>JAJFKW010000001.1 GCA_021773015.1 Woeseia sp.
TTGGTGGTTCGATCTACTGATAAGAACATTGTTCGACAAAACGCGAAGGCGTTTTGGGCGGCGTCGCTTTGCGACGCGGGTCGCAGACCCGAAGATCGCCAGCAGGCGATCTGAGCCAATCATGGTCGGGGCGTCAATCGATTGACGGGCCAGAGGCCCGTTTATTGGTTGGTGGTTCGATCTACTGATAAGAACATTGTTCGACAAAACGCGAAGGCGTTTTGGGCGGCGTCGCTTTGCGACGCGGGTCGCAGACCCGAAGATCGCCAGCAGGCGATCTGAGCCAATCATGGTCGGGGCGCCAATTAAAGAAGCTAAATGTCGATCAACGCAAATGGGATAGCGACAGTTTTGAACTTTCCGCTAAAGATCAATCCGCTCCGACCAACAGCGCATGATTTGTGCGCGTAGGCGGATTGAGGCCCCAGATTTGGATTTCCGGCCCTACCTGCCAACAGTGCTTAGTGCCGCAGCTTTAAGGTCATCTGCAGGTAGCCGGACTTTATAATCCGCATTAACGTATGAAAATACGACCTCACCCGATTTGTTGACAACGAAGACGGCCGGTACTGCCAGTGCGCCGAACTGCTCTAGAGATGAGCCGGCAATGTCCTGGCCCTTTTCAATTCGACGCGCCTTAACGCGATCAGACGCCCTAAATGCGGTACCCAATGCTGCTGCTGCTGCCAGGTCGGCATCAGACAGAATCGTGTAGCCTAGCTCTCCGATATCTTCTTGGGTTTTATCTTCTAGACTAGCGTAAAGCAGCTCAGGCCGGTCCCCACTAAGGAACAGCACGTCTATGCCTGCAGCCGTTATTTCTGGAATAACGTGTCGCAGCTCCGACAGATGCATATTGCAGTAAGGACACCAGCCGCCACGAAACGAAATGAGTACCGCGGCATTCTGTAGATTGTTCGGATCAAATTGATAGCGATTGTTGTCAACATCTCGGACTGTGAAATGCGGCGCGCGCTGGCCGGTTTTTACAGGTGTTATGTCCTCGGCGGCATCGGGTAGGACATACTTATCCGCAGCAACGCCACGTGTAGCAATCGAGAATATCAAAGACGTCACGAGAAGCAGAACGAATGCAACTCGGGTAAATAGGTGGCTGTTCAACGCGGTATACTCCATGGATTCATGCTATTGGACCCCTGCAACGAAGGTTTTATTACCAGCACGCGGTTTATTCGCAATACATACCAATGAGAGACTGAATTACAAGATCAGCGACAGCGTTGTTGAAGCTACATAGTCTATTTCTGCATCAGTCATTTCGGGGAAAATCGGCAGTGAAAGACACCGTGCGGACACGTTTTCCGAGACCGGCATCGCGGAATATCGGCAGGAATCGGAAAAGTGGGCGTGCTGATGTAGTGGTCGCGCGTAATAGATTGCAGAGGCAATTCCAGCATTCTGCAGTTGTTTTCGAACGCCGTCTCTATTGTCGATCGCCAACGTGTAGTAGCCGTAGACTCGCTCAACGCCAGCCTCCGCTTGCTGAAGTTCAGCGTTGGCGGATGAAAAAACCGTATCATAGTGTTCGCCAATGACTCGCCGCCGACTATTCATGTCCTCAAGTTGCGGCAATTTGATCTCTAGAACAGCCGCGTGGCATTCGTCTAGGCGACTGTTGAAGCCGAGCATGACGTGCTCGCCACGGCCGTTGTTGCCATGATGTCTTAGTTGTCGCAACACGGCATTCACGTTGGCGTCATTGGTTACCACCATGCCGCCGTCGCCGAAGCAACCGAGTGTCTTGCTCGGATAAAAACTAAAAGCGCCGGCAAGACCGATGCTGCCGCTCGATTTGCCATCGATCGTCGATCCCATACTCTGTGCACAATCTTCAATGACAATAAGATCGTGATCGTGCGCAATTTCCATGATTTTTCGCATGTTGGCCGGCTGACCGAATAAGTGTACCGGTAGCAGTGCCTTGGTATTCTCGGTTACGGCGGCTGCGGCGAGTGCTGGGTCAATATTGAGTGTATTTGCGTCGATGTCTACCAACACAGGTATTGCGCCGGCATATTCGATCGCTTGCACAGTGGCAGCGAACGTAAATGGCGTCGTAATTACCTCGTCTCCTGGCCCAATGCCGGCGGCAATGATCGCAAGCTTCAGCGCGTCAGTGCCGGACCCCACACCGACTGCATGAGAAACATCCAAGTAATCGGCTACGGCTTCTTCCAAAGCCGCGCCACGTGGCCCCAAAATATAATGGCCGCTGCGATGTACCTGTCTAATACTTTCATCGAATGCGTCCGCATTTGTCTCATATGCGCGGGCAAGGTGTGCGAAGGGAATATCAAAGTCAGTCATTTGTTGTTTATCAGCTCGACAATGGTAGTGGCGGTTTGTAGTGCATCCATAGCGATTCTGCCGTCTACTATCGGTGGTGCCCCGCCTGCGACAGCTTCAAGAAACGCTTTGTTCTGCACGAGCAATGGATCTCCCGAATCTCCGCTCCAACTATCGATTTCAATATCGTCTAGTTTTTGCACCGGACCCGATCGTTTCTTGCGATAAACTGTAGAAGTATTTTTCCCAAGATCCATCGAAAAATAGGCATCACTTTGAAAAATCCTAAGTGTCTGTTGTGTTTTGAAACTGATGCGGCTGCTGGTTATGTTTGCAACGCAGCCACTGGCAAAAGTTATTCGGGCGTTAGCTATGTCGATGCTGTTGCTGATGATTGACTCTCCGGTCGCGTCAATCTTCGCTACCGGAGAGCGTACTAAGCCGTGAATTAGATCGATATCGTGGATCATCAAGTCTAAAACGACGCTAATATCGACACTGCGGCCTGTGTACGGTGCAATTCGGTGAGACTCGATAAATCTCGGATTATTCACATACGGCGTGACTGCCATTAGAGCAGGATTGAAGCGCTGCAAGTGTCCGACTTGCAGTACCAAATCTTCCGCATCGGCCAGCACAATCAGCGATTCTGCTTCAGCGACGGTCGCTGTTATGGGCTTTTCAACCAACACGTGTATGCCGTTGCGCAGCAAATATCCGACGATTTCGTGATGCGACTTAGTCGGCGTCGCAACCGTCACAGCATCGACTTTACCCGGCAATTCCCGATAGTCTTCGATGGCATCAACGTCTAACTCCTGGCCTATTGAGCGGCAGCGTTCGATATCTGCGTCGACGATGGCGACTAAATTCGAAGTCTTCAGCGCGGCGAATTTATTTGCGTGCCAGCGCCCCATATGGCCGACGCCGATTACAGCTGTTCGTACGCTTTTCATTTAAGTTTCATCGCTAATTTTCTTGGGAGTATTCGTTATTAAAGTGAGTATCGTCTAGCTCAAAGATGCAGACCCCCGATTCGTCGATCTTAAGGTAACAGGGCGTGTCCATCCAGGTCCCAAGATTAATGGCGCGGTACGGACTACCGTGATCGCTAGAGACAAAGTCATCGCGAACGTGTACGTGACCCGCAACAAGTACGTCAAATGCACGCTGCGCGTGGGTTTTTTGTGCATGCAGGCGAATTTTTTCCAACGCTTTTTGTGCCGAAATTGTCTTCGTTTGACTGGTATAGCTGCGGCTGCTCTTGCTGGCGCGTTCACCGAGGCGAACCACCAGAGACGGTGGCATGTGGCAAATAAAGTAGCGCATCGGGGGTGTTCTCAAAAGCCAGCGTAAAAACCGATAGCCGCGATCTTCGGGGTCCATCTGATCGCCGTGCTCTAACCGCAGGATTGAGCCATTGAAATCAAAATACATAGGCTCTTCATGGACTTTGAGTCGTAGCCTATCCGACCAGAAACGCCGAAGATGGAGGTCGTGATTGCCTTCAAAATAATGAATTTCTACGCCTAGATCGCGCAATTTTTCGATTTCCTCGATAATCAGTCGATATTTGGCAACGAAATGCTCATGGTCGGCGAGCCAAAGATCGAAAATATCGCCCATCAAAAACAAGTGGCTCAGCCCGCTGACACCGCGGAGACGGCGCAAGAATCGACAAAACAGGACACTTCGTGCGTCGTCTGGGGAAGTAATATGTAAATCGGATACGAAATAGGCTGCGGGCATGGCGGGCATATTAGCAAATGCGCTTGTGAGTTGATCGAAGTATCATGCGTCGCTCATTTATGGCCAGTTCGTTGGCGCCAATCGGGCGGAGCAGATTTGATACGAGTCATTACATTTGGGACATTTGATGTATTTCATGCTGGACACCTAAGCATTTTGGAGCGATCAAAGTCCCTCGGCGATTATCTCATCGTTGGCGTATCATCCGACGCTTTCAGCACCGGAAAGAAAAAGCGTACTCCGATTTACAGCGAGAATGATCGAATGCGCATTATTAGCGCGCTTGCTTGCGTGGGAGAGGTGTTTTTGGAAGAGTCGCTTGAGCAAAAGGAAGACTATATCCGATCGCATGCTGCACATCTGTTGGTTATGGGAGATGACTGGCGCGGAAAATTTGATGACTTGCGCAACATCTGCGACGTGATCTATTTGCCCAGAACGCCATCTATTTCGACGACCGCGATCGTCGAAGTTATCAAAAAAACGTAACAATAGAGTGCGACAGAAAAACTATCTGTTTTACGTTAGTCATAACTATGCGTACGAAATTCTTCGGCCATTGCAGGAAGTCATCCGCCGTCGCGGCGACCGAGTGGCCTGGTTTCTCGCGGGCCAGGAAATCGACGATCGGTGCGTGAAAGATGAATACTGCATTCCGACGGTCGATGACGTCATCGATTTCAATCCTATTGCATGTTTCGTACCTGGAAATCATGTTCCCCCATTTATTCCCGGCCTCAAAGTACAGGTGTTTCACGGTCTCGAATGGAAAAAGAAAGGTCACTTCGGGATTCGTGGCTGCTTTGACTTGTATTGTACCCATGGCCCAATTACAACCAATAGATTTCAATCACTAAAGCAAGAGCACGGACATTTTGACGTTGCGGAAACTGGATGGCCAAAGATTGACGCGTTGTATCATGCCAAGGCTGAAAGTTTCTCAGTCGAAGACAAACCAATCGTATTGTATGCACCGACATTTTCGCCAAAACTAACTTCTGCTGCCTGCTTAATTGATGAGATCGCACGAATATCGGCGATAAGTGACTTCTATTGGGTGGTCAAGTTTCACCCGAAAATGGAGCAACGCTGGATCGACAAGTACAAATCCCTGCAGAGCGAATATCTGACAGTAGTCGATATGGAAAATGTCGGCGGATTGTTAAGGGCGGCGCAGGTACTTCTATCGGATACGTCATCCATCATTGGCGAGTTCGCGATTCTCGGCAAGCCGGCCATAACTTTTCGAAATAGTCTTCCAGACGAGTATGTCATTGATATTGATAATCCGGATTTGTTGCAACTGACATTGGAAAATTGTCTGGTGAAACAGCCGACCGCCGCGGACCCGCTAATCACCCGGTATGTCGGTCAATTACATCCCACGTTTGATGGCAAGTCGTCAGAACGTGTGCTCAGCGCGACCGATGATCTAATCGCCCGCGGAACTTCACATCTGCGAGCAAAACCGCGAAACCACATTAGAAATTTGAAAATGCGACGGATGCTTCGATATTGGCGCTAGCCAAATTGCCGAGGGCTGCCGTCCCATGAAGTATATAGGCCGCTGTGCGTAACCAGGTTCTACTGGTTTCACGAGTTAACATATTCGGCACCCTAAGCGATTGATGTTGCCGAAGATGGCGCTAAGATAGATGCGTCGGCCTTCGAGAGTTGGCCCCGAGAGCGATTTGGCAGTCGGCGACCGATTATTGGCTTTGGCTACGTCATACGGGGAAGTACTCAGGATGACTCAGAACGTGGCAATCAATCTCAACGACAAACGACTTGTTAGGCAGTTGCTCGCGGGAGATGAGCAGGCTTTCACACGATTTTTCGATGAATTTTTCCCGCGAGTCTATCGCTTTGCCGTGGTGCGGTTAGGCAATGATACCGAGGCGACCCGCGAGGTAGTGCAACAGGTGCTCGCAAAAGCACTTCGCAAGCTTTCGTCATACAAGGGCGAAGCGGCCCTGTTCACTTGGCTTTGTGCAATTTGTCGAAATGAAATCTGTGACTGGCTCAGACGTCAGGGCAGGTATCGCCAGCACATCGTCTTGTTGGAAGATCACCCGGACTTTAAGGCCGCGGCCGAATCATATCCCATGTCTGAGTCGGAAAATCCCGATACGCAATTTCAACGCGTAGAACTCGCGCGACTCATTCAGGTCGCTTTGGACCAACTTCCAGACAAATACGGAAAGATTCTGGAGTGGAAATACATTGAAGGTTACTCGATTAAAGAAATTGCTGGTCGAATGGAAATCGGTCATGAGGCAACCCAATCATTATTGGCACGGGCGAAGCGCGCGTTCAGCGATGTCTACTGTTCGCTTGTGACTCCCTCTAACTTACCATCGAACGTACCAGGAACCGCGCAGACATGAACAATCTTACCGACCAGCAGTCAAGGGAGCCGGAAGACGCGTTGCAGGAACTATTTCGCATGGCATCGCGCAGACCGGAGCCGCCGCCAGACGATGCCGCTAGCATTCGGGCCGCTGTGCATGCGGATTGGCAGCAAATCACTAGGCGATCCCGACGTAAGCGTAATTTGATCGGATTTGCGACTGCTGCATCCGTCTTATTCGCTGCCGTAATTATGCTTGATGCTTGGCGGCCAGTCCCGCCGCATTCGGCAGAATTAGTTGCACGAATTGAGCGCCAGGTTGGCGAAGTTAGAATTTACCAGTTTATCGATGATTTGAAGACGTCAGCAGCGACTGGCAGCGGCGATCTCTTGTCGGGTTATGCGGTGAGTACCGGTAACGATTCCGCCTTAGCCCTGTCATGGAGAAACGGTGGATCGATTCGTTTGGACGAAAAGACGACGGTGAAATTTAGTACCGGCAATACGCTGATTTTGGATGCAGGCAGAGTGTATTTTGATTCACAAAATTCTGGCACCGGCATAGCATCGAAATCTAGGTTAGTTGTCGAAACAAAGTTTGGTGATGTTGAACATCTTGGTACGCAGTATATGGTGGAACAAGGTCCAAAGGAGCTACTCGTAAGCGTGCGTGAAGGCATGGTGCAAATATTGGCAGACACCTATAGTGAAAAAGCGCTGGCGGGCGAGAAAGTTCAATTTTCGGACGACGGCCTCTCCAGTCGTACGACCATCAACCCATCCGATAGCGAATGGGATTGGGCAGCGAAGATTGCACCGCATATTGATGCTGAAAAACGCTCAATATATGATTTCATTGAATGGGTTGGCCGTGAGACCGGCCGGAGCATTCAATACGTCGGTCCGGGTGCGCGCAATCTTGCGAACGAAGCGATTCTCGGCAGTGTCGATAAGGAACCACTCGTTGCACTACAGCTTCACCTAATAACAACGGACCTTGCGGCGGATGTCCGGCCTGACACAATTGTGATAAGTGTGAAACCAGTGGACGACTAATGACGCTCGCTTCGACGATGCATTTGATACGGCACGTGTTGTTGTATGCGGTGCTATTGCTGGTTTCGACGAACGTAAGCTATGCGCAAAAATCGAGCACGACCAAGACTGTGGGAAGAGCGGTCACGGCAATCATCGACGACTACAGAGATGCCGGTGAACCGTTTGTCTACAGCACGAATCTGCTCAGTGATTCGTTCCTGGTTGAGGCGGAGCCGGCGGATGGCAGCCCGTTGCAGGTTGTTGATCAAATCCTTAGACCGTTTCATCTCAAAGTCGTCGAAGACAGTGGCTTTTACCTCGTTACGAGAATGTCGAAGGCACAAATTCAAGCAATGTCGACCAGCATTTTCGAGCCTGCTGACGTTGCCGCGGTTGCCCCGTTGCTTGAATCTATCACCGTCTCCGCCAGCCGCTACCAGTTATCCAGAGAGCTAGCAAACTCGACATTCTTCATTGATCAACGCACGGTGCAAAACATGCCCGATGTTGGCGAGGACCCAATTCGAGCTGCTCAGCGGCTTCCCGGTACCGCCGCCGGTGGTGTTTCTGCCCGTAGCCATTTTCGCGGCGGAGAGCAAAATGAAACCGGAATATTGTTGAATGGTCACCGGTTGATCGATCCTTACCATGCGCGCGACTACCAGAGCATATTCAGCAATATCGACGCGCGGGCCATCAACGGCATCGAAGTGTATACCGGCGGGTTTCCGGTGCGTTATGGAGATCACTTAAGTGGCGTCGTATTAATTGATTCTCTGAATCCGGAACAACCTAGCCGCACGGAGGTGGGGTTAAGCGTATTCAATACGTCGTTTCTTACGAGTGGCACAGATCGTGATGGTGACAAGAGTTGGCTGCTGTCTGCGCGACGAGGGAATCTCGATCTCGTGCTCAAAAAGGAATTGGGTGAACCGTCGTACTACGATGTATTCGGTCAATTTTCGTTGCAGGTAACGCCGTCAACGCAAATTTCTGCCAATGCTATCTTTGCAGATGACTCACTTCTGGTGGTGCTTGAGGACGAACCGGATGAATTGGAAAGAAGTATTAGTGACACGCAGAACGCTGAGTTTTGGGCGAGAATTGATACGAAGTGGAGCGACGTGCTGAGTAGCACTACGGTTTTCTCTCTCTCTGCTTTGCAACATCAACGCAATGCAGAGACCAATGATGAGGAAAAATTCATTTCGACTGCCAGCGATAGGCGCAGCATAAGAAATTTCGGGCTACGCCAAGATTGGGCTTGGAACATGGACGAAAGGCACCTGGTGCAGTGGGGTTTTGTGGCCGAACACAGCACAGCAGACTTCGATTATTCAAGTACAGCGTCATACTTCGGGCTACCTGAGATTATTGTTGGTACGGATGGGCCAGTTAGCCGTTCGATTGATATCGATCCGTCAGGGCAGCGTTATTCGTTCTATGTATCAGATCGCTGGCGGGTTCTAGACAAAGCTGTGCTTGATTTAGGCCTACGTTGGGATACTCAGACGTATTCGTCGCGAGAAGCATCGTCACAGGTCAGTCCCAGAGCCGGACTTTACTACGGCATTTCTCGAAATACCGATTTACGCCTCAGTTGGGGGCGGTACCATCAATCGCAAGCCATTAACGAGCTGCAGATAGAGGACGGCATTACGAGTTATTTTCCGGCGCAACGCGCAGATCATCTTATCGTTGGCATCAATCATCGATTCGCCAACCAGGCTACGCTAAGAGTTGAAGCATTCCAGAAAGAAATGCGTGATTTACGGCCACGGTTCGAAAACTTGTTCGATTCATTCGCATTGATTCCGGAACTAGCACCTGATCGAATACGAATTTCGCCAACACGCGCCCGTGCACGTGGGGTGGAATTATCGATTGACCGCACAGGAGAGGGGCCGTGGGCCTGGTGGGCGACGTATACGTACTCCAAAGCGTTTGACGTTGTTGCAGGTCGGCAGCAGTTTCGCAGCTGGGATCAAAAACATGCATTTTTGGCTGGCCTTTCATTTAGCGGAGAGCGCTGGGAGGCTGCAGTCGTTGCTAATGTCCACAGCGGATGGCCCAGAACCCAGTTTGATCTCAGGACGGTGGTGGACGACGATGGCGAAGCAGAATTTGTAGCTGTTTTCGGTGAACGCAATGCGCGTCGTTATCGCACGTTCGGCGCGATTGACGCGCGGCTAAGTCGCAAATTCGACGTAAAGCGTGGCTCGCTGACGGTTTTCGTAGAGATTTCAAACCTAACCAACCGAACAAATATCTGCTGTTCCGATTTTGACCTTCTCGAAGACGACGAGACGCCAACCTTGGAGAGAAGCCAGGACTTTTGGTTACCACTGCTTCCCGCCATTGGCATTTTGTGGGAATTTTAGAGGCCCTGAAAGGCGCAGTTGTTGCACCACACGAGGTATTGTCTTAATCGCATTCGAGGGCGCGGCAGTAGACGTCAAGATATTGTGCCGCTAGTCGATTGGCCTCGAGTTCCTGATAACCGTTTTCGCCTTTGCCGGTCGTGTTGGCAATAACGCTAATGGTCGATTCTGGGAAGTCTTGCAAAAGCCTTTGCTGATCAATAATAGAAGCGCAAACTATTGCCCGAGACCGACGATTTATTGCCTTAGTTATAGGAGCGTCGCTCACCGTCGTCTGACTTCGATAACTCAAAATAAATGGTATTGAGCGGGTCAACGTGAGCAAAAGTCCTGTTTGTGCGCTGCGTGCGTCGTGTGCATGACAAATGTCAGCGCACGGCAGCAGGCAGTTGGCGACGATCGGGGAGGAAACCAGTGGCCCGATGGTCACATAGGGAACGCGCGAAAGTTGCTCAGCCACCTGCTGACATCTCACGACCGCATGTTGGTCGACATTCAATCCGCTGAGCCCACGCGCCAGTATCGCTAGCTGTTGAGACGAAAGGTCGTGCTGAGATGCCAAATGGACGTGTGCGACTTTCAATTTTCTTGGCCGAATTGCCATTAGCCGTTAGACGGCTACAGTTCAACAAATCAGTCGATCCTATTCAGGTAGTCGCCGCCGACCAAAGCAGTCGCTTTGCAGTAGATGGGTCGATTAGGCGGCAGTCCTTTTCGTTAGTTCCGCGAGATACGGTTCTGCCTCTTCATGAACGCGTTGTACCGACGGTTTGGCGAGGAGCCGTTCCCAGTATCTGCATACATTCGGGTAGTCGTCGAACGGTGCCTCCCTTCGCGCGTAAAATAGCCCAGCTGCGGCGGCACAATCCGACATCGAAAACTCGCTGCCGTTGCTGAATCGCTGCTGTGCCAACTCCTGATCCATAAACATGTACATTGTGTTGATGCGTCGCCTTGCTGTGTCAATTCGCTCTGCGTCACGGTTATCTTCCGGTTTCATATTTTGGAAAAGTAGCGTGGTAACTGGTTCGGCAAGATACAGATCATATATTCGATCTTTGAAGCGAATTTGCCGCTGTTGGGTAGCGTCGCCAAATATCATTTTGGGCGCCTTTAACTGATCCAGGTACTCGATGATGATGCTTGATTCGGGGACCATGTATTCATTATCGTCCATCAATAAGGGAATTTTTCCCATCGGATAAACATTGCGGTATTTTTCTCGTGCATGGGCGTCAATTAGATTCGTTATTTCGCTTTCGAATTCGATCGCTTTTTCATACAGTGCGATCAATACCTTTTGTGAGTATGTGGAAAGTGGAAAGTAGTAGAGTTTCACCAGAGTCTCCCGGAAGAAATTAATTGTAGTATTTGTCGAGGCGCCCGAGGCATCCATTCCAGCCTTCATTGTGAAGATCGCGAACCGATGATTCAGGAAACCCTTCGTGAGTGAGGGTAAGCTCTGTCTGATTAGGGCCTAGTGCCTCGAGATCCAGAGTGATTTTAGTGACTAGGTCAGAATCGGCCCACTTCCAGCTAAACACCAGCTTTTCATTGGGGATGACCACTTCGTAGGTGCCGCCGGGCGAGAACGTCTCGCCATCTTTGTTTTGCATCACTATTCGAAATTGGCCGCCCTCGCGTGCGTCGACTTCGGCAACAGGAACGCTCATGTCATCGCTGGGGCAAAACCATTGTTTTAGTTGATTGGCTTCGGTCCAGGCAGCAAAAACTTTCGCGGCAGAAGCGGGGTAGATACGCGTAATCACAAGAGAACTTTCAGTGGACAATATTTCGCTCCTTATTGTTTGATTTTAGATAGTGGCGTGGTGGCCTATCTGCCTTTTGGATCGGATTTGCCCAGCAAAGCATCCAACGCATCCAAGCGTGTTTTCCAAAATTCACGATGAAACTGTAACCAATCTTCTGCCGTTTTCAGGCCGGCAGTCGTTAACTCACAGTGATGCTGGCGACCAATTTTGCTTCTCTTAATGAGATTTGCACGTTCCAGAATTCGCAGATGTTTGGAGATCGCTGGTGCGCTCATGGAGTACGGTTGCGAAATTTTGCCGATGGTCGACTTTCCGTTGATGAGTTGGCTGAGAATTCCGCGGCGAGTCGTGTCTGCAAGCGCGAAGAAAACTTGGTCCAGGTCTTTGTCGTGATGATTCATTGATAAAGCTTAACCAATCGGTTAAGCGTTGTAAAGCGCACTTGCGGTTAGACATACATGCCTTTGGAAATACTGTGGCTTTTACCGTTACACTGCCGCGTCCAATGACTGTCGGAGTGATTTGTGACAATTAAGAATAAGACTGTCGACTATTCAGACGGAGATGCAGAGTTGCAAGCGTATGTTGCCTGGGATGATACTCACGTTGGTGTCCGCCCGGGTGTACTAGTGTCACACGCTTGGCGTGGCCGGAGCGACTTCGAAAACGGCCGTGCGCAGGAATTGGCGAAACTCGGCTATGTTGGTTTTGCGCTCGACTTGTACGGGCGTGGCGTGCTGGGAAGCGATTCGGATGAAAACCGACAACTAATGCAACCATTTCTTGACGACCGGAAGATGTTGCAAAACCGACTACTAGTCGCTCTCAATGTACTGACCAATCAACCAATGGTCGATGCCAACAAGAAAGCCGCAATTGGCTATTGTTTTGGAGGGCTTTGCGTATTGGATTTGGCGAGAATCGACGCGGATGTTCTGGGCGTCACGAGCTTTCATGGCGTGTTTTCTCCGCCGGATAATACGGTGGGAGCTAAAACCAATGCGAATATTCTGGTATTGCATGGCTGGGACGACCCAATGGCGACGCCGGAGCAAGCGCTGGGGTTGGCTGACGAACTCACAAGAATGGATGCGGACTGGCAAATACACGCCTACGGAAAGACAACGCATGCGTTTACCAACCCGCAAGCGAATGACGCAGGTCATGGTTTGATGTACAACGCGAATGCCGATAGACGCTCGTGGGATGCGATGACAAGCTTTTTGGCAGAGATCTTCGCTTAGTCGTTAGCGCAAATCCGCGGGGCCGCAGTGCGTCGTTGCGAGTTGTCGGTCAGTCAATGTGCGCACGCCGGAGAGGTTATGCTATGGTGGCCAATTTTCCCTGTATCGCTTTCAAGGTTTGAGTAAATATTATGAATAATAACAAGATATTAGCATTCATTCTTCCAGTGTTACTTTATGCTTGCGGCGACTCAAATGAGACCTCCGAAAGCGCTCTGCAATCGGCCGAGTCAACCGACGGCAATCCAGTGGCAGAAAGGGCAGCGTTGGCTATTACCGCAGACCTTATGCGCGACTATGTCGTTGAGATATCCGACGATAAATATGAAGGGCGTGGACCGGGGAGTGCAGGTGACGAGGCCGCGCGAAAATATCTGGCAGCAGAGATGGAAAAAATGGGCATTTTGCCCGGTGCCACGGATGGTAGTTGGGAACAACCCTTTGACCTTATTGGCGTAACAGCAGAGCAGCCAGACACGTGGACATTTGTCCGTGATGATACGAATTTAACGTTGAAGCAATGGGATGAATTTATCGTTTCCAGCGGCGTGCAGGATGAGCACGCGATCGTCGAAGATGCGGAAGTGGTTTTTGTCGGTTACGGCATTCAAGCGCCAGAATACGATTGGGACGATTACAAGGGCCATGACCTGAAGGGCAAAGTTCTACTCATGATGAACAACGACCCAGATTGGGATCCTGAACTGTTTGCTGGCGAAACGCGACTTTGGTATGGCCGTTGGGATTACAAATATCTAAGTGCCGCCCGACAAGGCGCTGCCGGTGCAATCATCATTCACACGTCACCGTCGGCAGGATACCCCTACCAGGTTGTACAAACGTCGTGGACAGGCGAAGCATTCGAATTGCCAGCAGGCGATGAACCAAGAAGTCAGGCATTAGCATGGGTTACCGAAGATTCTGCAAGAAAGCTAGTGGGAATGGCTGGGCTGGATCTCGATACACTGCGTGAGGCTGCCGACAATCGTGATTTTGAACCCGTTTCATTGGGTGTGACGACGTCGATCAGCATGGATGTCTCGATCAATCGAGTGCAATCGGCTAACGTTTTGGGACTCATACCGGGCAGCGACCCGGTACTCAAAGACGAAGCGGTTATCTATACCGCACATCACGATCATTTGGGTATCGGTACGCCGAACGACGAAGGTGATGTTATCTACAACGGCGCTATGGACAATGCATCGGGTGTCGCACAAATTCTCGCTATCGCGAAAGCCATTAAGTCACTACCAGAGACGCCTCGACGATCAATTGTGATTGCATTGGTCGGGGCAGAAGAACAAGGACTGTTGGGCTCTAAATACTATGCTGAAAACCCAACATTCATGCCAGGCAAGATCGCTGCAAATTTGAACTATGACGGTGGCAATATTTGGGGAGAAACTCATGACGTCACTTATATCGGACTCGGGAAATCTTCGATAGACAAAATCTTAAGTAGCGTAGCGGCTGAGCAAGGTCGGGTGGTCAGGGCCGATCAATTTTCGGATCGTGGATATTTCTATCGCTCCGACCAATTCAGCTTTGCGAAAATCGGTGTGCCAGCGATGTATCTGGATACTGGAACAGATTTTGTCGATAGAGAGAAAGACTGGGGCAAAGCGCAAGTCAATCACTATACCGACGTTAACTATCATCAACCGAGTGATGAGTATGATGACAGTTGGAATTTCGATGGGATGATTTCGGATGCTTTACTCGGATATTGGACCGGTCTTGCAATCGCCAATGCTGATGAAATGCCGACATGGAATCCGGGCGATGAATTTGAAGCGGCCCGATTGGAATCGCTTGCGACGGAATAAGAGTAACGTCTGCGATCATGGTTTGTGCTGCGTATATGATGCAGTGGTGTCAGGCAGCTGCTCAAATTGAAAGCGGTTACGCAATCTGCACTTGGTGTCGAGATGCGGGAAATCGCGCTCAACGAGCCATTGGGTGATGATGTAGTAGAGCAATTGAAATTGCTTTATGCCGCATTCGGTGTGCTTTTTTTGAAGGCCAGGAGTTAACGCCCGAGCGCCATATTGAACTTGCTTTTTTTGGCACGATCAATGTCAACCGATTTTTTATGCCCGTTGTAGGGTATCCGGAAGTCGCCGAAGTTCGTAAAAATCCGGAGGACAAGTTCAACATAGGGGAGGGTTGGCACTCTGATCTTTCGTTTGATCAAGCACCCGCAATGGATTCGATTTTATACGCAAAAATTGCTCCTGCGAGCAGCGGCGATACGCTGTTTGCGAACATGTACGCAGCATATGACGCGTTGCCCAGTAAACTGAAACGGCAATTGCTAAACATGCAGGCGCATCATTCAAGCAGGCATACATTTGGCGACAGGCAAGCTATTCCAAGCGAATTGCGCAGGAAGTTTCGAAATCTTGACGAGGCAAACCAAGACGCTTTACATCCTGTTGTCATTCGACATCCACTTTCGGGCAGGCCGGCGTTATACGTAAATCCAGATTTTACGTTACGCTTCGCGGGCATGACGGTTGACGAGTCCAGGCCCTTGCTAGATTTTCTATACGAACACGCCGTTAAAGATGAGTTTGTGCAGCCCTTTAGCTGGCAACAAGGAAGCATCGCATTTTAGGATAACCGAGCAACAATGCATTTCGCGGTCAACGACTATCATGGGCAATTTCGATTGATGCACCGGATCACCCTTGAAGGAACAACGTTGGACACAGCGGCGTGAATTGCTACGCTAGCACGGACTGAAGGACGCTATAGTCAATGCGTCAATACCTGGCAAGGAATATGGATACCGGTGCATAAATCGATCGCAATTGCAGGCAACATTGGCGCGGGAAAATCAACGCTGGTGGAATTTCTGAGCCGAACGTACGGCATATCTCCATTTTATGAGCCTAACGAAGACAATCCGTATCTACCGGATTTTTACAAGGACATGAAGCGATGGTCGTTTCATTCGCAGCTATATTTTCTGAGCAATAAGTTTCGCCTACATCAGGAATTGGATCGTTCGCAAGGTGTTGTGGTGTTAGACAGGACGATATTCGAGGATGCGGAAATATTTGCGACCGCGCTACATGATATGCGACGCATGGATCACCGAGACTGGGAGACCTATTGGGGTTTCTATCAGTCTATTTTAAATGCCATCAAACCACCGGATCTGATGATCTATTTGCGATGCTCAATGCGCGCGTTGCGTAAGCGGATCAAATTACGCGGCAGGAAAATGGAACAAGACGTTCCGTTGGCCTACCTGAAACGCTTGGACAAACTGTACGAAGCTTGGATTAACTCCTATAAGATGAGCGACGTGCTCATTCTGGAAACCGATAAGCTAGATTACATACACGATCTTGTTCATCGGCTCGACGTAATGGAGCGCATCGAATCGATGTTGCCGCCGGAGTTAGGGAAGCCAACGTGTGGCTAGATCACGCTAGCTCAGATGCATACGCAGAAAATAATAGCAGTCGACGTTCGACTAAATACCGAAATATTCCATCATAGCGCTGGGCACCGCTTCACCGTCGACGTAAGTTGGCGAAAATCGACTGGTCTCGACGGTCTTAACAATGGCTTGCAGACACGGTGACGTTGGTACGATGCCTGCGGAGTGGGTCATGTTGACACTGCTTGCGACGCCATTCTCATCTACGAACCCTCGTGCCAATACCGTCCAGCGCGCATGTTTCGGACAAACGTCGGGCCAGTATTCCTTGCCCAAGATTCGCTGCGGTGCGACATGTTCTGGACCGTACTCTTGCACATTTTCTTCCAGACCAGGATTCATGTAGATATTGATTTTCTTATCGTCGCCCTTCTTTAAGAATTCAACTTGGAAATAAAAGCCGACTTTGCGACCTTTGTTATCCTGCGTTGCAGGAACAAAACGGGCTTTCTTGCCTGCTTTTGAAACAGCTTCCGCGAAATCGGGTTCCCAGTTGTTCCGTGCATAACAGCTAACGGATTCAGTTTTGCCGCTGGACTTGACGATGGCCTGACACAATAGGCGAACATTCGCATCGCCATGCGTCTCCGGCCATTTAATGAGATTGAGTAAACTCTTTTTCTCGGCCAAGTCTGTTGGTAGAGCAGGCTTGGCCGGTTCGCCCAATGCGATAGCAGAGTTTGCAATTGTTAGTATTGCGGTCAGCAAACAAACCTTAATCATGTGTTGAAACTCCTTGCCAGCGCAATCCGTTTGCGCTTCGCCGACTTTGCAGCACTTTCACGTCACTATATATCTGAACGCGAAAACATCACTAAGTTCGCCGCATTCGTATGTTGGCTCGCTCACGCTAGTCTCGGAACCGCTTATTCAGCGACTGCCTGTAGTTGGTAGACGGCTTCGACGACAGGAGAGAGTGGCTCACCATGGCGGCCGAACCAGTTGTGAAAAATTCGTCGAATTCTCGCGGTTCGATAAAGGCTCGCCAAGGCACGGTCAACAACCAATCGAAAGTCGGTATCACCGCGCTTCATCATCAGGCCATAGGGCTCGAAAGAGAAAACGTCGGATGTTATCGCGTAGCTTGCAGCATCGACAGATCGCAAGACCTGGCCGACGATCATCGCCCGGTCAGTGGCGTAACCATCCACCTTCGACTGCTCAAGTAACTCCATTCCTCGGTCGTGCGAACCGATAACGTGCAGTGTGATGTCAGCGTCATTTACCTCTGCAAATTCTTCCAGAGTGGTATGGGTCGTTGTTCCTTGAATGACCGCTATTTTCTTGCCGTCCAGATCTGAGATGGACGCTACGGGAGACTTCGTTTTTGAAACGACTGCGCCACCTGTTATATAAGTCATCAGTGAAAAATCGACTCGCTCTCGTCTGGACAAAGTTACCGTCGACGCACCACATTCGAGATCGATTCTTCCGTCTTCGATCGCTGCAAGTCGTTCTTCCGGCAGTAGATACGGCGTGTAGCTAATCCGCATTTGTTCCAGGCCGGTTGCAGCTTTAATCGCCGAGGCCACTGTCTTACATAGCGATATCGAATAGCCGGTTGGATTGCCCTCGCCATCAACGAACGACATCGGTGGCGCATCTGGGACAAAGCCAATGCGGAGTTCACCGTTGTCAGCGACTCTCTTGAGCGTTCCCGTCAGTTCGGCCGCACCGATGTTCGCAGAGCAGAGGAGAATTACAGCTAACATTGTAAATTTTTTTGGCACTTTCTTGTCCTCGTGACCTCGTGGTTGGAGTAACTCATTTCCTGCGACAGATTATCATCGAATCGCCGCCGAATTGTTGCTCAGTCCGATTATATGCTCCGCATTAGAGGGCCACGGTGCCGCGAATGGCTTAGTAAGACGAATCTGGGCGACTCACTGATAACCCTGGGCCTGCAGCGTGAATAGTGTGGCGTAGTGACCATTCAACGCCATAAGATCGTCGTGAGTACCGTGCTCACTAACGCTCCCATCACGAATCACGACGATACTGTCGGCTCTCCGGACTGTCGAAAAGCGGTGCGAAATCAGGATCGCGATCTTTTGCCGTGTACGCTTTCGAAAGTGCTCGAATAACTCAGCTTCGGCTGCCGCATCCATCGCTGCCGTGGGCTCATCCATAACCAGTATGTCTGCCTGCTGATCCATGAATGCCCTTGAAAGAGCTATTTTCTGCCACTGACCCGATGACAATTCCTGGCCATCCTTAAACCAACTACCCAATTGCGTTTCGTATTTTGCGGGAAGATCACCTATGAATTTGTCTGCCATGCCTTGTTCCGCGGCGTGCCGCCATAATTCCGAATCGGAAAAGTGCTCAACGTCGCCGACACCGATGTTCTCGCCGACGGTGATTTGATAGCGGGCAAAGTCCTGGAAAATAACGCCGAATCGACCGCGCAATGCTTCGACATCCCATTCCGGCAAAGGTGTTCCATCTAACAGGACGCGGCCTCGTGTTGGCTGATAAAGTCCGGTGAGAAGTTTGATGAGGGTTGTTTTACCCGCGCCGTTTTCGCCTACCAGCGCAAGACTTTGCCCCGCGATCAAATGCAGGTTGATATTGCTAAGCGCCGCTCGGCGGCTACCGGGGTACGCAAAATCAACGTTTTCGAAACGCACGCCGTCTCCTGGTTTTTCGCCAATTTTTCTGCTGCCGGAATATTCGGTAACGTCTTGAGCCAGGTACTCAAAAAGGTTCGACAAATACAAATTGTCTTCGTACATGCCACCGATAGCGGAGAGGCTGGCGGCAACAGATGATTGCCCTTGTTTGAATACCATCAAATACATCGTCATTTCACCAAGTGAAATAAGTCCCTGCATGGTGCTAATCGCAATCCATACATAGACGCCGTAAAACGCTAACGTACCGACCAGGCCCAGAATGAGACCCCAAGATTCGCGGCGAAGCGTCAGCGCTCTGTCCTCGCGATAGAGGCCCTTGAAAATATCTCTGTATCGCTGCAAAAACAGCGGGCCAAGCTGAAACAATTTGACTTCTTTCGCGTGATCTTCCCTGGCTAAGACGGTCTCCAAGTACATCTGCTTGCGAGACTCTGGGGAGCGCCAGCGAAAAAGTCGAAATGCCTCGCTCGCGAATCGCGTTTCTGCGAAGAAAGAGGGGAAGCCGGCCAACAGGAGAACGAGTACCGCATAGGGTGAGAACTGCAGCAAAAGCACCGCGTATCCCAACAAAGTGATCGCATTTTGCGCTAGCGAGAATGTGCGATTCACCAGGCTTAGTGGCCTGCTGGATGCCTCGCGTCGCGCGCGGGTTAGTTTGTCGTAGAAGTCCGCGTCTTCGAATTGCGCCATAGCCAATTGCTGCGCTTTTTCCAAGATCATCACGTTTACGCGATGTCCTAGTTGCGCTCGAAGCAGTGCCTGGCAAAGACTGATACCGCGCTGGGCCGCCGCCATGAGGGCGACAAGCAGACCCTCGATAGCGATGTATATAAGGGCTGTCCGAACGGGTAGGCCGTCATTTAAGGCCCCCACCACGCTATCGACGATCAATTGGGCGACGTAAGCCATTCCGGCCGGAAGTAGGCCGGTTACGAGCGTTAGCAGGCCGAAGGCCACCGTTAGCTTTGCATTGGTGGTCCAGACAAGCTGCATAGCCCGAACCGAATAAACTCGGAGGCTACCGTCCTTTTCTGTTTGAAATGTTGCTGTTTTATCGGTCATTTGACGTAATTAATACAATTTATGATCATTTAGCAGAAAATCTAGAAAGATACGCGAACAGTAGTTATATGAGTGGAAAATTCTCTAAAAAGAACGATAATCTCTAAAAATGAGATGGGTATCATATGAGTGCAATGATCATCAAGCTACCAAGGCAACTCGTAGCCCTCTGCATGCATGAATTTTCCGCTGGACTGCAACGTCAAAGCGTCAATCTGCCGAATCAAGCCTTTTGCGGCGTCATCAGCTGAAATGCCAGCGCCACCCGTCATCTCTGTAGCGACCAGCCCGGGATGCAGCAATATTACGGCAATACCGTCTGATTTGAGGTCAATGGCTAGATTAGCGCCAAGCATATTCGCCGCGACCTTGGAAAGTCGGTAGCCGTAATTGTTTCCGGAGGCATTGTCTGCAATTGAGCCAACCCGGCTGGAGACAATGGCGACTTTTGATCCTGTGCCAAGACAGCTCATTAACGCCCTGGTGAGCTTCAGCGGGCCCAGTGTGTTTACGCGGAATTGCTCAATGACCTGTTGCTCATCGATGTCCGGAAAACTGTCTAGACGAAGAATCCCGGCATTATTAATCAGTGTGTCAATTCGGCGGATCCCAACCATCGTGGCCAAGCGATCGACGTCTTGCTGCTGTGCTACATCCAGCCCGTCGATAATTTCAATATTCATCTCCCTCAGCGATTTGCTGGGCTTCCGACAAGCGGCAATAACTTCGTCGCCACGTGCATGAAGTTGCCGGCAGAGTTGCAGGCCAATTCCACGGTTGCTTCCGGTGATCAGTACCGTGGCCATACTGCCGCCTGCATCGAAAGTTGGGATTTCTTTATTCTAAGTATCGTCATCGTTGTCTGTATCTTCATTTGCCAAACGAAATTCAAGCTTGTCGCCACCGGGTTGCAGCAAAGTGAGCGTAGAACCCACAATCTGGTAGGCGACCGCCGACTCGAGAGTGCCGACAAATGCACTTTCTGCACGCATGACCAACGGCGGGCATGCTTTCCGGGTTACCGCAATTCGAGCGACGTCAATCGTACGATCTGTTGCGATGTAGGTACCATTTACGCTATTGCAACCGCCGAAGCCGGTCAATGTACCGTCATTCTTAAATTCCACGTAGGCGACTTCACTATTCCTGGCAGTTGAAAATGGAAGTTGCCACGCACCACTCGTTATCGAATTAGCCGTTGCAGCAGCTTGCTGTGCACGACTACCAACATCTCTCAGCAGCACAAAGGAAAGTCCGGCGAGAAACAGCATAAAAAACAGGAATGCCAAAACTCTATTCATTGCAGCAGGTGCTCTACTTAGATATTCGAGCAGTAATCATAGTGTGTTATGGGCGTGGGCAACACTCCGGTCAATTGTGGTTTGACCGGAGGCTGCGCGCATCAGGATCAGCTATTTCGCTGCTTTGCGCTCTCTTGCTTCTTTAATGACTTCCTCGGCAACGTTTTGCGGACATGGCGCATAGTGGGAAAACTCCATCGAGAACTGGCCGCGACCCGAAGTCATTGTGCGCAGATGCCCAATGTAGCCAAACATTTCGCCAAGCGGCGCCTCGGCCTTAACTCGCGTTCCCGTTACGCCGGTGTCCTGCGATTTGATCATACCGCGACGCCGGTTTAGATCGCCAATCACGTCTCCAACATGGTCGTCCGGCGTGAAAACGTCAATTTTCATGACGGGCTCAAGCAACTGAGGCGATGCCTTAGGAACCGTTTGCCGGTATGCGTTTTTGGTGGCTATTTCAAACGCCATTGCAGACGAGTCGACTGCGTGGAACGCGCCGTCCATCAGGGTAAAGTTGACGTCTAAGAGCGGGTAACCGGCCAAGGTTCCTTCGTCCATACTGACACGAAACGCTTTTTCGATAGCTGACCAATATTCTCGGGGTACATTGCCACCCGTTACTTTTGACAGGAACGTATAGCCACTATTCGGTTCGCCGGGCGCGATGACATAGTCCATCTTTGCGAACTGTCCAGAGCCACCCGTCTGCTTCTTATGCGTGTAGGAATCTTCCACGGTCTGCGTAATCGTTTCCCGATAAGCCACCTGTGGTTTGCCAACATCAACTTCTACATTGTGTGTACGCTTTAAAATATCGACCTTAATGTCGAGGTGTAATTCGCCCATGCCCTTAATCAGCGTTTCGCCGGAGTCTTCATCCGTCGCTACGCGAAAGGAGGGATCTTCCTGAATCATTTTGTTCAACGCAACGCCAAGTTTTTCGGAAGCTGCCTTGTCCTTCGGCGACACAGCGATAGAAATAACAGGATCTGGGAACACCATCGGTTCTAGAGTTGCCGGGTTATTCTCGTCCGCCAACGTATGGCCGGTACGAGTATTTTTCATTCCCAATAACGCAACGATATCGCCGGCCTGCGCCGAATCCAACTCCTCGCGAGAATCGGCATGCATTTCTACAATTCGGCCAATTCTCTCCGTTTTACCGGTGAACGTATTCAACACGTTGTCGCCTTTTTTCAATGTGCCGGCGTAGACTCGCGTAAACGTCAACGCACCGTAACGGTCATCCATGATCTTAAATGCGAGCGCACGCAGCGGCCCGCTCGGATCAACGATGGCACGGCCACCTGTCGCATTGCCTTCAAGATCGATTTCAGGTTGCGGTTCGACTTCGGTTGGGTTCGGCAGATAGTCAACAATTGCATTAAGTACATTCTGTACACCTTTGTTTTTAAAGGCAGAACCAGTAAACGTTGGAAAGAAATCAAGTGCAATCGTACCCTTGCGAACGCAGCGTTTAAGGTCGTCGATGGAAGGCTCGTTGCCTTCCAAATAGGCCTCTAGTAAGTCATCGTCCTGTTCTAGCGCCGTTTCAACCAACTTCTCTCGCCATTCGTCGATGAGTTCGAGCATATCTTGCGGCGGGTCGACGATCTCGTATTGTGTCGGGTCGCCGGAGTCGTCCCAAACCCACGCTTTTCGCGTCAAGAGGTCGACGACGCCGATAAAGTTTTCCTCAACGCCGATCGGCAAAACCATAACCAACGGTTTAGCACCCAGTACATCTTCAATCTGTTTTACGACGCGATAGAAATCGGCACCGATACGGTCGAGTTTGTTGACGAAAATGATACGTGCAACTTCCGAATCGTTCGCGTAACGCCAGTTCGTTTCTGATTGCGGTTCAACGCCGCCAGATCCACAAAAAACGCCCACGCCACCATCAAGCACCTTCAAGGATCGATAGACTTCAATAGTGAAGTCAACGTGTCCAGGGGTGTCAATAATATTTAAGCGGTGTCCATCCCATTCACAGCTGGTCGCAGCTGACTGGATCGTAATGCCACGCTCCTGTTCTTGTTCCATGAAGTCGGTCGTCGCCGCGCCATCATGAACCTCGCCGATTTTGTGAATTTTTCCGGTGAGCTTCAGAATACGCTCGGTTGTTGTCGTTTTGCCGGCGTCAACATGGGCAAATATCCCTATATTTCTGTATACGCTTAAATCTTTCATCATCTCGTCTCAAATTAGTCCACAACCACCGCCGACAAACTTGCCGATCCGAAAACAAATGGAGGTCCACGGAATGACAAATGTGCCACGGGGTTGAACGGTAATGCGTTGCTGACGTGCCAGGTATTGAGGCTCGCCTCCTTCAGACGCAGATATCTTGGCTGCGCCATGAATGCGAATTCGTCACAAGCTGCTGGAACCATTGACGAATCCGCCTATCGGGCGCGCATGATACCGGCGCAAACCAACAGAAACCAGCAGAATCCGGCAGAATTTTTATCGTGGGCGCCAATGTGGCATCAAAACGCGGAATTTAAAGCCTAAATACGAGATTTCGAGCGATTTCTTGCCAATTGGATGCGGCTTTGGCGGCTGTATCGATCAACCCCGCAGTAGCAGGTCCAGGTGACTGAGCGTTGTCTCCGCGCTTTCGTAGTCCAGTCGGACGGCATGCAATTGGCCAGCAATCTCAATGGCTAGCGATGGAAAACCGGAGATTGGCGCGGTTCGAGAAAACGCGATTTGCCGCCGCAATTCGGCGGCGATTTCTTGTGACCGAATGTCGAGCGCAAATTGTCTTGTATCAATGCCGACGTCCTTGGCGAGTTCAACGAGCGTGGCTTCGTTGGAAGGATTTTTCGCGCGCAAATAATAAGCTTGTTGAATCGCGTCAATCATAGGATGTTCCGCAGCCTGACGGGCGGCAGCCAAGACGGCTCGACAGGCAGGGTAGGTTGAGCGTCGCGGTATGTTGGATGTCCAGAAGTCGAAGTTGAATTGTGTACCTAGTTTTTCGTGAATTTCTTGCCAGTAGCCGGCGATGGTTTGCTGCTGGGACAGCGGCATTGGCTCGTCACTGTCGGCCGCAAGACCGCCCAGAACATTAGTGCGCTTGATATGCCCGGGAAGGTCGCGAAACAGTTGCTCCGATACGGGTCGATAGGCCCAACACCAACTGCACATCGGGTCGTGAAAATAAAAGAGTCTATGACGCTGCATCGACGCTCTTCTAGCGGCGAAGTATCGCCCACCACCGGGCAATGTTGAGTAAACTCATCAGCGATGCGGACACATAGGTGTATGCAGCCGCTTTGAGTATTTTCCGGGCGTATCGTTTATCCGCCGGCTGTAAAATATTGTGCTTCTGCAACATTGGCAGTGCTCTGCCAAAACTCGCATCGATTTCCACGGGTAGCGTTACTAGATGAACGATAGTTGCTGATGCAAGCGTCAACAAGCCACCCAAGAAAAAGATAATGCCGAGCGCTGGCGCTCGAGTGAACATGCCGACGAATGGGGCGGCGAGCAAAATTCCGGCGCCGAATTTTTCGAATTTTTGCACAGTTCGAACGAGTGAACCACGCCAACGAAGCGGCCCGTATGCTTCGTTGTCCTGTATCGCATGTCCGACCTCATGCGCCGCAACGGCAATTGCCGTCAACGAGCGGTCTTTGAAATTATCTTCGCTTAACCGTACTGCCTTGTCAGTTGGGTCGTAGTGATCACCGGATTCTGTCGCTTCCACAAGAACATTCTGCAGTCCGTTTTTGTCGAGCAGATGACGCGCAAGATCTGCGCCGCTGCCGGAATATCGGTTCTTCGGCGATGCATAGCGCGCCATTACTCGTTTCACCCAAATGCCGGGGCCGAAGACAATGATGAGAATTACAAGAATGGGCAGTAGGATGTGCATTCACTGAGTTTAGCGGTCTCCGCGAACCTATACTATGATCAACAGCAACTTGATGATGCCCGGGATCGAACATTGCTAGCAGATCAAATTATTCTATTCACATTGCTGATCGTATTATTTGTGTTGCTAATTTGGGGGCGCTGGCGTTACGACGTCGTTGCATTCGCCGCACTAATGGTAGCCGTCCTCAGCGGGGTTCTACCGAGCGATCAGGTATTTTCCGGGTTTGGTCATCCAGCAACTATCATCATTGCGCTCGTTCTGGTTGTCAGCCGCGGTCTATCAAATTCTGGCGCGATCGAAATTCTTGCTCGACTGGTCGTTTCCGGTAGTCGGACGTTGGCTGCGCATATCAGCATCATGTCTTCGTTGGCCGCCGTATTGTCTGCGATAATGAATAACGTTGCGGCGCTGGCGTTGCTGATGCCAATTGATTTACAGGCCGCTGCGAAATCGAAACGCAGTCCGTCATTGTCACTTATGCCGTTGTCCTTCGCATCCATCCTTGGCGGCATGATTACGTTGATCGGTACGCCGCCCAATATCGTTATTGCAGAATTTCGAGGGCAGGCGCTGGGAGAGTCTTATCGCATGTTCGATTTCGCACCGGTGGGTATCGCTTGTGCGGCGGTGGGTGTGGCATACGTTGCTTTGATCGGTTGGCGATTATTACCCAAACAAACTCGAAATGTTGACAGCGCGCAAGAACTATTTGATTTGGCTGACTATGTTGCGGAATTGAAAGTGTCTGTGGAATCGCCACTTATCGATAGACGGGTTGCAGACCTTGACGGAGCAGCCGAGACCGCCGACGTTGAGATATTGGGCCTAATCAGACGCGGCAGACGGATGCCGGGTCTGGCGCGAAGTGTCGAAATTCGTGCGGGCGATATTCTTGTTGTCGAAGCGACACCGGCCGAAATTGAAGAAATCCTTGGCAGCATGAAGCTGCAGTACGTTGGTGCAGGTGTCAAACAGCTCAGGGAGGAACAACTCAATCTCAGCGAAGTTGTGGTTCCCGAATCGTCCAGTTTGTCGGGTCGTTCAACCGATTCGGTGCGTTTGCTATACCGCTACGGCGTGGCTTTGGTGGGTGTCTCCAGGCGCGGCAAGCGGTTTCGTGAAAACGTCCGCAAATTGGAGCTGAAACCTGGAGACGTTCTATTGCTACTTGGTTCTACAGAACGACTTTCGGATGTCACCGGCAGGCTTGGTCTTCTTCCTTTGCAAGATAGGGGGCAGCGCGTTTTGCAGCGGGAAAAAGCTTGGATTGCGGTGGGGACGTTTGCGGTTGCAATTGCTGCCGCTAGTGTTGGTATTGTCTATTTGCCAATTGCACTGGGCTGCGTTGCGGCAATATATGTCGTTTTAAACATTGTACCGGTAAGAGACATATACAGTTCAGTTGAATGGCCCGTAATCGTGTTATTGGGCTGCATGATTCCGATTGGCGTTGCCTTGCAGGCATCAGGTGGCACTGCATTAATCGCTACCGCTATTGTAGATTTAGCTGCTGGTTTTTCCCCAGCGGTGGTATTGACGATTTTGATGGTAGTAACAATGAGTCTCTCCGACGTCATGAATAATACGGCGACTGCGGTGATTGCTGCGCCGGTCGCGCTGGATATAGCAAATCGATTACAAGTCAGTCCAGATCCATTTTTGATGTGCGTAGCGGTCGCTGCTTCTTGCGCATTTTTGACGCCCATCGGACACAAGAACAATACCCTGATTATGGGGCCTGGCGGTTATGCTTTCGGTGACTATTGGCGCATGGGTTTACCGCTCGAAGTGTTGGTAATCGTCGTTGCAGTACCCACTATTTTGTATTTTTGGCCAATGTAAAACCGTGCACTGGCTTGATGGCCGTCGGCGAAGCATTGGTCTGACTATGTCAAATGGTTGTCGCCGATTGCATTACATTTGGTCACAAACTGACAATCGAAGGTCAGCGTAATTTCCGGTAGATTTTTCATTTTCAGCAGAAATTCCTTAAAAAACAACGATATAGCGTTTAACTTAATGAACACGCCTGTTGGCATGAGCATTGCAATCTCTCTAGGCAGACGAAATGGGTACCGAGTTCCGAGAATTCGGTGTTCGTGCGGAGAAAGGATTTATCATGACCAAACAGGTAATTCAGGACTGGACCGCAAGCGAGGTTGGCCTCAGCTACGGCGCGTCACGCGATGTGAAGTATCAGGTGTACAAACAGGGCGAGAACGTATTTCAAGAAATAACCGACGTCGACGACAATCCAATTCATTTATTGGAATTGCCCGATGGCCTGGCTCTCGATAAGAGCAGCTACGAAGTAATGTTGCGCTACGTCCTCGCTGACGTGGTGAATTCCTAGGAATGATCCCTGCTATTTGAGGCTGTCCAATGCATATTGACCTTATAGACATCGCAGCGAATAAAACAACAGATCCTGATCAGTTGGCTGACCTACATAGTCTGCGATTGTGCGTGCTACGTGTTGCAGCGGTGGAACGTCCCGATGTTGCCGATCAGGCGAACATTCGAGGTACAGAATGCACTGCTAAATCGGAGAAAGTTGATCAACAGGTATACGTGCTGCAGTCACGATTTTGCCAACGAGCCAGCAGTGCAACTGAGGCTATCGAATCAATTGTTGGTTTCGAGCGAGACGAGCTTGATTTTCTAAGTTTACTTGCCGAGTTGGCTGATCAAAATGAAAAAACAGCGATGCAGGATCTGATCGTCAGCAAGCAGAGGCTTGTCGAGGGACTCGAATCTTTTGTAGAAAATTGGGGTTAACCACTAATTATTCGTTAGTCAACGGATAATGACCGTATTTCATCATCTGCCGGCCCAGTTTGTTGTCACCGCTGACAACGGCTAACATCTTTCGCCACGCTATTGAATTGATTATTTGGCAATGCAAAGGTGCCGACTGCGATGGATGAATATCCAAGTGTTGCCGAAATGTTGGCTGAACTAAATCCCGCTTCTCCGGTGTATTGCGTTCATCCACATGTTTATGCGGATACGGCGCGGCGTTTTATCGACGGATTTCCCGGTCGCGTGCTCTATGCCGTTAAGGCATGTGCGGAACCCGAAATTCTAAAGATTTTTATTGATGCAGGAATCCGCGATTTCGATTGCGCGTCACTGAAGGAAGTATCAGTGGTCAGCCGATTGAGTGACGACGTACGTTGCTATTTTATGGTTCCTGTACGCCAGCGAGGCGAAGCGACCGTTGCGCAGAGTGAATTCGGCGTGCGCCATTTTCTGGTAGACCACGCGAGCGGTGTTGAAAGACTGAAAACTGAAATCGATATGCACCGGTCTGTAGTGTTCGCGAGGATGTCAGTACATCACGCAGCCGCGACTTACGATTTGTCGGTTAAATTCGGGGCACCACCGATGGAGATTCCGGACCTGATTGCATCGATTGCAGAAAGCGGCGCGGAACCGGCGCTGGCTTTTAACGTTGGGTCTTCGGTCACCGATCCAGGCGCCTACACAGATGCGATAAAGGAAGCGGCAGAGTTGCTGGAATTTCTACCGACAAAGATACGCTTGGTGGATATTGGCGGCGGTTACCCCAGGTCATATCCGGGATTTAAAATGCCCAATCTTGTCCGCTATTTTTCGGGTATCAAAGAGGCGGCCGCTTTGCTGCCGCTACCCGCGAACGGCGAAATCCTGGGCGAACCGGGTAGGGCGTTGGCGGGGCCAGGCCTATCAGCGGTATCAGAGGTGCTGCAACGCAAAGATGAGCGTCTTTACATTAACGATGGAATGCATGGAATATTCTGGGAGCTGCGGTACGGGGGCCATAAGTCTTTTCCCAGTCGTTGCTATCGGAACGGCATTTTGCTTGAGGGCGAAACACGCCCATTTACATTATATGGACCGACCTGCGATTCGCTGGATGAATTGCCTGAGAAAATAAGTCTTCCTGCTGGTATTCAAACTGGAGATCATTTGGAGTTTGGTCGACTCGGAGCGTACAGTTTGAGCGGCCGTACCGACTTTAATGGCCGTCATAGCGATCATATAGTTGCGATAACCGCGACCGAAGAGACGCCGCCGGGACACGTCCGCTATAGCAATTAGAGGGTACGGTCATTTAGGCGGGTTTAGCTGCCTGACCATCCAATTCTAAGAGTCGATCACGTTCCCATTCGGCCAGGTTAAGCTCGATCGCCCAAAAGCCGAATATCCACAGGAAGCTGTCCCAGGTATATAAGTAGTAACCGGTGATCGCCCAAGTCGTCGCGTTGCCAATGAGAACTAAATAAAAAAACGTTTTGACTTGCCGCACAACTCGAAGTGTGCGACCGGAGAATCGATCATTTGATTGCAACCACACTTCGAGTTCGATTAACGCAACAACGATCAGCCAAACGATCGCGTTGTCTACATCAATCCAGCCTAACCATTGAATATGCTTTAACGTTTGTTCATCGATAACAGAGACATCTGTGTCCACTTTGAAAAAGCGTTCACCCTCCGCAATCGTTGCGCAATTCTCTGCGGTTATCTCTATGTAATCTATGACCGACGTTTGCAGGAAAATTTCTTTATCAGCGAGTTGGCAAATATTGTCGACATTGGGAATTTCGGCGACCTTATAATTGTCCAACGTCGAATTTGTGTAGGCAAAAGCCGCATAAAATATCGATGAGTAGCAAATTACTCTAGCCAGGCGCAATGCTTTCGGAAGCCAACCCTTGAACGCTTCGTCCGGCAGAGCGTGCGTTTCTAATTCAAGAAGGAAGACCAAGCCAAGCCAAGCCGCCATATCGATGGAAGTTGAAAAACGCTCCAGCACATCCGCCATCGGGGCATTTGCGGCCAGTGCCGAATGATATGCCATGTAGTCGTCGAGAAAATATAAACCAAAATTGATCACTAACGCTGTGTAGACAGAGTATTTGACTGTTTTTGCAACCCGCGGTCTGGAGAGCAGAGGTACTAGAAATCTTTTGATGGTGAATCGATTATTCGATTTGCGGGAAAATCTTACATCGGCAACCATCGGCGACACTTCCTTCACTCTGATAAAACGCTAGGTCGATAGTACTGCCTTGAGGTACCAGTTGTTAATGCAAATGCCGGTTATTAACGAAAATTAGTCTCCACATGAAGGCAGCAAGTTAGCCGCTGACCCTCCGTTGCTTCTAAGCAACAGGGCTAGAGTGTCGATGCGAGGCAAATATGCCGCAACGGCGAAGCGCGGTCGAATCGGTCATCGCGCCAAAATTGAGACCTAAAGCAAAGTCGCTCCACTCGGTACGATGCTACATTTAATCTCGTCGCAACTGCTTTTTTAGGCGAAATTGCATGAATACTAAGACAGTCGTCACCGCCAATGAACTGCCGCAAGATGTGCTCGATGCCATAGATTCTGGACATACCATAGAAGCTATCAAACGACTTCGGTCCACTACGGGTCTGGGCCTGGCAAATGCTAAGGTACTGGTCGATACAGCAGCAAGGCGGCGTCGCGTACACAGACCGCACCCCGCATTGGCCTCTGAAGGCGCTATGTCTTCTGGGCTCACTAAATTGCTGTCATTGCTAGCGCTGGTCGCGCTAGGCTATTACTTGTGGATGCAATAACCTAGCGGCCGCGCACCGAAGCGCCTACAAACAAATTTTTTGACACGACGCTCGATTCATAGAAATTCGGCGTATGATCTACGGAGCTTTTAGTTCATAAGGATTTAGTAATGAGCGATGTGGACCAGCCGATCGATCACGAATCGGCCGACGATGGCGTAGCACGCGGCCAAACAAATAATTTCGAGAAACACATAAAATCGAAGCGAACCTGGTTACGATTGCTGTTTATGATCGTCATGAGCGTCGCATGGTCAATTTCGGTGATGGTTACCAGCGTTATCGTAATTGTTAACTTTTTCTATGTGTTGTTGACTGGCGATACCAATCCGAAACTCACGGGTGTTGGCCATTCATTTGCAATGTATCTTTATCAAATTGCAGAGTATTTGACGTTTAATTCAGACGAGCGCCCATTTCCGTTTGATGGCGACTGGCCGCATGCGGACAACGACGCGTAGTCAAATACAACCTCGGATAAAATCGACGTTACTGATTCGGCGCTAATATCTCATCGTCGTCGTACGCTTTATCCCACCCGAGCCACCCCGGACCGCGTACGACCTGACCCGGTGTTGCTCCAGTATGTTCGCCAAATTTCAGCACGTGCTCGCCATTGACAAAGACATGCTCTACACCCGTTGAATATTGGTGCGGGTTATCAAATGTCGCATGATCTCTAACCGTCGCGGGATCGAACACCACGATATCCGCAAAATAACCTTCCGTTAGTTGACCGCGGTCGCGAATACCGGTGTTGCTTGCAGGAAGCGAGGTCATACGCCGAATCGCGTCCGGCAATTCAATTAGCCCTTCATCGCGCGTGTACTTTCCTAGAACGCGAGCGAACGTGCCATACGCACGCGGGTGCGAATTCGACTTTAGGAATACGCCACTGGCAGACGGCGCCGCGGCGTCGGATCCGAAACTGATCCACTCTTTTCGCATCTTGCTTCGCACATTGTGTTCTGACATCACTACATAGCCCGCGGACACTCTACTATTGTCTTCAACAACCAGATCAATAGCAGTTTCTTGCACTGAATTGCCGCGATCGGCCGCGACCTCTGCAAGGGTTTTGCCAGTCAATGGTTTTAGCGCATCATTCTTAAACCCAAGCAAAATGACGTTCTCCGCCCCAGTCTGGATAAGCAAATTCTCCCACTCGTCCGAGTCCGTTTGCATGTCGGCTATGACGCGCTTACGAATCCCAGGGTCTTGAAGAGCCGCCACCCACGCGTCATGGCCACCTTCCTGGACCCACAACGGCATGGCTGCATCGAGTCCGGTTGCGGCGACCGGATAGGTATAGATATTGGCAGTAATTTCGATGCCAATAGATTGAGCGGTTTCGATCATCTCGAAAACTGTGTGTAACTTCGGCCAGTTAGATTTGCCAGCAGCCTTCAGATGATAAATCTCGGCAGGGGCGCCGGTAATGCTTGCGATCTTGACGATTTCTTGAATACCCTCTTCAAGCCGATTTCCTTCGGAGCGAATGTGTGAAATATACGCGCCGCCATATTCGTTAGCCGCTTTGACGAGTGAAATCAACTCATTGGTGTCGGCGAAATTTCCTGGTGCATAAATGAGTGACGAACCTATACCGAGCGCGCCATTCTCCATTTCCTCGCGCACCAACGCTTGCATTCGCAAAAGTTCCTCATCACTTGCTGGTCGGTTTGCGTAGCCTATTTCATGCACTCGAAGCGTTTCGGCACCAATATAGGACGCGATGTTTGGTGAGACCCCGCGATCAGCTAGATAGTCGAGATACTCGCCCAGCGACGTCCATTCGATAGGAAACTTAATATCTCCCTGCCGAGCCTGCATGTCGTGCTTCATCTTGTCTGTCAACGGGCCCATAGAAGAGCCTTCGCCCATAATCTCTAACGTAACGCCTTGCTTTATGTCGCTCATCGCCCGGCCGTCTTCGATCAAAGACTCGGTCGCCCACGACAACATGTTGATAAAGCCTGGCGCTACTGCCTTGCCGCGCGCATCGAAATGGTATCCGCCAGTCTTGTTGCGGAGGTCGCCGATAACGGCAATTCTGTCGCCATCAATCGCGATGTCAGCGACAAACGGGTCGCCACCAAGTCCGTCGTAAATGACTCCGCCACGAATGATTACGTCGTGATCCGCATTCTTCGCAGGTCCGCATGACGCAATAGCGAGACAGCATGCGAATAAGAAAAAGCGGTGAAAAATGACTGGCAACCTCATATCAACTACCGGCAAGTTCAGCTGCGGTTGCCTCTACAGCTCTCCAGGTCCGCAGTAAGTTGAGACCAAGGATCTGCTTGATGTCATCTTCGGCGTATCCGCGCGACAAAAACCCCGCAATTAGGTTCGGATACGTGGCCACATCCTTCAAGCCACTCGGAAGGCTGTCACCAACGCCGTCATAGTCTGATCCGATGCCAACATGATCTATGCCGACGAGTTGCACGACGTGGTCGAATTGATCAAGTACGTCTTTGATATCGGCGAACGGGAACGGACCGTGTTCGTCAGCGTAGGATGCATTGAATGTATTGCGTAACTCGTCTGATTTTTCAAGCGAATTGCTGTCCGCGTATTCATCGTAAGAATCCGAACGCGCCTCAGAGTACTTCTGGCATTCTTCGGTAATAAATGAGGACCCAAAGTTGATCATAATAACGCCACCTCGTTTCGCAAGTTCAACGATCATGTCATCGGACATATTGCGTTCGAATCCCGGTGTGAAATGTCTTGCCGAGGAATGCGAGGCGACAGCCGGCGCGGACGACAATTCCATAACGTCATAAAAAGCAGCGTCGGATACGTGACTAATATCGACCATAATCCCCAAACGATTCATCTCCATGACAACTTTTTCGCCAAAATCGCTGAGGCCGTCCCACTGATGATTTTCATCGTAGGAAGAGTCTGAAATGTGGTTCGACAAACTATGCGCGAGCGTAATGTAGCGAACGCCACGATCGAAAAAGTGCTGTAAATTCGCAATATCCCCCTCGATAGGTGAACCATTTTCCATACCCAACGGCAGAGAAATTAAACCACTCTTGAATTGTGACTCGACTTGATCGGGAGATGTCGCGATTGCAAATTTATCCGGAGCAGATTCGACGATGCCGTAAACCATATCGATTAACTTCTCAGCCGTGTCTTTGGATCCACCATCTGCCTCTAAAGAGGCTGGTGTATATATCGACATAAACGGCGCATTCAGGCCGCCGGTGACGGCTCGCGGATAGTCGAAATCGCCGTCTTCAGTTGCGACGCTGACGTCATCCCACTTTTCTTCCAAGCGATATGGCACGTCGATATGGGTATCGACAATGATCGATTGTTTCGCAATTTCCGCGGCGCGGCTAGCGAGATCGTTCTCGACTGGCGCATCACCTGCCGTGTCGTTCGTTGAATTGCATGCACAAACTGTTAGGGTGCAGATAAATGCGGTGAATATTCGGGCAATCATGGGATCTCCAATAACTGGCTGCGTTGTCGGTGAGCGAGTATAAGGAATATCAAGCTGAATGGCATTCGATCAGAATCTAAAGTCGCTGGTCGGAGGCCGGGCATTCAACAAATTTATCTCGGCGGCGCTGTGCTGGAAATATAACCAGCAGGCTGGGCCAGGTAGCCAAATCTCGCATTTCACTGAAGAATGGGCTGAGGCAGGCAAAGGATATCGCCGGTAATGTTGCGTCGCACATTTGGCCGCGAACTATGTTACAAATGCCGGGCCCTCAGCATATTGTTCAGCTTCGTATGAAAAACACCATCTATAAATTGCGATTTAGCGCTGTCGAAGATCGCCAGATTCGTCGTTTGCTAACTGCGACTAGTCTGCTATTCGTATGCGGCGCACTGCTATTTCCATGGGACAATGTTTGGGCGCAGCAATCGATAAATGTAGCCGTGATTTCAGATGGTCCCGGGGATCGCTTGGAGGCGCGAAAAACAGTTTATTTACGCGAACTCATGACGCTTGCCGGCGACGAGTTCGATATCGTGCTGCAGGAATTTAGTGGCAGCTGGTCGAAATCCAGCGTTGAATCGATGCTTGCAGCCGCCTATGCAGATCCCAAAATCGATATGCTGTTAGTTACGGGATTTAGTGCGAATCAGATTGCCGCTGCACGTGCGCACTTTCCCAAGCCAACATTTCTGCCGGTGTTGTTGGATTCGCGCGTGCTGGCATCACTTTCCGTTGATAATAGATCAGCGATACCAAATCTCAATTATTTGACTATTTACGCGGATTTCGCAGACGACATTGTCGCGCTTCGCGAGCTGGTAAATTTCGATAATCTGGTACTAATGCTAGGTGTGGAATTATCCGATTCCATACCGCAATTGAAGCGCAGTGCGGCAGCTACCAGCGAGGTGATGGGTGTCGATCTAACAGTAGTCACTTACGATGGCGTTGATCATGATTTGATGACCAGGGTACCGGCGGGAACTGAAGCGATTTTCGTGGCGGGATTGTCGAGAATGCCGACAAGGGCATTCGACGACCTCGTCGAATCGATAAACGTTGCCAAAATTGCAAGTTATAGTTTCGTGGGCGTAGCCGACGTTGATCGTGGCCTCCTCATGACGAGCTCGGAGACGCGCGATGTTTCACGGCAGGCAAGGCTCAATGCACTAAACATGCAAGCGGTCATGTTGGGGGAGCGGGCCGAAGACCAACCGGTCACAGCACGTGCTTCGCAACATTATTCAATCAACATGGAGACTGCGAGAATACTCGGCGTGTCGCCGAGTTTCGATGTGAGAAACGTTGCGACATTGATAAACGAGAGAGCCGTGGTGACTGGGCAGCAATTCGGGCTAATCGAAATAGCGCACGAGTCGTTGGCGCAAAACCAAGACCTACTTGCGCAAAGTTTTGGCACAAGAGCGGGAAACTTTGACGTCGATATTTCTCGGTCAAATTTGTTGCCACAGGTCGGCCTTAGCGCGTCTCACGATCTTCGTAAAGTTTCACCGTCGGTTTCATCCGGCGTAGTTCCGGAACGTACGACCGACGGCGCACTGAGTTTGCAACAAATAGTCTACTCAGATTCAGTTTCGGCAGGGCTGACAATTGAAAAACAACTGCAAATAGCGCGCGCGGCGAGTCTTCAAGAGTTACGCCTTAACGTGATTCAGGCGGCGACATCGGCCTATTACAATGTGCTTAACGCGCAAGCGCAGCTGCAAGTTCAAAATGACAATCTCGTCGTAACCCGTAGGAACCTTGATCTTGCCAGAGACAGAGTGGAACTTGGATCGTCCTCAATAGCAGACGTTTATCGCTGGGAGGCGGAGGAGGCCAGGTCGCAAATTCAGGTGCTCAACGCTCGGGCATTGGTAAAGCAGACATGGAATTCTTTGAATCGATTGTTGCACCGGCCGCAGGACGACCGAATTGTATTGCGTCAGGCAACGTTCGATGAACCCTTTGTTATTGAACAAGAGGAATTCGATACGCTGGTTGAAAGTCCTGCGGACTACGAAATATTCTCAAAGTTTTTCATTCGCCGTGGATTACAACAGGCGCCCGAATTGGCGCAGGTCGACGCGCAGCTGGCCGCAAAAAAACGCGAGCTTGTTAATCAGCAACGTTCGTACTGGTTGCCCGATTTTAGCCTTGGCGGACGCTACTCAAGCAATCTGAATCAATCCGGTGTGGGTGCGGGACCTGGCGCTGGCCAGGACTTTGAAGACTGGACATTCGGCTTGCAGGCGACGCTCCCGCTATTTAGTGGCGGAGCAAAGAGAGCAAGTGTATCCCGAGCCGATTTTGAGCTACGGCAATTGCAGGCACTTAGGATATCGACCGAGGAAAAAATAGAAGAGGAAATTCGCCGCCAACTTCATCTGGCTCAGGCGGGTTACGGCCAGATAGCGCTTACCGGCATCGCGGACGAGGCTTCGCGGAAGAATTTTGATTTGGTCGCCGACGCCTACGCCCGAGGTACCAAATCAATTATCGACTTACTGGATGCACAGGATGCCAGTCTTAGCGCCAAAGCGTCGTCGATTGATTCGCTTTACAGCTTTTTGATAACCGTCATGGCACTGCAGCGTGCGGTAGGCGGCTTCGACTATTTGTTGGCAGAAGATGAAAGAACGGCGTTGGCGGATGCTATGCGTCAATCCCTACAGAGATTGAATAGATGAATAATTACGGGTTAAAACGAGAATATTCAGCGAAGCGGCTGACGGTTATGTTTTGCGCAGCTGCATTATTGGTGGGCTGTGAAAAGGACAGTGCACCGCAGGAGGACGTGTTACGTCCAGTGCGATATCACCTTGTCGAAGATAATTCGGCTGGCCGGGACAGAAGCTTTTCCGGTACGTCAAAATCCACCAAAGAGTCGCGCCTTAGTTTTAAGATAGGTGGTACAGCAACCAGTGTTCCCGCTCAGATCGGACAAAACTTGAAAAAGGGAGACCTGATCGCGCAGCTGGATGCGGCAAACTATTTGCTGCAAGTGGAGCAGGCGCAAGCCGCGTTAGTCGAGGCACAGGCCGGCGAGCGCAACGCAGTGTCCAACTACGAACGAGCGAAGGGTCTGTATGCGAATGACAATGCATCGCTGAATGAGCTCGATGCCGCCAGAGCGAACTCAGATTCTGCACGAGCGCAGGTAAGAGCGGCCTCGAAAGCGCTCGAAATCGCGCGATTGAACGCATCCTATACACGGCTCTACGCTGGGGATGATTGTTCGATCGCCTCGATTGAAGTTGAGGTAAACGAAAACGTATCGGCCGGTCAGCAAATTGCCGTGGTAAGTTGTGGTAGCGAATTCGAGGTCACTTTGGATGTGCCTGAAAGTGTCATCTCGAGCATCGATCAATACACGCCCGTCTCCATATCGTTTGGGTCGATATCGGGTGTGCAATTTAGCGGTGAGGTATCGGAAATATCGACATCGGGAACTTCGGCAGCTTTTCCGGTTGTAGTAAAAGTACACGAAAGTCACCCAGCGCTGCGTTCAGGTTTAGCCGCAAACGTGACCTTTCAGTTTGACGCACCGTCAATTGACAATACATACGTTCTACCGGTTTCGTCGGTAGTCAAGGACCCGGGCGGTACGTTTGTATTTATTGCCCGACCGGATGGTGATCCAGGGCAAGCAGTCGTGGAGCGTCGACCAATCGCATTGGGCGAGCTGACGCAATTCGGTGTCGAAGTGCTTGAGGGTCTGTCTCCCGGGGACCGGGTTGTCACGGCCGGCATCACTGTTATTCGCGATGGCCAACGCGTACTCATTCCGTGATTTTCTGTTAGTGCTGCGCCGGTAATATCGTGTCAATAACGAAAACAGCGATCGAATTAAACCGCGTGACAAGCGTGGCAATTGCGCTTGTTCTCTTGGCCGGCGTCCTCGCTTTTCAAGCACTACCGAAGGCACAGGATCCCGGATTCGTCATACGTACCGCGGTAGTGACCACAAGATTTCCTGGCGCAAGTCCGGAACGGGTCGAGCAACTCATCACCGACAAGATCGAAAAGAAAGTTCAGGAAATGCCAGAAATCGATAGCATTACAAGCGAATCACGAACTGGCTTCTCATCGATTAACGTCAATATCAAAGAAAGCTATAAAGACATGCGGCCCATATTCGACGACCTACGTCGAAAGGTCGATACGATCGTAGATGATTTGCCGTTAGGCGCCGGTGTCCCTGAGGTGAACGATGAATTCGGTGACGTATTCGGAAGTGTCTACACGCTAAACGGGGACGGGTTTAGCAATTCTGAACTTAAGACGATTGCCGATGAATTGCGCGACGAGTTGCTCAAAGAGCCGGATATCGCAAAGGTCAATATTCACGGGGCGCAACAAGAAGTTATATTCGTAGAGTATGACAATGCCAGGCTTTCTGAACTCGGATTGTCACCGCAACAGCTGTCTGCCTCGCTCGCCAGTGTCAACATACTGTCTTCCGGTGGCGATGTTGTGAGCGGCCGCGAACGCATAACACTTGAACCTACGGGCAACTTCGAAACGATTGAAGACTTGAAACGAACGGTCATGCAATTGCCAGGTGGCGCGCTGGTGTACCTAGAAGATATTGTTGAAATATATCGTGCCTATAAGGATCCGCCGCGAAGCATTGCAAGGGTCAACGGTCTACCGACCTTAGCGCTAGCTGTGTCAATGCGGGAAGGTGGCGATATCTTGAAACTGGGTGAGCGACTAAATGAATTGTTGCCACAGTTGACTGCACGTTATCCATGGGGTATCGACCTCGAGAAGGTTTGGTTTCAGGCAGATTTGGTGGAAACCAACGTTGATAACTTCTCGACGAATTTGTTGCAGGCGGTACTGATTGTCATCGTTGTAATTGTCGTGTTCTTAGGTTTGCGTACCGGGTTAGTTGTTGCTTCGCTAATTCCAACGACCATCATTGCAACGTTTTTCGCTTTACAAATATTCGAAATATCGGTTAATCAGATTTCGCTGGCCGCACTGATTATTTCTCTGGGGTTGCTTGTCGATAACGCGATAGTCATCGTTGAATCGATTTTGGTGAAGCGTGAGCAGGGTGTAGGGGCAGTAGAAGCCGCAATTGAAGCCGGCGCAGAGCTGCGTGGCCCGCTGCTAATATCATCGTTGACGACTGCAATTGCGTTCATGCCGATTGCGCTAGCGAAGTCCGCTGTCGGCGAATACACGTCTGATATTTTTTACGTCGTGGGCCTCACATTGCTGATTTCGTGGCTGCTGGCGATGACATTCATCCCGATGCTGACAACGAAGGCATTGCGTATCTCAAAGACGCCGCAGGATCAAGAGTCGCTATTCGCTGGCCGCTGGTATGGGATGTATCGGCGACTACTCGGCAGTTCGTTGCGTTACCCGTATCGGTTCTTAGCGCTGGTTGTTGGAATTTTCGCGCTCGCGATTGTTGGTCTGGGTTACGTTCGACAAGAATTTATCGCACCGTCCGAAGATCCTGTATTTACGGCAAAGCTCGAAATGCCGCTTGGGACATCTATTGAGGCAACTCAGGAGGTTATGGCGGACATCGACAAGTTTGTAGGGGAGACGTACTTAAACTCGGATGCGCCGAAAATAGTTAATTGGCTAACGTTCATAGGCGAGGGCGGGCCGCGTTTTCAGCTCAGTTTAAACCCGCCACCCGCGAATCCCGCCAACAGCTTTTTGATCGCAAATACGGTAGACGGCAACGTTGTCGATGAAGTCATTGCTGGTATTGAAGAATACGTACGGCTGCAACATCCAGATTTGGCGGCGCAGGTCAAACGATTGGAAAATGGGCCTCCTGTGGGCTATCCCATCATCGTGCGTCTGTCGGGTCCCGACATCGAGATGTTGCATAAGATGGCAGATCAAGTCAGCAAATTTTTGTATTCCATTCCCGGCGTCGTGGACGTCAAAAATACTTGGGGGCTGCAAACGAAGAAACTGCTGGTAGATGTGAATCAGGAATTAGCGCGACGCTCCGGTGTGACCAGCGAGGATGTCGCATACTCTCTCAATGCCGGCCTGACGGGGATCGATCTGACGCAGTATCGTGAGGACAACGAACTTATTCCCGTTACATTGCGAACAGTTGCGGCAGATCGGCAGGATCTGAGCAAGCTTGACGGACTTACCGTGTACTCGCAGAGTACAGGCAAACATGTGCCACTCAAGCAAGTGGCTGACGTAGTGCTCAGCTTCGAATCGGGCGTCATTGAACGCCGTGATCGCGAGAGGACTTTATCACTTAAAGTGCAACTGGCAGCACAAGCAACTGCGGCCGATGCTGCGGGCGAACTCAAGCCTTGGTTGCGTGACGTACAAAAGTCTTGGCCAGTAGGTCACAAATACGCAATCGGTGGCGAGACCGAAGAATCAGGTGATGCGAATGCATCTATCGCGGCTGAATTGCCAACTGCCGGGATGCTAATAATTTTGTTGCTCGTCGGTCAGTTCAACTCTGTCCGGCGCCCAATCATTATTTTGACGACAATTCCGTTAGGTCTCATCGGTGTCACATTTGGCTTGCTGGTTGCGAATTCGTCATTCGGTTTTTTCACCATACTCGGCTTGATATCATTGTCCGGAATCATAATTAACAACGCCATCGTACTTTTGGATCGCATCGCGATGGAAATTGCCGAGTTTGGGCGGACTGAAGCAGATGCCATCGTAATGGCCGCACAACAACGCTTGCGGCCCATTCTGCTCACAACGGCGACTACGGTACTCGGAATGACGCCGCTGCTGTGGGGCGGTACAGCCATGTTCAAACCCATGGCGGTCACGATTATTTTCGGCTTGGCATTTGCGACAGCGCTTACGTTGCTAGTGGTTCCTGTGTTGTACGCTTTACTGTTTAGAGTATCGTTTAAGCCGACTCGATAGCACCGTGGAAGCCAATGTACGGAAAAAATTCAATTAGCAAGTGCAATAGCACCGCACAACCTGCCATTCGGAAAAAATCCGATTAGGCAAGTCCACTAGCACCGCGGATCCCGTCGTTTGGAAAAAATGCGATTTGCAAGTCCACTAGCACCGTGGATCCCGCCGTTCGGCAAAATTCCGATTAGCAAGTACGCTGGAACTGCTGAAAACGCATGTCTGTGTGACTGTGACAGCAATACGATGTAGAACCGCCCAATCTACCGTACAGCATAAATCTACTTTCCACCTGACAGAGAACCGCGAAAGCCTCATTTCGCATCAATGTTATTTAACATAATGAAAATCATCAAGTAGGCGTGAGATTCATCGCCATACCACGCATTGCGTATTGTGTATTTCATTTAGTGATATCATAATGATATCTAATTGATGCGAAAGGAGTAGGCAATGATCAGAGAAGAAATCAAAAATGTCCCGTCTGGCTATCTTATGATTGGCGTATTGTTGATTGTGCAAGCCCTAGGCATCTATTGGCTGGTGATTGCCGCGCAAATGCAGTCTCCACCGCTCGCCATCACAGCGCTGCTGTTCTCCCTTGCAGTCGCCGTCTTGTGGGCTGGATTCTTTATGGTTCATCCGAATGAGTCCAAAGTGCTGCAGCTGTTCGGTAGTTACGCAGGCACTGCCAAGGATCCGGGACTACGCTGGGCAAATCCGTTCTTTGCGAAGACCAAGGTTTCGGCGCGAATTAGAAATTTTGAAAGCAGTAAGTTAAAAGTCAATGACTCGCAGGGCAGTCCGATAGAGATCGCAGCAGTCGTTGTGTGGAGAGTTTTCGATACGGCCGAGGCCATATTTGAAGTGGACGACTACGAAGAGTTTGTGCACATTCAGAGTGAATCTGCGCTCAGAAATTTATCGACGACTTATCCTTACGAAGCGAATCAAAACGAAGAGGTTGCGTTACGCAGCCATCCGCTGGAAATCGCCAATGCATTGCGTAAGGAAATACAGGAGCGGCTGGAGGAGGCGGGCGTGAGTGTTATTGAGGCGCGAATTAGCCATCTAGCGTATGCGCCTGAAATCGCACACGCAATGTTACGTAGGCAGCAGGCTTCGGCAGTCATTGCAGCGCGTACGCAAATAGTTGCTGGTGCCGTGGGCATGGTTCGAATGGCGTTGGAGCAATTGCGTGATGAAAATGTTGTGGAATTGGATGAAGAACGCAAAGCGGCGATGGTTGGTAACTTGCTTACCGTATTGTGCAGCGAAGAGGGCGCACAGCCCGTGCTAAATACTGGATCGCTCTATACCTAGGACGCTGTTTATGCCATCGCACATGGAGGCGTTGTGACTACCCGAAAAGCATTTGCGCTACGCGTGGATGAGAAAACGTACGCCGCGATGCAGCGCTGGGCGAATGACGATCTGCGAAGTCTCAATTCGCAGATCGAATTTGTTTTGCGAGATGCCTTGCGCAAATCGGGCCGACTGCCCAAACGACCCGATAAACAGTGATCCTAACGCTCTTGGTCTTGCTACAATCAAGCACAATATGAATCTATTGTCGCTCATCATTATTTTCCTGGCGTTGCTAATTGTCGGCTCTATTGCGTTCATCGCCTGGGAACTGACGTCGGAACGAGTGATGCCTCGAGCGGAAAAAAGAGAACCGGGCAATTCGAAAGAGTCCGAAGAACCACCCGGTCCTGGGGAGCAGCCTTGAGGATGTAGACGCTCCTACGAAACTTCTCCTGACCAGAAGTTTCGGTACTACCTAGTTAAACTGAATCTCTACTGTCTCTTACTTCGCGAGTCGTTTGAGCGACCTCGCTGTGAGCGTCCGCCTTCCGATCTGCGGCCACTACTTGATTTTGACCTAGAACTCGAACCAGAGCTCGACCGTGATTCCTTCCGTTTGCCAGAATTGCTGTTCGATTTGCGCTGCGATTGCCGACCAGAATGATTGCTCCGTTGAGTCGCTGGTCGATTTTGTGCTTGACTTGAACGGCGCTGCGGCGCGCGCACTGTAGCATCACGACGCGGTGACTTCTGCGTATTGGCTGGGCGTCGCGACGTTGATTGTCGAGGTCGCCTGCTATCGGACGTAGTGTCCTTACGAGCGGCGCCAGACTGCCGAATAGTTCGTCGACGATTGTCATTCGCGTTGTCGACGCGCTGATTGCGTCGATTTCCATTGCTTTGTACTGAGGTATCGGCAACTCGACCTGTTACACGGCCTCGATTGGAATTGCGGCGATTCGAATTGGTGCCGTTTTCACGTCGAGTGCGAGTCGATCGCTCTTGAACGCCTGTATTTCCACTAGCTCGATTCTCGAAACGTTGCCCATTGGCATCGCCAGAATTTCTATTGCTACGGTCGCGAAATCGAATTTCCCGGTTTGATCGCCGTTCATCCTGCCCAGCAGCATTTGGTTGACCATCACTACGGTTGCGACGCAATTGATCAGCATTGCCTGTTGGCCGTCGAGTACGCCTATCGCTATGGCGGATGTTCCCAGTAGCGTCGTTTGCACGCTGATCTTGACGAGCATGCCTTTCGCTATCAGTGCGCTGCCGTCGGTCGCGATTGCGGTCACGATCGTGAGTATTCCCGTTATAGCTGACCGATCGCCGTCGATTGTTGTAATGACGCGTTCGTGAGTTGTAGTGGCTCTGCCGTGCACCGGATCGTCGTCGCGGATACCAGTGGTCGCCGTGCCGGTAATAGGAGGTTGAAAAGTGCCGGCCGCCATAACCGTATAGGTTGTTGTAAATCGAAATACTAGGTCGGCGATAGTAGTGATTATAGTAGCTATGCCCGTAGTACGGGTGACCCCAATAACTCAAGTGATGTATGTTGAGGTGGTTAGACCGCCAGCGAATTCCGAATGCTGTCGTAACACCCCAGAAATAGCCGGAAGCGAAATGATGACCGGACGGATATGGGTAGTAGTAAACCGGTCGCGCGTACGGGTGGTAATAATAGACCGGTCGACTTTGGTAAACGGTTACTTCTTCTGGTTCATAGTAGGGTACGTAAATGATGTCGTCGTCGTTGGAGGCGATTTCGATAACGCCGTCGTCTTCGGTAACTGTCTGGTGGTCGTCACTCCGTAGGTTTCCCGCAGCGTAGGCGCTGTCGCGAAAAGCCTCGACTGCAGCAATAACGTCTTCCTGCTGGCTGATCACTGCGTCGCCGAGCTGCCAAGCCCACTCAAGGTCATCGTTTAGCAGCTGAATTACTTCAGGGTAGTTAAGAAGTGCAACAACCGACTCGTCCCAGTCTTCGTCCGGTTGCAACGAGCTATCAGATTTTAGGGCCTCGATGAATCGTGCCGCCTGAACAATTTCCAATGGATAAGTCGACGCAGGAAGTACGATTGCCAATAGGTCGTCAGGATATAACGCTATTGGGCCGACGAGAGCCTGCAATTCTGCGACGCCGAGCAACTCCTGACCGGCCACTTCATCAATGCTCGCACCGTCGCTAGCCTGGCCTAGCACTTGGTCGTCGGTGTCGCCATACGGCTGCTCATTTTTACTTCCAAGCGCCTTTATTGGATTACCGTTGTCGTCTACAGGAACCTGCGCTTGCAAGCTAAAGCCAGTCAGCGATACCAATAGTGCAAGAAGCGTGGCGGGTATATTGGCGGATTTGTTTAACATGTCGCGCCTCCTCGGCTGCGCAGAGTCTGAACGTGCGGGTAGCGATTCTGAGGTGCATAGTAAACCTTTCTACCTGAACGAATGCTTAACCCAGATGGCTAGATCATTGGGGTTCTGATCAGCGTTTCCGATTGCCAAGTCTTTCCAGAAAAAGTAGTTTAATAACAGTGAGTTACCTTAATTGGGAACCTTTCATAGCCGCAATTCGTGTTGTTCTCGTAGCGCCCAAGGGTATTTCCCCAATGTCTATAAGGTGGCAAGCAATGGAAATTGACGGCGATATGCCAGAGCGGGATGTTAATGAGGAATCTCGGCAATCTGCCGCTGAAAAGCCGGAAGATGCGTCTTCCAACAAACTAAAACGTTTGACCTCGGCATTCGACGATGCCGGCTATGACCCTTACAACCGACCTCCTAAGGGTCCCAGCTGACGCTCAACAATTAAGCATTTGTGAATCGAATGATTATGAAATTGCCCTGATATTCGGCAGGCTATGACCTACTCGTCGTCCGCACCGCCGTGCCAGGCGATAAATCGCCATTCACCATCTTCTTTGACGAGTACGTCAGTGAAACGGCCGTGCAACGTAATTGTTTTGCCGTCGGAATTTTCACCGGCATTGGAATATAAGTAGTGCGCAATTGCCGTATCGCCGTGCACGACGATGGACAACGGGTAGAGTTCATGAACCTTGCCGTCCCATTGCTTCGCTTCGAACTTCTGCCACATGCGCACAGACCCCTTGCTGCGTGGAGCAGGCGACGACTTGTTCCAGCCAATAAAATTACTGGAGAGCAGATCAGTGACCCAACTGTCGTCACCTTTTTCAGTTAATTCCCATTGACGTTCGATGACAGACCAGACTTCTACATCGTCAGCGCCTTCTTGCGCTCTTAGCGCTGGCGTTTGGAATAGGAGAATAGATCCGAGCAAAATGATCACTGCCGTACTTGTCTTCATTGCGTCACCTTTTGTCCATTCGACTAACACTTGATTGGATCCAAGTGTAATCCGATTCTCTCGATAGGCCAACAAACACCAGCCAGTAAGGTCCCGTATTGATTGGCAATTCCTATGAATATTGGTTTGGCAGAAGATCTTGACGCCAATTGACTACTCAGTCTGGTTTACAAAGAGCGCGCATTTTCTATTTTCGTTCTTAATATCTTTAGTCTCGCCCGGTTGTTCGAACGCGTCCGGAGAAGTGCCCTTTAGATCGCCAATTCGAAGGTAGTCTGGGTGGTAAATTTCGGCGATTACCGCGTAGTCGATTCGAATTGAGTCTTTGACGACGATAAAATTGTATCTATGCATAGCGAGCTTCGCCGGTAGATCAATCCGCATAGTTGCGAGCTCGGGAATTTGTTGAACAGTAGTGTCGATTTCGCAGATGTCCAGCGTCGATTTGAGGATCTTCCAACCTGCCTTTTTGAACGTCGCGCCTATAGAAGCGCCGGCGACAATTTTTCGATGTAGATTGGCGATATCGGACCGACCTGGCCGCTGAAATTCGACATATGCCAACGTTCGCATCGTCCGCAGATCTTGGTGTTCACTGTAAAGACTGGATAGCCGACGGTGATCGTTTGCGCGCAATATCGCGACCCCGTAACTGCCATATCGCGCTACGATCCGTTCGCTATTCAGCGGTTCCGGAGTTTGACACGCGCCGAGCAGGAGTAGCAGAATGAACTTCATACTTACCAAAAGGTTATATAAGGTTTTTGATGTAAAATATCGCATGAAGTTTATTGTGTGAACAAACGATCGTGAAGCTGATGTTGGGCCTCGATGCGGGTATGCAGGACGTATTCGAGCAAACACTGGCCATCACAAAATATTTGAATCAGCAACGCGGAAATTGCCGGCAGCATATAATGTCTACGCCTAGATTGTTACGAAATTTCGGAGCCATTGATGAATGAAAGTTTGCGTTGCTATCGGTGCGGCGAATCGCTAGCGTCGCTTACGCCGCCGTTGTCGCGTCAAGACGAATGCCCTAAATGTGCAAACTATCTTCACGTCTGCCGAATGTGTGTTTTCTTCGATCCTCGAGTTCCGACACAATGTCGCGAAGACGGCGCCGAGGAAGTCATAGAAAAGGAGCGGGTCAATTTTTGTGATTGGTTCAAACCATCGGCGACCGCCTTCATCGCCGAACGAAAATCCTCAGAGGACTTAGCCAGAGCAGAGCTCGGCGCTTTGTTTGGAGAGACGCCCGCTGATGCGGAGAACAGCGACGTTGCAGGTCGTGATGCCACAAGCTCGGTCGAGGATTTGTTCAAGTGAACGGAAACCGCAGACAATTTATTCGTCTGAGCGGTGGTGTCGCGATAGCGACTTTAGGCACGGGCTGTGGTGATCCGCTAACAACGCATGATTCATCGGTGCCAGAGAGCCCGTATCACGCGCAAAGCACTGCCGAGGAAGTTACTCAAGATATCGACCTCAGTAACAAGCTTGCTGTGGTTACCGGTTGCACGTCGGGGATCGGCTTCGAAACGATGCGCGTACTTGCAAAACGCGGGGCTTACGTCGTGGGCACTGGACGCACCTTGGAAAAGGCGAAAAAAGCCTGCAACAGTGTTGCTGGCGTTACAACGCCGCTGGCAATGGAGTTGACGGATTTTGAGTCAATTGTCGCATGTGCGGATGCCATTCGGAGGATCAAGGCGCCCATCGATATCATTATCTGCAACGCCGGAATGCGCGGTGGAGATCACGAGGTAGTGAACGGGGTCGAGAAGCATTTCCAGGTTAATCATTTGGGCCACTTTTTGTTCGTCAATAGGCTGATTGACCGAATGTTTTTTGCTTGGCAGGGACGAGTGGTGATCATTGGAAGCAGAGCTGCCTATCAGTCCGCACCGTCCGCCGGTATTGAATTTGGCAACATAGATGGCGGTCGCGACTACAGCGTCAGCAAGGCATATGCGCACTCGAAACTGGCAAATGCACTGTTTTCGCTTGAACTTTCTCGGCAACTTCGAGGGACTAGAATCACCGCAAACGCGTTGCATCCGGGTGTGATCAATACTGGCATAGTCCGCCGCGAATCATTTCTTGTGCGTGCAGCATTTGGGGCGTTGACGGCGGTGAGCGGCAAAACGCTGGAAGAGGGCGCCGCAACCCCTTGTTTCGTCGCAACTCACCCATCACTGGGCAGCGTTAGTGGCAAGTATTTCGAAGATTGTAATGCTGTCACTGTGACTGGCAATCACCACCTCAATAACTCGGAAATGGCGGCGAAGTTGTGGACCCTCTCAGAGTCGTTGTTGGGGGACTATTTGATTCGACATGAGCGTCCAGACTATGAAGAGTTTCAAGAGAGCCTCAAAAAATGGTTGTAGTGACATATATGCAAGGACTAAAGACAATGACGAGGCATGAGAGATGAGGCATGAATATTCGAAATGGATATTTGCCCTTGCCGTGGGCGTGGGACTGTCTATTTGGGCGTATCGGGTAGCAACGAATCCTGAACCGGCAAGGCGCAAGGCACTCGAAATCTCGGTCGCGCAACAGGCGCGCGATATCGTGAGCACCTATGTCGACGCGGCAACGGACCTGCAATATGTCGATCCGTTGCAACCGAATCATAAGATTGGAGATTCTTATATTTTACCGGCAGATCAGGGTTGGCAGGTTTCTGGGTATTATCGACGTCAGGACGACGATCAATGGCATCCGTTTCTTGTCGATCTAACGAGCGAAAGTGAATTGACATTATTGTCGGTGAAAGATGCGAATGACGATCTAATTCGACGGGCAATGCTTGATCCATTGTTTTCTGCGATCCCTTGACGGTTGCTGGTCCAACTAAGCAGTCACTGGACCTTCGGACTCCTGGCGCCACTCGAAAATATTAAGTTCGATAAATACAAACGCCACAAGCCACAAAAACGCGTCCCAGAAATCGACGAAGTCACCTTTTACGCCCCAGTAAATGGCGGCCAACAACAGCATGGCATAGAGCGAGAATTTGCTGACCCGACTTGCGGCCAGTGCCTTGCCCAGCAGCAAGCTACGTTCCTGCAGCCAAACGTCAATTTCGAGAACGGCGACGACAAGCAACCAGACACCGGAGTTAATGACGTCGACCCACGCCAGACGCCGAATTTCGGTAAGGCCTAGCGAATCAACGATGGCTGAGGCATTCGGAAACTTGAAATAGTGGTCGGCGACAGGAAAACCACGGCAGCGATCCGCGGTAATCGCAGCGTATTCGTCAAGGTCTATTGCGAAAGTCCAGCTTTGACCGGCAAGAGAGCATAGATCATCGATGCGCATGGTGGCTGAAATGCCGGATATATAAATCAGTTTGCTGACGTATCCGTAAAACGCGTAGACGATGAAGCCATAGCAGACTGCGCGAAGTCCATATAGAGATATGGTTACCTTTTTAGTGAAGTGATGGTCGGCAAGGACGGCTGTTTCCAACTCGAACATGAGCAGCAGCAGCAACCAGGCGCTGGTATCAATCGTAGCGGCGAACCCTTCTATAACGTCTGCAATCGCAATCCCCTGTACAAATCGGTGCGGTGCCGCAGCCCATTCTTCGACAAAAAATACGTAAACGTTGATTGCGAGCAGCGAATAGACCAGATACTTAAATATCTGAAAAGTTTTCGCGTGGGTAAAACTCAATCGGATTTCCTTGGCTGGCCGAACAAATTCAATTACTGATACTCAGTTTCCGATGATGTGGAAACCAGCTCACGGACGATCCAGTCGATATATCGGCTTTCCATATCTTCCATGCCAGAGAATGGCCCAGGGCTATAGTAACGTGACTTGACGCCAGCCCAATTGTTCACAATAATTTTTTCATCCGCCTGCGTTGTGACGTCCCAAAGCCAAATGAGATCATCAATAATATAGTCGCGACCTTCTTCAGCGTCTGATCGGACCATCCAGTAAACTTCGCACTGACAGTTCATTGCGTCGACTGGTGTGAAAACGTAGGCGACCTGATGATCGCTATAGCTCAAGATATAAGTAAACGGACCGAATGACCAATCGGATGCACCGCCATCCCAGCCGGTCAGCTGACCTAGTAGCGGTGCCAATGGTTCTCCATTTCGACTACCCGTTTTATAGCCTTCGAATAGCGCAGTGCGGCTGTAGCCGTAGCCCTGCTCACCTGCTGGTGCATGGGTATCGATAAAATCCAACTCAATGTCCTTTAGACCGCATGCACCGAATCGACTCAACATTTTTTTTTGCAAACGGTCGCGTTTATTCGTGTCCAACATTAGTGTGTGCATTTTCGCGTAATCAGGGTGGGCCGAGGCGCAGTGATAACACTCCTGATAGTTTTCCACCGCAAGCTTCCAGTTGGCAGCCATCGGATAGGTTTTTTTCGCCGCAATTTTCATGTTGTCGAAGCCGAATATTGTCATAGGTTCGGATAGATCACGCTTGGCGGCGGAAAAGGAGGGTGGATCGTCGCAAAAGCAAATAAATATGAGCCCACCCATGATTTCAATCGAGACGCTCTTTAATGAGTATTCGGATTTATCCCACTCGGCCGGCATAGATCGGGACGCGATAAGATCGCCATCCAAATCGTAAGTCCAACCATGGTACGGGCATCTAAGGCTTCTCACCGAGCCCTGATTTTCAAGACAGATTAGCGAGCCGCGATGGCGGCAAACATTGGCGAAGGCTTTTATTGAGCCGTCGGATGTGCGGACGATGATTGCTGACTCCTGATCCATTCTGCTGACTATGAAATCGCCGGATCTTGGAATTTGCGATACATGTCCCGCCATAAACCAGTTACGCAATAGGATACGCTCAAGTTCGCAAGCGTAGACATTAGGGTCCGTATAAAACCGTTGGTCTAGTGACCAGCCACTTTGGTGACTTGCTAGGAGATTTTGAATTGAAGAATTATCGTACATTGTTTAGTCAATAGTGGATTCTGCGATGCGGAAATCTAGCACAGTCTATTTTTTCGCTGCTAAGCGGGGCCACGATGCGAAATCAAAACAAGAGCCGCGTACAATTTATAGCGTTATATTACAGGGACACAACAGATTCTGTTTCGGCGCCTGCATAGTAGACCCATACGTTCTCTTCGCCGGACAGTAGTTCAATGTACTTTGGGTGTACGAAAAGTGTTTCTCGTCCCGACTTGATCTCCTTGAGTACACCAATATCGCAGAGCTGCTTCAAATAGACAGATGCGGTTTGCCGTTTGGCAACGCCAACATCTACAAGATTGCCGATGCGGCAATACGGCTGCTTGAATAGCGCCTCCACAAGTTCCCACGAATAGATCTTCGGCAGGCTTTTTTGAACAAATTCGCTGGTATGTTGCATGAGCTCACGAATTGCTTTTATTTTGTCGGTTGTCCATACGCTGGTTTGTTCGACGGCGTCCAACATAAATAAAATCCATTCTTCCCAGGCTTGTTTTCGAGTCACTTCAAGTAGCAATCGATAGTAGTCACCTTTGTGCATAATTATATGCCGGCTAAGGTAAAGAATCGGCGAGTCGAGCAAATTTTGCTCGACGAGAAATAGTATATTCAGAATTCTCCCCGTTCGACCATTGCCGTCAGAGAAGGGATGAATAGCTTCGAATTGGTAGTGCTGTATTGCCATGCGGACCAGCGGATCGGTATCTGTCGCGTTGTGCATGAACTCTTGCCAATTATCTAGCTTTTGCTGCAGCAGTCTTTGACCTTCTGGAGGTGTGTATATGAGTTCCCCGGTTCCGCGGTTTTTAAGTCGCGTGCCCGAGTCCGCTCTAATGTCTAACTCCAGGTTTTTTATGGTGCTACAGATTTGAATGGCCTTATCGGTTGTCAGCATACCTCGTTGAACCATTTTGGTACCTTCGTACAAAGCGGTCCGATAACGCAGTGCTTCCTTGGTCGCGGCATCCGCCTTATCTTCCGCGATGTCGGCAAATTCGAACAAGCGATCGGTTGTTGTAACAATATTTTCAATCTCTGAACTTGCCTGCGCTTCCAGCAAAGGGAGTGCATTGACAAGAACAGCGGCGTTCGGAATCAGTTCAGCGGCTTGCTTGAGCTCTGCCAGTGCGACACGGGCGTTTATGCATTTCTTGAGAATGTTTGTTGTTTCGGTTAACTCGACCGGCGGTGGCAAAGCAGGCAGGTCATTAAACGGTACGTTAGGATCAAAAACAGTCACTTACACGTCTCCCAGTTTGTGAATGGCCGCCTGGCGCCGCAATCTTGCCGTGTTCGACGACGGTGGGTCGCCTACTCTCGGCCTGTTCGAGCGCCACGTTATTGATGTGTACGCACGATCGACATATTCGTGCATTATGTCGATCTAGTTGCCACTTTTCGACATGTCAGTTATTCATGTCGATTTCATCAACCAATGAACACTATATGTTCATTGGTGAGCTAGTTATCGACATGTCAGCCATTCATGTCGACTTCATCAACCTATTAACACTATATGTCGATTGGTGAGCCAGTTTTCGACATGTCAGTCATTCATGTCGATTTCATCAACCCATTAACACAATATGTCGATTGGTAAGCTGGTTATCGACATTATCGACACTTGATCCATATATGTCGACAGATTGGCTTTTGATCGACGTATTGCGAGTATATGTCGATTCGGTCGCCATAACTGTGATGAGATCGAGGACTTCAGCTCTACAAACGCCGCATGTCATGCTGGCAGTCTCACATGACCCCTTGCAGGCGCCCGTGACAGCGAGTGTTTTACCGGTCAGGCATCAAGAATTGTTGCTGAGCAAGCACGTTGGAGAGCTTTTCCGGGCTATAGAATTTCGCTAATAGCTGTTTGCTATTCGCCATCAGGTCCGCATTTTCCGTGGCGAATTGCTCCCATGTGCTGGTTGCCTTCCGCAGTCTGCGCTCTGCAATGAGAAATACGAAAAACCAGGTAATGGTCTCATTGTACTTTGCCTCGACACCCAGCCGCTTTGTCAGCCTGCGTAACGCAATGCTTGATCGCTGCAATGTCTCCAACACACTGGCCGACTCGAGCATTTTCCAGGTTACGAAAACGTGCCCAACGTGATCGAAGTTTTCATCAGTGAGTTGGCCGTGCTCAAATTCTTGAACAGTAGGCAATTTGTGTTTTACATAATCGATCGCGGTATTCACTGTTTTTGCTCCATCAACCGATGACTGTCCTCTGCGGTGAGATCGCAGCCGTATATCTGTTTTAGGTCTTTAATCGCGGCCTGAGTTGTCTCCGAAAAGGGCGGCAAGCCCTCGAAACTATGCAATACGATGCCTTCAATTAAATCCCCAAGGGTTAGATCGCAGTACTCGGCCAATGCCTTCAATACTTTTAGTAGGGATTTTTCAATGCGCAGACCGGTCTGCGTTCGTTCGATGAGTTTGGCTGCCATGGTTCGACTCTAAAAAGATAACGAGGTAACAATATACTAATATAGAGGCTTTTATCAAGTTCGCGTAACTGAACAACCCTTGGCCGTTACGGTGGAAAGGAGGCGTGTGGAAGATTACAGTTGCTAGACCTGTGGGCTTTTGAATTCCCTTTCGCCCTACTGCAGGTTTGGCCGACGCCTGGTCGGGTACCGGATAAATCTGCGCTAACGCTTTGTTACAGGTGGACGGGGTGGTCAGCCGAGCAGATGCGGCTAATCTGTGGGTTTAGTCCTCATTTGTTTCAATTTTCCGCGCCGGGTCTTGTCGTCTAGCCGTGTCCGCTTGGATTTTCTGGATGGCAACGTCGCGACACGTTTTTTCGGGCGCGCAGACGCCGCCAATATGATCGCACGCAGACGTCCGAGTGCGTCGTCGCGGTTTTTTTCTTGGCTGCGATACTTTTGTGCCTTGATGACAACGACGCCCCCTGCCGTTATGCGGGCGTCTTTTTTCGCCTTCAAACGAAGTTTCAAATCAGTCGATAGCGATCGCGACGAGTCTGAGTCAAAGCGCAGGTGAATTGCCGTTGCGACTTTATTGACATTTTGGCCGCCGGGCCCGCTTGCCCGCACTGCGGTTATTTCAATTTCCGCAAAAGGTATCGATAGCTCATCGCTGACATGAAAGGAATATTCGACCATGGAAGGAATTATAGCGATGCATCAATTAATTTGTTGATGAGCGAATCGCTTTCGATAGAGCGGTTTGTGTAAGAATGCCAGCTTGCCCATTTGTCGACGACGCAATATTGCAATCTAAGAACCTCATCATTCTGGCTATCTGCCAGCTAATTTCAGCATCGGGCTCAATAACAATTGTCACACTAGGAGGAATCCTTGGGGCGACCTTGGCGCCTGACCCAGCACTGGCGACAATTCCGGTTTCGGCGATGGTCATTGGCGTTGCATTAATGACCATACCTGCAACATTGGTCATGCGGCGACTTGGCCGCCGACGCGGATTTGCAGTTGGGTCTTTGTGTGCGGTATGCGCAACGTTGTGTGCCGCCTGGTCGATACAAATTGGTAGCTTTGCAGTATTTATTTTGGCCATAGCACTGCTGGGTGTGAATATGGCATTTACCCAGCAATATCGTTATGCGGCGATTGAAAGTGTATCGTCGGAATTCGCGGGAAGAGCTGTGTCGACGGTGTTGGTCGGTGCTATCGGTGGCGCGTTGCTTGGCTCAGTGATTCTCGGAATTGATTTGAGTTGGATCGACGGAGCGCAATTTACTAGTCCATTTTTCATATTGTCAGCACTATTTTTGCTACAGATGGGCTTGTTGCTTAGCCTGGATGGCTTTCACGCCGAACCCGCTGAGCAGCGTGTTGAGTCGAACGCATCGATTCGGAATATCGTACGGCGGCCATTATTTGTAGTGGCTGTGTTTTCCGGTATCGCCGCATACGGTGCCATGTCATTTGTGATGACCGGAACGCCAATTAGTATGCACATCAATGACGGCTTTTCCCTCGATAAGACGGCGAGTGTGATTCGCAGTCATGTGATTGCGATGTATGCTCCGTCCCTTTTTTCAGGCTACTTGTTGGACAAGCTCGGCAAGATCCGCATTATGCTTGCTGGTGCGGCATTGCTGCTTCTTGCTTGTGTGGCTGGATTGCTTGATCGTACTTATATGCACTATTGGTTTGCCCTGGTTTTGCTTGGTGTTGGATGGAATTTCTTATATGTCGGCGCGACAACAACGTTGGCGCTAACATACAAGAGTAGCGAACGATATACAGCGCAGGCGATCAACGAGTTTTGCGTCTTTGGCGTGGCAGCTGCGGCCTCGTTGCTGGCCGGTGTTGTGATTCATTTCTACGGCTGGAAGACATTCCTCGTAATTCCGTTGCCCGTCATTATGTTGGCTATCGTTGGTTTGGTGTTGGTGCGCAAAGATGCGCTGCTGATTTCGGCCAAGCTGCAGTAATTTGTAGCATGGGAAATTTATTCGGAAGTATTCTATGAAAGTATTGTTGGAAGAGGCAGCGCGGCGGTCGATCGCATACCGATCTTCGATTCAAAGCAGGTCGGTGGCGCCATCTGCAGAGGCGATTGCTGGCCTTAGTCAATTCGTGGAGGTATTACCGACGCAAGGTAGCGATCCGAACACAACTTTGGAATTGTTGGATTCTGCAGGTTCGCCCGCAGCAGTAGCAATGACCGGACCGCGTTATTTCGGTTTTGTAATTGGTGGGTCTTTACCGATAACACTTGCGGCGAACTGGCTCGCTGGGGCATGGGATCAAAACGCGGCAATGCATGGAGTAACACCAGCAGTCGCCGATATTGAGCAAATTGCAATTCGTTGGATGCTCGATTTGTTGCAGCTACCGGACACTGCCGGTGCAGCGCTCGTCACCGGTGCGACGATTGCAAACTTCACGGCGCTTGCCGCCGCTCGCGACCAGGTATTAAACCGTGCAGGCTGGGATGCGCGCGCGCAGGGCCTGTTTGGCGCGCCGGAAATATCGGTTGTTATTGGCGCAGAAGCCCACCCAACGTTGACCAAATCGTTAGGATTATTGGGTCTGGGGCAGCAACGTGTAGCGACCATACCGGTGGATAGCCAAGGTCGCATGCAGGTGAACAAACTGCCAGACGTATCTGGCCCAACGATTGTTTGCACACAGGTTGGCAATATCAACAGCGGTGCTTTCGATCCAGTTGGCGACATCTGCGATAGAGTATGTGGCGCAAACGTTTGGGTTCACGTTGATGGCGCATTCGGATTGTGGGCGGCAGCAAGCCGCGAACTCAGCCAGTATGTTGCCGGTGTCGAGAAAGCGGACTCCTGGGCGACCGACGCGCACAAATGGCTCAACGTACCTTACGACTGCGGTATCGCTTTTGTGCGAGACGAGAACGCGCTGAGATCGGCTATGGCAATCACCGCCGAGTACTTGCTGACAGAATCAAGTGGGCGAAATCCATCCGATTACACCCCCGAACTTTCACGCAGAGCGCGCGGTGTCGAAGTCTGGGCTGCATTGCGTACGCTTGGCCGCGAAGGCGTGGACGATATGGTGAGCCGGTGTTGTCGGTACGCACGAAATTTTGCAGAAAAACTGTCAGCGGCTGGTTACGAGATACTGAACGACGTTGTTTTGAATCAGGTTCTGGTTTCTTTTGGCGACAAGGCAACGACCCTCGCGATTGTCAACGAAATTCAATTGGATGGTACTTGCTGGTGCGGTAGCACGGTTTGGCAAGGCCGAACGGCAATGCGCATTAGCGTCAGCAACTGGTCTACGACTGACGAGGATGTGGCGGAAAGTCTTGCGGCAATTATTCGCATCGCCGAGTCAATATGTCGCGATTGAATTTTACCGGCAGCGCCTGTGCTAATCCAATTCCGCCAGCACGATGAGCACGCTGTCGCGGACGTTATCGATGCTCATAGAAATTGCTGTAAATGATTCATCGTCATCGCTGCCCAGCCGTTTCTCATTGTCGCTCCAAGTCTCGAACAAAATTGCCGTGGACGCCTCGACTGATTCGGTTGCTAGTGTCCCTAAATCTCTGGCCGTAAGCACATAAGCCCATCCAGATCGCGTATGCATCACGAGTTCCGCCGAAGACTGGTCTGCACCACTTGGACCATACTGTGCGAGTAGAATTATCCGATCTAGCTCGCCCAGCTTGATGAGCAGCTCGATGCCTGCTGTACGGATATTTCGATTGGCTTCGGATTGCTCGTTCCGCCAAGTGTTGTAGCCGAGACTGGATACCGCAACGGCAAGGCTTATCAGGGCCACCGAATGCCGTCGAATTTGTTCGGAAAACTTGCTCATCGTTACCAGCACGTCATTCTAAAAGGTCAGTAACCTTAACGCTCATCGGCGATTGTGTACACTCTGAAATATGAAGTTCTCGACAAATCACTCGGGCGACGTGCGGCAGTTGTACGACAAAAACATGTATCAATTCGAGATACCGCAGTCTTCCTATTGGGAAGCCACTGTAGATCGATTGCCTAGCCAAGGCGATGAATTACGCAGTACCGAATGTTGTGACGTTGCGATTATTGGCGGCGGCTACACCGGGCTGTCTACCGCGTATCATTTGACGAGAGATTATGGTCTAGACGTACGCGTTTTGGACGCTGGCCATTTGGGCTGGGGCGCATCCGGCCGGAACGGCGGTTTCTGCGGAATTGGCGGAAGCAAACTCAGCCTCGAACAACAACTTGCGCGCTTCGGAGTCGACGAGACGCGTCGTTATTACCAATCACAGGTCGATGCGGTCAATCTCGTTGGCGAGATCATACGTGGTGAAAGCATCGATACCGTCGTGCAAGGTTCGCAGGAGTTGGAGGTCGCCCATTCGAGCAGCGCGTTTGAGTCATTACGTAAGCACGCTGAAATGCAGTCTAGCTTGCTGGGCCTAGATTCATCAGTAGTATCGGCGGAAGAGTTTCGGCAAAAATACTTCGATTCGACCGAACAACATGGCGCGGCCTTACTGCGACCGACATTCGGACTTCATCCGTTGCAATTTGTGTGTGGCCTGGCCAGCGCCGCCCGCCGCAACGGTGCAGCGCTACATTTCAAATCTGCGGTAAAGAGTTGGCACACGGAATCGAACGCGCACTATTTAACGGGTGAATGGGGAACGCTCAAAGCCGATCGTGTCGTGATGGCTACCAATGGGTTCATGCCGGAGCATTTGCACCGGCAATTTATAGGTGTCACATTGCCAGTTATCAGCGCAATCATCGTTACCCGACCGCTGACAGCTGGCGAACTCGAAGCGTATCGATGGTCAACTGAGGATCCGGCAATAAATTCCCGTAAATTGTTCAACTATTTTCGATTGCTGCCGGATAAGCGATTGCTGTTTGGCGGGCGTGGCCACTCAACAGGCACACAGTCGGGTGCTAGAAGAATTTTTACCGCGTTACGGGGACAGTTGATTCGACAGTGGCCGCAATGGCACGACGTAGATATCGATTTTCAGTGGCATGGGCTGGTTTGTATGACGCGACGACGCACGCCCTGCATCGGGCAATTCAATGATGATCCGAGCGTATTTTTTGCCTTCGGCTATCACGGCAACGGCGTTAACACGGCGATTTGGTCCGGTAAGCAAATCGCGAATTGGCTCGTGCAGTCCAAGCGGTCGGACTCTGCCGTGCCGAAATCTCTACCGATAATGGTGCAGGGGTTGTCCGATCCGTTTCCGTTGCCCGGGCTGCGACTGAAGTACCTTAGGACGGCCATTGCTTGGAGACGAGTTGTCGACTGCTTCAACTAGCCTGCGGCAATCGGCTACTACAAGAAAACCGCACCCAAAGGGCGCGGCCTGGGTGGCGTAAATCGCAAATTTAGAAGTTGAAGTTTATGCCGAGCGATATCACCGGATAGGCCTTCAGCGCGTCGACCTCATCGATCAACTCTGAACGTTCTGACTCAAGCGAGGAAAGAAATACCGCGTCATTGGCGAGCAATCCGTCAGCAGTTAACGTAACGTCCGGATCGCCCTGCCATAGGACGCCGAAGTCCAATGACAGACCAACTCTGTTAGCGACTTCAAAATCAAAGCCTGCGCCAACATACGGCGAAGTGCTTGCCCAGGTCGTTTCGCTACGCAGCGTTCCGACTTCGTTCGCGGTGTAGACGATTCCACCAATTTCTACAGACGTGGCGTCATTGCTGACCAGATCAATTCGATTACTGTTGGAAAAAGCGCCGACTGAGATGCGAAAAGGACTCAGTGGAAAACGGAAATTTGCGGTCCCATAAAAGGTTTCCAGGCCTAGCGTACCGTCGTAGTTAACGCCAGCTTGTGATCCGGTGTCGTCATAGTCGTACTGATTGGCACCAAAGCGTACATCGATCCACTCAATTGGGCGCCAAGCAGCTTCAACACCAATGCCTAGCGTGCCCGCTTTCGCACCTATCCAGAAATTGTCGCCAGCAGTGACCGAACCAGAAATTGCGACCAACAAGCCTGCCAGCATTAATTTACGAAAAGTACCCATTGCTATCTCCGTATGCCCAAGCGTGGGCAAAAACTATCTGAGCGTAGATTAGAGCTCCTTCACAGTACGCGCTGTGAGCTGTATCACAGGGCTGCAAGCTTGTATCGCGCAGAATCATCTGATTTGCGCCTATATCTGCACTAAAAACCACAATTTGTCGGCGGCGATGGGGGTAGATTTGAGTATGCTGATTGGGGCGCGAATGGCGCATTTTGATAGCAATGTTTACTCAACAAGGAGGTTGAGATCATGAGACAGTTGACTGCAAAAGAAATTACACAGATCGCGGGTGGAAATGAACATCAGTGCACCCCAGGCAATAGTATTGGCGGGGTATCCAACTTCCCCTCTATCGGGGGAGATCTGATTAACTTTTATGAAGGAATTGTGGCCGCAACATCGCATGTTATCGAACGGGTCGCGGGTGCTTTTGATTAGCCGTTAACGGGGCCGGGGTGTGTTGCACCCCGGCGCTTTGATGACGCAAGTAACACTGCGATTGTACTAAGAATGCGGCCAAGCCAAACGATGTTGCCGCCAATGCGAGGCCCAAGGTGCTCAAAATTGTGGATGTCGGAGGCACTGGGTACCAGATTATCTGCAAACACTTCCAATCGACTATCGTCGCCAGATTAAACGTACAGTGGCTAATTACCGATGCCCATAAGATGCGTGAGTTCAAGTACTGGAAAGCAAAGAAAACACCGATGACCGTTGCGAATGGAATGCTGTAGGGATCATGAAATATGCCGAACAGGATCGCGGATATTACGATGGCCAGCCAACGGCCGTACTTCAATAGAATTTCCAGCAGGAATCCTCGGTTCACCAGTTCTTCGTATAGCGGAATTAGCATTGCGGAAACCAGCACGGTCATAGACAAAGTCATTGGCGGCGGACAGGAAAAGCCAAGCAGCGGGCCGATCGCGTCTCCAACATTTGCCGCGTAGCTACTGCTGAATGCAGTTTGAAAAGCAATCAATCCCCAACCCGCAAGCCGCAGCGTTATGCCAAGCGAAATCGATACAAAAACGAGGCGCAACGTGACCTGACGCAGCGCAAAACGAGCACGAATAGCTGCCCAATTAGCGCGCAATATCGGGAAGGCTAGGGCGCCGAATAGCAACGGAACCAATAGCCAACTTAGCTGATTCGCGAACAATTCGCCGTAGCCTAAGTCTAAAAGTCGTAGATGGGTGAAGCTGCGGGCGAATAGCGCACAAGTCTGGAACAGCAATATCGCGAATATGGATGCGCTGAGCGCGGCACGTGTTGACGGCGGTAATCGCCGTTTCGAATCGCTTCTCATTTTTGCATCGCTTTCATCCTAGGTCCGACCTACCTGCGCCGCTATTGAGTCAAACAAACAATGTTGGCACGTAAATAAATGTCGTGTCGATCTGCATAAATGTAAAGAATCAGGAGAAATATGCGCGAAAAGAAGGGTGGTGAGCGTGCCGCATTCTGCCAGTCACAGCGCGCGGTTACACCGCGGCAGTTGCATAATCGGCGGGCTGATAAATAGTACGACTGGTCGAAGTACTAATGAGGGACAGTCAATTTAGTCGCCGTCTTCCTCACCGATAGAGCAATGTGAGCGATACAGGACTATTGCTTGACGGTTCGGCAGCGCGTCAATTTGACTAAATTCATATCATTGACCGCTGGCGTCTATTTTCGCGCGAATTATTTTCCTGTCTTTGGACGCCTTTGGAAGCGGCACTGGCAGAGGGCCAGTGTTATTGGTAAGTTAACTCCTCGGATGCGGGAATATCCGTGGGTGAGGCGCACTTCAAGGAACGAAAAACCGGCATGGAATCAGCAAAAACAACGTCAGCCAGTCGAGCCGAAGAGGACCGGCGAAATTTCAGTTGGAAGACGGTTTTTTACGGCTTTCTGCGTTCTCGACGCCGCACCTCACGCCGCAATGCTGAGGCGGAATCCTTATTCACTGATTGGCATCATCCCTGGCTGTTTTTTCTATCCGTGGGAATCATGCTGCTTAGCTGCATGGATGCCTTTTTTACTTTGCAGTTGCTCGAACGTGGCGCGGTGGAGATAAATCCGGTGATGAATGCTGTCATTGGTCAAAGCACGTTCTCGTTTGCCGTGACGAAGGTGTCATTAACGGGCTTCGGTGTCCTGGTGTTGGTATTTCTGTCGCGTGCCCGATTCATGGATCGATTTAGGGCCGGATTGTTGCTAACGGTGTTCTTTAGTTTTTATGCGTGTCTGGTTTGCTACGAGTTCGTCTTTTTGCTCCGGCAAATGTGAGCCACGATACGCCACAAATCGAAAGGCCAATTCCCTCTGGTCATTGCTTAGGCTAAACTGACGACCGCACCATCGCGATCACTTGCCTAACCCTAAAGCACCGCTCCTTTTGGCCTAATACCTGCTCCCTATGAGCCATTCAATCAAAGATCAAATCGCATCTTCACCGCTGTTCGGTAGTAACGCTACTGCGGTTGAAGCATTCTATGAGCGCTATTTAGAAGACCCAAATTCAGTATCCAGGGGCTGGCGGCGATATTTCGCTACGCTTCAGGAAACCACAGACTCCAGCGTTGTGGATACTGCACATTCGCCAATTCGGCAGCGCTTGCTTGAGCAATCGTCACCTGCGGGCAACGGACGCCGGCAGGTGGTCCGGCGCTCTTCGGGCGGTCAATCGGCCGGAGAAAAGCAAGCGGCCGTCTCTCGGTTAATTCAGGTCTATAGCCTACGCGGCCATCAAATTGCAGACATTGATCCACTGGGACTAATGAAACGACCCATCCCAGGGGTCTTGAAGCTCGACTATCTAGGGTTGAGTGATGCGGACATGGATACCGAGTTCTTTACCGGCGGTTTCGCCGGCACTGGCAACAAGCGCATGCAGTTGCGCGATATTCTCGAGTTGTTGCAGACAATTTACAGCGGAAAAATTGGTGCCGAGGTTGCTCACGTGTCGCGGGCACGCGAACGCCTTTGGCTTCGAAAACGGTTTGAGCGAGGTATGGTGGCCGATCGTCTCACGGACAAAGAGCGATTATGGATACTGCAGCAACTGACATCAGCGGAGGGAATCGAGCGCTATTTACATACCCGATTCGTCGGTCAGAAACGATTTTCGTTAGAGGGTGGCGACAGCCTCATTCCTATGCTCGAGGATCTAATTCAGCAGGGTGGTACCGCTGGCATTAAGGAATTCGTGATCGGCATGGCGCATCGCGGGCGCATTAACGTACTTGTGAACGTTCTGGGTAAATCTCCAGAGGACCTTTTCGAAGAATTTGAGGGCAAAGTCGAACCGGCAGATATGAAAGGCTCCGGCGACGTTAAATACCATAAGGGTTTTTCGGCAGACATGAAGACGCCTGGCGGCAACGTACATATTGCATTGGCATTCAATCCGTCGCATTTGGAAATCGTGAATCCAGTGGTCGAGGGGTCAGTACGAGCGCGTCAACAAAGACGAGGTGACGCGGAACGGCAAGAAGTGTTGCCAGTATTGATTCACGGTGACGCCGCATTTTCAGGGCAAGGTGTCGTTACCGAAACGTTTCAAATGTCGCAGACGAACGGCTTTCGGACTGGCGGTACAGTCCACGTTGTCGTTAACAATCAAATCGGTTTTACGACAAGCCGACCAAGTGATGCTCGCTCCACAACGTATTGCAGCGACGTCGCGAAAATGATTGAGGCGCCCATCTTTCATGTAAATGCGGACGATCCAGAGTCCGCAATTTTTGTTATGCGTCTGGCATTGCAATACCGCCAAAAATTCAAGAAAGATATCGTTATTGACCTTGTTTGCTACCGTCGCCACGGCCATAACGAGGCAGACGAGCCGAGCGCGACGCAACCTGTCATGTATGCACGAATTCGTGACCACAAGACAACTCGCGCATTGTATGCCGACCAACTAAAGCAAGCTGGACTAATTGACGATGCCGGAGTCGCAACGATGCAAGGCGATTATCGCGACAGCCTCGATCGCGGCGAGCCAGTACCAAAGTCGTCATTGGGGATGATTGGCAACGAGTATACGGTGGATTGGTCTCCTTACTTGTCTGGCGGCAGTGACGCGGACACGACTTTGAGTCCCGCAAAGGTTCACGAGTTGGGTAAGAAGATTACCGAAATGCCTGCCGATCTTACACTCCATGGTCGCGTCAAAAGAATCGTTGACGAGCGTTCGCGAATGCTGAAGGGCGAGGTCGACATGGACTGGGGTTTCGCCGAAACGATGGCCTATGCCGGACTTCTGGATGAAGGGCATGATTGCCGAATCACCGGCCAAGACTGCGGGCGTGGTACGTTCTTCCATCGCCATGCGGTGCTGCATAATCAAACGAATCGCCAAGAATATATCCCGCTACAAACGATCACGGACAGACCCGGTGCGTTTCGGGTAATCGACTCGCTTTTGTCGGAAGAGGCGGTCATGGCTTTCGAATACGGTTTTGCGACTACGGATCCGAATACGTTGGTAATTTGGGAAGGTCAGTTCGGCGATTTTGCGAACGGTGCACAAGTGGTAATCGACCAATTTATCAGCTCGGGTGAGGCGAAGTGGGGACGTTTATGCGGTCTGACGTTATTCTTGCCACATGGTTACGAGGGACAAGGTCCCGAACATTCCTCCGCGCGGCTAGAACGGTTTTTGCAGCTATGTGCAGAGCACAACCTTCAGGTATGCGTGCCGTCTACACCGGCGCAGATGTTCCATATGATTCGCCGTCAGATGCGTCGCAGCTTGCGTAAGCCGTTGATCGTCATGACGCCAAAGAGTTTACTTCGACACAAATTGTCAGTCTCACCTCTTGTCGAACTATCGACCGGCTCATTTCAACGAGTGATTCCCGACGAATCTACGGCTAAACACAAAACAGTGAAACGGTTGGTATTCTGCAGCGGTAAAGTTTACTTTGATCTGTTGGAGTCGAAAATCGTCGCCGACATTAAAGATGTGGCGTTGATTCGCATTGAGCAGATATATCCGTTTCCGATCGAGGAGTATGCCACTGAGTTGGCTAAGTACCCACAAGCGAATGCCGTTGTATGGTGTCAAGAAGAACCACAAAATCAGGGGGCGTGGTACCAAATTCGGCATCGCCTTCAGGAAGCATTGCGCGACGATCAACAGCTCTACTACGCAGGCCGGTCGAGCGCAGCCGCCCCCGCGTCGGGTGTTTTCAAACTACATTTGCAACAACAGCAAGCACTGGTCGAGGCGGCCTTAGGCATAAAAGTCAGTGCAAGCAAATCGACAAAACAAAAATCGGAAAAGACTGCGACATAGCTCTTTTGGGATTCAGCTAGATCCGTCGAATGATCCCCTCGATGGCGACACCAAGCATGCGGACGAATAGATGACAATAGAAATCAGAGTACCTCCTTTGCCAGAATCGGTAACAGATGCAACGCTGGTTGCGTGGCATAAGAAAGTTGGCGACGGAGTGTCGCGAGACGAAAGCCTCGCAGACCTTGAAACTGACAAGGTTGTCCTTGAGGTTCCGGCGCCAGCCAACGGCACATTACTGGAAATAAAAGTCACGGATGGTGCAACCGTGACAGCAGGCGATTTGTTAGCGGTGCTCGAAGAGGGTGATGCGCCGGCTGCTCAAATTACTAAAGAAACGCCTAAAGGGCGCGCCGTACCTGACCCGAAGATAAGAGAATCTGAGGGTACTAGTGAAGCAGCGCACAAGCTCAGCCCATCGGTTAGACGACTGCTTGACGAACACGATCTCGACGCAACAATCGTCGTTGGGACAGGGAAAGATGGGAGGATCACGAAATCCGACGTCATGTCCTATTTGAAAAGTCATAGCGATGAGAATGTCGCGCCCGGCGATCCTACGCCGGACTATTCACTAGACGATGGCGGGCCGCAGCGCACCGAGGAACGCGTGCCGATGACGCGCCTACGGGCGCGAATCGCCGATCGCATGGTCGAAGCCCAACAGTCGTCCGCAATGCTTACGACATTCAATGAGGTCGACCTGACAGAAGTCATCAATCTGCGTACACGTTACAAGGAATCATTTGCGAAGGAGCACGGCGTAAAGCTGGGCTTTATGTCATTTTTTGCGAAAGCGGCTGTCGACGCGTTAAAAAAGTTTCCGGCTGTCAACGCGTCTGTTGAGGACAAGGATATCGTCTATCACAACTATTTCGATATTGGCGTCGCAGTGTCTTCCGATCGCGGGTTGATGGTGCCGGTTGTGCGCGATGTTGATCTGCTGAGCTTTGCCGGTGTTGAAAGCGCGATTGCGGCGCTTGGCGAGAAAGCGCGCGATGGATCGATCAGCATGGAAGATCTGACGGGCGGTACGTTCACCATTACCAACGGCGGAATATTCGGCTCTATGCTATCAACGCCAATCCTGAACCCTCCACAGAGCGCAATTCTTGGTATGCACGCTATTCTAAAACGCCCGATAGCAATTAACGACGAAGTCGTAGTGCGTCCGATGATGTATCTGGCGTTAACTTATGATCATCGGATCATTGACGGCAAAGAAGCTGTGCAGTTTTTGGTTAGCATAAAGCAATCTTTGGAAGATCCGAGTCGGCTGCTTTTGCAGGTATGACATTTACTGACGGACACGATCGTAACTAAATTAAGTCGTTTCAAATAAAAAGGCAGTCAAAATAATGGGTAGAAGTTTCGACGTCGTCGTAATCGGTGCAGGTCCCGCCGGATATGTGGCAGCAATTCGCGCGAGTCAGCACGGCCTTAGCGTCGCTTGCATTGACGGATGGACGAATCGTGACGGTAAGAACGCCTTCGGTGGCACGTGCTTAAATGCAGGCTGTATTCCATCCAAAGCGTTACTCGAATCATCTGAGTTATATCACCGTGCGCAATACGAATTTAAGAAGCACGGCATTCAGCATGCTGGCGTTTCCATGGATGTCAGCGCGATGCAAAAACGTAAAGCGGGAATCGTCAGGCAATTGACAGGCGGTATTGCCGGATTATTCAAGGCGAACAAAATTGATGGACTTGTTGGGCAGGGCAAGCTCCTGGCCGGCAAAAAAGTTGAATTTATGCCGGTAAGCGGCGAGCCTGAGGTTCTTGCCGCCAAACACGTCATTATTGCTACTGGGTCGACGCCGATAGAAATACCCGTTGCGAAATACGACGATGAGTTCATTGTCGATTCATGGGGTGCGTTGGATTTTGCGACGGTGCCTAAGCGATTAGGTGTCGTTGGCGCCGGCGTGATCGGGCTGGAGCTCGGCAGCGTTTGGTCACGGCTGGGATCGGAGGTTGTGATTCTTGAGGCTATGGACGATTTCCTCGCGATGGCTGATCGAGACATCGCCAATGACGCCTCAAAACAATTCAAAAAGCACGGTCTCGACATCCGGCTTGGCGCCAAAGTGACTTCGGCGAATATCGCCAACGGCGAGGTGAACGTCGGCTTTGAAACTGCAGATGGAGCGTCATCGCTCGCGGTGGATAAGTTGGTGGTGGCGGTTGGTCGACGACCATTTACCGACGGATTGTTTGCTGACGATGCTGGTGTGACCACTGATGCGCGTGGTTTCGTTGAAGTAGATGACGAGTGTCGCACGTCTGTTCCAGGTGTTTACGCGGTCGGCGACTGCGTCCGCGGGCCTATGCTGGCACACAAGGGATCGGAGGAAGGCGTCATGGCGGCCGATCTCATTGCGGGTGAGATTGCGGAAATGAACTACGCGGTCATACCGTCGGTGATCTATACCGCGCCGGAAATCGCATGGGTCGGAAGGACCGAGCGAGAAGTGAAAGCGGCTGGCATAGAATACAAGACGGGATCTTTTCCATTCGCCGCCAGTGGTCGCGCTAAGGCGATGGAACAACCTGGCGGCATGGTAAAGATTGTGGCGTCGAAGGTGGACGATGAGCTACTTGGTGTACATATTGTCGGTCCAATGGCCGGTGAACTCATAGCTGAGGCCGTATTGGCTATGGAGTTTTCGGCGAGCACTGAAGATCTGCAACGGACAATCCATGCGCATCCAAGTTTGTCCGAAGCAATGCATGAAGCATCGCTGGCAGTCGATGGCAAGGCGCTGAATAACGTCAACAAGTAGACTTTCTAGTGTTGCTCTGACATCGATTTAACCCCACATTTGCGACTGCTGCGTTAACAACATAGCAAACGGAATCGGTACATCCATAATTCGCAAGATATCGGGAGTGCAACATATGAAAAGCGCAAGCATAGTGTTGAGCATCATTTTTTGTATCGCAATTACAGGAAATGCCGCCGAAATTTCGGCTACTAAAACTATGCGAGACCGTCCGGATCTGCCGGCGCTGGAGTTGCAGCGACTGCTCGATCAGGTGGCTAAGATAAGCGGCAGAGATTTTCTGATTCACCGCGAGGTACCCTCGACTTTGGTTACCGGATCCGTCGCGATATCGGATGTCGACTATGCAGGCCTGCTGGCGATACTGCGCAATAATGGCATGGCCGCCGTAACCATAGGTGGCCACGTCAACGTCATTCCCGTGCGCTATGTTCGGCAGCATTCTTTGCCGATCGTGAATGAAGACACAATGGATATTGCGGATGACGAGTGGGTGACTCGGGTGATTCAGCTGCAGAATGGTTCAGCCGCGCATTTCGTTCCTATTCTTCGACCTATTTTGCCGCAAGCGGGACACCTCGTAGCGAACGCACAATCGAACTCGCTGTTGATCGTTGATCGGTATGCGAATGTAAAGAGAGTCAGCGACTTGGTGCGTGAATTGGATGTTGTATCGGACGTATTCATGCAAAACAAGAACGCAGCCAAGTAAGCCACCTTAGGCCTTTCGACGAACAGAAATAACATTAGAAACATTCTCTAATCGATTGATTATACTGCTTAATACGGCCAACCCAGGTACGGATATATCCAGCTCCATCAATGCTTGCATATGCTGTTTGTCGCTCTTGGTTTGAATACCGTCGACGCTGACTCCTTCGTCTGACAATACGGCGCTAATGTCTCGAAGCAATCCTTGACGGTCGTACGCAGCAAGCGTAATCGCTGCCGGATACATTGCGTTCGACGATTGCCCCCAATCGACCTCGATGACTCGCTCTGGTTGTTTAGACAATAGGTTGAGAAAGTTTCCGCAGTCCTCGCGGTGGATGCTGACACCGCGGCCCAGGGTAATGTATCCAGATATCAACTCCGGTGGCACGGGCCGGCAACATTGAGCGAAATTACATAACAGATCGCCAACGCCGGAGACGGCGACTTGCTCTGTCGTATTGCGCTGTACACGGGATCCGCGTTTGCGTCGAACCTGAGTGTCAGACGGATCGTCGCGCAGGTTTTGAATGGCGTTAGCGATCGCGTTCGAACTGACGTCGCCAGCGCCGAGACCAATGCACAGTGAATCGACGTCGGCGAACTTCATCTGTTTGGCGATATCCACGACCGGAAATTCACGAAGGTTCAGACGCACCAATTCACGATCAAGTATTTCACGGCCTTGTCGTTTATTTTGCTCTTTATCGCGTTGACGGAACCAATTTCGCACCTTGGTACGGCTCCGCGATGCCGCGAGGTAGCCGAGTTTCGGGCTTAACCAATCGCGACTTGGTTGCGGCTCTTTATTGGTGATTATCTCAATTCTGTCGCCATTCTTGACGTGATACGTTAGTGGCACAATTTTTCCGTTTACCTTTGCGCCCCGGCAGCGATGGCCGACCATCGTATGCACGTGATAAGCAAAGTCCAGGGGCGTTGCTTTGGCTGGCATTTCGACAACATCGCCTTTCGGGCTAATCGCATAGACCCGGTCTTCAAATACGTCCTCGCGGATCTGATCCAACAAATCACCGTCCTGCTCTGACGGTTCTAGTATTTGCCGCAAGAATTGAATTTTTTGATCGAAAGCTGCTTGTGTGGTGCTGCCTTCCTTGTAGCGCCAGTGGGCCGCTACGCCAAGTTCGGCGTGTCTGTGCATGTCGGCGGTGCGTATTTGAATTTCTAAGGTTTGTGCCGAAGGCCCGATCACCGTTGTGTGTAAGGACTGGTAGTAGTTGTCTTTCGGGTTCGCGATGTAGTCGTCAAATTCGCCGGGTATGTACGACCACAAGTTATGCACGGTGCCTAATGCGGCGTAACACTCGCTGACATTATCAACCATGATGCGAATCGCCCGGATATCGAAAATGTGCTCCAAGGCGCTGTCTTTGCGCTGCATTTTGCGCCAAATACTGTATATGTGTTTAGGTCGGCCGCTAACGCCTGCGTTGATCGCAGTCTTTAACAACTCTTCTTGCAGCTGATTTTTGGCACTTTCGATAAATGCTTCTCGCTCGACCCGCTTTTCGTTCAGGGCTTGCGCGATCTGTTTGTAGGTCTGCGGCTCCATATACCGAAATGCGAGGTCCTCTAGTTCCCACTTGAGCTGCCATACGCCCAGGCGATTGGCGAGCGGCGCGTAGATTTCCCGGGTTTCGATGGCGATGCGGAGCTGTACATCTGCAACTTCGGTTTTTGCAAGACGCAGGCGGTACAACTGTTCGGCAATGCGCACCAATACCAACCGAGCATCGGATACGACTGCCAGCAACATCTTGCGAAGCGCCTCCGATTGCTGCGTCGCGAGTGCCTCGCCCGGCTGCCAATGGTCTGGCAGCGAGAATCGGCCAAGCTGGACGAGCCCAGCTATTGGCGTTGCGAGGTCTGCCAGTGGCCCCTCGGATAGTGACGAATGATCGATTTTGGCCTCACGGGCGAGGGGATACAGCAGCACCGCCAAACGCAGATCCGCCGGTAGTCCGAGCGGCTCTAGGATTTCAGCGATGGCGCGACCCTCCGCAATGAGCGTGTCTGCACGGTCAGATCCGCTGAGCTCGCTCAGCAGATCGTCAATGGCTTTCTGAGATGCGCGCTGAGGCGGGCTTGCAGCGGCGTTAGTGCGGGCGGTATCGGTCATCTGTCGAGCTGTCACGGGTGTTTAGTGCTGAGAGAACCGCTATCATACGCGCAGATAAGGCCAGCCTGCGCGATTGTTCGCTTCAGCATATGCATCCGGGCGGTTGGCCATTCCCTCGAACTTGGGCTGAGTCAATTGAGGCGCGCTACTGTTTATCGTCCGCTTGAATTAAGGCTAGCGACGATAAGCAGCGACAGTCGGCGATGCGGACGAAGGTTTGCAACGCCTCTATTCGATTTCGTTATGTTCGAGATGAATTGGGAGGCAGCAGAATTAACCTACGCTGAGGTTCGCGCTGGTGGCATTGAATTAGCTCGGAAGAGGAACTATGGCAGGACACAGCAAGTGGGCAAATATCCAACACCGCAAAGGTGCCCAGGACAAAAAGCGCGGTAAGTTGTTTACCAAGTTAATCCGCGAAATAACGATTGCGGCGCGCATGGGTGGCGGCGATCTTGCGGCAAATCCTCGCTTGCGTCTGGCCGTCGACAAAGCAAAAGGGCAGAGTCTGCCGAAGGACAACATTGACCGGGCAGTGAAACGCGGTGCAGGCGAATTGGATGGTGTCGACTATATCGAGGCGCGTTATGAAGGCTACGGTCCAGGTGGATCTGCAGTGATAGTCGACTGCATGACGGACAACAAGAATCGAACCGTAGCAGAGGTACGCCATGCGTTTTCCAAATTTGGTGGCAATCTTGGCGCTGACGGCTCTGTGGGCTATTTGTTCAATCACGTTGGATCACTGCAATTTCCCACGGGCAGCAGTGAGGATGCAATTATGGAAGCGGCGATAGAGGCTGGTGCTGAAGACGTCATTGTTGACGCGGACGGATCGATCGAGGTGATTACGGAACCGACGGATTTCGAGTCAGTTCGAGACGGGCTTCAATCCGCCGGCATCGAAGCCGAACATGCTGAATTAACAATGCGTGCGACAACGAATGCCGAACTGGATGTCAAAGCGGCCGCGTCGATGGTTAAGATGCTGGAGATGTTGGAAGACCTCGACGATGTGCAGAACGTTTATAGTAATGCCGAGATAGCGGACGAAATTCTTGCCGAGCTTTGAATGCATTGTTGACCGATAAATACAGAATTTTGGGAATCGATCCTGGCTCAAGACTCACCGGGTTCGGTGTTGTTGATTTCAGTGGCAGTAAAGCAACGTATGTGGCGAGCGGTTCAATTCGCAGCGAGCGCGGCGAATTTTCAGAACGCCTGAAAATCATTTTCCAGTCTGTAACCGATATTGTTAGCGAATACACACCGGATTGTGTGTCGGTTGAAAGTGTATTCGTCAGCAAGAATGCAGGAAGCGCGTTGAAATTGGGTCATGCGAGATCTGCGGCCATTTGCGCGACATTTGCGGCATCGCTAGAAATCCGCGAATACGCGCCGCGTGAGATTAAGCAAGCAATTGTAGGTACGGGCGCTGCGGATAAGTCGCAAGTTCAACACATGGTTATGGCGATGTTGCACCTAAATGCCGAACCGTCAATAGACGCGTCCGACGCATTGGCTGCGGCATTATGTCACGGCCATTCAAGAGTCTTAACCGAACAGTTGGCAAACGCGCGTGTGGTAGAACGTCGATGATTGGTTCGCTAAATGGCCGGCTCGCTTGGAAGCAACCGCCAAGCATTATTATCGATTGTCATGGGGTTGGCTACGAAGTCGAAACGCCAATGTCGACCTTCTTTGAACTGCCAAACGTCGACGAAAACGTTTATTTACTTACCCATCTTTTGGTCCGCGAAGATGCACAAATTCTCTACGGTTTTGCGACTGAGCAAGAGAAGTCGCTATTTCGCATGTTACTTAAAGTCAATGGGGTAGGAGCGAAAATGACGCTTGCGATTCTTTCCGGGATGAGTGTTGCTGAGTTTCAACGCTGTGTTCAATTTGAGGATGCAGCGTTGTTGGTCAAGATCCCTGGCGTTGGCAAGAAGACAGCAGAAAGATTAATAATAGAAATGCGCGACCGCGTGAATGTTGACAATGTGACAGTACTCCCGAAAGGGCAAGTAACGAAACAAGATGCCAAAGGCGAAGCTGTGGACGCGCTGGTTGCTCTGGGCTACAAACCAGCGGAAATTACCCGTTTGGTGGGGAGTCTGGATACGGAAAACAAGACGGCGGAAGATATAATCCGCTTGGCCCTTAAACAGGCAGCTAGCCGATGAGCGATATTCAACACGACAGACTCAGTAGCGCTCCGCAAAAGGATGAAGACAAGGCATTTGATCGAGCGATTCGCCCGAAGACATTGTCGGATTATGTTGGGCAGTCCAGCGTAAAGCATCAAATGGAAATATTCATTACTGCGGCAAGTCGGCGCAATGATGCCCTAGATCACGTACTGATTTTCGGCCCACCAGGTCTTGGCAAAACAACCCTGGCACATATTGTTGCCGGAGAAATGGGCGTCAATATGCGGCAGACATCAGGTCCGGTTTTGGAGCGACCCGGAGATCTGGCTGCGATCCTAACCAATCTCGAAGAAAACGACGTTCTTTTTGTTGATGAAATTCATCGTCTGAGTCCGGTGGTTGAGGAAGTGCTTTATCCCGCAATGGAAGACTTCCAACTGGATATTATGATTGGCGAAGGGCCCGCTGCACGTTCAATCAAACTCGATCTACCGCCATTCACGCTGGTCGGCGCAACAACGCGTGCGGGTCTCTTAACGTCTCCTCTACGCGATCGGTTTGGTATCGTACAGCGCCTGGAGTTCTACACAGAAAGCGAATTGGAAACAATTGCAACACGCTCAGCGAATATTCTGAATTTGCCGATGGATTCAGCCGGCGCCCAGCAGATCGCAAGTCGTGCTCGCGGCACGCCGCGTATCGTCAATCGATTGCTTCGACGGGTGCGGGACTTTGCTGAGGTCGAGGCCGACGGCAAGGTCACTGAAGCCGTTGCAAAGAGTGCGATGGACTTGCTTGAGGTCGATCCCAACGGATTTGACGCAATGGACAGGCGATTGCTGCGAACCATTATAGAGAAATTTGATGGTGGACCCGTGGGCGTAGAAAGTCTTGCGGCGGCGATCGGCGAGGAGCGCGGCACCATCGAGGATGTTTTGGAACCATACCTTATTCAGCAGGGCTTCATGATGCGCACGGCGCGTGGCCGTGTCGCAACGCGAAACGCTTATTTGCATTTCGGGCTTGTTCCTCCGACACATGAAGTAGCGCCCGAGTTGCCGCTAGTCGATAATAATTGAGCCAAGGCTGATGACGTTTGAATCAAGCGAAACCCTATTTGCTTGGCCAATTCGTGTTTACTATGAGGACACCGACGCACAAGGTCTGGTTTACTTTGCAAACTACTTCAAGTTCATGGAGCGGGCACGAACGGAGTGGATTCGTTCGATGGGCATTGACCAGGGCGACCTATTAAAAAACGAGCGACGTTGTTTCGTCGTCGTCGACACCAGCGCGTCGTTCCTCATTCCTGCGAAATTCAATGACGAGATTGTCGCCACAGCACGCATGATCGAGCATACACGTGCGACGTTTCTGATCGAGCAGAACATTTATTGGCAAGATGTTAAAGGTGAACTTTTGTGCAAGGGATTGACCAAAGCAGCTTACATTGACGCTGATTCGCAAAGGCCATTGCGCTTGCCTAAAGCATTGTTTAAGGAAAATTAGAGTATGACTGATTCAAATTCCGAATTATCGATTATCGGACTAGTAATGGACGCGAGCGGCGCAGTGCAAATCGTGATGTTTCTGCTACTGGCGGCGTCATTTGTGTCTTGGAGCATTATATTTACTAAGCGCCGCCTCATTCGGCGGACACGCGCCGCATGTGATGAATTCGAAACCAATTTTTGGTCGGGTGGTGATCTCAATACTTTGTATCGTAGCGCAACTCGAATAAAGGGTGGCAGCGTCGGTATGGCGAGCATTTTTGAATCGGGATTTCGCGAATTCAACCGTATTTCGCAGCAGGCCAATGCAGTCGAACCGGAAAAAGTGGTCGATGAATGTCGTCGCGCAATGCGCGTTGCGCAAATGCGTGAAGTTGACCGGTTAGAACAAAGTTTGGAAACGCTCTCAACCATTGCGTCGACGAGTCCCTATGTCGGCTTGTTTGGCACTGTCATCGGCATCATGAATTCATTCTTGGGTCTGGCGGGTGCGCAGTCGGCAACAATTGCTATGGTGGCACCGGGCATTTCCGAGGCGCTGGTCGCGACCGCGATGGGTCTGTTCGCTGCGATACCCGCACTGATCGCCTACAACCGCTACGCCGACAAGGTCGTACGTTTGGAAGTGCGCTACGACGGCTTTATGGAGGAATTTTCCAGCATTCTGCAACGTCATGCGCGAACTCAGGCCAAGGGAGCCAGCTAGTGGCGACGCCGTTACAAAAACGCAAACTCATCGCTGAAATTAATGTTGTGCCGTATATCGATGTGATGCTTGTGCTGTTAATCATTTTTATGGTGACCGCACCGTTGTTGACCCAAGGAGTGGCAGTTGAACTACCGCAGGAGAACGCCGCACCGATCGTCGACACTTCAGACAAGCCGCCAATTGTTGTGAGCGTCGATGTGGCAGGTAATCTATTTATTAACTATGGCGATGACGAAGACAAACCATCCAGCGGCGACGAAATTGCACGGATCGTCCGCTCAATAATTACAGCAAGCCCGGGAGTTCAGATACTGGTGGAAGCGGATCGTGCGGTTCCCTACGGTAACGTTGTCGGTGCGATGGTCGTTCTGCAGCGCGCCGGCGCCAAAAATATTGGTTTTGTAACAGATCCTCTGGATTCCTATCCGGTTCCCGAGTGAGTGACGTTTTGATACGCGATAAATACAACATTATTCCAGTGACGATGGCGCTGCTATTGCACGGTATTTTTGTGACTGCATTAGTGTTCTCATTCGACTTGTTTGGTCCGGTAAAAGCGCAAACACCACTGGTTATCGAGGCAACATTAGTCACGAAGGATGAATTAAAAGCGCCGCCTGTCGTACAAGAACCGGATCCTGAACCGGAATCCGAACCGGAACCACCGCCCGATTTGAGCGAGCAAAAGCGCGTCGAGGCCGAAGAACAAATGCGCGTTGAGGAGGAAAAGCGCGAGCAACAAAGAGTCCGCGATAAAGAAGCAGCCGAAAAAAAGCGCAAGGAAGAAGCACTGCGTAAGAAGCAAGACGCGGAAGCAGAAAAAAAACGCAAGGAAGAGGAAGTCGAAAAGCGCCGCGTGGCAGCAGAGAAAAAACGCAAAGAAGACGAGGAACGTCAACGAAAAGAAAATGAACGCCTAAGAAAGGAGGCGCTTGACCGCGAAAAAGCGGAAGAGCAGCGTATCGAAATGAAGCGCGAGGCTGACAGATTGGCGGCGATGAATTCCGGTGAGATGGCGCGCTATCAATTCGCGATACAGCAGAAGATCATGCGCAATTGGATTGCCCCGGCGTCCGCACAACCTGGAATAGAGTGTGTGGTCTCTGTACGGCAATTACGCGGCGGTGAAGTCGTTTCCGCGCAGGTGGGCCGATGCAACGGTGACGCTGCAGTGAGGCGGTCTATCGAGGCCGCTGTGTTGAAGGCTTCGCCATTGCCAAGCCCGAAAAACCCAAATCTATTCGATCCAGGCTTGAAAATTGTGTTCAAACCTGAAGAATAGGGCCCCTCTGGCATGACTTGGGCAAGATCTATGCGGAATTTGTTCTCACGGCTGACGGCTGTGCTTGGACTCGTGCTTGTATTTGTCACATCGGCAAACGCACAACTCGAGATTGAAATCACCCGTGGGGGCGGCTCGCGGGTGCCCGTCGCCGTTGTCCCATTTGGTTGGGAGGGCGCTTCATCCAATGCGCCATTCGACCTATCCGACGTAATTGGCGCCGATCTACATCGCAGCGGTCGATTTCGGCCGATATCGGCAGATAATATGCTGCAAAAACCGACCTCTGGCGCGGATGTCGATTTCGACGACTGGTCGATCCTTGGCGTTGAGGCTTTGGTCATTGGCAGTGTTGCGCAAACTGGCGAAAACGCGTATACGGTGCAATTTCAGTTATTCGATCCGCTTCGCCGACAGCAACTAATTGGCTATCGAATGCCGGCGAGTCGCGGCACCATGCGCCGTGTGGCACACCGGGCCGCTGACATGATTTATGAGAAATTGACCGGCATACCGGGTGTCTTCGGCACCAAGGTAACCTACGTTACGGCCAAGGGAAACGGTAAAAATCGAAGTTTTTCGCTTATCGTCTCGGATATGGACGGTGAAAATGAGCATGTCATTATGGAGTCTGCGGATCCGATAATGTCGCCGGCCTGGTCGCCCGACAGTCGGCAACTCGCCTATGTATCGTTTGAGGGTAATCGCTCGACGATTTATGTGCAGACTCTGCGAACGGGCAATCGATTCAAGATTTCCAGCCGAGCAGGCGTCAATGGGTCTCCCGCGTTTTCCCCGGATGGGCGAAAGCTCGTTGTCACGTTGGGAGGTGAAGTTGGTAATCTGGATATTTATGTCATTGAAATGGCAAATCGCAGCGCACGGCGCATCACCTCACATACGGCAATCGATACGGAGGGAACATGGTCCCCGGACGGCCGTAGTATCTATTTCGCCTCGGATCGCAGTGGCGGGCCGCAAATTTACAAAGTCAGTTCTACGGGCGGCGGCGCACCAGAGCGTGTAACCTTCGAGGGCAGCTACAATGCAAGGCCGCGGTTTTCTGCGGATGGAAAAAAGCTAGCGATGGTGCATCTTGATAGAGGGAACTATCGTGTCGCGGTATTCGATTTAGCATCTAGCGAATTGTTGGTGCTGTCGGCTGGGAGCCAAGACGAGTCCCCCAGTTTCGCGCCGAATAGTGACTCGTTGATTTATGCCACACGCCAAGGCAGAAACGGCGTGTTGGAAACGGTGTCAGCGGATGGGCTCATCCGGCAACGTTTAGGATCGTCCGGTGGAGATGTGCGTGAGCCAGTTTGGTCACCATTTCCCCGCTATTAGAAACTACATTACTTTATTTAAATAATATGTTGATTGTAAAGGTTTATTGACTCTTCGCCCTTAACTCAACATGCAACGGAAAGGACATTACGATGACAAAACTTAAACTGCTGACGATCGCGATTTTCGCTATCAGCCTTGGTGCATGCGCAAGCCAGAATATCCCGGATCCCGAGCCCGATGGCTCCAGTGCCGGCAATGGCGGCGAGTTTGGCAACACCGACGGCTTCGATGATGGGACCTTCGGCGAACCGGAAGAAATCCCATTCGACAGCGACGACGGCGAACTCGCAATGGTGATCTACTTCGATTTCGACCAATCTGAAATTCGCCCCGAAGATCAGGCGACGCTGGAAGGGCATGCCAATCGCATGGCGAACAACGGTAGTGATTCGGTTCGTTTGGAAGGTCATGCTGACGAGCGCGGCTCGCGCGAATATAATATCGGCCTTGGCGAGCGCAGATCACAAGCCGTTCGCCGCCTGCTTATGATCCAGGGTGCGTCTGCTGGACAGATTTCGACCGTCAGTTTCGGCGAAGAACGTCCCGTCGCATTTGGCAGCGATGAAATATCCTATGCACAAAATCGCCGGGTTGAAATTCGCTATACCGGCAACTGAGAGACGACTCTGTGAAGATCGCGAAGCGAATCTGCGGATTGCTAATTTTAGCCAGTGCGACGACGGCATGTACGTTGACACCGCCGTCTGAAGACCCCGTGCTCATTCAATTAAACGACATCGACCGCCGCCTTGCTGCGGTTGAGCGTGTGCTGGCGAATGGAAGTCTCGTCGACCTGACGGTGCAAGTGGACAGCTTGCAACGGGAAGCGGCGCAAATCCGTGGTCGCACCGACACCCTTGAACACGACGCCGCTACCACCGCGAGCAGGCAGCGCGATCTTTATGTGGACCTGGATGAACGCATTCGCCTGCTAGAGGAAAGAATGCAGGGTGCGGATTCTGGTAGCGTTACCAATGTGCTCGATGGCGGCTCCCTTGCGCCCGGTCAGTTGCCAGTGCCTGGCGGTTCCGATCAAGACAATTATCGGGCAGCATTCGAATTGTTGAAAGAACAGCGCTACGAACCCGCGGCATTGGCATTCCAGCAATTTCTGATCAGCTTTCCGGATAGCCAACTAGCAGATAATGCCCAGTATTGGCTGGCGGAATCCTATTACGTAACCGACCGCTTCAAAGAGGCCTTGCAAGAATTTGAGGTGGTCATTACGCAGTATCCTGAATCGCGCAAGGTTCCGGATGCGTTGCTAAAAACCGGCTATTGCAATTACGAGTTACAGCAATGGAACGACGCGCGCGCGGCGTTGCTTCGCGTCCAAGCAGAGTATGCGGACACGACTGCGGCTCGGCTCGCTGATCAGCGCCTCAATCGGATGCGCGAAGAGGGCAATTAGCGCGTTCGAAACTGTGCAGATGCTTGTCATTTATGGCGGGTTCTGTATCATCCCGCCGGCGTCCGGCTGGCGAGAAAATGCTGCGATATTTTCTGAGAGTAGTTTTGACGCTGATATCAACAATAATATCAACGAAAATATCTACAATAGTATCCAGTTAGCCAAACATCGTTTATGGGGGCGTTAGCTCAGAGGTAGAGCATTCGGCTTTTAACCGACTGGTCGTAGGTTCGATCCCTACACGCCCCACCAACACCAAAGACCACCCCGAGGGTGGTCTTGTCGTTTGCGGAACGGCGGGATCGCGTGCCGATGCACAACTGTCGTCGTCTCTAGACTGACCCTGCGTACTGAAGATCCATCCCAGTCCGTCCAGGTAGTCGAACAAGGCGGGAGGGATCTACACGGACTGACGTTTACTGCACTAAAGATCAATCCGCACCGACTGATAGGGTTCAAATATCATCGAGGGCGGATTGGGATTCGATCCCTACACGCCCCACCAACACCAAAGACCACCCCGAGGGTGGTCTTGTCGTTTGCGGGACGGTGGGATCGCTTTCCTTGCCGTGACTAGCCTCCGCAAAAAAGACACGACGCGGGAAGGATCTGCCGCTATTATTAGCCGCTTTGTGTGTACCGGAACTCTAAGAGCGTGTCAAAAACCCGTTGGAAAATTCATAAGTTTGGGGGTTCGAGCCTTGCCGACGTAGGCTGTATTCGCCGCGCTGCGAGCATCGTTGCGGAGTTGCCGAAAACCAATATTGGCGTTGTCGTTTCCGCGATGCGCGGTGCGACAGATCGACTGCTGCATTCTGTGAGCCTCGCAGAGCGGGACGATCGACGTTGCATGGCCGAAATTACAGATGTTTTGGCACGCTATACACAGGCTGCACAGGAACTTTTACAGGCCGAACATCTCATTTCATACTTGGATCAACTAGCTGCAGATGAGTCCGCAATCGGCGATGTTCTAAACGGCGTCGCAGCTGCGAAATCCGGGGATGTACGCAGCCGGGAAGTTGTTGCGGGCTATGGCGAGATGTGGTCGGCAAGGTTGCTTGCTGGTTTCCTAAAGACTGAATTACCCGGCAACCGTGGTGGCGCTTACCTGGATGCAGTTAACGTGATCGTAGTGCAGGAGAGCGAGCTTGGGCCCAGTGTTCAATGGGAACAATCGCAGGCCAACTTTGATCGCGAGATTGCCGCGGACTTCCAAGGCGTAGTCGTCATTACTGGATACGTTGCGACAGACATTGACGGTTTACAGACAAGTCTGGGACGCAACGGTAGCGATCATTCAGCAGCGATTATTGCTGCGCTAAGCGGTGCGACGGAATTGTCCATATGGACTGATGTCGATGGCGTAATGAGCGCGGACCCGAACAAGGTGCCGGATGCACAGATAATCGATTCGTTGTCCTACAGTGAAGCGATGGAGTTGGCTTACTTCGGGGCCAAGGTTATTCATCCGCAAACGCTGGGTCCCGCCGTCAGCAATGATATTCCAGTGGTCATCCGCAACACCTTCAATCCGCAGCACGAAGGCAGCAAGATTTCTGCAGACGTTACTGATAGTGGACAAATCAAGGGTGTAACTGCGGTGGCGAATATGGCGTTGGTCAATTTGGAGGGCGCTGGCATGATCGGTGTGCCAGGAACGGCCGATCGCATGTTCTCCGCACTAAAGAATGCTGCTGTCTCCGTAAATCTTATTTCACAAGCGAGTTCGGAACACTCAATTTGCGTGGCCGTGCCCAACGAACTAGCTGACCGTGCCAAAAATGTTGTCGTCGAAGCATTTGCTGCAGAGTTGGAAAGTGGTCAAATTCAAAGCGTTGATGTTAATCACAATCAAAGCATTATTGCGGTCGTTGGCGACGGCATGGCAGGTACACCAGGAATCGCAGCCCGCTTTTTTGGCAGTTTAAGTCGTGCTCGCGTAAATATTAGAGCCATGGCTCAAGGGTCGTCCGAAAGAAACATATCAGCGGTCGTCAATAGCGACGATACGACACGGGCATTGCGCGCAGCGCATTCTGGTTTTTACTTATCTGCAAAAACGATTTCAGTTGGCTTGATCGGGCCAGGTACAGTGGGCAGCACCTTTCTTGATCAGCTGCAGCAGCAATCCTCTCGCTTACAGCAGGATTTTAATCTGGATTTACGGGTTCGCGCGATTGCAAGATCACAGAGAATGATTTTCGGCGAGCGTCGGGTCGATATCGGAAATTGGCGCGCGCACGACAAAGAAAATTCGCTTGCATTGGATTTGGAGCTATTCGAAAAACACGTTCATCCGGATCACATTCCGCACGCGGCGATTATAGATTGCACGGCCAGCGATGACATGGCTGATCGGTACGCGGAATGGTTGGATCGAGGCATTCATATCATTACGCCGAACAAAAAAGCGTTTAGCGGCGATCTTCAGCGGTTCGACGAGATTCGCGATGCGCAACGGCGCAGTGGCGCGCGATGTTTTTATGAGACCACAGTGGGTGCTGCCTTGCCGGTGATTACGACGCTGCGTGATTTAGTAGATACCGGTGATCAAATTCACTCTGTTCAGGGAATATTTTCTGGCACCTTGGCGTATTTGTTTAATGTGTTCGATGGCTCGCGGCCATTTTCCGAAGTCGTGCGCGAAGCGAAAGAAAGTGGCTACACGGAACCCGATCCACGCGAAGACTTATCGGGAATGGACGTGGCCAGAAAACTGACAATACTGGCGAGAGAGATGGGACAGAGAATCGAACTTGGCGACTTTCCGGTACAGAATCTCGTTCCAGAGGCGCTGCGCGAGGTGACCGTGAATGAGTTTCTCGACCAACTTGCGGATTATGATGCGGAGATGACGGCCACCTTGGCAGCGGCCAAAAAAGCACAAAAGAACTTACGTTACATTGCAAAGCTGGATGCGGCGGGCGAAGCCTCGGTGAGCTTGGAGGCAGTCTCGGCTGATCACGCGTTCAGCAATATCGATTTGACAGATAATATTGTGCAATTTGCTTCAACGCGTTATTCGGCAAACCCACTGGTCATTCAAGGCCCGGGGGCTGGTCCCGCGGTGACGGCGGGTGGCGTATTTGGCGACTTGCTTAAGCTCGCAAACCAGCTTGGAGATGGCAGCCAATGAGCAAGCCACAATTTGCGCGGGCGTTTGCGCCAGCGTCAATCGGTAACCTCGGTGTCGGCTTCGATATGTTGGGACTCGCGATTGCTGGCGCGGGAGACCGTGTTGACGCCCGGCGTACCGAGGCCAGCGATGTCACCGTCGCAGAAGTGCGAGGCCTCGACGGCGAAATTCACCCGTACCTGCCGAATGAAGCGACAGAAAATACCGCATCCATCGCGGCAGCGGCATTTTGGCAAATGCACGGTGACGAGGGGTCAATCGAGATAACGGTACACAAGGGTGTGCCCTTGCAGTCCGGTATGGGCAGTTCTGCTGCGTCGGCGGTTGCGGCAGTGGTAGCAGCAAATGCGCTGCTGGATAAGCCATTGGCAATGGCGCAATTGTTGCCGCATGCAATTGAGGGTGAGAAATTTGCTAGTAAAGGATTGCATGCCGACAATGTTGCGCCGAGTCTTCTCGGCGGAATGATTTTTTGTCCACCGGCGCTGTTGCCGGACACATATTCCATTGCCGTGCCAAAAGGTATTAGTAGCGTGCTGTTACATCCAGAATTGCAGGTCAATACGGCGCAATCACGTAAGGGTCTGGCGCGTGGTTATTCGATGGAACAATGGATCACGCAACAAAGCTACTTCGGCGGCTTCATTGCAGCATGCGAACAAAATGATACCGACTTGTTGGCGCGATGCCTGCACGACGTTATCATAGAGCCACAACGGGCGGCTGCTGTGCCGTGTTTTGACGGGGTCAAGAATAGCGCAATGAATGCGGGTGCTATGGGCTGTTCGCTCTCCGGAAGCGGACCCAGTATTTTTGCGCTATGCGCCGATAACAGCGCGGTAAAAATCGCTACCGCAATGGAACAGGAATGCCGCAATCATGGCTACGAATGTCAGTCGTGGGTCAGCGCGATGGGCTCGCCTGGCGCTGTAGTGGAACGTCGCGAATGAATTTCCGCAGCACGCGAGGCACAGAGAGTGTTTCGCTAGACGACGCCATCTTGCGCGGCATCGCCCCAGACGGCGGTCTCTATATGCCGGAGAATCTACAAAAATTTGGAATTGAGGATTTTGCGGACGCGAGAACGATTCAAGATGTTGCTGGAATTTATCTAGGCCCGTATTTCCAAGATTCTTACTTGGCAACCGAAAGCGACAATATCATTGGGGAAACCTATGGGTTTCCGATTCCCGTCGTTGAGCTACGAAGTGCGGCGGGCTATGTCGGGATGCTCGAGCTGCATCACGGACCGACAGCGGCATTCAAAGACGTTGGTGCAGCATTTCTGGCAGCTTGTATTAGCAGATTAGACGGCGAAAATGACCAGCCGTTGACGATTCTCGTAGCGACGTCTGGCGACACGGGTGGCGCGGTTGCTGCAGCATTTGACAGTCGGCCAGGCGTACGAGTGGTCGTATTGTACCCAGACGGACGAGTATCCAAACGGCAGGCGCATCAATTGACGTGTTGGAGCGACAATGTCTTGTCGCTTGCAGTGCAAGGCTCGTTCGATGATTGTCAGGCGCTGGTGAAATCGGCATTCTCCGATCCGAAACTAGCCGCAGCGTATCGCTTTAGTTCTGCGAACAGTATCAATATTGGTCGCCTGTTGCCGCAAAGTATCTACTATGCGGATGCCAGCCTACGTCATTTTCGCACTCACGCGCGTGAGCTTTCGTTTGTCGTCCCCACGGGTAACCTTGGGAATGCATTGGCCTGTATTCTCGCCCGCGAGTCTGGCCTGCCGATTGGCAAGATCGTGCTTGCCACGAACGCTAATCGGATGATTGCAGATTATTTGGCCGGTGCACCATGGGAAGTTCGCGACACCGTGCCGACGTTGGCGTCGGCAATGGATGTCGGCAATCCGAGCAATATGGAGCGGCTGCGAAGTCTATTGGGTGATGCGAAGTCTCTAAATCATATTGTATCGGCAACTGCAGTAACTGACAGCGAAATTGAGCTCAGTATCAGAGCCGTCTTCGAGCAACAGACAATGGCGATCTGTCCGCATACCGCGACGGCAATGCATGTGTATCAGCAATTCGACGAATCTGAACGCCAAGCACACGACTGGGCGATCGTCTCGACAGCACACCCCGCGAAATTCGAGTCAATCGTAGAGCCGATAGTGCAGCAAGAATTGCCGCTGCCTCCTGCGCTTCTGCAAATCATGACACGTCCTAGCAAATTTACACATATGCGACCCACGTTGCCGGCGCTACAAGCGCAACTTGACGGATTCCTATCATCTGACGCTAAATGACGTTATGACTGAGCTGCGCGTATAGCCTGGACGAATGGGCGATCTAATGACCTCTGAAACAGGGCCAATGGTTCTGGCCGTATTCGTACTCGTGCTAGTGATCGCAGTGGCGTTGTATTGGATGAAAAAGCGCCACAATCGCGAACTCACGCTGCGAGAAGTCATTGACGATATTGCCTATGAACGCGCTCAGGGCATGGTCATTCCTAATATCGACGATGGAGAAATTCAAATCGATCAGCTGCTGCTGACAGCGCACGGGCTATTGATAATCGATATCAAGGAAGTACAGGGAACGGTTTTCGGCAGCGACAAAATGCAAGACTGGACGGTGATCAATCAAGATCGGCGTTTCACATTTTCGAATCCGCAGCCCGCCCTTTATGATCGCATCGCCGCGGTTCGGCATATCGTTCGTCAGGTACCGGTTGCCGGTCGGGTGTTATTTCTCGATGGCGCGGAGTTCACCAAGGGTACGCCAAAGATGGTCGCCAGCTTGGAAGATTTGCATGCGGAATTTGGTGAAGCAGATAAGGCAACAGCGAAATTCAAGATTGATGCTTTTCGGCAGCATTGGGAGACGCTTCAGTCGCGGGCAGTGTCCGGCAACAAGTAGTTAACTGAACGATTCTTGACCGTGGTGGAAATGAGCTAAATAGCAAAAAAACGTTCGGCGTTTTCCGTTGTTTGTTTGGCGACAGTGGCGACCGGTTGCCCCAATGCACCTGCAACGACTCGCAGTACCTCAGTTAGATATTTGGGTTCGTTACGTCGAGATTTTGGTTTGGGTGTAAGAGAGCGCGGCAATAGGTAGGGCGCATCAGTTTCTATCATAAGCCGGTCTGGGGGAATTCTATCGACAATCTGTTGTAGATGTGATCCGCGCCGCTCGTCGCAAATCCAACCAGTGATTCCGATGTACAGTCCCATTTCCAAATAGGTGTCGAGTTCATCTGCGGAACCGGTAAAACAATGTGCGACCGCGCGCGATATATCGCCCATAGCGGGCGACAAAATGCGTGTGAAGTCTTCGTGTGAATCTCTTTGATGTAGAAATAATGGCAGCCTGCTGTCAATGGCGAGTTGTAATTGTTTCTCGAACGCATCTTGCTGTGCCGCTTTAGGAGAAAAATTTCGGAAGTAGTCAAGTCCACATTCGCCGACGGCTACTACCCGATCATCCATTAGAAGATCACGCAGTATTGCTTCAGTCTTGTTGCTGTAGTCGCTCGCATTGTGGGGGTGTACGCCAGCAGTAGCGTACATACGGTCCGGCCACTGCGAAGCGAGATTTAGTGCATCGATGCTGCCTTGCTCCGAACTTCCGGTCAGCACTATACGTGTTACGCCGGCATTGATTGCTTCCTGCACCACCTCATGTAAATCTTCAGAAAAGCCGTCGTGCGTTAGATTGGCGCCAATGTCGACGAGGTTATGCGACAAGGTTATTGCGCCCGCCAGCGAAAGATGGCCGCGCCGGTTAGTAGAAAAACAATGCTCATTGCTGTCAGAATTGTGAGTTGCGATGCTATATCTGACAGCGCCGCGCCATCGATCATAATCTCTCTAGCGGCGGAAAGAATGTGCGTTAGCGGAAAAATATTCGCAACCCGATTCACCCATTCTCCGGCAGATTCCAACGAGAACCAAACACCGGACAGCATCATCATCGGCCATGTTGTCATATTGAGTAGTCCACCGGCTAACTCTTCGCTAGTGACTCGCGCAGCAACAAGAAGGCCTAGCGATATCAGACTGACAGCCCCGAGAAGGGCAACCAAAAACAAAGTGAGCAGGCTTCCTTCCATGCGGGTATCGAGAAAATAATGCGTCCCAGCGTAAACGAACGCCGTGATCGCGAGTATGAGCAACAAGCGAGATGCAACCTGGGCAATAACGAATTCAATAGACCTCAGGGGTGTTGCCCGTAAGCGTTTCAAAAATCCATTCTTCCGGTAGCGAACGACGACGTAGCCTACGCCAAATAAACAGCTGAACATCATGTTCATACCAAGTATCCCGGGCAACACCCAGTCGACATAGCGAATAGCATCACCAACGATTTTCTGTTTTTGAAGTGTGCTATTCGCATCAGATTGCAATAGCGCTAGCTCTGCGAAATAGCCCTTGGGTGATTCTGGATTGACCCAATACTGATTTACGTCACCGAATTCGACTAGCAGGTCAAGCTGATGCCTTGAGACTTTGCGGAATCCCGTATCGCGATCGACTATATTTACAAAATCGATATATCGAACGTCGAAAAACGAATGTTCATTGGGTACTTCGACGGGCTGCGTATTGAGCACGCCAACGGTGAATTGGTTGCGCTCATTCGCGAACACAAATGACAGTCCGAATACGAGGATTACAGGCAGCACGATATTCCAACCCATTGAACTTCGGTCACGAACAAATTCGAGGTTTCGTGCGCGGAAAATTGCGAAGATTCTATGTAGCATATTAGGCGCGAAGCGAGTGGCCGGTAAGGTCAAGAAATAGGTCTTCCAAATTGGGTTGGCGTATTTTCACTCGGTTCAGTCCCGACGTATTGTTTGCCAAAGTCTGTAGCATTGCGTTGACATCATCGGTCGCCACTTCTACAACTTGTCTGGTTTCAGAGATTTTAGGGTCGACAGAAGAGAGGTCGCCCGTGACGTCAGCTAATGGCAATTCGATGATGACGTTTTTGTATTGTGCCTGCAATAACTCAGATGGACTGCCGCGGGTAATAATTTTTCCAGCATCCATGATCGCTATTTCATCGCAGAGGATCTCCGCTTCGTCCATGTAATGGGTCGTCAGTATTACGGTAGTTCCGTTGCCGCGGATTCGATCGACAAGACTCCAGAAGTTTCGCCTGGCCTGTGGATCGAGCCCGGTCGTTGGTTCATCCAAAAAGACAAGTTTGGGGTTGTTTACCAGCGCTACTGCGAGCAGCAATCGCTGGCGCTGACCGCCAGACAGCTTGCGATTGTCGCGATCCAGAAGTTCCCCGAGCGAGCAGTCTTCTATGATTTGCGGGAGGTCGGCCTTGCGCTCATAGAGGCTTTGAAACATTTGCAGTGTTTCTACAACGCTAAGGTAGTCTTGCAGCGCGGTATTTTGAAACTGGATGCCGGCTTCCTCGCGAAATCTTGCGCCGGCAGGCTCGCCATAATAGAAAACCTGTCCCGATGTTGCGGGTGTCACGCCCTCAATGATTTCGACCGTCGTTGTCTTGCCGGCGCCGTTCGGTCCCAATAGACCGAAGCAAATGCCTTCTTCGACATCAAAACTAACCCCGTCCACGGCTAGCGTATCTGGATACTGTTTTCTCAGGTTCCTTGCTTCGAGTGCCGTAGTCACTGGTGATTAACTCTGATTGCTGCGCTTCCGGTTCGCAAGGGTAACGCCGGATGGCTAACGCAGCAAAGACTTGTCGGTGATCGCGCGCCGCGCTTCAACCTATTGGGCTTTGGCGGCATCCAACCGGAAACAGACGAAATCCAACCAAGAGGAACTGGAAATGCAAGTAAAATACCGATTTATGGCGGCGAGCTTGGGACTCGTTGCATTTCTGGCTGCGAATGTCGTAACGGCTGGGAGCGTCAACAAGAACATCAAGATCGATTCGGGCGCCACGTCAGATGGTGCATCTACCGTCAACGGAAGCATTAGCATTGGCGCAAATGCCGTCGTGAGCGGGTCGGTAGAGACAGTCAACGGTACTATTCGGGTTGGCAATAATGCCATGATCGGCGACGCAGAAACGGTCAATGGCAGTCTGAAGATCGCCAAGGGCGTTGGGGCGAAGAATCTCAATAGCGTTAATGGCTCTGTGCGAGTTGGCGAGTCGAGCATCGTCGATGGCGAAGTCTCGGTTGTAAACGGGGACATTTCTTTGGGATCCGGGTCTCGCGTGAGTAATGACGTGAGTAATGTAAATGGTGAAATTCGTGTCACGGATGCGGAGATAGCCGGCAATCTGCGTACGGTGACTGGGGACGTCTTGCTGGAGGATGAATCGGTACTTCAAGGCAATCTAACGGTGGAGAAACCGCGCGGCTGGAGGAACCGTGGTAACTGGATGAAGCGGAAACCAAGAATCATCATCGGTCCAGATTCGCGAGTTGCGGGTAATATCGTGCTGGAGCGCGAGGTAGAATTGTTCATCAGCGACAGTGCGGATATTGGTGGTGTTACCGGTGAGATGACTCTGGACGACGCCACGCGATTCAGCGGCGACCGGCCGAAAGATTTCTGACCGGACAGCGCAGCAGCGCGGTGTCAACCGACGCTATCTTTGTTTGTTGCCATGGCGGTGTGCCGACACCATAGTGGTCCTGGGTTGGTGCTGCGGCGCGGCACAATGAAATGACAGCCATTTTTTCGTAAACTGAACTTGTGCATAGTGCCGCGCCCCAACTTTCCCTATTTCCTGCAGATGATCCCCATGCGGACTCTGCGCACGGCGAGGTTGCGGCCGGCGTTAGCATAAGAGAAAGCGCCCGAGCGCGACGCTTATCAATAAAGGTATTTCCTCGTGGCAAGGTCGAGGTTGTTGTGCCGCGGCGCACACGTCCTGCCGATGTAGCAGAATTTGTCGCGGAAAACGCCACGTGGATCGCAAACGCGCGCGAATCGTTTGCGGCGATACACCCACCAGAACCGTTCAAGTTGCCCAAGTCGATCAATTTGCCGGCAATCGGTCACGTAGTGTGGGTATGTTACCTGAAAGACAACGGCGTAAAAGGCGTCCGCTACCGGCATAACGACGATACCCTTACTTTGAGCGGCGCTATCGGCGACGAAAAATTGTGCGTTAAGGCGATTCGTCGTTGGTTGGCCGTGATCGCGCGGCAATCGTTTCAGCCGCGCCTAACGTCACTCTCGACGCTTACCGGAATTAGCTATTCAAGGATGCAGATTAGGGCGCAGCGCACCTGTTGGGGCAGCCGGAGCTCGAGCGGTACTTTGAGTCTGAATCTTTGCCTGCTTTTTCTGGCACCTGAATTATTGCGTTACTTGATGATTCATGAATTGTGTCACGGTCGGCATATGAATCACTCCAAACGGTTCTGGCAATTGGTTGGCCGTTATGAACCGGGATACCGGAAGCTGGATCGGCAATTGACAGAATGTTGGCAAGAGGTACCGTCTTGGCTAGGAATATATTAATTTACAATATCTTATATACTCTAGTTAAAGTGAATTATCCTTGATCTAGGAGTTCTCTAAGATTGATGACAGCCGAGTTTGCGCGTGCCAGGTAGTTCGCCATGACCAAGGAGTGGTTGGCAAATAATCCAAATCCACCACCGTTTAATACGATCGGCGACGACAATGGTTGCAAGCTGGCCTCTAACTCACGAATGATTTGCCGCACGCTGACTTTAGCGTTCTTGTCGGCCAATACTTGTGCGAAATCAAACTCCGCCGCGCGAAAGAAATGTATGAGCGCCCACGATGTGCCGCGCGCCTCAAAGAAGACATCGTCAATTTCGAACCACGACGTCTGTACTGAAACGTTGTCAGGCAGCGTGCTACTGGTTTCGGCGGCAGAATCACCCGCGAGATCGGTATTGATTACGCTCGTAGCAACGCTATCGCCAAGCCGCCTTGTTAAGCTGCCCAAGCGTTTTTCGACCTGCGCCAGCCATTCTCTGAGATTGTCGGCACGGGCAAAAAAATGTGCGTTCTCATCTCCCACTCCCGCAAGTCGATCGCGGTATTGTCTGAAGCCGTCAATGGCATCGCGATATTCAGATTCTGGCCTGGGCAAAACCCAGGATTCGTTGTCAACGAATAATTGTGGTTCTGCAGTTGCAATATCTGTGTCCTCGCGAGACTGCGATTGGCTACGGCTATAATCGTTGCGAATAATCCGCGCCAAGTCCCTTACTTGCTGTAGAACGCCAAATTCCCAATTGGGTATGTTGTCGAGAAATACACTCGGTGGAACGCGATCATTGCTCAAATAGCCGCCAGGTTTGTCTAAGAGCGTTTCGGTGACACGAATCAATGCGTCCACAGTGGAATAGCCAATGACATTTCTTTCGTCATTCACTTTCTCCGTAACCCAGAATACATCCGGCATCCGTGACCAATACCAACTGAAACCCAGCATCAATACGATAACCGCAGCGGATATTCCGGTTGTTAGCTTCTTCCACAACGGTGTCGGTTTTGCGACATTGGCGTTCTGTGGCGCGCCGCCGCTAGTCGATTTCCGATTGAATAATTTGCTCGCAAATAGTTTGTTAAACGGATTTTTCATGAATTGCCTAATTTAGGAGTTCAGCAAGTGCGACTTCTGCGGTCGCGCCAATAATGTATTGATATTGCTCGGAAAGTGCCGTGCTGTCTGGATTGATTTCGACTGTGATAGCGCCTACGTTGGCAGCAATGTCACACAGCCCGGCTGCCGGCCACACTTGCGACGACGTGCCGATGGCAAAAAACATATCGCAGTGACTGGCGGCGAATTCCGCAGATTCAAGCGCCGAAGGCGAAATTGATTCGCCAAACCACACCACACCGGGCCGAACGAGCGCACCACAGGTATCGCATATCGGCAGGTCTGCCTGCGAATTCTGAACGCGGTGGTTCCGGTCGTCGGAACAGATGTCCGCAAACAAATTGCCGTGAAACTCAATGACATCCTCACTGCCAGCTCTCTGGTGTAGGCCGTCGACATTTTGCGTAACCAGGCAGAGCTTAGGGACTTGGCTTGCCAGCGTGACCAGCGCTGAATGTGCCGAATTCGGCGTGGCGTTTACCACTAATTCTCGACGCCATCTATACCAGCGCCAAACCAACTCAGGATCGCGAGCGAACGCTTCAGGTGTGGCCATTTGAATTGGATCGAAATCTTTCCATAGTCCTGTCTGTGCATCTCGAAATGTTGGCACGCCGCTGGCCGCTGAAATGCCCGAACCGGTTAAGACGCAAAGATGTCGACAATCCCAAAGCGCCTCGCGCAGCGCGCCCGGGATCACCGAGTCTCGCAGCATCAGGCGGCCTGGGCTGACTCTGCGAGCTGCCGTAGTACATAATGCAAGATACCGCCATGCTCGTAGTAGTCCCGCTCCTTAGGTGTGTCGATGCGGATACGAGCTTCAAACGTTATTGGGCCGCTATCAGCTGAAGTTGCTGTAACCGTAACCGATTCCGCACTAGCATCTGCGTGCCCGACAATGTCAAAGGTCTCGCTGCCTGTGAGTCCCAACGTGTCGGCGCCCTCGCCATCCAAGAATTGCAATGGTAGTACGCCCATTCCAATCAGATTCGAACGATGAATACGCTCATAGCTTTTCGCAATGACGGCCTTAACGCCCAGTAGGAGGGTGCCCTTAGCGGCCCAGTCGCGAGACGATCCGGTGCCATATTCGCTGCCTGCGAGCACCACGAGGGGCGTGGCAGACTGTTGGTATTGCAGCGACGCGTCGTAAATCGACATTTGTTCGCCACTGGGTTGATGACGTGTCCAGCCGCCCTCGGTTCCCGGTGCAAGTTGATTTCGCAAGCGAATGTTGGCAAAGGTCCCGCGCATCATGACCTCATGATTGCCGCGACGCGAACCGTAAGAATTGAAATCTGCAGGCTTCACGCCCTGCGCTTGCAAGTATTCGGCAGCCGGGCTGTCTTTGGCGATGCTGCCTGCCGGCGAAATATGATCGGTCGTGACAGAGTCGCCGAGCAGCGCCAATACACGAGCGTCACGGATGTCCGCGACGGGCTGCGTGGCCAACGTCATGCCCTCAAAGTATGGCGGATTCTTCACGTAGGTGCTGTCGCCGTCCCATGCATAGATCTCGCCATCGGGCACACTCAGACCGTTCCAATTTTCGTCGCCAGAAAATACGCCGTTATAGCTAGACTTGAACATTGAAGAATCAATGTTTGTACCGATGGTGTCATATATTTCTTTTTGGCTGGGCCACAGATCCTTGAGATATACTGGCTTGCCGTCTTTGTCGTTACCCAGCGGGTCGTTGAGCAAATTCTGATCCAGATTGCCTGCCAAAGCATAGGCGACGACCAATGGTGGAGACGCCAGAAAATTCATTTGTACCTGTGGATGTATGCGGCCCTCAAAGTTTCGGTTACCTGACAGCACACTGCAGCCTACGACTTCTCCCTCGCTGACAGCTGCGGCAATTTCCGGCTTGAGCGGTCCCGAGTTGCCGATACAAGTCGTGCAGCCGTAACCCACCGTATAAAAGCCCAGAGCATCGAGATCGTCGATGAGCGCCGATTTTTCGAGATAATCCGTTACGACTTTCGAGCCTGGCGCCAGACTCGTCTTGACCCAGGGTTTGGTCTGCAGACCGGCGTTGCGCGCATTTCGTGCCAGCAACCCAGCTGCAATCATGACTGCCGGATTGGAAGTATTCGTGCAACTCGTTATCGCAGCGATCAACACAGCGCCATCTCTAATTTCAACATCCTCGCCATCGAGCTTAGCAATCGCTGAACCGCTGCCGCTGCGATTCTTTGTGTAGGTATCGAGGTGACCCAGGTAGCTGCTATCGGCTTGACTCAGAGCGATGCGGTCTTGTGGTCGTTTCGGTCCCGCGATACTCGGCTCTACCGTTCCCATGTCCAATTCCAGCAAGTCACTGTAGTCGGCGTCCTGCTGCCCGTCATTACGCCACATACCTTGCTCTTTCGCATACGCCTCAACCAATGCGATCTGCGCGGGTTCGCGGCCCGACAGCTCAAGGTATCGCAAAGTCTCGCCGTCAATTGGGAAGATGGCACAGGTGCTGCCAAACTCCGGCGACATATTGCCTAGCGTTGCACGATCTGCCAGCGGCATCTGGCCTAATCCGTCGCCGAAAAACTCGACAAACTTGCCGACTACGCCGCGCTCCCTAAGCATCTGCGTGACTGTCAGAACCAAATCGGTCGCAGTTGTGCCTTCTGACAGGCTGCCGGTTAGCTTGAATCCAACGACCTGTGGGATCAGCATCGTGATAGGTTGGCCAAGCATTGCAGCCTCTGCCTCAATGCCGCCGACGCCCCAGCCGAGGACGCCAAGTCCATTGATCATCGTCGTATGGGAGTCGGTGCCGACTACCGTGTCGGGATAGGCGCTGCGCACGCCACCACGATCAGCGTCAAATACAACCCGCCCAAGATATTCGAGGTTTACCTGATGCACGATGCCCGTATTGGGCGGCACGACCCGAAAGTTTTCGAATGCGCCCTGGCCCCATCGGAGAAACGAATAGCGTTCCTTATTGCGGTTGAACTCGATTTTGTTGTTGAGATCCAGCGCACCGGCTGTCCCGTAGTTATCGACCTGAACCGAGTGATCGATGACCAATTCCGCCGGCGACAGTGGGTTGATACTGTCTGCAGAACCACCGAGTTTCACAACAGCGTCACGCATGGCGGCTAAATCAACCACCGCCGGGACACCGGTAAAGTCTTGCAGAATCACCCTGCTGGGCGTGAAAGAGATTTCTGTTGTCGGCGCGGCTTTTGCATCCCAGTTGGCGAGTGCAAGTATATCTTCGCGAGTAACGTCCCGACCGTCTTCGTGGCGCAGTAAATTCTCCAGCAGAATTTTCAGGGAATAGGGAAGCCTCTGAACGTGTCCTTCGTTGATAGCGTCCAATCGGTAAATTTCGAAATTGTCATTTGCAACTTGCAAAGTGGAACGAGAGCCGAAGCTGTTCGTCATAATTCGTCTCCGGAATTAAGTAGTTTGTGTCGCGCCGTCGCGGGGGCGGCATTATACCGAATACCACGATTTATATCGCGGTACGTAGTGCCTCAGCTTGTTCGACAGAGTGCTCAATAACTGCGCCGCCCAAACAACGCGTCTCTGCATAAAATACCGCAAATTGGCCGGGTGCCACTGAGCGTTGCGGCTTGCTGAACTCGATAAGCAACTGACCATTGGCCTGTTGTGTTACCTCGCACTCTTGATCCTCCTGCCGATATCTAATCTTGACCCGGCAGCGTAGTGAGTTATTGCAAGATATTGCAGCAGGGGCAATGCCAAGCCAACTCGCATCGCTAGCAATCAGTGAATTGCTAAACAACGACGGGTGTTCACCTTGTGTAATGACGAGTGTATTGCTGTCAATCTCTTTGCGTACCACATACCAAGGTTCTGTCCCGGCATCGGCTCGACCGCCAATGCCCAACCCTTGCCGTTGGCCAATTGTGTGATACATCAATCCCTGGTGTTCGCCGATGATATCACCGCCAATCGTTCGGATCGGCCCAGGTTTTGCGGGGAGATAATGCGCTAGAAACTGACGGAACGGACGTTCGCCAATGAAACAAATACCGGTACTGTCTTTTTTTGCGTAATTGCTAAGACCGTTTGATCTGGCAATTTGCCGTACATCCGGTTTCGTTAATTCGCCCAGAGGAAACACCGTTTCAGCCAATGCCGATTGATCGACTGCATGCAGGAAGTAACTCTGATCCTTGTTCGAATCAGTGGCTTTATGTAGCTCCGCTGCACCTTTGTTGAAGCGTATCTTGGCATAGTGACCGGTTGCCAGTAGATCGCCACCCAATCGCTTGGCGTGTTCGCGAAATACGCCAAATTTAATCTCACGGTTGCACAAGATATCTGGGTTCGGTGTACGGCCTGCGCGATACTCGTCGAGAAAATATTTGAATACGAGATCCCGGTATTGCTTTGCGAAATTTACGTGATGCAGTGGGATCTGCAGGGTCTCGCAAAGGTTTCTAGCATCCTGTAAATCTTCGGCAGCAGTGCAATAGCCATCGTCGTCTTCCCAATTGGTCATATGCAACGCGTGGACTTCGGCACCCTGCTGTTGCAGCAACAGAGCAGCCACCGCCGAGTCGACGCCACCGGAGAGGCCGACAACGATGCGTTTACCGCTTATGTTGGGAATGGAAGTCACGGGCGCAATTATCGCCTGCGAATCTGCAGGTCACAATCACCAATGCAAAATTGATGTGGAGCATGCACATGCACATGATGCACGGAATCCTTGCAATTACGACTGTGCTTGGCGGCTAAATCAGCGAAGCGGTGGCCATTACGTCTGCAACGCGCTTCTGGATGGGCATTGCGCCAGCCAATATGCTTTGAGGTAGCCGCTGGCCGGACAGAAAATCGTCGATACATTTCATCACCGCGGGCGTGCGAAAATTGTGCCGACGGTGCTCGATTTCCGATTTGTACAGCCAGTGGGCGGCAATTATGCCGTCGTCGAGCTGCCGATCTGTGTGCTGTTGCAAAAACTCGGCTGTGTATACGATACGAAGAAATTGTTGGCGCGTTACTGGGTTAATCCAGAGATAAGTGCCCAGCAGACTGTCGATGGTGACGTCGCAACCAGTTTCCTCAAGCACTTCTCGAACGCATGCGGCTTCTGGAGATTCACCAGCTTCAATGTGTCCGCCGGGTTGCGTAATGACATCGCGCCCGGACGAACGCTCTTCAATTACCAAGAATCTTCCGTCCCGTTCCACCACGGCGGCTACGGTCAAATCAGTTGGTAACATCAATTTTGCTCAAATACTTTTTCTGGCGTGAGGCGGGCAGGGCTTGCTAAATGCCAAGTTGTCGAAATTCGAGTTCGACTTCACTCGCTTGCCAAATTTCGTCGAATGTCTTGCCATAAACTTTCGAAACAGCCGGTTCGAAAGTATCGGCAATGCCTTCCCAGCGATCCGCCTGTAGCCGATATACCAGCGCTGTCTCATCGACAATAAAATAGGATTCAGAGTGGTTTCTTAAGTCTTCGCGAACGTGACGGAATTCAATGTAGGTGTTGAGTCTGCGACCGAGGTGCACGAAATTGTTGCCGATCTTAATTGCCCGCGATGGATCCGCGATGAGTACGCGAATGCGCGCATAAGCCTGCGAAAGCACAAGGTGTTTGATAATCTCCAGGAAGTCTGGATCGTCGTAGATACCGGGGTCCAGGTCGTGGGAAAAGATAGAGATTTTTCGGGATGCGGTTCCTGCTATTTCGATGACAGCTTGGCGCATTTCTTCTTTCGTTGAAATGACCCAGCGGCGACCTTTTTCCCTAGCTTGTTCCATGCTTTGACTTTTGTCCGTAGCCTACAAATTCTCAACAAGCTATGCGCCGCTGAGGGTTGCCGGATCGATTGCCCATCGGGGTAGTCAATCGAAGGGTTTCCGGGTGCGATCATCTTACCGTTCGTCCACGCAGCGGATGTGCTAACCACGTCACGTTTTTTGTGGCCTGATACAACATAAGAACGGTTCTCATCCGGTCTCGCAACGCAGCATTTTGCTTGTCCAAGCGGCGTTAAAGCGTGAATGTGCGGCCTAGCGCAGGGGCTGCGGCGAAAAGAGGTCGAATAGCCCCACCGACAGTGCCCATTGCAGATCTGCGTCTGTGGCAGCTTCGGAAAGCATGTCGGGGGTCAGCCGTCTGCTCTCGAAAAGGTCTTCCAAACGCTGAAGATTGCGGTACTTGATCGATCTGTGCTGTCCATTGACGAATGTGAATGCCTGTCGTCCATCTTGCCAGCTAGCGAAACGCGACATTGCATGTATCGCAAAGTATTCGTTGGCTTTGAGCGCATGCAGCGCCGCCAGAACTTGCTGCGAATTCAGCATTTCAGGCACCAGCCAGGCCTTCAGTTCGGTAACGGCGCAGCCCATGGCGATCGCAAGATCAGCGTTGCGGCACGTTGTTTCGGATCGTGTGAGCTGACGGCATCGATTTATGGCTTGGGTAGAAATTTGTGATCCGCACGACTCCGATATTTGTAAATCTGGATCTGCGTAAAACCCGGCGGAAGATGCTTCCGTTTCTGTGAAGGGGTTGTCGCCACCGACGCCAGCCGCGGCATAACAGCGCCCAAGCTCATTTTGTTGCGGCGCGCGCATGCCAATAGAGTAGGTCGTACATTTTTCCCGGGCGACACCCCAGTGAGGTGTGCCAGGTGGCAAATAGAGAACGTCGTTATGCATCGCTGAAATAGTGCTTCCGGCGGTAAATGACTCGAGTAGCGCCAAGTGGCCACCCTGCGCGTGGCTTGCAGCGCCGCCAGTCGTGCCCACTTGCCAGTCACGGATACCATCTTGCTGACACAAAAATACATCGTAATTATCCTGATGCGGTCCGACGTTGCCCCCTGGAGCGGCAAGACTGACCATCAAATCGTCAATGCGCCAATCTGCAACAAACTGAATTTCAGCGAACCATGCTCGAAAATCTGCTAAGTGTTTTTCAACGTCATAGACTAACAATGTCCAGTCACGTTCGGGCAGAGCAGAGAGTTCACTGTCGGAAAAAGGTCCGGTCTCAACTTGGTACGTTACTTTCGGTGAGGTTCGATCCGTGATGACCAAGCGCGATTCGACGTCGTCCAGGGTTGCGAGCCAGGCGATGTTGCTATCGGTTAGTTTCGGAAGTTTGCTCGACAGTGCGGCCGGCAGTTCGAGTGGTGTTTTTTGCCAATATTCGTCGAGAAAATCTTGCGCCGAAAGTGCATTCGGAAGTTGCAACACAGCATCTTGTCCGCAGGCTGTTTACGGAGTTCCGCAATACTGCTTGGTGAGTGTGACCGCTAATCCACAATAGTTTGCCGGCGTCATTTCCAATAGGCGATCGCGTTCATTGGCAGGTATATCCAGTGTGTGAATGAAGTCGCGCAGCATTTTTTCTGTGACGACCTGTCCGCGGGTCAGCGTTTTTAGTTTTTCATAGGGCTCTGCAATACCATAGCGCCGCATGACGGTTTGAATGGCTTCGCCGAGAACCTCCCATGATTCGTCGATATCGGTGGCAATGCGTTTGGGATTTACTTGTAGTTTTCCCAAGCCTTTTTTTGCCGATTGGAGTGCAATACTTGTATAGCCCAACGCGACACCAAAATTTCGCTGTACAGTAGAGTCCGTTAGATCTCGCTGCCACCTTGAAAGCGGCAATTTGCTGGCAAAATGTAATAGCAGCGCGTTGGCTAAACCGATATTTCCTTCGGCATTTTCAAAATCAATCGGATTTACTTTGTGTGGCATGGTCGATGAACCTACTTCGCCGGCGGCAACCTTCTGTTTGAAGTAGCCGAGCGAAATGTAGGACCAAATGTCACGACACCAGTCCAAAATTACTGTGTTATACCGCGCTAGCGCATGGCAATACTCTGCAGTCCAGTCGTGCGGTTCTATTTGCGTCGTCATCGTATTCGCATCCAGCCCTAGCGAGTTGACAAAACGTTGACTAATGCCGGGCCAGTCGACGTCTGGATAGGCGGCGAGATGGGCGTTGAAATTGCCGACAGCACCATTGAATTTTCCGCGGATTTCGACGTCAGAGAACTGTCTTAATGCGCGCTCCATTCTTGCGACTACATTAGCGAATTCCTTACCTACTGTGGTGGGACTCGCCGTCTGGCCATGTGTTCGAGAAATCATCGGCAATGCAATATGCTCGCGAGCGAAATTTCGCGCCATCACAATCAGTTCTTTCATATGCGGTTGTAAAATGTCGTCGCGGCCGCTGCGCAGCATCAGTGCGTAGGCGAGATTATTGATGTCCTCGGATGTACACGCGAAGTGAATAAATTCAGCGAGATTTCCGGCATCCGTGCCACTGCCGATTTTGTCTCGAATAAAATACTCGACTGCCTTGACGTCGTGGTTGGTCGTAGCCTCAATTTTCTTGACGCGCTCCGCATCGTCTGCAGAAAATTCGTCGGTCAGCCGATTCAATACATCTTTGAGCGGCGTCGATAACGGAGAAACGTCAGGAATACTGGGTTCGTCCGCAAGAAATTGCAGCCAGCGGACCTCAACCAGCACGCGGTAGCGAATCAATCCATATTCGCTAAAGATACTGCGTAGTTGCGTCAATTTGTCGGCGTAGCGTCCGTCGGTAGGGGATAGTGCTCGTAAACTCATATTGAAGACACAAATTGAAAAGGGCGAGGCAGGCAGCTCAATCAGTCATAAATAAAGCCCAAAGCCGGTCTAATCTCCGGGGTGGACATGCTGGCGCAAAGCGCGAATCATACACTATTGGACAAACGTATACGGCGCCTGTGCGCTGCATGGAGAAACGCGACAAATGAGTGACGAATCGTACCGTAGCGAACGAGATAGTATGGGCGAATTGCAGGTTCCCGCGAAAGCACTTTGGGGTGCGCAGACGCAACGCGCGGTCAACAATTTTCCGATCAGCGGCCTGCCAATGCCGCCACAATTCATCGCGGCACTGGGTTTGACAAAGTGGGCCGCAGCCGGTGCAAATTCTGAACTGGGTTTGCTGCAATCGGACAAAGCTGCCGCAATCCAAAAAGCGTCATTGCAGGTTGCGGCCGGGAATTACGACGAGCATTTTCCAATCGATGTATTCCAAACTGGCTCTGGAACCAGTTCAAATATGAATGCGAATGAGGTCATTGCACGTTTAGCGACGGACGCACTGGGGAAAGAAGTGCATCCGAACGATCATGTGAATATGTGCCAAAGCAGCAATGACGTCATTCCGACCTGTGTACACCTGAGCGCTGCGCTGGCCGTTCACGACAACCTAGTGCCTGCGCTACAACATTTATCGGAGGTCCTTCAAGATAAGGCCGAAGAAACCGCCGAGATTGTGAAAACTGGGCGCACGCATCTGATGGATGCGATGCCAGTGACCATCGGTCAAGAACTCTTGGGCTGGCGTTCACAAATTGAACACGCTATTGAACGTCTGACCGACACAATGAAGCGTTTGACCGCGCTGGCGCAGGGCGGCACTGCAGTGGGTACCGGAATCAACGCCCATCCGCGTTTCGGTGACAAGGTAGCGGTCCTCCTGTCTGAGCAGACCAAGGTGTCCTTTTCACAGTCGGACTCGCTATTCGAAAGCCTGAGTAGCCAGGATGCGGCGGTCGAGACGTCTGGGCAACTGCGCGTACTCGCCATTAGCATGATGAAGATAGCGAATGACTTACGTTGGATGAACTCCGGGCCACTCGCCGGCATTGGCGAGATTGCGCTACCGGCATTGCAACCTGGGTCCAGCATTATGCCGGGCAAGGTCAATCCAGTGATTCCGGAGGCCGTAGCGATGGTTTGTGCGCAAGTGATTGGCAATGATGCGACAGTCGCTGTGGCGGGTCAGTCTGGAAATTTTCAGTTGAATGTGATGCTTCCCGTGGTTGCCTACAATATATTGCAGAGCATCGAGATACTGACTAGTTCCGCGATTTGCCTTGCGGACAATACGATTCGGGGATTCACGGTCAATCAAGCCAATCTCGACGCCGCGCTGGATCGCAACCCGATTTTGGTTACCGCTTTGAACCCTGTTATCGGTTACGAGAAGGGCGCAGCAGTGGCGAAGAAGGCGTACGCCGAGGGTAGGCCGGTGAAGGATGTTGCGAAGGAAATGACAGACTTGAGTGACGACGAACTGCAACGCCTGTTGGACCCTGCGGCGCTAACCAAGGGTGGAATACAAAATTAATATATGCCGCCGCGAGTAATTCCGGTGAGATCTTCGACAATTGATGTCGCTAAGATTCGCGAACGTTTTGCACAAACGGAAATGCCGTTAGACCCGGCCATTCCGTGTTTGCCGGACGCTACTCGTTGGCCCAAAGAATTCGTCAACCGTGCTCGCCTGGGAATGACGCCGGCTGGCGTCCTGATCGGCATCTTTGAACGCGACCGGGAATTGTCTGTCCTGTTTACTGAGCGTTCCGCGGAATTGAAACTGCATGCAGGCCAAATCAGCTTTCCGGGTGGCAGAATGGAGGCCAACGACCGGGATATAGCGGCTACTGCTTTGCGTGAGTCGGAGGAAGAGGTGGGCATCGCACCCGAATTGGTTGAGGTTGTCGGATTTCTGCCGCCGTCAGCGACAGTGACCGGCTACTCAGTGACACCTGTGATTGGCCTGTTGAGCGCCGCTATTGACATAGAAATCGACCGAAATGAAGTTGAGTCAACCTTCGAAGTGCCGTTGAACTTCCTGTTGGATGCCAGCAATGAGGTGCACACCGTGCGCGAATTCCAGGGCCTGAGTGTGCCGATAGTTGAGTTTAATCACGCGGGTCGCCGTATCTGGGGAGCCACTGCAAGCATGCTGATGCAGTTTCGAAAGCGTATTTATTACAAATAGTTATGAGTGATATTGATAAATTGCTTCAAGTAATGGCAATGCTTCGCGATCCACATGACGGATGCGCGTGGGATTGCTCGCAAAGCTTCGCGACTATCGCGCCTTATACGATCGAAGAGGCCTACGAGGTTGCCGACGCGATTGAACGGGCGGATATGGAAGACTTACGCGATGAGCTAGGCGACTTGCTATTCCAAGTTGTTTTTCATGCCCGGATGGCCGAGGAGCAGGGCGCATTTGATTTTTCTGCGGTTGTTGCGGCAATTGTCGAAAAGATGCAGCGGCGCCATCCGCATATCTTCTCAGCAGACGGTATTGCGTCAAAAGCACCGCAGCCACCTAGCTGGGAACAGATGAAATCTGTGGAACGAGCTGCGAAAGGAACACAATTGGGTGCCCTTGACGGTGTGGCACAGGCGCTCCCAGCGCTAAAGCGGGCGGCTAAACTTGGAAAACGCGCGGCTTTTGTGGGCTTTGATTGGCCGGATTCGAACGGTGTCTTGAACAAAGTACATGAGGAACTGGCTGAGCTGACTGAGGCGCAGGCCAATGAGGATCAAGACGCAATGGTCGATGAGCTAGGCGATGTGCTCTTTTCAGTCGCCAATCTGGCACGTCACCTTAATGTTGATCCTGAATCGGCGCTACGCCAGGCAAACGCGAAGTTTGAGCGCAGATTTCGGCATATGGAAGCGGTAGAGGGCGCGGCGGCGCTAAAGGACTATGCCGAGAGCGACTTGGACGCTGCATGGGAGGCCGCGAAAACGGCGACAGATTAGTAATTCCCTACGGGCCAATGCCGGCGGTGGCTCCGGCGGCCTGAACGCGCTACCTCCGCGGCGAGCTGCGTGGACCTGGCCACGCGAAGCGGCGTCGGGCTCGTGCCCTATGTCCCGCTCAGCCCGCATCTAATCTGCACGCGCTGATTGCGGCATTGCTGTTCACTTACCGTTCAGAATTCTTTGAAAAATCGGTACTTGCATTCAGCTTCAGTTCATCGCCTCGGTCCTATTATTGTCCCCAAGCTCGCAAGCCGTCTTGAGAGCTACCAGTTTAATGAATGGAGAATGACTATGAAGATCAGGCCTTGGTTCACCACGATATCTAGCACAATCGTGCTGTCGTTGGCTTTCGTGACCACGAGTGCTCAGGCAGACTATGCGTATGGCGCTCAGCGCCGTGCCGAGCCTATCTATGATTACGCTCGCGTATTGAGCGTTGAGCCGGTGGTTCGCTACGTAACGGTACGTTCCCCAATTCGCGAATGCTGGGAAGACACTGAACACTACACGGTTGACAATCGTCGAGCGGGGGTTGGCGGTCGTACCTTGTTTGGCGCAATTGTTGGCGGTGTGATTGGCCACCAGTTTGGCAGCGGCCGGGGACGTGACGCGGCAACGATAGCAGGTACTGTAATTGGCGCATCAATCGCAAATGACGCTGCACGACGGGACGGTGGCTACGCGAGAAGTGAGCAATCCAGACCCGTCACGCGATGTGAAACTAAGTATCAATCGCACGAAGAAGAGCGAGTTGACGGTTATAAGGTCATTTACGTCTATAACGGACAAAAGTACGCTACACAGACGCCGCACGATCCGGGCAAACGCCTACGTATTCGCGTCGACGTCAGACCGGCCCCGTAGGCGGCAAATTCGCCGGAGGATTGTGACATCCCTCGTTGCAATCGCTCCGGCGACATACCAAACTTGGGCCCGGATAGACGGAAATGATGGCCTTAGCCTCAATGTTAGCGATCTAATCGTTTTACAACGTCAATAAGACGGACTCGAATTCAGGAACCGACATGCGCTCAATGATGACCAATTTGCTGATTCTTTTCGCACTGGCGCTGCCGGTGTCGGGGTTAGCGGATTATTCGGCAAGCGGGCATGAAATTCGACCCCAGCAGTTTGTTCAGAGCGGCGGCAAAAGCCTAAATGATGCAGTTCAGGAAGTGCGGCGCCGATACAAGAATGGCCGTATTATCAGCGCGGAAACGAAGGTGAAGGGTGGTCGTGAAGTACATCACATCCGTGTGATGGTCGATGGCACGGTAAAGACTGTGAAAGTTAATGGTCGCAAACGCGGCAATGGATAGAGCGTCATGCGATTACTTGTTATAGAAGATGACGCGGTATTGCGCGAGAGTCTGTGCGATCAGCTGAGTAAGGACGGTTTCGGCGTGGAGCAGGCGGCCGATGGTAAAGAAGGCCTGTATTTCGCGCTCGAATACCCGATTGATCTTGCGATAGTGGACTTAGGGTTGCCTGAAATTTCCGGTCTGGAAGTCATCAAGGACCTCCGTGCCAAAGGGAAAAAGTATCCGGTTCTGATTTTAACGGCGCGTGATCGTTGGCAAGATAAGGTGGACGGACTCGGTGCAGGTGCGGACGACTACGTCGTTAAGCCATTTCATTACGAAGAAGTCTCAGCGCGTGTCAATGCTTTGCTACGACGTAGTGGTGGCTGGGCAACTTCCAAGCTCAGCGCCGGTCCGGTCGAGCTGGACACAACGCGCCAGGAATTGTCGGTAAATGGCAGCGCGATAGAGTTGACGAGTTACGAATATCGCATTATCGAACATCTGATGATTCGCGCGGGCGAGGTCATCTCTAAATCTGAATTGACGGATCGCCTTTACGATCAGGATTTCGAACGTGACAGCAATGTTATCGAGGTATTCATCGGTCGATTGCGCAAGAAAATGGATCCTGAAAACACGGTGAAGCCTATCGAAACGCTGCGCGGACGCGGTTATCGATTTGCACTAGAGCGTAATCAAGACGGCTGAAATTAGATTGTCTTCGCTTAGCGCTCGACTCCTATTATCGGTTAGCCTGCTGCTGTTATTTTTCTTCGGCGCAACCATTGTCGTACTCGATACGGCATTTCGCAAAGCCGCAGAGCAGGCACAAGAAGATATTTTGGACGGTCAGCTCGTGGCGCTGCTGGCGGCAGCGGAACCTAACATATATGGCGAGCTGGAGATGCCAGTTGAGTTGCACGAGGTGCGCTTCAGTACGCTGGACTCGGGTCTATTTGCGGAGTTGCGTGACGAGAGCGATACACCCGTTTGGCGTTCGCATTCTTCATTGGGACTCAACGTACCGTATGGCGCTTTACCGAGAGCTGGTGCGCATCAGTTTTCCCGCGTCAATCTGGAAGACGGCACGCCACTACGTGCACTGCGCCTTTCGGTGGACTGGGAATTGGTGAACGGTGATACGCGCGCGTACACTTTTAGCGTCGCGGAAAGCCTCGACTCGTTTCATGCGCAACTGGCGAAGTTCCGCCGCCAACTATTTTCTTGGTTCTTTGCTGTCGCGGTCATAATGCTATTTGGTATTTCGTGGGTATTGCGCGGCAATTTGAAACCATTGCGAAAAATCGAAGAAGAGATCAGCGAAGTTGAAGGTGGCGGTCGGCAGCAACTGTCAGATGGTTATCCAACGGAACTGCAGGGCGTCGCGCGCAATATGAATGTCTTGATAGGCAGCGAGCGCGCACGCTCCGAACGATACCGACACACGCTTGACAATCTCGCGCATAGTCTAAAAACCCCGCTTGCCGCGATTCGCAGCATATTGGGTGAGCAGGAAAAGTCGGAAGCATCTGGCCGCATTGAGGCGCAAATCGAAAGAATGAACGACATCGTTCGTTACCAACTGCGCAAACCAGCAAGTTACGCATCTGACGCAATCGGTTACTCGACCGTCGATGTGCAAAATGAAATATCAAAATTAGTTGACGCTCTGACGAAAGTCTATACCGATAAAAATGTCACCATTGATGTCGACGTAAATGCGGGTAGCGCGTTTCGCGGAGAGCCGGGTGACTTTATGGAGGTGGTCGGAAATATTCTAGATAACGCCTGCAAATGGTGTGTGTCAAAAGTTAGTGTCACCGCCGACGCCGACACAACGAATGCGGACGGCAAGCCTTTATTGAGAATCTCGGTCAGTGACGATGGCCCGGGAATTCCCGAACAAGCCGTGGATCAACTTTTACGACGCGGCATGCGGCTTGACGAGTCTGCCCCAGGCCACGGCATTGGACTAGCAGTTGTTAAGGATATTGTTGCGTCCTACAACGGCGAAATAAACATCAAGAAATCGTCGTTGGGCGGTGCAACCGTCGTTGTCACGCTTGTGGCCGCGGTCTAAGACGAATCCTTGTTAATTGAGTCGCCCATGTCCATCAATGGCTTGATGAGATCGAGTGGCAGTGGGAAAATGATGGTATTCGTTTTTTCACCCGCGACTTCTTTTAGCGTTTGCAAATAACGCAATTGTAATGCCTGCTTTTGCGATGCAAGTGTTTCTGCTGCGTCTGCCAACATAGCAGCCGCCTGTTTTTCACCTTCCGCATTGATAACTTTTGCACGTCTGGCACGCTCGGCTTCTGCCTGTTGGGCAATCGCACGAATCATGCTTTCATCGAGATCGACGTGTTTGATCTCCACATTGGCAACTTTGATTCCCCAATTGTCAGTTCTTTGGTCGAGAATGGCCTGAATATCGGTATTCAATTTCTCCCGCTCAGAGAGCATGTCATCGAGTTCGTGTTGGCCTAAGACGGAGCGCAATGTTGTTTGTGATAGCTGACTGGTCGCCTCAAACACGTTCGCAACACGAATGATTGCCTTCTCAGGATCGACAATGCGGAAGTAGATAACGGCATTGACCTTCACTGACACGTTATCGCGAGAGATCACGTCTTGCGTCGGCACGTCCATAACGATGACACGCAGATCAACACGCGTCAGCGTCTGCAGGAACGGGACTAAGAGGATAATTCCGGGGCCTTTGACGCTACTAAATCTGCCAAGCGTAAAGACAACACCGCGTTCATACTCCTTCATAATCTTGAGTATTTGCGACAGCAAAACCAGAACAATGATTGCTGGAATAATTATGGCGAATGACGGCATGATGAATTCTCTTTAGTAGATGTAACTGGTTGTGAAGGCCATTGGTATACGATACGGATGTTGGGCAGGTCAGGAATCCGCTGGATCGATTAACAGCGTCAAACCATCAATTGCCCTTACACGTACATCCTGATTTTCTTCAATCGGGGCGCTGCTCACTGCGGCCCAGGCTTCGCCTTCTAGCCAAATCTTGCCTTCGCCAGTGAATGATTCCATGGCTTTGCCAATGCTGCCGACAATCGACTCTTTTCCACTGACCGGACCACGGCGCCGAAGTTTCAGAACTAGCCGCAGCATAATCAGAATTAGTCCGGCAGTGACAATTGCCACGCTGACGACGAAAATCTTTGAAATCCCGAATCCTGGAATACCACTGTCAAACATCATGATAGCCCCGAACACAAAAGCCACAATGCCACCGATACCTAGCGCACCGAAACTTGGCACGAACGCTTCCAGCGCGATTAACACAAATCCCACGATGATCAATGCAAGCCCGACATAATTTACCGGCAGAACCTGCAGCGCATAGGCAGCAAGCAACAAGCTAATGACGCCGGCAACTCCAGGGTAAATTGCGCCCGGATTATAACCCTCTAACAAGAGTCCGTAGACACCGATTGCCATGAGCAGCACAACAATCTGCGGATTGGCCACTACATTTAGAAATTTTGTACGCCAATCGGGTTCAATCGTCTCAACAACCAATTCGCTGGTATCGATGGCGATATCGATACTATTAACAGAAACTTCGCGTCCATCTATTTGCGCTAACAAGCTTGCAGTATCATCTGCAATTACGTCGATGACGTTCTGTGCCAACGCTTCTTTGGCGGTTAGCGTCGCCGCATCGCGCACGGCTTTTTCAGCCCAATCCGCATTGCGACCACGGGATTCTGCAAGCCCCCGAATATAGGCGATCGCATCGTTCAATACTTTGCGACCCATCGCCGAATTAGGCTCATCCTGTTGTGCGTCGTCAGCTGAACCGTCGCTGGTTTCGTCGGCCTCGGTGGAGGAGTCACCAGTGTCCGCTCCATCGTCACCGTCGGCAGGATTATCGAGCGGGCTGGGTCTCTCAATCGCGGGACCATCTGCGTCGTCGCCACTTATCGAAACCGGTGTTGCCGCGCCAAGATGTGTTGTCGGTGACATTGCAGCAATGTGGCTCGCTAGCAATATATAGGTACCCGCACTATCGGCTCGTGCGCCCTCCGGCGTGACATAGGTTGCGACCGGAATTTTCGCATTAAGTATGGCTTGAATGATGTCGCGCATGGGCTCCATTAGGCCGCCGGGCGTGTCCATGCGGATTATGACGATGTTGGCGTTGCGATCTTCTGCCGTTTTGATGCCGTCGATAATGTATTCGGCCGTGGCGACGCCCAGTGCACCCTGTAAATCAAGTTGTATGGCGACGCCGGACGCAAGCGCGGGCGTCGTTGACAATAGGAATAGGCTGCAGAGCCAGGCCGCTAATGCATGGCAGTTCGATATGGCTCGAACCGACTGGGATTTGAGTGTCATCATAGGAGCATAATAACAGGCATTGCGACAGATTCGTTATTCGATGGCTTTCTCGGCTGTCACCGGTGCGCCGTCCGTGGCATTCTTGCGCACCGAAATCGATTCATGCAAAACATGCTTATCAAATTTATTACAACTGGCGGAACGATCGATAAGATCTATTTCGACGCGATAAGTCAGTTCGAGGTGGGGGAGTCGCAATTGCAGCACATACTTGCGGAAGGCCTCGCACACCTGGATTATGAAGTCGTGTCGATGTTTCGCAAAGACAGTCTGGAGCTTACCGATCAAGATAGGTGCACACTGCGAGATTACATAGCTGAAGATTCGGCAAGTCACTACATCATTACGCATGGAACCGACACGATGGTTGAAACCGCAGCCGTATTGCGAGACGTGCCCGAGCAACGAATTGTTCTCACCGGGGCGCTGACCCCGGCGAGATTCAAGACGACGGATGCAATATTCAATGTCGGTATGGCGGTCGCTGCTGTGCAGACCGTCGCCGCAGGCGTTTACATCGCGATGAGTGGGCGGGTGTTTGAAGCGGGCTCCGTGCGGAAAAACCGCGCCGAGAACCGCTTCGAATTAATTACCTAATTTGCCACCCAAAGGTCGAACTAAAGGTCGAAGTTAATACCTTGCGCCAGCGGCAAGTCGGAACCCCAATTGATGGTGTTGGTTTGCCGCCGCATGTAGGACTTCCAGGCATCCGAACCTGCCTCGCGACCACCGCCAGTTTCTTTTTCACCGCCAAAGGCGCCACCGATCTCGGCGCCGGAAGTGCCGATGTTGACGTTGGCGATACCGCAGTCCGAGCCAGACTGCGATAGAAAGTACTCGGCGGTTTGTAAATTATCAGTGAAAATTGCCGACGATAGTCCCTGCACAACGCCATTTTGCATAGCGATCGCGTCATCGAGGGTTTTGTAGGGCAACAAATATAGGATTGGACCAAATGTCTCGCTCTGCACGATATCCCAGCTATTGTTGGCAACCGCAATTGCAGGTGCCATGAAATTTCCGGGACCGGCAAGACGCTCGCCACCGCAAAGAATCTCACCGCCGGCGTGTTTGACCGCGTCGACCGCGCTTTCAACGCGGTCCATTGCTGCGTCATCGATCAACGGACCCATCAATGTGTCGGGATCCAACGGATCGCCGATGCTGACCTGTTGATAGGCACTGACTAACCGTTCCTTCAACTCATCCATACGAGATTCATGCACGATTATACGTCTCGTCGATGTGCAGCGTTGGCCGGCGGTACCCACTGAGCCAAACACGATACCGGGTACGGCGATATCCAGATTGGCCTCTTTATCGATAATAATCGCGTTATTTCCACCAAGTTCCAGTAGCCATTTGCCCATGCGTCCCGCGACTCGTTCGCCAACCTGGCGACCGACCGCAGACGACCCAGTAAACGACAGCAAGTCAATACGTTTGTCGTCGACGAATTGCTGGGCAAGTTCGTTGCTGCCATCGTTGATCAGGCTGAATACCGGTGGCAGGTCAAGCTCCGCAATTGCCTCGTTACAGATTTTTTGTACGGCAACGCCGCAGAGCACCGCTTTTGGCGACGGTTTCCAAATATTCGCATTGCCGCAAATAGCAGCGATACATGCGTTCCAAGACCATACCGCTACTGGGAAATTAAATGCCGTAATGATCCCGACCACGCCGAGCGGATGCCACTGTTCGTACATGCGATGTTGTGGGCGCTCTGAGTGCATGGAATTTCCGTACAACATGCGCGACTGACCGACGGCGAAGTCCGCGATATCGATCATTTCCTGAACTTCCCCGTCGCCTTCCGCTTTGATTTTGCCCATCTCAAGGGTTACCAGGCTGCCTAAGGCATCTTTATTATCGCGAAGGGCATTGCCAATTCTGCGCACTGCGTCGCCGCGTATCGGCGCCGGTACTTTGCGCCACTCAAGGAATGCTTCTCTTGCCATCGCTACGACTTTTTCGTATTCCGAGGCAGAAGTAGAGCGCACTGCAGCGATGACTTCACCGTTCGTAGGATTAATCGATTCTATGAGTGGTGCGGAATCGTCGCTAAGCGGCGTAGCGCCTGACCAGCTTCCAGGGTTAACCGAATCCAATCCAAGGCTATCGAGTATTTTCTTCATTTGTTTATTCCTTAACTAGCACGCTGATTGCCAGCTTCGCCGCGTGCAACCAGTTCTGCGGAGGTTTGACTGCTGCCACCGTGCGCATAATATTTACCGAATCGATTTTGCAGGATTTCCTGCAATCCGAATTCTTCCTGTGCAATAAATCCTCGGCGGGTGTTATCCCCCTGCAAAACGATGTCCATCACGCTGCAAATGCCGGCGGTAGTGGTAATCTGAATAGCCGACCACAAACGTCCTGCCACCATCTGCGGATAAACCTTGTTGACGTAGTTTTCCTCACGAAATTCGCCATCCTGGGTCCCTGTTACTGCGGCATAAACAATCACCACGTCCTGTAGTGTCTGCGGAACGGAATTCTCCAGGATTCGCTTCAGTGTCTTGCGGTCGTGATTGAGGTTTAGACCATTCATTAACAATCGCATCTGCTCGCAGTGGCCTGGATAGCGAATGGTCTTGTAGTCCATCGTTTTGACCTTTTCACCATAGGTCTCGGCAAGGGAACCCAACCCACCAGACGTGTTGAACGCCTCGTACTTGGTGCCATCGATTTCGATTGCCTCCAGGCCTTCAAGCGGCAAAACGTCCGACGCTTTGCCGTCGACAATGCTTTGGCACAAATTGCCATATTCGTTGATCACGCCATCGGTAGACCAGGTCAGTGAATATTTCAGCACGTTGTTGGGATGTTGCGGGAGTGCACCGACGCGAAGTCTTACCGAGCGAAGATCATCGAAGTGTTTTATGAGTTCGTTGGCCGCTATGCTGATAAAACCCGGGGCCAGCCCACACTGCGGGACAAATGCTGTCGTGGCGCCGTCGGCGAGATTGCGAACCGCTTGTGTCACAGCGACGTCTTCCGTGAGATCGAAATAGTGCAGCTTTTGTTCACGAGCAACCTCGGCCACTTGCACGTTACAGAAATACGGTAGACCGGAAATCACGGCATCTATGCCATGACTTTTCACATGGGTTGTCAGCGCATCTTTATCACTTGCGTCCAGTTCATAAGCGGTCAGATTTGCGTTGCCGTGCGCGTTGACCACAGCACTTGCCGCACCGCTGGCACTATCGGCCAAATGTACATGATAGTCGTTGCTGTCAGACAGCAAGACGGAAATCAAAGCGCCAATCTTGCCGGCACCGAGCACCAAAATTTGTTTCATGAAATCTCCAGGGATCGCGGCTAACCCGCGAGAGGGTGGCGACCGTCCCTACGGTCTCTCGATCGCAATGCTATTTGGGCAAAATGCTACCCGAGCTAGCTGCAGTAGGCGCGCATTGTGCCAATGTAGCAGCTCGCTTTCCAGCGGAGTTTCGCAGTTTGCCGGTCTTGCCGTTTAGCACTGCCGCTGCGGTTTCGATAAAATTCTAAACAATCGATATAAGCTACTGATTGCAGAAGAAACTTTTGCCATTAACGGGTTCCGCGTGGCATAGTCCGCCATTTGATCGCCGAGGCAGATTCGGTGGTTACTCAAGGCTAGAAAAAACCAAAGGATATTGCAGTGAGCAGAAGCGTACCCGGCAGCGATTGGCATCCCGCAAGTTGGCAAAAATTGGATGCAGCGCAACAGCCTAATTATCCGGATGCTGCCGACCTGGACCGGGCGATTGGCGATCTGAGCCGATTGCCGCCGATCGTCACGTCCTGGGAGGTTGATGCTCTCAAGGCACACATTGCGAAAGCACAGCGCGGAGAAGCCTTTGTACTGCAGGGCGGGGACTGTGCAGAGAGTTTTGACTATTGCACCTCTGAAAGCATCGTCGCGAAGCTTAAAATCCTGCTGCAGATGAGCCTGGTGATGCTTTACGGGTTGAAGAAGCCAGTAGTGCGAATCGGTCGTATGGCAGGACAGTATGCAAAACCGCGGTCGGCCGACATCGAAACACGCGGGGAACAGGCCTTGCCCAGCTACCGTGGAGATCTGGTCAACCGTAGCCCGTTTACACCGGCGGATCGCATTCCGGATCCACAGCTAATCTTACGCGGTTACGAGCGCGCTGCACTGACGCTCAATTTCGTGCGGTCGTTAATCGACGGCGGATTTGCCGACTTACATCATCCTGAATATTGGGACCTGGACTGGGTTGGTCACTCCAAGATGGCGGAGAAGTATCGCCAGATCGTTTCCTCAATTTCGACGTCGTTGGATTTTCTGGAACATGCATCTGGCCGCGCGTTTCACCAAACACAGAAAGCAGATATTTATGCCGCACATGAAGGCCTGCATTTAGGCTATGAGCAAGCGCAGACTCGGTATCTGGAACGGCGCAAACAGTGGTACAACCTGACAACGCATTTTCCCTGGATTGGCATGCGCACGGCCAATGTGGACGGTGCTCATGTCGAGTATTTCCGCGGTATTGCAAACCCCATCGGGGTGAAAATAGGCGCTGGTACCTCGCGCACGCAGTTACAAGACCTGATACGCGTACTTAACCCCAACAATGAGCCGGGCCGATTGACCCTGATTCACCGCTTTGGCGCAAAGACCATCGAAGAAGGACTACCCGATCTTATCCGCGCTGTTCGCGAAACAGGAGCGCCCGTGCTTTGGGTCTGCGATCCGATGCACGGCAATACGGAAAGCACGGCAGATGGAACGAAAACGCGGCGTTTTGGCAACATCACCGATGAGCTAGAATCGGCTTTTCGAATTCATGATGAAATGGGTAGTTACTTAGGCGGGGTTCATCTTGAGTTGACCGGGGAGAATGTGACTGAATGCACTGGCGGTGCCCGCGGACTGACAGACGGTGATTTGGCACGGGCGTACAAATCGATGGTCGATCCACGTTTGAACTACGAACAAGCGATGGAAATTGCGATGATGATCGCTGGACAATCTCGCGGCAAAGGACCACGTCCTCAGGATTTGATCTGACGCCAGGCCGAAATTGTGCTAACTGACAGTGACTGTCCTGGCGCAAGACCTGCCACTGACCAGGGGCCGATTCGGTAACGCACCAGCCGCAAGGTCGGTAGTCCGACATGCGCCGTCATTCGGCGAATTTGACGATTGCGGCCCTCCTGCAGTGCGATGTCTAACCAACAATCTGGAATTTCTTTACGCTCACGTATCGCAGGCTTACGCTGCCACAGGTCTTTAGGTTGCTGTATCGTTGTTGCGGTGACCGCACGAGCGACTCCGTCCTTTAAATTCACACCAGTCACCAGGCGCTCGAGTTGCCGCGCGTCCGCTTGTCCCTCAACTTGCACCCAGTAATGCTTCGTCAAATTGGCCTTGGGACTGCTGATACGCGACTGCAGCGCACCGTCGTCCGTTAGCGCAACGAGCCCCTCGCTGTCATAGTCAAGTCGTCCTGCAGGATAAACATTGGGTGCGTCAATATGTTCTGCAAGCGTTGCGCGATTATTGGCATCCGTAAATTGGCACAGAACGCGAAAAGGTTTATTCAAAAGTATCAATGGCATCGGCTTACTAATTCATTGCTTGGTAGCAGCGGGCTCTCGGGTACACTTTGCGCAATGGCGCAAACGTTGATGAATGAAAAGACGAAATTCAATGTGGCGAGTGAATTTTCTAAAATAATTTTTCACTCGAAGTATAGCGCATAAGATTTTGTTAATTAATAAATAATTGGTGAAGAAATTGGATCCACGAATTGATGTCGTAGGCGAATTGGAGGCAGGATTTCAGGAAATTCTGACCGCCGATGCACTCGCCTTTCTCGCGCAATTGGCGCGCAAATTTCAAGCGCGCGTTAATGACTTATTGGTCGCAAGAGATATTCGCCAGGCAGCGATTGACGGTGGCGAACGTCCAGATTTTCTTGCGGATACCGTCGACATTCGCGAGGGAGATTGGCAGGTCTGCAGCGTACCGGCAGATTTGCAGGACCGAAGAGTTGAAATTACTGGGCCTACCGATAGAAAAATGATCATCAATGCGCTGAATTCCGGTGCCAAGGTGTTCATGGCGGACTGCGAAGACTCGATGGCACCTACTTGGTACAACGTTGTTGCGGGCCAGATTAACTTGCGCGACGCAGTTGATCGAAGCATTTCACTCAAGAGCAAAGGAAAACGATATTCCCTGAACGAGCAAACGGCGACGTTGATTGTCAGGCCACGTGGTTGGCATCTCAATGAGAAAAATATACTAGTGGACGGCGTTGCTATGCCGGCTGGACTAGTCGACTTCGGCCTTTACTTATTCCACAACGCCGATACGCTTCGCGAGCGCGGCAGCGGTCCGTATTTTTATCTTCCAAAAATGGAGTCACATTTAGAGGCGAGACTTTGGAACGATGTGTTCCGATTTGCTGAATCACAAGATGTCGTCGCGCCTGATCAGATCAAAGTGACCGTATTAATAGAAACGTTGCTGGCCGCATTTGAGACCGAGGAAATATTATTTGAATTGAAAGACTATATCGTCGGCCAGAATTGTGGTCGCTGGGACTACATTTTTAGTTTTATCAAAAAGTTTAATCAACATGCCGAATATGTCATGCCAGACCGTGGCGAGATCGGCATGACACGGCATTTTCTACGCAGCTATTCACAACAAGTCATCAAAACTTGCCACCGGCGCGGCGCATATGCGATTGGCGGCATGGCGGCGCAGATTCCAATCAAAAATGACGACGACGCCAATCGCCACGCAATGGCAAAAGTTCGAGATGACAAAGAACGCGAGGTTAGTGATGGTCACGACGGTACCTGGGTCGCGCATCCGGCACTCGTTCCAATCGCAATGGAAATATTTGACGCGCATATGCCGGGCGCCAATCAGCTGGACAGATTACGTGAAGACGTATCTGTCACCGCGGAAGATTTATTGCAAGTGCCTAAGGGTAAGATTACGGAAGCTGGTCTACGCGATAATATCTACGTCAGCCTGCAATATATTGCGGCATGGCTCGGTGGCAATGGCTGCGTGCCGATTAACAATCTAATGGAGGATGCCGCGACCGCCGAGATATCACGTGCGCAGATTTGGCAGTGGGTACACCACGATACGGGCGTCCTGGACTCCGGAAAAGTGGTTAGCTATGGGCTATTTAAGGCGCTATTGCGTGAGGAGATGCAAAAGATCAAGGATGGAGTTGGCGACGAGCAATTCGATGCCGGCAATTTCCGAGCTGCAGCACAGTTGTTGGACGAACTAACCCAGCGAAGCGAATTTGCAGACTTTCTCACCAGCGAAGCCTATCCAGATCTTTAACCAGGCAAACGGGTCCTGCTCGATTGCGACTTAATTTCATTATGCGTCCGGTGCGCACAACGATTACTGTGGGAACTATTGATTTATGCAATATGAAAAGATCGAAATACCAGAAGAAGGCGATCGCATTACGGTCAACGCCGACAACAGTCTGAACGTTCCAGATAATCCAATCATCCCGTTCATTGAAGGGGATGGAATTGGCGTTGATGTAACGCCGGTCATGTTAGAGGTGGTTAACGCTGCGGTTGAAAAAGCGTATGGCGATTCACGGCGAATTTGCTGGGTGCAGATATTCGCAGGCGAGGCAGCAGCAAACCTCTACGGCAATGATCAGTATCTTCCAGAGGAGACGCTGCATGCTTTGCGAGAGTATGTCGTGTCGATCAAGGGCCCGCTCACGACGCCAATCGGCGGCGGCATACGTTCTCTGAATGTTTCCATTCGCCAGACGTTGGATTTGTACGCGTGCGTGCGACCGATTCGGTATTTTCCTGGCGTCGAAACGCCGATGCGCGACTCCGAATTAGTGAATATGACGGTTTTTCGGGAAAACACTGAAGACATTTATGCGGGCATCGAATACCCAACCGGTTCGCAAGAAGTGCAGAAACTCATTAATTTTTTGCAGAACGAACTCAATGTGAAGAAAATTCGCTTCCCTGCCAGTTCCGGGATCGGTATTAAGCCGGTTTCTCGAGAGGGCTCGCAACGTCTGGTGCGAAAGGCGATTCAATACTGTATTGAGCGCGATCAGAGTTCCGTCACTTTGGTACACAAGGGCAACATCATGAAATTCACAGAGGGAGCATTTCGTGATTGGGGCTACAAATTGGCCGAAGAGGAATTTGGTGCCGTGCCCATAGATGGAGGGCCATGGCTGCAATTTAGCAACCCGGTCACCGGTCGTGAAATCATCATCAAAGATGTCATTGCTGATAACTTCTTGCAGCAAATACTGATGCGTCCGGAGGAGTATGACGTCATCGCAACACTGAACTTGAATGGCGACTACATTTCGGACGCGCTTGCCGCGCAGGTCGGTGGCATTGGCATTGCGCCGGGCGGGAATATTGGTGAAGGCATCGCGGTGTTCGAGGCGACCCACGGCACCGCGCCGGGCTTCGCCGGCAAGGATCGCGTCAATCCAGGGTCGCTCATTCTCTCCGCCGAAATGATGTTGCGCTACCTTGGATGGACAGAGGCTGCCGACAAAATTATGCAAGGCGTAGCTGGGACCATTGCGAATAAAGAGCTCACTTTTGACTTGGCACGTTTACGCGAGGCCATTCATCAGCCAATTCGAAAGTCACGCCCACATGGCCAAGGTGAAGTTGAAGATGAGCTTCAGCAAATGATCCCGGGTGCCAAGTTGGTGGGTACAAAGGGTTTCGGCGATGCGGTCATCCGGCACATGGATGCGCTCTGAATCAATGTTCGATGCCAATTGCAGACAGTGTCCTAGGCTTGCTGATTTTCTTGACGCGGTAAAGAAAAAACACGCGGACTACTATTGTGGGCCCGTTAAGCCTTTCGGCGATACTGATGCGACGTTTGTTATTGTCGGTTTGGCGCCTGGCATGCACGGTGCCAATCGAACTGGCCGACCATTTACAGGTGACCACGCCGGCATACTGCTGTACCAGATGTTGCATCGCTACGGATTTGCGAATCTGGATCACTCAGAGTCAGCCGAAGACGATTTGCGCCTGATAAATGCGAGAATCACGAATGCTGTAAAGTGTTTGCCGCCAGACAATAAACCGGTCGGTGCGGAGATCAATACTTGTAACCAATTTCTAGCAAACGAGCTGGCGGAAGTATCAGATAAGTCGGTGGTACTGGCGCTAGGCGGAATTGCGCACCGGGCGATCATAAAGGCGCTAGGACTGCGACAAGCGGAATATAAATTCGGGCACGCTGCCGAACACCAGCTGCCGGAGAGTTTTCTGCTGCTAGATTCCTACCACTGCAGTCGCTACAACACCAATACACGCAGGCTGACGCCCGAGATGTTCGATCTGATTTTTGCACGTGCTCGGGAGCTGCTTAGTTAAGTGGGATTGCCGTGATCGATAAGACGGACGACAATACACGTAATGCCTCCGTTGGCGATTTCGACGCACAGTCCTTTTTGCGGAGTTTGACGCATCGCCCGGGTGTGTATCGCATGCTTAACTCGAATCACAAGATCATTTACGTAGGCAAGGCGCGCGATTTGAAAAAACGCGTCTCAAGTTATTTTCAGCGCACTCACAGCGATCCCAAAACTGCGGCAATGATGCCGTTAGTTTCTCAGGTTGAAGTAACGGTAACGAATTCTGAAGCCGAAGCGCTCATTCTTGAATACAATCTGATCAAGCGCCACAAACCGCGGTTTAACGTGGTACTCAGGGACGATAAGAGTTATCCATATATTTACGTTTCGACAAAGCACCCGTTTCCCAGATTGGAATTTCATCGCGGGGCACGCAAGGGAAAGGGACGTTATTTCGGTCCGTATCCCAGCACTAGTGCGGTTCGTAATACGGTGAACGAATTGCAAAAGCTGTTTCTTGTTAGGCAATGTCAGAATAGCTATTTTAGCAATCGGACGCGGCCCTGCCTGCAATACCAGATCAAACGATGCACCGCACCTTGCGTGGGCCTGATTGATGAGGTCAGCTATGCGAAAGACATCAATGCGGCAATCTTGTTCCTGGAAGGCAAAAATAGAGGCGTGATCGAATCTTTTGTCGAACGCATGGACACCGCCTCACAACAACAAGACTACGAACAAGCGGCGCGATTTCGCGATCAGATTGCCCGCTTCAAGAAAGTTGAGTCAGCGCAGCTGATTTCGCGGCATGCAGGCAAAGACCTGGATGTCATAGCGCTGGCCTCGTCAGCGAGCGCGCATTGTGTGACCGTAATATTCATACGAAATGGTTCGGTACTGGGTAGTCGAAATTACTTTCCGAAAGTGACCGGCGAACGTGAGCAGAAGGAAATTCTTGAAGGTTTTCTCTCACAGTATTATCTCGGCAAAGAGGCACCGTCAGAAATCATCATTCCTTTCGCGGTGGACGATAAGGAACTGTTGCAGGCTGGATTGACGGAGCGCTCAGGCCACAAAGTTGCAATCAAGCGCAAGGTACGTGGCGATCGCCTTGGTTGGCTGGAACTCGCCAAAACTAATGCTGTTCAAGGGCTCGAACTGGAGGTATCCAGCAACGCGACGCTGAAACGTCAATTTGCTGCTTTAGGTGAAGCATTGGGGCACGAAACACCGCCCGCACGGCTCGAGTGTTTCGATATCAGTCACACATCGGGTGAAGCAACTGTGGCGTCGTGCGTTGTGTTCAACCAAGCGGGTCCATTGAAAAGCGATTATCGCCGATTCAATGTCACTCCGGCGTCAGCGGGTGACGACTACGCGGCAATGGCGGAGGCGCTGAAACGGCGCTACGCACGAGTTAAGACCGGCGAAGTCGCAATGCCGGATGTGCTTTTTGTCGACGGCGGAAAAGGCCAGCTGGCCGAGGCATTGACGGTCCTGGATGAACTGGAACTGAGTTGGCTTCAGGTGGTTGCCGTAGCGAAAGGACCGTCCAGGCGTCCTGGAATGGAGCAACTGTTCTTGGCAGGCAAACGTGTGCCAACTATACTGCCGGCAAATTCTCCTGCATTGCATCTGGTACAAAGAATTCGCGACGAGGCACATCGATTCGCGATTACGGGCCATCGGCAGCGCCGGGCAAAAAAGCGGACAACGTCACAATTGGAGCAAATCCCAGGTTTAGGGCCGAAGCGAAGGCGAGAATTATTGCGGCAATTTGGCGGGCTGCAGGGGGTTAGAAATGCTGGTGTAGATGATCTGTGCAAGGTTCACGGCATCAGTCGAAATTTGGCGACGAAAATCTACGACGATTTACACCTTGATAGCGCTACGTAGCGTATTTTTTGAGTATGATCGCCGTGGTGAGCGGCGAAGCAATGGATAACTCTAGCGAATAATGAATGGTTCACGAGCAGTGGCGGCGTTTTGAATACCAACTTACCCAATATCCTCACTTGGATTCGCATCGCGACGATCCCGGTATTTGTCTGGTGTTTCTTCAGCGAAATCGATTTCGCCAGACCTATCGCGGGCTTGCTTTTCGGCTTTGCCGCAATTACTGATCTGTTGGACGGCTATGCGGCACGCAAACTCGGCCAAACGTCTAAATTTGGCGCATTTCTTGATCCTGTTGCCGATAAGCTGATGGTCACCATCGCGTTGGTTCTATTGGTACAAGGCGATCCGCGAGTTACCGTCGCGATGATCGCGGTCGTTATCATCGGTAGAGAAATTGCTGTTTCCGCGTTGCGCGAGTGGATGGCTAGCGTCGGTGCCGGTGGGCAGATCAAGGTGTCATGGATGGGGAAATTCAAGACGGCCTTTCAGATGTTCGGCATCGCTTTTATGGTTTACGAATCTCCGTTGTTCGGCCTCAACATCTATCCCATTGGCTACTGGTTATTGGTGGTGGCCTCGGTTATGACGCTTTGGTCAATGATTGCGTATCTGCGCGCAGCCTGGCCAACATTGAACGCGGAGTGAGGTTAAGCGGCTAATTCACCCCATTTTGGCGTAAATCCTTGACAGCCGTAGGCGACAAGCTAAAATCTGCGGCCCTCGGACGGATAGTGGGTTGCCAGAGGACGATTATTGAGTTGACGAGTGCAGCGGTGTTGGGCCGGCCAGTCGTCTAGAATGTGGTCCGGCGGTGCAGACACCCAAGTGTCTTAGCAAAAGTCAAATGCCTCTCGGGGCGCAAATACCAAGCGGGTGTAGCTCAGCGGTAGAGCACTTCGTTGCCAACGAAGATGTCGTGAGTTCGATCCTCATCACCCGCTCCAAACTCGAAAAGCCGTCCTCTGGGCGGCTTTTTTACGACTGGAGATGCGAAACGGTCATCACCAATTCCTTGCGCACTGCACATGCCCCGAGTATTGCCTAGATCGTCAGCGATTTATCGCCTGGACCGGCCAGATACCAAATGATGAATCCCAAAATAGGCATGAAAAACACGATGGCAATCCACAGTACTTTAGCGCCGGTGCCTCTGTTACTTTGGCCAATCTTGATAACGGCAAAAATAAACATCAATAGCACCACAAGGCCGCCGATACTTTCGATTACCATTTTGCTCTCCTTAAGAAACTGAGTCCCAAACGAAGCCTGTTAGCGCTATTCTACATTATCGCCTTGCGCAGGCGGTGCGCCAAAATCTCCATTCTGATCGCCTTTTTGGACTTGCACCTAGGTAAATTGAAATGTCACAACATTTTGCTAGTGCTAAATCTGCAGGATTTAGGATGCCGCCGGAGTGGGCACCCCACGAGCGCTGCTGGATGCAATGGCCATATCGAGAGAATTTCATTTGGACGGATGTGTCCGCGACGCAGGACGCGTATGCGCGAGTTGCGCAGGCGATAAGGCGGTTTGAGCCGGTAACGATGATCGTGCCGGAAGAAGAATTGAAGAATGCCAAGAGCCGATGTGGCGCTGATATCGACTACCTAGTGATGCCCCTTGATGACGCGTGGGCGAGGGACTCTGGTCCAAATTTTGTGAAGCGCAACGATCGCCTTGCCGCGAGCATTTTTCATTTCAATGCATGGGGCAAAAAATATGATCACTACGCTCGTGATGCGGCGGTGGGCCATCGTGTCGCGGAACACCTCAACATACCCACATTTACATCCGACATATTTATGGAGGGTGGCGGCATCTTTGTCGATGGCGAGGGCACCATTCTGACGTCTGAGCAGTGCATTCTCAACGAGAATCGTAACCCGGGTTTGAGCAAGAAAGACGCCGAGACCGCACTATGCGAGGCGCTCGGTGCGAGTAAGGTCATATGGCTGCCGGGCGATCCGCTTGACGATGAAACGGATGGGCATGTGGATGGCCTGGCATGTTTTGTTAGACCAGGCGTTGTGCTTTGTGCAGTTGGCAATTCTGATTGGCCAGAACGGCAAAAAGACCTTGGAGAAAACTGGCGAGCGCTGGAATTGGCAACCGATGCCGCCGGACGCAAATTGCAAATAATTCCAATTGACGAGGCGTTCGATGTAGAGGAAGTAGGTGATCGCTATTGTTCATCGTTCATCAACTTCTATATCGCAAACGGCGGCATCGTCATGCCGAAATACGGCGCTGCTTCCGATATCGATGCCCAGCGGACGGTCACAAAGGCATTCCCGGATCATGAAGTCGTTGCTATCAACGTTGACGAAATTGTCATCGGCGGCGGTGGTATTCATTGTATTACCCAGCAGCAGCCGATGTAATTTGGGCCTATCGTCGATTCGCTGATGCGCCAGCAACGTCCAGGTCTGCAATTAAGTCGATGATTGGGATTGCTTGCGTGACGATCAATGACCGTGAATCATCTTCGTCGCTTTGGGCCGATTTGCTGGTCCAGGCAAACATCAGCTTGTCTTCGGCCCTTTGCAATTGTGGAACGCCAAGGCGGCTCGGCTGATGACTGCCTTCTAACGCGCGGGTGACGCCAAGCAGTCCCTGACTATCCGCAGCGCGATAACAGATTTGCCGCTGGTCTGTTCCGGCGGGACAGAGCCAGCTAACGACAGCACTCGACGAATTCAGCATTACAGTGCCGGCGAAACCTAGAACATTATGTTTAGCGACGACGATGGGAGATGCAAAACTCGCCGCATCATCGTCCGACCAGGCGATATTCAATAATGGTACGTTGTCCGCGGCAGTAAACCAGGCAACAACCAATGCGCCCGCTTGCGAGTCAATCGCCGGTCCATTGACGGGGCAGCCATCGATTCGCCACCCGTCATGATGCACGGGCTGACCCGTCTGCCATTTTCCGTCTACGAACCGTGCTGCATAGATGTCGCGAATTTCCTTGTTGGTTCGATCCCGATAGACCGCAACAGGACCAGCTGACGTCACGGTTACATCCGTTTGGCAACAATCGCAGGTCAAAGAGTCAATTATCGTTTCCCCGACTACAGCGCCATTGCGTTCAATGGCGCCAGCGCGCAGCGTCATACCGATGGGCTCAACTGGCTGCCCAAGGCCATTGGGCGCGGCCATGTTGCGGCCATCCAACCAAACTGCACCGGCATTACCGTGCGAGGGGAACAGGGTGACGAAACCATGCTCGGTGTCGGTGCCGTCATCGTGCAATAAGAACGGCTCGGACCAACTATTTCCGGCGTCGGCGCTGGTCGCGACATAGGTGTCGTAAGCGTAGCCGCCTGCCGCGCGACGCACTAGCCAATGCGCAGCCCAATATTTTTCGTTAACAGGGACAACTGATGGGAAGTCTGCCCAATTGACGAACCAATTGACGCCGCTCGCCACTTGACGTGGCGCGTGCCAGCCGTTTTTGTCGAATAGCGCGAAATTGAGGGTGTGCGTAGCACCGTCGGATGTGAGGTAGCTGAGAACGACGCCGCCGTTCTGTCCGGCCGCCAGGTTAGGTGATTGTCCCGCTATGGTGAAATTGTCCTGAAGGGTCTGCACAACAGCAACAGGTGCTGAGTCTTTCGATTGGCAGCCGCCAAATGCGAGGGCGAAGGTTGTACCAAAGACAATGGCTGCGCCTAGGCGCAGGCCAGACTTGTGCCGCTTCAGTTTATGTAACAAATTCACGCCGCCTGTTGCCATTCGTTCGTTGATTCCTTGTACCGGGGCTGTATACTGCCTCGCCTGCCGGGGCCATGCAGCAAATTCTTGCTGCGACAGCGACCCCGCACAACCACGGCTAGGTGGCAGAGTGGTTATGCAGCGGCCTGCAAAGCCGCGGACATCGGTTCGATTCCGTTCCTAGCCTCCATTTTTCCTGCGACGGTTGCCGCTGGCGTCCAATTGATTTCACAGGGGCCCTTCGGCTAGATCTCGTCCCCGTTCACAGCATATCCGCCAATTCAACTTCGGGTTTGGAACGAGGTATCGACAGCGCAGCCTTTCTGGCCCTTCAGCGCTTGCTATCAAGTTTTCTTGTCCTGAAATCGTTAGAACTTAAAATTAGTATCTTTATGATAATTCGCCTTTTAGTATGGCCGTCAAACAAATCTCGCTCGGGAAATGCGACAAATTGGCGAAATCCCCCAGACCTTCGGCGTTCGAGTTGGCGCCAATACACTCCCAACGAGCGTCGTCGACGTTATCGTCACGCATTGTGGCAAGTGTCCGGGAAGGCCTATTCGACGGTACGCTGACACCAGGCAACATGCTGGGTACGGAAGGTCAGCTCAGCGGACAATTCGGTGTTAGCCGGGTTGCTGCACGCGATGCGTTGAAACGCCTTGAAGCGATGGGGGTGGTTGAAATTCGCGCTGGAGCTGGCGGCGGCGCCCGGATCGCATACGGGAACGCGCAACTTTTCGCGGATGCACTTGCGATTCAATTGAGACTCACGAATGTCACAACGCGCGAAATCATGGATTCGCAACGTGCGATCGAAATGATGACTGCTGAACTAGCAGCCGAATACGCGACGGCAGAGGACCTGCAGTCTATCGATAATTTGCTGGCAGAAGCAGATGCGTGCATTCAAGACAGCGATGCGTTTACTCGCTCGAGTTTTGCATTTCATCTTGCGGTGGCGGATGCCGCTCATAACGATGTGCTGAAAATGCAACTTATGGCGATGCACTTCATTGCTTGGCCAACGCACAACCCAACGCTCACGGTCGACGTCGCTGAACACATACAAAAAATCCACAAAGAACTTTTTATACTACTGCAAGCACGCGATGGCGAAGCCGCATGTGCGCTAATGAGTCGACACATGAAACAAATAAGAGCGCGCCGGGTCGCGGAGTCAACCGAACAACCGTTTTCCAATAACTGCTGCTAATCAAACCAGAGTAACTACCAAGAGGGGGAAAGTGATGTCCGAAAACAAATTTGTCATTGCACCGCACATGAGATTGCATGAATGGGTTGCCGAAGAAAAAGGCTACTTCAGCGACGTAGGGCTGGAATACGAGTTCGCCGATCCGTTGCGTTCAAAAGAAGGCAAGTTGCACGACCTGGGCAAGAAGGTTGGTGCGTTTCAAACATTTGAAAAGGGTCGAGACAGTAATGTGAGCTGTGCTTGTCATTGGACCGTCAACGTTGCTGCCGCGAGCGGCCACGGAAAGCTATACCGCGATGCTTACTCGGTTGCACCTGCCGGCATTTTTGTTGCCGCCGATTCAGATATCTACACACCAGAAGATCTTGCCAACGTACCGGTATCAGTTGGCTATCAATCTGGAAGTCACTATTCGACCATCCAAGTTCTCGAGCAATGGTTACAGCCGGATGAAATTTCTTTGAGTTTTAACGATGGCTTGTTGTTTAAACGCCTGGAGTTATTAGCCGACGGGAAAATTCCCGCGGTACACTTGTTTAGTGCGCCGATGTACGTTGCGGAGCAGTTGGGCTTTCGAAAAATTTGCGATTGCACGTTCATGATGGCCGGCATGGTCAACGGCGACCCGAACATGGAAGATATCCGCAAGTTTTACAGTGCATTGAGAAAAGCGCAGCAGGATATTGATCTGCGACCGGAACAGTACACGCACTACTATCTAAAAGAATTACCGGAGCGCTTTCACGACGTCGTCGATACTGGCCGGATGGGACCGGGCGAACGTATTGTCTTTGAACCATATTCACGCGAAGTGTTTGATGAATCGCGCGAATGGGTGGCCGCCAGAGATATATTCCCCGATGGCGATCTGGGAAGCGGGGACTATAGCCAGGTTACGCTCGGCGCAAATATCTAACGGGCACCGCAATACCGATACCCACATTCCCTAGCTGATAGGAAAAGGCGTGAGCGCTGACGTTAAGAAACTGATTGATGAGAGCAAAATATCGCGCTTCCAAATTGGCGCGATTGGCATTTGTTTTGTCATCCTGTTGCTTGATGGTTTCGATGCGCTGGCGATGTCGTTCACCGGACCTACGATTTCATCTGAGTGGGGGCTGAGCGGCATGTCATTAGGGATGTTGTTTAGCGCCAGTCTTGTCGGTATGGCTATAGGTGCAATATTCATCGCGCCTATCGCAGACAAAATTGGCCGCCGATCGACAGTTATCACGTCGCTTGCGATTGTGACTGTCGGTATGGCTGCCGCTGCAGTCAGCGAAACATTCAACCAACTATTAGCGATGCGCTTGCTTACCGGAATCGGCGTTGGTGCGGCACTCGCAGGGGTGAATATTCTGGTCGCAGAGTATGCGCCGGCGAAGCAACGTAGTTTAGCTATCGGCATTTTGCAGGCAGGCTACCCATTGGGAGCGATGCTGGGTGGCGTGGTGGCTGCATTGGCTATCGCGAGTCAAGGTTGGCAATCAGTATTTATTATTGGTGCGGTAGGCTCTGCATTGATGCTGCCAATTGCGATTTTCCTGCTTCCGGAATCCATAGACTTTCTTCTTGTCCGCAGGCCGGCCGATGCATTGCATCGAATCAATCGACAACTAGTGCGTATGGGTCATGCAGAAATCTCGGAATTGCCGAGCGCACCGGAAGTGAAAACAAAGCGCGGATTGCCTGGCCTGTTCGCACCTGAATTTCGCCGCTCGACAATCTTGCTGTGGATCACATTTTTTATGGTGATGTTCTGTCTGTATTTTATTCTGAGTTGGACACCGAAACTGCTGGTTGCATCCGGCCTATCGACGACTCAGGGAATCTCGGGCGGTGTGTTGCTGCACATTGGCGGAATCTGCGGCCAACTACTGCTCGGTTTTCTGGCAACGCGATTTCGATTGTACAAGGTCATGGTTACCTATTTCGGACTCGCAGCCATGATGATGCTCGTTTTCGCCGTTGTGCTCAACGACCTATCGGTCGCGTTCATCATTGCGCCATTAATTGGTGCTTTTGTATTGGGCGCTATAACAGGGTCGTACGCGATAACACATAGTCTTTATCCTTCAGAAATTCGCACAACGGCGCTGGGCTGGGCAATTGGCATTGGCAGGATAGGGGCGATAGTCTCCCCATTGGCCGCAGGCCACTTACTAGACGACGGCATACAGGTTTCCTATTTGTATGTCTTGTTTTCGGTACCGATGCTGTTGGGGATGTTTGCGATTCGATCGCTCGGAAATCTGCAAATGCGGCATAACGAAGAAATCGGCGTAGAGGAATTGTAAGAATAAAAAGCGGTTAACATTGAAGTAGCGTTGGGCCTATAATGCGCCGGCCCACAGCGTGCAAAGAGCGTACGGTGGGGCGAAATTGCCCGGGTGGCGGAATTGGTAGACGCTGCGGACTTAAAATCCGTTTTGAGAAATCAAGTGCGGGTTCAAGTCCCGCCCCGGGCACCAAATTCTCCCGCCCAATGTAACAAGATCGCGTATGGACGGTGAGAATTTATCTTTAGTGGTTCGATCAGGCCGCGCATCCACTCAGGCAACTAAAGATCAAATCGCGTCGTACCCATGCGGGGGTCGCAGATACTTGAGCGGATTGGTTGCGAATACATCCTCTGCACCATTGGTTTCGCGCTTCCACCATTCCGTTGAGATAACCGCAATCACTGATGTGGTGCCAAGACCGAAGAAGGTCGCATGATCGGGTCGCTGATTTGTGATCCAGGCAGGACGGCCCCGCGGCGGCTAGTTTATTCGGTCCTCAATTCCACTAAAGATAAATTCGCGCCGACCAGCGGTTTGCTCCGGCGCCGCCGACGGGCAACCGACGAACGTTAGTATTGGCATCTAGTTAGTTAATTGGATAGGCTATTTTTGGTTATTCATATTGATGATCGATAATCTAACCTGGAGATATAAGCCCATGCCGGATCAGCCGCACATTGTGATGAAATCGCTGGTAATGGTGCTACTCGGCGCCGGAATTTGGCTGGGCGGGCAAAACTCGCTGGCAATTGCGCTGGATACGGATGGTAGGCCTACGATAGCAACATTCAATAACAGAATTCGGCAGACGATTTCTGTTTTAATTTTAGTGTTCGCCGGTTACTTGATCGGTCGTTTTCCCTGGTGGTGAGGTTGATGCGGCAAGGATTGCCCGCATCAACAACAAGAATGGCAGCCCCAGAACCCCGGTGCAATGTCGCTTTAAATATTGGGCCGCAACTGAGGTCTCGACGTAACTTAGCATTCGCTATACTCGCGAAGGCGCTCATTCGCTCAATTTCAGATCGTAATTGCTACCGCTCAGAAATCTGCTATGGAATCGGACAAAGTCAATTGCTGTCTCATATTGGGCGCAAACATTGGTGCATTGACCGGCATAACATTGCTGATTGTTGCGTTAGACCAAAACCGCGATATGAGCCGAGCACAAACTAGAATTGACATATCGCAAAATCTGTCCAAGCTCGCCGCTTGTCCTCGTTCTTGCAGCGATAGTAGTCTCCACGTAAGCTGATCGTTGTTCCAGTTTGATCGACAGGTAGCAAATTCGATGTGATTTGTAGTTCGTGTAATTCTGTCTATTCGGTCGACGCCGACGTACTCGGGAAGGTCGAGTCACTCGCGGGTTTGTGCCATCAGTGCGGGACAGCGCCGAGGTTTCTTCCATTCGCTTGGTCATTTATCAGTGGCGCGATAGGAGGACTCATTTGTGTAGAGCTGCTCCTGATTCTGTACTTCCTACGTGGAGAGTTCGAAGTGGTTGCTTCCGCGATTACGGTAGGCATAGTTTGTCTCGCGATTTACTTAATTGCGAGAGCAAGCACGCCAATTCGACACACAAGCGAGGCGAAGCGTAAGCAAGATTCTCTGATTCAGAGAATCGTCGGAGCAAGTCTCGGATATGCCACTGGCATCGGTACGCTTCTAATTTTCGTCCTTAACTAGACTGGTTTAAGGAGTTGGTGGGATCTGACAATATGCTTTGATGGTCGTCGTGTGCCGGCGGAATGCATTGCTCCCCGAATTTACGTCCGAAGATGAGCAACCAGAGCTGGTGTTATCATTGCAGGCATTAGTCAACCAGTTGGACCGGCGATGTCGTGAAAAGTATGCTGAATCTTAAAAATGCCTGGATCATCGTATTTATTGCTGTTTTGATTTGGTCGGCGTACAAACCTGCGGATTTCGTCACGTGGTTACTCGAAGTTTCCCCGGCATTGATCGGTGCCGCGGTTCTCATCTACACACGGCGAACTTTTCCACTCACCTCTCTGGTCTATCTGCTGATTCTTTTCCACTGCGTCATATTGATGGTTGGCGGACATTACACATATGCGGAAGTGCCGCTTTTCAATTGGTTGCAAGACGAGTTTGACCTCGCCCGTAATAACTACGATAAGCTCGGTCACTTCGCGCAGGGTTTTGTGCCGGTCATGGTTGCTCGCGAAGTGGTTATCCGACGTAGCGTATTCAATTCGGACAACTGGAGAAATTTCTTCATCGTCTGCTTTTGTCTGGCGTTCAGTGCCTTTTACGAGTTAATCGAGTGGTGGGTGGCATTATTATCGGAGGAGGCCGCAGATTCGTTCCTGGGTACTCAGGGATACATTTGGGACACCCAGTCAGATATGCTGTGGGCGCTCTCCGGAGCCGTGCTGGCGTTGCTGGTGCTTGGCCGAATGCATGACCGTCAGTTGGCGAATTTGTCTTCATGATAACCAAATGTCATTGGTTTCTTATTACAGTGCGGCGTATTCACTGCCATAATTCGCCGCTGAATTACAACTTCCGGAATATACGATGAAGAAGTCCCTATTGTGTGTGTTTACGTTGTTAATGTTGAGCGCCTGTGCGCAAGAGAAGACTGGAGCGCCGATGCCCGAAAAAAAAGTGCATAAGCATGAGCTGCACGGTGACGTTCGCGTGGATGACTATTTTTGGCTGCGCGAGCGCGAGAACCCGGAAGTAATTTCGTACCTGGAGGCTGAAAATGCGTACTCCGATACGCAAATGCAGCCGATGAAAGGCATACAGCAAATCCTCTTTGATGAAATGAAGTCTCGAATCAAGGAAGACGACGATTCTGCACCCTACAAGTACGGTGACTACTATTACTTCCGACGTTTCGTTACCGGAAACGAATACCCGATATATGTTCGTAAAAAAGGTTCGCTGGAGGCTCCAGATGAAGTTTTGCTGGACGTTAACAAGCTGGCTGGCGACGTAGATTATTTCGCACTGCGCGGTTTCAAGGTCAGCCCCGATCACAAGATGGCCGCCTACGGCGTTGATACCAAGGGCAGGCGTTTCTATGACCTCTATTTTCTGAATTTGGAAACTGGTGAGACGTCGTCAGAAGTGATCGAAGACACCACCGCTAATTTTGTCTGGGCAAACGACAGCCAAACGATTCTTTATGGTCGACAGCACCCGGAAACATTGCGTTCGTATCGCGTCTACCGGCACGAAATCGATGGGGATGCTGATGCTTTGGTCTTCGAGGAGAAAGATGAAACGAACTACTTAGGAGTTAGTAAATCACTTGCAGGGAAGTTTATATTCCTAACCAGTTCGCAGACATTGTCGAATGAGGTTCGCTACATATCCGCTGAGTCACCTACGGACGATCCAACGGTGTTTCTGCCACGCGAAGAAAATCACGAATATTTCGTTGTCGATGGTGGCGATCGATTCTTTATAGTTTCAAACGAAGGAGCAACAAACTTTCGACTACTCGAAGCGCCCCTGGACAATACTGCCAAAGGTGCGTGGCAAGAGGTTGTTGCTCACCGTGATAATGCGTTAATTGAAGATTACGAAGTTTTTCAAGATTACATAGCAGTCCATCTCGTCGAAGATGGTTTGTCGCAGATTGAAATAATAGATAGAGCCAGCGGCGTCTCGTTACGCGTTGACTTCGACGAAGACGTTTACACTGCATCCAGTGGGTCAAATGCCGAGTTTACTGCGACAACGTATCGTTACGTTTACGAATCGTTGACGACGCCGGAATCTATCTACGATTTTGACATGTCTACGAATGAGCACGATCTGATCAAAGAAAAAGCGGTGCTTGGCGGCTTCGATAGAGACAATTACGAATCGCAGCGAATTTTCGTTTCCGCTCGAGATGGTGCGCAGGTACCGGTGTCTTTAGTTTACAAAAAGGGCATGCAACGAAACGGCAAAAATCCGACATTGCAGTACGGTTACGGTTCCTACGGTTCGATCATCGAACCGTCATTTGGCAGTGCAAAGTTGAGTCTGTTGGACCGCGGATTTATTTATGCCATTTCACACATTCGTGGCGGCGCCGAGATGGGGCGTGAATGGTATTACGATGGCCGCCAGCTCAATAAGAAAAATACATTTAGCGACTTTATTGACGTTTCCAAATATATGATCGAAGAAGGCTACACATCGCCAGATCATCTGTACGCCAGAGGCGGCAGCGCGGGTGGCTTGCTGATGGGCGCCGTGGTCAATATGGCACCAGAGCTGTATCGAGGCGTTTCTACGCGTGTACCGTTCGTGGATGTCGTAACGACGATGCTTGATGAGGATATCCCCTTGACCGCTGGTGAGTGGGATGAATGGGGCAATCCGGCAGAAAAAGAGTACTACGATTACATGAAGTCGTATTCTCCTTACGACAACATTCAGGCGCAGAGCTATCCCAATTTATTGGTGACGACTGGCTTGCACGATTCGCAAGTTCAGTATTGGGAACCGGCGAAGTGGGTCGCGAAACTTCGGGAGTACAAGACAGACGAAAACTTACTGCTGCTAAAAACCGATATGGCGGCGGGGCACAGTGGCAAAACAGGGCGCTTTAAGAAAATTGAAGACACTGCCTTGTACTACGGCTTTTTTCTTTATCTTGAGGGTATTCGAGAATAGTGACCGGTCGCTCGCGCCCGTGATGCCGAAATCCGGGGATTTCGCATCCTGCGTGGCGGCCTAAACGTATTTTCCTGCGTTTCCGAAGTTCGCTATCTGCTAAACTAGCGATCTGGAAAAAACACTCGTGCAAAAATGGCAAAATTATATTTCTATTACTCGTCGATGAATGCGGGCAAGTCCACGGCGTTGCTGCAGTCCAGCTACAACTATAAAGAGCGGGGCATGAACACTCTCATACTGGCGCCGGAATTAGACGACCGCTACGGCGTCGGCAGAGTATCGTCCAGAATAGGATTGGAGGCTGCCGCAACGACCTTTACGATTGCTGATGACCTCTACGAAATTGTTGAAGTCTGCATAAAGGAAGATCCGTTGCACTGCGTGCTGATTGACGAGGCGCAATTTCTTACGCAAGACCAAGTTTTCCAGCTAGGCGAGGTCACTGATTCGCTGAACATACCTGTGCTGGCCTACGGTCTGCGCACCGATTTCCAAGGCGAGCCGTTCGAGGGTAGCAAGTACCTGTTGGCATGGTCCGATAATCTAAAAGAGCTAAAAGCGATTTGCGACTGTGGGCACAAGGCGACGATGGTTATTCGCCTAGATGAGCACGGCAACGCCATCACCAAAGGATCGCAGGTTGAGATTGGCGGCAATGACCGATATGTATCAATGTGCCGTAAGCATTTTAAGGAACATTTCCTGGGCGCTACAAACGCGGGAGCGATCCACGGCGTCGGTTAGCGCTCTACCGGACTAATCGTCGTTTTTTTTGCTGCTAGACTTGCCTGCCTCTGGAATCGGCATCGACTGAGTATTTTCGCGCGCTAACATGCGTCGCATATCCTGCAAGTTTTTCATGATCACCGTGTCCGCAAAATTTGCGTCCTGCAGGTCAACGCCGTCTTGTGCCTGCGGATGAACAAACTTAATGCGGTGATTGCCCAAAGTAATAATGTCGTTATGCATCATGACTTGATTGGAAACTCGTTTTGAATTGACGAAAGTACCGTTTGTACTGTTCAAATCCATTAGAAATGTCGCCTTTCCATGCCGAATTAGCAGCGCATGGTGCCGACTGATAAATTTGCTGTCGATACGCAAGTCGTTGTGGTCGGACCGGCCAATAATTAACCGCGGCCGTTGCATGGTTAAGTTAGCGAGCGTACGACCATTGCTGGTCATGATCAGTTCGGGGGTGTCGGCCTTAGACGATCCGTCGCCGCCTTTTTCTGCTGCTTCGAAACCGCCGGATTCAAGATCTGGCAGTACCGGCCGTTCCACGTGTGATTTCTTGAGCGGGCAGTGGCTGGCTTTGGCGAGTGCTAGCAGCACTAACCGGTCGAGAATACCGGGCCAGCCGCCTGAGGCGACGTAAAATTCGTCACAAACCGCCTCTGGAATGACGTTCTGTGGATCAATACAGCCACCCGCGCGTAACTTCTCATAGAGATAGTCGGTGGTCTCGAATTCGTTTAGCGGGCCCAAGTAGAAGCTACCAGTGATCCGCTCTGCAATGCACTCCATTGCAGGCGAGCGAATAATGCCTTCCATCGACCGATCGCTGGCCAACACTAAGCGCAACGCGCTGTATTGCTTTACGCGTAACTTGGCGAGCTCGCAAAGCACGCGCAACGCACTCGGATTCATTGCGTGTGTGTTTTCGATGATCAACAACGGCGCGTGCGCAGTCGCTGTTCGCTGCATCAAATAGACCTTGAGCATATTGATCAGTTCGTTGACGCCGCTCAGATCCAACTCGTAACCAAATTTGCCGAGCACAGCCTCGAGTAATGCGGTCGTGTTAAGGCCGGCGCCATCGATAACCGCAACTTCGCCCTCGCGACCAAGCGACTCGGCGAACGATCTGATGATGGTGGTTTTTCCAGACAGGCCAGGGCCGTGGAATAGGCCCAAACCGGTTTGATGCTCGTAGATACTGCGAATGAATTCGTGAGCTTGGAGCTGCGACTCATAAGTCACATACGCGAGCGGTTTCCCGTGTACGCGAAACGGTTGCTCGTGAAGACCGGCAGCCCCTAGTTCCATAACATTGAACTCAGTTTTAGTTGTATTTTGTCATTCTGATACAGTTACTTCTTTGTTCTTGTAAATGTAATTTCGTAACTGTGATTCCAGTTTACGATTGACCTGATCCGCTTGTAAACAAGAGTCACCCCGATCTATATCGATCAATAGGCCACGAATGCTATTTAATAGTTTGCTGCAACTAAATGATATTACCAATTGATTTTAAACGATAAATGATTGTCAAAAATCCGACAAATACGTTGTCTCCGAAGCACGACATAGGGAACCAAAGCGTTGGCTAGCCTACTTTCTGCAACCGAACTGCAACTGATTAGAGGGGACCGCTGTCTTTTCAGCGATATTAGTTTTGCGCTAAATCGCGGTGAATTGTTGTTGATAGAGGGCCGAAATGGCAGCGGCAAAACCAGTTTACTTAAGGGGCTTGCCGGACTTCTGGATTTTGATGCCGGAAGTGTTTCCTGGGACGGGCAGCAAACCCGCAAAATCCGCCAGGAATTTCGCGCCGCTCTGGTTTGGCTGTCACATCGCAGCGGATTCAAGAACGATCTTTCGGCGAAGCATAATCTACGCTTTGAGTCTGGACTACGCTGTTTTGCGCACGATGATATCGATGCGGCCTTACGTAAAGTCGGCTTACATGAAGTGGCGGAGTTGCCGATGCGCGTCCTTTCGGCCGGCCAGCAGCGGCGTGTGGGACTTGCACGCATGATACTAGCTGCCGCACCGTTGTGGATGATGGATGAACCATTTACCAATCTCGACCATGATGGACAAGTGCTTGTTAAACAGTTAATTGACGGGCATTTGGCGGCAGGCGGTATTGCTGTTATGGCATCACATCAGGATGTAGCGCTTGATGCTCCTGTCCAGCGCGTATCGTTGACATGAGCACGCCTCTGCAGTTTCCGCGAATTGGTAGCGGTGTCTTTCAGCTAATGCGCCGAGACTTGTTGCTCGCCATAAAACGCCCTGGTGACGTGATAAATCCATTGTTTTTCTTTGCGATGATCGCGGCATTGTTTCCATTGGCGCTTGGCCCGGATATTCGGCAACTTGCCGCAATTGGGCCAGGCATCACCTGGGTTGCGGCTTTGCTATCGATGCTTCTGGCTCTGAATAGCTTGTTTTTGAACGACTTCGAGGACGGCAGCCTCGAGCAGCTGATCCTCAGTCCGCAGCCACTGCCTGTTATGGCGCTCGGAAAAACCGTAGTGCACTGGTTGCTGACTGGTTTACCATTAATTTTAGTATCGCCGCTGGTCGTTTGGAGTTATGGCCTCGATGACGCGGTCGTGACGGTTATGCTTGGGACCCTGCTGCCCGGTACCCTAAGCTTGAGTTTGCTAGGCTCCATTGGCGCCGCATTAACCGTTGGTCTGCAGAAAAGTAGCGCGCTACTAAGTTTATTGGTGTTGCCGCTGGCCATGCCGGTCTTGATATTTGGTGCGCGCACCGTGTCATTGGCGGTTGCTGGCGATGACATTTCCGCGGGACTCTATTTTCTATGGGGCTATTGCATGTTGGCGCTTACGCTCGCACCATTTGCAACCGCTGCCGCACTGAGAATTAGCAACGAGTAAACTCTGAATTATGTGGAAATTCTTTCATAAACTCGCATCACCGCCGCATTTCTATCGACTTGCGCCGCGCTTTGTCCTCGGATTTGGTGTCGTTGGCTGCGTATTGATTGGCTGGGGAACGTATGCCGGCCTGTTTCTCGCGCCGCCGGACTACCAGCAGAAAGATGCATTTCGAATTATTTATGTGCATGTTCCGGCCGCATACTTATCGATGATGGCGTATAGCATTATGGCAATAAGCGCCGGCATCGGACTCATATGGCGCATGAAGTTGGCGCATTCTGTGGCGGCAGCAGCGGCGCCGTTGGGCGCCTGGTTCACTTTTTCGGCATTGGTCACCGGGGCTATCTGGGGTCGGCCCATGTGGGGAACTTGGTGGGAGTGGGGCGACCCAAGGGTAATGTCGGAATTACTGATGTTGTTTCTTTATATTGGGTATATCGCATTGAGAGTCGCCATCGATGAGATCGGCAAAGCGGATAAGGCCAGTGCGGTGCTCGCGCTGGTTGGCGCTGTCAATATTCCGATTATTCACTACTCAGTAGAGTGGTGGACTTCGGTACATCAAGGACAAACCGTGGTCGGCGGCAAAATGGCGCCGGAAATGCTGCAACCACTTTTACTTAACATTCTCGGATTTACGCTGTTGTTCGGCGCAATGTTGTTGTATCGCGTTCGTACAGAGGTATTGCACCGGGAGCGCCGTTCGCGTTGGGTCAAGGCAGAAGTGCTACAAACCGTGGGTGCTCCGTGATGGAATTTTTTGAAATGGGCGAATATGGCGGCTATATCTGGAGTTCGGTTAGCATCGCGTTTGCCGTTGTACTGATTGCCGCCGTTCAGTCGGTATTGCGGCACCGTGCGATGATGGCCGATATTGGGCGCAGGCTAAGCGCACTGCAGCAAGAAAATGATTCAACGAAGGAGAGAGAATCGTGAAACCTAGACAGCAACGGATGCTGGCGGTTGGTCTGGCCGCCGCAGGTATCGTGATAGCGGTCGCGCTAACGCTGCGCGCGTTTGAAGAGAACATGATGTTTTACGTTGAGATATCGGAAATCGCGGCAGGAAACGCGCCACAAGACCGAGATTTTCGGGTGGGTGGCTTGGTCGTCGATGGCAGCGTGCGCCGTGTGCCGGGTGAGCTCCAGGTTATGTTTACACTGTCGGATTTGGACAGTGAGCTTGACGTATCGTACGACGGCATACTTCCCGATTTGTTTCGCGAAGGCCAGGGCATCATCGCCCATGGTCGGATGAACTCAGCGGGCGCGTTTGTGGCGGACGAAGTATTAGCAAAGCACGATGAAAATTATATGCCGCCAGAGGTCGCCGATACGCTGGCCAAACACGCCGCAGCGAAGAAAGCGGCGATGCAGCAAGAAAAGGATAGTGAAGCTAAGGATGGTCAATGATTCCTGAAGTAGGACATTTCGCATTGATATTGGCGTTGTCACTGGCAATTTGTCAGGGCGTTTTGCCAATGATCGGCGCTTACCGAGGCGATGCGGCCATGATGGCGGTGGCACGCCCGGCTGCCATTGGGCAGTGGATTTTTGTACTAATTTCTTTTGTCTGTCTGACGGCTTCGTTTCTACAGGACGATTTTTCTGTCTTATACGTTGCCAGCCACTCCCAATTGGCACTGCCGATTATCTACAAAATCTCAGCAGTTTGGAGCGCTCATGAAGGCTCGTTGCTGCTTTGGGTGCTGATACTCTCAACTTGGACCGTCGCAGTTGCACGTTATAGTCGTGAGCTGCCGGAAGAAATGGCAACGCGTGTCATCGCCGTACTCGGTTTGTTGACCGTGGGCTTTCTGCTGTTCACGTTATTGACCTCAAATCCTTTTGAGCGCCTATGGCCGGCTGCTGCGGATGGCGCAGACCTCAATCCGCTGCTGCAAGACCCGGGACTCGCTATTCATCCGCCGATTCTGTATGTCGGCTACGTTGGCTTTTCAGTCGCTTTCGCATTTGCTGTTGCGGCGATGCTAGGTGGCGAGCTGGATCAGAAATGGGCACGTTGGACGCGCCCATGGACCATCTGGGCCTGGTTATTCTTAACGGTGGGCATCGCATTGGGCAGTTGGTGGGCTTATTACGAGCTAGGCTGGGGTGGCTGGTGGTTTTGGGATCCGGTTGAAAACGCATCATTTATGCCTTGGCTCGTCGGTACTGCATTGATTCACTCACTGGCAGTAACCGAGAAGCGCGGTTTGTTCAAGAGCTGGACATTGCTGCTAGCGATTTCAGCGTTTTCGTTGAGCTTGTTGGGCACGTTCCTCGTACGCTCCGGCATTCTCGTTTCAGTACATGCGTTTGCTACCGATCCTACGCGCGGCGTCTTTATCCTGGCATTTCTTGGGATTGTGATTTTAAGTGCATTGATACTGTACGCGATGCGTGCGCCTGCCATGGACTCGCAAGCAGGGTTTCATCCTTTGTCGCGCGAAACGTTTTTGCTGTTGAATAATATATTGCTGGTAATCGCCGCTACGCTGATTCTCGGCGGCACGCTCGCACCCTTGATCGTCGATATCATGAATGCGGGAAAGATTTCGGTTGGACCGCCATACTTTGAGTACGCCTTCGCGTTACCGATGGTTCCGCTGATATTCCTAGTCGGCGTTGGTATGCACACCGCCTGGCGCACGCAAGCGCCGCAGGCTTTGTTGAAACAGCTGAGGTTACCGGCGGCGTTTGCGATTGTTGCCGGTGTCGCCGTGCCATTGGTGTTTTATGGGCGGTTCGGCGTGCTCCTCACAGTTGGTGTGGTTGCAGCGTTTTGGATTGCGGGGGTCTCATTAATACCGATCATTCGTTCGTTGAGAAGAGCACCCGGCGCCGCCAGAATCACTCGCTCCGTACTCGGCATGTCAATTGCGCATTTTGGTGTTGGATTGTTCGTCATGGGCGTTACCGTCGTCTCCGCCTATACGATCGAAGAGGACATCAGTCTACGAGTAGGCGAGCAATTTGATGTTGCGGGCTATACCTTCGAACTTAGAGAGCTTCGCGATATTGATGGTCCAAATTATCGTGCGCTCGAAGGGCAAATCGAGGTTCGTAAAGACGGCGAATTCGTCGCGACATTAAGGCCGCAAAAGCGTACCTACCTGGTGCAAAGTTCGCCAATGACCGAGGCTGGAATTGATGCAGGATGGAATCGGGACCTGTTTGTCGCTTTGGGAGATCCTTTAGGTGCAAATGCATGGAGCGTTAGGTTGCAGTACAAACCGATGATTCGATTTATCTGGCTGGGCGCTTTGGTGATGGCACTCGGCGGCATTATCGCGGCAAGTGACCGGCGCTATAAACTATATGCGCAGGCACCCGAAAAAGGTCAGGCAAAGTCGCGTTTGGCTACGCAGAATTCCTAGTGATTAGTGACAATGAATAGATTCGCCGCACCGATCGGTGCATTCGTCCTGCTTTTGGTCGCTTTTGGTATTGGACTAACCCGCGATCCAAGTGCGCTGCCGTCGCCATTTATTGGCAAGCCGGCACCGCAGTTTGCGTTGCCTGAATTGCACGATCAAAAAGAGCAAGTGGACAATTCGTCGTTTTCCGGAAGCCCCGTACTTGTCAATTTTTGGGCCACTTGGTGTGTTGGCTGCAGGCAGGAGCATGCTTTCTTGATGCGTTTGGCCAAAGACAATGTTATTCCGATCTATGGGATCAATTGGCGTGACGATCGGGCTGCTGCAATTGAATGGCTTAAGCAACTCGGCAATCCTTACGTCAAGAATGGTTTTGATGGTGTAAATAGAACCGGGATCGATTGGGGCGTGTACGGCGCACCGGAAACATTCTTAGTCGATGGAAACGGCATCGTCATCTACAAACATCTCGGACCGTTAAGCGACGGCGCATGGCAAAGCGAATTTGTGCCGAGATTATTAGAACTAGCGTCGGGGCAGACGCCATGAGGCTGTCGATCACAGTACTTGTTATCTCGTTGTCGCTAATGTCGAAATCGGTGCAAGCAATCGACCCGGAACAAGCATTCGATGATCCGCAGCTACAGTCTCGGTACGAGACCATCATTGCTGAGGTCCGCTGTCTGAAATGTCAAAATCAGACCATCAAAGATTCCAACGCGTTTTTGGCTGACGACCTGCGTAGAGAAATCCGCCGCCTGTTGAGTGAGGGCAATACCGACGCGGAAGTCTACGACTTTCTCGTACTACGATACGGTGAATTCGCGCTTTACCGTCCACGTAAGAGCGGCAAAACTTTGATATTGTGGTTGGCGCCGTTCATTTTCTTCGGTGTCGGTGGATATGTTTTTTCGCGCGTATTGCGCCGGCGAATGGCGTTGCCAGTCGATGAGTTGCCGGTCGATGACAATGCTAACCCGACCGAGCGCAGCTGATGTTGTGGGTTATCTTTCTATTAATGCTGGCTGCTGCACTGGTCTTTGTCGTTTTGCCAGTCTACAAGATTGAACGAAAATTCAATTTTGCATCGATTTTCGGTGTGCTTGCGATAATAGTGACATCGGTGCTGACGTATTCAATGATTGGCAGCCCAGATGCGAAATCGGGTCGCTCTATGCCAGATTCCATCGACGATATGGTCGCGGCGCTCGACAGCAGGCTTCAGGAAGACCCAGACGATTTGGCAGGCTGGAAAATGCTTGGCCGTTCTTATATGCAACTGCAAGATTTTCCAAATGCGATCAACGCGTACGAATACGCCGTGGAGTTGGAGTCTTCACAAAACGGAGAGACGCTCATTGGGTTGGGTGAAGCGGTCTTGAGTAACGACAGCGCGTCGATGGCCGGCCGCGCCGGGGAATTGTTCGAAAGTGGGTTGGCCCTTGCACCAAATAATCCGCAAGGACTGTTTTATGGCGGGCTGTCGGCATTGCAGCGGGGCGATAAGATTTTGGCCGCGGATCGCTGGGAGGCTTTACTTGCGATGTCGCCGCCGGCAGAGATTCAATCGGTCTTGAAGACGCGAATTGCAGAATGGCGCGGATTGCCAGTTGAGAGTAGTGCGAGTATGCAACCTGCTGGCGCGGTGTCCAGCGCGGAGTTTATCGTCGATGTGAGTGTTGCAGAAGGTTTCATACCGGCAATTGATCCCGGGGCAAGCGTATTTGTCATCGCGAGAGACCCAGCGCAGCCCGCACCGCCGATAGCTGTGGTCAGACGAAAAGCGGGCGAGCTTCCGGATCGGATAACACTTTCGGATGCGAACGCAATGATACCGGGCCGCGTGCCATCAGCATTTTCCGAGTTAGAAATTGTTGTGCGGATTTCGGTTTCCGGCCAACCTATAGCCAGTTCTGGAGACTGGTTTGGTGACGGTGTAATGAATACAGCGGAAGGAGGGTCTATTTCCGTGCTCGTCGACCGCCAGGTACCTTAGAAGTAAGGTCAATTTCACTCGCACAACGTCCAATAAGATAACAACAATATGCATAAGTACGAGTTAGTTCGTTCGCCGGCGGGTGATAAGTTACGCGTTCCGGTAAGTGGCAGTGCATTGATGCGATTTCCACTATATAACAAAGGCACGGGCTTCACGCTTGACGAACGCCGTAAGCTCAAGCTGGAAGGTGCTTTGCCGGCACAGCACAATGACATTGAAACACAAGCAGACCGCAGCTTCCGCACGATCATGTTTAATGATGATCCAGTAGGACGGCATATCAGTCTTGCGGCACTACAAGATCGGAATGAACATCTCTACTACCGCGTCTTACGTCGGCATCTCGAAGAATTGATGCCGATTGTCTATACGCCAACCGTTGGCAAGGCATCGCAATATTTCAGCCGCGTTTTTCGTCGTGGACGCGGCATTTGGATCACACCAGAACACCGCGGTCGGATTGCAGAAGTTCTGCAAACTGCAGCGCCTTATAGCGATGTCGAACTGATGGTTGTGACCGACAACGAATCGATTCTCGGCATTGGTGACCAAGGCGCAGGCGGAATGGCAATTAGCGTTGGTAAGCTAGCGTTGTATTGCGCTGGTGCCGGAATTCACCCCGCACGCACATTGCCAATTAGTCTCGATGTAGGTACCGACAATCAATCATTGTTAGACGACTCGCTGTATTTAGGCTGGCGACAGCCGCGGTTGCGCGGGTCCGAGTACGAGTCATTGGTGGCAGAGTTCATAGATGCGACGCGTCATGTTTTTCCATCGGCCATGATCCAGTGGGAAGATTTTCGGAAAGACAACGCACTGCAAATTCTCGACCGATACAGAGATGTCATACCATCCTTCAATGACGATATTCAAGGCACCGGGGCGGTCGCCGTTGCCTGCCTGATCGCTGCAGGAAAAATATCCAAACAGCCGGTGGAAAACAGCAGAATTCTTATTTATGGGGCTGGTGCTGCGGGCTTGGGGATCGCGCGCCAACTTCGCGAATTGATGCGCTCAAATGGTGTCACCGATGATGCATTATGGCGCTCGATTTTGGTGATGGATAGTCGCGGTATGTTGACCGATGGTCGAGAAAATCTCGATGCTTACAAGAAGGAAATGGCGTGGCCCGAGCAGCTCGCTAGCGAATTGTTTCCAAACCTTACTCAGCGACGCGATTTAGCCGGCGTTGTTTCGGTCTACCGGCCAACGGCTTTAGTCGGGGCATCTGGACAGGCCAACGCTTTCAATGAGGTGGCCGTAACGGCTATGGCAGCACACATCGAGCAACCGGCAATATTGGCGATGTCTAACCCAACATCGATCAGTGAGGGTATACCAGAAGATATTTTGCGCTGGACTGACGGCAAAGCACTTGTCGCAACCGGTAGCCCGTTTGAGGATGTCATCGTTGATGGAAACCGTCGCAGAATTGGCCAAGCAAACAATGTGTTCGTATTTCCTGGTCTCGGATTGGGAGCGATCGTCAGCGGTGCGCGGCAAGTAACCGATGGCATGATCACGGCTTCCTCCAAAGCATTGGCCGCTAGTCTGAGCACTTCAGAAATTGAAGAACGCTGTCTGATGCCGAAAGTGTCGCGACTTTGGGAAGTTTGCGGCGATGTTGGAGTGGCAGTTGCTCGACAAGCCGTCAGCGATGGCGTTAGCGACATGGCGCTCGACGATATCGAACAGAAGGTTTCCGCGTATCGTTGGACGCCACGATACCCCGAGATTATTTGTGACTGACGCTTACGGCAGTTTATCTTTGCGGACTAATAATCAACATGGATAGAAATGATTCAATAGAAGCAGCACCAATGTGCTTCGCGTGTGGCCCAGAAAACACGATCGGCCTGAAAATCGAGTTTACCGTTGAGGGCGACAGTTGCTTCGGAGAATTCACGGCGACGGCAAATCATGTTGGTTTTCAAAATACAGTCCACGGCGGCATTTTGTTCGCGTGTTTAGACGACGTAATGGCAAACGTGCTATATCGGCAAAATCGAAAGGCACACACCGCAAAATGCGAAATTCGCTATCGGCAAGCGCTGGAAGTTGGAAAGACAATCACTCTCAATGGATGGATCGAGAGTGAACGGCGTCGCCTAGTTGTCATGAAGGCAGAGGCTAAACTTAAGGAAGATGATTCGTTGGTTGCAGAATGCGACGCTAGTTTTATGCTCGCTTAATTTGACAAATTCGGTGTTTGCACGCGCACGGTATCACCGGAATTGTCGCCTTCGGCGCGTACCGCCGTCTCTTTTGCTACGACATCGCCGGCACGCAGGAGAGCGGCGTTCAACCGGCGTAGCTGCACGTACGAGAGTACTTTGACGTCGAGCATGGCAAGCGCGTGGATGACGCCCAGTGATAGGTCGTGGACGTCAGTTTCTCTCGTATTAGTAGGCGCCATAGATATTCTCGATTAGTCAGTATTACGCTCATTCGCATTGGCATTATAAATTCCCGCCAGCGGCCATTCTGTGACCGCAATCACGGGAAGGCTACGCAAAAGATTCGTGATAGCATGCGTCGCGGACCGTTTTTAAGGTACTAGTGAGTGCCACAAGGAATCTGAATGTCACTACCCGATACATTGAAGGAACAACTTCGATTGCCCGTCGTCGGTGCTCCGATGTTTATTGTCTCAGGGCCGGAGTTGGTGTTGGCGCAGTGTAAGTCTGGAATTATCGGTTCGTTCCCCGCATTGAATGCGCGCCCGGAGTCGATGTTGGATGAGTGGCTGCAGAAAATCACATCCGAGCTTGCCGAGGCTCGGGCACTTGACCCGTCGTCGAAAATAGCGCCATTCGCCGTTAATCAAATTGTCCATCAGAGTAACAATCGCTTACGACACGATGTCGAAATGTGCGTGAAGCACGAAGTGCCCATTGTAATCACGAGTTTGCGACCGCCGGCGGAGGTAGTGGAGGCCGTTCACAGCTATGGCGGACTCGTCTTTCACGATGTCATAAATCTTCGACACGCAAAAAAGGCGATTGACCAAGGCGTCGACGGCATTATCACAGTATGTAGCGGAGCAGGGGGGCACGCCGGCACCACCAGCCCATTTGCGCTCGTTAGCGAAGTGCGCAAGATATTCGATGGCACGATTGTTCTGTCGGGTAGTATGAGTCGGGGCCCTGACGTGCTCGCCGCGCAAGCTATCGGCGCCGATTTGGCCTATATCGGCACTCGCTTCATAGCCACAGAAGAAGCCAACGCTCCGTTGGACTATAAGAACATGATCGTTTCCAGCAATGCGGCCGACATCGTCTATACATCGTTGTTTACCGGAATACATGGAAGCTACTTACGCGGTAGCATCGAGAATGCAGGTCTGGACCCGGATAATTTACCGACCGGTGATAAACAAGACATGAACTTCGGCAGCGGTGGCAATACGGAAGCGAAAGCTTGGCGCGACATTTGGAGCGCTGGTCAAGGTGTCGGCAACATCGATCGAGTTTTGAAGGTGGGTGACTTGGTTGACGAAATGGCCGAAGAATATCGATCAACCGCTGACCGTTTGTGCGTCTCGATATGAGGGCTGTGCTCTGATGCAAGGGATGCTGTGGTCCTATCTCGTTGTCGCATTTGGCGGCGCCTTAGGTGCCATTTCTCGCTTCGCGATAAGCGGTTGGCTCTACAATACGAAAGTGGGAATTCCCGCGGGAACGCTTTCTTCAAATTTATTGGGTTGTTTGATAATGGGGATCATTGCCCAATTAGCCACAAGTGCCTCATGGTTCAACGATGCGGGCATTTTTCCGGAACACTATCGTCTTTTATTTGCCGTGGGGTTTTGCGGAAGTTTTACGACATTGTCGGCTTTGATTTTCGAACTCAATGAGATGATGCAACGTGCCGCTTACGTAATGGCATTCGGTTATATGATGCTAACGCTGATTGGTGGATTTGTGTGTTTCCTTCTTGGTGCGCTGGGCGTGCGGGTTTTTTTCGAGTCGCAGAGCTAGTGGCAATCCGCTTATAGTGAACGGCGGTTTCTGAGACTGATCCCAATCCATGCCGCGAGGAGTGCGGCGGTTAGTGCGATTGTCAGATCCAGCAATACAGAGAGTGCGAAAAATTGTGGTTTTTCGTGTGCCTCGCTATCGAGCAAGAAAGCCAGAGGAAATCCGACTCCGTCGAGCAAACCGCAACAGGCTGGCTGATGCAAGTAACTCCAGATGTTGGCGACTAAAAACAACGCGAGTACCGACCAGAAAGCGCTAGATGAACGTAAACTCTGCCATGTGACAGCGCTCAAGCGACTTCCTCAAGAACGCTATGAATTTCCTCTACCCAATGAATGTGATCGGACTTCATCAGGCAAGATCGCAAACACGTCACGGTATCTCGATCATGTGTGAGATCTGGCCAATACGGCGACACAAGCGAGAATGGCAATTCAATGAGCGCAAGATGCAGATCCTTTTCGGCCGTCCTGTTGAATATGTTGCGTGCCTTTTCGCTTACGACACTTGCACTTTTATCGGCAACACCGAATACAACAATATCCAATGCCGGTTGCAGCAACGCTTGATAGTTGTCGCTGATCTCGACAAGGTCATAAAGTTTTTGTGCAGCTGCCAACGACTGATCCAACATTTGGGAGAATTCACCGGAGACGTCCAACGGCAGCAATTGTTGGGTGGCCCATAAAGCGGCGGCAGCGGCACCTGCACGCGAACACTCGAGACTGATTTCACCAAGGTGAAGTTCTGCGGAGCTGAAATACGTGTAGGGTGATTCGTGCTTGTAGAATCGGCCAACACTGGCATCGCGAAACAAAATACAACCACAACCGTAAGGTTGTAGGCCGTGCTTGTGAGGATCGATTACAATGGAATCCGCATTTTGAATCTGCGCGAATGCCCTCGTCACTGCTTCGCGGGTTGCGTTAGCAATTCGGAAATAACCACCGTATGCTGAATCAACGTGCACGCGAAATTTAAATTCTTTTTGCAGGGCGAGAATTTCATCTAGTTGGTCTACGGCACCAATACCGGTAGTTCCAAGTGTGGCCACGACTGTGCCTACCGCTCCACCGGAAAGGATGGAGCGTAGGGCGTCGACGTCCATCTGTCCGCGGTCGTTGACCGGCACGCTTTGAAACTTAAGGCCTAGCACCGCACTGATCCTTGAATGCGTGTAATGTGCTTGTTCAGACGCAACAATCATTGCGCCGGGATGCAACTGCCTGGCAACCCACAATGCCTCCATGTTCGCCATTGTTCCGCCGCTGGTTAGGTGGCCCAAAGGCGCGGTGTAGCCCATCATCTCACCCAATTCGGCGACCGCTTCTTTCTCGAGTGCTGAGCTTGCGATGCCGCCATCAAGTGCGTGATTATTCGGGTTTACCCACATTGACAGCATATATGCGAGACGTGCAACAGGATGCGGGGGCTTTAACATTTGCCCGGCGTACAGCGGATGATGGTACGGATAGTTGTCTTGCATTTTTATTGCAAGCGCTTGCAGCGTAGCATCGACGCGGCTCACATCCAGCGTAGTTGAGTATTCTGGAAGGTCACTGAAGCCTGACGACAACGTGGTGAGCGCCTGTTTGAGGAGATCGAGCTCCTTATTGTTGATCATATTACAGATTCCAGAGTCTTTACCCGCGAAGCTTAACGCAATTGGATGCAGCGTTTCTGTAGAATCAATAGCATGGGATTGCTCGCTCTTGCCGTACCCTTTTTCCTACTCGCGTTAGTGCTCGAAGTGGTACTCGATTGCATACGGGGAACGCGCTATTTCCGCATAAATGATGCGCTCAATAGCCTGAGTGTTGGCACCCTTAGCACGACTACGGGATATTTTACGGCATTTTTTGGTGCCGCTATTTGGGCGTATGTCCTGCAGCATTTTTCATTAATCTCGATAGAGCTAGATTACTTCGATGCGTCACTCCGCGGGATCGTGAATTGGACGATTGCGCTGCTTGCATTCGACTTTTTCTACTATTGGCGACATCGATTCGGGCATGAGATATCGATTTTGTGGGCGGCACATGCGGTGCACCACCAAAGCGAAGACTACAACTTGTCGACCGCATTACGTCAATCAAGCAGCGGGTTTTTGTTCAGTTGGATTTTCTATTTACCGCTTTTCGTGTGTGGCATGCCTTATGAAGTGTTTGTTACCGTTTATGCGTCGGACCTGATTTACCAATTTTGGGTGCACACACGGCACATTAAGAGTTTGGGCTGGCTTGATCGGGTAATTGTCACGCCGTCGAATCACCGGGTTCATCACGCGCAGAATGAGGTTTACATCGACAAAAACTATGGCGGCATACTAATCGTCTGGGATCGGCTATTTGGCACATTCCAGGAAGAGTTGGCAACGCAGCCGGTCGTATTCGGCGTTCGCAAGCCACTGCAGAGTTGGAATCCGATTTGGGCCAATCTGCAGGTCTATGATTATTTACTGCACGACGCGATTCGTACCAATCGCTGGCGGGACAAACTTGCTATCTGGTTTAAAAAAACGGGTTGGCGGCCTGCTGATGTTGCCGAAAAATATGCGAAACCGGTTTCGTCGTTAGATAAATTTGCCAAGTATTCTCCGCCAATTTCGAAAGGCAACAAGGCATACGCCGTCGTGCAGTTCTCGCTGCTTGTGCCGCTTATTTTTTGGATTGGAGAGCGTTATACGGTGCATGGCGTTCGTGGCGTTGTTCTTCCATGTTTGGTTCTGTGGTTTTCGCTTTGGTCGATTGGCGCCATTACGGAAAATCGACGTCATGCGTTCCGCAGCGAAGTCGCAAGACTGCTGTTGGTGGTTCCGGTGGTTGCAATCTATCTTTACGCGGCAGACCCGACCGTATTGCCTGTATCGACAATCGCCGCCATCACGGCATGTTTTATCGGCTTCTCACTCTGGTTCGTTACGTCTTTAAATCGTTATAAAACAACCTAGAGTGGCTACTTTTTAATGTTATTTAATACTGGTGTGTCGGTTCCAAATGACGGTTTTACCAAACACTGATAAACCGAGGTAACCGCGGACCTTCAGCTTGTTGGCGCCAATCTCCGTTATTTTGCAACGATAGGTATTACCTCTGTTAGGATCGTAAATAGTGCCGCCCTCCCAGATACCCTTTTTGTTGCGCTGGAAGCCCCTTAATATTGTCAGCCCCAGGAGTCGCCGGCTCTGCAACTCATTGTCAGGGTTGAGCACATCGCGTCGGTTGGCGCCTACTTGATGCGGGTCACTCACTAAGCCAACGACAGTGCCAATGAGTACATTGTTTTGCAGCGCAATTTCGACCATCCCGTCACCATCGCCGGTTATCCAAGTTCCAACTATCGAGTTGGTGTCAGATGTTGCGGAGCCAATCGATGTTAGAACCAGCAGTATCAATACAAAGATCGAATGCATCGGAGAGAGCCGCTGAGCAGTCATCTCAGTACTAATCTGTATCGGCAATTTTGCCGACTTCCAGGCCAATCAGCCCATCGAGACTCTTGGCATTTCTGTCGCGGCGATATTGCAGGATTTGCTGATCGGTTTTGTCTCGAAAATAGTTGTCAAAAGAATCCCGGTGTTTTTTGAAGTCGTACAACGGCACACCGTAGCCACATGAGTCCATAATTTTTTTGACGTCGATGACGATAATGTTACGTATTGCGGGCAGTTGCGAGAAACCTTGTGCGAGGCCACTGAATCTTTCGTCGTGCGGTTCGATCACTTCGCCCTTGCCGAAGAATCTGTAAATTCGTGGTGGACCAGAAAACGCACACATCATAATTGTAATTCGGCCGTTATCTTTTAGGTGTGCAACGGTTTCGATGCCACTGCCACCGACGTCCGCATAGACTAGCTGGCGTGGATTCGCAACCTGAAGACTGTCGAGGCCCTTTGGGGAACAATTGACGTGTCCATCGCCCAGCATCGGTGCTGTGGAGACAAAAAACATTTGTTGGCGCTCCATCCAACGCTGAATCCGCTCGTCAATTTCCGTATATTCTTCACCCATACGCTATAGTCCTCAGGCATTTTTCATTACGAATTTTCTAATCCGATATTTTTTTGCAGCAGAATATCCCGATAATCTTGCCCCTACGATAACGAAGCGATGAAAAACCAACAACATTTTTCGCAATCCGACGCAAGAAGGATCGCGCTGGCGGCGCAAGGATTTGGCCAGGTGAGGACGGCGAGCAAGCCCAGCGTGGCCAAACTGCGGACTGCCATCAAGCGGATGGGTATCCTGCAGCTGGATTTTGTCAATGTACTAATACCCGCGCACCAATTCGTCATTTTTTCTCGCCTTGGCCCGTTCGACTACCCTCAATTTCACCGATTGGTATACGACTCGGGTGAGTATATCGAGCACTGGGCCCATGAGGCTTCCATCGTACCGGCCGATTATTGGCCGTTGCTTAGGTACCGGCGCGATGAATTCAAACCTTGGCCGAATTCGCCGATAATGAAATTACGCGGTCGAAATAGATATCTAGCCAACGTGCTAGATCAGATAAAGACTTCAGGTGCCGTAACTTCGCGAGATTTGCCTGCTGTGAAGGGTCCGAAAAGAAAGCCCGGTGACTGGCACCGCTCCGTGCCGCGTTGGGCGCTAGAACACCATTTCGGTAACGGACTGGTGACTGTTAGCAACCGCTTGAGTAACTTTCAGCGGGTATACGACTTGCCGCATCGAGTGATTGGCGAAGCGCATATGGCGCGTCGCTGCGATACTGCAAGCGCACACCGTGAATTGCTTGCGATCGCGGCACGAGCGAGCGGTATAGCAACGGTCCGAGATTTGGCGGACTATTTCCGCATGCCGACAAAATTGGCGGTGCCTAGAATTGCCGAACTGGTGGAGGACGGAATTCTGACCGCGTGTAACGTGGAAAACTGGCAAGAGCCGGCCTATGTACACCGTAGTGTTCGATCACCGAAAAAGTTGAATTGCCAATGTTTACTGTCTCCGTTCGACCCGCTCGTTTGGTATCGACCGAGGGCATTGCGCCTATTTGACTTTCACTATCGTATTGAGATTTATGTGCCCGCAGCTAAACGAATGTGGGGATACTATGTTCTGCCATTCTTGCTCGACGATAAGATAGTGGCGCGACTCGATATTAAGGCGGACCGTCATGCCGGGGAACTTCTTATATTGGCGTCGCACGAAGAGCCAGGAATCGATCGCACGAGAGTGGCAAATGCGTTGAGCGGCGAGTTACAGCTGTTGTGTGAGTGGCTCAATCTCGGTCGCGTCAGAGTGTCTCGAAAAGGACGTCTGGCACGCGATCTTGCGGTCGCTGTAAAGAGATTGTCGTAATGAACAGCTTGATTTTGGGTCAAAATGATTAATTTAGGGTAGCTGACTAGACGGACTGTTGTGGTCGAATCTTCGTGCCATCGAAAAATCGCCGTAGATTGAAATCTGAGAGATCAAAGGTCGATTTAGAACGACTCACCATTTCTGCCGCAGCTTTACCGGCGCCCGGTCCGATGCCGAATCCATGACCGCTAAAACCGGTCGCAACGAAAAATCCCGGAATCTTCGCCGTTTCGCAAATAATGGGTACGACGTCCGGCGTCACCTCGACCATGCCAGCCCAACTTTCTACAATTTTTACTGATGCCAATTGTGGCAAGAGATTGTCGATGGCAGCCCGCGTTTTGCGCAATGCGCGATTGCTCGGTGCGGGACTTAAAATGCGATTTTGCTCGAATGGCGATATTTCGTCCAATGACCAACGAACGGGCGCACACAATTCATCCCAGAATTCCTTGCCAATGGAAATTCGCAGTTTGCCGAACTCCATCATCAGAGCCGGGAGAAATCGAATACCAAATCGAATTGTTGCAGGCGTCACTGGGTGGTCCAGCAAGAATCCGTCGGCGATCGTGTAACCACCATCTTGGCGCCGGCGGATCCCCAGGCGATCATCGTAGACATCACCGTCAAACAGTTTTTCAGACGGCGCGAGCCGCGCGACGGTGCCCTTCACCTTGAGTTGCGGTAACGATATGCCCAAAGAACGGCAGAACATTGACGTCCAAGCTCCCCCTGCACAAAGCACTGTCGACGTTTTTATTGTGCCATGCTCGGTGACCACTGCAGATACTTTTCCTGCAGCTGTTTCGATCCCGCGTACAGCGCAGGACGTTAATATGTTCGCACCTTTGTGCGCAGCAGCTCGAGAAATGGCCGGGGCTGCCTTATGCGGCTCGGCGCAGGCATCGCTTTTTGTGTAAAGGCCACCGACCCATTTGTCTGCTGCCCCGGCAATGTGATCGTTCAGATTTTTGCGATTGACGACGCACGTGTCGAGGCCATATTCCTCGGCGATCGGCAACCAGGCTTCTAACTCGTTCAAGTACTTTTGATCCTGCGCTAAAACCAGGCAACCGCCTTGCACGAATCCGACGTCCTCGCCTATCTCGTTTGCCAAGTTCTCCCAGATGCGCGCGCTTTCAATCATCATGGGGATCTCACGAGTATCGCGCAGCATCTTGCGAACCCAACCCCAATTACGGCCAGATTGTTCGCATGCAATATGACCCTTTTCACACAGCGTGACGTTCACGCCCGCACGCGCAAGAAAGTACGCTGTTGAGACGCCAACGATACCGCCGCCAATAATCACAATGTCACTCGTTCGCGGAATTGATTCCGGTGCGTGAAGCGGCTGCGTCCAATTCTGCGAAACTAAGTTATCCATTGCCATCTTGTGTTTTCAATGCAATCGCTACAGTAGCCGCAGAAAATCACTTGGGCAACACTCAGTTCGCCTTATGCGCTAGCAGCATCGCATTGTCGTCAAGACGGTCGGTCGAAGCACGTTTCGGACCACGCTGCCGCATGAAAAGTCGGAACAACACTGGAACTAGCAACAGCGTCAGAATGGTTGCGACAAATAGACCGAAAACCATGCTGGCGGCTACCGGACCCCACAATAGAGACTTACCGCCTAAGCCAGTTGCAAGTGAAAACAATCCGGCAATCGTCGTCATCGTGGTCATGAGGATCGGAATTACCCTGCGGCGAGCTGCATACAGTATGGAGTGCAACGGTCGCATGCCGCTATTGATGCGTGAGTTCGCGGCATCTATTAAAACGATGGCAGCATTAACGGCGATACCGGTTAACGCAATAACGCCATACAGCGTGTACAGGCTGAGAGGTTGCTGGGTAACAAACAACCCAAATACAACGCCGGTAAATGCCATTGGTACTGTGACGATAATAAGCAACGGTTGAAAATAGCTACGAAACTGAGTGGCCAAAATCAGATATATCAGGCCCAGGCCGAACAAAAATAGGATAACCATCGAATCGAGGCTTTCCTGTAAGTCATCGAATGCCCCTGAAAAGTCGATGTCGACGCCGGGATATTGTTTCTGTAATAACAGCCATTCGTCATTGATGAATTGGACCGCGGCTAGGGTATTTGGTGAATTTTCACCGAGATCTGCATCAACCGTGATTGTGCGCCGGTAATTGTGGTGTTTTATGGTGCCGGTTGCTCGCGATACTTCTGTCGATGAGAGCGCGCGGAAAGTCGTCGATCCGCCACCGGGCAATGCAATCGGATCGTCTAAGATCGTATCAATTCTATTCAAACTGCGCCGTGGACCGCGAACTCGAAGCTCCACTTTCTCTCCTAGATATCGGGTGAATGCGATGACTTCGCCGTCGACGTGTAACCTCAATAATCGTGCGACCGCACCTGGACTCAGCCCAGCTTCGCGAACGGCACGGAAATCTAACTCGAGTGTGAGTTCGTAGCGGCCAGCTACATCGTTGTCCGTAATGTTTTCGGATCCAGGAATTCGGCGCAAGATTTCTTTAACCGCGTCGGCTGCCGGGCGCAATTCCTCATAGCGGTCACCACGGACTTTCACGCTGATGTCTTTTGCTACCGGTGGGCCACCCGACAATTCAAAAAACGACACCTCACCGTTGCCAGGCGTGTTTAACGCAGCTTCCCGTACTGCGTCGACAACTTCGCTAACACTGCGATCGGTCGACCCTTTCGGTTGTAGAGAGACCTGAATTTGGCCGTAGTTGTCTCCAAACAACCCCTCGGCATCGGTGAATTTGATGCCCGCCATCGTGGTGATAGCGCGAACCTCTTCTGGGCGAAGGTGTGGCCGAATTGCGCGTTCGACACGCTCAGATTGAGCCAAAGTCTGATCGAGCGGTGCGTCGGGTGGCATGTCGATGTTCACGTAGAACATTCGAATGGGATCGAATGTGAAGAAATTTACTTTCACCGCGCCCGTGGCGACGCCAGTTACCGCCAACACGAAGGCCAGTGCCGCAATTACAAATAGTGGTGCTGGCTTACGCATTACACGAGCCAATAATTTCGTGTATTTAACCCGCACCCAATGTGTCCACCGGCCGCGCCAATGCTGCATCGGATCAATGGCTTTTACCGGCTGTTTGGATGAGCCGATTACGTGCGAAGGGAGAATCCAGTACGCCTCAATCAAGCTCACGAGCAAGCCAATCGTCACCACGACCGGAATCACGATCATGAATTTGCCAATGATGCCGGGTAGTAGCATCAGTGGAACGAAGGCGGAGATCGTGGTGAACACCGCGGACGTTACTGGCTTAACAACTTCCGATAAAGAATCCAGTGCGGCAGTGATGACCTCCTGTCCACGCTGCAGTCGGTAGTAGAGTGCTTCAACAACGACGACAGCGTCGTCTACCAACATGCCGAGCACGATTACAATACCGAGCAGCACCGATACATTAAGGGTGCTGCCCAGCATGTTCAGAACCCAGAATGTGCCGGCAATGGAAAATGCTATGCCTAACGTGACGAAGGATGCGATGCGTATACCTAGAAATAGCCAGCACACGCCCAACACTAAAATCAGTCCCAGCGCAGCATTGGTTTGCATGACGGTAATTGCTTTGCGAGTTTGCGTTGTCTGATCATCCGACAAGATAATCTCGAGTCCGCTTCCTGCAAGGATTTCGTTTTTTGATTCAATGTACGCGTTGACTCGATCAACCAATTCAAGGGTATTGGTGAAACTGACTTTGGTTATGGCCATTGAGATGGCAGGGCGACCGTTGAAACTCACCAGCTGTACTGATTCTTTTCGGCCCCGTTTTACCTGAGCAACCTGGTCTAGCGGAATTTTATTCTGTGCGGTTCCGGGTACTGAGATCAAGAATTTCGCAAGTTCTTCTGGTTCTGTCGTTTTGCCTTTAACGCGTAACAACCAAGCTTCATTGCCAATGTCAACTTTTCCCGCCGAAATATCTTGATAGGCTGCACGAAGTTGATCCGCGAGGTCTGACGCTCGCAAACCGAATGCAGCAAGTGCTCGCGGATCTACTTCGATATGCAATTCGGGCTCATTAAAGCCAAACGCCTGCACCCGATTGACGCCGGTCAAGCGTTCAATCTCTTCCTTTACTAGCTTTCCTTGGCGACGCAGCCTTTCATCATCAGCCTGACCAACGACCACGACGATTGCCGTAGGGAATCCGTTTGAGGTCGTGATTTCGAGGATCCGTGGATCATCTGCGTCATCCGGGAGCTCATCGTTTGCCTTGCTTTGAATCTCGCGGCGTAGGTCTGTGAGTCTCTTGTCGAAATCGCGTTCCGACAACTCGCGAAAACGGACCAAAATATCTGACACCCCTTGTTGCGAACTGCTGCTAACAAAACGAATGTCTTGAACATTTCGCAGCGCGTCTTCGAGCGGGCTGGTCACGAGTTGCTCGACATCGGCAGCAGTTGTACCGGGCAACCTGGTGTTGATGTTGACGAAATTGAAGTTTATCTCTGGGTCTTGTTCGCGCGGCATCTCCAGATACGAGAGAGCGCCCATGATAAGAACGACAGTAAACAAAATATTGACCAACGGATGGTTGGTCAACAATGTACGTACGAATTTCATTGTGCGGATACTGTTATGTCATCGCCGTCCTGCAACCTAAAATGCCCACGATAAATGACCAGCGTATCTAGCGGGAGCTCCGTTCGAGCTGGCCGGCCTTCTTGCGCGAGGGCAATCGGAAAAAACCGAGCCCTTCCACTATCGGCGACAAACACACCTAAACTCATACCACGTTGCACGATATATTCAACTGGGATCAATCTTGAGCCTTGACTCCAAACAACGTGGCCACTGCTACCAATAGGTGCAACATCTGCCACGAAGTGAAATCTCGCGTACACCACTCGACTGGTTGCGTCGATAACATTTGATAATCGTGCCAATTCAACTTGCCAGACATTGCCGCGACTCTCGAATCGTTGATCTGAGGCATCCGTAATGTCGAGGGCGTAGCGTGGATCGAGCTCGACGTCAATTTCCCGCTCGGCGGTCTGGACCAAGGTGATTAGTGGCGTGCCAGGTTGCGCGTAGTTACCAACTTGTGCCTGGCGTTCGACAATCGAGGCATCGAACGGCGCTCTAATCTCTGTTCGAGAAAGGTCAAGTCGAGCACGGTCTACCGCTACAAGTTGCGATGAGCGATTCGCTCGAAATACTGCCAAGCTTGCAATCCTTGACTGTAATTCTTCGTCCGATATGAAGTTTTTGAGTAACAACTCCTCAGCATTCTTTAATTTAGATTGTGCCTCGATAATTCTCGCATCGACCGCAGCCAATTCCGCATTCGCTTGTGCTAGCGCCAAGCGCGCGTTGTCGTCGTCAAGGCGAATCAATAATTCATTTTTGGACACTTCGGCACCGACATCTGCGAGCACGCTGTCGACAGTTGCGGTTACCTGTGATGTTACAACCGCACGATTTGCAGAAATGACGGTGGCTGGTGCTCGCAGTTCGTGGCTAACCAACAGTTCTGCCAATGGTCGCGCCGCAACCTGAATGGACTGTGCCGCAAAAACATTGCCAATGAAAAAATGCAGCAGAATGAGAAATGCGAAGATTATGCGCACTGAATAAATACTCTTATTGGTTATTGAATCGGCCAGCACTCGCGCCCAGCGAATACCCAGATATCGTCGAATCTGTAGTATGGTCAGCCCGTATACTTAGTTCGATTGAGACAATTTGTCTATTGTATGCCTTAGAGCCGTTCGTCAAAACCCCTGAATGAGGGATATTGCGTGATTCTGAAGGAGCCAAATCTAACGATGTGTTTCGGATCTTCCCTCAAGCGAAAGGTCTCGCTTGGTCTCCTTGCCGTCGTGCTATTGTCGACCGTGCTCGGTTGTGCGAGCCGGGAACAGTTAGTGCCGCACCCAGCGGTAGCTTCAGCACCAACCAATTTCTCTGGCAACTGGAAAATACGGCCACAAGATTCAGCAACCGAGCAGCGTGTTACCCGTGTAGCACGCAAAATCAGCGGAGTGAAATTCAACCGGTCTGCGCGCAGACGTGCGCAGGGCGACGCTGGGCTAGCATTATTGTTCCTGGAACTAGGCAAAAAATTAAAAGTAACTCAAACGGATCATGGCCTGTTTATCAGTTTTGACCGATCCGTGGTGGAAGAGTACCGATTCGGCGAGGATAGATTGCTAAGGCTCGGTGAAGTCGAGGTGCAACGCGTTTCCGGTTGGGATGCGACGGCATACGTTATAGAAACCCTGGACAAAAATAGTACGAAACTCTCGGAACGAGTTTGGCTTAGCAACGGCGATGAGATTCTAAACAGGAAAATTACGATTCGAAATCGAAAACTCGAGGAACAATTTGTCTTGCAGCGTTTCGATCGAGTCGACTAGGCATGCGTTACAGAATGCGGGGAGCGGATCTGGCTGGCCCGGCGGGATAAAAGGCAAACCGAATCCACCCCCCGACTCACGAACGCTGTATTGACTATTTTTCCATCTCAAACGTGAATTTGTTCCGCAAGCCACGCGTTACGAGTGGCTCGCCGTTGACGACGCGTGGCTTGTATCTGAATCGCTTGGCTGCATCTATAGATGGCTTCTCGAAAATTTTGTGGCTGGATTGGATGACAACGACGTTTTCAACCACGCCCATTTCGTTGACGTCGTACATGACGACGACGAAGCCCTCCAAATCTTGAGTAATGGCACGCATCGGATAATTCGGCTGTCCCTTGACCATGCTGACAAGCGCTCCATCGTTGCGATCAAATGATATTTTGTTTGCGCCGCGCCCTGGCACTGTCGGGGTCGTTCTTGGTATGTAGATAGTTGAGCCATTGTTGCTGATCGTTGTCGGAGGTGTATGGGTTGGAACCGGTAGCGGTGGGCTGATTTCGTCGATAATTTCCTGCTTTGTATTGAGGTCTTCGATAGGTTTTTCCATCACGAAGGTCAAAGTGGCGCGGTCGCGGGTGCCCATGGCGTGGCCTGATTCCATGTCTATCAAAACGTGCATGGCGTACAGCAGAGAGGCGGTGACCGCGATTCCGACCGGGGCTGAGGCTAGTAGTCGCATCATCATTAATTTTGCTCCATTTTAGGTTGCCGCCTGTATACTTGGTGTTTCGAGGTATACTACATACCTTGAACTAAAAAGTATAGATTGACATACCTATTTATTCGAGGTATGTTCGGTTAATCAATTTGTAGCTGCATGATGTACATGGCAAAAACCAATCCCCCCTTTATGAGCGGTGTCCCTGAATTGCTCCTGTTGCGTCTTTTGAACGAAAAAGAGATGTACGGGTACGAACTGGTTCGATCCGTGAAGACGGTAACCGACGAAGCAATTTCGTTGGGGGAGGGGGTAATTTATCCGGTGTTGCACAGCTTGGAGCGGGGCGGCGCGCTTAAAGCACGTCGAAAATCTGTGTCCGGTCGGACACGTGTCTACTATTCCCTAACAGGCAAGGGTCGCACCCGGCTTGAACGATTGCACGGTGAGTGGAAGCGTATTGAAAGCGGAATTCGTGCTGCGCTGGACGCGCCTGGATATGCCTAATAAGGCGCTACAAGGCTTTCACCTTCGGCTGATAGATGCCGGCGTCTCCGCACGCGTTGCAAACAGAGCGGTTCAAGAATTCAGTGACCATATCGATGACTTAGCCATCGAATCGATGAACGACGGGTTCGATGCTGAGCAAGCCGAGCGCCGCGCATTGGCACAGCTTGGCGACTTGGCGGCTATCGCTAAAGAGATGGCCAGTCGAACTGAGTTGAAAGTCTGGGTTTATCGCTATCCGCGACTGGCTCGCCTCGTCTTGCCCATCCTTTACTTTGCGCTGCTTCCTACCGCACCCATATTCGCTGGGGTTGCAAAAGCGCCAGTGATTGTGAGGTGGGGTACGTGCGCTATGCTGGGCGCTGCCATCACAGCGTTAATGTTTCTCGTCTTGCAGCTATCAATCGCCGTAACTTAATTTCGTCGAACGCCGCTATACATTAAGTGGGCTGATACTGGGTGAGCACTGCGCGAACAGCCAATTTGCCGTCGCGATGTTGTTCGATCAGAACCGGCAAAAAATTAAGTTCTTCAACGCACCACAATGTCGTAATGCGTGACGACTCTTGTTTTCGGTGTTGAATGCCTACGGCAGTAAACTTACCGAACGGCACCTTAATTTTTTTGTTTCCGACATTGCTAATTTGTAGTGACTTCAGCTCATCTTCATCCAGCATAGAATACTCGCTGCCAGCTTCACCATTGAGCAGGTCCAACATCAATTCGTACTGAATAGACACTCTGTCATGCACCCGGCCATCGAGTATCAGCGTAACGGGATTGCTGTTGACCGACCCGGTAACCCGATTTTCTGCCCAGTCAAAATCAAAGCTCATTTGCTTATCTTTTTTGGAAATTTTGTCCGTTGATTCATAGTGCAGCGGTTTTACGCCGCCATCTTGAATCATGAACGTCGAATGTTCGACGACATCGCCGCGTACGAAAAGTCTCGCCAGGCCGGAGGCGCGTAATTCCGACTTCGCGGAATAGCCATTTTCCGTAACTTTGACTTCAGTACGCATCTTGCCACTGAGCACGCTTATCTTGACTTTGTACTCGGCGACATGTGGTGTCAAAGTTCGTAGAGCGATGTCTGCAGAATCAAGAGAATTGTCAACGTCAGTTGGTGGGCCGACAGACTCGGCAAACGCTGGCGCGACCATCAGAATAACGGCGTATTTCCAGAAAAAGCGCAATTGATAGATTCGTTGCATAAGGATCCGATTGTCGTAGTGAGGCGAGGAAAGTGCATCTCGTCACCATCGCCGACATGATAGTAAATGATTGATCCAACGAGAACAGAAAAAGCGATCGTCAATGCTGTCACAGTGACGCTGAACCGTCAGTGAACGGTTAGCCAGGTTCGAGTTGTGTAGTTTGCGGTATCAGTCTTCGCTCGCGCAATGTACTATGGCCGCTTCGTCGCACCAATACTCATAAAAAGATTATATAAAACAATGGTTAAGCATCCTGTTGGTGGCTTGATGTCATGACATTCGCGCGCATTTCGGGAACCGGCGGCTATCTTCCAGAGCGCGTGATGACCAATCATGAGCTTGAAACCATCGTTGACACATCCGACGAGTGGATCCGTGATCGGTCTGGCATTCGACAACGACATATCGCCGCTGATAACGAGACAACTTCGGATATGGCCTTGTCTGCCGCGCGGGAGGCTCTGGCAGCCGCGAAGGTCGAGGTTGCGGACATTGACCTTATTATTGTGGCTACAACCACGCCGGATCGTGTATTTCCAAGCGTCGCCTGTACTGTACAAAGGAAGCTGGGAATCCATGACATTCCAGCGTTTGACATACATGCAGCGTGTTCAGGGTTCATGTTCGCACTAGATGTGGCAAATCGATTTGTTAAAACAGGTGGCGCGAGCAATGTTCTGGTCATTGGTGCCGAAATATATTCGCGAATTTTGGACTGGTCTGATCGCGCAACTTGCGTATTGTTTGGCGACGGCGCAGGAGCGGTCGTATTGCAGGCAGCGGAAGAAGCAGGGATCGTTTCCACGCACATCCATTCAAATGGCAAACACGAAGAATTGTTATACGTCTCGGGAAGTGTCGGAGATCGAGGGACCGAGCGACAAAGTGATGCCGCATTTATCAAAATGCGAGGCAACGAAATATTTAGAAAAGCGGTCGCAGCGCTCGGCAATATTGCGCGCGAAACGCTAGCCGGCAATGGTATTACCAAAAGCGACTTGTCCTGGTTAGTGCCTCATCAGGCCAATCTGCGCATAATCTCTGCGACTGCAAAAAAACTCTGCCTGCCGATGGAGCGGGTGGTAGTTACGGTCGACCAACATGCCAATACATCCAGCGCTTCAATCCCGCTTGCATTAGATGTGGCAGTTCGGGATGGACGAATTAAGCGCGGCGATTTGCTACTTTTTGAGGCCTTCGGTGCCGGGCTTACCTGGGGCTCAGCGCTCGTCAAATACTGAATATGGGTGAGCGTATGCGGGCTGCCTAGGAAATATCGGTCGTTATTGAGGCCCACGTATTTGCCCAAACGGTTTAAAAAGAAAGTTAACAATATCTTATAACTATCGGAATTATAAGTATAAAATATTCTCTATGGATTCCTGCTAGACTTGGCGGCGTCCTGAAGTCGCAAAAATCTAAATGCGGCGACGATAAAAATCATAATAATTATAAAGGGGATAACGATGGACTTAAGCAAAATCGTCAGACTGGTTGCTGTGCTGTTTGCGGTGGTTGCGGCGTTGGTGGATGTGCCACAGGCTGCGGTGATCATTGCCGTGCTCGGATTGGTTGCAGGCTGGTTCATTGAGGAAGATCGAGCAATGATGTTTCTGGTGGTTACGATCGCATTGGGCGTATGCCATGGTGCGTTGAATGCCATTCCAGGAGTCGGCGAGTATCTAACCGCGATTCTCGGCAGCGTTAGCGGATTATTTTACGCTGCCGCTTGCACTGTGATCGTGGTGGGATTAGTCAAGCGTCTCATGCCGTAGTTCGATCGAGATACCGGCATCCAGATCATTGGATGTAGTGAATACAGGGCCCACGCAAGTGGGCCTTTGTTGTTGCTGGTCATGATGATCTTGCGATTCTTGATTACATAATCTGCAAAATGGCTCCATCATGCGAATTTTGTGTGAACTGGTTCTCACTTTTACGAACTGTGTGTCTCTATACTGCGACAGTATTAGGCATGTCGCTGATATGCGACAGGTAAAAGGAATTGCGCAGTTTTTTAGGAACAGAGCAGGCTATGGATATACCCATCTCAGAATCGAGCGTGACGCTGCAACTGTCATTGATTCAAAAGCGCTGTCGCGAACTAATGGACGACAGCACGGATTTGCAATTAACGCTGGAAGAGTCCGTTGCCGACGAAAGTGGTAGCGACCCGTATAATCAACATCGCTAGTTGAATGGCAAAGGTCGCGTCAGCGACTGTGACCGGCGGCCCGCTTGATTCGTCTAATCAAAATTAGACGCCAAAACCAGATTGCCGTGATCAAAAACGCGGAGATCACCAGCGCAGTGGGCGGTAGTGCTATAACAACGAAATCGTAGATGCCATGTAGAATTGCTGCAACCGATACAGAGATTAACGCGATCAGTGCAATCGGCCGCCGCTCGACGAAAGCGACACCAACGTAGTATCCCCAGATCGACGCAAATACGATATGAATGACCGGCCCGATAAAACCCCTGAAAATTAGTCCATTGTGATCGATGAATTTTAAGTACTCGATATTCTCGGCTGCCGCAAATCCGAGGGCAATGAATGACGCATAAATTATTCCGTCCAGTTCCTCGTCAAACGCCTTAAATTGCAACGCAACAAGCATGAATGGAATGAGCTTGACGCTTTCTTCGATAACGCCGATAGCAAGTATCGAATAGAGTATAAGTTGAATGTAGCTGGTTTTAGCCAATTCATACGCATCGAAGCGCAATCCGACCGTGTCTAGCGCGCCATAGCTAAGTTTGCCTAGAAAATAAGCGCCGATACCAAGCAGGAAACAAATGACCAGGTTCAGAATAGGTTCTGGTTGATGTCGGTCCTTGTGATAGTGATATGCAGCCCAGAATACAAGGGGTATCAATATCGGTAATATGGCCAGCCAGTTGTTCATCTGCCGATTATGGCGAGTGTGAACAGCGTAGTCGCCGGGATAACTCACGAAATGAAAACGAAACCAGCTACCTATCAACCGATTTCCTGCGACATTTTTGACTATGTTGAGATTGCTTGCCTCTATAGATACAAAGTGATTCTCAGATTGCTGAACGGCGACCAACTCGACGGAATCGCGGTGGACACCAAAATTGATGGTGACCGGCAAGAGTGGATAATTCTGCAGTCTCCGGATTCGCAGACGCGATTAGATAAAATCATCGAAATCGAAGTCACTACACCCGGTGCTAAGTTCGATAAGGTCAAAATTCAATCTGACCTGCAATAAGCACTATGGCGCGTGCTTCGCAGTAGACAATCATAATTTCGTAATCGGTCTACGTACGGTGGCCTAGGTACGGCAGTGTGATGATTATTTGCGATGCGAGGCTGCGGCCAATTGAATCCTGAATGTGCGTTCTATTTGATTACTGCGTCGTTCGGGAATTCCGGCATCCCTCGCATGTCGCGACCAATTCGCAATGGAATCCGCAACTTCAAGTATTATTCTTTTCGTTTGCGGCGTACGTATGCCCGCCGATTTTGCAAGATCCAATAGATCTTGCGTCGCAAACTCGTCGCGTCGGCCATTGGCAGACATTTGATGACGGCCGGTCCAAGCGCCTTGTGGGTTGTATGAGTAGGCGACATCGAATGCAGGAGAGAGTCTCCATTCGCCTGACTGGTCCATCAGAAATGCAATATTCTTGACGTGATCATCTTGATTGCGCGCAATAATGTTAAATATCGCCCGCCGGTACTGCTGTTCCAAATCTTGACGCGGTAATCCCAATTCACGAACGACGAGAAAAGCCTGTTCGTAGGAATAGGCATCCGGTTGATTAAAATCGAAATGCATAAGTGCAGCGAGGGACTGCATATGCAGCTTATTGCCGCGTTCGGTGCGGTCGAATCGCCGGGTCATGAAATGTGCGTACTGACTTTGCTCGAACAGACGACACGGCATCATATTGATGCCCGCTTCAGTCGCCATAAGGGAGTACGCATATTCAATTCGGCCAAAATCTGCGGGATCGGCCAATTCTTTGTCGCGATTGTCGGCTATGCCATCGAATTTAAGGATCCAGTGGGAAAATCCCTCGTCGACGGGCACCTGACCTGATCTAAATTCGCCGGTTGCTGCATTCCATGCAACAACCGCTTTCGCTCGTGCACCGCCTGCCGACGTGCCGACGTGTAGAATGTCTTCCATAAGCCGCCGCTCATCGGCGTTTGAAAAGTGTGCGCGAGCATTTATCCTTTCGTCCAATATTTGATTTGCGAGTGCCGCTAGAGCATCGACTTCGATTCGTCGTGATTGCTTATTGGGTCCGACGGCGGCGGGCTGAAATTCCAACGCCCCCATGCCGCGTGTGCCGACATAACAGAGTCGTTGGACGGGATTGAAGCTATGGGCGGGCAGCCCTTGCTGCGCCAGCCAGCTATCGATCAGGACATTGCCGTAATTGTCTGGCAGTGAATCGGCCAGCATCCCTGGTAATCCATGAAAAGACGCACGTGGCAATTCTGGAAACGTAAACGGCGTCTCGCCGAGCGGCATTGTGAAAGGGGAGACTTCAATACTGCTGGCGGCGAAATCCGCAGTATATTGAAATACTGCAATTTCCTTGTTTTCCAGCCAACTAACGGCACCTATGGTTTTTCCCCAAAGATTTACAGACGCGTCAGTCATTCTTCAGCTGACGTCGTGTCCCAGGCCCACGTCGTTGCCTCGCCAGCTGGTTTTGGTCTTGCACGTAATCGCTGACGACCGCCGTGTTGAACTCGCTCGAGCGGTCGGATGCTCGGGTCTGGTAGGAGCGTTTCCAGTGATTTCTCGAGATTCAGTGCGGAAATAACACGAATAAATACGTCGAGCGTAACGCCGTCGCCACTCTCCAATCGAGTTATTGTTCGCAGTGAAACACCTGCCTCAGTGGCCAGTTGTTGTTGGGTAACATTCTTGCTGAGCCGTATTTCTTGCAGGCGTGTACAAAGGCCCTTCTCGATATGTCGACTTGCGGCATGTTGAAACGATAATTTACCAGTCATAAGTTGCCTACAATAATCAAAAAGGTCTATAAATCGTAGTATATTGCGCATTATCGAGAATCGCAATAGAGATTACCTTTAACACGCGAAATATTGCGTTTAATAATCCTAAATAACGATAATACGTAATATATAACCTATAGCAATCGTTTGAGATGCATACTCGTAAAGAACACTGGCTCAGCGGAAACCTACAGAGCGACTACTCGCAAAGCTCCGGTCCTCACCGGTCCTGAACGTCCGCGAACAGAAAAATTATTGCCAAGGGAGCAAAAATGCCGCCAATCGCTCACAATGATTGACCCGGCTGGAGCCCTTGAATACTTTGAGCATAATTTGCTGTGATCGCATCTGCCACCTGCATCGCAATCCATGAGAAATGAGAAGACAGTAATGAGAAGACAGACATCGTGACAAACCAAGAGATCCTGCAGAAAGTACTCGCGTTGCGACATACGAACACACCGCATGCCATTGCGACGGTGGTGGAGGTCGTCGGTTCTACCTCTGCCAAAACAGGATCCAAGGCATTAATCGCGGCCGATGGCCGAGTCTTGGCTGGTTGGGTCGGCGGCGGATGCGCGGAATCGACTGCCTGTCACGCAGCACTCGCGTGCATGCAAAGCAACGAAACGACGATAATCAATATCGATTTAGACGACGAGGTACTTGGCGCTGGCATGCCCTGTGGAGGCCATATGCGAGTTTACATAGAGCCTTTCGTTGCGCGTTCGACAATTTGGATCGTTGGCCACGGCGCCATTGCAGAGCATTTATGCACGATTGCGGCAATCGCCGAATATAATGTCGCAATACTCGATACCAATATCGAAGCAAAAAAGTTTCCGGCGGCACATAGACTCATTGATGATGACTACGAATATGATCAGCTAGCGCCCAGCAGCAGCGATTTTGTAGTCATCGCAACGCAGCATAAAGGCGACCATCTGTCGGTCATCAAAGCGCTTAAATCGGATGCGCGGTATATCGGACTAATTGCAAGTCAAAAGCGCGCTCTCCTCGTTAAGCATTTCCTGCGCGATAAGCAATTTTCGGATGTGGATCAGCAACGCGTTATTTCACCCTGCGGCCTGGATATCGGCGCCCAAACTCCGGCAGAAATTGCTCTGAGTATTCTCAGCGAAATTGTGATGATTCATCATGGCGCAGAAGGGAATCGATTGAACAACAATCCGCAGCGCGCTGCCGAAGTTCCGCGCCTGGTTGGCAACGACTGAACGGTGGCTGCAAAATTGCCAAAGGACGTGCGCAAAACAATTCGTTTCATTCTAGATGGCGAAATCGTTGAGCTCCGCAACTGCGACCCAACGCGAACAGTACTGCAGTATCTTCGAGAAGATTTGCAACGAGTTGGCACCAAAGAGGGGTGTGCTGAGGGAGACTGTGGAGCCTGTACGGTGGTTATTGGCGAACTAGTGTCTGTGCCAGACGGGTTGCAACTTAGAGCAATCAATTCGTGTATTCAATTCCTGCCAACCTTGGACGGCAAGGTACTATTTACGATTGAAAGTTTGGCCGCTGAATCTGGCGAGTTACATCCTGTTCAGCAAGCGATGGTTGAATGTCACGGGTCCCAGTGTGGCTTTTGCACGCCAGGCTTCGTAATGTCTTTATTCGCACTCTATAAATCCGCTGCCCACCCCGATAGGAGAGAAATCGATAACGCTTTGGCGGGTAATTTATGCCGCTGCACCGGCTATCGTCCGATTGTCGATGCCGCACGAAAAATGTACGACTACCACTCGACGGAAAACAAGGACAAGTCGAGCTGGCTGAGCGTCCCAGGCAGCACGGTGCTGGATGAATTGTCCGTTACGGAGGCCCAGCAGGTCGATAAGCTTCGAAGCATTGCGGCAACCGGTACTCTGCATCTCGAATTCGACGGCAAGCAGTATTACGCGCCCGATTCAATCGAAGAGCTGGCTGCGCTTTTGCGTCAGAATCCGGACGCGTGCATTCTTTCTGGTGGCACCGATATCGGTTTATGGGTTACCAAGCAGCACCGGCATTTGGCATCTGTCATTTACACCGGAAACATCCAGTCATTTAAGCAAATATCAGTGTCGGCCTCGCACTTAACAATCGGCGCAGGCGCTCCGATTTCTGATGTAATGCCGATGTTGAGCCAATATTTTCCAGAGTTGGACGAGCTATTCTTAAGATTTGCTTCTCCACCGATTAGAAACGCCGGAACGCTGGGCGGCAATATTGCGAACGCTTCTCCCATTGGCGATTCGATGCCAGTACTCATTGTGCTGGGTGCTGAACTACTACTACGATCAGGCGACAACAATCGCGTGATCGCGCTCGACGATTTCTATTTGGATTACCAAAAAACTGCGCTAGCACGTGGTGAATTCGTGCAAGAAGTTCGCATTCCGCTGCCCGCGACTGACGCGACCGTCCGTACCTACAAACTATCAAAGCGATTCGACCAGGATATTTCGGCGGTCTGTGCTGCGTTTTCCGTGGCCTTCAACGAAAATATCGTTACGAATGTCCGCATCGCCTATGGTGGCATGGCCGCGATTCCGAAACGTGCTGTTAAATGTGAGTTGGCATTGTTAGGGAAACAATGGGACGACGCTGGCATTCTTGAGGCGGTATCCGCGCTTGATCGAGACTTTGCGCCGCTCACTGACATGCGTGCAAGTGATGGTTATCGCCGAAACGCTGCGGCGAACTTGCTGCGACGTTTCTACATAGACTCGAAGCAGGGGGAAACTTTGACGAACGTGTATCATTATGGCCGTTAAGATCGCTAATTCGACGATCCGCGGCGGCGTAGGCGCGTCGCATCCGCATGATAGTGCGCGTTTGCATGTGACAGGGGGTGCCACTTATACCGATGATATTCCCGAGCCGCGAAATATCCTGCACGCCGCACTCGGCGTAAGCAGTCAGCCGCATGCAAGGATTATCTCAATCGATTTAGAGGCTGTCTTAGCAGCTCCAGGTGTTGTAGCGGTAATTACTGCAGAGCACATTCCAGGCGAGAATAATTATGGCGCGGTCGTTGCCGATGACCCGATTCTGGCGCCTGATTTGGTGCAATACGTCGGCCAACCCATATTCGCTGTTGCCGCAGCAACTGTTGACCAAGCAAGGCAAGCTGCCGGACTCGCGCAGGTTGAATATGCGGCGTTACCTGCAATCCTAGACGCGGAGACGGCAGTGCGGGAAAAATCGTTCATTTTGCCAAGTGAAACATTACGGACGGGAGACAGCCGATCAGCAATTGAACTTGCGCCGCATCGATTACAAGGCAAAGTCAATCTTGGAGGTCAAGATCAATTCTATTTGGAAGGTCAAATTGCATTGGCCATACCGCGAGAGGGCGGCGACTTATTTATCTATAGCTCAACGCAACATCCCGGTGAAATTCAACATGCCGTTGCTCACGCGATTGGGCGTCAAGCGAAAGACGTTGTGGTTGAATGTCGTCGCATGGGCGGTGCGTTCGGCGGCAAAGAAAGCCAACCCGCATTGATTGCTGCAGTGGCAGCTCTGCTGGCACAAAAAACAGGTGCTGCAGTCAAGCTAAGATTGGATCGTGATGCAGACATGATTGTGACGGGTAAGCGGCATGACTTCGTCATTGATTATGACGTTGGCTTTGATGATCGTGGTGTGATACTCGGTATCAATTTTTGCTACGCCTCTAGATGTGGTATGTCTGCCGATTTGTCTGGTGCTATTAATGATCGAACAATGTTTCATACAGACAATGCATATTTTCTGTCGGATGCCACTATCGAATCGCATCGATGTAAGACGCATACGGTTTCGAATACGGCGTTTCGCGGATTTGGCGGGCCACAAGGAATGTTTGGAATAGAGTACGTTGTTGATGAAATTGCCCGGCAGTTGCAGGTCGACCCGCTCGACGTACGCAAGGTCAATTTCTACGGAAGTGATACGCGCAATGTTACGCCCTACAAGCAAATCGTTGATGACAATATTATTCACGAAATTGTCGATAAGTTGGAGGCATCGTCGGATTATCGGCAGCGTCGCGTGGAGATTGCGCAGTGGAATCGGGAAAATGATGTTTTGAAGCGCGGCATCGCACTGACGCCGGTTAAGTTTGGTATTTCCTTCACGGCGACACACCTCAATCAGGCGGGCGCGCTGGTTCACATCTACACTGACGGCACGGTACATCTCAATCACGGCGGCACGGAAATGGGGCAGGGCCTGTTCACCAAAGTTGCCCAGGTTGTCGCTGAAGAATTTCAGATCGATATTGATCAAATAAAGGTCACTGCCTCTGATACCAGCAAGGTTCCGAATGCGTCGGCAACAGCAGCGTCAAGCGGCTCTGACCTAAATGGAAAGGCTGCGCAACGTGCCGCTCGAAAAATCAAAAAGCGTTTGGTCAAATTTGCAACCGAACATTTTTCAGTCAGCGCAAAGGACGTCATATTCGCTAACAACAAAGTTACGGTTGGTGAACAATCTTTGCCGTTTCAAGAGTTGATAAAGCTTGCCTACATGGCCCGGACTTCATTATCTTCGACGGGCTTCTATCGAACACCAAGAATCAACTACGACCGTAGTACTTTTTCGGGCCGGCCATTTTTCTACTTTGCCTACGGTGCGGCTGTATCAGAAGTCGTCATTGATACACTAACAGGCGAAAATCGTTTATTGCGCAGTGATATTTTACACGATTGCGGAGATTCATTGAATCCGGCCATTGATCTTGGCCAGGTCGAAGGCGGCTTCGTGCAGGGCGTTGGGTGGTTGACCAGTGAGGAACTGTGGTGGAATCAAGATGGAGTACTCAAGACGCATGCGCCTTCTACTTACAAAATTCCGACATCCTCGGACGTGCCGGACGATCTTCGAGTTGAACTCCTTGCTGATTCTGCAAATCGCGAAAAAACGATTTACCGCTCGAAAGCCGTCGGTGAGCCGCCGTTGATGCTCGCGCTCTCTGTCTTTCATGCGATCAAGGACGCCGTTGCCGGTGTCACCGAAGGCAAGCGCAGTCCACATCTTGACGCGCCGGCAACACCAGAAACGATATTAACGTCTATCGAGAATCTGTCGGTAGGTTTGGACCAATAGGCGATCTATCAATGGCAGCCTGGTTATCTCAATTGCAACGGCATATTGACGCAAACGAATCATGCGTTCTAATAACCGTTGCTGGTGCACGAGGGTCCGTTCCTAGAGATGTTGGCTCCAAAATGATTGTCGGACAGTCCTATACAACCGGTAGTATTGGCGGTGGTCAGTTAGAGTATCGATGTACCAAGTTTGCGGTTGAATGGCTGAAAAAGCTGAGTGAACCTGGCCAGCGATCTATCCTACAGCGGATAACACTGGGCGCTGGCTGTGGCCAGTGCTGCGGTGGTGTCGTTGAGATTCTCTTTGAAGAAATACGGCCACAGCTTTCGGGCTGGGTACCAAGGCTTGCGGCAGTCTTGCAAGACGAGAAGCGTGCTGTCGTTGTAACCGCACGGGAAACATTGGAGAGGTCCAGCAAGCTGATCGTCAGCCAGCGCGGCGTTGAGTTGACTGACGACATCGCTGTGGCAGATCATTCCGTTGCACCATTAGCGAAACAATTTTTGCATAGAGATGCAGTGGCCGAGCAACGCAATGTAAAAAGTTCTACAGATCATATGCAACGCATTTTGATAGAACCTGTGTCTGATGCAGGCGCGGAAATAGTGTTGTTTGGAGCGGGCCATGTGGCGGCAGCTTGCGTCAACGTATTGTCGTCACTTGACACACTGCTCCATGTTGTCGATAGCCGAGAAAATCTCTTACGCGGCCCTTGGCCAGAAAACGTCCAAACCTATATGAGAAGCAACGTCGCAGATTTTGTAGCACAGATTAACTCAGGTGCCTATTGCTTAGTAATGACACACGATCACGAATTGGATTTGCGGATATGTGCAAATCTGTTAGTGAGAGACGATCTACCGTTCATTGGTTTGATTGGCTCGCAATCGAAATGCCGCCGATTCGAAAAACGTTTGCAGACACTTGACTTCGAAGATCGAATTATTTCAAGGCTAACCTGCCCAATTGGGTTTGACGACATTTCCGGAAAAGAGCCTGCAACAATCGCGGTTGGCGTAGCTGGACAATATTTGCAATGGCGCAGTCGCGCGTGCATAGAATCACAGGTGGATATTCGGCGCAGCAATTTGTCAGCCGTATTTACAGAGACCCGATAACAATGGAAGCATACTTCGTCGATTGGCTAAACTTGCTAGGCCGCTGGCTGCACTTTATTACCGGCATTGCGTGGATCGGCTCGTCATTTTACTTCGTTTGGCTAGATAATCATCTGCAGTCGCCGGTGGATTCATCCGACGTGCAGAAAGGAGTAGGGGGTGAGCTGTGGTCCGTCCATGGCGGCGGATTTTATCACGCGCAAAAATACAGCGTGTCGCCCGCAGAACTGCCAGAGACTTTGCACTGGTTTAAGTGGGAGGCATATACGACGTGGATGTCCGGCATGTTCTTGTTGGCATTGGTTTATTGGTACGGGGCCGAGATCTATTTGGTGGATAGTTCTGTCGCCAATCTATCTTCGGGTATAGCCGTTGCCATTGGTTCAGCGTTTCTAGTCGGTGGTTGGTTAATTTACGATTTGCTATGCAGGTCACCGCTTGCGCGCAATGAAAAGGTTCTGGGCGGCATTCTGTTCTTATTGCTGACGCTCGCCGCTTGGACTTTGTGTCAGCTATTCAGCGGCCGGGGCGCATATATTCATTTCGGGGCAATGATCGGTACCATAATGGTTGCCAACGTGTTTTTCGTTATTATTCCCGGGCAACGGCGAATGGTTGCGGCGACCGCGGCAGGCAATACGCCGATCCCGGCGGACGGCATTAACGGAAAACAACGTTCGGTCCATAACACGTTTTTCACTTTGCCGGTTCTGTTTGTCATGATCAGCAATCACTATGCTATGACTTACGGTCACCCGTTTAATTGGATCATCCTTATCGCAATCTGTGTAGCTGGTGCACTGATTAGGGTATATTTTGTTGCCCGTCATAAAGGCCGACAATCAATTTGGCCAATAGTGGGGGCGCTCGTAATTCTGGCGTCTGTCGCCGCCATTATTGTGCCACGGCCAGCCGGTAGCACATTCGCGAATTCCGATCACAGCGGTGCCGGTGGAACTATAGTCGACAGCGCGACGCAACCGCAATCATTTGCGGATGTCGTGGTAATCATCAAGGAACGATGTGTTAATTGTCACGCATCACAACCGAGTTTCGCCGGTTTCCCGGCCGCGCCAGGCGGCGTTATGTTCGACACGCCCGAACAGATCGTAAAAGAGAGTTCACGAATTCATCAACAGGTCGTTGTTACGAAGATAATGCCAATTGGTAATCTAACGAAAATGACTGACGCGGAAAGATTAATTGTGGATCTGTGGTATCGCGACGGTGCAAATATCGACTGGGTTGGCGAACATTGAGTACGCGTAAATGAGCACTGACTATCCCAGAGATATGCATGGTTATGGCGCGGACGTTCCGCATCCCCAATGGCCAAACGATGCCAAGATCGCCGTGCAATTTGTACTCAATTACGAAGAGGGCGGTGAGAATTGTGTATTGCACGGCGATGAAGCGTCGGAGGCATTTCTATCGGAGATAGTTGGTGCTCAGGCGATTCCCAATCAACGCCACATGAATATGGAATCGATTTATGAATATGGTTCTCGAGCAGGGTTTTGGCGTCTACACAAATTGTTCACAGAAAGAGAAATACCGCTTACGGTTTTTGCGGTTGCGATGGCAATCGAGAGAAACCCTTCGGTAGTAGAGGCTATGCTCAAATCCGATTGGGAAATTGCGAGTCATGGATATCGCTGGATTGACTATCAGCTTATCGGTGAAGCCGAAGAAAGAGCACATATGCAGCGGGCCATTGAGGTCCACAAACGAGTAACGGGGAAGATCCCAGAAGGTTGGTACCTTGGCCGCTGCAGCCCAAATAGTCACCGGTTAGCGGCAGAATTTGGCGATTTTATATACAACGCAGACTCGTATGCGGATGACTTACCCTACTGGGACCTCAGTCATGCCAGTCCACAGCTCATGGTTCCCTACACATTGGACGCAAATGATATGCGCTTTGCGACACCGCAAGGCTTCAATTGTGGCGAACAGTTTTTCAACTATCTCAAAGATAGTTTCGATTGCCTTTACCAAGAAGGCGAGACCGCTCCAAAAATGATGTCCATCGGCTTACACTGCCGACTGGCAGGTAGGCCGGGTCGTGCGCTGGCCGTGGCAAGATTCTTGGATTATTTGCAAAATTTTGAACGCGTCTGGATTGCCAGGCGACTCGACATCGCGAATCATTGGCGGGCCAATCACAAAGTGACTGAGGCGGCTCGGGAATTTTCTCGATGAGCGATTCTTCCAAGCAATTCTCCGTAGCGCCCATCGAGATGACACGAGACGAATTCGTTCGCACGTTTGGTGGCGTGTATGAACACTCGCCTGAGGTTGCGAAAACTGCGTGGAAAAACGGGATTGATCAAAGTCACAGCTATGTAGACCAATTATCTAATGAAATGGCAACGATCGTTGACGGTTTCAGCAGCGAGAAAAAGTTGTCGTTGATAAACATTCACCCGGATCTCGCGGGAAAAGCAGCGAAAGCCGGCGAGCTCACAGACGAGTCAAATGCGGAGCAGTCGAGCGCAGGAATAGATCAATGCACGGCCGACGAATTTTCGCAATTTCAGGAGTTGAATAAACAATATAAAGACAAATTTGGATTTCGATTCATTATGGCGGTCAAGGGCAGTAACAGGCACCTTATTTTGGCCGCATACGAAGAACGACTAAAGAACAGCACGTCCGTAGAGCTCGTTCGTGCGCTAGAAGAAATTAATAAGATTGCCTATTTACGTTTACTTGACATCGCTGCACATCGTTGTAAATCGCGCTAAAGAGCCCAAGAAAATGTCTGCTGATACTGCCTAATTATGAGTTCAAGTTCATTGAGACTTCATCGCAGTCGCCTTCTGCACTGTTTGCGGGATCCTGGTGAGTCACAAGATCATACGGCGTATCAGTATTATTCAGACGGCGCCTTGGTGGTTGGCGATGGAAAAATCATAGCGGCCGGTAACGCGAGCGATCTACTTGAACAATGGTCTGCTAAAGCCGAAATTGTAGATCACGATGGAAAGCTCATTATTCCAGGTTTGATCGATTGCCATGTCCATTATCCGCAAGTCGACGCGATTGCGTCGTATGGAAACCAGCTGTTGGATTGGTTGGAGCGCTACACGTTTCCGGAAGAAAGCAAATTCTCGGATGTCGAAAAATGCCGGGCTACAGCCGAGTTCTTTGTCGACGAGCTACTTCGTAATGGCACGACGTCGGCGCTTGTTTTTGCATCCGTTCATCCACAATCTGTGAACAGTATATTTGAGACTGCGCAACGTCATAGCATGCGTCTAGCGGCCGGTAAGGTTCTAATGGATCGAAACTGCCCGCCATCGCTTCAGGATACTGCGGAATCCGCTTATCGGGATAGCCGAGAGCTGCTAGAACGATGGCACGGGCAAGATCGTTTGCATTACGCGATTACACCACGCTTCGCGCCCACTTGTAGTGATCAGCAATTATCGCTTGCGGGTCAGTTGGCAACAGAGTTTCCAGACGCACTTGTACATACGCATTTGGCTGAAAATGTTAGCGAAGTAGCCTGGGTTGCAGAATTGTTTCCAGCAGCTCGCAGCTATTTAGACGTGTATAAGCGATTCGAGTTACTGCGAGAGCGCTCAGTATTCGCACATTGTATTCACCTCGACGATATAGATCGCCAGAATCTCGCGTCCGCAGGCGGTGCCGTGGCATTTTGCCCGACTTCAAATCTATTTCTCGGTAGTGGTCTTTTCGATCTGCGCAAATATCGTGAAAATAACATTCGGATTGGCCTTGGGACGGATGTTGGAGGCGGGACGAGTTTCAGTTTGTTTCGTACCATGAGTGAAGCCTATAAAGTCTTGCAAATGCAGCAACAATCGATGCCAGGCGTGCGCGGTCTTTACCTAGCCACACTGGGCGCAGCGGAGTCGCTATATATCGATCAGTATGTGGGAAACTTCTTACCGGGAAAGGAAGCCGATTTCGTGGTGTTGGACCATCGCGCAACGCCGCTGCTCAAACGCCGCCTTGAAGTATGTAAAGGCATCGAAGAGGAATTGTTCGTACAGATGATGCTGTCCGACGATCGATCGGTATACGCAACCTATGTGTTGGGCGAGTGTGCCTACGCGCGCGAGACTTTAGTCGGTTGACTCACTAACAGGTCGCAACGGGTCACTTTGAATTGATGCGACTGAGCTAAATGCGAATCGTCGCAATTTGTCCGCTACCTCCGTTTCTCTGTCAACGATATTGAGCATTTCTAACGGGTCGATTGCCAGATTGAATAGCTCTTTTGCCTCAAGATTCCGATTCAATAGCATTTTCCAATCACCATCCCGAACTGCGTACGTCAGATCTGAAACGGAATCCAATGCCCAAAAGAGCCGTCGGTGAGCGAGTTTTTCGCCTCGGAGCGCAGGTAGAACGTCGATACCATCAATCGCCCGGTCGCTCGGTACGCTCGCACCGCCGAGTTTCGCCAATGTCACAAAAAAATCTGTGCCAACGATTGTCTCTGCTGATTGCGTCCCGCTGGCGATTTGCCCGGGCCAACTGACGATTGCGGGTACACGGATCCCACCTTCATGCAGTAGCCTTTTACGGCCTCGAAAACCACCGGTGCTGCCGTAAGCGTTGACCTCGTACCAAGTGAGCCAATCGGACGTAACCGGCCCGTTGTCGCTTGCGAATACAATGACCGTTGATTCCGACGCATTGTTTTCGTTCAGCCAATCCAATACCCGGCCGATCTGGGAGTCCATATACGAAATATTTGCATAGTACTCACCAGGGCCACGCGCAATGAGTTTCTCCACGGGTGGAGCTGCAAGGCCGTTCGGAATCGGAATGATTTCGCCGTTAGTAAAATCGCGATACATTTCGTTGAATTCCGGCGGGTTCTCGATTGTCGTATGTGGCTCAGCCATACTGAGCATGAGAAAAAATGGCTCGTCCGTTTGCGCTTTATTCAGCCACTCAATGGCTTCATCAGCATACAAATCTGCGGTATATCCCTTCTGCATCCCCAACGCCTGTTTATTTCGATAAATATTAGTGGGGTTCTTGTTGGTGGGTATTTGAAAGGCATTGTGGCCGTAGAAGTAATCAAAGCCTTGATCGGTAGGTTGTGGTTCGGTCGAACTAGCCAAATCAGAATTAAGATGCCATTTTCCGATCAATGCAGTTTGGTAACCTACATCGTTCAACACTTCCGCGAGCGTAACTTCATCGTCGTGCAGAAAGACACCACTGCCTTCTGGTATCCAGCTTTCTATGCCCGTTCTATACGGATGCCTGCCAGTCAGTATCCCGGCGCGTGACGGCGAGCAGAGCGCCGACGGCGCATAATAACTTGTCAATTGCATGCCAGAATTAGCTAGTTCATCTAAGTTCGGCGTCTCGATAACTGGGTGGCCGTAGCTTGCCAAATCGCCATACCCAAGATCATCAACGTAAATGAGCAAAATATTGGGTCGCTCTTTCGCCTGCACTACTTGTAGTGCGCAAACAAGCAAAAATAGCGACAGAGTTAGATGTCTCATGCATACATTCCACAAACCGAAACGACCGTCGATACTAACAACTTTGATGCTCACGCACAGCGTTGATCAAACGCTAAGGCTGCTCGGTGACGTCAGCGAGGCGGCGAATATCTGGAATGGCAAGTGCAAGCCCACTGATCAGAATGCAAACGCCGCCGCCCAACAAATACCAGAATCGAACCCCTAACAACTCTGCTACGGGCGCCGCCAGCAGCAGACCCACCGGCGTCATGGCGCCTGCTAGGCTTGCCATAAGTGAGAAGACTCGCCCCTGCATATTGGCGGGAACCTTGAGCTGCATTACGGTCGTGATCGCGCCGTTTATCATTGCTGCCGATACGCCTACAAACAGCATCGCCGCCATTGCAGCTAGCATATTTCCCGCAGGTACAAGTCCAAACGTCATCGTGGCAAATCCCAACATCGCAAAGCCCACCAGTGCAGTTGTAACGTGATTAGCAAAACCGCCCCAAACGGCAAGCATTATTCCTCCGGTTAGTCCGCCGGCGCCGAATACCATTTCTAACCAACTCAATTGGTAAGCTCCAGCTTGTAATTCTTGGAGCACAAACAAAGGCAATAACGCAAAACCAGGAACAATAGATAGATTGACAAGAACCGCGCCGGAAACCAGATAAACCTGTGATTTATCCGTTACAAGGTAGCTAACGCCATCTTTGATATCCGCGAGCAGTGCAGGTTTAGCTACTTCGTCGGTTGCAATAGCGGGTTGCGGTATATGAATGAATAGCAATGGCACAATGGCCGCAACGGCGGTGGCGACGTCAACTAACATGACAGCGGGCATACTCAAAACGCTAACCATCAGGGCGCCGAGCGGGGCCGCAATCAATGGCGCGCCACTTTGCAGCGACTGATTAAGGCCTTGTATACGTATGTAGTGTTCCTTGGGAATCATCAACGTCGTAGAAGCCAACATTGCGGGCGCATGGAAAGCACCGCCTAATGACCGAACGCCGAGGATAATCATCACATGCGTGATGTTTGCTGCGTTATTCGCAAACATCCAGGCTAACCACAATGACGCAAGTGCGATTGCTGCGTCGGCACCCAGCATAATAATTTTTCGATTCCAGCGGTCAACCATCGCACCGACGATGGGTCCCAACAATACCTGCGGGAGCAGACCGACCATCGCCGCAATAGCTAACAAACTTGCCGATTGGGTGGTTGCGGTAATCCACCATATCAACGCGAATTGCACAGCGAAGCTGCCAAGGAGAGAGATTGATTGTGCTGACCAGAGCCACCAAAAACCGCGTGCGATTGATTCGGGTGCGGGGTTCTTCATTGATAATCCACTGCTGTTCGAATAAAGTCGATTATTCAATAAAAAGTGAATAATGGCAATAAGTCAAACATGTGTTAGGATTCGTGGCGCGCTAAGCCACTGACAAATATGACAAAAAAGAATCCAAAATCACCGGTCGAAACCTATGTCATCAACGAAATGGCGCAGGTTAAGGCGCTTTCGCACCCTTTGCGCATGAAAATCTTGGAAACCTTGTGTGCCGGCGAACCGATGACCACAAAACAAGTTGCGCAGGTCCTCGGAGAAAAGCCCACTAAGCTTTATCACCACGTTGGTAGATTGCAGAAAGTGGGTCTTATCGAATTGCATAGCACCCGGCCAAATCGCGGTACGGTAGAGAAATACTATCAAGCGATCGCCAAAACATTTAGAGCCGATTCGAGCCTCTTCAGCGATGAAGAAAATTTGCAGACCGCTGGCGCATTGGCGCCAATGATTAATACAATTTTTGAAAACACGGTCACCGAACTCAACAAACTCGCTGCAATATCTGAGTCGCCCGATGGGCTTGGGGAAGAGGGCGTGCTGAGCTACGTGGAATTGCATCTCAGCCAATCGCAAATTGATTCCGTACATTCGGACATCAAAGGCTTACTGGAAAAAATCACTCAAATGGACGATGGCGACGCGGACGAAGATGCATTGCGAAAATACCGGCTCACGCTTGCTTACTATCCTCTCGATCGATTTCCCTAGCTCACTTTCCCAGTTTCACGTCCTCTAGTGCACGTTGCCTAGTTCATACTCTCCAGTTTGATCTACCTAGGTGCCTTGAAAATACTGCCGAGACGCTGCAACATCGGACTCTATTCTTCGGCTAGCCGATAGCGGGAAAAAAATTGCCAAACCAATTCCATTCCAAGATCAGTGTATTCCCCTGTCGTAGGCCCGCAATGCGGAAACGCCGGCATCGATTCGTATTGTTCTTCAGTAACGCAGGTTGCCGCGGCATCCGCTATGCGCTGGCTTGGCCATTGATGCGTCCCGGTAGGGTCCATACAACTCACGACTTCGTGTCCCTCTAGGCTGCAATCGGTATATGCGGTACAGACAAGTCCTGCTGCCGCGGATTCTTGGTTGTGCCATGGTTTGCGCGTCATGTTACAAGCCATTGACGCAGCCCAGTTTTTCGCCATGTCTTCTGCGCTTGTATAGAAATATCCGTCGCCGCCGGCTCGGCCATCGAATCTGACGGTGTTGTCCTTGGCGCCAAATAAATGAATCATTGGCATGGCGTCAACGGATGTACAGTCGTAGCCTGGAGCAAGTTGAGAAATAATCGGCGCGACTGCCGCGAATCTATTTTCGAGCTGGCAGGCAAGTTGTTGCGCCATCATTCCGCCATTACTGACGCCCAGCAAATAATTGCGCGATCTATCAGTATTGAATTCGTCTTGAACGGCATCAAGTATTTTTTCTAATAGCCCGACATCGTCATAACAAGATGTCCAAGCGCACTGATTGCAAGATCCACATTCCGGAGGGCAGGGATATTCGTACGCGCTTTCCGTGCAATGCGGGCCGACCGCCGATGGTGGTTGATTGCCTGCTAAATCATTCCAAGAGGTTATCCGCATACCTATGAACGATCCCGTAGCGGCGACAAAATGACTTCCTTGCGGATAGACCAAAATGTAACCACGTTTGTTTGCATGTCGATTGAGGCCGTGATATTCGCGAAACCCTGTTGCCGTACTTGTATAACCATGGATCGCCATGACCAGAGCTGATTGTTCGACGGATTCTTGTACGGACTCGGGGAGGTGCACAAGGTATTCTCGCTCTACACCATCGTGTATGAGCGTACGCTGTAGCATTTTGTCGCTGAAATTTGCAACTGGTGCTGCAGTGCCGTAATCGATCGATTCACAAGCAGCTAAAAACGGCAATAGCAGGAAAATTGCTATGAGCGAGACGCCGCATGGCCGCACCGCAACGCGGGCAACGCCATTATCCAACCGAGGCGGTCGATTGGCAGCGACGGCTATGCCGAAGCTTGTCAATATTTGATCCATACGGGTATCTCGTAGATGATTGTGTAATGAATTCTCAGGATGCCGGTACCGACTTATTAGAGCAACTTCGTCATTTAGGGCTGCCGCAATCAGACTTCGCAATTTTTGGCAGCGGGCCACTATTTGTTCGCGGAATCATACCTGAAATCAATGATTTAGACGTATTATGCCGCGGCGAAGCGTGGCTGATTTCACGCTCGGTAGGCACGCATGAATACTTGGCGAAATACGAAACGGAAATAGTCTCACTTCACGGCGGGATGATTACGATCGGGCGTAAATGGGGCATCGGCAATTTCGATACAAACGAGCTCATTGATACAGCCGAGATCATCGATGACTTACCCTTCGTCCGATTGCAACACGTTGTAAACTACAAGAATATTCGCGGGAGCGAAAAAGACCTAAATCATCTGGCATTATTGGAAGAGTCCGCGTCGCTAATCAAGGCTATATGAAATGTACATGACGATTCGCCGAAATCAATTTCACTGCTCTAGATTCCTGCAACTGTTGTGTGGTCTTTTGTTGCTATTCCCGTCAATAGGCAACTCTTTTGGTGCTACCGGTCATCGGGCGCTATGTCAGATTGCATTCGACGAGCTAACGCCAAAAGCACGCAATGAAGTCGAACGATTGATGTCGTTAGATGAAGATTTCGATTCATTTGCAATGTCGTGTACATTTGCCGATTTTCCGGAAAGGCATCGTGTTCTCGAACACTTCGTCAATTTGCCACGTAGTTATCAAGCAATTACAACGGACGATTGCCCGATGGCGGATAGCTGCTTATTTTCCGCGGTGAAATCGGACTATGCGATTTTGCGGGACACCGAGGCGAGCGATCAGTCCAAATTACTGGCGCTTAAACTGCTAGGTCACTGGGTCGGCGATGCTCACCAGCCGCTGCATGTTTCTTTTCAGGACGATCGTGGTGGAAACAATGTCGATCTAGAGGGCGTGGCATGCCCGGCAGATGAATTTTGCCTGGATAATCTTCACGCCGCCTGGGACAGTTTGATCGTCAATGAAACGCTGGGCGATGATTTTCTTGAAATCGCTAAAACACTAAATCAAGCGATATCGGCAGCCGATCGTGAAAATTGGCGGCATGACTCCGTTGTCGAGTGGGCGAACGAGTCGTTCCAAATTGCGATTTCTGCGGCAGTGGGATATTGCGATAGTGGACCGGGGGCATGTTGGTACCAGGATGACAATTTGTTCTTGAGCCCAGGTGAGCCACACCGCATGGTAAGGGTCGATTCCCGTTATGTCTCGACGCATGCGCAGACGGTGGCAATGCGCTTGCAACAGGGCGGCGTCCGATTGGCGGCACTGCTCAATCGGGCATTTCGCTAAGCTGCTGGGAAACTTCAGTAGGCGTCGTGGACTGCGGTCGGCGGTTGGCACGATTCATCTTTGGTGTTAAAGTGAGGGTTCACTCACTGAGTATATACTCACCCACTGAGTATATACTCACCCAATGACCCGCGCCGCTCAAAAACAACATACACGCCAGCGGGTTATCGATGCTGCCACGCATCTTTTCGCTACCCAGGGACTAGCTAGTACTAAAACAGTCGACATCGCTAAGCATGCCGGATTGTCTCACGGCGGGGTTTTCGTGCATTTTAAATCCCGAGACGCACTGCTGAGCGAAGTGGTATCGAGTATCGGCAGAGAGATAACGGATCGCCTGCACGCGACATTACAAGACCAGGCCGAGCTACCCATGGTCTTGCGCACGCATCTGAATTGTCTCGAATTGCATGAAACTGCCTATGCTGCCTTTTTGAGAGAGAGCCGTCTCTTACCAAAAGAAGTGCTATCTGCCTGGATCGGCGTTCAATCAGCAATTTCAAATTACTTGCAGGCGCCTGCTCGTGTGGCGATTGAACGGGGCCTGATCCATGACATGCCAATGCACTTGTTATTCAACACGTGGATTGGGTTGGTTCACCATTATCTGATGAATCGTGAATTGTTCGATCCTGACGGCTCGGTTTTATTGCGTCATGGCGACCAGTTGATCGCTCATTTCATTTCCCTGATCGCGGTAGACCGAAAATACAGCAGTAGAAAAGCAAATTTTTGAGGGCTCTCGTAGTATGAAAAATATAACCCGCATCGTTATTTATGGCCTCGCGATTTGGGCATTGCCTTTTGGCATCGGCATGCTGCTGTTTTCGATTCAGCAATCTTCACCGAGCTTGTTTGATTCGTTGATGTCCATTACGTTTACCAGTGGCACGGTTTACTTTTCTTACAAGTTCCTCAAGCCTAAAATAGATAACTCGCACGCGAGCCTGTTTTACATTGGAATTGCGTGGGTAGTGATCTGCTTAGCTATCGATTTACCGCTGTTCTTGCTTGTCTTTGGCGTAACGGCGAGCAAGTACTGGTCAGATATTGGGATAAATTACCTGGTCATACCGGTTGTTCTTATTGTGATGGGCGCACTGGCCGCGCACAGCGCCAAAGTAGGTGATCGAAACAACGACGGGATAGCAGAGTGAGCGACAAAAAATGCATAAGTTGCGGTATGCCAATTCGATTGGAAAATGAGGCTGCAGGCAACACCACGGACAAACCCTATTGCCAACATTGTTCAAATGCAGATGGAACGATGAAATCGTATGATTCTGTACTCGAGGGTATGACGCAATTCATGATCAGGTCGCAAGGCATTGACAAGGCAGTAGCGAAATCGATGGCGGCTGAGATGATGGCGACGCTCCCGGCGTGGACAATGCACAAGTAGAATATGACCGTGTTTCGCGCAGCCATGTTTCGCTGGAAACCTGGACGCAATTGTTCTCGCATCAACAGCTATCGTAATAAAGACAATAAGTTATCTATAAAACCTATTGTCAATTCTCATTAATCGATACCAGCAAACATCCACGCGGCGTGGATGTTGCGATCCTGTTGTAACGCGATTTGAGAATAAACTTTAACCTCGAAGCTGTGCTTATAATGCACAAGACCATTAACTAAATGGCCTGGCAGGCAGTTTGCCGGAGACAACGTATCGAGCGCCAATATTGAAGGTTCAGCAGCAGCACTATCGTACGATTTGGTCTGACAACGCCGGCGACAGCGTCCATATCATTGATCAGACTAAACTGCCGCACGAATTTGTCATTGTCGATCTGCAAAACGTAGCAGACGCAATCCGCGCTATCAGTGATATGTTGGTCAGGGGTGCGCCATTAATAGGTGCAACAGCAGCTTTCGGCATATATCTTGCGATGCGCGCTGATGGCAGCGAGGTGGCGTTGCGGCGAGCGGCGGAGAGTTTGAAAGCGAGCCGGCCGACTGCGGTTAACCTTCGTTGGGCAGTTGATCTAATGTTAGCTGAACTTACGCCATTGTCGACGAACCGCCGCGCGGACCGTGCCTTCGAGGTTGCAACAAGAATTTGCAATGATGACGTCGAAATTTGTCGGTCGATAGGACAACATGGCCTGTCTATAATCCAGGATATTGCAGATACGAAACCCAACGAATCTGTCAACATCCTGACGCATTGCAATGCCGGGTGGTTGGCGACGGTGGATTGGGGCACTGCGCTTGCACCAGTCTACTCGGCATTCGAAGCCGGAGTTCCCATACACGTGTGGGTCGATGAAACTCGCCCAAGAAACCAGGGCGCACACTTGACCGCTTGGGAATTGGCCGAACAGGGTGTTGATCATACTTTAGTTGTCGACAATGCCGGTGGGCACCTAATGCAACATGGTCTTGTCGATGTTTGTATCGTTGGTACAGATCGTACTGCCGCATCAGGCGATGTCTGCAACAAAATTGGCACCTATCTGAAAGCGCTGGCTGCTTACGACAACAAAATACCGTTTTACGTCGGATTGCCGTCGCCGACAATCGACTGGACGATTGCGGATGGCGTAGTTGAAATTCCGATCGAACAACGTAGTGCCGAGGAAGTCACTCAGGTGCAAGGATTGTCTGACTCAGGGGAGGTTACATCGGTCATGGTCGCCGAAGGAAGAACGCAAGCCAGCAACTTCGCATTTGACGTCACACCGGCACGATTGGTGAGCGGCTTCATCACAGAACGCGGTGTGTGTCCGGCGAGTGCCGACGGGCTTGCCAGTTTATTTCCGGATATGACGCATGGATAGTCTCTGGTCTGCTGCCGACGCGGCTTCGCAGGTTGAGTTCTATGCCGAACAGGGTATTGGCAAGGACCTCGCGCTGCGTACCTATACAAGCCGACTGTTGGGCAAAGATCCGCAACTTGTAATGCACGGCGGGGGAAATACGTCGGTCAAGACACAAATGAGAAGATTTGACGGCGTACTCGTAGATGTTCTGTGTGTTAAGGGCAGTGGATGGGATCTCGCTACAATCGAGCCTGCCGGTCTGCCTGCCGTGGAACTTGCGCCGTTGCAGTTACTACGAGATCGCGAGCGCCTCAGCGACGAAGACATGGTTCGCTTCTTGCGGTTGAGTCTTCTCGACCCCGACGCGCCAAATCCGTCAGTCGAAACGCTACTCCACGCGTATTTGCCACACAAGGTCGTAGACCACGCGCATGCATTAGCCGTGCTGGCTATTTCCGATCAGCCAGACGGCGAGGAGCGCTGTGCAGATTTATACGGGGATCGGTTCGCTATTGTTCCATGGGTGATGCCAGGCTTTGAACTTTCAAAAGTAACCGCCGCCGCCGTTGACGCGAATCCTGACGTTGAGGGTGTCATCTTGCACAAACACGGAATATTTACGTTTGGCGACACCGCGCAACAATCCTATGAGCGAATGATTGCTGCCGTCGACGACGCGGAGAAATTTATCGCGACAAAACCACGAAAAATATTTAACGCGACAGTATTGCCGGACCAACTGGCGAGCGTTGCGGATGTTGCGCCAATCATTCGCGGTACCTGTGCTGAAAAACCGGCAAACGGAATACCAAAACGTCAAATCGCGGACTTCCGTTCCAGTAATTCAATTCGTGCATTCGTGGACGGCGAATCCCTCGTGGGCTATGCGACGCGAGGCGTTGTCACACCAGACCATGTCATACGCACGAAACAAAAACCGTTAATCGTGCCGCCACCTGTCCGTGGCGAATTGGATCACTTCACGACACGCGTCATTGAGTCGGTAGGGCGATTTCGTGCGCAGTATGAGGCGTACTTTGAGGTAAACAATAAGCTTACTGGTGGTGGCAAAACGCCACTTGATTCGATGCCACGAGTTGTTTTGGTACCAGGTATCGGCCTATTTGGCCTGGGTAAATCGGCTAAGGACGCGGCGGTGGCTGCAGATCTGGCAGAGGCAACGATTGAGACGATTACGATGGCTGAATCTGTTGGAGCTTTTGACGTCATCAGTGACGCCGAACTCTTCGAAATGGAATATTGGTCGCTTGAGCAAGCCAAGCTCGGCAAAACCCAAGAACTTCCGCTTGCAAGGCAAATTGCTATGGTCACAGGGGCCGCCGGAGCAATTGGCGCGGCGATATGTGATGAATTTTCCAATGCTGGGGCGGCAATTGTTGCGTTGGATTCAAATGTCGAAAAATTAGCGGCGTTGGAAACAGTGCTCCGAGGCCCGTATTTACCCATAAGGTGTGACGTCACCAATACTGATGAGGTGCGTCATGCATTTGACCGTGCCTGTGAAACATTCGGTGGCCTAGACATTCTCGTGTCCAACGCCGGTGCAGCATGGCAAGGTCCTATCGGAGAATTTGACGATAACATTCTGCGAGAAAGCTTTGAGCTAAATTTCTTCGCTCATCAGTCGGTCGCCAAGAATGCGGTGAGGGTAATGCGCGCTCAGGATACGGGCGGTGTATTGCTGTTTAACGCGTCAAAGCAGGCTATCAATCCAGGCGTGGACTTTGGGGCTTATGGTCTGCCAAAAGCCGCAACGTTATTTCTAGCCCGTCAATATGCATTGGAATATGGGCATTTGAATATTAGATCTAACGTGGTGAATGCCGATCGCATTCGCAGCGGCTTATTGACCGACTCATTTATTGAGTCGCGCGCAAGAATGCGTGATACGACCAAAGAAGACTACATGCACGGAAATCTTCTTGGCGTTGAAGTTGAAGCGACTGATGTCGCGAAAGCATTTCTGCATCAGGCGCTGCAATTGAAAACGACGGGTGATGTCACTACCGTCGATGGTGGCAACATAGCTGCAGTACTTCGATAACGGGAAATTGCAGACGCATATCTGGCCTATTGCGCCAGAAAAAAAGGTGCGAAGGCTTGACAAGAATATACATTCAATTTTCTCTGTAAGATATTGAAAAATAATAATAAGAATTTCCGCTAGTCGAACAATTCTGATCCGTGATCTTCAGCCACAGTTCATCCTACTTGTGCGAATATGCGACTACGGTTGCCGTTGTAGGTATCCATTTGGCGGGCGGCAGACAGGAGCAAAGGTCGATGTTGACGACGAAATTTCGAAAAATCATGTATGTGATATTGCCCGTCGTGACGTTAGTTTGCTCATCGTGTGCAGCAGAATCTAGCAAACCCAAATCACGCACAACAACCGCTAGCGTATCCACAAACGCTATGCGAGTTGGGGTCTCTCCCAGAGAGCAACGTTGCATGGCGTTGACCCTTTATTGGGAAGCCCGTGGAGAAGGGCGTAAGGGTATGACGGCTGTTGGCTGGACCGTACTAAATCGCGTAAAGCATCGTGAATTCCCATCGACCGTGTGCGGCGTTGCTTATCAAGGTGGCGAAACGCCGCCATGCCAGTTTTCATGGTGGTGCGATGGCCGAAGCGATCATCCGGGGGAGCGTGAGAGCTGGCGTACCGCATTGACGCTCGCAGGCGAGCTGCTCAGTCGGCCGCCGTCGGATCCGACGCATGGAGCGCTGTTTTATCACTCGACTGCAATCAAAGCGCCGTGGAAACGGAACCGCACAGCCAAAATAGGCAGTCATATCTTTTATCGCTAGGAAATTTCTATGTTCCAAGCGGACAATTATGACGCTTGTCGCGGTATGCTGACAGCCAGATGGTGATTCGGAAGGAGTAGGCAATGGCCGTAAGGTATTTACGATTGTTGATTATGGCCTGTGGCGTGATGCTTGTTTCTTATTCATTAGCAACGGAGTCCGCATTGTCGAATGAGATGTGGGACGAGCCTAGCCACCAACTCGTACTGCATGAAAATAATGCGCGGGTTCTAGATATCCGCATAGTGCCCGGCGTCGTTTCCGAATATCACCGTCATCGATTCGCAACAATTTACGTGGTTATCCAAGACGCGAAGTTGTGGAATCAATTGGTCGATGGCGACTGGGCGGAAATGGGCGCTGGCCGACCTTACCGGGATGCGGGAAGCGTTATCGATAGAAGTAGCTATGTTGGTGAGCCGCAGACCCACCGAGTCAAAAACATCGATGAAAGAACTTTTCACCTGGTTGCCATCGTTAATGAGAGCAGCGGAACCGTTTCAGCCGATCGAATTGATGATCTGGACGCATCGAAAAATTCCGATAGTCGTTGGTTTAAACGACATCACATCAGACTGCCTAACAACACACAAAGCGATATTTTGACCTTTTCGAACAATACCGTCTTGGTGCAACCGGGCCATGGCGCTAGCCACGTTGTTGAGGACGGTATCTATCACAGCTTTAAGTCCGCACCTGGCGCGTTCTCGTGGCACCCAGCTGGCGCATCGATTCGGGTTACGAATACATCTGATAAGCAGCTCGAGATTGTGGCAATCGAACTAAAGTAATCTGACGGGCATTGAAATGCCGGCTCTAGCAGCGCTAGAGCCGGCTTCAGGTTCGTGCGGTGGGTAGGATTCACCGCACATTGTTGAAATCAAAACCAATGAAAAGGTGTTTAATCTTCTTCTGAGAGTACCGGGTAAGCTTCTATGTAAACCCAATCGGTCGACTTGGCCGGGATATGGCAGCCCAGACAATCATCCTTGTAATTTGTTGCTACATTGCTGCTATTCGAAGGCGGTTTGAACAATGCCCAGCCCCAACCATCGCCCCAGATAGCGCTGTCGGGAAACCGTTCTTTCGAGTCCTTGATCATCACAAACCACTGCTTCAAGCTCGCAGTCGCATGACTGACGCCTGCACCCGTCGTATAGTTGCCGCTCTTCGCCGAACGCAGTTCTTTTACGATTGTCGCTCCATCGGGAAACTCTCCGGTCTCGCGATAGTGTAAGAGCGAAGATTTTTCGGTGAAAACATCGTGAAATCCGGAAGCCTCACCGTCAGGTACAAACCATGAACCGAGATGGACCATAGTGCTTCTAAATTTTTTCGGGAAAAATATTTGCCCATCGTCGCCGACATATGAAGAGAACTTTTCGCCGGCAACACCTGCCGCAGGTAACATCCCTAGCGACAGGCATAGACTGACACAAAGCATGTGGCGTATTGGCGCGGTGTATTTAGACAACACTGTCATTTAGTCCAAATTGGAATTCTTGCCACCCGCGGCAATTTCGCCAGTTCCCATACCTTCACGGAGTACCGGATAGTATTGGGTAAACACCCAGTCCGTAGCCGCACTTGCCAGGTGACAGGAGTTGCAAGCTTCCTTCGGAAATGCCTTTGCCGAAGTCGTTAGCGTCTTGTGATCAGGGGTAGAAAAGCTGTAGTAGGCCCAATTTCCTGGTTCCTTTGGAAAATGCTTCTTACTTTTGATCGTTGCCTCCAAACCCACAAAATTGCCCTGGAAATATCCCCTTCCGCTAACCGCGGCTTTCGAACCGACACCGACCAGCTCTTTGACAAGAATCGTTCCATCGCGAAATTCGCCGGTTTTTTTCCAGTGTTTCCAGCTGACCGGATCAATATAAACATTATGAAACTCAGGGAACGCGGCCTTGCCATCGTTCATGTCGTTGGGCGTCAGCGGCGTTCCAACGTATACCCACTCTCGGTATCCAACGGGCCGTGCAAGCGAACCGTCTTCAATATTAAAAAATTCCTCTGCTTGCGCGGTCTCTACGTGAGTTAGCGATAAAGCAACTGTTAGAACAAAGGTGAATACGACCGTACTATTGATAAAACGCTTCATGGTGATTAGGCTCCCTCGTGCTGTTGGCACTGACGTTTGAAATTCGTTGACGCATTCTCACGGCCAGGGCCACAACAGTTAGTATCTGGGAGAACCAAAATCGTGCTTGAACGGCTCAATGAAGACAATCCTTGCGATGTGCTTACAGACGTACTGGAAACCCTGCGGTTTAAGGGCTCCGTGTTTTTTCGCTCCGATCTTGCGGCGCCTTGGGGGATCGAGCTGCCACCGGAGGGTTTACCCCGATTCCATATCGCTCTATCAGGCGAGTGCTATGTCGGCACGAACGCTACGGATACGATGATGGTCAATGCGCAGGAAATTGTGATGCTCGCCAACGGTGGCGCACATTGGATCGCTGACCAGCCAGGACGCGAATTGATAAGCAGTCAGCGTGCGGGTGACGCATGTGAGCTGGGTGCACCGCTTTTTCAACAGGGTGACATTACCAATATGATTTTGTGCGGACTTGTACATTTTGACCAGGCATCGCCGCACCCTATATTTAGTTCGCTGCCGGAAATTGTGCATTTTTCCGAAATGCAGAACGTCGATTCCGTTTGGTCAACGATCGCGCTCATTGAGTCCGAGATTCAGCGTACCGGGCAGCACAGTGGGCCAATCATCGACAGACTTACGGAAGTCCTCTTTCTGCGATTGCTAGACGAGTACAGTCAGGAGAATTCTCAGTTCGCAGGATTCATAGGGGCGTTGCGCGATCGGCGACTCTATCGCGCGCTATCCCTGATACATGGAAAACCAGAGTACCCTTGGACGCTGGCAGTGTTGGGCGACAAAGTTGGTATGTCTCGAGCAACGCTGGTACGTCACTTTCAAGATGCTATCGGATTAGCACCGATGACATACATTGCAAATTGGCGTTTGATGAAAGCCTACAGCCTGGTGAAGTACACCTCTTCAAAACTGGACGAAATTGCTGATTCGGTCGGCTTTGCGACAGCGCAATCGTTGAGTAGGGCATTTGCACGGTTCTACGGTATGACGCCACAAGAGCTCCGTCGCAATCAGGGCAGTGGCTCCGAAGGTAGGTCAGCCGCTAACGGCTGAGAGTTCTGTCGCGCGTTGTGGTCATCTTAGTCGGCGCGGCAGCCACAGAAAAACGAGCAATGCGAGTCCCGCCACTGCAGTCAACCAGAAACTGCCGACAATAGTTAAACCACTCGGATCCCATGTAAAGCCGATCTCGCCAAGTATCGGCGCTATCGCCCAGAGCCCGGTAATAATTCCAATGCTAAGAACCGCTTTGAATGATGCGCCCAATGAGTCGCGGGAGACGAGAAATAAGGTGAGCAATCCACATACGACGCCAACTAAACCCGCAATGCCTTGAACAACGTCGGCAGGATCGCCCTTGTTTAGCGCGTAGTCAGTGAAAATGAGAGCGAAGAAGCCGGAGATTAGCCCAGCGATAACCACAAGTACTCGAAGCGCGATCACCAAAAAACGCTTATACACGTGCGGGATTCGCAAAAAATTCTGCCAGCAATTGCCCGATTTTTTCAGGCTCTTCTTCCTGCAGAAAATGGCCGCAATTGGCGAGCGTAGTGACGTCTGCCTGCGGCAAATCGCGTTTGACGCGCGCCATAGTATCGGCAACGTCTGGGAGAATTCGGTCTCGTTCACCGTATACAAGTTTCACTGGGCATTCGAATTTTCCCAACTTCGCTTGAATCTCTTGCAAACCTTTCGGACTCAAACCAAGACCGGCTTTGCACAACGCAAGTCGCTCATCCCAGGTTGAATACGGGGCGACGGTGCCCTGAATAGCTTCGGTTGTAAGTTTGCTTTTGTCGTTTACACCAATGCGCATTGCCGCACTAAGACCTCGTTTGCTGGTTAATACAGCGCGTAGTCCGGGTAGCCGACACGCAATGCCAAAAGCAACAACCGCCCAGGAAAGTTGCGGATAGACTAGTGTATTGAGCAATGCCAGGTGGCTTATTGTTTGTGGGCGTTGGCATGCCCAATACAGTCCAACGGGACCACCCAGGTCGTGGACGGCGAGTCCCAATCTGTCGAAACCGAGATGTTCAACGAATTGATCAAGGACGCGCTGAAAATAACGAAAACTGTAGGTGGCGTCTAGTGGCTTGTCCGATTGTCCAAATCCGGGCAAATCCAAGGCAATCGCTCGGTTATTTTTGCCGATTGCGGGCATCACATTCCGCCACAAAAAGCTCGAAGTTGGCCAACCATGCAATAGCAGGACTGGAGAACCGCTACCGATGGAGGAGTAGTGAAGTTTCAGTCCGTCCAGTTCAACAAAATGGCTTTCAGAGTAGCTCAATCGAAATGCCTTACTTGGACGCTTTGGTCGGAATGTCTATTCTAGCCGATCGTTCTAGACGATTTGCAGGAAAAGACACCAATCATCCGTTTGATTTTCAGGCCAAATCGTGGCGCTATGTTGCCTATCACACTAGTCGCGGAGCAACTTCGTCTTGATATTCGAAACGCATGATCTAAAACCCGAACTTGCCGATCTAGTCGAATCCATTTTTCACTTCAAGGGCTTTAATCCCGACCACACGATAGAACGTGTTGTTCCGACTGGGCATCTTTTTATCATTTTTGAGCTCGACGGCATTGAGCGGAACACTTTCGATAACGAGTCTTTGAAACCGATTCAGGCCTTTCGAGAAGCATGGGTGTCGGGAATGCACCGCAACTATATTTCAATTTCTGCACATGATGACTCGGAAATGTTTGTTATTCAGTTCAAAGCCGGTGGTGCGTATCCATTCTTGCATTTTCATTTGGATTCAATAACTGAAAAAGTCGTGCCCGCCAGCGACCTACTTGACGGTTCATTGATCAATCTCAGGAAGCAACTTCTGCAAGAAGAGACGTCGCAAAATAAATTCGCAGTTGCAGAACGCTGGCTAGAGAAACGCTACCGCGAAGATTTCCTGCCGTCGGAGTCCCTGATGCACATTGTGAGATTATTGCGCGATAATCCAGCATCGAAGCTTGCCGATATTGTCGATAGTTTTTCGGGTACACAAAAGCACCTAATTGACCGTTTCAAGAAATTTGTTGGACTGACCCCAAAAACATATCAGCGAATTTTGCGCTTCAACGATATTCTGGTACAAATGAATGCGGAGGTACCCATCAGCTGGGCCGAAATCGCGGACCGATGCGGTTATTCGGACCAGTCGCATTTCATACGTGAATTCAAACATTTCTCGGGCTTTAATCCTCAGGAATTTATCCGCCAGGATTTTGGACACGACGAGTCAAACTTCTTTCCGTTAGATCGCGAAGGTTAATTTTTTTCTATATTTACCGCTGATTGCCGGACTATCGTACGACATTGAACGTTCGAAAATTCGATTTGCAGTTGGTTGAGAGGTTTGACTAGTACGATGGCAACACCTGATGAAATGGCACAAACGATGCTGCGGAATTTGCCGGAAAAAACCGGTAAGTCCCTGCAGGAGTGGCTAATTCTCTTGGGAAAATCGCCACTAGTGAAGCATGGTGAGCTCGTAGCCCTTCTAAAAAAGGAGCATGGTGTTACCCATGGTTTCGCGAATCTTATTGTGAGTAAATTTCGCTCCAGTTTTGAAAGTGACGACATAGATTTCGTTGGCATCCAATACAGTGGTCGTAAGTCTGCATTGAGGCCAATTTATGATTTGCTTGTCGACGAATTGTCTACGTTCGGTGCTGACGTTGAGATCTCCCCTAAGAAAACCTACGTCAGCATTCGCCGAAGAAAACAGTTTGCGATAATTCAGCCATCAACCAAAACTCGAGTCGATCTCGGTCTAAATATTACAGACGCAGAAGTCACGGGACGCTTGGAATTATCGGGCAGTTTCAATGCCATGGTTAGCCATAGGATTCGCTTGAGTACATCCGATGATATCGATTCGCAATTACTCAAATGGCTTAGGCTTGCCTACAAACAAGCCAAGTAGAAACGGTGTTCCGACAATTCGTTGCGGAGTAGGGTGGGCCCATGACAACACAGAACAATGACTATTCTATTAGCCTGGGTATTTTTCCACCAAAGTGGTTTTGGTGGGTGGCTGGTATAGGATTGACATGGAATTTGCTGGGCGTTGTTGCATTTGTGTCGCAAATGACAATGGACCTGCAACTATTGTCCGACGCAGAGCGTACTTTTCATGAGGCAATGCCAATATGGGCTGTTGCAGGATTTGCTGTCGCAGTTGCCGGTGGCGTGCTCGGTTGCTTGGCGTTGCTGCTCCGCAAACCATGGGCGCTTGCAATGCTGTTGATCTGCCTGCTCGGTATTATAATTCAGAGTGGGCATTCGATTTTCGTTGGCAACGGTATTGAAGTGTTCGGGCCGGCTGGTTTGATATTGCCGGCCATGACACTCGTCATCGCTGCCGCTCTTGCTGCTTTCGCGCGTCATTCCAGCCAGAGAGGGTGGCTTTTATGAAATAAAACGCGGCGCAAGTAAGGTTGCACCAACCTGCGCAATATTCTCCAGAAATTGTTTGCTCGGACATTAACTCAGAGAGATATCTAGCTTTGCGGTGTTTCTTTGGCGTTTTCGAATTCTTCGCTTGCTTCCAACCAATCCCACTCTAGCTGATCAATTTCTGATTTTAGCTGTCCCTGGTCCCGCACTAGCTGCGCAACTTCGGATCGTCGCTCCGTATCCTGATAAATGGATTCATCCGCGAGACGTTCGTCTATCAAAGTTAACTTTGCTCGAACATTGTTTAGTTTAGTCTCTGTTTTGCGGACTTTATCGAGCAGCGGCTTCGATTGTTGCCTGCGTAACGCTTGGGCCTGTCTTTGTAGTTTTCTGTTCGCGGGCTTTGGATGAGCGTTTTCAGCGTTGCTTGCGGCACTGCCACTGGCACTCTCGGTCTCATTATCTTTTAACCATGCAGGGTATTCATCCAAACTGTGTGCGAAGCGATCCACAGTTCCGTGGTGCACGATCAGCAATTCATCGCAAACGCTACGTAGCAGGTGTCGGTCGTGAGAAATCACCACCAACGCCCCACTGTACTCAATCAATGCAACGCTCAACGCCTGGCGCATTTCAAGGTCCAGGTGATTCGTCGGCTCATCGAGCAAAAGCAAATTGGGTTGCTGACGAATCATCACCGCAAGAACGAGCCGCGCTTTTTCGCCGCCGGAGAATGGTTGCACCGGCTCGAATATCCGTTCACCGCTGAAACCAAACCTGCCCAGGTAGTTTCTGAGATCTAGCTCACGGTCATTCGGTGCGACCCTTTGCAAGTGTTCAACAGGGCTTTGTTGCGGCGAAAGAAGTTCCAGTTGATGCTGAGCGAAATAGCCGATTTTTGTGTCTTTACTCAGCACACGGTCACCCGTCAAAAGCGTGCTGCCCGTCGATAACGCCTTGACTAGCGTTGACTTGCCAGCGCCGTTCGAGCCAAGCAGGCCCAGTCGGTCGCCTGCGGTCAAGTTGAGGTTGACGTTACTGAGAACAGGTGAATCATTGTCGACGTAACCTACTGACGCATCTATTAAGCCGAGCAAGTGCTGTGGCTGTTTTTTAGGCTCAATAAAATGGAATCGAAAAGGCGAATCTACATGCGCCGGTGCAATAAGCGCCATCCGTTCGAGCATTTTCAAGCGACTCTGCGCTTGGCGAGCTTTTGATGCTTTGTACCGAAATCGGTCGACATAACTCTGTATGTGTTTGATGTCTTTTTGTTGTCGTGAGTACATCGCTTGCTGCTGTGCGAGCTGCTCAGCGCGCAGCGCTTCAAATTGGCTATAGTTGCCCGTGAATACGCGAATTTCTTGATGCTCAATGTGTGCGATTCGCGTACAAACTTGATCAAGGAAATCTCGGTCATGAGAAACGACCATCAAGACGCCCTCGTAACGTTTCAACCATCGTTCGAGCCAGAGAATGGCAGGCAGATCGAGATGATTGGTGGGTTCATCAAGCAGCAAAATATCTGATCGACACATTAACGCCTGCGCAAGGTTCAGGCGCATGCGCCAACCACCAGAAAAGTCACTTACGGATTTTCCGTATTCGTCATCCGCGAATCCAAGTCCATGCAATAGTCTCGCCGCGCGGGATTCGGCCGAAAAACCGTCGATCGCTTCCAAACGCTCGTAAAGACTATGAAGCTCGCCGTTCTCTCCGCTCGCTTCGGCTTTTGCTAGCGCCCGTTGGACCGCTCTAAGCTCTTTGTCGCCGTCCATGACGTGATCTAATGCCGAGCCCTCACCGTGTGGACTTTCTTGCGCGACGTGGGCTATTTCATATTGGGCATCTAGCCCAAGCTCACCCAAATCGGCTTCGAGTTCGCCCAACAGCAGTGCAAACAATGACGATTTGCCGCTGCCGTTGGCACCTATCAAACCCATCCGCTGTCCGGCATGAACCTGAAAGCTGACGCGCTCAAGGAGCAGTTGGCGACCACGACGAATGCTGATGTTGTTGAGGCTTAACACGTTGAGATTGGGTACGCGAAGGAATCCGGAGCGCGATTATAGCCGATGGTGTTTGCTTGGCTTGCGATTGCGAGCGGACGACTTCGTCATTGCAAAAAATAGACGAATATTCGCTGCCCATCGCAGCCAATGCCGGCAACCGAAGTGGAGAGTGACTGTGCTGCGGGTGAGGAAAGTATATGCAAAATTACACGCGAACTTTTTTGCTATCACTGGGTAGTTTTGACCTGCCGTTATCTAATTGACATTAACTACATCCCATAACTACTTGTAGCAAAAGTATAATATCCACACCAGTTCTTTGCGCTCGCGGTTTACTGTGATTGACGCAATCGAAATTTCTGCCAAATTAAACCGCATCCCACCGTTCCGCCCACGGCTATTGCCAATCCTGATGCCGGTCCAAAACTCGCACCCAACAGATTAAATGCCACTATGGCCATAAACACGCCGGCAAGAATAAGCGTCGGTGGGAAGTATTGTGGTGTAACGATTCTTTTGCTGCCCAGCGCAATAATACCGCCCCAAGTGAGTACAACCGCAACTAGGCTTAGCCAAAATCCCATCACGTTTGCGTGCTGGTTGACGTAGCGAATGGAGAATGCCGCGTCGTCGGCAGACTGATTTGCATACAATTTGCTAAATTGATAAAGCATTCCCTGTGTCGGTAAATCGATATGCAGTGGCTCACCTCTAGCGATACTGCCTGCGGCAGATCGCAACAAGTCGACAGACGCATGCTTTAGAGATGTCGCGACGTGATTTGCCAGTATGTTCATGTTGCTTTGCGGTTCACTGTATTTTGGGCTGGGCGGTACATACACATCCCAATTGGTTTGCGTGACAATCATGTCCGGCTTCGGTAAGTGGCCGCTGACCTTTCCGAAGGTGCGCATTGCGGCAGCTTGCGTTGCATACACTAGTTCAACAGGGAATGCGGATGCCGAGTTGATCATCTTAATGAGAATCTCTCGCTGACCGCCCTCAGAGTCTGCAGCGAATGCAGGTTTTTGGGCGTGTCCGTTCACGAACACCGACCAAATATTGGAATCTTCCGGCAAAGCAAGCCTTAGAAATTGCCGCCGGCTGTTGCGCACAGAATACTGCGCACGAGTTACTGCAAGTCCGTCGAGCGTGTACAGCGTTTTGTAGGTGGCCGTGTCGATCGCCGCAACCTGCACATCGATCTCCTCGTGTCGAGTAATGCGAAGATCGAGCGCAAATGGTTTGTCAGTTTTGACGTATTTGTATGCCAGCAAAATCGGGTTGGTTGTTTTAAGCAGCAGCTGCTTCGGCAAATCACTGATCTCAAGCGAGGACAATTGTTCGACCTGGCTCGCCTGAACTTCCAAAACGGACAGCGCTTCGACAGCGATACGCCCATGCTCTACATCTGCATCCGCGACTGCGATTTGCGGTACTGTAGTCTCCGCAGCACCATCAAGCATGATGCGCTCGTAGTTCAATTCGACTCTGAATCGACCCGCCATTTCTTGTGTAAATTCGATGTCAACGCGTTGTGTATCGCCGTCCGCTACAATGTTATGAGTACGAATTGAAGGGCCACTAACGCTAAGAATATTGACGTCGCTTGGCAGACTTAGCGTAAGGTCATGCAGTGAACCCGATTTAACGTCGTTTTCAATACTGACGAGTCCTTTCAGCGTGACTTCGCCGATGGATATCAGTGTATCAATTTGTGCATTAAATTTGCCGCGCTTTCGTTCTGGAGTGACTGTGCTCGCGAGCAATGACGCGTTCTCGTCGTAATACTTGTAGGTATGCGATACGGCCTGGCCTAAGAGGTTACGAAAAAACGCTGGCAATTGATTTTCGCCAACTTCCACCATTTTCTCATTGGAGCTTGGCGCCAGCGCCAATTCCGATCCCGATAAAAGCGCAATCATCCCATTCTGCCGTGTTACATCCAGAGCACGCAGCAGCGGAACGTCAATCTTGCCCGTATTGTTCGTTGCTGTGGTTGCGTCGTTGTTGCCATCCAGGAGTTGTTCGAACTTCACTATCAGCGTGAAATTGTCGAAAACGGCGCGGTTGAGAAATACCCGGATGTGGTCTTCATCCTCCGAATCGCTTTCCAAGATCACCCAATCCGCTATGGCATTGGAGGGCGAGGTCACTCGATTCACCTGCGCGTCACTGGGAATAACAAAGTCGAATGAATTTGCGTCGCCACGAGTGATCTCGTAATCGATAGCAGCTAGCCCATAAAGCACACCTTCTGCAGCATGAACAGCCTGATAAATCGCGGCATTAGCACGACGTTCTACGGCGACATCTTCCGGAATAGCCTCCATCCAGTTCAATTCGAGCGTATTGCTCAGTCTTGTGAAAAATACCGTGTGCGTTCGATCACCCGTTCGAGTCGTCTCTACAGTCGCCAATGGATTAACACGTAAGAGTTTGTCGCCTGGTAAGTCCAACTCAAAGCGGGAGACAGGGACCTTTGGGATGTCAAACGACGCCGACGGCACACCGTCGGGATAGCTAATCGGTGATTGAAATGCCAACTCTATTTCATGTTGACCAGCTTCGGCGATACTTACCGAGAACCTGCCTCGCTCGGTAAATACCATTGCAGCCGTTCCGTCTACGAGCACTTCCACTAACGTTGCGGCGGTAGACACGAGTGGCACGGTCACTTCGTTGTCGGTAAGGTTTTCAGTACTAAACGTAGCACTCCATGCAATGGCGTCTCCCTGGACCGTGCCTCGGTAATCTGCTCGACTTAAAACATAAGGCCTGTCTTGCGCAACACGCCAGGTAACCATCATTGCAGGGCTTGACGAGATTGTTCCACTTAGTTGCGTACCGCCATTGGCTTCAGTTTTCGTAAGATTCGCTGCCGGTGACACTGATAGATCAATATGCGTCTGCGGAATATTCAACTCAAATTGCGTTGCGGCGGCCTTGGGAATTGGTAGCGTGGCGATGTAGGCACGATCGGAAAAATGCGCATCGGCGTGATAGGTCAATTCAATCATCACATTCTGCTTTTCGTCGGTCAGCCAGAACAAACCATCCGCACGTTGCACTAGCTGTACAGGATTCCCGTCAATCGTCGCACTTTCCAGTGCAGCGCCCGGCTGTAGCAAATGCACTAACGCCCATCCGTCCGTGAACGTCTCGACTTTGACTCTTGCACGTACCGTAGCGGTGACTCTGTTGTCGCGTTCGTCAAACTCAATACTAAGAATTGATGCACCTAACGTTGCACTTGAAGGTACCGGATCTGTCGGCTGGTTGGCTTGCTCGATGAGCTGCTGATACTGACTAAGCGGCAGAGTCACTTGGCCAGGGTCCTCCAGCGATGGTTCGAATACTGAGTCTGCCGCTGCTGCAAATGTGCAAAAGTAAAGAAAGAGTGCAAATACCAGTCGTCGTTGAAGAGATTGCATAGCAGTAACTCCGCTAATTTCGGCTGTTAGACAGCGGCCGATGGACCTTGGCCCAGGCGGCGTATTGAAGTGAATCGGTAAGAAGTGGCTCGTTAGCGTGTCTGTCTGGCGATGACAAGACGTTGATGTACGAATTAAGTATTCGTTCATCGCGCAGTAGTTCTGGGTCGTTTTCCCACTCTGCGATGAACGTCCGTAGATGGCTTACGATTGAGCGCGAGCGTGCCAATTCCAATATTGCGAGATCGAAATCCTGCTTACTGACGGCGTCTGCTGCCAGCCTTGCAGCTTGACCAAAGTGATAGGCGAGCAGGTTCTTCAAAACAGACAATTCGGATGGACCACGGACCAAATCGCCTTCCGGCAGGACGAATCGACTGCGGAGGATGCCGTTTTTCTTGAATACGAGATCTTTGTAACGCAGTGAAACGTCGGCAACAGGCCCGGCCTGATCGACAACAACGTCGATCAACACCGTTAAACTATCATCAGCAAATACGCTCGGAATGATTATCTGGATGCCGTCTTCGTCATCACCACGATCGGCGTCGATGCCAAGATTGTTACGCAGGCGCTGGTCCATTGTGGTCTCAATTTCTTTGACTTTTTGACTGTCATCTACGTCGAGTCGGCGTGAACCTATGACATCGACCAAATGGACTCCCGGTGCAAGACGTATTGACAGGCGAGCAGCACGCGCAACCGCACGGCTGGCTGAGTGCAGTTCTTCTTCGACCAACGCACGTGCACCTTCGGCCGACTCTAGATAGCGGCGATTTCCAAGGCCCGCCAAGACCATTTCCTCGACACTTTCGCTTTGTGGTTTGTCACCCAGCGGAAAGACACTAAGCGTGATGCCATTTTTTGCCTGATGATGGGCGATCGTGGTTAACGCATCGACCTCGCTTAAGCTGCCGGCGGTAATCAGGAGAATAGCGCTACTACCGAGGGGGCGACTCGGGTCGTCACCAGATTTGACGAGTTGCGCAGCCTGTAGGATCGCGCGAGCCAGATCGCTATCTGGCCTGGCCGTTGCAGGGTTGAGCATGTTTTGCATCGCGAGCTGCAAAGACCCGTACCGAAAATCATCGGCAAGGATCGTTGAATCCTCGGAACCGTCATTGAGCACCAGGGAAAACCGATCGCCTGACCGTTTGCTGCTCAAAAGGGCCTCCAGCAAGGCACGCCCCTCGATTCGCACGGAGTCATCGGCATCGTCCGGTAAGTCCAGGACTACAGCAAGATTCATCGCCGGACGTTGCCCTCGCAGATGCTCGATACCACGTAAACCAACTTGGATTCGCATGCGAGTTGGTCCGTCGACTGCATTCGCATCACTCATCACGGACAATGCCAGTGCATTGTCGGCAGGTGCATCGAATGGCTGATCAATAGGTGTGACTTCTCGCTCCAAGCGCCATGCTTCACCGAGAGAACTTCGATCCCAGCGAGCAAGACGTGCGCCGAGCAAGCGAATCTGCGGATCGCCAGGAACATAATGGTTGGCCCAATACCCATCAGGATCCTTATAGGCAAGACTCGTTGTTCGTTGGTAGTGATTTAGGAAACCGGAACCGCCACTATCGGTAAGTGATGTTTTTCCGGCGCTCGCAATAATTTTTTGAATCTCTACCTGCCGTTCGAGCTTGTCACCAAGTGGATCGTCGCCTTTTTGCTTGCGCCCAAATTCATCAAGTCGCTTTTCGAATCCTGCGTTACTTGTGAGTCCCGCAGATACCGATCCTTTTTGCGAATTTTCTTTTGTTTGCGCGGCCAAATCACGAGATATGAGGTCCGGGTCAAACATTCCGAAGTCCCGTAAATCGTCATTTGCATCCTGATTTGTACGATCAGCAGAATCTCCAAGCGAGCGATGACCGCTGTGCGACTGTTTCGCTTGAGCAACCTCAGACGAATAGTCTTCATTTACGACGCCGCCTTCGCCGACCATGCCGCCCAAACGAAGACTTGGTCGGGTCAACCGCTCTTGCGAGGCGACGGCTGGTGGTGCCGGCCCGCCGGACGCAGTTCCTCCAGCACCAAGTTTGCGTAGTTCTTCATTTAGAACTTCGAAATCGTCTGTGTCGCTGCGGCCGGTGAGCAGCCGAATGCTTGATTCGTCAGGCGGCGCAGCAGGACGCTCTAATACTTCTGGTGTTAGGGCGAAAGCCGGGGTTTCGTTTTCGAGTACCGGTGCGGGCTTATTTGCGACGATACGGCGGTTACGTGAGTCCAATGACTTGTCTGCTTCTGACTGATCGCTGCTGCGGTACTCGCCGCCTAGCACCGAGCCATCGAAAAAACTGTTGGTGGCGGCCTCACTGTCATTTGCTGACTTCTTTGGCTCCGGATCAGGTTCTGTTTCGAGCGTGAATCGACCATCAACCACCAATTGACTATTGCTCTGTGCCGTTTGTCGTTCACCATTCTGGTCGAATCCGAACGGGAGTGGTTCCTGTGGTGCGCGTTCGATTTGGATTGAGGACAACTGTGCACGATCTGCGTTTTCCAGCTCATCTAAAAGACGCGGCGATAGCGCGAGTACCGCAAGCATTACCATGGCTGTTCCCAAAACGCCTGCAGAATGCCGGCTCCATGGAGACGAAGTGGCGTTATCGGAATTCTCCGTATCGATCATTTCTGACGTTTGTACCAATAACGACTCGGAAGCCGCGCGTTCCGGCAAGGCGTCGAGTAATTCTGGCAGTAACGCGTAAGCGTCCAATACATTTTGACAATCGCTGCAGTCGGCTAAGTGTGCGGTGAAACTTGACTTGCTGCGAAGCGCCGCAACACCATTTTCGACCAAATAATCTTTGAGTTTCTGACAGTCGCTCATTGCGTTGCCCTCACGATTTCGAGATTTGCTGATGCGGATTCCGGGTGTTCGCGCCGCGCAAGCCACTCTGCAAGCGTCAATCGCGCGCGTCGCAAATGCGTTTTCACCGTGCTCTCCGGCATATCCAGCATCTCGGCAATCTCATTCATACGTAATCCTTTGATTGTGCTGAGCACCAGGATTTGGCGTTGTACGTCGGGTAGGGTGGCGATGCGCGATTCAACCCAGCGTGCCGTTTCGCGATGATCAGTCGTCACGTCGGCTCCCGGTTCGTGCGCGGTTTTTTCAATCGGTAGTTGTTTGAGAAAGCGCCAACGACGGCCTTCGCTGCGACGATAATTACGGACGGTATTAAGAACGATACTGACCAACCACGGCCGCAATGCCTGATTTGACCGGTAGGTTGGGGCGGCCTGATGTATTTTGAGAAATACTTCTTGAAAAAGATCATCGCGATTCTGTGAGTCAATGCCATATCGATATAAGAATGAGTAGACGAGTGATTGGTAATGACGCATGAGTTGAGAAAATGCCTCGCTGTCGCCACGACAGTAACGCGGCAACCAGCCTCTTTCCTCAAGATCCAATACTTCGGATTCGTTGTCGCTTGCATCATCGTGCTTCATACATCTACCTTGAAGTCCTCACTACTGCTTACACCGCAGATCGAAAATAGTTTCAAATAGTCCAAACTTATTTCATAGATAAGCTGAGCTTAGGCTTAGCGTGACCCGACATCTACGCGCTTGTGCCCAATTGGTGTCCTTGTCGGTGTTTCACATTCGCATTATGTAATAATTGACGAATTGACTGATCAATCGTCGACGCGAGGAAGGCAACTATGCCAAACGAACTTTTATTGATTGGATTTGTTGCCGCAGCGCTTGTTGTGCTGTTGATTCCTGGACCCGGAGTCCTGTACGTCGTCGGTCGAAGTATCGGACAAGGGTATCGCGTCGGCCTTGCATCCGCGCTTGGACTGGCTATAGGCGCGTTTGTCCACGTCGCCGCAGCGACAGTCGGCCTGTCGGCTATATTGCTGACATCGTCAATCGCGTTTTCTTTCGTCAAGATTCTGGGGGCGCTTTACCTAATTTATCTTGGCGTGATGATCCTCGTTTCGCGCAGTCACAGCATTACGCCAAATCTCCAACCGCCATTGTCCTTGTATCGTGCGATGGCCGATGGGGTCATTGTTAGCGTGCTGAATCCGAAAATTGCGGTGTTTTTTCTTGCATTTCTACCGCAATTCATTGATCCGGCTGGCGCACCTGTTAACCAACAAGTATTACTGCTCGGCCTCATCTATATCGCATTGGCACTTGTCACCGACAGTTTTTACGCGTTGATGGCCGGCAGTTTACGACGGTGGCTGGGTAGTCGGGTAATGCAGGGCCCGGTACCGAAGTATGTGAGCGGAGGTCTTTACGTGGGTTTGGGCATAAAGGCTGCCGTCGACTAGCTATGCGGAGAGTAACGACAATGCAATCCAACGCGTTTAGACCCCGCCACTGGAGACGACAATTGGCTCAAGTCGCAGCGCTCAAATCCGCCAAATAGGTTTTAACTTGGCTGCGCAGGCTTGCTTCTTCTTCTTCCCAACGTTTCATGGCATTCGCGATGCTAGGTGTGGCAACAAATTCTGCGTATTGTGCTTGCGAAAATGTACGCCGCCAATCCAAATGCATGGCAACCGATTCACTGAAGTAGTCGGCCAAAGCGACTTCGACAGCCTCGTCAATATTATCCCGGAGAACTAAAATACCGACTTGGGTCGCAGGGTTGTCAGATGGATTGAGTCCAAATGTTTTTGCCAACTCTATTGTGCGGTCTAGGCGCCTGAGCAATTCCTCGCGAGGTAATGAAATGTACCAAGCATCGAATGCCGTGTATTGCGCTAAACGATACTTGAGTGGTGCCGTCATTAGCTCAATATCAAGGATATTTGGCGCGTGTGCTTCCAAATACTCGAATTCTTGCTCAACCGTGCCACGGCTCGCCGCAATCCGCAGCAGGTGCTGTACGGCACCCGCATAGGCAAAGCGACGCTCGTCAATATCGTCTTCAATGGCGCGTCGCGCGCTAATTATGCTCGCTTCTTCATCGCCAAGATTGATTGCGCGCAATAATTCCAATCGGTAGGAAATTTCGCTCGTCGGGGCAATGGCCATTACTCGTTTGCGAAAATCATCAGCCTCGTCAATTAGCCCCAGTTCGTAAAGAAACATGGCAACGATGCCCGAAAGCTCATGGTCGACTGGATCCACCGCAATTGCCTTCAAAAATTGTTGTACGTACTCCAGTCCGTCACCTTCCCGCATGCTTAATCCTGCGAGATTCGCATAAGCATTTGGCTGATTCGGTTCGATATCGAGCGACTTTTGTAACGCTGCTCGCGCATTCTCCGGCTGCTCAAGTGCCATGTATAGCGAACCAAGTTCGTAATGAATTCTTGGGTTAAAAGGGTCCCGACGCAGCGCGTCATTCATCACCTGAACTGCTTTATCGAATTGCTGGGTCCCTTTGTAGAAATGCGTCAGGAGAATCTTCGGTTGTAGAGTTGCACGCTCTGCAGCAACAATTCTCTCGAACTCAGCAAGCGCTCCAATGAATATCTGTGGTCCTTCAAGTTCCGCACGCGCCGCAGTAGCGGCGAAAAATCGTATGGCTTGAGCATCGATATCGTCCGGACGGATCTCAAGCACTTGATCGGTAATTGCTTCGATTTCCGAATTCGCTGACTGTAGATCAAGCAGACCCGTTTCAAATTGGTGCAGGTAAACGTAAGCGAGCGAGGTCTTCGCATCAATGAAATCAGGGTCTATGGTCAGTGCGCCTTTGAGTAATTCCTCGGCTGCTTTGAGACCGCCGTACGAAAACGTCGAGCGCGCCTGTTGCGCCTGAAGGTATAGATCGTAAGCATCTGGATCTGAAGTCATTGCGCGTGCGGCCAACGATATGTCGGTTCGACCGAGCAATGATTTTGATAGTGCACTACCAACCTCTAGTGCTATTTCATCCTGTATGGCGAAGATATCATCGAGCGTTCGGTCGTACGTCTTGGACCAAACATGAAAGCCGTCATCTGCTCGAATGAGCTGTGCGGTAATCCGCACCCGATCGCCAGCACGTTGGACGCTGCCTTCCAAAACGTGTGCAACCTCCAACGCCTTTGCGATTTCAACGATGGTCTTGTTCTGACCTCTGAATGCGAAACTCGAGGTTCGCGCGGCAACCTTCAGGTCAGGAACCTGGGCAAGCATGTGCAACAGTGTTTCTGTGAGTCCGTCTGAAAAATAAGCGTTGTCTTCATCCCCAGACATATTGAGAAACGGCAATACGGCAACCGATGAGTTACTGATCGGCGAGGTGCCCGGGGCGCTATTGTCTATATCCAGTCTTGAACTGAACACCGAAATAAATACGATGCCAAGAATGACTGAAACGATCGTTACATATTCCAGGCGCCGGCCGCGACTGGGTTGTACCGGGCTTTCGCGGTCGATGTCACGGTCTTTCTTGATGCCGTCGGGCGTTAGCTCATAGGCCCATGCAAGAATAATGGCTGGTATGAAGCCCAGCGCAAATATCAGCATTATGGCCTTTGAAATCCACTCGGGGGCGCCAAATGCCGGCAGGATAGTCGTGAAGACCTCTGTTAACAACCAGCCCACAACGAGGTATGCCGCCGCAATCCGGAATACATTTCGGCGTTTAAGCTCGTCAAACAGGGACAAATGCGGGCTCCTGCGGCTCATGGGCGATAGTGGGCGATAGCGAATTATAGCAACGGTAGTGTTGTGTTTGATGTCCGATAGAGAGGATTAGTTGCGATTATTTTGGCGTCGCTTCGCTTGGCGTCGTCGCCTTCACAAGCCCTGGGCCCATTGGCCCCGCAAATTGGTATCTTTTAGGCACTGAAACCGTGTGCGTTGTTGGCAAAATCCGATTGTCGCAATATGAGGCCGCTGAGGTCTTGCTAATTAAATTCGATAATTATTTTCCCTCTAGCACGGCCACTCTCCGAATACTGAACCGCACTACGGACATCATTGAGATCAAACCGTTTGTCGATAACTGCGGCAACTTTACCCGCTGCCATTAGGCTCGCGAGCGCATTTAGGTCGTCTTGATTCAATTCGGCAAGAATCGTGACCAATTCTTGCTTCACGAATGGCGATACAAAAAGTGCCTTAAGTGGAGTGACAAGTGGGCCGAGCCAATTGCCCTTGCCGCCGCCAACAATGACCAATTTGCCTTCTGGCGTAAGGACTCTCCGATTTTTGGACAGTGAGTGATTACCAACATTGTCAACAATAACGTCATATTTTTGACCGAGTTCGGTGTAGTTGGCCCTTTTGTAGTCGATGACATGATCGGCACCAATACGGCGAACCATTTCAAGGTTGCGGGTGCTGCATACGCCGGTTACTTCGGCGCCCATAGATTTGGCAATTTGTACTGCGAAAGTGCCAACACCGCCTGACGCGCCATTTATCAGGACCTTTTGACCCGATTCTAGTTTGCCCTTGTCGCGCAATGCCTGTAATGCGGTTACGCCGGCAATCGGTACTGCAGCAGCTTGCTCGAAACTCACGTTTTCAGGCTTAGCAACGACCGCGCGATCTTCCGGGACAATTACGTATTCAGAGAATGCTCCGCCCCTACCGCCAAATACCTCATCGCCAATCTGGAAACGCGTAACGTTTTCGCCGATTTCGACAACTGTCCCTGAAAAATCGACGCCGACAGTCGTATCTACCGGCGATCCCAAACCGGAACTCAAGCGCATGATATATGGCGATCCTCTCATGTAGTGCCAGTCCAAAGGATTAACTGCAGCTGCCTGAACTCGTACAAGTATTTCATCTTGTTGTGGTTTTGGCTTTTCCACATCGACGTATTCAAGCACATCTGTATCGCCGTAACAGGGAGCGACAATCGATTTCATTAGTTCGACATTGCCCGGTACGTTAGGCGGTGGCTCGCAGTCATCGGTATGGCTTAGTGTGACGGCAATACCGGTAATAGCGATCACGAAAAAGAGCAACATGCCGCTTAATACTTTGTTACGTCGTTTCATATGTCCAATTCCTCAAGAGTGAAATCGCTTTTTCTGCCGGTCGGCAGACAATGTAATTGAATGTCCGCTTCAATGAAATAATCTCCATCGAGGTGAATATACGCGGTTGATCGTCCAACAAATTTTGTAACTGCTGTTCAACTTAACAGCGTTGCTCACTCAAATGGTTGCAGCGGCAACAGACTATATAGCGCGAGCAATCCATCCTGGAAGGCCGGTCTGGCAGATTGTCATTCACGCATGGAAACGAGATAGCTTCGTCAATTGAAGTGAAATCTTGTATATAGCCAATCGGCAATATATTATGTGTCGATGAGCAGAATTGCAGCAAGCGCCGATCCATTTTATGCCATTGCGGATGGCACCCGGCGTCGCATGCTGGATGCATTGTGTGCCGGTGAATTGACCGCAACAGCGCTTGGCACCGGTGCCAATCTTGCGCAACCCACCGTATCTAAACATCTACGAGTACTTCGAGAATCCGGTTTGGTCGAGGTCAGACGAAATGGCCGAGAACGCATCTATTCATTGACGCCGGGAAGACTGCGGCCGGTCTTCGACTGGATGAGCCATTACCAAGCGTTTTGGCCAGCACGTCTCGATAGCCTACGTGAACTATTAGAAAGGGCAGACGATTGAGCGCAATCCGGAATGACGCCGTTGGACATCGGTTGGAGCGCAAATGTGCCGTGCATTGGCCAGAACAGTATCCGCAGTTACTTAATTTCAGGAGGCAATCATGAGTGATTCCCGTTATCCCAATGAGAGTGCGGACTACAGGTCTGCTCGCGATGAGCTGCTTGAAGAAGAGCGAGCATTGATAGAAAAAGTAAAATCGGTTGCAGAGCTGCGGAGAAAATTGCCACCCGGTGGTCGACTGAAAGAAGACTACAGACTCACTTGGGCAACCGACGACAAATTGGGTCAGGAGGTCAGATTTTCAGAGCTCTTTGGCGATAAGAAAACGCTACTCATCTACAGTTTCATGTACGGGCCCGGCTGGGACAATCCCTGTCCATCATGCACATCGTTGGTCGATGGTTTCGATAGAACATCTTATCAAGTGAGCAATGACGCAGCCTTCGTAGCTATCGCGAAGGCGCCGGCGCAGATGATCAACGCATGGGCCAAGATTCGCGCTTGGTCGGAAATCGCACTTGTGTCTGGTGCAGACTGTACGTATCAGGCTGACTACAAGTGTCAGGGCGAAAGTGATGACATGCAATGGCCGGTTATGCAGGTTTTCAGAAAACAGAATAACGAAATTTTTCATTTCTGGGGAACTGAACTGCATGGCAATCACGTTGATACCGTTTGGCCATATTGGAACCTAATGGATTTTACGCCGGAAGGACGGCCAGATATCCTCACACCACCGCAGAATTTCCGCTCAAAATTCTTGGAAGACAACTTCCTAAATCAAGATTAGTCATATTTACTTTCCCGATTAGGTATTTTCTAACTGACCGAATTCCGCTTTGCATTCAGATTTTTTTGTGAGCGAAGTATAACGTCTTGACAATTTTGGCGTGTATTACCTGCTGCTCATCTACCAGTTCGACAGCATAGTCCCGGATGATTTTTCGCTCATTCGCAAGTTCGGCTTTGATCGACTCGATTTCCTCGGTACTGATGCGAAATTCTGCAGTCAGAGTAGATCGCCCTGGCTTGAGGTGATCAATTCGACCCGAAATATCCCAGACGACATAGTCGGGACCCAGTGTGCGAAGAAACATCACCATGTAAAACGGATCTACCGCCGCATACATGCTACCGCCGTAGATCGTTCCAACGTAATTCCTTGTTGACAGTTTCAATGGTAGTTTAATTTTGACGTATTGCTGATTGGCAGAGATGCAAATTACACGTGCGCCGGTACGCCGAAATGCCGGAAAAAAGTTAAATTGCCAACGGAGAAATTTTGAATGCCAAGATTCCTCTTCCGTCGGAGTTTCTGCAATTACCATTGGGCTGAATATTCCATAGTGTGATTTTCTACTGTTGTGCTGCAGAGACCAAAAATGTCTCTGGCAACGAGAGCGCGGAAGCGGCTCATTGCAATGCCAGTTTAAAAAGTAGTTCAGTGTCTTTGACGTTCATATCGAGACACGAAAAACCGTTCTTTTCCAAAACACGTTGCGAGGCCAGGTTACTTCTATTGACACCACCAACGAGGTAGCTTTTGCCTAAATCAGTGCACTGTTGTACAAGACCTTCAACCAGCTCGCTGGCAAGCCCTTTGCCCCACGATGATTCCGATAGCATGTAGCCTATGCGCAGCCCATCGTCTTCGGTCTCTGCGAGAATGACGAAACCAATTGCAGCGCCATTCTCTTTTTCAATTACGATAAACGGTAGGCTGTCGATAACTCGTTCTGCGATCCAGCGTTTGGCACGGTCGAGAGTGTAATTTCCTTGCCATGGCAACGGAAGTTCTCTCGTAACCGCTGGTGTAAGGATACTCTGCACAGCGTTGGGCAGCCATTGCTTGCCCGGGTACTCTTTTTCGACAGTATGCCAGCCGCGGACAGACAACCGTTTGGTGGTAAAACTGAAATCTTGTGCAATTCCGTCGTTCATTTTGGCGCGAAGACCTCCTTAACGATTGCACCCAAGACAGCCGATAGATTAAGCGCGAATATGGTTGAAAGGATAAATACGCCGTTTTTGACCGTATTGATAGTCTTTCTGCTACCAGCGATTTTCTGCGCGAGTTCTACCTGTGTTTGGCCGAACGTTGATCTCAATTCCCGCAACGGTTTAGCGAACTCCGAATGGTCAGGCATTTCTGCTCTGCAGCAACACCAAAACAGATAGTGGCGCAACGAGAGCGCGCTGTCCTATCCGTTCGCGTCAGACACGCCCTCTAGCATAAACTCGCAGGCACGCATGGTGTAAAATTCTCTCCAACACTTGCTCAGAAACTAGATTTGGAACACAAATTATGGCGACGAAAAAACGCTTAGGTCGCGGCTTGGACGCGTTATTAAGTGGCGGCAACCAGACAGCGACTCCGGCCTATAGTGCTGGATCATACGATGACATGAGTATCATCGATTTGGCTCCTGGCCCATATCAGCCAAGACAGTCGATTGATGACGACAGTCTGGCGGATCTAGTCCAGTCGATTCAACAGCAAGGTGTACTGCAACCGTTGTTAGTGCGTGCGAAATCGGGCGCAATGGCAAAAGACAAGCTGGCTAAGTATGAAATTGTAGCGGGGGAACGTCGCTGGCGAGCGGCAAAACTTGCTGGGTTTAAGAGTGTGCCCGTGATCATTCGTGACCTCGACGATAAAGCGGCGCTGGCGGTCGCGTTAATCGAGAATCTGCAGCGCGAAGACTTGAGTCCCATTGAAGTTGCAGAATCTCTGCACAAGTTAGTTGAGGAATTTGGTTTGACGCACAAGGAAGTCGCAGAGGCCGTGGGGCGATCGCGTTCGGCAGTGAGCAACTATTTGCGGCTGTTAGATCTAGAGCCTTCAGTGCGCAACTTGCTTACGACCGCGCAGCTCGACATGGGACACGCACGCGCTTTGCTATCTCTAGATGACCGCGAACAGGCCATCGTAGCGAACAAAGTCGCCAAGGAAGACCTTTCGGTTCGGCAAGTCGAAAGCTTGGTTGCGGACCGTATGAATTCCGATCGCGCACGTGCCGCAAAACCTGTTGCATCTATAGACACGCAATCCCGTTGGCTGCAACATCAATTCGCAAAGGAATTGGGTGTGAACGTGGCAATCCGCGTGCGCAAAAATGGCGGTCGCACCTTGGGTATTGAGTTCAATGATTTAGAGCAGTTACAAACGACACTAGTCGAGATAACAGAATTGGTGCAGCAAGTCAGAGATACCGCAGGACCCAGGGTCAGAGATAGTAAACGCTGAACCGCTCAGGATCAGTTTTATCACTCAGCTGTGTTCTGCGATTACGCTCTGCGGACCACCCTCAGGTACCGTCTCGAATGCCGGAAGATCTGGACTTACATAGTCCCAATCCGCTGCTCGACTTGAGTAGACCACCATTGACGGCGATACGACACCAAGATCGTCAAGGCTTGATGCGCGGGGAAAACAGACGTCGGCCATTGCCGAATTTGTGGAGTAAACCGGACTTCCACAGGTAGGACAAAAGAAACGCCTAACCATGTTGCCGCTATCGGCCGCTTTATCGAAATAGTTGAGAGCGCCGTCAACGCTAAATCCTTCTTTTGGAACCACCACATGGGTGCAGTGACCCGTTCCACTCGACTTCCGGCAATCAACGCAATGGCAATGTGCGGCGAGCATGGGGTCTGCCATACTTGTAAATTCTACGCTGCCGCAAAGGCAGCTTCCTGTAAATCCTGACATTTCTGTTACTCCCATCGATACGCGGAATCGTGTAAAATTATTTAGTGGATAGTGAATTGCAATATACAAGTGACTTATCATGACGTCAACCATAAAGAATGCCTCTCGCTCGGATTGTCCAATTGCTACCTCGTTGAGTATCGTCGGTGACCGTTGGACCTTAGTCATGGTGCGCGACATGATCACCGGCAAAAAACGTTTTGCCGAGTTTCTTGCGTCACCCGAACGAATCACAACCAACGTTTTAAGCGACCGCCTAAACCGAATGGAGGCGTCCGGGCTTGTCGAAAAAACGGCATATCAGACCAATCCAATTCGTTACGAATACGAGCTGACAGAGAAGGGCGTCGCGTTACACCCGATAATGCAGGCCATGTGTCGTTGGGCGAATAAACACGAGCCGCAAACTTGGACACCCCCGAAAAGTTTCATGCGACGACGAAGCGCTATTAAATAAGCGCCGTTGACTCGGACGATAGGACTATCATTTATCAGCGATACGTCGATAGACACTCATTGTCACGCCGTTTGAGGTCGCCGCGGTCTTGCTAAGGGACAGGTTTGTCAAGCCGCCGCCGTCTCCGAACAATCGTTTCCCGTGACCGACTACGACCGGAAAAGTCCATAGCCGGAATTCGTCAATCAGGCGGTGCTCCAGCAGGGTCTGAATCAATTGCCAGCTGCCATGCACCTGAAGTAACGGCCCATCTTCCTTTTTTAAACGTGAGATGGCTGCGACTACATCGCCAGTGATCGGTATCGAATTATTCCACTCGAGAGCGCTGCGCGTGGATGTCACCACGTATTTCTTTGCGCTATTTAGAATATCGGCATGTGGGTCGTCCTTGATACCTGACCAGTGAGGCGCAAAACTTTCATACGTCTTCCTGCCGAGTAATAGGTCGTAGGGCACGGCCATCGCGATGTCGTTGACTTGTTCCATCACCTCACTCCAGTAATTGGTTGCCCAACCACCGCGATCGAAGTCGTTCGACCGATCTTCGTCCGCGTGTGCGGGTGCTTGCATGACACCGTCGCAGGTCAAAAAGGTCAAGACAGCGAGTTCTCTCATTTAGTAATATCCTGTGTCGTGGAACATTGATTTTGGAGTTAGGATTAGAAATGATCTGATACACGGCCACTCTACGCTTGCGTTATGACTTTGCCGTAGATTTATCCGATTTTACTTGTATTGAGGTATAGCCTGAAACATTTGCTCAAGATTGAATACGCGTTACGTCGTTGTGTATTCAAGTCGAGGTGGCAATTCTGCATACACATTTCCAGTAGCCAGGCCTTCGGGTGTAAGCCAGCGTGATTGACTCATTACCTTTGTTTGGGTAACGCAGACTAATGAAGTTGCTCGATTGTGAGACAATAGTCGCATGGACAGCGCCGCAGAAGCCAATTCCAAATACTCGCTAAGCGAAGCGGCGGAGCTGTTAGCGTCAGATGGCTATGTATTGCTGCACCAGCTCTGTAACAGCGATTTGGTGAGATCAATTTTTCGTGTCTCTCGCCAAAAATCGCATACCATTCGCGAGGCACTTGGATCGAGAGAAATTGGAATTGGCAGTGCGGCCGGCTACGCAGAAATTGTGCAACGTTCTCTTGGTCGCTGGGACGTGCCTATCGAGCTTGAGGAATTTGGCGTTGATGAAATGGCGTTGCCGTGGTGGCCGCTGGTTACTGCGGTGCTGGGCGGTGATGCCGAGCATTCGTTTAGTGGCGTTGTGTCCAGCGAGCCCGGATGTACAGCGCAATGTTGGCATACAGACTCACCGCATATCGCCAAGGAACACCTAACACCACATGCCGTGAACATATTAATGGCATTGCACGACATACCGATGACGATGGGGCCCACCGAGTGTGCTCGGGGCTCCCACACCCTCACCAATCACTTAAACAACACGACGTTGGTGTTGGACGAGCTAATATATCAACACGCGAGTACGTCGCCGGCAATTCTCGTAAATGGGCTGCACCAAAGCGTCCCCGCGGGTTGCACAAGCGCTATGTCCGAAGGCTCCTGTCTGGTGTTTGATGACCGCTTATTGCACCGTGGACTCGCGAATCAGTCAGACAGTGCACGGCATGTCGCATACTTTTCGTACCGTCGAAAAGGCTATGTCGGAGACACACACTTTGAGTCAAAACGCTCTATTTTCGAGTAAGAGCCAGGCAGTAGGACAATTTGGGCGCTTGGGAGCTCTCTCGCGGATAGCCTGGCTCAGAGACACTAAATATCGATACTGATTACAATTCCGGCGGTGAACCACATTCGCAACATGTCGAGTACATTCTGTGCAACTATTGTTTCAGCTGACCACTCCAATTGGGATTCACAAATGCCCGCGAATGCCACTCCGTCGAGCGCGTTCGATAGCGCCGCGTACTCGTCGGCCGCGAGCGATCGAAATTCGGTCAGGCGATCGAAATTTCGCCAAACCAGCCACGCTTGATTTTCGCTCTGGAGCGCCTCCGGCGGCTTTTGATTGGCTTTGATAGCACGCCAAATTTCGACACTATTCCAACTCGACACGTAAAGCCGGACGCTCGGGTGAAATAGAAGTTTGATGGAGGGCCATTGCGTTGCAGGTATAGACGTTAGATTATCCATAGGCTGCGCATCCGAGTCTGCAGCGTCAAAGACGTCCATCAACAGCCGTTCGAACTCTGCTAATTGGGAAAGCACGCCAAAGTCACTGAAGGGTTTATTGTGTCGCAGAAAATCCGGAAGGTGATCGCAGAAATGACGCAGACTGGTTTGGTCTGAAGGATGCGTATCTATATACGCGGCAGCCAAAGTTTCGAACCCATCGTCTCCTAGATAAACTCCAAGGGCAGGGTGGTCGACTTCGATGCTGCCGCGCAACCGAATTCGATACGCGTTGTAGTAGATGCTTAGACGTCTTGCACGATGCTCATCGGACGTAGCGTCAATATCGTCGACAATGCTCTCATTGGCGCGTTGCACGTACGCCATAAATCGATCCTGCAGATTTTTGAGGTCACTCATCTAAGTTTTTCTGCAGAGCCTCGGCCGCATGTTCTCTGGCGAGATCCAACTCCGCTTTCAAATCGTCGAATGGGGGAATGTTGTCGTCGCGTTCGATCATGGTGCTTACCATTCCGAATCGTCGAAGAGCGGTGCGGTATAGCCGCCAAACTTCATCACGAACGTCATTGTCATGCGTATCGATGACGTGATCGCCGTTATCAGTGTGCCCCGCCAAATGAATCTGTTGAATTCTTTCGGTATCCAATCCCTTGAGGTAATCGTCAGGATCAAAACTGTGATTGCGCGCGCTCACATATATATTGTTGATATCCAGCAGCATGAGGCAATCGGCGCGCCTTACAACCTCAGCATAGAACTCCCACTCTTCAATTTTTGAGTGTGTGAAACTGACATAGCTAGACACGTTTTCAATTAGTAACGGTCGCTGCAGAATATCCTGCACTTGAATAATTCGGCCGGCAACGTGATCGATCGCCTCTTCTGTATACGGTAACGGCATCAAATCGTGACTGTTCGTGCCACTTACACCCGTCCAGCAAAGGTGGTCCGAGACCCAATTTGGGTCTACCTCATCAATAAGTGCTTTAAGCGACTCTATGTACGACAGATTGAGCGGATCAGTGCTGCCTATTGACAGTGACACACCGTGCAAGACAATCGGATAGCGTTTTCGCACTTCGTGCAGATAATATTTTGGCTTGCCACCGGCAACCATGTAATTTTCGGACAGTGCTTCGAACCAGTCGACGTCCGGATTGTGCTCCAAAATATGCTGATAATGATCGGTTCGAAGACCGAGGCCGAAGCCAATCGGCGGTAATTGCATAACAGTTCCGAAAAAGAAAAGGGCGCCAAACTGGCGCCCTAGATTTTGCTTTGAGCTGGCTTAACTATCGATTTTACCACCGATGTCAGTGCATGACTTCGCTGGAATGGCAACAAACCCTTCGCCTTTGCAAGAACCTTGCCCGGCACACGCATTAGAGGCCGTTGAACAATCATTGTGTCCCTTGCACACATTAACGCCACTACAGTGCACTAGATCCGCGGTGTCGACCTGCGAAACGACGTCGTCTTTTTTCTCTCCGCCAACGTCGGCACAGGCCTTAGCCGGCATTGCCACGAAGCCCTCGCCTTTGCAGGCGCCCTGTCCGGCACAGGCATTACCGGCCGTATTGCAGTCATTATGGCCTTTGCAAACATTGACGCTGTAGCAATGCATCAAGTCAGTCTGGTTCGCGGCAACACTGCTTGCGATAGCCGTCGTATCGTTTTCGCCAGTATCTGTCCCGCAGCCAACCAGTCCAGCAACCGCCATTGCCAATGTGGCTCCCACAACTTTTTGTTTCGTATTTATCATATTGATATTACTCCCCAATGAATTTCAATTTGTTGACCGGCAACGCCCCAATCGCTGCGTGCGGCATAAAATCAGACCATCCTCGCGACGCAATTATTACACTCATACAGTAAGAAATCCGTCCAGATGATTATTGAGGACCGCGGCTTCCGAGAACAGGCATTTAAATCCGATGTAGCCATCCGGCCGGATGAGCAAGAGCCGACCTTCGGTTCCAGCGCCATATCGCACCGCAAGATCTTCTTCACTGGGTACAATCTCACAACGGATTAGCGCCCCATATATGTCCTCAATTTGCGATGCGACATGGGTTGCCAGCGGCTCATCGCCGTTGGGCATCAACAGAAGCGTCATTGAGGTATGACGCAGTAGCTCGAATAACCTTCGACCATTCGCAAATAGACAGTCCGGTGCGCGGTCGCCGATGGCTGGTCCGCCAATATCGGCAAGACCGTCGGGTTGTTCGACATAGTCGCGATAGGTGTAGGAAACGCCGGATACTCGGCCTGCGGCAATGGCAAGCCAATCTGGATCTTTTGTCAGCTTGATCCGTTCCTCGACGCCCTTGCCATGTGCCATCATGATCTCGTGCAACGCGGAGGCTCCGCCAATGACTTGTTCTGCTACCGGCTTTCGTTCTGCTTCGTAGCTATCAAGCAGTGATTCATCCGCCTTGCCTTTGGCGACTAAGGCGAGTTTCCAACCCAGATTTTGCGCGTCCTGCATAGCGCAATTCATGCCCTGACCGCCAGAGGGTGAGTGTACGTGTGCGGAATCGCCCGCAAGAAAAATATTGCCGGCCCGATAAGTGCCAGCAAGGCGGGTCCAAATCTCCCATTTCGTTGCCCAGTCGGGTTCACCCAACGTCACGCCTTCGAAATGCCGGTCGACAATCATTTGGAAGGCTTCTTTCGCGGTGAGGTTTCGGTTTGCCGCTTCTCCCATATCGGAAATTAGCAGGCGGTAATTGCCACCGGGGAGCAACACTACGAGGAGAAAATGGTCCTTTCCCATATAGAAATGCACCCAATCGTGGCCGTCCGGAAAACCGGCTAGAGCGACATCCATGTTTTGCAACACCATGCCCGTATAGTCGTCACCCTCATAAGTAAGGCCGAGGCTCTTGCGAACGGCCGAGTGAATCCCGTCACAAGCGACAAGCCAACGGGCGCGAACCGTTTCCTCACGATCATTGCTGCCGTGGTGAACGAGTGTTGCAGTCACTCCGTCTGTATCTGCGACGATATCCTTCACGCGGGTGTTCCATTCGGGCTCGTAGTCAAACGTGTCCCGTAAATAGTCGCGGATAAAACCCTCGGTTTCGTTTTGATTGTGGACGAGCACATACGGGTAGCGGGTATCGAGATCGGTGAAGTCAAGGACTGGACGTTCGTCGAGGCCTCTAAAATTGAAGGCGAAGCCGTTGGTGGGAAGCCCCCGTTCAAGATAGCGACTAAGTAACCCGGTATCCCAGCGTTCGATCATTTCCAAAGTTCGCGAGTGCAGGGTAAATGCACGGCTCGCCGCCGACGGCGCCGGCATTTTGTCAACCATGCGAAACGGCACATTGTGACGCCTCAGTTCGGTCGCGAGAACGATGCCCGCTGCTCCGGCGCCAGCGATGAGGATTGGAGTTTCCGAATCGTAGGTCATAGCCACTCTCCCAATGGATTTCCGAAGCTAGCGTATGTTTGCCCATTAAACAAACACATGTTAATCATAGATGCTATGCACACTATTAATTTACGAAAGCTCGACCTTAATCTACTCCTGATACTGCAAATACTTCTGGAGGAACACAGCGTCAGTCGCGCCGCCGCGCGACTCGGCCTCACTCAGTCCGCTATGAGCCATGCACTGAGTCGACTCCGGCGTACATTCGATGACGTACTTCTGGTGCGACGTGGGCACACCATGATCCCGACCCCACGCGCCGAGGAACTCGCGGGACCGTTAAGGCAAGTGCTCGGCGCTATCGATCAAATGGTGGGTCCGGACGCCTTCGATCCACATCGGGCCCACGGTACGATACGCATTGCAACGGCAGATTATGGCCTTGCGGTGTTGTTACCTAGCGTTTTGCGTAATCTGAACCAGCAAGCACCGCACCTCAATATTGAGTGCGAAGACTGGTCGGAACACACACTCGAGCACTTGAAGACAGGGTTTCTTGATTTTGCCTGGGGCGGGCAGGAAACTTTTCCGGGCATGGAGGTAATGCCACTATTTGAGGAATGCTTCTACGGCGTTGTGTCGTCTCAACATCCGCTTGCAGGTCAAGAAGTCGGACTCAAAGAATATCTTGCATTTCCGCACGCGCTGGTCGACATCATCGACTCGCGAATGACCGGCATTGACCGCTTACTCGAAAAAGACGGATACAAGCGACGAATCCTGCTGAAAATTCCCCACTTTCTGGCTGCGCCATTTGTGATTAACAATAGCGATCTTATCGCCACCCTTCCGGGCCGAATTGCAGATCGATTTACAGGCGACACCGGCATTCCCTTAGCTAAATTTGTGGCACCGGTAGATGCGGGAGAATTTCCCTATTGCCTGATCTGGCATGATCGCCGAACGGAAGATCCACTACATCGCTGGGTTCGACAGCTTATGAGGGAGTCGGCAAGAGCCGAATAGCTTACTTAATCCTGCAAACATTCACGGTCGCTGGCAGCTTGAGGTCGTATGTCGAATCTCTTAACCGCATTCAATCGGCGGCGGGCACTCGAGATTGGATATTTTGCCATTTTTCCTTGATCATTCTTCGATGCATTTGGAATTGTCTAGCGAACGATTGTTACTGCGGCCATTCGTGCCTGATGACGTCGACATTTGTTTGGCGATGTTTACGGATCCGGCAGTCGTCAAATACGCGGGCGGTATTTTAAGCGAGTCGGTCATCGAAGGAAAGATGGCAAACTGGACAAAGCGGGGAGGCAGCGGCGAAATTGGCATCTGGTGCATCGTGGATCGCGAGGGAGGAGAAAAATACGGCAGCGTTGCGTTATTGCCGATTCCAATTGATGAAGACGACACTGATTTCAGTTTAGTAATACCGGGATCACTGCCGAATGGCGATATCGAAATTGGCTATTTTCTAAAGCGTTCGGCATGGAATAAAGGATATGCAACCGAAGCGTGTAAACGACTTCTGCAGTTTGTCTTTGACGAGACAATGCTGGAAGAGGTCGTAGCCACATTTGAAGAAGAAAACACCGCGTCAAGGCATGTGTTGGAAAAGGCCGGCTTTGTGAACCACGGAACCATGCGATGTTACGGGGAGGATGGCCCGAATTATCGCATTGCCCAAGAATAAATGCTTATATAACATTGTATTATCAGTATATCCTAGACTATTTCTCATATCTGATCTGATTCGTTTTGAGGCGTCGTTGATAATAAGGACGATGGGAATCCCACGACCTGCTTGCGGTTTACTAGCTAAGTCTTGTCAGATGTACGTGACTCTATGATCTTTTTCAGCAACGCCAAATCCTTGTTGTTTGCCCGGCGCATAGCAATACTCATCAGCGGTGACATCAGCTTCGAAAATCCAGCGGGTTTACCACGATTACGCAAATTGACCTGCGTGCGATTACTTCCCAGTTCCTGATAGGTGTAGCTGGTCTCCATTGGAAATGGCCCATCGGCGGTTCGCATCACCAAACGCTTTAGCGGATCGTAGTGCACGACTTCGTAAACGTATTCCATACGCCGGCCGAGAAAATGCGCCACGAACGCACATTTCGAGCCTAATTGCAGCGGCGGATTGGTTTGCCACTTCATCGTTTGGATGTTGACGTACCACTTCGGCGCGTTATCAGGGCCGTTGGTGAACGCCGCGACTTCGCCGCATGGACGGTTGATTTCAATGGAGGTTTTGACATCGACGCTCATCGATCGTTATTGTGCAAGGCTTTCATGGCTGGGACAATCGCAGGGTGAATAGGATTATTAATCCCAAGTTCGGGACAATAAAACTCGACGATATGCGCTTGTTTGCTGCTGTCGCCCAGCTAAGTAGTTTCACCAAGGCTGGTCGGGCTCTAGACGTACCGAAACAGACACTCAGCCGACGTATTGCTGCGTTGGAACATTCGCTTGGGGCGCAGCTAATTCAGCGCACAACTCGATCAATGCAGTTGACTGATGTAGGCGTATCATTCGCGGCGCGGTGTGCGGACGTTGTTCTGCGGGCTGACGAAGCAATACGCGCCGCAACCGATACCAGCGACGAGCCGAAAGGTCGTTTGCGCGTATCAGCCGATCCTGTATTCGGAGAAGCTTTTGTTTCAGGAATCGTTGTCGATTATGCGAACAGATATCCGGAGGTCGAACTGGATGTCGTGCTTACCCGGCGACATGTTGACCTGGTAGAGGAAGGATTCGACGTTGCTTTTCGCGTAGGCGGGGAGGATCGAGCCGGAATTAGTTCGACCAAGCTGATGCCTGCACGCGTTCAATATTGCGCTAGCCCAGAATATGTTGAGCGATTTGGCGCACCTGTTGAGCCAAATGATCTTGCTGATCATAGCTGCATACTCGTGCTATCGGACGGCACGCCCTCGCGCTGGCCCTTTAAGTCGCCGGGGGGCCTTGCCATGATAAGCGTTACAGGGAGGTTGAGATTCACAAGTTTTTCCATGGCCCATGCGGCGGCGTTGGCCGGCTTGGGTATAGCGATATTTCCAGAGTTTAAGTGTGCGAACGATATTGCCGCGAATCGGCTAATACCCGTATTGAATGACTGGTGTGTGGACGTGGGTACCGTGTCAATTGTCCATGCAACACAACCGTTTCTCGCGCCACGCGTGCGCAAGTTCCTGGAACTCGCGACCAGTAATTTCGCAGATTGAGCTAACTAAAATTGGTGAGAAAGAGCTTAAATATTACATCTTAACTTGATGATTTAGCACGAATGATGCTCTCCGCATCATTCATAAGACTCTCGATCGTCAGGTGTTGTAGCGGATTGAATTCTGAGCAGCCAACATCCCAGGAAAGCGTGTAATCGTCCGCTGTCGCGTCGGCCGCTGCCAACTCGTTAAGTTGCAACAATCCCGACTTGGATGAAGCCGAGTCCGCAAAGGTGAGAACCGCGAATTTGTCGGCACTCATGCGAGCGACGATATCGGCAGTGGGAAACGCCTTGACGAGCATGTCGGCGAAATGGCGCAACAGGGAATCTCCGCTGCTTTGTCCATGTTGCTCGTTGATGCTACTGAGATCATTAATTGCAAACATCAGAAATTCTGCGCTGCCGTCTGTCCGCCGGCAAAGATTTAGCAAATGCCGGGCGACCAGGTCGAATCCGCGTCGATTGGAAACGCCGGTAAGCGCATCGACGATTGTCTCGGACGTGCTATTCAATTCGCCCTCAATAATCGCCGCAAGGTCGTGCAACACTGACTTATCTTTTAAGCGGAATGGACGCGGGGCACGATCAATCACGCACAGAGTGCCGATTCGGAATCCGCGCGGCTCGCGAATCGGGCAACCAGCATAAAACCGAATATTCGGGCTTCCAGTTACCAATGGGTTGTCGGCGAAGCGTGGATCAGCTTTTGTATCCTGCACAACGAATATGTCTTCCCCGAGAATTGTGTGCCCGCAGAAGGAAACGGTTCTCGGCGTCTCGCTTGCCCCAAGTCCCTGGCGTGACTTGAACCATTGACGATCTGCATCCACTAGGCTGACAAGCGATATATCGACACCGAATACCCTTTGTGCGATGCGTGTGATTCGGTCGAACCGCTCCTCAGCGCATGTGTCGAGAATCTGCAGCGCGTGTAAATTCAGAAGCCGTGCGGCTTCATTTTGTGGAAGTACTGGGGCTTGCATTCAGCTTATCCTCGTATGCATATGCATCGGATAGTGCATATGCAATAAATAGCGGCCAATTGGCAAATAGCTTTAGCTGAATACCGTGTGCTGACTAACTTTCGAGGAGTATCGAACATCGGTGCATTGATCCAAGGAGTTTACTCGATGGTGCGTAAACTTTGATTGCATCCCCTAGGCCATCTTGGGCTAAGGGTATATGTAGACATACTTGGTCGTTCAAGGTATCTTTTACTTGCGCGGGATCACCAAAAGAGTGAGTCTCGCTATGAACAAAGTTCTCAAATTATTCTTAATAGCCGGTACGTTCACAATTTTTTCACCGTTGGACGCGGTTGCAGATAGTTTTCCGCCAATTCCATTCTTGATGGTAGAAGGTCACGCAAAAGCGGAAGTGCCTCCAGATAAAGCCACAATGAATATCAACGTGTCGGCTTTCGACCCGCAGTCGGCCGTTGCTGCAGAGACAGTGCAGAAACAATTAGTCGCATTGATCGCCGTGTTGGTAAAACACTCCATTCCAGAAGATGCTATTACCGCCCATAATCTTGCGAAGAACGTAGAACGCGCACGGAAAGATCGCAATGAGATGGAGATTCTTGGTTATCACGTGTCACGCAGTGTCAAAGTAGAGTTGCTCGAACTTTCCGTTTACTCAAAACTTGCCGCTGACATTGCCAAACTTGACAACGTCGTAACCGTAGCCACGGATTTTGACGTTACCAACCGGGATAGTATCGAGCTAACACTAATGAGTGAAGCGGGTGCTGACGCGCGGCGCACAGCGGACAACATGATTGGTGGAATGTCGCGCAAAATTGCTCGGGTCTATGCGTTATCTGAATCGTCAATCAGCTCGTCCGTTGGGACTTTTCGATTTGGCAGCGACAGAGCCCATCGATTAGCTATGTCAAGTTATGGCAAACCCTATCAGGAAACCATTTTTGAACCGTCTACAATTGACTTGCGTCAAAGTATTAGCGTCATGTTCGAATTGGAGTAACTAACTCTGTGCCACCTCGAAAAAGACTTATGCGAAATGTTCGACGAATTAGCCGCCAGCCAGATTGCAGAAAAATTGATCTCTGCAACACGACATACCCATAATCGTTCGTCATTTAGTTCGACAAATGCGGCCGCTGCAACCAGAGCCAAATAAGCGGGCTAAGAGAGGAATCAAGTCGATGTCCGTCGAATCCACCATCGTAGTCGACGATGAGTTCGGTGGTATAGCCTTCAGCAGACAGAAGCGAATACAGCCGCTCCGAGGTACCTGGATTGACCACATGGTCGGCAGGATTGTGGACCAGCAATATGGGTAATTTGTCAGCGCTCTTAGCAAGCGCGACGGTTGTCGCGTCGCATTCGTCGTAACACGTGCTACCGGATATTGAAACGGCACCGGCATAGGCTGACGAGTTGCCCAGCGCGAGCAGTATTGCGACGTAACCGCCGGCGCTATGTCCAATCAAGTGAACACGGTTCCGATCAATAGGATACTGGTTACCAATATCATCGAGGATAGCATCGAGAAACGGTGAGTCTGTTCGTGGCGGCGGGACTTGACTATCGATCGTAATGTCGCCATCAAAGCAAATAAGATTCTTGGCGAACCAGCAGCTATGTTGAGCGAGCGGTGCGACTGCCAGGACACTCTCTGACTCAACCACTTCAGCCCAGATGGCATTCAGCCCGTCCGGACCATCGAGCAGTGCGCGCGCTGGCATACTGGAAGGAGCGCTTCCATGCAAGAAGACGATAACGGGCAGGTTTTGGCCTTGAACAATTTGTCGTGGAGCACGCACAACGTACTGCCGCTGACGATTGTCGAAAACAAATTCTGTGTGAACTTCATCTGAATCAATTAGGATAAGAATCAACAGGCCGCCTGTGCAGACGAGCAAGAGAATTGGCAGATACTTACGCACGTGCAGCACTATACCCTTAAGCGAACAACAACAGTCAAGTACCCAAGCGACAGCGATTGCCGAATGGATTTTTGGAGGACCTGGCGTATCGCGCCGTGCTAATTGACTTGTACAATGAATTTCTCGCCATTGTAATTGCCTTGAAAACTCTGCAATTCCTTTCCTGTCAGCTCGTATATCGCGTTTTCCAAGTTGACTAAATTTGCATCCTGTTTGTACGCGTATAGTTTTGAATTGCCGTGCGACAGTGTCGGGCTGGAATATACCGCAGTTGACTGCGGAGCACCGAAAACTTCTTGCTCGTGATATCCGAAGGTAACGATTTGTGTGATTGTGGCAGCATTGGGTTGAACAACCCAGCGTACTGGATCATGCGCGGTCAGAACGAGAATGACATTTCCACTCCCGTTGATTTTCACATGAATATCGCCGCTATCAGGACGTCCGGAGTGCGTCGGTCGGTAATCTGGCGGCGGGGCCGCTCTGTACGCACCAATTACGTGAATAGTGGCGTCATTAGAAAATGCTGGCGTAATGATCGCTGACTCGGATTCTGACCCCGGTGCAATGTAGTGTGCCGCAGGCGTCACGTGGTGTTCGCCGCTTGAGTCGTTTAGGACGTTCGCTCGTAGCCCGTAGGCACCAAATATCGTGTAGTCCACATTCGGACAACTATACATCGCAGATTTCTGAGACATCGCCTCGGACAGTGAATTGACGAACCTAAAATCTCGGGCCTGTGCGATGTGGTCGCCTGTTTCGCGGTCGACAATCTTGATTTCGTGCATATAGAGATCGATGCCCAGCGGGCCACTGACCGATTTCCATAGCACCTGGCGTGATTCAAACCGAGAGACTTCGTCTTCTTGAATGCTGTAAAAACCAATACACTGCTTTTCTTCCAGCCCGTATTGGCTTTTCGCTCTTTTCGACCGACTACCTTGATACCACCAATCACAGCGAGCATCAGGCGCTGTCAGTATTTCGTATCGCTTGTATCCGGTCGTTAACCAATCTGCAGGTGCACTTGCCGGACGTTCGTAATAGATATCAACGAAGTCGTAGGCCCCGGTCGCCACTTCGTCAAGGCATTCGTAACAACCTATTTTTGAGGTCGCGTTAAAGTAGCTATTCGCATCGACGGTCCGCTCAGTGGTCACGCCACCTGTATCAGTGCATGCCATGCGTGTAGCGACAAATCCCCAAGGCTGAACCACAAAGAAAATCCACAACAAGATTAGAGCGAGTACCGATACGACTTTCAACGACCAACCCATCGGAAACCTACCTAAGTGCCTTGGAGATCAATATTTTCACATTCTAAGAGTATGCCACCGTAATGGTGTGATGCGAGCCAGATTCCCAGCGATGGCTGTCAATATCCAAGCCGCCAAACGAAGCGATCTCAAGCGCCAGAAGCAGCCAATTTGGCTGGCGGCGTACCCGCACAATTCGTTACCATCTGCCGTGGTCCAAAAAATGGGGATTGGTTTGGTGACATCCGTTGCAGCAGCACGACCCGAGAGAACGACGCTCGGCGTTATTCTGATTGTGGCCGCGGTATTTATGATGTCGATTCAGGACTCGTTGATTAAACATTTCAGCACTGACCTTTCACTGTGGCAGACATTTACACTGCGCGGACTGATCGCAATACCGTTGCTCTTTCTTGTTGGATTGGCGACTGGTGAAGGACAAAGGATCTGGTTCAGCGCATTCGGTAGATGGCCGCTGATGCGGTCGCTGTTTCTCACGCTAATGTTTATGGCTCTATATGGGGCAATGCCATTTCTTAGTCTGTCGACCATCGCGGCAGGAATTTACACCGGGCCGATTTTCGTTACGCTCCTATCGGTATTCGCGATAGGCGAGCCAGTCGGAACGCGCGGTTGGATTGCAATTGCATTAGGTTTTTCTGGTGTATTGATAATACTGCAGCCGGGAAGTGATGCATTTACGTATTGGGCACTACTACCAGTACTGGGCGGATTTCTGTACGCACTGTCAAACATTACAACCCGTAGTCAATGTCAAGCTGTGTCGCCGGCAGCGCTCGCGATGTCACTAAACATTGCACTAGTGCTGACTAGTATAGCGATATCGAGTGTCATTCTTTTGTGGCCGCCAGCGACTGACCTGTCCACTGAGTATCCGTTTTTATTCGGCGGCTGGTCGGCGATTGGAAGTTCGGAGTGGCTGTTGATCAGTTTGCTTGCCGCGTTAGTGATTGGGATTGGCATGGCGCTTGCCACCGCTTACCAAATTGCTTCGCCACCGATTGTGGCTGCATTCGACTACAGCTATCTGATCTTTGTTGCGCTATGGGATTTTTTGTTTTTTTCAACTACGCCAAATACCGCGACGGTTCTCGGAATACTGCTAATTGTTAGCGCGGGGTTTTTGATTCTACACCGGCGCTGATCAACACACGGAAGATAGGATAGTAGAACACATTGACGAAATTACTCTTATTATAGTCATTAGTGTTAGAAGGCGGTGATTGGGTTCAACGCCTGACAGCATGTTTAATCTGTTATTCTTAGCTACTTCAAGACGGCTACCCGGCCAATAATAAGAACTTACTTGGGAGAATCCCGTGACAGTAAATATTCTGCAACTCTGGTTACCAATAGTCCTAGGAACGCTGTTTGCCTGGATAACCAGCGCACTGCTTCACATGCTCGTCAAACACCACAATTCTGACTATCAACGTCTGACAAACGAAGATGAAGTCATGGATGCTGTAAGAAACGGTTCGCCATCGGTCGGCATTCATACCTATCCGTATTGTATCGATATGAACGAAATGAAAGATGAAGCGGTTCAGGAGCGATTCAAAAAAGGGCCGGTGGGGTTACTGACAGTGCTTCCCAATGGAATGCCAAACATGGGCAAGCTGGTATCGCAGCAAATCGGCTACTTCCTGGTTGGCTGCTTTTTAATTGCCTATTGTACGACGCTTGCACTAGAGCCCGGCGCACCATACATGACCGTATTTCGTTTCGTAGCCTCTGTTGGTTTTCTTGCATTCGGTTGGGGTGTCATACCGTTTAGTATCTGGTTCGGACATATGTGGACTATGACCGCTAAGTACTTATTAGATGCATTGATTTACGGTTTGATCGTTGCCGGCACGTTTGCTTGGCTGTGGCCCGCTGCTGTTTAAGCGTACGGCGCTCTTTTACGGCTAGCAAAGTGGTTGCAGTTACGGACAATACAGTGAATGCGCTTCGATCATGATCTGCGAAGTATTGACGCCAGTTTTGGTCAGTTTTACCGCAATAACCAGAATTCGGTGCGACATTCTAATAAAATTCGAAGTCACTCCGACAAAGAATTGTCGGAGTGACTTGTACAACTAATTTATCAGCTCGTTCGTTACGGTTTTGAATTTCGGGCGACCAACGTGGCTGGCCAATTGACGTTGCTTACAACGCCGCGTTTGACGATGCAGACGACCTTGTGTTTTGCGCCATCGATGTTTGTTTGGAAGGTAATTTTTCGACGGTTGGCGCCGCTGATTTTGCTGACTTTGAATGTTGCCTCATCGAGATTCTGACTCGCTGCTTCGGCATATACAGCCGCCATGCAAGAGTTCAAATCTCCCTGATCTGAAGCCATGACTTCATTGCTCGCAAACAGGACGAATGCGATTCCCAGAACTGCTGTGTAGTTGCTAATTTTCATGTGCAAGTTTCCTCTTAGTGTGTTTTTCAAATATTTGATCGGTTAACCGCGTCAGCGGCATTTAAAACAGAATGGGGGTTCTGATTTGGTCAAAAAAAGTCCTTGATCTCATTAGCTATTTTCATAAAACAGAATAGTCATTCTGCTACTCTCAAAAAAAACCTCAGCCCGTAAGGGACTGAAGGGTGTTGTCAACAAACCCGTTCAGGGCTTCCCTCGAAAAACCCGCCCGCGCCAATACGGAAAGTCCAAAGCACGCGCCCGTTAGAAATTCGCCTGCCGTTTCTACGTCCAAATCGGCTTTCACATCGCCTTTACGCTTGGCCGACTCAAGACCTACAGCGAACGCCTTGGACATTCGTTTGAGGAATCTCTGCAGCACAGCCTGAATTTCAGAATCGTGCGGCGCGAGTTCCATTGCGGTGTGGCAAAGCAGGCAGCCGCGATTTTCGCCGCATGTGGACATCGCTTCGATACGCTCGTCGAAGATGGCTCGAATGTGCTGAAGTGAGGCATCGGGCTCAAGCAGCCGCAAAAAGGACTGCTTACCCATGCGGTCAGCAAATCGCTCCAGCGCTTGCTCAAACAGTTCACGCTTGCTGCCAAATGTTCCGTACAGGCCGTATCGGCTGACCCCAGTGGCGCGCACGATGTCGTCCATAGAGGTATCGGAATAGCCTTTCGACGAGAATAGGTCGACCACTTTTTGCAAAGCCGAAGACGGATCAAATTCGCGAGTCCTAACCATCAATACAGAATGCACGTTCTGTTATCGTTTGTCAACAAGAAAACAGCCGTCTGTCCGTTTCTTGCCAGCCGCCAATTACCCATGCCACAGACACGTCAGAGAAAGCCCAAGCCGGACACTATTTTAAAACGCGTGAGACGACCACGGCACTATTCACGCTGGCGGTGGTTTGGCCCATTCACAGGGAACTGCGCTCAACAAACGGCTTGCGTGGCCCCGCGCCCACAGCCTGGTTAGTGAGGCTGATCAGGTTGCGTTCGAATTGCTGTATTTCTGGGCTGGCGCAATCGTACTCCTGCATCACCTTGTCAAGACCTTCGCGGACCCTGCGGTCCTCTTTGGATATAGTTGCAATTCCGGTGGGCCGGACGGCATCGCATACACGGTTGCATAGCGCAAAAAACTCCGGATTGACGTCATAGTGCGTTGTTACTCGAGAGCCCGGTATTCTTTCGCCGAGCGTCAGATAACCGTACTGGTCGAATTCGTCGGGCGCGTAGGTGTCCGGAATGATCCACTCCTTAGTCACAATATCGTGCCCAGGCTCAAAACACTTCTGCGATGTTTGCTGAAACTGGTACATGTAACGTCTGGCGAGATACGGTAGCGACGAATCGGGTACGAATGCGAAAGTGAACAGCTTCTTGATCGTTTCATTAACATTCGCCTGCTCGGTGCGGCGGTACATCTTGCGTTCTACCTCGGTGAGTCCGTCGCCCGGCAGCAGGGCGTCAAATGTCTTTTTGCCCGCTCCACTTATTTGTTCGTCGAGCTGCTGTACGCGTTCGAAATCACCTTCGTAAATGGCGTTCAGATAAAGCCCGCCTGGCAGATCGCAAAATGCGCCACGTTCACAGCCTCGTGCCGGGTTGGCAAGCGACGCGGCGGAGAGGGTCACTGCGCCCTGGGAAATCTTGTGAAAAATACGCTTCGCGGCTTGTAGATCTGCGGTCATGTAATAGCGATGTTTACTGTGCATAGCGGCCGTCGAGCGCTCTGCACAATTATCAATAAAGTGCTTGTCCCGCCATTTTGTGCACAGCCCCCCCTCGCGACGGTCGGCAATCGAAACCCAGATATCACTTCCGGTCTCTTTACTCGTTGCAGCGTCATAAAAAAATGAAGCTTCGTTCTTCATTGACAGCAGGTCATCCTCGATGTAGCCCGATACGCTGTGCTTCACCATGGAACGCAGCTTCATGGATTGTGATTCCGTTGACCACTGACCCTTACGTGACAGATCCCCGGGCACGAATACGGTTGTTGTGCCATATACGCGCGTCATCGTTTCATGCCCAATCCGATCGATGCCGGCAGCATCAAAGAAATAGAAGTCACGGGCATCATCTATCCGCGGCAGCGAATTACCGGCTAACGCCGGCTTGGCGGCACCGCCTGATTCACTTTTTTCGAAGGCGGCGAAGAATGCATCCGCGGCAGCTGCTTGCGCACAGCCCTCGTCGCCAAGCCGCAGGCTGTTCTGGCCCCCAGAAAGCGTCAGCAGCGACGGGTTTGGTATCGATGATGCGTCAAGCTGCAGATAACGCTCTTGTTTCGAGGCCGTATAGGCATCCGGCCAGACGCCGCCAGGAATTGGACCCGAAAACTGCAGATATCGGACGCCGAGCTTGCCATTCGGCTCCACGGTGGCGGCGATGTTCCGAAGGCCCAGCCGCGATGCACGTGCGTCCCGATCCCTCACTTGGGCGCGGCAGGGGATTTCGCTGACTGGTACCGTCGATAATGGATCGAGATTAGGGTCACTGATGACTCGCTGAACCGACGGGCTCGGTGGGCTTTGAGCACCACGCTCTCGATCAATCGCAGGATTTGCGGCGATGATACTGAGCATTGTGGGTGACGCGGCAGCCCGACGAAACTGCAGGATTCTCTGCATGTTTCCATAGTTGTTTTCGTCTTTAAGCGGTTCTCCGTAGGTCGCCAACGATGCATGACCAAGTTCCGGTTCGTAAACGAAGATCAACCGAACCCGTTGTGTGACTTTGTCGAGAGGATTACAAACGGAATCCAGTCCGTTCATAGTGACGCGGCGCATCTCGAATTCGAAACCGTAGTCCGACAGCGTTGGGTCGTTAATAATGCTGAAGAACGTCGTCACCAAGGACATGGCGCGAAACCCGAACAGCCCGATGACGCATCGCTCGTTCCGATTCAGCAGGTAACCGCGTACGTAGCCGCGATGCGCCGGATCAGGGTCGAACCAGATCGACATTTCGATCTCCTGTCCCTGAAATTCGCCGAGCCAATTGCCAACGTTAGACAACGAGGACCGCGCGAGCGTGACCGTTGGAAGCAGTAATACGCCGATGAGAATCAGTACGAGGCGCCTTGCCCGGAATGGAGTGAAAATGCTGCGACAGATTGTAGTCATTACATACCCAAAATATTTTTCTCGGCCCGCAACATTCTTGGCGCCTCGGCTCGTAGTGTCAAGTTCGCGACTAAAGCGCCAAGTATGGACCTATCCTGTTGATAAACTCCTGATCCAAAAACGTCGAGCAGATATTCATGGAGTGGTGATCGCCGGGGCGATCTGGACTAAAGCGCAGTCGCGCCAAGGTTCGATTGCGAGGTCACGGGCCGCTTCGGGCAAGGAGAATCGCATAATGTTACGATCTGTAAGCATGGGTCTTACTACCGTCAACATTTGCGATTTGTCGATTTCAGTCACGAAGTTATGAGTACGCGCAACGATACAAAACCTAATCGATTGGCCGTCTGGGGTCATTCTCTTCTCATTCGACTGTCGAGCCGCAGCAGGAAAGCCCGCAAGAGAGAAGCCAGCAAGAAGCGCCGTTCCAATTTAAAACACGATCAAGAGCTAGATCTCGACTAGCACATAGAATACTGAACGCTCATGCTCGCGGTGCGCACCGCAAAAGGGCAAGCCTTTTTCGAGCTGCAAGCGTTTTGATCCAGATCAAGATCGTCATAACACGGTTCACAGGTGCACCAGTGGTCATGGCGATAACGTCGAGCAGCTTTGTGACGTTCGATTTCCTAAACGCAATCCTGCGTCTGTCAGTGCCAGCGCCTACGTTGCTTCCGATACCCAGTTCGGCAAACCACTATTTACTCGTCGACGACAGAAGATAAGCTTAAATTTCAAGGTTCAACTGAGCATAGACCACCGTTGAAAATCTCGCACTACCTGTACAATACGTTCCTTATTGAGGAGGGCGACGTGAATCTCGCCATCGATCCTGGTGGATTGTTTCTCTACTACTTCAGGGTCACAACGCTAATCCCGAAGTCTGCGTGGGCTGATATTACGCATATCCTCATTACCCATGGGGATCCCGATCACTATTGGCATGCCGACCGTGTCGCTAAAGCGTCTGGTGCAAACGTTGTGTGCAATAAGACGATGGTTCGGAACGTCGATGGAGCTCAACTGATGCTGGGCCCAAGAAGTAAAGGGCTCGCATTTGACACGCCGATAAAGAATGTTCACACGATTGCGGTTGACGAGACAATTACGTTGGACGGGCTCACTATTACCGGGATCAAGGCAACCCATGGAAAACTTGCCATTAGAGTGGGGCCTTTTTCCAAGACGCTATCGCCGGGACCCGAAGAACGGGTGGGGTTCGGCGCAATCGGATTCGATTTACGCCTCGGCGCGAAGCACTTGGTAAATCTTGGTGACACACTGCTACACACAGCGGCGTGGAGCGCAATCGACAAGCCAGATGTATTGATGATACCGATTGGTGGCAAGGCTGTTCACAATACGATGGATGAAGATGAAGCGCTGGAAGCCGTCAGTGTCATGAGACCGGCGACGGTGATTCCGTGCCACTACAACTGTCCGGCTTTTTTCACAAAGAAATACAATCCAGCAGACGATCAGTATTTTAAGAAGGCTGCGGAAAAACTAGGTTCGAGGTGCGTCATACTAGGCAACGGTGAAACCGTGGAACTCTAAGAATTTCTGTTCAAGTGTAGAGCGTAGAATGAATGGTGCAATTTTGTATTCTGGAAAATACGGCAGCACGGCTCAGTATGCACATTGGATCGGGGAAGCAACCGGTTGGGCAGTCTTTGATGTGAATGACGCCAATTACGATCTATCGGAGTACGACCGCTTAATTCTAGGCAGCTCGGTAATGATTTTTAAACTGTCAATTCGCAATTGGGTGAAAACGCATTGGGCAAGCATTGAGAATAAATCGATAATACTCTTCACTGTCTCCGGCGCCGCCGCTGGGGCGAAACTTGACGGTTGGATTGCCGACAGCCTTACTGAAAGCATGCTATTGAAAATGCAACATGTCGCCTTACGCGGTAGGCAACATCCAAAGGAATTAAGTTGGTGGGACAGGATCATTTTGAGAATCGGCGCTTGGAAAAACGACGATCCCGAAGCCAAAAAACAAGAGCTGGAAGGATTTGATTTCATGGACAAATCCAGCGTTGATCCGATACTGAAGCTGATTCAGCAACAACCCTAACTGCTGACGGCGACATACGTCAGGTATGCATTTTCGTTTTTGGCTTGCACCCTTCCTTAGTGCCGTATTCTTAATGGCCTAAGGCGAGGGTGGTAACAAAATGCCCCATCGTTATACATCCCAATTGCATTGTGCTTGCCGATTTTATCCAACCGATTGGAAAACGCTAAGGTTGCGGGCGAAGGGCAACTTTGTACCAACTCGGACGCTGGTGTCATGCTACATTCTCGATATGAATGATGATGGCGAGCTGAAGGATGTGCTGGATACGGACGGTACTGCAACCTATGTCAGGAACGGCGTTAGCGTGAGAACTTGTACATGATCGTACCGGAGTTTTGGTCAGAGGCAAAAGAACAGATCCGTATCAATGGACGATCACGGACATTGCGCCGATTCGGTTGGTCGGACGTTAGCGAAAGCGATGCGCACCGGAATGCAAAAGACCGCGTTCGAGACGCCGCCAATCGAGCGAAGGTGGGCGAGCTTGTCCGAAATATAGATCGTAAGGTTCCCTACAACGGCTCGGATGGTCTGCCGATCCGCGAGGAGATCGTTGAACGGCACGGCGAGACTGTAATAACGCGAAACTCCTATGGTGCATTGTGTCTCAATACACCGGACGTGCTATTCACCGATATCGACATACCTGAGAATTCTAATGGTTGGTTAGCGTCCTTTTGGTTCGCGGTTTTCGTGGGGGCAGGACTCTGGTGGGGGAGCATTGTGGACGTATCGTGGCTGGTACTCGTAGCAGCTGTGGCGGGCGCAATTTTTTCCGGAGCACTCGCTAGAGGCACGGTCAAGTTGATTGCAGTATTTCAGAAGAATCCATTCGCGGCAGCGCTCGCCCGAATCGAGCAATTCGCATCGAAGAATCCGTCGTGGAAACTGCGCGTTTATCGAACGCCGATGGGCTATCGCGTTCTGGCAATGCACTCGACTTTCGATCCGACGGCAGAAGAGCCATTCAGCTTCATGGAAGCATTGAAGAGTGACCCACTGTACATACGCATGTGCCGAAATCAGAAGTGTTTTCGAGCACGGATAAGCCCGAAGCCTTGGCGAATCGAAATAGAGCATATTCGGCCACGGCCAGGCATATGGCCTGTTAAACGCGAGCATTTAGATAAGCGGCAACGTTGGATATCTGAGTACGAACGAAAGTCGGCAGGTTTCGCATCGTGTGAGTATGTGGCGACGTTTGGCGAAGGAAGGATGTCCATTGACTGCGAGCGCGTCCGGGCGATTCACGATCGATACTGCAAAACGGAAAGCGGGTTGCCGATCGCATAGATTAACTGGATTCGGAGAATGTCATCTTGCGGATAGAAAAGAGAAGCGTATTTTTTATTTCACTAATTTTCTCAAAGTTGATCAATGCGAAATATTGTTTCTTAGGATGAGTCTCTACCGATGTCTGGTCGACGTCTTGTACGTGTCTAATATGTCGTCATTTATTTCGGGCAGGAATCAAACTTTTGACGGGCAGCTTTGAGTCGCTAGCCGTCATCGTAGTTCGCGAATCAGTGGAAAAGTCTCCTGTTCAGTTACTTTTCCACGTACCGTCCACTTCGCTCGCATTGGTCACCGCTTGCCCCCCGTTGTCCTTCGCAAGTACAGAGCCTGTCGGGCCTACAACGTACGTATAAAGGCCAGTGACCTTGTACCTTATGGGAGCGGCACAAATGACAAAGCCTGTCGTTAGATCCACGTACGCATCGGCCTGCTTTCTTACATGGACGAAATAATACCCGTGATAATCGAAACCAGGCGCGGGCACGTTAGCCTTCGCAATATCCGCTGACAATAAACCCGCGCTTACCAGATCCATGGCTGCATTGGAATATTGCTTGTGTATTTTCATGTACGCCATTTCCGCTTCTGCGTACTTTTTCAATGCCGCAATCGCCGCTTTTTGGTTTTCTTCGGGAGTACCGGTGACATACATCATGTCTTCCATTTCTTCCGAGAGATCCTCCATGCCCTCTGTAAGCTGCTGGTCAACCGCATCCGGTTTCACAAAGCTGTTCGTAATAAAGGATAGGACTTCCCGGGCTTCCGGAGGCAGCGTCTTGTGTAAGATAGCAATGCTGATTGCGAATAGCACAATGGCGGTCAAAAATCCGCCGAGCAAGGGCTTGGACGCGGATGATGCAGCGCTAAAAGCCAAGGCGACACAAAGGAAGTGGAGCAACAGTCCTGGAATAAACAGGAATACATATCCAACGCTCACAAAAATCAGCCAGAAGACCCCCGTTTTGAAGCCTTCCTTGAATCCCTTGGCGTATATTTGCCCTGCGCCTGGAATGACGAAGCTAAGAATTGCTGCAATAAGTGGGTTGCTACTTTGTTGCATTTTTTCCGCCCACCAAAAATGGGACCTTATCACACCATCTGCGTTTGCCACTCTTGTTACGGCAAGTTGGCACCATTCTGCGCCACGACCTATGTTGCCTCCGGCAAGGAGTTCGGTAAACCACTATTTACTCGCCGACAGTAGCCGATAAGCTCGAACTCCAATGGTTCACCTGCGTATCGTCCGATATTGAGAATCTCACGCTACATTAGCCGACTGTTGTCCACCTATTAACCTGTTGGAGATTTAGGTAGTTGAAATGGGAGCAGTCACCGAAATCGCTCCGAAAACCGTTCGCCACAGATAGGACTGGGCGAAATGACATCAATTCGCCCAGCATATCGAGGCAAAACCGCTCCTATCAATGGGGCAATATGATTCGACGGGCTCAGTTTACGATCAAGTGTACGAATCCGAAAACTAAGGAGCTAAGAAAAGATGAGTGCAACACTATTTGAACGACTGGGTGGCCATGCCGCTATCGATGCTTTCGCAAACGACCTATTGGCCCGCCTCCAGAGCGACGCGGCTCTCGGAAGATTTTGGGAACACCGTGGAGACGATGGCATCGCCAGAGAAAAGCAACTTCTGATCGACTATTTGGTGTCGGTAACAGGTGGTCCCGTGTATTACACCGGACGCGATATGAAGCAATCGCACGTTGGTATGAGAATCAGTGAGTCCGATTGGGACGCTTTCCTTGGCCATGCCGTCGCGACCATGAATGCACTGGGTGTGGGCGAGGCCGAACAGGGCGATGTCGCAGCCTTCGTCGCAACTATCAAAAACGACATTGTCGAGTGCTAATCTAAGAGCACCTGATTTGGGTCGTACTCCGACGATGGCCGACTTAGCATCGGAGTGACTGCGCGATTTCCGTTAGCGGGAAGCTTTTCAGGCATCACTGATCTTGCAGCGATGAGGTCGTGTTGCCCGCTGTATCTGGACGGCGTATGCATGGCACCGTGCGCTAGTGGAATTGCGCTTCAACATGATGCAAAAGCGGTGTAATCACGCCGGTAAGCTCTGACTTTCTTCGAATTTTCAGCATCTAGTCACAGCCAAGGGCTTGTTATCGTGCGTATTATTCTAAAGTCCTGGGATATATCGCGGTATCTTCGCCGCGGTTGATCTCAGATTGGGAGGCCAAGAAATGAATAAAATTCTCATCGGGATTGCTGTTGTTGCCGTCGGGTATTTCGCATTCAAGAACGCCGATGCTGTCCAGAGCATCGATTTTCTCGGCGACAATTATACGCTCAGCGAACAATATCGACGTTCAGGCGCCGAAGTCTACATGTACTCGCCCAACGGTGAGAATTTTCTGCGTGCTGGAAAATATATTCAGGTAGCGCATCTACCCAAGGTGGACATGCCTGCAGAGGAGTACCGACGACAATTCTTGGAGACCATGAAGAAGTCGAAAAGCTTCAGGACGGTTACGGACGACTCATTTTTCTACATTGAGGCAAACACTTTGGTGCATAGCATGCTCATACAGGAGGGTGACGGGTTCAAGCTTTACGGTTACGCCGAGATTCGAACTGAAGAGGAACTCAAAGATTTGGCGGACCGGGGCGCGAAACCTTCAATTGCTCGTGAATTTGAAAAGACTATAGCCTCATTACCAGAACCTCCTAGCGCGATTTCTACTTGGTTCTAACGCCCGATGGACTTGAAAAAAATAGCGATATTGTTAGTTGTCGCCTTCGCAGCCTACATGTTCTTGTATAGATCACCCGAAGTTGACTATGGGCAGTTCTCCGGTCCAGAGGAGACGGCACCGCGAATGGGAGGTAATGAGATCGTCGGGCATTTACTCATTTACTTGAGTCAGAGAAGTTACTCAGCAGGACACGGGTTTGTCCTCAGCCACGAGTCGCAGCAATTCGTTGTTAGTGCATCGCATGTCGTTGGAAATATCAAAGATGTGGATAGCGTAGATGTGGTCTCGGGTTCTACGCCAATAGTGTCCGATGCCAAACCGGCTTTCGGACCGTCTTATAGTACGTGCAACATGGACGATGCTCGGCGTGACGTTTCATTTTATACCGTCAACTCCACACTCGCTGGTGGCGAATTCTCAATCGCATCCGCACCGCCGAAGGCAGGCCAAAACGTCTGGATGTTTTGTACTCAGGACGGCAAGGCTGAAAAGAAATTGCTGATGGCCGCCAAAGTAACATCTTCAAGCGACCGCGCTCTTAAGTACGAATTTCTGTCGCGCGTCTCGTTTAATGGCACTAGCGGCTGTCCCATTATCAATAGCAATAAGCAACTAGTGGGTGTGAATGTTTGCGGTCATGCGAAAGCAGGTGTTGCTGTACCAGTACCTACCATTCTGGATGGTCTAGATTCGATCTAGCGTGACTATTGCTCGCAGTGTGAGTTCATGGCTAAGATGGTCGAGCTTCGTTCGCGCGGTATCCGTAAATTCACCGTCCGGATGCGTGTCGAGGTATGTCTGATAGGTTTCTATTCTCTGCCCAATATCGGTCGTGCCCTCAGCAATGTTCCATTCGCGTGTGTCGATGAGGCTCGCCAGAGAAGTGTGAGCTTCCTCGGCATTGAGCCCGTCAGGAAATTTGTCCAGATACTGTTCCAGGGACTCGATCGTGTTTTGTGATTGTGCGGTTTTCCAGGCGCTAGGTTCAGGATCGCAAGCGGAGCAGATCAGGCCGATAGCGACAAATCTTGCCAGCATTCCTGCGAGAAAACGCTTTCTGGATGAGACCATCGGCTACGGTCCTCTAATGTCTTAGCTGTGAGTTTTCGCAGTATGGAAGACTACTATCTGCCGTGCGAACCCATCTACGGCGGGCATGAATAGTCGGGGCAGACCCGACATCAACGCTTTGTCTGTTTCGGTGTAATAGATTCTTGTTGGACACTTCATTTGCGACACTATCCTCTCTAAAGTAAGAGTTTCGGCGTTGCGTCGATCGGTTGAAGTCGCAGGAGTAATCCAGCCGTTTGTGAGCGGCAGGTGTTGGCCGGCACTATCGATACCAACGACAATTTTGCTTCTCGATCTCTAAAGGGCAGATTGCTGCTCGGCTTCCGGTCTGAGGACGGCTGCGACGCGCTCTTTGTAAGTGCGGTGACAATCGAGGCAGCCTTCGATCATTCGCTGATAACTTGAGATCGCAGCGTCACGATCAAGCGCCTGGGCAGCAGCGCGAAGTTCTAGAGACAGGTCATGCACGAAGTTATCGAGTTGTTTGAACGCCGCCATTTCTTGCCCCAGCTCCGCGGCCACAAGCTGCACCTGTGATGCGGGGATCTTTGGATGCTCAGCGATCGAAGTGGCGCCGTGCGCGACCAGCTTAAAGTCGTCTGTCAGCAGCCCGTCGGAGATTTCGACCAGGTTATTGCGCAGCCCCTGCATGATCTCCTTCAAAGAGGTTGCATCGCCGGTCATGGCTGCCGCCGGTGCAAGGGCCAGCATAAGAACAGCTGCCCGAATTAGTAGTTTGCTGTTCATTACGGTTCCGTCATCTCAGAAACTGCGCTACTCCGCGTACGATGAGTCTACGCCAACTGGGCTAAAATGGTCCGCACTGATTTCGTAGATCTTTTCGTCAGGGGATACGACTTGCTTTTCCCAGTGGCGGTCTCCCTTTTATCGATAACGGCGATAATTGTTTGTATCGGTAATGGCACTTATCGTTTGACACGGAATTTTGACGACATAGGGGATCAATATCGGCCAACACTTGCCGCCTGTCAGCGGCAGCTAAGCACCCAATACCCACCATTTAGACAGTTGATTTGGGGTATTCTGAGCGTCTGAAATGACCCAAAGCCAACATCGACAAAGTCATGCAAACAGTGCTCGATAATCGATTCAGGAGGAATCACGATGGGTGATATGGTAGTTGTCGCGTATCGGCCCAAGGCCGGTTACGACGGTGAATTGTTAGAGCTGGTCAAGGATCACGTTCCATTCCTTCGTCGCCTTGGACTGGTGACTAATCGTCCAGCGTTGGCCATGAGCGGAAAGGACGGTGTGATTGTCGAAGTGTTTGAGTGGGAGGCCGGAGCGATTTCATCGGCACACGAAAACTCTGACGTGCAAGGACTTTGGGCCAAGTACGCAGCCATCTGCGACTATATCCCACTTCGCGAATTGCCTGAATCGAAGGACATGTTCGCTCAGTTCGAGCCGATAGAGCTATAGCCGTCAATATTTGTGGCCGAATGCAACTTTACGTTACGCAGTAAGGGAATATGAAAACCAATTTGAGTGGGAAGCCGAAGAGAATGTGGTTCATGCTCGCTATAGCGGGCGTGATGTTGATGATTGGCGTACCTGCCTGGTCAGTGTCACTCGTCGAGGTGGCAAAGCTTTTCGCCGCCGACGGCGGGGAGGGCGATCAGTTTGGGTATAGCGTCGCTGTATCCGGCGATACCGCATTGATTGGCGTTCGATTTGATGACGACGACGCCAACGGCATCGAATCGGGTTCGGCGTATGTGTTCACTCGCTCTGGAACTACCTGGCGCCAGCAGGCCCGGCTTACCGCCGACGACGGCTCAGACCGCGACTGGTTTGGCGTCAGAGTCGCGCTCTCCGGCGACACCGCAGTTGTACCTGCCGATGCAGATGACAGCGACATTAACGGTGTCGATTCGGGGTCGGTGTACGTATTCACTCGATCCGGAACTACTTGGACCCAGCAGGCCAAGCTCACCGCTTCCGATGGCGCAGCAGTCGACTTGTTCGGCTACAGCGTCGCGCTCTCCGGCGACACTATTTTGATCGGGGCTCGCTTCGATGACGACGAGGTCAACGGGGTCAATTCGGGTTCCGCGTATGTATTCACCCGCTGTGGAACATCCTGGAGCCAGCAAGCCAAGCTTACAGCTGCTGATGGCGAGACTGGCGACGAGTTCGGTTACAGTGTCGCGCTCTCCGGCGACACGGCGGTGATCACGGCGAACGCAGACGACAGCGATGTTAACGGCGTTGACTCGGGTTCTGCGTATGTATTCACTCGCTCGGAAACCGACTGGAGTCAACAGGCTAAGCTCACGGCTGCTGATGGTTCGGCCGGCGACTTGTTCGGCGTCAGAGTCGCGCTCGCAGGCGATACCGCATTGATCGGGGCTCGCCTCGATGATGACGACGTTAACGGGGTTGATTCAGGTTCTGCGTATGTATTCACTCGCTCCGCGGACAGCTGGAGCCAGCAAGCCAAGTTAACCGCCGCCCATGGCGGAGCGGGCGACTGGTTCGGCTACACCGTCGCGCTCGCCGAAGATATCGCTTTGATCGGGGCCGGCAATCACGACGGCGCCAGCGGCGTTGATTCGGGTTCAGCGTATGTATTCACTCGTTCCGGGACTACTTGGAGTCAGAAAACCAAGATCACCGCCGCCGATGGCAAGGCCGGTGACCAATTCGGCGGGAAGGTGGCGATCTCCGGCGATGCCGCGGTGATCGGGGCCCGCATGGTTGACGACGTCGTCAAAGGTGTCGATTCGGGGTCGGTCTATATATTCACGGGTCTGCTAGATGCGGGTGATGACGGAGTTTAGCCCACCGATTGATGGTGTTGGACGATACCTTTTCAATAAGTCCTAGGGGTGGGGCAATTCTTAAAACGGCAAATCGTCCTTATCTGCCAGTGTTGATGCTCTGCACATATCGCGGTTCGGGGTTTCTTTTTCGATGGCTTCAAACTGGGCTTGACCTTCGGGGGAAGCGTTGAAGCTTTCCGCATCATCCATCGCCTTATCAAAGGCGATTTGATCTTTTGTACGCTGAGGTCGTTCCGTTTTTTTGCTCTTCATTGATTACCCGCTGCCGTTGGCATTCAGTTATCTAGGCGGGTTTTGTAATTTTGCGAATTTCGTTTTAGCAGCGAGCTTGCAGTCGAAATATTCGTCAGCTGTGATTGGCATTTTCAAGTTTCATCTTTGGGTTTTCTGCCCAAATATTCGAGGAAGGGCACAGCGGTAAAATTATCTGGACGTTTTTCACTTTGGCTTCGTAAATATTGCGCCAGTTTATCGGGGGCATATTGTTTTAGCTGTTCACTTTTGTATTCGACGGAGTACGCGAATACCTGCGCCGTTTCCGTGGGAAATCCTAAAGTCTTGAATTTAAAAAACCAAAAATCATAAATCATTACAATCTTCATAGGGCTCACGCGCCAATGCCAGACAAGCCAGCAAACGAACATTCTTGCGGGTCAGTTTGTCCATTGTTGCGGCGCGTTGGAACATGCTGCGTATTTCTCCGTCAGGATGATTTTCCACTTGCCATCGACATTCATAACGCCAACATTCAAGCTCACCATCCTTGATGATGGTTTGCCCGTCAATCTCATCGAGCCTTGCCCATAGTTCTTTGTTGATATTCACTCGCAGTAACTTCACTCACTGTAACCTTCAATCGTGAATGTTTTGCCAAGTGCTTCAGTCATCACGGCATATAGGTTTTCCCGCATGGTTTCCGAATACGGCTGCCCAAAGGCAGGCTCACCAATACGCTCGATCCACCAATCACACTCTTGCCGGACGGTATCCGGAAATGTCTCAGGGACACACCGTTCTATGATTGGCCGAGCGTAAACCCGTGCGCCGATGCCAAAAGCTGCATCTTTGAATGCAATGATTTCATTTTCGGCAGTATCCACAAGTATCGGGTGAGTCATGTCAGGGGTTACTTCCAAGGGTCTAAATCCGCTTGAAAATGCTGCTCTGCTCGCTCGTTAAGGATAAAGCCCACGGCAACAACGGTCAGCAGTACCACAACTACGAGCCGGAGCTTACGACGCATTAATATCACGACGTATCCAACCGAGCCATTCAACGGACTCTTGCTCGTTGTTAACTGTCAGCAGGGCAGTGATGTGGAATTTCGCAAAGCTGGTGTTTTTAAGCACAAGCGAAAATTCGATTTTCCGGTGTGCCTGCAATTCGTGGAGATAAATAAAGTATTGGCTGCCGCTCTGGTACGCGTAATTGCTGATAGGCCACTCGATGCCATCATGGTCGAACAAATGGGCGACAGGTTCGGGGGTTTGGCCTTGCGGTGCGCCAAATTGGATTTCGAACACTGCCGATGCGGTGTACTGATTGGGAATGATCGTAATTCGGAAATGTCGGGAATTATCATTACGGTTTGAAGTGTCTGGCACGACCCATAGACCGTTGTTTAGAATGCCAACATCAGACAAAACCGTTTTCAAGAAACCATCGGGCGCGCCGTCGGGATGTGTAGCATAGGCCGGAGCGATCAGCAGGAGCAGGGCGCATAGGACGTTCGTGTTTTTCAACGCTTTGCTAGCGCGTCAAGTGTGGTGTGATGATCACTTATGGCTTGACCGATTTTTTCTTTGTCAGAAAGCCTATAGCTCCATTTTCCCGCTTGATCTTGTTCTAGCTGTGAAAATACTCGCTGCATTTTTCGGCGTTCGGGGCTGAAGGCGGGCAGGGCTTCGGTGTAGCGGCTTTGCGCGTCTTCGATGCCGTCCAATTGGATGGTGGACAAAATACCCTGCATTAGATCGTTCAAAGCATCAATTGACATACGATCATTTTGACTCCTAATATCAAAAAAGTGAACACTTTATCTACACTGAGGTGTCCAGACGTCTTTTTCGTTTCGAGCGGCAAGGTATGTCAGCTTTACCGCCGGAAGCGGCCGTTGGCGTATTATCTGTGAAAAGGTCGGCTTGTGACCCTATGCGCAAGCGCAGGTGAAATTGAAATATAATTCAGAGTACAAGGGGGCGAACTAAATGAAGACCTCAGGAGTATTGGTGCTTTTCCTAGCGCTTTTGGTGGCATGCACTCCATCTCATGACAGTGCGAAATCCGTTGTCAATGGCAGATTGGACGGAGCATGGAGATTAGTCCAGTCTGAGACGATCTTGCCAGATGGCACCCGTCGCCCTGGCCATTTTCAGGAAAGTTTTCTCTTATTCGCTGGCGACTACTACAGCATGAACTGGGTTGGTGGCGAGTCACCCTCAACCTACTTTGCGCAGCAATTCGCACCAGCAGATTCCGAGAAGATTGCTCGTTTTAGTTCGCTCTTGATAAATGCTGGCCGATTCGAAGTATCGCAAGACACGCTTACAATTCACCCGGAATTTGCACTTATCCCAGAATATGTTGGCGGTCTCGGCGAGTTTGATTTCAAGCTGAATGGCGACACTCTAGATCTCGAGTGGCGAACAATCGAGTCTGCGGATGGAATATCTGATCCGAACACAGCGGTTGGAGTGCGTTTTTACTATCAGTGGATTCGTCGATAGTGTTGTTGCCGTAATCCAATGCGAGGGCGGAATAAAGCAGGTGCGCTACGGCTCAATGTAGGAACAATTGTTCGGGGTGTTCGGTGGCTGCTAGTGGCCGTTAGCAGCCTGTCGAGAGATAAACTACAAAACGACTACTGCGACAGCGAACACGCGACGTCGAAGCGTACCAATTTTATCTGCTATATGAGCGCTATTTGACGAAAGCCAAAAAGGAAAAGTAGTCAAGCCAATTTCGCCGTCGTCTCAATGTCCCACAAATGATGATGGGTAAAGCTGCGGCTGACACTTGGAAAGAAAAATACGCGAAATGATCGGGGACGCTTTTCAGGATGCTAAGGACCCATTAAGCGCTCTAGAGCAATAGTGAAAATACATATTCTAATGTGAATTTTTTGCGTTGAAAGTTTGGCGGACCGATCTGTCGAGGGTAACGCTGTGTACAGCTATTGCGAGAACGCGTCGATCTTCGCAATTCGACGCCGAAAACTTGTCCGGATATCGAGTCACGGACCATTATAGAGTTGATATATACAAAAACTTGTGCAAAACTTTGTATATATTATAGACGGATTGAGCTCGCATGGCCGATTTTTTTGACTCCTATGGGCCCGCATTTCTGGGTCTCCAATTACTGCGCTTATACGACAAAGTCGATCAGGCGGGCGATCAGGCACTGCAGCTCACCTCAATCGAACTACCTTCCCGGGTTGCTTCGTCGCTGATCTATCTGAAACACCACGGTCCAACGAGCGTGGCGAATCTTGCGAGGGCGCTCGCCGCATCTCACCAACTTGTGAGCCAACGTGTTGCCATTCTGATCGAGAATGATCTGATCACCAAAGCCGCTGACAAGTCTGATAGGCGACGTACATTGTTGAGGTTAAGCGCCAAGGGCCGCCGACTCGCGAACAGTGTTGACGAACTTTGCCAGTCAGGCAATGACGTCTATCGCTCGATCTTTGAGGAAATTGGTGTGGATGTGAACAAATGCGTTATTGAAATGCGAAAAGCGCTGGAAAGACGCAGCCTTGGTCCGAGCGTCGCAGACCTGGCTAATGCGCGCATGAGTGTGCAAGCGTCGTCGGGTTGACTACACGGACGCATTGCGACGATGGAGTCAAATCTGATTTCAACGTTGATACCTTCATGATTCGGCCCGTCATCGTTCTGTGCATTTTGATATTTCTTGCGGCGTGCTCCAACGATTCGGCAACATTGACAAATGCGGGTGCGGGTGAGCCGAGACGATTTAGCGCAGAGCAGTTGACGGCGTTCGTCGAGACCACAAGACATGAACTCGGCTTGCCCGGGCTCGGCGTACTAATTCAGATCGGTAGCGATGCGCCACTTGTTTCAGTGTCGGGTGTTAGAAAGCAGGGCAGCGCAGTGGCCGTTGAACAGTCGGACATGTGGTTTATCGGGTCAACCGCGAAAGTAATGACAGCGACCTTATTGGCCACATATGTTGATGATGGCAGTGTCGAATTCGAGACCACTCTATTCGAGGTCTTTCCGGAATACGCCGAGATATTCACCGACGAGTCTCGAACGATTACGCTGGCTAGCCTCTTGAACCACACGTCCGGTTTGCCCACAAATCCAGCGCATTCCGCTGGTCAACTCGCCACGCTGTTGGGAAATACGGCGAATTTCACTACTCAACGGTTAAAGGTTCTCGAAGAGTTCATTTCCAAAGAACTTCTGTATCCTCCTGGCTCGGACCGCACGTATTCGAACACGGGATACATTCTCGCCGCTGCGGTCATAGAGCGCATTGGTGGTCAGCCGTTTGAGACACTGTTGGCGGATCGCGTGATCGAGCCTCTTGGTATTTCAGAATTCGGATTCGGTCATCCTGGTTCCGCTAACAATGGAGACATCATCGATCAACCGTGGGGGCACCGCCCCTCATTTTTTCGGCTCGTGTCAGTGTCTCCTGACGATGCCGAGCACGTAAATCCACCGCTGTTCAATTCCGCCGGAAATATGCATATCAGCCTCAAAGATTGGTCCATATTCGTAAACGACCAAGTAAGGGGGCGAGTGGGCGAAGGTGTTTTACTTGACCAGAAACTATATGAACGGCTACAAATGCCGGATGATGGTAATACCGGTTACTCACTGGGGTGGGGGGTCCTTGTCGAGGATGGGAGGCCCGTCATGCTCACTCACAATGGATCGGACGGCAATTGGTTTGCAGATGTGCGTGCCTACCCACAGACTGAAATGATACTTCTTGTCGTAACTAACGATGGTCGCGAAGAAGATGAAGCGAAGATGGCGGCGACCGTTGTCCGTAGAGAATTCAATAGACGCTATAATCCTGCACCGTAGCGTTGGGGTCCAACCGTTGTGTGTAGCGCTACCAATACTGATTTTCGTGGAATGATCGAACGATTTTGGCGACACCTAACTGTCGACCGTTACTTACTCTTACGTGCGTAGATGTATGGCCATCTGTTCGTACTGTCAACTTCAATGTCCGCTTCAAAGGATTTGCAGTAAGTTTGGGCTCTGGGCACTAAGCCGTGCATATTCGGATAGACTCCGTCTATTGCAGTGTATGTTGACAAATCGTCCCGGTAAGCAACTTCTGTTTCTCAATTAAATGAAGAATATTGACTTTTGGTTTTCGATCGGCAGTACGTATACGTACCTGACAGTTTGTCGGCTAAAAAAGGTCGAAGAAGCCGTAGGTGTCAGGGTTCGATGGCGGCCATTTAGTGTGCGTGCTCTGATGCAGGAGATGAACAACGCGCCATTTATCGGGAAGCCGTCGAAAGAAAAATATATGTGGCGAGATTTGCAACGTCGTGCAAAAAGATACGGAATATCGATAAGCGTTCCTTTCTCGTATCCACTAGAGCAATTCGACCTGGCGAACCGAATTGCTATTGTTGCTGAGCGGGAGTCATGGTGTGAGGAATACGTTCAAGCTGCGTATCATTTTTGGGTTAATGACGGATTACCGGCAGGCGAAGAGTCGAACGTTGTCGAAAGTCTTAAGAAGACTAAGCAATCCTACAACCGTGTTATGGCGCTAGCGAATTCCGATCACACACATAGCGCGTATGTCGACGCAACAGCGCAGGCTCGGGATCTTGGGATATTTGGCACACCATCATTCGTAGTGGACGATCACGAGTTGTTTTGGGGTGACGATCGGTTAGAAGATGCGTTCGAATATTGGCGCGACACCGCCGCAATAGTCGGTACATGACGGATGGGGCGCTCCTATTTGGAACTGCGCCAAACTATTCCGCAAAAGTTGAGGGTAGCCAGTGCGAGGCAATGCGTCTTCGCAGGGGCAGGGGACTCGTTGGCCTCCACGCTAAAGCGCCGCCAAGCCACCTTGTCGCCCTTCGTCGGGAAAACGCTAATCTGCGTCTCGAATCTTTTGCCGGGCGTAAGTTAAACGATTGAAATCGACCCTGAAGTTGAGCGTACTGTGCACTGGGAGTGGCGGGCGGTATAGCGTACACAGCTGCACGCAGTAGAGTGGATGAACACAAAAAAATCAAACGTTTGACTTATTCGTTATGCGCTTTTAGCCGGTGCCCCACCTGGACAATCGCATCGAGCGCAGGAATCAGCTCTTCTCCAAGTTCCGTGAGTTCGTACTCAACCGACGGCGGCGACGTTGGGCGCACGTTTCGGTTCAATACGCCACGTTCCGCAAGCTCGGACAATCGCGCGGATAACACCTTCGCCGAAATCGGAGGGATATCAATTCTCAATTCGTTAAAACGCCTCGGCCCCGCCCGCAAACACCAGATGACGTTGGGGGCCCAAGCGCCTGCGATGACGGCCATGCATTCGGTCAACATGCACCGCTCTGGCAGTTTGGGGCTGTTGTTGCGTCGGACTTTTAAAGACATTTAAGTAACCAGGTAACTCTCAGGTAATCGCTGATTAAGGTATCTAGTAGATATTAGGTTGTCAACGGTAACTTTCTCGTCAAAGATGGCGACATTAACTAACCTCATACTGGAGAAACCAAAATGAAGCTCTACTACAAGCCCGGCGCCTGCTCGATGGCGTCTCACATTGTGCTCAACGAACTTGGCCAGAACTTCGATCTAGAGAAGACAGATACGAAGCGTGGCAAAACCGAATCCGGGGCTAATTTTCGTGAGATCAGTCCGAACGGTTATGTCCCCGCTTTGCAAACGGACACCGGCGAGGTCATCACGGAGAACCCCGCGATCTTGCAGTTCCTTGGAGACATGGCCCCAGACTCTGGCCTTGTACCTGCAAACGGGACACTGGAACGTACGCGACTCCAGGAAATCCTAAACTTCGTTTCATCAGAGTTGCACAAAGCCTACAGCCCGTTCTTTTCTGGCACCAAACTCAACGCGTCTGCAAAAGAGCTTGCGGAGGCCGGTATCGCCCGCCGGGTTGGCTTTATCGAATCGAAGCTTTCGGACGGCAGAGTATTTTTGCTTGGTGCGCAGTTTACCGTTGCGGATGCGTATGCATTTGTGGTGCTTAACTGGTCCGGTTTCATCGAATTTGATTTGCAGCCGTGGCCGTTGGTTCAGGACTACGTGGAACGAATTCGCAAACGCCCAGCAGTCATTCAATCAATGACCGCTGAAGGACTGATCGAGGATCGCAAGGCATCATGAGTGATTTCGATGGTGTCATGGAGACATTGAAGATCTATTTCGATGCGCTCTACTACTGTGATAGAGATAAGCTTGCGGTGGCGTTTCATCCGCAGGCAATCTATGCAACAGCAGATGAGACCCCATTGCTGTACCGGACGATGGGGGAATATTTCCCCATCGTTGCGGCTCGTGAATCTGGCGCTTCGAGGAGTGAGGCCCGGCGGGACATCATTGACGGTATCGAGTTTGCCGGTGGCAACACCGCGTTTGCCCGAGTCCGATGTTCAATCGGGCAGCGAAGCTTTGTTGACCTATTGACCCTTGTGCGCGAGGCGGCCCGCTGGCAAATCATCGCCAAGGTTTTTCATGTTATCGAATCTAAACAAGTAGGAGATGGCGCATGCCTTACATCAACATTAAAGTGACACGCGAAGGCGTGACGCGCGAACAAAAAGTTGCTCTGATTAACGGCGCAACAAAACTGCTATCTGACGTCCTTGCCAAGAACCCAACTACGACATTTGTAGTAATTGATGAGGTAGAGATGGAAGATTGGGGCATTGGAGGCTTGCCGGTAGAAGAATATCGAAAGGTGCTTAGTGATAAATAGTTACTTCACAAATCGACCACTCGTTGCTGTCTCATTGTGATGGGTTGGCTTGCTCACGCCTTCGTTCTGGGTGTCATTTTGTTCATCGCCGGTACCGGTATTCCAATAATGGCGGCACTGAATGCTGGTCTTGGAACACACCTTGGAAATCCAATTCCTGCGGCGTTCGTGTTGTTTTCGATAGCTCTTGCGATCACGGCCGTAATGACGTTCAGCCATCCGCTCCCGAGCAAGGATGAAATGATTGCTATACCCACTCACTACTACCTGGGTGGCCTATTTGTTGCGTTCTATGTTCTGTCAATTACCTGGATCGCGCCGAAGATCACCCTCGGAAATGCGATATTTCTGGTGCTGATTGGTCAATTGCTTGCCGCTACAATCATCGATCACTTTGGGCTATTGAATGTGCCTAAAACTCCGGTTACAACCGCTCGCATCGCGGGCCTTGGACTGATTGTTGCGGGAATATATTTAGCAAGAAAACCGATTATTAGTGTGTAGCCAGGCCTATTTTCAGCGGTATGAGTTGTCGCCTTGTCGATCAACGCTTCATCATCGCAACTGAGTTGGAAGGGAACTGGCCGGCGCCAAATCCAGACATTACTGCAAAAGTTAAGGCTTAACTTTAAATCAAAAGTTAAGATTGGAGCCGCAGGGTAGGGCAAGCGGCAAGTTCTGACCCTTTTCTTTGTACTGACGGCAGATGGCGGCTTTTCCCTGCGGATTCAACCGGTCGATGCAGTCGACCATTCATTGGCCTAAGAGTCTCTGCGCACATGCTATTTCAGGTCCGCATTCATCCGCCCAACAATCTGGAGTGCTTCCTGATAATTGTGTTGCAACACACTTTGCTGGCCAGACAGTTCTTGCAAGAGATTGCGGAGAATTCTCAACGAGTTGACTAATTGATTAGGGTCGTGTGTCTGTCGCTCAAACACGAAATCGGAAAAGCGCTGGAGCGTCAAGTTTACATTTTGTTGCGACAGATAAGCTTTCGAAATTGCATCGGTCACACTAAATTCAATGCGCGATGTCATTTCACTTTGCTGCGCAAGCTGCCAGGACGAGTTTCTGTAAAAATCTTGGATGAGACCCCTTTCCATCAACCGTCCATAGTCGATACCGTCGGCCGTTAGCAAGCTCTGTTGGAGCTCGTCAGATGCAAGGTAACGATCTATCTCATCAACTACGGTCCGATGATACGGCAGCCACTGGTCCACGATAGCAAGATTGCTTCTCATTTCATCAGCGATATGGGATACGAGATCATCGATTACGCGTGCGTCTCTCCGGTCCTCTAAGACGTTATCTAGGAACAGTGCTAACAAAACACTAAAGACGATAAATATCGCTTCGAGAGAGTAACGGGCGAGATTTTCTTTCGTGATTACCGCACGCTTCATCGTCCTCTCAGTCATGGTGAATCACCGCATCCGTAGGTTTCGTAATCGACGGTCCAAAATAATCCAGTGGCTGAACAAATTGATGCGACTGGCCGCTTTGGGACATTAACTGCCTCCCATAATAGCGCGAAAAGCAGCGTCATCGGTGCCGGTTTCTTTTTGTTTCGAAAACAGCCCGCATCGGTCGACGTGTCGCCGGTCAAAAAGTCATTCTCGGCCCCGGCGCTTTCCGTACCGCCGTCGCGTGACGATCCTATCGGCATCAGTGACCCCAGCAACGCACCGTCGTCGGGTTCTACAGGTCAGAGTGTTGGGCCGTCGTCGATAGTGACGCCAGACGCGACGCCCAGGCGTATTGAACGGGTGCATATTCCTCGGCTGCGTCGTTAGGTCCAAACGGCCCATGTTACAATTGGCCGATGGAAAATGAGCCTCAGGAAACATCGACCAAAGCTACAGACGATATCCCGCCTACCTCTGCGAAAAATGAGGCAAGTCGTACTGACGAAAGTACAGCCAAGAGTGAGTCTGCGTCATCTTGGAATTGGCGGACAGTAGTCACTCTTGTTATCGCGGCTTGCAGTCTCGCTCTAGGGTTCTATAACCTTTATCTGGGTATACGTGCTGATCGACGCGCAGACGCACAAGACGCACGTGCTACTAAAATTGAACAGGCTTCGGTACGTCCAGCTCTTTTTTTCGTCATCAAGTACAATTACGAGAACGGGCAAGGCTTCCAACTGATTCTAGAGAACAAGGGGCTTGGCACCGCGACTATTACGGACATCAAGTATTTCGTCGGAGAAAAAGACTATAGTCCGCGGCGAATCGATGTTGACTGGAGAGGCATAGTTAGCGACATAAACCCGAGTCCAATCGTGATGGAACTTAAGAGTCAGTCATTACCGGACGAATACATGATTCTGAGCGGAACAGAAGAGTTGCTTCTGTCTGTCGTATTTACTGGCGGAGAGTCCATCGAGCAGCGTAGAGCGGCAAATGATTCATTTGAATTGGCGCTGAGGCCATCTTTGCAAATTATTGTTGAATACACAGATATGTATGACACCGCGATGAAACCGCTGCCATTGCTCAAAAATTTTCCGGTAAATCCTGCAAATCTTGAAAGCCTTGACGAACTGATTTCTTTTTGAGAACGATGCCATATCGATGAACGCCTCTTACGCCGTTCTACTGCGGCGAATTGTCTGCACGGCCGGTGTTGTTCCTGCTAGTTGAGTGGCGTCGACAATCGCTTGCAATTGCCGGATTTTCAGTTTTAGCGCACTGATCTCGTGATAGCGCAATTGCATCGCACGCACGTCACCAGCACGCCAAGTCGTGTCTTCCGGTGCCCGTAACTCGCCGGTATCGGCGTGCAATGCCCAACCGTCCCAGGCCGGATTGATCGCGCCGAGGTTACCGTTGTGCAGTAGGTCCAACAATCTCCGTATGGCCGTTGGAAATTCACGATTGCGCATCCAGCGCAAAACAGTCTTGCGGTGGTTGCCCGTAATCTCCGCTACCTGATCGACCATTGACGGCGATATCCATATGCCATCTATGACCATGCCGCAGCCTCCGTGCCACGTATGCACAGCATAGACCGCATTTCGCGTGCCACGTTGTGAAACGGTGTCGGGTGGCGGGTTTGTGTGACGGGTGTCTCGGCGCAGGTGACGCCGAACGTCACTAGTGGACGCCAGATTCTGGTATTGCCGACAGTGCGGCGATAACGAGCATTAATACCGTTAGGGAGTAGAGACCTTGCCCAAATACGTCCGTGGACAGCCTGAGATTAGATTTAAGCCACTTTCGTAGCCTGCGTGCCCATCGGCTCCATTTATGCGTGTAATGTATATTATGTTAAGTCTTGTAAATATATGAACTACGTCGGACCACTCTCTAACGTCGACACCATGTGGCCTGTGAAACAAATCCGTGAACTGTCGGCCCCAATCCCCGCGTCTGTGAAACAAATTCGAAAACTGACCTTTTGTAATGAAGTAAATTCGTGACCACTGCGAACGGTGTGTGATCCCACATTTAGATGGCTACAACGGGCATTGCATGCCGTAGAGTTGGCAAAGAAACAAGGTTCAAAACATACGGCAGGAAGATTTCTTGTTAGATATCTCCTTGGGCGTCGACTCCATTCACCATATATATGATGATTTGATGAATTCACCTAAAAATGACGAATTACGCTCGTCGTGATGAATTCATCGTTATTTGGTGAGTGATCTCCTGAAGTGTTCGTTCCCGCAACCTCGGCTACCGGCTAAGCGGCTACCGATATCCCGGTTCCCGTTGTAGCGGGAACGATTGCAGCAGCAACATGCGCGCTCTATGACGAACTTCCATACTTATAGTATTCGAGATATTCCAACACTCTCGCGCTGTCAATTGGACCTGACTTCATGAGATCGATCGGCCGCTGACCATCCAAAGACGCAATCGAACGACGGATCCATCGCTGTTGGCGGGCCTGATCACCTTGTACAACTTCGATGATCAATCTGTAAATCCGCATCACGTAATGAATTCGCTCCAGAAGCTCTGCTGTATCGCCGTTTTCCTTGCTATCGGACCCCAATATTGCTTTTGCATCCTTTTGGTCGATTGCCCAGTGATCGCAAATCCCGTGAAACGCCTTGAGTCCGACCTTGACGCTCCTGTCTCCGTGCTCACCCGCGGCGACTTGGTCCTCGATAGAATGTCGGCGCGCACGAGCCCGCTCGTACTGTGCTGCTTCGAGTTTGTCGACTAATGCGTCATCCACGACATCGCCCGACTTTCCCCCTTTCATTGGCTTACCTCACCCTGCATTCTCATGGGCTTTCAGTGTACGTTGCGGTTCTGCTCTTTTCCTTCATGGCTGTGAGACGACCCTAAAGATGCTTCAGTAACGACGTGACTGTTGTAGGATCGCGCCGGCTAGCGAGCCACTCAATAGGACTAAGCGTCTGATCGGTATCTTCACTGATGAAGAGATCGGGGTTCGCACGCATAAAGAATGACTCGACACTCGCCATCGGTAATTCTCTCGAAATATGCGGCGCGACATCCCAAAATCCCGACAACAGTCCGTCGTCTGTAAATTGAAACGCTGGGAAACGCTCCAGACCGTACTTCTTATTGACGCCGTACAGTCTGTGATTCGCCGCCAATTCGTGGACCTGGAGCACCGAATGGCCCAGACGCTCAGCGACCTGGGCTACGGTCAATGCCCCAATGAGTATGTCCGCGACCTGACAGTAGCCCGCCAACAGTGGGTCCTTCTCAGGCTTAATAGAATTGTTGAGATCTACGCCACTTTCTTTCAGGCACGCGATCTCCTCGTCGCTCAGTGGCGTCCCGAATCGCTCACGTTCCTCGAGTGGAATGGAATCGTCGGCCATGAACCGCTGGTATTCGAACTTCTCCTCTTCATGGCGCTGAGCGATTAAGGCATCGACCAGACTGTCACGGTCGGACACATCGGTCCGCACGAGACGTTGCACGTCAGCTATGTACTTGGCCAAAGCCTGTGGATCAGGTGATTCCATCAGACAATTATACTCCTCGCAATTCAGGCTCTGAGCCTACCTTAAACCTGGCGGTTGGCAGGTACCGCTAAACACAACTCCCCAACTATTACACAAAAGTTAAGATTACTGGGGGAGTCGTAAATCGTTGGTATGATTGACTTTTATGCTATGCCCGAGGTACGTTTGGTACCCCTATTGAAATATTTTCCCTCAGTTATCGATCATCAATAAAAAGGCGAGTATGTATCTTTGGTAAGCAACGATTCTATTCGCGACACGGAGAATATCTAATGGGCAGCAATCCGACAAAGAACATGGAGACCGCACAGGCGTTCTACGACCTGATGTTCAACCAGAGCAAACCACGAGAGGCCGTCGAGCGCTACGTAGGCGACGAGTATATCCAGCACAATCCCGAGGTCGCTGACGGAAAAGAAGCCTTCATCGAGTACTTTGAACGAATGACGGCGGAGTACCCGGTCAAAACTACACATTTCAAACGGACGGTGGCGGAAGGCAACCTCGTCGTCCTTCATTGTCACCAGGTTTGGCCCGACAATCTGGAATACGCGGGAATGGACATCTTTCGGTTTGATGAAAACGGAAAGATTGTTGAGCATTGGGATGTGCTACAAGTAATTCCCGAGGAGTCAAAGAACGATAACTCAATGTTCTAAGATCTAACTACGGAAAGAGGTCAATACCTACCATGCGCCCTGCTCTCCTTGAATCTTAACTTTTGATTCATTCTTAACGCTCTGATTCGCCTGGTATGAGGCGAATCTCTGCCAATGCCGCCCCACGCCCCCAACTTTCCTTGAAGAAATTGCGCGTCTCTCCAATAACCAATTGGCTACACATTGTCCATCACGAATTATTCGCTCCGCCGCTTACTGTGTACGATGCTGTAGAGTGCCGGCAAAACCACGAGTGTCAGAATTGTCGATGACACGATGCCGCCTATCACTACGGTGGCCAACGGACGTTGTACTTCAGAGCCGATGCCAGTATTTAATGCCATCGGAACAAAGCCCAGCGAGGCAACCAATGCCGTCATTAGCACTGGCCGAAGTCTGACCAGTGCACCTTCAATAATTCCTTCACCAACATCCATACCGCTCGATATGATGTCCCGAAAGAATGAGACCATCACCAGGCCATTGAGGACGGCGATACCCGATAGGGCAATGAATCCGACGGCCGCTGAAATTGAGAACGGAATATCCCTCAACCAAAGCGCCGCAACACCGCCTGTAAGCGCGAGCGGCACACCGCTGAAAATAACCAACGCATCTCGTATCGAACCCAGCGCCAATACCAGCAGCGCAATGATCAACAAAAGCGTAACCGGCACGACAACACTCAATCGAGTTGCAGCTGATTCAAGATTCCTGAAAGTACCACCATACTCGACCCAGTAACCTGCCGGAATCTCCACCTGGTTAGATACCGCTGAACGAACGTCTTTCACGAAGCTTCCCAAATCTCGGCCACGAACGTTCGCTGTGATGACCATGCGACGCTTGCCGTTCTCTCGATTAACCTGGTTGTAGCCACTGACCAGTTCGATCGCTGCGAGCTCACCCAATGGCACGAAACTATCCTCCCCGTATCGAACCGGCAGGTTAAGATACTCGTCGGTCTGTTCACGTCTTACATCATCCAGTCGAACAACGATGTCAAACCGCCGGTCTCCCTCGTACAACTGGCCGGCCTTTTTGCCGCCCAATGACGTGCTTACAAGATCCTGAATCGCGCTGATCGTCAAACCATAACGTGCCAATGCTTCACGATTGGGCACGATCGTCAGCACCGGCAGTCCCGTTGCCTGTTCTACCGCGACATCCGCGGCACCGGGGACGTTCCTGAGTGTCGACTCGATGGTATTGCCTAATTCGATCAACTGATCAAAGTCATCGCCAAACACCTTGATCGCGAGTTCGGCACGTACGCCGGCGATCAACTCGTTGAAGCGCATCTGGATCGGTTGCAAGAACTCGTATCGATTGCCCGGAATCGGTGTCACGACCTCTTCCAGATCGCGAACAACAGCCAATTTGCTCTTTTTAGGATCTGGCCATTCGTCACGTGGTTTCAACATGATGAAGTTGTCAGCAACGCTGGGCGGCATTGCATCGGTGGCCACTTCCGGAGTACCGATTTTTCCAAACACGCGAGCAACCTCGGGCATTTCCTTGATCTTGGCCTCAAGCTGCTGTTGTTGATTGATCGACTGTTGTAGAGACGTGCCGGGAATTCGAAGTGCGTGCATCGCAATGTCGCCCTCGTCAAGATTGGGCACAAATTCAGCGCCCAGTCGCGTTGCAGCAGCGCCACTGACAATCACCAACGCCAGCGCAGCGACAACAATGGACCATCGCCATTTTAGCGAGGCGACCAGAACCGGACGGTACACAGATCGTGCGCCGCGCACGACTACGCTTTCCTTTTCAACCACCGGCTTGCGAAATAGTATTGCGACTCCAGCCGGTACGAAAGTAATCGACAAAATCATCGCACTGACCAAAGCAATCACGACCGTGATCGCCATTGGGTGGAACATTTTTCCTTCGATTCCGGTTAGCGCGAATATCGGAATGTAGACGGCCGTGATAATAAAGACACCGAATAGCGCCGGTCGAATCACTTCATGCGTGGCATCGTTAACGACAGCGAGCCTATCCTTGATGTCGAGCTGGCCATTGCGGCCGGCCTCGGACAATCGACGCAAACAGTTTTCGACGATGATTACGGCACCGTCCACGATGAGACCAAAATCGAGCGCACCCAGGCTCATCAGGTTAGCGCTCACTTTGGATTGCACCATTCCGGTGATCGTCATGAGCATCGCGATCGGTATGACGGCTGCAGTAAGTATCGCTGCGCGCACATTTCCTAAGAACACAAACAGTACAACAACGACGAGCAACGCACCCTCGACAAGATTGGTGCGTACCGTGTCGAGCGTCTTGTCAACAAGCCCGGTACGATCATAAACCGCGGTTGCGGTGATACCGTCGGGCAATGAGCGTTTGATCTCTTCGAGTTTTTCCCCGACCGCTTTGGCGACGGTTCGGCTGTTTTCGCCCATCAGCATGAACACTGTGCTCATGACAACTTCACGGCCGTTCTGAGTCGCCGCACCCGAGCGCATCTCCTTACCGAGACCTACAGTCGCGATGTCACGGATACGCACCGGTATTCCGTCGTTTTCCACAACAACAATACTGCCCAGGTCGTCCATCGACTCCGCTTGTCCGGGAACACGCATCAACCATTGCGCGCCATTGTGTTCAATAAATCCCGCACCGCGATTTTCGTTGTTGCGCCGCAACGCCATCACGACGTCGTCATAGCCTAATCCGTACGCCAGGAGTTTGGTTGGGTCCGGTGCTACGAGAATTTCTTTTTTGAATCCGCCAATGGGGTTTATCTCAACAACGCCGGGCACACGCAGCAATTGCGGTCGAATGATCCAGTCGTGCACGGTGCGCAGGTCGGTCGGCGTGATCAGCGAACCGTCGTCATTCGTGGCACCGACGTCGGCGTCAACGGTGAACATGAAGATCTCGCCAAGTCCGGTCGCAATCGGACCCAGGCTCGGGTTTAAACCCCGTGGCAGATCCGGTGTCGCGGCGTTCAATCGCTCAGCGACCTGTTGGCGTGCAAAATAGATGTCTGTGCCCTCTTCGAACACGACAGTAATCTGCGACAGACCATAGCGTGACAACGATCGCGTATTCTCGAGCTGCGGAAGACCGGCCATGGCGTTCTCAAGCGGGAATGTAATACGCTGCTCCACTTCCAGCGGTGTATAGCCGGGTCCTTGCGTAAACACGACGACTTGCACGTTGGTGATGTCGGGGACCGCGTCAATGGGCAATCGCGTAAAATTCCAGCCGCCAAGACCGACCAGCGCCACCACGACTGCCAGAATCAGACCACGGCGCTCAAGCGCTAACTTAATAATTGATTGCAACATGATAGTGGCCTCAGTGGTCGTGGGATGCGCCGGACTTTTCGATGTCCGCTTTGATCACGTAGCTGTTATTCGTCACGTAGGTCGTGCCAATTTCCAGGCCACTTTGCACTTCAACCCAGGTTTCGTCGTGACGACCGAGTTCCAGCATTCTGACCTCGTAGTCGTCGTTGATTCGCGCGTACACAACCGTGAAGTCACGGAACGCTTGAAGGCCTGTGCGTTTAACCGCCAGCGGTACTGCGTAACGTCCCACTTCAATTTCACCAGTCAGGTACATGCCAGCGGCAAGCAAGCCTTCGCTATTGTCCAAACGGACACGAGCCGTCACGGATTGGTTGGAGCCGGCGACCGGGCTTAGCAACGCAATTTTGCCGTCGATGCTGATGTCGCCAATGGCTGTTCGAACCGTGACCGACGCGCCGACCTGTACGCGAGAGCGATCGGATGGGAATACCGCGAGTTCCGCCCAAACCGATGACGTATCGACAATGGTGAACAAAGTCCGCTCAACAGTGGTTTCCCCCGGGTTGGCGTGCCGCTCGATGACGGTACCGGCGATCGGCGCGGTGACAGCGTAGCTATTCAAACTGTCGTTGGCTTCAACCACAGCCAAGGTCTCACCCTTCTTAACAACATCGCCGATTGAACGACTTACCGAACGAATAACACCGTCGAATCGGGCGTTGACGTGACTGACATTCTCGGGGTCGGAAACGACGCGGCCGTAGACGGTTACATCCTCACGAATTGTTGCCGGGCCGGCCTGTTCAACAGCGATGTCTGCTGCATCCGCGATGTCGCGCGCAATGCGCGTTCGTCCCTCGAAGTTGTCGTACTGCCAAGTATGTGATTGACCTTGGTATTTCGCTTCTATGCTGACAACGAACGAATGCGGCTCGTAAATAACGGTATCGCCACTCAGGAATTCGCCTTGTGGAGCGAACTGGATGTTGTCCTGGATGCCGCCGAGTCGTGTCAACGTTATCGTCAACGTCAAGTCCGTCGCCGCAATGGACACGCCGTCATCGGTTGCCCAAACGCGAAACTCGGGTGGAGCACCGGACTCGAAGATTGCGAGCTCGAGCGCGAAACCCTCGTTAGCGAGAACGCGTCCACCATTCGGGCCCTTTTCCGGCTCGGCTGCTGTGGCATCTCCGTGCCCTGGCTCGTCGTGTGTCTCTTGCACGTCCCCGCAAGCCGTAACGACAAGTGCAACTAGCAGCAGGATAGTGGTTTGTAGATGTTTCATTGTGATTCTCACTTTTACCGAGTTGGCGCCGACAACGCCGCTCCCGTTAATGCTTCAATTTCAATTACATTCCGGTGCGCATCAATTAGCGCTGCCACTCCCTCGGAGCGTGCTGCTAAGGCGTCATCTTGAGCGGCACGAAGTTCGATATAGCTGTATCGGCCTGCTTCGTAGGCCCGCAAGGTCTCTTTTAGGATGATCTCTGCACGCGGTAATATCTCCTCACGTAAGGTGGTCGCTCGATGCAAGCTGTGTTTTAGTTCTTCAAATAACACAAACAACTGCGTTTCGATTTGCACGCGCGCTGCGACTCGGTCCGCATCGGTTCGGGCGGCCTCCGCTCGCGCGGTAGCAACACGGCCGTGATTGCGTTTCTTCGCCCCTAGAGGAATCGTGATGCCGGCAACCAGCGCCTGATCGTCCAATAGTTGCATTTGTCGAACGCCGGCCGTTATTCGCCAATCGGGTTTCGACTCACCGGCGGCACGCCGAACTTCGGCCTCTCGCAGACGTCGTTCACTCGCGAAGTAGCGAAGCTTAGGACTACCAGTCACACGCGTAAGCAACGCCGAAAAATCATCGAGCGTCGGGAGGTCTGCTAGATTGCCTCGTACCCGATCAAATTGTGGCACAGTTTCGCCCCACTGAGCCGCAAGCGATCGAATCGATGCTTTCAGTCGATGTTCCAGATCTTCGCGGCGCAGTTGCGTGCGTGACAGCTCGACCTCGGCGCGTGCTAAGTCGGCACTGGCAATTCGGCCGGCCCGAACTCGCCGCTCTACCGACGCCACTGTCTCCTCAGCAAGAGCAATCGCCTCGTTTACAAGCCCGGCTTCCGTCTGATACGCCAAACTCGCCAAGAACAGGCGGGCTGTCACAGCCGCTGCGTCGAGCTGCCCGATTTCGGCTTCCGCTTCGAGCAGCGATAATCCGGCCGAAGCCGTATCAATGCGAAGTTGGCGCTTACCGCGCTCTATCGACCAGGCAAGACTGATTGTTGCATCAAAACCGTCAACGCCGGAAAACCGGCCGGTACCGGCAACATTCTCGACTTCAATATCAAGTTCCATGCCGGGTCGAACTGCGGACTGTAATACGCGACCACGTTGTGCTTCAAGCTGATGACCGAATGAAATCAGAACCGGATTCGATTCCAACGTTTTTACAATCGCCTGGTCAAAATCGACGGTGTTCTCGACATTCGGATCCGCGAACGCCATTTGGCCGAGAGTCGTAAGCAGGCCAAACAAGCCAATTCGATTCGTGAGGTTCACCCACATGTCTGTATCTCCCACTGCGTTCACGACGAAGCGCAGTTTCAGAATAAACGCGTTCGCGAGCAGCAGCCGCTGCTCGGCAAACGAACTAAAGTCTATTTAGATTGGGATTGGCGGCGCGCGGAGATGCGGTCTAAGTTGCAGTCGCCTATGCAATATAATTTGCGGCGATTCAATAGACCAACGAACGATAACTTCCGATGCGGATACTTGCGGCGAGTGAACATCTGCGGAGATAAATACGGGCAGCTTTGAGAAACTACTCGCTGCCTCGAAGACATTCACATCGACGTGATCACCGATATTTTCAACGTCGTGTGAGATATCGCCGAAGGAGTCGACAGCATGCAGTTCATGCCCGTGCTCTACTTCCGCCGCATGATCGCCGAAATCGGCGTGCAGATGAAATCCGCTCAACGTAATCGTTAGGAACGATACGACCGCGAACGAAAGAATGTAGTTTGGCAAGTACCGCATTCGCGGACTATACCGCAAGAAGATATCCAATTGTCAACTTTGATGTGAGATTGCGTTGGGAACGGAAAGAGCAGAGGTCAACCTTGCACGCGTCTGACACTCGCGAGCCGCCGTATTCTACTGCTTTCTTGTTCTATTCGAAATCGTTGCAATTTCAGTCACAGTTGGAGTGAACAGTTTTTGGGGATTTGCGGTGCTTTTGCGATTTCTTACAATTGTCTTGCACGAAAACGTAGCCCCTTCCTACCCTGCATGTAACAGCCCAACTTTGCCCATTTGTTAACGACTAACTTTCAGGCAATAATTGGGAAACTACCTCCTGAGTTCTCCCTTAACCGCTAATGTAGTGCTGAAGATGATCAATCAGAACCTGTTGCTCGTTGAGCATCGCTTTGACCAAATCACCTATTGAGACAACGCCGACAACGCGTTTGTGCTCAAGCACTGGAAGATGTCTGGCCCGCTTGTCCGTCATCAGCGCCATGCATTCATCTATTGTCCGATCCGGTGTCGCACAAAGCAGTTTTCTTGTCATGACATCGGCCACAGCCGTATTTTTTGACGACTTGTCTTCCAGGATGATTTTTCGCGCATAGTCACGTTCTGTGACAATGCCGATCAGCTTGTCGCCATCCATGACTAGCAATGATCCAACGCCTCGCTCCGCCATCAGTTTGACAGCCTCAAACACAGTGGCGTCAGGTTTCACCGACCAGATTTCGTACCCCTTCGAATCCAATATGTCTTTTACTGTTTTCATTTGCCATGGCTCCGTAGTGGATGGACTATCAGCATAGTCCATCGGTGAGTCGCCAACGTCAATATCGGTATTCAGCATCTCATCGTTTTTTGGAATCGCTTACCCTGGGATCCGACTTGCAGAACTTCAGGTGGGCCTGATCTCGTTGGTGATGGCTCTCATAAAAGCAAGGCTACGCGGTAAACCAGCCCGATTATCGGGTTTAGCATTGCCCCCTCCCCCCAACATTTGACACATTCCGGGGCTTTAGCTCTTACTTGAAAGTTGGGATCTTGGCCCGACAGTCCGAATTCTTGCCACCTGTGAGCGGCCGCTAAGCACGCGTAACGCGCCGTTCAAAAACTGTTTTCGCGGTATTCTGGGCCTCTGCTACTGCCCCAAAGCGGCCCCTGGGAGCTGAACGGTTCGATGATACGAATTTCTCTGATTACTTGGATCATGCTATTTGCCGCGCCCACTGCGTACTCGCAGAGCGACAAAGACATATTGAAAACGGTTCGACCTTCGGTGACAAAAATTTTTCTGGAACAAGCGTTTTGGATTCTACCGGAGTCCTTCTGAATTAGCGGATTGGCCCAATCTGATAAAGAAAGACGCGTACAGCAGCCAGCCAATGCCACTGCAATTTGTCTTGTGGATGTGCTTATCGAGTACGCGACGTCAAAGGATGTTCCGCTTTCGGATATGGTTTCTGATGATCAGTCATTCAACTTAAAAGGTGACTCAGGTTGCGAGTATGAGCAGTTACTGAATCCTTGCATACTGCGTACATGGGAGGTCGCGGGTATTACCCAAGAGTAGCGACAAATCTAGACTACTATTGAAAATCCAGCGATCCAAAATCAAGGCTCTATCAGTTTCAGTGTAACAAATTCTTCGTCGCTGCTTCATTTTCAACAACCTCCTCTCTATAGTTAGAGATTAGGTGTTGCGTTCATCGGTTGAAACCGCAACCCAAAGCAGCCAATTCGGAAATATCTGCCTGATGATAGACTTCGCATTCAGACCCTATTGCAATGACGATTTCCAGGCATGCATCGACATCTTCGATGCGAATTGCCCGGAGTATCTTGCCGTTATCGAACGTCAGGACTACGAAAAATTCCTTGAAGATCCGCCGAAAAGCTATGAGGTTTGCGAAGTGGGTGGGCAGGTAATCGGCGTTTTTGGCTTGTCTGGCGATAGCAAGATCGAGAAAAGACTCGATTGGATCATGGTTGGGACAAAGGCTCAGGGCATGGGCGTTGGGGCAAGAATCATGGAGCGAGTGATCCACCAGGGCCGTAAGTCGAATACAAGGAAAGTAGGACTTGCGACGAGTCAGAAAGTCGCACCTTTTTTCGAGAAGTATGGAGCAACTACGATCTCAATCACTAAAGATGGCTGGGCGTTGGGCTTAGACCGGGTAGACATGGTGCTTCCGCTCTGACTTTGATGGGCGCGGTTGGGTGATTAGCTGTTGAGCGACGGCGAATTACCCAAAGCGAACGACGCAATTGGCACGACTGCGCGCGATATTGTCTTTAGTTCACGTAGACGAGTTATTTGGCTGCGCATATCGGGGATTCCTTCGGCGCTGTTAGACTTCACGAATGACACTTGCATTCATCGGCGCAATCATCGGTTTGCTCGCAGGTGGCCCAGTAGGGCTCCTTTTGGGCGGAATTATCGGCTATCTCGCTAGCAATGCGTTGCAGCGAACTGTGGTTGGTGGGCTGCGCGTTGCGCAAACAGAGCTGATCGAATCCATCTTTGCTGTAATGGGTGCTCTGTGCAAAGCGGATAGCGTCGTAACACGCGACGAGATCGATACTGTCGAGCAAATCTTCGGCATGTTGCACCTCACTGACGAACAGCGCCGTCTGGCCAAATCCGCATTCAGCGAAGGGAAACAGCCGCATTTCGATCTTGATGCCGCAGTGGATCGATTTGCGGCAATCAGTCGCGGGCGTGCGCCGCTCGTTCAGCTCTTTCTGCAATTGCAATGCATGGCAGTGGCCGCTGATGGACAATTCCACCCAGCGGAACACACCATACTGGTTCGTGTTGCAGGCCGGCTAGGACTGACTGAGGGAGACGTTGCTCAACTCGAATCGCTCATACGGGCGGCAACCGGTGGCGCTGCAGGAGGTTCGTCTGGCGGACCTCCTCAAGATCGGCTCGCCGATGCCTACGTCGCATTGGATGTGTCGCCGGACGCCGCTCCAGCGGATATCAAGCGTGCCTACCGAAAACTTATCAGCAAAAACCATCCGGACAAGTTAGCTGCTCGCGGGCTGCCCGAAAGCATGCGTGCCGTCGCTGAAGAACGATCACGCGAGATAAACGCAGCCTATGATTTGATAAAGAGTTCGCGAGGGTTCGTTTGAGCGCGGACTATTGGTCTCGATGAACGACCGCTAATGGCCGAAAGCAGACACTCAAGCGGCCGACTTTGGTGAAAAGAGCCGCTCAACGCTTGCAGCAAGCAAGGGTAAGTACTGGCCGCCAAACAAAGTATTAGAACCAATATACTTTTATAGTAACAAGGGCTTAATCGCGTTTATTAATGTGTTCTCTACATGCTGATTCGTGTTCGTGGACCGCTCCGCTAACCTTCCCCCATGTCGAGGTTGATCATCCAGTTAATACCGTATCGGTCACGACACATGCCAAAGTAAGAGCCCCAAAATGTCTCTTGCATTGCCATCATTACCTCGCCTCCCCGACTGATCTTGTCAAAAAGATCGTCGCATTGGTGTTTGCTTTCGCCCACAATCGAAATCGAAAAATTGGTGCCCACGACCACCGGCGCACCGGGTCCTTGAGCGGAATCGCTCCCCATCAGTGTCGATGAGCCCACCGGCAAAGAGACGTGCATCACCTTATCCTTGTCACCGTCAGCGATATCCATGTCTGGCGGGGCGTCGCCAAAAGTCTGAAATGCTATAAAATCGCCGCCGAAGACAGATTTGTAGTGCTCAAATACTTCGCGGCAATTACCATTGAATGTTAGATAGATGTTTAAAGACATTGGTGCCCCCTGTTTGAGTTCAAGATTGAATTCAAGATTGAATTCAAGATAGCGCATGCGAATTTAGCGAGCTCACTTTACTGCACACGTCCGAGATTGTACGCTTTGGAATTGATAGCGCTTCACCTAATTCGGGGTGAAAATTTTTTGCCCGTTAACGCAGGGGTGAAGTCGATCCATAAAGCTGCGAGCAAAATCACACCGGCGTGGCGTGAACAGTCATCAAACCCCAGAACCAGTCTATTTTCCCTATGGTCTGGCTGTCGATACAGAAGCCGGCCTGGGACAGCCTTTGCTCGAGTTCGTTGCTGCTGAGCGTATGCTTATGGGCGTGTTGGGTCCAAGGCAAAATGCGATTCAACACTCTCATGCACGCGTAATTTCGACACCAGTCTGTGATGACCAGATTACCGTTCGGTGATATTACTCGACGAATTTCTCGCAGTGTCACATCGACTTTTGGGAAGTAGTGCAAAGCATTCGTGCAGGTTACCAGCTGAAAGTCTGCATCGTCGAACGGCGGTTGCGCCGCGTCGCATTGGAACAAAGTTGCACTTTCGCCGAGCCTGCGTCATGCCACAGCAAGCATCGCTGGTACCTTGTCGATCCCGACCAACTCTGAACAATCCGATCGCTCTGACGGCATGTCCAATATCAGTCCCGTGCCACAGGCAACGTCGAGCAGGCGGCCAGTAGGCTGGTCCGTTATTTTCTCAAATGTCATACGCAACGATGCGTGCAGATAGGCTGACCATCGTTGGTCGTATGTGGGTGCGAGCGCTGTGTATTCCTTGAGGAGTTTCATCGATAGATGCATCAACAATGGTTACCTTTTGGCAGTTGACGTCAGACGATTAGCGCCACGAGTACCAATCTACATGAAATCCCGTTAGCCTCGCAAAATGGTAGATAAAGTGTCAGCGTTTACACAAGAGCTGATCAATGACGTCGCTCGCAACCACTACAGCCTTCGTGCCTGGCGGACGCTTTTGTCTCGGTCATGGAGTCGATCGCTCGAAGACATAAGAAAGTCCCCCGCCCGCACGCACTCCTTCTGGTCTTGGGTCGTTATTGTTGCAGCAATGGGGGCCAGTATTATCCTGCTAACACTGTGGTTGCAAACGTTCGAGCAGGCTTTAACGGCATTGGTGTTTTGGCTTCCTTGGTACGCTGGCGCCGTATTCTTCGTACTCACGCATCTTGGCATGGTGGATGACAGCCAAGGCGTGCCACATCAAAGTCTGTTGTTGCCAAACGGCTTGAGTTTTATTCGGCTCGCGTTAGCACCACTGGTTCTATGGCCGTGTTTGCAGGTTCCGATCTATCCAGTGGCCGCGCCAATATTCGCAATATTCTTGGCTGGGTTATTGCTGTCTGATCTACTAGATGGGTGGGTTGCCCGCCGTCAAAATTTGTGTACGCGTATGGGCGGCATGCTTGACCCACTGGCTGACCTTGCGCTGCTCACGTACCTTGTTTTCGGTCTGTATCTGGCCGGCGCTGTTCCGGGATTACTGCTGATATTGCTGGTCGTGAGATATCCCATCTTGTTGATCGGAGTGCTCATCATATTTTTTGTACGAGGTCCGAGTGCGTTGCGTCCAACACTTATTGGCAAAGCGACGACGTTTGCGACCAGCATCGTGTTACTCATGATCGCACTCAATACTTTGCTGCCGACTGCCTGGCTAGTGCCACTTGTCATTGAATGGTCTGTTCGGCTTCTCTATGTGTTGATCAGCGCCAACATCTTGTACCTGGTCTATCGCGGAGTGGCTTGGACAGGTCGTATGGACGTTCGCAGTGACAGCAAAGGGAAAATTTCGAAATGAGCCTTCGCGAATTTGTGCGTTTTTTAATCATCCGGCCAAATCGATCAGTAGCCTCCGAACGGAAAATGTCCTTTTCATTTCTTCCGGAAAGCGTTTTCCCTCTACGTGTAGATGAGCTTCTTGTTTTCGGAGCACTTAGCTGTTCTAAAGTGTATTCTCTGATCTCGCCTACGCCGGGTTCATAAGGTAATTCGAAATGGAAACATACCGCACCACATTTTCTGTAAAGAGACTTTGGATAGTCTTGGCTACGAGCATGCTGCTGATGTTTTCAGTCTTACTTATATTCGGCCAGCAAATATATCAGCAAGCACCGCCGATTCCAGAGACCATTGTCACGCAAAATCAACAGGTCATATTCACCGGCGACGACATCCGGCGCGGTCAGAATGTTTGGCAGGCATTGGGCGGTATGCAGCAAGGTTCAATCTGGGGACATGGTGGTTATTTAGCGCCAGACTGGAGTGCCGATTGGCTGCATCGCGAAGCGGAAGCGCTCATGGCAGTGCTGGAACGCACGTCTCAACGCTCCGCAGAACTTTCGGGTGATGAGGAAAGCACTCTGAGAACCACACTGATGCGTAATGAGATGCGGCGTAACGACTACGACGATACCAAGCAATCTCTAACGATATCGGTGAATCGTGCGCAGGCAATCAATGTGGTTTCGGGCCATTACAAAGATCTATTTCAAGGCAATAGCGAGAGTGCCTTAAAACTCCGACAGGATTACGCGTTTCCCCTTCACTCAACCTTGAGCGACGAAGACTTTCATGCATTGTCGTCATTCTTCTTTTGGACCTCTTGGGCCGCTGTAACGAATCGCCCCAACGACGACATTAGTTATACGAGCAATTGGCCGCACGATCCGCTTGTTGGCAATACACCGCCGGCATCATTGTTCATGTGGAGCTTCGTTTCGATAATTCTGTTGCTAGGTGGAATTGGCGCGCTGGTTTGGTATTACGCTCGTCAATTCGATGTTTGGCGTAAAGACATCGAGCCCCTGGAAGGGTTTTCCAAGGTTGATGTCCTAAGTGAAGTAACGATCACTCCGTCGATGCGCTCCACGGCGAAGTACTTCTGGATCGTTATCGTCCTGTTCACGGCACAAATATTTTTGGGAATCCTTACGGCGCATTATCAAGTGGAAGGCCAAGGACTCTATGGTTTGCCCTTCGTTGACTATTTGCCCTACGTCGTCAGTCGCACCTGGCATACCCAATTAGCGGTGCTTTGGATAGCGACGTCTTGGCTTGCTGCCGGACTCTATTTTGCGCCGCTGTTGTCCGGTCACGAACCGCGATTTCAAAGAGCCGGCGTTAACTTTTTGTTTTTGAGCTTACTGGTCATTGTCGTTGGTTCTTTTGCCGGGCAGTGGCTCGCTGTTCATGGGTATATCAGTGACGGGCAGACTAATTTCTGGCTTGGCCATCAGGGTTATGAATATGTCGACCTCGGTCGGTTCTGGCAGATCTACTTATTCGTCGGATTGATTCTTTGGGTTGGCCTGATGCTTCGCGCACTATGGCCACTCTTCAAGGCAAAAACAGACAACTCGTCCTTGGTGTTTTTGGTCATTGTATCGACGGTCACCATTGGTCTGCTCTACGGCGCTGGCCTTATGTGGGGCCAGAATACGCACATCAGTATCATGGAATACTGGCGGTGGTGGGTCGTACATCTTTGGGTCGAAGGAATTTTCGAAGTATTCGCGACGGCCATTATCGCGACTTTATTTGTCCGCATGGGAATCCTTCGGGTTTCAGTGGCAACGGTATCGGTTTTATTTGCAACGATTATTTTTCTTTGCGGCGGGGTTCTCGGAACATTCCATCACCTTTATTTTAGTGGTACGCCAATATCGGTAATGGCGCTTGGCGCAACGTTTTCAGCATTGGAGGTTGTGCCTCTGATGGTTGTCGGCTTCGAGGCCTACAACCACGCGAAGATTGAGGGGCAAGAAAAGTGGGAGGAGGCTTACCATTGGCCCTTCATGTTCTTCTCGGCTGTTTTGGTATGGAACATGATCGGCGCCGGACTGTTTGGCTTTCTGATCAACCCACCTATTGCACTTTATTATATGCAGGGCCTCAACACGACCGCGAACCACGGACATGCGGCATTGTTTGGCGTTTATGGCTTTCTCGGTCTCGGCCTAATGCTCTTTTGCTTTAGAGGACTCACAGACGTTAGATGCTGGAACCAGAATCTATTGCGTATTTCGTTTTGGGGCCTAAATATCGGCCTCGCGATGATGACTTTCCTTTCGCTGCTGCCACAGGGACTGTGGCAAACGTACACAAGTATCAAGCATTTTTATGCAGCGGCGCGCAGCTCAGAATTTATGCACAGTCCGATTATGGAAGGTCTCGTTTGGGCCCGCGTTCCTGGCGATATTATATTCAGCATTGGAGTATTCGCGTTTGCGATGTTTGCATGGCAAGCGTTTCGATCGCGACCCAACTAAGCTAACGCCTGCTACCGTTTCGCAGTAATCGCACACTATTCCGGCAACACTGAGGTGTAGCGAAATGCGGCGGATAGCAATTTGCGAAGCCCGTCGATCATAGCTGGCTTTCGACCTGAATACTGCTAATGACAAATTCCCGGCTAATGATTTCGGTCGGACTCAACCCTTTATTAACAACGCGAAGCACCATGTACGAACATCGATTTACCTACCAGGCGTATCATGAGGTTCTGTAGAAAATGAAAAGGACCGTCTTGCTTAAGCGCGTATTGTTTTGGCTGGAATCGAGCGCGTCGCTAGCAATCGTACTCGCCGGTATAGCGATCTTGTTATATGTAGTCGTTGCTGGTTTCATTTCGGGCGAAATGGCCACATGGATGCGGGAAATCGGAGCGGTGGTCGCCTATTTTTATGACCCATTGATCAAAATTGTATTCACAGAGCCACTCATCGTCTTGGTCACGCTCTTTTGGGTCAGTGTTTACATCGGCACAATGATCTATTTCGCTCAAACAGCGCTAGAAAAACGTATAAGAAAATACTTGATTCCGCTAACGTTAGGTAGTCTTCCAATATGTGCGATTTTGGGGTTCACCATAGCGATCGCTGGGTTGGCGTCCCAAGGCGCAGGTGGATGAATCCGTCAAGCACCCGATAGCCACTCTGCAGAACGCGTATATGGCTGGAGAAGATGAGGTAGTTTCATATCCATAAACTTCCCGCAAATTGGACCTAGACTCCTGCCACGCGCTTTGACGCCCTTTGCACAAAGCCGTAGGCCAGCAAAAAGTACAGAGATCCACCAACGATGATACTTATCGGGTTGTGTGCGACGATTATCGGAGCAACAACATCGATATGTCTAACGCAATGGCCCATAAAGCCGCCGCAAACGTATTCAACACTCCAATGCGTTGGAACTGGGGAACTCACTATGAACAGTGCGATGAGGACACGCTGAATGGGAACTGATTTTGCGTGGCGGATTTGAAGCTTCACCAAACCATACACTGTTAAGATGTAAGCGATCGTGTAAAACAAATACATCGCGATTTTCAAGTTATCGTCCCAGATAACCGTACATCGGTAGCTGCATAAGTCTAACGATTTACTACCTGTAAAATTATTGCCGATGAAGTGAACAAGTGCCCCGACCAATTCTCTGCCATAGAAGTTCGCAACCAGGTAGGCGAATAACGTGATAATCGATACGCCCAGTCTCACGCTGAGACGCTTCTGCCAGTTTGTCGAATTGGCCAAAGGTCCATAATCCTTGTTATAGCAATAGTTCGCGCTACTTCTTGTGCCTGTTCTCAGGGTTGGACTAGTAATAACGACGCGTCAGCGGCAACTGAAAAGTTCCCACTACGTTGGACAAGATTAGAGGTGCCGACGAGTGCGCCTTCCTGCTCTTTGTACCAAAGGAATTCCGTAATATCTGCCATTGGAATTATCGGTAATGTAATCGGCACATCGCCAATATCGGATTGCTGTTCGAATCCGTCCGAGAAAACTGCTTGGAAACCGGTTGGTGTTTGAATGCCGGCTTCCACGTCATCGAAATACACAACCGTGCTGCCGGGCTGTTTGGCTTCTTTGGTTCGTAACGAAAATACATAGAATGTTAGCGATGGTTCATCAAATGGTAGATAGTTAGGGTAACTGAGTAAATTTGGCGTGAGATCGACCGTAACGTCTACCCCAGGTCCTGAGACACGAACGGAGGTGAACATTCGGCTGGCAAAGTCGGCTTCTCCACGAATCAGATACCAGGTGTCAGGTGATAAGGAAATGCCGAGATCCTGGATTGCCCAATCAGCTGCATCGTCCGGCTCTCCGGCATGCGAGGCGGCAGAGCCCACCGGTGTGCCGAGTTCCCCTCCCCGATTAAGTGCGAAAAAACCCATCCAGTCAGCGCCTTCAAAAACGCGTGGCTGGTTTACACCCTCGAATAACTCTTGATCGATACCGAACCACACGTCAGGCGCCAAATCTGCTGGAAAGCGAAAATACGCTTGTACATATGCTGTTTGCGGTGCAGCCAGGAAATTAACGACAGCCGGGTCGGTGTATACAAATGCCGTAGCCGCACTGAGACGAATATCGACTTCCGCAGCAGGCGGTAGCGGTGCTGCTGGCACTGTGGGGCTGCTGCTACCGCCACCACAGGAAACTAGCAGCACACTAAATAAAGACAAAAGGGGAACCCGATATCCTTGAATGTTCATGTCTGCAAATCCTCACCGCAAGCGCACGTGCTGCAACCGCAGAAAATGATACGGACGTCCGTATCGTCTTCATATCGCGTAAGTCTCAGTTAGTGGTAACGGGGGAGGATTGGTTTACCGCAGGCTGACAATTGTTTTTAACATAATAACCAGGGGATGCTGGTGAGTGATCTCGCTAGTCCCGCCAGCGAGGCAATTGCGGACGCATTTGAACTTCTAACATCTGCGTCGGGATTATCATCGTCCCTCAACTTTTGCGAAACAGCTGGGTGGCAACCGTCCCCCAGCTGTTGGAATTAACTAACGCCCCTCCTGATTCAGTTTGTCGCCAAAAAAATCGAGCCATGCTCGTAGCTTCAGCGTCACACCTCGGTGTGAAGGATAAAGCGCGTAGAAACGGAACGTCGGTGAATGCCAATCCGGAAGAATCTGGCACAAGGCGCCGGAGCCGATGAGATCATCGCTACATAGGTAACGGGGCAAAAGCGCGATACCGCCTCCGTCGATTGCGACCTGGCGAATCATCGTCAGATCATTCAGCGTGGCAAATTGGCCGACAGCAACGGACTCTTGTTGTTCATTGGGCCCGACAAGCGCCCATTGGTTGAAATTCGGAGCATCGGCCATCACCAGACAACGATGGTATTTCAGATCGCATAGGCGCTGGGGTGCGCCCATCTCTTTGAGGTAACTCGCAGAGGCAACCAGAATTAGATGATCTTCGCCTAGTGCTTTGCCGACGAGCGCAGAGTCTTCCAAGTTGCCGACGCGAACCACGAGGTCATAGCCTTCACGAATCAAATCGACCCGTCGATTCTCGAGTTGCACTTCCAACTCAATCTCTGGATACAGCGCCATAAACTCTCCCAGAAATGGCGTAAGCAGGTGCTGCCCGATAGCGATCGATGCATTGATTTTCAGATGGCCACGCGGCGCTTCGAGCATCCGCGTTACCGATTCCCGCGCGCTAGCCGCTTCTTCCACGATCCGCTTACAGTGCTGAGAAAAGATCTCGCCCACTTCTGTTAGATGCACCGCGCGAGTGCTTCTCTCGAGGAGACGAACGCCCAACTCGTCCTCCAAGCTCGCCATATGGCGGCTGACTTTTGATTTGGGCATACGTAGCGCCCGCGCAGCGGGTGATATGCCCTGTAATTCCGCGACTTTCGCGAAGATCGTCATATCATTGAGATCATTCACAATCGTTCCTTTCATAGAACACTATATTGTTCTTTTACCATCTAGTGAATACATATGGAACAGCGGATAGTGGCCTCCTAGGCATCGATCCGGGAGAAAACAGATATGAACCTTTACCAAAGAGCCGTAGCAGTTCTCGTTGCGATCGCTGCCCTTTTCGCAATTACTGAACCCGCTCTGGCGGAAGGAGAAACCATGATTAAGACCGTTAATGGCGTGGCTCAATACCCCGACGGATATCAAGGCACACGCCACAGAGCGCCGAACGAAGATCCGTTTATCTCACCGACCAACGCCGCGTTGGTTCTCATCGACTACCAGCCGCACATTATGATGGGTGTCAGGAACATCGATCACGACGTTCTGATCAACAACACGACCGGCCTCGTAAAGTCGGCGGTCCACTTCGGCTTGCCGATCATTTTCTCGCATGTTGGTGTGGGCCTAAGCGGCGCACAGCCGTTTCTTGAAGAACTGCAAAAGCTGGCGCCGAACGCCGTTATCATCGACCGTAGCAACGTCAACGCCTGGGAAGAGGCTGAGTTCGTTGCCGCTGTCGACGCCACCGGCCGAAATAAACTCATCATGGGCGGTTTATGGACCGATGTCTGTCTCGCCTATCCGGCGATCGAGGCCGCGAATGCCGGTTATGAAGTGTTGGTCGCCGAAGATACAGTCGGCAGTATCACGCAGCTCTCGCACGAAAATGGGATGAAGCGCATGGAAGCCGCTGGTGTGAAACCCATTACCTGGAACGTCGTACTGGCCGAGCTACAACGCGATCACGCTCGCAAAGACACTGAGAAGGAAACGGGCAGAATCTTCATGGAATATCTGTTCAAGATGGATCCGGACAAAGGCTGGGAACAATAGTTGATTAGAACGCATTGTGATGGGCTCTGATGCAAAGACCTCTCCAATGCAACGGGACTGGATCTAAAACAATCGAAAGGAGAACTGCGATGGTTTCCATATTAAAAATCGACCACATCGGTATTCGTGTGAAAGAGAAAAAGCGTGCGACTGACTTCTACGAAAAATTCGGGTTCAAACTGATCGTCGACACGGGATTTGAGAAAGGCCATCCAATCATGATGGAGCATGCGTCGGGCGTCGTATTGAATCTACTCGGCCCAAGTACCCAACAAGAAGATCAAAACGTCTTGATGGACATTGATCAAAAACACGCCGGTTATACTCACATGGCATTGAAAATTGAATCGTTGGCTGATCTTGAAACATTCCTGAACGACAACGACATCGAGATTACGGGTCGTTTCAGCTTCAAAGATATGAACTCGGTGTTTGTCCGAGATCCAGATCGTAACGTCATCGAATTCGACGAGTATCCGGGTGACGATCCCGCATCCCGTCTTATCGCGGCCAACGACGAAATCGACTCCTACAACCACCACCCGTAGTCGCATGACGCCGTCTCCCGACTCTGTTGATCCGACCCGTTCAAAGGCTAGCAACGACAACATGCGTATTGTAATAGTCGTCTGTGCGGCGCTGTTTTTCGGTGTACTGAATTCATCTGGCGTGACGGTGATTCTGCCCGAGATGAGCGCAGCATTCTCTGTGAGTACCGGTCAGCTCAGTTGGGTGATGAGCGGTTATCTGTTGACCTACGGCCTTGCCATCCCGTTCTACGGACGTCTGGCAGACAAGCATGGTGCCCGGCCGTTGTTCTTGCTGGGCATCGTGCTGTTTTCTTTCGGCTCCGTGGCTTGTCTTTTCGCACCGAGTTTCGAGACACTATTGGGAGCACGTGTCCTACAAGCGTTAGGCGGCGCTGCCTTTCCAGGCCTTGGAATGGCAATCGCAAGCCGCGCATATCCGGCAGAAAGGAGAGGCATCGTCTTGGGTGGGATCAGCGCAACCATCGGTATTGGATCTGCCGTCGGACCGTTAGTGGCCGGAGTCATCTCCGATCTGGTGCACTGGCGCGCGATGTTCGGTATAAGCGCGTTCGTCATACTAGTATTTCCATTGGCGTGGAGAACACTGTCTCGGGACGATGAACGGGCCGAGGGTTCTATGGATGTCGTCGGTGGCGTGTTCATGGCCTTCGGCATCACGGGCCTGTTATTCGCGATATCGCAGAGCAGCCAGACAGCCTGGTCTGACTCGGCCGTGCTCACTGCATTGGGCGTAGGTGCCGCCGGTTTGATTGGCTTGGTTCTTCGGCAACGGACATCGTCCGATCCGTTCATCCCGAACGAACTGGTGATTAACATTCGCTATATTCGCCTCGTCACGCTGGCTTTTTTGGCCGCTGCTGTGAATCTCGCAGCCCTAATCGGCTTCCCTCTGATGCTTGCCACTCAAAACGGGCTCGATACCCTTCACATCGGACTTGTCATGCTACCCGGTGCAATCGCAACTGCCGTCTTCGGCGTATTGGCCGGACGGTTGGTCGACCGTGTAGGCCCACGCCTACCGACACGATTGGGTGGCGCAATCATGCTTGGCACCATGATTGCCTTGTCACTCTTTTCGGGTGAATCGGTTACCACGATGGCAATCTTGGCCGGCTTGTTAGGCAGTGGATTTGCGCTGCTCAATACGCCAATCGCGGCCATCGTTTCCGTCATGGTACGTCCAGTCACGCTGGCTTCGGCATTAAGCATCAACACGATGATGTTTTTTATTGGAGGCTCAATAGGGGCTGCGTTGTTTTCCTCGATCGTGACCGCCAACGTCGATGCGCTCAGCGCATGGAATCCCCTCTATTCGGGTTCTGCAATTAATTACAGCGACGCATTTACTATCCTCGCAATTGGTGTCGCCTTCGCTTTAGCCTTGGTGGCACCACTGCCGACAAAAAAGATGGTCGACATCGAGAAAGCGCAACAAGCCGAAGTGGGAAACTGGACTCCGGACTGCACCGTGCCTTGGAGTCCCGAACTCGAAGAATTCTGTCCGGAGACGACATGAATTTGATCGCCGCATACAACGATCACACCGAAATTCAGTCAGAGCGGATTCGCCGGTTGCCGGCGACCCGCAATCTCGGATTTGTACTTACGCCACCGGCCGTTTGTGTCCGTTAGCGGTCGCCCGCCCTCCCTCAATGTATGCGAAACAGTTGGCGCTTATTCCTGTGTGAGTGGCCTTTGTTGCCGTTGCGGTCTTTATGGGCTCGCATTTTGTTGCATGTGCTCCATTCGACTCGGCGGCGGTACGAGTTATCGGTGAGTAAACGTTGGACGTAGGCTAACTTCAGGCGCTCGCCCGGGTTCGCCGTTGCAAAGTGCGTTCGCGGCCGGGACTCTGTCGTTCTACATGAGCTGCGCCGCTTAACAACAGCCAATTTGGAAATGCTTTTTGCAAGACTGGTGGCCCCGATACTTTGATCCTACCTGCCCGAACCTCTTTTTCCATCGACCGAAATCCCCGCCAAGCATCAACAAACCGCTGAATACCGCATGCAACTCTAACGTCAGGCTCGTATCCTGGGTGCTTGATACAGACATCCACCACATCGTCATTGACCACCAGCCAATAGTATTTCTGCTTTAGTGGCAGATCCGTGAATTCAATTTGGATTGTCGTTCTGCCAGTCGGCATGGCGTCTGTGTTCATGCGCAAGTGCACACTCCAAACCAGATGCAGGGGGTCTAGGTCCTCCACTTCAAGATCGCGCGCCCAGCGTTGTCCCCAATAAGCCATTTCGTAGATTATTGGTGCGAGGTCCTGGCCAGCGTCGGTAAGGCGATACTCTGGAGCGCCACCAACCGTTCTTTTTCGAATAATCCGCGACGCTTCCAACGATCGAAGGCGTTGAGCGAGCGTTGATGCCGGTATCCGGGGCAAAGCGCGTTGCATATCGCTAAACCGCGTCACGCCATCGCAGAGAACAAGAATGATGAGAATAGTCCATCGTTCTCCCAGAATTTCCGTGGCCAAAGCTACAGGGCAATACTGTCCGTATTTAGTACTCATGCCATGATAGTCATACTAAGTCGTCCGAATATCAACTTCGAAAATACTAGTGGAATTTGGTTGGGGGAAATATGAGTATTCTTGCCTCATCGCGAGCACATACGGAGAAATACAATGTATAGGCGAACTTTTTGCAAGGCAGCTCTGTCGACGGCGGTCGCAGCGACACTCCCTGGGTGCGGCTCAAAATCGAAGTCCGGCCTCGGTAGCCCAAGTACCGTGGTCAATGCTGTATCGAGCAGCGGCGGAGAACTTTCCATCGAGGCTGCAGCGGTGTCTGAACTGGCAGAGAGTCTCGATGGCCGCTTACTGCTACAAGGCGACGAAGGCTACGCTACGGCCAAGCAAGTCTGGAACGGCATGTTCGACAATAAGAAACCTGCGATGGTGGTTCGCTGCTTTTCGACCGACGATGTTGTCAAAGCCATTAACTTTGGACGGGAACGAGACCTGCTCCTGTCCGTCAAGTGCGGCGGCCACAGCTTCCCGGGCAAATCGACGTCGGATGGCGGCATGATGATTGATCTTTCGTCCATGCACTCGGTTGATGTCGATGCCCAGGGAAAGACAATGCGCGCAGATGGCGGCTCGCTCCTTGGCCATCTGGACGTTGCCGCGACCAAACACAACCTGATGACGACCACCGGTATTGTTTCTCACACCGGAACCGGTGGTTTTACACTCGGTGGCGGCGTAGGTCGAACTGACCGAAAAATGGGTCTCGCCATTGACAACCTTGTGGGAGCGACCGTTGTAACTGCAGCGGGTGATGTAGTTCGTGCGAATGAAACTGAGAATGCCGACCTGTTCTGGGGTTTGCGTGGTGGCGGTGGCAACTTCGGAATAGCGACGGAGTTCGTCTATCGTCTGCATCCATTCAATCCGATGGTGTACGGCGGAAACCTGAGCTATGCAGTCAACAAGGACTTTCTCAATTTCTTTGCTGAGTTACACGACACGCTCCCGTATGAAGCAAACATCGAGCCACAACTTTTGCCTGGTTTAGGTGATAACGGCGAAACTCTTGCAGTTGTCGGCGTGACTTGGTGCGGTGATCACGTCGCCGGCGAAAAGGCGCTGGCACCAATGCTAGCTTTCCCTGGACTACTAAGCGGTAAGCTCGCACCGCTTGCCTACCACGATGTACAGACCGGTGCGGACGGACTTCTCGGTCACGGCAAACAGTACTACCTCAAGTCGGGATTTCTCAACGAGCTCAGCCCTGGAGCTATAGACGTCATTGTCGAGTTCGCAAATCGTGGCGTTGTCAACTCTTGGTTTCAGCACATGGGCGGCGTCACGGCAACCGTCGCCCCCGACGCGACAGCGTTCACACATCGTAGCGCCGCGTTCAACTTCGGCGTCATGTACATCGGCGAGGACCCGTCGCAAAACGATGCCAAGATTGCTGCAGTTCGTGAGTACTACAAAGAGATGGAGCCGTACATGGCGGGTTTCTACACCAATCTCAACGAGGAATCTGATCAAAAGACCTGGGGAAACTATGGCCCGAATTACCCTCGACTGGTTGACCTCAAGAAAAAGTACGATCCAAGTAATCTGTTTCGGCTAAATGCAAACATAAGGCCGAGTTAGTCGCAAAGGTTGGGCATGCGGCGCGCTTCATGATCGCGAGAGGCGCGTAACCGCCCACATCGAACCGAAAGCAGCCTGCCCCCAAAATCCTATAGCAGACACTCGAGCAGCAGATTTAGGAGAACACCGACGTTCAGTCTGAGTGGCGAGAATTGGTCAGAATTGGCCGCTCGTCCTCCTCCAGACAACATCGTCTTAACTTTTGCGGAAAAGTTAGGTAAACCTACGCCCCTCCAATTTCAAATTGATCGGACAGCAACGGATTTCCACTCTAGCCTAGGAGCGGATGGTCGGAAACCGGCAATTTAGAATTGACGAGTGACTCCAGTCGGCCATTAGCTGCCGGATGCCACAAAGTGAAAAAAATCATTGGACCGAGCATCGTCCTCGGTAATGCGAGGAACGACGCTAACTGATCGCGTATTCTAGCTCGCAGTCGCCCATCTTCAGGACAACACCCGGCGTCAGCGTGATTTCTTCAATGCGCTCTTCACCAGCGAACGTTCCGTTAATGCTGCCTAAGTCCAAAATCTGCAGGGCATCGTTGGTCTTAATGGCCAACGCGTGACGTCGGCTGATGGATGGACTAGGCAGACATATGTCTGCGGTTTTCGTGCGTCCAATCATGTAGCGCCCGGGATAAAGCGGAAATTCCAGCAACACGTTCTCGCCACATCGGATCACTAGGCGCTCGATAATATCAACAGAATCTCGCTTAGATGGATTCGGCACCACCTCCATCACCATATCGACGTCGCCTTCCAAGCGGAGAATTCGCGCCGCCTTGACTACCGTTCTGCCGGATACGCGACCGGTCGCTTCTGACTCGATAAGTAAGAGGCACTCGTGGCACAGCCTTGCAGCTTTTCGTGGTATACCGCCACTGATCTTATGCAGTCGTTCAACCGCCTCTAATTCAAACACGCTTTGAATGTCTCCGAGGCCTGCCACACCAGTCTTTTGACGAACAAACTCCGTTGTTTCCGCCAACGAAAACGGCGCGAGCCTAATAGGTGTTCCAGCCATTTTCCGAATACTCTCAAAGGTTGTATTTCGCAACGCATCGTTAGACGAATTGCTAGCTGACAGCACGACCACGAGCCCATCCTGTACCTTTGACGACTTGGTCGACCTGATCAATTTGACAATGCAATCCAGCAACCAGCTGCACTGCTCATCTGCTCTCTCTATACACAGCACCGTTTTCCGCCGGTGCGTGTTTTGGTATTCGAGAAACATCGTTAAGACGCTCTGTAAATCCGCGAGGCTCAAGTCTTTCGGATCAAAGCCCAGCGCACAGTTAATCTCTTGCATTGCGGCCAGAGAATCGGCCTGCGGTTGTCGCACGCGTACACAAGTTGCCTGTTCCTCAAGGCCGTTGAGAAATGCAGTCAACACGTGACTTAACTCAAGGTTGTCGTCAGCAATCATCATAGCGACTAGCTGCGAACGATCGTACGCCGCATTGAGTTTCGACAACGCTACAAGATGTCGATCCGTCATTAGCGCAGGCGTTGGAATTGCGGGGACGCTGCTGGCGACAGACTGTGCGGGCTGCTGAAGGCTCATAATATCGGACCTCATTTGGCCTTTTAGAAACAGGCAGTTATGGGCTCTTATTGATTTAAATTGTTGTTCTTTTTCCTAAGTGTATGCTGGTTTACAGATTATGTGAAGTGGCACGAAGGTTTTAAGTCTAATGCACTGATAAATAAGCGGTTATGAATCTTCGATTCGTCGGAAACAGCTTACAGTACCGACAAATTGAGCTTTTGCTAGCGCCTAATCTGCCCGTTCAATTCCGCTCGGATTTGTCACAATTTGACGGCATGCATTGGCGAAACGGCGGGATATCGCATTAGCAAAAGCGTAGCTTGGACAGGATATTCCAGGGCTATCATTCCTGTCGTCAAACAATCTCCCAATCCGCTATTGCACCCTTCTCAACCGCAAACATCGGATGTGGCTCCAAGCGGGAGATATTTCGCAGCTCGTCATAGCGTGGACGGTCACGTTGCTCTAATTTAGCAAGCAAGTGTTGCCTTTCGAACTCCATCTGGCCGGTCGTGGCACTAATATGAGCCCTGGATCGGGAAACGCCAATCTTGTCCAGATCGAAATTGTAATCACGGGCTAGCGCATCTTGATACACGAAATATAGATAGCGACGAATCGCTACCACCGGATTTGGCATCGCCTTAAATCGGTTCAGTTGAGGATGGTTCCTGTAACCCTTGGTTTCACCCTTTAGTACTTTCTGCGCGAGCAAGCCTTCCCGCCAAAGCGCTACAAGCCCTTTGGCATCCAGATACTGCGGATGAACTGTCCATAATCGCACAGCACATTGTGATTCATTGGCAATTAGTTTGGAAGAATTACTGCCAAATCGCATTCTTGCGAGCTAGCATTGTTTCCACCTCTCTTGTTCAAGTACCCTCAATTCCCATTTGAAGTTCGAAATCAACCGCGTCGTCGGAGAAATTCATGAGTTCTCGTTGTTCCTGGTTCTTTGTCGCTATTTTGTGGTCGTCGTTCAGCAATGCCGAACCGCAAAAATATGCAACCCTGGGCGACCTACATTCGGCGTCCGGCGAAATCATTAGCGACACGGAGATTGGTTACCGAACCTACGGCAAAATAGATTCAAAGAAGAGCAACGTCCTGATTATGCCGACATGGCATACCGGAACGACAGCCGATCTAGAAGCCTACAAGCTGATTGGCCCAAACAAGCTACTCGACACCAATCACTATTTCGTCGTTACTATCGATGCGTTGGGTAATGGTGTTTCAACGTCGCCGTCGAATAGTCGACTTCAACCAGACAGCGAATTTCCACCAGTGTCTACAGAAGACATGGTGCACACCCAATATCGTCTGCTAACCGAAAAGTTGGGCATGCAATCAGTACATGCCGTCATCGGTATTTCAATGGGCGGCATGCAGGCGTTTCAATGGATTCGACAACACCCGAAATTCATGAAAAAGGCAGTCGCGATCGACGGCTCACACTACTTGACGTCGTATGATGTGATTCAGTGGCAAACTCACCTTAATATTATCAAAGCCCTGCAAAAGACTGGCCACTCCAACCGCGATATTGCTCCACTACTGGCACCACTTAATTTGCTTACGCTGTGGACTCCTGAATACTTCGTCGAGAACATCAGCAGAGCTGAGCTGGATGATTACCTTGACAAAAACGCAAGCGGTTCAGAAGGCTTCGATGGCTACAACTACATTGCGCAAACTCAGGCAATGATCAATCACAACGTATTCGGCTATGGCACCGGGCTGTACGAGAGAAACGTAAGAAGTATCGCTACCGAGTTGCTGGTCGTCAGCGTACCCGGCGATCACATGGTCAACCCTGCCCCAGCGAAATCACTGGCGACGTTAGTCGGCGCCGCAATTATCGAAATCAATAGTAATTGCGGGCATATGGGAACCACTTGTGAAGATGCAAACGTTGCGCGGCAGGTCAATACATTTCTGAGAAAACAATAAAAAGCGTTTAGTGCCACTGGCGTTACCGCGTCTAACAAGCGCTGGTTCTGAAATTCGAGTGACTCAGCTGGCGTTAAGATTCTGCTCGTTCTAGCCTCAATACAACCAGAAATACGATTAACATCGCCAATCCGACAGCCAGTGAATAGAAACACAACGGAGTTCCTGCCGCTGACAGCGGACATGTCGGGCGGCCGGACAATTCCAACGACGTGCCGGCGAGCGCCAACAAAATCACCGGCGCCGAGCCAACAAAAAACAACCACTTCAGCGGTTTCGTCCACAGTAAACTGGCAACGCCCATTGCCGCATAACAGATCGATACCAGGTAACAAGCAGGTATTGGTCCAATAACCGGGCATGCATCGCCGCTATGCCAATGTGTTATCGAAATCGGAACGATACCGCTTAAGACATAGATCGAGAAACCGGCAAGACCAATCCGCAATAGCATTGGTGATCTTTTCATTTGTGTACGCTCTTCGTTGACTGCAATGCAACGTGTCCAAGTTGCTGCCGCATGTCAGATCGCGGGATTTTACGCGCATGTTTAATTTGAATTCGCACTGATCGACGAGCCCCTTGGTCGGGTTTTAAGACATCAGTGAGCGGATAATGAGGCGATCCGCCCACCGTGCGGGTAATACTGAAAGAAAAAGAGAAATCCAAGACCCTTTACTCAAGTGATAAGCCACACGGCTCTTACGCCCAGACAGTATGTCGATTACAGTCGTCGCGATAGCACTCGCTGGTAGTGCATTTTTTTCTGCACTAGCCATGATACGCTGTGCCTTATGGGCCATTCTCTGGTAGGTAGCATCTTCGTAGGCGTCCTCCTCTACTCTAGATTTGTTCCAAATCTCCGATTGAATTGGGCCCGAGCGAATAGACACGACGTCTATTCCGCTTGGTAGCAATTCACGTCGGTAAACTTCTCCTAGGCTTTCAAGAGCGTGTTTGGACACGCAGTATGCCCCATTCATCGGCGTGTTCAGAATGCCTGACAGCGAACTGATGTTAACGATCTTACCCGGCCGCTCAGAAGCTGTGCCGCGCAGTGCGGGGAGAAATGCATTGGTAACGTTTCGTACGCCCGTCAGATTGACGCTAATTGAGCTCTCGAAATCACTGTCATCCAGGAATTCAAGCGGTCCGAATGCCGCGATTCCAGCATTGTTGATCAGACCTCGCAAAGTTTGACCCTGCAATTGCGATTCTACAATTTGTGCGGCGTGCAGAACGCTTTCTTTATTGCGGACATCAAACACCAGCGGGAAAAATAGGTTGCCTAATTCTGCCGACAGATCATCGGAATCCGAACGTTTTCTAACGCTGCCAAATACCGTGTAATCGGCTGCAATGAGTTCTCTGCAGATCGATTGCCCGATACCGGTCGAAACGCCGGTTACAACGACACAAGGGGACTCGGTCTGTTCATTGCGCATCTTCAATCGGCCTTTCTCACGAATCTGTTTGATCTGTTGGTCGTGTACGTCGCATTGGCGCGCCAAGCCGCTCACCCATTTTGTTTTCTAGCCAGATTACGGTCTTGTTAAAACGCGTGTGTCGGGTCCGTGCCCTCTGAACCCAATTCGCAACCCTTTGGCTGGTACAAATCAACAGCGCACTACCGGAAGCTATAAAGAAGGTGCTACCTGGAATTGGCGTAACCATTGAAATCAAACCGACAAGAAGCAGTAAGAAACCCGCTAATATCAAAACAATTCGCATATCTCTATCCTAAACAGGGCTATAGCAATCGCTCAATGTGAGCGATAAACGATGAGGTGCTTCTGTGAATAGCGGATTGATAACCGTCCGACGATATCATCTCGTCAAATACGCCTTTGTCTGCCGCCTGAATCACGATGATGCCGTCCATGAGGCAAAGAAGATCCTGCCCTACATTGTTTGCTGGACCGGTTCTGACTCGTGCCGATAACGTACCAGCGTAGAGTACCCTCGCACCGGCCTTCTTTGATAACCCCAACATTTCGTCGATGACATCTGTTCCGCGAAAATGATGCAACAAATAGGCCTGATCTTGATGCCGCTGGTGTTGAGTATTTTTGGCTACTCTTGACCGTGTAAAGCCAAACGTGAATCGTTTGACAGCTACCATTCGTAGCATGCTAACGATCATGAAATAAGGGCTTGTCAACAGATCGAGAAAACGTTGCGCCGTCGGGTAATGTACGATCAAGAGAACGTCCCTGCGGTCGTCTTCATGTCCATGTAATACTTGTGTCACCTTGCCCTTGAAGTGAGGCCGTCCACCGACCGCCCTGACGCTGCGAGATGCCAATAAGTTATACAGGTTATAAAGCGGCAATGACTTGGTATCGAACCAATTGATAGCATAAACAGGATTAGACAGCGGCCACTCGACATCTGTCGATGTGATCGTGACCCGGTTGCCACCCGCTAAACTGACGCTGATCTGGTTCTCTTTTTCCATTATCAATTCTCAGTAGACATCCAAAAGGTAGCGTTTTTCTTTACGAAGTTTTTGTATGAAGCTTTCGGCTTCTGTTGGAGTCATCGATCCCTGCTCCGAAATTATATGTAACAATTCGGTTTCGACATCTGGGGCCATTTGCTCGCTGTCGCCACATACGTAGATAACGGCTTCGCTGCATAGCCAACGCCATAGCTCAGGTGCCGCCGAACGCATCTTATGCTGGACGTACACTTTCTCGTCTTGGTCTCTGGAAAATGCTGTATCCAGACGACTCAGAACGCCGCTTACTAAAAACGATTCAAGTTCATCCCGATACAGATAGTCGTACTGCTCTTGGCGTTCACCAAATAACAACCAGATAGGTCCTTTAGCACCGTCGAATTGTCGCTGCTGTAAAAATGCCCGAAATGGTGCAACACCGGTTCCTGGCCCAATGAGGACGATCGGACGGTCGGGACTTACTGGTAACGTGAATGACTTGTTCGGCGCCATATAGAGTTGAAGCTTGTCGCCCACAGCTACACGTTCTGCTAGATAGGTCGATGCCACACCGCCATAACTGCGCGCTACGTTTTCGTACTTCACAGTCGCAACCGTCAAATGAACCATGCCTGGGTGCAAATCGTGACTCGATGAAATAGAGTATGAGCGTGGCGTCAATGGCCGTAAGAGCGTGGCAAGCGTTTCCATCTCACCGAGCATGCTTGCATGCTCACGTACAAGATCCAGAACGTCTTTGCCCCACAGATATTCCCGGTTGTCGCTTATGCTTAGCCCAATTCGATTCAGCAAGGCCTTGGATGGCGTTCTGATTTCGAAATAATGCGTCAGCAATTCACGCAGGCTCTCATGAAATTCCCCAATGCGCTCGTTCCCCTCACAGCCTGCTTGTTTGAGCAGTTCTGAGACCAATTTGGGATCGTTTTCGACCAAAACGTTTAGGGTATCGCCGGGACTGTAAGCAAGTCCTTCACTGAGCAGTGCTACTTCATAGTGCATGACTTCTTTGGAGGAACGAGGATCTGTCAGCCGGTCCTTGCGGACGAGTCGCCCTAGCCCAGGATTACGCCGGTTGTATCGTTGGCTGCTTGTCGTTTTGATAATATCAGCGGCTTTGACTAGCGTCTTTTGACTTCCCGAGTTTGCTACCGCGGGCAACGCGACCGCCATCCACTCCTCAGCCTTTTCGTCATAGTCAACGTCAGCGCAGCAGACATCGAGCACTCTATCTGCGCCCAACTCGGTAAACCTTTGGTCCCACTCCTTTCCTGCCTGGTTGAAGTTATCGTAGCTTTGGTCACCCAATGCCAGCACTGAAAAATGCGTACCTTTCAGTGTATCTGCAGCAGCCGCTTCTGTTTCCTCCCACAACGCTTGTGCCGAATCGGGCATGTCACCCTCACCATATGTTGAGCACACCACTGCAACGCGTTCCAGGCCAACAAGATCGGTCAGACCAACTTCGTCCATATCGCGAACTTCGCCTAGCATGCCATGCTCTTCGGCAATCAATGCTAGGTCGCGCGCTACCATTTCTGCATTGCCAGTCTGCGAACCAAAAAGCACAGTCAATGGCTTTCCTTCATTCAAGCGGGCCTTGCGCCCGCCCGGAATTCGTTGGACTTGAACCGGTTGTCCCGAAAAAGCTGCATTTCCGGTTAACGCATCTACGCGAAGGTGATCAGTAATGTCGTTGACGCTGACGCCGGGTTTCGCTTCGGCGTTGCGGATACGAGTACCAGCCCGCGTATGGCCGAAACCATGCGGAATACTCAGAACGCCTTGCATCATCGCGTCGGTTACTTCTGCCGGCAACTCAATTTGATCAACTCGGCTAATGACTCGAACCATTTCACCGTCCTCAACGTCCAGCCGCTTTGCATCCGTGTCGTTGATCATGACGGTACAGCGGACAAGCCGAGACCTCGATAGCTTGGCAAACTGGTGCATCCACGAATTATTGGTAGCAACATTGCGTCGCCCAATCAGGCGAAATCCATCCGTTTCTTCGCCTGCGGAAAGTGCGCTAAGGCCGGCGACAAATACTTCCGGCGCTAAATGAATCTTCCGGTCGGACGTTGCCAGCGCTTGAGGCATGCGTGACCGCAATGGCCCAAGGCTGATTCCATGTTTGGACTCGATGACCTTCTTGAGCGACAACCCGGACAATAGGCGCTTTGGGTGGCTGAGGCGGCCGTATGGGCCTAGCAGTAATCCCAGATTGACGATTCGTTGCGGCGTTGCGAAGCGATCTAGGAGGCTCTGTTTACCGCTAAAGCGACGCGTCAATTCTTTCATTACTTGCCAATCGTACGGACGCCCTTTGTCGGGAGGAAATAGTGCCTCTGAAAACTTGACGTTATTTGCCACAGAGATCATGTTAAAGATCAAATCGTAGTGAGCGTTTTCCAATCCGGTTGGCGTGGGTAGAATGACGTCCGCATGTCGTGTGGTTTCATTGATGTAATTGTCAATGGAGACCATGAAATCCATTTTGGGTAGTAAAGATTCCAGCCGCTTGCCGCCTGGCGATGAAAGGACGGGGTTTCCACAAATTGTGACAAAAGCCCGAATTTGCCCGTCGCCTTCATTGGCCATTTCCTCCGCCATGGTCGATACCGGCAATTCGCCATAGAATTCGTTTAAGCCTCGCACGCGGCTTTGCCAGCGACCCACCGACTGTTGCCCGCGTCGACCCCGCACAATTTCAATTGCGGGTGAGGGAAACATCATGCCACCCGAACAATCGAAATGACCCGATACAATGTTGATGCAGTTGATCAGCCAGTGACAAAGCCCGCCGTGCGGCTGCGTTGATAGGCCCATACGGCCATACAACACAGCACGTTCCTGTGCAGTGTACTCGCTCACAAGTGTCTCAATAGTCGCGGCACTAACGCCACACAGTTCTGCTGCTTTGTTGGGTGTAAATTCGTGCAGCAATGGCTCGAGGTTTTCAAAACCGCTGACGTGGGGTCTCATCGTTCCGCATGCGGCATTGCCATCACGGAATAGCACATGAATAAAAGCAAGTAGAAAATAAACGTCGCGTCCGGGGATAATAAAGTAGTGCTCGGTCGCGATTTTCGCAGTCTCCGTCCTTCGTGGATCGATAACGACAAACTTTCCACCGCGTCTTTCTATTCCGCGCAATCGTTCTTGCACACCTGCAGAGGTCATGATCGAACCGTTACTGGCAACCGGATTCGCACCCATGATGATCATGTAATCGGTACGATCAATGTCCGGAACTGGGATCCGAAACTCGTGCCCAAACATATAGTGCGCAGCGAAATGATGCGGCAACTGATCCATGCTGGTTGCTGAGAAAACGTTCTTCGAACCGATCGCTTTGATGAATGGCTTCGCAAACAGCATCATTCCCAAATTGTGGACGATTGGGTTACCTAGATAACTTCCCACCGCGTTTGCGCCATGCTTCTCGGCCGCTGATTTCAGATTCGTGGTTACAAGTTCCAGCGCCTCCTCCCAGTCAATCTGTTTCCACGAATCGCCTGTTTTCTTTACTGGATAGCGTAAACGATCTGGATCGACGTGCAGCGCAGCGAGCGCAGGTGCCTTGGGACACATACTGCCTTTCGAAAATGGGTCCGCAGGATCCGGCTTTACGATAATACGATCTGACTGCTCGCCACCGTTACTTTCAACCGACACTGCAATTCCGCACATGGCCTCACATAAATTGCAGACTCTGAAATGCTTCTCAGACAAAATATGCATTCCGGGAATATGCGTCGCAAACTGCTACGAGTTTGTTACTAGCGGCACTCGAACTTACTTTACAGAAGCTCAAAATTTCAGCAGTTGATTTCGAAAATCGCCTTCCCGCTCACTTTGTGTTCCATCGATGTAGGTAACAGCTACATTGGTCACGCGAGACTTGCCGAGACCGAATGTCAGCATGTGCGAAGGATCGGAGCACAGGCCCTCACCGGAAACGAATTGTTTAGTCAACGAACTGCCATTGTTCAGTGTTACTCTAACGTTGGCCGCAATTGAAGAGACACGATTTGGCAATTTCACCTTTAGGTACCCCGCATCGCCACCCTCGCTGATAAATGCCAAAGACCGATCCGCCAGATTGACGTGTACGATGTCCGAATAGCCGTCCCCATTGAAGTCGGCAAAAATTGGCGCAATGGAATATCTCTTGTTAACAACGCCCGCTTCCTTACCAACCGCGGCAAATTCGCCGTCTGAGTTCTGTATCAAGAGCCTGCCTGGGGCACGCAGGAACGGTATTTTCTGCGGTGGCAAACCAATGTAATTCTCTGAAACGATAAGATCTTCGCGACCGTCAAGATTCAGATCTTCAAAAGCCATGCCCCAGGAAAATTCGTAGTCGGCGATCTTTGCGTCGGCGGCAGTATCCTCAAATTCAAACCCGCCCTTATTTTTGAAAAGTAACCATTTCCAATTATTTATCTGCTCGTCTGTCAGATCGCCTCGAATCAAAAAGTTTGGCGGTGTACTTCCGACATTGGAAAACGCAAAATCAACCAGGCTGTCGTTGTTGTAGTCACCGACAGCGATGCCCATGGGATAGCTGTAGAAGTCACTGTTTGGATTTTTGTGATTGGCGAACGTACCATCGCCCTGATTTTTCCAGGTACGGACCTGTCCGGTATCGTGAGCCACAACCAAATCTTCGAAGCCATCTCGATCAACGTCGACAAAAATTCCCATAAATGTGTTGTGAACATAGGTAAGGCCCGCTTTCTCAGTAACGTCGTCGAAAGTATTGTCGCCTCGATTCATAAACAGGCGACTGCTGCCACCGTAGCCATCCTTATTGAAGATGTTTTGGCCCTCAACAAGGTCCAGGCGAATATAACCGGCAACAAACAGGTCAAAGTGTCCGTCTCTATTGAGATCGGCTACACCAACTGACATCGCCGTCGTATTCGCAGGGATGGCCAGGGGCAATTTCTCGCTCGAAAACGAATTGCCTATGTTTCGATGTAGCCATACCCCATCGGTGCGACTGACGATTAGATCATCGCGGCCGTCACCATCAGTGTCGATAACAGAAGCACCAAAGCTAGCCGATTCCAGCGTCTTCTCAATCCCCGCGGCTGAAGCCATCGCTTCGAATGAACCGTCGGCGAATTTCAGGAGAGCGTCTAATTGCCCTGGCCCACCTCCAAGAAACAACTCCTCTGTGCCATCGTTATCCACATCAATAATGGCACCAGCGGCGAACGGATGCGCAGATGTAAAGTCATTGCTTTGATCGAACGGAATCTCAACGGTTGTGTACGTTGGAATATCAATACCGTCTGTGGAGACTTCATAGTCAATTCGACTGTCTGCCAACCCCATACTGATTACCGCAATAAACACAAGCAAGACTAATGCACCCAACCCACCCAATAATTTCTTTAGAATTTTCATTCGTTCAGACTCCCTTTTTCTTTGCAATCACAATGGATGCCGTAAAGAATATAAAAAATGCGACATTAAGCGCGATTGGCATCAGATACTTGCCCAAATTCGGCGCGATTGCGTAGACAGTGAAACTCGCAACGATCAACAATATCGGGTTAAGCAATGCCATCCATTTCGGATAGTGACTGCGACCGGTCAGCACGAGCCAGATGTAGACGATAGATAGCACTAAGACAGCGACTCGAATAATCTGCAGCAGAGTCTCATAACGAAAATCGTACAGACCGATGAGTAGTTCGATATCCGGGGACCCTGTTGAATTGATCAACGCGCTGATGCTTGCCCGCGAACCTATCCAAACGGCACCAATTGCAAATCCATACGCAGTGATAAGAAATGCGCTGAGCGCCCAAGCCTGACTAGCCGGTCGCAGCATTAGATATATATGCCAGCAGCCCACTAGATACAGCGGCGCGCCAAGCACGCCAACAAAGTGTCCTAGGGTGGTACGTTCAGTCGATATGCCGGTGAAAAATTCGAATTCCGGGCCGAAACGTGCAAGTGCATCGAAATGCAAAATGAACTCTCCTGCTCCGGTCAATATGGCGCCGACCAGGCCTGTAACCCCGGTCAATATGATGATTGATTTGGTCATTGTGTGTCGCCTGCTAGTTCAGTGTGTCACGTTTCTATCGCGCAGCGTGTAGCAAACCACACGGCATGCGTGCCTGGGAGTCCTGCCTTTTGAGTTGACTTACGTTTCTGTACTCGAGCTTCTCTATCGGCAGCAAATGAGACGCCGCGCCTACCGTTGTCCTTAGATGACTTGTGCCTCAATTTTTGAACATGTGGCCTATAAGATCTAATTGAGTTTGTCATTATTTTTTATAGGAGTTCCTTATACCTTAGCGCTTCTCATCAATCATAATTATTCTGCAAGACAGGCTGATCTAGCCGTCCGAGCCACGGTTACGCAGTGTGTCGATCAGTTGGGAGCGACGGCCGAGCAAACAGCAGCAGTGATACGGGTCTCGTAAAATTAAGCGTCAGTACGATAGACGCTCACCACTGACTATTGGTTACACTTGAAGAGAGAGAAATTACAGAAATGTGATGCTCGACGAAGTAAATACGCTGCAATCCAAAGAAACCCCCTGTCGCAGCAACATCGGCTATGTTCGCATTGAACGACTTGGAGATTTCTTCGATTTATGTAGAATCTATTTGGCTAAACCGGCTGATACCGACATAGCGTATTGGGTAGATGGGTCAGTTACCAATGTCGCTCAGGGCCGAACGACGATGAGCCTAGCCTCCAACGGCTCTAATTCAACGGTGATCGATTCATTTAGGCACTCAATTTCATCAGCTACGGTACCTTGAAGACTGCTCCAAATGGCCTTTGCTCGTCCGGAGAGTCGACTTTGGTGCACCGTTTGGCAAACTCGCGACCTGCCAAAATTTAGTGCGGTAACTTGCCAGGCGGTTGCCGACTCTGGGAGTTTGTTAACCATGACAACAAGCCCTTCGTGATCGACAGTGGGTATTGTCAGAAGCTCCGCACGACATATGCGAGCCGCATTTCTTGCACCGAGCATAGATTGCAGTCGTGACGCAAACGATCCTTCATCTAGCAGTTGTACAGCGACACTTCCATACAGTGATTCTGCTCGCGGCAGTCCTTGGACCGAACGATCCACCGCTTCCGCTGTTCCCAAAAGGTCATAACCACCTCGATTAATCCATCGATGATCATTGTCCGCAATCAAGTCATCAACCATTTCTTCCGGTACCGGTAGTGCACCAACAAGGTCCCAGCCAGAAAGCAGGAATACTCCACCCTGCAGCGCATTAAAAGCGGCTGCCAGTAAATGTGCATTTGCGATTTGATTCTTTTGATCTGATGACAAATTATCGATGTTTTCGAAACCCAATGCTGCGGCGATAAATCCACACAGGGTGGAACACACGCCCGGGCTCATCGCGAATTCACGATTGTAAGGCGCTGCTTGTTCAGTCGTCGCCCGAATTACTTCTTCATGAATGCGACGAAACAACCTATCGCCGCGTTCTCGGTTACCCTCATATTCGAACTCTTTATCGCCGTTAACGCGTAGATGTGTCGCTTCCAGCATTAACTCGTCATGATTTTGCAGGCCATGAACCAAGCGCATTGGCTGAATACCATGGTCCAACATTTCACGCAGTAACAGACGCAGCGGCCCTGCATCACCGGTCACCAGAGCATATAGATATCCCGGACGTGTAAAAAAGTCGTAGTTGAATTCAGGACCGGACTCCAATGAATCCTTAACTTGTTGCAAATCCGCATTGAGTTCTTGAAAACTAAATCCACCAAACTTACGAATAGTGAGCCCGATTTGATCGGTTACGCGATTGGACAGTGGATGGCCGTCCAACCAGCTGTCTTTTCCGGTGGCACCGGTTTCAATGCCCAAAAACATTGTCGCATCGAGACGCAATCCTTTCACACCGAGTTGTGTCAGCGAGTGCAGCAAATCAGCCGTCACCAAACGATGTGCTGCGAAGCTCGGATCAGACCAATTGAGAGATGGTTGACCTTGTTTAAAAATATGCAAATAGACCCAACGCCGGTTGCGACCGTCAACACCCGGTATGATGTCAGTAGCGCTCCAGCTACTCTCCTTAATGCCAGGTCGTGCAAAAACTTCTGTATCAAAAGGACCAATGGGATCGTAACCTTTTTGCTTCAGGCGCTTAACAGCAGACTGCGACAAATTCACGCTATCCTGTCCAGCAGGCACCGGCGGGAGAATTGGCCAGTCGTCCGCAGCAATCTCCACTATTGTGTATAACCCTGGGAAACCGGGCACGTTGCGGGTGGCAAGTCTAAAGTCTGGGCCTTTGCCAGTATGGCCTGGAATTAGGTCGCCAATAATTGTGATGGCATATCGCGACGCATTTTCCACCATCTCAACGTATTGAGCCTCCGTTCCGTAGTCAGGATCAATTTCACATTCGATCCGATCGAAATGACCATCAATACTGGCTCCGTATTCTGATTCACAAACACTCCCAGCTCGCTTCATCGGACCTGTGTGAATCGCCTCTACGCCCAATTTCGCGAATAGTTGCAACAATTCGGTCGACCCGATTATTGCCAATGCATTCTCGCCCGCGGTGCCAATCAGAGAATCAGGATAGGCCGCGAACCATACCGATGTTTCGTCAAGCAAGTCCTCTTTCCGCGGATGTCCGAACCCGTGTTTCCACTGACTCGAACTACCAGTGAATGCACTGATCATCGAATCGTGCTTCAACAACATAGAGCGCTGTTTAAACCATTCGACAAGCGCTGCAGCCTTTTCTGCTGCCCGCTCAGATTTAGTTGGAGATGTATTCTGCATGATGAATTTGCTTATGCGCGGTCATGTTTTTCAATCAAGCGCTTGAAAATGAACAGGCTAATCAATACTGCTGTAATGGGTATCAGCGAAAAGTAGAATGCCCTTTGGCCCCCGACAGACTCAAACAGTGAGCCCGTAATAATTGATCCTGACGTGCCACCAAGGGCGGAAAATACAACAATCAGCCCCGCCATAGCACCGTGCTGATGCGGCGATAAAGAGGATAGTATGATTGAATTGATTGCGGGATAAACGGGTGCGATACAAAAACCGATCAATGGGAAGACAAATGCTGCGAGCGGTGCATCGCCCCAGTTCGTAACCAACTTGCCACTGACCTGCCCTGCTAATGGCAATGCAAAAACCACTAGCAACGCTGCTAGCAAAAGGCCAATCGTCAACACGCGATACCAGTCGAATTTCTTCAATACAATTCCAGCGCCAAACCGGCCTAGGGCCGTCGCTGCGGCCAAAATGCTGGCCATCTGAATGCTCAATGACGTCGACAAATTTAGGATGCGGCTGTTAAACGTCGGCAGCCAGGACATGATGCTTTGCTCAATCAACACATAGAGAAATGCGCTGACAACAAATACAAGCACCAGCGGCTTGATGCAGAGTGTCATCATATCTACGAATTCTTGTATTAGTGGCGTTTTCTCTGCGCTTTGTGCCGCGGACTCGTCAAGCTTTGCGATTAACAATACGGCAAATGCAAGAAACGACAAAAGTGCCAATACGTAGTAAACATTCAACCAACTCGTTGAGGCGGGATTGGCATCATCCACAAACGCGCTGAATATGAAGTAACCAGACAAAACGCCAACCATAAAAAACGACTCTAGAAAATTCATCGCGCTGACATGTTGCTTACTATCGCGGGTCACAAGCCCGAGTGTTGCGTAGCAAGATATCTTGATCAATGCAAAACTTACGCCAGTCGCCGCAAAGACCATCTTACTCATCCAAAATGTTGGTACTTGTGGCATCGATGCACACACGATACCGATAAATGCAAGCGCGCATAGCATCGATTTGCGATAGCCAACTCGCACAACAAATGACGCAAACAGAAATGAAGTCAGTGCTATCGATAAGTCCTTGAACGCTTCCAGCGTTGCCGCTGACGATTCCGACACGCCGTAGCTGTTCTGCACCTGCAGAATTACAGTACCAACACTGTTCAGCAGGATTGCGAACACGAAGTAGTTGATGAAGAGTGAAAGCTTGATGGGCCAATGATTCATAAACGGACCTCAAGGCGACGAACGGTGACTATGCCCGATTGTTCGCATTATGGGGAGGGGCCACCGAGATTGTCTCGGCGGCCCGCTCAATTATTCCTCGAAGTCGTAACCGACGCTAATACGTACCGAACTACCAAATATTGGGCGACCATTGGGCGCCGAAGGGTTTCTCGGATCGCCCTCAGTAATACCGTCGGAGTCATTGATGTTGTCGCCATGTACCTGGAAAAAGAATCCGGAGTCATGATTGAACAGAACGCCTAAGTCGATTTTTTCATAACTCGGCAGATTGACAGTGTTGGCGTTGTCACCGAACCGATCATCGACCAATGTAAAAGCGGCATATATTGAGCCCGTCCAATTGCCGGCGGCAAAATCGTAGGACGGCGAAATTCGCGCCTGAAAATCGGGTTGACGGCGAACTGTATTGCCAACATCCGACACCGTCGTCGATGCGGTGATTTCCGCATCTTGAACGGTCAATAACAGGTTCACGGAAAAGTCACCGAAATGTACCGTGCCATCCGCCTCGATGCCAATCGATTCAGATTCGAATGCCGACGCCGTTACCGTACCGCCTACTGTCGAACTGAACGAATCATTAGTATTGAAAAAGAGTGTCGAATAGAGGTCAAACCAGTCATTCGAAAATTTGATTCCACCCTCAAGTTGCTCGACGGCATTAACGGTATCTGCTCCCTCACGAATGTCGTCGAAGTGCGGAAATAGAAATCCATCCGAGTAACGTAGATATACGCCCAACGTGTCGTTAACGTCAAAGTTCGCGGCGACGGTCCACGCTACTTCGTCGTCATCAACACTCGTAGCAATATCGGTGCTGCCATCGGCGAATCCCGGTCCCGTATCAAGTACGTAGTCAATCTCAATCGATTCGGTCCGTATACCTGCGTCAATACGCCACTGATCGTTGACGAACCATGAATCCGCAATGTAGAACGCTTCCGTGCGCGCATCGCCCGCTGACTGCAGCCCAAACATGAAACCGCCGTCACCACCGGCTGCCGCAATATCGGCGGGTGTAATTGCCCCATTGAGCGCCTCACCATTTTGTACGTTGTGCACAGGAATTGGGTTGCCGATTGTCCACCAGTCATCGGCTGACCAAGATGCCTGATACAGACCAAACGTCACCTCATGATTTTCGAAGGTCTTGTTAATACTGATATCGTTAATCTTTGCCTCAAGGTCTTTTTTGACGACCCAGTGACCGTAGGTCTGTACGAAATCTGTACCCGACACTATTGCACCGCTCTCGGTCGTTACCGGACCGCCGATGACCGTGCTCAATGCTGCGGCGGTCACTGCTCCGCCGGACGGAACAAAGCCAAACGTATTTGCATCACCAGAGGTAAAGGTAAACTGGTCGCGGAATGTCCAGCCGTCACCGAATTCGAATTCGGCGCTGCCACCGGTAACAACACCGTCCCAGCCGCGACCGTTGGCGAAATCGAAGACTTCGGTGTCACCGTTTGTGTTGATCTGTAGCTCGCGAAATCGGGTGGCATTACCCAACTGGGCAAACTCACCTTCATCGTTGCCGCTACCCAACGCAAACGGCAATATCCACTGGCCGTGATCGTCCGTCACTCGCGCAAACAGGTTGATTTCGCCGCTGTCAAACACGCGATTTAGGTTGATCGTAAGTTGGTTACCCTCTTCGGCCGAGAATTCCGGGTCGCGGATCCCATCAGACGATGTCACATAGCCGCCAACCATATAGTAGAGGTTTTCGGACAGTTCACCACTTAAGACTCCATCGAGGCGTTGTAAGCCGTAATCTGACGTCGTGTATTTGACGCGGCCCTCCGTCACCTCGCTTCCCTGCTTCAGATTGAAATTGACTGTGACGCCAGGCTCTCCTTTACCAAACACGGCGTTTGGGCCTCCGCGGAGTGCCTGAACACCAGAAATTGTTTCGTCAACACGAAATATCGACGACTGCTCAAAGAACGACAACATTTCGGTGCCGTAAATTGGCGAACCGTTGATGGCTAGTGTGACAAACGGTGCATCACTACCTCCGGGAAGGCCGCGTACATCGATATTCGCGCCCGCCACGCCGCCGGAACTCTCCGCCCAGACGCCCGGTATTGACTTGAATAGGTCTGCCGTACTCTTTGGCGAGAATTTGGCAATCTCTTCGGGATCGATCGTTGTGATCGCAAAGCTTGCTTGCTGTCGTTCGACGCCGCTACCACCCGGCGTACCAACGGTAATGATTTCCTCGATAACCTCTTCACCGTCGGCTTCCTGAGCGAAGACCGATACAACTGGCCCAATAATAAGCGCGCCCACGAGTCCCGCGGCAAATATGCGATTTCTAGGTGTAGTGATGAACATGATTGTGCCCCCCAGCGTGTCAGAAAATGTCTACGACGCAAAAAAAACTACACCCGGTTGCAACGCATTTCAAATCTTTTGCAACGCGTTTCAGAAACATCTATAATTCACTGCGTTTTTAATTACTTACAAAACTGACGTTGGCCTCCGGGGAATTGCATGAGTGAAAATCGCGCCATTACCATGGACGATATCGCCAGACTGGCCAAGGTCTCGAAACCGACAGTATCGCGCGCGCTAAATGACAGTCCGTTAGTAAAACAAGCCACAAAAAATCGTGTGCTGGCCATTGCCAACAAGCACGGATATGCGGTCAACCGACATGCACAAAAGCTCCGTCGCAAGCGTACGAATACGATTGCCGTATCACTCGATTTTGGCTCGCACCAGCAGGGGCATATTGCGGATCCATTTATGTTTGAGCTCCTTTCGGGTGTTTCCGAGGCATTAGGAAACCTCAATCAGGACTTACTATTGTGCGCACCGACTCACAATGATACCGAGGCATTTCGCAAAATATTCTGGTCGCGCGGCGCCGACGGTCTAATCGTGCTTGGCCAAGGGCACCGGGAAGATATGTTGAACGAATTCGCCGCAACCGCATTTCCGCTCGTCGTTTGGGGTGCGAGCGCACCGAACGCAAATTACTGTGTGGTAGGCAGCGATAATTTCCTCGGTGGGCAATTAGCCGGTCGCTACTTGTTGCGTAAACAGCGCCGCCATCTCCTGTACGTCGGTGATACCTCGTTTCGGGAGCTTAAATTGCGCTTTGACGGATTGGTAAATGTAGCCCATGAATATCCGCACGACATTGAGATCGACCGTGTGGAGTTGCACAACTTCTCGTACGATGCCGCCTACGAAACGGCGAAACGTTATCTCGATGCTGCCAAGAATCATCCAGACGGAATTTTTGCGTTCAACGATACCGCTGCGATGGCATTTATCAGCGCATTTCGCGATGCCGGGATTCGAATTCCAGAAGACGTTTCAGTTGTCGGCTATAACGATATTCCAACAGCTGCCTACTTCACACCAAACCTGACCACGATCCGCCAAGACTGTTATCAGGCCGGCCGCGTTCTCGTCAGTAAGCTCATGCGCGTCCTTGACGGCGATAAACCCAAGTCAGCGTTAATCAAAACGGAGCTAATATGTCGCGAAACTTGATGCTTCGATGCGAGCGGAAGATCGTATGTCAATAAACTCACGGCAGTTTCTGCTGGTACTGCGATTCATATTGATCATTCCCGTCGCGATATTGGTATGGTTTCTTATTCTCTACTTCGGAATCCTCGTTGGGGGCAGCGCCATCGAACTGGGCACAGATCTGTATTGTCCGGGCGGCCTTGACAGCGACTCGTGCGAGTTGTCCTGGCGGCGGTATGCCATTGAGGTTGTGATTGCTACTTTTGCAGGTATATCGGCAGTTGCTGTAGTACTGACAGCAGGACTGATTGCGCCGCTGCGCAAATTCGAAGTGTGCTTCACAACTTTTTTAGTTGGAACTGGCATCGCGACGTACTTCGCCAGTCTTGATGATTCCTTCATTTATGCGTGGATAGCATCTCTGACAGCCGGCGCAGCAACCACGCTCATAGTGAAACGTCGCTGGAGTAAGACACCCGATTCAACGTAGCAACTAATCGATCGACCGTTGGCAAGCATTGATCTTTGCGCCACCCCAACCATTCGGCAATAATACTCGGATAGTAGCCAAACAGATTGGCGGTCAATACGGGTTTCAATACGATGATAGTTTCCGAACTGCAGCATGATCAAGAAAATCGGCAATTTTTCTTGTTGGTAGACGACCACAAAGCATTTGTAGACTACTCGATGAAAGATGACCAATACCAGCTTCTTTACTCCGAGGTACCCAGCGTGCTGCGCGGCAAAGGCATCGGCAAAATTCTTGTCGAAAAGACCTTCGATGCTATAGCCAGCGAGGGGGCGACCGCGGTTGCTCATTGCTCCTATATCCGCCATGTCGCAAAACGATCCGGCAAATGGTCAGACGTCGTTAGCTATTGAACATCGCATCGATTGCTAAGACGCGGATCTTTGTACACAAATCTGTCAGCGTAAGAGGTTCGTATCCATGAGTTTTGTGGCCGTGTCGAAAGTCAAATACCCCGCATTTTTGCGGCAAGATATTCACAACGCAGGTTTGACTATGTTGCCGGTAGCGAAAAAACAAGCCGGACTGATTTCAATTTCGTTCCATCAGTCGTGTGATGAAGATGAAACAATTATGGTTTGGGAGTGGGAATCGCAGGCCAATCACGAAGCATGTATGGCTAGCTCCGATTGGGCAGCCATTGTCGAGCAGACTCGGTCCGCATTTGAATCCCAGGAAATTGAGTTTTCAATTTCGACCTACGAACGACTGGGGTAGCAGGTGATATTCGTGGATAAAATTCAAGTTTCTATCGCAGCGACTTAGTCTGCGTGCAGCGAAATCCTGCGAAGTGGAGTTGTGTAGCAATCTGAACTAGTACGCATCTTCTACAGCAATCGCCAGTGCTGCTGTGATGCCACCGATCACTCCGAGCACCAATCCTGCAGATTTTCCTACGCTAAATTTTCGATGCTCAATAGACGTGATGTCTGATATCTGAATTGTAGTACGTTTCCCTGCAATCGAATTTGCATCTACGCTAACAATTCTAAACTCTTGCGTCCCGCCATCCCGGGTCTGAACACGAACGCGATCACCCGGTTGTACGTAGCTGATAGACTTTGCGTCGACTTCTTCTTGGCTCGAATGTACTTTCGCTGGATGAAAGGACGTGCAGGCGCACACACCAAATGACAGTATAACGACTAGTATTCTTTTCATTGGAATACCCTACCGTGAATGATTCTACCGGAGCATATGAAGCGTGCTCGTCGAGTTGTCTGCACGATAATACGCTGGCCGATCCTGTCTTAATAGACCCCGAATACGAATTGTCCAATTGCACTATTTCTATATTTGTCGTCAGAATTAGGTGCCGTCATTGTATTCATTTTCGGTCCGGATCATGTGTGCCGCCAAACCCCGAAAGCAACCCACCCATCCGCTTTTGTGTTGATTGCGCGTTGCGACACTGGGTATTTGTTCATGTTTCAACAAAATTTCAGTGCCCTCGTCATGCGGTTTGAATCGAATGGTGACTCGTTCCGGCAGCGAGGATGATCCTTCCACCGCCCAGCTGTAACTCAACAACTTGGCCACCTCTATTTCGAGGTACCTGCCAGTGATCCACAAAATGGTTTTATCGGGCAGTTCATTTCCTATTCTGAATTTTCCGCCAACCTGTAAATCGATTTCGGCAGTTACGCAGCGAACCCCCTCGGGTCCCCACCAGCACTGCAACTCTTGGGGATTTGTCCAAGCTCGAAATACACGCTCCGGTGGTGCCGACACAATTCGCGTCATGATCAATGTACTTGAATCCGAGGCGCCTTCACCGGTCATCATTGCGCATCAAGCTTCGAATCACTCGCGAACGTTGTCATCGCGAATGTATTCGTTGAGCGAATTAAATGTTTCATCCCAAAATTGGGTGTATTTTGCTAACCATTCCCCGGCCGTTTTTAGTGGTAGCGGAGATAATGCGCACTGATGCACTCGGCCGCTGACCGTTCGCCTAATCAGTCCGGCATTCTCAAGAATACGTAAGTGCTTGCCGACGGCGGGCAATGACATGTCGAACGGGCGGGCCAATTCCGTGACCATTGCCGGACCCTTGGAAAGTCTTGCGAGCAGTTCGCGACGCGTGGGGTCCCCTAGCGCCCGGAAGACCAAATTAAGATTCTGACCGTGCTTCGATGCACCGGGTTGAGAACTTGACAGCATAAAAATAATAGTAAACCATATGGTTTACTATATCAATAAATCTTCTGAGGCCATCATGTCGATAAAACAAGAAATATCTTTAGATAGTACTCCAGAGACGGTATTCAAAGTCCTAACGTCAGCGCAGGAGTTTGCTGCTGCAACAGGCGCTCCGGCAGAAATTTCAAGCGAAGAAGGTGGTGCGTTTTCCTGTTTTGGCGGTCAAATAACTGGGCGCCAAATCAAACTCGTCCCGAACCAGACGATCGTTCAAGCCTGGCGCGCCGGACCCTGGGAGGACAGCGTCTACTCGATAGTAAAATTCAACATCAAGAAGTCGGGCACCACCACCAACGTCAGTTTGGAACACAGTGGATTTCCTGAAGGCGGCGAAGAACATCTAGAGGCTGGGTGGCACAAAATGTACTGGGAACCGCTAAAAGCGTATCTCACATAGAGTGCACCGATAACATTGTCCGCGGTTGAATTAGCGCCGCTCAATCAACATGACGGGCATCCTCTTGTGGTCACAGCCTGGCGGACGTTACCGCGAGTACAGCGAGAATTTCGAGCTACGGCGGCCAGCGACTACGCAGTTTCTCCACTGTCGCTCGTTTGTCGTTGGAACTGACTGTGTGATCGAATTTTTCGTTGTAGTCCGATTTTTCGAGTCGTGCAATATGCGGCGGACCGAACCCCCAGTCACTCTCTGCTTGTCGCGGTACAACGTGAAGGTGAAAATGGGGGACTTCCTGGCCGCTGCCGACACCGTTATTTTGATAGAGCAGAATCCCGTCCGGATTGAATACGTCCATCATTATCGACGACGTTTGTTGCGCCATACGCATTACCGCGCATAGTTCGTCTTGCTCAAGTTCCAATATAGTTGGCGCGTGCCGTTTGGGAATCACAATACATTGGCCGATCTCGAATTGCCTACCATTGAGCAAAACCGCAGTCTGCGAATCTTCGGCTAAAACACTCCAGCGGTCGGCCTCCCCTCGAAGAATTTCGCAGAAGAAACAGTTGTCAGTATCGGGCATACGAAGCATCATCGGTCCCTTCAGTGATTGGCTCGTTATTTTGTAGTTCGCCTGCCATTTTAGCTACCCTAACGTGCAACCAAAACAACTATTCGATTCTTCGCTCTACCGGCATCGCTGCTATTGCTGGCCTGCGGCGCTAGCGACCCTACTCCATAGCCGCGCATTCGTTCGCGTGTAATTTCGTACTCTGTGGCCAGTTCCTCAACCACCGTATTTGCTCGATTTTCCGACACCGTGCGATTATGTGCGTATTCCCCTTGCATATCGGTGTGCCCAACAACGTAGACACTTAGCTTCGGTCTGTCGCTAAGTAGTTTAGCCATTTCTCCAATCGCCGAAGCGGATTCCGCTTTCAGCGTTGCCTTATCCGTATCGAAATAGATACCTTCCACGACGCCATAGCCACGAGCATCCAGGGTTACCATTCCAACATCCATGTTTTTTACTTCAATGACGTGAATGTCGGCAGATATTTGGCCCACCGCAATTGCAACGTAGGCTGTTTGTCCATCTTGCCCAAATCGCGCGAGCAATTACCGACCGAATAAATTAGAAATCGAATGTATGTCTGAGTATTTCTGTAGCGTTGGCGCGGCATAACGTTTTCCGCACTCGCCTCTTTTCTGATCGCAAGTGAAGAGAATTTCAGCGCGACTCAGCATTACCGCGGTTTCGTAGTTACGAAAAATTTCGAGCACGGAACGTTCTTTCGCGATGGTATAGAGAATCTTGGTAATTTATCCCTCCAGCGCAATGCCGATAGGATTCTTGCCGCTTTCATCCATACCGGTTAATGCCGAATATTCATCGTACTCAGCTACCTTCTACCGTCTGATTGTCGAACCCTCGTGCGGTGAAACCAGGGCATGGTCAGTCGGCGCCTCTCGACTGCACATTACCTGCAGTTGCAACACCAATTAGACACAAAATATAGGCCGTTATCCTCATGAATTTTCCCCGGTGTTTGATTGATGCATATTATTAAAAGAACGATGTTCGCGCCAGATCGTGCCTAGCGTGCTCTGAGTCGCAGATTTCGCCTTGCAAATTGACCGAACGCGCGCTAAATCGCATGGTGATCAATGGCCTCGGGAGCGACACCGCAAGATACGAACATCACTCTTGACCGCGATCTAAAGGTACATAATTATGCTGATGCAAAACACCCATTATACTCACTCCGGCGCAGCCCCTCTGGGTGGCGTCATTCTAACTTTAGTCGCGGGCTCAATTGCAGGCGTATTGATAGGCGCGCTCTACGGGCTACTGATCTACTGGATTCCATTCATCTACATCAATGCCTTCATTGCGTTCGGCTTTGGAATTCTTATGGCGACAATTGTTGGCAACCTGGGAAAATACGGCAAAATTCGAAACGACCTTGTGATATCGATAGTTGCGTTCGTCGCGACGGTTTTCGCGTACTACGCGCACTGGATAGTTTGGATCGGCAGCAACACAGAGATCTATACACTTGAGCCTGCCATTAATTGGCAGATCGCTGTCGAGATCGCAGCAATTGGACCATGGTCGATTTTTGGATGGACACCAACAGGGTGGGCCCTCTGGACAATCTGGGGAATAGAGGCCACCTTGATCGTCGGCATGGGCACCGTAACCGCGCATGGCGTAATCGACGTCCCCTATTGCGAAACGACCAATCAGTGGTGTACCGAGAAAACGCTTGAACACAAATATCAAGCACTGGAGGCATCTCAATCTCTGGACACGCCAGAACAAGTTCTGAATTCATTGAAACCCCTAGACGAGAAGAGTTTTGTCTACACGGAGGTTACCGTTGCCAGCGCCGAAGGCTCTAACCTCCGCTGCGTCTCGTTAGCGGCGGTATCAGTTGAATTGAAAGACAACAAGGAAGAGACAACATCAAACGATCTGGTAAAAAACATGATTTTTGATGCGGTAAGCTTTGACAAATTACTAGCGCTAAAAACCGCTTAGTTCATGAATAGGAAAGATTGATCATGATGAGAATCGCGATACTGACAATATTCGCCACGTCCGCACTAATTGGGTGCAGCGCAGATAAGCAATCACCCGAGGTAAATTTTCAGGAACGCATTTCTACAGCGCTGACAAGCAGTAACGGTGATGAAAAGAGGAGCGCAGTTAGTGCACTTTTCTATCAGGTTGGCCTCGATGAGGAAACGAAAAAATACTCGGCCCGTTCAGTCGAAATGTTGATGCAGATGTCCCAATCAAATATTAGTTTCGAACCGTTGCCCGCTGAGGTTGATTTTTTGCATATCGTGAATGGTTATGAAATCCGTCCGAACCTTCAACCAATCGGCATGATCGTACTAACTGAAGAATCAGCCAGCAGCGGAAACAATACGAAGCTACCCTACGCACAAAAGCCCGGCTCTGACGATCTCATTTTTCCGTCTACCATTCGCAGGCTTGTAAAGGCGAATGCAGCCGCCGATAAGCAACTACAGATAATTGCGGTCGGAATGGCAAATCCGCCGCCGCGTTTTAGCGGCTGGTGCGATATTTTGCTAAGCGACGGATCGACGCGAAAAATGGAATTGAGCGACCAAGGGGTAGGTAATCAAACGCGTGTTATTCGAGGACAAGCAATTCGAAGTTGCTCACTAACAGGTGAATTGAAAAGCGGCTGGCTGAAACTGACGTTGATGGAAGATCAAGAAACGATATTCGAAAAGAAAGTCAATTCGCCTGATTCACAAATCAATTTCCGATAACAGTGGTCAGGTTCCACATCGAAATCAGTGGCAAACATTGTTACTCAAGCCCAGTGTAAACACACCAGCACCGTTCATCGTGGCACCGACATAAGTTATTTCTCCTGATTCCAAATTCACCGCCGCCACCTGATCAATGTCACTGAAAGCGACATAAGCGACTTCGCCGCCTGCCGCTCCTAAAACACCAATTGGGCTACCACTGAACTCGCCGTGCCGTACAATTTTGCGCGTCATGTTGTCAAATATTTGCCATCTTCGGTGGCTATCGCTTAGCAATAGATTCATACGATCAAACCGTCCGATGGCCATCATATTCAGTCCGCGCTCCATTACGACATCAGCAAACATTTCAAAATGAAATTGATCGTATGCCGTAAAACGGCCACTTGTCTGATCCATTAGGTAAACGAAATTCCCTTCCGGCGTTGTGTAGGGTCGTACGGGTCGCTCGCCGACAGAGAATGATTTCTTAACTCTTTTTGTAAAGGCATCCAAGCCAAGTACGGTACCGGAATCACTATCCGCAATATATAGATATCGCCCATCCAGACTGCGACTTGGTGACATAAGGTTTACTTTCTCGCCAGCAAAAAGTGGCATCTCAAAATATTTTTGTGAATTTATTCGAATGACGCCGAGAGACCCGTTCAAGCTGTTGACGTAGTAAATATCTGTGCCATTGAGATCGAATAGCACATCGCCGGTCGGCGGAAAATTTTCTAGCTCGAACAGCAGCTCCTGTCGATAAGTATCGATCAGTGCAAAGCCGCCCTGCTCTATGCCGGTTACGGCAGCGATCGTGCCACTGGGACTCAAAACCATATTGGTTGGTGCGCTTTGTAGCTTGATGCTCGAAGTCAGCTTCTTGATTCGAAGGTCCAAAATGCCAACCGAGCGGCCGAGTTGATTTGTATATAACAACAGAGGCGCGTACGGCGTTGCCACCAGATTTCCAGCAGGCGACTCAAGTGTTAAGCGATGTACGGGCGCCAATTCGTGGATATCAATGACGTCAACAATCGGCTCTTGCTTGTCAGCGACAAATAGGAAATTCTGCGTATTGCTAATATCCGCTGGTTTCTCCGCAACCGCGACGGATAGCGTAAGCGCGAGGATGACGAGTAACGCCAATGCGAATATGTGTGAAAGTCTGCTCAAACGTCTATGTTTGCTAGTATATTTCCGCCCATTGGCGATAAATTGTTGATGCGGCACCGTGTCTAGATACGACAGCATTATTCGCTTGGAATTCATAGAATCACATGCGGTTTTCATTGTCCAAGTATGAATAATTGCTCACAATGATCTGCAATCGGAAGCAGCTTCCAGAATTACCAATGACTGAGGCGGTTATGCAAAAAATAGTCTTTTTTCTAATACTGACCGGCGCAACTTGTTTTCCTGCCGTGGCGTGGTCGCAATCCGCACCAGACCAAGACGACGTCGGCATGTCAGTAGAGGAATTCGAGAAGACGGTGATGTCCCTTCCACTATTCTCCGAGATTATCGAGAACTGGGAGAATAAAGCGACGCCCGGCAATATCGCCAAAACTTACAAGCCAATTACAACGATAGAGACTTTCCCTCCCGGCGAACAAATAATCTTTCCTAAGAAAGATGACCTAATTGTTTATCAGCTGACCGGCTTGTCATACGACAATCATTTTCAACGCCCAGCCGCTGAGCGAGTTACATCCAAATCAGTACGAATCACTGCTATTGACGCCAAAACTCGCGAAGTCCTGGCATGGAATGAACTACCGGTGCGACTTAAGGGCAACCCACATACCTCACCAGTGACGCCAGATGGCCGCTATATTTATGCTGCTGGACCGCCATTAACCAATTATGAAGATGTTGAAGTTGACGAAAAACTTGCCGGTAATGAGGGCTGCACATCGCCAGTCTGTATGTTGGTACCTCAAACCTTAGTCAAAATCGATACCCTCACGCTGCAACCGGTGAAAGTCATTCTGGCACCCGGGCGACTGCATCACGGCCATGTGTTTCGTGATCGTTACATGCTGTTTGACAGCTTCAGCAAGGATCCAGATGGTGTCGATACCTACTTGTTCGATCCCGAAACTGACCAGGTCGTCTCTGGTGTACGTAACGAGGAGCTTGGCGGCTCAACCTATACCGCCTGGACAGATCATCAAAACGAGTACATTTATCAACTGATGGAACCGTCCGGGTACACGGCGAAACCGACGACTGACGGCTACATCTCAGCGCATTGGCTACGCCAGCAAGGTTTCACCGCAACACGGCCATACTGGGTTGCGCAGATACGTGTCAGCGACGATTTACAGACTTGGGAGGTCGTCAGGGAATACCCATACTTTGGCAATCGTGGCAATTGGGTGGAGGTTTCCCCTGATCAAAAGCACTTTTACGTAAATTCTGGCGGCATGAATATCAGTCAGAAAATAGACATGGAGAGTGGCCAGGCAGTGTGGAGCACGCCGGTCGGCGATGGACCTTATGGCAATGAATTGACGGCTGATTTGAAAGAGCTTTGGGTATTGAATAAAGGTGAAACGACCGGCATGTGGGGGCACGACATGCACATCATCGATACACAAAGCGGTGATCGGATTGGTCTCATCAATACGGGATTTACCTCCGACCACGTCATTCTCTCGCCAAACGGCAAGGAAATGTGGGTCAGCTCTAACGGCGCTGGAAAACTGTTTGTTTACGACGTGAAAAGCCGCGAAGAAATCGCCCAAATTCACTTGCCAGGTTACGGTGATGCGCACGGCATGCCGTTCGTACACTACTACGAAGACGGTAAAGGCCGTTTGGTAGTCGATCAAAACGGTTTTCACGGTGGCGTCGATGCACAAATGGGCAAGCCACTTAACTACGAGTCTGCGCCGCCGCCCTCTTTCGTCGAGAAAATGGTAAGTAGCGTCCGTGGCGAAGAAAAGCGAGAGCCAATACGTGCGAAACCGCTAGCGGTCGACAATACGCCAAAAGTAAAACGCACAAGAAAGATTGATGGTGACCCAGAGCACGGCAAAGAGTTGTTTTTATCGCCAACCGGCTGTCATACCTGCCATGGTCAAGACGCGGCGGGTGCCGTCGGCCCCGACATTCGTCAAGCAACGCTGCCGATGGTCGTGAATGCTATGCAGAGTTTCAATGACATGATCGCTTGGCGCGGCGTGTATCCCGAGTTATTTGATGAAAAAAGTCTAAAAGACATCGTCGCCTACCTGCATACGCTGGAAAAGTAAAACATTGCTGTTCGCCGCAGACGCTGTGGCGGGTCATTTCCCAGTGGTGGCGGCAGATGCGCTTCAGGTTTACGTCTAGCGTCTTGCGGCTGCCGCGCGGTCTTTTCGACTAGTCCAGTAGCTTGCGACAAAGTAAATCAGCGCAAGCGTGAGTAGTATTCGACTAGTGACGTAAAACACGTGGAACGGATCGCTATGCCCTGCAAACGGTTCCACGATCAATGGTGCTACAAAGTGCCCGCTGTACATTGCGGTTGCTACCAATCCGATCGCGATACCACGACGTGACGCGGAGACCGCTGACAGCATCCAGGCCCCCTGTGCGGGGACAATAAGGCCGATCCCTAAACCCGCAACGGCCAACGATACAATGGTCATCATATAACTATCCGCATTGGCAACCAATGCATAGCCGATTCCCGTTAACAGAAAAATACAGCAAAAAATACCGAAAAAATTCATTGTCGTCTTGAGTCGAAAAAACTGTGTCGCCACCACGCCGCCGATGATGTTTGGCATGGCAGTCGCGAGAGCAATTTTTAATCGACTAACATCAAAGGCATCGTTGAGTACGAAGGGCAGCTGCACAAGTATCATGAAATAAAAAGCTGACGCCACAAATGTACTGAACAGTACAATGCTGATTGTCTTAACTGGCAAATCGCCTGCCATGCATTCCGCTTTTTCATGGCTTGCTACATCGTGCAAGTAGTAGATTACACCAGGCAATGCGATGAATGAGATTAGGTAGACCAGAAAGGGAGCGCGCCAATTGAGGTCTGCTAAGAAACCGCCCATAAGGAGAAATAGCACGCCGCCTATTTTCATGGACGCAGCTTGCAGGCCAATGAACTTATCCCGCTCAACACCTACGAAATAGTCGCCTACCATAGCGACCGTGCAACTGATAATACCCGCCATGCAAAAACCAAGAAACATGCGGCCCACCAACAACGCTGTCAGCGAGTCCACAAAATACCCGGAAGATCCGGCAATACCAAATCCCAAGAGCGAAACAATCAATACGCGCCTTCGACCAAAGAAATCGCCGGCACTACCGGCAAGGGGTGCGCCCAGAAGGATAAACAACGAGGGCACAGATAGTACGAAAACCTTGATGACAAAATTTGCGTCGGCTGTCTGTGTAAACAGCAATATCAGCGCTACGAATTTTTTCGGTAACCATTCATTGCCGATTTCCGCAGCGAACGCCACGGCAATATCTGGCATCGTGGGGGAAACAATGGCGGTCGAGAGCAGCGCCAGTGTGGTTGCAAGAAGTAGCGATATTCGTCCGCCCATCGGCATCATGACCGGGCGTTCATCTCCATCAGACAGGGATTTATTGATATCTAGCATCCTCGAACGACGCAAGACATTCCAGCTTGGATGTTGGAATTCTTTTTATCGACTACTTATGGTTCAGTGCCTACTGCACGAACGGAAGCATATCCGTCATTCAGCGCTAGCGTCTCGCAGTTTCCAACAATTGATGTGGCACAGAAGAATATTCATGAGAGTTGACAGGGTGCGAGAAGGGTCTGTTCTTAGCTGCAATCAGGCGGGAATTCCGCCAATATTCGCGCCCTGCTACTGCAACAGATTACCCAGTACGGCCGGGTCTCCATCGATGGGCTCGACTAACGGTATTTGTAGAATTTCCATCATGAGCGGATAAATATCGATCGAGTTGATCGGTGAAATCCGCGAATTTGTCGCAATCCGTGGGCCTTTTGCCAAGAATATGCCATGCATCTTCTCGAATTCTGGCGCCCAGCCGTGTAGGCCTACCGGAATCCGCGTAATGTCAGCGGACTGTGCGACGACGCGAAAATTATTGTTCGCTTGCACGATTACGTCCGGAAATCGGGAATCACTCGAGACAGCCCAGCTCTGTGGCGCCTCGGCGGGCAGCCAAGCTCGGCCATTTGCCCAGACCGCGTTGATATCATCACGAATTTGCGTGGCTCTAACATCATCACTTTGATCAAAGAAAAGGAACAAATAATTGCCTCCACCAACTTCGGAAATGCCGTCCAAACTAATGACGTCACTTAGAACAAACACGTCAGAACCGCCTGGGTATGAATCCATACCGTGGTCGGAGACCAGGATCGTGTAGATGTCCTGTGCAAATGGCAGGGACTCAATGCCGTCCAGCAATTGTCCGAGATACTGATCAACCTGAGTGATTGCCGCCCCGGTCTGCGCAGCCTCTGGTCCAAATTGGTGGCCTGCGGCATCAACATCCTCGAAGTACAGCGTAATGAGGTGTGGTCGAGATTCGCTGGGAAGATTCAGCCAATCCAATACCTGCATCACTCGGTTCTGCCCAGGAATGCTGGAATCGAATGTGCGCCAAAACGTTGGCCGCACGCCATTGATTTCGGCCTCCGTGCCAACGAAGAAAAATGCCGCCGTCACGAGGCCGTTTTTTTCTGCGGCTACCCAAATGGGTTCGCCGCCATACCAACTTCCGTCACCAACCGTTTGTGGGTCACTCAGTCGATACCATCGTTGACGATCCCTAGATGGAAACGAATTCGCAACGATGCCGTGGTTGGCAGGATACAAGCCCGTGGCGATCGAGTAGTGATTGGGGAATGTTACGGTCGGAAATACCGGTACCAACCCATCCGCCCGAACGCCCTCTGTCGCCAATCTATCCATGGCGGGCGTCGCAAAATTGTCTTGATAATCCGCCCTAAAGCCGTCGAATGACACCAGGATGACATACGGGAACGCCAGCTTGTCTGGATCGTTAACGCCACCGGTCCCCGGCGGCACTGGCGGCGGGGGTAGGATGACCGGTGGTGACGAGCCCGTATTGCCCGATCCGCCGCCACAGCTCACCATCAGCAGCGCCAATAAAACTACCGAGACTAGTGTGGGCCTAGATCGGCGAGCGTGGCCAGATCGTCTCGGGAGGGCCGAGAATAACGCATAGATCATAGGTCATTGAACCGGATACATAGTAATAAACTACACCAATTGTACGTCGTAAACCATTGTTATAACGACTTTTAATCGTTTGTCACTATATTTGATTGCACACTGAGCAGAGAGTTCATCCATTTTGAGCATTGTCACGATATCGCCCGTATGACGGCGAAGTTAGTTGTTCAGGTGTGCAGCGACAGCGCTAAACGTGCGCCAAATCACCGTAGAAGAACGAACATACCGTCACAATCTTGGATTGCACATAACATTGCCCGCAACTCATGCCCGCAGAGCTTTACGTACAAGTTTCCCTCGCGTTAACCAGCGCTATTTTAAGCGCAATTTTTCTTATGGCGTGGCGGACACAGGGGAAAAAGGATCACGCCCTGACGTGGTCGATAGCATTTCTCTTCGGCGCGCTACATTGGGCGACCAATATCATTGCAAGCCATTCGCCTACCGACAATATTAATCAACTCATCGCCAGCGGTTTCATGCTGACCGCAACCACACTCGCATTGCTTGGTCACTGTCAACGTACGGATGCAATGAACGGTCGTCTAGCCCTTTTGTTTTCGGCCTCGATCGTTTTTGCTGCAATCGCTTACTTTACGGTTGCTGCCGAGCATGCCGGATGGCGAGTCGGACTGGCACCACTCTATGCGGCGATGACGCTTTTTGGCTCTTCTTGGTTGGTCCTGAGCTATCGATTGCAGCCACGACCTGCCGAATGGGGCACCGGCATCGCGCTGATTGTATTCGCCACTATGCAACTTACCGCAGCAGTCTACGGCTTCCTGCAAGGGGCGGAACCCAACATGCATTATTTCGCTATCTACACTCAACTGACTCACACTGCCTTGCCGTCAGCGTTTATAGGTACCGGCATGTTCGTGCTATTCATGCTCGCCTCCGACCTGACCGATCAGATGCAGGAAATTGCTGTTCGCGACCAGTTGACCGGTATGCTGAACCGGCGTGGATTTAGCGATGCCGCAGCCGCCGCCTACGCGAGCGCCCGCCGTTCCAATCGTCCAGTATCCGTGATCATGACGGATGTTGATCGATTCAAGAGTATCAACGATATGTACGGCCATATGACAGGCGACCTCGCGCTGCGCCATTTCGCGGCAGTGTTGGCTCATGGCAGACGCACCGAAGACGTGCTCGCTCGCATTGGCGGTGAAGAATTCGCCTTGGTGCTGCCGGGTACGGACGTTGAAGCCTCTATAAAAATTGCCAACGAACTTTGCGAACGCCTCGCATCCTCTCCCATGAAATCGGACCTGGAGCCTCTGACGATGACTGCAAGTTTCGGCGTGGCAACCATCTCTGTAAACGATACCTGTCTAACCGACGTCATCATTCGTGCAGACGCCGCTTTGTATCGTTCCAAACGATCAGGCAGAAATCGAGTCGACCTCGAATCGTCCCAGCTCATGCTGAAACCGAGTGGCGAGTTGGCGCCGATCAAGTAGCTAACGGGTATTTCGAATTGCGTTTACACCAGCGAAGCAAAAATTCCACCGGTAATTAACACATAGAGCAACGCGTCAAGAACAGACTTCGCGGCAAGCAACTACGGACCCGAAAACCAAACGTTGTCTTGAATGTAAGCTAATCCATAGTGACAAATCGCCACAGTATCGGCTATGCGAAATACCGCGAGATATTCTTTATCAATCGGCAACGTCCGACTGACGAAATGGGCTCATACAACGCCTACCAACAAATAAAACACAAACGATCAGGTCAATTCGGCACCCAGCTTCGGCATGCCATTCGCGATGATCATAATAAATACGACCGGCCCGTCCTTATATTGCTGTGTCAGGGATGCTTGAGCGGCTTGGTCATCACGAGACACGAGCCAATACGGCACGACATTGTTGTCGGTTTTGCTGCCTTTTAGGATAGCGCGAATATTGTCTTCATTCTCGACAGGCGTGAAGTCACTCTTTTGCCTTGGAAAGATCATCCAAGCCATCGCACTAAATACCTAAATCGCAGCAGTGGATGCAACAGTCGGCCGCCAAAAAGAAGTAATCGTCTTCGTCGTCCCCCATTGTGGATGCGTCAGTCAAGCAAACCGAATTCCGACTACCGGCGTTCGGATTTGCATAGTCTTCAATTTGTCAATTTGCGCTGTCCCTTTCGACGTTCCCTTCAATGTATGGAGTGGAAAATTTTCTGTCGTTGCTTATGGAATGATCGGTTAACGATTGCAAGAACGCGATGAGATCCGCAGTCTCTTCCGCGTTGAGTTCGAATCCGCGTACAAATTCTGACTTGAATGGACTGACGCGCCCATCTCCGCGGAATGGCCCAGCTTCGATCTGCCGACCTCCTCGGGCATAGTGTGCAATCACTTCTTCGAGTGTCGCAATGCTACCGTCGTGCATGTAAGGCGCTGTCAATTCTATATTTCGTAACGTCGGCGCTTTAAACCGACCCATATCACGCGCCAATCCGGTTTCATCAATTAGTCCTGCATTGCCATCCGGATAGCGGCCAGACTGGTTGATGTTGTACAACCCCGTATTGTGAAAGCCAACCTGCTCAACAATGGCATCGGCGTGTGTGCTGCTGTCGGTAAAATTGAAACCGCCGTGACAATGAAAGCACTCGATGCGCTCTGAGTTGAACAAATCCATTCCACGCAACGCGCTCCCGCTCATTACATTCAAATCGCCGCCGATATAGCGGTCGTAGTTGCTGTCAAAAGAGACAATTGTTCTGACGAATGCGGCGATTGCCCGCACAACGCTGAGAACAGAATACGGGTCGCTTTCTGACGCAAAGGCTCGCGGGAAAAGATCTCGATATAGCGGATCGCTACGAATCAAATCGACGATTTCTCGTTCCTTGCCGGCGAGTCCCATTTCGATCGGTGCTTCGCCAAACATTGGCACGGTTGCCTGAATTTCGAGCTGGCTCAACGTAGGATTAGCCCACGTCAAGCGACTAGCGTAAGCGACGTTTACCAATGACATCGCACTTCTCGGGTGCAATTCGCCGGTCGCGCCAACCGAAACCGGCAAGCCGTCTGTAAATGCGAATTTCTGTTGGTGACAGGTAGCACAAGACGTACTACCGTTAATCGAAAATCGTTGATCGTAAAATAGCCGTCGACCCAATTCGATTTTATCCTCGTTCAACAAATTGTCGACAGGAACCACCGGCTGCGGATATCCACTAGGGAGCGTCCAAAAATTGTCGCCCTTGAGCCAGGTAAATTGGCCTACACTAGCGATGGCGACGGCAATAATGCCAAGGCCGCTCAATATCGTCGCAATTCTCATGCGATTCATCAGCGCTGCCCGCTTCTAAACACAGCGGTATCGCTGACCATATCGCCAGACTCCAAGTCCAAGCCCAGGCGAGAAAACGGAATTCGACAAGCCGCCTCTATCGGTCCTGAGGAACAACTGTCGTCCACACCCTCAGCAATTCCGACGCCGGCAAACAATTGTTTTATATCAATCACGACTTTGTGTTTACCAACCTCGAAGTTCGCAAGATCGACGATCACTCTGTTCGAAGCCTGGCATCCGGTTGGCTCCGGCAAACTACCGGTACATCGCGCGCTACCAAGGTGCAGCCAGAATTGGCTCTGTCCTTGCCGCAAACCCGCGCGAAGAAACTTATAACCTGATCGCCAATGCCAATGCATGTCGCTAAAACTAAGAGGACCTTTGGCTGTTAACGGGCTCGCATGATTGTATTCTTCCGGAACTCCAACGACGAAACGCAATCCGCGCAACTGTTCAGCATCGACGATTACACGAACAATATTATTGGCGCGCATCGTTCCGCTGACACAGTTATCGGTCGAATCCTCCAAGTCCACTAACGCTAATTCGCCGTTCTGCCACAGGGCATCGTCAACTAATTCGGCTGGTCGTCCTGCTACCTCTACCCGGTAGACAAAAAACCTCAGATCGCTCAAAGCTGCACCGCCCTGTGTGCTTTTACATGCCAGCGGCAGCTCGCCATAAACTGCTGCAAACTCGATCTGGATCTCTTGTTTTGGGCGCGAGCAAGCTGCCATTAACGCAACGAGCGCGAAAACGGTGAACAGTGCCACGCCATTTCGAATACGCCTATGAAAGCTCATCGCAAAGCTAGCGGTCGCATTGGATTTTGCAACGCCCCATTCAAAAATTAGATTGTACGGCAGACTCGATGTCGCTTACGACTACCGTGCCTAGACTAGGCGTGCCGACTTAGTTGCCAAAATGCAGTTACGTTGCAGCTTTGTAAGCGCTCGGTTGGTCGGCTTCGTCCTCGTCGTCATCAGGCGCCACGGAGTAGTCCAGCACACCCGTCGCGATCAGGTCAGTTGATGCCCGCGAGACTTCCAATTCTGTTTCGACTTCTCGCAATTTCACCTCGGAGCGTACATTTTCCGTCGCCCGGTTCGACAACTCCTCGCGTAATTCCCGCGTTTTTAGTACCGAATCTTTTAGGTCACTGCGCAACTGTCTGCCGGCTTCCATTTGATCGTCAATAACCTTGTCGCGCTTTTCAATGGACTCCTGAGCTTCCTTCGCTTCGGCCTGTAATTTTGAGATTTCGTCTTGTGCTTTATCGACATCTGTCTTGGCAATGCGATGTTCCGCCTCAAGGGAACGAATTCTATCATCGCGAGGATCGCGCCGGCGATCGCGGATTCGATTGCTTAGAAATGTTCCGAATTTCGCAACCAGCCAGCCAAGCACGAACGCTCCGCCGATTAGCATCAGAAATTGCTCTGGAATTTCTTCGAACATGAACAAACCTTGATTTTGTCCCCGTCCTATAGGTTATTCGGTTTTTAGCCTCAATAAAGGACCGAGTTCTCAGTCTTTTCGCCAGAAGGACCAAACGATCTAGCAGACACAACTTCAGCGATGAAAGGGAAATTTCTTCTTATCTTTATAAAACAATCACTTACCGTTTTTTTCCTGAAATCACACTAATTAGGTACCGGCAGACGATCATTTCGTCAAAACCGCCGTTCGCCAGTGTCATCGCGCTAAACTGACGGCTTCGCTGTCACTCAAGCAGGCGTCGGGTAACGTCAGGAAAATCCGTAAATAAACCGTCAATAGCCAATTCATCGACGAACCAATTCACCATTTCCGCATAATTATCGAATCCCGTGCCGAGTTCGTCGGTCCTAAAGGTATAGGGGTGCACCTGCAGCCCGTTTTCGTGAGCCACGTTAACCAACCCCGAAGAAACTGGTTGGCCGTCAATCGCTTGGCAAGCGTAGAGGTGCTCAACCCAGGGCCCTATCCCGTCCGCCACCCCAGAGACTTTCTTAAGGCCAGCACTCGTTCGCATATCTGCGTAATTATTATTTGATTCGTTCCAACTGTCTTCCGCAATCAACTGCAGCAGCCGCAACTTGCAGCCGTGCTGCTCTCGAATCCGTTGCAATTCGTCGTAGTCGAAACACTGCACAAATATTGGGTCTGTTGGTTCGGTGTAGCCGTAATTCGCTAACACTCTAAGTAACTGCCGACTAACGTCGATCCCCTCCGCGTGATGCCAAGCAGGACTTTTCACCTCAGGATAGATGCCGACATTTTCGCCAGTCGACCTATTGAGGCCTTGGACCAGCTCGATTTCCTCCTCCAGCGTTGACACGGAAAATCGGCCTGTATTTGTCGGAAAACGCCCTGGATATACCGCGCTAATGCCGTCTGTCGCCCGTCGTTCATGGACGTTGAGACGCTTAAGTTCAGCCAGATCAAAGTCTCGCGCGTAATATCGACCGTCAGCTCTCGCTCGGCTGGGAAATTGCTCAACGACGTTGGTAACGGAATCGATGTGAATATCGTGCAATACAACCAAGCGGTCGTCCCGCGTCGCCACAACATCCTGTTCGAGAAAATCGGCCCCCATCGCATACGCCATCGCCTTGGCTTCCAAAGTATGTTCCGGCAAGTAGCCACAGGCACCGCGGTGTGCAATCAACAGGGGTTTGTCACTCATGGTATTGCGGCTCCCGCTACCGGCTGCTCAACGGTAGCGTAATACGACACTGAATGTAGAGGTTGGCAAGTTAAGGGAAGTCGATGACATCCCATCGCGCGGTGTCTTCCAGTCTCGCTTGGCGCCGAATGGCATCGGCAATTTCGCGGTTATTCCATTCGATATGTTCGGCGACGCGCTCCACCAGTTCTGGCGCAGTTTCTGCAACCCCGGCAAATGGCTTGATGGCGATGACGGGTTTTTCGTTAGCCTCAGCCACGTCCATCTGATATTTCACCAGGTCCGCATTTTCGCTGTACAGACTGGCCAATACGACCACCACCTCACATTCTTTGATTTGCAGGATGAGTTGATCCTTGATGGCCTCGATTCCGCCGGACCCTGGCATTTCTTCCGGCCTACTGACATTTAAGTAAAAAAACCGGTCGACACCCTCCAAAAACTCAAAAACTCGAAGGTAATCATCGGTTTCTGCGAATAAATGGGTGACAAACACTTTAATGGGATTCTTTTCCGACACGCTTATCTCCGCTGATCGTGGTCTACGCGGCTAGTTTAGCCAATACAGTGATTGTCTGACTAGTCGAAAGTACCACCGCGCTGTCGCAAAGAGACACCAAATGATGTTTCAAAGGACATGGCGATTCTGTATCGTAGCCGTCGATCTGCATGTATCGCACAGCCCACAGGACGAGCACGGCAACCCGAGATGCGCCTTCTTCTTTACAATATTCGATATGCTGTTGGCGCAGGTGCATCCATGCATATGCCAGTTCCTGGTGCTGGCTATGTGCTCGGAAATCAAACCGTACTTCCGGACATTACCGAGTTTATCCGCTCAGTGGACCCGGACATTGCCGGCTTGATTGAAGTTGATACAGGATCTATACGCAGCCGCAAAATAAACCAGGCAGAGAAAATCGCGGCAGACCTCCAACTAAACTCGTCCTACGAAGTGAATAAATACGGTGAGAGTTCGCTCAATCAACTTATTCCCATTATCCGCAAACAGGGCAATGCATTCCTCGCGGCAGCGCGCGTTCACGGCGAGTCTTTTCACTACTTTGACACCGGCATAAAACGTCTTATCATCGAGTTGGAGATGCGCAATTTTTCGGTCTTTCTCGTCCATCTATCGCTAAAATACCGGCATCGTCATCTGCAGCTACGTAAGCTGTATGACCTCATCGAAGCTACAAAAAAACCGGTAATTGTTGCTGGGGACTTCAACACTTTTTGGGGACAGGACGAAATATATTTATTTATGCGTGCAGCCGGATTGACAAGTGCGAACGTCGAACGTTTGCCATCCTATCCCGCTCGGTCGCCACGAAAAGAGCTGGACTTTATTTTGTATCAGGACGGTATTGACGTTTCGAATTTCGAAATACCACAAATTCGACTGTCGGACCATCTCCCTCTCGTTTGCGATTTCGATATTCGTTGAGCGAGTAACCACAGGAGTTCGAAATAGACGTCTATGACTAACACAACGCTCAATATCACAGCAGATATTCGTCATTGGTCGTTCGAATTCGACGATGATCGCGTTCTGTGGCTTTGTTTTGACAATGCCGATGGCAACGCTAACGTCTTGTCTGCGGCTGCTATGACAGAGTTAGGGGAAATCCTCACTGCGCTGCCGCAAGCCGACGCTAGCGGGATGATCGTCTATTCCGCGAAGTCGAACGGTTTCGTCATGGGCGCAGACATTAAAGACTTCACCACCATCCAGACAGCGGACGAAGCCTATGAACTGATCCGTCAAGGTCAAAGTGTGATGGACGCTGTCGAGAATCTCCGTTGCCCTTCCGTAGCGGTCATCGGCGGATTTGCGCTCGGCGGCGGGCTTGAGTTTGCGATGGCTTGTAAATATCGACTGGCACTAGAAAACAAGAAACCCATTATCGGTCTTCCTGAAGTGCAGCTCGGACTACATCCGGGTTTTGGCGGAACTGTGAGGGCCGTGCAGATCTCTGGTGTGCGAGCGGCTATGGAGCTAATGCTGACAGGAAAATCGATAACCGTCGGTAAGGCACGAAAATTTGGCCTCGTTGATCAGGTTTGCGAGGCGGCGGATTGGAAAACGCAGGCAAAACTATTGCTGCGATCTAGTCGGCCCAAGGCCTCCGCACCACTGCTTGACAAGATTCTCAACTTGAAACTATTTCGTGGTTTTCTTGCCGGCACATTGCGGGGTCAGGTGGCACGCAAGGCCAAGCAGCAACACTACCCTGCGCCCTACGCCATTATTGACCTATGGCGAACGTACGGCGCGTCGCCGGGCAAAGGCTATGAGGCCGAAGCTAAGTCGATGTCGAAGTTAATGGTTGGTTCGACTTCGCGAAATTTGGTGCGCGTGTTTTTTCTGCAAAATAAACTCAAATCGCAAGGCGCAAAACCACAGCAAAAGATTGCAAAGGTACACGTTGTGGGCGCGGGTGTTATGGGTGGCGATATTGCCGCCTGGTGTGCGCTGCGCGGACTTGAGGTTACGCTTCAGGACAGAACGGAAGAATATATACAACCTGCAATGGCACGTGCGCAGAAATTATTCGACAAGAAAACCTACAACGAGACGGATCGACAGGCGGCCAGCGGGCGGTTACGGGCGGATGTTGCTGGCGAGGGCGTCGGCGACGCAGATCTGATCATCGAAGCAATCTATGAAAACCTCGACGCTAAGCAAGCGTTATATCAGGACTTGCAGGAGAAAATGAAGGCGGGAGCGGTATTGGCGACCAACACCTCAAGTATTCCGCTCGAGGAACTGCGGACCGTTCTGAATAATCCACAGCGGTTTGTCGGTATCCATTTTTTCAATCCCGTTGCACAAATGCCGTTGGTCGAACTGATTAAGTGCGCCGATACAGATCCATCGGTGCTCGATTTGGGATTTTCGTTCGTCAAGTCGATCGGCAAATACGGCCTTGAGTGTCTTAGTTCACCTGGCTTTGTTGTCAATCGCTTGCTTATGCCATACATGGCCGAAGCTATGCATCTAGCCGAAGAAGGCGTATCGCTTGTCACGATCGATCAAACGGCGGAAGCGTTTGGAATGCCGATGGGGCCGGTTGAGCTGGTGGATACTGTCGGAATCGATGTCGCTCAACACGTAGCCAAGGTGCTGGGCAGTGCCTTTGATCGGCCTGTTCCGAACCGCTTGTCGGAAATGGTCGCAAATAAGCAACTCGGCCGAAAATCTGGGCAAGGGTTTTACAAGTGGGTCGACGGAAAAGCACAAAAAGATGCGCAGGCCAGTACATCTGAAACGCCCCGTGACGTTACGGACCGCCTTATGCTGCCAATGGTAAACGAAGCAGTTGCTTGTTTGAGCGAAGGCGTGGTGACAGACGCCGATTTGCTCGATGCTGGGGTGATATTCGGCACCGGATTTGCGCCTTTTCGTGGCGGTCCACTGCAATATGCAAGGGACCGGGGAGTCGATGAAATACAACAAAAATTGACCGAGTTCGCCGCAATTCACGGCGAGCGCTATGCGCCGCACCGCGGCTGGGAGACGCTGTCTTAGCGAGATTGGCGTGAAACGACGGAGATGCATGACTGGCAAACTGTGCGCCGCTTCACGCTGGTGTAAGGGGAAGCTATCGATAGGCGACAATTTGAAGGTAGAATAAGGGCTTACGCTTTTCCGCGAAGCGAGCCGGCAACGGCCCAAGGCAACAATAGGCAGATAGGATGATTTATGAGCGATGAGCAGATAAGTATAGACCTGCTCAAACAATTTTCCCCTTTGGACGGCCTCAAAAGGGACAATCTGGCGGCACTGGCACGAAAAGTTCAAGTTCGCGAGCTCTCCCCGCAACAGTTTCTATTCAAGGAGGGCGACGCGGAAAAACGGACCGTCTATGTTGTAACTGGCTCGCTCGAATTGCTCGACGATGCGCAAGTACAAGAAATCATCGAAGGCGGTTCCGACGCCGCGCGCAATCCAGTCGCCCCCATTTTTCCACGTCGCGTAGGCGCCCGCGCCAAGGATCGCGTCCAATACATATCGATTGATAGTGATTTGCTCGATGTCATGCTGACTTGGGACCAAACCGGGTCATATGAGGTCTCCGAATTGCAAGGCAGTGCGGATATCGGTGGCGATGACTGGATGACCATGCTGTTGCAGGCGAAGGCGTTCCACAAAATTCCGCCTGCCAATATTCAAGCCATTTTTATGCGAATGCAGCAGATTAATTATAAGACTGGTGACGTTGTGCTGAAGCAAGGCGCGGAAGGCGACTTTTTTTATGTTCTGACGCGCGGCAAATGCCTGGTCACCCGAGAAACACCACTGAACAAGGAAGGCATCAAGCTCGCGGAGCTCATTGTTGGCGATACGTTCGGCGAAGAAGCGCTGATTTCCGATGCCAAACGAAATGCGACGGTGACCATGCAGACGGATGGCGCCGTCATGCGGCTTGGCAAAGACGACTTCAAACGTCTGTTGAATGAACCCATGCTGGACTGGGTCACTCAACAAGAGGCCGAAGAAATCATTGCCAGTGGCGGTAAATGGTTGGATGTTCGCCTACCGAGCGAATTTGAAAATCAGCATCGTGATGGCGCAGTAAACATTCCGCTTTATTTTATCCGGCTGAAGATAAATACACTGGATCAAAACATCCGCTACGTTGTCTGCTGCGATACGGGCCGACGAAGTTCGGCCGGTGCCTACATACTCAGCGAGCGGGGGTATCAGGCTTATGTACTGCGTGGTGGAGTCAACGTCGCCTAGTTAGACCTACCGTGCATGGGTTTGCCCCATGTTCGCGCGCTATGAAATCTGCGGAACCGCCTGTTGAGTACTACATCGTGTGCGTCGGCTTATCTCCGCCAAGTGCACCCGCAAGGTAGTTTTCGATTTTCTTTTGCGTGTTTCCCTGGTCCTGATCGCTGAACTGTACGCCAATTCCCGCAGTACGTTTTCCCTGGGCACCCTTGGGCGTCATCCAGATTACTGTTCCTGCTACCGGAATCTTTTCTTCCTCGCCCATCAAATTGAGCAGCATGAAGACTTCGTCTCCGAGTCGGTAGGAACTATTGGTTGGAATGAACAGACCGCCATTAATGACGTAGGGCATATACGCAAGATACAGCGCACTCTTGTCCTTAATGGTTAGTGTCAAAAGTCCTGGTTTAGCCATTATTTCCTGTGCCCATTCATGAATGACAGACCTGCGACCGGTTCGCGACCGCTTTGATTTACGGTTTGCAGGCCCTGCGCCCAATCTATCAGCAGGCTTTCAAACGTAAGCTGGACGTTAAAAGAACCGACGGCTTGGCTGCGCAAGCGGTTAACCATGTCTAGATAGCAGAACAAATTTCTTGTGTCTATGCGCGTCAGCACAGAATCGCTGATGAGCCCTTCTGCTCCGGGGGTCGGATTGCCGAAAGCGCGGTGAATACAATAGATAATTTGGCCGCAAAGCCAGTCTAGTACAAACGCCGGATCATATTTGGCCCAGCGTCCGGCAACTGCCAGTGGCAGCGCTGATCGTTCCGCAACTCCTGCAAATTCTGTAATCATCACGTCAGTTTCCGCAAGCTGCTCAAGCGTAGTAATCGCCAATATTGGTGCACCTGCTGCCCTATGTAACGCTTCGGGCCATCGATCGCTAAATTGATACGCATTCAGCCATGCATCGCCTTCGTGAAGTGGTGGGCAGTTGACGTTCAGTCGTTGGCAACGACTAAATATGGTGGCGGGCAGCTTGCCAACCCTGTCGGCGATCAAAATGATCAACGTATCACCAGCAGGCTCTTCCAACGACTTGAGTAGGCTGTTCGCCGCATTTGCCGTCATTACATCCGCGGGCTCTATAATCGCGACCTTACCGCGGCCCTCATAACTCGTCAGGCTCAGATCGGCACCCAACTGTCGAATTTGATCCACACCAATTGTGTGCTTATCTTCGAGCGGACGAATCCAGCGCAAGTCTGCGTGATGAAAAGCATCAAAAGGATACTCCGGGACCGAGGTGGGATCCCTGGTTAGCAACTGTCGTTTGCTCATCCAACTGGCGAGTGCGCGCTTCCCCGTCCCTGCCGGCCCAAGCAGCAATACAGCATGCGGCCGACGCCCTTCTTTGATCGCGCCGAGCCAATTAGCGGCGTGCGCAGATAGCCATTTTATTTCTTGTTTCTTCAATATGTTATCTGGATAAGTTGATGTTAATTATTCGACAGAAGTGCGTCGACAACATCAGCAATCTGGGTTTGCACTTCAAGCAGTGTCTTGCTCGCGTCAACAACCGCAAACCTCGCAGGCTCGTTCTTGGCCAATAAGAGATATCGTGCACGAACCGCGTTGTAAAATGACATTTGCTCCGACTCAAGGCGGTCCGTAGCCCCGCGCTTTTGTGCCCGCCTCATACCGACTTCCGCAGGCGCGTCCAGCAACAAGGTCGTATGCGGATTCAAATCGCCGTGAACCCACTTAGCTAGTGTATCAATTCGCTCGCTGCCAAGACCACGTGCGGCGCCTTGATAGGCACGGCTCGCATCCGTGAATCTGTCACACAACACCCACACGCCTTTCCGCAGAGCAGGTCGAATCGCATTTTCGATGTGCAGCGAGCGTGACGCGAAGAACAGTAGCAACTCAGCGACATCGGGCACCGGTTCGTCTCCGTGCTCAAGCAATATTGTGCGGATTTTCTCCGCAAGTGGCGTACCGCCCGGTTCACGCGTACACAGCACCTCTTTCCCAGCTGCCCTTATGCGTTCAGCCATAAACTCCATATTGGTCGACTTGCCAACGCCTTCGACCCCTTCAATCGTGATAAACAACCCCGTATCCAAATTATCGCCTCAATTACGCCGGTTTGCTCGTTGTCGAGCAAGGTATTCGCGCACTGCCGCATCGTGTTCTAGTTTGGTTGTCGAAAATTTATGGCTACCGTCGCCAATTCCGGTCGCGACAAAATACAATTCATCCCCAGGCGCCGGATTGAGCGCCGCATGGATTGACGCTCTACCCGGCAGTGCAATGGGCGTCGGCGGCAAACCCTTTCGAGTGTAAGTGTTGTATGGCGTATCTGTTTTTAGATGCCTACGAGTGATGTTGCCGTCAAAGCTTTCGCCAATCCCATATATTACTGTCGGATCCGTTTGAAGCCGCATACCCTTGTACAAGCGACGGATAAATACTCCAGATATACGCGTTCTTTCGTCCACTCTGGCTGTTTCCTTTTCGATAATCGATGCAAGAATTAGCGCATCATACGGATCATCAAGCGGCACCGTCGCGTCGCGGTACTGCCACTCTTCCGCCAACGCATCACGCATTAAGTCATTGGCCTGGCCGAGCACTTCAAGATCCGTTGTAAATTTCGGAAACCGGTAGGTCTCTGGCAAAAACAATCCTTCTGGATGACCTTCAGTTGCGCCGAATTGTTGCAGTATGCTGGGCCAGTCTTCGTACACGATACTTGATCGAATAATTTCCGATTGGGCCATCGCAGCGATGAGTTCACGATACGTCCAGCCTTCGACGATCGTGAATGAATGCAATTCAACCTCGCCGACAACGAATTTCTGCAGTATGTCTGCCGGTGAATCGCCGCTGGCAAGCCGGTATTGACCCGCACGAACGGACGCCGCCTTGCCAGTCAATCGAGCGTACCAACGAAACCAATCGGGATGTTCGATCACCCGCAAGCGCGCAAGATCGGCACTGACGCGTCCGAACGACGATCCCGGCTCAATGACGATCTCAAGCCCCGCTTCGTCGATATTCGCTGGCTGCTCAAGAAAATTATTGACCCTCGCAATCGATACCAGGGCGGTGATCAGTGCAGCGGCAAGGACCAACAAAATCGCAAGAACCCATCGATTCACGGCGGCCCCTCTAAGACGCCCGATTCACGCAAATAGCCCATCACATCTCGTGTCGTCGGCCACGCCGAAAATCGCTTTTGCCCACATCGGGCTACCGGCCAAATACCGAACTGACTATTGCAAATAAACATCTCTCCGGCGGATGCCAGGGTCTCGAAATTGAATTCGGCAACCTCAACGATTCGCCGGCGTATTCGCAGCAACTCCAGAATATGCCCTCGCATAATCCCAGATACACCGCAATTCACAATTTCGGGCGTCAAAATGCGCTTGTCTTTGACCATAAACACATTACTCATCGTGCCACATATCAACGCCCCCTGCTGATCAAGCATGATGCCCTCCGCGATCTGCGGATCGTTCCACTCCATTCGCGCTAAAACTTGATCCACACGGCCCAACAATTTCATACCTGCGGTTTGTGGCTGTGTTGCCAACCGGCTATGACAAATTCGTGTATGAATACCCTGTGTATAGTTTTTGGTCGGAGGCCGATGATGATCAAAGACACCGATCAATATCGTTGGATCCATATTGCGCGCAACTGCGTAACCGCGTGCGCTACTGCCACGGGTGACAATAATTTTGACAAGCGCGTCTCCATCATTGTGTGAATCTGTCGCAAGCGCGCCCTGAATTTGACTCAATAGGGTGTCGACTTCCGGCTCTTGAATCGCGAGGCGACGACACGCCAGTTGCAAACGAGCGACATGTGCATCCCACAAACGCGGCTCACCATTACGTACCGCAATCGTTTCGAACAGTCCGTCGCCGTAACTAAACCCACGATCAGCAATTGCGACTGAGTTTACGTGTTCACCATCTTGATACCAATTCCCAGTCATTGCAGCGCCATCAACAGCCCTTTAGCCTTGGCTCGCGTTTCTTCGAGCTCCGCTATTGGATTCGAATCGGCGACAATGCCGCAGCCGGCCTTGAATTCGATACCGTTTTTGGAAATCACCATAGTTCGAATGAGAATATTTAGGTCGAGATTTCCGTCGCGATTTAGATAGCCGAACGAACCGGTATACGCACCACGCGGCGATGACTCAAGTTCTGAAATGATTTCCATACAGCGGACCTTTGGGCAACCAGTGATTGTGCCTCCCGGAAAAACCGCGCGAATTGCATCCCCTGGTGTCACACCATCGCTTAGTGTCCCCTTAACATTGGAGACGATGTGATGAACATGCGCGTAACTCTCCAGCACCATAAGCTCGTTAACCTCAACCGTGCCCGCAACGCATACTCTGCCCAGGTCATTGCGCTCCAAATCGATTAACATCACATGTTCCGCACGTTCTTTTGGATGATCGATCAATTCAAGAGACAGTGCGTCGTCGGACGAAACCGTTGCACCGCGTGGCCGAGTACCGGCAATTGGTCTGGTTGATATTTCGCGTTCGCGAATCGTGATCAGTCGCTCGGGCGACGATGACAGGACATTGACGCCGCGCCAATACACACTACCTGCGAAGGGCGCGGGGTTTGCAGTGCACAGCCGTCGATACACTTCGTCAACGTCAATGGCATTCTCAAAATCCACTTTCCATGATCTAGATAAGTTTGCCTGAAATACGTCGCCATCGACAATATACTGCTTGGCCGTATCGACAGACCTCAAAAATTCGCTCGGATCTGCCTCCGTAACATGCCGTAATTCGACGTCGGGATTTCTATCCAATATTTCGCTTGCAGCATTTGCGTCAAGTAACATCTCTTCGATTTTTGTGTCATGCCCGACCTCGCAAATAACGTGTATGTCCCCCGATTTGTGGTCCCTAATAAATGCAGCCGGACAGCGCACTGCGAAGGCGACGGGCAAGTGTCGGTCACGTTCTAACGTGAGCGACGATTCGACCTCCGCGGCTAATTCATAACTTAGATACAAGAACCAGCCGCCATGAAACGGCAAAGCAATGTCAGCACCTGTCGTTTTTTCCCTATCCCACCAAGCATCCAGGCCGCGCAAGAATTCGCTGTGCTGTTCTGCCTCCGGGCCGGCAAGCGCTCCCGCACTGTCGAGTACCAGTTCTTCCTGGGGATACGCAAACAGAATGTCATAGCGACCCAATTGAGATTGCTCGGTAGTGCTCTGCAATAAAAAAGGATAGCGCGAGCGATTCGCCCGATGCAATGCTCGAAAATCAAAGTCTTGTTCCGGCGGCAATGTGAAATGGCATATTGCTGCCTGCGTGAGGTGCGGACGCATGCCAAGCAACGCTAGTTAAGTAGACTAAATACTAAGCTTCCATTTGTGCCGCCAAATCCGAACGAATTTGAAATAGCTGATTTGAACGTTGCGTCTCTCGCCTCATGTGCAACGTAATCCAAATCGCATTGCGGATCAGGGTCATCGAGATTTATCGTTGGCGGCAATACCTGATCACGTAATGCAAGAATCGAAAATATCGCCTCGACCGCGCCAGCTGCACCAAGCAAGTGACCTGTCATAGACTTTGTAGAACTCACCGCGATATTCTCTGAGGCGGCGCCGAACGCGCGCTTAATTGCGATCGTCTCACCTAGATCTCCTACTGGCGTAGATGTTCCGTGCGCGTTGAGATAACCAATATCGGCTGCATCCAATCCGGCATCGTTCATCGCAGCAACCATGCACTTTCTAGCGCCTTCGCCATCTGGAGGCGGAGAAGTTATGTGATAGGCATCGCCGCTCATACCAAATCCGACCAACTCAGCATAAATGGTCGCTCCCCTAGATTTTGCGTGCTCAAGTTCTTCGAGAATCAGACTGCCAGCACCATTACTCAACACGAATCCGTCACGTCCGGAGTCAAATGGCCGACTTGCTGCCTGCGGATCATCATTGCGAGTCGTCATTGCTCGCGCTGAACAGAATCCGCCGAGCGCCGTGTGCGTTGTGGCAAATTCGGCGCCACCGGCGATCATTACGTCTGCGTCGCCATACGCAATAGTGCGCCCAGCGATACCGATACAATGCGTCGAAGTTGTACACGCTGTTACCACAGAAATATTGGGCCCAGTGATTCCGCGCATGATACTGACATGCCCTGAAATCATATTGATGATGCTGCCAGGAATATAAAACGGCGAAATCTTGCGAGGACCGCCATTCAGATATTTACTATGGTTTTTCTCAATAGTATCCAGACCGCCGATACCCGCGCCCATCGCAACGCCCGCCCGATGACTATTTGATTCAGTGAATTCGATACCCGAGTGGGCTAGTGCCATTTCTGTTGCGCCGATTCCATAGTGCATGAAGCGATCCATCTTTCTCGCTTCTTTTGGCGCAAGATAATCGTTAATGTCAAAGTCTCGAACGCTGCCAGCAATCCGCGTAGCGAAGGCACTCGCATCGAAATCATCGATCGCCGAAATCCCGGATTGACCCTCACGAATATTTCGCCAAGCCAATTCGAGTTCACTGCCGACAGGCGAAACTATGCCCATGCCAGTTACCACAACACGTCGCTTGCTCAATGAATCATCCTGAGTCAGATGGCAGAATTGCCAACATCAAAGGCTTGGAATAAAGACGGCGCGGCCGATCGCCGCGCCTATCGCATCAGTTTGCGCTGCGCCTGGCAGTCACAAAGTCGATGGCTTGCTGAACTGTCGTTATTTTCTCGGCATCTTCGTCAGGAATCTCAGTTTCAAATTCCTCTTCAAGTGCCATAACCAATTCAACGGTGTCCAGGGAATCAGCACCTAGATCGTCTACGAAAGACGCGTCGTTAGTGACCTCGTCCTCTTTGACGCCGAGTTGCTCCGCAACGATACCCTTAACCTGTTCTTCAATACTGCTCATAGTGATCGCTTCTCCTTAGAAGAGATATGGAAATTGTGTCCGGCGCTTATGCCGGTTTGTAGTGCGCGGGCGCCCTGTCTCCAACCCTGCTACCGCGCAAATTTGGCGTGGTCTTAGCTGTAAGTTATTGATATTTCGAGTTTCAGCCAATCCGTGGACGCGTATTGTATGTGAAAGCCATTAGGCAATCTACAGAAATTCGCACCACAAATCGTTCTTTTTCCTGTGGATTATTTGCTATCGGGGTAACTGGCGGTCACGGCGTACGATTATGCCCGTCTCAAATCGGTAGCCACAGCATGCTCGAGCTAGTCCATCAGCATGCCACCGTTCACGTGCAATGTTTCGCCAGTGATATACGCGGCGGCATCGGAGGCCAGAAAGATAACCGAGTCCGCTATATTCTGAACGTCGCCTAGCCGGCCAAGTGGAATTTGTTGCAACATAGATTCGCGCTGTTCTTCCGGAAGGACACGCGTCATATCAGTATCGATAAACCCTGGCGCCACGACATTGACTGTAATATTCCGAGAACCCACTTCGCGTGCGAGTGACTTGGAAAAACCAATTATTCCTGCTTTCGCGGCAGCATAATTTGCTTGCCCCGCGTTTCCCATGACACCGATAACGGATGCAATATTGATGATCCTTCCTTGCTTCGCTTTCATCATTCCGCGCAAGCTTGATTTACACACACGGAAAATTCCCGATAGGTTAGTGGAAATTACCGCGTCCCAATCATCTGATTTCATGCGCATCAACAAATTGTCTCTGGTTATCCCAGCGTTGTTGACAACAATTATCGGCGCACCTTCGTTACTTCGAATGTTCTTGAATACAGCCCCAACCGATTCTTCGTCAGTCACGTCCAATGCTATTCCGCGACCACGCGAACCCAACATATTGCTGATGGCATCGGCGCCGGTGTCGCTGGTCGCAGTACCAATAACGGTTGCACCACAATTTGCCATAGAGCTCGCGATCGCGGCACCAATACCGCGCGAGGCTCCCGTGACTAATGCGATTTTCCCGCTTAAATTATTCGAAGTCATAGTGTCATTCATAGCATTTTTGTCCGCGCGGTTTCGTTTGTAGATCGGCCAGCTTCTCTTACGCTAGCGCTTTGTCTATCGATTCGGCCGAATCGATACAGGTAGTAGCTAGCGCACGATCGATTCTCTTGTTTAACCCGGTCAGTACTTTGCCAGGTCCGGACTCCACCGCGGCCGTTGCTCCGTTTGAAGTTAGATATTGTATTGTCTCGACCCACCTTACCGGGCTGAATAGTTGCCTCGTCAAGCCAGATCGAATGGCGTCGGCATCGGCATAAACTGCGACATCGACATTGCTAACCACGGCGATGTCCGGTGTGCGAATATCGGTTGCCCGCAACTCAACCGCTAGGACCTCCGCAGCGGGTCGCATCAGCGCGCAATGTGATGGCACGCTTACACTTAACATCATCGCTCGTCTGGCGCCTGCGATTTTTGCCGCTTCGATGGCTCGCTGCACCGCGTTCACGTTGCCCGCGATAACGACCTGACCGGGCGCATTGAAGTTGACTGCATCAACCACCTCGCCCTCCGCCACGTCGGCACACACTCGAACAATGGCGGCGTCATCCAATCCCAAAATAGCGGCCATCGCACCACTGCCCGCGGGGACCGCTTCCTGCATTAGTTCCGCTCTGCGCCTTACCATCGAAACCGCTTGCTCAAACCTCAACGCACCTGACATTACCAACGCACTGTATTCACCGAGGCTATGGCCGGCAACAAAAGTCGGCGTCGCACCACCGGCAGATTGCCAGCAGCGCCATGCCGCAACGCCTGCTGTCAGCATTGCCGGTTGTGTCACTACTGTCTCGTTTAAGCGAGTATCAGGTCCATCTTGAACTAACGCCCATAGATCGTAGCCAAGCACATCGCTCGCCTGCTGGTATGTCTCATAAACCTGGGAGTAAGCGTCTGCAAGCTGCGCCTGCATGCCAAGTGCCTGAGAACCCTGACCTGGAAATAGAAATACTAAACTCAACCTGCGGCTCCAATGACAAATTCAATTGTCGGGCGGGGCATTATATAGACCTCTCAGCAATGACTCTACGCGCGAGCAACAATAGACCCACGCAACCGGCAATTGCGCCGTAAAAGTGCGCGTTGACAACCACGGGCCCACCCGTAGTCGCCTCAGAGCCGGGCACGGGCCCTACAATCTGTTCAAAGGCGACTTTGCCAAAAACAATCGCCAGAATCACGATCGATTCCAAGGTGGTATCCACAAGACCGGCAACTGCGCCGGCCACCAGAATGCTGTGCAACAGACCGGACAATCCGACATACCAAATGAGATTTTCGTCCAAAAACCAAAAGCCGGCGTCGATACCAACGATGCCGAACAGCACAACGAGCAACCAGGATCTAGCGGACAAATTTTCACCGACCAAAAAAAACGCCAATAGCAGGCCCGCCATATTCAAACCAAGATGCGTCGGATTCAGATGCGAAAAATGGCCGCTAAGCAACCGCCACCACTGCCCTTGCTCTATCGCTAGCCGGTCGTATTTAAGTAACTCGCGCCAATTGTCGCCGCCAGCCGCAACGGCGACGCAAAATAGCGCCACCAGCAAGCCAACGATCCAGTATGTTCGGGGCTTTCTAGCGGCATTATCGTGATCTTGATTGAACCCCATATTTGCTATACTGACGTTTAAATCATCATAGAGTCAACGCTACGCCGCACAGCGGCGCGGCAACCAGTCGGAGTGCATTGTGGGTAACGGATATCGAGAGTTGCGGAGATTGTCATCTCAACGCGGATTTACACTGATCGAGATCATGGTCGTGGTGGTTATTTTGGGCATTCTGGTGGCAATTGTTGCACCCAACGTCATTGGCAAAATTGACGATGCGCAGATAACTAAGGTGAAAACTGACCTAAGAGCGATTGAGAGTTCTTTGAAATTTTATCGAATCGATAACTTCGCCTATCCAACCACTGAACAGGGCCTTGATGCTCTCGTAACTCGGCCTGCCGACCCAAATATCAAAAATTGGAGTCGCGGCGGCTATATGGATCGCTTGCCGGAAGACCCTTGGGGCAACGCGTATCTCTACCTGAATCCGGGCACGCACGGCGAAATAGATGTCTATACATTAGGTAAGAGCGGCCAGCCGGGAGGCGAAGAATTGGAAAGTGATATCGGCAATTGGGACTTGTGAAATCGGATTGACCGGCCGATTCGTCGACGGTTGCTGCAGGCGACTCGATGACTAGCAAAACTCAAAAAGCATTCACCCTTGTCGAGCTGTTGGTGGTCATTGCACTGATCGGCATCATCGTCGCGTTTGCGTTGATCTCTTCCAACCTCCTACGTTCGGACCGCAACGTTCAAGATCAAGTCTACAAACTTGCATCCATTATGGCTGCGTTGTCGGAAGAATCACAGATGCAGGGCCGCGAATTCGGCTTGGAAATTACCCGTACAGGCTATCGATTCGTTGAGTTTGATCCGCTTGCGGAAGTCTGGGCGGAAACCATTGGTGACGACCTGTTGCAGGCACAATCATTGGAAGAAGACGTCGTATTTGAGCTGATCATCGAAGATCGCCAAATAGCGTTGGAGGACGAGCCCATCGATTTGGAGATCGCTGACGACGATAAGCGTGACACAGTCGACGACTACTTGCCGCATATTTGGATATTGTCCAGCGGAGATATTTCCCCATTTCAGCTAAACGTCGTCCGCGCCACTGATAATGCGACAGCCGGGCTGAAGGTTGAAATCGGCGGAATCATCGAGGTCATCCAAGATGAATCGGAAATTTAACAGCCGCAGCCTAGTACGTGGCTTTACGTTGATAGAAGTAATGGTGGCGATGGTTATTGTCGCTGTATCACTGTCTGCGGTTCTGGCGTCGGTCAGCAAACAATTGCACGACGCCACCGCCATCACCGAGCGTACCTACGCGAGCTGGATTGCACAAAACAAAATCGCCGAGATTCGTCTTACCAATGTGTTGCCGGAGGTCAGCAGCAACGACGAAGAAGTGCAGTACGCGGGTTTGGAATGGCTACTAAAAACAACGATTTCCGCTACCGACGTTGAAAATTTATTTCGTATAGATGTGGAAGTTTCGTTTTTGGACCAAGAGGGGGTGATACGCAGCGTCAGTGGATTTGTCGGCGAGCCCAGTATCCCGGGACAGGCAAATTCGGTGTGGTCTGGCGTTAGCCGAAATTAAACCAACTATGCTGAAAACATCCATCGACAATCGGCAACACCGCGGATTCACGCTAATTGAATTGATGGTCTCGATGGCCATTTTTGCCATTCTCGCCGCCCTCGCCTACGGCGCGCTAAATCAATCGCTGGCAAACTCCGAAATGTTGAATTCGCGCATGGAGCGTCTCAAATCGCTGCAACGTACAATGCGTGTCATCAGTGACGACTTCATGCAACTCAACCCAAGATCGATTCGCCAGGATATATCGCAGGGAGTGGGCGCTGCGCTGAGCACCAATTTTGAGACGACTTTTGCCTTGGAATTGACTCGCGCAGGATGGGGAAATCCGATGGTATTGAAGCGCGGGACCCTGCAGCGCGTGGCCTACCGGTTGGAGGAAGACGAACTTATACGCTACCACTGGAATGTCCTCGACCGGACGCTCGCAAATGAACCCGTCGGCGTTGTTTTGGTAGATGGCGTAGAAAACATTATCTTCCGTTTCCTACAATCAAATGGTGAATGGACGGAGCAGTGGCCAGTCGCAAATCGCACAGGCCCTGCAGGTGCGAGCGCACGACCGCGTGCTGTCGAATTCGTGGTGTCACTGCAACGTGAAGGCGAATTATCCCGGCTAATCGAGGTATCGCCATGAAATTTCCGCAGGCGATCGCAAAAACGTATTCGCGCGGCGTCGCATTAATCACGGCGATGTTGATTTTCGCATTGGTCACAGTCATCGCAACGAACTTACAATGGGACACCGCTCTGGACGTGCGCCGCACAATGGTTTTGTTGAATCGGGATCAGGCGATACAAGTTGCGTTGGGCGCTGAAAGTTGGGCGATGAATTTCTTGCGCCAAGACCTATCGGACGGTTCTACCGATCACCTCGGCGAAATTTGGGCAAGCGATTTGCCTCCGTTACCGTTCGAGGGCGGCGAAGCTTTCGCCGCAATCACGGATTTGCAGGGAAGGTTCAACATCAACAACTTGACGAACCAAAACGGCGAAGTCGATACTGAAATGCTCGATCAATTTACACGTTTATTGGAGGCACTCGAGATTGATCCACGGTTTGCTGGTATCACGGCCGATTGGCTCGACAAAGATCAAGACGCCGGGTTTCCCGACGGGGCCGAAGATGCAATCTATTCGACCCTAATTCCGCCCTATCAACCGCCGAATCGGCCAATAACCAGCGTTAGCGAGTTGGCTGCACTGGACGGCATGGAGGGCGGCATATTTAGATCATTGGAAGAGCACATTGCCGCTCTGCCACCATCGGGAAGCGGCCAGCCTACGAAGATTAACGTCAATACTGCAACACCAGCTGTTTTACAATCACTCGACGAGCAAATTTCAGTGGCCGATGTCGAACGTCTGGTGAGTGAGCGTGAAGAATCGGGTTTTGCGGACGTCAACACGACATTTGGTGCTCTGGTACCACCCAAGTCGCTAGTTGCAGGCACAATAGCGGAGAATACCGAGTATTTTCAATTGAAGGTCGTCGTACGGGTTGATACGGTGCGCATAACATTGATCAGTATCTTGAACCGCAACAATAATGGCGCTGTTGCTGCGGTTTCGCGCAGCTTTGGGGCATTCTAGATTATGGCCGATATTCTGGTAATTCGAATGGGTGCGGGCGAGCACGACCCGGCGCATTGGATGGTCATGGACGCATCCGGAACTCGCAAGAGTCCGCCAGTCACTGGTGCGCTGGTAGCTGCGAGTGCCGACGTTGGCGACAAACGAGTGATGGTGCTTGTCCCTAGCACTGAAGTGCTGTCAACCAGCATCGATATTCCGGTAAAAAATGTTAGCAAGTTGCAGGCAGCGCTTCCGTTTGCCCTTGAAGAAGTGGTAGCGGACGATATCGACAATCTGCACTTCTCCGCAGGATCGCGACGTAGCAACGGCCAAGTACCCGTATCGGTCGTCGCCGTGGATGTCCTGGACGAATGGCTTTCCCGCTTAGCTGCGGCCAGCATAAGGGCAGATGCCGTGATTTCCGAAAGCTACGGGCTCGCACGAATTCCGGGCACCATCAGTTTGTTGCTGGCGGAAAACCAGGTCATCATCAACGACGGCGCAGACATCGAGTTGGCCATTCAAGATGTTACGCCTGGAGACGCGCTTGCCGCAATTGGTGCGTTTGACGACAGCGACAGTATCGAAAATACAAATGGCGATAGCGACAGTGATACGTCTGAATCGCCGGCAATGAATTTGCCACGCCACGTTCTCGTCTACTGCGATGCCGCTGATGAAGAACGTTATGAACATGACTGGATTGCAGTTCGACAAGCATTCGAAAGCCTCGACGTCAAAGTTCTGGCAGACGGCATAATGCCGCGACTAGCATCTACGGTAGCCGCCGGCGCTGGTGTAAACTTACTGCAAGGGGCCTATGGTCAAAGCGGCGATTACCTCGCCATATTTAAACCATGGAAATACGCTGCAATGCTACTTGGCGCATTTATCGTGGTCAGTATTGCGGGCAAGGCGGCAGATTACGTTGTCGCGAAACGCCAGGTCGATCAATTACAACAGCAATTTTATGCTGAATACCAGGCCATTGTGCCTGGCGCAGATATGCCCCGTGACCCTAACGCGGCGCTGCAGTCACTTATCGCCCGCGTGCAAGGGAACGGCACTGCACCTGCAATTTTTTTGCAGTCCTTAGAACAACTCGGCAAGGCGATGCGCGCCAACGAGAGCGCAAATATTCAAACTATCACCTTTCGCGCCGGCGTCATAAACGTTCGAATAACAGCGCCGGACGTATCGACACTCGACGACATCCAACGCGCTGTCGCCCAGAGTGGACAATTTTCCGCAACCATACAGTCCACCACTCAAGATGGAGATCAGGTGAATAGCAGAATTCAAATACAGGCGACCGGTGCATGAAGGCTTGGTTCACGGCACTTTCCGAACGAGAACAGCAATATGTTTTGTTAGCAGCGGCATTTGTCGTTTTCGCGATCGCTTATTTTGGTGCGTGGCTGCCACTCAATAAGGCACAGACACAGCTGGGCACAAGCGTTGAAGTCTGGCGAGAAGCCGTAGATAGACTGCGGCCACTAAAAGGTCGAATAGCTGGCAATTCAAGCAATCCCTCGAGCGCAAGAAATCTATCGCAGTCTTTAGTCGTCATTGTCGATACAACATTAAGGGCACATAATTTGAATAGTGCCTTGCAACGCAGCCAACCTACCGGAAATAATATTCGTGTCGAGTTTGAGAACGTTGCATTCGACGATCTTGTCCGCTGGCTCGGTGCCATCAATCAACAGTACGCTTTGCAAGTTTTGTCCGGAAGCTTCAGTCAATCGGGCAATAACGTCGTTGGTCGTATCAGTGCTCAGCTAACACTTGGCAGATAGTGTTTGTGTTGCGACGTAAGTCACTTATCGTAATTGGCATATGCACGTTTATGTTTGGCGGCATCATGATGCTACCAGCCCACGTTGCCTATTCCTGGTTTGCGCCACCAAGCCTAAAACTAATCGGCATAAGCGGAACCGCTTGGCGCGGCGCGGCATTACAAGGTGCGGTCAATGATGTCTATATTCGAGATTTGACTTGGCGCATTAAGCCGCTTGCGTTGTTCACCGGAAAAGCAGCATTTGAAACTTCCGTGGCGACCGCTGCGGGCTCAGTTAGTGGGGATATCTACGCCGGCATCGGCGGATCAATTACGCTGCATGATGCGAGTGGACGCCTATCGCTTGCCGACGTGCACCCGGCTTTGAGGCAAAATCGCATTGCCGGTTCGCTTGAATTTGATTTGGATTCGCTTGACTTGCGTGACGGTTTGCCGGTGCAAGCCGCAGGCAAGCTGACACTCAATAACCTAACCGCTGGAGCATTTGGAAGCGCGCCTCTAGGTACGTTCGAAGCAACATTCAGCTCACAGGAAAACGGTATCGTTGGCAGCGTAGCGGATGTCGCGGCGGTAGTGGACGTCGTCGGCACCATAGAGCTTAACCAAGATCGTACGTATTTGTTTCTCGGTTCGGTGGCGGAAACGTCTAAGACTCCGGCAAATATTTCACAGAACTTACGTTTTTTGGGCTCGGCCGATGCCAATGGCCGCCGTCAATTTCGTTTTGAAGGCGAGTTGTAGCATTCCTCACTCCGGCCGGACTATTAGTGGGCTAGATCTAAATCAATTGCTCGAGAGGCCTGCAACATCGGAAAACAAATCGCTGTTTTTACCAGCTTATGTGTGGTCGCCGAATATAACAGCGTGTGTTTTTCTAGTTGGCTTGATCCAAACTAACTTCTCGAAATGCCTGCAGCATCGGAAAATAGAGCGCCGTCCTCACCGGCTGATCTGTCGTCGCCGAATATAGCCGCATGTATTTTTCTAGTTGTTGGCGATAACGCCGGGCTTCATCATCCAAAAAGTGCTCAACGTCAGCCCCTTCATGACTGCTCGTTTTGTAGTCAACAATCCAGTGGATGCCATCTTCATCGACACGAATGCGATCAATTACAATTGATGAAACTGTGCCGTTCCAAATACCCGTAAGCGCTAACTCGGCATGACCGGCACCCGCGAGAAGCCAGCGGCCCTTTTCATCACCAAGCATGCCATCTAAGGCCACGGATACTCTGGCGCAGACATCTTCGAGATCCTGTTGTGGGACACCCAATTGGCGTGCCCATCGCCGGCTAATTTTGGCGCGATATTCGAGATCTAGCGCCAACGCATCGCTACCCAACGGTGTCATTCGTTGCAACCAACGATGCACGATTGTTCCCGCTTGCCTCGCTTGTGTACCAACCCATTGGTATTCTACCTCCTCTAGCATTTGCGTAGCGGGTGCTTGAAGTTCCAAACCGCGAGATGGCAATGCTGGTGCTTCACCTGTCTCCCAGGGCGTCGCATAGCGCTGGCATATCGGCTTCTTGGAATTTACCGCTGAAACTTTTCCTGATCCTCTTTGCGCCTGTGATTGCTGACTAAACGCTTCTTCAAATGCGCTTTGCACGACTGGCCAGAGCCGATTGAGAAGACTGTCCTTGCGTGGCCGAGTCAACTGCTCCCCTGTAGAAGTCGATGCCACATTGCCGATTATCGTTAGTGTCTTTCTGGCCCTGGTACACGCGACATACAACAATCGATCTAGCTCATTTCGCTGCTTTAGCGACTCAGTCGATTCTATGAACTGGTGCAACGGATCCTGATCTAATTCGTTTCTAGAGCCGACCGGGCTGACAATAATGTCACTGCGATCACTATGCGTAAGATTCAGCCAACTTAATACGGATTTTTGATTAGCCCGGCTACCACGGCCGAGACCGTAGAGCACAACGTGATCGAATTGCAGGCCCTTGGCTTTGTGCATTGTCATGATTTGCAGTCGGCAACTATCTTCGACGCGACTGGTCACGCGCTCCTGATCTAGTAGCGACTCCAATTCACTGACGTCCGGCAACGTGCCGTGTTGCTCTAATTTCTCAATGACATCCAGAAAGTGATAGACGTTATCAAGCTGCTGTGTCGATTTAAGGATGCCGGGACCGCCAAGTTCAAACCAACAGTTCTCCACTCTATTCCGAAGGCTTTGTGCGCCTGGGCGCAACATGTGTTTCGACATGATGCCCGCAAAATTGATAGAGCGCGATTGGCCATCCTCGGACAATGTAACCCTGCGTTTAGAGTCGTCCATCAATTCCAGCACCGTGCTACGGAGATTACCTGCCACCAAAGCAACGATATCCATCCAACTCAGACCGACCATTGGGCCGTGCAGTAATCCAAGCCATGCAATTCTGTCGGCGTCATGGCACAGAGCTCTGGTCAATGCCAGCAAATCGATAATTTCAGGCAAGTCAGTTAACCGATCAATTTCAATACCCTGATAGCTAATACTGCGTGTTCGAAGGCTTGTCAGAAGTTCTGTTAGTTGTGGTCGGCTTCGAACGAGTACTACGACGGACTCGTCCGAATGATTTGCAAGACAATCGCCTATCGCGTCAGCCGCAACGTCGGCCTCTTCCCTCGGCGTATTATCAATCAGTGGGAGAATCTGCAACTCACCCGCATCGCTAAGTGCCGGTACTGATTCTGCGTATGCAATAGCGCCAGTTGCGAGGTCATCATTCTGCGGCATAATTTGTCCAAACGCCGTGTTGAACCAATGCACCAAATATTCGCCAGAGCGAAAATTCTTACGTAAAAGTAGCGATTCGACTTGAAGCGTGTTCAGTCCTGAATCCCGAGTAACAACAAATTGTGCAACTTCAGCTTCGCGAAATCGGTAGATGGACTGCATTGGATCACCCACACCAAAGAATGTGCGACCATCGTTAGGCGTCCATCCACTGGTGATTTTTTCCAAAAGTCGGTATTGGCCCAGCGATGTATCCTGCATTTCATCGACCAACAAATGCTTGATCTGCTTATCTAGTATTAGCGTCATATCACCCGGGTTATCATCGGAACCTAAAGCAGAACCCGCGGCAAGCGATACCTCGATGTGATCGCATATGCTTTTTTCTGCAAATAGACGACGTAGTTCCGCAACCGCAATTGGCAATACCTCGAATAATGCGACCAGTACATTCCATTGAGCATTGCTATAACACGGAGGTGGCAATAGTCGTACGCGGTTCAGTTCCGCGCAGAGGTCGTCGAGGCCGCTTAGTCGCTGCAAAATCTCAATGAACGCTTTTTTCTGGCCGTCGTCTTTTGCTGGAAATCCGATTTTTACATTAGCAGACTTGCGAAATCCTCCGCTTTTAACTAGCAAGAGGGCTGTAATCGCCTGCCACGTCGCAGTATCGCCAAGCGATTTTCCCGGCCAATGACTAAGCCCACGAAGAACCTGCAGAGCGCCGTTTTCAGCGTGTTCCACAGGCAGGTGTTCAGCAGAATAAGCAAGTAACCCGCACAGCTCTTCTTGGAATTGAACTGGGAATAAACTGTGTGCGCGGCTTAGCTGCGCTTCGATTGCTCGTCCGATATTGTCTTCCAACAAACCTCGGGCACTTTCACCCTCGCGTTTTAGCTGCGTTCCGCTGCCGACGAGTTCGAGCCATTGATCGCGGTTTTGCAACATTCGTGCGACATAGGTGACATAGGCATTTACATTGCTATCGAGGTGAGCAAGCACGCTAGTCACCGATTTTCCAATCGACTTGCTCTCAGCAATCCAATCCAACGACGCTGAGGCCGCGAGCCTGTAGAGATTGGACATCTCTGCATCGGCTACGGTTTGCTTGATGCCGCCAAGACCGGAGGTTACTGGCAGAGAGCGGGCGATGCCAGAATTGAATGAATCCAGCGTCTGTATGCGCAACCGGCCAGGCGTCGCCATCAATTGCCAGCCTAAAGCCTCGCTGCGTGCCAATGCAGCGCGGGCAGCATCCATCGTGATCTGTCGATGTTTTTCTAGTGTCACCGTTGGCACTGCCACGGCCCGCAGCGCCTCGATCACTCTTTGGTGCATTTCCTGCGCCGCTTTTCTCGTGAACGTAATCGCCAATACTTCTTCTGGCTCATCTACTAGCGCCAGTAGTCGCAGAAATCTCTGAATGAGCAATTCTGTTTTTCCTGAACCGGCGGGGGCCTGCACGATAAAAGAACGCGCGGGATCCAATGCGACGATACGCGCGCGCTGATCAGCTTCGACGAGGAGACTATCCAAGCCGTAACTCCTGAAAGCGGCTTAAAACGTTGAGTACACGTCCCTGCTCCACATTTAAGCTCAAATTAACTTCCGCCTCGCCATCAACCAACTCGTCTATGACATCGCGAACCTGTTCCTTCCAAGCAGCGTATTGTGTAGGCCAGCGGTCGTCGTCTGCAGTTTTCTTAATAGAAATTACTCGGCTATCGAGATTGAAAATTGCCAAGCCAGCGACAGATCCCTGAAGCGCCATCGCGTAAATCAATAGCTGTAATTCCTTTAGTTCGCCGTTGCCATCTAACAGCGATTTCTCGGCACCAGTTTTGTAGTCGATGACCAACATTTCGTTTTCGCCGACATAGTCAACACGATCTAAGCGTAGGTCGAGCTGCGCATTGCCATGGTTTAGTTGTAACGGCTGCTCTAGCATTGCTACTCGAAACGGCGCGCGCAATAGTTCCTGTGCGACAAAGTCTTGCACCAGCTTGCGACTACGGTCGCGCTCAAGATATAGGACTCGTTTCAGGGTCTCGTCTGCATACCTCTCGAGTCGAAAGTATGACTTCGTCAATCCAATTTCGATTTTCCCCAGCAGCATATCGTCATCCCAGTCGGCTATTTCGCTTTGAGACGGGAGACCGTCGTAAAGGATACTGAGAATTTTATGCAAGGCACTGCCACGCATGCTGGGCGAAATGCCGATTTGAAAACGAGGTAGTTCGTTCACGCCGAGACGGCCAAACGCGAATCCCGAAAACTGATCCGTCGCCTGGCGTTGAATTGTGTAGGCCCCGCCGCTTAACGCCTCATTGTCGCTTAGTGCCGGTACCACGTTGTCGGGAAAACTGCTGAGATCGCTACTATCCAATAATTGGCACGCGAAGTATCCCGGATCCGCCGACTGCAATTGGGTTGTTTCTCCATCGGTCTCCACTAACGGACTCAAAGATTGCTCAATCCCATCGTCAGCGCGTGCCCAGCTGAACACAACTTCGTCTGCACTAGCGACAATCCGCTGTAATACGCATCGAGCATATTCGAGCGTATGAATCGCCGTCGCATCCGGCATGTCATAGTCTCGTTGCAGCCGCTTGGAGATAAACTGTAGCGGGTTTCCGCTGCCCGGCCAGCGACTTGCATCGACGCCGACCAGCCAAATCTTGTCAAACTCCATACCCGCCGCTTCTAACTTACCAAGCGCCGGTAGTATGACGCCATCCAATTGCGGCTGATATATCGTGTCGGCCGCGAGACGCATGAGGCGGCTTACCGCAGTGCGGAATTCGACCTGCGGCATGACGATTTCAAGCTGAGCCAATTCGTTGAGAGCCTCGCGCCAGCGATTAAGCAATTGAAACTCAGAACTATTCGGCGCAGTAGCAACCTGCCAACCAACCTCCCCTAAGAGCCAGTCGATATCCAACGCCCATGCAGACAATGGCTTTCGCCCCTGAAACCGATCCTGCGCATTGACGATGCAGTTCATACTTTGCGCCCACAATTGCGCATCTTCGCCAGCAAATTCCGCATCGAGAGAGCCAAGCAAACTACTGACCGCCCAAAATCGGTCAGGAAGCTGGCGCAGTTGCAATTCCATACGACAGCGTCCACCAATCGGCCCGGGGCGAATATTTCTCGAGCGCAAAAGAATACTCACCTCTCGCGACGACAAATTATCCGTAACCCAACGTAGCAATAGCAATGCAATTCCAATGGCGGGATACGTGCTCAGTGGTTGACCAAAAGAGACGTCGACGGCGGAATCGTGACTTGTACCGGCGATTTGCCGGCCAGGTGCAATGCCCTCCAATAGCATTCGCGATACCCGAACCGAGGACGACTCCAAGTCTGGACTGATGATCGCAAGTTTCATCGCAGGGTTTTCGCTCAGGCAACGCCGCGCCCAAGCGCCCGCTGCACGCAATTCTGCGTCCGAGTCCGGAAAAGACTTAACGTCGAGGCTCCCAACAGCACTATCAGCCTCAAGCACGTGCACTTCGCAGCCGGCAGCTTTCAAGCAACTTATCAGGTATTGCTCGATCGGAGTAAATCGATCAAATCCTAGAAAAGTCGCTCTTTTCGGCACGCGTGTGATACCGCTTTCAATGAGGTTAACGACGTGACCTGCAATTGTCGCATCATCCATCCAATCGTTTTCTTGAAGCGCGTTCGAATACTCAATTGCCGCAGCTACAAATTGGCGCTGTTCCACGCCATTCGAGTTCGCACCAACTTCCTCCAAGGGCAGCCGCCATTCGTTAATGCGTTTCCAGGTGTGTACACACTGCTTAATGATTGAAAAAAACGCTGGAATTTCGTCGCCACTTTTCTTCGCGTAGCATTGCTCCCAAAGTACGGCACTTGCTTGTGCACTAATTTTTGTATGTCTAAAGTCTGCAGACGAACAGTCAGTAACTAATTTTTGCAGCCAGTCACCAATAAATAGTACCGACGGAGTGGACCACGTTTTCCGACCATTGGCGATTTCCCGTGCACCATATATCTCACGGATAAGCTTTGCAGATCGTCGATTACTTGTAACGATATCACCGTCGAAATAGTGCGCATCATCCAGCCATGAATACATCGGTTTAGAGTCGTTGCGCGAGCATTTCCTCGATTCGAGAAAATATGTCGTGCAGGACGTCGGGGTCCGGCAACGTGGTGATACGAAAATGATCCGAATAGCGGGTGTTGAAGCTAGTACCGGGCGCTACCAAAATGTGTTCTTCCTCCAGCAGTCTTAAGGCAAATTCTTGATCGTCGATGACGCTTGATACGGATTCACCTAGCTTTATGAACGCATACATTGCCCCCATGGGAGGGACTACGCTCAAAAATTCGCTTCTCGCAACGCAATCGATCACTGCCTGGCGAGACTGATAAAGCCGCCCGCCCGGCTCAACCAAATTTACAATGCTCTGAAAGCCTCCAAGCGCAGTTTGTACTGACCACTGCGCTGGAACGTTGCTGCAAAGCCGCAAGGCGGCAAGCAACTCCATCGAATTCAACAACGCTTGCGCCCTTTCCAATTCTCCCGAAAAGATACACCAACCTACACGATAACCGCACGCCCGATACACTTTCGATAATCCTGAGTACGTTAGGCACACTGTATTTTGCACCATTGTTGCCAGCGGTATGAATTCTGCGTCGTCATACGTCATCTGATCGTATATTTCATCTGCATGAATGACTAAGTTATGTCGCTCTGCGATTTCGATGAGGTTTTGTAAGCACTGTCGACTATAGACCGCGCCAGTAGGATTATTCGGGTTAATCAACACAATTGAACGGGTCTTTTCACTGATCAAAGACTCGAGCGCCGACAAATCCGGTTCGAAGTTCATTTCGGCGGGACACGGATAGTGCACGACCTTGCCGCCGTTCAGGGCCACCGCAGCCGACCATAGTGGGTAATCCGGGCTTGGCACCAGCACTTCATCGCCAGGATTCAGCAGCGCCCGCAAAGACAAATCGATCAATTCGCTGACGCCATTGCCGATAAACACTTCGTTAACCGTAACATCCATTACACCGCGATCCTGTTGCTGCATCACAATCGCTTCACGGGCTGGAAAAATACCCTTTTGATGACTGTAAGGTTCGGCCTGTCCGAGGTTTTCAATCATTGCCAAGCGCATTGTTTCCGGTGTTCGATATCCGAACAGTCCGGGGTTGCCAATATTCAACGAAATTACTTCGTATCCATGACGCTCAAGGTCATTGGCGCGGCGCGACAATTCGCCTCGAATTTCGTATTTAACACCTGCCAAGGCGTTGCTGGTTTTTACTGGCTTTCTATTCATAGATCTCGGTCACGTCGGTTGCTGACACATGCACACAGAGAGGATGCGTTTGATGGGCTACCGCTAAACAACGCCGATTTCGCGAAGCTTCTTAATATCGCGGTCCGAATATCCAAGCTCACCGCGCAAAATTTCGTCCGTATGAGCACCCAACTCGGGTGGCGCAAGTGTATATTCCACGGCAGCCTCAGAAAAGCGCACAGGGTTCGCGACGGTTGGCACCATACCCGACGATGAATCCTCAATGGTACGCACCAATTTTCGTTCCTCCGCGTAATCGTCTGTTAATACAGTTTCAATAGAATTAATAGGCCCAGCTGGAATACCATATTTCGCAAGGTGCTCGAGCCAATAATCAACGGTTTGTAGCTTTAGCACACTCTGCATATTTTCTACGAGTATGTGCCGGTTCTCGACGCGCGCCTCATTACTGTGAAATCGCGCGTCATCCGCATAATCGGCAAGTCCTATACATTCGACACAACGTCTAAATTGCTCATCACTGCCTACAGCGAGCATGAAATGACCATCCGCGGCCCCGAACGACTGGTACGGAACGATATTCGGATGAGCCGTCCCCTCGCGAACCGGTGACTGGCCGCTCAGCAAATAATTCATGTTTTGATTTGCTAGCCAGGCAACTTGACTGTCATAAAGCGGAACGTCGATGTGCTGACCACGCCCGGTCTGTCCGCGCTCATTGAGAGCCGCTAAAATCGCCGTTACCGCGTACATCCCGGCCATGATATCGGCCGCAGCGACACCCACTTTTTGCGGCGAACCATCTATGTCTCCCGTGATGCTCATTAGCCCCCCGGAAGCTTGAATCATTGCATCATAGCCCGGGCGCGTTGCGCGGCTGCCGGTTTGGCCAAATGCGGAAATCGAGCAGTAAATGAGATAAGGATTTGCTTCACACAGGTGCTTGGCGCCCAGCCCATGACGTTGCAGCGTTCCAACTTTGTAATTTTCGATCAGGATGTCCGAATCTGCCGCCAACTGTTGGATCACCCGCCGACCTAGCTTGTGGCTAAAATCCACCGTGAGCGACCGCTTATTGCGATTAGCTGAAAGAAAATATGCAGCCGTACGTTCGTCTTGATCCGTTTTGCCGACCGTCCAAGGCGGCCCCCAATGGCGCGTTTCATCACCGCGCTTGGGTCGCTCGACCTTGATTACCTCGGCACCGTAATCGCCGAGAAGCTGCGCAGCCCAAGGACCGGCCAGAACTCGGCTGAGATCAAGTACTTTTAAACCTTGTAGAGGGCCTTTTGACACGAAATTTAGCCTCACGCAAAAACTGCATGGAATTGTCGGCAGCTGCGCCGGTTAGCGCAAGGACTAAGTTTCGTTTTGCTGGATAAATTGCTATCGAGCAAAATCGATCCTAGAAAAAATAAAACCCGGCCAACCTTTCGGTCGGCCGGGCGGGTCCGCACGGAGATTGCGGATTGCGCGACTAAAACGCCGAAGCGATTCAGTCTAGCTCTTCTACCTCAGCTCCACCCACGTCTCTTGGAGCTGGGGTCTGTGGTTCTTCAGTTTCCTTCTTGCCGTGACGAATCAACAATTCGTCTGCCTGATCTATGCTTATTCTACTGATCGATCGGATTCCAACTGGAAACCGCTCGAAACTACCAAACAAAAGACCATCGCCCCCATAGGGACAAAGTCGATCATCGCGCGATTCGACGCGGATGTTGAACGCGGATCGCATGTCCCGGGTCGACCGAAATAAACGTACGTAATATGGTCGGCGCGGCCCACTCCAGATCAACAAGCTTTGATCATCCAGGGGTGTATAGTCTCGGATACTCCGTATCCAGATGCAATCAGAACCGTTGAAATCGACATCTGGATCAACCCGAGTCTCAGTCTCATCTGCCCATATCACAGTTGATGCAAAACATAAAGAAAATGGTATAACCATTTGTTTTATTAATCTTTTATGCTTCATCAACCAATACTCTTCGGCAACTGGAGGTCGCCGACATAATGAGCTGAATTTAGTTATTCGACAAGCGTAATCTGTATTAAGTTCATCTGGTATCCGCACCAGCCAGACGCTATATCGGCGTTTCGCAGTGCTTGGAGCCTGAGTTGCTTCGCCCCAAATTTTCGCCCAAAAGACCAGCCGGGAGGCAGTCAATATGCTTGCAGTAAACCATCTCATCTAAAGGCCGCCGCAACCCTATAGACGACGTGTTTGTAGCTTGCCTCAGTCTCATCGCTCAGGGACAATACGTCGCCGGAAAACAGCCGCGTTATTGTAAATGCTGGAGATCGATAAATTGGAAAAAATACTAGTTGGGCTCAAACGTGTAGTGGACTATAACGTTCGGGTAAGAGTCAAAGCCGACGCCAGTGGCGTCGAGACTGACGGCGTAAAAATGAGCATCAACCCGTTCGACGAAATTGCTCTCGAAGAAGCGCTACGAATCAAGGAGCGTGGCGAAGCTGACGAAGTTGTCGTTGTCTCTATGGGACGTACGGAATGTCAGCAGCAGCTGCGCACCGGACTAGCCATGGGTGCTGATCGAGCGATATTGGTTGAATCAGATGACGAAATTGATTCACTGACCGGAGCAAAAATTCTATTGGCCTTGGTGGAGCGCGAACATCCGGGTCTCGTTATTCTCGGCAAACAGGCCATTGACAACGACAACAACCAAACCGGACAAATGTTGGCGGCGTTGTGGGACAGACCACAAGCCACATTCGCTTCAGAGCTCACAATCAGCGGTGATTCGGCAACTGTCACGCGCGAGGTGGATGTAGGACTTGAGACTATTGAGATCGACTTACCTGCGGTGGTTACGGCTGATCTCCGACTCAATGAACCTCGCTACGTCAAGTTACCGGACATCATGAAAGCCAAAAAGAAGCCTCTCGACATAGTACCTCTCGCAGACCTTAGCGTAGCTCCCGCGCCGCGTCTGACAAGTGTGGAATACACCGCGCCTGAACAGCGGCAAAAGGGCGTCATAGTTGACGATGTCGCTGGCTTGGTTGCGGCATTGAAAGAAAAGGGACTCGCCTAATGTCGAACATTCTCGTAATAGCAGAACATGATACAGGCACCCTAAACCCAAGTGTCGCGAAGACCGTCGCCTGCGCTGCAAGCATACAAGATGCGAAAATAACGATTGCCGTTTTCGTCAACGGCGACGACTCAATTGCGCTCCAAGCGGCGAAATTGAATGCGGTGGACAATGTACTGCAAATTAACAATGCAGCAAATGAGCATGCACTCGCCGCCGTTATTGCACCTCAAGTCGCATCAATCGCAAGCCGCTACTCACATGTCTTTGGTCCGTCGACGACATTTGGCAAAGACCTAATGCCGAGAATCGCGGCACTGCTAAACGTCAATCAAATTAGTGACGTGATGGAGGCAATCGATAGCCATAAGTTTAGACGGCCGATTTATGCTGGCAACGCAATACTGACGGTTGAGGCGCAACCGGACAGTATTGTCATAGCAACCGTTCGAACCGCTTCCTATCAGGCCGTTGACAGCGACAACACGGCCCCAGTCGAAGTGCAATCCAGCGACGCGGATATTCCAAGTCACACCCGCTTCGTAGAATTGAAAGCCGGTAAATCAGATCGTCCAGATTTACAAAGTGCATCCAAGGTTGTGTCTGGCGGACGAGCACTTGCCAGTGCCGAGAACTTCGACATTATCTATTCGCTAGCGGATACGATGGGTGCTGGAGTCGGCGCCTCTCGAGCAGCGGTTGATGCAGGCTACGTTCCAAATGAAATGCAAGTTGGCCAAACCGGTAAAATAATCGCACCGGACTTGTACGTTGCCATCGGAATATCTGGTGCAATTCAACACCTCACCGGCATTAAGGATGCCGGCACTATTGTTGCAATTAACAAAGATGAGGAAGCACCCATTTTTGAAGTAGCCGACATCGGCCTGGTCGGCGATCTGTTTAAGATCGTTCCAGAACTCGAGCAAGCATTGAAATAGGTCGAATTTGAGTACGCCGGCCGGACATTGCCAGCGTGCTCATTACCAAATATATAGCCTATAGCGCTGCTAGGATGCTTTCCGCTTTGCTGACTTCGAATTGGCCAGGTGCTTCTATTGCCACGTGGCTAACAATGCCATCGTCAACAACGATCGCAAAGCGTTGGCCACGCATACCGAGTCCAAAAGCACTGCCATCCATTTCCAAATCCAACGCCTTTGCGTACTCACCATTACCGTCCGCCAACATCAGTACCTTGTCTTCGACAGACCTGTCTTTTCCCCAAGCATCCATAACAAACACGTCATTGACGGCCATGCAGGCAACGGTATCTATACCTTTTGAAGCAATATCTGCAGCGTGATCAACGAAGCCCGGCAAATGGTTGGCAGAACATGTTGGTGTAAATGCACCTGGGACAGACACTAGCACTACTTTTTTGTTGGAAAACAGCTCATCTGTCGACATCGCACCCGGCCCCGCTTCGGTCATCACGCCGAATACACCGGATGGCATCTTGTCACCTACCTGTATAGCCATTGACTAGCTCCTTGTTAATTATGTGGTTGTCGATTCGGTATGATTATCTGGTTTATGATGCACCGAGTCTAGCGAAGTTTTGGCGACAGAATTGTCTGTACTCTGTTGCGGGACACAAAAAATGAAAACAAAAAGTATTGCAACGTTTTGGGGCAAATATGCACTTTAAGTTTACTGACGAACAGGAGTTGATCAGAAACGCTGTTCGAGAATTTGCACAGAGTGAGATTGCGCCGGTAGCGGCTCAATTTGATGAGCGGTCGGAATTTCCTGCGGATACAATTCAACAGGCAGCTGAGCTCGGCTTCATGGGCGTGGAGACCCCGGAACGCTACGGCGGATCTGGATTGGACCCCATATGTTATGCGGTTGTCATGGAGGAAATATCGGCAGCCGACGCGGCTCACGGGACCATTGTTTCCGTCAATAACTCACTCTATGGGGTTCCTCTGCTTGAGTTCGGCAGCGAAGAACAAATTGAAAAATATCTGACACCCGTTGCAACCGGTCAAATCAACGGGGCCTATGCGCTAACTGAGCCGCACTCCGGGTCCGATGCAGCAGCAATGCGATCGAGAGCGAGTCTGTCCAAAGATGGCAGCCATTACGTCATCAATGGCAAAAAGGCCTGGATTACCAACGCGCCAATCGCCAAATACGTTGTGCTATTTGCTCAGACTATGCATGGCGAATCGGAACCTGTTGGTATCAGCGCATTCATTATCGACACCGAACAAACCGGCTTTCACCGCGGCAAAACGGAGGCCAAGCTTGGCATCCGCGCGGCCGCAAGCTGCGAAATTGAGTTGACGGACTATGAATGCCCGATTGAAAACCGCATTGGCGATGAAGGTAAGGGTTTTAGAATCGCCATGACCGTACTCGACGCGGGAAGAGTAGGAATCGCCGCACAAGCCCTTGGTATAGCGCAGGCAGCTTACGACGCGGCTGTGAACTACTCGCGCGAACGACACGCATTCGGTGCCCCCATTGGCACATTTCAGGCAATACAGGGCAAACTAGCGGATATGCGGTGTCGTATCGATGCCTCTCGATTATTGACCTACAATGCGGCCTGGAATAAAGCGGAGGCCAAAAAACACGGCACAAAGAACACGCTCAATGGAAGCGTGGCGAAACTATTCGCATCGGAAACGGCAATGTTCGTCACCCACCAGGCGCTGCAAATCCACGGCGGCATGGGATTCAGCAAAGAGATGCCGTTAGAGCGCTATTTCCGGGACGCGAAAATTACCGAGATTTATGAAGGCACAAGCGAAATTCAGAGAATGGTGATTGGCCGGCTTGTCACCGGCTTGCGTTAATGTCGCCAGTTCGAATGGCTTATGCGTCGTTGTCCGCCACGTGCACGACAAGCCCGTCAAGATCATCCGACATTTCAATTTGACAGGTAAGCCTGCTGTTGTCCTTTCGCTCATAAGCGGCATCCAACATGCTGTCTTCCATATCGTCCAGCTCAGGCAACTTGCCAAACCAAGCCTCGTCAATATAACTATGACAAGTCGCGCAGGCACAGGCGCCACCACATTCGGCCACAATTCCATCGATATTATTATTGATGGCACCTTCCATCACTGAGTAGCCATTTTCGACTTCTACTTCATGGCGCTCGCCTTGCGGCGTAATGTATATCACTTTCGGCATTATTGTGGTCCTGGGCCTAGTGGGCGCACTATTTTAGAAGCGCAATACAATAACCGTCAATGCTTTGGCCTCAGACAGCGCATTTTGGTCAAATAACATCAAAAAAAACACCGGCATCCAAGATGCCGGTGTTTTTCCGATACCCGGTTGAAAATCTATCTAAATACGATCGGTTGCCTGACGACGTTTCGCAAGTTCTTCTTGACGCTTTCGCGCTGCATTTTCCGCCAGCCGTATTTGTTCGTTTCGCGCAAGGTCGCTATCTATGACGGCAATCCATTGTCCGGCAATTTTGCGGGAACGTGGGGTTTTTCGCGCTTCAGAAAACGCTTTCTTTGAGGCGATGTACTTCTTCTGATTGTAGAGACACATACCTAATGAAATTTGTGCATTGTCAGGACTCTTAATGCCACCTTTCTTGATACCGTTTCGCACAGCGGACACGCACTCGCCGTATTGACCGAGATTTAGATGTGCATTGCCCAGCCGCAGGTCAAGTTCCCCCTCACCTGAAAGTTTAGCTGCCTGCTGCAGTGCAGGTATGGCCTTTGCATCTTCCATGGATAATGACCAAGCCTGTGACATTAGCCGGTAGTTTTTGGCGTTACCTTTAACCCGCCCTGACTTCATTTCCTTCTCGAGCAACTGGCCCGCCTTGTAAGGCACTTCTTGCTGCATATAAAGTTGCGCCATTGTTACCAATTCAGATTCTTTCTCAAGTAATCCTTGGGTATGAGCGGCATCGTAGGCTGAAACCAAATTGCCCTCTTCTCCTAGCTCGGTGTACGCCCCCGCCAGCGAGAACCAGTAACGCTTCTTCGGCCAATTGACCAGCAAAATTTTCTGAATATCACGAACTTTCCTATAATTTTCCTGCTGAAAATACGCAAAATTCAACAGCACATACCAGTCTTCTTTTATTGTAAGCTGACGCTTATTCGCAACCGCAATCGCGGCTTCTATAGGCTTGACCATGTCAGCATGGCGTTCCACCTGATACAGGTTTTGCGCGTACAGAATGTAGGGCTGTGGCCCAGGATTTGGCTCGAGGGTAAACCATTGTTCGATCAACCGTATCGCTTCAGGGTATTGCTCCTCCATCGTCATTAATTGCGACAACGTATAAACCGTTTGCTTCTTCAGCTGCGGCTCAAGATCAGGAATGGTGATCAACTCTTTGTAGGTGCGAATGGCGCCACCAATATCGTCCGTGCTGTATTGAACGAAGCCGACATAATTCAGGACGTTAGTACGTTCATAGTTAGTGAGTTCGTCATTTTTGCGAAGTGCGTTAAGAATCTTCAGTGCACTCGGGTAGTTCTCCGCATCAATTTGCTCTTGTGCTTGAGTGATCTTATCGAAGACTTTCTTGGAGACGGCTTGCGCCTCCTTGGTCTTCTGCTCTGGCTGTTCTTCTTTTTGTGCGAATACGTTGCCGAAAGCCAATATTGTACCTACTAGCACAATCAGCAATTTTGAAATCAGCTTGTTATCTGTATTCATTTCGCTATTTCCCTTTTTTGGATCCCGCACTATCCAATAGTCTTTCCAACCGTCTATTCGACTAACTATTCTTCAATCTTGAACGTAATTCGAGTTTTTACATTCGGCACGTCGACCGGCACACCATCGACTACCCGAGGTTTGTATTTAAACTTGAGAACGGCTCGAGTTGCAGCCCGATTAAACAAACTGCTGGTTGAAAACAATACGATCGGATCCGCGACTGTTCCGGTGGTGGTCACCGTAAAACTCATATCGACGTACCCTTCAACACCGCGCGAAAGCGCTCTGGCCGGGTAGACAGGCGCAACCCTAACGATCGGCAAATAGTCGCCTTCCGCTACATTCATACCGCCCGGACCGCCGATATCAAGATTATTGTTGACCGCGGGTGGCGGGATATTAATCGTTGGTGCGTTCGGGTCGACAGAATCCATATCCTGCGGTGGCACCTCAGGTGGCACCTCAGGTGGCTTTTCCGGTTTCTCCGGTTGAATATCCTCAACATTGAGATTTTCGTTTCGTTTGACTCGCACAAAGTCGAGCGTGTGGCGCGTTTTCTCTTTGCTTATAGCGTCGACACCAAATGCAATCAACAGGTGCATCACAAAGATCAACGTAAACGTTATAACTGTACCCATAACGATAGAAAACAAATATCTGCCTAACATGCGCTACGTCTCCTATTCTCTCCGGTAAACAACGCTCTCGCCGCTTTTACCAGCCCGCCTGTATCTCGCATTATTGATTGGCCGCAATTGACACGTTATACACACCGGCCGCCCGCGACGCGTCCATAACCGTGACCAGCATCTCATTGGTCGACTTCTTATCGGCTTGAATAACAACAGAGCCCTTCGGATTTTCCGCGTGCAATCGCTCTATATTGGCCCGCACTGCCCGCGGGTCAATTAAACGGCGATCAATCCAAATTTCGTCAGTCGGACTAATTGCGATAAGTATATTGGCATCTTCAACACGCTCTGATGTCGGTGCGTCGGGTCGATTCACATCGATACCGGCTTCTTTAATGAAAGATGCCGTAACAATGAAAAAGATGAGCATGATGAAGACAACGTCAAGCATGGGCGTGAGATTGATTTCATTGTCCTCGTCGTCAACCTCCATACCTCCGTGTGATCTACGCATAGTAATCTACCTTATCAATGATCCATTGTGAGCGAGTCCTCTAGGAACTCGACTTCACGCGCCGCCCGGCGGCTTAACAAAGTTACCAGGAGCACTCCAGAAAGTGCTCCCACCATTCCCGCCATTGTCGGCACAGTTGCTTGCGAAACGCCTGCGGCCATACCCCGAACATTGCCGGAACCTGAAACCGCCATGACTTCAAACACCTTGATCATGCCGGTGACCGTACCCATCAAACCTAATAATGGGCACAACGCCACCAATGTCTGAATCATCGGAATTGACTGATTGGTCTGCATTGAAAATCGCGAGATCATTGCCTCACGAATTTGGTGTGCATACCAAGACCTACGTTCCGAGCGTGCTTCCCAGCTATCACGAATACTGTTCGCGCTCGCCTTCATTTGTGTCCGAAAGAACATCAGTCTTTCAATAATGAAAACCCACATGAAAAATATCGTTACCGCGATATATGTTAGAACGCTGCCACCCAGCTCCATAAAGTCCCGGATGGCTTCAAACGCGTCATTTAACCAAAGCATAGCGACTCCTCGCAGATCTTACCCATGCTGCTCTGAGTGCTGCGCAACAATTCCAGCACTTTGAGAGTTGAGAATATTGACGATCTTTCGACTCTGGCCGCTAACCAGCGTGTGAATCAACACCATTGGTATGGCAACTACCAGACCCAATACAGTCGTCATCAATGCCTGCGAGATACCACCGGCCATAAGCTTGGGATCGCCTGCGCCATACAAGGTGATAACCTGGAAGGTCTTGATCATGCCGGTAACGGTGCCGAGTAGCCCAGCCAACGGGGCAACCACCGAAACCACTTTGATAAACAAGAGTCCCTTCGTTAGCCCAGGCATTTCCTTCAATGCCGCCTCGCTCAGTTTCAGCTCAATGGTCTCAGTATCCGCACTGCGGTTTGACTCGTAGGCAGCCAAAACACGGCCTAACGGATTATCTGTGCTGGCGGAATCGCGTTTCAGCTGGGCGGTAACCTTGCGGCTATCCGAGCTCAAGCCGATCCAGCGCCATATCGCGATCAATAATCCGACAATGCCCAAACCTATAATGCAGTAACCGACAATGCCACCTTGATTAATGCGATCTGTAATTGTAGGTGACTCGACCAGCAGTCCGAGAATTCCGCCACGCGTACCGTCATAGCCAAATCGAACAACACCATCGGTCGCTTCCGCCATGTCCTCAGCCGAACTAGTGTAGCGCCCCTGTGGTGGTTGCTTCGATAGTTCCTTGATACCTCCTGTCGCCGGGTTGTACTCAAGGTAACCGCCATCTGAAACGATGTTGAACAGACCAACTCGAACAACGTCTGCGTTGACGACATCTCCCCCAGCGGTTGTTACATCATGTTTAAAGCGAACAATCTTGCCGGATTCTGCGACCTCACGGTGCAGCTCAAACCACAGGCGCTCGATTTCTTCGATCGACGCTAAAGAACTTGCACCCGCCATTTTACCACCCAATTCGACTAGGAAGTCCGAGCGGTCCGGAAATTGAATATCGGTCAGCGAGGATTTGAAGCGCCCTTGTGCGTCTCCAGTAACGGTCTGCAAAACGCCAAAAAGCTCTTTCAGTGCGCCGAGCCGTTCGTCGAGTGCGGCCCGCGCCAACACGATTTCCGCTTGTTGATTCTTGAACAGCGACTCGAGACGCTCGCTATTTCGTTCTTGGCGTGTTCGCTCCGCTCTTGACTGATTCAACAGACTCTGTTGCTGATTCTTGGCTGCAGCAAAACGTGCCTCGCGATCACGTGCCTCTTGGGAGTCCCTGGTCTTACCACGTTCAATTTGCTGTAACAGCTCACTCATGCTGCTCGCGGCTTCCTGGGCGTTTACCGACGTAAATCCGAAGATCCCGGCGGCAAGTAATATAACTAGTCGTTTCATGCTTACGCCCCTCCTGCGGCAGACGCCGCCGGTAATGGAATCATTACAAGTTCTGGCGCAATCAAGGCCCGGGCAATTCTCAAACCTTTGCGGATTTCATTTCGATTTTCGGTATCCAGAAGTTCGTATTTTCGCGTTTCTGTGTTGTACCACCCGGTGATGCTGGCATCATCCGATTGAAAATAGAGGCCGATCCGGCCAACGCGCAGTACTTTATAGTCGCGGGCAACCGTCTCGCCGTCGACATCCAGCTGATCATTGTAGAATTCGCTAGAGGAGCCATAGTCATTTTCGATTTGGTAGGCTTCCATGACTTTGCGAAATTTCTCAGCAACACTGACGTCAGAGCGCTCCATGATTTCTTTGAGCGTGTTCACCCGATTGGTGCGTTCGGTGATTAGGAACGGAATGTCCAAGTCAACCAGTTGCTCGACGCCGTCAATCATTTTTTCCATCAATGGAAAAATTTGCCGATTGATTACATCAACCTGATCCATTGACAGCGCAATGTCCTCAAGTGTTGCCTTTTGACCGTTGGTTTGTGCCGTCATGAGGCGGTTATAAACGCGAAGACCATCGATCTCTTTGTTGATTGCGCGGTATTGATCTTCAAGAGAACGCGTACGCTCAACGACTTCATTGATTCGTTCCTGCGACTCTTGAGCGAGTTTCAGTCGTCGTTGATCAGCCTTCAGAACATCGTCAACACCTTGTGCGAAGACACTGCCTGATACGAGCACGATCGCTGTAGCGATGACAGCAGTTGCTTTACGCCGACTGCTATTTTTGCACCGTTTCATGGACACTCCTTAAACATCGTTTTGTAATGATTTAGTTATAAGATTTTTTAGTTATATGATTTTCGGAGAAGGTTGTACTGCATCCCGCAGGGTACATGCACAAAAAATGAGTGAACTGTTGTCGAATGACTACAGCTCGCCCCCGCGCTCGCGACCCTCTCCACCAACGCCGCGGCGTATATTCTAGTTTTAACCCTATTTGTTTAATTATATTGGACCATTTTGACTTCGCCCCCCCCCTGGGGAATGGAGTCACCTTATACTGGTCCCGCCTCGCTTCTGGCCAAGAATACCACAAGCCTGATATATCGCCAGCCCATCGGCAACATAACCTCCTGTCCGTATGGGAAGTCAATTTGTCTCAGCGTGCCGTCCAAGTTCCAGCTTGGCCACCGATACCCTGTGCACCTCGTCCGGTCCGTCCGCCAACCGAAGCGTTCTCGAGCCGGCCCAGGCCGCTGCCAAACCGAAGTCCTGACTCACCCCTGCGCCGCCGTGTATTTGAATTGCCCGATCGATAACACGTAATGCCATGCTTGGCGCGACAACCTTGATCATGGCGATTTCACTTTTTGCGGTCTTGTTGCCGACTTTGTCCATCATATCCGCAGCCTTCAGCGTCAGTAACCGAGCCTGATCAATCTCAATTCGCGAATCGGCAATCGCTTCCCGCACAACGCCCTGAGCCGCCAGCGGTTTACCGAATGCAACCCGTTCGTTGGCGCGGCGACACATCGCCGCAAGCGATCGTTCAGCTAAACCGATTAAGCGCATACAATGGTGTATTCGCCCCGGACCCAAGCGACCTTGTGCGATTTCAAATCCGCGCCCCTCGCCTAGCAATATATTGTCGAGTGGAACTCTGACGTCAGTAAAACGCATCTCTGCATGGCCATGCGGGGCATCGTCATAGCCAAATACCGAGAGCGGCCGAATAACTTCCACGCCCGGAGTATCCATTGGCACTAATATCATCGACTGCTGGCTATGCCGTTTTGCATCGGGATTTGTTTTACCCATAAAGATGAGAATTTCGCAGCGCGGGTCCATTGCGCCGGATGTCCACCATTTGCGACCATTTATGACATATCCATCTCCGTCGCGCAGAATGGTAGACGATATATTTGTGGCATCAGACGAGGCGACCTCTGGTTCGGTCATGGCAAACGCGGATCGAATTTGCCCATTCAACAACGGTTGTAACCATCTTTTTTGCTGCTCTTGTGTCGCATAGCGGACCAAGACTTCCATATTTCCAGTGTCGGGTGCCGCACAATTGAATGGCTCGGATCCGATCAGAGAGCGCCCCATCAGTTCCGCCAACGGCGCATACTCAAGATTGCTAAGTCCCGCTCCTTGATCGCTGTCGGGCAAAAACAAATTCCACAGCCCGGCATCCTTGGCTCGTTTCTTTAACGTTTCCATTACCGCTGGGACAATCCACCGGTCCTGCGAGTCGTTTACAGATTGAAGGTAAGTCTGCTCTGCCGGAAATACATGCTCGCACATGAAGTCGTCGAGCGCTTTTTGCAGCGTCTGCACTTTGTCGCTGTAATCAAAATCCATAGTGGTCCCTAATAAATTACGCGGTTATGCTGGTCACCTGACTTCGGTAGCAGAATAACGCCAGAACTCAATCGCCACCACGCTTTCGAAATACTGCCTAGCGGACGGCTTCGAACGCTACTGACAACAAGACATCGTATGCGCATAAATCGCCAATTATCAGGATGTCTATGTCACTCTGATATGTAATAAATCAATGATTTATGCTCTTATTCTCAAAATTTTATTAAGAGAAAATCACTTCCGATCAAGCCATCGAAGTCGCTGTTGCGGGTTACTTGAAAAGAAGTCTTGACGGGTTCAAGCGCATTCCAGCGCGAAATCCATCACGCGCAACTTAAGATGTTGAATTTGTGGCGTTGACTTCGTGATTGCATTGCAACATTATCGCCTATAATGAATATGGTATTGACAACCGGTTTCCTGCGAACCTGCCTCCTTCTCATCCTTCTAAGCGGGGATCTGAGCGGGTAGCCAATAACCATACGAATTTAAAGCAACCCCGCATTCCATAAGGATCGTGGGGTTTTTTTTGGCAACAAACGACGAGAACTAATGTGGCTCGCCACAAACGGGAAAAGTGACATGCAAATGTATTCGGAAGCAGATGTAGATGCCGCCAAGCTCAATGGCAAACGTATCGCCATACTAGGCTATGGCAGTCAGGGCAAAGCGCACGCCCTTAACTTGAAAGACAGTGGCCATGACGTGGTCGTTGGCTTGCGGCCGGATGGTGCAAGTTGGGCGAAAGCAACTGCAGATGGTCTACAGGTCGCGGCACCCCGAGATGCAGTCAAGGGCTCGGCGATTGTTATGTTTCTGACCCCCGACACCGTGCAAGGGCAATTATACGGCACCGTAGAGTCTGCCGTTGATGACGGTGCAATGCTGATGTTCGCACATGGATTCAACATCCACTTTAAGCAAATTCAACCACGAGCGGACCTTGATGTCTCGCTAATTGCACCAAAAGGACCTGGCGATCTCGTTCGGCGACAATATCAAGAAGGCCATGGAGTTCCTTGCTTAGTAGCGGTTGAACAAGATGCTACGGGCAATGCCCTGCCGCTGGCGCTCGCTTACGCGCACGGTATCGGCGGCGCGCGTGCAGGCGTCATTGAAACGACATTCAAAGAAGAAACCGAAACAGACCTGTTCGGCGAACAAGCAGTACTTTGTGGTGGCGCGACCGAATTGGTCGTGGCGGGATTTGAGACGTTGGTAAATGCCGGCTATCAACCCGAGGTTGCCTATTACGAGTGCATGCACGAACTCAAGCTTATTGTGGATCTATTGCACGAAGGCGGCATGAAAAAAATGCATGAATTCATCAGCGAAACTGCCGCCTACGGCGACCTAACGCGCGGACCCCGAATAGTCGACGATCATGTTCGCGCGAAAATGAAAGAAGTGCTGACAGAAATACAAGACGGCACTTTTGCTAAGCAGTGGATTGCTGAAAACGACGCCGGGCAACCGGAATACAAGCGCATGATGCAAAACGATCTCGACCATTCCATTGAAGTCGTCGGTGCGAATTTGCGGAGTCGCATGGATTGGTTGGAAAACTAGCGAAGTAGATCGGCCAGCGCATCGGCTGCAACAATTTGGTCGGCGTTACTGAATGGCGGATCGCGAAACCTGATTTGGGAGCGAAAATTATGAGCAACTCGCACGTAAAAATCTTCGATACGACACTGAGAGATGGTGAACAGGCTCCTGGCTGTAGTATGACCCTGCGCGAAAAACTCCGCGTTGCTAAAGCGCTCTCAGAACTTAATGTCGACATTATCGAAGCTGGGTTTCCGGCTGCATCTCCTGGCGACTTCGACGCTGTCAAGGCGATCGCAGATGAAAATCGCGGTCCGATTATTTGTGGTTTGGCGCGCTGCAATCCGGACGACATTGAAAAAGTCCATGCCGCCGTAAAAGGTGCAGACAGCCATCGCATCCATGTATTCGTGGCGACCAGTGCAATTCACCGTGAGCACAAATTGAAAATGGCGAAGGAAGAAATTATTCGTAGCGCGGTGGGCGCAATCAAGATGGCGCGCGAGCTATGTGATGACGTCGAGTTTTCACCGGAGGATGCTTCACGAACAGAACTTGCCTATTTGGCGGAAGTTGTCACTGCAGCCATTGAAGCAGGTGCAACTACGGTGAACATCCCCGATACAGTGGGCTATACAGTGCCGCATGAATTTCACCAGCTGTTTCGTTACCTCAAAAAACACGTCAAAAATCTCGACGCCGCAACGCTCAGCGTACACTGTCATGATGATCTCGGGATGGCGGTGGCAAACAGCCTTGCGGCTACCAACGCCGGCGCAAGGCAGGTTGAATGCACAATCAATGGCATCGGAGAACGTGCAGGAAATTGCTCACTGGAAGAAGTTGTCATGGCGCTGAAAACGCGAGAGGAATTTTTCGGCCTGACAACGCAAATTGATTCTACGAGGCTTTACCCGACTTCTCGTTTGGTCGCTGGTATCACCGGTATGCACGTTCCCCGCAACAAAGCGATCGTCGGCGAAAATGCATTCGCGCATGAAGCCGGAATCCATCAGCACGGCATGCTTCAACATGCTTCCACATACGAGATTATGAAGCCGGATGACGTCGGCATCAGCAAGTCCAATCTTGTTCTCGGAAAACACAGCGGGCGCCACGCCTTCCGAAGCCGGGTGCAGGAATTGGGTTTCGACTTAGACGAATTTGAAACCAACCGTGCGTTTCAGGAATTCAAGAAACTTGCGGATAAAAAAAAGGATATGTTCGATGGCGACATCGAAGCTATCATCATGAATGCAGATGGTGCGTCCACCGGGCCGTGGATTCTGCAGGCATTGCAATTTCAATCCGCAACAGATGAAACCGCGTCCGCATCGGTAAAACTCATACACGAAAATGGCACGACCAACGAAATTAGTGCTACGGCCGATGGCCCGGTCGAAGCAGCGCTAATGGGATTGGAAAAAGTCACTGGCATCGCTTTGACGTTGCGCAACTTTGAGCTTCGAAGCGCGACCGCCGGCGATGACGCCCAGGGGGAAGCAACGGTGACAGCAGACTTTGAAGGCGAGAGCTATCGAGGCCACAGCGCCAGCGTGGATATCGTAGAAGCCGCGACCAGAGCTTACCTTGAAGTCATCAATCGCATTCTGCGACGACAGGAACGTGGTGTGTTAAAAAATCGGCAAACTGCGGACGTAAACCAGGCATCCATTTGAACTGCATCACAATTCCGACTGGTCTACCTCTAACGTGGTATGTAATTCTGATGCGTCGCTATATTGCGCTTGTTAAGCTACGCGCTCGTTTAGGTGGACAACAAGTCCGGAGCAAATAATGAGTTTCAAAGGCGCGAAGTATATTTGGATGAACGGGAAGATGGTTGCATGGGAGCAGGCTTCCGTTCACGTGATGGCACATGCGTTGCACTATGGATCATCCGTATTTGAAGGGATCCGAGTGTACAAGACGCCGCAAGGCCCAAAGATTTTCCGCCTAACCGATCATATTCGTAGGCTATTCGACTCCGCGAAAATATATCGTATGGCCATCCCATACGGCTTCGATGAGTTGATCGCCGTCAGCAAACAAATCATTGATGCAAACGACCTTAACGACGGCGCCTACATTCGACCGATTGCCTTTCGCGGTCTAGGAGGCGTCGGCCTCGCTCCGCAACCGGACGATCCCGTTGATGTAGCCATCGCTGCCTGGGAATGGGGCGCATACCTTGGTGCCGACGGACTCGAAAAAGGCGTGGATGTTTGCATATCAAGCTGGCAGCGGGTTGCGCCCAACACCGTTCCTGCGCTTGCAAAAGCGGGTGGCAACTATTTGTCGAGCCAGCTCATCAGCACGGAGGCCAAGCGGCTAGGTTTTGCCGAGGGTATTGCTTTATCCACCGATGGGACGGTTAGCGAAGGCGCTGGCGAAAATCTATTCGTCATCAAAGACGGGGAAATTATGACGCCGCCGGCGGCGTCATCGATATTGACCGGCATCACCCGAAATACGGTCATGAAACTTGCTGCACGATTCGGTTATACGGTCAGCGAAAAATCAATCCCGCGAGAGATGCTTTATTTGTCCGATGAAATGTTTTTTACCGGCACTGCCGCGGAAATTACGCCGATCCGATCTGTCGACCATATTCAAATCGGTACGGGTAAACGCGGACCAATAACCGAATCCATTCAATCCGCATTTTTTGGTTTGTTCAGCGGTGATACCGAAGATTCCGATGGATGGCTAGAGAGTGTCGATACCGCACCGGTCGCCGTGGCGAGCGGTTCATAATCTGTAAAGGTTTGATCCGATAAGACATGAGCAACACGAAACGTAGGACCCTATACGAAAAAGTCTGGTCGGATCATTTAGTTGTTGATGAATCGCGAGATACTCCGGCGATTCTCTACATCGATCTGCATCTCATTCACGAGGTGACCACGCCACAAGCATTTTCTGTTTTGCGTAGTCTCGAATTACCGGTAAGACGGCCAGATCTCACTCTGGGGACACTCGACCACTCTACGCCCACCCTGCCCGTTCGCACTTTCAAGGACTTGCAAATCGCTGGCAACGATGCAGCCAACCAAGTCCGGAAAATGCAGCAAAACTGCCAGGAGTTTGGCGTTGAACTGCATGATTTTGACAGCATTCACCGCGGAATAGTGCATGTAATTGGCCCCGAACTCGGTGCGACGCAACCGGGTAAAACAATCGTCTGTGGAGATAGCCACACCAGTACACACGGAGCGTTTGGCGCGCTGGCTTTCGGCATCGGTACAACTGAAGTCGGACACGTACTAGCAACGCAATGCCTATTGCAGAGAAAAGCGAGGACCTTCGCAGTCGAGATAAGCGGCCAACTAGCACACGGTGTCACTGCCAAGGATGTGGTCCTCGCAATCATTGGCAAAATCGGCGTCGATGGCGGCACTGGGCACGTTATCGAGTTTTGCGGCGACACTATTCGATCTATGGGAATGGAAAGCAGAATGACAGTCTGCAATATGTCGATCGAGGCAGGCGCGCGAGCCGGCATGATCGCGCCCGATACAACGACGTTTGAATATCTGAAGGGCCGCGATAACGCCCCCCAGGGCGCCGCATGGAAACGCGCGGTGAATCGCTGGCAAGCGCTCGCAAGCGATACCGACGCGGCTTACGATAAAACAGTGAGTTTGTCGGCGAGCGATCTCGCGCCGATGGTCACGTTCGGCACCAATCCCGGCATGGTTGTCCCGATTGACGCCGATGTCCCGCATCATGACGGTAGTACGAGTTACAAGAAGGCGCTCGACTATATGCAGTTGGAATCGGGCAAGCCACTTTCGCAATCGCCGGTAGACGTTGTATTTGTTGGCAGTTGCACCAACTCGCGACTGACCGATCTGCAGGAAGCTGCGAATATACTGGAAGGCCGCAAAGTTGCCGACGGCGTTAGAATGCTGGTCGTGCCTGGCTCGCAGCAAATAAAGAACGATGCGGAAGCGCTCGGCCTGCACAAAATATTTACAGCCGCCGGTGCCGAGTGGCGTGAATCTGGTTGCTCAATGTGTCTTGGCATGAATGGCGACACCGTTGGTCAAGGACAGTTGAGCGTTAGCACGAGTAATCGTAATTTCGAAGGCCGGCAAGGCGTTGGCGCTCGCACGGTGTTGGCGAGTCCGATGACTGCAGCCGCTTCCGCCATAGAAGGCCGCGTTGCGGACCCACGTCGTTACCTCTGATACATCAATTCCAATGAAACCAATAAAAATCCTCACGTCAAATACGGTGATTCTGCCAAGTACTGATATCGACACGGACCAAATAATTCCTGCGCGATTTTTGACGACGACAACACGTGAAGGACTCGGAAAACATCTGTTCTCCGAGTGGCGATATTTGAAAGATGGCAGCGACAATCCTGACTTCGCCTTAAATGCGCCGGCTGCAAAAGGTAGTGAAATTTTGGTTGCCGGCAATAATTTTGGCTGCGGATCTTCACGGGAGCATGCGCCGTGGGCGTTGCTGGATTTTGGAATCAAGGCAGTCATTAGTACCGAAATTGCGGATATTTTTCGTAGCAATTCTTTGAAAAACGGTTTGTTGCCCATCGTCGTGGGCCCGTCGGTTCACGATTGGCTGCTTGACAACCCAGGCGCGAGTATTTCGATTGACGTGGAAACCTCAAAAATCACCTTGCCGAATAATGAGCAATGCACATATCCAATCGATAGCTTCGCACGGCACTGCCTTTTAGAGGGCATTGACCAGCTGGGCTTTTTGCAGAATCATATTACCGATATTGAGAAATTCGAAGAAAAGCGATCATGGAAGCCCTAATTGCCGTACTACCCGGCGATGGAATCGGGCCAGAAGTTGCGCGCGCCGGGAGTGCTGTTTTACAGGCTGTAGCCGACAAATTCGGCCATAAATTCGAGCTAGTTGAATCAGCGATCGGCGGCGACGCGATCGATCAACATAATGACCCTCTTCCAAAAGATACGATTGCCAAATGTCGAGACAGCAACGCAGTGCTGCTTGGCGCCGTTGGTGGACCTAAATGGTCAGATCCAAACGCAGAAGTGAGGCCTGAACAAGGTCTACTACGATTGCGCGCGGAATTAGAAGTCTTCGCAAACCTCAGGCCAATTCAAATCCATCCAGCGCTGGTTGGTGCATCGCCATTGCGTCCAGAGTTATTGCAAAACGTCGACATGATCGTCGTTCGCGAGCTAACAGGCGGAATTTATTTCGGCGAGAAAACCCGTGACGAAAACTCAGCCAGCGATCTTTGCGTTTACCACACCCATGAGATCGAGCGCATAGTCCGAGTTGCAGCAAACTTGGCGGCGCAACGAAAGAATCGACTTTGCTCTGTCGACAAGGCCAATGTACTGGAAACGTCGCGACTGTGGCGTGCGGTGACAGCGCAAGTCGTTACAGAAGAATTCACAGAGATTGACTTGGAAGTGCTGTTAGTCGATGCGGCGGCTATGCACTTGCTAAGTCGTCCAGCCGACTTCGATGTAATTGTCACCGAAAATATGTTTGGCGACATTCTTACCGACGAAGCGTCAATGCTCGCCGGCTCACTCGGTATGTTGCCATCCGCGAGTATTGGCAGCGGTACGCGTGGCCTGTATGAGCCAATACATGGCTCGGCACCGGACATTGCAGGACGAGGCATCGCCAACCCTTGCGGTACCATTGCTAGCGCGGCGTTATTGCTTCGCCACAGCCTTGGATTGGACGATGAGGCAATTGCTATCGAAGACGCGCTTGCCAAGCTGATCGAAAACGGCGCGCGAACTGCTGACATTGCCACGCCCAACGAAAAGACGCTTACAACCGACGAAATGACGGCATCGTTACTGCAAATCCTAAACTAGTCGCATTTCATGCCACATTTGCCTCAGCCTGCAGACCTGCGACCAAAGCAACATTCAATGCCCGGCGAACATCCGCCAACAAGTCCTCCCCATGTTCAATACCAACGGATAAACGAATCAGGGTCGACGAAATACCGGCAGTGGCCAGCGCCTCATCGGACAGTGGCGCATGCGTCATCGTGGCCGGGTGACAAACCAAGCTTTCAACGCCACCAAGCGATTCGGCGAGACAGAAAAGCTCTAAGCTCGACAAGAACGATGTCACCGACTGTAAACCCCCTGCCAATTCGAAACTGACCATACCGCCAAATCCAGCTTGCTGCTCGCATGCAATTTGATGCCCCGGATGAAATTTTAGGCCGGGATAATAGACATGGTTGACTGCAGCATGCTCTTTCAAGAGGTTTGCTACTGCGGCTGCATTTTCCTCGTGTTGGCGAATCCTCGTATGGATAGTCCGAATGCCGCGAAGCGTTAAGAAACTATCAAACGGAGCGCCTGTAATGCCCAAGCAATTGGCCCACCAGGAAAGCCGCTCAAATAGATCATCATTTACCGCGACCACTGCGCCTCCCACAACGTCGCTATGACCATTGAGATACTTCGTTGTTGAGTGGATAACCAAGTCCGCGCCAAGCGAAATCGGTTGCTGTAAAACAGGCGACAAAAAAGTATTGTCGACCGCCAATAGCGCACCGACGTCTTTGGCGACCGACGCAATCGCACGAATATCCGTGATGCGCAGTAACGGATTGGATGGCGATTCAAGCAGAATTAACGTTGGCTTCAGGGCTCGAATTTCTGCGCTCGCGGAATTGCTGGTCTGATTGACAAACTCCAATCGAAATTGTCCACGCTCGGCCAATGCACTGAGCAAACGATGGGTACCGCCATAGCAATCATGTGGAGCAACCAGCAAATCCCCGGGACGCAGCAACTGTACAACCAAAGTGATGGCAGCCATGCCCGACGATGTCACGACACTTCCAACGCCTCCTTCAAGTTGAGCCAGCGCCTCTCCTAATGCGTCACGCGTAGGATTTCCGCTGCGCGTGTAGTCATACTGACGTTTCTCGCCAAATTCGCGAAAGGTGAAATTTGTCGACAAATGAAGCGGTGGCACAACAGCTCCGTGCTGCTGATCCGATTCAATTGCAGCGCGAACAGCCGCAGTTGCAGAATTGATTGCTTTTGTCATGGGTTGGTCTCCAATGTCCCGATTCTCATATTGCGACCAAATTACGTCGCCTCATCGGAACCCTGCGGAAACCACAAGGGAAAGTGCCGTACCCTGCGCCACTGAAAATCCAATTGGCGTTGTACTGACACTCATCTATCGGATGCAACATTCGATGCACCGCAGGAGTTGGCACCTTTTCAGAATGGTAAGTTCTGAAGGTTGCCCCAGCTTCAATGGGCCTTTCCCTCGGCTGGTCTCGATGAGTTGGCGCAAGTTTAATGAGTTTTGCGGCGCCACGTCAAGCAACACCATCGGAGATTGGTACATAAGCGCGTAATTAGGCATTGCACCGTTTGTAATAATGTAATAACGTACTATTACGCTACTACAGTGGAATATTCTGATGAAACCGAACCGCCAGGAATCCGCCCGTCAAAAAGCACACGCCGAAACCGCACTAAGCGAAGCTTTAGTGAGCCTGCAGACTGCGGACGAATGCCGAAATTTCCTCAAGGACTTATGCACACCCGCAGAGCTGCAAGCGCTTGTCGACCGTTGGCAGGTCGTCAATATGTTGCAACAGGACCTGCCGTATCGCCAGATTCATGAAATTACGGGCGTCAGCGTGACCACAATTGGCCGCGTCGCCAGATTCGTGAGTGACGGATTTGGGGGTTACCAGACAGCGCTTGATCGAGCCAGCGATATGGCCGGCTAGCCGATATTTAGAAGCATTATCAGGACCAGCAGAATGGACTCAACTGAACAACGTATCAAAATCGCGATTCAAAAATCTGGGCGGCTGACCGATCACTCGTTGGATTTACTCGAACGCTGCGGGCTCAAATTTACGCAAAGCAAAGACCAGTTGTTCTGCTATGGGGAGAATATGCCGATCGACTTGTTACTCGTGCGCGACGACGATATTCCTGGGCTAGTCAGCGATGACGTTTGCGACTTGGGTATTGCAGGATTGAACGTCATCAACGAAAAACGGCTAGGTCTACTCAGTAGTGGCGGTTGCGCCCAATTTCGCCAAGTATTTGCGCTGGACTTCGGACATTGCCGACTCGCAATTGCGGCACCTTATGACGTTGCGTACGAAAACGTGGCCTCGCTGCAGGGCTCGAGAATTGCAACGAGCTACGTTCAAACGTTGCGTCACTACCTAGAGAAAAACAACGTGCAGGCCGACATCGAGTATTTTTCTGGAGCCGTGGAAATTGCGCCGAAACTCGGCAAAGCTGACTTTATTTGTGATTTGGTTTCTACAGGCAACACGCTAACCGCCAATCAACTGGTCGAAGTCGAAACAGTATTGCAAAGCGAAGCCGTCGTGATACAGACAAGTGCCCCGCTCGCTGAGCACAAGCAACAACTCGTAAACAGGATTTTGCAGCGGCTTGACGGCGTTTTGCAGGTTAGAGAAAGCAAATACATTATGTTGCACGCGCCACGATCCGCGCTTGCCGAAATCGCAGACCTATTACCTGGTTCTGAGTATCCGACCGTAATTCCACTCGATAGCTGCGATGACAAAGTCGCAGTACATGCGGTGTGCCGCGAAAACGTATTCTGGGAAACCCTGGAGAACCTCAAAGAGGCCGGCGCCAGCTCGCTTCTAGTATTACCCGTAGAAAAAATGCTGGCGTAGGGTACTGACAGGTCGACTAATAAATGCGCATAGTTAGCTGGAATACCATCGATAATTTAGAGAAGCGAGACATACTGCGGCGTCCGGCTATTAATTCAGACCGGGAAGTCCGCGCTGCTGCCGCGCGAATTATTGACGACGTCAAGCAGCGCGGTGATGATGCAATTCGGGGTTTTGCCCGCGAATTCGACAAGGTTGAATTGGGCGATTTTCTTGTTACGGAACAAGAACACAAGGATGCCGAAGACTCGCTTGACTCCGTGCAACTTGGCGCAATTGACATCGCCATAGAAAATGTCCGCCGATTTCACCTGCCGCAAATTCCGCAAGACATCACAGTGGAGACGCAACCGGGTGTTCACTGCCAGCTAATTAGCCATCCCATCTCAGCAGTGGGTTTGTACGTACCCGCAGGCACCGCTCCGCTTCCGTCCACAGCAATCATGTTGGCGGTGCCTGCCGCGATAGCCGGCTGTAGCACGCGAATACTGTGTACGCCATGTCGTGCCAATGGATTGGCAGACCCAGCCGTTGTGGTTGCGGCAAAACGCGCGGGTGTTACCCAGATATTCAAAGTGGGTGGTGCTCAAGCGATCGCCGCTATGGCTTTTGGAACCCAATCGATTCCAAAAACAGACAAGATATTTGGTCCGGGAAATGCGTGGGTAACGGCCGCGAAGACACAGGTCGCCGGTCGCTTGCACGGCACCGCCATTGATATGCCTGCAGGGCCGTCCGAATTACTGGTCATAGCAGATGACAGCGCGAATGCATCGTTCGTCGCAGCAGATTTGTTATCGCAAGCCGAACACGGCCGGGACTCCCAAGTGCTGCTCATCTGTACGTCCGCGAAATTTGCGGCAACTGCTGTGGCTACGATAGAACAACAAATCTCCTCACTACCTAGGCAGGAGATTGCCCGTGCAGCACTCGAACACAGCAAGATAATCGTTGTTGATGATCTCAGCACCGGGATTCAAATTAGCAATGAGTACGCACCCGAGCACCTAATCGTGCATTGCGCTACGCCGCGAGCATTTTTGGGCGATATTCGAAATGCAGGCTCAATATTCCTTGGTCCGTGGTCGCCAGAGTCCGTTGGCGACTACTGCAGTGGGACCAATCATGTTTTGCCCACCTATGGATTCGCAAAAAGTTACAGCGGATTAGGCGTTGCTCAATTCATGCGGCAGATGACTGTTCAGCAGCTCACCAAAGAAGGTCTAGAACGACTCGCGCCCACGGCGATTGAACTTGCCCAGATGGAGGGACTGGCAGCGCATGCCAACGCAGTGCGCCGTCGATTTCAAGAGGATATTCCTGGAATATGAGCATCTGTAATCTTGCACGCCCAGAAATTCGGCAAATGCGCCCTTACGACGCGCCCACAATTGCTACCTCGTGGTCTCGTCTCAACGCCAACGAGGCAGCCGAGTTTCCATACCAGCTGTCTGGCTCCGGGGATGTCAATCGCTACCCCGAAATGCGCCCGCATAAACTCAGCGAGGCCATCGCAGAGTGCTTTGGAATTACTGCCAATTGCGTGTGCCCTACTCGCGGGAGCAGCGAGGGAATTGACCTACTAATTCGTACGTTTTGTCGAGCCTACACCGACAATATCGTTATTTTGCCGCCGACATTTGAAATGTATTCCGTATACGCTCGAATGCAAGCCGCAGAAGTCCGAGAGGTACCTTTACTGAGTGAGGACGATTTCAAGATCGATTGGTCCGGTATTGAATCAGCCTGCGACGACAATACGCATCTAATATTTTTTTGCTCGCCAAACAATCCAAGCGGCTCGCTGGTTGATCCCGAAGCGCTTATCGAATTTGCAAATCGACGAGGCAATCGGTCGATTATTGTCGTCGACGAAGCCTATGTCGAATTTAGTGGCCGCGAGTCGCTCATCGCACAGATCGGAAAAATCGAAAATTTGGTCGTCTTACGAACTTTTTCGAAGGCGTTTGCGTTGGCTGGCGCACGATGCGGCGCCGTCGTCAGCACCCCAGAAATCACCAAGCTCATTTCGGCAATGATGTCACCGTACGCTATAAGCGCCCCGGTCACAGAAATCATGTTGGAGGCTTTACAGCCAAATAATCAGAATGCTGCGAGGAAGCAGATTAGCCGCATAGTTGCAGCCCGCGATGCATTAGCGAAAGAACTCGCCAAAATTGATCAAATCACTAGAGTGTGGGCTAGCTTTACAAATTTCCTGTTAGTGAAGTTCGCGAGTTCATCAATCGTCTGTCGATCATTGGAAAAGCAAAAAATAATGATACGTGAATTTCAAGGCGTCGCGACTCTGGAGAATTGCGCCCGCATCACGGTCGGCTCTACATCGGAAAATGACCGATTGCTAAACGCATTACGCAGCATCGGAGCGACCTGACGATGGCATCAAAAGTACTGTTCATCGACCGCGATGGAACGCTGGTGGAAGAACCCGCCGATTTTCAGATAGATCGCATTGAAAAAATACGGTTGATGAAAAACGTCATTCCAGCGCTCCTGGAAATGAGGTCGGCAGGTTATCAATTCGTAATGGTGAGTAATCAAGATGGTCTTGGAACGCCAGCTTTCCCACAGGTGGACTTCGATATATCGCACCGGCACATTCTCGCTCTGTTTTCTTCACAAGGCATCGAATTCGATGAAGTCTTTATTTGCCCGCATTTCGAAGAAGACGCCTGTGGTTGCAGAAAACCGAAAGCCGGACTACTGGCAAATTACCTGGCAAAGACTCACCTAAGCATCGCCGATTGCGCAGTGGTTGGCGATCGGTCAACCGATCTGGAACTTGCCGAAGCCATCGGGGTAAGAGGATTTTTGGTCTCGACCGATGCCAAAGACGGCGGGAATTGGACGTCAGTTGTTGCTGCACTACTACGCAGCAAACGTACCGGAAGCGTCTCGCGCCAAACGAACGAAACAAATATTAGCGTTGATGTAAATCTCGATCGCGCATCGCCAATCGTGGTGAGCACTGGTATTGGATTTCTCGATCATATGCTGCAACAAATTTCAAAACACGCTGGGTTTGCGCTTCAAGTTCGTTGCAACGGTGACCTGGACGTTGACGAACATCATACTGTGGAAGATGTTGCGATTTGCCTTGGTAGCGCATTAAAAAAGGCACTAGGCGATAAACGCGGAATTTGCCGTTTTGGATTCCTGTTACCAATGGACGAAAGTGAAGCCAAAGTGACACTGGATTTGTCCGGTCGCGCCCATTTCTCATTTAGCGGTGAATTTGGCCGGGAGGCAGTCGGTGGCTTGCCAACCGAACTTGTTCCCCATTTCTTTCAATCGTTTGCGGAGTCTTTAGGTGCAGCGCTGCATATAGAGGTCCAGGGCAACAATGCCCATCATATGATTGAGGCTTGCTTCAAATCGGTTGGTCGCACTCTTCGTCAAGCGATAAGGCTCGAAGGAACGGAACTGCCGACCACGAAAGGCCTGTTGAGCTGAGATGGTCGATTCACCAGTTGCAATAATCGATAGTGGTGGCGCCAATATTGCGTCATTGCGTTTTGCTTTGCAGCGTTTGGATGCGGATAGCGTGTTGACGACAAATACAAACGTCATTAGACGCGCAAAACACGTCATTTTACCGGGCGTAGGCGCAGCAGCGAGCGCGATGCATAAATTACAAAAAACTGGGTTGGACGAGGTAATTCCCAAATTACAACAACCGGTCCTCGGCATCTGCCTGGGGATGCAATTGTTGGCCGATGGTTCAGATGAGAACGATGCAAATTGCCTGAATATCTTCGCTGGATCTGCAACAAAGCTGCCTGGAAGTGTTTCCCACCCGGTTCCGAACATGGGATGGTGCCCACTCAAAATATTGCAATCCAATCCACTATTATCAGGAATATATGACGGTGCCCACTTTTACTTTCTACACAGCTACGCGCTGCCGGTACGTGGCTCGACACTAGCGTCGGCAACGCATATGGGAGACTTCGCTGCTGTGATTGCTGAACGCAATTTTTATGCAACGCAATTTCACCCTGAACGATCAGGGAGCGCTGGATCGCGACTACTAAAAAACTTTCTGGAGATCGGTCAATGATAATAATACCGGCCATCGATCTAAAGGCCGGGCAGTGCGTCCGCCTTTTTCAAGGAAACTTTGGCGATGTTACCGAATATAGCGATGACCCAGCGGCACTCGCTCAAGAATTTGCGGACATGGGATTTCGCTACATTCATGTCGTTGATCTGGATGGCGCCAAAGCCGGCTCACAACAGAATCAAGAGAGCATTAGAGCTATCTGCGCCGCAACATCGATGTCCGTTCAGCTTGGCGGTGGCATTCGACAAGTGGAAACGCTGAAACAGTGGTTTGGGAATGGCGTTGAACGCTGCGTCATAGGAAGTTTGGCGGTAACCGATAGAGACGCCGTTAGCGGTTGGCTAGGCGACTACTCGCCTGACCGCCTCGTTCTCGCACTTGACGTGCGCATCGACGCAAATGGCGTTCCATTACTGGCTACACACGGATGGACGCAAACTTCGGCTACGGTTCTTTGGGAGTGCATAGAGCATTACGTCTCTGTCGGCTTAACTCACGTACTGTGTACCGACGTTAGTCGGGACGGCGCACTTGCTGGACCCAATTTGGATCTGTACGTCGAATTCGCTCGCCGATACCCGGACGTACGCCTACAAGCGTCGGGCGGTGTACGCGATATTAAAGATCTCGAGGCAACAGCACGGACCGGCGCCAGCGCTGCCATCAGCGGTCGTGCGCTCTTGGATGGCCGCATATCGCCCATGGAGATCGCGTCATTCCGACAAAACGCATAATTCCATGCCTAGACGTGAAAAACGGCAGGGTCGTTAAGGGCGTCAAATTTCGCGATCACGAAATCGTCGGTGACATCGTCGAGCTTGCAAGACGTTACTGTGAAACGGGCGCCGATGAGCTGGTATTCTACGACATCACCGCAAGTCCGGACGGGCGCAGTGTCGACCGTCGCTGGGTAACCGAAGTCGCTGCCGTATTGGACATCCCGTTTAGCGTTGCCGGAGGTATTCGCAATATCGCAGATGCCGAGGACATCCTCAATCGGGGCGCCGACAAAATATCAATCAATTCACCGGCATTGCAACGCCCGAACTTGATCAGCGAACTTGCCAATCGTTTTGGCTGTCAATGCGTTGTTATTGGCATTGACAGTTTTGAGCGAAACGGCGAATACCACGTTTTTCAGAACACTGGCGACCCGGAAAAAACGTCCGACACAGGTTTTGCCACCGCAACGTGGCTAACTCGTGCAATAAGTCTTGGGGCCGGCGAAATTGTGCTGAATTGCATGAACATGGACGGTGTTAGGGAGGGCTACGATACCCGTCAGCTCGCAAACCTCCGCACAAACTGTGAGATACCGCTTGTTGCATCCGGCGGCGCCGGAAGCATGCAACACTTTGCAAATGTGTTTTCCGATGCCAATGTTGACGGCGCTTTGGCGGCAAGTGTGTTTCACAAACGATTGATCGATATTCCAGAGCTAAAGCATTTTCTCAAAGCTGCGAATATCGACGTGCGAATTTAGGAACCAGTATTCATGAACACTAATTCAACGTTTCTTGAAGAACTCGAGGACATCATTAGAGCAAGAATCCAGTCCGCCAATCCAAGTAGTTACACATCGCAACTTGTCGAGAGCGGGAAGCTACGAGTAGCGCAAAAAGTCGGGGAAGAAGCGGTAGAGGTCGCACTGGCGGCGGCAACCGAAAATTCCGCTGAGCTTTTGCAGGAATCCGCCGATCTGATTTTTCATTTGCTAGTACTGCTGAACTGCCACTCCGTCCGGCTAACTGATGTTTGCGACGTTTTACAACAACGACATGTCCGCTCGGTGTGACAGACTACAGTCTCTAGGATTAAAGACCTCCAAACGCCCCTAGATCACAATTTCCGCTGCAATTTCTCGCATGTTGTAGTCGGATGCCATGACTCTACCGTAGGCTCCCGCGTTAGCGATCAATACCACGTCGCCTTCCTTGGTCTCCGGAAACATTCGATCGCTTCCGAGCTTATCGCCGGTTTCACAGATCGGACCCACGATAGTGACCATCTGAGTCGCCATATCTTCGATGCGACTCAAGTTCACGATCTCGTGATAGGCACCATATAGTGCCGGACGAATTAGCGAATTCATGCCGGTGCCTATGCCCACATATCTAAAATCGCCCTTACCCTTCATTTGCGTAACTCGACTAATGAGTACCCCAGCTTGTGCAACTAAAAATCGACCAGGCTCGACCCACAGACCGTAATCCGGGTGGCGGGCCCGAAATGCGGTCAACAACTTGTCGAATGACACTAGATCAAAGGCCTCGTCGCCGCTTTTCTCCGGCACCCCTATGCCACCGCCTAAATCCAAATATTTCACTTCGGGGAAACGCTGCGCAACATCGACAAGACTTTCGGCCACTGAATTCCAATTGTCGGGATCGAGTATTCCGCTACCGGTATGCGCATGCAGCCCGACGATTGTGGCGCCTGCTTCGTCGGCCAATCGCGCCAGCTCGTCAATCTCAAAAAGAGGAATGCCGAATTTTGACTGTACCCCCGCAGTCTTTACATGTTCGTGATGTCCGCGGCCGCGTCCGGGATCGACGCGAATAAATAGCTTTTGACCCAGAAAAATTTCTGGCCAATGCTGTAACGGGTACAAATTGTCGAGCGTCAGCTGCAGTCCATTCTCTATAGCCCAAACATACTCGTCTTTAGGCGCAAAATTAGGCGTAAACAGAATTCTATCGTTGTCGAATTTCGGAATAAGTCGCTGCAGCTCACGTACTTCTCCCGGCGAAACGCAATCGAAATCAACTCCCAAGGAAGCCAACTCCCGAATGATCGACGGATTTGAATTCGCTTTCATCGCGTACAACACACGATCCAGCGAGGTCAGTCCCAAAAGTCCATTCGCGGATTCTCGCACCGTTTGCAAATCGTAAACATAGGCGTTCGGGTGATGCGCTGTGATTTTCAATAACTGTTCACGACGGTCTTGCCACCAAGCATCCTTCGCGACCACTTTGGCGACACCCTGGTTTAACTGCTCCCACGATGGTCCGAAATTCTTGCCACCACCCTCTTTACGGATTATTGAAGAGTGTAGTTTTGTTAGCAGACGCTGCGCCTGGCTCGCATCGATGACAAAACTTAGATTTAGATCATTCGCCGCCTGCGACAGCAGATGTATTTTTTCATCTTCAAACGCACTCAGAACGGGAGCGAGCCGGGGTAATATTGTACGAATTTTCTGACCAACCAAAGTTACAACCGCGCAGTTTCGAACGACATTTACCCTACAAAGTGTTTGTAGATCGGCAACCAAAGCCTCGAGCACCGAATTGGGAGACAAGTCTTCCGCCGTATCAATGGTAACGGTCACATTGGTTTCAGACGTCGAAATTAGATCCACAGATACGCCATGCCTCTTGAAACTCGCAAAGGCGTCGGCGAGAAATCCAACTTCGTGCCACATGGCGGCGCTTTGCATCGCGATCAGTGTCACGTCAGCTCGCATTGACAGGCCTTTTACTTGTGGTTCATTGTCATCGACGCTCGGGCCGATTCGCGTACCTGCAATTTCCGGCATAGCAGTACAGCGGATGAATAGCGGTATACCCTGTATTTTCAGCGGCGATATGCTTCTGGGATGCAGGACTTTGCTACCGGTCGAGGCCAATTCCTGCGCTTCCTCGTAACTCAGCTCATTGAGCAGCCGCGCGGAAGATACCTGCCGCGGATCTGCACTGAACATTCCCGGCACGTCAGTCCAAATTTCAAGTCGCTCCGCCGATAAGATGGAGGCGAGGTACGCGGCCGAGGTGTCAGAGCCTTCGCGACCCAATAACACGGTCTCGCCATCCTCGTTGGAAGCGAGAAATCCCTGGGTAACCAAAGCTGCGGGAGAATTGCCGAGTGACTGCGCCAGCGATGCATCGGCATCATGATCACAAATTGCGGACAAATAATTTTGCAATGCAGAGCGCTCAGCCAATTTACGGCTTCGCAGCAGCGTCCTAGCGTCAACCCAACCGGCGTCGATATCGCAGTTGGTAAGTGACGCTACGCCAAGTCGTGTGGAAAGCAGCTCTCCTTGCGCCACAATTGCCGCACGAGCATGCGGACTAGGCGCCGACAAATTGCCGGCCTGTAAAGCAATACTCTCTAGCTCATTAATCTGAGCCGCGAGTACTGCCGTACCGTCCAGATTCAGTTGTGCCGCGAGGGCATAGTGTTGTTCTACAACAGAATTCAATAATCGCCGTCGCTCGTCCAACGTCGCTGCGGCCGCAACGGCTTCCAGCAAGTTTGATACGTTCTCTAACGCCGACAGCACTACAAGCGGCCGTCGCCCATCTGCGAGGCAAGCGCGCACCTGAGTTGCGATAGTTGGCCAATTGCCTGCTGCAGACACACTGCTACCGCCGAATTTCAATATCACCCAGTTTGCGTTTGCGATCTGGTCGCTATTGTTGGTCGCTAGACCATCATTCGATTGCATTGCAGTGCTAATTCTCTCTAGTGGCAAAAAAAAACCCGCTCGGACAACTCCTTGCGGGTTCTATGACAATAGTCGCTGTTGTTTTAGCTTCTTCTACTGCCTCTCGTACCCACGTACCTCTGGCGCGCCGTTTTGTTTTAAGAATTTTAAAGCGTCGATCATATCGAGCCTCAGCACACTACGTGGAGCGAATAATGTTTGGACGGTGGAGTTAAGCGAACAATTGCGGACAGGTCAAGTTTCGGACGCATTTTTTTCCCATTCCGGTGCTACTGTGACTGCGCCTTCGGATGCAGTACCCACCATCGCACGATACTTTGCGAGCGTCCCACGCGTGACATTGGACTTCGGCCGCTGCCATCGGTCACGTCGGCGCGCCAGTTCGTCATCACTGACATTGACGTCTATCCGCTTGTCTTGCGCGTCAATCGTGATTTGGTCGCCGTCTTCGAGCAGCGCAATGGGTCCACCCAATGCGGCCTCAGGAGTCACATGACCGACTACGAAACCGTGACTACCGCCAGAGAATCGACCGTCGGTAATAAGCGCAACGTCGGCGCCGAGCCCTTTGCCCATGATTGCGCTCGTCGGACTCAACATTTCTCGCATGCCCGGCCCCCCGCGTGGACCCTCGTATCGAATAACCACGACATCACCTGCCGCAACGATACCGTCGAGGATAGCCTGCAGGGCAAGCTCCTCTGACGGATAAACGCGAGCGCGACCAACGAACCTTAATCCTTCTTTGCCACTGATTTTCGCAACTGCGCCATCCGGAGCAACGTTCCCGTATAGCACCACGAGATGACTATCGGCTTTGATAGGCTTGTCAAATCCTCGAACTACCGTTTGCTCAGCGGGATAGTCGTCGACATCCGACAAGTTCTCAGCCATTGTCTTGCCGGTCACAGTTAGGCAATCGCCATGCAGCAATCCTTTATCCAACAGGCGTTTCATCAAAGGCTGAATACCGCCAATCGCTATTAACTCGGACATCAGATATTTTCCGCTTGGTTTGACGTCAGCAAGGACCGGCACGCGCTTGCCGACCCGCTCAAAATCATCCAACGACAACGCCACACTTGCTTCATTTGCCATGGCAAGCAGATGCAAGACCGCATTCGTGGATCCGCCCAGCGCGATAACGACAGTCATCGCATTCTCAAATGCTTCAAAGGTAAGAATATCGGAAGGTCGGATATTTCGTTCTATGAGGTTCATTACCGCCGCACCAGCACGTCGACAGTCTTCAATCTTGCTGCTTGATACTGCTTCTTGCGCCGAACTATTGCCTAAACTCAAACCTAATGCCTCAATAGCGGACGCCATCGTGTTCGCCGTATACATTCCACCGCAAGCTCCAGGACCAGGAATAGCGGTCTGCTCAACCTCCAGAAGTTGCTGATCGCTGATATTGCCGGCGGCGTGAGCGCCGACTGCTTCAAATACCGAAACAATATCGCGTCGACCGGCACCTGGTTTAATCGTGCCACCGTAGACAAAAATGGATGGCCGATTGATGCGTGCCAACGCCATTACGCATGCCGGCATATTTTTGTCGCAGCCACCAATCGTAATAACACCATCGAAGCCCTGCGCCCCGGTTACCGCCTCAATCGAATCAGCAATAATTTCCCGCGAAACTAATGAATAGCGCATGCCCTCCGTGCCCATGGAGATGCCGTCAGAAACGGTAATGGTATTGAAGATAACCGCCTTGCCGTCGGACTGGTCCACGCCGCTAGCCGCTTCGCGGGCTAGATCGTCGAGATGCATATTGCACGGTGTAATCATGCTCCAGGTGGACGCGATGCCAACCTGAGGTTTTGCGAAGTCTTTTTCTTCAAAGCCAACTGCTCGCAGCATTGCCCGACTAGGCGCTTGCGCTACGCCATCGACGACAACCCGCGAATAACGGCGTAGTTGCTTTTCTTCCATGTTGATCGCTCTTTTGTAATCCGAGAATACGCTTTGCAGGATTCTACCTGATAGCAACTAATTTCGGGGGCAATCCGGGGAAGCGCTGATGCAAACGCGGGCGAGGTTTGCCGCAAAATCACAGTGTCTCAAGGGCGATCGTGATGGACCACTCGGATTCACGGCCAGGCGGCCGTCAATCTAGCTATCGTCGTCGCGAATCATGACCGCAATGCGGCGGTAGATATTGGAATCAACCGCGTCATAATTACCTTGCAGCTCAAGCATGAACGCTTCAGAGGATTCTTTCACAACATCCTGTACAAGCGGAATCATGATTCTAGCGGATCGTTGACCCGGTGCAAAAGAAACCAATTTCGATCCGGGGTCAAAATAGTCTTCCCCTTCCGTAGCGGTCACATCAACGATGGTATATGCAATATCAATCGCAGTCTGATCAGGTTTGTATCTAACGAGGTCTATTTGTACGACCGAATCATTCTCACGTACCGCCACTTGACTCATCGCAAAGGCGATTGTATTTGCCGCTAGACTATTTTCGAATGCCCGCTGATCGTCATCCAGCAACTGTAGTTTGATTCTTGCCATCTCGTTATCTGCATAACGCGCATCTCGAACTGAAAGTTGAACCTCGCGATCAGCCTCGCGAACTGGGTCCGGTGCCATTTCGATTGTCAACCTCGCCTTGTGCTGCCCCGGACTTAATACGATTCCGCCATCGTTGCTGATCGAATATTGACCGCTGGCTAGTGGCGATTGATTCCCAGTGAAATTCGTTTCCACTAGCTGCAATGACAATTCCTCTTCCAGGTAGTCGTCACGTACAAAATCAACCATCACGGCACCCTCATTCTCGACAATCGTCAGACGCCAATCGCCGATTTCTTCTCCCGGTCCCGCCAGCGGGACAATTAGCGTCGCGGCACGCTCGGCGATCTGACCATCACTGATAGTGTCGCTAGTATTGGTCGGCTGCTCGGCAGCCGCGGTATCGGCAGGGCTCGGAATATCATCACTGGCGACAGTGTTCGGCTCGACGTGGTCATCCGGCAGCCGTTGGATCGCAGCTTCATCGTGCAACGGTGCTTGTTCGCCCGATTGCGAACCGCTAGTGAGATCGGTCACTATCGATTCAGCCTCTTGCACATCGTCTACTTTCGAACCGTCCACGTGCCCTTGCGGAATCGATGTGGCAGCGCGGTCCTCGATATCAAATGACGTGCTTTCAGCGTCTGCTGAGGGTATTGGCGATACGGTAGATTCACTTTGAAACAGATTCCGTAGTTCTTCCTCCATTACAATCGCGACGCCTGCCACAAATATGAGCAGAACAACGACGTAACGCCAAGGACTGCTTCGTGCTGGCACTTCGGCAACTACTACCTGATCATCTTGGTGCACCGTAATGGGCGGCTCTTCGACACTTGTGTCGTTACGCCCATCCGCTTTCATATCCTCTACGAATTCTTGCGGCGATGCATATCGCGTCACCCGAGAAAAAGCCAAAGCTTTTCTCAGAGCTTTCCACTGACGTTCCGACAATTCGCCCAATCGCTGCGGCTCCATGCCTTCTTCAGCTGCTTCAGCGGCGTTGCGCGGTCCGAAAACTCTGTAGCCAGCAATGAGTCGATAGGTCAAACAAGCTAGAGAAAAGACATCGTCCGCTGGAACAGGATCATCGCCAGTCAGCACCTGCATACTCGAATATGCTGGCGTCGCTGCCTTCAGTATCGATGGATCGAAATCGCTGTCTGCCTGGCGTTGTTTCTGCTCGATTCTTGCCACGCCAAAGTCAATCAATTTGACGTCGCCATCGGGCAAAATCATGACGTTGCCGGGTTTTATGTCGGCGTGCACGACCCCCAATTTGTGTGCGTACTGCAGGGCTTTACCAACTTGCCCAACAATGTCCAGAGTGGTCACGAGATCGATCTTCTTGGTCGCGGTGTCATCGAGAATCTGTGCAAGCGTCCGCCCGTCTAGCCATTCCATGACCATGAAGTACAAATCGTCTTCGCGGTCGAGATCAATGAAACGGACGATGTTCGGGTGCGTTAGGTATCGGGTTTTGGCTGCTTCTTGTTGCAACGCTCGCAGCGCTGTGCCGTTCGTCGACAATTGGGGCGTTAAGACTTTGATTGCAACCCACGGGTCGACAGCATCTGCTTCAGCAAGTCTCCGATCCAACGCCTTGTAAACCACGCCCATGCTGCCGCTGGCAATTTCTTCTTGCAGCAAAAATCGATCGCGCAGTACCGAGCCAACCTGAAGCCGTTGTCCCGGACTCGCACTGTCGAATTGTGGCGCCTCGATAATCGCGGTCGAATCGAGATCATCACTGTTGTCGAAAGGTTGCTCAACACCGATAGCGGTGGGAACGTCTTCGGTTACTATTCGGTCGATCAACTTTTGCACAAGTTGAAACGACTCCTCGCGAAGATCACCACGGTCATACTGTTGCTGCAAAATATTGCGGATCGTGTTTTCGCTGGCGCCGTCGCCCGCCAGCATTGACCTAATCGAGCTATGAATTTCCTGCAACATAGCTTCGTCATTTACATGCACACGAAGCTCGCCCTCAAATTCGCTGAGCTGGTCTTCGTAAGATTTTTGTTTGCTATCTACCATCACGTAAATTGAATTACTGACTTTGCCGATTGAGCTTTGAAATAATATCTACCAGTTCCACACATCGGAGCGGCGTACTTGAGCCGGTATTTTATCCTTGAACGCTGCGGACGCTCACGGAACTGGTCGTCAAAATCTGCCTGCCGGCGCTGCCATTTGGGCTATTTATGACCTATAAAACCTTTCCTGGGTTCATTATGCCCTGAGGATCCAGCGACGACTTGATAGCGCGCATAACGGATAGCTCGGTTTCCGAGCGAAATTCCTGAAGATGTTCTTTCCGCGCGATACCGATTCCATGTTCAGCGCTGAATGTTCCAGAAAATCGGTCCACAGTCCGATAGACAAAGTCAGTAATTGCTGACTGATCTTCCAAAAAAAGATCAATCGACTGGGTTTTTGGCTGACTGACGTTGAGATGAATATTTCCATCCCCTACGTGCCCGAACGCGACCACTCGTGCACGCGGTGAAATTTCTGCAATACCGAACTCAACGGACACAATAAATTCACCAACACGGGATACTGGAACAGCAACATCATGCTTGATACTCGCACCTTCATTCTTCTGCGCCGCAGATATCGAGTGCCGCAGGCGCCACATTTTTTCGGCCTCGGCTTCGTTCTTAGCAACAATAGCTTCGATGATGCCATTGGTTTCAATTTCGCTCATCAATAGGTTCTCAAGTGCGCTTGTTTCGAAGTTTACTGTTGTCAACACATACCAATCGCTTGCTGTATCAAAAGGGTTGCGTAACGTAGAATCGTAGCGTTCGGCAATACGCATCGCGCGGCTGGATATTAGCTCGAATGCCTGCGGCGACTCTCCCAGTAATGCGCGCATCCGGCCTAACAGCCGCACCGCTGCGGCGGCCGAATCAATAGCCACAAATATCGTGTTGCAATGTTTTGGTCTGGGATACAACTTCAAACAAGCCGCTGTAATCACGCCAAGCGTGCCTTCCGCGCCGATAAATATCTGCTTCAAGTCGTAGCCCGCGGTATCTTTGCGCAGCGACCGTAGACCATCGATTATGCGCCCGTCTGCCAATACAACTTCCAATCCCAAAACTTGGGCGCGTGCGGTGCCGTATCGGAGTACATTGATACCACCGGCATTCGTGGACAAATTGCCGCCTATTTGACAACTCCCTTCCGCGGCCAGACTGAGCGGAAAGAACAGATCCAGGTCAGCCGCAACACGCTGAATTTTCTGCAAGGTGCAGCCGGCATCAACGACCATTGAAAAGTCGTCAACGTCGGTATGACGAATATTATTCATTCGGTTCAACGAGAGTAAAATCTGCTCATTACTCTCGTCTGGAATCGCGCCACCGCAAAGACCAGTGTTACCGCCCTGCGGCACGATGCCAACACCGTGTTCCGCACAAACTTTTATCGAGGCGGAAACTTCAGCCGTGCTCGATGGTGCGATGAGTAAAGGAGACCTGCCGCGGTAGCGGCCGCGCCATTCAGTTAGGTATGGCTCTAACGATTGGGCGTCATCTATCCATCCTCCAGCCCCAACAATGGCCTTCAGCCGATCAACAACTATCACTTTAAGCGAGCTCTGCATGCTTAGAAAAAGTTGTCCAATCGACGTTGCTTCCACACATGAGCAGCACACTTCTGCGCCCTTTAAGGGTGTCCCGAAGCGGCCCCAATAATGCTGCACTGCTCGCCGCACAGGCAGCCTCTACTGCGATCTTCATATTTTGAAATAAGAAGCGCATGGCGGCACTCAATTCGTCTTCTGTTAAAGTACACAACTGATCGACATTGTCTCGACACAGCGCAAAAGACATTGGCAAAGCGAACGGTGCGCCGAGACTATCTGCGATGGTACTCACTTCGTCGAGCGCCTGCGGCTCGCCTGTTTTGAAACTTCGCAACATCGAGTCTGCGCCTGCGGGCTCTACGCCGCAGATCAACGTAGTAGGCCTCAGTTGTTTGATCACATGTGACATTCCCGCACACAACCCGCCACCGCCGATAGATATCACAACCGCATCGAAGTCATCTACCTGCTCACAAATCTCGAGACCTATTGTCCCGGTTCCACGGAATGTATGTGGCCCTTCGAACGGGTGCACTAGAAAGCGCCCTTCTTCTTTCTCAATGCATTCCGCCAAGGCAAAAGCCTGATGAACATCGTCCGCAAGTATCAACTCCGCGCCATATTCTAAGCAGCGCTCGCGTCTCGCTGCATTCGCGCTCGCCAGCATGACCAGCTTCGCACTGGTATTCATCGCACGCGCGGCGAATGCTGTGGCAATTGCGTGATTGCCCGCGCTCACCGCGGTCACGCCTGCACGCCGTTGATCATCGGACAGGTGCATCAAGACAGAAAGTGCGCCACGCGCTTTGAACGTGCCAGTCGCTTGAAGAAATTCTAACTTGGCAAATACCTCGGTCTCGCTGCCTATCGCTTGCTCCAGGGCCGGACAGCGAATGATCGGCGTGCGAACAATATGCTCGGCAAATTCGGCGCTTAGCTCTCTCACCGAATCAACCGTGAGGATGTCAGTATTCAATGAGATTCCTCCGTAGCGATAGCGCCCCAGCCACTAGTTTCGGCGTCTGGTGCGACGCAAACGTTGCGCGCTGAATTAGCCTGGCAGACGGTGCGAAATGGCCGATTATTATGTTAAACATGAGAATTTCGTGTGCTGCCCATTTTTAAGGATATGAAATACCTACTAGTGATTCTTCGATAATACTTGCGCTGTTGGCGGGGTTTGATTACTTTCATTGAACAGATACTGTAAAGCAAACAATGCCAAGCCTTGGGGAAACTAACAACCATCGGACTGGCCGATCCATAATCGGTCAACGGGCATCCTTGCTCCGGAAGATAGTCATCGTTCCAATTTGCTCAATTTCGCGGCACGACTATGGAGTTTGACGAGTTATCACAATCCGGCATACGCAGGGTAGCCGACTACTCGCCGTACCTGGACCAGCTCGCCGGACTAGCGAACGAAATGGGTCTAAAGCAACGCAGCAACTTGGTGCATCTTGAACGCTGCCTGCACACGGAATGGTCCCTTGGTCAAAATAGCATAATCAGCTGGACCCCAGTCGATGAGGGACTGCTGGTGCTAGTAGTGCCGCATTACGCGATTGCCGAGTATACCGCAGCCAATCGTAGTGACGAAGAGATAGCGACGACCGTATCCGCCCGCTTTATCACTGAATTAATATCGGGGGATAGACAACTCACGCTGACACAGATGCAGAAAGTGTCTCGATTGCTTGACGTTCAGCCTAAGCTGATCCCGCTCCGTCAGCCGCTGAGCACGCATCCGGTCGAAATACAGATTGTAGAGAAAATGATTCGCCGATACGGGATCAACTACGTTGCCAGTCGCGCGGTGACGCTGTTCGATATCGTCGGCTTTGGCTTGCTAACGCCGTTCGAACAAATGACCCAGCTCAATAGTCTGTCCTATTCGCTGAATTCTGCGCACGCGAAGATGCTTGAGCTCGATGTCGGTATCAACTTCGCCCGCTCTTCCAGCGGCGACGGCTTCTACATTTGGAATCGCGATCATGGCCTGGAAGCAAACGTCAATTTGTACCACTTTATGCATATCGTACTAGCCGACAATGCCATCGCTCGCAGCAAAACGACCTCCAAGGCAGTACCGCGACTGAGGGCCTGCTTTCACGTCGGCAGTTGCTACGAATTCCACCAGGCCGAGGGTCTAAACCCCACAACCCACGACTTTATTGTCGGCGACGTTACGATCGAGCTGGCGCGCATGATTGAGGCCGCCATGCCCGGTCAGATTCTGGTCGGCGAGTTCGTTGCGGAAATACAAACGGACTCACTGAGTTCCACATCGTCACAAATTAATCTCGACGCGGTTACGTTTTTGCAACGCGCACAAGGCAACCTCGCAAAATTGAGTGGTTTAGAACTGTCAGGCGAACGAGTATCGGCGATCAAATGCTATTTGACCGGCGAAAGAATGGAAAACGGCGACTTCACAATCAGGCGCATACAAATCAAGGACAAACACGGTCTCTCTCGCACGGCATACAATGCCAAGGTCAACATATACCGCGACCAGGCGCAGCCCATTTTGTTAGGGATAGAAGATAAGAAACTGGTGCCGCAAAGACAAAGCGCCTGACCACTACAAACTAAGCGCATTGATAGAGGAGCATACGATGCAATTGGCGACCGTATTGTCTCTAGCCATCATCTCACTGGCCTCCCCAATATGGGGTCTTGCCGCTGACGATGCTGAGCCTTCAGAATTCAACAGAGACTGGGCCGAGTATTCGCGTTATCTGGAAGCAGAAGATTATGCGGCCGCACTCGCACCTTCACGACGCCTCTACGAGAGTGTCGAGGACGTGTTCCCCGCCAATTCGATGGAAGTTGCAGCAGTTACTTTCAACTACGGCACAATTCTGTACCGCAATGAGAAAAAGCGCGAGGCAGCCAAGATCCTGAAATCTGCTGTAAGGCGTTTTGAGGCCTTGTACGGCGACTCCGCCGAAGAGCTGGTCACCATCCTCATAACTTATGGAGACGCGCTGTCCGGCTATGACAAGGCTGGACCGCAGCTCGCACAATACAAGCGTGCTCTGAAAATACGCAAACAAATAAGTGGTGATGATTCGCTTGAGTACGCAAGCTTAGCGCTCTCTAGTGGCATAAAAGTCTATGAGCACACGCAGACGACTCGCGGCAACGCGTTAATCAAAACTGCCTACAATATCTATTTGGACAGGGTCGGAAATACCGACTCTAGAACAGGCGTTGCAGCATTTTATCTTGGCAAAATTGAAATGAGCCGGCGCCGTTATAGAGCCGCCGAGAAGCATTTGCTGAACGCTGTTCAAGCGCTTGATCCATCAGGGCCATATCAAACGTCGTACTTGACCGCCCAGGCGTTCTTGGTCAATACGTATGAAAATTTGAATCGCTCCAAAGATGCGACCAAGCATTGCCTAGAGATTGGAAGGATTAAGCCTGCGGAGCAAGACCAAGATTACCTGCCTATATTCCGCAAAGCGCCAGACTACCCCGCTCCGCTGTTGATAGCGGGTCAATCTGGGCATGTCGATGTCGAATTCACCGTCGACAGTTTCGGATTTGTTAAGTCGCCACAGGTTGTCGACTGGGAAGGCAGCAAAGGTTTCGACAAGGCTGCACTAAAAGCCGTATCAGGATTTCGTTATGCACCTCGTTTCGAGGGTGGGGAACCCGTCGCCACTGATGGTGTGATGACACGAATTACGTTCCGGTTTGAGGATTAATTCAAACTATCGTGGCATCGATATTTGTGAAACCTTGATTGATACTTCGCCGCGACCGGAGCGCGACGCGACACGTTGACCAAAACAGCGTATCGAAAATTTTTTCTTGAGGGATCTGCCATCAATTCTTAACGTACCGAACAGCGATGGGCGTCCGCCGAAGTTCGCTGCGCAATTCGCTGAATTCAAAAATCCCTGCATGGATAACTTTGCGGCACCGAACGGTGCGACTTAATCATCGGCGCCATTGCTGAACAACTGTAGCTTCAGACATCGCTACCCAATTTTGTTTTGCCGCATATCGACTAACTGATCGTTCAAATCATCTTGATCGCGCCAAGCGGGCCCTCGTTGAACCTTTGCTGCTCAATATTGTACCGCTGCGTATCGTCCAACTTATCGTCCTATTCGTATTGGTCGGGGCGAGAAGATTCGAACTTCCGACCCCCACAACCCCATTGTGGTGCGCTACCAGGCTGCGCTACGCCCCGACCGAACCCGAAAATAAAAACGGGGGCGGCAATGATACTTGCCGCCCCCGTTCGATAAAAGCACTAATTGTTGCCGACTATCGCCAACTATCGCCGTAGTATTTTTAAGATCTGTTCCAGCTCCATACGAAGTTGTTTAACGATCTGCTGACTCTGGCTGACATCGGACTTTGCCTGATCTCCCATCAGGCGCTGTCGTGCGCCACCAATCGTAAAACCATCGTCATACAAAAGACTGCGAATTTGCCGAATAATCAGCACGTCTTGGCGCTGATAATATCGACGATTGCCGCGTCTTTTGACAGGTTTTAGTTGTGGGAATTCCTGTTCCCAATACCGAAGCACGTGCGGCTTAACCGCACACAAATCGCTTACTTCACCGATGGTGAAATAGCGTTTGCCTGGTATTGGTGGTAATTCGTCGTTATTCCCCGGTTCCAGCATAGGCCTCTACTCGGGCTTTTAGTTTTTGTCCAGGTCTGAAGGTCACAACACGTCGTGCTGTGATTGGAATTTCCTCTCCAGTCTTCGGGTTTCTACCCGGACGTTCGTTTTTATCCCGAAGATCAAAATTTCCAAACCCGGAAAGTTTGATCTGCTCCCCAACTGCAAGTGATGTCCGCAGCTCTTCAAAGTACAAATCGACCAACTCACGCGCTTCGCGTTTGTTTAAGCCAAGTTCATTAAACAAGGACTCTGCCATATCTGCTTTTGTTAGTGCCATCGCTTTATTCTCTTAGTACTGCGGCAAATTCCTGATGTAATTTGCTCATCGCAGCGTCCATTGCAGAATCCGCATCCTCGTCAGTAAGGGTGCGTGATGTTTCTTGCAAAATCAAGCCTAAAGCGACGCTTTTTAGCCCGACTTCTATCCCCGGGCCACGATAAATGTCAAATATTACGACATTCTTGACGACCCCTGGGGCACCTGATTCTATCGCGGCGACGATTTCCGCCGCTGCGACATCGTCGCGAATTACGATCGAAATGTCGCGCCGAATTGACGGAAATTTCGATATTGAAGTTGCGCGCGCAAGTGACGCCGCAAAAAATTCGTGTGCATCTAATTCAAAAACGAAAACGTCGCGCTTAATTGAAAAAAGTTTTGCAACTTCAGGGTGCAACTTTCCAACTACGCCAACTTGTTTATTGTCACGCAAAATTTTCGCGGCCTGCCCGGGCTGCAAATATCTTTCATTGCAACGTTCGAATGTAAATTCATGTGCGGCGCCCGTCATATCTATAAGCGATTCTACATCCGATTTTATGTCAAAAAAATCAACAGGCTGTGGGCGATCGCCCCATTGTTCCGAGGTGCTGCCACCGCTTAAAACAGCCGATAAACGAACGATTTCTTGCGGTGAATCGAGTGTGCCGTGAAAAGATTTTCCTATCTCAAACAAACGGACGCGGTCTTGCTGTCGCGACAAATTTACGACCAGTGCATCGAGCAATCCGCCTAGTAGCGAGCTCCGCATAAGCGACATTTCGGACGAAATCGGGTTCGCCAAAACCAACTCTGATTTGTCTGGATTGAAGCGCTCATCCGTCGCTGTATCTACGAATGTGTAAGTGATCGCCTCCTGAAAATCGCGCATGACCAGAGCGTCCGCAACTTGATCTAGATTGACGTCCGTCTCTGGCGCATTCGCCAGCGGCGTTGCCGCATCTGCCGTTAATTCTGGGATCTCGTTATAGCCGTATATTCTTGCAACCTCTTCGATAAGGTCAACCTCCAAATTGAGGTCAAACCGATGTCCTGGGATCTGCACAAGCCATCCGTCATCCGATTTTTCCGTTGTCAGTCCGAGATCGTTAAGTGCTTTGCTAACCTTGCCAGTCTCAATAGTTACACCCAGCAAATGACTCAGGCGAGCCTCACGTAGTTTAATGCTGACGTCCGGCGGAAGATGATCCGGATGAATAACATCGGTAAGGGGACCTGGTTGTCCGCCAGAAATTTCCAGCAGTAATTCTGTTGCCCTTTCTATCGCTCTAGCCTGCCCGGTTGCATCAACACCTCTTTCGAAACGCAGCGAAGCGTCCGTATGCATATTGTAGGAACGAGCACGGCCTGCAATAACATCTTGCGGCCAAAATGCCGCCTCGAAAAATATGTTGCACGATAAATCGGAAACCGCTGTTGACAGGCCGCCCATGATGCCGGCAAGGCCAATCGGCCCGGAATCGTCAGTGATAGCCACAGTATCCGCCGATAATTCGATTTCTCGTTCATCGAGCAGCATGACTTTCTCGCCGCTAGTTGCAAAACGCGGCCGAATTGCGCCCTGAATCTTGTCTAGATCATAAGCGTGCAGCGGCTGTCCCAATTCCAACATAACGTAGTTCGTGACGTCTACAACTGGGTGGATGCTGCGGATACCACTGCGACGCAGCCGTTCCTTGAGCCATAACGGGGATCTCGCGACCGATTCAATATTGCGTATTACACGACCGGCAAAGCGCGGACATGCGACTGGGTCCGCTAAAATTACATCTTGTTGGTCTGCAATTGCAGGTTTGCAAGATATTACACTTGGCGCCTCCAGGGTGTGCCCCGTCATGGCGGCCAAATCGCGAGCGATGCCCAACACGCTGAAACAATCACCACGGTTTGGCGTCAGATCGACATCAATCACTTGATCCGGCAACGCCAACAAATCGGCTAGTGGTTCACCTACTTTAGCGTCAGCCGGTAGCTCAATGATTCCGTCCGATTCCTCGCCGAGACCGAGTTCGACTGCCGAGCAAAGCATGCCATGCGAAATCACGCCACGAATTTTCGATTTTCGAAGTTTCGTGCCGTCGGGTAATCGAACGCCCGGGGCCGCCAACGGAGACTTCATTCCCGTGCGCACGTTCGGCGCTCCACATACAACTTCCAAAGTCGCTTCGCCACCCGTCGTCACCTGACAAACGCTCAGGCGATCGGCATCGGGATGTTTTGCGACCTGCAAAATCTCCGCGATGACAACGCCATCAAGTCCGCCTCCGACTGGAGAAACGCTATCGACCTCGTGTCCGGCCATCGTCAATGTTCTAGCTAAAGTATTGCTGTCAAATTCTGGATCAAACCATTCCCGCAGCCAATTTTCTGAAAATTTCATAGCAGGCAGACTCAGTGAAACTGTCTTAAGAAACGCAAATCGTTGTCGAAAAACGTTCGCAAATCGGTCACGCCGTAGCGCAGCATTGCGAGGCGTTCGACGCCCATGCCGAATGCATATCCAGTGTAAGCTTCTGAGTCTATTCCAGCGTTTTCAAGAACGTTTGGGTGCACCATTCCACACCCCAGGATCTCCAACCACTTATCGTCACCCCAGTAAACATCGACTTCGGCGGACGGTTCAGTAAATGGAAAATACGAGGGTCGGAATCGAAGCTCCGCGTCTCGCTCAAAAAACTTTTCCACGAATTGATGCAAAGTAGCTTTGAGATTGGCGAGACTAATGCCTTTATCGACGACCAGTCCTTCAACCTGATGAAACATCGGTGTGTGCGTTTGATCGCTGTCACATCGATAAACGCGACCGGGCGCAATTATTCGTATCGGCACACCTTCGGCCACCATTGAGCGAATTTGGACTGGCGACGTATGCGTTCTCAGTAAATTTCCACCCGGAAAATAGAATGTGTCATGCATCGCCCGCGCCGGATGATTCTCAGGAATATTGAGCGCCGTGAAATTGTGAAAGTCGTCTTCAATTTCCGGGCCGGAACGGATTCCGAATCCAGCATTTTGAAAAATCGTCTCGATCCGTTTCATCGCAATAGAGACGGGATGACGACCGCCGCGAGCGTGCCCACGGCCAGGTAACGTCACGTCCACCGAATCGCCCGCTAGCTTGCGCTCAAGCGCCTCGTTTTCGAGGGCGTCGCGACGCGCATTGATACTCTTCTGCAGCGTTTGTTTAGCTTCATTGATGACTTGACCAGCAGCGGGTCTATCGGCAGCGGGTAGCTGACTGAGCGCCTTCAGACGACCGGTAAGCGCGCCGTTCTTTCCCAGATAGGCCCTGCGCACAGAATCGAGCGCAGCAAGATCCGTCGCAGATGCTATTTTAGCTTCCGCTTGCTCGACGATCTCTTGAATTTCCTGCATCGGACAAAGCCTACGCGAAGGGCCGCCGCTCGACGACCTCCGCTGCGACTTGCTTATGCTTCAGCTAGCGCGGCTTTAGCTTGCGCCGCGATTGCACCGAACGCTTCCGGATCATGCACTGCAATATCTGCAAGTACCTTGCGATCAATCTCGATCTCAGCGCGATTCAGGCCATTGATCAACCGGCTATAAGACATGTCATGCAATCTCGCTGCTGCGTTGATTCGCGTAATCCACAGTGCTCGAAACTGTCGCTTGCGTTGTCGGCGGTCACGATAGGCGTATTGTCCTGCCTTAATGACCGCTTGCTTCGCCGTTTTGAATAATTTGCTACGTGCACCGTAGTAGCCCTTCGCTTTGCCAAGGACTTTCTTGTGCCGAGCTTTAGCGGTTACGCCACGTTTAACTCTTGCCATTTCTCAATCTCCTCAGCTATAGGGAAGCATTCGGCGAACGCTCTTGGTGTCACAATCTGCAACCTGCAGAGTAAGACCAAGCTGACGCTTACGCTTTGACTTCTTTTTCGTGAGAATATGATTGAGATGGGATTGGGATCGCTTGAATCCACCCTTGCCCGTCCGGCGGAAGCGCTTTGCTGCGCCCCGGTTCGTCTTCATCTTAGACACTATCGTCTCCATTTTTTAGCCTATGCACGTACAAACTTAAGGTTTGCCGCGGTAGGCGGGTATTAGCATTGGCCTAGCCCTAAGGCTTAAGTCTCGCCGCTACTCACTTTTTCTTTGGTGACATCACCATGATCATTTGCCGCCCTTCCATCTGTGGCATTTGCTCAACGACACCAATTTCATCCAGGTCTGTCCTGACCCTGGCCAACAACTTCGCACCCAATTCCTGATGCGCCATTTCTCGGCCTCTGAATCTCAATGTTACTTTTGCCTTGTCACCGTATTCAAGGAATTCGGTTAATTTTCGCAGCTTGACCTGGTAGTCACCTTCGTCAGTACCCGGCCGAAATTTGATCTCTTTGACATGTACCTGTTTTTGCTTACGCTTTGCAGATTGTGCCTTTTTGTTGAGTTCAAATAGATATTTGCCAAAGTCCATGATTCGACATACAGGCGGATCTGCCATCGGCGAGACCTCTACGAGATCAAGAGTGTTCTCCTTTGCCAATTCCAATGCGGCACTGAGCGGCATAACGCCTGCTTGCTCGCCGGCTGCATCAATAACCCGTACTTCGAGCGAATCTATCTCTTCATTGCGCCTTATGCGCTTGGTGGCTGCGATTCCAAATTCCTCCTGACAAAAACAAACCCGCAATGGTACGCGCCTGTCGGCGCCCGTACACAACGCGGGACGCGAATTCTATAGCTGGGACCTGTGGGAAACAAGCCCGGAAATGTCTGATTTTGAAGAAAGTTCGACTAATTAGCATCTATTGTTGCCGATTACCCGGAAAACGTGGCCTGTGGGCAACAAAAAGGTGAAATGAGCGGACAGTCAACGTGACCGTCTAGCGGGCACCCAGCCATCGTAATGGCGGCAAATTCAGCTTGCGCGCAGTCATGACCTTGAGTATCTTTGTCGCCCGATTTTACCATCGGGAACGCAGGCAAGAGCGGCATGAAGGGCGATTAGCTCGAGACTGGCGGCGACGGCCCAGGCCGAAAGTAGCCTCATAGGCGCGCGCGAGAATGTGAGGGACCTTAGACGGAAATGGGTCTTACGAAGTACGTTTAGGAATGCAGGGCGATTAGCTCGAGACTATCGAGGACTACCCAGTCAAAAGTAGCCTCATGGGCGCGCGCGAGAATGTGAGGGACCTTAGACGGAAATGGGTCTTACGAAGTACGTTTAGGAATGCAGGGCGATTAGCTCAGGGGTAGAGCGCCACGTTGACATCGTGGAGGTCGGTGGTTCGAGACCACCATCGCCCACCAAAATCTATAGGCCCCGTCGGGGCCTATTGTTTTTGGAAGACACGGCGGGCTCTCCACCGAGGGTGCCATAACGCGATCCAGTAGCTTCCCCGACACATTTGTAGACTCAATTACCTATGTGGCGACCCTACGATCTCCTTACGCCGCAACATTCTGAAAGTTAGTCTTTGTGCCTATCTCGGTTCGAGACCACCATCGCCCACCAAAATCTATAGGCCCCAACGGGGCCTATTGTTTTTGGAAGACACGGCGGGCTCTCCACAGAGGGTGCCATGACTCGATCCAGTAGCTTCCCCGACACATTTGTAGACTCAATTACCTATGTGGCGACCCTACGATCTCCTTACGCCGCAACATTCTGAAAGTTAGTCTTTGTGCCTATCTCGGTTCGAGACCACCGTCTCAATTACGATGTCGGGTAGAAACCTGAGTCAATCTCGGCACAACTGTGACCCCACCAAAATCTATAGGCCCCGTTGGGGCCTATTGTTTTTGGAAGACACGGCGGGCTCTCCACAGAGGGTGCCATGACTCGATCCAGTAGCTTCCCCGATACATTTTTAGATTCAATTACCTATGTGGCGACCCTACAATCTCCTTACGCCGCAACATTCTGAAAGTTAGTCTTTGTGCCTATCTCGGTTCGAGACCACCGCCTCAATTACTATGTCGGGTAGAAACCTGAGTCAGATTCGAGTCACCGCTGTCTCCATCACAAACAGAAATCTACCCAGCCTTCCGCTCACTCAACCCCAATCCTAGTTGACGTAATTTCTGAATCTCGTCACGCAGTCGCGCCGCCTCCTCGAACTCAAGATCCCGCGCATGCTTGAGCATCTTCTTTTCCATTTTTTGCGCATTTCGCAGCAACTGTTCCTGCGATAACGATTCGTATGCTGTTGCATCTTCTGCAACCTTGCGTCGACCACGTCCAGGCACCGGATACGCTGCTTCCATAATGTCCGCGACTTGCTTAACAATTGAAACTGGCGTGATTCCATGTTTTTCGTTGTGTTCAACCTGCCTTTCGCGACGCCGATTGGTCTCACTAATTGCGCGCTCCATCGAACCAGTCATACGGTCCGCGTAAAGCAGTGCTTTGCCATTCAAATGTCGCGCGGCGCGCCCAACGGTCTGGATCAACGAACGTTCCGATCTCAAGAAGCCCTCTTTATCCGCATCCAAGATTGCCACCAAAGAAACTTCTGGCATGTCCAATCCTTCGCGCAACAAGTTGATACCAACCAACACATCGAATGCGCCTAGACGCAAATCACGAATAATTTCTGTGCGTTCGACAGTACCGATATCGGAATGCAAATAGCGCACTCTGACGCCGTGTTCACTCAAGTAGTCGGTCAAATCTTCCGCCATTCGCTTGGTGAGCGTCGTAATCAAAACCCGCTCTTCGACTGCCACCCTCAAATGAATTTCCGAAAGCACATCGTCGACCTGCGTACGCGCCGGTCTGACCTCGACCTGTGGATCAATCAGTCCAGTTGGCCGTACGAGTTGCTCCACGGTATTGTCGGAGTGCTCGCCCTCATAATTGCCCGGTGTCGCCGATACATAAATGGTTTGTGGCGAAAGGTGGTCAAATTCGTCAAAGCGCAACGGTCGATTGTCCAGCGCCGACGGCAGTCGAAACCCATACTCGACCAGCGTTTCCTTGCGCGATCTATCGCCTTTATACATACCACCAAGCTGTGGAACCGTCACATGACTTTCGTCAATGATCAACAACGCGTTGTCCGGTAGGTAGTCGAATAAACAAGGCGGCGGCTCACCTGCTTCTCTTCCAGAAAGATAGCGCGAGTAATTTTCGATGCCTTGGCAATATCCAAGTTCCTTGATCATTTCCAGATCAAATAGCGTTCTTTGCTCCAATCGTTGAGCTTCGAGTAGTTTCTCGGTCTTTCTCAAGTAGGCCAACCGTTCCTTCAATTCCGCTCTAATCTCGTCGCAGGCTCCCAGTAATTTCTCGCGCGGTGTCACGTAGTGTGACTTCGGAAAAACCGTCAATCTCGGCACCCTGCGAAGCACCTCACCGGTTAGCGGGTCGAAGTAGGACAACGTATCAACTTCGTCGTCAAATAATTCTATTCTTACCGCATCACGTTCTGACTCTGCAGGAAAAATATCGATCACGTCGCCACGTACGCGGTAGTTGCCTTGCGCAAGTTCCAACTCATTCCGCTTGTATTGCATTTCAGCAAGGCGGCGCAGAATGGTTCGTTGGTCGATCGGTTCACCGCGATCCAGGTGCAGCACCATGCTGAAGTACGATTCCGGATCGCCCAGCCCGTAAATTGCTGAAACCGTCGCAACGATTATTGCATCCGGCCTTTCGATTAACGCCTTCGTTGCCGATAGCCGCATCTGTTCGATGTGCTGATTGATCGAGGCGTCTTTCTCAATATACGTATCAGAACTCGGCATATACGCCTCTGGCTGATAGTAGTCATAGTAGGAGACAAAGTACTCAACGGCATTTTTGGGGAAAAACTCGCGCATTTCCCCATACAGTTGCGCCGCCAATGTCTTATTCGGTGCGAGAACGATCGCGGGTCTCTGCACTTTCTCAATGACGCTTGCTATCGTGAAAGTCTTTCCAGACCCCGTGACGCCCAGCAATGTTTGTCGGGCAAGTCCATCGCCCAAACCGTCAACCAATCCCGCGATCGCCGGACCCTGATCGCCTGCTGGTTGGTAATTCGAGACCAGCGTCAAATGACTTCGGTCATCGACAATTGATTTCTTGGGCAGATGTTCGGATTGACGTACCATGAGCGCCGGCTTATTGGAGACAAGCGAGTGATTGTAACAGTTTCGGAAAGAATGGGACGCGTGATGCCGTCTGCAACCAGCGAAGTATTGGGGTTAGCAGCGTCACTGAAAGAGGCAGGTCGGGACATCATCAGCTTAGGTGCAGGTGAACCTGACTTTGATACGCCGGAGCATATCAAACAAGCGGCGATTGATGCGATCCACGCAGGCGTAACGAAGTACACGGCCATCGATGGGACCAGCAGCTTGAAAGCGGCCATTCAGCGGAAGTTCAAGCGAGATAACGGGCTCGAATACGAAGCGAATCAAATCTTGGTTTCATGCGGCGCGAAACACACACTGTTCAATGCCTGCATGGGCATTTTGAGCCCTGGCGATGAGGCAATCGTGCCAGCACCGAGCTGGGTCTCATATCCGGATATGGTGCGGGTCGCGGATGCGCGCCCAGTCACGATAATGACGGGCATTGATTCCGATTTCAAAATCACGGCTGAACAACTTGACGAAGCGATTACAGACAAGACGCGAGTTCTGTTTCTGAATAGTCCGTCAAATCCGACCGGCAGCTGTTACACACGCAGCGAGCTTAAAGCGCTCGGTAGCGTTATTCGCAAACACCCGAATCTCATCGTTCTGGCCGACGACATTTACGAGCATATTCATTGGGCCGACGATCCATTTTGTAGCCTTGCGACCGCTTGCCCGGACTTGATTGACCAAGTCGTTACAATCAATGGTGTTTCAAAGTGCTATGCGATGACTGGCTGGCGAATTGGCTATGCCGGCGGCCCGGCGCACGTCATCAAGGCGATGAAAACAATACAGAGTCAAATTACATCCAATCCGTGCAGCGTATCTCAGGTTGCCGCCCAAGCAGCACTTGACGGCGATCAATTGTGCGTAACGACAATGAAAAATGCCTACAAGGAACGCAGTGATTTCATCGTTCAGGCGCTTAACGATATTCCGGGCTTCGAGTGCCGGGAGGGCGAAGGCGCCTTTTACGCATACCCGAAAGTTAGCGATGCGCTAGCCACGTTAGAGCTCGCGGACGATACCGAATTGGTGAAGTTATTAGTTGAAGAGGCCGACGTCGTTACTGTTCCGGGCACGCCGTTTGGCACCCCCGGCTATATTCGCCTGTCCTTCGCCTGCTCTATTGAGGCTCTGGAAGAAGCGGCAAACAGGATAAAGAGGATTGTCGGATGACGGGTAATCTCAGGATGGCGTAGTCGGCGGCCAAGCCCTTGACTTGGCGATGCCCGTGACTCAGAATCCCGCCCCGCGCTATACTAGAAACAATTCCCCGATAGCTCAGTTGGTAGAGCGATTGACTGTTAATCAATTGGTCCCTGGTTCGAGTCCGGGTCGGGGAGCCAAAATTTGAAAGGCCCCGAAATGGGGCCTTTCTATTTTGTACCCCAAGCTGAACTCCCCAGTAAAACGTTGGCCACGCGAACTACCAATTCATTAAGGATCAACCCGCAGTTAGATCAGGTTACAGCCACGATTAAGCATGCACTTCAACGCTCTCAAGGTGCCTGTACTAAAGATCAATTTGCGCCGACCGCATGTGTGTCTTATTAGGTCCGCGGGCAAATTGGGATCGGGGAGCCAAAATTTGAAAGGCCCCGAAATGGTGCCTTTCTATTTTCGCGCAACGGACAATCGTTCATCGTCTGTCTTTTTCCAAAGCGGACATGAGAGACGCTCTAAATCACTGAAAACGATGATCTGCGAACGGCCAAAGCCGGTCGTTCTCAGTCGAAATGTTATCCTCTGATTCGATCCACGAAATTAGGTGTTCCACATGGAGCCCGGCTTCTACTATCTTCTGGCCGCCGATTTGCTTCTTTTCGGCCACGTCTTGTTCGTGGCATTCGTGGTCTTTAGCTTGGCACTGATATTGATCGGGAAAGTCTTCGCCTGGGATTGGGTACGAAATACCTGGTTCCGATTCGGCCATCTGGCGGCAATCGGTATTGTCGTATTGCAATCGTGGGTAGGTGTTGTGTGTCCGCTCACTACTTGGGAAATGGCACTACGAGAACACGCTGGCGACGCTGTGTACTCAGGCTCATTCATTTCGCATTGGCTGGAGTCGATATTGTATTTTCAGGCTCCGGCGTGGGTATTCTCCGTTTGTTATACCGTTTTCGCTGCTGTTGTCGCCGCCAGTTGGTATTGGGTTCGACCGCGACGCTTCACTAGATCTCAATCACTTGGTCACGAGTGACGATTCAAGGTACAAGGAAAAGACACACGGAACAGCGTTTAGGATTGAACGTTTGGATGCACCGAACGCGGTCGTTCACTGGCTATCAGCTGAGGGACTGCTAGTGGCCAGAAGCGATCCATCATCCAGTTCCGATATTTTCATCTAGCCACTGCACAAATTCGGAATTCAAATCGAACGATAGAGCAATCTGGCGAAACCGCCTACGCATCCGTCGCGACACTTGGCTTCACTGCCTGATTGCCACGCAATCCTTAGCCGGCTAACTAACTGTCCTCACCGTTGAGCCAATTCTATGCTCAAAAATCCACCCTCGGGAAAGTACGTGTCGCCATATCCATTCGGATAATCGGCACCGTTCTCTACGAGCCGAATTGAAAGTTTAATACCGAACGTATCACCAGGGCTGAGTTGAATATCGTTCTCTCTGTCGCGACTTTTTAGCGGGTGAGAAAACTCATAGACACTTCGACCGCCGGCTAATCTATATGCGCCAGCCCCGTCCGACGTACCACCAAATTTGCTGTCCTCCATTCCACAATATCCCGGTCGCGGTTTTCCCCGAGGTGGATTGCACGGAGGCCGATTTGTTCGAACCTGATCCAGGAGCCGAGAATTTTCGAAATGGGGGTTCATTCCTATTACATCCTGCCCTTCATCAAATGATCCGGTGTTTTCGTCGTCGAACCGGACGAACAGACTTTGACCCAACAAATTTTTTGGAATACGGAAACTGAAACCAATATAGATATTCTTGTTGTCGTTCATCACTCTCAAACTGGCATTCTCAGTCTCCCCAGAGGGAAGAATGATCCGCACATCCAGAGATTTAGCCGATTTCCAATCGCGGTCATCCAGAGAGCCATCGATTGCGCTAGGGTTGCCGTATTTAGCCTTCAGTTGCGCTGCGGCAGCTTCTATCGGGTACAACTGGACAACAACGATGGGAAACAAGACAAGGATGGTTGCAATAAAGGCACAAGGTCTCATTCCAGTATCTCCGAAAAAGTCATCAAACTCGCACAAAATCAGAAAAAAATCCCATGACCAGTGAGCAATAGTGCGGCGGAGAGTACCTACATCCCTTTAGCCGAGAATGGCCGCTTTGGGTCGGTAGCCGTCATTCTACATGAGAACACTTGGACGACTGGAATCGGCCAGAAGCAACCATCGGAGTATTCTGTTAGACGGCGCTTTTTCCGATATTGGTTTGCAATATTCCACGTAGATTCTGAACGCCACTAGGATCACTGAATGTCCACTTCCAGGCGTAGAGCGGACATTAGCAATGCTCCAAATCACAGATATCGATGGTCCGCTAACGGCCAAGAGTACTGATTTAGCGGCTCTGAACGCTATAGTCGAGTGAAAAAGGGAAGAACAGGCGCTCAGCGCTCGCCTTTCGGTCCATTCGGAGGAAAATAGACTGAACCTGTGGGATTTGGGCGACGACCTACCTACAAATGCAAAGAAATAGCGATCACATATTGACCGAATGGTTGGTCTTGAACGCGCAGAGCGGCAAGGCTGCCGCCATGGATCAATTGCTCAAAATTTGGTACCCAAAATTTCTGCGGTACTCGACGCACCAGTTGCATGATCGTGAAGCAGCGAAAGATGTGGTTCAAGACACTCTAGTTACTGTGGCGAAGAAAATTGTAAATCTCAAGGACCCGGTCGCATTTCCGAAATGGGCCTATCAGATACTGCATCGGCGCGGTGTTGACCATCAGCGAAAAGAAATTCGGCGGCGTGGCCGTGAAGTAAACGTCGGGTATACAGAGACATCACCTTGTGATGACTTACAGCCCGAAGTCGAGTTCGATACGGGACAGACGATTCGAAATGCACTCGCCAGTCTAGACAGCCTTAGTTACAACGTTGTTCACCTTTTTTATTTGCACGGTTTGTCGCTACGAGAGATTGCGACAATTTGTTGTATCCCCGTGGGTACTGTCAAGTCCCGATTGCATACCGCGCGGGGAAAACTTAGAAACTTACTGGTAGAAAAAATATGAACGATATAGATGATAAAATACTAGCAGCAATTCGTACTGAGACGGAAAACTCGTTGAGCGAGTATAACGAGGAACTTGGCCTCTTTGGACTGGTGGGCGAAAGTTTCAAGGGAGCACTTCGATGGGTGGTTGTTAGCGCTTTCATACTAATTCTGATCTTTATCGGTATTGGCGTTTATTGTGCGATCAACTTTGTACATACAACAGATATTGCTGTGAAGCTAAACTGGTTCGGCGGTAGCGCGTTAGCGTTCCTTATCGTTATCGTACTGCGCCTTTGGTACTTTATGGAGTTAAACAGGTTGTCTATCAGACGCGAAATCAAACGCGTGGAGTTACAGATCTCATTGTTGGGCACCAAGATTGATGAACTGAGCAAAACTTAAGATGGCTCTAGCGCAAGCTGCGGATCCTTAGGCATTGGCCGCTTTGCTTCATCATAAGACAGGATTGATCATTGTCGTTAGTCCAAGAAGCCAGCAGTACCGCGGTAAGTTCAATAGTTGTTTTTTCGTATCTCGTAAATTACAAACGGGGTGCCACCTACGCTACCGCTTCCTTCGAGACCTTGTCGCAACTCGCCGCCAATTTTTTCTACCGCCCGCCTGGAGCGTATATTCGCCTCTCCAACTCTAAATACGACGGTATCCACTAACGTAAATGCGTGATTGAGCATCAATCGTTTTATTTCAGCGTTATAGCTGCCGCCCCAATATTTTCGTGACAGGAAGGTCCAACCAATTTCCAATTCGCTGCTTGCCCGACCATAACCATGATAGCGACTCGAACCAAATATGCTGTCATTCGCACGATCAACAAACGCAAACGCCGAATTGCTTGTGATTGCGCCGTTAAAAAATTGTCGAAATGCATTTTCGGTATAGCGGTCAGAATCTGGGTGTTGCTCCCATATCTTGGGGTCCGATGCGACGGCATACATTCCTGGCCAATCCGATGATCGTAACGGCCGTACAATGACGCGGTCGCCCTCTAACGTAGGTTGAAGATCCAATTTGGTTTTCACAACAGAGCCTAAATATTGCAATCCAGCGTGAAATTGTAGTCGTTCCCGCCACCGCGTCACACCATCGAGGCACAAAATTAATCGCAGAAGCCACTTCCAGCCGTAATTGAGCGTTGGCTTATCGCGGCAAGATGCCGCTCCTACCGCACTCGATCGAGGTCTGTAAAATCCCCAAGAGTCCCACGCGTGTTGCGAGTGTATTTTGTTGTCTGCCCAGATCTTTTCGAAATTGGTATGATCAGTCCTATTCACAAGGTCATTGCCGTTATTTCGATTTGGCGTCACACGACGTACGCCACGAGCGGCAAGGGAGACAATAATGTTAAGAAAAATAATATGCCTGACAGCCTTCGCCATTCTGGCAACATCAGTTGAACAAAACGCCGCCGCCAAACAAGATGATGATTCTCAAAAGGCCGTGCTAATCACTGGTGCGAGCAGTGGCATCGGCCGTCTCGCTGTAGAGCAACTTGCCGCCGACGGATACTTTATATACGCAGGTGCTCGCAAGGCTTCTGACATTGCGGATCTAAACAAGATTGACAATGTAATGGCAGTCCGCCTCGACGTAACTATTCAAGATGACATAGACGCTGCGGTGGCGTTGGTGCAGTCGGAGGGTCGCGGCTTATGGGGTGTCGTTAACAATGCCGGAATTAATCTTATCGATCCGCTGATCGAGGCGAATGAATCGGATCTAGAGTTTTTGTTCGATGTAAATGTTTACGGTGTTTTCCGCATCACCAAAGCGTTTGCACCGATGGTTATCGAATCTAAAGGGAGAATTGTTAACATTAGTTCGATTGCCGGTGTTCTATCGGGAGGTCTTTACGGCTACGGAATGTACGTGATGAGTAAACACGCAGTCGAAGCCTATACCGATCAACTGTCATTCGAAATGCAGAAGCTGGGCGTCAAAGTCGTTGCGATTGAGCCTGGTAACTTTCGCTCCGATATTGGCATATCGCGTTGCAAGCGAATGGTGGCCAACAGCGAGAACAAAAAATATGAATATTTCGCCGAAGAAATGCAGTTCTACTTGGACGATTGCAAGAAGCGAGCGGCAAGCAATTCTCCATCGGATGCCCCGACACCAGAGCCAGTGGTTGCGGCAATCGCGCATGCTCTATTCGACGAAAAGCCGAAGGAGCATTATCTCGTTACCGGTGAAAAATTCGAAGCGATGATTACTATCGGGAAGGCGTTCGAGGAGTTATTACACTTGAATCACGACCAAGAATTTAGTTACTCGCGCGCTGAGCTGATCGAATTAATGGATACAGAAATTGCGATTCTCAAAGGTGAGGAAGCGCGCGATTGGGGTATCGACTAAGAAAGGAAATGCGGGCTTCTAGACATGATAGCCAGTAGTTGATCGGACAATCATGGTTCGCATATGTTGAGTGCGGACGGCCAATTCACATCCTGTAGCGGCCCTTGAGCTGCTACGGTGGCGACATGCGCGACTACCTGCCCCACAGCGTACGCGATGAAAAATGGAGGCTGATCAATGCGAAGACAGCGACACAGCTATGTCAACATGGATCTCGCAACTCAAATGAATTGGCGAGTAATAAAGAGCTGTATTCAATTCGGCACATTTGCACTCTTGGCTGTAGCTTGCCAACAGCAATCCACTGGACACAGCGCAGCCACATCTCCGCAAAAACCGAACGCTACTCCTTCACGACTGTCGTTTTTCCCGTCTTGGTCACCCGACGGATCGCAAATTGCATTCGTTTCTGACCGAGATGAGAACTGGGAAATCTACGTGATGAATGCTGACGGCTCAGGCCTGAGCCGCTTAACCAGGAACACGGTCAGGGACAGCAATCCGGACTGGTCACCCGACGGTTCACACATATTCTTTTACTCTGACCTGCTAGATAATCGTGAAGTGTACGTTATAGAGATTGACGGAGGCGCCCCGGAAAATCTGACAAATCATCCCTCTCGGGATGGCGTGCTCGCCGTCTCGCCGAATGGCTCCAAAGTAGCGTGGTACACGGAGCGAGATGGCAACGGTGAAATCTACGTTATGTTGGCCACTGGAACTGGTCCTTTAAACGTAACCAATCACAAAGCACGCGACCGTTGGCCAGCGTGGTCACCGGACGGCACGAGGCTCCTTTTCAGCTCTGATCGAGATCGACACCAGGGGACGGATATTTACGTAATGCGTGCGAATGGTAACGACGTGCTTCGGCTAACGAGTATGGACGGAGACAACTATGATCCCGAATGGTCTCCGGATGGCACTAAAATTGTTTTTACGTCGGCAACGTCTGAGCGTAGCGAGATATTTATTATGGACGCGGATGGATCGAAGGTGGTGAATCTGACGATGGGGCGCTCCGACGAGCTTGAGCCAACTTGGTCGCCAGATGGGAGTAAAATTACATTTGTCAGGGTTACGGACAATGTTTGGCGGATCTATACAATGTCACCAGATGGCTCGAGTATCGCACCAAACCCCTCGCCTCTATAAAATCACACCGCGCAATGTATCCTCTGGCCGATAGGCGAAGGCGGTCACTCGATTAACGAGTGCAATTTATCACCGGTCAATCGTCCCTGTCGTGCAAATACTTCGCGAAAGAAGTAGCGGTATCAGAGTGCTTCAATCCGTAGGCAACGGTTGCCTGCAGATAACCCAATTTACTTCCGCAATCGTAACGGTCGCCAGTAAACGCATGAGCATAGACGGGCGACTCGTCCAACATATCAGCGATCGCATCGGTCAACTGAATCTCACCACCCGCACCCCGTTGCGTGGTCTCTAGTTTGTCGAATATCTCGTGCGATAGTAAATACCGCCCCACTACAGCCAAATTCGACGGTGCGTCGTTCGGTTGCGGCTTCTCAACAATCAACGAGATTCGATTTTCGTCGGCTTCATCGAGCGCAACAATTCCGTAATTCGACGAATCACCCATGGGTATAGTTTCAACCGCCACGACGCTACTGCCATGTGACTCATGCTGATGCCGGAGTTGTAGCAGGCACCCCGGATTGCCGTCGATAAGGTCATCTGCCAAATGTACAAAAAATGGTTCATCGCCAACAGCAGGCCGTGCGCAGAGCACAGCATGACCCAACCCAAGTGGTTCGCCTTGGCGAATATAAATACAAGTCACACCTTTTGGGACGATATTCCGAATTAACGCCAATTGATCAAGCTTGTCAGCGGCAACCAGCGCGGACTCCAGCTCCGGGTCAGTGTCAAAATGATCTTCGATCGCGCGCTTCGAACTGCCAGTAACAAACACGAGTTTATTCGCGCCGGCCGCAATAGCCTCTTCCACCGCATATTGGATAAGCGGTTTATCCACAATCGGCAGCATTTCCTTCGGGCTGGCCTTTGTCGCAGGCAAAAATCGGGTCCCTCGACCGGCAACCGGAAATACGGCTGTGCGAACAGACTGTGGCACGGGCAAGCTCCAACACTTGAAAGACCTGCGATCATATCCAAATGCTTGCTGCAGCGGGAGCTTCGTGATCGAAAATGTGACCAAACACAAATAAAAAAGGCCGCGTCGAGCAAACGACAACGGCCAATCGGCATCATCAGGATGCAGTATCTACTTCGGTTTCTTGCTCGGTGTGGTAACCAATATGTTGTCTTGGTTAAGCTCGATTGTCCGCGCCCCAATACCTTTAACTTCGGCAAGATCAGTCGGTGTTCGGTAAGGCCCGTTTTGCTCACGATAATTGACAATCGCATTAGCCTTCGCCAAACCAACGCCCTTCAACTCTGCTGAAATTGTTTCCGCATCCGCTGTATTGACGTTGACGGGCCCTGCCATCGCCCAAATCGGTGCCAATAACGCCAGCGCCACGCATCCCAAAACTCGTTTTTTCCAATTCATAAATCGCTCCTCTGCTGTTCTCGCCGTTCCGATATGTTCAGCGAAAATGCAGCCTAAACAGTGGCAGAGGTAATTGCTGCACGCGAAATTGACCAATACAAAGCGAAATGGTAAATCACCGAAGTTTAGCTTGAAGTACTCGAGCGATCGCCGCAGGCGCGAGCCGTTACCACTAACAATATGGCTTCGCTGCGTCGATTGTGGAGTGCCGATGGCACGGCGATTTACCGCTTGGCCCGTAATAAATCTAGGCGCTGTCGCTTCGCTGCAACACCGAATCGAATCGCACTCTCGAATGGGGTCTCTGTGTTTCCCAGTCCTTGCAACTTGGGCATTGCCAAAGTAGACGCTGCGATGAAAACCCGCATTCCTTGCATTGATAGCGAGGTGTTGCGGTTGCCAAATTATGCAGCGCGGCACGTACCTTGACCAACGCTTCGGCTCTGGCTTCCGTATTACTCTCCATAATCGACTTGACGTCAATGAACTGACTTAACGTTGGATCATTGAGCATATAGTCCTCAACACAACGATCGATCACGCCGATGCCGCCCAAATTGTTCGCAATAGCGGTATAGGCGATGTCTACACCCATCTCCGGGTTTTTCCGCAACATCGTTTCGAGATTTTTCTCGAGTTTATGCAACGAGCCCTCACTCTCATGAATTTCTACAATCCGCGGCAGAGCTTCGGTGATTAGATAGGTGTTTTCGTCAATGATACGCTGGTACAAGCGCAGCGCAGTTTTAGCATCATTCGATTCCCAAGCAATATCTCCGCGTGTCAACGCACCGCGCAACGTTCGCGGTCGACCGCTCTGTGCTTTCTTGATATAGCTGCGCGCTGCAGGGAAATCGTTATTTGCAGCAGCTTGTTCGGCTAGCTCGCAGTAGTAATGCGCTATCTGCAGTTCGAGAGATTTTCCGCTCAGCGTCTCCAACTGTTGCCCGGCTTGAATTGCCTTCTGCCATTCATGCTCTTGCTCATAAATCCGGCAGAGTTGTTCAAATGCCTCTACTTGATATCGCGAACCTTGAGACAGTCTGGCAAACATTTTCTCCGCACGATCAAGAAGACCCGCCTTCAGATAGTCCTTGGCAAGAGAAAAAAGTGCTTGGTCACGCTGTTCCGCAGCAAGATCCGGACGGGCGATGATGTTTTGGTGAATACGAATCGCCCGATCAATTTCCCCGCGACGTCGAAACAGGCTGCCTAGAGCAAAGTGGGTTTCGATCGTTTTGTCATCAACTCGCACCATCTTCAGAAAGTGCTCCAAAGCCTGATCGGTCTGCTCGTTAAGTAAGAAATTCAAGCCTTTCAGATAATCGATATTAAGCGGCGGCGCCGGCTCGTCACCATCGCGTTCGTCAAATCGACCGAGCGCCCAGCCTGCGGCCGCCAGGAGCAGGAATAGCCCAGCTAGAAGAAACGTGGATTCAGTCGGCATCGGCGATTGGCAGGCTTCTTAAGCTGCTTACCTCGGCTTCAGCGATACGCAAGGACTTTCTCAAGCGGCGCCGTTCATCGATTAGTTGAATTGCGAATATCCCCGTGCAAAACAGGCCGAATAACCAACCCAAAACAAAGGTAACGGCAAACGCCATGGGAATAGAAGGTTGAATGACACCGAGCGCCAAATCGATCGAAATCACACCAGGGTTGATTGCGGTGAACCAAACCATAACGACAAATATGATCAACGCTAAAATAGCGATTGCGATTTTACGAATCATAACCCTCTCCGCTGCAACAACGCCTCAAGTGCGCACTGCAGCGCTAGATAATCCAGCAGTTTCAATATGGTAACGTCTGCGACGGCAAACGCACAGTGCTTGATACGCACCGCACAAGCATCTGCGGCGGCGCTCGGCTCTACGTCGAGATTGATATCGGGCAACGGATAGGATCTGGGTTCTGGCGATGCTTGCGTAATGCGCTAGCTCTTAATTGGAAATTCTCTGGACGCGTTGACCCGATCGCGCAAATCCTTGCCCGGCTTGAAGTGCGGAACGTATTTACCGGAGAGCGCCACCGCCTCGCCAGTCTTCGGATTTCGGCCGATGCGTGGTGGGCGAAAATGCAACGAAAAGCTACCAAATCCACGTATTTCAATGCGTTCGCCACGCGCCAGCGAGTCACTCATTAGATCCAGCAGGTGCTTCACCGCCAATTCAACGTCTTTCGCAGGCAAATGCTTCTGCTTACGAGCGATCATTTCAATGAGTTCTGATTTTGTCATAATGCGCTTCGCTTATTATTCTTCATGCAATCTATCTAAGCTACCGATTATAAAAGAATTATAGCCCGGACCGCGAGGGTCCGGGCTATTTTTTTCTTAACTACCGCCTGACATTTTTTCCTTCAGTAGCTCACCCAGCGTGGTCCCCGTAGGTGCAGCTCCAGAGTCAGAGTTATAGCTGCTAAGCGCTTCCGCCTCTTCATGGACCTCTTTTGCCTTGATAGACAGTGCAACCGAGCGATTTTTCCGGTCGACGTTGGTGAATTTAGCCTCGACTTCGTCGCCAATTTTAATCATCGTACGAGCATCTTCGACGCGCCCGCGTGCCATTTCAGAGGCCCGCAGTGAGCCGGTGACACCGTCTCCCAGGTCGACAATTGCGCCCCGGACGTCCACTTCAGTGACCTTTCCCTTGACCATGGTGTTTTTCGGGTGATCGGCAAGCCACGCGGAGAACGGATCCTTGTCCAGTTGCTTGACGCCCAACGATATTCTTTCTCGCTCAGAATCAATTGCCAAAACTGCCGCTTCGATCTCTTGTCCTTTCTGATAGTTCCGAACTGCCTCTTCACCGGCAATGTCCCAAGATATATCTGAAAGATGTACCAAGCCGTCAATTCCACCATCCAAACCAATAAAGATACCGAAATCGGTAATCGACTTGATCTGGCCTTTGACTTTATCGCCGCGATTAACCGTCGCAGAGAACTCAGCCCAGGGATTCGTTTTGCATTGCTTAATGCCCAGCGAGATTCGGCGACGCTCCTCGTCAATCTCGATCACCATGACCTCGACTTCTTCGCCAACTTGCACCACGCGAGCAGGATTTACGTTCTTGTTGGTCCAATCCATTTCGGAAACGTGCACCAAGCCCTCCACGCCCTCTTCAATTTCAACGAAGCAGCCGTAGTCAGCGATATTGGTTATTTTTCCAAACAGGCGGGTTTGCGGCGGATAACGTCGTGCCAAATCCTGCCATGGGTCGTCTCCGAGCTGCTTGATACCAAGCGACACGCGCTGCCGTTCCCGGTCGAATTTTAAGATCTTAACGTCAATCTCTTCGCCGACATTTACGACCTCGGACGGATGCTTGACGCGCTTCCACGCCATGTCAGTGATGTGCAGCAGACCGTCAATTCCGCCAAGGTCAACAAAGGCGCCATAATCGGTTAAGTTCTTTACGATACCTTTAACCGTGTTGCCTTCCTGCAAACTCTCTAGAAGTTGCTCGCGCTCAACGCTGTGCTCTTGTTCGACAACAGCACGTCGCGAAACAACAACGTTGTTGCGTCGCTGATCAAGCTTGATGACCTTAAATTCTAGGCTCTTGCCTTCGAGATATGCCGGATCGCGCACCGGTCGTACATCAACCAAAGAGCCCGGCAAAAATGCTCGGACATTGTCGATTTCAACCGTGAAACCGCCCTTAACCCTACCATTGATAATGCCGGTAACAACTTCACTTTTCTCGAATGCTTTTTCGAGTTCAATCCAGGTACGAGCTCGAATCGCTTTTTCGCGCGACAATACAGTTTCGCCAAAGCCGTTTTCGACCGCATCAAGCGCAACCTCAATCTCATCGCCAACCGCGATATCGGTTTCGCCTTTATCGTTGTAAAATTGGTCGATTGAAATGACAGCCTCAGATTTGAGGCCTGCACTTACCATAACGACATCGTCATTTACTGCGACGACGGTTCCGGTAATGATGGCACCGGGCTTTATGTGTTGACTGGCAAAACTTTCTTCAAATAATTGTTCAAAACTTTCAGACATTAGATTAATACCAAGAGAACGCCCTTACATTTAGGTCGATCTCACCCAATCGCCTTACCTATTCCATTGGCAGACGGTTAACGAATAAGGCGGAGCATCCTGCTTCGCCGGGAAAAATTCAAAAGAAAAATTCACAACAAAAACTAACAATCAAAACTTACAACAAGAATTCACATCAAAATCTGTTGCTAAACGCTTTATGTAATCCCAAGCTCGCACGCCCAATCAACGATCTGCTTGCTGACCTCCGCCACCGTTAATTGACTGGAGTCCAACAACCGGGCGTCCGCCGCGGGCTTCAACGGCGCAATCACTCTTTCAGAGTCGCGCCGGTCACGATCTTCGATGTCCCGCGAAAGGGCCGGAAGGCTAACATCAATACCCTTGTCTTTCAACTGCTTATAACGCCTTTTTGCCCGTTCACCCGGACTCGCAGTGAGGTAAACCTTGAGCGCCGCCGCGGGAAATATGTTGGTCCCCATATCGCGGCCATCCGCGATTAAGCCGGGAGGTCGGAGAAACGCACGCTGACGCTGCACCAGTGCTTGGCGGACACTGGGCATCGCCGCGATGGTCGACGCCGTGAGACCGCATTCTTCGCTTCTGATGGCAGCACTTACTTCGGCACCATCGAAGAAAATCTGCTCGTTCATCGTCGGGTCGCTATCGAAGCGAACATTCATATTCTTCGCGATTTTCGCCATCTGCGACTCGTCGTTGCCTGCCGTACCGCTGCGCATCGCTGCCAGCGCAACCAACCGGTACAACGCCCCGCTATCAAGCAGGTGCCAACCGAGCACGCTTGCGAGCTGCCTAGCGATTGTGCCTTTTCCCGACCCGCTCGGACCGTCGATAGTAATTACGGGAGCATTCTCGTGTTTATCGATCAGCGCCATTAAATTTTGCCCTCGAGTTGCTCGATATCGCCACCACAGGCAGCTAAACAAGCCGCAAAATCCGGGAATGAGGTCGCCACGGCTTCTGTGTCCCGCACTCTCACCACTTCGCTTGCTGCGGTGGCCGCGACGGCGAACGCCATCGCAATGCGGTGATCTCCGAAGCTATCGACCATGCCGCCTGTCGGTCTGCCCCCATGCACAACAGCACCGTCGACGCGCTCCTCAACGCCAACCCCAAGAGTCGATAGGCCAGCCGCCATAGCGCCAATACGATCGCTTTCCTTTACACGTAATTCAGCCAATCCGGAAAAAGTCGTGACACCGCTCGCGTAGGCCGCTGCTATGAACAATAGGGGAAATTCATCAATCGCCAATGACACCAGCTCAGAATCCACCGTGATGCCGACTAACGACGACGAACTGGCCGTTATGTCCGCGACCGGCTCATTGCCAAGCAGTCGTGGGTTGTCAATTCGAATCTCGGCACCCATCTGCTGCAGTATCCTCAAGACGCCGTCTCGAGTCGGATTTATGCCAACGTTTCTAACTGTGACTTCGCATGAATCGGCAATAATTGCAGCAAGCAGCGGAAACGCGGCTGACGAAAGATCGCACGGAACGTCGATATCCACCGCCCGCAATTCCGGCCGCCCGACAATGGATATAGCGCCGTCGCTATTTTCAACCTGTGCCCCCATCGACTGCAACATACGCTCGCTATGATCGCGGGTAATTGCGGGTTCGTGCACCGTGGTCACACCATCGGCGTACAAACCAGCCAGGAGTACCGCCGATTTCACCTGCGCACTAGCGACCGGCATAGCGTATTCAATCGCTAGCACCGTATCGGTCGCATTAATGCTCAACGGAGGCAAGCCGCCTTGTGAATCGATCGCCGCGCCCATTTCACCAAGTGGCCGCAGAATCCGGTCCATCGGCCGCGCTGACAGCGAGGCATCGCCGACGAGTTGGCTGCTAAATGGCTGCCCGCAAAGCAAGCCGGCAAATAATCGCATTGCGGTTCCCGAATTGCCCATATCCAACGGACTCGCAGGTGCGCAAAGTCCGGTTAGGCCTACGCCATCGACGACAACCACGCCGCTATCCGTCACGCTGATGGCGACACCCATCTTTCTTAGTGCAGCCATAGTCGCCATACAATCTTCGCCGGCAAGAAAGCCACGAATAGTCGCTGAACCGTCAGCAATGGCACTGAACATCAACGCTCGGTGCGAGATCGATTTATCGCCCGGTACCGCAATAGTTGCGCCGGACAATCGGGATGGTCTAACTATGTAATGCAAAGCGTACCGCCCAGTGGATTCGCGCTAGCTGACCGCTTTTGGGTAAGCGCCAAGTACACGAAAAAGGGAACTGATGGACTTCAGCTCGAGCAGCGCATCTGCAAGCGGCCTCTGCTCCGCATGTCCATCCAAGTCTAGAAAAAATACGTAGTCCCAGTTTTGTCGTCGAGACGGTCTAGACTCAATTCGCGTTATGTTGACGTTGTGGTTCGAAAACGGCTGCAACAATGAATGCAATACGCCGGCACCACCGGCTGTGTCGCTGGTGGAAACCAAAATTGTAGTTTTGTCGTCACCACTGGATGCTAGAAGCTCACGGCCAATCACCAGGAAACGAGTCGCGTTGTCAGCGCGGTCTTCGATATTGTTGACCATGGTTTTCAATCCGTACACTTCCGCAGCAGCGTCACCGCCGATTGCTGCCGTGCCTTCTTCATCACGTGCCCTACGCGCACCCACTGCATTGCTGCTAACACCGATAAGCTCGGCGTCCGCCACATATTCGCGCAACCAACCTCGGCATTGCGCCAGCGCCTGTTCGTGGGCACAAATCCTCTGAATTTTTTCCAGCGAAGCTACGTTGCCTAATAGATGTTGTTCAATTCTCAACTCAATTTCACCGCCAATTTTTAGCGGCGATGTCAAAAACATATCCAACGTATTGTTAACAGTGCCTTCTGTTGAATTTTCAATCGGCACGACACCGAAATCTGCAGCGCCACTCTCGACTTCTTGAAATACTTCATCGATCGTGCCAAATGGCAGCGCTCTCACCGAGTGTCCAAAATGCTTAAACACGGCGGATTGCGTAAACGTCCCCTCTGGACCGAGAAACCCGATTTTTAGCGGTTCTTGCTGGGCCAAGCAGGCGGACATTATTTCGCGAAATAGGCGCAGCATTTCCTCATTGCGTAACGGACCATTATTCCGCTCCTTAACAGCCCTAAGAACCTCCGCTTCGCGCTCCGGTCGGTAATAATCTACCGCTGATGCGAGATCACCTTTTGACAAGCCAACCTGCTGAGCAAACTCCGCACGCTCATTGATGAGCGCCTGAATTTGCCGATCCACTTCGTCAATGCGGCGGCGTACGGCGCCAAGATCGGGTTGCGGAGCTTCGTTATCTGGCCGTTTGGCCATAATGGATTACCTGTGCCTGACGAAAAATTTAAATTACCAGCGTAATTGAAGCAAATTCCGCAACTTATGGCATTATTTTTCTTTATCGTGAACGCCAATTAGCTCGCTGGCCTGCCCAAATTGCGTAATTTTAGTACGCCATCAATCGCGCGAATTTTGTCGAGCGTCTCCACCGGTACATTGTCCGACAAATCGACCACCGTATAGGCAACGTCACCCATAGACTTATTGAGTAAGTCTTCAATATTAAGATCGGCCTCGGCCAAACACGTCGAAATTTGGCCAACCATATTGGGTACGTTTGCGTTGGCGACGGTAATTCGATGAGCGTCCAAACGCGGCATCACAGATTCGGGAAAATTGACCGAGTTACGTATGTTGCCGTTTTCCAGATATTCCTTGATGTTTTCGGCAACCATAATTGCGCAATTTTCTTCGGCTTCCATCGTTGATGCACCCAAATGGGGAAGTGTTATAACCTGCCGATGGCCTATTAGCTCGCGCGTTGGGAAGTCGCATACGTATGCATGCAGGTGATTCGCGTCAAGCGATTGCATTATCGCGCCGCTGTCGGCAACGCCACCACGGGCAAAGTTAATTACGGTTCCGCCAGCCCGCATCAATGACAAGCGCTTGGCATTAACAATATGTCGTGTCGCATCAACTAACGGCACGTGCACCGTTATCGCATCAGACTCCGCAAATAAGCTGTCAAGAGAGTCCGCTTGGCGGACACCCGCCGAAAGCTGCCACGCTCTTCTGACGGTAATTTTTGGATCGAATCCGACGACTTTCATACCCAGCGACAAAGCGACGTTGGCAACTTCGACTCCAATAGCACCCAATCCGATGACGCCGAGTGTCCGCCCGGGTAGCTCGAACCCAACAAACTGTTTTTTTCCGGCCTCCACTTCTTTTTGCAACACATCGCCATCCGATGTCAAACCCTGCACGTACTGGTGTGCATCGCAAATATTTCTAGCCGCTATCAACAAACCGGCAACGGCCAATTCTTTGACAGCATTGGCGTTCGCGCCCGGCGCATTGAATACAGGTACGCCGCGGGCCGAGAGCTGCGGCAGCGGGATATTGTTGACGCCGGCACCGGCCCGTCCGATCGCAGCAACCGACGGCGCTATATCCATACTATGCATATCGTGGGATCGAACGATTACAGCGTCAGGAATTTCAACCGCGGGTCCAACCTCGTAACTATCACGCGTCAACCGTTCCAATCCTGCTGAAGCGATATTATTGATAGTCAGAATCTTGTACGCCGAATCAGCCATTTTGTTTCTCAAACTCCTGCATAAATGAAATTAGCGCGTCAACGCCTTCCTCCGGCATTGCATTGTAAATAGACGCTCGCATTCCGCCGACCGAGCGGTGGCCCTTCAAATTCTTGAGCCCTGCAGCATCGGACTCTGCCAAAAATCGGCCATCAAGCGCCGGGTCACTCAACACAAATGGAACATTCATCCTCGACCTGCAATTCTCATCAACCGGATTACTGTAAAAATCAGATACGTCAATTGCTGCATACAGCTTTTCCGCTTTACGCTTGTTGATCTTGGCGACAGCCTCAAGACCACCCAACGATTTTAGGTGGCTAAAAACTAGGCCGGCGACATACCAAGCAAATGTCGGCGGCGTGTTGGTCATCGAATCCGACGTGGCAAATGCCTCGTAAGTCAATATTCGCGGCGCCGACTTACGATGCATACCAATCAAATCTTTACGGACGATTACTAAAGTGATTCCGGCGGGACCGATATTTTTTTGCGCACCGGCATATATCACTCCGAAACGACTAACATCCAATGGTCGAGATAATATTGTGCTCGACATGTCGGCGACCAGCGGCTTGCTGCCAACATCGGGTATTTCCTGATATTCAACACCAGCAATTGTTTCGTTCGTTGTTACATGAACGTATGCCGCACTGTCGCTCATCGACCATTGGGAGCGCTCGGGTATAGCGGTGAAATGACCGTCGGTGCCGTCGGCTGCGACATTAACACTACAAAGTGGCCTTGCGTCAGCAATTGCCTTTTTCGACCAGGAACCCGTCAGCACGTAATCCGCAACGTCAGACTGGCCGGCAAGATTTAATGGCACCATCGCGAATTGTAGCGTTGCGCCGCCCTGCAAAAACAGTACGCTATAGTCATCGGAAATCTGTAGCAAATCGCGCACATCGGCCTCTGCCTGTGCTGCCGCTGCCATAAAGTCTTTGCCGCGATGACTAACTTCCATGACGGACATGCCACTATTCTGCCAACTAGGAACGTCTCGTTTGATTTGCTCCAGCACGGCATACGGCAAAACCGCCGGCCCGGCGCTGAAATTGAATATTGGTAACATTTGGAATTACTTTGCTGAGTAAGGACTGTTGCGCAATGCGTTGGCGATGCTAACGCTTTATGCCAGGGAATTCAGCACAATCGCCAAACCAAAAACTTATCGTGCAATAAGCTTAGGTTATTCATCGTCCTCAATAGATTCGATTCTCGCCAGTCCTACCAATCGTTGACCTGACTCAACGCGAATAAGACGCACGCCTTGGGTGTTTCTCCCCAGCACCGAAATATCGTTAACCGGGGTGCGAACAAGCGTACCGCTCGAACTGATCAGCATAATTTCGTCGTCATCACCGACAGGAACCGCCCCGACCGTTTTCCCGTTGCGCTCGCTCGTTTGTATGGCAATGACCCCCTGGCCACCGCGACCTTGCATAGGAAAATCGTCAACTGGCGTGCGCTTACCGTAGCCGTTTTCGGTTGCAGAAAGGAGTAATCCATCGCTAACGATTGTCAGCGCAATCAATTCGTGTCCCTGTGCCATTTTGATGCCGCGGACACCCGCAGCGCCGCGTCCCATCGGCCGCACATCGGCCTCGCTGAATCTGATCGCTTTGCCGCTGCTGGCGACCAAAATTATGTCGCGCTTGCCGTCCGTGATGGCAACGTTAACGAGCTTGTCTTCGCCGCGCAAGTCGATCGCGATGATGCCGCTCGCACGAGGTCTGGAGAACAAGCTCAGTGGTGTTTTCTTAACCGTGCCAGCACTTGTCGCCATAAAGACGAAATTGTCTGCATTAAATTCTCGGATCGGCAAAATCGCATTGATGCGTTCGCCGTCATCCAATGGCAATAAATTCACTATCGGCTTGCCACGCGAACCGCGACTCGCTTGCGGGACACGATACACTTTAAGCCAATACATTTTTCCGCGGCTGGAAAAGCACAATATTGTGTCGTGTGTATTCGCGACAAATAACTGATCAATAAAATCTTCGTCTTTGACCTTGGCTGCGGAGCGACCACGACCGCCGCGACGTTGCGCTTGATAATCATCGATTGGTTGCGCCTTGGCGTAGCCACCATGCGACAACGTAACGACAACTTCTTCCTCGGGAATTAGATCTTCGGCCTGCAAATCACTGTGATCTATATTGATTTCAGTGCGCCGTTCGTCGCCGTATGCTTCCTTGATCTCCAGCAACTCTTCACGAATGACTCGCAATAGCTCATCGGGGTCCGACAAAACAAGAGATAATTCTTTAATTTTGTCCAATATTATCTTGTATTCATTGAATATTTTTTCTTGTTCCAGGCCTGTCAGTCGATGCAACCGCAGGTCCAGAATGGCTTGGGCTTGAAGCTGCGAAAGGCGATACTCGCCATCGACCAAGCCATACCCCTCTGCGAGCAGGTCCGGCCGCGTGTCCGTAGCACCTGCCCGCTCCAACATCTCGGTGACCTCGCCCGGAGGCCAAGCGCGTTCAGTGAGGGCGGTGCGTGCCTCAGCAGGCGTCGGTGATGCCTTAATCAATGCGATGACATCATCAATGTTGGCTAACGCAACCGCCTGTCCCTCTAGTACATGTGCGCGATCACGGGCCTTGCGCAATTCAAATATCGTACGGCGAGTAACGACCTCACGCCTATGCGACAAGAATGCTTCCAGAATCTGTTTTAAGTTCAACAATTTCGGCTGCCCTTCATGCAGCGCAACCATGTTGATGCCAAATACGCTTTGCAGCGCGGTCTGCTTATAGAGATTATTCAGAACCACGTCGCTGATTTCGCCGCGTCGCAATTCGATAACAATGCGCATGCCATCTTTATCGGACTCATCACGTAATTCCGTGATGCCCTCGATGCGCTTTTCACGCACGAGTTCAGCGATTTTTTCGATAAGGCGCGCTTTGTTGACCTGGTAAGGAAGCTCGGTAACTATAATCGCTTCTTTGCCACGAGCATCAACGGTCTCTATGGCAGTACGACCGCGCATATGAACCCTGCCACGGCCTGTTCGATAGGCGGCATAAATGCCCTGCGCACCATTGATAATGCCCGCGGTCGGAAAGTCAGGCCCCGGCACGTGCTCCATAAGCTGCGGCACGTCTATAGATGGGTCTTCAATCAGCGCCAAACAGGCATTGATAATCTCGTTCAAATTGTGCGGCGGAACATTCGTCGCCATGCCAACCGCAATACCCGACGAGCCATTTACCAGCAAATTAGGGATTCGCGTCGGCATGACTGACGGCTCGGATTCTTGACCGTCGTAGTTTTCGACGAAATTGACGGTCTCTTTGTCGATATCGGCAAGAATTTCGTGGGCAATTCGCGACATGCGAACTTCCGTATACCGCATCGCTGCCGGCGCATCGCCATCGACCGAGCCGAAATTACCCTGGCCATCCACCAGCATGTAGCGCATCGAAAATGGCTGTGCCATGCGCACGATCGTATCGTAGACGGCCGAATCGCCATGCGGATGGTATTTACCAATGACATCACCGACGACACGTGCAGATTTCTTGTAGGCTTTATTGTAATCGTTGCCCAATACACGCATCGCGTACAGAACGCGCCGATGCACCGGTTTCAATCCGTCTCGCACATCGGGAAGCGCCCGCCCAACAATGACGCTCATCGCATAGTCGAGATAGGATTGCTGCATCTCTTCTTCGAGACTGACAGACAATATTTCGTGAGCAACTTCAGACATAAATATTCACAATTATAGGGCGGCCTCCGAGCCGCAAGCTCAGAAACACATCTGTAATAGCCGAGTGATTTTCGAGAAAGTTGTTGATTTCGCCGAGTAGAATCCAGGCACAATTTAAGCTTCGATCTAGAGCCGAATAATAGCACAGAGATGCCCATGACAGCAGGCTTCCAGCACAATTATCCGGCGCTGCCGAGGTGCTTATGTAGCAGACGAAACGAGGCTATACTCTGGCGTAATTTTTCGGCTGACATTCTGACGGCCGTCCTGGCCAGGTAGCTCCATGCAACGTTGTGACACCCTGATTTACGCCGATTGGTGTATTCCGATCGAACCTGACGATCGGCTGTTGGAACGCCATGCGGTCGCCATCCACGACGGCCGGATTATCGACGTCCTGGACGCAGCCCTAGCTCAAGAAAAGTACCGCGCTAATGCGGTAGTAAATCGCCCAGACCATGTATTGATTCCGGGGTTAGTGAACACCCATACCCATGCGGCAATGACCATTTTTCGTGGTCTGGCGGATGACATGGCACTGGAAAGATGGCTGCGCGAGGCTATTTGGCCTACTGAAGAACGCTGGGTTAGTGCTGAGCTTGTTAGAGACGGCACCAAGCTCGCTATCGCAGAAATGCTGCGGGCTGGCATCACCTGCTTCAGTGACCAGTACTTCTTTCCAGAAATTGCCGCTGAAGCGGCCGCGGACGCCCATATTCGTGCCGTCATTGCAACGCCGGTTATCGATTTCAAAACTGCCTGGGCCAACTCGGCAGCCGATTGCCTCAGCAAGGCAAGCGACTTGGTCCATGATCGATATGTGGATCATCCGCTAATTTCAAGTTGTTTTGCACCGCATTCAACGGCAACTGTTTCAGATGAAGCATTCGCGCAATTGCGAGTGGTTGCCGATCAACTTGATTGTGGCATACAGATACATTTGCACGAGTCCGCACAAGAGATTGAGGAAGCACTGGCGAAAACCGGGCTACGTCCATTTGAACGCCTGCAAAAATTGGGACTTGTTAATGCTTCACTACTAGCCGTGCATTGCGTTCATTTGCTGCCGTCCGAAATTGACGCATTTGCTGCCGCCGGTGTCGCCGTCGCACACTGTCCGCGCTCGAATCTGAAATTGGCAGATGGCGTTGCACCGGTAGCGACGTTGCTCGACGCCGATGTAAACGTTGCATTGGGGACAGACGGCGCCGCGAGCAACAATGTGTTGGACATACTTGGTGAAATGCGCACAGCCGCGATGATCGCGAAAGTACAGTCGGATGATGCTGAAGTCATGCCCGCGCGTTCAATTCTGCGTATGGCGACTATCGATGGCGCTCGTGCCCTGGGTCTCGCACACGAAGTTGGATCAATAGAAGCTGGAAAATGGGCCGACTTGACTTGCATTGATCTTAATCGGCTTCATAGTCAACCAATCTATGATCCGCGATCACAAGTTGTCTACACGGCCAGTTCCGAACAGGTCGCTGATGTCTGGGTCGCTGGGCGCCATTTATTGGATCAAGGCGCGTTGACCCACATGAATTCAGAAGACGTGATAATTCGGGCACAAGAGTGGCGACAGCGCATTGCCGCCGTATAAATCACCTACAGAGTAGAATTATGCAACCTTCAGAGCAGAATGTTGATCGCGCTGAAATCGCGAAATTTGACGCGTTGGCGTCTCGCTGGTGGGATCCCAGTGGTGATTTTCGCCCCTTGCACGACATCAATCCATTGCGTCTCGATTACATACGCCAGCGCGCCAAGATCAGCGGTGCCCGGGTCCTGGACGTTGGCTGTGGTGGTGGCATATTGACAGAAGCTCTCGCGACGGCGGGCGCAAATGTAACCGGCATCGATATGGCTGAAAGTCCGTTGGCCGTTGCGCGCTTGCACCAGGTCGAGTCCGGCGTAAATGTTGACTACCAACAATCGACCGCTGAAGAAATGGCGGAAGCACAGGCAGGACAATTCGACGTTGTCACGTGTCTTGAAATGCTCGAACACGTGCCGGCACCGTCGCAAGTCATTGCATCATGCAAGAAACTTGTAAAACCCGGCGGAGATGTGTTTTTTTCAACCATCAACCGCCATCCCAAAGCATTCCTATTCGCCATCGTCGGAGCAGAATATCTTTTGCGCATGTTGCCTGCCGGAACGCACGACTACGAGAAATTCATTCGCCCGTCAGAGCTCGAATCCTGGGCGAGACAATCTCGACTCGAGTTGCAGTCCAGTATCGGGATGCATTACAACCCGATCACTCGCGAATACAAATTACAGCCCGGTCTTGAGGTTAATTATTTAATGCACTTTCGGCGCACTGACTAATAATGCGGGGTCAACACGTACCGACTGCTGGCGGCTACCGCGCGGTCTTATTTGATCTTGACGGGACATTGGCGGATACAGCACCGGACATGGTCGCTGTGCTGGTTGAACTGATGCGGCGAAACAACCAACGTTCGCTCGAGTATTCTGCAATACGCGCCAACGTTTCCAACGGCGCCATCGGATTGTTAAAGCTTGGGTTTCCAGATGCATCCGACACCGACTTGAAATTTCTACACGAGCAGTATTTGCAGGAATATGCCCAAGCGGTTTGTCAAAAAACGGTTGTTTTTGACCCGCTTCGGTCAACGCTCAAGACACTCGAAGCCAATGATCGACCCTGGGGCGTCGTCACCAACAAGCCCGAACATCTGACGTTCCCGTTGATGGAGCGGCTGGGAATCGCAGACAATGCGGGTTGCATTGTCTGCGGAGATACATTGCCGCAGCGGAAGCCACACCCTGAACCGATGTTGTTGGCAGCCACGCGAATTGGAATAGCCGCGGACAAAATTCTGTACGTTGGTGACGCTGCGCGAGACATCGAGGCGGGAAAAGCGGCAAACATGGCGACCATTGCAGCGGGCTATGGCTATATTACTGCTGACGACAATGCGCACAATTGGGGAGCGGACGCGCTGGTCACTGATACAATCGAACTTTCGCAGCTTGTTCTACAGGCGTTGGACATAAGCAATTCATGATCGACCTCATCAAGCACCCACTCTTCCTACAATTCAGCATTCCGGCGGCTGTCCTCGGGCTAGCGCTCGGCGGTCTGTTAATTTGGTTGCTACTGCAAAAAAGAAATCGAAATCTGCAGCACAGCAATGAGCTGCTGCAATCGCAAATTAAAGCGCAAGATGCGCTGCAACTAGAGCGCGACGCGGCATTTGAGCAAGCAAACGGACGGCTCGCAAAGGCGTTTTCGGAGATGGCGAATCAGTCGTTGCGCGCGAATAGCGAGAACTTCCTGCGCATGGCCGAACAGAACCTCGGCGCTCATCAGGAAAAATCAAAACGAGAGCTCAGCGAACGCGAGAAAGCGGTTGAAAACTTGGTCAAACCCATCAAAGAGGCGCTCAACCAATCGCAGAAACAGATTTCCGAACTAGAGAAATCGCGCAGTGAAGCGTATGGCGGTATCAAGTCGCAACTCGCCTCAATGCACGAAAATCAGCAGTCGCTGACTCGCGAAACGCACAATCTGGTCAACGCGTTGCGTCGACCGGAAGTTCGCGGGCGATGGGGCGAAATTACGCTGAAGCGGTTGGTTGAACTTGCAGGTATGGTTGATCATTGCGACTTTCAAGAGCAAGTGCATACTCGAGCTGACGATAAGTTTATTCGGCCAGATATGATTATCAGCATGCCCGAAAAGCGGACTCTGGTGGTAGATGTCAAAACGCCACTGGATGCCTATCTGGAGGCAATTGAAGCGAACGACGATGTGCAGCGAAAACTCGGACTGGAAAGACATGCCAGAAACGTCAGCGATCATATTCGCAAATTGTCGGCCAAGACGTATTGGCAACAATTTGAGGAGAGCCCAGAGTTCGTCATCCTATTTATTCCTGGAGATCAGTTTCTGAGCGCCGCACTCGCTGAAGAGCCCGATCTAATCGAATATGCACTGTCCCGGCAAATCATTCTCGCAACGCCAACGAGTTTCGTCGCTTTATTGAAGGCGGTCGCATATGGCTGGCGACAAGTTGCACTAGCCGACAACGCCCAGGAAATTCGCAAACTTGCGGAAGATTTGTATGGGCGCCTTGCTACCTTCGTTGGGCACCTAAACAAAGTCGGCAAACAGCTCAACAGTAGCGTAGAAAACTACAACCGTGCCGTCGGCTCGTTGGAACGAAAAGTCTTGCCCGGCGCCCGAAAATTTACAGAGCTAGGCGTTCAAGCGAAGAAACCGATCGAGCAACTTGAGGTGCTTGAGTCGCTACCGCGGACAATCGTTGATGCGACGACCGATGATGAGATAGATGCTGCACTTCCGTCTGATGATGTCACGGACAAAACGCTTCAGTAGATTGGGCAGTCTACCGACCAGCTACCTTTGTCAACGGCATCGAGTTCATAGCCTTTGAGGAAATCGCTTGAATACTGATCCAAAATCCTACAATGCGGCCGACCAATCGTTGGCGGGGAAAATCGTTTTGATTACCGGCGCCAGCGATGGCATTGGCCGCGCGCTAGCCATTCGGAGCGCTGAGCTAGGCGCTCAAGTCGTATTACATGGAAGAAATGTAAAAAAGCTAGAAGCCGTTTACGACGAAATTATGTCGCGCAATAACTGTCCACGACCCAGCATTGCGGTAGTTGATCTGGCGACTGCAACTTCCAATCAGTATCAGGCGCTCGCAGAATCTATCGAGACAGAGTTTGGGCGACTTGACGGCCTGGTTCACAACGCCGGCATCCTCGGACAACGATTGTCAATTGAGCAATACGATGTGCCCGAATGGCAGCGAGTAATACATGTCAATTTAACGGCGGTATTCGTCCTGACCCAGGCCTGTTTTGGTTTGCTCAAGCAGGCCGAACATCCGAGTGTAATTTTTACTAGCAGCGGAGTCGGCCGAGTTGGAAAGCCATTTTGGGGCGCCTATTCGGTTTCAAAGTTTGGAACCGAAGGGTTGAGCCAGATGCTGGCTGCCGAAACCGAGCATACGACGATGCGCGTCAATTGCATAAACCCTGGTGCCGTCCGTACAGAAATGCGGTTGGCAGCCTACCCTGCGGAAGACCGCGATCTGTTGCGCACACCCGAGCAGGTGATCGCCGCTTATCTTTATCTATTGAGTGACGATAGCATTGGCACGACGGGTCAGAGTTTCGATGCCCAGTAACCAGTAAGCCAGAACGTTAAAATTTTCTACCGCGCCATACCTTTTTGCCACCGCGCACGCGCGGCGCGTCATCCAAGACAGGAGGCTGCATTCGCGCCGCCGCATAGATACTTTTGATTTGCGATGGCGATAATGACATGCTTTTCCCTCTGCGAAGCGTTGACGGCAATTCAATTGGTCCATAAGCGATTCGCATTAAACGACTTACCTGAAAACCGATCGCCTCCCACATTCTTCGCACTTCGCGATTGCGACCTTCTCTAAGCGTTACGTGAAACCAGATATTAGCGCCATCCCCACCTGCGTCGTCGAGCGTATCGAATTTCGCCATTCCATCATCCAACTTCACGCCCTTCAGCAAACGGCCGAGTTCAGCGTTTTTCGGCCGTCCACGTACGCGAACAGCGTAACGTCGGACGATTTCGGAAGAAGGATGCATTAGCTTGTTGGCAAGCACGCCATCGGTCGTAAATAACAAGAGCCCGGTCGTTGAATAATCTAGTCTGCCAACATTGATCCACCGCGCCCCACGCAATTTCGGCAATGCGTCAAAAACCAACCGGCGACCCGCGGGATCGTGCTGACTGGTAATTTCATCGGCAGGTTTGTGATAAATGAGATGCTTGTGCGCAGCAAGCTTAGAACTGGCCGCCAATTTACGACCATCCAACTCAATTTTTTCGTTGCCCAGAATACCGTCGCCAAGTTTGGCCGGCTGGCCGTCAACCGTGAGGCGACCTTCCTTGATCCAGCGTTCGATCTGCCGCCGCGAGCCATGACCTGCAGCTGCAAGCACTTTCTGTATGCGCTCGGGCATGCCGTCGTTGACTAACCGCTCGTTGCTTTTGCGTCCGCTTCGTCGGCATCCGAATCGTCGCTAGCCTCTTTTGCCGCTACGGAAACAGGATCCGGCCACTCGGTCACTATTAACTCCTCAAAATCGTCATCGGCGCCTGAATCCTCGGCCGTGCCGGCATCTGCTTCTGCTTCCATCTCAGGCTGTAGAATTGGAAGTTCAGAATCTGTACCTTCGTCGGCAGCGCCGAGTACGTCATCAGCAGTAAGCTGCGACAGGCGGCTCTCATCGGTGTGCCCGTCCACGGCTGCATCGGCCAATGCTGTTACATCTGCACCCTCAACAGCAACCGGGTTTTCTTCCACTTCCGGTAGGTTGAGCTGCACGCGCAGCGTCTCCCAATCTGAAAGGTCAGCCAGTGGCGGGAGGTCATCTAACCTTTTGAGCCCGAAATAGTCCAAAAACAATTTGGTGGTACCGAAAAGTGCGGGCCGTCCAGGCACATCTCGATGGCCTACCACGCGTATCCATTCCCGCTCCAACATTGTACGAACTATATTTGTACTCACCGCGACACCGCGCACTTCCTCAATCTCGCCGCGCGTCATAGGTTGACGGTAAGCAATGAGCGCCAGTGTTTCGAACAACGCTCTGGAATACCGCGGTGGTCTTTCTTCCCAGAGCTTTTGTAATTTATCAGCCATATTGGCACGGACTTGCATGCGAAAGCCCGATGCAACTTCTGTCACCTCAATTCCGCGCCCCTCATAGTCTGAATTTAACGCTTCAATTGCTTTGCGCAATTCCGAATTATTGATTTCCCCCGCATCATCAAACAAGGCCTTAATCTGATCAATATTTAACGGTCGATCCGCAGCCAAAAGTGCCGCTTCAATCAGATATTTTATCTCGGTCGGTTCCATGCGTAGATGTTCTCGTTAATTATCTTGGTCAGCTACTTCTGCAGTAACTTGATTATTGTCGACTAATCGAACGGACGATGCCGCTCTCACGTGTAGCGGTGCGAATGCATCTGCCTGAGCAACTTCAATCGTCGACTCTCTTAACAACTCGAGAATTGCAATGAACGTTACTGCGACGCCCATCCGCCCCTCTTCAGGATCGAAAAGATCTGCAAAACTCGTAAATTTGGTGGCTGAAATGCGCGTCAAAATCTCCGACATTCTCTGCCTTACTGACAACGGCTCGCGTTGAAGATGTAAGTTCGAAAACATTTCTGCCCGCTTCAACACATCATGAAAAGCCAGCAGCAACTCTTTCAACGTAACGTCGGGCAGTTTGGCGCTAACTTTTCGTTCTGGCGCCTCTGCACTGGCAACAAACACGTCGCGTTCCAGTCTCGGAAGTTCACTCAGGTCTTCCGCAGCCTTCTTGAATCGTTCGTATTCTTGCAGTCGCCTGACGAGTTCGGCCCGCGGATCAGCTTCCTCTTCTTCGACCTTTTCGGGTCTTGGCAACAACATGCGCGACTTAATCTCCGCCAGCATCGCGGCCATCAGCAGGTATTCGCCAGCAAGTTCTAGCTGCAGCTCCTTCATTAGCTCAATGTATTCAACATATTGTCGAGTAATCTCGGCAATCGGAATATCCAAAATATCGAGATTCTGCCGCCGTATCAGGTATAGGAGTAAATCCAGCGGGCCTTCGAAAGCCTCTAGAAATACTTGCAATGCGTACGGCGGGATATACAGGTCTTGCGGCAGCTGCGTGACCGGCTCGCCATCAACGACGGCAAACGGCATTTCGCCTTGCGACGGTCCGGCATTGACTTCCGACGCGGGGCTAGGCGCGTCTTTGCTAGTAAGTACAGTAAGTTCGGGTTTCATTGGATGACCAAGCAGGCAACGCGCATTCTATCTCAAATCTACTCATCTACCGCAACATCGCTACTAAATAAATGTACTGACATCACCGCGCCCAATACGCAGTACCCTCGCCGTGCCTTCCGAGAGATCGATAACGCTCGTTGGTTCTATACCCGTTGCACCGCCTTGCACAATCATTTCGATTCGATCGCCGATCCGCTCGTCAATTTCACCTACATCGGTTAACGGCAATTCGTCGCCCGGCAGCGTCAACGTGGAACTCATAATTGGCTCGCCTAGCGCGTGCAAAATCGCATGGACGACGGGGTGATCAGGCACCCTAATGCCAATGGTTCGGCGCTTCGGATTCTGCAGCCGCTTCGGCACCTCGCGAGTTGCCTCCAAGATAAATGTGTATGGCCCGGGTGTAAGGGCTTTCAGCAAACGGTACGACGAGTTCTCGATGCGTGCATAAACGCCAATTTCCGATAAGTCACTGCAAACCAGCGTGAAATTGTGTTTTTTGTCAGTTTGTCTAATAGCCCTGATTCGGTCGATGGCGCGTTTATCACCAATGTGACATCCGAATGCAAAGCTGGAGTCGGTGGGATAGGCGATCAGACCGCCTTGACGAATCAATGCGACTACTTCAGCCACCCGCCTTGGCTGTGGATTGATTGGATGAATGTCTACGATTCTCGCCATGGGCGGAATTGTATAGCGTCCTGGTGGTCTGCGCCGCTGTTCTTCACGCGATTTTTGTGGCTGCTGTTTCTGGGCTATCATGCGGCTCCCTTCGCTGCCACAACGAATACGCACTTATGCAGTTACTTGTCGACTTTTTTCCGCTGTTACTTTTTCTTGGCACCTACCTCTATTTTGATGACATTTTCATCGCCTTGCAGGTGTTAATGGTCGCCATGCCGTTTGCTCTGATAATCAAGTGGCGACTGACCAAAAAGTGGGACAAGATGTTGCTGGCCTCCACCGCCCTATTGCTAGTCATGGGTGGCATTTCACTCATTAGCCGAAATCCGATCTTCTTGTTCTGGAAGCCCACAGTCCTGTATTGGGTGGTTGCGATGGTATTTCTGGGCAGTCGATTTATTGGCAATAAAACTGTAGTCGAGAGAATGTTTGCGACCGTCGGCAAAATGAAAAAGCGATATTGGCATTCACTCAATTACGTCTGGGTAATATTTTTCATAGGATCTGGATTTCTCAATATATATGTCGCCTATAATTTTAGCGAAGACTTCTGGGTCAAATTCAAAGTCTTTGGATTTACGGCAATTACGTTCGTATTCTTGGTATTGCAGATAATTTGGCTAATGAAACATATCGAGCCAAACGAAGCCACCGAGCAGGAGACCGAATAATGTGGTATGCGGTCATAAGTGAAGACGTCGATGACAGTCGGGAAAAGAGAACGGCGGCACGACCAGATCACATTGCACGACTCAAAGATCTCGTTGCCGAGGACCGAGTTTTGGTTGCAGGCCCACACCCGGCCATTGATGCGGACGACCCTGGATCCGCGGGCTTCAGCGGCAGCTTGGTAATTGTCGATTTCCCAACCCTGGCTGACGCTCAGAAGTGGGCTGAGGCAGACCCGTATGTCGCGGCTGGTGTCTATGCAAAGGTGGTCGTAAAACCGTTCAAGCGGGTTTTTCCGTGAGCGAAAGAGAACGGCTTATTGAAGCTCGCCTGAGAGACCGCATCGACACCGCGGAGCTCCAAATCAAAGATCAGAGCCATTTACATGCTGGGCACGCCGGCGCTCGCGATGGCCGAGGACATTTTTCGGTTAAATTAGTTTCCGAAGATTTTGCGGGTTTTAACCGCCTACAACGGCATAAGATGGTTTATGATGCGCTCGGTGATCTTATGGAGTCAGATATCCATGCCGTACAAATCAAGGCGATGACACCCAGCGAGCTATAGCTCCGGTTCACCTCCTCTAATTGACAACGAAGGACTTTCATCATGTTTTCAAAGCTTAGTTCCGGATTACCTGGGACAGGTCTTCGCGCATTCGGCGCAACCGCAATTCTTGTATTGCTTGCCCCACTTTCAAGTGCCGAGACCGTTATGACCATCAACGGAAAGGCAATGGATAGCGCAGTGTTAGACACATATATCCGCAGCCGAATTCAGAAGCCGGTAGACCAACTGACTGCCGAAGAACGCACTTTTCTAACCGACGAGCTGGCCGATATTTACGTGCTGTCGACTGACGCCAAAGCGACGGAACTTGAGAAAGACGCCGACGTGGCTGCGCAGCTCGAACTGCAACGCATGGGAATTCTTGCGCGGGCTGTTGCGGCAACCCTTGCTCAAGACATTGAGGTAAGCGAAGAAGAAATCGTTAAGATTTACGACGAACAAGTGAAGCTCGCACCACGATTTCAGTTAAAGGCGCGACACATACTGGTTGAGAAGCAGAGCGAAGCGATTGGCATCATTGAAAAGCTAATTGCGGGCGAAGATTTCCAGACGCTAGCCAAAGAAAACTCGACCGATACAAGTGCAGCGGAAGGCGGCGATCTCGGTTGGTTTTTGCCTAATCAAATGGTGCAGCCATTTGCCGAAGCGCTCGTGAGAATACAAGACGGTCGCTACACAACCGATCCTGTACAAACGCAGTTCGGCTGGCATGTCATTATGCGTGAGGGTACGCGACCGGCAGAACCGCCACCACTTGAGGGCGTACGGGAAACAATTGTCGCGCAAGCTCAGCAATCAAAATTGCGTGAAAAAATTGACGAATTAAAATCGTCTGCGATCGAGTAGTTACCGCTTAACTTAATACGTATTATCGTTAAGAAAAAGGGCGCCAGTGGCGCCCTTTTTTGTTTTCGAAAATTTTTCTGTGAGTTCGCTCACAGCAATTCCTGCGACTCACGCCTATATTGCACGGGAGTCATCTCTAATCGCTCAGAGATGGCTTCTCCAACCCTCGCATCTCCTTTATGTTGATACGAGACCTAAGTCGGCAGGGACGCCGACTTTTTTATGCCTTCTCTATTCGCACCGACGATCCGTGTAGTGCGATTTTACAAAATATCTATTCGGCTACGAGACCGATGCCTTTATAAACACGTCCGGCAACCGAAAGCCGTTCACCTACCGTCGGCATCGCTCGACTTCCCAGCATTCCGTTCAGATCGACCGAGACGCCACTCAGCACTGCAGTACCGTAACTCGGATTTATTTCGTCAACGACACCCGTCAGCAGAGACAGGCCGTTCCCAGCTGTAACGGGAACTACATCAGCGTTTACGATTCCACCAGTCGCATCATCAATTGATCCGTAGACTGCAACGGTGTCGCCGTGTCGGTAACTGTTTCCAGCAATCGAATCGGCAACTATTGACTGCCCAAGGACCGAAGCGAAATCGCCGCTTACAAAGTCGATTCGGCCGACGACCAGCAAATCACGAACACCTGTTCCCGAAATTCCGCGGCTTCCGGTTCCGCTAATGCCACGACTGCCGGTTCCGCTGATACCGCGACTGCCTGTGCCGGTAATGCCACGACTGCCGGTTCCGCTAATACCGCGACTACCTGTGCCAGTGATGCCACGACTACCTGTGCCAGTGATGCCACGACTACCTGTACCAGTGATGCCACGACTACCTGTGCCGGTAATTCCACGACTACCGGTGCCGGTAATTCCACGACTTCCTGTACCAGTAATGCCGCGACTACCTGTACCAGTAATTCCACGGCTGCCGGTTCCGCTAATACCGCGACTACCTGTACCGGTAATTCCACGGCTGCCGGTTCCGCTAATGCCGCGACTACCTGTACCGGTAATTCCACGGCTGCCGGTTCCGCTAATACCGCGACTGCCGGTGCCTGATATACCCCTGCTTCCAGTTCCAGTTATCCCTCGATTACCCGAATCATGTATCGCCTGTGTCTCCGACGAACTGTCGGCGGCAAATCCATTCGACGGCACAACGACGCACACCGCGCCGAAAGACGATATCAAACCGATAATCGTCCTGCGAACATCAATCTCGCTCATTTGCTAGATCTCCAACAATCTTGCATTAATTGATCTCTGCGATTAGTCCTAGTCGCTTGCGACCACATTTTATTCGGGGATCAGTCCTTTGATTCCTTCGCTCAACGATCCTCCAACAGTTCTTTCAAGCTCTTCTTTTTAGAGTCCGGTTCTACGACGAAATGAAATATGCCAACGCCTGTTTGCATAGATTCTTCATTTCGGCTCGCGTCGGGCGGTTCCAATTTCGAAAGCCAGTTGTCTATTTCCTCGAGCAGTGCCTGACATTTTTCGCGAACATACATGTCGAACATTGGGAGATGCTCCGGTTTCATCCCGAGTTCTGGTTGCACAGCGCGTTGAAAACGCTCAATTTTGGTCTCATGCTTTAGCATGTTTTCTTCTAATGTATGCGCGAAATCATGAACGCCAGATCCGAGAGACTCCAAGAAGTCTGGGGCTAACGCCTCTGGAACATATTCCCGCCTTAAAACTTTGTACCATTCACGGTCAGCTTCACGAACCGCACCGACTCTAAGTAATTCATCAAGCATCGCGCGTGGCGTCATATCCCCGCTGTATGCTTGAACCAATTTCACGAACGTCGTGTCATTGGGCACATCCGAGTCGTAGCGCAACTCAAGTGGCATGCCATACGGGCCAGTAAATTCTGGATCTGTATGCCATCCGGACAGTACGCGCGAAATTCGATTTAAGTTTGTCTTGAGCTGAAACCTCTCCTCCTGCGCGACTGATGCCAGTCGCTGTACTTCCTTTCTTGTAAGGCCCGTAACAATCGCAATTCTGGCTTTGGACATTTTTTTGCCAGGCACCCTGAATTCTTGGCCTGCAATAGTTACAAATACGGTTTTAGCTACCTCCGAAAATTCTGCATAAGTCACCCCGTGGCGAAGCAATATCCGAATAAGGGGCCGCAGCAGTTTCGTATAGGCAGCTAATAAGCCTGTTTTTACAGAATCGCTCATATTTCAACATAATAGACATAGTAGGGAATTTATTCCCGAAATGCCTCACAGTCAACTTAAACTTGCAGCCGAAAGTCCTGCCGCAGAACCGTTTTGTCTGCTTCTTGTTGAGATTTTGGCTTATTGTGAGTATTGCGCGTGAACATCAGGACGCCCGTTTGATACGGTGATGTCAGTCGGGAGAATAAACAAGCTCGTTTATTTCTTTTTTTTCAACTATTTAAGATATATAGTTAAGATACATTCTCAGAAGTAGATACAGAATAGCCGTGCTCGAAGACGCGAGCAGCAATAAATCGTTCCAACTGAGAGCCAATTGGGTAATTTCTGAATTCGACTAACGCGATTGCGCAATCAAAGGCGGGACCGTATCTACGCGGTCAACTATGCAATATGATTAATTTTGCACTAGTTCTATTTTTTTCTACCGTTAGAATTACGGAAGTAGTTCATTTCTCCTCCGTCAGCCAGTTCGAAATAATAAACACCTACGCCGACAGCCCCGGTTTTTGAATTTTCGATTTCTTCTGCAGGATAAATTGTCTCATACGCAGAATACAGATCGTCTATTCCTCGCAGAAACTCGTCAATTCTCTCCCTCGATATTCGCCGAACCCTACTCCGATCTTCGCCACGAATACGGGACGTCCAAGCGATCCTTTGAATCCAAGCCTCTGACTCATCAACGTCGACATTGTTATTTATGGCATGCGCGAGGCCAAATAATGAACGGCCCAAAGCAGATTCAACAATTTGCTCCTTATCTCGAGGTCGAAAATGTCTTCGAACTACTCGCAAACTACCGTCATCGTTTTCCTCAATTGCTTTTACACGCTTTAACTCTGTGCGCATTGCCCCCGGGGGAATGTCGCCACCATACCGCCTAACGAGTGACGCGAATGAGGCATCCGTTCCCTCAAATGGCAGTATTTTTGGTTTGCCGCCGTCGTCTACGAATGTTGTATCCGTATGCCAGCGGTGCAAGATCTCTATCGGCGGAACAACTTTGGAGGTATCTATTTCAGTCCCCTCCTCGATTACGCCTCTAATTCTCTTGACCTCTTTTCGGGTCAACCCGGTCATTACCGCAACACGAGAAATATTGGTGGGTCTCCCGCGAAGCCCGTAATCTGACGTACTGACATCAACGAAAGCGCATTTAGCTATTTCTGCGAATTCACGATAACCGATACCCACTTTCATGAGCATCCTTGCTATTGGTTTGAGGGCGCTAAGAAGGCCTGACAAAACCGTGCTGCTAGTTGACTGTTGCATGGGCGCAAAATATATGAGCGGAACAAGCCCGCGGTCAATGAAATTAGACAGTTGGGAAAAATGGCCCAAGTTTCGCCTTCAAATTGTTCCCAAAACAACTGTTATTTCTAGAAGTCTTAATAACTTTTAGCGATTGATTTGATTGAGATTTTCTGCTCTGATTTTCCCAAATACTGGCTAATTATTGATCAACAAGGAGTTTTTTTAGGCCTGCTTCGTCCAAAGTGGGTATATCGAGGTTTTGCGCTGTTGTGAGTTTCGAACCTGCTTTATCTCCGTAGACCAGATAGTGAGTTTTCTTCGACACGCTCCCCGTTACCTTGCCGCCAGCGGCCAATATCTGCTGCTTTGCCTCATCCCGAGACATCGATGGCAGGGTGCCGGTAAGCACAAATATCTTGCCGGTTAGAGGCCCAATGGCAGATTTTGCGGCTGGGGCAGCCTCCTCCCAACGAACACCCGAATCAATCAGCGTGTTCACCATCGCAACCTTGTCCTCAGAGTCGAAAAAAGTACGAATCCGGGATGCCACTATTGGACCCACGTCATCAACTTGTTGCAAGTCGTCTTCGCTGGCGCCCAGTAACGGATTCAGCGCCCCGTAGTGGCTCGCAAGCGATGCAGCAGTCGCCTCGCCCACCTCGCGTATTCCCAGTGCGTAGAGAAACCGTGAGAACGTCGTGTTCTTGCTGCGTTCGATTGCGGCAAGCAAATTACCGGCGGATTTGGTCCCCATTCTGTCGAGCGCAGCAAGCTCGTCGCGGCTTAAACCAAACAAATCGGCTGGCGTTTTGACCCTATCGATATTGACTAGTTGCTCGATAATCTTGCTCCCTAGCCCATCGATATCCAGCGCCCTTCGGGAAACGAAATGCTTCAACGCCTCGGCACGCTGTGCTGGGCAAACCAACCCACCGCTGCAGCGTGCGACCGCCTCGTCATTCTCCCGAACGACCTCAGAGCCGCATACTGGGCAATTCTTAGGAATCTTGACCTTGCGTGCACCCTTGGGCCGCCTGTCCACTAAAGTCTTAACGACTTCTGGTATCACGTCGCCCGCACGTCGTACGATTACCGTGTCCCCCACACGCACATCCTTGCGGTGTAATTCGTCCATATTGTGCAGCGTTGCGTTGCTAACAGTTACGCCACCGACAAAAACGGGCTCCAAGCGGGCAACCGGCGTGACCGCACCTGTCCTGCCGACCTGAAATTCAACGCCGCGTACGACGGTTAATTCCTCCTGCGCAGGAAATTTATGCGCAATTGCCCAACGCGGCGCTCTGGACACGAAGCCAAGCTTCTTTTGCAAATCGGTGCGATCAACCTTATAGACCACACCGTCGATGTCGTAGGCTAATTCGGCACGCCGGCTGCCGATTGATGCGTAGAATGCGAGACAGCCCGCAATTCCGACGACGCTCTCTCGCTCTGGACAGATCTTTAGGCCCCAGGTCTGAATCCGCGTCAAAATTTCACTTTGGCGATCTGGCAGCTCGCCGCCATCGACGCGACCAACGGCGTAGACGTACATATCCAACGGACGCTCCGCCGTGAGCTTAGGATCGAGTTGCCGCAAGCTCCCCGCAGCAGCATTTCGCGGATTTACAAATGCCTTTTCGCCGCTGCTTCTCGCCTTAGCATTGTATGCGTCAAATCCCTTGAGCGGCATAAATACCTCACCTCTAACCTCCAATACGCGAGGATAGTCGCCCCCAATCAACTCGAGAGGGACTGCAGAGATCGTGCGCACGTTATGCGTAATATCCTCGCCGGTGCTGCCGTCGCCGCGAGTTGCGGCACGAACCAGCCTGCCATTCTCGTAAAGCAGACTCACCGCCGCGCCATCGAGCTTTGGCTCAGCGGCATATTCGATGGGTTCTGAAACTTCGAACCCCAATCGTTCTGTCACCCGGCGATGAAAGTTTTCCAATTCCTCTTCGCTAAAAGCATTGTCTAGCGACAACATTCGTACATCGTGTTTGACGCTTTTGAAACCGTCCGCCGGCTCCGCACCAACGCGCTGGGTTGGCGAATAGGGATCGATCAGCTCTGGGTTTTCGACCTCAAGCTGCTGCAACTCCCGCATCAATCGATCGTACTCAGCATCCGGAATGCTTGGCTCATCCAAGGCGTGATACTGATGATTGAATTGCCGTAGCTGGTCACGCAGAGCGGTGATGCGCTTCTTAGTTGCTGCCGACGCACTCATCAGTCTGACAATCGAGCCGTTATGCGACGAGGTTCGCGGTTTGGTATTGGATAATTTCTTCGCGCAAATATCGCTCGCGTTGCACGCTAAGGGTACTACCGCTCTCATCGAGTAATTCAGCGTTCAGCGACTGGCTCAACGCACGGGCGGCGACCATCAGCAAGTCAAATGCCTGGGCTCCATCGATTGGACATGGCAGTACGAGGAACAGACTGATGCCCGGAATTTTCTGGGCCTTTAGATTGGTCAAATCAAAGCTTCCGGGTTCGACCAGGCTTGCCGCACTGAAGATGATCTTGTCTTCGTCATTGCCATCGTAACGATGAAAGATACCGAATTTGCCGTGCCGCATGCCGATGCCTCGCAAACTCAGAGCAAGCTCGTCACCGGCAAAGGAAGACTGATTTTTGGCAACCACGCGCAGCGTGACTATTTTTTGCTTCACGTTGGATGAGGTACTTTCCGGGGATTCTTCGACCGCTATCGACTTGCCAGAATCACTATGAGCAGTCAACGAATCATTCGTCGATTCTCCGTTTAGTGATGGCTCAACCCGGCGTTGTTCGCCGCTTTGCTTGACTGTGTCCTGCCGAGTTCGCTCGCGACGGCTATACAGATAGACGCCCGCAATAACTAACACGCCGAATACCAACAGCAACCATCGCAGACCGTCCATATACGCTCTCTAAAGAACTCAAATCTAGCTTGCCGCCATCTTGACCGCTTCATCAAGGTCAACGGATACCAATCGAGACACGCCAGGCTCCTGCATAGTGACGCCACTCAACTGTCGCGACATCTCCATCGTCACTTTGTTGTGCGTGATAAATACGAATTGCACTTTTTCCGACATTTCACGAACAATATCGCAGAATCTAGCCACATTCGCATCATCCAGCGGCGCGTCGACCTCATCAAGCATACAAAATGGTGCAGGATTGAGTTCAAAAATTGCAAACACAAGTGCTACGGCCGTCAGCGCCTTCTCACCACCGGAAAGCAAATGAATCGTGCTGTTGCGTTTGCCGGGCGGTCGAGCCATTACTGTAACACCCGCAGACAACAAGTCATCGCCGGTTAGTTCCATATAGGCGTGCCCCCCACCAAACAATTTCGGAAATAGTCGTTTGAACCCGTTGTCAACTTTATCGAAAGTCTCGCGGAATCGAGTTCGCGTTTCGCGGTCGATTTTGCGGATTGCACCCTCGAGCGTTTCCAACGCAGTGGTCAGATCTGTCAACTGAGAATCAAGATACTCCTTGCGCTCGGATTGTTCCTTAAACTCATCAATTGCGGCGAGGTTTATCGGTCCAAGACGATCAATACGGCGAACAATCTTGGCAAGTTTTTCTTCCCAACTTTCGACATTGGCCTGATCGTCCATTTCTTCCAGCAGCGTGGCCAACGCAAAGCCTATCGCATCAAGTTGTTCTGACAATCCTTCTCGCCGCACAATAACTTCTTGGACCGCCATTTTCGCGTCGCCGACTTTCACACGAGCTTCGTCAACAAGCTGGTCCGTCTGCATACGGGTTTGATCGAGGTCTCGCAAATCGTGTTCGACTTCCTCAACGCGTTTGCGAGCGTCATTTAATTCAGTCTCAAGTCCAACCCTAACTTCCAACTGACCGGCAAGCATCTGCTTACTTTCTTCAAGTGGTTGCTCACTGGTCGCCAACTGATGACGAATATCATTTTCCCGATCGCCAAAATGTTTGAGTTGCGACTGCATGCGCTGCAGATTTTGGGCAGCCGATTCTTTGCTGGAACGCCGCGTCTCAAATTGAATGGCCATCTGTTGAGCAGCCAGCCGGTCCTGTTGCGCTCGCTCGCGCACGCGATCAAACTCATTGCGTAAGTCGACGCGTTGCCGATCAAGACTCGTACGCTGCCCATCAAGCTCACTAAGCGTACTAACTGCATTGTGCAATTGTTGCCGCGATTCCTGCGCTTGTTCTTCAGCGACCAGTTTTTCTTGCTCGATTTCTACATTTTCTTCGGATATAGCCGCTTGCCGAGCAGTGGCTTGTTCGGCTTGAAAGCGAGCAGCATCCATTGCTGCCTTAACTTCGGAATATTCATTGAGCAACGCCGCAGCATCACTCTGCAACGACTCGCGCCGCTCTTCGAGCTGGTTCAAGCGCGAGCGCCCATCGCGCTGTAATTTTTTCGCACTGTCGCTACGCGCGCGAAGTTCACGGATTTCGCCTTTCAATCGTCGAAGATCGTGTTCACGCCCAAGAATCCCAGACTTGCCATCCTTGTCCCGCATTACACGAAGCCAATGGTCGCTAAGCCAAACGCCGTCGCGCGTTATGACCGAGCCTGCATCTCCAACCTGTTCGCGGATACTCAGCGCAGTGTCCAGATTGTCTGCGACGCGTACGGACCGTAACAGCCCCATAACCGCTCCTGGCGCGGATCGCACTTTGCCGGCTAAGGTCGCGTTATCCTCGGCACCTGATTCGATTGCGGCGTCCTTAACCAACAGCGTTAAACTACCCTTCGCGAAATTCGCAATACTGCTGACCGCGTGACTGACGCCCTCGGCGCAGACTGCCTGCAAGTAGTCGCCCAATACAGTTTCAATGGCCCGTTCCCAGCCATCCTCAACCTCAAGCAATTGCGCCACCCGAGCATTGTCTGCCATCCCCGCGGAATCAAGCCAGCCGTCGATCGCCTCATTGCTCTGCCCAAGCGCAGCTTTTTGCACGGCATCCAGCGATGCAAATTTTGCTTCGGATGACTGTAAGTTTGCTCTACGCTCGTCGACCAGGCGGGAAAGTTTTCCGTCTTGCTCACGCAACTTTTGAATCTTCTCGGCAATATCTTTCAGGTGCCTATCAAATTCGTCGCGTGCTTGTCTTTTACGTTGTTCGTCCAGCGACAATTTTTCAAAGCGTTGTTTAATTTCGTCAACGTTTGCTGCTAATTTCGAATCTTCCAGTTTTCTGCCACGTTCAGCCAGGCCAGTGATTCTTGATTCAATTTGCTCCGCGCGAGATTCCTCTACATTTTGAATGCTTTGAAGCGCGTGCATCTGCTGTCGGTAGGCATCCCATTGCGTCTGCCACTCCGCAAGCGCCGCCTCCGCCAGCCTAAGTGACTCGTCCGATTGGCACTCACTATCCTTCGCATGTTCCAATCCAGGAACGAGTTCATTGAGAGATAGATCGAGCTGTTCGATTTCGCTTTGGTCTTTGTTAATGTGATCGGCAATTTCTTTCGCACCAAAAACTGCTTGCTCAAGATCTTTGCGCTGCCTGTCGCGCAGATCATTGCTGTGCTCTATAGTTTGTTCCAAGCGAGCAATTTCCGAACCCGACTTGTAATAACGGCCCTGAACTTCGTTAAGAACATCAGTTCTATCACTTTGACGAACCCGCCCTTCTTCTAAGTTGGCTTCAATTTTTCGTTGTTCGGCAATTGTTGCTTCGAGCGCGATTTCCTTTTCGGCGAGCAACGACTTCGATGCTGTCGCTCTTGAGTCCAGTTCGTGGAGTCTTAAGCCAAGCAATTCGGCACTCGTCCGTCGCTCATCTTCTTTGAGCCGTTCGTAGCGAGCGGCTGTCTTGGCCTGCCGGTCGAGATGCTTGAGCTGCTTCTCGACTTCATCTTGAAGATCCATCAGACGGTCAAGATTCTCTTTCGTGTGTTTTATTCGATTGGATGTCTCGCGGCGGCGCTCTTTGTACTTGGAAATCCCGGCGGCTTCTTCGATGAAGACGCGCATGTCTTCTGGTTTGGCTTCAATCAGTCGCGAAATCATGCCCTGCTCAATAATTGAGTAACTGCGCGGACCGAGACCTGTACCTAAAAATACGCCGGTTATGTCTTTCCTGCGACATCTCGTGCCATTTAGGTGATAAGTGGATATACCATCACGGGAGACTTCCCGACGAATTGAAATTTCCGAGTATTTGGCATATTGGCCTTCAAGCGTCGTTTCCGAGTTATCGAACAACAACTCAACTGACGCATTGCCAATCGGTTTTCGCGTGCTCGACCCGTTAAATATGACATCCGTAATAGAGTCGCCCCGTAATCTACTCGCAGAGCTCTCACCCATTACCCATCGCACGGCATCAATTACATTGGATTTACCGCAACCATTGGGTCCGACAACCCCTACCAGGTTGCTCGGAAATGGAATTGTGGTTGGATCAACGAATGATTTGAAGCCGGCGAGCTTGATCTTGCTTAATCGCATTTGCCGATGTTACGCCCATAGCCCGTTTGTGGCGCTAGTGTAATGTAATTTGGCCAATAAAACGATTGTCTTCTTGCTCCTAAGCGACGCGCTGGAGAGCCTAGATCTATACCATTTTTGGCGTAAAAGGGAAGCCAAAAGCGACGCTGATCGCTGGCGATTCATGCCTAATCAGGGAGTCCCGCATTTTCCGGAATCGTACCTGCAAATAGCAACTGCATTAGGGCTTCCATGTTGCCAACATCAATGTATAATGCCCGGCTTTTCTCGGTCCGGCAGGAGTTAGGAATGCCCGCTAAAAAGGTAACCGCACGAAAATCAGCCGGTAAGAAGAAATCACCCGGGGAAAAACGTCCCGTGAGCAAGAAAAAGGCAGCAGCTAAAAAGAAGCCGGCTAAGCCGAAAAAGTCTGTATCCAAAAAAACTGCAAGCCGAAAAAAGGCAGGCAAGAAGAAGGTTGCAGCTAAGAAGGCGAGCAAAAAGAAGGTTGCGAAGAAAAAGGTTCTGAAGAAAAAGGTCAGTAAGAAGAAAGTGGCCGCGAAGAAAAAGCCCGCTTCGAAAAAGAAAGCAGGCAAGAAAGCGACCAAGAAATCCATCAGCAAAAAGAAGCCGGCGAAAAAAACAGTGAGCAAGAAAAAAGTGGCCAAGAAGGCCCCAAGTAAGAAAAAGGTGACCAAGAAGGCGCCGGGCGTCAAAAAAGTCTCAGCGCCTAAGAAAGTCTCAGCGCCTAAGAAAACGCCCACGAAACCCAAGATCGTCAAATCCAGGGCAAAACGAAGCGATATTTTGTCCGGACCAATTCATGGGATCGAACCGTACGTTGTGAATCGCGGCGAAGAGTACATGAGTCAGGGACAGCTGGACCATTTTCAGCGCATATTGAGCTCCTGGAAAAATGAGCTGATGAACGAAGTTGATCGAACGGTTCACCATATGCAAGACGAAGCCGCCAATTTTCCGGACCCGAACGACAGAGCGACACAGGAGTCAGAATTCGGGCTAGAACTACGCACGCGAGATCGCGAGCGCAAATTGTTGCGCAAAATTACCTCTGCCATCAGTCGAATTGACGAGGGTTCGTATGGCTACTGCGATGAAACTGGCGAAGAAATCGGTCTTAAGCGACTAGAAGCCAGACCGGTGGCCACGTTATGCCTTGAGGCCCAGGAGCGACGAGAGATGTCTGAACGGCAATTTCGTGATCGGGACGATCGTTACCGGTAGTCTTCGATCTAGCAAATGTTGGCGGACGCAAGTCGTTCGCCAAATCGCTACTAGATCGATCAGCTAGTGCCCACGCACGACGCTGTTTCTTACATCGGTCGATTCGCCCCGTCGCCTACAGGGCCGCTGCATTTCGGCTCCCTCGTTGCCGCCGTCGCCAGCTATTTGCGGGCGAAATCATGCGGCGGCCAATGGCAACTGCGAATCGAGGACATCGACCCACCGCGGCAGATTGCTGGAGCCGACCGCAACATTCTTCACACACTCGAAACATACGGCTTTCGGTGGGATGGCCCTGTGATCTATCAAAGCGCGTCACACGAGGCACATCAGCAATCTGTGCAGGCGTTGTTGGCCAGCGAGTTGGCATATCCGTGCAGCTGTTCCAGACGAGATCTTGCGGATGCACCCCAGGGAGCAATGGGTAGCATCTATCCCGGCAACTGCCGCAGCGGGTGCACCGCTAGAGACGTGGCGATTCGCGTGCGTACGGATGACGAGCCCATTGGATTTAGCGACATTTTGCAAGGCTATGTTAGCCAACGTTTGGAATCGGAATCCGGTGACTTTGTGATCCAGCGACGCGATGGCCTTATGGCCTACCATTTAGCCTGTGTCGTCGACGATCATTTACAAGGAATTACCGAGGTTGTCCGCGGCATAGATTTATTGGAATCCACGCCGCGGCAGATTTATCTGCAACGCTGCCTCGGATTCGAGGAACCGGCCTACTTACATATTCCGGTGGTATTGAATTCGCAAGGCCAGAAGTTAAGCAAACTCACCGGCGCTGAAGGCATTCCGGATGTGGGAGATGCACGCGTGTTGTCAGCCGCGTTGGCGGCCTTACGCCAGCCCATGATGACAAATTCCGAGCGATGCCCGCTGGACGAATTGTGGTCTTGGGCTGAGGCTCACTGGCAAGTCCAGGTGCTAGCTGGCGCTACATCGATTGCCACCCACAATTAATCTTTGGCAATCGGCAAAAATGGGCTATGGTAGGCGCCATTCGGCCCACCCACTAACAGCAAAGGCGTGCGATAAACCGCATCAGATCATCGCCGCAAGTTGTTTCCCAGCGAATACCTTCGCTGTTCCTATGGATTGCCGCCGCAAGAGATAATTAATGGAATTAGCAAGAGTCATCAAAAAATATCCGAATCGCAGGCTTTATGACACAGAGGAAAGCCGCTACATCACGCTGGCTGATGTTCGCGAATTGGTGCTGAACAAAGTCGATTTTGTCGTTATCGACAAGAAAAGCACCGAAGACATTACCCGCACTATATTGCTGCAGGTTATCAGCGAACAAGAACAACAGGGCGAGGCGATCATGAGCCAAGATTTCTTGTCCCAGGTGATTCGTTCCTACGGCAAAGTCGTGCCTGGATTCATGGCCAATTACCTGGAACAAAGTATGAAGCTGTTTATGGTTCAGCAGCAAAATTTGCGCGGCCAGGTTAAGAGAGTCGTTGGCGTAGATCCAATCGAAGCGGTAGCAGATGCGGCACAAAAGAACTTCAACCGATGGAAATCGCTGCAGGATGAGGTCCTGAGACGTTTCACCGGCACGCCGCGAGAATCTCATGATGAGGAAAACGCTAAATTGACAAGCGACCAGAAAAAAGTGAGCTGATGCGGCAAAACGACATTTTGTGCTTGACATTTAGGGGCATAATGCCCTAGTTTGTGCATTGCAGCAGGGATACGCTCCCCCGCCCCCTGTTGCAGATGCCTGAAGGAGTTTCTGACTCCACGGCCGGCCCCCAACCTAGTTGGGGGCCTTTTTTATGATTCATTGGCAATACGGCTGAAGCGCGCTATCGTCGAAGATGACATGATAATTTTCGCACGACCGCGCTTATCCTAAGCACACTTCCCAGGAATAATGACGGCAGACAACCAAAACGTGTCACCTATTCAGAGCACGTTCAAACCTGCTTGGTGGCTGCGCAACCGTCATGCACAAACAATTTACCCCTCGCTACCCTGGTCCGCGCCCGCGCGCGTGGCACTTCGCTGTGAAACCTTGGAACTGCCCGATGGCGACGCTACCGCCGTAGACTGGTTGGTAGAGACGCATGAGAACGAGGCAGAATTGCCCTTGCTGGTCATTCTTCATGGATTGGAAAGTTCGGCGCAAGCATCGTATGCACAATTGCTGTTGGCGAATGCGCGTGACCACGGTTGGAATGCGTGCGTACTACATTTTCGTGACTGTGGTGACTATCGGAACCGTTTGCCCCGGCGGTATCACGCAGGGGAAACGAATGACATCCGCTTTTTCATCGACAAGCTCGTGGCAGACGGTCAAAGTGGTCCAATTCTCGCCGCTGGCTATTCGCTAGGCGGTAACGTACTGCTCAAGTATTTGGGCGAGAACGCGTCGTCGACGCCGGTTAGAGCAGCTGCCGCGGTTTCCGTACCGCTGGATCTCGCTGTCTCTGCCAGTGCATTAAATTCTGGCTTTTCAAGAATTTATCAAAAACATCTACTCAAACGCATGAAGTCTGCCGTGAATCGGAAATTTGACCAATATACCGCCGCATTCGACTGGCATCGGACGATGGCGGCGAAAACATTTGCGGAATTTGACGACGCGGTTACCGCGCCGTTACATGGCTTCGACGGTAAGGATGACTACTATCGGAGCTGTAGTGCGGTTTCATTTCTCAGCGCAATCGAGCGACCAACCCTCATCGTTAATGCGTTGGACGACCCTTTCATGACACCGGATATTATTCCAGGTAGCGAGCGTTTGTCCGATTCGGTGACGCTAGAGGTCAGCAAGTATGGCGGGCATGTCGGCTTTATTGAGGGTGGTACACCCTTGAGACCGCGATACTATTTGCCACAACGTATCATCAATTATCTTGACGAACATTTGCCTAACGACAAAAGCGCGCCAGACAATGAATTACCAACAGCCAACCAGTAGCTGACCGGTCCGCGCGGTACTTCGCGCTTCCTATTTGCCCACAAAAAAACGCACCGGCAGACGTACTGCCGATGCGTTTTTGTATTTCGAACCTGGCTCTTGATTCGCTAGGCAGCATCTACCTCTTTCATGCTGAGGCGAACACGGCCTTGCCGATCTACTTCCAGCACTTTGACCTTCACTTCGTCGCCTTCGGCCAGTTTGTCGCTGACTTTCTCCACGCGTTCATTGGATATCTGCGAGATGTGCACCAGGCCATCTTTGCCAGGTAAGATCGTCACAAAAGCGCCGAAGTCCATCAGACGCGCAACTTTGCCATCATATATTCGGCCTACCTCTACGTCTGCAGTAATCAACTCGATTCGGCGATAAGCTTCTTTACCAGACGCCCCGTCCACCGATGCAATTCGAATCGTGCCGTCGTTGTCAATATCGATCGTTGCGCCTGTTTCTTCTGTCATGGCACGAATGGTCGCGCCACCTTTGCCAATCACATCGCGAATTTTTTCCGGATCGATCTTGAAAGTCATGATGGTGGGTGCCCACTCAGACATTTCTTCGCGCGGTTTGTTGATCGCACTGCTCATTTCACCAAGAATATGCAAGCGCGCATCTTTAGCCTGATCGAGCGCCTTACTCATAATTTCCTGCGTAATGCCTTGGATCTTGATGTCCATTTGCAGTGCCGTAATACCATCGTCCGTGCCGGCAACTTTGAAATCCATATCGCCGAGATGGTCCTCATCACCCAGGATGTCCGTCAAAACGGCATAGTCATCACCTTCTTTGACCAATCCCATGGCAACACCAGCAACTGGGGCTGCAGTGGGTACGCCGGCATCCATCAAAGCCAGACTAGAGCCGCACACGGAAGCCATCGAGCTGGAACCATTGGACTCAGTGATTTCAGACACCACGCGAATAACGTAAGGAAAGTCCTCCATCGATGGCATAACCGCCTGAATTCCACGTCTTGCCAGTTTGCCGTGGCCGATTTCTCGACGCTTCGGCGAACCTACAAAACCGGTTTCACCGACGCAGAACGGTGGGAAGTTGTAGTGAAACATGAACGGATCTTTACGCTCGCCATCAATGGCATCGATGATTTGCGCATCGCGACCAGTACCTAGCGTTGCTGCAACAATTGCCTGGGTCTCGCCGCGTGTAAACACCGCCGAACCATGCGCTCTAGGCAGAACACCAACTTGCACGTCGATTGCGCGAACAGTTGTCGTGTCGCGACCGTCGATGCGTGGTTCACCCGCGATTACCCGTTGACGCACTACGCGTTTCTCAAGTTTGCTAAGCGCGCCTTTTACCTCGTCAACGCTCCACCGAGCATCTTCCGCGCCGGCAAGACTTTCTGCCGTCGCAGACTTCAAGTCACCTACAGCCGCTTGCCTTTCGACCTTATCTTTGATCTGGTAGGCGACCGCCATGCCGGATTCTGCGGCCTCGGCGACGGCACTATCAAGCGCTTCGTCGACTTCTGGCGCCTGCCAATTCCATGATGGCTTACCAACTTCTGCAGCGAGCTCGCGGATCGCTGCAATGGCGCCCTGCATTTGCTCGTGACCGAAAACAACGGCGCCAAGCATGACTTCCTCAGACAAACGGTTAGCTTCGGACTCAACCATGAGAACCGCGCCTTCCGTGCCGGCAACGATCAAGTCAAGTTCGGCTTCCGCCAGCACAGTTTTGCTAGGGTTCAACAGATAATTACCGTCTTTATAGCCCACCCGTGCTGCGCCGATCGGACCGGCAAAAGGCATGCCTGAGATCGCTAGCGCAGCTGACGCACCAATCATTGCCGGGATATCTGGGTCAACCTCGGGATTGAGCGAAATGACGGTCGCGATGACCTGAACTTCGTTCTTGAACCCCTTTGGAAACAGCGGCCGAATCGGTCGGTCGATCAACCGGCATACTAAAGTTTCCTTTTCGCTCGGTCGTCCCTCGCGCTTGAAAAACCCGCCTGGTATCTTGCCAGCGGCATAGGTCTTTTCCTGGTAATTGACGGTCAGCGGGAAAAAGTCGCGTCCGGGATCCGCTGCCTTACGGCCAACCGCGGTAACCAGTACTGCGGTATCGTCAATGGTCACGATGACCGCACCATCTGCTTGTCTGGCGATGGCGCCAGTTTCCATCGTTACTTCATGTTCCCCAAATTGGAACGTTTTCTTTGTTGAATTCACAGTTATCTCAATGTTTGTTTTATTGGCAACACGATGCCGTCGCGAACCCGTTTCAGGGCCGACAGATTCGATTATTCACTGCCAGGGAAGCCGTTAAATCTAACGGCGGAGGCCGAGCCGCTTAATCAGCTCACGATATCGATCGTTGTCCTTTGACTTCAAATAGTCGAGCAACTTACGTCGCTTGTTGACCATTTTCAAAAGACCTTGACGAGAATGATGATCTTTCTTGTGCTCACCGAAATGTCCGGTCAACTCAGAAATACGCGCGGATAGCAGCGCGACCTGCACTTCGGGTGAACCGGTATCGGCATCAGCCCGAGAATAATCTTTAATTATGCTGCTTTTGTTTTCACTTGATAGTGACATCTTTAAGAAACTCCAATCGTTCTTTGTATTTGTCTTAGCCCTGTTTTTTGAGCGCGCTATTCTAGCGCCTGTTTGTGCCCAGTAACACCCCAAAACTCTAAAAATTAAGGAAATTTGCTCGATATTGAGTTACCCGGCGAGTGCTGCCCACTAATCCTCGGCATTCACCTTCGACAAGTTAGGCCACCGCCTATCGAGGATCGAGCTGAAATATCCTCCGTGGCGCGAGCTGGCGATTTTCAAGCAACTCACCGATGCCCAAAAAGCGGCCTTTTTCGGCATAAACCCGTACTTGACCGGACGCGTCCAATTGCGGGGATACGACCGCCTGGCCACCAGAAAATTTTTTTCCGTCAGTGTCGGATATGACAAGCTCCGGCCAGAAAGATAATGCAGCATCCGGTGGCAATAGACGTTCTTGCAATTCTTGCGGATTTTCATCGGCCAGACGCTCAACTGTCTCAAGATCAAGCATGTCCTGCGATTTGAACTCACCGACAGTATCTCGGTGTAGCGCACTAGTATGAGCTACGGTGCCCGCGGCCGCTGCAATGTCTTCCACAAGGCTACGGATATATGTACCTTTGGAGCACTTGACGGTCAACACCAAACGGCTGCTGGTAACCTCCAGCAAGCCAATATCATCGATGCGTACCTGACGCGCCGGTCGGTCAACGACTATTCCCTTTCTGGCTAATTCATACAGCCGTTTGCCGTCGCGTTTGAGTGCCGAATACATCGGCGGCACCTGTTGAATCTCGCCTAGAAACGTCGCCAGGATTTTTTCCCAATCGACAATCGAAAGTGTTGGGACCTCGGCACTCCGGATCACTTGCCCGTCAGCATCTGCTGTATCCGTGGCCTCGCCCAACTTCGCTGTCACTCGATATGACTTGTTGGCATCGAGTAGATAGGCACAAACCTTAGTCGCTTCGCCAAAACACAATGGCAGCATTCCCGTTGCAGCCGGGTCCAGGCTTCCTGTATGTCCCGCCTTGCGCGCATTCAGTGCTCGTTTTACTCGCTGCAAAGCCCTGTTGGAGGTTATGCCGGATGGCTTGTTCAGCAATAACAATCCGTTGACCACCGTCCAATCACGGCGATTTTCGATGTTTGATGTTGGCTTCATTTCAGGTGTTGGTTGCGCTATCGATAAGCCGGCTGATCTCATCGCTTCGGGCAGCGCTGTCATCATGGATAAATCGCAACTCCGGTATATGGCGAACTTTCAGTGCCGCACCCAGCCGGCCACGAAGAAAGCCGCTGGCTCGGCGTAACCCCGCCAGGGCGGGATCAGGTTCTGCGCTCGGGTCCAGCAAGCTAAAATAGACTTTCGCCACACTAAGATCTCGCGTGAGGTCGACCGCAGTCAACGAAAGACTGGCCAACGCCGGATCTTTCGTATCCAGGCGAATAGAATCACTCAAAGAACGCAATATTTGCGCACCTAGGCGTTTACTACGTGAAAATTCGCGAGGCATTCGATCTATTCCGTCTATCAGTCCAGTGTTCGAGCCACTTCGATACGTTCAAAGCACTCAATTTGATCGCCGACTTTGACGTCGTTGTAGTTCTTAACGCCGATACCACACTCGGTGCCAGAACGAACTTCATTCACATCGTCTTTGAAGCGACGCAGCGATTCCAGTTCGCCTTCATATATCACAACGTTTTCACGCAGAACGCGGATCGGATTCGATCGTTTGACGTAGCCCTCTGTAACAATTGAGCCGGCAATATCGCCAAGCTTCGGCGAACTAAATACTTCTTTGACTTCTGCAAGCCCTACAATGTTTTCACGAATTTCTGGTGCTAGCAGTCCGCTCAATGCGGCTTTCACATCGTCGATTGCCTCGTAAATGATGCTGTAATACCGAATATCGACGCCAGACTCTTTGATCGCGTTTCGCGCCGCGCCATCTGCACGCACGTTGAATCCAATAATAACTGCCTTTGATGCTGCCGCAAGGACTGCATCGGATTCGGTAATTCCACCAACGCCAGACGCGATGATTTTGACTTTGACCTCATCGTTGGAAAGTTTGGTGAGCGCATCCCGCAATGCCTCGGCACTTCCGTGCACATCGGACTTGATCAACACTGGGACAACAGCACCCTCACCGTCAGTCATCTGACTGAACACGTCTTCCATCTTGGAGGCTTGTTGTTGTGCGAGTTTCGCCTCCCGGTGTTTACTTTGCCTAAACTCAGCAACTTCGCGCGCTTTGCGTTCATTCGTTACCACCAAGAAATCGTCACCGGCATTTGGCGTCTTAGATAGACCCAATACGACCACCGGCGTTGACGGGCCAACTGCCGATACGGACTTCTGGTTTTCGTCAAACATGTTTCTTACACGGCCATATTCTTCGCCAGCAATGATCATGTCACCTTGTTTCAAGTTGCCTGCTTGTACAAGCAAAGTGGCAACTGCGCCGCGTCCTTTCTCAAGACTTGATTCAATAACGATACCTTGAGCCGGGCCTTCCGCAACGGCCTTGAGATCCAGAATTTCAGCCTGCAACAAGATGGCGTCAAGAAGGGCATCAACCCCTTCGCCACTGTGCGCAGAAACGTGCACGAACAAATGCTCGCCACCCCAATCTTCAGAGATCACCTCATGTTGCGATAATTCGTTACGAACCCGCTCAGGATCGGCGGACTCCTTGTCCATTTTGTTGACCGCGACCACCAACGGTACTTCGGCAGCCTTCGCATGCTGAATCGCTTCTATCGTCTGTGGCTTCACACCATCGTCTGCGGCCACAACGAGAATGACAACATCCGTTGCTTGTGCGCCGCGAGCACGCATGGCAGTGAATGCAGCGTGTCCAGGCGTATCCAAGAAAGCAATTTCACCCTTATCAGTGGTCACCTTGTAAGCACCTATGTGCTGAGTAATGCCACCCGCTTCACCGTCGGCAACTTTGGTGCGGCGAATGTAGTCCAGCAATGATGTTTTGCCGTGATCAACGTGACCCATTATGGTTACGACTGGAGCACGGCCGACCTCTTCACCTTCTGGCTTAACATCGCCCAGTATGTCTTCGTCCACATCAGTGCCGATGACTGCTTTGGCAACGTGTCCCAATTCCTCAACCACAAGAATTGCTGTGTCTTGATCAATAACCTGATTGATCGTGACCATAGCCCCCATCTTGAACAGTACCTTTACGACCTCATTGCCCTTCACTGCCATTTTTTGAGCAAGCTCTGAAACGGCAATATTCTCGGGAATTTCGACTTCGTGGATGACGGGTGCGGTAGGTCTTTCAAAACCATGTTGCGCATCGGAATTGACGGAGACTGGCCGGCGTCGAGCAGGCACCTTGCGCTTGCGGCGACCACTCTTGTCACCAGCAACGTGCAGCTCTTTGCGTCCGTAACGGGTATCTGCGGGCTTGCCTTTCTTTTTGTCTTTTTCCTTTGCGCGTCGTTCTCGAGCTTCTTGCTCGGCTTTCTCGACGCGTGCTTTTTCTTCAGCTGCAGCTGCTTGTTCCTTCGCTTGCCGTGCCTCAACCTCAGCCTGCTCTCGCGCCTCGACCTCTAGACGCTTATTTTCTTCCTCTGCCTTGGCTGCAGCCTCTTTTTCGGCTTGCGCGCGCTCAATTTCAAGCTTCGCAGAATCAATCTTGTCCTGTTGTTCCTGGCGCTGTTTGTCGAGCGCCTCTTGTTCTTGCTGCGCCTCTTCTTCAAGCACATCACGCTTGATGTAGGTTCGCTTGCGACGAACTTCGACGTTGACGGTTCGTGATCGGCCCTGCGCGCCTGACAAGCGTAATTCCGACTGCGATTTGCGCTTTAACGTTATCTTACGTGGCGCTCCGCCAACCGACATGCTTTCCTGCTGGCCATGACTTCGGCGAAGATGCGTTAGCAATTCTAGCTTTGCATCTTCGCTAATCGTGTCTTCCGACCCTTGGACTTTTATACCCGCCTCATCAAGTTGTGTAAGTAACTTGTCGACCGGTACTTTCAGTACGTCTGCAAATTGTGCAACCGTGACATCAGGCATCGTTTACTCCAAATAGGCCCTAAATCAGGCCTGTTGTTCTGCCTCAAACCAGTGTGCGCGCGCTTTCATGATCAAAGCCGCGGCCTCTTCCTGATCCATCTCATTTATTTCGAGCAAATCGTCAGTCGCCAAGTCGGCTAAATCTTCGCGAGTTACGACTCCCTCACTCGCCAACTTAAATGCCAAGCCCTTGTCCATTCCTTCCAGACTCAAGAGGTCCTCGGCAGGCTCGGCTTCGTCGATTTTCTCTTCTTGAACGATAGCCTGCGTTAACAAAACATCACGTGCCCGATTACGCAGCTCATTGACTATGTCCTCGTCAAACTCTTCGATTTCAACAAGCTCGGAAGTTGGAACGTAGGCGACCTCTTCAATGGTCGAGAAACCCTCTTGAACCAAAATGAGTGCTACTTCTTCATCTACGTCGAGCTGCGTGGTAAATAATGCAAGCAACTCGCGCATTTCGGATTCGCTCTTTTGTTCAGCATCCGTTTCCGTCATGACATTGAGTTCCCAGCCAGACAGCTCGCTCGCGAGGCGAATATTTTGTCCGCCTCGACCGATGGCCTGCGACAACTTGTCTTCGTCTACCGCGATATCCATGCTGTGCGCATCTTCGTCGACAACGATCGAGACAACCTCTGCAGGCGACATTGCATTCACCACAAACTGCGCTTGGTTCTCGTCCCACAGAATGATATCCACGCGCTCACCGGCTAATTCATTCGACACAGCTTGAACTCGCGAGCCACGCATCCCGACACAGGCTCCCACCGGATCGATTCGCGAATCATTGCTTTTCACGGCAATCTTCGCGCGTAACCCCGGATCACGCGCGGAGCCGAGAATATCTATCATCCCCTGACCAACCTCTGGCACTTCAATTTTGAATAGCTCGACAAGGAATTGCGGAGACGTACGAGTCATGAACAATTGTGGTCCACGCTGCTCGGAGCGCACTTCTGTTAACAAGGCCTTCATTCGGTCTTGCGGTCGCACTGGCTCGCGAGGCACCATTTGCTCGCGCGGCACAAAGCCTTCGGCATTGCCGCCAAGGTCGATGTAGACACCGTTACGGTCCACGCGCTTAACCAGACCGGAGAGCATTTCGCCTACTCGTTCTTTGTATTCTTCGACAACCTGCTCGCGCTCAGCTTCACGCACTTTTTGCACGATGACCTGTTTCGCTGTTTGCGCAGCAATCCGCCCAAATTCGACAGATTCCATCGGCACTTCAACAAAACCAGCTGGCTCGGCCGCTTCATCGACATCCACCGCATCGATCATGCGCAATTCGCGATCCGGAAACTCAAGTTCGGTCGATTCGTCTTCGAATACTAACCAACGCCGAAACGTATCGTAGTCACCTGTCTCGCGGTCAATCGCCACGCGCACATCGATATCATCGCCATGCCGTCGCCGCGTTGCCGATGCAAGTGCTGCCTCGATCGCCTCAAAAATAATGTCTTTCTCAACGCCTTTCTCGTTCGAGACGGCGTCAACAACCATTAAAATTTCTTTACTCATAATCTTGCTACTCCGCGCTCACCACAGCCTCAACCGGCTGCAATGAAGCTACATCGCTGGTATCAAACGGGCGGACTCGATAGTCTTAATGGGCAAACTATGAACCTCGCCATCAACCTCAATTTCAATATTCTCGTCGTCAGACGTTTTCAGCGTACCGCGATAATTTCGCTGGCCATTCAACGGAAAGCGCAGCTTTACGCGTATTTCTTCGCCGGCAAAACGCTGAAAGTGTTCAGCCTTGTGCAAACGACGATCCAGACCCGGCGACGATACTTCCAGTGTGTAGTGACCCGTTACCGGATCCTCCACATCGAGCAGCGCGCTAATTTGCCGGCTCACAATTTCACAGTCCTGCAGACCGACTCCTTCTGGCTGACGGTCTATAAACACTCTGACAACGCCGTCCTGCCCACCGGTCCTAACTTCAAGGTCGGCAATCTCGTAGCCCAAACCCTCAACCGTTGGCTCAAGCAGCTTTGTCAATTCATTGCCATTCACTAAAGTAAAACCTTAACTAATCTTCTTAATCTACTGTTTCGTAACAAAAAATGGGCCATATGGCCCATTATCATTAGCGGATTGTCACCACTCACCGTGAGTTTCAGGCAACAAAAAACCCCTTAGCGGGGCCTTCAATCTACCAATAGTTCGGTCACGGGAACCCGCTGTTGGACCGGTATAGCGTCCATTCCCGCTCCAGCCCTCAGACTGGACGCGGATCATAGCAGACTTCGATCGTCGCAAACAACGAATTACAAGCATTTTAGTGGACGAATTATTGCGTCCGACTAGGCGAATCCGCCAACTGCAGTGCAGGGAAAATTCAATGAACGATCAGGGCTTGGGTGGCAACAGCCGCTGCGCCGACAATGCTGCTAGCGTAGATTTGTCTCCATCCTCCGTACTCTTTCAATTATCGGCAAAAACTCGTTTATGCCTCCCGCAACAAACCGGCTATTCTGCTGTGTCATCGCCAGGTGATCGCCAAAACGAAAAAATCACTGGAAAAACGACGAGCACCATTACTAGGGCCGACCCGACCCCACCGAGCATCGGCGCTGCAATTCGCTTCATCACATCGGCACCGCTACCGTTACTAAACATAATCGGCAACAGACCAATGAGCAGAGTTAGGGCCGTCATCAGCATGGGTCGTACACGCTGACTTGCGCCTTCGGCGATGACCTCAACAAGATCGCTGTGCGTCTTAAATGCATCGTCTCTGACGCTGCGGCGCCAGGAGATATCGAGATACAGCATCATGAGTAATCCGAGTTCCACTGCCAAACCTGCAACGGCAATCATCCCGACAGCTACAGCGACACTCAAGTTGTAGCCGAGTGCTGCCAACAACCAAACGCTACCTATGACCGAAAATGGCAGCGCAGTCATTACGATCAGAGTTTCTGCCAGCGATTTTCGATGCATGTAGAGCATGAATAGAATGACAATGACGGTAAGAGGTACCAGGACCGTCAACCGCGCTTTAGCACGTTCAAAATACGTGAACTGCCCTGCCCACTCGATCCGATAGCCGGTGGGCATCTCAACCGAATCGGCAACGACCATTTGTGCTTGCTCGACGTAATCGGCAATGCCTATTTGGTCATCGATGTCGACGAACACGAAACTCACCAATTGCCCATCTTCGTTGCGGAGCGCCGGAGGGCCCGTTCGAAATTCCAGCTTGGCAACTTGCGTGATCGGTATTTGTGCGCCGTTTGATGTGGTGATGAACACACGCTCCAGCGCCTCAACAGTGTCGCGGTACTCGCGCGCGTATCGTACTAATATTCCGTAACGCTCACGGCCCTCAATGGTTTCGCTAACCTTAACACCGCCCATCGCAGCTTCGATGACCGATTGAACGTCATTGATGTTCAAACCAAACCGTGCCGCGGCTGCCCGGTCGATATCAAAATCCAGGAAATAACCGCCGGTGGCACGTTCCGCAAATGCAGAGCGTGTATACGGTTCAGTGCGTGGGTCTTCTTGCAGAGCGTGCTCAATTTGTACCGCCGTTTTCTCGATTGTTGCCAAGTCCGGCCCGAAGACCTTAATGCCGAGGGCCGAACGAATACCGGTCGCTAACATCTCGGTGCGCGTCTGGATTGGCATCCACCAGATGTTGGGCATCCCTGGAAAGCGCATAGCGCTATCCATTTCACTTATCAGCCCATCCCAGGTCATGCCATCGCGCCACTCTGATTGTGGCTTTAAAAGGATGTTGGTCTCGATCATAGATAGCGGTGCCGGGTCGGTGGGACTGGTACTTCGACCCACCTTGCCGAAAACCCGCTCGACTTCCGGAAATTTCATGAGTTCGCGGTCCATGGTCTGCAGTACCCGCGTGGCCTCCTCGATCGAAATACCGGGAACCGCTGTCGGCATGTACAAAATGCTTCCCTCGTTCAGCGGCGGCATGAATTCGCTGCCCAAGCTGCGATACACGGGCACGGTCGTAATAAGCGCAGTCACTGCCACAATAAGCACCGGCCAGCGCCAACGGATGGCAAAGCGCACGGCGGGCTTGTAGCCTGCGATCAATACACGATTGAGCCAGCTTTCGTCGCCTCGTATGCGGCCCCTGATCAGCAGAACAGCTAATGCCGGAATCAGGGTTACTGAAAGCAACGCGGCAAAAAACATCGAGTAAGTTTTTGTAAATGCCAGCGGTTTGAACAATCGTCCTTCAGTACCCTCTAACGCAAACACCGGAACAAACGACACGGTAATTATCAAAAGCGAAAAGAAGATGCTCGGGCCCACTTCCTGCATCGCCTGAATCACCAGTTGCGTTCGGGATTCACCCTTTGCTTTGGATCCCTGCAATCGCTTGTGCACGTTGTCGATAATCACAATCGATGCGTCGACCATCGCGCCAATAGCAACCGCGATGCCGCCGAGCGACATGATATTCGCGGTCAGGCCCTGATAGAACATTGGAATGAACGACAACAAGATCGCGATCGGCAAAGTCAATACGGCGACAAGCGCGGAACGTGCGTGCAACAGAAACAATGCGATCACCAAAGAAACTATCAGCATCTCTTCAACTAGTGTATTGCGTAGGGTTTCAATCGCGCGTTCTATCAAGCTGGAGCGGTCATAGACCGGTAGAATCTCAACACCGGGTGGCAAGTTAGGCCGCACCTCGTTGATACGTTGTTTAACTCGATCAATCACGGCCAGAGCATTCTCGCCGTAGCGCATAACCACGATGCCACCAACGACAATCCCTTCGCCATTCAATTCGGCCTGGCCACGTTGTAAAGCCGGACCCAAACTGACATTGGCGACGTCAGCCACACGAATCGGCACGCCACCTTCGCCGGTGCCGATCACGACTTCTTTCAGATCGTCGACTGATTGCACATAGCCGCGACCGCGGATGAACTGCTCGTGACCGGCGATTTCCAGCACTCGTCCACCCACATCATTGTTCGACGCACGTACTGCCGTAATTACACGGCTGATTGGAATTCCAAAAGACGCGAGCTTGTTCGGGTCTACATTGACTTGATACTCCTTAACAAATCCACCGACCGCCGCGACTTCGGCAACACCTTCAACGGACTCCAGTGCAAAGCGCAAATTGAAGTCCTGCAAAGTGCGAAGATCTGCGAGACTTTGTTGGCCGGTCTTGTCGACGAGCGCGTACTGATACACCCAACCCACACCCGTCGCATCCGGCCCCAGTGTCGGTCGGACGCCGTCCGGCAATTTCGTGGCCGCCGAATTCAGATACTCAAGCACACGAGAGCGCGCCCAGTACATATCGGTATCGTCCTCAAAGATTACGTAGACAAAAGACAGGCCCATGAAACTCTGCCCGCGCACAAAGCGCACGTCGGGCGCTGCCAACAGGGTTGTGGTCAGCGGATAAGTGATCTGATCCTCGACCAGGTCCGGACTACGACCTGGCCAATCCGTGAACACAATCACCTGTACATCGGACAGGTCGGGAATTGCATCAAGCGGCGCATTAACCAGTGATCGATAACCCCAGGCAGCGAACGCCAAAACGACAATAACGGTTAGCAATGCATTGCGCGCCGATGCCGCTATGACACGTTGCAAAAAACCGCGGTTTAGATTTGTATCGGCAGTCTGAACTACCATTGATCAATGCCCGCTTTAAGACGAGTTTCTGCCGCCACCAGGAAGTTACCTGAGGTCACAACGGCGTCACCCCGCACCAATCCGTCCAACACCTCAACAAAACCATTGGCATATCGCCCGGTCCTAATCACAGTCGGCTTCAAGCGTCCCTCGCCCAAATCGACGAAAACCACCCGACTACTGCCTGCCACGATGACCGCTTCTTCCGGCACACTTAGTCGATGCCCCAGGTCGACGTGTAAAGAAAGCTCCGCGTACATTTCGGGCTTCAGCATTCCATCGGTGTTATCCAATGTCATTCGCAAGCGACCAGTGCGTGTGTTGCCGCGCAGATAGGGGTAAACGTACTCCACTGTCGTGGAATAAGTCTGACCCGGAAGGTACGGCAGTTTGACCGTCACTGGCATCCCAGTTTTGACGAGTGCCAAGTCCGCTTCATAAACGTCGGCCTCGATCCAGACACTCGATAGATCAGCAATACTCAACAGCATCTCACCCTTACGCGCAGCACTGCCATCGACAATTTTTCGATCAATCAGCGTGCCGCTGCGTGGCGCACGAATCGCCACGTATTCTTGCGGCGCGCCACGCTGTTCGAGGTTGCTTATGTCGCGCGACGAGATGTCCCACAATTGCAAACGTTGCCGTGCCGCGCGCAGCAGCGCATCCTCTACGCCACGATCCGAACGTCGTTTACGTGTTTCCAAATATTCCTGCTGCGCTGCCAGCAGTTCTGGACTATAAACCGTGAACAATACCTGGCCTTCGCTGATCGGTGCACCGACGTAGTCAGCAATAAGATCGCCTATGAAGCCGTCAAACTTCAGGGTGACGTGCGACAGCAACCGCTCATCGAGTGTCACAGCACCGACCGCGCGAATCGTCTTGAGCAAATCTCGGTGCGTCGCTTCGCCCGTTTTCAATCCAATGAGCTGACGCCGGCGATTGTCAATCGTCATTACCAATGCGTTGTCTTCCGAACTGATCGCACTGGCACCAATAGGCGTGCCGCCCGTCGCAATAGAGACTCCTGCACGATCGGTTGCCAGATCGAACTTTAAGCGCCGGTCGCCGCGTTGCGGGTCGTTGATCTGTAGCGTCAACGGCCACTCGCCACGCATGGATAGTTTCACCTCGCCTTCAAAGCGGCCCGGACCCACTTGCTGCAATCCCGCCGCCGCGCGCATTGCCGGCATGGCACCCATCGCAGGCATCTCGGCGAACGCCTCGAGTTCGACGTCGCTAACCCGGTTGCCTCCCATATCACGTAGTTCGACGATGAGCCTGTTGTCACCCACTTTGGGTGTACCGGGGCTGGTCATGACTGAGATTTCTAAGTCACCCGCACGAAAGGTTGACATTCCCGATTCCGGATTGCCTTTTTCACTTGCTAACGGCGTCGTTTCTGATGAAGGTAGAAAATAAAATATGCCAGCCATCGCAACAAGGGCGACGACGGCACCACCAATCAGGGTAATCTTTTTCATGGCCGACCTCCGGTGGATGTATCAATGGTTACACCGCTTGCCCGTTCAAGTTCCGACCGTCGGCGTTGCAGGTCGGCACGGTTTCGCTCCAACTCATCTTCAGTGTTCAGTTGTTGGCGTTCGGCAGCGATGACCGATAGGAACGAGCCCGCACCACTTTCGTAGTCAGCACGGGCGGCTAAGAAATACTCACGTGCCAGCGGTAGCAATGATGACTCATACAGTTTCACCGCATCAAGCGACTCGCGAACGGCCGCATGCGCTTTTGCTACTTCACCCAAGAGTTGTGCGCGTTGTTCTTCTCGCCGCCAACGGACACGCTGTACGGCAGCTTCGGCGCTACTCAATGTCGAACGCCGTTTGGTTCGATTCAGCGGAACATTGATACTGATGCCAACAATGGGACGTTTGTCGGCCTCGTCCCAGAGACTGTTGTAGCCCGCCGTGACACGTAGATCAGGAAAGAATGCCTTTTTGGCTACGGTGACGTCGGCGGACTTCGATGCGAGTTGCGATTCCAGTCGCATAAGCGCCGGATGCCCGTCGATAATGTTAGTTTGCAACTCGGCAAGCAATGGAATTGTGGTCGGCAAGTTGACGCGCACGATCTCCGGCAGCGGCGTAGACGGATCACGATTGAGCAGCGCATTGATCTGCGCAAGCAATGACGCCTCAACACGTTTGAGCTGCAAAAAATGACGGTCGAGTTTTCTCAGCTCCAGTTCGGCCCGCAGCACATCTTGCTGCAAGGCTTTGCCAGCCGCGTATCGAACTTCAGTAGTCAAGTGAAGCTCAGTCAGAAGCTGGTGCGTTCGATGATGAATCGCAAGCGACTGATGCAGGTAATACCACTCGGCATAGGCCGATTGTGCGACGGCAGCAAGTTCGAGTCGCAAGACGTCTATGTCTCGGCGTGCTGCGGACACTTTATGCGTTGCGGACGCGCGTCGTGCGGCCAAAGTACCAGGCCAGGGAATCGATTGACTAAATTCGATTTTTTGATTCAATCCCTGACCGTCGCGCCCGAAAGTGCGTGGTGCAAACGCGTAGCTCAACGTGGGGTCGTCTAATGATCCCGCCGGGTCGATGCGCTCGACCGTAACATCCAACGCCGCCTGTAACTCGGCTAGGCCAGGATTGCGTTCCCACACCCAAGCAACCAGGTCGCGGGCGGTAAACGATTCATTGTGATCGGACTGACTCTCTGCCCAGGATGCCTGGGTCAGTAGCGCACCGACCAAGCATAAAATGCGTGTAGTTGTAACCATGGATATAACCACCTCCGTTAGTAGGGGTTAACTGCAAAGGAAATAGCATCGGCACCGAAGCACGGCATGCCGAGTGATAGAACGGAGGTGGGTTAAATACGCAGGCGCTGAGTGATGAGGTAGGTCTGCTGACCGGACGAGGGGCGGCCATCGTCGGTCCATCGAATAATTTGATGACTGATGCCAACTAAGAGAGAACTACCGAATTCGGCTGTACTGATCGCGGTTGGCGGATCAACGTCAGAACGCACTTCGATAGGCTGTATGACGTCCACGGCATCTGGGTCGGTGCCGATTTCGACGATCTGCTCACAGCAGGGCTCATATTGGGCGTGATCGTTGGCCCGATCCGGCGCTCCGTCAAGGTCGTCGCAACAGCACTCCTCGAAGGTCACACCCATCATTTCGCACGCGAAGAGCGCCTGCGCCTGCAACGGCCCGGCTACCAGCAACAAGACCAACAGTAGGATCGAGTAGAATTTTCGAGGATCGGTGTGCATCGCCACCCAATATACCTGATTCTCAACGTTTGACACTGTGACGTTGATCAAGTTCGGTGACTATACGATCAGGGGCCCCGTGCCTTAGTCGTGAACGCCCGAGCGCACAAAACGATGAGTGCTATTGAGCTAGTGGTCAATCAAACGTATCGCAAAGCTCTGGATTCAACGTTCAACGTTCAACGTTCATTTTGGGGCGTTAGCGGTCGCTTTGGTCGATTCTGGCCTGATGTACGGATTTGGGCGTATAACGGACATCGGATGAGTGCATGTCACGTGCAGAAAAATACCGTACAAAGCCGAATTGTCCATTTCCTAGTCGCTGGGGTTTAGATTTTACAATTTCGCCAGAAACCGGATGCGTTTGCCCTAAAAAAGTCAGTGTGTTCGACATGACCGAACCTCGGCTGGCTGGTGAGAACGTCAACGGGCAAGAGACAGCGGCTCAACACCGTCAGAGAGAGAAAAGGTTGCACCGGTCGCGCCCACCACGGCCGTTGACCGGTCGAGATTGACGAGCTCTCGCAATCTATAAACTGGCTCCAATCCGGTGCAATGAGCGCCGACAAGATGCCCGAGTTCCAGATCCACCAGCTTGCCGGCTGTCCACTCAAGGTCTGCATCACTGGTTTGAAGCAGGTGAAATCCCCCAATTGCGGCATGAACTGTCTCTGCGCCTGTTATTTCCGTTGCAAACTCGAGTGTGTTTATGAGACCCGCATGCCCGCAGCCCGAAATTACCACAAGTCCAAATTCCGTATTGATGACCAGCGACATACTCTCAGGGATATCGTCTTCTACCAGTCCATTCGGCGAGCGCACCTGCCCTGCGTTGTGTTGACCGTCAACCCAGAACCCGTAGTTCTTTTCCTGATGACGTCGTGGAACCGGACCGGTGAGCCAGATGCCTGGATGTATCTCAACGGCCTTTTCGTGTTCAACAAACTTCCCTCCAGCCCCTACAAATGCCTCTTGCTTCGGCGCCATGTCCCACGCACCGCTCGCGCCCGGCCGCTCCCAGAATATCGCCGGACCTACATGCGCGACACTCAATGCCCGTTCGTTGTTAGCGGCCATCTGTCGCCGCAGATTGGCCAGTCCGCCGGTATGATCGGCATGGTTGTGAGAGAGAACAACCTCTTCAACGTCGCTTAGATCGATTTTCATGCTCCGAGCATTCAGCAACACAGTATCCGGTCGCAATCCGGTATCAAAAAGAATTCGATGACCGTCGGCTTCAACCAAGGCCGAGAATCCCCATTCGCCGATACCTATTTCGGTCATCATTGTAGACAGTATCGTCACCTTCAGGTCCTTGACAAGATGCGGCTCGCCTTCGTCGGCGAAGGCAGGTAAAACAAGAACAACAAGAATAAGGCCTGCAATCGTCTTAGTATTTCGCATAGGGAGCCCGGCAATAATTTGTGACGTGTAGGACATTATTACGGATATTCATGGTGTCCACAAAAGAGCAGCAATACTGCGGGTATAAGCAAAAGGCAGGTAGCGAAGAAAAGGCTGGCGCTGAGTGGGACCAGCCTGTTTTGCCGGCTGCGCGGGCGGACCTTGCTTTGAACGTTAGCATCGCCCTCTGACTGATAGATCGCGCTGGACATCCTACTGATTGCTGCCTATTTTTAGGCGCAAGATCCCGCGACCATCAGCTATTGAGTGGAGTGCCAATGACCCTAAAAAGAAAAGATCAGATCCGCGCGTTGCTCAAAGGCATCGAAACTGGTGAGGCAGCTGCGACAGAGGTCGTGAACCCTAACAAATACATTCAGCACAACCCGCAGACTTATGAAGGGGGCGACGGACTGGCAACGCTATTTCTGCGACTGTCAAAGAGCAATCCCCGCGTCAATGTCGTACGTGCGTTCGAGGACCAAGAATATGTATTCGGCCATACAGAGTATGAATTCGCCAGCTCGAAGATTGGTTTCGAGGTTTTCCGATTTGAGGACAATCTGGTCGTCGAGCACTGGGACAACATTCAAGAGAGGCAAGGACCAAACCCGTCGGGGCATAGCATGGTCGATGGACCGACGGAACCGACCGACCTCGGCCGAATGGAATTGAATAGGGAGTTAGTGCGGTCCTTTATTAATGATGTCCTTGTCGATGCTCGATTTCAGAACATGGAACAGTTCATCGACGACGAGCACTACACGGAGCACAGCCCAATGGCCACCGACGGGCTGCAGGCATTGCGTTCGGTGCTCGATGCCGCGTCGGATACGGGCCGCAAGGTCCACTACGATCGAATCCATCGAGTGCTTGCAGAGGGAAATTTCGTGCTTGTCGTCAGTGAAGGTGCCCTCAGTGGCGTCCACTCCTCTTTCTATGATCTCTTTCGAGTCGCAGCGGGCAAGATTGTGGAGCATTGGGGTACGACCGAATCGATTCCTCCGCGCGCCGAGTGGAAGAACGACAACGGCAAATTCTAAGCCACACGCTACGGTCGAGGATCTATTTTTCGTCTGGATACCAAGGAAACGGACCCATCCACAAATCCGTCATTAACCTCAATGTATTCATTTCCAGCCAATCATCGTAGCCAACCCAGTGCGCGTACTGGGGGAGCCGCACAACTTTCGGCACGTCGAGAAAACCGGTCCCATTCTGAAATTCTGCCAAAATCGCGTCACGCAGATCGCGGATGAACTGTCTTTCCTCTTCCGCATGAAGTCGCGTGCAGCCGTTCAGCGCCTCGTCAATGGGAAGTTCATTGTGAGCGCAGACGGCAACATCGAACTCCAGATCTAGAATATCAGTCAACGTCCGCTCCCATTCTCCGATGTTGAAATCCGGAACAACAGAAAACATGACCCGGTTCGGGTTAACCAAATCGGCAATGAATGCTGCGCCACGCTCTGGGATTGTGAATACCGTCATGCCACGGCCATGATTCATGCCCAGATAGCGCAACTCTACGGTGAGATTGCCCAGGCTGATGTTTTTTCTGTCGCCTGACCAAACCGTATCAGGCGGCACGGTATCGCGCCCTGGATTGGCTGCCAGCCACTCGGCCGCAAGCACGTGCATTACTACTTGCGCGCCGGCGTCTTTAAAGACCTGTCCACCGCTGGCATGATCCCAGTGGTTGTGGCTCTGAAATGCGTAGCGGATTGGCTTATCGGTTACGCTGCCAATCGCGGCGAGCATCGACTTCGAATGTTGCGAGTCGAATGTGTCAAAAACGGCGACGCCGTCTTGCCCGATGACGAACATTGAGTGATTCCCCAGACCCATCGTGAAACTGTAGACGCTATCGCCAATTTCTCGGATCTTTCCATTCTCGTCTGATCCGAATACAGAAGTCGCGAAAACAAGCAGAATCGAAACTGAAAGTGCCGCATACCTTAGAAATCTCCGCACTAGATCCTCCTCGTATGATCATCTCTTGAGAATAAGCCACGGATCGAGCTCACACGGGTTTGGGTTAATTCCGGGCTGTCAGGAGTGTAACAAGCTGCATGGGTAATGCGGGCACTCAGGCTCGATCCAACAAAAAAACCGGCGGCGCTAACCCGTTGGTTTTCAAATTTGATACCGTCGACACCGCCACGAATAACGCATGCGACATGCCAGCGTCCGGTTCCGTTACGTCCGAGTTCCATAGGTTGTAGAGCGCCGGGGGCCCCGGTTCGCCGGTTTGTGAAACCAGCTTGTTGACATGATACCTTTTGGTATTATATAAAGCGATACCGTTTGGTATTATTTTGGAATCAACAATGAATAAAACCCTGGTCTTTCAGCGCGTGGCAATCCTGTTAATTTTCGGCTGGGTCACCGGATTATCTGTGGCCTCCGAGCCGCCATTGGTAACCAGTCTTCCGTCAAATCAACTCGAATGGACGACGACAGAGGAAGGTGTCGCATTTGCTCGGCTCATCGGACACCGATTCGAAGAACCCTATATGGCGATGGTTCAGCTACCGGCCGGGCTTATCAGTCCACCCCATACTAAGACGGCCAACATGTTCGGTGTCGTCGTATCCGGGACAATGGTCCATTCCGCTGTCGGTGCAAACCCTGGCAATGAAATTCGTCTGCCGCCAGGGTCGTTTTACAAGATTCCGGCAAATCTTCCGCACATTAGCAAGTGTGTGTCAGAAGCTGATTGCGTGACCTTCCTGTATCAGGACGGCAAGTTTGACTTTTTGCCGATCGAACCGTGAACGTTGGTCCGCAAGAAACATTCCGCGCGCTTGCCGATCCGACGCGACGCAGCATTTTGATGTTGCTTAGCTCACAGGATCTGAGTATTCGCGAAGTAGCGGCAAAATTCGAAGTCACTCGTGGAGCAATTAAGAAGCATCTATCGATACTTGAGGATGGAAAGCTGATATCGGTGCACACGTCCGGGCGTGAACGTATCAACCACCTCGAGCCGAATACGCTCCGGGCTGTATCGGACTGGTTGGGATACTTCGACAAATATTGGGATGAACGCCTCGTGGGATTGAAGCAGGCAATAGAAAAGGACAAAATATGATGTCAGATACGACGATTACGAAAACAATATTCCTCAATGCGGACGCTGGCACTGTCTGGACATACTTGACCGACAAGGACAAGCTCGCGGAGTGGTTTCACGCTGCGAACGCGAATCTTACTCAAGGGAGCGACTACGCACTGATTGGACACGCCGATGACGGAGCTCCCGTGAAGAGATGCTGGGGATCCGTCGTAGAATCAAAGCGGCCCGAAAAACTGGTATACACTTTCACGATCGAGCCATTCGGCGGAGCCATGACAACCGTAACCTGGCTCCTTGAGGAAGCTTACGGCGGTACTCGTCTTACTCTCCATCATGAAGGCATCGGTGAAGCAGCCGGTGACGCCGCACTGCCCTTGCTAATGGCGCTGGACGCTGGATGGGATGCACATTTGGGTCGTCTTCGAGATGCCACTATCTGAACGACTTTTTTTAGCTCTTGAACAGCTGCCAGCCAGCCGCTCGGTAGTAGATTCAATAATATGCAGGACAGCAAAAGGCCAGAAGCCAAGACGTCATGCCCACTTGTTACTTCGCTTACCAAAACCTACGTCAAGACGGCCGTCAACAATCCAGGGACGTCTAACTCTCGTAGTACGCGCTCTCCTCACAGGAAATACAGGTCCTTCCAAGCTATGCCGAAGTTATTGCACTCGTCCTCTATTGGCGCGTAGGCAGCAGTGCCAACAACGAGCATCTGAATTGTCTGACTTACTAACGCACCAATTTGGCTGTCGGTACGCAAGTCGTCTGACGAATATGAAATCACGCCGTGCAATTCAAGCGCTTCGTGATAGTTCGTCAATATTCGGCCCACGTGGGTATTGCGCGTTTCAGTCTGCAAACAGATGGCGAGCAACCGCGTAATGTCCCATGTGTCTTGCCCAACGAAAGGGTACTGCCAATCAATGACGGCAAATCACCCGCCGGCCGAGGTCGGAAAGAAAATCTGTTTGGCGTGGTAGTCGCCGTGGACAATCGTGAATGGCCGATGCCCGACATAAGCCATGAAATTTTTGAAGTTATCGCTCAGAGCAATGGCGCACGTGATTCTTGTTTCTGCCTCTGCCCGAAACACTGTCCTAGCCTTATCAACCGATGCTCTGGCGCCGTCAACCAAAGGCTTCCAGAATGAGACATTGTCGGACTGGATAAGACAGTCATTCGATTTCAATGCAGCTTTGTTCCACCACTTGGCATGAAAAGCGGCCAGTTGCCCACAGGCATACTCGACTTGCTCTAACGTTATTCCCCAACCCGGAGATTCTGACGGTGCCAAATGCCCCATTTGGATGACCATACCTTGCGAATTAACATCAAAGTCGCAGAAATAGCACTCAGGCACAGAAATTCCGATATCGGGAAACGGTTGGTTGAAAGCTGTTTCTCGACGATAGAAATCCAACCCTGTCGCAACGGCTCTCATATCGGGATCAAGCGTTGCTATTTTGCGATCATTCTGGACGGTATAGGGCAATCCGGACTGTCGTAATTCAGGTGAATATCGACCATGCTCGCGGTTTGCGCCAGCACGATTAACTATTCGGATTTGCAGTCGATCACTGTGTGCCCATCGAGGCGTATCCCCAACGCCTGATTTAGCCAGTCGACGTCATCAGGCGAATTCGGAACTGATACAGGATTTCACATTGAAGCCTCTAAATTCGTGACTAGATAACGACGACAAAAATTAGAGGGTAGCGACAAATGAAACAAGATAGCCTTGGTAAAACATTTTCGTTGCGTGCAGGCGGCGCAAAACAATACTTCGTGATTTTAACGAAAACGCGAGAATCTCTGATTTCGAAACATGGCGCGCATGTGTAGTTCATGCACTGCGGAACAGGTCACTTATTAGGATCGCAGAAGCAGGGTGGCGTGCCCCACTTCATGGCTCAATTGGCCTTGGCGCCTCTATTCCGGTGCATCGCGGGGCACCTGGGGACGACTGTCGGACGCCGCTAACTCCAACGGTATGCAGACCACTTACATATATTTCACCATAAAATGTGAATGGTGCAGTTTTTGAATCGTCTTGGGCTGATAGGCTGACAGCCTTCGACAAAACGGAGTCTCGCAAATGTCGGCAATGAACGTTCACGGTGCGATACGCATTGGTATGATTTCGTCAGCCCTGCGCTTAACTTGTATTGTTGGCGTGATGTCCCTCGCCACTCTTGCGTCGTGCGGCGGACAATCTTCAGATTCGGATGGCTCGGCCGGTCCGGATGAAAAATTCGGTCACTTCACTCGCGCTGAGCGCTACTACCTGTCCTACGAGATACCGTTTTATGCCGAGGGCCAAACCAAACGGCTTGAAGTGTTGCGGCCACTCTTCGATGCGAATGACGCGTTTGCGATTAGGCGGTACGCCGAGGCTTACCTTAATCAAATGGGCTTTCCGCGCGACCCACACAAAGCGTTCGAACTTTATTCGAGAGCCGCGAAAATGGGAGATGCCATATCGATGCACATGATTGGCGCGATGCATTACAGCGGTAGGGGGACGCCGCAGAATTACGATCAAGCGTTAGCCTGGTACCAGAAATCTTTCGATCTAATTCAATACGCCCCAGCGGCAAGAGGACTATATAAATACTACTGGGAAGGACGCGGGCCGGGAAGCCTCAAAGAAAACAGGAGTATTGCAGAGGAGTGGAAACCAAAGCTCAGGCTTGCGGAAAAAGAAGAAAATAAAAACGATGGTGTCAAGATTCTCAGCTTGTGGGAGAACCACGCGTTAAACAAGGACACAATTAAGGCACAAGGTGTGCTGAGCCGATATCATGATGCCGACTTCGAAGCCATCAAATCTCGAACCACAGGCCAAGAGCGCGACGCCGAAAATTTGACAAAGCTTGGGAACATTCTTTTAGGTACCGATGCCTATTGGAAAAACACGATCTACCAAAGAGAAATCTTCAACCCAGAAGATGGAGTCAAGTTGCTCAAGGAAGCCTACGAAATCGAGACACGCCCAAAGGAACGGCACGCTCTCGCGAAGACGATCGAGAGGGCCTACGGAAGCTCTGGACCGAAGGAAATTCGGAGCGCTACCAATGCGCAGTATTGGCGATCACAATCCGACTAACCGTAAGCGACGCTACTCGCACAGGTCAAACACCGGCGCGACGCCGGGTTTTCGGTTTTCGTGGTAGCGGGGCCCGATTGTTCCTTTATAGCCAGCGACCGCCGCCGACGATCGTGCCGCTGGTTCGACTTACATGAGGGGCTGCTTTCGCCAAGAGCGGCCACTCAGAATCCCAGCAAACCGAGAAAATGAAGGTCAGCTAACGGCCAGATGCGGACGTTCTGGGTTACTGACCAAATCAGGGAGTGTCCCTGACGCTAAGTCCTTCTGCGTAAATAGCGTGCCAATGCTTATGGCACCATCATCGGCAAAGGCGTGCCACCGTCATTGACAAAGGACGCCACGCGATGCGACGTACACGGACTCAATCTCATTGACGTTCAGCGGGCTGCCGTAGATCCGCACATCGTCAATTAAGCCATCGAATGTGCGCACCGTACCGCCCACACGGTTGCCGACACGGATCTCGTCCGCTTGAGGCAGTGGAACAGTTGGAACGCCGGTATTCTCCGTTCGCCCCACCGGCACGCCGTTTCTATAAAAGGCAATGTCACCTTCGACGTTTCGCGTTACCGCAACGTGCTCCCACTCATTATCTCCTGGTGTGATTACGATGTCGGAGATAGCCAGCTCTGTGCCATTGATAAATAACCCGAGACGATTTTCAGCGCTCTCCAGCCTGAATGCCCAACCGGCGTTCACAGTTATCCCCCCACCCCCGCCGCCGTGATCGAGGATACGACCTGCCTGTTGACCGCGGGTCCGTGGGTTGATCCAGGCGGCGATAGTGAAATTGCCGCTAAGTAGATCCAACTCGTCGCTGTCCGCGATGGCAACAAAGTCATCAACACCGTCAAAGTTCAGGCCATTGCCCGCGATACCGGCAACCCAGATCGGACCGTTCACGGCGCCATCGTGTCCATTACCCGAAGAATCGGGCGCAACAGCAGGACCGAGGTCGACAACCTGATTCATTGGCCAATAACCCAACTGATTCACTGGCCTGACCGTTATCGGTTGGGTATGGCTATTATCGAAAAGTTTGGTTTCATAGGGCACTGGCGTGACGATCGCCGATACCCTTTTATTGAACTGCGGTAAGGTGCCGACACCGGTGGTATTCCACTTAAACGAAAAAGTGTGCAACGTATTCCCGTTCGGCGGCGCCGAGGGAAAACGATCGAACGCCGGCGAGACGACTCCAGGTGCCTCGATCGTGACACGCAAGTCGTCTGCGACGTCTCCTCTATTGACCGCTGTCACACACACCGTTGCGACTAGCCCGTCGATGAGATGGAACGGAGTAACATCCATATCGACGATTGCGACGTCATGTGTGTCAAGCTCCCCCGGCACCCCTCCTCCTAAAAACCCGGTCCCACTGCAATCAGGATTATTATTATCCTCCACTCCGATAACAACGTTCATGTGATTGAATCCGAAGTACAATTGTCGTTCGCAAACGATCTCCACCGTTCCGATCGGCGAGGTGATTGTAAAGGTGAACTCCCAAAGTCCGTTTCTCAGATCCTCGACCACCGGGAAGTTTTTCGAATGCGGTTGATTGAGGAGAATTGGCAAAGGCGCCTCACTCGAGGCAGACTCTAGGTTAGGGTCTCCTAAGGTCCCTCCGCTCAAATAACGACCCTGCCAGGAGACGTCGCCACCAGCATGAGGCTTTACGATATAGACGCGTGCCCTGACCTTCGGGGGATCCAAATTTATGGGGTCAGGCGGCATGAATTGGAAGAAGCAACCCGATACCAGAATAGCTATGGCTAAGCCGGCAAGCCCCCGTAGTGACGCTTCACTAAATCGCAGCATTACGGTTCAGCAAGTGTTTGCCATCTGTCTGAGCCAATGGTATGTCCGGAGTGGTCGCGCTAGGCGTACGCGTGTGGAGTCCGATAAATTTCATTGTCCGCACATACTGACTGATTGTACAAAATCACGCAAACAAAACGGTTAATCGTGGTCGAATACAAACTCGACGCCAACTTGGGGTGACACAAGACTTCGAGATATCACCCTGCCGAGACGGTAGTAAAGTCAACTTTTGGGTAAAGTAGGTTGACGAGCGTCCGGGCGTAAAGCAGCCGTACAGAGCAACGTTACCGCTGAAATAGACAGACGTCCGCGTTTCCCAAAAGCGGTCGTTCAGATACGTCAAATTAGGAGGTTTCTAAGGTCTGCCTTCGGCCAGAAGCAGTCACTCGGCAACGAATGAATCACCGACTCGTCCAAACTCGCTTCCGGGTGGCGCGTCAAGAAACGGAATGATGGCGGGATCGTAGTTGGCTATCGTATTTACGTCGTAAATCATGGTGTTCTCCGGATCGTCAACGTATGCCTGCGATTCCTCCCCGGAGAAAAATCGCCAGCCACTATCTTCTGGGCGATCTGGCTCCTCGCGGTACATGTACCCGACTTTCTTGCCATCCACGGTGATGTGATCAGTCGCGAGACCGGCACCATATCCGGTAGCCATAGGCTGTATTTCATCAGCGCTCAGTCTAAAACTTTTCAACGTCTGATCGACTTCAGAACATGAGGAAAGACTTAGAAACGAGAGAACGCACAGTATAAATGAAGTCGAAAGTCTCACGTTAGAGGGTCACCTCTTGCCATTTGGTGAACAGCTGCTTTGGGTCAGTAGCGGCCTCTCAACATCATAGCAGGCGAACGGCTGGTATTAGGTGCGAAGCAGCCACTGACTTGCGCTGGTCACAATCTGACATGGACAGGCGACCGCTTTCATCGGAAGCGGTCATTCGCACGGTAAGTCGAATACGAAATCCAACTCGTTAGATGATCGGTCTTTGGTAAGTTGATTAGGTTTTCCATTGCCCTCTGTGAACGCCAAAACGAACGAAGCATCATATATGTAAAGACTGAATCCGTTACCTGATACCAGTGCCTCGCCAACTGCTGGTGTCGCAAAGTAGTCACTCCACCCATTGCGATTAGTAGACAACCATTCGGCTATCTCATCGAAACCCTCACTATCTGGGAGCAGCTCACATTTGCGAGTTTGGGTTATGCCATTTTTCGACTGTTGAAAAATCATGAGATTGAATCGATAGGCGGTAGCAGTATCTATGTCATGACTACGTTCGCAGCCGACTAGAAAACCAAGGCTGACTATCACCACCGCAATATAATTGTGTTTCTTCAATTCATCGCCATTAGTGCGGAATTATTGAACGTCTGCTTTGGATCACAAACGGCCCCTCAACATCGTATCAGTCCAACGGCCGCTATCGAAGGTTAAGTGGACGTCAAGATCGCTGGAGGTAGGAGATTCCGACTCGCGCTATCGGCCAGGAGTAGACCTTCGCTGGACAGAAAAACCCCGGCGCGGTCGCGGAACTATAAATATTGTAGCGAGGCCCGATTCTTCCTTTATGGCCAGCAACCACCCCCGATGATCGTCCCGCTGGTATGACTCAACTGAATGTCCGCTTTCGTGCACATTGGGGGCGTTTAGATTATCGATATTGATGACGATTTGCGTAGTCGCCTATGACTGGAAACGTACACTAAGGCTAGGCACTCTGGTTCGGTTTTCGAATCAACACTTCCAAGACCAGCAATATGTGGCATCACCTGAAGCTCAAAAATTCGGGTAAGGTCCAGTAATATGGGCGGTACCGGCCGCAGAAAGGAGACTAATGAATGCCGCCATTGTCTGGCAACCGACGAGCGATCGCACTTGCGTATCTCATTTGTATGCTCGCGCTACTCTGTCGGCCGACAGCCGCGGCAGCTCAACGCGCGCAGCAAAGCAATGAATCGGCCTACAACGCAGTAGCAAGTATCGCGGCCACAACTACTGTTACTGCGAACAATGATTCACGCATCAGCGAGCCAGACCCTAACGCAGCAAATGGACTTTCTATCATAAAGGGCTATGTTGACCTGTTGTCGCCGGACAGGAAAATTAGAAAACGCGCATTCCGCGCGTTATATAACCAGATTTTCGCATTAGGTGAAGTCAGCTTCGATTTTCTTGGTAATCCAGAAAGTCTGGTTTCAACGCTCGAAAGAGCTGCCTCAAGTGCTGACAAAGAATTAGCGGCAGCGGCAACTTATGTTATTTCACACATCGCGATGGCCGGCGGAAACAAAAAGGCGGCGGAGAAGCGTGGAATGGCCATCCAGGACTCCGCTTTATCTGGACCCTACCAGCAATTCGACAAATTTCGCGTAAACGATACATTGGCCAGACTGGCTACCGAGGCTGAGGGCGATGTTCGAGAATACGCGGTCTTGGCAATCTTTTATCAAGACGTCATGTCGGAAAAAAATGATGATCTGATAGTAAGTATTTTTCGTTCGGCAAACACGGATGATGATACGTTGCGTTGGGTTCTCCTTGCTTTAAAGGAAAGTGTTTATGACATGCCGGGGAGCAACGCCAAGAAACGACCGATTTCTAGCGTGCTCGCCAAAGCACTCTATGAACTCTTGCGTCACGAGGAATTACCTGTTCGTCGTGCCGCCTCCAAAGTTTTGGCATATTCGAATTCAAGCAATGCGCGTGACGCTGTAATAGAAGGACTAATTTCGGGTACAAATGACGAGGTGTTTGAATTTTCTATGCAAATTCTTGAGCAGCACAACAGTGACGACCTGAAACGGGATCCGCGACACAGGGAAGTCATGAATTCCCTCAATGGTGAATCGAGAATAGAGGCCTACAGTGATTTTGTTCGATCACTCGAGTGATCGGCAAGACGGCACAACGGGAGAGATTAGCCTTCGCGGCTATTCAGGTTCAAGCCTTCTCGATTTCCAATAGGAAAAGCCGGCCTAAGGTAACTGGCTCTTTTCATTTTGGTAGCGGGGGCACGCTATTGGATTACCGTCGCGACAAACCCGTTCAGCAACGTTAAGGCCTGAGCCAGTTCGGAGTGCAAGGTACCAACGTCAAGATGCCTGACCGTCTACGAGGACAGTGATGTAACTTTACCGGAGATCAGAATAATTAGTGAAGCTGTGCCAACTGCACACGGGCCATCACGCTTCGATCCGCATAATACCCGTGCTTTCCAAGAGAAGAGCCAGAACAGAAACTCTAGAGTGATTCGCCACGTGATCACAGCTTCGGCCTATTCGCAAGATTAGTTGCTAAGACAAATCTCAACATTGTCAAAATAAACCGCATCTGTCGCTCCCAAGTCGCTCGAGGTGATGAAGCGAATGCGTGTATTCGAGCTGATATAGGCACTGATGTTGTAGCTTGTCGATTGATAATCGGCATCGGTGCCCTCACCGGCAAATCTATCCAGTTCGGTCCAGGAACTTCCTCCATTGCTCGAGATTTCGACGGCGACATAGTCGGCCGAATTGTCAAGTCCTTGACGTCGGTACGCAAAGCTCAGGGAAGCTCCATTGTAGCCGCTAAGATCCGCTTCGCGTTCAACACCTTCGCCTCCGCCGTCGTTATCACGAACGCGTAGCACCACATCTAAGGAATCAGTTTGTACACGCTCGTCGCCACTGCTCGAGCCGCCGGTATCATTGAATTCCTCCCACGGTGTTGTCCAGCCAACAGTCCCCGTGCTACCTGTGTAATCGCCACTTTCAAAGTCATCGGCCAAAATTGCCGAACAGCTACCGCCGCCTACACAACTCGACGAAGTTAGGCTGACTGCCTCGCCCGTGTCTTCATCAAGAACCAGGTGACTGCTGGTCAATGAGTTGATGGCGATGGATTGCGGTTGGGTCGCACCGAACGATGCAGTCTCGTACTGATCGAGCAGTTGGCCATCAAAGCCAATGATAAATACTGTACCCGCCTTGTCGACCACCAGAAATTTATCTTCGCCAGGCACATGTGCAATACCCCAAGGCTCCGCGGCGAATCCCGATATATCGATACTAACTTGCAACACACCACTTTGATTAACGATGTAAACACCTGCATTACTGCCACCGCCACCGTCCTTATCGGAACTGATCGCGATATGGCCATCAAATGTACCGCTGGCCGAGTTTTCGATGGCCGTTACGCCGACGGGATGTTCGGTGAAGCTAGCGGTCGAGAACGATCCCTGTGTGGAGCCATTCATATCCAGAAAGTAGACACGCATGTCGGCTGGATTCGCGAGTGCAAGATGATTGTCCCAACCGCCCGAACTCACGTAGGCGACGCCACGAGGCTCGCCAACGGATATTGATGTTCTGGCAAGCAAGGCGCCATCCATATCGGTCATACTGAAGGTGCGATTCGAGCGATCAACCACTAGCCAGGCGCCGTCAGCCGGTGCCGCCACGCCGTCGAACACGCTGCCGGGTGGCAAAAATGCAATGCCCCAAGGGTCGCTGATATCGAGGCTTGAGGTCGAGAATTGACGTTCATTGGTATCCGCGACGAAATCGGCGGCGCAGACAGGTCCTCCGCCGCTGACGATTTCTGAGACGACAAGGACTTCGCTTGCATCCAACGCCCGATTGTAGATTCGAACATCGTCCAGTAGCCCATCCCAGACCTTATATCCTTCCCAATTACTGCCAATCACGACTGGCGCAGTGTTTGGCGTTATGGTCGTGCTCGTTGCCTGACTAAGCACTTCAGCGCCATCGACGTACATCACTACTTGGTCTGCGGCATCATCGAAGCTGGCTGCGAGGTGATACCAGCGATCTGATTCGACGGTGATCGGAGGTGAGAAAAAACTGCCGCCAACACCAAACCACCAGGCCTGACTTTGAAGAGACAACCAAAAGTTGTCGTTGGCGCCGGTCGATTCCTTACTGATAATTCGATAACTATTTGCGACGGATGCAGAGTCGTTTCTGATCCAGGCCGAAATAGTAAATGCCGATGTCATTGACAAGGTGTCGTCGTGCGGCACACTCACATAGTCATCGATCCCGTCGAAAGATAACGCACCACCGACGTGCCCGCTAAAAACCCAGATGGGTTCATTAACTAAATTGCCGTCGTGCCCGCCTTCTGCATCAGCCGCGACAAGACCAACCGCATCGTCGAGTTTCCAATGGGCGATGGGTAACGTGGATTCTGACGCCGAGCAAACCACTCCGCATTCGCAAGCGTAGGTGATGTTGAGCATCGGAACATTCGCAGGATCTGTCACTTCGCTCGAGTCAAATTTGACGTCAGTGTTGGGACTTTCCGGGAGCAGCGCGAGCCCCTGGTTGGACTTTGTGCCGGAAACCCAGTAGGCGACTAACGGTGTAATGTCCCATTCGAATACTCCGGTTATTCCGGCCGGGAGAATTGTCGTAGTGATCGGAACCGGATCAAAATCGCCGCCCGGCGTCAACCAAGCATTGCCAGCGCTTCGGTCGTTCCAGTTCGGTACGCCATTTCCGCCTGATTGCCCCCCCTCCATCCAGTCGTTTGAGACAGAACGCACACTGACGGTTCCGCCTTTACTCGAAGGTGCGTTCTGCCGAAGCTGTAGCGTGGCGGTCAGAATTCTTGATTCGGCTGGAACGCTGGAAAGGTCGAAGTGAAGAAATGAATATGCAAGCGAGTCGGCCCAGACGTTGGACACCCAAAGCTCGGATGAGGCGCCGTAATTCCAATCGGATTTCCATTTGTAGAGATAGGTATCTCCAGTAACGTTCAAGGTTGTCAAATTACGCGGCTGAAATGTCATAACCTCATCGTAGGTCAGGCGGCGGACAGAGCCATCTGCCAGCGTACCGACCGCCGTTACGGAAACCGGTGAACCTGCGGTCGGACTGACCGTGCCGCTGTAACTATGTTCGCCGAATACGGTGTTCGGCAAATCCGTATACCCGAGACAGGAGTCGTTTTGCGTAAGCTGCCATTGACTGTGCGCCATGCCCGATTCGGCAAGATAATCTAAGGTTGCGCTTTCCGCATGTTTAGCGACCAGGGCATTATCCAAGCTGGTGCTGCCGGACAGCATGAGAGCCATCGCTGCCAGGACACCGAGAATGAGCACCACAGTGATCAGCAAGAAGCCCTGTTGGGTCGCGGGCTGGGCGCGTATCATCGCGAGGCCCCAACGCGAACGCGTGTATTCAGATTAATCGTCTCGCCGCTTGGTTCAGCCAGCGTTAACGTGATATCGATGAGTTGCCGTTGACCAATAATGCTTGGCGCGACCCGCTCGAATCGCAATAAAGTCACATTGTTTGCAATCGTCGACTCGACAAAATCCTGCCCGTTGATGACGCTGTCCGTGTTCTCGTCCCACGGTACGGCTCGCCGCTCTACAACGGTCGTGCCAATCAGATAAAAGACGACCGGGTCGTACCAGTCCTCGTCGGTCTTGCCGTCTTCATCGTCATCCGCAACGTCACCTTCATCAATGTTGCCGTCGCCGTCGTCATCCACACCGGCTATGCCAGGTGCTGCATCGCCGTTATTGTCCGCAGCGGGGTCTTCATCGATACTGCCATCGTCATCGTCGTCGATTCCGTTGAATGTATCCTCGCTCTGACTAAAGTCGCTGCTCTCATCGTCATCACCGGACGGCGAGAACATGAAGTCCTTAACACCATTACCGTCATCGTCGAAGTCGCGAATGCCTGCCTTGCCGTCGTTCTGACTGTCAGCTGGCAGGTCCTCGTCAATCTGACCATCATTGTCGTTATCGGCATCAAAGACGCCGTTGCCGTCAATGTCCTGTAACGGATTCACGGTGACTGCCAAGACTGCCGTGGCAAGCAAACTACCACTTTGCGGTGGTGAAGCAGGTACGGATTGTTCGCGCACATTCTCATTGAATGTGGTTGCTGGATTATCTGCCAGCGGAATCAACAGTCGGTCACTACCACGTACCGAATCAACTATGCGCGCCATCGCAAAGCGCCCTTGACGCGCCAGATCCGTGCGGTCCTCGACGACGTGCATCGTCGAGATTCCTGAGTTGAGCAATTGCATTAAACCGGTAAGCAACAACGCAGCGATCCCGATAGAGGTCACGAGTTCGATTACGCTGAATCCCGCTTGAGTGAATCGACCGGTCACCGATCCGTCATCAGCGATTGCAGGGCTCCAACGCTTCCTTCGATCTCAACGCGAACCCACAACAGACCCGTATCCGTACCCGTAAAGGGATTGTTGTCGGCATCGGCGTTGTCGCCGTCGTAGGCCGCAATGAATACGACACGTCGATCGATAGTACCAATGGTGTCTGAGTACGCCGTGGCCGCGGCTGGTCCTGCAGCCTCGGCAAATACGGCCGAAAACGGTTCAGCCAGCACCTCTTCAAGTTTGCTCATCAGGCGATAATGATTGACGGTCGCCAGACTATCCGATTCGGCCGCATCCATCGAACCACGTATCGCATTGGTTGCGGGTAGCACACTGATTGCCAAAATAGTGACCGCAACAAGCACCTCGACGTAGGAGATCCCCGACTGATGCCGTGCAATCTTTAGCGCCTGTCTCACTGGATCGTCACCCGACCGGCATACTCATCAATGGCTATCGTCAGTTGGAGTCTATCGAGCGCCAATTCGATACTGGCGTTGCGAATTCGGGTGGCTACGGGTTCAACACAGCGTACGACACCATTTGAATCAAACGCGATGTTCTCTGGATCGTTGCATGTACCCATCATCTGTCCACCAATAGCGTTGAGTGCGACTCCGCCGAAAGGCGACGCGCCAAGCTGAACTGTGTACAACTGCTTTGACACCGGCTGGTAAACGTCGAAGATTTTAACATTCGGATTAGGCGTCTCATCGAGACGAAATACGCTTACCTGGTCATTCAATACATCAACCGATACGCCATGGATGACTCCCGAACGCCTTGCCTCTTCCCGAGCGAAACGAAGTACGGCGGCGACCGTCGACGCAGCTAGGCTCAACTTTTGATGCTCGGCCGGAGTAACCGATGGCACCGCAATCGCCGCGATCATGGCAAGTAGCCCCACAACGATTAGCATTTCCAGGAGCGTGTAGCCGCCTTGTTGCGTTCTTTTAATGGGCTCATCAACTACCCAGCCAGGCGTTTCACCGAGCGATGCCGTCGGGCAGCTATCGCCTCGCCCAAGTCTGTCCCCGCGTCCCGAGGTCATGTTTCTTTCTCCTATGCCATCAGATTTCGCTCCAATCGACAAAGGTCAATGGATGTACACTGTTGGTATCGGCTGCTAGATCAGATGCTTTATCGATTTGTCCGCAACGGACATTGATCGCACTTCGACATCCAGAGAAATCTCTTGACGCGAGGCACATTTTCGTAAGATTTATCGTCAAGCCGTGCTAACCAAGGTCACACCAGAGCGCCATACTCGGGTGAGTGGCTTTGCGGCTGCAAGAAGGTGTTTTGTGGACCTATCCATCGCCGAACGCAAAAAGACTCGCGGAAGCGAACCCTTTGCATTTAATAGTGGTAGCTGGGGCATGATGGCCTTTGCCACTATTCCGACACTACGTATCCGGGGCGCCTCGGCTTGAACCACCCCTCTAAACAAGAAAGGGCCCCACAAGGGTACCCATTTTTATTCGGTAGCGGGGACCCGCTTTGTACGTTAGCAACGGCGCCGAAGTCACTTGCGAAATTTAAAGTTGTGTTGATCGCTGCGTAGCCTGTCAGGCAGGCCCGGAAATTTCGGCGCGCAAGAATTCTACAAATACGCTCACTTTTGTCGGTAAGTAGCTATGACTCGGATAAATCAACCAGGCCGCCGTATCGAAATCTGTCGCAGTACATTCGTATTTCGGAAACAGATCGACAAGCGAACCAGAGGCAATCTCTTGTCGGGAGAGCCAATCCGGTAGTAGTGACGGACCAAGCCCTGCAACTGCGCAAGCGGTCATCGTCATTCCGTGTGACACGAGCAAGTGACCAGATACCGGGACGTTGAATATCTCGTTGGAAGCGTCGCGAAATTTCCAAGCACTGCGGTACCCTGGCATTGAAAACAAGAGGCAGTCCAAATTTTCGAGATCCGTCGGATGTGCCGGCTGACCATATTTGTCAATGTACGCGGGACTTGCACAGACTTGGAATCGCCGTGGGACCAATTTGCTCGCTATGAAATCGCCTTCCGGCCGGCTGCCAAATCGTACGGCAATATCAATCTGTTCCTCGACCATGTCAACATGATGATCGACCAAAACGAGGTCAATGGTAAGATTTGGATACTGCGAGCGCAGCTTTGGAAGGATGGGAGCCAATACCCGTTGTCCGAAGGACGTACACGCCGTTACTCGCAACGTCCCGATCGGCAAACTCACAAGATCCATGGCGGCCTCGCCAGCTCTGTCAAACTCACCGATAAGACTCTGCACGCGGGCGTAATACTCGCTACCCGCTTCGGTTGGGGCGAGCTTGCGAGTCGTGCGGTGAAACAAGCGGAATCCGAGCTCCGACTCCAAACTCGCAATTGAGCGAGAAACCGACGAAGGATCCATGTCGCGCTGGCGAGCAGCTGCAGCAAAGCTGCGTAGTTTCATGACATCGACAAAGACACGGACTGCTTCAAAATCCATTCGTGCGCACCGTACATGAAAGTCATGAGTATACGTACGTTTATCACACCAGAGATAGTCGCTAGGATGCCTCCCTGATGAGGCCTCAATGTCCGGAATCCATATATCAACAACTTGGGAGTTTTACGATGGAGCTTAAGATTTACGCTGACTTTTTCGAATCGCAAACTGACGTTCTCGATGACGTTAAGAAAAACGGTACCTGGCCAACCACATTCGTGTCAGGTCCAACCGAAGGATTCCACGTTCATTGGCACTCAGAAGAGGTCCATGCCTACATCATGGAAGGCGAAACCGATTTTCTTGATGCAAAGAGTGGCTCAAGAACGCCTGTCAAAGCAGGCGATAAAATAGTGGTCCCGGCCAAGACCCTGCATGCCGAGGGTGCAGTGCAAGATCGTGTCGTTTACATTCTCGCACTGCCGCAACCTCTGCTACCCGAGGAATTCCTCGTGATGCATGAACCTGACGAGCTGGTTGGGTAACCGATTCTTGAATTCAAACGAAAATGGCGCCCACTAGGGACGCGATTCTTCCTTAATAGCCAACTACCACCCCCGACGATAGTGTGGCTAGTCTGAGTCAATCGAATGGCTGCTTTCGCTTAATGCGGCCGTACGATCGCCAACGGCTACCAAACAATGACCGACATCGACTAGAAAAAACACTCCCAAACTGTCAGCCCAAGGGAATCACTTTTAGATGTCTGTGCACATGGCTTCCCGTTTCATTAAGGCGGTAACTCACCGCCGGGGGAGACTGGTCTGTCGAAACCTGGCGAGAAATCCAACGCCCTTCGGTGAGTCGTCCAAGGCATAAGGAAAGAGCCCTATCTGACACCGGGATGAGTTGACGCCTTAATTCTGAGTATCGGGTTTCATTTGGTAAGCAACTGATCAGCGGCAGCGACCATTTACTTCGCAGAAGCCGACGGTCCGCTCTACCCTTCACGATCCAGATGAGCGTTGAGGCCCAGTTCGCAATGTCTTCACCATCTGCCGTTAGTCTGAGTTCTGGCCGCAAAGGGTGTCCATAACCTGGGTTCCTCTCCAGTAGCCCCAGCTCCACCAAATGACAAACGCTCCCGCTCATTGCTGTCCGGCCGCAGCCTGCGGCCGCCGCAAGCGGAGATGTGCGTCCTGGAACGCCGTCAGCCATAAGACCCAAAGCAGTCAATGACCAGGAGCGGGAGCACAGCTTGACGAGTTCACAGGTGTCCATTTAGTATAGTTACTATATTAATTGGAAAATCGCAACGGAGCAACTCATGCCTACGATCTCGCCAGACAATACAATCACCATCGCGTTTTCAGTGAAGGACAGAGCTGCAACTGTTGCCTGGTATCAAGAACACCTAGGCTTCGCCGAGCTGTTCTCTGCGGACGATGCCGGTTGGACCGAAATTTCGACCAACACACCGGGTGTAACGATTGGGCTGGGTGATGCGGAAGAAATCAAACCCGCAAGCACAATGCCCGTATTCGGAGTTCCCAACTTCGACTTAGCCCGTGCTGCTTTGGAAGAGGCAGCGGTAAAATTCGACGGCGATACCATTGAGGTCGAGGGTATGGTCAAAGTCGCGACTTTATTCGATCCGGATGGCAATCCACTGATGATCGCTGAGGATTTGTCGAAAAGCTGAATGTATCCTGCGGGCTCAGTTATTTCGGCCTTCGAATAAACCTGCGCCGCTTCGCTGCTTTCCAGGTTCAAAACTCGCTCATTTCCAAACAAAAAAAGGGCCTCTCAAGAAGGGACCCCTTCAATGTTGGTAGCGGGCGCAGGATTAGCTCGAATCGCTCCTAAGCGATTCTCGGGTCTTCGACCCCGCGGAGCTGTGCTCCGCTGCCCAAAACGCTCGCGCGTTTTGTTGAACGAGGCTCAAACCCTTGCACCACCCTTCCAAACAAAAATGGGTCCCCTTGTGGGGGCCTTTTTTGTTTGGTAGCGGGGGCTCGATTCGTCCGTTAGCAACGGTCCCTGAGCCGTTGGCAATGCTAAAGATTCCGCTGGTTGCGGCTTAGCTCTAAGCACCCCGCTCCGCCTACGTCTGTTTTTACCTCAGGCAGCATTTGTGTACGCTAACGTTTGTCTTACAGGATAAGCCAAGACTTAGCGCGATTCCCACTTCCGGAGGGGCCATGTTTATTTTAGTAACTGCGGTCACCGTTGCCCTGGTGGTCTCTTTCCTTTGCTCGATTTTTGAGTCCGTACTCCTATCTATCAGGCCGGCTCAGATCGAGCACCTTGTCAGTTCAGGACGCCAGTCCGGGCGCCTCCTAAAATCCTTCAAGAAAAGCATTGATGTACCCATCGCTGCGATCCTGATCGTTAACACGATCGCGCACACGATCGGTGCGACGGTCGCCGGCGCAAGTTATGTGGACGTATTCAGCGAGCAATCGCTATGGGTTTTCTCTGCAGTGTTCACGGTTGCCGTCCTGCTGTTCACCGAGATTATTCCGAAAACTCTTGGTGTGACCTTTGCCGATGTGTTGGCGGGACCGGTCGCGCATGCTATTCACTGGCTGACGGTGGTTCTCGGCCCGCTCGTCACGCTCGCGAGCAAAGTATCACGTGGAATTCGAGGATCGAAAGAATTCCAATCAACATCAATCGAGGAGATCCGACTCTTAACCGCGATCGGTCGACAGGAGGGCGTCGTTGGAGCGCGTACCGCAGGTATCATCGTGCACGCGACGCGTCTACACCAGTTACGGGCGGCCGACATCCTGGTGCCGCGGCAGCAAGTGGTGGCCCTTACCAAAAAGCAAAGGCCCGACGACGTCATGCGCACGATCCAGCAATCCGGGCATAGCCGTTTTCCTTACACGCCGACAGGACAGCTCGACGACGTGTCCGGCGTGGTTCACGCAAAAGAACTCTTGCTCTCGCTGCCGGACAATCCTGATGTCATCGATTGGCCCACGCTGATGCGTGAGCCAATCATCATTCCAGAATCGAAACCACTCAACAGTCTGTTACAGGCGTTTCGAACCGAACGGCAGCATATGGCGATCGTTGTCGATGAATATGGCGGCACTGAGGGCATCGTGACGCTCGAAGACGTACTCGAGGAAATCGTGGGTAAAATCGTCGACGAGAGCGACCGGCTAATCGAAGATCTCTGGCCGCAGAAAGACGGTGCTGTGCACGCACTATCGACGATCGAGTTGCTGAAGCTGTCCGAGCACCTCGGTATCCCATGGAGCCCGGACGCCAACGTGCACACTCTCGGCGGCTTGGTGTCCTCGCGCCTCGAGCGGATTCCCCGAAAGGGCGATGCGATTACCTGGAACGGGTACCGCGTGCAAGTGATCTCCGCCACCGAGACCAGGGCGGAGGTCGTCAGGCTCGAGCCTTTATCAACAGATACTGCGAATCAGTAATAATGTCGGAGACAGCCGGCTCGCCTCTTGTTACAAGTCATTCCGGCTGTATTTTTCCCATCGCCTCGACGACATGTTCAGCCAGGCCCACGCCGGATTCTTCGTAGGTAAGAAAAGTCTTGTCGACGCCGGCTTCGAGGAGTAACCGGTCCTCGTCGTGATGATGGCTGGTGGCGCCAATCAAACCCGTGAAGCCGTGTCTTCGCAGGTCCTTAGCCGATAAGCTGGTGGACTGCGCGTCGGGCATCGTCATCAACACAGCCTGAACCTCGTCGAGATCCAGGTGGTGCCACAGTCCCGGGTCCTCGCCGTCGGCGAACATCACGCGACGTCCGGCCTTTCGGTGCCGAGCCACTTTCGTGGGGTCCGAATCCAGGCCGGCCACTCGCATACCATGTCCTGTCAGAAAGTCGTACGCAGCCGTTCCCGAACGACCCATGCCCAGCACCAGGAAATGCGACCTTCCAAGCAGAACGGGTTGCTCGTCCGGATGACGCTCGGTGGTCTGGAAAGGCAGCAGTCTTGCTTCCAGGCGTGCGTAGACACGGTGAGCCACACGATTGATCGGCGCTGTCACCATGAACGATACCGTGATGGCCAGGGCCAGTATCACGGCCCACTCTGTAGTAATCCAGCCAGCCTCGATGCCAACCGGAACACAGATTAGTGCGAACTCGCTGTAGCTGGTTAGGCTAAGGGAAACCAGGAAAGCGCTACGAGACCTGAGCCTATAGACCAACAATAAAAAGAAAAACAGTACCGACTTGATCGGCAAGAACAGCATGAGCAGCGCCAAATAGAGCAAGCCCGTTTCGCCAGGCCAACCGGTCAGACTGATCTGCAAGAAGAATCCCACCAGAAATGCCTCTTTCAAGCCCCACAGGGTCTTGAACAGTTCAACGGCCTTGGAGTGGCCGGAAAGGAGTCCGCCCAGAACCAAAGCGCCGAGTTCCGAACTCATGCCCACTTGCTCGAACGCCGCTCCACCGACCAATGCCAGGAGCAAGCCAAAAAGGACGAGCAACTCATCGTGGCCGCTGATCTCGAGCACTCGGTGCAACAACGGACGAAGCAAAGGCAATCCCAACAGCAGCAGTGCTAACGGGCTCGGCGTGTGGCCGCCTGAGAAACTCAATAGTGCGACGGCCACGAGGTCCTGAACGATGAGCACTCCGATTGCGATGCGACCATGAAATGCCCGAACTTCGCGCCTGTCTTCCAGTACTTTTACAGCGAGTACCGTGCTCGAGAACCCAAGGGTGACCGCGAGGAACAACGCGCCGAACCAGTTGAGGTCGGTTGACACAAAAAGGACAAACCCGAGCACAGCGCCAGTGATAGACAGGTGCATAGCGGCGGTGCCCAGAATGCTGTGGCGCAACAGGCCACGCAGATCCAGTTTGAGCCCAACGCTGAATAGCAGTAGCAAAACGCCAATATGGGCGACCGCATCAAGAAGCGCCCCACTTTCAAAGCCGAAGGCACTTAGCACAAATCCGGCAGCGAGGTAGCCAGCTAAAGGAGGTAGGCCGAATTGACGGCTAAGTAGACCAAAGGCAAACGCGACGCCGATCCAAAGTGCTTCCATAAGCTTGCTTCGGTGGTTTCAATAATGAGGAGACAAGATTCATCCTAACTCAGATCGGGCGCGCACCCGATAACAACGGTGATGGTGGCAAAGCAAACATTGAAAGAAGCAGCTAGCGGCACAAAAAAGCCCAGGCTAAAACCAGGGGCTATAAAGATCGTAGCGGGGGCAGGATTTCGCCCTCCGCGCTTCCCGCTCCGGTTGCTCTTGCCGCTGATCGCGATGCTCCCGTATCGCTGCGGCTGCGGGTGAACCTGCTCTCTTCGCAGAACCAGATCCTGTCCCAATAGCGAAAACGAAAAAGCCGGTCCCGCTGGGCCCGGCTCTTTTCATTTTTGGTAGCGGGGGCGCGATTCTTCCTTTATAGCCAGCAACCACCCCCGACGATCGTGCCGCTGGTCTGACTCACCTGAATCGCGACTTTCGCGTGAAGCGGCCATTCGATCTCCCCGGAGAATGCTCCATTGACAGTCCGCCTTCGGCCAAGAGCGGACATTGCTTGCCGCCCGATCGCAACTTAACAAGAAGAAAAAACTAATCGCCATCCATGGCTTAAGTGGCTCTACATACGCGGGCTCGCCTGCGCGAAGGTCCACTGGTGGCCGGCTAGGTCTTTCGCCGTAAACCAGCGGGCGCCGTGGTGAATGGGCTCTTCGATTATCTCAGCCTCGCGTTGCTTTAACTGCTGGTACTGTGCGTCTAAATCGTCGACAAACACCCAGGGGATGTGCGTAACACCTTCGGCCTCGCCCGGTCGCGCAATCAAAATGAGCGATGCGTTACCGATGTGAAACTCAATCCAGGTGTGGTCGGTGAACTCATCTGGTATGTGCGAGGCAGGGACAAACCCAAAAACGTCCTGCAACCAATGCGCGGCGGCAACCGGATCAGCGTAGTGCACAGCGAGGGCGAGTTTCGCCATCTGCATTGGTTCGTGCGCTTCTTGCACGCGCCGGTCGAACCATCGCGCGAGCCAGGTTGGGGTAACGCGCACCCAGGCGGTGCCGCCGCGGTCTTCGCCATTGATCGTTGCGACAACGGTGATGCGTGTGCCCGTGCCGATTGGTTCGAACAACACTTCGGTGTCTACGTCGTCGATAACGCTTTTCCAAGCGAGGCGCACACCGGGCTCCCATTGGGTGATGGTCGCAAGCTCGAGTCCGTCGCAGGTATCTAGGTCGTATACCTCCAATACACTGCCGCCCAGCCTTGGCTCAATGCGCATCTCATAGGCACGCGTTGAATCGTGAAAGTTGATGGGTCCTTGCAACCACCAACAGCTCACCTCTTCGGTAAACACTTTGAAGGCGGTTGCGGGGTCGACTGCGACGTCGACGGAGGATGAAATGGAGTTTGGCTCGCTCATGGGTTGCTCGCTCATTGATCTAATCCTTACCTAGTGTCTTTGCTGTCTGACTATTCTGCTTGCCGTTCTACGTGTTCTTTAAATGACTGCAGCTGGGCATCCCACCGCTGCTGCAGCTGTTCTAACCAGCGGCGCATGTCGTTCATTGCGTTGGGCTGCAGGTGGAAAACGCGCGACCGCGCGTCGTGGGCGGGACGTTCATCTCGCGCAATACCCGCATCCAGCAAGATCCGCAGGTGCTTACTCATGCGTGATCGGGTGACGCCGGTTGCGTCGGCCAGATCACTGGCGCGATGCGGCTGCTGCACAAGCAGCTCTACAATCGCGCGTCGTGTAGGGTCGGCGAGGGCGTCGAGCTTGCTGTCGAGGGCGGTCATTTGATTCATCATATAGGAAATAATTTCACAAAAACGAAACTAAATCAACCACGAGTTCGCTCCTGCCACACCAGGCGAGGTCGAATATGTGACTGGTCTCGCGGAGATACGGGTTTGAGGCGAAGAGTTTTGTGACGGGAGCCTGCAGTGCTCACAACCATCCGTCCGCAACGGGTCAGTAGCAGACCTTTACGATCCTACCACTCGAATGGCTGCTTTGGGCAGCGCAAAAGGCACCTAGTGGCGACACTCGAAGTTAACGGGGAGCGCTTGGCCCTGCTGGCACAGGAGGTCGCAAAGAAAAGCCCCAAGCAAAAACAAGGGGCTATAAAGATGGTAGCGGGGGCAGGATTTGAACCTGCGACCTTCGGGTTATGAGCCCGACGAGCTGCCAGACTGCTCCACCCCGCATCAGTAGGGGCGGCATAATACAAACTGGGCTCATTATTTACAACCCGTGAAGCCACTATATTTTTGAGTTTCAAAGACATTAAGTCGCTAGAGAAAATTCTCTAGCTCATCACCCGAATACAAAGTGATAAAAGCCAACCCGGCATCAGGCCAAGTCCCAGAATTGCAAGGCTATTTAGGCTCAAAACCAATTGTGTGTCCCTGCCTGTTTGAAACACCGATTTATCGTCCGCTGCATCAAAATACATATACCAGACAACTCTGAGGTAATAAAAAGCACCGACCACCGAAGCCAATACGGCAAGAACGGCGAGTTCCGCAAATCCTGCGCTCAGTAGCGCGTCAATCACACTCAACTTCGCGAAAAATCCTACCCAGGGCGGGACCCCTGCCATGCCGAACATAACGAATAACATCATCAGAGCGAACCAGGGGCTGCGACTGTTAAGACCTTTGAAGTCTGCGAGATTCTCAGCTTCATAACCTTGTCGGCTCAACAGAATTATCATGCCGAAAGCAGCAGCCGCCATCACCACGTATGTCAATGAGTAATACAACGCTGCTGCATAACCTTGTGCAGATCCCGTAAACACGGCCAGCAAAATGAAACCGACGTGGGCGATGGCTGAATAACCCAACATTCGTTTGATGTTGGTTTGTGCTATGGCTACGATATTGCCAATTAACAACGAGAGTACGGCGACCACCATAATCATGCCCTGCCAGGCCGCGTGCTGGTCACCAAATGCGCCTACAAGGATGCGCAGTATCAGCGCAAGCGCCGCGAGCTTCGGAGCAGATGCGATGTACAACGTCACTGGAGAACGCGCGCCCTGGTAGACATCCGGCAACCACATATGAAACGGCACAGCGCCAAACTTGAATGCAATACCAACAATCAGAAAGGCCAAACCAAACCATAGTGACAAGCCGTTCAATTGGGGATTTGCCGCCAACGTCGCGGCAATGACATCGAATTGCAGCGACCCGGTCACGCCGTAAACCCAGGAAATACCGTAGAGCAATGCACCAGATGCAATGGCGCCCAATACAAAGTACTTCATTGCCGATTCAGCAGCTTTTGCGGAATCGCGTTCGAACGCGACTAAGGCATACAAAGAAAGCGACAGAGTTTCGAGACCGAGATACATCGTCAACATGCTGTTGGCAGATATCATGATCAGCATGCCGAGCAGGCCAAACATTCCAAGCAAGTAGTATTCGCCGCGTAGCAGTTTGTTCTGTTGTAAATAGTCTCTGGAATAAAGAAAACCGACAGCAACTGTCAGCACGCACGCAAGCTTCAAGACATGCGACAGTCCATCACTGATATAACTTCCATCGAACATCACAGTATCGCCGCCCGATCCACTAACAACGATCGAATATGCGGTCACAAACAATGAAGCAATGCTGAGCCAAACCGTAACAACGCGGTTTTCATCACTCACGAAAAGATCGGCCAACAAAACCAGGCAGATTAACGACAACAATGTTATTTCGGGGGCGGCAGGTAACAGGGAAGCAAATGTCATCTTAGGCTCCCGGTATCTTGGATTGGCTAACTTGCTGAATGAGTTGTTCCACCGTTGCAGACATCATATCGATCAGCGGCGCCGGCCAGAGACCGACAAGCAACACAGCAGCAGCGAGAATTCCGAGTACAACGAACTCACGCGTATTGAGGTCCTGCAACGCCGCCACGTTTGAATTAGCGACATCACCATAGATGACGCGTTTGACCATCCACAATGTATACGCAGCACCGAGAATCAGCGTCGTTGCCGCAAAAAACGCGTACCAAAAGTTTGCTTTGAAACTGGCCAGAATCACCATGAACTCGCCAACAAAACCAGAAGTGCCTGGAAGGCCCGCATTCGCCATCGCGAAAAACACCATAAATGCAGCAAACCATGGCATCGTATTGGCGACGCCGCCGTAGTCGCCAATCTGTCTGCTATGCATTCGGTCATATAGTACGCCGACACACAGGAACATGGCGCCTGACACCAGGCCGTGCGAGATCATCTGTACCAAGCCGCCCGTTACGCCAAGTTCGGCCCCTGACCCGCTTTCTACGGCAACTGACCAAACAATGAACATGCCAAGCGTAACGAATCCCATGTGCGCGATTGACGAGTAGGCAATCAGTTTTTTCATGTCTTTCTGAACCAACGCCACCAGACCGATGTATCCCACCGCAATGAGTGACAAGACGATCATAAAGAATGAAAAATACTCACTGCCATCGGGCACCATCGGCAGAGAAAGCCGGACAAATCCGTAGCCGCCCATCTTCAACATGATTGCCGCCAATATGACGGACCCACCCGTTGGTGCTTCAACGTGCGCATCTGGCAACCAGGTATGCACCGGCCACATGGGCACCTTGACGGCAAAAGCCAATAAAAATGCAATGAAAATAAATTGTTGTTCGCGCAACGATAGCGCGACATCGCCGAATGCGAAGAAATCAAAACTGCCAGCTTTTCCATAAAGGTAGATAAACGCTACCAGCATTAGCACGGAGCCAAGAAATGTGTACAAAAAGAACTTAATGGTCGCGTACACGCGACGCTCGCCACCCCAAATGCCAATAATGAGAAACATTGGTACCAACATCGCTTCCCAGAATACATAGAAGAGAATTGCGTCTAGTGCCGCGAAAACACCAATCATCAACCCTTCCAATATCAGAAAGGCCGCAAAATATTGGGCCGGCCGCGATTTGATGTTGTCCCAGCCAGCAACAATGACCAGCGGTGTGATAAATGCTGTCAGAAGAATCAGCGGCGCGGATATGCCGTCAACACCCAAATAGTAGTCCGCGTTGAACGCGCCGATCCACGAATCGCGTTCAACGAACTGCATCGTTGCGAGAGAGCCATCAAAATGCAGGTATAAGAACCCGCTTAGCAACAAAGTCAGCAGCGACACCGCGAGCGCTAGGACCCGCATACCCGCCGCACGCGACGATGCTGAATCGTCCGCGTCGCCTGCGAGCAATACGGTGATTCCACCGATAATTGGCAGCCAAATGAGTACGCTCAGAATGTTCGTCGTTAAGTCCACTGCGCTAGCTCAACCACAATAGCCAGGCAAGAAACAAAGCCAGGGCGAAAATCATCGCGAACGCATAATGGTACAAATATCCGGTCTGCAACTGCCGCATTACGCCTGCGAGACGGCGCACACTATTCGCGGTACCATTTACCATTAATCCATCGATAAGAAATTCATCGCCTTTTCGCCATAGCAGCGAACCTATGCGGCGACCACCGCCGGCAAATCCCTTGATCCACAATTCATCAAAGTAATACTTGCGATCGAGCAACGTATACAAAGGCGACAATTTGTCACGCAACCGGCCCGGAATTTCAGGCCGATACAAATACAAGATCCAAGCGGTGATCGCGCCCGACACGGCTAACCAGACGGCCGGTTGTGTCAGCGCATGACCAATAAATGCGGCGCTGGACGTAAATCGAGTGCCCATCCCGGAAAGCACGTCGTGTCCAGCAAGGACCTGTATGGAACCGCCGAAATAGTCGCCAAACAGAATCGGTCCGATGGTGAACCAGCCAATAATGGCGGACGGAATCGCCAGCAAGATCAACGGCGCAGTAACGACCCACGGCGATTCATGTAGGTGCGACTTGGTTTTCTTATCCATGCGTTCCTTGCCGTGGAACACCAGAAAAAACATCCGGAATGAATACAGCGCAGTGACAAACACGCCTAGCAACACGCTCAAGTACGCAATCCAATAGATCATTCCTTGACCATGCCAATGCGATTCCTTGACCGCCTCAATCAAGGCGTCTTTGGAAAAGAATCCGGAGCTCCCGGGGAACCCGATCAAGGCTAAAGTTCCGATCAAAGACGTCCAATATGTAATCGGCATATATTTGCGCAGGCCGCCCATCTTGCGGATATCTTGTTCGTGATGCATCGCAATGATGACGGAGCCTGCAGCCAAAAATAACAACGCCTTGAAGAATGCATGCGTCATCAGATGGAAGATTGCCGCGCTATAGGCAGAAACGCCCAACGCAACGGTCATATAACCCAATTGCGAAAGTGTGGAATAGGCAACCACCCGCTTGATGTCATTTTGCACAATTCCGAGAAGACCCATGAAAAAGGCCGTCACCGCACCAATGGTTAGAACGACGGCAAGCGCCGTTTCGGATAATTCGAACAGCGGCGACATTCTGGCCACCATGAATATCCCAGCTGTCACCATAGTCGCCGCATGTATAAGAGCGGAAATCGGCGTTGGACCTTCCATCGAATCCGGCAGCCAGACATGTAATGGCGCCTGTGCGGACTTACCCATGGCACCGATGAACAGGCAAATGCAGATAACGGTCATCGCGTTCCAAGCGGTGTCGCCGAATATCGTAATTGATTGTGCCGCAATATTATCGGCGCTTGCGAAAACCGTTTGATAGTCCAGCGAATTGGTAAACAGTACGACACCCGCGATGCCCAAAATGAAACCAAAATCGCCGACTCGGTTTACCAGGAATGCTTTCAAATTTGCGAATATTGCAGTTTCTTTCTTGAACCAAAATCCAATTAACAAATAAGAAACCAATCCCACAGCTTCCCAACCGAAAAACAGCTGTAAGAAATTATTCGCCATTACCAGCATCAGCATCGCGAAAGTGAACAACGATATGAAACTAAAAAATCGCTGATAACCCGGGTCGTCTCGCATATAGCCGATCGTGTAAATGTGCACCATTAGCGAAACAAAAGTCACCACCACCATCATGAGCGCAGTTAGTCGATCAATCAGGAAACCGACTTCCATTCGGAGTCCATCGCTTACCGCCCAGGTGTAAACACTGTAATTTTCTGCGACCCCACCATCAAAATACAAATGCTTAAAAACGATAAGCGAAAGAACACAGGAAAGACCAACCGCCAAAACGGTGATCCAATGTGCTGCAGCCCGACCGATCTGTCGGCCAAACAATCCCGCAACGATTGCGGCCGCCAAGGGCGCGAGAACGATAGTTAGATGATAGCTGTGCATTGCTTCGTCGCTTCCCGCTAACCTTTCATTGAATCAAGTTCTTGTACATTGATAGAGCGTTGATTGCGGAATAATACGACCAGTATCGCCAGACCAATCGCCGCTTCCGCTGCCGCAACGGTAAGAATAAAGAACACAAATACTTGCCCGGTTTCATCACCCAGATGACGGGAAAACGCAATGAAATTAAAATTCACAGCGAGCAGCATCAACTCAATGCACATAAGCAGCAAAATCAGATTTCGCCGATTAATGAAAATGCCAGCAACGCTCATCGCAAACAAAACAGCTGAAATCGTCAAGTAATGTTGCAAACCGATCATGAATTACTCTCCGCGTCCATTTTCACGACACGGACACGATCCTTAGCCGACACGGCAACTTGATTTGAAATATTCTGTTGCTTCAACCCTGGGCGCCTACGCATCGTTAATGTAATTGCTGCAATGATTGCAAGAAGCAGAATGACTGCTGCAATTTCGAAAGCATATACATGCTCGGTATACAGAATGGCCCCCAGCGCTTTGGTATTGCTATAGCCTTCTGGCGTTGCGGCGAAGCCAAGCGTTTCCGTGTTTGCTTGTCCGCGAAGCCAAATGATCTGCACGAGTTCGAACACCATTACGACAGCAACGACTAGGCCTAGCGGCGCGTATCGAGTTAGTCCGCCCTGCACTCGTTCAACATTAATGTCGAGCATCATCACAACAAACAGGAACAGCACCATAACAGCGCCGACATAGACCAGCACTAACACTATTGCCAGAAATTCCGCTTCCGCGAGCAGCCATAGCACAGCGCTCTGGAAAAATGCGAGAACCAAGAACATGACTGCGTGAACCGGGTTGCGTGAAAAAATGACGCCGAGCGCCGCTATAAATAAAACAGCGGCAAATAAGTAAAAGAGTATTGTGTGTAACAAACTCGAATTCCTCTATCGATACTTCGCGTCAGCGGCTTTGTCCGCAGATATCATCGCATCGAATTTATCGCCGACAGCGAGCAACTTATCTTTGGTCATTATGTTTTCGCCGGGTGCTTCCATGTGATATTCATGGATGCGGGTTTCGACAATCGCATCAACCGGACAAGCTTCTTCGCAAAATCCGCAATAAATGCACTTAAACAAATCGATATCGTAACGTGACGTGCGGCGAGTGCCGTCATCACTCACATCCGATTCGATGGTGATGGCGAGCGCTGGACAAACCGCCTCGCACAATTTGCAAGCAATGCAACGTTCTTCGCCATTCGGATAGCGACGCAGTGCGTGCAGGCCACGAAATCGGTATGATTGCGGCGTTTTTTCCTCAGGATATTGTACGGTGACATTTGGCCTGAAGAAATTGCGCAGGGTAACGGACAGGCCCTGCCAAAGTTCCCACAGTAAAAATGTCTTTAGGTAACCTTTAATTTTACTCATTGGCTTAACTTGCTAACCTCGCCCATGGGCCGACATGTAACCATGCCATCACACCTTCAACGGCAATCCAAACAATCGTGATCGGAATAAAGACCTTCCACCCAAGCCGCATAATCTGATCGTATCGGTAGCGTGGAAATGTGGCCCGCAGCCAAAAGAACACGAAGATAAAAAATGAAATCTTTGCAGCCAGCCAGAAGAAGCTCGTTGCGCGCAATAAGCTATCGTCGCCAAGAAAACTCCAGCCTTCAAATGGAGATGCCCAACCACCGAGAAAAAATATCGCCGTTAACGCCGAGATCAGCACCATATTGGCGTATTCGGCAAGGAAAAATACGGCAAACGCTACACCAGAATACTCGACGTGGAATCCTGCAACGATTTCAGACTCGCCTTCCGCTACATCGAAAGGCGCTCGATTCGTTTCAGCAACACCCGATATAAAGTACACGAAAAACAATGGCAGCAACGGCAAGATAAACCAGTGGCTAAGCCCGCCCGCTTGCGCCCGCGTGATGTCGCCTAAATTAAGGCTCCCGGCAGCCATCAATACGCCAACCAGTGCGAACCCCATCGCTATTTCATAGGCGACAATTTGCGCAGCGGAACGCATCGCACCCAAAAATGCGTATTTGGAATTAGTAGCCCAGCCAGCAAGTATTACGCCATAAACGCCGACCGAGGTCAGCGCGAGTACGTAGAGCAACCCGGCATTGATATCGGCAATTACGAAACCATCGGACAACGGAATGACCGCCCATGTCGCCAGCGCTGGAATAATGGATAGTAACGGCGCGATGACAAATAGAAATCGGTTGGATTTCTGTGGGATCACGACTTCTTTGATTAACAGTTTTATGACGTCAGCAAACGGTTGCAGCAATCCGAGCGGACCGACACGATTTGGGCCAATTCGTCCTTGCATGGAACCGATAACTTTGCGCTCAAAATAGGTAGTAAACGCGACCGTCAGAATGACGCAAATCGTCACCGCTAAGATTTGCATCGTAGCGATAACAACGAATCTCAGATCCGCTGGGAACGATTCCCAATAGGCCATCAATGATTGCAGAAACTCAGCCATCAGACTGGCTCACCCCGTGACCGCCGAGCTTCCATTGTCAATTGCAACGCCACCGCGCGTCGCACGATGCCGTCAACCTCATACATTGGAATAGTTGAAGTTCGCGGTGTACTGTCAGCAGCAGCCGACGTGCTGGCATTGAACGAATTACCGTTCGATTCAACGGCCGCGTCACCCAGCACCGCCTGAAGCTCATCACGAATTTCGACGCTGTCCTGGTATTTGGTGTTTTCCACGCCGAGTAAATTCGCGAGCACGCGGAGAACCTTCCAGCCCGGTCGCGCGGCACCAACCGGCGTCGCAACGCCGCCAAAGCTTTGCCAGCGACCCTCGCAATTGACGAATGTCCCGGACGTTTCCGCGAAAGTTCCAATAGGCAGTTGTAAATTCGCACAACTATCCAAGGCATAGGTTTTATACGGTGACATCGAGACAACAAACTCTTGCGAACACAAATGCTCTACCGCGTCGGCGCCATTTACCACATCTTGATCCGGCTCCAAGCCGAATAATACGACCACGTCGAGGTCACGTGCATTCATCTTTACTGCATCAATACCGGCGCTCTTACGCGGCACTCCAGCAGGGCCACGGTGTGGCAATAGCCCAGCCAGATGTGCGCCGGCGGCGTTTGCGCCCTCGGAAATCACGCCGAAATCGGCACCACATACATCTGCAATCGCCGCGGCCAACGCACGAATAGTTGATGACCTCGGATGACGTAACGCGTTGTGACCGATGACCACCTGTGCACGTTCAGCATTTCGCAGCGCGTTCGCAATACGTCCTTGTTCCTCTGACGCGGATACTCCCTTGCACATTGCAGCAATTGATTTCGGCAGCTTCGCATCCATCGAGACGGTGGACAGTATTCCTATCAATTGATCAGCGAGATCTTCGCCTGTGGTCTGCGCTTCGACATCGAAATGGTAAGGCCTTTTTTCTTGGTCTGCGAAACACACTTTCGCGCCAGTCAGACTCGCCTTACGAATCCGATGGGCGATGATCGGCGCCTCTCGTCGTACATCGGAACCGACCATTAGAATTGCATCTTTCTTTTCCAATTCCGCAATGCTGCAGCCAAGCGTCGGTATTAGAGGATCGTTTTCCTGATCGGCGAAATCCAACTGCCGGAGTCTATGGTCGATGTTATTGGTACCGAGGTGAGCCGCTATTCTCTCCAGTAACCGAGCCTCCTCGAGCGTCGACGATGGCGACGCGAGAATACCAACCTTATCCGCCGCCGCAGCTTGCAATTTGTCCGCAAGCGTCTGGAGCGCTTCTTCCCAATCAATATCGCGCCACTCACCATCAACTTTCAAACGCGGTTGTAGCAGCCTATCACTGCTATATATGCCCTCAAATCCAAAACGGTCTCGATCAGAAAGCCAGGTCTCATTAATTTCTTCATTCGCGTGCGGCACCATGCGTTTAATGCGGCCTCGCAGCACGTGCGCGTGCATATTCGAACCTACGCAATCGTGCGGTGAGATTGCCGCACGTTGAACCATCTCCCAGGCTCTTGCGCTGTAACGGTACGGCTTGTTGTTTAACGCACCCACCGGACACAGATCGATGATATTGGCCGACATCTCATGATCGACACTTTTCTCTATGAACGTACTGATGCGCATATTTTCAGCACGCCCGATAGTGCCTAGTTCAGGCATACCCGCAATCTCTTCGCCAAAACGCACGCATCGCGTGCAATGAATACAGCGCGTCATATCAGTGGAAACTAACGGACCTAAATCTTTGTCCTTAACCACGCGCTTACGGTCGTTATAGCGAGAAACGTCGCTGCCATAACCCATCGCGAGATCCTGCAATTCGCACTCGCCGCCTTGATCGCAGATTGGACAGTCCAATGGATGGTTAATAAGTAAGAATTCCATCGTGGCTTTTTGAGCACCAATCGCATATGCGGACTTGGTGAACACTTTCATACCATCCATCACCGGCGTCGCGCAGGCAGGCAGCGGTTTAGGGCCTTTTTCCACCTCAACGAGGCACATGCGGCAATTTGCGGCGACGCTTAGTTTCTCGTGATAACAAAATCGGGGCACATAAGCGCCGACACGATCTGTTACCTCGATAAGCATCTGACCCTTGACGGCTTCGACTTCTGCACCATCAACTTCGATCGTAACTTTATCGTCGCTCATGCTGCAGCCTCATCGACGCCGTCAACGATACTTCGACCGTGATTTTGCACCATATATTCGAATTCGTTGTGAAACTGCTTAAGGAAGCTTTGCACCGGCCACGCGGCAGCATCGCCCAATGCACAAATCGTATGTCCTTCAATACGGTTCGCAACCGCAACCAGTTTAGTTAGGTCTTCTTCCTGGCCGCTGCCTTCTACTATTCTATTTAGCATGCGATACAACCAACCAGTACCCTCACGACAAGGCGTACATTGTCCGCATGACTCCGCCATATAAAAGCGCGATATGCGTCGCAACACGCGCACCATACATGTCGTTTCGTCCATAACGATCACTGCGCCAGTGCCGAATGAGGAGCCCGCCTGCTGCAGCGATGTGTAGTCCATCGTGCAGTCCATAATGGTTTCCGCACGCATAACCGGCACGGACGAACCGCCCGGAATGACCGCTTTCAGTTGCCGACCACCTTGAACGCCACCGCAAAGTTTAAGTAAGTCCTTGAACGGAACCCCCATCGGCAACTCGTAGTTGCCTGGTTTCTCAATATGGCCGGATATAGAAAATTGCGCCGTACCACCGGAACCTTCGGGGCCCAAATCGGCAAACCATTTTGCACCCTTGCGTATGATCGTCGGCACGCTTGCCAAGCTCTGCGTGTTATTTATCGTCGTCGGCTTGCCATACAGGCCGAAATTGGCTGGAAAGGGTGGCTTAAATCGCGGTTTGCCTTGCTTGCCTTCAAGCGACTCAAGTAACGCAGTTTCCTCACCGCATATGTACGCGCCAGCACCCACGAACGAGTGCAAATCGAAGTCAATTCCGGACCCTTGAATGTTCTTGCCGAGCAACCCTGCTGCGTACGCCTCTTCCAATGCCGCCTCGAACCTGGGAACAGGCTCTTCCAAGAATTCACCACGAATGTAATTGTAGGCAACAGTTGCCCCCATCGCGTAAGAGGCAATCGCCATACCCTCGATTAAACTGTGCGGGTTATAGCGCAATACTTCGCGATCATGACAGGTACCGGGTTCGCTTTCGTCGGAATTACAAACCAAGTATTTTTGTACGGGTGCAGTTCGCGGCATGAAACTCCACTTCAATCCCGTTGGAAATCCGGCTCCGCCGCGCCCACGCAAGCCCGACGCTTTCACTTCTTCAATAATTTGCTCGGGTGTCAATTCTCCAGCCAAAACACGCCGCCATGCTTGATAGCCATCGTATTTTTCATAGCACGCCAATGTCCAAGAATCCTGCTCGCCGAACGTGTTGAAGCAAACGAGATTATGCTGTAGGTCCACTATTCGAGCCCGTCCAAAATTTCATCGACGACTTCCGTGGTCAAATTCTCGTGGTACACATGATTCACCATCATCATTGGCGCGCCACAACAAGCTGCAAGACATTCTTCTTCTTTTTTTAGGTAGATCCGCCCGTCCTCGGTGCTCTCTCCAAGCTTCACACCCAGCTTATTCTCGACGTGCTCGACCAAGTCATCGGCACCGCGCAACATGCAAGAAATATTCGTGCAAATTGCCACGTTATTTCTGCCAACGGGTTTGGTCTGAAACATCGAATAAAATGTAGCCACTTCGTATACCTGAATCGTCGGCAGTCCGAGATAGTCGGCAACGCCATTCATTAGTTCAGCGGTCAGGTAGCCGTCGTTCTCGTGCTGCACTGCGTGCAGCGCACCGATTACAGCAGAACGTTTCCCTTCCTCTGGGAATTTCGCAGTCCAGCGATCAATTTCATCACGAACGTGCGACGATAGCTGTACGGTTTCGGTCATCGATCCACCTCACCGAATACAATATCCTGCGTTCCAATTACCGCCACAACGTCGGACAACATATGGCCTTCCACCATCTCCGACATAGCAGATAAATGCGCAAAACCAGGCGCGCGAATTTTGACTCGGTATGGCTTGTTTGCTCCGTCCGAAATCAGATAGACGCCGAATTCTCCCTTCGGATGCTCGATGGCAGCGTAGGCCTCACCTTCAGGTACGCAATAGCCTTCGGTAAACAATTTGAAGTGATGAATGAGCGACTCCATATCGTCTTTCATCTCAAGTCTCGTCGGAGCAACCACTTTGTGATCGTCGACCATCACCGGACCTGCGTTCTCACGCAGCCAGGCAACGCATTGTTGAATAATGCGATTTGACTGCCGCATTTCTTCCACACGAACAAGATAACGATCATAGCAATCGCCATTCACACCGACTGGAATATCGAAATCCATCTGACTGTAAACTTCGTAGGGTTGCTTTTTGCGAAGGTCCCACTCGATTCCTGAGCCGCGCAGCATTGGTCCGGTGAAGCCAAGTTGCATTGCACGCTCTGGCGAAACGACGGCGATATTGACCGTACGCTGTTTCCAAATTCTGTTGTCCGTAAGCAGTGTTTCATATTGGTCTACACAGCCGGGAAACTTGTCTGTGAATGCCTCTATAAAATCGAGCAATGATCCCTCACGAATGCGATTCAATTTGCTGATTTCTTTCTCGCTGCGCCACTTCGAAGTCTGATACTTCGGCATAGAGTCCGGCAAATCTCGATACACACCACCTGGGCGGTAGTACGTTGCGTGCATACGCGTCCCCGAGACTGCCTCGTAACAATCCATCAGATCTTCGCGCTCGCGAAAACAATAAAGAAACATTGTCATCGCGCCGATATCCAAACCATGCGCGCCGAGCCACATTAGATGATTCAGAACTCGTGTAATTTCGTCGAACATGACGCGAATATACTGTGCACGCAACGGGACGCTAACGCCGAGCAGTTTTTCAATCGCCAATACGTAGCCGTGCTCGTTGCACATCATTGATACGTAGTCGAGTCGATCCATGTAACCGACGCTTTGGTTATACGGTTTCGTTTCTGCGAGTTTTTCAGTCGCCCTATGCAGTAGGCCGACGTGCGGGTCCGCCTTCTGAATGACTTCGCCGTCCATCTCCAGCACCAAACGAAGCACACCATGCGCCGCAGGATGCTGTGGCCCAAAATTCATTGTGAAATTTTGGATCTCAGCCATTGTCAGTAGTGTCCTTCAAATCGACCGAGTAGCGGTTGTCGTCGCGAATAACCTTTGGCACCAAGGTACGCGCCTCGATACTGACAGCCTTGTAGGCAACCCGGCCTTTCTCGGCGTCGTAATGCACTTCGACATTGCCGGATATCGGAAAGTCCTTGCGAAATGGATGACCGATAAATCCATAGTCGGTCAAGATTCGCCGCAAGTCTGGATGGCCATCGAATAAGACACCATAAAGATCAAACGCCTCGCGCTCGAACCAATTGGCAGAATTCCAAACATCGTTTACAGACGGAATGATAGGTGGGTTATTCTTGCCCGTGTAGACCCTCAATCTTAGCCGTCGATTGTGTTGCAGCGATAGAAGGTGATACACAACAGCAAATCTCTCTGCAGAAAATTCGTCAGCCTCGTCCAGGATGACTGGCTGGCGTTCAACGCCGCGACTAAATCCAGTGTCGGTTGCCGAATGGGTGGTCCACTCATCTTGGCCAAATTCAAGATAATCAACGCCGCAAACATCGATCAGCTGTTCGAACGAGAAATCGTCTTCATCTCGTAGCGCGACGGCGACTTCCAATAAATCCTGCGGCTTAACAATGAACGTCAACTCACCACAAGATGACGGTACCCGCTCTAGTTTAGATGTAAACCGCTCCTCTAGCCGAGCAGCGATGGTCTCGTTGGTGTTTGCCATATCGTTTTTTTATCGAGCTATCGTGCTGGTCCGTCGGATTTTCTTCTGTAGTTGTATCAAGCCGTATAAAAGCGCCTCCGCGGTTGGCGGACAACCGGGTACGTAAACATCAACAGGCACTATGCGATCGCATCCGCGAACGACAGAATAAGAATAGTGGTAGTAGCCGCCGCCATTGGCGCAGGATCCCATGGAAACAACCCAGCGTGGTTCCGGCATTTGGTCGTAAACCTTACGTAACGCCGGGGCCATTTTGTTGACCAGGGTTCCGGCCACAATCATCACGTCGGACTGTCGCGGACTGGGCCGAAAAATGATGCCAAATCTATCCAAGTCGTAGCGTGCAGCGCCAGCCTGCATCATTTCTACCGCGCAGCAGGCAAGCCCAAAGGTCATCGGCCACATCGAACCGGTGCGCGCCCAGTTCATCACGGAGTCTACACTGGTAACCACGAAGCCCTTTTTCTGCAGGCTCGCACCATCCTGCGTATCCGCCGGCAGCTGGACCGCAGATTGCGCCGATTGGCTTAATCCCATTCAAGAGCCCCTTTCTTCCACTCGTAAATGAACCCAACGACCAGCAAAGTAAGAAATATTGCCATCGCGATCAGACCGAAGCCGCCTATGGAATCCAGCGAAACCGCCCAGGGAAACAAAAATGCGATTTCCAGATCGAAAATAATGAAGAGAATGGCAACCAAATAGTAGCGCACATCGAATTTCATGCGCGAGTCCTCGAAAGGCTCAAAGCCACACTCGTAGGGGGATAGCTTTTCCGCATCCTTCTGGCCACTTCCGAACAGGAAACCTAGCGCGAGCAAAACCAGCCCGATGCCGGTAGCGACCCCGAGGAAAATCAAAATTGGAACATAGTTTTGTAGCATTCTAGGACTTCGACCCATGCGGCCCGCCAGTGGGCCTCGCTCAGCGCACTATTGTATCAGCGTTGCTCCCATCAACAACAGCCCTAATGGCGACAAGCCTAGCTATTCGGTCAATTACCATCACGGCGCGCGATGTGAATCACAACGGTACATCCTAAAACTACCGAACGTCTAAACATACATGCACGAACTTATCTAGCGCGGCGCTTGCGAAGGCAATCGGCGAGGGGATCCAAGACCCGTGACGGGCGACCCGGCAGGTTCTGAATACCGCAAACATAGGCACGGTTACCTAGTATCCGGCAAGGGCTTAAACTGATTGTTTGGTCCGGGAGTAAGATAAACAATCTGACTTGGCTCGATGATATCGACCCGGTGCCATATACCCCTTGGAATCACCAGCCCGTCTCCAGGCTTTACGTCAATATCGTCTTCATCACTTTCGATGAAAATGACTTTGACTCGACCGGAGATAAGATAAAGGACTTCATCACCATCTGGATGCACCTCTCCTCCATGCGGTGAATTTTCCGACATTGAAGCTACACCGAATGTTACTCCCGAGAATGGAGTCGGCGGATCTGGTCTTTCGGGCATCTTTGATGCGTTTAATCCACGCGACAGCCCGACGGTATGAGTCGATGGATCAAACAGAATCGGTTTGCTCATTGCGTGCCCTTAGATTTTCCGATTGTTGTGATGCCAACGGCAAGCACCTAAGTCAACATGGTGCAGGTATCTGGCGCAGCTCTTGCCAAATCAAGGATAAACAAAAAACGGCACGAAACTTGAGAGACACGGCCCAGCACCAAGCACAGCGCATTGTTTAGGAGCTACCTTCAAGGTCATACGACACTTGTATTCTACAACTTTCGACCCTTGTGCCTAACTTGAATTCGCTTTGCTGAATCGACCGATTTGCCGATCGTTCAAAGACGCTACATCGTTTATCGCTCGCAATAGCCGAAAGAACGGTTGGTTTTCCATCGTCGGACAGATTGAATATCACATCCACTGAACATGGTCCGCGCTGAATTGCGGCTAGCGCGTTCATTGACGTTGGGAAGTCCGGCGTAGCACGAATCACAAACAACTCGTCACACTCAGCGGCAGTTACTTGATTTGCAACTACGAGACTGATGAAGAACCAAAAACGATGCATGGTGCCGCCTAGCTGAAATTCGTCTCTAAAGTGCAGAATAACATGCCGTATGACGCAGTATGTTACGCAATTTGGGAACTCGAAAAAGGTTCCTCGCTTCGACCTGTGTGGTTGGCTTTCGGCAATCTTGTAGATTGTTGCTGCTGAGAATCTCTCAGCGCCACTACAAAATTTCTGCGATGTAGTTTTGCCGATGGCCGGACTCGAACCTAGACTAGAATGACCACTCCCCTGTCACCATCTAGCTGAGCCACTGCGTAAGCAGGATCGCCGCACTCCCAACCCAAGCACTGAAGTTTCGGGGCTACCGCGCAAAAACACAAAAACCACATAACGGTGAGTCCGCCTATCCTCCAAATGAAAAAGGCCCCTAAAAGGGGCCATTTTTATATGGTGCCGATGGCCGGACTCGAACCGGCACAGCTCTCGCCACTGCCCCCTCAAGACAGCGTGTCTACCAATTCCACCACATCGGCTTGATCACAAATCGAAGGGTCTTTCACGGCTCTACTCGGTAGACTCTTCTTCGTCCGCCGGCAATGAAGGCAGCCCTTCATCAACCGCAGGGTCAGCGGATTCTTCCGAGCCCGGCAAATCCGGCACATCTTCCGCATCACCTGGCGTCGCCTCTGGCAGCTCCGCCTCAACGGCAGGCGCATCGTCAAGCAGGGTCGTAGGACTGCCCGGTCCCTGTGTCGCGATATACGCGAGTGAAAGACTGGTTACGAAGAAAAGTGTTGCCAAAATACCCGTCGCCCGGGAGAAAAAGCTGCCGGTGCCGCGAGAACCAAATACTGTTCCAGACGCCCCAGAGCCGAATGCAGCGCCCGCGTCGGCGCCTTTGCCACGTTGCAGCAATACCAAGATAATGATCACCAGCGCGATCACTGTATGCGTAATTAGCACGCCTGCATGAATAGTTTCCATCGATCCCTCAATCTATAGCCGCCGCCGCATTGGCGATTGCCAAAAAGCTTTCTACTTTCAACGACGCACCACCAATCAGTCCGCCGTCAATATCTGCCATACGGAATAGACCGTCGGCATTTTCTCCCTTTACGCTACCGCCATAAAGGATCTTTACTTTCGCTGCTATGTCCGCATTCTTGTCCGCCAAAACGCCTCGAATGTGACGGTGGACGTCTTGTGCCTGTTCAGGCGTTGCAGTCTTGCCCGTACCTATCGCCCAGACAGGCTCATAGGCGACAACCGCATTGGCAAATGACTCAACGCCCGCGGAATCCAACACTGCCAGCAATTGCGCGTCAATGACGGCTTCTGTTTGGCCCGCTTCGCGTTCATGTAGCGTCTCACCGACGCAAAGTATAGGAATAAGGCCCGCATTTTGTGCTGCCACGAATTTGCTGGCCACTAGATCGCTACCTTCACCATACAGCGCCCTGCGTTCCGAATGTCCCACGATGACATACTTGCAGCCGATATCGCGTAGCATCGATGTCGCAGTTTCGCCGGTATAGGCGCCAGCGTCGTATTCGGAAACCGTCTGCGCGCCCAGTACCAGATTGCTGCCTGCCAACCTTGTCGCAGCCACGCCGAGATAGGGAAACGCTGGACAAACCAACAATTCAACGCGACTTGACGAAGGCATTCCGGCCACGATTCCATCGACTAACGCCTCACAATCGGCGCGAGTTCCGTTCATTTTCCAATTTCCGGCAACGAGGAAATCTCGCATAATTCACCAATAAGTCAGTGCATTGAAAAGGCGCGCAAGGATACCGGTGCAAACCCGGCAAAGCAACGCTCAATGGTGTGATTAGGCCAGTGTTTGCCTAACGCGCAGCCTGTTCGACCACAGAGGCGAGCTGTTTCGCCAAATCTGAGACTTGGACCGCGTTTTCGCCCTCGACCATTACTCGAATGACCGGCTCAGTGCCCGAGGCTCGCAATACGACTCGCCCGGCATCCGCCAGCTCAGATTGCGCTGCCGCGACGGCTTCTTGGATTCGATCGGAATTATTAGGATCAATGCGCGCCTCGGTCCGCACGTTCAGCATCGTCTGCGGCAGCTTTGGCATTCCAGCGACAAGCTCCGACAGCAACTTGCCGCTTCTACGCATGATCGCCAACACCTGAAGGCCTGTTATCAAGCCGTCACCGGTAGTGGTCTTATCGAGGCAAATCATATGGCCCGACGTTTCGCCACCGATTATGCCGCCGGATTGGCGTAGCGCTTCCAATACGTAGCGATCACCAACCTGTGCACGCCTGAATTCAATGCCTTTGTTTTCCAGGGCCTTCTGTAGACCCAAATTGCTCATAATGGTCCCGACTACCGGACCTTTAAGCCTCCCTTCGCGTTTACGTGCGGTGGCAAGTACAAACAAGAGTTGGTCGCCGTCGACTGTCTCGCCGGTCTCGTCGACCATCACGATGCGGTCGCCGTCACCATCCAGTGCAATACCGACGTCTGCCTGCACAGCAGGTACCGTCTGCTGCAACAGAGCCGGACTGGTGGAACCGCAGTCCTTATTAATATTTCGCCCGTTAGGCGAACAACCGATGGTAATGACATCGGCGCCCAGCTGATTCAATGCACGCGGACCGACCTTGTAACCTGCACCGTTCGCGCCGTCAAAAACGACCTTCATGCCGTCTAAGTCCATGTCGTCAGGAAATGTAGATACCGAGAACTTCTGATACCGATCGCGTGCTGAGTCAATTCGGCGCGCCTTACCTAACTTATGCGATTCCAGTGTGATGGCAGGTTGGTCAAGATATCGCTCGATTTCTATTTCTATTTCGTCGGAGAGTTTCGATCCTTCACCGTCGAAAAATTTGATGCCGTTGTCATGAAATTGATTGTGGGACGCACTTATGACGACGCCCAGGTCTGCTTGATGTCGCTGCGTCAAATACGCGATGCCTGGTGTCGGCAAGGGGCCAAGCAATAGAACATCCGCGCCGGCAGCGACAAATCCTGCTTCGAGCGCCGCCTCAAACATGTAGCCGGATAATCGCGTGTCTTTGCCGATCAACACAGTTCCCCCGGCCGGCACCAATACTTGCGCCGCTGCACTTGCCAGCCGTAACGCAAAGTCGGCGCTCATCGGATCCTTACCAACTTCGCCCCTGACGCCGTCAGTGCCAAAATACTGTCTCGACATGAAGCTTATTCCCTTAGTTTGATATCAGTCCGTTGCTCGTCTAACCGCATGCGCGACTGCCAACGCATCAACCGTGGCAGCAACATCGTGACTTCTTAAAATATTGGCGCCACGCTCATAAGCCTGCACGGCGGCGGCCAGTCCCGCTGCAAGCCGTTCTTCAACGGCACGGCCAGTAATGTTACCCAGCGTTCGTTTGCGCGACCAGCCTACCAGTATCGGCAGGCCAATACTTTGAATCTCTTCAAGTTTTGCCAGTAGCTCAATATTGTGTGCGTCGTTCTTACCAAAGCCGAATCCTGGGTCCACGAGCAATCTCACGCGATCAATCCCAAATGTCTCGCACGCAACCACTCTTGAATTCAACAGTGCGACGACCTCGGCACAAATGTCACTGTAGGTGGGGTTACTCTGCATACTTCGCGGCACCCCCTGCATGTGCATAAGACAAATCGCACAATCAAGCTCTGCTGCCGCTTCCATGGCGCCTTCTTGTTGCAACGCGAAAACGTCGTTTATCAAAACAGCGCCAGCCGCGACCGCATTGCGCATGACCTCCGGTTTGCTCGTATCCACCGAAATCGCGGTATCGAATTCGCTCGTCAACGCCTCGATTATGGGGACCACCCGGTCCAACTCTTCTGCAAGCGAAATCTCGGACGCGCCCGGTCTTGTCGACTCGCCGCCGACGTCGATTATCGATGCCCCTTGGTCGATCATCGTTGCCGCATGCCGCAGCGCCGTATCAAAGTCGTGATACTGACCACCATCTGAAAACGAATCGTGGGTGACGTTTAGCACGCCCATTACGCGGGGCTGGGACAAATCCAAATTTTTTTTGCCCAATTTCAACTGCATACATAACACGCCATGAAAAACGGCAGCCGATGGGCTGCCGCGACTATCAGATCATTTGATCAATCAAATGCCGGCTAGTGCTCGCTCGCGGGTCCACCGATTGGTGCCGAAGTATCCGGCGAGTCCGAGCGGTCGTCGCTAGTTGGCGCAGCATCGTCTTCGTCTTTATCCGTCCAGTCTTTAGGTTCGCCCGGCTCACGGCCTTCCATGATGTTTTTGACTTGTGCCGCATCGATGGTCTCGTATTTCATCAATGCTTGTGCCATCACATCCAATTTTTCCTTATTTTCAACGAGTATTCGCTTGGCGCGCTGGTAATTCTTATTAATGATCGCGCGGACTTCCTCGTCAATAGTATGCACCGTGACATCCGAAACCTGTTTATGCTGCGTCACAGATCGCCCCAGGAATACCTCGCCATCATCTTCACTATAGGTTTGCGGTCCCAGTTTCTCTGACAGGCCCCATTTCGTGACCATGTTGCGGGCGATGTCCGTAGCGCGTTCGATATCGTTTGAGGCACCAGTGGTTACACCGTCCGGACCCAACGTCATTTCCTCCGCCAAGCGGCCACCAAACAACGATGAAATGCGACTTTCGAGTGCTTCCTTAGAAATACTATAAGTATCTTCTTCTGGCAGGTACATCGTGACACCAAGCGCGCGACCGCGCGGAATAATCGTTACTTTATGCACCGGATCGTGATCGGGCACCGAGCAGCCCACGATAGCGTGCCCCGCCTCATGATACGCGGTATTGAGTTTTTCTTTTTCGCTCATCACCATCGAACGGCGTTCAGCGCCCATCATAATTTTGTCTTTCGCCTTTTCGAACTCTTCCATGCCGACAGTTCGCTGGTTGCTGCGTGCGGCGAACAGTGCAGCTTCATTGACCAGGTTCGCGAGATCGGCACCTGAGAATCCTGGTGTACCGCGCGCGATAATCCTCGGATTGACATCATCGTTCAGTGGCACTTTACGCATGTGCACTTTAAGAATGAGTTCACGCCCTCGAATGTCCGGCAGCGGTACGACGACTTGCCGGTCAAAACGACCCGGCCGCAAAAGGGCGGGATCCAAAACATCCGGCCTATTGGTTGCGGCAATGATAATAATGCCCTCACTGCCTTCAAATCCGTCCATCTCGACCAGCATTTGATTGAGCGTCTGTTCACGCTCGTCATGTCCGCCACCCAGACCCGCACCGCGATGCCTGCCAACAGCGTCCAGCTCATCGATAAAAATGATGCAGGGCGCCTGCTTCTTGGCCTGATCGAACATATCGCGAACGCGTGACGCGCCGACGCCAACAAACATCTCAACAAAATCTGATCCTGAGATCGTAAAAAATGGGACTTTCGCCTCGCCGGCAATCGCTCTGGCCAAGAGTGTTTTGCCGGTACCTGGCGGGCCTACCATTAGAACGCCCTTGGGAATTTTTCCGCCGAGGCGTTGGAACTTGCTGGGGTCTTTCAGGAAATCAACGATCTCCGAGACTTCCGCTTTCGCTTCATCAATTCCTGCTACATCCGCAAATGTAACGCCAACCTGATCTTCGCCCAGTAGCCGTGCTTTGCTCTTCCCAAACGACATTGCACCACGGCCGCCGCCGCCGCCTTGCATTTGGCGCATAAAGTAGACCCACACACCGATAAGCAGCAGAATCGGAAACGAACTAATCAACAATTGTCCGATCAGGCTCTGCGACTCTGGTTCGCGTGCGGTAAAATCGACGCCGCTCTTGTCAAGAAGGCCAATTAGGGTCGTATTGTCCGTCTCCGGGCTGTTGGTGTAGTACTCAAACGGCAATCTCGAGCCATATTCGATACGTTGACCAGAAATTTCCGCCCGCCTTACGCCACCAGATTCCACTTCATTTAAAAAGTGTGAATAGTCCTTTTCTTCCGGGCCCTGCGTACCTACCGTACTCAGCCCCTGAACAACGGACAGCAGCACCACGATAATGACGACAAAAACGACAATGTTTTTGGTTAAATCGTTCACAATTTAATTAGCTCCAAGACGCACAATTTAGACCGCGTCTAATCCTTAGACACTACTATAGTTGATAGTTTCTCGCTACCAGATACACCTCACTACTGGCAGCCCTCGACGCGGCAGGCTTCATCACCTTGACGCGCTTAAATTTGGACCTGGCGGCGGCCACGAATTCATCCGTACCCTGTCCTTGAAATAGCTTACAAACAAAGCTTCCGCGTCCGGCCAGCACCTGGCACGCAAAATCCAACGCCAGCTCGGACAAATACATGCTTCTGGGCTGATCGATGGCTTTGGTGCCGGTTATATTGGGCGCCATATCGCTCATTACAAGGGTAATCGGCTGATCGCCCAGCAAATCATTTAGCTGTTCCAAGACGGCATCCTGTGTAAAGTCCCCGAGGACCATTTCCACATCTGGCAATGCGTCCATGGGTAACAAATCGACAGCGACTATCCGACCCCTACCTTTTAGCTTGCTGGCTGCATATTGACTCCAGCCGCCGGGAGCCGCACCCAGATCGATGCAAGTCATATCGGGTCGAAATAACTTTTCCTTGTCATCGATTTGCTGAAGTTTGTAGACTGCCCTGGACCGCCAGCCCTCTTTCCGAGCTTGCTGAACATACGGGTCTTTTTCCTGCCGCTGTAACCAGGAGCCGCTGCTGCCACGAGCCATCGTCTTAATCCACTTCGCAATTGATCGGGTGAGTGTGTTTTTGCATACCCTGCTACACTGCATCGCTATGAGTCTGAGCGAAAATCAAAAAAAATTCCTACGTGGCCTTGGCCACAATCTCAAACCAGTCATTATGGTAGGCGGCGCAGGCTTGACAGAAACTCTAATGAAAGAATTCGAATCAACCATCGCGCACCACGAGCTAATCAAAGTAAGAGTTAGGGTCGGCGACCGTTTTTCGAGAGACCAAACAATCAGCGACCTGTGTGAAAAGAGCGAATCCAACTTGGTCGCACGCATCGGCAATGTCGCACTAGTCTATCGACGCAACCCGGATAAGCCGTCAATTCCATTGCCTATCACCTAATTGCAATACCGAACTATTCGTAACGAACGGCAATTACTTCATAGTTTTTTTCGCCGCCCGGTGCCGAAAAACTAACTTCATCGCCCTCTGCTTTGCCGATAAGCGCTCGAGCAATCGGCGACGTCACCGAAATTAGACCTATCTTTATGTTCGCCTCGTCCTCTCCGACAATTCTATACTCAATGTCTTTGCCAGTTTGTTCGTCCAATAACTCAACGGTACTTCCGAAAATTATTTTTCCCTTGGCATCAACTGTGGTCACGTCAATGACTTGAATGTTCGATAGCTTACCTTCGATTTCCTTAATACGGCCTTCCAGGAAACCTTGTTGTTCTTTGGCCGCATGATATTCCGCGTTCTCCTTAAGGTCGCCGTGCGCCCTAGCTTCAGCAATTGACTCGATAACTCGCGGCCGATCAACTGACTTCAAAGTCTTAAGTTCGTCGCGTAATAGCTCTGCGCCGCGCACAGTCATCGGCACCTTATTCATGCCGCTACCTCCCGGTGTAAATCCTGTAAACGATTGACGTCGCTGTCACCCAAATGCTCCATTGCCTTGCATGTGGCCACCGCCGCACCGAGCGTCGTGTAATAAGTGACATTGCGGCGCACGGCCTCCGCTCTGATCGGCAGCGACTCGCGAATCGCTTGCTTGCCTTCCGTCGTATTGACGATGAAGGTTATTTCACCGTTTTTGATCATATCGACAATGTGCGGCCGTCCCTCTCTAACTTTATTCGCCCGTCTGCATTCAATACCTGCCGCTGCAATCTCCGTCGCCGTTCCATGCGTCGCGACAATATCGAATCCGAGATTCGATAGTATTTGCGCAAGCTCAATTGCACTGCTCTTATCGCGATCGCGAACACTAACCAATGCCGCGCCCTTTGTTGGCAAAACAACACCGGACGCTAATTGCGCCTTTGCATACGCTTCACCGAATGAGCGACCAACTCCCATCACCTCACCCGTCGATTTCATTTCTGGGCCTAGGATTGGGTCGGCACCGGCAAACTTAATGAATGGGAAAACCGATTCCTTCACTGAAAAGTATTCCGGTGTCCGTTGGTTGACGAAGCCTTGCTTTTGCAACGACTCGCCGACCATGACACGTGCTGCAATCTTGGCCAGCGACAATCCGGTCGCCTTAGATACAAACGGTACTGTACGCGACGCCCGCGGATTGACTTCAAGCAAATATACGATGTCGTTTTGAATTGCGAATTGAGTATTCATCAGGCCAACGACATTGAGGCCCTTTGCCAATTTTTCGACCTGTTCAATAAGTTCTTTTTGCACATCGTCACTCAAGCTAAATGGCGGCAACGAGCAACCAGAATCACCTGAGTGGACTCCCGCTTGCTCGATGTGCTCCATAATCCCGCCCACCAGCACTCTTTCACCGTCGCAAATAATATCGACGTCGACTTCAGTTGCCCGATCCAAAAACCGGTCTAGCAAAACCGGACTATCGTTGGACACATCGATTGCCGCATCCATATATACCGCAAGGTCGTCAACGCCATGCACGACTTCCATTGCTCTGCCACCCAGTACATAAGATGGGCGAACGATGAGTGGATAGCCCACATCGGTAGACATGGAAATGGCTTCCTCTTTGCTGCGCGCCGTGCAATTTGGGGGCTGATTGAGTTCCAGGCCCTCGACCAATTTCTGGAAACGTTCGCGATCCTCTGCGAGATCGATGGAGTCCGGCGAAGTCCCGATGATCGGCGCACCGGCCGCCTCCAACTCCCTGGCAAGTTTCAATGGGGTCTGACCGCCATATTGAACAATAACGCCTTTCGGTCGTTCCTTATCGATGATTTCCATGACGTCTTCAAACGTCAGCGATTCAAAATATAAACGATCCGAAGTGTCAAAATCGGTGGACACGGTTTCCGGATTGCAATTGACCATGATGGTCTCGTAGCCACTCTCTTTTAACGCGAGTGAGGCGTGCACGCAGCAATAGTCGAATTCAATACCTTGACCGATCCTGTTTGGACCACCGCCAAGTATCATAATTTTCGGATTCGACGTTACTTCAGCCTCACACTCTTCTTCATAAGTTGAGTACAAATAGGCCGTTGAAGTTGAGAATTCCGCTGCACAGGTATCGACGCGCTTATAGACCGGCCGCACATCGAACGCCACTCTTTTCTTGCGAATCTCGGCTGCACTCAAGCGCAACAATGTGCCCAATCTAGCGTCGGAAAAGCCCTTGCGCTTTAGGCCGCGCAGTCGCTCTTTATTGATACCCTGAATACCTTCTTTTCTTACTATGGTTTCTTCGTCAACGAGATCGCAAATTTGCATTAGAAACCAGGGGTCGATTCCGCTCAGTTCGGCAATTTCTTGCAGGCTAAATCCCTGTCTCATCGCATCAGCGACATACCAAATTCGATCAGCACCGGCATATCGTAATTCGTACCTGAGATTGTCCCTGTCCTCGTCAGTTGCGATGAGATCGGCAACTTCGTCGAAGCCATCGACGCCGGTCTCGAGTCCACGCAGCGCCTTTTGAATCGATTCCTGAAAATTTCTGCCGATCGACATCACTTCACCGACCGATTTCATTTGCGTGGTGAGGCGCTCATTGGCTCCGCGAAACTTTTCGAAAGTGAAACGCGGAATTTTTGTCACAACATAATCGATGGTCGGTTCAAACGAGGCCGGCGTCGCACCACCGGTAATGTCGTTTTTCAGTTCGTCGAGCGTATAACCTACTGCAAGTTTCGCTGCGATTTTTGCAATCGGAAATCCCGTCGCCTTCGAAGCCAAAGCAGATGAACGAGATACTCGGGGGTTCATTTCAATTACGAGCAGGCGACCGTCTACCGGATTGACCGCAAATTGAACGTTTGAGCCACCGGTTTCCACACCGATTTTACGCAGCACATCAATCGATGCGTTGCGCATTCGTTGATATTCTTTGTCGGTCAGCGTTTGCGCTGGAGCGACCGTTATGGAATCGCCAGTGTGCACGCCCATTGGATCAACATTCTCGATCGAACAGACGATAATGCAGTTGTCGTTGCTGTCGCGGACAACTTCCATTTCAAATTCTTTCCAGCCAATGACCGATTCTTCAAGCAAGATTTCGGATGTTGGCGACATTTCCAGTCCGTGCGTTGCGATACGCGTGAACTCTTCCAGATTGTAGGCTATACCACCGCCGGTTCCGCCTAGCGTAAATGAAGGTCGAATAATCGTCGGGAATCCAATTTCGATCTGCTTTTGCACCGCCTCCTCAATGCTGTGCGCGATCTCTGCTCGCGGGCACTCAAGACCAATCTCCGCCATCGCTTTGCGAAACTTCTCACGATCCTCAGCCATATCGATGGCGTCCCGTGATGCCGCAATGAGCTCAACGTTGTAGCGCTCTAGCACACCCTCGCGCACTAGATCCAACGCACAATTTAAGCCAGTCTGACCGCCCATTGTTGGCAATACGGCATCGGGCCGCTCTTTGGCGATAATGCGTTCCACCGCCTGCCATTGAACGGGCTCTATGTAGATTGCGTCGGCGGTGTCCGGATCCGTCATTATCGTGGCAGGATTTGAATTAACCAGAATAACGCGAAAGCCTTCTTCCTTAAGTGCTTTGCATGCTTGTGCGCCCGAATAGTCAAATTCGCACGCCTGTCCAATCACAATCGGACCCGCGCCAATGATCAATACGCTCTCTATGTCATCTCTTTTCGGCACTCAAATTGTCCAGTAGGCGCAAAAGATGGTGTTAATATTAGCTACTAACTTCCGTGAACTTTGTTTGCTATCTAGCTTATTTTTCACGATTTTATACTGCAATGGTCGTCTTAAGAGTACTACGCTTAAAGGCATCCATATCCGCAATGAAGCGCTCGAACAGTGCCAAAATATCGTGCGGACCGGGACTCGCTTCTGGGTGTCCTTGAAAACTATAAACTGGCCGTTCCTTAATCCGGATGCCTTGCAAGGAATCGTCAAATAGCGAACGGTGCGTCGCCTCGACCGTGTTCGGCAAAGAACTTTCATCCACTGAAAAGCCATGGTTCTGACTGGTAATGGCGACTCTGCCGCTGGCCAAGTCCTGCACGGGATGATTCGCGCCATGATGGCCAAATTTCATCTTGAGCGTTTTGGCGCCAACAGCTAGCGCGAGCAGCTGATGACCCAAGCAGATGCCAAAAATGGGTAGTGGTGACTGCAGCAGCTGCTGAATCGACTCAATTGCATAGCTACAGGGCGCTGGATCACCGGGTCCGTTGGACAGAAATACGCCATCTGGCGCCATCGATAAGACGGCATCTGGCGAAGTCGTTGCCGGCACTACGGTAATCCGGCAATCCAAGTCCGACAAAATACGCAGAATGTTTCTTTTTATGCCGAAGTCGTATGCAACGACATGGTATGGCGCTATTCGACGGCTCATAATTTTTGGGCGGATTCCAAACTCTGTGCCATAACTCCACTGATAATGGTTCTTGGTCGTGACTATTTTTGCCAGATCCATGCCAGCGATACCGGGGAATTTTCGTGCATGTTCGATAGCGACTGCTTCATTGACTTCACCGCTCATCAAACACCCTGATTGAGCACCCTTTTCACGAAGAATCCGCGTCAGCTTTCGCGTGTCGATATCGGCGATAGCAACTGTATTAGAAAGCTGCAGAAATTCGGAAAAACTACGCTCTGCACGCCAACTACTGGTTGTCATCGACGCATCGCGAATGATTAGACCGGCCGCGTGAACTTGCGAAGATTCCATATCGTCGCTATTGCAGCCGGTGTTACCGATGTGTGGGTAAGTGAGTGTTACGAGTTGGCGGCAATACGAGGGATCGGTCAAGATTTCCTGGTAGCCGGTTATTGCCGTATTGAATACGACCTCACCAATCGATTTTCCGTCGGCACCAACAGAAGTTCCTCGGAATATCGTTCCGTCTTGCAGTGCGAGCACCGCAGGCGTGCTCATTTGCCCGTCTCAGTTGCCAACAGTCCGTTTACCTGAAAGTGCTTTGTGATCCTTAGATGCACAAAAGCGGAAGGACGATGCCTCCCGCTCAAGGGTCCACCGACCCACCGGCGACCTACGTTAGTGTACTGAAGCATGGCGTCACAAGCCAGCGCTGATTATGCGCAAACCCTGGCCGCTGGCGCCTATTCGCTGAGCACGTCCGCCATTCGATACTGGCCAGCCGGTTGCTTCGCTAACCAGCACGCGGCAAGCACCGCTCCTGTCGCGAATACCCGTCTATTGGTCACGCTATGCGTCAACGTTAAGGTTTCACTATCGCTCGCAAAAGTAACCGTATGCTCCCCAGGAACATCACCCTCCCGGATCGATAGCATATTGATCGTGTCCGGACGATTAGGCGCATTACTGTCGTCATTACCAATTCGCATAACGTCGGCAAAGGGTTGGCCACGGCCCTCTGCGATGATCTCGCCGAGAGCCAAAGCGGTGCCGGATGGCGCATCGATCTTTCGCACGTGGTGTGTTTCGCTTATTTCGCATCGAAAATCTGCCAGTGCTGATCGACTGGCAATGCGCAGCATCTCGGACAAGACCGCGACACCAATACTCATGTTTCTGTCGTACAGCAGCGGAATGTGCTCGGCGGCCCTCGCGAGTTCCTCTCGTTGCGCCGTATTCAGGCCGCTAACGCCGCACAACAGCGGCTTGTTTTTGGATACTGCCGCTCGAACGACCGCACTCGTCGCAGCGGGTAGCGTGAAGTCTACGACGACATCAGCACGGTCCACGACACTGTGCAGATTTCGGCTTAGCAGATGCGATTCATCGCCCTCACCACTTTGCGACCAAACAGAAACCAACTCGCAAGATGTCGAATCAGCGATGACCTTACGGATTTGGCTGCCCATTCGTCCTGTACCAAGCAAGCCTATTTTTAGCAACATAGCCCCCTAGCGATGCACGTGGGCGTTCAATAATATGCGCAGTCTTCGCACGAAGACTCCTGATGCGCGCTGTTTGCATAAGCAATCGCTGGCAATAATATCAGCCAATGCGTTCAAAAAAGCGCTTAACACTATCCAACCAACCACCGGCCCGCGGGCTATGCCGATCACCGCCCTCTTTGACCGATTCATCGAATTTTCGCAACAGGGCTTGTTGCTCCGCGGTCAAGCTGACTGGAGTTTCGACGAGCACCCGGGCAAACAAATCGCCCGTCCGGCGGTCGCGAACCGTCGTAACACCTTTGCCGCGCAAGCGAAATATCTTTCCTGATTGAGTGCCGTCTGGAATCTTAAGCGACACATTGCCTTCGAGCGTCGGCAATTCGACCTCTCCGCCCAGCGTCGCTACCGCCATACTGATCGGTACTTCGCAAGATAAATCCGCGCCATCTCTATCAAAGAGCTTGTGCTTGTTGACACGAATTTCGACATATAAATCGCCGGCTGGGCCACCGTTGCGTCCCGCCTCACCTTCACCCGAAAGACGAATTCTATCGCCGTCATCCACACCAGGCGGTACCTTGACCGAGAGCTTCTTCGTCTTGCTTACGCGGCCCCGTCCATGGCAATCGTTGCAGGGGTCGTCGATGACCGTCCCTGCGCCTTTGCAAGCCGGACAGGTCTGTTGAATCGAAAAAAATCCTTGCTGCATGCGCACTTGACCGGCGCCGGCACACGTCGTGCACTTGACGGGTTCACTGCCTTTCTTCGCACCACTACCCGAGCAAGTTTGACACGACACCTGGGTGGGCACATCAATAGTGACAGAATCGCCCGCCACCGCATCTTCTAAGTCGAGGCGCAATTCATAGCCGAGATCAGCACCACGAAATACCTGACTGCTGCCACCGCGTCGGCCACCACCAAAAATATCGCCGAAGACATCACCAAAGATGTCGCCGAAGCCCTCGGCTCCGAAGCCACCGCCGGCTGGACCACCGCGCAGACCGTCATGACCGAAGCGGTCATATGCCGACCGTTTCTCAGCGTTCTTCAAGACTTCGTAGGCTTCTCTCGCTTCTTTGAATCGCGCCTCTGCATCGTTATCATCCTTATTGCGATCTGGATGATGCTTCATGGCAAGGCGGCGATAGGCTTTTTTGATATCCGCATCGGATGCAGATTTATCCACCCCTAGAATATCGTAGTAGTCGCGTTTAGCCATTGCCTAGTGCTGTCCTAAAGTGCGTGTTCAATAATTGCCGCTACCCAAATAACAGCGTTCATGTCACAGCGTTCAAGCCGGTCTCTATATAGAATGAACGCCGGACATTTATCAAATGCCCAGCGCATTCATAACTAACTCTCAATTAATCAAGCAGACTTGGAGTCTTCGCCTTTGTCTTTGTCGTCGTCATCGACTTCTTCAAACTCGGCATCGACCACATCCTCGCCTTGAGCGCTATCGTCGGCAGGCGGTGCACCATCGGCGTCACCCTGCTCAGCGTAAAGTTTCTGTGCGACCGCGGCCGAAGCCTCAGCGAGTGCAGCAGTCTTAGCCTCAATTGCGCTTTTGTCGCCGTCCTCCAGCACAGCTTTCAAGTCCGAGATTGCACTTTCCACTGCGTGTCGCTCTTCACCACTCGCCTTCTCACCAAGCTCATTGAGTGTCTTTTCCGCTGCATGAATTAAGCCGTCCGCTTGATTCCGTGCATCTACCATTTCACGAAACTTCCGATCGTCTTCTTCATGTGTAGCGGCGTCCGATACCATCTTGTCGATTTCATCTTCCGACAAACCACTTGATGCCTTGATGACAATATTCTGGCTTTTGCCGGTCGCCTTGTCTTTTGCTGACACATTCAAAATTCCGTTCGCATCAATATCGAACTGAACTTCGATTTGTGGCATCCCGCGCGGTGAAGGCGGAATATCTGCAAGATCGAATCGACCAAGTGACTTGTTATCTACGGCACGTTCACGTTCACCTTGCAAAACATGAATGGTAACCGCAGTTTGATTATCATCGGCAGTCGAGAACACCTGATCCGCGTTCGCCGGAATCGTCGTATTTTTGTCAATCAATTTAGTCATCACTTGGCCCATCGTTTCGATACCAAGTGACAATGGCGTCACATCGAGCAAAAGAACGTCTTTCACATCACCGGAAAGAACGCCGCCTTGAATCGCAGCGCCCATTGCAACTGCTTCATCCGGATTTACATCGCGACGCGGTTCCTGACCAAAAAATGATTGGACTTCTTCTTGGACTTTCGGCATACGCGTTTGACCGCCTACCAAAATGACGTCGTCAATTTCATTAACCTTGAGGCCTGCGTCGGACAACGCCGTTTTACAGGGTTCGATCGTTCGCGTTACCAAAGCTTCAACTAACGACTCCAATTTCGCCCGCGTAAGTTTGATGTTCAGATGCTTCGGCCCCGTGGCATCGGCAGTAATATATGGCAAGTTGACGTCAGTCTGCTGCGAAGTGGACAACTCAATCTTCGCCTTTTCTGCAGCTTCCTTCAGGCGCTGCATCGCTAGCGGATCTTGGGTGATGTCGACGCCACTCTCACGCTGAAACTCAGACGTCAGGTATTCAATGACGCGCATGTCAAAATCTTCACCGCCAAGGAATGTATCACCATTGGTCGCTAGAACCTCAAACTGATGTTCACCGTCAACTTCCGCGATTTCGATAATCGATACGTCGAAGGTGCCGCCGCCGAGATCGTAGACCGCAATTTTCGCGTCACCTCGCTTCTTGTCCATGCCGTAAGCCAGCGCCGCTGCAGTGGGCTCGTTGATAATGCGCTTGACATCCAGTCCCGCAATCTTGCCAGCATCTTTTGTCGCTTGCCGCTGCGAGTCGTTGAAATATGCGGGCACCGTAACCACTGCTTCAGTGACCGCCTCACCTAGATAGTCTTCAGCCGTTTTCTTCATCTTCTGCAGCACACGCGCGGATACTTCAGGTGGCGCCATAGACTTGTCGTTCGCTCTTACCCAAGCGTCGCCATTGTCCGCTTTCACTATGCTGTAGGACACCATATTGATGTCGCGTTGAACGACATCATCTTCGAATCGACGGCCGATGAGGCGTTTGACAGCAAACAACGTATTTGTTGGATTTGTCACTGCCTGGCGTTTCGCGGACTGTCCAACCAACACCTCGTCGTCTTTGCTAAATGCGACGATAGACGGGGTCGTTCGATCACCCTCGCTATTCTCAATGACTCTGGGCTTGTCGCCCTCCATTACTGCTACGCAGGAGTTGGTGGTACCCAAGTCGATACCAATCACTTTTCCCATGATATTTTCTCTCCGAAATCTCTGGCCACAAGGACCGTTAAATCAAAACTGGTTGTAAAGTGGGGATTCGGCCGGTGCTTTCAACCACCAATCGCCCACAATTCACTGTGTTTCTGCATCATTCGCATCTGTTACAGGCAATTCCTGAGCGACAACAACCCTCGCTGGTCGCAATAGACGGCCGTTGAGCGTGTAGCCTTTCTGAAAAACCGTCAAAACGGATCCCGGCTCCACGTCGGTCGAAGGTTGCATTGTCATTGCTTCGTGAAGTTGCGGATCGAAGGGTTCGCCCTGCGGGTCAACCTCCACAACACCGAAGCGTTCCATGGTCGTCACCAACAATTTCAATGTTGCTTCGCTGCCGATTTTTAGCTGTTCAGCGTCAGCACTATCACTTGCGATCAAGCCCATTTCCAGACTGTCACGGACCGCCAGGAGGTCAGAGCCGAATCGTTCTAAGGCGAATTTTCTAGCGTTTTCAACGTCTCGCGCAGCGCGTTTTCGGACGTTTTCGAGCTCAGCGGCGGCTCTCAGGTAGCTATTCCAGTTTTCTTCGACTTTAGCCTGCAGCTCTGCAACAACGTCGTCGCCCGATTGAACCTCGTCATCCGCAGCATGCAGTCGATCGGAATCGGCTGCCGCTGTCGCCTCTTCCGACTGCGTTTCCAACTCCGCATCGTTTTCCGAACGCTCGCCATGTCCGTTCATCTGGACCCTTCTCCAAATTTGATTGTCAGCAGTCGGTCTTACAGGCGAATTGCCTAAGTAATAATGACCGACCAAAAAAGTCTGTCGCAGTTTGGGGACTTACGGCTGAATATCAAGCGTTTGAATGTAAAAATATCGCCAAAATCGGCCAAATCACCTATTTGCTTGCAACCTGGTGCGGAAATGGGCGTTGCGTGCTGGAGTAACGTGGTCTTTATTGACCGACGCGCCAATTTGAAACAAGCCGGCAAAAATACTGGTCGTGGCCTTAATCTCCGGGCCGCAAGGCCGAACCAAGCAATTTGGCAGTTATGTCGACGATAGGAACCACCCGATCATAAGCCATGCGAGTCGGCCCAATGACGCCAAGCACGCCAACGTGACCATCCTCCGCCTGATACGGAGCGCTGACGACGCTAATATCGTCCAAAATTCCGTAGCCCGATTCTTCGCCGATGAATACCTGAACGCCGCTCGCGTTGATGCTTCGGTCGAGCAGATCGAGCATAAAGCGCTTACGTGAAAAAGCGTCGAACAGGCGACGCAGAGTATCGACATCCGACAGTTCCGCAAAACTCATCAAATTAGTCTCGCCCTTGATGACAAATTCTCCATCGCCGGGCACAGCACCTTCCATAGCCGATTGCGCTACGGTAACAATATCGTGCATTGCTTGATTCATGGAATTGCGTGTCTCGTCCAAATCGGCAACCAACCGCGAGCGAATATTTGCGAGATCGGCGCCGACATAGTTTTCATTGACGAAGTTGGCTGCTTGCTGCAATTCCGAATTCGTATACACCCGGTCCGTATGCATAATTCGATTTTGAACTTCCTTATCATTGATCACGAGAATGACCAAAACCCGATTATCTGACAATGACAGAAATTCGATCTGCCGCAATACCGCCTGCTGTCCACGCGCCACTGTCACGACGCCTGCCATGCTAGTGATATGTGAGAGCATTTTGGACACAGAGCCAAGCAGCGCATCAGGATCGTCTTGTTGATCGTGCAGCTGCTGTCGCAGCTGGCGGATATCGCCATCCTTCGGCGCCTTGTAGCGAACCAGGGAATCCACGAACAGCCGATAGCCTTGCGGCGTTGGCACCCTTCCCGCCGACGTATGTGGCGCGCAAATGAGGCCTAACTCTTCTAAATCCGCCATAACGTTGCGGATCGTAGCCGGACTCAATGCTACGCCGGAGTCTTTTGATAACGTTCTAGATCCAACGGGTTGCCCATCCTGTATAAAACGCTGAATCAATACCCGTAACAGGTATTGCGCGCGCTCACTGGGATATCCCGCTGGTGATTCGTTGGTCATTGAGTATTAATACTGGAAACTCACTCGTGTCAAATAAGCACTGTGTTACTGTGAAATCAAAAACCTAGCAACGGCTTGGTGATCGGTCAAGGGTCTGTAACAATTTGTCCTAATTCAAGTGTTGCCCAATACATCGTACTCAGTCTACGATTTGTACCCAACCCTGCATAGAGTAGCAAAATTGCCCTCAACCTCTAAATTTCAGGTGGTCGCGTTAATTGGACGACCAGATGATGTGCGTGTCATTGAGCCAATGCAGGCCCTCGGTGCGCATTTAACAAAAGCTGGTATCGCTGTGATCGCAGATGTGGCTATAGCGGCCGAGATTTCGGCCACAGCGGCCAATGAAAAAGATTTAGCTGAGCAGCCCGATTTAATAATCGCGGTTGGCGGCGACGGAACCATTCTTTACGCTGCAGAAATCGCAAGAATTTCTAATAAACCGTTACTTGGTGTGAATCGCGGCCGTCTTGGCTTCTTAGCGGATGTTTCACCGCACGAGATGCTCAGCAGTCTGGACGAGATTTTAGCGGGCAACTATTCCAGTGACAGTCGTATGCTACTCAACGCGAGTATCAAAGCGAGAAACGGCTCTGTAACGAGCGCGACCGGACTGAATGACGTTGTATTGCAGCGCCGTGAAACCGGCAGAATGGTGGATCTGGAGACGCGAATCGGCAACCGTTATATCAATACGCACGCCGGTGATGGACTGATTGTCGCTACACCGACCGGCTCAACTGCGTATTCGCTGAGCTGCGGTGGGCCCATCATCGAGCCCTCGTTGGACGCATTAGTCATGGTACCGATTTGTCCACATACATTAAGTGACCGGCCAATCGTGGTTTCAGCGGGACAGGAGATTGAGGTTGTCCTGCTGCAGCGAGGAGATAGTAAGGCGGACATCATCGTCGACGGTCGCAGCATAGCCGAGCTCAATCCAGAGGATACGCTGCACATATCGTGTGCTGCGGAACGAATCTCGCTGATCCATCCACCCGGTTACGACTACTACGAAATACTGCGTTCCAAATTGCATTGGGGACATGACAGCCGTAACCGCCATCACAGAGACCAGAATCCTGGCTAACTATGCTGACTAATCTACAAATTCGTGATTTCGCAATCGTTGATCACATTAACGTTGAATTTGCGGACGGCATGACGGTATTAACCGGCGAAACCGGCGCTGGCAAGTCGATCCTCGTTGACGCGCTGGGTCTGGTTCTTGGTGAACGCGGCGGTTCAGGCTTGGTCCGCAAAGGCGCGACCCGCGCAGAATTTGCGGCATCCTTCGACCTTGGCGGCCTACCCGAGGTTGCGGCCTTGTTGGAAGAAAAGGTCCTGGACAGCGATGGCGAATGCCTGCTCCGCAGAGTAATCAACCTGGATGGTCGTTCACGTGCATTTATCAACGGCAATGCAGTGCCACTGCAAACACTGAAGATGCTGGGTGAGTTCTTGCTCGACATCCATGGGCAGCACTTTCATCAATCTTTAGTAAAGACCAACGTACAACTGGCGCTGCTAGATCACTTTGCAGGCGCACAGGATCTTCGAACACGCACAGCGAACGCATTCGCTGACTGGCGAGTCTTCGTTCAACAGCTCGATCATCTACGCAGCGCCGTTGCCGATCGAAATGCGCAACAAGATTTACTGGAATTCCAAACGAATGAATTGGACTCACTGAATTTGCAGCCTGATGAATACGACCGCCTTTCTGACGAAAGGCAAAAACTTCAATTTAGTGGAAAACTCGCAGAAGGCACTGCTGCAATCGTGTCTTCAATTTACGACGCCGAACCCGGCAATGCGCATGGAGCTATTGCAGATGCCGTACATACCATTCAGACATTGCAAGACATGGATGAAAGTCTGGCACCGATTGGCAACATGCTTCGCGAAGCAGAGATCCAGGTCGCAGAGGCAGCAGAGAGTCTGCGGCGCTATCACGATAGTCTCGGCATGGATCCAGCGGAACGTGATGTCATTGAACAGCGCCTCGACGTACTACAATCCACGGCCCGCAAGCACAGAGTACAAGCAACAGAACTACCCGATCTGCTGCAGGCGCTAACCGAGCAACTGACCGAAATTCGCAACGCCGAATCGGCGGGGCAAGAACTAGAGCAACAAGCAATTGAGACCGAGCAGGTCTACCGTAAGCACGCTAAAATGCTTTCGGCTGAACGCCACAAAGCGGCGATAGAGTTTTCCGACGCTGTATCCGACGCGATGGCTGACCTCGGCATGGCCGGTGGTCGGTTCGAAATCGTGGTCACGGAAAAAACTGCCCAAACCGCCAGCGCGTCCGGTCTTGACGACATCGAGTTCTTAATTAGCGCCAACCCAGGACAGGCACCACAACCATTATCAAAGGTTGCGTCAGGCGGCGAACTGTCACGAATGAGTCTCGCGATTCAAGTTATCGCGCACGATGGCAGCACAATTCCAACAATGATTTTCGACGAAGTTGACAGCGGCGTCGGCGGTGGCGTTGCCGAAATGGTAGGCAAGCGGTTGCGCGAGTTATCCGCCGCCCGTCAAGTACTGTGTGTCACACATTTACCGCAAGTTGCTAGCCTGGCAAATCAGCATTGCCGCGTGTTAAAAATGTCAGACGGTCGTTCAACGCGAACCGGCGTTAGTTTGCTAAAGCACGACGAACGCGTAGAAGAGTTAGCTCGAATGCTTGGCGGTGTGGAAATTACCGATAAGACGCGCGCGCACGCTGCGGAAATGCTCGAAAACGGTCGAAAATTTGCGAAAAACAAAAAACAAGATAAGAAGAGTGCCTAAGTCCTAACCGCGCTACGATAATGACTGAGACGCCATCCAAAGAGCGATCACTTTTTTACTACTCAGCTTTTGTCTTTCTTCGGTCGAACGTACAACACGAGGTTGTGATCAATTAGGTCGTAGCCGTGCTTCTCAGCAATTTCATTCTGCAAACGTTCGATGTCATCGTTGATGAACTCGATTACCTGACCTGACTCAACACACACCATATGGTCATGGTGGCCACCCTGATCCAATTCAAATACCGAGTGCCCGCCTTCAAAATTGTGGCGCGTCACCAGGCTTGCGCTTTCGAACTGGGTCAATACGCGATACACCGTCGCAAGTCCAATATCTTCGCCAGAATCAAGAAGTTCCTTGTAGATATCCTCCGCACTCATGTGTCGAGTTTCATTAATCTCCAATATCTCGAGAATTTTCAGCCTCGGCAAAGTGACCTTTAGACCGACCTTTTTTAGTTCATTTCGCTGCAACATTGATATGTTTCCGCTATTCAGAGTGATCACATAAGCTACCGTGACGAAGAGCAAGCAGGTATTATCGGTCCCTATTATGAACGAGATGCCTCCCGCGCTCTACCGTTTTGACAGAATAGCGGGCGCACCCACTATATTGCGCACATCAGTGCACAACCAAAAAAACTGATAATAGATATGCAAAAAATTGTTGTCCCGTTGTTAATTTGTTTGAGCTTTCTGTTAAGCGCAGGTTGCGTCTACAAGGCCGGCTTAGCCCAAGGAAATTTGCTTAAACAGGAAGATCTTGAGCAGGTTGAAATCGGAATGACGCGAAATCAGATTCGTTTCCTTCTCGGTACGCCAATGATCGACGATCCTTTTCATCGTGACCGCTGGGATTACATCTATTTCTTGAGGATCGGCCGTAAACCGGCCACCGCCAAACGCTGGGTCAGCATACACTTTGAAGAAGGTGCGGTAACTCAGATAGAAAAGGAATTGGAGCTCAATCCGAATCTGTAGTCGCACTATTCGGTGGCAGCTCACCCTGCCCCATAACAAGACCGTCGGCCGCTAATTTTCTGCGCGCTTCTCGCGGATCGTTTATCAACGCGCGATAGGCCTCCAGCCGATCATTGTCGACCAGCCTATAAGATTCGTTAACCGGTTTACCCCAAACGCCTAGCGGGCACTGGGCGAGGTTTAACTCAGGAAACTCGCGCTGATATTCCGGATTGAAAATCGCTTGGCGCGCTGACGTACCATTCGCAATCTCAACTGAAATAAGCTTTTGACGACCAGATGTTGCTAAGGCAATTTCAATGGCGATTTTTCCAGCCGCTGCCACGCTGATTACTTTCTGCTGCCGAAAACTTCCGTTGCGCGCGAAGTAAATGCGTCAACGAGAGAGTTACATGTGTCCTGAAAAAAACTGCCGAACATCATGTCAACGAGCATGCTTTCAAATTCAAATTCGAGATTCAGCGCAACCTTGCATCCTTGCTCGCCTAGATCTTGAAACGTCCAACCACCCTGCAGATGACGAAAAGGCCCGCCTAACAAGGAAATATCAATGGCACTGAACTCAGTATTCCTATTTCGCGTCGTAAATGAGTTACTGAGGCCACCCTTCTGTAATTCGAGTGTGGCTTCCACCACGTTGTCAGATCTGCTATGTACCTCTGACTGGCCGCACCACGGCAAGAAATTCGGATAGCTCTCGACGTCGTCAACCAAAACGAACATCTCACGTGCCGAATAAGGAACCAGTGCGCTGCGGCTGACCTTTCTCACTGTTCGCGCAACACGGGCGACAACGTCATCATTTCCCAGTCAGATCGATCACGCCAATGGCGCTAAGGAAGACAAACAGGATCGCGATGGGCGCAATAAACCGCGCCAACAGTCGCCAAGCCCTATAGCTTGCTCCCGCACCACCCAGCTCCTCGGCGGTAGAGTTTCTGCACATCACCCAGCCCGCAAATACCGTGATCAGCAGGCCGCCCAGCGGCAACATGATATTGCTCGTAATATAGTCGACGTTGCTGAAAATTGTGCCGCTCAAGAATTTGACATCGGCCAGTAGATTGAACGAGAACACAGTGCCGAAGCCGAGTATCCAAGTGATGCCACCAACCAATATGGCCGCGCGCGCCCTGGACTCGTGAAATTTCTCAACGACCCACGCGACAGCAGGTTCCATCAACGCAATTGCCGAGGTCCAGGCTGCAAATGCAAGCAATACGAAGAATATGCTCGAGAACACCACGCCACCGGTCATTTGGCCAAATGCCAAAGGTAAGGTTACGAACACCAAACCAGGCCCCGAAGCCGGATCTAAGCCGTTTGCAAACACCAACGGAAAAATAACCATCCCGGCGAGTATTGCAATCCCCGTATCGGCGACCACGACTGCGCTCGTCGCGCTGGTAATCGATGTTTCCTGCGGCAAATAGGCGCCGTATGCCATAACCGCACCCATGCCAATGCTCAACGTAAAAAATGCCTGCCCCATGGCCACCAGTATGCTGTTCCAAGTTAATGCCGAGAAATCTGGTGTGAACATGAATGCTACGCCGGCGCCAAACGATCCGGAATTGATCGAATACCCGAGCAGCGCCAATAACAAAAGAAGGAGCGCCGGCACCATGAAGCGGACCGCCGCTTCGAGACCACGCTCAACCCCGCGTGCTACCACCCAAACTGTCGTCGCCATGAATAGCGTAAAGACGCCGGTGACAGCAATCCAGTCGCCAGTGAAAGAGTCAAAAATAGCTTGCACTTCGCCCGCCGACGCGCCGGCAAAAACACCGGAAAAACTCTTTTGTACGTAGGCAACGACCCAGGCCGCGATGACGCCGTAATACGACAAAATCAGCACACCAGCCAATACACCCATTCCGCCGACTAGTTGCCAATGTCCAGACCCGCCCTCTTCTTCGCCCAAGAGTTTCATCGTTGCAATTGGATTTCGGCGGCCGCGTCTGCCGATCAAAATTTCGGACATCATGACCGGCATGCCAATTAGTACGACGCAAAACAAATACACAATGACGAATGCGCCGCCACCGTTTTGGCCTGCGATATACGGGAACTTCCAAATATTGCCGAGACCTACGGCCGACCCAGTCACTGCCAAAATGAATGCCAATCTGGAGGTCCAATTGCCGTGTAGTGATTTTCGTTGGGACGATGCGCCCGCTTCTTCATTCAGCATTTTATTATTCTCTCGCCCGCGTAAATCAGGGCTGTTTGCTTTTGATCGCGCGATTCTGGAGGAAATTAGGCTGCCTGACAATATATCGAGCAGAGCTTCGCGAATCATACTGCCGTATAATCGCCCGCCACTCGCGCGGGCTACGCAGTATTCTTAGCCTTAGATTCGATACGCCATGAGCAAAAAAAGTAGCCAAAAACCTGCCAAAGCCACTATCGCTGTCAATAAAAAGGCGCGTCACGACTATTTCATCGAGCAGACTTTTGATTGCGGGCTAGTCCTTGAGGGCTGGGAAGTTAAGAGCCTCAGAGCCGGTCGGGCGCAGCTTACGGAAACCTATGTGCATTTAAAGAACGGCGAAGCGTGGCTAATTGGTGCGCATTTTGCGCCGCTGAACACGGTATCAACCCACATCACGGCCAACCCAACGAGAACCCGCAAGCTGCTGTTGAATCGGCATGAACTGGATCGCATGGTCGGCGCGGTGGAACGCAAGGGTTATACGTTGGTTGCACTATCGATGTTTTGGCGCAAAGGCCGCGCCAAACTGGAGATTGGTCTCGCCAAAGGCAAGAAGCAGCACGACAAACGGGCTACAGAAAAAAATCGCGACTGGGAGCGCCAAAAAGCTAGAATCATGAAGTCTTCTTCTTAGGCTTTTCAATGGACTATCTAATATATCTATTGTATATTCTTACAAGTTTTCGATTATTTTCATTGACTCAATATAGGTCGGAGCGCTGTTTTCTAACGCTCGTCATTGATTTAAATCCTGGCTGCCCTAATATTCATCCATCGACTGACACTGGGGGCGACTTGGCTTCGACGTGGGTTGCGAAACTCTGAGTGCATGCCGAGGGACAGATCACCTCGTAAAACCAGCTGTAACACTTATAGTTGCCAACGACGACAACTACGCACTAGCTGCTTAAAAAACAGCCTAGAGCCCTCTGCCCGGATCGTGCCTATGCGTCCGGATCCCAGGGGTCACCGACATGGGACCGCGGCGCGAATTTGCTTGGTGTTCAAACCGTTAAATCTTAGCTGAGCTGGTTGCTGGTTTTCCCTGCCCGTCGGGTAGCCAGTGATGAGATCAAAGACGGAATAAGCATGTAGACCTTTGAGCGGAGGACTTGCGGACGCGGGTTCGATTCCCGCCGCCTCCACCAACAAAATGTAGCCCCGCTTCGGCGGGGCTATTTTGTCTGCGGGCCGCAGGAACTCTCGCGTAGGACATTTTCACATTTACCGTTTTCTGCACTGAAGATCAATCCGCAGCAATCCCTGTGATTTGTTCATCAATGCAGGCGGATTGGGAGTTCGATTCCCGCCGCCTCCACCAATAAAAAGGCCACCGAAAAGGTGGCCTTAAGATTCGATCAAAATTGCCAATCAGTCGTCAACAAACTCCGTTCGGCTCGGCATTTCGACGCCACGTTCGGTGAAGTTGATGTCAACCGATACGTGCCCAATCCAATCCGCGAGCGCCGTCATCATCTTTGCCATCTCCTCCGCCGTTTCGGCAGAGAGTTCGTCTGAGTTCGCGGCGCCAGACTTCATTACCTCACCAATGAATTTGTAATAACGGCCAGCATTCATATTCATGCTTGTAAACGGCTTAGACGGTGCAAGTCCTGCCGACATCAATCCTTTGAGCTCGCTCTCAGCATCGCCACCAATAGCCACCGCCAATGCGTCGTCGGTCATTGCCACATAGGCTTCAGAGATGCCAGGTACAATCGGCGGCAATTGCATGCTCACGGGTACGCCATCCGCCTCTATCTCAAGCCCTGCAAGTCCCGGCAACATCATTGATCCCATGGCCAGTAGTGCTTGCGGGTTATCGATTGCAATCAGTACGCTGCCGTCAATGGAGGTCGGTGGCTGTTTCGTCGCCATATCCAGACCCTCAATCGCATCGACGTTCGCCAAAAAGCCCCTAAAACCGCTCGCCATCGGTGGCAACGGTTGATCTAGCATAGCCCTGCCTTGCGTTGCCTCATCCTGGAATTCTGCAAGCAACTCGCACTCATAGGGATCTGCTTCCATCGCGTCGAACCTGGCGGACATGAACTCTTTCGTCGCGCCGACATCGACGCTGAAGCCGTAGGAAAAAAGATCGGCCATGTGCGTGCCCAACCCCGGCACCGGCGCAGTGATTGTGGTCAATCCAGCCGCTATATCGGATCGAAGCTCCGCAACGAACAAACCAGATGCGCCTGCCGTGCTGACCTCTGTGTTGCCGGCGTAAAGGCGCGGCATTATCTTGGCCATTTCGCCTATTTCGCTTTTGCAGACGTCGCTGAGCGAAGCCGGATCGTAGTCCATAAGCGCGAGCAGTTCCTTATTCGTACCTGACTGTTCGTCGGTAAACGTGGCGACGATTCGGGTGACATCAACCAACAAGATCTGGAACATCTTAAAATCGTTATCTTTGATCAATTTATCCAGTTCACCGGAATCGGCAATGCTGTTTTCCGGCCGCGAAATACCTAGCGCAGATTTCAACAGATCTTCGGACCGCTCCGAAGGTAATACTGTAATGACCATGTCATCCTCGATGAGCGCAATGACTAACTGGGCTTCTTCATCGCCGGCATAGCGATATTGTTGGCCGTCGATCTCAGCAATACTCATCTTCGCTTCAGCTTTTTCTTCAATTCTTGCAATCGTTTCTTCCATGAGCTTCGCGTCAGTGAGTCGCATGCGAAATACTGGTAGCAAACCATCGCCGTATAACACAGTTGCCGTTTCACGACCGATACCGGCACCACGTAATCCTTCGATCGTAAGCAGCGCTTCTATTTCATCGAATATCGCATCGCTTTTGGCTCGTTCTTCATCGGACACCTGAGAAATCTTGTCGCTTATCAATGACCGCAGAAAAGACATGTAGGTCGGCAAAACCAGATCGATTTGCTGCTCGAACTTGTCCATTACGTCATCGGGCAGTGGCTCGAGCGACGCAAACACGTATGGCGTATCAGCGGGAATGAATCCCAATAGGGAGTCTGGCGACGAAATGTCTGATGACTTGCTGCAAGAAATTGCAATTCCTGCAAATAAGGACGCTAAGGCAACAAGCCGGAGCGATTTCGATTTGATCATGGCGATGTCCATTTTAGTAAATTCACGGCACACTAGTGCGTTCACCGTGACGTGTCGTTGATTCAGATCACATGACGGTAGCGGTTAATACAGGGGCATACGGTGGATAATAGCCCAACTAGTCTACCTAGGTCAGCAAATATCCGATCTGGCAGCCGGCAATGTGCTGGCATGCCGGTGAGATCGACCGCACCAGCACATTCGCGACCGACGAAAGTGGCACGGTGTGCGATTGGGTTTTGTGCAACCGCAAGAAATAGGCAAATCTGATGGAAAATACGACAGATACTAAGGAGCGCAGCTACGACGTTGTCGTATTTGGTGCAAGCGGATTCACAGGCAAGTTGGTCGTCGAGTATTTGGCGAAAACCTATCCCACTGGACAGAATCTGCGCTGGGCAATTGCAGGTCGCAGCCAACAAAAACTTGAGGCGGCTATTGCGACACTTAGCCATACGGCAAAACGGCCGGATATTGTCGTTGCTGACGGTCTCGACGTATCTTCAATGCGGTCGCTTGCCATGCGTAGCCGCGCGATTCTCAGCACGGTTGGGCCCTACGCACTTTACGGCGATGCGCTAGTCGCCGCTTGTGCAGAAAACGGCACACACTATTGCGACTTATCAGCAGAAGTTCAGTGGATTCGTCGAATGATCGACAGCCACCAGAAAACCGCCCAAGGCACTGGCGCAAGAATAGTCCACAGTTGCGGTTTCGACTCGATTCCCTCCGACTTGGGCGTAGAGTTTCTAAATGGGCACGCCAGCCACGAAACGGGCATGCCATGCAGTAAAGTCGACCTTATTGTCATGGCCATGCGCGGTGGCGGCAGTGGCGGCACCATCGCCAGCGGCCTAAATATATTGGACGAGAGTAAAAAAGATCCGCAGGTGGCTAAACTTTTACGAGATCCCTACAGTCTCAACCCGCACGATAAACGCGATGGCGCAGACAAGAATGATTCTCGCGGCGCTCGATACAACGAACTTGCCGGTCGCTGGACCGCACCATTCGTTATGGCAATGATCAATACGCGAATTGTACGGCGTAGCAATGCATTGCTGGACTACGCGTATGGTAAGGATTTTCGCTATACAGAATCGGTAAACACTGGCAAAGGCATGTCCGGTCGCATAAAAGCCCAAGCTTATGCTGCGGGATTGACGACAATGATTGCTGCAAGCTTATTCGAACCCAGCCGAAAATATGTAATTAATAAGATTATTCCGGATCCCGGAGAAGGACCCAGTGCGGATGAAAGGGAGAATGGATTTTTCAATATCGCATTATTTGGGCAAAGGCTTGATGACGGCAAAATAATTACAGCAAGGGTTATTGGCGATCGAGATCCAGGTTACGGGTCAACCAGCAAAATGCTCGCCGAAAGCGCCGTGTGCCTGGCGCAAGATGATCTACCAGTTGGCGGAGGATTTTGGACTCCCGCGTCTGCAATGGGTGCTACGTTGCGTAATCGACTGATTAAGAATGCCGGCGTCAGTTTTACAATAGAATCTATTTGACGCGTTTCAGTCTCGCAGGTTGTTCCGCTATTTGCCCTAGTGTTTTGAGGAATGCATTGCGAACTTCGGCGACGTGATCATCGACCGTATCTGCCGTCCAACCCGACGTGTCATATGGCTCTAAAACATCGACGTTTACAATCGACGGCCTGACAAAAAAACCGCCTTTCGGAAGAACATCGGCTGCATTGTGGATGACGATAGGCACAACTGGCACGCCAGCCTGCATTGCAATATGAAACGGACCTTTCTTGAAAGGTCCAAGCTTGTCACCCGCACTGCGGGTGCCCTCAGGTGCAATAGCAACCGACAGGCCGTCTTGCAACGTTGTAACGACCGGCCGCAATGCCTCAATCGCGCGTTGTTGATTTTTGCGATCAACGAATACGGTATCGGCGACTCGAAACACTGGACCTACCAGAGGGTTTTTCGCTATCTCCTGCTTCGCAATCGCGGTGAAATCACGCCGTAACAATTTGGCAATGATGAGTACATCGATGGCGCTCTGGTGATTGAATAGGAATACCGCCGGCCGCCGCTGCCATAGAAAATGTTCACCCGTAATCTGCACGTCGAGACCCGCAAGTGCACTACCGTATTCTCCCCACGTGGTTACGGCGAGATTGACCGCATCACGCCGCGACCGATTCAGCAACCATGTCGGGAGAATTTGCAGTGCGGCAGAAAAAAAAGCGCCATAAACTAAGCCCGTACGCACGAATTCACGAACGCCTGGGAAGCCACGACTCGAAAATTTGCGGACGGGCCAATTGCGCACACGTGCCGCTTCCTCCAGTTTGCGATCTGGATTCAATGGTCTTGGAAAACCAACGGCTTCAAGCATCGGCAGATCTTCATAACCGTCGCTATAAAAATAGCTACTTTCTAGTGATGCTGATGTGTCCACGACAAACGCTTCGGCGGCAACGCGCTTTCCGTCCGCGAATACCAGTGGCTCACAGACCTCGCCCGTAAACTCACCGCCAGACACCTCCAAGTGATTGCAAAGGACATGTTTTATGCCAAGTTCGTTAGCAATAGGGTCAATTTGGTAGCGCGTTGCGGATGACAGGATTACCAGCGTATGACCGCGTTGCTGATGCGCACGAATCAGTGCACGTGATTCTGGATAGATGGCGCCGGCCAGGTACTTGCCGAAAACCTTTTCGCCAAGCTCCATGAATTCTTGTTCCGATGCGCCGGCAAGTGATTCTGCAGCCTCTTCCAAAAGCGTTGAATACGGCGTATCGCTGACGCCGTGACCGACCAATCCGATAAATTGCTGAAATGCGTCCTGCGGCGTTAAGCCACCACCGAGAACACGTTCGAGAAATATCGATGCGATGGAATAACCGAATATGATCGTTCCATCCAGATCGAAAAAAGCAACGGTTTCAGGCCCGCTCTGAGATTCGTCAATTTCTCGCGTGATATGAGGATGGCTGCGCAACGGTTACTCTTACAATGGCAATTAGTGGTCGAATCATAGCCTTTGATCGGCGATTTCACGAGCGGACCGAGCAAAAAAGCTGATTGTGTCGTCCGCGAGTAAGGATAGGAGACAATTAGTCCGGTCTAGCCCATATCAATTAGCAAATCCGCTCTCTATAATCCGCGCCTCAGAAATCAAGTCGAACCCCAAATGCCGGACATATCCCGCCTCAGAAATATTGCCATTGTCGCGCACGTCGACCATGGCAAGACCACACTCGTTGACCAACTGTTACAACAGTCGGGCATCCTTGGTGCACGAGCGGCCACACCGGATCGTGTGATGGACTCGAGCGACCTCGAACGAGAACGCGGGATTACTATTCTGGCCAAAAATACCGCTCTCGATTGGGACAATTTTCGCATCAACATCGTCGATACACCGGGACATGCTGACTTCGGCGGCGAAGTCGAGCGTGTGCTGTCCATGGTCGACAGCGTTCTGCTTTTGGTCGATGCGGTAGATGGACCCATGCCGCAGACCCGTTTTGTCACGCAGAAGGCGTTCGACAAAGGCTTAGTGCCGGTGGTTGTCATTAATAAGGTCGATCGAGACGGAGCGCGCCCTGAATGGGTACTTGACCAGACGTTCGATTTGTTCGATCGACTGGGTGCGAACGATGCGCAGCTGGATTTCCCCGTTATCTATGCGTCCGCGCTAGAGGGCTATGCGGGCACGGAACCGACTGTTCGCAGCGGCGATATGGCACCGCTTTTCGATGCGATCGTAAACAACGTGCCGCACCCCGATGTCGATGTTGACGGCGCATTCCAACTGCAGGTATCCAGTCTTGACTACGATTCCTATGTGGGCGTTATGGGCATTGGACGAATACAGCGCGGGCAAATTCGAAGCAACTCGCCGGTAATTGTGGCTGCCGCCGACGGCACACAGCGTAAAGCGCGGCTTTTGGACCTATACGGATTTCACGGCCTCGAGAGAAAGAAAGTTGCGCACGCCGGTGCCGGCGATATTGTCGTCTTTAGCGGCATTGACCAGCTAGACATCTCGGATACGCTCTGTGACGTCCAGATCGTGGAAGCACTGCCACCACTCGCCGTCGACGAACCGACAATCAGTATGACTTTTCAAGTCAACAAATCACCTTTCGTTGGACAGGATGGGAAGTTTCTGACCAGCCGGCAAATCAGCGAACGACTCGACCAGGAATTGAAGCACAACGTCGCATTGCGCGTGGAGCCAACCGACGACCCAGACAAGTTTCGCGTATCGGGGCGCGGCGAGCTGCACCTTTCGGTATTACTCGAAACCATGCGTCGCGAAGGTTATGAGCTGGCGGTTTCCCGCCCTGAGGTCATTATTCATGAGGAAAACGGCCAGCAGCTGGAACCCTGGGAACAGCTGACGGTAGACTTTGACGAGATCTACCAAGGTGCCGTAATGACGCGTCTCGCAGATCGTAAAGGCGAGTTGCTGGGGATGATTCCGGATGGCAAAGGCAGAATGCGACTCGACTATCGAATACCGACCCGAGGACTGATCGGTTTTCGAACCGAATATCTCACTGCAACCTCCGGCACGGGGCTCATTTATCACGTATTCGAAAAATACGACGTGATGGTCAGCGGGACGATTGGCCAAAGAAACAATGGTGTGTTGGTTTCCATGGTGAACGGAAAAGCGCTCGCCTACGCTTTGTTCAATCTGCAGGAGCGTGGCCGGCTATTTATTGGCCATGGCCAACCGGTCTACGAGGGCATGATTATCGGCATACACAGCCGCCGCAATGACTTGGTGGTGAATCCAACGAAAGCGAAACAGCTAAACAATATCCGCGCCGCTGGCAACGACGAAAATATCGTATTGAGCCCACCCGTTCGATATTCGTTGGAGCAGGCGTTGGAGTTTATCGATGATGATGAATTACTCGAAATAACGCCCCTAAATATACGATTAAGAAAGAAAACTTTGCGTGAGAATGAGCGCAAGCGTGACGCGAGATTGCAGGCGTAGAACACGCTGCCGGCTCGATGCAAAACGCAATCAGAACTAGCCCGGCAACCCTTACCGGGCCCGATATACCGGTCAGCCAGCAGCGGGTGAACACACGATTCGGCACACAGTTGTTGCACGAATTCGAAGAATGCCTCCGACGTTCCGGTCAACCTACCGCCGCCGCCGATTGATGGACCCCACGCTCGCCTACACCGAATTAACCCCCGACGATATTTTGACATCGCTGGAGCAAGTAGGTTATGCATGCGACGGACGTTTTTTAGCACTCAATAGCTACGAAAACCGTGTTTATCAAGTCGGTATCGAAAATGCAGATGCGGTGGTTGCCAAGTTTTACCGGCCCGGCCGTTGGAGTGACGATGCGATTCATGAAGAGCACGACTTCAGTGTCGAGCTGGCAGCGCAGGAAATCCCTGTCGTCGCGCCGCTTCAGCAAGACGGGATCTCGCTGCATCATTGCGGGCCGTTTCGCGTATCGGTGAGTCCTTGTAAAGGGGGGCGCGCACCCGATCTGGACAACGAGCAACTGCTGCGGCAACTCGGCCGTCTGGTCGCCAGAATTCATCTTGTTGGCAGCACAGATACCTTCAAACATCGACCGACAATCGATATAGCGTCGTACGGCGAAGCATCGATTGATTTCTTGTTGGAAAACGAATTCATACCGTTCGAAATGAACGATGTCTACGAGGGGATTGTTGACCACCTGCTGGACAATGTCGTCAATTGTTACGATCGCGCGGGCAACGTCGCAGAAATTCGGCTACATGCTGATTTTCACCCTGGCAACGTTTTGGTCAATCAGGAGCAGCTTCATATCGTTGATCTCGATGACGCCAGGCATGGCCCATCGATCCAGGACTTATGGATGTTTCTCTCTGGCGATCGGCATGAGCAACAGCCGCAACTCAGCGCATTATTGGAAGGATACGAGGAATTTCGACGCTTTGACCCTCGTGAGTTACATCTGATCGAAGCATTACGTAGCTTGCGAATCGTGCACTACGCGGCGTGGCTCGCACGACGCTGGGACGATCCTGCGTTCAAACGGGGCTTCCCGTGGTTCAACAGTCGACGCTTTTGGGATGAGCATATTCTGACGCTTCGCGAGCAGATTGCCCTGATGGACGAAGCACCTTTGAGCTACTCAACATAGTGCAATTGTCGAAACCCTGGACAGCCGACCTGGCGACCACTTCTGGCGTCGACCTTCGTCGGCAAGGCATTGCTAGCACATTTCACTTAATAATCAGCAGCCTAACGCCTTGCCACGCGGTTCCGAGCTAGTACGGCCTTAACCTATGCCGGTTGCACAAGCTGCATACCCAGTCTACAGTCTGCCAGGCACCACGCGGTTGAACAAAGTTGGGAACTCTAGCGCTCACAAAGGCTCTGATACTTGCAGAAACATGAACTCACCACGCCTGGTTTGGAATTAACGACCTAATGGCACGAAAGCGACAATCTCTCCCGATTTTAGCGTTGCTCGTCACGCTGGGCGCATGCGGCTCGCAAGTCACTGTGTCCGACCCACAAATACCAGAACCGCTCATCGATAAACTGCCATTGTCGGTCGCTGGACGCTATCCAGATTCATTCAACAACTTCGTTCACAACGAAGAGGTAGCAGGCAAAGAAAAATGGACGATCAATATGGGATCAGCAAACAAGAAGCTGTTTTCCCAGCTATTTGGGTGGATGTTTAGCGACTATCGCGAGATCGGTCCCGGCGTTGATCCGCGCGACTTGGAAATAGACGCGTTAATCGAACCCAGTATTGACGCTTTCGAATTTTCGGTCCCCAATCAAAGCCAAACACCCGAATTTGCCGTCTGGATTCGATACCGGATTAAAGTATTCGACAAAGAAGGTAAGCAGATCGCAAATTGGCCAATCGCAGCTTATGGCAAGGCGCAGACATCGACATTCGGTGGCGATAATGCCTTGCAAGCCGCAGCGGTTTTGGCCATGCGTGACGCTGCAGCGCTCGTCATCTTACAGATGGACAAGTCCACCGGCATAAGCAAATTGAGTTCCGCTGTTAGAGATCGTGCGCTGCCGGCGACAACAACAGGTTTGAGTGAAAACGAAATTGAAACCACCGTAGCTGAGGAATCTGTCGATGATACAGGCAACTAGATATCCGAAAAATCTGGCTCGAAACCTTATGGTTGTGATCGCCGCCAGCAGCCTCAGCGCGTGCATTACTTCGCGTGTCGAAGATGTTCGAGAGTCGTCAACCGGAATTGCTGAAGGCGAAGGTGTCGTGATCATGGCCAAGAGCTACCACTTGGGCAATGAAACCGAAGCCAAATTCATAAAGTGTGTTGGCTCGGCGGTCGGACGCGGCTCTAGCGGCCTGCGCGTAGTCCCGAATACTGAATTTGTCGATGCACTGTTCCCTTGGTTTGAACCGCGCACCGCACCGTCCGAAACCAAAGGGCTCCCGACTTTGATGCAGCATAAGGGCGTGCCCGAAATGATTCGAGACAAAGGCGTTCGCTACATTATCTGGCTTGACGGCGATACTGACCGGGTGGCAGGTGGCGGCAGCATGTCTTGCGCTGCCGGTCCGGGCGGCGGCGGCTGCTTCGGCTTCGCATGGTGGCAAAATGATGCCAAGTATGAAGCGTCGGTATGGGACCTCGATGGGCTAGAAGATGTGGGCACGGTTAGCGCTGATGTCAGCGGAACGTCATTTATGCCGGCGATTGTTGTACCCATTCCACTGATCGCAAGAACGCAGACAAAAGCCTGTAAGGGACTTGCCGATCAGCTGAAGCTATTTATCGTAGATGATGAGGCAGTCTAGCCAAGCCGCATACGACGAACCAGGCTACGCCATCGGTTAAGGTCGGCCACCGCGCAATAATGCCTGGCGATAGAATGGTGTTTGTAAGTTCGCCGTGGTAACTCGTCGCCCGCTGGATGGCGCGTGTACAAAACGGCCATTCCCAAGATACACGCCAACATGAGCAATCTTGCTTTCAATCCGGAAAAACAGAACGTCACCCGTTTGCAATTTATCCACTGTTACAGGCGTTAATTGCTGCCATAACTGACCCGTGGTTCGCGGCATTTCTTTGCCGAGCGCAGAATACGCGTAATGCACCAAGCCACTGCAGTCGAACCCGCGTTTGTCTTTGCCACCATATTTGTACCGCACACCAACCTGCTGCTTCGCAATCAAGGCGGCCTTGTCACCGATCGATGGTGCCGGCTGACTTGGTGGCAGTCTAACGACTGCCGGTTTTTGCGAATTCACTGGGTTTTGACCGGGCGAGCTCGCGCAGCCAACAAAAGCGATAGAAATTACGATAATCGACGCAATGCCAAGCAGTTTTGTGGTTGCCTGATATACCATAGGCGCGCTCGCACTCGTCACTGAAGGTCACGCAAATCTACCAGATATCGATCCAACACCCTATGAACTGTCTCTCAGCTCCTGCATCGCGCAACGGCCAGAGATCGACGGTTAGCGGACATACCTTCAGTGCTCGATTCAGCGTATCAAGCTTGCTTCTCGCCTTGATTCTGCTCATTGGTTGCGGCGCACCAGCTTCTGAAACGCCGGCGTCCAAGGCAAAATTAGCGTTGCGCTACGTCGTCGACATCGTCGCCCGACCTGAGCCCTCATCCAATACTGTCGAAATGAGCTTAAGCGTTCAACAATCCAAACACTTGTTACGCGAGCTACGCATGGACGCAGACGTGTCAAGATTTAGCGGCTTCGCCGGCGACGGCGACTTGACCATCGAGAATGACCGCGTGGTGTGGCAACCCCCTGAGGGTGGCGGCACTCTTTCCTGGCAAGTTTCTCTATCTCAAGTACGTTCCAATGGCGGTTTCGATGCCCGCATGACGGACGACTGGGCGTTGTTTCGTGCGTCGGACATATTTCCCCCTGCGGCGACAAGAACACTCAGCGGTGCATATAGTAAAACCACGATTGAATTTGAACTGCCTGCAAACTGGACGTCGACAACACAGTACGCGGGCACCAAACACCGCTACGAAATCAACAATCCGAAGCGTCGATTTGACCGCCCCACCGGCTGGATTCTCCTGGGCCGGTCGGGAATTCGAACCGAGAACATAGCCGGCATAAGAGTTAAGGTTGCTGGCCCAATCGGCCATGACGTGCGCAGGCTGGATATGCTGGCAATGCTCAATTGGGCCCTACCCGACGTTAGAAAATTGTTACCTGAATTCCCGGATCGGCTCACCGTATTTAGCGCTGGCGATCCGATGTGGCGAGGCGGTTTGTCGGCGCCAACCTCGATTTACATTCATAGCGACCGCCCTTTGATCAGCGAAAATGGCACGAGCACATTGATACACGAATTGATGCATGTTGGCATGCGGCTGAGCGCAGAAAATGGTGCGGACTGGATAGTCGAAGGACTCGCCGAATACTATGCACTGGAAATACTTAAGCGAAGTGGAACCATTAGCGAGAAACGTTTTACGAGGGCGATGCAGAAGCTCAAAGTATGGTCGGCGCGTGCCCAATCGATTTGCAGCGAACGTTCGTCGGGCGCAACAACCGCCAAATCCACGGTAATTTTGCAAGACTTGGACCAGGAGATCCGCAAGAATAGTGGTAACAAGAAAAACCTGGATGACGTGCTTTACGCTATCTTGTATCTCGATAAGAAAATATCCGTCGCCGAATTCCTGGAAAAGGCAGAGCAAATTTTACAGCGACCGTCAGCTGTGTTGCGTCAGACGCTTGAATCGGATTGCGGCGAACTACTGATCTAAAGCCGACAGCAAAGAAATGGATAGACAAAAAGACTTGCGACTAATTCTGCAATCGAAAACGCCAATTGTGGTTATCGAGACGCGCGACGAATCCCGTGTGATTGACATGTTCAAAAACAATTCGTTTTCGAACCTGGGAGAGGAATATCTGCCGCTGTTTCGTTGGACTATCACTGACGGACTGCAGCGGCTCGATATCGATTTGGAGCCGCAACTGCACAACTCTCAACCCGACGACGTACTCAAGCACATTCGTGCAGTCAGTAAATCTGGCATTTATGTGTTGCTCGATTTTCATCCGTACCTTGAAGACCCAGTTAACGTTCGTTTACTAAAAGATATTTGTATTAGATTCAATGAGACGGCGCGCCATATCGTGTTGATCAGCCACCAACTGAAATTGCCGCAAGAATTGGAGAGTTTCAGTGCGAAATTTGACATTGCTTTGCCAACTGACGAGGAACGCCAATCGATAGTCAAACGGGTGGCGGCAGAATGGTCCAATCAAAATCCGGGGTCGAAGATCGACATTGACCCGAAAGCGTACCAGCTTCTGATCAAAAACCTTGCGGGGCTCACTGCTCGGGATACCGAAAAGTTGGCACGCAATGCAATTTTCCACGACGGCGCAATCACGAAAAGTGATTTGCCGGCGGTCATGCAAGCAAAGTACGACCTTCTCAATCGCGGCGGGATTTTGCATTTTGAATACGATACGGTGCAATTTGCTGACGTCGGCGGCCTCGAAAACCTCAAACGCTGGCTTCAACAGCGAAAAGTTGCGTTTGGTCAACAACAGTCAGTTACACAGCTTGATACACCGAAGGGAATACTCTTAATTGGCATTCAAGGATGCGGTAAAAGCCTAGCTGCAAAAGCGACAGCGGGCATACTTGGAACACCAATCCTCCGTTTGGATTTTGCGGCGCTATACAACAAATACCATGGCGAGACGGAGCGAAACTTGCGCGACTCCCTCAAAACCGCAGACATTATGGCGCCCTGTGTACTTTGGATTGACGAGATTGAAAAGGGAATTGCAGGCCGCGGCAGCGATACTGGAACCTCACAAAGAGTGCTCGGCACATTCCTGACTTGGATGGCAGAGAAGAAAAACGCCTTGTTTGTCGTTGCCACCGCGAACGACATCAGCTCACTGCCACCCGAACTCGTTCGCAAGGGACGATTTGATGAGATATTTTTTGTTGATCTTCCGAGCGGAACAATCCGCAGAACAATACTCAAGATTCATTTGGAATTGCGGGATCAAGACAGCAATATCATGAATCTCGATCAAGTTGCGATCGCCACCCGTGGCTTTTCAGGTGCCGAAATTGAGCAAGTTGTCGTTTCAGCGCTATACGCCGCACACGCTCATGGCAACCCGCTGTCGACCAAGGATCTGCTCGCTGAAGCCGCAAGAACAAAGCCTTTGTCAGTAGTCATGGACGAGAAAGTTGGCGCACTGCGCCAGTGGGCAAGCGGGCGAACGGTTTCAGCCGACTAACGTCGGTCAGCCATTTAACCTAATGCCCAAATTACTTCCCGACAATTCGGTTACGATACGCCCGCTTATTGATGATCGTTATACAGCCTCATGCTAATATTTACGTATGAGCAGGGACAACAAAAACAACAACAAATTGGCCGCTAATCCGGATGACGACCCCACATCCGAGCTTGAATCGCTAGCGACGGACGACTTCGAGGATTTAAATTCTGACGAGGACACTTTTGACTTCGACAGACCAGATCAGTTTGGCGAAGCCTCAGGCAAGTCGATTGCGGCACTTAAATCGGATATCAAGTCGCGCAACGAAAGCATCAATCGCTTGCAGTTCGACATCGAACAATTGCGTGCTCGCTGGTCGGGGTTAGAAAAGGAAATTCACGCCAGAGAAGACATAACCGCCAGGCTTAGCAGTCAACTTAAAGACACCCAGTCGAAATTATCACGGACTGAGAAGTTGCTAAGCGAAAAAGACCTCGAAATCGATGCGGCGCGGAGCAGTATTCGAGACAAAACCAGTTTGCTACAGTCAGTTGAGTCGGAAGCGAAAAATGTTTCCGAAACTGTCAAAACTGGCCAATCGTTAATCGAAGACTTGCAGTCGAGAGTCTCAGAACAGAAAGCAAAAATTCGCAATGCGAAAAAGAATGAATCTGAAGAAGCCACGCGGCGCAAAAACGCTGAGGAGGCGCTAGACAACAAAACGTCGGAGCTATCTGTTCTACACGAAAAAGTCCAGCAAGTGTCGGACGATGAAAAGTCTTCAGCGAAAAAGATTACAGAACTCGAACAGCAACTCAGCGATACGCGCGCAGAGTTAGAGTCGTCGAACAAAACGGTCTTTGCCCTTCGGGAGTCGCAAGATGCCGAGGCCCTTGGTACGCGTGTAGCAGATGATGCCTTACGAATAAGTCATGAGGGCATCATCACAAGTAACACACAGGAAATTGGCGAGCTGAGAAATCAAATATCCCGAACGGAGGGATATGCGGACAGTCTTCGGGCTAAATTGGTTTCACTCTCCGAGCATACTGAAACAGCTGACAAAGATCGGCAGTTTATCCAGTCGGCACTAACAGACGCGACATCTCAAATTGCGGAACTCAAAGAACAGCTAGAAAACGAAAAACTCATCTCCGCGGACTTGCAAAAGCAATACTCAAACTTAGACGCCAATTTCGCAGACGAACTTAACAAAGTGCGCTTCGAATTAACCACTGCACAACAGACTCTAACCGGTCAGGAATCACTCAATGAGCAGCTTGCTTCTGACCTGATTGACAATCAGAGTTTTCGCCAAGCACTTGAGTCACAGCTCGAGTCCAATTCGGATGAGCACGAAACGATCATTCGAGACTTGCGGCGCAAACTGAAAAAACTAGAGCTCAAAAACGACGATGTCGAGCGCAAACTCGAAAACAAGGACAACGCTATTGCCGCGTTGCTTGGTGAACTCGCGAGCCGTAGTCACACGATCGAATCAATTGGCGAGATCGAGAACGTAATTCATGAAATCGATGGCAGAATGTCTGACAAGATCGACGAGAAGGGCGGCGTCGAGAAGGATCGTACCGCTCGTCTATTGATAGGCAATGTCGATGGTCAGGAATTGCGCTTTCCATTGTTCAAAGATCGACTCACGATTGGCCGCACAATTCACAATGACATTCAACTAAAGGCGCAGTACATCAGCCGCAGGCATGCGTTAATCGTCACCGAGGCGGACCTAACCAAAATCGTCGATTGGGGCAGCAAGAATGGCGTATACGTCAACGATTCCAGAATCGTGGAGCAGGTTCTAAAGAATGGCGACATCGTAGCCATTGGCACTGCTGAATTTCGCTATGAGGAGCGCTCAAAGCGCTAAGCCAGCAAGAAATTAAGGCCGCGTCTAGCGAATCGTGAGCGGCATCACGGACACACCGCATTGCATCGGCTAACCTGCAATTCTTCCAAGGAGTGGTAAGCGGCGAGCAACGGCATCGCCTCAGGCGGTGTTGAAGCAAATGGAATTGAGTGCAACGCAAGAATTGTCACGCAACGCGAGCAGCATAACGTCACGTAAGATCTGGCTACCGCGATTCGTCTACGATTGCCTACCTTATTTTTATCTTGCCTCCGGCTTTGCCGCGTTTTTTGCGACGCTCTATATTAGCGACTGGTTTTGGGTTCTTCCTCACTATTTGCTGTTCTCAGCAGCATGCTTGCACCTCGGCTTCGCCGTATACCGTCGCAGACACCGCAAGATTGGCTCTGATGACGCGCTTGGCGACCTCACGCAAGGAAATACTGAAATCCGCTAGTCCGCTGATTTGACCGCCCATTCGTCAAGATAATCGAGCCGCCTATTGACCTCGCAGCCGCGTTAGTCAAGGATCACTTTTCAGCAGTCAACCGAGCAAATCGTTGTCAGATTCATCAAAGACTCTTCTAAAACAGCTCCGTCGCGAGGCATTGACGTTGTCAATCTTGCTTTTCGTCGGCCTATTCGTTTTGCCTGCATGTGTGTATTGGGTAGGATTTCAAGTATTCGGCGACTATGCTGGGCACGGATTTAGCAGTTTCTACGGTGAACTACACAGTCGATTTCGATCGACTGACCCAGCAACGCTTTATTTGATATTTTCGCCGTACATTGTGTGGCAATTGATCCGGGCCAGCTTTTTTGCGTTCCGGAAAATGGCCCGGCCGGCCAACGATGTAAGGGGTAATGCGACCGCCGCCGCCAAAAATTCGAAAATGTGATGTTCGTCACAGTTCCGACCCGACCTACGTGCCATACATGGTCATTTCATGGACGTTATGTCAACATTCATGCATGATCGCACCCAACCCTAATATCATTCTCTAACATACTGATATCGAAACAAATAAGCTTGGTTTTAAAATGAAGCAACTATTTACATGGCTGGCGCAGAAGCTAAACCCCAACAAGTCTGGGGATGGCGCCGAACTTCGCCGCAGCGGCGTAAGAATTTCCCCGGGTAAACCGACCAACGAAGCTTCGACTGCCACAGCTAAATTGCGCGAGAAGAAAAAACCAGATGTCGTCGAGTTTGACACCAATGCGAACGGCAGTATCGAGGACGGTGGTCCCGGGAAAAATGTACTAATACGAAATCGCTACGTTCGTGAAGATTCGGGTACGCACGACAACCTGAAAATTCTCGACGAGTCGGTTTTTGAATCAGACGAAGAGGTCGGATTCGATCCCTACAACACGGGCCAATTCGACCGCTCCAAATCATGGGCTAAGCGCAGCCGAAAGTAACGATCTGGCAGTCACTGCCGCGCGCGTATCGGTAGATCCGTAACCGACGCCAATCCAAAATCTCAAATTGACCGCACATGGCTGCGCCGGTAGGCTGCTGTCGTTTCAAATTATGGATTCGCTGAATGGCTATGCACATTGCTTTTGAACTTGAAGATGAAGATTTGAAGCACTTCAGATTAATCATGCTTCAGGCCAGAAAAGCAGCTGCCAATGCAGCTCCAGGGGCGATTGTCGCCGGGGCTGAACGCTTGCTCGAGCACGTCGGCAGCCGTCGCGTGCCTGCATTCGTACAAGACCGCCTGAAGCAGCTGCGCATCATGATAAGAATGCTAAGCGACCTAGAATGGCGACTACCCGAAGACGATGCCGCACGCGTGCTAAACGCATTAGCCTATTTTTGTGAACCCGAAGACTTGATACCCGACGATATTCCGGGCCTAGGCTTTCTGGATGACGCGATTATGATTGAGTTGGTCGCCAGCGAACTAAAACACGAACTCCAGGCATATCAAGATTTTTGCGAGTTTCGCGAAAAGCAGCCGGCTAAAAGCAGCGTCAAAGCGCGCTCAACCCACGCAACGCGTGATGCTTGGTTGCAAAGTCGCCGCGACGAATTGCAGATTCGCATGCGCCATCGGCGGAAACGTTAGTTTATTATTTAACATAATCCCGGCGCTATCCGCGACTAAATTGGCTCCGACAATACGAAAAAGCTGCCGATGAGCAACATAGCCATCCACAAAACACCTTGCAGTAGCCAACGTTTCTGGTGCTCTATTAGCGCAGCATAGAAACTCACAGCGCTAATCAATGTCAGAACGAAGAATGCAAGCGAATAAACAATCAGTGGTCGAAACTCAGTATCGAGCCTTGGATAGTCGGCACCGAGCATCAGGAAGACCACCAAGACGCCCGCCAGGCTTACGGTAATAGACACCAAGGTACCCAGTAATATGCCGGCAATTACAGCCATAGGGCGCATAGCTAAGGGCCTCAGACCTGGTTGGCAGAACGGAAAATTATGACGATTGCGCCCTTGATTGCAGCATGCAAGCGAACTAGCCTTAGGCTGGCGACGATATGCCAACGGTTGGCCCAGTAATGACCAACCAGCTTGCCGCGAATACTCGACCATTTCCAGTAACGGAGAACATTTTGAAAATAAGTAAGAAATTGGCTAGAACGCTATATTCGCTGTTTTTGCTGGCTACCGTCGCGTCAGCCTATGGCAGCAGCCAATCGACCGTATTGGAACCTGTGCTCAAACCAGTCCCTCGACACGAGCAAATCGGCATGATGGTCGCAGAATTTGTCGAGCAATCTCACTATAGCCATGCGTCGGTAGACGATGATCTGTCATCGAAGGTGCTGGACCGCTATATCGAGGCATTAGATAACAATCGAATGTACTTTCTTTCGAGCGACATCAAGTCTTTCGAAAAATTCCGCTACCAATTAGACGATATGGTGCGCACAGAGCCACTAAACCCTGTTTTCGACATATTTGAAGTTTATCGGACTCGTGTCAGGGAGCGCCTCAGCCACGCAATCAAGTTATTAGACGTTGAGCCGGACTACGCTACTGACGAGGTCTATGAGTTTGACCGCGAAGAGATCCCTTGGGCAGCTGCGTCAGCTGACCTGGACGAATTGTGGCGAAAGCGAGTCAAGAATGACGCATTGAATCTAAAGCTGGCAGATCAGGAATGGGAAGAAATCAACAAAGTCTTGACGAAGCGCTATGGGAGATTCGTCAAGCGCATGGACCAAATCAAGAGTGACGACGTCTTCGAAACTTTCATGAATTCGTTTGCGCATACGTTAGATCCGCATTCGAGCTATTTGTCGCCGCGAAATTCGGAGGAATATCGTATCCAGATGAGCTTGTCGTACTTCGGAATCGGTGCCTCGTTACAAATCGATGAAGACAACGTCATGGTCACGGTTATCAACATAATTCCTGGTGGCCCGGCGGCCATAGACGGCAGGTTGCAACCTAAAGATCGGATAACTGCGGTCGGACAAGGCGAAGATGGCGAATTGGAAGATGTCATTGGCTGGCGTTTAGATGACGTGGTCGACCTGATCAGAGGTGAAGCAGGATCGGTTGTTCGTTTGCAGCTGCTACCAGACGGCGCACTACCCGGGGCGACGCCAAAGGTTCTCAACCTGACGCGAAACCAGGTCAAACTCGAAGAACAAGCCGCGAAAAGCGATATCATCAAGGTGCCGCGTGATGGCCGCGAATGGTCGATCGGAGTGATAGAAGTACCGAGCTTCTACCGTGACTACCGAGCACTGAGTCGTGGCGACAAGAACTACAAGAGCACGACGAAAGACGTCAAAAGACTCATCGGCGAGCTTGAAGAACAAGGCATCGACGGTCTGGTAATCGACCTGCGCGACAATGGAGGCGGTCATCTCACCGAGGCAACCGCATTGTCTGGGCTATTTATTGACAATGGCCCGGTTGTACAATTGCGCCACGAGAACGGCCGTATCAATCGACTGGACGATCCTGATCCTGTGCCACGGGTCGCTTTCAACGGCCCGCTTGCGGTATTGGTAAATCGTTATAGCGCGTCGGCATCCGAAATATTTGCGGCCGCAATACAGGATTACCAGCGCGGAATCATCATCGGTCAAAAGACCTTCGGCAAAGGCACTGTGCAAAATTTGTATGCGCTCGACCAGTACGCTCGGGTCAGCGAAGGCGATGGTCTTGGGCAGCTTACGCTGACCATGGGTAAGTACTACCGAGTAACCGGTGAAAGTACCCAGCATCGTGGTGTCAGCCCAGACATTCAATTGCCATCACATATAGACGCTTCTCAGGTTGGCGAGAGCGTGCGCAAGACGGCCTTGCCTTGGGATACTATAAGAACCACCCGCTTTAAGGCTGACAAGCCCCTGGGCGGCACGATTTCGTCATTGATCGTACGCCATAATTCTCGCGCCGAAGAAGATCCTGATTATCAATATCTTGTCGAGGGCATTCGCGATATTGAGGAAATTCGAGCGAAAAAGAAGGTTTCTTTGAATCTCGAATCACGACGCACAGAGCGCGAACAATCAACCGCGAAACGCTTAGCACGAGAAAATGCGCGCAGAGAAGCGCTTGGCATTGAACCAATTGACGATTTGGAACAACTAGAAGACGGAGAGTCGCCTGACGTGCACCTTGACCAGGCGGCAGCAATTATTACAGACTTAGCGGAACTCAGACAGATCAAATCCACACCGGCCCAAACTGCTCGCAATAGCGAACTGAAGACGAACTAGCTGAGTGCGAACTTGCAACATTAATGACAGGCGTTATACTGTACTACAACACTAACCTTTGTTCTGTTTGAGGCGGAGAAATCGACGCATGACGACAAAAGCAGTGTCAGTAAAAAATTGGCTACCGGCTTTATCAGCGGTCTCCTTAATTACGATCGCATGTTTTCCGGCAAATGCTGCAAACAGTGGTACACGCATTTGTGAACAAGCTGCGAAACGCATGCAGGCACAGGACCGCAACGTCGCCGAATTGTCGGTGAACCTTGTCGACCACTACCCTACCGAAGCAGCGTCGAGCATCACGGGCGAGATCGAAGATTCGAATATCGAAATTCAGTATCACAGCAAACCGAATTTCGACCTTTCTCCGCGCGTTGCTTCAATGCTCCAACGCATTTTTGGACAACCTGGAAACACTGACGCGAGCGCAGTAGAAGCGAACGAATTGTTGGTGGCGCCGACAAGCGAAGGCGTAGGAACATTGCTCAAGAGCGAAGAGGTCGTATTGGAAAATCAAGTTTCGGGCGAAGAAGCGGCAGAAGACGCCGTGCTGAATGCCGTGCAAATTCAAGAGCGCATGTTACGCATTGATATTTGATCAGTCGGCAGGCTCGCCGGTTCATCGGCAACGCGCAGAATTGTGCTAGCGGCTAAATATTTTCGCTACGGCCCAATAGTTCTCTCCTACTAGATTACCGTCGCGTTCTGCGACGACACCGTTTTCATCGAAACTAAACAATGTTGCCACGCTGGCAGATATTGGAACCGCATCAGTATCTTCGCGATACGCTAACGAGGCGGCAATCAATTTCGCCCGCCTTTGAATTACTTCTGCAAAATCAGTTGCTTGATCCATACTATCAATTCGTTTATTGATTCTATTGAGTAGCTGATTGCACTCTACTCGGTCCCCATAGTTAATCGCTCCTACGCTTTTCTCCGTGGCCTCTTTGGCCATCGCCGCAAGATCGTCATCTGCAAACTGCAAATATAGCTGCTGCGAAAACGCGATGATCATAATGTTGATTGAGCGTTTTGTAGGAATATTGAGACCCGCATTGTCTGGCGGCTTACGATTTTGAACTTCTGTAAGCCGCGTCAAAAGCTCCGCCTCATCCTGTCGCATAGTGTCGATTTCAGTCGCCAGATCATCGAGTATTCCAGCGATGGAACGACGGCGAAAAACTTTGAGAAACCCACTCATATTGACGAGGCGGTGACGCTCAGACTCTAACTGATCTTCTAACTGCATAACGGTATCGCGCTTGAGCAATGCCGCTTGTTCAACCGACCTAGCTTCTTCGGCACGCTCATCATTCCAGCGCACAAGAATTCCGTTGTGTTGCTTTTGCTCTCGCTGTTGTTTCAACTGCTCCGCAAATTTTGCCAACTTGCGTTCACACCGCAATGCCAAACCGCGAAGCTGATAAAAGACAACGACATTGTGAACCCAATCTGGATCGATCAGGAGGTCTTCCAAATGATCCAATTTCTGCTGCAGACGTGCGGTCGCTCCTTCCTGCTGCTTAATTCTATCTTGCAGTCGGAATTGTTCTTTGCGCATACCCGCAAATTCTTTTTTTAGTTCCGCTCTGTTCCAATACAGGTTTAGCAGCTTGTCGCTGTCCTGTGTTTTTTCGTCGGAACTACCGACCATTGCCGTCAAACCAGACAAGCAATTCTCCTTTACATAATGTTCCGTAGGCGGCCAAGAAAGATCAATGGCGACTGCAACATAATGACGACATAGGCCGTTGTAATCTTTGATTCAATCGACACTTTTAGGACCGCAAGTCCGATGAACTCGACTCGTAGTCAAGTCAACGGCGTAGACTGCAAACATTGAACCGGCCCGCTAGGAAAGTTGGCACATGTGAGGACGCGCCAGCGATTGAACTACGATCAACAGGCGATTGACCGTCTTAGCAAGTTAGGTCTTGCTAACGCTCGAGGACCAAGTGCCCTTGATCGATCAAGTATTCTAGCCACTTGTTGAGAAGAATATTTCTGCGCCATCGTGCGTTCAATTCCTGGCGGTGCTGATTCGACAGTTTTCGTAATGTCGGGTGGCGGTATTCACCGTCAAATTGCCGCGCTTCGGCTAGGTTGCAATCCAGATACACGCGAATATTCATATCCGGATCAGCGACACGTTTACCGGCATCATCGAAATAGTATGACAGACTCATTGTTATCGTATATCTGCTGCGCTCGATTATTTCAACATGCAAGTCACAGTCACCGGCAACCCGAGATTTATAGTAACCGTCCAATCGATACAATTCGGGGATAACTTGATTGAGTCGAAGAAAATTACTCTCATAAAGCGCCATTAGCCCAACAAAGCTTTTTGGGCGGACTATAGTCTCTGGAACTAATTGATGATCGAGTAACATGCCATCAATATAGCATACGGTCAGTGACGCAAAAGGTATGCAATACCCATTCCAAAAATTATCCGTTGAAGCTAAAAATTAAGGTCGCACTCGTCTTTCAACGCCGGTAGAATCGAGGATTCGACTCGATATTTCTTCGATTGAAAATTCCGTTGTATCAACGTATGGAATGCTGAATCGCTTGAAAAGTTTTTCTGTTTCACGAAGTTCGTAGCGAACCTGCTGAGCAGAAGAATACTTGCCCAAGGCTCGTCGCTCTCTGCGAATTTGTTGCAGTCGTGTCGGTGCGATGGTCAATCCGAAAAGCTTGTGTTTTTGGTCTCGCAACATCTTGGGCAGGCTGCCAGTATCAAAGTCTTCATCGGTTAACGGATAGTTCGCAGCGTATACGCCGTATTGCAGCGCCAAATAAAGACAAGTTGGTGTTTTCCCCGATCTGGAAACACCAATCAAAACCACATCCGCCTTCTCGTAGTTACGGTCTACCCCGCCATCGTCGTTGGCAAGTGCGAAGTTTGTCGCCTCAATACGCTTCATGTAGCTTTCGATATCGCTCATTCCATGAGCCCTGCCCGCAGTTTGCGTCGATTTTTGCCCCAACTCGTTTTCTAATGGGTCAAGGAACACATCGAATATGTCCATATGCAAGCCATCAGCTTCTTTCAATATCGCCCTAAACTCGTCCTGTACCAATGTTGAGAAGACTATCGGCCGATGCTCGCTGTCCGCTGCTGCCGCGTCTATTTTTCCTACCGCTTCATGTGCCTTGTCATCACTGTCTATAAATGGCAAAGTCACCTGGCGAAAATTCTGCCCATCAAATTGCGTGAGCAAACTATGTCCAAGCGTTTCCGCCGTCACACCAGTCTGATCAGAAATAAAAAATACCGTCCGCTCACTCATATCATTTTGATCCCGAATTGACGTGATCTGAACCTCAGACCGCTTCGCAATGCACCCATCTGCAATTTTCCATTTCCGTCGCACTAATACAAGGGAGTAGCACTTGGCGCCTTATGTTCTGAAGCTCGAGCACCTCGGGATGCACGATATTGACGCTGTTGGCGGCAAAAACGCATCGCTCGGAGAAATGATTGGCAATCTCAGCGCCCTCGGTGTCACTGTCCCCGGTGGCTTTGCGACTACGTCCACTGCGTATCGAGATTTCTTGGCTCACGACGGCCTCGATGAACGAATAAAAACTCTGTTGGCGGACCTCAATGTTGACGATATCGAGGCGCTTGCAGTTGCTGGCAGTTCGATTCGACAGTGGATCATGGATACAGCGTTACCGCAAAGACTCACAGAAGAAATCCGCGCTGCCTACGATGTAATGTGTAACGGAAAGCCCATCTCTGTCGCTGTCCGGTCATCAGCGACGGCGGAGGACCTCCCAGACGCATCATTTGCCGGTCAACAGGAAACCTTCTTGAATGTCCGCGGTTTCGAACATTTGGTTACGGCATTGCACGACGTTTATGCCTCGCTATTTAACGATAGAGCGATAGCCTATCGGGTGCACCAGGGGTTCGATCATTCGTTAGTCGCACTATCGGTTGGCGTTCAGCACATGGTTCGTAGCGACATTGGATCGGCCGGCGTCATATTCACCCTGGATACCGAGTCCGGGTTTCGGGACGCAGTATTTATCACCTCATCGTATGGTTTAGGCGAGACAGTCGTGCAGGGAGCCGTCAATCCTGACGAATTCTATGTTTACAAACCAGCGCTGGAACAAGGTCACTTCCCTATCCTGCGAAAAAACCTGGGCAGCAAGGCCATTAAGATGGTGTACAGCGACAACCCGGTACCAGGAAAAACGGTTGATACTGTTGATGTCGCCGAATCTGATAGCCTTACTTTCTCACTTTCGCAAGATGAAATAATCGAACTCGCGAAAAAGGCGGTCGTAATTGAAAAACATTACGGGCGGCCAATGGATATCGAGTGGGGGAAAGACGGTAGTGACGGCAAGCTCTATATTTTACAAGCCAGACCGGAAACTGTGCAGAGTCGGTCCGGACGGACGATACAACGATTTACGTTAAAAGGTAGATCGAAAATCATCAGTACCGGAAGAAGCATCGGTCAGAAAATTGGCTCAGGCAACGCAAAAGTCATTCGTAATGTATCGGAAATGAGCCGCGTCCAATCTGGCGATGTGCTGGTTTCGGATATGACCGATCCCGATTGGGAACCCGTGATGAAACGCGCCGCAGCGATCGTGACCAACCGAGGCGGCCGGACTTGCCACGCGGCAATCATCGCACGGGAGTTGGGAATACCCGCGGTCGTTGGTTGCGGCGATGCGACGTCGACCATTGTGGACGGTGCGCCGATTACGGTGAGTTGTGCGGAAGGAGACGAAGGATTCGTCTATGAAGGCCAATTAGAATTTGAGCAAAAACAGATTGAGCTTGACTCGTTACCTGAGTTGCCCGTCAAGATCATGATGAATGTCGGCAACCCGGATCGTGCGTTCGATTTCTCTAGAATTCCCAATAGTGGTGTCGGACTCGCGCGCTTGGAATTCATCATCAACAGGATGATTGGCGTCCACCCAAACGCCTTGCTCGACTACGAGCATCTTGATGCTAATACGCGTAGCGCCGTCGACGACCAAATGGCGGGCTATGACGACCCGGTGCAGTTTTTCATCGACAAAATTGCCGAAGGTGTGAGCACTATCGCCGCAGCTTTTGCGCCGGAGCCAGTAATCGTACGTATGTCAGACTTCAAATCTAACGAATATGCGAATCTAATCGGCGGCAGCAAATACGAGCCAATCGAAGAAAATCCAATGCTCGGTTTCCGTGGCGCTGGGCGCTATGTATCAGAAATTTTTCAGCCCTGTTTCGAATTAGAGTGCCGCGCGTTACGCAAGGTGCGCGACGATATGGGGCTGAAAAACGTTCAGATCATGATTCCGTTCGTTCGCACAGTAAAACAGGCGGCCCAAGTAATCGATCTGCTAGCCGAGCAGGGACTCGAGCGCGGCAAAGACGATCTCAAAATTATCATGATGTCGGAATTGCCAACCAATGCGCTATTGGCCGACCGGTATTTGGAGTATTTCGATGGAATGTCGATTGGCTCGAATGACATGACCCAGCTAGTTTTAGGTCTGGATCGAGACTCATCACTCATTGCGGACATGTTCGATGAGCGAGACGACGCCGTTAAGGCGATGCTCAAAATGACCATTCAAGCATGTAAGCGGCATGGAAAGTATGTCGGGATTTGCGGTCAGGGTCCTTCAGATCATCCGGACTTAGCCGTGTGGCTTGTAGAACAGGGCATTGAAAGTATGTCGCTGAATCCGGACACCGTTGTTGAAACTTGGATGTTTCTCGCAGGCGAAAAGGTCTAGTTGCCGCTACCGCTCAGATTTCCCTAAGATTAAGCGCTCAACCATCCGCATTGAAGTTGGCTACGCCATAGTTTCCGCGTTGCGGCCAAACCACGCGATGTCACAACGCTATAACCGATCGTATCTCGAACGCCGCCGGAACTTAAGACGAGGCACGATTAGCCCAAATAACACCCCAACTGACAGTACTACCGCCCCAATGACAAACCAAAAATGATTGTTGCGGGTTTTCAGCGTTTCATTTTCCCGAGTTAACGTATCAACCTTGACCTGTGCCGCCGACAACTGCGCGTGTAAATTCTTATTTTGCGAGTCGATTGAAAGGACGTTGGCCGACTTACGTGTAATGTCAGCGAGTTCGACTTGCAGTTTATCGCGGTCAGCCTCAAGTTGACGGTTTTGTTCCGTGACTTTGCGTTGTTCCGCACGTATCGCTTCAAGTTGAGAGCCAAGCGACGCGCCGCGATCGGACGCATTGGTTAGTTGGCCGGTCAGTTGTTCCAATTGCTCTCTCGCGGGCGCTTCTCGCATCAGATAACGTGACAGTACCCAGCCTTCCGTCCCTGCCTGCGTCTTTACCCTCGAATACCCGCTCGCCGAATCTCGCTCCAAAACTTCTAATTCGGTGCCACTATTGAGCATTCGTTCGATCGCATTGCTATTGCTCGGACCGGTCCGCAACATGATTTCGAATTGATCACTGACCCATACCGATTCGGCGAGTGCTGTCGAGGCCGTAACAATACATGCGGCGGCGAGCCAAGTTGATCGAAAAAGTGTTGATTGAAGCATAGCGTTATAGCCTTGTTTTGGACGGCGAGTACTATATGCCAACGCGGATATCGGTTCCAGTAACCGGCATACGCGGTATTGCTGTCTCTGAATAGCGACGCAAACAATGAGCGTCGCCCTATTCTGTCAGCCCGTGAAGTTTGCCTGCATTGGCCTCCCAGTTTTCCCCGTCAAACGGATGCAACGTAAGCGACTCAATCGCATCCGGCTGCAGGCATCGAGCATTGACGCTGTAGCCGTTCGGGTTTGATCGTGGAACGTAGAATGACTTGACTCCGCAATGACTGCAAAAGAAATGTTTTGCGACGCCCGAATTAAATTGGTAGCAAGCCAATTCCTCTTCTCCTTGCAGGAGACTGAAGTTTTCCGATTTGACGATGAGATGTTGGAACCCACCCATGTTACAAATACTGCAATTGCATTCGTAGGCGACAAGGTCCGCCGGTGCGATCACCTCAAACCTAACTGCGCCACAATGGCACCCACCTGCATGTGCGATCACGACTTGTCCTTCGTTTCTTTCCGCCAGCCAACTAGCATATTGTTTGCCGGCATCGCGTAACAAGCGATTTGTTCAAGGCCGGCCCCGCGCGCAAGTTCGTCAATCCACTCAAGATCTCGAATACCCATTACGGAATTCTGTGTCTGCAAATTGCTATGAAACGCCTCGTTCGATTCGCTCGTAAATTTTCCAGCAACACGGAACGGACCATACAAATAGAAACAGCCACCTGGAAGCAGCAAATTCGCGACCAAATTCAGCATTTTCTCAACGTTGCTAGCACTCATAATATGCGCGGTATTTGCGGAAAATATTGCATCAAACGTTTGCTTAATATCACTGGCTTTTGCGACGTCTAAGACTATTGGGGGTGACACATTTTCCAACGCTTCACTGTCTGTCCAGCCGCGAATAGCTTTGTGGTTAGCTTCCAAATCACTCGTCTGCCAATGTAATTGCGGCATGTTCTTCGCGAAATACACGGCATGTTGCCCCGTGCCCGAACCAATTTCCAACACGCGTTCGTCACCGCGAAACTCGCTTCTCAGAACTTCTAGAATCGCTTCACGGTTGCGCACCGCTGCAGGTGCATTTGCCAAGCTGCTCACGAATGTTGTCGCAACGCATGCTGATCGAGCAATTTTTCACGGTAATACTGCAGTTCCGTAATTGAATCGCGTATGTCTGAAAGCGCTCTGTGCGCAGATTTTTTCTGATGTCCAGCGGACACTTCAGGCGCCCACAACTGTGCCAGAATTTTCAACGTACTCACGTCCAGATTTCGATAGTGAAAATACCGCTCCAATTCGGGCATTTCATTAGCGAGGAAGCGACGGTCTTGGCAAATGCTGTTTCCGCAAATGGGCGACGTGCCAGAGTCGACATGTAGCGACAGGAATTCCAGCGTTGCTTTTTCCGCGTCGGCGGTTGTCAGTTCGCTCTCCAGGACGCGCTTAGTTAGCCCAGATTCTTGGTGATGCCGAGTATTCCAATCGTCCATAGACTGCATAGTCTCAGCTGATTGCTGTATCGCCAAGACAGGGCCCTCGGCAAGTTCGTTCAAATGCGTGTCCGTAACGACCACAGCTATTTCAATGATTCGATCATCATTTGGATCGAGGCCGGTCATTTCCAAGTCAATCCAAATCAGGTTTGTCGATTTCTCGGACTTCGGTGGAGGTACTGGTGCGTGCATGAATTCGCCATTGCCTATAGATAGATAACTAATTCTAGCAGGCAGCGGGGATGCAACGCTCGCCTTGTGCCGTCATAATTGCCGCCAATGCCACCGCAAATCGAAAATCAAACAGAGCGCGCGCTCGTCATCGCAACCTATAGCCGTGAGATGAGTGTAAGAAGATCGAACGACCAGGTAGTTAGGACACGAATTAAGGGCAAAAAGTTGAAACCAGTGTGTGGCGACACTGTAACGGTCAATGCGTTGCCCAACGAGCCGCAATGGCTAATCACCGGTATTGAGCCGAGACGAAACGAACTAAAACGTCCAAATCAGCGCGGTAGCGTGGAGGTGCTTGCTGCAAATGTCGATTTCTTGTGCGTAGTGGCCGCTCCAGCACCGAAACCTGACTGGTTTGTCGTAGATCGGTATCTGTGCGCGGCAGAACTCATGGGCGCGCGCGCCGCACTCGTATTCAACAAAGTTGACTTGCTATCGGCTCACAACGACACGAATATTTCACAGAATTTGGCAGACTACGAACGATTGGAGTATCCGGTGATTCGTTGCAGCGCGGAGACCGGCGAGAACTTGGCATCGTTACTCGCTCATCTACAGAATTGCACAAGCATTATTGTGGGTCAGTCCGGTGTGGGAAAGTCGAGCATCATCAATAAGATAGCCGGAGACCAGCGACAACGCACCGCAAATTTGTCGACCGCGACCGGCGAAGGCGTACATACGACGGTGAACTCGTCAATGTTGACGGTGGGTGGCGGCGGCCAGGTCATAGACTCGCCAGGCGTCCGAGACTACGCACCGTCGATTAGTACATTCACGGATATCGCCCGCGGTTTTCGCGAGATATCCGCGATTGCAGACAGCTGCCGGTTTGCCAATTGCCGGCACCTGGCCGAACCCAATTGCGCGGTTCTCAATGCCGTCGAAGATGGCAACATCAGCGAGCGACGATACAAGAGCTATAGGCGCCTTATCGTAATGTCGGAACAAGTAAACAAATCGCACGGCGGGCAGTCAAAATAACGGCAGGGCAAAAGTTCTGTTTACAGAAAGTGTGGACTTAGCCAGGCGGCCAGTCGAGGCTTCTACCTCCCAGTATGTGCAAATGCAGGTGGAACACGGTCTGCCCGGCCGCCTCATTGCAATTCATTACGGCGCGATAACCCTCGTCGGCGATGTCTTCTTGCTTCGCAATCACTGCGGCTGCAGCGAATAGTAGGCCTACATCGTGGGCGTCTTCTTCCCTAATATTGTTGATGGTCGCAATGTGCCGCTTCGGAATAACTAAGATATGGGTCGGCGCTTTCGGTGCGATATCACGAAATGCGAGCACCTTGTCGTCCTCATATACGATATCAGCAGGGATTTCGCCAGCCGAAATTTTGCAGAACAGGCAATCTGGCTCGTTCACGGTTTGATGAACTCCTAATATTTAGTCAATCGACAACTCGTCTGCCAAAAAATGCATGCGACAGCGTACCGCCGTCAACATATTCGAGTTCGCCACCCAGCGGCACACCATGTGCAATTCTGCTCGCTTGAATATTATTGCGCGCAGCAATTTCCGCAAGATAGTGTGCGGTAGCGTCCCCTTCAACGGTAGGATTGGTTGCAATGATGAGTTCAACCAAGCCCGGATCCTTAAGTCGATCCTCCAGGAGATTTAGGCCAAGCTCTTCGGGCCCAATTCCATCCAGTGGCGACAAATGGCCCATCAGCACAAAGTAATAACCGCGGTAGCCAGTCGCATCCTCTACTGCCATTACATCGGCCGGCGACTCAACAGCGCATAGTAGGCTTGTATCGCGGCCAGAAGCCGAACAAATACTGCACAACTCGTGTTCCGAAAACATTCGGCATCGGCAGCAATGACCGATGCCCTCAGCGGCTTGTTGCAATGCTGCGGACAAGGCTATAGCGCCGCCTCGATCGCGCTCCAATAGCTGAAACGCAATGCGCTGCGCCGACTTCCGTCCTACACCTGGCATACACGTCAGGGCGTCGATTAAACGAACAAGCATAGGCGAATAGGACATGAGGTTATTTTCTAATCCGACCCAGAACGTCTAAAACGGTAGCTTCATGCCTGCCGGAAGATTGAGCCCGGATGTCATTCCGGAAAACCGTTCTTGCGTGGTCTTTTCGACTTTTCGAATCGCGTCGTTGAATGCCGCAATAATCAAGTCCTCAAGCATATCCTTGTCGTCGGCGAGCAAGACATCGTCAATATCGAGTCCGCGAACTTCGTGCTTGCAGGTCAGGGTGACTTTCACCATACCGCCGCCCGATTCGCCAACTACCGTAATATTGGCCATTTCCTCTTGCGCTTTCTGCAGGTCTTCCTGCATTTTTTGGGCCTGCTTCATCAGCTGGCCTATTCCACCTTTCATAAAATACTCCTTGTCGCTCGCGCTAGCGCCAACTATTTCTCATTCAGATCGATGACTTCGACACTATCGGGCTGCAATTTTGCACCAAACATATCCTTAAGGGTCTGAACATTCGGGTCCGACTCTAACGACAGTTTTGCCGCATCGAGTCGATCGCCTCGTTGGCGAATTATTTCCTGCTGCGGCGTTTCAACGGACGTATCCGGTTCCTCGTCCAAAAGCGATATATCCAGCGATATCTTGCGCGCAAAAAATCGACTCAACGCACTTTGCAATGCTGCCTGGCGCGACTTCGTTAGCATCGCCTCGGATCGCCGATCCAGCGCTAAACTGATGTTGTTCCCATCTCGCCGGACGAGCGCGCAGTTCTTTGCAAGCTCCTTAGCAATACCCGAAATCTCAAGATCGGCAACAATCTCGCCCCACTGTGCGGTTTCGATGCCGACGACGGATTTATTGGAGGACTTGGGCTCTACTGGCTCGCTGGGCAGAATGGCCGCGGCGGAACTCGCCGCGGCTGCAGCGCGTTTCGGGCTAGATTGCGTCACCGAGGCACCTTGGCCAGGCTGAAATGCGAGCATTCGCAGCAACGTCATCTCTGCACCGCTTCGCGGATCCGGCGCCAAATGCAAATCACGTTTGCCCATGATCGCTGTTTGATAATAAAGCTGTACGTCTTCTTGCGAAATCTGACCTGCAATTTCGCTGATTTCCGCCTCATCGAAGTCATCGTCGGCGTCTACTATACCGATGACTTGATAGACCGCGACCCGCTGCAACGCACGCGCGAGATCCGCTAACATTCGACCGTAGTCAGGGAATTGTTCGTCAATCTCTGCCACAGCTGCCATCAAGCCTGCCGCATCCGCTGTACCAAGATACTGCAGAATTCGTCGCACATACTGGCGATCTATCGTTCCAAGCATTGCCGCGACCGGCGCTTCGTTGACTTCGTTACTACAAAATGCAATCGCCTGATCAAGCAAACTCAACGCATCGCGCAGACTCCCATCTGCCGCGCGCGCGATCATGACCATTGCAGCGCGTTCGTAGTTGATTTTTTCCTCGCCGCAAATCAATTCCAATCGATCGCGAATCAAATCTGGCGTCAGTCGCTTCAAATTGAATTGTAAGCAGCGTGATAAAACGGTGATGGGTAACTTCTGTGGGTCTGTCGTCGCCAGTAAAAACTTGACGTGCTCTGGCGGCTCTTCAAGCGTCTTGAGTAACGCGTTAAACGAACTCTTCGACAACATGTGCACTTCGTCAATCAAGTAAACCTTGAAACGCCCTCTTGCCGGGGCATATTGCACGTTGTCTAACAAATCCCGTGTATCGTCGACCTTGGTATTGGTTGCCGCATCCACTTCGATGAGATCGACGAATCGGCCCTCGTCGATTTCACGGCATGCTGAACACTCACCGCAAGGTTTTGAGGTAATGCCGGTCTCACAGTTGAGCGCTTTTGCCAGAATTCTGGCAATCGTCGTCTTGCCTACACCTCGCGTACCGGTGAACAAATACGCATGATGCAGTCGCTCATTATCGAGCGCATTGACCAAGGCCTTCAGGACGTGTTCCTGGCCTGCGGTTTCTGTAAAATTCTTGGGACGCCACTTTCTGGCGAGAACGAGGTAGCTCATGAAGTCGTTGGTGCTGTTGGTCGCAAGGCTTGTTGTTGACGTGACAGTGTAACCAAAGCTGGCACCGTAACAAGGCTATTTTGATACCCGCAATGGCGGCCGGTCTTTCTAAAGAGGCCCGCGCCAGCCCCTCCCCGGCACCCGGCGTCACCGCTGCCGCTGCTCCCTTCCGGGCCTGACGGAGTTCACGGCTGGCCGTCGCGGGGAAGCCGACGCGGACCGGCGGCGATTATCGCGTTCAATTGCGCTCGACACAACGGACATTGCATAGTTTTTGCGGCAATGTGGATAATCGACCGCACAGGTTGCTATTCTCTCGGCCTCTCGATAATGATTCGCGCAGACAATCTGCGTACACAAGGAAAAGATGATGGCGAATCTGCCAGAATTTGCGACCGTTGATCCGTTTTCCGGAATGACCGCGGATGCGCCCGGCGAGGTATGCAATCTAGTTGATGGTAACTGGAGCAGCGCTCCCGAATATCGTCGTGACATTGTCGATCCGATGACGGGTGCCGAATTTCTCAGAATTCCAGCGACCACAGACGCAAAGCCGTTTATTGATGGATTGCGCTCCTGCAACAAGTCAGGGCGGCACAATCCGCACAAGAATCCCGAGCGCTATCTCATGCTGGGCCAAACTTGCGCTCGCGTTGCCGCGCTAATGGCACAACCGGAAGTCGAAGCGTTTTTTGTCAAGCTAATCCAGAGAGTGATGCCGAAAAGTTGGGCACAATGCACTGGTGAATACCGGGTTACCCGCACATTTATCGAAAATTTTGCCGGCGACGGTGTTCGATTCCTCGGTCGCGGCTTTTCAAATCCCGGCGACCACGGGGGCCAAGAATCACGCGGCTACCGTTGGCCGTACGGCCCGGTCGTGGTCATTGCGCCGTTTAATTTTCCCTTGGAGATTCCCGTACTGCAGGTAATGGGAGCGCTATTTATGGGGAATCGGCCGTTGGTCAAGGTCGATTCGAAAGTCAGCGTGGTTTTTGAGCAATTCGCCCGCCTGTTAGTTCATGCCGGCCTTCCAGCTGAAGATTTGGATTTGATCCACTGTCGCGGCAGCGAAATGGGAAAATTACTCGATGCTGCAAAGACAGATATTCGGCTAGTCCAATTTACCGGCTCAACCGGCGTCGCGGAACGCATCTCAACACTAATGAACGGTGCGGTACGATTGGAAGACGCAGGATTTGATTGGAAGGTGATTGGTCCTGACTACGATCCCAAATGGCTGGACTATGTTGCGTGGCAGTGCGATCAGGATGCCTACAACGCGGCCGGCCAAAAATGCTCGGCGCAGTCCATCATGTTCGTACATCGCAATTGGCGCGACGCATTATTGCCGAAAATATCAGAATTGGCGGCACAACGCTCGCTGGACAATTTGACGATAGGTCCGATATTGAGCTGGACTGATGCACAGATCGACGATCACTTACGAAAACTCGCCACCGTCGACGGTTCGAAGGTACTTTTCGGTGGCCGCCATCTTGAAAACCATACGGTTCCTGCTTGTTACGGGACGCTGGAGGCCACGGCGGTCGAGGTGCCACTTCACGCGTTGAATGACGATAACTTCGACATGGTCGCGACTGAACTGTTTGGGCCATTTCAAGTGATTGTCGAATACACAGATCAGGACCTTGACACCGTCCTCGGCGCCCTCGAACGCATTTCTCACCATTTGACGGCTGCCGTTGTCAGCAACGATGTCGAATTTCAGCATCGTGTGTTGGGGTCCACTGTCAATGGGACAACCTATTGCGGTATGCGCGCGAGGACCACTGGCGCACCGCAAAATCATTGGTTTGGCCCTTGTGGCGATCCACGCGCCGCAGGTATAGGCACACCAGAAGCTATCGTTGCAACCTGGAGCGGCCACCGGGAAATCATCGTCGATCAGGGACCGCTGCCGGCGGGCTGGTCAGTACCGCCGATGAATTAGCCCTTCAATTGACCATCGAATTGAACATTGAATAATCTAGGCTGCCAAGTTGCAGAGTAAATTACCCGGCGTAGGTACTACGATCTTCACGGTCATGAGTCAATTGGCTCATGACTGCAACGCCATCAATTTGTCACAGGGCTTTCCAAGCTTTAACCCTGACCCGGAACTTTTGGACCTGGTTAGTCACCATTTGTACTCGGGCGCTAATCAATACGCACCGATGCCGGGCGTTCTAGCGTTGCGCGAAGCACTCGCCGCTCAGTACGCGACACGACACGCACGAGAGCTTGATCCAGAACTTGAAATTACGGTGTGTTCAGGCGCCACTGAGGGCCTTTATAGTAGCATTACTGCTGTCGTCAGACCTGGCGATGAAGTCATCGTATTTGACCCGTGCTACGACGCTTACGAACCCGTCGTCGCATTATCCGGGGGAATCACCCGGCACGTTCCCTTGACCCGCGACGAAGCAGGCGAGTTTTCCGTCGATTGGCATCGTTTGCAACAGTCATTGAGCGCTGCGACTCGTCTCATCATATTGAATTTTCCGCACAATCCGACTGGCGCGATACTCTCCGCACACGATCTGCAAACGCTTGCTTCAATCATTCGCGATACCGATATATTTTTGATTTCCGATGAGGTCTACGAGCACATAATATTCGACGGCGCAGTTCATCAAAGTTTGCTTAGCAATAACGAACTATGGCAACGCTCGTTCGTCATCTCCTCATTTGGCAAGACCTGCCATGCGACCGGATGGAAAATTGGTTATTGCATTGCGCCAAAGGAACTGACCACTGAATTACGCAAAGTACATCAATTTACATGCTTTGCTGTATCGACACCTTTTCAGCACGCTCTTGCTGATTACATTGCGATTAAACCCCATTATTATCAAGGTCTTTCGGCATTTTACTCGAAAACGCGTGACTATTTTGCAGAGCTTCTCGGCAGCACCCGATTCGTTTTGACGCCCACCAAAAGCACATTTTTCCAGATCGTCGATTACTCCGCAATAAGCCACAATGTCGATACTGAATTCGCGTCGCAAATGACCCGCGACCAAGGTGTCGCTTCGATTCCGATTTCGGTATTTTACGATGCTCCGCCGCCGCAAAACCTATTGAGATTCTGTTTTGCCAAGGACGACGCCACTCTCGAACAGGCCGTGGACAATTTATGCAAACTCTAACTGTATCGATAATTCAGGCCGAATTGCATTGGCAAGATGCACAACGAAATCGAAGCAATTTTGCCAGCGCTATTACATCCATTGATCAGCAAACTGATCTGATCATACTGCCCGAAATGTTCACTACGGGATTTACGATGGAGGCGCAAAGCAATGCCGAAAAAATGGATGGGGCGACGGTCGATTGGATGCGTGAAACCGCTGCTTCCAGTGGTGCAAACATCTGCGGCAGCCTAATCATTCAAGAACAGGATAGTTTCTACAATCGTTTTGTTAGCGCGTCTCCTGACGGCGCAATCGCCCACTACGACAAACGGCATTTGTTTCGCTTGGCCGGCGAGCACGAATATTTTTCGCCGGGCACTCGGCATCGCACGTTTGAGATCAATGGGTTCACTATTTGCCCAATGATCTGCTATGACCTGCGTTTTCCGGTTTGGAGTCGGAATCGGCAAAACTACGACCTTTTGATATACGTTGCCAACTGGCCAAGTCCGCGTCACCAAGCGTGGGAAACTCTACTAAGGGCGCGCGCAATTGAGAACCTAAGTTATGTTGTAGGCGTCAATCGGGTTGGCGTCGACGGTAATGATCTGCGTTACGATGGAGGAAGTTGCATCGTCGACAGTTTTGGTAACGATCTACAGAATCTACAATCGTCATCCGGCATCGCAACCGCAACGCTCGATCTGCAGCAGCTTGCCGCATACCGCAAGAGGTTCGCGTTTCACAAGGATGCCGATGATTTCGAAATTAGCTAAGTCGAGCGACCAGGCACGCCATGCGGGCGAGTTATGAGGAAATTCAGCCGCGCAACCATTACTGCGGTGGTCATCGCCAATATGGTTGGCACTGGCGTATTTACCAGCCTCGGATTTCAACTCAATGATATTGAGTCAGGCTTTGTACTGCTTATGTTGTGGTTGGTCGGCGGTATTGCCGCATTTTGTGGTGCCATGAGCTATGCAGAACTCGGCGCTGCGTTGCCGCGCTCCGGCGGAGAGTACAACTTCCTCAGCAGAATATTTCACCCGTCTGCGGGATTTGTTTCTGGCTGGATTTCTGCATCGGTCGGTTTTACGGCGCCTGTCGCATTGGCAGCATTAACTTTTGCCGCGTATGCGTCTGCCTCTGTTCCCGCTTTGGCCAGCCCACACATACAGAAATCACTCGCCATCGCCCTAATTGTCGTACTGACGGCTATTCATACCAGCAGCCACCGCAACAGCGGCGGCCTGCAGAACTTCTTCACAATATTGAAGGTCGTGGTCATCATCGGTTTTTGTGCGGGTGCCCTCATCTTTGTGGACGAGCTTCAACCGATTAGCGTGTTACCACAGGCAGGCGATGGAAAGCTATTGTTCAGCGGGTCATTTGCGGTCGCTTTGATCTATGTGAGCTACGCATATGCAGGTTGGAATTCCGCGACTTATCTGAGCAGTGAAATAGATCAGCCGCAAAAAAACCTGCCGCGAATACTGTTCGTTGGTACGCTGACAGTGACGTTAATGTATCTGGCTTTGAATTTCGTATTTCTGAAAGTTGCGCCAATCTCAGCGATGACCAATCAAATTGAGGTCGGTGCAATTGCGGCCGAAGCAGCATTCGGTGGAATCGGCGGCAAACTAGTTGGCGTAACCCTCGCATTACTGCTGATTTCGACGGTCAGCGCAATGACTGTCGCCGGTCCGCGCGTTCTACAAGTCGTAGGCGAGGATTTTCCGACACTAAGCGTGCTAGGGAAAACGAATAAGGACGGCGTGCCGTCCATTGCGATCATGACGCAATCCGCGATCGCCGTATCGTTTATTTTGCTCGCGGATTTCCAGTCCATTCTATTGTCCACCGGCTTCATCCTCGCCGTGAACAATTTCGCGACCGTAAGTTCGCTTTTTGTATTGCGCTACACACACCCCGACTTACCTAGACCGTACCGGACTTTTGCTTATCCGCTAACGCCGCTTCTTTTTCTGGTGCTAACGGCTTGGACGATCGTTTTCGTGATTTCCCACAATCCGAAAGAAGCACTATTCGGGTTGGGCTTGATCGTCGGCGGAATCGTAATCTACATTCTGAGCAATCGAAACCGCGACGCCAGTATTTCGGAAGCAGGCTAGCCCGAATCAGGGCGTTTCACGATCCCGTAGTCGATTCTCTGTCCTTGCGAGTACTCGGCCGTTTTCTTGCGTTCTGCAACATAGACCTGCAATGCCTCGTCGACCGAGACGTCGAGCGGCGGCTGCTCATAGTCACGCAAAAGTTGTTTCCACAGCGCATTTGCTCGAGTGGTCGTATCGAGAGCGCCCGTTTCCGACCAGCGTTCGAAGTTTTGTCGATCAGACAACATCGTTGCATAAAATGCTGTTTCATAGCGTTCCAATGTGTGGGCCGTGCCAAAGTGATGACCGCCCGGTTGCACCTCGCCGATTGCAGCGACTGCCATTTCATCCTCCGTCGTCTCAATGGGGCGCAAATATTCGGCCATCATCTGCAGCATCTCCGCGTCAACGATCAGTTTCTCGAAAGACGCGGTTAAGCCTCCTTCGAGCCAACCGGCAGCATGATTTACCAAATTTGCATGTCCCATGATGGCGCCCCACAGCGACATCTGACTTTCGTAAGCAGCCTGCGCATCGACGCAATTGGCAACTGTCGTGTTGCTGGAGCGAAAAGGTAAACCCAGCTGCCTCGCAATTTGCCCGCTTGCCTGGGCCGCTTTGGTGTATTCCGGCGTACCAAGCGCGGGTGCTCCGCTTTTCATATCAACATTGGAGGCAAAAGCGCCGTACATAACGGGTGCACCGGCCTGTATACATTGAGCAAAAGTAACGACTGCCAGGACCTCTGCAGTTTGTTGGACGAGTGTCCCCGCGAGCGTCGCCGGGCTCATCGAACCCGCCAATGTGAACGGTGTAATCGCAGAGACTTGCCCCGCCCGCGCGAGTTCAACCACCGCCTCAGTCATAGGAATATCGAACTGCATTGGCGAATTGGTGTTGATGATACCCAATACAGCCGGTTCTTTGGCCAACTCATCGCGACTAGCATGCAATGCGATGCAAGCCATCTCAATGGAGTCCTTTGCGCGTTCGCCACCCAATGCATAGGACTGACAATTCTTGTCCAAGTAGCGATATTGGGCAAGATAGGTGTCGAGATGTCGTGTCTCTGGCGGCAGATCCATCGGTTCAAATGACATCCCACCTTCTTGGTGAATGATATTCAGGCTTTGAATCAGACGAAAATAATTGCACAGATCTGCGTAGGTACCCGGTCTCCTGCCGTTGTCGATGTCGCTGCAAAACGCCGGACCGCCAACCGCCGCAAACACCATCCTATTGCCACCTAAGCTGAGGTCCTTTTCAGGGTTACGCGCCCGCAAGGTGAATTCCGCCGGTGCCAAAGCCACTTTTTCACGTACCAACTCCACGGGGAAACGCACAATTTGCGTACCTTCATCTACGTCCGCACCCATCTCGCGCATAAATTTTCTGCTACCGGGCTCAAGAAATTTCATACCGTAGCTTTGCAGTACTGACAGTGCCGCCTCAATGATCGCGTTGACCTGATCGGCGCTGATAACCTCTATTGGCGCATAGGGATTGATGACATTGCGCCATGGCAATTGTTGGATTCCACTTACAACACGTTTTTCGCGCCGTCTACGCCTGCTCATTGAATATTCTCATTGGATATTTAAGCCCACAAAGTGAAGTCGCCGCCTGCTAACCTTATCTCACTCTTTAAAGTACTACTTTGAAGCTGGCACGATATGAAAATGTGCGAATTGTCATGCCATTTTGCGTCGGCGGTTCACAAGATGAAAGAAATCGCGCTGATTCGTCGTTTTCGTACCCAGCGAGTCGGGTTGTAGCGCATAATTCTGATGGAACCTGGGCCCCTGCGTACACATGAACGTCAATTACACATAGACCATAGAAATATATGCGACCAACTCTCAACATGCTTTCTGGCAACCTCATCGAAAAAATACTCGATGAGTCAAAACGCATAATGTCGGAAACCGGCATGGAAATTCGCGGCCAAGCACTGCGGCAACGTTTGCTAGATCATGGATTGAAAACAGACGATTCCGGGCAACGGATATTTTTTCCCGCTGACGTCGTTGATAAAGCAATAGAGACAGCACCTAGCCTGTTTGAATTGTTCGATCGTGATGGCAACGTTCATGCAAGACTTGGCGGCAATAACGTGCACTATGTGCCAGGCTCAAGTGGTCTAAAAATCCTCGACCACCGCAGCGGTGAAACACGTTTGTCGAACTCAAAGGACTTCATCGAATACGCGCGACTCTGCGACGGTCTTGAGCACATCGCTTACCTTGCAACCGCGTTTTCCACTAACAAGGACATTGAGTCGCAGGTTTCTGACGCTTGGCGCTTATACATGACGTTGACGACCTCCAAGAAGCCTGTCGTATCCGGTGCATTCAGCGAGCATGGCGTGCCACGCATGGTTGAGTTGATGCAGTTGTTTCGCGCCAACCGGGGCGACCTAATTCAAAAACCGATGTCGATTTTTACGATTACCGCAACCGGAAATTTTCGCTACGGCGAAGATTCCTGCCAAAATCTTTTGGATTGCGTGGAAGCCGGCATTCCTATTGAAATAGTTCCAGTCACGTTGATGGGTCTAATCGCGCCAGTGACTATTGTCGGGGCCCTCGTATTTCACTGTGTCGACGTGTTGACTGGTATCACGATGGCGCAAATTGTCAAACCCGGTGCGCCCGTCTTGTTCGGCGGAGCGCCCGCCACATTTCACATGAAAGCGGCGAGTTCACCTATGGCGGCGATCGAAGCTCAACGCTTGAACGTCGCCTATGTATGCATCGCGAAGTCTCTCGACTTGCCGACGCAAGCCTACATGGCGCTGAGCGATGGCAAGCTGCTCGATGCGCAAGCCGGCGGTGAGACTTTCAGCAGCGCGCTGTTGGCGGCGTTGGCGGGTGTGAATTCCGTGTCTGGGCCTGGAATGCTCGACTTTGTATTGACCTTCAGCTTGCCTAAGTTGGTATTCGACAATGAAGTCTGTGGCCAAGCATTGCATTTTGTACGTGACGTCGAGCCGAAGGACGATCTACCGACAGCAGACCTCGTCGCGCAACTCTTGCAAGAAGATCACCTTATTACCGCACCTCACACGTTGCAGCACTGGCCGAAAGAGCTCTACCTAACAGACCCTGTCGTCGACCGTACGAATCGAGAATCCTGGGAGGAATCAGGTTCCACCGAATTGTATGAGCGGGCGTGCGCGGAAACCGAGCAGCGTCTTGTGGATTACCATCCGGTAGAGACCGACAAAGCACTCGACGAGGAAATGCGGCGCATCGTTAAGGAAGGCTTCATGACTCAAGAGGAATTACCAGAATTGCCGGTCAAGGCGGAGGCACCTGCGGTGAAGGGCGTCGCTGGTCGGCGCGGACGCGCTGGCCGGCGCCGTGCGGCACCAAAAAGCAATTAGCGTCGAAGATCAGCAGACAGCAGTTGCTTCACACGCATTCTTTGTTAACCGAGTGGCGGTATCGCTTTAGGTAGTAGTCGGCACTGCCCTTGCCAGCGTCCACAGATAAAATCCAACGAACCCACTGCCCCATATCAAGCCCGGCGCGATGGCCAATATTATTTCAGGGGTCCCTAAGATAAGATGAATGACGATCGGAATGAGGGCCATTACGGCGAATCCGGACAGGAAACTGAAGGTCAGTCCGTAAGCACAGCTACCGAGCTTCTCGAATGAGCGGCGTGTTGTGTATGTCACGATCCACGTCGAAAAAAGTGCATACACACCCTGCCCTACGCCCGTACGAACAAGCACCATCATTCCGTATTCACTATTGACGTACGCAGCCCAGCTGCCAAACACCAGCGCAGCAAGCAGCGGCGCAAAACGGAAGAGTCGGGGATCAATCTGCAACTTGGCGTACGTTCGAGCTAGCTTTGCGCAAGTACGATGCGGTAGCAGGCGCGATTCCAATGCTGTCTTCAACAACGATACCCTGCTTTTCCGCCAACAGTCTTGCAACAGCAGCATGGTGAATGACGTGATTGATAAGATAATGCAGCTCGCGTCTGGAGTTGCTGCGAAACTGTTCGCACTTCGTCGTCGTGCAGGAAATTTCCGATTCGACGATGAGGCCCAAATCGTTCGGCGTAAATGTTTGCAGCCATTTCAGTATATCGCCCATCGCGACCAAGGCGACGCTTGCATCGCTTTCCATCACATTGTCGCGGCGACGAACATTGTAATTTATAACGCCACTGATGGTGCCGGATTGCAGAGCAACGAAATGATCGACCACATGACGAACATGCCGGCCCACTCCGGAGGTGTAATAGATATTTTCGTCACCGACGGCGTCAGAGGTCATTGCGAGAATTATCTGCCGCAATTGATCTAGCGCTTCACCGGTTGCCTCAGGCAACTTTGACATTACTATTCCATTTCTTCATAAATTCTTCACTTCCATTCTTACCGAGGTATCGTGTTAGATACTTTGCTGGAGTATTGCGGAGATCGACGATAATTAGACCGTCGAGCGAGTTGTTGAAACCTTTGTTTACACTGAACGAGGCAAATCGACCATTCAATGCTAGATAGTGGCGCAGGAGAATCGGGATGTGTTTGCCTTTGTCCAGATTTCCCAGAAGTTTGTTGATGATCGCAATACTATTCAGCGATTCGAGTATTTCTGGGCTCCACCGACGACCTTTGACTTTAAGCGGTGCCAAAGGTTGCACACGACTCAGCCAATCTTGTTTGACACAGAAATTCGTCATCATAGCGTCCGCGAGAAAAGCGCGGGCAAGCACTGAATACTGCTTTGAGATGCTCACACAACCAAACAACGTATGGTAATCGGGGTTTTTGACCATGAATGAGCCAATTCCACGCCACAACAAATCCAGTGCACGTGGATGGCGTTGATATTCAGGCGTAACGAACGACCGGCCCACTTCCACGGCACTGCCCAATTGATCCAGGAAAGATTGATCAAATTCGTATAGCGATCGGCTATAGAGATTTTCCAGACCGTGCTTGCGTACAATATCGTCGGTTCTGCCGACGCGATAGCCACCAACGATGCGTTGCTCTGAATTATCCCAAATCCAGAGATGCCAATACCAAGGATCGAAACGGTCACTGTCCAACTCACGACCGGTGCCTTCATCGACTGCGCGAAAAGTCCTCTCTCTAACAATCGCGATTTGCTTCATCATGCATCCGAGCTCGCGGTACGGTGCACAATAGACAGAGAATACATCATGATCCAGCAGGCGATAAGACTGTAGCTGCTCAAGCTGGCTCGCTAGTTGCTCCTGCCTAATATCCGCCGCAATTTTCTCCGCCGAATCTGTGGACCGACTGCCAGTGTCTTGCTGGGTTCTGAGGGTCAGCAAATCCGTGCTAAGCCGTAGGCACTGCGTAACCGCGGTAGCGTCGGCCATCTTGCCTATTTCACTGGGGCTAACAAGCTCCCCCACCTGCGCGAGTACGGTATATCCGCGCTTGTTAGCCAATTCACGCGGCAGTAGTAAGGTGCGCAAACGTCGATGAATCAATCCCGCGGCGTAGAAGCCAATGCTGTTACGCGCGCGTACCCGAATCGGTAGACAGGCGGCGCGGTACTTTTTCGCGAGATGGCCAACTAGTTCGCTCCACCGGCGATCTTTAATTCGGCACGATTTAATGCTGAACCCAGACACCTCACCCGCAGGAAATATCAACAAAACGCCACTTCGCTGCAAATGTCTGCATGCTGCGCGAATACCCTTACCGTTCTTTTGCGCAGCATTCTTGCTGAGCACATCGACACCTATAAACAGATCGGCGAACTCTGGAAATTTGAGTAGCAGTTCGTTCGTAAGCACTTTTATGTCGGAGCGCTTTTGCAGCAACTCACGTGCGAGCAACATGCCTTCAAGGCCACCCAGCGGATGATTTGCGACGACGATGACGGGGCCTTCGTCCGGCAACTGCTGTAGATCACCGTCAGTCACCCACTGCAGCTTTGTATCTAGGTAGTTGAATGCAAAGTCCAGCAATTGGGGAGCAATAGGTTGATCGTCGCGTTTGTTAGCAGTCAGCCAAGCGTCATAAAGAGCGATCAGCGGACCAAGGCCAGCCACTCTTAATGCGAGCTTATTCAACAATTTGTTCTGAATTGGCAAACGCAGCGGACTCTCAGCTTCGGAGGACATTGAATCTCAATCCGTCAACGGGTAGTAGCGCGCCAATTCGCGCTCACTTTTCCAGTGTGCCAAGACACTGGAAACACCCGGTGCAACGTAGCCTCGCCGCCGATTCATTGAACCGAGTTTAAACAACGTTCGATATTGCCAAAGTAATGCACTGAACGCGGAACCGAGACGCGCATCGCGATCCCAAATGTGCAGCGACTCCGCGCTTGCGGCATTAATTTCCACAATTTCGATGTCCTTGCCACGCTGTAGTTGCTCTGCATTTGAAAACTTGATGTCCAGTCGTCCGTAGTGAAACTCCGGTAGTCCCGACATCAATTCGCTAATCCGCACAGTTAGCGCATCAGAAATTAAATCGCAGCCATTGCGAAAAATTGCGCCACGACAATGACTGATCGAAAACACCAAGCGATACGGTACGCCATCCTCAATAATCTCTTCTAGGTTTTCGCGGTGTCGCGTCATATACAAATGCTGCAATTCTCCGGCCCGTGGATCTCGCTCTATCAATTCGCGCAACGAACTTTTGCCATCGCCGACAACGTAGGGACTGTACTTAAGTGCAAGCGATACAACCTTGCCGTGTTCCTGTCCGGGTTCACGAACGAAAAATACGCCAGCCTCGGGTTCCCATGTTGATAGTTTTTGCAAAACAATAGCTGTTCCGACGGGGTACGCTTCCAGGTATGCGGAGAGTTGCTCAATATTTCGAATCAGTTTGACACCGGAGCCTCTACAACCCATGTCCGGCTTTGCCACGAATGGAAGATTGATTGATGAGTCAGCAAGAATATCGACAAGTCGCGCAGCCTGTGTATCCACTGACGACTCACCAATCTGGTGCTTGTGCCATGACAGAATGGTCTCGGCGCATTCTCCCGTGGCCTGTTGCATCAATTCGCTCTTGCCAACGCCAACAATTCCAGACAGCGGAAGTTTGGGATTTGCAATCAATGGTAACGTGAGTGAACGATAACGAATTGACAATATGAGCCATTGAAATATCACCGGCACGTACATCAACCACATCGGCCAAAACTCGAAAAACGAGGTTTGGCGCCCGCTCAAATCCAGCGGTGGCATACCTGATGTTACAAATGTTTTACTTTCTTTCATTTAACAAGCCCAGCGACGCAATCTTCCAGGGAAATCTGATCGAAGTTCCTTAGCGGATACACGGTCGCTTGATCCTAAGGTACACAGCAGTGTGAAAATGTCGGCGATCTGCTGGCGATATATCCAAAAGCCGCATTAATCGACACCGCGCGTTCTCCACCACAATCCGAGGCGAGTGGTATAGCCGAAATCCTTGTGGACGATGCGGTTCGCGCTGTCCAAAACGTAGTATGTCGGATAACCCGGCACACGCCAATTGTCTGCCGTTTCTCGTTCGCCCATTAGGACTGGAACTTGCAACGCGTGGCGGCTGGCAAATTCACGCACTTCCTCAGCTTGCTGCCAATCGAGTGCGACCATTACGACGCTCAGATCTTCTGCCGAGTTACCCTCGCGCAAGCTATTGATATTGTGGGCACTCGCACCACAGATTCCACACCATGGCGCAAAAAAGTACACCAATGTAGGGCGATTATTTGCTGCCTGACTGTGAAATTCACCGGACAGAGTCGCAAGATCAAGCGGCGGTGCGGTTAATTCGTCCGCAGCCAGCATATTTCGCATTTGAAACAGCTGTATAGCCAAAAACGCAAGCAGCACCCAGCCAATGTCATAGAAAATACCCAGGCGCAAACGAACGCGCCGCAAAAGCGACGGCTTCGGCGTAGGATTGTCCTTGCTTGTCTTTTCGTCCGTCATTGACAGTGTGATTCAAACATTCCTATTTTTGGCGAAAATACAACAATAGATCGTAAGTACCGTAGCGGATTCGCACACTCTAAACTGACCCCATTTGGAGAGTATTTATTACCTATTTAAAGGGAATTAACTCGGAATACGAGCAATGATCTGAGCATTCCACCCGCTATAATCAATCAACAATAAATACCATGCGAGTATCACATTGGTATCACGTGCTGATTGTCCTCAATGCCCGAACGTATCGCTTATGATCGAGATACCCAAATTTAGTTCGTTTGTTCACAGAGGTGGTTACCCAGTATGGTCCCGTCACCGATAAAGATTGTCATGGCCATTGTGAGTCTATGCACAATATCGTTGTCCGCGTGTACGGGCGGCTCGGCATTTAACGGCTCAATCAAGTTGACGGGCCAGGTGGTAGATGCTCAGGGGGCCGCACTTGGTGACGTTCATGTCAGTGTGCGAAAAAGTTCGTTCACCTTGAGTAATTCGTCATTCAAGTCTTCGGACGAAAGCAGAATTGAACTGGAAGACGGAAATTTCGAGATATCGTGCCGAACCTGTACGGGAATTCGCCTGCACTTTTCGAAGAGCGGATATTATTCTGAAACACTCGATTTCGGTGTGAAAAGAGAGTCGGTGCCGTCGGATACCGAGGCCGCGAGCACCGCGGCACACGACCGATATGGGACGAACGTAGAAAGCCTCGAACAGCGGGATCTTCGGATTGTAATGCGCAGTACCGAAAATCAGGCTCAGCTGGATAGCTATAGCGGCTACCTAGAAACGTCCGCAACCGGACCGCTGCGAGTAGTGCCTTTGCGCCGCGACCTTGGGAGCAGCGGTGTTGAAATTGATCAGCTCCACAAACCGCCGTCCAAGTCGGCAAAAATGTTGGGCGGACATGTCCAATTACTGGTGACGATCACCGAAGATGGACGATTGGCCGCACGACCGATGCTGGATGTGCCAGGCGCGCAATTTCGCAAACCCGCCGCAACAGCGCTTGATTTCAGCAAGGCAAATGGCGGCGTATTGCTCTATGAATTTTCAGACGAAAGTCCCCCTACAGTCTACCGAGCGATGGCCACGGCACCGAATGACGGCTACCAACTATCTCTCTATGTCGATTCCGACGATCGGTCAGGCGACTACTATTTTTACTGTCGGGTTGGTCAGTGGTATGGAAAAGGGCGCATAGCAAAACCAAGTTTCCAAACCTCGGATGGCCGGCAAGTGGTCGGTACATATGTCGAAATGCGGATAAACCCCGATGGGAGTCGAAACCTGGAAACATCGCGTTGAACATCAGCACCTAAGGACTCGATTCTGGTGCCAGTAAACGATCGTGAGGCTTTAGTTTCTTGTTGTGGTATTGGTGCCGATAATTCAAACGTTGAATACGTCCTAGTTATTCATCAATGATACTTCGACAACCAGTCATTCATTATTTCGGCAGTTTTCTGCCATGAAGGTTTGCCGTCCTCGAAGGCACACGCGTCCAATAGAAATGGATACGACAATTGGGCTCATATCGGCGATTTTATGAGAATCCGAGTGAAGTCGCGGTCCGCGTACGTCTTTTCCCTCGAACCCCGGTTGGGTCCGCAATCGTATTAATGTCTTGGTGATCGGCATATAGCCGAGCTCGCACCGGCTACGGCGCTGCTCGTCGTATCGGCCTATTTTTAAGAAGCCTAATTCCTCTTGAATATCGTCAGGGCGTCAGTCCATCACTGGCCACTTAGAATGCGTCTAAACTTATAGAAACTGTCAATATTCCGTGACAGGTAGGCTTGGTGCTGGTTTCCTTCCTGTCGAAGGTCTACAATAACATTTCTTTAAGCGTCTGCCATAACCGAGAGTGATGCAAATGGGTAGAGAGTCGACCGAACTTTTTCAGGGCACACTAAACCTACTGATTCTCAAAGTTCTTTCCAGAGGTGCCGAACACGGGTGGGGTATTTCGCAAGCAATTCAGGCCGCATCGCGTGACGTACTGCAGGTCAATCAGGGATCGCTCTACCCCGCGCTGCGCCGGCTAGAGAAAGCTGGCCTAGTGCAGGCCGAATGGGGTGTTTCTACAAATAATAGACGGGCGCGTTTTTACAACCTTACTGACGTTGGCCGTAATCATCTGGGCGAGGAACTATCGACTTGGCAGCGATTTGCCGGCGCCGTCAATTTGGTGCTCGCTGCGTAGGAGACAAACAGTGCGGTTATGGCAACGATTCATTCAACGGCTTCGCGGGCTTGTTTGGCGGAACGATACGGAGCAGGGACTTGACGAGGAACTACAGTTTCACATTGACATGGAGATTGGCCGGAACCGCGAGCGCGGCCTAAGCGATCAGGAGGCACGCCGCGTGGCGCTGCGTGACTTTGGCGGCATCGAAGTTACCAAGGAAGCCGTGCGCGATACAGTTGCGATCCGATGGTTTGTGGATTTTATTCACGACCTCCATTTTTCTGCACGTGTGTTGTTCAAACGACCTGCATTCTCGGTAGCCACGGTTCTCACGATTTCTGTAGCCGCCGCCACAACGGCATTGGCAATAGCGGCTATACGTCAAATCTTATGGACACCACTGCCATACGCCGAATCTGATCGTATCGTCGTCTTCTATGAAACCGATTTGTCCAATGGTATGGAACACCAGGGCGTTTCGCCAGGAAATGTTCTTGAATGGCAACGCCGAACGACCGCATTCGATTCAATATCTGTAGCAGAGCCTTGGGGAATCGACACTACGGTGAATGATCGGCCAATGGCCTTTTCTGCTTGGGCGGTTTCGAACGGATTTATGGAAACCATGGGGCTGAAACCGATGCTCGGCCGAACATTTGATCCCGCCCAGTATGAATTGGACAACGCCACCGAAATACTCGTTACGTACCAAGGTTGGAAACGGATTTTTGGCAGCGATCAATCAATTGTTGGCACCACTCTTGAGTCGGATCAAGGTAAATTAGTGATCGTTGGCGTCTTACCGGCCGATGTCGACCTGCCGTCGCCCAGAGATTTTTGGCTGCCGCGGGCAATTCCGTCATATCACGTTGACACTCGTAGTGGCAGCTGGATAACAGGTGTCGGTCGTCTAAAGGCCGGTCACTCATTGACAAACGGACGCGCAGATATCGAACGGGTGGCAGCGGCCCTCTCTAAAGAGTATCCGGAGTCCAATGGCGGCGCTGGCGTGACAGCGCACGGGCTGAAACAACAGCTGCTGGGTGGAATAGAGCCTGCCGTCAAGGCTTTAGGTATAGCGGCTGTGTGCTTTTTTCTTGCAGCATGCGCGACGCTTGCCAGTATGTTTTTAACGCGCCTCTATGCGCGAAGCAATGAACTCTCGATTCGCAAGGCTCTAGGCGCTCATCACGCTGTATTGATTCGACAAGGACTCGCCGAATTACTAATTATATGCGTGATCGCAGGTTGTATGGCGATATTCCTTACGGTTCTGGCTATCGAATTTCTTACCCAGGCGTTGCCAGATAACCTGCCTTTGTTGTCGGACCTCCAGCTCGATTCATTCGCCGTCGTAACGGCATTCGCGATCTCTCCGCTGATCATTGTCTGCTGTGCCGTGCTTCCGCTGCTTAAAGTTTCGCGACGTCAATTAGCGACACTCAATGAGCCTACTAGGTCCACAGGAAATCGAGCAGAACTTCGCGCGCGCAGTGTGCTCATTACGCTACAAGTTTGTGTAGCCGTCATCGTCCTCGTTGGCGCCACGCTAATGATTCAAAGCTTAGGCCGACTCCTGGACAGCGATATTGGCTTCGATCCGGACAGCAAGGTATCGTTACAAGTGTTGACACCGATTCGATTACCACAACGACAGCTAGCCAACTACTTTGAGGAGCTGTTGTCGAGTATCGCTAATGTATCGGGCGTCGACAGCGTTGCTGGAGTATCCGCGTTGCCATTTCACCCACGGCAGATCGATCCCGAGTCCAGATTCGAACATATGGACGAAGTCGCGACCGACGACGAAAGGCTTTCGACATTTACGATCGTTACGACGCCGGGCTACTTCGACTTAATGGGCATCGCCATGCGTGACGGTCGCGAGTTTTCAAAGTTTGACGGCGCGGACTCCAAGCAAGTCGCCATCGTTAATCAACTGATGGCTGATCGATACTGGCCAGATGGGGACCCGATCGGCAAACGCATCAACGCAAGTGTCAATGGAAATCCCGTGACTGTTGAGATCGTTGGCATAGTAGAAAACACGCGGCCGTTTAGTTTCGATAGCCCATCACGCCCGGAACTATTTGTTCCACTAAAACAATCCGCCTTTGATCCGTTCACGTTAGTGGCGAAAACCGATATGCCGCCCGAAACGCTGATACCGGCGCTCCAGGCAGCAATATGGAAGGTCGCACCACAACAGGCTGTCTATCATACAGCGACGGTTCCGTCGCTGGTATCGAAGAGCGCCCAAACGCGAAGCTTCGCAACCCGCGTTTTGGGTGCTTTTGCCTTCGGCGCGGTTGGTCTGGCGATACTGGGAATCTATAGCCTGATGAATTACACAGTCACGCTCCGCAAGCGCGAGTTCGGCATACGCATGGCGATCGGTGCAACTCCTGCAAGTATCCAAAAAGCGATCGCTCGACGAACAATCGTGTTGACGCTTGCAGGTGTAATTCCGGGAGTTTTGCTTGCTGCATTAGTCGCAACCCGGTTGCGTCCGCTGTTGTATGGTATAGAACCGCACGATATTCAAACCTATTTGATTGCCGGTCTCTTGATCGCAACGGTGAGTATCACAGCAGCATTAATTCCAGCATGGCGTGCCAGCCGCCATAGCGTCGCTTCGTTACTCAATGCTCCGTGATGAACTCGCGTGCCGATGTATCAAATGCCATGGACAGGCAAATAGTCAATGGCGATAGAACGAACACTCGTCGTCGGATCGCAATCATCGGGGCTGTTTTAGCAGTGTTAGCTGCCATCGGAACGAATTCGTTTGTTTCAACATTGCCATCCGTCGACCTAGCAGCAGTCGTAATCGACGAAGTTTATTATGGTGCACTCGACAAGATCGTAACTGGCCGGGGGAAACTCATACCTGCAGAAGAACGAATTATCGCGGCACATGCACGTGCGATGGTTGAAGAAGTCTCTCACGATCCAGGTGCCGAACTCTCGGCGGGCGATGAAATCTTAAGTTTACTCAATCCCGATAGCAATCTGGCTCTGTTGGAGGCACGACGAGATTTGACGGTGGCAGAAGCAGAGCTAGTCAACCTGCGAGCCAGTCTTGACCAGCGTTTGCTGGATCAAGACGCGCACGTTCAGCAAATAAGATTCCAACGATTGGATGCTCAGCGAGTAGCGAACGCCTATGAAGATCTCGCAAAGAGTGGATCCGTGTCCGAATTGGACCTCAGACGTGCGCAGGACCGTCTTGTTGAACTGGGTGATCTCGTCGAAATAGAAAAACGCAAGAAGAGTTTCCTAATGGAATCTCGATCGGCGCAGCTCGAATCGCAACGTACCAAAAACAACCAGCTCAAGATCCTAGTTGAATTTCGCGAAAAACTCGTTGCCGACCTTACCGTCACCACACCGATTTCAGGTGTTCTACAAGAGATGGCTGTCGACGAAGGTCAATGGGTCGATGCTGGCGATATGGTGGCTCGTGTAACGGCATCTGGCAATTTAAAAGTCGTTCTACAACTTCCACAAACCAATGCCGATGACGTGTCGCTGGGGCAGATCGTGTCGATTGACACCAGGATCGGCATCGTTATGGGTCACGTATTCCGCATTGACCCTGAGGTTCAAGACGGCGCAGTAATTGTTGAAGTCGTCTTAGACGAGCCGCTGCCAAAAGGTGCACGCGCGGAGCTGACTGTATACGGAACGATCGTTGCAGGCCGGATTGGTAATGCACTATCGATTCGACGACCTCCCAATGCGATAGCTAATGTTTCAGGTGAGCTATTTCGCGTCGATGCTTCTACATCGACTGCATCGCGAGTTCAGGTGGTCTTCGGCGAAAGTACCGGTGATCGAATTGAAATACTCGAAGGTGGCGGCGAAGGTGACCACTTCATCGTTTCTGATACTTCAACTTGGGACCACTACAACACAATCAAAATAGAACGTTAGGGAAAAATACATGAACGATAACCAGCCTATCATCAAAATGACGAATATTTCACGAACATACCGTACGGATACGATCGAGACTGCTGCGTTGTCGGAGGTTGACATATCGATTACCGCGGGTGAGTTCGTCAGCATCAGCGGGCCGTCAGGGTGCGGGAAGTCAACTCTGCTTTCAATCCTTGGACTTCTCGATCAACCGACTAGCGGCAGCTACTGGCTCAATGGCCAAGACACCCGCGCGCTTAGTCCGCACGCCGCCGCATCGCTCCGCAATCGACAACTTGGATTTGTCTTTCAATCGTTTAATTTAATCGGCGATCTCAGTGTCGAAGAAAATGTCGAGCTACCATTGCGTTACCGAGGATCGACCGCCGAATATCGCCTGCGACGCGTTCGCGAGGCGCTTGATAGGGTCGACATATTGCATCGCGCTCGGCATTATCCATCTCAACTATCCGGCGGGCAGCAACAAAGAGTCGCCGTTGCGCGAGCCATTGCTGGTGATCCCATCTTGTTGTTGGCCGATGAGCCGACCGGAAACCTCGATTCTGCCAGCGGCGATTCAGTTACCCGGCTGCTTGAGGAGCTACACGATGCCGGCGCCACGATTGTCATGGTTACTCATGACCCTCGTTATGCACGCGCGGCTGGTAGACAGATCGAATTGCTGGACGGAAAAATAGTTGGCACGGCGAATCAACCAATGCGCACTAAGCACATTCAAGACTCGCAGGGTTATCAATCCAACCCGTAAACCTGATTCCGCCGAGTCGCCGATGTAATTGTGGCAACATGAAAAACAGGCGACGACTAGCCGCGTCGTTAGAACGGCGTCTTGCTGAGATAAATCGTTCGCTGCATTGAGAAGTAATCGCGGCTGGAAGCCGCTCCTACGCAGCAACGGGGCAGATCCAATTAAACCGACGGATAGGACCCGATTCCTTTAGCAAGACAACTCCGCACCACTGATCGACGATTGCGATATAGGTGTGAATAAATCAGACTCTGCCCTCGCAGGTAGCGGTCAAACTAATGAAATGAAGACAACATCACTTCCAGCACAACCCGATAGAAAGTCACCGGCGGGCGCAGACGTTCGTTTCATCATGGATGGGACAACAGGCGGTATGATCCACAGTACGGTTCCGTCACATCAAATCAACAAAGCGACAGTTCACGCAACGGTCAGCGAATTCTGGTACATCTTGGAGGGTCATGGCGAGATTTGGCGAGATGACGGTTCGGAAAGTGGCGTCACTGCGCTTGTTGCCGGCACCTCAATCGACATCCCGGTAGGAACAGTTTTTCAATACCGAAACGTTTCGGATGTCGACTTGAAGTTTATTTGTATTACGATGCCGCCGTGGCCTGGAGCCGCTGAAGCGACCTTCGTCGATGGAATGTGGGACCCGACCATCTAACAACGGCGTTTGCGGAACGCGGTTGTAACCCGACCTGGGGTATGGTTACGGGTTACTAGAGTTCGCAATCGGGCGCGTAGATTGTCTTACGACAAGATACATAAGAACACCGCCTATTCGACCGTCAACGATGTTTGGACAACCAATTGTTCATTATGTCGGCCGCATCCTGCCATGCAGGTTTGCCACGCTCGAAGGCGTACGCGTCCAATAGTGATGGATACGCGTCGTCGCTATGACCAATCTTTGAACGCTCGACAAATTGAGCGGTACCCGGACGCAATCGATTGACGGTATCGGCGATAAGCCAGTGACCGTGCCGCGCTTCGAACTGATCGTATTCATTGAATATGACCAACACCTGTGCGTTCAATTTTGCCCATGCCGAAAGAAAATTGTGACTTGCCGCCTGTTGGTGCCAACTGAACGGCCGGCCGTAGTGATCGTTTTCCCCAAGCCCGAGAATATCTTCCCGGATGGCTGCCATTTGCGTGCTATCGAGAGCAATGTCATTCGGGTGTCGTTTTCGAGTCAGATACTCGTAGTGAAATTTCGCACGCTCGAGGAATTGATCGTGAATATCAGACGGTGATACCTGGACAGGGCGGCGCTCGAGGTAGTTCCGTTCGAATGCCAACATGCGTTCGTAGTACGTAACGGCGCCCCCGCCCTGAACCATAATGCCGGCGATGTTGATGCCCTCCTCCTGCAACGATTTTGCAACCAGCGGTGCCGTCGTCGCGCCAAGACTGGATCCGTAAACAAAGACTTTGTCAGTATTGAGATTCTCGGACTTCAGAAGCTGATTAAACGCGAAAATGTAATGCGCAAGTTCTGTGTCATAGTCCAACTCGCTACACGGCGGGCCGATGCTGTCACCATCCGACGAGCGTTCCACGCGGACTAGGGATAGGCCTGAGTCTCGCGCAAGCTGCGCCAGCAGTTCGTGGGCACTGGATCCCTCTCGATACTCCACAGATCCACACGACACCCATTGCGTAAACAGCAGCGGAAATTTCGGAGCCTTTTCGCCCTTTGGCCTGGTAATAATCGTTCGAAGCTTTACACCGTCCGGTGTGCGGACGGACCCGTAAATTGAGGTCACACCGGGTATCTCCTCCAGCGGCTTGTCGGCAACACGCTGTAGACCGCCGATTTCTTTTGCATTAAGCAATATTGGCATTGTTGTGATCATCAACGCCGTCAATAGGGCCTTAGAATCGATGCAGTTTTTTAGTCGGCGAACCATAATTGACCTCTGTGAACGCTGCACGGACTAGGCGGCCTTGAGCGGTAGAAGTAATTCCGTGACATATTCGTCCGTTTCCTTCGCCAGCATTTTTGCCGGCAGTTTGTAATCTTCTTGATCGGCACCGAAGCGATGGTAGATTTCGCGGAGCGGACCGCCAGGTGTCAATCCAACATTCTCGACCCAATTGACCATTCGATCACGAAGCGTTTCGGTTTGGCCGTAATGCCCGCCATAAACAACTGCACATGCCAGCTCGCACCCAGGAATAAGAATCGAATTTAAACATTGGCTCGACTCTTCTTTTACCGGTATGCACACTTCGACTTTGAGGTCTCGTTTCTTTGCCGGCAAATCGTGAAATAGCAAAAATGGTGCGCGAGACATGCGAGCGTCACAAGACGCCACTTCGGCCTCCGCTGCCTCGAACATCTCTGTCACCGGTGCTCCGAGGGTTAACACATGTTTCGAAACTGAATGGACGAGCTGCGGCGAAACAGATGTGAGTTTCACTGTTGATAACGCTTGCTCTGAATGGCTGGCCAGCGACTTGGAGAGCGTGTCAACGATTCGAAGCCGGTCGTCGATGGCTGCTCGGTCATCGAGCAGTTTCTCGCGTTTTGCTGAAATAAAGTCAGCCAAAACGTCGGAGCTTAAATCCGATCGCAGCAAAGCTACGATTTCACTGATATGAAAGCCTGCCGCACGGAGATTGGTAATTTGCGCCAGATGCGCCGCCTGAGCAATTCGGTAGTAGCGATAACCCGTTGCCGGATCAACGATCTCGGGTTTGAGTAGCCCTTCCACATCGTAATATCGAAGCGTCTTGATTGACACTCGTCCTAATTTTGCGAAATCCCCGATGCGCAGCAGCTCACTCATTGACTTCACTATAAAGTCTTCCCTAAGGGGAGAGTCAATAGTTAAATTCCGGAAACAGGTTACTTATTAACGGTTGGGCTCGTGGGTGGTTTGATAGAAAATAAGTAAACTGCCCTAATCTTCTTGTCACAACAGCACCGAGCCATAATCTAGTAGACGAAGATATCGTTCCGCTTAGCATTGATGTCGGAACCTTTCTCTTAACTATTCACCGCTGACACAAGAATAAGAAATTTAGGACAAAGAATGATTAGTATCAAACAATCAGAATACGGATATGCTGGCTTGAATGCTTCTCAACTGGAATGGGATGCGATTATGGCGATGGTTAAAATGCCGTTGAATCATATAGTCAAACTGAGCTGGATACATTTCTTCCAGGCGTTGCGGAACGTCGATTCACAACGCTTAAACAATTTTCGGAAATATTAGGTGTGGAAGATGAACTACCCGCCAGTATAAGCAGGGAAAGTTTACGCGTTTTGCTAGTCGTAGCGGATGGATCCGAATTTCTGGAGATTGCAGACGTGATCACCTTGCAGCGCGATGACGTAGTTGGTCAACTCGGACGATTTAGTGTTGAAAGGATATTTCGAGACGATTAGTTGGACTCGGAAATCTAAAGAGGGGGTCGAAATACGGCATCAGATCCATCTTATTAGGCGGTTTGGATCCGCCCCTTTTTCCCAAACAACGCTTATCACGTTCGAGCAGAGCAATCTTGAAACCGACAATTATCAACCTACGCAGAACTCTCGCTTTCGCGATTTTGGAAGGTTACGGGGAATATGTCGAGACGACAGTTCGGAGAACGGCGTCGCGACACTTATTGCCGGTACGTCAATCGATATCCCGGTAGGAATAACGTTTCAATACCGAAATGATTCGGATGTAGACCTGAAACTAGTTTGTATTGCGATGCCGCCATGGCCTCGAGTAGTGAAGCTACCTTCGTGGATGGCATTTGGATACCAACCATCTAACCGTAGCACGTGCGCTGTCTAAAGTTCGTCCGTACAGAGAGATCGAATCCATCGAACTAGACAGATTGGATCCGACCTCTTCATGCTGTGGCTCGAAATTCCGCAACGACACAGACCTCCTGTCAGCGACAATAACGGCATCTTTTTTGCCAGCTAAACCAGACTATGGACTAACTTGCGCACGCAAGACGCGGTTGCGTATCCATAGCACGACAATCCCGATCAGTAACAACAATATGAGTATCAGGCAAATCCAGAACATGACGTTGTCCGTCGGCTGCCCGCCGGCATCCGGCGCGCTTGGCGGTGCACGATTTTCGCCGTCTGTTGGGTCCGTACCGTTGGCAATTTCATCCGCATCAGAAACGCCGTCACCGTCGGTATCGCGATCCTTCGGTGAGGTTCCCGCCGCAAACTCATCTACATTGCTTACACCATCGCCGTCGATATCCTGATTGGCGTCGGCCGCGTCGTTCGGATCAAGGCCCCAGCCCAGTTCCCAGGGATCGGGCATGCCGTCGCCGTCCGTGTCCTCGGTCGCTTTATCGTCGTCTGCCGGATCAAGCGCGTCAGTGCCACTAAAGAACTCTGTACCATCGTCGACACCGCCATCATCGGTGTCGCGCTTGAACGGATCGGTGCCGATTGCCAACTCCTTCCAACTCAAGAGGCCATCGCGATCGGGATCTTTGAACACATCTTGTGGATCGTCAGGGTCAAATCCGTGCGCATCCTCAATCACGTCAGTCACACGGTCGCCATCGCTGTCGACTTCCTCAACATAGAGACCAAGCGGGAACACGCGCGACCTTGCAACACCGTCGTCACCCGTCCACTGAGCGGTTGCCTCTGCGTGAATCATGCCGCCCTTGTTCGTTCGCGAAATTTGGCCGGTGTATATCCCATCACCTGCACGCCGATCGCCGCCCTGTCCATCATCAAGCAGGGCAAAAACCTCGGCTCCATGTGCATTGCTGGTCGCAAGGCCAGTTACCGTCGCATTGCTTATCGCCCGCTGCGACACCAGCGCCAACGCAACAGTAATGGCTTCACCCGGTTTTGGCGTTCGCGGAACGGACAATGTCTGGTCCTCAATTTCTACGCCATTAATTCCGGGTACCGCATTGAAAAATCCGTGCGCGATGCTTGCACCACTAAGTGTAATCACTGTTCGTAGCTCATTGCGCGGCGGCATTAAGAGCTGCCAAACGCCGGCAACCGGCGAGTCAATCCGGAATACGAAATTCGTATTCCCACGGGAGCTTTGGATCGCACTCGCATTCTGCCCCGGTGGCGGAATGAGATATATTGGATCATCTATCGTCGTTGCCCAATTCAGCGATAGCGTCGCATAACTTAGGCCGGGCTCGATAGGGACAGGCACGATTTCAGCACGGGTTTCCCGTAGCAACGGATTGTCAGGCAGCTTTACTATTTTCACTTTGCCGGTGTTGTCATACACAAATTGTTTCAGTCGATTTTGTCCCGATACTGCGTTGTGAAAATGCTCGTAAGCGTTGGCCAGGCGGTACGGGAGCACCAACTCACTCAGCGTAACCGGAGCCTGAGCATGCGCGGTGCGAGTAACGAAACTGCCGACGTTTTCGAGCATTGAAGTCGCGTTTTCCGGCGAAGGATCGAGATCAACGATCAGCGGGTTACCGCCAGTCAGAGCCGCTATTTGTCCCATCAACCCGGGATCGGAATCCGGCCCGAGTGACAGTGTGTGGATCCTCACATCGTTGTTATCGTCACTGTCGGAATTAACCACGACGAATTCGTTATGAACCGATACTCCGGTATCGGGAACTGCAGAATTACAGGCGACACCGCTATGAGTACCCCAGTAACGCGGAACGTTTTGTTTGCCGTCACTCAACAAAATTATTGAACGCAGCCGGTTACTCATCGCCGCACCGCTGTCCAAATTCGTTAGACCGCGCAATAGTCCCTGGCCAAGGGGTGTGCATCCAGCCGGTGTCAATAGCCCGATCTGTGTATCGGTAGGACCACGAGCGATCGACGCGACATCAAGTCCCTGCACATCCGATGCGCTGGTACCGGAATAACGCACAGCACCGACCCGGTCGTCGTCGTGCAAGGTGTCGAGGTAAAGTGATGCAGCATTAACGGCCGACTCCATTTTGCGGTCGTCTTCCATGCTTCCGGATGTGTCGACTACCAACACAGTGTCGGCAAAGCGCGGGTCGCCAAGGACAACGGCGTTCGGTTGAGTTTTGGTGATTGCCGCATTGCACAGGCGGTAGGTGACTGCCAGATCCTGCACGCCGGCGCCGGCGGGCACGTCAACAACCAACCAGTATTCATTGCCGACGCGTTCGCCGGTAACGACAGCAGCGTTTGCAGTGCCCAAGGTCACCGAGAAAGCGTCGATGTCCGGCACGAAGTTCAACGGCTTATAGCTCATGCGTACCAGCATGCGTCCAGTGCCGTCGCCGCGAATGAGTTCGATGGAACTCTCCGTTGGCGACAGGATATTGAATGACAGTCCTGTCTTGCTGCTGTCGCCAAGTGCGGGTACGAGATCGACAATGTCCGGTCGAGAATCGGTTGAGGCAAGCGTTGCGCTCTGTTGCGTTGGCACAGGGAAGTCGCGCGCCGTAACCGACCAATTTAATGCTGTAATTGATTCTCCTGCATCGAAACCCTGGGTTAACGCACGACAATCAAGGCGCGCCTGGTAGGTTAGTGCGCTCGCCCATTTGAGGGGCACCGCCGAGCTACTCGCTACGTTGCCATTCGAACCAACTGTATCCCACTGCAAGTCGGCATCGATCTCATCAATATCAACCAGCCGATCGCTAATGCGCACTCGAAATACCGCCGCCGGATTGCCGGTCGCTGACAGAAACAGGCGCGGCGTATCGATGCGAGGTGGATTCGGGTCTGCCGGACTCGGCATATTGTTGCGTACTATCTTGGGATCGCCGAGAACGTTTGATGTTGATCGGCTATCGTTGCCCCACACCATGTCGAGATCTCCATCGCGATCGACGTCTCCAAAAGCGACCGCGACCTGTGATGAACCTGCACCGACAGGATTCAAGACCGCATCATTGTCCGAACGCGTCAACGCTGTGCCACCGTTATTGAGATACAAGGCGTTTGCGCGCCATTGACCACCGTCGGGTTCCGGAACTGCGATGTCGAGAAAGTCGTCATGATTGATGTCCCCAATAACCGCATCGTACGACGTCCCGTCCATTCCCGCGGGTAGTGCCGGCACGAATACCGAACCGGAAAATCCGAAATTGCCGTCCCCAAGAATCACCCGGTCAGTCTGCGAAACGCCGGTCCAGTCTACGACGGCGAGGTAAAGATCGAGGTTGCGATCGCGATTGAAATCGAACATCGCAAAATTTGCGATGTAGGTGTTACTGCCAAGGCCATCGTAGGGAGTGCGCGGGAGCCAATCCACCAAACCATTGCCGTCGACGTCGCCACCGTTCTCAAAAATTTCCAAAATCGGTGGCCGCACCTCGCTGCCACCCGACTCCACGCTGGAGTAATTTCGAGAATGTGAAATCAGCAAGTCCAGCCTGCCGTCATTATTCAAATCGGCGAATTTTACTGCGTGGCTGGAGCTTTCGCTTTCGCCCGCAATTGTTGTCGAGTCGGCACCGAAAAGCTCAAAATTAAGCGGCGCCCGATTGAAAAATCCGGCACCGTCGTTGTAAACCAGCGCGCTCGGCCCCCACATTCTCGGGTCGTCAATGCCGGGCGAATTACCTCCATTGAAATCGTGGGTGCGATTTGCAAACAGCAAGTCGATATCTCCATCGCCATCCGCATCGCCGGCGAACGAGTCGTCCCATACCTCGGTGTTATCAATACGCACAAAAGACGGCAGTCGCATGGTTTCGTCGGCAAACACGCCGCCATTGTTTATGTACAACAGGTTGCCATGCGGACTCGTGTGTACGATATCGTAATCTCCATCGTCATCCACATCGACGAAGTCCGCGTCGTATGTGCCGCGATCAGGGGCCGGATTCAGGAACGGCAACGCCGTAGCTGTTTGGTCGGCAAACGTTGTACCGCTCCAGAGATACAGCGTATCCAACTGACCGTTGCTCGGCCGCGTCAGCGGCAGGTAAAGCATTAGATTGCCGCCCGGCGACTCCGGCGCAAGAACAACGGATTTGTATTCGGAATCACGCGGATGGTCACTTGGCCAAGTGATGTAAGAACTATCCGCTGTGAGTGACACATCGTTTTGGGCTATCGCAACTCTCGACGAAAGAATTACCAGTCCCAGGAAAACAGCCGCAACAGGTAGTAAATTGTATAGGGCGTAGCGACACGCCGCGCTTTTCTGACCAGTCATTTTGACCTCCGATGGGGTCGGACCCGATTCCATGTGCGAATCGGACCCAATACTTTTATCTCTAGGGACGATTCATCTAATTCGCGATCCCTACTCTCGCTATCAACTACGTCATTTGCCTCAGCTCAATCGTCGCCCTTACGTACGCCGGCAAGTTCGAGATATCGTGCATGAAGCTCTCTGAGCCTCACGCCGAGTCCCCGACGGGTGAAGCAAACACCGATCTGACTAACAAAATTTGATGAACGCATCATGCAGCACTGCCAGTTCGTCAGTTGGTCCTTGGTGGCAGAGGCAGTACCGAACATGATGTTTTCCGGATTGTCATCGTGAGAGAGATCGGCATGGTGGCCAAACTCGTGAACGACTGACGCACCGTTCGCGCCGTCCGTCAACACGACATAGCTGGTGCGCGAAATCGTGCACGCGTTAGCGTCTGCCATGCTGTCGACGAAGTACAGGGTCAGCGGCTTAATGGCGGAAAAAAACGATCGCGGACAGGTATTGCGTTCGAACCATGGAAACGCCCTGCTGAAAAACTGACTGGCACCGCATTCCACTCCGGTCATATGGTCCGCATTGCGCACGAACTCGACAGAGTGGAGACAAATATCGATGTTGCATTGGTCGAGGTGACCATCAGCCTCCTCCAATATTGCCAGTGTCGCTTCTCGTGTGGTCGCGGCATTGCCATTGTCGTCGGTTAGAATTCTGACGCAGACATGCAGCCTGCGTCGCAATTCGACGCCGAGCAAACAAAAAAGGATATCGACTAGGCGCAGTGGCCAGTCGATAATCCAACACACCCAGCGAACGAGATAAATTATGTAGGTAATAATCGTTTCGACGATCCTAATGATCGTTTTTACGACCTCCTCGCAAACCCATTCGATAACTTCCGTGATTACCTCAACTAACTCGGTAACCCAATCACAGAGTTTATTGAGTGGCCACGGCAACCAGGAACAGATCTTTTTCACCACCTCGACAACGGTGCGAATAATGGTCGTAACCCAACCGCAAACTGTTTCAATAACGGTTTCTACGATCTCAAGAATTGTGCGGACAACCCAGACAATGACATCCACAATCATTTGGCAGATTTGCATTAGCGGTCTCCTTTACGTTTATCGTGCTCTGGAATCTATGTTGTTGATTCGGCATCGATTGTTGAGACGTAATTCAGCGCGAATTTGTCTCTCTTGCCCGGTAAAGCGAGAGCTGAGCGTGAATTCCCTCATTGGCGCGACGCTTATGCGACTCATTTTTCTTATTGAATCGAAACGGGGCTCAGATCGAAGCTTTTCGAGTCAGGGTGTTTGTTGCTGGCTCGGTAGCGAAGAAGGTGCTACGAGCTAAGGTAATGCAAGCCCGATAGAATAACTTCCCAATCTCGTGCAAGATTGCCCCAATAACAAAATGCGAGACAGAGGGACAATCTAGTGTCAGAAACTGATGAAATGGGACTTACACCTGATGCGGCCCAAGGTTATGAGCAGTTCTTTGTGCCTGCCATGTTCCGCCATTGGCCCGGGAAAATAGTTTCGGCCGCAGTGATTACGGAAAGCGACAATGTTCTGGATATCGGGTGTGGAACTGGAGCGTTGACTCGCGAGGTAGTTAAGTGCGCTGGAAGCGTGACCGGTTTTGATCTTAGCGAGAGTATGCTGGGCGTGGCAAGGCAGGTATGCCCAACAGTAATTTTTCAGCAAGGTAACGTGGCAGAGTTGCCGTTTAAAGATTCAGCCTTTGATGTCGTTGTCAGCGCATTCATGCTGATGTTCGTACCAGATCCTAAACAGGCGTTAGGCGAGATACGACGAGTGCTGCGTCCGAGCGGCCGTGTAGTCGCGAGTATTTGGCAAGGTCTGGACAACAACCCTGTTTACGCCGCCTTGGTAGAGGCGACTCGTGAAGTGGTTGACGGCAAGTCCGCAGATTCCATGGCTTGGCCGTTCACAATGGGTGATGTGCGAAAGCTAGCAGACATTTTCGACGTCGACGGACTGACGGACATTTCCGTAATACCACATGATGGATATGCGGAATTTCCATCAGTTGAGGACCTGGTCGAAGTCGAGATTCAGGCGTGGCTGCTCGCAAACAGTGTCAGCGCAGATCAAATTTCGGAGATTGCCTCGAAGCTTCGTAACAAGTATGCGGATTTCGCGAACAGTACCGGCCAAATCAAGTTTCCTTTAAACGCATATATCGTCAGCGCAGTATCTAGCTAACGGATCGCGTCTCACCGCGCTGCCGCGCAATACACAGCAGTGCGGGTCCATGCACCTATGATTGCTGAGGTTCGTAGGCATCGATAAGCGGCAACTTGTGGACGCGAGCCGTCATTGGATGGCCGTATCTGTCGCTGATCAACAACAGCAGTGTCAGTTCCCGACCATAATCGGCAGTTCTCGTTTTACATACTCACGATTACTTTGTGACGAAAGTCACATTTTTGTCGAATTCGCCACGCCTCATTACCCGCTGGCACGCTAGTTGCACTATTCATATTAGCCGTTGCTAATTCGAATGGTTGGAACGCTTAGATGTTTGCAACGGATAGAGTTGGTAGCGAGAACATCGTGCTTCATTCGTACTTTCGTGAACCGATGAATTGTGTGCCGCAGTGCTCGTGTTGAGACGAGTTGGATCAATTCGCTCGAGCTGCGTCAGGCAATGACCCGCGTGAGAAACTGCTAAAAGGCTGATTCTATGGAAACACAACTCGGAATAATCCTGTTTACAGTCGCTACAATAATCTGCGTGTTGCTAGTAACTACTGCACGTATAAGAAAATCAAACCGCGCCGTCCTAGACTCGCAGACACAAGCAGAACACGACGAACAAACCCGACTCATGACAAAGAGGCTAGCGGACTCTGGTACTGAATGGCGAGTCGCGCACGACAAGGCCAAACGCAAGTCAGATATCGACAATCTAATCGATCAAAGTGTTGAAGCCCAATTTGATCCATTTGGTTGAGGCGCATGAGCCATGCAAAGAACAAGGGATCGTACCAATAATCTACGTTCGCTTATTCGGTTCGACCCCTTATTCGTAACACTTGTGTCCGTCGGGAAGGAGGCCCTTGCTGCAGATGACTTCCATTTCATCCCGGATCCGGCGCGTTCCTCAGCATCCGGCGGCGGAGGCTCCATCGGCCTACGGTTCTCAATGATTGCCGCACTACTGACTATCCGCCGGCGGTGGCAGCGGCTGGCTAGGGGTCTTTCGTCTCAGTAAGCGAAGACGCCTTGTGGCCCCATGACAACTTGGTCCATACCCAAGGCACATCCCGGCAGCGAGACGTCGTGGAATACATTTGCTACGCGATCGACAAGCTTATTCAATCACTGGCAGAGGTAGTGTGCGGCCGGGCGCAGCCGAAACCAGACATCATAAATTCGGGATTCCAGCCTATTAAATGTCCGCTTCGGAGAAGAGCAGACATCGTGGAAACTTGCGTCAGACTGGAGCCCTTGTGAAAGTGCGGTCTGACCCCGATTTTTCGCTATTTTCCTTGGTAACCCCAATAGCCGATGATACGTGTTTGCGCTCGGTGACGTCGCAAGTGCTTGCGACGCCAGTCGCGAAATGCAGTGACCTCGACTTCTTCAGGGACTTGCCAGTTGTTGCGGCGAAAATAGTGTGCCGTGTACGCTTCAAGATAAGCCGCTTCCCGAATGAGCAGCAACTCGTCGAGATAGACATCACTAATGCTGACATTTTCGGCACGTTGTTCGGCCCACGCATCGACAAGGACATTGCGCGCTTTGATTTCGCAATTGTATGAACTCTGACGTGCCGGATTGTCGCCACCCAATTCGAGTTGGCAAATACTTTTTGCGAGGCTATAGGCAACCCAGCTCTGCAGCACGGGATCGGGATCGACAGACGCCACGGGCGCAAGGTAAAACGTGTCACCATCGGTGACGCCGTCACGCACGTATATCTCGTTATTGCAGCCCGATAGTATGACCGGGGCTATGAGCCATAAATACCGCATGATTAGCTTGAGCCTACACCTACCGCCTTAATCTGGTCTGAATTTGCGTCACGGTATTGCCATTCGGCTCAGAAGAAAATGGGGTCAGATCGAAGTTTTTGTGTAAACACGAACTACCCCAACTTTTTCTATATCATTCCAATACTTGGGGATCGTCAATTTGGCGGAGAGGGCGGGATTCGAACCCGCGGTACGCTACAAACGTACACTCGCTTTCCAAGCGAGCGCCTTAAGCCGCTCAGCCACCTCTCCAAATTGTTTAAGGCTACTTTGCCCTGCTGCGCCGCTACTTAGAACCGATCGGTGGCGGTTTATCTACGCAACCGCCCACAACAGGACCATCAGGTTTCACCGATGGTTCCGGAATTTTGAGTTCGCGTGCAAGCTCTGGCGCATCCAGGTCCTCTGGCACGTTGATTTGCTTTCCAAGCGCAGCAGATTCATAAAACTTCGGTTCGTCACAAGTTTCGTTGCTGCCACACGCAGAAAGTAATAACACCGAAAACAATGTCGTAATCGTCGCGACAACTCTCATCAGACTCATGCTGCATCCTTCGTCGAAATTCCGGCAATCTCCAACGCGCTTAGCATTTGCGCGTGAAATTGCTCGCTGTAGTACGTCAGTGGCAGCCTAATTCCTGCACCAACCAGACCCATTTGCTGCAACGCCCATTTTACCGGGATTGGGTTGGATTCAGCGAATAGCGCGGTATTCAATGCCTGTAGCGAATCGTCCAGCGCTTTCGCCCGCCCCACATCACCATCAGATGCAGCTCTGCAAAGTTCAGCCATCGAATGCGGCACTACATTACCGCTTACCGTCACAACGCCGTGGCCACCATTAGATATGAAGTCCAAAACCGTAAAATCGTCGCCGCTGAAAAACAGAAAGTCGTCATCGACCAGCTCTTGCTCAGCCTTTAAACGCTCAATGTCACCCGTTGCGTCCTTAATTGCGACGATATTTTCGTGTTTTGCCAGTCTAGCTAACGTCTCCGGCAAAATATCTGTCACCGTGCGTCCTGGAACGTTGTACAGCATGATGTTCTTGCCTACGGCGTCCGCGATCGATTGAAAGTGTTGGTATATGCCCTCTTGAACGGGCTTATTGTAGTAAGGCGCAACCAACAGAAAGCCATCGATTCCGCAGTCTTGCACTTCCAACGACAGATCGATGGTTTGCTGGGTCGAGTTTGAGCCAGTGCCGGCAATCACGGTCATTCGACCGTCTATATACTCGGTTGTCCGCGCAATGAGTTGCGCGTGCTCGCTTTTCGTGAGGGTCGCAGACTCGCCAGTAGTCCCGGCAACCACAATACCGTCGGACCCCTGCTCCACATGGAAATCGATCAGCCGATGAACCGCTGGATAATCGATTTGGTTATTGCTGTCGAACGGCGTTGCAAGCGCTACAAAACTACCTTTCCACACAGATTCAATCCTGAAAAAATGAGCCAAGACGGCTATTGATGCCGCTTTATTAGCCCCAATAGTGTCGCCAGAAATAAGGCGGCGATGTTACTGTTGATATAGCTGACTGGCAAGGTGCGATAGCGGAATCGTGCACTGCTGGCCGTTGTTGCCAACCATCGAACGGACGTTCTGAGAACTACATGTCAATTAACTCAAATAAAATGCCACAACTTGTTGTTTTATCTATTGTTGGTACCGACCGATCGGGTGTCGTCAACGATATTAGCAAAGTCATCCTCGACTGTGGCGGTAATATCGAGGAAAGCCGTATGACCGCGCTCGGCGCCGAATTCGCAATGCTACTGCTGGTCTCGGGGAATTGGGCCACCGTCGAAAAATTGGAAAAGGCGCTCAGCAAATTCTCAGCTGACAAACCCTTTAGCGTGACGATTCGCAAAACGGATGAGCGCAGTACCAAGAGCGAGTGCATGCCTTATGGCGTCGACGTTGTCAGTCTCGACCAGCCCGGCATTGTTTTCAAATTGGCGAACTTTTTTGCGTCACGCAATATAGAAATTGCCGACCTGTCGACGCGCCGTTATGCCGCTGCACATACGGGCTCGCAAATGTTTGCGGTTCAGATGGCCGTCAACATACCTGCGGCTCAACCGTTAACGCAGATTCGTGAAGAATTCTTGGAATTGTGCGATCAATTAAATCTCGACGCCATCATTGAGCCCATCAAGGCTTAGCGACGGCGCCCACCAACACCAAATCAGATTATCGAAAACTTAAGGAGACTATCTTGCCAGCACCCAAGCTCAATCGTGTTGTCGCAGACTTCAAGTGCGCAGCGACCGGGGACCAGACCTTACAACTGAAAAGCCTGCGCGGCCAAAAAGTTATCTTGTATTTTTATCCTAAGGACGCAACACCTGGCTGCACCACTGAAGGACAGGATTTTCGCGATCTCTACAGCAAATTCAAGCGGCAAAAAGCGGTCGTCCTCGGCGTTTCACGCGACAGCATCGCATCCCATGAGAAATTCAAAGAAAAGCAGAAATTTCCATTCGATCTACTTTCTGACCCAGACGAGACTGTTTGTAAGAAATTCGATGTCATCAAAGAGAAGTCTCTTTACGGTAGAAAGTTCATGGGCATTGAGCGCAGCACCTTTCTAATCGATGAGGACGGCAAACTCCGCCAAGAATGGCGAAAAGTCAAAGTAAAGGGCCATGCGCAGGAGGTGCTCGACGCTGTCAAGAATTGTTAATCGACATTCTTCTTACCTTTCAGATGCTTATGTAAATAACCGTCAGCAATACGCAACAAAAATTTACAGCCCAATTTCAGCTCGCAAGGTATGATGGGGAACGAGTCAGATTCGCCAGAGTCGGAGTATGCGGACATACGGTAACGCCATCCATTGAATTTACGAATACGACAACTAGCCGTTTTTACCGCCGCCGCCTTCATTGGCGCCGCGACGTCGTCGCTCGCGGACAATAGTAACCTTCCGGATATCGGCAGCCCGGCGGATGCCGTGTTATCCAAAAACGAGGAATCAAGAATTGGCGCCTCGATAATGCGCCAGATTAATGCCTCCGGCGCAGTGGTTGATGACCCACAAATTGCCGAATACGTGACCGATATTGGACATCGAATTTCTGCCCACGCGAATAATGGCGACCATCAATTTACCTTTTTCGTGATCGATGACCCAAGCATCAACGCGTTTGCGCTCCCCGGCGGCTACATCGGAGTTCACACTGGGCTAATTGAGGCCACGCGCAGTGAGGATGAGCTTGCGGGTGTTCTGGCGCACGAAGTCGCGCATGTCACCCAACGACACATAGCAAGGGCCGTAACCGCAAATCAACGACAGAGCATATTAAGTACAGCAATCATGCTTGGCGCACTGATCGGTGGTGCACTAGCAGGCGCAGACGCCGATGTATTACAGGGTACCGTCGCAACCGCCCAAGGTGTCTCCGCGCAAGCACGCATCAACTTCACGCGCTCAAACGAGCACGAAGCGGATCGAATTGGCATCATCACTCTCGCAGAATCCGGTTTTGACCCACGTGGAATGGCGTCATTTTTTGAAGTCATTGGCCGAACGAATACGCCATCTGAAGCTCGGATGCCAACGTTCCTAAGAACGCATCCGGTCAGCAGCACCCGCATTGCCGAGTCCCGTGCGCGGGCAAGAAACTATACTCAGGTTCGCACAGCGGACACCGTCAACTACGGCGTGGCGAGGGCCCGGCTTCGCGTCGCAAACTACGAGCAACCGGAAGATGCGGTTGCGCATTTCGAGGATCAGCCAGCGGCGTTTCAAAGCGACGACTGGAGGTATGGGCTGGGCGTTGCCTATCTTCGCGACGACCAATACATAAAGGCATTGCGGATATTTGAAGAATTGGCCAATCGCGAAACCTCGGTCATTGCCTACCATATCGGCCTCGCCCGCGCGCAACTCGGCATGGAGCAAATTGACGACGCGCGCAACACCTTTGAACGAGCACTGGAATTGTTTCCACGCAACGTGCCGCTGGTCGTTCGATTTGCGGAAACCCTACTGAGGCTTGGCGATCCGGAACGCGCGCATGCGCTGCTACTCGACCTATTCAACAACGTCGCGCCAACGCCCTCACAGGTTCAACTCATTGCCAGAGCGGCGGTTGACGCCGATGAATTGGCCGAAGCACACTATTATCAGGCCGAGTACAAATTCATGATCGGTGATCTTGTGGGCGGGATTACCGCGCTAAGACAGGCGCTTGCCATGCCGGATCTTAAGGAAATTCAACGTATTCGGTTCGAGGCGCGGATTGATTTCGTACGAGAGTTCATGAGCGAAGAACAACTGCGTCAACTTCAGCGTAGTCGCTCAATAGCCCAAACTGTTTCGACCAGATAGGTCGGCCAACCAGCGATAATCCGGCAATAGTCCAACGATAGTCGATCGTCGCTACTTGGTAGCCGATCGTCCCAACACAGTAGACGGCGCCCATCAATCGATTAGAATAACCCCTATGAAATCACAAATCACCACAGCCGCAATCGTTGCGAGCCTGCTTGCTCTGTCGGCATGCTCAAGCATTCCCGCTGCGCCAAAAGATCAGCGCGCACCCGCAGACCCGTGGGAGCCTATGAATCGTCAGATTCACGGCTTCAATACGGGCTTCGACAGCGTCACCCTGAAACCGATAGCTCAAGGCTACGAGTTTATTTTTCCGCAGTTCCTGCGCACCGGAATCGGCAACTTCTCAGATAATTTACGAACGCCGCTGAGCATCATCAACAATTTTTTACAAGGTAAAGGTAATGCCGGCTTCAGCGAGACTGGGCGTCTGCTGGTGAACAGTACCGTGGGAATCGGCGGCCTCTTCGACGTTGCAGATGAAATGGGTATAGAGCAACATAAAGAAGACTTCGGCCAGACATTCGCAGTATGGGGAATGTCGGATGGTCCGTACGTTTCATTGCCATTCTTTGGACCCAGCACGCTGCGTGACGGATTCGCTATGCCACTCAATATTTTAGCCGATCCACTATTTTGGTATGACGTATCTTCGGTTCGCGACAAAATTGCAATTACACGCTTGGTGGATCAACGGCAACGTCTGTTTAGTGCGGAAAAATTGCTGGCAGATTCGGCAGATCCTTACATTTCACTGCGTGAATCGTATTTGCAAAACAGACGCTTCGTTATTTTTGATGGTGATCCGCCGGTCGACGATGACTTCTATGAAGAATTCGACGAGGAAGAATTCGATGACGAAGAAGAGATTGCTGAAGAGCCAGCGCAGTAAACTATCTACCGATCCCTACAATTCCTGCGTTTAATTTGGCGCCTCGATAAAACCGGCCCAACGTTCTCCGCGCCGCAATAGATCGTCGACTTCGGTTGTTTTTGCAATCGCATCGATCTTTGCGGGTGTGCCTACAAAACGAATTTCCCGGACCGTGTGGTTTGCCCAGGTAATCCATTCAAGCATCAACGCCAAGCCGGCCGAGTCTGTGTCGGTTACGCCATTAAGATCCAGCTCGATTCGCGTGTGTTCTTCAAACATATTTTCGCTAACGCGCAATATCTGGCCGGCCGTCTGAAATGTCATCTTACCGGATAGAGAAAATGTGCCTTCACCAAGATTTTTGAGGTCGAAGTCGCTCATTTCAGGCGTCGTCGCCAATATCCTTGTTTAGTCTGCCAATAACAGCATCAAGACTAGTGTTTTGAATTTCCGAGTTTAGCTCTGCACGAAAATTTCTGACGTAGGAAATACCTTCGATGGTGACATCGAACATCAACCATCCCGTGTCCCGCCTAACCAATCCATAATTAACGGGTACTTTAGTTCCATTATCGAGTGTAACGATCGTCTTGACCGTTGTACGTTTTTTGCTGTCGTCACCACGATACTTCAGTATCTTAATTTTGTTCTGGTCAAATTCGAGCACGCCGTCAGCATATTTTCGCAACAGACTTTGGTAGAAAGCATCGGTAAACGCTGTGCGTTGCTCCGCGGACGCTTTACGCCAATGTCGGCCGAGCACCAGCTGCGCCGCGTACTTTCTATCAAAGCGTGGCAGTAACAGATCATCGATCAACGTATATAACACCTGCCTATCGGCTGCCAACTCCTCTCCGCGATCAGCCAACGCCTGATCTAAGACAACCAGCGCCTCCTCAACAACGGTATTTGGAGACTGCGCCCAAGCGCTGACAGACAACACAATCATGGCTGTCGATATTGCTAATTTCTTTAACGCACTCACTCAAATATTCCTTTACTCACTATCGCTGCCACTGTTAAACAGATACTTGCTTATTAGATTCTCGATGACCAAAGCAGACTGCGTAAATTCGATTTCGCTGCCATTTTCCAGATAGAAATCCGATCCGCCGGCCTGGATACCAATGTACTGGCTTCCCAATAAACCGGCCGTCAATATGCTGGCATCCGAATCGTCTGGAATCTGGCCATACTGACTGTCAATTTCAAATACGACAACTGCGTCTAGATTCTCGGGGTCGAACGCTACTGAACGTACTCGTCCAATTGTGACCCCCGACATTGCGACGGGTGCGCGGTTTTTCAAGCTACCGACATTCTCAAATCGCGCAGTAACTTCGAAAACGTCATCACCTGAAAACCCATCGGACCCTGTCGTTTGCGTCGTCAGAAAAAACAGCGCCGCAAATCCGAAAAGTACGAATAATCCAGCGCCTAATTCAACCGAACGTGTTTGCTGCATTTCTGTTCCTCAAATTCTAAAAGCAAATTTACTGCGATCTACAGCATCGCCGCAGTGATCATAAAATCCAGTATCAACACAGCTATTGCCGTGATCACGACTGTACGCGTAGTTGCCTTACCAACACCCTCAGCCGTGGGAACGGCATTATACCCCTCCCACACAGCGAGCAAACTCGCGACGAAGCCAAATACGACGCTCTTCAATATGCCTTCATAGACATCTGGCAAGGTTAAAGTTGCCTGCATCTGTTGCCAAAAAGCGCCGGTATCGACACCCAGCAGGCCTACGGCCACTACGTGCGCGCCAAATAAACCGATGACGTTAAATATCGCGACTAAAAGCGGCATCGATATTACGCCGCCAAGAAATCGCGGCACCAACACCCGGCGCAGCGGATCAGTTGCCATCATTTCCATCGCGGAAAGCTGATCCGTGGCTTTCATCAAGCCTATCTCAGAAGACAACGCGGTACCGGCCCTGCCAGCGAATAATAAAGCGGTGATCACCGGCCCCAATTCCTTCAACAACGAAAACGCCGCAAACGCGCCGACCGAATCCTCCGCATTGAACTTCGAGAGATTCGAGTAACCCTGCAAGCCCAATACACCACCGACAAAAAATGCCGAGACCATAATGATGACCAACGACATGGCGCCAGCATTGAAAACTTGTTTGACGACAAGGCTGAAGCGACGAACGAATATCGACGGCGAGTTCGCAAGTATTCGCAATGAAAATAACTGAAACGCACCTAACGTTCGCAGAAAACCAATGATGGTATAAAAAATATCACGAAACACGTTGCTTACTCGCTATCGCGTCCGAGCAGCTGCTCGGCATAGTCGGGGGCTGAAAAATGAAAGGCAACCGGCCCATCAGCCATACCGTGCATAAACTGCCGCACCAAATCAGAGGGGGTTTCGCTTAGTTCATCCGGACTACCAGACGCTGCAACCTTGCCGTCAGATATCAGAAAACTCTGATCAGACACCGTCGCGATCTCTTGCACATCATGACTGACGAGGATGCTGGATATGCCTAGCGCATCATTCATTTTCCTGACCAGGCGGACGATGACGCCCATCGAAATCGGATCAAGCCCGACGAACGGTTCGTCGTAGATCAGAATCTCCGGATCCATGACCATCGCTCTGGCCAGCGCTACGCGACGTGCCATACCGCCGGATAGTTCGGACGGCATCATATCCGCAGCACCTCTGAGGCCAACCGCATGCAATTTGGTTAGCACGATGTGTCGAACCAGCCGGTTCGGCAGACGGGTGTGTTCGCGAAGCGGAAACGCGACGTTTTCGAACACGCTGAAGTCTGTCAGCAAAGCACCGTTTTGAAATAGCATGCCAAAGCGCCGCCGCATGCGAAACATCTCTTTTTGACTCAACATTGCGATGTCGATGCCATTGATTTTGATCGTACCGCGATGCGGTCGAATTTGGCGCGTAATCAAGCGCAATAGGGTCGTCTTGCCCGTGCCACTTGGCCCCATTACCGCGGTTACCTTGCCGCGCGGTATATCGATATTGAGCCCTTTGAATATTTGCCGCTGGCCGCGGGAATAATCCAGGTCACGAATTTCGATAACGTTGTCTGTCTGTTGGTCCATGCAGGTGCTCAAAGCCGCAATCGGCGGCCATTCGGTTGATGTTGCGTGTAGTTGCTGGCCTGTGGCGGATCTCACTTATCCCGCCTGGCTTCCATTTTTGGGGGCTGGCGACAGAATATCAAACTGCCAGTGGCATGCATATTTCATTGCAACAAACGGGTGCATCATAGATTAAATAGGACTAAAATAGTCCTCTTTTATTTCGAGGAGCACTCTGTGCTGAGAATCAGCAAATTGACCGACTACGGCACCGTCGTTCTGGCTCACCTCGCACATGACGACAGCAGTCTCGTTAGCGCCTCTGATGTCGCGGTAGCCACAAGCATCGCCCTACCGACGGTCAGCAAGCTGCTCAAGGCACTTGCACGGGCAGACCTCGTGCGTTCAACGCGTGGCGCCCAAGGCGGCTACCAACTGTCTCGTGGTGCTAAGGAAATAAGTGCTGCGGCCGTCATCGATGCCCTCGAAGGACCTGTATCAATCACCGAATGCAGTTCTCACGACGGTCACTGTGACATTGAGTCTGTCTGCGCGGTCGGCGGCGCGTGGCAACGAATCAACATTGCCATTCGGCGCTCCCTCGAAGAAGTGAGCTTGGCGGATCTTCTGCAAGCGCAGCGCCTGCCATCTCGATTCGAGTTTGCGGGAACACCCATCAACATTGAAATGAAGAACTAATTCATGGCTACCGATCCCAACAACATTGAAAGCCTGGTCAATCGCCGTTACGAGCACGGTTTTATCACTGACATCGCATCTGACAGCCTGCCACCAGGCTTGGACGAAGACGTCGTGCGCGCAATATCGGCTAAGAAAAACGAGCCCGAGTTCATGCTCGAATGGCGCCTCAAGGCGTTTCGTCACTGGCAAACGATGCGCGAACCTGAATGGGCACATGTCCACTATCCCAAGATTGACTATCAGGCCATCTCTTATTTTTCTGCACCGATATCCGACGAAGACCGCCCGAAGAGTTTGGACGAAGTCGACCCGAAGCTACTTGAAACCTATGACAAGCTTGGCATACCGCTCCACGAACGGGCGCGCTTGGCTGGTGTGGCTGTGGATGCCGTTTTCGACAGCGTTTCGGTCGCCACGACCTTTAAAGAAAAATTAAAGGACGCGGGCGTCATATTTTGCCCATTTTCCGAAGCTGTCATTAACCATCCTGAACTCGTAAGAAAGTATCTGGGTTCGGTCGTTCCGCAGCGCGACAATTTTTTTGCCTGTCTGAATTCCGCCGTATTCAGTGACGGATCGTTTGTCTACATTCCCAAGGGCGTGCGTTGTCCGATGGAATTGTCGACCTACTTTAGAATCAACGCAGAGAATACTGGCCAATTTGAACGAACTTTGATTGTTGCGGAAGAAGGCAGTCACGTCAGTTATTTGGAGGGTTGCACAGCACCGATGCGTGACGAGAACCAGTTACACGCAGCAGTCGTGGAATTGGTTGCCTTGAAAGATGCAGAAATCAAATATTCCACCGTGCAGAATTGGTATCCCGGAGATGAAAACGGCGTAGGCGGTATTTACAATTTCGTAACCAAACGCGGCGACTGTCGTGGCGACAACTCGAAAATTTCCTGGACGCAAGTAGAGACCGGTTCCGCTATCACCTGGAAATACCCAAGCTGCATATTGCGTGGCGCGAATTCTGTCGGCGAATTTTATTCCGTAGCCGTAGCCAATAATATGCAGCAGGCCGATACTGGAACAAAAATGATCCATATCGGGCCGAATACGCGCAGCACCATCGTCTCCAAGGGCATATCCGCAGGCAAAGCCCAGAATGCCTATCGCGGCCTGGTCAAAATGATGCCGCAAGCCAACAATGCACGAAATCACACGCAATGCGATTCTTTATTGATCGGCAAACAATGTGGCGCACACACATTTCCCTATATGGAAGTTCGCAACCCGTCTGCCAAAGTTGAACACGAAGCAACCACTTCGAAAATCTCGGCAGACCAACTTTTTTATTGCAGACAGCGTGGCATTTCGGAAGAAGACGCCGTCAACATGATCGTTAATGGATTCTGTAAAGAAGTATTCAAAGAACTGCCGATGGAATTTGCCGTCGAAGCACAAAATCTACTAAACGTAAGTCTTGAAGGAGCCGTCGGCTAGATGCCGCGAAATCACATGCTTGAGATCAATAATTTACATGCGCGCATCGGCGATGCCACAATACTCAACGGAGTGACGCTGTCTATCGGTGCCGGCGAAGTACACGCGATAATGGGGCCGAACGGTTCCGGAAAAAGTACCCTTGCACAAGTCATTGCGGGGCATAGCGACTATGAGGTCGTTGACGGCAGTGTCAGTTTCTTTGGCGAAGACATGCTGCAACTCGAGCCGGAAGAGCGCGCTCAGCGCGGCTTCTTTCTAGGTTTTCAATACCCTGTGGAGATTGCTGGCGTCAACAATGCCTACCTTTTGAAAGCGGCATTAAACGCCAAACGCAGTTATCTTGGCGAAACTGAGGTTGACGCGTTCGAGTTTTTGAAACTCGCGAAGGAAAAAATGAAGTTGCTGGACATGGACCCCAGCTTTCTTAATCGCGGCGTTAACGAAGGGTTTTCCGGCGGCGAGAAAAAGCGCAACGAAATTTTGCAGATGGCAGTACTTGAGCCGAATTTGGCTTTTTTGGATGAGACCGACTCTGGCCTGGATATCGATGCACTCAAATCAGTGGCCAACGGTGTGAATGCGTTGCGCTCAAAAGAGCGTGCCATCGTATTGGTCACCCACTACCAAAGATTGCTCGACTATATCAAGCCGGACTTCGTTCACGTGTTATCAAACGGCAAGATTGTGCGATCTGGCGATTATATGCTGGCCGAAGAATTGGAAAACAAAGGCTACGATTGGCTTCGCGAGGTCAGCACCGGATGACTACGCACGAATTCGACCAGGCTGTGTTTCAGAAATGTGTCGCGTCGATACCCGACAGCGCGCTGTCAGCGGTAAGGCATGCAGCGGCCGCAGAGTTTGGCCAGTCGGGTTTTCCGACGACTCGTCACGAGGATTGGCGATACACCAATTTGGCGCCAGCCATTGCCATACAGCAAAAATCGTTACTTGAACGGGAACGTGGTGATCGTCAGCTAAACCCTGTTGATGTTATCGATATTGTTGAAGCCTGTTGGATTCGGTTCGACGATGGTGAGTTTTCTTTTCCGCTGAATGATCTTCCGCCGGGCGTTACGATCAATCGGCTGGCGGATTCGGAACAAGCGTCGGTAATCGACGTGAAGAATTCACTGTCGCAGATCAATGCGGCGCTGCTGCGCGATGCATTACACGTCACGATTGCGGCAGGGGTGACAATCGATAGGCCCATAGGGCTACTATTCGCGGAGCATAGCGAATCACCCGCTCTCGCAAATCACGCCCGCGTCATTATTTCAGTCGAAAAAGACGCGAGCGTACAAATACTGGAGGCGCAACTGTCGTCGGGTGGCGGCGATGTCTACATCAATACCGTGACTCAGCTATTGTTAGCGAATAACGCCAACGTCAACTACGTTCGGCTACAGGACTGCGCGGATCACCACGTACAGACAAACAGACTAATTGCCAATATCGGTTCGCGCGCCAAGTTGACGCACCTTGCATTTGATCTTGGCGCCCAATTAGCTCGCAACGATGTCGAAGTTGCATTGAACGACAGCGATGCCAGCGTCACGTTAAATGGGCTTTACCTTGCCGACGGCGCGCAGCATATCGATAACCATACGCGGGTCGACCACGCTGCGGGCCCTTCGTTCAGCGAAGAATTGTATCGTGGCATTCTCAACGGCAAGTCCCGTTGCGTTTTCAATGGCAAAGCGGTGGTGCACGAGGGTGCAGACGGAACAGACGCAGCCCAGGCTAATCACAATTTGTTGCTCTCCGATGATGCGGAGGTCGACACAAAGCCGGAACTGGAAATTTACGCCGATGATGTCAAGTGCAGTCACGGCGCCACGGTCGGTCAGCTTGACGCCAATGCTTTGTTTTATTTGCGCACTCGCGGTCTTGATGAAGAGACGGCAAAACATGCCATCACGAAGGCGTTTGCTGCCGAGATTGTGGAGACCATCGCGCCGTCACAGATTCACGACTACATTCAAAGCCGGGTTGACGCAAAGCTCGATCAACTGACGGCAAAGAACCAATAACAGACTCAATCGAGATGAATAGATTATGAATACCGCGCAAAATTCCATGCAAGACGACGACACAGGAACGTTTGATATGGAATCGTACCGTGCCGAGTTCCCGATTCTTTCGCGTGAAATAAACGGTTGTCCGCTTGTTTATTTGGACAGCGCGGCATCGTCGCAGCTCCCCAATACGGTAATCAATGCCGTTAGCGAATATCAAAAGACCAAACATGCCAACGTACATCGAGGCGTACACACGCTAAGCCACCTGGCAACCGACGCATACGAGGGCGCAAGAGATTCGATCGTCGACTTTATCGGCGCAGCCAGCCGAAGCGAAATCATCCTTACCAGCGGCACCACCGAGTCTATTAACCTTGTCGCCCAGAGTTTTGCGCGACCGATCTTAGGCAGCGGTGACAAGATCGTCATCACCCAGCTCGAGCATCACTCAAATATCGTACCGTGGCAGCTGGTCTGCGAGCAGACGGGCGCGGAACTACATGTCATACCGATCAACGAGCGTGGTGAAGTCTCGCTTGATGATGTTGTCGCGGCATTGGATGACAATGTGCGATTGCTTGCGGTTGCCTATGTTTCCAACGCGCTTGGAAGCATTTTACCCATCAAGGAAATCGTAAAAGAGGCCCACGACCGTAGCATCCCGGTTTTGGTCGACGGCGCGCAAGCAGTGCCGCACATCCCCGTCGACGTTCAGGATCTCGACTGTGATTTTTTCGCATTTTCCGGACATAAAATGTTTGCTCCCACCGGATCCGGCGTGCTCTACGGGAAAGAGAATATTCTTGAGAAGATGCCGCCGTACAAAGGTGGTGGTGACATGATATTGGAGGTGCACTTTGAGGGGACCACCTACAATGAGCTACCGTACAAATTCGAGGCGGGGACGCCGAATATTTCATCAGTGATTGGTCTCGGCGAGTCTATCGCGTTTTTGACAGCGATCGGCATGCGCAATGTCTACGATCACGAGAATCGCGTGCTTGACTATCTGACGTCCCAATTATCGACTCTCGACGAAATGCGCTTAATCGGTACCGCTGCCAAAAAAGCAAGCGTCCAATCATTCATGTTGGCCGATATTCATCCGCATGATCTAGGTACCATTCTCGACCACCAAGGTGTGGCGATACGGACCGGGCACCACTGTGCCATGCCGGTGATGGACTATTTTGCGGTACCCGGGACTGCGCGTGCGTCACTTGCGCTCTACAACAACGAAAACGACGTTGACCGTATGATCGAAGCGCTAGTTAAAGCACGCGAGGTGTTTCGATCGTGACCGACGAAGACAAATCCACCAATGAGTTACGCGATCTCTATCGAGAATTGATTCTCGACCATGCTCGCAATCCTCGGCACTTTGGCCGTCTTGACGACCCAACGCATACCGCGGACGGCATAAATCCACTGTGCGGTGACAAGCTCAAAATGTACTTTCGCGTTGACGGCAGCGGCCGGATCGTCGACGCGAAATTTGAAGGCACCGGCTGCGCGATTTCCGTTGCATCGGCATCGTTGCTAACTGATACCACCATCGGAATGCGAACTGACGAGGCAATGCAATTTTTTTCGGCTGTTGTTAGCAAGCTATCTGGCAAGGGCGATGAAGCCGAACCCACCGACATCGGAAAGCTGAAAGCACTTGAGGGCGTCAAGGAATTTCCCGCAAGAGTTAAGTGTGCCACCCTGCCCTGGCACGCACTGCGCTCGGCACTGAACAACGACGATAAGACTGCATCCACGGAGTAAGCAATGTTTGGCCACATGAATGAACCGTTTTCTGTTTCACGAGACGTTACCGCGATTATCATTCCGGTCGGTGAAGCGATCATTTTGCGCGAAGGTACGAGCGGATTTATCACACAAGCTTTGGGGGGCAGTTTTACTGTTTACGTTGAAGGCAATCTGTTTCGCGTCGCGGGCGCGGATGCGGACGCCATTGGTAAGGAACCTGTGCCGCCGCCGGCCGTCCCCGACAACGCGACAGATGCCGATATCGAACAGGTCATATGGGAGCAATTGCGTACCGTCTACGACCCGGAGATACCGATCAATATTGTCGATCTCGGGCTGGTTTATCGGTGCGACATCGAAAATCGTCCAGAAGGCGGGCGCTTCGTCGGTGTCGATATGACCTTGACCGCACCTGGTTGCGGAATGGGCGACATATTGGTGCAGGATGCGCAGGAAAAGATCGCAGTGATTCCAACTGTTGAGGACGTGAAGGTCGAATTGGTATTCGACCCACCCTGGAATCAAAGCATGATGTCCGACGAGGCGCGCCTGCAAACGGGAATGATGTAGTAATATCGGGGACTCATTTGACGCAGCAACGGGTCATGAAAACTCTCACTTTATTGCGACACGCGAAATCGAGTTGGGGCGACGCCACCCTTGCGGACGCAGAACGTCCGCTTAATGGCAGAGGCGAACGCGACGCGCCAATGATGGCGGAACGCATTCACAAAGCCGGCATTCGCCCGTCTCTGATCATCAGCAGTCCGGCATTGCGCGCCTGGACCACAGCAAAGGTACTGGCGGAGGAGATTTCGTACCCCAACGAATTCTTGCAGCGCGAGAAGGATGTTTACCTAGCCAGCAAGAATACGCTGCTTGACGTTATCGGTGAACAGGACAATGGCTTTAACAGTCTGTTGGTCGTCGGGCACAATCCGGGAATGACTGAACTTGCCAATTTCTTGCAGCCGGGTCTTACGCAAAACCTGCCAACTTGCGCGGTTGTCTCACTAAACATCGACACTAACGATTGGGACTTACGCGACATTGGCTCGGTCGAGTTAGCTTTGTACGACTTTCCGAAGCGACAACCAGACGAGTCTTAAATAATCTCGACCGAACGCTGCAGCGGCACATCGCGGCTGGAAGTCGTTCCCAATCCGCCTACAGTGGAGAAACGAACGTGGCTTACGCATGTGGATTGATCTTTAGTGCAGTAAACTTCAGTGCGCAACGATCATAAAAACCAGATTCCAAGGTGTAGGTGGACTGGATCCTGAGTACGCGATCTGCCCAAACCGCAATGCGTAGGAGCGGCATCTTGCCGCGATAACGATTCAATTGACTAGCATTCCACAACATTCACCGCGAGACCTCCTTCGGACGTCTCCTTATAGATGGTCTGCATGTCCAATCCTGTTTGACGCATTGTGCTAATGACCTGATCCAATGTCACCTTGTGCGAGCCGTCACCATGCATCGCAAGCCTTGCTGCATTGATCGCCTTTACTGCGCCCATCGCGTTGCGCTCGATACATGGTATTTGTACCAGACCGCCGACCGGATCGCAGGTCAATCCAAGGTTGTGCTCCATCCCAACTTCCGCTGCATTTTCAATGCGCTCGTTTGAGCCTCCAAAAGCCGCAACAAGACCAGCCGCCGCCATGGAACACGCAACACCAACCTCGCCTTGGCAGCCCATTTCCGCGCCTGATATCGACGCATTGATTTTGTAGAGTATGCCGATGGCCCCGGCAGTCAAAATGAAACGATGCACACCCGCAAGCTCCGCGTTCGGTATCAATCGCCAGTAATAATGTAACACCGCGGGAATGACACCCGCCGCGCCATTCGTTGGCGACGTAACGACCCGCCCGCCTGCCGCATTTTCCTCATTGACCGCGATAGCATAAGTATTGACCCAATCTAATGTGTCTCTGCCATTTTGGTCGCCAGCAGCCAACATCGCTTTAAACAACCGCGGTGCACGACGTACGACCGACATGCGACCTGGCAGCACACCTTCGGTTGTCAAACCGCGTTCAACACAAGATTTCATGGCATCCCAAATCGTGTCTATGCGTTGCACGACCTCAGCCTCGGTACGCCAGCTTAGTTCGTTGCGCAACACCAGTTCTGGAATGGTCAGGTCTTGCTTCGTTGCTTGGGCTAACATTTCTGAGCCTGTCGAAAATGGATACTCTGGCTCACCTTCCTGTGCCAGCGGCTCGTCTTCGTCGCCACGTACGATAAATCCACCGCCCAGCGAGTAGTAATCTTCGCTGAGAACGACCGATTCGTCATGATCGTAGGCAATAAAGCGCATACCGTTGGTATGCCGCGGCAGCGTTTCTTTATATTCGAATATTATGTCGATGTCCGGATCAAACGGAAGTCGACCGATCCCTGGTACATCAAGGTGCTTTTCTTTGTGAAATTTTCGCAGTCGCTCATCCATCAGGTTTGGATCGATAGTTTCCGGAATCGAACCCGCGAGACCGAGCAAAACAGCCGAATCGGTAGCGTGACCTTTTCCGGTATAAGCAAGCGATCCATAGAGGATCACCTGGATCTTGCTCACCGTAAGGTCGGCCGACAGCACACTCTGGATGAACGAAAATGCCGCCTTCATTGGTCCGATTGTGTGCGAACTCGACGGACCAACGCCGATCTTAAAAATATCGAAAACGCTTATCGCCGGCATACTAATTCTCTGGGTGGCAAGGATTTGTCGGCGCGATTATAGACACTAATTCACGATCGTCATACCAAACGATCGATGTCTTTCATTGTTCGCGACCCCGTTTACGTAAGAGGCGCTGCGTATGCTTGTCTGGGCGACCCTCCGTACGCGGAAGCAACAAGCGATCTGCACGCAGCCCTTGCCGTAAATCGTCTCTCGATTGCACAGTATCGGCATCTTCCAGATAGCACGATTGTGCTTCAGGTGCCGGGCCCCGTCGATGCGGCAGTGTTGTCGCAGTCAGTTTGTAGGGCAGCCGGTCTTTCAGTATTTCGACACTATCGCCCTCGGATACACGATTGCCCGGTGCGGCACATACGCCATTCACTTTCACATGACCGGCCGCAACCGCTTTGCTCGCCAAGCTCCTGGTCTTGAAAAAGCGGCAATAGAACAACCAACGGTCAATTCTCAGTGCGCCGTCGGTGGACGTCATTGTGCATTCTCCGTTGGTTAGCTGGCTGATATACTCTGCGGCCTTTAGGCCAAGAGAGCAATGCCGTGGCAACGAATTTCCTGCGGAAACTTGCAGTGCAGACTGATGAGCTGAAAGATCAGGGCTTATACAAAAAAGAGCGGCTAATCGCCGGTCCACAGCAAGCCGACATTCGTGTGCTGCAAGACGGACACGAATTGGAAGTTATCAATCTCTGCGCCAACAATTATCTTGGCCTGGCAAACCATCCTGACATTGTAAGCGCCGCACATCGCGCGCTCGACGATTACGGCTACGGCATGGCATCTGTTCGCTTCATATGCGGAACGCAAACCATTCACAAGGACTTGGAACGAAGGATCAGTGAGTTTCTTGGTACAGAAGATACAATATTGTATCCATCTTGCTTTGATGCCAATGGCGGACTGTTTGAAACCATACTCGGACCCGACGATTCGGTTATCAGCGATTCACTCAATCACGCAAGCATCATTGACGGCATTCGACTTTGCAAGGCGAAGCGCTATCGATATCAAAACAATGATATGGCTGACCTTGAGCGGCAACTAGTGGACGCCGCGTCCAGCGAAAACCGTCTAATCGTGTCCGATGGGGTGTTCTCCATGGACGGCGTCATCGCCCAACTGGACAAAATCGTCGACCTCGCCAAAACGCACGACGCGCTCACCATGATCGACGATTGCCATGCAACGGGCTTCCTCGGTGAATCTGGGCGTGGTACCCACGAATATTGCGGCGTAATGGGCGAGATAGATATCATCACAGGTACCTTAGGCAAAGCATTGGGCGGCGCGTCGGGTGGTTACACATCTGGCCGCAAGGAAATAGTCGGTTGGTTGAGGCAGCGCTCACGACCCTATCTATTTTCGAATTCCGTTGCACCGGCGATCGCGGCAACATCGCTTGCCGTCATCGACCTCGTGGAGCGCGACGCGTCGTTGCGGAGTCAATTGCACGACAACGCGAGGTATTTCAGAGCAGCCATGACGGACCTTGGATTTGATCTGAAACCCGGGCAACATCCCATTATTCCGGTCATGCTGGGCGACGCGCGCATTGCTGCCGAAATGGCAGATAAATTGCTGGCAAAAGGAATCTACGTTATCGGCTTTTCCTTTCCCGTCGTGCCTGAAGGCCAAGCGCGAATTCGTACGCAGATGTCAGCAGGCCTGAATACATCACATTTGGATCGCGCGATCGGCGCATTCGCTGAAGTTGGCCGCGAGCTGAATATCATTCACTGAAGAAACTTAGGAATTTCTACCTGCCATGCGAGCATTGGTAAAATCAAAAGCTGAGAAAGGCATATGGCTTGAGGATATTGGCACACCGTCGCCCGGCCACAACGATGTGCTCATCAAGGTCAAGCGTACCGCGATCTGCGGAACCGATATTCATATTTATCAGTGGGATGATTGGGCCGCAAAGACAATTCCAATCCCGTTAGCCGTGGGTCACGAGTTTTCTGGCGAGATTGTCGAAATCGGCAGCGAGGTACGTGGATTTGAAATCGGCGACAGAGTTTCGGCCGAAGGCCACGTTACCTGCGGTTTCTGCCGAAATTGCCGGGCTGGGCGCAGACACCTATGCATGAACACCGAAGGTATTGGCGTTAGCCGAGCGGGTGCTTTTGCCGAATACATCGCCGTTCCCGCATTCAACGTATTCAAACTACCGGACTCCATTACCGAGGACATGGCCGCAATTCTCGACCCACTCGGCAACGCGACACACACGGCATTGTCGTTCGACTTAGTGGGCGAAGATGTCTTAATCACTGGTGCCGGTCCAATCGGCATAATGGCGGTCGCCATCGCACGATTTGCCGGTGCCCGGCACATCGTGATCACCGACATTAACGACTACCGCCTGGATCTCGCGCGCAAGATTGGGGCGACAGTGGCCCTGAATGTGACAAGTGAATCGCTGCAAGACACCATGAAAACGCTGCGCATGGAAGAAGGCTTTGACGTTGGCATGGAGATGTCCGGCAACCCTGCCGCCTTTCGTGACATGTTAACGACGATGCACCACGGTGGAAAAATTGCACTGCTCGGTATTCCACCTACCGATACTTCAATTGACTGGAATCAAGTCATATTCAAAGGTCTGGTCATCAAGGGAGTGTACGGCCGTGAGATGTTCGAGACCTGGTACAAAATGTCGAGCATGCTGCAGAGCGGTCTAAATATTCAGCCCGTCGTCACCCACCATTTCGACGTGGACGACTATCAGGAAGCCTTTGAATTGATGGCCTCTGGGCAGTCAGGAAAAGTAATTCTCAACTGGAGCTAATTGGATATTTAACATTAATTAAACAACGTAAGACATTGTTTTAATAATATTTTTAGTCAATGTTAATTTCTAAAATCCGCGCCGGATTACCCATCGCTTCGTACAGACGAGACAGCGCCGCGCGCGCTCGGCGACTACGGCGGTTTTCCTTTTCACGCAGTACAGCAAAACTTCTAAGCAATATTTCTTCAGCTTCCTCGTAACGACCGAGCCGTGTCAGAGTATCGCCGTACACCGCATACGTTCCAGCTGCCAATGGATGTTCTTCGTTATAGTCTATCGCTCTGATTTCAATTGCTCGAGCAAGAATATTCTCGGCTTCAGAAAGCTCACTTTTCGTGTTGAGGATCGCACCGAGTTCGGTTAGCGCGGAACCGACGTATTGGTGCTTATCTCCGAGTGATTCGGAATAGATTGCCATCGCGTCTCTCAATGCCTGTTCCGCTTCGTCAATTTTTTCAACATCGTGTAACAACATACCGAGGCTGGTGAGGTCATAGCCGACGTAAGGGTGTGAATCGCCTCTGGCATTTCGATGTATGTCTAATGCGCGACGAAGCGCCACCTCTGCCTCGATAAAGTCACCTTCTTCATGTAGCAAGGTGCCAAGCATGGTAAGCGATCCGCCCAACAGGCTATGCTCGTCGCCGAGAACTCGCTGCGTTACGTCTATGGACTGGTGTAGCAACGCTTTTGCTTCCTCCGGCTCGCCCTTCAATTGCATCAAGACTGCAAGATTCTGCAGGTAATACGCGATTAGCTGGTGATCCGACCCTAAGTTGCTTTCGACAATGGACAATGCCTCGTAGTAAAGCTTCTCCGCTTCATCCAAATTGCCTTTCGCACGCTGAACAACTGCAAACATGTTTTTTGCTTCAGCGAGTTCCCGCGCATACTCTCCGCCGAGCTGCCCATAAATTTCTACGCTCCGACTCGCAAATTCCCCCGCGATATCATTTTCCCCCCGAACGTAATGCAATTCTGCCAAATTATGTAGGTTATCCGCGACACTCGGATGTACGCTTCCCAGATACGATCGGTTGTATGCAAGCGACTCGTTCAGTAACTTTTCGGCTCTGGCATATTTAGCTTGCTGTATTAAGGTTGCTCCCAATTCGTTTTTTGTTACAGCGACTTGCTCATTCGAATCTCCAAATAGGGCGCTGCGTAGGCGCAGCGACTCCTCCAACATTTCCGCCGACGGCTTGTACTCACCTAAATTTGAATAGACCCGACCGATGGTCTCCATTAGCGTTGCCTGAATCTCCGGTCGGTCGCCTAACTGCTTCGAAATTCGCTGCGCGCCGTTTGCTAGAATTTCTTTTGCCGTGATATCCAATCCGCGTGCACGATCCGGATCTGGCTCCTTAAATATTTCTTCGAGAAAAGTCGAGACTTCACGAACCTTGGCAATCTCCGCCTCAATATGGCGATTCTTGACGGTCGTAACGATGCCAAATGTGGCCAGCAGCGCAATAAGCAGAGCTCCCGCAGCTACACCGGCAAAGTGGCGTCGAATAAACTTGCTGCTTCGATAACGCCAGGTATCCGTGCGGGCAGCAATCGGCATCGACTTGGAGTGCAGACGAATATCTTCTGCGAGTTCTATTGCGGACTGATAACGGCGTTCAGGTTCTTTGCGCATCGCCATTTGTACGATCATGTCAAGATCGCCGCTCAGCAAACGGCGAAGCTTATCGGTCGTCGTACTACGGTTGGCGCTGACCGTTTCAAGGCTGACACCGCCTCCAAGCGGCAGCGAATCTGCCGGCGCCAGGCGAGAGGCACGCACACTAGGCCTTAGTGGCTCGGTATCGCAGATCTGTCTCGCGACATCGTGCGGTCGAGCCGCATCAATTTTGAACGGCGAGAAGCCCGACAGTAAACGATACAAAAGAAGCCCAAGGGCGTACGTATCCGTCGCTGTAGTCACGCTTTGGCCCAATACCTGTTCTGGTGCCGCATTTTCCGGTGTCAGCAGCACCATGCCATCTCGGGTAAGCCCGTCGGTTGCTACGCCGCTGGAATCGACGAGTTTTGCAATACCGAAATCCAGGAGAATAGGCTTTCCGTCGGTATTCACCAGAATATTCGAGGCTTTTATATCGCGATGTACCACCAGGTTTTGATGCGCATAGTGAACGGCAGTGCATATATGGCGAAAAAGTTGCAGCCTGCGGTCAATAGACAACTTGTGACGATCGCAATAGTCGACGATGGGTTCTCCATCGATATATTCCATGACCAAATACGGCGTGCCATCATGCATTGTCCCGCCATCCAGAAGGCGCGCAATATTCGGATGATTTAAATTTGCGAGAATTTGCCGTTCACTAACCAATCGTTCTTCGACCGCAGGATCCGTCAAACGCTGTCTAACGAGCTTAATGGCAACTTGCTGGTTAAATTGCTCATCTGCACGCTCAGCAAGATACACAATCCCCATTCCGCCGCTGCCCAACTCGCTGACAACTTGATACGCGCCGATGCGACTACCGATGGCGTCCCTATGAGGCGAATCTTCTTCGCTAACCAGCGCCAGAACATCTCGAACCGACTGCTCGATAAAAGTGTCTTCGGCCATGTCGGAATGTAGTAAGGATAGAATGAAACCACGCAATTCAATGTCATCCGCGCACGCTTTTGCCAGAAATGGCGTACGGTCGCCCTCGGGTAGGTCGGCAGCCTCATCGAAAAGTTTTTCAGCCTGCGCCCAACGCTGTGGGGTCAGATCAATCGTTTTTGCATTCATTGGCCAACCAGGCTTTCGCGAATCGCAGCTCCCGATGCACTGTCGCCGCTGAGATTTCCAGCGACTGCGCAACTTCATCGTAATTCAAACCGCCGAAATAATGCAGCACGACCACATCGCACTTACGTGCGTCGATTTCGGCGAGCCGGTTGAGCGCATCGTCGAGTTCGATAATGTCGACGTTGGCAGCGGTCGGATCAGGTGTTACTTCGTCTCGTAATGTGTCTGCAACAATGCCCTTGCCGCGCTTGAGACTACCCCGCGCCTTCGCATAATCGACTAATATACGGCGCATCAATCGTGCTGCAATCGCAAAAAAATGTACCCTATCCTTCCAGGCGACTTCCATTCCCGCCAGGTGCACAAATGCCTCGTTGACCAAACCTGTCGCTTGCAGGGTGTGGTCTGACCGCTCACTACGCATATAATGGTGCGCAAGACGCCGCAGCTCTTCGTAGACAAGCGGCGTCAGTTTATCGAGCGCATCTGCATCACCCGAACGCCAGTCCCCGAGTAATTGCGTAACGGCACTTGAGGATGGCATAGAACCCCGCAAAGCTGAGACTTTATATCGCCTTGATAACAAATAGTCCGTAGCCACGCAATGCTACGCCTAAAGGCGTTCGTAAACGGGCATAAATCATCAAAAAGAGTTAACAAAAGACCATTTCTAACCACAAGTACGAGGATCAAATCATGGCTGTAGAAGACTTACCCCCACAAACAGTAAGAAAAATCGCACTCACCGCTGCTGCAGGCGGCTTTGGTGGCGCGGTCGTCGGCGTTTTGGCCGCTGGCATGATCGGTGGCTCGCCAGACGGCGGCATGTCCAGAGCTATTGACGAAGCACCGGCAGAACGGAGGCAGCAAGTCAGTGAGGTGGCAAAACCCGCTGAAGCGCAGGAAATTGCCCTCGTAACCCCGTAACGGCGCCGTCGGCGGGCTGGCCATTTACGGGTCAGCTCGCCATTTTTCGTAGCAAATTTTTTTCTCGTTGGATGAGGGAATTTGGGCTGCGATCTCGCTATACCAATTAGAGGGACACACTCTGTATACGGGTATTGCGATATGAACGACGAAAAAAAGAAATACTGCGTCATTGATCACGCGGACAAACAAAGCTCAACGGCTGGTTTCGACCCCTACCAATTCTGGCTCAATCAAGTACGGCGACGATCTCAGCTTGAGGGGGACGGCAATAACACTAAATCGAGCGACGCAATAGCGGACGAAATAGAGTTTGACGACGACTAGCAAACACTAGACGCCGCCGTCGAAACGCCTACTCAAACTCGCAAAAGCAATGGGCGTAGCTGCCACGTGGATCATTGAATTGCAGCATCGGGCTTACAGCCTTGTTAATAAAGTTGACGATTTGGTCGACAGGCGTCGCTGGTCGAGACGTCAGCTGTCTGATTGCGCGGCCAGACTGCTCACTGCTCATCAGATCGACGAGAAATTGTTCGGTGGCATCGAGTTCAGGTTCAAAATACTTTCGGCCATACTCGCCGTCTTCTAACCCGGCCAACTCCGCGGCCGCGGCAACAGCATCACCAAGATTACCAATCTCATCAATTAATCCGTTTACCTTTGCCTGCTCACCTGTCCACACTTGTCCTTGAGCGATCGCATCCACGGCCGCCGTCTCCATACCCCGTGCGGCAGCAACGCGCTCAACGAAATCGTCGTAGTCGCTGGAAATGAGTAATTCGAATAGCGCTTTAGCATCGTCGCTCATCGGCCGATCAGGACGAAACTCTCCGGCCCAAGGCGTTGTCGCAACCCCGTCAGTGGTAATGCCGATCGTATTCAGTGCGCGTTGATAGGTCGCAAACATGCCCAGCACACCAATGGACCCGGTAATCGTGGCAGGACTCGCATAAATTTTGTCGGCTGTCATTGAAATCCAGTAGCCGCCCGACGCCGCAACACTGCTCATTGAGGCGACAATAGGTTTTCCCGCTTCCTTCAACGCAGCGACTTCATCGCCGATTACCCGAGAAGCAAATACGCTGCCGCCGGGACTATCCACACGCAGTACAACCGCCTTGACAGAATCGTCCAGCCTGGCCTGCCGCAAGAGTCGGGCCGTCGAGTCCGCGCCAATGGTTCCCGGCGCCTGTGTACCGCTGAGAATCTGGCCGCTGGCGACGATGACTGCGACATTTTCGTCGGCAACGCTAGAACCGTGTTTAAGGCGCTGATCTGCAAGATAGGAATGTAAGTCGGTAGAAGAGTAGTAACCCTCGTTGTCCGAGTCCTCAGGCACGAACTCCATTACGCGCTGGCGGAATTCCTCACTATCCAGCATATCGTCGATCAATCCCGCATCGACATACGTTTGACCAAGTTGACCATCGGATGCTTCCACTCGGGCGACGAAATTGGCGATAAGATCGTCAACCTCCTGCTCATCAAGCGCCCTTGCGTAGGCAATGTCCGCACGATAGATAGCCCAGAATTCTTCCAGAAGCTGTCCTAGCGAATCGCGATCCTCTGCCGACATGTCGTTGCGCGTATATGCCTCATAGGCGGTTTTGTGACTGCCTGCCCGGAATACATGCCAATCGATCTGCAATTTGTCGATAACGTCTTTGTAATAATTTTGATAGACACCGTAACCGGTCAACAGCATGAACCCATCACGGCGTAGATAGACTTCAGTTGCTCGCGCTGCCAAGTAGTAGCTACCCTGGCTATAGTAATCGGCGATGGCTAAAACCGGCTTCCCAGAATCCTCGAAGTCGTCAATCGCCTCACCAATTAACTTAAATTTGCTTAACCCACCGCCGCTCAGGCCACTCAGATCTAGGACGACCGCCTCGATGCGGTCATCATTTTTCGCAAAACTCAATGCATCAGTAATATCGCGAAGCAGCGTCTGTGGTTCGTAAGAACCTCGCAACTCGGCTACGGCTCTATCGTAGGCACTGCCCTTGAGCTGTTCAACAATGCTGCCCGCAGGCCTGATGACAAGCGCAGCGGACGCAGGCACCATCGGTGAATATCCAGATAGCGAACCTAAGGTTACGCCAAAGATCACTACGAATATCACCAATAAGACGATCAGATGCAGCACTTTTCGAACGCCGTTTACACCAGTCCAAAGGGCCTGAAGAAATCTCATCATTGTGTTTCCTGCTGACATTTACCGCTCCAACTACACACGTAATCCTGTGTATCTAGTTTTGGACATTACCATTTAGTCAATGGTTCCGACCGGGGGACGCCGATCTAATCAGGCGCATAGCTAACGCGATAGATCCGCCCAGCCTTGTCATCGCTGATCAACAAGGAGCCATCAATCCAGACCAATACATCAACCGGTCTTCCCGATGCCGACTCTCCTTGCAACCACCCTTCCACGAATGGCGCATATCTCGTAACCGCACCGTCCTTAATTGTCGCCATAGATACTCTGTAACCAATTTTCTTTGACCGATTCCACGATCCATGTTCGGCAATGAATAGGGATCCCCTATATTCCGCAGGAAACATGTCCCCGTCGTAAAATCTCAAGCCGAGCGGTGCGACGTGAGCATTTAGCTTCTGCTCTGGTTTCGTGTAATTGTCACACGCACCAGCAGAACCGAATTTGTCGTCTTCGATGTAACCCGCGTGGCAAGCAGGATAACCAAAATGCTGACCCGTTTCGCTCGCTCGGTTTAACTCATCGGGCGGTATATCGTCGCCCAGCATATCTCGACCATTGTCGGTAAACCATAGATCGCCCGTTTCCGCATGCCATGCCTGACCGAGTGAATTTCGTATTCCGTAGGCAAAGACTTCACGCCCACTGCCATCCATATTGACTCTTGAGATGATGCCAAATCCCTTACGCTCGCAAATATTACACGGCATGCCAATGCTGAAGTACAGCTTGTTGTCCGGGCCAATACTCAGGTATCGGTCACGATGATGATTTTCGCTGGGCAAGCCGTCGAGAATGACTTCTGCTGCAGGCGGATTGTCCAGTCGATTATCGACATTGCGATATCGCGATATCCTCGTTTGTTCCGCTACAAACAAGTCGCCGTCTCTGTACGCAATGCCGTTTGGAACTTTCAGACTAGACGCAAACGTAACTACTGTCGGTTGTGATCCGCTGTTTGGTATCAACGCATAAATACGACCGCCTTCACGTGTCGATACAAAAACAACGCCGTTTGCCCCATTCGCCAGCGAGCGGGCTCGCGGTACATCGTCGGTAAAAACTTCGATACTAAATCCATGCGGCAACGAAAACGCATGAAACTCATCGTTCGCGTTAACACAAGCGGTCAGGAAAAACGAAGCTAGAAAGAACATCAACAAATATACGCGCATGGCAATCCTATACATCATCGTTAGTGCCGATTGGAAAGTGTGAGACTAAATTAGTTCAACAACCATAACGACAACGTTGGCCAAAAAGTAATGACCAATACAGAAAGTATCAGAATCAATAGAAACGGCAGTGTCGCCGAATACACATGCATGATGGGCTTATCGAAGCGGTAACTTGCAATAAATAAATTTAGCCCGACGGGTGGCGTAAGATAACCAAGCTGCATACTGGCTAAGAATATGATGCCCAAATGGACCTCATTGACGCCGTATTGAGCGGCGATCGGCAATATTAGCGGTACAACTAAAACGATCGCCGAAAAAATATCTAAAATTGCACCAAGTATTAACAGGAATATCAGCAATAGCACCAAAAAGCTTGCCTGACTGGATACATAATCGGACATATATGCCAACAGCTTCTGCGGTACACCGGCATCAATCATGTAATTGGTCGATGCCAAAGAAACGCCTAGAATTATGAGTATGCCGCCCACAAGCAGCATTGACTCGCGCATCACCTGAGGCAATTCACGAAATTTGATTTCCCTAAGTATCAGCACTTCAACGACGAGCACATAAAGCGCAGTAACCGCTGCGGCCTCGGAAACCGCAAAGAAGCCCGAATAAATTCCCCCGAGTACGACTAGCGGTAGCGGCAATTCCCACATGCTTTCGCGTAACGCGGCGGCTAATTCGCGCCAGGAAAATTTGTGCAGCTTTTGATCGCTTTTGCCGCTAACCCACATGCTGTATCCGGATAACATCACCAACATCAACATGCCTGGCAGCACACCGGCCTTAAACAGATCGTCAATTGAAACGTTGGATACAACGCCATATAAAATTAGCGGCAGTGACGGCGCAAACAACAAACCAAGGCTGCCGGCGGAAGTTACGAGCCCAAGATTGAATCGATCTGGATAACCATCCTGTTTTAGCGCTGGATATAGAATTGCACCAAGGGCAATGATCGTAACACCAGAAGCGCCGGTAAATGCGGTGAAGAATGCACAAGCGGCCAATGCGACTAGCGCCAACCCGCCGGGCATCCAACCAAGCAATGCTCTAGTGACGCGCACTAGGCGCTGAGGAGCATTACTTTCGCTGAGTAGATATCCGGCGAATGTAAAAAGGGGAATAGCGGACAAGAACGGTAGACTCGATATGCCGATAACTTCCACAATAATCGCCATTAGATCGATTTCTTCTTTCGCGTAACCCGACATTGCACTTGCCGCAATAATTGCGAAAAGTGGCGCGCCGAATACCGCCAAAATCACCAGTATGATTGCAACAATCACTGGGGCTCTACCGTTTCAGGTGCTGCTGCATCGCTTAGTCCGAGCGCGCCCTTCGCGGACAACAGAAAAAACCGGTATGCCATCAGACCCAATGAAATTGGCGCAACAAGAAAAACAATCCACGCCGGGATACCCGTCAAAACAGTATCCTCAAACTCTTTCAACAACTGCACGTAGCGATAGGCTTGATAACAAAGAACGCCACAGATAATGCTTGCAAACAGGTCAACAATGATTCTGGGGAATCGGGAAAATTTCTGCGGCACGAAATGCGACAACGCATCAATTCGAAGATGACGGTCGCTGCGTGCCGCCGCAACTGAGGCAACTAATGCAATCCAAAGTACGGTTAGACTAATTAACTCGTCGGCCCAGACGTAACCTGCGCTAAAGAAAAGTCGCAGTATGATTTGGCCGACCGCAGCAAGAATCATTGCAGTCAGCAAAGTGACTAAAACTGCGTTTTCCGCACCCTTGCCGAATCGCTCAAGTCTCTCCAACCAGGCAAGCAAACCTGCACGCATTAGTGGCTGCCGTTGGTGACCACGTTGGACTGCGGCGCTGGATCCTTGACATCAGAAATTATTTCCAATTCGGCGGGCGAATTTTGGCCAGATGCTAATTTCTTAGATTCTATTTTACGATAGTCGGAAATGTGTTGTTGCATCTGCTCAAGCAATTCCAGCGAAAACAATCCTTGCGTCGCCATATCTCGATTGTTCTCGGTCATTACTTCGCGGATACGATCAAATTCACCTTGATCGGGATCGATGCTCTCGATACCGCTGTTGATCAGGGCATCCTTGGCATTCTTAGCATCTTTCTGGCTCTCCGAATTAATCTCGGCATAGACGTTGCCGAGCACTTCATACATTACGGCTTGATCTGTATCACTCAATTTTTCGAAGACCCGTTTCTGGACTGCCATGAATTGCATCGCGTAAATAACCGGCATGTCCGTGAAATATTTGACAGCAGTGTGCCATTGCAACACGACAGCCGCTGCAGGCGGCACAGCGACAACGTCAAATAGCCCAGTTCGCAGGCCGGTCATCACATCGGACAACGGCTTACTGTTCGGCACCAACTGCAATCGCTTTAACGCCCGGTCGCTAATATCGTCACCTTCCGGTAGCCATACTTTTCGACCACGCAGATCACCCAGACCTCGCACCGGGATGTTAGATAAAATAATTGCGAAGTCACCGGCGAATCCGAACGTCACATAACCTTCATCGCCCAAACTTTTAACGAGCATTTCATCCATGCGAGCCCGGACGTAGTTAACTTCGTCGATTGATTCAAAAACGAATGGCAAGCCGTATATATTCAGATTCGGCAATTTGTCCTGAAAATCTGTCGGCGTAAAATCTCCACCGTGTAATTGCCCAATACGGATTTTTTGTTTTACCTTTGCGGCATGACCCTGCACTCCACCATAGTAAACTTTGAGATCAACGCGTCCTTCGGTGCGACTCTTGATTTCACTTCGCGCTGCGTCAATCTTGCTCCCCCAAGCCGATGCTTTCGGAACAATCGTCGCAACTTTGATTTGCGTCGCAGCTTGCAATGGCGCGACAGCAATGAGTGCTATCAAACTTGTTGCCATCAGTAGACGTTTAATCATTCGTATTCTCCATCGGCGACGATTCAGTGATTCGCCAAGTAAACTGTTATCGCTCAAAAGTAGTCGTCGGCAGTTGCCAGCAACTCTATTGCATTTTCTTGTGCAATGACGTTAGTGAGTATGTACCCGTCCTGGTATGGGTCGGCGGCTAACACTTCCTGCAACAAGCGGTCATGTAATTCCCGCTCGTAAAGCAATCGTGCATAACCGCGTGCGAATTCGACTTTCGCACTCAAGTCCAGACCGTTACTCAGCTCAATCGCTTTTTCAAACGCCGCTCTGCCTTTTTCCGGTTCGCCACCCAGTGCCGGGGGCCGCAAGGTCGCCAATATTCCCAGGTACACGTAAACGGAAGCAGCGGAATCACCCTCATCAATCTCAAGGTATCGTTCTAACAGTGCCTCCGCGTGCGGCAGTCGAGCCAGGGCATTGAAGTCATCAGCATGTGCACGTATGTAAGCGAGCGATGCGAGACCGTATGCGAAAACGGCATCCGCTTGTTTCGCGGATAAACCACCAAGCGTGTCGGCAAATTCATCGAAAGACTGTTTCTGCCAATCACATGCTGCCTCGTAACTCAGACAAATCGCGCGAAAGCCGTAATCCTGAGCTCTTTTTGTCAGTCGTGCAGAGCGCTTATCGTCGTCGGCAAAGACGGCGCCATAGGACGCATAGAGCCCGGCGGCGGCGGATAGAATTGCCGGGTCATCCGGGCTGCCTTCAAGCAGGCTATCCAGCAAGATGAGGTACGACGGAGCGCCTTGCCTAACGATTTCTGGATCATCCTGGTTTGATACCGCCACTGAAATATTATCGGCGAATTTGCTTGCAGCATTGGAAACCAATGCCGCACAACCGCTGCAGAGCGTGAAAGCCGCCAACAGCATGAACAATCCGAATCGGTTCAATTTCCTCATGCCTCGACAGACCCCAATAGGTACCATTGGTTCAGAGTCTAGGACCAAGAAATTCGATATACGGGCACCACGTCCCAAAATTGGGAATTGGGCGTCCGGATTAGATTTTCTCTTTGATTCTTGCGGCCTTGCCGGTACGACCTCGCAAGTAGTAGAGCTTGGCTCGCCGCACGTCGCCACGACGCTTTACTTCGATCGCACTCACCGTCGGACTGTACGTTTGAAATACGCGCTCGACACCTTCACCGTGAGAAATCTTGCGAACGGTAAAAGATGAGTTCAAGCCGCGATTGCGTTTCGCAATGACGACACCTTCAAAGGCCTGTAGCCGCTCACGCGTACCCTCTTTGACTTTCACCTGCACAATAATGGTGTCGCCTGGCGAAAACGCCGGAATTTCTTTACCCATTTGCTCTTGTTCAAGCGCTTCTATTACTTTGCTCATTTTGCTCTACCTACACACTCAGTCTTTAATCGAACTGCAACCCACGTAAGCCTTTGACCTACTCTTCAGTTGCAGCATTCTCGTTCAAATATTCTGCGAGCAACGTTTGTTGCTCCACGTCTAATTCCAGCCGCGTTAACAAATCAGGCCGACGCACATAACTTCTGCCTAATGCCTGTTTTCGCCTCCAGCGGGCTATTCGTTCGTGATCACCCGACAACAGGACCTCCGGTACATTTCGACCGGCTATGCTCTCTGGCCTCGTGTAGTGCGGATGATCCAACAAGCCGTCGCTGAAGGAGTCCTGCAATGCAGACTCATCCTTGCCGAGCGCACCCGGCAGCAACCTGACGACCGAGTCAATTACTGCCATCGCGGCAATCTCGCCACCGCTTAACACGAAATCGCCCAGTGATAATTCTTCGTCGACGCTCGCCTCCATAAGGCGCTCGTCTATTCCTTCGTAACGTCCGGCCAGCATAATTACCCCTGGCAAAACTGACAATCTAGCTGCGGTCGCCTGATCAAATCGACGACCCTGCGGCGACAAGCAAATTACCGGCACATCATCGGGCATTTTCGACTTTGCCCGCTCGATCGCTTCTGCCACCGGTGCAAACTTCATCACCATGCCAGGACCGCCTCCGTACGGCCTGTCATCAACGGTACGATGAATATCCGTCGCGAAATCGCGCGGGTTTTCGCAAGCCAGCTCGACCAAGCCCGACGATATCGCTCTTCCGACCACGCCATACCGTGCAACTTCAGCAATCATTTTCGGAAACAGCGTGACGACGTTAATTTGCATCGCCTTACAGCCATTCCCAATCAACCTGGATGACACCTTTGGTGACGTCCACGTCCAAAATCGTATTACCTAGCACGAATGGGATCAGTATTTCTTGATCCCCTTTGACCACCATTACGTCATGCGCTCCGGTCGCCAGCATGTGCTCTACTTCACCTAACGTCGTGCCGTCCTTGTGGACGACGCTCAATCCTTGCAGATCCGACCAATAATATTGGCCTTCCCCTGCTTCCGGCATGTCATCACGCCGAATGCGAATCTCTTGACCAATCAGGGCAGCTGCCGAGTCCCTGTCGCTAACGCCCTCCAACCGCACAATGACATTCTTGCCATGGCGCTTGCCTTCGACCCATTTCGCCGCGTTCCATTGCCCGCCGTTACCCAGCAGAAAACTAGCGTAGTCTAATATTGCTTCTCTTGGCTCGGTGTATGAAAACAGCTTTACCCAGCCATTAACCCCAAAAACTCCGACCACCTTGCCCAGCGTGATGGGTTCTACCAAGTTGTCCGTTGACTCTGTCAACGTCGCTCCAGTCCCGGAATTTCCGGTACCCATTGCCCTGAATGCGTAACGCTTAGTTGCTTACTGTCGCCTTGCGTTGCACTTTGAGCAATGCGGCCACACGGTCCGACGGCTTCGCGCCCTGACCAATCCAATAGTCGACACGATCCAAATCGATGCGCAAATTCTCTTCTTTCTCAGTTCCTACCGGATTGAAAAAGCCCAACCGTTCAATGTACCGACCATCACGGCGGTTCCGGCTGTCAGTGACAACCAGATGATAAAAAGGACGTTTTTTCGCGCCCGCGCGCGAAAGGCGAATACTAACCATTACTCTTCCGTTTTGATTAAAAATACAGGCAGACGTGCCAAGTCTCGGGGGGTGCCCGAGTAAACCGCGCATTCTACCCATTTCCGCAAGAATGTGAAGCCCTAATTGAGCGTTTTGTCCGCTCGATAGCCTATAAAAATCAGTGTTTTGCAATTTTCTCGGAGCAGCCCCGAAAATGCCCAGTCGGGCTGCGCTGCACACGCGCCATTAGCGCTTTGAGCCACACCGCAGACAACGCGGCAATTCTAGCCGAGAATCGCGAAATTGGCGGATCTATCGGCCTGGCGGCGGCATCCCCGGCGGCATCCCACCGCCCGGCATTCCTCGCAGCATCTTTTTCATGCCACCCTTCGACATCTTCTTCATCATCTTTTCCATCTGAACATGCTGCTTTAGCAGCCGGTTCACATCCTGAATCTGCAGGCCCGAACCGCTCGCGATGCGTTTTTTCCGCGACCCATTGATGGTCTTGGGAAAACGACGTTCGCCCGGGGTCATTGAATTGATGATAGCGATCTGGCGTCGCAGCTGTTTTTCATTTGCCGCATCCTTCAGCATCCCGGGATTCACATTCCCTGGAATTGGCAGTTTTTCCAACATTGCCGCCATACCTCCCATATTCAGCATCTGTTCAAACTGGTCACGCAAATCCGACAGGTCAAAGCCACGCCCTCGCTGCAGTTTTTTGGCAAGCTTTTCCGCTTTCTCCTTACTGACCTTGTCCTCAATTTCCTCAACCAGTGACAGCACATCACCCATGCCGAGAATTCGCGAAGCCATCCGATCGGGATGGAACACTTCCAGCGCATCAGTTTTCTCACCTACACCAATGAAACGAATCGGTTTCCCAATGACCTCGACTACGGACAGCGCAACACCACCTTTTGCATCACCGTCGGTTTTGGTCAGCACAACACCACTCAACGGCAACTTCTCGTTGAAGGCCCGCGCAGAATTGACCGCATCCTGGCCGGCCATACTGTCAATCACAAAAAATGTTTCATGTGGTTGCGCCGCCTGGTGAACCTTTGCGACTTCATCCATCAATTCTTCGTCGACGTGCAGCCGTCCAGCGGTATCGAGCAGCAATACGTCAACGTGCGAGCGCCGCGCCTCATCGAGTGCTTTGGCGACGATATCGACTGGTTTTTGTGCTGCGTCGCTGTCACAAAACGTGGCACCGACATCCTCAGCAAGCGTTTTCAGCTGCAAAATAGCCGCTGGACGATATACGTCCACGCTCACCATCATTACGCTTTTCTTATCTTTCGTAATCAATCGCCGCGCGAGCTTTGCTGCCGTCGTCGTCTTACCCGCGCCTTGCAAACCTGCCAGCATAATGACAATAGGGGGCTGTGCCCTAAACTCAAGCGGCTTCGTCTCTTGACCAAGAAGACTGACCAACTCTGCATGAATGATCTTTATCAGCGCCTGTCCGGGCGACAGGCTTTTTCCAACTTCTTCACCAACCGCGCGTTCGCGGATTTTCTCAATGAAGGATTTTGCTACCGGCAATGCGACGTCGGCTTCGAGTAATGCGAGTCGCACTTGCCGCAGCGTGTCTTTGATATTCGACTCGCTTAGTCGACCTTTGCCGGTCAGGTTACGGGTCGCATCCGCCAGTCGGCCCGAAAGATTTTCAAACATTGGGATGGCTACCGCTATTGATTAGCGGTTGAGTCTAACCCGATACACGAAATTAGGTCTATCACGACGCGCGGCCGACGGATGATTGCACAAGCAGGAAGCCTAAACGGTTATTACGACACCCCGAGATAGCATGCGGATTTTCTTACCCGGCGCCGCCTCAAGAACTTCTGCCAAAATTTTGTCCTCTTCACCGGGCTTCATGCCGGTCAACCAAATTTCAGGATCGTGCTCAAGCTGCTTTAAGTCCTCACACATCGTAGCCGGACAATAGTGGCCAGATTGTGCGGCTAATGCCTCATTTTCGTTTGGAAACGATACCTCTATTACAAGAACACGTAAGTCCTCACAGGCGTTTAGCACGGGCCAAAGCGTTTGATTCGTTTTCGTATCGCCACTAACGGCGAATACGCCACCGGAATTCTGCACCGTATAACCCAGTGACGGAACGCTATGTGCAACATCGACCGCATGGAAATCGCGATGCCCAATGTTAACTGTCGATCCCGGCTCACATACGTGATAGCGCAAAACCGGGCTATCAGAAGTCGGCAGTTCGGCAAAATCTGGCCAAATCACCCAGTTGAACAAATGATCTTGAATCGCTTGCAGGGTTTCCTGGCGCCCGTACACTGTGACTGGAATGTCGAGGTTTTCGTCAAATATGCAGTCGACCAGCATCGGCAGGCCAGCAATATGATCCAGATGCGCATGCGTAAGAAAAACATGCCGAATCGAACGCAACTCCACTAAGCTGAGATCGCCGACGCCGGTTCCAGCGTCCAGCAGCACATCGTCGTCAACGAGCATCGCGGAGGTCCGGGATCCCGCACCAATACCACCGCTACAGCCGAGTATTCTTATGCGCATTTAGCCGGCCTTCGGCTTCGATGGAGTTGTAGCTTGCGAATTCATAAGCAATAATTACTCGCTATCCTTGCAAGTTTCTCGCCACGACTTTGGCAGCGAATTTATGGTTCCTGGGCGGACATACGATTCGAATACCTAAGTTCGAGCCAAACACATACGACGAGAATTATCGAATATCCGACCAAATCCCCAATGTCGCAGCTTTTGTTGCCCGCTGTAGAAGCAGCAGGGTTCTAATGGACTGCACCATATGGGATCATTCGTCGAAGCAACGTAGGTCATCATCGGCTGGCTGTCTGTGTTTCAAATCACAATTTTTTTCTTGTATCTCATTGCGGCTGCCGCGTTCGGCATAAGTCGCCTGCGTGAGACCGATTCGTCGGCAGTATTGGCAAGCACGATCGCCTTTGTGTGCGGGATTGCAGGCGTTTGTTGGCATAGCTATATTCTCGCTGGCCTAATATTGACGCCAACCGGTTTGCATCTTTCTATGTCAAATGCCGCGTCTCTAATCGGCGTACAGCTCGCCATTATCGCATTGCTAGGCGGACTACAAATGGCTCTGCGAGGCTTATCCGGCGGTTTGTTGCTGATAGCCGCCGTCGCCGCGGCACTGACGGTATCGGCGCAAGGTGCAGCAGTTTCGGGTGTCCAGACCTGGCAGCTGCAAAGTCACATATTGGTTTCAATGATTGCCTACGGACTACTTTGCGTTGGCGCAATCGTCGCAATTTATGCACTCGCTCAAGACTCGCGTTTGCGCGCTGGCAAGCTGTCGTCGGTTAACCGACTGTTTGCGCCGCTGGAGACGACTGAGGCGCTGCTGTACGGCATCGCCATGGCAGGATTTATCTCGCTATTGCTCGGCGTGCTATTGGGATTGACGTTTGTAGAGGACATATTCGCGCAACATCTCGTGCACAAGTCGGCGTTATCGATATTGGCACTAATATTGTTCGGAGTATTGCTATTGGGCCGTCATTTCGCTGGCTGGCGTGGGCGCCGTGCAGTGTATCTTTATTTGATCGGTTTCATTATTTTGGGACTCGCCTACTTTGGCAGTCGTTACATTCTCGAGTACATTCTTAGTCGCTCATGGGGATAGTGCAGCAACCGCGAATTCGATTATGGGTAGACAAGCAACCGCATATTCGATTATGGGCAGACAGCATCGGTATGGCCGATCACGGGCTGACATGGCCGCCGCCTTGGCGCAATTTGCCCAGCATTTCCTTGACAGGCGTCGCGGCGCTTGATGAACTGATCGACGTATTGGCATACAGGAGGTGCTCATTCGTTGGGCGATGACGTTCCCCTAGGGGCCTTAGTGGGTCTCATTCTTGTTCTACTTACCCTCTCCGCGTTCTTTTCGGGCTCAGAGACAGCCTTGATGAGCCTCAACCGTTACAAGCTTCGACACAAAGCTCGCAGCGGTCACCGAGGTGCAAAACTCGCAGAATCTCTGTTGGCCAAACCAGACCGCCTAATCGGCTTGATACTGCTAGGTAATAATGCCGTTAATTTCGCGGCCGCATCACTGGTCGGCGTTATTTCTAGGGACTTGGGCGGACAACTCGGATTAGCGATTGGCACGGCCACGCTCACTCTGATTGTGTTGATATTTGCGGAGACCGCACCGAAAACAATGGCCGCACTCCATCCCGAGCGGGTCGCGTTCCCGGCCGCTTTCATTTACTACCCGCTGTTAAAAATTCTCTACCCGCTCGTATGGCTAACCAATTTGATGGCAAACGGCGTACTGTTTTTGCTTGGCCTACGAAAGTCGGACACCGAAGGGGACGCTTTAAGTCGTGAGGAATTGCGCACGATCGTTCACGAAGCGGGGACACGAATCTCTACCCGTTATCGACAAATGTTGGTCAGTATTCTTGACCTGGAGCAAGTTACGGTTGACGACGTGATGGTTCCTCACAACGAAATCGTCGGTATTGATCTTGACGCAGATATTGATGACATCAAAAAGTTGATTGGCAATAGCAGCCACACACGGTTACCGGTGTTTCGTGACAACATCGATGCTGTCGTCGGCCTTTTGCACCTACGTAAACTCGCAAACGTCGGCGGCAAATCTGAGTTTTCCAAGGCCGATATCGAAGCGCTCGTCATCGACCCGTATTTTGTACCCGAAGGTACACCCCTAAGCATTCAATTGGTGCAATTTCAAAAAAGCCAGCAAAGAATGGCGCTGATCGTTGATGAGTATGGCGATATTCAAGGTCTAGTAACGTTGGAAGATATTCTGGAAGAAATCGTCGGTGAATTTACCAGCGATTCGGGAAATGTTGATGAGGAAATAGTCCGCGAAAGCGACGGCTGTTACCTGGTATCCGGCGCAGCAAATATTCGTGAGATCAATCGCGTTATGCAGTGGGCCCTACCGACCGATGGCCCCAAAACACTCAATGGATTGGTACTCGAGTATCTCGAAGACATTCCGGAAGCTGGAACCAAACTGAATATTGACGAATATCCGATCGAGATTGTCCTCACCAAAAACAACCGTGTCAGGTCAGCGCGAATATTCTCGTCCAAAGGTGAGATGTCGGTTGCACACGGCAGCTTAGATCACTCGGCGTAACGCGCAACGAATTGCTAACCGAGGACAATGTCATTCATTGTGCGTGTTTGTAACAACTTCGACGTCACGTAATTAGGTTGAATTTCATTTCCACCGTCGTCGCCATCTACGCGAATCCAGCGTCCAGCGCTTCGTCCAAATTCGCCACTCCGATCACTTGTATTCCGGCAGGATGTTTCTTGGGAATATTGCCCTTCGGCACGATCGCTAGATCAAATCCCTGTTTCGACGCTGCGGCGATGCGTTCGCCACCGAACCTAACTGGCCGCACTTCGCCGGACAAGCCCACTTCACCGAAGCTAACGGCTCGCGGACGGACGGCTCGATCGCGCAAACTCGAAACAATGGACAACAGTACCGGTAGATCCGATGAGGTTTCGACGATTTTCAAGCCGCCTACCACGTTGATAAAGACATCATCGCCAACCAGTGAAATACCGCCGTGACGTTGTAGGATTGCCACCAACATTGCCAGTCGATTCTGCTCCACTCCCTGTGCTAGACGCTTCGCGTGATTACCGGCACAGTCAGCGACCAAAGCTTGAATTTCCACTAGCAAGGGCCGACTACCCTCCCAAGCCACTGAAACGACGCTCCCCGCATTGCTCTGTTCGCTTCCGCTAAGAAATATGGCGGAAGGATTTCGCACCTCCAAAAAACCGCCCTCCGTCATGGCGAATACGCCCATTTCATTGCTCGCACCAAATCGGTTCTTTACAGCTCGAACTATCGTGTAACGGCTGGCGCTGTCGCTTTCAAAATAAAGCACTGTGTCGACCATATGTTCGACCACGCGCGGGCCAGCAATTGCGCCCTCTTTCGTAACGTGACCGACGAGGAATACGGCGATATCACGCTGCTTTGCAAATTGCACAATGCGACCCACGCATTCGCGAAGCTGCACAACCGAACCTGGAGCCGATGGGAGATTGGAAGACACCATGGTTTGGATTGAATCGATGATCAATGCACCGGCCTGCATATCAGCAACCTGCTGAAGAATATTCTCCAATGAGGTATCCGCGAGAAGCCGGAGCGACGGGTTTTTTAATTGCAAGCGCTTGGCCCGATCGGCAATCTGCCGCAATGACTCCTCCCCGGAGGCGTAACAAGTCTGGAGTGACTCGGGCAAATTCGACGCCACTTGCTGAAGTAGCGTCGATTTACCGACACCTGGGTCGCCGCCCAGCAAAATCACCGCGCCCGGTACCAAACCGCCACCCAATACCCGATCAAACTCCGCAAATCCCGTGGCGAATCGAACCTCCTGGTCAGCAGCGAGCGATTCCATCAACGTTGCCGTCTTGGATTTGCTTATCTTGACGGTCGACGCGGGTGACAGTGTCATTTGTGCAAGAGTATTCCAGGCATCGCAATCCGGACACTGACCCTGCCATTTCACGCTATGGGCACCACAGTCCGCGCAGACATAGGCAGTTTTAGTTCGAGCCATAAATTCGGCCTTTTCGCTCTCTACATTGGTAATTCGACCGGCTAGAACGTGATTCCACAGGAATGTCCAAGCAATAGCGCGTATCAATTGATTTTAATTGTCCGACCGGAAAATAAACAGCTTTTGCGGTTCGAGAAGACCAATGATAGCACCGCTTTCAGCCGCTTCACTCGACATAAAAATGCCAACCCTATCTCATTAATAAACCTTGCGATTTCCTATAATTTCGACGTTATGTAGAGAAGCCCTATTGGAAAAATACCGGAAGGAACAACGCGACCGTCTGGTCGCTCTGGCATTCGTCAGCATTTTGCTGATGCTGATCTATGGGCCGCTCGCTAGTTGGTTTGTCGCTGCGGACCGTTTTGTATTTGACCGCTTCGCCGGACTCATAAAATCGGCTCCACCCGCTAATGCGCTCATCGTCAGCATTGATCCCAAACGACGTTCGGAAAGCGACGTCCTACGGCAATATGGCGCACTGATTCAAGCAGCGAAACAAGCGCGCGCGCGTCGCATAATTCTCGCATCGCCTCCGCAAATATCCACAGAGCAGGACTTACCGGCTTGGGCAGCGACACTGTCCACAGGTACACCGGTGTATGTGCCATCGGACAATCGGCTCGCCGATGTCGCTAGCAAATCAGGCACCCTACGGCTGCAACCAGATAGCGACGGCGTATTGCGTCGGCTGGTATTGTGGAACCTCGACGGCGGCGTGATGACGCCGTCATTGCCACTGTCAATTGCGTTTGATAATCCCGAATTCGCGAATGACCCCCGGATGTCCGCAATTGACGATTCAATTTATCTGGCCGCCTATGCGCCGGTGGAGCGGCTAAATCCAGAGCAGATCCTCGCTAGCGATTTCGATCGTCGATCGCTAGCTGGTAAAACAATTTTGATCGACGCCGACATGCCGCTCGCCGGCTCGGTTGCCGTCCTGCCCAGTGGGCAATTTGTCACACGGTCTGAGGCGTCGGCCGCGTTGTTAGGGGACATCGAAAATCACAAAGCCATTATCGCACCGCCGTGGATTCGCGCACTCGAGTGGTTGACCCCAGCATTATTGGCCATTGTCGCTGTTTTGTTTTTGCCAGATCGCAAACGACAGGATATTTTGATGATCGCGGTCATCACCGTCATCGCAATGTTATTAATCGAGGCCTTGCTGCTGTTTGTAGGCAGGGTGCGCCTCGATCTGGGTCGTCCTATCCTCATCTACGTTGGTACTTCGCTGCTGGCCTGGTGGCTTGCCGGCGGCGTCCGAAAAGCAGCGATAAACGCTTACAAAAAAGGCTCAGATTTTCTTTCGGCGGGAAGACTGGAGCCTGCGTTCGCCGAATTCCGACGCTGTGACGCCACTGAAACAGTTGCGGCAGCTATGTACAAGCTTTCTCTTGCCTTTGAAGATCAAGCCAAACCGGAACGGGCCGAGGCCGTCCTTAACTGGATGAAAAAAACACAGGGTTCACAGCGTGCCGCCGGAAACAAGCTGACGATGAGCGGTAACAGCGGCACGCCGCAGCGGCTTGGCCGCTATGTCATCGAAAGGAAGCTCGGTCGCGGTGCAATGGGCGCGGTCTATCTTGCGCGCGATCCGCGAATCAATCGTGCCGTCGCATTGAAAGTCATTCCGATCGAGAAAGAATTTGAGGACGAAGAGCTGGAAGAGGCGCGATTACGCTTTTTCAGGGAAGCAGAATCGGCCGGCCGATTGACACATCCCAATATCATCACCGTATTCGATTGCGGGGAGGACAAGCATTTAGCCTACATTGCGATGGAATTCCTGCCGGGAATACCGCTGACTCAATATACAGACCCGAAAAAGCTGCTTGCGCCAAGCAGAGCGTTGGAAATCTGCGCAAGGACAGCGGAAGCCTTAGACTATGCGCACAATCAAGGCGTGATTCACCGCGATATTAAGCCCGCAAATCTACTCTACAATCCACGTGAAGATATGCTCAAAATCAGCGATTTTGGGGTTGCGAGACTTACCGATAACAATCGCACGAAAACCGGCATTGTGCTTGGTACGCCAATGTACATGTCGCCTGAGCAACTCAACGCAGAAAATCTGACCGGGCACTCGGACCTATTCTCACTTGGTGTTACCCTGTACGAACTTCTAACGGGAGAAGTGCCTTTTCGTGCCAACAATATTGCAGTACTAATGACTAAAATCACCACGGAAGATCCGAGTCCCGTTTCCAATCGACGCGCTGGCATACCACCTAGCGTCGACGCAGTTCTTTTCAAAGCGCTGGCGAAACGACCTGAAAACCGCTTCGCGAGCGGCGCCGAAATGGCGATTGCCTTGCGAAATTGTGCTAAATACGCCTCAACCTAAAGAACTGATTAGATATAAATGAGCTTACGCGGAAAAATCAAGTTTGCGGAAATTACCGATACCGGCAAAGTACGCGATCACAACGAGGACGCCATCGGTTCCGATAACGAAACTGGGCTTATGGTTCTTGCCGATGGTATGGGCGGTTACAACGCCGGTGAAGTCGCGAGCGGTATCGCGGTCCAAACTATCGCCGAGTTAGCTATTGAGGGCGCGCATCGCGAGGAACGAAACGACGTTGACCCAACGTCTGGGTTGATGCGGCAGACGATCGTACTCAGAGACGCCGTAGCACGCGCCAATAAAATCATCTTTCAGACGGCACAAAGTCAGACGAATTGTGAAGGTATGGGTACCACCCTGGTAGCTGGGATATTCTACGACGACAAGATATCTGTCGCGCATGTGGGTGATTCTCGAGCCTACCGCCTGCGTGACAACAAATTTGAGCAGTTAACCTTGGATCACTCGCTTTTACAGGAATTGGTGGATCGTGGCTTCTATTCCGAGGAGGAGGCACAGCGCTCCACGAATCGGAACTACGTGACGAGGGCGCTGGGCGTCGAGCCTACTGTAGAGGTTGAGGTGAACGAATTTGAGGTACAGCCGGGAGACATCTATCTGCTGTGTTCGGACGGACTCCCCGACATGGTTGAAGATGAGGATATTCACTTAACTATCAGCACGTTTAATGCTAGCCTTGATGTGGTTGGTCAACAGCTGGTTGATCTGGCCAACGATCACGGCGGGCGTGATAACGTATCCGTGATGCTTGCGCAAGTAATTGACGCGTTTCCAGCGAAACGCGGCATTCTGCAAAAGCTCGCGGGGATGTTTCGGTCCTAGGGTGGCACGGAGTCAGCGGATGTGGCGAATTAAGCCGCTTCGCACAAGCCTGTTTGCAGAGTTTTGAATTGAGAGCGGCAATAACAATATGGCACGTTTAATCCTGAGTCTGGACAGCCAAGTCCTTGCTGAATACAACATGTCCAAAGAGCGTTATACGATTGGGCGTTTGCCGGACAACGATGTTCGCATTGACAACCCTGCAGTGAGTGGCCACCACTCGTTGATTATCAACATTCTCAACGATTCGTTTTTGGAAGATCTCAATAGCACCAACGGCACTTACGTAAATGGCAAGCTCATCAAGAAGCATGCTTTACAGCACGGCGACGTCATCACAATTGGCCACCACCAATTGCGATTTGCCGATCAGCAAACCAACGAAACCGAGCAAGACGAATTCGAAAAAACGATGGTTATACCGGCCGGTCAGCAAAATCCAGCGCAACTCGCAAAAGCCGAAGAAGCAGCCGAGGCAGCAGCCTCAGCGGAATCGGACGCTGCAGTTGATGACGATCGAGTCGACGTTAAGGTCGAAATGCCTGATACAGGAACAGATTCGCAAGCAGAGCGGGTAGCTGCATCGGAACCGGTGCGCGAACCGGTTCGTGAACCGGCTTCGCATACCGCGACTTCAGCTGGAATAGACCCAAGCTCCGCACCAAACGCTTTGCCACTCGCTAAATTGCAGGTATTGAGTGGCGCGTTTGCCGGACGCGAGTTGGAGCTCACAAAGGCGCTGACGACGTTGGGCAGACCGGGTGTGCAGGTCGCCGCCATTACACGGCGTGCCGAGGGCTATTACGTGGTTCACGTCGAAAGTGGCGAGGAAGGCGATTATCCATTGGTGAATGGCCAACCTATTGGCGCTCAGGCCCGTAAACTTGCTGACAACGACGTGTTGCAGTTGGCCGGCGTCAAAATGGGCTTTTTCGCAAGCTAGTCCTGCTGCCGGCGCTAATTCGGCACTACGGTGCTCGATTCGCGATTCATGACGCCGCAAACAAGCTGATAAGGAATCGTGGCGGCTTGTCGAGCGACTTCCTCGACAGGTAATGCGTCCCCCCAAAGGATCACAGAATCTCCGACGTTGTCCCGACTATCGGAACCAAGATCGACTGCCGTCATATCCATCGAGACGTTGCCGATCGTCGGCACGAGCCGCTCATTCAGCAATACATTGGTGCCCGAAGGAATATATCGACTGTATCCGTCCCCGTACCCCGCCGATACGATTCCGAGCGTTGTTTGGCGGTCACTCTGCCATGTGCCACCGTAGCCAACATGCTCGCCCTCCGCCAGCGGTTTAACGGCCAGTAGTCGAGATTCGAATTGCATCACGGGTTTGAGGCCGAGGTCGGCGCCATTCGAGACAGGGAATGGCGAAATCCCGTATATCGCAACGCCTGGTCGGACCCATGTTCTGGCATTAGCGAATGATGGTCTAACGGCTTGCTCCCAGCCGAACAGGCCGGCTGAATTGGCAATACTAATATCGCCTTCAAAGGCGCCGGCAAATTTGGCGAATACCGCCAATTGGTCGACAGTTTTGTTATCTGCGGGATCGTCCGCATTCGCCAGATGCGTCATCAAGCGCAGCTCGCGCACCGCCTTGCAGTTGCGAAGTCTCGCCAAGGCAGCTACCGCGGCATCGACACCGAATCCCAGCCGATTCAAACCGGTATCGACTTTTAACCATGCGACTGCACTCAGATGCGGATTTTGTTCTAAGAGAATAATTTGTTGTTCGTTATGCACGACCAACTCGCACATCGCTTCGCCTGCCTGCCGCAACTCATCGTCATCAACAACACCCGACAACAGTACGATGGGTTGTTTGATCCCAGCATCGCGTAGCTTGTGGGCTTCAACAATCCTGGCAACCGCCAGACTGTCAGCCTGCGCAAGTTCATTGGCGACAACAGTGAGCCCATGTCCATACGCGTTAGCCTTCACGACGGCCATGACAGGCGCGCCCGCTGCTTTTTCTTTTATAGCATTGAGGTTGTGATGTAGCGCGGCAAGTCTAATCAGTGCTCTTGCGCCAAAGCTCATGCGTAGTCTTTGACGCAAGGTCTAGCAATCGCGACGATCCAGTTGATTTCAGCCATCTGATGATTCACTGCTACGAGAATGCTTTAAAGGCCAATTTTGCTTACTCACGGATAGTCGCCGACTATCAACTACCCGGATAGCCAGGGCGGCTTAAAAAACGGTATCCACCACCGCTGTATGATTGTGCTAGCCATTGCCGTTTGCTCACGAGTAATCGCCACCGATATAAGATTCTGGTACCCAGTTTTCGAACTTAGTGAATCGACCGACGAAAGTCAGTGGAAAGTCACCTATCGGACCATTTCTCTGTTTAGCGATCGCGATATCGGCAATGCCTTTGCGCGGCGTATCAGCGTTGTAAACCTCTTCACGATAAATAAATAGTATGAGGTCTGCATCTTGTTCAATAGCACCTGACTCTCGCAAATCTGACATTACCGGACGTTTATCTGTCCGCTGTTCCACACTTCTATTAAGCTGCGACAGCGCAATCACCGGCAGCTCCAATTCTTTCGCTAGCGCCTTTAGCGATCGTGAAATTTCTGAAATTTCCGTTGCCCTGTTTTCGTTGTTGCCAGGAATTTGCATGAGCTGTAAATAATCCAGGACTATTAGTCCCAATCCATGTTCACGTTTCAATCGGCGCGCACGCGCCCGTATGTCAGTGGGCGATAAGCCCGGTGAGTCATCGATATGAATCGGCGCGTCAGACATTAACTGAACTGCCGTATTTATGCGCGACCAATCTTCCTCGGGAAATTTGCCGGTTCGGAGATGTGTTTGATCTACCCGTCCTAGCGAGGAAATCATTCTGAATGCTAATTGCTGTGCGGGCATTTCCATCGAAAATATTGCGGTCGGAACTTTACTACCGATTGCGACATTTTCGGCAATATTTACGGCTAACGTGGTTTTACCCATCGAGGGTCGACCTGCAATGATAATGAGGTCACCTGGCTGTAAGCCTGCGGTCAGCTTGTCGAATTCTGTGTAGCCGGTCGATAAGCCCGAAATATCGCCGCCCGCCTGATGCAATAAGTCGATCCGGTCAACAGCGTCCGGCAAAATTTTCTTCAGGTGCTTGAAGCCCGAACGCCCGCGTGAGCCTTTTTCTGCAATTTCGAATACGCGCCGCTCGGCCTCGTCAACAAGATCAGCGGCGGATCTTCCGTCACTGGCAAACGCGCTACCACTGATTTCATTTCCAGCCGAAATCAAAGACCTGAGCGTCGAACGTTCACGCAGTATCCGTGCGTATGCCCGAGCATTTGCGGCACCTGGCGTTTCGTTCGCCAACGTCGCCAAATATTCGAGTCCGCCCGCTGCAACTAACTCGCCGCGATTGTCGAGATGCTCCGAAACAGTCACCAGATCGCAGGGTTGGCCGTCTTCAACTAACGCCTCAACTGCGGCGAAAATAAGTCGATGATCTTTGCGATAAAAGTCGCTAGCAAGAACAAGGTCGGCGACCTTGTCCCAGGATTCGTTATCCAGCATAAGACCGCCGAGCAACGACTGCTCCGCTTCAATAGAGTTCGGTGGTACCTTCAGCCGCCTTTCTGCTGAATCGATTGCTGACCCCTCTTCCAGCGCTCGAACCATTGAATATCCTCTGCAGAATTGGCGATAAGTTCCCGGCCGACCTTATTTTGATCGTTACACCGGTTAGCAAGCTAAAGTATCACATCGTCCTAAGACGATCAGAAGATTATTCTTCCGCAACCACCTTCACGGTAATGTCGACATTGACCTCTGAATGTAGATGCAGACCTACGGTAAAATCGCCCACTTCGTGAATTGGCCCGTCCGGCATGCGTACTTCCGCACGCGCAATTTCGACGCCAACTTTTGCACAAGCTTCGGCGATATCGAGCGGTCCGACAGATCCAAACAGCCTGCCTTCGGAACCGACGTTCGCGGGAATAACGAGGTCCATGCCTTTGACCAAGTCCGCACGTGCATTTGCCGCGGTCAGATCTTTGGCAGCTGCTTTTTCTAGGTCGGCGCGGCGTGCTTCAAATTCTGCAACGTTTTGATGCGTCGCTAACGCAGCTTTGCCGGATGGCAGTAAATAGTTACGACCATAGCCTGGTTTTACCGTAACCATATCGCCGATGGCGCCGAGGTTTTCAACATTATCTAGTAAAATTACGTTCATTTTTTTCGTGCCTTGTCGTAAAAATCGTTCTTGGCCAATGTCGGCCTAATTAGCATCCTTAACACTGATTCGTCGTCGATACTTGAACCAGACATCAAAATATCCCACTACTGCCAAACCGGCAATTAACACCAAGTTCAGCAATGGCAGGAGCACATACACACCAATCACTACTGCTATTGGAAATCGGCCTGACGCATGCAACCAATGTACGATTGCCAGACCTTGCAAACAAAATGCGCCACCAAGGTACAACGCAGTGTCATGCAACCATGGCGAATCCAATAGCAACGATGCCGCCACCACCAATGCCGATGCAAGCGCCAGAATCTGACCGAAACTCAGATCGCAAAAACGACCTAACGTAGCGTCGCGATCTGGCAATGCCCGAAACAGTGCATAGCCGAGAATCAGCGCCAATACACTGACGAGCCAGCTTACAAAGACGAATGCAAAAGTAAGATGCACCGCAACATTGTTATTCTTCAACTGACGTATCGAATCTGCTAAGCCAGTTAGCTCTGCATTCGTGTATATCGCTATAAATAGATCCAGCGTGTTATTCCAATAAACCGTCGGATCGCCCAACACAACATAAATCGCTGCAATCACCAACACTGCAAAAATTGCCGAAAGCTGCAGTGTCAGCGTGATCGACCGGCAGCGCCGCATCAACAGTGCAAGTGCGACAGCCGGTAACCACGTTACTACTGCGCTGCCAATGACGTTTGGTATTCCTTCTCCTACCACCAACATGAAGACCATCAGCAGTCCGATCGCAATCGCTGCGTGGAAAGCCGTTCGCAATGCCCCCTGGTAGAGGATCAACATTGCAATTGTCGCACCACTGACAATCGGCGCCACTAACGGCATTAACAGAGTCGCTGCAAGGCCCAGAACTGCATTCTGTGGCCTGGCGACCAGCCAGCTGGCTGCGCGCTGCATGAATACTTTTTGCTTAATGGCGATCCGTATACGGTAACAGTGCGAGATAGCGCGCACGCTTTACCGCAGTCGATAGTTGCCGTTGATAATGTGCTTTGGTTCCCGTAATCCTGCTCGGCACAATTTTGCCGGTCTCCGTTACGTAAGCCCTCAGCAAATTGAGGTCCTTGTAATCTATCTCTTCAATGCCCTCGGCAGTGAAGCGACAATATTTACGTCTTCGAGAATATCTACTCATCTTAAATCGCTCCCTTAAGCCGTTTTGACTTCGTCTGCGGCAGCATCAGCTGCCGGAGCATTGTCTTCAGTGGTTTCAGCTGGGTCTGCGCTTGCCTCAGCAATTGTCGGCACCTCGTCAGTCGCATCCGCATCAACTTCTTCGGCTACTTCAGTAACTTCTGCTACTTCGGCAACTTCTGCTACCGCGGCTTCCACCGGATCGTCGCTATCCGCGGCGCTACCCTCTTCTGAGTCCGCATCGTTGGCCGCCGCGGCGGCGGCAGATTCGGCTGCCATTGCAGCTTCTGCAGCGGCTTTCGCATCGCGTCGCCGCTGTGACTCGCGTTCCTTCGCTTTTTCCTCTTCGACAGCGACTGCCATTGGCGACGCCTCGGTGATTGCCACCTTACGGCCAATGACCATATTGCGTAGCACCGCGTCATTGAAGCGGAAGGCGCTGGTGATCTCGTCGACCACCTCGTTGCCGCATTCGACATTCAACAGCACGTAATGTGCTTTGTGCACTTTATTGATTGGATGTGCGAGTTGCCGCCGGCCCCAGTCTTCGAAGCGATGTACATGACCGCCTGAGTTGGCGACCATGCCCTGGTAGCGTTCTACCATGGCAGGAACTTGTTCGCTCTGGTCCGGATGAACCAGAAACACGATTTCGTAGTGTCTCATTGTATCCCCTTACGGATAACAGCCTCCCGGACAATCCGGTGAAGCAAGAGGTGCCTCGCGACAGTGCCAGACCGAAGCCAGCGCCCAATTTGCGAGGGATGCGCATCCTAACCAAGCGGCGCAGTTTGTTCAACCACTATCGTTCGATAATTAGGCTAGAACCCGCTATTTTGCGCCAGATTCGAGGCCACGCTGACGCATCGCCTCATACAGGCATACGCCTGTCGCGACCGATACGTTCAGGCTTGAAACCACGCCAGACATTGGCAGATTGGCCACGATGTCACAGCGATCAAGCATGCCTTTCCGAAGACCCGCCTCCTCGTGCCCCATGACAAGCGCCAGCGGTGACCGTAAGTCACATTCAAACAGCGAACGTTCGCCACCATCGCTGGTACCGATGACAATCACGCCGTATTCTCGTAGCCAGCCTAAAACGCGGCCACAATTTGCAACAGCAGCAAATTTTAGCGATTCGGCAGCTCCAGATGCGACCTTGCTGACAGTCGGTCCCAATCCAGCCGCTCCATGCCTCGGTATGACCACGGCGTCGACACCAGCCGCATCGGCCGTTCGCAAACACGCGCCCAAATTATGCGGATCTTGAATGCCATCAAGAATCAGCAACAGCAGCGGCGCAGAATCTGCCTCTGTCAGCCTGCTCTCGACCATCGACCGCAATTCCGCTTCGTCCATAACCGCACTACGAGATATTTCGGCAACGACCCCTTGATGCCTTGTTTCGCCGCTGATCTGTTGAAGTCGCGCACGATTCGCAGACTGCACGTCGATACCGCGACTGTTGGCTTGCGCGATAACCGCGGCCACCCGCGGGTTTGCCGCTTGGTATTCTGCAAATACCTTACGAACCTCCACGTTTCGCTGCGACAGCAACTGCTCCACTGCGCGCAACCCTGTTACGTATTTCGCCTTGCTCATTATCTACCTCGCGACTTATCTCGCGGCTTACCTCGCGACTTACCTCGCGCGCCATTCCGATCGCCTTTTTTTTGCGTCTCGGTAGGATGCTTGTCCACTAGTTGAAAATCGATTTTACGCGAATCGAGATCGACGCTTGATACGACGACATCCAGACGATCACCGAGACGGTAGCGGGTATTGGAACGCTCACCAACCAACGACTGAGTGGGCGCGTCGAATTGATAGTAATCACTACGTAAGCTGGAAACATGTACCAAACCGTCCACTTGTAGATCGTCGAGCATCACGAATAATCCGAAATTTGTCACACCTGTGACGACACCTTGAAATTGTTCACCCAACTTTTCGTTCATGAATTGACATTTTAGTGCAGCCTCGACTTCTCGTGTCGCAACCTCGGCACGCTTTTCTCGCTCCGAGCAAATTACGCCTAGTCGCTCCATGCTTTTGGGATCGTAGTAATATCCGCCGGCCTTGCCTGCGCGAATGATATGACGAATCGCCCGGTGCACCAGTAGGTCCGGGTAACGACGTATCGGTGAAGTGAAATGGGCATAGGCATCGAGTGCAAGACCAAAGTGACCAATATTTTTTGGCGAATACTCCGCATGCATCAGTGAGCGCAGCATCGCCATGGAAATTGCCTGCGAATCAGGGCGATCACTGACTTGCGTCATCAATTGATTGAATTGATGCGGTTCGACATGATCAGAGTGCGGCACTTTTAGGCCCAGCGATAGCAGGTACAAGCGAAGTTCGTCGAATCTATCTGGATCAGGCTTGGCGTGATCCCGATACAAAGCTGAAATTTTGTGCCTGCGCAAAAACTTCGCAGCCTGCACGTTCGCAGCAATCATGCATTCTTCGATCAAACGGTGTGCGTCGTTTCTAGCAACAGACACAATTTTTTCGACAATGCCGTCCTTGTTTAGCTGGATGCGTGTCTGCGGGATATCAAGTTCAATCGCGCCCCGCCGCTGCCGAGCTTTTGCGAATAATGTGTACAACTTGTGTAGATTGTCTATCGCCGCCAACACTGGTGCTACAAGCTTCTTCGAAGCCCCACCAAGCAAAACTTCGTTGACTTCACTGTAAGTTAATCGTGCATGCGATCGCATCACCGCTTCGTAAAATTTACTTTTCGTTACTTTACCGTCTTTGCCGATGCGCATGTCGCAGACCATGCATAAGCGGTCAACTTTAGGATTCAGCGAGCAAAGACCGTTCGATAGAACCTCTGGCAGCATGGGAACGACGCGATCCGGAAAATAAACTGAAGTTGCTCGATTCAGCGCTTCACGATCCAATTCCGAATCTTTCTCGACATAGTGGCCGACATCTGCAATTGCGACCAGCAATCTCCAACCATTACCGGCAGGCTCGCAATAGACGGCATCATCGAAGTCACGTGCGTCGGCCCCGTCAATGGTGATTAACGGTGTATCGCGAAGATCTGTTCGACCGCTCTTCGCACTACTGGGTACGTTTTTCCCGAAAGACTTTGTTGTTTCCTGGACAGCGCGTGGCCAGCTATTCGGTATGCCATGCGAGTGAATCGCGATATCCGTCGCAATGCCCTTCTGTTCTGGGCTGCCAATTATTTGAACGATCTGCCCAGTCATTTGCGCACTGCCGCTTGGGTAGTCCAGAATTTCTGCAACCACCATTTCACCAGGCTTGGCTTTGCTCGCTGCACCTTTTGCAATAAGCATGCGATGAGAAATCTTTGGGTTGTCCGGTATTACCAGACCAATACCACGTTCGCGAATAAATTGACCGGCTACTTCGCGAATGCCGCGCTGCAACACCTCGACAACGCGACCCTCCTTTCTACCTCGCCTATCGGTGCCAACAATACGAAACGCAATACGGTCGCCATCGATGACCTCTTGCATCTGGCGCGCAGACAAATAGACATCGTCTTGTTCGTCGTCGCGCGCGATGAATCCGAAACCATCGCGATGGCCGAGTACCTTGCCGGTAAGCAGTTTGATTTTCTCAGTAAGGCAATATTCAGACTTACGATTCTTAATAATCTGACCTGCTTGCACCATTTTCCCAAGTTGATCAGCCAGCGCAGATGCGCTCTTCTGGCCTTTCAAGCTAAACCCCTGCGAAATCGTTTTCGAGGTAACCGGCTTGCCGCAGTCTTTGAGAAATTTCATTAATTCGTTGCGCGACGGTACCGGGTGTCTATAGGTACGCTTCGAATCCGACGCAGATTTTTTGTTTTTTGCCAAGCGATGTAACTCCGTTGCATTAGCCGCGAATTGACAGGCGCCCAGACCATTGAGTACAGTGCGCCACCCGCGAGAATCGCACTATACGCGGTTCCAGCCTGCCCAGGTGGCGGAATTGGTAGACGCGCCAGCTTCAGGTGCTGGTCTACGTAAGTAGGTGGAGGTTCAAGTCCTCTTCTGGGCACCAAATGATCAACGGCCCCTTTTAGGGGCCGTTTTCATTTGTGCGAACTGAGAGGACTATTCTCCAGGGCGTTGCTTAATAGATTTCCTGATCCCCGTATCGCCGCAAGTACACAGCGAGTGTGGCTTCATCAATAAAGCACAAGCAACTAGGCAAGTTAGCTGCAATTTGGTTCTCCAGTCTCGGTTCAAGTCCTCTTCTGGGCACCAAATCCGCCTACTGACTTAATAGTGCGGAATAGTCAGGTGCGGATTGATCTTTAGTGCGCCGCCGCGTCAGCCGCATTGACTAGCCCCAATAACTGAGCAATCGTTTTTATTTGTGCATCCGGAGAGGACTATTCTCCAGAGCGATGCTTAATAGATTTCCTGATCCCCGTAACACCGCGAGTACAACAGCGAGTGTGACTTCGTCGCTAAAGCACAAGCGACTCTACAACAACTTAGACACGTCTGTTCACGACGGGCAGGAATCTCTCACATGAAGAGCGGACGTTTAAAATTTCTGAGGAATTTCGAAGTCCACTTCCGCTAACGACCAGAAGCGGTCCTTCTGCCACACTAACAATCTCGTTCCTCCCTAAGCTTACTCATTACGATAGTTGTGTATTCAAATCCATATTCTATCGCCGCATCCGACAAGTCTTCATCCAAGCGACACGCCGCGGCATCGCCCAATTTCCAAATCGTATCAAACGGTGGCAGTTCACCAATGCAATCTAGTACGCGTTCCTCATACCGTTTTCTAAAAATAGCAGCCGAATCACGGACCAATACCATCCGGAAATGCCCGGATTCAGTATCTGAATAGGCGTCAGCATGAGCATCGCCAATTCTTCGGTAAGTAACTCATTTAGGAAAATCACAATCTGCAACCGTGCTTAAGAAGGCTTCACTAACAGGAAATGTCACAAGAATCTCATTTCTGCGGTCGGTCGCCAGATCTGATTCAGGACGTGGCTCGTTGGTACAGTTCAAAAGCAACGTAGCCGAAATAAGAACGTAGATTCTTCGCATTGAAATCCCGAACAGATTAGAAAAATAGCGCAAATTGTGCCGCTTAGTCGGAGGTATTGTTTCTTCGCGCTAAAGTCTGCTTTGGGTCAGAAGCAGTCTATTGACACCTTACCACCCGAATGCCCGCCATTGGGTGACAAGCGGCCATTCAAGAGGCTACTGACCTACAACGGAAGGTGTTCTCGAAAGCGGACGTTCAAATGCCCGAAATTATGCAGTAGCGAAGGGCCACTTTCGGCCACAAGTGGACGATGCAGCGTTTATTAAGCATCACTGCAATTTGCACCAAATCTGATCATAAAAATGGACCGGATGATAAAACGAAAAGCACACGTCCTCGATGAGTTTGACTGGAAAAGACGTTTCAGTACCATCTTCGTTTGTTTCTGATATTAGTATTTGGGATGCACCAATTTCCTTCCAAGTATAAGGGCTCTCAGAGCTAAACTGGAAAATCTGCGAGTCGTCTGACCTTGTCCTCAATATGGACATCGCGCAAGTGAATTGCCATTGCACAGAAGTCATCGCACCAATATCTGCTTCCTCCTCATCGTCTATACGGTGTTTGCTGTCAAGGTAATTTGCTGCCGAACGAACGTGATCTACCTCCCACACGCCCTCAAGGGGACACGCGCCGGCAATCGATGAAAAGGCAAGAAGACTGATTACGGCAATCTCGGTCATGTGTCGCATAACGTACCTATGTCTGGCTAACTTCGAACGTCCGCTTTGGGTCAAAAGCAGCCTCTTAGCATTCTAACAGTCGAGCGGCTGGTTTCGGCCACGACTTGCCGTTGTCGAGTGGCTGGCGTACCTCCGAAATCAGACGTTCAGATGGTATGCTTTCAGCTGCTGTTTCTGAGGCAAAACGGACATCCCGAGCTCCTCCCTACAGATGAAAGTTGAATTGCTTGACGATCATTCCGAGTCAATTCCGATGCTCGCGGATTGGTATGTTTCGGAGTGGGCGCCTTACTACGGCATTGACGGCCCCGGCGACGCAAGAACCGATTTGGTATCGCGCACTAATCGTGATGAGATTCCAATTGGTTTCGTGGCGATTGAAGGTGACGAGATTATCGGGGCAGCTGCTCTCGATTTCGACGTAGCGACGGAGCGAACCCCGTCTGTAGTTGGGCTGCTGGTAGAACCGTCGCGACGTGGGCGAGGCGTAGCGACAGCATTGCTCAAATCAGCTGAACTTCACGCGAAACGACTCGGCTGCAGTCGCTTGTATGTCAGCACGACTGTTCTGGATCGCCTACTTGTACGGATGGGTTGGTATCCACTCGAAGAGATAGAGTTCTTGGATAGTGAGAAGGGATTGATCTACGCACGTGACCTTTGAATAGTCAGTTGTGATATCCGTTAATTATGAACGAGCGCTACACTGGTTACGTTGCCGACAGGTACATTCCAACTTCACACTGACGGTGACTCGAAGCAGCCAGAACTGGCTGGCCGCGTAGAAAGATTCTCGACCTGATAGACTAAGTTGTCTAGCGATTTCAATCTCAAGGATGCCTAATGCCTGAGCCTATGGTGTATTTTCTCACGTTGGCCCCGTCGTTGGCTTTGTTTATTGGGTACCTCTATGCGGCAGACGCCCTTGATAGGGTTGTCCGCTCTTGATACCCCGATGTCTGGACTAGAATTGCTGGGCATTGGGATGCCCATTCAAGCTCAAATACATTTCTTCTTTATCGAGAGAGTGACCTGCTCAAATCTCTAGACGACGCTGAAATTGCCAAGCTTTTGAAAGTTATTCGATACCTATTTTTGGCATTTGCGGTGTCGCTCATTGGCGTATTTCTCTTCGCGTAACCAGTCTGCACGCGAATGGCAACTTCGGGTCATTGCCTGGACTCTGTCAGAGCGAAGTTGAAGTGAAGGGAAAACATCAATTCTTTGGCTCTGGCGAAAAATGAGGATAAGATCCTGAATTCGTTTGAACGCAGGTGCCCCTGAATGAGAAATGTCTTAATTGCCATCTCCGTCCTCATAGCTTTTCCTGCCGACGCAACCTGGGGCCCTGATTCGCCTGCTTATCGGCACGAGGCGCCGATCATTGGCACGTGGAAAGGCGAGTTTCAGGGAAAGATATTCGAAATAGCGATTTGGCCAGACTCAACGTCGCACAAGCTCACTGGAGCTATGGTTTGGGGCGAGTGTAGAGCTGTGTTGGGCCTTTCCGGGATAGATCTGCATGGCGCAATCGCTGGAGCCACGAAAGAAAAATTTGATGCGACCCCGAACTTAGACAGGTACCTTTTCGGGATGGCCAGTTACCCCAACCAGGTCAACATGCCGGGGAATCGCTGCCCCGGAGAGGGCAGGCCGGGCTACGGTGGATTCCACCTGAATACAGATGAATCGTTTAGCCTGCTCACGATGTACAGCTACGCGACCTACCCCGCTCTCAAGAAACACCCGGGTACCCTGCAACGCAGTGTTCCTTCGCGAAAACTGGCTGAAGTTGTCAGGTGGCTCGACACCAAAACAAGTGTCACTCTGACCACCATGGCCGAGAATGTGGTGTTCGACCCGACGCTGAACTACTTCCAGTTGTCCGAAAAGCAGTTTGCAACCCGACTTGACGATATCGACGGGCTTTCCTTCGTCTCAGATTTTGGTTTCGTTTACCGAATAGACCGTACGCAGTCCAAACACCCCGATCGGCAGTATTTCAAGCTGGTTGTCGTGGATGACGAACTTTCTACTTTCAGCGTCGGGGACATCGGCGGTGAGGGATATTTTGCACCGACGTCCCAGGAAATGTTGATCACTCTGTATGGGAACGCACCCCCTTGCGGAGTTACCCATTACCCCTACACGATCTTCGACGTGTCCCAACAGCGCGACGCGACGCCTACGGCGGAGAGCGCGGAGGGCCAGTCGTGGGTGCTCAACTCCCCGAAGGGGTCGTGCAAAGCGGTTTCGTTGAATAGCTACTGCAGAAACGTGACTTGTACCGATTGGTTGGATACGCAGGATAAACCGGTCGTTTCCAGCAGCCGCTAAGATGCACTTATTTCTAGATCTGTCTCCTAACTACACTCTCCTGGGTATTTATCACAATATTCAGCAAGAAATTCTCGAGTTTCCTGGATAGCTTGAATCTCGACGGAATTGATCCCCGCATCAGCGTTTTCATATCCCAATTCTTTGGACTTTTGAAACCACCCTAGAGCTTCGCTAAATTCCTCGTCGGCTGCTGCTATGACACCCAGGTTATTGGCAGCCATCCCGGACCCTTCTTCTACCGCTTTCTTATAGTAATGGATCGCCTTTTCCCTATCCCTTTCAACACCCAAACCTTCGGAATATGAGTACCCCAAGACGGTTGATGCTTGCACATAGTTCTGGTCGCTCGATTTTTCGAACCAGAGTATCGCCTCTTCGTACCTTTCGCTTTTCATACGCATAACCCCGGCGTTAAATTGCGATTCTCTGTCCCCCGTGTTGTTTGCTGACCACCAAAAATACTTGAACGCCGTATCCCAGTCATTGATGCGGTCATACTCCAGACCCACCGAGGAAAATGATTCGGTAGTCAAGGTCCGAAAATACTCTTTCCCAAAAACTCCTCTAACGTAATCATCAGGTGCAAACTCATAAATCGATGCCGTCATGGGTTTTTGGTTTAGATAGATAAAGGTAACCAAAGCGCTTCCGCCAACGGTCGCCTCGAAGTTCGTGTTTGTGTAGGCCAGTTCCCTTTCAAACAGCTGGTGCAATCCTAACCTTTCATCATCCAAATCCAGTTCAGATATGAATTGAACCATTTTGGTATCTGTCTGTTTCGACAATGACAAACCAATTGTTGTGATGTGAGTCTCAACTTCTTTGAGAATGTCATCGGGGATGTCATCCTTTGTGACAACATAGGAAGATAGGACCAGATGCTCTTTATTCGAAAAATAGACTGTAAAAGGGACCTCACCATATTCTTTGCGACTTTGAAACTTGGTAGCGTCTTCGTCATTTAAGACTTTGTACTTGAATAGATCGTCACTTGTACTGGACTCCCCTTCAGTGGCGAGAACTGAACCACACAACAAATATGATAAGAATAGGACTAAAGAGTTTTTGCGACAATCTCTATGTCTGATCCCATTCCGGTCGTTTTTCGTCATAACTACTCTCCTCCCACTTGTTTTTCTGCTTGCTCGCGACGGACCGATCGGATAGCGGTGGAGCCGTCCATGCGGGGCATAGCGTCAGGCGTTTTTCATTGCTTCTATTGCATCCAGATATTGCTGTCTATCAAAAACAAAACCTTCAAAATTGGAATAGTCCCATTCTTCGTCTCTATGAGGTTGCTCAAAATCGGTCCAGGTTACCGTGTTACCAAGCACTCTGATCTTGCAAAGCAACGACCAACACCCCTCGATCCCGCAAATACAGACGAGTAACGCGGTTTTGTTCTGATCAAGTCCCCGGTCAGCATTATCTTTTCCAAGGTAATATTGTCCGAGCGAAGAAGATGCTGTCGTTATTGCATAGTACGCTCCCGCAAGCCCCGGATGCCCCTCCTTCGTTGCCATAGGTAGCTCATAGGCTTGCATAACATCTGCTAACGGTTTGCCGTCAACATGAATGTTTACTGTTGAGTCTGCATGACCTGATGGGAATTTCCGTGTTTCTAGAACTTCGAATACGATTTTGTTCATTCGATTACCTGATAACTATCGATCAGTGGCGGTGGTCGCTTCCATCTACCCATCACTCACCGAGCGTCTTTCGGGAAATTCATTGAATTGTTGTGCGACAGAATCGAACTTTACCTTTTCTTTTGTTCCAGTCGCTTTCCGGCATGTGCGAACGCCAAATACTCAATGTAGCTACTAATCATTTCATAGGAATCCCCCCCCCGAAACGTCCTCCCATTTAGCGTAAATACGGGCGCTCCGACTTTCCTCCCGAACTTGAAATCATAGCTATTGGTTAGTTCCACTTGTCGAGCCAGCCAGTCGTTCGGATCCTCGCAATCACCTTCGACCAATCCATTCAGCTTCATCAAAAATGATGAAACTTCAGCTACCGACTTAATCTCGCTATCTTTGCGAAAATTTCCTGCCTCAGCGAACAAAAAGTATCGATTTGAGAGTTCCTTTGATGAACCAGGGTATTTGATACGGTTATCAATGTCCCTATTGATCATATTTATTAGTTCATCAAACGTTTGCATAAAAGCGGCTTCTCCCCTTTCGGCGAAAACGCAATTCAAGGTTGATTCGATGTCGACACCTGCTTTGTATGCGGTCAGCGCTCTGTCACCGTGGTCCAACAGAGCCGTAGCCCTTGGCATACTCAGCAAGGCCAGGTTTAGGTGCCCTTCAGACACCGCCTTTCGAATGATGGCAAAATTGTTCGACAGAAATTCTATACAATGCGGACAACCGACGCCGTACTGCATAATAAGTGTTGGAGCATCCACTGAGCTTTCGATTTTTAGATGTATTGTGTCCTCTTCGAAAAAACTGGCGTACGAAACAACCGGTCCCAATATATATTCAGTCATACGATGGAAATCTGAACTAGCTCGCCGATGACCTTGTATAGCCAATGGCTGCAACATTTCTATTGCATCAGAGATCTCACCCTTTTCTTCGAGGGCACGAGCCGCGGCAATAATATCTCGGGCTTGAATGTCAGCATGTCCGGATGTTGCATCCTGGCCCAATGCTGCCGTACTCGCCAGAATAAAAAATAGAACCAGCATCGCAGTCAGAAGTTCAAATCGCATCACCTACACTCCAATTCTTGGTCGGCCAGGGTTCGAGCATAGCTGCGGTGACAGCCACCACAAGAGTAACAGAGGCGATGATGCAACGTGTTCTGATAGTGAGCATCATCAACTACTCGCCAAGCCTGATCGAAATACTCTTAGTGCCCGCCTCGGGTCAGCAGCGGTCGCTCACGACTCTAGCAACTGGGCGGCTGATTAAGGTGGCCGGCCCGCCGACGGCCCAGCCGTCTTGAATCGTCGAGCCCTCGGGCGATCTCGTCGCGACCTCTTTCGATCGGCTGCCAGTTGGGGCCACGCGCCTCTACGAATGCGTAGTTCAGACTTGGCCACTTGCAGTTAACGAGACCGAGGTGGTTGGCTTCGACGCCACAGAAGTGGATGAGTAGGCGGAGGTGGACACGCAGTAATCGTCATCTACCACTATTTCGCAATACGACCTTCACGGCAATCACCTCTTATCATTGGTTGGGATAGGCTCGAAACGGGTTTCGCGAAAATTAGCCGTTCATCGTGAGTGGCAAGAACGGGTCAATACCAGCCTCTGAGTATAACTCCAGGCGAGCGGCTGGATACGGCCACAAGCAGCCGCTCGGGGTCAATCAAAACTCCTAGAGTCTAAGCATCTTGTTGCAGTTCACAGGACAACATTCATTTCCTTCAACATCTTCTGGCACGCACCATCCAAGAGTCCGTCCAAATCAGCGGCATCGAATACTGGCCTTAGTCTCGACAGGGCTCTCCAAGTGAACAATCGTGGAATAAACTCTCGCCAATTCATTTTTTCTATCGTCGAAAATTCAACCTTCGTCTCACCGGTAACAGGTGAGAAAAGCCTCGATCTAATTTGAACCTTCGGTCTCCAAAAAATCGGAAAGCCTACATCTCCAAGCTCAAAGCCCCAATAGTCGCCAGACTGGTATTTTGGGATGATGACATCAAGAACTAGATCATCTTGTTTCGGCTCGACTAATGTCGATACTGAAGGGAGTGGTATTAGAGCAATCAATCTTTGCTTCAATGAGATACTCAGGCCCTCGCATTCAACTACTCCCCATTCGTCGATTGTTTTTGGACCAGTTCGTTTAGCGACACTGAGTTCACCAAGGAAAATCCTAGGTTTCGATTTCGCAATAAAATGTCGAAGCAATCGCTTTCTCGTGTGGTCAGTATCAGGTTATCAAAAGGCAAACATGTCGCCATACACGTCCATTCTTCCGACGAATACGAGTGGCTGCTTTGGGTCAGTAGCGGACCGTCAACATCATAGCAGACGAACGGCTGGTATCAGGTGCGAAGCATCCACTGCCTAGCGCAGACTGAAGCCGATTGTCGTTGACCTGACATGTGCAGTCGACCGCTTTCATCGTAAGCGGTCATTCGGGTCAACGAAATTTCAGGTATTCGAAGGGCGGCTAGCGGCCAAAAAGCGGCCACCCAGGTACCGCTATATTTTCAATTTCTTTGCCGCAGTCGCCTCGTCACCAGTGTTCGGTGTTCCGCGAGGCTCTATGAGTAGTAGTTCGGCTTCATCTTCTGCTACCGGACAGTGTTCCACTCCTTTCGGCACCACAAACATCTCGCCCTTTTGCAGGTGAATGTCTCGATCCCGAAGCTTGATTGTGACTCGTCCCTTGAGAACCAAGAAGAAATCGTCAGTGTCGGGGTGTGAGTGCCAGTTGAATTCACCCTTTACTTTCACAACCATTACGTCATGCCCATTGAAATCCGACACGATCTTTGGCGACCAGTGTTCAGAAAATGTGGCTAATTTGTCTTTGAGATTTATAGCAGTCATGCCAAATTCTGTATTATTCTTTTTTGAATTACGGATTACCGGTCGACGCAATACACTCGCCGATTGGCTACAGCGGGTCAGTAGCGACACTTCAACATCATAGCAGGCGAACGGCTGATTTCGGGTGCGAAGCAGCCACTGACTTGCATTGGTCACATTCTGACATTGTTGACACTACCGAGCGCAGACTGAAGCCGATTGTCGTTGACCTGACATGGTCAGTCGACTGCTTTCACCGTAAGCGGTCATTCAGATCACCGAATCTTCAGGAATTCGAAGGGCAGTTGACGTCCAAAAGGGGTCCTTGTGCCAAGCATAAAAAAACCCCGCGTAACGCGGGGCTTCTTGGGTCTTGTTAAGGTCAGACTTTCTTGCGTCTAGCTAGTCCGATTCCAAAAAGACCGATGCCTAACAGAGCAAGAGTGCCGGGTTCGGGGACGGACACGGAGCGCTGCGTTACTGACAGTGCACCGTCAAAAAATTCAATTTGGGTATCCGTCCTTATCGCGTAAATAAACCCCTCTGCTTCCGTAAACTGAAAAAACAGCTCAATCGATAGGATCCCTGCCGGAAAAGATGGGAATGATGGGCCGCCTGTCAATGTGACAATGCCAGACATGCAAAACCCGATACATCCAGTCAATACATCAAACGACTGACTCTCGACGTTCCCTAGGACCCCGATAAGGTCACCGGAATCAAAGCTCAGATCCAAACTAAACCCGCTTATCAACTCGGCATCGGTATCCCACATGAACGAGCCGACACCACCTGACACATTGCCCGAGGCTCCAAACACCATGTCATAAGTAATTACGTCGGCTTGAGCAGATAGAGGCCCAAGAACAAAAATCGCTGTAATCATTAGTCTTAGTTGTCGCACAATCGTGTTCCCCCTGATTTACACTTTAAATCAAGCAATTTTCATGCCGGTATTACAATTGATTAAGTATCAACTCGTTATGGCTGTACCGTTTTAGTGCGGGCGCTGTTCTGTAAAGGAAGTCGACGTAATTGGCTACTAAATGACTGTTGTCGGGTGCGAAGCCGCCACTGACTTACGGTGGTCACAATCTGACATGGTTGACACTGACTAGCGCAGACAGCCCTCGTCGTGTCGCCTGATTCGACGCTCAAGACGGGATGTAGAGCCCTATTATCCAGAGCGGCGCTAAACGCACTTCCTAAGCCACTCCGGTATTCCTCTGTTTATGTCGACTTGATAATCACGCTTACGGATCGGAGCGGTGGTCTTCAATCAGTGCGACAAACGCTGAATCGTTCCACAGTTTCTTGAACGCCGGCGACCGCGCAATAACGTTCGGCGTCGCATACCAATTCGAAGGTTTCGATAAAAGGTCATCCAGTTTTTGCAGAACTAATTTGCTTTCGCCGACGAGCGCGTATGTTCTGGCAAAGTTCAATACATACAATGGACCATCGACAGCATCTTTGGACACTGGATACAATGCAGTTGCGCGGGCCGCAAATTCAATCGCGTTTTCTTTATCCTTCAATCCAGCATGTGCAAGCCCAAGGGCACTGATAACTCGCGGGTCATCCGGGACTTCCAGAACCTTCGATTGCAAAATCATCCTGGCCGATTCGAAATAGCCTACAGACTTCGCTGGGTCACCTATATACGATTCCGTTAGGCCGCGCATCAAATCCAATGGGTAGTAAGCGTACTGTTTGACGACGATATCGGTCCGATGGCTATCAATAATGCTCATTGCAAGATCATAGTCTCCGAGAATCAATGCCATTTCCCAGCGATAGGCAATCTCCACCGCACTCGATCCGTCAGAGAACGCCGGGTCTTGTGTCAATTCGAACATTGCCGGTGAATTCACATCCTGACTTAACAGTGCATAGGCACGGAGGATTTTCAGGCCAAAATTCGCAGGCGCAAGCTCTAACGCTCTGTCATAGTGAGGAAGAGATTGCGCATATTGATCAAGAATTACGTAGGTATTCGCCAACACATAATGTGGCGAAAAATTATCTGGATCTAACTCTATCGCACGACTTAGATCCGGTATTGCCTTCGCCAAGTTACCGCGCCGACGAAGGACGAATGCGCGTATTGCGTACGCTTCCGAATTGCCAGGTGCCAAGGGTATCGCGAAATCCAATTGTTGTAGGGCACGACTGTAATCTAGAAAGCCTTTGTAGTAGAAGTCCGCGAGCGCTATGCGCGACTCCGGCATTCCAGGACTTGAATCAAATGCTTTGTCGATTGCAACGCGTGCCAAGTCACGATGTTTGGTGTCTCTCTCGCTCGTAAAATATCGGTCAAGATAGGCACGAGCAAGTGCTAACTGCGCCAGGGCAAAGTCCGGGTCTAGCGAAACGGCTTTTTCAAGAAGCTGTGCTACTTCATTGCGAGTACCCAAACCAAGCGTACGCCTAAGTTGCTGCGCTCGCTGGTATAGATCGTATGCGTCCAAATTCGTAGTTGGAACATTGCCAATCGCTACGCGCTCTAAAGGTGAAATCTTCATGCGCATTGCATCTGCGATGGCAGCCGCGATCTCGCTTTGAATCGAAAAGATATTTGACGGTGTCAACTCCCGATCATAAGTCTCCGACCAAATGTGCTTATCCTGTACAGCGTCAATGAGCTGCATATTAATTCGGACTCTTTCACCAGAACGCTGCACACTCCCTTCCAAAATAATTTTAACGCCAAGCTCTGCGCTAATCTCTGACATAGGTTTTGCGGTATCGCGATACTGCTCCATAGAGGTCCGAGAAATCACTTTTTCTAAGAATGACAACTTGCTAAGCTGCGTCAAAATATCGTCGTGCATGCCGTCAGCAAAATAAACATCCGAGCTATCTGCACTGCGACTTTGAAACGGCAATACAGCGATTGACCGCTCATGAATCAAAGACGGTGATTCCAGTCGCCCCTCAGTGAGGTCGACGTTATCTAGCTCCGAGAGAGGCGATAGAGTTCGTCCAACAATGAAATAGCCAATAGCAGCAATTATCACTCCAAAAATGACAGGAACGCTCTTGCGGTTGAGAAATCGAATTCTCGTTACGCCGCCCCGATTATTGTATTGGGATTGTATTGGCGAGAAAAATGGTTTGTAACGTCCCTTCGGAATTTCGATTTTTACCGTATCACTCGGTGTTGACTCGCCATAATACTCACGAAGTTTGCTGCGCAAGCGGCTTGCCTCAACTCGGACAATTGAATCAATCGCCGGATCGAATGATTCATCCCTTTGAAAGACATCGATCCCTACGGAATATTCGCCAAGTTTGTTCTCCCGTCCCTCCAAAGCTGCATCGACAACATAGCTAAGAAAATCGCACAGACGTTTGGATCGGGAGAATTGCGGGCTCGCTAGAATACGATCGCATTGGGCGCGAATCTCATCACGTGTCAATTCAGGATTTTTTAGATCTGCTGGCATTAGCAATAGGTGTTTGATCTGCTTGCAGAAATTCAGTATATCACGCTAGTTTCTGTGGCTAAAAGTCTCACACCAGATGATCAACTGATGTGTAGGCAAACGGCCGAGTCAAGATCGTCGAGAATGGCGCTCGGCTTACCTCTACGATAGGCAGTCTGCTGTTTGGTCGCTAGAATTAAGCCTGTAATTCACCTGCAACTTGACTTGCGATTGGCATAATTTCTTGTGGCCTACCCAGGGCAAACCCCTGACCAAAATCGGCGCCCATTGTGGTGAGTTCTTCAATCAACTCATCATCCTCAACGAATTCCGCAACCGTGACCACGTCCATTGCGTGAGCGATGTCGATAATCGATTTTACGAACATCCGATCAACCTTGCTTTCCAATATTTTTCGAACGATTAGCCCATCAATCTTCAAGCAATCAATCGGCAAAGACTGCAAGTAATTGAAAGATGAAAACCCGGTGCCAAAATCATCTAGCGCGAACTGACATCCCAGATCTTTTAGTCGTTGCATAAAGGTTGAAACCTCAGCGACATTTTGGATAGCAAATGATTCCGTAATCTCGAAATTCAGGCGGCCCGGCTGCAACTTGCTATCTTTGATCGTGGCCTCCAAGAATGACGTAAAACGCTCGTCGGATAGACTTGCCCCGGACAAATTTATCCAATACATACGATCGTCGCCGAATACGTCTTCGTAGATATTGGTATACCTAACCATTTGCGTGACTACCCACTGGTCAATCTTCGCACTTAACTTATACCGCTCCGCGGATGGAATAAATGCACCAGGCGGTAGTAATTTCTTGGTTGCATAGTTGCGCAATCGCACTAACACTTCTAAACGATCCGCTTCGTTTTTTCTACTCGCCTGCAACGGTACTATTGCCTGCGTGAACAAAATGAATTGATCCAGATCGATCGCAGTTGTGAGTCGCTGTACCCAATGTAGTTCTCTGCGCTTCGCATCGACCGCTGGTTCGCTGTCTGCTACAAGGTAAACTTGATTTCTACCGCTCTCCTTTGCTGTAAAACAAGCTGCGTCTGCGCGCTGGAGAATTTCTGAGACGTTGCGTTCGGAATCGGATACTGATAGTACACCGATACTGACCCCTATCCGATGGTGAATGTCCGCCCAGCAGAACGACAGTGCTTCTAGTTTTTCCCTAATTCGCTCGCAAATCCGAAACGCCACGTTCCCTTCGCAATCGTACAACACTAATGCGAATTCATCGCCACCCAGTCTTACGACCGTATCGGTTGTATAAACGGATTCAGTTAGCAGCGTTGCTACTTGGACAAGCAAAGCGTCGCCCGCCGCATGTCCGCTTGTGTCATTGACAATCTTAAAGCGATCAAGATCTAATATGCAAACGCAGTACTTAATGTCGTCCGCACCGACACTCTCGTTCAAGCGATCCAACTGGTTATTTAACGTTCTGCGATTTGCGAGACCCGTAAGTGCGTCATGCGTCGCCTGATATTCTAGTTTTAACACCGACTCGTTGACTTTGACTTCACGCTCCAATAGCGTGTTTTGCATATCTGAGAACGCAACCGCCAACTCGCCAATTTCATCCTGCCCTACGAAATCTAGGCGCTTGGTCATATCACCGGTCTTTTTCAATTCTGTAACGTGTCCCGTGAGCGCTGTGAGCGGATGTACGACAATTCGTCGCAGCAGCAACCAAATGACAATGGCAACAAAGCAAATTAGGACAGCGAGTGACAAGAGCGATCCATACAACGTCTTACCGCCTAGTGCCGTAATGTCTCTCGGCGTTCGTACCCGCAATATGTGTAGCGGATTATCAGCAAGATCGTACATTTCAAGATAGTCAATACGACTATCTTCGGTCGCGACCTGCCAGTGCGCGGATGATAACAGTGTGTTCGCTTCGTCTTGGACTCCTCGTACCTCTGGATCGCGCCTTGCGAGAAACGCCAGATCTACTTCCGTCCTATCTTGCAAAATCGCGAGGCGTTCGACGTCCAAAAACTGACCAAATATGAGAGTCCCCGCGATCGGCCCGACGTACTTGTTCCTGACGATGGGCCGCGAGGACAAGATCAGCGGACCAAATCGAGTTGAAATCATGCCGTGCACCACCGAGTCTGTAGATTCGTGCGTTAGCAGCACTTGCCTAACCGATTCGCTAACTTGCAGTTCATCGAGCAACTTCCGGTCGTCCGTTTCGTCCTCAAACAGCAGCCCCCAGTGCAGGCGACTATCAATATCGAGAAACAGTACGACGTCGATATCGATTTGCTCAAAGGTGCTTGCACCAAGATTGTCTTCGACGTAATTCTCATCGTGACCAAGGATGAACCTATGTGAATTGTCCCAGGTGGCCCAATCACCGCTTTTCAAAGTGAGTTGGCTAACGTCGTTGGCAAGCGCCCCTTTCACTCGGGCAAGATTGGTTGATGCTGCCTCCATTTCCAGCGACAAAAATGCCGGCGTCATCTGAGTGGCCAATAGTGAATAGCTCAGACCGCCAAACGTAACAATGACAAGAAGAAGTACGACTGATACTCGTCGTTGAATGGACATCAGTGACCCGTGCCGCTTGCAGCTTACCTTATTGATATATCGGTCAATCGGCCATGGACTTGAGCGCGGAATCGTCCTCGCGCTCGGCTTGCGCTGAAGGCCAGTTAGTGGCGCGGGCTACTCACGCGGCGGATTGTAGGCAAATTCAAGCCGATTTCCACTGGGTTCGCGGATCATCATATGCACGGTTGGACCTCCACCGTTTAATTCCGGCGCAAACTCGATTACAACACCTTCAGTTTTCAAGAACCGCTCATGCAAGACATCCAACGCCTCGCGAGTGCTGACAGTAAGCGCCAAGTGGTGCAGTCCAACATTGGTTTTGCGGTTAAATTCTATCGCGCTAGAAGGGTCACTCACCTGCCATAGCGTAAGGAATATTTCGCCGTCGGTGACAAATTTCGACGGGTACTCGGGATAGCCGCCAACCATCTGCCAACCAAGCGTTTTGGTGAAGAATGCGGTAGATTTTTGAAGATCGTTAACCGTCAAGCCCAAGTGATTGAGGCCACGTGTCAGCACTTCAACTGATGTCCCCTCCTGGCTATGCCCATCGGCCGCGTAGGTTGTTGCAGGAAATGCGACTAGTATTGCCACCGGCAGCACCAGGAAAATTCGAAAATACTCGTTCATCCTAAGATCCTCGATCAGAAAGTGTTGCGAATTTGAAAACCGCTCGCGCTATATGCAACGTGCCTCGTTTCGACCATTTTTCTTGACTGGCGTTCGATTGATTGGCGGTTGTTCTAGACGTCTTGGACCAGCGGTATTTCACCCGAAGCCGCCAATTCCTCGATGAATCCGAATTTGGATGCATCGACGATGCGATCTGGATAGAGAATGCCATCTAGGTGATCAAATTCATGTTGAAATACGGTCGCGTGAAAACCTGCGGCATCGCGCACAATCGACGCACCGAATTGATCGTATCCACGATACTGAATCTGCGAATGCCGTTGCACGTAGCCGCGCATTCCGGGAACACTTAGACAGCCCTCCCAACCACCTTCGGATTCATCACCAACAATAGTAAATTCTGGGTTAATGAGCACCGTCATTGGTACAGACTCGGCGTCCGGGTAGCGAGGATTCACATCTACGCCGAATACCATTACCCGCTGCAATACACCCATTTGTGGCGCTGCCAGACCTGCCCCATCCGCAGCTTCCATCGTGTCAAACATATCTCCAATAAGACAATGCAGCTCGGGCGTGTCGAATTTCCTCACTTCCTGCGAAACCTCGCGAAGCCTTGGGTCTCCTATCCTCAATATTTCTCGTACTGGCATTCGCTGCCTTCCTCCTAGACGTATCAGGTAGCATTAAGGTGAGGAACAACAATCATCAAGAACAAGATCAAAATAGATATCGTCATTCGCGCCGCAACCAGTATCATACGCTGCATTGACTCTGTTCAGTCGCCCATTTTGATATTGCAAAATTTTCGATGACCGACACTACACTAAGCGTCTGTTGCATAGGTGCCGCCAGCTACGATCGTTCACTACGATTGTCGGAACCGGCCGTTGTAGGCACATCAAACCCAGCCAAATCTGAATTTTTCTGCGGCGGCGTAGCCCGAAACATTGCTGAGAACCTATCTCGTCTCTCAGTCAGCTGCCAATTACACTCAGTAGTAGGGGACGATGCGGCCGGAAAACAACTGATTGATGAAACACGCGCTGTCGGCGTCAATATTGACGGACTCGCCCAACTTCCTGGCGAGAATACCGCCAGTTACCTGGCCGCCATTCAGCCAAACGGTGAATTATTTCTCGGACTTGCGGACATGGCTATTTTCGAGTCATTGGATGTTCGCTGGTTGCAGAGTATTTGGACAGGCATTTCACCGAATGCGGCCATTTTTGCCGATACCAACCTGCCGGCCGACACATTCCGCACGATTGTTGCCCACGCCGCGGCGGAGCATCGCCGGCTCTTCGTCGATGCCGTCTCGGTCTCGAAGGCTCGACGGTTCCCGAACAATCTGAATGGCATCGAAACGGTTATCTGCAATCGCGATGAAGCAAAAGTGATTTGCGAATCCGACAACGATGACGTAGCTGTACTGGCAGGAATTCTATGCACGCGCGGCGCGCATACTGCAGTCGTTACTTCCGGTGCAGGAGATATCGGCATAGCAAATGCCACAAATTCGTGGACACAAGATTTCGAGCCTATAGATACGGTGGATGTTACAGGCGCCGGAGATGCACTTATCGCCGGATTAATTTTCGGGCGCATGCACGAACTCGAGACTCACGAAAGTGTTCGGCTCGGCGTGAAAGCGGCCGCGCTAACCGTCACTAGCAAAAGCCGTTGCTCGCCGGCACTTTCCAAGGAAAAATTGTTAGCAGAAATCTCAACAATACCAACCTGAGAAAACAACGACGCTTTATGAAACTACAGATAAACCCAAAAGTTCGCGACGCGATGGCGTCTTCAATTCCAGTCATAGCGCTGGAAACGACTGTTATCACGCACGGTATGGAGTTCCCAGACAATATTGAAACGGCGATCGCGATGGAAGCGGCAATATCCAACGCCGGCGCCTGTCCGGCGACACTCGGCGTTGTTGACGGAGCAATCACTGTCGGGCTAAGCGAATCGCAAATAGAAGCGTTCGCTAAGTCGCCAAGAAGCAGTATTGCGAAATGCAGCCGGCGGGATCTGCCTACAATTGTCGGTGCAAGAAAGTCGGGTTCACTAACTGTTGCTGGGACACTCATGGTGGCTAACGCCGCCAATATCGACATCGTCGCAACGGGCGGCATCGGTGGAGTCCATCGGGGACGACCCTTTGACGTGTCCGCGGATCTTTTTGAGCTCGGCAATACGCCGGTTACGGTCGTTTGTGCCGGCGCCAAATCCATATTGGATCTAGAACTTACATTGGAGTCGTTGGAAACCTTCGGCGTACCGGTCGTCGGTGTTGGCTGCGAAAATCTGCCGGCTTTTTACGCACGCGACAGCGGCCTTGCGCTGCCCGCCAGTACCGCAAACTCTGCAGAAGCCGCGGATGTTTACCGAGCATGGAGAAAAATGAGCCTTCGAAATGGGATGGTATTCGCTGTGCCCGTACCCGCCGAGCATGCCGTAGCGGCTGACGAAATCGAAGCTATCATCAAGCAAGCTGTCGCAGAAGCTGAGCGACAGAACATATCGGGCAACCGCATTACGCCATATTTGCTGCAGAGAATCGTCCAGCTAACCGACGGCAAGTCACTGCAAGCGAACAAGGCCCTTTTGGTGAATAACGCGCTGACTGCTGCTGAAATCGTTATGGCCTCCTAGGCTATTGTCCAGCGGTGCAGCGAATCAATGTTGCAGTGCATTAGTAATCCGTCCGCCAATCGCCGTCAATTCAGGTAATATTCGTCGCCTGCAATCCGCCGAAAGGGCCTACACATGCAAGATATTGTAAATACAGTCAGTGGCTTAATTTGGAGTAACGCACTGATCGGACTTTGCCTGGGTGCTGGGTTGTTTTTCTCCGTGCTAACACGCTTCGTACAGGTTCGGATGTTTGGCGAAATGTGGCGTTTACTGCTGTCAGGCAAGAGTTCGGAGCGAGGCATATCGACTTTTCAGGCGTTGTCCGTGTCGTTATCCGGGCGCGTAGGCACTGGCAATATTGCGGGCGTTGCGGCAGCCATCGGCTTTGGCGGTCCAGGCGCCGTATTCTGGATGTGGGTTGTCGCTTTTCTTGGCGCGTCTACCGCGTACGTCGAATCAGCACTTGGTCAAATCTATAAAGAAGTCGACGGTGATCAATATCGTGGCGGACCGGCGTATTACATTGAAAAAGCCATGGGGCAAAAGTGGTATGCCTGGATATTCGCTATTGCCACAATTATTGCAACCGGCTTGCTGTTACCGGGTGTGCAATCAAATAGCATTGGCAATGCAGCGGAAGTTGCGTTTGGCGCCGAACATATGGTGGACACCGCGCTCGGTACCCTTAGCGTGACAAAAATAGTAACTGCTATTGGCGTAGTGACGGCTCTCGGATTCATTATATTCGGTGGCGTAAAACGCATCGCACATTTCACACAAATCGTAGTTCCATTTATGGCGCTCGCCTACGTGATCATGGCTGTTGCGATTGTCGCGCTAAATATCAGCGCACTCCCCGATGTTATCGCACTAATAATGAAAGACGCGTTCACGCCAATGGCGGGGCTCGGTGCGGCAATCGGCTGGGGTGTAAAGCGAGGAGTCTATTCGAATGAAGCTGGACAAGGCACGGGTCCGCACGCAGCTGCTGCCGCAGAAGTGCAACACCCCGCCCAACAGGGTCTTGTCCAAGCCTTTTCGGTTTATATCGACACATTATTTGTTTGTTCAGCAACTGCTTTCATGATTTTGATCACGGGCGCGTACAACGTACATGACGGAAGTGCAGGCTTTCTTATCCAGAATCTGCCAGCGGATATTCAAGCCAACAGCCCAGCATTCACACAATTTGCGCTTGAGAGAGTCATCCCCGGAGTGGGCAAGCCGTTCGTTGCCATTGCGTTGTTCTTTTTTGCGTTTACGACATTGCTTGCGTACTACTACATTGCAGAGACAAACGTCGCGTACATTCGACGCAGCATCAAAGTGCCAGGTGCAATGACGATTCTCAAAATTGCGCTAATGACGTCAGTATTTTACGGTGCGGTCAAAACAGCGAATTTGGCTTGGGGGCTGGGTGACATCGGCGTCGGGCTTATGGCTTGGCTGAATATCATCGGTATTATTATCATATTCTTCATGGCCAAGCCGGCGCTCAAGGCGCTGCGCGACTACGAGGCACAACGTAAGGCGGGCGTTACAGACTATTCGTTCGACCCTGCAGCACTTGGCATAAAGAACGCTGATTTTTGGCAGAACAGAAACGGCAAATAACGACCAATCCGCTAAGGTCGTAGATAAAAAATTGTTGTAATTTTATTGAGCCGCAACACGGCGGTAGGTACTGCGAGGCAATTTCCGATGAAGACAATTATATTTGCTTTATTGTTAGTCATTGGCACCGTTGCGTTCTATGTCTTAAAAAATCGCACCGCTAATAATCAAAAAGCGCATACCACAAAGCGGCCATTGCCGGATCCGTCTGCGGCATCGCGATTTCATGCTGTATCGATTCGATTTGGCAGCAAGGCGTGTCAGGCGGCGAGCGAACTCCAGGGTAAAAGATTTCTATCCAATGCGGCCCCGCGGCTGCCGCTGCCTGAATGCAATGTCCACGAGTGTGAATGCCGCTTTGCGCATCACAAAGACCGGCGAGAAGAGGAAGACAGGCGAAGTCCGATTAAATCAACAATTGGCGTTTTTGAGGAGCCCCGCGAACAGCAGGCGCGTAACGCAAAGGATCGGCGTGACTCGCCGCCTGACGAATTCTAGGTCTCGGACTTAACCGCGCGCGATTCGCGGTTGTTGCGTTGGCGGCCTAACTAACGGTCTTAGTAATCTGCGCTTGCCAGCATCGCTTCATATGATGCGACTTCCTGCTCGTGCACGGCGCGATCTTCGATGAGTCCGATAATTTCTGCTTCGAGATGACCGTTCGATTCTGCTAATTCCTTCAGATCCGCCAATATCAGTATTCGATCTTGCACAGTTGTTTCGTTTGCAATTAGGTCGGCCTCTTTGGTTCTCATGAGGTCCTTATTACGATCTAATTCTTGTTCTTTATAGTGTATTTGATTGCTCGCAGAAATTACTTGAGAACGCAAATTGTGTAAGTGGTAGCCAGAGTTATACGCATCTACGAAGTCTACTTCGCCGTGCGCCGAACACACACCATTGTACGATCCCCCATTGACACCCAAATTGAATGCGCGTGATGGTTGGCAAAACTGATCTAGCCCCTGGTCCCGTCCAGTCTGATACGCCTGGAAATCCGGAGTCACCCCGTGTTTCGCGCAAGCCTTGCGATGATTTCGCAATCGATCGGAATTGTAGCCACGACTGCCATCCTCGAAGCCAATCGCGTGCCAGTCACTGGTCATGCATTCGTCGCCGCTCATGGTGGCACAACCACCGAGCCCAATGCTTGCCAACAACGCTATTGTAGTCAATTGCCGAATATTCATAATCACCTGCCACCAGACCGTATAACTGTCATGAAGAACCGATTAGCAAATCCTACGCAGTGAGCCGCCACCGCGCCGTGATAGTAATCACACATCTGAAGACGATTCAAGGCGGGTATCTGCAAACGATTGAAATACCTTGATAAGTTTTCAATGTGAACTGCGTCACGGTGCAGTAGCCGGTACTACCGTTAATCTGTCGAGTTCTACCCCCCAGATAATCGCCTACGTTGTGACTCTAGAAACCATCAGCAGCGCCGCCACAATTGCTCTTGCGAGTGCTACAGTTTTCTTACTTATCGTAAAGTCATGGCGCTTGATTGCCCAGCCATTCGCTAACAAACGGAACTTCGGCGAATTCATCATGGTGGAATCCGCACAACGATTCCGCGATCGGCTCCGCGACCTGAATAATCAGCAAACGCTCGCCTTGGCGCTCACGCTAATGTTCGTCCTAACGTTCGGCATTGCCGTACTTCTCAGTGCGCAAAATTTTCTTGGCAAACTTCCATTCTGGCAAAACGTCGTTGTTCTTATCGCGGTTTCATTTGTCGCAGGCTACGGCTTGTACAAGCTGGTCGTCATCATCATGGAGCGGCGTAACGTCGCATTTGTGCGTGATGCAAATGTCGCTGTAGGGCATGGGCTGCAGCGGCTCACCGCGTCCCAGAATAGAATTTTTCACGAAGTACGCTGCGCCTCTGGAATTATTGACAATGTTGTCGTCGGCCTACAAGGTATATATATCGTCAACGTCATTGCGCAACGGCCATTCAAGGACAATCGAGTACGCTTAACCGGCGACGAACTTTCGTTTGCGCCAGGAAAAATCAATATTTCGCTAGCGGAGAACGGCGTTAAAGCACGTCAACTTGCTAAACAGCTGAAGCTGGAGCTCGGTCATGATGTTCGTGTGCGCCCCGTCGTTGCCGTTCCCGGCTGGGAAATCGACGCTCAAGCGAGTGAAAACTATTTAGTCGTCAACGAACGGACTATCGCAATGTTACGCGGCTGGCGTGACGAAAACGATTATCTGATGACGGAAGACGTAGAAGCCATTAATCAGCTCTTAACGAGCGGCGGCACGCAGACATCTAGATCGCAAAGCTAATTTGCCGGCGTTTCGGCGGAGCCGTTAGCGTTGCCGATACCTTTCGCAGCCCGTCCAGGTTTAGCCGACTTCTTTTTCGCTTTCCTACTGACCTTCTTTTTCGGTGCCGGCGTAATTGTCGCGGTTTTCAGCTCATCGAATGATTTTTGCAGGCACTCGACATAGAAGGCCGGATCGGGCATCGCCTCACGATCAGCAACTGCACTGATCGTGATTTTGTTGTTGTAGCTCATCACCGGTTGAAACAATCCGACTCCATGAACGACGGGACCGAGCCCGTAAATACCAACCATCTTAGACCCCATGGAATACAGTGGCACGTTGACGCCAGGCACATTCGTGATCACGGTATTAAATATCGGTGGCGCTTTGTCGGCTAGCCCTGAACTTCCGTACGTCCGCGCCAGAAGTCCCGATATTGTTGACGGAAGAAACTCGGCAGCATCAGCGGCAAGATCCGGACCCATCGTGTAGGTTAGTTTCTTCGCCTGAATGCTTTCGCCATTAACGGCAAGAAGACGCTCCAGCGGATCATCAATATCACTTCGGATCGGCAGACTCATTGCCGTTACAAGATTGCCGGCGGACGCACGTTGCTCGGCGGACCGCGCGGACATTGGCACCATCGCAACTAAAGACTCGTTAGGTAGCTCGTCCTTGGACAGTAGATACTTGCGCAATGCCCCGCCGCAAATACTCACGATGACATCGTTCACGGTTGTTCCGGGCTGTGAATTTTTGATCGCCTTAATGTCGTCCAAATCGAACTGACAGCCGTCAAAAACTCGATGGGAACTTACGGTCGCATTGAAACGAGTTTTTGGTGCACGCAGTTTCAACTTTAACTGTCGCGTAGACAGACCCGCGACCACTTTTCCAAGCGACGGCGCCGATCGGTACAGCAGCTTACCGAACTTCAATGGCGTTCGAATGCTGCGCGCCATACTGCGCGTCAACAATTCGACTCCGGTTGGCAGCCTTTCCGGCTGCCACTGCTCAATCGGCTCGTCCACATCCGCATCTGGACTCAAATCATGAATTGCAGCGGCCATTTCGGCCCCGGACACGCCATCAATGGCAGCGTGATGAATTTTCATCACCAGCGCAAAACTTCCCTTTGGAATACCCGCGACATTGTCCAAGCCCTCAATAACATAAGCTTCCCAAAGCGGCCTGGACAAATCCAACGGTCGCGCGTGCAGACGCGCCGCCTGAATACAGAGTTGCCGCCAGTCACCAGGACGTGGCAGCGCAATATGTCGCACATGAAATTCGAGATCGAAATCGGGATCTTCTATCCAATAAGGATAGTCGAGACTGAGCGGCACCCGCGCCAGACGCTGACGAAAAGACCGGGCCTTGTGCAGGCGTTTTTCAAAGAATTCCAGAATTTCCTTGAATGTGACATGACCACCGGGCGCAGTACTTTGATCGTATATCGCCATGCTGCCAATGTGCATCGGCGTTGTACCCGTTTCAAGGTAAAGGAATGAGGAATCTAGACCTGATAGCTGTTGCATTGAATAAGTTCTCCAGCGCAATTACTGGTGATAAAAGAAATTTCGCACGCCACTAAATTCGAATGGTGACCAGACACCCTCTGGTTGACGAAGGCGATCAGCAATCAAATACAAGACAATCGGGTTGAAACCCATGCCGAAATGACTGGTATTGATCCCAATGTTCTCTACCTCCGGCCCTTCCGGTAATCGCGCGATATCCGCCGATACGATGGCATCGCTCTTGCTAAAAATTGCGGTAATTGGCACATCGGGTATTGGCGCGCGCAGCTTCTCGACTCGCTCACGAATTGTTTGTTCGTCGACGCTAATGCCGGAAAGCATTTCGTAAAGCCGCCATGCGTTAGTCGCTTTCGGGTCGCCGTGTGGGCTGCCCAAGGTAATCACAGAGCGCACAACCTGTGGATTTCGGCGCGCCATTTCCCGCGCGTACAAACCGCCAAGACTCCAACCGACCAAACTGACCTTACGACCCGTTTGTATGAAGATTTTCTGTAGCCGTGCGTCCAATTGCTGCTCAAGGTCGCCCTGCCGCGAGGGTCCGAGGTTTCGGCCCATCCGCCAGCGGAACGAATCGTAACCCCATTCATAAATGTATTTTCTGAGCACCCTGGTGGAACGGTCAGACGCAAGATAACCGGGCAGCGAGATGACTGGGTGACCGTCGCCGGGCGGTAAATCCCGCAACAGCTTGCGCGCTGGGATCAGGGTGCTTGCTTCGGTCAGCGCCCGCGGCGCCTCAAGCAAGGTCCAAAGTAAAGAAGGTGCGTCTACTCGTGTGGTCAAAGTACGTCCTCAAACTTTATGTTGCAGTGCAATACTATACACGAATGCGAGAGAAATGCGGAAATTTCACAAAATCAATTAATCTTTTTAAAACAACATATTAAGGAACTTTTCTAGAATACCGATCACCATGTGTTGACGTCTAATAATCTATAGTCGTTGAAGCCGCGATGCCATCCGACCGGTTTCCAGAACCTCGTGAAATTCGTCCGCTAATTGCCTGCATCGGTGTATCACGTCACGCCAAATGGATATCCGCTCGTTGGTCTCAAACTTCACGAAGTCCGTGCGATCCGGAACCTTTTGGTTAGGCAGGTTTTCTATAAAACTTCGACTTGGGCAGATGAGCACTGTGCGCGACAAGTTCGCTGGTGTCATTTTTCTCCACGCGAGTTGGCGGTCAAACCAGCCAGGCTTAAGCCAATCGAAAAAGTGTGGGTACAGCGTAATTTTATCCGCACTGCTTGTCGGTAAATCCAAGTGATAGTCAATAATTCCGCCATCACGACAAATGCCCGGTGGCGCGCCAGCAATTTCCCTGACGCCGTCTAACACCATCGGAATTGCGCCCGATGCTGTCACCGCATCGACGAGATTGGCTTCGGATAACGGAACCTTGTGGATGGGAAATCCGCTTGCGTCAAAGAATGGCGGCGAATCGCGGGTATCAAAAAACAGGGCACGTGAAAAAAACAGACCTAGTGCTCGCCGGTTCAGAAAATTCGCCGCAACCGCAAGCGTTAAACCCATCCCCAGCAGAGGACGAACGTCAGACGCCGTCAAATTTCGACTTAAGACCGTCATGATATGCAGGCGCAGTATTGGATGCGCCAGCGCTTCCCGGGCGCCTTCTTGGCCAAAAATTTGCTGCAGTATCGATTTGCCAACACGCGTTATTTCGTTGGAGTCCGGCTTGCTGCTATAACGCTGCTCGACGTACGAGGTTTCGAACCGCTCGATGGCTGCAATTGGATCGGATTGCGCGTAACAAGCAAAGCGCCAGGCGCCAACAGATGAGCCGAGCAGGTGAACTGGGCCCTCTAGCCGAGGTAACACTGTATTCAGAATCACCCGGTCCAATTGACTTAAGACCAGCCATTTCGCACCACCGGACGCGCCGGCAATGGTACCGATTCGCTCCATCGAAAAACCATTGCGCCGAATATCTTCGTAGATTTCCGGTCCCGCTTTTATTGTCAAAGCATTTTCTGTCAACTATTTGGCCCCAGTATTTCTAAGCAATTGATTCAAAACAGTTGTTGGGAAGTTTACCGACCCGCCGAATATCCAATATTCGGAACCTCTGCACGGTTTGCCGTTCCTACACTCAGTGTACAATCTATCGACCTACAGCCTTTGTGAATGTTAGCGCAACAAGCTTCGGCCAGCAGTAGCTTGTATTGAGCGCCACGCCAATAAGGACGGCCGCATGACAAGAATTTACAAAACGGCGACGCTGCTTGCGACCGCATGGTTATTATCGCCGACACTGGTTGTCGCGCATGGTGATGTGGAAAAACCAATGTTTGTAGCGAACAGTGGCATAGACCAAGGACGATGTGACGATCCAACCGCACCGTGTCAAACGATAGCCTATGCTCTGAAATTCGCCGGCAAGGGCGGACAGATTCGCGTCGCAGAGGGGCGCTACAATATTGCCCACGCGGAAGACGTCTTTTTGATGATTGGAAGCGTGGTTGACGTCGTCGGCGGCTATACGCGCAAAGACGACTTTGGACGTGCTCGCGGCAACGCTACAACATTAACGGGCGTTCCCGCTGAATATAGGGCGCATCTGGCAGATCGTGGCTTTCGTGTCATCGCAGATTCCAAAAGCGACGATATCGAAATCAGTGCCAAAACCCGTGCATTTGTCAGCATGAATAATGCGTTGAGTGTTAGCTCGTCTGCTGCAAGTTGCGTCAATGGAACGGTCAACGGATTGCCTTGCGATTCCGTTGATCTACTTTCCCACCTGGCATTTCAGGATATTAGCGCAGGTCCGCAAAGAGCTGCTGACGTCTGGGGCTATGTCGATCTTAATACGCTTCGAGAATATGCGATCGTTGGTTACGACATCGGCACCGCGGTCATCGATGTCAGCGATCCGTCACAACCTTTCGAAGTAGGCTTCGTGTTTGGCCAGCAAGCGGTCTGGCGAGATATCAAGGTTTATCAGTTCTACGATAATGCTCTGCAACGATGGCAAGCGTATGCCTACGTAACCACGGACGGTGCCGGCGACGGCCTGTTTGTGATTGATTTGACCGAACTACCGAATTCGATACGGCGAACCGCCTACGTCAGCGATTTCACCTCTGCACACAATGTATATGCCACGAGTACAGATTACGGCACCGGTATTTCAGTCACCGGAGAAACGCCTACGTTGATCATTGCTGGCTCCGATATCGCAAATGGGCGCTATCGCTCGTATTCGCTTGCAAACCCGGAGTCGCCAACCTTTATCGGCGGGTTCAGTGGCGCAGGCTATATGCACGATGCCTCCTCAATGATTTTGACAGATGCGCGGAAGGATACGCAGTGCGCGGCTGGCGGTGATTTTTGTGAAGTTTTGCTTGATTTCAACGAAACCGAAATTGAAATTTGGGATGTCACCAACGCAGCCAGCCCAACGCGCTTGAGTACCACCAACTACGCAAATCGCGGCTACGTCCATTCTGGCTGGTGGTCGGAAGACAAGCAATTTATGTACGTACATGACGAACTCGATGAACAAAATTTTGGCTTGCAGACAACATTACGAATTTTCTCGGTTAGTGATCTGACCGCACCGAGTTTGGTCGGCACCTGGACCGGCCAGAGCAATGCAATTGATCACAATGGTTTCGTTCGTGGCAATCGTTACTACATGTCTAATTACAGTCGCGGTCTAACGGTGCTGGACATTTCCGATCCGTCCACACCGACCGCGGTGGGCAATCTGGATACGTATCCTGTCGGCGATGGCAGCAATTTCGTCGGTGCGTGGGGGGCTTATCCATTTTTTCACAGTGGCAGTATTGCGATTAGCGACATTGGCACTGGTCTGTATATGGCCGACGATCTGACAAGAAATGGCGCAGAAGGCAGCCTGTCGCTCGCTGATGCTTCCTACGGCGTAACGGAAGGCGGCCAGGTATCAGTCAACGTATCTCGTACCGGCGGTACTAACGGCGACGTTGGCGTTGGTTATGAGCTAATTGCAGGTTCGGCACAAACTGACGACTTCGTCGTATCTGCAGGCACGCTGAACTGGGCCGATGGCGATAGTAACGACAAGTCCTTTATGGTGAGTGCGACCAATGACGGCGTCGCCGAAGGTTTGCAACATGTCCTAATACGCCTAATTGCACCGACTGGCGAGGTCACACTGAGCAATGCAAACACCGCCAATTTATATATCGGTGATCCCGGCGAATCTCCTACCGTCGAGTTTCTTGACCCGGTAATTGATGTCGCTGAACGTGGCGCCACACGTGCGATTGTTACAGTACGCCGATTAGGGAGCGCTACCGGCACTGCAACAGTCAATGTTGAAATGGTTGATGGCGACGCGACACCAGGAGTCGATTTCAATGGCACTACGTCAGTCATGCTCAACTGGGCGGACGGCGACGCCAATCCAAGAACTCTGGAATTTGTCACCCTAGATGACGGGACCGCCGAATCGGCTGAATTTGTCGAGCTCGGTTTAGTCAGTCCACAAGGTGCTCAAATTGGTGCAGCGGCAACTGTACGAATCAATATCGGCGACGGCAACATCGTCAATCAAGTACCGATCGCAGCAATAGGCGGAGATCAATCTGTCGAAAGCAACACTGTTGTGACGCTCGACGGCGCGCAGTCGGTTGATCCAGACGGTGACGCGATTACTTTTCAATGGTCGCAAACGCTGGGAGCCACCGTCACTTTGGCAGGCGCAATGGATGCGACAACGACATTCACTGCGCCTGTTGTGAATTCCGCAACGATGCTGCAATTTCAGTTGACCGTTATGGATCCGTCCGGTCAAACGGATTCCACAACGACGACAGTTACGGTAAACCCGGTCGCTGTCGGACCACCAGCCGCACCGCCGGCCAGCAGCGGTGGTGGCGGCGGCACCCCAGGGATGCCGACCTTATTATTACTCGTTTTCTTGAGCGCCCGCCGAGCGGCGCGACGCATACTTATGCAAAAGGGTGGCGCTTAATAATTGTTTGCTCGCGATCCGGTCCCGTCGAAATGATATCGATAGGAATTTTCGCGATTTCTTCTATGCGTTCCAAATAGGATCGCGCCGCATGCGGCAGTTTTCCATATTCTGTAATGCCGACCGTCGATTCTTGCCAACCGGGGATGTCTTCATAGATTGGTTGGCAATCGGCAAATCGGTCTACCAACACAGGCAACCCGGCAATTTGTTGACCATCGATTTCGTAGCCGGTGCACAAACGGATGGTTTCGATCCCATCAAGAACGTCTAGCTTTGTCACACATAACCCTGACACGGAGCTGTTGATAATGGAGCGGCGAAGCGCAACCGCATCGAACCAACCACAGCGCCGTGGCCTGCCAGTTGTTGCACCAAATTCAGCGCCGACTGTGGCAAGGTGCTCGCCCATGTCGTCGAAGAGTTCCGTAGGAAACGGTCCCGCCCCAACTCGTGTCGTGTATGCCTTTACGATGCCGAGAACATAGTCGAGATAGCGGGGGCCCACGCCTGTGCCTGTACTGGCCGCTGCCGCAACCGTATTGGAGGATGTAACGAAAGGATAGGTGCCGTGATCAACGTCGAGGAAAGTACCCTGCGCGCCCTCAAATAATATGCTCTTTCCAGAATCAGCAAGGTCTTGCAGTATCTGGGTAACATCGGCCGTGATCGGCGCAATAACTTCCAATGCTGCCATCGCTTCGTCGAGTGTTTGGCTGAAATCGATCGTATCGGCACGAAAATAATGCTGCAGCACGAAATTGTGGTAGTCCAAAACTTCGCCCAGCTTCGCAGCAAACTTCTCACGAACAAACAGATCGGACACTCTTAGCGCGCGCCGCGCAACTTTGTCTTCGTAGGCTGGGCCAATGCCCCTGCCTGTCGTGCCAATAGCGGCCGCTCCACGCGCCTTTTCGCGAGCGACGTCCAATGCCACATGAGATGGCAGGATTAATGGGCATCCCGGACTAATCTTTAGTCTTTCGAATACTGGTATTCCACTATCAACCAGACTATTTGCTTCTTGGATAAGCGCGTCCAGGGAAACAACAACACCATTACCGATCAGGCAGCTCACACCATTACGTAAGATACCGGACGGGATAAGATGGAGAACTGTTTTCTCGCCATCTATTACAAGCGTGTGACCCGCATTGTGACCCCCTTGAAACCTAGCAACGGCCGCTGCTTTGTCCGTGAGTAAGTCAACAATCTTACCTTTGCCCTCGTCGCCCCATTGCGTTCCGACGACAACAACATTTTTACCCATTATTCAATTTTCCGCATTGAGACAAATCTATCGTTCAGCGAACGACAAACAACAACACGAGACCGCATATCATTATGACGAATCCGCTCATTCGTAATTGATTGTCATCCATTTCCATCATACGCGCCACCGTCCGCCTAAAAAAACCCGGACCGACGAATGGGATCATGCCGTCGATAATGAGGTACAACGCAATAGCCGTTGCAATATCTACCCACATTCAAAGGCGCTCCCACGACCAACCGCACAGAACAATCTGTCATGTTCTGCGTGCTGGAACGCGTGTTGTTTTATCTATTGACCGCCATCGGATCGATTCAAATATCGGAAAAATTCATTGTCGGGATTTAGTACTAAGATGTCGCCATCTTTGCCAACAGATTTTCGATACGCATCAATACTGCGGTAAAACGCGTAGAATTCCGGGTCTCGGGTATACGCATTTGCATAAATTTCTGCCGCGCGTGCATCTCCCTCACCGCGAATCTTCTGACCATCTCGATACGCGTCGGCAAGTAAGACCGTCCTATCCTTGTCGGCAGTAGAGCGTATGAGCTCTGCAGCCTCGCTACCCTCAGCACGAATCTCTGCCGCGACACGCGCACGTTCTTCGCGCATTTGCTCATAAACGGAGTTTCGAACTTCTTGAACAAACTCAACTTGTTTCACGCGAAAGTCGACCAGTTCAATGCCGAGCCCCTGCGCAGTAGCCGTGGCCGTTGCGAGCATGTCACGCATCAATTCCAAACGCTCTACAGATATTGCTTCCTGCACTGAGCGCTTACCAAATTCAGTAACAATTGAGTTCTTGACGATTTCGCGTAAACGATCTTCCGCACGAGTAATGTTGCCGCCGGTCGAGGTATAGAACGGCACCTCATCAACAATTCGCCATTTCACGAAATAGTCGACCTGCATCGCGGTTCGTTCCAGCGTAAACACACGCTGAGGGTCATCGTCGATCTTGAGAATCCGGCTAGGAAATTTGCGGACTGTTTGCACAATCGGAATCTTGAAGTGCAAACCCGGCTCATAATCTGCAGTGACTACCTGACCAACTTGTAGTTTTATCGCCAGCTCACGCTCGTTAACCGTGAAAGCAGAGAGCCCAAGCGCAATTAGGCCAAGACCCAGGAAAACGACCAAACCAAATTTACCGTTATTCATTGGCGCGTCCTCCGTTCGCGGCTAATATCGCGATTGACTGCGTCACTGCTAGCTTGTGGCACTTGCGAGTCCGATGCCCGGCCATCGGGGCTGCCGGAATTTCCGGGCTGGCGTCGCTCCATGAGCTTGTCGATAGGCAGGTAAATCATATTGCCACTGCCCTCTGAATCCAGAATGACTTTAGTCGACCTACCGTAAACTTCCTCGATTGCCTCGATGTAAAGTCGATCACGCGTTACTCGCGGCGCTTTCTGATATTCGACCAACAGCGCCTCAAAGCGAGCCGCTTCACCGTCGGCATCGGCGATTGCGCGATCCCGATAGGCTTCAGCATCCTGCAATACGCGCTGCGCCGCACCGCGTGCTCGTGGGATGATGCCGTTGGCGTAGGTTGTAGCTTCGAGTTTCGTCTTGTCCCTATCGTTTCGCGCTTTTTGCGTATCGTCGACCGCTTCCTTAACCGAATCGGGGTAATCAACCACACTTAAGTTTATTGAGGTCACCGTAATGCCCGCGCCGTAATCACTGAGTGTGTTTTGCAGTTCTTCCTGCGTTCGCAGCGGTATCTGTGCACGCCGCTCGCCAATCAGCAGTTCCAACGAGCTTGTACCTACCACGCCACGCAGCGCACTCTCTGTAACATCCTGCAACGTAATTTCCGGATCTTCGACAAGAAAACTGAATTTGAACGGATCAGTCCGTCGGTATTGCACCACCATATCGATCAACACGTATTGCTCATCTGCTGTAAGCATTTCGTTGCGAAATTGATACTCGTTAACAGCCTCGACGTTGACAATGTCGACTGTCTCGATCGGGAATGGCATATGCCAGCGCAATCCCGGCATTTTGGTAACGGTATACGCGCCAAATCGCTGCTCTACGCCGAGTTCCGCTTGATCGATCTTGTACCAGCCCGTTGCGATCCATACGATCAGCAAAACAATGACCAGCACGTAGCCGCCGCTAGACGAAGCACCGCCGCCGCCGCTACCGCCGCCTACAATGCCGCGAAATCGCCGTCGCCAATTGTTGAAGATCTTATCCAAATCGGTCGGCCCTTGATCCTCGTTCTTCCAAGGGTCTTTGCCATTTCCAGAGTCATTCCATGCCATACGATAACTATCTCTGTGTCATTGCAGTCAACGGCTCATTTGTCCGCGACTGCTGAAAAATACCGGCCGGGAGATCGGCGCGTTTCAAAAAACGCCGAAAATCCCGCTCACCGATGTCCAATGCGAGCAACCAACCACCATCCTCGGCGATCTGTTCCTCAATTACTGCGCCCATTTCAAACAGCATTGCCCGTTGCCGCCCTTGATCGGGCTGCAACCTCATTGTTCCAGATACCTTTTTTGGCGCCAAACGATCGCCGATGGTACTCAATAATAGCGCGATTCCTTCACCTGAGGTCGCGGACAACCAGACTGCGCGACCCTGTCCCACACTATTGTTGCTTCTCTTTGCTGCCCGTCCAAGCTTATCGATTTTATTGTACACCCTTATTTGCGGGACGCGCTCAGCATCCAGGTCCTTCAACACCGAATTTACCTGCCGAATTCGCTGCCACCGATTGCCATCGCTGGCGTCAATGAGATGTAGCATCAAATCCGCCTCGCGCGCCTCTTGTAAGGTCGAGCGAAATGCCGCTACCAACTCATGCGGCAAATCTCTCACGAAGCCCACCGTATCCACGATGACAACTTGGACTCCATTGTCTAGTTCGAGCTTGCGCATCGTCGGGTCCAGCGTCGCAAACAACTGATCTTCCACGTAAACGTCCGCGTTCGTCAGCGCATTAAATAGCGTTGACTTGCCGGCATTGGTGTAGCCCACCAGTGCCACGGTCGGAATTTCCGCCCGCACGCGATTTTGCCGATTCAGCGTCCTGCGCTTGTCAACCTGCTGCAAACGCGAATTTAGCTGGCGAATTCGGTTGCCGATCAACCGGCGATCCGTCTCAAGCTGCGTTTCGCCTGGCCCGCGCAGACCGATACCCCCTTTTTGACGTTCAAGGTGAGTCCAACCGCGAACGAGTCGCGTTGAAAGATGGCGCAGCTGCGCAAGCTCAACTTGCAGCTTGCCCTCGAAACTTCTGGCGCGCTGCGCGAATATATCCAGAATCAATCCGCTGCGATCGAGAACCCGACATTTAAGTTGCCGCTCCAGATTGCGCTCCTGGCTCGGGCTCAGCGTCGCGCTCGAAATCACCAAATCCGCACAGAGCTCAACTACGTTTTGATGTAATTCTTCAAGCTTGCCCTTGCCGATAAAATACCGGGAATTGGGCCTTAGACGTGAACTGCTTATTTCGCCGACGATTTCTGCGCCGGCGGAGGTTGCGAGTTCTGCAAATTCCTCGCGCTCCCCGGAATCTTCAGCACGCCCTGAAATTGCATGAACCAATATGACCCGCTCGCCGCTCTGCGGTCTCTCAAACAATCGTTGGCTCCAAGGTCTTAGATAGCGTGCCTACCCAAGGCGACGGCAAAAGCGGTTTATTCGTCTTCGTCACCCGGCTCATCGTCCGGCATCGGTAAACGAACATTTCGCGCTGGCACGATGGTGGAAATCGCATGCTTGTAAACCATTTGATTGACGCTGTTCTTCAGCAGAACGACGAATTGATCAAATGAATCGACCTGCCCCTGCAACTTGATCCCGTTAACTAAATAAATTGATACGGGTACTTTTTCTTTCCGAAGAATGTTGAGGAACGGATCTTGTAATGACTGCCCTTTAGCCATCTCGGGTCTCCTTATTCTTATTGTTGCCTGCCCAGCAAGCAGTTTTTTGGCCTAACACCCGGTGGCACCGGTTGCCTACATGTCAGAGCCAGCCCAAAAGCGATAAAAAATGTTAACACATGCCAGTTGGCCGCATGCGCAGCCTTTATTCGATTTTCACTAATTAATCGTCATTCGTCCATCTGTTTCGCGATAGCGGCGGACATGGCGGCTATTGCCGGCTTTTCAAGAGGATCAAAGGTCAAGAGATCCCGCTCTGAACGCAACCAGGTTAATTGGCGCTTTGCGAGCTGTCGGGTCGCGGCCAGGACCGCCTGCCGGGTCCGTTCCATGTCACGCTCGCCTTGCAAGTGAGCCCACATTTGCCGATAGCCAACGGCGCGCATCGCGGCACTATCGGCGTTCAGTTGCGGCCGCTGCATCAGAGTTGCAACCTCTCGTTCAAAACCCTGATCCAGCATTAGGTCAAACCGCTGGCGTATTCTTTCGTGCAGGACGGCCCGATCATCAGGTACCAACGCGAGTTTAATAAATTGATAGTCCTGGTTGTTGACTGCTGCATCACGGTGTAAATCGGTTAAAGCACTGCCGCTGATCTCGTGTACTTCTAGCGCCCGTTGAATCCGCTGACGGTCATTTTGGTTGATTCGCGCAGCCGCTACTGGGTCGACTTCTGCAAGGCGGCGATGCATATGCGGCCAACCCTGAACTGCCGCCTCATCGTCAATTTTTTTCCGCAGCGCAATGTCAGCTTCGGGAAGATCCGCGAGGCCATGAATGAGCGCGCGAAAATACAACATCGTACCCCCGACCAACAACGGCACTTCGTTCGCCGCTATCGCACTCTCTATTTCGCTGCATGCATCCGCAACGAAATTTCCAACAGAGTAGCCCTGCTCCGGCTCCCTAATGTCGACCAACGCGTGTGGCGCGATGGCGAGTGTCTCTGCATCCGGTTTTGCAGTGCCAATATCCATGCCGCGATACACCATCGCGGAATCGACACTAATAATGCGCACCGGATAATTGTTTTGCAGCGCGATCGCGGCATCGGTTTTGCCACTTGCAGTCGGGCCCATTAGGCAGATGACGGGCAACATTGCCGGCTACTGACCTCTCAAGAACATCTTATCCAAATCGTCCAAACTAACGGCAGTCCAAGTTGGCCGCCCGTGATTACACTGATCGGCACGCTTGGTCACTTCCATTTCCCGCAACAGTGCGTTCATTTCCTGCAACGTTAATGCCCGATTCGCTCGCACCGAATTGTGGCAGGCCATCGTCGCTAACAAGTCGAGGTGTGCATCTTCAACACGACTACTTGTACCGGCTTGTTGCAAGTCAGATAAGACGTCGCGCAATAAGGACTCCACATCGCCGCTACTTAGCAGAGCGGGAATTTCACGAATAACCAGGCTCGTCGGCCCACTACGATCAACGACTAAGCCAATTCGCGCGAACAGTTCTGCAGACTGCTCAGCAATCTCCGCCTCCGATTCGGAAACCGAAAACGGGCTTGGCACCAACAATGGCTGACGAATCATCTCGTTATCGTCAAAGGCCACTTTTAGTTTTTCATAAACAATTCTTTCATGGGCCGCATGCATGTCGACAATGACCAGACCCTGCGCGTTTTCTGCTAGAACATAAATTCCGCCAAGTTGCGCGATCGCGAAACCCATCGGTGGTATATCGTTAGCGTTATTTTCATGCGCCGTAGAAACCGGCTCGTCGGACATGGACCGGTACGCTGCAAGCGTTTCTCTAACGCCTGACGAAGACGAATGTGTGGGTCTGCCGAGCGACATCGCCGACTGGTGAAAAAAACTGCTAACCGGTGTATGCGGCACTGGCGCACTCTGTTGTTTCCCAGGTTGCGTTTCGCTCAACGCAGACTCGATGACTTGTGCCACTACGCCGTGAACCCGTCGACCATCGCGAAACCGCACCTCGTGCTTTGCCGGGTGTGCATTTGCGTCCACAGTCGATGGATCGATACTGAGGTACAAAATGTAAGCCGGAAAGCGACCATGAAATAGCACATCACGATAAGCGTGCCTAACCGCATGTGACAGCGTCCTATCACCGATGCTGCGCCCGTTAACAAACCAGTATTGCATGTCCGCTTGACTGCGATTGTAAGTCGGTAGTCCCAACCATCCCGAAAGCGCAATGCCTTCGGTTTCACTGCTAATCCAAATAGCCTGTGACGCAAAACCGTCGCCACATATTTTTCTGATCCTGTCGAGCCGGGCGGCTTGATCGTTAGCTGCGGCCAAGTTCATTGTTGCTCGGCCGTTGTGGGTAACCGCAAAAGCAACGTCGGGCCGTGCGAGCGCTAGACGCTTTAACCATTTTTCGACGTGGCCGTATTCCGTGCGCTCCGTGCGCAGAAACTTTCTCCTAGCAGGCGTGTTGTAAAATAGGTCGTGAACCTCAACCGTAGTGCCCATCGGATGAGCGGCGGGCACTGGGCCGCTCAACGTGCCGTTATCAGCTTCTATTTGCGAAGCACCGTCTGCCTGTCCAGACGTCAGTCTTAACCGCGCTACCGACGCAATACTCGGCAACGCCTCACCGCGGAAGCCGAGCGACACCACAGACTCCAGATCTTCCAACGATGCGATCTTGCTCGTCGCATGGCGTGACAGCGCGAGGTTCAGTTGATCACGTGGAATTCCCGAACCATTGTCGCGAATTCGAATGAGCTTCTGCCCGCCAGCCTGAATATCGAGTGCAATGTTGGTGGCCCCGGCATCGAGACTATTTTCAAGCAGCTCCTTGACGACAGATGCCGGGCGCTCGACAACCTCGCCGGCTGCGATTTGATTGATTAAGTGACCCGGAAGCTGGCAAATGGGCATAGAAGCGCGCCGCAATAATAATTGGCGCCCATTCTTTCAGATCGGACTAAACTTTTGTAGCGAGATTAAGACCCGGCCCGCGCCGGTATTCGCAACTTCTGGCCAATACGCACATTGTCGGTAGCCAATTGATTGACTGAGCGGATGGCCGCCATGCTGACGTTGTAACGCTCAGCTATTTCACTCAGCGTATCGCCGCGCGAAATAACATGATTGACCTGCCGACGCGGCGTGGCTTTCACATTCATTGCAATGCGCGTATCCGGCGGCGGATTTGCGTAAAAATAATTCTGCACGCCACGTAAAATTGCATCGGCAAGCTTCGCTTGATGCGCAGAGCTGCGTAGCTTCTTTTCTTCACTTGGGTTCGATATGTAGGCGGTCTCTACCAAGATAGAGGGTACATCCGGCGACTTCAGCACGAGAAATCCGGCTTGTTGAACAGTACGCCGATGCACTTTGCCGATGCGCGCCAATTGGCGAATGACCTGTGTACCAACATCAAGACTCGCGCTCAACGCTGCGTTTTGCGACAAATCCAACAGCACTGAAGCCAGGACTTTATCCTTGCCAACAAGCGAAACATCGCCGACCTGACCGGAAGCGTTCTCGCGATTGGCAAGTCGCATCGCTGCTTCATCACTCGCCCCCTTTAATGACAGAACGTAAACCGACGCCCCTCGCGCTCTAGGATCGTCAACAGCATCAGCGTGCACGGAAATAAACAGATCTGCTTTGTTGCGGCGGGCAACTTCCATGCGTGCGCGATGCTCGACGTACTTATCGCTGTTGCGCACCAATATTGCGCGCATACCTTCCTGGGCGTTGATCCGATTTGCCAGCAGCCGGCTGACGGCGAGCGCTACATCCTTTTCGCGCGTCTTGCCACGACCGACAGCGCCTGGATCATGGCCGCCATGCCCGGCGTCCACCGCAACAATGACATCTCTGCCACGCTCAAATTTTTCGGAAGCACGTTTTACGGTTTTGAGATTGCCAACGCGCTGCAAGTCGATAACCAACCGATCGCCATAAGTTTCGTTCGGCCCTGCGGTAAATGACCTAGAGCGGACAACTTCTTTAAGATCCAAAACAACACGCAACTTTCCGTCGGCACGCACACCGGTACGAATTCCGCGAATCGCACCATTGTTTTTTGGTAGATTATTCAGCGATTTAGCGAGGCGGCTGTCATTCAAGTCAATCACCAAGCGATCCGGACCGCGCATGGTGAAGATCTTGTGGCTCGCCGGCTTACTCATATCGAGGACTACCCGTGTGCGACCATCTTCTGCCCATACACGGATATTTTGCACAGTGGTGCCCGCGGCGGCTTCCACCGTCGCGAGAAGTGTCATCATCGTGATTAAAATGCATGGCCCAAGCATTTTGTGACGATTCCCCGATCGCATTCGTATTATGTCGGGTCAGTATACAAATCTAGCCGGAAAAACCAACTTTATTCTGCAAAATTATGCAGATAGCCACATTAACTCGAAATTACCCTGAGTTTTGCTGTTTGCCCACTGATTCAACGAGGCCTTCGCCACGTACGGAACCCGCGCATAATTCGGCAACGCGCGATTCACCTTCGTATTCTAGGCGAATCAGAATATCCGCTTGGTCGAAAAGCTCGCTGACACGCTCCGGCCATTCCAGCAATACGAGGCCGTCCCGGATGTCGTCCCAGCCGAGAAATTCAAGCTCATCCAGGCTGATGACTCTATATAAATCAATGTGATAGACACGCCCACAACGCAATTCGTAAGGTTCAACCAAGGTATACGTAGGGCTCGGAATGGGACCGTCCTGCCCCAACTCGCGCAGCACGGCGCGGGCAAAAGTGGATTTTCCCGCGCCTAATTCGCCTTGCAAAAGCAGCAACCACCCCTGCGGTGCTTCTGGCAATGCATTTGCCACGGACTTTGCGAGCACTACCGTTGAATCTTCGTTGGCGAGCTTGAACGTGCTCATTCGGGATTCACCCGTTGACGCAAATACGGCAAAAGATCGGACGCACACATGCCTCGCTCTCCAGCGATTGCAGCGTCATCCCCAGCGCGCGCATGCAAATAGACCCCTACTGCAGCGGCAGTCTCGCCACTCAAGCCTTGCGCACACAGCGCCGCAATCACACCGGTCAACAGGTCACCCATGCCCGGCGCTGCCATACCTGGGTTTCCGGCCAAACAAATCTTTGGCACGCCGCGACCTGCATAAACCAAGCTGCCAGAACCCTTTAGGACGATCGAACCGCCAAACTTTTGCTGCAATTCGATAACGGCGCTGCGCCTGTCACGCTGGATAGACGCACTATCTGTGTGTAGCAGACGTGCGGCTTCTCCAGGGTGTGGTGTCAGAATCCAATCGTCGCGTTTCACAGATACCTCGCATAGCAAGTTCAATGCATCTGCATCCACGACTATCGGCACGTCTTTTTCGATGACCGCCGAAAGCAGTGTTTTGGCCCAGCTACCTGTACCGAGACCTGGGCCGAGCGCAACAACCGTTGCGAGATCGATCATCTCTGCCAAGGCCGTCGCAGACTCAACGCCGCGACTCATCAACTCTGGTCTGGATGTTGTGACCGATATGGCATGCGCCGGATGCGTCGCGATGCTGACACGACCTGCGCCGCAGCGCAGTGCCGCCTCGCCGCACAGTTGCACAGCACCCGGCATGCCTTCACCACCGCCGACAACCAGTAAGCGGCCAAAGTCGCCTTTATTCGCCGTACTGTTGCGCGCAGGTAACGACAATTTTACGAATGCTTGGTCGATTCTGTGTAGCTGGGGCGTTTCCGCCAGCCGACAGGTTGCCGGGATGCCCAGCCCGGCAAATTTCAAATCACCGACAAAGTCTGGCGCGTCAGCCAGCAGCAAGCCACTTTTGATACCGACGAAGGTCGTCGTCTGAGTCGCATCCACCGCAACGCCCTGGACCTTACCCGTATCGCCATCGATTCCAGAGGGAATATCCAACGCCACCACTGGCGCCGCATGCGCATTCATCTTACGGACAATTTCAGCGTATGCGCCCTGCACATTCCTGCGCAAACCGATGCCAAGCAGCGCATCGATCAGCAAATCTGCGTTGCCATCCAGCTCGCCAGCCCAGCTCTCGCAGACACCGCCATCCGCTATATATTCGGCGTAGGCGGTCGCCGCGTCGCCGTGCAGGGAGTTTGGGTCCGTCGCCGCAATGACATCGGCGTCCAGACCATTGGCTCGTGCCAGTCGCGCCATCACATAGCCGTCCCCGCCGTTGTTGCCGGCCCCGCAAACCACCTGCCAACGTCGCGTATCAGGGAATGCTTCGATCGCATTCGCCAACGCCGCCTCCGCGGCGCGCGTCATTAGCGTAAAACCACTAATACCGGCATCATCAATTGCCGCACGGTCAATAGCGGTGGCAGAAGCAACGGAATAAATTTCGAGTGGAAGCGGCAAACGTGAACCTCAACTGGGTTTGCAACGGCGCTCGTGCCGTTAAGAATAATTATACTGTGAAAATTCGGAGTCCGATTTCTTGTCCGACCTCAGTAAAGAAAACATAGCAGATCTAGCGCACGATATTCGGCGCTGGGGGAATGAACTCGGCTTCCAGCAGATCGGTTTCAGCGATATCGAATTGCAGCAAGCGGAGTCCCGACTCCAATCGTGGCTCAATAACTGTTTTCACGGTCGCATGCATTATATGGAGAAACATGGGACGAAACGCAGCCGTCCTGCAGAGCTCATTCCCGACACGCTGAGCGTGATTAGCGCGCGTATGGACTATTATCCGGAACCACTATGCAACGCGGCAAATCTTCTGGACCACAGCGAGAAAGGCTACGTTTCGCGTTATGCGCTGGGTCGTGACTACCACAAACTGATCCGCAAACGTCTCGCAAAATTAGCCGAGAAAATTCAGGAAGCCGCGGGAGAATTCGGCCATCGCGCTTTTGTCGACAGCGCACCGGTCATGGAAAAACCGCTTGCGGAAAAAGCCGGCCTCGGATGGATCGGCAAACATACTAACTTGATCAACAGAGAACATGGTTCGTGGTTTTTTCTTGGCGAACTCTACACGGACCTGCCATTACCGCCCGATCAATCGGCGATCGGCCATTGTGGTACCTGTAGCGCGTGTATCCAGGTTTGCCCCACTCAAGCGATTGTTGCGCCCTATCAGTTAGATGCCCGACGCTGTATCTCTTATTTAACAATTGAGCTAAAGGACGCCATACCAATTGAATTTCGTAAAGCGATTGGCAACAGGGTCTACGGATGCGACGATTGCCAGCTGTTTTGCCCATGGAATAAATTTGCCAAACCTGCAGCGGAAGGAGATTTTGCACCACGACACGGATTAGCCGATGTGGATCTCGTCGATCTATTTCTATGGTCGGAAGCACAATGGTTGGAAAAAACGCGCGGTAGCGCCATTCGGCGAATAGGCTTTGAGCGTTGGTCGCGAAATATTGCGGTCGCGCTTGGCAATGCAAAATCGACGCCTGTGATTGTTAGTGCGCTGGAATCGAGAATGCCAGATGCATCCGACATGCTCAAAGAACATATTGCGTGGGCACTAAACGAACACCACACGCAATAATCGAAACAAGAAACGTAGCAATAGGAAACAATAATGTTTGAAGCTCCTGATTCGGAATACCTGGTTCCCTACGACGGCAGTTTTTCTGTGGCGGCACACGAAACCACGGCTGGCGATACCAGTAGAAAGGCAAACAAAACGGCACTAAAAAGCTCCGTCAAACAACTCGACGATTTGCAGCAAAGACTTTTTGCGTCGGATCGACATTCGATTTTGCTGGTTTTTCAGGCAATGGATGCGGCGGGCAAAGACAGTACCATTCGCGCCGTCATGCGCGGCATCAATCCCGCTGGTTGTCAGGTATTTAATTTCAAACGGCCATCGAAACTTGAAATCGACCATGACTTTCTCTGGCGAACCAGCAAGCGTCTGCCGGAGCGCGGCCGCATTGGCATCTTTAATCGAAGCCAATATGAAGAAGTGCTGGTGGTCCGGGTTCATCCGTCAATACTCGAGCACCAGCGATTGCCTTACCCAATTGATCTCGATGCAGTGTGGAACGAACGCATCGAATCCATACGCGACCAAGAGCTTCATCTCGCGCGAAATGGCACCGTCATCCTGAAATTCTGGCTTAACGTGTCTAAAGATGAGCAGAGGCGTCGCTTCCTTGCACGGCTCGATCAGCCTGAGAAAAATTGGAAATTCGAGCAAGGCGATCTTGTGGAACGAGGCTTCTGGGACAATTACATGGACGCTTATCAAGAGGCGCTCAATGCCACATCAAAGCCCTGGGCGCCTTGGTATGCCATACCAGCAGACGATAAATCGTTCATGCGGGCATGCGTGGCCGACATTATCGCCGGTGCATTGTCTTCCCTGGACCTCAAATACCCTGGCCCGCCAGCCGATTTGGTTGATCGAATTGACGAAATCAAACGTGAGCTTGGATAACCGGGAAAATTCAAGAAGTGCAAAGTATTCGTAGCGTTTTACGCAAATGCTTACCAGGTTGTTGTTATTAGCCGCACTTTGCAGTAAAAAATACGCGGTACATCAGTTCGTTAGGGCGTATTCCGCCTCTGCAACTGGCAGCAAAAATATTGCAAATATCGCTAGGAACGCATTTTGTCGACGCAGGCACTTACCATTAATTCGGATTACAAACGGTCGTTGCTGGCCGGCCTTGAATTGTTTCAAGGCGTCGCACCCGACGATGTCCAGGAATTACTGCAGCAGTGCGATCGCCGAGACGTTGAAACCGACGAACTCATTCTCTCTCCCGGCATCAAGAATGAACATGTGTTCTTGGTACTCTCTGGTAGGTTACACGTGCGCGTCGGATCTGAGGACGCTCCGATAATTGCTGCAATGGATGTCGGCGCATGCGCTGGTGAAATGTCGATTATTGAAGACCGCGATCCGTCGGCTTACGTCTCTGCGGCAGAGCCTTCGCACTTGTTAGTTATTCATCAAACTGTTCTTTGGAAAATGGTTGATGCATCGCACGAATTTTCCAAAAACTTGTTGGTTGTTTTGTCAGAGCGCGTGCGCAGCCATAATCAGTTTATTGCTGAAAGTATCGGCGACATGCGCAAATTCGAAATAAATGCGACGACCGATGCCTTGACAGGACTAGGCAATCGGCACGCAATGGAAAAGGCATTTCCAAGAGAAGTTCAGCGCTGTAAACAAGATGAGCTTCCTGTGTCGTTAATTATGATCGACGTTGATGGATTCAAATCATTCAACGACAAATTCGGTCACGTCGCTGGCGACCGCGTGCTGTCCGCCGTTGCTCATGTTTTGCAAAAACATTTCAGGCCGAGGGATTTGTTGGTACGTTACGGCGGTGACGAGTTTGCGATACTGCTACCGGGCGTCAACGAAACGGAATGCCTGGCTATTGCTGATCGAGTGCGGATGGCGATTTCCGGATCAACGGAATCGAGCCAAGATTCGCTAATTCAAATACCCGTGCGTGTATCAATGGGCGTTGCACAATTGCGCGAACATAATGACTTCGAAGAATTGCTACGCGCGGCGGACGATGCGCTCTATCGTGCGAAGGATGCAGGTCGAAACACTGTTTCCAAATAATAATGGCTTGTTGATTGCCAGCTAAACGCTTACCACAATGTTGTCTATTAACCGCGCAACCCCAAGTTGCGCAGCAGCAAGCACCACTAATTCGTCGCAGTCGCGATTCGGCGGGTTGAGATTCTCGGCGCGGCGAATCTCAACGTAGTCGACCTCGAAGCCAGCGCCGTTCAATTCTTTGGTTGCCGCCGATTCCAGACCTTCATAATCTCTTTTACCCGCTTGTAGTTCGTTACCAATTACCTGTAATGCCGCATACAACTTTGGCGCGATTGTCCGCTCATCCTCAGTCAAATATTGATTGCGGGAACTCAACGCCAATCCGTCGTCATCACGAACCGTCTCGCCCGTTACGATTCGAATCGGTAAGCTCAAATCTTCGGTCATACGGCGAATAATGATTTGTTGCTGGTAGTCCTTCTGGCCAAATATGGCAACGTCGGGTTGCACCAAACTAAACAGTCGGTTGACGACAGAGGTGACCCCGTTAAAGTGCCCGGGTCGCGACGACCCACAAAACTCTTCGCCCAGGATTGGGACGCTGACCGACGTTGCATTGTCGGTGCCGAATGGATACATCGTGTCGACTTCCGGGATAAAAAGCATATCTACACCCGCTCGCTTCAATCGAGCTTTATCTCGATCAAGTGTTCGTGGATAGCGCTCGAAATCGCTGTCGTCATCGAATTGCGTAGGATTGACGAATATAGAAACAATAATTCGCTCCGCGTGCTCTCGTGCAAGCTCGATCAGACCCATATGCCCCTGATGCAAATTGCCCATGGTCGGCACAAGCGCAGTATGATCGCCGGACTGTCGCCAATCTTTTAGCTGCTGGCGCAATTCGTCAACGGTAGTAACAATATTCAATAGGGCATTCCGCTAGTTAGAGAAAATCGGTTCGAAAAAGCAATAGAGCAAGTGTAGGTGTGGGACAAATTACGAAAAACAATGTTCCGGCGCAGGATAAGAACAGTCTTTTACGGCGGCGATGTACGATCGTACCGCATCGATGGGCGCATCGTGGCCCAGCATGAAGTTGCGGACAAACTTAGGCGTCTTGCCCTTTGTGATGTCCAACATATCGTATAGCACGAGAATCTGACCATCGACCGACGGGCCCGCACCAATACCAATCACGGGTACCTCCAAAGATTTTGTGACCGCGGCGCCTAACTCGTTCGGTATGCACTCCAGCAACAGTATATCCGCACCCGCATTCTGTAGCCGTTTTGAACTGTCGATCATTTGTTGCGCCAGTTTCGGGTCACGCCCCTGTACCCGAAAACCACCAATTTTGTGTACTGATTGTGGTTTCAGACCCAGGTGCGCGCAAACAGGAATATCGTGGCGCGCAAGATGCTCGACGATTTCCAATTGCCCGTCGCCGCCTTCGAGTTTGATCATCATCGCGCCACCTTCCTGCATCAGCATGACGGCGTTTTCAAGCGCCTGCTGCGGGTTGGTGTAACTCATGAATGGCATGTCCGCCACGAGAAACGCCCGCCTCAACAAACGTTTAACACACTTGGTGTGATAGATGATGTCGCTAACAGTGACCGGTACCGTCGTGTCGTATCCCTGGATCACCATTCCCAGTGAATCTCCGACCAATACGAGATCCGCACCAGCCGCATCGACCAACAACGCGAAGCTCGCGTCGTACGCTGTGAGGCATGCAATTTTCTCGCCCTCCGCCTTCATTTTTCGAAGGGTCGCGACATTCACGGGCGGCTCCAACATGCCGCGTTGTTCTAGCTGGGTATACATTGCGATTTACCTATACAGATGTTCGGTAGTTGCGATTAACGATTGACTACGCAAGCGCAACGGACGTTGGATTAAAGAAATGTCTGCCGCCAGTAGTTCCGCGTATTTGATCGAAAAGACGTTCGTAATCTGCTTCGTTGTTAATTGGATCGATGGACGACGCGTTTACGATGAGTAACGGCCCTTGGTCGTAGTCATGAAAATATCGCGCGTACGCCTCTGCAACGCGTTCCAAATATTGACGGTCGATATTGCGTTCGTACGGAATGCCACGTTTGGATATGCGTCGCATCAACGCGTCGACCGGCGCCTGCAAATAAATCACGAGGTCAGGCACTGGCGCCTCGACCTCCAGCTTGTCGTAAATCTGCTGGTACAGCATCAGCTCTTCCGCGTCGAGATTAGCCTCCGCAAACAACCGATCTTTATCCAAATGAAAATCGGCGATGCGCACCGGCGAAAACATATCTGACTGCCGCAGCTCCTCGAGCTGCCTGGAGCGCTGAAACAGGAAAAATAATTGCGTGGGTAGTGCGGCCGACCGACCGGATCGATAAAACCTTTCCAGGAATGGATTTTCCTCGATATGTTCGAGGATTAGCTGTCCCCCAAAACTCTTGGCAAGACGCTCGGCGAGGCTTGTCTTGCCCACACCAATAGGCCCCTCAACGACAATGTATCGCGGCGACTGCTGCTTAACGTTTAGCTCACTAACGCTCAATTAAATTATTGCCCAAGTCGTTCGATTCGAATATCAGAGTCTGCAATGCCGCGCGCCAAATTCACGACTTTGCCTACGCCCGGTACGATGAGGTGCGGCGCCAGCTCGCACAGCGGTAACAATACAAAATTTCGCTCATGAATGCGCGGGTGCGGCACGGTCAATTTGGGCTCGTCAATGACTGCACCGGAATAGAGCAGGAGGTCAAGGTCCAGGGTACGCGGGCCCCAGCGCTCGTCGCTCCGGGTTCTGCCATGATCGTTTTCAATCGATTGCAGCGAGGTGAGCAAGGATTGTGCGGTTTTTCGCGTTAAAAAGGCAGCCACGGCGTTTATAAAGTCGGGCTGGGCGGCAGGTCCGAGCGGTGCCGATCTATACAGACTCGATACTCGAAAACTTGAACAGTCGGCCAACTTTGAAAGCGTCGAGATCGCGCGGCGAACTTGCTTGACTGGATCGTCAAGATTGCTGCCGATGCCGACATACGCTGGATACCAGCGCGGCTGCGCAGACACTAAGTCTCTCCCGCTCCGCTGGCCTTGCGGCGTCGCGGACGGCGCCTTCGATTGTTGGCGCCCGGCTTGCCGGAAACATTAAAACTCTTGCGCTGGCCGTCCGCGTCCTGCAATTGCACATCGGTCCAGAATTTCGCTATGTCCTGGTCGAAATCGCCCGCTTCGGCGCGCAGGATCATGAAGTCATAGGCGGCACGAAAACGCCGGTGTTCGACCAAGCGCATTGCGCGAACACCCTTGATATTTTCGAGGCGCGGTTGCAGCGCAAGCATTTCTCGCATGGGGCCGGTGAAGCGTCGCGGAATAGAAATTCGTGATTGTTGATTGGAACTGACTTCATAGGACGCCAGAGAAATCGCGTGCGACTCGGACATCTGCTCCTTCTCCCTCATCTTTGCGGCGAGTTCACGAATTGGACCCCACAAAAATACACCAATTAAAAACATTGGCGTGACCGATTTTTCGGCGTTGACACGTTCATCAGTGCTAATTAGTGCGGCACGCACGAACTTTGCATACCGTTTGTCGGCGACCAGACAAGCATCGGTATCTGGAAATAGCTGAGCGAACAAATCGTAGCGCCACAAGTGCTCGAAGGTCTTTTCGGCAAAACCCGATTGAAACAATTTCAGGAACTCGTCGAATATACGCGCGGCAGGCACGTTGGATAATAAGTCGGTCAAGCCTGACATCGCGCTTTCAACGGATTTGTCAATTTTGAAGCCCAACTTTGCTGCAAAGCGAACGGCACGCAACATGCGTACCGGATCTTCTCGCAAGCGCACCGCCGGCTCACCAATCAACCTGATGCGCCGACGATCAATGTCTTTCATACCGTCGGTGTAATCCCAGATGCTGAAATCGGCGATGTTGTAATAGAGTGCGTTGCAGGTGAAGTCGCGTCGCCACACATCTTCGTCAATAGTGCCGTAGACGTTGTCTCGCAAAATTCGGCCTTCTTGATCGAGGGCCGAATCGTCATGATCGTGGTTAGCTGCTGCGCGAAAGGTGGCAACCTCGATGATCTCGCGACCGAAGCGCACGTGCGCGAGCCGAAACCGCCTGCCGATAAGGCGGCAGTTGCTGAATAGCTTATAGATCTCGTCCGGACTGGCATTGGTCGCGATATCGAAATCTTTGGGATGAAGCCCGAGTAACGCATCGCGCACGCCGCCACCGACCAGAAACGCCTGAAATCCCGACTTATGCAGTCGATAAAGAACTTTCAGGGCACTTTTGGAGATATCGTCCCGGGAAACCGTATGCGCCGGCCGGGCAATTATTTTGGGTTGCTTGCTGATCTGGATCCTGCTGTTTTATATGTTGTTTTTTGGCCTGCGAAGGCTGGACTGGCAATGATACCAGCCCAGCGATGGCGAGGGCATAGCAAAATGTTCTACGGGTCTAACTGGCGGTCCACCGGAGGAAACCAAGCACTGGCGCCGATGTTGCCGCGAACGTGCCGATTGCGTAGGCAAAAAGCATTGCCACGAAGGCGGCGGGATAAGGCCAATGAACTCTGCCGCTTCGATGATCGAAGAAAATCGCAGCAGCGATGATGAGCAGCATGATGATGGCCATTGGGTGCCACATCGCGTCAAAACCGTGACCCATCGGATACAGCGCATAAAAGAACACCGCGCGCCCCATTGCTGGCGGAAAGAGCGGTAGCAATGTGAGCGCCATGCATCGCTGGTGGACATGAACGTTACGCCGGTTAACCAACGCAAGAATGTACATCGCTGCGGCGAACGGCATAAGAATCCAGTCCATTATATAGAGGCGACTGAAGGTAAGAAGGCCACGGTCTAGCGCCTCGATGACGGTCGAGCTGAGAATCCAACTGCCTGTGCCAACCAAAACCGGATACAAGACGATGGAAAAACGGCCGAGTATGCGGTGAGGAAAGATTTTACGCCGTGAAATTAACCAAGCTTGCGTAATGAGTAACACGATCCAGGCCGTGGATACGCTCGCGTGAACGTGAACTTGAAACGATGCATCACCGAGACGGCTGAGGTAGAGCGGAAAAAACCCGGCCGCTGCAACCAGCAATGCGATTGAGAAATACCAATGCGCACGTTTATACATGCTTGTCTCCCTTGGCGCTGGCGATGCCAGACGCATCGCTCGCTCTAATGATTATTATTACAACAATGTATAGCAGTGATTGGGCAACATCAAAGGTCCGTACTCTCTACAAACCTGTATGCCCGGCCCCTTTGGTAGATGTAACAAAAGAGCGGAATTATCTAGGTCGTCGCTTACTTTTGTAGAGAGTATAATTCTACTTACTTTAGTATGTTACACCTTGTATTGGATGTTAATTCGCATATCTGGATCAAATCAAATGCGGCGGATTTTGTAAGGCCAGTGTCTGGAAAATCGAGATTACTGTCAGGCACTGCAGAAATGCGCTTGCGGCAATCGATTCGGGCTTTATAATACGCCACCCTTCGCAACAGCGAAGAACAGAAACTCCGCTCCCTTCGTCTAGTGGTTCAGGACGCTGCCCTCTCACGGCGGTAACAGGGGTTCGAATCCCCTAGGGAGTACCAACAACGTAAGGGCTGCAACACTTTGCAGCCCTTTTTGCGTTTCCGGGAGAGCCTTCCCGGAGAGCCGCAATTCACCAGCGTAATTAGCCCCAATCCGTGGCCCTAATTACGATGCTGACATTCGCATCCCTTTCTCAATAGCTTCCACGTTTCGGCAGGCATGTTGCTTGCCGTACAACATAAACAGGAATTGGAAATGGATACTAACCTTACCGTCGTCGACGATGAATTCGACATCTTCACTTGCCTTCAGTACGAGCAAGAAAATAACTGCAAAGACAATCCGGTCAAGTTCAACGCAATTGGATTAGCAATGCTCGCATCTCGCGACGTTGACAACGGCCACCTCGCTGAAGTTGCATTGATGTACCTTGAAGCAATTGCAGACGCCCTCTCTCGCCCTGCCCCGGTCTACCAAAGACTCCGGCAGATTTCCGAAAGCAGCTTCGCTTGATTGCAACCCACTGCCCGTCGCTGGCCGTGTGTTGGTGACGGGCTTCCTTCGAGGAAAGTTTTATGAAGAGCATTACCCGAAAATTCTTTGACAAATTCACTATCGGCCCAGACGAACCGATTTCCGGTCCACCACCTGCAACCGTGGTCACGCAGGCTGATGTCAACATTGTCCAACCGACTAGACGTTACGGCGTAACCCGTACGCTTCGTCAGTGGTCAACACCACAGCTTCGCGCAGCGAAGTGCCTGCTGAGACTTCACAAGGCTAACGGGGCCAAGTTCGCTGATGCCTACGACGATATTCACCAGAAACTGCCGTGGTTGCCTGCGCACTACGAAGATCTGCACGGCACACCACTCACGCGCGACGTTGTGCAGCATCGCTTTAACACCACCAAGAAAAAGGTACGCGCTTGGCCACAAAATAATCCGTACTGGCCCGTAGCTCGGGTGCTGGCTAGATTGGCCGGACCAATATCAGAAGCCCGCCTTTTGGCCCTCGTCGGCCAAGTCGCTCGCGCGTAGCCTCGCCGCCTTTCTCTTATTAAAGCCCAGTTTCACCGCTGGGCTTTTCTTTGCCCGCCAGTCCCGATTCCCGGCATGGAGCCCATGCACATCACCGTCATATCCGCCCGCGTGGTCAACGGCAGCGTTGGAGCGTTCGTAAGGGCGGATTGTCCGCCACACGCCCAAGTGCACGTGCGGTTGGAAATTCCTCGCTGCGGCGTAGCGAACATCTGGGAAGCAGCGAGGAATAAAGCGTTGAGTTATCTGGACCCGACCTAACGCACTACATTTGCAGGCTTTTCTCTTGAAATTGCCACCACATGCCCCAATATGGTCCGGAATCATAAAAATACGAACGGGGCAGTCCAATGGCTGACGCAGCGAAACTCAAGATAAAGATTGGCAATATCGCTTTCTCCGGCGAAGGCGATAACAAATGGCTTGCAGAGCAACTGGATAAGATACTGGACCGTGCGTCTGAGCTCGTCGACATACCAGACGAAGTTGATCACAGCGACGATGGTGACCAAGGCGGCGCGGATAACGACACAAAATCCAAAGTCACCCTCTCAAAGTTTCTGAAGGATGCGAAGGCGACGACCAATCAGACCGTGAAATTCCTTGCCACGGCTGCATGGCTTGATGCCCGCGACGGCAAAGTGCAGAAACGTACTACGTCGGATGTCACAAAAGCGCTCGATGGGAACCACCAAGGTAGTCTGACCAACGCGTCGCAGAGCTTGAACAACAATGTGACAAAAGGGTTTTGCGAAAAGAAGGACGGCCAGTTCTATGTCACAGACGAAGGTCGCTCGTCGCTAGCCAAGTAAGTTTATGGACCTTGACGATTTCACCGAAGCCACCGAACTCTTTGACCAGGGCGAGCTAGACAAAGTAAAACTGTTTGCCTACTACCATCTTCGAGCAAACGAGAAAGACAGTTTCGACACCAGTGATGTGTGCGAATGGTTTGGTGAGTACAACTTGTCAAAACCCAACGTTTCTCGTTTAAGAAAGAAGATTCGTGAATCGCGCGCATTCGTGAATGGCACAACAGCTGGAACTTTCCGGCTGCATGCAACCCCGCTCCGGGCGCTGGATAAAGAATACCGCGACAAATTCGAATTGCCTGAATCCCTAATGCTTAAGACACAGAAAGGTGTCTATGTAGACCACGGGCGTATTACGGAACTCGCAGAGGTTCAGTCGAATGATTTCGACCTGAAGAAGCTAGTCGCGCTCTGTGGAGAAATCAATGCAGCACACAAATCTGGCAGTAAACATTCGACTGTCATGTTGGTGCGCGCAATCATCGATCACGTACCGCCGATCTTCGCGTGCAGCAACTTCAAGGAAGTAGCCAACAACTATTCGGGCGGCGGCGCATCGTTCAAGTCGTCGATGGCAGTGCTCGACAAGACATCCCGTAAGATTGCGGATCGGCACTTGCATACGCATGTCCGTAAGAAAGAAACGCTGCCAACCGTTACGCAGGTCGACTTTTCAAATGACCTCGATGTGTTGCTAAGCGAAGTCGTTCGAGTACTGACTTAAGCGCTTCAGAACAAGAATTAGGTTACGAACACAACATCTTGTGTTTCTTGACAAATACAACACTGTATATGGTAGTATTGCAATAAGCCGAGCTGCCAACGGGCAGCATTGGTGACGCGAGAGGAAATGGCTTCTGTCACGTCCCCTTTTCTTTTAACGTTCAATATAGGAATTAGAGAAATGTCTAATCGAGATACGTTTAAATACCACCTAAAACAGGGTAACAAGATTATCCAAAGTGGAATTACGGACGATCTGGAACGACGTGAGCAGGAGCATCAACGAAAACATCCGACTGCCCACATCAAACAGGTTGGCCGAAAAACCACTGAGGATGGCGCCAGAGACTGGGAAGATAATCAGTCAAAGGGAACGCCTCCAGGTGGCAATTAAGAAGCAGGATTAACACTGCGCTTGGGAAAGCGTGAATTGTTCGATGACCGACTTGGCCTTATGCCGACTCCGGTAACCCGCTCTGCGATGCGCTGAACCTTGAACCCGTTAGAAGATCAATAACAGGCGGAAGCCATAGGTAACCACATATCGCTCATAGCAAACTTCGAGCTAACTAATTCTTTCCTACACTAAGGCCGGGCATTTCGCCCGGCCTTTTTATTGAGCGCTTTAGCTTTCTATCCCGTTAACCAGATCAATTTACCGTCGGTCGAAACTCCGTACCCATTCTTCCGGTTCAGAAGCCCAAGCGCGTCGCGCGTGGACTTGAGGTTTTTGAAGCCGCACCGCTTGTGCAACACCTCGAATGCGATGCCCTTCTTACCAGCAGCTTGTAGTTCGTCGAGCAGCTTCGCACGCATGGAGTTTTCGCGCGGTGCGGATTTGTTCTTTGACGCCGGCAAGTCGAAGTTCATGCCGCGTGATTTGGTCGGCGTTAGTTGGGCTTCGATAACGTTGACGCGCCGCTCGGCAGTCTTCCGGTCTGCAAACTTCTTCACAGGCTTCTTGCCCAAAGTGGTTGCGACCTTGTTATAGCGCACGACGAGCTGTGCTGTAGTCACATTCTTGGATTTCTTCGTAGCCATTGTTGTGCTCCTTTTCTCTTGTAATCGCGGATTGCGATCAAGAGAGAATCATTGAGCAGCTAGCGAGAATCGCAACAAGTTTCTATTTCAAGTATTGTGGAAGCGACAGCAGTGCACTATTCGAGTCAAATTATGGCCTTCAATAAATACCTTGATCTACGAGTAATGATAAAACTCATCGAGTATGGGCTACTAGGGTTTTTCGCGTATTACGTGTCCAAGAACGGCACCTCAATCAGTTTCGGAGTTGTAGTTGCCATATACATCGGGCTTTTCGCATTATTTCTGTTCGAATTTGTAGCTCTTAAAATACAGACAAAAAACATTGACCTGTTAGTACGCCATTTCTATGAACAAAATGGATTCAATCCAGAGGCTGATGTCCGAATCACATTACACAAAAGACTCAACAAGAAATTCTACAAGCAATATATTGACTACTACCCATCCGGCGGCAGGAAGGGGCGGAAGCACGAGATTAAAAAGGGCATCGTGCGGCACGCATTCACGCAGGAAACGGAGCATTTCAGCGAGAATTTTGTGGATAAAGAAGAGAAAATTCGAAAGTTACTGGAAATATATAATTTTCGGAAGGATGAAGCAGATCAGCAAATTGCTGATGGCGAAATGTCGTATTACTGCTGCCCCGTAGTTGTAAACAGCAAGATCTGGGGCGTGCTCTACTTGAATGCCCGAGTGTCATTCACGTTTCCAAAGCAAGAGGATCTGAGTGGAAGTTTGATCGAAAGTAATACGAAAGCACTTGTAAAGATGATTCAACATGAAATTGGCTAAGGTCAGCAAACAGTTCCCCATTTTTCTCTCTGGAGAGAAGGACGAGAGGAAGAACAAGTCGATTCTTCTGAAAGACGGCAAGGTATTCTACCGATTCATGAATCGACTATATATCCCAGAGCACGTTACGAAACTGTCTCCCGAATTTGTTAAGGAACTAAACAATGTACGAGAACGCCATGCGCTGACGGTAGTCGACGAAGAATACAACAAGCATGTAATCAACAGCCTTATCAGTTTTGTCGAGTTACAATCTTCTGGCCCAGTTAACGTTCTGGATTTTGGGTGCGGCAATGGGTATGCCGGAAATATTATTCGGTCACGATTGACCGACTCGCAAGTGTTTGGCTTCGATATCCGGAAGCCCCTTGAGCGGAAATTATTAAAAAACTACGCGGACACGTCGTTTAAGTCTGTTACAGATAATTTGCCATACGCTACAGAATTTTTTGATGTGGTCGCCTCGTTCTTCGTATTTCACTTCTATATTTCGGACTTTCAAATAGGCGAGATTGCACGGGTACTTAAGAAGGACGGAATTTTCTTTATTAACCTAATCAACTCGGCAGATTTCGACGTCGTAAATAGACTGACACGAAATGGATTCTCGATAGATACAGAGGAAGTTTACGAGACATCGGAGAATAGTGGGTATGGATACTATTTTCGAAAAATCGAGCCCAAGAGCTAACGGTTATTCCTCAGACATTGAGCAGCGATCGAAGATCGTAACAACTAGAAGGCGTCAGGATTAGGAATCGCGAATTTCACCAAATAGGATCGAATGATCCGAAAACTTATCAATCCATGCCTTTTTCTTGGCATCAGTCGTCTCATTTACCCAACCGGTCACCTCAACCTCTGAATCATTTGCGAATTTCTTGAATATCATGTGCTCGGAAGCGTATACGTGATCTAGGCTTGACGGCCCCGGCTTTGGGCTCTTATTCCACCAAGTATTGTGATGAGTTTTCGGGAGACGCCGCATCCCGTTCACTTTCGCATTCATTCGATTATCGACATAGCCAAGTTCCTGTGCACCGTCTATGTCGAGATCGTTGTTGTATGCGGGGCTCATTCCCATTGTATTGATGTCTCCCAAAGCAACGAAGTTTGCCTTTGTCCCTTCAGGAGCAACCCGGTCGAGTGCTCGTTTGAGATTCGCGACGTGTTGGAACATATCGTCTCTGAGGCCCCAGTCTCTAGGTCCGGGGAAACTCTTTAGGTGCAGAAAAAGTAACGAATATATGTTGCCGCCTTTCGTCACCGTCGCTAATGCACCTGGTCGAAGAGTTGGTACTTTAGATTGAAGCTCATCTCGTTGCGTTACGAAAACTGAAACAGTGTTCTTGTGCCCGATCAATATCTCTGGCACTCCGGGACTCTCCGTAACGAAAAAGGAATAATTCGGCATTTTTGCCACCATGGCCTGAAACACGGCTGCGCCCTTCACTTCGTACAAGCCGAATACATCCGGAGCCATTTGGGCAAGTTGATCAACAACGTTGTTCACTCTTGTCGAATCATTGTGGAAATTTTCAACGTTCCAAGACAAAAACGATATTACTTTAGCCATTATCAATCTCCCGGTCCGCATATGGTCAGAATAATGATAAGTTTAGCCCTCTGCTCGCCCAAGTGCGAGCTAGCTTTGAAAATGGGGCCTAGCCGGTTTGCTTTGCCCAAATATTCGATCAACCGGAGCCTAAGTTGACAACGACGAGTCAAGACGACAAAGCGAATAGATTTCTCCGTGACGGTTTCATGGGCCGTAAATGGACGCCGTTCGAAACGTGGGTCATGCGAATAGTCGGAGTTTTCGTAATCGCGCTTCTTTCTTGGGGTGGCAAAACAATTTACGACGAATTCATCGTCGATAACTCAGGAGATTTCCCTATTTTCCTGAACGACGTGGAAAATCGAGAATGTCATACACGCAGCGGCGGAACTAAGTGCATATTTCGAAGGGAAATCAGGACACCACCAGATAAGGGAGGAATTGGATCAGTTGAGTTCGCGATCCCAGTCGGCTCGAAGTCCTTCAGCGCTACGGTTTCGCACTACGACAAAGAGAATTGTGACCCGTTGAATAATGCAAGAGCTGGAGTTTGGAGCGCGGAAGTATGGACTGACGGACGGCAGCTAGAAATTATTTCTATGGCAAATAGAGAAACCTACGACTTTAGCGTCGAGATTCCGGAGTCATCAAAATGGCTTGAACTTCGTGGTGTTGACGACAATGACTACGAAATTTGCGATGACCCAGCTTGGAATGATGCGAAATTCTCTGATATTGAGCCAGCCATTCCATTGTCGACTGTCCGAATCACATACGATAGGTGTGCGTCCGTAGTGACGGAGGTATTGAATCGGGAGAGGTCGTCTATGATTGACGATTATCCAAAGTACGCAGGCAAACCCGGCGATGCTGCGGAAAGTGCACGGATTAAGATTCAAAACAAAGTAAGAGAATATGAGAACGAGCCTGTTGCGGAAGTCGTTACGAAAATTTGTGGTAGTCGCCCTTAGAGACATCAATTTCTGCGTCCCACTCAATCGACGCCAACAGATATTGAGATAGCCGTAGTGCGATAGTCTGCTGTGGAGTAATCGGCTTTCCCTGTGCAGGCGTCCAGCCCCATCCAAAAGCAACTGTATCCGCTTCGGCGCCGTGCAAACGAGCAACTGCAACGACAAAGTCGATATCTACAAAACCTTCGAAATTTCTGTCAACCGCAGCCACGTGCAACAGCGCTTTGCGATTTGCATCTGACAACTGGTCCAAGAGTTTCACCGCTACCCGTTCCTCAATCAGTGGCCAGCCGTCGTCCGGGTCACCGCCCAAGGCGAGGTGGATACGCATAGACTGTTGTTCGATTAGGTCGAGGCTTACATCTTTCATGTCATGGTTCCTAGGTAGATCAATATGAGAAACGTAGCCGGGACGAGTACGTGAGCTGCCAAGGAGATGAGACAGCACCAGCGCATCGCCCCGGCAACTAAGCTAGGCACGTGTTATCTCTCTGCCCAGTGTCGATGTGATGGTCCGACACGACACGCACCTGCAGCTTTCGATTAAGCGCCGCGATCCTGATTCGGCCAGTCGCCATTGCCGGGTGCGCCAATGGCATCCCCGTAAAAGGCGACGTCAGCGGTCGATAGATCACCCGCCTGGACTTGTGTCGCCGCAGCGTCGTCAGTGCGAACGCCCAAGGCGAAGGCAGCGACCAACGCCGCGTTTGCGTCCGCTGCTGTTACAAGCGCCGCGTTCTTTTGGTTAGCGCTCTTCGCGCCGTGTACTACAAAACTAGCCATTGTCTTAGGCTCCTGTTGCTGTACGGGCAGCAAGCCCGCGTTCGATTTTAGAATGAGTGTGTTCCTGACCCGCTTCGAATAGCCGGTTCAGGTCGATTGCCGCCTTTACACGCGTACGGCTTTCAGTGATTTTATTGAGAAGGGTTTTGTGCTCTTCGCCGACCAACCGGTCCGCCAGCTCGATGCTTTTGAAGGGACGGTCGCGAATTGCCATTCGGTCGTTCACCGTCACGACAGCTGATGCGAGAAGCTTGTTGCCGGACAAGATGGCTTCCTTTGCAACCCTACTGAGTTCGGCTTTGCCAGCACCGGCAAGCGTCGTCACGAAAGCAGAATGCTCGGTACTTCCTAAGCCCAAGCGGGCGAGAAAGCCGGTTGCATTTGGGAACGTATCTGCCAGTGCATTGAGACGTTCCAGTTTTCCGTTGAGGTTCTTGAGCATCGCTTCACGCTCTGTTGCACTGGATTCGGTCAATTCCTCACGGAACGCGCTTACACCTTCACTGATGCCACGTTCGATAAAGTCTCGGTCGAGTTTCTGTCGGTCTTTGTCAATCTGTCGTACACCGTTCTCGGTACCGATCAACCCAGCGCGATCAAAATCACTTTGTCGCTCGGATGTAAGGGTTTCGCGTTTGGCTCCCACGAGTTCGTTTAGCTTGGTGACCTTTCTCTCAAAGGCCGTCGTGGTTTCGTCAATGGCGTTTATTTCGACGGTGGCATCTATGTCGACGCCGGAGGGGATATCTTCAAACATGGGTCCTGTCCTCATGGCACGGCGTCCAGTCACCGCTACGGTACGAATCATTCGTCATTGTTTCGGCGTCGACAAACGGTAAGGTGCGATTGGCCCAAGTAAGCAGCGAGCGCTCAGGTACGCCTGCCATTTCGCATACGGACTCACGGTCAGGATTGTGCGGTGTCAGCAACCAGCGGCGCGCTAGGTCAATTTCACGGTCGTAGTAACAGTTGATGCCCTGTGCATCGCGGCAGACAGTCAAGAGAACACCGACCCACAAGCGGCGTTCCGGTTCGCGCTTCCTATCTTGCACATCGGCGAGGTAATCCAGGTCGACGGCAATCATCTTCGAATTGCTCGGCGGATGACTTTGAGTACGTGGCTTGATTTGGATTCGTCTGGTATTTGCGCTACGAATGCATCCGGGCTGCGTTCGAGGGTGGGCGTGGGTTCGATGGGAGGTGCTGACGGCGGTGATGGTCTATATCCGTACTTTTCTGCGAACTCCTCCATCTCGGCTAGATTGGCGGCAATGTCTTCTTCGCTTTCGATTTCCCACGCGGCGTCGCCGACGGTTATGGATTCCGGGTCGTTGGGGTCGACCTTTTCTCTCATCATCTCGTCGCGCAAATAGCCTCGCGAAACGCAGAGAAGACCACACCCCTCTGCTGGAGGGTCGTCGCCTATCAAGACGACGCGGCGCGCCAGCTCGACCGGAGAGACTTTGCCGGTGGCTATGCCGTCCAGCAGCTCTAAATCGGCGAGCAGTTGTTTGAGGTCGTCGCTCATTCGGACTGGTGCTCGATGGCGGTGGTTTGTGCTTGCTTGGCTTCGAGCAGGTCCGTCAAGAGAGCTGCGAAGGTGGCGCGTTTCTCTTGAGGCAACAGCATGACGTCGTCCGCCGATATGCTGGCCATGACCAGTCCACCCCTGTGGGTGTGGTCGACGTTGCCGGTGTGCTCCAGCGTTTGTTTCTCGTTCCAGCGCGGGTTGTAGCGGCGGAGTGTCGCGAGAACTAGGCGTGGGTCGGGGGGCTTCTCTTCGAAGCCGACTATCTCTCCGTTCGCGACTACCGGGCGGCGCGTTGGGGTTGTAGCCCACTTCACAACGTTTGCCTCCAGTACGCCAAGAAATGAATCCATCGCTTCCTCGCATCGAACGGCGAATTCTGGGTCTTTCTTTTTCTCGTTGTAGAAGCTGGTGTAGCCGGGTCGAGCGCCATAGGCTTCCGGGCTGGCCTGAGCTGCAGCAGCTACAGAACTTCCGGTGGCGGCCAGTACTTCGAGATACTTATCTTTGCGCTCCGGGGTCATGGCCATGTTGGCGTGTTTGAGGCCTGTGGGTCGGGCGTCACGTTCGGTCATTGCAGCAGCCTCCTGAGTGCGCTCGCTAGCTGCGAACTGTTGCGGGTGGCCCGCTGCTCCAGCAACACGGGCCTACGGTTGTAAGAGCGGAAATTAGGAGGCTGCATTGCCACAGCTCTCCCGGTCAGCTCTCCGGTTGATGATTTTTGTGCAGAAGGCAGGTCGCAAACGGCGCTGTTGCAAGGATTGCGTGGTTGGCAAGGCCCAAGGGGAACCGCCCACTCAGGGCGGTTGGTGCTATTTGCCGGGCAACTGCACCCTGCTCTCTTGTGCTGCGTCGCCCGCATGCGCGAGGCAGTAACGCCAAGTTCGATTTCGGGTCGCCCGGCACAAACGCCGATAACACAACTCGTTCCGCCACGTTCCCGACCCGTTCCTGCCGTTGGGGGAACGCCCGAAGCGCAGCCTCGTAACACCTCTACAACCGTTCCCCCTAGTTCCCCTTCAAAGTAAGAAAGGACTTGTAGGTTAGGTCGCAGCGTTAGAAGTACTGGTGTCGCAGGACTATAGAGTGCCCACACGGTTCGGGGCGGAACGGAGGAACGGTTGGTGGCTTTTCCCTGTCGGCCCCAAGGCTTAGCCCGTTCCCCCGCCTGGACATTGGCCGTTCCCCGAATTGTCGGGAGGAACGCCATTAGAACGGAACCTCGCGGCCATCGTCGACTGTGCCGCTAACGAACAACGAACCGTCGTCCGGATCGAGTTCGAGCTGTATGGCCTGCCCCTGCTCGTGCTTGTCGCCACGCACGTAACACCATTCAGGGTCGCCCCCGAATCGCCGTTTGGTCCGCGTCCAACCAAGCTCTCGCAGTGCCTCACCTAATCTTAGATTGTGGTCCTGAGTTCTGTGCCCAGCGACAACTCCGACGATACGCCATGCATCCTCCGCCTGTAATTTACCCGTCGCCTTGCCAAGTTTGTCACTTAGCATTGCAACAAACGGATCTTCAACCCGGCGTTCCTCCTGATGCGCATGCGCCACCGCCCAGAGTTTTTCCGGCAGTCGTATACTCTCGCCCTCGGACTCCAACCATGCAGCCTCAGCCCAAAGCTGATCCCGGTCGGCGGTCAGCGCAGGCAAATCGACAAAACCAACTTTCACAGGCCAAAATCGGCGATTGCCAGTGTTGTCGCGAAGGTATCGTTCGCTGTTCGTCGTTCCGACGATCACACACTGGCGTGGTTGTTCTTGCGGGATACGCCCGTAAGCCATTCGCGCACGGTCCACAGCCCGAGACAGGAACGCCTTCATGTGTTCGACCTCGCCTTTACGCATACCTTTCAGCTCGGCGGCTTCGACAATCCATCGACCGGCTAGCGATTCGATAACACGCTTGGTATCGGCATTCAGCGGTAGGTCGTCGCTGAACCAATCCGGGTTCACGGCCAGCGTTCGCAGCGCGGTGGACTTGAAACCACCTTGTGGGGATTCCAGCACCATCATTTCGTCGAATTTGCAGCCGGGTTGCCGTACACGACGTGCCGCAGCAACGAGAAACAGTTTTCCAACTGCGCGCGTGTAGTCAGATTCCTCTGCCGAGCAGTATTTGTTTAGCCACCCTTCGACGCGCGGCGTACCGTCCCACGACAATCCGTTCAGGTAGTCCAGCACAGGGTGAAAGGAATTACTGCGTGCGGCGTCCTGCACGACGATCCAGTAATAATCTTTGCCGGGGCGAAATTTGAAACGCGATTCTGTTTCAAGCCAAAGGCGCTCGACTTCTGCATCCGAAAGATGCCTACCACCGATCAGGAGACGGCACGCGAATTCGTCGTAAGACAATTTCACGCCCAGCTTTGCCAACGCAATACGAATGTTGTGTTGATTGGCGTACGGTTTGCCTTTGTCGTCGCACTGGAACTCGCCGTCTGCGCTCTCGTCCAGCCATTCACCCGGCCTCGCCTCGCCCAGTTCAACGGGCCGTGCGATAGCTCGCATTGCTGCGCGTTCCGGATTCTTCTGGGAGAAGCAGTGCGCCGAGATAGCGTGGCGCGAGTCCAGCAATATTCCCAGGATTACTTCGTTGGGCACACCAGCACGAGTTGCGTTGCACGAGAAATCCCACGTCCAGCCGTTGCCGGAAGCATCTGCACCAGTGTCAGTCTTCAATTTATTCTCGGGGTCGTGGCCATGGAACATCAGCAACTTCAACCGCGAAAATCTGCCTTGCTCATGCAGTCGTGGATCGACGTATTGATCTAAGTCGTCGGGCGTGTCGATGCGGATCGGTGCACTGATCACAACTTCACCGCCAGCAGCGGCATTGGACTTCGAGTCACCGCGACCAAATTCGGCGGCGCTATACGTCAGACCGGAATAGCTAATTATTTCAGCGATGCGCCCGGAGCGATGGTTAATGCCGCCCGGTAAGCGAGCCAGCCGGTCAACGTTGGCACAGGAATCAACGTGCACGGTGGACTTCTTGCCTGTGATTGTTCGCAGCTCCGCGATCAACCACTCATTGATAGCTCGAACTTCATCGCGAGCCGCAGGCTGGTCCAGCAACCAATACGCCCAACACCCGCGACCGCTGTATACGAGAATTGACGGGGTAATCGGAAACCGCAGCAGAGGTGCCAAACATTCTTCGCGGAGGGCGTCCCAGTCGATACGCTCTTTGTCGCGCGGATCAATCTCCGCCCATACCGCACGCGACCCGGCCATGTCAGCCTCGGTTGGCTTGCCACGGCGAAAGTCAAAATCCTTGCCGATTATTCCGGGATTGAAGTAGAGACTATTATTGTCGCGACACTCGCCGAGATAATTATCCACGTCGGTCACGGCACGCATTTTCGGTGACCAATCGCCAGTCACACAGTTGCGAGTCAGCGGCCAAGGGCCGTCGGGGTGGAAGTTTTTGAGAAACGCTACAGTAGCGTCAGAGTCGGTGGTGGCCATTTTATTCGTTCCTTATTGCTAAGGACACGGAACGTGGTACTAATTCTGAATGCTCGATTTCTATGTGTTGCCAGAGCATTCCCGGCTTGCGCCGCGACGCGTACGGATGGCTTCCGCAGTGCGCCTGTGTCGAGTTGTTTTAGGTTGGTGTTCATACGGGGTCGATCATGTGTAGCTGCTGGGCAGTTCGCAACAGTTGTCGGGCTGGTTGCAAACGGCGATGATTACACTGCTCCTTGTTGAGTTGTTTGGTGTTGTTGAAGCTGGTTACTTCAACGTTCATTGCGGGAAAAGGGCTGCCTATTCGGTGGCCCTTTTCTTTTTACGCTTAGAAAACGGGGGTTGTGTCGCGTCGCGCTCGTCGATGCCGACGGTCGAACCATTCGTAAGCGTCGCCCGGTGCTTCCTGTCGAGCGAAACGATGTGGTCGACATTGATTAGCGAACCGTTAGTGCCACGTACGAACTTCACGCCGCTGCTCCGTCGCGCTTCGCTTTAATCCAGTCGATTATTTCCTGTTCGACGAAAGCATTGCGGCGTAGGCCCAACTTGACCGGCTTCGGGAACTCCCCTTGGGCAATTAGGCGGCGTATGTGTGTGCTGGAAAATGGTAGTTTGCTGACCACTTCCGTAAACGAGACGTACTTCGGCAGCGCCATTGGCTCAACTCCATTGTGTTTTGGAAACCCGGAGCATGCCGCTTCCAGACGGAAAATGGGAACAGCGTAATTAGTGGCAAGAAGCGGTTCTATTTACGCTTTTGAGACCCGTACAGGAATTTGTTTAGCGACTTCTGGTATTCGTCTCTAGAGGGGTCTGCCTTTACCGGGCCCGGTGGTTCCTGCCGTCCGCCTTTCCTTGCGCCCTTGTTGATGCGCTTCATACTCGCTTCAACGTGTGTTGCTTGGTACTTCTCTGCATCCAACCATTGCACACAAGCCCAAAGGAAGCTGGACGCCTCGTTGTCTGGCACACGCCCCTCGCCCTTGCGTTTAAACTTGCAACCGAATCGAACGTCACGACGTGTGTCCCAGAAGTCTCTCAACTGCGCGGCGAATATGTCGAGCGGGAATAGGTCCGCTTTGCCACCTTTACGATGCAGCGCTTCCGAATCCATCGCTGCCAATTCCGCATTATGTTGGAGCCTCCTTACTAACAAGGTCGTATCGTGTTCATTCAACAACGACAGCGCAGGTTCGGACTTAATGTTGTCATAGCGCTCTTTCATCGCGACAACGACTTTAGCAAAGTCGACCAACTGTTTGTGGATTGTACGATCCAATGCATTGTCATGCATGCCTCGCGCACCTTCCAAATTATCGCGTAGCGCCGTTTCTTCGAAGCCGAATTCCGTTGCGATATTCTTCAAGAGACAATTCCCAGTATGTGTTGCTCGTACAGTTCGAGCGCTTCGGTTTTCTCTTTCCAATACTCGTACGTATTGTACTGCTTTGTCATGCCCTGTTTCGCATGCCCAAGAACGGCGTCGCGTACTTCCGTAATAACACCCAGCTTTGTCATTCGTGTTTCGCACGTGTGTCGAAAATCATGAATGCGGAAATGGTGCAGCTTCGCCTCCGGTTTCTTCAACTGTTTGCGTAGATATTTCTGCGCCAGCGGCGACAAGCGCTTGCGGTTCATATTGCGATTGTTGGCAGGCGCTTCCATTGTCTTGTTAAAGAACAGCCAACTGTCACGGTCACGGAACGGCAAAGCATCAACGATATCTTTGCAGGCCGGGGCCAACGGCGTGGCATGTTCGACGCGGGTTTTGTACCGCGCGGCTGGTACGATCAATTCCCCATTGCCGATTTCCGACCAGCTCGCCTCACACCACTCGCTCCAGCGTTGGCCGGTTAGCAGCAGCAAGCGGTACATATCGCCGTACGGGTAGCCCATTTCCAGCATTGCCGCCCACGCCGCTCGGAGTTCTTCTTCTTTCAGCGTGTAGCCTGCGTTCGTGTTTGCAACGAGCCGGTCCTTCTGTACGCCCTTCGCCGGGTTGTGCGTCACCAATCCACCGTCGATGGCCCAGTTGTACAGCGCGACAAGGTGCTTGCGAACTTCCCGCGCGGTTCCGACGGTCTGGCTGCTTAGCAGTGTCTTGATGTGCTCCTTGTCCACTTTCGCGATGTGCAGCGGCCCAAGGGTGGGAAGCACGTGCATCTCCATGCGGCGCTCCAGCTCCTTTGGGCGAGCAAGGCTTGGGCCATGGTCCGCAATGTACGCGCGTACGACGGATTCCACAGTGTTCGCTTTGGACCGGCGCTCCGGTTCCCGTGGGTCGGTTCCGGCGTGAGCCAAGTCCATAATGTCGTTGGCCCGTTTGCGAAGCTCTTTGACGTGTTCGCCGGTGTGCAGCTCGATGCCCCATCTGCCCAGAAGGATGCGTTGCTGCGGACCAGCAAGGCGCTGGCCGTTGACGCCGATTGCCCCGGCTCCGCGTATCTTGAAAATGACGTACAGGCTTTTCGAGCCGGTTGGCTGTACGCGTACGATCAGGCCGTTGCAGCCGGTGTCACCAACCTCATAGCGCCCCTTCTTGGGCTTGAGCCCATCCAGATATTTCTTGTCGAACCGCTTCTTCACTGTTCCAATTCCCTTTTGGGAGAGCCCAATGGGAGAGCCGTAGGTAGGTTCCGTTAGGTTTCCGTAGGTTCTTTAGTCTGCCTGCTATTGCAAGCAAAAACAAAGACTTGGAAATACTGTAGGTTACGTAGCGGACCATTACGAGTGCACAGGTCTCAGACCTCTCACGGCGGTAACACCGGTTCGAATCCGGTAGGGAGTACCATATTTTTCAATCGCTTAGAGTCTCTTAACTTCAACTCAGAATCGTTTCCCAAACGGTTCCCAAATGGAGAGACTCATGACGACTAATAAAACGACAAACATTAATAAAATTTCCGAAGACGCCGATCGCGCGATGTCAGACTTGCGTAGCACTCTTCGCACACTCCGACGGGCTAACGCTGCGATGGGTGCCTGCGCGACCATTTTAAGTCAGCACGGTACCAACCGAGAGTCGCTCCCGCACCAACCCGGCGTTTATATCCAACTGACGGAGGATGACGCCGCATCCTTATGCTATGCGATCCAAACATGCTCTACGTTTATATGCGAACGATTTGAAAGACTGCCTATGCTTGGCGACGTAATGTGGGACGACGAATATCTTCCAGAAGTTCGCCGGAAAGCCGAAACGCGAGAACAAATGTTGAGTGACGATATTCGTCGATTCGATAGATGAGTGCCTGAACTCAGCTTAGACAGCTCTGAGCAGCGGCATGGTCTGGTGGATGGTGGTGGATGGACTACGGACCGCTGTCCAGATCATGTCAAGCAGTGGCAGTCGTAGCGCTACGGAATCTCGCCCTCTTATAAATGTCGGTCATTGTAAAACCGAGCTTGTAGGCCACAAATCTATTGTGGCCTTGCTTCGAATGCGTGATCAAGCCAAGATATTGGCTGCACAAATGAGGAATGATCAGCTTATGTCTGGACTAAATCCAGCGATCATCTACGCCGTGGCCCGTCTTGAGTCTGAATTCTGCGATCATATTGGCAATTTCAAGTGCATATCTGGTACTGGATTTTGGCTCGGAAAAGCGACGTCCAGTTCCAGGTACTTTGTCACGAATCGCCACAATGTTGATCCGACAGTCAATTTCGGAAACAACCCAAACTTGAAATTGCACTCATTACGAATTGAGCATCGACTGTATGACGGTCCTATGAGAAGACCTCTTAGCGACACGAGGTTTTTCGAATGTGACCTACAGGCATCAAAGTTACGGTGGTCGAAAGAATGCGATGTAGCTATCTTATTTAATCCAGTATTCGAAATCGATCAAGGCGAATTCAAGTATCAAAAGTTGATCCCGATTAGCGAGGTTGCCGACACGGACTTCCTGTCGATAAAACTTACTATCATGGATTCTGTGTCTTTCTTGGGTTATCCCGGCTCAGGAAACAACAAGTGGTGGGATACAGCATGTAATCTCGCGATTGCCAGGACCGCTAGTATTGCATCCATACCAAATCGGACTTTCGTTAATCCATCGGTAATATGGAAAAACATCGTACTTGTGTCCGGCCTGTCGTTTTCTGGATCCAGTGGGAGCCCCGTCCTTTCATTTCAGAAAGGCGTGCCAACCGGGAGGGGCCTTTCCAATCCAAGCTACGTGGCACCGAAGCTAATTGGAATCATGTCCGGGCATTGGTGGGACGACAGTTCAACTCCCGAAATGTACAAGCATACGGGCCTGTCTTATTTTACGCGATCAACTTCAATTCTAGATTTAATAAACACATACGAGTTGGAACCCGGCGATCACTAGGGTAAGTCTATATGGTGCACCTGCAAACAGTTATCAAGAATTGGCCACCTTCTAATCTACATCAACGATCGTAGATTAGCGTTATGTTCCTGTCCGCTCCGGTCAAACTGCGGGCGTCGATTCAGCATCAGTCCGAAATCTTCAATGGACCGCTGCCAGCAATTTTGGTTGTGGTGTTGCTACTGTTGTCGCCTCCTAGATTTCAATCGCCGCGGGGACGCGTACTGCGCGGCTTGACAATAGTCCCGATTTTTACTGAGTCATCATCACCACCAGATTTTCGACTCGCGATTATCAGCCAACATACGGCAGCGGTGGCTGCATTATTTTCGCCAGATTCCATGGCCGCGTAAATTGCGTCTGCCGCAGTCACGTCGACTAGCAGGGCTTCAATGTAGATTTGGCAAAGCATGTACTCACTTTGCTTCCGGCTGGCTGATACGACAACAGGAAAAACTGGGCTAAGCGTGTAGATTTGGAAATGGTCAAGCCCAATACATTAGAGAGGCTAATCCAATCGACACAAATATCATGAGGGCTGAAAATATCCAAAGGAGCACCCTGAGTACATTTAGCTCGGGTGCGGTGGAAAAACCTAGCTTATCTCTGATTTCGAAGACCTCCTCACGCGAGTATTTCATCAGGACAGACCCATAGAAGAAGAATCCAGAAAATAGGAAACTCATTATGATCGGCAGTAGTAAGGAGTACTGTATATGAGGTTCTGAAGAGTGCGCGAAATAGTATGAAACAATCGCGCCTGTGATTGCATAATAGAATACGTTGAACTCGATCGTGATCTTCAAATAGTGTTTGTAAAGATCGACCTGCATTGAGTATTGACGCCACAGTGTCTCGACTTCGTTCATTTCGCTCCCTTCTTCGAATCGATCAAGAGAATTCTATAGCAGCTCAACTATCGGACCCGGACTGGGCTAGGCGGTGTTCGGCTCGGTCAGCTGCCCATTTTAGTCACAAGCTTAGTTCGGGTTCGTGGCATTTCCACTCTCCGTAGGATCGACAGCTTCAAATGACCTCGGGCTTTGATCAGGATAAAGTTCTTTGGTTGCTGCTGCCAATTCGTCAGCCGCGTTCTTAAGGGCCGGAAGGCTGTCTTCGACCATTTCAATTGTGCTGTCAGTAATTCGGCCACATTTGACGAAAACACCGTGAGTAAGGATTTCCTCAACTTCTTGTAGTCGCATAGCGGTTCCTTCTCTGACACCCGCACCGTTCAAGCACGGATGAACTTCATCTAACATGATTCGGCTTCGCTCATTGATTGTAGCAATTGTCCGAAAAAACGACGATTCGGCATTCATTGCAATCGGTAGCGCTTGGGCCTTTGTCGAATCGAGAATATATGACAGGCTTGTTGAGTCAATTCGCAAGTGATTCTGCGACTCCAGCACCGTTGGGCGCATAGTAATACTTCTGTCGGCACGTTCGCGGTGTGTATCGATAATTTGTCGTTTATATGAAGAAAGCTGATTATGCATCTGGGACAGAGACACGACGGCCGAATTTAGAGCCAGCAAATTTTTCCGAATATCTTCTTGATTTTTTTCTTTGTTCTGTAGATCAAACGCGTAGCGCACACCTGTGTATGCCGCAAATAAGGTAACTAGCGCGGGCATGAAGTCGGCAACGCTTAACGAAGGCGCTTGGCCATCCACGTACGAGCCAAGTAGAACGCCAAGAAAAAAAATTGTCACGCCTGCAATGACCTGGGTGTCACCTTTCATTTTCCGTACCAGTCGTTCGAGTGAGTTTTGCCGGCTGGGCATCGTAAAGGCCAGAATTCACACGATTGTACCTTAGATAACCGTGAACCACGGTCAGCTCCGGACTGACTTTAGAAACCGGACGTTATTGATACCACCTGCGATGTCGTTTCCCTTCTCGGGTCGCGCGCTCTACTTGTGCATCACCAATCTCAAAAATCTAACTAATTCATCGCCTTAGTTAAAGACGGATGCTGATGCTGCCCTGGGCTCCGGCCGCCAGAGAAAATTGATTCTCTGCGGTGCTGCGGACCCACACGGCGTACGCCCGTTAGGAAGTACCTTCTGATAGCTGTGTAGCGCGCCGTGCCAACTGCGAGGATGCAATTGAGGGAGGCGCACCCAAAAAGATCCGGGCGATCTTCTTGCCCCATTTGTTTGGGTCTGCGGTCGTGGTACGAAATGATTCGTGCCCGGTGCGCTATGTAGTGACAGCGTCATTTATGACATTGAAGCTTTCGGCATGCCGAAGCGCAATATCAACCGTTTGAAATGAAGTGATTCGCACTGCCCCTATAGTGTCCAGACTGTAGGGATTTACCAATAGATCAAGTCCGCCCCACAACCCGACTATGAGGTCTTTCCAGTTGCCGTAGATCACTGCAGATAGATTGGTACCGCTTCCTTTGGTTAGGTTGCTCGGCACCTGATTTGAGATGACGGCCTGCGTGCCGTTAACTGGAGTATCAGGTGATCGGTTGTCCCATACGCGTTCGCCACTTCCCGAATCTATGAACGTCCGCTTGAGTCTGCCCCGAACATGGCTATTGGTGAGATAAGCTGGATTGTCTCCTTCAGCATTGCCAGCCGCCACATCACTTTCCATGTTGACGATGTCGTCCCAGCCTGGCGCTGCACCGTCGGGGCCGAGCGGTGTGACACCTACGCCACTCTGGTTCAACAATCCGATAGGCTGGTCGTTAGCTCCCGTACCAGCAATTCCGGCTAAATCGATTGCCTGTGTCACCGCCGACGCCAGATCATTCATAATCAGGTTATCGATTGCCGGTGCCGTCTGAAGTAATGCCAAGCGAGAAATTTCTGAGTAGGCGCCGACGGTTTTGGGTGTCATCGGTATTTGATCAAACACGGCGCTACTCTCGTCAGGTGCAGCGTTCTCAGCTATCCAAAAAGTGGTTGCTGTACCGGTCTGCCGTGGTATTAGCATATTGCCGACCAATCCGTTGATGTACGTTGCACCCGCAATAACGAGTGCCAATTGGTTTCGAAGCAGGTCGACAAAGCTCGCCGAGTCAATTGTATCCTCGACCAAATTTCCGCCAGCACCTGCCGAACCTACGCTTGCCGCTCTTTGCGCGTACGGAGTGACAAGAACATCGTGCGGAATGTGAATATTGCCGCGCAACTGTCGGTCCGATGACTGTTCGATTGCTCGAGAGCATTCTATTTCCAAGCCCGCCTGCTGTGCGTATCGCTGCGGATCAGCCTGGGCCAATATTGCCCTGCTGACGCTGTACTTTGATAGCTCTGTCCGGCTGAGCCCAAGATTCGGATCTTCTGTGTTAGTCGGTTTCAGCCCGCCGCGCTCCAAAATAACCTGGTTGAGATCGTGAACAGAACCGCCGCTTTGGATGAATTGCTCAGCGAGCTCTGTTGCACCATATTCGATGCCGGTCGCTCGAAGTTGCTCAATGCGCTCTCTGTCGCTTTCCATAATTTTCTTTGTTGCCTTGCGCTGCGATCGTGTTTGACCGCCTACATGATTATCCATGTGCCCTATCTCCATCGATTCGTAAGTAGACTTGCCGCGACCGACACCAACTGAAACGTCAGCGGGTACAGCGACAATTGAAATCTCAAACGGCTCCCATTTAGAAACCCTAAACACGTTCGGTCCGTCGTCAACCTCTTTGAGCAACTCCATTTCGTGAACGAAGTAACCCACAGAAACATGGCGCTTGATGCCATCAACGACGTCCTGGAACACCTCTGAGGCTCGCACTCCCGTACCGAATCTGACGACCGCTCTGCCAACGGATGTATCGATACGTACTGATTCAACAACGCCTACATGATCTTGTGTATCGTGCTCGACGAGAAGCGGTGCACCTTGTTGTAACCTACTGAGGTCGACCTGATCTTTTTCGTGTCCGAGCACTTCTATACCAAACCATCGCTGAATCTCTTCATCGCTGGAAAAAGCGACTTCAACAGTCCGGCTACCCTCGTCGATGTGTCTTTTTCTGACGCGGACGTAGCGGTGATGTGGCTCGGATAACCAGCTATCGATTTGGCGTTGCTTTAGTGGCTCGCCGACAGCATCTGATGAAATTAGATTTGACTTCATGAGGTCTCGCTGATTTCTATAATCAAGACCGCGAACTCAATCACAGTCAAATTGATTACGTATCAGCTGATCGCGTCGCCTGGGCGGAGATCGAACCTCAAACTGGAATCGTTAGTTAGCGGCGAGTGGACAGCCGCTTTGATAGATTCAACAGTTAACGTATTGAACACGACCACCATATCAATTCGGTCTATCCAGTTCAACTGCAGCAATATGCTGTGTTAGTTGGCTTGCAACTGCAATTGCGAACTGATCTTCGTTCACCGGCGAGAAAATAATCCAGCTGTTTTTCTGTGCAGTGAACACACCGCCAGTATTCGTGTGATGGCAGTGAGTAACCATAAATTCTCCATACTTCCATCCGGTTCGCTTAGGATCCTTCAAGCACAGATTACATGGCAGTTTCGGCGCCACCATCGTCTCGTTATTCATAGCCGTATGGTAGATCTAGAAAGGTGCACTAAATGCGGGTTACAAGAAACGCCGCAAACGGTATCCACGTACACTAAATACGGGTTACATCGGGTCCGATTCCGCCCATTCTCTCGATTGGTGACACTAAATGCGGGTGAGTTTTGGTGCAAATTAGGGTTACTCAAAATGATTTTTCCTCCAATCGCCTGGTGCCGTTTTTGTCGGCGCAACATCCAACTTTCCATCACAGTCATCAATAGCGAAAAAACTAATAGCGAAGAGGTTGCACTGTGTACGACCACCCTGCCGCGTTCTAATAATAAATCCAGAGTTTTCCAATTCAGACTGCGCCTTGAAGACCTGGTCGCGTGAAGACCAACCTCTTGCGCTGATTGTCGTCCAAGCAGTCGTAAAATCACCGTTGTTTTTGCCGTCATACCAAGCGCAGAAGTCGAGCAACAGTGCCTTTGCGCGTGGCGATAAACGGATGAAGTTTTGGTGATTGATAACTGCCTTAGGCAGCGCAACAAATGCGCCGGATTCGCGGCGGCCTTTTGCATTGGCATATTTTTTAGCCACATCCGCCGGCACCGTCGCGCGAATCGAGATCGGCATTCTGACATTGCTTCAAAAATTCTTCGATTTGTTCGTCGGTGATAAGTCGTCGGGTGCCGATACGAATTGACCCTAAAGAACCATCTTTGATTAGTGACCAGACTTTTCGATCAGAAATGTTTAGCCGTGCCGCGGTATCGCGGACACTATTTGCCCTGCTCTGCATTGCATGCTCCTGTCTATGCGTTGCGAGGCAATCTACGGGCATGATAGAACCGGCGCGAATTGTGACAATCTAGATTAGTGATGAAAAATTGCCGTCACTCTTTATGGTACTGCCGCCTTTCTTTTTCACGAAGACGCACAACTCGATTACTGCTAATTGATTTTCTAAGAATTGCACCGGCTAGCAATGCTGTTTCAAGATTTCGCGCTCTGGTCGTGCGCACCATGTTCAACGATTTGGTACGGCCGGCACGCAGATAGCGCTCAATCCAATAAAATACGCCTCGTATCACAAACGTTTCTAGATCTGCACCGCGTCGACTGTCCATCGGTCTAGACACGATGTCAAAAGAGGAACCGGCGACTAACGTTTCGCCGCACGCTTCGAGCCATTCCGAAAGCGACAGTGCGTCTTGGTGAGCGCGAAATCTGTTCAACATTGGCTGTTGCTGGCGAACACCACCGTATGTCGGGAAGTATCCAGATACTTCTGGATCCTGATCAAGTTTCACTGCTAATACATTCATCTCAGCAGCGAGCTTTTCGCGCCTCCTCGTCGCTTCCGGCATTGTTTCTCGCATAACTGCTTCATGCCTTCTCGGCAGCTCCAATACTCGAGCAAGCAGACTTTCCCACCAAGATTCGCTAAATCCCGCGTCTTTCAATCTCTGTTCCGCCTGGATTGTCCGCGGATCTTTTTTTAATTCCTCCACGGTCACCACAATATCGCTGGGCGTTTTCACCTAAGTCGCCGAACCGTACCGGAGCTTGATATTCCGAGATCCGGCAACCCCTCACGTATCGCTTTGTCGACGGTACCTTGTAGCAGATGTGCGTAGTGTTTCTTCGTAGTGTCTGTACTCGCGTGTCCCATCGCCTTAGATACAACCTCGAGGGAGACTCCATTGTTCAACAATAGACTGCCGTAGGCGTCTCTGAGTTGCGTGAGCGTGACCGTAGGCAAGATCTTCGCAGCCGCACTCGCCTTTCTCATACGGCGCGATTGAGTGCTCTTGTTCCACGGTTCGCCATTTGCGTCAGTAAAAATGTGTTTGCTACCGGCCTTGCCCGCCGTTTGGGCATCAAAGAGTCTCAACCCTTCCTCGGTGAGTGGTACTAGGCGTGCTCGTCGCTTTGTATTGAATATTCGTAGGTGTCCGGATTCTGGCATGTAATCCTCGACGACCGTCTCACGCAGTTCTTTGAAAGCAGCACCGGTCAAATACGTGGCCTCTGCGATCGGTCGAAAGTCATTCGGTAACTTTGACGTGACCAGTCTGCATTCCTTCGCGGTCAGTATTCGTGTCGGCGGCGGCGCGTCGATGCCTTGGATTGGCTTGATACTCCGCCAAACAGCATCACTAGACACTTCGCCGCTTGCGAAGGCGTGATTCAGCGCCGCCCGCAAAATAGTCCACTTGCGCTGTGCCGTTGCCTTTCGCCGGCGTTTCAACTCTGTGGCCGGCAAATCATACTCCACGGGCCTACCCGCCCGGTTTCGCGGTCTTTGGCGAATCAGATTATTGCGCCACTGAACAAGGTCGGATCGAACAAGGTCCTTCAATGCTATCCCGCCCAGTGTAGTAACTACGTCACGATCAAATAGGCGTTGCACCTCATCTGTCTGTTTGCCCGAGACTGCCCTGTAATGTGTCATGTACCCGGCGACCGCGTCTCGGACTGTATATCCGTGGCGTTTGGGCAGTGGCTTGGTTTCTGCAGCTGATGCCGCCGCCCGCTCCTTCGCCCGAGTTTGTGCTTGGAAAAAAGTTAGCACGTCTTCGCCGTCAGGGTCTTGATGGTCGTCAGCAAGACCAATGACCGCCTGTTCATATTTTCCGGCGCCAACGTAACGACGAACATACCAGACTGACTTTGTCTTTCCCCGGCGGTAGCCGACATACACGCCTTCGTCGCATGCGGTCCAGTGTTCTTTGTCTGATTCGAGGCTCTTGAATCGAGTCGATCTTTTCCCAAACGAGTTGCTTGGTTTCTTCCTTGGCACGGCGAAAACCCTTTTTCCCAAACGTTTTCCCAAACGCATGTCGCTACATTCTATTGCACAAGTATGCGCTTTCGTGCACTATATCGCCAGTATTATTAATAAGTTAGGTGATAATAAGTCATTGACTGATATAGCGTTTCCCGCCCTCTCACGGCGGTAACACCGGTTCGAATCCGGTAGGGAGTACCATATTTTTCAATGGGTTATGTATTTTTCGCGACGCTGTATATGAACTTGCGGAAAGTTTGCGGAATCCAGAATTACTCCAATTGCTTAGTCCTATCCGCAGAACAAATGACGTCAATCTGAAAACCGACGTCGAGCGCCGTAACTGGAAGGCAAGGAAGGCTTACTACGAGCGACAGATCAAAGAGATCGAACGCGAGCTTGATAATTCAGAGGAATAGGTTGCCTTCTGAACGTTGAAAATCCCATCGCGATTAGCCCGGCAAGAAATAGAATCAGTGAGCTTGGCTCTGGAACGGACTTGGCCTCAAAGGTTGATAAAGTCCATCGCCCAAATGTTCGAACGTCGCTGTCACCTAGATCAGTATGAATGCTGTCGATAAACGCGTTCGTCGAATCTTCGTCACCATTTTCGAAGTCGGGGTCTGGCCGTACATTCTCCCCGATAAGAGCATCATATCGATCAAAGTCTGTGAACACAGCAATTGGGATAACTACGCCACATAAGAATATGCTGGGACAGCCAGCAGTTAGTTGCGGCATGGAGTCAAACAACCCTAGCGGACCATCGAGCCACACCGTATCTATTAGCGCTTGCAAAGCGTTAGCTGCTGGCCCGTCATCTTGAAAGTCGAAGTCACTTGCTTCATCACATCCACTGAATACTTCGACACACGAACCACCGACAAACTTAACATCGTATAACGTCCCGGCAACATCGATATTGGATGCGCCGACGAGTATCCCGTCTTCAACTTCAAGGATTGGGTCAGCATTAGCGATTGCTGCACCCAATAGAAATACACACGCGATTACCTTCCAGGTGGTTTGCCGCATTATGTTCACCGTTGATTTGCCCTTACTTACTAGATATGCAATTTTTTGGCCAAAATGAAATCGGCCTGATTATCAACGGTTTGGAAAAACCAGATAGATGGAAAGTTAGTTTTGTGTAAAGGCGCTCGACGTTTTTGTTGCGATCATTTTCCACACCCAGAATACTACCTGGCTGTTGTAAACCCAGACGTAAATTGGATCGAGTAGGAGCTGGCGATGACCACCAAATCATTCTTCCGCCGCAGAGGCTTCAGTCCAGACTATCGATGCGGAGTGATATTGCGTGTCGCCGTTCTCGTCGCCCCAATGCTGACGGCCAACCATCACTTCTAATGAGCCAGATCGCCACCACTGCCCGTTGGATTCGCTAAATTTGATTCCCGCCTTTGCGTCATTGACATTGGTTCGCTGGTCGTTAACGACGACTAATCCGGTCTGATATCTCGTTGGCCCTTGTTCATCATCGGTGTGCTTCCTACCGGTAATGATGCGATTCCCATCTGCAATGTATCCGCAACTAGACTCTTTCCCACAGTCATGCGTCCAACTTCGGTCAGTCACCCGGATTTTCGCGACTTTAGTGCTTTCCGAATACGGATCGTATAAGCGAAGCGATCCACATTCGTACTTTGTTGGCTTGTTTTCGTCTCCCTTGTGCCAACGTCCTGTCATGACCATATTGTCGGGGCACAACGCATCAGCTCCACTAGACTCTGCTCCGACGTCAATTATGTGTCGTTGATCAACAGGAACGACCAGCCATTGTTCTGCGTTTGCAGCTACGCTGAACATGAGGAAAACGATTGCGCTTACTGTTGGTGAAGGCATTTTTGTCTACTCCATCAAGTGTGTTTGAACAATTAACCACCAACAGATAAGTGCTACTTCATCGCAAATCCTTTCACTCACATAAGCCTCTTGCACCGTGTCAGCTGCTTCCGCGTCGACTAGCAGAGCTTCAATATACATTTGGCAGAAAATGGGGACAGCATGGCTGAGTACCTAGGATCATGCGCGTGTCAAAATTCAGCAGTTCGTATAGATTTGGCTGACTGCCCGACGTGGTCCGGACCGGACAGTGGATGTGAGATAGTATCCTGACTATGTGGAATACAACTAAACAAAGTGCGCAGGCGTTTGACTGGTCTTTTCTGATTCCAATGTCCGTCGATATCGCTATTGTCCTTATCGCAGTCGTTTCTCTCTGTGAAAAGGTGTCAGGTTTATTTGTCGATAGATTAACCGATGAATAAATCTGACACCTTTGCTCAGAATGTCCGGTAAACGCCGGGAAGCGGCTATTGAGCTAATAATTGCCTGAGAGGCGGCTATCTAGGTACTGGCTGGTTAGGATTTCCTTCCAACGTAACATATACATCTGGCGTTTCGGTCTGAAAAATGCTGATTACCTGATGACCGTCTATTATTCTGATGAAGAAACCCGGTTTGTCTACTCCGCCTACGATCGTAAGTTCAACTCTTCCAGTCTCACTACCGAGAATTGATCCTTTCCAGCTGACCGTATCCGTTTCATCTCTGATCATGTAACGCGATTCGGTTACAGCATATTCTGTGCTCGGAAAAGGAGAGATTCGAAATGTCTTTTTGACGGCATTGGGTGCGAGATAGTTATCCGTAACGAATACGGATTCCTTCAGTCTCACGGCTCTCCAGCGAAGTACACTCTCCGGTGATAATAACGCTACAAAATCCTCAGCTGCCTTTACCGCTCTTTCTTGATAGCCGATGTCGTAGTCATAAATTGATCCGATGATTTCTGAACTGCCGTTGTCCTTACGTTCGCTTTCATTCTCAGAATGAGCACTCAACTCATCCTTCAACGATGTCTTTTGTCCTTCGATATGCTGATCAATCTGCGAAATAGTCGCTTCGTCAATGCGCTCAGTCTTCATCGTAAAGAACACGATCATGGCCGCTATGAACAAAATTACTGCGCTACCTTTGACAATGTCAGATTTCAAGGCTTTCCGCTCCGGTGCGTTTGTTGAGGCGACAATCGTTCAATACGTCCCAATAGAGTAACTACTACGAGCACTCTTCGCTGGCGTCAATCAAGCGAAAGAAATAACTAATCGGTACATGAAAGTCAGCTGAATTGATAAATTGCGCAACCTCGATTAAGTCACGATTACAAAGTGCCCGTAACATGCAAACGAAAAAAGGTGTCAGGTTTATTTGTAGATAGATTAACCGATAAATAAGTCTGACACCTTTGCTGCCTTTGCTGCAAAATTAGTTTCATCGCCAGCGCCATTGAGCGCACGATCTGGAGGTTAGCCTTTCCCCATTCATCGAGCTTCCGCTCGAAATCCGCAAGCTCATGTGGCCAACTTCGTCCTTGTCTCGAAAAATAGCACGACACATGCGGCGCTTCGCGAATTGTGCACCCAAAACTTTTTTCGACTGGCAACGTCTGTATGTCATCCAAACCCTCGAAGTCGAGATGAAACCGATTCGTCTCATCTGGTCGCTCGACTACCCAGACTCCGGAGATTCTATACCCGTCGCCATCCAGTTCTTTGGTAACTTTCCAGTGTGCCTTTTCAAGGCTTTGCCGAATGTCATTTAGGTGGATATTGCTCATGATGTTTTGTGGTCATGACCGTCTGATTCCGGCTAGTAGCTGACGACCTGTTAGCTAATGCTTCCAGAAAATGGTATCAGGTTTATTATTACTGGATTCGGCCCGCTCGATCCTCAACTAAGAGAAATTGACTTGCCCCCCAATCAGGCCTGTCGGATACAATGACATTAAATAAACCTGACACCTTTTCTGCATCGTACTTAGTGGATGCCACCAATGAACGATTATTGTCGTACAAAAACAAGAGGCCAAATCGAACTTACAAACCAAACTGAAAATCGGTTCAACCTCTCTGTCTCCTACGTCTGTAGTGTCGAGAAACCTGACAGGATTAGTTATGTCATTGGGTAATAAGACATCGAATCAAAGTGTTACATCGTGGGCATGAATATTGCACAGATTTTGAATTAGGGCATTGATCAATCGATGGAGTTCCTAAATGAAACAATATTTGATTTTCGCGTTGACTATGAGCCTTTGCGCCGCAGCGTATGCGGATCCGATTAGGTTTGATATCGAGGCATTTGCGGGTGATTTCAATTTGCGTCTTGACGGCGCAGCGGGATCGGAGGAATTTTCTAACGTTCGCATAAATACGGAGGCAGTTTCGGTCTTTGCGGAGCTAGGCGATGTTGTGGAGTTGGAGCAGAACACAACCATGGTTATTTCGGGTGGGCTGGCGAGTAATGGTGAACTATTTGCAGCATTTATCGAACCGCAATTATTCGACATAGGATCAACTTTAGAACCTGTGATTGATAGTGACGGTATCGGTTTTGAACGAAATATTCGGCTGAACGGCGAAAACCTGTTTGAATTTTTCTACGGATTTGAAATTGTGACAATTTGGTCCCAACTTTTTGAATTCGATAGAATCGTAGAACTTTCTACTCTCGGCCCGGGACTATCATCAGACGGTGTATTCGAAAATTTCATAATTGATGCGGGATTGGACAATATTGTCGATTCACCACCAGCAGAGTTTTCGTTTTCGGGATCGTCGCCGCAAACGCTTTCGTTTACGTCGACATTCAGATTCCAAGTGAATTCACTGACCCCTCGTCCGGTACCGGAGCCGGGAACTCTAATTCTATTTTGTATCGGCCTGTTCGGCTTAGGTCTAGCTCGAAGAAAAGCCGCCTAAATTAAAACAATAAGTTTATCTACAAAAATGGTGTCAGGTTTATTTTTAGAGAAAAGAAAGTAACTTTCTAATTATGGATTCGGCCCGCTTGATCGTCAACTAAGAGCAATTGATATGCCCCCCAATCAGGCCTGTCGGATACAATGACATTAAATAATCCTGACACCTCTTCTAGACTAGACGCGAACACTTTATCTTGATTACTAAATGGCGTTATGAATACCAAGTATTGTTTACCCGGCGTCAAAGAGAGGTCGCTGCAGAACGTAAGTATCCTATAGTTTGGTCCCAATAAGATGTTGTCGATATCAACATCATAGTCAATTTCACAACCATCTATCCGGTCCTCCGAGGCAATTCTGGCCTGTTTGACCGATACGGCAAAAACGTTGCTCTTGTGACTGTCCGAAAAAAAAATCCGCCACATTTTGCCCTATCCTCGTATTGGCACGCACTTCGGCACTGACGTTCGCTGATAGTAGCAGTGTAGATAACAATAGACAGAACATGACGATTCTTATCGCACTCGATAAATTGCTCTCCTTCAAAAATAAACCTGACACCTTTCTCTTGCTCTCTCCTTCAAAAATAAACCTGACACCTTTCTCTTGTGACACCTTTCTCTTGCCTTCAAAAATAAACCTGACACCTTTCTCTTGCCCGCATCGTTCGATTGATGCGAATCCATAGTTCGATTGATAAGAGCAAAGACAAATTGTGCGACTGCCCGTAACTACCGAGTTTCTGGGCGCTGAGAGGAGAAAAAGGGGTCGAACCGGATCAACTAACAAAGTAGAAAATCGGGTCGACCCCTTATATTTCCGGCAATTGAGCTGGTACGATGCCGATGGACCGCAACCAGCCCCTCGCGACCGTTCGCAATCTACATTGGGAGCATACTGTTTGAATCGCAAAGACGGCGAAATTGACTATTCGGCAAATAGTTTGAGCGAATTGCGCGACATCGAAGCGCACATTGACACGCGAATTTACCCGAAGAATTACGAGAATCTCCAGCGCGCTATTGATCGGCTCCGGTCGCAGCAACCGTCAGAAAATAGCGCGAAACCTTCGCCAAGCCGTAACGCACCGAAGCGGAATCGGCTTTGGCCAGATGTTTCGACGCCCGATGGCGTTCGAACCGCTCTAAGATCCGGCACTATCGCCTGCACAATTATCTGCCTAGCGACCGTCGCACTTACGATCTACGCTTTGAAAGTCGAGTCAATTCTTGGAATCGATGCATGGGCATTCGGCGATAGCGCCGTCTATGCGTTGTGTGCGTACGGCATACATCGCGGCTCTAGAATTGCCGCAATTGTTGGACTCGCAATCCATGTCTTAAACCGGGTATTGATGTATGTGGAGGAAGGAGTGACGGGTGGTGTTGTTACGCTTTTACTTATTCTCATGCTGCTCAACGGAGTAAGGGGAGCATTCGCCTATCAAGCAAAATTCCGGAAAGCAGATCAAGAGTAAATCTCAATTAATTTGCTCAAGGTATTCTGCGACCAGTAAGGTAGCAGCAAAGGGGTAAAGAGGTCGAACAACACTAGAGCGAAACGTGCTAATCAACTTACCAACAACTATCTATCTCTTGACTTCAATAGCATTCTCGGTCGCAGTATTCGAGACATATTTGACCCTTGTTGAATTTTACAAGCCGAGGCTGGTTGTGGTCTTGATGTACATAGTCACCGTTTTCTTATGGCTTTTTGGGCCCATGTTCGGGTTAGAAACGGCCAAGGACATACTTTCCCCGTACGGAGATATACTTGATAAGAGCTGGTTGACGGTATGGTTCGCATCGCTAGTTGGCCACTTGGTGATCCGACGACGGCGGGTAGAAGCAGTAATGAAGAATGCAGTTCGCTAACACGGAAAAATTGGAGACGAGTCAGACATCATTTTTTGCTTAAGATCCACGAATGTCCAATTGACGCTCGGACTCGGGCGGACTCCAAAGGGTCGATGTAATTTAGATGCTTTGACATCGAATCGCCCTGTACGCTTACAGAGAATTGTTGAGAAATCTAGAGAGGATTTCGATGAAAGCACCAATACCACTCTGGGTGACATTGATCGTTGCAGGTCTAATAGTAGCACTGGGTATTGGTGGTGCCGCATTTGACATTTATTCGGTGATGCAGGATCAAAGTAGGTTCTTTTCCATTACCGGGCTAATAGAAATTGCCATTTGGATATCGTTATCTGCAACTTTCGTGTGGTTCCTGGCAACAGGTGTATTCCGAAAGAAAAAATACGGTTACGGGCTCGCCGTTTTGTTCTGGGCTGGCGCTGCCGTATTCCACGTACTTGACATTATCCAAGGAGGTCCAGGTCCAGAGGGCATCCAATATATACCTCAAAGCGAGGAGGAAAAAGTCGCCGGCAAAGTCGGCTCTGCTATGATTCTTAGCTACATGATCTACGCCGTAGGATTTTCGCCAAGTGTGCGTAAATACTTCGAAAATAGCGGCGATGCGGCGACAGGAAAAACATAAGAAAGGCAAAAAGGAGGCAAAAAGGTGTCAGACACCTTTTCTGACACCTTTTTCACTACGGTCATTCTAGCTAACCCGCGCAACCGCCGCCGCGTAGCCAGATAGCGGACACTCAAACGATTGCCTTTCTGAACTCTGCATATGGAAATCGCCGTCCAGGGCATTTTGTGGACTCGCCTTCAATCAAACCGTGAAAATCAATATTGGTTGGTGGTATACCGTAGGTGTGCATAAGTGACTTGGTCAGTCCGACTAGCGCTTCAAACTGTTTGGCAGGAACATCTGTTTCCTCGAAATTCCCCACTAGGCAGATTCCGATTCCGAGGAAGTTCTTGGCCTTATTATTCTCGGAAAGATGAGTACCCCAAATGTTGAGGTCGCGCCGCCAATCGCTCGTTACTTCACCCATCCCGATGCCATTCCCATTACCAATCACGTAGTGGTAGGGAATCGCATCTATCGGATCGCCCCCCTGCCTCTCTCTGTGTACTTGCTGAAGAAATTCTATCGTCGCGAAATCGCCAGCCGAGTGATGAATCACTATATGCCTCCATCGATTCGGCCAGTACGCCACGCCAGCACCAGCTAGACCTATGAGCACGCCTGACTTAATGAGAAATCGTCTGCGATTCATCGAACGTCACGCCTGAACATGTTTCCGACAATTCCTCCAAACAGATACGAAGGCAGCAGCCAAATCGGCCAGTACCAAAGTAGCGGACTCGTGTCGGAATGATACTGGCTGTGACGACCAGCAAACAAAACGATCAATAGATATACTCCGAACACGAAACGTGTTCCGCTCGCGACAGCGATTTTATGGGCGGGCGCAATTAACGAACAAGCTACTCCGCCAAATGTCCCCGCCGCAAAAACCCACAATACGCCTAGAATAGTGGCAGATCCTGCCGCCGGCCAAAAACTGAGTGAAAATTTGGCAACCAAGATGGCCGCGAAAACGCCTAGTACAGGGCTGACTATGTATCGGAATAGCAACATGTTCGAACATTCGTGAGGCTGGAATTGGTATTAAGCCAGCGAATGATGGCAAGAACATGCAGCCTTTGAGGATAATTGTGGGTCGGTAGCGCATCGGTACAAGCACACTCGACCGGCTGCTACCAGACAGTTGAAGTTATCCAACATTTTGGCACTAATCTTCTGATTACGGCGATAAGCGCCCATTGACAGACTCGACACTAACGTACTATTAGTCTTTCCTCGTACTCACCCGAATCGACACAATAGACCAGTCAAATCCGCTGCGCTAGTAGCAAGATACTGCCGAAACCGCGCGCGGAGTGCGCCCTAGTGAGGCACACAGCGGCGCGAGTACAAAAAACGGTCAAATCCAACCCGCGACACGACCACCAAATCCGCCTCACCAATGCCTATGTCGCCAGCATTGAAAGCACTTAAATTATCCTCCCACGGCATTACAGGTACGAGTTGACTTGGAAACTCGGGTCGAACCGAGGTTTCCAGTTTGGCTGCGGCGGTGATGCTGACCAGAACTTCGATTCGACCCCTTCTGCGCTTCCTCTTCGCTGAGTGCCGGCGCCGTGTCGATGTATCCCGACACCGCCAGATCGTGACAAAATTCAATATTCTTACGGTTAATCGACTGGACAATTCTCATGATAAATGACTTTTCATTATGTGTTCGCCGCGTCACGAAAGTTATCACTTTGCTTGCCCTGGTTTCGGCAATCAGTAACGTTTCCGCCCAGGAATTGGGTATCGAAACACGGTTGGAGCACTGGGATTCCAGCGGACTAAACGGAATTTCTGTCTATTTAAAAATGGAGGGACTCGCTGCCAACAATACCGCTAGCGAAATGATTGACGAGGATACGGTTCGCAGCTTCATCAAGATTAGGGACGGCCTGTATCTCAATGTCCTTAATGAAGGATACGCAGCAGTATCACCTACGTACGGATACTATTTTTTTCTATCGGAGGACAAATCTGGAAAAGTTCCAATCCAACCACTGGGAATGCCAGCACACGGTCCCAGGGCCGACGTGATTAACGCCTATCATTTTCGAGGTAACGTTTTTCGGCCATATCGTATCCTCAACTTTCCCAACGAACGAGTGACGATTAGGCCGCTTGAGTACCGAATTGTGGATGGTGAGCAACCCTGGTTCAAAATGCTGCATTGCCTTATTTTGATTGAGCACGTAGAAAGTAGCTAACTCAAACTGCTGTCCGCTCCGATCACGTACACCTGGACGGCTGGTATAGTCCCGAAAGCGGCCCGTCAATTCAGCTAGTTCAGTCGGTACTCACAGGCGGTCAAAGTCGTACGCCGGCCGCAAAAGGCGTTATTCCTTTGCCGTATCCTGATCGGCTTTTCGCGAGCGCTGCAGAAACGTCTGCACCAACCATGTTCCGTCCACCTTGGTGAAACCAAGGTAATACGTGTAGTGAACCCGCTCATTGGTCGCCAGCACCTTCGCCATTGCCACCAGGTCATCTGTTATATCAACGTACTCGATCTCCACGTGTCTCACCTGCCCGCCGAAGCGCTTCTGCGCATGCAGTTCCGCAAATTTGTCGGCAGATACCACGACAAGGTCATCGCCTGTCGGATTGGTCGCAAACAGTGCTGCATCAGCTCGAAACACGCTCAGGAGCGTTTTATCGTCCTGCTGGTCCACGCCGGTTGCTAGTCTATGTATGGTATCGCTGATTTCCGCTATATCATCGGCGGGCACGGCAGCAGAATAACCGAGGGCAATGCAGACAATCAGAGAATATGCTTTCATTGTCAAAATACTCCGTGTTATACGAATAGTTAGTACAACACATAATTAATGCAAAGTTAAGCAATAGATAAGCGATTGATAATATCAATAAGGAATTAGCTGGCTATGGAATCACTCGACAAAAGCATCTCGTTCGCGCTCAACTACACCACAAGAAACATGCGTCGATATGCCACCGAAGCGATGAACCGCGAAAAGGCGGGCATTACGGTCGATCAGTGGGGCGTTCTGAAGTTACTCCATGAGCATGGCGGTATGCTGAACAACAGTCAGCTCACGGAACGAATGCTCAAAGATCGACCAACGCTAACGCGGATAGTTGACCTTCTTTGCAAAAAAGGTCTGGTGAGACGCACCACGGACAAGGACGACAGAAGGCGCATGCAGATCCGATTAACGGCCAAGGGAAACAATTCTATTGCCAAGGTGAGCCCGCTTGTCGATCGGTTGCGAAAGGAGTTGGGCAAGGGGCTCACCAAGAAGGAACATGACGAACTGCATCGAATTTTAAAACGCTTGAACGAAAAAATTGAGACCCTGCGTACTTCAAGTAGCAGCTAACATTCGTGCGCCGAGATTTATGAATCCCGTTGAGAACGTACAATGGGGTCGTGACGAACCCGTGACACATGCTCAAACTGCTCGTGCTCCGAAAACAAATGGTGGAAAAGAAATATGGAAAAGTTAAGCGGTAGTTGTACCTGTGGCGTTGTGAAGTTCCAGATTGGCGGCGAAATGTAAGAGTGTCGTCAACTGCCACTGTAATCTCTGCAGGAAAATGAATGGCTCCGCGTTCTCAACTTATGCAGCGGTACGGGAAACCGACTTTGAACTACTTAACGGGGATCTGAAAACACACCAAGTCACCGAACAGTCCCAAAAGAGCTTCTGTGCCGAATGCGGTACGCCGATTTACAATACGAATCCGAAGTATGCCGGAATCAAGATTTTGCACTTGGGCTCGATCGATGAGCCGCCAAATCTTGATCCCCGGGTCAATACATACTGCGAATCTCGGCTTGCTTGGCTGAGTAATCTACATCAATTGGCTGATCTGGACGGAGGGATCGCCTAACCACGCTGAATAGAACATATACGCGGGGTAGCCCAATAAAAGGGCTCGAACCGAATAGACGGGCAATGTCGGCAATTGACTCGATCCTTTCTTTTCGGCTTAGAAAACAGCGCCAAGAGTCACGCCAAAACTTCAAGTCGCACTTTATCGTTAACAGATACCCGCCCTGGCTCCACCGCCGTACCATAAACACCTAAACACCCTTGCCGTTTGTCCTTGACCGCCCGAAGAATTGCCGGGCTGCGCTCTGCGGTCACAGGGTCAATGGTTATTACGACACAACGGTCGTCACGCTGATCAACACGCATACGCAATTCACCAATCTCCAATACCCGCCCTACCCAGGTATCTTCTTGGAACGGTGCATCGTCGTCGGCCTCTACCAGGATATTTGGTCTAAATCTTAGCGCATCGAGTTCATCGCCAACGATTTCACCTAGTCCAGTGATAGTCTGGGTCGTTATTAGGGAGAGCGGAAAAGTGTCAAATATGCCGCGGCTTTGTTTGATAATTCGCGCGCCACCTGAGCACAACTCCAAGCCAAGCGCCGGATCATCAACATCAAGAATGTCACCGGAGGGAGTCTTTACCACCGTTTTCGAGGTATCCGGTTTGCACGGATCACTGAACGATGGAACGTACTGGCTCATGTTGTTGCGCTGTCGAAGCGTGAACCATGGAAATCCATTTCGCACCGAATCATTTCGTATCAAGGCCCAGCGACGATCCCCCAGCAATCCGTGCCAGGAAATTTCTGTTTCACTCAACACCTCACCACCCATGGATTTTACGGGATAACGCCACAACCCCGCCACACGACCGACGGAAATAACATTAGAATCTTCGGACATCAACAGCACCTCCACGAATAGAGGCACCCTTTACAGTGGCAACCTAGCGCTGAGCGTGGCGGAATGAAGTTCCGCTGCAGTGCCCCTCAACGAAGGATGGAAGCCGGCAGTCCGGCATCCATGGAGAGAAACAAGAATAACGACCTCGTGTGAATTATTCAAACGCAAGAGATGCATTGGCGTCTTCGCCAGCGCACACCAATTGCAAAATCATGCGATATGAATAAGCGAATAAACGGGTCGAACCGAATTAGTGAACATAGTAGAAAATCGGTTCGACGCATTTAGTCCGCATTGTTCCTCGCCGCGGCTGCTGCCATTTACAAAAACGGTTGGCGATAATTTGCCAACAGGCGGATGAGGTCCGACTGTCGGTTGACTGCTAGCTTGGCCATCAGTGTATAGAGTTGACTTCGTATCGTGGTAATCGACACGTTACGTTCTGTGGCCACCGCACGCAGCGTAAGGCTGCGGTCTAAAGCAGAGGCTAACTCAGTTTCTGCAATTGAAAGACCGTAGCTTTGTCTGAGCAAGTCGGTATCGAGCTGCACGAATAGTGACGGATCTCGAATGACAATAACAGCCTCCGAAATTGCCTCCGCGTTAAAGTTCCATTCGCCGCCCGACAGTGCGCCAATTCTTACAAGATAGGGCCGTTTTCCGCTCGGTCGTCGCGCGGAAAATTTGCGGGCTGCGGCGTCGCTTCCGTTCCCCCGCGATGCTTCAATTCTTCTCAGCGCCTTGCCGTAACGATGTGCTGCGACATCGTCTGAGAAAGAAAGACGGTCATTGACTAGACCGATACCGTCACGCTGCGCGAGAATCTCAGACGTCATCGGATCTATGTGCAAGCGACTACCCATTCCATCGATGACGAGAGACGCCTGTCGGGGCCAATCGGGTGTGTAAGGTTTGTCCGTGCTAAACGCACTATTCACTTGCGCCGAAATCAAATCCGTTTCTGTGTTCGGTGACAGATCCAACATGCTTTTCTCTCCTGACGGCGGACGGCGCACTGCGGTGAGTTTTGTGGCGCCCCTACCCACTAATGCGCAGACTGCGGCGAAATCGCGCCAACAATTCTGCGGCCGTAGGAACGGCGGGCCATTCAGCACTATTTAGATCAATCAGAACTTGCCGTTTCTGCCATGTCGTCGAGTTGCTGCTGCAGCCGGGCCACCGACGCAGTGTCACCCATCAGTTGCGCAACCGAAATACGTTGCTGAAGCACCATGCTTTGAATCTCCTCCCTGAGTTCGACTTCAGCTCGTTCGGCGTCGGTAGCAACGTCGGTTAAGAGCTGTCGCGCTTCGGCAATTTGGGCTTGCGCGATCAGCGCATCAGCCAGAGCCAGCCGGCCCTTCAGCACCCACTCCTTTGAGACTGATTCCGTATTATCGTGGTTGGTGAGAAATTCCCGTAGCCAACGCTCAGAACCGGCATGGTCTGCTGCGTCGGATTTTACTTGACCCACTAACACCTCAGACTCCATTACATAGCTGTGGTCGCGAGGAAGGCGTTTTAAATAGCCATCGATCGAACGCTGCAACTGGTCGATCGATGCATCGAAGTCACCGAGTCTCCGGAAATTCAAGGCCATATTAAAATGTGTGTCCGCGACGCTGGCGTGATCCTCGCCGAGCAACTCCAATTGAATGTCCAAGACTCTCTGGTATATCGGTCTCGCCTCATCCGGTCGACCGGCTTCGCTGACTGTGACGGCCAGGCTATTCAATGCTGCTGCCGTTCGTTCGTGAACGGGACCTGCGGTTACCTCGAAGATTGCGAGCGCCTCACGAAATGCGCGCTCCGATGCCTCCAGGTCGTCTAGCAACCGCAATAGAACACCGTAGTGGCCGAGCGTCATGCCGAGTTGCCAGTCCTGCTCATCGCGCTGCCGTGCAAGACGTAGCGATTCCTCATAATAATGGCGAGACTGATCGAAGTTCCCCTTATAAAGGTGCACGCGAGCAACCATGTTCAAATTATCGATCACGTCATCGGTCGCGTATTTCTCGGCCAGCTCAAGACCGCGCATCGAATGAGTCAGTGCTTCATCAAGGCGCTCGTATCGAACGAGAATTTCCGCCAACCCAGCATGACTCTCAGAGTAGTAGCGCGCCACGGGAGTTTGCCCAGGATTTGCGGTCAACACAGCTTCATGAATTGCAATTGCATTGGAGAAATGTGTTTCTGATGTCTCTAAATCGCCGGTCAAATTTGCACGTTCACCGGTGAGGTACCAAAGATCGCCAGTTTGTGGTGCGTTCTCGCCGAAACCATTGCGCGCCAAAACCAAAGCTCTGTCCAGATGTCGCGCAGACACTTCATAGTCCCCGAGTTGCATAAACAAAGTTCCCAAAGCCTGCCGCACCTCGCTTTCGACGAACCAATGCGGTGGTTCACCCTGCTCGAGATCTACGACCGCTGTTTCAGCAAGCTCACGCAGTAACGCTGTATCGCGCCCGCGCGCGACGAGCGGGCCGGAGGCTTCGAGCATGTCGGTTAGGAACCTGGCAACAGCCTGTGCACTGCTCGCCTGCACTGATGCTTCACGTTCCGCATTCAGCGCACGCCACCAGCCAATTGACGCAGTAATGCCACCGACTAATACGACGATGGCAAGTGCAAATGAAAACGCGACAGCCAAGCGATTTCGGCGAACAAATTTTCGTGCTTTGTAGAGATTGCTTGGCGGCCCCGCTACGAGCACTTCGCCTTGCAAGTAACGTTCAACATCGCTAGCAAGCGCATCAACCGTTGCATAACGATGCGTACGCTCTGGCGCGATGGCCATACTGACGATCCAATCCAATTCGCCACGGACGGTTTTGATTAGCTGCGAACCCGAAGTAGAGCGGCTGGTGGCAACGCCTGCGAGTAGCTCGCCAATTTGGCTCAGCATCTGGCTTGGCGGAATGGCGTCTTGTTGCGTCGCCGGATCCAAAACTGTGTCGTTGGTCTCGGTGATTCCGGAACGGTTTTGCGGCAAGCGGCTAGTTATCAGTTTGTATAGAACGATACCGAGCGAATACACGTCGGATGCCGTATCAATATCCGCGCCCAATGATTGTGTGAGTTCCGGCGCGGTATAGTCCGGCGTCCCCATTCTCAGTCCGCGTACAACAGTTTGTACCGAGTCGGGCGTCAGCCGGCCAGTCAGTGCTTTTGCAATTCCGAAATCGATAATCTTGACGACCGCGGATTCACCCTCGCCCGTCACCAGGATATTCGACGGCTTAAGATCACGGTGCAATACACCTTTCTGGTGCGCGTGTTGAACCGCATCGCAAGCGGAGCGGAAGAGCCGCAATCTTTCCGCCACCGACAGGCGATGTCGATCGCAATACGCATCCAGTCCAGTGCCATTCACAAATTCCATGGCAAAAAAGGGTCTGCCGTTTTCGGTCACACCGGCATCGTAGACCTGGGCGATGTTTGGGTGCTGCATCAACGCCAACGCCTGCCGTTCGCTGTTGAACCTCGCCAGCAAATCGCGTGTATCCATGCCAGGCTTTATTAACTTGATCGCCACCCGGCGTTGAATCGGTGCTTCCTGTTCAGCCTCATAAACCAGACCCATTCCGCCCTCGCCGGCTAGGCGCGTAATTCGGTAAGGACCGATTGTTTTGCCAACGAGATCGCCCGGCGTCTCAAGGCCAAGCTGTTCAATCGCCGGAGAGTTAGATAGAAAGTCGGGGTCGGCCTCCAGGTTCGCCAACAGGTCGTTTACTTCATCGCACAATTCAGCGTCGCCGCCTGTTTCGCGGCGTAGAAATTCCCCACGCTGCTTGGCGGTCAACTCCAACGCTCCATGGAATAACTGCCACATGCGTTGCCATCGGCGTTCGTCCTCAGACATCTGAGCGACCGCCTGTCGTCAACGTCACTGGCGACAACTCGCGGCGTAGCCACGCCCGTGCCGCGGTCCACTGTCTGTTGATCGATCTAGGGGACGCTTTCAATACGCTCGCGGTTTCCTTGACATTCAGTCCGGCGAAGTAGCGCAACTTCACCACCTCTGCCATACGCTGGTCCAATTTGTACAGGTCGTCGAGCGCGCTATCGAGCGCGAGTAAATCAACATCGATATCGTCGATTGCGCCCGCGTTGTCGCACAGCGTGACGCGTTGTTGATCGCCGCCTCTTTTCTTTGCGCCTCCACGGCGCGCGTGATCGACAAGGATATGTCGCATGGCTTCAGCAATCGCAGTCATGAAGTGGGCTTTCGATTCAACCGGGATGTGCATCCGGGCACTGAACTTGACGTACGCCTCGTTAACTAACGCTGTCGGTTGAAGTGTGTGGTTGGCTCGTTCTTTCCTAAGGTAACTTGCGGCCAACCGCCGAAGATCAGAATACAAGAACGTTAGCAACTCATCGAATGCCGATGCATCTCCTCGATGCCACTGGTCCAATAGGACAGTGATCTCACCGCCGACGGACGGCTTGTCTTTGTTTTTGTTGTTGGTTGACATGATTGTTTCAGCAATGGCATACGCGCGAGCGCATACCAGGTTGCATCGATCATATCTTTAGAACGGCAGTGTTGGCCAGTTGGACTTACTATTGGAAGCACTCGTGTATGACCGAGCAGTTGCCGCTCAATTGGTGAGAATCACCGTGATATTGCCATTCAGCGGCAAACCATTGACCGCCACAACAGCACCGTCTCCACCTCTCGTCAACTCCAATTGAGTCAACATAACGCTGAAATTGGTGATCGTGGGCGGTGGTGGCGGAGGTGGCGCAGGAGTCCGCGGGCTGCTGCTGCCTCCCCCACAGCCGCTAACGACACTCGCGACTGCCATAACCAGACATCCCTTTGTAATTCTTCTAAACATCGCTACGCCTTTGTGTTGTGGGTTGCCTGCATTGGTATAACTCAGGGTGTGAAATCGTACGTTACCAAAAATTCCCGACGGCCAGATCCAACACCGTAAGGTTGAGCCGGTGTAAGCGTAAGCGTGCCGTCGGCCGCATATTGTCCAGAACCGACCAGAGCGTCTCCCGCATCTACTGCGCCATCCACATTGAGGTCCTCGTAAACGCTCACATTGGTCACATCAGCAACCACATCACCGGTCCCCGTTCCCTGCAGCGTCAAGGATGACATCTCGGTTTCATACGGTAAGTCAATGACGAAACGCATCAACACGACGCCTTGTGCGCCACCGGCAACGTTCGTTTCAACTGGCTGTGCACCACTGTTTGTGATATTCGCAGGCGCCGGCGTGACGCTATCGTTGACGGTAATCGTGACCGTCGCAGCACTACTCATCCCCAGGTCATTCATCACTGTTAACTCGAGATCCAACGCCGCTCCGGCAACCGCAACGTCCGGAGCAATAAACGTAGGCTGCTGCACCGTCGCATCCGAAAGCACAACCAACGGTCCATTTAGCTGAACCCAGTCGTAGCTAATAATCGTTCCGGAAGTCGTAGTGCTGGCGGACCCATCGAGCATCACAAGATTGAATTCATCGACCGCTTGATCGATTCCCGCATTGGCTATCAATTCATCAACAGCGTTTCCATTGAGGTTTAAGTCAAGAACCCCCGTATCTGGATCGTTTGACGATATTCGAAGCAGCGTAGATTTGGCTCCTGCACTGGCAGGATTAAACGCGACGTCGATGGTACAGCTCGCCGTCGTCGCCAGTGTCGGCGTTAAACTCGGACAAGTGCCGATCGTGATGGAAAATTCTGCGGCATCGCCACCCGACAATATGATAGAACCGACAACAAGATCAGCGTTGCCGTTATTGTCAATGGTGAAAACCTGGCTTGCGGTAGAGCTGACGATTGTCTGACCGAAATCGTGCGACATCGGATCGACACTAATATCCGCCGCAACCGGCGGCGTTGGGTTCACAGTGACGCCGACGTTCGCGATGTTGCTATCAATCGTTCCGTCGTTTGCCACATAGCTAAAGCTGTCACCGCCTACAAAACCAGCGTCTGGCGTGTAGTTCAAGCTTCCAGCTACAGCTGCGGTACCGTTGCTGCCTTGTGCAACGATGCTGAAAATCAGCGGGTCGTTATCAGCATCGGTACAGTCTGGAGCTGTGCTGCCAGCCGTATCTTCGATGGTCACAATGCTGACATCGTTGCAAACTGGCGGTGTATTGACGGCAACGGCAGTATTTTGAATTGCGAGAATATTGCCGTTGTTATCGTAGGTATAAGATACCGATGAACCATCGTCGTACACCGCGTCGGTGAGCCTTCCGGCATTATCGTAGCTGTAAGTTTCGGCCCACGAAGTTGAGCTGCATACCAGACCAAGGCAAACGAGTAAAGCCGATAAGACGTTGATTCCGAGCGGCAGGTCAGCGGGGCTGCCATCGAGATTATTCTTTAGATTGAGAACTAACATATGATGACCACACCCTTCATTTCGCCGATGCAGGAGTTTTCCCTCTCGGCTTCCTGATAAATTCGGATCAAGTCACGCAGCTCTTCCACCGGCGGTAACGTGGGAACCTCTATTTCATCGACCGCGTGTCGGTCATTGGCGTCGCGGGTAGTGGGTGGATTACCGCGGACTGCAGGTTTCTCGCGCAGGGGGAGTTCATTGAATGAAGGCTCTAGAATGTCTGCCAAATCTTTTGAAGGTTCAAGCAACTCAATAGTATCGCCGAAGGTCATTCTGTGATTCAGAACAACGAATTTTCTAATCTCATCGTAATTTTCTCTTGCTGGAGTGATGCTGCTTGCGATCGGCGTTGTAAGTACTTGGTCTGCCAATAATTCGTGGGCAACGGTAGAACTGTGTCCGTTAGAATTACCATATGGCCCGGGATTACCGACCATTAGTCTGGCGGTCACGTCCTCCATAGGCTCGGCGGTGAGGTATATTGAGTGAATAACGGAATTGGTTAGATCAAAGAGCGAATTGTAAGTATGTCCGCCTTGTTGGGGTTCGAAAAACGGCTCCCAGCCGACAGGGTCGATGCGCAAGGGCTCATTTCCTGGTAACAAATCGGCTGCGATGAATTCCTCCTCAGGCACCGCCTGTGTTCCCCTAGGGTCAATAAAACGCAATGGATTACCAGCCGCGTACTGATAAGGGTTTGCCTCTTTTGGACCAATAAGCTTGATGGGATCACGTGAAATGAAGCGGCCATCGGCACCGTTGTAGTATCTCGCACGCAAGTAATACAAATCGTCGCCCTCTTGCATCACTCCGGATTCGCCCTGCCAGGTAAAGACGTTGCCTGAACTATCTGTACTCGCCAGTAGCTCGCCATAAGGGCTGTAGGCATAGCTTGCGATGACATTGCCGCTTGCATCACTCAAAAACGTAGTATTGCCCATCTCATCGAAATGGTAATCCGAGCGACTGTCATCGACCGCCGCGATGCTGTAGAGCAGTCCACCATCTGGTGAGTGAATGTAATAGCGAATATCCACGCTACCCACCTGCTCGATGCTGACAGAAGGCAGTCGTAGAGCATCGTTCCAAACAAACTCTCGAGTAACGCCCGCATCGGTGCGGTCAAGCCGACGACCAAATGCATCGTAACTAAATGACACTGTAGTCCCACCTTGCGTATAACTCGTGAGCCGCGACGCCAAATCCCAGGCATACGTCCGCACGCCATCGCTGGTGAGCCGACCAAGCGCATCATAGGTGTAGGCGTTCGTTTGTGATGCGGTGTCGAAACTGTTTGAAGTGGTAACCGTTTGAGAAATCGCTGGCGCCTGTGGGACATTGCGTGTTGCAACTGTTATTTGCCCCCGAGCATCGCGCGTCATAGCAATGCTCGATACGGTTCCTTCGCTGACGTTCGTGAGCCGCCCATCGTTGTCATAGGTATACGATGTATTGACACCGTTGGGTCGAACTATGCTAATTAGTCGATCCGCAACATCGTAAGCAAACATAGTCACCGCACCGGTCCAGTCGGAAACTTGCGATAGGTTGCCGTTGGCGTCGTAGTCGTAGCTCACCGTTATTCCAGTCGCTAGCGTCATCGCCGAAATGCGCCCACCAGCATCTCGGGAAATGCTGATACCGTTCGTTTGGGCTAACTGGCTATAGAGATCGTAACTACGACTGATACCGTCCGCGCCGAGCAACCGATTGTTGCCGTCATATGCGTAGGTCAGTAGCGTGCCGTCGCTGTAGTCTTCCCGCGTGCGGTTGCCGGCCGCATCATGGGTCAGCGTAAGCGTACCGAGCACGCCAGGAAAACTTACTTGTGACGGGCGATTGCGGTTGTCATAGTCAATCGTACTGCTGTTTGCCAACGGATCCGAACTCGATATCTGTCGCCCCTGTGTATCGTAGGCTAAGGGCCAGTCGTTGCCGTTGGCATCTGTGATCGTAGTAATTTGTCCAAGCGCGTTCCGCGTGTAACTGGCGGAAATTCCTTCAGGAATCGAAACAGCGGAAAGCAAACCACGGGCTTCGCGGCTGAACGTGGTGACGTTACCTAATGAATCGCTCGTCGTAGCAAGCCATCCCATAGCGTCGTAGGAAAAATCGATCGGGTTACCGAGCGGGCTATTGACCCGCGTAATTCTGCCCATTTGGTCCGATGATAATGTCACTACATTGCCTAATGGATCGACAACGGAAGCCAAAATCCCTTCGGCATCATAGGTAAATGCCCGGAGATCACCTAAAGGGCTAATGACATCCGTTAGTTCACCGAGCGAATTGTGACCTAGCGTGACAGTGTTATTGTTTTCATCCGTTATCGACGCCACCTGTCCCAATTCGTCGTAACTTGTGGTTACGTTGCCTCCCAGGGGATTAAGGATACTTACGAGCCGATTGTTGCCGTCGTAACTGAGCGTGACAGTGTTGTTCAGTGGATCCGTAATAGTCGCCAAGTTGCCATTAGCGTCATAACTCGATGTGACAGTATTACCGTTCTCGTCCGTCGTTGAGGTCAACCTGTCTTCGTCGTCGAACGTGAACGCTACGGTATTTGCATCTGCGAAAGTTGCGAGATTGAGGCGCCTGAATGTGTCGTAGCCAAAGCTAATGGTGTTCCCAGCAGGATCGGTCGACGTTAGACGTGTCGCATCTGCGTTGTAAGTGTGAGTGGTGATTCCACCGATAACATTGGTCTTAGTTAATACACGACCAGTGGCATTGTAGGTAGCGGCTAGTGTATTTCCGACCTGGTCGGTGTGAAATTCAAGGTTACCGTTACCGTCATACACGAATATCTGACTGCTGCCGTCGGCATGTGAAATCCCCGTCAGATCGTAGTGTGTCAATCCAGATACGGCTCTCGCGGTATACGTGTACGTTGTATTGGTCGTATCCGCATTTGTGATGGAGGCGAGTTTCCCGCTTGGCTGATGATGATCGTATGTTGTGACGTCGCCAAGTCGATCGGCAATCGTACTACGTCGTCCGCTAGCATCGGAATTCATTGAAAAACTCAACCCCGTTTGATCTTGGCGGGCACTGAGTTCGCCGGTAGCGGTATGGGTATGCACCCTTGTTTGCGTTAGTGGATCTGTTAGCGTTGTGTCCGGGGCCGCATAGGTGAAGCTGTGAGTGTTGCCGGCTGCATCCGATTGTGTCGCAACCTGTCCACCCCCGTTCCAGGTTTGAGAGAATGGGATATTGCCTTCAGGTTCTGTCGTCGAGGTCATCAGCGCGCCGGAATCGTAGGCAAACGTTGTGACACTTCCACTCACACCGGTAACGCTGATGAGATCGTCTATTGTGTATGAAAAAGTGATAGTTCGGCTGCCGTCTGAAACGGTGGCCAATTTTCCGTTAGGCTCATAAGTGAAGCTCAGAGTCCGGCCTAGCCCATCGGAAACTTCCATCAATAGATTCGCAGTATCGTAGCTTAACGAATGAACGTTACCTTTGCCGTCTTCGATACTGATCAATAATCCCGAGCTACTAAAACTATATTGCCGGCCGTTGCGCGGGTCGAGCAACGTAAATTGTCCGATACCTTCAGCTAACTGATAAGCGACGTCGGTTTTGCCAGCCAAATCCCACGTAGACCCATTATTTGTAAATTCGATCAGCCGTCCGTGATGGTTGACGATATCGATATCGTTACCGATGTTCGTCAGCGTCCACTCATAGAAGTGCCGCCAGTTATCGCCAATGGGGCCGCCAACGCCTGCGTTAACGAGCGCCGACGAGTAATAACGTGAGAACAACAACGGCATCGGTCCGCCAAGGTTGAAGTCGGCGGAGAATTGGTTAAACAGGTCTCCAGTAAATGTGCTGACTGGATCGGCATCAGTACCACCCTGCTCGAAATCTGCGGGCGTATCGCCAACGGCAGCTACCGGGGGAGAACACCCGAAAATATCGTCTGGACTATTTCCGGTAATTGAACCGCTCGGCAAGCGCAGACTTCCCGGATTTAAGGTGGTACAGCGTAGGCCGCCGCCATCGTCGGCCGCAGTATTACCGTTGATCGTTCCAGATGTAATTTCAAGTGTCCGACCACTCGAAACGAAGTAAATACCGCCACCGTCAGACAGTGTTGTGGCAGCCATCGCGCTATTGTTTGAAATTGAAACATTGGTCAACCGCGTCGAATCGGCCGACGTATACATTCCCGCGCCGAAATTACGCTGTGAGGCAACCAATGAGTTGCCGGTAATGCTGGTGTTCTCAATAACGAGTGTTGAGAAGTTGCCTTTGTAAATTCCACCGCCAAAAGCTGAAACCGGCAACGAACCGCCAAGCACCGTATTGTTCGAGATTTCGCTATTCCTGATGGTAATTGGGGCACTTCCTCCCCAAAAGATACCGCCGCCAAGACGTTGAGCAGTATTATTCCTTATTACCGTGTTTGACATATCAAGCTGTGACGAGCCTGTGTCACTGCCAACTCCGCCACCGGTAAGATCGGAGCTATTGTTCTCAATGATCATGTCTTGAAGAACCACCAACCCGCCGGAAACCCGAATGCCGCCACCCGGCGCACCAATTTGATTGCCGCCGGTTATAGTGAGTCCGCGAATCGTGGCGCTGGCGGCTGTACTGATCACCGCAGAGTTGGACCCGCTCCCGTCGATGATGGTCGATTCCGGGCTGGTTGGTGTGCTCGACTGCAATGTCCTGTTGACAACCGTTAGATCACTCTCGGTGTAGGTTCCGGGATCGACGATGACATCCTGACCCGCAGACGCTGGGTCGTCGAGTGCTGCAGAAATTGACGTGAAATCGCAGCCACTCGGACAAACGGTCACTGCGCCAACCAACGATGGAAACATCGACAGTACCAGTGATAGCGCTGGCAACAGCCATTTGGCGATGCATGTTTTACGAGGTTTCATCATACGGTACCTACCAATCCGCGGCCCCGGCAAGGGCGCTATTGGTAAAGTACTCTGAGGTTTTCGCCGTCAACATGCATCCTACAAACGTAGGATATATTCGCTTACGGTATTAGCGAGGACAGCTAAGAGGAGTTGGAGGGCGAAAAAGAAGTCGGGTTTACTTTGTGAGCAATAAAAACATTGCACCATTTAAAAACTGTATCCGCTCTATTGCTGATCCGCGGAAAATTACGGAGCCGACAGGCTGCAATCGACCAAGACAACCTCTATGCCACTGGGACCAACTAAAGGCTGCGCAATGTCATCGACCCGGGACACCACGCGCAACGTTGAAACCATGCCGGAGGGCAATCTCACGTACCCGCGGATCATTTAGTACCTTATCGTAGACCCATTCGTAATGCGTGATTTTCGCGAGCGTCTTACGTGCCACGGCTTGATCGACAAGCGTCGTCAATGCCTGCAATTCCATATCGCAAACTAGAAGGTGACGGTACGTGCTTTGTTTGTCTCGAGCTCCCCCGTCTGCACTTGAGGGTACAGTAGGGTAAATTTTCTCAAAGTCTGCCATTGCAGCCTGAAAATCGACGACCCACGGCTCATCTTCGAGCCAGTGGAGCTGCTCGTGCACGAACATTGATAAAAGTCCCAATTCCCTGCCAACGTGACGAGTATGAATCGTAAGTACTGGGTGGGAATGAGGGATTTGCTTTTCGTCGATAAGGACCTTCCTTGTGAGGATCCATGGATCGACGTCATGAGTTCTCATAAGATTGCGAAGTTCGCTAGCCATAGTGACTTCGGCTTCCGACCCGTTAGCTAACCCGATCCATAAAACTTGGGTCTGCGTATCCTGTATGTCCTGTGCGCTGGCAAAAGCAGGCACTAAATACAGCAACACAAATACGAATTTCGCCGTTGCTCGTCGCATCGTGGTTCCTCAGATATGAAAGAGCGCCTCAAACGCAATCATTACGGCAAATTGCCGCCGTCTATCTAATGTTATCGCGGATAGAGCAGCCTTGCGTCACGAGCAGATCTCTCGAACAATGGTACCCGTGCCACCCTTTCAGCGGTACTTACAAATGGTAGCAGATCTATTTTAAGGGCGTCTTTTTGGAGACTATTATATGAATGCAATCCGCTGGGTGTCGGCCAAAGCTGCTATGATTTTGGACCGCTCGGCTACTTCCCGTCCATAATTGGATCCGATCTCGTTTTCACGTAGATTGTTGCCATCTCAGCGTTGAGTATCAGGGGAGTGAGAAAGATGTCGTTATTCGAGGCGTATCGTGCAGCGAACAAGAACCAGGATCCAAACAAGACGGAGACGATCCGAGAGTTACTTGCAAGTGGTGCTGACGTAAGTGAAACAAGCAGTGGATATACGCTCTTGCACATCGCGGCATCGAGCGGTGATCATGCGACCGTCTCGGTGCTCCCTCAGCATGGAGCAGATGTTCAAGCACAAGATAACCAAGGAGACACGCCGTTGCATTCCGCGGGGTCATTTGGGACTGACGCCGACACTTTCCTACAAGCCGATATTGAGGCGCATGCGCACGTTAAAGTCGGTTTTAGCAAGATCAGTCGGCCAATAGAAACTCATTTGGATCCAACCCCGATTTCGCGTGGTATATTGGCGCCTCACTACGAATCGCGATAAAGGATTAAATGCGGCAGGAGAGTCACGAAGAATTTGCTGCACGAATGGATCGAGCCAGAGCCGAAGACGCGGCCACCAAGAATAGAGCAACCCTTGGTGCTCTTGTCGTCTATGCAATCATTTTGGCTGGCTACTTCTTTATTGGCGGAACAGAAATCCGCTGGCTCGCCACGGTACTCATCCTGCTTGACTCAATATTGGCCTTCGTCGTCGTTCGATTGATCATATCCGTACACAAGTCCCGCAAACTTTAGGATTTCGTAAGCAAAAACATGGACTCCAACCTCCTCGCCGAACTTATACAGATTAAATGGATATTACTCGCGTTGTTCATTGCGGTGTTTCTAGCGATTCTATTTTTCGTGGTCACTATCGCGTATAGGGTTAAAGCGGGCAATACAGAATCACTGATGCTGATGCGTGACAACAGCCTCGCAGAGCTGGCATTGTTAGATATTAAAGGCGACTATGAAGAATTACTCAAGAAATCGAATGAGATGCTCGAGTCGTTTCCAAACGACATGCTCGCGCATTGGTACACTGCAATTGGTAATCAGAAGATTGGTCAACTCGGCGCCGCACTATCCGCCCTGGGCCGCGTCAAATCGATCAATAGCGGTTGGAATTCAGAAATGATTGATGAAATGATCGCAGACGTCAAAAGTGAAATGAGCGGACCACGCGCAAACGATTCGTAGTTTGCTGGCAAATTAGATCGCGCCTCTATTTCTAGGTGTGGGAGACGGTCATTCATGGACGACACCCACCCGTTGGTTTTCGAACTTGTTGGCCTAAAAGTTCTGCCAACAATGTAACTGCGCCTGTACGGAAGAATGGCACATTGGCACTTAACGAGTTCCGGTTCACTGCGCAATCTGCAAGGTCACGTAAACCATCTAAATTTCCGAAATCTTTGTGAAAATACGCGGACACCCACTGCGTAAAAACCGCGAGCACCCTCGATAATTATCACGGGATTGAAAAAGCGGACCCACGGGAGCAGCTGACGCCTGAAATCCTCCGTTGTGAACTCGATGCAGTTCGCATCCAAATCAAGTTCATGAGTACCTGGAACGAATAGAGTCAAGACAATTGGTTTACGGCGACTCTGCCACTGCGCACGGCTCTTGACCCGCAATTTTTATTCTTTATGTCAAATAAGAGTAAAAATAGACCCATTTACGCTGCCGAATCTAGGCGCGCGAAACCATCCATAACCGGCTAAACATAAGTCAGAACAAGTGCTTGGAGGAAATGCACGTTTCGGTAACTGTGATCGCCGTCGCGAATTCCAAGAAAACTCTGAAAACCCTTGGTATTACGCAAATTATTGACGGGCTTCATAGCGGGCAGTGTGATCTACGTCCAATATGTCGTATTGAATGACATTGGGTTGATGGGTATTCCTATGTTGAGAGCTGCAGTGGCCGTGCTAGCCGCCTTTTTGCTCATTGGCGTTCTATCGATGTTGATCGTTGAATCGAGGGCGGTCAAGGAAGATTACTATGTCGCCCACGCGGAACGCGTACGCGCCATCGAAACGAGCCGAAATGACATCAATACAATTGCCCAGGACACACGCACCGCGTTTGACGACGGTCGGGCATTGTCCTCATCAATCAACGTCGCGTTTCTGCAACTTCGCGAAAATAACGCATTGCTACAAGCCACCGAAACACGGTTGCGAGGAAACGACGCTGTCGACACGCAACTGCAAATTTATGAGGTAGACGTGAATGGATTCATACGCGACGCCGAGGCATTTGCAGCACGCCAGAATGCGTTTGCGGAAGCGCTCCGTATCATGCAGGAGGAGTCGCCACTGGCAGTCAAGGAACTACGACGCTACAACCTACGACTGCAGTCACAAAATACGTTTTCACTCGCTATTGATACTATCGAATTCGCGACCGGCGCTGGCGATCAAAGCAGTGAGCAACTTGCCGCCCGTATAGAGGCACTGCGCAATGACTCAACCATCAATGCGCAGATGCCGAGTACGATTGACGCCTTCGTCGATGCAGCGAGCGAAGTCCTCGTGCAACGGGCGGCGGCCGAGGAGACTCTCCGGGCAATCGGCAGCAATCAGATCGGCGAAACGCTGTGGAACCTATCCGACCAAATTCTTGACGACAACCGTCGCACGGTAAGCCGTGCAGAAATGGCGCGCCTGTTGCTTTCAGTTTGCACGGTCTTGTTATTGCTCGGCGCCGGCTACGCGATGTTTCGACTGCAGACTAGCTACCGAGCACTGAACAAGAGTAATCGCGATCTGGAAAGTGTGAACGACTCGCTCGAAGAGCGAGTCGAAGATCGCACGCAAAAATTATCGCTGGCATACGATGAGCTGAAGGAATCGCAGGTGCAACTCGTACAGGCCGAAAAGATGTCATCGCTTGGTGAGCTTGTTGCCGGTATCAGTCACGAAATCAATACGCCGCTTTGGTACCTCATTAGTAACTCTACTATCTTGCACGAACGCATGGAGTCGGTCAGCGAGTTCATTAATATCGGCGAATCGATGATAGTGGGCGTGCAATCCGGTAACGGCGCCAAGGAAGCGATGAATCGCGGTCTTGTCGGCATGAACCGAATGCTAAAAAATGGCATGAAAGACGACATCGACGAAGCAACGGACCTGATCAAAGACAGCATTGATGGCCTGGAGGAGCTGACGGAGTTGGCCCAGGGCCTGAAGGACTTTAGCAGACTGGACCGCGCACGACATGGTGAATTCAACGTCAATGACGGTCTCGACAAAACCCTTCTCATCGCGAAAAACCGCCTGAAAAACAAAGCAACTGTCCACAAATATTATGGTGAGATTCCAACGGTTAACTGCTCACCATCACAGATCAACCAGATATTCCTAAATCTGCTGACGAACGCCGCGGACGCCATTGACGAGACAGGCGAGATCGTTATTCGCACGACCAAGGAAGGCAAAAACGTGCGAATCACTATCGCGGATACGGGTACCGGAATTGCACCGGACCTGTTGTCGAAGATCCGGGACCCGTTCTTTACTACCAAGGAAGTCGGCAAGGGAACCGGCCTTGGGCTGTCGATCGTCGACCAGATCATTCAGTCACACCACGGCGAGCTGTTGATTGAGTCCGAGCCAGGCAAGGGAACAACCGTCACAATTCTTTTGCCAATAATCGCACCGACGCCGATGGACGAGTCAACGGAACAACACGAGGACAATACCGACGCGGGAGATGCCGCTGCCGCGAATGACTCGCTTGCCGGGGAGATACCGCTGCTGCAGGAACTGGCCAACGATGACGAGACGAAAAACGATGTTCCTGACGTCGCGTCGGTATAAACAGTGACCTATACCAAAGACATGATATGAACGACAAGGCCCGCATTCTATTTGTTGACGACGAGAAGCGTGTTCTGAACTCGATGCGCGGCCTGTTCCGCCGCGATTACGAGTTATTCTTAACTTGCGAAGGTTCAGAAGCAATCAAGATTGCAGCTGAGAATGAAATTGATGTCATCGTAGCGGACCAGCGAATGCCAGGAATGACTGGCGTGGAAGTTCTAGCCGAGATGAAGAAGAAGTCGCCGCGAACCGTTCGGATTTTGCTCACAGGCTATGCCGACCCCAGTGCCGTTGAGGGTTCGATCAACATCGGTGAGGTCTTTCGCTTTCTAAGCAAACCGTGCCCACCCAAATTGTTGCGCGAAACACTAACCCAGGCAATCTCCGCGTCTCGGACGCAGCCCGTTTTGCCAACTGAATCAGCTCTTGCCAGACCCGCCGCCAATCCGGCTGGACCGGCTAATGCACTTGTCAGTACGCCTGTAGCGGCAACTGCGAGCTCAGCGGCCTCGCAAACCGAAACAGCGACGCCATCGCGAGCGGTGCCAGCAACGGTGCAACATCGCGGCACATCGCAAACTGCTGCGCCGCATGCAACACCACCCCCCACGGTTCCGACAACACAAGAGCCTCAGCCCGTTCCAAAAACGACGCTGCGCGACAATGACGATACACAGCCTTCACTTCCTACGCTCAACAAATCGACAAGTCAGGCGCCTGGAGAGACCTCTGAATCGCACTGGCACTCGATAACGAATGTCGTCATGACCGAGGACAAGGTAGAAGAAACGCAGGATAACGTTGCCCTGGCGCCCTCCGGACCTGGCATCAACGATGTTGGAGTCGTTGTCTTTACCATTGATTCGGAATTCGCTACCACGGCGATCCGCGCCGTCTCCGCAGAACGGAATACTGTTCTCGCGACGTCGCTTACAAAGGTAGCTCAAGCGGTGATACAGCAGAATACGGGCGTTCTGGTGACTGATTTCACCAGCAACAAAACGACTTTACAACGAATAATTGGCGCACTGAAAAAGCACATGCCGGAGCTGGTGACTATCGTCGTGAGCAGCGGCCGAGATACAACCGATATGATAAACCTAATTAACTACGGGCAAGTCTTTCGGTACCTACTGCAACCGATTGAACCCGAGAAATTACGCCACGAAATTCGCGCCGCCGCGATGCGTCATCTATCACTTCTCAACAACCCGGAGTCCGCCAGGAGACACGAAGTCCTCGATACTCCGGATTCCGGCGAAACCTCGAAATCTATTAACCAATTTATCGGCAATGTTCGCGACCGACGCCCAGGGCACATAGACCCTAACGACACCTTTAGCTAGCGAGAACGGATCAATCCAGATGACAGAAACAAAAGACAACAGTTCACTACCGCTGCTGCTGTCAATTACAGGAGCTGTTGTTGCCGTTGCTGTCGGCGGTTGGTTTTTGCTGAATCACCAATCCGACCCACCAGATACTAACGCGGTCGTACGGGTCGAGAGTCCGGTCGGCAACACTGCCGACACCACGGCCGATACTGGTGACACTGCGGTCGATAGTCCCAGCGAATCGGAAGACGTCGAATCAGACGCCACCTCATCGTCGGAAGCCGACGACGACCAACTCAGAATCGATACTGAATTGCGAAAGGCGCGCCTCGCCGCCGGCGCTGATATCCTGATCCTTCCAGCCACTCAAAGCGCGTTCTTTTACTACAGTCGTGTGCTGAGCATCGACCCGCAACACGCCATCGCACATGCTGAACTAGATGCGATTCTAGCAGCAGTAGCACAGGACATCACGCAACATCTTGCCGCCGAAAAATACGACGAAGCGTACGAAATCGCCGTACTTGTTGCGAGGCAAAAACCCGAACACGCTCTCGTCATCGAGACTCAGACTTCGCTGGATTCGCTCACCGAAGATCTTGTGCAGCAGTCGATCACCGCTGCCCAAAACGGCAATGACAAACAAGCTAACGAATCACTCGCCGCGGCACTTGCTTTGCCAGGCCGCAATCCAAACTACTTCGACGCGATTCGCGATTCGATCACGGAAATTCGGACGGTTCGCGAGACGGCTGAGCGCGCTACGATCGCGCGGGCGCAACTGGCCAAGGATGATGCACGAACTGCATGGGTCGAACAAGCGCAGGCTGCAATTGCCGCGGGCAACTTGATCACCCCTGCCGGCGCGAGTGCCCAAGACCTGATCGCTGAACGCAACTCATGGGCGACCGAGCGCGCTCAACTCACGGACGAACTCCTGGCAGCATTACTCGCGACCGCAGAATTCGAAATTACCAACAACGAGCTTGAGAGCGCCGAAAGACTGTTAATCGCGGCAACTGCGTTGGAGGGTGAGCCGAATGACATCGAATCTATACGCGCAGCGCTCGAACGAGCGTACATCGAGGAACAATCGAATCGAGTCGTACCTGTCACGGAACTCGTAAGTATTGAAAGAACATCGCCACGATACCCGCGACGCGCACAAGCACGTAACATATCGGGTTGGGTTGACGTTTATTTCAGGGTGACGCCAAGCGGCAACACCACAAATATCGAAATCTTCGAATCTGAACCGGAAGCAACGTTCGACCGCGCAGCAATAAGTGCCGTTGAGCAGTGGATTTTTGAGCCAGTCGAGTATCGTGGTCAGATCATCAGTCAGCGCGCTGCGATACGGCTTACCTTCGAATTTGAGTAACAACTTCGCGTCGGAGAATTCGCAACCTACATCGTAGTCGCGGCGCGCTGCGCAGGCCGCGTCAACAGCGAGCTTGATGAACCCGAGCTTACATCTTTTCCCATCGCCTATTCCACGGCGCGCTGCGCTAAAAGCCACTCTGTTTCGCAAACACCAAACTTGCTGTTTGCAGTGAATTTTGGTGTTTGACGCCGAGATGTATCGATCGGCATTTCAGCAATTCACAAAATCAATGAACATTTTTGGGCAAATCTCCACGTTTTTGCCGCATAGCCAAATGTAGGTCCACAAAACAGATGGAGAAACAATTATGTTCAAAGCAAACTTAGGGCAAACGCTCTTGAAACATGGTACCGGGGTGCTATTGCTCGGCTTGCTTGCTGCCTGTGGCGGTGGCGGTGGCGGCGGTTCGACTGCTCCGGCCAACAACCCTCCGACAGTCGATGCTGGTCCAGACCAATCGGCAAACGAAAACGCAATCGTGCAGCTTGCCGGCTCAGGCTCCGATTCTGATGGCGGCACTGTCAGCTTCTCATGGAGCCAAGTCAGCGGACCTACCGGGGAATTTGGTTCGACAACGGCAGCTGACACGACCTTTACAGCGCCACTCGTCGCAGTCGGCGCAGAAGAGAGTATCGTTTTACGCCTAACCGCAAACGACGGCCAAGGTGGCAGCACCAGCGACGATCTGACAATTACTGCCGCGTCCGCGGACTTTGTAGTATTTCTCGCCGACAAAGACACCGATCAGATCAACGAACTTTTTCGTTATGACACACAGACAGATACACTCTCCAAACTCAATGATGTATTGATAGCAAATGGTCGCGTCCTCGACTACGCCATTTCACCGGATGGCGAAAGCGTTGCCTATCGCGCCGATCAAGAGACACAAGGTGTGACTGAATTGTACGTTGCAACAATTGATGGAAGTGGCGTGATTAAGCTGAATGCAGGAATGGCGAATGCAGCCGGCAACGTTGTGGAATATCAGTGGTCGCCGGATAGTGCACAGATTGTATACTCAGCCGACGCTGATATCGCAAATATCACCGAGGTCTATCTCGCTGATCGTGACGGCGGCAATCATGTGAAGATCAACGGTAGTGTCGGGGCGAGCGTCGTTTTCCTGCAGCAACCAACATGGTCACCCGATGGACGTTATGTAGCTCAGTTGGTTGTTGAAACAGGAACTAATCGCCGTTTGGGCATCAACACCCACGACACCCAGGTCGGCGGTTTCAGCAGCGTGCGCGTAACGAGCGTCCCGAGTTTCGGAAATGTTGCTAGCTTCGGATGGGCACCTGACAGCTCAGTCGTCGCTTACATAGCCGATCAGGAAACGGACAACGTCAATGAGCTCTTTTCCGCGTTGCCTGATGGCAGCGGCACAGCCAAGTTGAATCCGACGTTGGTCAGCGGCGGTATTATTGTCAGTTTTCAATGGGCACCCGACGGATCACGAATCGCTTATAGGGCGACCCAAGAAACGGCCAGCGTAGTGGAGATTTTTTCGGCACTGCCGGACGGTGGCAGTAACATGAAACTCAACGGAATGTTGGCGGCAGGAAGCAGCGTTAGCATTTTTGAGTGGGCACCAGATTCATCTAATGTCGCGTATCTTGCTGCTCAGGACACGGCCGGCATAGCGGAGCTTTACGCATCAAGCGCGGACGGTGCCAATAACATAAAGCTAAACTCGCCAATGCATACGACCGCAAGCGTGGCTCAATTTGCGTGGGCACCCGATAGCAGCCGGATTGCGTATCGCTCGAATCAGGAATCAGCTCTCGTCTTCGAAATTTTTGCCACCGCCGCAGACGGCAGCATGAATGTGAAGTTAAGTGAGACACTCGGCGCGAATGGTGTAACGGCGTTTACAGCAATGAACAGTTTTGAGATGTGGTCGCCCAATAGCGCCCAATTCGTTTATCCAGTAGATTTATCTGGCACCAGTGTTTTCGAGCACTATGCAGCCGATCAGGACGGTACCTCGCAAACCCAAGTGACAGTCACGCCAGCTGGTTTTCTGAGCAGCTTTGCCCGCTGGTCCGCGGACAGCAGCAGCCTGATCTACGCGTCCAGCCAGGATATCGCAGGTGTCACCGAGCTGTATCTCGCTTCCGCGGACGGCCTTAATAATACGAAGATATCTGGAACGATGGTCGCAGGCGGTAACATTTTTCTGAACCGCGGCGTTTTGTCGCGGACTTTTGACTGGTCGCCCTGAGCGCCGACAAAAAAAGGACAAAAAAAGGGTCGGACCCAATATGTTATTAATCGGTTCCGACCCTCTCTCTCCAGCGTTATTCGCCCGAAAGTTCTGCCAACAATGTAACTGCGCCCGCACGGAAGAATGGCAAATTGCCGCTCAACGTGTTCCGGTTCGCCGCACGATCTGCGAGGTCTCGTGCTCTATCCAGATTTCCGAGATCTTTGTGTACACGTGCAGCCCAGTACAGCACGATCGGGTTTAACTGACTAGCATTATCAAAGTGTGCTGCCGCTGATACGTTCTCTTCCTTGAACATTGCCAGATATGCCGACAACTCGTGCGCACGGCGTTTTTCGAATGACGTACCATCCGTTGCGGCAACCGCAAGATACTCGGCCGTTCGCGAAGCAGCCGCCTCACCGTCATCGGCCATCATCGACGTGATCGCAGTTTTGAAAATATGCGCCCGCTTTGCCCTAACCTTCGCCGCGTCGTTGATATCTGCTTGCAGACGGTGCTCTAACGCAACATCGAAATGCTCCTCAGCTTTGGCCGCATTCCCGCTCGCCATCATGATGTCACCCATATATTCCGCGACACCGCCCATCGCCGCGTGATTCCCTTCGGCAGCCGCTTCCGCCATCATAGTTTCACTTACCGCTATCGCTGCGTTGGGATCGCTGGCAAACAAATGCGAGGTAACGGAACGAAACATTGCGCCCTGGCGCTCCGCAAAATTTCTTGCTGCGCCGAGCATCTCAGCTGCCGCAGCTTGAGCCTCGTCGGCTTCGCCCTTTAACGAATGATTGATACTGATACCGGCGTAGGAGGCGGCGAAACTCGGCTTGATCTCCAGCGCCTTGCGATAGTTAGTAACAGACGCGTCGTAATCGCCCATTTCCATCAGTAATTCGGCGAGCGAGTCGTAAGGGTTCGCCTGATCCGGCCTCAATTTCACGTATTCCTCGAATGCTGCGCGTGCACCATCGAGGTCATCCGCCGAGCGATGGGCATAACCCAAAGAGTTGTGGGCACTCGCAAAATCCGGCGCAATCTTAATAGCATGCCCGTAGTGCTTAATCGCTCCTTCGAAATCCTGTTGACCGATCAAAAAATTAGCGAATTGATTGTGCGTCCGTTCATCTTTCGGGTGCAATTTTATGAGACTTCTAAGCGTCGCCTCTTGCCCAGCTTGATCGCCATTGGCGCCCGCAACCGCTGCGGTAATATAAAGCTGCTCGCCTTCCGATGCGTTGCCCGCGCACTCTTCAGCTTTATTCAGCGCCGCGAAAAAGTCGGCCGCTGTCGTAGACGTAGCAGCCTGCATAAAGTAGCCCATCGCAAATCCGTCGTCTTCGGCAACAGCCTGCGTAAACTTTTCGTTTGCTTCGACAAAATACAAATCGTCGAGCAACGCCCTGCCCTCTAGGTATAAGTCTCGTGATTTGTCCGACGTTGTTGTTATTGGAACTGCGGCGTCGCGAGTTATTGACGCAGCAGCATGTTCATTTTCTTCGTTCCCCTGATTCGATTGGTCACAAGCGGTAATTGCCAGCGCCGCTAGGCTCGCAATAATAATTGATCGTGTATTTTGAATAATTATCGTGTTCACGGATCGCTCCTATGTATTGAGGGGACCAATTGTACCTTTGTATGAGAATCGATATTCCGCAATCTATATACACGAGAGGATATAACTATATGAACGTTTCATCTCAGGGGCTTTACACGCAACTCCAGCAAACCGGCAACGAGTCATAGTGGTTTTTAGAATATTCTGCTGGCGATCGAGGCCAATGGCGGACCACATACCGACCCGTCAAGAGGCTCGGGACCTGAGTGCTCAAACTAATCGAAGCACCAACGTTCGATTGTATTGCCTCTAAGCATACGGAACTCAATCACCGCGCTACTGAGAGTTTCAAAATTACCTGCATCCGAAATTCGAATTGAAGTATCTACTTACTGAGGGCACAAAAACGCAGTATGTAACGACAATAGGAGCATTATTATGCGCAATGTCTTAATAGTTACAATCTTCTTGGCGACCGTCCCAAGTACCACTTGGGGAGGATATCAAGAGGTCCGCGAACTCACGCTGGATACTCAAGAAATAGAAACCATGACAATCAACGCAGGAAACGGACATCTGAATGTCGTTGGTGTATCTAACTCCAACAGACTTGTTGTTGTAGCTACAATTCGCGTGTCGACCGATGATGAAGACAAAGCGCGCCAGAAAATCGCACGGCATGTAACACTAACACTGCAACAACACGACGAAATAGCCGAACTCAGAGCATATACAAATCGCAGCATTTGGGGGTGGGGAAATAGACGCTCGATTGACCTTGACGTCCGAATCCCTGAGTCAATGCATCTCTCTATCCGGGACGGAACTGGATCAATCAAGATTGAAAATGTTAGCGGGAATTTGTCAGTTGTCGACGGAACTGGCTCAGTGACAATGAAAGACGTCGGCGGAAATGTAAAGATCAAAGATGGCACGGGATCAATGTCAATATCCAGCGTGGGTGGTGACTTATCTGTCAAAGACGGAACAGGTGCTATTAATATTTGCGATGTCGAGGGCGGTGTCATCATCGACGATGGAACCGGCGGAATTAAAATCGCGGGATACCAGAATGAACTGATCATCGTAAATGCTGGCACCGGCACCGTGAATCACGACAAGAACGGCAGCTGCTTACAAGCCGCGAATTGACGCGCCGGCAAATCTCGGTATCGCGTATTTGCGTCCACTGTGAGCGCTGACGCGATGTCTATTTCGGTGCAATAGGATCTCGTGAATTATTTTTCTTCAATCCACTCATCCAACGTCCTCAAATATTCTTTGACGTACTTACCGACAACTGCGTTAGCTTCAAGTGCGGCGAGCCATGCTTTGGTCTTGTCGCCAAGAATCATCGATACACCGAGCGCTGCCATCATCCGTTCCCCCATTCGGATCGTCGTCGGGTAACCGCAATCGGCGAGCGAGATGGCAGCACCGCCGAGAAACGGTTGCGGATCAATCAAAGATTCCAGCCTGTCCATCGTATCGGCCATTGCGTCGTCGAATACAGAAACCGCCTCCGCCCTACTCTCAACCTGCTGAGAAAATAGCGGAAAACAAGTTCTGATTGTCGCTTCCAATTTAGTATCGTGAAAGTTAGCCAACGCACGAAGCTTGGCACGGTCTTGCAAATCGGATGGCAGCATCGGCGGATCGGGAAAACATTCCTCGAGGTACTCCATAATCGCGCCCGAATCGTGTAAAACAAAATCTCCTATGCGAATAGCCGGAACCGTGCCGGACGGAACGTGTTTTCGATATTCGGCAGTTCGAAAGCCACCCGGCACCGGAATTTGTTTGTATTCGACACTCTTTAAATCCATGTATATGCGCACTTTGACGCCGTATATGCTGATGGGTCTATTGATTAATTCAATCACGTCATGCTCGTTTTATTGCGCCCACGCTTGCAGAAAGAGGCGAAATTGGTTTTGAGCAGTGATATTGGCATGCTATGCACATAAAGTAATCTACAATCAATCGCTACGCAAAATATTGATTTGGTAGTCACTGTGCGAACGGATTGCACTGATCGTCACTGAGAAGGAACAAAAATGAGCAGCCCGTCGGCCAAATCAGGCATCTATTCGATCCGTGATCCGATGGATGAATCCGCAGACAGTCATTATCCGCCCGCAAGAATTCTATTGAACTCGAATGAGAGCGCATTTGGTCCCAGCGAAGGCGCTATCGCTGCAGCAAAATCGGCCAGCGAACATCTTGAACGTTACTACGAAGATCCAAAGAGCGTGCTTGCGCCAGCGATTGCTCAACGTTTTGGATTGAATACGCAGAAGATTACAGTGGGCAACGGTTCCGATGATTTGTTGGCACGTCTATTCCGCGCGTACGTAGATACCGGCGACGAAGTCGTGCGCAGCATAAATGGATATCCCAAAGCGGCAAATTACGCATACGCGAACAACGCAATACCCGTCGGTGCACCTGACACGGATTTTCGACCCAACGTTGAATCGTTGCTGTCAGCTGTCACCGAAAAAACGAAGGTGGTGTATTTGGCCAATCCTGAAAACCCAGCTGGAACCTATTTGGCGGCAAATGAAGTACGAGCGCTGCATGGTGCGCTGCCGGAACATGTTTTGCTCATTTTAGATGGCGCCTACGAGGAATACGTGAATGCAACTGACCACGAAGCCGGACACGTTTTGGTTGACGAGTCTAGTAATATCGTCATGACACGAACGTTTTCGAAAGTCTTTGGGTTGGCCGGTGCACGACTGGGCTGGCTATATGCGCCCGAAGCCATCGTCAATGTCGTCGACCGAATTGGTATAACGTTTCCGATCGCATCACCAACGGTCGCCGCAGGATTGGCTGCACTCGAAGACGAAGATCACAGCGCTTTCGTTGTCAAGGAAACAATTCGCCTAAGATCCGAAGTCAGCGACTCATTGATTGCCTTAGGACTAATGGTTTATCCCAGTCAGACTAATTTCGTATTGATAGAATTTCCGCCGAACGGACCCAGCGCGGATCAGGCGTACGCCGCACTTCGCGAACAAGGCATCGTATTGCGAAGGTTTTCTGCTAAAGCATTCGAAAACTGTATACGGTTTTCGATCGGCCTGGCCGATGACACAAAAGTGGCGGTAGACGCACTGACTCAGCTCATACAATCTCACCATTAGCATTCGCCAAGAATTTTTGATGCATCGTGCTCAGACATGACGTTGCGGAGTATGCCGGGCAGGCTTGCCAGCAATGTAATCCCTAGTGTGATTATTGCCGGCGTTATCAAGGTCAATAGTGTCGAAATAACTTACATAATTCGCGGCCTGAGATGCGCAACGCATCGAGAATTGGCACAGACCAACGCTTCGACAGCGCCGGCATGATTTATGCTTGCTATTTAGCACAACTCGACGCCGGCGAAAATTATGAAAAGAATAGCCACATTTGCTGCTTATCTCTGCTTCCTGATGACCCTGTCGCCCGTTATTGCTAACGCCGACCCTATCGAGGTTGGCCTTTTCACACAAAACAGTTTTCGAACCTGCGGTTCCCCTGACCGCTGTTTTCAGGGTGATCGAATTATCGATTTCGTAAGCGACTTCGACATTGGCGGCGATGGTGACGACGGCTCAGTCAGCACGCAACAATTCGATCCCGGTAACCTGGCCGTTCAGGGGGCGTCGAGTGCCGGATTTCAGGGCGCAGGATTCACGCCTGCACTTAGTTCATACGCATTTTCTGGCGAACAAACGCGATTCACTGTCGCCGCGTTGGCTATTCAGCAATACGTATTCGAAAGTGCAGGTACCCTGACCATCGATGGCGCGTTGACCTATTCGCAATCCGGTGAAACGGGGCCGACTAATGAAAACCCAAGAGGCATTGTTGCTGGCGGCTTTGTTTCTTTCGGCATGGATGGTGATATATTGGATCCATTCAACTGCAATTTTTTTGAAAACGACATTACACGCAACAATGCAAGTGGGACGTTTCTCTCTTGCATATTAAGAAATGGCGCGCCCAATGCATCCTTACCCAGCGGTTTCATTGAATTCGACGGACTGAATTCTGTGCAAAACACTGAATTCGGTATCGGGACCGGCGCGATATCGGATGGTTTGGCGACTGCCAGTCATTCAATCGCTGGCAATGCTGGCGACGTTTTCTATCTTGGGGCCTACATAAGCAGCTTTGCGCATCTTGGTGGCTTTGCTGACTCACGAAATACGCTCCTACTCGAACTCGACGATCCTACTTTAGTCACCGCATCGTTTGATCAGGAAAGTTTTTCGAAGGCGCCACTCACTGTGCCCGAACCCGGCACGTTCATACTTTTACTGATCGGATTGTTGACCGCGGCTAGTAGTCGCTACACTCGTTGTAAGATAATCACAAACAACGCGTAGAGCTCAGTGCCAACAATCTGGCCATCGCTGGCATATTATTCCGTCGCACCGTTCAAGGTCATTATGGCCGAATAATGTTCCGGCCTGCGATCTCGGAAAAGGCCCCAACCTGTACGCTCGATTCTTAGATGCGCGAGATTAAATTCTTGCAGAATTACGTCCTCATCTCTCTCGGCCGCCTGTCTAACGATCGCACCGGTTTGGTCAGCAATGAATGACGAACCGTAGAATTCCAAGGAGCACGCCTCCCCCTCCTCCCGGCCAATTCTATTTGACGCAACTACCGGCACCATGTTGGCCGCAGCATGTCCCTGCATAGTTCTCTGCCAATGATCACGGCTATTCAACCCGGTGACTGGCTCGCTACCAATAGCTGTCGGGAAAAACAGCATCTCCGCACCCTGCAACACCAACGACCGTGCTGTCTCTGGAAACCATTGATCCCAGCAAACGCCAACTCCCAGCACACCGAACTCTGTTTTTGAAACGACGAATCCGGTATCACCGGGGGAAAAATAGAACTTCTCCTGATACCCAGGTCCATCTGGAATATGTGTTTTGCGATAGTGTGAAACAACTTCACCATTGACATCCACAACGACAAGAGAATTATAGAAAACATTGTTGAAACGCTCGAAGAAAGACACCGGAAGCACCACGCCCAACTCATCCGCCAATTTGCTCATTCGTCGAATTACATTGGAATCGTTAACCGGCTCTGCCAGGTCGAAGAACTTTTGAAGCTGATCCTTGCAAAAATATGGCGTCGCGAATAACTCCTGAATCAGGATAATGTTTGCACCCGAATCGGCGGCTTTACGTACCAACAATTCCGCTTTCGCCAAATTCGCCTCAACATCCCAGCCACATGCCATCTGCGTTGCTGCTACCGTTACTTTCTGATTGCCCATCTATAACGCCCCTATGCGCAGAATTTCCAACCAACTTTTTCCGTTTAGCGAGTGTTGTGATTATTTACCAGCGTCGCAGACGAATTATAGAGTTATTATGTGCGTTTGTAACAGTAGCGGTAATACAAAACATGAATGCTATGCGTGATCGCGCCAAAGAACACTTTCCTACCGTATTGCTAACTCTTCTAAGCATCGTACAAGCCCTTGCACTTGAACTACTGTGGTCGCACTTGCACGACGCCGAGTATTTATTTGAGCACAGTTGGACCACGGCAATAGCGTGGGCGCAGATCGCAGCGACGTTCCTAGGCCTCATTCTCATTTGGGTTGTCTACGCAAGCAATGCCATGCGATTTCGCTGGGTACCAGTGACAAGCGATTCGGTTTATCCTTTTTTGATCGGTTTTCTGGAATTTATGCTTATCGAATCGCTTGATGCGGACGAGCTCGGAATGTGGTTCATATTCATGGCAGTAATTTTCGGGATGATGGTGTGGGTTGCTCATACTACGATGCGTAGGGCGCGGAGAGACAGTGATAACGACGTATTTTTCCGCAATACGGAACCCGCGAAGTTACGCGATTTTGTTCCGCAGATTACTATTACTGGCGTGTTATTACTTGCCGGAGTCTACCTAAGCATTCGGACAGACTCGATTGTTGTCGCCATGATTGTTTTGCTAGCGACTAATGCACTTCTAGCTTGGCAATTTTACTCCGCAGCAGCCTTTTGGCAAAAATCTATGCAGGAATCTCAATAGCGATCGTACGGCGCCGCACTTAACAAACAAAAGAATAGAAAATAGTCAGCCACTATCTATTCGACCACCTGTCTCAATCAGTGTTGGCGAATATGCGATTCTTACCGGCTACAATTGCATTTGCGTCATAATCAGCCTTAGTTGTGTGGGCGGCCACGGCGCCATAATCGGTTCCGTAATATCATGACATTCGCAACGATCACGCGGGCACTACCACTCATCGATTACTTTACGCGCGCAACAATGCTGCCACTGTTAGTCCGAAGAATCCGAGGAGAATCAGGACCCCCAGCACAAAAACGCGAAATCGGATTGGAACGTAGTTGCTACTCACATGAACAAACGCATGTACGTACCGTGTTACTACAAAGAGCCACGCGACAGCCAAACTGACCATATCCACTGCGCCAAGGCCAGCCAAAACGAAACACAGCACATAAAAAACAACCGGCATTTGCGATTGATTAGCAAGGCTCTTTGAGGTCAAGACAACGGGCATACTCCATGCCTCGTTATCCGTCGCAGCTTTCTGCCGATCAAATCGTCCGGATTTGACATCGTCGCGCTTACGCTTGCCATTGAGCAACAAGACTAACAGCGGAATTAGGGCCTGAGCGATGGCCGGCCAATAAATTAGGTGTGATGACATTATTACCTCTACTATTCAGCTTATTCGAAAACCATCAATTGAAATTTGCGACACGTAAGGCACTCATTAGCCCTCGCGAATCTCGCGCATCTCTTGTTTGAGAGCCAGCTCCCATTCGCCCAAGATTGCATTCACGCGAGCAATGTACACTGCATTCTCAGCCACCGGGATATCCGGATCATACGCATCGGCGACCGTGATCATTCCCTCACGATCTTTTTTATCGAACGCCCTCGCCATTTTGTGTGCTTTGTCTGACTCGATACCCAACGCTTCAAGAGCGGATCGACCCATACGAATCGAGCTATCGTAAGTCTCGCGAATAATGTCCCGACAACCAACTGCATACAGATCATAAACGTGATTTCGATCGACCGCGCGCGCGAGGACGTGCAGATTTGGATATTTGTGCACGGCGTAGCGGACTAGCTCAGTAATCTGATCTTTGTCATCTATCGCGACAACCAGTAACTTGGCATCATCTATGCCGGCAGCGTGTAGCAAATCTGGACGGGTCGCATCGCCAAAATAGGTTCGCAGATTGAACATCTTGAGCATGTCGATTTGCTTCGAGCTAAAGTCAATTACTGTCGCGTTGTATTCAGACACCCGAAGCATCCGCTCTATCACTCCCCCTACACGCCCTCGCCCTGCGACAATTATGTGATTGCTTTCTTCAATGTTGTCCTGCTCTTTCTCTTGCGCAGAATTGTATCGGTGCGCAATGACACGATCATAAAGTATGAACAGCGCCGGTGTAAGCAGCATAGATAGCGCAACCACCAACAATAGTTGATCGGCGACTGCCGGCGGAATAACCGCACTCGAAACCGTGAATGCAAGAAGAACAAAGCCGAACTCTCCTGCTTGCGCCAACCCTAGTGCGAACAACCAACGGTCGCCCCCTTGCAATCGAAACTGCGCGCCAAGCGCGAGCAAAATAGTCAATTTTAAGATAATGACGATTGCCGTTAAAGCGACGATCAACAGAAAATTCTCAGACAACAAAGAGAAGTTAATAGCGGCACCAACCGTTATAAAAAAAAGTCCGAGCAATAGGCCTTTGAATGGGCCAATATCTGCTTCCAACTCGTGACGGTACTCACTGTTTGCCAGAACGACGCCTGCCAGAAATGTACCCAGCGCTGGCGAGAGTCCGACAAGCGTCATCAGAAGCGCGATCCCAATGACCATCATCAAGGCTGTAGCGGTAAATAATTCGCGTAGTTGCGCGGTTGCGATAAAACGGAAAATGGGACGAGTAAGATAACTGCCGCCAAATATGACTGACCCGACTGCAGCTAGCGTAATCAATGCAGTCTGCCAGCCGTTCAGCCCATCGACCAAACTCAGCGTTGCGTGGCCATCGTCCCCGTCGATTGCATGTGAGGCCACATCACCAACCACTCCCGTAACCTCTGCCAGCTCAGGCAGAGCCAGCAACGGTATAAGTGCGAGCATGGGGATTACAGCAATATCTTGAAATAGTAATACGGAAAAACTGGACTGCCCACCATCACTTTTGATTAATCCCTTCTCGCCCAACGTCTGCAGGACAATCGCCGTCGACGAAAGTGACAATACAAATCCAATTGCAAGCGCAACTGTCCAAGGCTGACCAAAAAACATAGCGACACCCATGACCGCCAATGCTGTAAGTACAACCTGTCCGCCACCGAGTCCGATCAATCTGCCCCGCATCGCCCACAGGAGCTTTGGTTCTAGTTCAAGCCCAACCAGAAAAAGCATCATGACAACACCAAACTCTGCAAAATGTTGTACCGATACAAGATCGACGCCAAGAACGGTCAAAAGCGGGCTAATCGCAATTCCGGCGATCAAATAACCTAACACGGACCCCAGACCCAGTCGTGTCGCAATAGGCACGGCTACGACGCCGGCACACAAAAATATGAAGGCGAGGAGCAAGAATTCAGTCATGTATTTCCCGGCGAGCAAATTGAACGCAGAGCGTACCGCATTCGACCGTTTTTTCCTTAATTCTTGTTCGTTTTAGATAAACGGACTAAGGGCTGAAGCGTACGTTTGGCTTCAGCCGATTAGCTTGGAATATCGAGCTAAACAAACATGAGCGCACGGCAACTAGATTTACGTTGCCGACAGGTTTATTCTGGCCATGTACGCTAAATCTGCATCTCTCGCTCAATAGTACTGGCTAATAATCCCCTTTTGAGTTAACTGTCGGTGTGAGGTAGATAACATGCAACGATTGACGCTATTGATTCTCATCGTTTCTGTCATTCTTTCTGGCTGTGCGTCCCAAAGTCCAAAGATCCGATATGCACCCTCGCCAGTAGTGGCACCAACGGAAGCCGCTGAAAGTGCTTGGAATGATTTCCTTCAAGTTCACCCAAAAAGCACCATCAAATGGGATCCGCAAACTGGTCATGCCCGGGAGGTACTGTATTTTCATACTACGAAATACGAAGGCGCTCCTACAGAGCGCGCGCGCCAATTCATAGCTGAACACTCAGCGCTACTTGGCATTCCTAAATCCCTAGAAAGTATCAGGCATGTAAAAACTACGCCTATCCATTCTGAAAAAGGGACAGGAATTGACTACGTCCGATTTGAACAATGGATCGCCGGATCGAGAGTCGAAGGGACAGAAATCGTGGTTCATACGACGACTTCGGGAAGCGTATTTGGGATTCACTCTAGGTACTATACCAATGTCATGGCGTCGGTTCAGCCGGATATCTCATCGCAAGAAGCCATTTCGATATCACGCCGTGAACTCGGGACAGATCCGGCTGACGTGCTACCAGATGAAGCGAAGATTGCATTTTTGCCTTCGGCCAACGGCTTGAAATTAACTTGGAAGGTGCTTGCCGACGAGTGGGTATTTCACGTTGATGCCGAAAATGGAAACGTGGTTTCTGCTTTTCCGGCAATCCTCAACCAATCCACCGGAAGTGGCAACGCATTCATCCAGAACTCATGTACTGGGTCACTTGCCACGGTCAGCCTGGAAAACCTAGATGGTTCGGGATTCCTGCGGAGTACGTTTCATGACGTCGTTGGCGCACAAGGATTACGCGTCTCCAATCCAACTCTCACATTTCCGTTTATGACGTCGCAAGAAAAGCGCCTGTCTCAGGTAGGGATCTACTTCCATCTTGAACAGGCGCGCCAGTTCTTTACACGGATCGGCTTTACGCCACTATTCTTGCCTGCAACGGCAATCGCCAATCACGGCAAGTCATGCAATGCTGCTTTTCTTGTCGCTCGAAATGCTTGGCGATTCGGACTGTCCTCAAACGGTAATTGCGGAAATTCTGGCCATGATGGTGACATCGTGGTTCACGAGTACACACACAAGGTTGTAGATGAATCAGCGTTTCTGTCAACTACACTTGATACAACCAGAGCAATCCACGAGGGTGTCGCCGACTACTTTGCCGCATCATTTTTTGCGGACCCCTGCATCGCTGAAACGCTTAGTGGGTCTTGTGGTAGCTGTTTGCGCCGCGCAAATAATCAGAAAGTGTTTCCGCGTGACATTGCTCCCGGCGACAAGCCTCACGCAACGGGGAAAATTCTGTCTGGTGCGCTTTTTGATTTGAGAAGCGAAGTCAATCCGGAGTTTGCCAATCGGGTCGCATTGGGCGCGTTGTCCGGAATATCTTCTAGTGCTACGTTCGCCGACTATGCCCGGGCGGCTATATTCTCTGCCGCCGCACTTGTCGATCAAGCGGATAATTTTGTTGCAACGCTTGTCCTGTCTGCTGCCGCCACCGAAGTTCCAAAGGCATTTTGCAATAGGGGCATTACTATTCCAGATGAACTTGGAGGATGTCAGATAGTTGAATTGGAGTGGTTCGAACGTCAGGATTTTGGCGGGCAACGCCACACTCGAAGACTATTTCCGGTGGACCATGGTCGTTGCATGAAGTTAAATCACAACGACAAGATGAGCAGCTTGAGGTTTCACGCGGTTCGTGGATGGAAGCTGCAAATATTTGACGACGGTGACTGCGATACCAACGATGATTGGGGTGAGATCGTCTTCCCGGCAGCGGCGACGGGGGTCCAGGTCGTCAGTCTCACAAGAATAGGAAGTCGCGGCCCTTCGCTCGCCAGTCCACTAGGAACCTATCAGGTATTCATACAATCGAGGTTGGCTGGAAAAGTTTCGGCAATCAAGACAATTCAATTCGGACAGTAGCCGACAAATTTCTTTCCAACAAACCCTATAAGAGGCACCTCTTTTCTACGGAACTCATTTTGCTTCGATTCGAGACTATTCAGCATTAAGCAGCGGTCTAATTAACGAGTGAATATATAAGTCAACTACAAGATCTCGTCCCAAGTTGTATCTCGAGTTTCATCCACAGCACCGTCACCGTCCGAATCTATTTCGAGCCGCACGTTGATATTATCGAGCACGATCAGTCGTACGCTGCTGCCATCACCTGTCGCAGAAACCAGGAATTCGCCGCTCGCAGGACGCTCGTCCCCGCTGCCAACAAACGGCACCACGTTTTCAAATTGCACTTCTCCAGAAAACTCGGAACTTGTAAGGTGCCCCGAGCTATCGATCATATAACCGACAGGACTCATGCTCTCATCGAAAACGGTGTTGGTTGAAGACTCAGTAAGATTCAGCGAACGACCATTAGCTGACAACATCAGCGATTCGCTTGTGACGGTAACGGATCGGACCGGAAAGCTTAGGGAGTCAATATCGATGGTCACGTCGCCGTTAATGCCAATACTGCTGTTTACGCCCGAAAATTCAAAATTGTCATATGTCGCCGACGTGCTCACTAGAAATTGCTGGCTGACCACATCACCACTGAATTCGTTGACTACGGTCGTAATGCTACCGTTGATTGTTTCGGTGTCGATCATACAAGCGGCAAATTCCAAAGTAAGTTCGTCGCCCGCTGTCAATGTCGTCGGGCTCGCTGTTTCGCCTGAGATCATTACAGAACCACCGTTCGCACAATCAATTGTTACAGGTCCTACCGGAACAGTGGACATCGAAAACGCCGGCTGTGCCGCCAAAAATTTCGGTTGTGTCGTGCTTATGCCCCCATTGAAGCCGAACGGCTGGCCGCCGGGCGCGCCAAATCGACCGGCTTCTCCTGACTGCATCGCAGCGATCACGGATGCGCCGGCAATCTGCTGAGCGTTGAGTGTTGTTATCTGCGAGCCACCTGGTGGGATCAGCGTTGCTGTGGGCGAGCTAGAACCGCCGCTACATCCACCCATAGCCAAAATCACAACCGCCGCAATCAATGATGTGAATCTTGTCGTCATACGATGCCCCAATCCGTCGAAACCCATCGATAGTCGACAAACTATCAGATCCGACCGCTTCCCAACAGTCGACAAATTGCGACAGTTGCCAGTCGAATTATGTAGAAAACGCTTTAGATGCAAGCGTTAAAACAGTCGGTTAATGTGCTTAGCAATAAACCTTTTCCATTGCAGGGCGTGTCGGTTGTCCGTTTGCCTGCAGCCGGACAAACAATTGCTTGTTAGCGCCGATTCGCCATGTAAGGCTAACTGCAATCAATACTTCAAATGAGAAGAATTAGTGAAACGCGATTTGGTAAAGCTGGCAGATAGTCGCAAGACGCAAATCACCCTGATATTTACGTTCGTCATAACGAGCTGCGCGATCGATCGTTCAATTGTCATTCCACAAGGAACCAACGCCAAAGTTGTGCGTGTCATTGACGGAAGTATTGAGATCGAAACCGATGGTTCCGCAGAATCGCTGCGAGTTATCGATGGGAATATCACCATGCGGGCGCATAGTTCCGTCACCAAGGACGTCAAACTGACCGATGGGATACTAGATTTATCGCACGCATCAATTGAGAGAAATGTTGTTGCCCACCATGCCGATATTCAATTGGACGGCGTGAAAATCGGCGGTGACGTGGAACTGTATTGCACCAGCGGAGAAATGAAAGCAACGACGATAAATGGCGAACTCAAAATCCGAAAACGGGCTCTATGGTATGTCGGCTGTGGCGAAGCCAAAACATTGATCATTGGTCCGGGCACTCGAATCGGTAAACTAAATATTCAAGACTCGAGCGTCGATGTTCAGATCAGTGATGCCGCAATCGTCCACAATTGACGCAATGGCTCGATCGTTGTGGATATCGCCTACTTATGCGCGATTGTTTTTTCGGTAAATAGGAAATCGCGCAACTCTTTGTCGAAGGTGGGGTCTTGACGGCGAATCCACTCTAGGACCATTGCCGCGTGTTCCTTTTCCTCATCTCGATTATGCGCAAGAATTGCCTTGAGATCGGCGTCTTGGCAAGCATCGACGCGTTGGTTGTACCAATCTACCGCTTCCAGTTCCTCCATCAATGAAGTAATCGCTCTGTGCATATCCCGAGTCTCTGCTGAAAGCTCGTTAACTGGTTCGTGATATCCCTCGTTTGCCATTATTGTCCCCGTCGAATTGCGTAACGAATACGATCAACGATACAGGAATTCAACGGCAATCCGCCAGAGGAGAACAGCGGAGATATGTTTACCGGAGATCGTGTTCCGCGAATGCTAAGAGTTCTGTTCTGGTACATGTCTATCGATCACTCAAGCAATCATGGATCACCTGATTGACTGCCGGCAGCTCTATCAACCGATCGAGACTCGTTGATCAGCTGCATCTCATCACGCTGATCCTGCGCCAAGTTTCGCGCAAGCCACGAGTCTGGCCACTGCCGATTGAGCGCGTTTCTGAGCTTGCCTCGGATCGAACTTGAATCAGGGCCCGCCACTTCGATTTCTGCGCGCAGTATATCTACGCGGTCAAGCAATGACTGTTCTTGCCGCGCGAACCAGTGATATTGACGAGAAATACACTGAATTTCCGCCCAGCTTAGTGCATCGGATATTGTTCCATCTGGTCCACCGATTACAATTTTGGCAACTTTTTCATCCCGTTGATAGTCCCGCTCGTGGCCTTCCAGCCAAGTCGCTGCCTTGTGGAAGCGGGAAGATATTCGTTTACATGCCGTAACCTGCTTTAAGTCCTGCAGGCACAGGTCAAGCTCCTTGATTCTATTCATCATCGCCCGTCCATACGCACAAAGCACACCCATCTGGTGCTGAACATGTGATAAAAATACGTTGTAGACAGGCCTAATGGCTACCAAAAATCGTCCAAGGTATTGGAACTTCCCACAGCTGGGACTAACTCGGAATGGATTCAATGACAGAACTTCCCGAACAACAATCGTCCTACCCATATGCAGATATGGGCTACAGTATCGAAACAATGTGCAGAGCTTTTGCAGGCTACGGTTCGGATGTCGTATCGGCGGGAAGTGGGATTCGCGTTACGTCGTTTGGGCAATTAAAGCTCGGCATGAATTTCCTAAAGACGCTACAGCGAAATTTTGGGCGCTGGACGGTGAACGAAATCACCTGTTACTGCTTCGTCATGAATTCAACAATTGTCGGTGATCTCATTGGTGTCAAAGATGTCGCTCTCGAGCTAAATATGCCAATGTCCACTGCGTCATACACACTACTTGCGCTTGAAAAACGTGACGTGTTGGAATCTTACCCTTGCGTTGAGGACAAGCGCCGGAAGTGGCTTAGGCTACACCCCAAAATTGTAGCCGCCACTGTCTATGGTGATAGAGACATTTGGGGGAGTCAAAGAAAGCTCCTGGCACAGGTGCTTGTGGAGGGATAGTTCGCACTGCGTATCACCTGGATTTTTCGCAGCAACATTGAACGCGAATGTCGCCGTGCATCCCTCTTAATCAACACATTTATCTTTTTGTGCGCAGTAATAGACGATCTCGGCAACGTCAATGCATTTGACATAGACGCCGCGGTTGTAGCAACAAGTTTCGAAGAATGAAACGCCCTCACAACTGATATTCATTAATGCAACGACAATCCGCTTCGCAAGCAATGATGCAGACCAAATATTGGCGACTTCATATAGGCTCAACGTATTCAAATTTGAAATATCGGCTTTGCTAAGGTCGAGCAATGCCGAATCACCTCTGGCCATATCTGCAAGCAGGCTCGCCTGACCAAGAACGGTTGAAGAAATAATCCCGGTCAAGATGATCGGGCGTCGAATACAACTCATGCTGATGAAATCGCTAAGACTCATATCGAATACTGATGTTGATGGGCTGAGGGTGTTGGCGGCGTGCAGCTTGCAAGCCCGCGTTACAATACGCCTTCGCATTTGCATGCACCAATTGATTTTTGCTTGTCATTTAGTCGGACTTCCCTATATATCGGCCCAGCAAGATTAGTTGCTAAATACACCGACGATTGCGTTTTCTTCAGCATTCACGATCAACCAAATATCTTCGTCCAATGTCTGCCAATGAAATCCATAGATCCAGCAATACATCGACCGGCGAACTGCCACATCGCAGTGTTTCGTAGGGCAACACCGCAGCGCGATAACTATTGGAGTGCCATTTCGCACCATGCGGCAGCCTTATTCCCGACATCACATCCGGCATAGGATAGGCGGTTGCAAAAAAATACGGTTCAGGGATGTAGCTGTCGCCAAACGAAAAGCCGAAATTCATCTGCTTATCGGAATTCACTTCATTGCTTGGATGCGGCTCGCATACTTTCTCACCTGACAACCACATCATCGAAAGATCAAAACGCTGTACCCATAATTGAACTGCGCTGGTTTCCTCAGGGAGACTAGATTTAAGTAATTCCAACGTATATGCCACAGTGTTGAGCGTAGAGATAACGACGTTTGATTGTTCGTCAGCATATTCTTGAAAGCGACCGGTACTCTCGATCGACTGATCCAATGCAGGAACTAGTTTTTTGTCGACACCTACCGACACGAGGAAATCGACGACAATATCCGACAGAGTAAATGCAGGCTGGCCAGACAATGTTTGGGTAAAGCGCTCGCCTGTTGATGCACGGACGACCAACTGGCTCGCACGTAAGTCCAGTTCAATTTCATATGAAACCGATGAACGCATAACGCCCGTTGAGATGCCGTTAAGCGAAAGCTGTAACGCGGTATGCGATGAATTTTTTGGTTCCGCACGCGCAGCTTGCTGAACATTTTCGAGAACTTGTGAATACGCGCGAATAGCATCTCGCGTGTCTACGCTCGCGTGTTCGTCAAGTTTTGGAAATTTCATGTTTGTCATCTAAAGAAACTCTTATGGTTCTGCTAGATCGCATAAGGAGTGTGAAAGTGAGGTCGCGAATTCTCTGCAGTTTTCGATGGGTTGAATATCGTTAAGAAAATGCAGTCAGCGCGAATGCCGTTCGCCGGCGGTTCACTCGGTCAAATTGAAAAGGTTGTGGTTTCTAAATCGAATCGAGCGAGCCGAGAAAAGGTTGCACCATCGGCCACGGTGTCCAAACAAATTTCATATTCAACTGCACTACTGCGACGCACGGCGTTGCGACTCGCCAATGATTTTCTCTGATTAAGAGTTACCTCCACCGCACCTCGCCAAAATTGGCGAAATGCGGCGGAGGCTCGACACTTCTTACCCGGAAAGCGTGGTTAATCCGTTGACTGCCCGGCGTACCCTGTCTGCATAGTCTGGATCGGCCTTCTCAAGGTAGATCAACATCCGTTCCTGTACCGACGCTTCCGCGTGACAGAGTCCTCCGGCGATGGTCTTAGCTAAACGGTCCTTTTCCTTTGCGGCAAAAATGCGATACAAATTGCCAGCTTGCTCGAAATAGTCTTCATCGTCCTGGCTGTGCGGTTTGACCCACGCCTCTTCCAATAATGGTAGCGGCGGTGCCGCGAATTCTGCAGAAGGAGCCGGTAAGTCGCTGGCATCGTTTGGGTAGAAATTGATGCCACTACCTTGATTTTCAGCCGTCGTACCGGCCATAGCGCCGTCTCGCTGATAATGATTGACCGGGCAACGTGGTGCGTTGACAGGTATTTGGTTGTGATTTACGCCCACTCGATACCGTTGAGCGTCTTGATACGCGATAAGCCGCGCCTGTAGCATTTTATCTGGCGACGCGCTGATTCCTGGCACCAGGTTACTTGGTGCAAACGAAGCCTGCTCTGTTTCGGCGAAGTAGTTTTCAACGTTCCGGTTCAATTCCAATCGACCGATCTCCTGCAGCGGCGCAAGCTCGTGCGGCCACACTTTAGTCAGGTCAAATGGATTTATCGGGAACGTGCGTGCCGCTTTTTCTGTCAAGATCTGAACCTTAACTGTCCAACTTGGGAAATCACCGCGATCAATTGCGTCGACAAGATCCTGCTGCGCTCCCTGCGGTGGCATTGAAGCGGCCTCCTCGTTGCTCAAACATTGAATACCCTGGTCTGTTTTAAAGTGCCATTTCACCCAATATCGCTCACCTTCCGCGTTCCAAAGTCCGAACGTATGCGACCCATAGCCATTGATGTGCCGCCACGAACGTGGAATGCCCCTATCCGACATCAGTATTGTCATCTGGTGCAGCGACTGTGGGTGATTAGCCCAATATTCGAAAATACGCGCCGGATCCGGCAGATTAGTCTTAGGGTTCTTTTTCTGAGAATGCACGAAGTCGGGAAATTTCATCGGATCGTTTAGGAAAAACACCGGCGTATTGTTACCAACCAAGTCGAAATTGCCTTCGTCCGTATAAAATTTGACCGCAAAGCCGCGAGGGTCTCTTGCGAAGTCACTGGAGTCTTGCCCGCCACCAACGGTTGAAAACCTCAAGAAAATATCCGTTTTCTGGCCCGCTGACTGTAAGAAACTTGCCCGCGTGTAGGGGCTAAGGGACTTTGACAGAGTAAACGTGCCGTACGCGCCAGCCCCTCTAGCATGCACAACACGCTCTGGAATTCGTTCTCTGCTAAAATGCGCGAGTTTCTCGAAAAGCTGGAAATTATCAAATGTCAGCGGCCCTCTGGCACCAGCAGAAATACTGTTGTTGTCATCTGCAACTGGTGCGCCAGCTGATGTTGTCAATACGGACTTGGTCATTTTGTATCACTCCTTGGAACAGCGTGTCCCGTAATCAGGTTTGACCTTAGCGCCGGCATTACATAGGGTCCAATCGACTTTTTCTTGGCTTTCCATCGGACTTTCCTATGAGCATCCAAAATTTAGGATTCAGAGATCTCAAATACGTCGTAGCTGTCGCAGAGAATCAATCGATTAGCCGGGCTGCAGAGGCATGCGCCATCACTCAGCCGGCGCTAAGCGAGCGCCTCAAACGAATTGAGGCAACACTTGGCGTAGAGCTATTTGAAAGAAGCAAGCGTTCGCTAAAGATTACGCCGGTTGGCGAACGCCTCGTGCGCAAAGCTAGAGAATTGTTAGACGAAACGGCAGACATTGACGAAATCCTCTCGACATCGCACGAACCGCTAACTGGGCAATTGCGTGTCGGGGTCATCGCCACACTGGGACCCTACCTAATGCCACTGATTCTGCCGAAGCTGCGTAAGTCGTACCCAAAACTCGAGTTGATCCTGCACGAGGGGCTCACGGAAACACTTATTCCGGCGCTGCAGGCTGGCTCTCTCGATTTAATAGTTGCTGCAGCTCCGTTAAGTACGTCCGGCTTGCGAGAATACGACCTTTTTACCGAACCATTCGTACTTGCGGTGCCCGTAGGACACAAACTGGCTACACAAAAGACCGTCAGTGCACATGACTTGCGCGGCAACGAGATGGTGTTGCTGCAGGACGGCCATTGCCTGACCGGTCAGGCGCTGGACGTGTGCCCCGCCAAACAACGGCAAAGCCGCGGACGTTTACATGCGATGACACTGGAGACACTGCGGCATATGGTTGCCACTGGCGCCGGATATACTTTGCTACCGTCCCTTGCTGTAGGGTCAAAGCCACCACTCACCGATCTAATTCGCTATAGAAACCTAGGTGGCAAACAACAATACGGACGCAAAATTGTCCTCGCGTGGCGGCACTCATTTAAGCGTAGAGAGGATATTGATCGGTTTTCAAGAATTGTCCGCCAATCCGTTCCGACCAAGTTTTGCAATTAAGGTTTGAGCAAGCGATACACTAAAGATTTTCTAGTACGCCGGACCATGGCCATCGCAGCCAGAATACTGACTACCAATACACCGAACGCACCGCTACCCCCGTCATCATCACCGCCCCCATTGTCCACGCCAGCTTCGTTGACATTTACGGTGCCTGTGAAGCTGTTGTCCTGCACAAAGGTATCTTCTTCAGTAGCGGAAATTGTCAGATCGTAGTTTTGTGCGCCAATTGCGACGCCCGATACGCTTATGTCGAATGTCGCGCTTGATTGGGCCGCAAATGTGCTTGCCTGGCAGTCAACTTGTTGTGCTGTCACGGTGCAAGTACCGATCGATAGCGTAGCCGTTTCAGCACGCAATCCACTATTCAGTGTTGTGCTCAAAGCGACGCCGCTCGCCGCCAATATTGACTGATTTTGCAATGTGACTCTAATTGATATGCTACTGCCCGATTGTACCTGTGCATCAGCCGGTTGCGTGACAACCAGACTGACGGCCGGTTCGACAGCTAGCAACACGTCGAGCTGATTGTTGACCGCATTATCGTCCAAATCCGATGCAACTGTCGCGACGAAAGTGCCATTTCCGACTGAATTAGCGTTGCCCGTAACCGTAACCGTCGCGCCGCTGTTACCTGCAACCGCGCCGATCGTGCATGTCACATTGCTAGCGCCGTTAGTGCAGCTACCTGCTGTCGTTGCAAACGAAATAAAAGTCACGTTATTTGGAATCTCGATATTGGCGACGACTCCAGTTGCGCCAATGGTCCCGTTGTTGGCGACGTCGAAATCCAAAGCCACTCTACTGCCGAGAAGAACTGTCGGCTGTTGGCCATTCTGTCGAATTGACATATCGACATTGGGTAGCGCCGAAATACAGGATGCGCGTGCTACGTTGTCCTGCATTTCTGTGATGCTACACGCCGAAAATTGATCGCTACCCGAAATACTCGGTGCCATGATGAATGACCCGGTCTCGGCCTCGCAAGCGGACCCTGCCTGACCATCGTGGGGAGCACCAAAATTGTGACCAATTTCATGCGCCGCAATAAGACTGTCAAACATCTCACCGTGTGTGCCTTGCGTCAGACCTGCACCTGAGAAAGTACGACAAAGCGTGCCACCGAATGCGATACCCACGGTCGAACCAACGAGTTCACGCCCGGTAAACAAATGCGTTAGGCCCAGACTACTTTGTGCATTGGTATTTTGCCGGTAATTTGCAAGTTCCTCCAGCAAATCGCCGGCATCGGACACATCGGTAAACGGGTCATTAGCGTCTGTAAACATCTCCACCAATTGAAGGCTGAGCTGTACACCGAGCTGTTCACTAAATATCCCATCAACAATATTCATTCGTGATATTACCGACGATTCCGCAGATGCCCCTCTTGCATCCGTATACTCAAAGTCCGCGATCGCACCGAGTGACATTTCCGACACCGCGCCAGGTGCACGAGCCACCGCTTGCTGCAATTCACCAACAATCGATTGAAATGCTGTAGCGCCGCTTTTCGGCTCACTCGCCAGCGCGCAGCTCATAGCCCCATTCGCAATTGAAGCATCTGCCAATCGATATACGATCGGCACCTTTGTCGATATTGCACTAGCGCCGGGGGCTTCTATCGCGAATAGCTCGCCGTCGTCAGAAACAAGTCCGCGAGGCATGCCATTAGCAATGACAATGCGCGCCCATGAGTCCGCACGCCCTACCAGGCCACCTCGATAAACCGAAACATGGTCCGGGATTGATGCCCGAGACGCAGCCGTAAACAGTGCGTAATTTGGATCAAGCTGAATATCGAAAGTTCTTCCAAGCGCGTCAAAACTCAACGTCAATGAACCCGGCTTCAGGTTTTCGGCATCAGCCTCGACTCCGCCCTGCAAATAGGTGATACGAGACAATGCGTCGTGATGCGAAATCTCGATGCCATTAGCACCGTTCGCGGGTGAAGCAGCCATCGTGTAAAGACAAACGCTGATTGCGATCCGGTTGATCGTTTTCATTGCAGTTCCGATTATCTATTTCGGTAACTGTCAGCTAATCAAAAAGACCTGCACGCGGCAACGCATTCTCCGTCGGTATTCAGCGACAACACGCTAAAAAGTGTGTCCTGGTTCTCAGTTTGGCTTTGAATCGTCGATTGCATCTTCTTGTACCAACACGCAATGGGTATTTCGATTGCCTTTCTCCCATGCGTCTAATTGATCTTCCATGAGCAAATATGTTCGCCCGCCGTCGCGTCTAAGTGCCAATTCGAGCATTACTTCGCCACTTTCCAACAGCAGGTAAACCACTCTCCCACTATGCCGATAGCTGCCACGCTTAGGGAAGTTTGGAAACTGGTCGATCCTGTCTCCGGCATCGTTCAAGCGCACCTCGTCGGTCAACTTATCCCAGACAAATTTGCCGCCACCTAACTTTATGGTATCGCCAACTGTTGCCATACAGTTCGGATAATAATCACCCTCGTACGAGGCACAACTTGTGAGCAAGAGTCCGAATAATACGAAAAAACAGATTTGAGTCTTCATGAACAACAACCGTCAATTTTGAGTAACCAGCTGATCTGCGTTCCGCTATCGAATCACAGCGGAGAAAATTCGGCAACGTACCAAGTCGAATTATATAAAATAGATTGCACGTAGCCAGAGCAGCTTCAGGTCCGTTATGACTGCAGGGTCGGTTATTTCGTCAGAAGTAGTTTTTCGTTGATTGGGACAAATTTACTTGCTTCCACTGTGAGTGACGCTGACGTCAACTGCCGAACGCCGAAAACTTCCGTGTCGGTGTTGAACCGCTGCTTTATTCGTTGCAGCAGAATTCCAAAGTCGCCGTCACCGGACGCGAGTACAACAACATCGCACTTGTCCGCGGCCTCGTACACATCGAGCGCAATGCCGACGTCCCAATCCGCTTTGGTCGTTCCATCAAGTCGTTTTAGAACCGGTTTCAATTTCACCGTAAAGCCGATCGCTCGCAGGATGTTTTGGAATTGTTCTTGCTTATTATCGCCACGATCGGTCGCATAGGCATATGCGCCGATCAACTCGCGATTCTTTGTCGCCTCTGACCAAAACTTATTGTAGTCAAAATTTGCCTGAAATGTCTCACGACACGTGTAGTAAATATTTTGTACATCGACAAATATTGCACACTTTTTTGGGATTGGATTGGACAATGGTGGGGAACCTTATTTGCGAGGACTTGAGCTCGGGCCTGCCAACGGTACAATTTCGCAAACGTCGTCATAACGCCGAAAACCGTTGCAGTTCTTGTTGTTCGAGTGATGTGGAGAAATTGAATAGTAACAGACTATTATCCGGCAACCCGGTCGAAAACTTCAGCTGACGTGCATTATGGCGATCACAACTTTCAACGGAATATGCCGAATCTAGGCAATCAGGTGTGATCGCTGGACGGCCTAGTACTGCAGCCTTTAAAAATACGTTACGCTGAAAGGATGTCGGATAAACGATTCCAGATCAGAGCAGCTGTGGTCGATGACGCTGAGGCGCTAGCCGCTCTCGCTACGAGTACTTTCGTCGCTACTTACGGCGCATACAACCGTCCTGAGGATACCGATAAACACGTATCGAATTCGTTTGGCGTAGCGCAGCAAACTGCCGAAATTCAGAGTATCGAAATGTCGACGATTGTGGTCGTGCAGGACACGAAACTTGTCGCATATGCACAGCTAACGCCGAAAGAGCCACCCGCATGTTTTTGCCATTCTGCACCGATTCATCTCTATCGGTTTTATTCAATCCGTGAAACACACGGCAGTGGCCTTGCTCAGCAGCTCATGCGCGAAGTCAAACGCGCGGCGCAAAAAAGACAGTATGAACATCTTTGGCTTACCGTCTGGGAAGAAAATCCGCGCGCTATCTCATTTTATAAGAAGTCTGGATTTGCAGACGTTGGAGAAATCGAATTCGTTTTGGGAAATGATCGGCAGCGCGACCGAATGTTAGTTGCTCCGGTTTCGGATGCCTAAGGAATTACCTGTAGCTAATCTAGGGGGCAAAACGCATGTAGTGGTCGCTAGTTTCCGTCGACGTCATCCACGTCTATTTGCCCCGATACTCGCCGGCGCACCAACGACCAGACCATCCCGGCGGTTAATACTCCGGCAACCACGAACATGACTAAATAGGTGATGACGCGTGAGCTATCCGTCGCAATAATTCCGTAATAAAGAAGAGCCCAGACAATCACCCCAAAAAAAGCCAGGGCCAGCATCAAACCAAATACACCCAACGAACGAGACGTTGCCCGAAGAAATATGGTCCAACCAATGAGTAACACCACACCTGCGAGCGCTTTCAGCGGATCGAATTCCGTCCAATTCAAGATTGCCCAATGATAGTAGGACACACCCTCCGGATTATATGTCGCAAAAGTGAGCATAATCGCCGCTACAAATCGTAGCGCGACACCTGCCATTGAGAGTTGTTGCTTTGCCATAGCGGCGCAGTATACGTGTTCGACCACGTAATCGGAATGGCCCAAGCAGCGGCACTATCAACGCCGGAGCTAGCGGCAATGCTCCCCAAACCAATTGATGACCTCGCGTTGCAATCGAATTCTACTGCCTGAGAATGCATGATCTCCCGGAATAATTATCGCGCTTAGATTGACGCCCGGAATCTTCTCGAATGCGGCGACGATGCGCCCCTGCACCGCAGGTGGAACCGAGGGGTCCTCGCTGCCAGCGATCAATAACACCGATTTTCCCTCTAATCCGCTTCCGTAACTCCGAACATCGAACTCTTCGGCGTGACGCTCAATTTCAGCGAGCGCCTGCTCACCGCCGAAGCCATGCAACATGAATTGTTTGTCAGTATATGTTCTGAGACCATTTTTTTGCTGTGCATCACGGCTTGCGTACTCGCCCAAATTTGCCGCCGCAAGCCCGGCCACGCATATGAGATCAATATCTGTCGAAGCGGAGCGCAGTGCAGCGAAGCCTCCCATCGAGTGCCCCATAACCGAAAGCCGAGCATTGTCGATCCGCAGAGTCTCCGCGTTGCTTCGTGCATAGCGCAAAACAGAAGCAACGTCTTCGGACAAATGCGTTAGCGAATACTCACCTTGACTTCCCCATGCGCCTCGATAGTGAAAAAACAAAATATTGAAGCCAGCTCTTCGCATCGACTGCGCAAGATCGAGATTCTTCTCGTTGCCCGGATATCCGTGCAAAAGTACAACGGTAGGGTGCGGCCCCTGCCCGTTCGCCAACAGCGCAAAGCCTGATATTAAGAAACCATGACTCGGCATAATGAGTTCATGAAATGCGGGGGGATGGGTTGCATCAACTTGTAAAACATCCATAGATATAGGATCAAATACCTGATCGCCGGGTATCACGCACCCTGGCAGCACCAGCATGAGCCATGCAAGGTGGATACCAAAATTAGAAATATCTCGAATAGATGGACGCATCGTTTTGCTTCTTCATTTCGCGGTAGTCAATCTATTTTACAGAGTCCGCGCCGACGACTGCCACAATTTGTGGCCATGGCGCGATGCTGTAGGCGTCCCAATGACGGCGCCGATTGCACCAATCGCGCCAACACACCATCATGTAACATGATTCGATTTAATGAGACGGCGGATGAAAACAACAGTATTACGGGATACGCCCGATGCCAAGTCACCGGCTGGTGCGGACATTCGCTTTATTATGAACGGCGAAACGGGAAACATGATTCACAGCACGGTGCCGCCAAATCAGATCAATCGTGCGACGGTGCATGCAACGGTCAGTGAGTTTTGGTACATCCTAGAAGGACGTGGAGAAATTTGGCGCAAATGCGGCGTAGTGGAATCCGTTGTCAAATTGGCCGCCGGGACATCGATCGACATTCCCGTTGGCACCTCATTTCAATACCGAAATGTTTCCGAAACGGATTTGACGTTTATTTGCATCGCAATGCCGCCTTGGCCCGGCGACTCTGAGGCAAGTCACGTTGACGGCAAATGGGAATCGACTGTTTAGTATTGACCGTAGCGTACATGGTGCTTTTCACGTTATGCCGGTCGCCGCTTGGAAGTTAGCATAGGAAATTTTGCCGCAAATAGTGTCTAGTTCGCGTTGCGGCCCAGCGTCGTTTTACTTCGGCGATGCCGCGAGCGAATGATTAGAATACACAATCCGAATACGGTACATAAGCACCCGGTTGCCACGTACCAGAATGAATATTCAAAACCGAATCCGAGATAGATACCGCCCATCACTAGCATTGTCCCTAGCAGGAACCATATCTGCGGCAGTTTTTCGTATATTGTTGTCGGTACCCACATAGTCAACAGGTCGCAATTTTCGAATCGGTCATTCAGCAATTTGCATCGCCCGCTAGCAGATTGCCGGGCAGCGCTCACAAATTCGGCGTCGATGGCCCGTGTTTGCACGTATTTGTGACGTATTTCACGTTGGCAGGCTCGTTACAAGTCAATAGAATCAAAGTTACGGGGCGAGACAGATGCCTAATATCGCTCGACCATTACCTTTTTAGCCTATTCGAGATCCTCGGCACATTAATTCTGGGATACATTTACCATTCGTGATTAGTTTCCGAAGTTTCAAGATTGTTGTTGCAATCAATGCGGCTATCGCCGTCTTGGGTCTGTCCTCAGCAAGCGCTGACGAGGCGCTCGTCGCCGTGGCCACAAATTTCTCAAACACTGCGAAATTATTGAAGGAGGATTTTGAGCGACGAAGCGAGCATCGAATAACGTTGGCCACTGGATCAACCGGAGTTTTATATTCACAAATAACCCAAGGCGCACCCTATGATCTATTCCTTGCGGCAGATGAATCACGGCCAAAGTTGTTAGAACAATCCGATATAGCGCGCGCTGGATCTAGCTTTACCTACGCTATCGGTCGCTTGACGTTCTGGTCAACAAATCAGCGCGATTTAGAATTTGACACAGACGGTTACCTACAACTTGGCGAGTATCGGTCCATTGCTATTGCGAATCCGAAACTCGCCCCCTACGGTCTCGCCGCTATCGAATTTCTAAACGCGATCGGCGCGCAAGATGTCGTTGACAATCAAATCGTGACTGCCGAAAACGTCGGACAAGCTTATGCCCTGGTCGCAACCAAGAACGCCGATGGAGGATTCGTCGCAAGGTCGCAAATTGCCAAGACTGAGCCTCACTCGGAACAACGTGTCTGGAATATTCCGTCGGATATGCACACGCCGATAAGGCAAAACGCGGTTCTGCTCAAACGCGCGCATAGCAACTCAGCCGCAATGGCATTTTTCGAATACTTGAAAAGCGCAGAATCTCAGCAAATTATTTTCTCACAGGGATACGAAGTTGAATAGCAGTGCCTGACCTCACACCTTTGTGGCTATCATTGGCACTCGCCGGCAGCACGACACTGGTTTTGCTGTTGGTCGGCACGCCAATCGCGTGGTGGCTCGCCGGCACGAAATCCAAAATTAAGCCGGTTATTGAAGCATTTACCGCTTTGCCGTTGGTTTTGCCACCCACCGTTCTTGGTTTTTACTTCTTAATATTACTTGGACCTGCCGCGCCTATCGGTGCATTCTGGGTAAGCATAACGGGTAATACGTTGACATTTTCATTCGTAGGATTGGTCATGGCGTCCGTCATCTACTCGTTGCCGTTCATGATTCAACCGGTACAAAATGCGTTTGAACGTACCGGTCGAAAATCGTTGGAGGCAGCGGCAACGTTACATGCCAGTCCATTGGATGCTTTTTTCAGCGTCGCATTGCCGGCGGCACGCCGAGGGTACGTCGTTGCTGCCGTATTGACCTTCGCACATACACTCGGCGAGTTCGGCATCGTCTTAATGGTCGGCGGAAATATTCCGGGTAAAACACGCGTCTTGTCTATAGCGATATACGAACACGTTGAGACGCTCAACTATGGCGACGCACATTTCCTCTCCGCCGGACTGCTAGTCTTTTCGTTCTTTGCATTGCTCTTCACGTACACGTTTATGCGTGGGCACTATCGCCATGCCAGTTGAAACCAATAGCGTTTTATCCATCGACCTTTCGTTAACGCTTGGTGATTTCTCGATGCACATCAAGAATGAACTTCGTTTTGATGGCGTATTAGGTTTATTTGGCCCTAGTGGCGCTGGGAAGAGCACGCTTTTACGAATTATTGCCGGCCTGGAGCGAAAAGGCATAGGCACGCTGAAGTTTACGCAACAATGTTGGCAGGATACCGCGAAACGGCAATTTACAGCTGCACACTTGCGTTCAGTTGGCTTTGTATTTCAGGACTCGCGACTATTCGAACATCTCTCCGTCGCAGAGAATATCGAATACGCAAACAGACGAGCCACAAAAGGAAATGCGAACATAAGTGTTGATGAAATTATCGAGATCTTCGATCTACGCCGGCTTATGCGGCGACAGGTTGGTGACCTTTCCGGCGGCGAATGCAAGCGAGTAGCTATTGCAAGAGCACTTGCCGCGCAGCCACAGCTTTTGTTACTCGATGAACCGCTCGCCGGGCTGGACATCCAGCGCAAGGCCGAAATACTCCCATACCTCGACGCCCTACAGAATCGATTTGACTTACCAATGATTTATGTAAGTCACGCGGTCGATGAAATGGCGCGGGTTGCCAAACACATTGTCGTAATGAATCTTGGCCGAATATCCGCGGTTGGAAACGCTGCGGACGTATTATCTGATCTGCCGACGCTGGGAACGGCTTCTGGGATCGAGTCAGCTTCAGCGCTCACAGCGACCGTGAAACGGCCCATCACCGACTTTGGATTGACGGAGTTATCGTTATGCGGCCAAAACTTTTCCGTCCCAATTCAGCGGCAATTGACTGCGGGCGATGCGGCGACGCTCTACATTCGTGCAAGCGATGTCGCGCTGGCAACGAGCAAGCCCAGCGGTTTGAGTATTCGAAACGTACTAGCCGGTTCTGTAATCAGCATTGACACCCTTGACCGTGCTGGCAGCGAGACGTTCGCGATTGTCACCGTCAACATTGGCGGCGCGACGCTACGCGCCCAACTTACCAGGCAATCAATCAGCGAACTGGGGTTGCAAATCGAGACTAAGGTATTCGCATTGGTGAAAACGGCATCGTTCAATCGATTTTGATCAGCCACCATATCTCAGCTACTAAATTGACTTTAGCGATACAGCGGGCCGGCGGAAGCCCCGACCTCTACACGAAATATTTTGCCGCCTCGTCCCTTCGATCGAGTCGTTGATACGTAAATTGCCTGCTCACCGAAGTCACCAACACCGAACGCAATACTGGCGGCACCAAACATCCCTTCGGCAATGAGCTGCATCTCATTGTTCTTCGGATCGTATCGCCAAATTTTTCCCTCGCCATTGGATGCAATATAAACGCGGTCCTCAGCATCCATCGCCAATCCGTCGACGGCGCCATTCGGCCCCGTGCGGACGGCTAAATCTGCTCCGCGGCTCGGTTTGCCATCCACGAGTGGAATCCTCCAGATTGCGTTATCTGCGACAACCGGACGAATGCTTGCGAATATCTGTGCAACGTAGAGCATCGACCCATCCGCGGACAGTGCCAGCCCGTTCGGATGATTGACTGCGGTCGAGTACAACATTGGCCTACGATCACTGCCGACAAAATAGATATCGGCCGTTGCATCATCTGACACCAAGTATGATCGGTCTGGAAAAACCAATACGAAATTCGGATCGCCGTATCCGCTGGAATGTTCAACCTTGTCACCTTCTGGCGATATCAGCCACACCATGCCATCATTATTGCGATCGTTCTGAAAGGCATTAGTCGGGCCAAAGTCTGCCACCAACATGTCCCTACCGCCGTACGCCGCTACTCCGAGATTACTATGTAAATCAACAATATGCCGTACTTCACCACCGCTTCCGATTTCCCACAAAGCGCGATTACAGGTCGCGAACAAGCGTCCCTCACCATTAAAGCCTAGACCTTCGCAACCGTTAAATGGCTCATCAGCAAATATCTCCGGCGCAACCGGAAACTCACTAGATACTGTCATCTGAGCAAACAACACAGTCGGCACTAGAAGCAGTATCGCGATCAGTATTCGGCCTGCCATCTGACCTACCCTAGCAATGACATTGTCGCACCGACAATGCTGCCAATTACAAGGATAGACATCATAACGAAGCCGACTAGGAACGGTGTTCCACGAGATGTTGGCTCGCTAAGATAGTTAGTTCGATAGAGAAACCGCGAAACTATAAATACCAGACCGATGCCGGCGCTCCACAGTGGGTCAATAAAGTAGCCGAACATCCACAATGCGGGAACCAAGACAACCAGTTGTTCCTGTGTATTCTGGTGTACTCGAAATGCACGCTCGAAGTCCGTGTGCCCGGTCATGGCGGGCGCCTTGATGCCATGTTTGGCTCGTTGGGCGCCAACTAAATACGCAAAATGCGTCAATTGAATCAGCGCTAGCGCCGTGACGATTGCCAAAGCTTCCATATTTCACCCCATATTGTGATTTATTATTTTCTATAGACCCGTTCGGGCTTCAAAGTGCCCTTGAGATAGTACATTATTTACTAACGGCCCAATTTCGACTTGGCCCAGGCGAAAGGCCTGCGAACACTATGACTCAAGAAACATCGGCGCCGACTAATATCGGTGTGCTGCAACGTGTGTTCGGAATCCGCCGCGAGGAATTGCAGGCGGTCGGTTGGTCGTTCGCTTATTTCTTCTGCATTCTGTCTGCGTATTACATCTTGCGGCCCGTTCGCGACGCGATGGCAATCGTAAGCGGTACCGAGACAATACCGTGGCTTTTTACGGGCACATTTACGGTCATGCTTGTTGCATCGCCAGTTTTCGGCTGGATCGCATCGCGTTTTCCACGAAAACAATTTCTTCCATGGGTCTATTACTTTTTCATAAGTAACGTCCTGCTGTTTTTTCTGCTGTTTCGGTTTGAGGAGCAGCTAGGCGTCAATCAAGTTTGGATCGGCAGGTCCTTTTTTGTTTGGGTCAGCGTTTTCAATCTGTTCGTCGTCGCTGTTTTTTGGAGTTTTATGGCGGACATTTACACCAAAGAACAAAGTCGGCGCTTATTTGGAGCCATTAATGCCGGCGGCAGCATTGGTGCGGTTGTCGGCCCCACCGTCACAGGATACCTGGTCGTTCCGATAGGCTATGAGAATTTGTTGCCAATTTCCGCGCTGTTATTGGCAATCGGCGTGTTCTGTATTTATCGGCTACGACAATGGGTCAGAAAAACGGACACCAGCGACTCGGAGGAGAATATCGAATCCGGTCACGCATTTGGCGGCAGCGCGATAGAAGGTATTCATTTAGTCTTTACTAAAAAATATTTTAGCGCTATCGCTATTACCCTGATTCTCGCCAATTTGGTTGGCGTTGTGATGTACAACTTTGTTGCCGAGATCATCGATACGTCATTTGAAGGCACAAACAAACACACGCAGGTATTCGCAAGAATTGAGATGGCGGTCAGCGTGCTCGCATTCATTAGTCAATTGCTACTTGTCAAGATTTCCGTCCGGAAATTTGGCATAGGCAAGACATTAGCGCTGCTTCCCGTGATATCGGTGGTCGGCTTTACGCTACTAGCAATACAGCCGGTGCTTGCCGTTGCTATCGGGCTACAAATACTGCGCCGCTCATTAGCATACGGATTCTCCAAACCGGCAAGTGTCATGCTCTATTCCGTTGTTACGGCGCGTGAGAAATACAAAGCGCAAAATTTCGTCGAAACTGCCATATACCGATTCGGCGACTTGGTCGCCGCTTGGACTTTTCGATTGCTCAGCGGTTTAGGCATTACCGGCGTTGCGTTGTTGTGCGTGCCGGTCGCAGTTATTTGGGGGATCATGTCGCTTTGGATCGGCCGGGAATACAATCGACTTGATACAAAGAATCCTGCGCAGCAAACGGACTGAGCTTTCACTATAATCCACAATCGAATTTCACTATTGGTACCCAATTGAGTCACGCAACCTTGTCGCGCCGCCTTATGGCAGCGCTCTACGATAGCTTGTTGGTATTCGCGCTAATGGCGCTGGCGACACTACCGTTTATTGCGCAGCGCGCCGGAGAAGCGGTCGAAGCCTACACGCTAACTCACCAACTAGCCGTGCTCGGTACTGGCTGGTTATTTTTTGTTGGTTTTTGGTCATTTGGGGGGCGAACCCTCGGCATGCAATCCTGGGGGCTACGAATCGAAACGGTGACAGGCGACAAACCGAATGTCTGGCGCTCAACGGTTCGATTTTTTGCCGCTGTTGTTTCGTGGCTCGCGTTCGGACTTGGGTTTTGGTGGCAAATTTGGGACAAAGAGCAACTGACCTGGCATGACCGGCTGAGTGGAACCCGACTTCGTCACTACCCTAGATAGTAGTGAAAATACAGTGGCTTATACGCATATTGTGATAAATCCCTTTGCAAGCCTTTGCTGACTTAGCGCACCCGACTGAGCGCGAATATGGTAACCATTAGCAACGCGATCGATGGCAGCCAGGTTACGATTGCCGGGTCAAAGCCGAATACAACGCCCGAATTTGCAGTCATCTCGCTTGCCAAGAAGTAAGCTAAGCCGATCATTACACCAATGACGAGTCGCGCTCCGTAACCGGCAGAACGCAGCGAACCAAAAACGAATGCCAACGCCAATACCGGCATCAAAGTTACCGTGACAGTGGATGACACGCGTGACCAGAATTCCGTTTCATAGCGATCTGACGACAATCCATTGCTCTTGAGGTAATTGACGTAACCGAGCAGCCCGCGTGCAGATAGACTAATTGGTTTCACTAACGTCACGCCGAGTAATTCACTATCAATGCTGAACGATTCGATAGCGCGAGACGATTGAACGACTTGCACGCCGTCGTCTTGGAACCGCGTTTCGCGAAAATCCTCAAGCTCCCAATTGTCCTCTTCGTCTATTACCGAGTTCTCAGCATGCGCGACGGAACGCAACGTATTGTCGTCGTTAAACCGGAATAAATAGATACCGCCAAACTCAAACTCGGAATTCACGTGCTCTAAATGAAATATGACCGGACCATCCTTGATCCATGCCGCGTTTCCGATATTTCTATTTTCTTGGCCGAGCTTCGCTTCGGTGCGCATCGTTCGCGCATAATAGTCAAGCGACGGACCAATGAACTCGCCCACGAGAGCCGTTACGATCATTAGCGCAACGCCGGCAATCGCCACCATTCCTGCCAACCGTCCAACCGACAGTCCAGCCGTGCGCATCACAACAAGCTCACTATTATTTGCTAGCCCACCCAGGCCGAGCAACGCGCCGATCAACACCGCCATAGGCATCATCTCGAACGACAATTGCGGCAATCGCAAAAGTGAAAACATCAACGCTTGCGCAATGCCATAGCTTCGCTCGAGTTCTTCCAGTTGACCGATGAATTCGAACAACGCAGCCAACGCCAGCAGCACCATCAACACCAGTAAACTGCTCAGCGCGATCGTCCGCATCAAATAGGTGCTTAGCAAGCGCATCAGACCACCCTTGACCGGAATATTCTTCGATGCACGCCATTTTGCAGGGCGATCATCGCCAGTCCGAATCCAAGCATGAGTCCGTGGACCCACCACAATCCAACCAATGGCGTAAGTTTTTCGGACTCCAGCCAGGTCTTGCCGGCGCTCAGCAAATTGAAATAAACGATAAATACCAGCAGACCGATTGCTAGCTTTCCGTAACGGCCTTGGCGCGGTTGACTGCGGCTCAGCGGCACGGCGAGGATTGCCAAGATGATGGTGGCGATCGGTACCGCAATGCGGAAATGCAGCTCAGCAATATCGAAACTGTCTTTTGAGCCGAAGAGCGCCATAGTGGGTTTTGCGCGTGGCTTCGATTCAGTATTTTCTGCACCGGGCAATTGATAAGGAATTCCATGTTCCGCGAATTCCATTACCTGAAATTCGGCGGTGCCTGGAATGCCAACGTAACGGCGACCGTTGCGCAATACAAAGTAGCGCGTATCCGGATCATCGGAATCGCGCTGCTCGCCGCGCTCCGCAATAACGACTTCGACCTGACCATTGTCGCTGCGCCGTTGCAAGAAGACGTTCTCAACGACACCGGGACCCAATACTCGCTCCGCATAGACAACCGCGCCGTCGCTACCTCGCGCAAAAGTGCCTGGCTCTATTGACGCGAGATCTGCTTGGCGACGAGCTTCGACGCCAATTCGCTCAATTTTGCTCAAGGCCTGCGGGCCAATGTCCATCGATAGCCAGCCAACTGCGACCGCTAGCGGCAGCATCGCCCAGGTTATCGGACGATATATACCGCCTGGCCCAACTCGGCAAGCGAGCATTGCTGGCATTTCACTGTCGCGATACAAGCGGCCTAGCGCCAGCATGATCGACAAAAATAGACCAATTGGGATTAAAACAGTTAGGTACTGTAATGCAGTCAGACCAATTACGTCGAAAACTGCGTCTTTTGGCAACCGCCCCTTGGCCACGTCACCCAAAACCCGCGCAAATTGATTGGTCAGCAGAATAAGTAGCAGCACGAGAGTCACACCCAGCCAGGTCTGGATGACTTCGCGAAATATGTAGCGGTCAAGTATGCGCAGCATTATTTATCGTTGGGGAACGACGACAACGAAAAAACCTTGAACATCTTTCGTCGCGCGCTTAACTAAAATCGGCCTAATCGGTTAGACTACCGCTTTTGAATTGCGCCGAATAGTCCTGCGGGCCCTGGCCGGGTTTTGGAACAAGAGCAATAAATAGAATGCGCCGAGCAAACGGGGTCGCTAATGACTGCGATTCAAGAATTTGTGACCGGGCAAAACAGGTAGATTCATTCATGGAATATTTTTCAACCACTACTGGCGCGGCCCGCCGATCCTGCGGCTGCCTGATAGTCGGCGTCTATATGAACGGCAAACTCGGCATAGCAGCGGCAGATATTGACGCTGCAAGCGGCGGCTTGCTAAGCAAATTGATCAAGCAAGGTGACCTCTCTGGGTCAATTGGTGACTGCAACATATTGCCCGATATCGACGGTGTTCGCGCGCAGCGAGTCGCCATCGTCGGACTTGGAGCAAAAGCTCAATTTGATGTTCGTGCTTATCGTCGAGCCATCGCCGCCGCAACCCGTGCGATCAAATCGAGCAAATCCAAGGACGTGGTCAACTACTTATCGTTAGAAGAAGCTGGCGATGCGAGCCTGTACTACCGAGTTCGCTATTCAATTGAGTCTATTGGCAACGAACTTTATTCATTCACGCAAATGAAAAGCGCCCGCAAAAAAGCACATACGTCAATTCGTAAAATCGGCCATGCCGTGGCCACTCGAGCGCAGGCAGCACAAGCGGCGCGAGCCGCGGAGCATGCGGATGCAATCGTTGGCGGCATGTCTTTATGCCGTGATCTTGGCAACCTGCCGGGCAATGTATGCACACCATCATATCTCGCACGAACTGCGCAGCAAATGGCGAAACAACATAAGAACCTAAGCGCCCGCGCGTTAAACGAAACTGAAATGAAACGGCACAAAATGGGGGCGCTTTTGTCCGTCACTGCCGGCACACGAGAGCCCGCGAAACTGATCGTAATGCAGTACAAGGGAAAACCGCGGGCGAAGCCTATTGTTCTCGTGGGCAAGGGGGTCACATTTGACTCCGGAGGAATCTCTTTAAAGCCTGGTGCGGCAATGGACGAAATGAAGTTTGACATGTGCGGTGCTGCTTCTGTCATTGGCGCCATGGAAACGGTCGCAAAGCTCCAATTGCCAATAAATCTTACCGTTCTTGTGCCGACCGTCGAAAACATGCCCGGTAGTGCGGCCACCAAACCAGGCGATATCGTCACCAGCATGTCTGGGCAGACAATCGAAGTACTCAATACGGACGCTGAGGGTCGGCTAATCCTTTGCGATGCGTTGACCTACGCAAAACGATTTAACCCACAACTGGTAGTCGACGTCGCTACCCTAACAGGCGCCTGCGTGATCGCCCTGGGCCATCACAGAACAGCAGTCATGAGCCAAAGCGATACGCTTGCTAGGGAGGTTCTCGACGCGGGAATTTCCGCCGACGACCGCGCCTGGCAATTGCCGATCGCCGAAGAATATTCCAAACAACTTCAGAGCAATTTCGCTGATTTCGCCAATATCGGCGGACGCGATGCTGGCGCCATTACCGCCGCTTGCTTTCTCGCCAAATTCGCCGACGGCATCAACTGGGCTCACCTGGATATCGCCGGAACCGCTTGGTTGAGCGGTGCCAAAAAAGGTGCATCGGGTCGCCCCGTGCCATTGCTAAGTGAACTTTGCCTAATTCACGCCGGCGCGATCAAATAGTTATTGATCCGGTGCCGCAGGTCGATTTTTACGTCCTACAGGATCACGGCGAGGAATCGCGGCATCGCTTTGCATGCAGACTCGCCGAGAAGGCTTATCGGCTAAGCAATAAAGTCCATGTCGAAGTGCCAGACGCCACATCCGCTCGGCGGCTCGATGAACTAATGTGGACCTTTCGTGACGGTAGTTTTCTGCCACATAAAATTGTAGACGGCAGGAACGAGACAGTCGATTGTCCGATATCCATTGGTAGCGAAGCGTCAATGCGTCCAACGGCCGATCTATTCATCAACCTCACAAGTGAATATCCCGCAGATATTGGGGCTTTCGCAAGAGTGGCGGAAATTGTAACCTCCGATGAGGACAGCAAACTCCGCAGCCGAAAGCGCTTTACAAGTTATCGAGACGCGGGACACGTCCTGGAAACTCACAAACTTTGACGGTCGGACATTCAAGCTGAGGTTGGTGGGAATACAAATAACTCGAGACAATCGGATCGCCGCGCGCGCGTCGGTACATTCATCTCTATAGGCCCGCAAAAGTGAATAATAATTAGCAGTATGGACAAGTCGTATCACCCAAAAGATATTGAACAACGGCAATACGATCGTTGGGAACGTAGCGGATACTTTGAGCCAAAAGGCGACGGTCCGTCATATTGCATCATGATTCCACCGCCCAATGTCACGGGCACGTTGCACATGGGTCACGCGTTTCAAGACACCATCATGGACGCCCTAACTCGCTACCATCGAATGCGTGGCGACAATACACTCTGGCAGCCCGGGATGGACCACGCCGGTATCGCGACGCAAATGGTTGTTGAGCGACAGCTCAACGCTGAAGGCATCTCACGTAAAGAATTGGGGCGTGATGAATTTGTTCGTCGGGTTTGGGAATGGAAGGAAAAATCGGGCGGCCAAATATCCAATCAGTTGCGACGCATGGGCGCGTCAGTTGCCTGGGATCGAGAACGCTTTACGATGGACGACGGCCTTTCGGCAGCAGTAAAGAAAGTATTTATTTCGCTGTATGAAGAAGGCCTAATCTATCGTGGCAAGCGGCTCGTTAACTGGGACCCAGTTTTACATACAGCACTATCCGATTTAGAAGTCTTATCGGAGGACGAGCCGGGCAAACTTTGGCACTTTCGCTATCCGCTGGCGTCCGGCGACGGATACTTGGTTGTGGCAACGACCAGACCTGAAACAATGCTCGGTGACAGCGCAGTCGCCGTGCACCCAGAGGATGAAAGATACCGCCATTTAGTCGGCCAGGAAATCGCGTTACCGTTAGTCGGCCGAAGTATACCGATAGTTGCCGACGATTATGTCGACCCGGAATTTGGCACTGGCTGCGTAAAAATTACGCCGGCTCACGATTTCAATGATTATGAGCTCGGAAAACGTCATGATTTAGCGCAATTTAGTATTTTCGACGATAACGCGGCCATAACTAACGACGCCCCCGTAGCGTACCGTGGGCTCGATCGATACGATGCCAGAAAGAAAATCGTTGACGACCTTGAGGCGCAAGGTCTTGTCGACAAAATTGAAGATTACACTTTGAAAGTACCACGTGGTGACCGTAGCGGCGCTGTCGTTGAGCCCTATTTGACCGATCAATGGTATGTAAAAATCAAGCCGCTTGCCGAACCCGCAATTGCAGCGGTGGAATCTGGAAAAATCCGCTTTGTTCCAGAAAATTGGAGCAAGACGTATTTCGACTGGATGTACAACATTCAAGATTGGTGCATAAGCCGACAACTTTGGTGGGGACACCGAATTCCCGCTTGGTACGATGACCATGGCAATCTGTATGTCGGCGATAACGAGGCAGCGGTGCGCAGCGCCCATTCGATTGATCCGGAAACAGTGCTACGGCAGGACGAAGACGTACTCGATACTTGGTTTTCGTCCGCTTTGTGGCCATTCAGCACTCTGGGATGGCCCGAAAAAACCGCAAGTCTTGATACGTTTTATCCTGGAAATGTCCTGGTAACGGGCTTTGATATTATTTTCTTCTGGGTCGCCAGAATGATCATGTTGGGCATCAAGTTCATGGGGGATGTGCCGTTCAAGGAGGTCTACATTCATGGGCTAATACGGGACCAAGACGGGCAGAAAATGTCCAAGTCAAAAGGCAACGTGCTCGACCCATTGGACCTCATAGACGGCGTCACGTTGGACGCATTGCTAGAGAAGAGAACGGCAGGACTAATGCAGCCGCACCTGTTACCCAAAATTGAAAAAGCGACGCGACAACAGTTTCCGGATGGCATTCAAGAATACGGTGCCGACGCACTTCGCTTTACGTTCGCGGCATTGGCAACAACCGGTAGAGACATTCGATTTGACCTCGGTCGAATTGAAGGTTACCGAAACTTTTGCAACAAATTATGGAATGCATCGCGCTACGTTCTCATGAATACTGATACGTTAGACGCAAGCGACATTGAATTATCCACCGTTGACCGTTGGATTAATTCGCGACTTAACCACACTGTCGAAGCCGTCAACAGACATTTTAAAAATTATAGACTGGATCTCGCAGGACAGGCGCTGTACGAATTTACTTGGCACGAATTCTGCGATTGGTACCTCGAGTTGTCGAAAGCGGTACTACAATCTGATGCAGCGACGGAGCAGCAGAAACGTGGCACGCGACAAACGCTCATCGTGGTATTGGAAACGCTGTTGCGCTTGTTGCACCCACTGATGCCATTTATCACTGAAGAGATCTGGCAGCAGGTGTCGAGCCGTGCCGGCATGAGCGGCGATACAATCATGCAGCGCGAATACCCAACTGTACAAATCGATCACGATGATGCGAGTGCAGAGCAAGAACTCGAATGGGTCAAGAAGTTTGTATTGGGTATTCGGCAAATACGCGGCGAAATGGACATTTCGCCCGGCAAGTCACTGCCAGTTCTACTGCAAGGAGCGACAGATAGGGATCTCAATCTGGCAAAAAAGCACGCTGCTTTGCTCGACCGCGTTGGTCGCGTCGCTTCAATAACAAAGCTGGAATCCAGCGACGAAGCGCCACCGTCGGCTACCGCACTGTTGAGCGAGATGAAACTACTCGTACCCATGCGTGGTTTAATTGACGTCGATGCTGAGCGCTCACGCTTGAGCAGACAAATTGAAAAATTGCAGGTCGATATTAATCGCTCTAAAGGCAAACTTGCGAACGAAAAGTTCGTGAACAATGCGCCGGTAGATGTGGTCCAAACGGAGAGAGATAGACTGGCCGAATTTGCCCGGCAGGTAGGGCAATTCAAAGAACAAATGGCCAACTTGGATAACTTGGCATGAGTGCGACACAGATTGGCAAAGTGCCCTTGGCGGCACGATAGGCGTACTTCACCGAAAATCACTCGGCGAAATTGAGGTACACATCACAATCCAAGCGCAGACTGAGTGCAATGAGACCGGCTATCCGCGAGTATTCATTGACCTCAAATCATCGAAAAGGTGACAGATGCAACGTAGCAGTACCCTTGAGTCATTATCGGCGGGCGTAGACAGTTTACAAGGCGCTGTTGACGGTGCTCGAAACGCCCTCAATTCGATAATTTTGGGTAAACCGCGGGAAATCGATTTGGCGCTGGCTTGCCTATTGGCACGTGGACATTTACTGATCGAGGATTTGCCGGGCCTCGGGAAAACGATTTTAGCCCAAGCGCTGGCCAAAATTCTTGGCTTGTCGTACCAGCGCATTCAGTTCACCAGCGATCTACTGCCGGCTGACATTGTCGGGGTGTCGATATTTCGCCAGGAAACGGGTGAATTTGAATTCAAACCCGGGCCGATTTTTTCGCAACTGGTGCTTGCAGATGAGGTTAATAGAGCAACGCCAAAAGCGCAAAGCGCGCTTCTCGAAGCAATGGAAGAGCAGCAGGTATCGTCCGATGGTCACACTTACGAGCTGCCGCAGCCGTATTTCGTTGTCGCCACGCAGAACCCGTCCGATCAAATCGGTACCTTTCCATTGCCCGAGTCGCAGTTAGACCGCTTTCTAATGAGAGTGGAACTCGGCTATCCGGACGAACAATACGAACGCGAATTGATCACTGGCACTGATCGCCGGCAATTGTTGGACGAGGTCGGTGCAAAACTCACGGCCGACAGCCTAGTCATTCTCCAATCAGCAGCGAGCATAATGCATCTCGGCGATCCGCTCGTTGATTACATCCAGGCGTTAATCCGATTTACTCGCGAGTCGCCGGAATTCGAAACCGGCCTCTCCCCGCGGGGATCGCAAGCGCTAGCAGCGGCCGCCAAAGCGTATGCTTTCGTGCAAAAACACGCCGGCGTATTCCCAGATGACGTGCAAGCGGTCTTTGCTGCAGTGGCAGGTCATAGATTGAAGCCCAATATTGATTCAAGCTATCGCTCCCCAATGGAGATGAGCCGCCATGTCCTCGACAACGTGGCAATTCCCTAGATCAATTACATTGCGCCCATTGCGGCGAGCCGCGGCACGGCGAGCGCAACGCTGGGCACGCAAGCGTCAGGGCAGCGATAAACATATTACAGACCTACAATCCCGCCGCGTCTATATTCTACCGACCGGCATCGGGCTGGTATTTGGACTGACAACATTTGCAATGTTGCTCGGCTCCATGAATTACAACAACAATCTGTCTTTTGTGCTCACCTTTCTGCTGATCTCTCTTGGCTTAATATCGATGCATCAATGCCAGCGCAATTTGGTCGGCCTAAGATTGGCTTTCGCAGGCGTGGAGCCAGTATTTGCCGGTCAATCTGCAGAATTTCGAATTGCAATTAGTAACGCATCAAAAAGTCATCGATACTGTTTACGAATTTACGATATCGAAAACCAAAGTCAGTGTCACGATCTTGCACCCGGAGAAAGTCGCACGTTCAGCTTGGATGTCGCGACACAAAACCGAGGTTACGTACGGCTCCCTCGATTTGGCGTTTGCACAGTTTTCCCATTCGAATTTTTTCGTGCCTGGGCCTGGTTGCACATGGACTTGAAGGGCATTGTTTACCCTCGGCCCGCGAGCGTCGTCCCTGTTCCGCCGGCTGTGCAAACAGCACAAGGGCACCAGCAACTCGACGCCCGAGGTGCCGAAGACTTTGCAGCCTTAAGAGTCTATCAAGAGGGAGATTCACCACGCCACGTCGCATGGAAGGCGTATGCACGTAGTGGAGAATTATTATCCAAGCAATTCGCTGGCGCCGACCTCAGTAGTCAGTGGTTTGACTATGAATCCATTTCGAATCGTAGTGTGGAAGCGCGGCTATCCGTGTTGACACGATGGATTATCGACGCCGAAAAAAAAGGGTTGGAATTCGGTATGCGAATTGCCGGCGAATCATTCGAACCGGCAGTTGGCATTGCCCAGAAACATGCCTGTCTAAGCTATCTGGCAACGTTTAATCTGACAAGAAAAAATCATTCAGAAGATAGAGACCATGGCTAAGCAGAGGGCAACCGACGGAACGTTGTTGCGCAGCCTTCCTTGGACGTTGACAGCACTTTGCTTTTCCGTTCTTCCGCACATTCCGTACCTACCGATATGGATTACCGGCGCTTTCGCAATTTGCGCAGCTCTGCGCTTATACGTTGAATACCGTCGCAAGCGATTGCCAGCAAGATGGATACGCGTTGCACTCGCTCTCGGCAGCTTCTTTGGCGTATTCGCTATTTATGAAAATATTAGCGGCGTTGGTCCAGGCTCGGCACTTCTCATCATCATGGCGGCACTTAAACTATTGGAAACCCATCAACGCCGCGATCAATTCGTCCTTCTTTTCATTTCCGTATTTCTGATAATGGCCTCGCTGCTTCGCGAACAATACTTATGGTCGTTACCTTTCTTGGTTATCGGAACGCTCATCACGATGACCGCATGGCTCGGCATGTCTCCGGGTCAGGGCGCTTCAATCCGTCGAAATTTTCTGTCGAGTTCAAGATTGTTGCTGTATGCGGCACCACTGACTTTAGCCATGTGGATTTTGTTTCCCAGATTATCATCACCTTTCTGGGCTGTACCGGTAGACAGCAGTCAGGCTACCAGCGGACTAAGTGAATCGATGAGTCCGGGCGATATAAGTTCGCTTTCACTATCGAACAAAGTAGCGTTCCGGGTCGATTTTGTGGACCAGGTGCCGCCACCGAAAGATCTCTACTGGCGAGGCCTGGTGCTTTACAATTTCAATGGCCGCACCTGGACCGGCGCCAACGAAGCAATTGGGCATGACCGTCGCGACAACGTGGAATATCTAGGTGCGCCTATCAGCTATCAAGTTACACTTGAGCCCACCGCTCAACATACCGTGTTCGCGCTCGACGTTCCCCTCGAATGGTCGATCGATCGAACCACAATGGGGTTGCATCAGCAGCTCGCCCGTGAGCGGCCTATTGATCAACGGATTTCGTACAAAGCCGTTTCTCATACCACGTTTCGCAGCAACCGAACGGAAACAATATTCGATAATAACTATTATAGAGGGTTGCCTGAAGAGGGTAACGCTCGCACTAGAGCTCTCGCAAAAAATATGCGGGAGGCCGTGAGCAGTGAAACTGATTTCATCGAAGATGTCCTGCGCATGTTTAATGAACAAGCATATTTTTATACGCTCGAACCGCCACAATTAGGCAGAAACCCGGTTGACCAATTCCTGTTCGAGGCGCGTCAGGGCTTCTGCGAGCATTACGCATCCGCTTTCGCCGTAATGATGCGTGCTGTCGGCATACCGACTCGAATCGTCCTCGGATATCAAGGCGGCGAGTTGAATAATTTTGGCAACTATAGCTATATGATCGTTCGTCAATCTGACGCACATGCCTGGACTGAAGTTTGGCTGGAAAATCGCGGATGGGTTCGCGTCGATCCAACGGCCGCGGTCGCACCTGAGCGAATCAGCGCAGGTATGTCCGGTGCTCGGCTCGGCGGGCTCGGTGCAAGCTGGGGCTTCTCAAGTACATCTGAACTGCTACATAATTTAACTCTAAAGTGGGATGCGCTAAACGCTAAGTGGAACGAGTGGATTCTTGGCTATGGTCCAGAAAACCAAACTAAATTCCTAAAACTATTGGGAATTGACGACCCAGATTGGCGGCGCATGATGCTAACGTTGATTGGCATCATCACAGTGATGATCGTAATTATCAGCGGGTTGCTCGTGCGGCGGTATCGCGCTCCGAAAATCGACGAAGCTTCGCTTTTGTACAGACGATTTGTGCGTCAGATCGGCATACAACCTATTATCGGTGAAACACCGCGACTTTACGCCCGCAGGGTCCAAGCGCAAGGCAAGTGTGGCAACCCGGCAATAAACGACATTACGGAGCAGTATCTGTTGTGTCGTTACGGACCGGACGACACTACGGCAATGCGTCGCCTGCGAGCGGCTGTAAATGATTTTGCAGTCGCAGCTTAGCTTAGTGTTCGCGGGTTTCTAGGAAGTTCAAGTCGGGCCAACGCTCCTCGGTTAATTTCAGGTTAACCTTACTCGGCGCGATGTACACCAAACTGTCGCTGTGATCCAGCGCCAAATTATCGTGTGCCTTTCGCCGAAATTCTTCGAGTATTTTTTCATCGTTCGATTGCACCCAACGAGCAGTCGCTACTGAGATTGCCTCAAACTGACACTCCACTTTGTACTCGTCCCGCAATCTATGGGCGACAACTTCGAACTGCAGTGGGCCGACGGCACCCAGAATTAGATCATTATTGCGCATTGGACGAAACAACTGTGTGGCGCCCTCCTCACAAAGCTGTGCCAGTCCTTTGTGCAGTGCCTTTAGGCGTAACGGATCTTTCAACACAGCGCGGCGAAATATCTCCGGTGCGAAATTCGGTATTCCGGAGAATCGAATTGCTTCGCCTTGCGAAAAGCTATCACCGATATTAATTGTTCCATGATTATGCAAGCCGATAATATCTCCCGCATAAGCGGTGTCGGCATGCTTTCGATCTGCAGCTAGAAAAGTAATAGCGTCCGCGATTTTCATATCCTTGCCAGACCGCACATGGTGCAGCTTCATCGCTCTTTTGAACTCCCCGGAGCAGACACGCATAAATGCGATACGATCACGATGCGCAGGATCCATATTTGCCTGAATCTTAAATATAAAGCCCGAAACACTTTCTTCGGTCGCCAATATATCGCGGGATTCAGTTTCTCGTCGATGCGGCGCCGGCGCATGGTTAACAAATTCGTCGAGCAGCTCCTTTACGCCGAAATTGGATATCGCGGAACCGAAGAATACCGGCGTCTGCTTAGCCGCCAAATACTGCGCGACGTCGAATTTAGCGCAGGCACCCATGACAAGCTCTACTTCATCCCTAAAGACTTGCGCATCATCACCAAACGCATGGTCGGCGGCTTCCGAGTGTAGGCCATCGATAACATCAATCTCAGATGCGCGCTGGCGGCCCACCGCCGAATATAGATAGATTTTATCCTGAAGTAAGTGGTAAACGCCCTTGAGGCGTCGACCCATACCAATTGGCCAAGTGATTGGCGTGCAACTTATGCCTAGGACCGCTTCTATTTCGTCCATCAAGTCGATCGGTTCGCGCCCATCACGGTCGAGCTTATTTACGAACGTCATAATCGGCGTATCGCGCAACCGGCAGACTTCCATTAATTTTATCGTTCGCTTTTCGACGCCTTTAGCGCAATCGATGACCATCAAAGCTGAATCGACTGCTGTTAGCGTGCGATAAGTATCTTCAGAAAAGTCCTCGTGGCCAGGGGTGTCCAGTAAATTGACAACACAATCACGATAAGGAAACTGCATAACCGAAGAGGTAACTGAGATTCCCCGCTGCTGTTCCAAGGCCATCCAATCTGAGGTCGCATGTCTGCTCGCCTTGCGGCCCTTAACAGTCCCGGCAAGTTGGATAGCGCCGCCAAAAAGCAGCAGCTTTTCGGTTAACGTGGTTTTGCCCGCATCAGGGTGCGATATGATCGCAAACGTGCGGCGCCGACTAACTTGCTGATCAATGACAGACATTTAAATGTGAACGAATAGTTGTTGCTGAAGGAGCCGTCGGCGGGCGGCGGAGTATAGCCTGAATTGCCCTGGGAATCAGTCGCGTTGCTTCATTAGCAATGACAAGACTGCGGCGTCCTCGCGGCCGTCGGCTGCCTGATAGTAGGCTGGACGCTCAGCAATTTGTTGAAAACCTTTGCGCCTGTATAAAGCCAGAGCGCCCGCGTTCGATGGCCGTACTTCCAAAAACACCTGTTTGACACCAGCGCCGTTCGCTCGCGTCAATATTTCCTCCAACAATCGATTACCGTAGCCAAGTTTCCGGAAGCTCGAATCTACGCACAAATTTAGGATATGTGCCTCGCCAGCGGCGACTGACAATATGCAGTAGCCGACAACCTGCTCACCATGCTCTAAAACGACACAATGATAACCAGCAAGCAGGCAATCTCGAAAAACCCCATGACTCCAAGGAAATTCGTAACTGCGGCGCTCGATGTCCGATACTTGCGCCAGATCGGACGGTGCCATAGTCCGTGCGAGAATTGGAATCTCTTCAATTCGCGATATCATGCGCTAGCCTTTTCTACAATTTCGCGCGCCAAACACAGGTCTTGCCACGCTTTACTCTTTTGCGACGGACTACGCAGAAGATACGCCGGGTGATAAGTCACTACTAGTGGCGATGTCCCATCTTTTAAAAAATGTCGTTGTCCTCGCAACTTGCCAAGCGGCGCATCGGATTGCAGCAAGTTTTGCGCGGCGATTCGACCGACCGCGAGAACCACTTTTGGTTCGACCAACTCGATTTGGCGTTGCAAAAATCCGCGACAGGCCGCAGCCTCATCTTGCGACGGGTCACGATTATTAGGTGGCCGGCATTTCAAGGTATTGGCGATAAAAACAGACTCCCGGTCTAGCCCCAATGCGCGCAACATCTCATCGAGTAATTTGCCGGCCCTGCCAACAAATGGCTCACCCTTACGATCTTCTTCTTGCCCTGGCGCCTCGCCGATAACCATCCAATCTGCGTTCGCGTTGCCAATTCCAAAGACGGTGTTCGTGCGCGTCTCGTGCAATCGGCAGGCTTGACAGTTCTTTACGCGTTGCTGAATGTCGTCCCAGGTCAGCGTCGCAATATCATTTGGAGTGGCGTCTACCGAATCGAATTTATCGTCCACAGCAATGCAAGAGCGCGGCTGCCAGACGTCGATTTCCAGCGCCTGAAGATATGCCAGACGGGTTGATTCGTTATTCATAAATATCGGTGGTTGTATTCAACTCGGGAACTCACAAATCGCCGTTTGCAATACTGCCACATTCTTTATCAGTGGTGCGGGAGTTTGCCCAATATGTCGGTGCCCGCGACAACTCGTTGACCTTGCTCAATTTTCACACGAGAATTGATCGGAAATTGAATTTCAGCGAAACGTGTCAGGCGCAGATATGCGCATCGCTGGCCCTGCCCAACCCGCTCGCCGTAACGCATGAATGCTTGCGGCGCGAGCGAAAAGCGATTTCCGTGGAATTGCAATACGACGTCGTCGCCCTCGTCCGTCCTGACCCACAATCCGTTACTGTAAGTGCGTTGAGTGACATCTTTGCTATCGCCGTGCAGATCCATAATTTTGCCCTCAACAGGGCAACGCGCAGTATAGGTCCCAAAGCTGTCGACTTCGACGACGATCTTGTGAGCTTCTGTACCCAATACGCTACGATCAGTCAGGCCGACTTCGACGACCTTGCCGTCGACGGGGCTCACGATACCTAACGGCGATGCCGGTATCTCGCGTCTCGGATCCCTAAAAATAAAGAATAGATAGACTAACAATATGCCAGGGAGCAATGCCGCCAATGCACCCAGATAGTGCCAGATGACAGCGACGCCAATGAGAATTGCCGCCAGAGGCAGTATACCTTCATGTGCTACAAACGGATTTCGTCTACCCTTCAAGCGAATTTACCCATTGTTTGAGAATTGCGCGTCCAGTCAAAATAATGCTTAGTGACGACGTTCGCCGAGCCAGACGCCGATCCGGTGAGCGAATATATCTTAATTTGCCAAATGAGCAAGCGAATCTACGTCCAATCCGCCGCCATATAGCCAATTAATATGGCAACAGATCTGACTGTGCCAGCTCGCTACTCGTGTAGAATACTGCCGCTGAATATTTTGGATCATAGAATCAATGCGCCTGACAGATTTCGGTTTGACAACGCTTAAGGAAAATCCAGCAGAAGCGGAAATTGTGAGTCACCAACTCATGTTGCGTGCAGGTCTCATTCGCCGGCTATCTTCCGGTCTATTTACTTGGATGCCACTCGGCCTGCGAGTCATGCGCAAAGTGGAAAATATTGTGCGTGAGGAGATGGATAGAGCTGGCGCGTTGGAGCTTCTTATGCCGGCGGTACAGCCGGCAGAATTGTGGAAAGAATCAGGGCGCTGGGACAAGTACGGCTCATTGTTATTACGCATGAGCGATCGTCACGATCGTGAGTTCTGTTTTGGGCCAACCCACGAAGAGGTCATAACCGATATTGCCAGGCGAGAGCTGCGTAGTTACAAACAGCTGCCAATTAATTTTTACCAAATTCAAACGAAGTTCAGAGACGAGATACGGCCTCGATTCGGCGTTATGCGCGCCCGCGAATTCATAATGAAGGATGCGTATTCGTTTCATGTCGATCAAGAGTCGCTGGAAGGTGGCTACCAGGTGATGCACAAGGCATACACGGCCATATTCACACGATTGGGACTGGACTTTCGGGTTGTCGATGCGGATAGCGGCGAAATCGGTGGCAGCCGCTCGCAGGAATTTCACGTCATTGCAGATTCCGGCGAAGACGCAATTGCGTACAGCGAACAGGACAAATACGCGTCTAATGTTGAAACCGCGGCAACCGTGCCGCCAACTTCGGCCCGTCAAGAGCCAGCGCAAGATCTTGAAAAAGTATCCACACCCGGTGCGCGTACGATTGAGGAATTGTGCAAGCAACTTGGCGTACAACCCGAACAAACGGTAAAGACTCTAATCGTCGAAGGTGACGATAATCCCATCGCACTGGTGTTGCGCGGCGATCATACGCTCAACGCAATTAAGGCTGCCAAATTGCCAGGTGTCGCAAATCCACTGCAGATGGCAGATGCCGCGACAGTCACACAGGTTACCGGATCTGCTCCTGGCTATGCCGGACCGCTCGGATTGGAGGTTACTACCTACTACGACCACGCGACCAGCCAAATGTCCGACTTTGTGATTGGCGCAAATGAGGCTGATACACACCTCGCTGGGGTGAACTTTGATCGGGATCTCGATAGCAGCGAGACGGTTGATATACGTAACGTTGTGGAGGGCGATCCTGTACCTGGCGGTCAAGGTACGCTAAAAATTGCGCGCGGCATCGAGGTAGGCCATATTTTTCAGCTCGGCACAAAATATAGCGATGCCATGAAGGCGACCGTTCAGGATCGAGATGGCAACGATGTCGCAATGGCCATGGGCTGCTACGGCATCGGCGTCACGAGAATCGTCGGTGCCGCAATAGAACAAAATCACGATGATCGCGGCATCATTTGGCCCGAGCCGCTCACACCCTTTGACGTTGTATTGGTGCCAATTAACATGCAGCGATCTGAGCGCGTTCGCGACGCCGCCGATGCGCTTTATGAGACACTAAAGCAGTCTGGAATAGACGCTTTGCTCGACGACCGCGACGTGCGGCCGGGAGTCAAGTTTGCAGACGCCGAACTTATCGGAATTCCGCATAGATTGGTTATCAGCGAGCGCGGTCTCGATGCCGGGGAGCTGGAATATCGCCATCGCTCCGAATCAGAGGCCCGTATGCTGAAACGTGAAGATGCTCTCAACCTATTGCCTGGATACACAGTAGGCTAGCAGGGATAGGAAATACGTGCCGCACGGCTTGAATCCGCGACACGCGGCTTCAGCATCGCGCATCTAAGGAGACGGTACGGCAATGGTTAATCAATTGACGTCCACATTGTTGCTAATGAGTCTGCTGCTTGCGCCGATCGGCCAAGCGCAGGAACCATCACCCGATCCTGAATTGCTAAAACAACTACAACAAGTCGCCATCGAAGCAGATAGTTTTCCCGATCACTTTGATGCTCAGGTCTGGCTAACCGACATGTCGGCGCGTCTGACGAGACAGGTAAAAGATCCCGAGGAACGCCTGGAGATTCTGATGCGCGTGCATCACGAGGCCACTTTGCGAGATTTACCACCGGAATTGGTATTGGCCGTAATCGATACAGAAAGTAACTTTGATCGGTTTGCAATATCGGTGGCCGGGGCACGTGGATTGATGCAGGTTATGCCATTCTGGCTAGAGGAGTTGAATCGGCCAAGCGATAACTTGATGCATATTGACACCAACGTCCGCTTCGGCTGCACAATCCTAAAATTCTATATGGAAATGGAAAACAATGATCTAAAACGCGCGCTTGGTCGTTACAACGGTAGCCTTGGCAAAGCTAAATACCCGAACAAGGTTCTTCACAAACTTCGAACGAAATGGTTTCGCGTATAGCCTGAGGCGCACTTGCTGCAATAGACTCTGATGTCATATGACGAGAAAATCTTGATATTCGTGAGCAACATCGCAGGCTAGTTCCTCGACGTGCTCTACCTTCGCCAGTCTTGGTCCCTGCTGCAGCCAAGCGGCCAACTCATCCAATTTTCCATGGTCGCCACTCGCGACCACTTCGACGCGTCCGTCGTTCAAGTTTCTGGCGAAGCCAGCGATGCTACGAAGTTCCGCCTCACGTCGCGTACTGTCGCGAAACCACACACCTTGCACCCTGCCGGAAATCAGGAACCGCCGGCAGTTTGATGGCATATCGTCCAGTCCAATATTGTGGCGTGCAAGGATTAAAAAAAGACGAGCGTATTAGCGAGGATCGACTTTGGACAATTCTCCCGCAATGGACAACGCATGCAGCGCACTACGCTTTGCCTGCTCTGCTTCGCGCCGTGCCTGAGCGTACGCACGTTTAGCGATCCGTTCTTCTGCCCGATCCAAGTGAGCTTCCGCCTGCTTAATTTCAGCCGCCGCTTTTAGATCGGCACCTGCTTGTTTGGCTACTTGGATGGCCTGCCTAGCGTCACTCATTTCCTGGACTGGCGGTCCCGATTGGCAACCTGTGAGCAACATCAAGAACATTGCAGCAATGCAATAGCCAATACTTGCGGTCGAGGGACCACATGAATATTTCGGGGGTTGAATACTCACGCGACGACGCTAGCAAGGACAATGGCTTACAGTCAAGTGACCGCGCCGCCGGAGACTGCTAAAGTCGCAATCGTAACGATAGCAATCGACGAGTGAACGGCAAAATGAATCTGACTATTTACCACAACCCAGCTTGCTCAAAATCTAGAAAAACACTGGAACTCATTGAAGAACATGGAATTACACCAAAAATAATTGAATACCTAAAGACACCGCCGAATGCTGATTCGATCATCCGAATTGCGCGACTACTGGGTATTTCGGTGCAGCAAATGCTCAGAACCGGTGAAGCAGATTACCAGCAATTGTCCGCCCAGGCCGCCGACGACGACGAGCAACAGTGGGCAGCCGGCGTGCAAAACTATCCGCGGGTCCTTGAGCGACCCATTGTCGTTGACGAGGACAGCGCTAGAGCCGTGATCGGTCGACCCCCTGAAAACGTCCTTAAGCTTATCGACGATAGATCGTAGTTCCTGCTGAAATTCGACAGGACCACAAACCCTACGCAGCTCTAAGATCAACAATAGATATTAAGCGATGACCGAAATTCTCGTACTATATTACTCCCGCGACGGAGCAACCGAGGCGCTCGCCCGCGAAGTTGCAACCGGAGTGGACACCGTTGAGAATGCCAGCGCGCGACTGCGCACAGTTCCGCCAGTTTCCGCAACTTGTGAAGCGGTCGCCGAGGGTGTGCCAGATGGTGGTCCGCCATATGTATCAAAGGCGGACTTAAGAGATTGCGGTGGCTTAATACTCGGTAGCCCCACCCGCTTTGGCAATATGGCGGCACCATTAAAGTATTTCCTGGACGGAACTGGCGCCGAGTGGCTCAGCGGCACTATGGCCGGCAAACCGGCCGGAACATTTACGTCGTCTTCGTCACTGCACGGCGGCCAGGAGACGACATCGCTATCCATGATGTTGCCGCTCTTGCACCACGGCATGCTTATTGTGGGTTTGCCCTATTCGATACCTGAGCTCTCCACAACACGTGGCGGCGGATCGCCATACGGTGCCGGCCATGTCACCTGGAACGAAGATGTTGACGCGCTATCAGAAAGTGAGCGAATCTTGGCCCGCGCGCTTGGATCGAGATTAGCGACTATCGCAACGAAACTGATAGCCTAAATATTCCCAGCTAATGGGACACACACCAGGAAATGGTCACTCTGCGGCCAGCACCTGCCTAACGAACGGCACCGTAAGCCTCCTTTGGGCAACCAAAGATTGCACATCCAATTTGTCCAGTAGCTGATACAAACTCTGCATGTCCCGTCGATTGCGAGACAACAAGTATTTCGCAACCTCGGTTGGCAACTCCAAACCGCGAAATTTGGCGCGCAGCCGCAGGGCTTCAATTCGATCTTTTTCATTTAGTTGAACGGTGTGGAACACGGTCAACTTCGTTAGGCGGCTCTGTAGATCGGCCAGCCGAATGCCAATTTCCCGCGGTGTTGCTGTAGCCGCGATGACGATAGTACCGTTTCGATCCTTGACGGCATTCATCAGCTCAAATAATGCGACCTCCCACTCAGGACGGCCCGCAACGCGATGCAGATCATCCAAACAGATGAATGGTCGTTCCTCCAAGCCGGCTAATATATCAGCGCTCAGATCAACAAACTCTGCCAGCGGCAGATAGACGGAACGATCGCCTACTTTCGCACACAGCGCTTGCAACAAGTGTGTTTTGCCGGTTGCCGCCTGCCCCCATAAAAAGCACCCGTCCCCGTTCTCACTATTCGTAAGCTGCTGTAAATAGCTACAGAGCGCTTCATTACCGACGCTCAAAAAACTCGCGAATACTGCATGATCCTGCAGTTTCAGCGGTAGTGCCAGCTGACTCATTAGTCGTCCGCTTCCGCGACTTCGGTCTGCAATGACTCAGCGACCCCGGTCGCTGCGTCCGGATGTTCCTGGAGGTAACGGATATAGGCAAATCGAACCAATACCGAGATTACAGCGGCTGCCGGTAACGCGAGGAGAATACCGAAGAATCCGAATAATTGTCCGCCCGCCGCTATCGCAAAAATTACGATGACGGGATGCAGACCGATACGATCTCCAACCAATTTGGGCGTAAGAAATGAACCCTCGATCAACTGCGCAACAGAAAACGTCGCAACAATTCCTATGAGGCTGATCATTGGCTCGGGCTCTTGAACCACAGTAAGACTGGCGAGGCCGATGCCAAAAACAAAACCAAGATAGGGTACAAAACTGACCAAACCCGCGACGACGCCGATCGCAAGCGCATACTCTAGTCCAACCAAATAAAGCCCCATTGAATAGGTAACCGTTAGCGCGAGCATCACCAAAATTTGACCGCGCAGAAACGCACCTAAAACATTGTCGGTATCGCGCGCTAACATAAACACCGTTTCGCGATTCTTTGTGGGTACTAATGCCGCAACCTGCAGCACGATCCAATCCCAATCGCGCAACAGATAAAAGGTCAAAATTGGCACCAGAAAGAGGCTGATCACCGCCGCGGCCAGCGCGCCTCCGGATTTGCTAATTGACACCAGCAAGGTGGTACCCCAACTCTGAGCCAAATCTCCATAGCGGGACATAAATGCGGTTAGCCCGACGTCTTCGCCGGAATCGACGCCAAGGATCGGCCCCAGCTTGGGCATCCAAACTTGCTCTACTTCCGCAACAATTCCCGGCAATGCCGCCAATAGCGAACCTATCTGTGTCCGAATCAGCGGAAACACCAGCAATACCAGCAATCCGAGGAACAGAAATGTCAGCAGAAAGACGCTAACCACGGCGAGGGTACGCGGCAACTTAAGCCGCTCAAGCCGATCCGCCAGCGGATCGCCAATGTAAGCGAGCAAACCGGCAGCAATAAATGGTGTGAGTACTGGCGCCAGCAAATATAACGTCCAACCAACAATGGCGAACGCGATAAGCCAGTTCATACGATTGCCTTCAATTTGCACCATTGTCTGGGTTCCTTGTTTCTCGCAGATCCGCCCGATCAACTGCCGCCAGACAGCGGCTCGACGCACAGCGTAAACCTAGTCAGCGTTCTTTTCGCGCCTAGCTAAGGTCGGTATTCAAACGTAAGGCTTGGGCCGAGCAATCCGGTATTTTCCGGGTACGTGTCGAAATCGTCCAACGATTGTTGCAGCGTACCGTCTAATTCGATCGCCTTTTGCAACTTTTGCCAGTTACCGTAAATACTGATGGAATACTTGGCTTGTGTGCCTGCAACACTCATTAGCTGAAAATTTTCAATCATGTCGGTTGTTTCCAGCATGCGTTGAATCTCACCGTACGCAACAATAGAGTCGACGCCAGAGACTCTTACATCGAACTGTTGAAGTACCGCATCGCCCGAGATCGCAAACAAGGACGCTAGTTGGTCAGCAAGCAAATTGACGACAAGCTCGGGTTCTCCGTTCCACGTCATACGGTCGCCGCCAATGTGGTAGGTCCATCGGTTTTGTTGCGGAGAATCCGGGCGAATCCTACCTATTAAGACCGAATTTGCAGCATACCGACGTGACGCTTCCAGAATTCGTTGGTCGAATCCACCCCAGATATCTGAAAAACTGACACTTTGTAAGTCTTCTGTATCCAGCAGTGGAAATGCTACCGGGACTCCACGCGTGGCAGCAGCGTGTTCGACGCGCTCTCGCAGCAGGCGATTCCGATCGATTGATCGTGTCGCGTCCGAGGTCAGGGACGATTCGTCGGCCGCCACAACCACGCGCTCACCATTACCCCAATCAACCGCGAGCCAGACGAGTGTCAGCGGGCGATCGCTGCCCCAAATGGGTAAGCCGCTGTGCTTTAGGGCTTTTTCCACCGCATCGCCGTCAAAAGATACTTCCAGCTTTTCTTCCGGCAGCGATCTAAAACGCAATACGTAACGCGCAGGATTCGGGAATAAAGTATCCATATCGCTTATCATTAATGCATCACTTGAACCTGTCACGCGAATCAAAACGCTGATAAGCGCGTTTCTGTAGGCCACATTGACAGCATCGCCATCGCTCTGGTCGATAGGGACTCTTACCGTATAGATATCGTCCACTGCCCAAACGATGCTCAGGATTGGCACCTGAAGCAACAAGACCAGCAAAATCATGGCGGCCTTAGTTCGCGCATTATCTATGGTGACCGCGCCGTTTCTCGGTGTATTTTGATTGCTGAGGGGAGAAATGGTTACTTCCTAATCGATTGGGCGGTTTCCTGACGCACCGCAAACAATTATTATATCGGGCCAAACGTCCTCGCGGTAGAAATTGTCGCGATGATTAGGCCGTTACAATTGATCCATCACCCACAGATAAAAGTATGCCCATAACCCCAATGACCTATAAAGATGCTGGCGTCGATATTGACGCCGGCAACGAACTCGTAACGAGGATCAAGCCGCTGATTGCACCTACCATGCGCCAAGAGGTACTGAGCGGTCTGGGCGGATTTGGCGGATTATTCGCGCTTACGCCAGGCAAGTACGAGGAACCTGTCTTAGTTTCCGGGACCGACGGCGTCGGCACGAAATTAAGATTGGCCCAGCAGTTGGATATTCATGACACGATCGGCATTGACTTGGTCGCGATGTGCGTCAACGATGTCATCGCTCAGGGCGCCGAGCCATTGTTTTTCTTAGACTATTTTGCTTGTGGCCGGCTAGATATTGAGGTTGCAGAAAGCGTGATTGCGGGTATCGCCAACGGCTGCCAACAGGCCGGTGCTGCTTTAATAGGCGGGGAAACGGCGGAAATGCCCGACATGTATCCCGCCGGCGAGTACGATTTGGCTGGATTTTGCGTCGCTGCAGTCGAACGCAAGGAAATTGTCGACGGCAGCCGGATCGCTGTCGGTGATGCGGTCATCGGATTACGTTCCAGCGGGCCTCACTCAAACGGTTACTCGCTTATCCGAAAGGTGTTAAAAAGCGCTGAAAATCCCAATATAGACGGCGTTGCAGTTGAGGAATTGCTACTGGCGCCAACGCGAATTTATGCGCAGCCAATCCTTGAGTTATTGCAATCGGTGCAAGTAGGCGGCATTGCTCATATCACAGGCGGCGGGATCACAGAAAACCTACCGCGCATACTCCGCGATGAATTGTCTGTCGAGATTGATACAACTACGTGGAAGCCTGGTGCGGTTTTCGACTGGTTAGCGGTAACCGGCAACATTACGCCAGACGAAATGCGGCGCACATTCAACTGCGGTATCGGACTCTGTGTCGTCGTATCACAAGGCGATGTCGATCAGACAATAGAAATCCTATCTAACCAAGGTGAAGTTGCGCTGAAAATCGGCCAGATTACGAGTGGGAACGGTGGGGTAGCGTACGTTTGAATGCCCGAGGACGCGCATCTGCGGCCATTCTAATATCGGGTGGCGGCAGTAATTTACAGGCAGTCATTGACGCAAACGTCTGCGGCGACAGTGCAATGGATATTGCGCTTGTCGTCAGCAACCGGCCGAATGCTGGCGGCCTGAAGCGTGCCAGTGACGCGAACATTACGAATATTTGTATTGATCACACGCAGTATCCGAATCGTCGTGCATTCGAAATAGCGTTAAAAGAAGTCATTGACAGCCATGAAGTCGATTTTTTGCTTCTCGCAGGGTTTATGCGGATCTTAACCGCACAATTTGTCGCCAACTACAGCGGCAAGATCGTCAACATTCATCCTTCATTGTTGCCTGCGTATACCGGGTTGCACACACATCAGCGCGCATTAGATGCCAATGATGCGTGGCACGGCTGCAGCGTGCACTTTGTAAATGCAGAATTAGACGGTGGCCCAATAATCGCTCAAGGTCGCGTACCTGTGCAGGATGATGACTCCGCTGAATCGTTGGCAGCCCGAGTCTTGGTTGTGGAACACAAAATTCTGCCCTGCATTGCCAATTTGCTTGCGCAACGCAGCATAGAATACGTCGATGGACAGGTTCACTTTGAGCAGCGGGCTTTGCACATGCCGCTTATTTTCGACGTCGATTCAGGCCAAATTGCCAAGCCTTGCGTTTAGGCCTTCGGTAAAGTCACTCCCCTTTGTCCAAAATATTTTCCTCGTCGATCTTTGTATGAAGTTTCGCAATCTTCGTCTGACTCCAAAAAAAGCATCTGTGCGACACCTTCATTTGCATAGATTCTTGCCGGCAACGGGGTAGTATTTGAAAATTCCAACGTGACGTGACCTTCCCATTCTGGCTCTAACGGTGTGACATTAACGATGATGCCACAACGTGCATAGGTAGATTTGCCCAGGCAGATGGTCAATACATTTCGCGGAATCCTGAAATACTCGACTGTCCGGGCAAGCGCAAAAGAGTTCGGAGGGATTACGCATATGTCGCCAAACTTGTCGACAAAACTCGATTCGTCAAAGGACTTGGGATCAACAATGACGGACTCTATATTGGTAAACACCTTGAACTCATTCGAGCAGCGCACGTCATAGCCATAGCTTGAGGTCCCATACGAAACAATTCGTTCGCCATTCATCTCACGAATTTGCCCCGCCTCGAATGGCTCGATCATTGCCGCCTCGTTTGCCATTTGTCGTATCCATCGATCGGATTTGATGCTCAACCCGCCTCCTCCACGACAATATTTGGAAAGCGTCGGCTGTAGTCACGACCTTGTGTCGCTAGCCGAGCGGACATCATTCGTGCGGCCGCTCGATAGGCGTCCGCCTGCATTGACTCCGGTGCACTCGCCACTGTTGGCGTACCACTGTCTGTCTGCTCACGAATCGACAAGTCAAGCGGCAATTGGCCAAGCAGCTGAACATCAAAGTTGTCCGCCATACGCTGTCCGCCGCCTTCCCCGAATATGGGTTCTTCGTGACCGCACTGGCTACACACATGCATACTCATGTTTTCAACGATGCCCAAGACCGGCACGGATACTTTGCGAAACATCTGCAGGCCTTTGCGCGCATCGAGCAAGGCAATGTCCTGCGGCGTCGTGACAATTACCGCACCGCTGACAGGAACTTGCTGCGAAAGCGTAAGCTGGATATCGCCGGTACCCGGCGGCATATCAACAATAAGATAATCAAGTTCGCGCCAATTGGTTTGCTGCAAGAGTTGATTCAATGCCGACGTAACCATTGGCCCCCGCCAAACCATCGGTTGATCGGCGTCAATTAGGAAACCGATCGACATCACTTGGATTCCATGCGCCGAAAGTGGATGCATCGATTTTCCGTCCTCGCTGGTTGGGCTTTCGCCGCTCACGCCAAGCATATGCGGCAGACTAGGTCCATAAATGTCCGCGTCCAACAATCCGACCGTGGCCCCATCATCCGCCAATGCTAAAGCCAAATTTACTGCGGTCGTCGATTTGCCAACGCCCCCTTTGCCCGATGCTATGGCAATGACATTCTTGACGTTTTCCAAGGGCTTTAGATTTCTTTGCACGCCGTGCGATCGAATATTGACTGAGATATCAAGCGCCACCTGATCCGGCAGCGCAAGCGACTGAATCTGTTGTTTGATGGCCGCTTCCAATTCCGGCAGTAGGCGCTTAATCGGCAACCCCAACTCAACCCGCACACTCACGGAATGAGCGTTTGACTCGGCACTGACCACTCGGCCAAGTTCTGCGAGCGAATAGGGTAATCCGGGGACGGGTAGAGACTTGAGAGCCTCAAGTAGCTCAGAATTTGCTGACAAAGTCACATTTCCTGCAGATGTATTAGGTTAAATTAGGTGAGGTTGCGACTGACGGGCTCACCGACACACTAAATTGGCGCCCACACCAGCCGCTGGGTTCGCCATTGTATATGAGCCTACACCGAAATAGTGCACTGGGTAGTTCCACCGCACATTGTTCGGTCAGGGTTCACGCTTTGGCGTGAGAAGTATGTGGCATAATATCTGCACGGGCACGGGCAGGTCAGGTTCATCATTGCGGTTACCGCAGCGGTAGGTCCAATGTCACGTAATGAGCAAGTGAAATCGATTTTGACGCCAGAGACTTACTGCGCAGACGCAAAAATTTACGCTTGGATGCCACCTCAATGCCATCCGGTCGCCAGCGCGCGCGAAGCACATGACAGTACGACCTCCGGGTTGATCGGGAGCGTCGCTTGGGCTTGTTAGGTGGATTTCGCGCGGATCAGCTGATTTCGCAGTTATTGAGCGAGGCGGACACGTCCACGCCGGCCGCACAGAAGCTCGTCGAACGGCTCAAAAAAGTGGGTCCGAAAGTCATTCCAAAAGTCATTGATGCGCTCGCTATGAGCGACAAGAGTCACACGATGTCCTTTGTCGATATCCTTGCGAGCCAGGTGAACGACAAAACCCTAAGTTACTATAAGGATGGCCTTGCAGATGGCGGTGACCGCGTCGTCAAAGGTACGGCGTGGGCGCTTTCGAGTAGCCACAACTACAATCCCAACTCGCTGCTGGAGTTTTTTGACGACAGTGAAGTCTCAAAACCTGCACTAATCGGCATTCTTTCCGTGCATAAGGCCGACCTGAGTGTGCACGACTTGCTGCGCCGCGCCTATGAAATGGAATCAAAGGAAAAAGCGGCACTTTTCAAGATCATAGAAGACACAATTTCCGTCGAGATGGTTCCGGACCTCATCGCGCGGATGGGCGGCAAAGATCCTGCTATCAAGATCCATCTTATGAGCCTGTTGGCAAAGTTTGATAAGACTGAGATCAATCATGCGCTGGAAATGCAGCTAAAAGACGGCAACAAAATGGTGCGTAGCGCGGCACTGGGCGCGTTGGCCACCCGTGACGGTCCGATAGATGTCGAGCGCGTCAGCAAACTGCTGCAGGATCCGGACCTTGAGGTGCAAGATAAAGCCGTTGACGTATTGGTGAAGATCAATCACCCAGAAACGGTAAAATTTTTGATTCCCGCACTGAAAGATGAAAATGAATACTCTCGGCGAGCCGCTGTCGAGGTTCTGAACGAAATCGCACACCCGAACTCAGTTAAGGATTTGTTAGCCGCGATCAAGGATGACGACTGGTGGGTGCGCGCGCGTGCTGGCGACGCGCTGGCCGATATCGGCGGTCCGAAAGTTGTCGACTCGGTACTCGAACTTATCAAAGATAAAGATGAGGATATTCGTCGCACTGCCATTGAAATCTTGAATGCAACGAAGGACGAGCGAGCGGTGGCGAGTCTTATAAAAGCCACCGACGATTCCGACTGGTGGGTACGCGAACGTGCTGTCGACGCGCTGGCGATGATCGGTGACAGCAAAGCCGTACCAAAATTAGTCGAAATGTTAGGTGGGAATAGCAAAACCGACACGGTTGTCGTTCGAGCGCTTGGCAAGCTGGGCGATCACAATATTATCGATAAGATCGTACCCATGTTGAACCGCCCGGAACGAGAAATACAGATTGAAGCTATCCGCGCGATCTCGCACCTCGCGAATCAGGATCACGCGGATACGGTGCGTACGGTATTGCGAAAAATCAAGCAATCGGATGACCCGACTATTATCAATTCGGCGGACAAAGCGTTGAAGGAGATCGATGCCAAGTTTTCCGAAACCGTACTCGAAGAAAATATTCGCGCCGAGAAAATGCAGGAACACACGAAAACGCTGCTGCTTGACAATGATGACATAGATAAGCTCATCGTCGCACAAACGAAAGTTGAGCCCGTTGTTGAAGAAGCGGTGGCCACCGCCCCTGAAGCGCCGGCAGTTTTGGATATCTCGAATTTAGAACCCGGTGACGTTGTTGACGGTCGCTATAAGTACATAGAAAAAATAGGCAAAGGCGCATTCGGAACGGTTCTTTTGATGCAGGATAAGGTTGTCGACGAACGTCTAATTCTCAAATTCTTGAATCCGAATGTCTCGTCAGATGAAGAAATGATGAAGCGTTTCGTACATGAGCTACGCTACTCGCGCATGATCACGCATAAGAACGTCATTCGAATTTATGACTTCCTGCATTTGCAGGGCGCCTACGCAATTTCCATGGAGTACTTTCCGTCACATACGCTAAGCGGAGAAATCCCCGACAACAAACCAATGGAATTCAAAAAGGCGCTGCAATTTTCTCAGGATATTGCAACAGGCATGGCTGTGGCACACCAGGCAGGCGTTATCCATCGCGACTTGAAGCCCGCCAATATTCTTGTAAATGATGAAGCCCTGTTGAAAATCGTGGATTTTGGCGTTGCCGCTGCGGCCAGCAGCGGCGATACGCAGCTAACGAAGACAGGCTACGTCATCGGTTCGCCAAAATACATGGCGCCAGAGCAGATTCTCGGCAAGAAAGTGGACGAGACAGCCGATGTCTACTCGATCGGTGTCATCATGTATGAAATGGTCACAGGAATACCGCCGTATAGCCGCGGTGACCATATGTCGGTCATGTACCAACACGTCCAGGGCAAGGCGAAGCTGTGCCAGGAAGTCAATCCGGCGGTCCCCGATAGCTACGCAGAAGTCATTGCGACGGCGATGTCTGTCGACAAGACCAAGCGATTCCCCTCTATGGATGCGCTTTATGACGCGTTGGCCGAGACAAACCTCTAAAATTGTGCGCTAACACGCTGGTATTCAAGGCAAAACCCTCCTACGATTAGCGTCAGGTTGCATCTTCGGATTAATACATCATCAAATGCCGCGCTTAGACTCATTTCTAAAACTTGGCTTAGCCCAGGGATGCTCTGATGTGCATCTCGCCGTAGGCGTTCCGCCGATGTTGCGGATGAATGGCGACCTGATGCCTATCAAATTTCGTGAGCTCTCAGATAGCGAACTTGAGAGTTACGTACTTGAGATACTCAGCGATTCACAGTCACAGCACTTTGGTGCCGGCAAAGACCTCGACTTTTCGTATGTGTCCGAGGATGGCGGCCGATTTCGAGTCAATCTATTTCGAAAAGATTCCGGTGTCGGCGCAGTTTTTCGCTTCATTCCAAACGAAGTTCCCACCCTTGAAAAACTCGAAGCCCCGACAATCGTTCGAGACTTTTGTGACTATCACCAAGGCATGGTTCTCGTCACGGGTTCAACCGGCACGGGCAAATCGACGACGCTCGCGGCCATGATCGACCACCTGAACAATACTCGCAATTTGAATATTATCAGCCTTGAAGACCCAATCGAATTCGTTCATCCGAGCAAGAATAGTCAGGTGATACAACGCGAACTCGGCACACACTTGACGTCGTTTGCTGACGGTGTGCGCTCTGCGATGCGTGAAGACCCCGATGTAATTCTGGTTGGCGAGCTAAGGGATGCAGAGACAATCTCCATGGCGATGACTGCCGCAGAAACTGGCCATCTAGTTCTTGGTACGCTGCACACGACGAGTGCTGTAAAGACAATTGACCGTATCATAGATGCGCTGCCGGGCGAGCTTCGCGAACAAACCAAGAGTTTTCTGTCACAGAGCCTCAAAGCCGTAGTAACGCAGGTACTCATCAAAACACCGGATGGGCGAGGTCGTCGCGCGGCAATGGAAATCCTCGTTAATACAAGAGCAATCGCAAAACTCATAATGACGGACCAAACACACCAAATTCCGGCGCAGCTGCAAACCGGACGCGATCATGGTATGCAAATGCTGGATCAGGCGTTACTCGATGCGATAGACAGTAGCTTGGTCGATCCTGACGATGCATTCCTCTATGCAAACGACAAGAAAATGTTCAAGAAATTTGTTACTGACACCTCAATATTACCGACAATTGATGTCGACTGAACCTTACGAGCGAAAACGTCGTGCACAAAATAGATGAATACCTGAAAGATGCACTAGTCAAAAGTAGTTCGGACTTGCATTTCATCTCCGGCGATCCAGCTCGTGTTCGCGTGCACGGCTCGCTAACCGTACTGAACCAAGAAATATTGACCATCGACTTGGTACGGGAATGCCTCTATGAAATCATGGGCGGTACAATACAGCGCGACTTCGAGGAAAATGATGCTGTCGATTTCGCCTACGACATTCCCGACATTTCCAGGTTTCGTGTCAATGTCATGCGGCATCTGAACGGCATTGGCGCCGTGTTTCGGGCCATCCCCTCAAAGGCGTTAACGCTCGAAGAACTCAACATGCCGGACGTGATTCACAACCTCTGCAAGCAGAACCAGGGCATGATTTTGGTCACGGGCAAAACAGGATCAGGCAAATCGACAACACTTGCCGCGATGATCGATTCGATCAACAAGCGACTAAAAGGTCACATACTAACCATTGAGGACCCAATCGAATTTGTTCATCAACGAAAAGGATGCTTAATCAGTCAACGTGAAGTCGGTGTGCATTGCGCATCATTTGCCGACGCGCTGCACTCCGCGTTGCGCGAAGATCCCGATGTCATACTGGTTGGCGAATTACGTGATCTCGATACCATAGGCATAGCTGTAACGGCGGCAGAAATGGGGATTTTGGTGATGGGCACGCTACACACGAATGGCGCAGCTCAGACTGTGGACCGCATCGTCAATACCTTTCCTGCAGACAAGCAAAGCCACATCCGCACAATGCTCTCTACGTCACTGCGCGGGGTGGTATCTCAGCAGCTATTGCCGACCAAAGGCAAAGCCGGACGTATCGCGGCACTTGAAATTATGGTCAACACGCCTGCCGTCGCTAACTTGATCCGCCAGGGCAAGTTGGATCAACTCGAAACGGCAATGCAATCTGGCGGTGCTATCGGTATGCAGACGATGGATTCCGCCTTGATGGCGCTGGTCGAATCGCGACATGTTTCGGGTAAAGAGGCGTATCAACAAGCAAACAACAAGGCGAAGTTTCAAAGTATCGCCAACGATCCTTAATCAGATCGTTTTCTCTGTGCAAGGTACGGCCAGGGGGTATGGCATAATCGCCGCCTTTCCTCGTTACCGACGACAAAGTAACCCGCAATGAATGTGAGCCCGCGAAAAATCCTAGTATCGAGTGCCCTGCCCTATGCGAATGGGTCAATTCATATGGGGCATTTGGTGGAGTATTTACAATCCGATATTTGGGCAAAATTCCAGAAATTGCGTGGCCACCAATGTACCTATGTATGCGCGGCCGACGCCCACGGTACGCCCATCATGATTCGAGCTCGCCAAGAAGGCATCGACGCAGAGGTTATGGTCAAACGCATCGCGGCCGAGCAACATGAAGACCTCAAAGCGTTCGGCATTGAATTCGACAACTTTCATACGACACATTCGGCAGAAAATGAACAACTTGTTTGCCGAATGTTTCATGCCCTGTCTGACGCCGGTTTCATTTACACCAAAACCATTGAACAGGCATACGATGAGCAGGAGAAAATGTTCCTGCCGGACCGTTTTGTGCGCGGCACCTGCCCAAACCCAAAATGCCGTAGTGAAGACCAATACGGTGATGCCTGCGAAGTATGCGGCGCAACCTATGCTCCGACGGATCTTATAGATCCGGTGTCCGTACTGTCGGGCAGCAAACCCATTATTAAAGAGTCAGAGCACTATTTTTTCAAACTCAGTGAATTTGGCGCCGAGTTGCGTCGTTGGATAGCGACCGCCGACCTGCACCAAAATATCACCAGTAAGCTCGAGGAGTGGTTTGAGGCCGGCCTGCAAGATTGGGATATTTCGCGTGATGAGCCCTATTTTGGTTTTCTGATACCGGGGACCACAGACAAGTACTTTTACGTCTGGCTAGATGCACCGATGGGATACGTTGCGAGTTTCTTGCACTACTGCAATCGCCACGGCGATATCGATTTTGACGAGTATTGGAACGCTGACAGCGAGAACGAGGTCTATCATTTTATTGGTAAAGACATTGTTTACTTCCATACGCTGTTTTGGCCCGCGGTATTGAAGGGCTCCAACGTCCGCCAACCGACTAGCGTATTCGCGCATGGCTTTCTTACGATCAATGGTAAGAAAATGTCAAAGGCGCGAGGCACCTTCATCAACGCTCGCACCTATCTTGATAATTTGAATCCGAGCCAACTACGCTATTACTACGCGGCAAAACTTGGCCCCGGAATGGATGACATCGACCTGAACCTTGACGATTTTATTGCCAGGGTCAACTCCGATGTCGTCGGTAAATTGGTCAACATAGCTAGCAGATGCGCTGGCTTCATTAGCAAGCGATTTAACGGTCAGTTAGCCGAAAAACTCGACGATCCTGATATGTTTGCAAAATTCACTGCACAATCCGAGGTGATTGCAGCGCACTACGAAAAACGCGAATACTCCAAGGCAATGCGCTCCGTCATGGCACTTGCAGACACTGCGAACCGCTATATCGAAGAAAAGAAACCGTGGGTAATGGTGAAAAACGAGAATCAATCACAAGAGGTGCAGTACGTCTGTACGCAAGGTCTGAACCTGTTTCGAACCTTGATGGTGTATCTCGACCCCGTCTTGCCGGCAGTCGCTGCGGACGTACGCCGGCTATTTGGCGAAACCGTATGGCATTGGGATTCAGCGTCAGAACCACTTCTCGACCGCAAAATTAAAAAATATGCGGCACTTGTAACACGGGTAGAACAGTCCCAAGTCGACAAAATGATTGCTCAATCGAAGCCGGCGGATGCGCCAGGCGAAACCAAAGAGAACGGTGAAATGCGCAACGAAACTTCCAGCGAAGTGACGATCGAAGACTTCATGAAATTGGACTTACGCATTGCTACCATAAGTGACGCGCAACCGGTGGAAGGCGCTGACAAACTACTGCAGTTGACGTTGGATATTGGTGGCGAAGAACGCCAAGTATTTGCCGGCATTAAGGCAGCATACAAAGCCGAGGAACTCATTGGCCGTCAGGTGGTTGCAGTCGCAAATCTTAAGCCGCGGAAGATGCGATTCGGGCTATCTGAGGGCATGGTGCTCGCGGCAGGGCCGGGCGGTAAAGACATCTTTCTATTATCACCGGATACGGGCGCGGAATCTGGAATGAAGGTCAAGTAGTAATAAACGCGACGCCGCAGTAACGAAGCACTACAATAAAGCCAGGCTTGGCGAAAGCACTGCGTAAAACTGGTTTCAATTTGCTTCAATGACGGACCTAATACTCATTCTCATCGGCACCGTGCTGGTCAACAACTTCGTGTTGGTGCGGTTTCTTGGTTTGTGTCCCTTCATGGGCGTATCCAAGAATATCGAGGCAGCCGCCGGCATGTCGATGGCGACAGCATTTGTGCTTACGCTTTCCTCAGCTGCAAGCTATTTGCTTCATGAATACGTTCTGCTGCCGCTGCAGCTCGAGTACCTGCGTACGATCGCATTCATTTTGGTGATCGCCGCTAGCGTGCAATTCACAGAATTGATGGTACGACGACTAAGTCCATTGCTCGACCAGGTCCTGGGTATCTTCATTCCGTTAATCGCAACAAATTGTGCGGTGCTCGGCGTTGCTATTCTCAATGTTCAAGAAGCCAAGGGATTCGTACAGTCGGTCTTTTTCGGCTTCGGCGCAGCGCTAGGATTTGCTTTGGTTCTCATCATGTTCGCGGCAATTCGAGAGCGCTTAGACGCCTCCGATGTCCCTCTGTCGTTTCGCGGCACGGCAATTGCGCTCATGACAGCTGGCATCATGTCCCTCGCGTTTATGGGGTTTTCCGGCATGGCGCGGATGTAGTCTGCGGTGACTGATAAGGTAAGCATTGCAATACTGGTCATAACCTCTCTAGCGATTGTAGCGGGCTTGCTACTGAGCTTTGCAGGCAGGCAATTTCCAGCAAACGCAGACGATCTGATTGAACAAGTCAATGCGCTACTACCACAAACGCAATGCGCTCAGTGTGGCTACCCCGGGTGCAGACCTTATGCAGCCGCCGTCGTTCGGCAGGAAGCGGAAATCAATTTATGCCCGCCTGGAGGACAATCGACTGCCGATAACCTTGCGTCGCTACTTGGCCGTCGTGAATTACCACTTTCCTCAGCTAACGAATACACACAAACAAAGCGAGTCGCCATCATCGACGAGCCGCTGTGTATTGGCTGCACTAAGTGCCGGGATGCCTGTCCCGTCGATGCCATCGTTGGCGCGCATCAATACATGCACACGGTAATCGCAGTCGAGTGCACCGGCTGCGAATTGTGTCTGCCGCCGTGTCCGGTTGACTGTATTAGCTTGGTACCAGTTGCATGAGCGCTCCGACCTACGATTTGGGAAAGCTCCACGGTGGTTTGCGTCTACCGGCGGAGAAGCGTTTGGCGACAAACCAATCGATACAACTCTTGCCGCTGCCCGAACAACTTTTTTTGCCGCTGTCGCAACACGTTGGCGATGCGGCACAGCCCATCGTCAACATCGGCGAACGCGTACTAAAGGGCCAGCTCATTGCGGAAACCGACAGCTCATTGAGCGCACCCATTCACGCGTCATCGTCCGGCAAAGTCATCGCAATCGAACCCTGGCCTGTCGCTCGACGCTATGGCAATCGCGCCCCATGCATCGTCATAGAATGTGATGGTGACGACAAACCGATCGACGCGATGGAAAGTGTCGCAGGCTACGAATCGCTGACTCCCGATGATTTGCTATTACAAATTATGCGCGGCGGCATTGTCGGCTTGGGTGGTGCGGTATTTCCCACCGCACAAAAACTCATGGCGGCTATTAGTGGACCCTTGGATTACCTCATTCTTAATGGTGTGGAGTGTGAACCGTACATCAGTTGTGACGATATGTTGATGCGCGAGCGCGCCGAAGAGGTCATTCGCGGTGCACAAATCTTGATGCACGCTTTGCAACTATCGAAGTGCTATGTCGTCACTGAGAGTGACAAGCCGGAGGCAATTCGCAGCCTCGGCGAAGCGATGGGCAAAATTGCAGATGATCGGCTCATCCTGAAACAAGTACCGACCATCTATCCGTCCGGCGGAGAAGATCAATTGGTGCAGCTAGTGACTAACCTTGAGGTACCAAGCGGCGGCTTGCCCACAGATGTTGGCTGCGTAGTGCAGAACGTTGGTACCGCTGCCGCAATTCACCGTTGGATAAATCTCGGCGAGCCGTTGATTTCGAGAATCACGACAATTACCGGCGACGGTATATCGAATCCGCTAAATGTCTCTGCACGCCTCGGAACACGTGTAGCTGACGCGGTTGAGTTTGCTGGCGGTTATACTGATCGAGCGAATCAATTAGTCGTCGGCGGACCGATGACCGGAAAATCGGTAACCACAGACGACATTCCGCTGGTAAAAGCAACAAACTGTATTTTGGTGCTATCGGAGACACCGGATATTGGGCCTGAAATGCCGTGTATTCGTTGTGGCGAATGCTCCGCCGTGTGTCCGATTCAGCTTTTGCCACAGCAGCTATTTTGGTACGCCTGCGCCGACGACGAAAAGCAACTTCGCAAACACGGCCTGACGGATTGCATCGAGTGTGGTTGCTGCGACTTGGTTTGTCCCAGCCATATACCGCTAACGGCGGACTTCAGACAGGCAAAGGCCCGAATGCTAGAAATGGCAGACGAAAAAGCCCGCGCCGAACGCGCCCGACGGCGATTCGAGTCGCGTAACGAACGGCTGGCCGCCGATAAACAGCAACGTGAAGAGGAACTTGCGAATCAAAAACGACAAGCGAAATCGATCGGCAGCGCCGAAATTCAAGCAATGTTAGATCGCAGCAAAGAAAAGAAGGAGGACGACTAACTTGCAATTTTCTCGTCGCGATGCGCCATTTGTCACGCCAAGCCAGAGCGTGCCAGTCATCATGCAACAGGTGCTTTTTGCACTGATCCCTGCCGCACTAGCGCATGTGTGGTATTTCGGGTTCGGCTTCGTCCTGAATTTACTTGTTGCAGCAATATTCTGCGCTGCCGGCGAATATTTCATGTTGCGACTTCGCAAACGAGCAATAGAACAGTTCCTGTACGACTATAGCGCAATGGTCACTGCGGCACTCATCGCTTTCGCACTGCCATCGCTTACGCCATGGTGGGTCACGGCAACCGCGTCTCTATTCGCTATCGTCGTCGCAAAACACCTGTATGGCGGACTAGGGTTCAACATATTCAATCCCGCGATGGCAGGATATGTCGTTGTTTTGGTCGCGTTTCCGCTGGACCTGAATTTGTGGACCGCGCCACGCATGGGTGATCTCGATTATCATTATTTGACGTTCTCCGAAATTGCACGTTATACGTTAACCGGAACGTTCCCCGATTATTTGTCATTCGACGCTATCAGTCGCGCAACGCCACTTGATTCGGTCAAGTCCGGGCTTGTCGGTATGCAGACGTTTCAAGAGCTGCAAACGTTGCCAATGATGGGGGATTTTGGGGGTCGTGGTTGGGAATGGATTGGTAACTTCACAGCAATGGGGGGCGGCTGGCTACTTCTGCGAAAGATCATTCGCTGGCAAATTCCACTCGGTGTTTTTGCGGGACTCTTGCTACCGGCGGGCATTATGTATCTGTTGCAGCCAGGAATTCATGCGAGCCCGGGATTCTACTTATTTAGCGGTGGCACTATATTATGTGCGTTTTTCATTGCCACAGACCCGGTTTCCGCGGCGACCAGCGATCGCGGTCGCCTAGTCTATGGGTTTGGCATTGGATTCCTCATCTATGCGATCCGACGATGGGGCAGCTATGCTGATGGCGTCGCATTCGCAGTTTTATTGATGAACATGGCGACACCGGCAATTGACTACCTTACACGCCCACGCATTGTTGGCCACGTGAAGGACGAGCGCAAAACATGAGTGCGACGATTGAAGCCACAGAGTCAGTCTGGCGCGGAGGTTTGATTCTCGGCGCGTTGGCGGCACTCTGTACAACCTTGGTGGCAACAACGCATCGGTTCACGGCACCAAGAATTCTCGCGAATGAGCAAGCGTATCTCGAAGAGAGCTTAAAACCGGTTCTTGGCGGAATTGAGTATGAGCAGGAATTGTCCAAATCAAAATTGACGCTTCCAGTGCCACATGCACTGCCAGGCAATGATCCGGCAGAAATTTACAGAATTTATGCCGACGGCGAACCGGCTGCAGCGCTATTCGTAATATCGGCGCGCGACGGCTTCTCGGGGTCCATCAAACTGCTTGTCGGCGTGAAAATCGATGGGACGATTACTCGTGTGCGAGTACTGCAACACCGTGAAACGCCGGGGCTTGGCGATAAAATCGAGTCTTCGCGGTCTGATTGGCTAGAGCAATTCGACAACGCTTCGCTCGGTAACCCGCTGCCAGATCTGTGGCTGATTCGCCGCGACGGCGGCAGTTTCGATCAACTTACAGGCGCGTCCGTGACGCCACGTGCGGTGATAAAAGCACTCAAAGAAACGTTACTGTACTTCGAAACAAATAGGCTGAGCGTATTCGAAGCAGCGGCGGACGACGTTGGAGAAACAGATGAATAGTCGCCTGTCAATTGTAGATAGGCTGCGAACGGGCATTTGGAGAGATAACCCTGGCCTCGTACAGCTACTAGGCCTGTGCCCTCTGTTGGCGGTAACAACAACATTCGTCAACGGTTTGGGACTCGGCATCGCAACGCTGTTCGTGATGACTTGTTCCAATTTGCTGGTTTCTGCGACCCGCAGATTCATCCGCAGCGAAATTCGTATACCGATGTACGTGCTGATCATTTCAAGCTTAGTCACCTGCATTGAGCTGATCTTTTATGCATGGTTTCCAAATCTTGGCAGGTCGCTCGGCATTTTCATCCCACTCATAGTGACCAATTGCGCAATCGTCGCGCGCGCTGAGGTCTATGCATCGAGAAATCGAGTTTTGGATAGTGCAATTGATGGTCTGACAATGGGTACTGGCTTCATGCTGCTGCTCTGTTCAATAGGCCTTTTTCGCGAATTGATCGGCCACGGCAGCCTGCTTTCAAGGTTGGATATGCTGTTTGGCGGCAACCCTTGGCCGGGAATTGTGTTGGTCGATGGGGGTTTTCTGCTGGCAATTCTTCCACCTGGTGCTTTCATGAGTCTGGCGGTCGCCGTCGCTGCCAAAAACGCTATTGACCAGCGACGCAAGAAGAAAAAAATGCATTCGACACTGCGCGCCAGTCGCTAGTGCTGCGTGTTTTGAGGTGAACAAAGGAATACGCACAAATATCTACGAGCGTCTGCGCGCGGGAAACCCGCATCCTGATACCGAATTGAATTATCAGAACCCGTTCGAATTATTAATTGCTGTCATCCTTTCCGCTCAAGCAACCGATATTGGAGTCAACAAGGCAACGCAAAAGCTCTACCCCGTTGCCAACGATGCCCAATCAATCTATGCATTGGGTGAAACGGGTTTAAAAAAGTACATCCGTACAATCGGTCTGTACAACAGTAAAGCCGCGAACATCATTAAGACCTGCAAAATAATTCTCGACCAATACAGCGGAGAAGTACCACGCACACGGGATGAATTGGAAGCATTGCCTGGTGTCGGTAGAAAAACGGCTAACGTCGTGCTTAATACAGCATTCGGTGAGCCCACTATTGCGGTTGATACGCACATTTTTCGGGTGTCCAATCGAACAGGAATGGCCAAAGGTAAGACGCCGTTGGAAGTCGAAAGGCGGCTAACCCGACTCACGCCGGAACAGTTTCGCAAAGACGCGCACCACTGGCTCCTGCTCCATGGACGCTACGTTTGTAAGGCTAGAAAGCCCGAATGCCCTGAATGTATTATCCGGGATTTATGTGAATTCCGTCCAAAAACCCGCGCAACCAACATCAGATGATATTCGGTCAAGACCGCAACGAACTTCGACAGATGTACGTCGATGCCTGGCAAAAATCGCAAGCAAATGGCGTATTGAGTCCGCTGGAAGCGCAGATCGCCAACGTCATTGCAGAACATCCTGAGTACCACGCGTTGTTAAATAGCGACTTGAGCGAAGGCCGCTTTCTACCAAAAGCGGGATCGACCAACCCATTCCTACATATGGGTTTACATCTAGCGCTTCGCGAGCAGGTGACAACTGACCGCCCTGTTGGAATTGCAGGCATTTTCAATAGTTTACGGAGCTCTCTTGGTAATTCACATGATACGGAGCATCGGATGATCGATTGTCTGGCCGAAGCGCTGTGGAGTGCACAACGCAACAATCAGCCACCAGACGAAATGCAATACCTGGAACAATTACGAATGCTTGGCGCCTAAGGGAATGGCTATGTAATAAACTGCCCTATACATTGGTCTTAGTGAGCGATTGAAGTGCTCAGGAAGGCCGCCCGAACTACCACGCAGCGGCGGCGCCGCCGGATGGACGTATAAATGCCCGAAATCAAATCTCAGCATCCTGTCGCAGGCGCGGGTCTCGGACTTCGCCGCGGACTGATCGACAAGCTAATGGCGGACCCGCCCAAAGAAATCGATTTCATGGAAGTTGCTCCAGAGAATTGGATCGGTCTCGGCGGAAAGTTAGGTAAGAAATTACGCTATTTCACCGAACGATATCCGTTTCTTATTCATGGCCTGTCACTGAGCATAGGCGCACCCTCGCCACTCAACGAAGCATTGTTACTCGATGTAAAGGCGTTCATCAAAGAACACGATATTCGCTTGTATTCTGAACACCTGAGCTTTTGCGGCGACGACGGTCAACTTTATGATCTGATGCCTATTCCCTTTACCGAGGATGCGGTGAGTTATGTTGCTGCAAGAATTCGCCGTGCCCAGGACATTTTGGAACAGCGAATGGCATTTGAGAATGTTTCTTACTACGCACCAACAGATAGTTCGATGAGTGAGATCGAATTCACCAACGCAGTACTTGAAGAAGCCGATTGCGACATGTTACTGGATATCAACAATATCTATGTCAACAGCATCAATCACGGTTACGACGCCAAAGAATTCCTGCAAGCAATGCCAGCAGAAAGGATCCGGTACTTTCATGTCGCCGGACACTACGTCGAGGCAGAAGATCTGCGCGTCGATACCCACGGAGACGCAATTTGCGACCCCGTCTGGTCTCTATTAGCCGATGCCTATCAACAGTTCGGCGATGTGCCGACTCTTTTGGAAAGAGACTTCAACTTTCCTCCCGTTGAGGAGTTGTTGCGAGAAATTCGGCAAATTAAGGCATTGCAGGCTGACAGCCGGCAATCGATCGGGACAATGGCGGAAATTGCAAATGGCTGAAGTCAATAATTTTCAGCAAAAGCAATACGCCTTTGCAGCGCACATTCGCGATCCGCAGAACAACCCTGCGCCTAGTGGCATAGAAGACAGGCGGATGGCGATTTATCGGGAATTGTTTTTCAATAACTTGTTGAAGTTGCTGAGCGGCACTTTTCCGGTATTGAAAAAAATCCACAGCAAAGAACGATGGCGGCATATTGTGCGCCAATTTATGGTTCTTCACGAAGCACAAACACCTTATTTCAGGAAGATTCCGCTGGAGTTCTTGAGTTTTCTGCAGAACGAGTATCCATCAGACGAACAAGACTTTTCGTTTTTGCTTGAACTTGCCCATTACGAGTGGGTAGAACTCGATCTCGCGGTTGCCATCGAAAATAATGTGACGGTAGAATTTGACGAAACGGTCGACTTCATCGGCGGTGTGCCGATTAAGTCAAAACTTTCGCGCGTGCTGGCCTACCAATTCCCGGTTCACCGAATCGCGGCGGACTACTTGCCGAAAACACCCGGTGAACAGCCAACCTACTTGGCCGTATTTCGAAAACCAGATGACGAGCTGGGATTCATGGAATTGAACCCTGTGACGGCACGCCTACTGCAATTGATCGATGAAAATACTGCCATGAAAACCGGTCGCGGGCTGCTTGATTTGCTTGCGGTTGAGTTAAATTACGCAGAACCCAAGCAACTCGCCACACATGGTGAGCAAGCTATGCACGAACTCCACCAGTCCAATATATTGCTCGGCACTGTACGACCTGTAACCTGACACTGGTGATTCTAAAAATCACCCGGAGAAAATTGAATGCAATTTCTGACTAAGCTGCAAGATCTCATGGACGCTACTCGCAAAGCCGATTTTCTCGGCCCGCTTGCACTGAGACTCTACCTCGTACCGGTGTTTTGGGTAGCGGGAACCAACAAACTTGACGGCTTTGAAAACGTCGTAAATTGGTTTGGTAATTCGGAATGGGGATTGGGCTTGCCATTCCCGACACTAATGGCAGGAATGGCGGTCGGCGCGGAAGTCGTTGGCGCAATCGCTTTACTCGTAGGACTTGGCGTGCGCTGGATGTCGGTTCCACTGATGATCACTATGTTAGTTGCAATGCTGACAACGCATCTCGAAAATGGCTGGCAGGCAGTCGCAGATCGTATGAGCCCATTTGCAAATGCAAACATCGATGGCGCTATGCAGCGGCTCGACACGGCCAAAGATATATTGAAAGAACATGGCAACTACGACTGGTTAACCGAATACGGTAATTTCGTCGTCTCCAACGCCGGTATCGAATGGGCGGCAACATACTTCGTCATGCTGCTAGCGCTATTTTTCACCGGCGCAGGCAAATTGAGTTTAGATCACCTAATCGCGAAGCGATTTAGGAATTGACGAGTGCGAAGCGATTTAGGAATTAATGAGTGCGAAGCGCATTTGAAACTAACTAACAGATATAATGCAGTCACAATAATGAGCGAGTAGCACTAAGCGCTCGCCGGGTAGCGCGTGGATAGGGCCACGCGCGAATGCCACTTCTTGGGGTAAGTCAATGAGAGATTCATTTCTCGGTGCGTTGAACTTTGTTCAAATTGCGTCGACTATTCTAGTATTCGTACTCGGCATAGGTTTTCTTGCCGTGGTCGTCATGTATGTCGTTGACAAGACACAAAAGACCCACGCGATACGCCGAAACTTTCCAGTCATTGGCCGCTTTCGATATCTTTTCGAAGAACTAGGCGAGTATTTTCGCCAGTACTTTTTCGCGATGGACCGTGAAGAGATGCCGTTTAACAGGGCGCAACGCAGTTGGATATATCGCGCCGCGAAGGGCATCGACAATACCGTCGCATTTGGCTCCACCAAAGATTTACGTCCGGTGGGAACACCAATATTTGTAAATTGCGCGTATCCGGTCCTCGAAGCAGACATCGCACCGATCTCCGAGGTCGAAATTGGGTCTCATGCAAGAATTCCGTATCGAACCAGCTCAATTCTTAACGTATCTGCAATGAGCTACGGCGCCATTTCAAAACCTGCGGTGCTTGCTTTATCCAACGGATCAAGGATGGCTGGCAACTGGATGAACACTGGCGAAGGCGGGCTATCGCCCTACCACTTGGAAGGCGGCGCGGATATCGTCTTCCAGATCGGCACGGCAAAATATGGCGTGCGCGACAAAGAAGGTCAGCTGAGCGACGACAAGTTACGAGAGGTCGCCGCTCACGAGCAAGTTAGAATGATTGAGCTCAAGCTCAGTCAGGGCGCCAAACCCGGCAAAGGCGGCATTCTTCCGGGCGAAAAAGTAACCCAAGCGATCGCCGATATTCGCGGCATTCATGTCGGCGAAGACTCCATCAGTCCAAATCGTCACCCGGACATTGAGTCCGCTTCCGATCTGTTAGATATGCTAAATCACATTCGCGACGTAACCGGAAAGCCGGTTGGCTTTAAATCTGTCATCGGTGCTTACGGCTGGCTAAACGAGTTATTCGAGTTAATCAATCAACGCGGCATTGAGAGCGCTCCTGACTTCATTACTGTGGACAGTGGCGACGGCGGAACCGGCGCGGCACCAATGGCATTGATTGACAGCGTCGGGCTGCCGATTCGCGAAAGCCTGCCACTCGTGGTTGATATGCTCACTCAAAATGGCCTACGCGGTCGAATTCGCGTGATCGCCAGCGGCAAACTCATCACACCAACTGAGGCGGCGGTCGCACTCTGCATGGGCGCCGATTTTATAAACTCTGCGCGCGGCTTTATGTTTTCGTTGGGCTGTATTCAGGCTTTGCAGTGCAACTTGAATACTTGCCCGACCGGTATTACGACGCACGACAAAGCATTGCAGCGCGGCTTGGATATCACAGACAAAGCCCAACGCGTCAAGCAGTATTCGAAAACGATGCACAAAGAACTCGGCATCATTGCACATTCATGTGGTGTATCGGAGCCACGAAAATTGAAACGGATGCACTGCAGAATCGTACAGCACGATGGGCGATCAATTTCGTTGGACGAACTTTATCCAGAGATTGCGCCTAATAAAGTGGCGTAGCTAGTCGCAAAGCGCGCGGGCAAGATAGCGGCCGAAATCCCAAACATTGCGCTCCAGCCAGGACAGCGGACCTTGCTGTGCCTCATGAGAACGTGTTGCTTCATGAACGCGCGTCACTGCCATTTTGTCCTCGCCGTTGACTTGCTTCAGAAAGTCTATCTCTTCCGCGATGTATGCCGTTCGGTCCTCGGCTGTTTCAAGAATTTCCTTCGGTATGGACACAGACCAGCGAATTCTCACCCTGTCAATGCCATCGGGCATGATAGATAAATACCACAGCAAGTCGGGCTGTAGCTGTATGAGATGCGTTGGAAAGATGTTGATCAGGTAAGTCCGGTGCCTTTTGTCATCGCTCAACCAATGGTTATCTACATGCGCTTTGACCGAGTGCGGACCACCGTCTTCCTGAACGTATTGGAAAGCATAAGCATCTTCACCAGGAAAAAATTCAGTAACATCCTCAAATGAACTGTACTTATTGAACGAATTCGCATGTACCCGGTGCAAATGATAATCATCCATAAAGTTTTCTGCGAGGCACTTCCAATTGATCCCCCAAACCTCCTCTTCCTGATGAACGTGCACGTAATCCGCAATACGATAATCTTCAATTTGCCGACTTAAATTGCTGAGCCTCGGGCCGAGCGCGGGTGGATTTTCTTGCAGACAAACGTAAACAAATCCCTGCCAGACCTCGCAGGAAACCGTCTTGAGTTTGTGTTGCTTGAGGTCAAAATCGTGAGTCCTTTGCATGAACGGTGCGCCGACAAGCTGACCGGTCAAGTCATACGTCCAGGAATGATAGGGGCAGGATATTTTGCTTACATGGCCATTACCTTCGAGTAAACGCGAACAACGGTGCAGACAGACATTGGCAAAGGCCGAAACAGTATCGTCTTTCTGTCGAACGACCAAGATCGGCTGATCCGCTATATTAAAAGTAACGTAATCACCCGGCTGCGGTAGTTCGGCTAAGCGGCCGACGCACATCCAATCACGATGAAAGATGCGTTGTTGTTCAAGTTGATGAATTTCGTCGTCGTGATAAATGCCGGGCGGCAAACTCTGTGCTACTTGAAACGAACCCGCTGCATTTTTTTGCAGTAATCGAAGTATTTCTATTGCGTTGTTCTGCATAGCCTCGCTTAGTTACGAGCCTTTGCGTTTTGGCATGTAGAGATCTGTAATCGTACCCTCAAATGCCTCGGCAGCAAACGCAATGGTCTCCGACAGCGTTGGGTGTGGGTGAATGGTTAAACCAATATCGGCCGCATCAGCGCCCATTTCTACTGCAAGTCCCACCTCGGCAATCAAGTCGCCCGCATTGGGTCCAACAATACCGCCGCCCAGCACACGGCCATTCGATTTATCAAATAGCAATTTGGTAAAACCCTCCGATCTGCCAAGAGACAATGCGCGACCACTAGCCGACCATGGAATTCTTTCCTTTTTGTATTCCGTCCCGGCGGCTTTAGCCTCTGTCTCTGTAAGACCTACCCATGCGATTTCAGGATCCGTGTAAGCCACTGACGGAATGGTCCTGGCATCAAATGCACTCTTCTCCCCAGCAGCGACTTCTGCGGCAACTTTTGCTTCATGTGTCGCTTTGTGCGCAAGCATTGGTCCGCCGGCTAGATCCCCGATGGCGAATATATGCGGCACATTGGTTTGCATTTGCTTGTTGACCGTGATGATTCCACGCTCGCCGACAGCGACACCCGCCTTGTCCGCATCGAGCTTGTCGCCATTGGCGCGGCGGCCGATCGAAACGAGTACCTTGTCAAATAACTCTGTGCTCTGCGTACCATCCGCCTCAAAAGTAACCTCGATTCCCGGCACTGTTGCCCGCATTGCGACGACCTTAGTATTCAAGCGTATCGATTCATACCGCCCGTCAACGATTTTTCGAAACGGTCGGACGAGGTCGGGATCGGTACCCGGCATCAGCGTACTGGTCAGTTCTACGACGCTGACCATAGTGCCCAACGACGCGTACACGCAGGCCATTTCCAATCCGATAATGCCGCCGCCAACCACCAACATACGTTTGGGAATGGGATCTAGTTCAAGCGCTCCGGTCGAATCAACGATGCGTGGATCGTCAGGTATACCAGGTAGCGCTGCACTTTCGGAGCCAGCGGCAATAATACATTTATCGAATTGAATGCTCTCACCGGTATCTAGCGTTAAGCGGTTCGCCGACTCGAACTTCGCCAAGCCGTGCATCACGCGAATTTTGCGTTGCTTGGCAAGCTGCGAAATTCCTCCAACGAGTTTCCCAACGACTTGATTTTTCCAAGCCCTAAGGCCATCAGCGTCAATTTTCGGCTTACCGAATATAATGCCATGGTCGGCCATTGCCTCAGCATCATCGATGACCTTTGCCGCATGCAACAGAGCCTTGGACGGTATGCAGCCTACATTGAGGCAGACCCCGCCCAATACCGGCCAGCGTTCGACGAGAATTACATCCAACCCTAGGTCTGCAGCCCTAAAAGCCGCGGTATAACCGCCAGGACCGGAACCGATGACGGCAACCGCACAACTATGCGACGCGCTGCTGGCACTTTGTGGAGCGGCGTCTGGTGCGTGCGCCGCGGCAATTGAACGCTGAGTATCGGGGTCTATGACTTGCGTCGACGCAACGTCTTCGGCGGCTGCTTTGACCGAGGCCTCCGCCGACTCAAGCGTGGCAATAACCGTGCCGTGCGACACCTTATCGCCAACCGCGACCTGCACATTCAGTATTTTCCCTGCATGTGTGCTCGGGATATCCATCGACGCTTTATCCGTCTCGAGCGTTACCAACGATTCCTCAATGTCTACTGTTTGGCCTGCAGACACCAATATTTCGATAACTTCAACATCAGCATAGTCCCCTAATTCCGGAACCCGTAACTCAACTGTATTGGTCACTATGGAATCGCCTGTAATAGCGCATCAACGTCAGAAAGTGCTTTTGCGAGGAAGGTGGTAAAACGTACGCCATACGCGCCGTCGATAACCCGGTGATCGTAAGAAAGTGCGTACGGCAGCATAAGTCGCGGTACAAACTCTTCGCCATTCCAATGCGGTTGCATCGACGATCTGGCAACGCCCAAGATGGCAACTTCCGGCGCATTTACAATCGGCGTAAACGCCGTCCCACCGATTCCACCTAGGCTGGATATCGTAAAGCTAGCGCCCTGCAACTGGTCGACTTTCAACTTGCCATCGCGGGCCTTTTTCGAAAGCTCACCGAGTTCGCGCGCCAACTCGTAGACATCCATTTGGTCGGCATTTCGAATGACCGGCACCATCAGGCCATTTTCTGTATCTGCCGCAAAACCAAGGTGAATGTATTTTTTAAGCACCAGTGACTTACCGTCTTCGGACAGCGAGGCGTTCGCTTTCGGAAATTCTTTTAGCGCCGCCACGCACGCTTTCATAATGAAGGCCAGCGGCGTTAGTCCGATACCACGTTCTTTTGCTGCGCCCTTCAGCGTCTGGCGCTTAGCTTCCAGGTCCGTGATATCGGCAAGATCGTGCTGCGTTACATGCGGCAAATTGATCCAACTTGCTTGCAATCGCGGTCCGGATATTTTTTGGATTCGCGTTAACGGTATTTCTTCGATTTCGCCAAATTTTGAGAAGTCTATGCTGGGAACGCTGGGCAACACAGCAGCCCCCGCAGGTGCGCCGCGTGCTCCGCTGAGAATCGCTTTGACGAAAGCTTTAACATCATCGTGGAGAATTCGGCCTTTACTACCTTGGCCACGCACCTGCGCCAAATCCACACCTAATTCGCGGCCCAGTTTTCGCACTGACGGGCTCGCGTGTGCCAGCGAAAACTTCGACTCGTTTATCGACGGCAGTTGCTGAGGCACAGCAGTTTTTGGCGCTTGCGCAGGCTCAGCTGCGGCAACCGGTGTCGCAGTAACTTCGGCTGCCGGCACGGCTTCCTGCGTTGTCGGCGATACAGCCTGGCCGACAGCATCGATCACTGCGATGGGTGTGCCCTTGGAAACCTTATCTCCTTCTTTCACCAAGACGCTATCTACCGTCCCTGCCTCCGTGGACGGTACGTCCATGGCGGCTTTGTCGGTTTCCAGGGTCACCAAGGCGTCTTCGAGCTGTACGGTCTGACCCTTCGCGACATGAATCTCTATGACGTCGACGTCATCAAAGTCACCAAGATCCGGCACCGCGATCGTGACGAGTCCGCCAGATACCGGTTGAGCATCGGAAGACGGCCCAATGATTGCCGTTTGTTCGATAGGCACGTCATTGACGTCAATAGCCGGGGCCACGACAACCGTATCGCTCACTTGGACAGCGAGCGTTCCAATCACGTCTCCAGAAGACACGGTGTCGCCGACCTGAATGGTCAAGGATTCGATCACGCCGTTTTCCGACGACGGTACATCCATTGCAGCCTTATCCGTTTCGAGCGTAATAAGACCATCTTCGCGAGCCACCTGATCGCCAACCTTGACCAGAACTTCGATGACTTCTACCTCCCCAAAATCTCCGAGATCGGGGATAACTATTTGATTGCTGCTGGGCACACGCCCTCCACTTAAAGTGTCACCGGATCCGGTTTCGTCGGATCGATGCCATATTTTGCGATGGCTTGCGCCACCGTCTTTTGGTCGAGCACGCCATCGTCTGCCAGCGCCTTCAGTGTTGTGATCGCAATGTATCGCTTGTCCACTTCAAAATGATCGCGCAATGCGGCCCTGCCGTCGCTACGTCCATAGCCATCTGTACCCAGCGAAACGAACCTGCCCGGAAGCCAACGTTGAATCTGATCAGCATTTATCTTCATGTAGTCGGTCGCCGCAATATACGGACCCGGTCGATTCGCCACACACTGTTGGAGATAACTCTTGCGGGGCGCGTCTTCCGGATGCAAATGATTCCACCGGTCTGTTTCAAGTGCATTTCTGCGCAGTTCATTGAAACTCGTCACTGACCAAACATCGCTGGGAATACCGAAATCTTTGTCAAGCAATTCTGCTGCCGCGAGCACCTCACGAAGAATCGTACCTGAGCCCATTAGTTGTGCCCGAATTTGCCCCTGACCACCGACTTGCAACAAATACATACCCTTTAGGATCCCATCTTCAACGCCGCTTGGCATTGCCGGATGTCGATAGTTCTCATTCATACAGGTGATGTAGTAGAAGACGTTTTCTTGATTACCGATCATGCGCCGCAGGCCGTCCTGAATGATCACCGCAAGCTCATAAGCGTAAGTAGGATCGTAGGAGATGCAATTCGGCACGGTCGACGCGTGGACTAGGCTGTGTCCATCTTGATGCTGTAGACCTTCGCCAGCCAGCGTCGTTCGCCCCGCAGTACCGCCAATCAGAAACCCTCGCGACTGCAAATCGCCGCCGGCCCAAATGAAATCACCTATACGCTGAAATCCGAACATTGAATAGTAGATATAGAACGGGACTGTTTGAATGTCATGGTTGCTGTAAGAAGTTGCCGATGCCAACCAGGAACAAAATGCGCCCGCTTCGTTGATACCTTCCTCCAGTATTTGTCCCTTTTTGTCCTCACGGTAGAACATCAGTTGCTCAGCGTCCTCTGGCGTATACAGCTGTCCTTTGGAGGAATAGATACCCACCTGCCGGAACATCCCTTCCATGCCAAATGTCCTTGCTTCGTCCGGCACAATCGGAACGATGTTCTTGCCGATTTGTTTGTCTTTGATGAGCGCCGTCAAAATTCGCACCAATGCCATTGTGGTGGAAGCCTCGCGCTCGCCGGTCCCTTCAAGCTGCGTCTTAAAAAGTTCTAATTCTGGAACTTGGAGCTTCGCCGGATTATGTCGACGCTGCGGTAGGTACCCGCCTAGGGAGCGCCGCCGTTCGTGCAGATACTCGATTTCTGCGCTATCGGCGGCAGGCATGCAATACGGAACGTCCTCAATATTTTTGTCGGAAACCGGAATATTGAAGCGATCCCGAAATTCTTTTAGCGCATCGATATCCAGTTTCTTTTGCTGGTGTGCCGTATTCTGCCCCTCGCCTGCGGCACCCATGCCGTAGCCCTTAACTGTCTTCGCCAAAATAATGGTGGGACCACCCTTGTGGTCTACAGCATTTTTGTAGGCGGAATACACCTTGAGTGGATCATGTCCGCCGCGGTTTAGTCGCCATACGTCATCATCCGACATGTTGGCAACCATCTCCCGAGTTTCGGGAAACTTGCCAAAGAAGTTTTCACGAACGTAGTCGCCGCCCTTCGATTTGTAATTTTGGTATTCGCCATCGACCGTTTCTTCCATCAAACGCTTCAATATTCCAGAGTTATCGTTGGCCAGCAACGGATCCCAGCGTGAGCCCCAAATGACTTTGACAACATTCCAACCGGCACCACCAAAAGCTGCCTCCAGCTCTTGTATAATTTTGCCGTTTCCGCGCACCGGGCCATCCAAACGTTGCAGATTACAATTGACAACGAATACCAGGTTATCCAATCCTTCACGAACCGGCATCGTAATCGCGCCCATGGATTCGGGCTCGTCCATTTCGCCGTCGCCGAGAAACGCCCAGATCTTGCGATCGCTGCGCGGCACCAATTCGCGATTCTCGAGATAGCGCATAAAGCGCGCCTGATAAATCGCCATCATCGGACCTAAGCCCATCGATACCGTCGGAAATTGCCAGAAATCGGGCATCAACCATGGATGCGGGTACGATGACAATCCACCGCCACCGACCTCTTTGCGAAATCGATTCAACTGCCCTTCGTTCAACCGGCCCTCTAAATAAGCGCGCGAATAAATTCCAGGTGACGAATGCCCTTGAAAAAACACCATGTCGCCAAGCTGATCGTCGCTGGCAGCGCGCCAAAAATGATTGAAGCCGACTTCATACAGGGTTGCTGATGAAGCATAACTTGAAATATGACCGCCATATTCGGAGCTCTCGCGGTTTGCTTGCACCACCATCGCCATCGCATTCCAGCGGATATACGCCTCGATGCGACGCTCCAATGAGCGATCGCCTGGATATTCGAGCTGGCGCCCTGGCGCTATCGTATTCAAATATGCGGTATTCGGACTGTATGGCAAATAAGCACCAGAGCGGCGCGAATAGTCGATGATGCGATTCAGCAGAAAGTGCGCTCTTTCTGGTCCATGCCGCTTGAGTACGGAATCTATTGATTCCAACCACTCGCTGGTTTCTATCGGGTCAATATCGTCGTAACGGCTGAAATCGCTCATAAACCATCCAAGTACCTGCTTGTAGTGACAATCAGGAAATTTGTTGCGTGAATTCGGCTAGGTGTCCTGCTAGGATCACTGCACTTATTTTCGCCTTCGGCGTACCAAGACCGACCGAGCGCTACTGTTGTTTCGCATATTATGGCCCATGCTGGGCACAAAGGTTAGTACCCGATGGGGAATCTGTATTCCGATAATTATACGCATAAGCGCCCGGCGATTGTTCAGCAACTCGGCTCGCCAAGTGCAAAGAGCATCGAGCAAATCGACCAACTACTGTTGGTGCTGCCACGCAAAGCCGATGCCGGAGTGTGGCGAAAGATACCGCATGGCAACAAAATAAAAGCCCTCATAAATCGGCACAACATTGAGCGAATTCCGGCGGCCACCTCACGCATTCCAAACAACCGGCAAACCGCCGTTGCGGTTGCCTGCGTTGCCAAAGATTTGGAACCATTTCAACAACTAACGCAGGCCCGCGAACTTGTCGCAGACGCCAGTGCCCGGGGCGTAAATTCACTCGGAATCTGGGTCTTGGGCTTCGACGATGCAACCCAGGAAAAACTTGTTTCGCAGCATCTTGCTGCAGCGCTGGCTGCCGCGTTCCCGATGCCAGCATTCAAATCCAAGCCAGCGAAGCCATCGTTCAAAACGATAAAAATTCTTGGTCTAGAAACAAAACTAGATACTGATCGCGTCGCCGTAGAGGCCGATGCAAACAATCTAGTGCGCTGGCTTACAGCAATGCCGGCGAACAAACTTGACGCCGATGGCTACGTCAAGTTGATTCGAGGTATGGCCAAAGAAAATCAGTGGCAATACAAGAAATACGGCGTAGTCGAACTCGAAAAATTGGGCGCCGGCGCATTTCTGGCGGTCGCTCAAGGGAATGACGACAATAGCGCAGCGATTGTTCACTTGAAGTACCGGCCCGCCAAGAAAACGGCAAAAGCGGCCCTCAGTCTTGTTGGCAAAGGCATTATTTTTGACACCGGCGGGACCAATCTCAAACCGTTCAACTCGATGTTGGACATGCATACGGACATGAGCGGCAGCGCCGTTGCATTGTCAGCATTCAAGGCAATCAGCGATCTAAATTTGCCCATGGCGGCCGACTGCTGGCTCGCAATTACCGAAAATCGCACGGGTCCGCTTGCCTATAAATCGCAAGACATTCTAACGGCGGCAAACGGCAAAACGATTCAAACCATTCATACCGATGCTGAAGGCCGGCTCGCCCTCGCAGATACGCTCGTTTTGGCCAGCCGCGAAAAGCCCGGCATGATTATCGACTACGCAACACTTACCGGTTCGTGCGTCGTCGCACTTTCGGAGCGTTACAGCGGCGTCTTTTCCAATCGCGGAGCGTTGCATCCAGCGCTGAAGCGAGCCGGACGTGATAGCGGCGAACGTGTTTGGCCATTTCCGATCGGCCAGGAATTCGTTGACTTGCTAAAAAGTGACACTGCAGATATTAAGCAATGCACCACCAGTGGCGGTGGCGATCATATACTTGCGGCAAGCTTCCTTGGCGAATTTGTCGACAAGAAGATCCCGTGGGTTCACGTTGATCTAAGCGCTTGCACTCATAAAGGCGGGCTGGCCCACGTGCCGACTGAGATTACCGGTTTCGGCGCACGATTTACGATGAACCTAGTGCTCGATCAAAATATCGTCGAAGCTAACTAGGTAAACGCCGACAATTATGAAACTTATTACCACCGCATATACGTGGCCAACGCAGATTGGTCGGCGCTCAACCATTGTCTGATCGATTCGCAATAGCGAACAGATTTCGCGGCTTTCTGCCTGTGGTTGTCGACGTAGAGACCGGTGGATTCAATGCGGACACCGACGCTTTGCTTGAGTTCGCGGCCGTACTGGTTGACCCACAAGAAGACGGATCGCTGTTACGTGGCGAAACGATACGCTTTCACATCAAGCCGTTTGACGGTGCGAATATGGAAGCAGCTTCGCTAGCGGTGAATGGTATCGATCCAAATCATCCGTTACGCCCAGCGATAGACGAACGCGACGCCCTACAACGCGTTTTTCGAGAAATCCGCAAAGCCGTACGAGATCAAAATTGCAGTAGAGCAATTCTAGTCGGGCACAATGCTGCCTTTGATTTGGGTTTTTTGAACGCAGCAATAGAGCGCACCGGAATAAAGAGAAATCCTTTTCATCCATTCAGCGCCTTTGATACGGCCACGTTGTGCGGACTAGCGTATGGACAAACTGTGCTCGCGAAAGCTGTGCGTGCTGCAGGCATGGAATGGGATGACGAGTCGGCGCATTCGGCCGCGTATGACGCGGAGATCACCGCGGACATTTTTTGTGATGTCGTCAACCGCTTCAAACCTGTGTTCGATAAACTGCCGTTGCGAAGCCCAGATCCGATTGAGAGCAATAAGGCCGAAAGCCGCTGACAGAAAAATGCTTAGGCGGTAAACGAACCTGTACTTCTAGAAACTCTTCGAGAATTCAACGGGATCGGCATCGACTTCAGCAATGGCCGCACCGCCGGTCTGCCTATGTAATATCCTTGTGCCATATCGATGCCAAGATCTCCAAGCAAAACTAGTGCGTCTGCACTCTGAACGTACTCTGCGATCGTCTTCATTCCCGCCTCGCGCCCTATTTCGCCAATCATTCTGACCATCTTCTGGTCAACCGGATTGTTCACAAGATCACGGATAAACGATCCATCGATTTTTATATAGTCAACCGCAAGGCGCTGCAGATAACTAAATGAACTATACCCGGTGCCGAAATCATCTAATGCCAATTCGCAGCCCATTTTTCGCAGCGCGGCAATTTGACGTTCAACATATCGAAGGTGGCGCACAGCCAGGCTTTCGGTAATTTCGAAGATTACGTGATGCGGTGGAACCGCACATTCTTTGAAGCATGAGGCGACGTAAGACGCAAGGTCTTCTGTTTCGAATGCGTTCGCGGACAAATTCACAGATAGCCTAAGACGTGGGTTGTCCGCCGAGTGTAGCGCGTACGCCTGCGACGCGTTTCGTATCATCCAGGTATCGATTTCCGACATAAGCCCGAACCTGACTGCTGCGGGCAGAAACGCGTCTGGGCTAACCAATTTTCCGTTTGGTTCTCGCAGTCGCAGCAACACCTCGTGGTGTGTCGTTGTCCCCGTCGAAATGCAAACGATCGGTTGAAAGCGCAACTCGAATAAATTCTGATCAAGCGCAGTCCGGAGCTTTGTCATCCAGCCCACGTCGGCTGCCAACTTCACAACATCGGTTTGCGACCGACTGAAAAATTGTAGCCTGTTGCGCCCTGCCGCTTTGGCTTCACGACATGCTATATCGGCTTGCGCGACTAATTCGTCTTGGTCGATGCCAATGTCGTCGATCATGGTAATGCCAATGCTGCAATGAATGTGGAACACGCGATCCTCTTCAATGTGTGCAAGCCGGCGCATGTCCTCGAGTAACCCGCGCGCCAACTCCTTCGTGCTTCTCTGACTGGTATCGGGCAGCAGGACCACAAACTCGTCGCCGCCGAATCTCGCCACTAACCCCGCTTCTCCAATACTCTGGCGTAGCTGGCTGGCCACCTTCCGAATCAACCGATCACCAGCTGGGTGGCCGCAGGTATCGTTTACATACTTGAACTGATCAAGATCAATAAACAACAAGGCACTTGTCCGGTCCCCCTCGGACACTCGACCCAGCTCGATCTTCAACTCTTCGACCAATCGACGGCGATTAAATAGTCCAGTTAACACGTCGTGATTCGCCAATTTCAACAATCGCGCATTTCGTTCGTGCAAAGCGGTTGCCGTCGACTCCAGCGCCTCAACAATTTCCGATATTTCGTGATGTTCGGCGGCTTTGAATTCGACCTCCAGGTTCCCCTTCGCCAGTTGCGAAAGCGGTTCCTGTAAATCGGTTATGGACGTTAGCGCCTTGCGCAAGATGTGCCTACCGTATAGTGCGCTGGCAGCCAACAATATGAGCAACGCGAGGATGGCAATCTTTATATTCCCAACGAGCCGATCGTGGAACAAAACGAAGTCAAGATTGAGGCCTACAAATCCTGCAAGCTCCACCGTTGTTTCAACCGACCCGCTCGTCGGATCAAAACCGAATAGTCCATCGCCCTTTATGGATTCGGTCCACACAGGTGCGAGAATAAAGAACTTGCGAGGGTTGGCGATGCTGCTTTCAATTACGTACGGCTCTGCGTTTCCCACTCGTTCGGCGGCTTCATCAATTCGCGAACTCGAGAGTTTTTTTGAAGGCGCCAAGTCCGATTGTTTATCTATCGAATGCATCATCGAACCGTCGGCGCGATAGTAGCTAACGCGACTAATTTCCGGATATCGGTCGACAAAGCTCTCAAGTCGCAATACGACTTCGCTGTCGTCGCTAAGGTAAAGAGGGGCGCCCAATTCATTGAGCTCGCTGGTCCATTGTAGTGCCCAGCGGCTGTAGTTATCCTGCAGAACCCACTGACCGCCCCAATACAGACTGGCAATTGCCAGCGCACCAACAACAACCGTCATCATTATTTGCAGCGAAAGAATTTCCCGAATGAGTCCGCGCTTGCGTCTTCGCTCACTCATTTTTCCGCGAAGCTGCGTCAGTTTTCTGATTAGCGGAACCGTAGTCATGCCTAGCGATTCCTCGCCTGGCTATCCTCGTCTGCGATGCCATCGCGCATGCGACCACTATGCAATCTTGCACTATTTGTCACAATCCGAATGTCCGACAGCGGCGTCACGGGAGCTACGGCGGAGACGCCGTGCCGACTGATTTCGGCCATTACGTCAATCGCTGTATCCGCAATATTAGAAGCGACACTTGACGAGCTAATTGATGCACCCATCTGCAACATCGCATCACTAAATACCGCCGTCTGTACGCCATGCCGATCCGCGTCTTCTAACATCTCGCGAAGTACTGTGGCACTCAACACTCGATTGTCTGGAAATACCCAGAAACCATCGATGCGACTGACTAACCTGTTGAATAAATACAACGTCTCACGATCAGAACGCGCGTGTCGTATGTGCAGTTGAATATCGTGAGCTGCCGCTGCTGCCTCGGCCTCCGCGATAAGTTCATCGTGCCCGTAGCCAATAATCGCGCCGATGCTACGCAGCGACGGGTGAACCTTTTTCCACGCAGCGATTTGCATCATCAATGGCGGCAGCACCGCGATGCCTCGACTGTTATCGGTAATTAGTTCGTTGTCATTGATGTTGAAAACTTGGCAAAACACAACCGGTACATCAGAAAACGAGATCGCGGATACGGCAGCCTGCAAGCCAACGGCAACCACTGCGCTGACTTCCATGTCGTCGATTATTCGAAATGCGGAGACGGCGGGAATATTTTTGTCGCTGAGATCGAAAACCATCGCGTTCTCGATACGCTTAGACAATTCTAAGGCGACATTGACGTAAGCGGTCTGTTGGCCACTGAGCAAAACCGCGACCGACCTGGGCGCCTTAGGGGGCAACATTACCGGAGGCGGATCGGGCTTACGTTGCACTTTTCGTGCTGGCTCCGCGATTTTGGCCGGTGGCGGCTCCACGGTTACTGGCGCCTTTTCGACTATCGGCTCAGGCGGACTTGTGTCTTGAACAGCGCAACCAACGACAAACAGTGTGCAGCACCACAAGGTCGCCCTTATCGTCATCAACGACAATCGCTTATTCCGCACCACGTTGCAGCACTCCGTCGCCCGCCATCCGTCCGGGCTAGCCAAATCCAATATGCAGGAATCCAATATACGCTCGCCAAAATATGGCGCAGTGACCGCCGTCGCAGTTGGCAAATGGGCTGGGCTTGGCATGCCGGCGAATGGCCGCAGGATGACTAATCTTGCACGCACAGCAATGTCGGCGACACACCAAGGGTATCGCCGAGGATGGACGATTTTTCTGTTAGTTTTCAGTCACCTAAATGCGACTGTCACAATGCCTCGGCTGCTATTCCGGAGCGACCTCAGACAAGATTTCCTGCAACTCACCTGCATGGTACATTTCGACCACAATATCGCAGCCGCCAACCAATTCACCTTGAACATAAAGTTGTGGAAACGTCGGCCAATTCGAGTAGGTCTTGAGTCCTTCTCGAATCTCCGGATCTTCAAATATATTCACATAGGAAAATGGTTTGCCGACCGCTTTGAGCGCGGCGACGGTTTGCCCTGAAAATCCGCACTGCGGAAAATCTGGGGTCCCTTTCATAAACAGGAGTACGGGGTTTTCCCGCAGTTGTTCCTCAATTCGGTCTTTTATTTCCACGATTTCCTCGGCTCAGCAATTTCATAGGAATGGGCGATTTGGATCCTCGCTCATCAGTTTCAAGTTCACTGTATAGAATTATTGATCATCAAGTAGTTCATAGCGCGCGTTCAGCTACCGCGTACTGACCTCAATTTGATTGTTGACTCTGACCACACCGATTACGTTTCTAGCAACGGCCAACGCACGATCACGCGTTGTAAATTCACTGACCGTCCCACTCAACGTCACAACACTCTTGCGAGTTACAACGCCAATACGGGCCGACCGAAGCGCAGAATCCTCTTCAAATGCATCGCGTACGGCACCGCTGAGACCCTTGTCACGCGCAAGTTCACCCGCGGTCCTAGTTTCACTACCGATTGGAGATGTGCTCCTGCTGGGTGTTCCCAGCAGCATAGAGGTACACGCTGTCAAATGCAGTGAAATAAACAAAATAACAAGCAAACGCATATTTCAAGATTCTCGATTAGCTGGGCATTTATTGTACGTTGTTCGATGATGAAGACAATTGTGACGCAGCGCGGCTGGTCAAATCTCCAATGAGACGCCGCTGTTCGGTCGCCGACATCGTTCCCCAGCGAACTATTTCATCGAGTGTGCGCTTACAACCAACGCACACGTTACTGTCATCCAAAGTGCAAATATTGGTACATGGCGACTGTGGATATTCAACTCGCGACTTCATCAAACGCTGCCCGTTTCTGCCAAGATCTATTCGTGGCCCGGGATTATGCCGACAATTCTAATTTTTTCAAGCAGTTATCTACGAAACGTCGGCTTTGAACATATCCCGAAACGCGCCGCCGAGTACTCTCGAAATTTCTGTAATTCAGTGCCTCAGACCCTATAATAGCGGCGCGGCCGAAAAACTGACCAATAAACAGGCCAAGGCTCGCGCGACACCGATGCGCAGCGATAACAACTAATAAACCTCAGGGAGACTCAAAATGAATCCATTGAACACAATTGCCGGCACAATTATCGGCGGCTTTGTTCTGGCAGTCATCATCGCGCTCGCAACAATGGGCGATCTAACCATCAATGCCGATTCGTTGATCATCTGGTTGCATGTGCTATTTGGTATCACGTGGATTGGCTTGCTCTATTATTTTAATTTTGTGCAAGCGCCTGCGCTGGTTGATGCAGCTGGCGACGACGGCGGACCAGGTGGCGCTGGTATCACCAAATACGTTGCGCCGCGTGCGCTCTGGTGGTTTCGCTGGGGCGCGCTTTTCACTTGGCTGTCGGGTGCCACATTCCTAATGCATAGTGCGAAGTACAATTTTGTAGATGTATTCGCGCTTGGCATGAGCGGTGAAGTATTCAATCAAAGCTCGATGACCATCGGTATTGGCGCATGGCTCGGCACGTTTATGCTTTTCAATGTTTGGGCAATTATTTGGCCAAATCAGAAAAAAGTGTTGGGTATGGTCGAAGCAACGGCGGACCAGATTGCGAAAGCGAAACGCGTAGCATTCCTCGCGTCACGCTCTAATACTCTTATGTCGATCCCGATGGCAATGAGTATGGTTGGCGCTGGCCATGGCGGCTTTTTCATATAAATTTCTGTTGCAATGAAATCAAAAACCGGCCTTGTGCCGGTTTTTTTTGAGCAGCGGCAAGTCGAGATCACACACGCAATTATCGAAAAAATCAGCGGACCCGCATTGGCGACGGTCATTTGCCCAATTTCTATTATGCGACGGCCCGAGTCACCCGTTTCGGCTCGGCAACACCGTAACCTTGCGCATAATCGATTCCCATGCCTCGCAACATAGTAATAATCTCTTCGTTTTCTGCAAATTCGGCGATCGTCTTCTTACCCGTAAGGTGGCCGATTTCATTAATCGATCGAACCATTTCGCGATCAATCGGATCATGCAAAATTTCCTTGACGAAGCTGCCGTCAATCTTGAGAAAATCGACTGGAAAATGCTTCAGGTAGCCAAACGATGATAATCCCGTGCCGAAATCATCCAACGCGAATTTACATCCCAGTTCTTTAAGCGCATTGATAAAACGATTTGCTTGAGAGTAGCTTGCGATCGCTGCAGTTTCGGTAATTTCGAAACAGATCTTCGTAGCGTCGAGGCCGCTCATCTGAAATTGTTCGGTTACAAATGGCAAGAACTTTTCATCACCTAAACTTTGCCCGGATAAATTGATCGAGCATAGTGATAGACGTTCGCGTTCGTCTGCCTCTGATACCAACCATCTAAATGCGTTGCGAATAACCCAGCGGTCTATGCTGGGCGTGATTCCATAACGTTCAGCGGCCTCAATGAAAAGTCCCGGCGCGATAATTCCGCCAGACTCATCGCGCATACGCAAAAGTATCTCGTAATGTGCACCTTCAATTTCTGCCTGCAACGGTAGAATGGTCTGCCGAAACAATTCGAACCTGTCTTCTTCAAGTGCATTGTTGATGCGAGCTGCCCATTGCATTTCGCGGCGCCGGCGCATGAGATCGATATCATTTTCGAGGAAGCTATGTATACGATTTCTACCCGCCTCTTTCGCGGCAGCGCAAGCACTATCTGCTGCACTTAAGAGCGCGGCAACGTCCTCGTTATCTGCCGTGATCGGTACCACGCCGATACTCGCACCCAATCGGAAACTTCGATCGTCCCACATGAATTTGAATTCACCTATCGCGACTCGAAGTACTTCGGCCGTTTGTAGTGCCTCCTCGAGACTGCAGCTTTCGAGCAACACACCGAATTCGTCGCCGCCGAGTCGTGCTAACGTATCGCGCCAGCGGATTTTTGACTTCAACAGCGCTCCAAGCTGACCGAGTAGCGCGTCCCCCGCACTATGCCCGCATGAATCGTTGACGATCTTGAATTGATCCAAATCCAGATAACACAGCGCGTAAGATGTCTCTCGTGCTTTGGCGCTTTTTAACGCTCTTTCCAGGCGGTTTTCAAACTCGCGCCGATTGACCAGACCCGTCAAGATGTCGTGACTAGCGTGGTAGCTTAGCCGGCGATTTAATTCGCGCGCTTCGCTGACATCGTGGAAAACAAGTACGCCGCCGGTTACATCCCCTCTGCCATCGCGAATAGGTGATGCTGTACTCTCAATATAGAGCTCGTTGCCATCACGCCGAATAAGTAGCGTTGGTCGCACCGATTTAATGGATCGATTGCGCCGTATCGAAACAGACAGCGGGTTTTCAAGCGGTTCGCAGGTTTCCTCGTGAAATCCGCGAAAAATATCATCGACCGTCTTGCCGCTAGCATCGTCGACCTTCCAACCTGTCAACTCTTCGGCAACTGGGTTTATGTATTCGACATTGCATTCTGCATCGGTAGTAATTACACCGTCACCAATCGAACGCAAGGTTATCTGTGCACTTTCCTTTTCGCGAAATAGTGCCTCTTCGTAAAGTTTGCGTTCGGTAATATCGACTTCGACGCCCAACAGCCTGATCAATCTACCGCGATCGTCCTGTCGCGATTTCGCGCGACTGGTCATCCAACGCCAATCCCCGCTTTGGTGTTTCATCCGATGAACGCTTTCAAAAAACTCGGACTTGCCTTCCAGATGCTCACGCATTTTTGCCTGCACTCGAGCCATGTCATCTGGATGCACCAATCGATACCAGTCCGGTAGCACATCTTCTTGATTCTCATCGTATCCAAGCATGACTTTCCAGCGCCGCGACAATCTCAGGCTCTTGGTTTCGCCGTCAAAATCCCAAATACCATCGTTTGCCGTAAGACTGACAAGTTCATTCCTGTCTTCATATTCGTCAATGATCTCGGCAACTCGCATACGCTCCAATCCAGAGGCCAGCGACGCACCGACTAATTTCATAAACAGGTGTAAATTGGCATCCCATGCGTCGACGCTACGCTCATTTGCCAAGGCCAGAAATCCGGCCACTTCATTTCGAACGGTGAAGCCGATAATCAATATTGAGCCGATTTTTAATTCGGCAAATCTCGCCATTTCGGCGGCGGCGGATTTCGGTGCAGTATCGGTATCGGCAATCTCAGTTATTCGCAGATGCCCTAGATTGCGCGCCAGCCACGGCCAATCGGCAAGAACCTCTTTCTCTAGCGCTGCTGGATTACACCCTGAGAAAACGCTGCCGGACGAGACAATTTTTTCGATGCTACTGATGTCGTCGGTAAACAGCGCGAGAAATGCCGCATCGCAGCCGGTTGCATCTGGTAGCTCAGCAATATTGTCGCTGAGTTGCTGAAGATATTTTTCGCTGTCGAGATTTTGTAGATTGACCGCAATTTTCGTCTGTAGTGCATCGACAGAACCACGATTGCGCTCGCCGGCCTTGGGCCTGCTTCGTCGAACGGGTACGGCACCCGAAATTTTGTGGTCAGACGGTGGATTCATGCACCCGCCAGAGAACGCCCCAAACAAGCCCAATCATGCTTAGCCGATTTTTTTGAAATCGCCAAAATCGCTAAAGGCGCATTTTGACATGATACTGAAAGAATACAAGGTAAGTGCCTGTATTTTTTAGAGTCCGTGACCATTTTTATGCCCACGCCAAGGTCGGGAAACGACATAATTGCGCGAATTCGTCAACCACAACGAAAACTTCGCGTTATTGCTCCTGAGAACCACGTCAATCGACAAGGAGACACCAGTGAATACTTCAAACAACCGCCTTCCAGGTGTGAGAGCAACGACAATATGGACATGGATTGCACTCATGGCCGTTGTGTTAATGATGGCGGCATGCGGTGGCGGTACAGCCACCGAATCCAATACGACCACGCCACCATCAATTGCAGTCTGCGATCCATCCGATACATCGACCTCAGCCGAGTGCGGCACACTTTTGCTTGGTCTAACGGACGCCGACGGCGATTTTTTGAGCTATGTCGTCGACGTCGTATCCCTGCAGCTTGAAAAAGCGGATGGCACGATCGTCGAAACCTTACCGAATACAACGCGAATCGACTTTACCGAATATGTAGACCTTACCGAATTCGTTACAGCCGCATTGGTTCCCCCAGGCGTATACGTTGCGGGAAATATCACGCTGGACTACAGCGACGCCGAAGTGTTTGTCGAAGCGGACGGTATCGCGAAGGCAGCCATCGTTCTCGATACAGGCGGAGCTCAAGTAGGACAGTCGACCTTGAAAATAGTGCTTGCCGATCGAGACCAGCTGATCATAACGCGGGGCCGACCGTCGCTATTGGCTGTTGATTTTGATTTAGATGCCTCACACACAGTCGATATTTTGTCGACGCCTGCTGAGGCGACAGCCGAACCGTTTATTCTGGCCGAGATCGACCCGATCGACGAAAAAGAAATTCGCGTACGTGGACCGCTTGTCGAAGTGAATGAAGATGAGTTGTCTTACACCGTCGTCTTGCGACCGTTTTATCGACGGGATGGCGACTTCGGACGTGTCAAAGTATTCATCAATGAAGAGACAGAATTTGAGGTTAATGAGACAGCATATATTGGCGTAGACGGACTGCGCGCGCTGAATGATGCGGGTCCTGGAACGGCAACCGTCGCACAAGGCGTTTTGGATGTTAGTGAGCGGGAATTCACCGCAAATATTGTACTCGCCGGAAGTAGTGTTCCGGGCACCAGCCGCGATGCTGTTAAGGGCAATGTTATTGCTCGTTTTGAAAACGAGTTGGTGGTGCGTGGCGGGACGATTATTCTCAGCGACGACGGCCGCAGTATCTTTCGTGACGACATCACGGTGAGCATCAGTCCTGATACCAAGGTGTTCAAACGTGGCAGCGACGCTCAGCTCGATATCAGCGCGATATCGGTGGGCCAACGCGTCACCATTCGCGGTGAGGTAACTGCAAACGATGAACTCGGCGTACATTTCGATGCAACGGCTGGGGCCGTTCGGATGCACGTCACTCGCCTCAGCGGCATCGTCAATACCGTTATTCCAGGACAAACAGACATTACGTTGCATGCGATCGACCGGCGCCGTGCCAGCATCTTCGATTTTAGCGGCACAGGAAGTAGCCCGGATGTAGATGCAGACCCGAATAACTACGAGGTCTCTACTGGCGATCTGTTGCTTGCTAATCAGTCCAGCGGGCGCCCCGTTGCGGTGATCGGGTTTCCGAATGAATTCGGTGCAGCGCCACCGGACTTTGATGGGCGCACGGTAATTGACTTTTCGGATGTCAGAAGCGTTTTGGGTGTCGGCTGGGGTAGCGCAGGAACGGTCGCACCGTTTATCAGCATGGGCGACGACGGCTTAATTCTTGATAACGAAAATTTGGACATTGATCAACGCCATTTTATCAAGCAAGGACCTGTCTTGATCGATTTGACTGCGCTACCATCTAGTACGCTAATTGCACCGACCGAGAGTGGTCGGATGTTATTTGTCGTCAAGACGACCGATAGCTTGCAACTTTACGCGGACTTCAGTGATTTCGTGAATGCACTGACGCTGGAACTCAATGGCGTGACGACGGCGCGATCAATGTATGCTCGTGGCACTTACAACGCCGACACAAACGTGTTTACCGCGTCTAAGATTGGCGTGAACTTGATTGAACCCTGATTGAGCAACGCCAACGTTGGCAAGTCCTGACCTACCTCCCCTGCAACACGGACTTGTCTGACACAAACCCCCACATCGAACGGTGTGGGGGTTCTTTCTTAAGCGGTAAATCGTCATCCAACTTGGCCACGGAGCTGCCCCCTGGCTCGGACAAATGCCATTAATCTCTGGTCAGCTAGCTGGAATCGCGAACCAGAAGACGCTCTTGCGTCAGCGGCTGGTTTTGGGTTTGTGTCAAGATTGCTGCCGCGATGTTGTTGTAGATCTTGATTTGCTAGGATGACGTCAGATCGCCAACAACCCGTTGCGTAAACTCGTGTTCTAAGGTTAATTCAGGTGGCTCTATGGTGAATGATCCGATGCCTTGGCAGATGACCGTTGCTGAGCTTCGGTCCATACTGGAAAACGCTAATTCAGGTGCAGTTGTCAGTCTTAAGGTTCCCGCAGGAGGGATCGGGCATCCTGAGTTGGAAACGTATTTGAACGTTACCGTTGTTGACCGCGGGCCGATCGTCGTTCTACAACCCAACTTGAGTAAACGCAACTAGTGTCAGTGGTATTCTCGGGCCGGATGTACAAGTCCGGCTGATACACTGCAGGCATCGGTCGTTGTTAGTCCTGCCTGCCCGTAGAGCTTTCGAATTAATACCCGTTGATCGCGCCGTGTAATCATCGAACGCCGGTTGCGGTGACGACATGGGGTGGAATCATAAAAAGCGACCATCTGTGGAAGAGTCGCAATCGTATTCTTTCGTCATCGCCCCTGCTAGTCCTGTCAGCCAGTGATCCGCTGCAGAGCGCAACTAGGACGGTGTGGACGGAAGCGCGATCGATTTGGCGCCACTAAAGATAAATTCTCGCCGCTCAACAAGGTTCTAGCGCTATTAAGCGGGAGAATTTGGTGCCGATTAGAAGATTCGAACTTCTGACCCCATCATTACGAATGATGTGCTCTACCAGCTGAGCTAAATCGGCAAATCATTAGGCCGGTTGCAGTCATACCGTCGTAAATTTGCCGGTACGCGCAGTGACTATTCATACGGCGCCTGCCTTGCGCTTTCGCGCCCCGCTATACCGGCAAAATCGGCCGCGAGTATATCGCCAGGCGCGTCTTTGGGCCAGCAAAAAAGGGCATTATGATCTAGCGCGTCTCGCGAATTCGAATCATCACCTCAACGCTCTCTTGTTCAGTGCCTTTTGGTAGCGTTGGCAGACCGTGGACAGATACCTGATCTGCAGATATATCTTGTAATTCGCCGGTATCGACATGGTAGAAATGATGGTGTGGATGCGTCGAGGAATCGTAGATAATTCGGCTGGGATGTACGCTTATTTCTTTAACCAGCCCTTTTTCCGCAAACATATGCAAAGTGTTATAAACAGTAGCCTTGGAGACGCTGCCTCGTAAACGAACGCGTATCTGATCTGCCGAAAGGTGTTGTGGTTTGGCAAATAGTATTCTGGCAATTTTCAGGCGCTGCGGAGTCGCCGTAACGCCGTGCTTTACCAGTTTTGCCTGCAATTCAGCGCGTCTCATTTGCGTGCGCCCTCTCAATCAAGTTGCGCTGGATTATACGCACAAATAAGCCACCACGTAGCCAGGATCCTCATCCGTTGACTGATGAATTCGGCCCAAACAACCGGAAATTCGAGTCGTTAGCCAAGCGCGATTGTCCTACCCTGTATTCCGAGGTCGGCGGTGTATAGCGAAGGACAAGGAGGTCCGATATGGCGATGAGAATGCCTGCTCTAGGCTTTAGTTTGTTCGAGTTGCTCATGACCATGGCGCTTGCTGCCATCGTATTTGGCCTTGGCGTTCCATCCTTCGCCGAGTTACTGGCGGATAACAGGTTACGAGTAGAGGCCGACGCACTATTTCACGCTGTGCATCGGGCACGCAAAGAATCCGTCGTAAGGCGGCGCCCAATCACCATTTGCGCAAGTCTTGATGGCAACACGTGTTCTGGGTCTTTTGATTGGACAGATGGCTGGATCACCTTTGTAAACAAAGGGTTAAGAGATCCACTGCGGCGCGATCCGGACGAAGAACTGATCTCTCGGCATCAAGTGGGAGCCACTAGCCGTGTCACCGCTAACAGACGCGGCTTTACGTTTCGCTCTACGGAACTTCGAGCCACCAACGGTACTCTAGTGATATGCGATCAGAATGGGCGCTCAGCGAACCGCGCTATTGTAATCAGCTATACCGGACGGCCACGTGTTACCAGGGTCAATCGACGCGGACAACCCTATGACTGCGCGGATTAAGTTAAATAGCCGATGTCGATTCTGACCGCTCATCGGCTGGCGGTGGCCGTTTGTCGGATAGTTGAAACGACTCGTATTTGCCCGCGTATATTTCGGCTCATGAAAACGTATAACGAAACCGGCTTTACCCTATATGAGCTGCTGATTACCATGCTGGTCCTCGGCGTCGTACTGGCCGTTGGCATTCCCAATATGAACGCGTTTACGGCTAACAACCGAATAACTGCGTCGGCGAATGATCTGCACGCGTCCTTTTTGTTGGGTCGCTCAGAGGCTGCGCGGTCGAAGGCCAACATTACTATCTGTGCAAGCGCTAACTCGCTGGATGCGCCCAACGCGGATTGCGGCGGCGAATTCGAAGACGGCTGGATTGTCTTTGAGGACACCGATGGCGATGTTATCCGGGATGCTGGTGAACCATTGTTACGTTCTTATCCCGAGACGCCGCAGGGAATCGATATCATCTCGCAGGGCAACGACTACTTTTCATTTGCTCCGACCGGTCTGGGTCGCGGTAATGTCGGTGTCGGTCCGGCGTTACAGGCTGCGATATTGTGCGACCACCGCGGCAACGTGCCGGCGAGCGGTGGCTTTTCTGCCGCCCGCGCGCTCATTGTATTACCAATTGGTCGTGCGACAGTGCTGCGGGATATTGCAATCATAGACGGCCGCGGCGGGTGTCCATAAATTGACTGTGGCATTTCAAGACGTTGGCAGAAGCTGCCGGATCTAGCCATTACTCGGAATTGAACAGATGACAGATATGACAAACAATAATCTCAAAACGGTAAAGCGAGAAGGCGGTTTTACGTTGATCGAAGTATTGATTTCGTTGATCATCATGTCCGTCGGGATGCTTGGAATTGCCGGCTTGTATGTTTTGAGTATGCAAGCAGGTCGAACCTCCCAATTCCAGCATCACGCGGTGACGCTTGCCGGCGACGTCGCTGATCGAATTCGAGCTAACCCACGTGCGGCTGCAGCTTACGCAGGCGCCGGCGCAGATAACAATTGTGTTGATGGCGGCATAAATTGCACGCCGGCAGAGATGGCTGCAAACGATATTTTTTTGTGGGACGACCAAGCGGCCGATTCATTGCCTACCGGAACCGTCGCTATCGTATTTAATAATGGGGTTGCGCCACCAACTTATCAAATTACCGTTGGCTGGGAAGAGCCGGGCCAACAGTTGACATACGTCATTACCATCCCAGTATTTGGAATTTAGTATGAAAGTTAACGCTTACAAAAATTCGCATCGTGAATCGGGCGTCACATTGGTAGAACTGATGGTCGCGTTGGCAATAGGGTCGTTCCTGATGATCGGATCGATTCAGGTTTACAACCAGAGTCGCCAAGCATATGTAATCAACGACTCCATTGCGCGTGTGCAAGAAACCGCACAATTCGCGATGGATACCGTTGAGGCTGACTTGCGCATGGCCAGTAACTGGGGTCGTCACAGCCGTGGCACCGCAGTTGAGGGGCGTGCAATCACTGGCAACCCGGATCCATTGGGTATCGGTGTACCAACAGAATGTGGTGCGGACTGGGCGCTTTCCGTCTCGCGCCCGCTTGAAGGTACAAATAACGGTTACGGCCTTGCATGCGGCGCCACCGGCGGTATTCAGCCAAATTCCGATGTATTCACCACTCGACGCGCGACCGTTGCCGTCACTGTACCAACCGCTGGCCGCTTGCAAGTACACACATCGCGAATGTTGGGCCAACTCTTCGATAACGGTAATGTTCCGAACCTATTTCTGCCTTTCGATCCATTGGTATCAGAGACACACGACCTTATCGTAAATTCGTATTACGTTGCTGCCGATTCTGATTTGATTCCCGGCGTACCGACGCTGCGTAGAAAGACTTTGGTTGTGGATGGTGGCGGTCCGGCGATTGAAGATCAGGAAATTGCGCCGGGCGTAGAAAACATACAATTGCAGTTCGGCGTCGACGTGAATGACGACAACACAATTGATCGCTATGTGAATCCGGGAGATCCGATTCTAGATTCAACCAACGTGGCATTTATTCCCGGCGCCAACGTCATCACCGCAAGAATTTGGTTACTAATTCGCTCGGTGACAATCGAAACGGGCTTGAATGATTTGCGCGACTACGAACCAGGCGACGTCGATCTTGGTGTCATGAACGACCAATTTCGCCGGCTACTTGTTTCGAAAACTATTTTACTACGCAATGCGCGATCATAAGCATAAAGAGAAAAGGCATTTGTGATGAAGACTATTTCGTATAAAAACAATCAAAGTGGTGCCGCACTTGTTGTCGGCCTCGTACTCTTGGTCGTCATAACCGTCCTCGCCGTATCCAGCATCAATACAGCGACGACCGAACTTGCGATAGCCCGAAACGACATGAACTATGAATTTGCGTTTCAGGCGGCCGAGACTGGTTTGGAAGCAGCAATTTCGCGGGGACAATACAGCACCGTCGGCGACATCAATATGAACCAGGCCGTTACGCTAAATGAGGATGTCAGCTCGGTGATCGCCTACCAGGAATGGACCGCGGTACCGGATCGCGCATTCAGCCTCGGCGTTGGCAGCGGCATTTCCGCTTATCATTTTCAAGCGACTGCGACAGCAGAATCCAAGCGAGCGGGCACAGCCGGTTCCGCGACGGATCGCGACGCGAGCGCAGTACATACACAAGCTTTCTATGTGGTCGGCCCTGAGCCGCAGACATTAGTCAATTGATACGCCGAGCTAGCGCTCTACGAAATGGAGTAGTTCCAATGCACATTCGAAAAATACTTATCGCAACTTTGCTGTTGATCAGTCTGCCGGTAGCGGCTGAATTTCGTACGGTGAAACTCGCATACGAAGTTCCGCTTAACGAATTTAATGTTCCCGTTACGAGAAACGGCATTATCAGCTTCCGCCAGTGCCCGGGATGCGCCACTGTCGAAGGGCGCCTGACACCGGATACGCGCTTCCTACTCAATGGTAATGCCGTGGAACTCAAAGAGTTTCGCAAGCATGTATTCACTGTACGTAATCGCGCCGCAGAGACTATTGTCGTTACGCAGCATTTAGAAACAGAAACAATTACGTCCATTTCCATAAATTTATAATCGACGTAGTCAAGAATAGGACTTGAGGAAAAGATCATGAAGATCCGATCACAAAAAATTGCATGGACCGCGGTAGCAGGAATCCTTGCGCTGCTTGCTGGTGTACCGGTTTGGGCAGACGATACTGAACTATTGCTTGTCAGCCCTGCGCTTACCGCGAAACCGAAGCCCAATGTGATGTTCATATTGGATACGTCCGGAAGTATGGGTACCGAGGAAGAAACCACGGAGCCCTATGATTCCACACAGGACTACAGCGGCGACTGCGATAGAGACAGTCTCTATTGGACTAATGTCGATGTACTTCCGGTATGTGACGGAAACGAAACGCAGATAATTTTAAAATCTGCATTTCAATGTAACTTTGCGCAACGTCAAATTGATGGTATCGGTAGCTATACCAATACAATGGTGCAATGGCGTACGACGCAGATCGCTTTGGGCGGTGGCATTGTACAAAATGTTTACTGGTGGCAAGACCTCATTCCCGGCGACGAAACAAGCTTTGTCGAGTGTCAAGCGGATAGAGCGTTGCACGGAGATGGTACGACCGGTGAGGTATATGCCACGGCCTATGGCTCGATCAACACGATCGGCGATCCTTGGGTAATCGATCCAAACTCTGAGCTGTCATGGGGCAGCGCGCCACGAAATATCGAATACACTGTGTTCGACGGAAATTATCTCAATTGGAAGGCTTCGCCGAACACGGTCGATCTTTCTCGTATGGAGATAGTGCGAGAAGTGACAAAGACCGTATTGAATTCTATTAACAACGTGAATGTTGGTATTATGCGATTCAATGACAGTAATGGTGGGCCGGTTATCCAAGCGGTTGTCGACCTCGACACAAATCGCAGTGACATTATAGATAAGATTGACTCGCTTGTGGACGGCGGTGCTACGCCGCTCTCCGAAGCCCTTTATGAATCCGCTTTGTATTGGAACGGTCTAGAAGCCGAATTTGGCGAAAGCGTCAATGAGCACGTTACAGATCCGGCAGCCTTAGCATCGGATAACCCGGAGGTTTACAAATCGCCGACGCTTGATGCATGCGCAAAGAACTTCAACGTCCTGCTAACGGATGGTGTCCCGGTCAATGATGAGGAAGCACACGCGTTAGTACCGACATTACCGGACTTCAGCACGCTGATGGGCGGTGCGACCGCCTGTTCAGGTTCAGCGCAAGGTGATTGCCTCGATGACATCGGTGAGTACCTTAGTCTAAAGGACACCGACCCTAATAACCCGGGCGTACAGAGTGTGGTTACACATACGATTGGCTTCGCGATCGATCTACCGATTCTTGAAAATACTGCTGACGACTCTGGCGGTAATTACTTTCTTGCAGACGACGTCGAAAGTCTAACCTTGGCATTACTGCAGATCGTTGCCGACATCACCGAACGGTCGCTGTCGTTTTCAGCGCCCGCAGTATCCGTGAATACGTTTAACCGAACGCAGAACCTAAATGATCTGTATTTAACGATGTTCGGTGCTAAACCAAGCGTACACTGGCCTGGCAACCTAAAGAAATATAAAATCACGAATCGGGTAATTACAGACGCCAATGACTTGTCGGCCGTAGACCCTAATACTGGCTTCTTCTTTAATTCTGCACAAAGTTTTTGGACAACGACTGGCCCGGACGGAAACGACGTACTGCGCGGTGGCGCTGCCAGCCTCTTTCCCGATCCTACAGTACGTAGCCTGTTTACAAACAACGGCTCAGATAATGTTTTATCCGATGGAACGAATGCCATCACGCCATCCAATGCGAGCGCGTTCCAACTTTCGGACTTCGGTCTTAGTGGCGCAACGGGCGAGCCTACAATGGACGAGATGATTCGTTGGATGCGTGGTGAGGATGTTCGTGACGAAGATCAAGACCCGGGGACGACCGTTAGAAATTCCATGGGCGACCCGCTTCATTCACAACCTGCCGCGATCGTCTACGGCGGAACACAGACCGACCCGGACGTTATTATTTACACGGCGACCAACGATGGTTACCTGCATGCTGTCGACGGACGAACCGGCACTGAGATTTGGTCGTTTGTTCCGAAGGAATTGCTGGCAAATATGACCCGGCTGTTCTTCGACCCGAGCGCCAATTTTAAGAACTATGGACTCGACGGCAACATCGTTCCGGTCGTATTTGACGAGAACAACAACGGTATCGTTGACGGAGCGAACGACTTCGTGCGCATTATTGTTGGTATGCGCCGCGGCGGTAGCAGTTACTATGCGCTTGACGTTACCAATCGCGACGATCCGGAATTGCTATGGGCGGTGAGTCCCGCTGAAATGGGGCAAAGCTGGTCGACACCAGTGATCGCTCGAATCGACGCACCCGGAATCAATGATAAGAAAGCTGCGGTAATTTTTGGCGCAGGTTACGATAATTCACATGACACCTTTACGCACCCGGTCGTTAACGACGCGAATGGTGCTGCGATCATCATGCTCGACCTTGAGAGCGGTGCGGAATTGTGGCGTGCCTCGAGGAGCGCGAGCGGTACGAATGATCGAAATCTCCCAACGATGACCCGATCTATACCGGGTCAAATACGCGTCATCGACATCAGCGGCGACGGTTTGGCCGATAGAATGTATGCGTCAGACATGGGCGGTCAGATTCTCCGATTCGACATTTTTAATGGTCAAACTGGAGCAGACTTTGTGACGGGTGGTGTGATAGCACAGCTAGGAGCCGAGGGTCTTGGCTCCCCTACTTTGCCGGATACCCGACGATTCTATACATCGCCTGACATCTCTATATTCACTAGCGATAGACTTGAGCGCCGCTTCCTATCGATTAGTATCGGTTCTGGTTATCGCGCGCACCCTCTGGCGAATAACAACGCCGACCGTTTTTATTCTGTAAGAGACAAAAACGTCTTCAATCAGCTATCGCAGGACGATTACAACAACCTCACCGTGGTAACCGATGCGAGCCTCGTGGAAGTCGGTGGCCAGTCACAGGTTGAACTGGATATTGCCGATACCGGCTGGAAATTTACCCTTCCGAATACACAGAAAGTATTGTCCGATTCGATCACGTTTAACGATGAAATATTCTTCGTTGCATTTTCGCCTGAAAACAATACTACGAATACGTGCTCGGTTGGTGCCGGAACTAACTTCCTATATCGAGTGAGCGTTTTCAACGGCGACCCGATCGTCAACAATCTCGACGACCTTGCAGATGATGACGCAGACGATGCGAGACGCCAGACACTTGCTCAGGGCGGTATTGCACCTACGCCTACGGTTCTATTCCCTAGTCCAGACGACCCCGATAACTGCCATGGCGACGAATGCAAGCCGCCGCCACTGATGTGCGTTGGTGTCGAGTGTCCGCCGATGGACCTTGATATTCCGCCGGTACGTACCCTCTGGACACAAGACGGAATCATGTAAACCCAGCTGCTACGCCGTTACGATGGCCTACTAGCGATAGAATTGCGCCGCCAATTTATACTGGATGCGGCAAGAAAAAGGAATGATTAGATGGTTAAAAGTATTCGTAATTGCGTAGTTGTTATCGTTATCACGTTCGGTTTGAGCTTACCGGCGATGGCGCAAATAACGACCTTAATCGAGGCAGTTGAAGCATCGACTTCGGTTTTGAGTTTGCCCACAACGCCTAATGGTCGGCTCTTGTTTAAACCTTGTTCGGAACGATGCGATGTGCAATCAATATCGGTTCGGCTTACGACAAACACTCAATTCGTATTTCAGGGAAAAAAGATGAGTTTTGTCGACTTCAGGAGGGATTTTTTCAACCTGCGTCGCAGCACGGAAGGCTACGCTCTGGTTAAATATGAAACTGAAAAAAACACCGTTACGAGTGTAGAAGTATCATTTTAGAACACTAATGAAGGTGTGGCTGATTGAGCGATTAAGTCACGGACTGACAAATGAGGTAAGGACGAATGACGAAGTCCAGGATACACGCCGCTTGGGCCGGTGTAGGACTGACGCTCGCGCTACTGACAGGAACTCCTGCATATGCAGATGACGTAGAGCTATTGCTCTCGAATCCTGCATCAAGTAATGCGGCTAAGCCAAACATACTGTTCATATTGGACAGCTCGGGTAGTATGACTTCCGTTGAAACGAGCCAAGAGCCGTTCGATGCGGCACTATCATACAGTGGACCTTGCAGCAGGGATAAACTGTATTGGACCACCAACAGTGGTGTGCCCTCCTGCAATAGTGGTAATGAGCAACGCATTCTAAAAACGGCATTTGTTTGCCAGCAAGGCCTCATACAGGCCGCCGCCGCTGGCTCATACACCGATACGATGTCGCAGTACCGCAGGAATAGGGGCAAATGGAAATGGCGTACTATCAAGAGCGGCAACGAAACAAGTGTTGTCGAATGTAAAGAAGATTCCGGCAACCATGGCGATGGAACCGCCGGCAAGGTGTACGCCAAGATTGGAACGAACACTGCCAAGTTCACCGTTGAACCGAGCCAGGAAGTCGCCTGGGGCAGCTCTCCAACGCATCGTATTTACACGACGTATGACGGCAACTATCTGAACTGGTTTTACAACCCACCAGGCACGTCGCTTTCGCGAACCGACATCGTTAAAGAAGTCACCAAGAACGTACTAGGCTCCGTGAACAACGTAAACGTTGGGTTCATGCGCTTCCACCATAACCAAGGCGGCCCAGTAACTCGCGCAGTGAAAGATCTAGATTCCTCGCGAACAGAGGCGAACGCGGTTGTGGATGCATTGCCGGCCGCAGGCTGGACGCCGCTATCCGAGACGATGTACGAATCGGCACTGTATTGGCGCGGCATGAACCGCAAGTACGGGGCACTTAGCTCGACCGATCCAGACGCCTTGGTGGATGGAAATAACGCCCAATATGAGAATCCGGCCGATTTTGCATGCTCAAAGAACTTCACAGTTCTGCTGACCGACGGAGAGCCGACAGAGGATAGAGATGCCTATAGCCTCGTACCGATGCTGCCCAATTTTGTTGAAACAATGGGTCGCGGTAGTTGTACCGGCGGGGATGTCCATGGCGCCTGTTTGGACGATATCTCTGAGTATCTATCAAAAGAAGATATCAATCCGACCTTACCGGGTTTGCAAACGGTTACGACCTACACGATTGGTTTCAAGGTTGATCTGCCACTGCTAAAGAACACCGCGGAGCTTTCGGGTGGCGAATACTATCTGGCCGAGGATGTGCAATCCCTGACTACCGCTTTAACCGATATAGTTACCAATATTTTCGATCGGGATATTTCGTTCGCAGCGCCCGCTGTTGCGGTCAACGCGTTTAACCGCACACAACACCTGAACGATTTGTATGTTTCCGTATTTCGCGCCAAAGATAATCATCATTGGCCTGGAAATCTGAAGAAGTACCGGATAAAAGACGGCATTGTCACAGACTCACTCGGCGCTCCAGCAGTCGATCCAGCGACCGGTTTCTTTGCCGAAAGTGCCAAAAGCTACTGGACAGAGGGTTCGAACCCAGATGGGCCGAATGTCCATGCAGGCGGCGCGCGAAATAAACTCCCTGATCCGGTAACCAGGCGGTTGTTCACGAACAATGTCAGTAACAATCTGTCTGACGACGGCAATAAAGTAACACCAGGTAACGCCGCTCGATTTTTACCGGCCGACTTCGGTCTAACCGGCGCTGCAGGCGAGCCTGACTTAGAAACGATCATCGCTTGGGCCCGCGGCGTGGACGTGAAAGATGAGGACAACGATCCAGACACGATGATCAGACGCGTGATGGGTGACACCTTGCACTCGCAGCCCGCGTCCGTCGTTTACGGTGCCGATCCGAACGGGGACCTTGATATCGTCGTATATAACGCGACCAACGATGGCTATCTACATGCGATTGACGGCAAAACCGGAATCGAACTTTGGTCTTTCATTCCACATGAATTGTTAGAAAATCTAGTTGATCTGTATTACGACAACAATATCAACTTTAAGCACTACGGCATTGATGGAGATATCGTTCCGGTCGTCGCTGATCGAAATCACAACGGCACAATCGAAACGGGTATTGACTCTGTATATCTGTTGTTCGGAATGCGCCGCGGTGGAAATAAATACTACGCGATGGATGTAACTAACAAAAACGCGCCAACACTCAAGTGGATATCCTCCAATGCGAATTTTGGGCAAACTTGGTCTGCTCCGATCGTTGCAAAAGTAAAAGTAAACGGTGCTGGTGCAACCAGTCCGGACGACGCGGTCGTTATCGTCGGCGCGGGATATGACACCTCGCATGACCAACCAACATTGCCCGTGTCGGACGATGCCGAAGGTGCCGGAATTCTCATGCTCGACCTTGAAACCGGCCTCGAGCTGTGGCGTGCTGGCACCGATTCTGGGGCTGATCTAACACTCGACACGATGACCCGTTCGATTCCTGCGCAGATTAAGGTCCTTGACCTCAGCGGCGACGGGCTCGCTGATCGCATGTACGCCGCCGACCTCGGCGGTCAAATATGGCGCTTCGACATATCGAATGACAGCAATGCCGCAAACCTGGTTGCAGGTGGTGTTATTGCACGTCTCGGCGCGGAAGGTGTGTCGGGTGCGGGAATTGCGCAGACACGTCGATTCTACACCACACCTGACGTTTCGATGTTCCTCGACCACGAACATGACAGACGCTATCTATCTGTCAGCATAGGCAGTGGCTATCGGGCACACCCGCTAGACGACCGAAATGACGACCGATTCTACTCGATTCGTGATACGGACGTTTTCAATCAGCTAAGTCAGATTGATTACAACGGGTATAGCGTAATTGAAGATGATGATCTTAAAGAAGTCCAAGGCAAGCTCGGCGTAACACTGCAGCCGGGCGATAAAGGTTGGCGATTTACCTTACCGGCTGGCGAAAAAATACTCGCTGAATCAAAAACGTTTGACGACTCAGTGTTCTTTGTTTCTTTCCAACCGCAGACTTCTACAACGGACCCTTGCCAAGCTGGGCTAAGCATCAACAGGCTCTATCGGGTGAGTGTTGTCAACGGCGATCCAGTGGTAGATACTTCTCTTCTGGATGAAAATGATCCCGACGAAATCGACAATGCTCGCGTCACCGAACTCAATCAGGGCGGCATCGCGCCTAGACCGACATTCTTGTTTCCTAGCCCGGACGATCCGGAAAATTGCCACGGCGATGCATGTACACCACCACCGATTGGCTGCGTCGGCGTCGAGTGCTTTGACCCAGGGTATCCAAACAACCCTGTGAGGACGCTCTGGACGCAGGATGGTACAAACTAAATGCGAAAATCGATTTTTAAGCGGAGAATTATCATGCGCAATTCAATGCGTGGTGTATCACTTTTGGAGTTAATGATAGTCGTCGTCATTATCGGAGTTATGGCGTCGATTGCCTACCCGAGTTATCGGGACTACGCAGCGCGTGCCAAGCGAAATGAGGCGCGAAACGGTCTGTTACAGATAGCCAACCTCCAAGAACGCTTTTACTTGCAGAACAATACATACACTACCGATATGACCAATCTTGGGTTTGCGCTCGCGAGCGATAACCATACGGATACAGGCTCATACAATATTGATGTGCCGCAAGCAGATGCAAATGGATTTACAGCCATCGGTACCTATCTGAACGGCGATCTAGAGGCGACGCGCTGTCTAACATTCCAAATTGATGGAACCGGCACCAGAACATCCGCTCCTGACGCCGATTGTTGGGTGAAAACGCGCTAAATAGCCGTACAAACTACGATTTACATGAGTACGGGTCGCATATGCGGCCCGTTCTTATTCCGAACCGTCCTTTATTTGAGCTTGGTCGCGTCCATCAATATCTGCATCAACTTCGGCAGTAGATTGTGTATCGCCGTTTGTTGCTTCGCCGAGCTTACTCAAAAAAAATGCATCGATAATTAGCAACCCCGCACCTACGGAAATCGCGCTGTCTGCAACGTTAAATGCTGGAAACGGATAGCTGCCTATATAAACGAAAATAAAGTCGATCACGTGCCCAAGTAATATCCGATCAATGACATTACCGAGCGCTCCACCCAGCACCAGTGCAAGCCCGATACTCAAGACCAGCGAACGCTCTTTTCGTAACCGCCACAACCAAATTACGATATATACACTTACGGCAAGCGCCAACACCGTAAGCGCCCAACGCTGCCAACCGGAAGCATCAGCGAGAAAACTCCATGCTGCGCCCCGATTTTGACGATGCGTGATGTTAAACCAGGAGTTAATCGGGATGACCTGATGCAGCTCAACCCACTGCAATATCGCCCGCTTCGATATTTGATCGAGCACGACGATTAGTGACGCCAGCACCATCCACAAAGTAAACGTCCGGTTGCCTTGCTGAGAATTGTTGTCGGTGGTCAATCTACTCTCTCCCAATCATCGAAATAAAATCAGTTCGCAAGTATATCCCGCGCACTCTGCGCATCCGTATGTAATTGCTGCACTAGCGCTTCCACATTCTCGAATTTTTTTTCATTCCGCAATTTTCGCACGAATTCCACGTGAATTCGCTGGCCATACAAATCGCCGTCAAAGTCGAATATATGAGCCTCCAGTAAAGGATTCACACCATTAAACGTTGGTCTTACGCCAACATTTACAACTGCATCCATTGGATATTGGCCGATGCCGGTAACACGAGCGGCAAATGTCCCTAACACCGCACTTCGCTTACGATTGAGTTTGACGTTTGCTGTCGGAAAGCCCAGGGTTCGACCCAACTTCCTGCCCTCTACAACCTTTCCAGATAACCGATACGGCTTACCCAGTAGCTTTTCGGCAACATCGAGCTGACCCTCTGCGAGCGCCTGTCGAATCGCCGTACTGCTAACTCTTACACCGTCTATGTTGACGCTTTGTAATTGACTTACCGTCACAGCCAGCGCTTTGCCAGCTCTCATAAGATCATCAATGCCGCCGCTCCGATCAGACCCGAATCGAAAATCATCTCCCAATACGAGTGTGTTGGCATTCAAGCCATGAATTAGGATGCGTCGAATGAACGCAGATACTTCTATATCACGCATCGATTTATCGAAGCGCGGACAAAACAGTACGTCGATACCTGCTTCGTCGAGCGCCGCGTGCTTTTCTCTAAAACTCATGAGCCTAGATGGAGGTCTGTCTGCCGAAAAATACTCTTTTGGCGTCGGCTCAAAACTCATAACAACAGACGGTATGCTTCTCTGAGCAGAGTAGCTCAGCACTTCCTGCAATAGTTTTTGATGACCCCGATGTACGCCATCATACGAACCTATAGTGACTACGCTACCGTGCCGAAGGTAGTCGAATGGCAAACTTTCTAGGGAGCGCGAAACTATCAAAGCGGCAGTCTCACACAATTCAACGTAGCACAGACTGCGGCGGCATGGCTTTTGAATAGTGAAGATAAATAGTCATGTGCGGTTCAACGCAAGCTTTGACGGACGCACACCGAGCATCAGCAATACGATTACGTAGCTGACGACCGCTGTGGTAATGATGACGGCAAGCTTTATCGATCGCTCAATAGTTGTCGTTGCAAGCCACCAGTCCAATGGCTCCTGAAAATGATCAACCACGAAATACATTGCTAGACACGCAATTAGAATTGCTGGGAGTAGCGCAACAAATGATGGCAAGCGTTGAATGATACTTTCGCGCCGTAAACCACGATACAAGAGCAACGCATTCACTAAAGAAGCGATGGAAATTGCCAACGCCAGCCCAGCGTGCGTAGCGCGATAACCTATCGCCGCTAGCCAATATGCCAGCGCTACGCTTAATAAAACATTCACCCCTAACGCAATCAAGCCAAATTTGACCGGCGTCTTAGTATCCTCCCTCGCAAAATACGCGGGCGCGAGTATTTTGACGAACGAAAATCCTATGAGTCCAAGCGAGAACGCTTGCAAACTAATTGCCGTCAATTCAACATCTTCGCTATCGAATTCACCACCATAAAACATGGTAGCAACAAGCGGTTCCGCCAGTATGATCAGTCCAACAGCCGCTGGAATTACAATCAAACACACGAGTTTCATTGACCAATCCACAGTCGCCGCAAAATGTTTTGCTGATTGATTGGCATGCTGTCTGGACAGATGCGGCAAGATGACGGTCGCGAGTGCAATACTGAAAAGACCCAGTGGAAACTCCATTAGGCGATCTGAAAAATATAGCAAGCTGATTTTGCCGCTCCCTAGCATGCTCGCGATTATGCCGCCGACTAGTACATTTATCTGTGCCACAGACGAGCCAAATATTGCCGGTAACATCAATCTGAATGCTCGACGAACACCTTCGTGTCCAAAGCAAATTTTTGGGCGTGGCACGAATCCGATTTTCGCCAGAAATGGAACTTGAAAAAGCAGCTGAATTAGCCCGGCGAAGAACACCGCGTACGCTAGTGCCATACCCGGTTCCGCGAGCATCGGTGCAAGCCAGATTGCGGCCGCAATCAACGTGAGATTGAGCAGCACTGGTGTGAACGCGGCCGCAGCAAAGTGGCCATAGGTATTCAGCACGCCACCGGCAAACGCGACCAAAGACACAAAAAGCAGATAGGGGAAGGTAAATCTGACCATCAACGTCGCCAGATCGAAACCGCCGTCGCTATTTACCAATCCCGGCGCCACAATAATGACAAGCAGTGGTGCCAGAATGACGCCCAACAATGTGATGCCAAACAGCACTAGTCCGAATGTTCCGGCCATCGCGTCAACAAATTCCCGTGCCTCGCGATCGCTATGTTGTTCGCGATACCGCGCAATGACTGGCACAAATCCTTGCGAAAACGCGCCTTCCGCGAAGAATCTCCGCAACATGTTCGGGATTCTATTGGCGACCACAAAGGCGTCCATTACCAACGATGCTCCGAAGAACCTGGCCAACACGATATCCCGGATTAGCCCCGATACTCGCGAGACCAGCGTCATTGCGCTGACCACGGATGTGGAGCGCAACAGCCCGGATTCGGCAGCCAGCTTTCCGTCGTTATTCGGTGATGATTTTTCGGTGCCCATATCGAGTGCGATTCTAGCCTAGAAAGATATGAAAATCAGTGATTTACAGCAGCATGTGGCTGACTGCAGCTTGTTGATCGATACGCTCGAATTAGACCATTGACATTCGCTTGCTGCCCACGAATAATACGCGGCTCTCTGGCCACGAGACTATTTGTCTCGATCTCGTGACCGACCCAACAAACGGAAATTTACAGTGGCAAATATCAAGTCAGCCCGCAAGCGCGCGAAACAGGCGGAAAAAACGCGTCTGCACAAGATGGGGCTTCGCTCAAAATTACGTACCCATATCAAGAGCGTGATTAGCGCTATAGAGAAAGGTGACCGCGAAGCTGCGTCAAGTGCATACAAAGAAGCGGTTCCAGTGATCGACAGCATGATCAATAAGGGCATTGTCAATAAGAATAAGGCAGCGAGGCACAAAAGTCGGCTCAATAAGATGATCAAGGCAATAGCGGCCTAAAGCCACAATCGTCAGGGTTGCAGATTTCTCGGTTTGCAACCGCCACACCCGCTAGTCTTCGTCGGGCTGTTGGCTCTCTAGATTTCCTACTTCAAGTTCCTGCATTATTCTCTGCGCGAGCGTTTCAGTTCCTCGCCCAGTGATAGCGCTGACCTCAAATAATTCATCGTTGCTATCCAAGGAATCGGCAATCCGCTGTTTGACAGCATCGATATCCTCATCGGGCAGCAGATCCACCTTGTTCAGGACTAGCCAGCACGGTAGAGCCGCTAGCTCGACCGAATATTTTTGAATTTCTTGTCTAATCGTTTGAATATCGATAAACGGATCGCTCACCGAATCCAGCGGCGCGACATCCACAACATGTAGCAGCAGTCGAGTGCGCTGAAGGTGTTTGAGAAACTGCAGACCTAATCCGGCGCCGTCAGCTGCACCCTCTATAAGCCCAGGAACGTCGGCCATAACGAAACTCTGCAACTGCCCCACAGAAACGACGCCAAGATTCGGATGTAGCGTTGTAAATGGATAATCGGCCACTTTGGGCTTCGCCGCCGACATTGCACGAATCAAGGTTGATTTGCCGGCGTTAGGCAAGCCAACGAGGCCAACGTCGGCGAGAAGCTTCAATTCGAGCCTAAGGTGCCGCGCTTCGCCAGGCGTTCCGTTCGTTATCTTTCGCGGTGCTCGATTGGTACTACTTTTAAATCGAGCATTGCCAAGCCCTGCTCGCCCGGCATCGGCGACTTTTATGCGCTGCTCGTGGTCTGTCAGATCGCCAATGAGCTCACCAGTATCAACATCGTGAATAACCGTGCCACACGGTACTATCACGTCAAGATCGTTGCCGGATCTTCCCGTTTTGTTGCGGCCTGCACCCTGCTGGCCACTCTCGGCCCGGTGCTTTCGCGCAACTCGAAAATCAACGAGTGTGTTGACAGCGTCGCTAGCGACGAGGTAGACGTGTCCACCATGGCCGCCATCGCCACCGTCGGGACCACCTTTGGCAACAAACTTTTCGCGCCGAAAACTCAGGCAGCCATGGCCGCCGTTTCCGGCCTGCACGCGTATGGTTGCTTCGTCGACAAATTTCATGGTGATTGATACAAAAAGGGGTCAGAGCTTTAGCTCTGACCCCAATGTATTGAAAGACTGTATTAAACGGGTTTGAGCGTCAATTCAATTTGCTATGACGCTAACAAACTGCCTATTTTTGGGGCCTTTTTTCTCGAATTTGACGTGGCCATGGCTTTTCGCAAACAGCGTATGGTCCCTGCCAATACCGACATTGACACCGGCATGAAATCGCGTGCCGCGTTGGCGAACGATAATGTTGCCGGCTACTACTTCTTGGCCGCCGTAAATTTTGACGCCGAGCCGTTTCGACTCCGAATCGCGTCCGTTCTTGGTGCTGCCGCCTGCTTTTTTATGAGCCATTTGATTGTCCTGTCTGTTACTGGCTGGGTAGCACTCGGCTGAACCCAACGTAAATTCTGCTAAAAGCAGACTCAGTCTGCTTTCTTAGTTACTTTCTTTGCAGCCGTTTTTTTGGTGGCCGTCTTCTTAGCTGCCGTCTTCTTAGCAGCCGTCTTCTTAGCAGCAGGTTTCTTGGCCGCCACTTTTTTTGCCACAGGCTTTTTAGTCGCTGCTTTCTTACTTGCTGGTTTCGCGTCGCTGGCCTCGCTCGTAGCTTCCTTCTTCGGCGTCGCTTTGCCGCCGCTCTTTATGTCAGTGATCTCTACCTCGGTAAAAAACTGACGATGGGTATGCTGACGCAGGTAGTTTTGACGACGCTTGAACTTAACAACGCTAACCTTCTTGCTTTTACCTTGCTTAAGAACCTTCGCGCTGACACTACTGCCCGCCAGATAGGGACTACCCACTTTGACATTATGTCCTTCTCCAACGAGCAAAACGTCCGCAAAATCGATATTGGCACCCTCTTCGGCTACCAATTTTTCAACCTTGAGGCGCTCGCCTTTGCTCGCCCGGTACTGCTTACCGCCTGAGCGAAAAACCGCGTACATCGTATTGTGCTCCAATTAGCACGCTGCGTTAACTCGCAACCTGCTGAGAAATAAGAGATTTGTGGGCTTTCGACTGAATTGGCATTGTCTGCTGCAATACCAATCGCCACAAAAGAGCCGGAATTTTATAGATTTGCCACCCCTGGGTCAACGCTAGGTGACGAAAAATTGCACTTTATTTCAATGGCTTGCAATAGCTCAAATGGCCAATTTTGACGTCCTCTCGGTATCCTATTGGTAACGATTCAGGCATTATTCGAATTCTCATGCACGCGGCACAAAACACACCCGATTCCCTGACATTTGACGAAGTACGCGATCTTGCAAGTAGTGATATGCAGGCCGTGGATCTCCTCATTAGAGATAGCCTTAAAAGCGACGTGCAACTCGTCTCGCAGGTGTCAGAATACATCGTTACCAGCGGCGGAAAACGGCTGCGACCCCTGATCGTTTTGCTTGCTGCGCGTGCGCTCGGCTATCAAGGCAATTTGCATGTCAACGCTGCCGCAATCATCGAATTCATTCATACGGCAACCTTATTGCACGACGACGTTGTCGACGATTCTGATCGCCGGCGGGGACGTGACACGGCGAATACAGTTTTCGGAAACCAGGCCAGCGTGTTGGTCGGTGATTTCCTGTATTCACGCGCCTTTCAAATGATGGTTGGAATCGGCGAAATGCCGATTATGCAAATTCTCGCCGATGCGACAAATACGATCGCCGCCGGCGAAGTAATGCAACTCATGAATGTTCATGATCCGGACGTCGATGAGGACGGCTACCTGCAAGTAATCTATCGCAAAACCGCACGTTTGTTTGAGGCCGGCGCGCAAATAGCAGCAGTTTTGGCAAATCGAGACGCGTCAGACGTTCCAGCAATGATTGCCTACGGCAGACATCTTGGTTGTGCCTTTCAACTGGTCGACGACGCGCTTGACTATGACGCATCGCCGGATGAGTTGGGCAAAAACCTTGGCGATGATTTGGCCGAGGGTAAACCGACACTTCCATTAATTTATGCTATGCAGCATGGCTCGGAAGAAAACAGAGAGCTTATTCGCAAAGCCATCGAGTCTGATGGCATTGATTTTCTTGAGCAGATCCAGCGAATTGTTGAGTCAACGGGCGCACTTGAATATACCGCGAGTCGTGCGCAGCAGGCCGCCGACTCGGCGATTGAAGCATTATCGAATATTCCTCAATCGGCACACAAAGACGCAATGGTCGCTGTGGCCGAATTTGCCGTTAAACGTCGTTCGTAAGTAAGCATCGACTTCGCAAGTACGTTGGGGTTTTTCGACCTCAATTCGTTTTGACCGGGATAGGCGACTAGCTGCGGCAATCGAAACTGAATAGTGATATTAGGTTCCCGTCGCACCAGCAACTTTAATTCGCTTCGGCTAGCTGAAATACGGAATGACCTCCGCACCCATCAAGCGAATTGCCTCGACAGGATCCGGACCTATCGGGCCACCAAGATTGACTTCGGTAACGCCTTGTTCTGCCAGCCGTTCGATTTGCTCAATAACATCCTTAGGTGTGCCAGCAATCGCTAGACGACACATTTCAGGTGTTACGGCATCCGCTGCGTGTCGATAATTTCCCGCAGCTATCAGTGCACGTATGTCGTCGAAATCGTGCGGCACCAGGCCCACCGTCGCTAAAGCGGGCGCCTCAAGATAGGGCCCAAAGTAGGAAACCATCTTGCGCAACGTATCCGTGGCTGCCGTTCGATCAGAAGCGACTGATAGCCACGCGCAACCGGACAGCACAAATGCGCTTTTGTCACGTTTACTCTGCCGCACGCCGTCCATTATCGGCGGCACCATATAACTTGCAGACTCGGGGGGCGTGATCATCGGTAGACTACCGTCGCCAATCTCACCGCTCAGCCGTAAATAGTCCTCACCAAATGGGCACACATAGATCGGAATCGAATCGCGAAACGGCTTAAAACGAAGATAGCACTGGTCTGTCCACTGAAATTCGGCACCTTCGAAGTCAACAACTTCACCGCGCAACAATGCCCGAATAATACACGTTGCCTCGCGCGTCCTTTCCATACAGTTGGACGCATCGATCCCAGTCCACTCAACCATTTTCTGTGTATGCAAGCCAAGACCGAGCAAAACACGACCTCGAGACAGTTCGTCCAACGTCGCAATATAGGTCGCAATTTCTGCGGGATTCGTTGTATATGGATTGGTACCCACGCTGCCAATCTTAATTGTCGATGTTGCCGCCGCAACGGCGCTGCTCACAACCCATGTATTTTGCATGAACGTATCGTGCGGATACCAGACAGACTCAAAACCAGCCTTTTCGGCGAGCACCGACAGGTCGATAATCTGCTGCACCGAACCCATGTATTGAATAAAACGAATTGCGAATTTCATGTACGCCTACCATCGTGAAAGTGACCAATATAACAGTGACAGTCAAACTATTTCACGACGCATTGACGTTGCTGCCGACACCAGGCAATTGACGGACCGACCATTTCGCAAGTGCCGACAATTACTCGTTCGCTAGCGGTGGGTATTGACCGGGTGTTTGTTGGGCATCTGCAGCGCCGTGAGGCAATTCCGGCAAAAAATAGCTCTCAGCTTCCGAATACTATAAAATCGCGCGCTCATTCGGGGTGTAGCTCAGCCTGGTAGAGTGCATCGTTCGGGACGATGAAGCCGGAGGTTCGAATCCTCTCACCCCGACCAACTTGGTTTTTTCTAAACCGAGTACACACAAACATTTCAGCCCTATTTTCTCGGGGAAAAAGCGCCTGCTTTTTCCCTTTTTGCGTTAGCGTGCCCCTACGAATTATCCCCTATTTATCCCTTGGTTATCCCTTGGTTATCCCGAACGCGCAGCGGCAATGCGAACACTGCTCTCACAACCCCGAATTCACAAACCGTGAACTAGAGACCTACTGAGGCATACGATGAGCTGCGATGTTCCCAGTGGTGAAAAGACCTATGAAAATCGGGTTTCCATAACCGCGGAAAATTAGATGGCGGCTAATGCGATTCACTGACGAGAAAGGACCCACGTCCGATGTGTGACAAGTGCATAAAAGCCTGCAACGCGATCAACAAATTGACGCCGGAATTTGGCGACTCCGTGAAGATTGTTAACACAATTGGATATCCGACGGCTAAAGGCCGTCATGCCATCCAAGTATGCAACGAGAAATCACTACATCTAAATAGCGTCGTAGAAGGTACTAATCTACTTGACGACTGTTTGGAGTCTGCTGTTAAGGCTAGACGCGACGCAGACGGTAAAGAGCAGTGACTACACTTACTCCATTTCGTTTTAGGCGCGCTGTTTCCTACGGACTACCAATAACATGCCGGCTAATGCGAGCAGCAGCAGAGGTAGCGTTGCGGGTTCCGGTACTGAATTCGGTTCTCCGCCATTATCGTTTCCACCATTATCGTTACCACCCACGCACTCTGAAAAGTCATTCTGTGCCGATATTACACACTCTACCGCAGCGTCCGCTACAGCTTCTTCACATACTGTGTCACCTCCACAAAGTTCAACATTGAAGTTCTCCCCGCATTGGAGAGCCTGGGTCTCAAAAACGGCACTACAGCTGCTTTGCCCATACGAGGTGTTGGGAATGACAAAAAAGAACATCACAAACGATAACGCGGCGATTTTAGTCAGCATCGGATTTCCAGGATTCTTATTATTTGGAGAGACTGCTGCAGATATCGTGCCAACACCAAGAATCAACAATTTATGCACGCCACTCAGCAGCATTTGTAAAAGAACTCGACAATATTCGTATTTAGTTACTGTCCACAACGGGCAGGAATCACTCTCATGATGAGCGGACGTTCAAAATTTCTGAGGAAATTCGAAGTCCACTTCCGCTAACGGCCAGAAGCGGTCATTGGAATGCTGCGCGGGTCCTAGGTGCGGCCCTTCAATAATTGCTCAATTACAGTTTTAAAACCGCTCGTAAATACTATGCCGTTATGTCCTACACCCGGCACTTCTACAAAGGTGGCATTAATCCCCCTAGCTTTGATTTTTGCCACATAATCTCTGGCTAAAACGGATACAGTAATGTCATCGGCAGCGCCGGTAATGGCAATAACTTTGGTTTTCTTGTCGATCTTGCCGATGAAATCATGCGGTGAAAGACTCAAAGACCACCTGTTGTAACCACGTCTCATGGTCCGCCAGTCGGCCACGTTGCAGGGGCAGGCACCAAGAACAGCTGCGTTTACCAGACCCGGATACTTACCGATTATGACACCCGAAATTGCCGACCCGCCGGAATGTCCTGCCAATACAACATACTCGGACTTGTAATGTTTCTTAAGCACTTTTACCGCGGCAGCCACGGTCGCGATCACATCCGGTTGATAGTTATCCCCATCACGATGACTGTTGCCCGTTGAATGATTGCCCTTTGAATCAAAATAACCGGGCCGAATCAAGCTTATGGCGACAACACCCTTCGCCCCGAACAATTGCGCACCCTTGTGCATATAGTCGGACGGCGTGTAATCGGACGGGTCGGGCCGATAACCGTCTCCGTGGATGAAGATGATCAGTGACGTTCGCTCGTCAGTATCACCATAGGTTTTGATCACCACACATTCATCGTTTGCCGCAACACGGGTCCTGTTATCAGCGGCGCAGGGTTCTGCGGCGGCCACGCGATATGTCGCTGCAGCTAATGCGACGGATAGAGCCATCATCACAAGATACTTCATAGCTTGCAGCCTTCCCCAAAAACCTTGAACGGTAACATTTCGCATTCATCCAAAGCTTAAAGACGTCCAGTATTATCGGCCACTTTTCGACGAGCCGCCATAGTGATCGAATGTCCGTTTTGGGTCATTTGCGGACCTTCAGACCAATATTAGCTGAAGTTCCGCTTTGAGTGGTACTGGTCTTGCCCCGGTTTAATGGACAGTTTGTAGTTGTCCTATGGCACGTTTCTCATACGCGACCGGACTTATATTACCAAGATAGCTGTGTCGGCGTTTTCGATTGTAGAAGCTCTCGATGTAGTCGAAGATATCTTGCTTCGCTTCATCTCTGGTTAGATAACGTGTTTGGTTTACGCGCTCGCGTTTCAGTAGCCCGAAGAAGCTTTCGACGACGGCATTGTCGTAACAGTTTCCCCGAGCACTCATGCTGCACGTGATGCCATGCTTGTTGAGCTCATCGCGGAAGTCTTCACTTGTATACTGCGCGCCACGATCAGAGTGATGCAGCAATACACCATCAGGTTGTCGCTGCTCGATCGCCATGTTCAGTGCATCGATAGCCAGGTGACGACTGTTCCATCGATCCATCGATCCATTGACCAACCGACGATGCGACGCGAGTAAAGGTCCATAACAACGGCCAGGTACAACCAACCCTGATGGGTTGCGATGTAGGTAATATCCGCCGCCCAGCGCTGGTTCGGTTCTGATGCTGAGAAATCCTGTTTGAGAAGATTGTCCGCTACAGCGTGGGCGGGGTCACGCTGGGTTGTGACCTTAAAACGCCGTTTAGGACATCCCCTGAGGCCCGCGCGGTGCATCAGTTGGGCGACTCGGTGGAGCCCGCAACGAGAGCCTTCTTCTTTGAGCTCGGCCCAGATCCTGGGGCTTCCATAGACGCCGCCGCTGGCCGCATGGATACGCTTTATTGCCGCTAACAGATGTCGACCGTCTTGCACTCTCTGACTCTCAGGGCGACTCCGCCACGCGTAGTAACCGCTGCGCGACACCGCTAGAAGCTGACACATTAGCTCTACGGGATACTGGTCGCGGCGTCGAGTGATACACGCATATCTCACTTCGACTCCTTGGCAAAGAAAACCGCCGCATCTTTTAAAAAATCCCGTTCCTGTTCAGCTCTTTTAAGTTTGCGCTTAAGCTCGACCACCTCCTCACTCTGTGACTGCTTCAGACCTGGAAACGCTTCGTCACCCTCCAAACGAAACTGATCTCGCCAACGCCGAAGCTGCCGTTCACTGACCCCGAGATCCTCACAGACTTCTTTGTCCGTCACGCCATCTTCGCTGGCCCGTCGTAAAGCAAGACCCTTAAACTCTGAGCTGTAACGCTGGTACTTCTTCTTCGTCATGCTGCACCTCCTTCCGCATTATTGCGGACAATCAAGGTGTCCATCAAAATGGGGGAAGACCTTACAGCGGTCGTTCGATCTCGATATTGACTGTCAGTGACTGTCCGATCAACTGCCGACAATCATAGCTAGCAGCACCGCATGATTCACGCCTCAAGCATCCGTTCTTGTGTCCCACGAAGACTCGAGGACGGTCACTGAATCCATCCCCTGCGCGGGCGAGATCGGATATCTGACCGGAGCGGACAGCCGATCTGAGGTAGAATTCCGCCAATGGTGAATACAGGTAGAAATCTCAATCTTATTAGCGCAGGTATTATCGTATATCTGTTATCGGGCGCGGATTTTCAAGCGATAGGCGTGTCCGGCCTCTCTTGGGACATTGAATACCCTCATGTGGTCAAGTTTGCGGCCGAACTCTTTTGGATTTGGATGGTGATTGCACATGGGATAGCAGACCGGCAAGGCGTGTATTATCGGGCGTGCATCGCACAATCGGCTGACAAGACACTTCCGGGAACGCCCAGAGGTACAACGGCAGATGAGATGGCGGCCGCGAAGAAGCAACTTGAATCGGCGTTGTCGTTCTACGGAATTCCGTTGATTGAACAGCGACAACAATCTCGATTTGCGCTCGCTTATGTGGACAAGAGAGGCTATAGACCGGTTGTTTATGTTTGCTAAGTAGCAAAGGAGCAACAGCTTCAGCCAACTAGCGTCCGAGAGGTTGGTGACAATGTTGTAATTTGGGTCGATACCCCTGCATCCGAGCGATACAGCTTCTTCCAGCTTCTCTGACAGTTTCCAGACGTGCTAGTCAGAGTGTTGCGAAATGAGGTAGAAGTTGTGGCGCATCGAATACTGCCTTGGGCCTTCGCGGTAGTTGTGGCGTCGTTGCTAATATCAAACATATTTATAGATGTGAGTGAATTGTCTCGGATATTCTATTTTCCAAGCCCGTCGATTAGTTATCTTCCGACCGCTGCCTGACATGGGCAGTGGCGACTGCGCACTGAACGCCGAGAATCTTATGCTTCATATACGTTTTCGTTATACGATCAACGAGATGTGTGATCAATTCATCATATTTGTTCAGCTCTATCGGTCATAGACTATTCGTAGGAATTCTGCGTATATACGAAAGACTTGTCATTTCGCTTCTTAGTCCCGTCCAACTTCATACGCGCGCGCGGAGAAGATTGACCTTGTCAAATCAGATTGACTGTTACTATCTCGCTGCCTATAAATATTCTGCGTTCGTCGTTTACATCTTTTGGCACGTTTTCTTGAAGTCGGAACATTGGCATGCGCTTTATACCCAAGATTATGTTTGCGCTGGCGTTTCTTGCATTCCTAGCGATGATCGGCAGGTATTATGTTGGCAACTCGACAATTACTATCGACCCCACGAACGATGTTCTAGGCGACGTATCGAACGATGGTCTGAACGAAGAATCCGCGAATGACGAAGTACAGATAGGGTGGAGCAACGAGAACGTTGATCTGGAACCATCTTCCGATAGCAATGGATTAATCGCACGTCTAGAGTCACCAAGCCAAACGGTCGAACTTGAGCGCTCGACGCTCGATATTTCCGAACCCCTGGCCAGCAAGTATGACAGGTTAGTGCTCAATGCGTTTGACGGTGACGCAGATTCCGCATTTGAGCTAGCAAGGTCGCTAGCAGAGTGTTTTACGGCGCCGAGAGATCCTGACCAACTACATCAGTTGATAAATTTCACATACCAAACCCGTAGGATCGAAGGAAACGCTTTTCCAATTGACGACTTAGAAGATGAAATTGAAAGAATAAATAATCGTTATCAGTATTGCTTAGACATAGATAGCGAGCAAACTCTCGACCATTTTATTTTCATGAAGAAGGCTGCTGAAAACGGCAGTCTCGAAGCAAAAATTGAACTGCTCAACTATGCAGGTCTACCAAATGATGCACGTGCGGTTGGATATGCAAGGGCATGGACCACTGACGAGGAAAGAATTCAAGATGTTGTTCGTCACCTTCAAGATGCCGCTGCGGCTGGTAGCGCGGAGGCAACATTCATCCTTGGGTCAAGAGCAGCCGAAGTACCCGAATTATTTACGTCGATAGAGCAAGCGGCCTATGCGATGGCAGGTGCTCAGATAATGGTAGCGAGCGGTCGGGACCACGGGCAGCCGGAGCTTTTTTTGGGCGTAATTCGTCGAACCTACATGGGGCTTGGGCCTGGCGATGCGGAAGCAGCGCTGGAGCTTGCTAATGAATTAATTGGAAGTGATCGCTGCTGTTTTTTTATTGGACGTAAACAGAAATTAGGAGAATCGAAATGAAAATCGTCAGAAGTTTAGCAACTTTATTGTCGGCCGTTTTGTTATTGGTTCCGATTGCGTACACTCCAATTGCTCTTGGAGACGAGCCGGAGAATTCGTTTACCTGCGACTGTAATCCTGAAAACTCCAATTTAGCATCTTCTTACGCCGGCCAGTACAATCTTCCAGTGGGCACCGAGTTTACCATTACCAACAAGAATTCTGGCGACACGCAGAAGTGGAAAGTAACTTCGACTGCGAACCCGAATCTTCCGACCGTCCAAAAGCAAGGCGGTCTGAGTATTAGGGCTAATCTCGGCGGCGGCGTAGGTGGGCTGTTTCCCCTTATCAACGGTGTCTTAGTTGATAACGGATGGGTCGTCGGCGTAAACATGACTGGTGGCGCGCATTTGATGGGTGTTTGTTTAAGCGTAAATGGCTGCGACTCCAGCTGGTAACCGATAAGAACTCGTGAAATTGTTGGGTTGTTGATTGGGTATCAGTTGATCAAACGCTAGGACTAACCTAAAAATGCGAAGGAAGAATCCGTGTAGCTATCTCTGCCAACAGTTCGCGGTTTCTCCCTAGCGCAGTCTATGGATTACGGTTCGCCAGTATCTTTCGCAGATTTTCGTTTGCGGTTGTTCTACCGCTCTCGGCAGCCACCGCAGCCCACATGCTGAGGTCCACGAATCCGACACAAAGCAATAATGAACGCCAGGCGGACTACGGAATCCTCTCACCCCGACCAAATCCTCCGCAGCCAGATATTAAAATGAGGCAAGCCACTAATTCGCGGCGGCTATTCTTGCTTCGGACGTACTGGTGGGCCGCTGAAAACGGCATCCATTTCCTCATCGAGATCTCTAGTCTCCAGGTCCTGGCGCGATTCAATTGAATCGATTTTATCCCGTGTTTGTTTCGCGATCTGTATTCCATCGTTGCCGACAATCGTCGGTTTGATCAATACAACCGTCTCTGTATTGGTATTTAGTTTCTGCCTGTTCGAAAACAGGCGTCCAATGCCTGGAATTTTACTAATGATCGGAACGCCCTGTTTACTTTCGTCAATTCTGTGTTTAATCAAGCCGCCGACAAACACCGTTTCGCCATCTCCAACGATCATCCGCGTGGAGACTTCGGTCGTTGATTGCGATGGTATACCGGTAATGGGATCAATAACCCCTGTACTAACCTCTGGGTGAATAATCATCATAATTTTGCCGTCGGCATCCACCGTGGCTGTAACTCTCAGAATCACACCCGACTCAAGAAATTCAATGCTCTCCGTCGTTACTTGATTAATGGTTGTAGTAACCGAATAACCGCGGCGATCACCGATGATAACTGACGACTCCTGTTTTTCTAGCGCGAGCAGTTTCGGCGTCGACAACGTGCGCACCCTGCCCTGTGACGTCAACGCATTCAGTTGCGCCGCAATATCTGGCGTTGAAAGATCGAAGAACAATCCTGAGCTCGACGAGTCACCCAGATTTTGCGTTCCGAAACTACCGGACCCTCCGTCACTATCAAAAAATCTGCTCCAGTCAACACCATAAGAATCTTCGTCAGTCAGCGTCACCTCTAATATTTTCGCTTCAATAAGTATCTGTTTTGGCTGTCGATCAATCTCTTGAATCAACTTGGCAGTTCGGCGCAAAAATTCTGGCGTGTCTTCAACGAGTACGATGCCCTTATCCGCAAATACGGTGAGCTCTCCGTATTCGGACAGAAAGGGTCTTAGCAGAGGTTCCATCTCTTCGACATTCGCGTACTGTAAAGAGAAGCTGCGAACGCGAGTCAGCGCATCTGGCGCATATTTGCCTGCTTCATCTCGGTCAACAATGAAGTAATTTCCATCATAATATTCAACGGCTAACCCCGCTGCATTCGCTATCGCGCGAATCGCTTCCGGTACCAGCATGTCATACAGGCTAAACGAAACCGTATCCGTATTGTCTGTCGACACAAAAACGTTAACCCTCTGCTCCCGCGAAATCATATCCATGACGTCGGCCAATTCAGCGTCTTTCATCGTCATGCTGATTCGATGTTCTGACACTTGTGCGTTTGCGCTTATACTTATCAGAGTAATAGCCGCTATCGCGATAAACACAATGAGTTGAGTATGGGTCATGGATTGAAATTTACCGCTACTCACCATCGTCTCCCTGTTTTCGCCTTACGTATACTGTGCGAACTTCTCCGCGACTTTCAAAATCCACACGATTCTCGAAAATCTCAACAATTTTCCAGCCACGCGTAACGTCACCGGTCTGATAAATTTTTCCAAACACGTTCGCATATCTCTTCTTGGATCCGACAATTGTGGCTTGGACGACGATGTCTTCGCCTGGACGGCCAGATTCCGGCGATGACAGTCTATTTTCTGCCAGCCACTGTATAGCGGGCCGCGAGAATGGATTTCGATTCAATTCTGGTGCTTCGCTGCCGATTGCTGTGAGTGGCAGCAGCAGCACACTCGTCGGCAACCAGTGAGTCAATCTGCGATTCATATTCACTTCATTGCTCTGTAAGAAGCAAGGCTGAGATCTGCAACTAGTCGCGGATCGACATTCACGGTGTCAGCACGACTCAACGCATACTCCTTGATCACGACGAAGCCCAGTTCGTTTTTTGCGTCCCATAGCCATTGATACAAATCGACATAGTTGCCAGACAGTTTGACCTTGAAGAGTACTTCCTGAAATATCTGAATCTCTTCTCCCGATGCTGGTTCTACGCTAACAAGATCGACATTATTCGCCCACGATATTTTTTGCAGCCGGCCGATAACGAATGCCTCGACCTCCTTGACGGGGAGGTCTGCGAGATCGCCATACAAACTGTGTTTTAGTTGTGCGATGTCGTCAGCCTTTTCTTGTAAAAGGCCTTCTAGATCCTCACCGTCTTGAGCCGGTAAGTGCAGCCGGGCAACCTCTTTTGAGGCGTTTAGGTAGCTTTTAATCTCGGGCAGCAACAGACCCGTCGCGACTAACGCCAGGATCACAGAACAACACCCTAGCAACAGTAAACCAAACTGCCGCGTGTCTATGTTCTCAATTAGCGCATTCATTAACTTTCCTGCAATTCACTATTCAGAATCACTGCAATGTTGAACTCAACTACTTGACCTTCTTCGTAATTGACTGTCGACGTTTTACTGACATTGACATCTTTCACGTCAACTTGAGAGAACAGCGAGCGTACAAATGAGGATAACGCCTGATGATCCCTAGCTTGTCCTCGAATTGTCATATGTGTTTCAACTTGCCAATTTTCCTCTTGCGTGCCGCCCGAATTGTTTTCAGTGATAATGAAGTAGCCGGTTTCTACACCGCGACTCACACCGTCAACGACTACTCCAGCTCGACGAAATTGCCAGCCGACAAACCAGATATCATCTGCTGGCAGAGACTGATCAACGATCCTGAAAATGTCTTCGACGGCTGCTCCTGCACGTAGCCCTCGCAACATTGACCACTGGCTGCTGTATTCGGCGTACATCTTGTTCGTCTCATCGAGTTGTATACGCTGTCGCTGAAAGTTGGCACTCGCAAATTTCAGTTTTGACAACTCAGCGTTGGTATTTTGTGCAGCGTGACTAATTGCAAAATATGCGGCAACCGTCAGAATCAGCAACGCTACGAGAACCAGTCCATAATTTCGAAGCATTGCCCGCTTGGTCAGCCAATGCCGATAATCTTGGGGAATTAAGTCCATATCAGACATTGAATAACTCACTCCGCAACGCGAGCCCTGTAGCAACAGCGATCTCCGGCGCGGCCGACGAAGGAATTAGAGAATCGTTGCCGTGCGTCTCAGTGAACAGCGCCGGCGGATCAGGAATCTTTCGTACATCTACACCTGCCAGACCGCTTAATAACTTGGCAGAGCCCGGCCAGCGAGCGATGCTACCGAGTAGATAAACTTGCGTCTTAGCACCTCCCCTTGTCTCCGATGCTGCATACAAGAGTGCGCGTCTGATTTCGTCGACCAGATTAAGAAATTGCGGCTTCAATATTTCCGAAAGAGTATCGAGTAAACCGCTGCTATCGGCGCCAGTAGCATCCGATACCGTACTTTCATTGTCCCAAACCCCAGAGCGTGACACCAAACTACGTGCCATGTTCTCTGACATATCAAGCGTCTCAGAAATTCTCTGGATTAAGCTGTTCTCGCCTACGTCAACCTCTTGGTCGAAAAGTAGGTCGCTACCGGACATCAACGTCAAATAGCACGCGCGACGACCGAAATTGAGGATGAGTGAATTGACAACTTCGTCGCCGCTAGACACCGTGCCAATTAGCCGACCGATTGCAACCGGGCCAATCTCCAGGTTTTGCACGTGCAAACCTGCCTTTCTAGCAAGCTCAAGGTAGTTTACGACGGTACTGCGTTCGCTAACTGCCACGACGGCCAGACGTTCCTCACTTTTTGAGCGATTCCTCACTGGCATGTAGTCGAGTACGTAGTCGGAGATTTCGCCATCGAGTCGTTCTTGCATTGTGCGAACGACCATTTCTGCTTCGCCTTCGCCGTCATTTGAGGTTTGATAATTTATCGATACCGTACGAAACATACCTGAGGGCAGTGCCAGTACGGCGCATCGACCGGAGAAATCATCGGCTTCCAGCGCTCGGCGTACAAGCGATCGAAACTGCAATGGGGACGCCAAAATTTCACGCCGCGGCGAGTCTAACGGCAGTGAAACACGCGCTCGTAACGTTGGTATTCCAGCGGACGTCAACTGAAGTTGCACGAGGTGTATTTCTTCCAAAGCGATGTCAACCCCAATGGGTCCAATACCGCTGATCGCAACACCACGAATTGAGGAAATGGCCCTGGCAACGGCGTTCATAATCGCCAGGAACCGGTCTGCGCCAACTGTTTCATTGCACCAGCCATTGGCCGTACGGACAAGCGCCCCTGCTTGGCACAATAGAGTGCGTGATCCGCATCCTTGTACAAATCGTCCAGCGTGGCCGTCGCTCCAGGAGCGACGCTGGTAAATCCGGCGCTTAGAGTGACTGTATCGCCCTTTTCAGGTGCAGAAGCCGGCAGCGTCAATTGCAGCTCCGCTACCGCGGCGTCAACCAGGGAACGTAAATCGCTGCCGCTATATATTATTTGAAACTCGTCTCCTCCGAGCCTCACCAGACATCCATCGTCACCCAAATGTCGCATGAAAATTTCGCCAAGTTTGGCAAGGATCTCGTCTGCCTGATGATGACCGTAGCTATCGTTTATCAACTTGAAATCGTCGATGTCCAAAACAGCGATATGCAACGTCCTTCCGCTTGCGCGCGATCTCTCGACAATACTGTCGAAGCGCGTCTCCAGATAGCGGCGGTTCCAGGCACCGGTAAGGTGATCCTTTAACGACAAGATTTCCATCGATCGTCGTGCATTCTCGAGTTCGAAGCGTGATCGGATATCTTGTTTTCTCAGATAAGCGTTTTTGGCGACGATCACTGTCACGATGAAGGACGTACCAATCACCAGGGCCTGAAGCGCCCATAGAGAAGTGTGGTCGAATTTTCCAGGCACGCTAATGAGCGAAGCCGTCAACAATAGGTATGTCAAGCCGATTACCGTAACCGCCTCGCGCGTTCCCCACGGAACCAACGGCATCGAAATGAATAGCATAATAATCGCGGCCATCATGCCGATATTTAACTGACCCGTCCGATGCGCTAGAAACGCAACCGCAAGTGCGGAAAGGATAAGCAAGACCATGCCAAGACAATGTAACGCGCGAATATCAGTGACGAAGTGCGCCGACACCAGGACGTGAATCGACAGCAGAGCAATCATTATGTAGGTATAAATGTGAACCGACTGCAATGAAAAGTTGAGAATAATGATTGGCACACAGAGCTGAACAACGAGCGACAATAGCGCCATTACCTGAACACCATTGCGTGTATCGTCATACATCAACTTGCTTGCATATTTTTCGAGATCTGGAGTACCGAACTCGGTCGCGGACCAAGATTCGGCCAGATACGATCGTACAGCCATGGAGTTGCTCGCTAATCCGTAATTTGCAAAGGTACTATTAGGTCAGCGGCGATCGTACGTAAATCTTTAATAATTGGTCAGTTTTTTGTGAATTTGCACAGCAATTTGGGGCTTCGTAGATGTTGCTGTCGCTGTTCGTGTGGATGAATCACGAGGTATTGGCGCATCCGCCAATATCGATGTTAATGATGTCGAAATAGATGCTGTCGGTGTTCCCGAGTGTTGGCGGGGTCAACAACCTAATTCGCGTATTGGCAGAGGTAGCAGCGGCAACGTCGTTGCTCGCCTGCGTGTACACAGAATCGGTTCTTGGGCCCTCGATTCGACTTATTTCTACCCCGGACATCCCGCCGTCGTTCGAGACAGCAACGATGCCGAGAACTACGATATGAATAGTGAGTTTAAGAAGCGAATATCCGCGGTCATTGGACGAGTAACAGAACATTTCTCGCACGCATTCAAAGCAAAATAAATTCTATAGTTGCTCAGCTCCGAAAGTCATGACGAAATTCACTCATCGCCGATAAATTCACCAGTGATGCTATCGAATCTCCAGCCGCCACTGCTGCCAGAAGTCAAACCTAAAATTCCTGTATTGACGACGACGAGGGTGTTAACGGTGCCAAGTGGGTTTGTGGGGAGGTCGTCTTTTAGGTAGGGGCCATACTTAAATTCATTGGGGTCCGTTCCGGTGCATGCTTGGCCGGTCGCGTTCGTATAATTCTTGAGCTGAGCGATAAAAGCAGGTTCGCCGATCGCGCCGACGACGGCTGTGCCATTGATACAGGTTCCACCGGACGATATCGCGGCACCCGGATAATTGTTGTGTTGTTGCCGATAAAGGTCAACCGCGGCGCGAATATTTGCGATATTGGTATCATATGCGGACTGCGTCGCATCGTCCGTCGCGGCCTGAAATTGCGGCATGATGATCGCCGCGAGTATTGCCAGGATGATTACCACAATGAGTAATTCAACCAGCGTAAATCCGATTTCACGTACGCCCGATATGCACGATTTCATTTACCAATCTCCACCTAAAACAAGATATTCACAACTATCAATATCGGCATAATTGGATCATTCTTGAGAAGGGTTGCTTTTGTTATGTGAACCAGTTCCGGTGACATGCCTAGGAAACAGCTCGTGATAACTTAAAAATTGGCAGTATTAGCGAGCTGACAAGGACTCCAACAACAATTCCCATAACCAGCAACATCAGCGGCTCGGCCAGCTTTGATAGCGCTGAAAGTTTTTTGGTCAGCTGCACTTCGTAGTATTCCGCAATTCTTGCCATCACCTTGCCGAGACTGCCGGTTCGCTCGCCTGTGGCAATCATGTGTTTTGCCAACGGTGGCATGAATTCCGCGGCTGAAAACCCTACCGAGATTCCCGCGCCATCCTGGACTTTTTTCTGCACGTCATCGATTAACTTCCGGAATAGTGAGTTCTTAACCACATCTCGGCAGGCATCCAAACTCTCCATGACCGATACGCCGTTATTGAGCGACAAACTCAGTACCTGCAATGATTGCACGACATAAATCGGAATGAAGATGCCTGCAACGCCGGGAGTTCGCAATTTCCAACTATCTATCATTTCCCTGCCAGAATTGCTGGCTAGCCAGCGATGAACAACGGCTCCGAGAATTCCAAGCGTCGCGAGCAATATTATCCAATGCTGGCGCAGCACGTCGCTCACCGCCATTAGCGCTTTTGTAGTCGCTGGAAGTTGATCGTAAATAGATAAGAACATCGTACCGAATTTCGGAAATACGACGACCAAAACAAACGTGACAACAGCCAGTGAAAAGACGATCAGAAATAGTGGGTAGGTTGCTGCCGACACAATCGTATTTCTTAGTTCTTCCTGCTTGCGCTCCATCACTAGCAGTTGCTGTAGTACTTCGTGCATGAAGCCGCCCTGCTCGCTTGCAGCGACAAGATTAGTGTAGGTACTGCTGAATACTTGTTCATGCTGGGCAAGTGCATGCGCGAATGACCTGCCTTCTGCCACATCCTCTGCGAGTCTCTCAACAACGCGTTGCATTCTCGTATTCTCAGTCTGGGCAACGATGGTGGTGAGAGCGCCATGCAGGTTTTCTCCAGTTTCAATCAGCAAGGCCAATTGCTCGGTGAAAAACATGCGGTCAGTGGCACCGATTCTTCGCGTTAGACTCATTCGGGCGCTTGCTGCGCGGTGATCCAACTCCTTTCGCTTCCCGGATTGACTTGCTCTTTCGACTTGCAGTGCCATATTGCTATTCCTAGATACCGATTACTCGAGCCACTTCCTCGGTTGTCGTGCTATTTTCGATAACCCGGTCTAAACCATCGAAAAAGAGATTCTTGAATTGTCGCCCCTTCAAGTAAGCCGCCAAGTCATCGCGACTCGGGTTCGAAATTATTTGCGCCTGCAATTCGCCGTCTGTCGTCAATACCTCGTGGATACCCATGCGCCCCTTATAGCCAGAGTCATAGCATTCGTCGCACCCCTTTCCCTTCGCGAGCCGCACATCGCCCTTATCCTGCCAACCATGCTTCTCGATAAGTTCAATTGGCGCCAGGAATTCGGTTTTGCAGCTGAGGCATATCGTCCTGACCAACCGTTGTGCCACGACGCCTAAAAGGGCCGACGACAACAAATACGGCTCAACGCCCATATCAATCATCCGTGTGACCGCGCCGATCGCGTCATTAGTGTGCAGCGTCGAAAGCACCAGATGACCGGTCAACGCTGCCTGCACCGCTATTTCCGCGGTTTCTCGCTCGCGAATTTCGCCGACCATGACTATGTCCGGGTCCTGTCGAAGTACATGCTTCAGGATTCTTGCGAAACTCAAGCCGATTCCGGCACGCACCTCATTCTGATTGACAATGTCGAGTTGATACTCAACAGGGTCTTCTATTGTGACGGTATTTTTCTCGATGCTATTCAGATGGTTCAGCGCGGCGTACAACGTCGTTGTCTTACCGCTGCCGGTCGGGCCCGTGACCAATATGAGTCCGTGGCTACCATCCAGCAGCTGTTTGAACTCCGCAAGATTTGGCGCTGACATATTCAGTCGATTCACATCCAATATCGCCTGGTTTTTGTCAAGGACGCGCAGCACCACTTTTTCGCCGTGCAAACCGGGAAGCGAGCTAAATCGCAAATCTACCGAACGGCCTTGCGTTTGTACCTGAATTCGACCGTCTTGAGGCAAACGGCGTTCCGCAATATCCAGATTTGCCATCACCTTTAGCCGCGATACAAGTGACGGATGCAGATCGATTCGAGGTGCCGTAAATTCGTAAAGCACGCCGTCTATGCGAAATCGAATGCGGGAGTGTGTGCGAAAAGGTTCAAGATGAATATCGCTGGCGCCATCCCGGACAGCTCTCTGAATTACGGAATTGATTAGATTCACTACCGGACTACCGGCTGCGACTTCGTCAATTGTTGCGTGATCGTCCGATTGAACCGTATCGACAACTGCAAAGTCTTCGTCGACCTCGTTGGCCAATTCAAATGCCATATCATTCATGGCAGTTGAATCATTCAAAATTTTCAGAATATCTTCTTTGCGTGCCAGAACTGGATGAACAACGCATTGCAATCGCTCTGCGATTTCCTCAAAGGTTGGCATATCCTGCGGCTTTGCGCTGGCCACATACAGCGCGCTGCGCACACGAAAAAGCGGTAGGGCGCACAATCTTCGCGCCACGCTGTTCTCCAACAGCGCAGCGGTTGTCGGATCAAACATGCCAGGTCGGATTCGGACGAAGGGAATTCCGAGTTGCTTGCTCAATGCACGCAGCACATCGTTTTCCGCAACCCAGCCCTTCTCAACAATAATCTGACCCATGCGTTTGCCAAGTCTGTCCTGCAATTTCAGGGCTTCGTCAATTCTTTTTTGTGTTGTGTGGCCATAGGCAATTAAGATGTCGCCAAGCCGCGCACCAGGCCCTATATCAATGTCCTTCGCGGCCGTGTCCTTTCGATTGCCGGCATCATCTAGAAACGTGACGTATTCTGAAAACCCGGTTATTTCCGCGACTTCCGAGATCGTCTTGTTGTGACCCGAGACTTTTAGCCAACCACCTACTTTGAGCAAACGATCCTGCAGATCCATAAACGCAGAAATCGCCAAACTGTCTATCGATTGGACAGTTGAAAAATCGACAATTAACTTGAATTCTCCGGCATCTATGCAATCGTCAATAACGAGCAGCAAGTCCTGGAGCGCGTCGTTTCCGACCAGCGAAAATTTCGGTGCTACACACGTGCTAACACCAATTCGAGTTCGAACGACTGGTGCGACTACTTTCTCTGCAGGCGTACTCATGCAAGAGCCGCACTGGAAATACCCTGCAATTCGTCAAGTATGCCTGCCAGCGGCGCGGGTTTACCGACTCCAAACCCTTGGATGTAATCAACCCCGATCTGACGCAGGAGTTCACGAGTTTGTTCGTCCTCTACAAACTCCGCGATTGTCAACAGGCCCATGGTCCGACCAATTTGATAAATCGCCTGTACCATGGAACGTGAAACATCATCGCTAACCATGTCACGTACGAAACTGCCATCGATCTTAAGGTAGTCAACTGGAAGTACCTTCAGATAACCAAACGAACTCAGGCCCGCGCCAAAATCGTCCAACGCGAACTTGCAACCAAGCTTCTTGATTGCATTCATAAAGACTATTGCTTCATCTATATTCCCGATCGCGGCAGTTTCTGTGATTTCAAAACAGATGTTGCGAAAAGCCACCCCTGCCTGCCGAAGCTCATCCACCACGAACGACTGAAATCCCGGGTTCGTCAGCGATTGGCCCGACAGGTTAATGCAGAACACCGGATCTACCGATGATATTTCCGGCCACACCATACTGATCGACTGTAGCGAATGGTGAATGACCCATCGATCTAGCATCGGCATCAACTGGTAGCGCTCTGCAGCTGGCATGAATACACCGGGCAACAGCACATCTTCGTCTTCGCCCTTCATTCGTACGAGCATCTCAAAGTGTTGAGAATGCTGACTTTGATTCAACGGCACTACAGGCTGGCAATACAACAGAAATCCGTTTTCCCGCAGCGCCTCCTGCACGCGGCCGCTCCACTCTACCTCTTCGCTTCGTCGCACCAGTACGGTATTATCTTCCTCGAAAACCTGTACTCGATTGCGACCGGCTTCCTTCGCGGCCTTACATGCTATTTCAGAAGACGCCAGAACGCTCACAATTCCGTCCGTCTTATTGTTGAGCATTGCGATACCAATACTGGCGCTTACGTCCAGTCGACGTCGTGCGCTGGTCACCGTCAATTCACCAATTGCCTTGCGGATTTTCCGAGCAATATTCTGGCCTTGATTGGCAGAGCAATTGCACAACAGCGCGCCGAATTCGTCACCGCCGAGCCGCGCAACGAAATCGCTGTCCCTCAATATACTCCGGAGAACCTTCGCGGCACGTCGTATTAGATTGTCGCCCTCTTGATAGCCTAGAAGATCGTTTACCACGTGTAATTGATCTAGATCCAAGTGCAATACGCAATGCTGTTGGTTATTTGTGCGCGCGGCAGCTAACGTTGAAACCAAAGTCGACTCGAATCCGCTTCTATTCATCAGACCTGTTAAGGAATCGTGGTGCGTATATATGATTCGCGACGCCTTTCTTGTCATCACCTCTAGCAGATTTCGATCACCGTTGGAAAACGTATGCGCAGTTTTGCGTGCGACAACTACCAATATACCAATTACCGTACCGAGTTCATCCAATACGGGATTGGCGATCAAATTTTCAGTTCGTCCCAAGAAAACGCGATCGCGTTCGTCGTCGTCCGACTCGTTTATTATCAAGCACCGAGCCCGCGACTCGACCCTGTCATAAACGTCACCACTTATCAGCTCTAGAATGTCTTCGATATTAGGCGGTGGGTCACCTGTGTCGACGTGATGTAGTATCAGATCGCGATCGCGGCAAATTAAGACCGCAAGCCCAACGTCCAAATAGTCTGCGCAATTCTGTACTAATCGAATTAGCGCTTCGTGACCTTCTTCGAAATATTCGACGTGATCCTTTGTCGCATAGACCAAATTCAATTCTTCATAGCGCTCCGTGAGTTCGGCTGCCAGTTGATTACACTCCGACTGCAGCTCTATTTCGCCTTGAAGAACAATACCGGCATCGGCGAATGCTCGGCTAAGCGCAGTTCCGGCGATTTCCATCGGTATGCTATTAGTTGTATCGAACTCTGCGATCAGCCAACCGGCTGGAGCGTGGCCTCTATTGAGAATGGCGCTTCGAAACTGCACTACGCTATCATCAATCTGCCGCTTACCGAGCCCAGGCACCTCATCGATCCAATCGGTATCTGAATAGACATCTTCATTCTCTTGAACGATGGATTCGCAGGTCGCTATCACATGGTGCCAGTACAATCGGTTTTTGCGGTCGCGAATTTCAAACCGGGACGCTGCTGGAAATATCCGCGGAAGTAGGCGCTGATACTTCATCATAGACAGTGAATCGAGTGCGGTCGTCGTCATCTCATTCGACCAATTCGACCGGCCTAGCATCGAGAAGCTGACCTATGTGAGATAGCAACCGTCTGACGCTGACCGGTTTCTCCATGAATGTCAGGTTGTCGATGTCGCGCGTCCAGTCTCGGTGTTCAAGCTCCGTTCGCGAAGTTAGGACGACGATTGGAAATTTTCGATCGGGAAACTGTTTTACGATTGCCTTGCAGAGTTCATCACCGCTCATTCTCGGCATATCGATATCTGTAACCAAGAAGTCCGGGTGCCTGTCGCACAGCATCACTAGGCACTCGGAGCCATTTGATGCTGTGTCAACCGAGTACCCTGCCCCCTCGATGCCGAGTTTAAGCACACGTATTACCGGTAAATGATCGTCGATAATCATGATGCGTTTCCGACTCATATCACCTGCCTCACTTCACTCGCGTCCTTCCAAAGGTTGATTATGAACTCGGATCCCTCGGGCCGTTCTCGATTCAATGACAACGTACCTTGATGTAATTCGACGATCTGTTTCGCGAGCGCAAGCCCAAGTCCGTGTCCTTCGGCTGCTTGAACGCCCGCATCATCTGACCGAAAGAATTTCTCGAATACTTTGGACTCCTCGGCCTCACTGATTCCAATGCCGGAATCTGCGATTCGAATCTGGACTGCGTCATCAGTTTCTTCGATGGTCAATACAACCTCTCCACCATCGCGATTGTATTTCACTGCGTTGCTTAGTAGATTCGCCAACGCAATGCGAATTAAGTCTTTATCGACGAATGCCGGATTCAATTCTTTTGGGGATACGAAATTGAACTGAATATCGCGGCCATGAGCAGAGTGCTTTGCCTCCTCAAAAGCACTAACGGCCACGTCACGTATTATTACGAGGGACTTCTCAGGCTTGAGGCTCCCACTTTCTATTTGCGTCAGGCTTAGTAAGCCACTAATTAGTGTACTGAGCCGATCGACTTCGCTTGAAATAACGTTTGCCGCTTCAATTCGAAATTCCTTTGAGTTTCCATCGTCCCCAAGCAATGACTCACTGTAGAGTCCCAATACGTTTAGCGGGGACTTCAGTTCATGCGCTAAATGTCCAACAAAATCTACTCGCGCCTCCCTGGCAAGCGCATCGCGTGTTTCATCGCGAAAAACGATGAGTGTTCCTAAGGATGATGAAGAACTATCAGGCGAGAACAATGGATATGTCTTTGTGGCGATCGATTTATCGTAAACGGAGCCAGACTTGAACCTAATTGTTTCCGTGAAATTCTTTCTCTTTCCTGTACTTTCGAATCGAGCAAGTAAATCGAGTATGTCTGGCTGATCGCACCAAAGCTCCGGTGGATTCGCGAGCATCTCTCGTTTAGTCGTACCCAACATCGCTGCAAGCTTTTGGTTTACAAAAGTTATTGACCCTGCTTCGTCCAATATCGCCACCGCCTCTGGCAGCGTTTCAAGTACAATCTCGACGCGACTTTTTCGATAAGTCATTAGTTTGCTAGACGTGATCAGGCGCACGTTGTCCTGTTCCAACACGTTCATTCTCGTTCGCGCCTGCTCAACAAAGCCATTGAACTGCCGCATAAACTCACCAAGTTCTCCGTTCGCGGCAATTTCAATTCGGTGTATTTTTTCGTCGTTGACCAATCTCGACATTTCTTTGCTGGCTTCGCGTATTGGTCGCACTTCTCTGCGCAATAGCAAATAGAAGAGTGGCGCTAGCAGAAAGATTGGCAGGGCCACTGTTCCAATAAATGGTAATTGCGAGATCGACGGACCAAGCGTTGGTTGGTAGAACCCTAGACGAGCGAAGCCCTTTAGGTCGCTGTCTTGTAGCAGGGGCGCGTAAAATTCGGTCAGTTTCCGCCCATACAAGTCGAGATCGCGACTTCCAAGCCATGCCGATGGTTCGCCGGGTAAAACAGCTGGTGGCACAGTAACACCGCTTGCGGCTGCCTCCGTCACGGATCGACCCTCAATGTCTGTAAGGCTGATGTAGGCGAAGTCTTCGTTGCCGGCGTTGTTAAGGAGTAGTTGCGTAACACTCTGTTGCGCACCTCCTGGAATGAGGTGGCTATATGGAATGCCCGACAAGGTTCTAGCCAGGCTAACGCCCTGCGCGCGGATGTTTTCGAGCTGCCGCTGATGTTGATTCTGAAATAGCACGACGGCGATCAAAGCAATTGCTGCCAGTGATGCAACGACGACGATCAATCCTATGCGATCGGTTTTTAGCAAGATCCAATTCCCAACAACTACCCAACGCCGCGCCATCTCTGGCGCTCCCACAATTAAGTATCGCCGGATTTAGTCTAATCTTTAGGTGTTAGGTAAGCGGAATCAGAAACCCATAGTTACCGCTTCAGACCGTGCAGATGAGCTTATTAGACCCCAAATATGGGTTGGCAAACGACAAATCGCTCGTAAAGAGGACAATGAACTCGAAAAGGAAAGGCGTGCGGTCGAATTCTTCTTACGTGGACAGCGAGGTCGCGCCAGTTGGTCACAACGACAGAAACTCCAACTCACTGGCAGTTCCCCCTGAATACTTCCCGGCAAGCGCCCCATCAGTTTCTAAGAATGCGGTGACCCAAAGACGTCTCTTAACCACCTCACCGTGCTCAGTCTGGGTACGTATTTACGTCAATGGAGAATCTATTTTAGATGACCGATTTTGAGACCGTGCTAACAAAGTAAACGTTAGCGCGACTATTGCCGGGACCGCTTGCACATAGAGAATGGACATCTTCACGGTGGCCGCACCAAATACACCTGCGACGATCACGCAGGACAGAAAGAATATCTTGATCGCAAATGCGTCATGTTTTTTGATCAGGCTCCAGACTAGGCCTGCCGCAAGGAATCCGTTGTACAAACCTTGATTGGCGGCAAGCGACGCAGACTGTCGGGCGAAATCTTCGGTCAAGCCAAATGTCTTCATGCCAATCGGCGCGGTCCAGAGAAACATCTCCAGTACAAGAAAGTAAAAGTGCTCGAGGGCCACGATCGCGATCAATAGCGCGGCAATTTTTTTCATGAATACTCTCCGATGCACAGCATGCCACTCATAGACTGTTATATGCGCGTGCTCGCCAAGCCTCGCACAAATCTCCAGTTTTCTTAGCAGCCGGTTATTTGTCACCAATAATTGGGTATTGCGCGCGGTGTTTAATCACGAGTGCAAGTAGGCACAACCAGGAAACTACGGCCAAAATGAACAAGGTAGGATCACCATCTGGCGGTGCGCCTGGATATTTTACGGCGACGCCAAGCGGTGTAACCAGGTGGAAGAATATCGCGCCACTCAATGTAAAAAGACCCACCAGTGCGCCCCAATGACGCGTCGCCGGAACAATCAACAATATTGAAGCAAGCAATTCCACAGTGCCAACACCATATGCACCGAATTCGGCAAACGAGGTACCTAGCGAGGTCAGTCCGATGCTATTCATCCAGCCACCGATTGTAGTGAATATATGTACTGTTTCGACCGCGCCAGAAAACTTGAACGGCAGTGACTGTAAGAAAACGAACACCGGGATAATGACTAGAATCCAAGGAAAGTATTTTTTCATTGTTTTTGCCTTTCTTTTGTTTATCGGTCATTCAGGCCAGACAGATCAAATCGTCGGCTGTATTCGGCATACCAATGGCAGCGCATTATGTACGGTACACCGTTCGAAGCTTTAGAGTCCAATTAGAACCTCGATCTCGTGAATCGACTGACTACAGTATGCTACTCCCGAAAGCGCTTTGGATCAGCGTGACGGCACGTTCTGCCGAGATATTCGCCTGATCCAAGAACGGATTTAACTCCACAACTTCCATCGATATCATTCGTCCGTCGCTGGCGCATTGCTCCAACAGCAAATGTGCCTCGCGGTAGCTTACGCCGCCTGGCACTAAGGTCCCCGAACCGGGAATAACCTCAGGATCGCAACCGTCCAGATCAAAACTGATGTGGAATCCTGCGGTATCCGCGTTGACAATCTCCAGTGCTTTTCGAGCAACCTTACTCATCCCCATTTCATCGATGTCGCGCATGGTAAAGGCGGTTACGCCCGTGTCATTGATAAACTCTCTTTCGACCCGGTCGATGTCGCGTAAACCGATCAATACAACATTTTCTGGGACGACGGCCGGGTTCGCATCGAGAATAGAAGATAGGTCTTCGTCACCGTAACCCAGCAGATGAGCCAACGGCATTCCATGAATATTCCCGCTGGGCGACGATTCGGGGCGATTCATATCGCCATGCGCATCGAACCAAATCAAACCCAGCTTTTCATCATTACGCTTCAAGAACGATGCTATTCCTGACACTGTTCCCATTGCAATCGAGTGATCACCGCCAATGACCAACGGTGTCTCGCCTGCCAACAATACGTTGAGCGTCGTCTCTGCCAATTCCGTACATGACGTTAGAATCTCGTCCTTGTATCTTGCAGATGGGTTTTTGGGTTCACCCGACTCTATTGCGGCTACTGAAATGTCCGACTCTGCCGAAATCGTATATCCCAACTTTGTCATGGCACTGCGTAGACCCGCGATGCGAAAAGCGGACGGGCCCGCGTCAGTACCGCGACGTGACGCACCAAGGTCCAAAGGTACATTGATGATGTGTAGTGGTTTGTTCGATGCTTTCATTAGTTTTACAGTCCGCCGGTTGTATGGTCGCCGTGCCTAAGTTTACCTGACTCGATACCGATAGTTTTCGCTAGGTGTCCAACGTTAATAGTTCTGCGTTACCACCGGTCGCTACCGTGTTCACGGTGACGACTCGTTCTGTCGCAAATCTCAACAAATAGTTCGGCCCGCCTGCCTTTGGCCCGGTTCCCGACAATCGTTGCCCGCCAAAGGGTTGCGATCCGACAACGGCACCTGTCATGTTTCGATTGGCATAAACATTTCCGACACCTACCACACCGGCAGCCTTAGCAATTCGTGTTTCAATTCGCGTATGAATACCGAATGTCAGACCATAACCGGTGCTGGAGATTTGCTCGAGAATGTTGTCGAAATCTTTCTCATGAAAGCGGACGACATGCAAAATCGGACCAAAATGCTCGCAATTTAGCTCATTGATATTCGAAATCTCGAGCATCGTTGGCGCCAGGAAGGTGCCTACCGCACAATCACTCGATAGGGTTGCCTGATGCAAAAATTGGCCGCGATCCGATAGCTGGCGAACGTGCTCAAGCAGCGACGACAATGCTTCCTGTGAAATAATTGGCCCTACATCGCTGTACAGTCGTGCTGGATCGCCCACGCAAAGTTCATCCATCGCCCCGCGGATCATATCCAGCGCGTTTTCGGCGATATCCTTTTGCAGAAACAACACGCGCAACGCGGAACAACGTTGCCCTGCGCTCAAAAAGGCAGATGAGATTACATCGTCTGTCACCTGCTCCAATAAGGCACTTGAATCAACGACCATCGCATTCTGCCCGCCAGTCTCCGCGATGAGCGGAGCAATCGGCCCCACAGATTCCGCCATCGAGCGGTTTATTCTATGAGCCGTGTCGGTGCCCCCCGTGAATGCAACGCCAGAGGTCTGCGCATGCTTAACCAAGGCTTCGCCAATTGCGCCGTCGCCCAAAACCAGTTGACAGACGCCAACGGGCACACCGCACGTATGTAATAGCCGTATCGCTTCGTAGGCAACAATTGGCGTTTCCTCGGCTGGCTTAGCAATGACCGTATTGCCTGCGCATAACGCGGCGGTCACCTGGCCGAGAAAAATTGCGAGAGGAAAATTCCAAGGGCTGATACAAACGAATACGCCGCGACCGTGCAGACTCAATGCGTTACTTTCGCCTGTGGGCCCCGGTAATTTCGTCGCTACACCAAACTTATCTCTGGATTGCACCGCGTAATAACGACAAAAATCGATAGCCTCTCGAATTTCATCGATTGCATCGGGTAACGTTTTTCCTGCTTCGCGACTGAGAATGGCGACGAAATGTTCGCGCTCTTGCTCGAGCGAATCCGCGAAAGCTTCAATCAACATCGCACGCGCGTGCCCGCCACGTACATCCCATTCTGCCTGGTGCTTCAAGGCCGACCTGAAAACGGCGTCGATTTCAGTCACATCACAATCAATACAATCGCCTAGTACGTCATTTTGATTCGCAGGATTGATTACTGGCCGAATTCGGGCCGCAGTTACGTTCTCAACTGTCAGTGGCGTTACATGGTATTCCTGCGTGCGCGAAGTCTCCAAAGCCGACTGCAGCCTCTCAATTTGGGCGTTATCGGACAGATCGACACCCATGGAGTTTTTCCGCTGAGGCGCGAAAATATTACTGGGTAGCGCGATTGCGGGGTGCGGGTGAGGTGTTGTACCGTGCACCACCGTCACAGGATCACGCACTAATTCGGTTGGCGCTAACGCCTCATCAAGAAAGCGATTTACGAACGAGCTGTTCGCACCGTTTTCCAACAACCGTCGAACCAAATAGGCTAACAAATCGTCATGCGCGCCCACTGGGGCGTAGGTTCTTAACGACGGAAATTCGGGGTACGAGTCTTGCACGGCTTCGTACAGCGTGGCGCCCATACCGTGCAGACGTTGAAACTCGAAGGTACTATCTTTCTCAGCCATCTCCATAACGGCGGACACTGTATGCGCATTGTGCGTCGCGAATTGGCCTGCAAGCCGATCTGGATTCTGCAATATTCGTTGCGCACATACCAAATATGATAAATCGGTCGACGGCTTGCGCGTAAAAATCGGAAAACCTGCATAACCGTGGGTTTGCGCGTGCTTTATTTCAGCATCCCAATACGCCCCTTTAACCAGGCGTACTGGGAATTTTCTACGCGTTTCCCCTGCAAGCGCAACAAGCCAATCGAGCAGTGGCATCGCACGCTTGCCATAAGCTTGTACGACAATTCCGAGTCCAGGGAAATTTTTGAGTTCCGGGTCTCTTGCGAGGACATCGAATACGTCGAGTGACAGATCGAGGCGATCGGCTTCTTCTGCATCAATCGTAAGTTCCAAATTATTTTTCTCTGCAGCGATGCAGAGTTGCTTGGCGATCGGCAATAATTCTTCGAGCACCCGCTGCCGCTGCGAAAATTCGTAACGCGGATGCAGCGCCGACAGTTTTATCGAAACAGACGATGCTGCTGTGCCGAGCGCTGCAACTTTGCCACCAACCACGTCAATCGCATGCACGTATGAATCGAAATACCGTTGTGCAGTTCTTGCGTCACGGGCTGCCTCGCCCAACATGTCGTAAGAATAGTTGTGATTACTGTCGCTATTATTTACGGCCTTTTCAATCGTAGTTCCCAAAACGAATTCGCGACCGAGAATTCGCATCGCGCTCCTCATTGCACTTTCGATCACCGGTTCACTGATGCGGTTCGACAATTGGCCTAGCCATTTGCCTGGATTCGCCGAAAATTCTCGGTCTATAGACACCATCTTGCTGCCCAGCATCAAAGCCCAGGTCGACGCATTGACCAGCAACGATCCTGCTCTGCCAGAATGCGAGGCCCAATCGCCGAATTGTATTTTGTCCGCTATCAGCCGTTCCGCGGTTCGTTGATCCGGAATTCTGAGCAAACTCTCGGCCACGCACATCAGGGCAACGCCTTCCCGGTTGGAAAGCCCGTACTCCGTCAAGAATGTGTCCAACAGCGGTCTGTTGCTTGTGTCTGCCCTCGCTTTTTGAACAATCTCGGCTGCGCGTTGCTCAATGCGAATTGACGCTTTGCCAGTGTAGGGAACCTGGCTGAGCAACGATTTAACGACCTCATCTTCGTCGCGGAATTTCCATGCAGACATTGCGCGACGGCATTCGGCTGCGCCAAGAAGTGTTCCGTGGTGGGTTGGGTCTTGCTTCGGCATAGGATGGCTCTCAGCATTTGGCAGACTTCTATACTGTCAAATCGGTAGCAGAATATGCTGCTCTTTTTTCATTTATTGCATGTTATTCTCTGGCAATCTCAATATTTACTAGATATTTACACTATGAAACAGCTTGATCGAATTGACCGAAAAATACTGCAAACATTACAAAACGACGGGCGCATTTCGAACGTCGATCTCGCGAAAGCAGTACACCTGAGCGCTACACCTTGCCTGGAACGGGTCCGTAGGCTGGAAAAAGACGGCTATATCGAAGGTTATCAAGCAAGGCTGAATCCAAAACTACTCAATCAAGCATTCACGGCATTCGTCACCGTCGACCTTGACCGCACAACTACCGATGTCTTTACCGAGTTTGCGAAACAGGTGCGCGCGCTCTCGGAAATTTCAGAATGCCATATGGTCGGCGGCGGCTTCGACTATTTGCTTAAGGTACGGACTGCCGATATGGAGTCTTTTCGCCAGTTTCTTGGCGAGCGTTTATCGACCCTGCCGCTGGTCTCGCAGACTCGTACCTACTTCGTTATCGAGGAAATTTTGTCGACTACGTGCCTTGATCTGCATGACTAGCAGAATGAAGCAAACACTTAGCACGACACGCAAACGGCCTGACCAAGTCGATCAGGCCGTGGAGCGTTATGCGCATCCAATGTGAGTCACACTCAACTACGCCGATTCTATCAACTAGGCAGAGATTTTTTGAAGCCGGGAATTTCACAAACACGACCGTACCACGCCTTGATCGAGTTATCGTCAGGCACAGCGTCTGCAAGTTGCAATTGTGAAATATTAGAAGCCACCGATAAATCAGCAATTGTCGGTGTATCGCCACACAAGAAATCGTTGTCGCGTAGTGCTGCGCTAAGTATCTTCGTCAATTCGCGCATGCGTTCCTTGCCGTTTTCTATCGCCGATGCATCTGCATCGTCACCAAGAAACACGCTGTTTAGTACAATATCAATCACGGGTTGCGACAGACGTGATTGATTCCAGTCTAACCACTGGTCAACAACAGCGGCGTCTGATGCATCTGCCGGATACCACTTTCTAAGATTATGTTTTCCGCACAAATAACGCAGAATGGCGTTTGATTCATGTAGTTTCAAACTTCCGTCAATCAGTGTTGGCACCTGGTGATTTGGATTAATACTCATAAAGGCCTCGGACATGTGTTCACCGTTGTCCAGCGAAACGTGAACGGGTTTGTACGGAATTCCTGCTTCTTCCAATAGCGAAGTAACGCGGCGCACGTGCTGGGAGTAAGGGTGGTGGTATAACGTAAGCATTTTTATTCTCCATGATTTGAAAGCAGAATGATTTCACAGGCATACTGACAGCGTGATGTCAGTAGTATGTCAGTAAGCTCGTAGCAACCGAGCAAATAAGGAGAAACGAATTGCGCAGAGCAGATCGTCTATTTCGAATCGTCGAGTATCTAAAAGCACGCCAACAGGCGGTCACCGCGGACCGTCTAGCCGATGAATTGGAAGTCAGCGCTCGAACTATCTATCGCGATATCGCCGACCTTACTTCTTCAAATGTTCCTATCGTCGGGGAAGCAGGTGTCGGTTACACGCTAGATCGCCATTACACGGTGCGACCGCTAATTTTCGATCTAGAGGAGTTGGACGCACTTGCATTGGGCGCGCAAATGGTCGATAGCTGGGGCGACCGTGAAATAGCAAGATCCGCACGTCGTGCAATCGACAAAATTACGGCAATTCTGCCTGATACTCTACGCACTGAAATTCTACAGACAGCATTGTTTTCACCACCTAGTCAGGCAAAGGTCCCAATATCTATCGACTTTTCCGCTCTCCGCCGTGCAATTCGCACACACAACAAGGTTCAGTTTCACTATCGGGCACTAAACAACAAAAAGACGCAGCGAATCGTTCGGCCATTGTGCTTGGCCTTTTTCGGACCGGTGTGGTTATTCGCGGGCTGGTGCGAGTCGAGAAATGACTTCAGGAATTTTCGTCTTGACAGGATGAGTCGTCTAAGAATTACGGATCAGACGTTCATTGATGAAGCCGGTAAGCGGCTGATCGACTACAAGAGAAGGCAAGCCTAATCCCGAAACCCATGCACGCCAATACCACGCAACAAGTTGTTCAATTTCTTGATTTGCACTGCATCAAAGACTTAATCTCACGCCTAAGCCGACGGTTTGATCTCTATTTCCGCGCGCGCCGTATGGTTGTCGTCCGACAATCGCTTCTTCCGATGTCAGGTTATTGACACGACCATAAAATGTAACGTGCTCACTCATTCTATAGTTTGCTGTCAGGTCCACTACCGTTGAGCTGTCGGTAGACTCAAATTCGCCGCATGCCGCGACAACACAAACCGCATCGGCATAGTTGACGTTAACGTAAGCTGACCATGCTTCCTTTTCAAATCCAAGCGACACCAAAAACTGATTTTCGGGGATGTAGGGCAAAGGATCGCCAGCAGATACATCACCAAAGAACGCCGTGTCCGCGACATCGCTATCGAATTCACCATCTAGATAGGTGTAGCTAACCACTAGCGGCATTGCGAAACTATCACTTGGTGACAGGTCATAGTCAATCATGAGCTCAAGCCCTGCAATACTTGCAGCATCGCCGTTGAAGGCATCGCCAATTTCGCAATCAGTACCCGACGAAGCTGTACACTCACCTAACAAATTGTCGTAGTCCGTAAAGAACAATGCCGAGTCGACAAACAATCGGCCACCCGAATAACGAAATCCGAGTTCATAGTTGATGCTTTCTTCTTCATCGACGTCCTGCGAATTGCTAGGCGCAGTAAATCCGCGGTGAACGCCCCCATACAACGTGAATGAATCGTTGAAATAATATAAAGCACCTAATCCGGGGATGAACACCTGTGTCGAATTCGATCGCGAATCTCGAATATTGGAATTATCTCGACTACTCGGGTCTAGCGCACGTCCCGGTCGAGTTTCCCAGCGCGTCCGCGATTGATCGATATCCTCATAACGCAACCCCGGCGTGAGCACCAGGTTGCCGACGCTGATACGATCATAAATAAAGGCGGAGATTGCTTCTGCCTCTTGAAGTCGGTTTCCTGCATTACCGAGCATCCCAAGATCATCTAGCACCAATTCGCCATTCTGTAGGCTGTACGTACTATTTCTTTGTAGACGATCCTCCTCGTCTTCGTGAAAGCGCACGCCAAATTCCAATTCGTGCTCAATATCGCCGATCGCCGTTTGCCAATTCAACCCAAGTTGAACGCCTCTCGAATAATATTCGCGAGCGTTGCTTCTCACTTGAATCGCGCCAGTTGCCGTATCACCGCCGTCAAGGATAGCTTGCGCCTGAGTTGCATCCAGGGCGCCGACGCTTTCTCCCCGATTGACCGCTTGAATGACGTTAAACCAACTCGTCCGGTCAAAATCATCCGCAGATAAGCTCCCATCAGCATCAAGACCCTCAGTCTTGAACCAGTCACGCTCATGATTATTAGAATATCCGGTAACGCTCAACTTTAGGTTATGTTCGAATTTTGCGGAGTAGCGAACGATTACTTGATCGTGCTCAGTCTCTATATTATCCAACTGTGAGGCAGCGTAACGCCGATAAGGCGATGCACTAAAATCAGCATCCGTAAGTCCGAGATAGCTTTGTTCCGAGTTCTCCTTCGCATACTGAAACTTGAAATCAAGCTGTTGGTAGATTTTTGCATCACGATCGCTGTTGATACGAAATTTAAACATCCAATCGTCTTTATTGAGGCCCGTATCACCACTTACAATGTCGATATCTTGATAGCCATCGCTATCCCAAAAATGCCCCTCTGCCAGCCAGGCGAAATTTTCCGTACTATCACCGTACAGTCCGTGGATGCGACTCGTGGCATCGGCGCCAAATTCAATATTGGCCAAACCAGTTAGTTCATTGGGCAAGTCGGTTGACATGAAATTCATCGCACCGCCAACGGTGTACGGCCCCTGCTTGATCGACGAGGAACCTTTCAGCACCTCGACCTGCTGCATTCGACCGACGGTAGGGAAATAATACGCCGACGGCGCAGAATACGGCGCAGGCGCAATCAGGACGTTGTCTTCTAACAGAGTGATTCGTCCGCTACGCTCGGTTGCAGTACCACGGATACTCAGATTTGGCCGCAATCCGTAACCATCTTCCACCTGCACAGACACGCCTGGCACCTCACGGACAATCCGTTGGATATCAGCATAGTTAAACTGTTCAAGCTTACTGGACGTAATGACATGAGCAGAGCCGGCAGTATTCAATAAATCATCACGGTCACCCACAATGACGATTTCATCCAAGGAACGGTCTTCGCCCGTCGTTGTTTTATCTGCGTAGACACTCGGTGTTGCTGTTATCGATAGCAACGTAACAATCGAGAGTTTGGTGCCGAAGCGACTGACCGAGCGGAGTAGCATTAGCGTGAATTCCGTTAATCTAAACAACAATGTAAACGATAATCATTCTTATTTGCGTCTGTGTCAACCGTTTTCACTAGGTTTTGCGGTCGATTTTGCAGATTATGGCCAATAGTTCATGCTTCTTGCGATCGAGATACACCCAAATACAACAGTGGTCCATTCGTTACCGCGGTCGCAACAATGTCCGTTTGCGACCCTCAAAGCGCCGATTTCAACAGCAGAAGAACGTCGTCAGTCTGCTGACCGTCAGATTTTGATAGGATTGATACGTAGGCACCGAACTCCGACGTTAGTTACCAAGAGAACAATCCTTAAATAAAACAATATTCAGCTAGCGCACAGCCGGACAATCCGAACGAGGACAAAATCCAGCAATGAAAGTCTCATTCGTTAAAGCACCGATCGGCGGCATCATCGGCTTGGAGATCATTACTTTTGTCGAGCCACTTGGACTGGAGTGCGTGGCCGCCAGCATTTTGCAACACGGCCACGATTGCCAGATTATCGATATGCGAATCGATGGCATCGAAAACGGGTCCACCAAGGTCGTTAAATTTGAACCTGAAATCATCGGGATTCAAGTCAACTTCACGACCGAACGCTACCGTGCCCTGCGTGTAATTCAAAAGCTTCGTCAACGAGTCCCCCAGGCAACCATCGTGGTGGGCGGGCACGACGCATCCCGTGACCCGAAATGGTTCATAAGGCCTGGCATCGATATTATTGTGGTTGGCGACGGAGAAGAGGTCATGCCAGACCTCGTTCATGCACTCGATAAGGGCCTTGATCTTAAGAAAGTTGCGGGACTGGTCATCAATCAAGAATCCTCGCCGGTGTATACACCGCCGGCGACTGGCAGACGCAAATTAGACGATTTACCCCTACCCGCACGCGACCTCATTGCCGATTATGCGAGCGAGTACTACATCAATTTCCGGCGCCCGCTATCGCTAATGGAGACTGCACGTGGTTGTCCGTTCAAGTGCAATTTCTGCTCGGTGTGGAAGTTTCACGAAAGCTCGTTTCGAGAAAAGTCTCCGGATCGAGTCATCGAAGAACTTGCGCAGATTCAATCGCCAAACATATTCGTAACTGACGATATTTTTTGGCTGAACGTAAAACGTGGTCGTGCACTAGCGAGTGCAATAAAAGCTTCCGGCATCAAAAAGCACTTCACTATTCAAACGCGCTCCGACATTATTTGTAAATTTAGCCACTTGATCGACATGTGGAAGGAATGCGGCGAGCTGAGTATATTCTTAGGACTCGAAAAAGTTGATGACGCCGGACTCAAATCTGTCAACAAACACAACGTTGCCGCGAAGAATGATCTTGCACTGGAAATTCTGCGCGACAAGGGTGTCGGGTATACGCCTAATTTCATTGTCGACCCTGACTGGGAGATAGAAGATTTCAATAAGTTGAAGCGTTGGATCGAACAAAAAGGCGCGTACAACAGCGGGTTTTCTGTGCTAACGCCATTACCAGGGACGGACTTGTGGGACGAAGTGCAAGATCAAGTCAATACGGAAGACTGGGAATTGTTTGACATCGTTCACGCGGTGTTGCCAACCAAAATGTCACTGCAGCAGTTTTACCAGGAATATGCGAACCTCTGGAAACATACGTTAGATATCCGCTTTCGCGAAAGAGGTCGTCTAACGGCCTACGTCGGCATGCTCGCGGCGTTTGCAACTGGCAAAGTTTCGCTGCGCGCGATTCGTCGTGGTATGCGATTGGGTATGGCCAACATGTTAAGTAATCCGGATACTTTCCTAAAAGCACATCATGAAAGCGACCAACGTCTTAGCGACGCTAAATCGTTGTTGGCCCCGGGCGGTTTAACCACGCCTGGCGTGCACTAGCACCATACTTGCCATTGCTAGGGCCGACTGTCTGGAAAAAAAAGGTAACGCGGTGCATCTATGGCGGGCTACTTGGGTTTTTTCCAACTATCCGCAAATTCTAGCGCCGCCGCCCCTGAAGTGCCCAGCACCTTGTCGCCTCTTGCCGGTGTACCATTCATCGAAAGTGGCCGCGCAATGGAAAATTTTTCTTGGACTTGAGTGACCTCAATTTCGCCTATCGTCGTCATGCTTCCGCCCAGTGAAATACCCGTCTCGGGGTCGATTAATTCCTCACCCTTTTTCGCCACTTGCAGTCGATCGCCGACGGCCACAGTGTTTTGACCCATATTCGTCCAAATCTGTGTCGCCTCCGCTTTGACGATTGAGCCCTCCGGTGGCTTCGACCCAATCTCCTTCACGAGTTCAAACACGCCCTGGTTTATGCCGGCGATTACCGCCTGACCGATGGGTGTTTTGCTGTAGCCGGACATGAAACCGCCCAACGCTAAATCGCTGCCGATACCAACACCACCAAATGCCAGATTGGTCTCCTTAATAATGGCCTCGATTTGTTTAGTAAATGTAATTTCGCTGGTCTCAGCGTCGATCAATCGAATATTCAGTCCAACACGCCCTTTGCTGCTACCGCCAGAAATGCCGCCCAACAAAGGAACCTTTTTTCGCAACAGGCCGCCAACGCCACCGCTCTTTCCCGACGTGTTTGCTTCGTAATCGGTCACAACAACCTGTACCAAATACTCGGCACCGAGAACATTGCCTGTTTTCGCTCCGGATGGCGTGGCCACACGGCCCGAAGCCGCCAGATCCTGCTCATCCAAAACGCTACTCAATTCCGTTCTCTCGACTAGCCGGAAGCGATTCGTCTGCGACAGCGAATCGATAACGATCGCCTCTATACCATTTACTGGAACACCAGAATCTGACGACGAAAAGTCAACGTTGCCCATTGTGCTCGATATCGTGAAGGAGTCCGCGCTACTATTGTTGTCGACCTGCAATACGCCAAGACGCGCTTTGCGACCCTTATAATCTCCCCATTCAATATTTAATAAATACTTTGTTTCGACCGTGTCCACACGTTCCGGCAACGGCGATTTACTCTTCTTACCCAATGAGTAGGCAACGTAGTCAGCCTGCGCAAATGGCGCTAAAGCGATTGCGAGAATGATTATCGATACATTGGAAAAGCGTTTGATATTCAAAGAAATTCCCCTATTATTTTTTTCATCGAATTCGGACAGCCATTCGACAGATGGCTTGCGATTGTGTCCGTAATACTGATTATTGCACAGCTTCCTCTGTTGACAGAAATCAAACAAGCTTCATTGATTGCAATGTGCTGATCGAAACTTGCGGGTCCAGTACGGAGCAAGCTAGAGTGCCTGCCTCTTTGTATGCGAAAGTACATTTCAAATGGTCACCGACACACAAATAACGCTGGTCCTTGTTGCATTCACATTAATTCAAGCGACCGCGCTTGCAGATCAAGGTGAAGACCCGTACCGACTCAATCCGTCCGTAAGACCAACCGCGCAACAAATAGAGATGACAATCGATCCAACTCAGGAACGCTATGCTGGTGTAACGTCCATCCAATTCACCGTCGACTCACCTGTGCAGTCATTCTCCCTACATGCCCAAGATATGAAAATTCTGAACGTCAGGATCGGCGGTATAGGTGAAGACAATCACAACGTCCGATACGAGCAGATGGAGCACGCGCTGCTACGAGTCAGTGCTGGGAAAACATTGGAGACGGGCGAATACGAACTGACGATTCAGTTCGAGGACGATTTCAACACTGACAGCGTGAGTATGTATCGGGTCGAGGAGCAGGGCCGCTACCACGTTTTTACGCAAATGGAAGCATCTGAAGCGCGCGAGGCATTTCCTTGTTTTGACGAACCCGCATTTAAGATCCCATGGACACTTTCATTAACTGTACCTCGCGAAATGATCGCCATTACGAATACTCCAGAGTTCAGCTCGACAAGTATAGGCGAAATGAAGGAAGTCAAATTTGAGCAATCTGCACCAATGTCATCATACTTAGTCGCGATTGCGGTTGGTGACTTCGACGTTGTGAGCATCGATGGCATGTCGGTTCCGGGTCGTGTTGTAACGACTAAAGGAAAACTGCCGCTGACTGATTTGGCCGTCGAATCCACACCCAGACTACTAGCTGGACTGGAGGAATACTTCGACGACTCATACCCGTACCAAAAGTTGGACCTAATCGCGACACCGGAGTTTTGGTACGGAGCGATGGAAAATCCCGGTGCAATTGTTTACCTGGACCGGGCAATTCTCATTGACAAGAACAATGCAGACGCAAAACAACTTAGCCGTATTATCGCCACCAATGCGCACGAGCTTGCGCATCAATGGTTCGGCGACGTTGTAACTATGGATTGGTGGGTTGATTTATGGCTAAACGAATCATTTGCCAGTTGGATGGGTGACAAAATTGTCGCAAGGAGCTACCCAGAGCTGGATATCGAAAAGTCCAGAATGTCCGCAATGTTTCGCACGATGGATCTGGACTCGCGGCCCTCCTCGCGGCCCATACGAACCCCTAGAAAATCAACCGACAATTTTCTTAACGACATTCGGCCGGCATACTCGAAAGGTAGGGTCGTCATTAGCATGTTTGAGAAAGCTATCGGTGAATCGGCATTTCGTAGCGGAATCCTTGAATACATGAAGCGTCACCGATGGGGAAACGCAAGCGCATTGGACTTCGCTGACGCGATCGGTGTTGCGGCTAATTTTGACGTGCCTGAGGCATTCGCAAGCTTCATGCATCAGCCCGGCGTACCGCTTGTGGAAATAAAGCAGATTGATGATAAGCGAATATCGATATCGCAACGGAGATTTAAAAACGCCGGTGACGAGTTGCCGGATCTCCAGTGGCTCATTCCAATATCTCTGAAATACAGCATCGACGGCCAGACGTATGAAGATTCACTATTTCTCGACTCACCAAGCAAGATTATTGCGTTGGCCGAGGCTGGTGACATTGACTGGATTTATCCGAACGCTACGCAGGGTGGGTACTATCGATGGCAACTTGAACCACATCTTGTGAACAAACTGGCTGAGAACGCACAGGACATCCTTAGTCCATTGGAGCGCATGGGGCTGGTCACCAATCTGAGCGCGATGCTGCAGGCTTCGATGATTGATGCCGAGGGATACCTTGCAGCACTGCAGGCGTTTTCCAAAGAAAGAGATCCATTTGTAATGGACGTCGTTCTCGACCAATTACTACTGGTAAGAGATGCGCTGGTCAGCGACACGCAGCAGGACAAATTTTCACGATACGTCGTTTCGATACTTGCGCCCGCGCTCGGGAGTCTTGGACAATATTACGTCGAGGGAGAATCAATCGCGGCCACCACGGTAAGACCACGCCTCATTAGGTGGCTTATTCGCGACGGTAGGCACCGTGACCTTACAGAAAATTTCTTGCAACACGCAAATGGCTATCTGGACAAGAACGAAAAACTTCACGCAAGCCTGGTGCCAGCCGCGCTGACGGCCGCCGCTATACGCGGAAACGTGCAGCGTTATGCGGAATTCAAAACACGTTTCGAAAACGCCAGCACGCCGGACGAGCGTACACAATTCTTGGTAGGACTCACAGATTTCGAAGACCCAGAGATTCTCGAGGATCTGCAGGAATACTCTCTAGGTAATGACGTTAGACCTCGCGAGATCATGACATTCCGCGAGGAACTCACTAGACGGCCGGCGACTCGAAATATCGTTGTCGATCACGCGTTGGGGAATTACGCTCGATTTCGCGCGCGTCTGCCGGGGAATGGCCTAGCTGTCGTCCCATCAGTTGCCAAAGGTTGCTCTTTGGAGCGTGCCCGCAGGGCGCAAGCGTTTTTTGCAGAGCCTGATAATCAAGTATCTGGAACCACGAGGATTCTGGAGACAACCCTCGCCGCGGTCGACTCCTGTTCCAGACTACGCAGCCGCGAACAGTCATCTGCCGCCGATTTTTTCTCGCGCATGTAGTTGCCGACCCGCACCCTTGACAAGGATGTTGCGACAGACATTGCGGCGCTTTCGTTGTTGATGAAGAGGCGTCATCGTGAGCAGCCCTTCGCTGGAAATTCACGCCTCTATATCCCATGGCCCGACTAAAAAACTTCGTCTACCTGTAAACGTTTTTCGCCGCCGGCGCATCGAATAGAGAAAGCAGCAATCAGGCCTTGCTATGTTCGTGAACCCCGGAGGCTAGTCCACTGAAAATCGCCGATACATCTGCGCAAGATGTACGAATAGAGCCCAACCGCAGTAAAAAGAAACTGACCATTGGAATCTCTGCAACAGCGCTAGTCATAGTCGCATTAGTTGCCGTTTTACCGACCATCAATCGGTGGGCAAATGCGACCGTGACCGTATCTCGAGACAGATTGAGAATTGCTGATGTAACGCGTGGCAATCTGGTACGCGACGTATCCGTTCAGGGTCGCGTCATCGCGGCCGTAAGGCCCACGCTCTACGCACCCGCCTCTGGAACGATTACATTATTAGTCGACGCGGGCGAACAAGTCTCTGAAGGCAGCATTCTTGCCCAGATTGACAGTCCAGAATTGACCAATGTACTCCGCCAAGGCCAATCTTCGTTGGAACAGCTCACGATGGACGTCGAGCGTCAGAAAATCGAGTCCCGTCAAGCGGCGTTGGAAAAGCGAAAAACCGCCGATCTCGCCGAAGTAGCACTCGTAGCGGCAAAACGCGAAAAGCGTCGCGCCGACGAGAGCCATAGCCGTGGAATTATTTCCCTAATTGATTTTGAAAAATCCGGCGACGATTTATCAAATGCACAACTTGCATTTGATCACGCGATCGCCGACTCCGACTTATATATCGAGCGACTTACATTCGAACACCGAGCGCGCGAATTTGAACTAAAAAGCCAGCAGCTCCTGGTCACCGACTTACAACGCCAAGTCAGCGCACTAAGAATTCGGTCTCCAGGCAATGGAATCGTTGGCGATCTACTCGTCGACCAAAAAGCTGCAGTGTCGAAAGATACCCCGGTCATGTCCGTCGTCGACCTATCGAAGTTTGAAATCGAGGCGCAAATTCCGGAAAGCTACGCCGACGATTTGGAGATCGGTATGGCTGCTGAGATTACAATCGGAGCAACCCGCTACCCTGGCCAATTGGTCGCGGTGTCCCCAGAAATCGTTGCCAATCAGGTTAGCAGTCGTATCCGTTTCAGTAACGACATGCCGACGAATATCCGCCAAAACCAGCGTCTGACCACGCGGATACTAATTGAAGAGCACCCGAACGTACTGATGGTACAACGCGGCCAATTCCTCGACAGCGGGGGCGGCAGAGTGGCCTACGTGGTTGGCGACGATGGTATCGCGGTGCGCCGGAAAATAGACGTGGGCGCGCGGAGTCTCGGCGCCGTTCAAGTCATGGCCGGTCTGAACCAAGGCGATTCTATTGTGATTTCCGGGATCGACATTTTCCAGGGCGCCGAAACCGTACTGATTACTGACTAAACCTAATTCGACTAGGAGAGCGACGCAATGCTTAGTATGCAAAACATTTCGAAAGTATTCACAACAGACTCTGTGCAAACGCATGCGTTAAGAGAATTTTCGCTGGAAATTGACGAGGGCGACTTTGTATCTGTAACTGGACCGTCCGGATCAGGCAAAACCACGTTTCTAAATATTGCGGGTTTGCTTGAAGACTCCACCAGCGGGGCCTATAGGCTGGACGGCGAAGATATTTCAGGTCTCGGCGACAAAGAACGGTCTCGACTTCGCAACGAGAAGATCGGTTTCATCTTCCAAAGCTTTAATCTGATTCCCGAGCTGGACATATTCGACAATATCGATGTGCCACTGCGCTATCGAGGGCTCAAAGCGAATGAGCGAAGACAGCGTATTGAACAGGCAATCAACACGGTTGGTCTCGGCTCGCGAGCCTCGCACCTACCAACGCAACTTTCTGGCGGGCAACAACAACGCGTTGCAATCGCCCGAGCATTGGCCGGCGAACCTCGTTTTTTGTTGGCCGATGAACCGACTGGAAACCTCGACTCTCAAATGGCGGAAGGCGTAATGGAGCTGCTCGAGGAGATCAATGCGGCGGGCACCACGATCATCATGGTGACGCACGAACAATTTCTTGCACAAAGGGCACGCCGAAATATCTTCATTAGAGATGGACGCGTCAGTACCGACAAGAGTGATACATCGCTAAAAGCAGCAGCATCCGCCTAAGGGGCAACTATGCTTACCTACTACATCAAATTGGGCCTTTTGAGTATCCGGAAAAATCCAGTGCTTAGCGCGCTGATGATTGCTGCGATTGCCGTCGGAATTGGCGCCTGCATGACGATTGTGACGATCAACTACATAATGGGCGGCAATCCGATACCGCATAAAAGCGACAATTTGTACTATGTACAACTAGACAGCTGGGATCCGGACGAACCGGCAGAAGAGCCCAACGAACCGCCGAGACAGGTAACGTATATCGACGCCACCGCATTGCTGGCGGCTGGCAAGGCAAGCCGGCAAGTTGTTAGCTATCGAACCGTTCGGGTGGTAGAGCCTGAAGTTAAAGATCAGCTGCCATTCACAGCAAATACTCGCAGCACCACTGCAGACTTCTTTGCAATGTTTGACGTGCCATTTCTTTTCGGATCGGGCTGGGACAAAGCGGCGGACGACTCACTTGAACAAGTGGCCGTATTGAGCCGCGACATGAATGAGCAGTTGTTTGGCGGGGAGAATTCTGTAGGCAAGCAAGTCACAATGAATGGAGAACAGTACCGAGTGACGGGTGTGCTCGACAATTGGATTCCGGTACCAAAGTACTATGACGTCACTACAGGTGCTTTTAATGACCCTGAAGAAATCTACTTTCCGTTCAGCATCAGTATCGCCAATGAGGTTTCAGGAGACGGCAATACAAACTGTTGGAAGCCGATTGACGATGGTGGGTTTAGCGCGTTTTTGAATTCAGAATGTGTGTGGATGCAAATGTGGGTGGAGCTGAACAGTGAGTCGGAAAAGACCAGTTACCTGTCGTTCATGGATGCCTATGTCGACTCTCAGAAGCTGCTAGGCCGCTTCCCACGACCGCTCAACAATCGGTTGAGTAACGTTGAAGAATGGCTAATCAATCAAGAGGTCGTGGATGAAGACGCGCAAGTATTACTTGGTCTGGCCATATTGTTTCTTATTGTCTGCCTACTTAACACTATTGGCTTGTTGCTCGCAAAAATCATGCGCAGAGCGGGAGAGATTGGCCTCAGACGCGCGTTGGGAGCCACTAAGGGCGCGATGTTCTCACAACAAATTGTGGAAGCCGGAATCATCGGGCTGTCTGGCGGCATATTGGGTGTTGGTATGACCTGGCTAGGTCTGCGTGCAATCGAAAGACTATTTGAAGGCGTCAGCTTCATTGAACATCTTGTCAGTATGGATTGGGTCATGGTGCTTAGCGCTGTAATTCTGGCAATCGTCTCGGCGCTGTTAGCTGCACTTTATCCAACCTGGCGCGCCTGCAATATTCAGCCGGCTAGCCAAATCAAGGCGCAGTGATTATCCGGTTGTACAAGCACTAATCAATACGATTTACTGGAGAGCAACATGGAATTCGGACCAATCTGGCGCGCGCTGCTTCGCAATAAAAGCACCTATATACTTATCGCGCTTCAAATCGCGGTAACCATGGCCATCATGGTCAATTCCATCGTCATCATTCAAGAGCGCTCGCGGCTAATGAGCCGCACCAGTGGCATCGATGAAGCCAATATATTTCATCTGGCAAACATGGGTTTTGCGGTCGACTACGATGCTAAAACGACGATCGAGGAAGACTTGCGGCTAATCCGCGGCATGCCCGGCGTACAGAACGCGATCCAGTCGAATTCCGTGCCACTGCGCAACGGCGGCTGGTCAATGGGTCTGTCCGTTGAACCGGGATCAGATCAAGACGGAGTTGGCACTGCCATCTATTTTGTCGACGAGCACGGGCTAGACACGTTTGGCGTAGATTTGATTGCCGGGAAGAATTTCGCCGCAACGGATGTTGCTTGGGACGATCCTGATTCATCAACCTGGCCAGATACAGGAATAATTACGCGCGCGCTTGCAACTACCCTATTCCCAGATAATGCGGCGGAAGATGCAGTTGGCAAGATTGTCTATATTAATGACAATGAACCCGTCACGGTGATCGGCGTGATCGAGCAAATGCAAGCACCCTGGAATGGCTGGAGCGGCGTCGAACGATCAACGTTGACACCTCGAAAACGCGTTTCTGAATTTAACCGTTACGTGATTCGCGCCGAACCGGGGTACCGCGACGAACTCATGCCGCAAATCGAACAGCTGCTGGCTGAACAAAACAAAGGACGGATTATTCAGTCAATGCGAACTATGGAGGAAACACGTGAGCAGAGTTATCAGGGAGACGAGGCGATGGTCAAGTTATTATTGTTCATTGTCGTTCTGCTGACGGCGATCACCGGATTGGGCATTGTCGGCCTTGCTAGTTTTAGCGTCAGCCGTCGCACGAAACAAATTGGTGTGCGAAGAGCACTTGGTGCAACGCGTGCAGCGATACTTCGTTACTTCCTCGTGGAGAACTTTCTAATCAGCAGTGTTGGCATAGTTTTCGGCGCGATTTTGGCGATAGCCATCAATATTTGGATGGTCCAAACGTTCGACCTGACGCCCATCCGCTGGTTTGTTATTCCGATTGCCATGTGCGTGTTGCTTGTGGTGGGCCAATTCGCAGTGTACGGGCCCGCTAGACGAGCAACTCTAGTCTCGCCCGCGACCGCAACACGTTCAGCATGACGTACTACGGCTGACTAATTCTGTTCAAGAATGGCAAAACAACCTCGAGATATCCGATGGGATTTTCCTGCGGCGGATTATGGCCGGACTCGTCAATAATCGCTATTGACGCATCTGCTAGCTGCTCTTGAATAAAGCCATTGCGGCGCATGACCTCTGGATGATCCAGCTTCCCGGCCAATAAAAGCGTTGGAGTTTTGATATCTTTCAACCGTTCAATAAGTGGCGGCACCGCATTGATGATGAATCGAGGGTCAAAACCATCACCTTTGTCGTAATTATAAGCCATGACTTTGCGCGCATAGTCGCGCGTTTTCCTATTGGAAGGCGCCGGAAAAAAATGTGGGTCACCAAACATTGCATCCAAAAACGTCTCTCGTCCTTGCTGCGCAGCGCTGTTAAACTTCTTTAGTCGATCTAACATGCTGCCTTTGAATTGGAACGCAGGGATAAATGGTGCCGCAACGACGGCGCCCGAAACCCGTTCGGGGTAATTCGCAGCAAATTCCAGCACTATCCCGCCCGACGACGATAGGCCAAGTAAGCCAACCTGCTGCAATTGCAAATGCTCCAAGAGGAAAAATAGGTCCTGAATATCCGTGTATTCTGCAGTGGGGTTATCTGACGCACCGATGCCGCGCGGATCCCACTGAATAACTCTGTAGCGCTCAGATAGCGCCGATACGACAAGTCTCCATTGCCGAATATCCATGCCACTTCCGCCACCCAACAGAACCAGCGGAAAGCCGTCGCCAATTGTCGTAAATCTAAGGAGGTCCGATCCTACAGAATAGAACTGGTCATCAGATATTGGCGCCGAATTAGCTGCTTGTACGCCATAGGTAAGCGCCAATAGCGCAACCAATTGAAGAACTCGTCGTCTATACATGCACGATTAGACTGACATACGACTGTTCGTTCACGCTATTCAATGTAAAATTCGCTAGTTGGTAAATCAGTCTAGGTGAATGGCCTGGCTAACCAATTCTTTACCGTCGCACAAAACTCGACAAATCTGTCCTGCCTGCGGCGAATCAACTTCGTTTTGTATCGCGTCCATGCCCAAAAACGCGTGGCCAGGCGAAGATACAACGCCCTCCAGAACCAGTATCTCTTCCAAATAGATTTGAATTTTGCTGAATTGCGTCAACGATTCATGACGCATCTTAAACTTCGATTTGAATGAAAACTCCGGCTCGGTTTTTACGTTCCGCGACCGCTCGATCTCGAATTCACCAAACTCGCGATTCTTATCATTGCGAAAATCCGCTTCGTATTCCCACTCTTTCTCTATTCGATTGCCCGTAGCGTACCCGTAAATAACAAGCAGCACGACCAAGCCAAAAACTCCGATGAAAAAATATTGGACAACGGTAAAAAACGTAACCATTTCTATTCTATTGACGCCTGTAACGGTAACTGATAAAGCCGATGATGTCAGATCTTACAATTCAGAACAGTGATGAAAAACACAATTTCCTAGCAATTGCCAAGAAATGGCCCGCACGCACCGCTCTGATCGTCACTTCGCCTGTTAGCTTCGCAGCCGATAGCCGGTCTTAAATATCCACCATGTGACGCCCAGGCATATGAAAAAAAACAAGCTCGTCATGGCCAAACTAAGCTGTACGCTAACATCCGCGCTTTCATAGAAGCTCCACCGAAACCCGCTTATCAAATACACCACTGGATTGAAAAGCGATATCGTTTGCCATACCGGAGGCAACATGCTGATCGAGTAAAAACTGCCGCCGAGAAAAGCCAATGGTGTAATTACTAGCGTTGGAATAATGGCTAGCTTCTCCCAGTTATCTGCCCAAATTCCAAGTATGAATCCGAAAAGACTAAAAGTAATCGAAGTCATCACCAAAAAAGTCAGCATCCAAATGGGATGCGCGATATGTATGTCGACAAACAAATTGGCTGTGGCCAATATGATACTTCCGAGAATGATCGATTTCGTTGCCGCTGCGCCCACGAATCCGCAAAGAATTTCCATCAGCGATATCGGTGCAGACTGCAATTCGTAGATCGTGCCGGTAAATTTCGGAAAATAGATACCGAACGACGCGTTCGAAACACTCTCAGTCAATAGTGACAACATTATGAGCCCTGGAACGATAAAAGATCCGTAGCTCACGCCGTCGATTTCCGTGATGCGAGAACCGATTGCCGAACCGAAAACCACGAAGTACAACGACGTAGAAATTACAGGCGATACAATGCTCTGAAAAAGCGTACGGCCCATGCGTGCCATTTCAAACGTATATATGGCTTTTGCTCCATAGTAATTCACGATGCTTTTCTCACTAAGTCCACAAAAATTTCTTCCAAAGAGCTCTGTGTCGTTTTGACATCGAAGAATTTTATGCCTGTGTCGCTCAATTCAGCCAATAATGCGGTAATACCTGTTCGATCGGCCTGCGAATCATATGTATAGATTAGCTCACGCCCGTTGCCGTCCAACATCAAGTCGAATCCGGACAAACGCGCTGGTATCTCGGGCAATGCCTCTTGAAGTTCAAGTATCAGTTGCTTTTTTCCAAGTTCGCGCATTAGTTTCTTTTTGTCTTCTACAAGGACGATTTCGCCGCGATCAATAATGCCGATTCTATCCGCCATCTGTTCGGCTTCTTCAATATAGTGTGTGGTTAAAATGATGGTAACGCCGGACTCCTGAAGTGTCTTAACGACGCCCCACATATCTTTACGTAATTCGACGTCGACTCCCGCTGTTGGCTCATCCAAGAAAAGTACATCGGGTTCATGCGACAATGCTTTTGCAATTAATACGCGACGCTTCATGCCGCCAGATAACGACATGATCTTGTCGTCTTTTTTATCCCAAAGTGACAGTGAACGGAGGATCTTTTCGACATACTCTGCGTTCGCCGATTTTCCAAAAAGTCCACGGCTGAAATTAACCGTCGCGACAACCGATTCAAAAGTCTCTGTTGCTAACTCTTGAGGCACCAGGCCGATCACCGAGCGGGCGGCCCGAAAGGCCGACACGATATTGTGACCATTGACGGTAACAATGCCATCACCGGGATTAACAATTCCGCAGACGATATTGATTAGCGTCGTCTTACCCGCTCCATTCGGACCCAGCAATGCAAATATTTCACCCCGTTCTATGTCGAGGTTGATGTTTTTCAGCGCTTGGAATCCGCCTTTGTACGTTTTCGAAAGGTTCGAAATTGATATGACTGGCGGCATGAGAGCAATACTACTGATTATTTGCGGATGCGCCATAGCCAAGTATTTTCTTCCTTGATTTATCTGTCTATTTGCGCGTGTTAAGTCACAGTTTTCTTGGCGCTACGTCGTCAAATTGCGACAGATATTAATAACTTAGGGGATTATGGAAAAGCCCGTTCGACAGGTGTGATTGTAGTGGTATAAATGCTCTTGAATTGAAAAAGGCAAACCTGCTGAAAGGCAGGGACGCAAAGCTTCCGGTCTACGGGTATCACCTAGGACAGCGGGGCCGCCAGAAATACGGTTTGCCTTCGGCACTCCGTGACTCCATTCGGGCAGTCCCCAGTTCGTGCGTTATCCACGCCGGCAACAAAACAGAGCTTTTGCACCGCCATCCAAGCGCAGCGGATGCGTGTGATTGTGACAGGGACATTTGAAATGGAACTAGTGCGAACCGCGAATCGACTCTCTATTTGCATAGTTTTGTCGTCAACCACGCTCCTCGGTGGTTGCCTGTTGAACGATCCCGTTGATGACGAGCCCAGTAGCAATATCAATCCACCAACCTCGTCAAACCTCGCACCCGTGATTAGCGGCACACCGCCGCAAGTCATCCGCGTAGGCGTGAATTATAGTTTCGTGCCTGAGGCATCGGACGCGAACGCCGATACCCTCTCCTTCCAGATCGTTAATCAGCCTAATTGGTCCTCTTTCAATGCCAATACCGGGCAACTTTCGGGCGTGCCGTTCTTGGGATCGGAAGGGATGTACAGTGATATTGAAATACAGGTCAGTGATGGCCAAATGTCTACGCAACTACCGCCGTTTTCGATTACCGTTGAATCAACAACTGCGGAAAACATGCCTCCAGAGATTTCCGGAAATGCGCCGCCATCGGTTACTGTCGGAAATAATTACCTGTTTGCTCCAGCAGCATCTGACCCAGACGGAGACCAACTCACTTACAGCATAGTGAATCAGCCGAGTTGGTCTACCTTTGATCTAAATTCTGGACGCCTCACGGGTACGCCGCAAACTGCGGACATTGGCACCTATACCGGAATCGCTATCAGTATTAGTGACGGTGTTTTGACCGCCTCATCACCGGCTTTCTCAATAACGGTGAACGCCTCTAATAATCCGCCGTCAATTTCCGGAACGCCGCCTAGCATGGCTGTTGTTGGACAACAATGGTCCTTCGTTCCGACGGCATCCGATCCCGACGGCGATAACGTAACTTTCAGCATATCGAATAGGCCGTCCTGGGCTACCTTCAGCCAATCGAACGGCTCACTGAGCGGTACGCCACAATCGGGCGACGTCGGAGTCCACAGCAATATTCAGATTACCGTCTCAGACGGCACCAACACTACTGATTTGCCGGCATTTTCAGTCGACGTATCACAAATTGCTACAGGTACAGCGACTCTCTCGTGGACAGCACCGACGACAAACAATGACGGCTCCCCGTTGAACAATTTGGCTGGCTTTCGAGTTTACTACGGCACTTCTGTAGGCAACTATCCGAATCAAGTTTCAATCAGTAACCCAGGCTTGACAACAACGGTGGTAGACAACCTTGCGCCCGGTACCTACTATTTCGTGTCGACCGCTATCAGCTCTCAAGGCGTGGAAAGCAATTTCTCAAACGTCGCCCAAAAGACGATTAACTGATCGTCGTCTAGAGACACGTTGACTCAGCGCGCGCATTTTGCTGCGCGACATCCCGAGTCGTTCAATGGTCACAGTTTGTCGGCATTTTGACCCCACCGCGAAATCAGGAATGTGACGCATGTAGTGTGGTCTACGCCTGCGATTCATTTAGAATAAGTTAAATAAGCAATGCTATGTATCTGATAAATGCTCCGATTTCGCGAAACGTTCGGAATAAGTTGTCGACTGATGCTTCTTGCGGCCACATTCGCAAGCGTCAGCGCGCGCGCCGCGCCTGGAGATGTCCTTTTTAATGACAATTTCGAGCGTGCGGCACTGGCACCGTGGACCACGACCAACGCTGGTGTATCTGGCATCCTTACGGGTGGCGCTGTGTCGAATTCACCGACCCGAGGCGCGTTTACCAGCAATATCGCTGTAATTGTCACTAGTCCTACAATCAATGCAGCGGTGCCATCCGCACAAGTCAGTCTGTGGATACGCCGTGGCAGTGATGTTTTTAGCGAAGATACTGACGCCGGTGAAGACTTCATACTCGAATATCGACGCGCAAATAACACTTGGTCAGCTTTAGCAACTTACCTTGGGGGCGGCGTCAACGGGGAAATTATTCAGCCGACGTTTCAACTACCGCCGGACGCGTTGCACGCGAATTTTGCGTTGCGGCTACGCCAGACTGGTGGCAGCGGGTTTAGCTTTGACTTCTGGCATTTTGACGACGTGACGGTCACAGAAGTTGCGCCACCACCGCCATTTGGTGTGGGCGGCTGTGATGACTTCGAATCCGGTTTGGCAGGCAATTGGACGATCAATGCCACAAGCGGGTTTGCTGGTACTAGTACGGCAACATCGCAGTCACCAACCAACGCTTTATTCACCAATGGCGGTGTGATCGCTGTTACTTCAAATACCATAGATACCAGTAATCCGGCGTTTTCTAACATGACGATGTGGATAAGACGCGGCGCTGATGCATTTAGCGAGGATCCAGATGTTGGAGAGAATTTGGTCGTTGAATATTTGGATAATCTTGGTGTATGGATTGCGTTGGAGACGTTTAACGGCGCTGGCGGACAGGGACAAATATTTGCGCGAAGCTATTTCTTGCCACCTGCTGGGCGCCACGCAGCGATGCAGGTTCGATTCCGCCAAACCGGCGGCAATGGAGCGCCATGGGATTTCTGGCATGTGGATGATGTCTGCTTCGACGTCCAACTGTTACCAAATCTGTTGGTAACAAAAGTATCGCAGACGATATCCGATCCGTTGCATGGAACGACGAATCCATTCTCAATACCGGGCGCCATAAAAGAATACTCACTCACCGTCGCTAACGATGGGCCCGCAGGCGTTGACGCCGGTAGCACCATCATCACGGATGTTGTGCCAACGAATACCGCATTGTTTGTCGACACGAGCGGCGGTGATCCGGTTGTATTTATCGACGGGCCGGTCGCGAGCGGTCTGTCATTCAATTTCGCAACCGACGTCACGTTCAGCAATCAGTCCGGTGGCGGTGCTCCATTCACCTACGCACCGACGCCTGATGTTAACGGTTTTGATTTAGCGGTGACCGGCTTTAGGGTCGCCCCTAGCGGCGCGATGAATGCGGCAGGTTTCAGTGGAAATCCAAGTTATTCGTTGACGTTCCGAATTCAACTACAATAAAGCTTCAGCTCCCCTGATAAATCTTACTCGCAACGTAACTCGCACCTAATAATCCAGGGTCATTGTGCAGTATCAGTCTTGTTGGAATAACCTCCATCAACGAACGATATCTTCCCTTGCTTTCGAATCCGACTCGGAACCGACTATTGGCCAGTAGCTCCGGGTAGCGCTTGGCAATACCGCCGGCAACATACACACCGTCAGTTGCTTTGATCGACAGCGCCAAATTTCCGGCCACCTGCCCTAACAGTTCGAAGAACAGTTGTACGGCCTCCTCCGCTCGCGAATCTCTGTTGTCAATACTCGCCGCAAATATTTCGGCAGCAGTTAATTCGTTTTGTCTTTCATTGTGAATCTTGCATAGCGCCCAGTATATGTTTTCGAGCCCAGGTCCGGACACCAAACGCTCATCAGAAACTCTATCGAACCGCTCACGCAAAGCCGCCAATATATCCATTTGAACCTTCGATTCTGGCGCGAAACCCTGATGCCCTCCTTCGCCGACAATTGGCACCAAGGTACGGTCCTTTAGGGCCAGACCGCCGTAACCCAATCCAGTGCCAGGACCGACGATACCGACCGTAAATCGTTTTGTGTCCAACGGCGTGCTCGCTGGCAGACCGATATCCTGGCTGGCAGCCTCATCAATAAGCGGGATGGCATACGCAATCGCCTCAAAGTCGTTAAGTAGCGCAACGTTTATCTGACCAAAATCGTTAGCCAAGTTTGCTGCATCGATACTCCATTGATTGTTGGTAAAGCGCACCGCGTTGTCGACGACTGGACCAGCAACGGCAAAGCAAATGGCCTGCGGATTCGGCGCTTGCACCGATGTCAAATATGACTTGATCGCCAGCTCAGCGGTCGAAAAGTCCTCGCATGCCAACGTCTTTTTGCGGCTGAAACCGCGTACCTTCGGGTCTGCGAGCGCAAATCTCGCATTGGTACCGCCAATATCACCGACAAGTAAACGGGGGGTCGTCATTCGAATGCTTCTACAGATTATTAATTGTCAGGAATCTACCAACGGCGATTCTAGCAAACTCAATCTAATGTTATGAAAATATTGGTGCATACAGGGATTGCAAGTGCTGCGATCGAATGTCACAGCCATCGCTCACCGGCATCACAATAACTAAGGCGCAGAACGGTTCGCGGCGAAGCATCACCGTCAGGTCGACGTGCTCGCCGCGCATGGCTAGATCCGTATTATTATTGTTGGCTCAGTCAAATATCCAAACAAGACCGCGACGAAACGACTCTGTTATCAACGAGAAATGACCGTATCCATCAATGGTTAAGGCATTGAGGCGCCATGGCGTCTTTTTCTGCCTAGACCAATGTTCTATCCATGCTACCGCAGGTACCCTAAAGCGCCGCTCATCATCAGAAGCGCTTGCGACATACAGCTTTGACTTGGTACGTTTGGAATTTACGAGAGGCTGTAGGAAGAAATCCAAATTCCGGTGCAGCGCCGGATTGCTCGCAATATGACCCCAAAACAATCCGGGCTTAGTCATTGCCGAATATAGAACGAACTGGCCGCCAATAGACTGTCCGAAAATAATTCTCTTGTTTGGATTCGAACGGTAGTTGGCTTCCACCATTGGCAGTATTTGTCTTTCGAGTACTTCTTGAAATTTTCCAGCACCCCCATAGTGCGCTCGCTCGTCGCTGGGTGCAGTGTAGTCTGTGCCCCGAAAATTGCCTGTCTCAAAGTTGTTGCTAGCGTAGGAAATGCCGACGATGATGAGATCCGGCACATCGCCCTGGTTACGCAAATAGCCGTAGTACCCAGCCAGCATTGGAAACGTCACACCGCCGTCTAACAAATAAACCGTCGGGTACTCTTTACGTTCCGACGCATCATAGTCGCTTGGCACATTGACGATGACGTGGAATGATCTGCCGAGTTCATCAACGACAACTTCATGGTGTTTGGCATTGCCGATTGATTGCAATTTGCTGAGCGGGCCCTCATCAGCCGCCGCTGCATTTGCAAGCAGGCCGATCAGCACAATATTGAAAAATGAAAAGTTGCGTGCAAGCATGCATTCACACTCCGTTGGAAATCCCCAAGACATTGATATTCAAGCGTTATGACCTAAAGACAGTGTCACTTGTTTCATACCATTTAGCATTAAGGTCAGCTCGATTCAAGCATATCGGGTATTCCCGCGCTGACAGCACTGTTTTCTGCAGTTACTATAAGAGACAAGTTTTTCGCGCAATCCAAATCCAGGAGTTTCCCGTGACAATGCGATTGATTATGATTTTGGCCACGATATTTATCGGTAGCACGGCAGTTGCCGATTGGTCACTCGAAAACGATTCATCCGATCTCTATTTTGTCACTACAAAAGCGTTGGATATTGCCGAAGTTCATCAGTTTACCGACCTTGCTGGTCGTATCGGAGATGATGGAATCGCTGCGGTATCGATTGCGCTTGATAGTGTTGACACCGGTATTGCAATTCGCGATGAGCGTCTGCGAGAGATGTTGTTCGAGACGCAGGCTTACCCTGAGTCGATGATTCGTGCAGAAATCGATATGAATATTGTCGAGGAATTACTGCCTGGGTCGAGTGCCAGTGTAGACATCACATTCACTTTAGATTTGCACGGCGTAGAGATCGAACTGAATGCACCGATTATTTTTTCCAGAATGAGCGATAACGTGCTAACAGTGACCAACGCAAAACCGATTTTGGTTTCAGCCAGTTCGTTAAACTTGTCAGATGGTGTGGAAGCACTGCGAAAAATCGCCAACTTGCCGAGCATTGGCAGTGCCGTACCAGTCACATTTGTGCTTACATTCGTGCGCTTTTAGGGAAAGTTGTCGACACCGCAATTCGCGATACTTTAGTCGCTACCTGATGCGGGTTTGACACTAACGGTCATACCATCTTCCAATCTCTCGGCGCCGCGAACGACCACGCTGTCTCCTGCCGTGAGTTCGCCAATGACTTCGATTAACGGTCCCGAACCCATTCCAGTGATCACAGGAATCCGGCGTACTTGCGATTCAGTAGTAACCATAAATACGGACGCACCCTCTCGCCGCAAGACCAGTGCATCCCTCGGCACTGTCAGCACATCTCGGACATTGCTGGTCGGCATGGAAACTCGTACACTCTCGCCAACCGTCCACGCTGCCGAATCTACATCAAGACGCACCTCAAACATATGCGATTGCGGATTTCCGAATGGCACTATGGTCCGGACCACAGCCTGTCCGTCGCCATAGTCGCTACGCAGCGCCAATTCATCTGCAACCGACAGATAATGCACTGTATTGAGCGGAGCACGCGCGACGATTTCAATTGAGTCTGGATCCACCAATCTGATCACTTCGTCGGCAACGTTAAGTCGTTCTCCTATGCTCCTTAGACGTTCCGTCACAATACCGTCAAACGGCGCACTTATTTCTGTAACAGCCATCGCGACCTTGGCTCTTCCGAGGCGCGCATTAGCGATTGCTTCTTCGCTTTCAGCGACGCTCAAATCCGAAGTCGTTCTCTCGAGCAGGCTTTTTGCGGCATTATTATCAAGCGCTAAGCGTTCCAGTCGTTTGACTTCCGATCGTAAAAACTTGACCCGCGCTTGTTCGCGCTTCAATTCACTGCTTGCCTCAACTTCTCGCAAGCGAAAGTTAATATCGTCGAGCTTAGCTACTGCCTCGCCTTTCTTAACCTTAGTTCCAACTTCCGCTATCCACGCTATTTTCGCCGATAATTCCGACGCAAGGCGCGAGTCGAACCGACTCAGGACAGTTCCCGGCACCTCTACGCTGGGTGCGATCATGCCTCTATTCGCTTTTGCAACCACGACAGGCGCCGGAGGCGCTTCCCATTGCGCCAATACCGGCAGCGTAAGCAACACGAAAAGCGCAGCAGTGTAAAGAATCTTCATCTTATTAAATGGCTGCCGGTATCGCTGTGCTACCAGCTTGATCAGCTGTAAGGTCTTCGCCCATGCGCAACAAACTGGGCAGAAATATCAACGTAAACAAAGTACTAACGGCCATTCCGCCAACGATAACGGCGGCAAGCCCCTTGTAGATTTCCGAACCGGGTCCGGGTACCAGAAGCAAGGGAAGCATGCCGAATAAACTTGTCGTTGTACTCATCAAAATCGGCCTAAGACGCCGGCGTATGGCCTGCTCAACTGAGGCACGTCTTGAGCATCCATCGCGCTCAGCGGATCGCGTTTGGTGTACGAGGAGTATGGCATTGTTCACCACCAGTCCCAGCAACGTAATAAATCCAATCATCGTCAGCAGGTCCATTGGTACGTTAGTCAGTCGCAACAACAGTACGCCGCCAACCGTCGCCAACGGTAACGTCAGCAGCACTAATATGCCATCTTTAAATGATCGAAATAATGCGCTTATCAGCAAATACAATATGATGATCGCCAATGCAAAACTGCTGAACATATTGTCCAATGCGATTTTTAAATTGTCCGCACCACCGTAGTAACTGATTTCGCCGTCATTTGGCAGATCCTGCAAAATTTTCGGCTCCACTTCCTGTCGCAAAATCGAAATACTCTGCTCAAGCGACATGTCTGCCGGCGGCGTAATATCCAATGTAATCGTTCGTCGACGATCAACGCGGCGAATTTCGTTCGGTCCTGCAGTACGCTGCATTCGGATCAGTTGGCTCACCGACTGTATTCCCGCATCCGGTGTTGCAAGTGGCGTCGAGCCAAGTTGTTCTGGGCTGCTCCAGTTAGTCGCCCGCAACACAATATCTCTACGTCGGTCACCGTCGAAGTAGTCGCCCACATAGGTACCATCACCGAGCGCTTGTATGACCGTCGCCATCTCGCGGCGGTTCCACCCTGCTTCGGCAATGCGTCGTTCATTCGGTATTAATCGCAGCTCTGGTTCGGAAAAATCAACCCCAGGGACAGGTCGAACCATAGCTCCGGGCAGTGATTCGGCGACGCTCGCCATGGCGTTGCGCGCAGCGCTGAGCATCGAGGACATGTCGTTGCTTTGAATATTCAGCTCAATTCCGGACCCGCCGGTCAATCTGTCGAATATTCCCCAGCGATCAGCGAATGCCATCGTATCTGGAAAGTCCGACAATAATTCACTGTTTAGTAAATTGATAAAATTATCGACGTCCGAAGTACGTGCGATGTCGACGCCTAGGAATCCGTACGCGCCGAATGTGCCAAAAAAGTAACCGTGTATTTGATTTTCGACGCCTTCTTCCAAGTAAGGTGTCATCCTGTCTTTTAGTACGGTGTTGAATTCTTCATTTGCGGTTGTAACGCTTTGTCCAGGTGGCATCACCAAGAATGCGAAAATCCAACCCTGCTCACCCTTAGGTAAATAGTTCGCGGTCGGCAGCAACAGTATGGTAAGTGCTATGGCGGCGCCAAAAAAACTGACCACCATAAGACGACGCCTTTTTACGCCATCAGTTGCACGCATGATCCAAGCTGTCGCGTTTTCCCACCAGTGGGTGTGCAGATCCTTGGGGCTTTCTCCTTTAAGCCAGTTCGCAGCGGCTGTCGGAATGACCGTTACTGCGATTACCAGTGATGCTGTTACGGCAACCGAAATTGCCAGGGCCAAGTCAGCAAATAATTGTCCCGACACATCCTTTAAAAAAAGTATCGGCAAGAAAATTGCAACGGTCGTCGCCGTCGACGCGAGCAGTGCTCCCCACACTTGGGTTGTGCCTTTTTCCGCGGCATCATCTGGTGCAACTCCTGACTCGCGCAGCCGAACGATGTTTTCCAGTACAACAATTGCACCGTCCAGAACCATACCCATCGCAAAAGCTAGGCCGGCAAGTGAGATCATATTTAGTGTTCGGCCCGCAAGTTGCAGCACGAGAAAGGCAGTAAATAGGCAGATGGGGATCGCCAGCGCGACCATTAGAGTCGCGCGAAACTTGCGCAGAAACCACCAAAGAACACCTATCGCCAGAATAATGCCAAGCAACAAGTTCGTGCGCAGCATGCCGATCGATTCACGAATATATTCAGACTCGTCATAGTTTTTGCGAATCTCGAGACCCGCGCGACTAAGCGGTCCATCCTGCAGTTCGGATATTGCCTGATCTAAGCCTTCAACCACATCTAATACGTTTACCCCCTTTTCGACCTGCGCATCAAAAGCGATAGTCTTTCTACCATCGGCAAGCATCGAGCCGGATTCATCGCGCAATTTCAGATCGACAGTCGCGATGTCGCGAAGCCTAATTGGATTGCCAGACCGCCAGTCAAGCACCATGTCGCCAAATTCTTGCAACTCATATTTACCGGCAAAGCGTAACGAGTACTGGCGACGTCCAACATCGTTGTAACCGCCAGAGGTGTCGTTATTGTTGCCGGTCTGATTGGCGATTGTAGGGATATCAATATTAAGCGCCGCCGTAGCGTATGGGTCGAACGTAATTCGCAGCTCCTGATCACGACCTCCATACGCATTCGAATTCGATATGCCTGGCACGCGTTCGATGCGTGCCTGAATCACGTCACGGACAAAATCGCTGTAGCTGGCAATGTCGCGGTCATTGCCTTTTGCAGTTGCGACCGAGAACCACGCCACCGAAGCACCAAAACTGTCCTGTCCCGCATAAATTCTTGGCTCTGTTACATCCGCAGGATAGCGCGGCACCTGATTGAGTCGATTCATGACCTCGATCAAAGCGCGCTGCAAGTCAGTGTCAACTGAAAAAGTTAGGTCGATACTCGCGCTGCCGCGCGACGCGCTCGATATCATTTTTGTCAAACCCGGCAAGCCGCGAAGAATATCCTCTTGAGGCTCAACAATTTCCGACTCGACTTCTTCTGGCGCGGCAGCTCGCCAACCCGTGTTTATTTGAATGAATGGACGCTCGGCGTCCGGAATCATTTGTATCGGCAATTTTGTCAGGCCAATTGCGCCTAGCAACAACACCAGCAATATCGCTGCAATCACTGCGACCGGATTGGATAGCGCGAGACGCGTGGTATTCACTGGACTCCCCGTTTCCCAGATGGTTGATAATTAATGGAATTGCGACTACTTGATAGACCGACGGTCAGTCGGGCAGTTCCATCATACTATTTGGCACAGCACGATGAATATCTCCATGTCACTTTACCGTGGCCAGCATCTACTCGCGCATGCGGACTTGAACCAATATTCCAGACATAAATGTGATGGCAGCAATCGCAAGCACGGCGCTGGACAGACCCGCTAAATCCGACAGAACACCAGCCAGAATTGCGCCGATAGCGTACCCCAAATCGCGCCACAGTCGGTAAACCCCAACCGCAGCGCCACGCCAATTCGGGTGCGCCACGTCACCTATCGCCGCCAGTAATGTCGGATACACCATCGCGGTTCCTAGCCCCAGGGCAACTGCGCAAACGGCAAACGCCATGAAGCTTTGCGACCAAGCGATTCCGAAAATAGCGGCTGCTTGCACTATCATGCCGCTCGCAATCAACGGTTTGCGGCCGATTCGATCCGACAACGCACCTGTGTACAACTGGCCCAAGGCCCATACGGCGGGATAAATTGCAGCCAACCAACCAATCTGCAACAGCCCGAGGCCTGCACTTGCATAGATCAATGGAAACAATCCCCACGCCATACCGTCATTTAGGTTGTTGACCAACCCTGCTTGGCTAACGGACGAAAGATTTTTGTCGCTTACAGATGTTCGCCAAAAGATACTTCGTTGGCTGAGTGGCGATTCATCTTGGGTGCCGCCCACTTCGACTACTTCTAACGATACAAATTGTTGAGTTTCTCGAACGCAAAAAATAGACAGCAGCAGACCAGCAACAACAAAAACGACACCGAGGAAAAATGGTTCCGGTCGAAGTCCCCACCGACCGGCAACGTAGCCGCTGGCAAGTGCGCCCAACGCGACAGCTAAGTACCCGGCGAATTCGTTCAAACCCATGGCAAGACCGCGATTTCTAGGCCCCGACAAATCGATTTTCATGATGACGGTTGTCGACCAGGTCAATCCCTGGCTAATACCAAGTAACAGATTGGCGAACAATACGATGTTCCAGCTCGGTGCCCACATCAAGAGAAACGGCACCGGCGCGGCGACGAACCAGCCAGTAATCAGGATAATTTTTCGTCCGTAGGCATCGGATAGGCGTCCGGCAAAGTAATTCGTCAAGGCCTTGCTGACGCCAAACACGACAATGAATGACAAGATCGCAGACTTGGCCACTAGCAAAAATTCTTCTTCCGCAATTGCCGGTAGAATACTGCGCTCCATACCGACCATCGCGCCAACGAACGCGTTGACAAGTACTAACAAAGAGAATTGCGGCAGATTTTCACGAATGCCCAAAGCGGGCTTGCGGGAACCATTCAAATGATCACCCGCTTGATCCGCCATATCAGCCGCTTACGGGCTGGCTTTTGAACGCGAACGAAGTACGCCGATAAGGCCACCACGCAAGTTGGGCGTCCACTGGTCGATCAATAATACGAGGATAAAACTCTCGACGCCGGCCAGGAAGCAAAACGCTCCGCAAGTGTAGAGAATCCAGGGCACGAAGCCGTGGAAAAAAAGTACCAGAACGAATACCCCGAACAGCATTAGCCCAATGCGCGCAAACGAAGTATGGAAGCTGGGTAATCGCCGATAGCGATACAACCCGATGAGATTGCTAAGAGACCAGATCCCCAAAATCGCCCAAATTATCACCCCGTTTTCGACAAAAATATCACCGTGCAGTGTCCAAATGGCAAACAACACAACCAAAACCAGAGATATGTCAGCTGATGAATCGAGCGCAGCACCGATTTTGCTCACCCAATTGAATCTTCGCGCAAGCCAGCCGTCCAGCATATCGGTGCCACCAGCGAATACCAACACCCAAGCGAACAGCAACTCTGCGCCCGAATATGCGAGCCAAGCTAAGAGTGGAACCGTCATCAGACGGATCGTCGAAATGATATTTGGCAAATGGTGCATAGCGAAATTGACTTCTTTATCGATATCGACGGATGTCTCGCCGCCACTATTTTTCGGCGCCTCGATACGCTTCGCGCAGCATATCTGAGATTGCCGGATCCTAAGTACCGAATTGTGCCGCATTATGTTGGACCTGAAGCCAGATTACAAAGGCCTCCGGGCGACGCGAGTCACATTGCGCCGACGAACAATTGCAATCCTAGCCTATGTCAGACAGTCGGTTACAGCGAATTCGCGGGTGTAACCAGCATCCGGCGTTATGACGCGACATTGATCATCTGACGGGACGACGAGATCGCGGCTAGACAGCCTCAGATCGAAGGCCCTGCACGATCGCCACACAAAGCCCAAGCATTAGCAGCGTAAACGGGAAGGCGGTAGCAAGCGCGAGTGCTTGCAATGCAGCCAATCCACCGCCAAGCAGAAGCGCAATGGCGATCAGCCCTTCGAAACAGCACCAAAAGGCGCGTTGCGGAATGGGCGCGTTGAGCTTGCCCCCCGCCGTGATGATATCGATGACCAATGAACCTGAATCCATCGACGTGACGAAGAAAATAACGATCAACAATAGCGCTACGGCAGATGATATCTCCGGCAACGGAAGTTGCTCGAGAAACCGAAACAACGACAACTCCAGTTGTGAATTCTGAACAGCATTAAATACGCCGTCGTATCCTGAACGTAAGTATTGTTCGATAGCCGAATCACCAAACGCTGTCATCCAAAGAATGCTGGCTAGCGACGGTACAATCAGCGTGCAGACTAAGAATTCTCGGACTGTCCTACCGCGTGATACTCGTGCGATAAACATTCCGACAAATGGTGACCAGGCTATCCACCAGGCCCAGTAAAATGTCGTCCAACCATGGTAAAAAGCGGTGTCTTCCCTACCAACCCAATTGCTTAACGCCGGTAAATATTTTAGATACGCAACGATATTTGTAAGAAATCCGGCAAAGATATCCATCGTGGCGCCAGCAATGACAACAAATAGAGTCAAAAGTCCGGCTAGCACAAGATTGATTTCGCTAAGGCGTTTTACGCCGCCGTCAAGTCCCCTCAATACCGAAATCAATGCGATAATCGTAATGACAATAATCAGAGCAATTTTGGTGAAGTTGCTAGCCGGAATATCGTAGAGATAAGCCAGGCCCGCAGAGGCTTGTTCCGCGCCGTAACCCAATGTTGTCGCAATCCCAAACAGTGTCGCCAGCACAGCCAGAATATCGATGAGATGTCCCGGCCACCCCCAAACACGCTCCCCCAGAAACGGATAGAATGCGGAGCGAATCGTTAACGGCAAGCCCTTGTTATAGCTAAATATTGCCAATGCCAGGCCGACAACTGCGTAGATAGCCCACGGATGCAAGGCCCAATGAAATATCGTCGCGGCCATCGCAATATCGCGAATACTCGGATCTGAATTCTCAAAGCCAAGAGGAGGATGCAGATAGTTGTTGAACGGCTCCAGCACACCGTAAAACATCAGCCCTATGCCTATGCCAGCAGCAAACATCAGCGCAAACCAACTCGCATAAGAATAATCTGGCGTTGCACCAGGTCCGCCGATTCTTACCTTGGCCCATGGAGAAAAAATGAGGCTCAATGTCACCAACAAGAAAATGTTGGTCGATATGACAAAAACCCAATCAAAGCGCGTGGTCAACCACGGCCGCAGCGCGATAAACATCGCTGCTGCCTGCTCTTGGAACACAATTGTGATAACGACGAACGCAATAACCAACGATGCTGCGATCGCAAACACCGGCTGGTGGACATCGAGTCCCCAAATCTGAATATTGTCACGCCCTACGGTATAGCCGTCGCCGGTGTTCTTATTGTCAGTCACGCAAATCCATTCCCAGTCAGGTTAGCCCTGATCTTTCGTATCGTTAAGCCAAGATAGGTCATTCGCACGTTGATCACCAGCAGGCGACCTCATACGTTATGTCCCTATACGACCAATGCCTGCCAACCGGTGTCTTACTAGCCGAGGATAATACTCAGTTGCCCTGACCAATCGACGCTATGTAGATCGCGAAGATCACTAAGGATGCGCCCAGAACCTCGACTAAAGAAGCATTCCGACCAAAAAACAAAATGTCCCAGACGTATGCGAAGGTCGGTTCAAGAAGCAGCAGCAAGCCTACTAACGATGCGGACACGGTCTTAAGAGTCGCCGAAATCATGACCAAGCCCAACTGAGCGAGCCCTGCATAGCCAAGAAGAATGATTAGTTCCTGCCGATCACTTATCGCAAGCGATTCGCCGCTGAAAAATGCAAGCACCAGCAATATGCCAGCACACATCAACGACATCCATGCGACGTCAGCAATGGCCGAGGACTTTTTGTCCGGGATTTTGGCTACGTAACGCATCAGCAGAAGATACGCAGAGTATGCGCATGCGGTAGCGAGACCAAATGCAATACCGACCCGGTAACCCGGTGTCAACGCCGACCAATCGACACCGATGATCAGCGAGACACCGAATAAGGCCGTTGGAATAGCGAAGACCAGTTGCCAGCGCAACCGTTCGCCGAGCCAGAAAATTCCGACGGCGGCAAGTACGAAAACTTGGAATCCAGCCAGCAGAGTCGCGAGCCCAGGCCCCACAATATGAATGCTGCGATGCCAAAAAAACAAGTCAAACGCGAACGCCACACCGGCAACGAAAAGCAATGGCAATAGCCTTCCGTGAATGGCAGCACGCTGCCGGCGGAAAACCAAGTAGGCCATGAGAATCACCCCACCAAACAACATGCGATAGAAAGCGGCCGTCGTCGGCGGAGACCCTGAGGTTCGTACGAGAATCGGTGCAAAGCTCAACAAGACTGCCCCGCTCGCCAGAATCCATGCAGGCCGCTGAAGATAAAGGCCGCGAATTGTCGTTGAGATCGAACGCATATTGGCGGATGATGCCTGCGTTTGTACAATTATCAAAACTCATCGTGGAATTACAATGCAAAGAAAACTTCCCGATACCTTGATCAGCGAAGAAAAAATCGCCAAGCGGGTTAACGAAATCGCTGCGGAAATATCTGCTGACTATGCCGACAAGGGCGAAATAGTCCTACTTGGCGTGCTGAAGGGGTCCTTCATATTTCTCGCCGATATTTCACGCCGCCTTACAATTCCACGTGCAATCGAATTTATTGCGGTTTCCAATTATGAGCACGGTAGTATTCCCAGTGGCGCGGTTCGATTGGTTATGGATGTTCGCGAGAGCATTGCTGATCGCCACGTAATCATTGTCGAAGACATCGTTGATACGGGACAAACTATTCACTATCTACACGAAATGCTGAAGTCCCGAAGTCCCGCCTCCATCAAAACCTGTGCGCTTCTCCATAAAGCGCAAAAAACCAAGGTCGACGTCGACATTGATTATGTCGGCTTCACCATTAGCGATGAATGGGTTGTTGGATATGGCCTAGACTACGCGGAGCATGATCGAACCTTGCCGTATATCGGTGTTATCAATCCGACCGACTAACAGCAAAGCATTGCCTCAAATCACTTAGCCGCCACGCGGTATTCGAATGTGTTCTACCAATTCCTGAACATGTTGCGGCGGTGCTGCTGTCGCATAGCTAACGATCATAGCTACAGAAATATTGAGCAACATGCCTAGCGCGCCGATACCTTCTGGCGAAATGCCGAACAGCCATTGTTCGGTGACATTTTCGCCCCACGGTGAGCCAGCCCATTTAAGAAACAAACCCTTAAAGTACTCGATGTAGCCATAGGTGAAGACAAGACCAGTCAACATGCCAGCGATTGCGCCCTCTTTATTAACTCTCTTAAAAAATATTCCGAGCAAGATAGCGGGAAAAAGTGACGCGGCAGCCAATCCGAACGCAAACGCCACAACTTGTGCGACCCAACCCGGTGGATCGAAGCCGAGATATCCGGCGACGACGATGGCGACCGCGGCTGCAATCCTCCCGGCCAGCAACTCCCTTCGATCAGATATATTTGGTAAGAAAATTCCCTTCACAATGTCGTGTGATATTGCCGCCGAAATGACTAACAGCAAGCCTGCCGCAGTGGACAGCGCAGCCGCAATACCACCTGCAGCGACCAACGCAATTACCCAATTCGGCAACTTTGCAATTTCCGGATTTGCAAGGACAATGATGTCGCGGTCAACGAATAACTCATTGCCCTGCCAGCCAAATTTTTGCGCCGAATCCTGAAACTCATCGCTCGCGTCGTTGTAATACTGCACGCGGCCGTCGCCGTTTTTGTCCTCGAATTTTAGCAGGCCGGTCTTCTCCCAGGTGTTAAACCACTCGGGTCGATCTGAATACGCCAAATTACCGTCGACAGATCCGACTTCTCCAGGCTGCATTGTATTGATCAAGTTGTACCTGGCCATCGCGCCAACCGCTGGTGCTGTGGTATACAAAACAGCGATAAACAACAGGGCGTAGCCCGCAGATATGCGCGCGTCCCGCACCTTGGGCACTGTGAAAAATCGCACGATTACATGTGGCAGTCCTGCGGTGCCCATCATTAGCGCCAAGGTTATGCAGAACACGTCGATCCGACTTTTGGTACCGTCGGTGTACTGATTGAAACCGAGAGATGTAACAATGTCATCCAACTTGTCCAACAGGCTGATACCCGCGCCGGTAACCTCACTTCCAAATGCGAGTTGCGGTATTGCGTTTCCTGTAATTTGAATGGCGATGAAGATTGCTGGAACAGTGTAGGCAAATATGAGGACACAATACTGCGCTACTTGAGTGTAGGTAACGCCCTTCATTCCACCCAACACTGCATAGGTAAATACGATTCCCATTCCGATTATCAAACCAACCGTAACGTCGACTTCGAGAAATCGTGAAAACACGATGCCAACACCACGCATTTGACCGGCAACGTAGGTGAAAGAGACGACGATCAGGCAGATGACAGCAACCACTCTCGCTGTTCGAGAATAAAATCGTTCACCTATAAATTCTGGAACGGTAAATTTTCCGAATTTGCGTAAGTAGGGCGCGAGAAATAGTGCAAGCAGCACGTACCCACCAGTCCACCCCATAAGGTAGACCGAACCGTCGTAGCCCAAGAACGCTATGAGTCCGGCCATGGAAATAAACGATGCGGCACTCATCCAGTCAGCGGCTGTGGCCATTCCATTGGCAATGGGTGATACGCCCTTCCCGGCAATGTAAAAGTCACCAGTCGTATGGGCTCTTGACCAGATCGCAATGCCGATATATAACGCAAAACTTGCGCCTACGACCAAGTAAGTTAAGAGTTTCAATTCCATCTGACGACCAACGGCGAAACGCAGAGTTGCCTATATTCGCGGTCAACTAATTGATCCGTCACGCGACTATTCTTCATCAACATCGTATTGTCGATCAATCTTGTTCATGCGCCACGCGTAAAAGAAAATCAGCACAACAAATATATATATAGAACCTTGTTGGGCAAACCAAAAGCCAAGCTGAAATCCAGCAACGCGAATTTCATTAAGTTGCTCGACGAGTAATATTCCGAAACCGTACGAACAAACAAACCAAACGCTCATACAAATCGCAACGAGGCGCAGATTCGCGCGCCAATACGCTGCACGGTTTTCTGGTGTCATCTTCGCTTCCTGTTTCCCTAAATGGAGAGTTGCGGCACAATCTAACAGAGCAAGGTCCAATTATCATTATTGTGACCAGGCAATTCTTCAAATACTCAGGAGTTCCAAGTGATTAGCGACGAGGAAATGCCGAAGAAATATGTAAGCGTACTCGGCAAGAAAATGGCATATAGCGAAATGGGCACAGGAAATCCGATCGTCTTTCAGCATGGAAATCCGACCTCTTCATATCTTTGGCGAAACGTTATGCCACGCCTCTCGAACCACGGCCGATGTATTGCGGTTGACCTCGTCGGCATGGGAGACTCGGATGCGCTCGATAATCCGGGTCCTGATATGTATACATATTTCGATCACCGTGAGTTTTTATTCGCGGCCTGGGATGCGCTTGGCGTCACCGAAAACGTTACTTTGGTCTTACACGACTGGGGGAGCGCGTTAGGCTTTGACTGGGCACGGCAACACGCAGGCTCGGTCAACAGCATCGCATTTATGGAAGGTATCGTCATGCCAGTGTCGTGGAGTGACTGGCCGGCTGATGCACGACCAATATTCGAGGCGCTAAGATCGGATGCGGGCGAGTCGATGATTCTGGAGAAGAATCTGTTTGTAGAAAGAATATTGCCAGGCTCGGTATTGCGCGATCTAACAGACGCGGAGATGGCCGTGTATCGGCGCCCGTTTAGCACAGCAGGAGAAAGTCGACGCCCAACGCTGACTTGGCCCAGACAGATCCCAATCGACGGTACACCTAGCGACGTCGCCTGCGTTGTCGCCGAATACGCTAATTGGTTGGAGACCAGCTCAATACCAAAATTGTTCATCAACGCCGACCCTGGTGCCATTTTGACCGGGCCGCAGCGCGAATTTTGCCGTTCTTGGCCAAACATCTCGGAGGTGACAGTACCTGGCATTCATTTCATCCAAGAGGATTCGCCGCAAGAAATTGGTGACGCCATAGCAGCTTGGCTTGATGGGCTCGCGTGAGTCACGCGGCAGGTACACAGCGTGCTGCCTAGTGGCAAAAAAAACGGCCCCGTTGGGGGCCGCTTTTACCGTCGCTAGTACTTCGCCTTGGCTTCAAATTCCCCCGCCAAGTGGTACCTGAAGGTGTCGTCGAATCGGGTCTGTAGGCTACTCAACTTCTTTCTGTTGTTGAAAGGCTACTGAATTCGAGATCGACATTCGCAAAAATCCTCCTGCATGTCAATTCTTTATAGTTATTTCAGTCGTTGTTGGCATAACGCTGATTAATTTGTTGCAAAAATACTACATGATTCACTGCGCTGCAGCATCGTTGCGCTATCGAATCAATGACTTGACGGAGCCCCATATCCCAGCAGTTCACAATCGACCATAAGCGAAGGGTGTATTCCACTACTCGTTGCATAGCATTCTGACAGCCATTTGCGCACGCAGTGCGCAGCCATGCGGCAGACTACCACTGGCCGGTATACTTGCCCCCAATAACTCAATCTCTGAAATACGGTGAACCCTAGAATGATTGTCGAACAAATTTGGACTGGCAACGCCTACCGAAATTTCAACTACCTTATCGCCTGCCCAAATACGGGCGACGCTCTCGCTATCGATCCCTTGGACTTCGAACAGTGTCTATCGGTTGCTCAATCGCACAATTGGCACATCACGCAGATATTGAATACTCATGAACACGGCGATCATACGGGCGGCAATAAGGCGATGGTCGCGGCCACCGGCGCCAGTGTCATTGCTCACCGCAACGCGGCCGGAAGGATACCGAACATGGCGCGGGGAGTGACCGCGGGTGATGTAATACACGTCGGCGATAGCGTCGAACTTGAATGCCTCGATACGCCCGGCCACACGATGAGTCATATTTGTCTTCTCTCTAGAGGAAAACAAGCGGCACTGTTCAGCGGTGACACACTATTCAACGCCGGCGCGGGTAACTGTCACAATGGCGGCCATCCGAATGAACTTTATGAAACGTTTGCGACTCAGCTTGTCAGCGTAGATCCAGCCACACTTTTGTATCCTGGCCACGACTACCTAACAAATAATCTGCAGTTTACACTCGACAGAGAACCGGACAATGCGGATGCGCAGTCGCTGCTTAAGGAAATCAAAAATCAGGACCCCAGCAACGCGCTCGTTACATCGCTTTACCGGGAAAAGAAAATCAATACTTTTTTTCGTTTACAAAGTGCAACAATAATTGCTCGACTGCAGGCTGAATTTCCAGAACTTGGAGATACGCCGTCTCCAAAAGCCGTATTTTTGAAGCTGCGGGAATTAAGAAATCAATGGTAATGGTGTAGCAAGTCGTCACAGCAGCAAATCATCGCAATCGTCGTTGGATTTCTGCCATACGCCGAGTGGTTGAATCCACTGGCGTTATTGTCTGACGAACTGCGAACCACAACCACTGCAGCGCATCAAAACGTTGCATTTGCACATCAAGTAGTGTGCTGACTTCCGCTGTGAGATCACCAAAGTATGCTTTGAGCAGCGCTTCGATATGAAATTTGCTCAAGTCATGGAAACAACACAAAGCAGCAATATCGAAATATCGCGTGTTATCAGCTGCGTACTCCCAGTCGAGCAACATCAATGTATTTGCGGTTAGCAAATTGCTCGCATTGATATCCTGATGACAGCAAACATCGCCGTCCTCGACAGATGACTCATCAACTAAGCGCAAAGCTTGATCAACATCAGACTTAGAAACTACATTGAGCGAAAGAGCTGCTGCGTAGCGCGACGCAACAGCGGATGCATCGAACGTGAACCCTGTAAGCGGCAACTGATGCACACGGCGCATTAGATTAGCAACTGCTGAAAGATTATCGACCTTGGAAAAGTGCTCTGGCGTCCACACATGTCCGTCGACAAACTTACTGAGAGTGATACCTAGTTCAACATCGACATGCAGCAGATCTGGAGCGATACCAACTGCCGCAGCCGCGCGCCTTGCTGCAAATTCCGCTGCACGATTGATACCGAAGGCGCGGCTTCGTTCGCCTTCCAATCGTAAAACGAATTTCCTCTCCTCAGTGTGAATTTTGTAATTTCTATTCGTCAGCCCCCCAGGCAGGAATTCCCATTGGTAATCGACGCCGTCGAAAATTTCCAGCGCCGCCAGTGCGCTGGCAGGAGACATCTCTATATTCAAGAATCGACCTCAGATTGCTCGCCGTAGCTGCGCATCCATTTCAATATACCAAACGGTATAAGTACCACGTAGAGCAAAAACAGCAACGCCGTCAGCTCCAGACCTCGCGACCAATAAATGAAAACAGAAACACTGTCGATTGCAAGCCAGTACCACCAGTTTTCCAGCACTTTCCTTGCCACTAAATAGGTCGCCCAAATTGCTGTAAAAGTCGTGAACGAATCGATAAACGGATACGCCGCCTCGCTGTAATTCGACAGTAGCCATCCGCTTATACTGCCTGCTGCAATTACCGCTGCGATCGCGTAAGCATGAGTTTCGCGTGACCATTTCACAACCGGGTGATTTTGGTTCGCCCCACTAGTTCGCCAGAGAAGCCAGCCGTAGATTGCCATTGCTACGTAAAACACGTAGAGCAACGATTCCATGTACAGGCGTGCGTCGATAAATAGCCAAACATAGATTGCCGAACTAGCAGCTGCGCAATACCAGCAAAAGATATTCTGTCGTATCACCAACAACAAATACGCAGCGGCGAGCAATACTGACGCCGCCTCCAGTAACGGCGTTTCCTGGAGTTGCGCCAGCAAAACATCAACTATCATTCGTAGCTAATGGGATCGTTGAGAATCTTTATCGCGAAAACAGCTTTGGGTAAACGTTCGAACGTTGTTTTTAGCTCTGTATTTAGCGCTCCCATGACCACAGCATAGTCGCCCTGTAGCTGCGTGCTCATAGAATTAGTGGTTACATCGATTTCGTCATACTGATTAAACCTCTCGATAACGTCATCAATGGGTGGAATAAAATTCTCATTGAGCGGGTACAAGCTAATATCGACACGCACTAGCATGGATTTGATCCTCAAAAATTGTAATCAAGCTTGAGCCCCACCTGCCGTGGGTCTCCCTGGCGAATGTAAAGCGTTGGCGGAAAGTTCGGTGGTTCGTTTCCGAAAAAGAAGCCACGAACCGCGTATTTTTCATCAAACAAATTGCGGGCATATAGCTGGGCAGTCCAAGATTCAGCTGCGTAGCCAACGCGCAAATTCGCTACCCAATACGCGTCCGACTTTTGATCGTGGCTTACATCGAAAAAGAAGTCATCTTTCGCCGATACATCTAACCGCGCAAAAATTCCACTGGCATGTCGGTAAGTGCCGCCACCAGCAAGCGAATAGCGAGGTGCGTGCGCCTGATCTCTATCACCCAGATCGACAAGCGGCGTGCTGAAGTTGTCGAATCGTGCTTGTAGGAAACCGACGGCAGCATACAACTCTAACTCCTCCGTTGCATGCCAGCGTAAATCCGACTCCAGTCCAAACGCCCTGCCTTGTGCCGCATTATCTGTAAAAAACACGAACGACGCCGGGTCTGTTGGATCGATCTGAAACGACGTCTCAACTTGTTGATCGCGTCGCGAGCTGTAAAAAACGGTGCTGCTGAAGAATAGAGTGCCATTTGCCATGACAGATTTCACACCAAATTCGAGGCTCGTTAGTGATTCCTGATCAAATTCACGGCTGCCGTCGGGCACGAATCCCAAATTGAAGCCACCAGCTTTGAAACCTCGTGACAACGTCGCAAAGCCACTTATCGAATCGCCGAACCGATGCGTGTAACTAACCTCGCCGCCGAGCATCGTTTCAGATGGGTCAAGATCTAGACCATCACTGTCGGTATAGTCAACCTTGCGGTGTTCAACTCTCAAGCCGACACTCAATGTCCCCGCTTCGCTGATTGGAAAGCCCAGTTGACCGAATACCGCGCTATTTGTCGCCTCAAAGTCACTGCTCAATCTGGCGTCCAGCGAATCCGAGAATCCTGATCCGGGATCAAAATACTGACCTTGATTCAACGACAACAAGCTCTCATCCAATTGACTGACGTACACGCCAACCAACCAGTCTGTTCGTCCGTTTAGAATCCGCCCGTTTTCGGTTGAAGCTAATCGAACTTCTTGACTCAATGTCGTCCGTTTCCGATCATTTTCAGATATGAAGTCGTATGTCACTGGCGCCCAGGCATCCGCGTTTCCCCAATCCGCATCGAAGGAAAAGTCGACCTGAGAATCGGCCAGGGAACTGATTGACGTCAGCTGAAATGCATCGGCGCCCACCCAATCCAGCCTCACCGATGCGCCAATACTATCTTGGGCATCTTGCCCCGGATTGTCGGACAACACGGTAAAACTATTGTCGATTGCGAAAGCGTCATACCCATTATCGACATTGACATACATCGCCGATAACTTCGCCTGCAATTCATCGCTTGCCTGCCACACAAACTTTCCGCGCAGCGCGATCTCTTTTCGGCCGTTGGTGTCGTCTCGGCCCAAGAATGGATTGCGGCGATGGCCATCGCTTTCATAGTGATGGGCGCTCACACGAAACCGACTATCGTCGCCGACCTGACCGCCGAATGCGACCCCGGCAGAATACGCGCTATCGTCTCCTGCACTTAGCGTGACGCGCCCAGGCGATTCGCTGCTCGGATCCTCACTCTCAATATAGATTAGTCCGGCGAGCGCATTAGCACCGTAGCGAGTGCCTTGCGGTCCACGAAGCACTTCAATTCGCTCAATATCGAACAGAGTTGCAACGGTGCCGATGCCGCTAAAATCTATGTCATCTATCACGAAGCCGACAGATGGGTTCGGTGCCCCTTGGTATTGGGCGAGTTCGCCGACACCGCGTATTTGAAAGTAACGAGCTCGGTGGCCATCGCCCGACCAATTCATATTTGGCACCAGCACCGTAAGCTCTTCGAAGTGCTGAACGGCTGCACCGGATACCATTTCTGCGTCGATCACTGACAGCGTCAAGGGAATGTCGCGCGTCGGCCTCCCACGATAGTCCGCCGAAACTATGATTTCGTCAAATACATCGTCGTTATGTTTTTCTGCCGACTGGGAGGTTGCAGCAAAGAGTACGCTGATCGCGGCGACTATAAGGCGCGACATCAATTCGTTTTCGAACATCTGAGAATCCTCTTCCTACGCCGGCATTACCCGGTTCAGGTTCTAAGGGTTTCCATTTGTATATTGCCACCCGGCAATACTGGATCTCAGGTCTGGCGCGAGGCCAGAAACCACCCCCGTGGATCGCGAACTATAGCCTATTTTCCGCGTGTGTTGCCAATAAGCATTTTATCTCTCCAGTCTTGCAATCAGACTTGAAGTGTCCCAACGCGCCCCGCCTTGATCAACGATTTCGGCGTAGTACTGGTCTACTAGCTGTGTCAGTTGCAAAGTTGCACCATTCGTTTTCGCCTCTTCAAGTGCGATCTTCAGGTCCTTGCGCATCCATTCCACGGCAAATCCAAACTCGAAGTCGTCACACACCATCGTCTCCCAGCGATTCTCCATTTGCCAAGATTGTGCTGCACCCTGCGATATCGCCGAAATGACCTGCTGAACATCAAGCCCCGCGCGTTTCGCAAAATGTAGCGCTTCTGCCAATCCCTGCACGACACCGGCAATGCAAATTTGATTCACCATTTTCGCCAACTGCCCGTTACCAACCGGGCCGATCCGCGTGCAAGCCTTCGCGTAACAATCCATTGCCGGAAAGGCGCGTGCAAAATCATCGGTCGTGCCCCCGACCATTATTGTCAATTGGCCATTCTCGGCACCGGCCTGTCCGCCGGATAATGGTGCATCGAGGAAACCGACGTTGCGAGAGCGTGCTAGCGTATCAATCTCACGCGCGACGGCTGCGGATGCGGTTGTATGATCAACAATTATAGCGCCAGAGCGAACGGTGTTCATTACACCTTCATCCCCAAGAATCACAGCACGCACGTCGTCGTCGTTGCCGACGCACGTAAACACTATTTCCGCATCAGCTGCGGCTGCTGCCGGCGTTTCGGCGATCACCCCGGTAAAATTTCCGGACCAGTGCAAAGCTTTTTCGCGCGTTCGATTATAGACGGTCACGTCATGTCCGCCCTTCGCTAAGTACCCTGCCATCGGGTAACCCATAACTCCAAGTCCTAAAAACGACACTCGCATACAAATCGTCCCAAAAATCGATTAAGCCTAATTCACAGCGTACGTCGTATCGGGGGTCGTCGCAATTACGTTTGAATTGGTGGTGAGCACAAGCGCCGGCCACTGGGTGACCACGCGAAAAAATGCCTGCTTCAGTAAACTGAAGCAGGCGATCTTTTCGGTTGCTAATTATGTATTAGCGTCGCGAAAGAAACAGTCTAAGTACGTACCAAAGCATAAGTGCGACAGAAGAGAATAACTGCAGCGCCGCTGCCACATAACGATCTTCAGGATAGGTTCGAAGTATCTTTGATGTGTCATAGAGTATTGCTGCCCCGGCGAATCCGATCATCGCCATGGAAAAGTATGTTCCCAAGTGAAACCCTGCCACACTACCCATTACAATGGTTCCTAGAGCGATCATGCCGCCCCACATCAGAAAGCTTCTGAGAAACGAGAAATCGCGACCGCTCAACATTGCCACGGCGGTCAAAGCCACAAAGGCGCCAAGCGTTACCAGCACAGCATTTTGGATAATCTCCGGCCCAGCGGCCATTGCCAAGAAGAACATCGGGATGAAGATAATTGCCTCAGCAATAATGAAAGCACCCAACGCCGCATACTGTGCGGCCTTCGATTCAACACGATGTGCTACATGGCTGGCAATCCAAGAAACCAGTACGAAACCGCCCAATACTGCAAGCCATGATTTCTCAAGCATAAAAATGGCGATTGTCGCCGCATATGGCGATTGAAACAACATGTATTCCAATCCCGCAAACGCAAGTATCGCGCCCAACAGATGAAGGTATGTTTTGTTGATAAACTGCGAGCGATCATTTGTTTCAACTATCGATCCCTGCAGTGCTTCGGGGGTTAAGTCGTCGACACTCATATTATCCAATCCATTGCTACAAGCGATTGACCACATTATTGCGCAATGAGGGGAAATGCCGTGAGAAGGCTCTCAATTACGCTTTAACTTAATCTCTTTTGTGCGAAACGCATCACAATTCGTCTTCCGCCAGCACGACGAGGCAATCTTTAGATTGAATTTCGAATGTACGAGCTTTTTCAGGAATTAATGTCACACCGTTATTGTTCTGTTTATCGCTTTCCATCGAATTAATTTTCACACCGATGCAAACCTCACCGCGTTTTTTCGCCATCGCCATCATATCGGCGAATGTCAACTCCATCGGCAGCGCGTCAAAATAAAGATACGCCGGCTTGAGATAAATCTCCGAACCGTCTTCCTGAAAAATGTCGTCATAAACTTTTTCGATGTCGCGACTCTCGGCTATTTGCGCCATAATCATACTCACCAGCCGATTAGAAATAATCACGTCTTGTACGCCAGCCCTAGCGACTAAAGCATCGTTTTGTGAGTCGAGAATTTCTGTTATTAGTTTTGTGTTCTTACTTTCGCTAGGGTATTGGCTGAATATTCGACGCAACAGAAGTAGCGCTACGATATTCTCAGAGTCGACACGCGCAGCATCAATATCATCTCCGTCGTTGCTATTTCCGGCAAGAATTATGATGTTGTCATACTCGAATGGCTTAACAGACATTAGATCGTCAATATTCAGACAGTCTTTTCGAAGCAGACGTACATCGATGGAATCCAATTCATTATCCAACGCTTCAATATCTTTGATTTGTTCCGTCGTTGGCCGTTTCAACAGCACGTGTATTTGGCTACCGGCAATAATGTAGTCCGAAAATTCACGAATGATCGCCGCAGATTTGAATGACCAGCCAATCATCAACTCACGTTCAATACGCTGTTCTTGCCGATATTCCGGTAGTTGGAAATCCTGCGGCACAGCAACGGCTTCCGGTAAGAACTCAATCGTGGAGTCATCATCAGCAACGATAAGTATCTCATCCGTCGGTTCTAGAACCCGGTCCGGCGCGGGATTCATAAAAATCAGGCCGTCCGCATTGCGAATTCCCATCGGCACACCATCTGGAAAACGGTATCCGATATCACCAAAGCAACTATCTCCCCACTCGGCATCGTAAAAATAAAGTTCACATCCGTCGAATGACAATATTTCGTTGTATACCACTGACAAGCCGACTGAGCGTGAGGTCTGTACAAGGAGCTTTGCCAGGATGTCACTGGTATTAACAGTAATCACGTGGTCCGGGAAGCTGGAGCGTACTATCTCGCGATGCGTCGGATTGAATATTTCTACGACGACGCTGAAATCTTCATCCTCAACATCATTCCCCATGGTCGCCAAAACTGTCTGGATGGCCTTGGCATCACTTGACGCTTTGCTCTCCGAACTATCGGTATCCTCGCAATTGGCAAGAATAATCACTGCTTTGCTGGATTCCAGAGAGACCATATCGAGGTTTGTTAATGTCGAAACGTCACCACTTCTAGTGACTATTCGAGTGCTCGCAGTATTTTTCACCCTTAGTCTTATGACGTCGTCCATTTCTTCTTTGTCCTTATCAGCGAGTATGACAACACATGCGTCTTTCTCGCTTTCGTTCGCTAGGACAAGTTCTCTAAGGATCTCGGTAATTCTTTGTTCGTTCCAACCAAGTATCAAAGTGTGATCATTCTCGATGACCTTCGACCGACCGCGCTTTAGGTCGTGGATTTTTTGATCCAAAGCCGTCGTGATAAAAGCAATCAATGCCGAGAGCATCACGATGCCTGCAAGCCCAGCAATAACCGCGAATATCTTGTAGCCGATACCCGAGTAGATATCCTGTGCCATATTTCCCGGGTCCGTTAATTCTAGAAACGTGATATACAGATTTCCGAAAAAACCGACTTCATCATGTTGCTGCGCAATTTCCGGCGCTAACGAGAACAGCAAACCACGCAGTAATCCGATGATAATGAAGGAAAGAATGAATACGCCGGTAAGCGCCTTGAATATCGAGCTTCCGCCCTTCGCCATAAATGTGTCAAATCGATATCGTGCCTTGACACGTTTCGCGTCCGCCTTTGGCGCCGCTTCAACAACTCGCTTATCGGTAATCTGTGCAAGATGTCGGACTTTTGCAGTGGCTGTCAGGTCATACGGGTCCGTATTTGCGTCCGCCGCTACCGCCTCGGTTGACGCCGAAGTCTGCAAGTCCGCAGCATTGTCGTTTTCCGCATTTTCTGCCGCCGTGACATCGGGCAGCGCTTCGGCTACAACACTATGGCCGTTATCGTCGACGAGGTAGACGACAGCTCCGAACGCCCTCAGCCTGCTGACCGCGGCGAGCGCTCGCTCGTATTCCATATTCTTTGCCAGCGTAATAGGCGAGCCAGAGAATAGTTTCTCTACAACGTCGTTACTCTTCTGGAAGCGTTCCGAAAAACTCCCTCGAACCTGTTCCTCCGAGAAACCTTCGGCGACCTCACCGCGAAACGCAATATTGAATAGCTTGCCCATACATCGACTCCCACCGCAGTCATTTGCGGCGTGTAATCAAGGCAAATTACCTCTTACGTGAGCCAGAGGGAGCTGCACTGTTCACAGATTTAGTAAAATAGCATGGGAGAATCGCCAAAAATCTGCCCGCGTGAGAACAGAAAACCTGAGATATTGGCCGAATCACAACTAGCAGCCTGTTGAAATGGGCTCGGGCGAATTCGAGACAAGGAAGCGCAGACCGAGCGTCGCTCTCGCCATCCCTGGCTTTGCGACATTCGGACTCCTGTCCAGCAAACGTGAGGTACACGCCAGAACAAGGCGCTTTCGAGGCCGTCTTCGATGCCGTATCGCGCTGGTTGAGGCTCTTCAACGCGCTGTTTGCGCCACCTACTGCATTACTGCAGTCCCAATATAACGGGCAAAATTAGGCAGATTGCCGCTTTCGGGGATCGAGGCCGATAGAGCGGGCGATGATCTCCCGCATAATTTCAGAGGTGCCCGCATAAATCCGCGAGATCCTCGCATTTAAGTACATTCGGCAGATCGGATATTCGTCCATATAACCTGCACCACCATGCAGCTGCACACATTCATCTACGACTCGCCCCTCAAGCTCGCTACAGAACAGTTTCGCTTTCGCAGCATCGTCTGCGCTTAAATCCCCTTGATTGTGTTCCTGCACGCACTGGTCGACGAATGCCTGCGCCACATCAATTTGCGTACGCATGTCAGCGAGTTTAAAGCGCGTGTTCTGGAAATCCGCAATCGCCTGTCCGAACGCCTTACGGTCGCGGACAAAATCTAACGTCACATCGTACGCGGCGTCAGCGGCGCCGAGATACTGCACCGCACCGAGCAATCGCTCTTCCGCCAGGAAATGCATGAGATTATAGAAACCGCGGTGCAACTCACCGAGCAAATTCGCTTTCGGCACTTTGACATTATTGAAAAACAATTCCGCCGTATCTTGGCTTTTTAGACCCATCTTCTTCAGATTACGTCCACGTTCAAAGCCTTCCATACCACGTTCGACAACAAACAAACTCAAGCCGTGGCGGCTCTGTGTATCCGTCCGCGCAACAACTATCACAAGATCCGCATTGATGCCGTTTGAAATGTAGGTTTTCGATCCATTCAGCAGAAAATGCTCTCCCTTGTCCTCAGCGCGAGTTTTGATACCGGCAACGTCACTTCCTGCCCCGGGCTCTGTAATTGCAACAGCAAGGATATTTTCACCGCTTATGCATTTGGGTAGCCAACGCAATTTCTGCTCGTCATTTGCCAATTGACCAATATAGGGCCCAACCAACCGATTGTGCAGTGTCATGAAGAAGCCCGGATCTCCATACTTCATGTTCTCTTCGATTAAGATCTGTTCGTACCGAAAATCGTTAACGCCGGCGCCGCCGAATTTCTCGTCTGCCCACATCAATAGTAGACCCGTCTCTCCGGCCTTGAGAAACGCCTCACGATCAACAACGCCTTGCTCATGCCATCGATCGCAGTGGGGTTGAACTTCGTTTTTCATGAAATTTCGAACAGAATCTCGAAACATTTCATGTTCGTCGTCAAAAATTTTTCTGCTCATTCGATTATTCCACTTATTACGCGAGCACGACCTTCCAAATGCCGTCGCTGTTTCGGGGTCTGGTTTCAGCTTCCGGTGAATTTGGCTTTACGCTTTTCTAAAAATGCCGATACACCCTCAACGCAATCTGTGCTGGCGCGCAGCGAATTCTGTAGTGGCGCTTCCATGTCGAATGTCGATGCCCAATCCGACGCGGCTGCGTGACGCATGACTTTTTTGGTTGCTGCCAGGGATAAAGGCGCACGCTCAGCCAATCTCTTTCCCCAGGCAACGCTTTCTTCGAGCAAGGCATCGGCGGCCACCGATTTGTTCGCCAAACCGAGTTCCACACAGCGATCAGCATGAATTCGATCCGACTCGACACTTAGCTGGAATGCCTGCCGATAGCCAAGCTGGTGAACCAGTAGCCAATTCAAGCCGCCGTCCGGGACTAATGAAATCGTTGTAAAAGGCGACAGCAAAAACGCGTTGTCGGCGATGATTAGCAGGTCGCAAGCTAGAGCGATAGACATTCCTATACCGGCAGCTGAGCCGTTAACGGCCGCAATCACTGGCTTCGGCATCGCCGAGATGACTTCAAATATGGGCCGGTAGCTCGACTGGAGTATTTCCTCAATGGACCTTTCTCCGTCCATTCCGGCCTTCAAGTCTGCGCCTGCGCTGAATGAACGTCCCTCGCCGATCAATACGACAGCCCTGACGTTATGATCCTCTGCCGCATCCGTCAGTGCGGCTGCCAACTCGCTGCGCAATAACTCATCGAACGAGTTCATTGCCTCCGGGCGATTGATCGTAACGATTGCGACAGCATCGTCACGTGTATACCTGACCGTTTCATATTCCGTCATACCCACTCCCCAAACTCTACGTAAACATCGAACAACTAAAGGCTGCTGCAGAGGTGGCCGCCGTCGACGGTGATCGTCGCCCCTGTCATATAACTACCGGCGTCAGAGGCCAGCAGTAATAATGGACCAGCCAACTCTTTGCTATCGCCGATTCGCCGCATTGGAATTTGCCGGACATTTTCTTTGAACGTTTCGCTATCTACTAAACCGTCATTCATTTCGGTCCGGAAGTATCCGGGTGCAATCGCATTAACCCGAACACCGTAACGCGCCCACTCAAGCGACATACTCTTCGTCAAGTGAATCACGCCGCCCTTGGCGGCAATATAGGGACCCAACATTTTGCTTACGCGCTTGCCCAGAATTGACGCAATGTTGATAATGCTACCGCCACGCTTTTCGCGAGCAAGGCTCCTAGCAGCGGCCTGCGCCACCAAAAATACACCCTTCAAATTCGTATTGAGCACCGCGTCCCAATCGTCCTCACTGACATTAGCAAGATAGCCCACACTCGTGATGCCAGCATTATTCACAACAACGTCGGCGATGCCGATTTCCGACTCCATTTCTTGAAAGCAATCCACGACCGACTGCGAATCCGCCACGTCAAGGCTCAAGCAATGCGCACTGCCTCCGCTCGCAGTAATAAGCGCAGCAGTTTCGTGCAATTTCTCGGCCCGCCTTGCGGCCAATACTACGGTTGCGCCTGCATCCGCCAACGTCTGAGCAAATTGACGACCCAACCCGCTGCCAGCACCCGTCACCAGTGCCAGTCTGCCACTTAAATCGAAGTCACTACTCATCCTACGGGTACTTCCGATTTTCTGGCCTGGCGCTTGTATGTTCCGGTCGCCATTGCGCATAACCGACTATTATCTTGGTCGAATAGTTTGCTTTGCGCGAAAAACATGGAATTCGTCACTCGAATCAGCTCGGCCTCCGCTGTTACCAGGCTTCCCTGATGGGGCGCCATAAACTGCGTGTTCAGGTTTACCGTTACCGATACAGTTTCATTGGTAATTCCGTAGCTGCCGCAAACCGCCCCAGCAATGTCCAGCAGTGACGAAATAACGCCACCATGGAGATACCCCACGGTATTTCGATGATCGCTTCGTACCGGCATTTCCAAGCGCGTAAAACCGTCCTTCCAAGCCGTTAGTCGGAATCCCAGGAATTCCAGGTAGGTTCCTTCATAGAGTGTCGGATTATCGAGAAAACTTTTTGGTGATTCCTTATCCACTTCGCACGGGTCTCCGATTTCGATAAATAACGGGCAATCTTACTATATGCGACTGTTCGCATTTCCTAATTCGAAATATTTTTCGGCTGTCGAGAAACGCCGTTGCATAAATTCGCGCAGCAAAAGACATGTTCCAGATAACGCTACATATTGCGTCGATATTCCCCGCCAACCTCGTATAGTGCCGCGGAAATCTGGCCGAGTGAACTCGCTTTTACGGCATTCATAAGCTCGGCAAATATGTTGCCGCGCGCTCTTGCCACAGCTTTCAATGAATACAACGCCTCACCACTGGTCGATAGGTGCAATTCTTGAAAATTTCGAACGTTGCCAATTTGATCTTGCTTTTCAACATCAGTGGAGCGAATTAACTCCAGGTTGTGCACTTTCTCGTGCTGACCTTCTTTCGGCAGAAAAGTATTAACGCCAATCAATGGAAACGAACCATCGTGCTTACGGCTCTCGTAGTAAAGACTTTCTTCTTGAATTTTGCCACGTTGGTACATCGTATCCATCGCACCTAGCACCCCGCCGCGCTCTGATATCTTATCGAATTCCTTGTATACCGCTTCTTCAACCAATTCTGTTAGTTCATCGACAACGAACGACCCTTGCCATGGGTTTTCACAGAAATTCAAACCGAGCTCGCGCGATATGATCAACTGGATGGCGACCGCACGCCGGACGGATTGTTCTGTGGGTGTTGTGATCGCCTCATCAAACGCATTTGTGTGCAGACTATTGCAATTGTCAAACAACGCGTACAACGCTTGTAAGGTTGTACGAATATCGTTAAAGCTAATTTCCTGTGCATGCAGACTGCGGCCCGACGTTTGCACGTGATACTTAAGCATTTGGCTTCGCGAGCTAGCACCGTATCGCTCACGCATTGCACGCGCCCAAATTCGTCGCGCAACGCGGCCAATAACGGTGTACTCCGGATCCATGCCATTGGAGAAAAAGAAACTTAGATTTGGCGCGAACTCGTCAATGGCCATGCCACGCGCCAGATAATACTCGACGATGGTAAACCCATTGGACAGCGTAAACGCCAACTGGCTGATAGGATTCGCACCGGCTTCTGCAATGTGATATCCACTTATTGAAATACTGTAGTAGTTTCGAACCTTATTCTCGATGAAAAACTGTTGTACGTCGCCCATCATTTTCATTGCGAATTCAGTAGAAAATATACAGGTATTTTGTGCCTGGTCCTCTTTTAGTATGTCCGCCTGAACGGTACCACGCACTGCAGTAAGTGTTTTCGCTAGTATCCGTGTGTAGATTTCCGGCGAGACCAATTGATCACCAGATATGCCCAATAAACCTAGTCCAAGACCATCGTTACCGGCCGGTAGATCTCCCTCATATCTCGGTCGTACCTTGTTCGCGAAATAATCATCTATCACCTTTTTTGAATGTTCCCATTCTCCGGTCTCCCGTAGATACAATTCGATTTGTTGGTCAACAGCGGTGTTCATAAAAAACGCGAGAATCATTGGCGCCGGACCGTTTATTGTCATTGACACTGATGTCTTGGCGTCGCACAGATCAAAGCCGGAATAGAGTTTCTTCATGTCATCAAGCGTTGCAATGGATACACCGGAATTACCCACCTTGCCATATATATCAGGGCGCTCATGCGGATCTTCACCATAGAGCGTTACCGAGTCGAACGCGGTTGATAGTCTCGCCGCCGCTTGGCCGAGTGACAAATAGTGAAACCGACGATTCGTCCTCTCGGGCGTTCCTTCCCCAGCGAACATTCGCGTCGGATCTTCCCCATCGCGGCGATACGGATAAACACCACCTGTATAAGGATATGCGCCTGGCAGGTTTTCGCGCATTAAGAATGACAACAACTCACCCCAATCGCGAAAATTTGGCGCAGCTATTTTAGGAATTTTCTGATGGCTCAGGCTTTCACGATAATTGCTGCCGCTGACTTCCTTGCCACGGACGGTGTAGCTAAATTTTTCAGACTTCACGGCAGCCTTGCGCTCGGGCCAATTACGCAACAACGCAATCGCTTCGGCCGATAAATCGCCCAGCAAAGCTTGATAGCGTTGGCGTAATTTCAGCAATGATTCATCGGCAGCGTCTGATAAATCGGATGCCGCAAACTCGGAGAATGCCATCGGCAGCCGTTCGTCTTCGAGCAGCTTCAGTGATTCAAATACGTGTTGCAGATTACTGGCCACCATTGCTTGGCGAGCAATATCACTGTTTATCGAACGTCCCTGCTCGCTTATCTCGGCGAGATACCGATTGCGCTGGCCGGGAATGATCGCCATTGCGCGTGGTTCTTTGTCTGCCACACTCAAGTCCGGTATCCAGGAGTCGCGGTCCAAATTGAGTTTATCGACAAGTTTTTCGCATAATTGCGTAAACATCCAACTAACACCCGGATCGTTGAACTGACTGGCAATTGTCGGATACACCGGTATGTCGTCCGGTGCCGATCGGAAATCGACATGATTGCGCTGCCACTGCTTACGCACATCGCGCAATGCATCCTCTGCGCCACGCTTGTCGTACTTGTTCAGCACGATGAGATCCGCGAAGTCCAGCATATCGATCTTTTCAAGCTGGCTTGCTGCGCCATACTCGCTGGTCATCACATAGATTGAAAAATCGACCATATCTACGATTTCACTGTCGCTTTGACCGATTCCTGCTGTCTCGACAATAACAAGGTCGAAATGTAAAGACTTCAAGTATGCGATTTGATCGCTCAACACTGCACTGGTCGCCAGGTGTTGCCGCCGCGTCGCCATAGACCGCATATAGACTCGATCAGATCGCAGTGAATTCATGCGAATACGATCACCCAGCAACGCGCCGCCCGTTTTGCGACGAGTTGGGTCCACTGCCAACACTGCAACCCGCTTATTTTCGAAACAACTTAGCAGTCGATTGAGAATTTCATCAGTAACGCTACTCTTGCCTGCGCCGCCGGTCCCAGTGATGCCGACGACTGGCACGCCAGCACTACGTATTTTCCAAGACTTGCGCAACGAAGATAACTTCGCTGCATCGAATGCATTCCGCTCAATAGCGGAAATGACCGCTGCGATGTCTGTCAATTCGGTGGATTCACAATCCAGCTTCCTAACGCCGCTTCGACGTGCAGCCTCTGTGCGCGCTATAACGTCACCAATCATGTCCTCGAGGCCCAAATGCATGCCGTCGTTTGGATGGTAAATTCGCTCTACGCCGTAAGCCATCAAGTCGTCAATTTCTGCAGGCGTAATGGTTCCGCCGCCTCCGCCGAAAACGCGAATATGCGATGCACCCAGCGCTTTCAGACGATCAACCATATAGCGGAAAAATTCTGTATGGCCGCCCTGGTAGGAACTGACCGCGATAGCGTCTGCGTCCTCGTGAATCGCGGCGCGAACGATGTCGTCGACGCTGCGGTTGTGCCCAAGGTGCACCACTTCCGCGCCGTGACCCTGGATTAGCCGCCGCATAATATTGATGGCCGCATCATGGCCATCGAAAAGCGAAGCAGCGGTGACGAAGCGCAATGGGGCTGTCACTTCATCATCAGACTCAAGCGTGGTGTGGCGCAAATCGTCGGCTGGAGTACTCATCGGCTTGTTCCTCGCACGAATGCGCAAATAAATTACACAATCAGAAGATTTTTAGTATAAAAATCAATGCATTGGTACTTTACAGAAATTTTAATCTAGATTAAAATAATTCAGAATTCGGTAGAAAACAAGGGTCCCGTTGCTAAATTGCTGGCAATGGTCAGAGGAAGGTCAATGGCGACAAACGCGAAAGAAAGCCGATTTGAGTTGCAGCGTGACCGCGTACTTCGAGCGGCTGCCACCTGCTTTAATCAGAAAGGCTACAGCGGTACGTCGTTGAAGGATGTTTCGCGGCATTTGAATCTAACTGATGCGGCGCTCTACTACTACGTAAAGAATAAGGAAGAACTGGTCTACCTTTGTTATTTGCGCGCAGCGGAACTCGGCAGAGAGGCGATGAACAGAGCGGTGGCCGATGGTGGCAGCGGATTGCAACGCGCTCGCCTGTATATTCGGTATCACGTGGAGATAATGGTGGGCGACCAGGGGCCACTTGCGATCATGAGCGAAATTCCCTCGTTGCGTCGCGTACATCGGCAGCAAATTCTCGAAGTTTCACGACAGCATAGTGCGGCATTTGAAGAAATACTGCGTGCCGGCATTGTCGACCGCAGCATTGAAGAATGCGATGTCCGGATGACCGGCAATGCCATCATGGGAGCCATCAACTGGATTCCAAAGTGGTACCACGGCAACGCACGAATGGCCAAACAACTAATGGAGGAATTTCCCGTCATATTGACCGCGGGATTGAAACGGAATAACGAATAAATCATCTAGTCGCCAATTGCCGATCGCCCACTTCCGATCATCAACAATGCCTTGGCGACGACTGCCAAAGCGTCTATCTGCAACACGGAACACTGCTCATCTTTCCGCATACCAACAGTTAGGAAAGCGCGAAATCTACTTCTGCGTTTTCCTACGCCAAACTTGTGTATTCTGCTCTGAGGCGCCTTCAACGATGATTTCGCCAATTTTGCACGGCGCAACACCGCCCACCGCTGAGCACTCGGCAACTTCTCCCAGTCTCTCCAGGTGAGCCTGCTGCTTAAAGTCCAGTTGATCGCTCGAAATCGGGATTTCTCCCCAGCCTTCGAGACCCGCCAACGCCTGTTCCGCAGCATCGACGGACGGATATACATTCTGTCTTTTGGCGCTGGGTAAACAGGCGGATTTTTCGCGATTTACGATAATGTTTTCAATACCATCCTTATGCGCCAGCAGTTGTTCAAGGACGCTGTCACAATCCTTTTGGTCAAAAAACTCGTAGCGTAATTCCTGTTCTTGGCAAACCGTTTTGCCGGCCGGTGCAACGCATTCGGTTAGCACCAGTATGACGACTTCAACCCATCCTGCATCCATATTCCCTCTCCAATTAATCTACGCTATTGGTTATTTTTCTGTGCGGAGATCAGTGTTCTATTGCTATCTTAACTCCAACGCCGCGACCTCGTTACGCAATTCTGTCTCCAACGACTCTTTCACGGACAACCTGCCTGTCGTATCGATGTCGGAGATTTCCACGTGCGAATCAAGATATTTCAGTCTGGTTTCGAGGCGCTGTGCGACGCTGCCGTACAATGAATCCGCGTCCACCGCACTATAGCGGCGGGTAACAATTTTCAGCGGCCCGGACCCGCCACCCGCAATGCGAGTGCCCGTCCGTTCCTTCAGAACTGCCAAGTCCTTGCGTATTAGTCTAACGATAATATGATTATCGCCCAACGACCGGTAAAGACGAGCAAATTGGGTGTTGGATTCCGCGATTTCTTCGGCTGACAACGATGCAAATAAGTTATCTCGTGCAGCAATAATCGCAATATTTTTTCGCTCTGCGGCAAGTCTATACCAGGCCAGCGCCAGTGGACGATTTACGGTTGTACCCTGACCATTGAGTCGCATGAAACCCACCATGTACTGGGCGTATTTATCGCCCGTTGGGGCAAGTTCTTTCTGGTAAATGATCAACGAGCGCCGAAAATCGCCCTGTTGATAAAGCTCCTCAACCTTTTCCTGGGCGCGCATGGACTTGCGGTCCATCGCGGGGCCCGGGAATGGTCGATAGGCGTCGGCTTGTGCATTGATAATAACGCACACCGACAATAGTAGGCTGCCAATCCAGACGGGTAATTTCGGAAAATTACTCATTGGAGAATTGTTGGGGGATCCTAGCATTCTCAATTTTAACGACACATCGCTTTTGAGTCATAAGCGACGGCAGTAGTTCCTTAAAACAACCGTAATTTTACGCCTGTTTGCGCAAGCTTTCATTGTTCACAACGCTATATATGTGCTGCGAACGGTCCGCGACGGAGAAGAAGCGCTCAGACGTCGTCGAAATGAGGGTTTCGCCGCTGCAGATTAGCCATTACCGCCTCAAGCTGATTAGGGGTGCCCATTAGTGCTAATTGCTCCCGGGCTTCGCGGCGCAAAAATTTATCGGCATTTGGCTGCATCAGATCGTCAAACAGCGACTTGATTGAACGTACAGCGTGTGGCGATCTCATCGCAATTTCCTCGCAGACCCCAGTAGCCGCAGCTAATGGATCGTCTTTTATTGCCGTTATTAGACCATAGTCGATTGCGTCTCCAGCTTCGATGACGCGACCGGTGTAAGCAAGTTCTTTTAGACGATCAATTCTCGCAACTCGCTGAGCTGTCGTCGTTATCGCCATATCAGGAATAATGCCCCACTTAATCTCCATGATGCTGAATTGCGCAACTGCAGATGCATATCTTATGTCAGCACCGAGGGCAATTTGTAATCCGCCACCAAATGCAACACCCGTAATTGCGGCAATAACCGGAACCGGAATCTCTCGCCAAACGTAGGCCGCGCTTTGAAAAAAGTTTGCGGGTGATTCTTCACGTGGCAGCATGCGACTATCTGCAACGGCGGCGACTCCCTCTGTCTGAAATATCGACAGGTCGAGCCCAGCACAGAAATGCTCACCAGCCCCATGTAGAACGACAGCCCTGACCGAATTGTTTGTCGCTAACGCTGTGCCTGTTTCGATCAATGCCTCAAACATCTCAATATCGATTGCGTTATTTTTCGCTGGCCGATTCAACGTCACAGTCGCGACGTGCTTTTGAATATCGACAATCAGTCTTTCTGCCATATTTGCGCTCCGATTGGTGAATTGGTCATATTCGACTTCGCCGCGGCCGCTGATAAACGAAGTTACCGTCGACTTGCAGTGCATTAGGTCGAAATGCATTCGGATAGTAGCAATCTGCAGCGTGTGGTTCCCAAGAATATCCAAGTATCATGTACCGCTGCGGAGGAGATCCCCACCATGAAACGCATAGAATTCCTGCTATTCATTATGTTGCTGGCATCGTCATGCGCAGCGCTTGCAGATACCCGCCTGATATTGGACGGCGAAAATAGTTCGATTCGCATCCTAACCTACCGTGGTGGGCTTTTGTCTGGTCTAGGCCATAATCACGTAATTGAAGCACGAAGCATAGAGGGCACGTTATATCTCGCAGAATCCAGGACGGAATCGAAATTTGCGCTTAGCTTTCCGGTCGATTCGCTGGTCATCGACACTCCATCGGCACGGCATGCGGAGGGCGAGGAATTTCCAGGCACAATTCCGGAGGATGACATCGCCAAGACTCGCAAAAATATGCTGGGGCGTAAGCTACTTTTTGCTCAAGAATTTCCAAATATATCGATCGCGCTACACTCACTGGAGCAACTGCCGGGTGCTGACAACTCATACAAGGCATATATCGTTATCGATATTCTTGGGCGAAGCCGCAATATAACCGTCGAAACAGACGTCGAGATTGGGGACAACGATGTCGTTATTTCGGGTGCAACTCAAGTCAGTCACGCTGAACTTGGCCTAAAAGCGTTTTCGGCCGCACTAGGTGCTATTAAGGTTCACGACAACATGATGATTAAGTTTAGCTTGGTAGCGAGGCGTTCTGACATTGCCGCGCAGTGATCAACGAATCGCTCACCCCGACAATAGACACATGCCATTATTTACCACGATCGCATCCCGGGATTTGACCTTACAGCGGAAAGAAATCACATCTCGGTCTTGCCACATTTCCGTCGTCAGCACGTCGCCAGGATAAACGGGAGCGCTAAAGCGCACATCAAAACGCTTAATCAATGTGAAATCGTAGTCGCAAATTGTCGTCAGTATTGCTCGGCACGCAAATCCGTAAGTACAAAGTCCGTGCAGTATCGGCTGCTCAAAACCTGCCTTTTTGGCGGTCGATGAATCCACATGCAGCGGGTTTAGGTCGCCGCTTAGGCGAAACAGTAGACCCTGATTCCGTGCTATCGGCAGATCACAACTAAGGTCCGCTTCCCTTGATGGCAGGCCGTGGTGTTTTGGCTGTATGACCGCAGGTCCGCCAAAACCGCCATCAGCGCGAGCCAACAGTGTACTCGCTGTCGAAAAAACTACCGTCTCATCACGGCGTAATCGAGCATCTGTAGTCACATGAATTTCGGCACCGCGACCGGGCCCTTTGTCGTATGCCGCAGCTACGCGGGAATTCAGCAACAAAGTCGCTTTTGCTGGCAACGGCCGGTACAGCTCCAGAGATTGTTCTGTGTGTAGTACTTGCCGGCTATCCCAGCCGCAGTCCGCGAGAAAGTTCGGATAAGCCAGTGTCGCAGCCATCGTTGGCACAGTTGCCGGGCCCTGCATTTCGGACCCGTATTGCAACTCCTTAGCGTTACCTGGCTCGGCACAAAATCCTACTCCAAGCGCATACAAAATAACGTCACGACTAGAATATGAGCAAACGACGTCCTCGGTGCTGAGATTCATCAAGTCGGAATGAATTATCGGCATTCTCGTGCAATATCCTTAAAGTAGCGAAGCGTTAGCGAATGGTTCACGTATTCTAACGCGAACCGCTAGGATCGGGATTGTTTTGTCAGGTTGCGTCGCTTGCGCGCAGCGCATGTTGCCAGCCGGTCTCCGCGAGAGGTCGTACGGCTTTTGTGGCGCTAGCTGCATGCGCACTTGCCGCAGTACCATCACGCACTCTTCCGGCAATGCCCTGCAAAATTGCCGCAAGTCTAAAAAAGTTGTACGCAGAGTAGAAATTTCGATTTTCAATGCCGTCACTACGACCGGTTTGCTGGCAATACCGAGTTACGTATTCTTCTTCCGACGGTATGCCGAGTTCACTCAGGTTTCTGCCCAACAAGCCTGCAGAGCCAATGCCAATCTCTGGCATTTGCCATGGCATTAGATGGTAGGTGAAGTCGCCAAGTGGATGGCCGATCGTTGACAGCTCCCAATCCAAAACCGCTATAACACGTGGTTCATGCGGGTGAACGATCATATTGTCCAATCGGAAATCACCGTGAACAACACTTGCACCATCCTCGCTAGGAATGTTTTCTGGTAGCCATTCTATTAGGCGGTCCATATCCCTGCATAGCTCAATTTCTGAAGCTTTGTACTGTTGCGACCACCTAGAGATTTGCCGCGAAAAATAGTTGCCTGGCCGACCGAAGTCGCCGAGTCCAATCGCAGAAAAATCGTAATTATGGAGTTTAGCGATCGTCTGATTCACATTGTCATACAACGCGCGACGATCACGGCTGCTCAACTGTGGCAAATCGAGCTCCCAAAAAACCCGACCTTCAACGAATTCCATCAGATAGAAAGCAGTGCCAAGAACTGACTCATCTTCGCAGAATGCATAAGGCTTGGGAACTGGGAACCCGGCATCGTATAAAGCGCCGATCACGCGAAACTCCCTGTCGACTGCATGTGCAGATTTTAGAAGTTTACCGGGTGGCTTGCGACGCAGGACGTAAGACTTGGCGTCAGTCGTCAATAAGTAGGTTGGATTCGATTGCCCACCTTTGAATTGTGTGACTGCGAGCCCTCCCGCGTAGCCGTCAATATTCTTGCGCATAAACGCGTCGAGCGGAGCCAGGTCAAATTTGTGGGCTTCACGTACTTCGCGCGTTCCGGAGTTTTGTTCTTGCCTGTTACCCATTTAGCGTTATCGAGGCTCGACGAAAAAATCAGGCACGAGTTCCAGAGATCCATCGACAGCGTACTCGCTCAGGTCCGTTTTGCCAGAGCTCTCCAACGTCTCATCGTCTATACAAAAATTACCGGTGAAATCCCGGCTCGGCTTCGTCAGGATAATATGGGCTGCGTCCGCCATGATTTCCGGTCTCCGCGAGCGCTTAACAATTTCGTCCCCTCCAAGTAGGTTCTGCACGGCTGCCGTCGCTATTGCGGTCCGCGGCCAGAGCGCATTGACCGCGACACCTTGGTCTCTAAACTCGCCTGCCATGCCAAGTACGCACAAACTCATTCCGTATTTTGCCATCGTGTACGCGACATGCGGGGCGAACCACTTTTCATCCATATTTAACGGTGGCGACAGATTCAAAATATGCGGATTTTCTGCTTTCAGGAGATGTGGTATGCACATTCGAGACACTAAGAACGTGCCTCGCGTATTGACTTGATGCATCAAATCGAAACGCCGCATAGATGTACGCATTGTGGGACGCAGCGAAATAGCACTCGCGTTGTTTACACAGATATCAATTCCGCCGAATTTCTCGACCGCTTTCGCAACAGCATCTTCGACATCCGCTTCACTTCGGATATCGCACACAATGGGCAAAGCTCGACCGCCCGCCTTCTCAATTTCTGCAGCTGCGGAGTAAATCGTACCGGGTAGTTTGGGATGCGTCTCGGCCGTTTTTGCGGCGATTACTACGTTGGCGCCATCTTTAGCTGCACGCTTTGCTATGGCCAAACCAATGCCCCGGCTACCGCCAGAAATGAAGAGTGTCTTACCTTGCAAAGTTGTCATTCAGCCGCCCACCGAGCTTAACCGTGAAGCTAATAGGCAATGATAGCGCGTATTGGCCTGCGAGCAGGAATATCCTGACTCAGTCTACATGCGGAAAATACCATGCGGTAACTCTCTGTCCCGCAGTCTATTGGTCGCCACCGATATCGCCTGGCCTAAAACCCGACGGGTGTCGATCGGATCAATAACACCATCGTCCCAAAGCCGCGCGCTTGCGTAAAATGGACTACCTTGCTTTTCGTATTGCCGTGCAATACGCCGTTCAAAATTTTTCTGGTCGCGCGCGGACCATGCCTCGCCGCGTGCCTCCATGCCCTCTCGTTTTACCGTTGAAAGGACGAGCGACGCTTGCTCGCCTCCCATCACGGAAATTCGCGCGTTTGGCCACATCCAGAGCATTCTTGCCCCATAGGCTCGTCCACACATTGCGTAATTTCCGGCACCAAAAGACCCGCCGATAATGACTGTAAACTTCGGCACTGTGGCTGTCGCGACCGCATTTACCATCTTCGCTCCGTCTTTCGCGATACCGCCGTGTTCAAACTTCTTGCCTACCATAAAACCGGCTACGTTCTGCAAGAACAACAACGGAATTCCTCGTCGATTACAAAGTTGCACGAAGTGTGCACCTTTCTGCGCTGCCTCAGAAAATAAAATACCGTTGTTCGCGACTATCCCCACTGGGTAACCAAATAGATGCGCGAAACCACAAACAATTGTCGGTCCGTAAAGCTCTTTAAATGCCTGAAACTCAGACCCATCTACCAGCCGCGCGATAACTTCCCTAGCATCAAACGGATACTTGAATTCCCGCGACACAATGCCGTAGATCTCCTCGGCTGGATACGCGGGATCAATTGAATCACGCATGGCCAAGGTGTTTTCTTTGCGGCGATTAAGGTTTGAGACTATTTCCCTTACTTTCGCCAGTGCGTCGGCGTCATCGATTGCCAGATAATCTGTTACACCCGAAATACGCGAGTGAACATCGCCGCCGCCGAGTGTTTCGGCATCGACTACTTCGCCCGTCGCTGCCTTAACAAGCGGTGGTCCGCCTAAGAAAATTGTGCCTTGCTTCCTAACAATAACCGCTTCGTCGCACATCGCTGGCACGTAAGCGCCGCCTGCGGTACAGGAACCCAACACCGCAGCAATTTGCGGAATTCCCTGGGCGGACATTCGCGCTTGATTGTAAAAAATACGACCAAAATGATCACGATCAGGGAATACTTCGTCTTGTAGGGGTAAGAAGGCGCCCCCGGAATCCACCAAATAGATACAAGGCAAACCGTTTTGTTCGGCGATTTCCTGAGCTCGTAGATGTTTCTTGATCGTCAGCGGATAATAAGTTCCGCCTTTCACAGTTGCATCGTTTGCAACAATCATGCAGTCAACACCGCTTACTTGAGCAATTCCAGCAATGATTCCCGCCGCGGGGACTTCCGTCTCGTACACGCCGTACGCGGCCAACTGGCCGATTTCGAGGAACGGAGATTCTCGGTCAACCAGCGACCTCACCCTGTCACGCGGCAATAATTTGCCGCGCGCAACGTGTTTCTCCTGCGCTCGCTTGCTTCCGCCCTTCGCGATCTTGGTATGTAACGTACGAAGTTCCGCCGCTAATTGTCGGTTGCTTTTGTCGTTGGCTTGGAAGTCGACCGAGTCGACTTTAATTTTGGAATTAATTTTCGGCATGTTGAATTGGCTGGAATAGCTTAAGCCGCAGTCGATTTCATAATTTCGCGGCCAATCAACATCCTTCTGATCTCGCTTGTCCCTGCCCCAATTTCGTATAGCTTCGCATCGCGAAAAAATCGGCCTGCGGGGTAATCGTTGATATAACCATTGCCGCCCAAAACCTGGATTGTTTCGCCGGCCATCCAAGTCGCACGCTCGGACGCCATGAGAATACAAGCTGCGGCATCAAAGCGCGTGGTTCTGCCCTGATCGCATGCTCTGGCCACTGAGTAAACGTATGATCTGCAAGCATTCATCGCAGTATACATGTCCGCCAGTTTACCTTGCATAAGTTGAAAACTACCTATCGGATTTCCGAATTGCTTACGATCATGCAGATACGGGACAACAAGATCGAGGCATGCCCGCATAATACCCAGTGAGCCCGCAGCCAATACTACGCGCTCATAATCCAGGCCACTCATCAGTATCTCTGCGCCCTCGTCCACCGTTCCGAGCAAATTTTCTGCCGGAATAAAGCAGTCTAACAGCACAATTTCGCCGGTATCCGAACCTCGCATCCCCAACTTGTCTAGTTTTTGTGCAGCGCTATATCCGTCGCTAGTTCGCGGCACGATAAACGCACTTAACGTTGGTTTGTCCGCGTCGTCGCCCGTCTGCGCGTAGATGATAGCGACATCCGCTTCGGGTCCGTTGGTAATCCACATCTTGCTACCGTTTAGAAGCCACCCACCATCGCTTCGCACCGCCCGCGCCGACATTCCCATTACGTCCGAACCTGCTCCCGCTTCACTCATAGCAAGTGCACCGACATGTTCCCCAGAAATCAACTTCGGCAAATAGCGCTGCTTTTGATCAGCGGTACCCCAGCGTCGCAGCTGGTTGACGCAGAGATTTGAATGAGCGCCAAACGAAAGGCCAACGGATGCTGACGCGCGGCTAATCTCTTCCATCGCAACCACGTGGGCAAGATATCCTAGACCGGAACCTCCATACTCGATGTCGGCTGTAATTCCCAACAAGCCCACTTCACCTAGCTCAGGCCAGAGCGCGCGCGGAAACTTGTTCTCTTGATCAATACTTGCGGCAATCGGCAGTATGCGGTCACGCGAAAAATTGGCTACCGATTCGCGCAGTAGGTCAACTTCATCGCCAAGCGAAAAATCAAAGTCGAACATGTGCATCTCGCGGTCGTTTCGGGACCACGATTCTCTATGAGGACGTTAGAACACTGAATACCACGGCGAAGGTAGAGACTATCAACGCGCGCCAAGTTCGTCGATAAACAGCGAAAATAATTCATACTGGGAACTTATGTCTAGTTTCCCAAAGACATTTCGCTTATGCACCATCACAGTTCCTGGAGCAATCTTCAGGACGCGCGCAATCGCTTTCGATGAGTAGCCGCGTAATAGCAATTGGCTGACTTGTCGTTCTCTGTCCGTCAGCGAGGACTCGCCGAATTTTTCAAAACATTCAATTAAACGACGATGCATAAGATCTTCGCCGCTTTCGACCGGCTGCTTGGCGCCTGACTGACGCCAAATTTTCATAATAGCAACTTGGACCATTGGCTCTATTAATCGTAGTCGATTTAACTCTGCTTTGGAGAAGCGCCGTCGACGTTTACCTACCACCAACACCAACGTCGTTTGCTCATCGACCGGCGCAAGAAAATCCATTTCATCTAACAGGTGGGTCTGGTCACAGTATTGCCGATAGTATTCGCTGGACCGAAATCGATCCGGTAATTGCTCTCTAAAACGGCAAACCTTCGCTCTTTTGCTCTGCAGTGCGAGTTGATAGAGAGGATCTAAAAGGTACGGTCCTGCAAGGTAGCGCTCCAAGTAATGCTTTTGTCCGGCAGGTTCCAATGTGTGATGAATGACTTCAGCACGCGCATCTTTGTGAAACGCTAATAGACACGTACCATCGTGGTTCACTGCGATGCCTACCGTATCTATCAGTGCAGCCGCACTCTGTCCCCCATCGGTCGCCTCGATAATTTTCGCAACTGACGCGTGCCACTTTGCGGAGTCGAATTTACTGGCCATTATGTTCGGCCATTCTCAGATCCTCTATATCTAATTCCGCCCAGATGCGCTCTGCCCAAGCCTTGATCTGCAACGCTTCGTCCCATCGATTCGATAATTCGACGCCATTGGCATCGGTCATTGCATACGGTGGCGGACCCAATTCGCACAAGAAAACCAAAGTCGCGTTGGCTGTGTTTCGTTGACGCCACCTTCGCATGCCTTTTTTCCACCAGTCTCTAAAGATCTCGACCCATTCGTGGTGCTGTGGAAAATTGATTTGTATTTGAATCTGTTCACGGTTTGCAATGCGTCCTTGGAAACAATCCGACCGCTCCATTATCCGATCAATATACGCTTGATCAACGGCGGGTATAGGCGATCGAAACTCTCGATTAATAACAAAGTGCGATAAATCGGCGCACAGTCGCAATTCCGGCATTGCGTCGACCACTTGCAACGTATAAAACAAATCGTTTAGCGTGCTATCGCGATGCGTCTCGAACAGAAGCGGCATGCCGACATCCTTCGCGTCCTCCATCCACCGATATAAGACCGGAACGGCTGCTGAATATGCGACAGGCATCACTCCCCCTATCACGTTGGTGACACATGCATTGAAATCTTTTGCCAATTGTAGAATTGGCCGCAAATCATCCAACTTGTATGGAAAGGCATTGACCATGCAACCCAGATTGTATTCGCCGAAATACGATCGTAATTTTTCGAATTCATTGATTTCGTCAGCGCCAAAATCGATACACATACCATCAAATCCGGCCTCCGAAACCATCGAAAAACACTCATCGTGGGTTCGCTCGTTCAAGGTTGGAGAGCGTAATTCCATACCCCACAATGATTGGTATATCTCAAGTTTCTGCATCGGCTATGTTTCCGCAGATTCCGTCAAAAAGACGTAAGGAAAGACGCCGCATTGCCGCCTGACACTTCGGCTTTTCGAGCCGCGACGAGAAACTCGCGACCCCATGGCTCATCGCCCTCATGATTCCCCATTACGCGTGAAACGCGATTATTGTGAAACATTTTTAGTTGCGCTCCAAGCGGGATTACGACTGTGGGGTCATCACCATACATCTCTCGGTGCAAATCCGGCAATCGGTACCAGGGCACTTTCATATCTTGATGGTGCGCGTTGTGAAAGCCGAAATTTAGCGTAAACCAATTTGGCCAGGAATAGCGAAGCGTATGGGGGTTACTGAAAGTATGTTCTTGCTCCCATTCGTATTCACCTTTTCTCGGCGGTTTGTCGAAGTCAAACAGCGTCAGACTATATTCATAGTCGTGTTGCAGGCTATCCATGAATCGCAGTACCGTCATCATCAATATGTACGCGACGGCGTATAGAAGCGCTGCCTTCGGCGCAAAGACTAGAAGCGTGAGATAAGCGGTGCCCCGGGCAGCGATTACCGTGACGTTTCGAAGCCTCTGGTCCCGACGTTGCGGGACAACAAACGACGTAAAAACCATGATGAAATGCATTATCAAATCATGCGCAGGGATATAAAACCACTCAAGAAACCGTGTGATGCTCAGGGCAACGGGGTACTTCTTGAAGAACGCCTCGTAGTCGAACCAGACTACGTCATCCACGTCGACGTGATGGCGAAAATGCTTGTATCGAATATCCTCGTAAGTCCCATACGCCGCACCACAAAACCAAATCAGTATCTTCCCTAGCCTGGCATTGTTCTTAAGCGATTTGAACACAAGGTTGTGGCCACATTCGTGAATCATGTAAGCCGCAATAATCATCGAATGACCCAAGACGAATGTCGCAATGACATTGACCAGCCACGACGTCGAGAATATGCCAATCCAGCCGGCAACATATCCTACTAGTGTGTAGGTAAGTGCGGCGCTTTGATAGCGCAAGCATGCAGGTTCGTAGAGTTTGCTGGTGATACTCATAAACTTTATTCTAAATCAGCTACTTAGCTATTGCATAACCGAATCTCATACGATGAACCAATCGTCAATTGAGTGCAAGGTCCGCAGCGGACTTCAACCGTTCTTCTACAGCCATAACGCCAGCCCACAATGTACATGCCTTAGATGTATCAATTGTCCAATGCGCACTGTCCCTATCGTGAATAGGTTGATAGCATTGCGGAGAAATACCCCGGTTCTAAAGATCAAGTACCGGCAACGAACAGGAATAGCTTGATGAAATTGGTTACCGCCATTATTAAACCTTTTAGGCTCGATGACGTCCGCAACGCACTGAGCGAAGTTGGCATTCAAGGTATGACCGTAAGTGAAGTCAAGGGTTTTGGACGGCAGCGTGGCCATACAGAACTCTACCGCGGTGCCGAATATGTAGTCGATTTCCTACCAAAGGCCAAAATCGAGGTCGCGGTTGCCGACGAGCGTGTAGATGAAATCATTGAAGCGATCGTTAATAGCGCCAAGACGGGTAAAGTCGGCGATGGAAAAATTTTCGTCACCAATTTGGAACAAGTTTGGCGAATTCGCACCGGCGAATCTGGTGACAGCGCTTTATAGCGAGAAATATTGAGTGCAGAAGGCCTGGACCGAACAATCGTCCAAAATTGTATCGCCAATACAGATTCGATAAGGCGAAAGCTGCCGCTACAGCTTTCGCCAAACAAATCCCTCATTTCTTCGGTAGTAAACAGCGGCAGCTCTACCGTATATTTCCTCTTCGCCAACCAATCCGAAGTAGCGACCGTCGTGACTACGCCCACGATTGTCACCGACGGCCAACAACTTACCTTTCGGGATGATCGATACGGGAATATCCGGTCCGCCACCATGCTGCAGGTTCAACGTCGCCAATCGTTCACCAAACTTTTCCGTATCGAACCCTGGCGAGGTGCCCAAAACGACCCCATTTATCATCAGTTTTCCGTTGCGCATTGATATTTGGTCACCACCAATCGCGACAATTCTCTTGATCAGCCGTGTGCCGTCTTTCGGCGAATCGAATATTACTACTTCGCCGCGCCTCACGGCGTCCCGTTCGATAATCTCGAAATGGGTGAATGGTAGCCGAATACCGTAGGCCGATTTATCTACCACTACTCGATCTCCGGGCATCAACGTATATTCCATTGATCCGGTAGGCACCAAGTAATGGTCCGCAAACGAGGACCGAGCAGACAAAATTACTGCGACGAGTAACAATAATTGCGGCAACTCAGAGATTACCCAATGCTTCTTTGTTTGCGTTTTTTGTGTCATTACCTTTTCGACTGAATAGAATTCCGAAAGTTTCCTGTATGGTTCAAATGGCTACAAACTCTTCAATCTGACACCATTTTTCTACCTTTTCATCGATTCTCATCGCAGCATAGGCAGGGCTTGTTGAAGGCAAGTCGAGCAAGCGCACTCCATCAGTTTCCGATAAATGCGGCACGACCAGTCTATCGAAAAGAGCCCGCGCTTTCCTGCCATTGAAGCCGACTGTCGAGATTTGTTCGTAACGTTGAAATAGGCTTGAAAAATCGTTGGCGATGGCGGTTTCCGTATCAATTCTGGCATCCAAACTGCCGGGTCGAACGGACGAATGCAGAACATCCCAGAGGCCGATTCCGTGCTGAATCAAGGCTTGGCAGCGGACATGGTAGCTACCGGTTAAATCAAATCCGAAAATCTGCGATTGAATCTGCCAAAACGAATTACGTTGATTTGCATAGTATTGTCCGGCTCTGATCGACGGCAGCCCTGGCAAACTCCCCAAAATCAAAAGTTTGCAGCCCGCGCCAATAACTGGGGCGAAGCCAACGGCAACTGGCTTGTCAGATTTCGCCATGCAAATAGGCTTTTCGACGTTTTTCTGGAAGCCGCTCAATCGCATAGCGGAGCATCGTTCGCGGCATTTGTGCGTAATGTTGCTTGAGAAAACGTTCTTCCGCAGCTTGGTCTCGATTGCCAATTTCACGCAGCATCCAACCGGTTGCCTTGTGAATGAGATCCTCTTCGTCACGCAATAGAATTTTCGCGATTACGAGCGTGTCTTTGAAGTCCAAAAGTTTGATGTAGTGAAAAGTCGACATGATCGCAATGCGGCGACGCCACAGGTCTCTTGACCGCGCGTATTTTAGCAACATTCCACGACTGCGATTTTCCAAGTGCGGTCCGATAATTAGGTGCGCCGAACCGTCTACGAGATCCCAATTATTCACAAACTTAATATTGCGTATGTAGGCCTTGTAAACCGTGGTTCGTGTGCCGGAATCTCCCTTTGTATAACGGTGGGCAAGCGATAGCACGCCAAATAGACGTTCTTCGTGGAATCTCGATTGGATGAGCGGGGTGATCGCCGATAGCGGCGCTTTTTGGTACTTTTTAACGAGACTGCGAATGACCGGCATCCGAATACCGAGAAATTGGTCTCCCTCGCCATATTCACCCTCGGCAGTTTTAAAAAACCGCTGCGAGTGCTCGGCGATAGCCGTATCTGCACGGCCTCGAAGCTGTTCTTTTATTTCCTTCGCGGTACTCAATGCCCTACCTCATCACAAACCGCACCAGCTAAGTGTTCATCGCCCGCGCCAAATTGCGTTTTAAGGCAGCTTGTGTGTCTTTGTCATTGTCACCTTCGCGCATCGCTACTAGTGCTGCTTCAACGTCGCTACCGACAAGCCACTGAACAATTTTGGTGACGGACTCCGCATTATCGCTCACTATGCCGGTCAACTCGCCATCCAGTATGCTGGTGCGGTGCTTGCAGACATTGCCGAATTCGCCTGCCGGGCACGTGCATAGCGCAGTCAGACTATCTCCGTCTTTGATAAATGTTACTTCGTAGGGATCTTTTGCAGACCCTTTTACCTTGAAGTCTTCTTGTTCCACTTACTCTCCCCTCGTTATTTCAATCGGACTGATCTGCTTCGGAAGCGAAAATATCAGCAACGACTACCTTCGCTGGAATCGATCAAGGGCTCTCCACCAGTGCACCGATCCTTGCATTACGCCGCTTGATCCGCGCCAGATCTACCATTATTCCTAGATATGCGGAGTATCACTCGTACGTCCTATGGCCTTTAAGAAGCCCGCTTTATCGTCTGGCGAAATAAGCACTCGCTTTGTGTTTGCATATTCGATTTTGAGGCGATCTAACGACAGCGCAGGTGACGACCAAAGCGCATTCGATTCGCTGATGCGGCTGATCTCAGAGATTTTGACTATTCTGCGGATCGGCCCAGATACAATCTTAAGTTCATTGCCATCAATTGTGTAGTGAGTACGAAGCAATAGCGAGGCAACCAACACGAAAGCAAATATCGATGAACCGGCTACTGCATACTTCGCTGACGTAGGTATTGGTTGCATCACGGTAGCGACAAGAACGTACGCTTGAATCGACAATATCCCGATCAGCAGTACCAGGATCCAAATGTCAATCTTTGAACGAAATCTCTGCACCTTACAATTGCTCAAAGCTCGTTACTGTATACACAACGGCATCTCGCTCCGACTCGCCCTCCGAAACTCGAATTTTCGACGGAAACCCGTATTCTTCATCGTAAGTCACATCTACCGTTTTCATATTGCTCGCCAATTCACTGCGTACATGCTGAAAGAGCTGGTCAACAGTCAACGGAATTCCTTTGTATTGCGAGTCCAGCATTTTTGCCAGAGTACGATCATTTACGACATCGACGATCTCGGACTCTCGGACAAATACCTGCACAGCGTCTGAAAAAGGTACTCTGAAATAGGCACTCATTTCAAAACGAAACGAATAGTCCTCAATCCCATCTTCATGCCAGCGTTGTACAGCAGCGTCAAGCTGATGCTCATTGCTGCTATATTCGTACCAAGATAGCAAAGGTACAGCGCTCAACCACAAGAATAGTAAAACAAACAGTGCGGCAATAGCCGAGGTAATAGATTTTTGCATTGTCTGTTTATTCATTACACTACGCTAGGATCAACCCATTTATTCGCGCTACCAGCCAGCCGCGACGCAAATGACCTCACCCTATCTGCGTCGCTTCAAATATTCTCAGCTCAGGCGCACCTACCGCCAACCGCTTGACTGCATCGACAAACTGGGCTGACGTCGCATCCGAAAAGTGCGCACTTAATGCTGCCATACTTTCCCATTCCTCATGGAATACAAGTGTATTTGCGTTCTCCACATCGACGTGGACGTTATGAGCGATACAGCCGGGCTCAAGTCGTGATCGAAGTACGTGTTCTAGACTCAAGCGCAACGCCTCCTGCACGTGCGCAGCCAGTACGTCGATTCTACCCCAGACAATAATCATTCAAACCTTCTCCGTAGCCTAAGATGAATTTGCCGGTCGACTGATATCGGCGGCCGTCACTTCCTGGATTCTCTTACAAAATATAGCAATGCGCCGATGACGCCTAGCGCGGTGCATAACCAGTACAGCGCACTAATAGACATTACGCCAAGCAGATCATTCACATGCGAAAACGGATACCATGGGGACATGTCTGCATGCATAACTGCATCAAATAGAATGTGTGTATATGTCCCGAGAAATGCGCCAGCCGCGGATGCGGACCAGGCAATCGACACACGCTTTCGAGTAAAAACCAATAGCGCATATTCGCTGATCGGCTTACCAATCACCGTTGCAACAACGGCGATTGTGCCTGCCCCCACCAGCGTGTGCGAAAATCCGTGCAGTTCTGAGTCGCCCGCCCACATTCTGTACGCGGGTTCCAGATCAATGAGCACTTGGGAGCCGCCAAACACCATAAAGCTGAACCGATCAGCACCGATTCCTTTTAGTAGCGCACCCGGTCCGAGATGAAATGGCGTAAATGGCAAAGTTTTAGAACCGAGAATCGCTGCTGAGATTGATTGCCACCCAGTATCTGGTGCGCATCACAGAATTGCAATATTCTATCAGCTGATCAGCACAACATCTGTGCAGCATTATTAGGCCGCCACGATAACAACGACGGACGTAGATACGCCTATTCGTAGGTTTTGTCCTTGTGTCGAAGCCAGCCATGCGCGTGGCGGTTCTGTGAATCACGATGCGTCCAGTGAATGACGCCGCCTTGATCATTTCGCTCGAACTCGCCGTAAAATTTCACGTTATCGCCGACCCGAATGGAGGCAATTCTAGGAGCTACATCAATATTGTGGGCAACTAGTATGGTTCGCTCGCTGCCAAGCTTCAAAATGAATCGTTGATGACGACTGCCCTCGTTGTCATCTGAAAGTACTCTAACGACAACGCCGCTTCCCGACACTTGCTCGCCGCTAACGGCTGAGGCGAAGTCTGTATATTGTCCATTTGTCGAGACTGATGGCCCGTCAAACACCGTAGTTCCATTTTCGTTGAAGTACCAGGCAAGAGTACTTGCTGCTAGGAAAATAATTATTGAAAGTATTTTTTTCATTGTCGAAACGTCTGCAGCGACGTTGAACAAAACAGAATATGTGAATCAAAATAGGTTAATCAACGATACTAACAAATTTCTGCGGTTTTCGAATGTCTTGTGGAGCTTATTCCGCCACTCCCGCGCGAGATGTTACGGCGACCTAACATCTATTGCCGATTTCTAGAGCTCATACAAGAACACATTCCAACCCGTATTACGCGTCCTGTTGAGCATGTTTTACCCGTCACCGCAGAAAACCATTTTGGACTCCGTTACACCTAAGTTCTTGCACATTCAGCCGGCGAATTCATATTCAGATTCTGGCCACTCTGGATTCACAGCATAAAATTGCCTACTCGCATTTGAACGTAACGGTAGCAACGCTATTTTTTGGCCAAGCATCCCTCGTGGTTACTTCAACCACAGCCAACTCTTGATGTCGTCCGACGCAATGCTTTTTGGCCGCAGCCGCTGCCCGCTCTCTTGCAGCGCTTTCTCCGCCACGAGCGGGAGATGCAGTGATCGACAAGCTGAATAAGTCGTCGGGTAACTCTTTAACGGATGAGTTCCACACGCAGGCGCACAGTGTAGCGAATGCAGCCAACATCCAGGACAGTTTTAATATTCTGTATGTGCACATTTTGCTAACCTCTGCGTTCTGAAATAATCACGGAGTATCCGGCTGGAATCTGCCGAATACAAGCCTCACCACCGTGTTAGGCAGCCTACATCGACATAGAATGAATCGCTCAAGTTATTTTCAACGTTAGGCTAGCGCCCGCAAAGACAATACACGCAATCATGCAAGCTGCAGCGCGTACGTGATTCCAACGTATCCATGCCGCAAGATATTTGCGCCACTGAGCGTCGGCCGATTGTTCACCTGCATCAAGCCTTGCCAGCGAATCGTTCAACGGCACATTGCCTACTGCTGTAACCAAAAAGCAACCAAGCAAATAGGTCACGCTTCCGATGAGAAAATAGATTGCGTGCGGTTGCGTCCAATTGAGAACTGCATATACACCGAGAATCAATGCCGCAAGCGGAATACCGAAAAAAAGCAACGAGAATGACCAACAAAACACGTCGACATTGATACGCTGCATCGCCTTGATTCCCTCAGCTGGATGCAGATTGCCCAATGCCGTCACAATAAACGACGAAAACGCGAAAAATATCCCTGACATTACAGCGGCGGCAACCGCTGTACCAAGACTTAACTGCAACATTGATATTCTCCTATCCAGACACAGCGATTGACTGACCGACGTATTTGGAGTCGGACGTTGCACGTGCCAAAAATTGGGCCACCGATTTACGTGCCACTTTCATCAACCGCGTATGGCCTTTTGTTGACACAAATGGCGTCACCTCAGAATCTTCGTCAGTTAGATGTACGGGCTGGGCGATTACCCATTCGATACCGCTATCGCGAACGATCTGTTCTTGTACCTCTGTATCAGCAATCTGCGGTTTAAGAATCAAACTAAAGAACAGTTGATCAGCGAAGCGTAGCAAACCACGCGTCGCACCGACGCCATACGAACTCTGCACGACGAGGCGTTGAACGCCGTGTTTGTGCATCGACTCAACAACATTCGCAGTGCCGGCCGATCGAACATCCTCTGGGGTACTCGCAGTACCGAAAAACCGCACGCGTAACGGATTCTCGCTGATACCGAGCGTCACGATAACGACATTTTGGCCCTGCATCGCGTCGTCTAGATCATCTAGCTTCGTCACATCGCCATCTACCGCCCGCAGACGCGCCGCACCATCAACAAGAACGCTCGCGTTCCTAGAAAACGCCGTCACGTTATGTCCATCGTTGCGCAGCTTTTGCACGGTGGCTCGGCCGGTGCCCCCCGTCGCGCCGACTACCAATACATTGAGGCGACCAGTATCACCGCCACCTAATTCCAAATTCTTCGCCTTCGCATGTGTTTTCATTATTGTCTCCTCCAAGAGCTTTACACCGTGTCAATTGACACTATGTAAACCCTAATCTAGACTTTACACGATGTCAAGCGACCAAATAGATACGAGAACGCGCATCCTCGAGGCCACCTGGCAATTGTTGGAAGATAGCCAAGGTACCGGCGTTCGCATGTCGGATATCGCGAAGCGTGCCGAAGTCAGCCGCCAAGCGGTATATCTACATTTTGGGTCCCGATCGGAGCTGCTGATTGCCACAACGCGCTACCTTGATGAGGTAAAAGATATTGATAGGCGTCTTGCGCCCAGCCGGAATGCGAAAAACGGTCTGCAACGACTGGAGATGTTTATTCTGGCCTGGGGTAACTACATTCCCGAGATATACGGCGTTGCGCGGGCGCTGATGGCTGCCCAGGAAGCCGATGATGCCGCCGCAGCTGCATGGAGTGACCGCTTGGCGGCGATACGAGACGGTTGCTCCGCCGCCGTCAATGCGCTCAGACGAGACGGTCAGCTATCAACAGCTCTTCCAATAAAACAGTCAGTCGATGTTTTGTGGACCCTATTATCGGTCAGGAATTGGGAACATCTGACCGTTGATTGTGGATGGACGAATAAGCAGTACGTGGACAGAATAACAGCGATCGCGAAACAAATACTCCTGAACAACAAGACGTTCGCGGAAAACGACTAACGACATTTAGATACAATCTATCCGCCCTAGAGATAGCCGAATAGCTCTGCCGACTCTGGATTTTTGCGATACGTCATTTTGGCTATACATCCAACGATTCTAGAGACGCACGGAGTATTCGGTTCCGTCTCCAAGCATCAAGGTGACAGAATGAAAGCCGTTGTTAGGGTCTCGCACGAATTGCCGATACGGCTTGAGCGCGTGTCTAAAAGTAAACAGGTTGTCGGCAATAACCACAGACCCTGGTCGAAGTCGTGGTGCGAGCATCTTCAGAACGTCAAGGTAACCGTTCTTGTAGCCATCAAGCAGCACCATATCTATTGGTCCATCGACAGACCGCAGCGTTTGCAAAGCGTCTCCTTCAAGAATGTCGACAACAGAAGTGAACGCCGCTTCGTCAATATTTCCTTGCGCCGCTCGAACCTTCAATGGCTCTAATTCCGTTCCGAATACAACGCCGCCGCCGTTGTCGGTTACGGCAGCTGCGAGATAAATAGTCGATATTCCAAATGAAGTTCCGAACTCCACTATTCGCTTCGCGCCACACGAACGAGCCACTATGTATAAGAACTCGCCCTGTTTACGCGTAACCGGAACGTAGAGATCTTTTATCCGCTCTACTTCTGCATTCTGCGAACCGGGTCGACGAAACAACTTATCCCGAATCATCGAAAGTCCCGCTGCAACGAGGCCGGCTTTCTGACTGTTTGCTGCCGAGTGAAGGCGGTTGAGAACTTCAGCGGCTCTTTCGTTTTGCAGCGACATGCTTCACCCCTCGGTGTAATCAGGTTTTCCTTTTACCATTGCATCCGAAATAGGAATTGCGGAAATCGATTCAGGTCGCTCGAAGACTACGCGCCTATTTAATCGCAATGGGATTTCCCGGAGACCCTGTCGCACCCTTGAACTTCACCGGTGCAAACATAAATGCGAACTCATATACGCGGTCTTCCGCGAGCGCTGAAAGATCGAGGTTTTCGAGATTGTAAATTCCGCGCTTTACAATCAACTCCTGATGAATCGGAAACGCCTGGACGGGGTCCTCGGATGGAATCACCTCGGTAGCCCAGGTATCTGCGGCAGTCATTACGATTTTTTGCTCGGCCAACCATATCGCCGCGTCCAAACCGATTCCTGGCCCACCGCGATTGTACTCTTTGTTGTCAACCATCCAAAGTTGGCCATGGCCCGTGTGAATGAGTACAACATCCCCAATATGTAACTCCGTGGATTGTTTCTTGAGTGCCCCTTTTAGGTCCTCGGCAGTTACCACTGTGCCCACCGTGAGACGCTCTTTGTTCTTATAAGCCGCTACGTCGATTAGCACGCCACGAGTTACAAATACCCCCGCTTTCTCGACGCCAAGTTTTTCGAGACCGCTTGCAGTACCAAATTCACTCCGCCTAAAGCCATTGTAGAAAATGTCCTCGCCATGCAGACGGGTACCAACGTGACCTAGCCCATCGAATTGGGTGCCAACCTGTCCAATTTGACCACTAATCATTTCTTCGTGATACACAACCTGGTTCGATCCAGCCGGCCCGCCCGACGGAGATCCAGGAATCGTGAGGCTGTAATGGCGACCTGGAAACAATGGCATTTCGGGTTCGTAGACTCGACCCAATTGGTATATGCGGCCTTCTTCAATTAGCGCGGCCGCTTCAAGTACTTTCTCGGGTGACAAACGATTGGCAGCTCCGCGCTCATCGTCTGCCCCCCACTCCGATGGCCACCACCTGTTTCCCTTTTCGTTTTCAGCGCACACCGCAGAAACGACGAATATCAACAACAATCCGGTTAGACCGATACTATACGATTTCATAAACACCCCTTCGAGCGTAGTAGATTCATTCTGGGCTCAGCAACTTTTTTTGGCCCTTGCGGTCGCGTAGCCATTCTCGAACATGAACAATTTGAGCTGCCGACCGACATCCGTGTATGCGGGACGTTCGACTTCACTCACCGCGAATCAACATTCACCGCGAATCAACATTCGGCAACTCCGTTTTCTCGTAATTTCAATTCGTAACGATTGGCTACTCGTGGATAAACATCAGTCCAACGTGTACTAAAGGAAAGCATGGCACCGTATCATGTGACCTTATTTAATTGGTGGGCTGCCAACAGCGATCAAGTCTGCCGACTATTTCAAAAGTTGGCGCGTAACTCATAAACTTTGTTCGCTGACGTACTCTTACACAGTCAAGACGTCGTAAGTCTTCGTTCAAGTAGGTACGCGCCATGACGTGCTTTCCATTGACCAATCGAACTTCATATCGACCTCGACCGGTTCCATAGTTCTTCTTTTGTTCCGACGCGTCAATCCAGACCAGAACAAAAGTTCCATCCCAATACACTTAGGTAGCATCTTTGTCTTCATCATCGGAGAAGAACAAGAAATGCCAAAGAACGCCAATGATTGCGGCGATCGTGAGCCAAACGGATATTTGCAACACTTCTTTCAACAGATTCTGGTGTAGTGTATTTTCTCCCCGCAACACCGCCTACCAATGCGCAGCTATCGAATCGTGTACTGCCGTTGCCGCATGACTATTTGCTATGTTCGTTGTGTCTCATTAAATACGATTTTATTCGAAAACGGATCTGTCACTTCAAACATGCGATCGCCCCACGCGGCTTCGAATATTTCCGGACGACTGTAGGCATAACCCTTTGCCATAACATCACCATAAAATGCATCGAGATCGGGCGTGTTAATGAAAACTTTGGAACCTGGTGTGCAATCGCCCGAGTGCTCCGAAAGATGCAATACAAGTGCGTCTCTGGACACCTGCATATATATTGGAAATCCGTCCTCGAATCTGTGCTCCCAGTCCACACTCATTCCCAAGAACTGCAGATAGAATTCTCTTGCTTTCTGCTCGTCGAAAATTCTAATCACCGGTATGACATTAAATTCCATGATTCACCTCCCAAGAACATATTAAGCTAGTATGTAATCGACATCCGGTGGCCACAAGTGCATCGAAGCGAAACATGCAACGAATTTGGTCTTACTCACGATAGTGGAATGCAAGGCATCATCCTAACACCCAGCCTAGACTAAATACGTAGCGGGTACCCTCTTCGATTTTCGAAACACTGTGTGGAGATTGATCCGGCCTGAACAGCTTAATTCTGTTGCTTTCGTAAATCGGATTTGCGCATGAAAATTCGCCGCCCTTGGCGGCATGATGCAGGATGATGTTAAGTCGAAAATGCCGTTTTTCTGATACGGGGTCGGTGTGCTTAGGAATTTCGGTTCCCGTTTGAAAACGCAGCAGGTAACAATCGAACGGAAGAATAAATGGATTGGCGAGAAGCAGCATTTTTTCGTAACCAGTCCGCTGGCGGCCGGATTTCCATCTTAGAAAATTACTTAAGAATGCAGTTTTATCGCTCACCATTCGTTGCCGCTTATGGACCCAACGTGCTTCTTTTAGCTTGTGTGACGCCGCAAAGATCACAGCGTACAATTGTGGAATACGCAAGCAAACGCCGTAACACTAACTCCACCATCAAACAGTTCAGACGGCGCGCTGACGCAGATCATCTAGCATGATTCGAAGTAGCGCTGAATCTCCGGTCTAAAAGCATCCATGTCAGCCAGAAAGGAATCGTGCCCTTTAATGCAATCAAGCGTTTTGAACACTACCTCATCGACAACAGTTGCCAGCCCATCGGCCAGTTCTTGTTGTTGATGAATTGGAAATAGAATATCGGTTGTAACCCCTATTACCAATGCCTTCTTTAATTTCACGCGCGCAAAACCCGCTTCCAATGATCCACCATGCTCGGCCAAATCAAATAGATCGGACGCCCGAGATAGATACAAATAGCAGTTAGCGTCGAACTGGCCTGTAAATTTAACCGCCGCGGCTTCCAGATACGACTCAACAGAGAAGTCTCCCCTAAACTGATTGCCGGGTGCCTCATCATAGACAATTCGCTCACGCGAAAAACGGAGTTCCCACTCTTCCGCTGAGCGGTAAGTCATCATGCCCAGTTTTCGCGCCAACCTTTGCCCGGAAATCGGCGGGTCGTCTGGCGGGTAGTCGCCATCCAGCCACTTTGGATCGCGCCAGATCATTTCTCGCTGTAACGAGCGAACCGCAATGGAAAACGGCAGCGCACGAACCGCAGATGATATTGATACGAATCTTTCGCTGACCTCTGGGTGCTGTATGCAAAAAGCCAAAGCACTCATCCCGCCCATCGATGCGCCAATCGTGGTATGAACGGTTGTCAGGCCCAGATGCCTTAGTACTTCGTAACCACCATTCGCAACGTCTTCGAGCGTCAGCACCGGAAAGTTCAACCGGTACCATTGATCGGTATCCGGCATGTTGGTTGCAGGCCCGGTGGAGCCGAAGCAACTACCGATCGAATTTATGCAAATAAGAAAAATGCGATCGGTGTCGATTGGCAATCCAGGCCCGATCATACCCTCCCACCAGCCGCTCGCCGGATTCTCAACAGAGGACGCCGCGTGAGCAGAGGGAGACAAGCCGGTGAACAGGAGCACGGCATTATCGCCTGCCGCATTCAATTCACCCCATGTCTCATAAGCAATTGTCGGCTCTTCGAGATAACCGCCACGATGCATGACAAAGCGCCCACTGACTCGGACGAACTTTGTGCCTTTGGACGCTGGGAAACTCATGGATTATTTATAGCAGTGTAAGGTGCCATTCACCAGCCTAACGCTTTACGTGCTTCATAAGGCGTTTTCGTTTTTGCAGCTGCCGTGGAGTCAATTTATTACGCCTGCCTTCAAATGGATTCTTGCTCGACTTGAATGCCAGGCGCACTGGGGTCCCTTTAAGTCGAAACACTTTCCGAAATCGGTTGATTAAATATCGTCGATACGCCTCGGGTAATTTTTCTGTTTGATTACCGTGAATGACGATGACTGGCGGGTTGCGACCGCCTTGATGCGCATAGCGCAGCTTTATTCTCCTGCCACGAACCAGAGGTGGCGCGTGCGCATTCACCGCATCTTCGAGAACCTTGTTGAGATCGTTCGTTGCAATATCCCGCGTCGCGGCCCGGTATGCTTTTCGAACCTCGGGTAATAGGTCGCCTACAGCCGTACCGTGCAACGCCGAAATCGTCATTTGCCGCGCAAAATCCAAGAATGGCAAACGGCGATCCAAATCGTCCCGCACACGTTTTCGTTGTTCTGGTGACAAACCGTCCCATTTGTTTGCGACGACGACCAGTGCTCTGCCTCGTTGCAGTATTAGCCCCATCAGGCTGACGTCTTGCTCCGTCACACCTTCTTGCGCGTCGAGTACTGCGATGACGACTTGCGATCGCTCCATCGCTTGGAGGGCTTTGATGATGCTAAACTTCTCGATGGTTTCGTGGACTTTTGACTTGCGTCGGACACCTGCTGTATCGACCAACACGTACTGCCTGCCATCACGTTCAAATGGCACCGCAACACTATCGCGCGTCGTACCGGGTTGATCGAAGACGACAAGGCGGTCCTCGCCTAAAAGGCGATTGATCAATGTCGACTTACCAACGTTCGGACGACCAATAACGGCGATGCGCAGCGGCGCGTTTGCATCATCACCAGCATCCTCTTCGTCTTCCGCATCTTCTCCAGCGATCAGTTCTGCATCTGCAATGAACGGCGACAATATTTCGTCCATCAACGCCGATATCCTGTCGCCATGCGCGGCCGATATGGCGACCGGATCGCCAACTCCCAGGCCATGGAACTCACCAGATGCAATGGCGGAATCCAAACCTTCTGCTTTATTCACCGCCAGCCACGTTGCTTTGGCGTGCTTGCGCGCCAAGTCGGCAACGTGTTCATCGGCGGCAGTCAGACCGCTGCGACCATCGACCATTACGATGGCGATATCCGCTTCTTGCAGGGCGCGCACCGTTTGCTCGACCATGAGTTCGCTGATGCCAACTTCACCACCGGCAACACCGCCGGTGTCGACAACGAGATAGGGGATTGGACCTAACTTGCCAAAACCAAACTGGCGATCACGTGTTAGTCCAGGATAGTCTGCGACCAACGCATCGCGCGATCTTGTCAGACGATTAAAAAGGGTCGACTTGCCAACGTTTGGCCGGCCAATCAATGCGATAACGGGAAGCATCGCGACTAACCAACGCCATCGAGCCCAACGCTACGAGCAGCGCTAGCCGCAGGCAGTTGCTCAATAAGCATGACGCAAACTGGGACTAACAGGTCAACATTTACTACTTTTGTTTTCATAGGCTGCCGATCGGACTGCAGTCGGTGTCGGCTGCGTTCAGTTGCTTTCATTGTCCTCACGATTAGCCTTGGGAATCTCGAATACGGCCAACGCACCGGACTCACTTTGCACGTAGAGTCTATCGCCAATGGCAACTGGCGCTGAAGAAATCTCCCCTTTACCCACGCGTACGCGTGCAACGGGGGACCCGTCGGTTGCGCTAAAGAAGTGCACATAACCTTCAAAGTCGCCGACGACAACAGATTGATCGAACGCGACCGGCGCGGTTGGCTCACGCCGTAGTAAATCTTCGCTTCGCCAAACGTCCGATCCATTGCGGCGCAACAACGATACCAATTCACCGTCGTCTTCAACAATGTAAATATTGTTCCAATCGGCACCAACACCAACATGCGTAGAAATTTCTCGCGCCCACAACACTTGACCAGATTCGGCCGCCAACGAGGCGACTCGACCCTGATATCCCGATGCGTAAACGTCTTGACCAACAACCTGTAGTTGACCGTCAACGTCTGATAGACGTTCAAGGTCCGATCGACCGGTGGGCGGAGACACCAACGCCTCCCACTCTGTATTGCCGCTGTCCAAATCCAGCGCGATCAATCGCCCATTATCGAATCCAACAATTGCGGTACCGCCGACTACAACAGGCGATGAAGAACCTCTAAGCGTCAGTGCTGGCAGGTCTTGCTGCATTGTCCATTTTTCGCTGCCATCGAATATCGACAACATGCGTAGTTGGCCGTCAATTGTATAGACCAATACACCGTCATCGGTCACTAGCGGACGAGCCAAAGTCTCACCGATTACATTGGCGCGCCACTGCTCAGTGCCAGTGGCTGGGTCGAGCGCAACAACGTCTCCGTCTCTGCCGCCAACAACGACAAGTTTGTCGCCTGCTCCGGGCCCAGAGGATAGCTCGATCTTCAGCGCAGTTTTCCATAATGACCTGCCGCTTTTTGGATCGAACGCGGACACGTCCCCGTCTTGACTTGCCGCGTAAATTCTTACGCCATCGCCTGTCGGCGACAATCCAAGACGCAGCAACTCACTACCGCCACCGAGTTTGGCGGACCAAACACGCTTTACGTTTAGCGTTTGCTTGAATTTTAGCAATTCCTTTGGCGGTAATTCCTTTTCCTTGTCTTTACTGCCGAATATTCCGCAGCCGGTTAGAGAAACGACCGCGATAATAACGAGAATGTGTATCTTGAGTTTTTTCACTCGACCTTCTCAGCGCCTGATTCAGTTTCTTCATCATTCTCAGAAACCGCACTTTCGACCACCTCAGACGCGGCAACAGTCGCGTCATCCGCTGTTCCGTCACCCTCTGGCGAGGCAACCGCCAACGCAATTTCGGGCAAATCGTTTATCTTCATCTGTAACAGCGAACGATCAACAGTCGGCGAGCTAGCACTATCTTCCATGGCACGGCTAAATGCTTCTTTCGCTTTGGCAAATTCGCCAAGCTCCGCGTATGCGTCGCCAAGCGTTTCGCTGAAGCGCGATGTAAATGCCTGCCCGTCCACCGGAGACAGCAAATCAACAACTTCCTGGGGTTTCTCCTGATACAGCAATACCTTCGCCAACCGTGATCTTGCCAATAGCCCCAACTCGGAATCGGGATCAGCATCGACAACAGCACGCAACGCGTCGGCAGCATCTTGATCACGACCCTTATCCATATATACACGCGCCATCACCAAACGTGCTTTGGCTGGATAAGCGGTATTTTCGTATTTCGAAAACAATTCGCTGGCGCTTTCGTCAGCGTCATCGGTCTTGTCGGCAGCAACCGCCTCGCGCAACGATTCATATAGTTCGGACGCTTCGACCTGCTGCGTCTTTACTCTACTTCCCCATTGATTGAAACCAACAATGAGCGCAATCCCGATTACGATTCCGCCAATTACATAGTTGCCGTACTCCGACCACCATGATCGCATTTGGTCTAGCTGTTCTTTTTCGGATAGATCTTCCACACCCATGCCTTTACTTTCAGATTAATATTGCTGCTGCAGCCTCAAACTACGGACTGCGGCACTAATTTAGTTTGCTGCCCAGTGTGTCGATGAGACGCTCCATCGCCAGGCTACATTGTTGCTCGTCGCTGCGTAGCGGTTTTAACCCTATGCAGTTGTTCTCAATCTCATCGTCACCCAGCACCAAAGCATATTGCGCACCACTCTTATCCGCACGCTTCAATTGCGATTTGAAACTACCACCACCGAGATTCATTTCGACCTTAATACCAGCAATCTCGTCTCGCAATCGTTCCGCGACATCCATTCCTCTCCGTTCTGCTGGCTCGCCGACCATCGCCAAATAAACATCGGGCGAATTACTCGGCGACTGGCCACCACCGGTTTGATACAACATCACCAAACGCTCGACACCCATCGCCCAACCAATCGCGGGCGTCGTTTTGCCGCCCAATTTTTGAACGAGACCGTCGTACCGGCCCCCAGAGCAAACTGCGCCCTGCGAACCCAAAGCATCGGTTACCCACTCAAAAACGGTCCGATTGTAATAGTCCAAACCGCGAACGAGGCGTGAATTCACCCGATATTCTATGCCGGCTGCATCCAAAGCCACTTTTAGCTGCGAAAAATGTGCTTCGGACTCAGTATCCAAGAACTCCAGCATGTTCGGCGCTTGCTCAATCACGCCTTGCAAGTCTGGGTTCTTACTGTCCAAAATCCGCAGCGGGTTCGTCTCAAGGCGGCGAATACTATCGTCATCGAGCTGGTTTTTCACGCTCGAAAAGTACTTTATGAGCGCATTCCGGTAAATTTCGCGGGTTTCTGAGCTTCCGAGCGAATTGATCTCCAGCCAAATTCTCTTAATTCCGAGCCGCTGCCACATGCGGGCACACAATATGATCAATTCAGCATCGATATCCGGGCCGGCAAAGCCCATCGCTTCGACGTCAATTTGGTGAAATTGGCGATATCGACCCTTCTGTGGCTTTTCATGCCGGAACATCGGCCCATTGGTCCAAAGTTTTTGCCGCTGGTTGTGCAGCAGCCCGTTGCTAATACCCGCTCGCACCATGCTGGCCGTCGCTTCCGGGCGTAGCGTAATGCTGTCGCCGTCTCGGTCAACGAAGGTGTACATTTCTTTTTCGACGACATCGGTTGCCTCACCGATGGATCTGGCAAACAGCTCGGTTTGTTCAAGCAGTGGCAATCGAATCTCACGGTAGCCGTAAGATTCGATAACTTCACGAACTACGGTCTCGAGAAAACGCCACGTCACCGCGGCGTCCGGAAGCGTGTCATTCATGCCACGAATGGGTTGGGGTTTCACTTGCATCGAATTCCAGTAGCTTCTGCGCGATCGAAAATCTTACGGTGCGCTGATCGTGACCCGAGATACATTGCCACGGCCACTTTCCGCGACTAGCGGCACATCGACGCCGTTGGCTGTGACGCTAACGTTGTTGCGATCACCGAAAAGCGCTCGCAGCGGTACCGATCCGACGCGAGAAATCGTTTGTCCTTGACGTCCTTGACCGTAAAACAGTCTTCGACCATCACGATCAGTAACTTCTACCCAACAATCGCCGCTAAACACCATATCAATACGTACTTGACCTTCATCGACGGTCAGATCTGTGGTGTCGTTTTGCACGGCCTCTGAGGTATTCGAATCCGCAGCATCAGAGCTAGTGGACGGAACACTCATAACCTGAGTGTCAGCCGTATCAGTGGGCTGCGAAAGCTGAATCTCCGCCTCCTCAACAGTTTCTTCGGCCACGAACGGTTGCACACTGCCGGGTGAATTATCCACAGTAGGCACAACGTCTCGTGAAAACCACCAATAGGCAGCGGCGGCGGCGAATAACAATACAAGGACTACTGCAATCCACGGTGCCATCGACGTCTGCATTTGCATCGGCATAGGATGTCTGCGCCTTGGATCCACAACCGGCGGCGCACCGGCCGCTCTGTTGATTTTATAGTAGTCGGCAAGAACATCCTCGATTGGCACATTGACCAACTCCGCATATTTGCGCAAATGACCCTTCGCGAAGACCGGCGCACCGAGAATTTCGAATTGGTTCTCCTCTAGTGCCTGAACTTTTGGTTCGTCTAGATGAAGTTCTTTAGCGATCTCGGCAATCGATATATCGTTTGCCCTACGAGCATGTGCCAGTCGCTGGCCCGCAAGTGGCCCGTCGTCATCTCTATCTTTCGATGACTTGCCCGAATTTCTTGATTCGCCATCGCTCACAGCTAATTGATTCCCACGATGTACTGAGCTTCCAGAGAATTTGGATGGTCGCGCAAGAGCTGATTGGTATAATCGGTGCTCGCGCGATCGTCGCCTAGCGCTTTCTCAATTTTGATCCCCAAGTACAACGCTGAAGCGCTTTGCGCATTGTTTGCCAGATAGCGCTGCAAGAAAGCCCGCGCATGTAGATCATTTCCTGTTTCGTGTTTCAGCGACGCTAATTGAATTAGCGCCTCTCCGTAGCTGGACTTAAATTCCAAAGCGTCACGAAAATATTTTTCCGCTAATTGCAGGTCTGGTTTATTGCTCAAACAGACGCCAGCATTGGTCATCATGACGTGCGCATTGTCATTTGGTCGCACACTAATTGCTCGATCGAATTGTTGTTTTGCCTCATCGAACTTTCTCTGGTTACATAGGAATACCGCGAACAGATTTCGAACGTCTATGTTCTTCGGTTCCAAGCGAACCGCCTTTTCGTAATGTTCTGCGGCCAGGCGATTGTTCTCCAGTTTTTCGTAGGTCAGCGCCAACGTCGAGTGTGCAATCGCAAATTTCGGATTGAAAGACAACGCTCGCAGCAATCGATCCTTTGCGAATTTGTAATTACCGCGATGGTAATATTGCGCACCCAAATTAAAATTCTGTTCAGCCGCAGCCCCGTCGTCTCGAACCGTCTTTTCGGTTCCGGTACTGGTTGATATGCACCCTGCGATGGTCGTTAGGACGAATACTAATACCAATAGTTTCATGTTATTCATTACGCCGTTGCCACCCTTAAGTTCTTGTCGCTTAATCTCACCCTGATTCTATCGCTTACTTTGCCAGCCAATTGCCCACATGCTGCGTCGATATCGTCTCCACGTGTCTTGCGAGTTGTCGCCACCAGTCCTCTGTCTCGAAGTCGCGTTTGAAATCGCTTGATTGTGTCCGAACTTGAACGTCGATAGACATTGCCGGCGAAAGGATTAAATGGAATCAGATTGACTTTCGCCGGCCTATTCTGCAGCAGTGTCGCCAATTCGCCGGCGTGTGCCACAGAATCGTTGACGTCTTTCAACATGACATACTCGAATGTAATGAACCGATTCGAATGAGACGCTGCGTAGCGCCAGCAAGCATCCAGCAGTTCGTCAATTGGATGTATGCGATTTATTGGCACTAGTTGATCGCGCAATTCATCGTTTGGCGCGTGCAACGACACTGCAAGAGAGACATTGCAATCGGTCCCGAGTTTATCAATGTGCGGAACTATCCCAGAAGTGCTCACGGTGACGCGACGCCGTGACAATCCGTAGGCGAAGTCCGACGTCAACAGTTCCAGCGCCGCCACCACGTTGCGATAATTTGCCAGCGGTTCGCCCATGCCCATAAACACCACATTAGTGATAGCATTTACGCCATTAGATCGCTTCGGCAGTATGCGATTCGCCACATTGACCTGCCCAACAATTTCATCGGCCGACAGATTGCGATTAAAGCCCTGCGCACCAGTGGCGCAAAATGAGCAATCCAGCGCACAACCGACCTGCGAAGAAATGCACAGCGTGCCGCGCTCCGGCTCCGGAATAAAAACAGATTCCACCGCTTGCCCAGAGCCCGATTCAAAAAGCCATTTTACGGTGCCGTCAGTTGAACGCTGTTCAGACACAATTTCCGGCAAATGCAAACTTGCCGTCGCGTGCAATGACTCACGCAGGTTTTTCGACAAATCGGTCATATCATCAAAGTCACTCACATACCTTTGATGCAGCCAACGCAATATCTGTCGCGCACGAAACGGCTTTTCGCCTTTCTCAACAAACCAACTTTCAAGCAGCGCCGGTGACATACCGAGAAGATTTGTTTTTGACTTTTTGTTTTGCATGCGAAGCAGATCTGCAGAGTGACCGTTAACGGGTCCGCGGACAAACGCCCTCATCCGTGAAAAAGTAGGCAATTTCATTTGCCGCAGTCTCTGCTGCATCCGAACCGTGCACGATATTTTCCTCAATACTCTCCGCGAAATCCGCGCGAATCGTTCCCGTGTCAGCTTCCGCCGGATTAGTTGCACCCATGATCTTGCGATATACCGCGATCGCATCGTCACCCGCCAACGCTTGAACCATAACCGGCCCCGAAGTCATATAGCTAACCAGATCGTTGAAAAACGGTCGCTCCTTGTGTACCGCGTAAAAACCCTCGGCCTGCTCCTTAGTCAGCTGCATCATTCTTGCTGCAACCACTTCTAAGCCGGCTTTCTCAAAACGGTCATAAATCTCACCGATCAGGTTTTTTTGCACACCATCAGGTTTGATGATTGAGAGCGTCTGCTCAACGGGCATACCAAATACTCCTATTTTTTCTATTTGCGCGCCCAATGCATTCTGTGCTGACAATTGGGCAATTCAACAACAATGACTAAACCAAACAGCCGAGCATTGTCGATGCCCGGCTGTACGTAAACCCTCAATTTTACTCGCAAAAATAGCCTCAGGCAATGAATGATGCGGGCGCATCTGCGAGTAGTTTCAATCATTTAGATCGCCTGCAGCCGCAGACGGACAGACGGGCTCCTCCGTGAGCACCCTTAGACGCTGAAGCTTTCTCCGCAGCCGCATTCGCCTGTGACGTTCGGATTTCGAAAGCGAAAAGCTTCATTCAATCCTTCCTTGACGAAATCTACCTCGGTTCCGTCGATCAGTCCTAAGCTATGTTCGTCAACCACGACCTTGACGCCACGTTCTTCGAACACAACGTCCGATTCCTCAATTTCGTCGGCGTAATTGATAACGTAAGCAAAACCGTTACAACCGGTCTTTTTGACGCCAACGCGTAAGCCAATTCCGGTGCCGCGCGCTTTCAGGTAGCCGCGTACGCGATCGGCAGCAGGTTCTGTCAAAAGTATGGCCATTTCGGAGAGAATTTCCTTTTCTAAGCAGTCGCCCTATGACGCCAGTGTCACCGCGATAGCTGTATATTATGCGATTTTCATGATCCAAGTAAGCTTAAGATAGATGCCGTTTGCACACCGTGATGCAGTCCTCCAACAACAGCATGCGACCCGTCTTTTGCACGGGTATGTCCAGCGCGCGCATCACCGAAACCGCGCGAAACTCCACTAAGTCATTGATATTATGACCTTCATAAGTGGCACACAGCCATTCGGCCGCCGCCAACAGGTGTGGGCAGCCAAATGCCCGAAATCTCATTTCGGCAACCGTTGCTTCGCGAAGGCCCAGTGCCAGCTGCAGTTTGGCGCCGGCTGCGGATTCGTCGACACCGGCGAGCGCAGACAGCGGATAATTTCGACTGAGGTCGCCAGCATGCGACAGTTCGGCGAATAACTCCCTCGTGAGCGCGCTATAGGGGTCATCGTAATCCGTCAAGCTGATGATTCCTGAACAGCTGCTGGCGGTGCGAACTTACGCAGCGTTGTTATCGCCGTACAATAGCGTTCAATCGCAATATCGATATCTTGTTCACTGCTATGGCGTCCAATGCCGAAGCGAATGGCGCTTTGCGCCAGGTGGTCGTCTCGACCCAACGCCCTCAGTACATAGGAAGACTCGCCACTACGTGCATTACACGCTGAACCACTTGCAACACAAACCGGCTGCAAAGCGAGCATCAAGCTCTCGCCATCGACACCCTCCGCGCTGACATTCAGAATCCCCGGAAATCCACCTTCCGCCGGGCCATTGATATGCAGTCCCGGCAGCTCCCGAATTCCCGACCATAGTCGCCGACGCAGAGCGGATATATGCAGCCAATCCTCAGTCATCCGCTGTTGCGCGATCTCCGCCGCCAGGCCAATGCCGCATATCTGATGCACGGGCAAAGTTCCGGGCCGCATACCCCTTTCATGCCCGCCGCCAAACAATAGTGGCTCAATTTTACAGTCTGGCCGATCGGCAACGTACAGCGCTCCAATTCCTTTGGGCCCATAAAACTTGTGTGCTGTCAGCGACAGCAGGTCGATTGGCATTTTATGGACATCTATTGACGTTTTGCCGACAGCCTGGGCGGCATCAACGTGTAGGAGCACATTATGTTTTCTACAGATACTGCCGATCGCCTCGATGTCTTGCATCGCGCCTGTTTCATTATTGACATACATTATCGACGCCAATTGTGTGTCTTCGCGTAGCGCCAGCTCGAATTGCCCAAGATCCAGTAAGCCATCTGACTTTGGGCTAAGCCAAGTCACCTCATATCCCTGCGCAGCAAGCGCCGAAAATGTGTCGGTGACAGCTTTGTGCTCGACCGGCATGCTGATCAGGTGCATTCCCTTCGACGATCGGAAGCGCGCCGCTCCTATGATCGCCATATTGTCAGATTCGGTCGCACCCGAGGTCCACACGATGTCTCTGGCGCTCGCACCGATTAACGCAGCGAGTTGCTCACGCGCATGTTCGACAACCTGCAGTGATTTGCGGCCAAGCGGGTGGTTCGACGAAGGGTTGCCGAAGTTACCGTCTATGCCCAATGCGCCCGCCATCGCAGCAGCCACAGCTGGCTCGACCGGTGTCGTTGCCGCATAGTCAAGATAGATGAATTCGTTCGGATTCATTGTTCAGCGCAGCCACTGTTTGCGGGTTCCAGAGATTTCAATATGCCGCGAAGAATATTGACCTCGTTGCTTTCCGGTTCCGCACGGGAAAATAAACGCCGCAAACGGCGCATCAACAGACGCGGATTTTCCGGGTCAAGAAATTTACTCGCGGTCAGTACCTGCTCCAAATGAACGTAAAAATGTTCGAGTTCTTCGCCGGAAGCCAACGGCGCCTCAGACGTTGGGGCGACCGGTACATTGTCAATGGCGCAAACGCGCAACTCATAGGTCAGTACCTGCACCGCCATCGCTAGGTTTAAAGAACTAAAGCCTGGATCAGTGGGAATCGTCAGCAACGTGTGGCAGCGATCCAAATCCTCGTTAGTTAGCCCGGAATTTTCAGGTCCGAAGACGGCTGCAACGGTACCAACGCACGCCTCCGCGGTCAGCCTTTCAGCACATTCACGAGGCATCATGCTCGGCCAACCAATGCTTCTAGACCGCGCGCTGGCGCCTGCAATGTACACGCAATCGCTTAGCGCTTCGTCCAGGCTCTCGACGACTCGTGCGGATTGCAGAACATCCTCGGCACCAGAGGCTCTGGCGTCGGCCTCTGCATGCGGAAAATAGCGAGGATTGACCAGCACTAAATCATGGATGCCCATATTTTTCATCGCACGCGCTACCGCGCCGATGTTGCCGGGGTGAGTCGTACCGACCAAGATAATTCTCACAGACACTCGCTTCGCTCGCTATGTTCTGTTTTGCCAGTCTGCTATTGTAGCCCGCCTGCCCATCCTGAGAGTCAATTGATGGGCCAGTTCTTTTCAAAATTTGGCGGAATCTGTTAAATGCACGCAATGCTAAATGTGGCTGTTATGGCTGCTCGACGCGGGGGCGATTCGCTCATTCGCAATATCCCTAAACTACACAAATTGAAGATCGAGCAGAAAGGGCGCAACGATTTCGTAAGCGAAGCCGACCGCGCCGCCGAGAGCGCGGTAATCGATGTCATTTTGAAGCACTATCCAGATCACGCCATTATCGCCGAGGAAAGTGGCGCGTACGGCAATTCCGAATATACCTGGGTCATCGATCCGCTTGATGGAACCACAAATTATCTACATGGCTTTCCTGTTTTCTGCGTGTCCGTCGCACTCATGCACAACGGTCGCGTTGAACACGGCGTGGTTTATGATCCAATGCGACAGGAGTTGTTTACAGCTTCCCGCGGTCAGGGCGCACAATTGGACGGGAGAAAGATCCGTGTCAGCGGGCAACAACAACTCGAACGTGCGCTGCTGGGGACTGGCCTTCCGTTTCGCGAATCCAACTTGGCGATTCCGCCGTACATGCGGATGCTTGAGAAGGCGATGATGAATACCTCGGGGATTCGCCGCGGCGGCGCGGCGGCATTAGACCTCTGCTACGTTGCGTCTGGCCGACTGGACCTGTTCTGGGAGACCGGTTTGGCCATTTGGGATATCGCTGCTGGCGCGCTGATCATCCGCGAAGCAGGTGGCATTATCACTGGGCTAGACGGCGGTGACGAATATTTACAAACCGGCCACGTGCTCACAGGAACACCGAAAATTTACACCGCAATTACTAAATTATTCGGCCCAGATATTGAGGAAATGTTCTCGCCCAGCCAGTCGTAAAGCAATTTCAATTTCAGCGGCCAGTGAAATTTACTCCGCTATGGCAATTCGTCAACGAGATCCGGATCTTCAGCCGGCGGCAGCAAGTCCTGCGGCCGCACATCGAGCGCTAACGCGATCGCGCTGGCGGTGTAAATTGAAGAATAAGTACCGATGATAATGCCGACGATCAACGCGATAGAAAAAGGCCTGACAGAAGGTCCGCCCAAAGTCAGCAGAGCGACTAATACGAGCAAAGTGGTGACGCCCGTTATTATTGTTCGCGCCAACATTTCATTGATCGACGTATTCATCGACTCTTGCGCGGTGACGCCACGCAATGCAATAAAGTTCTCGCGAATACGGTCAAACGATACAACAGTGTCGTTTAGCGAGTAGCCGATGACTGCAAGCACCGCTGCGATCACGGATAAATCAAACGGCAAATAAAAAATAGAAAAGAAGCCCACAGTCACGACAACGTCGTGCGCGAGCGCAGCAACAGCGCCCATGGAAAATTTCCACTGAAATCGGAACATCACGTAGCCGAATATAAGTAACAACGCAAAAATCATCGATAGACCGCCAGCCTCTTGCAACTCCTTGCCGACCTGAGGACCTACGAAGTCCACGCGTCGCAAATTGACGTTCGGTTCGTCGGCAGCTAATACGTTGCGAATCGAATCGCGAATATCATTTGGATTGGCACCCTCACCCTGCGGCGGCAGCCGCAAAATCACATCGGTTGGTGGACCGTATTGCTGTACCTTCATATCGGTGAAGCCGGCGTCCGACATCAATTCTCGAATGCGATCTAGATCCGCATTCTGTGGGTAACCCACTTCAAGAAGCACTCCACCGGTGAAGTCTATGCCCAGATTCAAACCGCGAATGGCCAAAGAAGAAAACGACGAAATGACCAGCACCGCTGAGATAATAAGCGCAATCTTGCGCCTGCTTCGGCCCAAAAAGTTGATGGAGGTTTTCTGTTTTATTAGTCGCATTCAAGCACCACTACACTGGGAGACCTTGTATTTTTCGATCACCAAACACCAAATTAACAACCGCTCTCGTTCCGACAATCGATGTAAACATCGAAGTCAATATTCCGAGCGAAAGCGTAATCGCGAACCCTTTAATCGGCCCCGTACCTAACGCAAATAATACAATTGCCGCGATGAGCGTCGTAATGTTCGCATCAGCAATGGAAGAAAACGCTTTTTCGTATCCAGAATAGATCGCGTTTTGCGGCGAGGCGCCAGCGGCTAATTCCTCCCTAATGCGCTCGAATATGAGCACATTCGCGTCGACTGCCATTCCGACGGTTAGTACTATGCCTGCAATTCCGGGTAGCGTCAGCGACGCCTGCAACAGAGACAACAATGCCACGATCATAATGAGATTAGTAAACAAAGCCAGGTTTGCAACTACGCCAAACCAACGGTAGTAAACCGCCATAAATACGATGACAGTGAGAAACCCGATAGTCACTGCCTTGAATCCCTTGTCGATATTGTCTTTACCTAGAGACGGGCCAATTGTCCGCTCTTCGACTTTGTATACAGGGGCGGCTAAAGCGCCCGCGCGCAACAATAACGCAAGGTTGCGTGCCTCAATCGTATTCAATCCGGTCGTGCGAAAACGATCTTTGAAAATTCCCTGAATCGTTGCAGTATTGATGATCTCTTCAGTCCTGACCGTTCGATAGCTCGCCTCACCATCAACAATGATGGGATCACGACGCGTTTCGATGAAGACCGTCGACATCGGCTTGCCGAGATTTTTTTGAGTGGTCTTGAGCATATTCGCGCCACCAACGGAGTCGAGCGTGATGAAGACCGCTGGCTGGCCTTCACTAAATCCTGCTTCGGCGTCAATAATTTGATCACCTGATGCGATAACTTCGCGCTTCAATATCTGCCCGGATATTCCCTCACGGCCCGCGTAACGTCTGGAACCCGGCGCGCTACCATCTTGGTCCACCAATCTGAATTCTAAAGTCGCCGTTGCCGTAATTAAGTCGTCTAAGCGATTAGGATCCTGCACGCCGGGTAATTGGATGACGATGCGGTCGACACCTTGTCTTTGCACCAAAGGCTCGGCCACACCCAACTGATCGACACGATTTCTAAGCGTGGTCATATTTTGCTCGATTGCGAAATCCTGTCGCGCGCGAATTTGCGCATCGCTCATGCTGATACGTAACGAACGATCGTCCCCACCATCAAGAATAAGCAATTCGGCGTCAGCGTCACGTACAATACTTCTTGCTTGTTCTAGGTTATTCGCATCACGCACGCGCACAACGATTGTCCCATCCGCCGGATCGTCGACACGACTAATAACTTTTGCTTCACGCAGCCGCGTCTGAAAATCTTGCTGGTACGATTTGAGTCGGCTCTCAACGGCCGTATTCATATCAACCTCGAGTAGGAAGTGGACACCACCACGCAAATCAAGGCCGAGACTCATCGGATTCAAACCAGTATTTCTGACCCATTCTGGCAGCGCAGGCGCTAACGTTTTCGCGACACTCGACACATTGCCAAATCGATCCGCCAGGATCGTGCTAGCACTCTCCTGGTCGCTAACTTCGTCAAAACGAATTACAACGCGGCCGTCAGCGACGTAAGCTGCCTCCGGCGTTAAGTTATTTTCCGAAAGAACCTGTACATAACCGGCGACGCGAGATTCGTCATAGTTATCTCCATCCAGATCTGCGATTTGCACAGCTGGATTACTGCCATAAATATTTGGTAACGCAAATACCACGCCGGTCAGAAACACCAGCAGTACCAAAATATTTAACCAAGACGGGTATCGATTCATTGGTTCAGCATCCTACCGAAAATAAAAGCTGTGACGGGACGCTCTTCATAGCGACTTATCAGTCGATTCGCGACGCAGTTCGAACGAAGTACAATTCATTTATTCAGAGTCCTACCGAAAATAATTATTGCGAGTGGAAACTACTCGCATGCCCTAATTGGCGGCAACCAGCGCGTCTAGTTTCGAAGGTCACGAAAAAAATGCCCGACCAATCTAGGCGCAGCTAGGCTGCGTCGATTGTGCCGTTCGGCACGACTTGCGATACAGTCGACCTTTGAATTTTGATCTCTACGTTGTCCGCTATGTGTAGTGTTACATAGTGGTCGCTAACTGCAGTAATCTTGCCCAGGATACCACCGGCCGTCAGCACCTCATCACCGGTAGAAAGTGCAGACACCAATGCCGTGTGCTCTTTTTGCTTTTTCTGTTGCGGCCTGATCAATAGAAAATAGAAAACACCGAATATAAGCAGCATCGGCAAAAGCATCGATCCCAAGGAACCGCCGGGTGCCGCGTCCTGCGCGAAAGCGTTACTAATAAAGAAATCCATAATCCTCTCATCCTGACGCCGAGACGTCTGACCCTAAAAAATGGCGCGCCATTATGGCACAGGAAACCGCGAATTGGGGGCAGTCGCGAAAGATTCAAGGCCGCAGACGTCGATTCAATCTGCGGCGTAGGTCGCGCGCAATTGAGAAACCAATGCCTCCAGCGCATTCGACTTGATGGCGTAGCGGATCTGGCGCATCAATTGCTGATAGTAATACAAGTTGTGGATAGTCCCCAACCGGCCGCCCAACATCTCTCCACATTTTTCCAGGTGACGGAGGTATGACAGACTGTAATTCGCGCACGTGTAGCAGCTACAGGCCGGATCTAGGGGCCCCGTGTCGCGGACATACTTAGCATTGCGAATTTTCACAACACCCCTCGACGTAAACAGGTGCCCATTGCGCGCGTGGCGTGTCGGCATAACACAGTCAAACATGTCGATACCACGGCTAACTGCCTCGGCAATATCAACTGGCGTCCCGACGCCCATCAAATAGCGGGGTTTATCGACCGGCATAGCGGGCATGAGATTGTCCAGAACCGCGTTGCGCTCAGCTTCTGATTCACCGACCGCCAGTCCGCCGACCGCGTATCCATCAAAACCAACTTCCTCTAAACCTGCCAGAGACTGCTGGCGGAATTCATCAAATACGCCACCTTGCACTATGCCGAATAACGCCTCACCGCGATCCGGTTGTGCCGCCTTCAGTTCGTCAAATCGCACCCGGCTGCGTTTTGCCCAGCGCAACGAAAGCAACATTGATTTTTCGGTTTCTTCCGGTGTCGCCGGATAGGCTGTGCATTCATCAAAAATCATTGTGACATCGGCGTTTAGCGCATGCTGTACATCCATCGATTTTTCGGGCGTCAAAAACACTTCGTCGCCGTTAATCGGCGACTGAAATAGCACGCCCTCTTCGCTCAGTCGGCGGATGGCGGCCAACGAAAACACCTGAAATCCACCGGAATCTGTGAGAATGGGGCCCGACCAATTCATGAATTCATGTAGCCCATTATGGCGCCTAATCACCTCTGCGCCCGGCCGCAACATCAAATGAAAGGTATTTCCCAGCAACATGTCGGCGCCGCTTTGCAGCACTTCTTCAGGCGTCACGCTCTTGACGGTCCCATACGTGCCAACCGGCATGAATGCGGGGGTTTCAACAACGCCGCGCCGAAACGTCAGATTGCCTTCCCGAGCTGCTCCCGCGGTACTGCCAATTTCTAATTTCATGCGAAATTCAGGCTATGAGGCACGATAAACATTGCGTCACCGTAGCTGAAGAAACGGTATTTATTGCTCACTGCGTGCCGATATGCCGCCATGGTGGTATCAAATCCAGCGAATGCTGCCACCAACATCAAAAGCGAGGACTTCGGCAGGTGAAAATTAGTTAGTAATGCATCCACCGAGCGAAATTCATAGCCGGGCGTTATGAATAGATCGGATTCGCCCGAATACGGCTCTAGCGATCCATGTCGCGCCGCTGTTTCCAACGCTCGCACTGTCGTTGTACCCACCGCAACAACGCGCCCATTACGGGCGCGTGTAGCCTTTATTGCCTCGCAAACCGGCGCCGTGACCAAAACACGCTCCGAATGCAGACGATTATCCAACAACTGTTCTTCGCGAAGATTCTGAAATGTAGCGGCACCAACGTGAAGCGTAACAAAGCAGCGTTCAATGCCGAGTGTCGCGATTTCAGTAAGCATTGGGTCGTCGAAATGTAACCCCGCTGTTGGCGCAGCGACCGCTCCGTCACTGCGGGCATAGACGGTCTGGTAGCGCTCATCGTCCGCAGACTCTGCTTCCCGCCCCAAATACGGCGGTAGCGGGACTTCGCCATATTGTTTTAGGTATTGCGCAATATCGGTATCGAATCGCAATTTGAATAGGTCCCCATCGCGGCCCAATACGGTCGCTGTACTGCCGCCCGTCAATTCGATGGTCGATTTCGCTTTCGGCGACTTGCTCGCTTTCACGTGTGCCAACGCGATATCGCTTGAGAGCAATCTCTCCATCAGCATTTCGACCTTGCCGCCCGACGCTTTGTTGCCTCGCAAGCGCGCGCGAATTACACGAGTATCGTTAAATACCAACAGGTCACCGGCGCGCAGTAACGTGGGAAAGTCAGAAAACAGCTTATCCGCAGGCCGTCGATCGTGGAACTGACACAGCAAGCGGCTCGCTGTGCGTCGCGAGGTAGGGTGAGTCGCAATCAGCTTTGCGGGAAGGTCGTAGTCGAATTCACTCAGGCGCATGGGCGCGCATAGTAGCAAATCGGTAGTTCCAGCGGGACCATCAGGCCGACTGTTGGGCCAGACAAGAGTCTGTTATCCGGCCCAGAAAAGCGGACGTATTAAGTTCGCTCCTCGCGTTTGCGAACGATCCTGTATTGACGGTCGTCCACAGCAGCCGGCGCGGGAAATGCTGGAGGCAGAAGAGAGCTGCGCCGATTGTCTGGAACCCTTACAGACAATGTCTCCTTCCGTTTGTCGCGCATAATTTCGATATTGAGCGTTTCGCCACTCTGATAAGAATTAAGAATTCGAACGGCGTGCAGTAAATCACTAGGTGTACGCCCGTCGATATTGACTATCACATCGCCGTCTTGCAGTTTAAAGGAGTTATCCGCCGGTGCCTTAACGATAAGTAGGCCAGATTCGGTTCCGAAGTAACGGCCAAGGGATGCATTCAATTCGACCATCTCCATGTCGCCAAACCCATGTCCGCTATGCTTGCTCACCCAGTTATAAGCTATGACGGGCGCTGCCGCATTTGGCGCCGCCGGCACGGCAAACGGACGCCCACCAAAATTGAATCTAAACGATGAACTCGCAATCAATTTTGGTCGTAATTCAACCGTTCCCATATTGTTGTCACGCTTATAATCGACTTCCAAAATATCGCCTTCTTCGACGCCTTGCATAAAGTCGAGCAATATCGCATTCGCCGACATCGCGTTTTCCGCAGCCAACGACTCACCATTGAGCTCAACAATGACGTCTCCTGCACGAAGGCCGGCTTCGTCAGCACTGCCACCAGGCGAGATTGCCATGACTGTTACACCGTCTACCGCAGCGGCACTCTTAGATTCAGAGCCAATCGTAATGCCCATTACTGCGCGGCGACCGTCGAAGGCAAAATGTTTTTCGATTTCGCCAACCCGCGATAATTCCATCGAGCTCAATTCCGCTATGCGCCGCGCCGCTTCTTCCAATTGTTTTTCCGCCTGGCGCATTCGCACTTCGACCTCGACTGCTCGAATCTGAGATTCGCGCTCAGGTTCTTGCTGGGCGGCAATTGGGCCCGCGAAGCCCGTGACCAGTATGGCCACCAAAATTTGCTTACCAATATTCATTTACATCCACTCCAATATCTGCAGATTCGCCAATCGCAAGGGCGACCGTTATTCATATGATTAAAAGGCGATCCGTTGCGCTTGCGCATAACGCAATCGGACCAGTGAATTCATAAGTCGCACCCGCTCGCGCCAATATGTCTCTTCCTGCTCGGCGTCCAAACTAGCGGAGCGATCATTCAGCCGAATATCGATGGCGGTTATACGATCTTCAAGATCCCGGATGGTCGTTGCGGTGCTGACCTTCATTACTCTAGGTTCAGCCGGTAACAAGCGCAGGCTGCGTTCCAATTGCCTGGATTCCACCTTCAAAGCATTGAGGTCACGCACCGCGATAATGCCGTTCGATGAGTCCGCAACTTGCGTGCCTTCCGGAACCACTTTTGTTGGCGGTACGTTCGACGGTATGTTCAGCACTAACAACGCAACTGTTGCGGCGATCGCACCGCCCGCGAGCAACTGCAACTTACCGCTTTGCCACTTATCGCGAATCAATCCTTCGGCGCGCGCCTGCTGCTCGATACGTTGCCATACTACTCGCGGTGGCATCGTTTCCGGCAACCTGCGTAATTCGCGCTGCAGTAGGTCGCGTTCGATAACGCCCAATCCACAATTCATTGTCTCATCCTGCGCTTCATCATCATTCATCGTTTAATCTCATCAAAAATTTGCAGCTAACAGCGGCTCATCAATTCGCTGTTCGCCGAATAGTTTCTCGACTCCGCCTCAGCCTCGAGCAACGGCCTTAGCCTTTGATACGCGCGCGAAAGCTGAGATTTTGAAAAACTCTCCGTTTTCCCCATCAATGCAGCTATCTCTTTGTGGGTAAATCCCTCAACATCGTGCAACCACACAACTGCCCGACTGACTTCCGGTAGTTCTGCTAGGGCGGCATCCAAATCAAGTGCATCGTCGGGGCCACGTGAATCACCACTTACCGCACGGCACGGCAGGTTTTGCTCCCAATCATCATCAAGGCTTTGTCCGCGGCTATGCCATGCAGACCTAAGAAACATCAACGCTTTTGAGATCGCAATTCGTCGAATCCAGATCCCTAATGGCGCGTCGCCGCGAAATTTGGAAATGCTGCGCATAACCTCGACGAAGGTCTCCTGCAACAGGTCTTCGGCATGCGCCGGCACCCGCGTAAAGCGCAAAACCACTGAATATACCGGCGACGAATAGGCCCGATAGATGATTTCGTGCGCTTTCGCATCGCCACGCGATGCGCGGCGAATAATGGCGTCATCGATTTGAATGTCTACGAATTTACTCATAACTCGACTGTAAGATGCTCACCTGCCAAGAATAGTCGCATTTCTTACCATTATTTGGCCTAGATTTCGCGATACGGCGGTCACCGGGAGGTTTGATTCAAAAAAATCGCCGATCAAACGAAATCTATTGTGGCGGACGCTTGCGGCCGCGCCTATACTTAGCGCCGTTTTGGGTGCCGTGACTTGCGGACGCTCACTCCAACGACCCCTGCCGGGGTGGCGGAACTGGTAGACGCGCCGGATTCAAAATCCGGTTTCTGAAAGGAAGTGCGAGTTCGATTCTCGCTCCCGGCACCAACCTCACATTTCCCCCCAAATAGAGACAAGCCAAGAAACCATGAAATATTGTGCGACCTGCGGCACGCCGACAAGCCGAGAGATACCTGATGGCGATACTCGCGAACGATACGTATGCAAAAGCTGCAACACGATCCACTATCAAAATCCGTTAGTGGTTGTCGGTTGCGTACCGGAATTCGACGGCAAAATTCTACTTTGCAAACGTGCTATCGAGCCACGTTACGGCTTCTGGACAGTGCCCGCAGGATTCATGGAACTCGGAGAGTCTATAGCCGAAGGCGCGATGCGTGAAACCAAGGAAGAGGCTTGTGCCGATGTGGAGATAGGCCATTTGTTCGCAGCAGTCGACGTGCCGGATGCAGGTCAACTGCACCTGTTCTTTACTGCCAAGCTGCTCGGCAATCACGCAGCCGGCGATGAATCGCTGGAAACTGTACTCTACGCAATCGACGATATTCCATGGCCGGAGATCGCATTCAAGAGTGGCATTTTCGCTTTGGAAAAGTACCTTGAAGATGCGGGCCGAAATAACGGCGTACACACGCAAACATTGCGCAACAACCGCATCAAAACATCAAATTAGATCGCTAATTTGACGCGACTTTTTCTGCTTCTGAAAGCGTTTGCAGGAGTTGTGCTGGTGGCAGATAACCTGGCATCAGCGTTCCATCCGGCAGCACGATAGCAGGCGTTCCGGTCAAGCCAACATCGCGGCCGATGGCGTAGTGTTTGCTCACCGTTGACGTATCGCAACTATGTGTCTCGAAAGACTTGTCGACCTTTGCCAGGGTTAGCGCTTCGTTTCTGTCGTCCGCACACCATACATTTTCTGCTTTTACCCACGAATTTGAGGCGGGCCCACCGCGCGGGTACAACAAATATTTTATTTCGATGCCCTGTGCAAGATATTCGTCGATCTGACCGTGTAATCTGCGGCAATAGGTACAGTCAATATCGGTAAAGATCGACACAGAATACCGTACTTCGTCAGGCGAAAACGTGATCGTTTGGCTCTCCGGCACGGCAGCAAGCATATCCACTCTGGCGTCGTTTCGCTCCGCTTCCGACAAGTTAATCTGCTGATCGAGATCAATGAGGTCGCCCTGCAATAAGAACCGACCATCCCCAGAGATATAGGCGACGATTGCGCCTTTGCGAACCGTATACCAGCCATCGACTGGACTCACACGAATATTCTCAGGGCTGATCTCAGTAAATATCGTCGACACCTTGTTGCGCACCAGCTCGAGCTCGGCAGCGGTTTCGGCGTCGCCCGCAAGCAATGTGTTACTGACCGACAGCCCTATGATCAAGACCGCCAGGCGAGCGATTAATACGTTAATTTTCATTACCGGGGGTTCCTTGCCGATTCGCGATCTTGGCATCGATAGACCGCTGAATATTGTATATGGAGTTTCGACCAACGTAACCTCTTGCAGGTTCCGTTTGTCTTTTGCCTAGTGCAAAAGTGTATCAAAGCTTCGGCCAATTGTTGCGCCAGCTGGTCAATTGGCCAGGGCTAGCCGCGTGGGTGATGCTGGGTATGCAGGTCTTTTAGCCGCTCGCGAGCCACGTGGGTGTATATCTGTGTTGTCGAGAGATCGCTATGCCCTAACAATAGCTGCACAACGCGCAGGTCGGCTCCTCGGTTGAGTAAATGCGTAGCAAAGGCGTGGCGAAGGCTGTGTGGCGACAGCTTCTTCTCAACGCCGGCTTTTTGAGCATAACGCTTGATAATGTGCCAAAACGCCTGTCTGGTCATGCGATCGCCGCGTCGGGTAGGAAACAGATAGTCCGTTTGCCGTTCCAGCAGAATCTCCATCCGTGGACCGTCAATAAATTCGCGCAGCCAACGCTGTGACTCTTCGCCCAATGGTATCAAGCGTTCTCTGTCGCCCTTACCAATGATCCTCAAAACGCCTTGGTTAAAATTGACCTGTGATTGTTTGAGGTTAATAAGTTCGGAAACGCGCAAGCCCGTCGCGTACAGCAATTCGAGCATCGCCCGGTCCCGGTGGCCCAAAGGCTCGTCGGTATTTGGTGCATGTAGTAGCGCATCGACCTCGTCTTCTGTCAGCGTTTTGGGCAAAGAACGGCCAATACGCGGCATTTCGATGTCGGCAGTCGGATCGCTATCGCGCAATCCCTCTCTCATGATGTAGCGGAAGAAGCGTCGAAAGCTGGATAATTGGCGTGCTGTGGATCGCGGTTTCGCACCACTCTCGACGCGCTTCGCGATGAATTCGAGCAAATCGGCTTTTTCGGCATTTTCAATCTTAATATCGCGTTCTGCGAGGCCACGCCATAACGTCATGAGATCGGCACGGTAGGCACCCAACGTATTGGTCGACAGGCCACGTTCCATCCAAATCGCATCCAGAAACTTGTCAACCAAAGCTTCCGAGCTGGATGGTGGGGGCGATGCTCCCTGGTTATCCTGACTACTTGCCATAGCGTCCGTCGCGTCCAATTGTCATACGCATCCTGTGCGTCGATTCCGGTAAAACTTCGCCAGAGCAGTTACTCTCAGGCGGCTACGAGAAATCGACCGGCATTGGCCATCCTGCTGTTTTAGCAAGCGGTAGAACGGCGTCAAGATGCAGGCTTTTCAAGGGTTTCAGTATGCGGAGGCGTCTCTCAGCGAGGCGTGATCGCTGTCACAAATTCACCAAGGCATTAACATAAAGTGATCTGCGTCACACTGTACAACGTCTCTCATGACGGTTCGGCACCGGCATTTCAAATGGCGGTTTACACCACTTTCCGCTATTTTCGCCGGGCAGCGAATCGAAGTCTCGCCATTAACCCAGGTTGTCGGCAAATCCGCCAATTATGAAAGACAAGCTAATCAAAGCCCGTCAACGCGCCGGGCGCTTCCTATACGGCATATTCGCCTGGCTCGCGTTTCTTGGGACGGTCATTGCCGCGCTCATCAGTGCGACACTTGTGCCAGGCCTTAAGCGCCGTCGACGATGGGTAGCAGCGGCGGCCCGTGGTTTCTTCAAAGTTGCTGCAATTCGTACGGTAGTTCGCGGCACTGAGAATTTTCCCACAGGCCATTGTGTGGTCGTGGCCAACCACGCAAGCTATCTTGATGGTGTAATTCTCCAAGGGTTCCTGCCGCCCAAGTTTTCCTACGTCATTAAAGGCGAAGTACGCAAAGTGCCAGTCGTCCATTTTTTTCTACGTCGGATTGGCTCGAAATTTGTCGAGCGCTTTGCCGCCGTCGCAAGTGCGCGCGACGCCCGTAACCTGGTCAGGGCAGCAACTGGCGGAGAATCATTGGCGTTTTTTCCGGAAGGGACATTCATTGAGGAGCCTGGGCTTGGTAAATTCCGGCCAGGCGCGTTTGCGGCAGCAATCCGCGGCGAGTTGCCGCTGATACCGGTTGTCATCCGCGGCTCGCGCGATCTGATGCCCGCGGGCCGCTTGTTGCCGTCACACGGAAAACTTCAAATTGATATTCTTCGGCCTATTTATCCCGACGAAGTTGCTGAATCGAATAACGCCGAGCTCGGCCAGTTGGCGCGACAACGAATTTTAGCAGTTCTGGGGGAGCCCGACCTGTCACCAGAACATGCTGCTTGAACCCATGCCGGTATCGAGAAATTAACGCGTTGGTCGCAATACAGTGTTGCCATCAAGCGGTGACCCGCGCTAACGTGCCGACTCGTTTAATGATCGCAAATATTGTTCCGCTCATTGCGACAGTTTCAGGACAAACAAAAGCAAATTTTCATGAGTAAAGATAAAGTCGTAATAGTTGCTGCCCGCCGCTCACCGATGGGTGCTTTTCAGGGCGCGCTGGCTGCGATGCAGGCAACCGAATTTTCTGCCGCTGTGGCCGAGACAACCGTTGCCGACGCAGAAATCGACCCTGCTGATATCAGTGAGGTCATTTTGGGTTGCGTGTTGCCCGCAGGCCTCGGTCAGGCACCGGCACGTCAAGCGGCATTGGGCGCAGGAATACCACTGGGTGTCGGCTGTACGACAATCAACAAAGTGTGCGGCTCTGGCATGAAATCGACCATGCTCGGCCACGACTTGATTCGGGCAGGCAGTGCAAAGATTGTGCTTAGCGGCGGGATGGAGTCAATGAGCAATGCACCATATTTGATGCCCAAGGCGCGCAGCGGGTATCGCATGGGACATCAAGAAGTCCTTGATCATATGTTCTTTGACGGATTGCAAAACCCTTATGACGGCAAAATGATGGGGCACTTCGCCGAACTGACCGCTGCCAAATACGAATTCAGCAGAGAAGCACAGGACGAATTCGCCATCACATCAGTACTGCGCGCGCGCGAAGCCGCGGCCAACAATAGTTTCGTGGACGAAATCGTGCCGATTACGGTAAAAACACGTCGCGGCGAAACACTGGTTGAGCTTGACGAGGGACCGCAGCTTGCCGACACCGATAAGATTCCGCATTTGCGCCCCGCGTTCAGTAAGGACGGCACAGTAACCGCGGCGAGTTCGTCGTCAATTTCGGATGGGGCAGCCACGCTCATACTGATGCGAGAAACCGAAGCAAAAAGTCGCGGCTTATCCATTCTTGCAACAATCGCGGGCCATTCAGGATTTGCGCACGAGCCGGCCTGGTTCACTACCGCCCCCGTGTACGCCATAAGAGCTTTGCACGAGAAACTGGGTTGGTCAGCGAAATCAGTGGATCTTTATGAAATTAACGAAGCATTTGCTTGTGTCACGATGGCCGCAATGCAGGACGTCGGCATAGCGCATGAAAAGGTCAACGTTAATGGCGGTGCCTGCGCGTTAGGACATCCAATTGGTGCATCTGGTGCCAGAATCATCGTTACACTCATTCACGCTTTACGACGGCGCGGCGGCGGAATTGGAGTCGCCTCGCTATGTATCGGTGGTGGCGAAGCTGTCGCGATCGGCGTCGAAGTTTAATCGGAGAGAAAAATGGATATCGCGACAGCGAAAGTGTTGGTATCGGGCGGCGCGTCAGGCTTAGGGCTGGCGACTGCTAAAACGGTTATCGATGCCGGGGGCCACGCCGTTTTGCTGGACATAAATGATGAACAAGGAAAGCAAAGTGCTGACGCACTTGGCGAACGTGCTCGGTTCATAAAGACAGACGTCACCGTAGAAAACGACGTACGCGCGACATGCAAGCAGGCTGCCAAATTCATGGGCGGCATCACATTGGCCGTTAGCTGTGCCGGAATATTGCTGCCTTCACGCGTGCTTGGTCGCGAGGGACCGATGGCGGCAGAGCAGTTTTCACGTACCGTGCAGGTAAATTTAGTCGGCAGTTTCATCGTCACCAAAGAGGCCGCCAACATCATGCAGAAAAACGAGCCAAATGACGGCGGCGAACGCGGTGTTGTTGTCAATACAGCCTCTGTTGCAGCGTTCGAAGGACAAATTGGTCAAGCTGCGTATTCTGCATCCAAAGGCGGGGTCGTCGGCATGATGATGCCGATCGCCAGGGAACTGGCGCGCTTTGGTATTCGCGTGAACACCATTGCGCCTGGCATATTTATGACGCCAATGATGGCCGGGCTACCAGATGAGGTACAGCAATCATTGGGGGCGCAGGTTCCGTTCCCCCCGCGATTAGGACGACCTGAGGAATATGCGGCGTTGGTCAGCAGTATCTACAGCAATACGATGCTCAATGGCGAAGTGATTCGATTGGATGGCGCGATTCGAATGCAGCCTAAATAAGCACAGCTTCAATCTGCTTGAGGGAGACCAGTGAGCTACATTCCCGGGTAGTTTGGTCCGCCACCCCCTTCGGGAACAGTCCAAATGATATTTTGCGTTGGGTCTTTTATGTCGCAGGTTTTGCAGTGAACGCAATTTTGCGCATTTATCTGAAACTTGGATTCACCGCCTTCCTCAACCACCTCATACACGCCAGCTGGGCAATAGCGCTGCGCAGGCTCATCATAATTCGGCAAATTGACCGCGATAGGTATTGCAGCATCCTTTAAAGTCAGGTGTGATGGCTGGTCCTCTTCATGATTGGTGCTAGACAAATATACGGACGACAAGCGGTCGAAGCTAATCACACCGTCGGGCTTAGGATAATCAATTTTCGGCGCGTCTTGCGCTTTTGCCAGTGAGTCATGATCCGCTTCAGCATTGTGCATCGTAAACGGCAATTTGCCACGAAATATGTTCTGATCGATGAAGGTAAAAGCCGCGCCCAAAAAAGTCCCGAATTTATGCAGTGCCGGGCCGAAATTTCGCGCACGATGCAACTCGTCAAAAACCCACGATTTTTTCACACTGCTTTCGTATTCCGTTACCTCGGCCGCGCGATCATCGCACTCTAAACTCGCGTATATACTCTCGGCCGCCAACATTCCGGTCTTGATCGCTGTGTGGGCGCCCTTGATCTTCGCGCCGTTTAGGAAACCCGCGTCGCATCCAACTAACACGCCGCCAGGGAATGTCAATTTAGGTAATGATTGTAATCCGCCCTTGTTGACGGCTCGCGCCCCGTAGGCAATTCGTCTGCCCCCTTCAATGTACTGCAGGATTTTGGGGTGATGCTTCCAGCGTTGAAACTCGGCGAATGGCGACAGATGAGGATTTTTGTAGTTAAGTGCGACGATGAAGCCCAAAAATACCTGATTGTTGGCAGCGTGATACAAAAATCCACCGCCCTCTGTTCGGTTGTTCATCGGCCAGCCCATGGTATGTACAACCAAGCCTTCCTGGTGCATTGACGGCTCGATTTCCCAAATTTCCTTGATCCCGATACCATAGTGCTGCGGATCCGCCGCAGCCCGCAAATCGAATTTTTGTATTAACTGTTCTCCGAGACTGCCGCGGCACCCCTCGGCAAAAACAGTGTACTTACCGAGTAACTCGTAACCAGGTTGGTATGCATCTTTTTGCTGTCCATCCTTGCCAATGCCCATGTCCGAGGTCGCGACCCCCCTCACCCTGCCCTGATCATCGTAAAGTATTTCAGAAGCGGCAAACCCCGGGAATATATTTGCTCCCGCAGCTTCGGCCTGTTCACCTAACCACTGACATAGTTTGCCTAGACTGATGATGTAGTTGCCCTTGTTGTGCATCGGCTTGGGAACAAACAGGCCCGGCACCTTGATTGATTTCTTGTCACTTGTCAGATAATGAATATCGTCGCGGAGAACCTCGGACGTCACCGGAGCGCCGCGTTCTTTCCAGTCTGGGTACAATTCGGCCAGGCCGCGCGGCTCGAATACGTTTCCGGAAAGAATATGCGCACCGATCTCGGCGCCTTTTTCAACAACGACAATGTTGAGTTCTGTGCCGTTTTTTTCCGCCTGTTGCATAAGCTTACAGGCGGCGGCAAGACCTGCAGGGCCGCCGCCAACGATTACAACGTCAAATTCCATCGACTCGCGTTCTGTCATTTGCTCTATTCTTATCTTAGTGGGCCGAAATTAGTTGGCTATCTTAGCGCGTTATCCCAATTTGCTGCAGTAGATGTCGTAAAATAACCGTGCGCAAGAGCGACGAATTAGTTAATTCAAGAATGGCAGTGATTCGCGGAGCAGACTATGCTGATTCCGCCGCCCAAGGATCTTCGTGTGACAATGAGAAGAAACTACAACAAGATTGTCGAACAAGACGGCTTGGTCGCAGACCCGCAGCAACTGGAAATCGTCAACGCATTGGCGGACCTACAGGTTGCTCTGGAGTACGCCCCGACAGGCATACATAAAGTGATGCATAAATTTGGGCTGTCGGCCGCGCCGCCGGCGCCACGTGGACTATACATTTGGGGTGGCGTTGGTCGTGGTAAAACGTTTTTGATGGACCTCTTTTTCGAATCGCTGGCCATTGAACGAAAAAAGCGCATACATTTTCATAGAATGATGAGCGAAATTCACGATCACCTAAACATGATTGGTGAAGCTGAAGACCCCTTGGCAAAAATCGCAACACTTATCAGCAAGGACGCGCGCGTTCTTTGCTTTGACGAGTTCTTTGTCAGCGATATTGCGGATGCGATGCTATTGGGGCGGCTACTCGAAGCGCTTTTTGACGAAGGTGTTACGCTGGTCGCTACCTCAAACAGCGCTCCGGAAAGTTTGTATTTAGACGGCCTGCAACGAGAGAGGTTCTTACCGGCAATTGATTCGTTATTAAGAAATACAACAGTATTGGAGCTTGACGGCGGCGCAGATTATCGATTGCGGCTGATGCAGCAAGCAGGCACTTATATTTTTCCAGCCGACGACAGCGCACAACAAAAATTGCGGAGGTTTTTTGCGCACGTTGCGCCAGGCAAAACAATCGAGAATCGTAATTTAGACATTCTCGGTCGAAATATTCATACATTACGATGTGCAAAAGGCGTTGCTTGGTTCGACTTTTTGGAGATTTGCGACGGCCCGCGCAGTCAAAACGACTACATCGAGATTGCGCGCTGGTATCAGACGGTAATCATTTCTGACATTCCGGTCCTGGACGCCGAACTCGAAAACGCCGCGCGTCGATTTATTTCTCTGGTTGACGAATTTTACGACCGCCGCGTTAAGCTAATTGTGTCCGCTGCTATAGATATAGAGTCTCTTTATCAGGGGAGAAAGCTAAATTTCGAGTTTGAACGAACGGCCAGCCGGCTAACTGAAATGCAGTCGGCCGTATACCTACACGAAGCACATATCGCGTGATATGGAAAAATTCCAGTTTTACTTAGCGAAACAGTCACTTATCATGGCAGAGTTCGTCCGCATGGGCGCCCGTTAATTGGACAACAAAGATGACTAAAGAGCTGATTCTTGAGGATTTTTTACCCTATCGCCTGTCGATCTTGTCGAATACGGTGAGCAGCTCTATCGCGGCAGCTTATGAACGACGCTTCGGCCTCACCATCCCAGAGTGGCGGGTGGTTGCGGTTCTTGGCCGATTTCCGGGGATTTCTGCGGTCGAGGTTGCCGAAAGGACGATGATGGATAAAGTTGCCGTCAGCCGGGCGGTTACCAAGCTCATCAAGAGCAGCCGCATCGACCGTGAATTCGCGGACGCAGATCGCCGGCGCTCAATTCTCAATTTGTCAGCACAAGGTAGAAAGGTACACGACGACATTGCACCACTTGCATTGAAATTTGAAGCTGATCTACTTCATGGTTTATCCGAGCATGATGTTGCTACGTTAAATAGTGTCATGGAACGTTTGATGGCGAGAGCCAGACTCGTTGGCTCACCGAACCCATAACTTATTCGGGACGCCAAAAAGTAATTGAGCCGGTCATGCACAAATCTACTATGACAATTCTTCTTCACGATCAGTACCCGGGGCGCTGTCTATGAGCGACTCGTCTGCAGATATACGCTACCTAAGGTTTCTAAAGCCTAACGGTGAATTAGACAAAGACGCACCAACAGGTAGCCACGATCCCAACGAAATTGCCGATTTGTTTCGCCGCATGCTAGAACTTCGGGTATTCGATTCGAAAGCAATTAATCTGCAACGAACTGGGAAGCTTGGGACCTACCCCTCTTGGTACGGCCACGAAGCGGCACAGGTTGGCGTCGCCGCAGCAATGAAAAAAGAAGACGTGCTCGCCCCCAGCTATCGCGAGGGCGGCGTCATGTTATGCCGTGGAGTCAGCATGGCCGAAATACTATTGTATTGGGGTGGCGACGAGCGCGGCAGCGACTTTGCAGTGCCGCGCGACGATTTTCCCTACTGCGTACCGATCGCAACGCAATGCCTGCACGCGGCTGGAGCTGCAATGGCATTTCAGCACCGAGGCGAGAGTCGCTGCGCCGTCGCGGTCAACGGCGACGGCGGCACGTCTGAAGGGGCATTTTACGAAGCAATGAATATCGCTGGCGTGCGTAAGCTGCCCGTTGTATTTGTTGTGATTAACAATCAGTGGGCTATATCGGTACCGGTTGCCGCGCAGACGTCAAGCTCTACACTTGCACACAAAGCGATCGCTGCGGGAATCGAAGGTGTGCAGGCAGATGGCAACGACATCGTTGCAGTTCGCCATTGCATGCGTGAGGCACTGGAAAAAGCCCGCAAAGGTGGCGGGCCGACACTAGTTGAACTCATCACCTACCGGCTGGGCGATCACACAACAGTCGATGATGCCGGTCGCTACCGACAACAGGACGAAGTCGATACTGCAAGTGACCTGGAGCCATTCATTCGCACGAGAAAGTATCTAGCATCTAAGAATATCTGGGATACACAACTCGAAGAACAGTTCCTCGAACAATGCACAAACAATATTGAAGCCGCCGTAAACAACTATCTGGCGACGCCAAAAGAAGCTGTCGAGCAGATGTTCAATCACATGTACGCCGAGATGCCGGAGTCGCTTCTCGCACAGCGCGCACATGCCATCCACTTCTGCGATACTGATAAAGACTGAAATGGCAGACGTCACGCTTATCGATGCGCTCACGATGGCTATGGCCTGGGAATTGGAACACGACGACGATGTTGTGATGCTCGGCGAAGACATAGGTCTAAATGGCGGTGTGTTTAGAACGACTGCCGGGCTACAAGAACGATTCGGACCGCAACGCGTAATGGACACGCCGCTCGCCGAGGGCATGATTGCCGGTGTATCCATTGGCATGGCGGCGCAGGGGCTGAAACCCGTTGCGGAAATTCAGTTCATGGGATTCATCTATCCAATCGTGGACCAGATGATTAATCATGCTGGCCGCATGCGAAACCGAACCCGCGGTCGACTCCATTGCCCCATGGTCATACGCGCACCATTCGGCGGCGGAATCCACGCGCCGGAGCATCACTCCGAAAGTACCGAAGCACTATTCGCTCATATGCCGGGAATTAGAGTCGTCATACCCTCATCGCCTGCGCGGGCATACGGCCTACTCTTGGCGGCTATCCGTGATCCCGACCCGGTCGTATTTCTTGAGCCAAAACGAATATATCGATCGAACAAACAAGCCGTCGCGGACAATGGTGAAGCACTACCGCTCGATGTGTGTTACATACTGCGCGAAGGCAGCGATGTAACTGTGGTGACCTGGGGTGCAATGGTCTTCGAATCGCTGAAAAGCGCGGAGCAAATGTCGGCTCAGGGTATCAGCTGTGAAGTCATCGATTTAACGACGATTAGCCCGATTGACGAGCAGACAATATTGGAGTCAGTTGCCAAAACGGGTCGCCTGATCATTGTGCACGAGGCGGCAAAGAATTGTGGTGTTGGTGCAGAAATTGCCGCTATGGTGGCTGAAGAAGGTATGTACGATTTACGCTGTCCAATTCGACGTGTTACGGGTTACGACATCGTGATGCCTTTTTATCGCCGCGAAATGGACTACATGCCCAGTGTGGCAAAAATCGGTGACGCAATTCGGGACAGCATGGATGATTAAGCAACTTGGGCTGGGGCGTAATCAATGACGACGTTTTGCTTACCGGATCTCGGCGAGGGATTGCCCGAAGCGGAGATAGTCCGCTGGCACATTGCGGAGGGTGACAAGGTCATTGCCGACCAACCGCTTGTTTCGGTAGAAACGGCGAAGGCAATCGTGGAAGTTCCAGCGCCGCAAAGCGGCACTGTTCACAAACTTCATGCAACAGAGGGAATGATGGTCGCAACCGGCGCACCGTTGGTGGACTTCGCAGCAAATGGCGGCAAAGCGGCCAGCAACTCCACAAAAAAACTTAAGGCGGCTGAACCTGCAGCGGCGACGGTAGTTGGCAATGTGCCAACAAGCAATGCGCTACTGGAGGAAAACGCAATCGCCGGTACCGCGCGACGACGAGGCACTGCGCGGATAAAGGCGACACCGTCTGTTCGCAGTGAAGCCCGCCGGCTGGGCATCGACCTCGCGACAATCACGGCCACCGGCCGCAACGGACAAATCACGGCTGCCGATCTCGCCAATTTGGCAGACGGCGACAATGCGGCCGCCTCCGCGGATGTGAAAGCGACGCGTACACCCGCCGGCGGAGGCGAAAAACTGCGCGGGCCGTGGCGATCCATGGCCAAGAGCATGAGTGAAAATCGTGACCAGGTGGCACTTTGTACAGTCTTTGATGATGCTGACATTCACGCCTGGATAAACAAACGAGACTTCACTGCACGTATTTTACGGGCACTCGCCTCCGGCTGCAGCGCGGAACCGAGACTCAACGCTTTCTACAACGCAGAATTGGAAACGTTACAAGTTCAGTCACGTATCGACATTGCAATGGCGGTTGATACGGATGACGGACTGATTGTGCCAGTAATCCGGGCGGTGCAAAGCAAGGATCTCGCACAACTGCGTGCTGATGTTGCCGCACTGAAAACAGCAACCATGAAGCGCGCAATCGCTCCATCGGAAATGCTCGACTATACGATTACGCTGAGCAATTTCGGCATGTTAGCGGGGCGCTACGCTACACCATTGATGGTGCCGCCTACCGTCGCGATACTGGGTACCGGCAAAGTTCAACACGATGTTGTTGCGGTGATGGGAGGCATCGAAGTACATCAGCGAGTTCCGCTGAGTCTCAGCTTCGATCACCGTTGCGTAGCAGGCGGCAATGCATGCCGATTTCTCGCCGCTGTCGTTAAGAACCTGGAAAAACCCGAGTAATCCTTTAGAGTCTCAACTATGTGCCTTGGTCGAATCTGAATTCAGAATACGCACGGAGTTAACGAAGTGCCAAGCAAAAAATTGCGCCGTTCTGGCGATATGTCCGATCAGCTGGTCGAGCAGATTATTGCCGCGAAGCCGAAATCCACCTTAATCAAGAGCCGCAAGCAGATTGGCGAATTCTTGCGCCATTATTTTAGGGACGTTCCGCACGAAGATATGGCGGGTCGTTCGCCTCGTATCATGGGACAGGCAGCACTAGAACATCTTGAATTTGCACGAACGCGGAAACGCGGCCGACCCAAGTTGCGCATATTTAATCCCAACGAGAATGACCACGGCTATCAGTCCAATTTTACTATCGTCGAGATGGTAAACGACAACATGCCTTTTCTCGTCGATTCCGTTGCCGCCGCAATAGCACGGCATAATTTGACTGTACATATGACAGTCCATCCAATTGTTCGAGTCGAGCGAAACGGACGCGGTCAAATGACCAATGTCATGAGCAAAGAAAGCGATGGTGGCCAGATCGAATCGTACGTTCGATTTGTAGTCGACCGAGAATCGGACCAACAACAGCTATCTATACTAAAACACGAAATAGCGAAAATACTTGCGGACGTTCGCGTTGCAGTTCGTGATTGGAGTCAAATGCGCCGCAACATGCTGCTCGCTGCAGACAAAATGGATGCGCTGCAGCAAGGCGATGACGAACTACGGCTGGAAAGTCAGGCACTGCTGAAATGGATGGTGATGGACCATTTCACTTTCCTCGGCTATCGGGAGTATCGCTTACATACGCGAGGCAAACGCGTATTTTTGAAGCCGGTTGCGGAATCTGGACTTGGCGTACTTGAGAACGATGAACGTGGCGGCCGCTCCGTTGAACTCAGCAAAGATATGCAGAGACATGCAAGGTCGAAGGACTGGCTGATCATTACCAAGGCAAATTCACGTTCTACGGTCCATCGTCAAAGTTATCTAGACTATGTCGGCGTAAAAACTTTCGATAAAAAAGGCAATCCGAGCGGTGAGAAACGTTTTATAGGTTTGTTTACATCCGTTGCCTATAGTGAAAATCCGCGCAACATTCCATTGCTCCGCTTGAAAGTTCAGCGCGTTTTGCAAGAGTCTGGCCTGGATCCGCAAGGGCATCGTGGTAAAGCGCTCATGCATATTTTGGACTCCTTTCCGCGCGACGAATTATTACAGGGGACTGTTAGAGATTTGTCCCGTACCACTAGCGGCGTTCTAAACCTGCAGGACCGTCGCCGTGTGAAATTCTTTCTTCGCCGCGACACATTTCGTCGATTTTTCTCCTGCATTGTCTATGTACCGAGAGAAAAATACTCGACTGCCATCCGAGGAAAAATCGAAGAGATTTTGTTACGCGCTTTCGACGGCAGTGGTACCGACATCAGCGTGCAAATTTCGGACTCCCCGCTAGCGAGAGTTCACATCATCGTTCGCACGAGCGGCGCCGACCGAGGTCGAATTAGCATTCGCGGAATTGAGGCCGAAATCGCCGATGCAGTCGTCAGCTGGCAAGATCGATTGCGTGAAGAGTTGGTCAACAAATTTGGCCAAGAACGCGGGCTTGGCCTGTTTCGCGAATACGGTGACTGCTTTCCCCTTGCCTTCGAAGAAGATGTTCTACCTTCGATTGCCTGTCTGGATATCAACCGAATCGATGCTTTACGCAACAACCTGCATGACGAGTGGTTATTGCTACACCAGCCGAAGAATGCACTTCCCAATCAGCTTCATTTTAGAACCTTCAGTAAAGATTGCCCGTTGCGCTTGTCAAATGTGCTGCCTGTGCTCGAAGACATGGGCACAATCGTGTTTGGAGAACGACCCTACAAAGTGACGTTGAAGGACGGTGACGAGTATTGGGTACAGGACTTCGAATTGCGCTATGAGGGAGCATCCGAGCTAAACATCGACGATGCCGCAGAACGATTTCAGCAGGGATTCCGGCGCATTCATGCAGGTGAAGTCGAAAATGACGGGTTCAACAGACTGATTTTGGATGCCAAGTTGGACTGGCGGCAAACGGTGTTGATTAGAAGTTATGCGAAGTATCTGTTGCAACTTGGCATCGCGTTCAGTCAGGCGTCTATGGAAAATACACTCGTCGAGCATGCGGCTCTCGCCGGTCACTTCGTCAAGCAATTTGAATTGCAGTTCAAACCCGGTATCCCAAAAAAGCAGCGTGAGGAACGTCTTGAGCTCATTCGTGGTCGGGTGCGCCGAGGAATATCGCGCGCACGGAATCTTGATGAAGACCGAATTTTGTCCGCGTTTGCTGGTGCAATCAGTGCCTCGTTGCGGAGCAATTTCTACCAAACCAGCGCGGATGAGCAGCCAAAGTCGTACGTCTCAATAAAGCTCAACCCCGAAATTCTTCCCGAGGTCCCATTACCGCGACCGAAATACGAAATTTTTGTCTACTCACCACGCGTGGAAGGAGTACATCTGCGCGGTGGAAGCGTTGCCCGCGGCGGCTTGCGATGGTCAGACCGGCGAGAAGATTTTCGCACCGAAGTACTGGGCTTGATGAAAGCTCAGGTCGTTAAGAACACGGTCATCGTACCTACTGGCGCCAAGGGCGGCTTCGTTCCCAAACACTTGCCGTCAGGTGACCGTGATGCGATTTTGCAGGAGGGCATCGCGTGCTACAAAACTTTTATTCGTGGCCTCTTGGACATAACCGATAACGTCGTGGAAGGAAAAATTATTCATCCGCCGGCAGTTGTCTGCCGCGATCCAGATGACCCGTACCTAGTCGTCGCTGCCGACAAGGGTACGGCGACGTTTTCGGATATCGCGAACGGCATATCGGCAGACTACGGATTTTGGTTGGACGATGCATTTGCATCGGGCGGTTCTGCCGGTTATGACCATAAAAAAATGGGAATTACCGCGCGCGGCGCGTGGGAGGCAGTAAGACGTCATTTCCGCGAGCAAGATCTGAATGTTGACAAAGACCCGTTCACAGTTGCCGGTATCGGCGACATGAGCGGTGATGTGTTCGGTAATGGTATGCTCCTTTCGCGAAAAATAGAACTCGTTGCAGCATTCAATCATCAACACATTTTTCTCGATCCTTCACCGAACGCCGCAACCAGCTTCAAAGAGCGCAAGAGACTCTTCGGATTACCGCGGTCGGGATGGTCGGACTACAACGAAACGTTGATCTCGAAAGGCGGCGGTATCTTCTCTCGGCAAGCTAAACAAATTCGGCTTAGCTCTGAAGTACGTGAAATGCTCCAGGTTAACGATTCCTCGTTACAACCACTGGACCTCATTCGCGCGATATTGAAAATGCCGGTGGGATTGTTGTGGAATGGCGGTATCGGCACCTATGTCAAGGCGAGCACCGAAAGTCACACGGACGTCGGTGATCGCAGCAACGACAGCGTACGAGTCAACGCAAACAAATTGCGTTGCAATGTTATTGGCGAAGGTGGCAATTTGGGACTGACGCAGCTCGCCCGCATCGAATACAGCCTAAACGGTGGCCGCATAAACACCGACTTTATCGACAACTCTGCCGGCGTCGACAGCTCCGACCGTGAGGTAAATATCAAGATTCTGCTCGGCGCCGCCGAAGCTACAAAAAAACTCACGCGCAATGCCCGCAACAAATTACTGGTCGAAATGACAGATGAGGTCGCCAATTTTGTTCTACGGAACAATTATCTACAAACGCAAGCGATCAGCATGATGGAGGCGCGAGCATCGGAGCGCCTAGACGAATCTGCAAGACTGATTTTAAACCTCGAGAAAACTGGACTGTTGAACCGCGATATCGAATTTTTGCCCGACGAAGCCGAGATTGACGAGCGACGGCAACGAAAGCTTGGTCTTACGCGTCCGGAAATTTCCGTGATTTTGAGCTACGCAAAAATCGATTTGTACAACGGCCTGACAGATTCCGGAAATCCGCTGGAGGATTTTCTAAAGATCGATCCACAAAGATATTTTCCACCGGTACTGAGGCGACGCTACGCGGACTTGGTTCCCAAACATCGGTTGAGCCGCGAAATCCTAGCTACTCTGATAGCGAATAATATTATCAATCGTATGGGTCCAACGTTTGTGCAGCGGGTGCAAAGCGACACTGGAGCAGACACCGTGACCATAGCGAGGTCTTATGTGGTGGCACGAGAACTGTGCCAAGCAAGCGATATTTGGAGCACCATCGAATCACTGGACTATCAAATTCCGGCCACAATTCAACAAACTATGATGTTTGAGGTCAGCCGGTTCCTGCGTCACGCCTGTTACTGGTTGATTGATCGCTACGGGCAAAACCTCGATATCGTTGACTCTGTCGATCATTTGAAACAGGGCATGAATTCTATCTATTCTAGAATTTTTAGCATTGTTGCGGGTGGCACCAAAGATCGCCAAAAGCAAGTCATTGCGGACTATATCGAGCTTGGTTTGCCTGAAAAACTGGCGCGCCGCATGGCAGCATTATTGCTTACGAGAGGTGGATTGGATATCACCGATATCGCAGTTGGTTGCAAGCGCGACGTTTTCGAAACTGCACAGATGTACGCTCACATGAGTGATCACTTGGACATCGTGTGGGTCAATAGAGCCGTTGAAAGCCTGGAGGTGCTTGGGCGCTGGCAGGCCATCGCGCGCAGCAATCTGCGTGACGAGTTTTATCGAACCCGACGGGACCTGCTCTTGGCACTATTCCAGTCACGAAGCCGCAAGTCGCCAATGGAGTTATATGCTACCTGGGTTCAACAGAATGACGACGACGTTTCGAAATACATGTCGACCATCGAAGAAATGAAACTTCGAGGGCAACCGGACTTTGCAATGCTATCTGTTGCAGCACAGGAATTTCGACGCTTGGTCGACGATTCAAAAAGCGGCCGTGCGGCCGCAAAATAACGTGGAGAGTACAGGGTGTCAGGAAAACTGGTTTTATGCCGTCACGGGCAAAGCGAATGGAATTTACAAAACCTATTTACTGGATGGACCGACGTCGATCTGACAGAAAAGGGCATAGAAGAAGCGCGAGCCGCTGGGCGAACGCTAAAAGAACATGGCATTGATTTCGACATTGCGTTTACGTCAGTATTGAAGCGCGCTATTCAAACGCTATGGCTCACCCTGGAAGAATTGGACCGTGTGTGGATTCCGGTCACCCGTGATTGGCGTTTGAATGAACGTCACTACGGTGCTCTGCAAGGATTGAACAAAGCTGAGACGGCGGCGAAATATGGCGAGGAGCAAGTTCACATATGGCGCCGCAGTTATGACGTGCTGCCGCCAGAACTGGCACCCGATGACGAGCGCCATCCAAAGCACGATGCACGCTATGCGGAAATCCAAAACCTCCCCGTCGCAGAATCTCTGGCAACAACGTTGGACCGGGTCATACCTTGCTGGAATGAATTAATTGCTCCACAGTTGCAAGCAAATCGTAACGTATTGGTGGCAGCCCACGGCAATAGCCTGCGGGCATTGGTTAAGATGCTGGATAACATTTCCGATGAAGAGATTACGGGCTTTAATATCCCAACAGGCATTCCAATCCTCTACGAGCTTGACGATGATCTAAAAGCCGTCTCAAGAAACTTTCTCGGCGATGCAGATACAGTAGCTGCTGCAGCTGCTGCAGTTGCCAATCAAGGCAAAGCCGGATGATGTACGCCCTTGGCGAGCGGCAGATTGAATTAATTGGCGATCATCATTTCATCGCACCCAATGCAACCGTCATTGGCACAGTACGTCTGCATCCAAACGCTAGCATCTGGTTCAACTCTGTACTGCGTGGCGATCGAGATTGGATCGAAGTCGGCGAAAATAGCAACGTCCAAGACGGATCGGTGTTACACGCGGATCCGGGCGTCCCGTTGACGATCGGTCGCAATGTTACGATCGGTCATATGGCTATGCTGCACGGTTGTCAAATTGGCGACGGAACGCTAATCGGAATTGGCAGCAGCATTCTAAATCATGCTGTCGTCGGCCGGAACAGCATTGTCGGTGCTGGTTCATTGATTACCGAAGGTAAGCGCTTTCCTGACGGGGTTCTCATACTAGGTTCGCCAGCTAAAGCTGTTCGAGAACTAACAGCTGACGAAATCGCATCGAACAGTACTGCTGCACAGGTGTACGTTGAAAATGGCCGTAGATTTGCGCTCGACCTGCATGCCGGCTAGCCCGAAAATCAGGCGTTTCCCTAAGCCTGTTTGCCCGGCACCGACGGCTCAGCTGCGGCACCCTCACCATCGAGAACTCGCACTAGTCCTTCTTGTGCGGTAGACGCAACCAAAGTTCCGTCAGCTTTATAAAACTGCCCTCTGGCGAGTCCTCTTGCCCCTGAGGCGTTCGTACTGTCCATCGAATAGAGCAACCAGTCATCGACCCGGGCGTTTCTGTGGAACCACATGGCGTGATCCAAACTTGCCATCTGGATACGTCCGCGACCGAAGGCCAAACCATGCGGCAGCGTACTGGTCCCCAACAATTCATAATCAGACACGTAGGCCAGCAAATTCTTATGCAAATTCGGGTCATCCGGTAATTTGTCAACCGCCTTAATCCACACGTGCTTGATCGGTGGTAAGCACTCCGGCTGAAAAAAATCGACCGGACGAACAGGCCGAAACTCAAATGGCCTGCTTTCTGTCAAATACCTGCGCATCTTTAGCGGAATCTTCTCGAGCATTTCCGCCGCGAACTCAGATGCATCCTGCAAACCGTCGGGGCCGGGCACGCTTGGCATTTCAGATTGGTGATTCAGCCCTGCTTCGTATTTCTGAAACGATGCGGACAAATTAAGTATCGGTCGCCCATGCTGAATAGCTACGACACGCCGCATTGAGAAACTGCCGCCGTCACGCGCTCGATCGACGTCGTATAAAATTGGCGCACTCATGTCACCACGCCGCAAAAAGTATGCGTGTAAGGAATGTGCGACGCGATCTTCAACAGTATTTTGTGCAGCCGACAGTGCCTGCCCTAACACCTGACCCCCAAATACTTGGGCGCTGCCTATGTCGCGGCTTTCACCACGAAAAATATTGTCTTCAATCCTTTCGAGCTCCAGAAGATGGAGCAGATCTGCAAGAACGGGATGCATAAGAGGCTTTGTCTCAATTCGTATTGGCGCGACCGCCGTCGGCGACGACGCCCGTTCCATTAACAAATGACGCGTCGTCAGTCGTCAAAAAAAGCACAACTTTCGCTATGTCAACTGTTTCACCCAAGCGGCCAGCAGCAGATCGTTGGATGCAATAGTCGCGAAGATCCAAATCGGCAGCATACACACGACGACTCTCTGGCGTCATGATCGCGCCAGGTTGAATGTAATTGGCGGAAATTCCGTACTCGCCGTTGGCGGCGGCAACTGACTGCGACAATTGGGCTAACGCAGCGTGGCTTTTTTCGTAGGCTTTCTCACCGTCTACCGCGAACACACTGCGCACAAAACCGATGTTGACTATTCTGCCAGCTGGACTTCTTTTCAAATACGGCAAACTAGCTGTTGTCATCGACTGAAAATGCGTTTCACGTGCATGCAATAGTTTTTCCAGCGCTGACGCGTCATCGTTTGTAATCGGTGCGATCTGTGGTAGCTCAACATAATTGACCACGATATCAATCACCCCTAATGACTCAGTCGCAGCTGTAACTGCGGCGCCACCAATATCGTCAGCGGCACTATTAAATGACAGGCCTGTAGCGCCACGAACCGATTTATATACCGTCTCTACGCCGCTTGCCTCAGTGTCCAGTGCCACCACGATTGCACCGTGTTTGACAAGTGTGCGCGTTGTCGCCTCGCCGATGCCGCTGGCGCCAGCCATGACCACGGCATTAAGCCCGTATAGACGCAATGCGTCAGCCATATTGATTGCCCTTTTTTTCCTTAGAGTATTTCGAGTATTGGTCTGCAGACGTTTATTTTACATATTGTTGAGATCGATGCAGCTGATTTTGGATAGTGTGTGTTTGCGTGTGGTAAAGATAGCGACCCGATCAAATTAATCTGACCCGATTGTTAGCCCCCTACCCAATAAGCAGCCACCAAATTGTGCGGTATCGGTACATACGCTTAAGTAGGCAAACGATAGCCCACAAATTGTTTGCGCAGCTCAGTTTTCTTAATCTTCCCGGTCGCGGTATGCGGAATTTCGTCTACAAAAACGACGTCCTCCGGCATCCACCACTTAGCGAGCTTGCCCTGCAACCACGCCAAAAGCTCTTCCGTCGTAACTTGCTGGTCTTCTACACGAACGACGATGAGTAATGGCCGCTCCGTCCACTTCGGGTGGGCGATTCCAATTACAGCAGCTTCCGCAACGGACGGATGACCCACGGCAGTATTTTCGATTTCGATGGAGCTTATCCATTCTCCACCTGATTTGATTACGTCCTTGGTTCGATCGGTGATCGTCATATAGCCCTGCTCATCGATGGTTGCGACATCCCCGGTGTCGAACCAGCCGTCATAGTGTGCGCCACCTGACCCTGCGAGCTTGTAATAGTCACTGCAAATCCACGGGCCACGCACACGTAGCGCACCGAATGCTTTTCCATCCCATGGCAATTCATTGCCGTCGTCGTCGACGATTTTCATCTCAACACCAAAAATCGCCCTACCTTGTTTGACCTGAATTTTGAACTTCTCTTCTTGCGACAATTTTTCCATACCGGCTTTTGGAGAATTTGCAGTGCCAAGGGGACTCATTTCAGTCATACCCCAGCCCTGTCTGACGACGACATCGTGCTCCTCAAAAAACTCTCTAATCATGGTTTCCGGAACTGCCGCACCGCCAATAATCGTCCGATCTAGGCTCTCCAGTTTTTTGCCTACAGACTTGGCGTACTGAAGTAACGCCATCCAAATTGTCGGTACACCAAGTGCTAAGGTGACTGTTTCGTTTTCGAGCAAATGAAATAATGCTTCGCCGTCGCCCATTTTGGGTCCTGGAAAGACCAACTTGGAGCCTGCCAACAACGCCGCATAAGGCGTGCCCCAGGCGTTAACATGAAAAAGCGGTACAACCGGTAGCACGCAATCTTTGTTTGACAGATTAAGTACGTCCGGCGCAACCCCGGCGTAAGCATGCAACACGCTCGAACGATTGCTGTACAAAACACCCTTGGGATCGCCAGTCGTGCCAGATGTGTAACAAAGACCGACCGCAGCATTTTCATCGAGATTTGGCCATTCGAAATCGCTGCTCTCGTTTGCAATGAAAGACTCGTAAGAGATTGCGTTTGGCAGCGTCGTAGCTGGCATGTGTGCATCATCGGTCAACACCACATAACCTTCCACGTTGGGTGTTGCGTCGACGATACTTTCCAGCAGCGGGACGAACGCCGGGTCCGTGAGCACCCAGCGGTCTTCTGCATGATTGATCATAAAAGTAATTTGATCGGGAAATAGTCGCGGATTGATTGTGTGGCAGACGAATCCCGATCCGCCCAGCGCATAGTATGTTTCCAAATGACGGTAGTCGTTCCAGGCAATTGTGGCGACTCTATCGCCTTGCTTGAGACCCAACTTCACGAATGCGTTGGCGAGTTGCCGGGTGCGCCTGAAGCAGTCCCTGTAGGTGTATCGATGATCTGGATTGTCGATCGTCACCGAAACAATTTCTCGTTCAGGAAAATTTCGGTCGGCGTGCCGCAAGATCGATGAGATCAATAGCGGTGTATCCATCATCAGGCCTTGCATGAGAACTCCTTCGATTGTTGCTCGCAATTCATTGAACTTGGCCATTAGACAGAAATTGTTATTGCTTCCGCAAGCTTTTACCCGCCGACAGTCAACAAACTTCGCTAATATGCGATGTTTGTGATGCTAATGATGGCGGTGTCGATACATGTCAGACGATAACAATGAAATGCTAACGGTAGGTCTGGCACAAATCTCGCCTGTGTGGCTGAATCGCGAAGCAACCCTTCACAAAGTCGCGGCGTGGATCGAAGATGCAGCCAGTCAGGGCTGTGAACTCGTCGTCTTCGGTGAATCATTAGTGCCTGGCTACCCGTTCTGGCTGGACCTTACCGATGGTGCGAAGTTTGATTCGCCGCTTCAAAAGGAGATATTCAGCCGATACTTGGCACAAGGCGTGAATATTCAAGGCGGAGACTTAGATGCTACTTGCAAACTTGCGGCTGAACGCAACATAGCTATATATCTAGGCGTCGCCGAACGTGCGGCCGATCGAAGCGGCCATAGCCTCTATTGCTCGATGGTCTACATTTCATCGCAAGGCGTTATTGAGTCCGTGCATAGAAAGTTAATGCCAACTTACGAAGAACGGTTGGTTTGGGCAATCGGAGATGGCCACGGACTACGAACCCATCGCATCGGCGCGTTTACAGCCGGCGGCTTAAATTGCTGGGAAAACTGGCTGCCGCTGGCAAGATCTGCTCTGTATGCGCAAGGAGAAGATTTGCATGTCGCAATCTGGCCGGGGGACTCTCGCAACACGTCGGAGATCACCCGTTTTGTTGCGCTAGAAAGCCGCTCGTTTGTCGTATCAGTGAGCGGCCTGATGCGTCATTACGACATACCGGACGATGTTCCGGGCTCTGAGGCGATCAAGGACGCCGCTGGCAAAATCCTGGCGAATGGCGGTTCCTGCCTCGCCGATCCAAAAGGCGACTGGGTGTTGGCACCTGACACCGATCGCGAATGTCTGCGAGTAGCCACGATCGACCATCGCTTGGTACGGCAGGAGCGGCAAAATCTAGACGTCGCCGGACATTACTCGCGTCCAGACGTCACCAGACTCACGGTAAATCGCAAACGGCAGATAACCGCAGAATTCTTGGACGACTAGCCAATTGGTGCTTTCGATCAGGTGGCGCAACGCGGATCGGCAGCTTGAATACCCGCAATAACCTCGCGGCTAATGGGAATCGGGTCGCATCCATGGTCAAGCTCGCAGATAAGGTCAAATTGCGGCTTTGCTTTGACATGGCAATCGAGACAGTTGCCGCCGAAGCGATTTACAACATCGGTAAAACCACGATTGCGAATACTGCTGCCCTCATTAGTTACGTCGAGCTCAAAAAACTCCCAGTCTTTGGTCGCGGCGTTCCAACCTTCATGGTGCTTAACCATGACTTCGGTCGGCACCAATTGCACTACAGAGCCCGGCGGGTAGACGCCGCCGGTCGTTGATTGTGCAACAGCAAGCGTTGCGTCAACGGGGGCCAACAAGTTATCGACGAAAAAATGCCTGACTTTGGTCATCTTATCGAGACACTTGAAGTCGTCGGCAGCAATAACTAACTCAGCCTCCCGAGCATCGACGCTCGCCGCATCATCCGCCGTGGAAACGTCCTTGGCCATTTCTTCGGTCGGAGATTCATCTGTTGCATTTTGCCTATCGGAGCAGCCGTGCAATGCGTACGCGCTAATTATTATCAACGCGGTTAGATAGCTTTTTTTCATCGACGATTCGCTCCTGAAACGATCCAAAATATGCCACAAAAGTTGCAGCTGGAAAACAGCCTAATGCGCCACAGTTTTGCGCTGCCGCCGGCACGAATATACACTCTATTTCCACGAACTGAACGCTCTAATAATAATTCAAGGAGGCCTGGCGACAATGGTCCGCGTTTTCAACAACATCTTGCAGACGATCGGCAATACACCGATCATAAAACTCAACAAACTTGCGCCGGAAGGCAGTAACGTATTCGTCAAAGTCGAGTCCTTTAATCCGATGGGATCTGTCAAAGATCGTCTGGCGCTCGGCGTGATCGAACAGGCAGAGAAATCGGGGTCGCTAAAGCCAGGGCAAACGGTGATTGAAGCTACCAGTGGCAACACCGGTATCGGCCTTGCCATGGTTTGCGCGCAAAAGGGCTATCCGCTCGTCATTACAATGTCAGAGAGTTTCTCGATTGAACGACGTAGGCTGATGCGTTTTCTAGGCGCCAAGGTCGTCATTACACCAGCGTCATTGAAGGGCACGGGAATGCTAGCCAAGGCAACCGAACTTGCGGAAAAAAATGGCTGGTTCCTGTGTCGGCAATTTGAAAACGAGGCGAATGCGAACGCGCATTCAACGACGACAGCGCCTGAAATATTGGCAGCCTTTGCCGACGACGAATTGGATTATTGGGTCACCGGCTTCGGCACCGGCGGCACCTTAAAGGGTGTAGCGCGGGTTTTGGCCAAAGAAAGTCCGGCAACCAAAATAGTCGTCTGCGAACCCGATAACTCGCAGATTCTAGGCAGCGGAATTCCGCAACTGCGCGCCGCGGACGGCACACCCAGTGAAAGCCATCCATTGTTTAGACCCCATCCCGTTCAGGGGTGGGGTCCAGATTTTATACCAAAGCTGACCGAAGACGCCGTCACAATGGATGTCATTGATCGGGTGGTGCCAATATCCGGCAATGACGCGTTACGACTGAGCAAGGCATTGGCTCGCGAGGAAGGTATTTTTGTCGGTATATCGGGGGGCGCGACCCTGGCAGGCGCACTGCAAGTTAGCGAGACAGCGAAACCCGGCAGCAACATTTTGTGCATGCTTCCCGATACGGGCGAACGCTACATGTCGACGCCACTGTTCGACGATATTCCCGCGGACATGACGGCCGATGAAATTGAAATATCGCAATCTACACCTAGTGCAAGATTCGATGCGCCAAGTACAGCCGCGTCGAAACCCGCGAATGAGGAAGCGCCGATTGCGGCCCCGCGACATGCTCTAACCTTTTTAGATGAAGTCACAAGTGACGCCACTTGCCCGGTTACGCTATTTTCTCTCGAATGGTGTGAGTTTTGTTGGTCCGTTCGAAAGATGTTTGCGAAGTATGAAATCGACTATCAATCGTTTGATCTGGACAGTGTCAAATACCAGGAAAACAATCAGGGCGGCAATATCCGGGCTGCACTGTTACAACGCACCGGCCAAAAGACTATTCCGCAGGTATATATCGGTGGCAATCATATCGGTGGCGCAACGGAATTGTTCGACGCGTGCCGCGATGGCAAAATGCAAGAATTACTGAGTGCAAATTCGGTGAGCTTCAATGCAAATGTTAGCGACGATCCATACACTTTTTTGCCTGGATGGCTACACGCTCGCTAGCTGCTAGCACACGCCGCTTGTTCGCTAACCTGTTCCGCAAAAAAGTAGATACCGATGGTTTCGGCAACACAGGCCGGCTTGCGTTCGCCCTCAACGTCGACAGTAATTTCGGAAAGTAAATGCAACGCACCGCCACGCTTACGTGCTTCCTTAACGACAACTCGGGTTCGCACACGGGCGTCAACCTGGACCGCAGCATAAAAACGCACTTTATTTGAGCCAAAATTAATCGCCCTTGTCAAATTCTCGACGTGGATAAAATCTGCCGTCATTGACGGTATTAGCGATAAAGTCAAATAGCCGTGCGATATCGTCTTGCCGCCTGGCAATTCGTTGGACGCCCGATCCTCATCCACGTGGATCCATTGGAAGTCGTTGGTGGCTTCGGCGAAGCGATTAATTCTATCCTGGTCGATTACCAGCCAGTCCGAAACACCGACTTCTATCCCTTCCAGTGCTTTGGCATCGGCGATTGATTTGATGATGTGCAATGCAATTTCCTGTTGCTGCTACTATGTGCGAACGCAGCATAAGAAATACACAACCGATCGATTTCTAGCAAGTTTTCTTTTCAATTATGCTGCAAAAATCGTCAAAGTTACGGCAAGATACTGAATTTAGAGGCCTGACAGCACTGTAAATTGTTGCGCCAAAAACCATCGTCTATGAACAATCACGTAATCTCATCGATTCAGTGCGCAAAGCGAGCGTATCCAATAATGAAAAACCACGATAACAATTACAAATTTGCGATGTGCGCTATGTGCGCTTGTCTCATCTTTTCGCAGATTTCGGGCCCACATCACAATGTAGCGACCCTGAATCAGGTCAAGTGAATAGCAACTTATACTGCATTGTATTGGCCGCAGGCGAAGCAAAACGCTTCGGCTCACCGAAGCAATTAGCAGAATATGGCGGAAAAACCTTGGTTGCGCGGGCAGTGCGCCTCGCCGAGTCAGTCTGCGGCGAAAAATACGTCTTGGTTGTTGGCGCTTACTGGCAGCAAACCGTCGCCAGCAGCTTGCCGATTAAAGGCTTTTTTGTAACCAACCCTAAATTCAAGAGTGGCTTGTCCGGATCCATCAGACGCGGCGTTCAAAGTGTCGAGCATATAGCTGACGGCGTCTTGGTCATTCTCGCTGATCAACCGCTGATTACCACGGAACATCTAAAATCGATGCATCAGGCATGGCTCGATGAGCCGTCTGGAATTGTTGCGACCCGTTACAACGGTACCATTGGCGTACCGGCTATACTTCCGGCGCACTTCTTCACGGACCTGAAACAACTACATGGCGACCGCGGCGCGCGGCACATATTGCAGGCGCACTCAGAGTGCGTGACCTGCATAGATCTGCCAGCTGCCGCCTCCGATATCGATCTGGTGTCGGACTTGCAACGATTACCTTAAACGCTGGCGAAATCGCCACGGGCGTGCGTTGCACACCTCTCACAATTCACCCACCCAGAATCACCATTGACGTAAAATTCCTTTTTCCATATTGGCAAGCGATGCTTCACCTCGTCGATGATGTACCGGCAGGCGCGAAACGCCTCATCGCGATGACCGGACGTCACGCCCACCCACACCGCGCACTCGCCAATCTCCAACAGGCCGATTCGATGCACGCAGCGAGCATGTAACAGTGAGTACTTTTGAATCGCGCCCTCGATTATGCGTTCACCTTCGCTAATTGCCAGCGGCGCGTAAACTTCATATTCAAGCCGTTGTACTTGGTGACCATCATTGTTGTCGCGAATCCAACCCTCGAATGAAGCGTAGGCGCCCGCCGCGCGATCAACCAGCGTCGCACGCATTTCCTCTGGATTTATGGCCTGATCCGCAACCGACATTCGATTCAACATCGCCATTGAATGTCTAGCCGCCGGCCACTGGTGGGAACAGCAAAACGGTATCACCATCGCGTACCGGTGATTGCCAATCCGCCAACTGATCATTTATTGCGACTTTGCACTGCCCCTGAGCCTCTCGGGCGCCGTGGCGGGCATGCAATAATTCGAATACGTCGCCAGCTGTTTCTACCTCCAACGAAACAGTCTCCTCGCTAAGCCCCGCATGTTCTCGAAAAATTGCAAAATAACGAATCGTTAATGTTTTGCTCACGACGCCAACTCCAGATCGGAACCCTTAAGATCGTCCGGTGTATTCATGTTGTCGAGCGCACTTGGGTCGTTCGGCTCAAGTAAGTGCGTCGCCGAGCGAATGAGCATTTTGCGTGGGCAGACGATCTGCTGGCTAACAAACTTATCTATTATTTTTCGGCTATTCGCTGCGTATATTGCGCACAGTGGCTCAGGTAAACCATCGCGACTACTCTTGTAGGCGACAAAAGGATCCGTGGAGGAACGCGCGTCCAATAATGTCGCTATCGTTCGGTCCGTAATGTTTGGAAGATCGCAGGCTATGACCAGCCAATCGGTATCTGGATACTCTTCCATAGCCGATAAAATCCCAGCGATCGGACCCATGTCGCTATAGCGATCGACGACCAACGGATATTGACTCCGCTCTGGGTCACCTGCCTGGCCGGAGCGTGCTGAAACAAATACCTTATTGAGACTGCGTTGCAAAAGTTCAACAGCGTAACTTAGCTGCGTTTGTGTTCCGTGCCGGAGTAACGCCTTATCCGTACCCATACGACGGCTCTCACCTCCGGCGAGCACCAGACCGTGCAGTCTATTTTGCTTCGTCACGAAGAAAATCCTGCTTGCCGCCGGTCTTGGACATCAATTGAGTATCGCTGATAGAAATATCATGCGACAACGCCTTACACATATCATAGACCGTCAACGCCGCCACGCTCGCGCCAGTCAGCGCTTCCATTTCAACGCCAGTGCGGTGATGTACCTTACAGCAACAATCTATTTGCGCATTTTGATCCGCGTTCAACTCGATCTGAATCTTACAACTTGTGATTCCGAGCGAATGACAAAAAGGAATGAGTTCATGTGTACGCTTTGCGGCCATCACTCCGGCGACTATGGCAGTAGCAAAAACAGGTCCTTTGGCAGTCTGTATTTCTCCGTCGACAAACTGTGCTGCCACTTCCGGCGGAAACACGACGATAGCGCGTGCCATGGCCTCCCTGTCAGTCGCGTTCTTGTGACTCACATCGACCATCGACGGTCGATTTTGAGCGTCTACATGCGTTAATTTGCCCATACGATTACCCGCCAACCCGGTACATTTCCACTTTGTTTTGCAACGGTGACTCCTCGCTGCTTTGTTCGCGGAGCTCACTATAGCGATCGCTTCTTGCGCCCCAAACCCGGCGCAATAGTGCAGCTAATTCAGCATCGCTTGCGCCGGCTCTAATAGGCTCCTTCAAACTGATTCCTCGATTGGCAAATAAGCATGTATACAGCATGCCATCAGCTGATAATCGTGCCCGACTGCAAGCACCGCAAAACGGTTCTGTCACCGATGAGATAAACCCAAGCTCGCCCTCGCCGTCCAGGTACCGGTAGCGCCGGGCCACCTCACCTGGATAATTCTCATCCAGGGGTTCCACCGGCCACCGACTTTGGATCATCTTGAGCAACTCAATAGAAGGAACCACATGATGCATTTTCCATCCGTTCCGATTGCCGACATCCATGAATTCGATCAGGCGCACGATATGTGGGGTGCCGCGGAAATAATCGAGCAATTCGAGCACGGTATGATCATTGATTCCGCGTTGTACGACAGTATTAATCTTGATAGGTCCAAGGCCCGCACGTTCGGCTGCTTCCAATCCCTGTATGACTTTGTCAATCTCGCCACGCCCGCCGCTCATGTCACGAAAGATCTGCGGGTCCAAACTATCTAAGCTGATCGTAACGCGCTGTAGTCCGGCATCGGCCAATGCTTGCGCTTGCGGCGCCAGCAAAACGCCGTTGGTCGTCAGCGCCAAATCGTCAACACCGGCAAATTTGCTGAGCCTCGCTACAAGACTTTCAACATTTTTGTCCAGGAGCGGCTCGCCGCCGGTCAGGCGCAACTTTGATACGCCAAGCGACACCGCGATGGAGGCGATGCGAACTATCTCGTCGTGACTAAGCAATTGTTGCCGGCGCAAGAACTGATAGTCGGCATGGAATTTTGCTTCCGGCATACAATAAGGACAGCGAAAATTGCAGCGATCCAACAACGAAATTCGCAAATCGTGTAGCGGCCGGTGCAACGAATCTAGCAGCCGCCGCGCGGTTAGTCCGTTTTTGTCGGGCGGATGTGAATTTTGCGTGTCGCTGGCCATGGCGGCATTCTGCCTGAAACCAACGTTGCTGGTAAGCATGATCGAACATCCATCTCGCATGCGTCTACTACGGACTATGAGAATCGACCTTCGCGCTACACTCGTGACCCAGGCATCGGCCGATTTCCTATTCGTGAACGCGATCCGGAACGAGCCTCTGCTCGACATTCTCACATAACCTTTTAATTCATATAGCTTTATTATCCAACGCTGACTTTCTTGTGCAGCGCAACATAGATGGCTATACTGCGACGGGCCAGATCCACAATCCCTAAAAGGCGATTCAATGAATGTAGATTTCTCCGCCGAGGAACTCCAGTTTCAAGAACAAGTGCGGGCGTTTTTTGCGGCCAAATTTCCGCAGGACATAAAACAAAAATGTGATGGCGGAATCGCATTAACGCGCGAAGATTATGTCCGTTGGCAGAAAATCTTGTTCAAGCAGGGGTGGGCCGCAATAAACTGGCCGACCGAGTACGGCGGGACTGGCTGGACGGTCATTCAGAAATACATTTTCGCCAACGAAATGGCACAGGCAAATGCGCCAGACATCATTCCGTTCGGTATGAAAATGGTGGCACCGGTCATATACACCTATGGTACTGCGGCGCAGCGCGACCGGTTCTTGCCTGACATCCTCGCGAGCAACGCCTGGTGGTGCCAAGGCTACTCCGAGCCCGGGTCCGGATCGGATCTCGCATCATTGAAAATGAAGGCTACCCGCACAGTCGATCACTACGTAGTGAGTGGAACGAAGACCTGGACCACGCTCGCCCACATGGCGGATTGGATATTCTGCTTAGTCCGCACCAGCAGCGATGTTGCCAGACGTCAGCAAGGGATCAGTTTTTTACTCGTCGACATGAATACGCCCGGGGTGACGGTAAAACCGATCATCACAATCGAGGGTGAACGTGAGGTCAATGAGGTTCATTTCGAGGACGTCAAAGTACCGTTAGAGAATCTCGTCGGAGAAGAAGGTAAGGGTTGGACGTACGGCAAAGTATTGTTGCAGCACGAGCGGACCAATATCGCTGGCGTTGCCCGCTCGAAGTACCGCCTGCAGCAGATTGGCAAGCGCGCGGCGACAAGTGTAAATGATGCACAACCGCTCATAAATGACCAAAATTTTGCACGCCGACTATCCGCGCTCGAAATCGAACTGAGAGCGCTCGAATACACCGAATTGAGAACGTTGGCCGCCGTTGCGGTAGGCAAGGCTCCTGGACCGGAATCGTCGATACTCAAGGTGCGCGGAACTGAATTGCAGCAGGCAATTGACGAATTCGAAGTAACGCTCGCCGGCTACTTCGCACTGCCCTATGTACCGAAACAATACGCCCTCGAGTTTCCGGAGAGCGAACGTATCGGGCATTTGGCTGATACGCGGTCTTCGCTGATCTACTTCAACAACCGCAAAGCTTCAATCTATGGCGGGTCCAATGAGATTCAGAAAAATATCGTATCGAAACACGTACTCGGACTCTAGGTCAGGACACAATTAATGGATTTTTCAATTAGTGAAGAGCAATCGATGTTATCGGACAGCATCGCAAAATTTATCGAGAACGACTACGACTTCGAAACCCGTCAAAAAATTGCGGCAGGTGACCTTGGCTATAGTGCAGACTTGTGGGCCACCTACGCCGAACTAGGCTGGACCGCAGTTTTGTTCGAAGAGAAAGATGGCGGACTTGACGGTGGGCCGATCGAACTCATGTTGATGATGCAACAATTTGGCAAAGGTCTGCTGGTCGAACCTTTCCTGGCCAACATCGTACTTGCGGGTGGTGCCTTACGGCGTTCGCCAGATTCAGAGCTGCGCTCGAAATGGTTAGCGAAAATAATCGACGGCAGCCTGCAGGCCTCTCTCGCTTTCACAGAACCGCAAGCCCGATTCGCTGTTAACGACATAACCACCACTGCCGAAAGCGCTGGAGACTCGTATAAATTGGATGGTGTGAAGTCCTTTGTACTGAACGGCGGCATTGCAGATCTGTTGGTAATTCCCGCACGTACCGCTGGCGGACAAAGCGACGAAGACGGCATTACGCTATTTGCGGTTCCAGCCGATAGCGTCGGTGTATCGCGTCGGAGTTACAAAACCGTGGACGCACAACAAGCGGCCGAGATCTCGCTCAAAGGCGTCGTCGTGAATCAAGAAAACGTATTGGGGAAGGTTGGCGATGGCCTGGCAATACTTCAAGCGACTATCGACGAGGCAACCTTCGCGGTATGCGCAGAAGCGGTCGGCATCATCCGTACAATGCATGACAAAACGGTCGAATACACCAAGAATCGGCTGCAGTTCGGTGTACCGATAGGTAGTTTTCAGGCGTTACAGCACCGCATGGTTGAGACGCTAATTGCTTGTGAGCAAAGCCAGTCGCTACTCTACTGGAGCGCAATGATAAACGCAGGCAATGACAGTGCAGCGCGCAAATCCGTCAGTGCCCTCAAATACCAGATCGGGACGGCGGGCGTGCATGTGGCCAAGGAAGCGGTGCAATTGCATGGCGGAATGGGCGTGACCTGGGAACTCGATATCGCGCACTACTTTAAGCGTCTGACCGCGATAAGCATATTGTTCGGCGACGCGGATTTTCACCTGGATCGACACGTGCAATTTTCCAAGCAAAGCGTCGCATAAGCCGATAGTATTCTGCTGCTAGACCCGTTGGCGGTCGTCGACAAGAACGGTAATGTTTCCACCACCTATCGCAGAGTTTTTTGCCAGCAACCAAGAGCTGTTGTGGTTGATGACGCTGGTTGTAGATCTCGGCTGCACCGTATTGTTGTATCGAATATTCGGCAAGGCGGGTCTGCAAGTTGCTATCGCAACATCCATAATCTTGGCGAATCTGCAGGGCCCGAAATTAACCGAAATATTCGGCCTACAAACAAGTCTGGGTGTAATCTTTTATTCTAGTATTTTCTTTGCGACCGATGTGCTCAGCGAGAACTATGGCCGTAAGGAAGCAAATAGAGCGGTACAGATGGGTTTTGCGGTGAGCATCGTCGTGCTGTTGATGATGAGCACCGCATTGTTGTACCAACCATCGACTCGTCCCGAAACTGCGGAGTTTTCAGCGAATGTTCACTCAGCATTCTCAACGCTGGTCGATTTTACGCCGCGATTTATTTTCGGCTCGCTACTTGCCTACTATATTAGTCAATCGTTCGATGTGTGGGCTTTTCATAAAATAAAAGAAATGACAAATGGGCGTTGGTTATGGCTTAGAAATAACCTTTCGACGATGTCGTCGCAACTAGTCGATACAACGATTTACGCATTGATCGTTTGGTGGGGTGTTGTCAGTTTGGGTGAGGCGCTGATGCTCGGTGTAGCAAAATACATATTCAAACTCGGTATCGCCGCAATCGATACTGTTTTCGTCTACTGGGCACGGGCGAGCTTCAACGCGCGACAGTCCGAAGCAACACTCCAAAGTAACGTATAATTTACGAATCTCAATCGCCAGGAATTCGCGATGACTACAATTGTCCCGTCTGGAATCGTCACCGTTACCACAGATTTTGGCCACAAGGGACCATTCGCAGCGGTCATGAAAGGCGTCATACTCAGCCGCTTTCGCGGGGCGGAAATAATCGATCTAGCGCACGATATTCCCGCGCACTGGCCAGCCGAAGCCGGTTTTTGGATTCATCACGCCTACACATATTTTCCGGACGGCACAGTCCACATCGCAATCGTCGACCCCGGCGTTGGCACGGAACGCGAGATAATTCTGGTCGAATACGATAAGCATATTTTTATTGCACCCGACAATGGATTATTGGACTCAATTATCAACCTAAGCGACTCTCCGCAAGTCAATAGACTAGATCTCAACAAATTGGCGTCGATAGGAATTACCAATCCAAGCGCGACATTTCACGGACGGGATATTTTTGCGCCGGTCGCCGCAGAGCTTGCCGCAGGCCGAATTGTACCTTCTGCGGTCGGCAGTCGAACAACACAATGGACCCCGGGATTACTGTCCGAACCTGATCATGGCGAGCAGAGCATAAGTGGCGTGGTCGTTACCGTCGACGCGTTTGGTAACCTGATTACCAATATCGGCGGCGATATGCTCGAACGATTTGCACTCGTCCGCGTAAGAGTTGCCGGACATGAGCTTGAGTTGAAGACGACTTATGGCCGCGCGCTGCCTGGTGAATACCTTGCGCTAATTAACTCGTTTAACGTCGTGGAAATTGCCCGGGCCGAAGGCAGTGCAGCGGACGGGCTGGGCACCGAGCGTGGCGCCCCCGTGCAAGTGTTTGAATATGATGGTTAGTCCGCTGACAATGCCGCTTTTTCGAGCTTTGCCCAGCTATCTCGCAGAGTAACAATTCGGTTAAAAACGAGGCGCTCATCCGAGTGATCTACCGCGTCAGCGCAAAAGTAGCCGAGGCGCTCGAATTGCCAACGTTGTTCGGGTACCGAATCGGCCAACGAAGCTTCTAGGCGCGCATTGACAGTTTCCAGCGATTGCGGATTGATTATGTCGTGAATATCTTCCGCCGCCGCCGGTTTCGCGTCTAGAAACATTCGGTCATACAGGCGTACTTCCGCCGAAACAGCGTGGGCTGCTGACACCCAATGAATAGTCCCCTTCACTTTTTTGTCGCTAGTCCCCGTACCACTACGGGTATCCGGGTCATAGCTGCAACGCAATTCAATAACATTTCCTTGCTGATCTTTTACGACTTCATCACAACGAATGATGTAGCCGAACCGTAACCGCACTTCACCACCAGGTTTTAGCCTGAAAAACTTGCGCGGCGCCTCTTCCATAAAATCGTCTTGTTCAATGTACAGGTCCCTGGAAAAAGCAATTTCACGTCCACCCAATTCCGGCCGGTTAGGATGATTGACAGCTATCATTCGTTCGACTTTATCTTCTGGATAATTTGTCAGCACGACTTTTAGCGGCCGCATCACCGCCATGCGACGCGGCGCTTCGTGACCGAGTATTTCGCGAATACTGTTTTCAAGCAGCGCCATTTCGATGGTGTTTTCTTTCTTGGTTACCCCGACTCGGCGGCAAAAGTCGCGAATCGCCGCCGCTGGATAACCGCGTCTTCGCATGCCCGCCAACGTTGCAAGACGCGGATCGTCCCAGCCACTGACGATGTCTTCTTCGACGAGTTGATTCAACTGCCGTTTGCTAGTCATCGCATATGCGAGATTCAGCCGAGAGAATTCGTATTGCTTTGGCTCATGCTTGCTGGGAACACGTTCAAGAAACCACTCGTAAAGCGGTCGGTGATCTTCGAACTCCAGCGTACACAGTGAGTGAGTGACTCCCTCGAATGCATCCGAAAGCCCATGGGTGAAATCATACATCGGGTAAATACACCATTGATCACCAGTGCGCTGGTGTGGTACATGGCGTATTCGATAAATCGTTGGATCGCGTAAGTTCATGTTTGGAGACGCCATTTCGATACGCGCTCGTAATACATGCTCGCCATCGGCAAACTCTCCAGCGCGCATACGGCGAAATAGATCCAGGCTTTCCTCGGCAGAACGACTTCGGTATGGGCTGTCTTTACCTACGGTCGTAAGCGTTCCGCGATATTCTCTGATCTCTTCGGCGCTCAGACTATCGACATAGGCATTGCCACTTTCGATCAATGCTTCCGCCGCTGCGTATAGCTGCTCGAAATAATCCGAAGCGTGAGTCAGGCGATCGCCCCAGTCGTAGCCCAACCATTTCACGTCGCGCTTGATCGCTTCGACATATTCTTCGCTTTCCCGGGCAGGGTTTGTATCATCGAAGCGCAGAAAAGTGCTGCCACCGTTTTCGGTCGCAACACCGAAGTTGATACAAATCGATTTCGCGTGGCCAATGTGCAGGTAGCCATTTGGCTCGGGCGGAAACCGCGTCACCACTTCACCGCCATTGCGCTTACTGGCAACGTCATCGGCGACGATTTGACGGATAAAATCAGTAGCTTGGTTGTCGTTCATAAAGATGGTGCCGGCCTGAAATGGTGGGCAATTGTACGCCGAGATTGCGCCGCGACGAAAGTCGTTGAATCTAGTTCAGCGGCGATGCGCTGTGACAGTCAGGGCACTGCCCTTGAATCTCAAGCGTCTGCCGTATCGCTGAAAATCCGAGCGCTGCCGCTTTGCTGTCGACCACGTCCGATATATCACTGTCCTCAAGTTCAACCACCGAACGGCAATCTCGGCAAATTAGAAATTGACCCACATGCGATGAATGAGGATCGGGACAGCCGATAAATGCATTCAGTGAGTCTAGGCGATGCACCAAATCCGCCTCAATTAGAAAGCCCAACGCCCGATAAACCGTGGGCGGCGCCACCCGCTGGCCATCCGCGCTTAGCAATTCCAACAACTCGTAGGCACCCACCGGCTTGTGGCTATTCCATACTAGCTGCAAGACTCTACGCCTGATCTTGGTCAGCCGCAGGCCGCGCTGCCTACAGATATTTTCAGCCATAGCCAGTGCTTTCTGAATACAGCTGGCGTGGTCATGGGAGGAATTGGGCAGTGATTTTGAGATCGCGTTCATTGATTTTGTCTGGTCGCTTCACAGATGCCATTGCATTGTACACCATTCACTGCACATCACCGCGTAGCAGTCGGCGGCGATTCGGGTACAATAGCGCGCCAGCCCTTGGCTGACTAACCGTAACCACACCAAGTTCTTAACAGACATGCCAAATATCCAATTACCAGACGGCTCCGTCCGCCAATTTCCAGATCCCGTAACCGGCAGCGAAATCGCCACCGATATTTCGAAAAGCCTCGCGCGAGATGCGGTTGCTTTGAGAGTCAACGGAGATCTGTGGGACCTGACGCGCAAGATCGATAACGATGCTGCGATAGAGATCGTCACTAGAGAGAGCGAGGATGGACTAGAACTGTTGCGTCATGACGCAGCCCACGTTCTGGCGGAAGCTGTGAAAGAACTTTGGCCGGATACGCAGGTAACGATCGGACCCGCAATTGAAAACGGATTTTACTACGATTTTGCAAGAGAAGAGCCGTTTACGACCGACGATCTTGAACGTATCGAGTCTCGCATGAAGGAGATTGTTGATCGCGATGAAACGATCACACGAGAGTTGTGGAAGCGTGACGATGCTGTAGCGTTCTTCCGCGACCTTGGCGAAGAATACAAAGCGCAAATAATTGAGGATATTCCAGCGGACGAGCCTCTGACGTTGTATCGCCAAGGCGCATTCGTTGATTTGTGTCGCGGCCCTCACCTGCCGACGACCGGCAAACTCGGCAAGGCGTTTCGTTTAACTCGTGTCTCTGGCGCGTACTGGCGCGGCGATGCTAATAACGCGATGTTGCAACGAATTTATGGCACCGCTTGGGCTAATGACAAGCAGCTTAGAAAGTATCTGCATCAGTTAGAGGAAGCAGAAAAGCGAGATCATCGCAGACTTGGTCGCATCATGGATCTGTTTCACTTTCAGGAGGAAGCGCCCGGTGCAATCTTCTGGCACCCGCGTGGCTGGTCGCTGTTTCAAAAATTAATTGACTATATGCGCGAACGGCAGACTGCGGCAGGTTACATGGAAGTCAACACGCCTGAGATAATGGATCGCAGTCTATGGGAGGCGTCGGGTCATTGGGAGTCCTTCGGCGAGCACATGTATACGACGCAAACCGAAGACGGCAGAAACTATGCAATCAGACCAATGAACTGCCCTGGCCACGTACAAGTGTTTAAACAAGGTATTACAAGCTACCGAGACTTGCCTTACCGGCTATGCGAATTTGGCAAGGTTCATCGTTATGAACCTTCCGGTGCACTACACGGTATGCTACGTGTACGCGCGTTTACACAAGACGACGCGCATATATTTTGTACTGTGGAACAAATCACCGAAGAAACGATTGCCGTTTGTGATCTGATATTGGGAATTTATCGTGATTTTGGATTTGCAGACGTTAAGATTAAATTTGCGGACCGCCCAAATATTCGGGTTGGCGAGGACGACGTATGGGACAAAGCTGAGGCCGCACTCACACAAGCTTTAGAATCTTCCGGTTTGGAATACACACATAACCCGGGAGAAGGCGCATTTTATGGACCCAAACTCGAATTCGTTTTGCGTGACGCGATCGGCAGAGATTGGCAGTGTGGCACCCATCAGGTTGATCTGAATTTACCGGGCCGCCTCGCGGCAACTTATATCGGTGAAGACGGCCAAAAGCACACGCCGGTCCTGTTGCATCGGGCAATATTTGGATCGTTGGAGAGATTCACTGGAATTTTGATTGAACACCATGCCGGCAATTTGCCATTGTGGCTTGCACCACTGCAAGCGAAGGTCGTGACGATCACATCCGACGCCGACGACTACGCGATGCAAGTAGTCGACGAATTGCGGGCGGCTGGGATTTCAGCTGAAGCTGACCTGCGTAATGAAAAGATTTCTTACAAGGTTCGTGAGCATAGCGTTGCAAAAGTTCCAGTAATTTTGGCTGTCGGCCAACGCGAAATTGAAGACCGCAACGTGGCCGTGAGACGACTCGGCTCAAAGCACCAGAAAGTGTTGCCACTGGACGCGGCAATCCAATCGCTACGCGACGAAATTGACCAGCGAGTCTCTTCGGACTGAGCAGTAGATAGTCATGCAACCGTTCGCACGGCGATTTTCTAGATTGCTGCTGCATTGCTCGAATCTTAAATTTTTGCGCGCGTAAATCTGTCGGTGCTATTGTCATGTTGAGGCGGCCGCGCGCGAGCCTGCACAAACGTGACCGTACAGGCATTTCAACTGTGCACCCCGTCACAAATTCCGAATCTTGTCGTGGTTGAGAGGCATATCGACACGGGTGGCAGCATATACTTGACTACGGCGATGCTCAGCGTAGGAAATTAAACATAAGCCGCACAAGGAGGATGAAGTGGCGTTGGACCAGTACAAGACACAAATACTGTTATTACACAGTCAGCAAAGTACCTTGGATAATTTGAGCACTGGATTCAACGATCAGTATTCGGTTCACTTGGCTACCAGCGGAACTGAAGCGCTGAACATCTTTAGCGAAACGCCGGTGCACGTTATCGTCTCGGCACAAGACTTGCCAGGAATGAGCGGCTTGGACGCGCTTCGAGAAGCGAAAAAGCGTTCGCCGGATACGATCGGCATTTTGCTCGCCGGGACCGCACAAGATGATGGTCTCGAGGCATTGGTTGGCGAGCAAGAAGTTTTTCAAATAGTACGTGGTGAAATTGCGCCCGACGCGCTACGTTCCCTTATAGATTCCGCGACCAAAAGCGCACGAATGTTGGCGCTCGCGAAATCCGCGAACGACACCTCCGCAGACCCAGATCAATTGACTGGCGAACACATCGTGATGGAGACGTCCGAAAACGGCGCATCCATCGTCAGCGACGGTACTGGTCGCATGCCCGCTCTGAGACCGGAGAAAATTTCGGTCATTCCGGACGCTGGTGGCCAAAGCGTTGATGTTTTGGTGTTGACCAAAGACGAAGAATTCCTGGTTACGATTCGAGAGTCGTCGCGAGGACTTCACAACGTTTATCACGCTGTTACGCCAACCCAAGCAAACGAAATTGTTCGAAAAAACAAGATCGGCGTTTTGGTTACGGACGCTGCAATGGTCGGCTCGAACATCGAAGTTCTAAATCAAAAGCTACGGGAATCGTCGCCGCGTCTGGTTGCTGTAGTCGCGGGTCGTCGAGATGACGGCGAGCTCCTAATGGATCTAATCAATCGCGGTCAGGTATATCGATTCCTATTGAAGCCGGTATCGCCAGGACGCGCGCGCCTCGCGATTGAAGCCTCAGTTAAGCATCACTTGGAAGCTGCTGACAAAGCATTCAAACCTAGAAATGACGAAGGCAGCACGAGCAATAACCCGCCTGCGAAATCGCCACCGCAGAGTAAACCCGTCGCTAAAGCCGCACCGGAGCCGAGTCCCGCGAGAAAACCGGATCGGCCAGCCGCTCCACCGCCGGTGACAGAGAGTCCGGTCGTCGAGCAACCCGCAATGACGGCCTCTCGTGACGACTCGTTAGTTAGCGAAGGCTTAGAGGAAGCGTTTAGCGAGGGCGGCGGCTTCGCAGAAACTGTAACCGGTCTCGCTGCAAACGTCGGCAAGAAATTTAGCAGGTCAGCAAAGCCGGAAAACTCAGCGGAGACAGAAGCCGCAACTCTTTCAGAGTCATCTTCGGATGGTGGCGCATTTGCTAGCCCCAAAATTATCGGCATAGCAGCGGGCGTTTTGCTTTCGCTCGGTGCCGCAGGTTGGTATTTTTACTCGGGCGACAGCGAGACAACGGCAGAGACCGTGCAGGATCAACAAAACTTGCCGACGGTGGTCGAATCCGACGTCCTGTTGCCTCCGAGCAACTCTCCAATTGTAGACCCTGCACCATCGTCAACAGATGTTTTGGAAGCTGCCAGAGCCAGGAGCGATGGAGGTCAACTGGTCGCTCCGGAAGGTGACAACGCAGTCGAGCTGTACTTGAGCGCGCTAGCATCGTCACCGAACGATCTTGAAATTCAAAGCGAACTGAATGATGTGGTCGAACGCGTTGTTGGAATTGCGGAAACCGCAATCTTGGAGCAAAGACTCGACGATGCAGCAACGGCATTGCACATGATTGAATTGGCCAGCCCAGAAAACCCCAGACTATCGTTTCTCAGCGCCCAGTTAACGCAGATCCAACTGCGAACTACCATCGATGATGCCCGTGCAGCCATACGTGAAAATCGATTCGAAGATGCCGGCGCGTTAATTTTGCAGGCGGACGGCCTTGCCGGGGCGGGATCCAGCGAAGTCGATTTGCTCGCTCAGGAACTTGCGGCTGCCCGCAGCGAACAACAAGTTGGTCAAGTACTCGAACTTGCAACGGCACGTGTGGAACAGAATCGACTAATAACGCCGGCAAATGATAACGCTCGATACTATTATGAATTAGCGCTAAGCAATGACCCCGAAAATACACAAGCGCGGCAGGGCCTAAGCGTAGTAGCCGGAAAATTGGTACTGCAAGCCCGTACGGCGATTGACAACGGGCAGTTGAACGATGCTGAAATCTTATTGAGTAGCGCAAGAGCGCTGGACAGCGGAAGCGATGAAATCGCCGCCGCCAGCACTGTGCTCGCAGATGCGCGGGCGAAAATTGTAGCGGACCAACGTCGCCGTGAAGCGCAGCGACTACAAAGAATTGAACAGGAGCGCCTGGCAGCTGAAGCTGAAGCAGAGGCTCAAAGATTGCAACAGCAGGCTGCCGCGGCCGATTCGACAACCAGTCAGACAGACGAAGTCACAGCAAAATTCGGGCCAGCCACTGGCGGGTCGTCGTCCGCAATTGATCGCAGTGCAGACAACACATCACCGCCGCCTAACGAAAGTCGCTCCAACGTCAGCGCAGTCAATACGAACGCGTTGCCAGAAGACGGACCTGTCCAGCTCAGTGCAAATAATGCCAGCGGCGGCGCCGAACAAGCACCACTTGCTACGGATAATTCACAGAGCTTGGCTGTGCAGGTTGCGGCGCCGAGGCAACCGGAGGTTGTTGCTGTAAGCACCTTGACGCGTATCAATTATGTGTCGCCAAAATATCCGCGCTCGGCGCAACGTCGCAATGTGACCGGCAGTGTAGATGTTATGTTCACGGTTAGCCGAAACGGCACGGTCACCGACATTGAGGTACTGGACTCGGCGCCAGGCACGGTTTTCGATCAAGCGGCAATGGATGCCGTCGCGAAATGGCGTTTTGAGCCGTCGCTCGACAACGGCCAGGCAGTGGAGAAACGCACCGCAGTGCGACTCTCGTTTGACCTGCAGTAACCATCGTTCAAAAAATTTGTCGACTGGTCTATATTTTCGCAAAAAGAACCAGATTGGACCAAATGCCACGTAGCCGTTAGTCTTAGACTCAGTCTTAACGATACGGGGACCGAATATTGGGCGACGATGCCAACGAGCAGGCGAATAGACCGGCGCGCAAACAACAAAAGCGCAGTCTCCGCACCCAGGAAAAGCTGTTAGACGCTGCACTTTTAGCGTTTTCCGAGAGTGGCTTCAAGGGCACGTCCACGCGCGATATAGCGGAGCGTGCCGGCGTTCACCACCCGCTAATAACTTATCATTTCCGCAACAAAGAGGAGCTGTGGCGCGCAGCAGTAGACCGGGTATTTCGTCGATTTAATGCAGTCCTTGGCCAAGCCTATTCTGCCGGGGAAAACGAAACGCCGCGTTCACGAACAGCATCCGTTATTCGCGCATACGTCCGAAGTGCAGCCGCGCAGCCGGAATTACATAAAGTCATCATTCAAGAATCGAGTTATCCGAGCGCACGCCTGGAATGGATGACCGAAACACACTTGAAACCACTTTTTGAGGCGTCCGTCAAAGACCTAAGCCACCTTCAGCAACAAGGAATCGCACCGAATGGCGATCCGGCCATGCTGTTCAATATGATTCGAGTGACCGCAGGCGGACTTTTTGCGTTAAGCAATGAAATTCGCGGCACCAGCAATCTCGACATGACAGATGATGCAAGCATCGACGCGCTAGCCGAGATGATTGTCAAAATATTTTTGCCTGACAATCAACCCGAGCAAATTTCAAATTTGCAGACGAAGATCGCGTAGGACCACCGATACGACGGATCGAGGCCCATATCGCTCGTTAGCTAACGCCTGCTCTATCTACTGCCTCAACCATTTCCTGATGCAGTCCGGGCGCCATAAGATGAGCACCAGACACGCCATTGATTTCGCGTGCTTGCTGTATTAACTCCGCGCAGATACCAATACCCTCCGCTCGCGGATCTCGTGCTGCCTCCATTCGTCTGATTATTCCTTCCGGAATAATGGTGCCGAACAAATTGTCGCGCATCCAGCGCGCACCCTTTGCGGAACGCAGTGGCCCTAGACCTACGAGAAAATGAAGATGCTCTGTCAGGCCTTGATCGGCAAGCCGTCGCATATAACGCGACAGAACCTCCATGTCAAAACAATACTGTGTTTGCACAAAGCGCGCGCCTGCATCCTGTTTGGATTGTAGTCCGTCCGGTCGCCAATCCAGTGATGCGTCATGTGGTGCATCCGCAGCGCCGATGAAAAAGTTAGGCGCCGTCGTTAACTCGCTGCCAGACAATGTTGTGCCATTTTTGCTCATTGCGCTCAGCGCCGACATTAATGACCTTGAATCGAAATCGAAAACTGCTTTCGCGGCGGGATCATCTCCGGCATCGACGCTGTCACCGGTCAAGACCAATATATTCTCAATACCAAATGCCGCGGCGCCGAGCAGGTCGCTTTGAATAGCGATTCGATTCCGGTCTCGACAGGTGACCTGCATGATGGGTTCAACACCCAATTGCTTCAAGTGAATCGCTGCAGGTAGACTAGACATGCGAACTCTTGCGCCCGCCCCATCAGTTAAGTTTATTGCCGATACTGCTGGTTGCAGGATTTTTGCCGCCACAGTAAGTGTATCGAAGTCGGCGCCGCGCGGCGGGGTGAGCTCAGCGGTGATAGCAAAATGGCCTGACTCCAGGCTTTTTCTCAATGGGTTGGACATGAGGCTCTCGTGATCGATGCGTGCCAGCATACGATCCTTGATACTTGTTATTTATGCAAGCGCCCAGGTCATTTACGCCGGCCAAATTACTCGGCCGACGTCAACACGGCTAACGCATTATCGGCATTGAGAATTCGGCACCTGCTCGAATGCCAGTCGGCCAACGAGAAGTAACGGTCTTAAGGCGAGTATAGAAGCGTACACCTTCCATGCCGTAAATCGACATATCGCCAAATAGCGATCGCTTCCAGCCGCCGAAGCTGTGAAACGCCAACGGTACGGGGATTGGCACATTGATGCCAACCATTCCAACCTGAATTTCTGCAGCAAATGCACGCGCTGTATCACCATCGCGCGTAAATATCGCCGTTCCATTGCCGTACTCGTGGTCGTTGATCAGGCGTACAGCTTGCTCAAAATTTTCGGTGCGCGTCATCGTGAGAACAGGACCGAATATCTCTTCCTGGTAAACTCGCATCTGTGCATTCGCATTGTCAAACAGCGTTGGCCCCAGAAAATAGCCGGCAGACTCCGCGCACGCATGTTTGCGGCCATCAACCAATATGGAGGCACCCTCTTCTTCTCCTAGATCAATATACGAACGCACTTTGTCGCGATGCTCGGCGGTGATCAATGGGCCCATATCGTTGTTATTATCTGTCCCTGGCCCGACCTTCAAAGCATCGATTTTCGGAAGTAATTTATCCAATAATGCGTCGCCGGCATTTCCCACCGTGACGATTGCGGAAATCGCCATGCAGCGTTCGCCTGCCGATCCATAGCCAGCGCCGACCAGCGCATCCGCTGCCTGTTCCATGTCAGCGTCGGGCATGACAACTAAATGGTTTTTCGCCCCGCCCAGCGCCTGGACTCGTTTGCCATTGGCAGATGAGGTCTTATAGACGTGTTCCGCAACAGGCGTAGAGCCAACAAAACTGACCGCCGCGATCCGTTCGTCGCTCAAGATTGAATTGACGGCGACGTGATCGCCTTGGACAACGTTAAATACGCCGTCGGGCAACCCGGCTTCCTTGAGCAACTCTGCCCATTTGAGGGAGATGCTCGGATCTTTTTCCGACGGCTTCAGTACAAACGTGTTGCCGCACGCGATCGCGATTGGAAACATCCACAACGGTACCATCGCCGGAAAGTTAAACGGCGTGATGCCAGCGCAAACTCCGACCGCTTGCCGCATCGAATACGTATCGACCCCGGTCCCAACCTGATCGTTGAACTCACCCTTAATCAAGTGCGGTATGCCGCAGGCGAATTCTACAACTTCGATGCCTCGCTGAATCGAACCATCTGCATCGTGCAGCACCTTGCCATGTTCTTGCGTAATTAATGCGGCTAATTCACCGCGATCACGCTCGATAAGTTCCTTGAGCTTGAACATCACTCTTGCGCGTTTTAGCACCGGCGTTCTCGACCAGGCCGGGAAAGCGCCTTTTGCCGCAGCCACAGCTGCGTCGACATCTGCCTCGTTTGACATCGCGACCTGTGCGCAAACTTCGCCGGTAGCAGATTCATATACATCCATTGTCCGCTCGGATGTCATATCGACAATTCCGCCGTTGACCCAATTACCGACATTTCGGACCGCTGAAATTGCTGCTGCTTTTTCCGCCATAACTATTTACCTGTGTGTTCGGTTGGTGTTAAAGCGCTCTGATTGCCGCTCTAACCGTTTCAAATATTTTATCTATATGCGTTCGCTCGATTATCAACGGCGGCGAGAATGCAACGGTATCTCCGGTTGTCCGCACAATGACACCATTATCATAGCAATCTCGGAATACCTGCATCGCGCGCGCTGTCGGTTGTCCTTCGATACCTTGTAATTCCACGGCACCAATTAGGCCGAAATTTCGCACGTCGATAACATTTGGCTCGCCCTTCAGACTGTGAAGCGCGTCGGCAAAGTATTCTTCGTTACTCTTAGCGCGCTCGAATAGCCCTTCCTCCAAGTACACATCCATTGCCGCAATTCCCGCTGCTGCAGCGAGCGGATGGCCGGAATACGTGTAGCCATGAAAAAACTCAATCGCGGCATCAGGGCCAGTCATGAAAGTATCGTAAATTTCGCCTCTGGCAAGAACGGCGCCCATTGGCACCATACCGCTGGTTAATCCCTTAGCCGTCGTTATCAGATCGGGCGTGACTCCATAGCGAGTTGCGGCAAAGCTGTCACCGGTCCGACCAAAGGCACAAATGACCTCGTCAAAAATCAGCAAGATGCCATACTTATCACATATTTCACGCAGTCGTTGCAGATAGCCTTTTGGTGGGATAATGACGCCGCCAGACCCAGCAATTGGTTCGACAATCACTGCGGCTATTGTCGATGCATCATGCAAAGCCACGATATTTTCCAATTCGTCGGCCAAGTGCGCACCCCACTCCGGCAAGCCGCGCGAAAATGCGTTTTCCTCGATGTTGTGCGTATGCGGCAAATGGTCAACGCCGGGCAGCATCGCACCGAACATTTTTCGGTTGGGTGAAATACCGCCGACTGAGATACCGCCGAAACCCACACCGTGATAACCTTTTTCGCGGCCAATAAATCGTGTTCGCTCCCCTTGGCCGCGAATTCGGTGATAGCCCAGAGCCATCTTTAGGGCGGTATCGACAGACTCAGAACCAGAACCAACGAAAAACGCGTAGTCAATTCCATCAGGCGCCATCGCTGTGAGTTTATTGGCCAGCTCAAAAACGCCGGGGTGGCCCAATTGAAACGCCATTGCGTAGTCGAGTGTTTCTGCTTGTTTTTGGACGGCCTCTACAATTTTTGGGTGACAATGGCCAGCGTTACAGCACCACAATCCAGCAACCCCATCGATCAGCTGCTTGCCTTCGGTTGTGTAACAGTACATTCCTTCCGCACGATTTATCAGGCGAGGATTTTCCTTAAAAAATCTATTGCCAGTAAACGGCATCCAATATGATTCCAGATCCGGCATCTCCGACTGCAGATTGACCACGGTATTGTTACTCATGTTTTGACTCCCGCCCTTTTCGTAATCAAATTGACCTTGCTCATCGCTGAGCCGCAATCGATACGCCAGTACAGCCGCATCCAACAATAGCGACGTAAACAAATTGCGTACCCGAAAATCGCACAAACATCACACGAACCTCGAAGTGCGATATACCCATGCAACGTTGCGCGCCAAGGTGCCTGCAAAGCCCCTACTTGTGTCCAAGAGGTTACTCCTGACGCAAAAAGTTAACAATATTTAAATAGAAAAACATAACTGATTGTTTTTATAGTAGTCCTTTTGTGTTTTGTTAATTATAATTAACAATTCAACACCCGATTCTACACTCGACTAGCGTTGGCGTTATCCGCCACGTTGAGGAAGCAATGAAAATGGAAAATATTGGCCATCGACTCAAAACGCTACGCGCCCATCAAGGTTTATCGCAACGCAAACTTGCAGCAGCCGCGGGCGTCTCGAATGCAACCATTTCGCTCATTGAACACGGCCGCACCGATCCATCGATGGGCCTGCTTAAACGTATCCTGGATGCCATGGGCGTGTCCTTCGCAGAATTTTTTTCGGCTGACGAGAGAAAACTAGAAAAACACTTTTTCATGCACGATGATTTGTCGAAAATAAGTACCGGTCCAATATCGTTCATGCAAGTTGGCAACGATCTTAGCGACAAGCAATTGCAAATCCTGCACGAGCGATATCAGCCAGGTGCCGATACCGGACAATCAATGCTTAGTCACAATGCGGAAGAAGGCGGTATTGTTTTGAGTGGCCGGTTGGAGGTAACCGTAGCCGATCGAGTTCAGATTCTTGGGAAGGGCGACGCCTATTTGTTCAACAGCCGACTACCGCATCGCTTTCGCAACACAGGCAGCGAAGATTGCGTCTTGGTATCCGCATGCACACCGCCTTCATTCTAAATTGCTATTCAGCATGACGATGCCATTTCGGGCGAAATTCGCATTGAGCAGCGCGGCAATGCCTCACTATGGACGAGCGGCAAACAAGCAAATAAACTCCATCGCAATGTGCGCGCCTGCCAATGCGGTTATTTCGCCCACGTCGTAAGCTGGGGCGACTTCCACAATGTCAGCGCCAATTACATTGATACCTTGCAGACCTCGAAGAATTGCGAGTGCTTGGTGTGACGTCAAGCCACCACAAACCGGGGTGCCGGTTCCCGGTGCGTAGCTCGGGTCTAAACAGTCAATATCAAAACTTAGATATACCGGATTACTGCCTAATATTTCGCGTGTTCTTGCGATAACAGCTTCAATGCCGTTGTCGTGCACCCATGGTCCGTCCAGAACATTGAATCCCAGCGTGTCAGGATTATGCGTACGCAAACCAATTTGTACCGATGATAGCGGGTCAACGTAATTCTGCTTCGCGGCATGGTAAAACATTGTGCCGTGGTCAATTCGACCATCGTCATCTTCCCAGGTATCGCTGTGCGCATCAAAATGTAGCAGCGATACTGGGCCGCCGTGCTTTCGTGTATGCGCCTTTATTAATGGGTACGCAATAAAATGATCGCCACCCATAGTCAATAACGTCGGACCCTGATCAATAATATCAAATGCTTGTGCTTCGATTTCGTTAGGCACATTTTCGGGATGCCCAAAATCAAAATGACAGTCGCCAAAATCAACGACCGCCAATTTGTCCAGAGGGTCGAAGGGCATGCCATAGGGTCGCTCCCACGCCATATTCGCCGACGCCGCACGAATCGCTCGCGGCCCAAAACGGGTACCGGGCCGATTTGTTGTCGCTGTATCGAAAGGTACGCCCATAACAGCAACATCAACGCCGTTGAGATCGCGGGAATACTTGCGACGCAGAAATGACAACGCACCACCGTAAGTAGGTTCAGGCTTTGTGCCATAAAGACTGTCGCGCGTAAATGCACCGTCCGTCGAGTATTTATCCATTAGCGGGTCCCTCGTTAATTGTTGTCGACTGCAGCTTGCGTCAAGTCCAAACTTTTCCACGCTTTGTTAACCAACTCATCCGCCTCCTCGTACGACAACGTAAATGGCGGCGCAACGACAATGGTGTCTCCTACCGCGCGCATAACCAGTCCGTTGTTCACGAGAAAATCTCGACAAATCGTGCCGACGCCTTGTTGTGAGTCGAATTTTTGCAACGGCTTTTTTGAGGCGACTAGCTCTAGGGCGCCCATCATACCGGTCATACGTGTCTCTCCGACTAGCGGATGCTCGATCAATTTGTGCCATTTTTTCTGTAAATATGGGCCAATATCTGATTTGACTCGATCGACCAATTTTTCGTCTTGCAATATTCGAATATTTTCGATCGCGACTGCGCAGGTCGCGGGGTGTCCAGAATAGGTATAGCCATGAAAGAATTCACCTCCCTTATCGATGAGAGCGTCACCCACACGATCACCGACCATGACACCGCCCAATGGCAAATATCCGGACGTAACGCCTTTGGCAAATGTCATGAGATCTGGCTTGACCGCATAATGGTCGGCGCCAAACCACTCGCCCAAGCGCCCGAATCCGCAGATCACTTCGTCCGTAACCAACAGAATTCCATACTCGTCGCAAATTCTCTGAATCTCCGGCCAATAAGTGTCCGGTGGAATAATGACGCCGCCTGCCCCTTGGATGGGCTCGGCGACAAAGGCGGCAACACGATTCGCACCCAATTCGTCAATCTTTCGCGCCAGCGTTCGCGCTGTTTGCAAACCGAATTCCTCAGGCGATAACGTCTGATCGCTGCCGAACCAGTAGGGTTGGTCAACATGTTCGATTCCCGGCAAAGTTGGGCCGCCCTGTGCACGCTGCGCCTTCATTCCACCTAGGCTGGTGCCAGCAACCGTAGAACCGTGATATGCATTTTTTCGCGCGATGATAATTTGACGTTCCGGCTGATCCATCAACTCCCAGTACCGGCGAACCATTCGAATCATTGTGTCTATCGATTCTGATCCTGAGCCCGCAAAAAAGGCTCTGTTGAATTGCGCTTGAGTAATCTCTCGAAGTACGCGTGAAAGTTCAATCGATGGTGGATTCGCGCATTGAAAAAAACTGTTGTAGTAGGGCAATTCTGTTAATTGGTTTGCCGCCGCAGCGACCAAGCTATCGCGACCGTAGCCGGCATTCACACACCATAGGCCGGACATACCATCCAAAATCTTATTGCCATCAGAATCGAATATGTAAACGCCTTCAGCTCGCGTGATAATGCGACTACGCCGTTCACTAAGATCCTTATGGTCCGTAAACGGATGCATATAATGATTACGATCAAGATCTTTCCACTCGCTGGTCGAGCGGTTTTCCACCATCGACATGATTGCCACCTAAGTTTTCGACTACGATCTATGCCCACAGAATATAGACACGCCATCGGTGTTTTATCATTTCAGGCGTAGGAATTACATGCTGCGTTTCAGATGATAAGAACGCGGTTCACTAGTTGATCACACATTGAACATTAGGACCTCACGCTCCCAAGGCGTCACCAATTCCTGATATTCGCGATATTCGTGATTCTTGAGCACGCAATATAACGTTACAAAATCATCACCCAATATCTTGCGCAGCGCCGTGCTTCCCTCGAGTGCGTCGATTGCAGAATACATGTGACGGTGCAGATTGAATGGCAGATCGTAAGCAGAACCTTCAATAGGCTCTCTAGGTTCGCACTTCTCTATCATTCCAAGATAGCCACACGCCAATGTGCCCGCGAGCGCAAGATAGGGGTTTACGTCTGAGCCCGCTAGTCTATTCTCAACCCGCCGTGCCGCGGGCTCTGAGTCGGGAACACGCAAGCCGACAGTTCTATTGTCGACCGCCCATTCCAGATTTACCGGTGAAGCCCAATAACTGAGAAACCGCCGATATGAGTTTGCGTAAGGCGCGAACAATAATAAAGCCTCTGGCATGTAACGTTGTAGCCCGCCTATATAATGTAGGAATTGTTCGCTTTCACTGCCGTCTGGACTTGAAAAGATGTTATCGCCGTTTGCATCAATGACGCTTTGGTGAATATGCAGCGCACTGCCCGCCTCTTCTGACATCGGCCGGGCAAGAAAAGTGGCATGCATCTCGTGCTTGATCGCGGCTTCTTTGACGGTGCGCTTGAACAACAACACTTGATCGGCAAGCTGCACTGCATCACCGTGTAAAAAGTTTATTTCAAACTGTGCTGGACCCATTTCCTGCGACAACGTGTCAATGTGAATATCTTGGGCTTCGCAATATTCGTAAACCTGATTGATAAACGGATCAAAATCGTTCATGCCGTCGATACTGTAAGGTTGGTTTGCAGCTTCCGTGCGACCTAGTCGGCCTTCCGGTGGCTCTACCTCCTCATTCGCGTCGGTTTGTGGGTTCGTTAAGTAAAACTCAACTTCCGGAGCAACGACCGGCGTCCAGCCCCTGTCGGCAAATAATTCAAGCACCTGACGTAACACGCGTCGCGGTGAGGTCCCAACAGGCTCGCCGTCTTTCTTATAGCAATCGAGGAACACAGACGCTGCAGGGTCAGTTGCCCAGGGTACAACGCGCAATGTCGAAGGATCAGGTTCGAGCAACATGTCACGATCTACAACATTGTCTTTGTTGTCAACGTAGCCACCGGATATCGTCTGCGCAAATATACCTTCGGGTAATTTGAGTTCGCCAGATCCGAATTTTTCGGCAGGCAGTAATTTTCCGCGTGCAACGCCGGCCATGTCTGGAACGAAGGCTTCGACGTCCTCTATCGCCCGCGAATCGAGCCAAGTTTTTAGATCTACTTCATCGCTCACGTTACACCTGTTTGTTAGCTGCGCGTTCTCGGCATGCATTGCCGAACGCTCTAAAAATGTTCATAGAAAACGCGTTGTCGCGAACTCTCCACTCTGGATGCCACTGCACGGCCAACGCAAAGGTCCTTGCGTCGTCTACACGAAAACCCTCTATGAGCCCATCGTCAGCGACGGCCTCTACCGTAACTCCGTCTGCTAATTTTGCGACAGCTTGAGAATGCAGCGAGTTGACGGTAACCGTGTCGGAATTGGATAAACCACGCAGGATTCCACCTTCCATCAGAGTAACTTTGTGCGAAGGCCCATATTGGACGTCCAGTGGATCCTCCGAATTTTCCTTATGGCAATGATAGCCTGGTACCTCATGTACCAACTGATGCAAGGTGCCGCCCAATACCACGTTTAGTTCTTGGAATCCGCGGCACACGGCAAACAAAGGCACACCACGCTGAAGCGCCAGTTCGATCAACGGTAGCGTTGTTTGATCACGCTCGGGATCGTGCCACGTACCCACGGTACTGGGACTGCCGGCGTAGTGGCGTGGCTCGACATTCGATGGACTGCCGGTCAGAAACAGGCCGTCTATGCGCGCCAAAATCGCATCAAGGTCAAGCGATTCACCAAGCGCAGGAATAAGCAATGGCAACGCGTCGGCGCCATCGTGGATTGCGGTAATGTATTTCTCCCCTACCATATGGAATGGGTGGGGGTCGACCATTCGACGGTCTGCGGAAATGCCTACAACCGGCTGCGCAGTCATATACGACCTATGCCCCAAATCGCGAGCTGCCTACCAAGCAAAAAATCTAATGGCAAATTTTCAGTACCTAGCGTACTGGGCAGTGCGTGGTTTTCGGATTTTCGGTCTGGACCTCCTGGTGCCCTTTGTCACCTCGGCGCGATGGCTAGAAGCATACTGGATGCTCACCAGATGTATATATTTTATTTTGCCATGCGCTAGCAACCGCTGCACGCCATGTCAGATCAGCTGATCTGCTTCTCAGAGTCGCTCAAATAACAAGGTGAATCGGTCCGTGTTGCCGGTTACAGAAGCGTCACCAACCTCCAATATCAATGCATCGGACGGCCGATAATGCAGATCGCTCAGATCGACCAAGCGAAATCCGGCCAGCTGTACCTCGTGAATGATCTGTGCAACATCAACCCGCCGCCGACTCGCATCATTTATGGGTTCCATGTGACGGCGAGTGTGGTCGATGACTCCGTAGAGTCCACCCGGTTTCAACGATTCGAAAACCGCCTGATTGATGCTCGCCCGGCCCGCCGCAGTAAAATTATGCATATTGCGAAAAGTTAACACCATATCTAGGTCGTTAACGCCGAGCGAGAACCCGCTCATTTCTCTGGTTCGAAACGGCCCTGTTCGCTCCATTTCCGCTTCTACGGCAATGACCTTCACCTGCTCAAAGCCATCTTCCTGCAACACGGTCTCCACTACCCTGTCGGTCGCTATTGCGACAGAAAACTCACCGTTGTCCCTCAGCACCGGTGCGAGGATTCGCGTATACCAACCACCACCAGGAATGAGCTCCAAGACGCGCATATCGTCTCGCAGGCGAAAAAATGACAGCGTTTCTAAAGGCTTGCGGTTGGCATCTCGAGATACATCGGCCGCGGGGCGAGATTCCGACGCGATCGCGGTGAGAATTTTCTCCTGCACGTTAGCCGCAGTAGCGACACTGCCCAACAGATTTGTCAGTATTATCGACAACAATAAGAATAGACGGTTCGACATTCATATCTCCTGGCAATTAACGCGCTAGAAACTGAAGTCTATCGCGTTACAAAGGTCTGGTCAGCAACACCGCTTAGCAGCTATTCTTAAGTTATACCGTTGATGACGGAATTCATGTCAGTGAAATTAATTGGTTACTACCGAAGCAGTGCGTCCTATCGAATTCGTATCGTGCTTAACGTCAAAGGCATTGAGTGGGAATATGTCACGGTGAGGCTTGATAAGGGTGAGCAGTTGGAGTCCGCTCACAGCAGACTAAATCCGATGAAATTGGTTCCCGTACTGGATACTGGCAATTTGCAATTGGCCCAGTCAGTCGCAATTGCGGAGTATCTCGAAAGCACCTACCCTGAGCCCCCACTAATACCAACTGGAGCCATCGCACAGGCACAATTTCGAGACATGGTGCAGATCATATCAAGCGATATACAGCCGCTCACCAATCTTCGTGTGTTGAAACATTTACGAGCCAACTACGCGTTGGATGGCGAAGGTGTCGATCGTTGGTGCCAAACGTGGATTGGGCGCGGATTCGAAGCGTTTGAGCAGCGGGCAGTGCAACATTCGGCGGATGGTCAATATTCATTCGGCAACTCGTTGACTCTAGCCGATGCGTGGCTGGTTCCGCAGGTATACAACGCTGATCGATTCGGACTGGATATGCAACCGTATCCGACCATAAACTCGGTATTTCGACACCTGCAAACGATCGAAGCGGTCGCATCCGCACATCCGGCACTACAACCCGATGCGCCTGTACCGAGCCGCGACTAATCAACGCATCCCGACCGTGTCACGCTGCAAATCGTGCGTTCAAATTTGCAATAAAACGTCTGACTTTGGGGGCAAGCGCCATCAGTAACAGCAGGTCAGGCTGTGTTATTCTGCGCTGCACCTGAATCCAGTTAGAGACAACCTATGGCGTTGAAACTTTACAACTTTCCGCAATCTACCTGCAGCCAAAAAGTCCGCATGACGTTGTGGGAAAAGGGCATTGATTTTGTAGATCGGCCGGTCGACTCCACCAAACGCGAGCACCTGTCCGAATGGTATTTAAAAATGAATCCGAATGGGGTTGTTCCAACGTTGTTGCATGATGACGCGATCATTATCGACTCGTCAGTAATAATTGAATACTTGGATGAGGTGTTCCCCGACCATTCTCTGACACCATCCGACCCAGTCAAACGGGCCCATATGCGAAAGTGGCTGCGTTACTTTGAAGAAGTACCGACGCCTGCCGTACGCGTCCCCTCATTTAATCAATATCTGAGCAAACGTTTCGACAAACTATCCCAGGATGAATTTGACAAGTTCGTCAACAGTCATCCTATTCGGCGCCAGTTTTATAAAAAAATGCAAAAGGAAAACGGCTTCGATGAGCGCGAAACAGACAGCGCACTCGATCGCCTACGGCAAACCGTTGAAAGGATGGAGAAAGGATTGGCAGAAAGTGGCGGCCCCTGGTTGATGGGCCATGACCTCACGCTTGCCGATTACTGTATCGCACCGACAATGGATCGCATGAATGACCTCGGACTTGCAGAAGTCTGGAGCGACTTGTCAATTGTCGTCCAGTGGTTCGATCACGTGAGATCACAGCCAGCATACAAAAAAACTTTTTATAAGGGCACGCGGTTGTCAGAGATATATGACGGCGCCGACCTAAACAGCAAAGAAAATAGCGCTGCAATTTCTCGCGACTAACATTACAACGTCAATTCGGTGCATAAATCGCCTTAGCGAATTGGCAGCGCCGTAGAGTGCTTAAAGTCGGTCATTACCATACTCGAATTAACTTCCTGAATGCCCGGCAATTGCGACAGTGATTCGAAGAAAAACTGCTCGTACGATTTGATATCTTCCGTCACGATTCGCAGAAGAAAATCCACCGTGCCCAACAATACATAACAATCCAATACCTCCGGATACTGGCTCACAGTTTCGGCGAATTTCGCGACGTTACTGCGTCCGTGCGATGTTAGCTTTACGTGCGCAAATACCATCGTGTTCAAGCCAACTTTCTCGCGATCAAGGATTACTGGCTGATCTTTGATGATGCCTTCATCGCGCATGCTTTGTATTCGGCGCCAACAGGCCGACTGCGACAAGCCAATCTTCTCACCAATTGCGGAGGCCGTTATGCCGGTTTCAGTTTGCAGGAGATCCAATATTTTGCGGTCAATTTGATCAATGTGAATGTCTTGCATAGTCTATGCTCTCAATGCCTATTTATCGCATTGATTATGCGCTAAATAGGCACTTAGCAAAAGAATTTGCAATAAAAAACCCACGTAGGCGATATATATTGTGTTCTTCTGAGCGTCAGTCCAGGCCGGCAATATGAGCGTATTTGACCATCCCGAATTTGATCAGCACGAATCGGTACATTACTTCCAGGACCCGCAGACAGAGCTAAAAGCCATTATCGCCATCCACTCCACCGCGCTTGGACCTGCTGCCGGCGGTTGTCGACGATGGAGCTATGTAAGCGACGCCGAGGCCCTCACCGACGTTCTACGCCTGTCACGAGGCATGACCTACAAAAATGCAGTTGCCGGCCTTCCATTCGGTGGCGGAAAATCCGTCATACTCGCCGATCCATCGACCAGTAAAACACCAGGCCTGTTTAGGGCATTTGGACGCGCCGTCGCATCGTTGGACGGAAAATACATCACGGCAGAAGACGTTGGCATAAGCGTCGAAGACATGCTGCAAGTACGCGGTGAAACGCGTTTTGTTTCCGGCCTGCCACAAAGCGGCCAGGCCGCGGGCGGCGACCCGTCGCCATGGACTGCACTTGGCGTGTTTTTGGGCATTCAAGCTGCAGTTGAAATTCGCTTGGATACCGGCTCGCTTCGCGGCATAAAGGTAGGCATACAGGGCGTCGGTCATGTCGGTCATCACTTGTGCAGATTGCTACACGATGCCGGTGCAGAACTGACGATCGCCGACGTCAAACGAGAACATTGGCAGCAAGTCGACGCTGACATGCCAGTTACCGTTGTCGCACCTAGCGAACTGCTATCTGCGGACGTCGATGTTCTAGCACCCTGCGCGCTTGGTAATGTCATCAACATGGACTCAATTTCGCGCATGCGAGCAAAGATAGTTGCTGGGGCAGCGAACAACCAACTTTCGAATTCTCACGACGGTGCGCGTTTGGTTGAGCAAAACATTCTCTACGCGCCAGACTATGTCATCAATGCGGGCGGCATAATTAGCGTCGCACGTGAATATCTCGAGCAAGGATCCGAAGATGAGGTTCGCAATGAAGTCGGTTTAATTCCCGATCGGCTGCGGCGGATCTTTACCGAAGCCCAGACAACGTCAAAGGCTACCAATCGGATTGCCGATGAACTCGCTCGTCGCATCGTAGCGGACGCAAGCTCTGACGCAGATGACGATCTCGCCGAAGAATTTTCGCAACCTGCTTCGTAGGTCAACGAGTGTCGACCAATAGATTCACGTATTGCCGACTTCGGCAACAACTATAAGACTTATCATGACCAATAGATCTCGCTTACATATTCCACAACCGTCTGCGCGACCCGGCGACGAACCGGATTTTAGCTATCTCAATCTCAGTCCAGCAGGCAGCGTTGAGCGACCTGCTGCGGATGCGCGCACAAGGGAGATTGAGCACCTTAGTGTGGAATTAATACGCGTATTAGACGACGATCATCGTGCGCAGGGCTCCTGGAACCCAGCTCTGGAGCCCGCAGCTCTGCAAGTGGCACTGCGCTGGCTGCTGTTGACCCGCGCATATGACGAGCGGATGTGGCAGATACAGCGACAGGGTCGCATCTCCTTCTACATGCAATCGACTGGTGAAGAAGCTGTATCGATTGGCCAGGCAATGGCGCTGCGGCCTGGTGATATGTGCTTTCCGTCATATCGAAACCAGGGTCTGTATCTGTATCGCGGCAGCAAGCTTGTTGACATGATGTGCCAATGTTTGTCGAACACCGGCGACATGTGTAAAGGGCGCCAAATGCCGATCATGTATCACAATCGTGACGCCAATATTTTTTCGATATCTGGAAACCTGGCCACGCAATATCCGCACGCAGTTGGCTGGGCCATGGCGTCTGCAATCAAGGGTGAAGATCACATCTCAGCATCTTGGGTTGGCGACGGCAGTACCGCGGAAGCCGATTTTCACCATGCGTTAACGTTCGCCGCCATCTATCAGGCGCCGGTCATATTAAATGTAGTCAACAATCAATGGGCAATTTCTACTTTCCAAGGCTTCGCCGGCGGTGAGCGGCGGCCATTCGCAGCACGCGGCCTAGGGTTAGGCATTCCGGGCATTCGAGTAGACGGTAACGACTTACTCGCGGTATATGCGGCAACCACTTGGGCTGCTGAAAGGGCGCGCCGCGGAGGCGGTCCGACCCTCATCGAGCATGTCACGTACCGCGGCGGCGCGCACTCGACCAGCGATGATCCAACCAAGTATCGTCCGAAAGACGAGTGGCTTGAATTCCCACTTGGAGACCCGCTGGAGCGACTAAAAAATCACTTGATCGGCGAAGGCCATTGGTCAGAAGAAGAACATGAAAGCGTGCAAGCGGAAATGCGCGACAAGGTTCAGGTTGCTTGGAAAGAGGCGCAAAAACAAGGCACGATGACTGAAGGGCCTTACCTCGACCCGGCAACAATGTTCGACGATGTATTCGTGGAAACGCCACAACATCTGGAAATGCAACGACAACAAATGCTCGATTTGGAATCCTAGCGATGGCACAAATGAATATGATCGATGCCATCAGATCGGCGCATGACGTCGTGATGGCCAAAGACCCGAACGTTGTTGTCCTTGGCGAGGATGTTGGCTACTTCGGTGGCGTTTTTCGTTGCACCGATGGGTTGCAACGAAAATATGGAGAGCACCGAGTGCTGGACGCGCCGATTGCTGAAGGTGGCATCATCGCCGCGGCGATTGGCATGGGCGTAAATGGCCTGCGCCCTGTAGCAGAAATTCAATTTGCCGATTACATCTATCCTGGCTTTGACCAGGTTGCGAGTGAACTTGCACGACTCCGTTACCGCACTTGCGGAGACTATTTCTCACCAGTAACCATCCGCACCCCTTGCGGCGGTGGAATTCGTGGCGGACAAACCCACTCGCAAAGTCCCGAAGGAATATTTACACACGTCAGCGGTATTACGACCGTCATGCCTTCAAACCCGTATGACGCGAAGGGTTTGTTGATCAGCGCAATAGAGTCGGACGATCCCGTCGTATTTTTTGAGCCAAAACGCATTTACAATGGACCATTTGATGGCGATCCTAACAAACCTGCCGTCCCCTGGACCACACACCCGAAAGGCGAGGTTCCAGAGGACTATTTCACGGTGCCGCTGGGCATTGCCGACATCGTTAAGCCCGGCAGCGAATTAACCATTATTACGTACGGCACGTTGGTACACGTCGCGCAGGCTGCAGCGAGGCTCACTGGCGTCGATGCGGAAATTATTGATGTACGGACACTGGCGCCGTTGGACGTAAGTACGCTGGCCGATTCCGTGTGCAAAACCGGCCGCTGCCTTATCGCCCACGAAGCGACTCGATTTAGTGGATTCGGAGCCGAATTAGCCGCCACTGTACAGGAGAATTGTTTTTACAGTTTAGAGGCACCCATAGAGCGCGTGGCAGGTTGGGATACGCCGTATCCACATGCATTTGAGTGGCAATATTTTCCCGGGCAAAAGCGTATCGCCGCCGGAATTCGTAAAGTTATGGAGGCGCAATGAGCGAACATATATTCAAACTTCCGGACCTCGGCGAAGGGACGGTGGAGTCTGAGATTGGCGAATGGTTTATCAAAGTTGGTGACGAAGTTGCCGAGGAGCACGTCGTTGCTACGATGATGACCGACAAAGCTGCAGTCGAAATTTCATCGCCAGTATCCGGCAAAGTCATTTCTCTCGCGGGCCAGCCAGGTGACATGGTAGCTGTCGGTGCACCGCTTGTTGTCTTCGCGACTAACGGAAACTCTGTAGACTCCGAGGTAGAAATTGCGCAGTCGAAACCTGCAGCACAGTCTAGGCAAGGCGTTGAACAAAAAAGCGCGAACTCACCGAACACTAAGGTGGCGACGTCGCCAGCAATTCGTAGACAAGCTAAAGAAGCTGGTATCGATCTGGCAACGATCAAGGGCAGCGGTACTGGCGGAAGAATATTGCGTAGCGATATGGAAGCGCTCATCCAAGATCGTTCGGTAAAACCGGCGACTTCCCTGCCTGGCACGAAAACCATCGAGAAAAAAATCATCGGCTTGCGCCGAATTATTGCCGACCGTATGAGCGCGGCCAACCGTGAAATTCCGCATTTTTCCTACGTTGAAGAAACTGACATCACAGAATTGGAAGCGCTGCGCAAACATTTGAACGAAAAAAACGATAGCCCGCAAAGTCGTCTAACATTGCTTCCGTTCATTGCTCTTGCTCTGGTGCGTGCGCTGCACGAATTTCCGCAATGTAACGCAACCCATGACCAAGCGCGAAACTTGTTATTGCAGCATGCTCACGTAAATTTGGGTATAGCGACGCAAACATCCGACGGACTGAAGGTTCCCGTCGTACGCAACGCCGAACAAAAGTCTGTCCTCGAGTTGGCTGCGGAAATTCGCAGAGTCTCTGATTCGGCGCGCAGCAATAGCGCCAGGAAAGACGAACTCAGTGGGTCAACCATTACCATTACGAGCCTTGGTAAGTTGGGCGGCATCGCGACGACGCCGGTGATCAATATGCCAGAAGTCGCGATCGTTGGCATAAATCGGGCCGTCAGTCGACCCGTTGTTGTAGACGATCAAATTGCGATTAGACTTATGATGAACATATCGTCATCTTTCGATCATCGATTTGTTGATGGCTATGACGCGGCTGCGATGATTCAGCGAGTCAAAGAACTCCTCGAACACCCCGCGACAATATTTGTTTAACATCAGTAGACGTCTGGTTGGCTTAAGACTTGATTATAGTCGCCCCGCGAAATGTGCTACAAATTATCCAATCCACGCTTGAGTAAACCGCGCGCGATAATCAAACGCTGGATTTCGCTGGTTCCCTCCCAAATACGATCAACTCGTAATTCGCGATAGAACCGTTCAGCCACGTTTTCCCGCATGTAACCTCTACCGCCGAAAATTTGTACAACGCGATCGGCCACTCGGTTTGCCATCTCCGAAACATAGAGTTTGACCATCGAACATCGATTGTGCTGCGCCTTTAGATCGTCACCTCGATCTATTGCCGCTGCAGCCTCGTAGGTCATCAACCTCGCTGCCCACAATTCCGTTGCACTATCCGCTAGCATAAATTGAATGGCTTGACGTTCGCACAATGCTTGCCCGCCCACTACGCGGTCACTCGCAAACTGCATACCATCCTCGATCAACCGTGCAGCTGCACCACAACTGCGAGCACCAATCATTAGTCGTTCATGTCTAAACCAACTCTTCGTGTACGCCATACGTTCATCGGCCGCGCCGACTCGATTGGCCTCTGGCACAATCACGTTTTCAAAACGATAGGTTGGATGATGCGATGCATAAGTGTGACTAAATAGTGGATTGGCAATCATCTCGATGCCATCGGTGTTCATATCAACTAAAAATAGTGCATCGCCACCTTCCTCAGGAAGCTTCGCTTGAAACCAAAAAAAGTCAGCGAAATTTGCGCTGGTTACGTACCATTTCTCACCATTCAGAATGTAGGAGTGGCCGCTTCGCACCGCTGTCGCTTCAATACCGGCAACGTCCGATCCGGAACCTGCTTCCGTGATGGCATAACAATCCTTGCGCTCACCACGCATCATCGGCAAAACGTAATGCTCGAGCTGAGTGTTCGAGCATGCTTCAAACATCCACGCTTGCGCCTCTGGAAAACACCACGACAATGCATTGGTAATTCGCCCAAGCTGCTCCCAGACTGCTACCTGTTCAACCATTGGCAGTTGCAGCCCACCATGTAATTCCGGTACATCCATGCGCGGCAGCCCGAGCTCGAATGCGCGCGCCTTCTGTTTCTCCAAGACGTCCGCTGGTACTTTTCCACTGTTTAATTCAGCTTGCACCTCATACGGCAACAAGTACTCGTCGGCGAATTCTCGAGCTGAGTTTTGCCAATGCTGAGCACTGGCGGTTAACTGGATTTTCACGTTTGAGTTTTCCTCGTCTGTCTCTTCCTAGGGCGTCGTAGATTGGTAGTGCTGTGGAAATACTGCTTTTAGATAGCTATATACGCTAGCGAGCGCCGCGTGACGGTCCCAACTTTTGGGATGCAATAGACAGGATAGCCATAGCCCATCCGTCATCGACGATAACGCATCGGTCACTTGTGCCGCAGTCACTCCTGCGTAGCCACCGTCTTCAATAATTTGTTGGCAAAGATCCAACATTGCCTCGTCGTAACCGTTGTCATACTGCGCACAAATTTTTCGATAAGTCGGCATTGCCTTTGCCTCGCCCCAGTATGCAAACCAAACTGCGAGTTTTTTGCGGTCGCAAACCGATGGCCGTAGATCGAGACGCATGAGACCTAACAATATTTGGGCCGGCTCAAGACTGGGCGCATCGAGTTCACGCCGAAATAATTCGTCGTACTCATCCGCCAAATATTGCAGGGTTTGATAAAGCAGGTTCTCCTTTGTTTGAAAATGCAAATTCACAATACCCTGCGAAAGCCCGGCTTCTCTGGCCACATCGGCCATTGTCGTGCCACCCAAGCCACGCTTGGAAATACACTTGATTGTTGCATCTATCAATTGTTCACGCCGCCTCTCCCGAGACGCGGTGCGGCTATCCTTTTTTTTCGCAGTGCTCGGCATCTTTTTGCTCGACAGTTTCCCTGGTGCTTGGCACACGACATTCTCCCGTGTACTGGCTAAACTCTTTAGCAACAATGATTTAGTAGTGGTGTGCAACCCGCATCATGTCATATTATGAATGTATAGTCATTCATTAATCTAGACAAAGTAACCCATACCGTGAGACCCTCAGTGCTTATCATCCAGATGGAGTCAGCATGCGCTCGCTTACAAAATCGAACCAGCAGTTTCGCAAAGCGGTTAGCAGATTACCGCTCGGCGTTGCATCAAACTTTCGTTACTGGGGAGATGACAAGACACTCTACGTAAAGCGCGGCAAAGGTGGACGAATTTGGGATATCGATGATAACGAATACATTGACTACCGATTGGGCTACGGTCCCGCTATTCTCGGCTACGCGGATGAACGCGTCGATGAAGCGGCACGTGAGGGAATGGCGATTGGCGGCGTATTCGCACTTGCCACAGAACTAGAATACGACGTCGCCGAGCGTATCGGCAAAATGGTTCCGTCTGCGGAACTCGTGCGTTTTTCCAATTCAGGCACTGAGGCGGTCATGGCGGCCTTGCGACTGGCCCGGGCCTACACTGGCAAGGACGCTTACGTCGTCATGGAAGGCGGCTACCATGGGCTGTTTAATGAGGTTATGTGGTATTCGGAAATCGAAGATTGGAATCCCAGCGACGGAGAACCGCGAATCTTGCCTTACAGCGAAGGCATACCAGAAATAATCAAACCGCTGTTTCACACAGTACCAATGAATGATGCGAACGCTGTGGAGGACTTGTTTCGAAAACATGCCAATGACATCGGCGCATTCTTGATTGAACCCATTATGGGCAATTGCTGCGGCATCACCGCTTCCAAGGAATATGTTGGCAATGTGCGGGCACTGTGTGATCGCTACAACGTTATGATGATCATTGACGAGGTTAAGACCGGCTTTCGCGTGGCTAAAGGTGGCGTTCAGGAATTAATGGGTGTGAATGCCGACCTCTGCACCTTCGCGAAATCTATCGCCAACGGCTATCCGATTTCCGTACTTGCGGGGCGCGAAGACATCATGCGCAAAATCGGTGACGGCGTAGCACATGGAGGCACGTACACCGCCCACTCCGTATCGCTCGCCGCCGCAAAAAAGACGCTGCAAATCCTCGACGAAACAGATGCACTGGCGAATATAGAGAAATACGGCCTTGAACTGCGTGTTGGCATTGCGAAAATCCTTAGCACAAGAAACATTCCGCATAGCTTCGTAGGTCACCCTGCTCTGTCAGGACTGTTTTTTAGCGACACCGCTCCGTCTGACTATCGCGACTGGCTTGCAACGGACTATGACTTTTATGACAACATGGCGCCAGAACTTCACGATCTCGGTATTCTCGTCGAACCGGACTCGCGCGAACCTTGGTTTTTATGTGAGGCTCACGATGTGAAATGTCTCAGTGAAACGCTGGACAAATTTGAGCAGGCAGTGGACATTACTTTGCGCAAATTACCTTCAGAGATGACCGCAATATCGACGGCATGATGCCAGCCGAAATCCAGCGGGAAAAAATTTACAAGCGGATGAAACATGAAAACATATGACGTTATCGTCGTCGGCGCTGGTCACAACGGATTGACCAATGCAGCATTTCTGGCCAAGGCCGGATTAAACGTTTTGTGCGTAGAAAAGAATGACTATATCGGCGGGGCCGCAGTCAGCCGAAACCTCTATAAAGACTGGGTCTACTCAAACTGCTCGTATGTTTGCAGTCTTTTACGGCCAGAGATCTTTCGCTCACTGGAGTTACATCGGCATGGATTACAGGTAACGCCCTACGCCGGTGGTGCGACTTTTTTGCAAAACGGCGATTACTACGCGTCCTATGACGATCACGACCTGCAACATCGCGAAATGGCGCGCTTCTCCAAACACGATGCCGATGCCTATGATCGCTACGGAGCCGATGTAATGCGGCAGTGCCGTTTTATTCGCGATACGCTGCTACGCACGCCGCCAGATCCGACGTCGTTTAAACTCCGAGATCTCAAGGAATTGTTGTACCTAGGAGGTCGATTTGCCGAGCTCGGCGAAGACCGTATGTATGAGACGATTCGTTTTTGGACGATGAGCGTTGCCGAGTATCTTGACGAGTACTTCGAGACCGACATCATCAAAACTTCATTATCCGGAAGCGGCATTATTGGCACAGCACTCGGTATTCATTCCCCCGGAACAGCTTACGTTCTTTTGCATCATTACATGGGTGATGTCGACGGAAACATCGGGTCCTGGGGATATGCGCGCGGCGGTATGGGCGCAGTTTCCAACGCCATTGCTGGAGCATTTCAAGCCTACGGCGGTGAATTGCGAACCGACGCCGGCGTCGAACAGATTCTCGTTAAGAATGGCCAAGTGACCGGGGTTGCGTTGACCAACGGTGATGAGATCAAAGCGAAGCAAGTTGTTTCATCGATGGACGTCAAACGCACCTTCTTAAAGTGCATGGACAAATCTGACTTGGAACCGGACTTTTACAACCGCGTCAAAAATTTCAAAATTCGTGGCTCGTCAGGAAAGCTGAATATAGCGCTGGACGGCCTGCCCACTTTTAGCGCGCTTCCCAAAGATAGCCCACTCATGGATGGCGACATGCACTTTATTGATTCGATGGAGCGCATGGAACGTGCCTACGATGACTGGAAGGAAGGCACTTGGTCCAAGGACCCCTACATTGACATGGTTATTCCGACGGTGACAGATCCAACAATGGCACCACCCGGAAAACACTTTATGAGTTGCTTTATTCAGTATTGCCCGCCGCAAATCAATGGACGCGAATGGACCGATGAGGAACGCGATCAATTTGGCCAGACGTGTATCGATCAAATCGCCAACTACAGCCCCGACTTCAAAGATCTCATCTTGCATGTTGAGGTTAGAACGCCGAAGGAAATTGAAAACGAAGCCGGTCTTACGGAAGGCAACATATTTCATGGCGAACTAACTATGGATCAGCTGCTGTTCAATCGGCCAATACCGGGCTATGCCGACTATCGCGGACCCGTTTCTGGACTTTACATGTGTGGTTCCAGCACCCATCCGGGCGGCGGTGTAATGGCGGCGCCAGGCGCAAACGCGGCGAGGGAAATTTTGCATGATCTGAAACGCCGCAACACGGTACCGGAGAATTTTGGAGATGACTAAGCTAACAGTTACGGCCGGCGTCATTAAGGAATCAATTTCATGAGCGATCGATATGACGCCATCATCGTCGGCGCTGGACATAACGGCATGATCTGCGGCGCGTTACTGGCAAAAGCCGGTAAGCAAGTCTTAATTTTGGAAGCCGCAATGCAAGTTGGCGGCGCCGCCGTTACACGCGAATTTGCCGCGGGCTACTCTGTCTCTGCGTGTGCGCATCTGCTGTATCAGCTACAACCGCAAGTTCTCAAGGACCTAAACTTAAACCTCGACTATGCGGCAGATGACATTGCCGCCATCGCACTTTCCACCACTGGAGATCACCTGCGCATCCGCGGTAACCATACCGAGGGCCTTAGCGAAGATGACGCTGTTGAGCTCCGGTCATTCCATGCTCGAATGACGCGATACGCAAATCTTCTCAATAAATATCTCAATAAAGCGCCGCCAAGACTTGGCGTCAGAAATCGCAGAGACCTGACGACGCTTGCACAGCTTGGATTTGACGTTCGAAAATTGGGACGCAAAGATATGCGGGAGTTCTTGCGGCTTATTGGGATGAATATTTTTGACGAGCTCGAAGAACGTTTCGATAACCCATTACTGAAAGGCGCGCTTGCGGTCGACGCAGTCATGGGTACACATTTGGGGCCGCGCTCACCTACAACGATTCTTACTTATCTTTATCGCTTGGCCGGTAATCAAGGACGGGTTGCCCAAATGGCCGGCGGCATGAGTACGTTAAGCGAATCCCTAGCGAAAGTTGCACGTGACAATGGCGCAACCATTCGAACGAACATGGCCGTCAAACGGGTTGTGGTGGAGAACGGTAGAGCAACTGGCGTCGAAACCGAGAAAGGCGAAGTATTTTCGAGTCGCGTCGTTGTTTCCAATGCCGATCCGAAATCGACGATTATGGACCTCGTCAATCCACGGCACGTTGAAACTGGATTTACGCGCCGCGTACACAATATTCGTATGCGCGGAAATGCTGCGAAGCTGCACCTAGCCCTTGACGGCCTGCCAACGATCAAAGGGCTCGATAAGAAGTCATTCGCAGATCGCATGATCATTGCACCCGACATCAATTATGTGGAAAGAGCCTTCAACCCGGCGAAGTACGGCGCTACCTCACCGCATCCGGTTATGGAAGTTACGTTTCCTAGCTTGCGCGATGCGACGCTCGCGCCAACGGGAAAGCACGTGCTATCCGCGATCGTGCAATACGCACCTTACAATCTGAAAGAGGGCTGGGACGATGCGGCACGCGATGCGTTCAAGCAGACCGCCATCGATACTATTACGACATACGCACCAGACTTGCCAGAACGCATCAACGACTCCGAACTGCTCACACCCGCAGATATCGAAAGCGAATTCAGAATTACCGGTGGACATTGGCATCATGGCGAGTTGACGCTCGATCAATTCATGTTTGTCAGACCCGTTGCCGGCGCAGCACAGTATGAAATGCCGCTTGAAGGTCTATTTTTGTGTGGTGCCGGAAGTCATCCAGGAGGCGGTCTCAACGGTGCCGCCGGACGTAATGCGGCGATAGCAATATTGAGACGGGAGAAAGCAGCATGACCACTGCCGCTGTCGATTTAACCAGACTTAAAACACCTTTCTATCCGCGATTGGAGGCTCTTGATCGCCTGCATACATGGCATAGCTGGAAGGGCTATCGCAGTGCGGACGCATTCACAAATGGAGAAATCGAGTATTTTGCCATCCGCAATAGCGCCGCGGTATTCGATCTCTCACCGATGACGAAATATCGCATCACCGGCAATGACGCCCGTATTTATGTTGATAGGCTGGTTACCCGTGACATGCTCAACAAGGTTGGCGCAGGTCGTGTGGCATATGCCGTTTGGTGCGACGATCAAGGCCAAGTAATCGACGATGGAACTATTTTTCACCTACGTGACGATGAATACCGCCTGTGTTCGCAAGAGTTTCATTTGCCATGGCTGCGCGCCGCCGCCATCGGTATGAATGTCGACATTCGAGAGGAAACGGCCGACTACGCAGCACTCGCGCTGCAAGGCCCGAACTCCTACAGCATCCTCAAAAACTTGGGTCTAAGTGGCATCGAAAATCTAAAACTTTTCGGCTTGCGGCACTTTGACTTCGCAGGTACCGAATTGATGGTTTCAAGAACTGGCTTTACCGGCGACCTGGGTTACGAACTGTGGATCGATGCAGACAAAGCACTACCGTTGTGGGATGCGCTATTCGAGGCGGGCAAATTGCACGGTATTCGGGCAATCGGCACACATGCACTAGAACAATCGAGAATTGAAGCCGGCTATCTTGCCGCGTATGTGGAATTTTTGCCCGCCAACGAAACCGTTCGCACTGGTAGAACTCGATCTCCCTTCGAACTAGGACTCGACTGGCTCGTTGATTTCAAAAAACCGAATTTCAATGGTCGCCGAGCGCTGGCGGCCGAAAAACGCGAAGGATCAACCTGGCGTTTCGTGAAGTTGGATATTGAAGGCAACAAAACGGCAAGCAGCGCATACATCTATGCGGACAAGCGCGCGAAGAAGAACATCGGTTTTGTCACATCCGCGACTTGGTCACCCGTATGCAAAAAGAACATTGCACTCGGTACCGTGCGCATGCCTCACGGTAAGGTCGGCGAAACAGTTTACGTCGAAGTTTACTATCAAAGAGAGATGCACTGGTCACGCATGATGGCCAAAGCGGAAGTCGTCAGTAAACCGTTTTGGGACCCGCCGAGACGGCGCGCAACTCCTCCAGGCCTTTTTTGAAATCGGACCAACGTTTTGGCCCACAAACTTGATTCGCTGCTGCAACCACGTTCGATCGCAGTCGTGGGAGCATCTGCAAAAAAACTGACTGTAGGAAATCACACGCTTGCTAACCTCATCGCGGGAGACTTTCCAGGCGACATATACCCGGTAAACCCGCATTACGACAATCTGCTGGAGCTAAAGTGTTACGCCGCAGTTTCCGCATTGCCGAAAATCCCTGACCTTGTAATATTTTGTGTTAGTGACCGTCGAATTGAGGCAGCGATCGACGATGCGTTGCAGTTCGGCGTTCGTGCATTCTCGATCATGTCGTCATTGGTCATCGACGATGATCAAAAACCGTTACTTAAAGATCGTATATCGGCGAAATTGCAAGCTGCGAATGCGATTACGTGTGGCGCGAATGGCATGGGCTTCTACAACATTGATCATGCTGTTTGGGCATGCGGTTTTGATACCCGCAAACACGCAAAAAATGGCAATGTCTGCTTAATCAGTCATTCCGGGGCCGGAATGTGCGGCATTGTCGATTGCGATCATCGCTTACGTTTCAATCTTGTTGTCTCCACAGGAAACGAACTAAGTGTGACGATGGACGAGTACTTGGACTACGCACTGGAATTACCTGGCACTAAGGTGATTGGCCTATTTATCGAAACCGCGCGAAATCCGCGCAGTTTCGAAAAAGCTCTGGCAAAAGCCAATCGCAAAAAGATTCCGATTATTGCGATCAAGGTTGGACGCAGCGCCGAATCCGCGGCACTTGCCGTTTCCCACTCGGGTGCCATCGCTGGCGATGATGCGGCCTATGAGGCGCTATTTGATCGTTATGGTGTACAACGCGTGCGCGACATGGACGAACTTGCGACGGCACTGATTCTACATTCTGAGTGGCCAGTTATTGGACCTGGTGGTTTGGTTTCTTTGCACGATTCCGGCGGCGAACGACAACTGATGATGGACCTTGCCGACGAACATGGCATTCCAATGCCACAAATATCCGCACAAACCGTCAAAACGCTGGAGAGCATACTGGATCCCGAACTACCTGCGGTCAATCCGCTCGATGGGTGGAGTCGTGGCGGCGCCAATGCAGATCTGCAGATGACGAGTTGCCTGACGGCACTAATGCAAGATACAAATGCAGCAGTCGCTGTGTTGATGCACGACAGAGCACCGGATGGGAAAATATATGCTGAGTATTTGCAGTATATGCGGCACGCGAGTCAAGTGTCGGGCAAACCTGTAGCCCTAGTCGCTGCACGTCAGGGTACCGGGGACGACGCTTTAGTGGTGGAAGCTACACGCGATGGCCTACCCGTATTGGACGGCGTCAGTAACTTCTTGGCAGCGTTGCGCACAGCTTTCGGGTGGCGCGATTTTCTTGACAGAAAAAAAGAATCCGAGATTCGCTTGGACGCTGATGTGGTAAGCAGCTGGAGATCCGCATTGCGCCATGGCGGAACGCTTTCCGAGTCAATTTCGCTGCAGCTATTGGGTGACTTTGATATCGCCGCAAATACCGGTCATGACTGTGCATCTTTGGAGCAAACATTAGCTGCAGCGGAAAAAATTGCTTATCCGGTTGCATTGAAGACTGCAGCTGAGGGTATAGCGCATAAATCCGACGTCGGTGGTGTCATTCTCAATATCGAAAACGCTACAGCGCTAACGAGTGGCTATGATGAAATCAGCAGGGAAATTGGGCCGAATGTCACCGTATATCCAATGCTCGCCAATGGCGTCGAAATGATATTGGGCGCGAAACAAGACCCGCAATTTGGACCCGTTATCGTATTGGGCTTTGGCGGCATTCACGCAGAGATATTGGGTGACGTCGTGTTCGCACTACCGCCTTTCGGGCCCACAACGGCACGCCAGTTACTCGATCGTCTGCGCATGCGGCCGCTTCTCGATGGTGTGCGCGGCAAAAAGGCTGCAGCAATTGATGCATTCTGTGCAATGGCCGCACAATTTTCGGCTATGGTAGATGCGTTGCGACTCGAAATTCAGGAAATCGATATCAATCCGGTCATCGTTGACGAGCGCAGTGCCACTGCTGCGGATGCGCTGATCGTCTGTCAACTAAAGCGATGAGGCAAGAACATGAGTAAGCAAAAATCAGCCGAAAGTACTCTGGCATTCTGGCAGCAAACCGCCGAACAAACGTTGTCGAATGCTGCTACGCAACTATTTATCGACGGCGATTATGTCGACTCAGTCGATGGCGGCCGCTTCGACAGCGCGAACCCGGCCAATCGCGAGACCATTGCCGCAATGTCCGCCGCCAACGAAAAAGATGTCGACCGTGCAGTAGCAGCGGCGAAAGCGGCATTCCGCTCCGGGGCATGGTCCAATATGGCGCCGCGAGATCGCATGCAGATTTTGTATCGTTTCGCTTCGTTAATTGAAGAAAACACACACCAACTGGCTGTGCTCGATACGCTGGATATGGGGAAACCTATATCAGATATGCTTAATGTTGACATTCCGGCGTGCGTTGAAACCATACAGTTCATGGCGGAATACATCGACAAGATGGAAGGCTCCGTCACTAATACCAGCGCAGACGTAATGCATTACGTTCTCAGAGAACCTATTGGTGTCGTCGGTGCCATATCTCCATGGAATTACCCACTGCTCATGGCGGTTTGGAAAATCGCGCCGGCACTCGCAGCCGGTAATACCGTCGTTCTGAAGCCTGCAGAGCAAGCACCGCTGTCATGTCTTAAACTGGGCGAATTGTTCATCGAAGCCGGCGGACCGGCTGGCGTTCTAAACATAATTAATGGCATCGGCGAAGTTGCAGGCCGTGCGCTCGCACTGCACAACGATGTCGATAAAGTAACCTTCACCGGTTCCACTGAAGTCGGCAAATTGATGCTGCAGTACGCAGGTCAATCCAATATGAAACGCGTGTCGCTTGAGTGCGGCGGTAAAAGCCCGCAAGTCTTTATGGCCGACGTTGGCGACCTTGACGGTGCAGTGGCAGGTGCATACAACGGTATCTATGCCAACATGGGCGAGGTTTGTAATGCCGGCTCACGAATTTTGGTCGATAGACCAATCTACGACGCATTTGTTGAACAATTTATCGCTGCGGGCCAACACGCGTATGTACCGGGCAACCCGCTAGACCCTGCGACGACTTTGGGTCCCTTGGTTACCGATGAAGCGCAGAATCGCGTTTTGTCGTTCATTGAGAGCGGCAAGAAAGAAGGTGCGAAACTAAAGTTCGGTGGCGATGCACCTGACATCAACGGCTCGTACATCAATCCGACCTTATTTACCGACGTCAGCAATACCATGCGTATCGCACGTGAGGAAATATTTGGCCCAGTGGCATCCATAATGCCGTTCGATGGCATCGACGAAGCTATAGCGATTGCCAACGATACAATTTACGGGCTCGCCGCCGGCGTATGGACGCAAGACATCGGCCAGGCGCACCGCCTAATCAAGGAGATTGAGGCCGGCATTATTTGGGTTAACAGTTTCGACGAAGGTGACATGACGCAACCGTTCGGTGGTTACAAACAGTCTGGCAATGCGCGTGACAAATGTATCGAAAGCATATTGAGCTACACACAATCAAAATCCGCTTGGATACGTTTGTAAATTCCGTCAGGCGGTTACCGCGTCGTCGGCACGTTTACCGACAAGGCGCATGATGGTGACCAATATCGCAACGCCGAGCAGAATTGATAAGACCGGCGGGAAACCGTAGCCACCGGGAATCGTGCCGACAGCTATGCCTACCGTTGCCACGATAACAGCGTACGGCATTTGCGTGCGCACGTGCTCAATGTGATCGCAGCCGCTCGCCATCGACGACAAAACGGTCGTATCAGATATCGGTGAACAATGGTCGCCCCATACGGCGCCAGCCAAATTGCAGGCAATCGCGGAGTACATAATGTGCATGTGCTCTGGGCTTTGCATATCGTTGACGCCCATCACCGCCCAGCTAAGCGGAATCACCAGCGGCATTAAGATGCCCATTGTTCCCCAACTCGTACCTGTGGTGAACGCCGTTACTGCTGACAAGATAAATACTGCAGCTGGCACCAAAGCCACTGGCAACGAATCCGCTAACACCGTCACCAGATAGTCCGCGGTGTGCAGTGCTTCCGTTACCGCCGCTAACGACCACGCCAAGACCAGCACGATCATTGCAAACAGCATTGCACGTGCGCCGCCATACCATGCATCGACGGTTTCGTGGGCAGTAAGCAGACCTTGCCCCATGGTCAGGACGGCAGCGGTAAGTACACCCGCGAACGATGCCCACATCATCGACTTGTAGGCATCCGCTGAACCGATAATGTCAGTCAACGTGTCGCCCGTCCCAGTGAGGTAAAGCCCGGTCAGGAGCGCGCCGATAACTACGATGATAGGAATAAATGCATTTATCGCACGCTGGGGAATATCAGGTTTTGGATCGAGAGACTCGCCTTGCATGGAGGGAAGTTCGTCCACGCTGACTGGCGATACCTGGCCATTGCGGGCGCGTAATTCCGCTGTATACATCGGCCCAAAATCGCGTCCGCTCCAAGCAACAGTCAGAACAAAGATTACCGCCAATATCGGATAGAAGCTATGCGGTATTGAGCGCAAGAAAATTGTATAAGCCGGTTCGGTTAATGCCGGTATCGCAGACACCGCTTCACCGATCAGCCCAACTTCATAGCCAATCCAGGTCGTGATCAAGGCGATACAAACGACTGGCGCTGCCGTCGAGTCAACGATATACGCCAGCTTCTCTCGAGAAATTTTCAACCGATCCGTCAACGGTCGCGCAGTGTTGCCGACCACCAGCGTATTACTGTAGTCATCAAAAAAAATCATGATGCCCATCAGCCAAACCGATATTTGCCCGCCTATTGCAGTGCGCGCTCGGCGGATCATCATGCTGACAACGCTGGTCATTCCGCCATTGCGGGTGATGATGCCAACCATGCCGCCGATCATCATGGAGAACAAAATGATAGCCGCGTGATCGGCATCTGCCAGTGCTCGAGTAACGTATATTTGAAAACTATCCATTAGGCCCGCACCGACACCTCGTGGTGTGAACGACTGTAGCGCAGTAGCACCGAACCAAATTCCGACCAATAGCGCTGGAATGACGTTTCGCAATAGCAAGGCGATAAGTATGGCAATAAGTGGCGGCATTAGCGTTACCCATCCGGGTAGAACTCTGACACTTTCACTCTGTGTGGGTGCGCCGTCGAATTTGACCAGCACATCGCTGCTGCCGCTACCGAGAAACTTAATCTGATCGATTACTGCGGTACCCGTGGCGGTCGCCGTAGCCTGATACGTCGTGTCGCCGACTTCAACCGAAACTTTGGAAAACGGTTTCGCAGCAGAAATTGAAATTGACGTCTCAACATTAACGATCGCCAATTCCGGCGTCGAAATTTCTGCTGCCAATGCACTTGCCGCGTATGCACTCCATACTAGGCAGGCCAGCATGGCCAATTTAGTTTTGTTGATTTTTTGTTCTCGTGATCAGACGATTTGTGCAGCGATACTAGCACGCCGACACGTCGTGTTTAAAAATCCGGGCTGAGCCTTGTTGCCGCGTGACATAAGGAACTACCCAGTTGCGCGCGCCGGGCATGGCTCATTCGTTGCGTCGGCCCGCCAATCGACAGCGCGCCCTGGACGTCACCCAAAGCGCCGCGAATGACGGTCGCAATGGCAGTAAAGCCCTCTTCTAGCTCGTCAACAGATATCGCATAGCCACGTCGCCGAATATCAACCAACTGTTGTTCGAATGACTCAACACTGGTGAGTGTCTTGGACGTCAATGGAAAAAGATCAGTATTTAATCGATCAAGCCCATCCTCCTCGAATGCCACGTACGCTTTTCCAGTTGACGTTGCATGCAATGGCCATATCGTTCCGACATTGCCAACTGCAGATACCATATGCTTACCAGCAACCTCGTCCAAAACCAGCATTGAGGACTCGACAGGAACTTCTAAAGTCGCGGTCTCTCCGGTTTCAATTGCCAGCGCTTTCAACATCGGACGAACACGGCGTCGCAGATCGCTGCTGGCCAAGGCCTGCACACCGAGCGCCATCAATCCAGCGCCGAGGCTGTAGTGGCTCGTCGAAGCATTACGTGCAATTAATGATTCGCTCTGCAACGCACGTAACAGCCTATGCGTCGTCGTTTTGTTGAGACCCGAAGCCTTGCTCAGCTCTGCCAGCGACATTTCTGGTTTTTCGTTTGAAAATAATTTCAGCAGCCTGACGGCACGTAGTGCTGCCTGGGCACCCTGTGGAGGTCTCGCCTGATTCATGTGCAATACCATAATGTGATGGGATATTTCATATTATGGCGAAAAAAATAATCGAACGCTGACGCACAGGTGACAGCAATTTTCTCAATTGCGGCGTCGGTCGCGCAATTTTCCGACACCATACTAATCTTTTCGTGCGCGGAAAGCCGCCAAGGCGTTGCCGCCCAGCTCCTCCTTGAACCTGCAAAAAACGAGATACAACCGAGTGCGGCGGTCGGCAAATGTCGCCATAATCGGCATATGATAGAGATTCGTAATTGTGGCCCCGGTGATTACTCGGCAGTTGTCGAGATATACAACCACTACATCGAATCTTCGCACGCAACTTTCGACCTACATCCATTCTCGGTCGGTCAGCGCGTTCACTGGTTCAGTCAATTTGGCGAATCTGGTCCACATCAATTATTGATTGCCGATGTCGACGGCACCGTTGCTGGATACGGTTGCAGTACGCGACTCAAAGAGCGGGCTGCGTATGACATTTCGGTTGAAACCACAGTCTATTTACGAACAGATTTTGCGGGTATCGGCATCGGCACCGCAATCTATGTGGAACTGCTAAAACGACTCTCGCGAGAAGGCATTCATAGTGTTTTTGCCGCGATTGCGTTGCCCAACGATGCATCAGTACGACTTCACGAATCGCTGGGCTATGAATTGTGTGGCACGTTTCGAGAAGTTGGGCGAAAATTCGATCGCCATATCGATGTGAGCTGGTATCAAAAAATATTAAGCGCAAATTGAATATTGCCGAGTTAGCTCAAGCGGCACTCACTGCCGCGATTTGATGTCGCGAAGAATCTTGCGCGCCGCGTTAAACCCGGGTGCGCCGGTCACGCCACCACCAGGATGTGTTCCCGCGCCGCATAAATATAAGCCTGATATAGGTGTCCGGTAATTAGCCCAGCCCGGAATCGGCCGCATATGAAAGAGCTGATCCACACTGATATCGCCGTGAAATATGTTTCCCTCGGTGATGCCGAATCGTCGCTCCAAATCAACAGGTGTGAGCGTCGCACGAGCTACTATTGAACTTGAAAAATTTGTTGAATAACGTCCAATCCGTTCAACAACCTTATCAGCGAGGCGCTCCCGCTCGCGGTCCCATGTCGAGTCTTGCAACTCGTAAGGAACATATTGCACAAATGTCGTCAGTACGTGAAGCCCGTCCGTGACTAAACTTGGGTCCACGTTTGAAGCTAGAACGCAGTCGACCCACAACTCATCGGGAAGCTCGCCACGCATGGCTTGATTGTAAATATCCTCTGCTTCCTGTAGCGATGGTGCAAGTGTGAAAAGGCTGCGTTGTTGTGCGTTATGAGATGGCGGCATTCCACGAATAACGGGTTCCTCGGAAAGGACGAAATTGACCTTCGCGCAAGGGCCTGCCATTTTGATTCCGCGAACGCTTCTGCGAAATTCCTCATCCAAATCACTTTCTTGCAATAGCTTCAAGAATGTATTTCGCGGATCGGCGTTCGACACGACAATCGCAGCCTCAAGCGCCTGGCCTCCTACAAGCGTGACCCCAACGGCACGATGGTCATGCTGATCTATTTTGTCTACCGCGGCATTCAAACGAATATCAACGCCCGATTGCTCACACGAAGCCGCCATCGCCTCGGTAATCGCGCCCATGCCACCAACGACATGACCTTGAAATCCTTGCACCTCATTTTCACCACCGCTCAACAAGTGAAACAAAAGTCCAATTGCGGTACCCGGGTGGTAGGGCCCTCCGTGCTTGCCGTACAAACTGTTTGAGAGAATCAATCGTTTCAACGCATCCGATTCAAATTGGCGGTCAAGAAAGTCGCCAAGAGAAGCCGTCGAAAATTGGGTCAACGCGGCAATTTCTTTACCGCTAATGCCGCCAAATCGCCTGCCAACTCGTAGCAGTTCGAGAATTCGCGAAAAGCCTGTTTTGAATGGATCCGGCGGCGGCTCCAGAAAGAGCGGTTGCAAATAAGCTGCGAGGCGCTGTAGATCATGTTCTATTGCAAAAAATCGAGTGGCGTCGCGCGGGGCAATACGCTGAAGTTCTGCCTGCATATGCTCTTGATCGGACCACCAGGAGACTACGCGCCCATCGGGCAGCGCCGTCTGAACACCCGGGTCACAAGCAATCATACGCAGACCGAAGCTGCCGAGTTTCATATCTCGAATGACTTCTGGCCGCAACATGCTCGCGATATACGATGCAGTCGATACTCGGCAGCCCGGAGCCAGATCCCTGTCAATCTCCTCCGTTACGGCGCAACCGCCGACAACTGATCGACGCTCAAGCACCAATACTTTCAGACCGCCGCGTGCAAGGTAGCTTGCTGTGGTGAGTCCGTTGTGGCCGGCACCAACAACGATGGCATCGTAGCGCTGACTGATTTCCATGCGATATAACCGTTTATCGGTGAAATTGACCTAGATATGAAATCACAGACGAATGCATTGGCAGATTGTGTCGCCACCATGTGAAACTACTGCCTTAGTGCTACGGCTGACGAAGCGCTTGACTGGCGCGTGTTGATTCTGGATAACACAGTCTATTCGATAGCAGATCGCAGATTATGGCCGCAAACGCAAAAACGAAAATGCATCCGGTGCTGGGCAAGTTCTTGCGCAAGCACCCTAAAACGGACGTCTTGGAATTGTTGATCCCCGATGTTTCCGGCGTATTACGGGGTAAACGCGCGCGGCGAGACGAATTTCAGAGCCTATTCAATAAGGGTTTCTATGTTCCTGGCGGTATCGTATTGCTCGACGCACTTGGAGACTGCATTCCAAACTTGCGTTGGTCGTCAGACGATGGTGATCCAGATACCTTTGCAACCATCGTCGAAAATAGCATTGCACCCATTCCGTGGGCCAAGAAAGGCAGTGCGCAAGCCCTTTTTCGGCTGCAGAATGAAAATGGCAATAATTTTTTCGCAGACCCGCGAGCTGTGTTGGAACGGGCAAAGCGCCCGCTGGAAAAATCTGGCCTGACGATGGTGATGGCATGTGAGCTGGAGTTCTATTTGCTCGACGGCAACGCAGACCGCCCGGTCCGCAGTGTTTCCAAAGTACCTGGTACCCATCGGCCTCAGCCGGGCCCTCAGGTCTATCACCCCGACGATCTTTGGGATATTGAAAATTTCCTAAATGATCTCAATGAAGTTTGCGCCAAGCAAAACATCCCGGCGGGCACAACGATATCGGAATTCGCCGCTGGTCAATTCGAGATCAACTTGCATCATGTCGCCGATCCAGTTCTCGCCTGCGATCACGCGGTACTGCTAAAAAGAGCCATCAAGGCAATCGCAAAGCAACATGGTTTTGTTGCGTGCTTTATGGCCAAACCATTCGAGGAAGACTCTGGCTCCGGCCTTCATATTCACCTCAGCATTGTTGACAAACGCGGCAATAATTACTTTTCACAGAACAAGCAAAAACTCTCGGTACCGCCCTATTCCGCAAAATTTCGCCATGCAATTGGCGGTCTAGCCAAAACGATGGCAGAGGCGACCGCGATATTTGCGCCAAACGCAAACTCATACCGGCGCCTACGCCCGGAGATGTTTGCACCGGTTGAGCCAAATTGGGGGGCGAATCATCGGAATGTCGCGTTACGTATTCCAATGTCAGACGAGAAAAACTTACGCGTTGAACATAGAGTTTCCGGAGCCGACGCTAATCCATACCTGGTTACAGCCGCAATTCTTGCCGGTATCCACTATGGAGTGAAAAACCGCCTTGATCCCGGTCGCATGGTTGAGGAAGGTGAGGTCGTGAAATTGAAGCGGAAAATTCCGAATCGTTGGGACGATGCATTAGCTAAAATGTCGCGCAGCGCAGTACTGCACGAATATTTAGGCACTGAATTTTGCAAAGCGTACGTAGCCAACAAGCGAGATGAGTCTCGCCGTTTTCACAACCATGTGAGTGAGTTGGATTTCGACTGGTATCTGCGTGCCGTTTAAATTGGATAAAAGATGATCACCGTCTATTCAGATGCTCACCTGCAACATACCGGACTAAAGGAAATGGACGGCAACGGCTGGCGCGAGGCTGTGGAGAGCCCCGAACGGGCAAGCAATGTCATACGCGTTATTCGAGAGCGACTTCTTGGCGAAGTCATTAAACCTAAATCATTTGCTGACAATAAGCTGCTTCGCATACACGACGCTGACTATTTGCAATTTTTGCAGTCGGCGTGGAACGAATGGGTCGCCCAAGGCAATACTGCTGATAATGCGAGACCCTTCGCTTTTGTTGGCGCCGGTATGCGACACGCCGATGGACGCAGCATACATTCACGCCTTGGGCGCTATTCATTCGACGCAGACTCACCGATTGTTGCAGGCAGCTGGAACGCAATACGCAGTTCTGCTGAGGTAGCGTTGACTGCGGCCGAGTTGATTATTTCCGGCGAGGACCGCGCATTCGCCGCATGCCGGCCACCTGGTCACCACGCCACCGCAAATTATTGCGGTGGCTACTGCTATTTGAACAATGCTGCGCTGGCTGCGCAGTCATTGCGCGATAGCGGCATGCGACGCATCGCCATTGTTGACGTTGACTATCATCATGGCAATGGCACACAGACTCTGTTTTATCGACGGAGCGATATACTTACGGTTTCACTGCACGCCGATCCGGCGGATGAGTATCCTTATTTCCTTGGCTTTTCTGACGAGCTCGGAGAAGGTGATGGAGAGGGCAAGAATCTGAATTTCCCGATGCCGTTTTCCACTGACTGGAAGACCTATAGTGGCGCGTTACAACAAGGGCTAACCCAGGTGAGCGCATTCGCGCCGGATGCGATCGTAGTGCCGCTCGGCTTGGATACATTTACAGATGACCCTATCGCTAATTTTGCGCTGCAGCAAGACGACTACCTGCGCATGGGTGAAATGATCAGCGCACTGCAAGTACCCGTTTTAGCAGTACTAGAAGGCGGCTACTCGGTGGACCATATAGGCGACAATTGTGCCAATTTTCTTGAAGGACTTGAAATGGGCGGGGTGTAGTACGCAAACGCAAGATTATTAACCGCTGCCCGACGAGCGCAAGCGTAGGAAGATGCGGTTGGCTGATCCTTCACTCGGAGTAAAGCGGACCGCAGCGAGCCATCCGATTGAAGGGCCACCCATTCCGAATCACACGGTCTATTGCATCTAACCGAACAAACTACTCAATTGCATCGCTTTGGAAATATCGCCAACGACAGCTAACTTTCCCTGCATGTAGGCCATCATCGCATTTAAGTTGCCGTCGAACAGCGCAACTAGATCGTCCGCACTCATCTTGAAGATCAATTCCGCATCTTGATCGTCATTGGAGACCAACATTGGCGTGGCGTCGCCCGCGACGAATACACAACCGTTGTCGCCAAGGTCGAATTTGACAGTAAATCCAATAGCATCTTTGCCTTCGACAAGTTTGCGTACACGTTCAGTTAAATCATTTAGCAATTTTGCATCTTCAACTTGCGTCGACTCGACTCAAGTCCCTTTCGATGTGCACGCTCGCACGGTAATAATGAAACGCGGACCACGGAATGGTCACCGCCGCCACCGCCAGCAGACTGTAGCGCATCGACTCGAATCCCACGCTTGGCTCAAGCAGATCGCTCATAATTCCGGTTACCTGTGGGCCGATGCCTAAGCCAATGATGTTGAGTATCAGCAGCACGAATGCTGATGCAACTGCCCGCATCCGAAGCGGCACCAAGTTCTGTACCTGTGCGTACGTCGTAGGCAAGTAAACGTTAGACAAGACCACCGGAACAATATAAATAGCCAACGCCCAGCGATAGTCGAACATCAGGAATACAGGAATCGAAAAAATCCAGGCAACCATCAATAACGACGCGACACCCTGCAGCGATAGTTTCATGCTTTTGCGACCTAGGCGATCAGCAATATAACCGCCACCAACATATCCCAAGCCAGCTCCGAAGCCATATATCAGCCCCAAATACAATCCAACTTGGGCAACCGGCAATTCAAAGCTACGCACCATAAATGTTGGGAAAAAAATAATGGATGTGTAACCACCGAACGCGGCCAAGCCTGAACCCACAGCAAGATGAACGAATGCAGGCCGTCGAAACAAAAACGCGCCCACCTGACGCATCTTCGGCCGCTGTTGTGTGTCTTGCCGCTGCTCAGAGGCACCACGCATAGGTTCAGGAATCGTGAATCGGACCACCAAAGCCAGTAGAACTCCCGGCAGGCCAACCATAAAAAATGCGGCGCGCCAGCCAATGTTTTGTGCGACCCAACCACCTGCCAAGAACGCAATCATTATGCCGAGCGATATACCCAGAGTGTAAACGCCCATAGCGGTTGAACGTTGCGCCGGCGGATAATAGTCCGCAATCATGGATACAGCGGGCGGGCTGCACCCCGCTTCGCCAACACCGACGCCTATTCTGGCAAGCGCCAGTTGAAAAACGTTTGTCACAAGCCCCGAGAGCGCAGTCATTGCGCTCCATACGGCGACAGCAGCGGCAATCAGATTTCGACGGTTGTAGCGGTCCGCTAGCGTGGCAATTGGCAAACCGAGCGTCGCATAAAAAATAGCAAATGCCGGTCCGGCCAGAAATCCCAGTACCCAATCGCCAACCCCAAATTCCGCTTTGATTGCGGGCAACAAAATTGACAGAATTTGGCGGTCTACAAAATTCAATGTGTAGACCAACACAAGTACGCCAAGCGCATAATTTCTGGCTAAAACACTAATCGGTCTTTGTACTAATTTTTCTATTGTCGTTCCCGATGGGCACTTGTACGCCGCAGCCTGGACGACGATGTCGGATACCATAGCAAATGCACAGCACCATCAACACCACAATGCGGTATTTGTCGGATCTACGTGCAGACTCGATATACAATTTCCTTCTACAAGGTCGAATTCAACCCGCTAAAATGACAATGATATCGTCTGCAATGCGCAAGGAGACTCGCACTGTATTATCGATCACCACGCCCCTCATGGCTGCATACACAGCCGAAATGGGTATGATGATTACTGACATGATTATTGTCGGTCGGCTAGGGAGCAAAGAACTCGCTGCAGTAGGCCTAACAGCGGATTGGTTTTACGTTCTGCTGCTGATCGGAATGGGCGTCGTTTCAATCGTCAGTGTAATCGCCGCCCAGAAATACGGGGAAGGCGATGCAGCAGGCGTCATCAGTGCCGTTGAGCAAGGCCTCATCGTAGCCGGATGGTGCAGCGTGCCGGTGATTTTGGCGGTATGGTTTTTGGGACCTGCTTTAAGTTTCGCAAATCAGGATCCAAAGGTCATTCAATTAATAACGGCATACTCACGCCCTCTTGCCCTCAGTGTTTTGCCGGCTCTGTGGTTCGTTGTCTTAAGGAACTATGTAACGGCCATTGAACGTGCATCCGGCATCATGATCATTACCGTTGCCGCGCTCATATTGAATCTGTTCCTTAACCTCGGTCTGGTTCTTGGCTACTTCGGCATGCCGGCACTTGGCGTTGTCGGCGCGGCCTGGGGTACGACGATAGTCACCTGGTTGATGTTCCTCGTATTGGCGGTACATGTCGCACGTTCGAGCAAATTCGCTGGGCTGCGACCCTCACTATTTCCACGCACTACCGATGCGGCACTCGCTAGAGAAATAGTCGCACTGGGCCTGCCAGTCACCGCCGCGCAGTTTCTTAGTGGGGCGATGTTTACCGTAGCGGCCATTCTGGTCGGTATGATCAGCGCCGACATACTTGCGGCTCAGCTGATCGTCTATAGCGTAATCTATCTGTGCCTGAGCGCGAACGTCGCCTTCGGCGATGCCATCAGAGTACGCGTCGCTTACGGCGTTGGCCTTGGCTCTGCCACAGCGGTGCGCACGTCTTCCGCCATTGTGTTGGTTCTCGCGATTACATTCGTCTTCTCTGCGACGTTGTTCTTGTGGTTCGCTCCGGAGGTTTTGGTCGGCATTTTTCTAAATATTTCCGATCCGACAAATCTTTCCGTTCTGCAAATCGCGGTAGGGTTAGCGATCTTCGCCGGTGTCTTTCAGCTCTTTGACGGTATTCAAATGATTTTCGCCAACGGCCTTAGGGGGCTGCGTGACACGACGAGTCCTATGTGGTTTTCGCTCGTTGGATTCTGGATCGTCGGCATCGGCAGCGGTACGTTGCTGTGCTTCCCGATGGGCTACGGAGCCCAAGGATTGTGGTGGGGATTGATCGCCGGCGCTTTCGTCACCACCAGCCTGATGGCGCAGAAATTTCTTAGAAACCTAAGTAGCCTGAACGATTAACGAGGCAAGACAGCCGATCCAGATGAGAATTACTCAGTGCTTTGTAACACTTCCCGGCCCCGCTGCACCGGCCGATGGCCGACGCGGATCGGACCAACCTCGATAAGTCAGCTCACGCTTCGCAACCGACTGTAAACTGCCCATCGCTCGCGTATTGGCGACATTGTGGCCGCGTCGTTCAAGCTCGCGAATCGTATCCGGGCTGTGACCAGATTCAAGCAGTAAAATATCCGGAAACCACTGGTGATGCATGCGTGGCACGCTGCTTGCGTCGGCGATGTTCATTTCAAAGTCCAATACGTTAACCAACATCTGCAATACAGTCGTGATGATTCGGCTGCCGCCCGGACTGCCTGTAACGAGTATTGGCTCGCCGTTTTGGAATACCATCGTCGGCGTCATCGAACTTAACGGTCGCTTATGCGCCTCGATGGAGTTTGCTTCGCCACCTAACATACCAAATGCGTTGGGAACACCCGATTTCGAAACAAAATCGTCCATCTCGTTATTCAATAAGAAACCAGCACCGGCGACACTAATACCCGAACCATAGGAAAAATTAAGCGTATAGGTATTGGACACCGCATTGCCCTGGCTATCCATCACAGAAAAATGCGTGGTGTCGAAACTTTCCGGCGCCGGCGCCACACCGGCAGCAATTTCGGACGATGGACGCGCTTTGTGCATGTTGATCCCCGCCGCTAAAGTCTTCGCATACTGTTTGCTGGTTAACCAGGCAGTGGGAACGTCGTAGAAGTCCATATCGCCGAGGTGTTCGCTGCGATCCGCATACGCCAGCTTCATTGTTTCAGTGAGCAGATGCACGGTATCGGCACTTCCAGCGCCAAATTCAGCCACTGGGAAATTTTCCAAGACACTCAGCATTTGAATGACGTGTACACCGCCGGAACTGGCCGGCGGCATTGAGACAATGTCGTAGCCGCGGTAAGTGCCGCGCAGCGGCTCACGAACTGCGACGGTATAGGCAGCCAACGCTTGCGCATCGATCAAACCGTTGTGGGCGCGCATTTCCGCGACGATTTTTTCCGCAATTGCGCCTTTATAAAACGCGTCGGGGCCTTGCTCCGCGATCAGCGCCAAGGATGTCGCTAGATCATCCTGAATCAGGATTTCTCCCGGCTTGTAGACCTCGCCGTCGGCTTTGTAAAAATATTGCCGTGTCGCCGCATTGCTCGCAAGACGTTCGCGACGGGCTGTCAAATTACTCGCCAGGTCGAAGCTTACCTTGATGCCATTTCGTGCTAGATCAACAGCCGGTTGAACCACAGCGGCCCACGGCATTGCCCCATACTTCTCATGCGCCAACCACAGGCCCGCGACCGTACCGGGTACGCCGGCCGCCATGTGGCTAAATCGAGATTTTTGAGGATCTGCATTGCCATCGGCATCAAGATACATATCGCGCGTTGCCCGCGGCGGTGCTTTTTCTCGATAATCTAGGGCAACCGTTTCATCTTTATCCGCGAGATGGATCAACATAAAGCCGCCGCCGCCCAAATTTCCTGCGCGCGGCAGGGTGACGGACAGCGCGAAACCGACCGCAACCGCAGCGTCGATCGCGTTACCGCCTTCTGCGAGAATTTTCGCACCCACGTTGCTGGCCACCGCGTTTTGCGAAGCCACCATACCGTGCATGTCATACATAGGGTGGTGTCGGGCATTATATCTAACGATGGCAGATTCCGAACTTTGCGCTAGCAAATCTACCGGCTGCATTGTCACTAGCACACTGGCCGCGAGCACTGTCAATCGATTCATAATTCATTTCCGTAAAATACAGCCAGCGATTTGCGCATGATGGGTCAGTCGCCAGCCGGTTGAAAAAATGCTGAGTTAATTTGCAACGATTGCTCTACTTACAAATTAGGGTAACACCGCCTTAAATACGACAAAGAACAATATCGCCAAAATCGCGCCGGCCGGTATGGTAACCACCCATGATACGAATATTCGACCTACGACCCGCAAGTCAATCGCGTCTATGCCACGCGCCAATCCGACGCCTAGCACCGCTCCAACGAGTGTGTGCGTTGTCGATATCGGAATACCGGTACCCGAGGCAATTACAATAGTTGTCGCAGCTGCTAGTTCGGCTGCAAATCCACGACTCGGCGTAAGTTGCGTGATCTTTTCACCGACCGTGGCGATCACCCGGCGTCCGAAGGTCGCCAGGCCGACGACGATGCCAACGCCGCCCAGGATTAGCACATAAGCTGGCGTCGCAGACTCTGCACCGATCACGCCGGTTTTGGCCACACTAATGACTGCCGCGAGGGGTCCAATCGCATTTGCGACGTCGTTTGAGCCATGCGCGAATGCCATCCCACATGCGGTAACAACCATGAGAACCGCAAATACGCGTTCGACGGTATGAAAATGCTGCTTCTTATCTTTTTTCGCATCCGGCTCAATGCGCTGAATGAGCACCGCGCCCAGTACGGAAATACTAATAGCGATGCCAATCGCGATCAAGTAACTGTTCCAGAGGCTCACATTGAGGCCAACGTGCTTCAAGCCCTTCAAAATGGTCACTAGTGTAATGGTGAATGCGGCAAAGAAAATATAGATCGGAACATAGCGTTTTGCCCATTTCAGCGGATCTTCGCGGCGTAGAATCAACCACTGCACGCTGGCGTAGATCAAATACGCAATGAGGCCTGCTGTGAGGGGTGAAATCACCCAGCTCATTACAATCGTCCCGACTTTCGCCCATTGCACGGCATCAATGCCGATGCCGACCGCCGCAAATCCAACGATTGCACCGACAATAGAATGCGTCGTTGATACCGGCCAGCCGTTTCGTGACGCCACCAGCAACCAAGTTCCCGCCGCCAGCAGCGACGCCAACATTCCGTATACCAATAGTTCAGGTGATTCGCTCAGAAGCCCGGCATCGACGATCCCCTTGCGAATGGTTGAAGTCACTTCACCGCCAGCAAGCACCGCGCCTAAAAATTCGAATATCGCGGCAACCAAGATCGCCTGCTTGATCGTCAGCGCTTTGGCGCCCACCGACGTCGCCATCGCATTGGCAACATCGTTCGCGCCAATCCCCCACGCCATGAATATGCCAAACAGGATCGCAAGGCCTATATAAACTAATTGTGCATCCATCGGAACGCCCTAATTGAGAATCAGTTTTTAGATTTCTTAGTGGGAGAGCAGCAATTCCAGACGCCGGCCAACTCTTTCCGCCATGTCGGCGATTTCCCCGAGTAGTCCGATCACCTGATATAGAAATATGACGTTGACAGGCTCAAGTTCACTCTCAACCGCAAATAATTGAGCGCGAAGCGCAGCTTCTCTGTCATCAGTATCGGTTTCGATTCTGTCGAGTTCTTCGATGAGTTCCGATACCAGTGAGACTTCGGCGCCGCGAAAGCCGGTTGTAAATAATTCGTCTAACTCACGTACACTCTTGCGAGCTTGTTTGGTTGCATCAACACATCGTCCAACAAATGTAAGAAACTCGTCACTGATTTGTGGCGGGACTTGCATTTTGCGACCAAAGAAAATACCGGAAACGTCTTTCGCTCGATTCGCCATTTTGTCTTGTACGAGCAACAATTCCAGCAAGTCTTCGCGCGGTACTGGCATAAACAAACTTTTCGGCAAGTGCAGACGAATTTCCTTCTTCACATCGTCTGCCTCATGTTCGTAGCGTTCAATTTCGGAACGACTTTTTGTCGCCGTCTCCCAATCGCCGCTAATCGCGGCTTCGAAGAAGCCGACAAGCTCTCGGGTACATTTGTAGGCCAAATCAACATGTTTCTCGAGCGGCCTAACGGGTGACGATCCGAAAATATTAGCTAACATAGGTCCCCTTTTTGTACCTAAATATCACAGTTTCTGAGTACAATCTGGCAGTTTTTTATGGCGCACAGCAGCCACTACCTACGCTGCAGCACTAATCGCCATTATCTAGTCTGCACCTACATTGGGCACCTAAATTGCGCCGCCAAAATAGGCTGCCGGGATAGTATCAGACGGCCCAAGGAACACAAAACCGAAAAGCACCGAAAGGTCTCGGCACTGCATAATCTCTGCCCGCCCAACATGCTAGACTCGTTTTTTTGGACAGCGGAAAATAGAGATCACATGGCTATTTGGCTAATGAAATCAGAACCCGACGCTTACAGCATCGACGACTTGGCGCGAGACAAAATGGAACCATGGGATGGGATCCGCAACTACCAGGTACGAAATATGTTTCGCGACGATATGTCGATCGGTGATGACGTTCTATTTTATCACTCCAGTTGCAAAGTGCCCGGTGTGGTTGGGCTAGCGAAAATCGCCAGCGATGCTTATCCCGACCCAACACAGTTTGATTCCAGAGAAAAGTACTACGATCCCAAAAGCAAACAAGAAGAGCCGCGGTGGCTACTCCGCGATGTTTCGTTTATACGCAAGTTGTCACGTATTATCACGCTGAAGGAATTAAAGGAGCACCCGGCACTGACTGATTTTCGATTGAATCAACGTGGCAACCGATTGTCAATTTTCCCGGTCGATAAAAAGCACATGAAAATTATTTTAAGCCTAGAATAGTGTGAAAAAGTTTTTTGGCACGCTGGTCGTCGTTGCGACGGGATTCTTGGCACTCGCGTTTGCAACCCAACCGGCCAGTTTGGAGCCGTGGCGCAGGACGCCTATCGTCGAAGGAGATATCGACGAATACCTGCAATCGTCCGAATCGAGAATCGACGAAAAATTCGGCATTATTCCAGGCACCGAGAAACGTGTTCGCTGGCAACCGGCGAAGCGAAGCGTAAAAACACCTCGCTCGATCGTGTATTTTCACGGCTTTTCAGCGACGCGCCAGGAAATCGCGCCGGTCGCCGAAATGATCGCTGACCGAATCGGCGCAAATTTGTTTGAAACACGCCTGCGCGGCCACGGTAGAAAACGCGAACAGCTCAGCAATGTCGTCGCTGAAGAATGGCTCGTCGATGCGGCCGAAGCGCTGACGATAGGCGCGGATATTGGCAATGACGTGATTCTTATTGGCACGTCAACGGGCGGCACAGTCATTCTCGCAATGCTGAATCACCCCCAAATGCAACACGTATCGGATATCGTACTTATTTCTCCTAATTTGGTCGTTAGAGATACCAACAGCGAATTGCTGACAAAACCTGGCGGCCCACTTGCCGCCCGCCTTATCATCGGCAAATCTTCATCGTGGGAACCGCACAACGAAGTACAGGGCCGCTATTGGACAACGACGTATCCGTTGGCATCGGTCATCGAGATGATGCGTTTGGTCAATCTTGCGCGCTTGCAGACCGCTGCCAGTATCGAGCAGCGATTGTTATCAATCGCATCTCCACTCGATCAAGTCGTCGATCCAATCGGCTCGAAAGCATATATCTCGAATATAAGCGCACCCGTTAACGAGCACGTCGATTTTATGCTGGCGAAAGACCCGAGTAATCACGTACTGGCAGGAAATATACTGTCGCCTAGTAGTAACGAACCAATGGCCAATATCATTGTCGAATTTCTCCAACGTTGATCAGGAACGTTGGCTAAGGGCACGCAACGTCAATTGTAAATATAGAACTCGCAATAGGCGGCCAATATTCAGTGACCATTGTCGAAGCATTCACCAACGCAAAGAATACAGGACGAATCATGAACAACAATTTTTGGGCCGACAGGCCATTTTCCCGAACACTCATCGTCGTATTCATTGCTGCATTAAGCGGTTGTAATCAGCAGACGGAGGATGCCAGCGTGGCAGCAAATAGCGAAGGCGGTGACTCTACAGTAGCGGCAACGATGGCCAATCCGCTGCTGGTAGATTGGCAGACAGATTATGCTGTGCCACCTTTCGATTTAATTCGCTCGGAGCATTATCTTCCTGCACTGAGACGAGGAGTAGTCGAACAGAAATCAGAAATTGCAGCAATCACTAGTAATACTGGTGATCCGACATTCGAGAATACGGTGGTTGCACTGGAACGAAGTGGCAGCCTATTGAACAAAGTCTCCAGCGTATTCAACGCTGTTGATGGCGCGCACTCTGACGATATTACCAAAGCAACAGCGAATACCTTTGCGCCGGAAAATTCGGCACGCAGGGATGACATACGACTCAACCAAGCACTCTTTGCTCGTATCGACGCAGTCTATCAGTCTCGCGCGACGCTCGACCTCGACGGTGAACAGTTGCGATTATTGGAGGAAACCCATAAGTCGTTTGTCCGATCCGGCGTCAATTTGCCAAAATCAGCACAAACGCGACTGCGCGCAATTAATTCGGAACTCGCATCACTGTCGCAGACCTTTAGTGACAATCAGCTCGAAGAAACTAACAATTTTGAGCTGCTGATAACCGATAGAGAAGACCTCGGTGATCTGCCCGGCAGTCTTGTTGCGCTTGCAGCCGATGAGGCGAAACGGCGTGGCCACGAATGTGAATGTTGGTCATTCACTTTGCAGCGACCTAGCATCAACCCGTTCTTGCAGTATTCACCGAGTCGCGAAGCGCGCCAATACCTGTTTGACGGCTACGCGCTGCGAGCAAACAACGGCAACGATCAGGACAATAATTCTACGTTAAGTCGAATGGCAGAGCTGCGCGCTGAAAAGGCCCAACTAATGGGTTTCAAGAATCATGCGGAATTCATCTTACAGGAGCGCATGGCGGAGAACACTGATCTCGTATACGAACTACTTGACCAGGTTTGGAAACCCGCTCTGGAAACGGCAAAGCGCGAGCGCGCGGATCGGCAGGCGTTGATGAATAGCGAGGGAATTGCCGGCAAACTCGAAGGCTGGGATTGGCGTTACTACACCGAGAAGGTGCGGCAGTCGAATTACGAATTCGATGAGGAGCAGTTGCGCCCCTACTTTGAGGTCAATGCTGTACGTGACGGTGTTTTTGAATTATCAAATCGCCTATTCGGTCTAACTTTCAAGCGCCGCACGGACTTGACGACCTGGCACCCTGATCAGCAGGTTTTCGAAGTATTCGACGAAGATGGCAGCCACCTCGCCATTCTCTATATGGACTTTTTTGCCAGACCAAGCAAACGTGGTGGCGCATGGATGAATGCGTTGCGTGTACAGTCGAAACTGGATGGTGCGGTCACGCCGATAGTGACCAACAACTTTAACTATCCCGCACCAAGCGGCGATTCTCCTTCGTTGCTCAGCTTGGGCGAAGCGAACACGCTGTTTCATGAATTCGGACACGCATTGCACGGCATGTTTTCAGATGTGACATATCCGTCGCTCGCAGGTACGGCAACGCCTCGTGACTTTGTCGAGTTTCCGTCGCAGGTAATGGAAAACTGGATGCGTGAACCAGAAGTATTACGAATGTTCGCAAAGCATTATCAAACCGGGGAAGTGATTCCTGACGAACTAATCGAAAAGATTAATGCGACGGCAACTTTTGATCAGGGATTTTCGACCGTCGAATATCTGGCGGCAAGTTATCTGGATATGGCTTACCACGTGATCGAGGCGCCAGCGAACATCGACTCCAAGGAATTGGAAGAAACAGCAATGGCAAAAATCGGTCTCATTGATGAGATTATTCCGCGTTATCGCAGCACGTATTTTGGCCACATATTCGCTGGTGGCTATTCAGCCGGTTATTACAGTTACCTTTGGTCGGAGATATTAGATGCTGACGCATTTCAGGCATTCAAGGAAACCGACCTGCTCAGCAAGGAAATGGCGGCACGTTATCGGCAACACATTCTCTCGAAGGGCGGTACCCGTCCCGGCATGGAGTTATACAATAATTTTCGCGGACGCCCGCCGAAGATTGAACCGTTGTTGGAAAGACGCGGTTTTCTGTAGATCGACACTTATACCGTAAATTTTCGCGCCAGTTGTCGACTTTCAAACGACCCCAGCGCTCGTCAGACTACCTGGAGTCAATCACGAAAATGTTTATGCTTATAGGCATCGCCTGCGTGATCATTGTTGCCTGTTCAACGGTAAGTCCCTACCAGGGAGGCGATCCCCGCTGGGCCGACTTCAAGACTTGGGCAAAAGTGAACGGTGACGAAGTAGGTACCGGCGACCCGACCGGCTTTCTGGGAAGCGTCCACAAAGGGCGTAACGGGTATCGTGAAATTTATGTCAATCAAACAGGATACGACGTCAATCAAAGTCGCGGGCCCTACAAATACCCCGTCGGTACCGTGATCGTCAAAGAGCAGTTTGACGATAGGGCAGCGTGGGAATCAAAGCAGCCAACCGAATTGACCATCATGTTGAAGTTACGCGACAACGGAAATTTAGATGCCAGCAATTGGGGATGGGTTTCAGGGTATCAAGGCAAAGTTACCAACAGCGGTTTCTGCTCCGGATGCCACACGCTCGCTCGCGATAGAGATTTTGTCTTTATTAACAAAGAGTTCCTGACAAGTTCTAAATAGCTGTTCGGATTGTAGATGCTCAATCTAGCCGTCGACAGTACTTCTGGAAGAAATATTCGGAAAGATATTTGTTACACGAGCTTCAATTCCTAGTCGCCCATGCGAATGAAGATTCGGCCATCCCAATCAAGAACGATCCCGCTCGCTTTATCGTATCGAAACACGAATAATTCCGGAAATTCATCCCACATTCCGAAGTCAGCAAGAAAGCTATCGCCCACTAGGTGGGTTAGGCGCCCGCTCATTTCACCAAATCGAAAGACCAACCCCTTTGAGGATATGCTGACTTCTATGCTACCTAAGCGCTCATCGTTATAGCGACCGTTAAGATCGTTAAGGCCAAAAACCGCCTGACCTTTTGGCGCTGCGTCCCGCATTGATTTTCGGTATTCCAGATTTCGCTGCTTTAAGCTTGAGACTCTGGTACGGATAATCTCAAGCCTTTTCAAAATATTGCCTTTGACATCGGGTTCGTTAAGTAGGATGTCATATATTGTCGCCGCCAAACGATGCGTTACGTGAACGCCCTCACCAATAGCATTGGTCAATACAACAACACCAATGCCCTGTTCGGGCATGAAAGAGACGTGTGTTTCGCCGCCGAAGTGATGCATCAACAGATTCCCGTCGTAGTCCGCGCTGTAAACGCCAAGACCATGCGCAAAGCGATGAAAGCCCAAGAAGTCCCAATCCAAGTAAACCTGTCGCGATTGCGCATGCTCGACAACTCGTTTGGGCAATAACTGAGCGCCCTTGAGGGTTCCGCCATTCAGATTCAGGACCAGCCAACGCGAAAGATCCTCCGTCGTAGAAATCGCACCGCCAGCGGCGTGCATTTGTCCGTCCGCTTTGGTTTGTGTCTTGACGAAAACACCATCTTCATTCCGAATGTAGCTTTTCGCCAATGGTCCATTTTCGGCTTCGGCAATCGACGTAAAACTGTCGCTCATCCCTGCGGGAGTGAAGACGTAATCCGAGATGAGGTCGTGCCAGTCAATGCCGGTATTCTCACGAATTGCATGAGCTCCGATCACCGGACCGAAATTGGAATACTGAAATTTTATGTCAGTGACGCGGGCAAATCTGTTCACATGAGAAATGAAGTCGTTCGAGGATAGATTGCCAGGAAACGCTATTCGGAACGTGAGACCGGAATCTAGGTAAGGCTGCGTGTGCGTAAAATGGTCACGAAGCGAGATTTGCGCAGCATTGATCTCTTTAGGCAATACCAACTGCGGAAGATAGTCGGAAATGGGTGCGTCAAGATCAATAGTACCGGTTTCGTGTAAAACAGCCGCCGCCATCCCAACAAATGACTTAGTCGTCGATTTCAGATAAAAACGCGTGTCGGCCGTTACTGGGGTACAAAACTCTAAATCGCGATAGCCAAAACTCTGTCCATAAACGACGGCATCGTCTTTCACTACAGAAATACTAATTCCGGGAAGGAGCGTCGATTGTGCAACGAAATTTTCAACTATTTCGTCGAACGTCTTACTTACAACCTCTCGGTCACGAATGGATTGGTTGGAAGGTTTTAGGCCGACGCACTCGGTCACGATCGACCCAGAAGCATTTAGCGTCGGAATCAAGGCAAATGCGACAATTGCACTCTGCCAACTCGTTAGGATAGTTCTCATCGTGGCGGGACTCCAACGTCGATTTTTTATCGATACTGACCGATTCCAAACAACCGGTCTTGAACGAATGTAGATCTATGCGGACATCCCGGACTGGTAGAGAAGTCGCCTCAGAAGTCCCGGGGTAAAGCCAGTGAAATCTTTCACAGCGCGGGTCATGTGACTTTGGTCGGCAAAACCCGCCGAGTTTGATGAACCGACCGGCGTATCTCCGTTCATTAGCTGTTTTATTGCCAGACCCACCATAGCGCGACGTCGATAGGCAGAAATTGAGACACCAAAATGGCGGCTAAACACTCTGGTCAAATGCGTTCTATGTACACCCGCATCGTCAGCCGCTGATCCAACCAGCACTTTAGACGGAGTATCATCAATACTCTGCTTGATCTTCACTAACCATGCCGGTGGCACGCCCCGTACACTACTCTCTTTTGATGCTCCGAGAGGCAATACAACACCCCAAAATGCATCTTCGACATCGAGCGCCGTTGAGGAAAACGAATCGGATAGGTGGCGAACTACAGCACCGACTAAAATTTCGGTACGAACACGATCACGCCACAGCCAGGGTTTGCCGGGATTACTCAATGCGAGCTCCGCAGCGCACGAATCGTCATTTAGATCAAAGGCCAAGATAAGTGCACCGTCTGGGCCAAATCTGACGGCGTGTTCCGCACCTCGAGGTTTTACCGCGACACTATTACGTGCAATGCAACACCTGTCCCGACCGACGTATTCGCTGAAGCCGCCTGAGAGCAGGAATGACACCTGGGCAGTGGAATGCCCATGCCATGCCTGAGCGTATGACGGCGGATACCAAATAAGCCTGCATATCATACGATGCGAGCAAAATACGTAACTAATAGAGAGCGCTTGTGTACTCATCACTGTTTGCTCTGCGTTGTTCAAATCAACACGAATTCACTCGTATGTTGTCTTGTCCGTCAGCGATTCAAGTCTTTCAAGAATGGGTTTGCTGCCACCGAGCGCCAGCATAATCACTAGGTCGCCCGCTTCGGCCCACTCAAGTGCGGCGTCCAGCGAATCCAACTCTTCCATAAAGTGTTTGATCTGCGTTTGCTCTGATCCGCAACTCAGTAATTCGTCTTTAATCATTTCGAAGACAGCGCCTTGCTCACGGCCTCGTGCGTACGCTTCTAACTCAGAAACGTTGACAGCGTCCAAGCCGATCGCCCAAGCACTGCGCGCTAGTTCACGAATCGAATCGTCCGTCCGATCACCAGCTTGCCCAAACGAAAGTAACCGGCGCTTGGCTGGAATTGCCCGCGCCATATCAAACAGGGCCTGCATTGCATGCGGATTGTGCGCGAAGTCGACCAGCACTTTGAAACCATCGATTGAATAGACGTTACAACGCCCTGGGTTTTCGTCCTGTGACATGCTTTTCAGCCCAGCCGCAACATCCGCCAATTCGATTCCTAAGCCGTTGGTAAAAGCGGCTGCCGCCAATGCATTAGCGACATTGTGCTTCGCAGCTCCACCCAGCGTGATTGGTACTTCTTCGCTCCGGCAAATCAATTGCTGATCGTCAGCCGTTAGGCGCAATAGATCGCCGTTATCTTCTACAAACGCCGTGCCGCTTGCCGCAGTATGAATGTTTACCACTGCGTTGGTTGCTTCAAGACTGAACCACACGATTGTGCCGGAAAATTCCGCCGACTTAGCGATCAGCAGCGGATCGTCCGCATTTAGTATCAGAACGCCCTGTTTTTCGACGGCCCGACTGACAATCCATTTGATGTCCATTAGCTCATGCAAGTTTTGCGAGCCGAAGTCGCCTAAATGGTCCTCCGCAATATTCGTAATCAATGCGGCATTTGCTTGATTGACGCCTAACCCACGCCGCAACAGGCCGCCACGTGCGGTTTCCAACACCGCGATGTCCACCTCTTTCTCACGCAACACGCTGCGAGCACCTCCTGGCCCAGACCAATCACCACAATCCAGGATTCGATCATTTACGGCAATCCAATCGGTAGAGCTCATACCGACGTTCAATCCGCAGCCACGCAAAATGTGCTTACAAAGTCGCGCCGTCGTCGTCTTGCCATTCGTGCCGGTGATGAGACCCGTAGGAACATCGTGAATTCCTGCCCAATCCAAACGATTTGGGTCGGGTAGTTCGCGAAAAGGCCACGTCCTCGAACCGCTGCCCAAGCCAACTGACACTTCATCGTCGTCCCAAAGAAATGCGACGTTATGCGCCTCTGCGGCTTCACCCAGTTGCAGCAAAGATGGGTTAGCCTCTGCTGCAATCGCCGTTCGAATCTCTAGCGCTGCATCATCCAGGTTCTTGAAACTGTATTCGCCATCCGGATCCGGGAGGTCGAACTCTGCTACACAACAGGCCCACGCCCACTCGTTAATGGCCGATGCCGCGTACAGCAGGTCAACGGGTGCAGAAAATGCCAGGCTAACCCCCCCTGCAAGGGGCCAGTGCCGCGTCTCTTCGTCGCCCCATGCAATGGCATCCAGCATTTGCCTAACGTGGCGCTCCCATACCGGAATCAACTGCCTCGTCTCAGCAGCTGAACAGCGAATATCCAAAATGGAACCAGGTTTGTTCCAGAGTAGACTGGGACCGGTTAATCGGCGCGCCTCGAGAAATTCCACTAACGTCTCACAGTTACACCAGCACCAAGATCCGGTTGCACATCAGGTCAAATGCAGCGGTCGCTGACATTAGCGCTTAATCCCCTGCTTCACGCGCGATTCTGACGCCGCGCTCGTCACTAATAATTTCGAGGCTCTCGTCAAAACTAAAGTCATCCGTTTCAGGCAACTCCATTGCGGCGACTGTTTTCTTAGCGCCCTCTTCGACCTTAGCTTCAGAATTGAAATAAATAATCTGTTTCCAAGTGCGCTTGATGTTATCTGCCAACACCAGAATGAGATCGCCCGGTGCTGCATTCTGTAACGCCGTGCTGGTCGCTTCTTGCTCGTCCGGTATTACTTCAATGCGATTGGATTCAACACCCATCTCCAAAAGTTTGTTCTTTAGCATCACACCAATTTCGTCTTTTCCGCGGCCGCGTCGGTTGTCATCACAGCGGCAAATAAAGTGGTCAAAATGGCCCGCCGCGATTTCCGCTATCTCGCGAATATCCTCGTCACGCCGGTCTCCGGGAGCAGACAGTACGACTGTTCGCCGCCCATCCGTGTCGAAGCGGTCTACCAGGTTGCACATCGCGCGCACGGCAGCCGGGTTGTGGGCGTAATCCAGAATGACTTTGAACGGATGCTCGTCGTAGATATTCATGCGCCCTGGCGCCTGGAAGAACGTTGAATCGAAGGTTCGCAGACCGTGACGAATATCCTCTAGGCTTATGCCCATGTTTAGCGCCAACGCGGCGGCGAACATTGCATTTTGAACGTTATGCAGTGCCCGTCCTTCAATGGTGGCGGGAATTAAGTGCGTCCACAAAAGTGGCGTATGACCCTCATTATCATAGATCGTAATCATATGACCGTTCATGCCCTCCTCGAGCACGAACGCTTGTCCGCCAGCGCGAATATGCTGCTTCACTAGCGGGTGGGCCGGATTCATCGTGACGTAGCTGAGAATTTCCGCCCGCGTATAGTCCGCCATTTGCAAACAGTGAGGATCGTCCGCATTCAACACCGCCGCCTTTTGGGCGATCTCAACCGGTACGCGCTTAATTTCGGCAAGTTGCTCCAGGGTATCAATACCTCGCAAGCCAAGGTGATCCGCTGTCACATTCAAACAGCAGGCCACATCGCAATCCTGAAAACCGAGTCCGCCACGCAACATACCGCCGCGCGCGGTTTCCATGACCGCCGCATCGACGGATGGGTCGCGCAAAATCATCTTTGCCGAGACAGGACCCGTCATATCGCCTGATACGCTGAGCTGACCATCAATGTAAACACCGTCAGTGGATGTCAGGCCGACGGTGTAACCCGTCATCTTGAGGATGTGCGCCAACATGCGCGAGGTTGTCGTTTTGCCGTTGGTGCCAGTCACGGCAGCGATCGGAATTCGGCTTGATTGATCCGCTGGAAACAACATGTCGATAACGGGTCCGGCAACGTCACGCGCCGTCCCCTCGCTTGGCGCAACATGCATGCGAAACCCCGGACCCGCGTTGACTTCGCAAATACCGCCGCCGGCATCGCGATAAGACTCGGTGATATCTTTGGTCAGGAAATCGACGCCACCGATATCCAGGCCGATTGCATTAATCGTGCGCTCCGCCATCTCGCGATTATCTGGATGTATCGTATCGGTCACGTCAATTGCCGTTCCACCTGTCGACAGGTTCGCTGTTGAGCGAAGATAAACAGCCTCACCTTCTGTTGGCACCGTCTCGCGGTCATACCCAAGCTTTTTCAAGAGTCTTTCCGCTTGGTGATCGAACTCAAGGCGGGTGAGAACCTTTTCGTGCCCGACGCCACGGCGTGGATCTTGATTCACAATATCAACTAACTGTTCAATCGTGTGCTTGCCGTCACCGACAACGTGACCCGGCATACGCTTCGCAGCAGCAACGAGCTTGCCATTGACAACCAGCAGCCGGTGATCATAGCCCTCGAGAAAACTTTCCACGACGATACTTCGACCGTGCTCGCGCGCTTTGTCGAATGCCACTTCGACTTCTTCGGCACTTTTTAAATTAATTGAAACACCGCGGCCATGATTTCCGGACAACGGTTTTAAGACAACGGGGAAACCAATTCGCTCCGCCGCGCGTTTAGCGTCTCGCGACGAGCGAACTACATACTGTTTCGGCACGGGCAACCCTAGGTCGCGCAGAATACTATTGGTCTCTTCTTTATCGGATGCCAACTCGACTGCGATATTGCTGGTCCGCCCTGTCGTTGTTGCCTGTATGCGATGTTGATATCGGCCATGCCCAAACTGCACCAGACTTTGGCGATTGAGTCGTATCCAGGGAATACCTCGCAACTCAGCCGCTTCGACCAATGAGGCGGTACTGGGACCAAATGCGCGACGCTGCGCGTATCGAATAAAGCTGTCGCGTTCCTCGGGAAAATCCCAATCGGCATCCGGCGCCGCTGCGGGCTTGACGTCGTCTGGAAGCAAACTATGAATAAGCGATAGCGCTAGCTGGCTGGATTCACGGCCGACTTCCGCATCTTTGTATTGAAACACCATATTGTAATGGCCTGGCTGACCCTCTATCGAGCGCGTACGCCCGAACGTAACGCTTGAACCGGCCACATTCTGCAACTCGATGGCAACATGTTCCATGACATGCCCAAGCCAGGTCCCCTCGTCCTCCCGCAACCGCCGAACAAATCCACCCGGCTCGCGATAGGAACAACCATGCTCGTGTAATCCTGGGAGCGCCTCAATCAACGGCTCGACAAATGTCTTGCCCAGCTTCCCAGTTGGCCACTCCTCGAGCACGCCGAGATCGAGCACATGCCGAATTACCGGAAAGTGCGCATATATGTTCGGGCCAACGTAAACGTTGGTACTCACTATTTTCATTGTTCTCGCTCCGTGTATTTTTTTTGTCGGAGGTATTAGTCTGGAGATGCTAGCCTTGATTCTATTCTATATTTGCCGCCAGAAATAAGAATATGTAATTTGACGCCGATCAAACTGACTGGTTCTCCACGGCGAGCCGAATCCATTGAAGAATGTGTCAGGTCACTGGGGTCGATGATTGTGATACCGCCACTGCCGACAACTTCCAGTTCGTCACCTGGCTTGATAAATGCAGCCGTATCTTCGTCAAGACCGACGCCGACGGCGAACGGATTGTACGCCAACGCCGTCAGCAATCGGCCCACCCTATCTCGTTGCCGGAAGTGTTGGTCGATAATGAAATTGTTGGTCAGCCCAAGACCAGGCGCAAGCGTCACCATGTCCGGACTGGGCGTACTGCCCTCATGTCCACCGGCAATCATGTGCTCTGGCATGAACGCCGCGCCAGCAGACGTACCTGCGACATGCATTCCTGCCGCGTTGCGACGTCGAATAGCCTGCGCCACGTCCGTTCCACCCAACGTCGTCGATAAGCGAAGCTGATTACCACCTGTCATGAATACCCCATCGGACTTGTCGATGTAGTTAAGATACCTTTGGTTCCCGCAATCTTCTCGGGTCAGTATTTGTAAAACTTTGGCGTGTCGAATGCCGAGTTTTCGAAATAGCTTTTCGTAATTGCGGCCAGTGTCTTCCAACTCAGAGGCCGTCGGAATGATTGCTATGCGAGCGCTTCGACCACCGCAGACCTCAACGAACTTGTCGAGAATCTCCGGATTGCCGAATTTCTCCTCCGCGCCGCCGATTGGAATCACATATCCACGGTTAGAATTGTCAGAATTATTTGATGGGCACATATTTCTTGTTATTGGTTTAACTGTATGAATTAGTCAGGCGTAACTTATATCGATTACTCGAATTGACCAGATACCTGCTGTAATCGATCTTGCACGTGCCAGACACCACCGGCCATCACATCTGTTATCTGATGGGTTTCGTCTAGTGCAACTAGGTCCGCAATATTGCCGACTTGAATTCGACCTCGGTCACGAAGCCTAAGAATATCGGCGACATTGCTGGTGAATGCAGGCAACACATCTGCTAGCGGCACGCCCCGTCGCAACAGGCTTTGAATCGTTAGCAACAGCAAATTCGGCTTGCCGATATCCATTTGCGTTAGCTCGCCTTTTTCGTCGAATACTGGCAAACAGCCGCCGCCATCCGAACTTACGGTAATCAATTCGTTTGGCGCCGCGGATTCAAGGTAACGAATCAAGGCATCTTCCGCCGCATAACCATCTTCCTCTTCGGCGACCGGAAACGCCGTGATATCGACAGTGCAGCCTTGACTCGCGAGATCGATTGACTCGTCAAATAACGCACTACGTCGATTGATGTGCGTGGGATTAAAAATTCGAGCAGGGATTTCACTACTCGCCAGCGCTTGGCGGACCAAATCAAGTCCGCGTGAACCGTCGCCTAGATGAAGATGCAGGATACCCGCTTTGCCCGTAATGAGGCCCGCAACATGCGCCTCACTGGCCAATCGCAACAGCTCGTCTAATGTTGGCTGACTGGACCGGTGGTCGCTGAGCGCAACTTCGCCAACCCCGATTATCGGCTCTACGAACACGATGTCGTTGCGAACACTGCCGGTCAGCGTCGTCGGCGGAATATGGTAGCCGCCGGTATGGCACCATGCGCCAAGTCCCTCCTCGCGCAAGCCATTCGCCTGCGCGACCAACGACCGCGTGTCCCGGGTCGTATCGTCGGTACCCAAAACGCCAACGACAGCGGTGACACCAGCGCTCGTAAACACACTCAGCGGTACGGGCGGCACCCTGCTGCTGAAACCGGATTCGCCACCGCCGCCAGTCAGGTGCGCGTGACCGTCGATAAGTCCTGGCACGACGCGCTTGCCATCGAAGTCTATTTCTTGTGCAGCTGGCGTTGCCAGCGCTTCGCGACGATCGTCGATCGCTAACAAACGGCCACCGCCAATCAACAGATGTTTGATGCCTAGGTCTTCAGGGGCAAAAACGTGGGCATTGGTAATGAGATGTAACAAAGGAATGCTCGGCGGAAAAAGGCGGATATATTACACTACCGCTCACTCGCAAACAGACTGAATAAAATACATTATGACGCAAAATCCGCTAGGACAGCCCAGCGACTACCCGAGCCATTATGCGCCGGAGCTGTTATTCCCAGTGGCGCGCACCGAGGCGAGGCAGCAGTCCAATATCGGCCAGGACTTGCCGTTTTGTGGTGCTGACTACTGGACCGCCTGGGAGCTATCGTGGCTTGATTTGCGCGGCAAACCAATGGTCGCGGTCGCGAATTTCAAGTTTGACGCCGAATCGCCCAACATCGTCGAATCCAAATCCCTAAAGCTCTACTTAAATTCCCTGGCAATGACGAAGTATTCTGACCCAGTTACATTGCTCGCGATCGTCGCAAAAGATCTCTCTGAAACCGCCCAACACGATGTCGCCGTCCGATTAATCGATCACCGCTCCTGGGCTGCAAAATCCCACGCCGAGTTACCCGGGCAATGTTTAGATGACCTTGTTGTCGACTGTGACAGTCAGCAAGTGGACCCATCTTTACTTAAGACAGCACCCGGTCACGCAGTACGGCAAGAATTACATAGCCACTTACTTCGCAGCAATTGCCCTGTCACCAATCAACCGGACATTGGCAGTCTGTTAATACGCTATACAGGCCCGACCATCGATAAGCACAAATTGCTGCAATACATAGTTTCCTATCGCCAGCACAATGCGTTCCACGAGAGCTGCGTCGAAAGCATATTCGTTGATATCGAAAATCACTGTAAAACCGAAGAATTAACCGTATTCGCGTGCTTCAATCGGCGCGGCGGCCTCGATATCAATCCTTTTCGCAGCAACTACGAAACGGCAATCGAAATTTCGCGGCTGTGGCGCCAGTAAGTAGGCGCACCGCATAACAGCAATCCTTCTACCATCTCGCCGCCATCAGCGTAACCGCCCCACCGATTGATTGGCAGCGTCTGCAACTGCTTGTGCTGCATACGAATTTGTACGACACAAGCGCCGATATTGACGATCAATCCAGTCGGTAGCCATTAGGTAACATGCCGATGATTGTTTGCGGCATAAGATCCCTTGCTGACTTGGCAGTCAGCAATTATACTTAGTGACCAGAGAGTCAGCAACGGATAAAAGCAAATGCAACCCCGATACCAGCGCCGCAAAGACGCACGACCCGCAGAAATCACTGAAGCGGCCATGGCGGCATTCGCAGAAAACGGCTACGCGGCAACGCGCGTCGACGATGTCGCGAAGCGCGCGGGTGTTAGCAAAGGTCTGCTGTATCTATATTTCAAGACCAAAGAAGACCTATTTAAAGCTGTCATCCGCAGTTTCATAGCGCCTCGAATTGACCAGCTATCGAACACCTTTGAAAAATCCGGACTCGGCGCAGAAGCATTTATCCGCGGACCGTTTTTGGCCTTCGTGAAGACACTGCCAGACTCGCCAATAAGGATTCTCGTCCGCTTAATGGTGTCAGAGGGACACAAACATCCCGACTTGGTCGAATACTACTGGGAACATGTCGTTAGCCGCGGCGTCGGCATTTTGAAGAAAATCATCCAGCACGGCGTCGACAACGGCGAGTTTCGCCGTACACCGCTGCTGGATACGCCGCAGCTCTTGGCGTCGCCGATTCTGTTTTGCGTAATTTGGAAAACGGTATTTCATGCCCAGGATCAACTTGACAGCGACACACTCATCGAAACACACGTGGATGCAATGCTTGACTACCTGAACGCGCATTCGCCTCAGGAGAAGAGCCGATGATCTGCCGGTACTTGCTGACATGTGGGCTTGGGTTACTACTAGCGGCATGCGGAAACGGTGACTCGCAAAACCTTCTTGTTGGGCAACTGGAGTCGGATCGCATTGAGTTGTCTGCAGAATTTGCAGAACCGGTTGCCGAACGCCGGGTCGTTGAAGGCGAAGCGGTTGACGCCGGTCATGTCCTTATGGCACAGGACATCGCACGTGCCGACAGTCGCGTGGCAGAAGCCGAAGCGTGGCTGCACAAGCAACAGGCAAGACTCAGCGAATTGGTCCGCGGACCTCGCCGCGAACAGATTGAAGCTGCGCAGGCTAACGTTGACGGTGGCACCAAGGAAGTCGAATTTCGCACACTGGAACTTAGCCGTACACAGTCATTGTTGGATAAGAAATTAGCGCCACCCGAGTTACGCGACAACGCCAAAATCGCATTGGATAACGCGCGCTCTGCCCTCGACGTCGCTACAGCGCAGTTGCAGGAATTGCTAGCAGGTACGACAGTGGAAGAGGTCAATCAAGCTCGCGCCGAAGTTGAACGCGCCGTGGCGCAACTCTCGTTACGCGAAATTGACCGTCGCAGGCACTTCATGATTGCGCCGGTCGACGGCGTAGTAGACACCTTGTTGTACGAAGTGGGAGAACGGCCTGCACCAGGACAGACCATGCTCGTGATGCTTGGTGGCCAACAGCCTTACGCCCGCGTTTTTGTCCCAGAGGCGTTTCGAGCGCAATTTACGCCAGGCACTGTGGTCGACGTAAGCATTGACGGCATCACCGAAACGGTCACCGGAAAAGTACGCTGGGTATCTAATGAAGCTGCTTTCACGCCCTACTTTGCACTCACAAAACATGACCGCGGCAGGCTCAGTTACGTGGCAAAAATTGATTTGGATATCAGCGGGCCCCGAGTACCCGATGGCATTCCAGTTCAGGTCTCGTTGCCGAGCGGCGGTGATTCACGGTGAATCTCGCAACGCAATGAATAATGAATTCGCCATCAGCGCACGCGGACTAAGCAAGTCATTTGGCGATTTGACTGCTGTCCGCGGATTGGATCTGGATCTTCCCAGGGCACAGATATACGGATTTCTTGGACCCAATGGATCAGGGAAAACGACAGCCATTCGTATGTTATGCGGATTGCTGAAACCAACGAGCGGCGGCGCACAAGTCTTAGGATTATCAGTCCCCGGCTCATCGGATGCATTGAAACCGCGAATTGGCTACATGACACAGAAGTTTTCGCTTTACGGCGATTTGACCGTCCTCGAAAACATGCAGTTCATCGCGGACATATATGCATTACGTCGTCAGCAGCGCAAATCACGAATAGACTTCCTGTTGGACGACTACAACCTTAGCGAAAAAGCGAGCCAACTGGCTGGTACTATGAGTGGTGGTCAGAAACAGCGGCTGGCGCTGGCATGCGCGGTCCTACACCAACCAGAACTATTGTTACTCGACGAACCCACTAGCGCCGTCGACCCAAGAAACCGCCGAGACTTTTGGTCAAAACTGTTTGAGTTGGCAGACGCCGGAACGGCTATTTTGGTTTCCACGCACTATATGGATGAGGCAGAGCGCTGCCACAGGCTTGCAATATTGGATCACGGCGTAAAAGTCGCGGACGGAACGCCCGCCCAATTGCAAGCGTCTACCGGCATGACTGTTCTCGAAATTCATGCACAATCACCGCGAGAGGCACAAATTGCGTTGCTAGCGAATACCGCCATTGCCAGCGTAACGCAATTGGGTATTCGACTACGCGTGCTGGTTTCCGACTCTCACAAAGACGCGGCCGCTTTAGTTGCATCAACGCTGCACGAACACGGCATACAAAGTGAAATCACCAAGGCTGACGCATCGCTGGAGGATGTATTTGTCGCCAGCACTTTGCAGAGCGCGGAAGAACGCTGATGCGCCCTGTTCGCATTTTCGCCATCATGAGAAAAGAGTTGTTACAACTCAAGCGAGATCGAATTTCCCTGGCGATGATTGTCGGAATCCCGATCATGCAAATACTCTTATTTGGTTACGCTATCAACATGGATGTGCGTAATCTGCGCGCTGCCGTTGCCGATCAGGCGAATACGCATTCATCCAGACAATTCGTTGCCAGCTTGGCGCAAACGCAAATCCTTGTCATTGAGAAAGCGGTCGCAACGCCGCAGCAATTACAAGACCTGCTGCGCGCTGGGCAAATTTCTGTTGGCGTGCATCTACCCTTTGATTTTGACCGGAGAGTATTAGACAAACACCGTGCGGCTGCACACCTTTTGGTCGACGGCTCCGATCCCACAATTTTGGGTGTCGCAAATCAGCTGGTGAATGTGCCGCTTGGCGCGATGCCGGCAGCCCAAGGGCTTAGCAATGTAAGAAATATCGAAGTGCGCCCATTTTATAACCCGGAACGACGAACGGCAGTCAATGTGGTCCCTGGGCTTGTCGGTGTCATCCTGACATTGACGATGATGATGTTTACCGCTGTTGCGATCGTTCGCGAACGCGAGCGCGGCAACCTTGAACTCTTAATAAATACACCCATCAGCACCGCTCAACTCATGATTGGAAAAGTCTTACCTTACATTGCAATTGGCTTGATTCAACTCGCGTTGGCGATCGCGGTAGGCAGAACTCTGTTTCAAGTTCCAGTACACGGCAGCATGCTTGAACTGTACGTTGCAGCATCGGTTTTCATTGCCGCCAACCTTTCCCTTGGATTGTTTGTGTCAACCGTTGCGAAAACACAGTTTCAGGCGATGCAGGTAACATTTTTTGTGCTGTTGCCATCGATCTTGCTCTCGGGATTCGTATTTCCCTTTGATGGTATGCCAGACATCGCGCGGTGGCTCGGGGAGGCCCTTCCAATTACACATTTCATTCGCATAACTCGTGGCATTATGCTCAAAGGAGCCAGCATCTCCGAGTTGAGCCACGAAATACTTGCATTGCTGGCTTTTACGACAATTGCAATGTCCGCCGCTGTCTTAAGATTTTCACGCCGACTCGACTAACACTGGCGCGCGGATGAGTTAAGATTGGACTGTGGACAAGGACATAATGAAAAACACAACCGTCTATGTCGTCGATGACGATCAAGCCATTCGGCATGCCATGGGGTTGCTGTTGAAGTCGGTCGATCTTGACTGTGAATCCTTTGCTTCGGCAGACGAATTCCTTGAACGACACCACGCCGAAGACTGCGGCTGTTTGGTGCTGGATATTCGTATGCCCGGAATGGGTGGTTTAGAATTGCAGCAGAGGTTGCTTGAACAAGATAGTCCTCTACAGATTATTTTCATCACCGGCCACGGCGATATTCCAATGGCGGTCGAAGCTATCCAAAATGGCGCCGTCGACTTCATACAGAAACCATTTCGCGATCAGGAATTGCTCGACAGAATATCGGCCGCATTGGAAACAGCGGAAATACGCCAGTCTATGTTGGCAAAAAAAGCGCAGGTGCAGAGTCGCATCGATTCATTAACTAAACGCGAGAATGAGGTACTAAGCCTCGTCGTTACCGGCAAGCCGAACAAGATCGTTGCGCATGAATTAGGTGTTAGCCAACGCACCGTCGAAATTCACCGTGCCCGTGTCATGGAGAAAATGCGGGCGAAGTCGCTTGCCGCGTTGGTCAAAATGCATATGGTAGTGGCTAACGAGCCAAAGTAGCTGGCCAACGCATCGCGATGCTGATTTTCAGATTAGCGCCAGCTACGACTTGCCATGGTTTCGTATTAGCAATGTATAGAGTTTGCACGCGCAAATTTCGCGCCTTCGCCGATCAGTAACGAGTCGCGTATAAGTAGTTACCGATATTTTGTAAGCATCTCGGCTTATATCCGCGAATCTTCATTGCGTCTACATTGTAACTTCAAGGCAAATCTAACCTCGAAGCTTTGGAGAAAGCAATGGAAAAAATTGAGCGAATTCTCTGCGTAGTTGATCCAACAACGAACGTCCATCCGGCGATGCACCGGGCTGCCTGGTTGGCACGTCACACTGAAGCAGAACTCGATTTAGTCATTTGTTATTACAATCAATATTTGAGTGGCGAGCGATTCTTCGATTCGCCGTCGCTGGAAAATGCGCGCAAAGAGGTGATTGAACGCAACGAACTTTACCTGGAATCGCTAGCAGAGCCATTGAGAAGCGCGGGATTGCAGGTTCAAACCAACGCGCTGTGGGATAACCCATTGTCGGCCGGGATTGTGCGCTACGCCGAGAGCAGTGGCGCCGATATTGTCTTCAAGGACACACATCACCACAGCGCGCTAGAACGCGCTATTTTGAGTAACACAGACTGGGATTTGATCCGTACCTGCCCCGCACCGCTTTGGCTGGTTAAAGCAAGAGACTTCCAAAAGCCGCCAGTATTTATTGCAGCTATTGATCCAACCCACGCTCACGATAAGCCCGCGACACTCGACGACAACATTCTCGCTACGTGCCAAACACTAGCAACGCGCACCGGCGGAGAAGCACATGCGTTTCACTCATATGACCCTAGAATTGCACTAGCAACGTCGACGGCGAATGCCTACATTCCCGCTTCCCTGCCATACGACGAGATCGAGCGCGACATGCGTGAGCAGCATGGTCGGCGGTTTGATGAGGTTTTAGACAAATACTCGCTCAATGAAAGTCACAAGCATCTAATCTGTGGGGCGACACATGAGGAGTTGCCAGATCTTGCACGTGATTTGCCTGCCGATGTGGTCGTAATGGGTGCCATTGCCAGAAACCGGTGGAAACGGTTGTTTATTGGATCGACGGCGGAACGAACGCTGGAGCACCTACCCAGCGACTTATTGATCATAAAGCCTGATTGGTTTGGTGCAGCGGCAGATTCCGCGACAGAATCGGCAGCGTAGACAGGCATTTGGATTTGCGCCAAGACGTACGATCTGCGTAACCATGCACTAGGGATCAATTAGCGTCGGCACAATTTGGGTCGAAATCGCGGCAGCTATGTCGTGCAATAATTGATTAGGCGATACTGGTTTACGGAGTACGGCACAATTCTGAAGCTGCTGTATTGAGTTGCCGACGACTGATGTATCCCCGGTAATGACGAACGCGGGAATTTCGCGTCCACATATTTTCCGAATGCAGGCAATCGCCTCCACGCCAGTTGAATCGTCGAGCAAGAAATAATCGGTAACGATCAGGCTTGGCGACCGCGCCAGTTTTCGCACACTATCGCTTGCCTCGCCAGCCGTCGTTGCCATCGTGACGCGGTACCCTTCTGCAACCAGCAACGCAGTCATCGCTTGAGCTACAGCAACATCATCCTCAATCAAAATAATGTCTTCAAAATTTGTGCTGGGGTTTGGGTTATCGTGGCTCGATTCAAGCCCCTCTTTTGCGCGGCATTGTTCTGCCGCCCTTGGCAGCCACAGCGAAAACTCCGAACCTTCGCCTAACGTTGATTTGACATCGACTCGACACCCAAGAAGTTCCGCTAAGCGCTTTACGATCGCCAGTCCCAGTCCGAACCCTTCAGTTGCTTGACCTGGCGCCCTAATTTGATGAAATGCAACAAAGATATCCTGCAAGTTCTTCGGATCAAGGCCGATACCGGTATCGATTACCCTAAGCGTAACGCCTAATTCGCTCATCTCACTCTGCAAGTGTACGGCTCCGTCGCTGGTATACCGAATCGCGTTCGCAACTAAGTTTTGCAAAATTTCCGCAACTAGATTTGGGTCACTCTCCACGATTTCCGCAGCGTCCGATACCAAGAGTTGCAGTCCTTTCTGCGCCGCTTGGCGGCCAAACTCATTAACAATATTGTCAAACAGCCTTTTGACGGGAAAAACTTCGATAGTGGGTTCGATAGCGCCGGCGTCAAGACGGCTAATGTCGAGCAGCGAATTGAGCAGATTAGTCATGGTATCCAGAGACCGCTGCTGACTATCGACTATCTCCAACGTATTTGCGTCACTCGTGGTCCGTCTTAATGCGCCATTGAGTAATGTTAAAGCCTGAACAGGTTGCCGTAGGTCGTGACTGGCGGCGGCAAGAAACGCCGTGTTCGCCTTGTTTGCCCTTTCCGCTTCTTGACGAGCGGAAATCAGCTCGCTCTCAATAGCTTTTCGCTCCGTAACATCGCGAATCACACTGGAAACATAAGACCCATTCTCGACCCGCAACGGACTAAGACTGATCTCCACTGCAAACGTGCTTCCATCTCTGCGTAGCGCGATTAAATCCAGGTCCTTGCCCATTGGACGCACATGAGGGTTTGCAACATAGTAGCCGCGGTGATTTACATGTTTTTTGCGGGCTTCGGATGGCAACAACATTTCTATCGATTCGCCGACCATTTCATCACGCAAATAGCCGAACATTTTTTCGGTCTGGCTGTTGACGACCACGATTTTCCCGTCGGCATCAACAATCACCATTGCGTCGGGAGCAGCCTCCAACAAACTCCTAAAAAACGAGTCGGAATAATCGGCTAAGGACTTTTGGGCAGATTCTGATTCAGACATTCGTTGCTATGCAATTTGCCGCTATCGCTCCATCATGACGAATAATAACAATACCGCAGGACATTGGATTCAGCCATCCGCATCAGTACGTAGCGATCATTACTTTCAAAAGGCCCTACTGATCATGCGGACAGAGGCTACCAGCAAAAATACACCGAAAACCAAATTCAAACGACGCTGAGTCATGCTATGCGCAAGTTTTGCACCTAATGGCGCGGCAAAAAATGTCATAGGTGCGATAATAGCTAAGCCAATTAGGCTGACAAAGCCTAGCGAAAAAGCGGGCAAAAATTCATTACTCCAACCGGCGACGATAAATCCGATTGTGCCAGGTACCGCAATGACTAGACCGAAAAGTGCTGCGGTCCCTACCGCCTGATGAATCGGTTTCCCAAATAATGTCAACGTCAGTACCGAAAACGTTCCACCGCCAATACCCATCATGCTCGAAAAAAATCCGATGGATGTGGGGATGACGCTAACCAGCGGAGAACGCGGAATTGCCTCGTGCAGGGCTTTATCCTTACCTCCAAATATCATCTTGAGACCAACTAACAACGAAAAAAATGCGAATACACCCGCCAACACATTGCTATGAACGTGCGCTGCGAGCCAGGTACCAAGCAGCGCACCGACGAACACGAATATCGCCCAGCGTCGCACCAGCACAAGGTCGACCGCGCCACGCTTGTGATGCGCAATTGTAGAGGAAATCGATGTTGGAATAATAATTGCCAGCGACGTCGCGACAGCAATATGCATACGAATGGAAGACTCGACTCCAACAACAGACAATGCAAGTTCCATCACAGGGACGATCACAATTCCGCCACCTACACCCAACAAACCAGCGAAAATCCCTGCAACACCGCCTGCCAGTAACAGCATCACGGCCAGAAAGATTAGATCGTCCACTGTCAAGAAATACTATTTTTCGAGAATTTCGGCGTGAAATCGCAAATGATCATCCATAAAACTCGAGATAAAGTAGTAGCTATGGTCGTAGCCAATTTGTCTTCGCATTTCGAGTTCGATGCCACGAGCTGCACAGGCCTCTTCAAGCAATTCTGGGCGCAATTCCTCCGCTAAGAATTGATCGTCTAAACCTTGATCGACCAAAAATCGATTCCTCGGTAGCTTAGTAATATTATTTGCCAATGCAACTGCATCGTATTCCTGCCACGTTGCCTTGTCATTACCAAGATAATTGCCAAGCGCCTTCTGTCCCCACGGACAGTTGATCGGGCTGCAAATTGGCGCGAATGCAGAAATCGAGGCAAACATGTCTGGGTTTTTCATGCCGATGGTTAGCGCACCGTGGCCGCCCATAGAATGTCCGCTAATACCCATGCGGTCGCTATCTGCCGGAAAGTTTTCAAAGAGAACTGCAGTCAATTCCTGTGTTACGTAGTCGTACATGTTGTAGTGCTTGTTCCATGGCGTCTCGGTTGCATTGAGATAAAACCCGGCACCCAATCCAAAATCGTAGGCGCCATCCGGATCGTCGGGCACACCTTCGCCGCGCGGACTCGTGTCTGGCGTGATCAACATCAGGCCGAGTTCCGCCGCGGTACGCTGAGCGCCGGACTTAACCATAAAATTCTCTTCAGTGCAGGTAAGTCCCGACAAGAACATCAGCACAGGTACTTTTTCTAGGGCCGCCTGCGGCGGCACAAAAACTGAAAACCCCATCGCGCAATGATTGGCATCGGATGCGTGCCTATAGAAACCTACCTTGCCGCCAAATGTCGTGTGCTCTGAAACGATTTCCAAGTTATATTAATCCGCAAGTCGCTGCATAATCAGCGTTGCATTAGTGCCGCCAAAACCGAAACTATTAGACATCGCGGTGTTGATGCCAGCGTTATCTACGCAAGCGGTTACCAACGGCATACCTTCGGCCCCGGGGTCGAGATCGACCACGTTAATAGACGGCGCAATGAAGTCATTTTCCAGCATTAACAGACAATGTATTGCCTCGTTGACACCGGTAGCGCCAAGTGAATGCCCACAAAGCGACTTACTGGAAGAAAATCGCGGAATGTCTGCACCGAATACCTCACGCATGGCCTCCAGTTCCTGCGTATCTCCCACCGGTGTGCTTGTGCCGTGTGTGTTGACGTAATCAATCGGTGCATTGACCGTTGATCGTGCTTGTTGCATACAACGCACTGCACCCTCACCCGATGGCGCGACCATGTCATAGCCATCCGATGTCGCACCGTAGCCGACGATTTCAGCGTAAATGTTCGCACCGCGCGCTTTGGCGTGCTCCAGCTCTTCAACGACGACCATGCCACCACCCGCTGCGATCACAAATCCATCGCGATTCACATCGTAAGTGCGTGACGCGACTTCAGGTGTGTTGTTATATTTGCTGGACAGAGCGCCCATCGCATCGAAAAGACAAGCTAGTGTCCAGTCTTCTTCCTCTCCACCGCCTGCGAATACGATGTCTTGTTTTCCTAATTGTATTTGTTCCAGAGCAGCGCCGATACAATGTGCACTCGTCGCACAAGCAGAAGTTATCGAATAGTTAATACCCTTGATCTTAAACGGTGTTGCCAAACATGCGGACACCGTGCTACCCATTGTCCGTGGAACGCGATAAGGTCCGATTCGTTTAACGCCGCGCTCACGAACGATGTCGGCACTCTCACGAATATTTGCGCTCGACGCGCCGCCTGAGCCCGCAATAAGTCCGGTTCGGATATTGGAAACGTCGCCAGCGTCCAATCCCGCATCGTCAATTGCCTGTTGCATGGCGATGTAGGAATACGCAGCGGCATCGCCCATGAAGCGGCGGACCTTGCGGTCGATAAAATCGGCAATGTCGATATCAACACTGCCGCTGATCTGGCTTCGCATGCCCATCTCTTTATAGATTTCGTTTGCACGAATACCAGAGCGACCAGCTCGCAATGACTCAAGCACTTCTGCCTTGGAATTGCCCAGACAGGAAACTACGCCGAGACCGGTAATGACTGCACGTCGCATATCCGCCCCTAAAAATTATCAGTTGATGTAAACAATCCCACTCTGAGATCTTCAGCTGTATATATTTCCCGGCCATCGACTGACATCGTTCCATCTGCAATTGCCAAATTCAGCTTGCGCGTAATCATACGTTTGAACTGCAGATGAAAACTTACCAGCTTTGAGGTAGGCAGAACCTGGCCGGTAAATTTTACCTTGCCAACCCCTAACGCACGACCGCGACCGCGTAGTCCGGACCAAACCAAGAAAAACCCAACCAACTGCCACATGGCATCTAACCCGAGACAACCGGGCATTACTGGATCACCGTCGAAATGGCATTTAAAAAACCAGAGGTCCGGATTGATATCCAGCTCCGCTTTTATTTCGCCCTTTCCAAAACTGCCGCCGTCCGCAGTGATAAGCGATATGCGATCCGTCATCAACATGTTCGGTAACGGCAATTTCGCGCTATCGGCATGGAACAGTTCGCCACGAGCACATTGAATCAAATCATCATAGCCGTAGGCATTTTTTCGCTCGGATGGCGATCCGTTATCTGTTGTACTTTTATTATTATTGTCAGTCATAGTCTTTTTGGTTGTTGCAGCGCAGCGTAAATTGCACGGCCACTTGGGGGACGCATATCTTACCGGATGCGCCGCATCCAGAGTAGAGGTCAGACAACTACTTGAAGGGCAACGCGGTGTCGGCTTTGATTTCCTTTAAGACGATGTTCGAGCGTACTTGCGAGACGCCGGGCAATCGAAATATGAAGTCGTCCAAAAAAGCGTTGTAAGCGTCCATGTCTTCGACGACGACCCGAAGATGAAAATCGGCTTCACCACTGGTGGCAAAGCACTCAAGAACTTCCGAATGACGCCCGACTTCGCGAACAAAGTTCTCAACGTTCTTTTCCTCATGCCGCGCAAGCGACACCAAAGTCATCGATGAAAGACCAAAGCCGGCTTTTTTAGGATTTACCATAACGGCATAGCGGTCGATTACGCCACGCTCCTCCAGGCTGCGCACCCGGCGCCACGCAGCCGAACTCGATATCCCGACCCGCTGCGCGAGCTGCTGCATGCTAAGGCGACTGTCTCGCTGCAATTCGCGCAGCAGTAATTGATCTTTACGTTCGAGCATTTTCAGTTACCCATCACGATCATGTCGCGGGCATCTACCCGTTCGAGCATTATCGATCAGCAAGCGTAGACAATTCATGATAATTTACCATTTTTTTACAATAAACGGGCTATACCTTTCAAATTCTGCCATATTATGGATCAATTTGGTAACTCATTTCGCGCCGCTTCTGTCACGATACGAGACTTCCCAATCCAGAGACTTGCTAATGGCTGCCAGCGACGCCCGTGCAACGGGTCCAATCGATGACTATCAACTGCTCGACCGCTATCGCCGCGAGTCCGGGAGAGTATTCCTCACTGGTACCCAGGCATTGGTCAAAATCCCCCTGATGCAGCGGGCACTGGACCGTGCCGCCGGACGCAACACGGCGGGATTTATCAGTGGCTATCGGGGTTCGCCACTTGGCGCCTACGACCAGGAGCTGTGGCGTGCAAACTCTTTCTTGCAAGATAACGGTATCGAATTTCTGCCGGCCGTCAACGAGGAGTTGGCCGCAACCGCAATCTTGGGATCGCAGCAGGTCGAGGCAGATCCACTGAAAACGGTCGATGGCGTATTCGGAATTTGGTACGGCAAAGGACCGGGCGTCGATCGTGCAGGTGATGGACTAAAACATGGCAATGCCTACGGCAGCTCACCGAACGGCGGCGTATTGGTCGTCGCGGGCGACGATCACGGCTGCGTTTCGTCATCGATGCCGCATCAATCGGATGTAGCGTTTTTGTCTTGTTTGATGCCGCATCTAAATCCGGCGACCGTCGCGGAATATCTGACCTTCGGCCTATATGGCCTAGCGCTATCGCGCTACTCGGGCATGTGGGTCGGCTTTAAGGCCATATCAGAAACCGTAGAATCGGCGTCGTCGGTCGAGTTGCCGAAGCATCAAAGCTTCGTCATTCCCGACTTCGAGATCCCACCGACAGGTCTGCATATACGTTGGCCGGATTTTCCCGGCCCACAAATCGAAGAGCGTCTCGAAGCAAAAAAAGCAGCAACGCTGGCTTTTACTGCCGCAAACCCGATCGACCATCGCATATTTGACACCCCTAATGCTCGCTACGGCATCGTCACCACAGGCAAGGGACACCTTGATTTGATGGAAGCATTGCGGCTGCTTGGAATTGGCAAAGATGTCGCACACCGCTTGGGAATAGACGTTTATAAAGTCGGCATGGTTTGGCCTCTCGCGCACGACGCAGCACTCGACTTTGTGCGTGGCAAGCACGAAGTTTTAGTGGTCGAAGAAAAACGCGGGATAATTGAGAGTCAGTTTAAAGAATACTTTTATGACTACCCAGGAAGGAAGCCCAAACGGATGGTCGGCAAAGAAGATGAGAACGGCCAGCGTCTCGTGCCGTGGGTCGGTGAATTGTCGCCCATACAACTGGCCGGGATCGTCGCGCGCCGACTGGATAAGGCGTTGGGCGGCGTCAACTTGACGGCCCGCGCCGACGCATTGCTAGCCGAAAAGAACAATGTCATCGACATCAGTGGCGCAACTCGTACGCCCTACTTTTGCTCTGGTTGTCCGCATAATTCCTCAACGAAGGTGCCAAGCGGCTCGGCTGCACTGGCCGGCATCGGCTGTCACTTTATGGCCAACTGGATGGGCCGTAAGACCGATGGTCTAATACAGATGGGTGGCGAAGGCGTCAATTGGATTGCCCGTTCGAAATTCAACAGCCATCAACACATATTTCAAAATTTGGGCGACGGGACATTTTATCACTCGGGATCTCTAGCAATCCGCCAGGCCGTTGCCGCAAATACCAATATTACTTACAAAATTCTCTTTAACGACGCCGTTGCGATGACCGGTGGCCAACCGGTCGATGGCCCAATATCGGTGCAGTCGATCGCGCACGCTGTGCGTGCAGAGGGTGTCGCTCGGATTGCCTTGGTATCCGACGAGCCGGAAAATTTTTCCATTGGCGAATTTCCATCGGCCACCACGATATCGCACCGCCGAGACCTAGATTCTATTCAGCGAGAGTTGCGTGACATTCAAGGCGTGACGGTCATTATTTATGCGCAAACCTGTGCAACGGAAAAACGGCGTCGGCGAAAGCGCGGCACTCTGGAAGATCCGAATCGTTTCGCCGAAATAAACGATCTTGTTTGCGAGGGCTGCGGTGACTGTTCAGTTGAGTCAAATTGCTTATCGATAATTCCCAAAGAAACGCCGCTTGGCCGCAAACGGAAGATTGATCAAAACAACTGCAACAAAGACTTTTCGTGCGTCAATGGTTTTTGCCCAAGTTTCGTTACCGTTGAGAGCGCGCTACCGGCAACGGACAGAGTTCGACAGGGAGTCGCGATCCCCGACGCCCTGCTCGATAACCTCGCCTCCCCCGAGTTGCCGAGCATTGACGAGGTTTACGATCTCTTGGTCACGGGTGTGGGTGGCACTGGTGTGGTGACCGTGGGTGCGCTTATCACTATGGCAGCGCACCTAGAGGGAAAAGGCGCGAGTGTCTTAGACTTTATGGGGTTTGCGCAAAAATTCGGCCCGGTACTGAGTTACATCCGGATCGCTGACGAACCTGGCGCCCTAAACCAGGTCCGCATCGATGACCAACGTGCAGACGCACTGATCGGGTGTGACTTGGTAGTCAGCTCTTCGCCCAAGGCGTCGCAGACATTCAGCCCAGGACATACCAGGGTGGCTCTCAATACAACCGAAATGTCGACGGCTGACTTTGTGAAATTTCGCGATGCCAATTTGCGGGCCGATGATCGCGTGCAAGCAATTGAACGCGTCGTCGGCGTACAGAACCTGTCACTGGTAGCCGCCAACAACCTGGCCGCATCGCTGCTCGGAAATACGATCTACGCCAACGTATTGATGCTCGGTTACGCGTGGCAGATGGGATTGGTGCCCGTCTCTATGGCGGCTCTGTCGCGGGCGATAGAGCTAAATAATGTGACGATCGAGCAGAACAAATTAGCGTTTCATTGGGGCAGAATTGCGGCTGTGGACGTTGATGCGATCAATCGGATTATTTCACCGATACCGGTTATCCCGGCCGCCACTGAGAGCATTGCGGATGCCGTGAAACGGCGTGGCGAATTCTTGCGTGATTATCAAGACCAGAGTTTGGCAGATAAGTACACAGGCACTTTGCAGCGCGTTCGCGACATTGAAGAAGCTGTCACCGGCGCCCCCGCGGCTGAGTTTTCACGTACCGTTGCGAGCGCTTACTTCAAAACGCTGGCCTATAAGGACGAATACGAAGTTGCTCGCCTACACGTCGAATCGGACTTTTTGGCCAGCATCAGAAATAGCTACGGGGCGGGCGCTAAAATACGTTTTCATTTGGCGCCGCCATTCCTGAACGCAGGCGTCGATGCACGGGGTAGACCACGAAAGCGCGAGTTCGGCGCATGGATTATCCCACTGTTTCGCCTGCTCGCGAAGCTGAAGGGTTTGCGGGGCGGTGCATTCGACGTATTTGGGCGAACTGCGGAGCGGAAAATGGAACGCGCTCTGATCGTCGAGTTTGAGACGACGCTAGAGACAGTATTGGGATGCTTGTCACGGAATAGCCTGGCCGACGCGCAGGCGATTATCGCGACGTATATGGAAATTCGTGGCTATGGCCCAGTGAAGGAACAGGCTTACCACGAAATTCACGCGGACCTAGCTTCGCGGCTTGAGAAATACGCGATTTCGAGCAAGAAGGCAGCCTAGCGGCATTTCTAGCGCGCAATCGCGCATTCCGGGCGGTCGTAATTTGCCGACTAACGCATCGGTAGATATGCGAATATGCAACGATGCTTGGTAAAACCAATAGCTTGCGCGACAATCCGCTTCGTTACGAATTTGCCGAATCGCCGACCAGCGGACGGTGCATGCCCGTTGCACCGTCCATTCAATGGCTACGAATGCCGCTGCCTTTCGCCATCGGCCATATCAACTTATGGCTCCTCCACGATGGACCGTCATGGACCATCGTCGATAGCGGTGTGCAAGTAGCAGAATCACAGCAAGTTTGGCATCGAACATTTGCTACCGTTATGGACAACCGCCCTATTTCCCGGGTCATTGCCACCCACATGCACCCAGATCATGTCGGTTGTGCCGGCTGGTTGTGCGAAGAAACGGGAGCACCGTTGTGGATGACACGGGAAGAGTATTTGTTGTGTCGGGTACTTACCGCGGATACCGGCCGGGCTGCGCCGGAGGCCGGAAAAGGTTTTTATCGTGCAGCAGGGTTTCGCGAAGAACAATTACATTACTACGCCAAGATATTTGGCTTATTCGGCAAATACGTTTCGCGTTTGCCCGAATCCTACCAGCGAATTTCGGACGGCGATAAACTAAGAATCGGTGACAACAGCTGGCAGATTATTGTGGGCCGCGGACACTCACCAGAACACGCCTGCCTATATTGCGCGGCTTTGAACATGCTGATATCCGGTGATCAATTGCTGCCGACGATTTCCTCAAACGTCAGCGTCTACCCGACGGAACCGAACGCGAATCCACTACGCGACTGGCTTGACTCACTGAAAACCTTGCGACAACGCGTCGACAGCAACGTACTGGTGCTGCCGGCCCACGGAAAACCGTTTCGTGGTGCTCATGAACGAATTGATGCGTTGCTGGAAGAGCACAGAATCGGCCTCGAAAATGTGACTGCAGCTTGCAGCTCACCGCGGCGGGTTGTCGACTTGTTTCCGGCGTTATTCTCGCGCGAAATTAATCGGGGCAACCTAATCATGGCAACCGGAGAGACTTTGGCCAATCTGAACTTCTTGATCGATAACAATCGAATATCAGTGCAGGCGGACGCAAAAGGTGTAAATTACTACGTACGAATCTAGATCGGCAGGATGGTGGAACATTTCAGCTTAGGAGCCGACTATGAAAAATCTACTGAGTGGCATGGCCATTGGCCTTGTCATCGGCGCGATCGCTGTTTGGGCAAGTTTCGACGTGTCCGACGAGCCAGACTTTGCAAGTACTAGAAATCCAGTGCGGGATATTGCCGCAGGTCCGAAAATTTCGCTCGAAGCTGCCAGCAACCACCGTTCGGCGCGATTTGAATCGCTATCGAGCATCCAGGAAACACTGTCCTTACCGTCCGACTTCGATCAAACGGAAGCACTCTATGTGATTGCCGGGCGCTCCAACTCAAGCGAAGTTCAAAACTTAATTTACCAGGCGAATCGTGTTGCCGACGAATCCGATCGAAGAGCGGCATTATCGATTCTCTTCCTACGACTCACCGATATCGACCCGCGTTCTGCTGTCGCTATTGCATCGCAGCCACAATTTCGTGGCAATAATTCTATCGAATCGTCAATTTGGCGACTGTGGTCGCGCACCGATTTTGGAGAAGCTCTGGCAGCGGCAAAGACGCTGGAGCCACAATCGCGCAAAGAGTTCGCGGCGCAAATCATGTACGTCGCAAACGGCCTCACCGGTAACGAGAAAACGCGGCGGATTCAAGCTGAACTGGGCGTGGCGCCTAGCAATTCAGTTAAGTACCGATATTTGAGAGAATTGGCCGATGAGTCCGCGCAACGTGCGTTTGACTACATCAATGGCCTGCACTCCATGCAAGAACAAATTACAGCGTTGCAATATCTCAGCACAATAGTGGCACGAAACAACCCGCAGCAAGCACCGAAATTTGCCGCGCTCATCGAGAAAGCGGCCCTCCGTACACATTATACGAATGGCGTCAAAAAGGTTCTTGCAGAGGACTATCCTCAGAAAATTATCGAGCAACACTTACGACAACCAAGGTCTGCGCAAGATCGACGTTATCTGTCCGTTGCGTTAGCAAGCCTCGCCAAGACCGATTTGGAAAGCGCGCTGAAATATTTCGATCAACTTGGGAACTCGCCATCGAACCTTTCTCTGGCATCCAGTTTGCTGCAAGCTATGGTGCAATCTGACCCTGAGCGCACGCTCGAATGGGCACGCAGCAGGGAGAACATCGGTGGTCAAAATCTGTACCAATATGCCGTAATGGCAGTAGCCAATGTAGATGCTGAACTCGCTCTCCGGGAAATCGACGACTATTCAGGCGAGTACCAAAAGGATGAAATGTATGTAGTTGTCTTGTCGGCCATCGCAAAAACTGACCCCAAGCGTGCGACATTATTGTTAGAGCAAATTCCGGATGGCGAACGAAAAAATGCCGCAGCGCAGACTATTTCAGTGTACTGGGCGCAGAGTGACCCGGAGTCTGCCATGAATTGGGCTATCGAGAACCAAAATCGTTTTGGGCCAGAAGTCCTGGCACAGGCGTCCACCATGTACATCATGCAAAACCCCGACGCGGCAATTCAAATGCTACCGGGACTGGATAAAAAAACTCAACGAGATTGGTCGCAAAAAATTGTTGGCGCCCTGATGCAAACGCAATCGTTGTCCGCTGCAACGACTTTCGTTGAGCAACATCGAGACAGCCCGATTCACGCCGAACTGCTATCGGTCCTGATCCCACAAATCGCCGCACGAGACATCGACACTGCGTTAGATACTATCGGCAGAATGTCCCCCGGAAAACACCGTGATCAGGCGTATGTCGATATTGTCAATCAGAGAGTCCAGGTTGACCCTTATCAGACTGCGGGCTTGTTATCGGCAATCAATGACGAAAATCTTCGTGCACGTGCAGCAGCGTCTCTGGTAAATTCTTGGGCTCGGTCAGACTTGGCCGCCGCAGGGGCATGGGTTGAATCTCAGCCGGCCGGTGCGGCCCGAGATAGCGCAATCGCAGTTCTGGTTAACCGTCATCCCGCCGGAGACGCTAAATTCCTTTCACTAATTGATGCGATGGCGGATGAAAAGTTACGTAAACAGACACGTACCAGCTACGTTGTCCGCGTTGGACAGCATAACTCTGAAAGAGCACTAAACCTTCTCAATGGAATGAACTTCACCGATGCAGAGCGTGAGCAAATCATGACAATGATCGAACAATACAAAAACGCTCGCACTACTCACACTGGACTCCATATCGACTAATCCGATACGCAGATCAATCGCTTCCTCATCAAATCATCGTGGACGATTGAGACAAACCGCGACGATGACATGCGCTTGCTAATATAAACAATCCTACTAACAGCAATACGCCGGCTGTGCCGCCGCCCGACGACGTCGGTGCAGGTGGCGGCGGCGGTGGTGTCGGCGGCGGCGGCGGTGGCGCTGCCGAGAAGGCGCGGCAATTCACATCATCAGTTGGCGCTGCAGCGGAAACATCCATCGCAATAAATGGTTTAAATTGGCAATCGATGCCACCTACATCAGCCGCAATTTCGTCTTCGTTTTCATAGTTCGACCAACCACCGTTTTGCCAGTCGACCGGCGTCGCAGGATTCGCGTCAAGCTGAAAATCTGACATATCCGCGAACGAAAGACTGACGATTGCAGGTTCGCTTGTGGCGACAACCAAGGATGCAGGAATAACAAAGTCGATTGTCGCAGCGTCGAACACATAACGGCTGTATCCGTCGATTTGCGAATCGGGTTGGTCGAGCCATTGAACGTTACTCATATCAAACGCAATATCGTTGCTGACATCCATATTCGGTAATTCGACACTTACACTGCCGGAAGTCGGTGTCGTGTTCTGACCGGGATAGGTGCCGGCCTGCCCCGCTTGATCAATGTACCGCATCGGTTTAGAAAACGAAGCCCAGAGTCTGTAATTTCCACCCGGCACCAGCGCATTGTTGACATCGACCGATAAGTTTCGTTGTGCTCCCATCGACCAGCTCGCGCTGTATTTTAGTTCGCCTGAATTGATATCTCGAATTCTGAGTGCCGCAACGTACGGCGGACCCACTTGCCGATAAAAACCGATCAACGAACTCTCGGCGATTTCGCCGCGCATTCGCGCAACTTCCGCGTCCGGCAAAATGAACCCGGAATGGCCGTGACTTGCTGTGCCGCCATACTGTTGAGCCCCGTTGAGCGGCTCAGTTTCTAGTGTCCATGCGGGAATCTCATAGGTGTACCCAAAAAAATCGGCGGTCACACCAATTCCGCCATTGTCGCCATCCGCAGCGTACGCATATTTATTGTTCTGGACAGCACGCATAACGGCGGCCAATTCGCTGCTGTACGCGTCGCGCCGAGCATTTCCTGTAGATGGCGCCAAATAGATCTGCGAAAACGAGTGTATATCCATGTACAGGCGCAGCCGATTTTCCGGACCGAAAGTTGCTGCGTTTTGTAGAGCAACGATTTCCGGCTCAGAAGATTCAGTAGCCCCTCTATAGATGAGACTGGTAACTGATGCAGAGGACCCAGCATTCATACCCCAGCCCTGCGGGCTGTTTCTATTTAGATCGACGCCCCAAAAATTATCATCTGTGGTATCGATCGAATTGTCGATCGACTGATTAGTGTTCGGGTTGCGAAGGTTGCGGCGTCGCATCCTACCTTCGCGCGGTTGCCCCGGATCTGCACTGACGCGATCAGGATGCGCTTGAGTCTGCAAAAAGCCGTCAACGTTCAACACTGGGATTAAGACAACATTCAAGTTATCGCGAAAGAACGAGCCCAACCAGGCGTCGTCATTCGCAGCGGCAATTCTCTCAATCAAGGACGATACCGCTTCCGGCGTTTGCCATTCCCGCGCATGAATGCCACCAATGGCCATGACGGCTGGCTCAGCAAGCCCGTCAACGGTAGTACTGTCGGCATCACCCAATGCGTAGGCCCAAATATCGCGGCCGTTAAGTGTGCTACCGGCAAGCATTGCGGCAACATTGTCATTGGTCAAAGCGAGGTCTTGCTGTCCCGCTAAGAGACTATCGTAAGTACGGAAACCATCGATCTCGGTAAGTGAACTCGCCGGCATGGGTACCGGATATCCCAGTGGTATAAGACCGTTGCCAACAGTGGATTCCGTGTAACTCAACATACGCCCAGAACACGCGCTATTGTCCAAATTGCTTATGTCCGCCCCACTCAGCACACATTGCGCAAAAGCTGCATTATCAACAATTAGCAGCAGCAGCAAAATTTTGACAAATCGCATTATCGTAATGCCGCCGATAATTTCGAGCTTAGCAATGGTTGTGTTAGCAATTCTTGGCGTAGTGTGACCGCCCCCGATGAATCACTTAGCCGAAGCACCAGGGCCGCCCGCAATTTCTTCAACTCGCCGGCATCGCCCAGAATAATTTTGCCCATCGCTTGCAATACGTCATCGTTCGCGTGACGCGCCAACGCTAGCGCCGCAGAGGCTCCGTCATTAGTGTTATCAAGCCTGCGAATTAACCACGCACGGGCAGCCGTAAGTTCGTTGCTCAACGCTCCTATACTCAGGATTGCGCTCGACGCAACATCGGGATGCTCGGTCGCGGCGACTAAAACGTCGAATTGATCATGCGCAGGAAGAATTTTCGAGGTTGTTACCGATTCACGTGCAACTTTCTTGCTTGCTTTTTCGGCAAGCAACCGAAATAGCGCTGCGTCATGCATCCGCATCGCTGCTTGCAGTAGCAGAACGTCGACGGCTTGTTCTCTTGCCAAAGCGTCGACTAACTGGGCGCGTTGCGAGCGTATGAATTCGTCCGTACCGGCTCGAAATGCCGACACCGTCGCTTGCCGCCAAACCGACTCGTCAAATTCTATCGGCGGTCTAACGATGTCGGTGGGCAACCAATATCCAGACTCAATCGTTTTTGAAATTTGGCCCTCGGCGATTGCCAACGTCCAACTGCGCACAGTAAATTTTGCCGCCGCCGCGACGTCGTAGAGTGGCACTACAATGCTGCCATGCTCGTCTTGCAAGCGAACGAAAGTGGAAACTTGACTATTTTCATATCTAGCAACCGCATCGCGCGAATCTTGTGTCGGAATTGTGCGCGACAACGAAAACATGAGTGTTTCTGTCCAGTAGTCACGAACACCGGAATCTATATCGCGATCATTTTCGACGTTGTGCAGAATCCACAATAGGGAATGGCTGTCTGCACGCTCGGCGAATGACTCGATCTCGTGCATCCGGTATTGACTCGATCGGATAGCCGCAGAATGCAGCGCCTTATCCTCAACTAACAGCGAGTCAGCCGCAGCCAAGAATGGCGCCGGTAACGCAAGTAACAGTACGAACAACCAGCGCAGTAGCTGCGAGCATTCGGCCTTGCAGTTTACGTTCATTTTCCCCCTAGATGCCAGACTTCAGCGACGTCAAATTCGACCGGGTATCAATACCTATCCGGCAGCAACGAATTTGAGTCGCGGGCGAAGATTTGGTTCCACCGTCAATACGTGCAGGCTGACCCGGCAGGTCTCAAAACATCATTAGGACCCAGTCATCGCGGGATGGAAATTGAGCCAATTGCCAATATGAATTGAAGCGACCAGGAAGACGACCGCCAGGGCAAACAATTTGAGCAATAACGGGCCAATGAATCGCACCCATGCGCCATACGGTATTTTACCAAGCGCCAACGCGCCCATAACCAGTGCACTGGTCGGGACAATCATGTTCGTAAAGCCATCGCCAAATTGGAACGCCAGGACGGCTGTCTGCTGCGGCACACCAGTCAGCGTAGCGATCGGCGACATTATCGGCATAGTCACATAAGCCTGGCCACTACCGGAAGGAATAAAGAAGTTACAGACCGTCTGTACGACCAACATGCCAAATGCTGACGCCTCTGGTCCAAAATTCGTCAGCACGCCGGCGATTGAATGAATAATTGTGTCGATGACCTGCCCGTCGGCCATCACAATTTCTATTGTTCGAGCAAAGCCGACCAGCAATGCTGCTGCCGTCATCTCGGATGCCCCCTTGATGAAAGTTCTGCTCGTATCACCGGGCGACATTCTGGACAGCATAGCCGCAATCAAACCGATACCTAAGAAAATCGCATTCAGCTCGTTGATATACCATTCATGCGCTTTAGCTCCGTACACGAACAGCACAACACCAAGAACAAAAACGACGAGTATGAGAACGCGGGGGCGAGTGAATTTTACATCGGCCGGTGCTTCGAACCCTGAGCTGTAGTCGATATGCGCGACGAAACTGGACTCAGGATTTTTTTGAACCCGAAGAGCATAGCGATAAAGGTGATGAAATGCGACGACGAGAAATGCCAGCATCATAACGATGCGCAATTCCCAACCAGAGGTAATAGGAACATTCGCGATGCCTTGCGCAATCATTACGCCGAATGGATTAATACCCGCGCATGCCCAGCCAATTCCGTACGGTATCCACACCATTCCCATCGCAACAATCGCATCCATGCGCATAGCAAGGCTCATCGTGACAATAATTGGAATGAGCGGCACGTACTCTTCACCAAGCCCAATCGTATATGAACCAAAACTAAATATGAGCAGGCAGCCACTAATCAATATCCACGGGCTGCCCCCTAGCTTACTCACCGCTCGGTGCAATGCGGCGTCTATCGCGCCGCTGGCACGTAATAATGCTATTACGCCGCCAACTATGAAGATTAGAAAAATGATACCTTGCGCGGACGCAAATCCTTTTGACACTGAGACCAGAAAATTCCACGGCATAGTGCGAACTCGATCAGCGTCCGCAATCGGTTCGTAGGTACCCGCAACGACAACTGACCTATCCGGGTGCTCCGGTACCGGCTGGCGTTCAAACTGACCCTGCGGAATCAGGTATACCAGGAGTTGAGCGAAAATAATGATGGAGAAAATCAGGGCGAGAGAATCGATGGAGAACGATCGCTTGCTCATGCGGCATTCCTATTATGTTGATTGAGTCATTGGCTACTCTGTCGTTCGCCAATGTTCGCGCATCAGAGTATATGCAAAATGAATGTTGATTTGCGATTCAGTGTATCTTGCCTCGTTATCGGCTTTTTGATAAAAGATGCAGCCGCAATCCAGCGGAACTCAACTAATTGCCAGGTGGAACACAGCGATTATGATAGAAATTAACGGTCTAACAAAGACTTACGGTCAGCACACCGTTGTCGACGATCTTACATTTAATTGTTCGTCCGGCGAGGTTTTGGGATTTTTAGGGCCGAATGGCGCTGGCAAATCGACGACGATGAAAATGATTACCGGGTTTGTGTCGGCAACTGCCGGAACGGCATCGGTTTGCGGCCACGATGTCGGCAACGATGCGATTGCCGCGCGCCGGCGAATAGGCTACTTACCTGAAGGCGCACCAAGTTATCCGGAGATGACACCCGGCAGTTTTCTACAATTTGTTGCCGATATTCGAGAACTCAGTGGTAGCCGTCGCAAAGAACGAATTGACGAAGTGGTGGCGCGATTACACCTGGAACCGGTCATAGATCAAACAATCGACACGTTGTCAAAAGGCTTTAAACGTCGTGTCGGCCTCGCCCAGGCGATACTGCATGACCCCGATGTTTTGATCCTCGATGAACCAACCGACGGCCTGGATCCCAATCAGAAACACGAAGTTCGCGATCTCATTAACTCTATGGCAAAAGATAAGCTCATCGTTATTTCAACTCATATACTTGAGGAGGTTGAAGCGGTATGCAACAGAGCGATAATAATCGCAAATGGCTCCATTTTGGCGGATGACACACCGCAATCACTGGCGGCAACGTCGAGATACCACAATTCGGTACGGATAATATTACACAGCGATGGCCGCTTCGATGAAATACGCTCTGCCGTTGAACAACTCGCATCGGTCACGGAAGTCGAATCAATCAGAAATGAATCAACAATTATAGCGATGACAAAAACTTCGAGTGAAAGGCAAAGCGGCTACGATGCGTGGCGCGATATAACCGAACTGGCTAAAACGAAAGGATGGGACGACGTCAGTGCTCAACAGGAATCCGGTCGGCTAGACGAAGTATTTCGCCAAATTACCGGAGGTGCCTCAGCATGAACATGACAAAGGCGCTAATCAAACGTGAGCTGATGAGTTATTTCGCGACACCCGTTGCCTACGTATTCATTGTGATATTCCTCATTTTGATGGGCACATTCACTTTTTACTTGGGTGGGTTTTACGAACGAGGACAAGCGGACCTGAGTGGATTTTTCAACTATCACCCGTGGCTATATTTGTTTCTAGTGCCTGCGATTTCGATGCGGCTTTGGGCTGAGGAACGAAAATCCGGCAGCATTGAACTACTAATGACATTGCCAATTACACCCTGGCAGTGCGTTCTGGGAAAATATTTGGCCGCCTGGGCGTTCACCGTGTTGGCTCTCGTCCTGACGTTTCCCATTTGGATTACTGTCAATTATCTGGGCGACCCGGATAATGGGGCAATTCTGGCCGCATATTTCGGTAGCGCATTAATGGCTGGCGGCTTCCTCGCAATTGGCTCCTGCCTTTCGGCGGTAACGCGTAATCAGGTAATCGCGTTTGTTATCACTATTGTCGTTTGTTTCGGTTTCCTGCTCGCCGGTTTTCCACTTGTCTTAGATATGTTTTCCGGCTGGGCTCCTCAGGCAGTTGTTGATGGCATCGCATCACTTAGCTTTTTGAGTCATTTCGCCAGCATCAAGAAAGGCGTGATTGATTTTCGCGATCTAGTGTATTTCTCCTTGTTAATAGGCGCGTTTTTGTACGCCAATACCATTGTGTTGACTTGGAAGAAGGCAGATTAATATGGAATTGAAATCACTAACACGTCTGAATGCCAGCAGTTTGCTCCTCATCGCTATTGCTTTCATCGCTGCAGTTGTTGTTAGCAATAAACTGTTTCAGGGTTGGCGACTCGATTTGACGGATAACAACCTATACACGTTGTCTGACGGCACAAAACGAATTGTTGAGAATATCGAAGAGCCTATTAATCTCTATTTCTATTTTTCGGACAAAGCGAGCGAGGACATTCCATCCCTTCGCGACTATGCGAACCGCATCCAAGAGTTATTGCAGGAAATTACGAATTCTGCCGGCGGAAGCATCAATCTCAGCATAATCGACCCTCTGCCATTCTCTGAAGAAGAAGACCGGGCCGCGCAATTCGGCCTGCAGGGGGTCGCTATTCCGGGTGGAGCCGACACCGTTTATATGGGTTTGGCGGGCACAGACAGCGTGGATAACGTCGAAGTCATCACATTTTTCCAGCCCGATAAAGAAGAATTTCTCGAATACGATATCGCAAAATTAATAAGCACGCTGGCGCAACCCGATCGAACTGTCATCGGCTTGGTGTCCGCCGTGCAGATGACGGGCAGCTTCGACCCACAAACGCAACAGATGCGGCAGCCCTGGATGGTGTATCAACAGGCGGGACAACTTTTCGAAATTCGAGACCTCGGTACGTCATTCGAATCAATTGAAGAAGACGTCAACTTACTCTGGATTGTACAGCCCCGCGGTTTGTCGATCGCAGCTCAATACGCAATCGATCAGTTCATCATGCGCGGCAGAAATGCGTTGATTTTTGTTGATCCGCTAGCGGAATCAGATCCCGCGCCCCCAATGCAAGGCATGCCGCAAGGGATGCCGCCGATGGGCCAAAGCTCAAACCTCGCGACGTTATTTGGCGCCTGGGGAATCGATTTTTCCGCCGATCAAGTCGTTGCGGACGCACAATTGGCCTTGCAAATTTCCGGCGGTTCGGGACAACGACCTGTACGACATTTTGGTTATCTGGGTATGCCGTCGTCGCAGATCAATAGCCAAGACATCGTGACCACAGATCTAAGCAGCATTAATGTTGGCACAGCCGGGTATTTCGCGTTGTCCGAGGGTAGTGAAAGTGACTTTGAGCCGTTGTTGACCTCTAGCGCCTCAGCCCAAACAATCGAGTCATCGCGCTTCACGTTCTTGCCTGACCCGTCTGCGCTGCAGGATGGCTTTTCGCCAACTGGAGAGAACTACGTCATCGCTGCAAGGGTCAGCGGAATTTTCAAGAGCGCCTTTCCGAATGGGGCTCCAGACCTTAGCGTTGACAGCAGTATCGGCGAACCCTCATCGAGTGAGGAAAAAATTGAAATTGATAGCGCGCATATCGGAGAGGCTGCGCAGCCGGTCAATTTAATCATTGTCGCCGACGTCGACATGCTCGGCGACCTAATGTGGGTACAAGTACAAAATTTCTTTGGCCAGAGCATTGCAAATGCATTTGCCAGCAATGGTGCATTTGTCGCCAATTCTCTTGAAAGTCTCGCCGGTAGTTCAGACCTAATTGGCGTCAGGAGCCGCGCTAGCTATACACGGCCGTTCACGAAAGTGGAGGAACTTCGTGTTGCTGCTGAATCGGAGTTTCGACAGACTGAACAAAGATTACAAAGCGAGCTCGCGGATACCGAAACAAGACTGGGAGAGTTGCAGTCATCGCGCGAGGACACAGGCGCGCTAATGCTGACACCCGAACAGCAGTCTGAAATTGATCGCTTCGTTGATCGGCGAGCAACGATTCGCAAGGAACTACGTGCAGTCCAGCGAAATCTCGATCGTGACATTGAAAAACTTGGTACGACATTAAAGGCAATCAACATCGGCATCGTTCCGCTGCTAATTACGCTTGCGACACTATTCGCCGTGTGGCGACGCAACAGGAGTCGCGCAAGATGACACCTAATACACCCGCCAAACTGGCAGGCATAATTGTGGGCCTCGCGCTATTATATTTCGTTATTGACGGGAAGAACGACGGGCCTGCGGACGACGACGTATTTCTGCCGGAATTTGCCGGCCAATTGAATGAGATCGACGAACTCGTCATTCGCAATGCAGAATCGGCAACCACCCTCCGCAGAGTCGCTCAACAATGGGTTGCTGTTGAACGCGACAACTATCCAGCAGACATTGGCACACTACGACAACTTGTTCTTGCATTATCGGATGCCAAGGTGCTTGAGACAAAAACCAGCAACCCGTTGCGCTATGCGCAAATCGGTGTCGACGATCCGGAATCCGCAGACAGCGAGGCCACATCCGTCCAGATAAAAGCGCTCGAAAGTAACTTCGATATTATTCTAGGTAAAGTTGCGCAGACGAAATATCGCTATGCGCGGCGCGCGGATTCCGAACAAAGCGTGCTAATCGATCAAAATCCAGAACTCCCCGATGAAGTTAGCGGCTGGTTGCGCCAAGCCATACTCGATATTTCGGCAGACCGCGTGCAGATTGTTTCGATAGAACACGGCGACGGCGAACGAATCGATATTGCGAAGCAAAACGCGGATTCGAGCAATTTTGAGATTAGCAACATGCCAGTTGGTCGGGAATTGAGTTACGCCACCGTGGCCAACGGCATCGGTGGCGCGCTAAGCGGTCTCACGATGGATGATGTACGCAAGCAATCGTCCGACGCTCCACAAGCGGATACAATTGCGACATTCATTACACACGACGGGCTAACTGTTGTAGTCTCCAGCACCAACATTGATGACGAAAAATGGCTGCGTTTTGCGGCTATCGGCAACCCGGCAGCGGCAATTGCGGCAGACGAAAATTCTACCGACAATATCGATTCTGCTGATGAGCCTACAGAGTCGAGCCCTTCAAAAGACGTCGTGGCGGAATCGCAAGAACTAACGACTGCGCTCGCGCAATGGGAATTCAAAATTGCCGATCATAAGGCGAACCTTTTCACGCGCAGAATCGAAGATATGTTGAAACCGTTGGAAACGGAATGATCTTTGCAGAATAACGACCGGGCGTGTGCGCGGATATCTCTCGGTCAAACACTTAGTAGCCATGCATTCAGACCGCGATTTGTCCCTCACAATCGTCTATGTCCAACCTAATGTCGATGAGCGTTACTTTGCCATAACGTCTTTGTAGGTTTTTTCGAACTGCTCGAAACGCCTCTCCACGCCATTGTCCTCGCGACGAACACTGCTCAATCTATTGTACGCCGAGTTGATTCGATCCTTTCGTTCATTGGTCACAACGGATGACAAGTACATGTTAGCCAGTACTTCATAGATTTCTATTTGTACCCAATGGCTGACCTCGCCGCGTCTGTTGTCAAGCAACTCCTCCAAAAGATAGATCGCGTGGTCAATCTGCCCTTGAGCATTTTCCATTCGCGCCAGGTCCTTGGTGACCCTTGCAACGGTATCCCCTGGCGAGCAGTTGCTACAGCGCTTGACGCTATTCTTGTGGTTGCCAAAGTTTTCTACCAGGAACCGGTTCATTTCAATTCGCTGGTCTTTATCTGCACCGACGTCCATGAGCCATAGACATTTTACCACCAGTTCATCATTCTCAGAGTTGTTTACGATGCCCTCATAACACGCCTTGTAAAACTCCCTGTTGTTGGCGAGCAACGTGCTTTCGTCAATACAACATCGCTTCTTGCCTCTCCAGAGAGTGTCTAACTCGCCGACGCTGTTTAACTCCACGAGTTCGATTGAGTCATACCATGCAGGTTGCGGTATCTTGGATTCAAAGGACTCACCATTATCGCATGCGCAAAGATTTGCGAGTAACAACACAACGAGTAAATATCGAGTCAACAGAATCTCTCCCTGATACTTCACTGAATTATGAGGGGCTGTTTTATGTAGATTGCAGCCGTTTAACATCCTAGCACCTGGCCACCTGTTGTCGGCCAACTGCAAAAACGGTGTAACCAGCGGTTCAATCGTTTTCGTTGTTTTCTTGCTTGATGATCACTGACTGCTCTGCTGCCTCCTCTCCCGCTGCAACTGTCTCCTGCGATCGCAAGAACGCCTCGTAGTCGCTGTTGAGTTCCTCAACGCGTTCTTCGTGTTTTTCTTGTTTGTATTCATCGGAAGTTGACTTAACATCCGAGATAACATGAGAAGCTGGAAAGCCAGCTGCATGATCGACAACTTGGTCACGCGTCCACGAGCAGCTGGCCAAAAAGAAGAAGCTCAAACCAAACAGAGCCTTAAACGCTGTATTCATATTCATCACAAAATCCACTCCCGTACGTCGAAGAACCGTCGGCGGACTAACCAGGATACCGTTGTTGGTCGCCGTCAGGTCAATTGCGGACCAATTCGCCAATTCTATCCCAAAGTCTGCTTCCCGGGTCCAAACAGACGCACAAAAAACGAACTTGTCAGCTTAACGTGCAGATGTCAGGGCTCATCAGAACGGCCGTTCAGATAGATGGGACTCCTTGGAATCAACAATCTGCCATGACTGCAAGCAGCGACCTGGATAATAGCTGTTGGCTATCGCTGGCTGTCCGTCGCAAAGGTCGAGTAAGCGAGGGCCACGCAGAACCATGTTGCTAGCAACAATGCTGTGCTTGCGATAGCGGTCATCAGCCGACGCTCGCCCTAAGTACAATATCTACATTTACATGAATGAACAGCGACACGGCCACAATAAGAGCGGCCTTGTTTGCTCTGCAAATCTGCTGTGCAATCCAATCAAAAAGCGCTATGGAGAGGATGACGTATACAAGCAAACTAACAACCGGCGGTAGTAGCGGTCCTGTTACCTTGTCGGCTTGGGCGATTGGAGCAAAGAAAAAGAGAACGCCGACGAGCGTAGAGATGAACGCGGCAACAAACGCAGCGATGACTGACTTCCAGTTGCGATCCATCAAGTCCCCAACCATTACTTTGATTATTCGAAGACCCTTCGGAATTGTATTTTCAAAGATGATGCAATTCTTTCGAGCGGCAACCTAGGGTCAATTGCCGTCCCTAACAATCGTACAAGTTCCAGGGCCGCGATCGGAAGAGACGCCGGCATTTTGCGCTCGACACTGTGGAACAGCGACAATCACAGTTAGACTAACCGGGATCGACACGCGTCGACCCCGGCGCCAGCAATCAAGCTTTAGCTGTTGTCTTTGCGTCGTTGTCGATTTTCCTGCCGTCGATTGATGCGTTCGCCTTTATTGTCCAGACGCCGATCTGCGCGATTGCCCTTTTTGTCCAGACGGCGATCGATCCGCTCGCCCTTGTTATCGAGCCGTCGATCGATTCGGTCACCTTTGTTGTCTAGCCGACGGTCAATTCGATCACCCTTGTTATCCAAACGCTCCGCCAAATCGTCCCGGCCTGCCTCTTCAGCGCGATCCGCTCTGTTATCCAGCCGTCGATCGATCCTGTCGCCTTTTTTGTCCAGACGCTGGTCAATGCGATCACCCTTGTTATCCAAGCGCTCTTCCACACGATCGCCTCTTTCGTCCAGCCGGTTCTCGATTCGATCGCCGCGCTCGTCTAACCTTTCTTCCACCACATCGCCTACATCTGCGAAAACAGCGGACGCGAAACTACTACCGAGGCCAATGAATCCTATCGTTACAACTTTCAGTATACTTGTATTCATGACTTTCAATCTCCCAACATCCCAAACTTAGTTGCTTGTTGCTAGTACAACGCGGCGCTCGGGCTCGGGTTGACAGTCAAACCGAAAACCAGCTTATTGTAAAATCAGCGATTCACTCGTATAGCGGCCCGCTATCTGGCAAGCTCCGTGGTCAAATACAGCGAGGACCCCAGATGGCCACTAGCATTGCCGATCTTAATGCGTCATTTAAGAAGCACAGATTGCGTGTTCTTATCGCAATTACGCTTGGCTATGGCTTTATCTATACCTGCCGATTGGGCCTAAGCATTGTCAAAAAGCCGTTAATCGACAACGGTATCTTTACGGTCGAAGATCTTGGGCTGATAGGCGCAGCATTCCTCTACGGCTATGCGACCGGCAAGTTTCTAAACGGATTCGCGGCGGACCATTTTCGCCCACGCGTGTTTTTCAGTATCAGCATACTTGCTGCGGCCATCATAAACCTTGTAATGGGAACGTCGACGCTGCTGTGGCTTTCCTTTATTTTGTGGGCGCTAAACGGTTGGTTCCAAGGAATGGCGGCGCCCGCCGCAATCATCACTGTCACCAACTGGTTTACTTTAAGTCAGCGCGGGCGGGCATATGGAATATGGAGCGCCTCACACGCTATCGGCGAAGGCACTACGTTTTTCGTGGTCGCCGCGATTGTCAGCGCATATGGTTGGCACTATGGATTTATTGCCCCGGGAATTTTGTGCATCGGTGTAGCCGCTTGTGTCTATGCCGTCATGCGTGACGCGCCGAAAACTATGGGCCTGCCGAGCGTCCAGGAATATTACGGAGAGCCAGAAAACCCACCGAACGAAAAAAGCACGTGGGCTACGCAAAAAATCGTTTTCGGTATTCGTGCGATGTGGATTGTCGCCTTGGCTAGCGCTCTGATGTATGTCACTCGTTATGCCATCAACAGTTGGGGCATTCTCTATCTTCAAGAAGACAAAGGTCTGTCTTTGCTTGGCGCTGGCGAACTGCTATTTTATGCGAGCATCGCTGGAATATTCGGATCCATCGCATTTGGCTTCATCTCCGACAATATGTTTTCGGCGCGACGGCCGCCAGCTAACCTGCTGTTCGCGATTGTTGAAGTGTTGTCATTAGTAGTAATTTTCTACGGCCCGCAAGACCCTTGGATAATGAAAGCGGCCTTTATTGCCTACGGCGCATCGCTCAGCGGGCTTATCGCGTCGGTAGGCGGACTCTTCGCCGTCGATATTGCGCCGCGAGGCGCAACCGGTGCAGCTATGGGTTTCGTGGGTGCATTTAGTTACATCGGAGCCGGAACTCAAGATATTGTCAGTGCACGTCTTATCGAGGCTGGAACCGTTGTAGTTGACGGCACGAAAATCTACAACTTCGATATCGCCGTGCAATTTTGGATAGCGACTTCTGTGGTTTCTATGTTGCTCGCAGCCACTCTGTGGAAAACCAAAGTCCGCGACTAATGTCTACTGCAATTGATGTCATATTATTCGACCTCGGTGGCGTCCTCCTGGATTTGAATGATCCGTACGATACGTTCGAAATGCCGCGTGACGGCACAGATTTCCACGAACGCTGGTTACTATCAGACGCCGTGCGTGCGTTGGAGTGCGGACAACTCAGTGTTGCTGAATTTGTGAGGAAAATCGTAATTGAGTTCGAATTGCCTTACGGCGAGCAACGATTTCTCGAAAACTTTTCGCGTTGGCCGAAGTGCCTTTTCCCGGAAGCAATATCTCTATTAGAAAGCTTGGATGGAGAAGCAAACATTGCGCTGCTATCGAATACCAATGCCGTCCACTGGGAACGGGCCGACATCGCCGGTGTATTACAGCCACGGTTCGATCAGGTATTTCTCTCCTATCGAACTGGACTGCTTAAACCAGACCGCGAAGCGTACGAAGCCGTGATAGGTCACTATGGATGCTCGCCTGCGTCGATTCTTTTTCTTGACGATAACCCACTTAACGTAGACGGTGCGAAGGACGTTGGTATTCACGCTCTGTTGACGCGGGGCGCAGACGAATTGAAAAACAACCTGCGCGCTGTTGGATTCAACATAGAATAATCTGTGTGCATTAGTCAGGCGATTGCATACTCTTGTCGAGCCGCATTTCTAATTCGTCAATTTGCCGTTGTTGCAGCTGAACAACCCGGGTCAGAACGGCGACGATATCCATAGTGCTGAGGCTGTCACGATTCGTGGACGAAACTAACTCGGGTACATCTTCTGCAATGAATCCGACATATTCTTCGGATCGATCCTGCTTGTAATTAAAGCGTACTGGCTCCAATGCCGATAGGGCCGCAAGTGCCTCTTCTGTCGTGAGATCAACAATATTTTCTTTACGGCTACGGGATGAACTGTTTGTCCAAACACCGCCGGCCGAAACGTAAGCGCCACTGGCCATTTCAATTGGATGGGACGGACGTGCCATTCCGATTCCGACGTTGCCATCGCCGTCGATCGTAATGCGATCCACAGAACCCGCACCAATCGTCAACGTGTTTGCACGATTGTGCATGATGTACCCGGTATCGCCCGATGATTGTGTCAGCATCAGTCCGGCAACACTGCTGTTGCGCTCGTGAATCTGAATATTGCCGTTCACCTCGAGTCGCTGCTGTGGCTCTTTTGTACCTATGCCGACGTTGCGTCCGTTATCGAAAATTTGTGAATTTCCGCCGACGCTACTGGCGGTGAATTTCATCAGGTAGTCGACTGTACCCTCAATCGCTGAGGAATCGCCGGACTTTGCGCGCTTCGAGTTTTTATCGTTCCCAACATCGCCGGTCGGGCCTGGCGGTCCAGTCGGACCTGGTGGACCCGTGGGCCCTGGTGGACCCGTTGGCCCCGGTGGACCTACGGCCCCCAATGGACCGTCAATACCCGATGGACCTGACGGACCCGGTGGGCCGACGGGGCCGACGGGGCCGACGGGGCCAGCCGGACCGACGAGTTCGACAGTTGCCAATATCGAATCTTCCGAAACTACGGTCGGATCCACTTCTTCCGACGCAAGTGATTTCTCGGGTTGTGTTGCCGCCTCTTCGTTAACTGCTGTCGCGGCGACAGTAGGATGCTCCTCGTTCACAACGTCGGAAGACATCACGGCGACCTTTGCACCTGTAACCTCAGACGATTCCGAATCAGCCTCGGTCGCGACTGACTCGATGTTCGCGGATACTGCCTGTGAGGTAGGCGTTTCCGCATGCGTGTCTTCGCTCGCTGCCTCTTCGACGACTGCTATAGCGGTTGCGACTTCAACTTCCGTGACAATATTTTCCTCGACCGGTGCTACGTCAACCGTAGCATTCGCTATTTCCTGTGTACTCTCGTTTGCAACAACGCCGACGTCATCTTTCACATCCGAGGCTGATTCATCTGCGATTGGCTCGATGCTGCCTTGATCTGCGTCGTCGGTGCCAGACAACAATTGCGGACTATCGGCAGTGGCCGTCTTCGAAAAATCCTCGTCGGAGATCTTCGTTGCCCAATCCACACTAACGTAGCCGTGCGTATCTCCTTCGATCCGTACTTTGTACCAGTCCGCTTCGACGGCGATCAAAGGTAAGCCGCTGCCCTGCCGCAGCTTGCCGACAATCTCGGACTTTGCATCAGCCTCCATTCGCACATTGACATGACTCTGAACTGAATCAATCGGAATGATCAGTTCTTCTGCGTAAGTTGATAACGATAAGCACAGCAACACTGTAAGTAGAACTAGCGCGCGCATGGTCTGCTCCCAAGCAGTGAATTTCTGCTTCTGTATGCCACATTCCACCGCGCAAAAGGGTGACGTAGTAGCGAGCCGTGGTATTCACCCGGGACTTGACGCTATATGGCGACAGTTTGGATTCAAAATCAATGACTTACAGCCGCTCTCGATGATCAATAGATGCGCCGCACGAAGACTATTCTGCCATTAGCGCAAATCGCACTCCGAGTAATTTCGCCTGCGCCTGGTCATTGGCACGACATCGTTGGCAATTCATATTCTCTGATTCCACCATCTGATCCGCGATCCACAGCAAATTGAGCGTGGCGCTGAGACCGTGAGACACTTGTGTTGTCATGCTGCAACGCTTAGCCAAAAAGTTACTTACCTGGGGCCGCTGGACGGTTGTTGGTGACGTACCAGCGATCGACAAAGCCGTATTTGTAGCAGCATTTCACACTTCCAATTGGGACGGATTCTGGTTGATCGTGTACAAAATTGCGTTTGATGTGCGGATAAAATTCCTGGCCAAAAATGCGCTTTTTTGGTGGCCACTAGGTCCGTTTCTTCGCAAACTCGGCGCGATTCCCGTCGACCGAGATAAACCCGGTGCGGTTGTTGGCCGTCTTGTCGATGAGTTCGCAACCCATGAACAGTTGTTCCTTGCTCTCGCACCAGAGGGTACGCGCAAATGGCGACCGTATTGGAAGACTGGTTTTTATAAGATAGCAATCGCCGCGGACGTGCCCATCGTCCTCACATTTTTGGATTACCAAAATCGGCAGCTCGGCATCGGTCCGACATTGCATGCCAGTGGCGACGTCGCACAAGATTTGAAATTTATTCGTGCGTTCTATGCACCTAAGGCGCCACGATACCCAGCCCTAAAAGGCCCAATCGCGTTCCCGCCCGACTAACCTGGAAAATCGCTAGCGTTGTGACTTAGCGCCATGATCGTTGCACCTGTAGGCTCCAGTTGCGACCTACACTATCAATTCCAGAACCATGTGCTCGATAGGCTTTGTCGAGTATGTTGTCCACGCCGACGCGCACGCGCCAGCCGGTTTCTAAATGCAGTTGCGCCTGCAAACCAACAATTCCCCAACCGGCCGTTCCTTGCGGGTCTATTCTCACGTCGCGAACATCTCGCGGACTCAATCTATTTTGGTCATCGGCAAAACGCACCCACGCCTTCCATGACCAAGTTTGATTTTGCAGATAGTCAACGTTTAGCGATCCATTGATCGGCGGAATTCGATCCGCAGCACTACTTTCGCCATCGGCAACAATTTCTTCGCCGCGCGTGTAGTTTAGCGTGCCTTGAACGTGCCATCGGTCCGACACGGCAATCCGCATTGCCATTTCAGCGCCGAATATTGTCGCTTCTGCAGCATTGACACTGCGAATAACATCCCGGCCATCGGCCGTTATGTCGCCAGTCAGTTCAGAGGTAATTTTGTCGCTGTAGCGCAATCCAAAAACTGCGATATCGAATTGCATGGAGGATGCTGCGTAGCGAATGCCAACATCACCTTGACGAACCCGCTCTGACGAGAGATTGACGTTCGGCACGTTAAAACGGTTTCCGGGTCTTGCTCCTAGTGTTCCAAGGTCAAATATGTTCGGCGCGCGAAATCCGAATCCAATATTGCTGGTAAATTTGAGCGTTTCGTTAAGATCGAAGATCCAGCCGATATCGCCACTAATATCGGTTTCGGACAGCGATGTTGGCAGAGATTGCGGCGCCAACTCCAAATCAATATTAACGCTGGCCACTCGTAGCCCGCCGCTGAGCACTTGCCTGCTTGAGACATTACGTAGCATGTTTCCGTAGATGGCGAATTGCTGAACACGCGACCCGTCGGGAAAACGCGGCGCTATCGTTTGTGTCTCACCAGATAGTATGTCTTCAGCACGACGCTCGCTGCGAACTTGATCTGTATAAAATTCCCCACCAACTATCCACGAACCGTCATCGTGTTCACGCACCACATTTGCGGTCAATCCAATTAGGTCACTGCGATTTTTCTCAAGACGGCGTTCGGTGGACAAAAAATCACGACTTCGGCGGTCATCGACGATTCGCTGCCAAGCCGCGTCAATATTCCAATCCAAATCCCAGAGGCCGTCAGCTTGACTGAGCTTTGAGTGAACAAACAGCCGCCTATTCGGCGCGAAACTGAATTCTGCCGACGAAGGTTCGACCTGCCCGAAGCCCGCAGTCAACTCGTCTATACGCGGCGTGTTTGGCTGCGTTAAGAAGTGCACATCGACCAGCCAGGTTAGATCTCGCTCGTTCCGGGTTGCCACCACCACGCGCGCGGCCTTTTGCGTATAGCCAGTCGGGTTCAATCGCCCACCAGAACCGGTGCGACGATTTCCAGTATCCTGATATTCGCCACTGATAGACGCAGCTACCCCGGCATTGCCGAAATCCAGTGTCCCGCGAGTAATTTTGCTGAGATCGGCAGAATCGAGCGATAAGTTGACGTCCCCTGCGAATTTCAACTTATCGCTGGAAAATTCAGGAACCCGAGTTACTAATTGAACAACGCCTCCGACAGCATCATTACCGTAAAGCGATGCTGGCGTTCCGCGAACAACTTCAATGCGGTCAACCGAGCTAATTGGCACTAGTGCCAAATACTGCGTAGGGGCACTTCGAAATATTGCATTGTTCAGCCGAATTCCGTCTACCAAATGCAAAATCGCGGATCCTCGCAAGCCGCGGATGATTGCGCTGCCTTGACCCGGTGTGGTTTGCTGAAGATATACGCCGGCCTGACCAGCCAGCGAATCCGTAACTAATTTTTGCGACTGAATTGAATTGGCATCAACAACAGTAACCTGGGCAGATATATTGGCGACTTCCGTCGGCCTGCGGGTCGCGGTAACCAAAATCTCCTCAATCCCGTCGCTATTGGCAACCGCTAGTTCGGCCAAGCACAGCAACATGAAAACCATCGGAATCTTGAATGATTTTGCTAACTGAACGGACATGCGGTTGCATGACTGAGGGGCGTAATTCAATATTTTTCACAGCGGCAACTGCAGCGGAACATTTTGCTGAGACCTTGGGCGAAATTCAATAGGCTAAATGATTCTCGCCGCTAATTGGAATAAGCTTCCACGGGCGCTCAGCGCAAAGCCGACAATTGCCTATCGTAAATGAAATAATCGGCAGTGGATCCCGGTCCCTATAGGCGCTCGCTATCCATCGCAACATATAAAGTCCAGTAGAAACGCGCGTAAACTACTGAGAATACGCGACATACGATCAACCATATATCCTGGGGAATTAGATGAAAGCATCCGACTTACTCGTACACTGCCTAGAGGAAGAAGGCATCGAATACATTTTTGGCGTGCCTGGCGAAGAAAATGCTGATTTCATGATGTCCCTGGAAAAGTCTAAGAAAATCAAATTCATACTTACGAGACACGAGCAAGGTGCGGCTTTCATGGCGGAAATCTATGGCCGCTTGACGGGCAACCCCGCCGGTTGTCTCGGCACTTTAGGTCCAGGCGCAACGAATTTGATCACCGGTGTGGCCGATTCCAATATGGACCGGGCACCCATGTTAGTCCTAACCGGGCAAGGCTCTACGGATCGGCTGCATAAAGAGTCTCACCAAATCATGGACGTCGTCAGCATGTTCAAGCCGGTGACAAAATGGGCCACAACTATCCTAAACGCCGACACGATTCCTGAGATTGTGCGTAAAGCAGTAAGACTCGCACGCACCGAAAAACCGGGCGCGGTACATATTGAGTTGCCTGAGGACGTCGCAACCGCCGAAACCAGCAAAAAGCCGATGACACCGCGCCGATTCCGCCGATCCGTGGCAGATAGCAAGATCGTCGATCAAGGTCTCGCGATGCTACGCGAGGCCAAGCGCCCGGTTATCATTGCGGGAAACGGCTGTATTCGCAGGCGAGCAAGCAAGCAATTAAGATTGTTATGCGAGAAAACCGGTATCGGCGTAGTCAGCACGTTCATGGCCAAGGGTTGCGTCGATATGGACTCGGACTATTGCCTGTATACAGTTGGCTTAGGCGCTAAAGATCGAATCTCACAGGCCATTGATGATGCGGATTTGGTCATTGCACTCGGCTTCGATATGGTCGAGTATCATCCGCGCTTGTGGAACGCCAACGGCGATAAACGAATTCTTCACGCAGATTTCCTGCCCGCCGAAATTGACGAAAATTACCACCCTGAAACAGAATTAATAGGCGATCTCGCACACACCCTTTGGATGCTCAATGAGCATTTCCAGGCACAAGGCGTACCTGACTTCGACTTTTCGCTGCAACGAAAATGCCGGCGGGATATGTCGCGCGACTTTGAAGAGTTCAAGGACGATCAGACAGAGGGACTCATTCGACCGCAGAAGGCTCTTTGGGATGCGCGGCAGGTCATGGGTCCGCACGATATCTTGCTGTCCGATGTTGGTGCTCACAAGATGTGGATTGCCAGACACTATCAATGTCATGAGCCAAACACTTGCCTGATACCAAATGGTTTTTGCTCAATGGGTTTCGCGTTACCTGGTGCAATCGCAGCCAGCATTGTGGCACCAGAACGCCGGATTCTAGGCATAGCAGGAGATGCAGGCTTCTTGATGAACGTGCAGGAAATGGAAACCGCGCGACGCATCGACAGTAATATTGTCATGATGGTCTGGGAAGACAAAGAGTACGGGTTGATTGCCTGGAAACAACAGGATCACTTCGGACGACACACAGACCTTGCCTTCGGCAATCCGGATTGGCTCCTCTTGGCCGAATCGTTCGGCTGGAATGGACACTACATCAAAAACGCAAGCGATCTTGAGTCCTCGCTTGACGCCGCGTTTGACGAGCAAGGGCCTAGCCTAGTTGTGATCCCGATCGATTATCGCGAAAACCCCTTGCTGACGAAAAAACTCGGGGCAATAACATGCACGATCTGATGCTGCAAAGTACGCAGCCAGCAGCCGGCCAGCTCGAAGTTCGATCTCCCTTTGACGGCCGCCTGCTGGAAACCGTTGCTACAGCCGGACCGCCGCACGTTGAAGACGCAATGGCCGTTGCGCATGGGCTATTTCGGGATCGAAGTCGCTGGCGCTCAATTGCGCGCCGAGTAGAAATACTCACCAAGACAGCCGACTTAATGCGTGCCGACTTGGATGCGTTGACGATGCTTGCTGCGAGCGAAGGAGGTAAACCCTTGGCAGATTCCAGGGTGGAGGTCGTGCGCGCTATCGACGGCATTCATTTGTGCATTGAGGCATTGCGCTCACACGCCGGCAACGTCATTCCGATTGGCACAACAGCGGCAACCATGGGACGCATCGCGTATACGCAAAAAGAGCCCATCGGTGTTGTCGTTGCCGTCAGTGCATTCAATCACCCGCTCAATCTTATCGTCCACCAGGTCGCACCCGCTATTGCGACCGGTTGCCCGGTAATTGTTAAACCAGCAGCCGACACACCACTGTCCTGCCTGCGCTTCGTCGAGTTACTTCGCGAGGCTGGTCTGGAAGATGAATGGTGTCAGGTCGTTGTCGCCGAAGATGTCGAAACCGCGGAAAGATTAGTGACTGATTCACGGGTCGGATTTTTTAGCTTTATTGGCAGTGCGAAGGTTGGCTGGATGCTAAGGTCCAAACTCTCCGCTGGAACTAGATGCGCTCTCGAACATGGAGGCGCCGCTCCCGCAATTCTCACCGACGATTATGATTTCGACGCGACACTGGCGTCTATTGCAAAAGGTGGATTTTATCACGCAGGCCAGGTCTGCGTGTCCGTACAGCGAGTTTTCGCGCCGCAAAACGATGCCGAGAAGTTTGCACGCGCACTCGCTGAAATCGCAGAAAAACTTGTCGTTGGCGCACCGGAAGAGTCTGCAACGGAAGTCGGCCCGTTAATTCGCGGCGCCGAGGTCGATAGGGTTGATGAGTGGGTGCAAGAGGCAATTGGCGGCGGAGCACAACTCTTGTGCGGCGGCAAAAAACTCGCCGGTAACTGCTACGCGCCGACAGTACTATTGAATCCAAGCGCGGATGCACGCGTCAGTACCTTGGAAATATTTGGCCCAGTAGTCTGTGTTTATGGCTACGATAATGCAGCCGACGCTGTGCGGCAGGCCAACGCATTACCGGTCGCCTTTCAGGCGGCGATATACGGCCGGGACATTGACGCAGCAATGCGGCTTTACAAAGCACTGGACGCCTCTGCTGTAATGGTCAACGACCATAGTGCATTTCGGGACGACGTTATGCCGTTCGCTGGACTAAGGCAATCCGGCCTTGGAACCGGCGGCATTCCGCATACAATCGAAGATATGCAGATTGACAAAATGATGGTTATCAAATCGGCAGCGCTTTAGGTATGGCAAAGCCGAAAATCGTCATTGTCGGCGGCGGCTTCGCAGGCGCATTCACGGCGAAAAACCTAAAAAAAATGGCGGGGTCGCTCGTTGATATTGAACTCATAAACGCAGAGAATTATTTCGTATTTCAACCGCTGCTGCCCGAGGTCGCGTCAGGCACCATAAGTGCGCCAGACGCCGTAACGCCATTGCGCTACATGCTACGCGGCGTCAAGGTTCGCATGGGCGAGGTCACCAGCCTAGAATTCGACACTAATCGGGTTCACTTTTTACAGGGATCTCGACGTACACCACAATTCGTAGCGTACGATCACCTCGTTATTGCGGTTGGCCAGAAAACGAATCTTTCGCATTCCCCAGGATTTGTCGAACACAGCCTATGCATGCGTAGCCTTGCGGATGCGCATTTATTGAGAAATAAGATAATTCGCAGACTAGAACACGCGGATGTCACCGATAACGCCGAATTAAAACAACGCCTGCTCACGTTTGTGGTTGCTGGCGGTGGCTTTTCAGGCGTAGAAACAATCGGTGAATTAACCGAGATGATCCATCGTACGCTGAAGTTTTACCCTAACATCGAGAAACAGGACATCCGCGCAATATTGATTCAGCGTGGTGATGAAATACTCCCCGAATTGGCACCTAAGCTTGGCCAATATGCGACACGCATGTTAGAAAAGCGCGGCGTTCAGGTCATTTGCGGCAAGAGTATTGCGTCAGCAACCGCGAACACGGTTTTTTTGGATGACGGAAATGCGATCGATACCTGCACACTGGTTACGACAGTCGGTAATGGCCCTCGAGAATTAACGAACAGCCTAAAAGTTGACCTGAATCGCGGCAAGATTGCGGTTGACGAAAATTTACAAGTCGTCGGTTTCGACAATATCTGGTCACTCGGTGACGCAGCACTTGTTCCTTTACCGGGCACTATTGGGGAAGATCCGAAATACGCGCCGCCGACAGCGCAATTTGCGGTCCGCGAAGCACAATGCGTTGCACGCAATATTGCCAATTCAGTGCGGCAAAAAACACTAACAAAATTTTCCTACAAACCGCGCGGCTCATTAGCATCGATTGGTAATTACCGTGCGGTCGCGGAAGTATTCGGCTTGCGGATCTCTGGTTTGCTTGCCTGGTTGATGTGGCGTGCATTCTACATTGGCATGCTGCCGGGATTGTCTACGCGTATCAGGGTCGCGCTTAATTGGTTGTTCGACTACTTTCTGCCGCGAAGTATCGTGCAGATTGCGGGGCATTCCCAGTCCGCAACCCGCTATCGATGCTATGCCAAAGGCGACGTTATCTCCGTTCCCGGTCAGCTCGTCGACGGTTTCTATACTGTCATATCCGGCTGCTTGGAATCGCGCATACCGAATACATCTGGCGAAGATTTTGTGCGCATACTCGGCCCGGGAGATCATTGGGGAGAGCGGAGCCTCGACAAACATTCGCAAACGGTTGGCACGTTAACCGCAACAGAATCAACGCGCGTCATGATATTGGCCGCAAACGATTTCATAAATCTGCGCGAGGCATTTCCAGCATTGGATAGATATTTCGCGTCGATTAGTGAAAAAATTTATGCGCCACCTCTCAGAGAGACGCAATCGCACGATAAATAGCAGTGCACAGAGTTGCCTACCGCCCCGGCGTAACTCTAATTACTTTCCCAGACTTACTATCCGTCAGAATATACAGATAGCCGTCCGGGCCTGTGCGAATATCGCGGATTCTTTCGTTAATTTCAGTGAACATTATTTCCTGATCGACGACAACGTTACCGTCGAGCACCAATCGGCGTACGCTTTGCTCTTTAAGTGCGGCGACAAACAAGTTCCCTCGCCAGTCCGGAAACGCATCGCCGCGGTATTCCGTCATGCCCGCGGGCGCAATTGACGGGCTCCAATAGACTGTCGGTGACTCCATCCCCTCGGCTTCACTAAACGGCGAAATAACGGCGCCCAAATAATCGCGACCATAGGTTACAGCCGGCCAACCGTAATTTCCTCCCGCGACCAGCAAATTTAGCTCGTCCCCTCCCTTTGGCCCATGTTCATGCTGCCAAATATTTCCATTTTCTGCGATCACCAAGCCTTGGGGATTACGATGGCCGAAACTGAAAATTTCTGGGCGAGCGTCGCCGCGACCATAAAACGGGTTGTCAGTAGGGGCACTACCGTCGGTGTTAATACGCAACACCTTGCCAAACAAACTCGTCAGAGATTGCGCTTTGCCGCGATAGTCAAAACCCTCTCCAGAGGTAATCAGAAGTGTTCCATCCGCCAGCATTGCCATTCGTCCGCCAAAATGATGACGCGTAGCTTTTTTCTCCGACATTGTCAGAATCGTCTGTATGTTCTCAAGGCGACTACCACCAAGCGTCGCGCTGATCACTTGCAGTGAATTGGAGGAATCAGTTCCGGCGGAATACGACAAATAGATTTTGCTGTTTGAAACGAAGTTCCTGTCAACGACAATATCAAATAGGCCTTCCTGGTTGCCGATAAATACATTCGGCATCTTATGGACAAATATTTTCGGCAGGTCGGTAACATCGTAGTTCAGGAGTTCATCCTGGCGGATCATTCGCAGACGTCCGGTTCTCTCCGTAACCAACATCTCATCGTTTGGCAAGAATGCGATCGACCAGGGGTGTTCCAGACCTTCGCTGATGATCGACAACGTGTAGTCTGCGGCACGACTCGGGCCCGCCATCATCAAATAAACAAGCGCCCATCCTGCGATTTTGCAGGCACTAGACATCAACGCATTCCCGCGGCGCCGATTTGCCGTGTAAATAGGCAAACAGATAGCCGCCGACCAGTCCGCAACATGAATACAAGATAAGTCCATATATAGAACGAGCCGCGGAGACCAACGTCATGCCCATCATCAACTTGAGCAACATCACACTCGCCGGAATTGATATTAGTCCGGCGACCGAAAGCCAAATCGTGCGATTACCCCCAAGTTTTTTCTGCAGTGCGCTGGCCACTCCAAAAGCACTGAGAAATGCCAGCAAGAATAAACCAAGTAAAGCGAAGCCCAAGCTCATCAAATCGCTCGCAGTAACGGCAATACGCTGCGACAGAGACACATTGAGCCCGAAGCCTTGTAAATCGGCAATTACCATTTGACTCGATATTGCACTCGCAAGTCCCGCGGCGATAACCGAAGCGGCAAACAGATGAAGCAATCGCTTTAGCACACTCAGCGCCTTTGTTATTGATCGGATACCCGCACCGGTAACGGTACGTTGCACAACTCTATGTTACCTGTTGGGTCGACAAACCATTCCTCGGCACGATAGCGCCTTGACTCTACAAGCAACTTGAAGGCTTGCGTATCGGTACGAAAAACTTGAAGCGGCAATCGTTCTGGCATGGGTATATCGTCAGCCAACTTTATCCACTCGATGGGTGTCATCTGCTCTTCGCTCTCGTAGAAGCCAAGCGCGCCAGTTCCACGTTGTAACGTGCTCAATAGCTCCATACCGTGCAGAACACGGCCAATTAACACAACGTTTTTATCCAAATGCCGCGGTGCATGACCTATGAGAACGTACAGGCTGGTCCCATTGCCGCTTTCCGGTTCGTTACCGCGGGCAACGCCGAGCATACCGTGACAATGAGTCAACCAAATGCTTTCTTTGCTGTCGTCCGTTGCTGTAGGCATTGAATTTACGAAACCAACGCGATCAGCATAAGTATCAACGCTGTCGATTGGTACGAAATCTACACCTTCCAGAGCACGAAAAAATTCCGCCGCAATAGTTTCCGACGCGTCACCGATCGGCTTCGCCTTGGTTTCGTCTTCCGACAACGGATCCGCCCATTGAATTACGTAATTCTCTTGCGAACGCACGATCGCTGTGCCGTCAAAATACTCTGACAGAACCAATTCTCGAATATTCTCAATAACGTTCGGCGCAAAAGCAGGAGCTAATTCCATAACGACCATACCCGATCGTAACTTCATATAGAGCGTATTGCTCGAATCCACAGCGCGCCAATCGTCATCGGTTGACGATTCCATTACATCCTGCATTGTTGGACGCGACGCTTCACTCTCGTCCGCTTGTAGCCCACAAGCAAACAAACTCAAACAAACACACGATGCGAACAACACGACCTTCAGTTTAAAATGGCTCATCCTTTCAATCCAAAAAATAACGCGATAAATAGAACTGGCGGAATGATGTATTGAACCAAAAGCCGCCATATCGTGAATCCTGTCGAGTCGCTTACACCCATCGCCTCCAGTGTCAGCGTGCGACTAATGTACCAACCTGCAAAAACTGACATGAGTAGCGAACCCAATAGCAGCAAGATGTTTGCGGCTACGAAGTCAATTGCTGAATAAATATTCATGCCTTTCATAGGTGGGACAAAATCGAATGGGTGAAAACCCGACCAGGCGCCTAGCGAAAATATAGTTATGAGACCGACTAACCATGCGGCAACGGTTGCGTAGAGAATTGAAGCCTCGCGGCTGATCGAAAATCTCTCATTGACCCAGAAAGCCACCGCCTCCGCACAGCCGATGCACGATGACAACGCGGCAGCAAACAACAAGACAAAAAACAGCGTACCGAATATTGCTCCAGCCGACATTTGTCCAAACGCGATTGGCAGCGTTTCGAAGGTTAAACCGGATCCGCCGGATGGTTCCAAGCCATATGCAAAAACGAATGGGAATATCGCGAAACCCGCGAGCATTGCGACACCAGTATCCGCAAATACAATACCGGTCGCAGATGCCGGAATCGAATAGTCTTCCGGCAGGTATGCGCCGAACGCAATGAGCGCGCCCATGCCAATACCAATCGAGAAAAAGGCCTGGCCAATTGCATACATTACTGTACTAGCGTTGACCTTCGAAAAATCCGGTTCCAGTAAAAATGTTGCTGCCGCTTTCATGTCGCCAGCGATAAAACCGTAAATAACCATAACAAACAATGCGACAAACAAGATCGGCATGAGAACCTTGACCGCCTTCTCAATACCGCTTTGAACACCACGCCTGACAACGAGAAACACGCACACATGTATGACGGTATTCCAAAAGATCAGCCGCCAGGGGTTGCTCATCAAGCTTGCGAACATCGATTTGGATTGTGCTGCGCTTAGACCCTCAAACTGACCGCTTACTGCACGCACGATGTAGTCCAGCGTCCATCCGCTGATCACAGTGTAGTAGGTCAAGATCATGAACACGCAAAATACGGCTATAACACCGATCCCCTGCCACCGCGGACTGCGGCCCGAAGCCTCTGCAATTAGTGCAATGCTCCCGCTTGGACTGCGCCGCCCATGACGTCCTATAGACAACTCCGCAATCAATAGTGGCAGACCGATGAGCAGTGACGCGACCAGATAAATAATTAGAAATGCGCTACCACCGTTGTCGCCCGTAACGAACGGAAATCGCCATATATTGCCAAGTCCAACAGAAAAACCGATTGCGGCGAGGAAAAACCCCCATCGCGAGGACCATTGTTCACTTGCAACTGACGTCGTCGCCATGTATCACTCCCCTATTCTTGTTGTTGTAGCAGGCTATGCATTTTCGCATATTCACTCGGTCGAGTCTGGCATCATCTGTATAGATCATCGATGCTGCTGGGCATTACATAGGCAAGCCCAAGTGATTTGGCAATGTGGATGCGGCGACGCACCCCAACCTAGGACGTAAACAAATGAAAAAGCTCGCCATCGTAATGACACTCGTGTTGTGCAGTGCGCAATCTCACGCCGAAACATTGATATACGCCGGCAAACTAATCGATGCTAAATCTGACGGCGCCAGAGCCGACGTTACGCTGCACATTGTTGACGGACAAATATCACAAATTAGTGACGGTTTTGTTGCTGCCGCCGAAGACGACGCGCTGATCGATTTACGTGATCACACCGTATTGCCGGGTCTCATGGACATGCATACACATCTCACCGGACAGTACTCGAGCGACTCCCGATTAAAAGGCTTCACGCTCAATGAGGCTGACTACGCATTTGCAGCGGCAAAGTACGCGAAAATTACGTTAGAGTCTGGCTTTACCGTTGTACGGGTACCGGGCGATTCTTTTAACGTCACCGTCGCATTGCGCAAAGCCATCGCCAACGGCGATATCGTAGGGCCTAGAATATTCACAGCCGCCAAAAGCCTCGCGTCGACGGGTGGCCACGCTGATCCCACGAACGGCTGGGCGAGTCATATCATGGGAGACCCAGGACCTGCTGAGGGCGTGGTCAATGGTATGGACGATGCAATAAAGGCGGTACGGCAGCGTTACAAAGATGGTGCCGACTGGATCAAGATAACCGCAACCGGTGGCGTGCTTAGCGTCGCGAAAAACGGCCAAAACCCGCAGTTTACGGCCGAAGAATTGTCAGCGATCGTGCAGACGGCCGCGGACTACGGCATGCGGGTCGCAGCCCATGCTCACGGGACTGAAGGAATGAAACGCGCCGTCATAGCAGGAGTGGCATCGATAGAACACGGCACATACATGGACCGCGAAGTCATGTCGCTCATGAAGAAAAACGGCACGTACTACGTACCTACTATTCTCGCCGGCAACTGGGTCGCGGAGAAGTCAAAAATTGACGGCTTTTTCCCGGAACTGGTTCGCCCTAAAGCGGCGACGATCGGTCCCGTCCTTCTTAAAACCTTTTCCGCAGCCTACAAATTCGGCGTGCCAATTGTATTCGGGACCGACTCTGGCGTATCTGCACATGGTGACAACGCACAAGAGTTTTCGCTAATGGTGAAAGGCGGTATGCCAGAAATGGAAGCAATAAAATCGGCAACCAGTGTCGCCGCGGAATTTCTGGGCATCGGCGACTCGCATGGCAGCATAGAAGTCGGCAAACAGGCCGATATCGTTGCGGTGCGCGGTGACCCGCTTGCCGATATAGATTTGTTGCAAGAAGTCCAGTTCGTCATGAAATCAGGCGTCGTTTACAAACATCGCAAATGAGCCAATGCACCGCCCCAGATCGACGCAAGGTCATCGCTAAATAACAACAATAGTGTGACTTGCATCACCGTTCGCTTGTTAGGTGGCAAAATATGTGAGCAGCGACGTCGTCGGCTAGCGGCACAACCCGTATCGTTTTGCGGCTGCGATATCACGACCTACGTGGTAGGAAAAATTGACGAAATCTGCCATCAACTACCTACAATTGCTGCTGGGCTTCAGCGTGACCGGCCTGCTATCTCTTTCCGTATCGTCAGACGCTCACGCTTACGAAATGGAAATGGGTTCTGTGTCACTGAACGATACGTTCACAACACCTTTATGGACCACGGTAACATTTGCCGAGGCATTTTCTGTGCGGCCAATTGTCGTGACCTTACCTACCGATGAGGGTAGCGATCCGGCCACTATTCGAATTCGCAATGTAACGACTGCAGGTTTTCAGATACTGCAAGTTGAGCCTAACGCGAATGACGGTCCACACGTCGCAATGAATACCGCTTACTTGGCTATCGAACCTGGAAATCATGCGCTACCGGACGGCAGTCGGCTACTCGCAACAACGCAGACGACCAATAGCTTCGTAAACCGTCTACTATCGAACACCTGGGACACATTAGTGTTCCCCAGCGCTTTCGATGCAACCCCAACCGTGGTTGCCAGCATTCAGTCGACCGCGAACGAATCGCAAAACCCACCGAATACGCCTTCTACACCGTTTCTATCTGTTGCGTTGCACAATATTACGAACGCCCAAATGCAAATATCGCTCGAACGACTAGAATCGACTGCCGGTACGGTAACTGCACTGGAAGAAGTTGGCGTTGTCGCAATCGAGTCTAACGTCAATATTCAGTTTACCGATTCGAATAGTACGTCGGTTACGCTGCAGTCACTGTTGACACCCAGAAATGTACAAGGTTTTTCAGATGGTTGTTTTAGCAACAATTTTCAATCCAGCTTTCCCACCGCGCCGTTGGTCGTCGCCTCAGCTAACAGTCGATTTGGCAACAACGGGGGTGTCGCGCGGCGTTGTAGCCTATCGGCCCTCGCCATTGGACTGACGATAGACGAAGAAACCGATAACGACTCAGAACGTAGCCATACCAGCGAGTCCGCAGGCGCGATAGCCGCATCGAGCGCTTTCCATGTTGCATTCGCCGTCGACTTAGCAATTGTAAAAGATGTTACGGTCGTTGCCGATCCAATCAACGGCACTGGTAATCCATTCGCAATACCGAACGCCGATATGCAATACGTCATTTCAGTCCATAACTTGGGCACGAACTCGCCTGACGCCAATAGCCTGGTCATCACTGACGAAATTCCTAGCGAACTGCGTTTATGCGTGTCGGCAACCTGCCTAACTGGAGGCCCAGTTATTTTTGATAGCAGCGCGTCTCCGGTACCGACTAATGTCACGCTGGGTAGCATTCGATACTCAAACGATGGTGGAAGTACCTTCAACTACATTCCGGCCCCCAATACCGACGGCTTCGATAGTGCAGTATCGACCGTGCAAGTCGAATTAAACGGACAGTTTGCAGCCAACGACCCACTCGGCGCTCCGTCATTCGATTTGATTCTCGCCGCGCGCGTAAATTAACTGTCGCCAAATGGCGTCACTGCGCTAGGAACAAAATCGCTCGCACGCGGTCGCAAAAGCAACATAAGATGATAATTGCCAAATGCCAGACGAATAACCTATTGTTATTAGCTGCTGCCGCATCATCATCGGCATAATTGGATCAACAGCCGACCAATTGAGTACAATTTGCGTATGGATAAGAATACCAACCGGCGAATGTTCAAGATTACCTTCGCAATGGCAATTTTGACCACTTGCATAGTGGCATGTGGCGGTGGCGGTGGCGATGCGGGCTTTAATCCGCCGCCGGGCGGAGGCAATACACCTTGGCAAGCGGGCGTCTTCATGCCCGCGAGTACTTTTGCGGCAAGCTGTGCCGCACCTCGCAGCGGAACCAATCCAGCGACCGGCCAAGCCTTCCCCGACGTTCAAGGTGCTACTGTCGACGAAAACAACTTCTTGCGTTCGTTCAGCGACAATACCTACTTATGGTATTCGGAAATCGTCGATCAAGATCCAGGTACCTTTAGCGATACATTGGACTACTTCGACGTCTTAAGAACCACGGCAATCACGCCTTCGGGTCAAGACAAAGACAAGTTTCATTTCACGTTCGATTCTGAAGAGTGGTTTCAACTATCGCAGTCCGGCGTATCGGCAGGGTATGGCGCGCAATGGGTTTTGCTGACTTCTCTGCCGCCGCGCGAAGCCGTCGTCGCATACACCGAGCCGAATTCTCCAGCAACAGCACCTGCCGCCAACCTCGCTCGCGGCGCGAGGCTAATTACAATCGATGGTGTAGACGTCGCAAACGGCAGCGATGTCGCTACGCTTAACGCGGGGCTATTCCCTGAAAGCATCGGAGAAACACACACATTTGTGGTTCAGGATTTAGGTTCTCCAACGACAAGAACGATCTCGCTAACCAGTGCGGCCATCACGTCAGCGCCTGTACAAAATACGCAAGTCATCGACACTGCTACCGGCCGCGTCGGCTACCTTCTATTTAACGATCACATAGCAACCGCAGAAGACGGATTGATAGACGCCGTCAACCAGCTCAATAGCGGTCAAGGAATTGTCGACCTTGTATTGGACATTCGTTATAACGGTGGCGGCTTTCTCGCTATCGCCGCGCAAATGGCATACATGATCGCCGGCGACACGCAGGCCGCGGGGCGCGATTTCGAAACGCTTCAATTTAACGATAAGCACCCGGTAACCAATCCAATAACCGGACAAGCGATTACACCTACACCGTTCTACGACGAAACGCTCGGGTTCGGTAATCGGCCTGCCGGCCAGGCACTACCGACGCTAAATTTGTCTCGATTGTTCGTCCTGACTGGCGCAGGTACCTGTTCTGCCAGTGAAGCAATCATGAACGGACTGCGCGGAATCGACGTTGAGGTGATTCAAATTGGCTCAACCACGTGCGGCAAGCCTTATGGTTTTTTCCCGCAGGACAATTGTGGAACCACATTCTTCACGATTCAATTTCGAGGCGTAAATTCGAGAGATTTCGGCGACTATACCGACGGCTTTTCACCGCAAAATACGCAATCGAATATTGGCGTCAGTGTTCCCGGATGTGCTGTCGCGGACGACTTCAACGCTGCGCTTGGCAGCATCACTGAAGATCGACTGGCAGCCGCTCTGGCGTATCGGGAAAATCCGAATTGCCCCGTGGTCGCAAATACAAGCATAGGCAACGCTAATGCCGCGGCAGAGCGCTCTCGACAAACGGCGTTGAGCGTTCCGAAATCCCCATGGCATACCAACAGAATTTACCAGGATTAAAATAATGCACGCAGTCAACTGGGTGCTTGTCGGCTGCGGCATGTGGTCACTCGCAGGGTGCCAGTCTGCACCCGCAGCACCCGAGGTAACGGCCGCCGAGGTAACGGCCGTATTGTCTGAACCGTCCACGCAAGCACGCGCAATCATACAAAAAACAATCAACGGCGCTTTGTCCCGCGATGTCCTGCTTGCGGATGATGCTTTAATCAACAGCAGTCTACTGATTATTGAGCAAAAGCCACGACAGAGCATCGGCGCACCACCCGCTCAAGGTCGCAACATGGATTTGCCGATCATGTTTCGCTTGGTGACTAACGGAAGTTCGTGCAGCCTAATGTCGTTGAGCGACGAAAAACGCTATCCGCTAGCCGGCGTTAAGTGCACGGTCGAAAATCGCTAGCGACTTTGCCCCTGTAACGGCTCGCTAGGCCAACGTTCTGAACTTCAGTGGTCCGTCATCGCGCAGCAATTTAATTGCCATTTGTCATTGCGAACGGATCATGCACATAGACCACACAGTGACCCTCTTTTCAGTGCTTTGACGTATCCATGTTATGGTCCGACCGTACAATAATTAAAACAACATGGGGATAACGAATGAAAATGCGGCAATTTCTCGCACTACTCACTTGCATTGGCTTGTCTGGATCAGCATTCGCCGACCTGGAGCCATACAAAGACTATGACGTCAGCGATGCAGTCTGGTCAGTAACGACCGTGAGGGTCCATCCGAACATGGACGACGTTTATCTGGAAGGATTGACGAACACATGGATCGCTGGAAACAAGATAGCCGAAAAACTCGGTCAAATTGAATCCTGGTCAATTTTTCGCAGCGATTTACCGCAAAGCGGAGAATTCAATCTCTTGCTGATTGTCAAATTCGCGAATACCGCGGACCTAGCACCAAACAAGGAAAAATATGACGCGTTTATGAAGGAATTCGGCGAAGAACAGAGTAAGGCAAGTAATGAAACAGCGCAGCGGGACTACCCTGGAATGCGTGATTTGACCGGTCAATATCTAATGCGGGAAATAACCATTAAATAGATTCGGATTGTGTGGGTCACCGCCATGGCGAGGATGGCGGTGACTCGTACGTAGTTACAAATCTCACCAAATAAAGATTTGCTACATGCAATTGATCCAACAGATATACGAATTAAGATATCAATAATTCAGACATCAATGGTGAAGAATTCTAACCGTCCAGGTTAAGTTGGTCGCGATAAGCGAAAAGTGCAGCCGACCCACCGGTATGCACGAATACGATATTTTTTGCATCGGCGAAAAAGCCTTTTTGCACCAAATCAAACATCCCTGCCAAGCCTTTTCCGCTGTAGACCGGATCGGCAAGAATGCCCTCGAGGCGCGCCAGCCCTAGTACGGCATCGTTCATAGCATCCGTCCGTACGCCGTAACCGTCGCCAACGTAGTCGCAATTGGCGACGACATCATCGCGCTTGATTATTCCCGACGCACCGATGTAGTCAGCGGTGTCGCACGCAAGATCGTAGACACGTTGTTCCTGCATGGGTCGATCGACAGCAACGCCAATGCCAAGTAACGGAATCTTGGCATGAATCGCCTTTAATCCAACCAGTAGTCCCGCTTGCGTGCCGGCACTACCAGTCGCATGTACGATATGATCAAGCACAAGGCCCGCGTCGTTGGCCTGCGACACCAACTCGTATGCGCAGTTTACGTATCCCAACGCGCCAACGGTATTCGAAGCACCGCCGGGAATAATATACGGGCGCCCGCCATTTGCGCGCACATCGTCCGCAATAGATTCCATGGCAGACGAAAAATCCGTGCCTTTGTCATACTCGCGAATATTCGCGCCGTATATTCGATCCAAAAATACGTTTCCCGATGTCTTATAGTCACTACTGGCGTCAGCAATTCTGTTTTCAAACAATAGTTCGCACTTCATTCCCAGTTTGCAAGCGGCAGCCGCGGTCTGCCGGACATGATTCGATTGCACGGCACCCACCGAAATAATCGTGTCCGCGCTGAGGCTCTGCGCCTCACCCATCGCGAACTCCAGTTTTCTCGTCTTGTTACCGCCAGTAGCCAGGCCGGTGCAGTCATCTCGCTTTATATATATATTTGGGCCGCCTAACGATTCGGTTAATCGTGGCAAGAATTCTAGCGGTGTCGGCAAGTGAGCCAGTCGACTCCTAGGGAAGCGTGAAAGATGCATTGAATTTTCCTTTTCTCATTTGTTCGGCAACGGGCTGTCGCCGCCGCAGATATCCGCCGTACGTTGTGCCAATACGTCCGTCGACGATACAAACGGAACGCTAATATCACCTTCACCTATTACAAGGGGCACTTCAGTACAGCCGGCAACGATGACATCCGCACCCTGTGAAACGAGTATTTCCGCCAGGCCGCGCATTCTCTCGGTATATTCTGAATAGTCATTGCACCGCTTGATCTCGAACACCGCCTCCATAAAGTCCGCCTGTTTGGATGCTGGCAACAGCTGTAGGGTCAGACCGGTTTCGCCAATCGCCTTTTGATACATACCAGCTTGTAGACAATTGTCGATCGCCATTAGACCGACACTCGACCGATCAGGAAACATCTGCCGCACAGCCGCTATTGTTTCGTCGACGATGTGCAAGAACGGAATATTGCTGCGCTTGATGGCGGTATGCAAAAAGTCGTGCGCCGTATTACACGGTACCACTAGAAAGTCCGCGCCCGCTGTCTGCAGACGCTCGGCCATTTCGGCCAAAACATGCTCCACAGACTGTCTGTCGTCGTCGTTGGCAACTCGGCGATCTGGCACCTTCGGATTGTGATCCACGAGCATTCGAATATGCTCCTGATCCCGCTCTGCCGGGGTTAGGGCAACGACTTTGCTCATGAAATCGATACTTGCCCCGGGGCCCATTCCGCCGAGCACGCCTACGGTTTTGTTTGCCTGCGTTGTCATTGGTCTAACCATAATTCGCGAACGTCCTGCGCCGTAGCCATTGCACGCGACGAAACCGCTCGCGAATCGTGGAACTGCGATATCAGCATCGCGTTGTCGTCTGCTCGAGAACCGTCTTGCAGTTGTATATTGTTTTCGAATCCTATACGTACATGCCCAAAGGCTGCATCTGCGCAATGCGCTACCGCGTTTTCATGTGGCCCAAAACAACAAACTGACCATGGAAATGCTGAACAATCAGTGGCCGCCAACATTGCATCCAGATCGCCGACGGTTCCGTCAACATTATTCGAATACTGACCTAATACAAGCATACAGAATGGTCGCTCCTCGCCAAACAAACCATCTTTTCGAAGTTTGTCGAACCTCTGCAGCTCTTGTGGCGAATAGACAATATACTGTGGCCAAATTCGCTCGCGCACGAGCCAGGCAAAAAACTTTGACGCATCTTTTTCACTTTTCTCGTCAGGACACAGTTCTTTGAGTGCCAGCGAAACCGCTCGCGGGCGCAACTCCCGCACAATCGCCATCTGCTCTGCAGCGTCATATTGACCAACAGATTCAGTGGTAACTTGAATAATCAGATCATTGCCGACTGCGGTCTCAATAGCTGCAATCGCCGCGGCGTAGCGTTCATAGTCCAACGTATGCCTGCCGTTTTTATCGCGGACGTGTAGATGCAAAACCGCAACAGACAGCTCGCGCAACTCCAGTGCACAAGCAGCTAGCTCATCGGGCGTAATTGGAATTGAGCGGTGCTCGGTCTGCGTACGACGTGCGCCATTAGGCGCAGACATAATGACGATCTTTTCGCTCGCGAACTGTTGATGCGGTAATTGAAGTGATTCATTCAAATGTGAGTGCCTCTACCACCCGCCGAAATCTCTCCACAAGCTCAGTTACGTGTTGCTCCTCGAAAACGAAAGGCGGAGCGAACAATACGTGACAGCCATTTTCTCCATCAGCGGTGCCGCCACCCGGATAACAAATCAAGCCGTTCTCCATCGCCAGATTTTTTATGTGACCGGGCAATCGCAAACTGGCGGTCGGCGGCTCTTTGGTCGCCTTATCCAGCACGAACTCCAAAGCTACAAATAGGCCGCGGCCGCGAATATCACCTACGTGGGGATGCTCATTAAACGCATCATGTAAACTGGCAATCAATTGTCGCCCGCGCTCTACAACATTCTGCAGCAACCTTCGATTATCTATTTCTGCTTGTACGGCAAGCCCGGCCGCACAAGCGGTCGCATGTCCTACATAAGTGTGACCGTGAGAAAATTCGCCGTGTTTAGTGACGATTTGGTCGTGAACGAAACGACGGCAAACCGCTGCGGCCAATGGTAAGTAGCCACCGCCCAGCCCTTTTGCAAGCGTTACGATGTCGGGCGTAATGTTTTCCTGTTCGAATGCGAAGAAAGTCCCGGTCCGACCACTCCCGCACATCACCTCGTCTAGGATCAACAACACATCATGGCGGTTACAGATTTCGCGAATTCGTGAGAAATACTCTGGTTCGGCGGCGACTGCGCCTAGAGTCGCACCCGATACCGTCTCTGCAACAAATGCAGCGACGTTATCAGCACCCGACTCCAGTATTTGCCGTTCCAAGTCGTTTGCACAACGCGCGGCATATTCAGCTGCCGATTCGCCATCAGCCTGGAATCGATACGCATAACAAGGTTCGATTTTTGGCCACTCCATAAGTATCGGCCTATAAACTTCTCGACGACCTGGAAAACCCGACAGTGACAATGTTCCCAGCGTATTGCCGTGATAGCTTTGATGACGGCTGATAAAAATTGATTTTTCAGGGCGGCCTTTTGCCACCCAATACTGCCGCGCCAGCTTTAACGCGGCTTCATTGGCCTCCGAGCCGCCACTCAGGAAATACACCTTCGCATCAACCTCCGGAAACCGCGTCGCCAACGCACTGGCCAAGGCTTCCTGCGGCTCATTGGTGAAGAACGCTGTGTGCGCGAAGGCCATCTCGTCAATTTGACGCTGAACACGATCGATAACGACACGATTGCCGTGCCCCAATGTCGATACAGCCGCGCCACCACTGCCGTCGAGATACTGTTTGCCTGCTGCGTCATAGAGATACACGCCCTGCGCACGCACGGCTTTCGGGTAGTCGTGTCTCGGGCTTCGGTAAAAAACGCTGCCAGTCATCTATGCCACCGCTAGTCCGGTAAGCCAAGTCTCTCATGCATAACCGGGCTGGTCGTCGTGTACTGAACGTGCACTTTCTTCTCTGGCTCGATGCGTTGCTTGATAGCGAACGCCGCTAGCGCGGCCTCGTGAAAACCGCACAATATGAGTTTTTTCTTGCCTGGATAAAAATTGATGTCGCCGACCGCATATATTCCCGGCTCCGACGTTTCGAACTTCTCGGTATCAACGTTAATTGTCTTTCGGTTTATGTCCAAACCCCATTCGGCGATCGGACCAAGCTTCGGCGCGAGACCAAAGAAAATCAGAATTTGATTGGCCGGCAATTCGTGCGTTGTGTCGTCTTTCGATTTTACCGAGATCGACGTTACTTGACCCTCAGCGCCTTCGACTGCACTCGCTTTGGCATTTTCGATAATTCGCAGTTTTCCGGCATTGGCTAGTGCACGCATTTTCTCTACTGATGCCGGCGCTGCACGGTATTCGTCTCGGCGATGGACGAGCGTCATCGACTTGGCTCGCTCGCACAATTCAAGCACCCAATCTAACGCCGAATCGCCGCCACCCAAAATAACAAGATCCTTGTCTGTAAATTGCGTTGGATTGCGCACACGATAGTGAATCGAGTGATCAACATAATTGTCGAGATCCGCAAGCCGCAACGGACGGGGTTGAAATGACCCCACACCACCCGCAATGACAACAGCCTTCGCCGAAAACTGTTTCCCGGCCGAGGTCGCCACCAAAAAACGATCGTCGCTCTGGCGGGCAACCGTCGATACCTCCTCACCAAGGTGCATACCACAGCCAAACGGTTCAATTTGCGCCAATAAATTATTGGTAAGCTCGTCGCCGGTACAGACAGGTATCGCCGGAATGTCATATATCGGTTTGTCTGGATACAGCTCTGAACATTGCCCGCCAGGCTGGCGGATTGAGTCGATTATCTCCGCCTTCAGGCCCAATAACCCAAGCTCAAATACCTGAAACAGACCACACGGCCCCGCACCGACAATAACGACATCTGTATTGATCACAGCAAACCCCGAACACGGCGCTTGTCGCGCCATTACCAATATGTTGCGGAGAATCTAGCGTATTACGCGCGTAAATGCGCAACTAATTTTCGCTCGATCAGGCGTTGCGGAAGCTGAATATTTGCCGATACACTGACGCTTACCCTGTGACCTCGACGAAGTTCGAGAGAAATTCCAGCCCCTTACGAAGTTGTTGCCGGTCAATGGATTGCGGTGTAATGGTTTTGTAGTCGGCGACAACCCAGCGCAACTCGTGCTGATCGCAGTAGGCCCACAATAATCGACCTATTTTCCATACATTGCTGTGCGTTCCACAGTGTGGACAAGTCTTTAGCTCGCGACGGCGATCAAGTGGGAATGGCAGTACGTTGTGGTCAGTGGTCGTCATTTGGAAATCACTCCAAGCGGTTGCCACCATTACAGCTGTGCGTGGTCAGTCGGTACCGTGATCAGCGTCTCACAGCATCCAATCAGGGGTACACTTGAGCGAAGTTTTGAGACTTAGATCGCCGAATCGGAGACGAATTCGCACCAGTTACGGCCACTGCCGGTACCACTCGGCAGCATGTAGAGGTTAAACTTCGCATTCGAAAATATCTGTACCGTCGAAGAGGATCCCAAATGCATAGTCGATTCGCACCAGTTCTGGTATTGGCAGCCGCCACTTTTCTCGCAGCCTGCCAACCCGCGGCAGAGAATACCGAGGAGATTGCCGACGCGTCGTCCGCAAATTCGGCGAGCACTAACAATTATGAAAGCCTAGCAACCGTACTGGCAGCACAACCCACTGAGGTCGTGGCGCGTTACCAATACCGGCATCCGCAGGAGACACTTGAGTTCTTCGAGTTGCAGCCGGGAATGACCGTGCTCGAAGCCCTGCCAGGCGGTGGCTGGTACAGCAAATTGCTGCTGTCCTACCTTGGCACGGATGGAAAGCTGATCGGCGCCGATTACGCGCAGGAAATGTGGCCAAAATTCTCCTGGGCGAGTGAAGAATTCGTTCAAGAGCGTACAACTTGGATCGCAGATTGGACCGCCAAGGCGGCGACCTGGGGCAACTCAGATAGTGCTCACATTGAAGCATTCAAACTGGGCTCCATGCCCGATGAGCACATTGCCACAGCCGATCGCGTGCTATTTATTCGCGCATTGCACAATTTGGCAAGGTTTGAAGACGATGGTGGCTACCTCAGCAAGGCATTAGCTGACGCCTATGCGGCGCTGAAGCCCGGCGGACTGCTCGGGGTCGTTCAACATCAAGCAGCAGACACGATGTCCGATGCGTTTGCAGACGGCAGTCGCGGCTACTTGAAAAAGGCTTTCGTTATCGAGAAGTTGGAACAGTCGGGTTTCGAGTATCTAGGCGGTCTCGGAATTAATCATAATCACAATGATCAGCCGTCTGAGGACGACATCGTCTGGCGATTGCCGCCAACTTTCGATGGTGCCGAAGAAGGGTCTGCACTTCGTGAGGAACTCACGGCAGTAGGCGAGTCGAATCGAATGACCTTAAAATTCCGCAAACCTGAATAATCAACAAAATTGGAGAAAACCTATGCGCCGATTTGTGTGGCCAACGTTTGCAATCTTATTGTGCAGCTCACTTTGTGCGAGCGCTCAAAATGACGGCATAACCCTAAAGGCAACCGAAGTGGCCGAGGGCCTGATTATGCTGCAGGGCGAAGGCGGCTTTACGGGTGGCAATATTTCACTCTCCGTCGGCGACGATGGCGTGATTCTCATCGATGGCGGCTTGGAGAACTATACGCAAATGCTGCTGGACGCAATCGCCGTGCATACCGACAACCCGGTTGACTACGTCATTAACACACATGTTCATGGTGATCACATCGGTGCGAATGCAGCACTATTTCTATCCGGGGCTACCGTGGTAGCGCATGATAATATTCGTACACGACTTCTGGATTCCGGCTGGCAAACTCGGGACGGAAAACGCCCCGCGACCGTCGGTGAACTTCCGCAAATTACATTCTCGGATGCCATGACGTTCCATTTGAATGGCCGCACCGCCAAAGTAATACATCTGGCGAGCGGGCACACTGACGGAGATGCGATTGTTCATTACGCTGAGTTGAATGTGTTGCATGCGGGCGATTACTTTTTTAATGGCCTCTTCCCGTTCGTCGATCTTGACTCAGGCGGCAGCGTCGCTGGATTCATTGCGGGAATGGAAAAAATACTGAGTCTGTCGGACGAACATACGAAAATCGTTCCCGGTCACGGTCCGCTCGCTGGAAAAGCAGATTTGCAACGGGCCGTCGATATGCTGAAAGATGCCGATACTCGAATTGCGGCACTTATCGAGAATGGAAGGACTGCAGAAGAAATCCGTGCGGAAAATCCGCTTGCCGACTACCACGACGATTGGAATTGGTCATTCATCACGACGGAAGTTATGACTGATACGTTGATTAGATCGAACTCGAATTAGCTAGCTTCGCCTATCAGGTCCAATAATAAGAATAACTAAGGATTCGACATGTCAGATACCAATACCGTCAAGCTTAGCGGAACGGAACGTGCCCTCGCCTTTGTAGAACGCGTCGGCAATAAATTACCGGATCCAGCCGTGTTATTCATAACTCTGCTCGGTGTGGTCTGGCTATTGTCGTGGTTATTCTCATACGTCACCTATGAAGTGATCGACCCACGCAGCGGCGCACCGCTCGTTGTTTCGAATCAGCTTAGCGCCGCGGCGATGACGACTTTCTTCTCGGTAATGGTCACGAATTTTGCGCACTTTCATCCGGTGGGAGTAGTGCTGGTAGCCATGCTAGGTATTGGCGTCGCCGAACACAGCGGTTTTATCAATGCCGGGCTGCGCGCCATGATGGCGGTCACGCCAAAATGGGCGTTGACGCCGATGGTGGTACTGGTCGGCATCGTCAGCCACTCCGCCGTCGATGCAGGTTACGTGTTGGTTATCCCACTTGGCGGTATTATTTTTTATGCGGCCGGGCGCCACCCGCTGGCCGGAATCGCGGCGGCGTTTGCGGGTGTCTCTGGCGGCTTTTCGGCCAACTTCATTCCTTCCGCCCTCGATCCGCTCTTGCAGGGCATTACCCAGGTCGGGGCGCAAATCCTAAATCCCGATTTGGTAGTGAACACACTAAATAATTATTATTTCACCTCTGCCTCATCAATATTAATCGTGTTGCTGGGTTGGTTACTAACCGACAAGATCGTCGAACCGCGACTGATGAGCAACGAGGTGGACGGCGACCTGCAAGATTTACCCACCATGGAGGCGCTCGGCAATCGAGAAAGAAGAGGGTTGCGACTCGCCCTCTTCGCCATGTTGGTTGGCATTATCGTTTTAGTACTCACGTCTCTGCCCGAAGGATCGGCGTGGCGTGATGGAGACGGCTCGCTTACTTCGTTCACATCACCGCTAATGTCGTCCATCGTGCCGCTAATATTTCTCTTCTTTCTTTTGCCGGGCTTGGTCTACGGTTTTTCGACAGGGGTGTTCAAGAATTCGCGCGACATGATTGACGGTATGTCTAAGGCGATGACGAGCATGGCGTACTACCTCGTCATTATGTTCTTCATTGCTCAGTTTGTTTATGCCTTTGGCGAGTCGAATTTAGGCGTGTTGATGGCACTCAAAGGCGCCGCATTCCTAAAGGCAATGGCGATGCCGGCGGCAATTACCATCACTGGCATTATATTGCTCACCTGCGTAATTAACCTTTTCGTTGGCTCCGCCTCAGGTAAATGGGGATTGCTCGCACCCATATTTGTGCCGATGCTCATGCAACTCGGTATTTCACCCGATCTAGCGCAAGCGGCTTATCGTGTGGGCGATTCCAGTACTAATATCATCACACCGCTAATGCCATATTTTCCGCTAGTGGTTGTTTTTTGTCAGCGTTACGTGCGGAATACCGGAATAGGAACGGTCACCGCAATGATGCTGCCCTACTCAATTACTTTTCTAATCGCCTGGACGGTTTTCTTACTGGGCTATTGGGCACTGGGATTTCCGCTCGGAATTGGAGCCAGTTACGAATACGTTACGCCGTAGATGCATTTGGTGCGTTGCCGAATTCATCCAAATAAATACTCGATTTTGGTGTACTCAGCACCCGGCGCAGCGCTGGCTCAAAGTCACTCAGTAGCATCGATTTATAGCTTGAATCAAAAGAGCATTGGTCATATTTGCGACAAAATTCTTCCGTGTAGTCAAAGTACTCATGACCTTTGAACTGGTCGCGAAGATTTTTATCCAGCCCAACATATTGAAAAAAGTAATAGCCTTGAAAAATACCGTGCTTATCGACCATCCAGTAGTTTTGCTCTACGACAAACGGTTGCAATATCGCAGCCGCTATTCCCGCGTGATTCAACGGCCCTAGAGTATCGCCGATATCATGCAACAGTGCGCAGACCACGTATTCGTCGTCACGACCGTCCTCGGCAGCGCGTGTCGCAGTTTGCAAACTGTGTTCCAATCGGTCGACTGCGAATCCGCCAAAGTCGCTGCGCAACATTTCCATATGCGCAAGCACTCGGTCCGGCAAGCCCGTAAAATGGTCCAGACTGCTCTTCATTATTATGCCCCACTCCTCAGGCGTGCCGTCGACCATTGCTGCGAACTTAGTTCTAGGCTGTTTATTTGCGGACATCGTTTGTCTCCAAATGCATGCTGACCCAAACATGTTGCCAGAATAGATGAACGGCGAAAACAAGCTCGACCCAACAGAGTACAAGGTTGTCGTCACCGAACTCGGAACGGATGCCAGAGCGCGGCTAATTCGTGCCAGCGGTCTTAGCGCAAATGTGGTTGCGCATGCGATGGCGAGCGGCGCCGCATGGCTGCGTAATCGTCACGGCATTCGTAGAATTAGGCGACGTTCTGCAGCGCTCGCGGTCGGTGACGAAATATTCCTCAACTACGATGCGACAGTTCTCGCACAACGTTGCCCAGATGCGCTGCTAGTCGCAGATGGGGAGCGATGGTCGGTTTGGCACAAACCTGCCGGAATGAGGTCCCAAGGCTCGCGATGGGGCGACCACACGACGCTTTCCCGCTTCGCCGAAACCAAACTTACGCCGCAACGCGATGCATTTATCGTGCACCGCCTTGATCTCGCAGCAGAAGGATTGATGCTGTTGGCGCACGACAAGGCGGCCGCCGCCAGTCTATCGGCACAGTTCGCCGCCCGTAGTGTTGAGAAGCGCTATCACGTAGCGGTGCATGGGAAATTTCCATCTGCCGATACGCCGCAACAGTACCGTGACACGATCGACGGAAAAGCCGCCGACACTACCGCCAAACGCATTCGATTTGATCCGACCGATAACCAGTCAATACTCTCCGTCTCAATCAAAAGTGGCAGGAAGCACCAGATTCGACGGCATTTGGCGAACGCGGGGTTTCCAGTGGTTGGGGATCGTCTGTACGGATCAATGGTAACCGAGAAGTCCAAGCTGAAATTGTGTGCGAGTTATCTCGCTTTCGGCGACCCCGCTACGGGCGCGCGAAAAATTTTCCAGCGCCCCGCTGCCGAATGGTTATAAAATTAGGCAACCGAAACAAGGACGACGCACACTGTGGACAACAAAAAAACTGAATCATTTGTAGACAGCGTTTGGAATGACTCAATCATTCCGGAGATTAGCGAATATATTAAGATTCCAAATAAGTCACCAATGTTCGACCCTCAATGGGAACAGCACGGATACATGGAGCAAGCGGTGGCAATGCTCGAAGCTTGGAGCAGCAAGCAACCGATTCGAGACATGCAGGTTGAAATTGTTCGTATCGAAGGTCGGACGCCAGTATTGTTTATCGATATTCCGGGTGCATCCGACGACGTTGTTGTACTTTATGGCCATTACGATAAGCAACCCGAGTTTACCGGTTGGGAAGAAGGCTTGTCACCGTGGGAACCCACGATACGAGACGGAAAGTTGTACGGTCGCGGCGGCGCTGACGATGGTTATTCAACATTCGGATCGCTGACCGCAATTCGGGCATTGCAAGAACAGGGAATCGATCACGCCCATTGCGTGGTCCTTATTGAGGGTTGCGAAGAAAGTGGCAGTTTTGACCTGCCTTACTACATCGATCTCCTGCAAGACAGGATCGGTTCTCCCGATCTAGTCGTATGCCTTGACGCAGAGTGCGGCAATTACGACCAGTTGTGGTGCACAACATCCTTGCGCGGAAATCTCACCGGCAATTTGACTGTTGAGGTGCTGACAGAGGGTGTCCATTCTGGAGCCGCCGGAGGTATCGTTCCCTCAAGCTTTCGGATTCTGCGACAGTTGTTAAGTCATATCGAAGACGAAGTCAGCGGTCACATTCAACTTCCGGCGCTGCATAGCGAAATTCCACAACAAAGACTCGAACAAGCGTCCATCGCCGCAGAATCGCTCGGCGACTCTGTATATCGGAAATACCCATGGGCAAATGCCGATGCTAAACCAGGCGAATCGGCCGTTGAACTACTCCTCAACAACACATGGAGACCTAATCTGACGATTACAGGTGCCGATGGCCTACCAGCGCTGATCAACGCGGGCAACGTGATGCTGCCCGGAACGACGCTCAAACTATCGTTTCGACTGCCACCAACTTGCGATGCAGATGACGCGGCAGATGCGGTCAAACGCGCTTTGGAAAGCAATGTGCCTTCGCTAGTGAAAGCGAACTTCAATATTGACTCCACAATGGCCGGGTGGAACGCGCCGCCAGTTGCCAAATGGCTGGAGGATTCGATGAACCGCGCGTCGCACGCATTTTTTGGCAAGGAGTCTCTCTACATGGGCACCGGTGGAACGATTCCTTTCATGGGAATGTTGGGCGAAAAGTTTCCTGAGGCACAATTTTTGGTCACAGGACTCTTGGGACCAAAATCGAACGCCCACGGACCGAACGAATTTCTGCACATCGAAACTGGCAAACGTTTGACGTCATGCGTGGCGCAAGTCTTGGAGGATCACTTTAAACGAGAGGTTTCGTAAAAACCGCTTAGTCGGTCGACAGCATCTGGTCGCTTAGGTGGAAACATTGGAAACAGTAGTCCACACCCATGCGAGCGAATAGGTTGCGACATTTCAAAGTATCGTTTACAACACCTACGCCAATATCTTAGTTGTCGCGATCCATAGAAAAAATCCAACGGTAACGGTCAGCCCGATCGTTGTGAAAATACCGTTCCTGAACGCCGCACCTACCCATTGACGGCGTCCGTTTAATAACAACAGTGCGAGCGCCAGCATGGGGACAAAAAACGCACCGGTTACTGCATAAATTTTCTGTACTTCGCGAAAACTGATGAAAAGCCCGAGCATAGGCACAACAGCAAGTGCGGCAAGGTAATAGCGATAAAGTGCGGTATTGGCGAGGGACGTCGATTCATTCTGTTGTTCCGCATTTGCTAATGCGGCGTATCTGCGGCGCAACAATCGCCAGCTATCTGAGAATATGTAGGGTGTTGCCTGCCAGGTTCCAAGCAAGCTGCTAAAAACGGCGCCCGCAGCGCCAATGAGAAAAAGCCATTTCCCGAATGCACCGAGCGGTCCTGCCAGTTGTTCCGACATCGCAACAATCAGTGTCGCCCCACCACCGGAGAGTTCGAGCTTGCTGCCAATGATAACAACCGATATGCCGAAGATGGCAGTCATGAGATAGCCGGTTGCGAGATCGATTCTACAAATGCCCAGATCGCTGCTGTCACTACGACCTTCCTCGCGTATCCAATAGCCGTAACTCAAGACGGTGACGGTGCCGCCAACGCCCCCGATCAACGCGGTCGTCCAAGTCAATCCTGAACCACCGAAATCTGGAATTGTCGGAATTAACAGCCCCGAAATAACGGCGCTCGTTCCCGGCCACACAAGAATAGCTGTCAGTACAACTGTCGCAAACATTAATAGTATGCAGACCGTCATGATCTTTTCGAAAAGCCGATAACCGCCGACGTAAACCAGCAGTGCGCCGACAAGACTGCTGAGGATGCCGAAAAACACCTTTCCATGCTGGGCATCTTCGAATATAGGAATCAACGCGTGTAAGGTTACTCCGCAACCGCTCATCATTGCGGACGCCGTAAAAAAACTCCACAAAAGCAAATACGGAACGAATATCAGCATGGGGACTGGGCCGAGTTTTGCTGCCACGCCCTCGACGATCGACGTACCCGTGGCAAGCTGCCACCTGGCGATACCCTCCGTGATCAGGAACTTCAGTAACGCGCCGATTATGACCGCCCACAGAATTGCCGTGCCCAGAAGGCTACCTGCAAAGCTGCCAGTCGCAAGATCGCCGGTGCCTACACCGGTCGCCGCAACGAGTAATCCTGGGCCCACGATAGAGAAGAATTTTCGCACATTCATACTGAGCTACTTGTGCAATATTGCGCACAAAAAAATACCCGCTGTACGCAGGTATTTCTGCTGGACACGATCAATACCGATCCTTTAGGTGCTAGAGGCTTGGCAGATGCTGCCGATTGAGGCGTCAATAGTGGCGTTGAATTCATCATCGCTTTGTTGCGCCGCCAAGCCTTCAGCCAACGCTCTGGAGAAACTTGCGACCATGCCATTGTTTCGACTCAGCCTAGCATTTGCTTCCTCGCGACTGTAGCCGCCAGACAGTGCAACAACTCGCACAACGTTGGCGTGATCGACAGCGTCTTTGTAAAGGTTGTCCTCTTCAGGCAGCGTGAGTTTCAGCATTACCAGTTGATCTGAATTTAGACTGTTTAACTCCTCCATGATGGCGGACTTCAATAGTGCCTCGGCGGCCGCTTTATCTGGACAATGTATGTCGACTTCCGGTTCGATAATTGGCACCAAGCCTGCAGCGCAGATTCGTCTGCCGATTTCGAATTGCTGCGTGACGACTGCACGCACGCCATCCGCCGTGGCTTGTTTAATGACCGACCGCATTTTTGTTCCAAAAATACCGTTGCTCTTTGCCTTGACCAACAATGCATCGAGATCGGGCATTGGCTTCATGAGTTGGATGCCGTCCGCCTCATCAGCCAAACCTTGATCGACCTTCAAAATCGGCACGACATTCTTTTCTTGCCACAAATACTGTGCTGTCGGCATGCCGTTGACTTCGCGGTCCATCGTGCCCTCGAACAGGATTGCACCGAGAATCCGCTCGCCGGAAAACATTGGACTGGTCATGATACGAGAACGCATCGCGTGGACGACGGCAAACATTTCGTCTTCATTTGACCAGGCATCTTCGGTGACGCCGTACAAGCCAAGCGCTTTCGGCGTGCTGCCACCGCTTTGGTCCAGCGCGGCAATAAAGCCTGATTGGTTCTTCATTTTCTCTAACTGCTGATCGTAGTCACTCACTGCATTCCTCACCATTTCTGAGTTTCGTTGGATAGTCGCTGGGACCGGGGCGGCTATTTTAAGCTTATCGCCACCCGATGGGATAGCACATTGTGCGGCATTCGCAAGCATATCCGCATTGATTGGGCGCGGTCAGGAGTCGCAACGCGCCGTAACGAGCAGATAACTAGCCGGCGGCTAGCTCCGGAATTGTGTCGCTGGCAACGCTCCAAGGCTCTGCGATTGAATCTTGCGCTGATCGCCCAGCGGCAGCCTGGGTTGTGGCGGCTGGCTCAAACCACTGTAATTGCTTGGCTTTGCCCACTGATTCTCCCACAAACAGCATTGCCGGCGACTGCAATGCTTCGCGGCGCGCGTCTTCTGCGAATGTCGCCGCGCGACTATGCAATACGCGTTGTTGGTTGGTCGTCCCGTTTTCGACCATCGCAATGGGAAGATCGGGGTCAATGGCGTGTTGTTGGAATTGCTCGCTTATCGCACGCAATGAGCCTACACCCATATAAATTGCCAATGTATGGCCGCTGTTTAGCAGCGCGGGCCAGTCCGGATCGGTGTCCCTGTCCAGTTTCGCGCTAACCATGGTGACACTGCCGCTGATGCCGCGCAGCGTCAGCGGAATACCCGCGTAGGCAGCGCAGCCGAGCGCAGCCGAGATACCCGGTACGATCTGGAATGTCAAACCGGCTTCGCGCAGTGCGATCGCCTCCTCTGCACCCCTGCCAAAAACGAATGGGTCGCCGCCCTTCAGACGGCAGACTCGATTGCCCTCTCTAACCTCATCAACCAGCAATTGGTTGATTTCAGCTTGTGACATAACCGCGGCCCCCGCACGTTTTCCGACACAAATGAACTCCGCATCCTTACGCGCAAAATCGAGAATCTGGCTGGATACGAGGCGATCGTAAATGACGACATCGGCAAGCGAGATCAGCTGCTGCGCGCGCACAGTGAGCAACCCCGGATCACCGGGTCCGGCGCCGACAATCCACGCTTCGCCGACCACCGGTCGATCCGCATCAGCATTGCCGACCAGTTGCGAACGCATCAGTTTTTCTGCAGCCCGTTGCCGGCCAGCCAATAGATGGTCTGCAATCGGACCCGCAAAAAATACTTGCCAAAAGCGACGCCGCTGACTCAATTCTGCAAAACGTCGCTTCACCAGGCCGCGCCAACGCCCTGCCTGCGATGCAAGAGCACCAATACGCGTCGGTAACCATGCCTCGATCTTCGATTTCAGACGTTGCGCCAGCACTGGCGCATTGCCCTCAGTGCCAATGGCAACGACGACTGGGGACCGGTCGACAATTGCTGGAACGATAAAATTGGAGAGCTCGTTGTTGTCTACGACATTGCATAAGATGCCGGCCTGCTCGGCATCCTCGGAGGCGTGTTGATTGGTCGTTTCGTCGCTGGTGGCAGCAATTACCAATCGAAAATCGCTAAGATTCAGCGTGCCGTATTCTCCATCGACCCAAGTAATGTCCTTGTGCTGACGCATGCGATTTAATTCCGCAGACAAGTGTGGCGCCTGAACCGTTATGCGTGCGCCAGAGCGGGCCAATAGCCTGACCTTTCGCTCAGCCACAGTGCCGCCGCCCACCACTAAACAGGCCTGATCTCTAAGTTTCACAAAGATGGGCAAACGATCCATATGCGTGTCCACGATATCGGATCCAATACCCTACAGGTGTATGCGGTTGCCTAAAAATATCGATTTATTTGGCTACCAGATCGAAAAGTAATACAACAGAAATCCATTTGACACTTAGCGGCGTCGGTGTTTATATCGGTCGTAGTCATGCAAAAATTCTCCAACAGCTCGATGCGATTGTGTTGCGGCCACCACCCTTCGGCAGCTCGTTGGACCGTGCAGTACTAAGCAGTTTCTGCATAGAACAAACGAAAGCCGCTATCTAGCAAGATTGGCGGCTTTTTTTTACCCAAGGCTTTGACTTGGAGCTCCGATGACATTAAGACAACTAAAATATTTGCTCGGCGTCGTCGACAACGGGTTGAATATCACCGCCGCGGCGGAGCGACTTTTTACCAGTCAACCGGGTATCAGCAAGCAATTGCGCCAACTCGAGCAGGAAATTGGCGTACAAATTTTCTCGCGAAAAAGTAAGGGTCTGGTTGCGGTAACGCCTGCCGGTGCCACCGTGGTCGAGTATGCTCGCAAGATATTGCGTGACGTCGACAATATTCGTAGCATCGGTAAGGACTTAATGGCAGAACAAGATGGAACGCTCTCCATTGCCACTACCCACACTCAGGCGCGCTATGTATTGCCGACAGTGATTTCCAGATTTCACGAGAGATATCCGAATGTATCGCTAGAACTGCACCAGGGAACGTCGGAGCAAATAGCGACCTTGGTTGAGGAAAATCAGGTCGACTTTGCAATTGCAACGGAGTCGAGGCAGTTATTTCCCGAACTCAACTTACTGCCGTGTTTTCGCTGGGACCGGATCGTACTGTCAAAAAAGGATCATCCGCTCGCCGTCAGTAAAGAGCCAATAACATTGCAGAGTCTCGCAGAACATCCACTGATAACCTATGTATTCAGCAACAATCGTGAATCGTCGTTCCTGAATGCGTTTGCCGAGCAGTCGCTCGAACCTAACGTTGTATTTACCGCGCGTGATGCCGACGTAATCAAAACCTACGTGCGCATGGGTATGGGTGTCGGCGTAATTGCTCCTATGGCTTTGCAATGCAGCGATCTTGAAGACATGTTCGCGGGCACAGCAGACGGGTTATTTCCGACATTGACAACCTGGCTTGGTGTACCGAGAGATCGTGCGTTACGCCGTTACATGCTCGACTTCATCTCATTGTTCGCGCCAAACTGGCCGGTCGATCTCATTGAGAAAGCAACCGTCGCAGAATCACAAGAGCAAGTCGATGAGCTAGCGGCTGACATTGAAATCCCTACAAAAACCGGCTGTACCGAAGGCCTTTCAGCGGCTGCCTAACTAGCTTTGTCCTTTCTGCGCATTCGCTCAAGCGAATGTCACTGCTTAATTAACTTAGATTTTCGCCAAATCGATTTCGTGAATGCCGCACTCACGTTGTAACCCAAAAAATCTTAGGTCTTCGGCGTTGCTAACTTCATGAATCGACCGGGTGGTATGGTGATCCCCGATGCTCAGGTAGCCTTGCTCCCAAAGCGGGTGGTATGGCAAGTCATGCTTCTTAAGATATCGATAAATATCTTGATCCGTCCAATCAGCAATCGGGTGTACTTTCCAACGCCCTCCCGACCAGCTTAGATACCGAGCGTCTTTACGACTGTCAGATTGCGTACGCCGTAATCCTGCGAACCAGGTGCCCGAATTCAGTTCCTGCAGCGCCCGTTGCATCGGCTCAACTTTGGCAGCGTTGTTGTAACTGACCAATCCCTCTTGTCCCTGCGTCCAGCGCTGGCCATAACGTGCTTCTTGCCAGGCGGGGGACAACTCAGATCGATACACATTAAGCTGCAAGTCAAGTTCTTCTGTCAGTTTGTCAATGAACTGATAGGTTTCCGGAAACAGATAACCGGTGTCGATAAGAATGACGGGTATATCAGGTTTTTGCTGCGTGAGTAGATGAAGCGAAACCGCCGCTTGCGCCCCGAAACTCGAAGACAGCACGTGCGCCCCCGGCAGCCGATCCAATGCCCATGCAACTCGTTGCTCAGCACTTAGTTTTGCGATCTGTTGATTGCAGTGCGCCAACGCAATATTTCGAGAATCTTCCTCGCTGTACATCGCGGAAAAGTCCTCAGCTTTGTCGAATAGTTGATCGGCACAGGCTGACATCACTGCACCTCCGTCAATCTCAACTCGTGACGATGGACAAAATCTCCAAAACTCTCGTTTTCGATTCTCTCCTTGGCGAATTTTTCGAACCATTGACTCAGAATCGATAGAATTTCGCCTTCGTCGACATTTTCGTGTGTCATTCGATTGAGACGCTTGCCAACACCATCACCACCAAGAAACAGGCTGTAACGCCCGGGGGCTTTCCCGACCAGGGCGATCTCTGCAAGATAGGGTCTGGCACAACCGTTTGGACAGCCGGTAATTCTCAACGATAGCGGCTCATTTTCTATGCCGTTTCGGATTAACAATTCGTCGATATTATTCGCCAACTCGGGCAAATAGCGTTCGGCCTCGGCCATCGCCAGTCCGCAAGTCGGCAACGCCACACAAGCCAATGCGTGTTGCCGCAGCGGGCTAACCGCCTGTAGCGCGGTGACACCATAGTATTCCAACAGTCTATTTATCAGTTGTTTTTGAGTGGACGCAATACCGCTGATAATCACGTTCTGGTTAGAGGTCAGTCGGAATGTTCCCGTATGTACTCTTGCAATCTGCCGAAACGCGCTGAGCATTCTATGTCTACCTAAATCCTGCACGCGGCCCTCTGGTACAAAAAGTGTTAGGTGCCAATCGCCATGTTGATCTTCCTGCCAGCCGAACTCGTCACCGCGGAACAAGAACTGATATGGCTTTGCAGGGATTAATTCAAAGCTAAGCTGCTCTTGCAGCGTTGACTGAAACCAGTCCAGGCCCCGGTCATCGATCGTATATTTGAGTCTTGCGTGCTTACGATTTGTACGGTCACCGTGGTCACGCTGAATTTTTACTACTTTCTCCGCGACCTCCGCAACATATTTCGTCTCGCAAAAACCGATGACGTCCGCAACTCGAGGGTAGGTTTCCGGTTCCCCATGCGTCATTCCCATGCCACCGCCGACGGCAACATTGAATCCAAGCAGATCACCATCCTTCTCGATAGCAATAAAGCTTAGATCTTGTGAAAAAATGTCAACATCGTTCGAAGGGGGAATAGCAATGCCAATTTTGAATTTCCGTGGTAAGTACGTTGGTCCGTAAATCGGTTCATCGTCTCGCGAATCCGCAACACGCTTTTTGTCTAACCATATTTCGTGGTATGCACTCGTGTTGGGTGTCAGATGTTCGCTGATAGTGTTCGCCGCGAGATATGCGGCCTGATGAATCGCAGATTTCTCCGTCAATGGCGTGCACATGACATTTCGATTGACGTCTCCGCACGCTGCAATAGTATCTAGCAAACTCTCATTGATGCCGCTTATGGTTGTCTTCAATTCTCTCTTGATGACACCATGAAACTGAAATGCCTGGCGAGTGGTCAATCGCAATGTGTTGTTCGCATAGGTCGACGCAATAGAATCCATCGCGAGCCATTGAGCCGCTGTAGCTATGCCCCCTGGCACCCGTACGCGTATCATAAAGCTATGATCGGGCTCCAGTTTTCGGCGTGCCCGCTCTGCGCGTTGATCGCGATCGTCTTGCTGGTAAAAACCGTGAAACTTCGAAAGCTGCGTATCGTCGTCAGCGAGCGTACCGGTCGCATTGTCTGCGAGGCTCTCCACAATCGTCCCGCGCAGAAAGTCGCTGCGCTGCTTAATGCCCTCCACGGGGGTTAATTCTGTTTGCTCATTCACCTCTATACCCTTCCGGTCTGTACTTAACAAAAATCTTTAATAAACATCTTTCTGATAACGACCGGCCGATCGTAATTTGGCGAGGTAGTCGTTTGCGCTGTCTGGTGACATCGCGCCCTGATCTCGAACCACCTCAAACAGCGCCTGGTGAACATCTGCGGCCATATGCTTCGCATCGCCGCAAACATAGAAGAATGCACCACGTTCGAGCCAGTCATAAACTTCCTTGGCGTTATCCAACAATCTACTCTGCACATAAACTTTTTCTTCCTGATCCCTGGAAAATGCCAAATCAAGTTTCGTCAACAGTCCGTCTTTGCGGTAGCGAAGCCATTCCATCTGATACAAGAAGTCGTCGTGACCAGTACGATCGCCAAATACTAGCCAGTTGTCGCCACTGTGTGCGTGCGCCTGACGATATTGCAGGAATGCTCTGTAGGGCGCGACGCCTGTTCCGGCACCCACCATGATTATCGGTGCGCTAGTATTTTCTGGAAGTCTAAATTGTTCATTCGCGACAACATGCACCGGCGCGCGCTCGGTTTCGCCGAGCAAAAAATTGGAGGCTGCGCCCCAATGATGCCGAGCGTAGGCCTCGTAGTTAACGACGGCTACGGTCAGATGCACTTCGTCCGCAATCGCATCGATACTAGACGCGATTGAATAAGATCGCGGTGTGAGGTTGCGCAACGCATCAACAAATTCCTGGGGATCCCATGATTTTGGATACTCAAAAATCAAATCAATGAGCTGTTTTGTCTCCAGTAGCTCTGAGAAACTCGCTCGATCACGCAAGACATTTTGCAGACGCGGATGTGCCTCCGCAAAAACGTCCAAAATCGGTTTACTGAGCTGTGTGATTTCCTTGCGCCGCAGTAATGCTTCTCGAAGTGTCAGGGACTCGCCTGCTACGCTCACAGGCTCATCGCCCGCGAAATTCAACTTGCCTAGAATAGCCTCAATCAGTTGTGGCGGATTTGACGGCAGCACACCGAGGGAGTCGCCCGGCAGGAAGCTGAGTCCCGAGTCTTCGATGTCGAGTTCGACGTGTTGGACGTTTTTGCTCGAACGCGCTCCGGTAATACGTTGTCGCGTCACTATTTCTGCGAGGTATGGACTTTCTTTGCTGATTAGTAGCGGTGCGTTTCGCACAGCCTTCAATTGCAGTGGCCGCGCAGCACCGCCAGCCGCGGACGCCGGATTCTGTTTACCCGCAAACTGCACGACTTCCTTTGACCATCTAGCGACAGGCTCGGCGAAATCTAGGTCGCAGTCGCTACGCACAACCACCGGATTTGCGCCGAGATTCTTCAATCTCTCGTCGAACGATCTGCCAATCTCACAAAAATCAACATAACTGGAATCGCCCAGTGCAAGAATCGAGTATTCCAATGACTCAAGCCGCGGTGCACGCTTCGAGAACCAGAAGTCAAAGAAACTCTCTGTGCCCTCGGGCGGCTCGCCAATGCCATGCGTCGCGACGACGAACAGCGCTTTGTTGATTTTGGTCAGTGCCTTCGGGCGATAGTCCCGCAAATCCTGCACCTCAACCGCAATACCGGCCGCTTTGGATTCGGCGGCAAGGTTCTCTGCGATATCGCGGCTATTTCCGGTCTCAGTTGCATAAAATATCGTCCATGAATCGTCGGAAGGCGCGCTGACAATCGCTGGCGCATTACTGGGGCTAGCAACCGCTTGTGCCTGCGAACCCGCTAAACCCGCAAGATAGCCACTGCTCCAGATCAGCTGATCTCTGTCGAAACCGACGACTGTGCTGTGCAGTGCGCTTAGCTCGTCCGCGCCAACCGTCACGGCTGGCGAAATAATTTGTTGTGGAACCGACGCCATCAACGTCTCCAGGTTTTGCCCAGACGCTAACTTAGCGATACATCCGTTGCTTGCGAAGGATTAAGTAATTATCGGTCGATAACCTTTGGGTCTACTACCCTGGCAGCGCCGCCACAGACCGAGAATGTCTGCGATACGACGCGCGATCACCCGCACTCGTAGAGTCAACTCAATACAAATGGTGTCAATTGCCGCCTTTGTAGCCAGTTCAGTTTGGACCATGCGGTGCCAGATTCTGTAAAATGCAGCGTGAACGCCTGCCGCGATTTCGCCGATTGATTCTGTGAGCTGTAGTGCGGCATTCTGTCATCGAAAACGACAAGACTGCCTGCGGACACTTCGATGGGCACTGCCTGCGAGCCATCCGGCCATGGCGTATCATCAAGCTGTCGGAGCACACCCGTCGGCGCCGCATCGGTGACTTCGAAAATTTCTCGCAACGGCGATTGCTGCCCTCCTGGCTGCATCCACAGGCAACCATTGCTTCGATCAGCGTCCTCCATGGCAACCCATACGCCTACCACTCCGGGGTCGTCCGCTATCAAATAACTGGCATCCTGATGCCAGCGAACCTCGCCGCCAATTTTCGGCTGCTTGAATATGTACATGGTTTGCCACAGTTCGGGCACCGCAAAACCGACAGCGCGCATCGCGGTCAAGAAAATTGGCAACCGGCAAAATGCGGCAAATTCGGGAACTAGATCGTGCATCGCATGACCAAACTTGTTGATTGCCTGATTCTTGGGCCGGTTTAAGCGCCCCTCACTATCGAGCGCCCCCTCTTCCAAGAAGCAGTGAACAGCCTCAGCCGATTCGACGAAATAGCGATCTCGATCTTTGTCCTGATGCAACGTACTAAATACGCTTCGATGCTTTTCTACATCGAAGTCATCGACGATTTTGCCCGCCGCGCTCACGATCGGTTTGAGCTGTTCGACCGTTACAGCATTTTCGATGACTGCATAGCCATGCTTGATGTAGTGATCGGCAAACTGTTCATCTAACATTGGAGTATTCCCTGCACTGCGCTAGACCATTCTAACAATGACTTGCAATAATTCGATACCTACTGGCGGTGGCGAGACTCGGCATGCACGATTATCGAATATGCTACACCGCTTTCAATTTCGAATTGTAGTTCGATTCGGGTTCCATCGACAATCGGAGCGATGGGATTCATCAGCATCAGGTGCCTGCCGCCCGCAGCGAATACTAACGCAGATTCCGGCCGAATAAGCATTTCATCGATGTGCGACATTCTCGCGACACCGTTCTCGTCTAGCGTGGTTTCGTGCATTTCTACCACACCAAACTGCGGACTGGTTACACCAAGTAATTTTCTTGTATCGTCGCCGAAATTCTCAATTCGAAAATAAGCGACTGCCGTCGTACTACCGGGCAGCGGTTCGAATATGCGAACAGCACTGATCTCAATGCCATTATCATCTACCCCACCGCACGATACGAGCGCTGTTAAGAGAATTCCAGCCCAGGATCGCTTCAAAAGCACAATGTCCGAATCCCAAATTTCTAACATGGACACAGCATGCCGATATTCACAACCGCCAGCAACAAGCAGCAATCAAAAAGCCGGCGATTGCAGTGCAATCAGCCGGCTCTATATGACAGTCGATCGATTTACGACCGACCGAGATCTATCCCGCGTCAATCCAGACGAAGCGAGTTTTGCATTGTGAAGCAGTGCGAAGCAGTAAATACATCAAGTGCTGCCATTGATGCAAACCTTTCGTCAGACTCAACTATATCGGCACATACCTGTGTAACGTCCTGCAAGAATTCATCGAACAGCGCGAATGGATTTTGAAAATAGACAAACGCGTCCGCATCCGACATCACCGCTGTTTCGTCACTGATATCACCGAACCCAACCGTGCCTAAGGCAGCCCCTGCAGCATCGCGGACAGCGAGGACGTATTCCAGGTTTTTCTCTACGTCGTCACGTCCACCAAGTCTTGTCAAATGGCCGCCAATAAATGTTTCGAACGGAAAAGCAAGAATTTGATCGTGAGCGTTAATATAACCGCGCACATCGTCTGTCAATGCCAGACTAGAGAACGGCACCCACTTAGGGAATACCACATCCACCAACATCAGAATTTTTTGGCGTGGTGCCCAGATATATAAGTCGCCGGGTGAGTGGGCCGTGCCGCGATCGCTGAGTTGCACAACTTGTCGTCCACTGCGCACCCAGGACTTGTGATGTACGATTCGATTTGGAAGTGGGCGTGAATCGTTGGAATCTTGCGCGTGCGCCCGAACCAGCGACCCCAAAGTTTCCTTACTAGAGTGAATTCGCACGTACGGAAATGCATCCCGAATTGCCGCTGCGCCAGCAATGTGATCTTTATGTTCGTGACTGTAAACCAGATGCCGAATTGGGCGATCGGTAACTGCGGCAATGGCCCCCAATAGTGTTTCGCCCGTCTGAGTGGTCGCACCAGGCACGCCCAACGACGGCGGGGCATCAACTAAAATTACGCCCCTACGGCCGACAAGAAAAAATGCCTGATAAACTCCTTCAGTAACGACGTAAGCACCGTTTCCTAGTTCTATCGTGTCGAGCTTTCCTACGGCGTGGCGCGGAAAACCGCCAAATTCATCTAGAAAATCTACGAGATTAAATACGTCTGGCACAGGATCCGGCAAGCCACTTTGAAAACTCGGCGCCGGAATATCCTGGGCAGAGGCGTTTACGCCACCGAAGACAATTACCGCTAGCATTACAAACTGCCGACGCAAATATGTCGGAACTTTCCTAAACTTCGATACTGATCTCATTACGCCCCTCCTGCCGATCAGATGCGAAGAACGTTCCGTCTCCCATGCCGCGCCGATGCGCGACCGCAGAGGCCGTTAACGGCCAAGAAATGTCCCAGCTTCGATCAGCTAAGTTGTATTTTTTGTTGCACACGTTTGCATTAATAATACTAGCTCTATTTTAGTGAAAGTAAAGTTAAAAGGTATGAAAAAATGCAAACGGTTGTAGGGTGGCAACGTAGGTAGTGAGCCAATCGTCCGCGCGAAGGTCTGCGGGCCGGCGAGCCTACCGGGGCGCTGGGGCGGTTGAATTCCTCACAATAAGTCGTGGCTGCATACGCATGACTAACGGCGTCTCCCGCTCACCAGCGATGACCTCCAATAAGACTTTTGCCGCTTGCGAGCCCATCTCGTATTTTGGAATCGCAACAGAGCTCAGCGCAGGATTCATTCGCGACAGGAAGGGGATGTCATTGCCACCGACAATGGAGACATTTTCCGGCACCATTAGACCGACTTCAGCCATCGCGTCGATGCAGCCCAGAGCAATTAAATCGCTACCCGCAACAACTGCCGTGAAGCTGTTATCGATCCCGAGGAGTTTCTTCAGACCTCGCGCACCCTCTTCCGCGGTAAATTTATCGGCTACGACGACGAGATCGGGCTCAAGGTTGTGCAGGCGCATGTAGTTCTTGAACGTATTTGCACGTTCGAATCCGGTGGACGTATGCGGCGGACCGGCGATGTGAGCGATTCGTCGATGTTTAAGATTGATTAAATGATCCAATGTGCTGCGGACTGCGAAGTCTTCGTCAACAATCACCGCGTTGACATCTACTCGATCGACCATCCGGTTGACCAATACAAAGGGAATTTCCCGCTTAATACACTCCTCAACGATCGGATCCTCGCGCCGCGCAGTCGCGATAATAACGCCTTCAATCGAGCGGCCTTGCATCATGCGTAGCGCCTCCTGCTCTTTGCGTTCCTCATCGTCTGTATTTGCAGTTATGACGGTGTAACCGATAGATTCGACGGTGTCCTGGATGCCACGAATAATCGGCGGAAAAACCGGGTTCATTAGGTCTGGAATCAATACGCCGATCGCGAACGAACGATTTTGCTTCAGCGAAGACGCAACCAAGTTTGGAAAATAACCGAGTTTCTCTGCTGCTCGCTCGATTTTACGAACCACCGAAGGAGAAATCTTCGACTGTTTGTTGCGGCTCAGCGCTCGAGAAACGGTCGAGTGATGCACTCCAACTAATTCAGCAACATCTCGAATTGTGGCTTTCCGCCGTGACTTTTTCTTCATTTACTATTCTACGAATTGACCGGCTGTCACTTGTGGCGATCTTAGCACCTCTTAGAGCATTGCGCCGAGCCCATCGACAAGTAGTTTGCCGCCTGTAAGCAACAAGAATACGTAAATAATTCGATATATGGCCTGCTGATCGAAGTAGTGCAGCACTTTGTATCCGGCCCATACGCCGAGCGGCCCAAGCGGCGACAACACAAGCGCAGTTATTAGATTCTGAGAGTCAAACTGCTGTAACAATGTGTATGGAATTAACTTGACGAAATTTAGTACAGCAAAAAATACACCGAATGTACCGACCAGAATGACCTTATCCAAATTCTTCGGCAGCAGATAGATGGAAGCCGGCGGCGCTCCAGCATGAATATGTGTGCTAGTGATGCCTGCGACGAAACCCCAAAATCGGCCGCTCCAATCGCCTGGTGGACTGTTTGACTGCTCGGAACGACGCTGCGTCCATCGATCCAGGCAAAACAATATCGCGATCGAACCGAGCATAATTTTCAGCGCAAATCCCGGCAAAACACCTAATAACAGCGAGCCCACTGCAATGCCTATGACCGACGCAGGAACGAGTATTCTTAGGCTATGAGCGTCGAATTTTCGCCAGAATAAATGCAATACCTGTAAATCCATCAGGCAAATTATCGGCAACAGTATCGCAGCGGCCTGCAGGGGGTCAGCTGTCAACGACATCAATGGAACTGACATGGCACCGGCCGCGCCTCCCAGGCCGCCTTTCGCCATACCATAAATAAATACCGCCGGAATGGCGGTAACGTAAAACCAAGGGTCGACAATAAGCACCGACGCTAGTCGCTTTCCGTCCGGTCATTGCCTATGGGGCCATACTGTTCTGATAGCAGCGACGTAAAATAGAATGCATTTTTTACGGCGGCACGCTTACGACATGCTGCGAACCAACGAACAATCGCGCCTTGATCTTCCCATAGTCGGGAAAGCCCGAGATCTTCAAGTCGGATAAATGTAGGCAGCACGCAAATATCCGCAAGACTGTAATCATTCAACAAATACGTTCGACCGTCCGACATTGCTGAGGCCATTCGTGAAACCGTCAGCGTGAGACGATCTTCTGCCTGTTGCATTTCTCGACCGCTATAGCCGGTACGTCCCATTTTCAGGAAAAAATCTTTGCGTAGTGGTTTCGATTCCCCAAACGCCGCAAATTCTTCGTCATTCATATTCCTAAAGTGGCGTAAAAACACGAGGTTGTACGACGGAACTCGTACCGCGGGTGTTGGCACTTCCTCGAAAAACCGCATCCACTCACGCATCTTGGCGCGCGTATAGACATCAGTCGACGACAACGCCGGATTTGGCTGCAACTCTTCCAAATATTCGATAATGACAGAAGAGTCTACTATGACCCGATCATCGTGCAGCAGTGTCGGAACAACTCCGTTTGGGTTTAGTGACTTATATTCCGGTGTTAGCTGATCACCGGCAAATAAATCTAGTTTCTCTTCTGTGAATACAATGCCCTTTTCCCAAAGGCAAATTCGAACTTTCTGGCTACAAGTTGACTGCGGCGCATTGTAAAGAACAGTGTTCATTGATGTGTTAGAAATCCTGTGACAATAGATTGCAGATATTTACTTCGACAATTCAGGCAGCCAGCGAGATCGAGGTAAAGTAAGTAGTTCACACAACCATGCGTATGCTGAGTTACCGTTGGCATTTGCATGGCTATTTCAAGTATTTTTGCAGTTCACTCGCGATTTGAGTGGCTTGCGCACCGAAACCAAAAATATCGAGAAACTTGCCGTCTCTGTCCATTAAGAATAGATAGGCGCTGTGATAAACCTCTTGCCGACCACTAACGCTCTCGTCTGCAGTCTTGATGCCGTACGTAACATTGAACGAAGAAGCGGCATTCGCTATTTGTTCGTCACTTCCGGTCAGTCCGATAATAGATTCGTGAAAGGCGTGTACATACGCCCTCAGACGTTGTGACGAATCGTTTTTTGGATCGACGCTTATGAATAGTGTTTGAATTTCATTCGCACGGTCGTCCAACTCATTCAGTGCCCGCGCAACCTGCAAAAGCGTCGTTGGGCAAACATCTGGGCATTCCGTGAATCCAAAAAATACCAACCGATACTTGCCAGCATAGGTTTTCTGCGTAACCGTCCGTCCCGAATGATCTACTAATTCAAAGTCACCACTAACAATTGATTCTGCATTTGTAGCCGTGCTGGCGACTGCAGGAAACCATGCTAATGCCAAACACGCCAGCAGACTATGCGAATGAAGCTTGGCAACTCGCGCAAACATTAGTGACAGAGATTATTGGAAATAGCGAGTGAAATTTCACCAATATCATTGGGCATTCCCAAGATGGATGGGAGTCTTTTGCGCTTTCGCATGTCGAAAAATGCCATCTCGCCACTATCCGGAATCGCTACAGCGAGCGTTTTAGAGTCGGAAGTAACAACACCGGCGCTCGGTGCTCCTGGCAACTTTTCGCGAGATAGTTCTGCGCCGTTTGCAATGTTGTGAAAAATAATACTGCCGTCGTCCCCGATCACCGCCGCTACGGTATCTATCCAACCTGGATTCACAGATACCGCATTGGAGACTGTTTTGACTGTATAAAGCGAGTCACTACTTAGTGTAGAGATCGCGGTGAGCGTGCCACTCCCGGTATTGGGTACCAACATATACTGGCCATCAGCGGTTCCCCATGGTCTCCCGGGCGCACGGCCTACGCCTGCTGTTCGTAGCATCTTCAGGTCGTGCAGATCGACGACATATACCTGGTCGCTGTCAGCATTGCTAATAAAGCCAAGCGTTCCATCCACGCTTCGAGTCATCGCCGATAACGATGCTGCTTTTCGTGTGAGTTTCAGCGATCTACGGCTAGACCAGAGATCGACAGCATTTAGCGTACCTTGGGCTTGATCTACCCAATATATCGTCGAACCATCAGGATTAAAGGTTAACTCGGTTGCCGTCTCAACATTTGACACTGAAAGAAGAATTTCTTTTCTACGTAATGCGTGCACTTGCAGAATTGACGCGGCACTATCGTAAATTGCTGCTGTCTCACCGATCGGACTGACCAAGACGACATTAGGCTCAATCGCAAGTGGATAGCCAATTTGTGTGAGCTCTTCAGTCATTAGGTCGACGAGCGTCAGCATTTTATTAGCATTGTGTCCGATAACCAATGCCCTAAGCACTTCCGACGCAGCTACCGAATCCGGAGCAGCATTCAGCTTGACGTCGTGCGCTCTTGCTCGATCGTACAGATCAATCACCACAATCGACTTTTGCATGTAGCTGGGCAAAAACGCATAACGTGCTCCATCGTCGTAGCCCGCAAAAGACGGCGACAGCGAACAAGTCATCACGATCGCGGCGAGGTGCCGCAAGAATAATCGCCTAGCCATTCGATTTTGTCTCTGCAAGCGGAACAGTACACCGCATGTTGCATTCAGTAGCGACGACGGACAGCGGCAATACACCTAGCGGTAACACAATTCTTCGTCTCCGGACCATCGGAACGTGTAAATTAACTCAGCCCCAAAAATGGATAAATAAAGTCACTTAGCGCATGAAAATTGTCCGTCAGAAGGATGACGCCAAACGTTACTATGACGATCATACTCACCAGACCGATTTGCGGTGACAGCGACTGAAGCCGAGACAGTAGTGGCAATGTTTTGCTAAGGAATAGCGCCGCAAGTAGAAAAGGAACGGCAACGCCCAGTGAGAATGCGAACATCACCATGGCACCGATAAACGCACTGCCTAGCGCACCGACGTAAATGAGCAACGTCGCAATAATGGCACCGCCGAAGCAGGTCAGACAGCCCAGAGAAAAACCGACCGCGACGAAAGCGGAACCGAAGTTTGAGGACGGCTTCAATAATCTGTTTCGAACACGGTCTGGCACAATTCTGCACACCAACGGCGCACGCGATCGAATCCCGACCCAAATTCCCATCGCGATAACAACGATACCCGCTATTACGGTAAGTGTAGGGCTCCAAACGGCAAAAAACATTTGCATCTGTTTTCCCGCATGCCCTATCGCCGCACCCGTTAGCGTAAATAGTGCAGAAAATCCGGCCACAAAAGAAAACGCTGTCTTCAGCAGTTTACTTCGAGCATCAGCGACAATCGTTTTGCTGTCGGCAGCCAACTTTTCTGATGAAAATCCTGTGAGTGTCACTACATAAACGGCAAGCAATTGAAGTAGACAAGGTGTGAGTACAAACGAGAGCAGGCCTGCCGCCAGCCCCGTAACCATAATTGGCGACCACGGACTGGGGTTCGCAAGTTCCCGCGGATATTGAATGGGTAACTCCCACTCAAAAGTTCGCGCCGAGTCTCCAGGGTCCCAGGTGCTAACAAGTTCAAGGCGTAGCCGCTCAGCGTTCGCACCGATGGTCGGCGTACCGTCATCAAGATAAGCCGGGAATCTGACGGTCACAGAACGGTGATGGTAGACGTCAATCGGACCTTCCACATCGACAGCCGCGTAAAGTACGCCGTCAATTGTCAGTTGCGCCGTCGGTAATTGAAACGGCAAGTCTTCAATGTGCGTCGTTTCTGTCACCAGAAATACGTGGTACAAATCCGGCCGATACTGGGTAACGATTTGCGAACGGTCCGTGACTTCGAAGAACTTCGTCGTTGCATATAGGACGTCAACTTGTGCCTCGCCCACGCCGAACGTTGTCCGGTTTAGGAATTTCCCGATGCTTATCGACTTTTGAAGCTTCTCAGTTTTTACTTCTGAACCGACATCCGCAATCAAATTCATATCGCGGACAAAATAGGGAAACACCAACCACGCGGACGCAATGACCAACGCTATGAGTACAGACCCTGCAGCGATTAGCGGTTGACCGCGCATAGTCCGACGATGCGTCAACGCCTGCTTGTCGCTCGGTATCGGTTCCGCGATAGTTGTAGAGTCGACAGTCATAAAAAGTTACTCGCAGTCAGCCTCCTGCATACCGTCAGCATTAACTGTTACCGTAAATAACTGCTCTTTTAGCTTGCAGTCAACGCAGTAAATAGTATATTTGCCAGCCACCGCCGGTGATTGCCATTCGAAACTGCTTGTGGAACGTCCTGCAACGGTGAACGGCTCAATGTTCATGTTGTCGCTTTGAAATGTTGCGGGCTTAATGCCTGAGTTCTTGACGATTATCTGCAGATTTGCACCCACTTTCACAGCCACACTCTCGGGCAAGAAACGACCGCGCTTCGATAGCGTACGCACCACCTCCACACTGCCCAAATATTCGAGGTATGCTGAAACTGTCTGAATTTGCTCGTCCGATATGACGTTTTTAACAACGACCATTTCGCCAGTGCCTTCAATCGCCGCGCGAATACTGCCCTCAGTTGCGCCGCGGATGAACGGCCCCACGCCGAGATCGCCCTCTGCAAATTCGCCATGACAACCTTTGCAGCCAATACCGGCAATGGTCTCAAATACCACTTTTCCTTCTTTGATTTGCTCCGTCGCGGTAACGACCTTGTCGGCCAGGGCTATGGGCATACTTGCAACGATAAATACGAACATCGCAAAACATAAAAGGGACCAATTATTATTCATTGCCAACAATCTCCAACTACTGAATTAGTACAAGGCTCGAGGATCATAGTTCGCCTGCAATGAGTTTGCGCTTCAGTTCGAGCGCCCCTGCATGTAGTCCATTGTGGTCGGACAGTGTTTCACCAGGCGAATTCCAACCGTCTGGATAGCTCACAAATGCACCCGAATGCGTGCTACCGCCGTTCGGCATCGGTATACGTTCGGACACTTCTTGCAAATCAAGGTCAAATACCACTACTTCAAAACTCGCATTACAACTAATCCACAACTCATTCGCATCTGGATCGGGATGCAGAGTGCCATGATCACCGCGAATGCAGCCTGTATAAAACTGGTTCATTGAGCGTGAACCAGGTATTTCCATCGTTGCAGTGTCGACCATGCCCAGCATCTTGCCTCGATTGTGCGACTCTTCACCCTTGCCGATCGTGTAGATATACCGGTCATCCCAACCGAAGTGATTTCCATACGGACCGTCAACACCTGCGCGCTGCTCGGCGACAAACTTCTCCGTTTCAAGATCCAGGTGCATGATGATGCTACCGCGTGCACCGGTTATGTAGGCGTTTTTGCCGTCTACCGTGTATGAAACCCAGACCGGTGCACTATCCGGCATCTTGATCCACTTTTTAACTTTCCAGGTTTCCGGATCGATCAACCAAACCGGGTTATCCGCGAGCTGTTTTCGCATATCAAAATCGCGATAGCGGCCGGTACCGATGATCTGGTCGCCTGCCGGAGACGCAAAGTACAAATAGCCTTCGCTGCCTTGCTCTTGATGAGAAATGCTTCCCACTGCACGATTATCATCGCCGGGATCAAGTACGAATAGCGGTTGCGACCAACCGTAAAGCATGACGCGTTGATCGCCGTTTGGTGTCCGATAGGCCTTGGCATGATGCGCCTGGCCCTGCAGTTTGATGACTTTGTCGACCTTCAAGGTTCTCGCATTGATCACCAGATACCGACCGGCATGCTCGCCCATTGTCATAAACGAGCCTTCACCGGTCGGTAAATAAATCCACTGGCCGTCGGGCGAAACACCCAAACCATGCGGCTCGAATGCATTTTTCCATCCCCACGAAAGTACATCGTAGTTCGCACTTGCAACTACTTCTCGCGTGTCGGCGTCAATTATTGCGAGTCCAGGCAAAGTTACGCCACTAAGCAAACCGCCATATCCAGGACCTTCCGTTGTAACAAATACTAGAGGATGTTTAGAAGAATCCCATGCATCGGGTCCGCTGGAATCAAGACTATATTCCAGTTCAATGCCAACTTTTTTTGACCAATCCGTCGCCCATTTGGCCTTTTGGCGCGTAGACGCCTCCTTAGGCGGTGCGGCAAATGACGCAGACAGAAAAAGCAATGCAGTCGTTGCTACAAGCGCCTGCAGTTGCAATCTCAGTAGCGGGTTGCATATTTTCATTGATCGATTTCTCCTGAAATTTACACACGAATTGGCTAGCCGGAAGTGCCCTTGCCTAGACCCTAATAGTGCAAAACACAGCTAGAACAAAGCTTGATGTTGCGACGGATGCTTCGGCGAAAAAACCTTTTAAAACAAGGGTGTAAGTATACTCTGTTGGACGGTATTTACAATTCGTAACGGTTTGACTGTCGCTGCCTGACAAACCAATTCGCAGCACCAAAAAAAGACTGGGCCCTCAGTTAGGGCCCAGCGATTTATCTTGATTCGACGAGCGGAATTTACTGGAATCTCTTGGTAGCCTCGAAGCCGACTTGGCGAAGCTTGCCGTAGTAAGTTATGCCGTTCGGATTGATCAGATCGGCGATGTAATCTTCGTCGGTGAGATTCTTCGCCCAAAACGCGAAGTCCCAGCCACTTTGATCGCTACCAAAACCAAGCCTCACATTGACAAAATTCAACTGGTCTCTTGCGGCGAAATTCTCGACTTCGAAAAACAATTCGCCTATCTGCTGATAGTCTAAGCGAAGGTACCCGCTCCAAGTCTCGGAAAGCGGACGTTGGTAGGTCAGTCCGAAATTGATCGTATGATCGGGATTGTATGGCAGCTCGTTGCCGACGATATTCACCCCACCGGCGCCCATCCACGAACTCGCATTGATTTCTGAATCGAGAAAACCCAGGTTCAAGTCAAACTGAAGATGTTCGGTCGCCAGCCAGCTACCCGAAAGTTCGACGCCGGTAATCTCGGCTTCATCCACGTTACGAATAATCTGTGCCGTCAGCTGGGCGACGAATGTAAATGCAAACGCATCGTCCACGTTGGTATGAAAGACTGCGCCGCTGTATTTGAATCGATCGTTCGCAGCGGATCCTTTGAAGCCGAGCTCGAACGATTGCGAGTCTTCCTGTTGCCATTGATCGAATACGCCCGCCGGCATACCGGGAATTCCCGCGCTAGCCAACGCGTTTACGCCCGCCGCGACACCGCTTAAATTGAATCCACCGCTCCTGAATCCCTCTGCGTACAGCCCGTATAGTGTGACATCATCACTTGGCTTCCAACGCAGCGTAACTTTGGGCTGTAAAGAGTCGAATTCTTCCTCCCTAACCTCGCCTTCGAATGCGCCGCCAAAAGCAAAGTTCGGTAATTGCCCCTGAGGGGTACGTACAGTTTGTTCCCGGTCATCCTTATCGAAGCGCAGCGCAACCGAGAGTTCCAGAACGTCACTTAGGTCGTAGTTAATCTGGCCAAATAGCGCATACGCGGTGTTCTCCGCGCGATCAACATTGACACTTAGCGCGGCCGGGTTGGTATTGGGATTTGCCAAAATGCCCGCGCAAACCGGAATGTTGATACCCGCAAGCGGACCACCTCCACCGGCCAAACATGCCGCCGGTATCGCGGCGGGGTTCGCCCCGAACAATGCACCCAACGCGGGTACAGCGGCCGCCAAGAAACGATTATTCCAAGATTCGGTGTCGTTGTTCGTACCGATATTCGCGCTAAGATCTTGTTCAACGACGCCCGTATTGTTGTCGTCATTGGTTGATATCAAAGTATCTAGTTCAGTACCAACAACGTATGCCCCGACGATCCACCGCAAAGACTGATCTGCGTTCGACGTTATGCGCAATTCCTGACTGAGCGCGCTGTGAAAGCGATTTTGTCCGAATGTGTTGTTCAGGCGAGCAAGACCAGTACCTTCAATTTGCGGAGAAAACGGATAATACGGGAAGTTGTCGCCGACCGTAATTGCATCCAACTCATCGTACGAAGTCACCGAAGTGATCGTGCCGAAACTCGTTTCCCAATCGATTTTCGTCGACAGTTCCAAAATTTCCCGATCGTCTATGCCAGGAATATCTGAAGCAATTTGCACACTGGTATTGTTAGGGTCGCCAATTAGGTTTCGAATCGGGCCAGGAACGCCGTCCAGGACCGGGGCACTACCGTTAACCGGAAATCCGTTGTTCGGCGGTGCGGGGGAACCGGGAATACTGCCATTCACGAAATTCGGTGCGTTGGAAACAAATGCCGCACCGACTCCAGACGAATCACTAAAAGACCCACGGAAATCAACATTTACGTTTTCCGATGCCTGCCAGATCAACTTGCCGCGCAAACTATAATTTTCGTAAAAGTCTGCTTCTCGGCCCGTCGAAACGTTGTCTCTCCAGCCATCGGCTTCCTTATAGCCAACCGCGACGCGTCCCAACAATTTGTCTTCCGATAACGCACCGCTAAGTACCGCCGACCCGCCGAACGCTCCGCCATCGCCCAGTCCTGCCCTGATGAATCCTTCCGTATCGTTGGACGGCTGTTTTGTCGTGATATTGATCGCGCCACCGGTCGCGTTGCGGCCGTATAACGCACCTTGTGGTCCTTTCAACACTTCGATTTGTTCGATGTCGAACAAATCTTGAGTGAATCCCAGGCCGGTGGTTACCAGAACGCCGTCAATTACGACCGCGACCGTAGGATCGACATTCCGTACTTGAGACAATCCACGAATATTGACGAATGCAAAGCCTGAGTTTTGCGTTTCCACCAAATTCATATTGGGCGTCAGATTGATGTAGTCACGCATGTTGACGATGCCAGCTTGTTCAATGTCACTAGCATCAAATGCCTGCACGGATGCGGGTACGTCGTTGAGGCTCTCCGAACGCTTTCGCGCGGTCACCACGATCTCTTCCAGAACAATTTGTGCAACCGCAATTTCAGGAATTGCAACGCCCACGCCGCCGATAAGCAATAGGCCACCCAGCGCCGCGACCGCTGACGAAAAATAACTTGTGATTCTTGCTTTCATGATTCCCCCGCTCCTCATATTGAATCGCATTCGACCTATGAGCCTGCAAATGCCAGTCTGCGATCGATCCTAATGAATGATTATTGATGCACTCGTGTGCACTGTACTCTTACGAACTCTCGGAATCAACACGTGTGCTAAGCTCCGGTTACTGCCATTTGGCAATAAACGGGGCCCGCTGTGAAATGGATGCCCGGCTTTTTACGACTAATTTCATAGCCTTTTAGCAACAATTCAGTGTTTTGAGGTGCGGCTAGCAGAATATTGAGCTGGCTAGCTTACTCTGCTATCGTTGATGCACACGAATGCAAGAAATATGATTTTGCGGGATTGCAAGCCGCAATCACCTACGCGCGGCAACAGGTCGCCTCCCAATACCCACGAGAGTGATGGTGAACAAGTATGATTTCCTTAAAGATTAATGGCGTCGACACTACAGTCGACGCGCAAGAAGATACCCCGTTACTTTGGGTAATTCGCGAACATCTGAAGCTTACGGGGACAAAATTCGGTTGCGGCATGGGTCAATGCGGCGCCTGCACCGTTCATGTCGACGGCCACCCGACCTACTCCTGCCTGACACCTGTTGCCACAGTTAACGGCAAGTCGATTACCACAATTGAGGGACTATCTGAGAAATCGGACCACCCGCTGCAAAAAGCCTGGGTCGACCTCGAAGTTGCCCAATGTGGTTACTGTCAGTCTGGTCAGATCATGCGCGCCGCAGGCTTGCTGGCCAATAATCCAAAGCCTACGCGCACTGATATCGTCAACCACATGAGTTCAAATCTTTGTCGTTGCGGTACCTACCCCGCGATTATGGCGGCCATCGAACAAGCGTCGGCGGAGATTGCCGATGAAAAATAGAGCAAACGACATTGCAACAAGTGGAATCAGTCGTCGTGAATTTTTGCACAGCACTGCCAGCATTTCGTTTGTTGTCGGCACCGGCGGTGCAATTGCAGCGTGCAGTTCTGGGGCCGGACCGGAAGCGGAATCAACCGTGGCAGACAAAACAGTCACGCCGAACATTTGGGTAACGATTGGCGCCAACAATCAGATAGTGATTAAATACGCCGGCACTGAAATGGGTCAAGGTTCAATGACGCATGTGCCATTGATACTTGCCGAACATATGGACGCGGACTGGGCCGACGTTTCTGTTGAAACAGTGGCTGTAAACGATAAGTCGTACGGTAATCCAATTTTCCAAAACAACCTCTACACCGCGGGCAGCACCCACGTCATGGTGTACTTCGACAAGCTGGCGCATGCTGGTACACAAGCACGCAAATGGTTAATGTCAGCCGTCGCCGAGCATTGGCAGGTTCCTATGACGGAGCTGAGCACGAAACCACAAGTTGTCGCTCACGCGGCGAGCGGCAAAGAAATTTCGTTCGGCGATATTGTCGCTAGCATCGAATTGCCAACTGAAATTCCCGAGGTCGACAAAAGCGAGTTCAAAGCGAAAAGCGACTACCGCTACCTCGGCAAATCGATAATGCGGCGAGATGTGCCTGCCAAGAGCAATGGCAGTCAGCTTTACGGAATGGACGTGCAAGTCCCAGGCATGGCATTTGCCGCAATCCATCGATGCCCTGTGGAGGGCGACGGCCCAGCGATTGTTGACGACGTCGCGGCGCGGGCTGTTCCGGGAATTATCGACATTGTCACTCTCCCCTACGGCGTTGCCATTGTTGGAGAAACGGTCGAGGCGACCAAGGTGGCGAAATCCAAGCTGCAAGTTACCTGGACTGAAAAGTCTCCCTTCAGAAAGAAAAACTTAGATACGTCTCTTCGCGAATACCAGTCAGCAGCGCATGATCTGGACTTGGCAGGCGTAGCTTGGGGGCGCCCATCGGGAGATGCAAAAGCACACCTTTCATCCGCGGATCGAGTAGTCGAGGCAACCTATTCTTCCGACCCTGCATATCACGCGCAAATGGAACCGTTAAATGCGACTGCTTCTGTATCGGACGATGGTAAATCCGCGGAAATATGGGTAGGAACACAAACTCAGAGCTTGACGATTATGGGCGCCGCAGAGGCGCTCGAAACCGAAGAAGCGAACATTACGTTGCACCCGCTATCTATGGGCGGTGGCTTTGGCCGTCGTAGTGTGCTTCGGCAGCAATACGTCGACGATGCGCTTTTCACATCGCGCGCTCTGAAACGGCCCATCAAAGTCATTTGGAGTCGCGAAGACGATTTGCTGGCAGGCCAGTTTCGCGGTCCTGCGGTGCAATACCTTCGCGGCGCATTCGGCGCCGACGGTAAGCTAACAGCCGTTCACCATCGCGTGGCAACACCGTACAATTTACCCACCATGAATAAGCATCGCTGGGAGGCGAGCAAGCCGAAAGACGTCATCTCAATGCTGGGTTCCGAAAATAGCACTTACGATATCGCACATCATCTTGCAGAGCACATCCCAACTGATCGCCCTTGTAGGGTGATTGCCTATCGTGGCGTCGCAACCAGTTATACCAAATTCGCCATCGAATCATTCGTGGATGAATTAGCTCATGACAGAGGGATCAACCCTCTCGAAATGCGGTTGCAGCTTTGTCACAAGAACCCACGTATGACAAAGGTTCTCGAAAGGGTTGCCGAACTGGCCGATTGGGGAAGGAAAATGCCAGCCGACCGAGCCCTTGGCCTTGCGATTTCCGGCTACAGCCGTTCGCTATCTGCCGGCATCGCTGAAATTGCTGTAGACAGTAGCAATGGACGAATTTCAGTTTTGCGTTATTTCGGTGTTGGCGACGCAGGTTTCATTGTTTCGCCGAAGAACGCTCAAGCACAGCTGTTGGGTAATATCATATTCGGACTTAGTTCAGGATTACACGAACGGGTAACGATCAAGGACGGCATCGTCCAACAAAGCAATTTTCACGATTACCGCATCATGCGAATGAATGAGGTGCCCGACATTCAAGCCGAAGTATTGACCAACGATGCGCCGCCAACCGGCGTCGGAGAACTGGGCATGGCGATGGTCGCACCCTCGATCGCTAACGCGTTATTTACGATCACCGGGAAACGTGTACGCCACATGCCGTTAGCGCCTGACGTCGTTTTGCGAGCCCTTAATACATAACACACACTTTCATTGCTCGGCATATTTGTCTACCGCCACGCAATCGGATGGGGCAATTGTACGCGGCTCCCTGTAATATTGGCGCATGAATACAGAGAATCTCGAGCGCCTGGGCAAACGTCTGCGGCGTAAGGTTGGCAGCGCAATTGCGGACTACCATATGATTGAAGATGGCGACCGCATTATGGTTTGCCTCTCCGGTGGTAAGGACTCGTATACCATGTTGGATATGCTCCGCGCGCTGCAGAAAATCGCGCCTGTAAAATTCGACCTAATCGCCGTCAACCTCGATCAGAAACAACCCGGTTTCCCAGAACATATCCTGCCGCAATACTTGCAGCAGCTCGGCGTCGAATACCGAATTGTTGAAGAGGACACGTACAGCATAGTGCTCGACAAAGTAAAACCGGGTAAAACGCTATGCTCGCTATGTTCTAGACTTCGTCGCGGAATTTTGTACCGGACTGCCGGCGAAGTAGGCGCTACCAAGATCGCGTTGGGGCATCACATGGACGATCTCGTCGAAACTATGTTTCTCAATATGTTTCACGGCTCCCGATTGAAAACCATGCCGCCGAAGCTCGTCAGCGATGATCGAAAAAATGTTGTTATTCGGCCATTAGTCTATTGTCGTGAAAAGGATATCGCGCGGTACGCGCGACAACGCAATTACCCGATTATTCCTTGCAATCTTTGCGGAGCGCAGACCAATTTAGAACGGGTAAGGATTAAACGCATGCTGTCGGACTGGGAGCGCGATTCGCCAAATCGTGTAGTCAGCATTTTTAAATCGATGCAGCGTGTTACGCGCAGTCACATGCTCGATACCGACCTCTTTGACTTCGCATCGATATCTGCGAATTCGGCAAATGACATTGAAGAGCTAGATATCGCATTTGATCCGCCAACATTTGACAATCAAGAATCGGCGCTGGCCGAATTAGCTTAGTCACCACGACAAATGCGGCAAATAAAAATATGGTCCGGTGAGAATGCGACGTTACAGATGGAATGCCAAGACGATGATTTGCTTCTAGACATCCTGCGAAATGCGGCCGAACAACTAGATTGCCGCCTTGGCGATCTTGACTACCAAGTAGACAACGGAATTCGCATGTTGGGAAACACGTCGGCAGCGAGTAAGCATATCGACTATTGTGGCCTTCCGCCTGCGGACTCGGACACCTAACAGCCGGTTGAAAAGGCTGCTCATCGTTATCTACGAAACGATTTTATCGTACGCCGATGCTTTGATTGGAAGGTTGCGAATACGTTGACTGCAAGCGTGAGATACTGCGTTTGCGATGGCCGCCGCGGTCGGCCCCTGTGCTGACTCACCAACTCCGAGCGACTTGTGATTGCTGCGCTGCATGAGATGCACCTCAATCTGTGGAATTTCATCGAAACGCAAGATTGGATAGGACGCCCAATCTCGGCTGGTAATTTGGTTTTTCGAAAATTGTAAGCACTCCTTTATTGTCCAGCTCGCCGATTGAATGATTCCACCTTCAATCTGTGCAACAACACCATCCGGATTTACGATCTTGCCAGCATCACACACCGCGACGGCCCGCCGAAGTTCAATCCGCCCGGTTGACGGCGCGACGGTCAGTTCAAATACAACGCCGACATAGCTGGAGAGGTTTTTGAATTGCGCAAATCCAAGTCCCCAGCCAATGCCGGTACCACCTTTTGGCCTCGTCGACCAACCGCTTACATCGGCGAGCTTGGTCAGCAACTCTTTTGCGCGATCATCGCCTAAGTGGGCTAGCCTAAACCCCAGTGGATCAACATTTCGTGCCCCTGCCAGCTCATCCATAAACGACTCAATTGCGAATACGTTCGCATAGGCACCTAACCCGCGCAGCGAAGAAACCCGAATTGGCATCGATGACGCAAGATGTTTTACAACGTTCGTCGCAGCAAACTCATACAGTGGTACTGCATTGCGATCTTCGCCGCCTGCCGGTTGCGGAATTGATCGCGGCGCGGGAATAGGCAATGGGTTGGCTTTGTGTTGAGCATAAATAAAGTTCCCCGCATTCGCGGCATCTCTCGGTCGCGAGGTATGCGCACAACTAAAGACATCATAATTCCATGCGGTCACCATGCTATCGTCATCCAAATCGGCGGACACATCAATTTTCATTGCCGACCCATACGGCTCCCATGCAAACTCGTCCGCGCGTTCCCATTGCAACCGCACCGGAACATTCGGAAATTCCAGCGCAATGGCGGCTGCCTCACACGCTGCGTCGTCCGCGCCATTGTGGCCGTAACAACCGGCAGACTGTTTGTAAATACAACGAACTTTATCGACATCCATCCGCAGCGTATGTGCAATTGCCGTTCGCAATGGATACATGCCTTGTGCGTGGCTCCATATCGTCAACTGGCCGTCGCGAAAAAATGCAATCGCCATTGACGGTGCTATCGATGCATGCGCATGAAAGGGTCTCGTGTACGTCGCAGAATGCTTTTCGCCGCCACTGCCAATCGGTTTGGCACTGCCGCCAACAACGTTACTTACCGTGGACGGCGTGTCAGATAACCAATCGTGAATATGTTGCGCATCGGGTAGGTCGCCAGCAACATGCCACTCAATAGACTGACTCAGTTCATTTGCAGCGAGGCGCGCCTGTTGTTCACGCTGCGCGACAACCGCAACAAAATTGCCATCTCGAATTATTTTTTGCACACCGGACATACTTTCGGCAGTGCCGACATTGTACGTCGCTATCGTTGCGCGTTCTGCCGGTGGGCAGACGATCCGTGCGTGAACCATCTTGGGTAGACGAATGTCCTGTATAAAAGAGCCTAACGCGAAGACCTTATCTGGAATATCTAGCCTCGCAATGGAATTACCGACCGCTACATCGGCGTCGCCTTGTAGATCCACAGCAACATCATCTACATCTACAACATCGTGAGTATTGGCTTCGCGCAAAAGCGTCCAATAGCTGGTGTTTGTCGCCTTGCCGCGGAGAACAATTTGGCCGTCAACCGACGACACATCGAGTAAGTCGGCACCCAACATCGAGGCAGCGCGTTGCAATAGGTGACGACGACCAATCTGTGCAGCACGCGCGAATGCTGGGCCGCTCTGCTGAATAGAAATGCTGCTATAGGTATACGATTCGTTCGGCGAAAAATCAGTATCAACGTCCGCCAGCGATATTCTACCGATGTCTATCGACAAACCATCGGCCACCAGTTGTGCAATTGCGGTACCGATTCCCTGGCCAAGTTCAACCTTCCCCGGATATACCGTAACACGGCCGTCCCAGTTTATGAGAATTCGATTTCCAAGCGCGGTCGTACCAGCACCGCTAGCCGATTGTTTAGCACAGCCAGGCAGTGAAAAGCAGACAACCAACGAACCAGTGGCTTGCAAAAATTGTCGACGGGAGGTTTTCATTTCTGTCCGGCAGCACTCGACGCTGCTCGAAGTATCGCCCTAATCATTCGCGGCTGGGCGCCACATCGGCATAGATGCCCTGCGAGTTCTGACTTTACTTCCGCTTCAGTCGGATTTGGATTTCGATCCAATAACGCGGCAGCGGTAATGATGACGCCGTTGACGCAGTACCCACATTGCAGGGCTTGCTCGTCGATGAATCCTTGTTGCAGTGGGTGTGGCGCATCCGCAGTACCCAGACCCTCCAAAGTCACAACCAACCGGCCCGCAACTGCACGAACCGGAGTAACGCAGGAGCGGACGGATTTGCCACCAATCGACACAGCACAAGCTCCGCACTGAGCAAGACCGCAGCCGAATTTGGGACCGTTCAGCTCCAGGTCGTTTCTTAACACGTCCAATAGCGGCGTATCGGGATCGACATCGATTTCGATTTCTTGCCCGTTGATTGTGAATGCAAGTTTCATTGCGGCATTAACCAATACCTAGCAGTTTGGCTGCGGTTCCCCCAAGAATTGCTTGCTGCTCCAAAATGCTCAATTCATCGATCGAAAGCACGTGATCGATTGAGTCTTTGTTACCCATGGCAAATGGAAAATCAGTGCCGACCACAATACGCTCGGCTCCGACCGTCCTAATTAGGTGACGCAGATTTTCAGCAGTATAAATGAGTGAGTCAAAGTACAGCTGTTGTCGAAGGTATTCACTTGGTACTTTGTCGATTGGCGTGCAACGACCGGTATCGTTCACCGCGCAGTGATCTGAACGACCGATATATGATGCGAGGTATCCGCCACCGTGGGCGGCGCATATTTTCACGCCCGGGTATCGATCAAGCGTTCCCTCAAATATCAAATGTGACAGAGCGACTGTCGTCTCCAGCGGATTGCCTATTACGTTGTCCAGCCGTCCATTTCCAGTGAACCGCGCATTTCCTTCTGGAAAATTGCGAGGGTGAATAAAAATGACGGTCCCTAATTCTTCTGCGGCAGCCCAGAACGGGTTGAATTTTGGATCTGCTAATTCATCGCCGTTTACCGATGCAGTGATCATAAAGCCCCGCATATCGAGCTCTTTCACACCGTGTTTCATTTGCTCCACCGCAAGTTCAGGATGTTGCAGTGAAACCGCACCAAGTCCGACAAATCTATCGGGATGTTGTGCACAGAGATCCGCAATTTTCTCGTTCTGCACAGCAACGATCTTTGCCGCCAGATCATAGTCGGCCCAATGATGGTACTGCCCGACATGCAGGCTAACCGCCTGGATGTCGATGCCCTGTTGATCCATCTCCTGTAGTCGAAAATCAACACTATCGATATCAATCTTGGATTTTAGACGCGCGTTGTCGAGCAGCGGACGTAGATAGTCGATATTGTCGCTAGACTCTATGAGTGGCCAGACGTCATGCACATAACTGTGGCAATGAATATCGACAGTCAACATACGCTTGCCGTTGACGACTACTTCTCTACGACCCTTGTGGCTTTCGTGCCCACTCGAGTTCGCAACACCAGAAAGACCGCAGCCAACGAATGACAGGCCGGTTGCTGAAGCTGAGTACTTTAGGAATTCTCGTCTTTTCATTACATCGTGCCTACGTTTTAACAATGATTTTCCATATCACCGGTCGTCGCTCAATGCAGCCCATCGTCGACATTAGCATCTTCCGGCTGAAGTTTGAGTCCCGAAGCTGATGCTTGTTGTTCAAGCAGATATCCAAAATCGCATTCTGTATGTCCAGATTCGACCAGACGATTGACGATATCGCGCGTGAGGGCGGTTACCTCCATTGGTACGTCCAAAGCTTCACCGGCCGCAATACCCAGATCCAAGTCTTTGCGTAGCAAAACAGGCGTGAATGTAGGAGTCCAATCCAAATTGACAAAGGCAGGCGATTTGTAGCGCGAAAAAATTGAACCCATAACGCTTTCATTAATAAATTCGAGCAATGCCTGCCGGCTCACGCCGCCCTTTTCTGCCAGCACGGTGATTTCCGCCAAGCACTGTGTAACCACGCCCAGCAATACGTTATGGCAGATCTTCACCATTCGCGACAATTCTCCATCGCCGACGTAGGTAACGCCTCGACCGATAGATTCCAAGTAAGGTTGCGCGTCCAAGAATCCCTCGCGTGGTCCAGAAACCACCACCGTAAGCATTCCAGCGGCAACTACCTTGGCATTTCCACTCACCGGCGACGAAAGCATCAATGCTTTCCTAGCTGATAGTTCCTCGCGGACCTTCTGCGAAGATTCGGCGGACACACTCGAACAATCAACCAGCAATCCGGGGGTGCTATCGGTACTTAGCAATCCCACGTTACCGCACACAACCTCGAACAGGTCCGCCGGTCCGGAGACCATAGTGAATACGATATCGCAATCCGCAAGCTCCGCAGGGCTATCAACTATAGTCGCGCCAATCTCAGATAACGGCAATGCCTTGGATTTTGTACGATTGTATATCGATACGTCGCAACCGCGTTGCAATAGGCGTTTGGCCATCGCAAAGCCCATTCGTCCGGCGCCGATCCAACCAATTTTCTTACTTTTATCGATGGGCAGCGAGTCAGTCTCTTGATTCATGGTTTAGCTTTCTCATTCTAGTTATTTGTTGTAGAGCAAGTCGATCATAAATTAGCCTCTGTCTCGCAGCATATCGCAACTCATTTGTCCGAGTTCGATTAGTTGATTCTTGCGGCGACCAGCTCTACCTCTACGAGATAATTCGCTTTTGCCAATGCGGCAACACCGATGGCGGTACTCGCCGGCCTGAAATCGTCGCCAAAGTAGCGATTGCGTGCCGCGACGATAATGGGTAAATGTGCGGCGTCGAGATAATAAATAGTCATCTTCACAACATTCTCACTGGTCATTCCAGCCTCCAGTACGATGTTGAACAAATTACGCATCGCGGAATCTGCTTGTTCGTCGATGGTTTTGCCCAACGTGCCATCAACATTGCCTCCCGTCTGCCCGGCGGTATACAACCATTCCGCGTTGGATGGCACCAATTTGCCGTGGCTAAAGCGATTTTTGAACGGCTTCGGAACGGATGTGGGTTCAAGCGTGACAATCTCAGCTGCATGCGCTTGTAAACCGAAGTGCAAACCGGCAAGTGCTAGACACACTATTCTGATCATCTGTTTCATGCGTGATCTCCTAAAAAAAACGGCAGCCTAATGGGCTGCCGTTTTTGTTTCATGCTATGTACTAATGCAGCAAATGATTTACTTAGAAATCAAACGACGCAGTTAGACCGAACTCTCTTTTGCCGCGGAAGCCAGCGGCAAACGACGTACAACACGGGCTCGGTGGGCCGAAATTCGTTATGTCGACATCTTCGGCGAGGTTTTTGCCCCAGGCCGAAATGCTGATGTCATCGTTGGCATTCGTCCAAGTGACCCTAGCGCCGTAGTCCTTAACTTCGGGTCGTAAGCGAGGCGTAGGCGTCAGCGTTCGTCCAGAGGTCTGATTGAACACGTCGCTACGACCTCGCGCATCAGCCCGGAAAAGCAAGCTCGAACCATTGGCCAGGTCAAGCGTGTATTCACCAATAATGTTATAGGTCCACTCGGGCGCACCCGGCGGTCGCATTCCGCTGATATCAATGGTGTCGTCTGCGGGATCAGGTGTATCCTTCATTTCTGCATCGACAATGCCGACGTTGCCGCTTAACACAAAGTTATCGCCGATTAAGAAAGCGCCCTCAAGCTCGAGGCCCATTGACTCAACTTTGCCAATATTGCTGATTATTCCGACGAATCCGGCACCGGCTGGCAATAAATTAACTGTCTGCACATCGTCGATTTCCAGATAATACGCGGTGACGGCATAGCGATAACGATCGCTTGCACCCTTCACACCAACTTCGAAGTTGGTCGACGTTTCTGGAGCAACCACCTCTGAAGCCTGCACAGGATTGAGTGCATCCGGTTGGAAGGTGCCACTCTTGAACCCTTCCGAATAAAGCACGTACATATTGGTGCTGTCGTTAATCTCGAAATCCCACGATAACTTGGAAATGTAGTCATCCCAGGAATCGCTGACCAGAAAATCTGAGAAACCGACCGGATTTGCTTCAGTACCACAAGTCGGGCTAGGTGGCCCCATATTGGTACAAACCTGCGGTCCACCGTCCTGCGTCGGCGAATCGACACCCGGAAGGAAAATTAGCTGCCGGTTGGTGCCGAAACCACGTGCTCCGGTAACATAGTCTTTGTCGTCGTTTACGAATCTACCGCCGTAAGTAATCGTTGATCGTTCGCCAATGTCGAAACTAACTTCACCGAATACTGACCAGCTATCAGTCTCGTTAGTACCGCCGGTTTCGCGAGTGGTCGGTACAAAGGGACCTAATCGGCCACCGCGTTGCTGGAACAACAGTTGCTCGACGCGTGTTTCTTCGTCGGTCATAAAATAGACACCAGCCAGCCACTGCACTTTGCTGTCACTCGCGACATTGTCGATGCGGATTTCCTGGCTTAACGAGTCACCGTCGTTAGACACAAACTGCCAATTCACATCGTTGGGGGTTCCGATGACGTCTTGCAAATTGTCCGTGTCACCGTCCATAAATCCAGTGATCGACGTCACTGTCAGATCGTTGTCGAGGCTCCAAACCAGTTCAGCGGCGAACGTGAAAATATCCCTATCCGTGTGGAAGTCTGTATTCGCGTCTTCGGCAGAAATTTCCGAGGTAAACGGGTCGTCGCAAGGCGAGAAAAAAGTTTCCGCATATACGCCAGCATTACCCGGCGGTGGCGGTGGCGGCGGCAAACCAGGATCAATATCGCCTCGTCCATAGACATATGCTCGGGTTTCGCAGGTAAATGCTCCGCCGTCCTGGAAAAATCCGTGGCGCACTGGCGCTTCGTCGCGATCAGCGCTGAATTCAGCCTTGAGATAGGCGCTAAAGTTGTCGCTAGGTTCTACGAGCAACGAAACTCTAACCGCCGTATTTTGTTCTCCATCGAGCCCTTCTCCAGTCGAGATGGATTCTGTTTGTCCATCTTCCTGGTCGTGATTAAACGCAATTCGTAAAGCGGTGGTATCCGACAACGCTCGGTTGAAGTGACCGTCGATTTCAAAGCGTTCATCCGATCCAACAGTACCGGTCAGCGATGACGACGCTTCCTTGGTTGGTCGATTGGTCACAAAGTGAATCAATCCGACCGATGCATTGCGACCGAATGCCGTTCCTTGCGGGCCACGCAGAACTTCGACCCTCGCTAAATCATAAAGCGGTGGAGACTTCATAAAGTCCTTCGTGATGACCACATTATCCATAACCGTTTGGATAGATGCTTCACTCGATGCGTTGCCGGGCGTTGGCGCGATCACGCCGCGCATGGAAGCTACTGGCTGCATTTTGCTAAACGATTCATAGGTTGCGCCGGGCGTGTAATTGAAAATGTCATCTGCACGGTCTATGCGATTGTTCTTAATAAATGCCTCATCCATCACGGCGACCGAAACCGGTGCGTCTTGAATCGACTCCTCGTAGCGGCGTGATGTGACGATAATTTCCTCGAGTATCGCTCCGCTATCCTGGGCAACTGCAGGCCGATCCGGAATGGTCGCTGCGACACTACATGCAACACCGACAATCACGAATTTCGAAAACGACCAGTGATGGTGATAGCAACTGGCTATTCTTGAATGAATACGCATAGGTTCCCCCCGATAGCGCAAAAGGCGATATGGAATTACGATAATATAGTACGAGTAATATAAATAATCGCTACATTGAACGCAACGATTAAATTATCGTTTTTATTTGCGAATCGGTATATCCACAGATTTTCTACTAAATTGCGGCGCAGAATGACCGATAATGACGCTATCAGTGGCTTGCAGCCCGCGTGTGCCGCAGATTATGAACAGTAAGGAGCTCGAAATGACGCCAAAATCTTTCGAAAGGGCTGTTTACACATAGAACAAAGTTGAAGCGAGTGACGCATGCGTCGGGTCTTCAATGGCGAACGGGTAGCTCCAACGTCATCAAATCGCGTCCGGCCATTGCTTCGCCGTTGAATCCGGCGGATTTGGCCGCCACCTCAAAGTCGTTTGCAGCGAGTTTGCCACCAGGCACCAAGTAGGGCCCATGGGACGGAGAGTCCAGTGACGGTATGAGATGCGTCATCAGCAGAAACCGTACACCAGTGCGTTCGGCCATCGCTCCCAAGTCAGCGGCATTACTTTGCCGCAGGTATACGGGTGCTGGAAAACTGCTGCCGGCGCCGGGTGCAAACACCGGATGGATTGTTGAATGTACCAACACGTCCGCGCCGGCCGCCAATTGCTCAACCGTTTCAGAGGTCGAAGATTCCCGCGGTGGCAAGCGCTTGCTGTTGCCGGCGTCACCTCCGATGACGACGCTGCCCGCAGGTGTGTCCACTCTATAGGCGAGCGATCCAGCGATATGTGTTGTTGCGATGGCCTTTACACTCACTTCGCCCGACACCCAAACCTCAACGCCGGGTTTCGCCGGCAACGGCAGCGGGACGATTTGCAAACGTGCGAGTGCCGCGGGCCCGTCGGCGTGTCGCTGCGCATTCTCTGCGAGACGCTGGGCTATCTCACCGGAGTGAACAAGGGCATCCGCGCTGTGTTTGACGAATTGACGACAACTCATGGTGCGAGCGGGGGGCGGCGCCGCGATTCTCACGTCTTCGCTACATATGACGTCTAGCGTGTCGCCGAGAAAATGCCAGCGATACTGCAAAAGGCCAACAAGTCCCTCGCTGTGATCTGAGTGTAGGTGTGTCAGAAAAGCGGCATCTATTTGCAACGGCGAAATACCAAGTGACGAGAGCGCCTCAGTCGTCCCCCTCCCCGTATCGAATTGCAACATTAAATCACTGCAGCCGTTTCCGACGTGGCCGTATCGGACCAGTGTGCCCGACCCAGTCAGCCCATTGACAGTGGGCGGACCACCTTGAGTTCCCGTTAGCGTAATTTTCAGACACCGCTCAGAATCGTTCGCAGACTCGTCCTTAACCGGCAAGCTCGACTCGTCGTCGACAACCGCGGCCGTTGGCACACATGCACACAATGACATCATTGACGAACAAACGATAAACACGAAGAAATGTCGCATGTCAGTAACGCAGCGCGTTCCCAAGTGCCGGGTTTACGCCTCCGCGGAAGCCACCTTGGTCGCGCACAACTCGAGCGTTGCCTGCGGCATCGTAGTGAACCCAGACCAGGCCGTGCGGATCACCATATTGCGGCATTTGAATGACTGCTTTCTTTTCCCGAGTCGCCACGTCAAATACGTAAATACTGCCCTCACCGTTACTAGTGGCCCACATTTCTTTGCCATTCGGCGAAAGCAATATATGGTCAACCTCATAACCGGAAAAAACCGTTGCCAGCTGCCTACCGCTATCCGCTGCCAAGACTGAAATCGTCCTTCCAAAATGACCGGTAGTCTCGCCCTTATTGGCGACCCACAACTCCAGCTCATCCGCCGTTAAACTTGCGCCATAAGGGCTGATGCCGGCAGCCGACGTCCAGCGAATTTCTCCACTTTCCAAGTGGATCTTGTTGACGTTGGAAGTACCAGCAGCAGTAACATACATAAATTCCTTTTGCGCATCGATAACAATCCAGTCGCCGCGAAATCCCGCATAGGGATATTCCTGCACTACTTGCCACTTGTCCGGATCAATCTTGGCGACCCAAAACGGCTTCATCGTCGTCAGCACACCCTTGTATAAATTGATTGCACCGAGCATTCCAGTGGACCTGTGCGATCCGTAGCCAGTTGGCTCCATCAATACGTAAATATATTCGTCATCGGTCCACGCAGTGTATGACGAACCACCCAAATCTTCGTCACGAACGCCACCGACAATTTGATCCGTTTCCGGATCCAGCAGCATAATGTCCAAGCCGTTTTCGTCACGCGAAAATGTATCGAGCAACAAGAGGCTGTCGCGAAAAATCTGGCCGTGATGTAGGCGCCCACCCATCGTCATCTGTTTTACCGGCTGTAGCGTAATCGCGTCAGCCTTAATCAACGTCGCCGGCGCATCCAAGGCGCGCATTTGATTCGACGGTTCCGACTTGGGTTTTGAGCCAACGATGTACACGTATTTGCCATCCGCTGACAAGATCGTAGTGTGCACTGCAGCGCGCAGATTTACCGGCAGCTCGTAACTCGCGATCACTTTGTGTCTTTGCGCATCGCCGACGACTATCTGTGTTGACGCCGCGTTTTTGGCACCATCTCGGAGCAGAGCGAGATTCGCGGAATTGCCAACGTTTTCGTAAAAATAGGTGCGGTTTTTTCGTGGTTTGAATTTCGCCTTGCCGGGATCGAATTCGGCAATAATTCGCGATTTGTAACTAGCACCGATTGGACCTTCCTTTGACCGCCGCTGCCAATCTGCAAGTACTGTCTCGAAAGCCTGATATTGTTCTATGGCGAGGTCGCGCTCAGTTTTGGGAAAGATGAGGTCAGTTTCTTGTTTGGCTTTCGCGGCAACCAACCCCGTTCGAAAACCGTCCAGAGTTTTTTCTTCCACAGTCATGCCCGCAAGGCTGCGTATGTAGACCGAAATTGCCAGCAGATCTTCGTTCGTCGGCTTGAGCACTTGGCCAATGGCTGCCATCTGCGGATTGCTCTTCAATTGCTCGAAAATTTCCGCGGGTGTTGGTCCAGACAACAGCGAAGGACCGATTAACCCTTCGCCATCCTTGCCGTGACATACCCAGCATGAGGCATTTTTCTCATACAACGCCTTGCCCTGCGCCGCAATGTCTTCGAGATCGACCTGAGCGAACAGCGGTATCCCCCACAGGCCTAACAAAACGGGGGCAAATCGAATAATTAATTTCATTGTTGGATTGATAACACCTTGAATATCGTCAAATCGCGAAGTACGGAGCAAAATCCATTCAGAATTCCGCCGACCAATCAGTTTGTTCAATTATCTTCTTGAGAGTACTAAGGTAAGCCGCCGAATAGGCACCGTCGATGGCTCGATGATCGAACGAATGTGCTAGCACACCGACGGGCCGGATTTCGATACTGTCGCCCGCGTCGCTTTCTACGACGGCCGGCCGTTTCTTAACGGCGTCCATAGACAATATTCCGACTTGCGGCTGATTGATAATCGGCGCAGTAAATAGCGTCCCAAAAGGACCGGGATTTGACAGTGTATAAGTGCCGCCTTGCAGATCATCCGCATTCAAGTCACCGTTCTTGGCTTTAGTGCCAAGCGCATTGAATGCTACCGCAAGCTCGGACACACTCAACGATCCGGCGTTGCGCAACACGGGCGCAACGAGACCTTTGAAATCTAGATCCACTGCAATCGCCAGATGGATGTCAGCATGCACGAGCAGAGAATCAGTATCCACGCTTGCATTGACGCGCGGAAACTCACGAATCGCCATGCAAATCGATTTCGCAACGAACGCAAGATAAGTCAATGAATACCCTTTGTCGGCTCGCCATGCATTGCGTTGAGCCAAGCGCATCGCATCCACGGCAGAAAAATCGACATCGATTGTTTGCAGTACATGCGGCGAAATCGCTTTCGAGCGAACCATATGCTCCGAGGTCATTCTGCGAATTCGATCAAAGGGTATGCGCTCACTGGCACCCTCCTGAACGTTCGAACCTGCGCGCTGCGAATCAATGAAGTTTTGGACGTCCGCCCGCGTCAATCGCCCATCACGCCCGGTACCGGAAACGTCTGCGGCATTAAGGCTATTCTTGCTCAGCAATCTGCGCACGGCTGGCGATAGACGATCGCCCGCCGATTTTTCAGGCATTCCCGAATGTGCCGGTGTGCTCGCAACGCTGGTTTCGACCTTATCGCCTTCGTTCAAAGTAGCGTCTTCAATGACCTCGCCATCGACCGCGATAATCGCAAGAACCGTTCCCACATCAACCGTTTCACCCTCGGCGACCAGAATGCTGTGCAATACACCTGCAGCCGGTGCGGTAATCTCGGTAGCCACTTTGTCAGTCTCAACGTCCAACAGCATGTCACCCTTCGCGATAGCATCACCCGCCTGTTTGTGCCAAGCGGCGATTGTGCCTTCGGAGACAGTTTCTCCAAGCTGCGGCATTAGGACATCCATAGAATTTCCTTATTGTAAGTTGCAACTAATTTTTTCTGTGGTACCGCGTGAGGTTCAATCCGCAAGCCTAACGACGTTTTCCACGATTCTGTCAACGCTGGGTAGCACCGCGTCCTCAAGCGCATCGGCCGATGGCAACGGAATATGCGGAGTGGTTACCCTGACAATAGGACCTTCTAAGTCCCAAAATAACTCTTCAGCCACAAGCGACGACACTTCTGCTCCCCAGCCGCAAAGCCGCGGATTCTCTTCAACCGTTACCAATCTTCCGGTTGCCGACACTGACTCAAATATTGTTGTCGTATCCAGAGGAACCAGCGACCGGACGTCGATAACGGTTGCCGAAATTCCGTGTTTGTCCTGCAATATTTCTGCGGCTTTGAGCGCTTTGGGCACCATCGCTGCCAATCCTACGATGGTTACGTCGCTTCCTTCGCGTAGTACTTTCGCTTTGCCAAGCGGTTCAACGCATTCACCATCGGGAACTTCCCCTTTGGTTCCATAGAGTGATTTTTGCTCGAAAAACAATACCGGATCCGGATCGCGTATCGAAGCCGCTAACAATCCCTTGACGTCTGCTGGCGAAGATGGCGCCACGACTTTCAATCCAGGAACTGCCATAGCCCAATTTTCGACACTCTGTGAATGCTGCGCACCAAATCGAGCACCGCCACCATTCGCGGAGCGAATGACCAGTGGAAACGAGCATTGCCCGGCGCTCATGAATCGCGTTTTCGCAATTTGATTAACGACAATGTCCCAACAAACCGCAAAAAAATCCGAAAACATTATTTCTGCGACTGGCCGCAGTCCGGTCATCGCAGCACCCATCGCTGCGCCCAATATTGCCTGTTCTGCAATCGGTGTATCGCGAACGCGAACCGGGCCGAATTCCGCCTGCAGTCCCTCTGTTGTTTTAAAAACACCGCCCGCCGCGGCTACGTCTTCGCCAATAAACACCACACGATCGTCGAGACGCATTTCTTGCGAGATCGCTGCGGAAACAGCCTCTCGATAACTTAATTGTGCCAACTCAATCTCCTAGTACTAGTGCTTGCGAGCTACGTCCGCCAAGTTGATGTGCCGTCCGCCCATAAGTCGGTATCGGCAATATCCAGCGGTGGTGGTGAGCTGCTTCTAGCGGTCGCTTCGGCGGCGTCAACGCGATCACTGACCTCTTGATCAATCGTATCCAGCGTGGAATCGCTGACCCCTGCTGCCAGTAATTGCTTGCGGTAAGCCGGAATAGGGTCCCTGGCGAGCCATGCCTTCACTTCTTCATCGGGCCGGTACTTGCCAGGATCTGCCCTTGAGTGACCGCCATGTCGATACGTCTGCACTTCAAGTAGACTCGGTCCGCCGCCGTCGCGCGCTTTTGCTATTGCAGCTTGCGCCGTGGCGTAAACCAGATCCACATCGTTACCATCTATTAATATAGGCTCCAAGCCATAGGCCGACGCGCGATCCGCACCTGGATTCTTGACCGCAGTGACATCGCCGATGGGCGTGTACTCCATATAAAGATTGTTCTCACAAACGTAAACAACAGGCAAAGACCAGACGGCGGCGAAGTTTAGTGATTCATGGAATGCGCCAATGTTGGTCGTGCCGTCACCGAAAAAACACACGGCGACCTGCCCCGACTCCCGGTATTGCGCTGACCATGCCGCGCCGGCAGCTATCGGCATATGTGCCCCAATGATCGCGTAGGAGCCCATGGCACCGTGTTCAACACTCATCAAATGCATCGAACCACCCTTGCCATTCAAAAGACCGCATTCACGACCCATTAATTCGCCCAAAATACCGGTCATGGACGCGCCGCGGACCAAAGTATGGTTGTGTCCGCGATAGGTGCAGAAAGTGTAGTCATCGCTGCGCATCGCCTCACCGAAGCCTGCCGCAACCGCTTCTTGGCCGAGCGCCAGGTGCGAAGTGCCCTTGACCAAATTTTGCATGAACAGGTCGTAAGCTCGCTGTTCCATCATTCTGCAGGCCTGCATTGAGCGATAAAGATTCAGCCGCGTCTCCGCATCAGGCGGCGATTGTTGGTCATTTTCATTCACAGGAGGATCTCGACGGGTTAGTAACCAAAAATTGTTAAGTTTTTGTTTTTTAAAACTTAATTGGGCCGTTCAATGTCGCGCAACAAATCATTTCATCGACATAGCGGCGATTTTACGGTATTTATCGATTATACGGTAGTGCTTACAGCTTTATCGCAGGAGCTAACAACAAAATCGAATTCTTCACGGGAATGTCGGAAACAGAGTCAGAAGCAGGAGACCGCCGACAATTGCCAGATTCGCGAGTGCATTCCGACTACTCTCTACCTGGTCCGCACCCTCTTTGCGCCAAAAGCAATGTACTTTCAGCGTCGCGACAATCGTAAAAATGGCGAGACTCGCAGCGGCCAGGCGAATTTGCACACCGGCCACCAAAGCCACACCTGCCAACAGGTGTAGGCAAATAGTTGCGGGCAAGAACAACCAAATCGCCGCAACGTCTGCTTGCCGAAACTCGGCAACAGCCAGATCGTAATAGCGTGCTTTGTGGATTCCACTGACAAGGAAAACCGCCGCCAGACAGATTCGCGACAGTAGAAACAGAGCGTCATGCAACACCTCAGTCGTTGGCATATATCAGTGTATTCTCTTTCTCACGAGACGTTGGGAGCAAAGATCGAGTCAGGGCATCTTACACATTTCGGCAGAAGTCGCGCGACCTGCCATTTTAATCGATTAAACCTTGAAAACCGACATTTTAGCGATATACTGCCAAGCAACGGAAACCGGCCCAATTCCGCTCGCATACTGCCCCACAGTAAGCTTCGAGCGTCTGTTTGTCCGATTGTGTAATGGAAATGAGGGCGCGCTGGCCGAATCAGCCAATGGCACAATCGAACAGCGCTAACGTCTGACGAAAAAGGACTGAAACAATGATTAATGCAGCAATCGTCGGCCTCGGCTGGTGGGGAAAGACGCTAGTCGAGGCAGTATCCGGGGTCAGCGACCAGATAAAGTTCGTTGCCGGTACCACACGCTCACTTTCCGATGACGCCAAGGCAGTCGCAAAAGAGCACAACTTCGAATTGCGAAAAACATACGATGACATTATCAACGACCCCGACATTGATGCGGTCGTTCTGGTCACCCCAAATTCAATGCATAGCGGACAAACGATTGCCGCTGCCGAAAAGGGCAAACACGTTTTCTGCGAGAAACCGTTTGCGTTGACTGAATCGGACGCTGCGGCGGCTGTCGCCGCGACAGAAGCGGCAGGCGTCACCCTTGGCGTAGGATACAACAGACGGTTCCACCCGGAGATGAATCAGCTTCGCGAAATGATCAAGTCCGGAGAACTCGGCACAATTTTGCATGTCGAGGCGACCATGACGTTTCCCAATGCGCTGGCACTAAAGGCTGATGCATGGCGAGCAAGCCGCGATGAAACACCCTGCGGTGGTCTGACGCCTATGGGTGTTCACGCAATTGACGGCATGATCGATCTTTGCGGCGAGATTGACCAAGTCTATGCGCAAAGTTTTCGCCGAGCAGTCGCCGTGGATGCCGACGACACGACCTCCATTCTCTTTCGCATGAAAGAAGGTATGTCGGGTTATCTGGCGACCATGACCGCAACGGGTGGTGGATTCAATTTTCAAGTTTATGGCTCCAAAGGATTTGTCAAACTCGAGGGTATGACGCATGTTGCTGGTGCCTCATCCGAGGAACGACGATATCGGCTATTTGGCAATTGCACCTACAAACCACTAAAGGGGCCAGCAAGGGTTTGGGAGGCACAACAATACGATGTGAGCCGCGCCGCATTAGACGCATTTGCTCGTGCCGCTCAAGGTGGCGATCCGTACGCTATTACCAATGCCGAAACGATTCATTGCGCTGCGGTTACTGAAGCCATTGTCGACTCTGCCAATAGCGGCCAGCCGGAAAAAATCTGAGCCAGTAATCTGTCGATGCTGATACGCGACCGCTTGTACGATATCCCCACTCGTGCGATACGCTAGGGCAACGCGCTCACTATCTAATTGATTATGGCCGCTTCCCAAATCCATTTGCCGGCTGCCGATGTCATCGTCGTATCACGAACATATCCCGGGATTCTTTTTAGAAGCCGCTCAATACGGGTATCATTAACGAATGGCCACGATACGTGCAATGGCGAGCGTTTTTTTGTTCTGCGCAGTCTGTGCAATTACGAATGCGTCGGAAACTGTACCCCAGTGGGTCGCGCTGCGACTAGCTGGAGATTTTGCTGCCGCTGAAGAATTAGTCACTAAAAAACTGCAAGATCCTGCGGTGTCCACTGCCGACAGCATTATATTTTATTTGGAGTTAGCCAAGACTTACGATCGTATCGGCTTGCATAATAATACTCGCCCTGTTGAGCGTGCACTGGCCCAAATAAAACGTGCAGAAAAATTGAGCAAAAAAGAAGGGCCTCGGCTGCGCGGATTGGTTTACGCCGAATATGCTAGTTACCATTACCGTGCTGGATTCGCATTGCGAGATTTTTCGGTGGCGCGGGACTATGCCGAGAAAGCGATTAAATTGTTAGTCGCCGCTGGCGAAATCAGGGCCCAAAGCGATGCCGTGCATCGCCTCGGTTTGGTTAATCTGCAAGAACGTAATCTTATTCGTGCAAGAACTCTGTTTGATGAGTCGTTACAGCTCGATGAACGGGCCGGCCAGAGAGATTGGATGTTGGGTGAATACTACCGGCACGTAGGTTTCGTCGAGGATTTGTCTGGAAATCTTGAAGTCGCGATCGACCACTATAGAAAATCGCTATACTTTCGTCAGAAAGTTGGCGCGAACGACGCCGCGCTATTTGCCGAAATCACGCTCGGCAGTGCTTACGGTGAATCGGGAAACGCAGACCTGGCTCAAAGACATTTGAACAATGCACTCAAAATTGCTCAAAAGATTAATTCGCCCGTCGGTACGGCCAGATCCGCGATAGCTTTGGGAAACACCTACGCGGCTATCGGAGACATCAGGAACGCGCAAAAGCACTTCGCAATTTGCATCAAGTCTGCCGAATCGGTGAACTATGAGTCACTGCAGAAACGAGCTCGTGACGCACTTGCCAAACTCACACATTAGCGACATACGAATTAGACCAAAACAAGACTCAGGCTTGGAAAAGCGATAAGTAAAATTAGCACCAGCAGCATGATGACCGCGAATGGAAAGGCACCGGCGAAAATATCGTAGAGACTGATTCTGTCATCGTCCAAGGTGGACTTAATCACATAACAAGAAATGCCCAGCGGCGGCGTAAGCAGACCGATCTCGGCGCCAACGATCGTGATTATGCCGAACCAAATCAAATTAATATCGAATGGCGCCATGACTGGCAAGAACAGTGGCACCATAATCAAGATGATTGACGTCGTGTCTAAGATAGTACCGAGAATAATCAAGACAATAACGTAGATCGTTAATATTCCGTACAGACCAATATCGGCTTGACCAATCCATTCACCGAGTTCGTTTGGCAGTCCTGAAATACCCAGCATGCGGCTATACATCGTTGCCGCCACAATCAACATCAGGATAGATGCCACGATATGACCTGTCTCGGCGAGGACTTGCCAGAATACGCTTCGATCCAATTTTCGCTTGATTAGTGAAATTACTAGCGCACCTAGGGCGCCGACCGCACCCGCCTCAGTCGGCGTGAATACACCACCATAAATGCCGCCCAACACCAGCAGGACCAAGGTCACAAGCGGCGCAGTTTTGCTGAGCAGCTCACGACCGGACATCTTTTCCACGACGACTGCTTGCCCTTTTTCCAGCGCTTTGCTGCCGATAAATTTTGGAAAGAATGTCGCCATTGCCACGATGCCGATAATGTAGGCCATCGCCAGCATAATTCCGGGAATAATGCCCGCTTTGAAGAGCGCCGCCACAGACTGTTCGGTGATTATTGCGTAGATGATCAGCATGACGCTGGGCGGAATCAGCATGCCTAAGACGGAACTACCTGCAACAACGCCGACCGCGAATCGTGGGTTGTAACCGAAGCGCATCATTTCTGGCACGGCCACTCGTGAGAAAACCGATGCAGACGCGATGCTTACGCCAGTAATTGCGGCAAATGCGGCATTCGCCACGACCGTCGCAACGCCCAGGCCCCCGCGAACACGACGCATCATTTGATTGGCAACTTCGTAAATATCGCGGCCCATTTGCGAATGACTTACTAACAAACCCATTAGTACAAAAAGTGGAATCACACCGAAAATATAGTCTTCAAGGCTATTTGACGCGGCGAGCGTCACGAGGTAGACGGGCGCTTCCAAGCCGCCCCGTAAATACCAAACGCTGGCAAATGAAACCAATCCCAGCGCGACTGGCACGTACATCCCGGCATAGATCAACAGCAGAATTGCGACGACCGATAGCAGGCCAACCTCAAACCCCGTCACGAAGTCGCTCCACTTTTGTTGAACAGCGCAACGACGTGCTTGTAGGTAAACGACAAGAAAACCAAAACAACGGTCATCGCACCAATCACCAGTATCAAACGTACCGGCCAAACCGGCACGACGAAAATACCCTTGTTACCTGCGAAATAGCTGCGTTCCCAGGCGTCAACAAAGCGCGGTACGGAACCCATGATGATCGTAATAAAAAACACCGCGCCAGCCAGGTCGAAAAACGCCCCCATTGCCGATCCAAGTCGTGGATGAGATTTTTGTATGCGGCAATACAAACCATCCGAACGCGTCAATCTGCCGGCTCGAATCGCATCTGGAAGTTGTAAAAAAACGATTGCGACGATGGAAAGCTCGACCAATTCAGTAACACCATCGATTGGTGCGTTAAACAAGAATCGCGAAAACACGTCGAGGTTAATCATTACCACAAGCGCAAAAATCAGCACCGTGCCCACATTGTTTAGTCCGCCAACAAAGCCGGAAAACGCACGCGCGAAAATGTTTGCTTGAACAGAACTCACTGCTCACGGTCCCAGTGGCGCACGACATTCTGTTTGTTTTCGCGCATTACTTCCATGTAGTCATGCAAAATCGCGCGACCCGGCAGGCCCCTTGCCTCCATATCCTCCGCCCATTCAGCGGCAATATTCGGTAGACCGTTTGCCCACGCTAGGCGTTGCTCGGGCGTCAACGGAATAATCGTACCGCCGTGCTCTTGATATTCGATGCGACTGCGCGCAGCTCGCCTATCGGCTTCTCGTGCAAGTTCATCACGATAGTCTGCCGCTGTCGCTCGTAAAACCGTACGCACTTCTTGCGGCAACCGATCCCAGGTCTTCGCGTTTACATTGATGACTTTGCTGCTGACGGCACCTAGACGCACATCGACCATGTAAGGCGCGACTTCGTAGAGCCGATAAGCAATACTTCCCTCGACCCAACCGATAATGCCGTCCACCAAACCCGTTGCCAAATTGTTATACCAGTCGCTGATGCCGCTATTGACCGGAGAGGCGTCGACACCTGTCAGGTAGCGCAAGTTCAAGCCTACACCTGCAATTTTTCGGCCACGAAAATCAGCTAGCGATTTGACTTCGTAATTCGTGAGTACCTGATAGGTATCAATCGACCCTGCCGTCGTCAAATACACCTGTTTATAGTCAGACCACTGTTCAGCAAGGACGGGATATCGGTCTACCAATTCCGACATGGTTCTCGCCACTAGACCAATATCGGCGCTGACCAGCGGGGTCACGTAGGGCAAGTTGTAGAAAGGAACTTTGTCGGGATGATACGGCGTAGTAACAATACCAATATCTGCGAGGTCATATTGCAACGCGTCCAGGACCCCGCGTGTCTTGGCAATGGTGCCGCCAAACGCTTTGTTCCACCTGATTTTGTAGTGACCAGTTTCTGCCAGCCGCCGATCAACTTCGGGAATAAAATAGTCAATAAAAACCAATGTCCACAGTGCGGTCGGTGCATACGCGTCGATCGCGGTAAGTGGAATGATTTGCGGCTCGTCCGCCACCGCCTGAGCGGCACCGAATGGGGAATTGCCGACCATGAAGGCGGCAACCAAGACGAAGCGACGTAAACACAGCATTATCTGGACGAACCAAAAGGTCGACACACACAGGCGGCGCGCTGGACTAAATGGTTCAAATCCCCCCCTAATGGAGTATTTAAAATATTCGATAAAATCTACTATCGCGGCATATTAACGAAAATATCGGGGCAATTAAAGCGAATAATGATGCCCGTTTGCCGTCGAAGCAATCGCTAAGCTATTGATTTTCGATTTTTCGCCACACGCGCGGCGCTATACAATTTTTATCGATGAAAGTAATATGCTAAGCAATTAAATCGAAATTACCTCTGGAAACGCAAGAAATGCCTAAGAACGTATCAATTTCTGAGTCATCGGCAGCTGGCGGCAGAATATCAACTCAAGCGTCGTCCGTTTTTGATCGCTTGCAGCACGATATCCTGAGCGGTCAATTGAAGCCAGGCCGCAAGTTGCGCCTAAAAGATCTGATAGAAGAATATGAAACTGGCAATAGTCCGCTGCGTGAGGCGCTCAATCGACTGTCGGCAAATGGCATGGTCGTGCGCGAGGAAAATCGTGGCTTTAGAGTGTCGCCGGCACGCAACGAGGAATTGTTGGAATTAACACGAACCCGCTGCTGGCTGGAAGAAATCGCGCTGCGTCGTTCAATAGCCAGCGGTGATAGCGCCTGGGAAGAGCGAATTGTGCTGGCATTTCACTGGCTGTCCAAGGCGGCCAACGAAAACAATGCGGCGGCGAGCCGCACTTCAGCAGAGTGGGAGGACCACCATCGTGGTTTTCATCAAGCGCTTATTTCAGCATGCGATTCGAGCATTTTGATCGATTTTTGTGCACAGCTGCAAAAACGCACCGTGCGCTATCGCAACCTTGCTGAGGTCGTCGAATACCGCGATAGGCATGAGCTGGAAGAGCATAAGGAACTGCAACAGGCCGCGCTAAATCGCGATGCTGACCTGGCTGTGGACCTTTTGAGCAAACACTATACGGTGACGTCAGAAATCTTGCTGTCGAGCGGGCGTTTCGACTAGTTAGTCATCGAAGATTCGCGTCGGCCATTCAAAGTCGGCCGCAAACAGGACACTAAACAATGAAAGTTGGATTCATCGGACTCGGTCGCATGGGCCAGGGAATGGCAGCTCGCATTATCGATGCCGGTCACGACCTGCGTGTATTCGATCCATTCCCAGGGCAGACAACTGCACTCGTTGAAACCGGCGCAATCGTGGCCGAATCGGCGGCGGCGGTTTGCAACGACCGGCAAGTCGTCATCTCGATGCTGCCGACTGACAAGGCATTGGCCGCGACTTTGCACGGCGAAAGTGGCTTGTTGAGTCAGATGCCGAAGAGCTGCATTCACATGGCAATGGGTACTCACGGCATTGCCGCAATTAATGCTGCCCATTTAGCACACAACGAAGCGCATCAAGTATTTGTCGCTTGCCCGGTTCTTGGCAGACCCGACCTGGCGGCACAGGGGCTGTTAAAACTTGTGCCAGGCGGCCCCGACGACGCGGTAAACGCAGTAAGACCGTTGTTAGAAATACTTGGACAAAGAACATTTGAAGTTGGCAATAATCCACAAGCAGCAGCAGCCGTAAAAGTCGCAAATAATTTTGCGCTTGGGTGCGCGATTGAAACCATGGGTGAAGCGCTGGCACTTGTAGAAAAGTTGGGTGTGGACCCATCATTATTCTTGGACGTGATGACGCAAGGATTATTTTCTGCACCCGCATATGAAGTCTACGGAAAAATGATCGTTGATGAAGCGTGGGCCAGTATCGGCGCGACCGCAACGATTGGTCTCAAAGACGCCGACCTCGCTTTAGAGGCGGCGAATGCTGCAGACATGCCGCTACCTAGCGCACACATTTGGCGAGATCATTTGGCGAAATCGATTGAACGCGGTGAAGGTGCGCTGGATTGGGCGGTGATGGCCCGCGAGCAGGCACGTGCCAGCGGATTGGACAAGTAACATGAAAGTTAAAACGCTAGTACGAGCAAAAGTTTCCGGCGAAGCCGAAAGTCACAGTCGCACAATACTCAAAGCCCGAGACCTTATCGACGTTTCCGACGAGCCTGCGGAACGCGGCGGCACCAATGAGGGTTTTGCGCCAACGGAGATGTTCCTCGCATCGTTAATTGCGTGCAGCAACGTGATCACACATAAAATCGCAAAGCAACACGGCATAAAACTTGACGCACTGGCGGTTTCATTGGATGCAGGATTCAATCGGCTTGGGGTCACATTGCAGGAGGAAATTGAATTGCCCTTCCCAGACATCCAGCTGAATATCAGTGCAACGACTGACGCATCGAACAGCGAACTGGATCAGCTCAAGCGCGATCTTCCGAGATATTGTCCGGTATCGAAAATGATCGAAGCTGCAGGCACGGATATTACGACCGTTTGGGAAATACAGAGGCCCTGACGTTAGCAGAGATTGTTTGCCACGCGCGACAAATGATCGAGACTTGCAAGAAGCTGCCGTTACACAAAAATCCCGGCGCGCCCGCTAGAAATTTCATAGCCAGCCAACTCATAGGTGGCAGAGTCAGCTTTCGTTGTATCGCGAATGCCAATAAATTTCGCATTGAGACCCTCGTGATTGATCGTCAGCCTTGTATAGCCCCGAACATCACTCCTCGCCAAATGAATACTCGGATTCTCCGGCAACAAAGCGTCAATACTCGCCTGCGGTGGTCCCGGTGTGCTGACCGATGAGGTAACGAGTTCTGTTGCCAAAATTCCTGACTCCGGCCGACCCGCATCTGCATAAATGTCATTGGCAAGAAATGCGTGAATATCTCCGCTTAGCACCACAGGATTGGAGACCTTTTCTACGCGAATGAAATCAAGCAAACGTTGACGAGCAGCGGGGTATCCCGTCCAACCGTCGTTCCAGAATCCTGTTTTCGGTCCCGGCTGCTGATCAATGTGTGTAAATACCGTCTGTTGGGCGAGCAGATTCCAGCGCGCATTGTGTTCGCCGAGTCCTGACTGCAGCCACCTTTCCTGCTGTCCGCCTAGCATGGTGCGCTCCTGCAAGAACATTTCGGCACAGGGTGTTACCAAACGGCTGCCGCAAGCTTGTTTGCTGCGATATTGCCGACCGTCCAACACATGAAATTCAGCAATATCGCCGAATCTACAACGCGTATGCAGCAATTGGTGCGGCCCGCGCGGCTGCATCCGACGCGGCATGGGCATGTGCTCATAAAATGCTTTGTATGCGGCCGCTCGGCGCCGCAAGAAACTTGCCTGTTTGTCCGTTTCGATGGTATGAAAACCGGCGTAATTATTGTCGACTTCATGGTCGTCTGAAGTCACTATCCATGGACCGCTCGCATGTGCAGCCTGCAACTCGGGGTCGGACTTGTATGTAGCATAGCGCATGCGATAGTCATCGAGCGAGTAGCATTCAGGCGCATCGATCTTGCGTAGGCGCCGAATACCACGCCCTTCATATATGTAGTCGCCGAGGTGCACGACGAGATCATGATTCTCGCGTGCAATCGCCGCGTATGCTGCATACCTGCCGCTCTCGAAGTGCTGACAATTCACAATCGCAACACTGAGTTTTTTCACCGCTGATGTAGGCGCGGTTCGAGTATGTGCAATTTCACTTTCGCTGCCACCACTCGTGAAGCGATACCAGTAATCTCTCCCGGGCTGCAAATCGCCGACTTCGATGTGTACTGAATGAGCCCATTCCGGCGAAGCGATTGTCTGCCCACGGTGGCGAATACGCTTCATTTGCTCGTCTTCGGCGATCTCCCAATCGACCGGTATCGCAGTATTTCCCAAGCCGCCATCGGGCAATTGCGGCTGCGGCAGCAAACGCGTCCACAATACAACGGATGACTGTTCTGGATACCCGGAAGCGACACCGAGTGTAAACGGATTTCGATCAAAGCGATGATCGGCGGCAACTGAAAACGCTGGTCGAACTAACGAAACACCGGCAAGTCCCAAGCTACAACGTATTATCTGTCGTCGTGAATATTTCACGGCACGAATCTACGGTAACACAAACTAATAAATCGACTGGATGCACTAGTGGCAGACATTATTGCTGAGTCCAATAGTAAATGCGCGGCTGCCATTCTGCGTTGCATCCACGAGTGTTATGGACTGCTTTTCCAGATCAACAACCGCAACTTTGGCTACGTCGCTAAATGCGACATAGGCATAACGACCATCTGCGGAGCCCAACGCGTTCAGCGGCAATCCAGCAAAAGTCCCTCGTTTGACGACTTTTTTAGACACATTGTCGACGATATGCCAGTGACGATTATGACGGCTCGAAAACAGATTCAGGCGATCGAATCGCCCGACGGTTACCAAATCTACACCTTCACCTAAATCTAGATCGGCATATTTCGTGAATCCCTGTTGTTCTATTGTCACCAGGCGACCATTTTCACGATCCATCATGTATAAGAATACGCCTTCAGGCGTCGTATACGGACGCGCCGGAATTCCATTGGTTTCAAAAGTATTGAAGATAACTTTTGAGTAGGCGTTCATGCTGTATATTTCCCCTGTCGACGCATTACTTACATAAACGTATCGTCCATCCAAACTTCGGCTAGGAGACGACAGCATCTGATTCGCTTCGTCAACGATCTGCATTTCGTAAGTCTCCGATGTATTGATGTCCAATAGTCCGAGCGTACCTGCCTTCACATTACTGTAGTAGATATCCACATCGTTTGGATCAAATAAGACATCCGCCGTCGCCGGGAAGTCTGGTAATAACAGCAAAATTTCTTTTGAATATGCATGTACGAGCGCAAAGCCACCGTCTACGTCGTCTGTAATCGCGATTTTCGAACCGGTTGTGTCGAGTACCATATGCCGCGGCACGACGGGCAAATCAATCGTTCGATTTTCGCTTTTTTTCTCCAAGTCATAGAACACCAGTTTCCTCTCGCCAATACTCGAATACGCCAATACCGGCGCGAATGGCGTGGCCACGATGTGGTCGACCATAATGCTTGGCTCAATGCGATGAGTAACCGTCAGATCATCGAGTGAAATAATATCAATCGATTTAGCCAAGCGGTCTGCCGCGAACATCAGCTTAGTTGGGTCGCTAACGTCGGCAGCCTGCGCGAATCCGCAAACCAATGACCAGATCGCTAGTGACCTCAGCATAGAATTATGACAGTCCCAAATAGGGGTAAATCATGTCGCTGACCGTATGAAAATTATCCGTGATTAAAATCAAACCAAACGCGATGATGATGATCATGCTGACAATACTGATGGCGCGTGCTTTGCTCGCCAACATTAGCAACATGCTGTTCATTTTCGACAAATACCACGCAGATAATAGAAACGGTATTGCGACGCCAATGGAAAACGTTGCCATGATGCCTGCGCCTATGGCTGCGCTACCAATCGCGCCAACGTAAATTATTAGAGTCGCGACAATTGCGCCACCAAAACACGCGGTGCAACCTAGTGCATAACCCATTGATACGAAGAGCGAACCCGCCATGTCGCGCCGGTTGACGGCGCTCATCGCCTTCGGATTAGGAATATTGCATGCCAGGTTTCTGCCACCGCGAACCCCTACCCAAATGCCCATCAAGATCACAACAATCCCGGCGGCAATGGCAACGTTTCGACTGTGCTCTGCGAATAACAGCTGTGCGGTATGCCCGACATGGCCAATGACTGCACCCGCTAATGTATACAAGATAGTGAAGCCGGCAACAAAAGCCAGAGCGATCTGCATTACCTTCTTACGAATATGCGGCGCCAATTGAGCAGTGTTTCTACCACCGTCTCCTGGAACGGTGGCAAAAGAGCTAATGATCGATGCAAATATTACGACGAGTTGCAGCAAGCATGGGGTCAATACCGATGATAACAATCCCGCCCCCAGCGCGAGCATTGCAATCGGTGTAATGTCACTGCTGGACTTTAGATCCTCCGGTAACGAATAAGGTGCCATCCATTGTCCAATAAATGTCAGCTTTTCCTGACTACCTAGATAGTAGTTAGAAACGTATAGCTCGATGCTCCCGTGATCGCCGATACTGACCAGACTACCGTCGCTGGCTCGCTTTGGAATACTGTACACGCTGATGCGGTGATGCTCGGCAATATTCGGACCACTCGCAACTGCAGGTTGGTAGGTCTTCTCGCCAACTTTCAGATGTACCTCCGGTAGATCAAAAGCCAACTTGCCTTCATGGATATTTTCGCTGACAAAAAATATGAAATTTCGATCGGGTCGCAAATTGCCGATCGTACTCGCGCGATCTACGTACTGAAAAAACTCGTTAGTCGCAAAAGTAGCCGTCAATTCCAATTGAGGATGGTTGACGAGGTAACGCGTCAAGTGCATGGAAACGCGACCCGCTTTCGTCATTCGGGCATCCGCGCCAACACCACTCAACAACTGTTTGCCCTGCACGAAGTACGGAAATACCAGCCAGGCGGACGCGATTATCACGCTAACCAACAAAATTAGCCCAACGCGGCCATAGCGAATTCGTGCGGTGGTTTCCATGGTCATGTGCTAGCGAATGCTATCGGCGATTTTGCTTGGCGGCGTATTCAGAGCAAATACGTCGATAAGTTCGCCATCTGGTGATAACAAGAAAATGCTAGGCGTATGCTGAACGGTATAGTGATCCTCGGACTTTGTAACGACGAAAGTCACGTTGAAGTTTTTTGCGGCATCCGCAATTTGTTTATACGTACCGGACAGACCAAGCATATGGCCACCAAAGGCGCGTGCATAATCATCCGTTTTCGTCGCGGAATCTCGTTCTGTATCGACACTGATAAAAATACCAATAGCGTCTTCCGATGACAGCTGTAAAGCTCTTGCCATATTAGCGGCAATCATCGGGCAGACATGCGCACAATGGGTAAAGCCAAACGCCAATAGAACATGCTTGCCATTGAATTCGTTGAAACGCACTATTTCACCGTTCCGATTCTGCAACTCGAAGGCGGGCTTGACGTCGTTTAATTTGAACTCAGCAGTGGCAACGCCCGTCCTCGCAGACGAAACAACGATTGTCAGCAGCAAAATGCAGAAAGCCTTTTTATCGATCATGGGTGGTTGGACACTCAATTCGAATGAATCCGATGCGCGAGTCAATAATTGTATCTACTTCGGCAGCCCGCTGCGAAATTCGTTCCAATAAATTGATGACCCAAAGGGCGTTTCTCAGGGTGCCTAATTGGCTGGTAGGTATTCGCCAAGAAATTGCTCAAGTGCCGCTAGCACCTGCAGTCTCGATTCGCCCATCCTCAGGTAGTGATCCTCGCCCTTCAATTCGATAAACTCGACCGGCGTGTTTACTTTTTCAAGTGCGCGCCGCATCAACGTACTTTGCATTATCGGCACAACGATGTCGTTATAGCCATGTATAAGAAGAACCGGCACCTTAATATCACTGGCCTGGTGTAATGGCGACATGGCGTTCAGCGCTTGTTTCTCGCCCGCACTCGAGCCGAATTGTTCTTGCCAGAATAGGTACGTCGAATGTTTGCTGCCGACGTTTTGTCGGATCTCTCTGAACATTCGTCCAACATCGCTGACACCAGCAATCGACACGACACACTGGTAGTCTATGTCTGAATTCGCGCCGGCGGAGAGCGCCGCGTATCCGCCATAGCTCGCGCCAACGATACAAACCCGCGTTGGATCGATCAAACCCTGATCGCTAAGATATGCAACGCCGTCATCAACATCCGTGGACATTTTGCGTCCCCACTCGGCATAGCCGGCCTTCGTGAATGAATATCCGAATCCAGATGAACCACGAAACTGCGGCCGTAGCACCACATAACCGCGACTCGCCAAATACTGGGTCAACCAATCAAAGTCCAATCGATCATGCGCACGCGGCCCACCGTGCGGCAGTACGATTAGTGGCGCAGCGCCGCCTTCAACCACATTGGATTTGGCCGTGACGAGTGCCGGTATCATTAGTCCGTCGCGCGCAATGTACTCGACTACTTGTGTACGGCTAACGAGCGCAGGCGTAATTGCAGGTCTGATGTTTGCCAGCACGACGGGTTTGCTAGCGCCCTCTTTGAGGAGAATGTACAACCCGGAATTCCAGCCACCGCTTATCCGAAATAGAAGATTCTCGAACCCTGGCGTCCAGTCAATCAAGCGCGTTGCTGTACCTTCATATGCTTCCGTCAATTGACGAACTCGCGCATCCAATACTTCATCAAAAAACTCGTACGTGGGTGCCAACCCAGAGTACTCAACGCCATACACTACCCGGTTGAAATCGACGATAGACAATGCGACGCTCGCATTATCACGTTCAAATAGCGGACCCTCGACCTCACCGTCCGTTAGATTCATTCGATAGAACGAAGTAAAGTCCGAATTTTCGCGGTAGCTGGTAAACAACAGTGCATCGCGCGACGGTGTCAGCCCGACAAAATTTCGCAAACGTCTTTCCGTCTCCTCTTCGAATAGTAAGCGTCGCTTTTTCCCGTCGTACACCCAAACACGGTGACGATCTTTTAATTCGTCAAAGTCCTCTTCGATGAGCGGCCGGCCTTCCCCATCGACAAACCAATCTCGAGTGATTGAAGACCCGCGCGCAACGACTCCGCCGCGCCGCCTCTTGACATTGACATCTAGAAGGCTATATCGAGAATCTTGTCCTTTTCTAAGTGTATATGCCGGCATAAGAACCGACTTTTTATCGGAACCGATTCCAGAAATTCGGCCAAGGCCAGATTGCAGCGCCAAACCCTTTTGATTTTGCAGTAGCTGTGCGGATTTTCCCGTCTCAAGATCGAACAGAAACGCAGAGCTAAAGTCATAACGCACGCCGATTGTGTTGATGCGTCTCGACTGCGAGGCCAATAGCACGACTTTGTCTTCTGTAAGAAATTTTATACGTTCCATATTGACAGCCGCAACACTTGTCACGCCAACAATTTCACCAGATGCAATGTTCTGAACCACTACGACATCGGCCTCAGCGCTAGTGTTTCGGTAAGCGATTTTGCTGGCATCCGGCGACAGCGCCATCTGCGATATCTCGGGCAGTTCGCCGTACTCCTCCAGCGGCAACGGGTCTTGTGCGATCGATACAGACATCATTGTATTTGAAACCAAAAAGACAAAAAAATGACTCTTGTACGAACTCTGGCAACGTCCGAAAAAAGAAACGCTTCGGTATTGCCGCACGCGATCATGCATTGATTTATTGATTCGACCAGTCATAGTGTGCCGCCCAGAAATTTGCCCAGCGCCAAATCCTGCACAACAACAGCATCCATATCGTTCGTGATATTTCGATACGCAATTCGATTGCCGCTAGGCGACACCGCAATTTGGGAAATGGTTGGAAGATCGCCGTATTCCTCCAGCCTCGCCATTTGCTGCGCAATAGCCGAGGTGGTCAAAAACAGCAACAAAATTATGCTCTGCGTTTTCTTCATTTTTTTGTTCCGCAGCTGTACCAACAGCTCTTAAAGCTACACTTGAGCAATTCAGAACACTGATGGTACCAGTACAGGCAAGGCATGCAAAACTCGATTCTCTGACCTGCCGGGTCAGCGTCAGAAACGGACGAAAATGGCACACCTATCGCGTTACGCTTAGATCAACTACACCATTCTTCGACGCGCGCTTTAGTCTCCGCCAGCATTGCGGCGGCATCGCTCTTAGAAAGGAATTCGCGCTTTCCATTTGCATCAGTCTGATACAAACGATCTGAGGCAACATAGGAGTCGTAAATTTCCGTTGCGCGTTTACAGTTGTGCGCCGCGGTTTTTTGTCGGTCTGCGCGTTCAGCATCAGTTTCGCCTGGAGCTGCATAGCTGCTGGGTGCCGAGGCATCAACGTCTGCCGCCGCCTGAGTGTCGTCCAGCGTACCTTTTGAGTACCAGATGAATTCGACGCTAACAGCGTTATCATGATCCGGTTTATCGCTATAGTGAACTTTGCCCTGTTCGTCCACCCAGGAGTAGATCGGCCGGTCCGAGTCAACGTAGTGAGTTACCCCCTGTGCATCCACCCACTGCCATACATCGGCGCGAGCGGTACTCGCTACGCCAAGCAGAAGCGCCATCAGAAAAAGTACTCTGACCATAGTCGTCTCCATTCAATACGAATTCTGACGCTTTCGTGCTAACTTTCCGGTGATCGCGGTCACAGAGTTGCGACCGGTTCTTTATAATCTATTGTTATGTGAAACGAATTATTCGCGCCACCTCAGCTAGCCGGCCGCGCTCGTTTTGACTTCAGACGGACTCTCCGGACGCAATCCCAGTCTTGCAAAGAGATCCCGGTCTTTGCTTTCTTGCGGGTTCGGGGTGGTTAGCAGCTGATCGCCCATAAATATCGAATTCGCGCCCGCCAGGAAACACAAGGCTTGTAATTCATCGCTCATGTTTTCGCGACCGGCCGACAATCGAATATGACTCGCCGGCATCAATATTTTCGCAACAGCAATGGTGCGAACGAATTCAATACCGTCGAAGTCGCCAAGATCTGCCATAGGCGTACCGGCGACTCTAACGAGTAAATTGATCGGCACACTCTCTGGGTGTTCCGGTAGAGACGCTAAGGTTTGCAGCATTCCAACGCGGTCTGATCGACTTTCCCCCATGCCGACAATGCCACCGCAACAAACGCTAATTCCTGCCTTGCGCACTTGCTCGAGCGTATCGAGCCGTTCTTGATAGGTTCTGGTCGTTATGATTTCGTCGTAGTATTCCTCGGATGTATCCACATTGTGATTGTAATAATCTAGGCCCGCCGCCTTTAGTTGTTGTGCTTGTTGGTCGGAAAGCATGCCTAACGTGACACAGCTTTCCATGCCAAGATTCTTGACTTCGCGAATCATCGCTGCAACTTTCGGTACATCGCGATCTTTGAGTTCCCGCCATGCGGCTCCCATACAATATCGAGTCGCACCGGAATCGCGTGCAGCTCTCGCCGACTCCGCGACCAATTTCACATCCATTAACTTTTCTGCCTGCACGCCAGTTTGATAGTTGATTGACTGTGGGCAATATTTACAGTCCTCCGGGCAGCCACCCGTCTTGATGCTCAAGAGCGTGCTAAGTTGCACCTCATTGGGATCGAAATACTGGCGATGTTCGCTTTGTGAGCGGTAGATAAGATCGTTTAGTGGCAAATCAAACAACGCCTCGATTTCGGGGCGTGTCCAATCGTTGCGGGGTGCCAAATTCGCGCGTTTATTCATTCAATTTTTTCCTACGACTGCGGTCATTCACGGATACGCCTCATTTGGCAGGTTCAATGACTTTGCTAGCAAAGTCAACCATTCGGCGAGCAAGGGAGCAATAGTGACAATGCTTGGAAATTCGCGGCGATCTGCCTTATTGTCGAGCACATGATTGAGGACGCAGAATGCGTGGTGATCGGGGCAGGCGTAGTTGGCTTGGCCATCGCAAAACGATTGGCAGAAGATGGGCGGGCGGTCGCCGTCGTTGAAAAAGAAAGCAAGATTGGCAAGCATGCCAGCAGTCGAAATTCTGAGGTCATACACGCCGGACTCTATTACCCGACTGGGTCGCTTAGGGCATCACTCTGCATCGACGGTCGAAATCGCCTCTACCAATATTGTGAACAACGCAATATCGCCCAGCGCAGGATCGGCAAACTCATCGTCGCAAAATCTGTTGACGAGCTAGGTCGACTACGAGAAATTCGTCAGCTTGCAACCAATAACGGCGTTACCGACTTGCGCTGGCTAAGCGAGAAGGACCTGCAGGTACTCGAACCACAGATCGCTGGCCAGGCAGGCCTATTGTCACCGTCAACCGGTATCGTAGATTCACACGGGCTGATGATGGCCATGGTCGCTGATATCGAAGCAAACAATGGCACGGTGTTGTTGCACAACGAGGTGACGAATATTGAAGCAACAGCAGACGGTTTCGTGCTAACAATTTTGCGACAATCGAACGAATCGGTACGTTGCAACGTTCTAATCAACGCAGCCGGCTTGTTTGCACAAAATGTATCAAGGATCACCGCGGATTTCCCAGCTGCATTAATTCCACAACAACATCTCGCGATCGGACATTATTTTTCCTACGATGGCGATTCGCCGTTCAATAGGCTTATTTATCCGCTACCCAGCAATGGCGGACTTGGGATTCATGCGACACTCGATTTAGCCGGTTCTATCCGATTTGGCCCAAATCTCAGGTGGGTGGACGCGATCAACTACGATTTCGATGTGACTTGCAAACGCGAATTTTGTCAGGCAATCGAGACCTACTACCCTGCCATCGACGCGGCCCGCCTGCAGCCCGCGTACACTGGCATTCGCCCCAAATTATCTGGAGCCCAAATGCCGGCCGTTGACTTCAAAATTCAAGGACGGCGGGAACACGGCATGCCCGGCTTGATTAACCTTTACGGCATTGATTCCCCCGGGTTGACTTCGTCACTTGCAATTGCGGAACACGTACAAAAATTGTTGGCAGAAAGCGAAAAACAAATTACGCCAGCCCCGCCGGCTTTATGAGGTTGGCATCGTCAATTTTACGTCATACGCAGCGCGCAATAATTTGCATATCGTTATCGTAGGTCTCAGGCCCAAGCGGACCAAATGAAAACCGGACAAAATGTTCGAGAGACCCAGTTCCCGTTTTGCGACGCCGCATATCACACAGTGGACCAGGCAATATTCCCGAACGATGTTTGAATAGCCGCTGGTTAAATGTATCTGCTGTGAGGCCGTTGGGCAGCTGACCCCAGTGATAAAAGCCACCGTCACCGGTCGCCAGTTCGAAGCCGAGCGCTTCCAATCCTGTTCGATACCTTTTGCGTTGCGAACCATAGAACGAACAAATAGCATCCCGGGCATGGGCCACACGATGTGGCGAAAGCAATTTCGTTACATATAGCTGCGATGCGCGAGAAACGCCGCCCATTCCAAATGACGAGTAGTTTCGGAAGATCTCAATGTGCCTTTTTGCTGCGATTATCCAGCCAACACGCATACCAGGAACTTGTAATCCCTTCGTGGCAGCGCCAGAGACAAAAATGTCGGTGTTATCTATATCCTCAATGTAACGCAGCGCACTCTCGGGAGCCGGATCGCAGTAAAATTCGTAGGCTTCATCGAACAACGCTCCGCGACCATCACCGCTATAGGCATTGACCAAACCGCTCAATGCTGCGCCCGTCATTGTTACACCTGTTGGGTTGCAGGGGTTGCTCTTCACCAGTAGTACCCGCGAGGTTCCAGCAATTGGATCAATATCGTAGTCTTTTGTCTCCGGTCTGAACTTATTGTCCACGTTACTCGGTATGTAATGTACTTTGCGGCCCAGCAATTTGAGCATGTCGTAATACGGTGTGTACTCGGTTTCTTCGACAGCGACGCAGATATCGGCCTCCAAAAACGCTAACGTCGCTAACAGTCCAGGTCGGCCGCCAGCAAAAACTGCGACGTGGTCCGGTGAAATTCCGGCGTCGTAATGCGCATTGTAGTAGTCGCTAATCGCCTCCCTAAGCTCGCTCTCGCCGGTCGCTTTCGGGTATTTCAGATCAGTGGACTGTAACTCGATCTGCGCTGGCAGCGCTGGTCCGCCCGGAACTTGCGTCGTCAGCGGGTAGCCTTGTGCCCACGGGTGTGTCCCCTGATCACCCATGTATTCTTGCGTGGCATCGGCGAACTTAAACAGCGTTTCGTAAACGCCCATCGGCGGAAATTGTTGCAGCATGGGTTGTGCGTCGGCTGGCAATAAACGCAGGCGAGCTTAAGGCAAGCCGCCTGCGGACTCAAGCTCCCGGCAAGCGGCTAGCGAATATGCAGACGGTAGGCAACCAAGCCGCCGAACACTAGCGGTACAGCGAATATATAAAAGTTGGCTGACATGTCGAGCCCGGCAGCGATGAACACTCCCGCCACATAGGGACCAACGACCGCGCCAAACCGCCCAAGTCCGATTGCCCAGCCGATACCCGTGCTACGAATCTCAGTTGGATAGGCCTTCGCCGCTGCGCTGTATAATCCGGTGAAACCGCCCTGCTGCAATATGCCAATCAAGAATATAATCGACAATAGCAGGTTTAGATTGTTGGGTGCGGCCGCGAATACCGCCATGCCAATTGCCGACGTAATCAGCATGCCACAAATCAAGTTGGTGAGTTTGAATCTCGTGGCAAGTATGCCCATTAGGAAAATTCCGATTACGCCACCCAAATTGAACAAAAAGAATGCTCGTCGGCCAGTCGCCACGTCATAACCCGAATCTTCAATCAACTTCGGAATCCAACTCATCAGGAAATAAAGCGTACCAAAACAGAGAAAAAATGCCGACCAGAGCGTCAGCGTTCTAATGGCATGTTCTCGCGCGAGCAGCTTTAGCATATTGTTGATGATGCCCGTTTTTGATTTTGTTTCGGCTTGGGCAACCACCGGCATGGCATCAATATTCGGCTTTTTCAGCTTGGTGAGAATGGCATTGACGCGCTTTATCGCCCCTGTAGGGCGGCGTTCAAACAAGTACTTCAAAGATTCTGGAATAAATATCCAGGCGATGAAGCCCATCGCCAGTGTCACGGCACCGCCAAACCAAAACATACCGCGCCAACCATAGTCGGGCATGATATATCCCGCAACGACCGACGTTAGCACCGCGCCCATCGGATACCCCGCGGTCGTCGCGGCGACGGACAGCGAGCGATACTTTTCTGGACTGTATTCAGCCGCCAACGTCGCTTGGCTGGCCAACATCGCACCTGCTCCCGCACCACTAATGAATCGAAGTATCATGAATTCCGAAAGTGACGATGCGTTAGCGGTAAATAGAATCGATATGCCGACAAGTGCGACACTCAAAATGATCATTTTTCGCCGGCCGATAATGTCGGATACCGGTGCAAGAAACATTGCACCCATCATCATGCCGGCCAAAGCAAAGCTAAATATCAAGCCAAGCCTGTCCGGCGTCAGCTGTAGTTCCTGCGATACGGCTCCGGCAACCACCGCCATCGCGGTGATATCGAATCCATCGAGCATATTCAGAAACATGCACATTCCGACGACCAAAAACTGCTGGCCGCTCACCTGACCATTATCGATTACCTCTGAGACAAGGCTTGCGCTGCTTTTTGTTGTATTGCTATCAGTCACTCAATGACTCCGGTTTTTCAATGCCAATGGATATTCAACAAACGTCGCACAGGCCACCTGTTCGGTCGCACCACATGATTTGCTGTCGTCTGAGTTCCGGCGGGTATTTTCGGGCTAACAGCATTAAGGTAGCAAGATTGTCTCTGGCCGTCCTCATTTCGGTGATTATTCGCCTCTGTGGCAAACAAAATGAATGGCGCGAAGGGGCATAATCCGAGGTTATTTGCTCAGAATGAAGATAACCTCACTGGGTTCTCAGCACTGCGGCAGAAATAATGGGCGCGACTTCCGATATAAGCACAGCAAATTCGAGCCGTAGTCATGGATAGCGCAGAACTGGTTTTCACAAAACTTGTGCCTGCAATCCTCTTTATTCTGATGTTCGGTATGGGACTTTCGTTGACGCCTACCGATTTCATGCGTGTCATCGCATACCCTAAAGCTGCTGTCATAGGTCTTGTTGGGCAAATGGTATTACTACCGACGCTCGCCTTTTTCCTTGCCATTATCCTGGACGCGCCACCTGCAATAGCGATTGGCGGCATGCTTCTCGCCGCATGTCCTGGAGGCGTGACATCGAACGGCTACGTTTTCGTCAGTCGTGGCGATCTGGGTCTGTCTGTCACCCTGACGGCAATAACCAGTATTCTCACTATTTTCACCATTCCTATGATCGCCTGGTTTGCCTTACATTTTTTTCTGGAAAGTGGCCAGGCGCCGCATTTGCCGGCAGGTCGCGTTGTCTATCGACTTGCTTTGCTGACGGCACTACCGGTCGGTATCGGCATGCTCGTGCGACACGTTCGAGCAAGCTGGGCGGCTGCCAGTATTGAGTTGCTTCGACGGATTTCGCTCGCACTACTTCTGGTGATCATTATTGGTGCAACAATTGGCACTTTTGACACTATTGCAAAGCACTTGCTTAGCGCCGGCGTCCTCGCCGTCTGTTTAAACCTGTCAAGCATGGCGTTAGGCTATTTTCTTGGTCGATCCGCGGGACTCCCAAAGACACAAGTGCGCACCATCACTTTCGAAATCGGTGTGCAAAATCTCAGTTTGGCCGTATTGGTCGCAGTCACCATTCTGGATAGGCCGGAGTTCGCGGTACTTGCCGTGGTCTACGCGTTCGTTATGAAAATAACGGTATTGACACTGATAGCCTATTGGCGCCGGACGCCCGTATTCGACTAACGGCTATTTCGACAGCAAGTTTTGTAAGCGGTCAAGCGTCTCCATGGCCGGCATTACCCGCGCAACACTAGAGATTGGCTCGCGCTGTTCGCGAATTGATGCGACAAACTCTCGATCTTGCAACTCAATACCATTGCTAATAGCTCCTATGACGCTCAAATCGATTGGCTTCTCGTAACCGTCCACCAGATCGTCATAGCGGGCAATATAGGTTCCATTGTCACAGATATAACGAAAGAACGTTCCCAGTGGCCCATCGTTATTGAAGGATAATGTCAGCGTGCAAAGCGCGCCGGATGGCACTTTCATGCCGATACTCATATCCATTGCGATTCCCAATTCAGGATGCGCGGGTCCTTGCAACGCCTGCAACTCACTTGCAGTTTCATCTGTCTGATACTGAAACAAATCCACTGTGTGGCATGCGTGGTGCCAGAGCAGATGATCTGTCCAACTTCTTGGTTTTCCTTCGGCATTGGTATTCGTGCGACGAAAGAAAAACGTTTGAACGTCCAGATGCTGTAACGTCATTTCGCCAGCGCGCAGTTTATTGTGAATCCATTGGTGACTGGGATTGAATCTACGCGTATGACCCGCCATCGCCAGTTTGCCCGACTTCAATTGCATTTCATGGATCTTCCGCGCATCCGCGAGAGAATCCGCGATGGGAATTTCGATTTCCACGTGCTTGCCCGCGTCAAGCACAGCAATGGCTTGCGCCGCATGAATCGGCGTAGGCGACGTAATAATTGCCGCATCTATGTCCGGCTGATCCAGACCTTCGTCCAATGACGTCGTCCAAAATGGTATGTCGTGTTTTTGTGCGAACATGGCCGTCGCATTTTCTTCGCCACCCACCAATGCAGCAATCTCAACACCATCAATGTTTTGTATGCCTGCCGCGTGCTTGTTTGCAAATGCACCTTCGCCCACCAAACAAATTTTCATGCGGCGTTCTCTCCTTGATCGCGAACAGCCTATTAGGCGTTCTCGCTAGTCCCCGACAAAACCAGCATGTCGAGACCTACACTCTAATCATTTTCCAAAATGATTAGTCCGGCGGCAGTATTCGACGCCGGTACATGATAATGCCTATGAACTTCTTTGACCTTATCATCCAATGCGCCACGCATAATAAGCCACATGACCATCTCAATCCCTTCTGATCCTGCTTCCATCATATATTCTTGATGGCTAATTTCTGTCAAGGCTTTGGGATCTCCGCTCAGCTGATCCAAGAATTTATTATCAAATTCCGCGTTGATGACACCCGCCCTTTCTCCCTGCAATTGATGCGACATTCCGCCCGTACCAAATATTGCCACGCGAAGGTCGGAATCGAAATTCTCCAATGCCTTCCTTATTGCCTTACCGAGCTTGTAGCAGCGCAACCCAGTTGGCGGTGGATACTGTATGACATTCACGCAAAGTGGGATAACCCTGCAGGGCCAGGCGTCTGGCTTTCCACAGGCAATCGACAGCGGCACCGTCAAGCCGTGATCGACCGGCATTTTGTTGCCTATCGCCATATCGAACTCGTCAAGAATTAACGACTCCGCAAGATGCCATGCAAGCTCTGGATGGCCTTTCACAACGGGCACATCTCTTGGCCCGTAACCCTCGTCTGCCGGTGGAAATTCGTCGGCAACGCCGAGTAAAAATGTGGGGATCAATTCTAGTGAAAAAGCGGAAGCATGATCGTTATAGACGATGATCGCGACATCCGGCTTAACGTCCTTCATCCACTCGCGTGCTTTTTCATAGCCATCAAACAGTGGTTTCCAGTAGGCTTCAGTCGTTTTATCGTGGTCTACCGCCGCACCAATGGCGGGAACGTGTGAGGTCCCTAGTCCACCAACAATCGTCGTCATTTCTCGTCACCCAGTACATTCGGTCCGTTTCTGGGATTCCCTTGCAGATCCTTACCACCGGTTAACATGATTTCCCTAAATTCGTCTTCAGTGAGTCCACACATTGAACCACCCACCGCTTGCATCGATATTCGATCGAAAATAGCGAGTTTGAACGTGTAGTAAATATTTCCGCCCAATCGCAATAGCTCCAACCACTCGCGCCCAAGAACCGCCCACTGTTGCTCTGCGGTCAACGCAAACTTATCCAAATACGCTTTCTCGTCTGCACGAAAGGCCTCTCGATTGGCCTCATCGTTTAGCGACATACAAAACATATTCAGGTGGTAACCCTTGCGCGAATGCTCCTTATCGAATACAAATGTGCCAGGTATTGAATGTATGTCAGGTGTCTTGTTCATATCTTGCAGCCTGGAAAAATTGTGTGGCGAACAGTAAATCAGCCCGCTCGATCCTGGAACAGCTTTTGATTTTAGAGGCTATGAAATCGACTGCTCTAATTCTCCGACGTGTTTAACGACTTCCTTGATATCGTTCATCAATAGCTCGGCCGCGGGAGCAACGCTGCTTTGTGCACGTCGTGTGATGCCGATGGGCCGCGTCGTTTCCGGCAAATCGAATGGCAGAGCCGCAAGCAACCCATATTGCTCCTCGTAGTAAATTTGGTGCTTCGAAAGGACCGTAATTTGATCTGCCTCGGCCAGCAACGCTCGCACCATCACGGTTGAGCTGGTCTCCACAACGTGCTGTGGGGGCGCCAAATCGTGATTTTCCAGGGCCGCCTCGAATAAGTCTCGGGTCGGCGTGCCGCGCCGCGGTAATATCCATTCGAAATCCAACAAATCCGGCCAGCCGATGACTTTTTTGCTCTGCAATGGATGACCATTGCGAACGATAAGTGACAACTTTTCTTCAAGTAACGGTTCTTCCACCAAATCTGTCTCCGCAGCAACACCCCTTAGCGCCCCGACGACGAAATCGACATCACCACAGCGTAGTGATGTGACCAAATCATCATACGGTCCTTCCAAGGTAGAAACGTCGATGTACGGATGTGAATGCCGCATCATGGTGATCGCGCGCGGAAGAATAAGCGTACGCACAAAAGGCAAACTGCCGACGGCAACTCTACCCGTCTTTACGCCTTTCATGCCGGCCAATTCGTCGCAGGCGTGGCTCAAGTGATTGCGTGCGAGTTTGATATATTGCACCAGCATGCGCGCGAACGTAGTCGGAATTGTTGCATTGGGTGTGCGTTCAAATAATGTAGTGTTGAGTGTATCTTCCAGCTTGCGCAAATTTGCCGAAATTGCAGCGGTCGTCACATGAAGCTGTTGTGCTGCAGCTACTAGGTTTTGTTGTTCTGCAGTTGCCAAGAATGCATCAAGCCATTTGTCTGACACATCCATTTGAAAAAAACGTGCAACACTGGGCGATCCTGACATGGTCATTGGCGGTATGAGGCCGCCTGCACGTTCAAATGCGGCAGCCGCGAGCAGCGCGCCAGTTTCCAAGGCTTTTCCATAGGTTGTTAACGTAACCCCTTTAGACGAGCGATCGAATAACTCGACGTCGAGCTCACGCTCAAGGTCTTGCAGTGACTTGGTCACTGATGTTTGCGAGCGATTGACCGCCTTCGCCGCACCGGTGATGCTCGAATATTTGGCGGCGGCCAGAAACGTACGCGCTTGTCGGATGGTTACATTGGGCACAGGGAAACTATAGCATTCGCTGTCGCAAAATTAGGCCTCTAAGTCGTTAGACGAATCTAAATACTTCAGACCGGCGTCCCGTAACGGTCCGCGCATGTCGTACATATCGAGTCCGAGTTCACCTTTTTCCAAGCGCCCCCGCTTCGTCTCTTCATTCTGCTCACGAGCTGCAGCTTTTGCGGCGACCGAGTGCGCATCGCTGCGTGCAACCACACAAACGCCATCGTCGTCGGCGACAATGACATCGCCGGGCACAATATGCGCACCGGCGCAGACTACGGGAACGTTGACACTGCCAAGCGTTGCTTTGACGGTGCCCTTCGCAGAAATCGCTCGAGACCAAACCGGGAAGCCCATATCGGTCAAGTCACGTACGTCTCGGACGCCTGCATCAATTACCAGCCCTCTAACACCACGGGCCATCGCAGACGTGGCGAGCAGATCGCCAAACATGCCATCCGTGTTGTCGGCCGTAAGCGCGACGACCAAAATATCGCCAGGCCGACAAAGTTCCAATGCAACGTGAATCATCCAGTTGTCACCTGGGTGTGCAAGGATTGTCACCGCACTGCCTGCTATGCGGGCACCTGCATAAATCGGCCGCATATAAGGCTTCAGTAGCCCGGTGCGGCCCTGCGCCTCGTGCACGGTTGCCACGCCGCGGCTTGCGATCGCCGCAATCTCAGTGTCAGGCGCGCGTTGTATATTTTTTATCGCCACCGTTTTCATCGTAGCCAATCCCTTATCCTTAAAAGTCGAAAAGACGCGCTGGATTATCCACTAATATTCGCCTTTGCAGGCCCCTGTCGTCGATCATTTCCGGTATAACGTCCACTAAATCCGCATCATTCGGCATAATCTTTACGTTGGGGTGCGGCCAGTCTGTTCCCCAGATACACCGATCTGGCGCAGCCTTAACACAAGCAGCACCGAACGGTGCGGCGTCCGTAAACGGTGGTCCTGCGGCAGAAATACGTTCGCATCCCGAAATCTTTACCCACAGGTCTTCGCTGCTGCGCAATTTTTGCAACAGTGCCTGAAATGGCATCTGTCCGACACCGTCAGCTACCGGTACTCGCCCCATGTGATCGATGACAACAGGCAACGGAATTAATTCGATTACGGCCTCATACTCCAACAAGTCTTTGGCATCGAAATGCAATTCGACGTGCCAAGGTAAATGTTTCACCTTGTCGATAATTCTGAACATACGATCGAGATCGGGTGCGCCGCCCAAATGTTTGACGAAATTGAAGCGCACGCCACGAATACCACCTGCGTGCAATTCTTCTATGTACTCGCCGGAAAAAGCATCGTCGGCATTGCATACACCGCGATAACGGCCCTCGCTACTTGAGATAGCATCAAGCATTGCAGCGTTGTCGGTGCCGTGGCAGCTCGCTTGCACAATAATTGCGCGCTCAACACCCAATATACTATGCAGCCTACTTAGATTTTCTTTCGGCGCATCGGGCGGTGTATATTTACGAGACTCGGCATACGGAAACTGATCGCCAGGCCCGAAAACATGACAGTGTGTATCGCAGGCTCCAGGCGGCAATCGAAACGTTGGCGCTCGAGTGTGCGGATCGGGTGGTGCAATAGTTTTCAATGTTTCTCCGAGTCTGCCGAACTACAGCCGATCATCATTTTCCATCCCAGATTTGCCTATTGACGAACACCTGACCTTGCATTATCGAACGTGCGGTTCGGACGATACCGACACGCCGCACCAAGTCGCTTGGGTTTGCTGAGTCGCCCGTCAAAAGACGAACGGTCAACGCTCCTGTTGGATGTTCAATGCCCAGCGTCTTTTCCGCTCCTTCTGGAATACGCGAAATATCGTGAGCGACCGACCCAGAAATCATACACGAGGTGGCTACCGACACGGCACCCAACACGCCAATAGAACGATGGCATACGTGAGGTATGAAGGTACGCGTCGCAATAAGCCCCGAATGCTGCGGCGGTGCCACCAAACACGTCTTCGGTATGGTTTTACTGCTAACGTCGCCTAACGACATGGCCGCGCCCGCCTGCAATCTGATGGCTTCCAGTGCAGCTTTGAGATCGTCATCAGCATCAAGTGCCTCTGGCGCCTCATAGCCCGACAGACCAAAATCTGCCGCGCGCAACACAACAACCGGCATACCGTTGTCGACACAAGTTGCAGCTACGCCGTTGAACGAATCCTGAACATTGCCCGTTGGTAATATTGCACCGGTTGCCGAACCTGCTATATCGAGAAAATCCGTAATCAGCGCGGCATGTGTTCCCGGCACGCCGTCAATCGATGTGCTGCCATGGTAGGTGAGTGTTCCGCCTGGGGTTGAAATGGTGAGATGGGCGATACTTTGGCTATTCAACATGCAAACGCGAATGATCGTCTCGTCGCCCGACGCCTTCATGAGCCCAGATTCCAGAGCGAAAGGGCCAACGCCTGCCAATATGTTTCCACAATTCTGCAAGGACGTGACTTTTTGTTCGGTAGGCATCACTTGCAAGAACAAAAAGTCTAAATCAGCATCGTCACGCGCAGAAGGGCTGACCAGCGCCACTTTACAGGTCAGCGGGTGCCCTCCACCCAAACCGTCGATTTGTAAAGCATCTGGTCCACCGATCACTGAAAGCAATATTTCGTCGCGCAGACCCTGATCCTTTGGTAAATCGCTAGAGAGGAAATACAGGCCGCGAGAAGTGCCGCCACGAATCACATGGCATGGAATGGCTGTCTGATCTGATTGCATAGTACGATGATAATGCCGCATCACCAGGGAAAAAGACGAATGCTGCGGTGATATTTCGTTGCACGGCCATCGATATTCATCTGCCACCGCCCACTGACTCTGTGGATTCTGGCCCAATGTACTTCGCTATCGTTTACGACATAAAATTCGTCAACGCCGTATCAGTTCAGAATTTCTTTCTTTCAAGGATCCTCCGCATGACCAGAATGATCGATGTCTACAATCATTTCTTTCCCGAGGTTTACGCGAAAAAAATGATGGAAGTTAACCCAAAGTATAAAGATCTGGGAAAACGGGTGCGCAATATTCCAATGCTCTTCGATTTGGATGCAAGGTTTCGTTGCATGGACAAATTCGGCGACGAATACCGACAAATATTGACAGTGCCGATGCCACCGCCGGAAGTCCTCGCAGGCCCACAACAGGCCGCAGAACTCATGCGGGCAGCCAACGATGGCCTGGCGGAATTATGCAGCCAATATCCCGATCGATTCGTCGGCTTCGCCGCAACGCTTGCAATGAATAACGTCGACGCGAGCCTTGATGAAATCGATCGATGCATGGGAGACTTGGGCGCCCTTGGCATTGAATTTGCTACAAATTCGGCGGGCAGGCCAATGGATTTGCCGGAGTTCGAGCCAATTTATGAGAAAGCTGCGCTCGAATACGATTGCCCAATTTGGGTTCATCCGGTGCGCGGTGCGGACATGACGGATTACCGCAGCGAAGCGCGTTCACGATACGAAATCTGGTGGGTCTTTGGGTGGCCATACGAAACCAGCGCATTTATGGCGCGCCTAGTCTTCGGAGGTTACTTCGACCGTTATCCCAATTTGAAAGTCATCACACATCACATGGGTGGCATGGTTCCGTATTTCGAAGGTCGAGTGGGCCCTGGCTGGGCGCAACTCGGTAGCAGAACGTCAGACGAAGACTATTCTTCACTGCTAGGCGATCTAAAGCGTCCGCATTTGGAGTACTTCAAAATGTTCTACGCGGATACGGCATTGTTCGGAGCCAAAGAGTCCACTCGTTGCGGCCTAAACTTTTTTGGTGACGACAATGTGTTGTTTGCATCTGACTCTCCGTTCGACCCAGAAGGCGGCGAAATGTATATTCGAGAGACACTAAAAGTCCTAGATGAACTTGAATTGAATGGACAGTCTCGAGAAAAAATATTCTACAAGAACATTGAACGGATTTGCGGCAAGACGTTTTTCGACTAATTCGCAGGCGACCTGAAACAGACTCTTGTTTGGGATTTTCTTTCCCGGCCATCGATAATACTGCATCACCATCAAGACGCATATCGGGACTCCGACGCGGCTGGTATTCTTATAAAAAGCAATAATTTACACTAGCCCTGCATAAACTGGGCAAACGTAAAAATTCGGGAATCTTTATGATCATAGACTGCCACGGTCATTACACAACAGCACCAGCTGAACTGGGTGACTATCGCGATAATCAGAAGGCAGAACTATTACAGGATACAAATTTTCAAACCACTAAGGGATCGATCGATATCTCCGATGATCAGATACGAGAGAGCCTCGAGGGGGCCCAGCTAAAATTACAACGAGAACGCGGTACTGACGTCACGATTTTCTCGCCGCGTGCGAGTTGGATGGGACATCATCTCGGCAACGCTTCTACAAGCAAATACTGGACCGAGCATTGTAACGAACTCATCTATCGCATCACACAGCTTTATCCCGACAACTTCATTGGCGTGGCGCAACTTCCGCAATCCACAGGTAGCGGACTGGAAAATAGCATCGCAGAGTTAGACCGATGTGTTAGTGAATTCGAATTCGTCGGTTGCAATCTAAGCCCGGATCCGTCTGGCGGTTATTGGAATTCGCCACCGCTCGGGGATCGTTATTGGTATCCCATGTATGAAAAAATGGTTGAGCTCGACGTACCTGCAATGATTCATGTCAGTGCGGCTTGCAATCCCTGTTTTCATAGCACTGGTTCACACTATCTTAGTGCTGATACGACAGCATTTATGCAATTGATGACGTCCGATGTCACTAAGGACTTTCCAACAATAAAGTTCATCATTCCTCACGGTGGCGGAGCGGTGCCATTTCACTGGGGCCGGTTTCGCGGTCTGGCCGATATGATGGGACGTCCGCCGCTGGATGAATTGTTGATGCAAAACGTCTATTTCGATACTTGCGTTTACCACCAGGCGGGTATCGATTTATTGCTAAAGGTCATTCCGACGAAGAATATTTTGTTTGCCTCCGAGATGGTCGGCGCAGTGCGTGGCATAGACCCGGAAACCGGCCAGTTTTTCGATGACACAAAACGCTACGTTGACAATGCGGACATTAGCGACGATCAACGTGCAGCGATATTCGCGGATAACGCCCGAAGGGTTTATAGCCGACTCAAAATTTGAGACGAACGCTGCTGGCCGAGAAACCAGGAATTAGCGAGTAACCTATGAAAACAAAAGTCGTAATCATTGGCGGTGGACCGGCAGGTCTGCTGCTCTCCCAGGTTCTAGACCAGCGCGGAATAGAAAGTATCGTACTTGAACGTAAATCTCGCGAATATGTATTGCAGCGTATTCGTGCCGGTGTTTTAGAGTGGGGTTCGGTAGAGTTTCTTCGAGAAGCAGGCATTGGCGAACGCATGGATCGCGAAGGCCATTTGCACGATGGCACTGGCATCGTTTGGTCCGGTAAAAATCACTGCGTCCTAGACACAAAAAAATACACCGGCAAGCCAATGATGGCGTATGGCCAAACCGCAATAACAGAGGACCTTTACGCAGCGCGCGAGGCCATGGGCGGCACCGTGATCGACGAAGCAGACGATGCAACGCCACATGGCATGTTGACGGATTCACCCTACGTCACCTTTCGCAAGAATGGTGACGAACAACGGATCGACTGTGATTTTATTGCTGGATGCGATGGCTTTCATGGCATAAGCCGTAAGTCCATACCTGCTGACGTGCTACGTAGCTTCGAACGCGTCTATCCATTCGGCTGGCTCGGTGTCATGTCCGAAACGCCGCCACTTGATGACATCATCTACGCTAGTCATCCGCGTGGCTTCGCGCTGGCATCGCAACGTAATCCTATGTTGAGTCGCTATTACATTCAGTGTGAGCTTGATGCCAATGTTGAAGATTGGCCTGATGACCGCTTTTGGGATGAATTGAAAATACGCTACCCGAAAGAAATTGCCGATAAAATAGTTACCGGCCCGTCAATTGAAAAATCAATCGCACCATTGAGAAGCTTTGTAGCTGAACCAATGAGCCACGGCCGCATGTTCCTGGCGGGCGACTCCGCACACATCGTGCCGCCAACCGGCGCAAAAGGTCTAAATCTCGCAATCTCGGACGTTTTCTATTTGTCGCGCGCCCTGACTGCTTTCTACAACGGCAATGACGCAAGCTATCTGGAAAGTTACTCCGCCACCGCACTCAAGCGCGTCTGGAATGCGGCGCGGCTCTCTTGGTATTTGACAACGCTATTGCACCGATTCCCAGATCAAACCGATTTTGACCTCAAAATTCAAGAGAATGATCTCGAATATCTGGCAAATTCCGAAAATGCAATGCGTAATCTCTGCGAGCAGTATATTGGGTTGCCTTTCTAGTGAGCGTCTGTCCGCCTTACTAGCGTTGCGGCTGCGGCCGTCATGTCTGGCGTGGCCGATTCTTAGCAATTGAGAAGTAGTCGTACCAATCTGAATCCTTACCTTCAAAGCGTTTTTCGATGATGACATCTAACAGGTAGGGTCGGCCGTCCGCCATAGCGCGTTTACAACGCCTTATTGCGGCAGTTAGTTTCGCGGGATCGTCAATTCTCTCCCCTTCAATACCGTAGGCATCTGCCATCGCGACGTATTTGATATCTGGGTTTCCTAGCTGTACACCTACATATTTTCCCGTCTCTACCATGCGTCCATTGTAGCGCACCATGTTAAGCCGGTTCGCCTGATATTGACCATTGTTAAAAACGACAAATCCAATCGGTACTTCATAGCGGGAAGCCGACCACAAAGCTTGAGAACCGAAGTTGAAACTGCCGTCGCCCGAAAAGCACCACACTTCTTTGTGTGGGTTACCCATTTTTACACCGATTGCGGCAGACAACGCCCAACCGAGTATGCCGCCAGTCGTATCAAAATTCTTACGCCGCTGCGTGGGTGACACGCGATGGTCGAACGTCAAATAGCGACGGAGGTGGTCATCAGACGTGACGACTTCAGAGACAATGTAGCCGTCTGGCTCGATTTGCCGGTCTAACTCCCGAACTAGCCTAGGTAGCGCAATCGGCGACTCATTCCAGTGCGCCTGCTCATTGTCCGAAATTACTTTTTGACGTTTTTGTTGAAAATCTTCGATCCACCGCTTACGAGCATTGATTGCAGATGTTTTAAGGTTTCGCTCGCCGAGTGCAATTAGAACCTCCGACGCGGTCGTTTTTATGTCTGCGATGGCAGCTGTATCCACCGGAAAATTGCGGGCCACATCAGCTTCCGCGAGACTGGTGTGCATTATGCGCGTTGTCGGGTTGAGGTACGGCACTTTTGGTTTGGCGCTGCGCTTGAACATATGCGCGCCCAGACTCCAAAAAGTGTCGATCTTCGGCAAAATGCTACGGTCATCTAGAAATTGTCCGGCAAAATTCGGATGCGTGGTCGGGAATACAACCGGAATTTTGCTTGAGGTCGTCACTAATGCACCAACCGCTTCTGCAATCGCCGCTACTTCTTCGCTTACCTCATAACGAATCGACTCGTTGCCAATGAGCAATACTGGAAATTGCGAGTCAACGAGTAGATCCGCAATTTTTTCAACATGTGACTCTGGTGGCCGAACGTCGTATGACACACGCGAGCGCGAACGCGGAATGACTTCGGCCTTCGCAACAGGCACTTCCCAAAGGTCTTTCGAAAATGTAACGAAAGTCGGTCCTCCCGGTGGTGCCTCCGCAAGCAGGAACGCCCGGCGAAGAACTTCAGGAATCGTCTCCGCCGTCATGACGTCCCATGTCCATTGCGCGTAGTCGCTAGGGAGGTCGTGCAAATTGGCGGCCTCAAGGAAGCCATCTTGCCCACGATAATCGACTGCCTGGCGACCGGCCGTTACAACGACCGGAATCCGATCGCGGTAGGTACTGACTAACTGGCCGAGCGCGTAGGCTGCGCCGGCGACAGAATGCAAACAGACGATGGAGGTGTTGCCGGTTGAACGCGAATAACCATCGGCCATCGCCATCGCAACATGTTCGTGTAAACACGTTGCATATTGAAGTTGCGTTCTATCCACCAGCGCATCAAGAAAGCCGACCTCTTCGGATCCGGCAAGTCCGAAAACATACGGAATTTCCCAATCGATGAGAAACTCCGCCATCAGTTCGCCACCGCTAAGGTTTTCTAGAACTTTGTTAGCGACTGGTGGCCCTGAGTCAGCACTAGCTGCCAGCGAAGCCGCCATCGATTGTGCGCCGGCGAGTGAAATCCCTGCGGCAGTCATCTGTTGAATGAATACGCGACGTGATATTGCGCTATCGACTAACATTTTTGACGACTTATACATGGCTATTCTCTATACCTTGTCGAATTTTTGCCGCCGGCCTCAGAAATACCATCCGGGCGGCCCGGAAATGCTGTGCGACTCCATGAATTCCAGAATACCGTCGTAACCCAGGTTGCGTCCGATGCCGCTTTGCTTGACACCGCCAAACGGGCTTCGGTTGTCCTGTACGGTCGGCCCGTGGCCATTGATATAGGTGTATCCGGCTTCGAGCGATCGCGATACGATTTCGGCGCGCTCGCGACTCGTTGTCCAAACCGAAGAGCACAATCCGTACTCGGTTCCATTGGCCATTTGAACGGCATCATTGTCGTCATCAAATGGCAGCACTGGCACGACCGGGCCAAATTGCTCTTCCTGCACCACGCGCGAGTTCTGACTACAATTTGTAACGACAGTAGGTCTCTGAAAGTAGCCTTCGTCATAAACCTGCTGGTCCGGAATTTGGCCTAACTCTTGTACTGTCGCGCCTTGTTCGCGGGCATCATCAATTAGACTGCGAACCACACTCAATTGATTCTGGTTGTTTAGCGGGCCCATCGTCGACTCGGGCTTCAATCCATCTCCGACAACATACTTGTCGACACCCGCCAAGTACTTTTCGAGAAATTCATCGTAGCGTGAGCGATGCACATAAATTCTTTTGATAGCCATGCATATCTGCCCGGTCGTCATGAACGTGCCCATCACCAGACCCTGCATTGCAGGTTGATCTAATTCAACATCGTCCAACAGAATCGCAGCATCATTACCGCCCAGCTCCAAAGTGATCGCCTTTAGCGTATCGGCGGCAACCTTCATGATGTGCTTGCCCGCCTTGATACTTCCGGTGAAATTTATTTTGCGAACCAGAGGATGGCTTAGCATTTCATCGCCGATCGCAGATGGTGGACTCGCGATTACGTTGATCACACCAGGGGGCAATACATCCGCCAAAATTCGCAGCGTCTGCAGCGGCGCGATAGGCGATTGCTCGGCGAGCTTCACGACAGCAGTATTGCCGGAAATTAGCGCCTGTGGCAATTTCGCGCCCAAAATTGAAATTGGCCAATTCCAGGGAACAATCAACGATGCAACACCTCGTGCTTGCCGTGTCACGATCGTGTCTCGCGGTGGCGCCACCAATTTCTCATCCTCAGCCAGCCGGCCCGCCTGGTCGGCGCACCACAAAAACCGCTCGCCAAACCTGCTGAATTCGATCATCGACTCTTTAAGGATCTTCCCGTGTTCGCGAGTGAACAACATTGCGCGCGCTTTAAGTTCCGCTTCGTTCTCAGCCAACTTCGCTGCCGCAGCGCGCATCATGTCGGCGCGCTCTGTGTAGCTCAGCGCTGACCATGCCGGAAACGCCTTGTGCGCAGCGCCGATCGCTTCCCGCACGTCGTTGTGGTCTGCCAAGGCCGCAGTGCCTACAACCTCGCTTGGATGAGCGGGATTGGTCACCTCAAAGGTCTTGCCACTGATTGCCGGCCGCCATTCGCCGTTAATAATGAGATTTGCGTGATTCATGTGGTCAGCCATACTCATAGCTCGCGTCATAGCTTGGGAATTCACAGTCTAAACAAGCAGCCGACCTAATTGTCAGTCAGTTTTATTGTTCGACAATGAAAATGTGATAGTCGCTAACCGGTCGGCACTGAATTACGTTTAAGAAATTGAAAAAATAGCGAAAAGCTGGAATTTGGCACAATGAAATTGCCGGCTCAAGGGCCGATTAGCGGGTAAGAATGACGATAAAACCGGCAGTAGCCGACGACGCGCTCTCAAGTTGATTCTGAAAAGCGGCATTTCATGCTTGCAGGCGAGAAGCTGAAGCGGAGTTTTCACACGTGTAATTGAGCATCGGCAGTCGCAGCGCAACGACGACTGCGAGAAAAAAGGACTTTTTCTAGGGTAACAATAAAGGCAGCTAACTAAGATCGTACATCTGGTCCAGCATGTTCGAGTGCAGGCCTCCGTCAACGGCGAGATTCGTGCCGCGCAGCCAGCGGCTACCGTCGGTACAAAGAAAAACGACGACCGGGGCGATGTCGTTCGGCAGCGCTGGCCTATCCATCACACTCATCCGTTCTTCCGCGCGTTCCCCCATTGACTCTATGAAGTCCGCGAGGATCGGCGTGTCGACCGGACCAGGGCAAATGCTATTCATACGAATTCCTCTATCCCGCCAAGTCCAGCGATTTTGCAGCGTCCAAACACAAATAATTTCCTTGGAGAAATAGTAGCTTCGCGCACCCGACGCTTCGTGCTTATCCACCATCGCGGCAACGTTTTCGAACGACGCGTTTGCGATGAAGTCCTTGCATGCGCTAACCGAGTTTCGCCAACCGGACCCCGCCATCGAAGACATATTGATGATCGAGGCACCATCGTTCAAATTCGGTATCAGGGCGTCCGTGAATTTCATTAGCCCTAGGCAATTTACTTTCAGTACCGCTTCAGCGTTAGCGGTCGGTGGGAGCCCTGCGATATTGCAGAGCGCGTCTATGCCATCGCCAACTTCGCGGACAGCCGCATCGATTGATGCCGGATCAGACAAGTCTGCCTGAATAAATCGGTCAACGTACTGATCGGCAGGATTAATATCAATACCGATAACCGTGGCGTTTTCGTTTTGTAGATCGCGCGCGGTCTCTTCTCCGATACCTGACGAAACACCGGTAACTACGACTGTCTTATTATCTAGCATTGAATCGCCCCAGATTCTTGTACCAAGCACCCACGCTCAGCCAACCTCATCATATTAAATCTTCGCGCGATAAAACGTTACCCAAAGCGAATGGAAATCTCTTCGGAAGACATGATTTTTGCTCGGAGTAACGCTAGATATCGTAGCCGCGTTCCTCATGCAGAACGAGATTCAGTCCTTTTCTGCAGCGCTTCGTGCCAGTCTGGCGTTTGTCAATAAACAGTTAGTCGTGATGCTTACCAATCTTCCAGTCAGTAGCACCAAGGAACTTTTCGCCTGCAGCAATTGGCAGATCTTCGAGCGCGGACCCCATAGAGTCATTCCACCGATTCAAGTAACCAAATAACGCAATGACACCCATGATTTCGACGATATCATCGTCGCTCCAATAAGTCTTGAGACGATCCGCAATTTCGTCTGTGACTGCGTTGGGCACGCTGGCTGCGGCGTGCGCGAAATCTAGCGCCGCCTTTTCGGCCGCGGAAAAATGTTCGCTATCTGCATAGTTCCACACATCGTTTAGCCGGTCCTGCGATGCGCCGAATCGCTCAGAGCCGAGAATTGTATGAGCCTGGCAATAGCGGCATCCTGACACGTAGCTAGTGACGTAGCCGATTAAGCGTTTGAATTCTGGAGTAACATCACCCAGGCATTGCATCACGGCGACGTTCAAGTCCGTAAATGCTTTCGCAATGTGCGGCCGGCGCGCCATTGTCCTAACGCTATTTGGAATCACACCCAGTGGTCCTTTGAAAAATTGCACATAGTCCAGCAATTCCGCATCAATTTCGTTTTCTTCAAGAGGTGCAATCACAGGCATTAAAGTCTCCGACAAAAGCCGCCATTAGTTTCCAGAAATGAATCTTGCATAGAAGTAGAGCAATGTCACCAAACCCAGGATTACGACAGAAAACGTGCTCCAAATTCTTAGCCATGTCCCAGGATGATGTTCAATACTCAATTCATCGCCGAACACTGCGCGATGATTCAGATAGGCCAACATCGGACTGACAACGAATACTAAGACGCCGGCAAGATCAATAAACGCAGCAAATGACCGCATGGCAGTTGCCAACGTGATGACGGCAGCAGCGCACAAGCTCCAAACGATTGGGGAATAGATGCGTTGATTTTGACGTTGCGAGAAGCGCTCCCTTCTCGACAAGTCGATCAATTCCCGAACAATCCTGGACATAGCATCGACAACCGTAAGCAAGGTTGAAAAGATGACCAAGACCGCAACTGTCCCTATTAAGCCAAACGACCAGCTGCCGATAGCGGCTGTGAATAGCTGAATTAGTTGTGCGGCAAAGCCACCGTTGCTGGCAGCGATTGGCAATTCGCTGGTGTGCATGATTCCGGCACCCAATACCAGAAAACAAATTGCGAGCATGCAACTTCCGATATAGCCGATATTGAAGTCCAACATCGTCTGCGAAATTGAATTTTGTGGAGCGCCAGATTCGCCCCTTGCTTTTATCCAAAGAGATTGCACCACGGACCCGTCGGTCGGCGTCGGCATAAAACCGACAATCCCGACAATATAGACGAGTAATACGAGGTCAAACTTCGGCATCCCTATACTTGCCGTGTGCCAGTCGATTTTGGCGCTGACTAGAAGCGTCGCTAAAACAATCAGCAAAGTGAGTATGACCACTATTACTTTTGTCAAACGCTCCAAAAGTACATACTTCCCGGTCACCAGAAGGCCGCCAACAATAGCAAGCAACGTGGCTACACCCGCTATGTTGTTTACCTCAAATCGTAGTGCCGCCTTCAACATGCCCAAGGTGAACAGGCTTATAGCCGCAATAACGAATACCATGGTAACGAGCTGCGCCAAAGCATAAACAGCAAACACAATCCGCCCGGCGGACCGATAACTTGTAATCAGGCTACTGCCAGTTATTGAGGCGTAGTGTGCACCGAAGCGGATTGCCGGGTACTTAACAACGCAGGCAAGCAACACAAACAAAGCCAATCCAAAGCCATAGTCCGCACCGGCGCGCGTGGCCTGCACCAGGTGGGACACTCCAACTGCCGCCGCGGCGTAAAGCATGCCGGGTCCCAGAATTTGCCAGAGTGATTGCCGTTCTCCGTCTTTCATATCAAAGCCTAGTGAACTTGTCCGATATCGCCGGTCGGCTCGATAACGTTATTCTCTTTCGCGTATGCCTCCCAACCCAACATCAGCTCATCAAACTTATCGGGAAACTGATTTCTTAGATCAACAGTTTCTCTAGCGTCATCGGAAATATTGAACAACTGCCAGTCATTTGAGCCGTTGCGCCCGTCTGCCCAAAGAATTTTCCAGTCGCCGCGACGCAACGCTTTGTGTCCAAACAGCTCCCATCCAAAGTCTGTTTTAGCCGAGTGAATTATTTCTGCATTGCCGTTCAGCACACCGCTCAACGATTTGCCCGTTCGCTGGTGATTTTGCTTCTGGTATCCAGATATTTCGATATCACGGGCCGCAATTCCAGCCCAACCCAAAATCGTCGGCGCGATATCCCTGGCGGTTGCCAGCGCATCCGTGGTTCGCCCGGGTTGCACAGTATTCTTAGCACGAACAATAAATGGAACCCGAAGTCCGCCTTCTGTCACGTAACCTTTAAAAAACCTCAATGGTCCGCTGCTAACCTGACCCCAGCCTGGCCCTTGCATCGCGTAAGACCCTCGCTTGCCGATATTTTCGTAACTGACATCGAAATTTCGTGGCACCCACGTTCGATTATCATAGGCACGCATCCGATCATTACCCTCGGCGCCATTGTCAGACATGAAAATTACGACCGTGTTTTCGTAAACACCGGAATCCTTCAAGTACTGAATGACCCGGCCGGCCTGAAAGTCCATACGCTCAACCATCGCCGCGTAAATTTCCATCGAGCGAATAGACTGTTGCTGTTCGTCAACTGTCAAGGAATCCCACGGTTGCGCAGTCGGCACTCGAACAACCGAATCCATCTCAGACGGAACAAAACCGATTTTCGACGATTGTAGTAGCCGCTGCTCGCGGACTTCGTCATAACCAGCATCGTAAGCGCCCGCATACAAGTCTAGATGCTCGTCTTTGACTTGCACTGGCCAATGCGGTGCGGTAAACGCAAGCCAGGCGAAGAATGGCCGACCGTCGGCGAGATTAGAATCGATGTAATCAATTGTCTTATCGGCGAAATACTCAGAAGAATAGAAATCCTTCGGCAGCGCCTCAACTATCACACCATCTTCTCTGTAGACCGTTTCTTTATAAATACTGACCAATCGTGCTTTGTCAGAAAAATGGCTCGCTCCTGCCTGCATCAAAGCAAATGACCTTTCGAATCCACGATTTTCCGGCCGCGACTGCTCCGCCGATCCGATATGCCATTTACCGGCCATGTAGGTGTGGTAGCCGGCACCCCTCAGGAGCGTCGGAAACGTAACCACGCGTCCATTAAGGAAGCCTTCATAACCTGGTTTGCCGCGCTGATTTTCAGCGAGGTGTTCGCCCATGTTGCCGAAGCCGTTCAGATGATTGTCCACACCCGTCATAACGGTCGCTCGGCTCGGCGAACAGGTAGGTGCGGCGTAGAATTGACGAAAACTGACCCCTGTTTTTGCCAATAAATCGATGTTGGGCGTGCGAATTTCGCTTCCGAACACGCCGAGATCGGTGTAACCAAGATCGTCCGCCATGATCAAGAGAATGTTTGGACGATGATCAATTTCAGCCGGTGTTGCATTCGTTTCGCCGCGCTCACTGACACACGACACTGTTAGCCACGCGATCGCCAAAATTGCGACTACATAATTGCCGCGAACACCATCGATTGTGAATTCTGACATTGTTGTAACTATCTACGCATATTTTCGAGGCTGCCTACCGTGAAAGGCATCGTCCAATAGCAAGCGTAGATTCTCTTCGCTGATGGTAGCGGGGTTGCTCAACGGCGACGCCATCGATATCTCAATCGCTTTATCTAGATCTGTTTCATTGACTCCCAACTCCCGCAGACTCGAAGGTGCTTTCAATTGTTTCGCCAAATCAAATATGCCGTCTGCCGCATTCTTGTTACCTAATGCATCCGCCAACAACGCAGTACCTTCCGCTGTTGCAGCGGCATTGAAGGCAATGCTGTGTGGCAGCAAAACCGTATGCGTCTCTGCATGGGGTGTATTAAAGGTCCCACCGAATGTATGGCATAAACGGTGGTGCAATCCAGTGGTGCCGGTTCCCAATGCGCCTCCTGCGAGACTCGCTCCCAGCAGTGCGTCAGTGCGGGCATCCAAGTCGTGCGGCTTCGCGAGTATACGCGGCAGACTCGACGCGAGCCTTCTTACAGCCTCCAGCGCCATCGTTCGGACAAGCGGGTTTATGTCATTGGACGCAACATTGACAGCTGCCTGTGCCATTGCATTTAGTCCGCTGCTGGCGGCAAATGCCGGCGGCAGGGACAATGTCAGCTTAGGGTCATAGATCGTCAGTGTCGGCACGACTCGGTTATCACGTCCGGTGGTTTTTCGCCCGCCTTCGGTGATACCCCAAATATCGGTCATCTCGGACCCCGCGTAGCTGGTGGGAATAACAATATTTGGCAAATCTGCACGCAAAGCCAACGCCTTGCCAAGTCCGGTGGTCGATCCGCCACCGATCGCAACCGTGCAATCTGCATTGAGTTTTCTTGCGGCGGCCTCCGCGTTTACAACACACTCAATGGGCACATGCATGACTGCTTGATCGAAGTGGCCAGCACAACGACTGCCTAACAATTCAGCAACTCTCGTTCCATCAGCTGTTTGATTCGGTGTCGTTAGCAGTAACGCACGGTCGAAGCCGAGCGCGTCAAGCGCATTATCAATCCCGTCCAGCGCATCGACGCCAAAGATAATATTCCATGGCAACGCTTGATAGCTAAATTTCATAACCCCACAGTTAATCTTGAATTTCGCCGATTACCTTTAGAACTTCATCTTTGTTTGCCTTGATCTGCGGAGACATCATCAATGTGCTGCCCAACGATTCGGCTGGCTCGTCACACAAAAACGATGGAGTATGGGAGCAGCAGGCTTCGAACAAAGCACCTGACGGTGTCCGGACATAAATTGAATCGAAGTAACCGCGATCCTTGATATCCGATACATCCGTATAGCCAAGGCCCTCGGTAAAGAACTTAATCTGCTTTTGATGCTCCGACGATTCCACTTTGTACGCCATGTGGTGAATCGCGCCGGAGCCTACTGTCCAGCTACCCGGCTTGCGATCTGGCTCAACCGTAAAATCTGTGTACGCACCACTGCGCTCACCGCCGGTCGTGTAGCGAACTCTGTCGCCATCTTCAGCGACTTTGCGGCTGCCCCACGCAACCTGCAGAAATTCCTCCATGAATTCCATATCGCGGGTGGAAACGCCGGCAGCGTGTGTGCCGCGAATCATCATTTCGCCAGGAACCGGCCCATTGTCTCGTGGCGCGCGCTCGTCAACGTCAACACCTACGATCGCAAGATTGATGCCGTGCGGGCTAACGAAGTCGAGGTGGCGTTCCCCGAATCGCTCGCTATCCGAAACGGCGAAATCGTGCGCCCCTAACCGATCTTTCCAATAATCCACCGCATCAGTGGGTACAGAAAGGCTGACGTTGCTAACCTGACCACTCCCCGGCGTGCCTTTTACGCCTAAATGCTCGACGGGAAAAGTGGTCAGCAACGTGCCCTCTTCCCCGCCCTCATTGCCATAATACATATGGTATACAGGGACCGCACCATCATAGAACAGTGTCCGCTTCACACACTTTAGGCCTAAGACTTTGGTATGAAAATCGAAGTCTTCCTGCGGATTACCCGTCGCCATTGTTATGTGGTGATGACCATCCAAATTCTTACCAGGCAAATCATCCGGCAGCATTATTCTCTCCTTCAATAGTTTTCTTAGTCGAAAGTCGCAATTTATCTAGCAACTATAAATACGTTTGGTTCAACCTGCATGCTCGCTCGATTGCGATTCGCTGTCGACAGCTCGGAACCAATTGAATAGGTGAATCAAGTTACAGCACACGCCCACTCATTTGCTGCTTGAGGTGTACCGCTTGCCGCATCGCCAACGCTACGATTGTCAACGTAGGATTGGCGGTCATCGCAGTTGGAAATACACTACCATCCGAAACATAGAGATTTGGCACACCGAACACCTGCCCGTGCGGATCGCAAACGCCGTCGGCTTCTTGCAGTGCCATGCGGGCCGTTCCCAAATTGTGAGTGGCAGAGCTGGCCGGAAATCGGTAGGTCTTTTTCGCATCCAGTGCTTGATAAATATTCTCGGTGGTACGCATCGCATGCTCGTGCATTGCATTGCCATTGTCGTCGTATTCGTAGTGTACGTGCGCAATCGGCTGACCATAGCGGTCCTTGCGATCCGTATGGAGTGTCACTCGATTGGAGGACCGCGGTAAGTCCTCACCACATATGATCGCACCCGCAAAGTATGCGTACTGTTCAATGACATCTGTCAGCCTGCTTCCCCAGCCCTCGTGAGCAAGCAGATTTCTTGCAAGCGTCTCCGGCGTCATTGCGGCGACCTCAATATGGTAACCGCTGGCGAAGCCGCGCTTCGGATCATGGTGAGCCTCATGTTCCAGGCTTCCTGCCTGAATTATGCCACGATGCATATTCACCTTTCCCGGCATTAACGCGGCGATGCGCCCAAATACATGGCGCATGTAATAACGCCCAACAAGTCCGTTTTGATTTCCAAGTCCATCCGGGCATTGCTTGGTTTTGCTATTCAACATCAACCGCGCGGTTTCTATTGCGTTGCCAGCGATCGCCACAGCGCGCGCTTTCTGACGCACAAGGTCACCGTTGCTATCTTCGTAAATCACCGATGTTACTCGCCCATCAGCACCCTGTTCGATGTTTACGACCATCGACTCGGGCCGTAATTCGAAATGACCGGTCGATTCCGCCTTGGGAATCTCGGTGTAAAGCGTCGACCATTTTGCTTGCATCAGGCAGCCGCTTTTGCAAAACCCCAATTGCTGACAGGGTGCGCGACCGTCTCTGCTGATCGAGTTGATCGCCAAATTTGCCGTAGGTGCGTTGGGGTAGCCAAGCTGCATCGCTCCCGCATTCATCAACATGAAATGATTGTTTGCGGGCAGACGCGGCATATCATGCGTACCGGCTACGCCCATTTTGTCCTCGGCCATTGCGTAGTAATGCGACAACTCTTCATAGCCAAGTGGCCAATCGGTTAGTGCAGCGCCCTCTATTTCGCCATAGGTAGAGCGGGCGCGCATTTCGTGCTCTCGCATACGCAAGGAAAGTGCAGTCCAGTGGGTTGTCGTACCGCCTACGGTCTTGCACAAAAACGCGGGGAATTTTTTGCTTAGATCACCAGAGCCTTCGCGAGGATCGAGCCACGTGAATTTCTTAAACATATAGGCTTCGTCGTTGCGAAAGTCGCCGACTGCCAAACGCGGGCCCGCTTCCAGACAGACTACGTCGATTCCGTTTTGCGCCAACTCATTCGAAAGCGTGCCACCCCCTGCCCCAGAGCCGATGACGACGACGACGGAACCGTCGGTGAGATCGAATGACTTGGTCATTCAACCGACTCCGATTGACCAGGCGCGCTCGGTAGCCAATCGATGTCATTAAATCCGCGATTGAGATAACCGCCAAACTTGATCGCTTCGCCTTCATAGCCGACCAATTGCCAGGTACGATCATCACGATACACTTGCTCAATCGCAACCTGTTGCAGCGACAGAAAAAATGGCGTCTTTTCGGCCGCCTTCAATGCGGCCACCTGCGCGCTAGCACCTGCGTCAAGCCAAATCGTGGACGCATCTAGCGCGGCGACGCCTTCAACTAATAGTTTGTGCTTGTTCCCACTATTGATTGATTGCCGCGCTATAGCCGCAACGGCATCGGCATAAACGGCGCTATCCAGTGCAGCATGCGGCAGTATGTGCTGCAAAATCTGCGTTAACGTGAGCAGTTGATGATCGGAGAACGCAGCGGCATTAATCTCCTCACTTTCCGCTTTATCGAATGTACAAGCGGTATTCGCCAGTACCAGTGTAATCATTCCACCGGCGCCACGCAGAACTTCCCTTCGTGAGGTCATAAAGGCTACCCATTGTATCGCTTCACCGATAATCCTAGCTCAAAAGCCCCAGGAATTGTCCGCTGTCTCTATGCTTAAGGTTTGTCGTGCCATGCGAATCACGATGAACCTCTGTTCTGTCGATATACGGAGCCTAGTTGAACGACGTACCGGACCCTTTCGAGAGGTCTTGCAGCTCACCAATTAACGCGTCAATCTGCGCGTCGAGTCGGCCTAGCCTGATTTCTCCGATATGGCCACCGTCGCGAACGGCCGCCATACCCGCTTTTATCGATTGCAGCCTGCGCACCTGGCCGACAACACTATTGACGGATATCACCGCATCTCCAGATTGCCTGAGAAAACGCAATTCTGATTGCATATACCAAACCATACGTCGTGCAGTCTCGAACGTTGCGTTGTAATCCTCCGCCAAGAAGGCAGCCGCCATGCGCATTCCATAAAAATCTAAGTCTTGATGAACCGCAATCGCATTATCAATGATGTCCATCGCCTCTTCTGCAAGCTTTGACGATTCACCATTTTTCGCGGCATTTATGCGCCAATCCGAGCGTAATTTGGCTGCATCCAGATACCACTGATTATCCGCGCGAACGCTCGCAAGAGCCAGATCAGCGAGTCTCGATGGCTGCTGGTCGCCGGCCTTCGCTGCACTCCATACCCGCAGCACGTTGGCCGCCGACGGTGTTAGATTTTTCCCAAATTCGCGCAATTTGGCTGGCAGTGAATTGTTCGAAAAATCGGTCCGCCTATCGGACAATATTAGATAACTCGCGATTGGGTCACTCGGGTTTTCATTCAGTGCCGCCAGAAGGATTTGATCGGCCTCCTGATAGCGTCCCAATGATCGCGAAATCTTGGCCGACGTAAGCAATTTTTGAGGGTGATCAGCCGCTAACAGTGCACTCGCCAGCGCCTCGGCCAGATCCTGCGAGTGCGTTTTTATGAGCCGGTCGCTGATGTATGCGAAGTCAACGGCGCCCTGTAATTCTGCATAAAATTCTCTATCACCGGTATACAGTGGGCCGTGCGCCGCAATGAGTTCTTTGAGTCTGGCGAATGTCATGCCTAGCTCGAGTTGCGAGCCCGCCGACTGCAGTGCCATCAAGTTGTTATCGTCAGTGATGATTGGCGTAGCGGCCGATAATTTTTGCAATCCCGCATCATCCCACGCCAGTGCTGCTACAACATCGTTGACGGAACCGATGCCCTTGCGGAGAAACGCGTTGCCCTGAGAGGCCAGCGGTTCCCCGGTCGCGATCATCTGATGCTCCACATCCAATTTGCCTTCGGAAGCAAGAAAAAATATGACATTGGGATCAAATTGATACGCGCGTACATGTGGAAATACGTTGCGCAGCGTTGCGACAAGCGATCGCAATAGCTGTTCGGAAACCAATCGCGTGTTCATCCACTGCAAAAAAATGCCGTCTTTCAACAGTCGTTGTCGCGCTAACTCCATAAACTGCTGCGTATAAAGATGCGAGGCTCCAGCAGTCCATGGGTGAGAAGGCTGAGATACAATTATGTCGTAGCGTTTGTCGGTCAATCGCAGCGCGCTGCGGGCGTCATTGATAACAATGCTTATTCGCGGATCGTCAAACGGGTTGACGTTGCGTTCCGGCGATATTTTTCGATTTGCCTCAATGACCTTCGGCTCCAGTTCAACAATGTCCACGTTCGTAATGGACTCTGGAATATTCTCAGCAACAACACCTCCGCCGAAACCGATAATCAGCATTTTTCGCGCATCGGGTCGCGCCAAAACGGGTACCGCTGCCAACAACCGCTGCGAGTGCTTCGACGGTGGTGCGCCGCGCATATCGGTAGACGCTTCGGGCAATCCGTTGGTACGTAAATTAAAATAGCCGTCCTGTTCGAGAACGACTACGGTGGCGGAGCGACCTACATCGTAAAAGGCGATCTCGCCGCTACGGTCGTGATTTAACGGTGATATACGCAGTAGCGCTTCGGGGATTGGCACTCGCAGCAACAGCGCGGCTGATAAAAATAGAATACCGCTACCCGCAGCAAGAACCGTGCGGCGAGGCGGAATGACAATTGCGGCAACCAGTGCCAATAGCAAATTGACGGCCACAGCGACATGCAGGGCCCCTTCGTAGCGAAGCTGTGGGATCAATACAAAGCCCGCAAATACGGCACCAACGATCGCGCCCATCGTATTCCACGCATAAACCCGTGCCGCCGATTGTGCAGCATCGTCAAAACCGACGCTGAGAATCCTGACAGCAAGAGGAAACGTCGCACCGATGAACAGCGTGGCAGGCAACAGCACCAAGACCGCGAAAGAAATATTCTCGAACAACCCTGCGTTATCAGGTGCCAGCCGCCCTAATGACACGAAGACGCCGAGCGACACCAGCGCAATACCGACCTGTGCAATAACGAATGAAAATTGAGCGGTTTTTTGGGTCACGGCCAAGCGCGCTGCCAATGCACTACCAATCGCTATGCCGGACAAGAAACTGGCCAGCATCGTTGCAAACGCAATAACACTGCCACCGAGCACTTGCGACAACAACCTCGTCCACAGTACTTCATAAGCAAATGTCGTCGCACCTGAAATCATCATGATGGGAAGAATCCAGGACTGTCGAGACCAACGTCGTTGTGCGGCGACCGTCGACACTGAAGTCTCATCGGTCGTCGGGCCATCTATATTTTTCGCAATGACCGCTGCGATACCAAAAATAACCAGGTTCACGCATGCGCCAGTGACAATCGTTCCCATCAAGCCGAGCGACGGCAGCAGCAAGAATGCCGCAACAAGTGTGCCGGCAACTGCGCCAAACGTGTTGATCGCGTAGAGCAAGCCAACTCTTGGACCCGTTTCCCGATCGGAACGTACGGCATAGCGGGTTAGCATGGGTAGGGTTGCGCCCATACAGGCTGTCGGGACCGCCAGCACCACGAAGGTCGTGACCAAGTAGAACAACGACTGACCAACGCCACTTGCATCAGGTGGTTCAGCCTGACCACCAAGGACCGAGGTATAAATCACCGCAGCAAGCTCGAGCAAATAGGGCACTGCAATGGCCGATACCGCGATTGCCAACTCCAGTACGCCGTAAACGAGAATTGGGCGCCGAATACGGCGCACGAATCGAGCCGCTAGAAGCGCGCCAAACGCGAGTCCGCCCATGTATGACGCAAGAATTGTGGCGACGGCTAACTCTGAGGTACCGAACACCGTCGATAGTTGGCGCATCCAGGCAGTTTGAAAAAGCAGTGCCGCGAAGCCGGACAGTAGGAAGCACATGCCGACGGCCGCGAAAACGACACGCTCACTTTTTGTGTTGCTATCTGCTGAAAGCATGGCAGCAGAGTGTCATCGCTGTAAGGCGCCGGGTCAACCTTCGATTAACAACAAGTCACCATCGCGAAACAAGGTATCGTTAACTACGTTACGATCTTCGCAAGTGTTTTTTGAAATTCTATGATCTCTTTGTTTGTTAGGCGGCTCCGTAAATGTTCGTGCACATCACGTAATACGCGCGGGTAGCACCGTCGAAAAACCGCACGCCCTTTCGACGACAAACCAACCGTCACTTCACGATCTGAATCTGTGGATCGCTTGCGCGTGACCAGATCGGCTCGCTCCAATTTTTTTACAGTACTAGTCGTATTCGATGGCGAGATAAATGCCTCTTTTGCAAGCCGGCCCATTGAAATTGGGCCGAACTTGCCGAGCATGTCGACTACGTTTAATTCCGCGGCGTGCAGATCAGCCCCGGCGGCGACGGACGACGCCTTTTCTTGCATTATGTGGCGACTGCGCATGATATTTCTGAATATGTCCACGCACATGTCCTCGTTTCGATCGCTCAAATCTGTTTTCGTTTTCACATGGTTTTTCATGTCTTTGTGAATTCTTTTACGTGACTACTTGCCTCCACAACTCATCGACCTTCGCTTCAACTTCTGGAACAGGAACAACGCGGTTCATTACTTTCAGACCCAGCGGTACCGTACAATCAACGCCCATAAAAGATCGCGTATTCATGGGAATTTCCGGATAGCCGTCATAAACGCCTAATTTTGAATTTGAACCGACAATGCCCTGTGCCATGGGTTCGATATTCATGCCCATGACATTTGGAATAATCATTAGATCTCGATCCGGAATAAACCGATGTGCAAGCGCCCAGTCGCGATCTCTTGGGTTGCGAATATCGATGTCATCGTCGTAGACGAAGACATGCTTACAGAAACCTGCGAGTGCAGTATATGCGCGCATCATCGCCATTTTGGGTTCGCCGATGCGGCCTTTTTTAATCGCCACATGAACTGTAAATCCACAACCTGCGGATGGATCTACAAAAACGTCGACAACATTTGGCATGATTTCTTTGATTTGCACAAATGCTCTCACGGAGCGGAAAAACGCCGCTATTGAATTACATTCATTGAGTGGGCGACCAATGTGAACGTGCTGGAATATGGGTTTTTTGCGCATCGTTATCGCGGTAACGTTGAACACGGGCCGGCGCCGCGGCTTATCGTAAAAACCGTTGAATGATGCAAACTGGCCTTGTGTAGTCCAATTGAACGGTCGGAATTCACCTTCTACAACAATTTCCGCATTGGCGGGCACATCCACATCGATCGTTTTGCATTTCACCATTTCAACAGCTTGATCTCGCAAGCCGCCGATAAATGCGTAATCATCGCCCTCGTGTGGCAGCGCCGAATTCGCACCGGCAAGAATGAATTCCGGCGTTACGCCAAATACGAATGCCATGGGAAACGGCTTCGCGTTGTCGTGATCCCACGTTGAGGACGGATCGTCGATTTTGCTACCCCAGAAATTCTCCATGCTCAGCGCATCGCCGGTACCACGAAAAATCCAAACGGACCCCGTATCTTTGCCGGTAATTTCGAATCGATGATATGACAAGTTATGCGCATTCTCGCCAGGCTTCGACACGCAAAGGCTTGTAAAATAGCGCCCTTCCGCAAAATCTGGCGAACCTTGCCCGTCCTGCGGATTCAGGCGTAATGCTGGCAGAATCGAAAGATCCGCATCTTCGCCTGTCAGTACAACCTCCTGACACAACGCCGTGTCCTCATCGACGTAGACGGGCGGTACGCCGCCTGACTTCAAAACCTCCATCATCTTCATCGCGCAACCGGGCAACGCGTTGTCTTCCGGCACACCGAATGCATCCGCCATTCGTCGATACGTGTGCCCAACTGTATTTGCGAGGACCGGTATGTCATAACCAGTAGGCTTCTCAAAAAGAATCGGCGAGTGAATGTCGTTGTAGTCTGCGCGCGCAATAAACGCACCCATTTCATCCAGCGTTTCTACTTCAACTGGAACACGAAATAGTCCACCCTCTTTGTCCAGGTTATCGATAAAAGCCCGAAAGTCGAAAAAACTCATAACTACGCCCCTGTTGAATGTTGTTTACAAAATACTAACATTTCTATATAGAAATGTTCTAGATAGAAATGTTAGTATATCCATGAATCCTCATTACGGGTAGATAAGAAGAGGCTTCCCGACATCAGAGAGTCCTTACGATATGAGAATAATCATCGGAATTTCCGGAGCTAGCGGCTCGATCTATGGCATCCGAATGCTGGAGGTACTTCGGGACCAGGACGCCGTTGAAACCCATCTAGTCATGTCGACCACTGGTCGCATGAATATTCAAATCGAAACTGATTGGAGCGCCAAGGACGTCGAAGGTCTTGCAGATTTCGTGCACCGAAATAACGATGTCGGCGCGATGATTGCGAGCGGCTCGTATCAGAGCGATGGCATGATTGTGGCGCCATGCTCGATGAAAACGCTATCCGCAATTGTGCACTCATACGCGGATAACCTGATTTCGCGTGCTGCTGACGTCATGCTGAAAGAACGTAAGCGGCTCATACTCGTACCGCGAGAGTCACCGTTGCATGTGGGTCATTGCAAATTGCTGTACGAAGCAGCGCAAATGGGTATCGATATCGCACCTCCCATGCCTGCGTTCTACAACAAGCCGCAGACGATTGACGATGTCGTTAATCATACCGTCGGGCGGATAATGGATTTGATCGGCCTTGATTCAGGCCTGGTCAAACGTTGGGCAGGTATCGGTAATTGAGTTGGACTCTAGGGTCCTCCCCTATCTTGTCCTGCACCAAGAACTCAGCAGAATCAGCCATTCAGTTCCTACGTTAGCCCGCACCGCATTCTCGCCTGGCCTGCAAAAACTCCTCGATTCTTACCTGTGGGAAAGCTGCTGCAACGATCGTTTGCAGTCGATCTTCGATTTGCGCAGTTGAAGTCACACCAAGATGCAGCAAATAACGATGAATATTTTCTGCCGCTGACGACATCAAAGACGATTCGTCAACCATCGCCGCCTCTATCGAAGCGCATAGTGACTCGAGTATTTCCTGCTGCATTTTTTCGGCCGAAAACTCAACGGATTTGACTTCATCGCGAAACTGCATGCAAGCATCAAATGGAACGCGTACATCACGGCAACCAGCAGTTTTCATCCATGTTCTTGTAACGCGCAATGGTCTGACGACATTGTCGGACCACAACGTAGAAAACTCTGCGGCCTGATCCCATGTGCCGTTCTCGAACTTGCCGTGAAGCATTGAAAACCAGCAACAAAAAAGTAACATGTTGACGTCAACGCCTTCTTCGTTTTGAAGTGAAAGGCAAGCCTCGGGAACGTTCGGCTGACGGTACGTGCGGACGGAAAAATTCCAGAAGCTTTCCGAGCTTTCCTCCGACACGACGATCAGGCCTCTGGTGCAACGGTCAACACTATGCCGTCTAGACCTTCATGCCACTTTATCTGGCAGGACAACCGAGAATTTGATGCAACCTCACTACCCTCTTCCTCAAGTGCCGCTTCCTCAAAATCTGTCTGCGGCTTCAAATCGTTAATCCACGGTTCGTCAATAAATACGTGACAGGTAGCGCATTGGCAGGAACCGCCACACAGCGCTTCTATCGATAACCCGCCCAAACGAAGAATCTCCATTAGGCTCATATTCTCTCTGCCCTCAAGCTCCACCTTCGTACCGTCTCTGTCAGTAGCATATATTTTAGACATTTATATTGAATCCCAAAAAAACTTTCTCGTATGGATATGTTGTCTGCAAAATGTTTAGAGGAAATCGCGCGCACGTTGGCGACTTAGCGCATCCTAGATAAGTTGATTGTTTCAGAATTTGCTCTTGGGGGTCAAAGAATCTAGACCTCAATCAAGCGAATTAGGCATCGCCTGCGAGTAAATTCATATCATCAGCTGGGTTCTTTGTGAATCGTTCCTTGGCAGCGGATTTCAAATCGAATGCATCACCTATCGCGGCGACGGCGGCATCAGCCTGGCTCGCACCGTCAAACCCCTCACCCACGACCAAACGCTCTCCAGAACGAGTATGTGCGAATACGCTGTACAACATTTTGTATTTCCCGCCCGACTGCGTCTTCATCGTACATTTAGTGCTGAATCTCAAAAAGTCCGTCGACAGTAGTTCGCGCGTTTTCAGCGGAATCCCCAAAATACGACGGATTGTGCGAACGCCACCGAGTACTTTGCGTACTTCCAATGAATTCAGCACGAAGTAGAAACCCGACAACATGATAATGCTTCCAACGAGGCCGAAAATACCGCCCATGATAAGCGAATGAGCCTTTACAATCATAAGCCAACCTGCGCCGGAAAATATTGTACCGAATATCATACCGCCGAGGCCGGCCAGTACGTGTCGACCCATTGGAAAGTACATAAATTTTCCACCGGCGTTGTGCTGTAGATTTATGATTGAACTAACGGCCGATGCGTTGAGAGCGGCTTGCTTTGCGTGGGACCTTTCGACGGATAGCGCAGACAAACGACGGGATTGCTGTCCAGTTGCATAAACTGGAATCTCGTAGTCTCGATTGAAATCTGTGCCCGGCAAAATCGCGTTAAGAGACAACCGCCACAGGTGGTAATCACGTTCCTCTTTTGCCGCGTCGGACTCGCGCAGGTGCTCGGGAACGTTAAATCTAAAGCTGATAAGGGTGCCGGCGATGTTTGGCTCTGCGTGCGCCATCAATTTGTCTTGCCAAAGCGCTGTCTCCTTGCGACTCCGGCTCTTACCGGTCCCAGATACGTAACTATGCAAGCAAGTTAAAGTAACGGAAAATTCGTTTGCAGCGGCGTACGCCAAATTGATACTGATACTGCCGCCAACGTGACCGCCGATTGCGCCAGGAAAGGGATCCATGGTCACTGGTGCGGGGCCGAATCGCCGCCACTCCAATGTGCGCCTGACCGCCCAGATAATCAGCCCGATACCAACGAGCGGAAACAACAGACCGATGAGAGATAGATTATTGCTCTTTTCAACGAACTCCTTGTAAATCACAAATGGTAACGGCGCGGAAATCAAGCTCCAAATTGCTGCGAATCCCCACGCTACATACATGGCTGCCTTCGATTGGGATCTTATCGACGCTGTTTGCCAATCGGTATTTAGCTTCCACTGCTGATCGGTAGACTTCGCCGCAGTCGCATCTATCTTGATGTGTTTTCTGAATGCCGCGTACATTAGGAGAACGCCGACGCCACCGAACACCAAGAAAAAGATTGATTTAAATCCAACCAATCCCCAACGCAACGCCCGATCAATGACTGCATTGGTTGGATTGTCCGGATCAACGTATACAACAATGCCAGTGCCGCGTGACAAATTCTCCGCTAGCACTCGACCAAGGTTCTGGTGGTAGCTGCCAATGTTATCTGCGCCACTCGCAATACCCACGCGCGTCGCCTGGTGGTACTGCCCGCCATAGCTGTAAGAATATCTGGCGTACACCTCGTACGAATCGGAGTCGTCGCCACGTCGAGTGTGCGAACCTGCCGCCGACAAATTCGCATCGACCTCTATCCAACTACGCATTTGCCAAGCATCAAGCAGGTTGTTCCCGATCGCGGCCCCCATCCATCCGCCAACACCGACGAACGGTAATGCAAAAATAAACAGAGTGATTTTTGCCTTCATTGAGACCACCTCCGTTTAGGCTCGAGCGGGCCGTGCGACCAGTCTCGAAATAATAGCAATGCAAGGTTGCATGCAATGTGAAAGATGTCGCAGTCCACGGACAAATGACGACTCTCGCGAGACGATAATGCCAATTATTGCCGAGATATTGGCGTTGTAACGATTACGGCAAAGTCGGACATTGATTGACCTCATTCATTGTCAAGGACGACCAGTGAAATTCCGCTTAGCCATTACCTGTCTAATTGCTCTCCACACAAGCACGGTACATGCCGATTTTAATACGCCGTTAACCGGTCCGGGTAGCGAAGGTTGGTCAGACGAAACCGTTGCGCCGACGTCTGGCGCCGTCACGTACAGTTCGGTGAACGCGCTTGGTGAAACGATTCTGATCACTTTTTCAGTCAATCCGGCCGGCATTGTTATGGATGCCACGCGGGTTAGAATTGACCACAATAGCGGTGAATATCTTGCTGACGGCAGCGACTATGAGAGCATCGGTATGCCGCTTGGTGATGCGGCGAAGGATCTGCTACTCCGCACGCCATTTGACATGCCAGGCGGCGCAAGTTGTTGGTCGTTCAATTGCAATGGGAGTGGAGTGGATTCAGTGCACGGAATAATACGTTTTCTTGCACTGTAGCTAATCTGGCGATCGGGGCGCCACACCCCATCGATTGGCAAAATCGCCTAACGATATGAAACCAAATCACAGTCCATGTTTGCACCGGCAATTGCCAAATAGGAATAGTCGTTAATGCTAACTACCGAAACTCGGTCGCTAGAATAGATTAATCGCGTAATCGAACAGTTTGTTACTGGTTCGTAGAATTTGTACGCGGAATGCCCGCTCAGCTCGAGAATGTGTGCAACCGCTGTCGCGATTGTTCCGCCGGACGTAAAAATCCCGAGCGTTTTTCCGCGGCCGTTGGCAACAATAACATCCTGCAGCGCGGCTGATACAGCGGCCGAGTACTCGGCCCAAGTTTGAATTCCAACTTCGCTGCAATCGTTTGACACCCAATAGAAAAACAAGATTTCAAGCACTTTTTGGTAGTTGTTCCCAGACTTCAACCCATTCTTCATTAACGTAAGCGCTGTAGGATTTTGTATTGCCGCGATCGGTAACAGCTTATCGAACTGTTCTTCAACGCGAATTTCGTTGAATCGTTCGTCAAGGTTCAGTTGTGGTTGTCGTCGCTGAGACGCAGCGACGATACTCGCAGTGTCGATCTGTCTCTTCAGGCTGCCGCAATACATCGCATCAAATTCAATGCCCGAATCGCGAAAATATTCGCCAGCGACTTTCGCTTGCTTTTCGCCAAGAGGAGACAGCACATCGTAGTTGCTACTGCCGAAGGAAGCTTGCCCATGGCGGACAAGAAATATGCTGGCCATGTTTTATCCGCTGTTGATTTCTAATTCATCGACAAGACAACTTTGCCTTTCGCCCTACGCTCTTCGATGCACTTGAACGCAGCCGCAAAATCTGCAAGCGCATAAATTTCGGTTACGACAGGCGCGAAACTTCCGGCATCGATCATCTGCCGCAAATCGCTAAGGCTTCGTTTGCTCTCTTCAGGGCAACGCGCGGCCCACGCGCCCCAAAATACACCAACAATTGACGCTCCCTTCAGAAGTGCCAGATTTAGCGGCATTTTTGGTATGGAACCTGTTGCGAAGCCAATAACCAGAAAGCGTCCGTTCCAGGCAATAGACCGAAACGCCTTCTCAGAAAATTCACCACCGACCGGATCGTAGACTATGTCGGCACCATTGCCGTCGGTCAGCGTTTTGACCGAATTCTTGAGGTCTTGCTCTGCATAGTTGATTGCATGGTCCGCTCCAGCATCCCGCGCGAAAGCGAGCTTTTCCTCACTACTGGCAGCTGCGATAACTTCTGCACCCATCGCCTTTGCGATTTGGATTGCCGCAATTCCAACGCCGCCAGCAGCCCCTAGTACCAACACGGTTTCGCCGGGCTCAATTTGCGCTCTCTGTTTGAGTGCGTAATAGGAAGTGCCGTAGGTGACCGCAAATGCTGCGGCTTGTTGATAATTCATTCTCTCGCCGATCGGCATTGTGGTAGCAGCGGGCGCGACGCACCGTTCAGCAAATCCGCCAATGTTGATCGTCGCAAAAACGCGATCGCCTACTGCCAATGACGTAACGCCATCACCCAATTTCGAAACGACGCCTGAAACTTCCACGCCGGGGATAAACGGGAGCGGCGGTTTGAACTGATATTTTCCCTGAACAGTGAGAATGTCTGGAAAATTAATTCCAGCGGCCTTGACGTCAATTAAGACCTCAGCGGCTTTAGGTGTCGGCGTGTCTATGTCTTCCAACCGTAGCGCGTCAACAGTCGAAAACTCGTTGCAAACAATTGCTTTCACTTCATTCCCCTGTCAATTTGTATTCTTCTTACTCCGCTTCACAGACGGCCATTGTCAGCCATTGTGCTACCAGAGCTGGCTTATCTTCACCCTCAATTTCCACGATCATTTCTTGTTTGAATAAAAAGTGTCCAGGTTTAGTTTCCATCGCGGAGAGCAACTTTGAGACACCGCGGATGCGTTTCCCAACGCGTACCGGACTTACAAAGCGAACCTTATCGAAGCCATAATTGATGCCCATTGTCATATTGGCAACGCCAACGCCGGCGCCCGCAGTGGCGAAATACGAAAGCATAGACAATGACAAAAAACCGTGCGCAATGGTGCCGCCAAATGGCGTATTGGCAGCGCTGACCGGATCTATATGAATAAACTGTGGGTCGATAGTGATATCCGCAAATCTGTTCACATTCTCCTGCGTGATTTCTACCCACGGAGACTCGCCAATTGCCTTACCTATGTAATTCTGTAGCGTATTTTTGCTTAATTCCAAGCCCATACATCGCCTCTTGCTTTATAATCCGCCAGCGTATTAATCGTCCGCAATCATATAGGCCGAACGCCAATCAGCCTAGCGTATTTTTTCTAGCGCATTCTTTGCTTAAGTCCGGATTTCCCCAGGCTTAAGAAGTTTAGAGGGAGAACCTTAGTGAACAATAATTTCGCCGATTTGTTTTCGATAACGGGCAAAACCGCCCTTGTCACCGGGGGGTCGCGTGGAATTGGCGAAATGATAGCGGCCGGTTTCCTAGCACACGGCGCGAAAGTTTATATCAGCTCGCGAAAAACCGAAGCCTGCGATGCCACCGCCAAGCGTCTCAGCAAAGAGTACGCGGGCGAGTGCATTTCCGTCCCTGCAGACTTGTCGGTAATGGAAAGCTTAGAATCCCTTGCAGCCAAGATATCCAACTACGAAAACAAACTCGATATTCTGGTCAACAATGCCGGCGCAGCATGGGGCGCGCCTATTGACGATTTCCCAGAAGTCGGGTGGGACAAAGTAATGGATATAAACGTCAAAAGTGTATTCTTTTTAACGCAGAAGATTCTGCCACTTCTCAGGAAAGCAGGTAAACCCGACGACCCTGCGCGAGTAATCAATATAGGCTCAATAGATGGCCTCACGGCTGCGCCATTTGACACGTACTCCTACGCTGCATCGAAAGCCGCAGTACATCATTTGACGCGATTTCTTGCCAAAAAATTGACTAGCGAATACATCAATTTTAATGCGATCGCCCCCGGGCCGTTTCCAACCTGGATGTTGAGCACCGGCATTGGCTTTGGCGGTGAAACAACGGGGGTAGATTGGGACGCCGTCGGCAAGCTAAGTCCTAGTGGACGTGTCGGTTCTCCACAAGACATAGCGGGGTTGGCAATATTTCTTTGCGCAAGAGCGGGCGCCTATGTCGTCGGCGAAACGATCGCGCTGGACGGCGGGATGGTGTCCACATCTTAACTATTACGATTTGCCAATAATTCGCGTTCGGTATTGCGTTGTCACAAATCAAATTTTGTAATTTCGATTGAGTTTCCGCATCCCTCGAATCCAACGATCATAGTTGCCCGCCTTACGTTGAAAATAATTGAGCACATCAGGATGCGGTAGTACGAGAAACTGTTCGGCCTCAATGGCTTCGACGCAGGCATCTGCGACAGCCTCGGGTTCGATCATCCCGTCGATAGCGGCAACCGACTCTTCATATCCTTTCGTCATAGCTGTACGCACCGCTTGCGGACATAGAACTGACACCACGATCCCATCGTCGCCGTGAGTAATAGCGAGCCATTCGGCAAGCGCAACGGATGCGTGTTTGGTCACGGCGTACGGCGCTGAACCAATTTGGGATAGAAGCCCGGCAGCAGACGCCGTATTCAGCAGGTAACCGCCGCCGCGACTAATCATTCTCGGTACGACGTGGCGTGCAGCGTAGAGTTGTGACATGACATTAACGTCCCAGATCCGTTGCCACTCGGAATTTTGCGTATCGATGCCACCTTCAAAGACGATTCCAGCGTTGGAACAGAATAAGTCAATAGGACCGTATTCGCGTTCCACAGTGTCCACCAACCCGGCGACAGCATCTTCATCGGTAACATCGATGACAAATCCGACTCCACCTAGCTTCGCCGCGGCGGTTTTCATGTCCTCGTCACGATCGACACAGATTACCTGTTTTGCTCCGTCCATCCGAAACCGCGTCGCCAATGCCAAGCCGATGCCACTCGCCGCACCGGTGACGACGACAATGCGATTTTCGATAATCATCGTGCGCGTCCTATCACAGAGAAACACACTGCAAGTCGTTCGCGGTGACCACATCTCGATTGTAACGGCCGCGAATCGCGGCCAAGTTTTCGTCCATTGCGCGCAAGCTTCTCGCCATGAAGTGACTGACGACCAGAGTCCCGGCATTCGAATCCGCGGCGATCTGGCCGATGACATCCGGTGTTGCATGTAACTTCCTGGCAACGCCCGACGCACCCAGCGGTACCGGCATGTGCATCACCAATATGTCTGCATTTTTCGCAAAGCTGGTAAAACGTGGGTCGTTGCCATTCTGGTCGCTCGCGAACACTACGGATAAGTCGCCGACAGAGACGCGAAACGCCAATGCTGGCACGATGCCGTGCGGAACGTGCATTGCCTGAACAATTATCTGCTTGTCACTACTTGTAAAGACGGTCGCTGCGTCAGGACTTTCAGCATCAACTTCAATTGCCCGAATTTTCGGCAGCCCGCCGGAGCCATCCAGGTAACCGGATAAATAGCCGTAAGCGCCGCGACCTTTTGCCAACATGCTGTCGAGGTACGCATGCAAACCCGGGAAAATGGTGCTGCCAACCGGTCCAGCGACAACCAAATTTCTCTTACTCTGGGCAAATGATGCGGACTTTAACAGCGCGGGAAAGTCAGCGGAGTGATCCGTATGGAAGTGACTCAGACCAACGAAATCCACATCTGTGAATTCAGCGGCAGACTCGGCAAATCGTAAAATGCTGCCACTGCCCGCATCAATCATCACTTTAGCCTTACCGTTCACCCAAACAAGATACGCAGACGACGCGCGGCCATCGTCCGCGATAGGGCCACCGCTACCAAGTATTTGTAATACAACGCCCTTGTTAACTTGGCACGCGATACTGGCATCGCTACACGCGCTCAGCAGCAGAATGCAAGATATCGTAAATAAAGTAGTCGCCTTCTGAATTAACTTGATTAGCATGCCTATTCTCATTTATGCGTGAGTTATCGGCTGTACAAGGGTCCGAGCTACCAATCACTGGCCGCCGCAGCCGAGCTGGAAATTGTATCAATATTCAGTCGCCACTACGTTCCTGTTAGCGCGGAGCGTGGTTTCACACAATCGCTAGATACTTCTTAGCGATCTGCTTTTGCGCTAAATCGGATCCGGTTTCTTAATGCGGGGGAGCATGTAGGCCGCACAATGGTAGGGTAAATTCAGTTCGTCCGTGATTTGCTCGCACGCGAGTTGATGCCGAACATCTTCCATATTGTTTGCACACTTAGAAAATTACTTCGTGGTCCGATATTATTGGCCACCTATAAGCTACACCGATTGGTGCGCGAAGCGAGCTGGGATGGCTGTGCAACTAATATTCGCAAATTTCGTATTGGACAAGGCCGCTCGGGAACTACGGCGTGACGGAGAAATTGTCCGCATAGAACCCAGGACATTCGACCTATTGGTTTTTCTGGCCGAAAACAACAACCGCGCAGTCGGCAAAGACGAACTGCAAAACGAGGTATGGGGCACCATTGTTTCTGACGGTGCCCTGTCTCGTGCTGCAATGAAGCTTCGCAAAGCGCTGGGCGATAATGCCGAAGCAATCGTGAAAACGGTGCCTCGATTTGGCTATCGATTCACCGCTGAAGTCATGCGCCATAATGTCGGCGTTGTTGAACAGGCCACGGAAACCATCGCGTCAATCAAAAATATGCCGCCACGAAATCGACGAAGTCGCCATATTCAAACGGTTGCTGGTGTCTTATTCGTGAGTGCGATCGCCATCATGGTTTGGAGAACCGTGATGGACGATGAAAAGCCGGGGCCCGGCAACGGGATTTCCTTAGTCTCCGCATCAACTTTTGAAAAGTCGATCGCTGTACTACCGTTTGACGATCTCAGCGAAACACAAGATCAGCTTTGGATTGCGGATGGATTGACGCAAGAAATACTCAACTCGCTAACCAGGACACCCGATCTGCTGGTCGCTTCAGGAACGTCATCATCCGTTTACCGAGATAGTCGGCAAGACATCGCTTCGATTGCCCGCACGCTCGGCGTTAAACATGTATTGGACGGTTCTATTCGGCGTGCCGGTGAGCGAATTCGGGTCACGGCACAACTCATTCGAGCGGGCGATGGCATTCAGTTGTGGTCTGACAGCTACGATAGAAGCAAGGGCGACTTAATCGATATTCAAGAAAGTGTGGCAATTGAAATCGCGCGAGCGTTGCAAACAGCGATGGATCCGGAGTCCCTACAGATGATGCTTTCTGTAGGGACAAAGTCTATCGCAGCGTTTGAGGCGTATCTAAAAGGCGTTGCTACCAATTCCAATATGGTTGCAACCGGCGATGTCGACGAATTTCTGACCAGTCTCAGCTTTTTTCAACAGGCCGTTAACATCGACCCGGAATTTTCAGCTGCACATTGGCAGGTTGCAGACTTTTGGGGCATCCAATTGATATCAACCAATATTGCGTCGCAGAACTCTAAATATACGCACGACGAAATACTGGGTTTCTATCGCGAGTCGATGAGTAACGCGATTCAGTACGAGAGAGACCCTATAAGCAGTATCAGTTACCGCGCCCAGGATGCCCATTTTCAATTGAAGTATCGTCAATCTCTACGACTCAACTCAGAGTTTTTAGCACTGCGACCATTTGATCATGACGCACAAGTCTTGCAATTAGACTTATTGCGCGAAATGAACATGTTCGAAGATGCTGCAAACAGTGCGCTTGAGTTTTTTGACCGCGATGGCTATGACCCGGTAGTCACTGCGCGTTCGTTACTGGCCATAACCTATGCTGGTGATGCTGACACGACGAGAGAATTTATAGCTAGATCGATGAATAGATTTAGCAACACCGTCATCGTGCTCTACCAAATTCACCGAGCGCTACTGTGGATAGGTGAGGTGGAACAGGCGAAAGAAATCTCTTCCATAATACAAAGTAGCGAATTACCGGCATCGATTCGTCACCTTGCGGCACTGCGCCAGTATTGCGGCGAACAGCGATATGAGGAGGCGGAAAAACTCCACACTTCAGCTAATAAATTTTATGCAGATAGCCAATTAACGCTTTGGATGGGTGAAATCATAATGGGCGATGATCTCAAAGCACGCGATGTGTTGATGCATCTAGACAATCGCGACGATCTTGGCCAGCTGGGCGGCTACTTACAATACGTGTTCTTCGACCCGACGCACTACCCTGTTTTGATGCGCCACCTGGAAACGCAAGGTAACGAACCGGGAGATCGGGTTTCGCTTCCTTATCGTTGTGGGCAGTAACGACGTTTATGGATGACACGATACTCACTGCATATGCAAAGATCGCTTCTCAGCTGCTAAATTCGGGAACATATTTTTCATGCCAGGTTGTACCAGCGCCGCCACCACGCTGATCAACCAGCACATCGAGCAAATATAGTTGGCCGCGCTTTTCTGCCGAGATCGCCCGATCCAGCGCGGCCCCGATGTCCGATGGATCGGCAACGACCTCACCATCGTGACCGTAGCTCTTCGCGATTCCAACATGGTCGATTCGCGGATCGTCGAGCGAGACACCGATAAATTTGCCGGTCGTCGCAGCGCGGCTTTTCATGCCCGCTAAAGCCCAACGGTTTGCCTGATAGCCCAAGTTATTAAATATTACGATAATCATCGGCACTTCAAATCGCTTTGCCGTCCACAATGCCTGAGTTCCGAATTGGTAACTGCCGTCACCCAACATGCAAACAACCTGCTTGTCCGGCGCGCCGAGTTTGCAACCGATTGCCGCTCCAACACCCCATCCGAGACTCCCACCAGAGGAAATTTGGTGCTGTCTGCCGCCACCCGGCTGATCGAATTTCACGTAATCCCATATGGCGCCGTCCGAGGAGACACCTTCGGTGACGACGACTGCATCTTTAGCAATGTGTCTATCCACCTCGTGCGCCAGCCTTTCCGGTGCGATAGGCGTCGTCTCCCAGACGCTTTCCAGCGTCTGCTGCAAGCGGTCCAATCGTTGCTGGTGCAGATCCCTCGCCGTAGCATCGAGTCGCGTCACGCTAGACGTGTTCTTATCCAGAACTGCGATTTTCGAATGCAATTGTGCCAGCGCAGTACCCGCGTGCGCATACATCAAAATGTCCGCCGGATACGATCTCGCCAAATGATCTTCTCGTTGGCCTATTTCAATAATTTTCGCCTCTCGCGGAATGAGTGGATGCGCGCCTCTGGCTAGTGACAAACGGCTGGCGCCGGCAAGTAATACAACGTCGAACGGCGTGTCCGCCTGTATAGGCCGGCGCATAGCACCGAGATAACGTGGATGCTCCGTCGGAAATCCCATCGACGAGCGGCTTGACGAGGTATCGCCACTGACCACCGCACCGAGCTGTTCGGAAATGCTGGCGAGCTCAGCCAAGCCGCCCCAGCGCGGCAATTCTGCGCCCGCAATCAACAACGGGTTTTTTGCGCCAACCAGCAGCGCGGCCGCTTTTTCGACAGAATCTGCGTCTGGATGGACATGTCTTTTCGATATCGTACGGTGAGCTGGCAATAGCTCAGTGGCGGACAGCTTATTTTTCCAGATATCCGCCGGTATCCCAATGAAAACAGGACCTGACGGTAGTACTGTTGCCAATCGAAACGCCCGGCGCAGCGACTCTCCGAGATTCTGGATTTGTGTTGCCCGAAACGACAACTTTGTATAGAGCTCGGGAATCGCCTCAAGTTTGTCGGTTTCTGTAAATACGCCGAGGTTTTCACCACTATTTTCGCTGAGACCAACCGAGACTACCACCGCAGAATTATCGGCCCATGCATTTACAATCAGGCCTAGTGCATTTGCGGTGCCTGTGATTGAGTGAATATTGACGAATGCCGTTTGTCCGCTGGTGCGCGAATAGCCGTCGGCCATCGCCATAACCGACCCTTCTTGTAGGCCGAGGACATAGTGAATGTCGTCATAGTCGACTAGCGCATCGACAAACCCTGCTTCGTACGCTCCAGTATTGCCAAATACGTATGGAACATCCCAAAGCCTTAGCGTTTCGCAGGTAATTTCACCACCTGTGACATTTTCTAGACCAAGGCTGTCCGGGTCGTCTTCGCTCGCGATCGCCATATCCGCAAGTTGGCTTGCCGCGATCGTTCCGACGCCCACTTTTGCAAGCGCGCCCAAAAACGCACGCCGCGAAAGCGCTCCGTCAATAAGTTGCTGCATCGTATTTCGTAACATTTTGGCATACCCTCTTGATCACAAGGTTGCGAGGTTGATACATCTGCAACATATACCAGTCATAAACCGTCACCAAGCTCTGTATTAGTCGAAGTGTGTTCATCCCAATGAATAATGTTGTCCACCAAGCACGAGCGAGTATTGTTGAGATCGTATCGAAGGCGGAATTTTTTGCGAGGATTTTGGTACATTAATTTCCCAGGCACGTTTGCGGACGCGAACCATGAAAAAACTGAAACATGAGGCCGAGTTGTTCAAGGCTGCGTTAGACGCAGGTGTGGAATATGCGGAAAAACGTGGTGCGGTCGAATTCGAAGCTACAGACTCACTGGGCGATAAGGCTCTGTACGTTTATCGCTTGCTAATTCACGACAAACTTATCGCGCCACTCCCGGAAGAACAGGTCTCACAAAAGGCCGTGCGCCACCGATTGGCGTTGTGGCACGCACGATCTCTGCCCAAGGATCATCCATTGCTTAAATAGACCCGCCGGGCAGCCCGGCGACCTATCGACCCTTGAGCGCCACAATTCGTCATTTTGTGTGCAGTCTGCTGCCAGAATAGATTGATAGAAATGTCTTTAGTCCATCAATTGAGGCCGAAGGCATGAAATCGTCGACAGCAAGCTGGAAAAAATGGGAACAGTTCTTTTTGAATCGCGCGACTCGAGCGTTGCCGGAACTGGAGTCGCCCGACAAATATGCGTACATGCCCAAATCGGTCGCAAAATCACTTGCAGTATTTCAGTTAGGCGAATCCGGTGGCGGCACAATTGTTGAGCAAGCCAGAATCAGTCAATGCAATACACACGATGAACATTACGCGCGCTCACTGCAGCTTTTCGTCGAAGAAGAGCACCGGCATGCTGAATTATTGGCAATCTGCGTGCGGAATCTCGGTGGCGAGCTCATTCGAAAAAGCTGGACCGCAAAATTATTTGTATTTGCACGGCGACTAATGGGGTTACGCCTGAAGGTGCTTGTGCTTTTGGCGGCTGAAGTTGTCGGAGTTTGTTACTACCACTTGATTGCCAGTCGGTTACCGCGCAGCAGAATACGCTCGTTGCTCGCACAAATCGTCAACGATGAACGTTCGCACCTGTATTTTCACTGCGATTTCCTGCGTAATCATGTTTCCAGTGGTTGGCGTCGAATGCTATTTGTTGCAGCCTGGCGAACGACAATTACAGCGGCTGCAATAGCCGTTCTGATTGAGCACCGACGGGTACTTCGCGATCTAAACTTGCCGGTGATTGCTGTTTGGCGTCGTTGGTACTCTCTAAGCCGCTTCGCCGAACAAATCGTCTGCGCCGAGAGAAAAGCGTCTGGCAACGAGCTGCAAGAGATGGATGCTGTCAGCGTACGCCCACCCGCCGAGAAATTTGCTCGAATTCCACAGTGCCAGCTCATCCAAGGTCAATAATTATCTAGCCGCGCTCGCCGCGACCTCAACGGATAATTTATTTTGCCCGCGGCCTGCGCAGCCGTCAGCAGTACATCGCTTCTCACGCCGCTCTGCTGGCAGGTTCATCGATGTTTCTTGTTCGATTTACGGTCAACCTGTACTACACTCGGACGGTCAGAATCGTTACGTCAGGGGCTAAATGTGATCGAGTTTACTTTGAACGGCAAGAACGTAATCTCAAATTCTCCACCGGAGACACCGCTACTATGGGTTATCCGCGACGAGCTGAAATTGAAAGGAACCAAATTTGGCTGCGGGATCGCGATGTGTGGCGCCTGCACGATACACCTTGGCAATGACGCGCTTAGATCCTGTGTAACGCCGCTCAGCAGTGCTGCCGGCAAATCGGTGACAACGATCGAAGGCTTGGATTCTGCAAACGGAAAAGCGCTGCAGGATGCGTGGGTCGATGAGCAAGTTCCACAATGTGGGTACTGCCAATCTGGCCAACTTATGCAAGCAGCCAATCTACTCGATGGAAATTCCGCCCCAAATGACGAAGATATCGATACTGCAATGAACGGTAACCTATGTCGGTGTATGGCCTATGTGAGAATTCGCAGGGCTATAAAGCGTGCTTCCCAAGCGGTGGAGAAATAGTTATGGCGATGCAGCAGAGAAAACCCACACTTAGCCGCCGATCATTCATTGCAACGACCGCCAGCAGCGGACTCATTATGAGCCTCGGTTCATTGTTGCCCGGATGCAGCAAAGAAGAGGCTGCAAGTGAAATGGCGGATAAAGGCACGAGCAAAATGTTTGCGCCTAACGTTTGGTTCGAGGTGTCGGCAAGTGGTTTAGTTTCCATCAACATCGCGAAAGCCGAAATGGGCCAACATGTTGGCACAGCACTCGCCAGAGTAATCGCGGACGAGCTCGGTGCTGACTGGGGCTCGGTATCCATAAAGCATGTCGACACCGATCCTAAGTGGGGCTACATGATAACGGGTGGTTCGTGGTCGGTGTTTACAACATTCGCAATGTTGTCGCGTGCCGGAGCGGCCGGCAGGCTCACTCTAATTGATGCCGGTGCTGCCCTGCTCGGCGTCGACTCGGCTGATTGCGATGCAGTAGACGGTTACGTTGTTGCCGGAGACCAGAAAATCGCATTCGGAAGAATCGTTAGTGACGGAGATGTCAGCAAAACGTTTAGCGACGAGGAATTTGCAGCCTTACCGATCAAGTCCGCGGCTGATCGGCGCCTTATTGGCAAAGACATTGCGGCCCACGATATACCTGCAAAATCAAAGGGCGAAGCCGTCTACGGACTGGATGCAGAATTGCCTAATATGGTCTATGCGCATCCCTTGATGCCACCGACGCGATACGGCAGCCGCATCACAGATATCGATGATACCGAGGCGAAGAATATTCCGGGTTACCTTCAGACCATCCAGCTAAAAGATCCGAGTGAGGTCATACAGGGCTGGGCACTCGTCATTGCCGAGAGCTTTCCAGCTGCAATGAATGCTGCTGCAGCAATCAAAGTCGATTGGGATGCCGGCCCCACTGCAGCAGTAAACGAAAGCGATATTTTTGCCGAAGGTGCCGCGCTCGTTGAAGACGAAAATTCAGGCGTGCTAGTGGTAGACGATGGCGATGTTGCGGCGGCGCGTGACAACGCGGCTGCCCGTCACAGCAGTACCTATCGCACGGCATCGGCATTGCACTTTCCTTTGGAGCCGGCGAACGCTTTAGTCGAATTCAAAGACGGCCAATGCCACATACACTCTGGCAATCAATGGCAATCACTAATTCTTCCCTACCTTGCCACGGCGCTGCAACTGGCAGAAACGGATATTGTTATTCATCAGTACTATCTTGGCGGCGGCTTTGGCAGGCGTCTGTTCGGTGATCAGATGATTCCCGCGGCTCTCGCCGCACGCGAATTAGACCGACCCGTCAAATTGGTATTTTCCCGCGCGGAAGACAGCCGATTTGACTGCATAAGATCGCCGTCGGTTTGCAAATTCGATGCATCGTTTAACGCCGACGGCAAGCTGACGGGACTTGAACATGCAGCGGCTGCCGGCTGGCCTACATTAACGATGGTTCCTGCGTTTCTGAAGGACGGCGTTGACGGCAACGGCAAATTTGATCCGTTTTCAATCAGCGGCGCAGATCACTGGTACACGCTGCCCAATCATCGGGTGCGAGCTGTCAACAATGACCTGGCACAACGAACCTTTCTCCCTGGATATTTGCGCGCGGTGGCGCCGGGCTGGATTGGCTGGGGCGTTGAATGCTTTATGGATGAACTGGCAGAAAAGGCCGGCATGGATCCGATTGAATATAGGCTTGCTCTGCTGGACGCCACCGGAAAAAATTCGGGTAACGATCCAGAATCTGTTGGCGGCGCTCAACGTTTGACTGCCGTACTTAAAGACGTTCGGGATCGATCCGGTTGGGGAAGATCGCTACCTAGCGGTGAAGCATTGGGCGTCGCTGTTGGTCAGGGGCAAGAGCGTACAATGCCGACCTGGACAGCCTGCGTGGTACATGTAGCGGTGGACGGCAGTAACAATTCTGTCAAAGTGAAAAAGATTTATCAGACCATTGACTGCGGCACGGTGGTGCATCCGGACGGTGCTATGGCGCAAGCCGAGGGTGCCACGCTTTGGGGCTTAAGTCTTGCGTTGCACGAGGGTACGGAAATCGCGAACGGTGAAGTCTCTGCCAAGAATCTAAACGCCTATTCACCGCTGCGTATGGCTGATGTACCCGAAATGGAAATCGAGTTCATGCAAAATGTAGAATTTCCGACCGGACTCGGTGAGCCACCGTTGATCGCTGTAGCACCCGCTATCGGCAACGCGATCTATACCGCGATCGGCAAGCGCATTCGCGATTTACCAATAAAACTATGACGGTACAATAGTGTCGTAGGCTACATTCCAAGCAAAATGAAGCATTGTCCAGCGCAATGTAATCTCCGGGGGTACACAATGCTAAAGCGCAATACAATCAGTGCAATACTGATTTTTTCAGTGTGGTTCGCCGCATCAATCGTAGCAACGGTGAGCGCGAAAGAGACGGTAGATCCGTCGTTGATGTCCGCAATCGAGTGGCGGATGGTGGGGCCATACCGTGGCGGCCGTGTGACCACTGTCGCCGGCGTTCCGAGCAACGCGCAACTCTATTATATGGGGTCGACTGGCGGCGGCGTGTGGAAAACCGAAAATGCAGGACTCACCTGGCAGAATATTTCCGACGACTATTTTAATGTTGGCACAATCGGCGCAATTGCTGTCGCTGAGTCGGACCCGAATGTCATTTATGTCGGTACGGGCGAAAAATCGATCCGGGGCGTTACGACCAGCCATGGTGACGGCGTTTACAAGTCTACAGATGCCGGCAAGACATGGACACACGTTGGCTTGCCATTGGCCGGGCAAACGTCGCGAATAAAAATTCATCCGAAAAATCCGGATATCGCTTACGTCGGCGTTCAAGGACAAATCTGGGGCCCCAACAAAGAGCGCGGTGTGTACCGAACAACTGACGGTGGAACGTCGTGGCAGCTGGTCCTCAAAGTTGATGCACAAACTGGAGCGACGGACTTGCGTATGGATCCAACTAACCCACGTATTCTCTACGCGGCGATGTGGGAACACGGTCGAAAACCCTGGTACATCCTTTCCGGCGGCACCGCGGGCGGTATCTATAAGTCGACTGACGGCGGCGATAATTGGGAAAAACTCACAAACGGCTTACCGCAGACGATTGGCAAGATTGGCGTTGATGTGTCGGCCAGCAACCCCGATCGACTCTACGCCATCGTTGAGGCAATGCCCGGTGAAGGCGGCCTGTACCGCAGCGACGATGGTGGCGCATCCTGGGAACTCAAAAACGCCACGCGAATTCTCTGGACTCGTTCTTGGTACTACATGCATATCGCCGCTGATCCGGTCAACGACGACATTGTTTACGTATTGAATGCACCATTTATGAAATCGATTGATGGTGGCGTTACGTTCGAGAAAAAGTCTACTCCGCATGGCGATCACCACGATCATTGGATAAATCCAAATAACAACTTGAATATGATCAACGGCAACGACGGCGGCGCAACGATAACCTTCGACGGTGGAAAGTCTTGGTCTAGTATTAACAATCAACCGACCGCGCAGTTTTATCGCGTCAACACGGACAATCAATTCCCGTACCGAATTTATGCGGGCCAACAAGATAATTCCACTGTTGGAATTCTCAGCGAAACTTATGATGGTGGTATTGGGTTTGATGATTTTTTTGCCGTAGGCGGTGGCGAAAGTGCGCATATCGCATTCGATCCTGACAATCCGCAACTAATTTATGCCACTACGATCAATGGCACCTTGACCGAGTTCGACGCCAGTAATAAACGCACGCGGGAAATAAAACCGTATCCCGAGTTCGTTTTCGGAATGGAGTCCAAGGACTTGAGGTACCGCACCAATTGGAATGCACCCGTTACAGCCTCTCCACAGGACCCAAGTGTGATCTATTACGGTACGAACAAATTACTGCGTACCGATGATCGGGGCGTGACATTCAAAGAAATTAGCCCTGACCTAACGAAGAACGAAAAAGACAAACAGGGGCTCAATGGCGGACCAATAACGGCCGAAAACGTCGGTGCGGAATTTTACGGCAACATATTCACTGTCACTGCGTCGCCGCATGAACAAGGCGTTATTTGGGTCGGCAGCGACGACGGACTTATCCACATCACCCGTAACGATGGCAATACATGGGAAAACATAACACCGGGTGATCTTGGTGGTGCGATGGTCAATTCGATAGACGCGAGTCCGTACGATCCCGCAACTGCCTACGTTGCAGTCGCCGCTTACAAAATGAACGATTTTCGACCGTATGTTTACAAGCTAACGGAATATGGTAAGCGCTCAAAACGACTAGATCGCGATTTACCGGCCGACAATTTCATCCGCGTCGTACGTGAAGATCCTGAGCGCAAAGGACTGTTGTACGCAGGCGGCGAAAGCGGTGTCTACGTTTCATTTGACGACGGTGTCAACTGGCAGTCGCTGGATCTGAATTTGCCGCCGGTACCCGTTACCGATTTGATGATTCGTCAACATGACTTGGTCGCCACCACCCAGGGTCGTGGCTTCTGGATTTTGGACGACCTTGCGCCAATTAGACAATTATCTGAAGTGTCGGCTAACAATCCCCTGCATGTTTTCACGCCGAGTCCGGTTGAAATGGTTCGTCCCAGCCGGGGTTCGGCCAAGTTTGAGGGAAAAAACCCACCACGTGGTGTGGTATTGAACTATCACATTGCCGATGAACACGATGGTCCGCTCAGCATACAAATATACGATTCATCCAACCAGATTATCCGCCAATTTTCCAGCGATGAAGGTGATTTCGAACGCTGCATTATCGGCAATATGGACCAAAGAATTCCATTTGAAGTGAAGTACCCACCCAAGGAGAAAGGCGCAAATAAGTGGCTATGGGATATGCGCAGAGATGGATTGCAATGCATCGAGGATATACGTCTGTTTGAGGGCTTTGCCGGTGGTTATGTAGCGCCGGGAAATTATAGCGCGCGCGTTTCGGTTGGCGAATTCGAGACTACTGCAGCGCTTGCCCTTGTCGCGGACCGGCGCGTGAAAGCTAGCGCTGACGAATTTGCCGCTGTCGATAAACGCGTTAACGAGTTGACTGACATGATGAATGAAATTTTGCGCAGCATATCTGCGGCTCGCCAATCGCGCGCGCAAATTCAGGCACTGCTAACCGACTACGGCGAGGCAGAATCGTTGGTCACTGCAGCAGAACAAGCGATTAGCAGACTAACGAATTGGGAGCAAAACGTTATTCAAGTCGAATTCGAAACCTACGAAGACGAGGATAACTTGCCGGGCAAATTGGTCAAACAGGTTCGACATCTACTCGACGTAATTGACGATGCCGGGCCGCCAGTCGCAAATGGTGCACTAGAGCGCCTGGGGGATCTCAAGTCGGATTGGAATGAACTCAAGAGCGAACTGGAGAGCATCTCCGACGCGGAAATCGCTGCACTCAATACCTGGGCAAATTCGAACTCCGTACCGCATGTTTCGCGGCCCAACTAGTGCTTTGTCCTGTCCGGCCTGAGTAATTCACAAGCCCATGGGCGCCAACGATGTTAGAGGATGCGAACGGGTGACCTGAAAATAAAGAGGTATAGTCGACCACCGCAGCCGTTCGATTGAACGGCCGCAAATACGCGCGCATTGACCTGCTAAGGACCACAAGTTTCGGCTACCGCTGCGCAGCAAAAGATAGCTTGGCCTTTCTATTCGATGTTTACCCCTAATTTCGTATGACCCGCTAACCCACAGCGGGTTTGATATTGCTGTTCATTCGAAATAGATTACCAGGATCCACTTGAGCTTTTATTTTCGACAAACGATCGTATGCAGGTCCATAATTTCCGGATACTTTATCGGCCTCATACTGAATATTGTCGTAATAGCCACCAGCAAATGGTTCCATCGCCGCAAAATACTCGCGTGACGCTGCAATCACTTCCTCGTCTTCTTCGGGATTCGTCCAAGCCCCTAGGACAATGAGCATCGTTTCGGCGTTGCGATGAGGGAATGCGGTCGCCGTCTCATCCACTCGCTTGACCGCGCCGCCAGCGGTATGTGTGAAGAATGCGAGTCGAGGATCAGGGCGATAAGCCTCGATCATCGCCTCGACAAGTCCAGGCGTGATTTCTTTTGCCATGCCATTCTTGGCATATGAACGTATTCCGTGGCTGAGTGACGCATCTTCTTGCGTCTGCATCACCATGTAGTCCTGCAACTTGATGCTGTCGTCAATCGGCTTGCCAATCTTCCGCAGCGGCGCAATCTCCTTTTCTCCAACAACCGGGTCCCCAGCGTAGACAACCTCAAATGCGACGACCCCCTGACCGTCCGGCAATGTGACAATCGCCGGACCAACGTAGAGCTCATCGGACAACGTCGCATACCAATCGCTGTAAAAACTCAATACTTCTTTAGCTTGTTCGATCGGCCACACGATACCGCCGGACAATAGCTGGCGATTGAAGGGATGCAACTGGTACTCAAACTGTGTGACGACACCAAAATTTCCACCACCACCACGAATTGCCCAAAACAGGTCTGCATCTTGTTCATCGCTTATCTTTTTGATTTCGCCGTCGGCAGTGACTATCGTTGCCGAACAAAGATTATCAATCGTCAAACCGTATTTGCGATTGAGCCGACCAAATCCGCCGCCAAGTGTGAATCCGCCTACTCCCGTATGCGATACAACACCTGCCGTCGTAACCAGTCCATGCTCAAGCGTCGCCGTGTCTAACGCATTAAGCAGTGCACCACCACCAGCAAACGCGCGCTGCGCATCGGCATCGACGTCGACGTTGCCCATCAGTGAAAGGTCGAGCATCAATCCGCCCTCACATACCGATTTTCCAGGCCAGCTGTGACCACCGCCGCGAACTGCTACCAGCAAATCTCGCTCACGAGCGAAAGTTACTGCTTGACTGACATCCTCGTTGCTTGCGCAACGAGCGATCAACGCAGGATGTTTGTCATGCATCCCATTCCAAACTTTTCTTACGCTGTTGTAGTTTGCGTCACCGCTTAGCAGCACCGGACCTTTCAACGCGTCGCCCAACTCTCTAATCGCCGCTTTCTCAAGTTCTATGCTCGTGCCGTCCAGCGATACCGCTGCTATGTTGCTAGTCGCATTGCTAGCAACCGGCGCAGAACGTTCGCATGCCGCCAAAAACGGAAATCCACTCGCCAGGCCGGCAGCCACCGACGTGCGACAAAATTGTCGTCTGTCCATGCTTATCCCCTTTAGTTATTAGAATTATGCAAATTCGGCGATAGCATAACGCATCATCATCGCTGTGACAGCTAGCGACGATAATGTTGTACTGAGCCTAATTTCGCAGCGGCGTGCCGAATTTCAGCATGTGTTCAATTCGTACTTTTGTTGCGTCCGTTTTCGCCAACTTGAGAAAAGCTTTTCGTTCGAGATCACATAACTCCTGTTCGCTCATCGGCGTTCCCGCATCAACATCGCCCCCGGTCACGATCATTGCGATCTGATTTCCGGTAGTAACGTCATGCGGAGTCAACACGCCTTTGTGGTGTGCCGCTTCTAGCCACTGCGACATTTCGGCCCAGACATCTCGACCAACCATCGCCAGGCTCCCTCGTCGCACACTCGTGTAACCAACACCAATCGCCTCAACTTCGAATATCGCTTGATCCAGTAAGCGATCTCGATTCATTACGAAACGATCGACACCGTCTCGGAACATTGTCATTGGGGCGGCGAGCAGCGGCGAAGTTGCTGTCTTGCCATAACCGATACTCATAAATGTGTCCCAGGCCGCCTTTTGCATGTCACCGTGTTTTTCATACCATCGATACAACGTTTCTTTGACGCCCCCGCCGCCGGGTACGACGCCGACGAGCGATTCAACAAGTCCAGTAACCGAGTTGGCATGAAATACAACTTTGTCGGTATGCAGCACGACTTCGAAGCCACCACCGAGCGACAGGCCCGATGGTGCAGCGACCACCGGAATCGAAGAATACCGAAGCGACAAACACGTTTGTTGAAAGTGATCGAGAAACTTATCTAAGCCGGAAAAATCTGCGCTCTCGATGTGCTTGAGGACACTTTCTAGATTGACGCCGCAGGAAAAGTGTTGGGCGTCGTTATGGATGACTAACCCTCGCATTTTTTCAGTTGCGTGCGCGATCGCATTTTCCAAGACTTGCATTGAATCGCCGTCCAACGTATTCGCTTTGCTATGAAACTCAACAAGTCCGATATCCCGCGGTAGAGGAAAATAGCTTGCTGAGCTGTTTTTGACTATCGGCTTCAGCGTCTGCCTTAACTCGCTGAAACGACGAACACCCGCTGTCCTTTGCAGATCAACGAACGACCCGTCCATCCGCAGGTATTGCAATTGACTATTATGCACTCGATAAAATGACTTACCGACCGCCGCGCGCAGAAAGTCGGGAACTGCTGCACTCTTCGCATCAAGCCTCGCCACGAAGTTGTCGACTCCGATCGAATCAATCATCTCAAACGGGCCTTGAATCCAGTTATAGCCAAGCTTCATTGCATCGTCGATGGCAACCAGCGACTCATTGACATCCGGCACCAGCGATGCGGCATAACAGAGTGTGCTGGAGAGTACATTCCAGGCATACAAACTTGCGCTATCACTGTTCGCGAGCAATAACGTAAAGTCCTTGGCACGTTCTGCATCGATCGCAATTGTTGGCTTTTCACGATCAAACATTCGGTATTGGAAAGAACTGAAATCAAGCGTTTCGCGCTCTACTCCACCGTCAACGACAGACCGATAGAATCCACCCTTGTCGCCCTTGTTGCCAAGATAGCCTTGCTCGATCATGCGTTTCATCGTTGGAATTTCTGCGGAGACCTCGTGAAACGCATCTCCTTCAGGGAGAATTTCAGCAAGGCTCTTTGCGACATCGCCCATCAGATCAATTCCGATCAGATCGTAGAGTCCAAAAACGCCGGTTTTTGGAATGCCCATAGGCCGACCGAATATAGCATCGGCCGTTTCAGGTTTTAGGCCCATCGCAAAAGCTTGGTGCAGTGCCGTTTGAATCGCGAATACGCCTACGCGATTGCCCAGGAACCCAGGCGTATCGTTGCAAACAACGATTCCCTTCCCTAACTGCGATTCGCAAAATTGATCCAAGCAGTCAATTACCGATTGTTTGGTTTCCGCGCCTCGAACCAATTCAAGGAGGCGCATAAACCGAACCGGGTTGAAAAAATGCGTAATTGCAAATTCCTCGCGAAATTTCGCGGACATATCGGCGACGAGCAAGGAAATCGGAATGGTTGAGGTATTCGACGTCACTATGGATCCACGTTTTCTGGCGCCATCTATTTGCCGGTAAAGGGACCTCTTAACGTCAAGACGTTCAACGACCGCCTCGGCAATCCAATCGGCATCAGCCAGGCGATACAAATCGTCATCTATGTTGCCCACTGATATGCGCGCAGCAAAATCGTCATGCAGCAAACCTGGCTGGCTTTTGTCGAGAAGCCGCTCTATCGCTCGCTCCGCAATTGCGTTCGGCTCTGCACTATCGGAACGCCTATCTAGCAACAGAACCTCAATGCCAGCATTGGCAAGTTGACCTGCAATTCCCAGGCCCATCGTCCCCGCTCCAATGACAGCGGCTTTTCTAATTTCATACATAGGTGAAATTGCTACTCATTTGTTTGAGGGAGGATGCCGTCGCGCAGGCAAGCACACGTTTGCATCTCACCCGCCTTATTTTAGCCAAGCATCGCAGGCGCAGTAATACTGGGCAACCCGGTACACCAGCGGAATGTCGCGATTGCAATAATTCAGGCGCTTACCTGCAACTCTCAAATGACGTAAGTAGGCGAAAATGTCGATACAAAGGCGCCCGGTCCCGCATCGGTCTCGACGGCGCGGTGCTGAAACCAGTATAGTCGCCGCCATTGCAATTAACCCGCGTCCCCAAGGTCCTCGAATATCGAGAACGAATTGGTGGCTTTTTGGGTCTATAGGCTAACTCAACTTAGGTCTGCGTCTAGAGCATGTCTCAGATCGCAGCGATCGAAGGGGAACACTTTGAACAGAATGATCATTGGGGCGATCACATTGATCGCACTGAGCGCTTGTGGAAAAACGTCGACGTCGGAACCGGTTGCCAGCGCACCCAAACCAAAAGGCTCGGGCATCAAGACTGAATATATGGATGTGAGCGTCGCTCCAGGGGACGATTTCTTTAACTATGTGAATGGCCAATGGCTCGAGATGACCGAAATTCCGGCAGATCGGGCAAGCTACGGTGGATTCGGCGTCTTGCGCGACGAGAGCCAGGATGACGTAAAAGTCATCATCGAGGCCTCCGCGACGGGAGATTTTGCGAACGGTTCTGATGAACAGAAGGTTGGCGACCTCTACAAGTCCTATATGAATATGGATGTCCGCAACGCTAAGGGGCTGAAACCGTTGCAAGACGAACTAAACAACATCGCAGCGATAAGCAATTACGACGAACTCGCGGTGTATTTTGCGGAGGCGCAAAAGAAAGGCTACGACGTGCCGTTCGGTCTTGGTCAATATGCAGACATGAAAGACCCAAAATATTACATGATTTATACCTGGCAAGGCGGCCTTGGATTGCCGGATCGCGAGTATTACCTCAAGGACGATGAAAAGTCTGCGTCGACCAGAGACGACTATATTGCCCACATCGAAAAAATGTTCGATCTCGCAGGCCTTACTGATGGTACTGCATCCGCACGATCAATCATGGCGCTGGAGTCCCGAATGGCTGCGGTGCACATGAAAAAGGAAGATGCCCGCGATTTCGCAAAAAACTACTCGAAGATTCCACTCGGTGAATTGAATGATCTAATGCCTGAATTCAACTGGACCGGCTACATTGAGACCGCAGGTTTGAACGAGTTGGACGGATTGGTCGTGATGATGAACGATCATATGGCGGCGCTAGACGAGATTATCGTGTCAACGGACATGACTACCTGGAAAACGTACTTGACCTGGGTCGCATTAAATACCAACGCAAGCCGCTTGAATGATGACATTGACAAGCAGAACTTTGAATTCTACGGCAAGGCATTGTCGGGCACGGAAAAGCGTCGTGATAGATGGCGTCGTGCCGTGAATACAATCAACAGTACGCTTGGTGAGGTTGTGGGAAAAGTGTATGTGAAGAAGCACTTCCCTCCTGAGGCTAAGGAGAGAATGTTGGTACTCGTCGGCAACCTGTTGAAGGCATATGAAAAAAGCATCAACGAGCTCGATTGGATGGGCGAAGACACCAAAGTTGAAGCACTCGACAAGTTATCGAAATTTACACCAAAAATCGGTTACCCAGACACATGGCGAGATTACTCGGCGGTATCAATTGAAGCGGACGATTTGTTCGGCAATCTGGAGCGTGCAGCAATTGCCGAGTACAAGCGTCGCCTGGCCAGACAGGGTGGACCGGTGGACCGTAACGAATGGGGAATGACGCCTCAAACAGTAAATGCATATTACAGCCCGGCGTTAAATGAAATCGTGTTTCCCGCGGCGATATTGCAGCCACCATTCTTTAATCTTGAAGCGGACGATGCCGTCAACTACGGCGCGATAGGCGCGGTCATTGGCCATGAAATTGGCCACGGATTTGACGACAAAGGAAGTTCGTTCGATGGCGACGGAGTATTGCGCAATTGGTGGTCTGATAGCGACTTGACAGAATTCAAAGCGCGCACGAACAAACTCGTCGCTCAATACGGTAACTTCAAGCCTTTCGATGATCTAAGTGTTAACGGCGAATTCACGCTTGGCGAGAACATTGGGGATTTGGGCGGCATTAGCATTGGCCTGTTGGCTTACAAAATGTCGTTGAACGGCGAAGACGCGCCAGTGATCGACGGCTTTTCAGGTGTACAGCGCGTCTTCCTAGGGTACGCGCAGGTTTGGCGCAATAAATACCGGGAAGAGGCGCTGCGTCAGCTGATTCTGACCAACCCACATGCGCCATCCATGTATCGTACCAATGGCGCTGTCAGAAACGTTCCAGCGTTTTATGAGGCTTTTGATGTTAAGGCTGAGAATACGTTGTACCTGGCGCCAGAGGACCGAGTGAAGATTTGGTAATACTGTTGGCTTGCCGCAAAAGGCCGGCGTGCGCCGCACGCTGGCCTTTTTTCGCACAGGACAACTGAATCCGGTCAGCCTGGTGGTCTGTGGCGCAGACACTGGCACCGCATGGAACAATGTTCCATTTAATGTTACGCCTATAGGAGCAATACTATCGATATAAGCAGCTTGTCTGGACAACGGCAGATTTTGCCAACAGCTGGACAATCTACCTGAGGCTATCATATGAGCAACAACAACCAAACGCTGCCACAGTTGGGCGGACAATATTTTCTTACCGATAGCGGGTTGGAAACAACGCTAATATTTCACCACGGCATCGATCTCCCGCATTTTTCGACTTTCGAATTGCTGCAGTCGGATGCAGGCATCGAAATCTTGCGTAACTACTACGAACAGCATGCCCAGATCGCGATTGATGCTGGCCGCGGCTTTGTTTTGGAGAGCCCGACTTGGCGAGTCAGCCGTGCCTGGGCACAGAAAATGGGACTCGATTCAGAGACCGTTTCCATTGCTAATCGTCGCGCCATAGCGCTAATGACTGAAATACGAGACAGTATGTCAACCGCCTCCTCGCCTATGGCGATCAGTGGAAATATCGGTCCGCGCGGTGATGGTTACGTCGCAGATAAAAAGATGACGCGTGACGAAGCGAGCGTTTATCATCGTGAACAGGCGACGATACTTGCGGATGCCGGTGTTGACTTGATCAGCTCGGTCACCTTGAATTATGTCGAAGAGGCGATCGGTATAGCGGTCATCACAAAGGAACTCGGTGTGCCGGTCGTACTGTCATTTACGACGGAAACAGATGGGCGCTTACCCGACGGCAACTCGCTGCAAGAAGCGATCGAAGCCGTTGATCTCGCGACGAACGATTCGCCTGCCTATTACATGATCAATTGCGCACATACCGAACACTTCAGTGAAGTGCTGGAGGAAAATGCTGCATGGGTAGACCGAATTCGAGGGCTGCGCACAAATGCTTCAAAATTGAGCCACGCCGAACTCGATGAAGCAGAGGTGTTGGACGATGGCAACCCGACTGAATTCGGTATCCAGCACGAGGAGCTCCTGAAACGCTTTCCACAAATCGCGGTTGTGGGTGGCTGCTGCGGAACAGACCACCGGCACATCATGGCAGTTGCTAAGTAATCCAGTTGACGCGGCAGCCGCAAAGCTGCCGCGTCGACTGGTTCACCATGTAACTGATTCTGCGGCGTAATGTACGAACAAAATCGCTGCGGAGCACGAGGCAATTAGCCAGTCCGTTATCGATCAAGCAACTCAGGTCCGAGCGCTTGTGCCAGTGGGTTCAACCATGGTTCGTAATTTCGCCACTGATCGAGACCGCCTTTGAAAATTGGCTGTCGAACTTGCTCGGAACTTGCTGTGCGCACCGAACGCTTGGTTTTGTGGAAATCAATGCAGGATTTTTCGAACGGTAGTTCGAGATAATCCAAGAGTCGTCGGGCTTGTTTTTCCAAGTCGGCAACAACGTCCTCGTATTGAATTCGTAAGACCTTCCCAGGCAACACATTTGCCCAGTGATCCATCAATTCGACATAGTCGCGATAATAGGTGCCAACTTCCTGCAGCCCATAAGTAAATTCCTGCCCTTCCGCGAATAACTGCTTGAAGCCGGAAAAACAACACGCCATCGGATTTCTCCGCGCATCGATAATCTTCGCGTTCGGCAGAATCAACTGAATCAGTCCGATATGCCGAAAATTATTTGGCATTTTGTCGATAAAAAACGGCGCCGATTCCCTATGAATACGCGTCTCACTTAAATATGCGCTACCGAAACTCTCAAGCTGCTCGTCCGATAAGTCAAACAGAATGCTTGGATAACCTGTTTTGGAATGAATTTTCTGACCGGCACGTAATCTGTGAGACAGCGCCAATATGTTTGGCAATTCCAATGTTCCGTCTATCTGACTGTGCGATGCAAGTATTTGCTCAAGCAACGTCGAGCCCGCACGCGGTAATCCAACAATAAAAATCGGATCCGCCGCAGCGTGGCCCGACCCCTGCCGATCAGTAAATAGTTTCGCACTACAGACTTCGGATTGCATACGTAATTCATCTGTCATTTGTGCCGAATCGTAGCGGCTTTGCACGCGCTTAAGTTCGTTGCCGCGCGAGTAGTAGCCGAATGACTTTTCAAATGCATGCTTATCTTCATACGCCTTGCCCAAGCCAAAACATAAGTGAATGCGATTGTGGTATGAGAGGTCACTACGCGCCTCTTGCAATTCCATGGCCGACAGTTCGTCAGTTGAAAATTCATAGGTTTTCAAATTTGCCAGAGCGTAGTAGGCATCGCCATGATCGGGTTTCACCTTGCACGCCATTCGATAAGAATCGATTGCCTCATCTTGACGGCCGTAGGTCTTTAATGCGTGCCCCCGTGAAGTCAAAGTTGCCGGATCATTCGGCAGTTTTTTTAACACCTCATCGAATAATTCAAGCGCCCGATCAAATCGATTACTTTGCATATTTTCGATAGCGTATTGGGATTGAAACACCGGGTTAGCGGGATCTGAATCGTACAGTGCCTTGGCCTGTTCCAAAGCTGCCGCATATTTCTGCCGCTTGCGCAGTATCTGAATATGATCGAGATGAACTTGAATATTTTTTGGCGCAAGCCTGTGCGCTGTCGAAATAAGCAATTCTGCGTCGTCCAGCACGCCAAACCGCGACGCAATATCAGCAAGAAGCCGCATACCCTCTATGTTGTGTTTATCGCGGCGTAAGAAACTCTTACAAACTTGCTCGGCTTTCAAAAGCTTGCCTTCGTGAATGAGATTGGTGGCCGCGACCAACTCGTTTGGCAACGCCGCAAGGCGGTCCGCCTGCGCCTTAGCATGCGCTGATTCCTGCAAACGCCCTTCGTCGCTCAGCAACGAAGCTTGCGCCCGCCAGCTTGCTTCCAGGGCGGGATTGGCTTGGCATGCCAGTTGGTAAGCCGCTAGCGCTAATGCTGGCTGACCCAATTCCCGAAGTAGGTGGCCTTCTTCTTGGTGCGCTCGCCCAAATTCGGGCACCAGTGACTGCAAACGGCTGAGCGTCGATCTAGCGGCATCGGCTTGCTTGGCGTAACGCTGACAAACTGCGCGCATGTATAACGCGTCAATATTGTCAGCATTCGACGCTAAGACCTCGCTCAGTAGTTCAAGCGCCTCGTTAAATCGTCCCGCATAAACATAGCTTTGAGCAGTATTTAGCGCAGTAGAAATTTCTTCGTCTGGATCTTTCAGGAAACGCACCCATCAAAAAAGGACGCCACGCAAGCGAAGCGTCCTTCATTATAGATATTCCGCAGAATAAGACTATTGAGTAGCGCTATGACCTTGCTATTCGAAGTCGGCCGAAAAACGGATCCCCCACGTTCGTGGGCGGTTTATCGCTATCCTTTCCCGATCATAATTCAGGTTATTATTGAGTTCGGCCCGTTCGTCTCCGAGGTTGTCCCCGAATACTTCCGCACGCCAACGACCGGCATCAATACCGAAAGATGCATTAAACAAGTCATAGCTGCCCTGTTCCGCACGATTAATTGAAACAATATCGCTGAATGACGATTCAGAATGCGTGAATTGAATCTGCCAATGCGCATCATATTTTTCCGTCATTTCCCAAACGTAACGCCCTCGAACATTACCTTGGAATTTCGGCGCATACGCAAGTTCTTCACCCGGACCAGCAATCGCGATACTCGCACCCACCAACTCTTTAATTTCAGTATCCAAAATAGATATTGCGCCGGTCACGGTAAGGCCTTCCACACCGATTGGCACCCAGATGAAGTCCGCCTCGACGCCACTGACTTCAGCATCGGCCGCGTTATCTGAGAACAAAAGATTGGTGACGTTCGGATCGAATATCGTCGTTTGCAAGTCTTCAATATCGACGAAAAATGCGCTGCCATTTATTTGCAGCGTATTGTCCAAGAAACTTGCTTTCCAACCGAGCTCGAAATTTGTCACTTCGTCCGTTCGAACAACGGCTGGCACGGCCCCACCGCCGGAAAGTGCTGGACGATTGGGCAATCCTGGTCGAAATCCCTCCGAATAAGTGAAATAGATTAGAGAAGAATCGCTTGGCGTCCAAGACAGCGTACCCTTAACAACCGTACCTTCGGCTTCTGCATCGTCGGGTATCACACCACCGAAACTCTCGCCGGTCCGCTCATTAATGTCATTGCCGTCGAAAATTTGATCCAGATTAGCGCCAAATGCCTGACTGTCCTGCCCGTCGGGGAGACCGAAATTAAAGAAACTGGAATTCGCACTACCCACCATGTCGACGGAGACATCGTGATACCGCGCACCGACAGTTACCGAAAATGCATCCGGCACAAGATCGAACGAGACTTCGGCGAAAAGACCCAATTGATCATCTGTTCTGGTTAAATCATTAAAGAATATAACCCCTCTCGGTCGCGGATCCGGATTCGTAACAGACGAGTCGTCGAGCGGAGAATTGATTGAGAAGCCAAATACGCCAGGTGTAAAACTCTCCGCCAGCTGAGATCCAGGATAGGTGAAATTGTTTTGTTCGATTAGATCCTGAGTACTAACGAAACCACCGAACGTTGCTCTCACACGATTCTCTTGCGGGGTCGAAAAGCGAAGCTCGTGAGTTTGCACTTCGACTTGCGTTCGCGACACAACAAACTGCAATGGTGACTGGCAGGTTCCTGACGGAGCGCCCCCTGGATAACTCACCGATCCATCACACAAATAATAAGGCAAGTACTGACCTACAAAAAGATAATCGGTGTAATCAACTACCTGATTGACATCTCGATTCAAGAACGCGCCGGTGTATACAGCCTCCAGTCCGCCAACTGTTCCTTCAATGGTCCACGAAGTGTTATCAAATTCATCGTCGGTTACGTCACCCGCGTAACGCTGAATTTTTGTCAAGTCAGAGTCCAGAGTCGGATCTGCGAAAAATACGCCCTCAGCATCGATTTGTTGGCGAGTGTGGGTAACATTCAGACTCCATTCGTCGTTGAATTCGTAGGTTCCGCCAATACGAAACCCGGAATACGATGCGTCGTTAAAGTTCTTTTCGACAAGCTCCAAATTGGACTCTTCCACAAAGGTCACCGCGCTCAGATCCGCGCCCGCCTGGAATCCTGCTTGCCCGGCGCCGACAACCGTACCGTTCGGTCTCACAAAATTTGCAGATCGAAACCGCGCACTTTCCTCCAGCGTAATTGTTCCCGCAACGTTGTCGATGTAACCGCCTTGGTTGTCATTGTAAAAGACGCCACGCACGGCGAATTTCTCGTTGACAGGCACGTTGACTATCGCCTCAACTTTGTTGCTCATATCGCCACCAGCGGTGAACGATAAGCCAGCATTAAATGTCGCAAAGAATTCGTCCATCACCGGCTTATTGGTGATCAGTCGAATCGTTCCCGCCTGCGAGCTCGCGCCGAACAACGTGCCCTGCGGACCAGGCAACACCTCAACCCGATTTAAATCAGCCGCGTAGACATCCAAATTGCGACCAACTTGGGTAACGGGCTGTTCGTCCAGGTAAAGCGCAACATTTGGGGCAAGTCCGGCAGCACCAGCTGTAGTCAGCAACGGTGGCGTAGAGGCGATACCGCGAATATAGATCGTGCCCTGCCCTGGTCCGATGGAACTTGCAGACACACCGGGCAGCTGCAGTAAATAATCTGTAAAAACGTCGATGTCTAGCTCTTCCAGTGCACTCTCGCCTAGCGCAGTAACGGCAACCGGTATATCTTGCGTGCTTGCCTCGCGTTTAGTCGCTGTCACAATGACCTCTTCTATCTGCGCATGTACAACCGGTGCGGCAAGACTCACTCCCAGTGCAACGGCAATCGCCGCCGACAACGCTGTCTTTCTTGGTCTGGAATAATTCAATTGACTCCCCCTAAATTTAATTCTGGATGCCGGCAAACCCGAATCTCGCCAAGCGTGTAGTCGTCTCTCAATGCCACGTACGGATATTATTCGGCCAACATATGAAACGATGCAAAAAACTTATAACAACGACAGACCATTTAGCAGCCCTGGCGCGACGACCGATGTACAAAACACGACATTGACCGTCGTAATGCGCCATTGATCGCCGAATGATCGTGCGAAATCAAGCGACTTCGGAACGATCAGTTTACAAATAGTCGGCCGGTCCCGGCGAAAATATCCACTTGTGCACACCGAGGTTCATCGAATTAGCTGGCATAGTCAGGCCGCACAGTAGCGGCCAAAATCTGTGGCAACTGGATTTAGCACCGACGCTCCTCTATTCTGTCGACCGTCCTAGTTCGGATAGTCCTTATGTCGATTGATGAAAATGCTCAGCCGCTTGCTCCGTCATCGCCATACAAACCAGTCCTAGACGTCAAAGTATTTGTCACTTCAATCGCTGCCGTACTGATCTCGAGCTTCCTGCTCATCAAATTTCCGACGTCGACCGCGAACTTCGCGCGGCAGGCGATGCAATTCATTACCCAAAAATTTGGTTGGCTTTATTTACTGACAGGCGTTATGCCGCTGTTGTTCGCCGGTTGGCTCGCATTCGGGCGTTATGGGCATATTAAGTTCGGCAGCGCCGACGAAAAGCCTGAGTACTCCGCGCTCAGCTGGGTCGCAATGATGTTTACCGCCAGTATGGGCGCAAGCCTCATCGCCTGGGGATTTGCTGAACCCATATTCTATATTCAAACGCCACCATTGGGCGTCGACTCATATAGTGCTGAAGCCTTCGAACTCGCACATATGTATCCCATTTTTCATTGGAGTTTGGCGCCATGGGCTATCTACTGCCTGCCGTCAATTCCCATCGCCTACATGTTATATGTAAGGCATGCAAAGAGTCTGCGAATTAGCGACTCCTGCGACGCGGCATTGCCAACGAAATTCAGAGACGGCGCGAAGACCGTGATCGACATACTCGTCGTAATTAGTATTGTTGGCGGCGTTGCCACTTCAATCGGGTTTGGCGTTCCCTTGGTCTCATCTTTGTCGGTTGAATTACTCGGCATCCCCGACGACTTGACGACTAAAATAGTGGTTATTCTAATATGGACCGCAATATTCGGCACTAGCGCCTACCTGGGCCTGCGCAAGGGCATCAAGGTTTTGGCCGACATCAATCTTGGTCTAATGTTTTTTCTTCTTGCTTTTATTTTGTTCCTCGGCCCAACGATCTATATCTTGTCGTTAAGCGTCAATAGTTTCGGCCTGTTTGTCGACAAGTTTGTTCGCATCAGTTTTTGGACAGACCCCATTAGCCGCGCGGGTTTTCCTGAGACTTGGACAATATTCTATTGGGCGTGGTGGTTTGCGTATGCGCCTATGATGGGACTGTTTTTTGCACGAATTTCCCGAGGACGAACAATTCGGCAGGTTGTTTTGGGTGTAATCGGCCTTGGCAGCTTGGGCACTTTCATGTTTCTCAGCATTGCTGGTGCTTACGTTTTGTATTTGCAGAGCAATGGCGTGATCAATGCGGTAGAGATTATAAACAATCAAGGAATGTCGACGTTGGTCGCGACCGTAATTAGTCAGCTTCCCTGGCCCAAATTTATCCTCACCGTGGTAACAGTATTGTCGATCATATTTTACGCAACAACGTTTGATTCAGCAGCCTATGTATTGGCAAGTATTTGTACGAAAGACCTACCCGGAGATCAGGAACCAGGGCGAATCAACCGTGTGGCTTGGGCGGCCGGACTCGGGCTAGTAGCAAGCGGATTGATGGTCGCGGGCGGTATGGAAACCGTAAAATCAATGACCGTAGTTACGTCCCTTTCCGCTCTGCCAGTTTTGTTCATGATGTGCTACACGCTATTCCGCTGGTTGAAAATCGACTTTCCGCACTTGAGCGAAAAAGTTGTACACACACTCAAGGCACACTAGGCCATTTCCGACGGCAGCAACTGAACATGAATGTTTGGATAGCATTGTTACGGGGAATCAATGTCGGTGGAAAAAACCGGCTACCGATGGCAACGCTTAGCCGGTTATTTAATGAATGCGCCTGCGAAAATGTCCAAACAATAATTCAAAGTGGGAATGTCGTATTTTCTCATGCGCAGTCGAACAAGGGTCGAATTGCTTGCAATTTGATGAGTACTTTAGATGAACACTTGGATTTTGTAGTGCAAGCACTAATTCTATCTAAAGCTGAGTTTTTCGCCGCGGTTCAAGGCAACCCATTTCCCTGTGCCGAGGAACAACCAAACTCGCTGCACCTGTATTTCTTGGCTGAAAAACCGGATATAGAAACCCTAGACGCCGTAGAACTCCTGAGAGCCAGCGATGAGCGCTACGCACTCCATAACAACACATTGTACTTGTGGGCGCCCAGTGGAGTCGGCCGATCCAAGCTGGCGCCGCGCCTGGAAAAATTGTTAGGCGTGCCCGCTACTGCAAGAAATTGGCGGACAGTTACTAGAATCGTAACGATAGCGAAGGCGCTTGACGAACCTCAGTAACACACTGATGGCATCGCCGCACTACAACGCCGATACAACGCAACAGTCAGTGCGCTACGGGGCGCCAAGATAATTTTCCGTCAATGCAACTTTTGTTCTTCTCAATCGACTAATCGCAGTTTCACCCATCGCTAACGCCAACGAGACGTGTAGTGCATCGAGAATAACTAGCTGCACCAGCCTTGAGGTCATCGGTGTATAAACGCTCGAGTCTTCGACAGCCGAGCACGCGATTAGAATTTCGGCATTCTCTGCCAGCGGTGAGGTCGGATCAGTGACGGCAACGGTACTGGCGCCTCGACCGTTCGCCAACGCCGATGCGTCACTCAATACAGACCATCGACCGCTATGTGAGAGAAAAATTATGACGTCGTTTGCTTCAGCAATTGCTGAAAACTGCAGCAAACTAGGGGTATCCGTAAGTGCACTACACGGAGTACCGAGGCGAAAAAACTTGTGGCATACATCCAGTGCAACATGACCGGAAGCCCCTAGGCCGGCGAAGACAATCTGACGGGCACCGCGCATTACGGCAACCGTTTTCTCAATCGGCATAGCCGATAGAAGGGAACGCAGATCAATCAGTGATTGGATGCTTGAATCCACAACTTTGGTCACCGCATCGGATGATGCATCGTCTGCTTGCACATCCCGGTGTACATAGCTCACCGGCGCACTTATTGACTCGACCAGGCGTAACGTCAGATCTCGAAAACCACTCAATCCGACTTTTCTACAAAATCGAATGACGCTCGGCTGGCTCGCGCCGGCGGCCAGCGCCACCTCGGCCAATGTGGAATCGGCGACCTGTCGCGGGTGCGCCAGTACCCATGAACCTACTCGTCGCTCGGTATGGCTGAGATTGGGGAGCTGTTGTTCGATTCGAGCTAACATGTAGCGAAACTACACCATTTTTGGAGCACATTCTAGAGTAATTGCCAGATTTTAACCCACCTATGTAGTAAACTTTCATCACTCAGCTGGAGCTTCAAATGGCAAAACTCATACCGGTCGAAGTATTCGACCTGGTTATTTTCGGCGGAACTGGCGACCTCGCAATGCGTAAGTTAATGCCGGCCTTGTACCACAGACATCGCGATGGGCAGTTCATTGACGACAGCAGAATAATCGCTGCCAGTCGCGGTGCCATCGCACGGGATGAGTATCTTGCGAACGTAAAATCGGCATTGCAACGTAACCTTGCTGCCGAGGAGTTCCAAGAAGACATTTGGAGAAGTTTTAGTGACCGAATATTTTATGTCCAAGCGGATGCCTTCGAACACAATAATTGGCAAGCACTAAGCTCGCTTCTTGAAGGTCACGAGGAGCGAACGCGCGTTAACTACCTCGCTACGTCACCAAAACTGTTTGGACCGATCGCCAAGGGTTTAAAAACTAACCGACTGGTGACCGGCTCCAGCCGAATTGTGCTTGAAAAACCGCTGGGCCATGACCTGGACTCCGCGAAAAAGATCAACGACGCTGTAGCCGACTGCTTTTCCGAAGACCGCATTTTTCGTATCGATCACTATCTTGGAAAAGAGACAGTCCAAAACCTGCTAGCGCTGCGTTTCGCAAACTCGCTTTTCGAACCGCTGTGGCGTCGCGGCGCCATTGATCACGTACAAATCACTGTGGCCGAAGATCTCGGCGTGGGCGGTCGCGTCGAATACTATGACCACGTCGGCGCACTAAGGGATATGGTGCAAAACCACATATTGCAACTAGTCTGTCTGGTAGCAATGGAAGCGCCATCCAGTTTGGAACATGGTGCCGTCCGTGATGAAAAAATGAAAGTTCTAAGAGCGCTGCGTCCAATTGCACTAGAGGACGTCCTGCGTAACACAGTGCGCGGTCAGTATGCCGCTGGCGCGATAGATGGTGCCACCGTTGTCGGCTATGCAGATGAACTCGGACACGATACGAGCAATGCGGAAACTTTTGTCGCATTAAAACTAGAGATTGATAACTGGCGTTGGTCCAACGTGCCATTCTACCTGCGCACGGGCAAAAGGTTGCGTAGTAAACACTCAGAAATCGTCGTCGAATTTCAGGATGTTCCACATTCGATATTTCCGCAACAGGAATTCAACGTTTCGCCAAATCGATTGACCATGCGCCTGCAACCTGACGAAGGAGTCAAACTATCGCTCATGGCTAAAGAACCCGGCCCTGGTGGATTCGAGTTGCGGCCCGTAGCACTTGACCTTAGCTTCGAGGAAACATTCGGTATTCGCTACCCGGATGCATATGAGCGACTTTTGATGGAAGTATTACGTGGCAATCCAGCGCTGTTTATGCGCAGAGATGAAGTTGAATTGGCTTGGCACTGGATTGACAGCATTGTCGCAGGTTGGGAGTCCAGCAGGCAAAAACCGCAATCTTACGTAGCGGGTTCATGGGGGCCCTCCGCTTCCGACAGCTTACTCGACCGCGACGGCCGCGCCTGGTACCCAGATAATTAGGCAATGATGTAGATGGAACAAGTATTCGAATCACGAGCGGAAGCCTCCGCAGCTGCAGCGGAACGTATTGATATTGCGCTCCAACGGCGATTGGCGAGTCACGAACGTGCTTCAGTCATCGTCTGTGGCGGAACGACCCCAGCCGCAACATTTGATCGTTTGGCAAATAAGGACATTCCTTGGCATCGTGTCGACATTCTTCTCAGTGATGAACGCTGGCTTCCAGCAATACATCAAGATAGCAACGAGAAATTAGTTCGTACGCATCTGCTGCAGAATTTTGCGACAACGGCAAACATGCTTTCCGTGTTCGCCGAGAATGTCACTCCAGACGAGAGAGCAGGGCAACTCGATCAGCAGGTTGCTGAGTTATCGAACTCCTACACGATAGGCCTGCTCGGTATGGGCGCCGATGGCCACTTCGCGTCGCTGTTTCCGGATGCCGATAACCTGAAGGCTGGCATCGATATGAATTCGCGGCGTACTTACATACCTATTACAACCAGCGCGAGCCCGTACCCAAGAATTAGCATGACACTGGCAGCGCTTACTGCCAGTGATGAACTCCTGCTGCTGTTTTTCGGGGAAGAAAAAAGACAAATCTATCGACAGGCGCGGCAGCGAAAGAACGAGTATCCAGTGTCGCACCTGTTGTCGCAGGATCACACTGAAATTGACGCTTTCTGGGCGCCTTAGTCGCCCTAAATAAGGTAAAAGCATGCATCCCGATATTACTCGAATTACGGAACGAATCCGCAAACGCAGTGAGTCTGCTCGGAAAGCCTATCTTGACCGGGTCCACCGGGCGGCAGAAGACGGTCCTACACGCGGTTCACTGTCGTGTAGCAATCTTGCCCATGGTATGGCGGCTTGCGGGAGCACAGAGAAGTCGGCGCTGTCCAATAATATTGTGCCGAATATTGCGATTGTATCCGCATACAACGACATGCTCAGCGCACACCAACCGTTCGAGACTTATCCTGCCATTATCAAGCAAACAGCGCTCTATGCTGGCGCTGTTGCACAATTTGCGGGAGGCGTTCCAGCAATGTGCGATGGCGTAACGCAGGGTCAGGATGGCATGGACCTGTCCTTGTTTAGCCGCGACGTCATCGCATTGTCGACAGCGGTAGCACTTTCACACAACATGTTTGACGGCGCATTGTGTCTCGGCATTTGCGACAAGATCGTACCAGGACTGCTGATCGGCGCATTGTCTTTTGGACATTTGCCGGTTGCATTTGTACCTGCGGGACCAATGGTTTCGGGATTGTCGAATAAAGAAAAGGCAAATATTCGGGAGGAGTATGCGGCCGGCCGGATCGGTAGGGATGAACTATTGCAAGCAGAATCTGCCGCATATCATGCTCCTGGCACCTGTACTTTTTATGGAACAGCCAACAGCAACCAAATGTTGATGGAATTCATGGGTCTCCAGTTGCCAGGCGGCTCTTTCGTTAATCCAGGCACGCTGCTGCGCACTGAGCTAACGCAGGAAGCAGTACGTAACTTGTTAAGAATTACGAATTTGGGTGATCAATATATTCCCGTCGCGGATATAGTGAGTGAAAAAGCGATTGTCAATGGAATTATCGGTCTGCTTGCTACCGGTGGCTCAACCAATCATACAATTCATCTGGTCGCAGTAGCCGCCGCTGCGGGAATTTCAATCGACTGGCAGGATTTCGCAGAACTGTCCGCTGTTACGCCGACACTTGCCCAGGTATACCCAAATGGGCTAGCGGACGTCAATCATTTCCACGCCGCTGGCGGGCTGGGTTTTGTGATTCGCGAACTATTGGACAATGGCCTGTTGCATGAAGACGTTAAAACGATTCTCGGCGATGGCCTGAATCATTACTGTAACGAACCGTTTATTGAAAACAACAAGTTAACCTGGAAGCCCGCGCAGAGCAAAACGCTAGAGAGAAACATCATACGACCCGTTAGTGAACCCTTCGATCAAGAAGGCGGCATTCGTGTCGTAAACGGAAATATGGGGCGCGCTGTCGTCAAAATTTCGGCGGTCGACCCGACAAATTACGCCATCAAAGCGCCTGCACGTGTATTTCTGTCTCAAGACGATTTTGCAGCAGCCTTTAATCGTGGGGAACTGGAACAGGATTTTGTTGCAGTGCTACCGTGTCAAGGCCCACAGGCAAACGGAATGCCTGAATTACACAAACTAACGCCCTACTTGGGCGTATTACAAAATCGTGGATTCCGCGTAGCGCTAATCACCGATGGTCGAATGTCTGGCGCGTCGGGCAAGGTACTCGCGGCAATACAAGTCACGCCGGAATCTCTCAACGGCGGTGTGATAGGACGAATTCGAAACGACGATACGATCACCATTGACGCAATAAGTGGCCAATTAAACGTGGAGTCTTTAGACGATATTGAGTCCCGAGACATCCAGCTAGGAAACGTGCCTGCATCCCGTAGCGGCTTAGGTCGCGAGCTGTTTGCGGTGTTCCGAAACAAAGTCAGCGGCGCGGAACAAGGTGCGACAATATTCAATGTAGACTAACAAAAGTTTCTGAAGCACCGATCGTCGAAAAATGAGTAACACTGGTCGTCGACATCGATAATACTGATACCGCCCGCAGGCCAATTCGCCGCGCCATGCAAATTATAGAGCACACCGATATCGGCTTTCGATGCATTCGTGATCTTCGTTGAGCGTCAATACCACATCTGCGGTCGCAGGCAATAGATCCAGGTTATGCCGGGTGATTCGCTCATAGTGTTGCATGAACCAACGTAGCTGCTGACTATCCATAATCCCGCCCGCACCACGGCCGACTTTTTTCTCGAGCTTTCGTTCCTGCAGTTGGCGCCATTCAAAAATTGCTTCGAAGCTCGGTGCTTCTAAAAATACTGTAGCGTCAAGCGAACAAAAAATACTCGCCTCGTATGCCATCAATTTTTCGTTGACATAGCGACGCCATAATCCGCTCGGATCTTCGCGCGCTTCCAGCTCGTTCAATGAATTCAATAGAGACTCGTGCGGCTGCGGCACGCTAGCAACGCACCAACCCTCCAGTATGATCAAATCCACGGGCCCTTCGATAACAGTCCAGTGCTCCTCGGGTACGCGATCATCAACAGATTTATCGAATCGCGGCAACTTCGTAGTCTGGCCGCTCTGAAGCTGACGCAGACTATTCAGAGACTCGCACAGCAAGCCGACATCGTGGGAGCCTGGGACACCCCGCGTCAGCAATAGCGGATGAACGCTGGTTGCCAAGGTCCTTCTCTCTGATTTAGTCAGGTAATAGTCGTCAAGAGATAGAACTGCCGTGTACTGAGCATACTGAGTCCCCAGCGCCTTGCGGAGGTAATCAGCCAGCGTCGATTTACCGGTGCCCTGCGCCCCGCTGACGCCGATCACATACGGCGAGCCTCGGCGAAGCTTTGCCGAAATCCATTTCGCCAGTGGATCGTAGTACTCAGTAATTGTCCGGCGGTAATTAGCGGGCAGACAATGCCGCTCCAAAAACTCCGTTATCTGACGACTATTCAATGCCGTTTTCGACCGCACGGGTGCTTTGCATGCGAACGGCTCCTAGCATTGCTGCACTCCCGCTTCGCCGCTTGGTCAGCAAAAAACAAGATTTTTCATAGCTAGTTGTCAGTACTTGCTGGCTCCAATGCCGCCGTATCATCAACCTCAACAACCTCTTCGTCGGCCGTTGCGGCATCGACGTCAACGTCACTTTCTCTGACCGATGCACTCGCGCAGTCCCATCCCCAGCCTTCCAATTTTTCAATAAATGCAGTGGATTTTTCTTCGCAATAGCCGCTTTGGCTGCCCGCGCTCCACAAAACCTGGCGCTGTTCCGGCGCCTCAATGTTCTTGTAGTAGTGCACTTCACAAGGAACTGCATCCGCCGTTTCATAGAGGATCTCAACGCGACGGGTCAATTCGCCCAGTGTGCACTCGAATTTCTCGGCACCCTGTGCAAACGTAATGCTTGGAATCGACATTGCGACGATTGCCAACGGGATCTTGCGAACCATATCGGGTACTCCAGATCTGTAATCGTGGTGGCGGATTATATCAGGACTTTGTGCTAAGTATGGGTGTCGTTGTGCTGCTTGGCATTGCGAATAAGCGGCCAAAATAGCTGTTGGGCCGCGCCAACGGGCGGTAAATTCTCAACGCCATATTTCGCTGGGTATTTACGAGTGATCTTTGCTGTTCCAAATAGTACGTCCCAGAAGAAAAGCAAATTGCCAAAATTTCCCTTGTAGTTCGAAATTCCATCATCCCTGTATTTCCCATGGTGCGCCGAGTGCGTTGCCGGCGTTGATATCAGACGCTCCACGACCCACATGATGGGTGATAACGACGCGTGTTTGTAAAGTGGCCTGTCCCATTGAACGTCTGAATGTGCCGCGCAAATCACCAGCAACTTCACGAGGATATAAAAAATATAGACCTTACCCAAACCCGCATAAATCAAGACACCCGAAAACCAAAGACTCGGCATCATCAAATAGTAGAAAAAGTTGTTTCGATATACGATACGGATACTCATGTACTGGGCATCGTGATGTGGGCGGTGCAGATTATAGAGCCATTTGGTGTTATGAGATAAGCGATGCCACCAGTACTGCATCAAGTCGTCAAATATCAGCAACAAACCAACTTGAGCCAAAACCGGCCACGCGATTAGTGCGCCCGCGTAATTCGGTATCATTTCGCTGGCAATTACATTTGCGCTTAACAATACCGCTGGTTGCGTAACTGCAAATAGCAGAACGGTGCTCGCGAACTCGACGATCGCATCTTCTCGGCGTTGCCGAGCCTTATGAAAAAACCCTGTGGATAGGAACTCGGCGAGCGAAAATCCCAGAAAAATCACAGCAACGGCAACTACCTCGAGTGGCATTTACAACTCGCTACACTGTTGAGTGCTCGAAAAAGCGGTGGTGTTTTAGGATCCATCGCTCCATAGTATCAAACAGATCGAATTCACCTTGCGTTGTACCAAGTTTATCGTTCGAGATGGTCGAATTCGAGTATATGCGTTTTCTGCGACCTGCGAGCTGCCATTGGGAACCGCGCAACATGACGACTTGGTTTAGAAAATACTTGCTTCCAGGGATGGTCTTCCAATCGATCGCCATCGCTGGCGGCTATGGCACAGGACGTGAACTTGCGGAGTTTTTCCTTCGTTATGGTCCGATCAACGGCTTGTTAGGATTGCTCATCCCTACGATGCTGATAATAAGCCTGTGCAGTATTATGACATTCGAACTGGCCCGAATATATCGCGCGTACGACTACCGGAGTTTTCTGCGCCTATTACTAGGTCGCGCGTGGTTTCTATATGAAATTATCTACCTGACGTCGGTCTTGCTGATTCTCGCAGTAATTGGCGCCGCAACCGGTACGCTGTTAGTTGAGGCTGTGGATGTACCAGCAATTGTGGGTACCATGCTACTGCTTGGCGCAATTGCATTTCTTGCATTCAAGGGCTCTCGAGTCATTGAGGGTGTGATGTCCGTATGGTCGTTCGTACTTTACGCCGTCTACCTATCTGTTTTTGTGCTTAGCATGTTGCGGTATGGAAATGACGTTGCCGAGCAGTTTTCACTATCGGACTTAAAATCCGGCTGGATTATTTCGGGCTTGCGGTACGGTGCGTTGCAGCTTCTACTGCTGCCGGCGGTACTGTTTGCAACCACACATATTACGAAGCGTAAAGAGGCTATTGTCGCCGGAGCCCTAGTCGGCCCGATTATGATCTTGCCTGCCGTGATGTTTTTTGTTGCCATGGTCGCACACTATCCCACAATCATGGATCGCCCCGTACCGGTGAACCTCATCCTACAAGCCCTTGACTCGCCGTTTCTTCAAATTGTATTTCCAATCGTACTGGTTGGAACTTTTATCGAAACTGGCACTGGTATGATCCATGCGTTTAACGAAAGAATCGCGACGGCACTCAGTGCCATAGGCCGAATTATGCCGCCGTATATCCGACCCGTTACAGCAGTCGCGTTAGTTGTATGCGCAACATTAATGTCAAGATTTGGCCTGATTGATCTCATCGCCGTCGGTTACGGGACGCTTACCTGGATTGCACTTGCTGTACTAATACTGCCACTACTAGGCGTCGGGGCTTGGCGTATATTCCATTCTTCGCAAAATAACGTCTAGCAATTTGCTACCACCGGCCAATCCGTACCTTGACTGCATCGATAGTCGGTAAGACGGAAGGGCATCGAGATCTCAGCGAACACTGGTGATTTCAATTTCTGCCTTTATCAGCATTAACTGGCGCTAGCACTCCCTAAATGTCGTTAACTATCGATGCGCAACAACAGCGCACGGACGTACCGTAACAACTCGCAAGCGGTTCTTTGAATTTGGCGACTTCATTCCATTTGGCGGATATTCAGCGGTACAAAATACTCGGTGAACAAACTATCTTTATTCGCAGTCTTCGCCTTTACCGGTTTAGCAGCATGCAGCGCCGACCTGGCAGGCACCTATAAAGATCGGCAGGGCGTAACGACATATACGTTCGAAAGCGATGGACGCGCAGCCGTCTCTGTTCTCGGAACTACCGTCGCAGCAGAATACAAGCTAGATGGCGATAAAGTACTGCTCACAAGTCCGCAGGGTACGGTTGTATTAACACGCCACGGGAAGTCACTGCTCGGCCCGATGGGATTAGAGCTCATTCGTCAAGCGGAATAAAACCGCACCAGCGTGACGTTGGTCACGCAAATTAGTCAAGGGAGATAACAGTGATTTTGTCAAAGATGGTGGTCAAGTGGCTAGAAGTAATTATTGAAGTGGGGCTCTGGCTGATTCTGCTTGTCGGCTTTATCGCGGGTTGGAGTCTCGGAAGTAGCTTTTTCGGAAGTTTAGGTATGGCACTTTTGACAACTTTGGGGGCTGCTTTGTCAGGTGCCGCGCTTTTTGGGTTCTTCATTTTGCTGAATAGCATTAACAAGACGGTCACAAAAATTTCGGAAAGCTCATCTCACTCAGGCCAACACAGCTAATCGTACACATTGCCTAGCGGTTCGGTCATTCACAATCGCACAATTGAAATCGAGAGAAAATTATGAAATTCAAATTACTCATCACGTTAGCAGCAATACTCGCGTTAGCAGGTTGCGGCACAGGCGGCAAATCACCGGACGGTATCGTAGAACAGATTTACGAGCTCTCTGCGGATGGCAACCTCGAAGCAGCGCTCGAGTTGTTGGTTATCGAAAAGCGTAGCCAACGCGAAGCTAGTATTCAAAAATTGGCGAGATTGCGTGATCACTTGATCGATTGGAAATTTACTGGATTCGAATTTAGACCGCATTCCGGTGAAACCGAACAATCGATCCGCGTGCATTTTGCGGAGAGTTATGAGAACGGGAAAACCATGGATGGCGGCGCTCAACTAATGAAAGAAGACGGTGACTGGAAATTGAAATCACTTTATGTCCCGGGTGACGCTCGTGGCCGCGGCAAACACACGCTGTAATCCAGCTATTTTTATTCGCCGACGTTGATACAGAGGAGTACGTAATGAAAAAGTTGCTGTCCGTTGGTTTCTTAATATTATTCGGCTGCGGTGGCGGTGGCGGTGGCGGTGCCGAGTTGAACGGTGCGTACAGGCCGCAATTCGCGCCGAATACTCCGCGTTATGAAATTGCGTTATCGGATGAAGTATTAGAATTTATTCCAGGACATCAGGTAGTAATTAAGAACGGTTACGGAACGAAAACGTGGAATTACTCCGTACGTGGCGGCGTAATAATTATGAAACACGCAGACGGGTCAATGCGCAAACACTATGCATTGGGGACCGACGACTGCATCTTTTACAGCAAAGGCGACCCGACACTGGAACTTCAGTACTGTAAGTAAATCGCGCAACTGTGGCGTCGCCAGAGTGGAGTAAACGGGGACGGGGACGAAGAAGCTTTAGCTAATTTTTGAACCGTCTTCCACAACCGAAGCTCGAATTTGATCAATTTGTGGTTTCAATTTGGGCGGTGGCGTTCCCAGGCAATGGCTGTCGCGCGGACAGCTTGAGCTTCGTTGGCAAATGATGGTCGCAGCTTTTGCTGCGCCCTCGGCGATCCAACCGATATTGAGAATTTTCCCAATACTTTGCAGCTGTTTTCTCGCCTCAGCAGGAATCTCACCCGAACCACCGCTTTTATTGCAATTTGTGTCGATCATCTCAATTGTGCTGACCGGATCGATATTCTGCGATGCCAAGGCCGGCGACAGATCTACACCGGCACATAATACATGGGGGTTACCGGCGGCATCCCTGCTTCGAATAGATTCGCAGCAGTACAAGCGTTTATGTTCGCCGGTGCGCAGCACCGATATTTGTGCCGACGGTTTGGTCGATCGAGTGTTCAGCATTCTAAATACCGCCCAGTGCTGGCAAGGATCAGACACCATCGTCATGTTACCCCACGGCAAAGGAATACCATTACCACGATACACCGCACGCAGATTACCCGGTGGATACGCATCGAAGTAGTGCCAATGTGGATACGGCGAGACACTGGACATGCGCCGCATCACTAATGTTCTCGTTAAATCAATTTTGTCCCCCGCGTTGATAGCGTAGGAACGCTTGCTAAGAAATTGACGAAAAGGTGTTTTCGGCGTCAATAGCGCTGCAGCAAAGTAACTGCATTCGAAATCGCGCCAAGCGTACAGTATGTCTTTTGCATCGATATTTGGCGATTCGGCGTCGTGTCTGCGCCCCGACACTCGCCCCCCAGAAACCTGTGGTGCCCGTGCACCATCGCCGTCGTGTAATACGATATGTGCAATGTGGTTCGCAAGATCGTATTTCAGACGAGCGGGATTTTTTTCGAGCTGTCTATTCAAGTAGACTGTTCCCGGCGGATCGAAAAACGACCTGACCAATGTATTGAGCGGCAATTCGGTGTCACCTTTATCTTTGAAAGTCGACTTGTCGAACCATTGGATTTTTAGCCCCAAGCCTTTGGCTATCGCAAATATGTCGTCAACATTCAGCGGAAATTGCTTTTTGCCCACGGCCTCCGCCGCGCGTTCGAGGTCGGGAAACGAATTGTTATTGGATTCCTGATGGGCCCGGATTAGTAAGTGTGCAAATTGCCTTCCGGTTGTGCCAGTTTGCGCTAGCAGTTCTGGAATCGCCAGCTGCAAAAGCGACTCGGAAAACAAAAAGCCTGGCTCAAGCGGCATTCCGCCGACCGCCGCTGTAGGGGCCGTGTCAATGACATTTTCTTCCAGCGATTCGTCAAAAAACCAACTAACCTGCTTCTGAAAAATGTCGGCAACAATCTCCAGGAGTCGCTCAGATGGAACTCGTTTGCCATTTTCGATCATCGACAGGTAAGAAACCGAGGGACCTGCTTCAGCATCAATTTGTATGCAGCGCACTGATAAGTCCTCCAGCGTAAGTCGATTTCGCTTACGCAAGCTCTTGATCTTTGTCCCCAAGAAATGCGCTTTTCGCTTGATCCCAGCCTGAGTTCGCATGCTGTCACCTTTGTGAAATTGACACTGTGAAATTTTTACTGTGAAATTTCGCTCTATATTGCCCTAGTATAACCCTCACAGAGCCAATTTCACCCACCAAACATGGATGACTGGAGATTTGGAAATGAAGCAGGAACAAATTCGCAAGCTTGACGCTGACTGGACCGATAGCCCACGGTGGAAGGGAATTTCACGTAATTATAGTGCCGAAGACGTGGTCAAGTTACGCGGCTCAGTTCAGATTGAACACACATTGGCTCGCCACGGCAGTGAAAAATTCTGGCGATTAATCAATCAAGCCGACCCAGTTTGCGGACTTGGCGCGCTTACGGGCAACCAGGCAATTCAAGAGGTGCAGGCAGGCCTCAAAGCCATCTATTGTTCTGGCTGGCAAGTTGCTGGCGACGGAAATAGCTCGGGAGAAATGTACCCAGATCAAAGCCTCTACCCTGTCGACTCTGTTCCGAAAATGGTTGAGCGAATTAACAATGCGCTAATGAGAACTGACGAAATTCACTCGCTCGGTGGCGATAACAGCATTGACTGGTATGCGCCGATCATTGCGGATGCCGAAGCGGGTTTCGGCGGTAACCTCAACGCATTCGAACTGATGAAAAGTATGATTCGCGCTGGTGCCGCGGGTGTCCATTTCGAGGATCAACTGTCCTCGGCGAAGAAATGTGGCCACATGGGCGGCAAAGTTTTGGTGCCAACTCAAGAAGCGATAGCAAAGCTCAACGCGGCGAGATTAGCAGCAGATGTATGCGGGGTACCAACAGTGTTGATTGCTCGAACTGATGCCGATGCCGCCAACCTTATTACCTCTGACATAGACGAAAGAGACCACGCATTCATTACCGGTGAACGTACCGCAGAGGGCTTTTTCCGTACGCAAAGCGGCCTGGATCAAGCGATTGCCCGCGGACTTGCCTATGCACCATACGCCGACATGCTTTGGTGCGAAACCTCCAAACCGGACCTCGACCAAGCACAGCGATTTGCGGATGCGATTCATGCACAGTTTCCAGACCAACTACTTGCGTATAACTGTTCTCCATCGTTCAACTGGAAGGCGAATCTCGATGACGCCACGATGAAGACATTTAGGGAAGCGCTTGGAAAAATGGGATTCAAATTTCAGTTCATTACACTTGCAGGTTGGCACGCACTGAATTCAAGCATGTTTAATCTGTCTCGCGCATACAAGAAAGAGGGCATGTACGCGTATTCGAAACTTCAAGAGCAAGAGTTCGATGATGAGCGACACGGCTTTCGTGCGGCAAAGCACCAGTCATTTGTCGGTGCCGGCTACTTCGATGCGGTCCAAAACACGATCATGAATGGACTGTCATCGACAACCGCGCTTGCCGGCAGCACTGAAGAAGAACAATTTGTTGCATAGCCCAAATATACCCGATCAATCGGAGGCCACACAATGGATACATTATTATTAGATCGTTCAAACGGCTTGGCAAGCGCTTGCCCGGATGGATTCGTCAACGCACACCGCCTGCTTGACGACGCTGAGACCAATGGAAGTGATCGCGTCAGCCGCTTTCTCGACCGCATCCTACCGCTTCGGGGCGCTAGTCACGCGGACGTTATCAACTATCTGATCGACATTCCGCTACGTTATGCAGAGTGTTTTGGGGTTCTCAACGACGGCCGTAAAGTGTCATTCGTCGAGCGAAGGAAATTCCTAGGTTGGTCAAGCCACCGCCGCAAAAGAACCCTGTTGTTCAAGTGTGATGAATTACAAGTCGAAATTCATGTTGATCCGCATGACCCACGCTGCAAAAACTCACCGGGGAATGTACGCAAAGTTGAACTAGAGCTATCCGGTGCAATGGCATACGAGAATGGACGTTTTTCGCAACGCAAATTCATCTCAACGGATGGCAGTCTGCTACAGATTGTCCGCTAGCTGAAACACCAAATACACAATCGGCTAAATCAAGTATATTTATGGTGGATTGGTGTCACTCATAACGAAGCGCGAGTACCGGGTGTAAACGAGCTATACGTACCGCGCGCCCGGCGACAGTTGCCCTCGCAAACATTAAGGCGATAACCCCGGCTACAAGCAAAATAGCGATTGGCGCGCGGATTTTTTACTTGAAAAATCCAAGTAGGTTTCGATTGTAAAAAACGCAGCAGGTAACGCGAGCACCTGCGTCCAGGCGTCTGGCCTCAGCGGACAAAGTGCGTAAATATTTCGGAGCTAATTGCGCCGAGCATACTTTTGATGAATGCCGAGAGGCGCGACGGTCAGATATCAACTGCCGCCCGGATTGAACCTCAGGAGCAAGACGTCTGTGCGGATCACGATTTGTTCGAACCGGTTTTGTTGAACGTACTACGCAACGCTTGGTACTCGACGCACGATATCGAACATCTTAGTGTGCAACGACATGGGCGTTTGAACCGCCGCAGGAGTGTGGTAGTAGAGGTCTGAAATAATGGACCTGGCGTATCGGACGAAATCTCTCGAAAGACGTTTATGCCGTTCTTTACAACGTGAAAAGTTGGCTCGGGCGTTAGCTTTGCCCCAGCTCGGCGGTAATGACAGCACATGGCGGCTTTATTCAAGCTAGCGGAAGTGCCGGTGGCGTTGTAAAGTTCTCGTTGACGTCTTGACGCTCCAGTCCGTGATATACATAGCACATCGCTTTGCCTAGCTTTCAGTCTCCGCCGATATTTGGCGCATCGCCTTGAGTTCCCTGGAACGCCCGTTTTAATAGTCGGCGAATACTGCGGTCAACCTTTTATGTTGCGTGCTTACTGCTGTACGCTAATGGAAAATTACTCGATAAATCACGCTTCGATCAACGATGGGATCAAAAGATGAAAATTGAAACACTTGCGGTACATGCTGGATACGAACCTGACCCGACGACAAAGGCAGTTGCCGTCCCCATCTACCAAACTACAGCATATGCATTCGACAATACGCAACATGGCGCAGATTTATTCGATCTAAAAGTCGAGGGCAATATTTATTCACGCATCATGAACCCAACGACGGCCGTGCTCGAGGAGCGCGTCGCCGCAATGGAGGGTGGACTTGCGGGGCTTGGATTAGCATCCGGACAGGCTGCGACTACCTATTCTCTGCTCACCATCGCAGAAGCCGGTGACAATTTTGTTACGACATCAACGCTCTACGGCGGGACCTACAACCTCTTTGCACATACTTTTCCGCAAATCGGCATCGAAGCACGCTTTGCAGCACCGGATGACATCGACGGTATGGCTGGATTAATCGACGATAAAACGAAGGCAATTTATTGTGAATCTCTCGGAAATCCGGCCGGCAACGTCGTGGATCTCGAGGCGCTTGCCGAAATGGCACATGCGCACGGGGTGCCGGTTATTGTCGACAATACGGTGCCAAGCCCATACCTCAACAATCCTTTTAAGTGGGGCTGCGACATCGTCGTACACTCGTTGACCAAGTATATGGGAGGCCACGGCACCATTATTGGTGGAGCAATTGTTGATTCTGGAAAATTCGACTGGGTCGCAAACAAAGAGCGTTTTCGCCGCCTCAACGAGCCGGATGTTTCGTACCACGGTGTGGTCTATACCGAAGCACTAGGTGAAGCCGCATATATTGGTCGGGCACGCGTCGTCCCATTACGAAACATGGGCGCTGCAATCTCACCGATGACCAGCTTCATGGCATTGCAAGGTATTGAAACTTTACCACTTCGTATGGATAGAATGTGTCAGAACGCGCTCATGGTCGCAGAACATCTGCAGCAGCATACACAAGTCGACTGGGTCCGATACGCAGCGCTCGACGATAGTCCTTATAAGACGCTAGCTGACAAATACATGGGTGGGCGGGCGTCAGCAATTTTGAGTTTCGGCATCAAAGGTGGCGTTGCAGCCGGCACAAAATTCATAGATGCACTGAAACTGGTGACACGCTTGGTCAATATTGGCGACGCAAAATCCTTGGCTTGCCACCCGGCGTCGACAACACATCGCCAATTATCTGCAGAGGAATTAGCTGCATCCGGAGTCAGCGATGATCTGGTCCGGCTGTCTATTGGCATCGAACATATCGACGATATCCTGGAGGATGTCAATCAGGCGCTCGCTGCCGCCGAATAATAGCCATCTGTTGGTCATAAGAGTGCGGTGTCCACTTAAGTGGAATCAACCGCTATTGCGCGGCACCGATTCGCCAATAGTCACTCGGATTTCGGCCTAAACGTATATCAAGTCGTCGATTCGCACATATTGACGCTGTTGTTTTTTGCGCTCTTTGTTTCGAATTGCAGGTGCAAATTTTTGACCAATTATCGGCGCTCACGTGGAATCGGCGAACTCATGTTAAACCTCGCTTTTGACTGATACGATTGTCTTACTCTTTGATCACTAAATACACGATGACAATGATTGAAAAATGCTCTAATGTTTTTTGTACCTGCCGACAAGAATCGTATGTCGATTATTTAGTCGAAACTTGGCGATCTCGGTAGCGCGTTTCCGCGGATGAAACTACAACAGAAGATTTCACTCTCATTTTTATTGATAGTGTCGATGTTCGGCATCGGCAACTATCTCGTCGTGACGAGCACCTTAGTGCCAACTTTCGATGAACTGGAAAGCAGAGCTGCAAGAAATGATGTTGTACGCGCGCTAAACGGACTCGCATCCTTGCAAATGGTCCTTGGCAATCTCGCTGCTGATTGGGCTCATTGGGACGATGCTTATGAATTTGCGTTAGGCAACAACGCGAGATTTGTGGAGACTAATCTTGCGCCGGATACACTCACTAATCTAAATCTAAGCATGATGATGCTCTACGATCGCTCCGGCGAGTTATTGTGGGGCGTTTGCGTGGACAACGAGACTGGCGAAAGCTCCTCGGTAGTTGACGGACTCTTATCGGCGAATACTATTTCGCTTTTGCAACGGCACGATTCCGCACAATCGAAAGTCGATGGAATCGCGGAAAGTTCTGCTGGCCCAGTGATGCTGTCTTCCAGACCCATAGTCCATTCAGATCAGACAGGGCCTATCGAAGGGTCGCTAATTATCGGTCACGTCCTGAATTCGAATCGGGTAAAGGAACTGATGGATCTGACGGCGGTAGATATTTCGCTGTCGCCAACAGTCGATGCTAGCATTCAAGACAAATCGTCAGACTTTGTTTGGAATATTCCAGGTGACCTATCGCAAGAAATCACATCGGATGCTCGCATATCTCACATCAGTCTAAATGACGTTCACCAATCTCCGTTGATGACATTGTCAGTCACATCGCCACGTGATATTGCAAATCTCGGTCAAAATACGCTGAGTGCAATACTTTACTCCGTTGCCGGCGTCGGAATAATAATGATAATGGGAATCTGGATATTGATTAGTTATCTCGTCATCAGGCCAATCGACATTCTCGAAAAAGGAATGTCGAAAATCCACGAGCACGGCAGTCTGTCAAAACGTGTTGATATGCACAGGTCTGACGAGATCGGCAAATTGGCGCAAACATTCAACAGTATGATTTTTCAGCTTGATGAGCTAAAACAGCGACTCATTGAACAGTCGTTTAAGGCCGGGGTAGCAGAGGTCGCGACTGGTGTTTTGCATAACGTACGAAACTCCCTGATGCCGATTGTGAATAGTATCGCCTATGCGCGCGACCACATGTCGAGGCCCACGAATCAATGTATTGGACGGGCAATCGAGGAGTTAAATTCAAGCAACTTAACGTGTGATCGAAAAGAAAAACTCTTGGCGTATCTCAGCCACTCGCACTTGGAAACAGTTGGCGAAAAACGATTGGGCGAGCAAGGACTCGATAACGCGCTGCAGCAGTTAGACCAAGTCATGAGCGTTGTTCGTGAGCAAGAACAATTTTCACATGCAGAACCGGTTTTAGAGTCTGTAAATCTAGGCGAGGTTTTTCAGTCCGCAGCTCACGTAATTTCTCGGCACGACAAACATCGAAATCTAGTGCACGTTGAGAACAGCGTTGCGGACTACAATGTTCAAGCGCACCGAACCCTGCTGATACAAGTCTTTAGTAACGTCCTTCTTAACGCCTACGAGTCCATCATCCGCGGAAATATGGAGCAAGGCCGAATTGACGTGCGCGCCTGCTACGCAGCTCGTAACGACGAAACGGTCGTGCAGATCATTGTTAGCGACACCGGAATTGGCATTCGTCGACAAGACTGTCAGGCCGTATTTGACCGTGGGTTTACTAGCAAGAGGGAGGGAAAAGGCGGACTAGGCCTACATTGGTCTGCAAATGCTCTCGCCGGAATGCACGCATCCATTGCAGTTGATAGCGAAGGGCTCGGACGCGGCGCACAAGTTTCTATATATTTAGTTCCAACCAAATAGAGGTGTCGCGTTGACCAAAAGCCGCAAACCCTTAAAGGTGCTTTTAGCGGATGATGAGCGCGCCGTTGCAAATCTCTACAGCAACGGATTGATTCGGTATCTCAGCGACGAACCAACTTCGCCGGCGGCGCAATTGGAATGTGAACTATTCGCCAGTCCGAAGAATCAACAGGAATCCGCGACTGCCGTCGTCGTAGTTTGCCGCCAGGGGCAAGACGCAGTGGAACTTGCCAAAGAAGCTTTTCGAATACGCGAGCCTTTCGATGTCATCGTACTGGACATTCGCATGCCCCCAGGGATCGACGGCGTCGAGGCGGCAAGATTAATTCGCTCAATCGACGGTCATGTTCCCATTATCTTCCTGTCCGCGTACTCAGACCTAACCAGCCGGGACATTGAGCGACGAGTACCCCCAGCTGAGCTCACCACATTTTTGTCCAAGCCGATCCGTATGTCGGAACTTGCAGCCAAAATCCGAGGCGTCTTCGAATCCCGGTGAAATAGCCGTGTAACGAGATGCGTCGACGTCAATATGCTTTTATTACGATTGAGCCAACTGGCCCTGCCCCAAGCAACCGGACTCGTCTACCGCCACGACTGTGGGGTAAACAAAGTGAATAACGAGCGCACAAGGCCGCAGGTCCTGCGCCCATGGCAACACTACTCGCTCTGCCAGTGTCACATGTTGAACCCACGGATCGACGAATATGCATTTTTTGTATACTTTTCAAATAGATATATGTATTCGCCTTATCCGATCGAAGCTAGAACGCCAAAATGCATGCAATCACCTTTGTTTCACTGCTAGACTGCAAAAGTCGCAAAAATCGCAAAAATCGAATATATATGAAAAATCGCCAATACGTCCAATATGCTCGTAGTACGCAAAAACAGATAAAGGACCGAATCCTGCGATTGATTGATCAGCGAATGCCGCAACGCGTGCAAACAGCGCGGCGAGTCGTCAGATGACTGAGCACAAATCGGTAATCTGCGTGTTGTCTGCGAATGAAACTTCGGTCGATCATATTTGCAGCCTGTTGACGTCAATTGGCAATTACGAATGTGTCGTCGCAACGACCGTTGACCAGATTAAGCGGTATAAGCAGCAACATCAGCTGGTCTTTGCCTTAGTGGATCGGTCTCTGGATGAACCACGTCTTCGTGCGCTGTCAAGGCTACGAGAAAGGCACGAGCTTGTGACATTTGGCGCGCCGGCGTCACAATCCAAACCGTTGACGCTGGTGGAATCGCTAGCGCGATTTCAACTTAGCCATCCGCTCGAACGAGCTGACTTAGAGCGCGCAATAAAACACCTGAACAACCGAACTACAGCAGCGTCTCGAAATGCGGCGACACAGTCCGCACGACTCTACCGTGGCTTAGTCGGCGAAAGTGAAGCGGTCACCGCGCTACGCATATTGGTAAGGAAAATCGCTGCATGCAAGTCCACGGTGTTAATTGGGGGTGAGACCGGGACGGGCAAAGAAATAGTTGCGAGGAACATTCACTATTACTCGCAGCAATACGCGGGCCCTTTCGTGCCGGTCAATTGTTCTGCGATACCCCCTGACCTCCTCGAAAGCGAATTGTTTGGACACAAGAAAGGAGCATTTACCGGGGCGTTATCTGATCGAGAGGGTCGATTTGTCATAGCATCGGGCGGCACGCTGTTTCTTGATGAAATTGGCGATATGACGCCCGAATTGCAGGCGAAATTACTCCGAGTACTCGAAGATCGAATTGTGTACCGAGTTGGCTGCAACAAGCCTATCGCAATTACTGCGCGCCTGGTTGCCGCGACACATCGGGATCTCGAACAGGGAATCAAGGATGGATCGTTCAGGGAAGATCTGTACTACCGTCTCAATGTATTGCCGGTCAGCGTTCCGCCGCTGCGCGAGAGAAAAGAGGATATCGAACAGTTGGTCAGCGAATTGAGCGGGCGCTTAGAGCGTGAACAAGGGATGTCGGTACAAATAACGCCGGAGGCACTATCCATCCTCCATCAGCACGCGTGGCCAGGAAATGTTCGAGAGCTTGCCAATTTGGTTGAGCGGCTCGCTGCAACCTGCGCTAGCGGCACGGCGGACGTATCCGATATGCCCGCACGCTATCGAAAATGCCTTGATGCTCAAGGAGAAATTCAAGAGTATGATCCGGACGTTCTCAGTCACACGCTGACGGCACAGATACTTCCGAAACACGGCATCGACCTTAGGCGCGTACTAAAGTCCACCGAAGCGACGCTTATCAGGCAGGCACTTGATCACACGGGCGGCACTGTAACTCAGGCTGCCGAGTTGCTCGGCGTTCGACGCACAACTTTAGTAGAAAAAGTAAAAAGACTAGGCTTAGAGGCTTCGGTCGGGCCAATGGTAGAACAGCGTCAATGAGTAAACAGGCTGATATGCAGAAAACATACTTGGCCCCCGGAGATGTCGCCAAGATGCTCATGGTTTCTCCGGCGACAATTCGCCACTGGGCCAGCAAGGGCGAATTAGCGGCAGTTTCCACTCCGGGTGGGCACCGACGCTTCCTGCGCCACGATATAGAGCGTTTTGCCCGGGACAATGATCTAACAATGCTTTTGCCTGGCAGCGGCGTATTGCGAATATTAATCGTCGACGACGATACCCACGTAGCAAATTATCTGTCGGAATTTTTTCGCCGGCTTGACGCAAATACAGAGAGCATGGAAGCACATGACGGATATAACGCGGGGCGACTTGTGCAAGCGTTTCGACCGCACGTTGTGCTACTCGATCTGATGATGCCAGAACTTGATGGCTTTCAAGTTTGCCGCCAAATCAAGAAAGACCCAACGTCACGGGCGACTCGAGTTATCGCGATGACCGGGTTTTTTGACGAAGAAAATGTTGCACGTTCACTCTCAGCTGGTGCGGAGTACTGCATCGAAAAACCGTTTAACATGGAAAAACTGCTCACAATTCTCGGGATAAGAAACGCAGATACGTTTGATGCCAATGCAACAACAAATATCTCCAAATAAACTAGAAATATAATCTTGGCAAAATAAATGTCTTACGCTAATCCATATTTTACAGCAGCTAAATTGAGTTATGAATCTTTTTCGTCGACCGACGATGCGATTCAAGAAACTCGCGCTCTATATCAACTGGCCGGAAAAATCGCGAACATAGGTTTCTGGGAGTGGGATGAAGTCTCTGATAAGTGTATATACTGTTCTGAAGAACTTGCAGATATTCATGGCGTGAACGTCGAGGAATTCCTTCTGCTTTCGACTTCAAATGCCGCTGACAGACGATGGATACATCAAGAGGATCGAACGAAATATGAATCCGTAGCACGCCAATTCCACCGCGACCATATCGGCTTTCAAATTGAATACCGTTTGATTCGCGCCGATGGGACGATTGCCGAGGTAAGCGAAGTCGTTGCGCCGATAGTCGATAATGGTGGTCAGTTACAGAGGTCAATTGGATTTGTAAAGGACATTACTTCGAGAAAAAATGCTGAATTAGCATTGCAAAAGATTACGGACCTGTTTTCACAAACGGAGGCACTCGCGAACATAGGACACTGGGAATGGGACGAAGTATCCGACACCTGTATCTACTGTTCAGAAGAACTAGCCCGCCTACACGGCGTGACGGTAGATGACTTTGTCGCATTCACCAACTCGAGCTCGACAGATCTCGAATGGATATACCCAGATGATCGGGCCGACTACTTAGCCGCATCGAATAAATATCTAGCGGAACCAAAAAGATGCGAAATAGAGTATCGACTGCAACCAATGAATGGCAATCCACTGCACGTTCGCGAAGTATGCGCGCCCGTATTCGATAAGACGAACAAGCTCATTAACTCAATAGGATACGTGCAAGATGTATCCAGTGAAAGGCGGACTACCGATAGACTTCGACAAGCGCGAGATGAATTGGAAAGCAGAGTTCGGGAGCGAACATCCGCGTTGAGCAAAGCTAACGAGGATCTGATGGCGAACGAACAGCGCCTGCGGGACGCGACGCGTATCGCGAAACTCGGTTGGTTCAAATGGGACGCCACAGCTAATCGGGGAGTTTACTGCGATGGAGAACTTGCAAACATATTGGGTGTGCCTGTCGCTGAGTGTATGAATGAGACGATGGATCAGTACATTGCTCGGATTCACGTCGATGATAGAGATCGAGTTAAGCAAGACTATGCCGATGCCATCGCCATTTTTGGACCGGTAGACATTGAATATCGGCTGATAACCCCGGCAGGTATTGTGCGGCACGTACACGAAATCTCACACCCAGAAATTGACACGGACGGCATCAGACTACATACGTTTGGAACGCTGCAAGACATAACGGATCGCACCACTATATCGGAGGAACTAGCGGACGTTGAGCAGAGGCTGCACGAGCTAAGTGCGAATTCGCGCGAAGTATTTTCGATACTCTCTGCCAATTGGCGACAGGTTTTGTACGTTAACCCGGCATTCGAAAATATCTCCGGTTACGGCTGCAAAGAATTGCTAGCTGATGCCGATATTTGGAAGAATATGTTGCACCCCGATGATCGTGACACGATCATCTCTGAAATGCACGACAAGATTAGTGACCGAAATCTCGACCCAAGTTTTACAGACTATCGAATCGTCCGCAAAGACAACACTATTCGATGGATTTCTGCTCGTGTGTATCCTATACGGGACACGACCGGAAAAATTCTTCGATTCGCAGGCGTAGCAGAAGACATTACAGAAAGAAGAGCTGCCGTCGATGCCTTACACCAGGCTCAAAAATCGGATGCAATTGGTCAGCTAACCAGCGGAATTGCACACGATTTCAACAATCTGTTAGCCGTAGTTATCGGCAATGCTGGACTACTACAAGGCCGCCTGAATATCGAGGACGATAAGCTTGTCAACGAGGTTATCGAAGCGGGACATCGCGGCGCTGAATTGACCAAAAGACTCTTGGCTTACTCTCGCCAGCAACCGTTAAAGCCGGTTAGATCAGAAATCAATAAATTGGTTAGTGGTATGGGTGAACTCTTACGTCGTACATTGGGCAACGGCATCGTTGTTGAGCTGGACTTAATCAAAGATGTCGTATACGCAATGGTTGATCCAAGTCTGCTGGAGAGCGCAATTTTGAATTTGGCGTTGAACGCAAGGGACGCAATGCCGAATGGTGGCAAACTTACGATTGGCACTTCGCGATGCACGAAACGCCACGAATCGCAACTCGCAACGAACAATCAGAGCGCATCGTCGTACATGTCAATCGTAGTTCGCGACAATGGAGTCGGAATGTCAAGCGAAGAATCGTCACGTGCTGTGGAGCCGTTTTACACTTCCAAAAATACTGGCGATGGCAATGGCCTTGGCCTCCCGATGGTCTATGGTTTTGCAAAACAGTCTGATGGAGATCTCTTGATTGATAGCCATCCGGGGACGGGTACTTCTGTCACAATATACTTACCCTGTAGTATTTAGGCTATCGGGCTTTGTGAATTCCACAGTCTGGACATTGAACAAAAAGGACATCTGGGAGTAAGAATGTTAGTAGATCATGAATGTATGAGATTGTCGGCGCTTCGGCAGTATGACGTTCTTGATTCGCCGCCCGAAGAAGACTTTGACCGAATTACGGCGCTCGCAGCTCGACTCTTCGATGCGGAAATCGCCTGCATTACACTGGTCGACCAAGGTAGATTCTACTTCAAGTCCACTTTCGGAGTTGACGTCAAGGAAACCGCCCGCCGGCCTGGCTTTTGCAGTACCGCTATTGAAAGCGATGACGTCTACTGTATAGAGGATGCGAGAGCTGATCCTTTCTACGATGACCACCCTATGGTAATTCAGCCTCCGCATATTCGGTTTTATGCTGGTTCAGCCTTGAGAACGGACGACGGATTTGCAATCGGTACTTTATGTCTGATGGATTCTAGTTGTCAGGCATTCGGCGACGCTGAGAAAAAACTGCTGCGCGAGTTGGCTGAATTTGTAATGTTTCATCTTGACCGTAGAAAGTGGCTGTTGGACTCCAAGAAAAGGGAGGAAAGCATACGCAATGTCCAAAAACTAGAAAGTCTGGGTCTGTTGGCTAGCGGGGTTGCACATGACTTTAACAACCTACTTGTGGGCGTGTTGGGGAATGCTAGTTTAGCGTCGCATCAAATCGGACAAGATGAACCGGCCCAAGATGCAATAGCTGACATTGTCCATGCCGCCAATCAGGCAGTGAAGCTCACGGACCAACTACTCGCGTATGCTGGTCAGCGTACGACGAGCCCATCTCCGATCGATTTGAAGCATATGTTAGCTGAAATGGCGCCGCTTCTTCGAAGTTCTGTGTCCGCAAACTCGTTGATAGAAGTCGACGTAGAGGACGGATTGAACCAAATCGTGGGCGACCTTACGCAATTGCGACAAGTGGTATTGAATCTCGTAACAAATGCATCTGAATCGTATGGCGGAAAAAGTGGTCGGATCCATATTCGCCTTGGCAAATTCCACGTCGACAACCCAGAGCTCTCAGGCGCAATCATAGGCGATTTGACAAGTGCAAATTATGTAGCTCTTGAAGTTGAAGACGACGGCTGCGGCATGGATGACGAAACTCTAAGTTCCTTGTTTAGCCCATTCTTTACCACGAAAATTTCAGGACGCGGTCTGGGAATGTCGATAGTACAACGCATAGTACGGACACACGACGGGTTCATTCATGTCGAGAGCAGCTTCAATCGTGGTTGTAATGTAATGGTTATTCTTCCTACCGGAGATGGCAAACGGCGGGCACCGGAAGAAGGCCAATCAAATGTGCGGCCGCTGAAATCTGGAAGCGGAACAGTCCTCGTTGTGGACGATGACGAGCTAGTGTTGAAAATAACTACATCGGCTGTAAAAAGTTTCGGATTTGACGTTATTTGCGCGACTGACGGTAATCAAGCGGTACGGAAATTACAATGCGAAACAGACATAAGTGCGATTGTTCTTGACGCGACAATGCCTGGCATGACCGGCGCAGCGACGCTCGAGGAGGTACGCAAATCGAGACCGCATCTGCCTACCGTGATCACAAGTGGCCACCATGTCGACGAAATATCATTCCAATTCAGCGAGTTCGACAAATTAACCTTTCTACACAAACCCTGGACTATCGAGGCATTATCGGGCGCTTTACGCGAAGCACTTTCGAAATGAGTGGTGCCGTCTTGATCGCGACCCCGTATGAAGTTTGTGCATAACGGTCAATGGCGAGATTGTCCGGCGAACCCGGGGATGACGCGCGGTAAGTCGGACACCAAAAAGTTACATCGAAGCAGTACGTTCTGTCGCACTCAAATTCAATCGGTCATGATGGAACTGTGACAAAACCGACAATCGAGGCAGTGGACAAGAAACGCCGTCAAATTGAAGATCTCGAGCCCCAATTAGCCGCTATAGCACAGCAGGTTTCTATCTACTCGCCTAAATCTGCATTGACATATCGCACAAGGCCGGTGGCGAGGGGCCGCACGGATCAGGCGACGCAAATCGAGTTTTGGCAAGCAGAATTGATACATGGAGCCGCAATTTTATCGACGGATCGGTTCGTCCGCAGAAAAATTGCGCTCTCCGAGTTATACAATATCCACGCTGCACGTGTTGCACTTCAACGATCAGCTAAATTGCCGCGACGTATTTTGAGCACTCGCCAAGAACGAGCGAACGCTGCGACTGAATTGCATCGACGAGAAACTCGCGACATACCCGTACGCGTGCTGTTGAGCGAAGATCAACGTGGCTGAGCACCCACACGCCCCAAGTCGACGGCGTAAGGCGTAGGTCCAGGCGGCGAACACGTTTGTCGGCATCTCCGATGTAGCACGGTATACGGGCAATACCCATATGATTCCGAATTGCGGCAATCATTGTCGACACATCGTCCACGCGTAATGCCACTCGGCTACTTTGGAAATGTTCTTCGACCCAGGGTGGCCGCTCATCATCACCGCGGAATAGAATGATGTCGGTACTGGTCGTGGCACGTTTTAGATATCGAGTGGTTGTATAGACACCATGCCGCATGGGGAGCACCTCGCGTCCAATCAGATAGTCTGGGGGCTTGTTTGTGAGCCTGACTGCAATATCTGCCTCTCGGGCAGCGAGGTCGATGAGGCCTTTCGTGGTCAACACATCGAGATCGATACACGGATAGGTGACGCGAAATTCCTGTAGCTTCGGCACTATCACATTACTCGCAAAATCATGCGATACGGTCAACTTAAGCGAACCTCTCAATTCCGCATCCTGACCAAACACGTCTCGGTCGATGGCATGCGCATTTTCCTCCATCTTAAGCGCATGCGAATACATATTCTCGGCCGACTGAGTCATTGCAAATCCATCGTTTGACTTGTCGAATAGCCGTGTGCCGATATTCTTTTCAAGCGCACGAATACGCCTTGCAACCGTTGTGTGATTTACGCCAAGCGACTTGCCGGCGGCGGCAAGCGAACCGTCTCGGCACAGGGCAAGGAAAATACGCATGTCGTCCCAATCCATGTATTTACGTCCTGTGCAGCGTGTCATCAATGACGTGTATTATTGCACAGCGACTGTGCGTTTTTGATTATATACGAGCATTTTCGCACGCTCTATAATCGGCATCAATAGCAATTGATTAATTACCCAGGACAAAAAAATGATCGATCAGCACCTCAAACTCATCAGCCACCACCTCTGTCCGTACGTCCAAAGGGCCAGCATCGCACTCCAGGAATTGGACATACCGTTCGAAAGAGTCAATATTGATTTGAATGCCAAGCCAGACTGGTTTCTCAAGATTTCACCGCTCGGCAAAGTGCCGCTATTAATCGTCGACGGCGAAACCGTGTTGTTCGAATCGTCAGTTATTGCCGAGTACATCAATGACTCGTTCGGCAGTGGGCTTCTAAGCTCAGATGCTCTAGCACGTGCCCAGCAACGCGGTTGGATGGAATTCGCATCACAAACGATCGCTAATATCGGACGTCTCTATAGCACGTCAAGCGCAACTGCGTATGAAACGACAATTACCGATTTGATGGATAAGTTGCAGCGGTTGGAAAACCATTTAGGCGACGGTCCTTGGTTTCATGCAGGTCACTTTTCGCTGGTCGACGCGGCATTCGCCCCAGCCTTTCGATACTTCGATGTTCTCGAAAGAGTTTCGACCTCTGACTATTTCGACGCGTTTCCTAAACTCACGCGGTGGAGACAACAACTCTCATTGAGAGAAACTATTCGAACCGCCGTCGCCGATGACTACAGCGCAAGGTTGTTGGACTTCTTTTCGAAAAGGGATTCGGTGATTGGCCGCAGCGCTCTACAACTTTCGAAACACAATGACAACATTGCGGCATAACTCAATTACAGAAAAATGGAGATAGACAGTGAAGATAAGCAACAAAACAGTCCTAGTAACCGGTGCAAATCGTGGAATCGGAGAAGCTTTAGTTCGTGCGCTCCTCGGTAAGGGCGTCAAGAAAATCTACGCGTCGGCTAGAAATATAGCAGATTTGCCAGACTTCGGAGATTTGAGAGTTGTACCGCTGAAATTGGACATTACAAGTACTGAGCAAATTGCGCATGCAGTTGACCGAGCGAGTGACGTCGAACTACCGGTAAACAACGCCGGAGTTGCGGCATTTACGAGTCTGGTCGACGGCCCGATCGATTTGCTGCAAAGAGACATGACAACCAACTATTTCGGCACTTTGGACATGGTCAGAAAATTCGTACCGATTCTAGAAACCAAGAAAGGCTCGGCAATCGTCAATGTTGTGACTATTGCGGCATTCGCCAATTTTCCGATCGTTGGCGGCTATAGCGCATCCAAGTCTGCGCTATTTTCGCTTTCTCAAGGCATTCGAATTGAGTTGGCAGAAAAAGGCATCGCCGTTCATACGGTAAATCCAGGTCCTGTCGATACCGATCTTGCAAAGGATTTTCCTACGGATAAGGCGAGTCCAGTCTCAACTGCAGAGAATATCCTGCATGGGCTTGAAAATGACGAGGCTGATATTTTTCCAGATGAGTTTGGTCGGAAAATGTTTGATATTTGGCGACAGGATTATCGGGCATTGGAACGCATGGTATCCGATATGTACTACGCCGCCTGAGAATAAACGCAGAACGGCGTCAGGCCGAAAGTCTGGCGCCAGCCTTACTCCTTGATTTTGATTTTGACGAATTGGCCGGTACGATTATAAGGATCACAATCCCGCTCAAACTCTTCATCAATCTGTAGAGCCGTCACCTCAATTTCCGGCGTCTGCCGATATGCTGACGCATCATCCTGCTTCATTGATGTAACGGTGACCGAATCTGCAGGCAGCTTTTCCTTTGAGGCAATCTTCCAAGTTGACATAACACTTCCCACTAAATATTTTTCGATAGACAAATAATATGGACAGCGAAACGAACTTTAAATGCCAGCCATCGGAAAAATAGGACCGTTCGTCGGACACTAACCGGCTATCCAGCAGAATTGACCGCTTGTCGCGCTCTCTAGAAGCGTAGCAGATACTTGTTGCGATGAACTAGGGCGCTGGCCGCTCCCTTGAAGGCGTGTCAGAAGTGCGCCCCGCTAGGGATGAGTATCCAGCCATTGCTGAAACCCTTCAAAGAATTTGCGGTCTTCGCCCAGAATTTCGTCTAGCCGAGGTCTTTCGGTCGCCTCGGTGTCCGGAAAGCGCAAATTTCTCTGCCTGGGTTCGTGACGATCTTCGAAAGATCTCCGGACAACGCAAAACCCCCTACCGGAGATCACTCTCCGTTATCTAACCAAATCTCCTCACAATGCAGGCAATAATCGATTCGGTTATCGACCAAAGTTCCGATACGGTATTTGGTCATGACTCTTCGCCAATTGATGCAAACTTTCGCAGAACGCGAGTATTCGACGGGCAGCTCAACCGCTTTGGCAATGGGCTCACCAGACTTGTCTGGATGCAATTCCTAGCACCGGCTATATGTCGCGCGATTAAGCAAAACACTTGCACATTGTTCACATCCGTATGCTGGCAAGGAATCGCTAAGTGGCGCGTGCTCGAATATCTTATTTGTACAATTCGGACTTGCGGCCATCATTCAACCTCCATGCGTCAATTTGCGCTTCGAGAGAAATCAGTGCCTTGTTAAAATCAATCTGATTGGTCCACGTGCTTTTTTAGTTCGGAAACATCTTCGGCCAGACCTTTGAGTTTTTCGTGTGCTGCGACATCTAACGCGATTCGCTTATCCATACTCCGCACTAGCGGGAATAACGTATGTTCGATTGTCTCGTTAAGTGTCCCGAGCACTTGCGCAAATTCTTTCGAAGGCCTGTTGGTTATCGATACACTGCTTTTATGCGACTTTACGGCGCTGCCCAGTGCATCCAGCGACTTTTTTATTTTATCTGCGGTTTGCACGTATTCGGTGTGTTGTTTCGACAATGGGCCCGCCGGCTCAAGAGCCGCACCGAGCGCGGATATACCTTGTACTAAATCGCCAATCTGTGCCGCAATTCGCAGGCCGGCATCCGTATCGTCGCCGCCCATTAACTTATTACGCAAATAGCCCTTCTTTATTTGTTCCCACCGCTCAACATCGGCCTCATCTTGCGACGCCAACAACTCAGAAAGTTTAAGTAGATTGGCCTCAGTACCCTGTGTCAGCAATTGCGCCTCACCACGGTAATGATCGCCAATCATCTGTTGGAGCTCTACATCGTTCATTGCAGAAGAAACCTTTTCGGCAAGCTTGTTCATGTTTCGATAACTACCTTGAAGCAAGAATCGCGGTTCCGTTCGATACTTATCATCTTGCGCCGCTGATGCGATGTATTGTTTGTTAACTTTGAGAACCACGTCCTGAAGAACAAAAAGTCGCTTAAATACTCTTACAATTTCAGATACCTCTGCTCCGCTATACTGATGCTTCAAGTCAGTGGTCGCGACATTACCTCCTCTGGCTCGCTCAATTAGCTTGTAGATATCGTCCATGTCTCGCATAGCGAGCGGCGCCAAAACCGCATTCGACGTCAAGGAGTTCTCTATATAACTTAATTCGAATTGGCGCTCCTTCCCACTGAGAACGTCACCCAAATTGTAGATATCCGCACGATTTGCAAGCATATCCGGAATTTTGAACACCTCACCCGATTCGGTGTAAGGGTTACCCGCCATGACAACGCAGAATTTCCGACCTCTCAAGTCGTACGTTCGCGTTCGACCTTTCCAAACGCCGTCTACACGGCGTGTTGAGTCGCACAGAGATATGAACTTCTGCAAAAACTCGGCGTTCGTGTGCTGAATATCGTCTAGGTAAAGCATCACGTTGTCGCCCATTTCGAAAGCCAAATTGAGCTTGTGCAGTTCTTGCCGAGCGGTAGCGTTCGGTGCCATTTCTGGGTCAAGGGAAGTTACATCATGGCCAAGTGACGGACAATTTATCTTCATAAACGTCAATCCCAACCTACTTGCAACGTACTCCATCAGCGTAGTCTTCCCATATCCTGGCGGCGAGATCATCATGAGCAAACCCTGCAAATCGGACCGTTTTGATTTACTAACAGTGCCGATTTGCTTTGCCAGGTTATCGCCAATAATTGGCAGATACGCGTCATTGATTAGTCGGTTACGCACGAATGAACTTAGAGGCTTTGGCTTGAACTCTTCTAGGCGCAGGTCCGCACGCGCTGCATTTGCAGCGTCGCGTCGCAACTTTTGGTATCTATGAAATTTTGGTATGACACTGTTGCAATGGTCGTCCATTTTCAGCAAATACTTATCCAAAGTCACCGGCAATTCGCCATTTGCTATTATCGAGTGCTGACCAAACAAGTTTTTGACGGAAAACTCAACATCGGCGTTAATCATTCGGCGTTGCAGGCGCTTGCCTACAATGAGAATTGCTGCCGCTTCGGGCGCGTAGTGCAAGAGTTCGCTTTCACCCGCCGCATCAAGTGCCGCGCAGAGCCACGCATTCGCCACTCGCCATTGTTCTTTTGGCCTCGTCCGTAGGCTGTCTAACGTCCCCTGGACTTGTTTGAAAAGGTCCGCTTTCAGTGACTTTCGCAGTAAATCCAGCGCGCTCTTTGCGTGTTTCGATTGAGCGAATTTGCAGGGAACCCTGCGCAGCTCGGCTGCAAGGTAAATTGAACACCTGCGGATTGTTGAATCGTCAATCTCTAGGTGGTGGAGCGCCGCAAAATTGTTCACATGATTCGATATTTCCGCCTCAATCAATTCAATCGCTCGCGGATCAGAGAACTTTTCGTTCATCTGTCCCGCTGAAATCGCACGTTCCGGCAAAGACTGCAACGAATTCTCGGCGCCCTCGGACGAAGAGGTCTCAACTAAGTTTGCCCAAATTAGCTGGGCATATCCCCGGCACAGCGGATCGAATCGCAATAAGTCGCTCTTGTTGATTGCAGGAACAATACAGCGGAGTATCGTGCATGCATCCGCGTCGTGGATACCTTTTTCGTATCCCTCCCTGTACCGTGGCGCAGCAAAGTTTTGCACGAGCTTTCCGAGTGCTTCACTGTTTTCGGCCAGGCTGGTGAGCTTGTTCCAATCTGTTTCTAATGAACCGGAACGAATGTCATCCAACAGCCGGTACGCTAGATACTCCCCTCGATATACAGTCGTTGTTTCGGACTCAAGGCCTAGCGTCCAGTACTTGCGGAGATCGTTGAGTTCGGGATGATCAATATTTTCGAAATACTGCGTTCCGACCAAGTGCAGCGCCAATCCGTCATCTCGAGGTATGATAGTTAAGTCCAGGTCCTGCGTATTGACGCTGAATTTGTGTGCTGATCCCAGCTTAATAACCTTGCCACCGTCCGAGAATAGGTCCGTCTTATCCCTGAGTGACCGCAGCGCTTGATTACGAATCATCTTCAATCGTGAATCGACATCGTCAGCTTTTACTGAACTATCTAGTTCGCGAAGCTGTTCGACAATATCTCGCACTTTGATGACAAGGGCGTCTGAAGCCAGATATGTATTCAGCTCATCGTCACTTTCAAATCGACGTGTGCGCCGCTCAATGTTCTCGAGCATTCGACCAGCAGCGTCGGCGAGAGTTTGCGCCCGTGAATTTCTTGCATCGAGCAACTGCTGTTTACGCGCTTCGAAGGCTTCATAAACCTCCTCACGCTTGGCAATTATGTCTGCAACAAATTTATCCTGTTCGCTGAATTGGCCTTCCATCTCCTCCAATTGAATAAGCAGGCGTGCTAGCAACTCCTCGCATCGTTCCGGTGAGTTTGCGACCCCTAAAGCATTTGTAACACTTTGCGAAAAAAGTTTAAATTGGGCACCGAATTGCTCAACCGATTCCGACGTACCAAGGCGTTCTTTTCGTTGCCGACCACGTGATCGCGTCTGATTTAAATTTGAATAAACATCCGATATTGACTCCACTATTCTGGTCTGGATCGTCGCGTCATCAACATTTAATGTGGCGATTAGGTCCGAAAGCAAATCGAGACCTGCCGCAATGTTATCCAGTTTATCTAGCTCAGGCACTAGTTCAGCGACAGTTTGCCGTTGCTTTATTGAGGAATCATGAGACTCGATCTCCTCAATATAGGAGTCCAATGCATGTGTTCCCGCCAGAAACTCAGCGGCTTCTTTGCCTACTGAGTCGTTGAGAGCAAGTAGTTCGGAATCCATAGCCGCTATCCGATCAACATCGATATACCTGTACTCTTTGATCGTCGCAAGATGGCCACGGTGACTTCGAATTTCGTTGAGCGCCTCAACGTATTGATCAATATTGCGCCAATCGGTACTGTCTACCGTCGTCGATATTCGTTGTTGTTCGCCTTCCGCGTCTGTCATCGCCAAGGCCGATTGCCGTCGAATGCTCTCAACTTTTTCGAATTCATCTACGATTAGCTCGACAGTTTCTCTAATTTCTCGGACAACTGTGCCGATAGCAGCCGCTTGACCTTCTCGAATCCAAAAATAATCGTCAAACAACTTTTCCGCAGCCTTCCGAAGAAATTCGTAGTGTTTTACCGATACGGATTCATCTTTGATAATTCTGCATAAGCTGAAGAAGTCGGACACGCCGCGAACGAGTTCGGCATTACCAATTCTTGAAAAAAACGACTGACCCGCGGGGATGGTATTGAAGAATTCCTCATCCCCGTACGGTGTAGTCCATATCTGCATGGGGTGAATTCGCGCCGGTTCGTCGCCCGCAGTAAATACTATGACTGTTCCGTCGCGCGCGAGCGCGTAACCGTGACTGACTAATGGATTTTGCAGAGACTTTGAGATTACGTTGTACGACAAGAGTGCGACGACACCCTTGGTTGGTTCATAGAACACGAAAAGAACGTCTTCACCGTTGGGTGAGCGCATCTTTCGCTTGAATTTCAAGCCGCGCGTATCTATGCCGAATGCCTTGTACTCGCCAGTTTCCAGATAAATTCCTTCGGGAAATATGATTCCGTGGTCCTCTGGAAGCTGAACACATGAATCAGCAAGGGAGTCGATCTTTTGTATTTCTGATGTACGCGTGTTGTATACCAGATACCGCCAGCGGATTTCTTTGTAAGGTAATATTCTTACGAGAATTAGTGCTCCGACTCTCGCATACTCGAATTCAGCGTCGTCCAGTGACTGGGTTACGTCATCCACGGGCTCGCTATACACGCCGCGTCCAACTTCCGTATTGTCTTCAATTTTTACCGTTAGATCACCATTCGTCGTCTCGACAAACAATTCGTCGAGTATGTTGACGTGTGGGTGGCGGCCGTGTGAAATATCTTCACGTTTGGTCGGCATCCATTCGAATTCATAAGACTCGGGGAGCTCCAGATCTCGCTCGCCACGGTTATCAATGTAGGTAACGTCGTTATCGTTCGAAATATCCCAGCGAAAAACTCGCCGATCATCCAAGCGTTCGCCAATCTGGAATCCAGCTAGAAGTCTTCCGCCCTTTTGCACTAGCTGCACGAGGCGAGTTTCTTTGTAGTATCGGTAAAGTTCGCCGAAATCTTCCCGAAATTGGGCATCCGATAGAAAGCTCCCGCCTATGGAGACTTGCTCCATCGTATGCTTATCACCGTCAACAATCAGCTTGTACAACGAGAACACATCTTCCACTTGAGTAGATTTTTTCAATCCAATGAAAACGTTGTATCCGAATAGCAGCAATTCGCCGATCTGGACTATGTCTCGCCCAACGCAATTGTTCTCTGTTCTCACTCGTGTTCGAGCGACTACTGTCATTTCTGTTGCACCGAATTCTTCAGCGCGAGCAGAATTCAAAGAGATCGCTTGCTTTTCCAGCGAATCGCCATGTTCGATCAGGCGATTACGAATAATTTCGTAGGCACCGCCGTCGGCGACCGCCTTATCCACGAGTTCAGTAGTTCGACTCTCGTTTGCCATTGACAGATCCTTTCATAGCGTGGCGTCGGAAATGGGGCGACTGTGAGTCGCTCCCAGAAACAACTTACGATTTACCAGCAGGTCCTGAAACGTCTGCTGTTTCCGATCCCATGCTGGCAACTTTCGCCAACAGCGCTTGGATCACTCCGCTCTTTTCCGCAAGACCGTCAACAGCCTTGCCAATCGACAGTGACTTCGCGAAATTGTCGAAGAAATGCTCCTCGCCTCCGACGATGTCGATGTGCGCCTTTTCAAGAGCAATTGCCAGAATTTCGGCATTTTCTTTCGCAATCTCTTTGCCGGCATCCATAGACGCTAACGCTTCTTTAAACGCTGTTTCCAGCCCCATACGATATTCTTCATGGGCTCTCGTTTCACCCGTCATTCCAGCCATTGCCGCAAACTTATCCGTCAATCCTTCGGCCTCCGCCTGGAATTGCGCTTTTGTGACGTTGGCGTTCGCCATACCCACCTCAGTCTTCGCAGAAGCTTCCGCTGCACCCTTTGCTCTGACGATGTCAGCCTCGGCCAGTCCAGATGCGGCGTCCTCCGCCTGCACGCCCTCGGCAAGCACCTTCTTGGCGTCAGAGTCTTTTCCTGATGCAATGAGTCTTGCTTCCGCAAGCGTCGTAATTTCGGCTGCCTTGTGAGTTGCCGCAATTTCTTGGGCTTTCGCGGCGGTTGTTTCTTTGACCTTCTCTTCTTCAGCCTGCGCCTGAGCGGCTAAGACCTGAACCTGTTTCAAGCGATCCGCCTCCGAAACTTCGCGAACCTCCTTAATCCTTTCCTCTTCGACCGCCACTGTTTTGTCGACGGCAACACGCTCTCTAATGACGTTTGCAATTTCCTTTTTCTCAACCTCGACTGCTTTTTCAGCAAGCACGGTTTCTACACTGACCTCACGCTCTCTAGAAACGACTTCTAGATCGCGTGCTCGCACCACTTTCTCTTCCTCGATTGCAACAGCACGTTGTCGATTTTGATCGGCGACTTCGATTTCGCGTTTCTGATTTTCAGTTTGAACGAGCAGATCTTGCTCTACTTGTATATGTGTTGATTCGGCCTTGCGCCTCTCCTCCTCCTGTATTTTTCGCGTCTCCGCTTCTTCCCGCGCTTGGACGGACAGAATTTCCCTCTGCTGCTTGGCTTCCGCGTCTGCCTGTTGGCGTTCCAGCTCCAACATAGCTTCAACCGTGCTGACATCTTTTTTCTTGATAGCCAATTGTTCGTCACGTTCAAGTTCGTTTGTCCGAACATTCTGTGTCGCGGTCAATTCAGTTATTTTCTTGATGCCCTCAGCATCAAGAATATTTGTTGGGTCAAGCGCCGCCTTAGGAGTCTGCTCAAGGTAGTCGATCGCGACATCTTCTAGTACGTAACCGTTTAGATCATCGCCTATGACCTCAATAATTTTCTCTCTGAAGTCCTGCCTATTCTCAAATAGACTGACAAAATCGACTTGCTTGCCAACCGTTTTTAGTGCCTCAGAGAACTTCGCCGAGAACAATTGGTCGACGGCGGCCTGATCTGATGCACGATATGCGCCGATGGACTTGGCTACTTTCAATACATCTTCTGCCGTTTCATTTACACGCAAGTAAAATGCCACGGAAATATCAGCCCGCATGTTGTCTTGACAAATTAGGCCATCGCTACCACGTCTATCAACTTCTAGCGTAATTAGCGATATTTTCATTAGCTCTTTTTTGTAGATTATTGGATAGACCAGCGCTCCAGTGAAGTGAACTTTTGGCCTAGCACTCATATCGTTTACGATTAGCGCCGTGCCTTGTTCAACTTTGTAATAAAACGCCTTAAACATTCCAGCGAGGCCCAATAACACAAGGACCACCACGCCTGCCCATGTGAGAATAGGCATCAATACGGTCAGGTCTGCCATATCACTAGCTCCAGTTGTTGATTTTTGTTTTGTTTGTTGGAGCAGATCACTCGCCAACAAACTCTTCTTCTGAAATCACTCGATAAATATTTTCGCTATTTAGTTTTTCGAATATCACGACCCTGTCGCCACGTTCAAAACGATCATCCCCACTGGCTCTGACCTTCAGGATCAGGCCAGCGCCACCATCATTGAGCGTCGCCTCTCCAAATTCGCGGTCAACTCTGGAGGTTCTAACGATTGCCGTTTGACCCAGCACCTGCTTGATAGTTTCTTGGGTCGCTTTCTCAAATAATGGGCGAAGCGGTTTAATGAATACACTCGTGATTTTCGCCGCAACGTATAGGGTGACCGCTAGGACAGGCAATCCAGCAACATAGCGCAACAATCCGTCGGGTATTGCCCAGAACAACAAAAACACGGTGTAGTAACAAAGCATCCAGCCAGTCAATACCAAGATCGAAAGCGACACCGTGACCGGTACACCAACCAATCCTAATCGCAACAAGAGTCCTGCAAGCACTTCCGGCGTCGTGTGCGACGACTCGCCGCCGACGTCCACGCTATCGAAATCAAAATCTAGGATATCCAGGTCAACCAAACCGAGCACCGCCCCAGCCCAGAACAGGACACAGATTAATAAAAGCACCGTGTAAAAGGCCGTGGGGAATGACCCAATATTCTGGTAAAACGGATTCATCTCATCACTTAAGAATATGGCGAACATTGGGCTCTCCCTACAATAAGACTATGCTTTTGACTGCCGATTTTTTAGTCGTTCAAGTACTTCTTCTGCACTCTTGCTTTTTACCTTTATGCCAGCGTCTTCCAAGCGACTATCGAGCGATTTGTCATCTGTTTCGTCCGCTAATTCGCGCGCCGCATTCATTTCGGCTGAACGCAATGCCTGACGTTCTTTGATGCGGTCCAGAGAGTCCATTGCAGTCCTCAGTTTCGTATTCGAACCGCTATGACGTTCTGAAACCGCGGCCTGCGCACGTTGGACATTGTCGGTGGCTTTTACGGTATCGATTTGCTGTTTCATCCGCTGTATATCCCGCTCGGCTGCTTTGATTGCAGATCGCAGCTGCTCAGCACTTGTGGCATAGCCCGCACCAGCTTCTTCTTCTGTTTTGACTTGGTTTTCCAGATTAGCGATTTTCGCTGCAACCTCATGTGCCAAGTCCATATCGTCTTTATCGAGCGCCTTGAGCGCATAGCCTTCATTATCCGCAATTTTCGTTCGGACGTTGGCTGATTTCTCTTCCGACAACTTTTGCCTCGCGATGATGGCTGCCAGACTATCTTTGGACTGTCTCAACTCGTCAGATGAGTCTCTTATTTCCTGATCGAGTATTCGCAGAGCTTGGCTATCGACGATCGCCTCACCAGCTTCGTTTGCACCCCCTCTTAATGCGGTAATCATTTTGGCCCAGACGTTCATTGTATTTCTCCTCTCAATTGTCCGTTACGGACATCAATAAATCTGCATATGCTTCAGTTGCATTGATCACATTGCTTCCAAGTACTTCTATCTCGTAGACAATATCGCCGAGATCGGACGCCGAGCTCAGTGAGCCGAACATAAAGTAGTAGTCGTCATCGGCGCGCTGGCCAAGGCAAATGGTCGACAATGGGAAATATTTATGGGTACGCAACACCGATTCATTGAATTCTCTTTCATCACGTACTTCTGAAACTGGCCACAATACTGCCTCGACGATAATTTGCTCCCCAGCGACCGTTAGAAATATTGGTAAATCGCCATATTCGTGCATCACGACGTGTAGGGTGGGATCCAAGCCGTCAATCAGTTCCACGCTTGCGTGCTTATCACGTACCAAGGCTGTTTCGACGAGATCGTCGTATAACGCACCAGTTCGCCAAAGCGGGCGATGAGAATGTCTTTCACCGTTTTCTTCTAAGGCACGCGCCCCCACGCGCAGGTCTTTTTCCAGTGCGCGCGCCTTATCTGAGTTTTCTGGGCGAATCCAAATTTCCTTTTTGATTAGGCCCTGGTCTCGCAAACGTCGCCGGTATTCGCGTTGGTAATGTGCTGATGTTTTCACGTTCATGGCAACACTTTACACTGTTACATGTAATTACGCAAATTATTACATGTAACAATCGTAAATGACTTTAAATCAATAGGTTATGTCAAGCGTCTCAGACGCTAAGCTTTGTAATCGAAGATCTAATTTGGGCCGCTGGATGCGCGAATCGGCAAATTGCCGCAATCGGTCTATAAACTCAAGACAGCGTCTCTCCCAGTGAAATAAGCGCCGTGGACAGTCGCGTAGTGCTCGATCGACCCCGCCTCTCCGGCGAAATAGACCCTATTCTCCAACGATTCGCCATAAGCCTGGCGTACGCTCACAGAGCCAGGCACAGCAGCACTATAGGCACCCTTAGTCCATTGATCGCCGCTCCAGGCACTGACAATGTGTTTACGCACTTTTATTGAAGTGCGACTTCCGAAGACTTTTTGCAAACGATTTTCAACGTAATCTAGATTCGCCCGCTCACCTGCTTTTTCCATCCATGCAGCAAGCCTACCACCAGCAACAATTTCGATGTAATCGTGACCACACGGACGATTGCGAAAATGCAGTGGGTCTTCACCTGTGGCGCGAACTGTAAAGTCGGCCGGCAAATTCGCTAGACTGTGGCTATTCAGTGCAAGGCAAATTCTACTGCAATCACCCATCGGTAAAGCTGTAATCGCAGCCCGTTTCCGGTCTGGCAATCCAGGCACAAACTCGATCTCGTTGGTCGACAATACGCCTGTAGAGACAGTCAAAATTACCCTGCGCGCGGCGACCGGTCCACGCGGAGTTTGTAATTTCACAGTCGAACCAGACCAATCAATTGTCGACACCGGACAGTTCAATCGAATCGGCAGTTCCGAGCCATAATGCGCGATTAGCGCTCCAAAGCCGTCCGTTACTGCATGGTCGTTTCCTTGTCGGATATATGACATTGCGTCCTTCACCGACACGCAATCGACATCGTGCGTGTAATCCTGAGCAAAAAACATGAAAAAGTATGGTGCCCACCGACTATCGCTTTCCACAACATCGAAAACCGACAACGCATCGTCGCCATTTGCCGCGGCTTCCGCTAAGGCTGAATATTGCCGCTCAAAATACTCGTCACATTCAGCAGCAGCGGCTGCTGGTAGCCAAACACCATCCTCAAAATAGTCTGCTCGCTTAAGGAAATCTTCACGCTCTTCTGACAGCGCTATGTTTGCCTTTTGTGCATAACGAAAAAACGGATTGATACCTGGCGAGTGAATCCAATGTGCACCTAAATCAAATGGAACGCCTGGCGCCAAATATTCGGTGTAAGCGCGGCCGCCTATGCGATGCGACGCTTCCAAGACGACAAAGTTGCGACATTCTCTCGTGAGATATTTTGCGGCGGCCAGACCCGCAACACCTGCCCCAACGATTGCAATATCGAAATCATAATGACAATTACCCATTTCCCAAGAATAACTCACAAGACAAGCGGAGAATTGAATCTAGGCGATTCTCGGTCTTATGTACCGATCTCATGTCAAAACACTCACGCGTTTTGTCGAGCGCCGCTCATTGAGCGACGGGGTTCGAATGCTTATCGAATCAGGAATAAAAAAAGACCCCACGTAGGAGGTCTTTCTTGAAAATGGCGCGCTGGGAGGGATTCGAACCCCCGACCGCCGGTTTCGTAGACCGGAACTCTATCCAGCTGAGCTACCAGCGCGTTGTTAAGCTTTTTGTGGCGGAGAGAGAGGGATTCGAACCCTCGAAGGGCTATTAACCCTTACTCCCTTAGCAGGGGAGCGCTTTCGACCACTCAGCCATCTCTCCACAAACATAAATGCTTTCCCACAGCCGGCCTGCAGCTGTGGGACGTGCATATTACTGATGGAATTTCCTGAGGTAAAGCTGAAAAACGGCGTCATCAGCCTCCGGCTGCTACGTCTTTGTCTTTCGCGCTTTTTTCGCTCTGAATCCGCTCGTATATCTCTTCCCGGTGGACAGCTACGTCCTTAGGGGCATTGATACCGATACGAACCTGGTTCCCTTTGACGCCCAAAACCGTGATCGTGACATCGCTCCCGATCATGACGGTTTCCCCGGCGCGTCGCGTAAGGATCAGCATGACTTCCTACTCCTGCCTTATTTGTAGAGCCCCGGTCTCCAACCACCGGTTGCGGCCCATTCCTTATTATTTACGCTCGTTATTGTTCTTAAGCTGTTGGAATAATAGACGAAATTCCGATCAGATGCCCACCAGATCGGCAAAATAAGCTGCTTTTTCGTTCGGAAAGTGCCAAATATGGCGAATAACTTGGCCTAACTTAGATGTTCGGCCACCCAAGCAGGTACGGATTCCAGGGCTGCATCCAATGAATTAGCGTCGCTCCCCCCCGCCTGCGCAAAATCTGGCCGACCGCCCCCGCGACCACCGACCATCTCCGCTACCGGCTGAATGATGTCTCCCGCGCGAATTCGTGACACCGCATTCTTTGTCACGCCAGCTGCCAAGCGCACTTTGCCATCGTCAACCGATCCTAGGACAACAATCGCTGTTTGCAGCTTGTCTCTGTAACGGTCGACGGCATCTCGCAGCGTTTTCGCGTCTGCACCATCAATGCGCGTGACCAGAATCTTTATTCCGTCAATTTCCGTGATGTTCTCACTTTTATTCGTCTCGCCACCAATTAACAATTTCTGTTTGGCTGTCGCCAAATCCTTTTCAAGCAATTTGTTTCGTTTCAGGAGTTGTTCAACCTTACTCGCCACCTGATCACGGGAAATACGTAGTATCGACGCCGCAGATTCGAGCTGTTTTTGATTTTCATCGATCCATTGAAGCGCACCCTTTCCAGTAACCGCCTCGATACGACGAATACCTGATGCAACACCACTTTCGGAGATGATCTTGAAAACCCCGATATCGCCGACTCTTTTGACATGAGTTCCGCCACAAAGCTCAACCGAAAAATCTCCGAAGCGAAGTACACGCACTTCGTCATCGTATTTTTCGCCAAACAATGCGACGGCACCAGACTCTAACGCGTCTTCGTAGTCCATCAGCCTCGTATCGGAATCGCTATTCAGTCGAATCTGTTCGTTGACTATGTTTTCGATCTCTGCCTGCTCCTCGACAATCACCGGTTCGTAATGAGAAAAATCGAAGCGCAATTTCTCGGCTGTTACTAGCGAACCCTTTTGTAATACATGCTCGCCCAGCAGGTTACGTAGGGCCGCATGCATAATGTGCGTTGCAGAATGATTTAGTACTATTGCTGCGCGACGCTCTGCATCCACCTGCGCAAGCACCACATCCCCGACTGCTAGGAAACCCTCACGTACGCTGCCATAGTGAACATACGCTTTGCCTGACTTTTGCGTATCACCTACAGTAAATGCGCCCTCTCCCGACTTGATTGCGCCGGTGTCGCCGATTTGGCCACCTGACTCTGCATAGAATGGAGTGTGCTCAAGCAATAACGCGCCCTCATCGCCTATATTCAGCGAATCTACGCTCACTCCGTTTTTGTATGCCGCCGAAATTACAGTTGAAGATGACGTTTCGCTATATCCCGTAAATGTAGTGTGTTGATCTGATTTGATACCCGATTCACCAGCGACACTGAATTTGCTCGCGCTTTTCGCCATGTTGCGTTGAATGTTCATTGCCGCTTCAAAGCCATCACGATCTACCGTCAGCTTGCGTTCCCTGGCAATGTCGGCGGTTAGATCGAGCGGAAAACCATAGGTATCATAAAGTTTAAATGCTACGTCGCCAGGAATTTGATTGTTACCCAAGGCAGCAATTGATGACTCAAGTATCGCCATTCCTTGATCCAATGTTTCCGCAAACCTCTGTTCCTCTTTTTTCAGAACCTTTTCAACGTGAGATTGATGCTTATTTAATTCTGGATACGCTTCGCCCATTTGAACGCAAAGTGGTGCAACCAACTTGAAGAAAAATATTTCATTTACGCCGAGTTTTTTTCCGTGTCGTATTGCGCGTCTGATGATTCGGCGAAGAACATAGCCTCGACCTTCGTTGCCTGGCAACACGCCGTCAACAATGAGAAACGAGCAAGCCCTTATATGATCGGCTATTACATTCAGAGAATTTGACCCGTCTTGCTTAACCCCTAGAATTTCCGCCGTAGCCGCGGTAAGCGCCACAAACAGATCAATATCGTAGTTTGAGTGCACGCCCTGTAACACCGCAGAAATTCGCTCAAGCCCCATCCCCGTATCAACCGACGGTTTCGGCAAAGGCGTCATGCGGCCATCGGCAGCGCGATCAAACTGCATGAAGACGAGATTCCATATCTCAACGAAGCGATCGCCATCCTCATCGGGAGACCCCGGTGGACCACCCGCAACTTCGGGACCGTGATCGAAGAATATCTCGCTGCAAGGACCACACGGACCCGTATCGCCCATGGCCCAAAAATTGTCTTTGGCACCAAGTCGGGAAAACCGATTCGGATCGATCTTCATCGTATTGAGCCAAATATCGGCCGCCTCGTCGTCATCCTCATAAACTGTGACCCAGAGCTTCTCTGGCGGCAGTCCTAAGACACGAGTGAGGAATTCCCAGGCAAAAATTACGGCATCGTCCTTGAAGTAATCGCCAAAACTAAAATTGCCAAGCATTTCAAAGAACGTATGGTGGCGCGCGGTATAACCGACATTTTCAAGATCATTGTGCTTGCCACCGGCACGCACACAGCGTTGGGATGTTGCGGCGCGCGAATACTTTCGCTTGTCCTCCCCGAGAAAGACATCCTTGAATTGCACCATTCCGGCATTCGTAAACAGCAATGTCGGGTCATTACCAGGAACAAGTGGGGAACTGGCGACCACCTCGTGGCCGCGCTCGTCAAAATAATCGAGGAATGCCTGTCGCACCTCATTGCTGGACATCGTTTTCATGCGAGCGATCTTAGGTTAATCCGAGGAATATCAACAGCCCTATGTGTGAACACCGGCCAATGGCAATGCCACTGTTTGACTCAGTCGGCACGCAGCGCAGATTGGATATGGCTTTGTTCAAAACCGCGATATTGTAAGAAACGCATCTGCCGCGCTTTTTCCTTGAACTCCAACGGCAGATTCTGGCCGAATTTCTTTTTGCGCACATCGCGGGCAAGCTTGTACCAGTCGGCTTCGCACTCGGACAAGACGATTTCGATGAGTTCGCCTTGAATTGCACGCAACATCAAGTCCGCGACAATGCGCTGTGGCCCCTTACCTTGGTTGACCCGCGATTGGATGAAGCTCTCAACGAAGCGCCGATCATCTTGCAGACCATCGTCGCGAAGGGAGCGTGTTGCCTGCGCTGCAACGGCGCCGTCGAATCCTGCAGACTCTAACTTTTTTGTCAATTCTTGCGCGCCGTATTCACGACGCGCAAGGTAGTCCATGGCCTTTTTTCGGGCTTCTGCTGGGCTGCGATGCCGACCATCGTCCTCAGGAGCGAACAAGTCGCTGTTGAGATCATGAACGGATTTTTGACGGTCGCCTGTTTCGATCATAACGCGGGAGCCTAACGTATCATTTCACTATTGTAGTGATCCATTAATCATGAATCACTACAAGTAAAATACGTGATTACGCTTCCTGCGCAACCACCTCGTCGGCCGCTGCCGCGTCGTCAATTGCATTCGGATCGGGCAACAAAATTGTGCGAATTTGGCGTTCTATGTCCGCAGCCGTTTCTGGGTTATTTCTTAGAAACTCACGCACGTTTTCTTTGCCTTGCCCAATGCGATCACTGCCATAGCTGTACCACGAGCCTGCTTTATCGATAATGCCCTGTGCAACGCCGTGCTCAATAATCTCGCCTTCACGCGAAATTCCTTCCCCGTAGAGAATCTCGAACTCTGCTTGCTTGAATGGCGGCGAAACTTTGTTTTTCACCACCTTCACGCGAGTCTGATTACCGATGATTTCGTCGCCCTTTTTGATAGCGCCAATGCGCCGTATATCCAAACGCACCGAAGAATAAAACTTGAGCGCATTTCCGCCGGTCGTCGTTTCCGGGCTGCCGAACATAACGCCGATTTTCATGCGAATCTGATTGATAAAAATCACCATCGCATTGGATCGTTTGATATTGCCGGTCAATTTTCTCAGTGCTTGTGACATCAGTCTCGCTTGCAAACCCATATGCGAATCGCCCATTTCGCCTTCGATTTCCGCTTTGGGCGTCAGCGCTGCCACCGAGTCCACGACGATCACGTCAACTGCACCGGAGCGCACCAACATGTCGGTAATTTCCAGCGCCTGTTCGCCGGTATCCGGTTGCGATACCAGCAACTCGTCGACATTTACGCCGAGTTTCTCAGCATACGCCGGGTCAAGCGCATGCTCTGCATCAACGAATGCAGCAGTTCCGCCAATTTTTTGCGATTCTGCAACAACCTGCAGTGTCAAAGTGGTTTTACCCGATGACTCTGGGCCGTAGATTTCTACCACTCTTCCTTTGGGCAATCCGCCAATTCCGAGAGCAACGTCCAGGCCGATAGAGCCACTCGAAATCACCTCAAGATCAGGAATTAGGCCGCCGTCGCCGAGCCGCATTACGGAGCCTTTTCCGAATTGTTTTTCTATCTGGCCAAGTGCGGCCGAGAGTGCTTTTTTGCGATTGTCATCCATTATTTATTAAGCCGTTTATGAGGTGAGAACTGATTGCCGATTATTCCACAAATGGACCGCGGCGGGCAGTCGTCAAGCGTATCCAAATCGGGGCAATGTATTAAGAATCGTGCCGAACTTATTGTTTCAATGGACGGTACTGAACGCCGCCAGGAACCGAAATCGACTCAACTAATTCGAAGCCACTCCAATTAAACTCTATTGGACGCGCCAATCGAACGACCTCGAATGGTCTGGCAGCGCGCAGCGCCGTAATGTGGGGCCGATATTCATGCATTTCTGGGGCCACGGCGTATGCGGAGACGAGGGACTCGAGCCGAGTCTTTAGGCTCGCTAACTCGTCTGGCACCGTGGTGACCTGCAGACAACCAATTTTCGGCCTGGGCCAGTAGGTGAGCCGGTCAAAACGCAACCTAAAGGGAGCGACCTCGACATGGGCCGCCCTAATTTTGAGTTCTTCGGTCAACTTGTCGGAAAACGCACCCAGGAACACCAAGGTCACGTGCCAATTTCGTCGATCAACGATTTTGCCTTCGATTGACGACAATAGCGGCCGGAACGCGTCCCGAAGTTGATTACGCTGCCGATCGTCCGGCCATAACGCGAAGAAAAGACGTCGCTCAGCCACTAGATCGTAGCCGCTGAAGCAGTCCTTTAATAGCCAATGCGACAGTTTCTCGGCGAACATCGTCCCGCTCACCGTCGAATAGATGCAACTCGGTATCAACATTCACTGCTTTGGCGGCTCGACTCGCCCAGCCGAACCAAACCGTTCCCACCGGCTTGCTGCTACTTCCTCCACCAGGCCCCGCTATGCCGCTCACCGCTACCGCAATATCCGCACCGCTCAAATCAAGTGCGCCAGTCGACATTTCGGAGACGGTTTGCCGACTCACAGCACCGTGTTTGGCAAGTGTGTGCGGGTGCACGCCCAAAAGAGACACTTTCGCGTCATTAGAATAGCTCACCACGCCATAGCCGAAGCACGTCGAACTTCCGTCAACATCGGTGATTGCCTTTGCGATCCACCCGCCGGTACAAGATTCTGCGGTCGCGACACTTTTTCCAGCGTTAGACAGCGCGGCGACCAACTCGACCGAGAAGCTAGCAACTTCGTCCGTCGTCGTCATCTTGGCACAGCACTCGTGATCGATTTGTATAGCTGTATATGTTTGCTCACCATTTCGTCAATTGTAAACTCGCGGCGCATCCTTGCACGGCCATTTTGCCCTAGCGATTCTCGTAACCGCGGATTCTCTATCAGACGACGGATTGCTTGCAACAATCCGTCTGCATCCCGTGGGGCGACGAGCAACCCGGTTTCACCATCAACGACCGCTTCTTTGGCCCCGCCGATTGCAAATGCGACCACCGGCAGGCCGGCTGCTGCTGCTTTTAGCATTGCAACACCCAACCCTTCCTGCGAAGCCGGGTGAATGAGCATATCTGCTAGGCTGAATAGCGAATCGAGGTCGCCACGGTAACCCGCGAATTGTACGAAAGATCGCAGATTGAAGTCGGCAACGACTTGCTTCAGTGTTTTTTCGAGCGGCCCCTTACCGAATATGATGACCCGAAATTGAGGCTGATCGGCGACCAGATGGCGCAGCGCCTGCAATAATATTCGATGCCCTTTGCGTTCGATCAGCTGCGCAGCAACAAGCGCGACAATATTATCCTTCGTCAGTTTGAATTGACTTTGCCACTCGTCGCGACTCGTTCGCTGCACAAGTGCTGGCGTCTGCACTGCACTTCTTATCATTTCGATCTTTTCATCAGCGACACCCGCTGCGGCAAGTGACCCGCGTACGTTATCCGATATAGCGACGATTCGTTCAAATAGCGCAAATCGCAGCCTTGACGTAATGCGGGGCTCAACGCTGTCCACGCGTCGCGACAATATCGCTGGTATTTTTAGTCCACGAGCGGCTCTGCCGCCGAAAAAATCGGCACCGCGGCGACTGTGACAGTGGACGACGTCCGGCCGCTGCTTTATTAGGTAGCGGCGCAACCGCGACATAAAAAGGATATCGAGGTCACCGCCACAAAAAATGGGTTCAAGCGCAATTCCGAGACGCAGCGCGGCACGATATACATCGCTGTCCGGCATACAAACCAGACTTGATTCTACATTTCGTGCTTGTAGGCCTGCGCACAGATACAAAACTTGCTGCGCGCCACCGTACAGGTTCCGGCCTGTCTCAACATGAACTATCTTCACCCAGGCATAATCCTTTCGCGACTACCGATCGACTGCTAGCATTGCCAGACAAATGGCAAGCGTATAAGAAAAAGGCGATGAACGCAGAAGTCAGCCCAGTACATACGCCAATGATGCAGCAATACACGCGCATCAAGGGCGACTATCCCAACATGTTGGTGTTCTATCGGATGGGCGACTTTTACGAGCTCTTCTACGATGACGCTCGTCGTGCCGCATCGCTTCTGGACATTACTCTGACTGCGCGAGGAAAGTCCGGCGGTAATGCAATACCGATGGCAGGCGTTCCGTATCACGCCGCAGAGGGGTATCTGGCAAAGCTGGTGCAAAAAGGCGAATCAGTTGCAATCTGTGAGCAGGTAGGTGATCCAGCGACGAGCAAGGGTCCCGTCGAGCGTAAAGTGATGCGGGTGGTCACGCCTGGCACTTTGACGGACGAGGCGCTATTACCGAGAAACCGCGCAGTCGTCGTCGCGTCACTTTACTCCACGAATGCGCGCACCGGCATTGCATGGCTGGATTTGGCCGGCGGAAGATTTCGATTGACCGAGGTCGATGGTCGCGAGGCTATCGCGGCTGAATTGGAGCGTCTACGACCTGCCGAGCTGATATACAACGAAGAGCAACCAATTGGCGATTTTTCCATAGCTGTGAGGCCAACCGCGAGACCCCCATGGCACTTCGATTTGGATAGCGCGACTCGATTGCTTTGCTCGCAATTTCAGACGAAGGACCTCGCTGGATTCGGCTGCGATGAATTTTCCACGGGCGTTGCTGCTGCCGGCGCTCTAATGCAATACGTCATTGACACACAGAAAACAGCGCTACCGCACCTTACTTCCATTACCGTCGAACGGACGGACGATGCGGTCATTATGGATGGCCCGACACGCCGCAACCTGGAACTCGAAAGCAGCATTAGCGGCCGTGACGAGCACACGCTCGCGGGCGTTATGGATCGCTGCCAAAGCCCAATGGGCGGAAGATTGTTGCGACGTTGGATACAACGGCCGCTGCGCGATGCACAGCTTTTGCGTGCGCGGTATCAAGCCATTGACACGATTATCGAGCGCAATTTGACCGACAATCTGCAACAACAGATTAACGGCATCGGTGACGTAGAACGGATTCTCGCACGTATCGCGCTGAAGTCGGCTAGACCTCGCGATCTAAGGCAGCTTTCCGAAGCACTGTCACGGCTGCCCGCCATTCATGAGACGCTTGCGCCGTTGGATTCGCCACTTCTTTCGAGTCTTTCTGAAAATATTCATAGCCATCCCAAACAAAGAGAATTGCTGCAAAAGTCATTGGTGGATAATCCTCCGATGCTGATTCGGGACGGTGGCGTTATTGCAACTGGCTACGACGGAGAGTTGGACGAATTGCGCGGCATCGCGAATAACGCGGATCAATTCTTACTGGATCTGGAAACGCGAGAGAAAGAGCGCACTGGTATATCGACGCTGAAGTTGGGTTACAACAGAGTCCACGGCTACTACATCGAAATCAGCAAGGGCCAAGCAGACAAGGCACCTGTCGACTATATTCGAAGGCAAACGCTCAAAGGTGCGGAACGCTACATCACGCCAGAGTTGAAGAGCTTTGAGGACAAAGTCCTAAGTGCGCGCGAACGCGCACTTAGTCGCGAAAAGTTTTTGTACGAACAGCTTCTGGAGATATTGCTCGCCGAACTTGCATCGCTGCAACAAACGGCATCTGGACTTGCCATATTAGACGTCATCACGTGTTTTGCCGAACGCGCCGCCATTCTCAACCTCGTCAAGCCAACGTTGGTTCGCGAACCCTGCTTTGAGATTCGCGCCGGGCGCCACTTGATAGTCGAGCAAGTGATAGACACGCCATTTATCGCCAACGATTTGGACTTCAATGAAAAGCAGCGATTGCTGGTCATTACGGGGCCCAACATGGGCGGCAAATCTACTTATATGCGACAAGCGGCGTTGATTTGTATTCTCGCGCACGTCGGTAGCTTTGTTCCCGCCGACAGTCTGCGAATCGGCCCTATCGATAGAATTTTTACTCGTATTGGTGCATCTGACGATCTTGCAGGCGGCCGCTCGACATTTATGGTCGAGATGACGGAGACGGCGACGATATTGAACAATGCGACTGCACAAAGCCTGGTGCTTATGGATGAAATTGGCCGCGGCACCAGTACTTTTGATGGATTATCTCTCGCTTGGGCAGCCGCACATTTTATGGGTGACCGGGTTCGCGCATTTACGCTTTTCGCTACCCATTACTTTGAACTAACCGCATTGGCCACAGAAATTTCGGACTGTAAGAACGTGCATTTGGACGCGACCGAACACAAGGGGCAACTGGTTTTTTTGCACGCGGTAAAACCGGGACCAGCGAATCGAAGCTATGGTTTACAGGTGGCCGCGCTTGCTGGCGTGCCACCGAAGGTGATTCGCCGGGCAAAAAATTACATGGCATCGCTGGAAGCACAGCAATCAGCGGACCACCCACAGGGTCAACTTGAATTAAATGTTGTAGACGAAGAAGCACATAATCCGCTTCTCGATGCGCTCGACGCGATTGATCCGGATTCCTTATCGCCGCGTGATGCACTGCGAAAACTCTACGAGTTGAAAAAAATCATCTCATAGCAACAACACAACTCGTCGAAATCAAGCGGTGATTATGAGATTTACCACGTTAGAACTGCGGTCCGTTTTGCTCCGACTGAAACGCTGGCCACATGCATCCAGCAACAACGGCAACCACTATCGCAAAGTACGACAACGCCAGCAATTTCCGTTAAATGCACCGTATTCGCTTCGGCTATCGTTGAAATGCTCCGTGGACAATGAAATGCGCGCACTGATCAGCAACGTCAGTAGAGAGCACTAATCCGGAATGGCTAACCGCCATTCGCAAATGATCTTTTGCGCCCGGCAACTGAGTTTCGGAGACTGCCACCGTCCCGTCATTGTCCTCGTCGAACTTTGCAACGAGTCGTCCCAGCCCAACCGGAACAGTTCCAGCAATAATGCCTACATCACGTTTGGCCGTGACGTCTGTCGCCCACTCGTTGGCGGCCTCGGCGACAACTCCGTCGGTTATTGTTTTGCCAAGAATAAGATTTCCCCAGTCGGAACCATGCAGAAAGTTCGCAGCCCGTGATCCGCACAGCGGAGATCCAAGACAAACAACGCGACCAGTTGTTAAGTCTGGGTTGAGCGATAACATACGTAGCGCTACAACCCCTCCAAGACTATGTGCGACGAGATGTAACCGGTCTGCTTCTTCGTCACGAACAAAGTCGGCCAATAGTTCCGCATTCTCATCTAATGAGCCCCGGACTGACGGGTAATGAAACAACTTGCCGGGCAATGCATGCTTTGCCTGCAGATGCCGCTGGAGTAGCAGCATTTCTTCGCCAGGCATCCATATACCGTGCAAATACACAACCAGATCAGTACTCATAATGTTGCTTTCAGCGACTCCAGTGCACGACGGTTTGTCCATGACCAAACGGTGGCAATGGCATCGTCGATATCGGTCCACTTCGCGGCGGAGTGTTCTGCAGAACTCAACCGCAACTCCTGCCTCGCAGCTAGCGGGCACATGTATTCGTACTCGACATTCTCGACAACACCGGGCGAAAATCGGTCGCGCCATCTCTCGTCAATCGTAAATTGCCGGGTTACACCAGTATAGTGAAGCTCATTTTGCAACCCTGTTTCTTCAAGTAATTCGCGACGTGCCGCCTCATCATGATTTTCGGCGGGCTGCAGACTGCCGGTCACAGATTGCCAAAATTCGAATGGCTTTACGCGTTTTAAAATCAGCACTTCGCCATCATTCGTATATACGACGACCAATACTGACTCTGGGCGCCTAAGCATCCTCGCGGACGCGCTCACTCTGTCCGCGTTGTGCGCAGCCGAATACCGGTTTCTTTGAGTTGTGCTGCCGAAACCTCGCCAGGCGCGTTTGTCAGCGGGCAACTGGCAGTCTGCGTTTTTGGGAACGCAATGACATCGCGGATACTGTCCTCGCCGGCCATTAGCATCACCATTCGATCCAGTCCGAACGCGATGCCGCCATGTGGTGGGCAACCGAACTCCAATGCACGCAGCAAAAAGCCGAATTTCTCTTCAGCCTCATCGTCACTAATATCCAGCAAATCAAATACGGCCGCCTGCATTTTACGATCGTGAATTCGTACCGAGCCACCGCCAATTTCGGAACCGTTCAGAACCATGTCGTAGGCCCTGGACAATACGCTTCCCGGATCCGCTCGCAACGCAGATGGGTCGTCAGTACTCGGCGCCGTGAACGGATGGTGCAAAGACGTCCACCGTTGCGTTTGTTTATCTTTTTCGAACATTGGAAAATCAACAACCCACATTGGCCGCCAACCTTCTGCCACCAAGTTTCGATCCTCACCCAACTTCACACGCAATGCGCCGAGTGCATCGTTGACGATCCGCGCATTGTCGGCGCCAAAAAATACGAGGTCGCCACTTTGCGCACCAGTCCTTTGCATGATTCCGGTGATTGCCTCATCAGGGAGAAACTTCAAGATCGGCGACTGCAATCCATCTCGACCGGCAGCCTCGTCGTTAACTTTGATATACGCGAGACCCTTAGCACCGTATCGTCCAACAAATGCTGTGTAGTCGTCGATTTCTTTGCGGGTAAGGTCATTACCGCCAGGAAGACACAATGCGGCAACGCGACCATTCGGATCCTGCGCTGGCCCAGCGAATACTTTGAATTCCACGGATGCCAATAGATCGGAAACCTCAGTCAACTCCAGATCGATTCGCAAATCCGGTTTGTCGGAGCCAAATCGATACATCGCTTCAACGTATGGCATGCGCGGAAATGGTGTCGGCATTTCAATATCCATGACAGTCTTGAATAGCTCGGCAACCATGTTTTCCATACTCGACATTAGCGACTCTTCGTCGACGAAACTCATTTCGATATCGAGTTGAGTAAATTCCGGCTGCCGATCGGCACGCAGGTCTTCGTCACGAAAACAACGCGCGATTTGGTAGTAACGATCCAATCCAGACATCATCAGCAATTGCTTAAATATTTGTGGCGATTGCGGAAGGGCAAAAAATTTGCCTGGATGAGTGCGGCTTGGAACGATGTAGTCGCGTGCGCCTTCTGGGGTTGCCCTTGTCAACATCGGTGTTTCGACATCAATAAAACCATTGTCGTCCAGGTAGTTACGCATCGCTTTGGTTACTTGATGACGTAACCGCAAATTGCCCAACATCTTTTCTCTGCGAAGATCGAGATAGCGATACTTTAGACGCAGTTCCTCGTTTGCATTTTCATCATGGTGAAATGGTGGCGTCTCCGAATCGTTGAGCGTTGTCAGCTCATGTGCCAATATTTCGATGCTGCCAGTTGGCATATTCGGATTAACTGTACCTGCGGGCCGTTCGCGAACCGTGCCAGTTACTGCGAGCACGTATTCACCGCGAATTCTTTCAGCTTCGGCGAAGATGTCGGCACGATCGGGATCGAATACGACCTGCAACAGACCCTCTCTGTCGCGTAAATCGACGAATATGACGCCGCCATGATCGCGCCGCCTGTGAACCCAGCCGGCAACCGAAACTTGCTGTCCGATTAGTTTTTCGTCAATTTGTCCGCAATAGTGGCTGCGCATGAGAGCTTTGTCCAAGGTCTGTTTTGGCTTAAAAATGAGGGCGGCATGGTACGGCCTGATATCGCTTACTGCAAGGCCGCGATATCAAAACTGCCGGCGATTTCCCTCAGATTTCAGCTATTTGCCGAATCATCGGTCGGCACTTTGAGTGGCAGTTCAGGCATTTGGTCACCACGCCAAGTCGGCACGACAACACCCAGAGACACGATCATCTTGAATGCCTCGTCGACCTCCATATCCATCTCGATAACGTCTTTTTTCGGCACGATAATGATGAATCCGGAAGTGGGATTTGGTGTCGTCGGCACAAACGTGGAAACCACCTCCTCGCCGGTTCTTGCCTGTACTTCACCGAGGTCCGTCGCGGTCTGAAACGCCAAACTGTAAAGGCCTTTTCGCGGGTATTCGATCATCAGTACTTTCTTGAAAGATTGACTACTGTCGGAGAATACTATTTCCGCGAATCTCTTTGCGGCAGAATAGACTGAGCGAATGACTGGAATTCGTTCGAGCATTGATTCCCAGAGGGCGACTAAACTCTTACCAACAATATTTGCTGCAAAAACCCCGGTCACAAGCAGCACAAAAATCGACAGAATCAAACCCCAAATTCCAGGAATATCGACGCCCAGCCACTGTTCGGGCTGGAAGCGTTCCGGTATCAACACTAACGTTTTGTCGACCAGACCGATAATTAAGTTAATCAGTATTATCGTGACACCGAGCGGCACCCAGACGAGAATTCCTGCCACCAGGTAGCGACGTAATCGTTTCATTTTGCATTGCCTTCCGGTTTACCGGCGTGATGAAGCTGCTCGGCGTGAGCTGAAATCAAGATTCGCTCTTTGTCGACGCTTTGGCGCCAGTCGATTTGCTTTCTTTCGCCTTGCTATCAGCTTTCGGTTTGCTGTCCGATGATTTTTCAGCGCTTTTGTCCTTTTTTGCACTCGGCGCAGAATCCGCCTCGCCTGTTGACAAGTTGCGTTGATTATCTTTCTTAAAGTCTGTCTCGTACCAGCCTTGTCCCTTTAAACGGAATCTCGGTGCTGATATTAGTCTCTTTAGCTGCTGCTCACCGCACTCAGGGCACTCGAGCAGCGGGTCATCGCTCATTTTCTGCAACGCATCCAATGTGTGCTCACAATTCTTACAGGCATACTCGTATATCGGCATGCGTACTCTCCATATCGAACAGATATCGCGCAGGGACCCACGCAAGCTAGGATTATATAGGACTTAGGCCGCGCTCTGGAACTCTAATTGGTCATCCGAGACGCTAATTTCTATTACGTCACCGGGCTTAAACTTACCCTGCAATATTTCCTGAGCCAGCGGGTTCTCAACCTGCTGCTGAATTGCCCGTTTCAGCGGACGCGCGCCGTAAACCGGATCGAACCCCGCTTCAGCCAACCTGTCCCGCGCAGCATCCGAGAGATGAACCGTCATCTCGCGCTCAGCCAACCGCTGGTAGAGATAGTCCAGCTGAATGTCGACAATTCTTCGTATGTGATCGCGCCCCAGAGGATGAAATACCACAACATCGTCGACCCGGTTGATGAATTCCGGTCGGAAGTGCTGTGACACGACTTCCATCACTGAGGATTTCATTTCCTCGTACTTGTCCTCGCCCGCTAATTCTTGAATCCGCTGTGATCCCAGATTTGACGTCATCACAATGACGCAATTGCGGAAGTCGACAGTTCTGCCTTGGCCATCGGTCAGCCGACCATCGTCCAGCACCTGTAGCAGCACATTGAACACATCCGGGTGCGCTTTTTCGACCTCATCCAGGAGAATTACGGAATAGGGTCGGCGCCGTACGGCTTCGGTCAGATAGCCACCTTGATCGTAACCCACGTAACCTGGCGGCGCACCGATTAGGCGGGCAACTGAATGCTTTTCCATAAATTCCGACATGTCTAGCCTGACCATTGCTTCATCGGTATCAAATAGAAACCCAGCAAGCGCCTTGGTCAATTCCGTCTTACCGACGCCCGTCGGTCCAAGAAACAAGAAAGATCCGATGGGACGTTTCGGGTCCGACAAGCCTGCGCGAGCTCGGCGTACCGCATCGGCGACTACCGTAAGTGCCTCATCTTGGCCGACAACGCGTTGCCGAATAATCGCCTCCATCTGCAACAGCTTGTCCTTCTCACCTTCCAACATTTTGGCTACCGGAATCCCGGTCCATTTGGAGACTACTTCGGCGACTTCTTCCTCTGTCACATTGTTACGCAACAGCGTTGTTTCGGTCTGTTCTTCCTGCAACGCGCCTTCGAGCTGTTTTTCAAGCTCAGGAATCTTCCCGTATTGTAGTTCCGACATCCGAGTCAGGTCGTTAGCGCGCCGTGCAGTTTCCAGTTCGAGGCGTGTCCGTTCCAATTCCTCTTTGATGTGTGCGGCACCTTGGACGGAGGCTTTCTCTGCCTTCCAGACTTCCTCCAGATCAGCGTATTCTCTTTCCAGATCCTGCAATTGTTCCTGCAGATCGCCAAGCCGTTTAATAGACGCATCGTCCGATTCTTTTTTTAGTGCCTCGCGTTCGATTTTCAGCTGAATAACCCGCCGCTCCAAGCGGTCCAGCTCTTCTGGCTTGGAATCAATTTCTATACGAATTTTCGATGCTGCTTCATCTACCAAATCGATAGCTTTATCTGGCAATTGACGGTCACTGATATAACGGTGCGATAGCGTCACGGCGGCAACAATCGCTGGATCGGTGATCTCGACACCATGATGCACTTCGTAGCGTTCTTTCAAGCCGCGCAATATTGCGATTGAGTCTTCCACGGTGGGCTCTTCAACCAGAATTTTTTGAAAGCGGCGCTCTAGTGCCGCGTCCTTCTCAAGATGCTGCCGATATTCGTCGAGTGTCGTCGCACCGACGCAATGAAGCTCGCCTCTGGCCAGGGCCGGCTTCAGCATATTGCCAGCGTCCATAGATCCTTCTGCTTTGCCAGCTCCTACCATGGTATGCAATTCGTCTATAAACAGAATGACTTGACCTTCTTGTTTTGCAAGATCATTCAGTACTGCTTTGAGGCGCTCTTCGAATTCACCGCGAAATTTTGCGCCTGCGATTAGCGCGCCAAGATCTAACGACAAGATACGCTTATTTCGCAATCCTTCAGGAATCTCATTGTTAACTATGCGCTGAGCGAGACCCTCAATGATGGCCGTCTTACCAACGCCCGGCTCACCGATGAGGACTGGGTTGTTTTTAGTTCGACGCTGCAATATCTGGATGGTTCGGCGAATCTCGTCGTCGCGGCCAATGATGGGATCGAGCTTGCCTTGCTCCGCGCGCTCAGTGAGATCTATCGTGTATTTGTCCAGCGCCTGCCGCGTGTCTTCGGCATTGGGATCGTTTACCGGTTGCCCACCGCGTAGCTCCTCAATTGAATTCTCGATCGCGCCGCGCACTGCGCCAGCTTGCTCCAGCACACTGCGTATCGGCGAACTGTTGTCCAGCGCAGCAACCAAGAATAGCTCGCTAGAAATGTACTGATCATCTCGATCCTGCGCCAACTTATCGGTTAAATTCAGCAGCCTTGCCAAATCATTACCCATGTGAACGTCGCCAGCAGTTCCCTCAACTCGCGGCAAACGATCTAGAGTTTCGCCCAAATGGGAGCGCAGCAAATTCGCGTTCGCGCCAGATTTGGTTAGTAGCCCTCTGATCGTGCCACCTTGTTGATCCAATAACGCGACCAGCAAATGTGCCGGCTCGATAAATTGGTGTTCCTGACCGATCGCGATGGATTGCGCATCTGCCAGCGCCATTTGAAACTTACTTGTGAGTTTGTCCATTCGCATGGGCGTCGCCTGCTGCTCGTTTAATTAACTTCGCCATAAATTGCGTCGAATCCGCGCATTTCAAGCGCTACATCAATGCGCCAGACGCTGAAAATCAGTCATTTACTAGCGGATGTAAGCGTAAGTCGCCATGCGCCCGCATTGTCCGTCCCGCCGATACGAGAAGAACCGTGCCTTGTCGGCATACGTACACAGATCGCCACCATAGACATTCCGCACGCCTGCAGATACCAATATTTGCCGTGCGAGGCCATAAAGATCCGCTTGATATCGACCGCGCTCATTGCGAAGGAAGTGCTGCTGCAGCTCAGCCGAACGACTAACGAAGGCCTCCCGAACTTCCGCTCCAACCTCAAATGCTGGCTGTGAAATCGCGGGTCCCAACCATACCGAGATATCCTCGTTCGATGTCTGCATGCGCTCTAATGTTTGCTGCAGAATGCCGCCACTCAACCCCTTCCATCCCGCATGCGCGACGGCGATTTCTGTTGCGTCAGATGCCGCGAAAACTGCCGGCAGGCAATCGGCTGTTAGGACCACGCAAACCTTACCCTGGACACGAGTAATTAGCCCGTCAGCGGCATCTGGTAGCGCCGACTGTTCGATGGCGACCCTCACGCTGTGCGTCTGACGCAGCCATATCGGTGACGATGGCAAGCAACGGTCACGCTCAAATATTCGCCTATTCTTCGCCACCGCCGCGGTGTCGTCAAGCACATGATCGGCCAGGTTCATCGACTCGTACGCTTTTTTGCTGCAGCCACCTTCGCGCGTCGTTGTTGCAGCGCAGATCAGCGAATCTAGTGGCCAGGCAGCTTCCGTTACCTGGGTCATACTGGCTGACCGCTCAGTGCTGATACAAGCTCTTTGAAGTCGCTCGGTGGTTCCGCCACCAATTCCAGTGTTGTTTGACTGACCGGATGCGTAAATGACAAGCGCGTTGCATGCAATGCCTGGCGCCGAAAACGGCGCAGAATTTGCTGCAGCCCTGGCGTTGCACCGGCGGGCAGCGCAAGACGACCGCCATACGTCTGGTCACCGACCAGTGGGTGACGTCTGTGCGCAAAATGCACGCGAATTTGATGCGTCCGACCAGTCTCGAGTTTCACCCGCGCCAAGGTGTGCGCGGCAAATCGCTGCTCTATACGATAATGCGTTATCGCATCCTTGCCGCCGGCGACAACGTGCATCCTTAGTCGGTCAACTGGATGGCGGCCGATCGGTTCTCGAATGGTGCCGCCACCCGTAAGAGCACCGACACAGACAGCCAGATACTCTCGCGAGATTTGCCGTTCTGCCATTTGCCGCACCAGCGCGGTATGGGCGGCTAGGGTTTTACTGACCAGCAGCAAACCACTGGTGTCTTTGTCCAGTCTGTGGACAATGCCGGCTCTTGGAAGATTGGCCAGGCTCGGCGCGTGGTACAAGAGCCCATTCATCAATGTACCGCGATGATTGCCCGCACCAGGGTGCACGACAAGGCCCGCAGGCTTGACAATGACCAACATATCATCGTCCTCGTGCGCAATTTCCAGCGCTATGGGCTCGGGCTCGCTTAAAACCGCAATTTCAGCCTGTGGCCGCAGGACAACCGTCGCGCCCGCATGAACCGGGTCTCGGGGACGCAAAATAGCGTCATCCAGGGTTACGCAGCCCTTTAAAATCCAGCTTTTTATCTTGCTGCGGGAATAATCGGGAAACAACACGGCCAATGCCTGGTCCAAACGCCTGCCGGCCAACTCCGTTGGAATTATTTGCCGCAGAGGTTCAATTTCGGGCTGATCGTTCACTACTTCAGTGTGGGTGCTGTCAATGGTTAGCGTGACCTTAGTTTACGGTATACTCGCTGGCCGATTTTAGTAGTTTTAGGCGCACGGAGGGGGCGGCGGCAATTTCCAGCGTTTAAGCCCAGATTAAAGTGCGCCAGATTCACACAGATGATTAAAATAGCCAAAACTCACAACCGTCAAATCGAGCTTCGAAGCTTCGGCTTTTCGCTACGCCGCTGTTTTGCGATGCTCGCAGCGATGCTGCTGCTGTCCGCGTGCGCGAACCAGGAAGAAGAAGATACCCTGGTTAAGAATATTACCGACGCATACGAGAAAGCCCAAACCTCCATGGAAAATGGCAACTACCGTCGCGCTATTCAAATTTTTGAGGCGTTACAAGGCAGATTTCCATTTAGCGATCTCAGCAAGCAGATTCATCTGCAGTTGATGTATGCATACCACAAAAGCGGGCAGCAAGAACGCGCGATCGATGCTGCAGACACTTTCATGCGGGAAAATCCGACGCATACTAGAATTGATTATGCCCTCTACATAAAGGCGCTCGCTAACTTCGAAAGTGACCGTACTTTTTTGGAAAGATGGTTTCGCAGGAATGTAAGGGGACGCCCACCGCGAGGTGCCGAAACAGCTTTCTCATTATTTCGTCGCCTGATCGAACGCTACCCGGCAAGTAGCTATGCCGATGACGCCAAGCAACGCATGATTTACTTAAAAAATCGCCTGGCTGCCTACGAAAATTCTGTCGCAAGCTACTATATAAGATCCGGCGCTTATGTTGCGGCGGTGAATCGTGCAAAAACCGCGCTTGAGCTATACAACGGTGCGGACAGTAATATCGAATCACTGAAGCTATTGTTGAAAGCCTACGAGGGGCTTGGCATGAATGACCTCGCTGATGACACGCGCAGGGTCATTGAAGAAAACTCATCAACCGACGGCTAGCAACCGCCAACAGATTCTACTCCGGAAATGTATAGCCTGAGGTGATTGGGTAGCGCCAATCTCGGCCGAATGCCCTAGTGCTAATGCGAATTCCGGGAGGCGACTGGCGGCGCTTGTATTCGTTGCTCTTGACCATTTCCAAAATGCGCGTCACCGTTACGCGATCAAATCCGCGTCGTGTGATCTCGTCAACGGAAAGGTCGTCTTCGATGAATGCTTCGAGAATCGGATCCAGAACGTCATATGCCGGTAGCGAGTCGCTGTCCTTTTGATCCGGCCGCAATTCAGCAGACGGCGGCCTGGCAATCACTCGTTTTGGAATCGCAGGGCTAAGACTGTTGCGATACTTTGCAAGGCGGTACACCATGGTCTTGCTGCAGTCCTTTATCGGCGCGAATCCGCCCGCCATATCACCGTAGAGAGTTGCATATCCGACCGCCATCTCACTCTTATTGCCGGTTGTCAATAACATACAACCGGTCTTGTTCGATACGGCCATCAACAAAAGTCCGCGGCAGCGCGCTTGAATATTTTCCTCGGTCACGTCATTAGGCATGTTGCCAAAAATCGGTTTGAGTGACGCCGTTGTAGCTTCGTACATAGGCGAAATGGGTACCACGTCGTACTGCACACCTAGCGTTGCGACTTGTTTCGCCGCGTCTTCTTGACTCATGTTGCTGGTGTAGCGAAATGGCATCATCAGTGCCCGAACCCTTTCAGCGCCTAGCGCGTCGCAAGCGATTGCCACTATAAGTGCGGAGTCGATGCCGCCCGACAAGCCAAGTACAACGCCCTTGAAACCATGCTTGTTCACGTAATCTCGGGTTCCCCGAACCAACGCACCGTAAACGCTCTCCTCGGTGGACTGCATGGCTACCACTTCCGCCTTCGCTGGTTCGACGCCAGTAGCACTCCCTTTCAACTCGACAACATGTAAACCCTCGTCGAACGCAGACGCCCGAAAGGACACCTCACCTGCGGCGTCCATCGCAAAAGATCCGCCGTCGAATACCAATTCGTCCTGACCGCCGACCATGTTTAGATACAATGCCGGGATGCCAGTCTCTTCTATCCGCTGGCGAACGACGGTTTCGCGTTTTTGTTGGCTATCCAGTTCGTAGGGCGAGCCATTGATCACCAATATGAACTCAGCTCCTGCTGCACGCGCAGCGCTTGCCGGCCCTGATTGCCAAACGTCCTCGCAAATATTTATGCCTATGCGAATGCCCTTGACCGAAAAAACAGCGGCAGTTTTTCCTGGCGTAAAATAGCGAACCTCATCAAATACTCGGTAATTCGGCAAAATACACTTGCGATAATTCGCCAATGTTTCGCCATCTTTTAGGACGATACAGCTATTGAATATGTTTTCGTCTACGTATTCCGGATAGCCGACTACCACAACGATGTCGCGTACGCCTGTACGAATTCGATCAAGCGCCGCCGTTATTCGCCAACGTAGACCACCATGAAAGAGCAAATCTTCCGGTGGATAGCCACTAATGCTGAGTTCCGGGAATACGACGACGTCGGCCCGCAAGTCATCTCGCGCTCGTGCGCTGTATTGCAAAATCTTCGCGGCGTTGCCCGCGACATCGCCGACGATAAAATCGAGCTGGGCTAGTGCAACCGAAATCTTATCGGTCATTTAGTCCACACGGTCGAGCTGACGCCACTACCATTTCCTTAACTAGACAGCAGTTCAAACATTTTGCTACCCAATTCTGCCGGTGAGCGCACAGTTGCTGCGCCAGCTTTGTCCAAGGCACGAAATTTATCCTCTGCAGTGCCCTTACCACCGGCAATGATGGCGCCGGCGTGTCCCATCCGCTTGCCTGGCGGCGCAGTAACGCCAGCGATATAAGCCACGACGGGTTTAGTCACCTCAGACTGCATAAATTCGGCAGCGGCTTCTTCGTCCGTACCGCCAATTTCGCCCACCATTACAATTCCATCCGTTTCCGGGTCTGCCTGAAACAAAGCCAGACAGTCGATGAAGTTCATACCGCGAACCGGATCGCCACCAATACCAACACAGGTACTTTGTCCGAGTTCGTTTTGCGTGGTTTGATAGACCGCCTCATACGTCAATGTACCCGATCTCGATACCACGCCAATTCGCCCTTTCCTATGAATGAAGCCAGGCATAATGCCGATTTTGCATTCGTCCGGCGTGATAATCCCTGGGCAATTCGGGCCAATCAATCGGCAATCGCTATCAGCGATCGCCGCTTTGACACGAACCATATCAAGCACTGGAATACCCTCAGTGATGCACACGATTAGTCCAACGCCCGAATCCGCTGCCTCGAGAATCGCGTCTGCCGCAAATGGCGCGGGCACGTAAATCATGCTGACGTCTGCGTCGGTTGCCGCGACCGCATCGCGCATCGTATTGAAAACTGGTACACCCAGATGTTCTTCGCCACCACGATTAGGCGTCACCCCAGCGACGACGTTGCTGCCGTACTCGATACATTGTTCGGTATGAAACGAACCTTGGTTGCCGGTTATACCCTGACAAACTATCTTGCTGCTGCTGTCGACCAAAATACTCATATATTCAAACCTTCCCCACTAACTACCTGACGCGGCGACGGCCTTCTTAGCCGCATCAGTCAGATCTGTCGCTGAAATAATGTCCAGCCCGCTTTCTGCCAACAGCCTGCGACCCTTCTCGACATTCGTACCTTCCAATCGCGCAATGACCGGAACACTGACGCCGACCTCTTTGACTGCGTCGATAATCCCTTCGGCAATCAAATCGCAACGCACGATGCCACCGAAAATATTGACCAAAATCGCACGAACCTTTTCGTTTGAAAGAATCAACTTGAATGCCGCCGCAACGCGTTCACTGGTCGCGCCGCCGCCGACATCCAGAAAATTTGCAGGCTCGCCACCGTGCAGTTTGATCAGATCCATGGTCGCCATTGCCAATCCCGCGCCATTCACCATGCACGCAATATCGCCGTCGAGCGATACGTAGTTAAGGTCGTGTTCTGCAGCCTCGCGTTCCGTTGGGTCCTCTTGGCTTGTGTCGCGCAAACCAAGCAAATCCTTATGCCGAAACAATGCGTTATCCTCAATATTGATCTTTGCGTCGAGCGCGATTACATCGCCGGCCTTCGTGACAATTAGCGGATTGACCTCGACTAGACTCGCATCCTTTTCTATGTACAGTCGGTATAGCCGGCTGATTAGATCGGCGAATTGTCGGGCTTGGGTCTTGTCCAGCCCCAATCCAAAAGCGAGCTGCCGCGCCTGATACGATTGCAGGCCTGCTGCCGGTGAAACCGCTACACTAAATATCTGCTCAGGCGTTTCTGCAGCCACTTTCTCGATATCCATGCCACCTGCTGCAGAAGCGATAAATGACACTTTGTTGACTTCACGGTCAACTAGCATGCTCAGATACAACTCACGATCAATATCGGAACCAGCCTCTACATATACGATGTTCACTGGCAGGCCGTCAGGCCCCGACTGATGAGTGACAAGTTGTTTACCGAGCATTTCTTCCGCAAATTGCCGTACATCGTCTGCGGATCTCGCGAGTTTGACGCCACCTGCCTTACCGCGACCGCCAGCATGCACTTGCGCTTTGACAACCCAGAGGTCGCCGCCAAGTTTTCCGGCCGCTTGTACGGCATCGTCGGCTGATTCGGCTGGTACGCCCTGTGGCACAGGAATGCCATAGTCGGCGAACAATCGTTTTGATTGGTATTCGTGAAGATTCATATTTCTTGATTCTTGATGTTGTAGGCACACCCACTACACAGCTTGCTGCGCATCGGGCGATGAAGTTGGCGTATTTTGTAGCAATCTATTCGCCAATGCGAGCATTGGCGACCGAAAACCCCATAAGCGACGCGATTCTCAAAACTTTTCAGCGGTTTCGACTACAATCCGTGTGCGCAAGACACTTCCTATTGGGACAAATTCGAAATATCGGTATTTGACGTTGGCATCAGTCAAGAAATCACCTGCGGCCAGGGAAACCATGCCGCACATTACGGTCGACGAATCCGATTTAACCTGGCGGGTGCTCGGCACCCTTAACGTATTTCGCGCGTTGCTGGGCTTGCTGCTTTTGGGCTTATTTTTTGCCGGTGACGATCCAAAGCTTTTCGGCGATCGCTATCCAGAATTATTTTCGGCAACCGCCGCCGGCTACCTGGTCTTCGCAGTTATCTCAGGTTTGGCGATTCGCAACCGCTGGGTATCCGCAGGCCCGCAAATTCTTACTCAGGTTACGGTCGACATCGTTGCAGTCGCGATTCTCATGCACGCGAGTGGCGGTGTAAGTAGCGGCCTTGGTGGTTTGTTGGTCATATTTGTCGGCGCTGGCAGCCTGGTATTGCCGCTACGCGTTCCGGCGTTCTTTGCAGCATTGGCGACGCTTGCCATTTTGGGCGAACAACTGATTTCTCAGCTAGGCGGCTTCAGCGCGACCGCGAATTACACGGCTGCAGGGATACTTGGCGGCATTATTTTCGCCATTGCGCTCGCCGTGCGGCCATTGGCCCGGCGGATTCAAATGAGTGAAGAACTGGCACGTCAACGCGGCGTCGACCTAGCCAACCTTTCTGAGCTTAACGAGTACATTGTTCAACACCTGCGCGAGAGCATTGTCGTCGTCGATGGCGACAATACCATCAGGCTGATCAACGAGTCCGCGGCACAATTGCTCGGAGCGCCAGATAACTGCCATGGGATGCCCTTGGCGGAAGCGGCCGGCAACCTCGCGACCTATGTAAGAGACTGGCGTATTGAGGAATCACGGGAATCGCACACGGAATTTACGATGATTGCCGCTGACAATAGCGTACGGCTTAAGGCACATCTTGCGCCATTGGGTAAGGATGGTGTGCGCCGCGGACCTATTCTGGTTTTTTTAGAAGACTCGAGCTTGATGAATGCGAGAGTTCAACAATCGAAGCTGGCCTCTCTTGGCCGCCTCAGTGCAAGTATCGCGCACGAGATTCGAAACCCGGTCGGTGCGATGAGCCACGCCGGTCAATTGTTGGCTGAATCTAGCGCGCTAACAGACGAGGACTTGCGCCTAACTGCGATCATTCAAAGCCACGCAGAACGAGTAAGTCATATCATCGAAAACGTGTTGCAATTGTCACGTCGGGAATCCAGCCGGCCCGAACGCCTGGACCTGCGAGCTTGGTTACTGGATTTTGCTGCCGAATTTACGCGCACCTTGGAATTGCAGGAGGGCGAAATATCGGTTACTGAGGTGGCCGGGGAAATTGAGGTGAGGATGGACCCGAGTCATCTACGCCAGGTCCTTTGGAACTTATGCGACAACGCGGTTAAATATGCCAGTGAAACCGGTGGAATAATGGTTGAATTACGTGCGGGCACGATGAAGCGTACGGGTCGCCCGTATTTGGAAGTTCTTGACCAAGGTCACGGCGTTGATCCAGCAACCATCGATAAAATATTCGAACCATTTTTTACAGACCGCAGTGGCGGCACGGGCCTAGGGTTGTATATATCCAGAGAACTTTGCGAATTGAATCGGGCAACGCTTGTCTATCAACCGAGGACGCCGAGCGGCAGCATTTTTCGAATTGTATTCGCCGACCCCAAGCGCTGGGATATTGTCGACACTCCGGAAAATAACGCATGACAAAACCGGTGGCACTAATTGTCGACGACGAGCCGGATATTTGTGAGCTTCTTGCGCTGACCCTCCGGCGTATGAACGTTGAACCGTTGACTGCCGCGGATGTGACTTCCGCATTGAAAATTTTGCAGAATAATGAAATCGATCTTTGCCTAACGGACATGCGCTTGCCAGACGGCGATGGTTTGCAACTCGTCGAGTGGATGCAAAACAACTTACCAAATGTGCCGGTGGCAGTGATCACGGCTCATGGCAATGTCGAAACTGCAGTACAGGCGCTTAAGTTAGGTGCATTCGACTTCATAAGCAAACCTCTCGATCTGACGAATCTGCGAAATATCGTAACGAGCGCACTCAAACTTGATGCACCCGAAAAGTCAGATCCGTCCGGCATTATCGGCGAATCAGATGCAATGCATCATCTAAAAGACATGGTGGACCGGGTTTCACGCAGCCAGGCCCCGGTGCACATATCAGGCGAGTCCGGCACCGGCAAGGAGCTGGTCGCAAAATTAATCCATGATAGCGGGCCGCGGAAGGATGGGCCGTTTATCCCAGTAAATTGCGGCGCAATTCCCAGCGAGCTGGTGGAAAGTGAATTTTTCGGCCACACAAAGGGATCGTTCACCGGGGCGGTTAATGACAAGTCGGGCCTGGTTCAAAGCGCGAACGAAGGCACGCTGTTTTTGGACGAAATTGCAGATTTGCCGCTTGCCATGCAGGTCAAACTACTGCGAGTAATCCAAGAGCAAACTGTCAGGCCGGTTGGGGCAGCTGCAGAAGAAGTCGTGAATGTCAGGATTCTCTCAGCAACACACAGAAACTTGGCAAAAATGGTCACCGCCGGAGAGTTTCGCGAAGACTTGTACTATCGAATCAATGTGATTGAGCTTGCCGTTCCTGCATTAAGGGATAGAGGCGATGACGTCCTCCTGCTGGCAGAACACATCTTGCAGCGATTAGGGCAGCCAATGTCGATCCTAACGGGCAGCGCGCGCGCAGCGATCAGAAGCTACGGCTTTCCCGGCAACGTTCGCGAGTTGGAGAATATGTTGGAACGGGCGGTTACGTTGTGCAGCTCAGGTTCAATCAACGACATCGATCTGGCGATGCGACATGAGAATCCGCCCGAATCAAGCACAAGCCAGTCAACGGTCGCGGACCTTGGTGGCCAGATCGTCGATGTGCAACGGCAAGCCATTGTTGAGGCACTTGAAAAAACCCGTTACAACAAAACCGCAGCGGCAAAATTGCTGGGCTTAACATTTCGACAACTACGCTATCGCATCAAGAAACTTGGCATAGAATGAGCAGCGCTGGGCGCCCCAATCGCTCATCCTGAGTAGCCCACCTGATTAGAGCGTGCAGCACAACGAACTGACGTAAATTGTCAGCTTGTGACCAACATGGGCCAATATTGTCACTCATTCGCTCAATATTCGCACCCAAAGAGATTCATCTGGTGTTCGTTTTATTATTTAAAATCAATAGCTTATAAGATTCCATTAATTTCTGGCACGAGCCTTGCTTTATAGCTCGTACTGGCGGTAACGCCGTTTGCGAAACAATATCAGTAATTTCATGGAGATTGAGAAATGAAGAAAGTTCAACAGGGTTTTACACTGATCGAACTGATGATCGTAGTTGCGATTATCGGTATTTTGGCGGCTATCGCTATTCCTGCGTATCAAGATTACACCGTTAGAGCACAGGTATCTGAAGGTTTGAGTCTTGCTGGTGGCGCTAAAGCTGCTGTCACGGAATTCTTCCAGGATCGTGGCGTATGGCCCAACGGCAATGTAGGTGCTAACGGCGCTGGTCTTGCTCCACCTGCAGAAATCCTCGGCAAGTACGTCGTATCAGTTACGGTAGCCGACGGTTCAGCTCTTGCTACTGGCATTGGCGCTGTTGGTCCAGACGTCGATGTACTGTACGGAAATGACGCGAATGCTAACTTGCTTGATACCCTTACGTTGTCAATTACGCCGACGAACAATGGCGGATCAATCAGCTGGGAGTGTTCAAGTGCGGATATTGATGACCGACACATTCCGTCATCTTGCCGATAAGACTTTCGCATAAGGCATAGATTTGCCTGGTGCTAGAGCAGTGAAAAGCCCCGGCCCAAAAACCGGGGCTTTTTTTGAGGCCAGAGCTTAGGTGGGCTAGTGAGCTTCGATTACGCGCTGGCGCATGGTAAAGCAACACAGTGTTCAACTATATCAATCCGCAGACGCCATTCGTGTAACATCGCACGGGCAGCGCAATTGATCTACATGTGAGCTGAAGAAATGAAGAAAAATAGCCATGGATTCACTTTGATCGAACTAATGATTGTTGTTGCGATTATTGGCATCCTCGCTTCTCTCGCAATTTCTGCGTATCAAACCTATACCGTCCGTGCGCAGGTAGCCGAAGCCCTTAATTTTGCGGCTGGCGCGAAGGTTCCGATTGTTGACACTTTTAATAATTCGGGCGTGCCACCTGCTGATCGAGTGGCCGTGGGATTGTCTGCAAACCCGGGCGATACTCAAGGCAAGTATGTTAGCGGCGTCAGTATCGTCGACGGCCGAATAGACATTACCTTTGGCAACGATGTGCACCAGGATATCTTTGGCGACGTCCTAACGATAACGCCATATCAGGTGGGCAACGGCTCAGTCATCTGGCGATGTGGTTATGCCGCACCGTTAGCTGGAACCACCGAGTTGGCTGGCGGTGGCGTCACTACAGCTTATGCGGCACCCACCATTGAAGAGCGGTATTTGCCAGCTTCTTGCCGTTAAGCACGGGCTAAGCTCCTGAAATAGCGCCAATTTACGAAAATTTGCACCGACTACGAGCAAATTATTCACGCAACTGTGACCGGCAGCACAAAATGCGGTTGATCCAGCTCTCCGGATCAGTGAGACTGTGACGTTCACAGTCGATTAATCTCAAAGATTACGGGATCCTAGTGCGATGGCAGTTACCGCATCTCAATCTACGCTTACTGGTCTTCCGCGCCGGTTAGTGCAGGACGGAATTATCTCCGAGCAAGACGTCCAGGTAGCGACAGAGGCGGCACGTAAGGAAAAGATGCCGTTGGTTGCCTACATGGTTGCTAATGAGATGGCGGATTCTCGAGCGGTTGCTGTGGCCGCGTCACATGAATTTGGCGTTCCCCTGCTCGATTTAGACGCTATCGAGATCGATCTTGACTGCCTACGAGCCGTCGATCAGAAATTACTCAACAAACATCGCGTGTTGCCGTTATTGAAACGTGGACAGCGGCTGTTCCTCGGCATTACCGATCCGACCAATTTACAGGCGATCGACGACGTCAAGTTTCAAACCAGTTTACGCGTCGATCCGGTAATCGTTGAACAGGCAAAACTGGAAGACCGAATTGTCAAAGCATTGGAAGCGGTCGATACGTCAATGTCTGGCCTTGCCGACGACGATTTCGACCTTGAAAATCTGGATGTATCGGGTGGCGACGACGAACAAGACGAGGTTGCCCGTGACGATATTGAGGATGCGCCGGTTGTACGCTTTGTCAACAAGGTATTGCTCGATGCAATCAAGCGCGGCGCATCGGATATTCACTTTGAACCTTACGAAAAGATCTTCAGGGTCCGTACTCGTCTAGACGGTGTATTGTCGGAGGTCGCCACGCCACCGGTCGCGTTGTCCAACAAAGTATGTGCAAGATTGAAAGTCATGTCCCGCATGGATATCGCCGAACGCCGCGTGCCACAGGATGGTCGCATCAAAATGCGACTGTCAAAGAATCGTGCAATCGACTTTCGCGTCAACACCTGCCCAACCCTGTTCGGCGAAAAAATCGTTTTGCGTATTTTAGATCCAAGCAGCGCAAAATTGGGCATTGATGCGTTAGGCTATGAAGAAGCGCAAAAGCAGCTATATCAAAAACACTTGGACAAACCCTACGGAATGATCCTTGTCACCGGACCGACAGGTTCCGGTAAGACCGTTTCTTTATATACCGGGCTAAATATACTGAATACCGAGGATCGCAATATTTCGACTGCCGAAGATCCTGCGGAAATTAATTTGCCCGGCATCAATCAGGTGAACGTAAACCCAAAGGTGGGTCTTACCTTCGCATCGGCGCTGAAAGCCTTTCTTCGCCAAGATCCAGACGTCATCATGGTGGGTGAGATTCGCGATTTGGAAACTGCAGAAATTGCGATCAAGGCGGCGCAAACAGGTCACTTGGTACTATCTACATTGCATACCAATGACGCTCCGAGAACCCTTACTCGGCTCGTGGACATGGGCGTAAAACCCTACGCCATTGCGACATCCGTCAGTTTGATCATCGCACAGCGATTGGCGCGCAAACTTTGCGACAATTGCAAAGAAGTACAGGATATACCGCGAGAAGCCCTCGAAAAAGAAGGGTTCACATCGGCCGACATCGACAACAACCTCACCATTTTTGGTGCGGTTGGTTGCAAGTCGTGTAACGACGGCTATAAGGGCCGCCTTGGCATCTTCCAAGTCATGGAAGTTTCCGAAACGATGGGACGCATGATTATGGAAGGCGGCAACGCGTTACAGATTGCCGAACAAGCAAGCACTGAGGGGGTTATCGATCTGCGTAGAGCTGGACTAAATAAAGTCAAGGAAGGACTAACCAGCCTAGTAGAAATCAATCGGGTTACAATCGAGTAGTTTACTCGGCTAACGGAAGAGAAAGACCATGGCTGAAACGGTAGCAGTAAGTAGCAACACACCTTTCTTGTGGGAAGGCACGGACCGCAAGGGCAATAAGATCAAGGGTAAGAGCCTTGCGTCTAATGAGGCAGCGGTGCGCGCCGATCTTCGCCGTCAAGGCGTCGTGCCAAGCCGCATCAAAAAGCAAAGCGCGGGTCTGTTCGCGGGCTCTGCAACTATTGGCGCAGCGGATATCGCGATTTTCAGCCGCCAGCTCGCGACCATGCTAGCTGCGGGCATACCGCTTGTCCAAGCATTCGAGATTGTCGGCAACGGGCACGAGAATGCGGCAATGCAAAAACTGATTCTCGCGGTAAAAGCTGATGTCGAAGGTGGTAGTTCGTTAGCTGAAGCACTGGCGAAGCATCCGCTGCATTTTGACGACCTGTTCATAAATCTGGTGGAAGCCGGTGAGCAAGCAGGCGCGCTCGAAACACTGCTGGATAAGATTGCCACCTACAAAGAAAAAACTGAGGCTATCAAAAAGAAGATCAAAAAGGCGCTGACATATCCGGCTGCAGTATTGGTTGTCGCATTTGTCGTGACCATCATCTTGCTGATTTTCGTCATCCCAGCGTTTGAAGATTTGTTCAAGGGATTTGGTGCCGATTTACCGTCGTTCACACGGTTTGTGATCGACATCTCTCAGTTTGTGCGTGACCAAGGTTGGATACTGGCGATTTTCGCAGGCGGCGCGGTATTCACGTTCCTGTATTTCAAGAAGCGTTCACGTCCAATGCGGCATTTTCTGGATCGTGTCATGCTGAAAACGCCAATTGTCGGCCCAATATTACAAAAGGCATCAATCGCACGTTACGCGCGCACGCTGTCGACCATGTTCAGTGCGGGTGTACCGCTTGTAGAGGCATTGGAATCAGTTTCAGGCGCAACCGGCAACATCGTATATGAGGTTGGTGTGTTGCAGATGAAAGACGAGGTAGCAACGGGCCAGCGGTTGCAACAAGCCATGGAAAACACCGACTTGTTTCCGAATATGGTTATCCAAATGATTGCGGTTGGCGAAGAATCAGGGTCACTTGATGAGATGTCCGCGAAGGTCGCCGATTTTTACGAGGAAGACGTAGATAACGCGGTGGATAACTTGAGCAGCCTCTTGGAGCCTATGATTATGGCTATTCTTGGCGTACTGGTGGGTGGCTTGGTTGTCGCAATGTACTTACCGATATTCAAGTTGGGTGCCGTCGTATAGTCAAATTGAATCCAATTGCAGATAGAATAGCGGCGCCCTAGGGCGCCGCTTTTGATTGGGAACCTTATGCTTTTATTCATTGCTTCACCCTTGGCATTCACTGCTGTCGCCTTTGTATTCGCGCTGCTCATTGGCAGCTTTCTGAATGTCGTCATATATCGTCTGCCGCTCATGATGCAACGCGATTGGCGAAAACAGGCGACAGAAATTCTTGAAGACGAAGCACCACAAATTCCAGAGGGTAGATTCGATCTCATGGTTCCGAGATCCCGTTGCCCATCTTGTAGTAGTCAAATAACGGCACTGCAAAATATCCCAGTCATTAGCTGGTTGTTTTTGCGTGGTAAGTGCGCAAATTGCCAAAATCCGATTTCAGGGCGTTATCCAGCAGTCGAGCTAGTGACGGCATTGTTGACTGCGATTGTTGCTTGGCGCTTCGGTTTCGGTATCGAGGCGGCGGCCGCCATTTTGTTGACCTGGATACTCGTTGCTATATCGATGATTGACGTCGATTATCAGCTGATACCCGATTCACTGGCGCTGCCGTTGCTTTGGATCGGCTTGTCGTTGTCCCTATTTCACCCGCTTACCGGCGCTGATAATCTATTTATACCACCGAAAGATGCCATCGTCGGCGCCATTGCTGGGTATCTCAGCCTCTGGTCTGTGTATCAATTATTCAAACTAATCACCGGCAAAGAAGGTATGGGGTACGGCGACTTCAAATTGCTCGCAGCACTTGGTGCCTGGCTGGGTTATCAGATGTTACCGTTGATTATCATGTTGTCCGCTATTGTCGGCGCTCTCGTCGGCATTTCACTAATTCTAATTAAGCGTCATGATCGAGGCATACCCATTCCATTTGGGCCATACCTTGCTGCAGCCGGATGGATAGCGATGCTGTACGGCCCCGAGATCGTCGACAAGTATTTGGATTTGATGGGCCCTAGTCTGTGAGCGGGAATGCGGACCGAAACCGCTCTGTCGGCGCGACCAAATTGACACCAGTATTCAGTGTGGGCCTAACTGGCGGAATTGCCAGTGGCAAGTCGACCATCGCCAATATGTTTGTACGCCTCGGCGCGACGTTGATTGATACGGACGTAATCGCTCGTCAGGTCGTGTCGCCTGAAAGTGACGGATTGCGCGAGGTCATTGATCACTTCGGAGCGTCCGTGCTGCGCGACGACGGAAGGCTAGATCGCCGCGAACTGCGTAAGATTGTATTTGCCGACGTCGGGCAACGGCGCGCGCTCGAGTCAATTCTGCATCCTCTGATCCGGGAAGAAACGCTAGGGCAGATGCGACGCAACGACGGTACCTATCAGGTCGTCGCCGTGCCACTGCTGACCGAATCGCCGCTAAAGCACAGTGTCGATCGAATTTTGGTGGTCGACTGCTCAAAGGACGTCCAATTGGAGCGATTGATGCGCCGTGATACCGAATCGGTGTCGCTCGCGCTAAGAATGATCGAGGCACAGGCAACCCGGGAAGAGCGCTTGGAAATCGCGGACGACGTCCTCGTCAACAATACCGACTTGGCGGATGCCGAGCGGCAGGCCATAAAGCTACACAAGCGCTATCTGACCTTGGCCGAGCAAAAATTGGCGGCTAACGATGTCGCAAATTAACGTCATTTGCCTGTAACGAATGGCTGGCGCAGAATACATGCATGGCAGCAATAGCATCTAACGCACAACACTCCGCCCCTGGCAGGCGCCTTGCTGAATATGAGCAGCCCCTGAGTGAACGCATGCGTACATTCATGCGGCTCGAATTTCTCTATCGGCAACTTCTCTACAATGTAGAGCATGATGTTGACTGGGCGACACGAGCCGTTATTTCGAGCTTGCTGGATGCTATGGCGATCCTGATGCGCGGCGATATTCGAGGCGATGTGCACAAGGAGCTGGGCTCCCAGATTTGCCAACTTGAGCGCTATAAGAGCCAGCCAGCGGTTGACAGTAAGCGATTGGATACATTGATTGGAAATCTGGTGATGGGTCGCACTGAAATTGATACTGCTGGTACTAATTTCCTGCAGCCTCTAAAAGATAGTGAATTTCTTAGCGCAATCAAGCATCGCAGCGCGATACCCGGCGGTACTTGTGAATTTGATTTACCCGAATACAGTCATTGGTTGCGACAGCCTTTTAGCCGCCGGCAAAAAGACCTGCTCAAATGGCTGGAGATCATACGCCCAGTTTGCGATGCGGTGGTCGAATTACTTTGGCTCATTCGCGAAAGTGCACAAACTGACGAACGGGTCGCCATTAACGGCATGTATCAACACCGTATGCAAAAGAGTACTAGCTGTCGACTATTACGAGTAACTCTACCGCGTGACTGCACATTGTATCCTGAAATCAGCGGTAGTCAGCATCGATTTACCATCCGTTTCTTGGAATGGTCGTCAATCGAAAGTCGCGCAGTGCAGACCGGGCACGACGTCAAATTTCAATTGTCTGTTTGCTAGTTAGTCGGCCCTGAATAACGTCTAAGAATTTGCCAGCTCAAGGGCAACCGGCGATAGCGCTGTTTCTTGCAGCCTGATAATAATGCACGCAAACAAAAAACTTGTTTAGCAGACTGCAAGTAGTGCTTCAACAATCGGCCGGTCTGCGGGCAGCAACGAATCAGCATCAATATTCGTTCGCGACACCCAGCGCAAACGCTGCGACTCTCTGCCGGCGGGAATTCCACGCCAGCTGCGGACCAGGTAAAAGTGCAGGCGTACGGATCGGTCAGCATAGTCGTGGTCCAGTGTTCTGAAGGGTTGCGCATCGACAACTTGAATGCCGATCTCCTCTGCCAACTCACGGCATAATGCTTGCTGCAGCGTTTCGTCCTTGGCAACCTTGCCGCCGGGAAATTCCCAATGATCGACAAACTGCGTGTCGCCAACTCGTTCCGTCAGGAGAATATTGTCGTTCTTTTCAATGAGGATACCAGCGACCACAACTATACGGTGATTATCGGGTGCCAGCGGTTGGCGCATCGTCGCTGACTTAGCTCAGCTTTCCGTGACATTGCTTGTACTTTTTTCCGGATCCGCAGGGACATGCTTCGTTTCTTCCCACTTTCCGTCCATCACGCTTGAATGGCGATTGGACTTCCGCGATCGGATCCTGTTCTCCTTCACCTGATGATTGATTCAAAGACGCGGCTTCAGCGTGTTGAAATTGCATCTGTTTTGCTGCGCGACGTTCAGCCTCCATTTTTTGCACATCCTGCTCGCTTTGAATGCGAACCCTCGACAGGAGACTGATCGTGTCATGTTTAACCTGGTCCAACATGACCCCAAACATTTCAAATGCCTCGCGCTTATATTCCTGTTTAGGGTTTTTCTGCGCATAACCACGCAATCCAATGCCTTGCCTGAGGTAGTCCATTGCACCTAGGTGTTCTTTCCAATGGTGGTCCAGTTGCTTGAGCATGACTTCCTTTTCAAACAGCCGCATTACTGGGCTACCAATACTCGCTTCCTTATGCTCATAGGCCGACGCTAACTCGGCAACACAACGATCCCGGATACCGTCTTCAGTAAGCTTCGAATCGGCTCGCGTCCACTGACTCACATCGAGTCGCAGGCCGAAATCGTGTTCCATCGCATGCGAAAGGCCGTCCGCGTCCCACTGTTCTTCCAAACTGCCAGGTGGTATGTATTGCGATACCTGACCCACAATTACCTCTTCGCGAATGGCTGCGATAGAGTCCGCAATCTCTTCGGCAGCCATAAGTTCGCTGCGTTGGTGGTAAACAACCTTGCGCTGATCGTTAGCAACATCGTCGTATTCCAACAAGTTCTTCCGAATATCGAAATTGTGTGCTTCGACCTTACGCTGTGCGCGTTCAATTTGACGCGTCAGCATCTTGCTCTCGATCGCTTCACCTTCGCGCATGCCCGCACGCGATAACAAACTCTTCGTACGCTCAGGATCACCGAAGATCCGCATTAGGCTATCTTCCATTGACAAATAAAAGCGGCTCGACCCCGCGTCACCCTGTCGTCCCGAACGTCCGCGCAATTGATTATCAATGCGCCTGGATTCGTGGCGTTCCGTGCCAACGATATGTAAACCTCCGGCTGCCAAGACCGCATCGTGACGTTCCTGCCAGTCGTCCCTGACGTCCTGTTCGCTGCTATCGTCAGTAACGGCCTGAATTTCCGCTTCAAGATTACCGCCGAGAACTATATCCGTACCGCGTCCCGCCATATTGGTCGCAATGGTGATCGCACCGGGTCGTCCAGCTTGTTGAACAACGATTGCTTCACGTTCGTGTTGTTTTGCATTCAGAACTTCGTGATCGATGCTCTTCTTTTTCAGCACATTCGACAGCAGCTCTGACGTTTCGATCGACGTCGTGCCAACAAGAACCGGTTGCCCTCGCTCACGACAATCTGAAATATCTTCGACAATAGCGTCGAATTTGTCGTTTTCGGTGAGGTAAACCAGGTCCGGCATGTCGTCCCTTACCATCGGCTGGTGCGTTGGAATTACAATGACCTCGAGTCCGTAGATCTGCTGAAACTCGAACGCTTCAGTATCGGCCGTTCCGGTCATGCCGGATAGGTTATTGTAAAGCCTAAAATAGTTTTGAAAAGTAATCGAAGCTACGGTCTGATTCTCCTGCTTGACCGCTACACCTTCCTTCGCTTCCACCGCTTGGTGCAGTCCGTCCGACCATCGACGGCCCGGCATAGTCCGACCGGTAAATTCATCAACGATAACGATCTCGCCATCTTTGACGATGTAGTCGACATCGCGCTTGTACATGGTGTGCGCCCGGAGCGCAGCGTTTAGATGGTGAACTAAACGAATATTCCCAGCGTCATACAAGCTCTCTTTCTCTCCGAGTAAACCGGATTGATGCATCAGATGTTCGACTTCTTGATGGCCGTCTTCAGTCACGTGCGCCTGCTTCGATTTTTCGTCGGTCGTATAGTGACCGCGAATAACCAATCTGCACACAGGTACATCATCTTTCGTTTCGGTCAAAATAACATCAGCAGATCGCGGATCGGCAATCTCCACTGCTTCGTCGACACTCATATACTCGCTTTGCTCGCCGTCAACAATCGCTCCGTGTAACGCTTGCCCGTGTTCATCAAGTAATTTGATTCGTTTTGCAGCAATATCGTAGTTGGATGGCTGCTCCGTCTCATCGTGTTGCCGCAACTTTGGAATAAACTTATTGATCTTCTGGTAGAGATCGGTGCTCTCTTCAACCGGACCAGAAATGATCAACGGCGTTCTTGCCTCATCGATCAATATCGAATCAACTTCATCAACAATCGCGAAATTGAGTTTTCGCTGAGCCTTGTCGTTTATTGAGAAGGCCAAGTTGTCCCGAAGATAGTCAAAACCCAATTCATTGTTCGTCGCATAGGTTATATCGGTATCGTAGGCTGCTCGTTTTTCGTCTTGCGTCTGGCCGCTTTTCGATACACCAACAGAGAGGCCCAAAAATTCGAAAACCGGCCGCATCCAATCAGCATCTCGCTGCGCCAAGTATTCATTAACCGTAACAACATGAACACCGTTACCGCTCAAAGCATTTAGATAGGCCGGCAGCGTTGCCACCAGCGTCTTGCCCTCACCGGTGCGCATTTCCGCAATATTGCCGTTATGCAGCACCATCCCGCCAATCAACTGCACATCAAACGGTCGCATACCCAATGTACGAAATGCCGCTTCTCGCGCCACAGCGAACGCGTCTGGCAGAAGGTCGTCCAACGATTCTCCGTTCTCAAGACGCTGCTTAAACCCGGCGGTTTTTGCCGCCAACGCCGCATCATCAAGCGCCTTAAGATCCGCCTCTTGTGCGTTTATGTTCGCGACTATCTGTGAGTACTGCTTCAACAACCGCTGATTACGGCTGCCAAAAATTTGCGTTATGAAGTTCGCCACTAAAGGCTCCTGCGACGGATTATCCGGCACGCCCTCAGCTAGCCGGGGAGCGCACAAAGACCGGTATTTTACGGACTAGTAGCGATATTGCACGCCTGATTGACGCAAATTGTGCATCCAATCTGAATTAACGAGTCTGTGTGGCGATTTAGGTACACGGGTCCAAATTACAAGGTCTCGACGTGAATTAATTAGGCGCGCCTGTATGAATTCTTCGCATAGAAGCGAAATGCATTACGCGACAACTTGGAATTGAACCGGCAACTTTGGACGAGCGCCGCTCACACACTTAGAGTCAGCTAGTCGGCGCTCTGTCGTATGAATTTGACGGGATTCACGCGATGGCCATCTTGCAGCACTTCGAAATGTAGATTAGGGCCGGTTGCACGACCCGTATTGCCCATCAAAGCAACTGTTTGGCCCTTTCTAACTTCCTCGCCGACCGCAACCAGGTTTTCCGAATTATGTGCGTAGCGGGTCGCGTAGCCGTTGCCATGATTGATTTCAATCATTTCTCCATAACCGTAGCGACTCGCAGACCAGGTAACCACACCATCGGCGACCGCAATGACCTCCGCACCTGATTTACCGGCAAAATCCACACCTCGATGATTAGCGGGTTTTCCGGTAAACGGATCCGTACGTTTTCCAAAGTACGACGACATCCAACCAGACTTAACCGGCCGACCTTGTGGATAGACGCGTTCGCTGAGTTGTTGGTTCATCAACACACTCTCAAGAACGCCGAGTTGAGCCTCTCGACTATTCAGCTGGCTATCTAGCCCTTCCATCGCGGTAACCAGCTCAGGAACTGGAATGGCACTGCCGTTCGCATAGGGTTCCTCTGGACCGCCGATCGCAGGATTGGCATCGAAATTGAATTCGCCATCGTCGAGATCCGCCATATCTGTCAGGCGTCGTCCGAGGGCGTCTAACCGGATCACCCTGGCGTTCATTTGACCAATGCGAATAGCAAGTGCATCCAAGGTGTCTTCGGATTGTTGTCTGGTATTGGCAATCGCCTCGCGTTGCCAGTCCAGCTCATCGGAAATATTCGCGACTTCATGTAGGCTGACGCCGGATCCGTTCGCAGCCGCATACCATTGACCACCAACGAACGAAAATGCCATTAACACGACTGCACATAGACCGCATATGCCTGCGAAAATGCGCCCGGACAAACTGATTTGTCGAGGTTTTCCAAAACCTCTGCCAAATATAACTACATTCATCGAGTGTGCCCCGACCTTGATCGATTCGAATTATTATTAGTAGATCTACATTGATCATCCACACCGGCCGGCTGCCGTAAACGGCGCCCTCTCATTTTCATAGGCCTATCTCTGGTGATCACTTCGGAAACTCCGCTATCCTAGGACTGCTTGGTCCCTTAGATCGGTGGCTTTGCGTCGCCGTCTTTCAACGGTTATGCCTTTATCGGAGTGCCAATATGCATAATACGGCTTTTTTTTACAAGTTGGACGGTTCAGAATCATGATGCCGGTCACCTAACTGCTGCAAAATCGCCAACTCGGTCACATTTCTATGTCCATCATAAGCCTTGAAAAGTTGCTCAAATCAGATGCCCCGGGCACGTTGAATAAAATAGTCCAAACTGCTCAAAATATGGACAAATTGACTTCCGCGCTGCGGCAACGACTGAGCCCAGATGCGGCCGCAAATCTGCTCGCAGCAACGGTAGATGAAAATGAAGCGTTAACGCTTATAGCGACTTCGTCGGCTTGGGCTACGACGTTACGATTCGAATCTGAAACACTACTTACGGCCGCGATTGAGCACGGCGAAAAAGTCAGTAGCTGCCGTGTTTCAGTAACTAAGAATTTTTAAGAGCGGCGCAAGTCAACGCGCCATATCTACGACCATACTCGGCGCAACGCGCTTAAGCGTAAGCGGGGGTTGCGTAGGAAATCGGCGCTTTTCGCGAATCCTTAAAGGTCACCTCTTCATAACTTGCGGCGTCGTTTAGAACTGCGCGTAGCAATCGGTTGTTGAGTTCGTGACCAGACTTGAATGCAGAGTATTCACCGAGCACCGTATGACCCAGCAAATACAGATCTCCAATAGCATCGAGGATTTTGTGAGTGACGAATTCATTCGCATACCGTAACCCGTCTTCATTCAGTATGCGGTAGTCGTCAAGAACGATTGCGTTATCCATGCTACCGCCGAGTGTTAGATTCTGCGCGCGTAACGTTTCAACATCACGTAGGAAACAGAACGTGCGAGCGCGACTGACCTCCTTTAGAAAAGATGTCGACGAAAAATCAATCGAGGACTCGCGACTGAGTTTGTTGAATACCGGATGATTGAACGATATTTCGAAGTTGACTTTAAAACCGTTGAACGGCGTTAGCTCGGCCCATTTATCACCGTCTTCGACACGAACCTTTTTGCGTACGCGAATAAATCGCTTAGCCGCATTTTGTTCCTCTATGCCGGCTGATTGCAACAAGAAAACAAACGGCCCAGCGCTACCATCCATAATCGGTACTTCCGGCGCTGATAAGTCCACATGTAAATTATCTATGCCAAGACCGGCAAGCGCGGACATTAGATGTTCTACCGTCGCAACCTTGACATCGTCTTTTATGAGCGTCGTGCCGAGCATTGTCTCGCCCACTAACGTGGGATCCGCGGGAATGTCCACGGGTTCGTCTAGATCCACTCTGCGAAACGAAATTCCAGCATTTTCAGGCGCAGGACGTAAAGTCATATAAACCTTTTCGCCGGTATGTAAACCAACGCCGGTCGCACGAATCGCCGTTTTTAATGTCCGCTGTCGTAGCATCGCTACTCCCCATCTATGTCCACAGCATTCGGCCGCTTTCCGGCTACTGCGTCAACTTCGCGTTGCCACTGCAAGCCAATTCCGTATGTATCGATCGAATGTGCCCGCGAACGTTCAACAATGCGCGGATATTGTCGGTGAGTTATTCCGCCAAATCAATATCTTACCGACAAACCTACAGGTAACTTGCGCGAAAGATTACCATATTGAATTTATCTGACCAAGTTCGACAGTATCGCGCTTGCGCGTGACCCAGCAAATTGCGCCAACCGTCACCGCCCACACAAAAGCGTATCAAGCAAGTTCCCGCTGCAGCGACAAACTGCTGGGAGAGCCCATCCTGCGACGGACTCTCCCGCATAGCGGAACGAACAACCGACGGACGCATCGAGTGAGTGAATGCGGCTATCGGCTCAGAGCATCTAGCTAGTCTGCCTGACGCCGCAAAAACGCAGGGATGTCCAGCAATTCTTCTTGCAATCCACCATCCTCCAAACCATCACCAACCGCGCGCTTGCGCTGTACGGCCGGTTTATCAAAACCAGCATAATTCGGTTCAATCGGTTCAGGCGAACGCCGTACCACTCGCATCGGCGATGAACTCTGCGCGACCTGTTGCCCAAGGCCTGTTGCGACTACAGTGACACGTATGCGGTCAGTCATGTCGGGATCGATTACGGTACCGACAACAACAGTAGCTTCATCAGAAGCAAACTCCTTGATCGTATTACCAACTTCCTGGAATTCACCAATCGCCAAATCCATACCAGCGGTTACATTCACTAATATTCCATTCGCGCCTGCCAGGTTGATGTCTTCAAGCAACGGACTTGAAATGGCCGCTTCCGCCGCTTCGCGGGCGCGATCTTCGCCAGAAGAAACACCCGAACCCATCATTGCCATGCCCATTTCTGCCATCACCGTCCTCACATCCGCAAAATCGACGTTAATCAATCCAGGCCGTGTAATGAGTTCGGCAATTCCCTGAACCGCACCTTGTAATACTTCGTTCGCGGAACGGAATGCATCGAGCAAAGTTGTTTCGCCGCCTAAGACCGCTAGTAGTTTTTCATTGGGAATTGTGATCAACGAATCTACGTACTTGCTCAAATCCGCAATGCCGTTATCAGCGATTACCATGCGTTTATTGCCTTCCATCACAAATGGTTTGGTGACCACGGCAACCGTTAATATGCCAAGTTCCTTTGCAACCTGAGCTACGACCGGAGCGGCACCCGTACCCGTTCCGCCGCCCATACCTGCGGTGATAAACAGCATGTCAGCACCTTCGATAACTTCCTGTATACGATCTCGATCTTCCATTGCCGCTTGCCGACCAACATCAGGATCGGCGCCCGCGCCTAGACCTTTCGTAATATTACAACCGATTTGTAAAGCCGTGCGCACGCGTGCGCTGTTTAGCGCCTGCGCGTCCGTGTTGGCACAAATGAAGTCGACTCCTTCGATTCCTGCATTGACCATGTGCGCGACAGCATTACCGCCACCGCCGCCGACACCAATCACTTTGATGACAGCACTTTGGCTATGCGCATCCATTAATTCAAACATTTCGTTCCTCCGCTACGATATTTCCAATACTCACTCTTAACTTCAATGCTTTGTTTGACTAACAACAAAGCTCCCTAAAACTGCCCTTGAAACCATGACTTCATGCGTTCCCAGGCATCACGCATACCACTTCCTGCAGGCGTGCTCCGTCTGCCGCGCCGCGACAAATTCTCGAATCCGTACAGCAACAATCCAACGCCAGTCGCATGGATTGGGTTACGGATGACGTCCACAAGGCCATTAACGTATTGCGGCGAGCCAAGGCGCACTGGCATGTGAAAAACTTCTTCTGCCAACTCCACGGCGCCTTCCATTTTTGCGCTACCGCCGGTGATGATGACGCCAGCCGCAATCAGTTCTTCGAAGCCGCTGCGGCGAAGTTCATCACGGATCAAGCCAAATAACTCTTCGAATCTCGGCTCTACTATTTCCGCAAGCGTCTGGCGTGCTAATCTGCGCGGCGGGCGGTCACCAACACTCGGCACCTCGATCGTTTCGTCCGGATTGGCCAGTTGTGAAAGCGCACAGGCATACTTAATCTTTATCTCCTCGGCGTATTGCGTTGGCGTGCGCATCGACACAGCGATATCGTTGGTGACTTGATCGCCAGCGATCGGTATGACCGCAGTATGTTGAATCGCGCCACCGAGAAACACGGCGAGATCCGTTGTCCCACCGCCAATATCAACAATGCACGCGCCCAATTCTTTCTCGTCATCAGTCAGGACCGAATAACTCGATGCGAGCTGCTCGAGGACAATATCGTCAACCTCAAGGCCACATCGCTGCACACACTTCACGATGTTTTGTGCTGCGCTCTCTGCGCCAGTAACCATGTGCACTTTTGCCTCAAGACGTACGCCAGACATGCCAATCGGCTCAGGAATACCCTCTTGGTTATCGATGACAAATTCCTGCGGCAAGATATGTAGAATTTTTTGATCAGCCGGTATCGCAACCGCGCGCGCCGCATCAATCACTCGATCAACGTCGCCAGCACTAACTTCTTTGTCCCTGATCGCCACAATACCGTGCGAATTGAGACTGCGAACGTGGCTGCCGGCGATACCGGTATACACCGAATGTATGTCACAACCGGCCATAAGCTCCGCTTCCTCGACCGCCCGCTGAATCGAGTGAACCGTTGATTCGATATTGACAACCACGCCTTTTTTAAGCCCACGTGACGGATGCGAACCTATTCCCACAACTTCGATCTTGCCTTCGTCATTGACTTCACCGACGATCGCAACGACCTTTGACGTGCCAATATCGAGACCGACAATGAGGTTTTTGTCTGCTCGCTTATTCACCTAGTCAATCCTTCCCGCTACCATTTCACGCGATTCCAACTGCTGAGACGATTCAGGCGCACCGTTGCCTGCTTTCCAGCCGATAGTGAAGCCATTGCTATAGCGCATATCGACAAAATCGATCTCCGTTTCACGGCTGGAAACGATATCTGCGACGACGCTTAGAAAGAGATGGGTTCGATCCTCGACATCTTTACGTCCTAGGCGGATATCGATGCCATTCGATAGCGTCATGTCCCACGCACCCCGCGCATCAACCTGCAGACGTCTCACATTAAGACCTAGTGGAATGAGCTGCTCGCGCACCGTCAAATAGCGGCGTGCAACCACCGGTGCCTGGTCCTCCGGTCCAACAAGGCGCGGCAGTTCCGCGGGGACATGACTCGCGTTACTAACAAACAGCTCACCACGAGTATTCAGCAGACCTCGCTCACCCCAACAAGCCGCCGGCACCTGTTCCGTTACGCTAATCTCTATTTTGTTCGGCCAGCGGCGCGCAACGTTTGCATGATCGATCCACGGTAGCGCAACAACCTGGCGCTGGATGGATTGCAGATCAACACTTAGGAAGCCATACGCCAGATCATCACTTATCGCCTCCTCAATTTGTAAGGCCGTTACGCGCTGAAACGGGCCATTCACGGATATCGAACCAATCTGCCGATCTAACATTGCAGAACTCAGTTGATAAGTGAATACCAGTACGCCACAGGCAGCCAGCAGGATGCCGGCACCCGCCAGCGGCATTTTCGGCAAGCGAAACTTCGGTTTCTGTTTCGGCTTACGTCGATTCGCTTGCTTACGCGCCATTTGCAACCACCCCCATAGGCTCTGCAACGCTGCTCGACTCCATGCTCGTCTCCAGTATTCGCCAGCAAAGCTCCTCGAAATTCAAACCGGCCTCGGCCGCCGCCATCGGCACCAAACTGTGACTTGTCATACCGGGCACGGTATTAACTTCGAGTACCAGTGGTATCGCATCATCACCTTGCATAAAATCAACACGCCCCCAGCCACTGCAACCGAGCGCTGCGAACGCCGCGACCGCAATGTCCTGATATTCTGTTTCGTTGTCGGGTGAGGTTGTTCCAGGACAGTGATACGCTGTGCGATCAGATTCGTATTTCGCGCGATAGTCGTAAAAAACTCGCGGCGTTTCGATACGAATGCTGGGCAATGCTTCACCCTGCAGCACCGCCACGGTTAGCTCGCTGCCAACGATGCACCGTTCGGCGAGCGCGACACCGCTATATGCGAGCGCCGACGCAGTCGCTGCGGCAATGTCGCTCATGTCGAAAATCTTGCTCATGCCGACACTTGATCCTTCACCGGCAGGCTTCAAGAAAATAGGAAAACCGAATTGTTCGATCGCACGCAATACATCGGACTTATCCTCAACAACGACGTAATCTGGCGTACCGATACCTGCATGGCGAAAAAGATGCTTGCTTCTCACTTTGTCCATTGCAAGTGCCGAGGCCATCACGCCACTGCCAGTGTATGGAATGTTGAGCCATTGCAGAGCACCCTGCAAAGCGCCATCCTCACCGCCGGTGCCGTGTAACGCATTCCATACACGATCGAAACCCGCTGCTGCAAAATCGGCAATGGGTTTCTCGGCAGGGTTCCACGCGGTGGCGTCCACACCGCAGTTTCGCAGCGCAGCAAGCACCGCCGCACCGCTTTCGAGCGATACTTCCCGCTCGCTAGAATTTCCACCGAGCAAGACCGCAACTCGACCGAACGAATTCGCATGCGAAGTCTCAATTCGACGTTCGATTTGACCAACCATCTACGCGTCCTTACCGACGATTCGTACTTCGTGAACGAGATTGACGCCGTGGGTTTCGGCGACAGATTTTTGTACGTATGTAATTAGCGCTTCGATGTCTGCTGCACTAGCGGCATCTCGATTTATAATGAAATTTGCGTGCTTCTGTGAAACTTCGGCGCCGCCAATTCGGTGGCCCTTTAGCCCTGCCGATTCAATTAGGCGTGCCGCATGATCGCCAGGCGGATTTCGAAAGACCGAACCGCAACTCGGCAATCCTAACGGTTGCGTCGATTTCCGGCGCTCCAACATTTGTTTCAATGTCTGCATGCTCGTTTGAGTCTGCAAATCAAACTCCAACACTGCTTCGATGAACCACTCATCGACGGGCCCTTTGACGCTTCTGTAGCCTATCTCGTAGTCATCGGCAGCACGCGTGTGGAGGTCGCCGCGCCGATCAATGGTTTTCACCTGTCTAACGCATTGCCAGGTCTCGCTTCCGTGTGCACCCGCATTCATGGCCAGAGCACCACCGACGGTGCCCGGAATACCGGCGAAAAATTCTGATGGTCCAAGCCCCCAACGAACGCATTGCCGAGAAAGCTGGGTACATGGAATGCTGACACCAGCGCGAACCGTTGCATCAGTCAGTTTATCTAATGCGGTGAATATTCCGGCTGCAGCAATGACAACACCCGGCAGGCCGCCATCTCGAACTAGCAGATTACTCCCCAATCCAAACCAAAAAATTGGTGTGTTCGAATCCAGCTGTCGCAAATAATTTGCCAAATCGTCAAGTGAATCTGGCTTGAAAAAAATCTCTGCAGGTCCACCCACGCGCCACGATGTATGTCCGCTCATGAGCTCGTTGTGGCGAATCACACCGGCTGTCGGCATTGGTTTTTCTGCCGCCATCATTTCTGCACCTTCAGGGCGGGCTTTTTAGATAGAATTTCTGGAAGCTCCGCCGCGAGCGTACCGATGTCCCCTGCACCCATCGTCAACAACAGGTCACCATCGGTTAATAGGCCGTCGAGGACTGGCGCAAGTTGCTCAAGGGTCTCCACAAACACAGGCTCGACGGCAGCACGAACCCGCACCGCGCGAGCGATAGCACGGCCGTCTGCGCCGGCAATCGGATCTTCTCCCGCCGCGTAGACTTCCAGCAATACCAAAACGTCCGCCTCTGACAGGACTGATGCGAAGTCATCCAAAAGATCGCGCGTTCGCGAATACCGGTGTGGCTGAAATGCCAGGACAATGCGCCGACCCGGCCAACCTGCTTTTGCTGCTGCTATCGTCGCGGCCAATTCGGTCGGGTGATGGCCATAGTCATCAATAAAGAGAACGCTGCCGTTTTTTGTTCGAACTTCGCCGTGGCTTTGGAATCTCCGGTCGATGCCTTCAAATTTTTCCAGAGCGTCGATCACCGCCTGGTCGCTGATTTGCAGTTCTCCCGCAACCGCGATTGCTGCCAATGCATTTCTGACGTTATGTAGGCCGGGCAATCTTAGACGAATCTGCAGTGCTTCATCCCTATCCCTGCGCTGCACTTTAAATATTGTCATTCCAGCATCAAATTTGATGTCGACAGCGCGAACGTCGGCGTGCTCATCCACTCCATAGGTCACCGTTGAGCGACCAACTTGTCCGATGACTGTTTCGATTCCAGGATCGTCTATGCAAAGTACGGCCAATCCGTAGAACGGCAGGTTGTGCAGAAACTCAATGAAACCGTTACGCAATTTGTCCAAATCACCGTCATAAGTAGACATGTGATCTGCGTCAATATTGGTAACAATAGCGAGCATCGGCTTCAAATGTACAAATGACGCGTCACTCTCGTCGGCCTCGGCCACCAAATAGTCACCTTGTCCCAGGCGCGCATTCGCGTCTGCACTTTTTAGCCGGCCACCAATTACGAATGTGGGATCGAGCCCACCTTCAGCCAATACACTGGCAACGAGACTTGTAGTCGTCGTTTTGCCATGCGTGCCGGCGACCGCTATTGAATAACGAAAGCGCATAAGCTCCGCCAGCATCTCAGCGCGCGGCACAACAGGCAGCAATATTTCGCGCGCAGCCAGCACTTCAGGATTGGTTTCATCCACCGCACTAGAGACAACTATCGCGTCTGCATTGCGGACATTGTCGGCCGCGTGCCCAATGAAAATCTTCGCACCTTGGTTTTCAAGTCTAATGACCTGACGATTCCGCCTAATGTCGGAACCCTGAACCTCGTATCCAAGGCTCAACATCACTTCCGCAATGCCCGACATACCGGAACCACCAATGCCGACAAAGTGGACCCGATTGATTCGACGCATTCTCTGGATCATTTCGATATCCCCGCAGCGTCAAGGCATATGCCGGTTATGCGATGCAACGCATCTGGCTGTGCCAGCGCGCGTGCGGCCAGCGCACGTTCTTGCAGCGCCGGCCGGCTCGCAAGTAGCTCGCGGAACACTTCGGTCAGTCTGTCGCTGCCGAGATCCGTCTCTTTGACAATTATCGCAGCGCCTACCTCAACAAGCGGTCGTGCATTGGCCGTCTGGTGATCATCGACGGCAGCTGGGAAGGGTACGAAAACTGCCGGCAGACCTGCGGCGGCGATTTCCGCTACCGTCAGCGCACCTGCTCGACATACCACTAAGTCAGCCCAGCCATATGCGTCAGCCATGTCATCAATGTACGCGCTAACATCGGCCGTAACACTGCAACTGGCATAGGCATCCATCGCGGTCTGCAGCGTTCTTTCGCCGGCTTGGTGGCGGACGTTTGGCTGTAAGTCACCTGGCAGCGCCGCGAGCGCGCTCGGCAGCAAGCGATTCAGTGCGAGTGCGCCTTGGCTGCCGCCCAAAACCAGAAGGTTTAGCTTGCCGGTACGCGCCGCATAGCGTTGCCGCGGATCGTCGATCGACGAAATCTCGGTGCGCACCGGATTTCCGACGGTCTGCAATTTTGCTTGTGCAGGAAAACTGCCCGGGAAGGCTTGTAGCACAACCCGGGCAAGACGCGCCAGAAGTCGGTTTGTCATTCCTGCAACTGCATTTTGTTCGTGTATGACGAGCGGCCTGCGTGTCAACCAGGCAGCGACACCGCCCGGACCACTAACAAAGCCGCCCATTCCCAGTACGGCGGCAGGACGAATTTTGATCATTACGGAAAGCGACTGCAGTAACGCAATAGCAAGCCGAAAAGGTGCGAGCAATGCGGTTAGGCTTCCTTTGCCACGTAGCCCCTGAATGTTTATCCACTGCATCGTGATACCCGCCGCCGGCACGATCCGAGATTCAAGGCCGCGCCGAGTTCCCAGCCATACGATCTCGCCGGATTGCGCGCGAATTTCGTTAGCGACCGCTAACGCTGGATACACATGCCCGCCGGTACCACCGGCCATAATTAGAATTGGGCGACGACTCATGCCTTCACCTTTTTTCTTTTTCGATTGATCGGTCGCGCATCGGTGACCAGTTCATGGTGAATTCGCAGCAGTAAACCGATGCTAATCATTACGATAATAATGCTACTTCGACCATAACTAACTAGCGGTAATGTCAGTCCTTTAGTCGGCAATAGACCCATATTTACGCCGACATTTATGAATGCCTGTAAGCCAAGCCAGGTCCCAATCCCAATCGCCAAGTAGGCTTCAAAAAATCGCTCAGAATCGCAAGCACGAATTGCCAAACGGTAGACCCGCCAAACCAGGGCAAAAAAGATTGCGATGATCGCAAGCGAGCCGATCAGCCCAAACTCTTCGGCGAAGACAGCGAATACAAAATCGGTGTGCGCCTCAGGTAAATAAAAGAGTTTCTGTACGCCCTCACCGAGCCCAACACCAAACCACTCGCCCCGCCCGATAGCAATCAGTGACTGCGTTAGCTGGAAGCCCGACTCAAAAGGATCCGCCCACGGATCCAGAAATGCGGTAAGCCGATTCAGCCGGTATGGTGAGGTAATCGCCAGAATCGCCATTGAAATTATGGCGATACCAATAAACAGGAAAAAATCTCGCCAGCGCGCGCCTGCAACGAACATCATCGCGAGAGATGTCGCCAGTAATACGATTGCCGCGCCAAAATCGGGCTCGGCCAGCAATAGAAAGCACGCAATACTTAATACGATCATCGGTCGGAAAAAGCCACTAAATTCTTCGCGTAGCGATTTGTTTCGTCTGACTAAATAGCCAGCGAGATAAATCAGCAGACACAATCTAGCAACCTCTGACACTTGCACATTCATCACGCCGAATCGAACCCAGCGGGTGCTGCCATTGACCGAATGGCCGACGCCGGGTAATAACACCAGCAGCAGCAAGGCGATGCTCAATAGCAGCATCAGCGGACCAAGACTGCGCCACACGTGCATCGGGATGAACAAACAAAACGCACCGCCGAGTGAACCAATCAATACGGCAAGCAACTGGCGCTCGACGTAGAAAAACGGTCTACCGGTCTGGCTGTCAGATATCGAAATCGACGCAGATGCCAAGATCACTAATCCACCCAAAAGTAGCGTGCATGCCAGGCCGAGCAATATCGGATCTACCTGAAAGGGTATTTTTAATCTTGCCGGAAACGGCATTATTGTTTTGCGCGTATTCATGCTGATAACGCCCCGACGGCTTGCCGGAAGTCATCGCCACGATGTTGGTAACTTTCATATTGGTCGAAACTTGCACACGCAGGTGCAAGAAGCACGGTATCTCCAGACAAAGCAATTGTAGCCGCCGTCTTGACTGCGTCGTGCATGTTTTCCACTTGATAAACCGGCGCCAAACCGTCGAACGCTTGCGCCAATTTCGGCCCGTCGACCCCCAAAACGACCGCACCACGCAACCGCCGGTGTACGGTCTTCGCAAATTCCGAGAAACTGTTGCCCTTACCATCGCCTCCGGCGATGAGCACGATGTAACCTTCAATCGACTCTATTGATGCGATAGCCGCGCCAATGTTGGTTGCCTTAGAATCGTTGATATAGGTAGTGCCAACTATCTGATCAACAAACTGCATTCGGTGTGGTAATCCCGGAAACTCATTCAATACTTGCAGCATGGCGGAGGTTTCGAGCCCCATCAGCTCACCAATCGATAGGGCGGCCAACGCATTGGCCTGATTGTGTTTGCCAACCAGTGCCATGTCTTCAACGGCTAGAAGAAGTTGTTCACCTCGCGCTAAGAACTCAATATCACCGTCAACGCGAATTCCATAGTGACCGTCGTCGGGTGTATCAAGACCGAAGCTGATTTGTGGCACATTGGCCGGAAATCGATGCTCCACGTGCGGCTCTGCTCGGTTAAACACAACAGCCTTGGCCTCGCGAAATACACGATACTTCGCCGCAACGTATTCGTCTTCGTTCGTATGCCAATCAAGGTGATCCGGCGATATATTTAGCAACGCAGCGACTTGCGCTGGAAGATTTGGCGTGCGTTGCAATTGAAAACTTGAAAGTTCCAACACATAAAAATCAGGCCGCGGCTCAACGAGCATGTCGAGCACGGGATGACCTAGGTTCGCACCCGCCAAAGCTTGCTTCCCGGACGCGTCACACATCATTGCAAGCAAGGTAACCACAGTGCTCTTTCCATTCGAGCCTGTAACAGCGACGAAAGGCGACTTGGTATTCTCGACAAATATCTCGATGTCCGAAGAAATCTTCATTTTCTTCTTGCGAGCTTTACGTAGCACCGCGTCGCTTTCCGGGACACCGGGCGAAACGATGAGGGTCCGCACCGATTTCAGCAACCCTTTGGTGTTCTCGCCAAGAATAACTCTAGCGCTGGAATCGATCTCGCGCAGCGCGTCGAGGCCACTCGGCGCGTCACACTGATCGTAGTAAACCGCACTTAGGTTGTGCCGCTTCAAGTAGCGTGCAATCGACAACCCACTGTTGCCGAGGCCATATACCAACGCGTCGTACTCATCAGTATTTTTTCTGGCCGCGTTACTCATCGGATTTTCAAACTCGCCAGCCCGATCAGAACCAGTATGACGGTGATAATCCAAAAGCGCACAATGACTTTCGGCTCTGCCCAACCCTTCAATTCAAAATGGTGGTGTAGCGGCGCCATCCGAAATACGCGACGGCCAGTTAGCTTGAATGAAGCCACCTGGATTATGACCGAAATAGTTTCGACGACGAATACTCCGCCCATAATGGCCAGAACAATTTCTTGTCGAACGACAACCGCTACAACACCGAGCGCCGCACCAAGCGAAAGTGCACCGATATCACCCATAAACACCTGTGCTGGATAGGTGTTAAACCATAAAAAGCCGAGCCCCGCACCAGTAAGCGCGGCACAAAAAACCATCACCTCGCCGGTACCGGCAACGTAAGGAATATCCAGATACTGCGAAAAATTTACGTTGCCGGTTACGTAAGCGAAAACGCCCAACGCACCGCCGACTAAAACTGTCGGCATTATCGCAAGCCCATCCAAGCCATCGGTTAGATTCACGGCATTGCTGAAGCCCACGATAAACACAAATGTAACCGCGATCTGCATCACACCCAGCGGCAGCGCAAGGTTTTTGAAGTACGGAATCAACAGGGAGGTACTTACCTCATCTTGCGCCATCATATAAAGAGAGACGGCCGCGATCGCTGCAGTTAGCGATTGCCAAAAAAGTTTGTGGCGTGCGGACATGCCAGCCGGATCCTGCAGTATCAGTTTCTTGTAATCGTCGACGTAGCCGATAATTCCAAACGCGAGCGTTACAAAAAGCACGACCCAGATAAAATGATTCTCGAGATCCGCCCACAACACCGTGCTAACCACTATTGCGGTCAATATGAGCGCTCCGCCCATCGTCGGTGTTCCAGCTTTCGGCAGATGCGTTGATGGACCATCTTGTCTAACCGGCTGTCCCACTTGATTCTGACTGAGTCGCGCGATCATTCTCGGCCCGATAACGAACGAAATGATCAAGGCTGTCAGCGCGCCGAGAATTGCACGCAAGGTCAGATAGCTGAAAACGTTGAATCCAGATTCGTATTGAGCTAAAAATTCCGTGAGGTAAAGAAGCATCTCTTAGCAGCCCTCACCGGAATGACTTCGAATCGCGTCGACGACCCGTTCCATCCGCATTGACCGCGATCCTTTGACCAATACGTTGCAACGATCTGTAAGAACCGGTAGCAGATTATCGATAAGTAATTCTGTCGATGCATACCAACTGCCACCGTCACCAAATGCATCGACTGTCGCGCGCGAAGAATCTCCGGTCGCCATCAGCCTGCCGACTTTCGCCGATTTAGCGGCCACACCCACAGAACGATGCAGCGCTGCAGAATCCGCACCCAACTCGCCCATGTCTGCGAGAACCAGAACGGACTCACCTTCCTGCTCTGCCAAAAACTCCGTCGCTGCAATCACGCTCGCAGGATTGGCGTTGTAGCTATCATCGTAGATACGTGCACCACGAATGCCCAATAGTGGTTTTAGGCGCCCTGAAACAGGTTGCACCGATTCCAAGCCAGAGCGAATTTGATCTAAAGGAATGTCTAACGCACAAGCTATTGCCGCTGCCGCACAAGCGTTGCGCACATTGTGGCGGCCCGGCATAGGCAGTGAAACCGAGACATTTCCTTGCGGGCAAAGTAAACGAAAATCAGATGAATCCCGGTTCAGTTGGATGTCCGACGCGAAAACATCGGCAGCACTGCTCAAACCGAAACTGACAATTGAAGATGTCGGGCATAGCGATTTCCAATAGTCAAAATATCGATCGTCGGCATTTAGTATTGCCGCCTGAGGGCGAACGTCCGATTGAAGAATTTCACCCTTGGCTTTCGCGACACCTTCTATCGAGCCAAAGCCTTCCAAATGCGCAGGTCCCGCATTGGTGATCGCTACAATTTCAGGCGCCGCCAAATTAGACAAATAAGCGATTTCTCCAGCATGATTTGCGCCCATTTCAATTACCGCATACCGATGTTCGGGCTGCAGCCGCAGCAGCATCAGGGGCATACCGATTTCGTTGTTCAAATTACCTTGAGTAGCTAATGTCTTGGCCGATTGAGATAAGCAGCTCGAGACGAATTCTTTGAGCGTCGTCTTGCCATTGCTGCCCGTAATACCGACCACAGTCGCGTGCATTTCCTGTCGCCAGGTTCCGGCCAAACGGCCCAGCGCAATACGCGTATCGTCAACCGTGATGCACGGAATATTTGCAGGCGTGTTGCTATTGACTACTGCGCCCGCTGCTCGTTTGCTGGATGCCGCTTCGACGAAGGCAGCACCGTCAAAGTTCGGTCCTTGCAGCGCCACGAATAATTCGCCCGCTTTGACTGATCGCGAATCGGTACTAACGCCACGAAAAGTTTGATCTGCACCGTGCAACACACCGTGCATGGACTCGGTTGCGTTTGACAAAGTGCTTTCAATCATTTTTCGAAACACCTGCTTGACGACGCTGACGCAGGCTCGTCTGTGCGGTGGCGTAATCTGAGAAGCGAATTCTCTCGGCACCGACAAGTTGATAATCCTCGTGGCCCTTACCGGCAATTAGGATCACGTCATCATCATTTGCCTCGGATATGGCATACGCAATTGCCGTCGCTCTATCCTCAATTGCTTCAACGTCGCGCGACATACCGGACAAAATATCCGCAATAATTTTGGTAGGACTCTCGGTGCGTGGATTGTCGCTGGTTACGATGCATTTATTCGCGAGACGAGACGCGATTTTGCCCATCTGCGGACGTTTACCGCGATCACGATCACCGCCGCAGCCGAACACACACCACAATCGCCCGCCTGCATGGTCTCGCAATGACCTCAGTGCAAGCTCTAGGCCCGCTGGCGTATGTGCGAAATCTACAAATACGGCCGGGCTCGCTTCTACACCAGTCATCGTAACGAGTTGCATCCGACCGGCCGGCGCTTTGGCTTCTTGCAGAACCTCACAGGCTGAATCTATTGCAACGCCATCATTCAGGAGAGTTGCCATGACCAGCATGGAGTTTTCGACATTAAACCGCCCCGGCGAATTGACTCTATACTCGGCACTGCCCCAGCTGCTGTCGAAACGAATTTTCGAACCTGTTTGATCGGCGACGACGGCTCGCGCGAAAGCGAACGGGCGACCGTTCGAAACGCGTTCGAAATTCGTTGACACAACGACAATCTCTTTCCCACATAAGTCCGCGACAGCCAGACCGTATTCCGAATCAATATTGACGATGGAGTGCGACGGATTGTGCCGAGAGAACAGAGTGGCCTTTGCGTCAAAATAATTGCGCATGCTGCCGTGATAATCGATATGGTCACGTGTAAGGTTGGAAAAAATCGCCGTATCGATACGTACACCATCCACTCGGCCTTGCGTCAATGCATGCGAGGAAACCTCCATCGCAACGTCCGTCGCACCGGCATCCTTAAATTCCGCAAGTGTTGCGTGAAGCGTAAAGCACGATGGCGTTGTCAATCCTCCCGTCGGCACCAATTGCTCTATACCTTTGCCAAGCGTACCGATGTAACCGCAACGGCGTCCTAGGGTTTGCATACTTTGCGCGAGAAGCGTCGAGATTGTTGTCTTGCCATTTGTACCGGTTACCGCCAACACATTTAACGACTCAGATGGCGATTCATACCAACGGTCTGCGAGCAATCCGGTGAAGTTTCGTAATCCGGAAATAGCGATGACTGGACGGTCGTAGCTTGCCGTCGGCGGTTCGCCGCTATCGCTATCAAATACCGCTGCCGCTGCACCGGCTGCAAACGCTTGCGCTAGATGCTCCATGCCATGCGTGCGCTCGCCGGCATAAGCGACAAACAGACTTCCAGAAGAAATATTCCTACTGTCGTCACTGACACCGGTCAGCGGGATCGGCGGCGCATCGGCTATCCCGTGCAACAGAGTTTGTAGCGTGCGCTCAGATTGAATAATCGATGCCGGCATATTCATTGACTCATCGCCTGCATGACGTTATTTGCATCACGTGCAGGTAGCGCATCGGGTGGAATCGCCAGCAATCGCAGCGATTCGGCCATTACCTCTGCAAATACCGGTGCCGCAACATCGCTACCGTAATAGAGATCCCCAGTTGGTTCATCAATGATCACCAGTGCCGCAAGCCGAGGATCGCTGGCCGGAACAATTCCCGCAAAAATGGATAGGTACTTGTCCTCCGAATAGCCGCCCGCAGCAAATTTCCAAGCAGTACCTGTCTTGCCTGCTACTCGGTAACCGTTCACGGCAGCTTTAGTACCGGTCCCGCCTGGTCGTACAACTTCCTCCATCATCTGATTGATGGCCGCGGCGGTATCAACTGAAATCACCCGCTTCGACGTTGTCGGCGCTTCAAGCGCGACTAGTGACACGTCGTGCATTTCTCCTTGGTTGCCGATCGCGGCATAAGCTTGGGCGAGCTGCAAAGGCGTTACGGAAATTCCGTAGCCGTAGGCCAGCGTCGCCTGACTGATCTGTCGCCAGTGTTGATAGTGTGTCAGCAGGCCTGCCGACTCTCCAGGAAAACCGCTCGCGGTCATCGACCCCAAACCAAATTGCGTCATGGTTTGCCAAAGCTGATCGGCCTGCAGTGACATCGCAATTTTCGTCGCACCGACATTGCTCGATCGCGACAATACGGTCGTTAGGTTGATTCTTCCGAGGTTTCTACTGTCTTCGATCTTTTTTGGTCCGACGACGACGTAGCCCGGCGACGTATCTACGTAACTCCCCGTGTCGTACTGCCCACTCTCCAGAGCACTGGCAAGTATCAGCGGTTTGATGCTGGAACCCGGCTCGAATATGTCAGTAATTGCTCTATTTCGATAGCGCTCGGCAGAATACTGCGCCCTATCGTTTGGGTTGTAAGTTGGTTGATTAACCATCGCTAGAACTTCGCCGCTACGAATATCCAGCACAACAATCGAACCCGACTCCGCGTTGTGTTTTTGGATTGACGCCTTGAGTGCGCGGTACGCAATGTATTGTAGTCTTAAATCAATACTCGAACGCAGCTCGCGACCATGCCGTGGCGGCCGAATACTCTCAACATTCTCCACTGCACGTCCAAGTCGGTCTTTAAGCACCCGCTTCGCGCCGGACTCGCCAGCGAGCCAGTGATTAAACGCCAACTCCAAACCTTCCTGGCCACTATCATCGACATTGGTAAAGCCAACCAAATGCCCGGCAACCTCGCCTGCCGGGTAATATCGGCGATACTCTCGAATGATGTTGACGCCGGGAATGTTAAGCGCCATTACTTTTCGTGCCTGATCCGGATTCAAGTGACGTTGCAGATACACAAATTCCTTCTGCATGCTGCGAGTCACTTTTCGCATTAGCGCCTGAGCATCTTTATCGAGCATCTTCGCAAGCCCGGGGACCTTGTCGGCGGCTGCCGCAAGCTCTTTTGGATTCGCCCAGATACTGTCAACCGGCGTGCTTATTGCTAACGGTTCGCCATTACGATCGACGATCGATCCACGGTGCGCGGAAATTTTTTCTGTGCGTAAATGGCGAGAGTCCGCTTGCTGATTCAGAAATTCTTTATTGAGAACTTGCAGATGTACTGCGCGCGCGACCAACGAGCTGGCGGCCAAGGCGAAAAATACGCCTATCATCCAAACTCTGCCGGCGAATCGCCGTGCAGTTTGTCGTTTTTTCTCTGCTCCTCGACTCATTTTTGTTCAATTACGTAAATATCTGTCGGCCCGGGTCGAACCAGTGACAATTCATCGATCGCCACTTTTTCGATTCGTGCGTGCGTCGCCCACGTACTTTGTTCGATCTGTAGTTGCCCCCATTCAATATTGAGTTCATCTCGCTCAGCCGTTAGCTGCTCCAATTCAACGAAGAGCCTTCGTGATTCGTGCTTGGTATATACGATTGCTAGCGCGGAAACGACGCAGACAATTGCCATAACAATACTCAGTACAACGGGCTGTCTTGAATTTCTGAATTCCACTACAGGCGTTCCGCGATTCTTAATCGCGCGCTTCTTGCACGAACGTTCTGAGCGATCTCTTCGTCGGAGGCGGTGATGGCCTTGCCAACCGACTTAAATGGTGGCAAATGTTCCAACGGAATGTTTGGCATGCCTCGATACTGCTCCGGCTCATTAGAAGACGTTCGAATAAAGCGTTTCACAATCCGATCTTCCAGTGAGTGGAAACTGATTACGCACAATCGACCGCGCGGTGCCAAGACATCTACCGTCGCGCTCAGTGCATCCTCTAATTGATGAAGTTCATCGTTAACTTGGATACGAATTGCTTGAAACGTCTTCGTCGCCGGGTGCCGTCGTTGACCTTTAACGGGATTCGCGGCGGACACGATCTCTGCCAATTCGCTGGTCCGATTTATCGGTCGCGATTTCCTCGCAGCGATTATCGCCCTAGCGATTCGCACTGCAGATTTTTCTTCGCCAAATTTGAACAACACGTTTCTCAAATCCCTTTCTTGCGCGACGGCAATCCAGTCTGCCGCGCTTTGCCCGCTACTCGGGTCCATGCGCATATCGAGCGGTCCGTCCGACTGAAAGCTGAAGCCGCGTTCGGATTCATCCAGTTGTGGCGACGAGACACCCAAATCGAATAGCAAGCCATCCACCTTTCCGAGCAAACCGAGTTCCAGCACAATGTTTTTGAGTTCTGCAATTTCACCTTTGACAATTTCAAAACGCTTATCAGCATCGAAACGCTCTTGCGCGACAATTATGGCGGCCGGATCGCGATCAATTGCGATAAGGCGGCCTGCGGTGCCGAGAACGTTTAGAATTTTTGCGCTATGCCCCCCTCGACCAAAAGTTCCGTCCAAGTAGCAGCCGTCATCTTTGATGTTTAGCCCGTCAATGACGGGGTGCATCAGTACCGGTACGTGTTCAGCACCGTTAACGACTGCTTCGCTCAAAGCCCAGACGCAAAAGCTAGATTCTTAGAGTGACAATGATTCGAGTTCGGCCGACAAATCTGTATCGTCGTCGCCCAACCATTCATCGCGCTTTTCGTTCCAACTTTCTTCGTCCCAGAGTTCAAATTTGTTACCCTGGCCGAACATGATTGCCTGGCGATCAAGGCGCGCGAATTCGCGCAACTCTTTGGGCAGCAATATTCTTCCATGAGCATCGATATCAATTTCTGTCGCATAACCGACCATCAACCGCTGCAATCTGCGTGCTTGCTTGTTGAGGCTCGGCAACCGAACCAGCTTTTGTTCTATTTCTTCCCAATCGGGGAATGGGTAAATCAGCAGGGAATAGTCCTTGTCGACGGTAGCCACCAATTGGCCATCGCAACGCGCAGCCAACCGATCCCGATAACGGGTCGGAATCGCCAGACGCCCCTTGGCGTCCAGAGTGACTTTGGTAGCCCCACGAAACACGGTTTTTTTGATGGGTTCTGCGCCCGCACAGATCGCGCGAATTCCGCATTAGCCCATCTCCTCCCACTTTTTTCCACTTTTATGCACTATATTGATGGTGTTACCCAGCGTCAACAATAGATTCCAATTAGTTCTTGTTCTACAGGGACTTAGGGGCTAAAGCGTGGCTCAATTCGGGCGAATTGTGGCAAGAATTAGGAGCGCTAAATCAAGCAGTTAGCTGGATTTTCTCGACATCTAATGAATAAGCAGTCGCTAAAGCACGACATGACGCGATTTTTGCAATTTCGAGCACGCAATCGTTCCGACTGCGCAAGTGCCGCCTTGCGTCACCGATTATTTTTCTTAACTCATTGATTATAAAAAGAAAGGAAGGAAAGAGCCGACCGTAAGCCGGGTTCTGTCGTGGACAATCATTCATCTGGGACAGCCGTCGCCGACTGCCTCTAGCGACCTACCCGGGAGTCCGCTCAGGCGTACGGTGCAGGACGAGCCTGCTACTCCCCTATTTGGTCTTGCTTCGAGCGGGGTTTGCCGTGCCGCGGCGTGTTACCACCCGCGCGGTGCGCTCTTACCGCACCATTTCAACCTTACCGGCGCCGAGGCGCTTAGGCGGTATATTTTCTGTTGCACTTTCCATGGGCTCACACCCTCCAGGCGTTACCTGGCGCCCTGCCTGACGAAGCCCGGACTTTCCTCTGACATCGACTAAGCGATGCAGCGATTGCCTGGTCGACTCTTACCTTCCAGGGTCGCGGATGATACAGCAATCTATGACGGGCGCAGCGTTTCGTGCTAACCCACGATAGTTGAGCGGTATGCTTACTCGTGCGCCGCATTCTGCAGTTTTCAATTGCATCAATGTGTAAGTGCTTGATCATGCGTCCACCGTGCCACATGCTTTCCAATTACTCGCGTTTAGGTGCAGAGTTTGCGCGGCAGTGGATGCGACCGTTACATTCCCCTCGACGTTACGCTGCAAAATTGACTTAAGAACCCCGTAATGCAACAAACCACCGTCATCTTGATCACACTTGTCGGCTACAAAGCGCTACTCATCGCCATCGGCTGGTGGGCGTCGCGCAAAGTGCACAACCAAGCTGATTTTCTGTTGGGCGGACGGCAGCTTGGCGCTTGGGTTGCTGGCTTGTCTTACGCTGCGAGCACTTCGTCAGCGTGGGTACTGCTGGGATTTAGCGGATTCGTATACACCACCGGAGTATCAGCACTTTGGATGTTGCCTGGCATCTGGGGCGGCTATGTTGTGATGTGGCTATGGTTCGGACCGCGCATCCGCCGCGAGGCAGCTGATAACCAATGGCTCACACCAAGTGAGTTCTTAACAGCGAACATTGATGTTCGATATCAAAGACTCATTAGCGCGGTCGCAGCAGCACTGATTCTCTTCTGTTTTGTGTTTTACATCGCCGCCCAATTTGACGCGGCTGCAGTTGCGTTTGTCAGTAACTTCGACATTGACAAGATCAGCAGCTTACTAATCGGTGCCAGCATTATTCTATTTTATTGCCTAATGGGCGGCTTCTGGGCGGCCAGCGTTACTGACACGCTACAAGGCATTGTCATGATGCTATGTGCGGTTTTACTACCTGTAGTCGCGGTCATTCAGGCTGGAGGCATCGCTCAGGTTATCGACATTGTTTTGATCAATAACGCGACTCCGTATGCTGATTGGACTGGTGGCATGCCATTGCACCTGTTTCTCGGTTTTGCGCTCGGAATTGCCGGTATTGGACTCGGTACATTTGGCCAACCACATCTTCTGGCACGGCTAATGGCTGTCCGTGGTGAGCGCGAACGCAAACAAGGCTTTGCAATCGCGATGACATGGGCCGTAGTGGTGTATGTCGGCATGGCAAGCCTTGCGCTCGCAGCGCGTAGTATGAATGTCGATCCCGGCGACGGCGAGCAGCTGTTTTACGTGATGGCGAACCGGGTACTGCCGCCTGTAATGGCAGGGTTGGTGATCGCGGCAATTTTGTCTGCAGTTATGTCGACTGTGGATTCCCTACTGCTCGCCGCCGCGGCCGCTGCATCGCATGATCTGCAGCTACCACGAAAATTCTCACTGGACGAACTGTTGGTATCTCGAATCGTAATGACCAGTATCGTCATTGCTTCTCTAATTCTTGCAGTGTTTTTGCCCGACACAATATTTAACCGAGTACTATTTGCCTGGAACGCACTTGGCGCAGCATTTGGCCCAGTTATCTTTGCGCGACTGATGCTGCGTGAACCACCGGCGGCCGCGCGACTTCTAAGCATCTTGACGGGGTTTGGGCTTACTGTATTGTTTTACTCGCTTGGCAATATTGCGCTGACAGAAAATCAATATGGGTTGCTGCACGGCATCGTCGAACTCGCACACTTACCGGGTGATCCATTTGAACGAATATTTCCGTGGATACCTGCGATGCTTATCGTCTTCTTGTTGCCGTCGGCAAATGACCACTAATCGGAAAGTGAGTCACTGTTAACTTACGATTCTTAATTACACGGTATCTCTACAATTCGTTTGCTTGTGCATCCAACATCAACTGATAAACAGCGTTACGCCGCAATCCGCTAATACGAACCGCAATCTCAACCGCCTGGCTTGCCGGCATTACCGGCATAAGTTCTTCGAGCAATTGTTTCGCTGCGACGTCAGATTGATCGGTCTCCTGATGCGGCGCGCCCGCAACGGCAATGACGAACTCCCCCTTCAACGCAATTGACCCTGAATCGAACATCACTACAATATTCTGCAGTGAATCACTGACACATTGTTCGTGAATTTTGGTTAATTCTCGGCCAACAAATGCCGCCCTTTCCGCGCCTAATATTTGCTGCATATCACCCACTGTATTTTTGACTCGATGCACCGACTCATAAAAAATTAACGTACGTGTCTCCTCACGAAGCGATTGCAGAGCCGTGCGGCGGGCTTCGACTTTGGGTGGCAGAAAACCCTCAAATGCAAACCTATCAGTGGCGAGTCCAGATGCTGAAATTGCGGCAATCGCCGCGTTCGGCCCGGGAATGGGAGAAACAACGATCTTCGACCGGTGCGCGGCGACCACAAGCCGATATCCCGGATCGCTTATCAGCGGCGTGCCAGCATCGCTAATAAGCGCAAATGACTCACCGCCGAGCAGCCGCTCGATTATTCCGTCAACCATCTCAGCTTCGTTGTGATCATGTAATGAAAACAGCCGGCTCTGAATGGTGAAATTCGCCAAGAGCTTGCCGCTGCGTCGCGTATCCTCTGCCGCAATGGCATCTACTTCGCTTAAGATTCGCCGAGCCCTTGGCGAAAGATCGTCGAGATTGCCAATTGGTGTGGCGACAACGTAGAGAGTTCCTTGGCTCAAGCCGAATTTCCAGTAATCAAACGAGTTATACGATATGGGATAATGCGCGACAATATGCCATCCTGCACGCTATCCACGCCACGAGGCAAGCGTCAAACATTCAGTATCGGGTAACGTCCTAATTATGCTTATACGTCGCAACATTAAAGGCCTCTTTTTGGCCGGTCTCATACTGCTAGGCGGTTGTGAAAGTGGCGGATTCTCCGGCCTCTCGGGCAGCGGCTCGGAACGCCGCGCGGAGTCTCAGGCGAACAACGGCCACCACGCAGATTCGGCAGGAACCTATATTGGTCTAGCCAGCGCCGCTCAAGGCGTCGAACGTGACAGGCTGACCATGCTCGCGGTCGAACAATGGCTAGATGCCGGCGACGGGCGGCGCGCCAAGAGCGCATTGCGTAACGTCGCAAAACCATCCAGCGGCGAATTGTTGTCATTGTGGAATACAGCGCATGCCGCGCTGTTGCTATTTGAGGGGCGTCCCGACGCGGCGCTTGCCATTCTCGATCCCATGGCTCGGCGACCGCTCAGCACACGTCAGCGCGCGCGTGCCGAAGCATTACGTGCAGATGCATGGTTTCAAAAGGACGAGCCGAGCCGCGCGGTCAATCTGTACGTTCAACGCGAGACCTGGCTAGACCGCGCGCGCGATATTGAGCGGAGTCGGCAGCGCCTATGGGCCGGCCTGCTTGTCAGCAATCCACAGTCGATGCGTGCAGCGGCCGAAGTCAGTGCAGACCCACTGGTTAGCGGCTGGCTTAGCCTGGGTGCGCTGGCAGCGTCGACCGGCCAACAAGGTATTGGCTGGGGAAGCGGCATTGGCCGCTGGCAAGCGACGCACTTAGATCACCCTGCTAACTCGATTTTGAGCGGCATGCTATTGCCACAAGCCGGATCCCTGGACTTCCCGCGTCGAATCGCTCTGCTATTGCCGGTGACGGGCAGGAACAGCAGCGCCGGAAAAGCGATACAAAACGGCTTTTTCGGCGCCTATTTTGCGGCGGCTCCAGCTCTCGAGGACGAGCAACAGGTTACGGTATATGACGTCACATCCGGCGGCGTCGCAGCGGCCTATTCTCAGGCCGTTGCAGATGGTGCGGAATTCGTTGTCGGTCCACTCGTACGCCGAAGTGTGAAATCCCTGGCCAATCAACCGATCGTGCCAGTTCCCGTATTGGCATTGAATTATCTAGCCGACGACGACATTGCGCCACCAGGTTTCTATCAGTTCGCGCTGTCGCCAGAGGATGAGGCGGCATCCGCTGCACTGCGTGCACTGCAAGACGGGGCGATGAATGCGGTCGCGCTCTACCCCAATAATGACTGGGGCCGTCGTGTGATGAACAGCTTTGCGACAGCCCTGGAACGCAATGGCGGACGTCTTTTAGACCACAGAAACTACCAGCTCAATACGCAAGACTTTTCGATTGAAATCGAGAACTTGATGGCGTTGTCGCAAAGCGTAAACCGCTACAATCGACTGCGCGCAAATCTCGGTGAACCCTTACAGTTTGACCCTCGACGCCGGCAGGATGTGGACTTCATTTTCTTGGTCGCTGACGGCGCCGACGGACGGCTTATTAAATCGCAACTCAAGTTTCACTATGCGGGCGAGCTGCCGGTGTACTCAACGTCGCGGATCAACGCAATGGATGGTCGATCTAATCGTGATTTAAACGGGGTCATGTTTACCGATACACCCTGGGTCGTATCACCGCCACCGTGGATCGCAGATTTTCCGCAACTTTATAATGACTTCTGGCCGGCCGAGAGACGCATGGGGCACCTGCATGCCATGGGTTATGACGCGTACCATCTAATGAATAGCCTATTCGCAGCAGGCGGCGAGCCACTACAGGAAATGTTGGGCGCGACCGGAAAACTCTATCTCGATGAGGACGGTCGAATTCACAGAAAACCAGCATGGGCGCAGTTTCGGGGCGGCGAGCCACAGGCATTACCAGATAATTCCAGCATCGATGAATTGCTGGATGTTCCCGAACAACAGGAATTCGATGAATTGAAGAAAACGCCAACGGAATGGCCTATTCAGAACCTCAATCAGTAGGTAACCACGCGGAATCGCTCGCGCTGCACTTTTTGCGCAACAACGGCATGCATTTTATCTGCCGAAATTACCGCTGTCGATTCGGCGAAATCGATCTCATTATGCGGGATCGCGATTGCCTAGTCTTTGTCGAAGTTCGTTACAGGAAGAGCACCTCATTCGTCAGCGCTGCGCAATCCGTTACGCTCTGGAAACAGCACAAATTGATTCGCGCTGCGCAGTTTTTCGTCACTTGCAATGCAGCATACGCAGACGATGTTATGCGTTTCGACATAGTCGGAATTGACGAAACGACGTCCGGCTCCCAGTCACTGCAGTGGCTAGCCGATGCTTTCAGATTGAATTGATTCCCAATGTATTATGGTAGTACTCGTTGAGGCATCAGGCGGCCGACTTATTTGACCAATTTGAGATGCGACCGGCTGGTCTTAGGGTTCTCTCTTTCCTCCGGCTCCGGCGGTTCGGGCGGCTCCGGCTGCTCAACACCATGTGAAAATATCATTCCCTGACCTGTTTCCTTGGCGTAAATACCGAGCACCGAAGCGATCGGTACCCAAACATCGAATGGCACACCGCTAAATCGTGCGCGAAAACTAATTGCACTATTGGTTAATTTCAAATTGTGTGCGGCCGACTGACTAATATTCAGGATGATTTTACCGTCTTTGATGTGTTCCTGCGGTACTGTCACCGTATCGACCGACGCATCGATGACGATATGCGGTGTATGCCCATTGTCGCCCATCCATTCATGCATCGCACGAATCAGATAAGGGCGCTTTGACTTGCTGGGGCTACTGCTAGGACTGCTCAATGTCGAATTCCAATGTCGAATTCCAGTTCGTTGATTCGGCCTACTATCACACCAAGTTTGGCAGAATTTTCATCATCTAGGATACCACCGCTGCACCTTGTTTTTCCCCGCTTCGCCACACTGCACGGCAACAAATAGCAAAGCTTGGTGATTTATCACAACCGGCACGTCGCTGCCTTGGCAACGCGTTTTTCAACATGCACGCTGTGCCTGGTCTAGAGACGCATTTCCTGCTCAAGCTCGGTCAGGCTCTCCTGAAAAGAGCGTCGCTCAAATACACGGCTCATATAGGCTTCAATCGCCTCCGCCTGCGAACCAAGTTCAATGCCGTAGATCGGTAAGCGCCACAATATCGGTGCAATACTGCTATCGACCAACGAGAACTCGTCGCTCAGGAAATACTGCTTTGCCGCAAACAAATCCGCACTTGCCATTATGCTTTCACGCAGCATCTTTTTGGACTTGCTCGGTAATTTACGTTCGCCGTCGGCATCAAACTGCTCGGCCAATTGATACCAATCCGTTTCAATCCTGTAGAGCGCCAAACGAAATTGCGCGCGCGTCACCGGATCCACCGGCATTAGTGGCGGATGCGGGAAACGCTCATCTAGATATTCGATGATGACTCGTGAGTCGTACAAAACCAGATCTCTATCAACCAGCGTCGGCATGGTGTGATATGGGTTGAGATCCATCAAATCCTCAGGCAATTCCGGGCCATCAACACTCACGATCTCAATGTTAATGTTTTTTTCTGCAAGCACCAAACGCGTACGATGGCTATGAATGCACGTTGGCTTGGAAAACAGAGTCATCACAGATCGTCTGTTGGCAATAACTGCCATATTTTGGCCCCTTGGCTATTGTGTAAGTATTTTTGATCGGCGCAAAATTCGCTCGCACCGCGATTGTATGACTAGCAACTAGTTAACGTCTTTCCAGTACTCTTTTTTCAACATAATCGCGATCGCAAGAAATACGAACAGGAAAATGATGACCCAAACACCGACCTTTCGCCGTGTGCTGCGCTCTGGCTCGGCAATGTACTCAAGAAAATTCGCTGTGTCTCGGACAAAACCGTCGAAGTCCTCCGCAGACATCGTTCCCTCGGTCAGATACTCGAATCCAGCGAATTCCGTTTTCGTTATGCCTTCGTCACCGACCGGGGTTTCGACGAAATTTGCGTGTTGGTAGCCCTGCAACTGCCACAAGACGTGCGGCATACTTGTGCCCTCAAGCACCCGGTTGTCGACGCCCGTTGGACTGTCAGGGTCGATGTAAAAGCCTTTGAGGAAATTGTAGACATAGTCAGTGCCCTTCGCGCGCGCGATCAACGACATATCTGGTGGCTGCTGGCCAAACCACCGACGTGCATCCTCAATTCGCATAGATGACACGATTGTCTCAAACGTATTGTCGGCGTTGAACATGAGGTTGTTCGCTATTTGATCTTCCGTCAATTCAAGATCTCTGGCAACCGAGTTGTAACGGACATACTGAGCCGAATGACAACCCGAACAATAGTTCATGAAATTTCGCGCACCGCGCTGCAACGACTGGATATTGTCGACGTCGTTACCAGTATGTTCGAGTTCCGCGCCACCTTCAGATGCCAACGCAGAAGTTGAACTAATGCAGATGACAAGAGCGGCAGCTGCGAACGTGCGGAAACCGCTTCCAAAAGAATGCCTTTTTTTATTGCCGTTATCCATGATAGACCACCCTATCCGGCACCGGTTTTGTCTTGTCAATCGACGAGTAATAAGGCATGAGCAGAAAAAAGCTGAAGTAGATCACCGAAAAAAACTGCGCTAGATAGACATACACTGTGTCTGCCGGCTTCAATCCTAAATATCCGAGTGCAATAAAGCTAATGACAAACAGCGTCAACGCCAGTCGGTATATCCATCCGCGATAGCGGATCGACTTGACGCGTGAACGATCCAACCAGGGGAGCGCAAATGGTAACGCAACCGCTAACACCATTAAGAACATGCCCCAAAACTTGCTCGGAACAGCGCGAAGAATTGCGTAGAATGGTGTGAAGTACCAGACCGGCGCAATGTGTTCCGGCGTTGCCATGGTGTTTGCCGGTTCGAAGTTTGCATGCTCCAAGAAATAGCCGCCCATGTCTGGCGCAAAAAATACGACGAACGAAAACACGATCAGAAAAGCAATAATATATACCAGATCTTTAGTGGTGTGATACGGATGAAATGCGATGCCATCGAGCGGAATACCATCTGGCCCTTTGTGGTCCTTAATTTCGATACCGTCAGGATTATTTGAACCAACATGATGCAAGGCTACGATGTGCACGAACACCAGCGCGATAAGCGCTAGCGGCAACACAATGACGTGCAGGGCAAAAAAGCGATTGAGCGTTATATCGGATATTGAGTAATCACCGCGAATGAGTTCGACCAGGGCTTCTCCGACAAATGGAATTGCCCCGAAAAGCGAGATAATCACCTGGGCGCCCCAATACGACATTTGCCCCCAAGGCAAAAGGTAGCCTGCAAACGCTTCCGCCATCAGTACCAGGAAAATCAGCATGCCAATGATCCAGATCAGCTCGCGCGGCTTCTTATAGGAGCCGTAGAGCAGCCCTCGGAACATGTGCAGATACACGATAATGAAAAAGAATGACGCGCCGGTTGAATGCATGTAGCGAATTAGCCACCCCCACTCAACATCCCGCATGATGTACTCAACCGACGCAAATGCATCTGCCGCCGCCGGTTTGTAGTTCATCGTCAAGAATATTCCGGTGACGATTTGCAGCACCAGTACGACGGTCGCCAATACACCGAAGATGTACCAGATATTGAAATTCTTAGAGGCGTAGTACTCGGTGGCGTGGAGCTTAAGCGTTTCCGTGAATGGAAAACGATCGTCGATCCACTTCATTATGCCGCTTTTCTCGACACCTACCTCCGCTTCTACACGTGCCATTATGCCGCTCCAGAATCAACGCCGATCATTATCAGATCGTCACGCACAAATCGATAAGGGGGAACCCGAAGGTTTGTAGGTGCTGGCACGCCATCGTAGACGCGACCGGAAAGATCGAATTTCGACCCGTGGCACGGACAGAAAAATCCACCCTGCCAATCTGCCTCCAAACTGCCTGCTGCAAATTGCGGCAGCGGCGCACAACCCAAATGCGTGCATGCCCCCTCGATAACCAAGTATTCTGGTTTCACAGACCGATGATCGTTCGCGGCATACGCTGGCTGCTGTTCCACGACCAACGAATCGGGGTCCTTCAATAATTCACGAGCCGCGTTTAGACGTTCGAGCATAGTCGGGTCGCGGCGCAGTACGTACACCAATTTTCCACGCCACATCACGCGCACCATTTCTCCCGGGTCCAGCGACCCGAGCGGTACCTCTACCGGCGCGCCAAGCGCTTGCGCCCTGGCACTGGGCTGCAGCGATGCGAGAAACGGTACAGATGCCGCTGCTATGCCAACAACACCTGTTACAGCGGTTGCCAGCGTAAGAAAATGACGCCTATTTCGGTCAACGTCGTCCGTCATGTAGAACTCCCATACTTCAGTATTCGGGGTGATTTGTTATTACGAGATCAGAACTGAGGATCCAGAGTCCGACGACAATCTTGCGGCCAGCATCTCCTAATGTAACTATCCAATGCTCACTCTATTTTGCAGGGCCTCTTAGATCTGCGTGTTTTTTGCTTTAATTCGAATGCTGGTAGATTTGCAGCAGACCCGCGCTACCGTCAGGATGGCGATGGCGACGAGGCTTGGTGCGGAACCAACGCGGCATTATACACGGGCTCAATCGGAATTGGCTAGGAGTCTGCAAGGATTCCGGGTACTGGACAAAAGGACGACGACCAACTGTGGCACGTTTGAAGCCCATTGCGATATTTTTGCTGCAATCCGTAGTTGTCGGACTGGCGGCCGCTTTTGTTGCGGTATTGATTAGACCGGAATTGCTGCCCGGTGACGACACTCGCGGCGCCTCAGCTCCAGCAGCCAGCTATGCCGACGCCGTCGATATTAGTGCACCAGCGGTTGCCAACGTATACACCCGAAAACTTGCGGCCGGCAGCAGTATTGATGCCGCAGGTACGGCTAATCGTGCGCAAATCAGCAGCGGTATCGGTTCCGCCGTTGTCATCGATCCGCAGGGCTACCTGGTCACCAATTTCCACGTAGTGGCTGGCGCCACGGAGATTCGCGTGCAGATGGCTGACGGACGCATTGCAACGCCACAGGTTGTTGGTTATGACGCCGAAACCGATCTTGCCGTGTTGAAAGTTGACCTCGGCCAGTTACCGGCGATTCCGCTCGGATTGTCCAGTGAACTGCGAATCGGTGACGTCGTGCTGGCGATCGGCAATCCCTACGGACTGACTAAAACGGTAACGCAAGGCATTGTAAGTGCGACCGGACGCGGTCTGCTGGGACTCATGACGTTCGAAAATTTCATCCAAACCGACGCCGCCATCAATGAAGGCAATTCCGGCGGCGCATTGATTAACAGCGCTGGCGAATTAGTTGGCATCAATACCGCGGTACTCGCACAAGACGCCGGCACTGAGGGCATCAGCTTCGCCATCCCCGTCGATTTAGTTCGCGGCGTCGTTGCGGACATCAAGCAGCATGGCCGGGTTATCCGCGGATGGGTCGGGCTCGAGCCCGACGAATTAACACGCGCAGAGTCCGATGCGCTGGGACTGGATCCGAACGTCGGTATTACTTTGACACGCGTCATTGAAAACGGGCCCGCGGCCGAGGCCGGACTAGTACAAGGCGATGTGGTACTGGCAATCGATGGCGAGCCAATTCGCTCCCGCCAGCAGGCGTTGTTGCTGGTTGCCGCGATGTCTCCCGGGGAACAGGTTGAAATCACCGCGGCGCGTGGTGGAGAGCGTTTTTTTGTACAATTGGCAGTCGCCGAAAGACCACCACAGTAGTCGGCACCTCTACTTCGCAACCCGCTTAATCGTCGCGCCTAGTTTCTGCAGTTTCTCCTCAATTCGTTCGTAACCACGGTCCACGTGGTAGATGCGATCCACAAGGGTTTCGCCCTCTGCAGCAAGCCCTGCAAGGACCAATCCTGCCGACGCTCGAAGATCGGTCGCCATGACTGGCGCCGCCGTCAGTTTCTCAACTCCGGTGAAAATTGCCGTATTGCCTTCGATACGAACGTCGGCGCCCATGCGCTGCAGTTCCAAAACGTGCTGAAAGCGATTTTCGAATATCGTTTCCGTCACAGTACCGACACCGTCTGCCATTGCGTTCATCGCGCAAAACTGTGCTTGCATATCGGTCGGAAACGCAGGATACGGCAAGGTTTTGATATCAACCGCACGGGGCCGTTTACCGTGCATATCCAACGATATCCAATCCTTTCCGCTATCGATTTGCGCGCCAGCTTCTGCTAGCTTAATCAACACCGCCTCGAGGCACTCCGGCGCAGCGTTGTTCAAGCGTACCGAGCCACCTGTCATCGCCGCAGCCACCAGATACGTGCCGCTTTCAATCCGATCCGGCAACACCCGGTATTCTCCGCCGTTTAAGCGATCCACACCCTGCACCCGAATGGTGCTTGAACCGGCGCCGTCAATACTTGCGCCAATACTGTTCAGAAAGTTTGCGAGGTCGGTTACTTCCGGTTCGCGAGCCGCATTTTCCAGCACTGTTTCGCCATCCGCCAGCGCGGCAGCCATCATCAAATTCTCGGTACCGGTAACCGTTACGGTGTCGAAGACAATATGCGCACCATGTAAACGTTCGGCGCGCGCTCTGATATAGCCGCTCTCGACAACCACCTCTGCGCCCATCGCCTGCAGGCCCGAAACATGCAGGTTTACCGGCCGAGCCCCAATAGCGCAACCGCCTGGTAGCGACACGTCCGCTTCACCAAAACGGGCGACCAACGGGCCCAACACCAGTATTGACGCACGCATGGTTTTTACAAGCTCATAAGTAGCCACACGATGTTCAACCGCCGTCGCATCAACGTGCAAATTGAGCTTATCGTCAAAAACCACTTGCACACCCATACTTTGCAGCAGCGTGATACAAGTTGAGACATCATTCAGATGCGGTACGTTGGCGACCGTAACTGGCTCAGCGGCGAGCAAGGTTCCCGCAAGAATCGGCAGCGACGCATTTTTCGCGCCAGAAATTGAAATTTCGCCTTGCAGTGGCGTCCCACCCTTTATCAGCAACTTATCCACTGTCTGCGGCCCCTAGTCCTGTACCTGCAATTGTGCCCACTCGGCCACGGTATGTGCTTGGATCGACATTGCGTGAATTTCATTGCCCATCAAGGTACCGAGACACTGATAGACCATTTGGTGACGCTTCAGCCGGCGCTGGCCTTCGAAGGCATCGCTGACGATAATGGCCGCATAGTGCGTATTGTCATCGCTCATAACCCGAACATTGGCGTTGGGCATTCCGTTTTCGATGAGTTGCTCGATCTCTGAGGGGTTCATTCTGGCTTACCTTATGGCGCGGCAGCGCAGTCTAACAAATTAGCGCGTTTCGCTGACAATGGCTGTCGATTGTGTATTATTGCTTGCCCTGAGGTCGCTCAGGATCATGAATCGCTATTCTCTATTCGGGCATTGGGCGGCATTGGGTTGATGGACTGGATCGCACATAATTTTCGGGACTTGGCTGAAGTAACGATCGGCCTGACCTTGTTAGTTTTCGGCGCTGACCGATTTGTCTACGGCGCGTCGGCGGCGGCACGCAACTTTGGCATTGCGCCCATTCTGATTGGTTTGACCATAGTGGCCTTCGCCACATCTGCACCAGAAATCCTAGTCTCTGTGGTAGCGGCGTCAGGTGGCGACCCGGACCTCGCCATCGGCAACGCGATTGGATCGAATATCGCCAACATCGGTCTCGTTCTAGGTGCGACCGCGCTGATAAAACCCATTCAGTTAACGTCCGCCACGTTGCGTCGCGAAATGCCTGCGCTACTGGCGGTATCACTATTGACTGTTTCGTTGTTTCTCGACTCCTATCTTAGCCAAATCGACGGGTTGGTATTAATCACCGGACTCCTAATCGTCATGGTTTGGTTGACCCGACTAGCGCTTAGATCAGCGACGAACGACCCGATAAAAGTCGATTTCGAAGCAGAAATTCCGCGTAATGTCAGCACTGTCGCCGCAGTTTTGTGGCTCCTCGTTGGACTTGCAATGTTGCTCTATGGCGCCGAACTTTTAGTGCATGGAGCAGAATCCATCGCGCGTAAAGTGGGTGTGAGCGAGGTGGTAATCGGCGTCACCTTGGTTGCCCTAGCAACCAGCCTGCCAGAGCTTGCCGTAACTTTGGTGAGCGCGGTCCGTGGCGAATATGGTTTAGCCATTGGCAATATAGTCGGCTCCAATATTTTTAATCTGCTTGCGGTCATTGGCGTTGCTGCGGTCATAGCGCCGGTCGAGCTGCCGCCAGAGGTCCTTACCCTACACATCTTCGTCATGGTCGCATTCACGCTCGTGCTGTTTGCGATGACTTACGACTACGACGGCAAAAACCGCGTATCGCGACTAGAAGGTTCCTCGCTGGTTATTGCCTATATCGCATACATCACGTATGTCATTACTCAAAACGTATAAACTGCAACCTTGGAGCATCTTCAAGCTGGCGTAGTAACGTGGCAGGCAAACTGAAACCTCAACAAATACTGACACTTGCAAAAAATGTGCTGGACATCGAGTCACGTGCCGTTAGCGAGCTTCGCGGTCGCCTGGACGATTCGTTCATTGCCGCCTGCGAACTCTGCCTGCAAACAAAGGGTCGAGTCGTGGTCACCGGAATGGGCAAGTCGGGCCACATCAGCGGCAAGATAGCGGCGACCTTGGCAAGTACCGGGACGCCCGCCTTTTTTATGCACCCCGCCGAGGCGAGCCACGGCGATTTAGGAATGATTACCGCAGACGATTTATTGCTGGCGATTTCTTTTTCGGGAGAAACGCAGGAAGTCGTCACAATATTACCGTTAGTAAAACGACTTGGCACAAAGCTGGTGTCAATGACCGGTCAAACGCAATCGACGCTGGCCCGCGTAGCAGATGCGCACCTTGACGTAAGCGTTGCTGAAGAGGCTTGCCCACTAAATTTGGCGCCGACCGCCAGTACGACGGCGACCCTCGCAATGGGCGATGCGCTTGCGGTGGCGCTTTTGGAATCGCGCGGGTTCACCGCGGAGGATTTCGCGCTTTCTCATCCGAGCGGTAGCCTTGGTAAACGACTGTTGTTGCGCGTCGAAGACGTTATGCATCGCGGCGACGAAATACCACTGATATCGAAAGACATGAACTTGCGAGATGGCCTACTCGAGATGACTGAAAAGGGCCTCGGCATGACGATTGTCGTTGACGAAAACGAAAAAATGCTTGGTGTGTTTACCGACGGTGACTTGCGGCGCACTTTGGATGACGGGATTGACGTCCACAACACGAAAATGAAATCGCTAGTGCAAACTGATTGCATCGCCGTGCGCCCTGATATTCTTGCTGCCGAGGCTGTGAGAATTCTCGAACAGAATAAGATCACTTCGCTGCCAGTGGTCGACGACAATGACAGCGTCGTTGGAGCACTGAATATTCATGATTTGTTTCGCGCAGGTATCGTTTGAATTCGCCCGTCGCCAAATTGAACTTTTCAGGAATACGTCTTGTCGCGTTCGATATAGATGGCGTATTTACGGACGGACGCTTTTACTTGTCCAATGACGGTGTCGAATCCAAAGCTTTCCACACGCAGGATGGCTATGGTGTACGAGCATTATTGAAGTCCGGCGTGCACGTCGCGGTCATCAGCGGTCGATCATCAGCGGCAGTTTTGCTGCGTATGAAGGAACTGGGCGTGCCTCACGTTATTTTGGGTTGTGACGACAAAGTGGCCGCATTTGAATCGTTGCGAAATCAACTCAACGTCGATCGCTCGGCGACCGCTTTTGTAGGTGACGATATTCCCGATTTACCGGTTCTCAAAATCGCCTCGATTGCAATAGCGGTTGCCAATGCCGTCGATGAAGTCCGCGATTATTGCGACTACACGACGTCGGCAACGGGCGGCTGTGGCGCAGTTCGAGAGATATGCGATCTTATTCGCCGAGCAAATATTCAGTGATCTCGCGCAATACGCTTGGGTTTTGGCTGTTATTCGCAATTGCGGTGGCTAGTGCCTATCTGGAACGCACGTTAAAAACAACGGACAATGATGTTGGCATTACCGATCAACCAATTACCGGTTTTTATGTTCGCTCTGCACGCATACTAGGAACCGGTGTCGATGGTCGTTTGCTTTACGAGATTGAAGCCGAGTATGCAGAGCATCAGGATAACAATCAGGTTGAATTGCAAAACGTGGAAATTAACTACACAACCGATGCTGACGTACCGTGGACCTTGAATGCCGACAAAGCGGTAATGGCAGACGACCAAAATCATGTCACATTAAGCGGCCACGTTATGGCGGTCAGCGACGTCGGTTTTTCTGGTGATGTGACGGAAATTCGCACACAAATCCTGCGCCTTGAGCCGAGCGACTTTCGTGCGGAAACCGACGCCCGCGTACAAATTCGCATCGGCGTCCGCAGTCTGACCGCCACCGGCATGCTCGCAATGCTGCAAACCAATGAGTTGCAGCTTAAATCGAATGTTCGCGGTAAATTTGTTCCATAATAGTTGAGTCAAGACAGGACTGTACAGTTGCAAAAAACGTTATTCCCAAATAGCTCGCCCGCTGATCTGAAAATCGTGCTCGTTGCTGCGTATCTCATATTATCCGCGCCGACGATGGCACAGGTTGCGCAGCAAGACCTACTGCTACCCATCGATCTCGTTGCTGATTCTACGGACTACGACGGCAAGAATTCTATGCTGATGTTTAAGGGACTTCGGCTGAGCCAGGGAAATTTAGGTGTTGAAGCAGATGAAGGTCGCGCAACCAAATTGGACTTCGAAGACGGCGTATGGAGTTTCGCGGGAAACGTCGTGATCGATACTGAAAATGGCCACATAGCTTGCGACACCGCCGACCTGCAATTTCACGATCTGCAATTGCAAACCGCAACAATCACGGGCACACCCGCAACATTCGAGCTAAAGCGCCCCGGAAGCGATCAAGTGACCTACGCGGAGGCTGGCCGCCTGCAGTACGATTTTACATCTGGAACAATAGAATTTCTCGACGATGCCACGATCACCGAAGACGGTAATCAAATCGCCAGTAACTACCTTGTTTACAACATCGCAGAACAACGTATTAGCGCAAAAGCCGCGGGTGCTGACGGCGATAAAGTCAAGATGACTTATACGCCAAAATCTTTGGACGTAATCGATGCAGCCGTTGATGACACCGCAACCGATGAAATAGACGACCTCCAGGATTCTATAGATTCACCGGCGCCGACATTGGAACCCGATGCTGCCGGCGAATTGCCGTTGCCAAACGATTCGACTTATCTGCCCGAAAACGAGCCCGCAGGCGACGCGGCGACTGACGTTGATGGAGAATTGCCTCAATGAGTATTCTTAGCGTTCGCGATATCGCTAAGAAATACAAATTTCGCGAAGTAGTCAAAGGCATCTCGCTGGAAATTACCAGCGGCGAGGTGGTTGGCCTGTTGGGGCCAAATGGTGCCGGCAAGACGACTGCTTTTTATATGATTGTCGGTCTCGTCGCATCTGACCGCGGGCAGATACTGTTGGACGGACAGGATTTGACGCCGCTGCCAATGCACAAAAGGTCGTCTATGGGTCTCGGCTATTTACCACAGGAAGCTTCAATATTTCGTAAGTTGTCTGTCGAACAGAATGTATTGGCGATTTTGGAGAATCGCCGCGACCTGGATCGCGCTGGACGCGAACAGCAGTTGAACGAGTTACTGGATGAGTTACACGTTGGCCACGTTCGAACAAGCCTCGGCATCAGCCTGTCGGGAGGCGAACGGCGGCGGGTTGAGATAGCCAGAGCGCTCGCCGCCAATCCTCGATTCGTGCTGCTGGATGAACCGTTCGCCGGTGTCGACCCGATTTCCGTACTTGATATTCAACGCATCATCCGCCATTTGTCAGGACGCGGCATCGGAGTGCTAATTACTGACCATAATGTTCGTGAAACGCTCGGAATTTGTGGGCGAGCCTATATACTTAACGATGGCAGCCTGATCGCCTCCGGACCTCCGGATGAAATACTGAGTAATCAGCACGTCCGTGAAGTCTATCTCGGACAGGAGTTCAAACTCTGACGGACAATTGCAACACGGCAGACAACGATGATCACGGCCAATTAGCCTTAGTGGTCTTGCAATGCATGCGTACAATACAGTTTATATGCTGAAACCAACGCTACAACTAAAACTCGGCCAGTCGCTTACGATGACGCCGCAATTGCAACAGGCCATTCGACTGTTGCAGCTTCCGGTACTAGACCTCAGCGCGCAGATTCAGGAAGCGCTGGAAGAAAACGTCATGCTGGAAATGGAGGACCTGCCGGACGCCCCCAAGACTAGTTCGGAATCCACGGTCGAAATCGAAACTATCAAAGCCGAAGATAGCTGGCAGTCCAACTCCATGGAGCGCATTCAAGATGGCGGCTGGAACGGCGAAGCGCGACCAACCGCCGATTTTGCGGACCAAAGCGGCGAATCGTTGCGAGAGCACCTGCAATGGCAGCTTGAGCTTGAAGACTTTTCTCCACGCGAAGCGATTATTGGGGAGGCGCTCATCGATGGCATAAACGATGACGGTTACCTAACCATCAACATTGATGACGTCAAAGAATGCATTGCTGCGGATGCCGATATTCACGAACAGGAAGTGCTGCAGACGCTTGCCAAAATTCAAAAGCTCGACCCAGCCGGGGTTGGCGCACGATCATTATCTGAATGCATCGTGCTGCAGCTGGAGCAACTTAGTCCGGAAACCCCGGGCGTTGGCTTGGCGATTCGGATGGCTCAAGATCATCTGGAATTGGTCGCAAGCCAGGAATACGGCGAGTTACGGCGCACACTTCGCACATCGGAGGATGAACTCGATCACGCGCTCGCGTTGGTGCGCAGCTGTCACCCTAAGCCGGGGCTATCTGTCAGCCCAGCGGCCGCACAATATGTAATTCCAGACGTTTTCATTCGAAAAGTCGACAATCGCTGGCAGGTTGAAATATCGGCGTCGGGTATTCCCCGATTGTCGGTGAATCAGCAATATGCACAAATACTGCGTGGTAGCGGTGATCATTCCGCGTTGCGATCTCAATTGCAGGAAGCGCGCTGGCTGGTACGCAGCCTTGAAATTCGCAATGAGACGCTGCTCAAAGTCGCGACATGCATTGTCGCCCGACAGCAGGAATTCCTGGACTACGGCGATGAGGCCATGAAACCTTTAGTGCTTAGAGATGTAGCGGAAGCGATCGGCATGCACGAGTCGACTATTTCTCGAGTTACCACTAACAAGTACATGCATACGCCGCGCGGCGTGTTCGAATTCAAATACTTTTTTTCCAGCCACTTATCGTCGGTTGACGGAGAGGACCAATCTTCGACATCAGTGCGAGCAAAAATTCGTAAGCTCATTGGTGGCGAGAATCCTGCCAAACCGCTTAGCGATAGCAAGATTGCGAAGATGCTTGCCGAAGACGGTATTACCGTTGCGCGACGCACTGTCGCAAAATACCGGGAGGCGATGAAGATTTCGTCGTCAAGTGAACGAAAGGTACGCGCACCACGCTAACGCGCTATTTATGAATCTATCGACAGGAGAGACCGGTAAGCAAACGAGCAAAATCTCAGATTGACTGCAGCAGACAATCCGTACACTGCAGAATGCAATTAAACGGGAGAAGAATATGCACCTAAGCGTAACTGGCCATCACATCGACGTAACTGAATCGCTGAAGAATTATGTCAGCAGTAAGATCGAAAAAATTGAACGCCATTTCGATCTTGTTTCCGATGTGCACTGTATTTTGAAAGTTGAGAAGTTGAGACATACCGCGGAAGCAACAGTGAGCGTCAGTGGCAGTAAAATTTATGCCGATTCTACCGAGCAAGACATGTACGCAGCCATCGATAGCCTGGTGGATAAATTGGACCGTCGCGTGAGAAAACATAAAGAAAAGCTCGTGGATCACCACGCGCGCGACATTAACAAACGAAATTTCGCCTAATACTACTGAGTTCAATGCTCATCGTTGTTTAATCTCACAACAGTGTGAGAATGCACGTCGGGCGACTAAAAACTGAATAAGCCATGGATCTCGAAAAACTCGTAAAACCCGACAGCGTTCTTTGCAATGCGCAAGCAAGGAGTAAAAAACACTGCTTCGAGATACTTAGTCAGTTACTGGCGCAAGATAATCCCGATGTAGCTAGCGAGGAAATATTTGCGAAGTTGGTTGATAGGGAAAGACTGGGCTGCACCAGTTTGCAGCAGGGGGTCGCGTTCCCTCATTGCCGCGTCAGTGGTGTATCTAATAGCGTCGGCGCATTGATTAAGCTCTCTGAAGCTATCGATTTCGATTCTCAAGACGGGCAGCCCGTGGATTTGGCTTTCGCGATGATAGTGCCAACAGACGTCGACGCCAGCCATCACGCTGACATGCAGACTATTTCCGGCATTCTTAACGATGACGCGCTTCGAGTTCGACTCAGGGCTGCCAATAGCAGCAGCGATTTATACGACGCCTTACTGCTCGGACACGTGCAGCCTATCGCGAAAACTCAACAAGCCTAATTTGCGCATTTCATGACTGAACAAACCCGGCTCTTGGTAATTAGCGGACTCTCTGGATCCGGCAAGAGTGTCGCGTTACACGTGCTCGAAGATCTTGGGTATTACTGCATAGACAATATACCGGCCGCACTGCTCAAATCGTTAGTTGAGGAAATCACTCAGCAAAAGGAAGTTGCGGAAACCAGAGTTGCTGTCGGCGTTGACGTGAGAAACCGTCAGAGTGACCTGGAAGCTCTACCCGCACTGCTCGAAGACATGAAAAAAGATGACATCAACATCGAGTTGGTGTTCTTACAGGCAACGGACGAAATTCTCTTGAAACGCTACGGCGAAACCCGGCGGCGCCATCCACTCGCGCAAGACGGTATCGCGTTACGTCAGGCCATTGAGAATGAAAGAAACCTGCTCAGCCCCGTCATCAATGCTGCTGATATCGTTATCGACACCTCGCGCACCAGCGTCTATGAGCTGGCGGATGCCATTCGACTTAGGATCGATGATCGTCAGCAGGACCGATTGTCCGTGCTGGTGGAATCGTTTGGTTTCAAGCATGGAATTCCCGCTGACGCCGACTTCGTTTTCGACCTTCGGTGCCTACCCAATCCATACTGGCAACATTCGTTGCGCCACTTAACTGGACTTGACGAAGAAGTCATGAGTTTTCTAGATCAACAGTCATCATTTCAGGCGATGTATGAAGACATATTGAGCTTCCTGGTGCGCTGGATTCCGCAATACAAGCGTGTCGAACGCAGCTACCTTACGGTCGCGATCGGCTGCACAGGTGGACAGCATAGATCCGTCTACATGACGGAAAAGTTGGGTGTCGCGCTCAACGAGGTACACGACCCAGTATTGACGCGCCATAGCGAAATTCGCGGTGGGGTGAGTTCCGCGCTGAAAAACACCGGTACACAGTAGCCCAAGCAAACGGGCGAATACTGGCATTTCCCAATAAGGCCGCTACACTGCGTCCCATCTAAATGCGTATCGAACGATGACTCGTAACGGCGCGCCGCTGTTGCCAATTTAGTCTCCACTGCAGGCACATGATGGAAGCACGAGAACACACGTTAGCGAACTTACGGCTGTTGCGCGAAAAGATCGGCGTAGATGGCATGAGTGCTGCGCGTATGCTCGTTGGCAGCCTGCACCCCGCTGAAGTTGCCCGCTTACTTGAATCGCTGCCTTTGCAGGAGCGGTCACTTATTTGGGAAATGGTAGACCCTGACAACGAGGGCGACGTTCTTGTTGAGCTCAACGAAAAAGTCCGCGACGGGCTTATCGAAGCCATGGAAACCGACAAGCTCGTGGCTGCGGCCGAGGGCATGGAACTCGATGACCTCGCTGATCTGGTTGCGGACCTGCCGGAAGCCGTAACCAAACAAGTACTGCAATCGATGGGCCACCAGGATCGTGAGCGCCTAGACCAAGTGTTGGCCTACGATGAGGACAGTGCTGGCGGACTGATGAATGTCGACATCGTTACGGTTCGGCCAGACGTCACGCTGGGTGTCGTAACACGATATTTGCACGCGCGCGGCGAAATTCCGGACGGGACGGATTCAATATATGTTGTAAATCGCAACAATGAATATTGCGGCTCGCTCTACCTTTCCCGATTGCTGACCTTGGACCCGGATCAGTCTGTCGCCGAGGCGATGTCAACCGATGTGATGCCGATTCCTGCAGACACCGCGTCAGAAGAAGTCGTTTGGGAATTTGAGAATCGCGATTTGTTATCGGCGCCGGTGGTTGACGAAAATAACCGAGTGGTAGGTCGCATTACCGTCGACGACGTCGTCGATGTCATTCGCGATGAGGCAGAGCATTCACTGATGAGCGCCGCCGGCCTCGACGAAGAAGACGACATGTTTGCACCTGTCGTAAAAAGCGCCAAACGCCGCGCACTTTGGTTAGGCGTCAATCTTGCGACAGCGTTCTTGGCTGCTTCTGTTGTCGACTTGTTCCAAACAACGCTCGACAAAATCGTTCTGCTTGCAGTGCTCATGCCCGTTGTGCCAAGTATGGGAGGCGTTGCTGGCACGCAGTCGTTGACGATAACCACCCGTGCACTCGCGTTGGGTCAAATAGACCGTTCAAATGCACGCCGCATCTTGCGCAAAGAGGTATTGGTAGGCTTGCTGAATGGCTTAGGTTGGTCGATTGTCGTTGGGGTGTGTACCTACGTCTGGTTCAACGATTGGCGAATCGGCGGCGTCATTGCAGGCGCGATGCTTATTAACCTGGTCCTCGCTGCCGCGGCAGGCTTCTCTATCCCGTTACTATTAAAGCGAATCAATATCGATCCGGCGATCGCGGGCGGTGTTGTACTAACAACTGTGACTGATGTCGTTGGCTATATGGCGTTTCTTGGCTTGGGTGCCTGGTATTTGCTATAGCTATGGAATCGCGCTTCGCTCTCGTGGGAACAGTAGCAGGATAATTTAGCCGATAGACGAAGAGTACTCGCTCAGAGAGCGCGCGAATTAACGGTCTCTGAAAACGGGAACTTTGTTCGTCGGCAAGGCACCCGAGAAGCCGTAGCGGAACATACATTCGCGTATTTGAGCAACGGAAGTCGTAGGATAGCGCCGCCGACGGACAAAAGGCGCTTTCTCAGAGACCGTTAATTGTCGAAACGGCTGAGATCGTCGGTAACCCAACTCGGAGCAACCAATCGCGGTACCGCTTGCCCCGTCACAAACGCGAGCAACTCATCTTTGACCCGCATCGCGTCGTCGTAGCCAAGCTGTATAAGTTCCTGCGTATAGTCCTGTTCAAACAGTAGGAAACTCACCAATCTGTTTTCACTGGGGTTCTTGCCACCAATTCCGCGCAACAATGCGCGAACGGTCGCCGGCATCCGAAGACGGTGTCGGTGCGCTATCTCGCGCAAATCTTTACTCGGCAGCACCACCATCGTGTCGATTGGTCGCATATGGCGCATCGAGCCATCGCGAGCGTGCTTTGGTACGGAGTCAATCAACTGATTAATTCTCGTCATACGTTCCAAATCAGAGTAAAGACCGTCCATGAATAGCGTGTCCAACATGTAACCGGCGATGTGCGCGAAACTCGGAAAACGTGGTGTTCCTTGCGGATCGGGATCTGGATCGGCTGTCTCATCACGCACGCCTACGACGAGAATTCGATCCGCGCCCAAATGGATGACTGGACTCAACGGGGTTGCTTGACGCATAGCGCCGTCACCGAAAAATTGGCCTTCTATCTCCACCGGCGGAAACACCATCGGAACGGCGATGCTTGCCATCAAATGTTCAATACTTAATTTTCGCCTGAGCCCGACGCGTCTTTTGCGCGTCCAATCCTGAATACTAGCGGCCGCTTGGTAGTACGACGTCGATCTTGCGGAATTGTAGCCCGCCGCTGTGACGGTCACCGCGTGCAAGTGTCCCTCCTCGATCGCTTTACCAATGCGGTCAAAGCGAACGTTTTTTTCAAGCAGCGAGCGTAACGGCGAGTTATCCAGCAGCGACTTCGGCGCGCCAACGAAATTTCCAGCCAACACTATGGTCGCCAGCCAGTGCATACTGCTCTTGAACATCGTCCACTTATCGCTTTGAAATACGTGTTTGCTTTCAAAATGACCCCACACTCGCTCCAACTCACTGACCGCTTGACGGAATCGCTTGGATTTTGCGGCGAGAACGACAGAATTTATCGCGCCGGCAGATGTGCCGCTAATTATGGGAAACGGGTTTTTTGCATCCTGTGGCAACAACTCGGCAACTGCCTTGAGAACACCGACCTGAAAAGCGCCGCGGGCTCCCCCACCAGGCAGCACTAAGGCCGTTTTGTTATTTGCAGAGTCACTATTCATTGCCATGACGTATTATAATGCGGAATCGTCCAAAGACGCAGGGTGCCGGTCAGTAAACAACAAATCGACCGGTATGCGATAGATCCTATCGATGAGGTATTCCATGAAAAATTGCTCACATCTCGTGCTAGTGACACTTGTATTTTGCTTTGTTGGTATTCCAGTAGCGAGCGCCGGTCCGGTGAATGTTGGTGATGCCGCGCCTGGATTCGAATTGATGGATCAGAACGGCGAAACACATTCTCTGGAGGACTATCGTGACAAATGGGTCGCTTTATATTTCTACCCCAAAGATGATACCCCAGGCTGTACGACCGAAGCCTGCGAATTTCGCGATAATATTTTCGCCTTTAAGGATTTGAATTGCCAGATTATCGGCGTGAGCCTGGACGATTTCAATTCGCACAAAGAGTTTGCGGAGAAGTATAGCCTGCCGTTCCCATTGTTGGCCGACGACAAAGGCGTGACCGCCGACGCATATGGTGTGAAAACGAAGATGTTCGGACTAACCGTCGCCAAGCGACAAACATTCCTCATTGGGCCTGACGGCAAAGTCGCAATGCACTACGAAAAAGTAAAACCTGATTCTCACTCGCAACAGGTGCTCAGCGATCTGCAAACGTTGCAGGAAAAGCTAACGTCTAATTGAAGTTTACTTTATTGGTCGAGTTTTGAGGTCGATGCTGCTGCACCAACGCACATTGCGGCGACATCATTGCCACAAGCGCCGCGGAGCAAGCGGAGACGTCATCATTTGCAGCGCAACGTAGTTAGTGGAGCTTTTTCATACCTTCATCGAGCCCGCCCACCGTCAGTGGATACATTCGATCGTCCATTAGCTCGCGAATCATCTTTATCGACGGCGTGTAATCCCAACGCGGCCTAGGCTCTGGATTTAGCCAAATAGCCTTGGGATAGGTATTTAGAATACGCTTGATCCATACAGCGCCCGGTTCTTCATTCCAATGCTCGACACTGCCGCCGGCATACGCTATCTCGTATGGACTCATCGTTGCGTCTCCAACAAAGACGAGCTTGTAGTCCGCGCCATACTTGTGCGTAATTTCACCTATTGGGATTCTCTCAGCATGCCGCCGCTTGTTGTCCTTCCACATTGATTCATAGACGAAATTGTGAAAATAGAAATATTCCAGGTGTTTGAACTCACTACGTGCCGCCGAGAACATTTCCTCGCATACTCGTACGTGATCGTCCATCGAACCACCGACGTCCAAGCAGAGCAAAACTTTCACCGCATTATGCCGTTCTGGAACCATACGAATATCTAGCAATCCGGCATTTCTCGCAGTCTTGTCGATCGTATCGTTCAAGTCTAATTGATCTGCCGCACCTTCCCGTGCAAATTTTCGTAGTCGTCGCAGCGCAATTTTTATGTTCCGCGTCCCCAACTCACGTTCGTCATCGAGATTTTTGTATTCTCTTCGATCCCAAACTTTCGTCGCACGGCGATGACGAGAGCCCTGCTGACCGATCCGCACACCTTCCGGATTGTACCCATAAGCACCGAAAGGTGATGTACCTGCTGTTCCAATCCACTTGTTACCGCCCTCATGCCGTTCATCCTGCTCTTTTAGCCGCTCTTGCAAAGCCTCCATCAATTTCTCAAAACCACCCATGGCTTCAATCTGGGCGCGTTCTTCCTCCGATAGCATTAACTCGGCTTGTCGCTTGAGCCACTCTTCCGGAACATCAGCGATCAACGTCTTGAATGCATCCTCAATACCGCGAAAGTGCGCTGCAAAAATTTGATCGAAACGATCGAATTTGGATTCATCCTTCACCAGGCTTGCGCGCGCTAAATAGTAGAAGTTCTCAACACTGTTGCCAGCCACGCCGCTTTTCATCGACTCGAGAAGTAATAAGAGCTCTCTTATGGACGGTTTCAGACCACCTTCTCTGAGCAAAAAGAAAAACGGAATTAGCATTACTGCGGTCGGCTTCGCCTATCGAGAAATACCAACTGCTCAAACAAATGCACATCTTGTTCGTTTTTAAGCAGCGCACCGTATAGCGGCGGAATTGCGTTGCGGGCGTCGGCACGCAGGGCCTCAGGAGGAATATCTTCCGCGAGCAATAGCTTAATCCAGTCCAACAATTCCGACGTTGATGGTTTTTTCTTTAGACCGGGCACATCGCGCAATCTATAAAAAGAATCCAACGCTTCTTTAAGCAGCGTTTTCTTAAGGCCTGGAAAATGTACGTCGACGATCTGCGACATCGTCGCCTGATCCGGAAACTTGATGTAGTGAAAAAAACAACGGCGCAAAAATGCGTCGGGTAACTCTTTTTCGTTGTTGCTGGTAATGATGATGATCGGCCGATGGATCGCACGAACTAACTGTTTTGTTTCGTAGACGAAAAACTCCATGCGGTCCAACTCCTGCAACAAATCGTTCGGAAATTCGATATCGGCCTTGTCGATTTCATCGATCAACAAAACTGGTTGAATTGCGGATTCAAATGCTTCCCAAACTTTCCCATGCACAATATAGTTGCCAATATCGTGCACTTTATCGTCGCCCAACTGTGAGTCACGCAACCTCGCCACTGCGTCGTAATCGTACAATCCTTGCTGTGCCTTCGTGGTCGATTTGATGTGCCATTCGTATATTGGACGCTCAAGCGCGCTGGCGACTTCCAGCGCAAGTTGCGTTTTGCCGGTGCCAGGCTCGCCCTTGATCAATATTGGTCGTTCCAGTGTCACCGCGGCATTGACCGCCATCATGAGATCGTCTGTCGCGATGTAGTTGGAGGTCCCGCTGAATTTGTCGTTAGCCATGTGTCCTTCCGCTGTTGTGCTGCAGTGCAGTATTACCGCTATTCCTTAGCGGTACAAGCTTAGCCATTGGCTATGGGGTCGGCAGCAGCGACAACCGGTGGACGCGCGATCCGGGCAGAAATTTGCTAGGTCTGGCTTGAACCCAGTCTGTGTGTCCTGACCGATAATACTCTGACATTGGGTGGCCGCTCTGTCCCGTTGGCATATGCAAATATCCCTGTTTTTCATCGCCGGGCGACACCGCGAACCTCTCAGACGCCCCGAATGTTGGGCCGAGGGCTTTAGGCATATGGGTATCGCCGCTAAGTGCGTCAGCCGGCATATCCAACCAACGAGACAACCATGGCAAAAATCGGCTCATTGGATGGCGGATTGCGGCGGTATTTCGCTCACCCCAGGTGCGGTTCGTCAATCCATCTTCGTAACGCTCATTAAACTCTGCCATTGAACCATCGACTGCGGCCAACAATAATTCGCGCCAATTCTCGTAGTCGGCGGTGAGCATGTGCGGCGGCTGCTCGCTCACAACTTGCCATAACGGTGCTTCGAATTGACGACCCACCCGCAATCCAGCATTCGGCCCGTACATTTCGCTGACGGGTGCCGTGATCATTTCGAATACGCGCGCGGCGGCTTCCAGTCTGAAAGCCCGTACCAAGCGATAGCCAACGGAGTCGATTGACGCTCGCGGAATCCAGTTTGCAATTAGCTCTCGATACTCCACTCTCGCAGGCCGATCGCGCAGCGCATCATCGTCCAAAACGCTAAGCAATAAGGCTCGCCATCGCAGTAGAAACAAGGCCCGGTCATCGGTCTGTATGTCCAGCATATCTTGCGCAGTAAAGATTTCGGCTGCGAATAAACGATCGCGAATTTGCTTTGCGCGAGCACCCAACGCGTAGTTGCCAAAGCCGATTTTTTGCAACGATTCTGCATCGACGACGCGTGTGTTTGCGGTCCAAATTCGGCCACTTGACGGATTTACGACGCGCGGATAATCCTCTGTCGGCAACCATCCCGACCAAGCCTCGCTAACGCTCCAATCGGATGGTTGACGGTCGCCCGCCCGGATGCGCGCTGGCATTTTCCCTGCGATAGTCCAGCCAATATTGCCCGCCGCGTCGCCACACACGAAATTTTGCGGCGGAATACCCATTGAATTCGCTATTGTAAGTGCCGCTGCCACGTTGCTTGCCGTTTCCAATTCGATTTGTTGCAAATTAACCGCTTCTCGGTGATGGGCAAGCCAGCTTACCGCTATCTGATCGCCTGACAGCGTCCGCTGCTCCAACACCGGTCCCCACATCGTCTCGTGGACGCTAATTTTTTCGGCGTCTGCGCCTTTGACAGCAATAGTCTCTTCGTAAATTTCGAAGCGTCGCGGTCCGTTCGGCGTCAAATAGGTATCAACTTCCTCCCCCGCTCGTAATACGACTGCGTCACTCCAATCGCCATAGCTGTTAGTGAAAGCCCAAGCGACTTGGCCATTGCTACCTGTCACAATGAGTGGTGTACCTGGCAATGTAAGTCCGCTTGCATCACTAGTATTTTCGACCACCAATCTAGCGCGGTAAAAGACGTTGGGCACCTTTATGTCTAGGTGCATATCGTTGGCGACGAGCGCACGTCCGCTTGCAGTATGAGCACCGCTGACCGCCCAGCTGTTGCTGCCATATTGGGGCAGTTCAATGCTGGCACGTGAACGCATTGCCAACTTTGAATTGGACAGGTCAATAACCGACGAATCGGGAATGGTCAAATTCGTTCGTGAAGTGCCGAGCAACGGCGCATCCCACTCGCTACCTTCTGGGTACAACCACGCTGACACGCTGGGAGGTAGTGCGTTGGCTACTTTGCCGAAACTAATGTCGTCGCTCGCACGCTCGTCGTTAAGCGTCATGAACATTGCGTATGCGACTAATATTGAGTCGGCTTTGCGCCATGCGACTGGTTCGACTCGCAACACAAGATACTCGAAGGGCTTGCTGGCGAGATCACCCAAGCCAGCATTTACACCGTCCACATAGGCTGATAGCAATTTTTCTTCAGACGCACTCGCTTGCTCGACGACGGTATTCGCACGAGCCCGAAAACGGTGAAAACGATTTCTTCGGTCCAGTGGTAGTGCCGCAGCGCCGAACAATTCAGACAACTCACCGGCCGCACTACGGCGGCTCAGGTCCATTTGAAAAAATCGATCCTGCGCGTGCGCATAGCCTGTTGCGAACGCAACATCGAGACGCGATTCACCACTAATCGTCACAAGGCCATTGATATCGCGGTCAATTGTGACCTCTGCGGTCAGACGGGAGTGATGTAATTGCCCATCGAGTATCGGTAAACTGCCGGAGAGCTGCCGATATAGATAGCCACCAGTCAGCACAATCAATAAGGCCGTTGACGACGCCAACCAGATCAGGATTCGCTTCATCGAAAATTCTTTGTCTACTATTGGTAGTTTGCGGTGACTTCGATAATTTTCATTGAATTTGTACTGCCCTTCACGCCCGAGAGATCACCTTTTGTGAACAACACCAGATCGCCCTCTGCGACCATATCTTCCGCCAACAAGATCGCGAATATGTCTCGATACAACTGCTGCACATCTTCATGCTCAATCTTAAAATCTACTGGATAAACGCCCCGATAAATATTGACGCGTCTGCTGGTCGCTGCATGCGGCGTAAATGCATATATCGGAATGTCGGAGCGAATTCGAGACATCCACAGCGTCGTCGAGCCGGACTCAGTCAACGCGATAATGGCTTTGACATCCATGTGATTTGCCGTATACATCACGGCCATCGCAATAGCTTCGTCGACCTCTGTGAACACATCGTCTAGGCGATGCGTCGTCCGACCTTTCGCTAAGACATGCTGTTCTGCGCCCTTGCAGACACTGTCAACAGCTTTGATGACTTCAATCGGATACTCGCCGATCGCCGTTTCCGCCGACAGCATCACCGCGTCTGTGCCATCCATTACTGCGTTCGAGACATCTGAAACTTCAGCGCGCGTCGGCGTTGGGCTGCTGATCATCGATTCCATCATCTGCGTCGCCGTAATGACCACTTTGTTCATGCGCCGGGTCGAACGAATAATATTCTTCTGAGTTCCGGTAAGGTGTTCGTATCCCAGTTCGACCCCGAGATCACCACGCGCAACCATTATTACGTCGGCTGCTTTGACAATTTCATCGATACACTCCACCGCTTCCGTTCGCTCAATTTTCGCAACGATCCGGCCATAACCGCCGGCTGCTGCGTGCAACAAGATTCGCGCTTCGGTTACGTCAGCGGCATTGCGCACAAAGGATACCGCCAGAAAGTCCATCTCCAATTCGGCCGCCAGCTTAATATTGTTGCGATCCACGTCGGTCAATGCCGGCGCAGAAAGCCCACCGCCTTGCTTGTTGATACCCTTGTGGTCCGACAGGTCGCCGCCATAAACCACGGTTGTTGATATTCGCGTACCCTTTAGGCTCTCAACACGTAGCGTGATCTGACCATCGTCAAGCAACAACACATCACCGGGCGCTACATCTTTATGCAAATCATCGTAAGCAACGCCGACACCGGTCGCATCTCCGTCGGATTTGCCGAGCTTGGAATCAAGAAAAAATGCTTGCCCATCGTCAAGATTGACTTTGCCCTCTTTGAATCGTTTTAGACGGATCTTTGGACCTTGCAGGTCGCCCATGACAGCGATCTCACGGCCGGCTGCTTTGGCCACCTCACGAAGCTGCTGAACACGCATCCGATGCTCATCGGCATCGCCATGCGAAAAGTTGATCCGAACGACGTCCAGTCCGGCATTGATCATTTGTCGCAGTACGTCCGGGTCATCGCTCGCGGGACCCAGGGTTGCAACTATCTTTGTTCTACGTAGCATATGGCGAATTATTGCATACCCGCTGGCATACTTGTGAAGTCGATTTCGGCTTGCGGATTCTTGCAGACGACTTTTGCAATATATAAATACGAAGATCGAGCTCTCAAAAATCGAGGCGGTACTCCAACGAAATGACAACCCGACGAATGTTTATTCAGGCGCTCACGGCGGCGGCGGTTACACCGGCATGCAATGGATTTGGCAAAGCTGGCAGTACGGCGAGCGCGCTAAGTGCGGACCCAAACAAAATTCTCGACTTACCGACCGGTTACAGCTACACGGTTATCTCCCGTGCTGGAAGTGATATGTCTGACGGTCTATTGACGCCGGGAAAAGCGGATGGAATGGCCGCATTTACCGACCTGGACGGAAAAATCCGCTTGGTCTGCAATCATGAGAACGTCCCCGCCGCGCGCAGCAGGGGCGCGTTCGGACGTGACCTTGAGCGCCTCGATCTGATTGACAGAACGAAGTTGTACGATGCCGGTCGCGGTGTATCACCCGGCCTCGGCGGTACCACGACGATAATCTATAATCCCGCGACCCGACTGGCGGAGAGACAGTTCTTGAGTTTGGCGGGCACCGAATTGAATTGTGCTGGCGGGCCCACGCCATGGGGTAGTTGGTTATCTTGCGAGGAATCATTTGGCGACATCGGGCCCGCGTGGGAATCTAATACACCTGTTCATCGAGAAAAACGGCACGGATACGTCTTTGAGGTGCCGGCACAGTCCAACTCTTTAGTCCAGCCTGTGCCGCTGAAGGCGATGGGACGCTTCGAGCACGAGGCCGCAGCCGTGGATGCCAGGACCGGCATCGTCTACTTGACCGAAGACAAACATCGCAGTTTGTTGTATCGATTTGTACCCGATACACCGGGCGAGCTCATTCGAGGCGGCAAACTGCAGGCGCTTGCGGTCAGCGGCAAAGACGCTTTCGACACGCGAAACTGGGATAGCAGCAACATAATGCCGATCGATCAGTGGTTCGAGACACGGTGGATTGATCTACAAGACGTCGACAGCCTCAGTAACGATTTGCGACTACGCGGTCACGAAAAAGGTGCCGCAAGATTTGCACGTGGCGAGGGTATTTGCTACTACGATGGATCAATATTTGTTACCTGCACTATTGGTGGCCAACATCGCCTTGGACAAGTATTCGAGTACAAGTTGGGAGCGCCTGCGGGCGAAAACAACAACGTCGAGCGCTCCGGTCGGCTACGAATTATTACCGAAGCCACGCCGAATAGCATTTTACGTCATGCCGATAACATTACGATAAGCCCCTGGGGCGATATGATCGTTTGCGAAGATACAGCCGATCACTGCGGTCTGGTCGGCCTGCGCGCCGATGGTACACAATATCCGTTGGCGGACAACGCGTACACCGAATCCGAACTTGCGGGTATTTGTTTCGCACCGGATGGTAAGACGATGTTCGTGAATATCCAGGACGAAGGATTAACCCTCGCGATTACCGGCCCGTGGTAAACGCGACTGACGTTGTCCCTGCAAACAAGTGTTGCCGGTGGCGAGACCTATGTGTTGTATTGCGCCCGCTGCTCCAACATTTCTACCGCTGGAAGTTTCTTACCTTCCACAAATTCTAAGAAAGCGCCGCCACCGGTCGAGATATACGAAATTTTATTCGCAACCGCATATTTATCAATTGCCGCAAGTGTATCGCCACCACCCGCGATGGAAAACGCATCGCTTTGCGCGATGGCCTCCGCCAGCGCTTTAGTGCCCGCGGAAAAATTTTCGAATTCAAAAACGCCGACCGGCCCATTCCAGATAATAGTACCAGCGGAGCGCAATATTTCGGCGAACTTTGCCGAAGTCGCTGGGCCAATATCTAATATCAGTTCGCCATCTTCAACCGCATCGACAGCCTTAATTCGCGCATCTGCGGAGGCCGAAAATTCATTCGCAACAACGACGTCACTAGGGATTGGAATTGCTGCCCTGTCGCCAGCGTTTTCCTGCAGTGAATTCGCAAATTCGAGCATATCTGCCTCGTACAATGAGGCGCCGACGTTATGCCCTGCTGCAGCGATAAAAGTGTTTGCAATGCCCCCGCCGACGATCAATTGATCAACGATCTTTCCGAGCGCTCCCAGCACGGTCAGTTTTGTTGAAACTTTCGAGCCGCCGACAATCGCTACCATCGGACGCGCTGGACTGTCCAACGCCTTACTCAGTGCAGCCAATTCAGCAACCAATAGTGGGCCAGCGCAAGCAGTTTCTGCAAATTTCGCGACACCATAGGTACTGGCGTGGGCACGGTGCGCGGTGCCAAATGCATCCATCACAAATACATCGCACAATGCCGCCATGCGCTGTGACAGCACATCATCGCAACCTTTCTCGCCATTAAGAAAGCGTACATTTTCGAGTAAGACGAGTTCGCCGACATTGGCTTCTACACCGTCAATCCAGTCTTCGGCAAGCGACACATCTTGACCGAGCAGCTGACTCAGGCGATCAGCAACCGGCCGCAACGAAAAATATTCATCAAAGGACCCTTCTTTTGGCCTGCCAAGGTGCGACATCACCATTACAGCCGCACCCTCATCCAATGCAAGCTTCAGCGTCGGAATAGCGGCTCGAATTCTCGCGTCGCTGACAACTACACCGTCTTTGCACGGCACGTTGAGATCCTGACGGATCAGCACTCGCTTGCCGGCGAGTTGCAGGTCCCTCATCGATAGAATGGACATAATGGCTCCCCAGTACTCAACGCTACCGGTACTGAACAGGTCAGCACCGGTGAAACCAACGTATAAAACTATTTGGCGTTATACAAAGCCAACGCCGTATCCAACATTCGATTCGAGAAACCCCATTCGTTGTCGTACCACGCGCATACTTTTACAAGATTTCCTTCCATGACTTTTGTCAAACCGGCATCGTAAGTTGACGATGCTGGATCATGGTTAAAATCGATGGATACCAGCGGTTCGTCGTTGTATGCAAGCACGCCTTTAAGGTCGCCATCGCTTGCGTCTTTCAGCACGCTGTTGATTTCATCTACCGACGTTTCCCGTTCCGCCACAAAGGTCAGGTCAACCGTCGATACGTTGATAGTGGGCACGCGCATAGCGTAACCATCCAAGCGCCCTGCCAATTCGGGCAATACCAGACCAACTGCGGCAGCCGCGCCAGTCTTTGTCGGAATCTGCGACATCGTTGCAGAGCGCGCGCGGCGTAGATCTTTGTGAAACACGTCGGTCAGAACCTGGTCATTGGTGTATGCGTGAATGGTTGTCATTAGTCCGTGTTTTAGGCCGATTTTTTCGTGCAGCGGCTTAACCAGTGGTGCCAGACAATTGGTGGTGCAGGAGGCGTTCGAAATCACGGTGTGCTCGGCCTTCAGCGTATCGTGGTTAACGCCGTAAACGATAGTCGCATCGACCTCGGTACCAGCCGGAGCTGAAATGATGACCTTTTTGGCGCCGCCCGCAATGTGTGCGGAAGCCTTGTCCTTGGATGCGAAAAACCCTGTCGACTCGAGAACAATATCAACACCTAACTCACCCCAAGGCAATTTGGCCGGATCTCGCTCCGCGAGCACACGAATCTTGTCGCCATTAACGACCATGCGGTCACCCTCGACAGAGATTTTGCCTGGAAATCGGCCGTGTGCAGTATCGCGCCGAGTCAAATGTGCGTTGGTATTGGCATCGCCTAGGTCATTAACGGCAACGATCTCGATTTCGGATCGCTTATCGCCCTCGTAAAGTGCGCGCAGAATATTGCGGCCGATACGGCCATAGCCGTTAATCCCCACTTTAATGGTCATTTCTTTCTCCTCAGTATGCAGGTCAGATACCTGCCAGATAGTGCGACAATTTTTCTAATTGGATAGGACTTCGTTGCTCACGTTAATGACGTTCTCAACCGAAAATCCAAAATGTTCGAATAGTTCGTCTGCCGGCGCGGAGGCGCCAAATTGATCCATGCCAATGACGCGCCCTTTTTGGCCCGCATAACGCCACCAGTTCTCAGTCACGCCAGCCTCAATCACAACACGATGTTCAACGCTGGGCGGCAGGACTGATTCGCGATACTCAACTGGCTGAGTCTCGAATAAATCGGTACATGGTAGTGACACGACCGATACCTGGCGGCCACTATCGCGTAGCTGTTTTGCCGCCTCAACCGCGAGTGCCACTTCTGAACCCGTAGCAATGAGAATGAGCTCGACAGCACCTGAAGATGAAGACAAAACATAACCGCCTTTCGCAACATCTCGAATCTGCTGCGCGCTGCGCTCTTGATGCGGCAGCCCTTGCCGGGTCAAAACCAGCGACGTTGGACCATGCCGCCGTTCAATGGCGTCGCGCCATGAAATTGCAGTTTCCACCCCGTCGCAAGGTCGCCACACTCGCATGTTTGGGATGATTCTTAGACTTGCGACGTGCTCGACGGGTTGATGAGTCGGCCCATCTTCGCCCAGCCCGATCGAGTCATGCGTATAGACAAAGATATTCTGCGCATCCATTAGTGCGGCCATTCGTAGCGCATTTCGCGCGTAATCCGAAAATGTCAAAAAGGTACCGGAGTACGGCATCACGCCGCCATGCAGGCTCATGCCATTGCATATAGCAGACATGCCAAATTCTCGGACACCGAAGTACAGATAGTTTCCGCTGGCGTCCTCGGCAGTCACCGGCACCGAAGTTGCGTGCTTGGTCAGGTTTGAGCCGGTCAAATCCGCGGACCCTCCAACCAACTCTGGCAATGCCGGCGCGAAAGCGTTGAGCGCGACCAGCGATGCTTTGCGCGTCGCCATTTTCTCCGCTGCATCGTCGATCGTGCGAATCGCCTGATCTGCGAATTCGTGCCAGTCTTCTGGTAGCTCTCCCTGCATTCGCCGGTCAAATTCGGCCGCGAGGTCCGGATGCGCGACACGATAAGCATCGAACCGTGCTTGCCACTCTGCCTCTTGTTTCTTGCCGCGCGCCGTTGCGTTCCAGGCTGTGGCAACATCGTCGGGAATCTCAAAGGGCGGCGATGTCCAGTCCAAACGCTCGCGTGCGGCGGCGATCTCTTCGTCCCCTAGAGGTGCTCCGTGGGTGCTAGCAGTGCCTTGTTTGTTAGGCGCTCCAAAGCCAATGATCGTCTTGCAGCATATTAGTGTCGGCCGCGCGGAATCTTGCAGTGCGTGGTCGATGGCATCTGCCAACGCACTCGCATCATGGCCATCGACATCGCGAACAACTTGCCAACCGTAAGCTTCGAAGCGCGCTGGCGTATTGTCCGTAAACCAGCCGCCTACCTCACCGTCAATAGATATGTTGTTGTCGTCGTAGAAACAAACCAATTTACCGAGCTTGAGCGTCCCCGCCAAAGAACATGCTTCGTGTGAGACGCCTTCCATCAGACAGCCATCGCCTAGAAAAACCCAGGTGCGATGGTCCACGATGTTGTGCCCGTCCCGATTGAAATTTGCCGCCATTAGTTTCTCAGTTAGCGCCATACCAACTGCATTACACAATCCCTGTCCTAACGGTCCGGTGGTCGTTTCGATTGCAAGCTCACGTTCACGTTCCGGGTGGCCGGCGGTTCGATAGCCGAATTGTCGAAAATTCCTGATTTCGTCTATCGACAACGGATAGCCGCTAAGGTGCAGCAAGCTGTACAACAACATTGACCCGTGCCCGTTCGACAACACAAAACGGTCGCGGTCAACCCATTCAGGGTGACTCGGATTATGTTTGAGGTAATCGTTCCAGAGCACCTCCGCGATGTCCGCCATTCCCATCGGCGCGCCGGGATGACCAGAATTTGCAGCCTGGACAGCATCCATACTGAGTGCGCGAATGGCGTTGGCTAGGGTTCGCCGGGCAGGCTGGCCGGCAGCAGTCGTACGGCTAATAGGTTGCGACATGAAGTTCGATCTGAGCCTTCTGTAAACAGGCGTTATGGAGAATTCTGCGTGGCAGATGAAGTTTCAGTGGCGCATTTTCGCTGTTTAGGCACGAGGCCGCAAGCCGCATGTTCCGCAGACTCAACTTCTGTGCTGCCCGGCGTATATCGTACTGTCGTCGACGTGCGTCGATTGATATGGTGCAGTCAAGCGCTGTTGGGTACACTACGCGGCTCGACAAGCAAAATGTGAAAAATGCGTATGGGCAATTCGTATCTATTTACCTCTGAATCCGTATCTGAGGGGCACCCAGACAAAATATCGGACCAAATTTCCGACGCCGTCCTGGATGCGATCTTGAAACAAGACACGACCGCCCGTGTAGCCTGTGAAACGATGGTGAAGACGGGAATGGTGGTCGTGGCCGGCGAAGTTACCAGCAACGCGATCATCGATGTCGAAGAATTGGTACGCAATACCGTCTTGGATATCGGCTACAGTGATTCGGATATGGGCTTCGACGGCGCGACATGTGCGGTGCTTAACGCACTGGGCAAGCAGTCGCCCGATATCGCGCAAGGCGTTGACCGTCAGGATGCGGAAAACCAAGGTGCCGGCGACCAGGGTTTGATGTTCGGCTACGCAACGAATGAAACCAGCGTGCTGATGCCCGCGCCTATCACCTACTCGCATCGTTTGGTACGAAAGCAAGCCGAAGTAAGAAAGACCGGTGTTTTGCCGTGGTTGCGACCCGACGCCAAAAGCCAGGTGACGTTCAAGTATCAGGATAACAAACCGGTCGGCATCGACGCCGTCGTACTGTCGTCACAACATCACGCAGATGTCAGCATGGATGACTTGCGCGAAGGCGTGATGGAAGAAATCATAAAACCAGTTCTGCCCGCAGAGTGGATTAACGCCGATACTCAATACCACATAAACCCTACGGGCCGGTTCGAAATTGGCGGCCCAATGGGCGACTGCGGATTAACCGGAAGAAAAATAATCGTCGATACCTACGGCGGTTCGGCGCGCCATGGCGGCGGCGCTTTTTCCGGCAAAGACCCATCCAAAGTTGATCGGTCAGCGGCCTATGCTTGTCGCTATGTCGCCAAGAATATCGTTGCCGCAGGTCTGGCAGACCGATGTGAAATCCAAGTTTCGTATGCCATCGGCGTTGCCGAACCAACATCAATCAGCGTGCAAACGTTTGGCACCGGCAAAGTCAGCGAAGAGCGACTAACCCTGCTGATCCGCGACAATTTTGATCTTCGACCATATGGAATTCTGCAAATGCTCGACTTATTGCGGCCAATCTATCGGCCAACGGCGGCTTACGGTCACTTTGGCAGAGAAGACATTGATCTCAGCTGGGAGCGAACGGATAAAGCCGAAGCGCTTCGCGGTGCAGTCGCGGCATAAGTTTGCAGATTGACATCGACTACTTACAAAACACTATTTTGAGGAGACGTTCATGAGCAGCGAAGCCGTTGCCATTCCGGACCAGGACTACAAGGTCGCAGATATTTCGAAGGCCGAGTTTGGTCGTAAGGAAATAGCCATTGCCGAAACCGAAATGCCCGGTTTGATGGCCTTGCGCGCAGAGTATGCAGGTCAGAAGCCGTTGCAGGGCGTGCGCTTGGTTGGCTGTTTGCACATGACTATTCAAACAGCCGTGCTGATAGAGACGCTGGCTGATTTGGGCGCCGACATCCGCTGGTCGTCATGCAATATTTTTTCGACCCAGGACCATGCCGCCGCCGCCATTGCAGCATCCGGCGTCCCAGTTTTTGCTTGGAAGGGCGAAACCGAAGACGAGTATTGGTGGTGCGTAGAGCAGACAATCACCGGTCCCGATGATTGGCGACCGAACATGATCCTCGATGACGGCGGCGATTTGACGCAGGTTTTGCACGAAAAGCACCCGGAAATAATGCAGGGTATCAAAGGTCTTTCAGAAGAGACCACCACTGGCGTTAAACGGCTTTATGACATGCAAAAAGATGGCACTCTGATGTGCCCCGCTTTCAATGTAAATGATTCCGTTACGAAATCGAAATTCGACAACTTGTACGGGTGTCGAGAATCTTTGGTCGACGGCATCAAGCGAGCAACCGATGTCATGATCGCCGGCAAGGTTGCAATCGTCTGTGGATATGGTGACGTCGGCAAAGGCTGCGCGCAGTCGCTGCGCGGTTTGGGCGCAACGGTACTGATTACCGAGATCGACCCAATATGCGCGCTGCAAGCCGCTATGGAAGGCTACCGTGTCGTCACTTTGGACGACGTTGTTGAAGGTGTCGATATCGTTGTTACCGCGACCGGAAATTATCACGTTGTCAACGCATCGCATCTGGACCGCATGAAAAATCAGGCGATTGTTTGCAATATCGGCCACTTCGATAATGAGATCGATGTCGCTCACTTACAAAAATACGAGTGGGAAAACATTAAACCGCAGGTCGATCACGTAATTTTCCCGGACGGCAAACGAATAATTTTGCTAGCTGAAGGTCGCCTAGTGAATTTGGGTTGTGCGACGGGTCATCCGAGTTTTGTAATGTCTAGTTCATTTACGAATCAAGTGCTTGCGCAGATCGAACTTTGGAAGAATGCTGGCGATTATAAGAATGAAGTGTACGTATTGCCGAAGCATTTGGATGAAAAAGTGGCAACGTTGCATCTTGAGCGAATCAGCGCAACGGTAACAGAACTCACAGATGAGCAAGCGGAGTACATCGGCGTCGCCAAAGAAGGGCCATACAAACCTTCTTACTACCGTTACTAACCTTTCGCCAGCATAGTCGGCGCTTAATATTGTCAGAGTTGGGCCGCTCGGTCAGCTAGACGGGGCACCTAGATCAGCTGGCTTGACTTGCAGCAAACGGCTATCATGAATTGGCCCGTCATATTGATGTGTGATGGGCCAATTGGTTTTGGCGAGGCAAGCTCATAGCACCTGCAGACAACCAAGTTCGCGTGCTACATCTCACGGACCCGCATCTGTTTGCGGATGCCGATTCGAGTTTGCGCGGAACTGTGACAAACGATTCCTTAGTAGCCGTCATAGATCATTATCGGAACAGCAATTGGGTGGCGGACGTTGCGGTTGTTACCGGCGATCTCATTCAAGACGATACCGCCGCGGCCTACGAGCGCTTTTGCCGCTTACTCAGCGACACCGAATTGCCAGTGCATTGCATACCTGGCAATCACGATGTGCGATCTCTCATGCAAGCTGCCCTAAATCGCCCCAACTTCCACTATTGCAAAGATATAGTGTTGCAGAATTGGCTTATCGTCGGCATAGACAGTTGCATCGCTGGGCAAGCTGGTGGCGCGATCAGTCTTGCAGAGCAACAGCGGCTAGGGTCTGTCATTGAAAACGCCACCGCGGATCACGTATTGGTAGCATTGCATCACCCTCCGTTGCCGATGAATAGTCGTTGGCTGGATACCGTTGGGCTCGCCGATGCTGATACATTTCTCAAATTTATCGCAACAAAGAAAGTTGTTCGCGGCGCGATATTCGGACATGTACACCAGGCTTTCGAAGCTCGTGTCGAAGACATCTGCATCATCGGCACGCCATCGACTTGCCGACAATTTGAAGTGGGTAGCGATGATTTTGCGGTTGATGACAGCCCACCGGCATACCGTCGCCTAACACTATCGCCCGACGGCAGTATTGAATCCGATCTTATTTGGACCTAGCGCGGAAAGTAGAAAATATGCCGATCATAGGATTGAACCTTGGATTGATTAAACGTACCACGCTCCCGTTACTGCTATTGCTGTATCTAGCCGCTACCGCGCTGGCGTTTGCCGGGCAGCAGGAAAATGTGACGATGTGGCGCATCGACGGCCAGAAAAACCGCATTTACCTGCTCGGCTCAATTCACCTGCTTAGAAAATCCGATTATCCCATTCCATCTGTAATCTACGAGGCCTACGACGATGCGGAATCATTGATCATGGAGTTGGATATGGACGACGCCGACCCACTGGCCACCCAAGCCCTAATCCAAGAATTGGGATTCAGCAACGATGGCCGCACATTACGCCAACAGCTTGGCGAAGTTAATTACGCAAAGGCCGCTGCATACGCTGAAGACCTAGAAATCTCGCTAGACATGTTCAGCGGCAGCAAACCGTGGTTGGCGGCGGTGACCGTCGAAGTTTTGCTGCTCTCACGACTCGGTTTTGATCCCATGCAGGGGATAGAAATGCATCTGACAGAAAGAGCGGCACGCGACGGCAAGGAAATACTGGGTCTCGAAACTGAGCGACAACAGTTTGAGGTGCTCGCTGGGCTGTCGCCGGAAATGCAGGCACAAATGCTGCTACAGATATTGTCCGATGGTGAAAGTATCGGCGAATTATTGGACGGGACTGTGGTTGCTTGGCGCCGCGGCGATACGGCTTATTTGGACGCCGCAATGTTGCGTGATCTGGAGTCATTGCCGGAACTACACGAGGCCTTGATAGTAGAGCGAAATAATAATTGGCTGTCGCAGATTGACGCGCTGCTAGACGACGAAGACGACTACTTAATCGTCGTAGGGGCATTACATCTAATCGGTGAAAACGGCGTACCCGCGCTGTTGAAGAACCGTGGCCTCAGTATTCAACAAATGCATCAATCCAATTAGGCACTCTTCTCCAGGTCCGCCGACACTTTTCTCAAGCTACCCTCATACCTCAACCATTTGAAAGTCTTCCTTTCCCGCGCCGCACTCAGGACAACGCCACGACAACGGAATATCGTCCCATCGAGTACCTGGAGCAATGCCAGATTCCGGTTCGCCCTCCTGCTCATCGTAGATGAATCCGCAGATTAGACACATGTATGTTTTCATAGGTGAACATTGTCCCGAATGATTGCCCAAGTCAACCGACGATAAATGCGCTCAATCTTGTTGTACTTTTTGACTTTTCCACCTCGACTTGGACCTGTAGCATGCGTAGATCAACCGATGGATGTGACCTTATGAGTTTATTTACAGAAGCCAGACAAGTTATTGCGGGGGGCGTCAATTCTCCTGTGCGATCGTTTTCGGGCGTCGGTGGCGAGCCGCTTTTTATTCGGCGTGCAAAAGGCCCTTATTTAGAAACAACCGACGGACGACAATTGATCGACTACGTCGGTTCGTGGGGCCCAATGATCCTCGGCCATGCAGATGCTGCTGTGATCGAGGCTGTGGAGCAGACTGCACGTGATGGACTCAGTTTCGGCGCACCAACTGAAATTGAAACTGAGCTAGCGAAAAAAGTTATTCAACTTGTGCCGTCAATAGAAAAACTGCGCATGGTTAGTTCTGGAACCGAAGCAACGATGAGTGCCATACGACTTGCACGAGGCTTTACCGGGCGCGACAAGATTGTGAAATTTGAGGGTTGTTATCACGGACACTCAGACTCATTGCTCATCAAAGCGGGCTCCGGTGCTTTGACACTGGGCGTACCAAGTTCTCCTGGCGTCCCTGCAGGACTCGCTGAGCACACGATAACGCTGCAATACAACGATATTGCCGAAGTAGAGCAAGCGTTTTTGGAAATGGGCGAGCAGATTGCCTGCATCATTGTCGAACCCGTTGCGGGCAATATGAACATGGTACAACCCGAGCCGGGATTCTTGGATTGCTTGCGACGTGTCTGCACGGAAGCCGGCGCATTGCTGGTTTTCGACGAAGTCATGACCGGTTTTCGAGTCGCGCTCGGCGGCGCACAAGCACTGTTCGACATAACACCGGATATTACGACACTCGGCAAGATTGTTGGCGGTGGCATGCCGGCCGCTGGATTTGGCGGCCGCGCAGAGATTATGGCCAAACTCGCTCCTGATGGTCCCGTTTATCAGGCCGGCACACTGTCTGGAAACCCGTTGGCGATGGCTGCAGGACTCGCAACGCTTAGGAAATTGGAGAAACCGGGTCTCTACGAAGAGCTTAACACGCAGACTCAGGCGCTTTGCGCCGGGCTAAGGGCGTGCGGCGAGGAAGCCGGGATTCCGGTTGCTGTTACATCTCTCGGTGGAATGTTCGGCATTGCATTTAGTGAAGAACATCAACTTAAGAATTTCGCACAAGTCTCAGGAGCAAATGTCGAGCGGTTTCGGATGTTCTTTCACGCCATGCTAGACAAGGGGGTTTATCTGGCACCTTCCGCCTTCGAGGCAGGCTTCGTGTCAACCACCCATACAAGCGACGTTGTCGACGCAACGCTGAGCGCCGCGAGAAGCTCATTTGAAGTGCTTTAACGAGCAACTTCGGCACCGCGCACAGACTTGATGAATTCGCGCATATCTCTGAGCCGCTGCACCGGATCGCTGGTCTCCAAACAGCGCTGTTTTTCAGCCACCGTTATCGGCAGAATTTCCGCGTAGCGGTAGGCTACCCAGCCCGCATCGTCATAATTCTTATCAAGCACGTCGTATAGTTTTCCCAAATCGTCGAGTACGCCTGCAAGAATCTTGGCAAGCGGCTTGAAGTCATCTGGTAGTGGGCAAAGTTCTTCTGGCTCCAGTATTTCGACCTCACCGACATTCAAGCCGTCGGCTTGTGTAGTGCTGTTTAGCAGCCGAAATCTCTGTTCACCGATAGCCATGATGCCCAATAAGCCGTCGCTGCCTTGATACCAATCCGCGATTCGGGCAAGTGTGCCGATTTTGACGGTTGTCGCAACGCCTGTTTCGGCACCGCTTTCGATTAGCAACACACCGAACGGCGAATCGTCTTTCAGACATCGACTGATCATGTCGAGATAGCGTGGCTCGAAAATTCTAAGCGGCAATGGCCCACCAGGAAACAAAACAGTGCCTAGCGGAAAAAGTGCGATCTTCACGAGCGTATTACAAAGACAATAAGCGTGGAAAAGTGCCTCATCGACAGTATTCGCTCAATGGATAGCAGGCTCAAATTCAATTTGTTCACCTAAACATTTTTGCGTTCTTGCAAACACGCCGTCAATTTTTGTCTAGCACCACCAAAGCCACCATTACTCATAAACACAAGTTGATCGCCAGCTAACAACTTTCCATTAAGGCTTGCAACCAAGTCGTCATAACTGCTGTGAAATAATGCGCGCCTGCCCAGCGCAGACAATGCCGCGTCTAGTGGTTCGCTATATTCGCTAGGCCGATATACCTCAATTAAATCTGCGCCTTGCAGCGCATCCGCCAGCACGGCATTGTGCACCCCGAGCTTCATTGTATTTGATCGAAGCTCTAACGCGACGACCAGACGTTGTCCTGGGTAGCGTTTTTTTACACCGATAATTGTGCGGCGAATGGCGGTCGGATGGTGAGCGAAGTCATCGTATATCGCAATATCCGCAACGGTAGCCGTTCGCTCAAGCCTGCGTTTCACTCCCTCGAACTTGGACATAGCTTCTGTTGCCTGGCTCAAGGATACGCCTGCAGAACGAGATGCAGCGATGGCGGCCACGGCGTTTTCCAAATTATAGTCACCTAGCAAGTTCCAAATGCAATGCGCACTTTCGTTGCTGGGGTCACGAACAGCAAATCGGCGCTCCGCAGAATCGGTAAACTTGGCGAACCACTGAGCCGTGTCACTGATTCCGAACGACTCCAATTTGCTCCAGAAACCTTGGTCAATGACCGCAGTAAGATTTTCGTCGTCCACCTTTGAGAGAACTCTGCCTTTTCCCGGAACCGTCCGCAGTAATTGATGAAACTGCCACTTAATCGCATCCAAGTCGTCGAATATATCCGCATGATCGAATTCTAGATTGTTCATAACCAGCGTCTGCGGCAAATAGTGGACGAACTTGGAGCGCTTATCGAAAAACGCCGTATCGTACTCATCGGCCTCGACGACGAAATACTCGGAGTCGCCAAACTGGGCGGATATGCCGAAATTTCCAGGTACGCCGCCAATTAGAAAACCCGGGGCTTTTCCCGAGTATTGTAAGATCCACGCAAGCATGCTGGCCGTAGTCGTTTTGCCATGTGTACCGGCGACTGCAAATACGTGCCGTCCACGCAATACATTTGCCGCAAGCCACTGCGGGCCGGAAGTATACGGAACCCCGCCATTCAAAACCGCCTCGATCAGCGGATTGCCACGACTTAATGCGTTTCCGATCACGACGAAATCAGGATTGAGCGAAAGTTGATCCGGGTCATAACCGTTTATCACTTCAATACCCAATCTGGCGAGTTGGCTACTCATCGGGGGATAGACGTTTTCATCGCTGCCGGTGACTTGGTGTCCCGCTGACTTCGCCAGCGCCGCGACGCCTCCCATAAAGGTGCCGCAAATTCCTAGAATGTGAATATGCATGGCGTTATAGCGTTAGCGTTTCGGTATCCAATTCGACATGTTTAGGGCGTAACAATCAAGACTCGATACAGTGTAATGTCGACAACAAAATTTGCCGCCGCGATACAAATACCAATCATTCGGCTTGACTGAATTGTTCGCGAGATAATATGGCCATCGACTCCAATTGACCAGAAAACGACTAAAATGATAGCGCTGACGGCAGCGTCTTGACCGGCAATCAGCTTAACAATCAAAAATGCAAAAATCTGTACTGCCGTCAGGATCAGTCCCGCGCCAGCCAGTGCGGTCAGCGTTTGTAATAATCGAGAAGCACGCTTCGCTAAAAAAATGACGGCAATGTAAAAGGCAATGCCGGAAAGTTGAAACAACATCAGACTGTCAAGATTTACGCGATTGTTCACGGAAACAATAATCATCGAAACCATATCAACAGCAATTGCGCTAATTAGAACGGTAAGGAAAAGCGTGCGCGAACGCGATACCTGTTCCGGCCCCGCTTGCATTAGAGCTAAGTCAACGAATGTTTTGAGAAGGGAGCGCAGAGTTCTGTCACAATATACGGCATGAAAAAACAATCATCGCATGTTACATCACATCAGACGAGTTCCCTTGATTCTGGCGACCGTAAATGACGCTACCAACCTGCATCAACCTTAGCGACACGGATATATTGGCGGGTATCGCAAATAGCCACCGGCTCGCCGTCGATACGGAATTCATGCGTGAGCGCACTTTTGTATCGCAGCTTTGCCTGGTGCAAATTGCTACCGGTAACGAAGTTTTTTGCCTGGACCCGCTAACGGATGGCATTGATCCAAATAATCACCAAGCATGGTCAAACTTACTGCAAAATTCCTGGGTTTTGCACTCCGGGCGTCAAGACATTGAAGTCGTTTTCCAAACAACGGGCTCCATGCCTGCTGCCGTGCTCGACACGCAGATTGCCGCAGGATTGCTGGGCATGTCACCACAGCTCGGATACGCGAATCTGGTTAGCGAATTGTTCGATGTACAGCTCGCGAAATCTCACACGCGTGCAGACTGGTCGAAAAGACCTTTAACAGAGGGACTGCTGCAATACGCTTCTGAGGATGTCGAGTACCTGCTCCCCGCCTATGACGAATTGCGTGCACGATTGGAAAAGCTGGGTCGGTGGGAGTGGGCGGAAAAAGACTCAACTGACTTACTCAATTTATCCTTATATGAAATTGATCCGATGTCAGCGATCAACCGGCTCAAGGGCGCCCGAAATCTACGTGGGGCATCGCGCAACGTCGCTACTCGCTTGGCCGCATGGCGTGAGCGCGAAGCTCAACGCCACAATCGGCCTCGACAATGGATCGTCAGAGATGGCGTGCTAATTGACATTGCACAACAACAGCCAAGCACCGAACAGCAACTAATCGATATACCAGATATTTCGGAGCGCATGGTAAAGCGCTCCAGTGATGCATTGCTGCAGGCCATTCAAGAGGGTAAAAACACGATCGATGATTATCAACCGCCATTACGACCCTCTGAGGCGCAAAAGGCGCTGCTGAAGCAGTTGCAACTGCACGTGACGAAGGTTGCCAGCGAATTAAACATCGCCAGCGAGCTGCTCGCGCCCAAACGAGAGCTCTCTGCTGCGGTTATCGAAGGCAACACCGACGGCCGCGTATTTACCGGTTGGCGAGCGGCCCTCGCAGGCGATGATTTGCGCTCGATGCTTTAAACATCCGCCGCAGAATTGACGGCGGAAATACATATCCAAAAAAAGCGGCTACGCCAGCGCTTTCGTGAATCGCTCGTAAACCTCATCGATTGTTCCTACTGCGTCAATCGTTTTGAGCTTACTTCTGGCACGGTAGTAGTCGATTAACGGCTCGGTCTGGCCACGATAGACCTCCAATCGGCTGCTAATCGTTTCTTCGTTGTCATCCTGACGTTGAATGAGGGTGCCCCCAGCATTCGTGCAAGCATCCAACTCCTCTTGCGTGGAGTAGTAGATATTAAGTAGTTGGCCCGTTAGCGAGCAAGTTCGCCGTCCGGTCAACCGCTTTGTCAACACCTCAAAGTCGACATCCATCAATATCGCAGCATTGAGCGGCGCGCCGAGTTGATCCAGAAGATCTTCAAGGTCGAGGGCTTGCTTTTCGGTGCGCGGAAATCCATCCAATATGAATCCGTCGGCCGCGTCCGGCTTCGATAGGCGCTCACTGATGATGCCGAGCATAATGTCGTCGGAGACCAATTGTCCGGCATCCATAATTTCTTTTGCTTGCTCGCCGAATCGCGTACCGGCAGCAACCGCTTCGCGCAACATATCGCCGGTCGATATTTGCGGTAAGTTTCTTTCCGCCATTAATTTTTTCGCCTGCGTTCCTTTTCCTGAACCGGGCGCACCAAGCAATACTATTCGCATTTGAAGTTCTCTATTTGAAATTCTCTATGAATGTTGTTGGCCGACTGATGTGCGTTCGGCACATCCCGCATTTCCACAAGCCTGCGGGGCGGTTACGCTACCGGCATCGCCGGACCAGGTCAATTGGCAATGCGATCGAGGTATGATCCTGGCCAAAGATTCAGCTATGCTTCGCCCACTTTTGGAAGACCAACCAGGTACCCTTAACATGCCCAAAATGAACGCATTTTACGCCCAGTCTGGCGGCGTCACCGCCGTTATTAACGCGTCCGCAGCGGGGGTTATCGAAACGGCACGCAAACACAAGAACCGAATTGCCAATGTTTACGCCGGCCGAAATGGAATAATTGGCGCCCTAACCGAAGACATGATCGACACCAACAAAGAATCTGCTGCAACCATAGCCGCGCTTATGCACACGCCCGGCGGCGCATTTGGCTCGGCACGCTATAAACTTAAAGGCATAGAAGAAAATCGCCGGGAATATGAGCGTCTGATTGAGGTATTTCGCGCCCACAACATCGGCTATTTTTTCTACAACGGCGGCAATGACTCGATGGACACCGCGCACAAAGTGTCGCTAATTAGCAAAAAACTCGGATATCCGGTAACCGCCCTTGGCGTGCCAAAAACTGTCGATAATGACCTCCCAGTGACCGATAACTGTCCAGGATTTGGATCCGTGGCAAAGTACGTTGCGGTTTCGACCAAGGAGGCCGCGTTGGACGTGCTGTCAATGGCGAAAACATCTACAAAAGTATTCGTCCTCGAGGTCATGGGTCGGCACGCGGGGTGGATTGCGGCGGCGGGCGGATTGGCGGGCCGCAAGAGCGCAGACGCCCCACACATCATTTTGTTTCCAGAAGTGCCGTTCAATAAGAAAGCCTTCCTGGCGCGGGTAAAGGAATGCGTAGAACGCTACGAATATTGCGTTATCGTTGTCAGCGAGGGGGCGCGCTACGAAAATGGAAAGTTTCTCGCTGAAGCCGGGACTCGCGACGCGTTTGGTCACGCCCAACTGGGTGGTGTTGCGCCGGTTGTCGCCAACATGGTTAGAGAAAAACTGGGTTACAAATACCATTACGCGGTCGCCGACTATTTACAGCGTTCCGCACGCCATATCGCATCGGCAACGGACGTTAAACAGGCCTACGCTGTTGGCCAGGCAGCCGTTAAAATGGCGTTGGCGGGAGAAACGTCGGTCATGCCGGTTATCAAACGGGTATCGGATTCGCCCTACCGATGGAAAATCGAAAAGGCACCGCTTTCTCGAATAGCCAACAAGGAAAAGATGCTGCCCCCCCGGTATATTTCAAGCGATGGCTTTGGCATCACTGAAGCTGCGCGGCGCTATCTACAACCGCTCATTCACGGAGAAGATTACCCCCCGTTTATCAAGGGGTTACCTAAATACGTCGAGCTGAAAGCGGTCGCTGTCAAGCGCAAGCTAAACACTGAATTTGTGGTATGATGCGCGGCCACCGCGTAGGGCGCTGCGAATGAAGCTCGGAGCATACTGTGGTGACCACCGCAAACAGGCGCTTTCGAAGAAAAATTAAAGCGCGGGAAAATGGGGAATATCCGGATACCAATTAGGAAGTAGCGCCGTCTAGGTGCCGTGACATTGCGTGTTGTCGGCGTGCATAGCGCGTCGCCAATCCGCGAAGTTGGTAAGCCGAAAATTACGACTAAGTTTAGATATTGGCCCGGGCTGCGATGCGCCGGGTTTGTTTATGAGGATCAGGAGAAAATCTGATGGATAACGGTATGGCACTTTGGCTCGCCATCGGCGCTGGTGCATTGGCAATTGTGTACGGTCTAATTTCCGTGCAGTGGATTTTGAAACAACCCGCAGGTAATGAGCGCATGCAAGAAATTGCGCGTGCAATTCAAGAAGGCGCAAGCGCCTACATGAATCGTCAATACTTTACGATTGGCGTTGTCGGCGTGGTTTTATTTATCGCACTATGGATCGCACTTGGCGGCTACCTCGCAGTGGGCTTTGCCATCGGTGCGATTTTCTCCGGTCTGGCAGGATACATCGGCATGTTCGTATCGGTTCGAGCAAACGTACGTACTGCTGAGGCTGCAACCAAAGGCGTAAATCCAGCGCTAAATATTGCCTTCCGCGGCGGCGCAATCACCGGCCTACTCGTTGTCGGCTTAGGCTTGCTTGGTGTTGCTGGCTACTTTTTGATCCTGAAGAAGATGGGCGCAACCGACGACGCTGCTATTCATGCTTTGGTTGGGTTGGCATTCGGCGGCTCGCTGATTTCTATATTCGCTCGGCTTGGTGGCGGTATTTTCACTAAAGGCGCTGATGTTGGTGCTGACCTCGTCGGCAAGGTTGAGGCGGGCATTCCGGAAGACGACCCGAGAAACCCTGGCGTTATTGCAGACAACGTCGGCGACAATGTCGGCGATTGCGCAGGTATGGCGGCCGACTTATTTGAGACATACGCAGTAACCATCATTGCGACCATGCTACTCGGTAGTCTGGTAGCGAACCAATTGGGTGTAGAAGCTATTTTGTATCCGTTGGTGCTAGGCGCTGTATCGATTGTTGCATCAATAATTGGTACATTCTTTGTGCGCACGTCGGACGGCGGTAAGGTCATGGGCGCGCTTTACAAAGGCATGATTGTCTCTGGCATTCTCGCGGGTGCAGCATTCTATTTCATTACAAAAGAAATGATGCCAGCCGCATACGCCTCTGGAATTTACTATTCAGCCCTCATTGGTCTCGGGTTAACTGCGGCCATGGTTGTCATCACCGAGTACTACACTAGCACCGACTACAAGCCCGTAAAGACCATTGCTGAGGCATCTAAAACTGGCGACGCAACCAATATCATCGCCGGACTTGGTATCTCTATGAAGTCGACCGCATTGCCCGTCATCGCGGTTTGCCTGAGTATTTGGGGTGCTTTTCAACTGGCGCCAGAGGGCTTGGCAATGGGCGGTCTCTACAATATCGCCATTGCTGCGACCGCCATGTTGTCGATGACCGGCGTTGTTGTCGCTCTGGACGCGTTTGGTCCGATCACAGACAACGCTGGCGGGATCGCCGAGATGTCTGAGCTACCTTCGGAGGTACGAAAAATCACCGATCAACTCGATGCGGTCGGCAACACCACCAAAGCAGTCACCAAGGGTTACGCCATCGGCTCTGCCGGCCTGGCGGCGCTGGTGCTATTTGCTGACTACACTAATGCGTTGACCAACGAAGGGATAAGCGCCGCATTCGAGCTGTCAGATTACCGCGTCATTATTGGCCTATTCCTCGGCGGTCTTATTCCATTCCTATTCGGCGCAATGGCGATGGAAGCTGTCGGTCGCGCAGCCGGCGCTGTCGTCACTGAAGTACGCCGTCAATTCAAGGAAATACCGGGCATTATGGAAGGCACCGGCAAACCGGACTATAGCCGCGCTGTCGACTTGCTGACAAAAGCAGCGATTAAGGAAATGATTATTCCTTCAATTCTACCAATCGCTGCACCACTGTTGATCGGCTTTCTACTCGGACCGGAAGCGCTAGGCGGCCTGCTTCTCGGCACCATCGTAACCGGACTGTTTGTAGCCATTTCGATGACCACGGGTGGCGGCGCATGGGATAATGCCAAGAAATATATTGAAGACGGCAACTGTGGTGGCAAGGGATCTGATGCGCATCGTGCAGCAGTAACCGGCGACACTGTTGGCGACCCTTACAAAGACACAGCAGGACCGGCGATTAACCCACTCATTAAGATAATCAATATTGTTGCGCTGTTAATGGTGCCATTGTTGGGATAGTCACAAACTGCTCGATTGCGAACGCTGCAACAAAAAACGCCGAGCACTGCTCGGCGTTTTTTTGCATTCGCAACAAGGCAACAAACTATTGTGTCAGCGTTCTGTACGTTCCAGTGGTCGCCGTACCTAGTGCGGCAGGTGGATCAACGAAGTTTCCTTGAACAAAATCGACGCCGATATCGCGCAACCAATCAAAGTCTTCTTGCTGCTCAACTTGCTCCGCGACCACCCGAAACTCCATCGTCCGCGCAAGTTTGATCATCGCCGCAACCATTTCTTGATTTACCTGATCCGTCGAAAGGTTTCTGGTGTAGCTGCCGTCAATCTTTAAATAGTCCACGGGCAAGTTTTTAAGATTCGAAAACGCACCTAGCCCACTGCCAAAATCGTCCAGTGCAAACTCACATCCGATGCCGTGCAAAACCTCGACAAACCGCTGTGCGTGCTGCACGTTGCTGGCTACTGCTCTTTCGTTGACTTCAAAACAAATATTGGTCGGTGATACGCCACTGCGATCGAGCGCGTCAACGACAAAGCCCAGAAAGCCTTCGTCCCCGAGCGTTTGACCAGAGATATTAATGGTGCAACTTCGACTCCCGGCTAACTTAATTTCGCCTGCGTTGATCGCCGCAAGCGTGGCGTTAAGTACCCACCGATCAATTTGCGGCATCAGCTGATAGCGCTCAGCTGGGCGCAGAAATTCTGCGGTATTGGCAAGGTGTCCGTGGCCGTCCGGTAAGCGAATCAGCACCTCCATGGATGGCCCCGTTTCCCCCGGCCCAGATGTCGCAATAATGGGCTGTATCGCTAGCGTAAATTTGCCCTCGTGCAATGCCTCTTGAAGCTGCCGTAACCACTGAATATCGCCACGCTCACGCGCAATTGCCTCATCGCGTGCAGAATACACATGCACCTGACCTCGACCTCGCTGCTTGGCAACGTAACAGGCGGAATCCGCTGCGCTCATCGTGTCCTGCAGGTTGCCGCTGGTGTTATTTATTTCCAACAAACCGACAGAAACGCCGATATTAAAAATCTTATCTTTCCAGACGAAACGATAATCTGCGACAGCGTTACAAATATCGGCTGCGATTTGTCGAGCCTTGTCAAGCGGGCAACCCACCAGCAGAGTTCCAAATTCATCACCCCCGAGGCGGCCAACGAAATCCGAATCTCGCACTTGACTTTTTATCAGCGAGGCAACTTCACGCAGCATATTGTCGCCGGCCAAATGTCCACAACTGTCATTGACGGCCTTGAAACGGTCGAGATCCATGTAGCACAAAACATGCGCACCATCTTCGGCCTGCGCACCATCCATCGATTCCTGCAAACGCCGTTCGAACTCCCTGCGATTCACCAATCCAGTCAGGGCGTCGTGCGTCGCTTGGTAGCTCATTTGCCGGGTGAGCCCACGGATTTCGCCAACGTCATGAAAAACCACGACCGTCCCTGAGATGGTATTTCCTGGTCCGCGTATCGGCGAGGCCGTTATCTCTATCGAATGCTCTAGCTCGCCGTCGCGACTGAGCATCAGAGCACGGCGGCCCATATTCACGCGACGCCGCATCGCGAGGCAGCGTTCGACTGGATCGCCCAACGAGCGTCTGTCCGCCTCGTCCACTAACGTAAACAGACTGCCGATCTTATGGCCGGTGGCCTCCTCCCGGTTCGCCCCGGTCATAACCTCCGCGGCGCGATTCATATAGTCGATGCGGCCCTCGTTGTCAGTTGTAATAACGCCTTCGGAAATCGATTCCAGGGTATATTGCGCTTGCCGTTTACTGCGGCTGAGCGAAACTTCGAGGCTTTTCCGATAGCTCACATCGCGCGCGATGGTCAATATTGCGCTTGCGCCTCGGTAGTCAATGTTGGAGCTTTGCGCCTCAACCCAAAGCCCCTGCTCGTTACCATTGATAAGCTGAATCTCCAACTTACGAGGTGCGCTCTCGCCGGCCAGTCGTTTGCTCGTGGTTTTGCGAAACAGCGCTCGATAAGCGGGTTTGACCAAGTCTGCTACATCGCGACCTTCAAGTTGATCTGGACTCAATCCAATGAGGCCACCGGCGCTCTCATTTGCTAGTAGAATGCGCTCGTCATGCACCAATACGATTTCTGGCAGTGTTCGCGCAAAATCAGCAAAGAGTTTGTCCCGCCCTTGGATTTTTTCATCGCGCTCGCCGAGAGCATCAAACAAGCGATTGACGGTGTCTCCAAGCCGATCGATATCAACAGATCCGGTCTTGTTTAAGCGCCTGCCAACGGATGCATCACCCGAAACCGCAACCAGTTCATCATTGAGCGCGACCAATCGAGCCGCAAGCCTGCGACGCTGGCGCACCAAAATAGCCAGCACAACCAATGCTATGAGCAGTGGCGCCGCCAGCAGTATTGTGATCTCCGTTATTGTCATCAATTTCTCAACGGTGCGCGGCCAATTGACTCATTGCCGACAATAGAATTGACAAGTTGATGACAATTGCCGCGCAGATTCCGTTCTGTCGCCCGCCGCATACGACTATCACGCCGGCAGACAATCATTTGTTATTATTCGCAGTTCAATACGACTCGCCATCTGGGGAGAATCGACGTCGAATTGAACATAGTTTGTGCGCACAGCTAAGCATATCCCAGCTGTACGTGCGGGCTGCGGCAATTCACCATAATTCAAGCCCTCATTGAGCCTATATTCGGTTTTATCCCGCAACTGCGTGGTTTTCCCGACAACTACTACCATTCGACATAACGAGCAACTCAAACGATGACGCCAAATATCGCCCGACAAAAGATGATTCAGCAACAAGTGCGCACCTGGAACGTATCCGACCAGAAGGTACTCACAACGCTGGGTGCACTGCAACGGCACCAGTTTGCGCCGGCGAAGTATGCCGGCCAGGCTTACGCCGAAACGCGCATTCCGATCGGCAACGGCCAGTTCATGATGACGCCCATGCTTGAAGGCCGCATTTTGCAGACATTGCGCCTGCAACCGACCGACAGTGTAATGGAAATCGGCACCGGCACAGGATTTCTGGCCGCGTGCCTTGCCCAGCTCGCAGCCACCGTAACCAGCATTGACATCTATGACGACTTTGTTGAGCAGGCTCTGTCCAATTTGCAAAAAAATAACATCAATAATGTCAGTGTCGAATGCATGGATGCCAGCGTCAGTCTGCCGGATCGGACCTTCGACGCGATCGCGGTGTCGGTATCGATGCCAACTGTAGACGAACGAATCATTCAGGCATTGAATCCTGGAGGACGTCTCTTTGTAGTGGTCGGCTCAGCACCGATAATGACGGCAAAACTCATCACCGCGCGTTCTTCGACAGATTGGGAAACAGCGGATCTATTCGAAAGCCAATTGGAGCCACTAATCGACGCCTCTAAAACGCAACCATTTTCGTTCTAGCGACAGTTTGGAACGACTGTTTTATAAACGACGTTCATGAAACCGAATACGAATTTGCGGCATCTAATTGAAACAAGAAAGAATAACGACGAGCAAGCGGATGATTGAGGAATTGACGCCGGAGCAATTTGTTAAGCTTCGGCGCAACGGCGAACTTTGGCAGCTGCTCGACGTCCGAGAGACATGGGAAATCGAGACAGCCAGCATTTCAGACTCGATTCATATTGCGATGTCTGATGTGCAACAACGCCATACCGCGTTATCTCCAGAGGTTGCGGTCGCGGTATTGTGTCATTCGGGCGTTCGCAGTGCACGAGTCGCACATTATCTAGCTGCTATTGGTTTTCAACGAATCGCTAATATCACTGGTGGGATTGACGCTTGGGCGCAGGATCTGGACGAAACCATACCGCGATATTAGGCGCGCAATACAAGCACAAGTCATACTTGACTGATATAGTGATATAGTTAACTATAACACCTTAAATGGCCACACTGTTGCCTGGAATACAAACGATGAATAAAAACGTATCTTTAAGAACGCTGAGCGTGTTGCTGGCTATGGTGATTGTGCCCGGATTTGCTCATGCCGCATCGCTATTGGAAATTTATCAACAGGCGCTCCAAAGTGATCCATTGATCCATGAAGCCGAGGCGCGCCGCTTGGCTGCAGCAGAGGCCGCGCCGCAGGCGAGATCACTGTTTTTGCCACAGATCACCGCAAGCGCCGGCTACGACAGCGGTGACTCAAGCGGTAGCCGAGTCGACTTCAACGAGAACACCAATCGAGTTGAATCGCGCGGCTTCGATGCCGATTCCGACACCGAGAGCTGGGACATCGGCATTCGCCAAACGCTATTCCGCTGGGATCAGGTGGTCGGATTAAAGCGAGCGCATAAATTGGTAGCACAGGCAGAGGCCGATTATGAGGCCGCACAACAAGATCTCATTATTCGCGTTGCCGACCGTTATTTTGCTGTGCTCGGCTCGGAAGACGTGTTGACGTCTATTCACGCAGATAGAACAGCAATCGCACGGCAGCTAGAACAAGCGAAGCAACGTTTCGAAGTCGGCTTGATTGCAATAACGGATGTCCAAGAGTCGCAAGCGGCATACGACCAGTCGGTTGCTGATGAAATCGGCGCGAAACGTTCGCTCGCAACAGCCAGAGAATTACTGCGCGAGATTACTGGCCAATATGTTTCGTCACTCTCGGCACCCATGGAAGATCTGCCACTTCGCTCGCCGGACCCAGCAGACGAGGCCAGTTGGATCGATCTTGCACTGAGCCAAAATTTGCCGCTCATATCGAGCAGATTGAATGAACAGGTTGCGCGATATGAAATAGCATTCCAACGCACTGGCCACTACCCAACTTTGGAATTGGTGGCCGGAAGATCGTTTAGAGAATCGACAGGTACTACGCAGATTCAAGGTTTTCCGGGTAGCCCGTCGGACAATGACCAGACGTCCGATTCAATATCGCTGCAGCTGAGCGTGCCAATTTTCAGTGGCGGCGGAACTTCCTCACGCGTCCGCGAGGCGGTTTATTTGCACCGCGCTTCACGTGAGCAGCTGCAACGAGTGAGTCGGGAAACGGAGCGCGCCACGCGAGATGCGTACCTCGGCGTTCTGGCTGAGATTAGTCGTGTGAAAGCGCTTAAGCAGGCCGTGCAATCGAGTCAAACGGCGTTGGAAGCCACGCAGGCAGGCTTTGAAGTAGGCACGCGAACGATAGTCGACGTGCTCGATTCTCAAAGAAATGTCTACCGGGCAATCACCAATTATTACGACAGTCGATATGCGTATATCGCTAACGTATTGCTGCTAAAACAGGCCGCCGGTTCGCTACAAATTCAGGATCTCGAAGAAATCGATAAATGGCTTGCAGATCGCCGTCCTCCTGAGGAAGTGATTGCGGAAGAAAATGCGGCTGAAACCTAGGGCAAATTGCTGGCGTAATCGCAATACGCTCGCTTAATCGTCATAAACCCCGTCGTCAATTGCGCGGGGTTTTTTTTCGAATGACCTAACCAGTCGCTTTGTCGCGATCTGGATATGTGCCAACACCATTCATTGTCGGCTCCAATACATTCAACAACCGTTGCAGCGCACCGCGGTTTTTTTCGATCACCTCGAGCCCTTTACGGCCAACCGAATTCGCTTTATCCGGGTCGGCGAGAAATTCTAATACAGTGTGTGCCAACTCGCGTTCGTCGTGCACAATCACCGATGCTCCAATGGCAGAAAACATATCAGCAATTTCTTGCGTGTTGAACAGGTGTGGCCCGGTGACGACAGGTTTACCTTGCGCTGCTGGTTCCAGTAAATTGTGCCCGCCAATTGGCGCCAATGTCCCACCAACAAAGGCCACGTCACTTGCCGCATAAAACAACGGCACCTCGCCCATGGTGTCGCCAAGCAGGACTTCCGTTGCAGCAGCGCATGGCTCCGCAGATGTGCGCCGAACGAATTCAAAACCATGTTTTTGCAGCAAGGTCTGGACGGTAGCAAATCGTTCCGGGTGTCGCGGTATCAGTATCAGCAAGGCATTCGGCATCTCTCGTTGAATCAACCGATGTGCCGAAAGAATCAGCTCCTCTTCGCGATCATGCGTGCTGGCTGCGACCCAAACTGGACGTTCATCGAAGTTCTCACTACGCAGGTCGTGACCCTGGTCCGGTAGTGTTGCTGAAATTTCGATATCGAATTTGATATTGCCAGTTACTGACGTGCGCTCTGGTGCGGCACCCAATGACTTGAAGCGGTTTGCGTCCGCCCTGCTCTGCGCTGCGATGACAATGCCATAAGACAGTGTTTCACGAAACAATGGCAATAGACGTCGATAACTTTCCACGGACTTTGGTGAAATCCTAGCACTCACTAACAGCAACGGAATACGACGTTTACCGCAGGTGTAATAGAGATTCGGCCATATTTCTGTCTCCATGATCAACGCGATCTGTGGATTTGTCGCATCGAAGAAATTGTTGACCGCTGTCGGCGATTCGAACGGCAGAAAACTGTGCGCAACACGATCGCCAAACAACTTTTGAGCACGAGCAGCGCCTGTGGGCGTCACTGTCGTAATGAGCAATTGGCGTTCGGGAAAGCGCTTTGTCAATGCAGCCACTAGTGGCGCCGATGCCTGCACTTCTCCAACGGATACCGCATGTAACCAGATGCAGCCGCCGTCAATATCTGGATAACCAAAGCCGAAACGCTGCCCGATACGGTCCCAATAGCTACGATTCGTCAGGCCGCGAAATAGCCAATACAAACCATAAATCGGCGACAGCAAATAGGTAAATATGTTGTATGCAATTCGCATAGGAATTCGACGCTAGACTTCAATTGGCCGAGCGGCGATACCACTCACGCTGCCCGCTTGGTAGTCAGCATTATGAGCGGATTTTGATCATTAGTTCGTACTAATAATGAACGGTACTTATCGAATTTGACACGCCATTTAGCTCATCCGCACTTCGAGTCGCCGCAACTTAGGCACGTCATACAACCATCCATCATGACAGCTGCAGCCGTAGAGCATTTGCTACACAACTGCGCACCTTCCGGGTAGTCGCCCTTGGAAAATGCATCCTGCTGTTTGGCGCGTTCTTCAAACTCTGCCCGTTTCTCTGCAATAAGCTTTTTCTGACCCTCATCAAGTTGCGGCGCAGCCAACAATCCGATTGATATCAGATGTTTTTCGACGATGTAACCGAGCTCAGCAATAATTGACGGCATGAATTTGCCACCTGCCTGCCAATAACCGCCTCGAGGATCGAAAACAGCTTTTAGCTCGTCAACGAGGAACGTCACATCACCACCTTTTCTAAATACCGCAGAAATAATCCGTGTCAACGCAACGATCCATTGATAATGATCAAGGTTTTTTGAATTTATGAAAACTTCGAATGGCCGACGTTTTTCATGTTTTGTACCTTCATTCAGGATGATGTCATTTATCGTCACATACATCGCGTGGTCAGAAACTGGCGTCTTTACTTTGTAGGTTGAACCCACAAGCATCTCTGGTCGCTCCAGCTTCTCATGCATGCGAATAACTTCCGCACTTCCAGCCTCGCCGCCCTCCCGTGGAAATTCGACGGGTCGCTTCGCTTCTTCACTTTCGGCTTGTTTTACCGCATAGCCGACAATTTTCTTGCTAATTTTCATTGTGCTCATCTTGCCTGTCCTTACCTGGGATCACGTCATTGCTTGACCACGAACCCTCTACAGCATCATGGATGCCGATTAAAATTTGCCGTAATAGCCTTCTTTGAGCGCATCAAACAAATTCGCTGCAGAATGCACTTCGCCGTCGTATTCGATTTCCTCATCGCCCTTGACATCTACTTCAGAACCATCTTCGAGCGTGAATGAGTAGGTCGTATTTTTAAGATCCTGTTCCTTGACCAACACACCTTGAAACGCTTCCGGATTAAATCGGAAAGTCGTGCATCCTTTCAGGCCTTGTTCGTATGCATATAAATAAATATCTTTAAATTCTTCGTATGGATAATCCGTCGGTACATTTGCAGTCTTCGAAATCGAAGAATCAATCCAACGTTGTGCCGCAGCCTGAATATCGACATGCTCTTTTGGCGATACGTCCTCAGCTGTAATGAAATATTCTGGCAACATTTTGTCGGCCTCAACCGCCTCGCCAACCGACGGCATTGCACCTTGATTAACCAATTCGCGATACGCTAGTAACTCAAACGAGTAGACGCTCACTTTTTCTTTTGTCTTCTTACCTTGTCTAATGACATTGCGAAAATAATGGTGCGCGAAGCTTGGCTCAATGCCATTACTAGCGTTATTCGCTAAAGACAGTGAAATAGTACCCGTCGGCGCGATTGAGCTGTGATGAGTGAATCGCGCACCGACTCTCGCCATTTCTTCGACCAGCTCTGGTGCTTCTTGTGCAATACGCTGCATATAGCGGCTGTAGCGACTGTGCAAAACCTTACCCTTCACTTTGTCGCCAACCTTATAGCCGTCCGCCAACATCTCTGGGCGTTTTGCCAACATCGCATGGGTAACTTCAAATTCTTCATCCATTATCGGCGCTGGGCCCTTCTCGCGCGCCAATTCCAGGCCAGTCTCCCAGCCTGCTAATGCCAACTGTTTCGCGACTTCCTCAGTAAACTTCACCGACTCCTGCGAGCCATACTTCATTCGCATCATCGTAATCGTCGAACCCAGGCCCAAGAAGCCCATTCCATGTCTTCGTTTGCGAATAATTTCCTGTCGCTGCAGTGACAACGGCAAGCCGTTTATTTCTACGACGTTGTCCAACATCCGTGTAAAGACTTTGACCACCTTGCGAAACTCCGCCCAATCAAAGCGGGCCTCGTCAGCAAACGGATCAAGAACAAACTTGGTTAGGTTAATCGACCCCAGCAAACACGAACCATATGGCGGCAGAGGTTGCTCACCGCAAGGGTTAGTCGCGCGAATGTTTTCGACGAACCAGTTATTGTTCATTTCATTAACTTTATCGATCAGAACAAAACCAGGCTCCGCGAAATCATAAGTTGATGCCATGATGACGTCCCAAACACGCCGTGCCGGGATAGTCTTAAATATTTTGCAACAAACCAATCCTTCGGGATTTTGTAAATAGCTGCCGGGTTCTGGCCACTCTCGCCAGACAAACTGGTTGCTATCGCTAGCGTCAAGGTTGTCCTGCTCTATTTCCTTTTCCGTAACCGGAAAAGCAAGTTGCCATTCGCTGTCGCTATTGACCGCTTCCATAAACTCGTCGGTAATCAGCAACGATAGATTAAATTGACGTAACCTGCCGTTCTCGCGTTTTGCGCGAATAAACTCCATGACGTCGGGATGACCTACGTCAAAGGTGCCCATCTGTGCACCGCGGCGGCCGCCCGCCGAAGACACGGTAAAACACATCTTGTCGTAGATGTCCATGAACGACAGTGGCCCGGAAGTATATGCCCCAGCCCCTGTTACATACGCGCCTTTCGGGCGCAGCGTTGAAAACTCATAGCCAATGCCGCAACCCGCCTTCAACGTCAAGCCGGCCTCATGAACCTTATTGAGTATGTTGTCCATTGAGTCAGCAACGGTCCCGGAAACCGTGCAATTGATTGTCGATGTTGCGGGCTTATGTTCATGCGCGCCGGCGTTCGAAATAATCCGGCCAGCCGGAATTGCACCGCTGCGCAGTGCCCACAAAAATTTCTCAAAATAGTGCTCACGCACGGAACTATCAGGTTCAACATCAGCAAGCGCCCGAGCAACACGACGATAGGTTTCGTCGACCGTGTTATCGATGTTGGTACCGTCTTTTGCGCTAAGTCGGTATTTTGCCTCCCATATATCGAGTGAAGCTGGTTGAAATTGAATTTCGGCTGCCGTGTTTGCGTCAATATGTACAGCGGACTTCATGTGCCCTGTTACTCCCCTAAACTCCCTAAGGAGACCCCAAATTTATGTCCCATTCGCCAAATTCGAAGCGAATAGTTCCCAGCTCCCCGCATTTCATTTTTTTGCGGCGAGTGCCATAAATGGCGATTCGTCTTTGTTTAATGAGGCACAAGATCTTGTGCCAACCAAGGCACAAGATTATGCCGCTAAGCTACCAGTGTCAAGGCTTTGAGGTAAATTTATACCTACCTTTAATATCATTAAAAACAATATGTTACAGAGATAAGCGCAGTAACTTCTTTAAATTCCTAGAGAAAAAAATGACACTTTTGTTAAATTTTCCATCCACAACATCTAGTGGCATTAAGTGAAACCAAAATCACCGCGCACGAGCCGCCCTAGCATCATCAATTCTGCCTTTTACATGACTTGAAATGGCGAACGGCGGACCAATTAATGCCGTCAACCATCGGTGTAACGGGAAGAAAATTTTACTCCGCCGCACCAAACGTTAACAATTTCAAGGAGTAACAAATGCGTATTTCAAGTTTCGAGCCGTGGGCCATTGTTGATCTAATGCACAGTGACATAAGCGGAATTCCAAGTCGCCAGGTCGGCAACACGATTGCGGACGGGCGGACAATCAACTGGAAGCCCGCAGTCGATGTCGTTGAGGAAACCGACAGATTCGTCATACACGCTGATCTGCCGGGCGTAGACCCAAAGGATATCGAGATCAATATGGAAAAAGGTGTGTTGTCATTATCCGGCGAACGCCACAAAACCGAACCAGTCGAAAATGCGGGTGTTGCACGAATCGAGCGCGCAAGCGGCCGCTTCGATCGCAAATTCAACTTGCCGGAAACCGCTGATGCGGACGCTATCACTGCGCGCAGCGGCAACGGCATTTTGGAAATTGGTATTCCCAAGCTGGCTGAAGTTCAACCTCGCCGAATTACCGTCGAGGCCGCCTAACACCGGGCTTGCAACGTTTTGACGGGGGCCGGCATCTTTGCTGATGCTGGCCCGTTTGCGACGACCGCAAGGAACTTTTGGGACCGCTTAGTGGTCCGCGATTAAAGACGTTATTATTCGGCTAGGCGATTGTTGGGCCGCTGCCGCACGTATTGCGGCAGGCGAATTATTAGGAAACGAGGAATTGTTCAGTATGGGCATCAAACAACGAATTTTTTGGTTAGGCGCACTATTGGCGATATCCGGCTTAGGCTATGCGGCTCTGCCAAACGAAATCGACGGCCAGCCAATGCCGAGTCTCGCGCCATTGGTGAAGCGAGTCGCGCCAGCAGTCGTAAACATTCGCGTCAGCCAAACGGTCTCATCTAGGTCGCCGTATGGCGACGAAGTATTTCGCTTTTTTGGTATTCCAGAGAATCGCCGCGGACCGCGCGAGGTTGCTAGTGCTGGGTCAGGCGTCATCGTCGATGCCGCCCGTGGCTACATATTGACCAATCACCACGTCATTGATGGCGCCGATCAAATACAGATCTCACTGCACGACGACACGACATTGGATGCCGAAATTGTCGGTTCCGATGCGGAAACCGATATTGCCGTTATCAAAGTTGATCCGGAAGACCTGGTAGAGCTACCGATTGGCAATTCGGATCTCGTTGAGGTCGGCGATTTTGTCATCGCGATCGGAAATCCATTTGGGCTGGGTCACACGGTGACATCTGGAATCGTTAGCGCTCTAGGTAGAAGTGGTATTAGCAGGGATGGTTACGAGGATTTCATCCAAACGGACGCGTCAATCAATCCTGGAAACTCTGGCGGCGCGCTGGTCAATATGCGAGGCGAGTTGGTTGGGATTAACTCAGCAATAATCAGCCGCACGGGCGGCAACGTTGGTATTGGCTTTGCCGTACCTTCAGAAATCGCCCAGTCGATAATGCGCCAGATACTGGATTTCGGCGAGGTTAGACGCGGCCTTCTAGGCGTCACTATTCAGACAATCGACCGGGAGGGTGCACGTGCGCTGGGAACCGAAGTCGAAAGTGGCGCGCTGGTTTCGGCGATTGAGCCTGGGTCAGCTGCCGAAGATGCGGGACTTCGGGTTGACGACATCATCACGAAAATCAATGAGAAAAAAATCGACAACAGCCAGGAGTTGAGAAACGCGATAGGATTAAAACGATCAGGAGAAGTAGTCGCCATAGAATTCGTTCGGGCCGGCGGCCAGAAAAAAGTCCAGGCTACGTTGGGTATGCGCTCTGTGGCGCGAAATATTGGCTCGGAAATTAACCCATTGCTGGCAGGCGTTGAATTTTCACCAGCATCTGCCCAGGCCGGCCAAAGTAATTCCGGCGTAATGGTAGCCGCTGTAGACCCCGCTAGCCGCGCAGCGGCGCGCGATTTGCGGGCCGGCGACCTTATTGTGCAAGTCAATCGTCGACCGGTTGAAGATCTCAACGACTTTGAGGAAGTTGCAGCTGGCAGCAGACGCCTATTTCTCCTGGTACAACGGGATAGCCGCACATTGGTGTTACAAATTCGATGACACGGTAGCGCGTCAATGGATATCGGGCGTCAGTTCGATTGAGGTCGATTACATCGGCGGCGAGCGCGCCGCTATGCCCTTTGCTGCATTAGTATAGCGCCGGTATGATCAGGGTCTACTCGGTCCTTGAACGGACTTCAAAATGAAATTTCCTTTTTGCACGCCGTTGATTTTATCGCTTATCTGCTCGCTGCCTGGCATCGATATTGTATCGGCCGAAGAAGTGACCGATAGACTCGCGGAACAACGCAGGGCGTTTCGCGAGGTGTATCCGCGTGCGGAACTTGGCGACTGGCGTCCGGCGGCGGCGAAGGAAAAGTTGCTAGGCGATTACGTCTTATGGCCGGATTTGCGGGCAGTTTGGTTACGCAGCCGAATTCGCAATCACGACTATGCTGATGTTCCTACCTACCTCGAAGGGTACGCCACGCTGAAACCCGCAAGAGAATTGCGCTATCAATTCGCGGTTTCGCTCGGCAGTTCTGGCAATCTGCCCAAGTACTATCAAATTTATCAGCAGTTCTATCAGGGCATGGAGATCGCCAAACTTGACTGCCTGGCATTGCAAGCCGAGATAGCGGCGGGTAGAGAATCAAAGATTGATACCCGTGGCGTTGAGAAATGGCTGATCGCGGGTAACCAGGTCGCCGAGTGTGATCCCATCTTCGACAACCTGCGGCGTCGTGGTGTCATAGCAGAGCATCAGTACCGCCAACGATTCGAGCTGGCGATTGCAGCGCGCGAGTTCGCAATCGCGCGCTATTTGTCACGGTCGCTTCCGGACTCCTATGTCAATCGAGCACAACAGTGGTCGAAAGTCGCGAACGATCCGGAGTCTTACCTGCACGGGCCGTTGCCAAGCCAGAACACTGCGGACCGTTTGTCTCAGATAATTTATGCCGTCGAACGTTTAGCCTATCGGAAGCCACTTATCGCGGCCCAGTATTGGCGCGATAGCGCCATTAGCCGTCCATTTTCAGAATCGCAGCTGCACAACACCTCGCGACACATTGCACTATGGGCAGCCCGCCACCATGAGCCCGTCGCGAAGACCCTACTGGCAAATATCCCTCCCGGCGCACGCGACACAGAAGTCGCCCGCTGGACGGCGCGATCAGCTTTGTTACAACACGACTGGCGCGGCGTGATTGATGCCATAAGCAAAATGTCCGCTGATGAGCGGCAGGAAGAAGCGTGGCGCTACTGGCTGGGAGCAGCCAACAAAAAACTGGGAGAAACCGCAGACGCAAATGTTGCGCTAGACACACTTGCCAACGAAAGAAGTTTCTTTGGTTTTCTGGCTGCAGACCTCATTGGCCGGCAATATTCATTCTCCGACGAACGTATCTCGGCGGACGAACCGACAATTTTGGCGTTTTCCGTGCGCCCCGAGGTAATTCGTGCACGCGAGCTATATTTTGTAGGTCTCGAAGCGCGCGGTCGTTCGGAATGGGATGCAGCAACCGCGCTGCTTTCTGCAAAGGGAAAGCAACAGGCATCAATCCTCGCACATCGATGGGGATGGCACTCAAGAGCGATCGCAACCTTGGCAAAAGGCGGAAACCTTAATGACCTGAAGATACGATTTCCGTTGCCCTACCAGGCGTCATTTAGAGCGCATACAGCGGCATCTCCGGTACGCGAGAGTTGGGCCTACGGTGTCGCACGCAGCGAAAGCTTGTTCATGCGAGATATCCGGTCGAGTGCCGGGGCTATCGGACTCATGCAGCTACTCCCGGAAACCGGTCGGCGTACTGCCAAAGAAATTAGTCACCCGTACGCGGGCACAACAACGCTCGTCGACCCTGACAGTAATATTCGTCTTGGCACCGCTTATCTTGCCAAGATGTACGAGAGATTTGATCGCAATTCAGTACTCGCGACAGCAGCATACAATGCGGGTCCGTTGAACGTCGAAAACTGGTTACCTGAAGCGGGGTCTCTTGACGCTCTTATTTGGATTGAGAACATACCTTTTAATGAGACGCGTAATTACGTAAAAAGGGTGCTCGCGATGGATACAATTTTCAACTGGCGCCTTAACGGCAACGCTCGACGGCTTTCAGCGCAATTGGAAGATATTGTCGCACCGTCCGCCATCCAGCAAAGCGCTGCTCGCAACTAGAACGCATTAATTTGCAAGTTTCGCGAGCCTAGCCTGTCGTTCGTCAAAGCTCAGCTCCGCAAGCGCCGCCGCTTGTGCATAGAAACACGCCATATCGTCATTACAGTTCGCCGCCAGGCGATCAAACGCCGGACGACTACCGTCATACAAATTTTGTGATATGAGTCGCGCGTTATTCAAAGGTGGCGCAAGCCAATTATTCACCGATAATCCTGACTCAGTGACCAGAGCCTGCGCTGCCGCGGACAACTTATCGAGAATGAGCCGTTTTCCGTTGCGTTTTTCATGATCGGAAAGATTGCTGTCATAAACCGTCTGTAATTTTCCCCGCGTAACCTCGACCAAGTTTGCGATCTCGGCTTGAAGTTCTGCAAACAGTCTTCGCTTTTCGACATCGTCAGAAATTTCGCGACGCTTCGACCATCGTTCAATTCCGATCGCCGCGACGGTCGACGCAAACGACTCATTAAATGCGGTGTCCCCTTTGACGTACAGTTTTTGGTGCGCGAGTTCATGAAACAACGTTTCAACGAGGTAGGCGTCGGACCAACGCATCATGGTATTCAAGACAGGGTCATTGAAGCGACCCAGCGTAGAGTAAGCCGGTACGCCGCCAACATTGACGTCGAAGCCTTTGGCGTGAAGCTTTGCTGCAAATTCACGCGCTTTGGTCTCCTTGAAATAACCGCGATACGCGACGCACCCCGCGACCGGAAAGCACCAGGTCTCGGGCTCCAAGGAAAACTCCGGTGCGGCAAATACGTTCCAGAGGACAAAGTCTCGCTCCAAATCGGTATAACTGCGATAGCTTTTGTTCTGCGGCAGCAGCAATACCTCGACGGCAAATTCACGGGCCTCCTGCACCATTCTAAGACGATCGCGCAATTCTACCGGCGTGGTATCGTCGCCAATGACTTCGTTCAGCGGGCGGCGTTTGCGCAGAACCTCCATTTGTCCGCCAATTGCCTGCAAGTAGTAACAACCCTCGGTAATTGCGAGTGCCGCAACCAGCACGAATAGCAGAAATACTCTGACGATCAATCGGTTTTGCTTAGTCAAGAATTTCAATCCTTGTATCAACCTGTTGCCCTGTCATGCGCCGTGTTGTAACCAGCAATGATCGCCGAAATTGCCAAAAGTTTTGTCCGGCGTCTCGCTTATGGTCTCAGATTGCCCGCCAGTGATGTGCGTTGCCAGGCAGGCTGCTAGACTTCGAAAATGAAAGTTTACCTTGTTGGCGGCGCCGTTCGGGACGAAAAACTCGGTCTCGCCGTTGCTGACCGCGATTGGTGCGTTGTCGGTTCGACGCCTGAGAAGCTCAAAGCGTTAGGCTACAAAGCGGTGGGCAAGGACTTCCCGGTTTTTTTGCACCCGGAAAGTGGCGAAGAATACGCTCTAGCTCGAACCGAACGAAAGTCGGGTTCGGGCTATCACGGCTTTCAATTCTTCACATCGCCCGACGTTACCATCGAGGAAGACTTGCGCAGGCGCGACCTAACGATAAACGCCATGGCTGTCGATGACGTCGGAAATCTGGTGGATCCATTCGACGGCTTGCGAGACTTAAACGAGCGAACGCTCCGACACGTCTCTGAAGCGTTCGTGGAAGACCCGTTACGGGTCTTGCGTGTCGCCCGATTTGCTGCACGCTACAAGAGCCATGGCTTTTCGATCGCCAGTGAAACCATCCAGTTAATGTCGCAGATGTCCGAAAGCGGGGAATTGGACGAGCTGACTCCAGCGAGAATATGGAAAGAAACTGAATCAGCACTTTGCACCACAGCACCTCGCGAATATTTCGAAACACTGCGAGATTGTGGCGCTCTGTGTATTGTGTTTCCTGAGCTGGATGCGCTGTTCGGTATTCCGCAACCGGAAAAGTGGCATCCCGAAATCGACTGCGGCGTTCATACCATGATGGTTGTCGAACAAGCTGGACTGCTGTCGGCTGATCCAGCGATTCGCTTTGCCGCTCTGGTGCACGATCTCGGTAAAGCGACCACCGACAAAAATCTGCTGCCCGCGCATCACGGTCACGAAAAGCGCAGCGCCGACCTTGTTAAGGCGCTTTCTTCAAGATTACCTGTGCCGAAAGAATACCGTGAGCTAGCTCTGCTGGTCGCAGAATTTCATGGTCATTGCCACCGCGCGTTCGAACTCAAAGCATCGACGATACTGAAGTTGATGAAACGCGCAGACGTATTTCGGCGTCCTGAACGCTTCGAAAAATTTCTCCTTGCTTGCGAGGCAGATGCGCGTGGCCGGAAAGGACTTGAAGATCGCGATTATTCACAAGTGGATTATCTAAGGAATGCGGCGCAGCAAGTGTCGCAAGTGCCTACCGCGCAGGCCGGTGAAAGTGGCTTGTCGGGCGCCGATATCGGGCGCGCTATAGAGGCAATGCGACTCACCTGCCTAAAGAAATTCGTGAAGGCCTATCAACCGCCAAAGAGGTAAAAGCTTACCGATAATGCGTAGGTCCCGCCGAAGTCTTCTGAATCGTCGTAGGCGACGCGCAATTCCAAGTCACTGCGCGGACTGCTCGGCGCAATGTACGAAATTGCCAGAGAGTTCACATCACTTCCGTCCACCGCGGTCTGCCAATTGCTAACGGAAACGTCGACAGATCGATTACCGAAGTGGAACGAAGATCCGACGCTGACGCGATGGTCAATTAAGCTGTTTACAAGATTGAGCCTGGATCTGGCAAAATCTCTCAGCAAGTCAATTCGTTGTTGAATTCTGATGTTTCGCGAGTATTCGTAGGTCATACCATTTGCGAACAGGCTCACGTTTTTTGTAACGTCGACTCTTCCAGACAGACCGATGCCATCTGCCGAAAATTCCGTGGTACGTCTTAGGTCAGGCGCTAACAATGATGAAAACACGAAGTCAAAATCGCGCCTTTCTACGGTCAACGTTAGTGCAGCCGTATCCCCTCGATAAAACGCCGCCGCCGTGACATCATTGCTATCAAGCAAGTCCTCATCACCCCAATACGCCACTCCTATGCGCAGTCCAAATTTGCCAAACGACTGTTCGAATCCCAGATCGACAAGAATCGTATCAAAATCTGTTACTCCGCCTCCCGCAGTTGTCTTGACAACAGTCGATGACAGCCACGACGAGTCCGTAAAGCCGTAATTTGCAAACGCGGCAACCGCCCGCCCGTCTGAGGTGTCCACTTCACCACTAAGGCCCAACAGGTAGCCACCGTCTGCGTATGCCGGCGTTATCAGGAGCCAATAGCAGGCCAGCAGAATGTGTGCCTTTCTAGAAAAAGACATAAAAAACGAACCCCGCAAGCAAAACTCTATATATTGCAAACGGAAGCACGCCGATTGCGTTGACGACGCGCATGAAAAATTCAATGCTCAGATAGGCGACGAACGCAGAAATAACGACCGCAACGCCCAATTCAGCCCAATTTGCTTGAATATCGTCGCGGAACATCGTGTACACCTTATATGCGGTTGCCAGGGCGATCGCTGGGACCGACAGCAAGAACGAGAACCTGGCTGCGTCCTGGCGCCTAAGACCAAGCGCCATCGCTGCAGTTATGGTTACTCCGGACCGCGACGTTCCCGGTACGAGCGCTAGCATCTGGGCAATTCCGATTATCACAGTGTCCTTCAGCCGAATACGCGAAAACTCTCGAGTTTTAGGGCCAAACCGATCAGCCAAGAAGAGGAGAATTCCGAATCCAGACAAAGTCACAACAATGATGTTGGGACTGCGTAAGTTCGCCTCAATGAAGTCAGCGCAAAGATAACCAGCGGTCGCGACCGGTATCGTCGCGATGCCAATGCCAAACGCCAACCGCGCATAAGGATCTTCGATATTGCCTCTTAGCACGGAAGCGCCTCCGTGCAACAGTTGGACGACGTCATTGCGAAAATAAAGACATACCGCGAGTAACGATCCAAAGTGGACCGCAACATCGAACACCAAACCTTGGTCAGGCCAACCCACCAATCCGGGCACCAAGACGAGGTGGCCGGAACTAGAAATCGGTAAGAACTCCGTTAAGCCCTGAACGATTGCCAGGACTACAATTTGCGTCCAACTCATTGGGTCGCCCTAATTACCTAAAATAGCACTACAAAGCATGTGACCGATCAATATCGGTAACTCGTTCGGAAACCGTTATCGGCCCTTTGCCAAGCACTAGACATTTTACGTTTTCGCCCATTTCACCCGGCAGCGTCAAAACTTTAACTTGTCGTGCCATTTCAATCTGCGCACTGGTTGGCAGTGATGTCATATCGCTAATCTCATCCTGCAGACCACATTGAAGGAGGAATTGCGCCTGCGTGCAATAGCTAATTACGCGCAACCCGGCCTTGCTTGCTGAATTTGCGACCGCAGTGAAATCTACCCACGCGGTCAAATCCTGAATTCCCGGCAGCCGTAGAGGATCGCTATGCGCATAGTGTCTAAAGTGACATCTGAGCCAACCATCCTGACGATCTATCGCATAGTATTCCCGTTGGCTAACGCCGTAATCGAATATGAAAATGAGACCCTGATTCAGACTCTTTGCAATATCGGAAATCCATGCACGCTGGGAAAATGCAACCTCCGACGTGTAACCATCGTTGAAAGCAACACCCAGCGCATTTTCGAGACTGACAACAGCAGCAGAAAGATACGTCGGCGCCACAGCTATCTGCCAACATAATTCATCGTTTTCGCAGGCTACACGCCGTTGCATTACGCTGCCGACTTGTTTCGTGAACCTCTCGACCGGTAGCGCGTCAAGAACTTCGTTGGCAATTACAACACCGTCGAACCTTTCTGGAAGTCCGTCGAGCCAAACAACACGCTCGAAAAAACTCGGTAGCGCATCCTGAATCGCCTCCGATTGCCGATCTCGGAGATCATCGGACACATCGAGAATGTAGTAATTCGTTGGTAATTGCCCAAGCTCCTGCAGCTTTCTGAGGACATTGACCGCAAGTGAACCGGTTCCAGCGCCGACTTCTAAAATGTTTCGCTCGGCGACCGCGTTGAACTGGCGTAACGCATCGGCAACCTGAACCGCAAGCACGCGCGAAAAAATCGGCGATATTTCCGGTGCCGTGACGAAATCGCCCGCTGCACCGAATTTTGCCAGACCGGACACGTAGTAGCCCAAATCAGGTGCGTACAACGCATGCTGCATAAATTCGGAAAACGCAATACTACCTTGCGCCGCCGATATTTCGCCGCGAATATGGGCGCCAACTTTGCTGCTATGTTGCAAGCTTTCTTGATCTGGGTTTGGAAGTTGGTTATTCATCATTCCATTCACTTGCAACGAGCTCGTTTGTTACCAACAATGTCAGCTCGCGCCATCGGCCGAGAAATAGGCCGCGAGCGAACGAATACCATGGGCAGACCATTATCACAGACTCTAATGCGCAGGATGACATGACCGCCCCCAATACCGAAACCTCGCAAACCAAATATGCATTGGTGACTGGAGGCGCTCGGCGCATCGGCGCCGCAATCGTGCGTGCGCTGCATACTAACGGCTATTGCGTCGGCATACATTATAGAAATTCATCCGAACAGGCTGTTGCCCTATGTGCAGGGCTCAACGAATTGAGGATGGATTCCGCCCACGTTTTTCACGCTGACCTCGCACAAATCGATGACATTGAAACGCTATTCACTCGCTATCGTCGCTGGGCCGGTCGACTGGATGTCCTCATCAACAATGCATCGAGTTTTTACCCTACGCCTGTAGGCTCGGTCACCGTCGACCAGTGGAACGATTTGATCGGCACCAATCTCCGCGCGCCAATGTTCCTGTCGCAACTGGCAACCCCTGCACTTACGGATGCGCAGGGATGCATTGTCAATATTACCGATATTCATGCGCAGCGGCCCTTGCACAATCACAGCGTTTACGGTGCAGCAAAGGCCGGCTTAGCCATGCTGACACGATCGTTTGCGAAAGACCTCGCACCGGCAATTCGCGTCAACGCCATCGCACCAGGCGCGATTTTGTGGCCAGAAGAAGGCCTCACGGAATCAGTACAACAGCAAATTCTCAAGCAGATTCCACTTGCACGTAAGGGCGACCCTTCCGATATTGCCAAAACGGCTTTGTTTCTGATCGAGGACAGCCCGTACATCACCGGCCAAATTATTGCTGTTGACGGCGGCAGATCATTGGGTTGGTGAGATCCGCGCGGCGCTTGAGGCCAGTCGTTGCTTAAAGGTCGACATTCACCGATTCAAGCGGATGGCGCGATTGATCAAACTCAATCGCATGCGCGGCAATAGTGCGGCCGGTCACTGGATGCACGTAATTTGCGGCAAGCTCAGCCAATGGAATTAGGACGAAACTGTATTGGAGCACATCGCTGCGCGGAATGACGACTGGCGGCTCATTAACAACCAACGAATCGTACAACAGCAAATCGATGTCCAAGGTTCGCGAGACGTACCTGGCCGAGCCGCGCTCGCGACCAGATATCTGGTGAATTTCGTCCAGAGCCGAGCAAACTTCGGCAGCCGAATCGCTGGTTTCAACTTTGGCCACCAGATTCAAGAAATCTTCGCCCGCAAACCCCAGTGCCTTACTTCGATATACAGAGGACATCTCCAGCTGCGAATACCTCGTGCGCAGCTCCGCCACCGCAAATCGCAGGTTCTCCTGCGGCCGGATATTGCTCCCCAATCCTAGAAATACGGTCGCCATCGATTAAGTTTTGTTTCGGTAAATCGCTACACCAACGCCTTTAGCACCACGTATCGCGCCCGGCTTATTGACTGTCACGTAAACCCAAGGCACGTCAAACTCAGAAAGAATGACTTGCGCAATGTTCTCAGCCATCGTCTCTACGAGTTGAAACGACGATTCCCGAACAAATGCTTGAATTCGTTTGGCAACTGACTTGTAGTTGAGCGTGTCTTCTATTGAATCGGTTGCCGCCGCACGGCGTATATTCGCGCCAAGTTCCAGATCAATACTCACCGTTTGACGGATTTTTCGTTCCCAGTCCCAGATACCAACGACGGTATCCACTTGCATATCCCGCAAAAATATCCTGTCTTCCATTCTTTGCTCGGTCATTCAATTACCCAATTCAATGTTGTCAGCCAGTGGTGTAGTTAGTGTTTCTAACGACCAGCGCGCACGGGCGCTAATTTCGCCGGCTGGTTCCGCCTGCGACAAACGTATAGCACCAACGGCGGCAATCATTGCCGCATTATCCGTGCAAAACTCAATCCGCGGGTAATAAACGTCGCCGGCGAATCTATGACGAAGGTTTTCGCGCAGCGAAAGGTTAGCGCCGACGCCGCCGGCGACGACTATGCGTTGCGCTTGAACGCTTTCGGCGGCCTGCAGAGTCCGCGTCACCAATGTGTCAACGACCGCTGCTTGAAACGATGCCGCAATATTCGCCCTTTCCTGTTCGAGTCGACCGCTGGCAGCCGCCTCTTTCACCTTCAGCATGACAGCCGTTTTTAGTCCGCTAAAGCTCAAATCGAAGCCAGGACGGCGAATCATTGGCCGAGGCAACGCATAACTCGCCGGATCGCCGCTCTCGGCGAGCTCCGCGAGCGCCGGGCCACCTGGATACGGCAGGCCGAGCAATTTAGCGGTCTTATCAAACGCTTCGCCGGCCGCGTCATCCAAGGTTGTACCGAGCACCTCATAGTCACCAAATTTGCAGACCGAAACCAACAACGAGTGACCACCGGAAACGAGAAGCGCGAGAAACGGCATTGCCGGTGGCTCTTCTTCGAGCATGGGCGCCATCAGATGCCCCTCCATGTGATGCACGGCGATCACCGGACACGACCAGGCAAGGGCGAGTCCATTTGCCAGGCCACCAGCGACCATGAGCGCGCCAACCAAACCGGGTCCCGCGGTGTAGGCGACCGCATCGGGACGCCCGCCGTCCGCCGCTTCCAATACCCGGTCCACTAACGGCAATAGCATGCGAATATGATCTCGCGAGGCAATTTCCGGCACCACACCGCCGTAGACGGCGTGCAGGTCGACTTGGCTGTGCAGCGCATGCGCGAGCAACCCAGCGTCCGTATCGAATACGGCGACACCGGTTTCGTCGCAGCTCGTTTCTAGGCCGAGGATTCGCATAGGCGGCGCATCATACCCCAGGAAACCCTGGGTACCGTAAAGCAGAATTGGCACCGAAATAGCGTTGCAAGCCGTAAATATTCGCTATATCATGCTCGGCTCAGTCCCGGACTCGTTTGCGAGCCGGGTTTCTTTGTATCCAATAGTGAATTAAGAAATCGTATGCCGAGTGTTCGAATTAAAGAAAACGAGTATTTTGACGCTGCCCTGCGGCGCTTCAAACGCGCCTGTGAAAAAGCCGGCGTCCTGACGGAACTCCGTCGACGTGAATTCTACGAAAAGCCCACCCAAGAACGAAAGCGCAAGAAAGCTGCTGCAGTTAAGCGGCATCTAAAACGTATTTCTCGGGAAGTGGCACGCCGCAAGCGCCTTTATTAGCGCCAACGATATGCTGCGCTAGGTTACGGCGGCACCACCCCCGTAATACGCCAGATTCTTCAGAGAGAGATTCCACTCTGCGCCTTCGTGGAGATAAGCCATGACGCTCAAATCCCAAATCCAGGATGACATGAAGTCCGCGATGAAGGCGGGCGAAAAAGATCGACTAAAGGTCATTCGACTCATTCTCGCCGCGATCAAGCAGATCGAGGTCGACAAACGCATAGAGGTTGACGATGCGGCTGCCCTCGACATCCTAAACAAGATGGTAAAGCAGCGCCGCGATTCAGTAGCGCAATTCACCGACGGTGGCCGAGACGATTTGGCGCAAATCGAATTAGCGGAAATCATGGTATTGGACACCTATTTGCCGGAACAACTGTCTGACACCGCGCTCGATGAAATGATTCAGACTACGATTGCCGATACCGGCGCCGAATCAATTCGAGATATGGGCAAGGTAATGGGACAGGTCAAAGCGAAAGCCGGGGGACGCGCTGATATGGCGATCGTCGGCGCGAAAGTTAAAGCGAAATTGGGCTAATTTCGCCCGTAAATGCCGGCATTTCGCTATGCTTGGCAGAGTAGAATTACGGCACATCAAATAATAACGTTGGGCCACTTTTGGTGGACCCGATCAGATGCCCAACAGGGCAACCCATTGAGCGCCAAAAAGTGGAATCCGAAGCGTATGCATTTTGAAGTGTCATTGACGATATGAGCGGCCTGATTCCGCAGCATTTTATCGATGATCTTATCGCTCGTGCCGACATCGTCGAGGTGCTAGGGCGACGCATTCAGATGAAGAAAGCAGGCAAGGAGTACAAAGCTTGCTGCCCCTTCCACGACGAAAAAACACCGTCGTTCACGATTAGCCCGACCAAGGGTTTTTACCACTGCTTCGGTTGCGGCGCGCACGGAACGGCGCTGGGGTTCTTGATGGAGCACGAACACCTGAGTTTCGTCGAGGCCGTCGAGAGTTTAGCAAATAGCATGGGCATCGAGGTGCCACGCGACGAAGGCCAGCGACCTGCACGCCGCTACGATGAGCTTTTCGGTTTAATGGGCGAGATTGAAGATTTTTATCAGAGTGAATTGAGAAAGCATGCGCCGGCAGTCGGCTATCTCAAAGAACGTGGGATCGATGGGCCGACTGCAAAGCGGTTTGGCATTGGCTATGCGCCAGCCATTTGGGACGCGGTGTTGAAGCGCTTCGGTAAAACGAAAGAACAGAGCGAACGATTGCTTGCTGTGGGTCAAATCATTCGACGTGACACCGGTAAGCACTACGACCGCTTTAGAGATCGCGTGATGTTTCCCATCCGCGACGCACGCGGCCGCTGCATTGGTTTCGGCGGCCGGGTAATGAGCCAGGAAAAAGACGATAAGCAGCCGAAGTATCTCAATACGAGTGACACGGTGTTGTTTCACAAACGCCAGGAGCTTTACGGACTGTATGAGGCGCGGCAGGCTTTGCGACAGATCGACCGCCTTTTGGTGGTCGAGGGCTACATGGACGTCGTTGGCCTAGCCCGCCACGGCATAGACTACGCGGTTGCCACCTTGGGAACCGCAACGACCGACGAGCATCTTAACCGCTTATTCCGGCTCTGCGACGAGGTCAATTTTTGCTTTGACGGCGATCGCGCCGGACGCGATGCAGCGTGGAAGGCACTGGAGACAGCGCTGCCGCATGTCAAAGAAGGCAGGCAGATTCGCTTCGTTTTCTTGCCCGACGGCCAGGACCCGGATTCTTACGTTAAGGATCATGGATCTGCCGCATTTGAAGACGTTATCGGCGGCGGCGTTGCACTCTCTGACTTTCTTATCAATCAGCTATCGGCGAGCGTCGATATGACCACCGTCGATGGCCGCGCTCGACTTGCCGAATTAGCCAGACCCCTCATGGCACAGATATCCAACGGCATTTACAAAGAGTTGCTTATGTCGCAACTCGCAGAAGTCATAGGCATGCCGGAGCACAAACTTGCTGCGATCTTGTCAAGTCAGAATGCCGCGTCGCTGCCGCAAAGCCTGCGAGAACAAGGTTTGGCAAAAGTTGCGGCGAAAATCAATGCCGGAAATCGACCTTCGGTAGTACGACGCGCGATGACCCTATTGCTGCATCAGCCGAGCGCCGCGATGACGCTGAATGTGGAAGATCTAGCCAGTGTGACGCGTCGCGGTGCTGCGTTATTGCAGGATCTCATTGAAACCGTGCAAGCCGACCCCACACTTACGACCGCCGGCATCTTAGAGCGCTGGCGGACCGACGAGGAAGGTCGACATCTTGGCAAATTGGCCTCGATCGAAGTACCCGATGACAATGATTTTGATGTCGCGGCAGAATTGGCGGATTGTGTACGCCAGTTAAACGCTATGGCAGTACATGACCGGTTTAATTTTCTCATTGAGAAACAAAAACTTACTGGGCTCTCAGCGGCCGAATTGGAAGAATTTCGAACGTTGAGCAGGAATAATGTCAGTAATGGATAAATATGGATTAGGCTCTGTCATAAGAGTATAATTGGTCGTTTGCATTTTTTACTTAGAGGTCTCAACGTCTTGAGCGAAAAACCCGTAATCAGCAGTGGCAGCAAGCAGGCACAGCAACTAAAAGAACTCATTGCCCGCGGCAAGGAACAAGGCTACCTGACTTATACAGAGGTCAATGATCATTTGCCGAGCGGCATTGTAGATCCAGAGCAGATCGAAGACATCGTCAACATGATTAATGACATGGGCATCGCCGTTCATGAAAAGGCGCCGGACGCGGAATCGTTAATCCTTTCCGAGAATGCCGTCTCTGGCGACGACGAAGATGCCGCCGAAGAAGCTGAGGCTGCACTCGCAAGTGTCGACGCTGAATTCGGCAGAACTACCGACCCGGTACGCATGTACATGCGGGAAATGGGCACCGTAGAACTGTTGACGCGGCAAGGCGAAATTGAAATTGCCAAGCGTATTGAAGATGGCCTGAATCAAGTCAAATACCACATGGCGCACTACCCTCCAACGGTAGAAAAGCTAATTCAGGTTGCCGAAGCGGTCGCAGCGGAAGAAACGCGCATGCAAGATTTCGTGGTTGGGTTTATCGACCCCAATGCACCGGATGAAATCAAGTCGCCCGTAAGCAAAGCGGATCAGGACAATTCGGACGACGATGAAGAAGAAGTCGTTGACACTGGACCTGACCCAGAAGAGGTAGCCGCACGCGTCAAGGTGATCAAGCGCCTTTATAAACGCTCATTGGTCGCGCTCGAAAACGGTGGTAGCAAAGACAAGAAAACGATCAAAGTGCAAGCCGAGCTTGCCGATCAGTTGATGGAACTAAAACTTGCACCGAAATTGTTTGATTTGTTGGTGAGGAATCTTCGCGGCTCTGTATCTGTCGTGCGCATGCAGGAACGGCAAGTTATGCAGATTTGTGTTCGAGACGCCGGCATGCCGAGAAAAGATTTCCTGGCCAGCTTCCCGAAGAGTGAAACGGATCTAAACTGGATCGAGAAACATATTCGCGCCAAGCGCAAGCATTCTTCCACGCTTGCGAAGTTGCGCGACGATGTTTTGCGCGCGCAGCGGAAGTTACTTGCAGTAGAAACGCTGACAAATTTGCAGATTGCCGAAATCAAAGAAATTAATAGGCAAATGTCTATCGGTGAAGCTAAAGCTCGACGCGCCAAAAAGGAAATGGTCGAGGCGAACTTGCGTTTGGTCATTTCCATCGCGAAGAAGTACACCAATCGCGGATTGCAATTCCTGGACCTAATTCAGGAAGGCAACATTGGTCTAATGAAGGCCGTAGACAAATTCGAGTACCGGCGCGGTTACAAGTTTTCGACCTATGCAACATGGTGGATTCGGCAGGCGATTACACGATCGATCGCGGACCAAGCCAGGACTATTCGAATTCCAGTTCATATGATCGAAACGATCAACAAGCTGAATCGTATTTCCCGGCAAATGTTGCAGGAAATGGGTCGCGAACCGTTGCCGGACGAATTGGCTGAACGCATGGAAATGCCGGAAGACAAAGTCCGTAAAGTACTTAAGATTGCGAAAGAACCAATTTCAATGGAAACCCCTATTGGTGACGACGAAGACTCGCACCTCGGCGATTTCATCGAAGACCAAACGGTGCATTCGCCGGTCGATTCCGCAACGTCGGAGGGCCTAAAAGAAACGACGCACTCGGTGCTTGCTGGATTAACGCCTCGTGAGGCGAAAGTACTTCGCATGCGCTTCGGTATTGACATGAATACCGATCACACACTGGAAGAGGTCGGCAAGCAGTTCGATGTGACACGAGAGAGAATTCGTCAAATTGAGGCGAAGGCACTACGCAAGCTACGTCACCCTACTCGCTCTGATCAATTGCGCAGTTTCTTGATAGAAGATTAATTGTGCCAAAAGGGTGCGTTGGACACATCCAAAAAATCGGGCCTGTAGCTCAGTTGGTTAGAGCAGGGGACTCATAATCCCTTGGTCGTAGGTTCGAGTCCTACCGGGCCCACCAAATCCTCCCTCTCACCTAAGAAAGACGCATGTGGCAGGCGAGGATTTATCTTTAGTGGAGTATCAATATCGCGCTGCCACAAGCATTCTAATAGCGCACTAAAGATCAATTCGCACCGATCAATGCAGAGTCTTCCTCTAGGTGGGAGAAATGGGATTTATCTTTAGTGGAGTATCAACATCGCGCTGCCATCAAGCATTCTTATTGCGCACTAAAGATCAATTCGCACCGATCAATGCAGAGTCTTCCTCTAGATAGGAGAAATGGGATATGTCTTTAGTGGAGTCTCAATTTCGTGCTTTCACAAGCATTCTTATAGCGCACTGGAGATCAATCCATACCGATCAAAACAGAATCTGCCGCTAGATAGGCGTATTGGGATTTATCTTTAGCGAGCTGGCCGTTTGGCGGATCCACAAGAATCTTATTTCGCACTAATGATCGATTCGCGCCGAATTTCGAATAATCTTGAGCTCGAAGGGCAATTGGGAACGCATGCAAATAGCCGAATTTCTGATTTCCGTTAACAGTTTACAGCCACAGATGATGCAGTCGCGGATCCGAGGCGCTAATTTACGAGCAGTTGGCCCTAAATATTCTATGAATCCTGCCGATAAATAGTGCGATGGATCTAATCGGATTGGGAGAAAGGCCTCATGTCGGTAGAAGCAATGCAAACTGCTGCCGGATTTGTACAACAGCTCGCGGGAGACCTGAACAAAGGTAACCTCGAGTTACCGATGTTTCCGGACTCGGTCGTACGCATCCAACAAACATTTCGAGCCGAGGAAGTCGATGTTGACGATATTGTTCGCATTATCAGCTCCGACCCAGCATTAGCCGCGCGCGTTCTCCAGCTCTCAAACTCTGCCGCAATACGCGGAGCCGCAGAGATCGTCGAAGTTCGCCAGGCAGTCATTCGTATCGGCAACAAACTTGTCCAAAGTTCAGCTGTTGCATTCGCATTGCGCCAGGCGGAGCTCAACGAAGGGCTTTCTGACGAATCACGAAAAGCGCTCAAGGAGATCTGGGCAGAAAGCGTGGAACTCGCAGCGAGAAGTTATGTTATCGCGAAGAAATACACAAAGCTCAATGCCGACGAAGCGCTTCTTACAGGCCTGTTGAGTGTGCTCGGCCGACTCTATATCTTCATGAAATCTTTGGAACACGAGGCTATGGATTACGTTGAACTGGAAGCGATCATTGAAGACTGGCATCCGGCCATTAGCAAAGTCATTGCCGAAAGCTGGAATATGTCAGAAGAACTTATTAACGCTTTGGAAACGCAATTAGATACTAATCCCGAGTTGCAAGAATCCGCTTCCTTGGCCGAAGTGCTCTCTGCAGCAAGATTGGTCTTGCAGCATAGCAAGTCTGGCGATCCACTCGACGCCGGTGAATATCCGCTGTTGCAGAGACTCGGCATCGCAGATCACAACGAAGGCTCGGTTACCTTAGACGATCACGCTGAAGCAATTGAAAATATACGCCAGGGACTCCGGGGATAGAGAAATCCACATTGCGTCACTGGGAGAACGAATAGAGCTCAGACCTCATATTCGCTCGTTACTGCGCGAGTGGCCGCATACCTACCCAGAAGCGCATATTTTGATTAGCTAACAGTTTCTGGAGTAATCAGTACGCAATTTGTGTGTTGTTTGTCACAAATTTCGCAATTTTCCATCGCGTATCGCAGGAATTTCATATGTAAGAAAAGGCAAATGGCTATACTGCACGGTATCGTACGCATTTGGGCCAAAAATGTCGGACGACAATACTATCCAAGATGATCATCGAATGGTTTTCTTGAACGACACAGCTCGCGATCAAACCTGGGGAGAGGTTATGAGTATTTTCAACAACGCAGACGATGCTAGAGAAGTCGCTACACCCTGCGCAACCGGCGCTACGAAAGATCGTCGGCAATGTGGCAAAATCTTCGCTAGCGGGCCAGCGAATCAATTCGAATTTTTCTGTCAACTTCAAACGAAGGAGTCGTTGATGAATATCACTTCCAGACTAGTGAGTGTGATCTGTGTATCGGCAGTTATCGGTACTGCTTTGCTCGTACCGCAGCAATCAGCGTCAGGTGCGGGGCTTGAAGAAATCATTGTGACCGCACGAAAAAGGGAAGAGTCGCTGCAGGATGTCCCCATTTCGGTTCAAGCGATTGGTGGAGAACAAATTGCGGAACAGGGGATCATTGATATCCAGCAACTCGCTCCCTACACGCCCAATTTCAGTTACATACGAGCGGCTGGTGCATCGGATCTCTATTTCATGCGTGGCTTGGGCACATACGGCAGCGGTATTCATTTCGAGCCGAGTGTTGGTCAAGTATTTAACGGCTTCTTCTCCACTCGAAGCCGCCTAGGTCGCAGCGCGCTTGTCGATTTGGCCCAGGTTGAGGTTCTTAAAGGGCCGCAGGGCGCGATTATCGGCAAGAATACATCGTTAGGTGCCATCAACATTACGTCAAACAGACCGACTGACGAATTCGAGGCCTTGTTGTCTGCGCAATACAATTTCGAGGCAAGCGAGGGTTTTGAGACTGAAGCAATTATTTCCGGTCCGTTGTCTGAGAATGTTCGTGGACGAGCGGTCGTTAATGTTCGCGATACGGACGGATGGGTCGAAAATAGTGTCACCGGCGAAGACTTGCAACAGAGTGAGGATTTTACCGGGCGACTGATGCTCGACATTGACGTTACTGAACGCGTGTCAGCCGAAGTAATGTATCAACACACCAATTTCGACCGGAAGGGTAAAGGTAGAGTTATCGCCGGTTGTCTTGAGTATCAGCCGGTAGCGGGACCGCCACATTCCATCGGTAGAGCGGAAGGCATAGGATTCATCTGTGACGGGGTCACCGACGAGAATTCAACTGCGGATATCCGACGCCTCAACGCAAGTGGTCCTGCTTTTAATAGCGAAGAACCATTTGAGATCGAGTCTGATCTTGTCGGTTTGACGATTACCGCGGATTTTGAAAACGCCACATTTACCTCCTTATCCGCCTATACCAGTTACGACATCAATGACACATTTAGTGGCGATCAGCGATCCGTCGAAAGAGTGAGTATCCAGAACACGGAGGAATTCGAACAGTTCTATCAAGAGTTCCGGCTGAATGGCAGCACCAGGACACTCGATTACACGGCGGGCGTCATGTTCTTTACCGGCGACCTGGATGCCACCCAGTCTTTCCACGCGATCGCTGCTGCGATTGGCCCGCCGAATCCGGCAATCAATCCGGCTGTTTCCCGTAACGAATTCCAAAAATCGGAGACCGATTCGCTGGCCGCGTTTGGTCAGATTGACTACCACTTTTCCGACGCAGTCACGCTGTCAGTGGGCGCTCGTGTCACCGATGAAGAACGTGACGGTTCCAAAGCGCAGGTCGTTGGTGAAGTCTATTCGAGTAATCTGGCTGCCGCTCCGGTCGGGTGTAACACGCCGACAGTGCCGTTATCCGCCTGCACAATGGGTGACGACGGTATGACGCCGGGGGCGCCGATTACGGGTAATATTGATGACACTAATGTTTCTTATAATGTCGCGCTGCAGTATTCGGTCGATGACGACACCAAGTTTTATCTAAGCACGGCAACCGGGTTCAAGTCCGGTGGCTTTGACCTTAGAGGCGCGGGCAATCCTGCAAGCTTTATTTTTCCAGAAGAAGAATCGACCAACTTTGAGTTGGGCGGCAGACATCTATTGGCGGATGGTTCATTAAGATTGAACTGGACTCTCTATCATACCGAAGTCGACGATCTGCAAGTCTCGGCCAATGATCCGGTCCTTATTCAACAGATCGTCGCTGCCGCCGACGCCACCAGCGAAGGGGTTGAAGTTGACCTGCTGTGGGCGACTCCCGTGGACGGGCTAACACTGAATCTGGTGACGGCATACACGAAAGCCGAATACGACCGATTTATTGGTTCGTGTTATCTCAGTCAAGTTGAAAACGGTACCGGGTGTACCAACGTGACAATTGGCGCTGGCCAGCGAGTCGGTCTTCAGGATCTTGCTGGGGAGCAGTTGCCTGTGGCGCCCGAATGGTCATCCGTTTTTGGCATTGACTACACAACAGAGGTTGGTAACAACATGGATCTGACATTCACTGCTAAATACCTATACAGCGGCGAACAGTTTATGTCTATCGAGCGCGACCCATCTGGGTTTCAGGATGCCACCAATCGTATCGACGCCAGCTTAATACTGGGGTCTCAGGATAGTGACCGTCCATGGACGCTCGCCCTAATCGGTAGAAACCTCAGCGACGAAATCGTGCACACATTTGTTAATGCGTCGACTCTCTCAGGATCGGCGATTGTCACAACCAACATCGAGGAGACCCGATCAATCGCATTACGCGGCACGATCGGATTCTAGCTCGCGCGACTTTGTAGTCACTACAACCGGGGCATTTCGATGCCCCGGTTGTATGAAATGACGTTTGCTTGCGCTGCTTCATGACGCGCAGCGCTTGCACAAGAGTCAGGTTGTCTCGTGCCTGCTAAAGGCCCGTCTCAATTACCACCTTGCCATGCGCTTCACGTGGAGATTGCAAATAGTTCCAGGCATCCCGATACGCCTCCATCGGATAAACTCTATCAATTCTTGGTTTGATATCGCCTGACTGGATCGCCTTGTAAACGAATGACTTTCCTTTCGTGCACATTGTCGCGTTCTCTACATAGTTGAATAGCGAATATGGATGGAACACTGCGTTAGCTTGAAACATGTCAATGATTGGAAGCTCCGGGAACGTAGCATCGAGAGTCCCATAGAAATAGATGCGGGAGTTTTTCGCAAGTGCCGGACCGTATTGCTTAATCAAGCCAGCGCCAACCGGATCGAATGCAGCGTCAATACCTTTTCCGTTGGTCAAATCAAGTAATTTGTCGCTCAAATCTGAATTGTCGTCGCCGGTCACTATGACGTGGTCGGCACCGGCTTTGCGCAAGTAATCACGGTTGTAATCAAACCGTGTGGTACCAATCATCGTTGCGCCGTACAAACGACCGATCTCCAGTGCCGCGGTACCGGCCGTGCTAGTTGCTGCTGTTACTAGAAAGTTTCTGCCTGGCTCTGCAGCAGAAAGCTCCACAAGCGGAAAGTAAGCAGTCATGTACTGCATCCAAATGGATGCGCTTTCGATCGCAGACAGGCTTAGCGGCGCCTTCGTTACATAGCGTGCATCGATGACCAGCGATTCGGTGCTGGCGCCGCGATTGTAGTAAAAGTATGGCAACGTGCAGAAACGCTCGCCCATCTCGATGCCCTCAACATCGGGCCCAATTGCGTCAACGATACCGGCGGCTTCCATGCCAATGCGCGCAGGGAAGTGTGGGAAGCTAAACGAATAGCAATCAAGCATGAGGTCCATGTCGCCCCAATTAAGCGCGAATGCCTCAACTTTCAATCGTATCTCGCCGGGCCCTGGTACCTCCTTAGAAAAATTTTCAAGGGAAAGGCCTTGGTAACCGTCGTAACCGTGGATCACCCAAGCGCGCGGCATACCTTAGACCTCCGCGATGACGATCAATGTCGTGACTCAATTAGGATCTCGCTAACGGTAAACGAGTATTCGCCGAGCTTTTTCAAGTTTTCGCGAAGCTTTGCCTGTACTTCTTCATTGCGGAAGCCCGTTTCAAAGCTTTGCCGGTCCGGCCAGTCAACCGTTGTTTGAAAACGGTATGACGGCAATGAACCCTCCGGCCAGCACTCCGTAATTCGAGCGAAGTCGGTTCTCACCACGCCCGGCATTGATTCATTGTTTTTCTGATGTTCGGACAGGCGCCACGCCAAGAATTCTTCTTCAACGGTGTCTTCCAGAAGGTTGTACAAAACTGTCAAGCGGATCATTATATTCTCTTCTTTTCTTCGCCACTAACGTTCAGACCGCAACGTTTGTCGCCACGGATGCGGTGGCGATTAATCGATTGTCCCGTAAACCTCACGTGCTCGTTCCTTGCTGATAAGTTCGTTGCGGATATCTTCTCGAACCGCCTCTCGATCACGCTGCCGCGGATCACCGAGCCCCCCACCATTTCCGGTGACAATTCGAATTACGTCGTCCTTATTCATCGTAAGCCCCGACACGAACGAGTATTGTTCTCGTGAACCATCCTTCCGGATTACGTCTACATAGTTGGAAGAACCTTCGTTACCACCGTCAAGAGACCACGCAGGAAACTTCGATCGCGTGTAACCAGCGGTTAGAAAGCTGTCGTCAGCACGGATGCGATAATCGAGTTTGATGCCACGCCCGCCGGCAAAACGGCCCTCCCCACCCGGTTCTGTGTTTAATTCCATGCGATCGATAATCAGCCCATTGCGCGCCTCGTTGATCTCGGCTGGACAGTTGTACGTCTCACCATGGAAGCCGCAGAAAATTGCACTGTTGCCGTCTCGCTCCGGGCTGGCACCCCAACCGCCAAGCTGCGGCTCAATGATTGTGTACTGCCGTCCGGTATCGGGATGTATGCCACCGATAAACGTTCCACACACCGAGGCGAAATGACCCGAGGCCAGCCGGTCCGGGATATGTTGCGCCAGACAACGCCAAATTAGGTCGTAAACGCGAAGCTCTATTTCGTAGTAAAAGCCGACCGCCGCCGGTTCCTTTGCATGAAACACCGATCCTTCCCGTGTTAGCAATCTGATTGGCCGAAACGAACCCTCGTTACAGGGTGACTCCGGATCAGTTAACGACTTGAAAATCATTTGCGCCGCAACCATGACGCCGTCGCGGCTGGTATTTACGGGCGACTGTAGCTGGTCGGGGTTGTCGCGCAGATCAACTGAAAATTCACCTTTAGAAATGCTGATTTTGACATTGAAAAACTGACCGTCATCCTGCTCCTCCGACAGTTCGTAATCGCCGAACGGTAATTTCGCAAGCTCGGCAAGTGAACACTTTTCGCCGTAGTCCATGAACGCGACCATGGCATCTTCAAAAGTGTCGACACCATATTTCTCTGCAAGGTCGACCAAGCGTTTTGCACCGATGCGAACTGAAGCGATGGCGGCCCATACATCGCCTTCGAGTATGTCCGGCATCCGCGAGTTGACCATGATGATGTCCATCACCGGTTGGATTGGCTCGCCTTTGGAAATGATTTTCACCGCCGGTAATCGCAAGCCTTCTTGAAATATTTCAGTCGCGTCACCAGATAGCGACCCTGGAGCCATGCCACCTACATCCGAATTGTGCGCAATGTTTGCGGTCCAAGCGACAATACGGTCGCCGGCAAAAACTGGCATTACTACAACGATGTCATTCAAATGAGTAACGCCGCCGTAGTATGGATCGTTGGTCGTGAAAACATCCCCAGGTTCGATGTCGCCGGGTTGCTTGTATTTGGCGACGATCATTTTTGCTGCTTTATCGAGTACGCCAACAAAAGCCGGAATTCCCGCGCCGGAACAGACGAGTTCGCCGCGACCATTGAGGATACCGGTGCCCATGTCCAGCACTTCGTAGATTATCGAGCTCATCGCAGTCTTGCGCATCGCAGCGAACATCTCGTCCGCGGCGGCCTGCAACGAGTTTTGAATGATTTCTTGTGTAATTGGATCGCTGCTAGTCATGACCAGCGTAGCCTCCTTGGTTGCTATATATGAATATGTACATTGCCATACCCATCAATTTCAACGCGGTTTTGTGGATGAATAACCACCGTCGTGCCCGATTCCTCAATCACCGCCGGCCCTGTAAACGACATGCCGGGAGATAACTTTTCGCCGTCGTAAATATCCGCTTTGTGCGTACCTTCCAAGGCGTAGTCAACATCACGCGTACTCTTAATCGCGCGTGACGCATCCGGATCGCCAATAGGAAGTTTTGCCATTGTGAGCTTGCCAACTTCCGCTGATGCAACGAGATGAATTCCGACCAACTCTACAGGCGTATCCAACCGGTAAGTGTATTCACGTTCGTATGTCTCATGAAAGTCGGCCGCTATCTGCGCGAGATTCGCTTCATCGACAGTGCCATCAATAAGCACCTCTGTTGTGTGTTCCTGATTCTGGTAGCGAAACTTGCCGTAACGTAGAAAGCTTATCGCGTCGAAGTCGATCCCTTCAGCAGCGAATTGTGTCCGGGCTTCGTCTTCGGTATCCGCAAAGAGACTCTCCAAACCAGCCGCTGCACCGTCACTGAGATCCGCGAGCTTCGTTACGAAATAGTCGCGTCGAAGATCCGACAACATCATGCCCCACGCGGAAAAAACCGACGCGCCGGCGGGTACGACGACCTTCTTAACACCAAGTTCACTCGCCAACGCCACCGCATGCATAGAACCACCGCCGCCAAACGCGACTAGCGTAAAGTCCCGCGGGTCGAAGCCGCGATTAAGAGAAACCAATTTCAGCGCATTGACCATGTTGTTGTTGGCGATTCGCACTATCCCACGTGCGGCTTCGTTTGCATCGACACCAAGCCTGTCAGCTACCGACTCGATTGCGGCTGATGCTGCCTGCATATCCGCGGCAACGTCGCCGCCGCAGAAATACGCCGGATTGATTCTCCCAAGCCAAAGATTCGCATCGGTTGTTGTGGCTTCCGTACCGCCCTTGCCATAAGCCGCAGGTCCCGGCAATGCGCCGGCCGATTGCGGACCAACGTGCAATTTGCCGAAATCGTCCACCCAAGCTATCGAACCGCCACCATTACCAATCTCTACCAGATCAACCACCGGAACCATGATTGGATAGCCAGCGGAGGTACGGTCACGCTCGATCCAATAGTCCGTCATGATGCGGACTTTGCAGTCCTCGATGAGTGAACATTTCGCGGTTGTGCCACCAATATCCAACGCCAACACGTTTGGCTCCCCGATAAGTTTGCCAAGTTCAGCCGCACCCCAAAATCCGGACGCGGGACCGGACTCCACCATAGTGATCGGAATGCGCGATACGGATTGCAACGAATCGACGCCGCAATTCGACTGCATAATATATGGACTACCCACAAAACCTTTACTTTTCAGACCGTTATCCAGCCGGCGTAGATAGCGTTCAGCGGCGGGCTGCACATAGGCCGACAGTACCGCTGTATTGCTGCGCTCGTATTCGCGCCATTCTCGGGTGATCTGATGGGACGCGACAACGGAAACTTCCGGCCAAAGCTCGCGAACTTTTTCCGCAGCCTGTTGCTCATGGTTTGCGTTTGCATAGGAGTGCAGAAAACAGATCGCAATCGCCTCAACACCCTCGTCCTTGAAGTCATCCAAAATTGCTTTTAGTGCATCAAGTTCCAGTGGTTTTTGCTCGTCGCCTTTGTAGCTCATGCGCCCGGACAATTCGCGACGCAAATAGCGAGGTACGAACGGTACAGGTTTCTTGTAATTCAAATTGAAAAAGTCGGGACGATTGCCGCGCGCTATTTCCAATGTATCGCGAAAACCCGCAGTCGTGATTAAACCAACCCGAACCCCTTTACGTTCGGTCAGCGCATTGATGACAACAGTGGTTCCATGCGCCAGAAAATCGATGGTCACAGGATTGATTCCGGCTTTCTCAATGACATTGAGAACGCCTCGCTCAAAATCCGGCGGTGTGGTGTCTGACTTCGCGGTTACGACTTTCGACTCACCTGTCGCCGCATTGACTTCAATGCACACAAGATCTGTGAATGTTCCGCCCACATCCGTTGCAACGCGAATCGTGTTGTCAGTCACCACCTGCTCCCTGGTTCAATCAATGCGAGCCTAATCACGCGTACCGTGTGTCTTTCGGCTCTTTATCGAATACGGTACGTTTACGCAGACCTTAGTTTTGCAGTCGCTTTGGAGTCAACATTCAGATCACTCGTGATCTCGACACCGTATGCCGAGCGCGCGTGCTCTATCGAGACAAAACGGTCCAGCACGTCTTGCCGAACAGCCTCCGGTTCGCGATCGTATGAGTTGCCGTAACCGCCGCCGCCTCCAGTCCGAGAACGAATCACGGTGCCTGCCGGGACCTTGACGCCATTCACCTTTAGCAGCTCGAGTTTCTCTTCTCCTGGCCGTTCAACAACGACCAACGGTGGTAATCCGTTTTGACCGTCGAACAATCCCCAAGCAGTCGTTTTGGAACGTTCAAACCACAGGAATAGATCTGAATCTGCGTCCACCAAATATTCGCGATAGGTGCCATTGCCACCACGATACTTGCCTGCGCCGCCGGAATCCTGACGTATGCCATAAGAAAGCAATTGCAGTGGATACTTACTTTCAAAAACTTCAACAGGAATATCCTTAAAACTACCGTTAACATTGTTGATCAATGAACTTTCGCCGTCACTACTGTCCGACGCGCCCCAGCCGCCGGTAGTAGGCTCTATCATCAAATAGAATTCGTCATCGTTGCGCGTATCCAGTCCTGCTACTGTGATAACCATCGAATCACCGTAGTGTGCTGCGGCAGCCTTTTCGGGCATCACGGGTGCCAGCGCTTTTATCACCAAATCAATCAATAAACCGAGCGATGAGAAATACCAGCCGCAAGCTGCCGGTTCTTGTGCGGAAAAAATCGTTCGCTCAGGCGCCGTTACCTCTAACGGTCTGAATGAGCCGCCGTTGGGAGACACTTCAGAGCAGATTAATAATTTGTACGCAACGCGTGCTGCGGCGATGGTCTGCGTAAAGCCGCAGTTTACCGGGCCCCGCGCTTGTGCGGCAGAACCTGCCAAATCGATAGTCATTGCATCGCCCGCAATTGTAAGCTCGAGCTTCACCGGCAATGGATCACTGCCCAAACCGTCGTCATCCAAGAATCCGTCCGCGCTGTAAGTGCCATCGGGCAAGTTGGCTACCGCATCGCGCTCTAGCTGCTCTGTCTGCTTGAAAATCTGATCTCGGGCGGCCCAAATAATCTCTTCACCGAATCGATCGAACAACGCTCGCATGCGAATTTCGCCGGTGCGGCCTGCGGCAACCTGCGCATTCATATCGCCTACCGTTGCTTCGCCGAAACGACTGTTCCTGCGCAGCAAATCGATGACGTCTTCTCGCGGTTTGCCATCCTCGTATAGCCGTGTCGGCCCCCATCGCATGCCTTCCTGATAAATCTCATGCGAATCGACGGGTGTTCCTGGATCTTTAGCGCCGACGTCAAGCCAGTGTGCGCGTGACGCGGCAAATCCGACTCGCGAGCCACGCCAAAAGATCGGCATGATGATCGTTGAGTCGTTCAAGTGCGTGCCGGTCATATATGAATCGTTCATATAAAACACGTCACCATCTTTGAAATAGTCCCAACCGTGCTCATCCGCAATCAGCTTCACGCAGATTTCAAGGTTGCCTAGAAATAGTGGAAGCCCTAAAGACTGCCCAAGTACTTCACCTTGCGCATCGATGAGTGCTACCGAACAATCCTTACCTTCGTATATAACGGGCGTGAATGCGCTGCGAATTAGCGTTGCGTTCATGTCTTTCGCAATCGAAATGAATGCGTTGCGAATAATTTCAGTGGTAATCGGGTCGACAGATGCCATCATCGTTTCTCCTGTCGCATGATAATACTGCCCTGCTCGTCGAGAACGACACGCCAATTGGGCGGCACAACGGTCGTTGCACTCTGCTCCTCAATAATGAGCGGTCCTGACTCTGCATAGTCTGCACCTAAGCAGTCCCGTGCGACTATTGGTGTCGTATGCTCTTTGCCGTCAAAGACAATACAGCGTTCGCCAATAACGGGGCGTTGATTGCCTGACACTGTCGCGCTGGCGTTTGTGTATTTTTGCAACGCACCGAAAACCGCTAGTCGTAAGTTAACGAACTCAATCGGTGCGTTTGGACTGGAGTGTCCATAGCGCCGATCATGCGCAGCATGGAACTCAGCGGCAATCGACCTCATGTCACCCGTCCCCACCGGAACGTTTATAGTGTATTCCTGGCCCAGGTAACGCATGTCGGCTGAGCGAAGGAACGAAATGTCGGCGTCCGCAATACCCTCAGCCATGATGGTTGCCCGGCCCTCTGCCTCCAATTCATCGTAGACAGCGTTCATGTCCGCCATGCCCACGGCACTGGCCGGTTGAAAGAAGCTTCTGGTAAAATCGTGCCTAAGATCAGTCTGCAGCATGCCCCATGCGGAAAATGTCCCCGGAAACTTAGGGACGAGAACTTCCCGAATATCCAACTCATCCGCGAGAAATGCAGCGGCCATAGGGCCGGCGCCACCGAACGCGACCAAGGTAAATTCTCGAGGGTCTAGTCCCTGGCTTACCGTTATTGTGCGCATGGCGTCTGCCATGGCGGCATTTGAGATGGCAAGTATGCCCTCTGCAAACGCGGCGGAATCAAGCCCCGCCTGTGGTGCTAGGCTCTCGATAGCCGCGGTAGCAGCAGCCATGTCCAGCGACATATCACCACCCAATAGCGACTTCGCGCCAAGCCGCCCCAAAAATAAATTTGCGTCGGTGACGGTTGGCGCTGTGCCGCCCCGTCCATAACATGCGGGCCCCGGAATCGATCCAGCACTATGTGGCCCGACCCGCACAGCTCCGTTTTGCATCCACGCTATGGAGCCACCACCCTGACCGATCGTTTGGATATCGACGATCGACATAAGTAGCGGCAAGCCTTCCAGTTCTGTCTCCAAGGTTGCGTTCGCCTTGCCATCGATAACCAAACTCAGGTCGAATGATGTGCCACCCATATCGACACACAGCAGATTCTTGCGCTTGCTATTTGCCGCCAGTGCGGTGCCTGCGATGGTGCCGCCTACTGGCCCCGATAGAAGTGTAAATACTGGATTTTTTTGCGCGCTGTCCGCGGTCGATACACCACCGCTTGACTGCATGATATGCACGGTTGCACCCATATCAAGGTCGCGTAGTTGGTCCTGCAGACTACCGAGGTAACGCTGCACGACCGGCGCAACGTAGGCATTCATTACGGCCGACGATGCTCGCTCATACTCTCTCCACTCACGCGCAACTTCATGCGACAAGGATATCGAGACGTCAGGCAACGCTTCTGCAAGAATTCTGCGTGCAGCAATTTCGTGCGCTGAATGGGCATAGGCGTGTACAAAACAAATCGCGACCGCGTTGATACCTTCGTCGCGCACCTTCTTAATTATCGGCTCGAAGTCGCCGCGATTAAGCGGCTCTAATTCGCGCCCGTCCCACGCAAGTCGGCCTCGAACTTCATGTACATCTCGGCGAGGCACCAACTGTTCGGGCTTGCTGTAGCTCAGATCATAAAGCGTATGACGATTGCCGCGCGCAATGGTGTACGAATCGCCGAGACCAGCAGTTGCAATCAATAGAACGCGTTCGCCACGACGTTCAAGAAAAGCGTTGAGGCCGACAGTCGTACCGTGCACAAAGAAGCTGACGTCGGCAAGATCCGATACCAGATCTTTTATCCCATTGATCACGCCGCCTGCCGGATTTTCCGGCGTGGTTGCCACTTTGCCGACAAATACCGGCCCGTCGGAAGGTTCAATCACAATGTCGGTGAAGGTGCCACCGATATCTGCAGACACTCGGTATTTTGTCATGTTGCGTATCGCCCGTTACTCATCTACCAGTCAACACTAGTTTGCACCAAGTTGATCGCCGATCCTCGTGCAAACTTTCGATCGGCGATCGTGCTCGGCTGATTATGCGCCGCTTGGGGCTCAGAAGAAGTTGTAACGCAATTTGACGTTCCAGATTCGCCCGGGCGCCCGCGCGGAAAACCCACCGGCAACCCACTCCGAATTATATATCTCGTCGCTCAAATTATAGACAGATCCGGTGACATCCCACTTGCCGTTTTCTGCTTCAACACCTATACGTGCATTGACGAGGCTGAGGGCATCGCGCGCCGTAGAATTTTCAACATCCCAGAATTGTTCGCCGCGACGCTCGTAGTCAGCTCTCGCGAATAACTCAAGAGAATCGGTAATAGGTGTTCTGAATTGAAATCCAAGATTCACCGTATTTTCTGCGATGTAAGGAGCATCGTTACCGACCACCGTTGGGTCAACTTCATAACGATCAATCTCTGACTCGGTAAAACCAAACGCGGCGAAAATATCCACACTGTCTGAAGCTTTGTAAACGATGTCCACCTCGCCGCCGCTCAGTGACACCTCATCTATGCTGGTCAGTATCTGGGCGCTAATTGCGCCAATAAAGGAGAAGAATTGCTGATTCTCTACGTCGGAACTAAACACTGCCGCGTTCAAACGCAATCTATCGTCAAGAAAGCGACCCTTGAATCCGATCTCGAAGGACTCTGTCTCTTCAGCTTTGACAACATCTGTAACACCATTGAGGCCGGCACCTGCGGCAATCACAGAAATTCCTACCTGGTTAAATTGCCCGCTGCGAAAGCCTTCGCCCCAAGTTGCATAGATGTTGGTGGAGTCATTAGGCTGAAAACGCAGTGTAACTTTCGGCTGAACCTTGTCGAACGTTTCCGGCGGTGGACTCGACGCGGCGGGAAATTGCTCCGGCGAAACAGTCTGATCGCGTTCTTCCTCATCGTAGCGCAGTGCAAGCGACAGATCCCATTGGTCGTTCAACTCGAAATCCAAGCTTCCGAAGACGGCGAACGACGTATTGTCATTGTCATCCGCCAGAAAAGAGAGCGATGTATTGCGCGGATCGGTAGTTGGACTGCGCTCAAGTCGTATTATTCCCTGGCCCGTATCAACACCAGTTGACAGAGAAACAAATCTGTCCCAATCCAGATAGTAGGCACCAACCTCCCACCGAACACGACTGTCATCCGGCGATGTCAATCGAATTTCCTGAGTAAATGCCTCGATATCGAAGAAGCCGGTCTGGGTTCCGTCGAATCCGAACAACCCTGCTGCACTGCGTGCGTTCGTGTATGGAAATTGATCTGAGTCGCCCCATTCTTCGATATCGGTAAAAGATGTCGTTGACACAAAAGTACCGATATCGGTTTCCCAATCCAGCTTCAACGAAAAGTCCAGCATATCGCGTTCGCCGGTATCGATATTGTTGTCACGCACTGGCAATACATTGTTCGCGTCAATTGGACCGGTGTCTGTTCCGAATGCGGTCGCAGTAATTCCGTCAGCAGCGATATCCACTGCTTGGTATTGAAAACCAATGCCGCGTCCCTTATGCATTGAGATCGCCGCACGAAAATCTGCAGAAAACGCATCACTCGGCTCAAAAATTAGACGGCCGCGAACTGTTTGATCTTCGAATCTATCGGCCTTTTCGCCGCGCGTGATGTTGTCGAGATAACCGTCTCGATCAACATAGTTCGCTGACAGTTGCCCGTACCACCGGTCTTCAACCAGCGGCCCACCAAAAGACGCTTGGACAGTATATTCGTCACCGTTGCCGCCCCCAACTTGAAGATAACCGTACTTGTCGTTAGTTGGACGCCTTGTGTTGATTACGATGGCGCCACCGGTTGCGTTTCTGCCGTAGATCGCACCTTGTGGCCCCTTAACAACCTCGATGCTCTCGATATCAAACAGCTCCTGACGAAATTGCAACGCGCTGAACTGGAGCACACCGTCAACAATTGTCGCTACTGGAGCCTCACCGTTGCGAACTTGCGTAACACCGCGAATACTTAAGAAACTCGTGCCAATGCCTTGTGAGGTTGCCAACGTTACATTGGGAGTCAGTGCAACAAAGTCTTCAACTCGTTGAATGCCGGCGTCCTGAATCATTTGTGCATTGAATGCCGTAACCGCAATAGGGGCCTCAAGCGCGGATTCATTGCGTCGCCTCGCCGTTACCACTATTTCTTCAAGCGCGAATGAGCCATCGGCTGCGGAATCCTGAGCGACTGTGGGCATGGCCAGCAATATCGCCGATCCTGCCGCCGTAAGGAATCTAATCGATTTGAAAAAGTGCATGTGTCGAACCCCCCATAAAAATTCAGTATCGAAACGCAAAAAATCGAGATATCGCGACCACTACGTGGGCGGAGATACATCCGGCCCGCCGACGTAAAAGCGCACAACATCACAACTAATCTTAACTTTACTTAAATTTTTAAGTAAATCAAATATTTTTTGACATTGCTCGCGATGTGACTAGAATTGCCGCATCACTTGCAGCGCAGCAGCGGAATCGATTGGCATGACGACCCAGGCAAACACCACTAGCCCTTTTAAAAGATCGATCGGCAGCATACTCAAGGCGCGGCGATTGGAACTCGGGCTGACGCTGCAGGAATTGGCCGCACGTGCGGAATTGTCCGCAGCGTTCATTTCGCAGGCAGAGCGGGGCAAGGCTACGCCTTCCATCGTTTCGCTGATCAACATGGCTAAGGCGCTGGAAACGGACATCCACTACTTCATAACACCGCCCTCACCCACCAGTTTGGTTCGCCGGGCGTCCAACCCGCAGTATGTGGATATCGACTCGCCCGTCGTCTACAAGCGCCTCGACGCAGAAATTCGCAATCAGCGCATGAATGCACTGATCATGGAAATTCCACCAGGAACCAAGCTACCAGTCGTGCATCGCGCGGAAGGCGAGGATTTTTTCTACGTTTTGGAAGGAGAGGTCGAGCAACGAATCGGCGACAAGGTGTTCACATTGAAGAAAGGTGACTGTGCGCATCACAATACGCAAATTGATCACGACGTCGATAACAAAAGCAGGAAAACTGCAAAGCTGCTCTGGGTTGGTACGCCGGTTCTATTTCCGTCAAGCCTCGACAAACCCAATGACGGTTAACCGAAAATCTAATATTGCGACGGCTGCATAGGCAGATGTTGGCCAGTCATATCTATGAAAACACTGGTTGTCACTACTCAGCTCGGTGAGTTTGAGCTCGCACTCCAGATTGATCGGGCACCGAAAACTTGCGCGTACTTCGAAGCAATTGCACAGAAAAACGCGCTCGATAATTCAATAATTTTTCGCATCATATCGCACGACAATCATCGACCGGGCGACACTTGCCCGATTCAAGTGGTGCAAATCGGTACGCCGCAAAAGTTCTCAACCGCAAGGGAGTCGATTACTCACGAAAACACGCGCCAAACCGGATTATGCCATCGAAAATGGACCGTATCGGCAGCACGTTTCGATGCTGGAGAGCTGTATCGCAGTTTTTTTGTGTGCATGCGCGACGAACCCGAACTCGATTTTGGTGGGCGACGTCAGCCTGATGGAGAAGGATATGCGGCTTTCGGTCATGTGATCGATGGGTTTGCAACACTGGAAAAAATATTTGGGCGCGCTGAGGATGACGAAATGCTACGCGACCCTATCCCCGTATTTGAGATTTCGCTGCTGGAGGAACTTCACAGTGATCAACAAAACGGCTGATAAGGATTTTTGAATGAATGCACTCTATCCGACAATTGAACCGTTCAACGTAGGCCAGATACGCGTCTCAGAAATACACAACATCGTGTACGAAGAGGTCGGCAATCCGAAAGGCCAGCCAGCGCTGTTTCTACACGGCGGTCCGGGAGTCGGAATTTCACCGAGTTACCGCCGATTCTTCGACCCCGCACACTATCGCACCATCCTGGTACATCAGCGCGGTGCAGGACAAAGCACGCCGCACGCGGACATTAGGGAGAACACCACCTGGAATATCGTCAGTGACCTGGAGCAGATTCGGCAGCACCTCGGCATCGAAAAATGGACTGTAATGGGCGGCAGCTGGGGCAGTCTTCTCGCATTGTGCTATGCCATACGGCATCCGGACAGCGTGGCTGGCATCATTATCCGCGGCGTATTTCTGGGGCGACAGTTCGAAATTGATTGGATCCACCGTCCACACGGCGCCGCGTTAATCTACCCGGAGGAATGGGAAAAATACAATGCGCCAGTGCACGATGCGTCTGACAAAGTCGCGGCATATTGTAAATTACTTAATAGCGACGACCATAGTCTTGCGCTGGCGGCGGCGCGCTCATGGACCCGTTGGGAAGCATCGATGATGAATTTGTTTCCGGACCTTGAAGCGCTCGACGAAATGATCGGTGATCATTCCGCGCTCTCCATAGCGAGAATTGAGTCGTACTTTACGGCACACAATTTCTTCCTGGATGCCGATAATTTTGTCCTCGACAACGTGGCGGCCACGGCGGACATTCCATGCAAAATCATTCACGGCCGATACGACACTATCTGCCCGCCAATATCGGCCTGGCAGCTACACGAAGCGTTACCCAAATCCGAACTAACGATCGTTTCGGATGGCGCACATTCGCCACTGGACGGTGGCATGACGGCTAAACTTGTCAAGGCCGCCGACGAATTTCGCAAACAATAGCTCACAGCACACAATGCCCGCCCTGTGGCAAATCAAAGGTCCGATCCGTTATGAATGAAGCAACGCCAATCGAACAGAATCATGAAACGACAGCAAAGAGCGTTGGCCAATGGTTTCAGGAAATGCCCCTAACGAGGACACATTGGGTAGCGGGTTTGACGCTGTTCATGGCGTTCGTCATTGAATCCTGGGAAATGATGATCATTATTTTTTCCAGTGGCGCGATCGGCATTGACTTCGCGCTAAGCTCAGAGCAGATCGGCTCACTCATCGGCGCGATGTTTCTCGGCATGATTCCCGGCGCGCTTTTGTGGGGAAAACTGATGGGTCCGCTGGGCCGTAAGCAATGCCTCATGTGGAGTATTGGCTTGTATGGATTATTTCCGCTGATTAGTGCATTTGCGCCGAGTTTCGAATTTCTATGGGTAATAAGGTTTTTGTGTGGAATCGTTTTGTCTGGCGCGCTCGTTGTAACGTTTCCGTACTTCGAAGAACTCGTGCCGGTCAAAGTGCGCGGAACCGCCACTGTCTATTTGTCAGCGGGTTGGCCTGTCGGTTTTCTGCTGGCGATTGCGATCACCGTTTTGTTTACCGATCTGGGGTGGCGTTGGATCATCGGATTTAGCTCGGTCATTTCGCTGTGGGCGATCGTTGTCGCAAAATTTGTACCCGAGTCACCGTACTGGCTGGCGGAAAAGGGTCGAACGGAAGAGGCCAATAATGCAATTAATCGGTTGTCAGAAGGTGCGCTTTCGGCGTCGACACGGCCTTCTGAAAACAGCGCCGATGGCAACATGGCGTTTATGGACATTTTTCGTGGCACAGCACTGCGAGTCACAGCGGTACAAAGCGCCATTAACTTTTGCTTCGCATTCGCATATTGGGGGCTTGCGTCTTGGATGCCAGCATTGCTTGCGGAGCGCGGTCTGAGTGCGCCGCAAGGCTTGGGATTTATGGCTATATCGGCGCTATTTATGTTTCCTGGCTACATTTCAGCGAGTTTTCTGACTGGAAAATATGGACGAAAGAAAGTAATGCTGGCATACGTCTTCATTTCGGCCATTGCCGGTTTCGGCTTCGCAATGTCCTCCAATTTGGCCGAAATGTATTTTTGGAATTTCACACTTTCGTTCTTTAGCCTCGGCGCGTGGGGCGTCTGGAATACCTGGCTCGGAGAGATCTACGACACGAGTAACCGCGGTGCGGGTACGGCGTGGGGCGTTTCCGCTCAACGCGTCGCCAATGCGGTGGCCCCCGTGCTAATAGGAACGATGCTGGCCAAGACCAGCTTCTTGTTGACGGTAGGGTTCGTCGCCTTATTTCTTGCCATCACTTTCTTCGCTGCGATATTTCTGCCGGAAACCGAAGGTGAGACGCTGCGCTAGCTGAACCGAACGACCGCGCCAGCAGAGAAAAATCAACTAGCGGTAAAACAGGACAATAGACAAATGAAAAATGCAACGCTTCTCGTCAATGGTTTGATTTTCGATGGCCATAGCCCGGACCTAATAGCGGACAAATTCCTTCTAATCGACAATGATCGCATCGCATCAATCACGGACGTCCGCCCAGACGTAGAGGCAAGCGAATTCGATGTTGCCGGCAAGGTCATCATGCCGGGCCTGATTGACTGTCATTTTCATGCGTACGCCTGCAAAGTCAATTTAGCCGAAATTGAGACGATGCCAATTTCATATTTAGCACAGCGGGGCCGGCAATTAATGGAAGGCGCTTTGCAACGCGGATTTACGACCGTACGCGATGCCGGTGGCGCGGACTATGGGCTTTGGCGTTCAATTGAGGAAGGCGTCTTTGCAGGACCGCGATTGTTCTATTCGGGGCGCGCATTCAGCCAGACCGGCGGACATGTTGATCCGCGCCCACAGCATGTCGAGCCTTGCCAATGCGCATTGGCGGGCAATTTGGGCCATGTGGTGGACGGGGTCGACGCGCTTCGCAAAGCGGTGAGAGAAAACCTTCGCCAAGGCGCACACCAGATTAAAATCATGGTTTCCGGCGGAATATCTTCACCGACGGATCCGATATGGATGCTGCAATTTTCTGACGATGAGATTAAGGTGGCGGTCGAAGAAGCTGCGAGACGTCGCACCTACGTCATGGCGCATGCGTATACGGCGGAAACGATATCGCGGGCGGTCAAGCTAGGCGTTCGCTCGATTGAACATGCGAACTTAATCGATAATGCAGCCGCAAAAGTCGTCGCAGACGAAGGCGCGTTCGTTGTGCCAACGCTTGTAACCTACGACGCGATTAGCCGCTTTGGAAAACAAGCTGGAGCGCCGCAGACAACGCTGGACAAACTTAAGGACGTACATCAGAAGGGTATGGAAGCTGTCGAAATCTGTAGTGCGGCAAGTGTTTCGCTCGGCCTGGGTACTGATCTGCTCGGCGACATGCACATACACCAGCGAGACGAGTTGAGAATTCGCGGCGAAATCCAATCGCCCTTCGAAGTATTGCATTCAGCGACAGCAGTCAATGCTCGAATAATTCAACACGAAAACGAACTAGGCTGTATCAGGGAAGGCGCGTACGCGGATATGTTGATTGTCGATGGAAACCCGCTGGACGATCTCTCCCTGCTCTATGCAGACAAAGGCGCGGTAGAACACATCTTCAAGGCAGGAAAAATAGTCAATATCTAGCAAAGTACGCTCGAGCTAATTGACCGGGAAAATCGAAGCGTCCGTATTTCATCGCCAAAACCTCGAAATTCGATTTGAGCAACCCTCCGTTAAGCCTCCTCAATCTGTTGCTACGCAGCTTGCACGGGCGGACGACGTTTTACATAAAACAAACAGTGTGACGAGACGGCCGTCACAAAAAACCGTTGTGGGCATGAAAACGTGATGGACTTCACAATATTGACTGTGACCCGCGTCCCACTTTAAAAACTGCTGTACAAAAATGCTCCTGACGGCACGCAACTCAGGAGCGGGCGAGTGATCGAGAATGGATGCGCTGATTCGAATCGCCAAAAAATTCGAACGGATTCGAAGTCGCGGCAATCTGCATGGTGACGAGAGCGGCCGAAGTTCCGGCGTCACATCAATGGCAAAGCGATCCATTCGAAGGCAATCCGACACAGTGGCGCACTGTCGTTCGCAACAACATTGCCGCACTTGGTTTTGTCGCTGCCATGGTTCTTCTAGTCATCGGTTGGCTATTGCGCGATCGTCAATGGTTAAGCGCGGAAGAAGGCGTTGGCTATGCGCTCGGCGTCATTTCAGTCTCATGCATGTTGATACTGCTGTTGTACCCGCTGCGCAAGCGATTCCGAATTCTCAAATTCATTGGGCCGCTGCCGAAGTGGTTTCGAAATCACATGGTGCTTGGCGTATCAGCGCCTATCGCCGCACTTTACCACTGCAACTTCCAACTGGGCTCTCTCAATAGCCAGATTGCCCTGTACTCCGCTTTGATGGTTGCCGGTAGCGGGCTCGTTGGCAGATTCATCTACGCGAAAATTCACCGTGGACTGTACGGTCGCAAAACCAACCTAAGAGAGTTGCTTGCCCGAGTCAAAATGACCACGCCTGGTGTCGGTCAGTTGGGTACGTTTGTGCCAGAACTCACCAAGCGCATGACTGAGTTCGACAGGGCAGTGATGGTTCCTCCAGAATCGATCTTGGACTGTATACGCCTGCCCTTCTCGATGGCTCTACGAACACGACTCCAGTACTTCCGACTAATGCGATTTGCTAAGGTCTCGCTGGTCTATCAATCACAGCGTTCCGTTGAAATCGCCAATCATCGCAAGCAGCTACAAAAAACTATTCGCGATCATATTAAGCTGCATCTACATCACGTCCGCCGAGTTGCCGAATTCACCGCCTACGATCGTTTGTTCGCTTTGTGGCACAAACTGCACTTTCCGTTTTTTGTAATACTCCTCGTGACTGTTGTTGTACATGTTGCGGTGGTGCATCTGTACTGATGGCACGGCGCGATGCGAGTCAAATACTTGTTGCCGTTGCCAGCTTTTTTGCGTTGGCACTAACGATGAACGACGCGGCTGCCTCCGAGGTAGAGAAATGGCTGTTGATGCCTGGAGACGTGGTTAGCTCACACTCTGAATTCGAAGCAGAGTGCAAACAGTGTCATGCGCCGTTGTCAGACCGCCAACAGGCAGAACTCTGTATCGAGTGCCACACGGAAATTGGCAGCGATATCGAGCGCGCCGGCGGGTTTCACGGACGCTTGCCGATTTCGGAGAAGCTTGAATGCGCGAACTGCCACACTGACCACGAAGGTCGCAATACCAAAATCGTTATCATCGATGAAGCGACGTTCGACCATACGCTGGCAGATTTTTCCCTGCGCGGCGTGCATCGCACGACTTCCTGCGAAAGTTGCCATACACCGGGAAGCCCGCACCGAGATGCATCGAATGAATGCGTCGGTTGCCATCTGGAAGATGACGCCCACGCGGGTAGCCTCGGAGAAGATTGCGGCGCATGCCACAGCGCCAGCGACTGGAGCCAAACTAATTTTGACCATTCACGTACGGCGTTTTCGTTAACGGGCGCGCATCGTGATACGCAATGTGCCAGCTGCCATTTAGCGGAAAATTTTTCGGATGTCGGCAAAACATGCGTGTCCTGCCATCAGTCCGACGACATTCACAAGGGGCAAAATGGCAGCGAATGTGGCAGCTGTCATCTGACGAAAAACTGGGACAGCGTTACCTTTGATCACTTCGCCATCTCCGGTTTCGCGCTTATGGGTGCGCATGGGCAACTCACCTGCGGCGCGTGTCATCGTGCGGATAATCATCACGATTTGAATGGCAGCACATGTGAAACTTGCCATCGCGATGATGATGCACACAAAGGGCAGTTTGGCGGCCAGTGTCAAAACTGCCACAACGTCAAGCATTGGCGCTCTACGAATTTCGATCATGCCGCACAAACCGACTTTGCGTTGCCACCCGGTCATGAGGAACTCGAATGTGACCAATGTCATGTTGAGTCCAACGTTAGTCCGCTGCCAAGGGATTGCGGAACATGCCATCGCGAAACGGACCCACACAAAGGGCAACTCGGCAGTGAATGCGAAGCTTGTCATGCGCCAACCACGTGGACCGGAAAACTCTGGTTCGACCATGACATTACAGAATTTCCGCTGCTTGGCCTTCATGCAGATCTGGATTGTATCGCTTGCCACGCCTCCGCTCAGTTTAAGGATGCGGATTCAGGTTGTATTTCCTGTCACGCGGAGGACGATCCGCACAACGGCGCGCTTGGGAAGCAGTGTGGTTCCTGCCATAACCCCGCGAATTGGCGCGCCTGGCTTTTTGATCACGATGAGGACACACAGTTTGCGCTGACTGGCGGACATTCGGAATTGTTGTGTTCTGCCTGTCATACATCGACTACCGGGCAGCGAAAATCATTGTCGCAACAGTGCAGTAGCTGTCACCGACGCGACGATCCACACGGCGGGCGCTTTGGCGACAACTGCGACAGTTGCCATACAACAACTGACTTCTCTCATCTGGGAGATTTGTAATGATTCGCTTCCGCCTCCTCATCGTCCCGCTCGTCATCGCAGCCTGCTTCGCAGTGAGCATACTGCTGGTGCCGTTCGAATCGAGAAGCAGCGATGCAAAACCGACTTTTGATCATTTCACGACGGCCTTTCGCTTAGAAGGCGGACATCGTCTAGCCGAATGCGAGGGTTGCCACATCAACGGAATTTTTGCCGGTACGCCAACTGAGTGTGTGGGATGTCATACACAGGCCAGCCGAGTTCGTGCAACCTGGCAACCGGCAACTCATTTGCCGGTCACCGAACAGTGCGACGCCTGCCATCGTCCTGTGTCCTGGGTGCCAGTGGTCCGCGTAGATCACCTGGAAGTGCAAGGGTCGTGCTCCTCATGCCACAACAACATCACTGTCCGTGGACAACATGCTCAGCATATTCCAACGACTAACGAGTGCGACGCCTGCCACAACACACGGTTTTGGCGTTAGCGTGAGCGCAATCGGCACAATGAATTTACAGGCACCTTTTCGAATACATCGTATCGTCGGGCTATTGTTAGTAACGCTAATGTGTGGTTTTCCCAGTGTGCTGTTCGCCAGAGCGATCGACGATATTCGCGTTTCAAAAATTGGCAGTATCTCGTCGGTAGAAATCGAATTCGAATGTGCGTTGCGCTACGCGCGACACGAACAGAATAGGGGCGGCACCGAATTGTACATCCATCTCGAGCAAGGCCCTGACTGCCGGCTTGCTTTGCGGAATATTGCTAGCGATCTACGACGCCCACTGAACGGCAGGCTTGCTCACGTTTTGGAAGTTGAATTCGGAAAAAATTCGGATGACAGCACATTTCTAATTGTTCGCTTCGACAGAAGCCTTGGCTACAACGTTCGACAATCGCCCAACCATCATATGCTGACAATCGACGTCGACAGCAGTGTTCAAACGACCGTTGCTGAGCGGTCAGTCACTGAAGATGCCGTTGTTGGAAGCGCTTCGCAACAGCGCCCAGATGGCACGCGTCGAGTGTCCAATGCGAGTGCACAAAACAACAACGCATACGTAATTCGTCTGGCAGAATGGGACCCAGATCAAACATTGGACTTTGCACCACTTGCACGCTATCGCGCAAAAGTGATGTACACGAACGACGTTGCAGTTGGACAGCGACGCTGGGCAATATTGAAACTGGGTTTCTTTGATACGGAGATTGAAGCAAAAAGAGCACAGCAATCTCTCGTTGCGGACTATCCAAACGCCTGGGTCACGATTGCAAATCCTGACGAGCAATTAGCGGCCCGGCAGAGCCAAATTCGCTGGCCCCGATTGACTGCTGCGCCCGCGGTGCCGGCTGCTGCGGCAAGCGAAGAAACGACGCCAGATGAAGACGTTCGCGTTGCCACGATGCCGGCCGAACGAATTCCGATTCTAATGAACGAAGCCAGGGCAGCGATGTTACGCAAGAATTTTGCCGTCAGCATTGAATTGTACGAACGCTTGCTGCGCGAACCCGGTCAGCAACATCGCCGCCAGGCGCGAGAATTTCTCGGCGTTGCTCGGCAGAAAAACCAGCAACCTGAACTTGCGCAAGCTCAGTTCGAAGCTTATCTCGACGAATTTCCGGCAGGGCCGGATGCGCATCGCGTACGACAACGGCTTAACGCACTAACGACGATTGCCGCCAGTACGGGGCCGAACACGGGCGACACACCAACGACGATGGCCAATCGAGGCTCAGCAGAGACCCCAATTCGGGATCGGCAAGTGTCAAATTGGGATATCTACGGCAGCGCGTCGCAGTTTTATTTACGCGGCGTTAATCTTGCGGAAGGCGACGACGATGACTTTATCGCACAGTCGGCAATGTTGTCGCAGGCACATATCATTGCGAAACGCCGGGGTGAGCGCTTCGACCTTATGGCGCGCGCCAACCTAGGTTACCTTTACGACTTCGTAGAAAACGGCAGCGACCCGCAAGTGCTTGTGTCGTATGCGTTTCTGGACGTCGCGGACACACGAACAGAGGTTCGTCTGCGCATTGGTCGGCAGCAACAATTATCAACCGGCCTACTCGGACGCTTCGATGGCTTGCACGCCAGTTACCAGTTTCGACCCGACTTGACATTCAATGTGACCGCCGGCTTTCCCGTCGATTCGCCGCGCTTTCAGGCGACCGGCGATCACTATGCGTATGGCGCAAGTGTTGACATCAACGACATCATCGGCGATTGGGATCTTAGTCTGTACGCAAATCAGCAACTCATCGATGGCATCAAGGACCGCCAAGCTGTCGGCGCTAAAGCGTTATTCCAGGGCGAAACAATGACGATCGTTGGTCTCATTGATTACGATGCCTCGTTCAACGTCGTCAACACCGGCCTCATTAGCGCGACCTGGCGAGCACATGATCGCATCACGTTACACGGCCGTGTTCGCGGTGGCGTGGCACCATTTCTCACTACACGTAACGCAATTATTGGCCAACCCGTCAATACGCTGCGTGAATTATTTAACTCATTTACGGAAGGCCAGATTCGAAGACTTGCGCGCAACCGAACGGCGGATGAGCGGTTCGCATCCGGCGGCTTATCGGCGGCTATTACGCCACGATTGCAGCTTAGATTTGATACGTCCTACCTCGAATACTCCGCAACTGTCGGTTCTGGCGGCGTCGCCGCATTCGTCGATACCGGACCGCAGTACACCTACGGCGGCCACCTTCAAGGTGCCGGTTTTTTCGGCGCGGGACAGATCGCGCAGTTAGGTTACCGGCGCACAGAAACCAAAAGCATTGACGACGACAACTTGTGGCTAGATTTGCGTATTCCAATAGGCGAACGACTTCGCGTGCAAGCAAGGTTGGCGTACTCCAAACGCGTTGCGAATCAAAATCCAGCTGGCGACATAAACCAGTGGGTGGCCAATCCGTTACTGCGATTTGTGTTTTCCGGCAGGCGATCCTTCCGGCTTGAATTCGAAGCGGGAGGACAGTGGTCGAACCGCGAATTTCCAATGGCCCTTATGCCACCGTTGATCGTTGACGGTACGCTGCAACAGAATGACTATTACGTGCAGCTCGGCTACACATTGGACTTCTAGCTGTGAAGACATTCTACGGTGCTTACCTTGCTGCGCTGTCATTTGTCGTCGCGGGATGTTCAATACAGCCCGATAAGAATTCTCGACTGGATTCCAGCGGAATCACCGTTGTCGCTTTACCTGACGCTGTTGTATTGGCGCACCGTTTGCCGACAGTGGCCGCAGGTGCACGCGAATACGTATTTATCGGACCTGTCGAAATAAACAACATGGGTAGACGTGATTATTTCCTGTGGCTTAGCTTGGCCAGCACGATTGATCGTGACTTTGTCGGCGTGCCATACACTGGCGCATCGCAGCTCGTGCTGCTTGTCGACAACGAGCCAATGCAGTTCGCGGTCAAGCCGTGGCGAACGGCGTTGGATACGCCACCCTATGTGTCCTCCGCACCGATTCATGAAACGCTGGCCGCCCAGGCAACGCTCGATCAGATTCACAAAATAGCGAACGCAAGTACTGTCGAAGTACACCTGGTCGACGAAACAAATAGCAACGCTCGCTACCACCTGTGGACTGGCAGTCTGTCCGCATGGCGCGGTTTTCCAGAGCGGTCGCCTGCGGACATTGCAGAGGTACCTTCATTTGACCGTTAGAGCAACATTCAATCACTGCCCAGTTGATGCAGCCGCCGACAGCAAGATCCGTTGTCAATGTCGCTTTTGCCAATTCGCAGTCGATTTTGCGCGAAAGTGCCAATTTTTGTTCAAAACTGACGACTGCATCACATGCTTTAGTGTGACTTCCATCACATTTTTTCGCTCAGAAAAACTCGTTATGTCTAAGCGTCCCCGGCACCCAACGTCCGCTGCATACATTTCGCACAGCTCGTTTCGAAAACAAAAAGCGCTGCTCACGGAAGTACGGCAGCCAAATTACGAAGCCAACAATAAACACGATCTTTACTGCAAGGAAGCCGTCGATGAGAGGTGTCAGCATGAGAAAGACCGAGCGTAACTGCCGTGACAAATTTACCGTCGTCATTGCTCTTGTAGCGACCTTAGCGACGGCAACTGCCTTTGCCGGCCCGCGAGAACAAGCAAAACGCCTGCATGATCGGCTGGTCGGCGTTCCGCCTTCCAACGAGGTTCTCGATTCAATGACCAGCAAAATCGAAGCTGATGACGCAACCGGTGCGGCTTTTGAGGCAATGGAAAATCCTGCCTTTTACAATACAACCGTCCGCCAGCTCGCTGCACCCTGGAGCAACCGCGAACAATCCGTATACGTCGATCTGAACGATACGACGGCTACCGTTATCGGCATTATCCGCGACGACCTTCCGTTTGATCAAATATTGCACGGCGACGTCGTCTATACGGGTTCCGCTGCGGCGACGGCAATTGGATACTCGCAGACGGATAACGATCACTACATCGATCTGCAATTGAACAACATCGACCTCAGCGATCCTGCCATTCTGCTACAGCAGCAGCAATCCGCATTGCCAGATACTCAAATCAACGCCAATCAGACCGCCGGCATCATGACAACACGTGGCTTTGCGGAAGCATTCTTAGTCGCTGGCACCAATCGTGCCGCCGTTCGCTTTGCCGCGTTGAATCTAACTTGTATGGACCAGGAAGACCTGCGTGATCTTACCGCGCACCCGGACAGGATCCGCCAGGATGTCACGCGATCACCGGGCGGCGACAGCAACATTTTTCTAAATGACTGTTTGACCTGTCACGCGGGGCTTGACGGATTAGCCGGCGGCTTTGCCTATTATGATTTCGACGAAGAATTGCAGCGAATGATTTATTCAGATGGCGCTGTGCAAGCGAAATATAGCCGCGACGCCGGCGTGTTTCCGTTTGGCTTCGAGACAACAGATGACAGTTGGCTTAACTACTGGCGAACCGGCCCTAACGCGTTCGTTGGTTGGAACGCTCCGGGTAACGGCGCGGGTAGCGGCGCCAAGAGTCTCGGCATGGAATTGAGTCAAACGCGTCAATTTGCGAAATGCCAAGTCAAGAATGTATTCGCGCAAGTGTGCTACCGCACACCGAATGGTGCGGCGGATGAGCAGGCAGTAGAAAACATTGCGACGATTTTCGAAGCAAATAATCGCAGCATGAAACGCGTTTACGCCGAAACTGGCGCCTACTGCATGGGTAATTAGGCAACGAGTGGGCGGCGAGTACTTTGCAAATGGAATTCACTGCGTTTTAGCCAGGATGGGAGAGAACTTGTGATATTAGGAAACTTTCGAGCGAACGGAATAGTCGGCCAAAAACGCGATAGCGGACTCGGTACGCTACTCTGCATGGCGATGCTGATGCTTTTACTGTCCGCGTGCGAAGTGAATGAAGAAGCAGTCAACAACACCCAAGACACCGGTGGCAGCCAGCCTCCGGGCGACGGAAGCTCGCCCCCTGGAGACGGCGGCACACCACCTCCTGGCGGTGACGACACGCCACCGGACGGCACACCACCGCCTGATCAGCCACCACCGTCGGAACCACCGCCATCGGCAACAGATCAGACAATATTCGAAGCCACTTTGCATCCGCTGCTCGTCGAGAGTGCAAACTTTTGTGCTGGCTGCCACGGCGCAACACAAGACCCGTTAATCGCAGTGAGCGACGCCACCATTGCGTATAACGCCATTACCTCACAGCAGAAAGTTAATCTGAGCAATCCAGATCTATCCCGTGTTTACCTGCGACCAAAAGACGATCGGCACAATTGCGGCGGCGACACCGAGTGTGATCGCGTCGCTGCTGAGTTTCTTCAAGCTATACAAGATTGGGCAAATCAGGCTGCTGCAAACGTACCGCCGCCGACCGGCGGCGCACAACCGGTGTTGAGTGCCGCAGCGACCTTCGCGGACGCGACCGCGGCGGGGTTAGCACGGGTCGACGACGCAGCAATCGCGGTGTTCGAGTTCGCTGAAGGCGCGGGAGACATGACCGCTGATACTAGCGGCGTAGGCACACCAATTATGTTGCAACTGGAAGGCACGGAGTGGGTCGACGGAGGCGGTCTAAGAATCGTTACAGGTAAAGCGCAGGCGAGCGAAGCAGATAGCCGCAAGCTCTTCGACATGATTACGCCAAACAATGCGTATTCGGTCGAGGCGTGGATCATCCCGGACAACAATGCGCAAGACGGACCGGCAAGAATCGTCAGTTATTCGTTAGATACTGCCACGCGCAATTTCACGATGGGTCAAAATGCCATTTACTATCAGCTTAGAAACCGCAGTGCGGCGACTGACGCAAATGGCACTCCCGCACTCGAAGCGCAAAATACGCAAGTCGATACTGTATTGACGCATTTGGTGATGACGTTCGACGGTGTGACCGGTCGCAAGGTCTATATCAACGGACAACTGGCGGTCGACGAGGACGCGCCTGGAGACACATTGGACTGGCTGGATAATCAACTTTTGGTACTCGGCAACGAAGTCACAAACGACCGGCTGTGGCAGGGAATATTTAGGCTAGTTGCAATTCACAATCGCGCACTTAACGACACAGAGATTCAGCAGAATTTCGATGCCGGCGCAGGCGAAGTTTTGACCATGCGCTTTGATGTATCGAACGTCATTGGGCAAGCGGCGTTTGTGGACATGCGAGTTGCACAGATAGATGAGAACGGCTATCTGTTCGCCAATCCAACATTTATCGGTAATGTCGCCGGCGTGAACGTTAAGAACATTCGCATTGGCGTAAACGGCAGCATTCCAGTCGCTGCGCAGCCGTTTCGACGCGTAGATGCGGTCGTCCTACAGGGCGACGAATTGCTCTCGCCCCTTGGCGCGGTAATTCCTGCAGAGCTTGGCGTTGACGGCGACACGTTCCATCTGGAATTCGAAATTCTAGGCAGCATGCAAGGGTTTGCAGAACTGCCGGTAGCGTCGTCACCGCCGTTGCCCGTGCCTGATGAAGCTGAGCCCGACTTTGGATTACGTACGTTTGCGCAATTAAACGATGCGATGTCTGGGTTGACAGGCGTAGCCAAGAACCAGAATGCTGTTCTATCAACTTATTCTGAAGTTCGAGATTCATTACCTGCAACCCATGGACTCCTCGCTTTTAGCACCTCGCAGCAAATTGCGATCCAGCGTCTTGCTTCGAGTTACTGCGGTGTCGTGGTGCAAAACAATGCCAGCTGCGACGCTCTATTTGGCAGTTGCCAGGTCGACGGCAACGCCAAAGGTCAGGTTGCAGACGCGCTGTACGATCAATTGATCGGTGACAATATTGCAGACCAACCAGATCGAGCCGACGTTACTACGGAAATCGTGAGAATGATCGACGATCTCGGCTGCCCGAATGGCTGCAACGGTGCGGCGGGCGAAACAGTACTTCAAGCCACGTGCGCAGCAGTTCTTTCCAGCGCCGCCATCACCGTCAATTAACAACGGGTCGTTAATCGATCCGTCGATAAACAATGGGTCGTCAATCGATAAGCTAAGGAAGAGCTATGTCTAAATACAGAGAACAGTTTCGACAGGCGAGCGCACGACAAGCGCGACTTGAACAGCGCATTGAAGCCTCCTGCAAGAACAGTGGCCATGGCGTGCCCACGTCACGCCGGGAATTTCTCAATCGAGGTTTGATCGCTGGCGTCAGCACAGTATTCTTGCCAAGCATTGCGACACTGTTGAGTCGTGAGGTGCATGCACAGGCAGCTGACTGCGTCATCGACAACAATCCGATGCTCGGTGCAGGAAAAATACCGTTTCTCGCCATCGATCAAGGGGGTGGCGCAAACATAGCCGGATCAAATATCATCGTCGGTGGCGTTGGTGGCCAGGAAGATTTCCTTGGCGCAAACGGTTACGCAAAACTAGGGTTGCCCGATGCGATCATTCCGCAAACGGTCGGCGTCAACCGTGACTTTGGCCTCGCAATGCATCCTGACAGCGCATTACTGCGCGGCATGTTGAGCAAAACGACGCCGGCCACGCGAGCCAACACCAACGGTGTCGTAATCCCTGCGCGATCTGAAAACGATACCGGCAACAATCCGCACAATCCGGTTTACGGCATCGCTCGGGCTGGATCGAACGGTGAGTTTGTTGCCACGATCGGTACACGGAATTCCGAGTCTGGCGGACGCTCGCGAGCGCCGGACTCGCAAATCGCTGCAGAATTTCGACCAACAAAAGTCAGTAATCGTAACGAGGCGACGGGCTTAATCGGTGGCGCCGTGGACGATGGGTTTCCAAATGGTCGCGTTGCAGAAGCGTCGTCGATATTGAGCGCGCTAAAATTGGCGAAGATCACCGAGCAACAAGCAACCGAAGCGCTCATTCAATGCGGATACGATAAGACGACCGCAACTTTCAATACGCCGGTTGCCGTGCAAGATTTGGATCCTGAAGCGGACGTTAATCTGCAGTCTATCTTCCCCAACGGCGAGCTCAATGACGGTGATTTCCGCAAAGCTGCAGCGGCAATGAAAGTTGTGGTTAACGGCTACGGGGGTGCGGGTACCATTGAGTATGGCGGCCGCGACTATCATCAAGATCCGCGACCTGAAACCGACGGCAAAGACTTCATCGTAGGACAGGTTATCGGAGCTGCACTTGAGTACGCGGCGTTGTCAAACAAACCGCTGATGCTCTATTTGTTCAGCGACGGTGCTGTTTCCGCGGATACGAATCGGCCTGAGGACGATGGCAACGGGGTCACTAAATTTCGTTGGCGCTCCGACAACTCGCAGACCGCCGCCAGCGCAATACTTGTCTATAGTCCAAATGGTCAACCTGTCTTGCGTAACGGTGCCGCATCGCAACAGCTTGGCTACTTTCGCGCCGACGGCAATGTAGAAACATCATCCAGCCCGTTCGCAAACAGTGTCGAAACACTAGCCGAAATGGTTGTACTCAACTACCTCGGATTGCACGGCGAGCAGGCGATGTTTGGCCAGGTCCTCGATGCACCGGGTTTAGGCACCGGTGCCGCGGTTGATCCGTATATCGCTTTCAACGCAATCGTTTAGTAATCCGTTTAGATATCCGAAACGTTGGCTGAGCGAGCGAATATGGCGCACGATAGTGCGATTGATCGAAGCACATCGGCGCATGAGGGCGCAGCAGATCTGTCACTACGAGCCGATAAAATTGGCCCGTTGCACGCGCGCCTAGCGTGCCCGATTTGTAGAAATTCTATAGCGCTACCTGCCTATCGTAATTCTGCCAATCCTGGTAACGCGATGGCGCCGAAGTATCGATGTCAAAGTTGCGAGGTGGATTTCCCGGCCGCGACTTGCGGCGAGCGGACAATTCCTTGGCTGTTTCCGCATCCAGAGCTCGCACATCTGGAGTGGAGCGCACGATTTCGCGGCTATCTGCAACAGATTTCAAGCCAGCACAATGGCCTTAACCGATCGCTCAACGACACACGCCTTTCAGAGACCGGCAAACGACGCATTGCTCACGCGTTGGGTGCGAAACGCGAGCATCAACGACAGGTATCGGAGTTATTAGGCCCGATTGGATTGAACGCCGACGACCTAGTGCCCGCAATGACGCGCCTACTCGATCAATGCTTGCCAAAAAATCAGGGACTGCTGAGCTATGCAGATAATGTATTTCGCGATTGGGCCTGGGACAACGGAGAAAACGAGGCGTCATTAAGTGCGATAGACGGTCTAATATCTTCTGATACACGGCATAATTTGGGTGCAACGTTGACGCTCGGCGCCGGGGCTGGCCGACTTGCCTATGATATTCACCGCCGCTATTCGCCGGAACTATCAGTCCTGCTCGACTTTAACCCGTTGCTGCTATCCGTGGGCAACCAGGTTTCGCAGGGAAAAGAAGTGTCGCTTTACGAATTTCCTGTCGCGCCAATTGACGACGCCGCTTGCGCGGTTTTGCAGCGCTGCTTCGCCCCGGAGCCACTCGATCATAAACATGACTTTCACTTCGTCTTTGGCGACGCCACCAATGCACCATTTGCCGATAGCAGTTTCGATACGATTGTCACGCCATGGTTGATAGACATACTGCCGCAGGACCTGCGTGAATTCGTTCCACAAGTAAATCGTCTGCTGCCAACAGGCGGGCTATGGGTCAATACCGGTTCACTCGCCTTCTTTCATGATGATCCCTGCTGTCGATACAGCGAAAAAGAGGTATTGGAGGTCGTTTCAGCGTGCGGTTTCGAAATTGTCGGTATCGACCATCGGTCGATACCCTACTTGCAATCGCCGAATAGCGCGCATGGACGGCTGGAGCGAATCGTCAGCTTCACCGCGCGCAAACGAGCCAGCATTTTGGCCCCTATGACTTCCAAACTATCGCCTAAGTGGTTGTGCGATACGTCAATCAGTGTACCAACGTGTGCCGAAACCACCGTTGCCTCATCCACACACCTACTCACCGCACAGGTGCTTGCAGCGATAGACGGCAAACGCTCAATCGACGCGATCACACATCTGGTATCACGGGAATACAAACTGTCGCACGACGAATGTGCGATAGCGGTAAGACGCATTGTGTTGGACAACGTGAAAAAGTAGCTGACATCAGCCGGATCGCGTTGTCGCCGAGAAACGGAAATCGGCAAGAAATCATCATCGCATTGATAGCGGACTCTACCTGCAGACGGCGTTGAAGCCATAGCAAATTCTCGATTGACATATATCAACGCCAAATAACCAGCGCACAGCGATAATTCGATATGGTTATATAATTATCTGTGGTTTTTTTGATACAAACTGCGAAACCTCATAACCTATTGTTATTAAGGTGTTTTAATGCACAATTGGCGTATTTACTTAGACTCAGTCCATGCAAACGCAACAAAATCATTGATATTCGCGCGCGAGCTAGCGATCATTCGTTCCAAGGGGGAAATCAGTCGTGCTTTGAATACTCGTTGTTAACGAGCAGGCGGCTGCGTTCATTCCGGTTGTTTTTGGCAGGAATCTTCCAGGATTCATGTTTAGGCCGGTGCGAACTCTACCCTATATGAAATCTCATATCGCATTAAGGGAGATACATCCACATGAATAGATATACCTTTCGGTGTGTCGTGGCTTTGGCTATGGCATTCTTTTCATTGCAGGCGCTCGCCGATACTGGTGCCCTAAAGGTCAAAGTTACTGGCCCAGACGGTTCACCTGTCGTAGGCGCAACCGTACGCGCAAGTACGGTAGAAAGCCTCACTGCAAAATCAGGCCTTACTGATGAAAATGGCGAAGTCCGACTTATTGGACTGGACCCATCGGATCAATATACCGTCGCCGTTGCTTACGAAGGCTTCCAGCCACAACGCAACGAAGACGTATTGGTCACATCGGAAAGAACTTATAACTTGCCGATTGTCCTGGCACTGGCCGAAGGCTCGATGGAAGAGATCGTTACCTACGGTCGTAACGAGATTGGTCAGTTAGTCGATACAACGTCTGCTCTTCAATCAACTGACGTAACGCTGGATATTTTGGATTCGCTGCCAACAGGACGAAGCTATCAGTCGTACCTGCAATTGGCGCCGACGACAAAACCAACGTTGGACGGCAATCCATCATCCAAGTCTGGTGTGAATTACACTGATGCGGTCGATGCAAATGGCAACTCTTACGGCACATCCACTGACAACGTTTACTACATCGACGGTGTCAATATTACGGACGTCCAAACCGGCACTTTCGGCGGCAACTTCAACTCTGAAATTATCCAGGAACAACAGATAATTACGGGTGGTGTTCCAGCAGAGTACGAAGGTGGTCAAGGCTTGATTTCAAGAGTCATAACGAAGTCGGGAAGCAACCAGTTCGAAGGCTCGGTAAATTACTATACGCAAAGCGATAGCCTTGTTGCCGACAACGACAATTTGCAAGATGCGTCTTTTTCGACCTTCGACACTGCATTCACTTTTGGCGGTCCGATAGTGAAAGATAAGCTGTGGTTTTTTACATCATTCCAGCGCAAGGAGCGCGAGGAAGATGTTATTGATCCGAACACGCAGCAATTCCTGAGAACGGTTACAACGGAAGAAGATCTGGGCTTCGCCAAGCTGACCTGGCAAGCTACCGACAATGATAAGTTCACTGCACAGTTTTTTGACGATCCGTTTGATCGAAATGGCTCAAATAGCATCACTACGCTGCCAAATCGCGACAGAGGTAGAATTCAGGGCGGCGACAACACTAAATTCGAGTATTCTCATTCCTGGGAAAATTTGATTTTGACCGCTAATTTCGTTTCGCACGAAGGAGAATTAAGTCAAACCTCTGTAGATCAATCCACACGAAATGATGTTGCGTTTACAGGTGCTGCCGCAGTTGGCGTCACGAACTTGGAAACCGACCTTGGCGGTGGTGGTCTTAATTCAATTGACTTCCGGAATAAAGACAGCATCAACCTGACGCTTGAATATTTTCTGGATAGCAAATGGGGCGAGCACGAAATCAAGTTTGGCTATACGCAGACTGATAACGAACGGTTGCTGAACGCGGAAACGCCTGGCGGAGATAACGCGATTTACACCTCCATCGGTGCGGGAAACGCCGGCACGACGTTGGATGAATACGTCACGCTTCCATTTACAGGTGAGACTGACATCACCGATCAGGACCTTGCGGGGATCATTGCTGCAATGGCGAGCAGCCCTAACTCTGCGGCCTTCCTGACTCAGTTCGACGCAGACGTGTCCGGCGACATCAGTAGTGCAGAGATCGGCGCCGCAGTTTTTGACTCGACGGTGGGCAATCCGCACGGCGAAGTCAATGTCTACAGGATCCAACGGACGCAGCAGGGTGCCACGAACTTCAAGACTGAAGGCACAGCGTTCTTTCTTCAAGACACTTGGAATATTGACGAGCATTGGACAGTTTCAGCCGGCATACGCGCTGAAGAATGGGAACATATCAACACTGCGGGTGAGTCGATATTCACCTTCGACTACGAAATCGCGCCACGATTAAGCGTAATTTATGACGTCGGCGGTGACGGTGCCAGTAAGATCTTCGGATTTTACGGTCGATACTACGATCCAATTCGTACCGACATGACATCGTTTGCCGGTACGGTGACGGGTTCCGTTCGCGAAGAACAAGTGTTTGTTGGTGGCGATTGGTTAACCTTCCGAACGCGTGGTGGTCCTGGCGATCCTGATGGATTTTTTGCGCCAACAACGCAGACACCGTATACCGACGAGTACATGCTGGGTTACGAACGAACCTTGACGCCTGACCAAAGCATTTCAATCATTTATACGCATCGTGTCACCGAAGATATTCTCGAAGACTACAATCTTTGCGTCTACAGCCTGGACTGCACCGATTCGGATAACGAGTTTGAAGATCCGTTCTTTGCAGCAGGAGACCTTGGATTGCCTCTGTCTTACTTCGGGTTTACTGATGCAAACAGGCCCCCAGCGAACTTCATCATTGGAACACTTGCTGGCGGTAAGCGTGAATATGATGGCGTGGAGGTTACATGGCGTAAGCGACGAAGTGCTGATAGCAAGTGGTTTGCACTGGCATCTTACGCGTTCAACGATGCCTCCGGAAACAGCAACTCGGACGGAAATGCAGATTTCCAGGGCGATGCAGTATTCCTGGATCCTCGCGGACCTAACGCGTTTGGCGATCAACCCGGCAATATCGAGCATCTAATCAAGGTTTCTGGCTCGTATCGCTGGGAAAACGGAATCGAGGTTGGTGCGACGTACAACTGGAACTCCGGTACGATTTTCAGCGAAACCTTTGCTGCATCGGGTCGTCACCTACCTGTTCGTGTTGCGACTGCGTTTGAATTTATGGGAACAACGCAACGTTGGCTCGCTCCTGGCGCGATTGGTAGCGGCACAACCGAGTCATACGGAGTACTTGACGTACGTGCGAAATACGTTATGGACTTTGGCGACCGGTACACAGCTGAATTGTTCCTCGATGTATTCAATCTGCTGGATAATCAGGCAGCAAGACGCGTCCAAGACTTGTCTTCAGGCGCAGATGGCTTTGCATTCGGCGACGATAATGACTGGGTTCTTCCGCGGAGAGCCTTCCTGGGCGTTCGATTGTCATTTGACTAGCGTATGATCGTGGGCAAGCTTTTTTGCTTGCCTTGAAACACAAACCCCGGCCAATCGGCCGGGGTTTTTTCGTTGGGAGAGCGAAACATCCGCTTTGCGCGAACTGCGCTACTTCCCACCTTATTACTATTTATTAAAGCGTTATCGAAGCGGTTGCTGTCTAGCACCTAAGCTCATCAGACGTCTCACGGGATCCTGACTGACACCGCGACTGACCAATGAACGTTCGGCAAGAACAAAGCCGCGTGAAACAGATCGACGGTTTCGATGAATGAGTTTCCACGCTTACGTCTAGGTCACCACACGCATGGGTTGGCGTTTCCAATAGGTCAGCGATCGCCATAACCATTCCGCCGGGCCAAACCGGTAACGGCTTAGCCACCAGGGACTGAAAATCATCTGAAACCCAATCACTAGAACGACGAATAGCATCTGCGTCAACCTCGGAACTTCGCCATACAAACCAAACCCGTAGCCATAGAAAACTGTTGTCAGAATAATTGAATGCAGCAAATAATTGGTTAGTGCCATTCTACCGACCGCCGAAAATCGCGCCATTAGCCCCGACAACATTCCGGCTTTGACGATCAGCATGACGGCAGCAATATGGCCGAGCGCCACAAAAAGACTACCAACATAGTTGGATATCATGCCGGTACGAAACAAATGCATCGAATCGAACTGATGCGAGTAAAGGTCGTATGCGCTGAAAAACATGACCGGTAATCCGAATCCGTAACCAATGGCGAGCATGCGTTTGTAAAAAATGGCGTCCCGATCGCCGGACAGAATACCTAACTTCATAAATGCCATGCCAATTAGCATTAACCCGCCAACGCGCCATAAGATATACGCGAAGGTATTTTGGATTTGCATACTCGCGACCACAGGCGCGCGGAACTCGAGGATTCCGGCATAGTCTCCACGATAAGCGTCTACATCTTTTCGCAAGTCCTCATCTGTAGGTGCCATAAACGGTCGCGAAGCATCCCACTGCTCTTTGATTCTATTCTGTTCCTCAGTGAGCTCCTCGCCCTCCTCAAGTACTTGTTCGATCTGCGTCATCTCGCCTTGCATTTGTTCCATAAACAGGGCCCCGCCGTAGGTGGCCAGTAACGCGACCGGCAACAATGCGCAGCCGACAATAATCAAGGTACGCGGCTGCCGCTTGCGAAATAGATAAACGAACATTCCCATCAATGCATAATGAAAAAGGATGTCGCCCATCCAAAGCAGATAACCGTGTGCCGCACCAATCAACAACAGCCAAAATTGACGGCGAAAATATATGCGACCGAATTTCGCTTTTCTAGCTTCTGCGCGCTGCCACATGACGACCAGACCGGCGCCAAATAGCATTGAGAAAATTGTCATGAACTTCTGATCGAAAAATATGTGCGTGACAATCCACGTTCCAATGTTGTACCACTCTAGGCCGCCCATGACAGTCGGATTCATGTAAGCGATAAACGGCATCGCAAACGCGTAGATGTTCATTACGAGGATGCCGAGCACTGCGACACCGCGTAGTGTGTCTATCGCGACGATTCGTTCACCAAGCGATACCGGTGCTGACACGCCTGCACCGCCAAGTTCTTCTGTCGATTGAACTTCCGGCATACATTCACTCCCTATGCATGGATTCGGCGCGCACCTGGAACATCTAACGCGCCGACTAAGTTATTGTGATTTATTTATCGCGCTGACCAACTCATGCGGCATTCTAGCAAATCGAGTTGCTCCTGCGTTTTCGAGCTCCGACCGTGATCCATAGCCGTACAGGACACCGATTGACTGCATACCATTTTCAGTCGCACCCAAGATATCGTAGCTGCGATCACCAACCATGACGCAGCGCTGTGAGCTAACGCTCAGATGGTCAGCTGCATTGCGCAACAACTCCACTTTGCTCGAATTCGAGCCGTCCAATTCCGAGCCAAAAATACGCCGGAAGTATCGCGATAACTGAAAGTGCCTGCAGATCTTGCTGGCGAATACCGTCGGTTTGCTTGTGGCGATGAATAGTTCGTAGCCATCTTGTGTCAATCTTGCCAGTAGCGCTGCAATACCATCGTAGACTCTATTTTCATAAAGACCGGTCTCTGCAAAACGTTCGCGATAGTAGATTAGGGCCTGCTTCGCCGTATTCCGATCGCCCAAAATTTCTTCAAAACTGCACAATAGCGGTGGGCCGATACACCAAGTTAGTTGATCGATATTGGGCACCTCAGTGTTCAATCTTCCAAGCGCATACTGAATTGAGCGGCAGATTCCCAACTTCGGATCGGTCAGCGTACCGTCCAGATCGAAAAATATTGCGTCAATATTACCGTTCAATATGTTCCCACCCACACAAAAATACGGTAATCACTAGGCTATCGATCGACACTCAGTAACGCGTGCAACAAATTGTTTTGAAAATGTATGTTACCCGTTAGCTGACTGTGAGACTCGCAGAGGAAAATTGGGTAGTCGAGCGGAAAGTCACTATATTCATGACGGCTCACGGTCGGATCGAAAGTTTGTCGCGCCATTAACGATGCTTTGGTAACGATTCCATCACCCGGCTCCATCATCAAGCCATGATAGTCGACGCCCGACAGTGGGCTCTCTATTTCTTTGGGAAACAAACGAACTTTTGCAACGCCAGCAACGTCCTCCACCACCATGCGGGCTGGTGTATCAACGCAATCGCTGCCGAAGACAATGTATTCCGTTTTGAGGTTTTCAACGGGCACGGTCAATGACCAACTGAAGCGGCGTGCCCGCTCTAAATGTTTCTCGAAGAAGGCGCGAAGAACGCTAAGATATTCCTTACCTGCCTCAGATGTGTCAAAACGTTTGAGAATTCGTTTTTCAACAACAGGGTCATAAATGGATAGCCGCATATCTGCCCACAACGCGACGTCAAATTGATCGCGATGTAGCGGACTCCCATCCATATTGACCAGCCACTCATTTATTGCGTGAGGAAGAACCTGATAGGTACTCGGAAACGTCGCAACAACTTCGATCGGCACGGTGCCGAAGAGAACTTTGTAACCGCGCGACAAGGTTCGAAATGCGCCTGCCGATCCTAAGTTTGGAGTACCTAGCAATATGACGCGACGAATTTTCTCAGCGCCTGCGCCGCTGACCGGGAAGTCGTTGCCGTCGAGCACGTCACGAGTGCCGTAACGGGCGAAATAACGGGTGATTAATCCGCCCATGCTATGCGCAACAATATCAACCTTAAGCTCAGGGTTGTTATAGTCGGTACGAATATCTTCAATAAATGAATTCAGACGCCTGGCCGTGTGCACGTTATCCTGCCGCCAATCGTAAGAAAACACGTAGTATCGTTTCTCTAGCGGCAGCCGCTTGGTGCCTATTGTGGCGGGTCCATAGCCACCAGCGTCCTTCAAAACATCGAGGATCCGGCCATAAAAATCCACACCGCCGATACGGTTGGCGATCCCAGACGGCATAACCGACGCCATTTGCGGCAGCAACGTCGTGGCATCAATATCCATCCGTAGTGATTCATAATCGCTAAAAAGAACGCGGGTAACGCCACCTGGCCAAATTTCACGCGCTGCGCTGTGATCGTATAGCCTGCCGCCGAGCGCACCATGGATAACAACAACCGGCGGCTGATCCACCATTCCCTCTTGCTTGGCGTAGATTTGCGTAAGATCCGGCTGCAAAACAGCACATCCGGCAAGACCACAAAATAATGCCGCTATAGGCAAAAATGCCAGTTTACCGTTCATTAACAGCCCGCCTCGATACATTCCTGCGAATATTAGCCACTATTGACCGCAAAATCCTCAACTCGAACAGACGTCTGCAAGGATCAGGAGAATTGCGCTAAATACACCACTACAAAATACGACATACAAGTTAAAGACATGCGCTTCTTTTGGTATGCTGCGACGCGACGAAAGCACACAAGAGACCGTGTTGTCGTATCGAAAAAGATTGATTGTCAATCTAATTCGCGACCTCGTAGACGAGCTTGGTGCTAAGGCCCACTTGTGCAGACTACAAGTGGTGCTGTCCGATTCTATTTGTCGTTGCACTTGTGAAATCCGGTCAACAATTCCGGTCAGATCTGTGGTGACGCCCACTAAAGAAGCATAAAAAGATGACCACCAAAATAATTTACACCTATACAGACGAAGCTCCCGCGCTTGCGACAGAATCGCTACTACCCATCATCAAGGCTTTCAGCGGCGCTGCTGGCATTGTCATTGAGACACGCGACATATCCCTCGCAGGACGCATTATTGCCGCATTCCCGGAAAAGCTGAGTGGTGAACAACGACAGGCCGATGACTTGGCGGAACTCGGCTCATTGGCGACCACACCTGATGCGAACATCGTAAAATTGCCTAATATCAGCGCGTCAATACCGCAGCTAAATGCCGCCATCAGCGAACTTCAGTCTCACGGCTTCGATATTCCGGACTACCCTGAAGAGCCGGAGAGCGACGCACAGAAAGCCGTACAGTCCAGATACGCCAGAATTCTCGGTAGCGCCGTGAATCCGGTACTGCGCGAAGGCAATTCCGACCGGCGAGTTGCCGGGCCGGTGAAACAGTATGCAAAAAACAACCCGCACTCGATGGGCGCATGGAGTGCGGATTCGAAATCACAAGTTAGTCATATGGAACACGGAGATTTTTATTCCAGCGAAAAATCGACCGTTGTAGCCGCGGCAGGGAATCTGACGATCGAATATCTACCCGATGATGGCGACGCTGTAGTACTAAAAGAAAACTTAGCCGTTACAGCGAGTGAAGTTATCGATGCAGCCGTTATGAGTATTGCATCACTACGCGATTTTTTTGCGCAGCAGATTGACCAAACGATAGACAACGATGTTCTGCTCTCGCTGCATTTGAAAGCGACCATGATGAAAGTCTCCGATCCGATCATGTTCGGACACGCAGTGACTGTGTATTACGCGAGCGTTTTCGAAAAGCATGCGGATGTGTTCGAGAAAATCGGCGTGGATGCGAGCAACGGAATTGGTGATGTATACGAGAAAATCGCAGAGTTGGGCACCAATGCTCAGCAATCAATCAAAGACGACATTGCAGCGGTGTACAACACCCGACCGAAATTGGCGATGGTCGATTCGGACAAAGGCATCACCAATCTTCACGTCCCGAGCAATATCATCATCGATGCATCTATGCCCGCTGCGATACGCGCATCAGGAAAAATGTGGGGTCCGGATGGCAAACTCGCCGATACGAATGCACTCATTCCTGACCGTTGCTACGCGGGTATTTACAAAGAAGTCATTCTGTTTTGCAAAAAGCACGGTGCGTTTGACGTTACGACTATGGGTAATGTACCCAATGTAGGACTGATGGCGCAAAAAGCAGAAGAGTACGGTTCTCACGACAAGACATTCGAAATTTCTGGCAACGGCACCGTGCGTGTCATTGATCAGTCGGGTGCCGTTTTGCTCGAACACGCAGTTCAGCAAGGCGATATATGGCGCATGTGCCAAACAAGAGATCTACCGATACAGGACTGGGTAAGACTTGCTGTCTCAAGAGCGAGAGCAACTGGAAAGCCGGCCATATTTTGGCTGGATCCAGAACGGGGTCATGACAGAAACTTGATCGCGAAAGTCGAAGCTTATCTACCACAACACGATCTCACTGATTTAGATGTTCGCGTGATGTCCCCTATCGATGCCATGCGCTTCACGCTACAAAGAATCGCCCGTGGCGAGGATACGATTTCGGTTACTGGCAACGTCTTGAGAGATTATTTGACCGACCTTTTCCCCATTCTCGAACTGGGCACCAGTGCGAAAATGTTGTCGATTGTACCGTTGCTGGCGGGTGGCGGATTATATGAAACGGGCGCGGGAGGGTCTGCCCCAAAACATGTTCAGCAATTCTTGAGTGAAGGGCATTTGCGCTGGGATTCGCTTGGGGAATTTTTGGCTGTCGCGGTGGCGATAGACGACCTCGCGGAAAAAACAGAAAATCGTAAAGCGCAAATCATGGCTGCTGCACTTGAAGCGGCGAATGGAAAATTTCTGGAGAACAACAAATCGCCGTCACGCAAAGTTGGAGAACTCGATAATCGTGGCAGCCACTTCTATTTGGCACTGTATTGGGCAGAAGCGCTGGCGGCACAAACCGATGATGATGAATTGCAGGCAACGTTTGCCGGCATCGCAAACCAGCTTGCGGAAAATGAAACCGTAATCGTTCAGGAACTAAACGACGCGCAAGGTGAGCCTGTGGATATTGGCGGTTATTACCACCCTAACCCGGAGAAAGTGGTCACGGCGATGCGCCCAAGTCCAGCATTCAACAAAATCATGGCGCAGTTGGAATCGTAAGGCCGTTTAAGCGCGCGCTAGAGTCAACAGCTTGCTACTTATGCAGGCGACGCGCTGCACTGCTACAGCCTACGTTTTGTAGCTCGGATCCTCACGGTCCAAGACTTCCCTTATTTCCTTCAAATGGCATTTCGCAAGCGGCACGATGAAGTCCTGCCATTGCCGCGCGGTCTTCTCTGCAACATCGTGCGAAGCGATTCGTAGTGGCAGTCCGCTACTCAACGCCGTGAAGTAATTTCGGCAGGCGCGCTCGAAGTAATACAAGTGACTAAACGCCACCGCAACGCTCTCACCTACGGCAATCACGCCGTGATTGGCCAATAGCAATATGCCGTGCTCACCAAGCCCTCGAGATAAGCGCTCGGCCTCCTCGTCCAGACCCATGCCGTCAAAGCCATTATCGATTACGATGCGATTGTAGAAGCGCATCGCATTCTGATCGATGGGTGGCAGAGAGGAATCAGCGAGACTGGCTAATGCCGTTGCATACTGCGAGTGAACATGAAGCACGCAACGCGCATGCGCGTGCTTCATATGAATGCCGGCGTGGATAGCCCAGGCAGTTGGGTCCGGCGCATCGTTCCGCTGCATCGTCTGTGAGTCGTCTGTGTCTAGCAGCAACAGGTCGGATGCGCATACATTGGAAAAATGTCGGCCATTTGGATTGATTAGAAACTGCGTAGCATTGGCATCGACTGCAAAACTGTAGTGATTGGCAACGCCTTCATGCATACCAATACGTGCAGTCCAACGAAATATGGCAGCCAGCTGTTCGCGGTACTCTTGAATTGGTGAAATATCGTGTACTGGAGATGATTGTTCCACTGCGCTGCTCCATCGTTAACAAGACTCGTTTTTGCCATGCGATAATCGTAGCGACCTACCTATACCCAAAGATGATGGTCGTGATGATCAATCGCTTTATTGCGCAGTGCTAACCCTCACCGCGTTAATCACAACGTCGGCAGAACCATCTTTCGTCAGTACCGGAATATTACCGGTTGACGCAAAAATCAAATGATCGCGATCAAAAACCTTCGCAGCAATGACGTAGCCTCGGTCGGCATCGATCAGCTCGGCGTCATACTCAATGCTGAAAGCAAGATTACCTTGTCCGGGTTGCGAGATAGTTTTGCGCAACACGACCAAGTCGGAACTGCCGGACGCGGCAAGTTCGGCGATCTCCAGTTCAAGTCTCGAATCGCGTGTCAGACCAACTCGCTCGCGCAAGACCACCACGCCAGCAAGCGTCGCCATATCTCTCTCTGGCGCCGCGACGACATCGGGCTTGTCATCCCCACAAGCAACGAGCATTGAACACAACACCAGAGTCCTTATGGCGTTTCCCATCGTCCACCCCTATACGTACGCCGGTGGGGCGGCTAGTCCCTACTTAGGAATTATGCCCCAGAAAAATCGACATCAGAGAATACCATCGACGGCGCCAAAGTTGTGGAATACGGGTAGGGATCGTTACCGACGGCGGCAAGCCTTTGGAATAGCGATAAAAGATTGCCGGTGACGTTCATCTCCCCGACCGGCTGGCCAACCTGCCCGTTTTCGATCAGGTGGCCGCGCAACCCAAGCGAAAAGTCGCCAGTTGTTGCGTCAGCATTGCCACCGAGCCAAGACGTCACATAAATGCCCTCGCCGGCATCGTTTAACAACTCAACGAGAGACTGCTCACCGGTCGCTACCCGCCGGTTGGAGGGAGTGCCGGTTGTCGGTGTCATACTGCTCTTGCGGCCGTAGTAGGTGTCCACGTAGATGTTCTGCGCGACCCCTGATTCCACAAGAGTGATGGGTCGTGCAGAAATACCTTCATTATCGAAGGTACGCGAGGCGAGTCCATGCGGGATAAGCGGATCGTCAACGATGCTTAGCAAATCGCTGAATGTCGGTTTTCCGAGGATGTTTGCCCAAAAAGAGCGGCCCTGCTGGACGCTTGCCGCATTAGCAGACCGCAGCAGACGCGATACCAACTGCGTTGCCGCCCGCGAGTCGACGACCATGGTAGATTTGACCGTCGGTCCTTTATCGCTGCCCAGTCGTGCTACCGATCGTTCCAACGCGGTCGTTGCTATTGCCGTGGCATTCGGCAGTGACGCTACATGTGTCGCACCAGCATAAAACGAATCGGACGCGCGTTTATCACCTTCGTCCATTAGCGTGATATTTGATCCAAGCCAGCAATAGGTTGATTGATTTGCACCGGCAAAGCCATTGCTACCGACGGTAGCGGACGCAACCGTGCCATCGTAAACGCCCGCGGTCGCGGACACGACGCGATCATGCTTACGAGACGTATCGTCGAGTGCGACGCACCAAGCGAGTCGCTGTTCACGATCCAATTCAGCGACTCGTCCGTCCACCAAATCGAGATTATCTTCCGGCCGGTCGGCATAAAGCTCCGGCGGCGGAATTTGCCGATGAGTGTCCGGCTCCAGCGCACCCGTGATAGCGACCGCTTCCGTTAGAAAGTCTTGCAATCGATCTGGATGCAAGTCGGTGGTCTGGTGGCTTGAGTAACGATCATTCGCGTAGATCTGAATGGCGAGCTGGCGGGACGTCGTATCTTTAACTTTCTCCAACGCGCCGTCTCGATAATTGAATTCCACATCGCGACTCTGCGAGGCCACCGCCCAGGCCTCGTCGGCACCCGCGCGCTTAGACAGTTCGACCGCCGCCGCCGCTCTTTCCTTAAGTTGCTCAAGCATTTTCGCCTCCTACTGTCATTTTGGAGACGAGCACGGTTGGAATGCCTTGCGACACTGGCACACTCTGGCCGTTCTTGCCGCAGGTCCAGCCGCCGGTATCGAGCTTTGCATCGTTTGCCACCATGCTAATGCGGCGCAAAGACTCTGGTCCGTTGCCGATTATGTTGACGTCCTTGATCGGCGCGGTCACTTTGCCCTTTTCGACCAGCCAGCCATTCTTGACGTAGAACGTATAGTCGCCGGCACCGATTTGTACTTGGCCATTCGTGTAGGTCTCGGCGATAATGCCATGATCGACCGCCGCGACGATTTCATCCTTGGTATGCGGACCGTCCTCCATGAATGTGCAGGTCATTCGCGGCATCGGCGCATATCGATAGGATTGCCGGCGGCCCGAGCCAGTGAGCGGTACTTTGTATTGTGCTGCGCTGATTCCATCGTGCAAATACGATCGCAGAATACCGTCTTGGACCATCACATTTCTGCCGCAGGCATTTCCTTCATCGTCATAATTCAATGCGCCACGTTCGTTAGGAATCGTGCCCTGATCGACAATAGTGACGAACGGTTCGGCAACTTTTTTGCCCATCATATCGGAGTAGATGCTCGTACCTTTACGATTGAAATCCGCCTCCATTCCGTGGCCAATGGCTTCGTGCAACAGAATCCCACTGGCGCCCGCTGCAAGAATTACCGGTAGCTCTCCGGCTGGCGGCCGGCGTGCATCAAACAGTATCAACGTTCTATCGACAGCCTCTTTGACCATCGCATCGAGTCTTTCATGCGTATACCAGGAAAAATCTTCGCGGGCAGCGACGTTTGAGAAACCCGACTGTGATTCGCCGTTTCGCGTCGCTGTAAGTTGTGCGCTAACCCGGGTCATCGGCCGGTGGTCGGTGATGAGGTGACCATCCAACGTCGCGATCATGACGCGGTCGTCGAGGTCCGCCCAGTAGACGGAGACTTTGTCGATCGACGGATCTGCCTTGCGCGCTTGCGAATCGACATGTTGAATGAGCGGTAGCTTTTGGTCGATACCAACATCGCTCCATGGCACCGTCACCGAATAAAGTTCGCCGGTTTGCTTTGGATTGAATGCAACAGGTGGGGTAACCGAGGTTCCCTTCGCAATTGCCGCAGCGGTTTGCGCAGCTGCACGCATCGATGGGAGGGTTAGATCTTCGGTAAACGCATAACCCGTTTGCTCTCCAACAACGACTCGTAACCCGACACCTTGAGAAATTCGCGAATTTGCGCGGCTGACAATGCCGTCCTCCATCGCAAGCGTGTTGCTTCGCTGATGTTGAAAGTATAGCTCTGCCGCATCCGCACCATTCGCCGTTAGCTCACCCATTACTTGTGCAACTAGTGCGTCGTCAACTCCGAACCACTCCATAAACGGGTTAGCCGGCGTTGCCGAAGTAATAGATGTAGCAGGTAGAACACCGCAACTTGCCAAAAAAGCCGGCATTGACAGCATTGCGCTGCCAGCACCTACCGACTGCAGAAATTCACGTCTTTTGATCGACATTGTTTAGCCCCCCCCAATTGAAAATGGCTACGCTGATTACGTTAATTGTGTACATCTATCCTATTATGATGCCTGATAAGCGAAAAACGTTGTATGCAACTAGTCGAATCGCCTTGAGAGCGCGAGACCAACGCCCGCCCCGACGAACAGACCGCCGCTAAGCCGATTGAGCAATTGAGCATGCTGGCCCAAACCGGCTTTTGCCAAGCTCGCAAATCTGGCCCATAGTAAATCACCTAAAAGCAGTACAGCCAGATACACCAGCGCGAGCTGCAGTAGCGATGCTTGGCCGCTGGCATCTACCTGCGCGAACTGCGGAAGAAATGCTGCATTGAACAAGAGCGTTTTTGGGTTGAGCAGCGCAAGTAACATGCCCTGACCGAAATATAGAGGTGTCGGAGGCAGCGCGGTTTTGGGAATGACGGTCGCCGGTGTTCGCCACCTGTAAATGCCAAGACCAATTAGGTACAAGGCCCCTATCCATTTGAAAATCGAAAGCGTCGCCGCAGCATATTCGATTGCGACGGATATACCGACTACGACGAGCATTAATTGCAGGCCAACGCCGCAGGTCGTACCCAGTGTTGTGATAAATCCGGCACAAAATCCAGATTGCAGACTTCTTGCAACGATGAGCGCTACGTTCGGCCCTGGGATAATCACCAACAGGGCGGTCGCCAGAATCAGTGCGATCATGTTGTCCAACGGCTATCTCCTACGATTTTTTTTCCAATACATAATAAGAAAAAATCCGAACAGCATGCCGCCCAAATGTGCAAAATTCGCCACTCCAGGGTCTGAACCGCTGACGCCAAAGTAGAGCTCCATAGCGCCGAATACGATAACGAAATACTTAGCCTTCATCGGTATCGGCGGAAACAGCAACAACACCATACGATTGGGAAACGCCATGCCGTAGGCCAACAAGATACCGAATACGCCGCCAGATGCGCCGACCGTCGGCACGTATGATCCAGATACCACGCCAACCAACAGTTGAACGAGCCCTGCGCCGACGATGCAAACCAGGAAATACGTAAGAAATCGCCGTAATCCCATGATCTGTTCGAGCTCGCGGCCGAACATCCAGAGCGCAAACATATTAAAGAGGATGTGATAGGGTTTTTCCGTGTCGTGAAGAAAGCCGTAGGTCAACAGTTGCCACGGCATGAAATCTGGAAAAATTGAGCCGACTGGCCATAAAGCAAACCACTGACCCATAAAATTGGGCACCCAGAGTTGCAAGGCATAGACCAAACCGTTTGCGATAAGGAGGGCAAAGATACCGTCTGGAATACTGCTATTGCCGGTCCGACGACGCTGGAATACGTGTTGGTTCAAAGGATGAGATCTCTACGTGTATTAATAGTGAGATCATACGGGGGAATCACAGTTCAGTAAAAATGTGATTGTTGGCAATGGATGACGCCTTTGCGAGATGCGAAGCAGCGGAGCAATCTCCATAGCAGAAAGCCGCTTGGGCTTCCGCAGAGATTGCCGCGCTCGCTACGCTCCCTCGCAATGACCTCCCGTTACTATCCTCGCGACGTGCAAATTCCGTTCATCCATGGGGCCATCTACGGTATAAATCGGTCCACCTTTCCCGTAATTTCCGAACCATCATCGCCCCCAATCAGATAGATACTCCCACCAAGCTCGGCCGTTGCGAATCTTTCGCGGGGCGTAAACATCGGCGGCAAATCGACGGAGGTACCGGTTGCCGGATCGTACATTTCCGCGCTTCTGAGCGTATTGCCTCGAGTACAGTTATCCGGGATTATTGTTGAGCAATTCACGGGCGCACCGCCGAAAACGTAAACTTGATCACCCAGCACTGCCGACGAATGGTCATCCCGCGCCTGGTTCAATGTGCCATTACGGCTTGTGCCCCAAGCACCCGTTAACAGATCGAATTCTAGAACGTCGTCTCTGGCACCATTCATATCACCAACAAACCCCGATCGTCCAAACCCGCCAATAAGAAGCATCTTGTCTCCCACAACTTCGATTGTAATTCCGGTGCGGTGGAAAAACAGAATATCCTGACCGCCGCTTGTCACCGAATTGTTCACCGATGGTGAATAGCCGCTAAAAGACAGCGTGTTGCGAATGCCAGATGCGCAGTTGGAGCCAACTAAGATTTCGCCAAGGCTCGATGCTGGGTTGTCATAATTCGCAGCGTCACAGAAACTGGGTAGAATTCCGCTAGTTGGCGTTACCGTTGACCAAAGTTCTGTTGCCGGGTCGAACACACGAATTCCATTCGAGACGAAAAACTCCGGCAGGTAGATTAATCCATCGACGACACCGCCAGGCGCATAAGAACCCTCAGGCATCGGCGTACTGAACGACCAGCTATTCGTTGCAGGGTCGTAAACTTCGACACTACTTAATTGGTTCGCATCTGTATCAATACCACCGAACACATAAATCTTGCCTCCAGCTTCGTAAGCAAGATGTTGGCTGCGCGGCGTATTCATTGGCGCGAGTTCCTCCCAGGGCGGTAGATTGAAAGCCACACCGTCGCTTGCCGTGAACGAAGTCTCTATCAGTTCAATACGGGTCTTTCTTATGAATGACGTTTGAAATCCGCCACCATTGTCCGAGAACGTTGCGTCGAGCGAATAGCCTATTGGCCCTACACCTAGCTTATAGAACTCCCTTTCAGAAAATGTCGTCGAGTCGTCGTCACAAAAATTCATGCCGAGCACAACCTCGCAACCACCTTCGCCAAACTCATGTGCAGCCAGCAATGCGTCGACCGTGTTGTAGTTGCCGTCAAACGTATCCTCCGAAAAATCAACCTGCTCGGTTGCTTCGAATTCGACAAAGAACCCGCCACCTACCCACTGGTCTGTTTGCGCATCGTAAACCGTCGTGAGTCCAGCCCCGTCGGTAGACCCCAGTAACGAGCCGTCGCTGTCCATCGCGACGTGTGTCCAGCGCGGTGCGAATCCATCCGAGTCGCCTGTGAAGTTCAATGGATAGGCCATTTGACCGCTGATCGTGATTGGCGCACCAAGCGTGATACGAAATCGTCCAACTTCGATTGTGGAGCGATTCGTATTCGGCTGAATAAAGGTGAAGGATTCTGCTGTTCCAAAAAATTCCCAATAGTCTCCTTCGCTGAAGCTTAGTTGCAGCGACGTGCCGCTCGGTGGCGGTGGTGGCGCGGGCGGAGGTGGAGGTGCGGGCGGCGTATTGCCACCTCCACCGCTGCCACCAGAGCCGCCACCACCGCCGCAGGCTGCTACGTGCATCAGAATGACTATTGTAAAAACGTGCTTTAGGAGTCTCATGTCGCGCCCTCAAGTTCTGTGAAAATGCCGTTGCAATACGTGAATTCACTGTAGGCAGCGGACGTGCAGCAAGCTTGAGGAAATACTAATGGCGAGTTAAGGAATACCTGCCTTCTAGTTGATGACACCGAAAAGGCGCCCGATTATGTCGACCGAACGGTCAAATTGTCAGATGGCGTCTGGACCAGCTACAGGTTTTTTTCAACAAATTCCGCCACCACACGCAACGCCTCCAATCGAGTTTCATTACTCGAAAGGTAGTGGTCCTCACCTTTCAACTTGATAAGTTCTGCGGGAATCTTCGCGCGCTTCAGCGACTTCAGCATGCGCTCGCTCTGTTGAATAGGTACTACCGTGTCGTCGCGACCGTGCACCAATAATACGGGCGCTCTAAAATTCTCTGCGAAGTTGACCGGTGACAAGTCTTTTAGCGAGGCGTGCCGTTTACCGACGCTACCAAACTGCCGCTGCCAATATTCGACATTCAAGGAGCCACGTCCGTATTTTCGTTCCTTCGATTTCAACATCTCGGGCAAATCGCTGACGCCTGAAATCGCAACAAGACATTTGTAGTTGAATGTTGAAAACGCGCCCGCCGCGAGTACAGCATAGCCGCCGTAACTTGATCCCACCATACAGACACGCTCCGGATCCACCAGGCCCTTATCGACTAAGAACAGCACTCCATCGTCCAAGTCGGTAGACATGGCGCCACCCCACTGGCCCTGTCCGGCACGTTGTAACGATATGCCGAAACCCGTCGAGCCACGAAACTGCGGTTGCAACACCATAATGCCGCGACTGGCGAAATACTGTGCAATCCAATCGAAGCCGTATTCGTCATATGCCGCGGGCCCTCCGTGCGGCAGAACGATTAATGGCGCATTGCCCGCCTCGCGTACATCGAAGCGCGCAGTAACCAGCGCGGGTATCGTCAATGCATCGCGCGCTTCATAGCGCACGATTGAAACCGGCGCGACAGCTTCCGCCGGGACCTTTTCGCGAATATTGGACAGCAATCGTAAATTTGGCGAATCAGGGCTGGCGACCGCGTAAGCACCGGACGTTCGGCCGCCTTCCAACCGAAATAACAGGTAGCGAAAATCTGGAGTCCAGTCGACTAAGGTCACCGCCGTTGACTTCATTGAAGATTGAATCGATTCGATCCGCGCAGTCAAATCGGAATCGAAAAACTCATAGCTGGGCATGAATCCGGAGTACTCAACACCGAACACGCGACGGTTTGCATCAACCATGGGACGCTGAACGCTTGTATCCTCACGTTGAAAAATCGCGCTGCCGACGCTGCCGTCCTGAATGCTCATCTCGAAGTAATTTCTGAATTCCGTGCCGGCGATGCGTGATGACACGATCAGAGATTTCGAATCCTGGCTAACGCCGACGACGGAATACGCGTCATCGCCCTCGCCATACTTGTATGTCAACACGCGTTTTCGGCCGTCGCGTCCCCATATCTTCCCAGTGCGGCTTCGATGGTCGTACTCTTCTTCCGCGAGAATATTTCCCTTTTTATCAACAAACCAATCTCGGGTTGCCTCACTACCGCGCGCGAGAATACGACCGCTTGGCGAGTCGCGTGAAACTTCCAGCAATCCGAAGGTTGCCGGCGGACCGATTCGCTCACCAATATACGCTGGCATATACACACTGCCCTTGTCCGGATTGTGGCCGATGATTCGTCCCGCGCCGGATTGCAGCGGATAAAGCTTCCGTGAGTCTTTTAACAGCTTCGAGAGTTCGCGCGTGCGCACATCAAAAAGGTAGCTCGCACTGATCTGCATGTGCGCGGCAACTACGCGAACCGCTAGCGACTCCTCAGCGAATAGCAACAATTGATTTTGGTCGAGGAAACTGACCTGCCGAATTTTAGTTTCAGATCCATCAACCGCACCGATGACCTCGTTGGAAGTAATATCCATCACGAATACCGCATCAATCGCGTCGTCAGTTCGACGAAATGCTACGCGGTCGCCATTCGGTGAAATAGCCATAGTCGCGACAGTGGGCAGACTACCGTAGGCTTCGAGCGAAGTCTCCGCTATCGAAACGCCAAAACTCGCCAATCCTAGGGCGACGACCGTCGCCCGAATACTGATTCTTTTCATGTTCGCCGGTCCTTTGTTTACCCTGGATGATGTCCAAAGGTCGGAGCGTTTTATAAGCAACAATTGTAGCAACAAGGAGGCTGTCTATCAGTAGGTCTCTACGTACCACTCCGACTCTTTGGAGCGTTCGACTACCAACGGATGAGGATCAGTAAGAAGCGTCAGTTACATGCGCAATAAATGGATCGACGGACGTATAGACAGACGCTATTTATTGATGTCACCCGAGGTGGTCAATCGAGCCCCAGCACGCCCGACAAAAATCACAAGAATTGTCGCTTTGTCAGTCGCACTTGGGTTATGTGTCAGCGTGTGGATCACACCGCGCGGCTCAGTCCAGCTGTCGCCCACGGTATATTCGATAATTTCTCCGTCATCGATTTGCGACCGAATGCTTCCCTCAATTACGTATGCATACACGAAGGCATCATGCGCATGGGCACCAACACTAGTATTAGGATCAAGCGTAACGGTAATCGCATTGAACGCGTGGCCAGGCACATTGGAAAGCGCTTCAGATACCAGACTCTTTCGATCTACTCCGCTAAACGAGGGCGTTTCGGCGCTCGATAGTCCAGCAAAAACGATTACAAACAATAGAATTAGTATTCGTTGCATTAGTATCACTCCTACGACAAATTGCTCGGACGAATAACCGAAACCGGTATTCGCTATCGGCTGTCTCATAGCGAATTTTTGCCGTCGCAAAGATCAATCTACGCGTCGACGGTGAAAGATGCACCAATGCTATTCGATTGAAACGGTGTCGCCTAGCGAAACTTCGCCTTCCTCAAGGACAACACAGCCAACGCCACCCCGCCAAGCTGGCAGCAATGCGTTTTTCAGGCCCGCACATTGTTCCTCCATGCGATTACATGGATCTACTTCTCCAGTCACCTGTAGCTTGACAGCACCGACGTAAATGATGCCGCCTGCTTGTTTTGGCAATTCAACGCCCTCGATCAAAAAATTCGAGCGGCGCGTTGTCCACGGAATAGTCACATTCAATTCCTCACACACTGCTTGCCATGTTTCCGCAGACAGTAACGTGACCGTCCTGTCGCGTGACTTACCGCGAAAGTCATTCGCGACGCCCGCGACCTGCGAGACTGCCGCGGTTTCCAATATGTCCATTGGCGCGCGCGTGGTTTCACGACGCGCTATTCCTACAAGCTTGCCCATAACACTCTACCTTTTTGCGAAATATGATTATAGACGGTTAACGCGACCCTGTTGAAGCCGGCCGTGAACGCATGCGTATCCGTTGCGGTTAAAACGTCATTGATCAGGTACTGCGGCACGTAATCGGGAGATTGCCGCAGTCACTACGCGACCTCGCAACGACGGGTTTCTGGTGCGCGTCCTTGCAATGACAACTTGTGAGATCGCGGCAACGATGTGCGCTCGCGATGGCGGGCTATGACTAGATGATCTCGCAATGGCAGATATCGAGCATGTGGCGTCGCGATGACGGGCTATAGGTACGCGGCCTCAAACCGCCTGCGTCATTGCGAGATGTGAAACGTCGAAGCAATCTCCGATCGTCGGGCGACCACTTTGCCGGCGTTTAGTACCAGAAAGAAACGAATACTTGGAACACATTGGCTTCCAATGTGTATAACGGCGCGTCACCAATCAGCGGCAAGCCACGAAGGTCGCGGAACTCGTCATAGTCTACAGAGAGCAGGTCCGCAGAAAAATGCACAGACGCTTTGTCAATAAAACTCCAGCCGTTTTCAAGAAATTCGTAGCTCGCCATCAACTTCAGCGTAGTGCTCGTCAACGCACTCAGCTCCTTGTCTCGCGCGCGGAAATTAGTTGCTTCCGATCGGGAAAAAAGATCGCTAAAAAAATCGGCACCGGTCTGATCGTGCCAGCGGTACTTCACCTCAAACGTCCAGTCATGCCAGGGATGAACGTATGAAACTGCTGCCGTATGCGAAGTGATGCCCCAGGTGTCGGTAAAGAAGCGATATTCGCCTTCCAAAGCCGCCCGATACGGCAAAAAATATCTTGCGCGCAATCCTACAGCGTTCGTCGTACGCGTATTCGGGTATAACTCTCTTTCGAATGAGTAACCGCCGCCGTCAACATAGCGCACGGAACGGTATGGGTTATTTAGGAACCCTTCGTCGGTGATCGTTTCGAAATTTAGTGTTGTAATTAAATTGCGGGTTAGGATTTGCGTGATTCCCACACCGTATAGCTGACGGGTATTTTCACGGCGAAAATCTTCGTCGCCGCGCATACCGACAACGTCCGCGCCGTAAGCATAGGTCAGCGAAAGTGTCGTTAAGTCGCCGAACATATCTTGACTAACGCTGAACGCATAAGTGTTCGCATCAAAATCGCTTTCCACACTGCTCGTATAGTTAACCGACATCGTCGTGTTGCCGCGCAGATAGTCCATTCCCAGCGACCATTGCTTGCGTTCTTCGGTATATGGACTCGCAGTCGTTACAACATCGATAGAGGCCGAACTCACCATGTCAACGTAGTAATTACCAACAAAAGACAAACTCCGGCCCGCCTTTTTACGAACCAGTACAGACGGTCCATCGATGGTTACTCCACCACCAGTGTACTGGTGGTAAAGAATATCCGTGCGGTCGTCCGGCAACACACCAGCCTGTGCGCTGGTTGCGAGTCCCAACAAGACTAGAAATTTAACTGCGGTGCGGTGCGATCTCATGACTTCTCGCCCGTAAGCTAGTTACAGCCGCAGCCGCCGCCTGCAGCACCTTCGCCGCCGCGTGCGCCTTCTCTGGCTTCATAAACGTGCTGTATATAGGAAGTCGACACGGGGTGCGCATCGAGAAACATAATTGGATCAGCCAATCGATCACGCTCGTAAGGCTTAACCCACGGCTCGATACTTCCACATGCGGCCATACCGAGCATAGTGGCGAGCAGCAAAACAACTTTCGCACTTTTTAGCATAACCATAATCATTACCTCCTAGCTTATCGCCAACGCGATACTGCTATCTGTGACCTGTCGCTCAGAAGAACACCGACAGACCGAGCGTACCTTCCAGGTTGTGTACCGTTTTTTCTTCGCCGAGAACATCGATGTCGTATAGGTGATCCCGGAAGTTCAGGTGAATCGCTATCGAATCTGTCAAGACAAAACGATAGCCCGCACCGAAATTCACTGAAAATCGATCATCGCCTGCGAATTCCGTCGAACCCAAACCAGCCGTTAGATACAAGCCGGTGTTATAGGCGCGGGCCTGACCGATGAATGCCTCGCCAGGCAGAATATTGTAACCAACATTCAGGCTGTAATACGTAAGGTCGCGTTCCGAATCGGAAAGTATTGGCGCCCCACCACTTAGAATCTCAAAGCTTGTCAAACCAGCAGTCGTTAAACCAACAGCGCCTTCAACGAAGAACCCTTCTGTTACGTGATAGGCAAGTCGTACACCGTAAACAGCATCGGAACCGAAGTCCTCGATGCTCATGATTCCGGCGAATGCACTGATCTCAAAGTCTTCGGTATCGATTTCCGGCTCTTTAACTTCTCGACGTTCAACTTCGGGATCGACCACTTGCTCATCGGTCACCTCGGTCGGTGGGGGTGCAGACTTATCGCCCCAACCGAATAGATTCTTTGTCGCAGCGCAACCAGTAGCACCGAATAAGACTATGGGTAGTGCTAGAAAAAGAACGCGAAACCGACTTTCCATTCCTCTACTTCCTCGTTTTCGTCGCGGCTCGTGAAAACCACGTAACTTTTGAATTCGGCCCGGAGAATAAAACGCCGGGTTGCATAAACTCGAAATCCAGCGCCCGCATGGGCAACTTGATCTGTTCTGTCTTCACCCTGCACGATGGTGGATTTCGGCTCGGTATGTATAACTCCCGCGCCAAGCGTGATGAATGGAGAAATACGCCAGTCCGGCCAGGTTTCATGAACCACGTTAACACTGGCCATCCAACCATTCGAAAAATTTCCCAAAATCTGTGAACCCCATACCTCTACCGCAACGTGTGGGTTGAGCGAATAGCCGCCGTAGGCGGAAATAATGTTGGCGCCACCGAAATCGCCAGCAAGCAAGCCGGTTTCCCATTTTGAATTTGTGAAGTCTTCCAGGTTGGCGTGGCCGAATGAGATTTGAGAACCGTCGCGTTGCAGCGTTAGCTCCATTTGTTCCTTGCTGACCCAGCCTTCCTTGCCTTTTTCCGTTCGCACCAGAAACCAGTCCGTGCGCCGCTTCAGGATTTCGACTGAATTGCCGCGATCTACCACATGAAAACGCGGGTAGCCGCGGCCCGGCCCGGTATGCATCTCCAGATAAGGATCTGCCACCGATACGGTCCTGTATTCATCGGCGGCCAGAGCAAGTTTCGGGATAGTGGTGGTTGCCATAAAAGCAAACACCGCTATCAACAGAAATCTAATTGATCGGGGCGTCGAAAGGATTATTGTAATATTGAGCTCCGACATCCAACCATTCCGCAATTAACTTTTTCTCCGCGTCGAACAAGTACCCTTCGTGAGTGCCTCCCACTTCGAAGATCTCAAAGAAATCATCCGATTGAAATGCACCAGCACGATTCATTGAAGCTTGCACCGGAATAGTTCTAAAGAGCTGATTGCCGTCGACATCAACCCCATCCGGTACCTGTACATCTTGTAACGTGCCGTTGATCACGTCTTGAAAATCATCGTTGACCAGAAGTTCGCGATAAGCGTGGAAATGCTCAGCGACATCCAGTGATAGTCCGTCTTGCAGTTCGAGTTGCCCGGCGGGTTGCCGCGGCGCTGCCGCGGCATCGACAGGCGTGTGGCAATTCAGACAATTGTTGCTTGCTTGCAGTCCACTAACTGGATCGAGGACCGGATTTCCCGCGCTGTCAAACACCAGGCGGTCTTGCGACCACAATGGGTGAATATGCGTTTCGTAATTAATCACGATGCGGCATCGCGCAGTCCAGGGCTGCGTCAAACACGCCAAGCTGGTCGGAGGTTCCGTCGTAAGACCATCGACGACCACGCCGTTTTCCAGCGTTTGTGTATACGAGTAGTCAAAGGAAATGTCCCTTGCGCGTCCTGCATCAGCTTCGTCCGTCCAAATATCGTCAAATATTATGTTAACTGATGGATTGAGCGATGAACACCGTACGAGGTCGTTGTTGCAACTTTCCTGTGTGCGGATCTCAGCCATTGTTTCGCCGACATCGCCGGCAGAAAAGATGTCTTCTGTATTCGGAAATGCAACACCGGCGGTTGGCGCGCCTGCATATGCTGAATTGAACGCGTCAAAACGGCCGTGCGATACGCCGCTATTGGCAACGTGGCAACCGTTACACTCGAGTAGCTGACCTGGCCGCAATTGAATCCAGTTTTGGTGACGAGGCGTAATGCGATGGCCATTTTCGTTCAGCACACTCACAGCCAAGGCAACGTTTGCCGGTACCTTCATCATGACGGAACCGTCCGGTTCCACCATGGCATAGCCAACGATCTCCTTCATGCCTTGATCGTCGTTAACACCAAATGCCGTGTTGTCGATATCCAATAAGTCGTCGTCCGGTATGGAGACCGCTTTCACGACCCGCAAAAAACGCGCTGGCCGATCCGTCGCAAGGGTCTGCCCTGGGTCGGCTAAAGTTGCAATATCCGCAACCGCGCCACCATCGAAATCGTAGACGCTGCGAATGCTAATAACGGCTGCGTCTTGCAACACCAAATCAGGAATATCGACAGCCATGTTTTCGCTGTCGAGAACCACGGGTGGGGCAACGCGAGGATCCGCAGAAACAACTTCGGTAAATACGAAGCCTTGCTCAGCCGGCACTACCGGCCGCTGTGTGTCATCGGCCGGATCGTAAATCCATATGCCGTAGACAGGTGCTGCCTCTTCAAGCAGTGGATCCGCCAGATTTTCTGCCGTACAGGGGAGCGTTACGACGGGCTCATCGGGTGGCGCATTGGGATCCGGATCAATGGCGGTTAGCAGACATTGACTCCAGCTCACCATCAGCCTCCCAGTGCCATCTTGAATTGGGAATACGTAAGAATAGCGACCACCTGTTGACGGCACGCCCGCTTCCGTTGTCACATTGACAATAGTCGCGCGTTCCTGCGCTGGTCCGGTCATGCCGGCATTGTCGCTTGTCGGTTGCGTATTCTCGACGTAGGTTGGCGTATCGATGACGACCAAATCACCGCCACCGGCGGTGTCCGTGAATGGACGGACCAGCGTCATCACTCGACCGTCTTCCAATTGCCGAGGCTGCAAAAATTGAATGGTTTCGCCGTTGGTACCGGTATCGTGACTCTGTTGCCCGTAGAGCAATTCAAGCTGTGAGCCGTCCGGGTTCATGCGGTACAAATTTATCGCATCATTGTTTGGACCGGCATGATCCCAGCGACTGAAGACAATTTGACCATTGGCCAATACGGTCGCGTCGAAGTCGTGACTCTGATTGTAGGAAACTTGTTCTAGCGCGGTGCCATCCGGATTCATTACATGCAGCAAGAACGCGGGCTCGTTTTCGTCTTCGTCCTCTGCCGGGAATGCGGGCTTGCCTTCGTCAAGTAGAACCGCACCAGATCGTAACTGCCGCGTCGACGAGAATATGATGCGCCCGTCTGGTAAGTAATGTGGCCCAATGTCATGACCGATTTCTGCAGTGAGGTCAGACGTTATTACGCGCACCAATTGATCGGTTTCAAATGTGTAATGCCAAATATTCCAAGTTGGCTGATCTTCGTCATCGAGGTCGAGATTTTCATCGACCGGGCCACGCATTGCGAAGACGATTGACGATCCGTCAAACGCGATTTCCAGGTCGCGGACGGCGCCCAGACCCTGTGTAAATTGTTCTGTGATATTGACATCGAGCGCGCCAACAGCCGCTCTATCTTTGAAGAATACATCGCCGCCCACATTGAACGTGATGAGTTCGCGAGCGTCCGGTTGCACCATGTCACCGTTGTCATCCAGCGCGGGCGCCGGTTCTTTAATATATGCGATTGGAAAGTCGATAACCACCGGGTCGGGTTGTTGCCCATTCCCCAGCTGTACGCCTTCACCGCTACTACACGCACCAATCAAAAACACCACAGCAAGAAGCGCTGCCGTAAGCAGCCTGGCTTGCAAGGATCCTTCCTCAATGTGTTGTGTTCGTTCGTTCATGGCCATCACCTCAATCTCAAATGCCAGTCGTGCAATCACTCGGAACATCAAATTGCGTCGCAAAAGGCTCAGGAGTCTCCGTCTCCGGGCCACATGCGAATCCAGGTGCGCACTGTTTCCACCATTCAAGTCATCCTGGAATAGTGGACGTCATACGCGGTGTATACCGTTAACACGATCACAAAAGACCGTGTCATCTCCTTGCACAGCGCGCGTTTCAGCAAAAACCTCAAAACTGCGACAAAGAGCACGAGAAAGCGGACGATGTTTCCACTGGCCACTTTCCTTTCAATAGCACCTAGTCTAGATAAGCTGAATTCCTAATGTAATGTCTCGAAAGCACGACAATTCGTATTTCTTCGTGTGAATAGATACAAGAATCGTGCCGCCAAATTTGCCAGCGTCAACGACAATTGTCAGTGTTCGCCTTAAACACGCTAATCGTTGCTGGTTGGTTCCACACAAGGGTTAATGCAATAAATGCCGCCGATTCTCGCGTGTTCCTAAAACAACAAATTCCATAGCTAAGCAGTCACGTCTCGTGCCTAGGTGTCAGGAAATGACCAACAAGGGGATTTATGTCTCTGTTCGGAGACAGGACCCGGTCACATAACAATCAATGGGTTACGCCAACAGCGCCTGAGAAACGTGCGAATAACGAGACAACGACTTGACATATACCGATCTGGATTTCGCTGCAGACATTGCGACTAACTTACTGATAGATAAATATAAATTGATTGTTTGGCAATGCTTCGGCAATCCTGGCACAGCAATTGCTTTATACCTTCGTAGATCGAAAGCGAATTCGCCGACGTCGGAAAGCATCGCCAAAGATTGTGAGAGCATTCACGGTGATTCTGAAAAAGGTCAGGCATACTTTTGAACAAGTCCATCTGCATAAAAGCAGACTGTTTAAGGAAGAACACATAACAACAGGGACTTCTGATAAAGGCACGGTCGCAGCGACAGGAGTCGCAGCAACCACGCAAAGCAACCGATCATACGTGCCGCTCGCGGCACAGTAGGACAGCGGAGCTGCCAGGAGAATAGGTGGGCTAAACGTCTCAAGTTGCAGACGTGACCTTGCAAATTTTCCTCTACGCGATCGCGAATATTGTCGGCGCTACAATTGGCTGACGCTTGTAAAGACAATTGCACACTGTTTGATCGTATTGGCTAAGAGCAGGAATGTTATGAAAAACAGGACGTGGACTAAAAATAAAGTCGCTACTGGCAACACCGTTGTCGGCAGCTTCATTCGCATGCTACTTCTCGGGATGCTAAGCGCAAGTCTGGCATCGACCGCTCTGGCGGGACCCCGTGAGCAAGCGAAACGCATTCATGATCGTCTCGCTGGCGTGCCGCCAACCGAGACCATATTATTGCAGATGGAGGAGGACGTCGATCCCAATCGGCCGGGTACTCCTTTAGACGCAGCTTACGTAGCCATGGGTAATGCGAACTTCTACAACGTCACGTTGAAGAATTTCGCGGCACCGTGGACAAACCGTGACCAGAATGTATTTGTTCCTTTGAACGACTACATCGCGACGGTCGTCGGCATGGTCCGCGATGATGTACCGTTCAACACATTGCTTTCGGCTGATCTATTGTACGTCAGCGATGCGCCAGGCTTGCCGGGCGTTTCAGCGGTTAACAACAATCACTATGCAGCTATCGAAACGCAAAACATCGATATGCAATCCACGTTAGTGAGCACAACTCAGTCATCCGTTTATCCGGTTCCGCCGGGTGCGACCGCCGGCATCATGACATCACGGGCCGCTGCCGAGGCGTTTTTCGTAGCTGGCACAAACCGTGCGATGTTCCGCTTCACTATGCTCAATCACATGTGCAACGACATGGAGCAGGTTCATGACGTTAAACGCACGCCGGACAGAATCAGGCAAGACGTCAGCCGCAGCCCAGGTGGTGACAGTCGCTTGTTCTTGAATAACTGCATTGGCTGCCATAGTGGTATGGACCCATTGGCGCAAGCGTTCGCGTATTACAACTACAACGAGGACACCGGCAGTATCGAATATACAGCTAACGTGGTCCAACCAAAATATTTCAACAACGATGCCAACTTTGAGTTCGGCTTCCGCACCCCAAATGACGATTGGAATAACTATTGGCGAGTCGGGCAAAACCAATTCATGGATTGGGATCTGAACCGATCCGGTAGCGGAACCGGCGCCAAGACAATGGGCGAAGAACTCGCGAACAGCGGCGCATTCGCAAACTGCCAGGTTCGCAAAGTGTTTCGCGCCGTTTGTCTGCGCGACGCTGAAGACTTAGGCGATCGCACAGCCATTGCGACAATGACGAGCACATTCCGCACAGGATATTCCATGCAACGAGCATTCGCAGACGCGGCTGTTCATTGTATGGGCCAGTAGGGAGACACTGACATGAGAATAGCAATAGAAATGGCATTGGCCCCAGCTGGCAGTATCAAGGCAATGTGCACAAAATCGATTCGCAGTTCTATTTTGCTGACGTTGTCCGCATTCGTACTAGCGGCTTGCGGCGGCGGCGCGGCGACCACCGAAAACCCGGTTGTCAGCACCACGCCGACCGGCGGCTACAATGGCCCGATCGCGACGACTGAAGACATTCGCAAATTTCAGGATGAGCTGTGGACCAACATTTCGTCAACGAGCCGATGTGGTGGTTGTCACAACCAATCCACCGGTCAAGCACCGATGTTTGCTCGCAATGACGACATTAATTTGGCCTACAACGCAGCGATTACTGTTGTAACGCTATCGTCGCCAGTCGACTCAAGACTTGTCTCCAAAGTCGCGAGCCCACATAACTGCTGGGTTTCGGATGAGCAAGTTTGTGCGTCCAACATGGAAAGCTGGATTACCGGTTGGGCAGGTAATATCGCTGGCGGTGGCGGCCGAGAAATCGACCTGGACCCACCGACTTCGGTACAGCCCGGCGCAAGCAAGAGTTACGCCAATGCTCGGGTTGAAGATTTCGAAGCGACCGTGTATCCACTGTTGACGCAGTATTGTGCGGGCTGCCATACATCTTCATCGCCGACATCGCAAAGTCCTTATTTTGCAGAGCCCGGTGACCCATTGGCGAACGCAGCGTTTGACGCGGCGAAGTCTAAAATGGACCTCGACGATCCAGACAATTCACGATTTTTCATCCGCCTCGCCAGCGAGTTCCATAACTGCTGGGATGTCGGTTGTGCTCAATCATCGGCGCTGATGTTACAGGCGATCGAGGATTTTGCAGCGCTGGTACCTCTCGTACAAATTGACGAAGATCTCGTCATCAGCGATGCGCTACGTATCGTAGACGGAACTGTCGCGTCAGGTGGTAACCGCTATGAAGACGATCAAATCGCTTTGTGGGAGTTCAAGACAGGCACTGGCCAGACCGCATTCGACACCAGTGCTGTTGAACCCGCGCTCGATCTCAATTTCTCGGGAGACGTCGCATGGTTTGGTGGCTGGGGCATCACGATCAACGATGGTAAAGCTCAGGGTTCCACGACCGCCAGTAAGAAGATTCACGACATGATTCGCGCATCCGGCGCCTACTCTATCGAAGCGTGGGTCGTGCCGAACAATGTAACGCAGGAAGAAGCACGCATTGTTAGCTACTCGGCGGGCAACGACTCTAGGAATTTTACGTTGCAACAGAACCTGTACGACTATCAATTCCTGAATCGTAGTACGGAAACCAGCTTGAATGGCGATCCGACAGCGTCAACACCGGCCGCTGCTGAAATCTTACAAGCGACACTACAGCATGTGGTCGCAACGTACTCAGAATTGGACGGACGTAGCATTTACGTCAACGGCACGCTCGTTTCGCAAGCAGACCCAACGCCGGGCGGCTCTATGGTCGACTGGCAAGACACTTTTGCTTTCGTACTCGGCAACGAGGTGTCAGGTGACGGACTGTGGCAGGGAACGATACGTATGGCCTCAATTCATGACCGCGTATTGACTCAAGAGCAAGTCGTACAAAACTTTGATGTCGGCGTAGGCGAGAAATTCTTCCTGCTGTTTGGCATCGAAGATGTCATTAACGTGCCAACCGCATATATTCTGTTTGAAGTATCGCAGTTCGACACCTACGGTTATTTGTTCAACAAAGCGCACTTCCTGACGCTGGACGGAACACAAAATCCTGAAGGCATTCCGATTCAGGGCATGCGAATTGGTCTCAACGGTGCGGAAGCTGACGTCGGACAAGCCTACGCAAACATGGACGACCTGCTGAGCGCTGCAGAATTTGAGGAGCTCGGTCAACCGCTTTCTCAATTAGGTGCCGTCGTACCGCTCGAAAAGGGACCGGAGGATGACGAATTCTTCCTGACCTTCGAGCAACTCGGTAACCAGAGCAATGTGTTTGTCGACGACCCACAGCTGGTCATCGTTGAGACGGACGTGCCCCTGGTAGATCGAGCACAACGGTTTGGCGTGCGTACGTTTGATGAGATCAATGCCACCATGGCAGCCATCACGACCGTCGACCCGGAGAGCGCTGCGGTCGATATCACGTTCCAGAACTTGCGTCAGTCGTTGCCCGCGATCGAGAGCCCAGAAGCATTCCTCTCGTCGCATCAGGTGGCTATCGCGCAGATGGCTATTGAATACTGCAACGCGTTGGTGAATGACGGCCCGAAAGCGACAGCCTACTTCCAGGGCTTCAATTTCAACGCGACGCCTGCGGCCGCATTCACCGCCACGGGCCGTGATCAGATCATCGATCCGTTGCTGGATGCCGCAATGGGAATCGCAATTCAGACGCAGCCTGACTTCGGCGATATCAAGAATGAGCTCGGAATCATAGGACCTAACGGCGGACATCCAGGCAATCTCATCGATCGTCTGATCGCCAGTCCTGACAATCCGAATACTAGTTCAATCGTTAAAGGCGTATGTGCTGCTGTCATCGGCAGTGCAGTCGCCACCGTTCAGTAAGACAGACTCATAGGATACGAGGCAAACGTTATGGCTAAGAAACGAAACGTCCGCGACCTGGATGCACCGCAATTACATGGAGATCATCCACGACCGGTAACTCGACGTGAGTTTGTTTCTCAAGGTTTGATAGGTGGATCTGCATTCGCGCTGGGCGGTGGGGTGATGAGTTTGTTCTCAAACCCACGAGAAGCATTTGCAGCCCTATCATCGGATCTGCAACCGCTGTTAGGCACACCTTGCGATATAGCCACCGTTGGCGCGGGTAAGATTCCGTTCATCGCTTTCGACCTGGCAGGTGGCGTGAACATCTCCGGTTCCAACGTTCTGGTCGGTCAACGAGAAGGCCAAATGGACTTCCTGAATACCGCTGGTTACGAGAAACTCGGCCTACCGGGAGACATGGTTCCAGGCCTTAACGACGCCAATGGATTGCCGTTTGCGAATACCGACCTCGGCTTGGGATTCCATTCTGATAGTGCGTTTTTGCGCGGCATGCGCCGGCATATGTCGCCGCTACGTGAGCCGTTTTTGAATGGCGCGATCATTCCCGCACGTTCCGACAACGATACTGGCAACAATCCGCACAACCCCTTGTACGGTATTGCACAAGCGGGCGCCGACGGTTCAATTTTGACGTTGGCTGGAACAGAGAATTCCGACTCGGGCGGTAACTCTATGATTCCCGCCATGATGATGAATCCGGAGCTGCGACCGACCAAGGTTGACCGTCCTGGCGACGTAACCGCACTGGTCGATACCGGACAACTCGTTGGAATACTTGGGCCAGCCGATGCGACCGCGGTCATGGAATCGATTTACCGCATCAGCGAACAAAAAGTGGGCATCACGTCGGGCAGCCCAGGCACGATAGACAACGGTCAACAGATCACTGCCGATCAGGTGGTGCAAGATCTGGTGTCCTGCGGATATCTGAAGTCGGCGGATATTGCTGACAGATTCGGTGGCACACCTTTGGACCCGGCAGACGATCCGATGATTGTCACACAACCCGGCGAAGCACCTGGAATATTCTCGCAAGATGAGTTCAACGGAGTTCTCAACAATCGCGACGGCCAGGAATTCCGCAAAACGGCATCCATCATGAAGCTCGTCATGAATGGCTTCGCAGGCGCTGCGGTCATTGAGATGGGCGGCTACGACTATCATGGAGGTCAACGCCGTGAAGGTGAGGTCAAGGACGAGCGTGCAGGACGATGCATGGGTGCTTGCCTAGAGTACGCAGCGAGAATTGGCACACCGTTGATGATGTATGTGTTTAGTGATGGTTCGCTGTCCAGTAACGGCGCCATCGATAATTCAGCGGAAGGCCGCGGTAAAGGCGAATGGGTCAGTGACAATTCGTCAACGGCCGCATCGTTCTTCATGGTCTACAATCCTTACGGGCGCGCGCAGTTATTGGGCGCAACCGCGGCGGATCAAGCCATGCATCAACAAATTGGTTACATGGATGCCGGCGCGTCAGTACAACGGGCGGCAACTCCGGCTGCAAACAACGTCAATCTGCTGGTGGAAACCGTCATCCTTAACTACATGGCTCTTCATGGACAAGCGGGTCAATTCGGTAATGTATTCCCGAGTAATGGACTCGGTGATGCAACATTACGAGATCGCATGACGGCCTTCGACACATTAACTGGTATCACCAACAATACGATTGGACCATTGTTGCCGTTACCGGGCTAAGCGTAAGTCAAGAAACTCGAACTATCCCTGTTGTTCGATGAAACAAGCGGCTGGTCAGCTCATTGCTGGCCAGCCGCTTTTCGTTTTGAGACTTGCGTTTTGAGACGCCAAACTATTTAGGACATAGTTGTCTACAAATCTTGCTGTCGGCAAGAATTATTCAATGCTTGTTAGGTGGAATTACTAACCGAACTTGACGAGCAATACGTAGACGCCATAATGCTGGCAAAATACGCGGAGACAACAACCAATGACGACCGAAGGCCTAATTTCCGACCTATTGGCCTGTCCGCGCTGCGACAAAACGCCATTGTCATTGACGAATGACAAATACTCCTGCATTGCTTGCAAAACCGAATTTCCATCCATCGGCGGAATTCCGTGGTTGTTTGCCCACCCTGAATCGAGCTTAAGCGAATGGCGAAATCGCTTGCACTTTGAAATTCAATCGCTGACGCATGACACGCAAAGGATAAGCGACGAACTTAGCAATGAAGACCATTCGGCATTAACGAAGGAACGCCTAGAACTGCAGCTACAGGCCAACGAACAACACCGCAACTCGTTGCGTCAAATTCTATCGCCGATAGATATTCAATCGTCTACATCGACCTACGAATCGTACCTTGCGCTCAGGACTCGCTTGCCTACCGATCAAGGTCTGCATACTTACTACGCCAATATTCATCGAGATTGGAGTTGGGGTGAGGCCGAAAACGCGGCCTCAATCGAGCAAATTATTAAAGTGGCGAATGATAGCGACGGCGGCCAAAGGCTCGGCGATACACTCGTCCTCGGCGCTGGCGGTTGCCGCCTCGCGTACGACATTCATCTTCAATTGGATACACAGCGGACGCTCGCGATGGATTTCAACCCGCTGCTCATGTTAATCGCAGATAGCGTTATCCATGGCACAGACATGCAGCTTTACGAATTCCCGATTGCACCGATATCAACTGAATACTATGCGGTTGAGCGAACACTGCACGCACCGCAAACAATTGACGGAAACTTCCATTTGCTATTGGGCGATGTTTTACGACCTTCGTTTGCCGCCCATAGTTTTGACACAGTCGTAACACCTTGGCTGATTGACATTATCTCCGAAGACTTTGCAGTATTCGCTAAACGAATAAACCAACTCCTAAAACCGGGTGGCCGTTGGATAAATTTTGGCTCCTTAGCTTTTGACCACCCGATTCGCTCGCGACGTTACAGCCCGGCTGAAGTCATCGACATCGTGCAACAAACCGGTTTTTCGGAGCCGACAACGCATGAAGCGTGCATTCCGTATATGTGTTCTCCAGCGAGCCGCCACGGTCGCCAAGAGTTGGTATTTAGCTTTGCCGCAAGCAAACAAAAAGACAGCCAGAAACCGCCCAGACACAATGCGCTACCAGATTGGCTAGTGACCGGAAAAGAACCTGTTCCGGCACTGAGCACGTTTCGCACGCAAGCGATGAGCACGCAGATTTATGCGTACATCATGTCTTTAATCGACGGCAAGCGAAGTATTATCGATATGGCCGATTTGCTAGAACAACAACAGCTTATGACTCGGCAGGAAGCGGAACCGGCGATTCGTAATTTCCTTACCCGAATGTTTGACGATTCTGAACGCCAATCGCAACTCTAGATTGGCGTAGTGCATGGTCTGCACATCACGCAATCTCTATGTTGCGGTCGATGCCGCCTTTTCGATAGCGGCGCGAAAATGGGTTTTTGCGTCGCCAATTACTTCATCACCATGTGCTGGCAATAGATTCTCGAAGCGCAGATCGAGTATGCCCCGCAGGTCGGCTGCTGACGGCTTGGTAAATTTCTTCCACGCTGGCCCGATGTTGTACGGTTTGATGAATCCCATAATGCGCATCATCAACCGCCCCATTAGATTGAAGTAGCGATCCGGAGTGGACCAGTTTTGTAGTGAATCCCCGCTGATCAATATGCCGCCCTCTCGGAGCAACAGCAGCACCGCTTCCGCAGGCTTAGCAGATTTATAAAGGTATAACCGCGCCCCGGAGACGGGTAAATCGCTGGCTGCATCAATATACTCGTCAGCATCGAAATAGGGTTCCGCGTTTGGATCAAAGCCTTCAACATAAATGTGACCTTTGAGTGCGTAAACTTTTGCGCCGTAACGTTGTTTGTAAAAAGCGTCATCGATACCGTGAAATCCAGCAATTCGTAGTACTGCTCTCACCTTTCCAAGTTTTTCGAGCGCACGTAATCCATGGTCATCCAGGCGTAATGAATTGACGAGAATTAGATCCTCGCCTTCTCGAATGACGACCATATTTCGACTAAACGTCATTGGTTTGCCGGGCATTTTTACGGTGCCAGTTACGAAAAATACGTCGCGGAATAACTCTCGCAGTTCCCCGTGCGGCAGCGCACTTGGCGGTGTTCTCTCTTGCATATCAATGGCACTCATTAGGTAACACCAAGCAACTTCGTTTAATTGCGGTGTATCGATTTAAGAAAATCGAGCTAGGCGCAAATAGACGAATACGCGTAGCATATCAGCGTGTAACGCTTTGCAGATTTAATACCTAATTTGCACCCAAATTCAATAGCCAAGGACATCTTAGTGGTTGTGAAGGCTCTGCGCACGCCCGACGAGAGATTCTCAAATTTGCCGGACTTCGATTTCGACGCAAACTATGTCGATGTGGGCGGCCTCAGGATGCACTTCATCGATGAAGGCGATCCACAAGCACCCGTGATTCTGATGTTGCACGGTGAACCGAGTTGGTCCTTCCTGTACCGCCACATGATCCCTCTCATCGCTGCCGCCGGCCTGCGCGCTATCGCGCCGGACCTCATCGGCTTTGGCCGCTCCGACAAGCCGCTGCAGTTGTCTGACTATAGCTACGCCGGACACGTCGAATGGCTGCGAAAATTCATATTCACGCTCGACCTCCGAGATATCACGCTGGTATGCCAAGATTGGGGATCACTCATCGGGCTGCGACTGCTCGCAGAACACCCACAGCGGTTTTCAAGGGTGGTATTGGCAAATGGCGCGCTGCCGACCGGCGACCGAAAATTACCAAACGCATTTCGAATTTGGCGTGCATTTGCGCGTTGGAGTCCTTGGTTCCCAATTGGCCGAATCATTCAAGCGGGCACTAGCAGCAGGCTTTCATCCGACGTACTTGCCGGCTACGATGCGCCGTTTCCAAGTGGGCGTTTCAAAGTGGGCGCTCGTGCATTCCCGCGATTGGTACCAGATTCCGCGTCCAACCCGGCAAGCGTTGCCAACCGCGAGGCCTGGGAAGTGTTACAGCAATGGGATAAACCGTTCATCACGGCATTCAGCAATCGAGATCCGATCACACGCGGACTGAACAAGGCATTCGAAAACCTCATCCCAGGCGCAAAAGATCAAAACCATACGACCATTCGCGGTGCTGGACATTTTCTGCAAGAAGAAAAAGGTCCGGAGCTCGCAAAATTAGTCATTGATTTTATTGGGTAAAGCTCTGATTGATAACGAAGAAAGACGCATTCGGGCGCAACGAAAATACGCGCCTAACGCTCCAAGAGTGAGATTTTATCTTTGACTTCGCGCCACTCGTCGGCGTCCGCGGGCGCATCTTTCATTTCCGTAATAACCGGCCAGTCCTGCGACAGCTCAGCATTAAGCTCCAAGAAATGTTGTTGTCCATCCGGCATTTCATCTTCAGAGAATATCGCTTCAACCGGGCATTCGGGTTCGCACAAGGTGCAATCTATGCATTCATCTGGATCAATAACCAGCATATTTGGCCCCTCGTGAAAACAATCCACGGGGCAAACTTCAACACAGTCCGTGAGTTTGCATTTGATGCAGCTTTCGGTAACGACAAATGTCATGAACAAATTCCTATTGGCTTTGGCTTGCGGCGCTTACGCTAAGCGAAGAAGGACCACAGATCAAGCGCCTTGAAGCCGCCACCGGGCAGAATTTGACCTCGACACACGATCGTCTTTCTGCAATTTAGTCAAGTGCGCCAGCAGCGACCGCTCGGCCCAACTGTGCAGTTCAACGGATACATCGTCATAGACATACATGACCAACTCCTGTGACGTTGTATCAGGATGCGCTGAAAGCGCGGCGACCACTTTCGCTTCGCGCGTCAGGCGGTGTTCGATGATCCATTCGATAACTTCATATGGGTTGTCAAAAACATCTCCATGTCCCGGCGCTATCGCGGATAATTGCACTTTCAGCAACGCTTGCAAGCTCGCCAAATAATCTCGCATGTCGCCATCTGGCGGATCGATGACCACCGTCGATCCATTCATAATGTGATCGCCAGTGAATAACCAACGATGACCTTCGTGCAAAAAACACAAATGGTTAGATGCATGACCGGGCGTGTGCAGCATACGTAATCGAAAATCCGCGCCATGAAGTACATCACCATCAATTGGCGCAATATCAGGGCTAAAGGTTTTATCCTGATGGGGTCCGTTTGGCGCCGCGATGCCGTAAACTTTCGCGCCCGTCATTGCAGCGAGCCTAGCGACGCCTGGTGAATGATCGGGGTGGGTATGCGTTGCCAAAATCCATTTGATGTTATCGACTTTAGCAAGTAGATCCAGGTGTTCTTGAATAGCGGGGCCTGGATCGATAATCGCAACTTCTTCATTGCCGATGAGGTAGGTGTTGGTGCCTGGCCCGGTCATCATTCCGGGATTCGGTGCAAGCACTCTGCGTATCCCTACTGCGAGTGTTGTGATTTCCCCAGCGCGCAAAGGCGCGGTCGCGTGTTCATTCACAGATCGAATTCTGATGGATAATGCGGACTATCCGGCATAACGACTTCATCGCGCCCATTCACTTCAACAAATGCGGGCAATAGCCTTGCTGCGCCGGATGTGCTGCGCTGTTTCGCCCACTGCACAATATCCTCGACAGAGTCGCGCTTCGCAATATCACGCAAGGTCGAGAACGTCGGGTACATCAATTTCATCTCTCCTCGTTTGCCGCGCGCCAAGGCGTCATCTGCCGTCAACCAACAACTATCGGTTAGCTCACCGTTATCATGAGCTGCTTGCTGGCCCTCAGGGACAACTGCAAGAAAAAACCGCGTTGTAAAGCGCTTGCTTTGAACGCGTGGTGTCACCCAATACGCGATGTAATGTAAAGCATCATATGCCGCTGATAGTTCGTTTGTTTGTAAGAAATCCGGCCAGGTGATTCGTCCTGCATTCAAAGCCGTCCGGAATCTCTCCAAGAGCGCATCGCTATCCGCGGCATCCGTAAAAGCCCAGCGACCTTCGCGGTCCTTGGCAAATAGTATCGCCGACTCTTCAAAAGTTTCGCGAATGGCTGCACTATAATAATCCAGCGCTCCTTCCTGAATACCGATCTTTTCTCTCGCGTCGTCCGCACTGACTCCTCGTGCATGGCGGTGCGCTTTTGCGTCCATCGTTTCGAGTACACCGCCGGGAAAAACAAAATGTGACCCAAACACTGCTCGCGAATGACGCCGCAACATAAATAATTCCGGCTTAGCACCTGTGGCGGATTCTCGGATCGCGACAACGGTGGCAGCGGGTCGCGGCAATCCATGTTGGTTTTTCGTCACTGCTTCATCCGAGAATTTTGCAATTTGAATGTATCACTTAAGACGATGGTGGCGCCGGCTCCGGCTGCCCAGTTTCGATTAGCGCCTTTAACCGCGTAACTTGCTCTAGCAAAACGCCATCGACTGCAGCAGCAAGTTGGTCCAATCCCCCATCTAGATAGCCGCCCACAGCATATTGCCAAATCACCAAGGTACCCTCATCTGTATCCTTAAACTCCCAGGTCAAATTTCCGTTCAGGCCCATTAGGCCTAGCGGACCAAGCCCGCCGGTGAATCGCAGCATCGTTTGCGGATTCACAAAGGTGACGCTCATGTGTATCACACCGCCATCTGTACCGAGTTTTTCGCAAAAACAGCCATGCGGTTTCGCGTCAATATACAAATTGTCCGCGATTCCGGAAATGGAATGATCCGGATGCCACCAGCTTGAAAATTGATTCACCGCTGCGGCATAAGTCTCTGCGCGCGACGCATTGACGGTCAAACTGTGTTTGACCGTGAAGCCATTGGCGGCGGAATCGAGAACCTCAGCTGAGGACGGTGCGGCCAGCAGGCCGAGCAAAACGGCTGTGACCAAAGATCGAATATTCATGCGGCTTTCCAGTATCTTGTGCGGGACGCCCTGACGCTCGAACTCTATATGAAGCCGTCTGACGCAAACGATAGCTGCTCGCCTGGAATTGGAGCAACCTGACAGGCAACCTAGAATAACTGCAACGGCAACAAGCTTTCAATCAGAAAGACGGCACTTGCAATGGTCACGGCAAAGGTAATTTTTTTCCAACGGGACATTGGTCTGGCTTAATTTGAGGGGTTTGCGTAGATTTTGCGGGTTACAAACTGAACCCTAGATGAAAGTGGAGAATTCGACCCAACATCTAGCGGCTGGCGCTGAGGAGAGATTTAACCTACCAGCGTTTGCCAGCACGATCCGCGAATGTTTTTTTGAATATTGGAAGTACCGTGCAAGAAGATTGGTCCGTAATACATCGCTGCGAGAATGCCCGTGAATCCTCTGATTGCGCACTGGTATTGCATTCGGTTGGCATACCCTATCAGTCATTTATCGATGAGCTGCAGCAGCACTGCTTGCGGGTGCCAATTGAATATGGCGAACGGGCCAAATACGAACTATGGGAATATTTCAAAGAAAATCAACCCACTACAACGAATCAACAGACATTCAAAATTGACTATGACCGAGCAGTCCCCGGTGTCATGGCATACATTTTCGTAATCGCCGCTGTTGCTTGGATGTCTGGCAAAGCGTATTTCGGTTGGGACTGGTTAGGCGCCGGCCGCATTGACGGCACATTAATACGTGATGGTGAATGGTGGCGTGCAATAACCGCGTTGTCATTGCACGGCAGCATTAAACACATCCTCGGCAACATGGTTTTCGGCCTGTTGTTTGGCCTTGTGGCGGGTGGATTGCTCGGCTCGGGCATCGCCTGGTTGAGCATAGTTGTCGCTGGAGCGCTTGGCAATCTTTTGAACGTACTTCTTCTCGACGCTACGCACCGCTCCATCGGCGCATCTACGGCCGTGTTCGCTGCTCTCGGGTTAATATCGGGGTTTGTTTGGCGCGCCAAACTCATGAAGCAGGATCGCTGGGCGTGGCGTCTCGGACCGATCGTCGGTGGTATTGCGCTGCTCGCGTATACTGGCACCGGAGACGCCAACACTGACGTTGGCGCTCATCTTGCTGGCTTTATTTGCGGCTTTTTGGGCGGACTTTTGTGGACGAAAATCGCCGACGTCAAAGAACTCGCAGCAATGCAGAGGCTGGCCGCGGCATTCGCTGCAGCCTTGCTGGTCGGCGCATGGGCAACCGCGCTACAGTCTTGGAATTGACGTTCGATGGCATACAATTGGTGCAGGAAGCTGGCAAGATCGTTAACACGCACTGCTTGTCCTATCTGGCCGTGCAGATATATGGAATCTGGTGAAGCAGATTTAGTGGATCAAATTTAATGGACTAAATTTCGTGGATCAGATTAAGTGAACAATTCACAGCAACCAATGGTAGCCAAAGATGCAATCCGCTCATAACCCTCGCGCGCGCACAGCAGCTGCTGCCGAGTCGACAAGCCTCTGCAGCGTATTGGCGGTGCCGAACCGGGCGGATACGCGTAGTGACGCCGACCTGTGGAATTTTATTTTTGACAGCTCCGCGACGCAGTCCAATCAATATTTGAAATCGATGACAACACGCCCCGGCAATCGCATTGCGTAACTTTTTCTTATTTCTACTCGGCATTGCCATAACGCTAGTCCTAATCGTCTGGGTACGTTACGGGGGCGGTGAGCCATATCCTGATATGACCACGCAACCGATTCTCGAATCGTCTCTTCTACAAAAGGTGATTAGTTATCCGGAACCAATAGGTAGTGTCGTGGTGAGCAACGACGGGCGGCTGTTTTTCACCGTCCACCCAGAATCGAGACCACAAGGAAACAAGTTACTCGAATGGGTTGACGGTGCTGCAGTTCCTTACCCTAGCGGCAAAATTCAGGTCTCGCTCTTCGAGTCTGTGCTTGGCCTGTCGATAGATACGCAGCATCGGCTTTGGGTTATTGATCACGGCCGCCAGGGATTTGGCACAGCAAAGTTGCTCGCTTTCGATCTGGCAAGCGGCGCGCAAAGTCATCAGCACAATTTTAGCAACGAAATAGCACCTGGCGGATCTTTCCTACAAGACCTTACGGTCACCGCGGACGGCCGATTTATTATTATTTCTGATGGCAGCATCATCGGAAAAAATCCGAGTCTTATCGTGTACGACATTGAGCGGCATAGCGCAAGGCGCGTGCTGACGTCTCACGAATCGGTGCACCCCGAGGACTATGTCATTCAAAACGCAATTCGGGATCTTTCCTATTTCGGTGGCATTTTTTCGATTAAGAGCGGCGTCAATGCGGTTGCAACTGATGCGAATGGAATATGGCTTTATTACGCTGCCATCAACCACGGAGGATTGTATCGGCTACCGTTACGGCTTCTGGTAGATCGGCATACATCCGAATCGGCGCTCGTTAGCGGCATTGAGCGATACAGTGACAAACCATTGAGCGACGGCCTTACCATAGACAATGCCGGCAATGTTCTCGTTACCGACGTAGAGCACAACGCTATCAGTATCGTGGGCGGCACCGGTAACCCAAGAACCCTTATTCGTTCCGCCCAAATTCGCTGGCCTGCCGCCGTTTCAATTGGCCCAGATGGATTTCTCTATATTGCTGACAGCGCATTTCCGGAATTGCTACTCAATACGCGAGATCACATTCGAACTAGAGGCCCTTATTCAATTTTCCGTATAGACTTGAATAACCTGAGTTCGGGCCCTGCAGCAAATTAATTGCCTCAAGCGATGTTCCGAGAAAGCGCTCTCCGGTATTATTTATCCCGTATTGAGGGTGACAATTAATAAAAAGCCGTTGCCGCCAGTCTAGACTCGATAAACCGCGAAACGTCGGTCTTTTGATCCGAACACCCCTACGACAGGCGGCCAATTTACGAACAAGGATATTTTCGATGAGTGAAACAAACGTGCTCGATGTCAGTAGCTATGACTGGAATAGCGTCTTGGAAACGGTCAAAACAACTGGCGCAGTATTTGCGATCGACGCCGCAATCGCGATTGTCATATTTATCGTCGGCAAGATCATAGCGCGTGTGATATCCAACGGCATTCGCAAATTGATGCGTTCGCAGGAAGTCGACAAGATTCTCGAATCCTTCGTATGCAACCTTGCCTACTGGGCGTTAATGACGTTTGTCATCATAGCTGCCATCAATCAATTGGGTGTCGAAACAACCTCATTAATCGCGATTATGGGCGCCGCCGGGCTCGCCGTCGGACTCGCGTTACAGGGGTCGTTGTCAAACTTCGCAGCCGGCGTGCTCATCGTAATGTTTCGGCCCTACAAGGTGGGCGATTTCGTTGAAGCAGCAGGCATCTCTGGTGTAGTGGTTCAGGTGCAGATACTAACGACCGTGCTAAGAACGGGCGACAACAAACAAATCGTCGTGCCTAACGGGCAAATAATGGACAGCATTATTACTAATTACTCGGCGAACGATACACGCAGAGTCGATATGGTGGTTGGGGTCAGTTATGACGACAACATAGACAAGGTTCGAGCCACGATCAAATCGCTCGTGGATGCGGACTCACGTATCCTAAAAGACCCGGAATGCCTGATCGCGGTATCAGAGCTTGCCGACAGTAGTGTCAATTTTACGGTGCGGCCTTGGGTGAAAACTGCAAATTATTGGGCAGTAATGTTTGAATTGACCGAGGCAATCAAGAAACGCTTCGATCAAGAAGGCATATCCTTTCCGTTCCCTCAACAAGACGTACATCTTTACGAGCAGAAATCCTAGCTACAATCTGCTAGTAATTGAGCATCGCACGGCTGACCTGTGCCCGGCCCGTGCGATGCTTTTGTCGGTTAGCACTACATCAGCAGCGACCGAAATTTAGTCGGCGATATCTGGCTCGATGAAACTCCATTTCAACCCGGCAACATCCTCCTTGAGACGCTTCTCCAGTAAATTGATACTAGCGATAGCATCGTCATAGCCGATTCCCGCACGCATCTTGATTTTGGCCGCCAACATCGTATCTGGACCGAATTGAACGGTAATTGTGTTGAAAACGAACTCGATATTCTCATCGTCTGCGAGAATACTTGCAATCGCATCTTGAATGATCGGATCCGCTGAACTGCCTACCAGCAAGGTGCGCACGCGAATAGTCAGAAATACTGAGATGACCACCAGTACCACGCCAATACAGATTGAACCCAGCGCATCGAAAACTGGGTTTCCGGTTATCGAGGCAATCGTCAAGAAGATAAAGGCGAGGACCAAGCCCAGTAACGCCGCAACATCCTCACCTGCGACAACGACCAAGGCTGAATTTCTTGTGTGCCGCAACCAATTGCGCAGAGAACGTGCGCCCCGAATATGCCGAATTTCTCGCAAACACCCCGCAAGTGAAAAGCCCTCGAGCACGATCGCCAATCCCAATACCATTAACGCCACCCAGACCTGGCTCAGCGGTTCTGGGTGATTTAATTTATGAATACCTTCGTAAATCGAGAACAAACCGCCGACGCTGAACAACAGCATGGCAACGATGAAACTCCAGAAGTAGCTCAGCTTACCGTACCCCAACGGGTGCTTTTCATCGGCCGGTCTAGCGGATTGCTTTAGACCCAGGTAGAGCAGAACCTGATTTCCCGTATCTGCATAGGAATGAATCGCCTCCGCCAGCATGCTCCCTGAGCCGGTAAGCCACGCCGCCCAGGTCTTGCTTATCGCAATACCGAAGTTAGCGAGAAAAGCGTAGAGAATGGCTCTCGCCGTTGAGTCTTGAGTTGATGATGACATGTCTTTTCCGTCAACGAGCAACGCGCTCGCGCGTTAGATTATAAGGGCGAGACAGTTCATGAGTAACGCTACGTCTGAAGCGTGGAACTCTTGCGCTGTGTCGAGTCAGTTAGTATGGCTAGCTTAATTCCGCCGATGGGCGAAACCAAGCGTCATTTGCTGATTTGGGTGAATTTGAATGGGCTCAAACGGCGTTGGCCCGGTTGCTCAGTCAGCGGTTTTAATACTGGCGAAAGAAACTTAGCAACCGCATAGGATGAATCGTCTGATGTCGAAAATATACCTTCTACTAGCGCATGCAGGCATGGCGACTATGTTGCTTGCTTGCGCTGCCCACCCTGACCCCATCATCGACCGCCGTGGCGTCAACATGGATAGCTACCGGGCCGACTTGGAGGAGTGCAAGTCCTACGCCGAGGAAATTCGTATCTCGAAGGGCGCTGCCAAAGGCGCTGCTGGCGGCGCGGTGATAGGCGCTGCAGCCGGTGCGATTAGTGGCGAAGTTGACCGTGGCGCCGGCTATGGCGCTATTTTTGGCGGCGCACGGCACGGTAGCGAAGCCGAACGAGAAAAGCGCATGGTGGTAAAACGCTGCCTATCGGGACGCGGCTATAAAGTTTTGAATTAGAAAGCACTTAGGACTAGTATACTGTGTTTATATACAGCTTTACGAGCATGGATGGCTACGCCAATTACAGCAACTGCCCGCAAAGGCCGCGGCGCCATCGGCCAGACGCCTAGTCGCTTTTCAAAAACGATTGTAGAGCCGTTGGTCGAGCCACTGGAGTCCGAAGCGCAGCAACCATACGCGCTGAAGACAACATTAAGGCCAATGCACGCGCGGCGCATCATCAGCAACAATCAGTCACCAGACATCCCGTTCGAGCGCTCCATTAACCCATACATGGGCTGCGAGCATGGCTGCGTTTACTGCTACGCGCGCGTCAGCCACAGTTACCTCGACCTATCGCCGGGTCTGGACTTTGAAACGCAGATTTTCTACAAGCCGAATGCAGCAGAACGTTTGTTGCAAGAGTGGACAAAGCCGGGCTATCAATGCAAACCCATCACCATTGGAGCGAACACGGACCCCTATCAGCCGGCCGAAAAAAAACTCGGAATCACCCGCCAGCTGTTGGCGCTTTTCTTGAAATATCGGCACCCCGTCAGCCTTATTAGCAAAGGCGTGCTGATGCAGCGCGACCTCGATATACTGCAAGAACTCGCCCGGCAAAGCCTCTGCTCGGTCGCGATAAGTATTCCGACAATGTCAGACAGTCTAAAACGCGTCCTCGAGCCGCGCGTGCCCGCCGCAAGCGCACGGCTGAAATTGATGACGCAACTTACGGAGGTTGGCGTCCCGGTAACCCTCCTAATGGCACCCATCATCCCAGCACTAAATGACAGCGAAATCGAAAAAACCCTTGAAGCAGCGGCAAGCTCTGGTGCAATTAGGGCGCAATATATCTTGCTGAGATTGCCCAACGAGTTGAAGCAAATATTCTCAGACTGGCTGAACGTCCACAAACCGCAACGGGCAAGCCACGTAATGAGTCTGATCCGCCAGGCGAGCGGCGGCCGCGATTATGACAATAGATTCAAGTATCGGCAGCGGGGAAGCGGCCCATATGCGGAAATGTTGCAACAACGATTTGCATCGGCTGCACGCCGCAATTCACTGCAGACTGGCGGTTCATCTGTATCCCAAATGCTTGATTGTATTAGGTTTATCCCTCCAGGGCAGATACAAATGGCGTTCTGAAGCACTAATTCAAGCGCCACCACGACGATCACGAGGCGACGAATTCTCATGGCCCGAGCCTATGCGGAAACTGCCGTAAATTGTATAGTTGTCCAAGACTCGAACGTCCCTGTGCACGAAGAACTAATTGGGATTTGGAGAGTCACATTTATCGACTCTGTGTTAATACCGCGAATCAAACAACATGGCAGCAAACTCAAAGCAATTAACCTTTTCTTTCGCTGCAATTATCTGGCTATTCAGCACGCCTGCTGGCGCGCAAGAAACGCTCGACGAGAGTGGCAGCAACGACGGTCAAACGCTTATCGCAGAAGACCAAATTGCTACCTCGCCAGATGCTGAAGATCTCGGCGACGAAGAATATGCCGAAGATGAATTCGATGACGACAACTTTGACGACATCGATTTGCAGAAACCTTCGCAGCGCGAAGCAGACATTGCCGAGTTACGGCGCCATTTCGAAGCCTACAAGTCTGCGATAGAGGTCAGCAGCTACGACGAAGCCGATACGCTGGCCAAACGCATGATTGAGCTGTCGATCGGCGTATACGGGTTACAAAGCCACGAAGCCGCAAAGTCACTGAGTAATCTTGGCCTCGCCCAACAGCGAAATAAAGAATTTGAAGCCGCGTCACTCAATTTCAGCACCGCGATCGACATTATTGAGCAACTGGAAGACCGCCTACATGAGGGCCTGGTCAATCCGTTACGGGGTCTGGGAGCGGCACAACTCGGTATTGGGCGGCCAGACTTGGCGAGAGTGACATTTGATCGCGCCGTACATATCACGCACGTCAACGAGGGTCCGCACAATAAGGACCAAATAAGAGTACTCGAAGATCTCGCGGAAACGCATCTGACAATGGGTAATAAAAAATCCGCGATCAGCGTACATAAGCACATCTTCAACATTGAAGCGCGCAATTCGGACATTGTAAGCCTAGATATGCTGCCGGCACTAAGGCGGCGGGTCACCTGGCAAAATCGCATGCGTATGCACGACAAAGAACGCATGAGCTGGCGTCAGATGATCCAGATCATAGAGAAAAAGCGCGGCAAAAAAGATCTTAGCCTAATTCCTCCGCTTACCGGTCTCGCAAGATCCTACCTTTACGCGTCCGACCTCGAACTTGAAAATCATGCCAATCCGGCCATCTCGTCGGGAGATACTTACTTACGACGTGCGCTAAAAATTTCCAGAAGCAATCCAGATGCCACTTGGGAAGACGCGCTGCAGGCACTGCTTGCGCTCGGTGATTTTTATACGCTCAGTTTACGTCCAAACAAGGCCGCGAAGGTTTATGCGGAGTCTTGGTCATTGCTATCCGAAGACGACTCGCGCTTCGCACTTCGCGAAAGGGAGTTGGAAAAGCCAAAATTGCTGCAGAGTGTATTTCCGCCCAAATATTACCGCCGTACAGACAGCGAAGACGCTAGCAACGCAGATTCGGAGAGCTACGAGACTGGCACGATCGTCGTCGGCTACCGGATTACCGACAAAGGCCTTACACGCGACATCAAGGTCATCGATGCAGAACCGTCTGGGCTACGAGCGTTGGAAAATTCTGTTATGCGAGAGGTACGTCGTTTAATACATAGACCACAGATGGTTGACGGCGTTAGCATCAGCACCCCGAATCGCACTTACGTGCACGAGTATTTCTACGAGCCGGAGTCGTTACCCACACCAAAAACTGAAGACGCGGCAGTCAAAGAGACGGAAAAAATCGCTGCAGAAGATTCTTAGGCTGCGCCATTTGAATCGCCAAAACTTATGCTTGCCTTTATTGCTGATTGTGGCTCTGGCTACCTATTCATACGAAGCGTCCGCGAGCTGTCCTGCAGGTTGGCTACAAATCGATACGCAGGCGAGTAATGGCCAAATAGCAATCAATGCGCGCAACACTAGCGATGTTCCGATTACCTTTACGCTAGACTTCGATCTTAGACGACTGCGATCATCGAGAGACACGACGTTCACTGAATCGCTGGCACCTGCGGAGTCTAAGCAAGTTGTGACGCTGACCAGGAAGAATCCAGCGCGAAAAGGCAACTATCGATATGTCACGCGATGTACGGTCGGCAACAAGGACGCGGACCACGACGATGACGTTTTGTATCTCCTGCCATATGAGCGCGGTGCTAGTTTTAGAGTATTGCAGGGGTATGGATCCCGTTTTAGCCATACTGGTCGCGAAACCTATACGGTTGATTTCAATATGCGAGAAGGCACACCGGTGCATGCCGCGCGTAGCGGCGTCGTTGCAAGCAAGGAAGAGCGACATTCGATTGGCTGCTGGCGCGATGGTTGCGGCAAATACGCAAACTATATTGTTATCGTGCACGACGACGAAACCACCGGTGAGTACTATCACTTGAAAAAAAACGGCGTGCTGGTCGAGCCAGGACAACGGGTCGTGGCGGGCGAACTGATCGGCCTATCCGGAAACACAGGGCATACCACCATGCCACATTTGCATTTCGGCGTTTATCGGGCGGCATCATGGGGGCGTGAACAATCAATACCTGTGCGATTTATATCCAGGGGTGGAATTGTTGACCGACCGAGAGCCGGGGGCCGCTATCTCGCGACCGACCATCAACGTGTGGGTAGGCATCGAAGCAAGCCCATTACGAATAATCACTTGAAGTGATCGCGTAACGAGCGACTGGGCGCACTAGGAAAATGACTGAAAACAACCAAACATTACCAGGACGGCAAACCAGTATTTCGATAACGGGTAAGCACTTCGTGAACGGCAATACCATGCGCGAGCCATTTCCCGAAAACGTCCAACAGGCGGTGTTCGGGATGGGCTGTTTCTGGGGCGCGGAGCGAATATTTTGGCAGACACATGGCGTGTTCAGTACCGCAGTTGGCTATTCGGGCGGAACGACGCCAAACGCCGACTACCGCGAGGTTTGCAGCGGTCAGACGGGGCACTCCGAGGTGGTATTGGTCGTATTCGATGCCAGCGTGATCTCCTATGACGAGTTGTTGCGCGTTTTTTGGGAAAATCACGATCCAACACAGGGGATGCGTCAGGGAAATGATCGCGGAAGTCAGTATCGTTCGGCAATTTACACGTCAGATGGCGAACAACTCGAAGCCGCGCAGCAATCCAAGCGAGCCTTTCAACAGCAATTAGATGCCGCTGGATTCGGCAATATCACCACGGAAATAGCCGCACGCAGGGCATTTTACTACGCTGAAGAATATCACCAGCAATACCTCGCGAAAAACCCGCAAGGCTATTGCGGTATCGGTGGCATAGGGGTTAGTTGCCCGATAAGTCTGGCTACCGCCTGACAGTCCGTAGCTGCCAAGACCCTTAGCTAACGTTGCCGGAGCTACCCGATCTTACGCTTTACATCGAGCATCTACGTGCTCGGTTGGTCGGACAGACGCTGATTGAGGTCGAAGTTGCTACCCCGTTCCTGCTACGCAGCGTGGAACCCATATTGTCCACGGCACACAACCAACACGTCATCGAGATTCGACGCCTAGGTAAGCGTATTGCAATCGGGCTTGATAATAATCTATGGCTGTTGCTACACCTCATGATCGCCGGGCGCCTACATTGGCGGACTGAACGCACGACGATGAAGCGTAAGAACAACCTCGCACAATTCATATTTTCCGACGGCATAGTGTTGTTGACTGAAGCGGGACACAAGAAGCGAGCTTCGCTTTACCTATTGGACGGTGAAACCGCACTGGCCGCACATGATCCGGGCGGGCTGGAACCACTTGACTGTACAGCCGAAGAGTTCGCATCGCAATTGCGTCTTGAAAACAAAACAGTAAAGCGCGCGCTGGCAACACCACGATTGTTCAGCGGTATTGGTAACGCATATTCTGACGAAATTTTGCATGCAGCCAGACTCTCGCCGATGGCGCTCACACGCAGCCTAAGCGACGACGAAATAGACCGGCTGCACTCCGCCACACAGGATGTACTCTCAATGTGGTGTGACCGGTTGCGCAAACAAAGCGGCTCTCATTTCCCCGAAAAAGTGACTGCATTCCGCGACGAAATGAACGTGCACGGCAAGTTCGGTAATCCCTGTAGCATTTGCAGCAAACCAGTGCAACGAATTCGCTACAAAAGCAACGAAACGAATTACTGCGCAGAATGCCAAACCGGTGGCAAGGTTTTAGCAGATCGATCACTTTCCCGATTATTGAAGGATAGTTGGCCGCGGGAAATATGACTCGCCGACGGTGGCGGATGCACAGAGTCGAATTTCCTTAGTATACTCGCCGCTCAACATCGCATGTTTGCGGGTAGTGACTACCCGTTTTTTAGGGAGCTCGCAGTGAGAAAAGATAGCAAGAAAAAGTCCGCTCAATCGGCAAAGCCTCGCAAACCGAGCCGTCAGAACGCCGAGGATGCAGTACGAACTCTTTTACTATGGGCGGGAGAAGATATTCGCAGAGAGGGATTGATCGATACGCCAAAGCGTGTGGCAGAGGCCTATCTGGATTGGTTTAGCGGCTATGGCGATGACCCTGTACGTTTCCTGAAGCGAACTTTTGAGGAGGTCGAAGGCTACGATGAAATGATCATTCTCAGGCGTATTACTTTCGAGTCTCACTGCGAACATCACATGGCACCGATTATTGGCCACGCGCATGTTGGCTATTTACCGAGAAACAAGGTTGTTGGAATTTCAAAACTCGCACGCGTCGTCGAAGCATTCGCACGACGATTTCAAGTACAAGAAAAAATGACCTCGCAAATCGCACATTGCATTGAAGACGTACTCAAACCAAAAGGTGTAGGCGTCGTAATTGAAGCTTCTCACCAGTGTATGACAACACGAGGTATTCATAAGTCCGGTGTATCAATGGTCACCAGTCAAATGCTCGGCGCGTTTCGCAAAGATGCCAGAACGCGCGCCGAATTTTTGCAGATGATCAATGCCGATGCTTAAGAAAATGCCGGCATCGCCGATGACGCTTAGTGAAGCCCCAAGACGTCAATGCCCTGGTTGAAGTTAATATCGACTGGAATTTGCGCGTCGGTCAATCTAACTAGATCCTGTTGCAGCTGGTCGCGAATCATGCCGTGACTATTTGTCAACGTAACCGCACCGTCGTAGTCTCCGTCACCCTGTAGCGTCAATAGCCGCTGAGAAAGCGCGGCCATCGCCTCTTCCATCCGCTCGAAATCAACCTTGTATGTCCCTGTCTCCGGATTCCGCACAAATGCACCGTGCTCTTCAAAGAAATTGAATCGCACCATGTTCGCCTTACCGTGCGCGCTCGACGCGCCGAAACGAATTGATCGAAATAGTCCGGCCATCATCGTGACATAGTTGTCACGCAAATCGACCTCGCCAAGCTCGCCAGCCTCGTGCAGGCTGACGATCATATACAAACCTAGAATGTCCGCCTTGCCCTCCTCCATGCTTGAAGCGACATCGAGTAATGCTTCGCGAACCGTTCCATGCCCATTGATCGTGTTTTTTACGCCAAGGCCATGCGCAACTTCGTGAAACATTGTGTTCGCAAAGAATGCGTCGAATGTCACATGACGGCGCTGAGACTCATTTATTAGAACATCAGAAATCGGTTGCAGTATTTTTTCGAATTTTGCGCGCATCGCATTTTTCAACTGCAAGCGTCGAGTACCCTTGCTCAGCTGCACTTCCTCATCGTTTGGAAGGTTAATCGCGATAGTTTTGGAACCCGCATTGCTGTGGCCAGCGTAATAGATCACGTCATACGCGTTCAGGTCAGAGTCAGTACCAGGACTTTCTGCCTTGTACGCCTCCGCTACCGGCAAACCGCGCTGCAGCTGTGGCAGAAATGCAGCAAATCGAGCCAGCCGTTCGCTCCACTCCAAATCCTTGATCAATACGTAGGATTCATAGGCGGTGCGGTAACCGAACAACCTATCTTCGTATGACTCTATAGGGCCAATTACCAATTCAATCGGATTTGTCTTGTTGTCCATCCATGCCAGATCGCTCGGTTGATAATCGTCTGTCAATAGCGCATCCGCACGCAATGTAAGGTAATTCGCGAACCCGGCATCCTGAGCAAAGTTTGCCGCCTCACGTAATAAATTGGCGGCGCGCGCCAACTCCTCAGCATATGCTTCGTGATACGGAACAGTTATCAAGCCGCCAGCTGAATCTCGTCGGATCAATGTATAAAGGCCGACTTTTCCAATAAGCTCCGCAGCCTCAAATTCTTCCCGTGTCATGTCGGCCGGGTAGAAGTTCGCACCCAATGACTTCTCGACAAAATTTGGCAAGAATAACTTTTCGTCATCGAGCCGGTCCCAAGGCCCATAATTCATAGCCGCAAACCGGCGCGATGCATCATCTTCAATTGAGGCCAACCAGGATTCGTGATCGTCACCCCAGGCCTGGCGCCAAAAAAGCACATCCATGATTTCAGACGCCTTGATCAACAGCACCAACATGTGGCGCTGATCTGCACTGAGGTGTGAGAGATCGGCGTTCAGCTCGAAATCTGCGTAAACCTCAGGCCGCACCGGTGCAAGGTCTTGCGCTGCAATAGGTGCAGAGGACGGCTCGTTGCGCTCCGCTTGACCACACGCGGCAAGACCCGCCAAAAACAAAAAAAATACGCCCGACAGGCGCAAGTAGTATGCGTTTTTCACGCGGCGTCTCCGCTGCAATTACGATCGCCATATTATGGCACAGCGTTGCTGCATCAAGAACTGATGGAGCCCACTATAAATCGATCAATTCGATATCCGCTGGTGTCAGCGAGGCGCCCAGAAATGCGCCACCGACGCGCGCAAATCGTCGTGCCCCGTCTGTCGCCAGTAATTTGGTCGAACCATTCGGCGACTCTTTTTGAATGTCGAGCTCGCGCAGAAAGTGGTCGACTGCCACAGCAGTGGTACCCGCCGAATCTACGATCGATAAATCGTCGCCGATGACGTCTCGGATACATTCGCGCAACAGCGGAAAATGCGTGCACCCCAAGATAACAGAGTTTGGACGTTCGGCCGCTGGCGCTTGGAGTGACCCGCGGAGATAGCGGCGCACGATAGATTCTGGTACTTGGCCGCTGGTCCATCCTTCCTCAGCCAGTGCTACCAGCATTTCACATGCCAGCTCAGTGACTTTCGCTGCAGGATCCAAACGGCGAATCTCATTTCCGTAAGCAGCCAATGCTACGGTCGCTTCCGTCGCCAACACCAGATGGCGGCCGCCTGGGCGACTCTCTGTCGCCGCATTTGCACCCGGCTCGACGACCCCTAACACGGGCAATGGGTGTAGCGCCCGCTTTAGGTCGTCAATTGCGACGGCAGACGCCGTATTACAAGCAACAACCAACATCTTGATGTCGCGCGATTGCAAATGGGCAGCAGCCTGCATCGCATATCGCAGTACCGATGCGGCACTTTTGGTCCCGTACGGGAGGCGTGCGGTATCGCCTAGATAAAGCAAGTTTTCCGATGGCAACTTTTGCCGAATCGCCTTTAGTACGGTAAGACCGCCTACTCCGGAGTCGAATACACCAATGGGTCGTTCCCTAATTGCTTTCGCCTGCATCGTTTTGACTGGTTACCGCGAAATTGCGCATTGTGCCCAATCCGCCGTTGTATTGATATTTTTCTTAGTTCACCACCACCGAGTGAATCGGTAATTGCCACGACTGTGCGCGGTTAATTTTCAGTGCTTGGTGCTGTCGTACTTGTTCGTGTAGCAATTTTCGACCGCGTATTGATACTGCATCTAGGGTATCTCTAGTGCTGGCCACACGCGCTCGACAATGCCAAACTGCGCCCCTCTACGTTCTGCGTGCCACCAAAATGTCATTTGTAAAAAAGTTTTCCTATGCGGTAGTAGGACTCCTCGTCTTGTTTTTCGTTTGCGGAATGTTTTTGCCCGCTACGGCTCGCGTCACTCGTACGATTGAAATCGACGCACCGCCGGCGAACGTATTTGCATTGGTCAATGACTTCAATCGAATGAGGCAATGGATGCCTTGGATGTCCACTGACCCTAATGCGCTTTATACCATCAGCGGTGCAAAACGTGGTGTTGGCGCATCGCTGGAGTGGGATGGACCCGTCGTTGGAACCGGACATCAATCGATTGTCGAAAGTGAGGCCTTCAACACCGTTGTCAATACGCTGGACCTGGGCGATGGCGCGGCGACCCGTAGCATTTTCGAGCTAACAAGATCTGCCACTGGAACACACACGATTTGGACCTTCGAAACGGGCTTTGGATTTAATATCGCGGGTCGCTATTTTGGCTTGCTATTGGACGGTATTGTTGGCACGGAGTACGAGCAAGGGCTAATCAGCCTCAAGCAAATGGCCGAGCGACTGCCCCCGGCAGATTACAGCGATATTGAAATTGAGCACGCGACTGTCGAGGCCATTGATATTGCGTACTTGCCAGCCCAGGCCCTGCCCGACGCCGCGTCAATTTCGAGTGCGCTTGGCAGCGCCTATTTTGAAATATTGAATTTTGTCGATAAGCACAATTTACAGAATGCTGGCTCGCCGCTTTCGATCGGTAGCTCGTTCGACGGCTCAAACCTCATGTTTGACGCCGCGATTCCGGTACGTCTAGTGACCGCAAATACGCCACGGAACGCGTCCGGCGTACAAATCGGCCATACCTATGCAGGAGACGCGATTCGCGTGACGCACGTGGGCTCATATCGAACGCTTGGACGAACGCATGACAAGATTTCCGCATACATCGCAGCGATAGGGCTGGAGAGAAATGGCCCGGCCTGGGAGGTGTACGTTAGCGATCCGACGCGCGTAGCGGAAGAAGCGTTACAAACCTACGTGTATTACCCGATCATCGACGAGTAGTCGTATCGGTCACACCTGGTGACGCGACTGAGCGCCATTCGCGCACCTTATCGAGCCGCAGCAGTGTTATTAGCCAGATTTCACCAAGAATGGCGGCACAATTGAGATTTCTTCGTCAACGAGCGGCAATAATGTTTGTGTGTCATCTGCGTACTTGACAACATCACGGAAAATCTCGACCAGCAATTCCGCGCAACGATCAGCCTCAACTTTGGACATCTTGCGAACTGAGGCGCAAATCGGTCCTTCTCCGTTGGCAGGCGTCACCCCATGCATCAATCGGCGCAAGCCGGCAAACGATTCTTGCACCGCAACAGGCAATTCGTCTTGCTCTATCTCTTCCAGGTACTCTTCGTAGGCCCGCATAAGTCGTTGTTTAATAGGGCCGTGGGTCACCAAAACCGAAACGGCGGCGAAAAAGCGGTCAGCGTGGTAGGACATTTCCACTCCAGCGTTCATTATATTTTTTTTGAGCCATTCGCCTCCTCTCAAGGGCCAATGGCACCGATACGCTATGTGAGTTAACTACCTCCTGTAGTCCGCGGCTGTGCCGCGGTGATATTCCCTTTGCGTACTCTTGTTCTTTCAAACACCTGCGTCGTATTCTTATAACAAATCTACGGAACCAAGCCAACCCTCCAGCATCGATCCGGCGTTTCTTTGGTGCTTAATTCAGCTTGCTGATTTCTATGTGCCATTTCTCGTGATCCAGCGAGCGGCTGTCGGAAAATACAGCATCGGACTGGTCGAGCTGCCATTCAGTCGCCAGGGTCTCAGCCATGACATAATCCCGATGGGACTCTAAGGCCGCAATGACCCCGTGTGTACCGGAAATTCCGAGCATGATTCGGTCTGAGACCTCAAGGCCTGCTTGCTTTCGCGCATCCTGGATCGAGCGCACCATTTCGCGCGCCAATCCTTCATGGATTAGCGGCTCGCTGAGCGTAGTATCCAGCGCCGTCAAGAAGCCCGCATCCTCGCCACACGCATAGCCCTCTGCAGAGCTGGTTTCGATCAGTAAATCTTCTGCAGTGAAGGTGAATTCCGTGCCGTCCACGTCTAACTTAATCGTTTCATTCCGGGCAACTGCGCCCGCGATGTCTGCGCCGTCTGCGGCATCCAAGGCTTCGCGGATTTTTGGAACAAGTTTGCCGTAGCGCTTACCTACGCGTGGTAAGTGCGGTTTGATTCGATAGCTGACAAGGCCTGCGTCACGCGCGATAAACTCAATCGATTTAACATTCAATTCCTCTAGTATCTGATCTTTGTGATCGGCCAGCGCTTTGGCGGATGCATCGTCTGGAGTCCGTATCAGTAATCTCGACAACGGTTGCCGTGTACGTACGCCAGACTGCCCTCTTGCGGCCCGCGCTAGACCGACAACCTTCTGCACTACGCCGACCGCAAACAACAACGCATCGTTTTGTGCAGCCAAATCAGTTGTTGGCCATTGCGTCATATGCACGCTTTCAGGTGCGCTAACGTTTCTGCTCCGTACGAGATTTTGGTAAACGTTCTCGGCTAGAAATGGCACGAACGGTGCCATCAATCGATGCACAACATCCAAACATTCATACAAGGTCAAATATGCTGCGCGTTTATCTTTTAAATCCGTGGACTTCCAGAATCTGCGCCGATTCCTGCGCACATACCAATTGCTCAATTGATTGACGAAGGACTCGATCGCATCGCCGGCGGTCTTGGCGTCATAGGCATCCATCGCTTCTGTACATACTTTGACTGTTTGGCTCAGCAGCGCGAGCGCCCATCTGTCTATTTCGGGCCGCTCGGCGAGCGGCACGTCGATGTTCAGATCGACATTGTCAATTCGCGCATAAAGAATAAAAAAGCCATAAGTGTTCCAGAATGTGTTGATGAACGAACTTGCGACGTCGGTAACGATTTCGACCGAAATCCTCTTTTGCACTTCCGGTGACAGTCGTGCCAGAAAATACCAGCGCAGCGCATCTGCGCCAACCGAATCGAACACCTCGTAGGGATCGACGATGTTGCCGACAGACTTGGACATTTTCTTACCGTCTTTGTCGACGATATGGCTTAGGCAGACGCAATTTTTGTAGGCTACATCGTCCGAGACCAACGTAGCGATGGCATGCAGGGTATAAAACCAACCGCGGGTCTGATCGATCGCCTCACAAATAAAGTCTGCTGGAAAATGCCGCTCGAAGGTCTCCTGATTCTCAAACGGATAGTGCCATTGCGCGTACGTCATAGCCCCGGAATCAAACCAGCAATCAATGACCTCTGGCACCCTACGGTACGTCTTTCCGTCTTTTTCGAAGGTTATTTCGTCGATCGCCGGTCGATGCAGATCTAATTCGGAAAGCGAACGACCGGCCAATTCTTGAAGTTCGGCGATCGATCCAATGCAGTGATAGTCACCGTCTTCGCTGGCCCAAACCGGCAGCGGCGTGCCCCAGAATCGTTCACGCGACAACGCCCAATCAATATTGTTTTCGAGCCAATTGCCGAATCGTCCGTCGCGAATAGTCTCGGGCACCCATTTAATTCCCTGATTAAGTTCGACCATTCGGTCTTTGTAATCGGACGTTTTGATATACCAGGCGTTTTTCGCGTAATAGATGATTGGATCGCCGGTGCGCCAGCCGAATGGATAGCTATGCAAATATCGTTCTGACCTGAACATCAATCCACGATCTTTGAGAATGCGGATGATTGGCTTGTCGGCGTCTTTAAAAAACAGCCCCGCGACCGGTTCGATCTGCGGCAGAAAACAGCCGTCCTGACCGACCGCGTGCAGAACTGGCAATTCGTGCTCTGCGCCGAGCGCGAGATCGTCGACACCATATGCAGGCGCAGTATGCACAATACCAGTGCCACTTTCAGTGCTCACGAAATCGGCGGAAACAACTTTGAAGGCACCGCCGTCTACTTCGAGATAATCAAACAGGCGCTCGTACTGCATGCCAACCAATTGCGACCCCTTGACGCGTTTTAGCACCTCAACCTCTGCATCTTTCATCACGTCAGCCTGCAACGCTTCTGCAAGAATTAGGGTTTCGTCACCCATCTTTAAATATACGTAGTCGATGTCATTGTGAACGGCGAGTAATAGATTGGCTGGCAGTGTCCACGGCGTTGTCGTCCAGACAAGAAACGACGTGTTGCTCTCTCCACTTACGTTAAAGCGTACGTATATTGAAGGGTCTTCGACATCTCGATAACCTTGCGCCAATTCGTGCGACGACAGAGTTGCTCCAATCCGAGGATCGTATGGCACGACCTTGTAACCGCGATAAATGAGCCCCTTGTCCCAGATCACTTGTAGGAGGTGCCAGACGCTTTCAATATATTCGTTATTCAGCGTGTAGTAGGCCTCGTCCAGGTTGACCCAGAATCCCATACGCTCCGTCATTTTTTCCCAGTCGCCGATATAACGCATTACCGACTCGCGGCAGCGCCGCGTAAACTCCGCAATGCCGACTTTTTCTTCAATTTCTTTCTTATCGAAAATACCTAGTTCTTTTTCGATTTCGTGTTCGACCGGCAAGCCGTGCGTATCCCAGCCGGCTTTCCGCGGCGCATAAAAGCCGCGCATCGTTTTGTATCTTGGGAATGCGTCTTTGAAGCTGCGCGCGAGTACGTGATGAATGCCCGGCTTTCCGTTAGCTGTCGGCGGCCCCTCATTGAAACTGAAATGCGGCCTGCCTTCTGACTGTTCGAGAGTCCGCTCAAAAATTTTGTGGTCACGCCAAAAGGCTAATATCGCCTGTTCAAGCGCTGGTCCATCGTAGCGCCCGGAAACTTCTTTAAAATTCATAACCACCCTATCCTTCAAAAAAAAACCCCGGACGCATATTTGCGTCCGGGGCGACTTGTTTCTGTATCGCGGTACCACCCGGTTCTACGAGCCAGTTCGAAACCATCCTCGAACTACTCTCGCCTCATTGGGCCCATTGCGTGAGCCAATCGACCCTGCTTATTCAATCTCATCACTCGACACACGAGATTTTTCAGCGGGCAACTCCAGGGTGATATTCAGCAGATGTCTGTCCGGAACTTCCACCATCATCCGGTCGCTACAATAGATTGATCTGCTTACTCGTCCCCATCCTCGTTTGCAGTGGAAATTAAAGCCCAATGCATCAAATTACAAGAGGCGCTATGCTTTTATTCCCTAACCTTGAGCGAAACACCGGCAACGTGCAGAATTTTCCGACACCACGATTTATCCAGACTAACGGCATTCGCATGGCAGTTTACGAGCAAGGTACGGGGCAGCCCGTCATATTTCTGCACGGATTTCCCGATCTGGCTTATTCGTGGCGACATCAGCTTCCGGCCTTGGCGGACGCAGGATTCCGCGCCGTAGCCGTTGATCAGCGCGGCTATGGCAATACCGATTGTCCGTTTGAGTCCTCGGACTATCGCATCGAAACCTTAATCGCAGATATTCGCGGCTTATTGGACAATCTGCAGGTCGAACGCGCAATTTTCGTTGGACATGACTGGGGCGCACTACTGTTGTGGCATATGGCCCTCGTTGCCCCAGAACGGATTTTACGGCAGGTAATTCTCAATATTCCGTACCGACCAAGACCTGCGAGCGAGCCCATTGCGCAAATGCGCGCCAGACTGGGCGACGATTTCTATATCGTTAATTTTCAGGATAGCGACGATGCGGAGCGCGCATTCGATGCTGATCCTGCACATTTCTTCGATATGATGATGCGTGTCGGGCAAATTTCCCGGCCTGATTTTGACGCGCTACCGAATGATCGAAAGGCTTTTAGCCTCATCAAGGCCGTTGGGCGCAAACGCGCCGCCGGGCGACCACTGCTAAACGACAGTGACCAGGCCTACTTTGTTGAGTCATTTACACGCCACGGGATGCGCGGGCCGATCAACTGGTACCGGAATTGGACACATAATTGGGAATCATTGTCGGACGTGGAGCAAACGGTTCGCACGCCAACGTTGTTTATCGGCGCGATCGATGACGTGATCGTTCCGATGAGCCATTTCACGGCACTGAAAACACACGTCACCAATCTGCAAATGCATATGCTGCAAGACTGCGGTCATTGGACGCAACAGGAACAACCAGCAATCGTAAATCGGCTTATTTTGAATTGGTTGCGAGAGGAAGCGACAGATGATTGACTCGATACCATTCGAGGCGTGGGACTTGGCGGCATTTGATCGAATGCTCGGTGAATACGTTGTCGACGGTCAAGTAGACTATGCCGCATTTCAAGGCGATCCAGCATTTGTTGATGTAATTGAGCAAATAGGTCACGTCGATCCTGCGACATTGCAGACACAGAAACAAAAACTGAGCTTTTACATCAATGCTTACAATGCGCTCGTAATTAAGGCGATTGTAAATGGTAAGTCGCCATCGACGTTTTTCGGCCGTCTACGGTTTTTCTTATTCAGCAAATACCTTATCGCGGGAGAAAATTTGTCATTGCTCAGCATTGAGCGGCGACGCATCATTCCTCTTGGCGACCCGCGAACGCATTTCGCAATCAATTGTGCATCGGCGTCTTGTCCGATCTTGAATAACGCCAGCTTTGATGCAAACACGCTTGACGAACAACTGGAACGAGCGACCAAACGTTTTGTGAAGCAATCCACACGCAGCGATTCTGCGAACGCAAACACTCAGGCGTCGCGAATTCTTAAGTGGTACGGCAAAGAATTCGATAAGGCTTACGGCGGAATACGGAACTTTCTTGCTAAATACGCTGACGACAACGATACGAACGTCAAAGATTCGGAAAACATCGAGTATGACAATTACGATTGGAGCTTAAACGGCCGTCCACCCAAGAAATAGCGGCCTACGGTCCGCCAGCATGGCGCCGAAGACGCGCTAGGTTCCTCATATATCCGCTATACGCAACGACCGCGATCAGCAGCGGAATTGAAAATTTCCTGCTATCAGCCATATTCACCTCGAATTCATGCGAATTGTGACTCAATTGCCGCGCTAAATCGGCAATATCGTGCAATATTCGCGGTGAAAGTCCGGTCTTAAAGAATGGACACTTGAATTGGGAGACCGAGTTGATCATCAGAAAGCCTGCGGACATAAAGCCGTCCGAAATTACCAGCAAAGATGCCTATTTGAATCGCCGCTCGTTTATGCAAGGCGGTCTGGCCGCGAGCGGTACAATTCTGTCAGGATCGGCACTGAGCGCTGTGGTGCCGCAGGATCGGCGAGGCAAATTGACTGGTATCAGGGAGAGTGAATACAGCACCTCCGAGGCCCCCAATAGTTACGACGACATCACTACATACAATAACTATTATGAATTCGGTACCGGCAAAGCAGACCCGTACCGCTATTCGCAAGAATTTGAGCCGCATCCGTGGACTATCGAAGTCAGTGGAGATGCCGAAAAAACGGGTTCATTCCATCTGGAAGACTTCGTCAAACCGCATACGTTGGAGGAACGCATCTATCGCCTTCGATGTGTTGAAGCATGGTCGATGATTGTTCCTTGGGTTGGCATTCCACTCGCCGACGTCCTAAAACAATTCCAGCCATTGGCCAGCGCTAAATACGTACAATTTGAAACGCTAGTCGATAAAGGCAGAATGCCGGGGCAACGCTCACGCGTGCTGCGTTGGCCATACGTCGAAGGACTAACCATCGCGGAAGCGATGAATCCGCTGCCAATATTGGCCGTCGGACTCTATGGCGAAGTCCTGCCCAATCAAAACGGCGCCCCAATAAGATTGGTTGTACCGTGGAAGTATGGCTTCAAGAGTATCAAGGGCATCGTGAAGATCAAATTTACCAGTCGCCGGCCAAGAACCAGCTGGGAAACCTCGGCACCACACGAGTATGGCTTTTACGCCAACGTCAATCCGGAAGTTTCTCACCCGCGATGGAGTCAGGCTCGTGAACGTCGAATCGGCTCCGGCAGCGGTGGCTTCAGCAGCATCTTCAGTAACACGAAGCAAGAGACGCTGAAATTCAACGGTTATGGCGAGCAGGTTGCACATCTCTACGACGGCCTTAATCTGCGAAAGAATTTCTAACCGATGGATCACAACCGGCGCATTGGCTTCATATTGAAGCCTTTTGTCTTCGTTCTTTGCTTGGTGCCATTTGCGATTTTGGTGGCGCGCGTTGTCAATAACGACCTGGGCGCGAATCCGATTGAGGCCATGCAGGACCACTTCGGCGAGTGGGGACTCAGATTTATTCTAATGATGCTCGCGGTAACACCGCTACGTAAACTGACTGGGCGTGTTTGGATTGCCAGATTCAGGCGTATGCTGGGACTTTTTGCTTTTTTCTACGTCGCCGTGCATTTCATCATCTGGCTTTGGCTGGACCGGGAGCTACGGCTTGCCGATATTATTGAAGACATTTTCGAACGACCGTTTATCACTATCGGTATGGCGGCACTTACGCTACTGATTGCGATGGCATTGACGTCAACCGCGGCGATTCGGCGGCGCCTCGGCAAGGCTTGGCAACGCCTACACAACAGCATCTATTTGGTCGGTGTCCTGGCGGTCTGGCATTACTGGTGGCAGGTTAAAAAGGACATCACCGAGCCGCTCGTTTATGCAATTATTTTGAGTGTATTGCTGGGCTACCGAATGTGGCTTCGCTGGCAAACCAGCAAAACCAAGCAGGCGAGCTGAATCCGAATCCAATAGATGTCAGGAGCGTCGCGCAGGCGAACGGGAGCTGCACCGGACGAATCGATTGCAAGGCATTCGGGACTAATTAACCGATCGGGTTTGATACCACACCGGTCCACGAATTAGCCGAACGACGGAAAGTACCACGACGATCAGCAGGATTAGTGTCACTAAACTACCGAAGCCCTGGCCGAAAATGAACGATACCGGCATCATGATGATTGGAAATAGAATGCCCCACCAAAGGGTTAACATTTTTCCGTAAACCACGCCCCGGGACTGCGTATAGCCTTTTTTGGCGTGGCAACTAGAGCAAACAGTCGCGCTTTTGGCGACTACAGTCATGCAAAACGGGCATTGTTCCTGATCCGGACTCACAACCTTAGGAATTGGCGCGCCACATTTGGGACATGCCTCTGCCGAGTCGGAAACATCGTTATTGCAGTCTTTACATTTGATTAGCGCCATCGCGCAGCTCCTTCGGTGACATTGTGTGCTTGTGTTCCAGCTAGCCTGTCGTCTATGGTTTTCACATTTCAAACATGCCTGATGGCTGATTACCGAACATCGACAGCTAATGTCAGTTACCGGCAATTAACGCCAGTTAAGTGCTGTGTTATAAGAAACCGGCAGAAACACGCAACGCAGGGAATGAAGAAACAATTGAGCAGCACTATTGAACGATACTAAAGACAATCAGAAAGCAGGCCAAAGAAAACGCGGCGTCAGGGCATCACGGCCGAAATTGACCCGCGCACTAACCGATGCCGGACTGAAGACGCAGGCGGCGCTGGCAGAGCGGATGGCTGACCTCGAGGGCCTGGATGCGGCACCTAAAGACATCGTAAACCGGGTGTTTCGCGAGGTGCCGGTCGAGTTACTGACTCTGGAGCGCGTCGCCAGGGCGTTGGGCGTTCCTGCGCATTCCCTTTACAAGTCGTCTGACGAAAACGACCCGCCGAGCGACCGGCAAAATTCCACCGACAGCAAGAAAATGCAACTGAGCCTGCTTGTCTTTATTGCAGCAGTTGTATCCATTTCGAGCGTCTGGTTTTTGCTGCAGCGCCCAGGAGACGTCGCTACCACTGACGCTGTCACCCCGATTGCTCTAGACCTTGGTACCGCAACGCTTGTCGTCATGCAACTTGACGGCGACCTCGACGGAGAACTCAGCGCGGCGATACGCGCAACGCTCGGGGAACATTTCAATGTTGCAGCGGATACTGCCTCAGCCCTTACGCGGGACATGGATACGAAATCTGCTGCGAAACTTCTTCGATCGGACGTCGTTATCGACGGGGAAGTCTCGACCGTCGAGCGCTTCACAGGTCTGCGAGTATATCTATTCGCCAACGGCGTCCGCAGGCAAATCTGGGCGGAGAGCTTTCAAGCGAGCGCTGCAGAATTTTACCGAGCGCGCGTTGCAGAAAATGTGGCGTTGGCGGTCCAAAAGGCGACTGGTTTGCCGACGATTCGAGACCTACCCCATTTTCCATTGGCGCCTGTGCAGGACGACTATCTGGACGGCGAGTTCCACATGAATCAACCGACCACAGAGCTCAATGTCAAACGTGCACAGAGCCGTTTCGAATCCGCACTACGGCAGGACTCCAATTACGCAAGAGCACATGCAGGATTGTGTCAAACGCTGCTGGAAGAACACTGGATGTCCGATGAAGAACGCGCCCTCAAGGACGCAGCCGGCGCGTGCGGGCAGGCACTTCAGTTGAATCCCGACGATCCCGTCGTGGCCGTAGCACATGCACATTTTCTACACCGCACCGGCCGCAACGACGAAGCCATTGCCCTATACGAAGATATCGTTGAACGCCATCCGCTTGATGCGGCAGCGCACGAAGGTCTAGCATCCAGCCACTTCCAAAGCTACCGGCAAACTGAGAGTACCGATGCATTGCAGCGAGCGAAAACATCGGCGCGGCGCTCAGCGGACGTGGATCCCTTGCATTGGCGGCCGCTGTTCAACCTTGGATTATACGAATGGTTTGACGGCAATGTCGCAGCGGCCATCGCAGCCAGCGAGGAAGCGCTAAGGCGCAATGACAATGAGAAAATTCTTGGCAACTTAGGCACGTTTTATCTATGCAACGGCGACAATAACGAGGCACGGGATGTCTACCTGCGTGCCCAGGCCGCCAATCCGGGATCTTACGTCGGTGATGAATTTCTTGGCATGAGTTACTACGCGCTTGGCGATTTCGCAGAATCCGCAAAACTTCGTCAGCGCGCCATCGACTCAATTGGTACTGGGGCACCGGAAATACACCAAATGTGGGGCAATCTCGGCGATTCCTACCGCCAGATGGGTACGACAGACAAGGCACAATCCGCTTATCGCCGGGCGGCCGAGATCGCTGAGCGCGACGAACTTCGCGGCAACGCGGCAGTCGCGGATAACGCATCCCGCGCGTACTATTACACTATGCTGCAAACGCTTAGCCCTGGCAGTGTGCCAAAATCTGTATTGCGTGAAATCAGTGACAATCTCGACGCCGTCGCAGCGCAGATATCCTCGGCTTCCGCGATGCGCCGAGTGGCGATTACCTATATTCATCGTGATGAAGTGGACAAGGCCCTTGATTCAATTTCTGCTGCGGCAGCCTCATGCCCAGGCTATGCGAAGTGGCCGGAGCTGGCGCAATTCAGTGACGAGCATTCTGCGAAAGTCCACGCCATCCAATAGAATGTAAAAATTCAGTAAATTCGCGCCGCCAAGTTTTACCTCGATCGGCCTCAAACGCCACGGTCGTTGAGTGCATTCTCTCATCTGACTCGAACTGAATCACAATCGATCGGGAGAGAAAGATGATCAAACGAATTATTTCAAGATTTCAAAACCTGCTATACATTGTATTTTTGTCGTCAGTGCTAATCGGACCGGCGAACGCGTACATCGCAAGCAATCAAATCATCAATAGCAAACAAATTGATGTCGTCATCGCACTCGACGTCAGCAGCTCTATGTCTGGGTTAATAGATTCCGCTAAGCAGCGCCTCTGGGACATCGTGAATGAACTTGGCCGAGCACAGCCACAGCCGCAACTCAGACTGGCAATCTTATCCTTCGGCAATCCGAATTATGGATCTGAAGGTGGATTTGTACGAGTGGACCTACCGTTCACCGATGATCTAGACCTCGTCAACAAGACGCTGTTCGAATTCGGCACCAATGGCGGCGATGAATTTGTCGCACGTGCCATTAGTACGGCCGTACAGGAATTGGATTGGACTAGCGATGCAGACGCGATGCGTGTGCTGTTCGTTGCCGGCAACGAAGGCGCACACCAAGATCCACAGATCCCGGTAAGCGTGGCGACCCGCGAGGCCGCCCGCATGGGAATTGTCGTGAACACGATTTACTGCGGCGGTGAAAACGATGGTGACGCTAAGGGTTGGCGCCAAGTCGCAAATCTCGGCGACGGTATTTATGCCAGCATCAATCAGAATGCCTCAGCAGTTGCGAATATCGCAACACCGATGGACGATGAGATTATCGAACTAAACACGAAGCTAAATGGCACCTACGTCGCTTATGGTAAGGACGGTGAAAAGAAGCGATCGAACCAGATCGAGCAAGACGCGAATGCGGATGCTATGAGCACGCCTGCCAGCGCCAGCCGAACCGTTAGCAAGGCGAGCGGCCTATATAAAAATGGCCACTGGGATTTGGTCGACGCTATAGATGCCGGAACGTCGCTTGATGACATCGAGAATGACGAGCTGCCCGCAGAAATGCAGGATATGAATATTGAACAGCGAACGGTACACCTGGAACAAAAGAAACAGCAGCGCACCGCAATACAATCCCGCATTCAGCAATTGGCCGCCGAGCGCCGCCAATATGTCGCTGAAGAACGCGCGAAACTCGGCGACAGTGAGGAGCAAGGGCTTGACCAAGTGGTGCAAAGCAGCCTGCAAGCGTTAGCGGAGAAAAAAGGTTTTACGTTCGCAGAGAAATAGAAGCAAGGGAATAGACGCGAGGGCATTCAATTGGTGAAGTATCATAGTTGGCGCTTGATCACACCTTCAGCGTCCGACATTTGCGATATCAAATGACCGGTTTGCCTAGGGCAGCGGCCCGCAATATAGTCAAGAATTGACGGGCCGTTGTTGTCCCAATGCGGGCATGCTCATATAAGTGCATCAAGTCAACGTATAGGAGGATATCCTAGAGTGAGCTCAACACCTCAAAGAGTCGTTATCACCGGGGCGTCCTCAGGAATAGGCGAGGAGTTGGCTAAGCAACTTGCATCACGAGAATCCAGCCTCGTGTTGGTTGCTCGAAGAAAGGACCGGCTACTATCCGTAGAGGATAAATGCCGCGCGCTAGGCGCAGACACCAAAATCATTGAGGCAGATGTTGGCGTCAGTGATCATTGCCAACGAATTATTTCTGAGTCAGTCGAACACTTGGGCGGCATTGATGTGCTGATTTTGAATGCCGGTATATCGCACAAAAGCACGGTTGATTCTTGGGATTCACCGGAGTTGGCTGAGTTGTTGATGAATGTGAACTATTTTGGCGTTGTTAGATGCGTATATCACGCGCTTGATCACCTAAAACAATCGAAAGGTGTAATCACAGTGATATCGAGTCTTCAAGGAAAAGCCGGATTTCCGGGGAGCGCTGCATACGCTGCTAGCAAACATGCATTGCATGGCTTTTTCGACTCACTTCGCAGTGAATTGGTTAGTCACGGTGTGGCAGTTTCGATGGTGTGTCCGGGACCCGTAGACACGCAGATTAATTTGCGACCGGCAAACGCGCCCGGCGTAATGTCCGTCTCTGATTGCGCCGAGCGAATCATTGCCGCTACAGATCGTCGAGAACGCGAAGTGATAATGACGGTCGGTGGAAAATTGGCGAATTATTTGAAGCCATTTGTGCCCGGACTAATCGACTCCTACATTCGCAAACGGCTGGATGACTTCTACAATCCTTCTTGATTCGCTATGTCCGCGCACTGCCAGACCGAGACATTAGGCTACGATATTGAAATTGGCTCACTTCTGATCAAGACTGATCATTCGCAGCACCACTTCATATGGGGCATCATGCCTCACTCATTCTAGGCGAAAAGATTGTCTGGTAGCGCTGGAATCATCGAGAAAAAGTTCAACCATCCGCACGACACTGTAGTTTCTTCGGGACTACGATTTATGTCAGAACTCATCGCGTGGATTACGGGTCCATGGGCCAAAGCGATATTCACCAAGTGGTTGGTTTTACCGGCCCTCATCATACTGGTTGCAGTACCGTCGATATTTTCGACTACCAATGATAAAAACAACGTTGTCGTTCCAACAGCTGGGCCGGTTAGAGTTGCGGTCGAGTTTTTCCTTTTCGCAGTAGCCGCCGTCGCGCCCTGGTTCATCTGGTCGCCGGTGATAAGCGGTGCCGCCGTCGGCGTTGTCATCGCGAGCATTGTGGCTGGCACGCCTCGCATTGCTTGGCTATTACGGGACGCGCCAATTGAGCATGCTGGACAGTGATCGTCCTGCTGCTCTTGCTGATAGTCCTCCCAACTTGCCTTCTGAACGGTACTTTTGGCGGGCCTGGTTCCGCCAAGTCGACCGGCTCCTGGTAATTCGAACGCCCACTTTCTGAAGCAGCAGCAGACTGAACCCGATCGATGCTGGCAGCGCGTGTACGGTCGGTAGCTGGGTCGTCACACGCGATGGCTGCGCACCACCGACCAGGATGAGCGCCTAATATGACTGGCCGCATAAAAAAAGGCCGCGCATAGCGCGGCCTCTTCCTTAGCTCTGTTAAGCCAGATGGACTACATCATTCCACCCATGCCACCCATGCCGCCCATATCAGGCATCGCAGGTGCACCACCAGCATCATCCTTGGGTGCTTCGGCGACCATCGCTTCGGTCGTCAGCAGCAAACCCGATACAGATGCTGCATTTTGCAATGCAAAACGCGTCACTTTGGTCGGGTCCAGAATACCAGCTTCAATCATGTCGCCGTATTCGCCGCTTGCAGCGTTGTAACCGTAGTTACCTTCGCCCAAAGCAACAGCGTTCAATACGACACTGGCGTCGCCGCCTGCGTTCTGAACGATCTGCCGTAATGGCTCTTCAACTGCACGCTTCAGAATGTTGAGACCAACGTTCTGATCGTCGTTGTCGCCTTTCAGTTTGCTGATGGCACTAACGGCACGAATGAATGCCACACCGCCGCCGGGTACAACGCCTTCTTCAACGGCTGCGCGAGTCGCGTGCAGCGCATCTTCGACGCGTGCCTTCTTTTCTTTCATCTCGATTTCAGTAGCAGCACCAACCTTGATGACGGCAACGCCGCCAGACAGCTTAGCTACACGCTCCTGAAGCTTCTCTTTGTCGTAGTCGGACGAAGACTCTTCAATTTCAGCACTGATCTGGTCAACACGGCCCTTGATGTCTTCAGCCCGGCCAGCACCGTCGATGACGGTCGTGTTTTCCTTGGTGATTTGAATCTTCTTCGCCTCTCCAAGTTCTTCAATCGTCGTCTTTTCGAGTGACAGGCCTACTTCTTCTGAAATCACCTGTCCGCCGGTCAAAATCGCGATATCCTGCAACATTGCTTTGCGACGATCGCCGAATCCCGGCGCCTTAACCGCCGCTACCTTGACAATGCCGCGAATGTTGTTGACGACCAAAGTAGCCAGGGCTTCGCCCTCGACGTCTTCAGCAACGATTAACAACGGTCGGCCAGCTTTTGCGACGCCTTCCAGGATCGGCAACATGTCGCGGATATTCGAGATCTTTTTGTCAAACAAGAGAACCAACGGATTCTCGAGCTCGACACTCTGACTCTGTTGGTTGTTGATGAAGTAAGGGGAAAGATAACCGCGATCAAACTGCATGCCTTCGACGACATCCAATTCATTCTCCAGACCCGAGCCTTCTTCAACTGTGATAACGCCTTCTTTGCCCACTTTTTGCATGGACTCAGAAATGATCTCGCCAATTTCGATGTCTGAGTTTGCAGAAATGCTCCCTACCTGTGCAATCGCTGTGTCATCTTCGCAAGGCTTGGATAGCTTCTTGAGCTGTTCAACAATAGCGATGGTTGCCTTGTCGATACCGCGTTTGAGATCCATTGGGTTCATGCCAGCTGCAACAGACTTCAATCCTTCGCGCAGTACAGCTTGCGCCAGAACGGTTGCGGTCGTGGTGCCATCGCCTGCGATATCAGAGGTCTGGGAAGCAACTTCCTTCACCATCTGCGCACCCATGTTTTCGAACTTATTATCCAACTCGATCTCTTTGGCAACCGAGACACCATCTTTTGTGACAGTCGGTGCGCCAAAACTCTTGTCGAGCACTACGTTGCGACCTTTGGGACCCAAGGTCACCTTTACCGCATTCGCCAGGATGTTCACACCCGCAAACATTGCCTGGCGCGCGTCGTCGCTGAAACGAACTTCTTTAGCAGCCATTTAATTAATCCTTTTAAGCTTTAATCTGTAAAAATTGATGAGCGACTATCGTCTATCAGCCGTCGATAACGGCCATGATGTCGTCTTCTTTCATTACCAGAAGCTCATCACCATCGACTTTGACTTCGGTGCCGCTGTACTTGCCAAACAGCACTTTGTCGCCAGCCTTAATATCCAATGCACGGATTTCGCCGGAATCCAGGATTTTGCCATTGCCTACGGCAACGACTTCACCCTTGATTGGCTTTTCAGTCGCAGCGTCCGGAATGACGATACCGCCAGGGGACGTGCGCTCTTCTTCCATGCGCTTTACGATGACTCGATCATGAAGCGGACGAATCTTCATTGATTAGATCTCCTCTAAACTATTGATTGTGAACCGACTTTGCGGCTTTCGGGCATCCTGCTTGTTAGCACTCTGCCGTAAGGAGTGCTAATGATAGGGCCAGCTCACGAAAATTCAAGCAAGAATTCGCAGATCACGTCGAAACGGCCAATTTTTTCGGCCAGGATGGCGGAGTTTTTGCGGCATGGTTCAATGACATAGCGACACCCGGCGGTTATCCTGCTTTGCTGGAAACAAACGTCAATTAACATAATCGGAAACAAATTGCCGTTCTGACCGGTCCGATAGGTACGCGGATGCATGCTCCGCGAAATAGCCGATGCAATCTAAAGACTTCACGAACAGGACGTTCAAATTGACCACTGTTATGACCACTATCCGAAATCTTGCCAGCAAATTGGCCCTGCTGTTGCTGGTGCTGACAGCCGCCTCCGCGTACGCGGACGAAGACCCACTAAAGCCTGAGGTCGCATTCCAGTACGTTGCCGTCGATGCGGGTGATGTCATCGAGATCGACTGGGCGCTTGAAGACGGCTACTACCTGTATAAGAAGAAGCTCTCCTTTAGCAGCAACACGCCATCGGTTGTATTTGGCGACTATGCGCTGCCAACGGGCTTGGATCACGAGGACGAATATTTCGGCAAGCAGCAAGTCTACCGCAAACGATTTTTTGTCACGATACCGTATTCGATAGCCGGTGAACGCCCGGATGCGTTCGAAATTCAAATCAAATCTCAAGGCTGTGCCGATTTAGGACTTTGCTATCCGCCACAAATATGGAAAGAGAATATCCGCCTAATCAATGCTAGTGCACCAGCTGGCAAAGCGGCAGTCGAAAACAAATTTGGGTTAGCGAGTGGTCGTAGCGCATTGGGCGATTTTCTTGCCGTTGACGATGCGTTCAAACCTTACGCTGAGGCGATTGACGGCAACAATATCGAATTCTCGTTTCAGATTGCGGACGGCTATTACCTATACAAAGACAAGATCAGCGCAAGTAGTAACTCAAGCGATATCCAACTTGGAAAAGTCGGCCTACCAAAAGGCAAGCTTAAGTTCGATGAAAATTTTGGCGAGTCTGAAGTTTATTTCCACGAGGTCTTCGGTCAAGTGGCCGTTGCAAGAGCAACACCGGAGCAATTGTCGGTCGCTGTAGACCTCACCTACCAAGGATGTGCAGAAGACGGAATTTGCTACGCGCCAACCACCCGAACCATACAAATCCTGCTGCCGCAGGCCACCGCCGTATCAGCGCTTCCAGCGCCACGCGATTCGAGTGCGCCCGTCTCCGAGCAGGACCGCTTGGCAAGCCTTATTAGCAACTCCAGCATTTGGATTGTCATTGCCACTTTTTTTGGTGCCGGTTTGCTGCTTGCACTGACACCGTGCGTTCTTCCGATGGTACCGATCTTATCGGGAATTATTGCGGGCGAAGGTGATGACGTCAGCTCGGCCCGTGGATTTGCTCTGGCACTCAGCTATGTAATGGGCATGGCGTTGGTGTACACCGGCGCTGGCATCGCGGCGGCAGCGGTCGGCGTGCAGCTTCAGGCGATATTTAATCAGCCGTGGGTGCTCAGCATATTTGCTGGACTATTCGTCATTCTTGCCCTCGGCATGTTCGGGCTTTTCGAATTACAAATGCCGTCTGCCATTCAAAGCAGACTTGCCGCAGTGAGCGGGCGGCAAAAAAGCGGCACGGTCATTGGTGCGTTTGTGATGGGTGCGCTCTCGTCGCTCATCGTGACCGCTTGCGTGGCCCCACCGTTGGTAGCGACGTTAACGGTTATTGGCCAAACCGGCGATATGCTGAAAGGTGGCACGGCTTTGTTCGCACTGAGCTTGGGAATGGGCGCACCATTACTGTTGGTGGGTGCATCTGCTGGCAAGTTGTTGCCGAAGGCCGGCCCCTGGATGGTTGCAATAAAGAATGCATTCGGCTTTATGATGCTCGGTTTGGCGATTTGGATGTTGTCGCGCATCCTGCCTGGCAGCATAACGCTCGCCATGTGGGGCGTTCTGATATTTATGGCCGGTGTCTTTATGGGTGGACTGACCACCTTGACGAGCGACTCATCCGGCCGCCAGAAGATCGGCAAAGGTTTTGGTTTTCTGGCCATCGGTTATGGTGTTCTGCTTCTATTTGGCTCTTTGACTGGCGGCAGCAACCCGCTTAAGCCCCTTGCTTCGATCAGCATAGCAGGCGGTTCAATCAGTCAGCAGCAACACCGTGGATTGGATTTCAATCGAATTAAGACAGTAGCGGATTTAGACAGCGCCCTTGCCGCCGCCGCTGCCGACGGCAAAACCGCAATGTTGGACTTCTATGCTGACTGGTGCGTATCGTGCATTGAAATGGAAGAATATACGTTCACCGACGGCGCTGTGCAGGCGGCGCTTGCCAACACTGTTTTGCTGCAAGCCGACGTCACCGCTAACGACGAAGAGGATCAAGCGTTACTGCAACGCTTTGGCGTATTCGGACCGCCGACGATTATTTTCTTCGGCGCAGATGGCATGCAACGAAATGGCTACGAAGTGGTCGGATACATGAAGGCTGCTGAGTTTACGGAACACGTCAATCGTGCCGTTGCTCGCAGCGAATCCGTTACAGCCAGAAATACAGGAACTCATTGATGAAAAACGCGTTAGTGATCGCGGCCCTGCTAATTGCGGCCGCGGCGGGCGGTTATGTAGCACAACAAAAATACGCGACCCAGAGCGACTCGCAACAGGAAATAGGTGAATTAAAAGACGGGCAAATTGACTTTTCGATGGCCGACTTATCTGGTGAGGTTCGCCGTCTATCTGACTGGCACGGTGAGGCGCGCATCGTCAACTTTTGGGCGACTTGGTGCGTTCCCTGCCGCCGCGAAATTCCACTGCTCAAGAAACTCCAGGATCAAAAAGCGCAATTCGATTTGCAGGTCATCGGTATCGCAGTTGAGGAGCGAGACGCAGTGCTGGCCTACGCCAAGGATGCCGACTTCAATTATCCCATTCTGATCGGCCAGGAAGAGGCCATGGCTGCGGCCGAAATGTCCGGACTCGATTTCGTCGGTCTGCCATTCACCCTGGTGCTAAGCGCTGACGGGGATCTGGTAAATGCGCATATTGGTGAAATAAAACAACATCACGTTGATCAAATTGTTGCCGTCATGCAATCGTTGAAAAAACAGGATATCGACCTGGAAAGCGCACGAAACGCGCTAAATAACCTGTAAAAATGCGCGGCTAGTATGCCGCAGCAGCTCCCTCCGCGCGCCCTTTCAGTACAATCTACTATCCGAAATTGCGCCATCTTCGGAAAAAATGGTTAGAATTGCGCCCATCTTCGCGAAACAATCGTAAAGACTGCGACAACGGGGGCGTTTGCTCATTGCCACAGTTCGCCAGCTGAAATCGCTACAAAGCGCGACGCTGCGTTTTACAAGCCACTACTGCCACATCCAAGGACGTAACATGGATATACGCAAAGTAAAAAAACTCATTGAGCTTCTCGACGAATCGGGCATTGCCGAAATCGAAATTACCGAGGGCGAGGAATCAGTCCGTATTAGTCGATATTCCGCCGCGGTAGCCGCAGCGCCCGCTCCTGCGGCCGCATATGCGGCGCCCACCCCTGTCGCAGCACCCGTCGCTGCTCCAGCAGTGGCTGCCACGGCACCAGAAGTCGCCACCGCGGTCGAGGTTGAAGAAGAAGGTCAAGCTGTTACCTCGCCGATGGTGGGCACATTTTACAGTTCGCCATCACCTGGTTCTCCTTCATTTGTTCAGGTGGGCGACAAGGTGAATGAGGGCGATACCTTGTGCATCGTAGAAGCGATGAAAATGATGAACCAAATTGAGTCGGAATTTTCCGGGACAGTAAAATCAATTCGCGCACAGAATGGCGATCCGGTCGAGTATGGACAGATTCTGTTTGTGATCGATCAACGTGGCACATAATCGGACTGATTCGTCATGCTTGATAAAATCGTAATAGCTAATCGTGGCGAAATCGCATTGCGAATTCTTCGCGCTTGCCGAGAAATGGGCATCAAAACGGTCGCAGTGCACTCAAACGCAGACAACAATCTAAAACACGTCTTGTTGGCTGATGAAACGGTTTGCATCGGTCCGGCGCCATCTAGCGAAAGCTATTTAAATATGCCAGCAATAATTAGTGCCGCCGAGGTAACGGATTCCGTCGCGATTCATCCTGGCTATGGCTTCTTGTCGGAAAATGCGGATTTTGCAGAACGCGTTGAATCGAGCGGTTTCACGTTCATCGGGCCGCCTTCCGAAAGCATTCGTTTGATGGGAGACAAAGTTTCAGCAATTAGAGCCATGAAATCTGCGGGCGTACCCACAGTTCCAGGTTCCGACGGACCGTTAGGTGACAATACCGATGAAAACCTTCGAATGGCGCGCGAAATAGGTTACCCGATAATCATTAAGGCGTCTGGTGGTGGTGGCGGTCGCGGCATGCGCGTCGTACATTCCGAAGCATCATTGACTGCCGCTATTACGGTGACGCAAGCGGAAGCGCGCTCCGCGTTCGGTAATGACACGGTATATATGGAGAAGTTTCTCGAGCAGCCGCGACATATCGAAGTCCAAATTTTAGCCGACAACTTCGGCAACGCCGTGCACCTTGCTGAGCGTGATTGCTCGATGCAACGTCGCCACCAGAAAGTCATAGAGGAAGCGCCGGCACCAGGTATAACTGAAGAGCAACGTGCCAGCATTGGCGCGCGCTGCGTAAAGGCATGTCAGGAAATGGACTATCGCAGCGCGGGTACATTTGAGTTCTTATACCAGGATGATGAGTTTTACTTCATCGAAATGAACACCCGCCTACAAGTAGAACACCCCGTCACCGAAATGATTACCGGCGTGGATATCGTCAAAGAGCAGATTCGTATCGCTAGCGGCGAAGAACTAAGCGTTAAGCAGGAAGACATTAAGATTATTGGCCACGCAATTGAGTGTCGAGTGAATGCCGAAGATGCCAAGACCTTCATGCCATCGCCGGGGCTGGTGCAACTTTGGCACGCGCCTGGCGGACCAGGAGTGCGCGTTGATAGCCACATTTACAGCGGCTATCGAGTCCCACCCTACTACGACTCAATGATTGGAAAAATTATTGCACATGGCAACGATAGACCAACGGCGATTGCCCGGATGAAGAACGCACTTACAGAAGTTGTGATTGAAGGCATCAATACCAACATTCCACTGCACCAGGAAATATTTCAGCACGCCGCATTTCAGGCAGGAGGAACGGACATTCATTACCTAGAGAAAAGACTAGGCTTATAATTTCGTCTATCTGTGATGGACTGGCGCCAATTCACAATGAACTTGGAAAACTTGGACATCGAACAAGTCGAGCAGGTGTTTCATCGCCACGGCGCACAGTCGCTGACCTACAGCGATGCAGAGAATGACCCGGTATTAGAGCCGGGACCAGGCGAAACGCCGCTGTGGCCGCACACCGAAATCACCGGTTTGTTTTTTGACAACGCCGACTTTCAGGCACTTCGCGACGATCTACTGCAATCACTTTCGCTACAAACGTTGCCCGAGCATCGAACCGAACAACTTGGCGAAAGAGTGTGGGAACGCGAATGGTTAAAAAACTTTAAGCCAATGCGATTCGGCAACCGGCTTTGGGTGTCCCCGTCGGAAATGCCGGTCAATGACGACGATGCCGTCGTAGTGCGCTTGGATCCGGGACTCGCGTTTGGTACTGGAACGCACGAAACCACCGCGCTTTGCCTACAACTTATCGACGCATTGGACCTACGAGGCAAGCACGTCCTCGATATCGGTTGTGGTTCGGGCATTCTCGCGATAGCTGCACTGAAGCTGGATGCCCGGACGGCGCACGGCGTCGATACCGATACTCAAGCAATAACCGCTAGCGAACAGAATGCGATTTTGAATGGCACCGCAGGCGGCTTAACGTTAACAAGTGAGCTTCCGGACGATAGCCAACAATTCGACGTTGTCATCGCGAACATTCTCGCCAGCACATTGATTTCCATGGCCAAAGATATCAGTGCGAGAACTGTGCACGGCGGCACAATCGCACTTTCCGGTATCCTTGCTGAGCAAGTAGATGAGGTAGCGGATGCTTTTGTGCACTGGGTCACATTTCAGCCGCCCGCGATACAAAACAACTGGGCCTGCCTCACGGGCACCCGCAATTGAGACAAGAACGTGTACACACAATGCCCTGACTGTCAGACGGCTTTTCGCGTCACCGCCAAGGTGCTGCAGCAAGCTGGTGGCCGGGTGCGGTGTGGTGGCTGCGGTAATCCTTTCAGCGCGATCGATCACCTGTCTGAAGAATTGCCAGGCTCTGTCCGCTCGCACCCGCATAGCGATGACACAAAGAAGCGCGATTCAGCCATTGACGACTTCGAAGAAAAAAGTCGTACATTACTGGAAACGCTTGACGAACTCGCGGGCAACGACAAAATTCACATTGAGGATACCGGCGTAGAATGGCGTGTGCTTGAAGATGTGCAGGCATTAACGGAATCCGGCAATAATCTCAGCACAGCGGATGCCGACGAAGCTAGCGATCAAGACTCCGGCGTTGTTCAGCAACTTGACGACACCACGGCGACTGAAGCTGAGCCCAGATACGACGACAATACACCGCTACCCGACGACGAGTACTTACCGCCAGTTTCCGCAGCCGATAAATCGGAAACCGTTCATGAGTCCGAGGATGCGGTCGACTTCGCAGCACAGGAAGCGAACATCGAACTCGGCGATAACGAAGAGTGGGCGCGGCTTCTGCTTGAAGAAGAGGAGCGAGAAAACAATGACCCTGCGCGGGACGATGCGTCGCTTATCGCTCAATTGGAGGCAGCGGCACAATCGCAATTCGACGAGGATTCCGCGCTTCTACCCGAATTGACGGCGGAATTGGCAGACAAGATGGAAGAGGTTGCCGCGGGTGCAGACGGTAGCGGTAGTGGCAGCGGTCGAATTCCGCTTGAAGTTGAGGAAGAACTCGCGGCGATCCATAGCGAATTGGCAACGACAAGCATGCCAAACGAAGTTGCGGTCGAATCGCTGACTGACATCGATACGCAATTCAATCTGCAAGCCGAAGCAATGGGCTTGGATATATCGCGTAACGAAGCAATCGAAGAGATGCCGGCCAATGACGAGATAGCTGACAATGTCGCGGCAGCCGATCAGGGCGAATCCGACGACAGCAGCATTGCGGATCTAGACCTTCGGAAAACAGACTTGCATATGAGCTCTCCGCCGGTACTCGACTCTTCAGTGATTACAGCAGATTCTGTGACGAACGACGAAGAATTATTATTGTTTGACGAGAATCACGAATTCGCTGTGGTCGGCGACGAAGCGGCGACCGGGGAAATACGGCGTGACGAATCGATGGATGAGGGGAACGCAGGTACTGGAATCGACAACCTGACGCTTGAGGTCGTGGATGAGCCAGCTTTGGGACCAACCTCACCTAGCGATGAAGATATTGAGGATGCGAGTACAGGGGACTCCCAACACAAATCGATTATGCAGCTCGACGATGACCGGCCCGATCAAGTAGCTAGCACTCCGAAGGATGACGTCGACGACGTTAGCACGAGTCAATTGCAATTGGCCGCTGAGGCGCCTGCCAATACAACACTAGATGCAAGTTCCGAAATCAATCAAACAGATGACGATAGCGAGTTCGAAGCAGAGCGCTTAGATACGGATGACTCAGAAGAAGAGGTCTCGGAAGCGGAGGTCTCGAATGCAAACGACTTGGCAGCGGAAGATTTGGCAGCAGACGAGTTTGACGACGACGAGCTTTCGCCCGAAGAAGAAGCGGACATCGTTGAAAAGCTTCGCGAATCGACCGGTGCGTTCCAACAACAGATCGCCGCAGCCCAAGAAGCGTTAGATAGCGGGGATGTCGATGAATACGGTGACTCAGACAATGCTGCCGAAGCGGCGCCACTCGAATTTGGCGACAATTCTGACCGCGCTGAGGTAGCAGGTCTCGATGCTGTCGACGCTAACGTGGCGGTAAACCACGAAGATCATGCGGTCGCGGACCCGACAGAAGAAGAGTTGTCGATTAACGAAGAAATCGACCAAGAATTGATGCGTGCGACGCAGACCGGTGACTTGTTGTCACAAACCATGATTCAAGCAGGCATCGACCCTGACGCGCTTGACCCGGAGAATATTGAAACCATCGTCATGGAAGGTGACTTTGTCCACGGGTCGTTCGACCTCGAAGATTCGCTTAGCGGGGAACACGAAGAAGTGGCGCAATTCGACGACCCGGGATTTCTCGCCGACACCTACATGATGAACAAAGGTCAGGTTCGTGGTGGCCGACGCAAATCCGATCCTGTCGGCTTCGGAACAATCGCCGCCATCGTTCTGCTCGGCCTGCTGCTTATCGCGCAATACATACACTCGTCAAGAGAATCGTTGGCCGCATATGGCGCCTTCCACCAAACCATAGGTCCTGTCTACCGGGCTTTCGGCAACCCGATCACACCAATCTGGGACGTCAAAGGATGGCAATTCAAGACAACGCGTGGCAGTACGGATGAAGATCAACAGGTGCTGACCATATCGTCGCAGATCAGCAATCAGTCAGACAATGCGCTACCGTACCCACTGGTGCATGTGTCATTGACCGATCGCTGGGAAGAAATTATTGGCAGCAAAGTTCTTGAGCCTTCGGAGTATCTGGCCGGTGACCTTGATCCGCGCAGACCGGTCGCGCCAGGTGACATGTTCACTGCCGTGGCCGTAATCAAATCACCCGCCGCCGACGCAACAGGCTTTAAACTCAATGTCTGCTATCGTGAAATGCCCGGTACGGTACGCTGTGCCACCGAAGACTTCAAAAACTGAAGCAATGTAGGTTCCGCTGCAGCAACAGTTGACGACTTAGCGGACGGCGGCACGTCTGTAGTAAGCTCGCACGCTGACTTTACCAACATAGACCATTTCGCAGGCGCTCCGTGAAAATCGGCCCTTACGAACTCAGCAGCCCTTTCCTGCTTGCACCCATGGCCGGTATTACCGATCAGCCATTCAGGCGATTGTGCCGAAAATTTGGCGCAGCTATGACAACTTCTGAGATGACAACGGCCGACATTTCTCTGTGGGACTCTGCAAAATCACGCAAACGCCTTGACCTGGATATGGATTGCGAACCGCGGGTTGTGCAAATCGCGGGGTCCGATCCTGAGCAAATGGCCGAGGCAGCAAGACTTGTGGTCGCGCGCGGGGCACAAATCGTTGATATCAATATGGGTTGCCCGGTTAAGAAAGTTTGCAGTCGCCTCGCCGGTTCCGCGTTATTGCGCGACGAACGCTTGGTAGCACAAATTTTGCAGCGGGTTGTCGCCGCGGTTTCGGTTCCGGTAACACTAAAGATCCGCACCGGCTGGGATCTGCAGCATCGAAACGGCGTCAACATTGCACGCCTCGCACAAGCGTGTGGTGTACAGGCGATCGCTGTTCACGGTCGTACACGCGCATGCCGATTCAACGGCCGCGCAGAATATGAAACAATTGCGCAAATAAAAGACGCAATCCAAATACCTGTCATCGCAAATGGGGACATCGCCCAGCCGGAGAAGTCGCTTGAGGTTTTGCGCTTAAGTTGTGCTGATGCTTTGATGATCGGGCGCGCGGCACAGGGGCGACCGTGGATTTTTCGCGAGTTGGACTATTACTTGGCAAACAGAAAGTTTATGCCACCGCTAGAAAAAAATGACGTCCGTGATATCATGCTCGGCCACCTAAACGACCTACACCAGTTTTATGGGGAAACAACTGGCGTTCGGGTGGCGCGCAAACATCTCTCTTGGTACTGCAGAGGCTTGGTCAACTCGACCGAGTACCGAAGCGGAGTGGTTCGCGCAACGAGTGCTTCTGAACAAATGCGTCTTACTCAAGCGTTTTTCGATCAATCAAATGACCGAGTAACCTTGGCGGCATGAGGCTAGCGGAAGCTTGGGACAAACATCTAGCAAATTCGTAGGAACACATAAGTGGCCGACAAAAACACTAAGAATAAGCAGCACAAGGCCTTAAGAAATAGCAAGCCGCTCCGCAAACACACGGAAGAAGCACTCGATACCTACTTTTCCGCCCTAAACGGTGATCGACCCGGCGATTTGTATGATCTAGTGCTTGGCGAAGTCGAGTTGCCCCTGTTCAAGGCTGTCATGGACTACACGAGTGGCAACCAATCGCAGGCGGCCGGAATATTGGGCATAAATCGCGGAACGTTACGAAAAAAGCTCAAGACTTATTCACTATTACAATAATCAGATTGGCACCCCGAGGGTGCTGAATCCGTCCACGAGTATCGGCGCGAGCAGCCAATTGCCTGACGCAAGCCGTCAGAAACTTAAAGGAGATGTCCGAGCATGAGCACGGTGCGCCGTGCGTTAATCAGTGTTTCTGATAAACGCAATTTGATTGAATTTGCGCGTCGCTTAAGCGCGCTCGATATCGAAATTTTATCTACTGGCGGCACCTTTCGCCAACTCCATGAAGCCGGAATCGAGGCAATAGAAGTCGCGAGCAAAACCGGTTTTCCCGAAATCATGGATGGTCGAGTAAAGACATTGCACCCAAGAATTCATGGCGGATTACTTGGCCGGCGCGGCCAAGACGATCATGTAATGGCCGAACACGGAATCGAGGCCATTGATTTGCTGGCGGTAAATTTGTACCCGTTTGAAGAAACCATTCGCCGAGACGACGCGACGTTGCCTGATGCGATTGAAAATATTGATATCGGTGGCCCGGCCATGATTCGCGCTGCATCAAAAAACCACAATGATGTTACCGTCGTTGTCGATCCTGACGACTACGAAAGCGTTGCTAATGCGGTTGAAAATCAATTGCTTGATCTACCGTTTCGCCGCGCGCTGGCGACCAAAGCGTTTGCGCATACGGCGAGTTACGACACAGCTATAGCCAATTATTTAGGCGAAATCGAGCGGCAACCCGGCGGTAAGGCAAAATTTTTGTACTCGGGAACGCTCGTGCAGTCGATGCGCTACGGCGAAAATCCGCATCAAGAAGCGGCGTTTTACCGTGACCAGGTTACCCAGCCGGGTACGCTCGCAAATGCAACACAGCACCAAGGCAAGGCGCTTTCATACAACAACATCGCCGACAGCGATGCCGCACTTGAATGCGTACGTCAGTTTTCAACGCCAGCGTGTGTGATCGTCAAGCATGCGAACCCCTGCGGGGTCGCGATAGATCAATCTATCCTGGCTGCTTATCGGCGTGCTTACTCGACAGATCCAACTTCCGCATTTGGCGGCATCATCGCCTTCAATCGCGAATTGGAAGCGGCAACTGCTTCGGATATCGTCAACCGGCAATTTGTCGAGGTCATAATTGCGCCAAGCATTTCGCCAGATGCGTTAATTGTTCTGTCTGCCAGAGCTAATATTCGGGTACTGGAGACAGGTGACCGAGCCGAGGGCCTAACGACCTACGAGCTAAAAAAGGTCTCTGGTGGTCTACTGGTGCAGGATTCTGACTGTGCGTCAATATCCGAAAACGACCTAAAAGTCGTTACGAAAGTGGCGCCGGACGCGGGCCAGTTGAAAGACATGCGGTTTGCATGGCGGGTGGCCAAATTTGTCAAGTCGAACGCGATCGTATTCTGCAAAGACGGCATGACCATTGGCGTAGGCGCAGGTCAGATGAGTCGTGTATACAGTACGAAAATCGCTGCAATCAAAGCGGTGGACGAAAAACTCGAAGTAGCAGGATCGGCAATGGCGTCTGACGCATTTTTTCCGTTTCGGGATGGCATCGATGCGGCAGCGGCGACTGGAATAACGTCCATCATACAGCCCGGTGGTTCGATGCGTGACGACGAGGTGATCGCCGCAGCAAATGAGCACAGTCTTGCCATGGTGTTCACCGGCATGCGGCATTTTCGCCATTAGCCATGCGACCCGCTGACAAGAAGATACTCATCGTCGGCAATGGCGGCCGGGAACATGCATTGGCATGGAAATGTGCACAGTCCGCAGATGTTATCGAAGTGATAGTGGCACCCGGTAATGCCGGAACGGCAAGCGAAGCCAAAGTTCGTAACGAAAATATCGCGTCGGACGATATTGCCGCATTGCTAGCTTTCGCTGAATTAGAGGCTATCGATTTGACAATCATCGGCCCAGAAGTGCCGCTGGTCGCGGGTATTGCAGATGCCTTTGCGGATCGCGGTCTTGCATGTTTTGGCCCCAAAGCGGCGGCGGCGCAACTCGAAGGCTCCAAAGCATTTACCAAAGACTTTCTGCAGCGCAACCAAATTCCAACCGCCGCATATGCATCGTTTACGGACCTCCAACCCGCAATATCTTACATTCGACAACAAGGCGCTCCGATTGTTATTAAAGCGGATGGCCTGGCCGCAGGCAAGGGCGTTATTGTTGCATCGAACGTCGATGAGGCAGAAAACGCAGCGCGCGACATGCTGACTGAAGATAGTTTTGGTCAGGCCGGACGCAAAATTGTAATTGAAGAATTCCTGCAGGGCGAAGAAGCGAGCTTCATCGTCGTTACCGACGGCAAAACGGTCTTACCTCTCGCGACGTCGCAAGACCATAAGGCGCGTGATAACGGTGATGTTGGGCCCAATACCGGCGGCATGGGCGCATACTCGCCGGCACCTATCGTCAGCCCTGAAATCGAGACGCGCATTCTTGACGAAGTGATTCAACCTACCCTCCGGGGACTCAAGAATGAGGGTATTGAATACTTGGGTTTTTTATATGCGGGCCTAATGATAATGGCGGACGGCACGCCGAAGGTCATCGAATTTAATTGTCGCTTGGGCGATCCAGAAACCCAGCCGATCATGGCTAGATTGCAGTCCGACTTGGTTGCGATTTGTAGCGATGCGGTCCACGGCGAGCTTACCCATTCTAGTGCACAATGGGATTCAAGAGCGGCGCTTGGCGTCGTGATGGCCGCAGGTGGTTACCCGGCAAATTACGAGAAGGGCGAAGCCATCACCGGACTCCGCGCCAATTCTGCAAATAGCGACAGCAAAGTTTTTCACGCTGGCACGTCAGTTCACAGTTCTGGTGTAGTTACCGATGGTGGCCGTATATTGTGCGTCGTCGGTCTAGGCGAATCCGTCTCAGATGCGAGTCGTGTTGCCTACTCAGAAGTCGAAAAAATCCATTGGAACGGTGTATATTTTCGAACAGACATAGGCCACCGGGCAATTGCGCGAGAAAGTGCATAACAAATTGTGCTGACAACATCCGAAGCCACTGAAGCGATTCATACTGCAGTTCCAAACTTCGGGACAGAGCATGTTGATATTCAATATGCGAGCGGCAGAACGCTTCGGCAATCCGTTCGCGCGGAGCGCGACCAACCGCCGTTTGATCGTGTCACAATGGATGGTATCGCCTTGCAACACTCAGCCGTAACATCCGGCGCGCAGCGATTTAAGATTCAAGGCCGCCAGCATGCAGGCGAAGCGCCGCAGACGCTGCAAGCATCCGACGCCTGCATAGAAATTATGACGGGCGCGGTCCTACCTGCCAATACAGATTGTATCGTTCCCATTGAACGAGTTTCCGTTGCACAAGGGGTGGCTACAATCGTTGCAGAGTATACGCCGGAACCTCGCCATTTCATTCATGCGCAAGGGTCTGATCATCCACTTGGCCACGAGATTCTAAGTAGTGGCCATCTACTTCGCTCCGTCGACGTTGCCGTACTCGCATCTTGCGGATTGACGACAGTTGAAGTAAATCAGCAGCCATCCGTTCAGGTCATCTCAACAGGTGATGAATTGGTGGCCGCAGGGAAAGACATAGCCAGCTATCAAATACGCCTGTCCAATAGCCCGTCAATGATCGCGATGCTTGCGGCACACGGATTTGATGGTGCCAAGCACGAGCACATTCTGGACGATAGAGCGCTACTGCATGAGCGGCTAAAGCGGCATCTAGAGAAAACAAGCGTACTCATTCTCAGCGGCGGCGTTTCAATGGGCAAGGCCGATTATGTTCCGGCGATTTTGGCGAAACTCGGGGTGCAAAAGGTATTCCACAGAATCAGCCAACGACCCGGAAAGCCAATGTGGTTCGGCATTGGACCGGAGGGTCAGGCGGTATTCGCTCTGCCGGGCAACCCAGTGTCCGCGCTGGTGTGTTGTAGGCAATACGTCATTCCTGCTTTGGCGCATGCGAGCGGCCTCCTCGCAGCGCGAGAGGAATGGGCCATTCTGACCGAAGACTATGCTTTCAAGCCCGCTCTGACCTGCTTTCTTCCAGTGAGCATTCGCTCAAACGCACAGGGACAGTTGTGTGCGACGCCGGTAACCACAAACACTTCTGGTGATTTCGCGGCGTTAAGTCGCACCGACGGTTACCTAGAACTACCGCAAGAGCTGAATAATTTTCCAGCAGCTACGGTGTGGTCACTTCAGCGCTGGAGCTAGCCAGTTGCCCTAGAAGAAGTTCTTTTTGTTCGCAGGTGTCGTTCATCGGCGTCTCATCCGGTTCGCCCCCAGCCATACGCTTCATTTGCACGAGATTATCGCGCCCGCACACAAGAGACCCTCGGCTGAGGAATACCGGCCTGCCCTCTCAACAAAATTTTCGCTTAGCGATATCTTGCAATTAGCGAGATCCAGATGTACCATTCGCACACATGGTTCATATGGGACATCCAAATTCATGCAAATAGTCATCGATATTGACGATCCCGTGCCGTTGTTTGCGCAACTAATCGATCAGATAAAGCAGGCCGTTCTTGGAAACAAAATCAAACCTGGCGCTGCCCTACCTTCGATCCGTCAGTTAGCGAATGACCTGGACCTAAACAGCAAGACGGTGGCAAAGGCCTACCGACTGTTGGAGCGCGATTCCGTGATTCAAACCAAAGGATATCGCGGCACTTTTGTACATCCAGACGCCAAGGCGAACAGTAAAGTCGATCTGAATGCCTGGGTAAGAGCGAAACTCGACGAGACAATTACTGCATTCAGACAATCGGGCGTTACCGATTCTGAAATTCGAATTGCGTTCGGCGACGTTATGAACAATCGAAACGATTAAGGAAACGAACATGTCCGAGCACTCAATTGCACACATCGTATTTCTGAGCCAAGTGCTCTTTGGCTGTTATTTTTTCCCGAAGATTGTTCTCGGTCGATTGCGCTACATATACGATACTTACCCGCCGGCAAATTACCCGCGACTCTACCCAAAACCGATCCGCACGTATGAGAGCGGTTTACGACGATATCGCTACACTTACAACACTCTCCTTGTTGTGGGACTGTTGATATTCGCGGCTATGCTGGCTATCGCACATGATGGAGACGTCGATAACGCCATCGTGATGGGTTACTTTTTTGTCCAAAGTATTCCACTAATTCTTTTAGATGTGGCGGCATTGAAAGATGCCAAAATGATGCGCCAAGCCAATTCGGCCCGCACACGGGCCGCAGATCTACGCCCTCGGCGCTTCTTCGATTTTGTATCACCAGTCTTTTTCGGGACAGCCGTTTTTGTCTACGTCGCATTTGTCGTGTTTATCGCCTATATCGATCAATTTCGATTTCCGTGGTTTGGTGGATATTTGAATGTCGTTGGTGTTACAGCGACGAACCTATTCCTCGCGGCAATCATGGCTTGGAAAATATACGGAAAGAAAACCGACCCACATCAATCAGATAAGGATCGTGCAACGCATATCGCGACAACCATAAAGATCATGCTGTCTGTTAGCATCGCTATGACGCTGTTTTTGATAATCGACGTAACTCTTTCAGCATTGGATATGCGGCATCTCATGCCGATTACGCTGAGTTTGTATTTTCAAATTCTCATCGCGATCAGTATTAAAGCCTATGATATCGACCACAGAAACTTCGAGGTCTACAAAGAAGGGCCTTCAGTTGTCTGACGATAAAATGGGCTGGACAGTAAACCCTAAAGTTTCGGGAACGGCCTTTTGTTGCGATCTTTGCATTGCCGTTGCCGGCTCCTATCTCGCGTACTGAGGACAAAGTTGAACGCTCAGGTTAGCGGTCGCCCAGACCCTATGGCTATGTTTACGCAATCGACATATTAATAAGTGTTGCGTCGGCAGGCGCAGCGCTTATGTCCAATTCTAGTGCATTGTTTTTCTAGCCTAAATTTCATTGACGCATAGATTTTCGTTTTTCATACGTCATTTGATTGACAGTGCGTTTTGAGTTGTGAAACTCTCCGTGATCATGACAAAGGCACCCCTTCCGCGAGGAAGGTTCGCAAAACCACCGGTCTCACTTTTGCAGACAGCGGAGTCACCAATATGAATTTTTTTCTGAACATCACCCCATGGCCCGTCGTCTCCGCACTACTGTGGATTGTGCTCGTGGTCACTGCTTTATACTTCGCCAGGCCCACTGTACATCGACTGATACTTTCGGCTGGCAGGTCACTAAACAGAGTGTTTCGCACATCTTCTTTGTCAGTTCGTAAAGCTGAAGCAGGACTCGCGGACCGAAACAAGGCTGTGTTGCTTGCAGCCGGTCGAGAAGCGAAAGAGCGCATTGTCGAGCGTGAATTCGACCGTATTAACGAGACAGTGCGCAAGGATCTTGCCAATTTTTCCGCGCTACATCGAAATCTAAGCGAATCCATCGATCGAATTGAAACGGATCATCAGGACGCCGTTGACGTGCCGCCTGATCCACCGGGCTGGGTCAAAGCCGTAGAAGCGGTTGCAGCCATTGATTCGAAAGAGAGTCGTGTCGGCATCAATGGTGTTTTGGGCGACATCCACAAATCGCTGGTTAAGGCTCACAAAGAGGCGATGAACGCATATCGTGAGGCTAGCAAGGAGCGTCACTCGCTGCTTCGAAAGATGCGTCCGGAATGGCGGCAAATACAGCAGACCTTGGGGAAAGTCGGCAAGAATGTCGACAGCCTGCTTGGCCGCTCAGCAACAATTGATCGCCACATGCAGGAATACGAAGACATCGTAAAGGGTGAGGATCGAGCAGTTTCGATATTGTCCTCTTCATCGCTGGTGTACTTTTTCGTATCGGCGCTAGTCATGTTAGTCGCAGTCGGCGGCGCGACGATTAACTTTTCGCTCATCGCAAGGCCCATGGCAGAAATGGTGGGCGGCACTAATTTGGTCGGTGGATTTCGCACGGCAGATATCGCGGCACTCGTCATTATTCTCGTCGAAATTTCCATGGGGCTGTTTTTGATGGAATCGCTGCGTATCACTCGGCTGTTTCCGGTAATTGGTGCCTTGCCCGACAAGATTCGTGTTCGCATGATTTGGATTACGTTTACGATATTGTTTCTGCTTGCCAGCGTTGAAGCCGGTCTGGCATTTATGCGCGAAGTTCTGTTACATGACGAACTCGCCACAAGTGCACTGTTGCGCGGCAGCGTCGACGCTGCTGCGCTCACAACCAGCAACTACATGTGGATAACGACAGCGGCGCAAATGGGTATGGGCTTCATACTGCCGTTCGCACTTACGTTTGTTGCCATCCCATTGGAGACGTTCGTACACTCGCTGCGCACTGTTGTTGGCCTGGTGGCAATAGGTATTCTTCGCGTCACCGCCATTTTTCTGCGGTTGTCCGGTGGAGCTTCTCGAACTCTAGCAATCGTGCTCACACAACTGTATGACTTGCCATTATTTATCCCGCTATGGTGGGCGACGCGGAACGGCGACGGCCAAAACGCATATCCAAATCGAAAATTGGTAAAGGTGACGTCATGAAAAAGTATTTTCTGTTATTGGCCTGCCTACTGCTGGTTGCCTGTACAGCATCGCAACAGAATAACTCCGGCGTATACATGCTGATTGATACCTCTGGTACGTACAAAGAAGAAATTGACAAAGCGGAGCAAATTATTCGCTATTCGCTTTCGCGGCTCGACGCATCTGACTCGTTTGCAGTGGCACGCATTGATACTGGCAGCTTTAGCGAAAAAGATATTGTCGCGAAAATTACCTTTGACGATAGGCCTAGCGCGATCAACCGGCAGAAACGACTGTTCGCCGAGAAAATAGGTGCATTTGTCAGCGACGCGAAGTCATCACCGTATACCGATATTACCGGCGGTCTATTGCAAGCGGTGGAATTTCTGAACGAAAAAGGACCCGCTGTTAAGACTGTGCTAATTTTCTCTGACTTAAAAGAAGATCTTGAGGCAGGCTATATTCGTGACATCGAATTCGATCTTTCTGGCTTCGACGTAATTGCGCTTAACGTCACCAAACTCCGATCGGACAACGTGGATCCTCGGGAATACTTGACACGTCTCAGCACCTGGCAACACAAAGTGGAAACGTCGGGTGGGAACTGGCAGGTGATAAACGACTTGGAAGGGCTTGAGGGACTGGCGGGTTTACTCTAGTTACAGATCGCCGAGACCAGCATTTTAGGATCCAATTACCGATTAGGAAAATTGTACGCAAGAATTTTGTACGTTTCTGCCGCAACAAGCTCGGACCCGCATGCCTTGCATCGTCACGATGCCCGCACTACGCTTGACTGCATTCAGCCATCGATTGGTAATGCGGCAATGTGAAGCAAGCAGGCCTATTATTCGCGCTTTTACTTTTTCTCACGCTGGTGTTTGCGGCTACGTCGCTGACACTAATCGTTTTGCTGCAGAGAAATGATACCTGGGCGGATGCGACTGCCTGGTTTCCTTTCGTCTACCTTATTGCCATGTCGTTGATCGCATCGATTGGCATCCCTGTGTTTTTGGTTTTAAGCGTACTTCGGCTCCCAAATGTTGCCTGCTGGCTGCTCGCCGGCGCAGCGGTGCCTGCGATCGGCTTGGCATTTACTTGGCAACCGTACGCCGATCACTGGTACTCATTCTGGCCATACTGGCTATCTGGAACCGCGACTGGCGGCGTTGGCTGGGCGATCTATCGCAACCCAGTTTTCCGATTTGGTACTCAGTAAGTAGCGACCGCCGCGGTTTGCTCAATACATTAAGACTAAATCGCAGCAGTTCTCGTTTGAATCATTGCTTCGTCATCGGACTATTCACCAAAAAGAATATTGAGCGCTTCGCTTATTTCCTCACTGTCATCGCCGTGCCAGAAGCAGACACGATCGAAGCCCATTCTCTCGAGTACCTGAAGCTGCACTCGTAGTGGTTCCAGATCTGGATAGGTGTCGATGATTTTCGGATTGGTTATCCAATTGCCACCGTTTTTCCACTTGTGCCACATGAACGGCAGAGAGCGCTCTGGAGGAAAGATCGACAACGTGGTTTCCGTCACAAACTCAATAAGTTCCAGAGATGGGAGTACACCATCGCTAGCCTGAATATAGAGGTTGGGAATGTAGCCCACACCAAGACTCTGAATCCATTGCAGGTAGTCGGAGTCATGGTACGCAGGATGCAATTCGCCGTTTTGCAATGGCGCAAATGGCGTACCGAAAAGCGAGATTTCTGCATCCGGCCTTACCGACCAAACGGCAGCCAAACTGCGTTCGATGGCTTCGCGATTCTCGATAGATATGTTTGCCCAATCTTTCTCAAAATCCAGCATGAAATGGTCGGCGCCAAATGTGCCCTGCTCTGTCGTGTGCGCTTCGAAAAATGCAGCAAGTTCCACAACTGACCGCGAACGCCACTCCTCGACAGGCTGTCCTGCTTCGATCCCAAAGGCCTTCATCGAAACGCTTGCTGTCCGCCCTTCGATTGCGTGTTCGTAGTCGACGCTCGGCAGCTGATCGGAAATACACACTTCGCGCGCAATAACCTGTGTGTCGTTCAGCGGCTGCACTGAAATCAATACTATCGCTGTGGCCGTGGCACCATCGCTGTCGGCAATTTCGTAGCTCAATTGGTCGTCGCCAGTAAATCCGCTATTGGGCGTGTAACGAACCATCCCGCTCTCTAGGATGGCACTGCCGTTTGCCGGTGCGCTCACTATGCTAAGCAAATTACCATTGAGTACACCATCCTGTGCATCGCTGTCATTTGCCAATACGTCAATTGTGGTGTCACTGCCAGTGATCACCGTCGCCGAATCGTCTGCTGCCGACGGCGGCGTGTTTGCCGTGTCCGTCGGCAACGGATTTCCACTGCTAGAATCACCACCGCCGCAACCGCCAAGCAGCAGGCCGGCGACTACTAGTAACTGTTTGAGTCCGTTCATAATTTTCACTACCCTGCTGACATCCATAAGTCTCTAACGCGCTTGACTCATAGCGGTTTACGGAAAATACCGCGGCGTAGTAAGAAATGTGAACTGCTGCACATTTTCCAATCCGAAAAAAATTGAGGAGAAGAAATCGAGGAAACATTTCGAGCGAACAATTTGCGAGAACGATTCGAGAACACCCATTACGTCTCGCCCGTTCGCACTGAATGCGCGTAGAGTCTCCGAGTGGGAAATCCGCAATCGGTGAAGCAAGGTCGCACGCAATAGACATACACGAAGCGATGCAACTGCAAAATCGATTTCCGCCGCTGCTCGCTTGGCGTAGGATGCACGGCTAGTGCCACTGCCAAATTCAAATAAGACGAATATGTTGATTGACGAAGATCTTCGGAAGCACATTGAAGCCTCGGTCGCCATTGCGCTGCTGGAGGATGTCGGACCGGGCGACCTAACGGCGGAATTAGTAGATCGGTCCGAAGTCGCCAAAGCATCGATCGTTGCCCGCGTGCAACTCACATTGGCGGGCAGCCCTTGGGTCGACGAAGTTTTTCATCAGATTGACTCAAGTATCAAATGTCACTGGCACGCGATGGATGGCGAAAAACTGGCGGCAAATACCGTATTGTGTGAAATTCGAGGTTCAGCCCGTGCAGTTCTTACCGGCGAAAGAACCGCGCTGAATTTCTTGCAGACACTTTCCGCTACGTCAACCGCCACAACCGAGTATGTTCGCGCCGTTGCACATACTAACTGCCGCATTCTTGACACTAGAAAAACGCTCCCCGGTCTGCGTTCTGCGCAAAAGTACGCGGTAAGAATGGGCGGCGGCTTCAATCACCGGTTCGGGCTATTCGATGCAATCCTCATCAAGGAAAATCACATTGCGGCCAGCGGTGGAATTGCTGACGCGGTAATCGCCTGTCGAAAATTACACCCGAATTTTGCAGTTGAGGTCGAAGTTGAGTCGATTGCGGAGCTTCGCGAGGCACTGAGTTGCAAAGCTGAGCGAATCCTGCTGGATAATTTCTCACTAGAAATGTTACGTCGTGCCGTCGCCGTAAATTCTGATCTGGGGAGCGCCGGTGCAAAACTCGAAGCATCGGGTGGTCTTTCGTTCGAAGACCTGGTGGCCGTGGCCGAAACTGGTGTCGACTACGTATCGATCGGCGCGTTAACGAAAAATATTCGCGCTATCGACTTGTCGATGCGATTCGCTGATTAACTTCCGGCGCTCGCATCAGTGAGTTCGCCAATGGTGAAAGTTTGTCTGCGGCGCCACGCTGAATTCACGGTTGGAAAATCGCCACGATAGTGAGCTCCACGACTCTCCTCTCGTTGCGACGCGGCTAACGCGATAAGTCGAGCAACGAGTAGTGTGTTGCGGGCTTCATTCCAGGTTGCGATATGTGCAGCACCGCGATCCGTTGGTCGAGCAATCGCGGCCATTTTCGCATCCAACCTCGAAAACTCATTTAGCGCAGATTCGAGACCCATCGCCGTACGCTGAACACCGACCTGTCGCGACATGATCTGTCGAGTCGCGCGGATGATTTTGACGAGATCAGGCGTTTGCGCAACGACGGCGAATTCTGCCAGCTCACTCGTCCCTGTACCCCGTGAATCATGATCGACAGGATATTGCGCAATTTGCTTGGCAACACGGCGCGCGAAAGCAAGCGCCTCCAACAATGAGTTACTCGCCAGACGGTTGGCACCGTGGATGCCTGTTGTAGCCACCTCGCCGCACGCGTAGAGCCCGGCTACCGAAGTCCGCCCAACACTGTCTGTCTGCACACCGCCCATATGATAGTGGGCCGCTGGTGCGACCGGTAGCAAATCTGTTGCCGGATCGTATCCGGCAGCTTCGCTTGCCGCGATAGCCTGTGGGAATGCGGCCTGACGACCGGCTGCGAAAATCGGCCGAACGTCCAGGAACGTCTTCAGATGCTTGTGCTGACGCTGCGCGATGGTTCGCGCAACAATATCGCGTGGCGCCATTTCCGCCGCTGGGTGTTCATACTGCATAAACCGCTCGCCGGTCTCGTCGACCAATAACGCGCCAGCACCGCGCAGCGCCTCAGTGAGTAGCTGCATGCTTGCACCGGCAAAATTACCTTCGGGTGCCAACGCCGTGGGGTGAAACTGTACAAACTCCAAGTCCGTGAGCCGCGCCCCGGCACGTGCCGCCATTGCCAACCCATCGCCTGTCGCCTCGCGGGGGTTGGTTGTTTGCCACCACGCCATACCGATGCCACCCGTCGCCAAAACGACATTTGGTGCCAAAACTCTGGAAACTTGGCCAGATGTATCAGCGACATAGACACCACAGACTCGATCGCCGTCGATAATGAGATCGATGGCGGTTGTATTTGTCCGTACATCGATCGTCGAGGTTGCTTGCGCCCGCTTTGCCAACGAGCGCATGAGCAACTGTCCTGTGCCGTCACCTCCAGCATGCACGATTCTTGGGAAGCGATGTGCTGCTTCTTGCGCCAACGAAAGCTCGCCCGCGGGGTCACGATCAAATGACACGCCCTGCTGCATTAACCATCGCAAATTTTCCGCACCTTCCGCGGTTAACGCCCGCGTGCGCTCAGGATTGCTCAAGCCGCCACCAACTGTCAGGGTGTCCACGGCGTGCAACTCCGGCGTGTCGTTTGCAGCGATGGCCGCGGCAATTCCACCCTTTGCGCACACGGATGAACCACTCGCCAATCGCGAAGTCTTGGTAAGCAACGTAACTGACAAGGGGGCGAGCGCTAACGCGCACGCGATACCCGCCAACCCAGATCCGATGACGAGCACGTCACTCGAATACGTCGGCAAATTTTGCGGTTGCGGCTTCAACGTTTTTCCTAAGCAACGGCGAGCATGCGTTCTACGGCCAGGCGCGCTTTGACGGCGACCTGATCATCTATCAGTACCTGCGGCGCCAAACTCTTTAGCGAATCGTGAATATTCTCCAGCGTAATACGCTTCATATGCGGACAAAGATTGCATGGACGCACAAACTCAACGTCAGACACGCCGGCCGCAATGTTGTCGCTCATCGAACACTCGGTGACCATTAGGACCCGTGGCGGCCGCTTTGTCAGGACGTATTCCTGCATTTGCGCTGTAGAGCCAACGAAATCTGCGGCTTCGAGCACATCGGGTGGGCACTCAGGGTGGGCGATGATGGTGAGTCCAGGGAAATCATTTCGGTATTGATCGAGTTCTTCACCGCTAAATCGTTCGTGTACTTCGCAATGTCCGCGCCAGGAAATGATCTCCACGTCCGTTTGTTGCGCGACGTACGCGGCAAGATACTCATCGGGAATAAATATGACTTTATCGCTGTTTAGCGACTCGACCACCTTAACCGCATTGCCCGATGTACAGCAGATATCGGATTCTGCCTTGACCTCAGCGGACGTATTAACATAGGTAACCACCGGAACGCCGGGGTGCTGTCTGCGTAAGTCGCGCACGTCCGCCGCTGTTATGGATTCTGCGAGCGAGCATCCGGCACGCTCATCCGGGATCAACACGGTTTTGTTAGGATTAAGTAGCTTGGCCGTCTCGGCCATGAAATGAACACCGGCCAGAACGATAACGTCGGCATCGGTATCGGCAGCAAGTCTGGCAAGCGCCAACGAGTCGCCGGAAATATCCGCGACGCAATGAAAAATCTCTGGGGTTTGATAGTTGTGCGCTAATATTACGGCGTTTCGCTCGCGCTTAAGGGCCTGAATGGCTTCGACATATGGCGCGTGAATCGACCACTCTATTTCTGGCATGACATTCTTGACCAGGTTATAGCTGGCGGTGCCGTCAAACGCGCTCTTGGCCGACAATTTGGCCGTTGAAGTAGGAATTTGCAACATGGGACACCTGCAGAAGAAGAGACGAATCAATATGCTCGATAGGAGCATAATCGATATACTCACAGAGAGCATATATTGTGTCAAGCCTCAACTCAGACATTAGCGGTATATCTGTACATCTTTATGGCATCTGACGTCATCCCCACCATTATTAACCTGACAGCCGTCGTGGTCGCCGTGACCAAAGACACGCCGCGGGTGCTTATGACGCAGCAGTATCCGGGCCATGGCAAGACACGAGGTAGAAGCCACTACGCGCTGCCAAACGGGCCTTTTAAGCCGGACCTGGACAGCGGCCTTGAGCATGGCCTGCGCCGCTTAGTCGAAGAACAAACGGGCCTGGATCTATATTATGTTGAACAGCTCTACACGTTCGGCAACCGATATCGCTCTCCAGAAGAAATTGACGGTGGTCCGCGCGTCGTATCCGTTGCCTATATCGCACTGACGCATGAGGAAGAGGTCATCGCGGATAACGCAGTCTGGGCGAATTGGTACGATTTCCTGCCTTGGGAGGACTGGAGAAAAGGCAAGCCCTCAATCATCCCGGAATTCATCGAGCCGGCATTAGAGCGCTGGATTCGCAATTCGAAGAGCGAACGCAAACAGCAAAATCGCCAGCGGCGCTTCAATGTCACCATCGGTCATGAAGTTGCTGCAGACGTCGATAGCGTGCTCGCACTGGAGCGATTTGAACTGTTATATGAGGCGGGCTTGGTGTCGGAGGCATCGCGCGACGCGGACGCGTTAGGCAAGAACCTCAAGCTGGGTAAATCCCTCGAAGCGCAACAACACATGGGTGCACCCGTCGCGTTCGATCACCGCAGAATTCTCGCAACAGCGCTTGGCCGGCTACGGGGCAAGCTTGCGTATAGGCCCGTCGTTTTTGACCTATTACCCGGGGAATTTACGCTTTTGCAGTTGCAGCGGGTGGTTGAAGCTCTAAGTGGCGCGAAATTACACAAGCAAAACTTTCGGCGCCTGGTCACGAATGCAGACCTAGTTGAGCCTATCGGTCGAAACAGCGCTACCGGCCGCGGCCGACCTGCAGAGCTATTTCGATTTCGTAGGGAAGTCCTCGGCGAGCGTTTAACGGTTGGTGTATCCAGACCGGTGATGCGCGACGGTGACAACTAGATAGCGTGAATTGACAATGCGTGATTTCACCAACCGATGGTGTCAACATGCGATCCAAGATTTACATTCATGAACCCTGAAGGAATACCTGTGGCCGCACAATTAACGGATAATGAAGCACGCGTCATCGGCTGCCTGATGGAAAAATCTGTTGTGACACCTGATCAGTATCCAATGACCTTAAATGCGCTAACCAACGCCTGTAATCAAAAGTCATCTCGCGAGCCAATCATGTCTCTCGCACAAGGTGCAGTCCAACATACTATTCGCGGGCTTGAAGCTAAGCACCTGGTTCAGACCGAAGAAAATTTCAAGAGTCGAGTCGAAAAATATACACAGCGTTTTTGCAATACTCGCTACAGCGACTATCAGTTTAGTCCTGCACAATTTTCAATTGTTTGCCTTTCGTTGCTGCGTGGTCCGCAGACACCCGGCGAATTACGTTCGCGCAGCGGTCGACTGCACAGTTTTACCGATAACGATGCAGTCGTAGAGGCCGTTGAAAGCCTAATGATCGAGAGAGATCCAGCACTACTCGTCAAATTACCAAGATCACCAGGTCGAAAAGACTCCGAATATATGCATTTGTTTTGTGGACCTATAGACGCCGCACAATACGCAGCTGAAGCGGCGGTTAGCTCGAAATCACCGGATCGCAGCAGTTTGGCGGAACGAGTAAGCGCGCTTGAACAAGAGGTTGCCGAAATTCGAAAATTGCTGCAGCCCGATTAGCGCACGCAGCTAATCTCCAGCCGCCCGCGCCAATATGGAATCAAGGTGATTGGCGAATTTTCGGCGATCTTGTTGATTCAGTACCGGCGGACCGCCCGTATCAACGCCGCTGGCACGCATTGTGTCCATAAAGTCACGCATGTTGAGGCGGGCACGAATATTCTCTGTTGTATACAACTCACCGCGCGGACTCAGCACCTGGGCGCCTTTTTCAATTGCTTCAGCCGCCAGCGGAATATCGCTGGTAATAACCAGGTCACCTGCCGCACTACGTCGCACAATCTCCTGATCGGCAACGTCAAATCCTGAAGCAACTTGTAACATTTTGATGTTCGGTGCGCGCGGAACGCGCATCGACTGATTTGCAACCAGAGTCAACTGCAGGCGGGTGCGTTGCGCCGCTTTGAAAAGAATATCCTTGATGACAACAGGACAGGCGTCCGCATCAACCCATATTTCCATTACGATACGTAAGCGGAATTAGCGAAATTGCGCATTGCCCAAAAAAACTATCTCTTGCTCAGCGTTTCATTGCCTCGAAGAAGTCGGTATTCGTTTTCGTGTCTTGCAGTTTGTTGAGCAAAAACTCAACCGCAGCCAATTCATCCATCGGATGTAGTACTTTACGCAGCACCCACATCTTCTGTAGCTCATCGGGCTGTGTTAGCAATTCTTCTTTACGCGTACCGGAACGATTGATGTTGATCGCCGGGAACACGCGCTTCTCAGAAATACGACGATCCAAGTGGATCTCCATATTGCCGGTGCCCTTGAATTCCTCGTAAATAACTTCGTCCATCTTCGAACCGGTATCCACGAGTGCAGTCGCCAATATCGTCAGGCTGCCGCCCTCTTCAATATTTCTTGCTGCTCCAAAGAACCGCTTCGGACGGTGCAACGCGTTGGCATCAACACCGCCAGTAAGCACTTTGCCGGACGACGGCACAACGGTGTTGTAGGCCCGTGCAAGTCGCGTAATCGAATCCAGCAAAATGACAACGTCAAGTTTATGTTCCGTTAGACGTTTTGCTTTTTCGATGACCATTTCAGCGACTTGTACGTGGCGACTGGCTGGTTCGTCGAATGTCGAAGACACGACTTCGCCACGAACGGTTCGTGCCATTTCCGTCACTTCTTCCGGGCGCTCATCGATCAATAGAACGATCAGTTCGACGTCCGGCGAATTCGCCACGATTGCAGAGGCAATATTCTGCAGCAACATCGTCTTACCGGCTTTCGGCGGCGACACAATAAGGCCGCGTTGTCCTTTGCCAATTGGCGCAACCATATCAATAATGCGCGCGGTCAAATCTTCCGTGCTCCCATTGCCCTGTTCGAGTTTCAGGCGTTCGGTCGGGAATAACGGCGTAAGGTTCTCGAAAAGAACCTTGTTGCGTGCATTTTCCGGCGCATCATGATTGATCTGGCCAATTTTCAGCAGCGCGAAGTAGCGCTCACCATCTTTGGGAGGACGAATTTGACCCGATACGGTATCGCCCGTTCGCAAGTTAAACCGGCGAATCTGGCTGGGACTCACGTAAATATCGTCTGGACCTGCCAGATACGAGCTGTCGGAAGATCGCAGAAAGCCGAAGCCATCTTGCAGAATCTCGAGCACGCCGTCGCCGTAAATATCCTCGCCGTTTTTTGCGCTTGCCTTCAATATATTGAAGATGATGTCCTGCTTTCGCGAACGCGCTAGACTTTCGAGGCCGAGAGATTCACCTAGCTCAACGAGCGCGGTTGCCGGACGCGTTTTTAACTCCGTCAGGTTCATCGCGTCTTTGCTTAATTCAAGCTGATCCGGCGGAATGACTTCCAAATTGCCGTCGTCGTCCGGATAGCCTTCATTTTGTGGACGTCTGCGCCGGCGCCGATTTCCCTGGCCGCCGGAGTTTTTTGCTTTTGTCGACTGCTTAGGTCGACTTCTTGTTTGATTACCCAAGTATCCTCTCACAGATGAGTTTCCAAGAACTCTGTTAGTTGTGACTTTGACATTGCGCCCAGTTTTTGGGCCTGTACTTCACCATCTTTAAATAGCATCAGCGTAGGAATGCTACGGATGCCGAATTTGTTCGGTGTGTTCGGATTTTCGTCAATATTAATCTTTGCGACAGTCATGCGGTCAGCATAGCCATCGGCGATTTCATCAAGCAGCGGTGCAATCATCTTGCAGGGGCCACACCACTCGGCCCAAAAATCTAACAAAACAGGCTTATCTGACTGCAATACTTCTTCTGCAAACTTCTCATCGTTTGTGTACACAATCTTGTCGCTCACCGGGCTTTTCCTCCGAAATCGTTAAAAAGATGAAGTGCAAATTAGCTTTTGCGATGTCCGATTGCCCCCCGGCTCGAACGAACATTGCGAAATGGATGACGCTGCCCGTTCAATCAGGCACTATGTCGCAGCTTTATCGCGGCTTCTCTTGGATTTCGATGATGGCGAATTTGGCAGGTGCGACGGTTGTCGCGTCGATATGAGGCCAATTTGACCCCTTCACGCGCCAATTTGCAAGCCCTAAACCCACATTTTCACTCGAATATTATGACCGATAACCATCTCAGCGACCTCAGGTTTGACTCCCTAACATTGCACGAAAGCATGCGCGCTGGCATTGCCGCTGCGGGATTCGACTATTGCACGCCGATTCAGGCGAGCACATTGCCTATTGCATTGAAAGGCGGCGACGTTGCTGGGCAGGCACAAACCGGAACCGGCAAGACCGCAGCATTCCTGATTGCCGCCTTTGAACGCATGTTAGGGAGCGCCGACAGCAGTGCAGGCGCGGAGAAACAGCGTCAACCGCGAACTTTCATACTAGCGCCAACCCGAGAATTAGCGGTACAAATCGCAAAAGATGCCGAGGAACTCGGCAAGGAAACAGGATTTAAGATCGGCCTCGCGTATGGCGGCACCGGCTATGAGCAGCAGCGGCGAACGATCACCGACGGCATCGACGTCTTAATCGGCACGCCCGGGCGCATTATCGACTACTACAAGCAAGGCGTATTCAAACTCGACCAGATAGAGGTCGCCATTCTCGACGAAGCAGACAGAATGTTTGATCTCGGCTTTATCAAGGACATTCGATATTTGCTACGGCGACTGCCAAAGCCCGAAAAAAGACTCAACATGTTGTTTTCTGCGACGCTGTCACATCGGGTTATGGAACTTGCCTACGAGCACATGAATGAGCCGGAATTGATCCGTATCGAACCCGATAAAATTACCGCTGACCGGGTCCGCCAAGCGATCTTTTTTCCATCCAACGAGGACAAAATTCCACTGTTGGTCGGACTAATTCGCGAAATGGGTGCGAGCCGAATAATGGTTTTCGTTAACACCAAACGCGAAGCTGAGCGGATTCAAGCGTACCTGCAAGCTAACGGTGTCGACGCAAGTGCAATTTCCGGCGACGTACCACAGAAGAAACGGCTCGGGCTGTTGATGCGTTTTCAAAGTGGCGAGTTACCTGTCCTAATTGGCACTGACGTTGCGTCGCGCGGATTGCATATCCCGGACGTTCGCTATGTAATGAATTACGATCTGCCGCAAGACAGTGAAGACTACGTGCATCGCATCGGGCGCACTGCACGAGCGGGGGCTTCAGGTGACGCCATCAGCTTCGGCTGCGAAACCTATGCCATATCATTGCCCGATATCGAAGACTATATTGGCCACAAAATCCCGGTCGCAAGTTATCAGGCAGACGATTTGCCTAAACTCATAAAACCCCCGCCACGCCCGAGGAAGAGCGGCCAATCGCATCGCGGTCGCAAACCCTCCGGCAACAATCGCCGCCCTTCTCGTCGCTAACGAGCACGCGGCCGTTGTTCGGCTGACCGGGTCTAGGCGTCCGCGGATACCATTTGAGACACGCGCTCAACAGACTGGTAACTGTCGATACTGCGAGCCGGTTCCCGAGTATCCGGCTGAGCAACTGCCACTAAATTCGCAAGTCCGAACAGACCTGCGCTTTCGAGCACGTGCAAATTGTCGTCAACAAATACTGTACGGGCTGGATCGAAGTTTTCCTGTCGCATAAGGTCCTGCCAAAACGCTTGATCTTCCTTCGGTTGACCAACGTCGTGCGAGGTGTAAATTGCGTCAAAAAAATCCGCGACACCGGTTACCTCATGCTTGATATCCAATGTTGTGCGATGGGAGTTCGTCACTAACAGCACGCGCATGTTGGACGATGCCACCTGTTGTAGGAACTGCTCGGCCCCCGGTAAATAGCCAATTCGGTGATTTTCGCTTCGGTGCAGGTCCGCGATGTCTAAATCGAATCGTTCGCTCCAATGATCGAGGCAATACCAGTCCAGTTGTCCGCGCAGCGCGTTCATATGGGCATACAGTTGTTCGCGTGCCAACCCCTCTGGAAGCTCGTGCCGCGTTGCATAAGCTGCCGGCACAACCTCCAACCACATGTAGTTGTCGTAGGCGAGGTCGAGCAAAGTGCCATCCATGTCCAACATCAGAGTTTCGCACTCTTGCAGCATTTGTTTTGGCGACATCAACGTTTCTACCCAATCAACTCATTATGCGAATAATCAACTATACTGCTTTGCCTTTTTAACCGTCACATCAAACAAGGGTCCGTTTATGAATTTGCAGGATCTCATCGAACCTGTCGTTGAGCTGGCCCAACAGGCTGGCGACGCAATATTGGAAGTTTACGCAACAGACTTCGATGTACAAGCTAAGGACGACGATTCACCCGTCACACAAGCCGATTTAGCCGCAAATAAAATAATCGATGCCGGACTACGAAATCTGACGTCCGAAATTCCAATTATTTCTGAAGAATCGGGCTTGCCACCGTATTCGGAGCGAAGCAGTTGGAACCCGTATTGGCTAATTGATCCGTTAGACGGGACGCGAGAATTCGTCAACCGAAACGACGAGTTTACCGTCAATATTGCGTTGGTTCGCGATGGCCGACCGGTATTCGGCGTCGTCTACGTACCGGTCACCGCGGTCACTTATGTAGGCTGTGAAGGGGCCGGTGCAGAACGGCGGGATCGTGACGGTAATTGCGACATTGCTGTTGCGCCGGAGAGCGCAGATCCAGTCCGAGTTGCAGGCAGCCGCTCACATCGCGGCGCAAGCCTCGACGCATTCTTAAACAGAGTGGGCAATGTCGAAATACGACCCATGGGCAGCTCATTAAAGTTCTGCCGGGTCGCGGAGGGCGCGCTCGACATATACCCGCGTCTCGGGCCCACCTCGGAATGGGACACAGCAGCCGCGCAGGCAGTTGTTGAACAGGCGGGTGGTGCAGTTCTCAGGCTTGACGGTAAACCATTGTCTTATAATGAAAAAGAGGACATCCTAAATCCGAACTTCCTAGTGGTGGGGGCGCGTGATCGTGACTGGTTGGGGCTGATTAATGAAGTTGATTAGAACTGCGCTAAACTGACATGATCTGGCTTTCGCCATTTGAGCGGCTTCACTAGCAGCGATGACAGACAACGTAGAAACAGACGCGTTTAAGGACTTTGCGAGACTGCGCGAATTGCGCGTGAGTCACCGCGACCTTGATTACATGATTGACCACCTGTCACATGATCCGCTGGTTGACCAATTAAAAATCAGGCGGCTGAAAAAGAAACGCTTGATTCTCAAGGATATGATTACACAACTCGAAAGCGAGTTGATCCCCGATCTGGACGCCTAGCGCCGACCGACGGCAGCCACATCGTTGCTGCCATCGACGAAATACGACGATTATTTTGCGGCGCCGCTTTTTGCGCCAATGTGCTGCGCGCCGCGTGATTTCGCCAATTCAACTTGATGTCGCCTTTCTTCGAGGCGCTGCTTACGATCCTCATTATGCGCTGCGTAGCACTGCGGACAAGAGACTCCCTCACGATAATGCGGAGACCGAAGATCTTCGCAACTCAACGGTCGCCGACAGGCGTGGCACTGAACGTAACCGCCTTCTGCCAGATCTCTATCCACAGCAACGCGGCTATCGAATACAAAGCACTCGCCATCCCAGCAATTTTCTTCGTCCGCTACCGTTTCAAGATAATTTAGGATGCCCCCCTGCAACTGATAAACCTGCTCAAAACCGAGCGCTAGCATCAACGCGCTCGCTTTCTCACAGCGAATGCCGCCGGTACAAAACATTGCGACCGCACGATTGGTGCCCTGTTCAGAAATTTTCTGTGCAAAATCTGGAAATTCTCTAAAGCTATCCGTTCCCGGATCAACGGATCCAGAAAACGTACCCACTTCAACCTCGTAGTGATTTCGCGTATCAATCACTAGCACATTCGGATCCCGCAGCAGACTATTCCACCGGGCCGCCGAGACATGTTCTCCAGTCGCGATCTGCGGCACGATATTTGTGCATCCCATGGTTACTATTTCATTTTTACATTTGACGCGAAGTTTGCGAAATGGCGCCAAATCCGCATTTGTCCAACGCGCCGAAATTGCTTCATTCAAGGATAAGTCCGCCTGAATGAATTCGAATACACCGTTAATTGCCGTCGCCGATCCGGCGAGCGTTCCGTTAAACCCTTCCTTCGCGAGCAGCACAGTGCCTAGTAGACCCTCACGAGCGCAGCGCACTTGTAATTCCTCGCGCAGACGTTCAGGGTCCGCGATGTCGACGAAACGGTAAAACGACACTACGTTCATAATCTATCCAGACCCGGCGCAGAAAACGTCAACGATAGAATACTGTGACGAATTTCTTCACCCAGAACGAGCCGCGCATCTTTGCCAATTCCTTCAATGTCGTCGTCAAAGTCCAACAAGCCGCTACTGTTTCTCCGCAGCACCTGCATTTCGCGCAGCGTGCGAATAAAATCTTGAAACAATGCATTGTCGAAAAAATCTGGCGAGTGCAGGCCATATATCATTGCAAGCCGCTGTGCGCTTTTCTGACATAGGCTTTCCAGTTTGGCGCGTGATAGAGTGCCGCTGCCATGCTTATATAAAAGCGCAACAACCAGATAGAATCGTTGCAGCATTGGCACCATCGATTGACCCAGCATCAGAAGTTGGAACGAGTGCTCAGACCCACCTGGCGGGCGAACTAAGCACGACCCATCGGTATTCAGTAGTTCGAGATCGATCAACGCATCGATAGCTTGCGTCGTTATCTTATCCACACTGTCGATGTCCCATCGCAAGCGCAATTCGGTTTTCATAAACGGGTAAATCAACCGCACGAGCCGTTGTAACTCGCTGTGCTCAAGTCTTTGCCCGTGAATAAAGCAACATGCGATGGATGCCGGTAAGGCAAACAGATGCTGGATATTGTTTCTAAAGTAGGTCATTTGCACAGCTTCTTTCTCGGCCATCGCAACGATGTCGCCAAGCGGGTGTGCCGTACGTGTAACGATTTTGAGTTTCTCACCGTGATCTATGATCGCTTCCGGGGTCCAGTCTGGTACTGTCACCGAATCCGCATACGGCAAGCGCACCAACAATTCGAGACTCATCTTCAGCTGGCGCTGCAGCTCCAGTTCTCCCATTGTTTGTTTGGGCGTAGATAACAGCGCAGAAGCGAGCAAGCTAATCGGGGTGACAGAAGCAGCACAGTTGATCCGCTCAAGTATTTCGGCACCAAGTTCGTCGATTGTTTCGCTCAGCCAGTCCGGCCGTTGTTCAATTTCGAGCGCGGCACGCCGCCACGACGGGTTTTTTCTATCGAGAATTTCTTCTAACAGAATGGGCACGCCAACATTGACGTGAACTTTACCAAAATCCTCCCGAAGCGACCTAATAGAGCGCACCAGCCCTGACAACGACTCCTTCTTTTTTTTAGCTCCACCGAGTTCGCTTATGAATGAACCGCCTTCAATGAGTTTTTCGTAACCAAAATATATCGGCACAAATACCAACGGTCGCTTGGGCGATTGAACATATGAGTTTACGGTCATCGCAAGCATCCCCGCCTTCGGCGCGAGCAGCCTGCCGGTACGGCTACGACCCCCTTCGACGAAATATTCGATCGAGTATCCACGCTGCAAAATCTGATGCAAATAAGCGTTGAAGACAGCGGCATACAGACGATTACCCTTGAAACTTCGGCGTAGAAAAAAGGCGCCGCCTCTACGCAAAATTGAGCCAATGATCGGCATATTTAGGTTAATACCGGCCGCGACATGCGGCACATGCAAACCTTGGTGGTAAAGAACGAAGCTCAACAATAGATAATCAATGTGACTGCGGTGACAGGGCACATAAACCACCTCGCTATCGCGGGCAACTTTATGCATTCTCTCGACGTGGCCAAGAACAATTCCGTCGTATAGTCGGTTCCATACCCACCGCAGGAACCGTTCAACAAGTCGAATAGTTGGATAGGAAATACTTGCGGCTATCTCACGTGCGTACTTGCGCGCCTTTTGTCTCGCACGGTCGCGCGCAGCCTCACTGTCGCCCGCTTCCACGTCAATCGACCGTTTGACCGCAGGATCCAAAAGTACTAAATCAACCAAGGTGCCGCGGTGTGACAAATCCGGTCCGACGGTCGCCGTTCTGCGTTGTCTGAAATGAACCCGCAGCACACGTGACACTTTTCTGTACGCCACCTCGATGTCTGTTCCGTCGTCAACAATAGCGCGTAGCGACAACGGGGTACTGAACCGTAGCAAGGTATCGCGGCCAACCAATAAGGTGGCAAAGAATTTTCTTGTACGGCCTGCGATATCCCAGTTTTCGGAAAATAGCAGCTTGAGGAGCGAGCGTTCTTTATCCGGCGATCTACCCCAGTAAAGAGCGACCGGCACAAGTAACAGTTCCCGATCCCCAGCGGCAACACCCGCCTCCACCAATCGGCGAAGTCGGCTTGAACCCTTAGATCTCGCACGGCGGAACAGGAACCCGCGCATACGTCGCATCACGACGTTGCGGCTATTTTCCTCAGCGCTTGCATAAACCAACGACTCAGTTGGTGACGGCAATCCATGGATTTTGCAAACACGCTCAAGTGCCAGAGTGTCTGCAAGCCCACCTGTTTCCAGTACGTAGCAAATCGACACGCCGTTTTGCGGGACTATTTCCTTTGGGTCCGCCGGCTGCACGACAGGGCGCGCCCAGACGGAGAAAATTTTCCCTGCCAGCCAATAAAGCGGCCCAAATAATACACGCAGAAATTTCATTGCGTCGCTATTGCGCCGCCGAAATTCTCCGGCCACGTATGTGTATGCATCGACAGAAGCCAGTGCAACAACCGGCTAACGACTTTCTTAGCTAACAACGACGAAGCCAATCAATCCTCAGCTTCTTCTTTGATATCGCCTACTGACGATTCGGCATTTTCGATCGCTTCGTCGAGCTGCCTCTTTTGCTCCATCACTTTGTCTTCAACCTCTTTTGCTTTCTCAAGATTGTCCGTTAATGGATCAAAAACCGATTCCTTGTCTTCGCTCGCGGTAGACTCAGTCTCTCCGCCGCAACCCAATATCACAAAGAAAAATATCAACACGAGCATTTTCATTCGCATCTCCTAGTCGAAAAACGATTTGTTGGCGCCGCGAAAAGATCTATCTGCATTCGTCGTCGTGATTGACGCGCTACTTTACGTCGACCAATGACTTAATGAACCGTCGCAAATAGTAGTTGATTTCATCGATATTGTCTGTCAGTCGATGATCCCCATCGACCAAATGAAGTTTGGCATGACATGCGGTAGCAAAGCGAATGCTGTTTTGTATCGGCACGATGTCATCACGCCAGCCGTGGACGATTTCCAGTGGAGCGAGCGGCGGTGGCGGCGTCAAATGTTCGTAGCCCGCCATGAAATATGCCGGCGCCAGGACGAAAACACCCATAGCGGCGACACTATCGGCTGCGGCGGTCGCCACGTGGCCACCCATGCTCGATCCGACCAAGATGGGCTTCTGGTCATCGTGGGCGACCGAATCAATGAGTTTTTCTACGCGCACCGCAGGGTCGGCGATACCCTGGTAATCGATACTCTCGACCTCGCATTGCAAATCTTTGGCGATCTGTGCCATCGCGCGAATCTTGGTGCCCCACGGTCCGCTTTCCTGACCGTGCGAGAAAATTAGTTTCGGCATCGGAGACTCACCTATCACACTCGCGCAATACTGTTCCCGGCGACACAGCAACGAACTCTGTCGTCATACAACGATACCCTCGGCATCGATACACATGTCTTCGATTTGACGCGCGAACAACCATAATCGATCTTGTCCCCAAATCGACAATTGATCGATTGTGAATACCGGCACACCCCACAAGCCAATTTCGCTAAGTTCCTGCATGTGTTCCTCAACCCTATCTTGCCAGTCATTCTTCGCCATCGCGGCAACCACATCGGGCCAGAACAGCCCCGCTTCCTCGGTCACTTGGCGCATCCCGTCGTCCGTTGCAACGTCGACACCCCCTGACCAAATTGCGCGGCTGGCCGCATGCAAAAATGGTCGCGCTTTGCCCTGAGAATCTGCATACGAAAACGCGGCCATGCAGCGCTCGATGCCCACGCCCAATGGGTCTCTGATATTGCCGAACGGGACACCCATTTTGCACGCTTCGCGTAGCGCATCCTGCACGAGATATCGGCGTTTTGACGGTGGCAGCTTGAGACCCCGGCTAACCATTGGCAAGACTGGACGCAGCTCTAGTTTGATGTCGAACGCGTCAGCGATTGCACCAATTCTATCCATTGCCAAATAGGAGTAGGGGCTACGAAACGAGAAATACATGACAATCGGCGGCAGTTGCTGCGCCCTGGCGGGGACCGTCGCAGGCAACTTGATTTGCGATACCTGGCGGAACGACGCAAATTCCGGCATTGGCTCTTGGTCACGCCGGGCGCGTAGACCATCGAGGCGATCGCACAAATGCATCAATCGATCTATTCCCCAATACCACTCGCCGCCGTAGTACATCATCGCACTGGCGTAGTGGCGCATTTTTCGTAGTAGCAACTGATTTTTAGCCACCAGCACATCAGTATCGGACTGATTTGGTCGAATGCGCTCAACGACGCGCGCAGCGGCGGCAGAATCTCCGCGCCAGTAGTGACTCAATATTTGGTGAAATGTATCCGCGAAGTCCTCCTGATCCTCTTCCTCCGCCAAGAAATCCAGGAGCGAGCGGCGGAACTCGACTGCCGGTGCGTTGCCACGGTCAAGAAATGGCACCGCATATTCGTTCGCCAGCAATGCACAATCCCGAACCGCATATTCCGCTTGCATCGCCGGTTCCGGCATGAAATCAGTGCGTAATGCCTGACATAATTTGATGCGCAGCTCGACTTCGTAGTACTCACGCAAGTACTGGAGATAGTGGCTCAACAAATAGGAATATGGGTCATCGAGTTGCAGGAATACCGTCACGACGTGACGGCGAAACGTCAGCAAGCGCCATACCTCTCTCGCGAAACGTTTAACGGAAATTACCTGCCGGCTAAGCACGAGGACAGCGTAATAACCGACCACGCGATTTTTCACGCGCCACCTCCGATACCATCGCCGTCATCTCCGTCCCAAGCATCGGATGGTTTCCAAAGAAATTCATCGAGGTTTGGCTGCCACCGATAAACTCGCATATCGACTTTGCCGTTCAATATGACAACCCCTTCTTTGATCAACCTGCCGGCCTGCTCGTCAAACTTGTCACTGCCAACCGCAAAAGCGATTTTGCCGGATGCGGTAATAATGCGATGCCATGGGACCTTTTGATTCGCAGGTAAGTGCCGTAGAGCGTAGCCAACCTGTCTTGCACCGCGTTTTATGCCGGCAATTTCGGCAATCTGGCCGTAACTTGCAACGCTACCCTTTGGGACGTCTCGAATGGTATCCCAAATTAGCTGCATCCGTTTCATCGACGACATACTCAAACTCGTCTTAACCCGCTGCCAGTTTGGCGCGAATTTGTTGTTTCGCATCGCGCAATATCGTATCTCGGTCCAAACTATCTAGGATTTCTCGTACCACTTGTTTCGGCCCAGAGTCACCCCACGACTTCCCCAGCGCAAGGTACTCCGCTGCGATTCGACCGACTACATAGGTACTGTAATACGCGATTGCGCCCTGAGCACCGGCGGTCACAATTGTCGATAGTCCGGCCGTACCGACCTTGAGTGCACTGGACACAAAATGTAATGCCCACACAGTCCCCATTAGCGCGGCCGCTTCTGCCGCGATCACACCAACGAGAGAACCGGCCTCACGCCGGCTAATGGGTAAGTCGTAGACTCGGGACAAATGCATGACCATACCAACATCGATGAAAGCAGCTGCGAATAAATCGGCAACGGGAATCGGATTAAAAGCCACTGCGATTCCTTTGCCAACACAGTATGTGCGTACAAGCTTGTCACCAATATCTCGGCGGGCAGAAAGAATTCGCAGTCCAACCTGATCGCTCAATTCCGCGGCAAACAAGCTCGCATTTAGTGCCGACAATGTTTTTCCCTCGGCCTCAAATATCTCCCAGAGTTGCAGCCGTAATTCGTCAATATCTGCTGAGCGCTCGCGTTCACTCGTCGTTCGGTTGCCGTCACCATCGATCTCAACGACAGTTTCTGCACGAGGTTGCGCGGCGACAGTAAGAATTGCAGATTCATGAACCAAGCCATCGACGCGCGAGACAATCGATCTTCGCAAGGCTTGCATCTCGCTTTCTGTATAGAGATCGCTCTTGTTCAGGGCGACAACGACTGGCTGTCCGTTCGCCAATAATTGCTTGAGGGCCTGCAATTCACTATCGGTGATATCGCTATCAAGAACGAAGATAACCAAGTCGGAGCGTCGCGCGACATCATTGGCCAAGGCTTCACGCTGCTCACCGCCAGCCTCGTCCAGTCCCGGCGTATCGATCAGAAAAAGACCGCCAGCCTCCACTTCGGTCCACGGTTGTATAGACGAATATCGGGTCTCACCATGCAACGGGCTAGTCGAAAACCGCTGTTCGCCAATTAGCGCATTGAGCAACGACGATTTGCCAGTACTGACTCGACCGAAAACAGCAATATGCAAATGCCCGTGCTGTAGTTTCTCGAGCATCGCTTCCACTGCGGCGTAATCGCTAGCCAGTGATTCACGAACGCCGCGTGGCAAGCGGGCATCACCTACCAGATCGCGGAGGCTTTCCTTAGCGAGATCTAAATGCGATGAACCAGCGTCTGCTTTAGCGGCCTCGCGAAGTTTTTTCCCGCTCCAGCGCAATCTCGGCAATCTTCTGAGCATTCGCTTCCATATGTTCACCGATAATTTCCCCAAATTCCTGTGACGCCCTTTCGGGAATAAGTTCACCATGTTTGCGTAAAGTCACAACTAAACTGTGGCCCAGCGCGTCGAATAACAATCCATACGCCACCGCGTGCACCAGTCCACCGGCGACCGTACCAAGACCAGGAAAAGCCTTAAACGCGTTACCGGCGACCGCAAGGCTTAGTGGCAACGCCTTGCCCGCCCGGCTTTGGCTAAGTGAAAGGAATTCCTCAACATCTAAATCGCGAGGCCGCGATCCATACAGGCGGCACAACGCTTGCGTCATGTCGGTGCCAATATAACCCTGAATCAAAATATCGGTACCCGGACTGATCGCCGCGAGTGCGCCGATCACCGCTTTGCGGGTGGAATTTCGAATAATTTGTGCGCCGCGTTGTTCGCGATACTGCGCCTCGGCGCCAAGCAATTTTTCCTCAGCGAGATGGAAAACTGCTCGATCTCGTCGCAAGTCCAGCGACTCGGCATTGTCATCCAGCAGTTTATTTATCGCGACGACCAATACACCGACATCGGCCTGCCGTTGCGTCTGCTGTCGCGACTGTGAACCGTCTGCTTCTCGGGCCACGAATTCTTCAACCCCACCGGCTGTTACCGCCACAACATGATCTCTCGACGACTCACCGCTGACATCCTGAAGCCTATCCAATAGACGTTGCATCAGCATTGCCTGTTCTTGGTTGGAATACCGATCTGTCTTGTTGAGAACTAGCACCAGCGGTTTTTCGAGCAGCAGAAGCGATTTGACAGCCGCAACCTCTTCACGATTGAGATCGCCACTGCAAACGTACAGTACCAATTGTGCGCGGCGCGCCTCTTCTATCGCCGCCGCACTATCTCTATCGGTATGCCCGCCTATGCCGGGCACGTCAGTCAACAATATTTGATTTCCACCGCTGTCACGCCAGCGAAAGTGCCGGATATCTGTTGTCGACCCAGCGTTAACGTCGACGACGACATCGGCATGCGGCGCTAGCGCTTTGATCAGCGAACTTTTACCGCTGCTAACCTCTCCAAAGAAACATAAATGAATTGAGCCAGATTGTTGACGCGATGCCAAATCCCGAAGTTCGCTCTGAGCTTCAGAAACGTCAATTCCGGCCCTCTCCGCTTCACCTAATCGATGCTCGATCGATGCGCGATCTAGCGGCGCAGCCACGGTTTGGCGTGGCAGCTTTTTTCTTCGGATGACAAAACGAAACACCAACCAAACGCCGACAACGAGCGTTGCTCCCAACAACGCCAAGTACCCGTACAGCAGCACTGCGGGCCCTTGTTGTAATCGATCCCAAACACTGAACGCGGACTCTGAAACGAATAAAATCGCCGCGATTGCAATGACAACAAGCAAAAATATTAGCAAGCCAGCAGCCAGTCGAATATAACGGTCGACCTTCATATTATTGTCTCAGCAGCTTCGATCGACTCAGTACCTTAACCGCGCCATAGCAGCACCGCCGCGCCAAGCAGCCAGTTGAATAATGTTCAGGCGAGTGCACAACGAAGAAGAAACGGGAGAACGTCGCTCTCGTGCATCCCTGCGCTCCGCGGCATTCGGGCGTCCTTGCCAGCAAGCGTAGTGTAAAAGCAGTACATGAGCATTTTGAGGCCGTTTCTGACGCCGTAATGCGCCGCATGAATCTTTTTTCAACACGCTGCTAGGTTTGATCATCGATCCAACGATTAACTTTCATCTCCAAGAGGCTCAACGGCAACGCGCCGTCGATTAACACCAAGCGGTGAAAGGCTTTCACATCAAATTTTTCGCCGAGCGCTAATTCTGCGCGGTCGCGTAATTCGCGAATTTTAAGCTGGCCAATTTTGTACGCCAATGCCTGCCCCGGAATAGCCATGAAACGCTCGGCTTCACTTACAGCGCGCGCCTCCTTTACCGCCGAATTCGCGTACATGTAATCGAGAACTTCTGATCGAGTCCAGTTTTTTGCGTGAATTCCGGTATCGACGACCAAACGAATCGCTCGCCACAGCTCCGCATTTAGCGCGCCAAAGTATTGATACGGATCCGTATAAACGCCCAATTCTTTGCCCAGCGACTCAGCGTAAAGACCCCAACCTTCGATGTAAGCGGTGTAGCCACCGAAACGGCGGAAACGCGGCAAAGACTCGAGTTCCTGCTGAATTGATATTTGGAAATGATGGCCCGGAATCGCTTCGTGCAAGAACAACGATTCCATAGACCATTTGGGCCTGGCTTTGATGTCGTAGGCGTTCGCATAAAACACCCCTGGCCTGCTGCCGTCCGGGGTTCCGCTGCTGTACGCGCCGCCGCTCGCAGATTTCTCGCGAAATGGTTCAACTCGACGTACCTCAAAATCGGTTTTTGGAAACACATCGAAAATTTTCGGCGCAAGGCTTTCAATATGTGCTGACATATCCCGGTAACCCTGAATGAGCTGATCGGCTTCGTCAAAATAGAACTGGTCGTCGGAATTGACGAAATCAAAGAAGTCAGTGAGATCTCCGTCAAAACCGACCTCTTCCATTACGCTAAGCATTTCATCATGAATTCGTGCAACTTCGTCCAGACCGATCTGGTGCACTTCATCGGCGCTGAGATCCGTCGTAGTTCGAAGCTTGATCATGTATTGATACCATGCGTCGCCATTCGGTAGTTCTGACAAGCCAACGGATTCCCGCGATGCACTCAGGTACTCATCACTGATAAAGTTTTTTAGTTGTTTGTAGGCTGGGATAACCTTTTCGCTGATTGCCACTTTATACGCCGAAGTGAGTCGTTCGCGGTCATCCTCACTAAAATCCTCCGGCATATTTTTGATCGGCCGATAAAACGCACTGTCTTCCACCGAATCAACGATTTGCGATTCCAGTTGTGGGATCACCTTCGCCATCAGAATTCGTGGTTGTACAATTCCCTGCTTAGCACCCTGCTTCATGTTGTCGATCATTTGTTGATTGAGCACCATGTAGTCATCGATTCGACCAAGAAAATCGTCGTAGTTTTTCACCGTAGAGAAGGGGTGGATTGACGCGCCGCTACCTAGCTGAACGAAAAAATTCGGTATTGAGAAAAATTGACTTACCGGTTGCAGGTGCCCCGCGAATTGTTCCCCTTCGATAGCCATCTCCCGGTCAAGTTTAAATGCTTCGTAGGTCAACCAGTCCTGGCCTTGTAATTCACTCGCATCAATCTCCTTCAGCCTATTCAGAAACTCGCGATTCATCGCCTCCGTTGCTGCTAGGTATTCGGGACCATAAAAATTCGCGATTCGGTCATCGAATCGATCATCGCCAATTTGTGTGGCGTTGAGGGGATTCATCTCAAGTTCTCGCGCATAGAATTCTTCCACCAATTGCGCCAGATATTCGGCGTCAGTGCCGTCTGCCGGGCTGGTGGTTACGGAGGCCGTATCGCTGCTACACGCGACGAATAGAAATGCTGCGGCCAAGCAGCCAAAGTTTAGAATTTTCATTGATATACCTGTGTCAGTGGTATCGGGGGCGGATACGCTTTAGACGGCCATTATTGGCGATTTCTCGGCTGCGGGCAAAACAAAGGGTGATCGGTACACCGAAATCGATGCTGTCTTACAGCATAAAGCCAATATCGTTGTTGGCAAAATTGTCGACGTTTGGCGCGATAACGTCGAGATCCAGGTCCGGGATACCGAACCATTTTGCCAGCGTGGCCGCATATTGATCGGCCGAAGTAGTCGGAATCATCCTGCCACCACCAACATCGTCTGGCCCACCGATCTCCAGGCGCGGATACAATCCATACATATCACGCCCACGAACGGCATCGCCAATTACCAACTGATTACCGCCCCAGGCGTGATCGGTGCCATCGCCATTAGACGTCAGGGTTCTGCCGAAATCGGATTGTGTGAAAGTCGTCACTAAATCGCTGGCACCGATTTCCACAGTCGCATCATAAAATGCGGCAATTGACGTGCTTATGTCGCCAAGAAGGCCTGGCTGGTCCTGATTTTGATTATCGTGCGAATCAAAGCCACCGGCTGCAACAAAGAAGATTTGCCGTTGCATCTGCAGGTCGTCGCGCGCTGCTATGAGTCGCGCCACGGTGTTCAATTGTCTGCCCAGCTGCGAATTTGGAAATTCTGTGTTGATCGTGGGTGCCTGCTCAATCGCATCGGTCACCAAATCTGCGGTAGCCACTGCGCGCCTCTGGATCTCAGCAAACCCACGCTCGTAGATTGAGCTGTAGTCGGCACTTATGATGCGTTCGAACGCCAACCTTTGTTCCAACAACACGCCGCTGTCGGCGAAACCGTCGAATTGTATTGGCCCATTTGGTCCCATCACATACGCGATGGTATCTTCCGCGGACTGGAATAGTACGTTGCCGAACAATGACGCGTTGGTGCCAATCTGTTGTCCCACAACATTTGTGCGAATTAAATCCGCAATGCGGCCGGCCCAGCCCGTGTTGCTCTGCGAGATCCCTTTTAACGACTGCCATTGATCCTGTTGGTCGTTGTGTGAAAAAAGTTGCGGTGGCAACGCCACTGATTTGTTCATGAAATCGTCTTTGCTTGTCGGCTCGACCAACGGCCCAACATTACTGATGATCGCAGCCCGGCTCGCTTCAAACAATGATTGCATTCCAGTCATCGACGGGTGCAAACCATATTGCGCGGTGTCCGGTGTCATTGGATTGATGGTCAACAGTGCGTTTTGATCGATAGCCAAATTCTGCCGCGAGGCTGCGTATACGTTGTACTCAGCGCCGCTACGCGGTACGACCATGTTGAATGAATCATTGCCACCTAACATGAATACGCAGACCAGCGCCTTGTATTCCGGAAATGGCGCGGATGTACCGATACCTTGCGAAATTGCGACACCCGGACAGGCCGCGAATGCTGCCGCAGCACTGCTTGCTTTGAGAAATTTTCTTCTGTTCATAGTTCGCGTCATATGTCTTAGTGAAAATTGGCCTAGCGCTGGTACGCATACTCGGGCGAGGTAGCTATTAGGTATATCGCCTCGCCAACACGAACAGCAATATCGGCACCGGGTACTCTATCGACCATCTGCCTCACTTCATCGTTTAACGTTTGCGAAATATTTCCCGCCAACAACTTGTCAGCAACCATCGCAACTAAGGCATCAGTGTCCGCGGCGATGGCGAGTTCTTCGTCAATATTGATGAATACGTCATCTGGTCCCAATCCGCTGGCTGCCGATGTCATTGCCAACGCTTGGAAAAACATATAGTTAGTCACCAGCGTATTCTGATATTCCGTCGCAATGCCAAGTTCTGGTGCCACCAAGCTGCTGTTTCTTATTTCACCGGGCGGCGCATAGAACGGACTAAAAAAGTTGAATACCGATGGCGATTGCAGCGGACCCTGGCCGTAAAACACAAACGCAGCCAGAAACGGATATCTGCCACTCGCAGAGGTCGCGTCATAAGCGCGCCATACTTGCGTTAGGCGCAACAGCGGCTCCTTCATTTTTCCGTCAATTTCCATCGGCGAGTCAGGCCGTGCTTCTGGGTCCAACAAAATTGCCTTAACGACAGCCCCTAAATCACCGCGCACGCCAGCGCCGTTATCGTTAAAGACAGCAGCAACACGCTGAATGTACCCTGGCGACGGATTGCTGGTGACCAAACGTTGTATCAATCGAATCGAAATGAACGGGCCAACATTTGGATGTTGAAATATATTGTCCAACGCGGCGATCAAATCTTCGTCGCCTGTTTGACCAGCCGGAATTACCACGCCATTAAGGAGGCGTTTTTCGCCATTATCATGGAAATTTGGATATAGCTGCATGGGTGCCGCTTGATTGAAATCGTTTGGAAACGCTTGCTGGAAGCTAGGTGCTCCCGCAAAATGCCAGCCGGTGTAAACATGGGCAAAGGCTTCGATGATCGCCTGGTCATACGTCGGAACGGGTACTCCCAGCGTATCGAGCAATTCTGAACCGTCGGGATTCAGCTCTGTAAGCCCAATTGAAAACAGCTGCATTAACTCGCGCGCATAATTTTCGTCAGGCCGAATATTCAGCGCGTTGTCTGGCTTTTCGTTGCCAAGCATACTCAGATAAACACCCATCGCAGGATGCAGCGTCACATCACCAATCAAGTCCCGATAATTGCCAAGCGAATTGCGCGCCAACATGTCGTAGTAGTCCGCAAGTGAGTAGGTAAAATTACCAAGTACGCCCAATTGTGAAACGACCATAATTTCGGACAGTGCGAACGCCACTCGCTGGCGAAGCTGGTCAGGTCCGTTAATCGCATTGCGAAACCAGATATCGACGCGATCGGGCTGTAGTTCGAATAGCAGCGCCGGCCGCGGCAGGCTCCGCAGGTGCGGCAATTGCAAAGAGACGGGTTGCTGCAGTTGCTCATCGATCCAATTTTCAAAGCCCATTGCGATGACGCGTTGCGCCTCAGCCTCTGTTGCGCCGAACGTTGCTTGGTTCAGGAACTGAAACGCTTCGGCTTTGCTAATAGGAACTGGCGGTGGAGGCGGTGGCGGAGTAGATGCACCCGAGGAACCGCCACCGCAGCCTGTGAGCAACAAGCTCAATAGGGCTGCGCTAGCAACAATTCTGCTTCGATTGACTGTCATTCGCCTCATATCAATTCGACCCATTCCGGCCTGACTAGTTTACCTCGCCACAGGAAAACCCATGCCTGGCTAGTCGCCACTAGCGCTTCGCAAATACTCAATCTGCTCGTCGGTTAGCAAATTTCTCAATCTGATCAGCATCGTAACCTGCATTTGCTTCACTCTGTTCTCAACCTGCAGGGCAGATTGCACGTTTTTCAGCATTTTTGCCCTCATCAATGGGTGTATCGTCCAAGTCCGCGAGGACCAGCGCATAAGCTTCCCGCAAATCCCACTCGTGTTCTGCGACACTGGTCTGAACTTCCACAACTTCGGCCCGAATCGCTTTGAATGGCTCTTTGCTCAAATCAAGGGCATCCCGATGCTCCAATATTATGTTAGGTGGAAAATGCTTACCCTTGAAAACATCTTTGGCGCCTGGATTATGCTGCGCGGACGTTGTTGTAGCGGTGCTGGCAAGGATAATCGCCAATACCGCTGAAATCGCGGTCGATTTTCGTCGCTGAATAGTCATAGTAACGTTCCTTCGAGCAATTTGGTTGACCGCAGTGTGGACGGCACTGCTTCATAAACATCGAATACGTGCTGTGGCATCAGACTATCGCTCGGTGCCTGCCATTGCGTTGAGGTCAACACCGCCTCCGCAGCTAGTCAGTCTGGTGTCTCCCGATCGCCGTCTTCAGGTGGCAATACGACAATAAGCGCAACCACGGCCGCAGCAACCAAGGCCATCGAATTACGGTAGCGCCGCCTGCCCGCTAGGTATTGCGCGTCTGACGCACGCCACACCGCCTCGAAATCCGGCGCTTCCGCCTGTCTGGCGCGCAATTCGCCAACCAATAGCTGCTTGATGTACTTATTTTTCCTGCGTTTGCTGCGCGCGAGATTTTGTACAACGGCAAACACGAACGTCTTTAGCGGTTGCAACTCTCCATTTGCGCTGCTTGCTAAGAGTTTAGTGGCCTGTGAGTGAGATGCATATGACACGCCAATTCGATTTGGCTCGTTGGCTTCGTGTCTGTACAACTATTTTGCACGCCCGCCAAGAATTCCAAAGGCTGCAACACCTAACAGGCCGCGATTGCGATTTACACCATCAAAACTAGGCGACGCGGGCAGTGACAGGTGCGAATGCGGTTGTCGCAATTCGACATCCGGCAACCGTCTGATGCAGGGTTAACGCGACATCTTCATCGCAACCAACTGGGCGAAATGCCAACAGAATCGTCACGCCACGATCAGGATCGCTGGTATTCGACGTCAACTGCGTGTCGCACTGCACGACGAAATGGTCATCCGCAAACGCACCTCGATTCGCGAGATGCGACATAAATCCGTCAACCTGCCCGTGGATTCGCTCCGCTACGCGCGCGGCGTCGGTCTCAAACACTGCCCATTGCGTGGCCTTATCGATGGCATTCGTAATGTGCAAACAAAGCCGACGCACAGTCAGACTGGTAAAACGGCGATCCATTTGACTACCACGACCCAAGGTAACAGAGCCGCATAATGTCGCGCGGCTTGCGGTTCTCCCAGCGAACACGTTGAGCCCTTCGCGCACTAATTGTTTCGCATTTGCGATTGACAAGTCTACTGCCGGATTAAGGTCCCTGTGAATACCGAAGCCGTGCTGATCGAGATCTTCCCAAGCGCCGCGGACACGGTCGAGTTTGCACAGAAGACCGGCTATCGCCGCCCCCGCCACTCTCGGGATTGCCTCCTGATCATTACGATGCACCACCCGCGGAAAATAACCGACAATACTTGGACTGGCATATCCAGAGCTCTTGATTCCCGCAAGCGCTGCTTGTGCAGAATTCCAGCTGGCCGGCGGGTCCATCACTAAAAGCGCGCCACGAAGGCGACAATATTGTTCTGCTGCTAGATACACCGCCGGACCTAGGTCTCTCTCCCGAGTTGGCGGGGGCATGTATAGCAAATCAAAGTGTTCGACTTGGTTGAGCGAAAATATGCCCGAGCGTTTCGCAGCCGATCCAATGAGATCATAATCGGTCAAAGCGCTCCCGTCCGTACCCTGTTGCGCGTGTCCAACATATGTTGTCTCGAATGCCGACCCGCGCTTGACCGTCGTAGCAGGCCGACCACTCGGCAACGGCGACTGCGCACGAACCAATTCTGAATTTAACAAAACCGAACCAACAAATAATTTGGCGTCTGGATCGCAACTTATTCGCTTGAATATTTCCTGATCCAAGATTACACCGCTCGTTGCTACAACTCGCTGCACAATGAGATTGAATTCTTGATCGTTGGCGTCGTCGACACCATCGTAATCGACCGCAGCGCGAATATTCTCCGTCGAACCCGGCTCCAACGCGCGTAACACCAACACCCCGTTTGCCGCGGGCAATGCGAGCATGGCACCTCGCGCATTGTTGGCAACGCGCACCACATACAGCTTTTCGCCGCCGTGTTCGAAAAACATTTTGACCGCCGGCGCCAGACTGCTGCGATGCCAAAGGCCACCGAAGCGGCGCTGAAACGCAGCGAAACTCTCTACAAGGATAGGTATGTTGAGGGGGCCGCGAAGTGCACGTCCTACAAATGCAGCCGTGGTTTCAGGAGCGACGTCTATAGGCAAATCCATCGCCGCTATTTCAGTGACCGTAATGCCTTGGTCAAATCCGTCTGACAAATCTATCTCCGCGATTGTGAGTCAGAAATCGGTAGTCGCATTCTAGTGAGTGTGTCGAGGTTTTGCCATTACTGATTCGCTACAGTGTGGCATCTTTGCGATAATTCTAGCCGTAATATATCCGTTAACTCGGCGATTTCCGTAGAACAGGCCATGCTCACAAATCTAGATCAATATCTTGGACGGGAGCAATTGGCTGATCTACCAACGCCAATCTCAACACATATCATCGAGAATGCGAGGATCTCGCGAACGATCGCCGTCAAGCACGATAACCTTACTAGCGAAATTTACGGCGGCAACAAAGTACGCAAGCTCGAATTTGCACTACGACCGGCAGAACGTCGCAGCGCAAAGCGTATTGCTACTTTCGGCACTATCGGTTCCCATCACGCATTGGCGACGGCGATTTATTCCCGGAAACTGGGTTACGAATGCACCTGCTTTCTCTCGCATCAGGCCACATCTCCAGAAATTAGAGCGGTGCTTGCCGCACACGTTGCCAATGGAACGCACTTGGTGCGCTACGGCGGCAGCTACGCGAGGCGCTTGGCAACTTTGCGCGAACATCTGTGGCCTGAAAAAGTTTGGGTCGTGCCTGCAGGCGGCTCATCGTGGTTGGGGACAATGGGTTACGTCGATGCTGGGCTGGAGTTATCGCGGCAAGTCGCGGCTCGTGAAATTACTGCGCCCGACCGAATCTATATCGCCGCCGGCACATTGGGTTCGGCTGTCGGACTCGCAATAGGACTCTCCATCAGCGGATTGGCATCGCGAATTGAGGCAATCCGCGTATCGCCGCCGCAATTCTGCAATGAGCAGATACTTCAGCGTTTGACGCGCAAGACATTAAATATGATGCAACGATTCGAGCTGGATACATCGGCGACTATTCCAAACAAGATCAATCTGCGTCACGAATTTTTTGCCGGCGGATACGCGCGCAACGATAACGTAACACGAGAGGCAATCGCTTTTGCAGACTCTGCATTGGGGCTAACTTTAGAAGCGACTTACACCGGCAAAGCGATGGCGGCACTACTGCATGACCTACCCGACATCGGTGACGAGTCGATATTGTTTTGGAATACCTATAATTCTGCTCCGCTAAGAACGGACGAATCGTTATCGCTGGTTGAGGAACTTCCCGAAGAATTTCATCGTTATTTGCTGTAACTTTTTTCGACGCGCGAATCACCAGAATTTTCATCCTCGCTTTGGCGTCGTTGCAACTCTGCCAACGCCTCACTCTCCTCTTCAGATTTGCGACCAATCTCGCCGAGCATTAGATCTAACCATTCGGTGGTCTTATTCAATTGGCATCTCGTTTTCGGCAACCTCACCGTTAGGGTCTGTATCGTCGGGTGTATCCAACAGCGCTCTAATCTCAGCCAGCGTCGGTGCATTTGGGTCCGGCTCATAGGTATTGCGGACGATTTTCGCACGCTCAAAAATTTCCTGCGTATCGCTGGCGCCTACTTGCAGCGCGACACCACTCGCCGCCATGGCAATGGTCTGTAACTCGGCTCGTGCCGCAACGCTCGCGAATTCATCATGTGCCGACACGAGGTTTTGCAGATGCTGCTCTGCGCTGATCTCATCGTCCTCCAGTGGGGCATGACTTTCGAAGTACAAATGGTTATATCGGTAACCGGCGAGATAGGGTTGATTGACAATCGCAACCTCGTCGCCCACATTCACCAGCGTGTACAACAGTTCGATATTCTCAGGATACAAGCGTACACAACCATGGCTTACGCGCATTCCGACACCATACGGCTGGTTCGTGCCATGAATGAGGTAACCTGGGATACCAAGCTTCAATACCCTGGTGCCCAATGGGTTATCAGGACCGGGTGGTACAACCGCAGGTAATGGATCACCCATCGCCGCGTGCTCGCGCCTGACTGAGGCAGGTACGTACCACTGTGGATTCACCGCCTTGGCAACGACTGACGTTTCGCCAAGTGGTGTTTGCCAGCCGACCCGGCCGATTCCGATCGGATAGGTCATCACTGCAATCGCTTCGCCGTCCGCTACGGCGGGATAGTAAAATAGTCGTTTTGCCGCAATGTTCAGCACGACGCCACGACGCGCGGAATTTGGCAATATGTATTGGGTCGGCAGCAAAATCGCCGTGCCCTCGCCCGGCATCCAGGGGTCGACTTTCGGATTGGCCGCAATCAGCTCGTCGTATCCTAGCCCGTATTCTCTCGCCAAATCTGAAAGCGTGTCGTTTGCTCTGCTAAAAACGACCTGCGGATCGCCAATCACTGACTGCTCCGAATCTTCGAGAATAAAGTAGTTTCGATTCTGTGGTTCGACGCGCGGCCGGGCAGCTAGTGGAATTTCTTCATGCAACGGCTGATCGGCTTGCGGTTCGAAGTAGTCTTGGATGAACGCGCAACCGGACGTCGATACAACGAGCAAAATCGTCGTAAGCCCCTTGATACAATGCATTAATTTTCTCACAAGCCCGCCGTTTCAAAGTCTGATTGCGGATTCTCGCAGAATTATGGCGTAGAGACTACGCGTGCACGTTTCGCGCGCGATTGCTGTGCCGCCGAGAACGCTTCGATAGTGGTCGAACGACGGTGTGCAATGCCCGCTAGCGCTGGCAGTCTGGGGCTTTCCCGTCGGCCTTCGCCTGATTGTAGAGCAGCAACGCATGCGGCAACGAATCGACTAGATCTTCGATTCGCGTATCACCTGACGGGTGAGTTGACATGAACTCCGGAACCCGCGATTCATTCTGCGCGTTCATGTTCTGCCAAAGCTCAACGCTTTCACGAGGATCGAACCCGGCCATCGCCATGTAGTCTAGCCCGACCAGATCGGCCTCAGATTCCTGCATACGGCTGAACGGATTGCTTATGCCCAACGCACCAGCCGTGCGCAACGTACTCGAGGCCGCAGCAGTCTGCCTCGCGTAGCCGCCACCGAGTACCAGCGCCGCGACGTCTATCGTCGCATTGGTCACGATCGACCGCGAGGCTCTTTCATTAGCATGCTTTGCGGTAACGTGGGCAACTTCGTGACCCAGAACCGCCGCCAACTGATGCTGGTTTTTCGCGACACTGAGAATTCCGCTGAAAACACTTATTTTTCCGCCGGGCAATACGAAGGCATTGACCTGCTGTTGCTGTATGACCGCAAGCTCCCAATACATTTCTGCATCTTTGCCCTCGAGAACATCGACGATTCCATTTGCAACGCATGCGACATAGTCGATCGTCGCGCGATCTTTGACTAACGGCGCGGTTTTGCGGAGTTGGTTGAATTGCTCGGTGCCTATTCGCGTGAGTTCCGCGTCTGACTTGAGCACGAATTGCTTCCGCCCGGTCGGCGAAGTCGAGCACGCCGTAGCCAAGAAGGCCACAATTACAAATGAAATCAAAACCTTAAGCTGAACTTTTTGCATATCGATTCCTTAGCGTCGCATCGGTCGCGTCAGTTGCACCACAATTATAGCCGACTCTGCCGCAATGGATTTGCGTTCAGGATGCAGATCGATGGCTTCCTCAACAGATTAGGACAATAGCACCGATCTAGGGTTCCCGGCGCGACCTAACGGTGATTTTGACAAATCTTATACACAGCTTCGAACCTTCACCGGGGCCGCGGCAATGCTCAGTTAACGTGGCAATCGCGACTCAAAGTGCCGCCGCCACCCTGCAGCGTCGAATTTCTCCATCGCGCGGTCAACTCCACCCAATAGACGTTGTTGCAAGGGTTTACGAATTTTATAGCTGATACGATACAAATCATGATCCTTGGCAAGTTCGGCCAGCAATTCATCGCTTGTGCGAATCTCGTCGGCGAGGCCCAATTCCACCGCCTTGCTGCCGTACCAATGCTCACCAGTGGCGACCCTATCCAGATCCAGCTCAGGCCGATACTTCAAAACAGCTTGTTTGAACAGATCGTGTACGTCCTCTAACTCTTCTTTGAGCTTTGCCCGATCAGCGTCAGTATTCTTGCCGAACATTGTCACATTTCTTTTGTACTGCCCGGCAGTAACCTGTTCATAGTCCACACCGTGGCTGTCCATCAGGCGACTAAAATTCGGCAATTGGGCAATGACACCAATAGAACCAAGAATCGCGAAAGGTGCTGCCAATATTCTGCTTGCGACACAGGCCATCAGATAGCCACCGCTTGCCGCCACTTTGTCGACACACACCGTCAATGGTAGATCCCTGTCGCGAATGCGTGCCAACTGTGACGCCGCCAAACCGTGCTCGTGCACAACGCCACCATAATTTTCTATGATCGCGACAACTTGATCGTTCTCGGCAGCGACACTGACAATTGCGCTAACCTCCTCTCGCAAGGAAGGTACGGCGCTTGCTTTCAGGTCGCCCTTGAAATCAATAACAAACACGCGCGGGCGCTTCTCTTCAGCTTTCGAATCAGCCTTGTCTTCCCGTTTTTGCAGCTTCGCGGCAGCCTTCCATTCGGCTTTGCTCATTACTGCCTCATTCAGTGCTGCAGCAACATCCTTATACTTTTTGTTGAGATCGTCGACATCGAGCCTTTCTTGAGTGCCGGCCTTGCGACTGGCACCGGCAGCACTCGCGATGATGATGACAACGGCGATAACCACGGTCGCCACCTTCAGTAAAAACAGCCCGTACTCTGCGAGAAATTCCATCATAAATTCACTTTGATTTAATGCGCTATGCAGTTGTTAGCTGCCAAGGCCAACGTTATTTTTTTGTAAAACCTGCTCAGCCCGATAACTCGATCTGACAAGGGGCCCCGCAACAACCTCGAGGAAGCCTTTGTCCAGACCCTCTTGGCGGTAGGCGTCAAACTCTTCCGGTGATACGTAGCGCTCGATCGGCAGATGATTTGGGGTCGGTCGAAGATACTGACCCAAGGTAAGAACATCGACCTGCGCTGCACGCAAATCGTCCATCGTTTCCATAATTTCGCTGTCCTGCTCGCCCAATCCCAACATGAGGCTGGTTTTCGTCAGTACGGCCGGACGAAATTGCTTCGCGTGTTTCAGCAATGCAATCGTCTGATCATAGCCGGCCCGCGGATCACGCACGGGATGCGTCAGGCGGCGCACAGTTTCGACATTCTGCGCAAACACCTCTAAACCGGAATCGACGACTTTCTCCACATCGGCAAGCACACCGTCAAAATCGGGCGTCAACGCCTCAACGGCGGTGTCTGGATTCAGCTGCTTAATCGCGCGGACGCAATCCGCGTAGTGTTGTGCACCACCGTCGGCTAAGTCATCGCGATCGACTGACGTAATTACGACGTACTTCAGCGCCATCAGCTTGACCGCTTTGGCGGTATTTTCTGGTTCTTCGGCATCCAACCAACCACGCGGATTGCCGGTATCTACCGCGCAAAATCGACAAGCACGCGTGCACACAGAACCCATAACCATGATGGTTGCAGTGCCCTGGTTCCAGCACTCTCCAATATTTGGGCACTTGGACTCCTCACAGACTGTGCTTAGCCGATGTTCCCGGACGGTCTGTCTGACACCCGAAAAATTTCGACCGTCGGGCATCTTTGCGCGCAGCCACGAGGGCTTCTTTCCAACCTCGAGTGCCGGGGCATCGCTGCGCGACTTGATACCGTCCTTTATGGCACTAAACCCGGCGTCGGTTTTATATTTGCTGCCGGGTTGGACAATCGGTATTCCGCGGAATTGGTTGTTGCTTTTAAGTGTGGCCATTACTAATTTGGGACTTGCGAACAAAGATGAGCATTTTCGCATGATTTTGATAATCGGCAAGCGCTAGTTTGCCAAAAGAAGGATTCTGGATGCGCGCAAGGCTGCACATTGCTTAGCGAAAGGCTTAGCAAAAAAAATCCCGACACAAGGCCGGGAAAATCAGGGGGAAATAGTGCGCCAGAAGAACGCATGTCTGTCACTAGTGCAGTCGCGACCAACTCACCAGTTGTACCGCGCTTCGCTGCAAATCAAAATTCTTTGCCAATACCGCTTCTATGTCCGAAACCTCAGAGTCTTGATCCATCGGTCGACTCAGCTCAACAACACCGCTAAATTCATTGCCGCCACGATAATCCGTGTCGGTCAATTTAAACTGTGTGTAGTACTTCGCGGACATGGGCTAAGACTACTCCTACAGCGGGTTTCGGACTGTGAGCCAAAGCACAAATCGCGCCGTTCTGAAGCAAATGGCCTAGCCTGCAGCCAAAAATGGTGACCGAAGTCACAATTGCAACGCGGGCATTTTCGTTCTCGCTGCCGATATTCTGGCCGGGGGCTCGCGGAGCATCAATAACATGCGTAAAATCCACGGATTACGTGCAATGCGTCGCTTATAGAGAGATGCATTGCACAGAAAGTTAGTTGCAGGATATGTAACATTGAGTGCTTGATCAGTGTCATTTGCTAAACGGGCAAGCCCAAACAACAGCGGATTTTAGAGATGTACTACAGATTACGATTTGTCAGCTTCCTGGTGGTCGCCATTTGGCTATCAGGCACCAACCCGGCCCAAGCGCAGAACGAATTGCGCCAGACTTTTTTTAAAGATGTCGATATCACCAAGGCAGAAGCGGAAGAAGGTAACGCTTCGCTGCTGTCGCCAAAGAATTATGCCGACGGATCCAGGGACTACGAGTCAGCCGAAATTGGCCTTGAGCGCGGCAGAAACATCGAGTACGTGCGCTCGAAAACGGCTGCCGCCGATACACATTTCAAAGCTGCCATCAGAGCATCGCAACTTGCGCGAACGGTCCTGTCCCAAGTATTGAAAAGTCGCCAAGATGCAGCCAATGCGAAAGCACCAGAATTATCGCGTGAAATTTGGGACAAAGCACAACGCGAATTTGGTAACGCAATTCGGGCATTGGAACGAGGCGACCTGAAACGCGCAAAGCGCGAAGACATCGAGGCAACAAGTCTCTATCGAGACGCTGAGCTGGTCGCCATCAAAGCGCAATATTTGACGGAGACTCGACGGCTGCTTGCCGATGCCGACCGCGCCAAGGTCGGTCGTTATGCGCCGGTAACATTAAACAAAGCGAAAATGCTGCTCTCAGAGGCCGAGCGCGAGCTCAACGAAAATCGCTACGACACTGACCGACCTCGAAATCTCGCTCGTCAGGCGAACTATGAAGCTAAGCATTCTATTTATCTGTCATCAGTTGTTCGCAACGTGCGCGACAAGGATTTGACGGTAGAAGATTTGATATTGCAGTGGGAGGCTCCGCTTGCAGAAATTTCATCGGCTGCTGATATCGTCCCCGCTATGTCGGCCGGCCACCACGAGCTCGAACGGCAGGTCGTCACCTACATTGAAAACTTGCGCTCGGACAAACAGGCGCTTGAACAGGACTTTGAAGCGAGCAACTTGCGGGTTGCAGATATGGAAGAAGAATTACGCGCGCTTGACGAACGACTGGGCGGTGCAACGGCTGAGCGAGCGGCGCTGATTCAACGATTGGAGGCTCAGGCGCGTGTCAAACAACAATTTGAGCGAGTAGAGAAAATGTTTGGTCGCGACGAAGCAAGGGTATTTCGTGAGGGCAACAAAGTAATATTGCGTTTGGTCGGTCTTACTTTCGATAGCGGCCAATCTGACATCAAACCTGACAACGTGACGCTACTCAACAAAGTTGAAAAGGCGATCGACGTCTTTCCACAGAGTGAGCTCATAATCGAGGGTCACACGGACTCTTATGGTGGTGACGAAAGCAATCAACGCCTTTCACAGGAACGTGCAGAGTCCATACAGCAATATATGATCAACGCGATGCGGCTTCCGAGCTACCGAATGATTGCCACCGGATACGGTGAAACCAATCCAGTAGCCAACAATGAAACTGAATCGGGAAGAGCGCGAAATCGGCGTATCGATGTCGTTATAAAACCGAATTTCGATCCGGTCTAAGGCATCACGCGTCGCCACCATTGTGCAATGGTGTCAGCGGTCTCCGTAGCGACAAGATAACCGTATTCCGCGTGCACGTTGTGTGAGCCACCGTGCCCACCATTGCGAAAGTAGTTGTACGTCGAGTGATCTACCACCATTGACGAAAGTCCAAGCGACACCATTTCGCCGAAATCGTTGGCGAGTTTTGCGTCGACAGATGTTAGATCTCCAACTGCGGATATGTTGATCCATCGGCCGATATTGAGCGGATATTGATCGCGCCCTTCGTTGCTCGCGCCAAGTAGTCTTTTTTGCACCAACCGCTGGCCGAGCGGCGAGCCTATCGTCAACAAACTATCCAATGTGATTTTTTCGAAAGATTGATGGCTCAGCTCCCAAAGGCTGTCATATGCGATAACCGAGCCCATGCTATGACCGATGAGCAGCACCGGCCTCTCAGTGCGCATGGCAGCCAGCAATGGTGTTTTTAGCAGATCTCTGGTCGCCTGAGCCAACTGCTGATGATTTCTGACATACCTGCTCAGGTCGCGTAAGTGCTGCAACGTTTTCTTGTCTGCGAGCCGTGGGATTAAGAACGGCAGGTGATCTGCAGCAACGAACGCAGCACGCAGTGCGCGACGCTTCCACGAATTTGCATAAACGATATCTTCTGATGTTGGCCCCTGTTGCTCAATGACTGCTTCGATTCCCGGTCGATCAATTGCGATATCGTGGTGCTCTCGGTAGAACGGGAAGTTCCAGGCGACGAGTTCGAAGCATTCACGATGTCGCATCACACTGCTTGCTAGAGCATCGTCAACACGTCGCAATCCTTCGTGCAAACATCGAAATAGCTCAGTCGCATGAACATTTGGCTCCGGTTTTGGCCGCAACCCTGGCACAAACAGAATTAAGGGCAGCTTGCTCATGTGGATTATTGAACCCTGCCGCCAGCTGCCGATTGCAACACCAATCTCAGCTCCGTCATATCGCGCGCAATCACGTCGGGCTGTGCAATGTCAGCCGGCCAGACGGCCTCGAAACGATTTATCCAGGCAGTCTGCACGCCGGCATTTCGCGCCCCAACAATGTCTGATTCCGGATGATCGCCGATGTGCAACACTTCCTCTGGTAAAACGCTCACGCGTCGAATCGCCTCGTCAAATATTCTCCGCGACGGCTTCGCGGCGCCAACGTCCGCTGCCGTAATAATATCGTCAAAATATTCTGCTATTCCAATGGTGTGCAGGTTGGCATTGCCGTTCGTCAATGCCAACACCGTGTAGTTTTCCGCAAGCCAGCGAAGTTCCGAAATCACTTCCGGAAACAATTCCACATCGTTTCGGGCCGCGTCGAAGACGGCAAATGCAGGTTCTACTAAGGCCTCGGAGTATCCGGACGACTCAGCAATACGCTGCAACGCCATTTTACGCAGGAATCGAAAGTCATGTGCTTTGGCAGGATAAGTGTTGAACAAGTCGACTCTGAGCTCCAACATCGATTTGCGAGTCCAGCGGTCATCGATCTTCGGATAGTTGCTGCACAGCCATTCCCAAAGCAGGGTCTCCGCCTTCGAGATAACCGGCTCGATCTCCCACAGTGTGTCGTCGAGGTCCAAGGTAACGGCGCGAATTCTATGCAATGCTATATATCCCCTCACGTGGCAGTATCGTCGCTGAAGTATCTATAATCAGCCGACCGGCTAAGCGGTCGCCGCTCACAGTTTACGCAAGTCTATACAGGAGCACAGATGAAGTATTTACACACAATGGTTAGAGTTTCGGATCTCGATGAATCATTGCGCTTCTACTGCGACGCGTTGGGTCTGCAGGAGTTGCGGCGCTTAGACAGCGAGGCCGGTCGGTTTACGTTAGTGTTTCTTGCTGCGCCCGGCGACGATTCGGCACAAGTGGAGTTAACCTACAACTGGGATGCTGAGAATTACGGCGAAGGCCGAAATTTTGGACATCTAGCTTACGCTGTAGAAAACATTTACGAAACTTGCCAGCGTCTTGCAGACAGCGGGGTGATTATCAATCGGCCGCCGCGAGATGGCCATATGGCCTTTGTACGCTCGCCCGACAACATCTCGGTCGAACTGCTACAAAAAGGCGACGCGCTAGCACCGACTGAGCCTTGGCAATCAATGCCAAACAGCGGTCACTGGTAGTCGATTGGTCAAAATCCGCTTACGCGGAGCTCGGAAATAGAGGTGGAAGATCGCGGTTTTCGGACGTGTCACGCTGGTCATTCAGCACGGAAAAAGAGCGAATCGCTACAGCCAATTTTTCGCCGGACCAGTCGCTTTCTCCCGGGCCGTAGCTTGCGTTACAGAGATTGTCGAGCTCCAGAGATAAGGGCATGGACACGCGTTTCGCAAGATCGCCGATACTGCGAGGTGCATTCGTCGGCCACTGCAAACGCGACCATCCAAGCAGTGCATCTTTGACGCCAACTGCATCGTTTGCCAATGCCGCTTTTCGCGCTTGCTTCAAGTACCTTGCTTGTTGCTTATGAAGCGGCGGCTCTTTCGCTTCTTTACTTTTGTAGACAGCCGGTCGCCTGCTCCACCACCAAAAGACAAGTGTCAGCAACCACAAACTAAATAGCGCTATGCTAACCGTGCGCCAAAGTTCGCTATGCATTTTCTGCACGACCGGCTCAACGCGCCCATCTGAGTTTAGCGACGGCTGCTCCACTGTTTGCGCGACCGCCACATCCAGCGACGGCACTATCTCCAGCATCGTTGTGGGCAACCGAGCGATGCGCCACTCGCCTGCGTCTATATCCCACCAAGGTAAAGTGACTTCGGGTAGCTCTATCGCTCCAGCCTGAGTACCAATCAACGCATATTGGTCGCGTCGCAGTGCGTGGATTCCTTGCGGGCCGACGACGCTGCGCTCCTCGGGCTTATCAGGGTATACGCGCACGCCTTGCACATTTGATGGCTGCAACTGTGGAATCTGCGTTTGCAGCTGGCCAGCCGCAATCGTCGTGACGTGGCGTGTTATGGGCTCGCCCGCCTGCACGCCACGCAATTCCCGAGACCAATCCTGACTCAATTCAACATTGCGGGCGGGAAACCAGGCCGCATCCGGAAACTCGGCCGGCGGCGGCGGAATCGGATTTACCGTCACTGTAATCGCAGCGGAGCGAAAAATTTTCCTGCCAGTGATGCGACCGTTGCGCAATACCCGCGCATGAAATTCGGCGGGCGTAATCGTAAACTCCCCACTCTCCTGAGGAAAAAACGCATAAACACGTTCGATAACGTTATACGCTTTTCCATCCAACAACGACTCATAATTTTTTTCTTCACCCGCGATTTCGAGCAGTGTGTCGACGCCGCTGGCTCGAGGCTCAGTCCATCGCGGCTGACGAGTCGCGACCGACCGGTAGGTTTTTACCGTATAAAGAATTTGCGCCTGTACAAAGCTATTGGTGCTATCGACTTCGGTGGTGATGAAAATATCCGCTTCGCCGGGAACTGCCGTAGATTGCGGTGTGACGGTAATCGGTATCGATTTACTTCGCTCGGACCCAACCCGCAATGCCGGAATTTGCAATTTTCCGGCGCGTTTGGCCATTAACACGTAGGAATAATTCATAGTACGTTGAACGTCGCCATTGATGATCGTCGTATTGCTGACGCGCGGCTGAACACCGACCATAAAATCTTCCGACAACGCATCAATATTGGGCTCAACGTCAAGTTGTGAATCGACAATTACCTTTAGCGTAAACGACTCATTTAACTCAACTGATGTCCGATCGATTGTCGCGACAACTTCCGCCAACGCCGATGTCGTTATTAAGAGCGTTGCTAACGAGAGCACTCTCATCGCAACCGTTATATTTTTTGTTACCATGGTTCTACATCGTCGTCTGGCCAAACACTGTTGCCATCTTGATCGACGCCTTGTTTTTGGTACTGATATCGAAATTTTCGCCTAAGCAAACCGCCCGGGTCGTTTTCAACTCGCCTGAGCCATTGCTCCATCGCCTGAGTTTCTTCCTGTTGTTGGCGCAACGCTTGCAGCTGTTCTTCCGTAAGTTCAGCCTGCTGCGGCATTTCTCCCTGCTCTTGTGCAGCTTGCTCGGCAGCTCGTTGCAGCTCCTCTTGCATTGCCTGCATATCTTCTTCGCTACTCTCGGATTCTTCGCGCGTACTATCGCCGTCTTGCTTTTCGCCTTCACTATCGCCTGAATCTGCCTGCTGTTGGTCACCCTCTTCGCCACTTTCGGAGTTTTCCGACTCGCCCCCGGACTCGGACTCAGATTGCTCGCCACCTTCTTGCTGATTTTGCTCTTGCTGCTGCTGTAGAAGTTGCGCAACGAGATTACGGTTATAGGTTGTGTCTTCGTCACCCGGGCGCAATTCGAGCGACTCATTGTAGGCGTCGATAGCGGGCTCAAACTCGCCCAAGCGCGCCATTGCGTTGCCTAGGTTGTAAAGGCTTTCAGCGTTGCCATTTTCCGCAAAGCCGGCGGCACTTTCTGCGTACTGCCCAGCTTCATAACTGGCGACGGATCGCCACTGCCGATTCTCAAACAAAAGCGCGGCCTCATCGGCAAGACCCTCGCGGAGTTTTTTCTGGCCTTGTTGATCGGCATTCAGCCACAAATCGTTCCACTCAAATGCGAACACGGGTTGTGCAATTGATATCGTGCACAGCAGGAAACAGAACACGAGTCCTTTGCGAAATGCCAGCGCAGCGAATGGCAGCAGTAATAATACCAACCACGGGCCTTCCTCTTGCCATTGGTCCGTGGCATGAGATTGACCCGCTGTGCTGCCGGCCTGAACTTCAGCGGAAAGCAGGCGCTCAATGTCACTATTATCTGTGGTCAGTGTGACGTAATCGCCGCCACCTGCCCTTGCGAGACGCTGCAATTGACGGATCTGCAGCCGCGGGATGGCGACATTGCCTGCGCGGTCAGTAACGAATCCGCCACCTGCGCGCGGAATAGGCGCACCCTCGGCCGTGCCCACGCCAAGCACCGATAGCGTGTAACCGTTGTCTAATACCGTTCTGGCAGCGTCCTCCGCTGCAGGCGACGTGCCGCCGTCCGTAATCAATAAGACCTCGCCGAAGCCAACGCCCGCCTGTTGTAAAAGCTGCAATCCTTTTTCGATTGCAGCCACTGGGTAGCTACCGCGACTTGGCATGATGTCCGTACTAAGACTGTTGACCAGCGTCGCAACGGTATCCGAGTCTGTCGTCAGCGGCGTCACCGTAAATGCGTTTGAGGAAAATACGACAAGTGCCGATTGCCCGGCACTTCTTGCCGCCAATATATCCAGAATTTTTAGCCGTGCGCGGGTTAAGCGGCTTGGCGCCACGTCCTGCGCATCCATCGAGCGAGACAAATCCAATGCGATTACAACCGCTTGTTCGGATCTGAATACTGGTTGCTCGACTCGCTCCCAGCTAGGGCCTGCGAGCGCAAGTACAGCGATAACGCCGCCCAGGGCAAGCAACCACCAACGATAACTTAGATTGCTCGCAGCCTTGCGCGCCAGAACAAAAGGCAGCAAGGCAGGATCAACGACTCGCTGCCAACTTCCGGCTGCTAATTGGCGGCGGCTTAACATGATCGCAAAAATGATCACCAGCGGTATCGCCCAAAGCCATTCGGATCGCAAAAAATGAAAATCAGCTAGCATCGATTCTCACCCGATGCATGCGCTGCAGTCTAATTCCCGCGAGCAAACTAATGATTACCAAAAGCGCCGCAACAACGAACGCGCCACCTAATGGCCAATAATAGAGTGATTTCACCGGCCTGAATCCCGCTTCCGGTTTGGCAACCGGTTCCATTTCGTCAAGAATTCGATAGATATCCTGCAATCCTGCCGTATCTTTGGCACGGAAGTAACGACCGCCTGTCGAATTGGCAATTTGCGTCAATGTCTCTTCATCCAAATCCGCCGATGGATTCGTTCTGCGCGTACCGCCAAACACAGACGATATGACCATGGACTCGGCGCCGATGCCGATCGTGTAGATTCGCAATCCCACTTGTTGCGCCAATTCAGCCGCCCGCAACGGCGGTACCGACCCGGCAGTATTAGCCCCGTCAGTAAGCAAAATAAGTACTTGCTCCTCAGCATCATCACCCGCATCGTGCAGACGCTTTACAGCGAGTGTAATTGCATCGCCGATGGCTGTTTTTTCGCCAGCCAAGCCAATCGCCGATTCCATCAGTAGCACATTGACGGTGTCACGATCCAATGTCAGCGGCACTTGCAGATAAGCGTTTTCGCCGAAAAGTATCAGCCCAATTCGATCACCTTCACGACGCGAGATAAAATCGCTGGCGACGGCCTTGGTTGCCGTAAGACGATCAACCGAGCGATTTCCCAACTCAAAATCTTTAGCATCCATGCTGCCGGAAAGATCGACCGCCAGCATGAGATTACGACCGGTCACAGGCACCTCCAACTCGTCACCGATTCTTTCTGGACGCGCACTCGCGGTCACCAACAAAGTCCACGCCAGTAACACTAACCAAAATCGCCAATTCAGCAGCTGCCGCGCTTCGGACCGTTCATTTAGCACTTCGAATCGTCTGAGACTCGGCACCATCAAACCAGCATCTGCCGCTCCGGCTGCCGGGCTCATCAGAGCACGCAGCAAAAACGGTAACGGTATTAGTGCGAACATCCAGGGCCAGGCGACTGTCAGCATTACGCCGCCTCGCCGCTGATGGGAGATTGCAACCGACTTCGAACCGCAGCAATCAGTCCGCTTACATCTGTATCGTCTCTGACGGTCCGCGGATCAAGATAAGGCAGCTCTTGTAACAGCACGCCTGCACCAGTGGTGAACGGACGCGCATCCAAGCCTCGATCGAGCCACTCCAACCATGCCTGCCCGGCGAGTCCCGCTACTTCCGACCGCGGCGCGTAAGCTAACATCGCGCGTCGCAGCAGTTCTGACAACGCCTTGCCGAGCGCGACCGCATCTTTGCCATGTTCGAAGTCCGCGTGAATAGTCGACAAACGGGCGAGCGCCAAACGCCGCGCGGCATTCACACGCCAGCGACGCCATAACATTCGCAACACAATCGCTACCAGGGCAACTGCACACACAATCAGAAACCACCAACCGGGAGCAAGCGGCCACCAGCTAACAATCTCTGGCAGGTGCAACTCGCGAAGTGGAATATTCTCTGAACCTTTCATGTTGTTTTTCCGCTAGCGCGAACGGCGTCCCAATGCCTTTTGCAGGCTAGAAATCGGATCGTCATCAGTCGACAACGCGAGCGAATGGATGCCATAACGATGCAAGAAGGTCTCAAGTTCATCGTTCCGTTTTACAAATGCTTGTGCATACTCTTCGCGGGCACCACGTGCAAAAGTGTCAATCGAGATATCTTGTTCGTTGCTGACCATTCGATAACGTCCCGGCGGCGGCAGTTCTCGTTCCAATCGATCGCTAACGACGACAGCAAGCACCTCGCTATGGCGCGCGACGCCCGTTAAATAGGCTTGCGCATTGCGTTGTAGACCAACGAAATCGCTGATAACGACGACCAGGCTTCCGGGGCGCACCACGCGACGAAGTGCAGCCATTGCTTGCGTGAATACCGCCTCGCGATGTTCACGCGTCGTTGCAGTGCCCGCGGCGGCATGGTCCCAATCTTTATGGCTCACCAGTTGATGAAGATAGTGCAATGCCGCTTGTCGTCCAAGGCGCGGGCGCAACTCAAGGTGGCTCGTATCACCAAATATGAGGCCACCCAACCGGTCGCCTCGATGATGTGCCGCCCACGATATAAGCGCGGCCGCGCGACTTGCGATCACCGACTTAAAGCAGCCCTGCGTTGCGAAGTGCATATTGCTACGCAAATCGGCAACAACCAATACGGGACGCTCGCGTTCCTCGCGAAAAAGTTTGGTATATGCCTCGCGGCTCCGAGCGGTAACGCGCCAATCGATGTTACGTGGATCGTCGCCTGGCTGATATGGTCGCGATTCGTCAAACTCCATGCCGCGACCCTTGAAGTGCGATACATACGCGCCAGTCTGCAAAGAGTTGATGCGCAATACATCCAATGCGATCACCCTGGCCGGCCCCGCCAATTTGATAAGGTCCGCCTGATCGATGCTGATCGGTGAATCGAAGGCGATCGTTTGTTGTTGTCGCTGGCTGATCATCGTTGAAGCTATGGCACACCGACGCCGTCAAGGACGCCTTCGATAACCGCATCCGGCTCAATTCCATCGGCTTCGGCTTCAAAACTCAATACCAGGCGGTGACGTAACACGTCGGGCGCAATCTCCTGAATGTCTTCCGGCCCAACGTAGTCACGACCTTGTAGCCACGCGTGTGCGCGTGATGCTCTGTCGATTGCCATGCAGGCTCGAGGACTCGCGCCATATAGCACTTGTCCCGCAAGTTCCTCATTGACCACGCCGGGATCTCGTGTCGCCACCACAATGTTGACAATATACTGCTCAAGTTCGTCAGCCAGATGCAGATTGAGTATTTGCTGTCTGGCTTCCATTATGGTCGCTTGCGCGAGCAGTTCCGGCGGTCGAAACGCATCGCGCTCGCCCGCTTTTGCCTCATCGCGATTCAGGACCAAAATACGCCGCTCGTCTTCGGTCGTGGGATAGCCAACCTGGACGTGCAATAGAAATCTATCCAGTTGCGCCTCCGGCAGCGGATACGTGCCCTCCTGCTCGATGGGATTCTGCGTAGCCATGACCATAAACAGATCCGACAGCGGGTAGCTTTTGTCGCCGACGGTGATTTGCCGCTCTTCCATAGCTTCGAGTAGCGCGGATTGCACTTTCGCGGGTGCGCGGTTTATTTCGTCGGCCAGTATCAAGCTGTGAAACAACGGACCCTCTCGAAATTCGAATGAACCATCCTGTGGACGATAGATTTCTGTGCCTGTCAAATCCGCTGGCAACAAGTCAGGCGTAAACTGCAGTCGGTGAAAATCACCCTCGATACTTTCGGACAGCACCTTAATTGCGCGGGTTTTGGCGAGCCCTGGCGCGCCTTCAACAAGCAGGTGTCCGTCGCATAGCAACGCAATCAGCATGCGATTGATCAAATGTGCCTGACCGATGATGAGGCTGCTGGCATGAGCCTCAAGCTGCTGAAACTTACTGGAAACCGTCATTCATTACTCCGTGAGCGAAAATGGCGTGACATTGTAGTGATGATGCGCGGTCAGTCCAACCAGTCGCGGCTACGCAACAGCGAAATCTGCCAAACCGCGGCAGAAATGGCCATACGCTTGCCAACACAACGAACACTGAGAAGCCCGGCCACGCCTTGTTTCGGGCATCCACACATGAAATATTGCGTTTCTGACCCATTTGGAATCGATACATTGCATTTTTCTTTCCCTGCGGCTGGAGAACGTTTAGTCAGCACGCGTATGATGATTTGCGCCGTTTTCGCTTTGATTGGCTGCACTAAAGAAGCCGCAACACCCGTTGCGCTTGCTGGCGAACTGCTGCCTGACAGCTGTATTGAAAGTGGCCAGCTAGCCGTCACTACCTATGGAGCAATTGACGCGCAACTGCGATGGGACGCTGCATCGATGACCTGTGAAGGCATGCGCCGACCGCAGCAGAAAGGCGCTCGACTCAGATTTGCAGGACAGACCAACGATGATTCCGCGCAACAGTTAACGTTTATCCTGAGCCTGCCGGGCCTCGAAGAAGCGGCCACCGGCACTGAGTTGCCGACCGGCGTTACGCTAATAGAAGACGATGCAGGGCGCTTTTTTAGTACCCAGGAGAATGATCTTTGTTGGAGCAATATTGACCGTCAGGATCCGCAGTTAGGCGATGACGGGCTGGCTATCCGTAACCGTTACATCGTCAGCGGCTTGCTTTTTTGCGTTGCGCCGCTCGCGCAACTAAATGGCTCTGCAAGTGTTACCTTGTCAGACATGACATTTACAGGACGATTGAGCTGGGCAGCACCGAAATGAGCATTAGACTGTTTGCGGCGATTAGCTTTTTGCTCGTTACGTTTTCGCAGTTTGCGCGAGCGCAAGACCTCGAAAGTCTCGATGATGCATTCAACAAGGATGTCTTGCTTATCGAAACGGCCAGTACCGGCTGCTTTAAATTCGACATCTATCTCGCGATCACGCGGCAACAGCAACAGCGCGGTCTCATGTTTGTGCGCGAATTGCCGCCGTTCACTGGCATGTTGTTCCCCTACAAGCAGGCCGGACTTCGCTCAATGTGGATGAAAAACACCTATATTCCACTCGATATAGTCTTCGTCCGCGGCGACGGCACGGTGTCGTCTATTGCGGCCAATACCGAACCCCGCTCACTCAAATCGATATCAGCCGAAGAGCCAATCGTATTTGTGTTGGAATTAAACGCTGGCACCGCATCGACGCTTGGCATTGACAACAAAAGCAAACTCGTTTTTTTGAACTGAAAAAGCGACAAGCAGAAATTATGTTTTACAGCACCGCAGCGATCGACTGCGCCAAATGATCAACGTTGTTGTTGGTAATTCCGGCAATATTGATGCGACTCGATGCAACCATATACACGGCGAATTCGGTTTTTAACCGTTCAACCTGCTCTGGCGTTACACCGACAAATGAGAACATCCCGTTACCACGCTCAAAATGGGAGAAATCGTGGTCGGGCGTTAGTTCGCGCATGGCACCACCAAGTCGTTCGCGCATCGAGCGCAGGCGTAGCCGCATCGACTCTACTTCGCTTTCCCATTCCGAGCGTAACGCCGCATCTGCCAGAATCAGTTTTACAACTGCGCCACCGTGATCGGGCGGCATAGAATACATTGTGCGCACAATGTTGTTCGCCTGACTGCGGACGATCTGCGCAGTTTTCGCGTCTTTACTTACTACGGAAAGTGCGCCAACCCGATCCCGGTACAGTGCAAAATTCTTTGAGCAAGAGCTTGCAACCAGCATCTCTGGAACGGCATCAAACAAATGTCGCACACCAAAGTTGTCAATCTGTATTCCGCTGGCAAAACCTTGGTATGCGATATCGATGAAAGGCACAATGCCGCGCTGCGCAATGACATCTGAAACTTCGCGCCACTGCTGTTCGCTAAGATCCAGGCCGGTGGGATTGTGGCAACAACCATGCAACAAAACGATGTCGCCCGCAGGTACTGCCTGCAGGGCGCCAAGCATGTCGTCAAATTGTAAGGTTTTACTTTCTGCATCGTAGTACGGATAAGATTTGATTTCTATACCAGCACTTCCTAACAGCGGCACATGATTCGCCCAGGTCGGCGAACCAGTCCAGATCGCTGACGCGGAACCGGTACGTAATACGATACCAGCCGCGATGCGCAACGAGCCCGACCCACCCGGAGTCTGCAGTGTGGTAATGCGATCACCAGAACCCGATTTCGAGCCAAAAACCAGATGCTGCATCTGCTGATTGAAATCCGGATCACCGCTTGAGCCGAGGTAGCTCTTAGTTGTCTGTGATTCCAGTAATTTTCGTTCGGCTTTTTTTACGCTGCTTAAGATTGGCGTAGCGCCAGTTTCGTCTCTGTAAACGCCCACACCAAGATCGATTTTATTGCTGCGCTTGTCGGCAGAATAGTCCTCAATAACTTTGAGAATTGCGTCCTGCGGCATCGCACCTAGTTTTTCGAACACCTGTCGCTCCAAGAAAAGTACTTGAACAAGGCGCCGGACCATCGGCTGTCGCAGTCTGCCACAGAGAAAAGTCGCGCCACATTTCGCGCGCGATCCAACATAACAAAACTTTGAGATTTATTGGAAACAAAATCAGCCCTGCCAGATGGCAGGGCTGATGGTCTACTTCGCTGCGTCCGGCACATCGGCCGCGACGCGTTCTTCCGTCGCTAAGCTTTGGGTGCCCAGACCGAACACCAGCCGGCGGCGTTCACCGCTTTGCCAGGAAATATCTGGCATGGTCGCCATTCGTCACCGTCAGCACCTTGTACCAGCGCGCAATTTGCGCACGTCTGCCCGTCGGTCGTAGATTTGTTTACGTATTTCAATCCTTGGGCCGTAGGATCGTCCTCGCTGAGATGAGGCACATCGTCCGCACGAGCTTCTTGCCCAGGACGCACGAGGCAGCCTGCTGCTGCGACGGCCGATAATTGAATGAACTGACGTCTCGCTATCTTACTCAAGAGAATCTCCTTCAGAGTTATGCAAATTAGGGCGGGTCAAATAACACGCGATGCGTATCTTAATACAAAAAAAGCGTCGATCCGTTATTGCGAATGGGACTCATTTGCCGATTACAGCAGGGGTCAAACCAATTGCAGCTCTCCACTATAGTGTCCTCAAGCTGAACGCACGCTGACTGCGCCGCCAGATTATCCAATGACGAAGCACAATTTAGACGTTCGTCGATCTATGCGCGCACTAAGTGTGATGGTTGTCACAATCGCCGGACGTTACGGCCACCGGAATCCGTCACTGCCGCATAATTTCGCCGCGTAGCCAACAAATAGTGCAACGCGGCGACAAATAGGCGGTCAGAAACAAGCAACGGCGACCCAGACCTGCCTGCAACGCAAAATTAAGAAAATAGGGTTAGAACAAAGGTTGGTAGTGAATTGATTGTTAATAACTCCGCAGTATCCCAGTGGTGCAGTATCCTGCGCATGACAATAGCCGTTGCGCTAATACCCGCCAGCTCGGCTTACGCCAATGAGCGGCACGTTTACAATATCTCTGTAGATTACGCTTTAAGCCGCTTATTCATCGAAGCAAGATTTGCACATCCGGTCACAAGTATCACCGCGAGATCGCGCGACGCCGGAAAATATCTCGTCGACGTACGGGGCTGCGATCAACAGCGAAACATTCGCATGCGCAATCGGCGCATGATGCTGCCACAGGGCGGAATCGACTGTATTTACTACACCGTCGATCTCAGTAAGGCGGCACGTCATGACAGAAACTACCGTGATCTTGCAGTTGGCAACGCCATCATTGCCCCATCACTCTGGCTGTGGCGGCCGGAAGTTAACGTTCGCTCCGAAATTGACGTCAACTTCACGTTGCCTCGCGACGTTCGCGTATCGGTCCCATGGCGAAAGCGCGAAGACTCGAAAGACAGCTATAGAATACGACGCTCGCCAGAGAGTTCTTATGCGCCCGTCGTTTTCGGTAATTTTGATTTCCGCGAGATTGCGATTGAGGGCTCGATTCTTAGAGTAAGTTTGCTTCGCGGCGCCGACAACGTCGATAAGCAAGCGATGTTTGATTGGGTGGAAGAGACTGCAAAGCATGTTAATTTGGCGTACGGTCGCTTTCCCAACCCGGCACCCCAGGTCGTCGTTGTGCCGATAAATGCTGGCCGTGGAAGTGGTCCAGTACCGTTTGGCCAAGTCATACGTGACGGCGGCGAAACGGTGCAACTGTTCGTTAATCCTGATCGCTCAATGAATGACTTCAAAGCCGACTGGACGGCGACACATGAGTTTAGCCACCTGATGTTGCCCTATCTGGAGCGTCGTTACCGTTGGATATCGGAGGGTTTCTCTCAGTATTACCAAAATGTTCTGTTAGTTCGTGCAGGTATCTACGACGAACAATACGCTTGGCAAAAGCTTTATGACGGCTACGAACGTGGCCGCAAATCACGCCCAGAACTGTCCCCAAACGAAGCCGCAGAAGGTCGCGTACGTTCTGGCACAATGAAAATTTATTGGAGTGGTGCTGCGCTGGCCTTAATGGCCGATGTTGAACTCCGCGAGCAATCCGGAGGCAAGGAGTCGCTCGATAGCATTCTGGGCAAGTTACAGCAATGCTGCCTGCCGGGCGACCGTGTGTGGTCCGGCGAAGCGTTGTTCCAAAAGCTGGATACGTTGGCGACCAGACCGGTGTTTATACCGTTGCTGCGCAGATATGCGGATACCGCTGGCTTCCCGGATACGCGCGATGTATTTGTGCGGCTTGGTATCGCAACCGGCGGCGGCAAAATTAAATTTCGGCGAAATGGCGAACTCAGCGAAATACGTTTGGCCATCACGCGTGGCGACCCCAACCATGTCGATCAGCAGCTGGCCGGAACGATCGGCAAACGCTAACTACAGCAATACGTAACGCCACGCCTGACTGTCGAGACGCCTGCGCAGTCATCTCGCTGTATACTGGTCGGCCGCACATCAGAACCGTTTGAATGGACCGTAGCAGCCTGCCAATTAGCATTAATCGGGTATCGGGTGAACATAGCGCTCGCCGCGAAGATTCGGTTGCCGTCGAGGAACCGCTGGAAATTCAACTGAGCACCGCGTCAGCTGAAGGCGCAGCAGCAAAGAGCATCTCGATAACCATGCGAACGCCCGGCCACGATATGGAACTTGCGTTGGGGTTTCTGGCGACCGAGGGAATCATCGATCGCGGTAATCAAGTCGTATCAGTCGAGGCGGTTGGCGAAACGGATCCTGACAGCGGATTGAAAAACACCATTCGCATCGAGCTTGAAGCAAGCGTCAACGTTGATTTGGAACGCTTGCAGCGGCACTTCTATACGACCTCAAGTTGCGGCGTTTGCGGCAAGTCTTCGCTAGAGGCGCTGCGTGTGGCTGGTGCCAAGTCGCTGCGCGACACAGGCACGACGTATAGCCGCAAACTGATCACAGGATTGCCCGATAAACTACTGGAAAAGCAGAGATTATTCTCGAAAACCGGCGGACTGCATGCAGCCGCCGTTTTTGATGCGGAAGGCGAAATAGTCACCATTCGAGAAGATGTCGGACGACACAATGCCGTTGATAAGGTGGTCGGGCATCTACTTATGAATAATTCGCTGCCCGCGGAAAATCTGGGCCTAATTGTCTCTGGTAGAGCAAGCTTTGAATTGATGCAAAAAGCACTTGTAGCGGGAATTCCGACACTAATTGCAGTCAGTGCACCGTCAAGTTTGGCCGTCCAGTTGGCGGTTGATTTTGATATGACGCTCGTCGGCTTTTTGCGCGGCGAAAACTTCAACCTATATTCTGGAAACAGCAGAATTCTCTAGTTACGATTTTTGGATTTGGACTCATGGCAATTCGATACGACGCGACAATCGCGTCGGAAATAATCAATAACTTCGACACTAAACCAGAAATGCTCGTGCAAATATTGCATGCATTTGTCGCGCGATACGCATTCATCAGCGACGAAGCCATTCGACAAATTGCCGATGAACTAAATCTCTCGCGTGCGGACGTACATGGTGTTGTAAGTTTCTATCACGACTTTCGCACGACCCAACCCGGCAAACGAATAATTAAGATATGTCAGGCCGAGGCGTGCCAGGCAATGGGCAGCAGAGACCTAACGGAACACGCGAAGAAATCTCTCGGTATTAATCTAAACGAAACGACTCGCGACGGCGAAACAACTCTCGAAGCGATTTACTGCCTAGGTAATTGTGCCTGCTCACCAGCAGTCATGATCGACGACGCGGTATACGGTCGCGTGGACAAACGGCGTTTCGACTCCTTGACAGCGACGGCGGGAGCAAAATAGTGGGCCAGCAAACCACCGTTTATGTGCCGCGCGAAACTGCAGCCGTATCGTTAGGCGCCAATGAGGTTGCGGTGAAATTGGCTGCGCTCGAGAACGTCGATCTCATTCGCAATGGATCCTGGGGCGCAAGTTGGCTGGAGCCGATGGTCGAGGTCGAAGTGGACGGCACGCGAATTGCCTATGGGCCGATTACACCCGATGACGTAGAGAGTCTCGTTGACACAAATTTTCTGCAAGGTGCCGACCATCCTTTGCGCTTGGGACCAACGCATGAGATTCCTTACCTAATAGATCAGGACCGCTGGACGTTCCATCGCGTAGGGCGGATTGATCCGTTATCGATTGATGCCTACACCGCATTCGGGGGCTTTAGCGGCTTGAAAAAGGCGCTGGATGCCGGACCGGGGGCGATACTGAATGAACTACGAACGTCCGGCTTGCGTGGCCGAGGTGGCGCCGGATTCCCTACGGCCATCAAGTGGCAGACTGTGGCCGAGGCCAGTGGCGAACAAAAATACATCGCCTGCAATGCTGACGAAGGCGACAGTGGTACTTTTTCCGACCGAATGCTGATGGAGGGTGATCCGCTCTCGTTGATTGAAGGCATGCTGATCGCAGGACTGGCCGTTGGCGCTGACAAAGGCTATGTGTATTTACGATCCGAATATCCGCTTACCAGGACTATTTTCATTCAGGCTCTGAGCCTCGCAAGAAAACATGGCTGGCTTGGTCAAAACATACAAGGTAGCGACTTTTCATTCGAAATAGACTTGCATTTGGGCGCAGGCTCCTATGTTTGCGGCGAAGAGACTGCAATGCTTGAAAGTCTGGAAGGCAAAGCCGGATTGATTCGTTACAAGCCGCCACTTCCCGCATTGGAGGGTTTGTTTGGCAAACCGACCGTAGTCAATAACGTCATTACACTGGCGTCTGTGCCGGGCATTTTGGCCCTTGGCGGCGAACGTTACGCATCGTATGGACCAGGGCGTTCCAAAGGTACGCTTGCGTTCCAACTTGCGGGCAACGTAAAGCGCGGCGGGCTCGTTGAAAAGGCATTCGGTCTTACCTTGCGCGAGCTCATCGAAGATTTCGGTGGCGGCACCGCTTCAGGGCGACCGTTGCGCGCCGTGCAAGTCGGCGGGCCGCTGGGCGCTTACATACCTGAGGCCGACCTAGATACGCCCATGGACTATGAAAAATTCGCGGAAATCGGCGCCATGATTGGCCATGGCGGCATTGTCATTTTCGACGACACCGTCAATATGGCGACCCAAGCCAGATTTGCCATGGAATTCTGTGCAGTTGAATCCTGTGGCAAATGTACACCGTGTCGAATTGGCTCGGTACGCGGCGTCGAGGTCATTGATCGCATTGTGGCGAATGAAAACCGCGAAGCAAATCTCGCTTTATTGGACGATCTTTGCGATACCATGGTTGATGGGTCGCTGTGTGCAATGGGCGGCATGACGCCGTTCCCGGTGCAGAGCGCAGTGAAGCATTTCCCGACTGATTTTCTATCTCCTGATGGAGAGAACACATGAACATAACACGGCAAAACGACCTCGGCACGCCGGCAAGCCAGGAAACGGAAAACGTATCCATCGAAATTGATGGTATACCGGCTGTTGCCCGAAAAGGTGAATCCATTCTGCGTGCCGCGCGTGATTTCGGCGTCGACATACCAAAGTTGTGTGCAACGGATAGCCTACAGGCATTCGGATCTTGCCGTCTCTGCGTTGTTGAAGTCGAGGGTCGCAAAGGTTATCCGGCCTCCTGCACAACACTGGTTGAAGAAGGGATGAAGATCCGCACTCAAACACCGACCGTAGCCAATCTACGCCGCAATGTCATGGAACTCTACATATCTGATCACCCACTGGATTGTCTGACCTGCTCGGCCAATGGCGACTGTGAACTGCAGGACATGGCGGGCGCCGTCGGACTGCGCGATGTTCGCTACGGCTTCGATGGTGACAACCATTTAGATGCAGCTATCGACGATAGCAACCCTTACTTCTCATTTGATGCCAGCAAGTGCATCGTTTGTTCTCGCTGTGTTCGTGCCTGCGACGAGGTCCAAGGTACCTTCGCGCTGACCATCGAAGGACGCGGATTTGAATCCAAAGTTTCCGCAGGCATCGGTGAGAACTTCATGGATTCCGAATGCGTTTCCTGCGGTGCTTGCGTGCAGGCCTGCCCAACGGCCACATTGATGGAAAAAACCATTATCGACAATGGGCAGCCCGATCATAGTGTGGTCACCACCTGCGCATATTGCGGTGTCGGCTGCTCGTTCAAGGCCGACATGAAAGGCGATCAAGTTGTACGCATGACACCATACAAAGATGGCGGTGCTAACCAGGGTCACAGCTGTGTGAAAGGCCGTTTCGCGTGGGGCTATGCGTCACATCAAGAACGTATACTCAACCCCCTGATTCGAGAGAACACCGATGATCCTTGGCAGGTTGTAAGCTGGGACGAAGCGATCAACTACGCGGCAACACGTTTCAAGGAAATTCAAAAATCCCACGGTCGAAAATCGGTGGGCGGAATTACCTCTTCTCGCTGCACCAACGAAGAGGTTTTCATCGTACAAAAATTGGTGCGTGCTGCGTTCGGAAATAATAATGTCGACACATGCGCGCGGGTCTGTCATTCGCCAACCGGTTACGGCCTAAAACAAACGTTAGGTACGTCAGCAGGAACGCAGCCGTTCGAAAGCGTAATGGACGCTGACTGTATCGTGGTCATCGGCGCGAACCCGACCGAAGGTCATCCCGTTTTCGCATCGCAAATGAAACAGCGCATTCGACAGGGTGCCAAATTGATCGTGTTGGACCCTCGAAAAATTGGCTTGGTTCGGTCTGCACGAATCGAGGCGGACTACCACTTGCCACTGCGCCCCGGAACCAACGTTCCACTCGTCAACTCTTTCGCGCACGTCATCGTGAGCGAACGGCTAACCGCTGAGCAATATATCGCAGATCGTTGTGATGCAGAATCGTACGAAGCGTGGAAAGCCTGTGTTCTGAAGCCGGAGTATTCGCCGGAGGCAGTAGCGGAAATTGCGGGTGTCGATGCAGACGACATTCGTGCAGCGGCGCGAATGTATGCAACGGCCGACAATGGTGCAATTTATTATGGCTTAGGCGTAACCGAACACAGCCAGGGATCGACGATGGTGATGGGCATGGCCAACCTTGCAATGGCCACCGGCAACGTGGGTCGATCGGGCGTCGGCGTTAATCCGTTACGTGGGCAAAATAACGTACAAGGCTCCTGTGACATGGGGTCGTTTCCGCACGAACTTGCCGGCTATCAACCGGTGCAAGACGACGCTGTACGCGCTGAGTTTGAGAAAGTATGGGGCGTCGAAATTGATGCGGAACCCGGTTATCGTATTCCCAATATGTTTGATGCGGCAATCGCCGGTCAATACAAAGGCATGTACATTCAAGGTGAGGACATCGCGCAATCAGATCCGAACACGCATCATGTCGAAGCGGCGCTCGGCAATTTGGATTGCGTGGTAGTTCAAGACCTATTTCTCAACGAAACGGCAAAGTTTGCGCACGTGTTCTTGCCGGGAACGTCTTTTCTTGAAAAAGACGGCACGTTCATTAACGCCGAACGGCGTATCAACCGTGTTCGTCCGGTCATGCAACCCAGAACCGGTAAGGCGGAGTGGCTGGTCACTCAGGAGCTTGCTCAGGCGCTGGGCTATAACATGAACTATTCGAGTGAAGCGGAGATCATGGACGAAATCGCGACGCTAACGCCGACCTTCAGGAATGTGTCATTCAAATTTCTCGACGAAGTCGGCAGTGTTCAATGGCCGTGCAACGATGCAGCGCCGATGGGCACGCCAATCATGCACATCGATAATTTTGTACGGGGCAAGGGCCTGTTTGTTGAAACAGAATACGTCCCAACCGAAGAGCGAACGACGCGAAAGTATCCGCTGGTCTTGACGACCGGCAGAACGCTGACTCAATACAATGTTGGCGCGCAGACGAGGCGCACGCCGAACGTCATTTGGTACAAAGAAGATATCTTAGAAATTCACCCCAGCGATGCGGAGCTGCGTGGCATCAATGATGGCGACCGCGTGTCATTATCGAGCCGCAAAGGCGACATCACCTTGTGTGCAAAAATCACCGAAAAAGTGAAGCCCGGCGTTGTCTACACGACATTCCATGACCCGGAGACGGGCGCTAATGTCGTCACGACCGAATATAGCGACTGGGCAACCAATTGCCCGGAATATAAAGTAACCGCGGTGCAGGTTGCTCCGGCTGTGCATCGCTCAAAATGGCAGCACGAGTTTGAAGTGCGCGCCAAGCGACAGGGCAAAATCGTCGAGACGACTTGATCCAAGGGTTGAGTGGCTAAACGGATATACTAGATGCCGCTGTCGGCTAACTAGTTCGAGACAACGTTAAACAACTCCGCAACATCGCCAGGCAGTAGCCATGGCTCGTTCTGCACACGCAACATCGCCTCCATGCGATTAGTGACATTGAGTTTTGAAAGCACGGAAGAAACGTGATGTTCGACGGTTCTCTGCGAGCGCTTGAGTGCCTCCGAAATATCGCGGTTTGTCGCACCATTGGCCAATAGTGCCAATATTTCCTGCTCGCGCCTGGTGAGTCCTAGCGGGTGATTCTTGGCCTCTTTGTATGGGCCGCGCCGCATCCTCGGTAGATGTTTTGCGTATCCTAGGTTTTGCGCAATAGTGCGGGCTTTATCCGCCGCCGCTGTCGCTTCGAACGGATCGAGCAATTTCACAGACCTGGCAATAGCGGTGCCGACGTCATCGCCTTTAGCATGCATCAGCGAAAGTGCTGCCGAATATGGCGCGCCAAGATTTTCCCATTCATCTGCAGCGGCGCAGCAGTTTCCCTGTAACTCTGCTGCGCATGGCGAAGGCAGATTCCCCAAGAAAGCGTCGGGTAAATCAAAGTTCAGACGATTCGCCCATACCGCCAGTTGACCAAGATTCCAGTTGTGCATTTGCGAAGCGCCGAGGGATACCAGTGCATCGAGATGCTCATGCGCTGCGTCCAACGAATCACCAAGCCAAGCTGCTTCGATCAAGCAGAACCTGGTGGGAACTATATATTGCGACTCATCCGTCGCCATCGCATTTTGCAGCGCCTTGGAAGCCAGCGCGGGGCCATCGTCTTCGCCCAATCGCACGCGTGCACGCGCCAGCACGATAAGCGCTGGCAACTGCATCAACAGGGTTAGCCGATCGAGTTTCACAACGCCGTTAGCGATGGTTTCTGCATCGCGGAGCCGGCCCTGTTCCATACGGAGTTGAGCTAACCGGCCAATCAGGTAGTGCGTCCAGGCATAGAGGTCGTGATGTGCATCGAAGGCGAGACCATCTCCGATAACGCGTTCGGCAAGCTGGAAGTTCATGAACTCCACGCCATACTCAGCGAGATTGGTATAAACACGCGCCGCATGTTCGTGATGGCCCGCTTTAAGCGCCAAACTCAGGCTTTGATCCAGCAGTTCAATACCCTCAGATTGATCACGAAAAATCAGTGCCGTGCCAATATTGTTCAAAGCGTGAATTTTGACTTCTTCGTCATTGAAGCTGTCCGCTAGCTCAAGCGCACGTTCACCCCACACTATTGCTTCGTCCATGCGGTCATTGAGCATATGCAGCTGGGAGCGAAGACTGTAGGCCATTGCCCGCTCCCGTGAAGGCGGCGTACTCTCAAGTACACGTACGGCCTCATTCGCGAAATGTCCCGCCTCCGCTGCTTCGCCACGGTACCAGTGCAAACGCGATAGCCAGCGAAGATTGTCGCCAACTTTGTCTATTCGACCCAGCGCGCGCCACAGCGTTATCGCATGTCTTCGCGCCTCGAGGACCTCGTCATTAATTCTCAAAGCCAACGCGGCCTCATACGCCCAATCTTCATAAAGCTGCGCGGCGATCACGGGCTCCGCTTCATCAATGAAGCGCAATGCCGTTGCCAAGTGCGCCGCCGCCTCTCGGTGTGCGCCAACGGCCGCAGCATTGCTCGCGGCTTTCGGTGCATATTTCAGTACGCGTCTCGCGTCCAGCGCGCCGGCAGCGTGGTGCACAAGTTGATCAAATGTCGGTTCAGGTCCCTCTTGAAGGAGCGCATCAAGCACGCGCGCATGGATATTTTTCTGCTTGGTTGTTGAAATCCGCGACAGCGTTGCCAAGCGCGCGAGTTCGTGACGAAATCGAAAGGTCCGGTTGACGTCTTGCATCAGCAGGTTGCGGCCGACGCAGGCCATTGCCAACGTTTCGCCACTATCGCCAAACAAGGGTAAAAGTAGGTTTTGCGGAATGGTCCCAGGGATAACGCTAACTGTCTCCAGAAACTCTCGCTCCGAGTTGGCCAGGCGGTTGAGTCGCGAACTTACGGCATCCTTAACTGATGCGGGGACAGATCCACGCGACTCTTCTCTGCCTGCCAAGAGTTCGGTAACGAAAAACGGATTGCCGCCGGTCGTCGCATAAAGTTCATCCGACGTATAACCCGATGGCGCACCCAATGCAGCAACTCCCGCCGCGGAAAGTGGCTGCAAGTCAATTCGTGAAGTACGAGATGGCGGTAACTCACCAAGCACCTGAGTTAGCGGATGATCCGCGCTAATCTCGTCGTCTCGAAAACTCATGACCAGCACGCTGCGGAGCATCGAGATTCGCCGACCGATGAATTTCAAAAAGTCGAGTGTTGCATGGTCAGCCCAATGCACGTCTTCGAAAACCATAACGACAGTGTCAGTCGATGTTTCCAATTGCCGCAACACCGCCGCAAAAAGTTGCGACGGCTGGCTGCCGCTGTCTAGTAGTCGCTTGACCTCATCGCCAAGTGAATGCGCCATATCGTGTATTGGACCCAGGGCACGTGGTGTAAATAGGGCATCGCAACCACCCCAGATGACGCGACAATCTGTGCCAGCATGTAATCTCATCTCCTCTAACAGTGATGTTTTGCCAATACCGGCCTCACCGCCAACCAGCGCGATCGCGCCGCGCCCTCTCGCAACACTCTTCGTCAATTCAAGGAGTTGTCCTAGCGGCTTTTCTCGTTCAACTAACACCTGATGGGCGCTCCATAGAAATGCTAACCCCTTGTTCGCCTGTAATTGTAGGGAACAACAATATACATGAGGCCCCGAGAACATAGAGCCTATCGAAAGTTCGCGTCGCGCGATACGCCGCGGCTCTCTTGCAGCATCTGATTAGAGTCGCTCGACTGAATTAGATCAATACGGACTTTTCAATTTGACGCGCTTTGCGCTGCGCAGATCGATTGCGCAGTCGTGAGATGTAGTGTGAGTTCGGCGTTTTGTGGTTGCAGAACGACACCTAATTCGCATCGCCAGCAATCGTGCGAAAAATAGGTAGCGACGAGTGAAAATTGGGAGGTGTTACCGATGTTGCGTATACCAGCAATCGCTAATCTAGAGTTGATCCGTAGTCAAAGGCACTGCCGTTTTGGCGCCCAGTAGTATTAATACCATTTTGATAAATGAAGGGTAAAGTTTGCGTACCAATGGCCGATTGCGCTGTCCGAATTTCGAATATGGTCGCAAAAACTCATCCTCTACTGCCGCGATGCGTAGACCTAAGGCTTTTGAATTGAGCAAATCTCAATACAGGAATAGTGAGTGACTAGATGAAGGATTCAGCAGACAAGACGTTTTGCACGATTGATCATTCGAATAAAATGGGGGACGCTCACGATTTCAATCCCTACGAATTCTGGCTTAAGCAGTTGAAGCTTCGCGAAGAAATAGAGGCAATGGTAAATAAGAATGGTGACACGGCGACCGTCGTTCGGCGCAAAAGCCAGCTTACTTAAGCTTGGTCGGATTATCTCAGAACGTGCCGAACGTGCAACGCCAAGTGCTGTAGTTCACCTAGCGCGGTGTCGTCTGATTGCGGCGCAACGACGCCCATCAATGGATATTGGCTAGCGGGACCCAGCGTCTTCTGGATCAACGTCTTCATCCGAAAAAAGCCAGCGTTCGATTGGAATATTGAGCGTGTGAGGAAATACTGCGAAGGCGACGAAGACGTACGCGTACAGCCCACCGCCGCGCGTATCCCAGAGATTTCGAAAGAACCGCTTGCAATGCTGCAAAAACGCGCATGGGAATTATCGCGGGATTTCGTAGAGTATTGTCGCAAGACGCTTTAGTTCGTCGAAGCGGGCATACATTTCGGTCTGAACGATTTTTTCGGCTTTTTCTTTGTCTTCCTGCGCCGATCGGCCTTTTTTGTTTTTGCTTTTGAAGAATCGCTAATCGCAGGTTCTATACTGTAATGAATGGTGCTGGCCGGCGCTTATTAGCGACCGGCCAACGAAAAGTTTCTATGAGAAAACTCTCTATCGACTTTTGGCTTTCTGCCGATGAATCTTCGAACCTTCCAGCGTTAAATTGTACATCAGTCCTTTCGATCCGAAGATAAAGCCAACGACTGGATCTTTGATATTCTGGGAATCAATCGTCTTTCCGCCGCCTAAGTCGATCAACGCGACCGAGCCATCGACACCCACTTTCCACCCTTGGCTATTGACGAATTTATCCAGAGAATCTTGTGTCATAAAAGCAATGACAATTGCCTTCGCTTGGGCGCCAAGCTGAAATCCGATAGACCCTGCTGTAGTCCGGTAATAGCCGGCATTTTTGCCGCCGACAATGAGTGCGCCCTCACCCGTTTCGCCACCTACGCCAATACCAACTTTTATGACGCGCGGAAATACCAGGTAACCTGACGCCTGTTGCAGAAAAACATCGGCACCATTTATTTCACGCTGGAATTTTTCGACCGTTTCTCGAACCTTGATATCGGTAACTTCCGCGGACTCTGCTGCCGCAAACAACGGTATCGATGACAAAACCAGCAACATAGCCAGGCGAACAGATTTAATTTTGATATTCATAAATAAACCTTTGTTTGAGCGTGCTCAATGGATATAGGTGAAATTATTGAGCCAATGATAGCCCAGATTGTCTATGCCAGCACTGACCCGTCGAACGGATGGCAGCTTGCCAGCGTGTTGCTGAAGGGCAGCTGAACGACAGTGTGGAAATTAGGGCGAGCGTACCAAGTCACAAGCACCAGATCATGCACATCAAGTGGCAGGCATCAGGCTGGGGTTGATGGGTGCTCGCCGGCGTTGTTGCTGCGGCGGATAGTTGGCCGATAGATAGTCAAGAATGGTCGATTCCGTTTTAGCGTCGAATTGCCACAAGTTCTGCGTAGACTGCATCCAACGAATGATATCCAACCAGGTTTGCCGATCTGCGCGTTGGCTAGTCACTAATTTGTGCGAATGGCAGCCGCCACAGTGGGCTCTGACGACCTGCCACCCTTGCGCGATGATCAAACCCGATTTCTCATCCACCGGCGTCTGCCCAAACGCGCCTGCAGCGCACACTAACAGCGCGATGGCTGCCGCGATGATTCGCAACGGCGAATTAGGCATCGACTTTGACTGCTACCCGATGACAGGCATTGTTCAAATAGCCGCGAGGATTCCAACCGGGCAAAACCATGGGCTGCGATATGCCATTATCGTCTACGGCGCGTGACCAAATTTCGTAATAGCCTGATTCTGGAAACTCGATTTGAGTGTGCCAATGCTGCCAGGCCAGCCGGTTCGCTGGTGGCTCAAGTTTTGCGGCTTGCCAGGTCGCGCCAAAGTCAATGGAAACGCTCACGGCATGCACTGTGGCGTCCCCTGCCCACGCGTGCCCTCGAACAGCGAATTTACCGCCTTGTTTGTGCGTCACGCCAGATTTCGGAAATGTGATGAGTGATTTGACCGGCATCGATTCGATAATGCACATATCCTCGTCAGCAACTGAGGTGCCGGGCGCGACAGTTTCACAGGGTACACGGTAGGACTGCCCGGTCATTTTTGCACCGTCGTGCAGTACGTTGCGGATCAGCAATGTCTTGAGCCATTTTCCACTGACCGAAGCCGGCCAACCGGCGCAGAGCATCCTCAGCGGATAGCCATGCAAGAGCGGCAACGGTTCTCCGTTCATCGCCCAAACAATCATCGATTCGGACTCCAGCGCTTTACGCAATGGCACACCACGCGAAATTGGCAATTTTTGCGAATCGCCAGAGAGATGACTGTCCGCGCCTTCATACGCGACATAAAACGCATCATCAGCGATACCACAGTCCTCAAGCACATCGCACAAACGCACGCCGGTCCATTCTGGGCAGCCGACCGCGCCGGTCGTCCACTGGTTACCTTTCGCAGGAGGATAGAACTCCGATCGACCGTTGCCACCGCATTCGATTTGTAGTTGTAATGTGCGCTGCCTAAATCTTTTCTGCAATTGTGCCAAGGTAAATCGCCGTGGTCGCAGACAAGACTCGCCAGCAATCTGCAATGACCATTGATCTCGCTCAGCGATTGCTGCAGGTGGCACACCATTATTCCGGACGAACAAGCGCGTAGCCGGCGTAATCTTGTCGTCCAGTAAATGTGCTGGCGTCTCGGCGTTGATCGGCCGATCGTTGAGCAAAATCAAACCATTCTTCCCGGGGATTTCGAATGCCTCGTCAGAATCGGCCAGCGCAGCCGGAATCAACCCAGCCGGCATATACTTGGCGAACGGAATCGATGCACCCAGCGCCATAGACATAGCGATTAGACTGCTTTTTTGGATAAAACCGCGACGCGAAATAGAATCGCTCTCGCGACCCCATAATTTCCGGTCAGCGGCTAGCGCGTCCTGTTGGTAAAATTCGTGAATTCCTCGTTTCTTGCTCATTAATCTTGCGCGCTCCCGTTAGCCGAAATATTCATTTGCCCGAGCGACAAACGTACTCAACATATTCTGCAGCACTGCCGCCAATTTTGTTGCGGCTTCTAGCTCGAATTGACCAGTATTCTCGTCCATGTAGTTGTGTTGCGCCAGTTCGATTTGTATTGCATGCACCGAATCAGGCGGTGCACCGTAATGACGCGTGATGTAGCCACCTTTGAAGCGCCCGTTGAGGATGGAAGAAAAAGATGAGGCATCGGCGACGCCGGCAACGGCTTGCTCAATTCGAGGGTCACAGCTCGCACCTTCGTAGGTACCCAGATTTATATCTGGCAGCACACCGTTGAATAGTGTGGGTACTTCAGTCGCGATCGAGTGCGCATCCAACAACAATGCGAAGCCGAATCTTTCACGAAGTCGCTCAATTTCTGACTGTAGCTTGCGATGGTACGGCTGCCAGTATCGTTCAACTCGCACCGCCCGTTCCGTGTCGTCGCAGCCCTGACCCGCCTTATATATTTCATCGCCAGCGAAAGTCTTCGCTGGACACAGTCCCGTGGATATTTGGCCCTCGTATAACGCGGCGTCTGCGGGCGCACGATTCAGATCGACCACGTAGCGCGAATATTGCGCGACAATACAGGTAGCGCCAAGCTGCTTGGCGAACTCATACAGTTTCGTAACGTGCCAATCAGTATCTGGAATACTCAATCCAATGTCCGTCATACGCCGCTTTACGTCGTCAGGCAGGTTACGACCATCGTGCGGAATGCTGACCAACAGCGGGCTATCGCCCGCAGTCAGTTCAAAGCAATCACTCATTGTTTCATGCTGGGCAAAATCGGTGCCGCGAAATTACAAAAGGATCCTGCGTCAATGGATCTAGCAACTGACTCGATATCGGTCGCTAACGAGCGGTCTTGATCGTAGCCAGCAGACAATTCGCGAATCTGTTGCAATGCCCGCGCCAGTAATTCCGATGTCTTTTTCGGCAGATGAAACTCGACACCCTGCGACGCAGCCAGCAGTTCAATTGCAACAATATATTCGACGTTGTCCAAAATGTCGTGCAATCGCCGTGCCGCAAAAGTCGCCATGCTGACGTGATCTTCCTGGTTCGCCGACGTCGGAATACTGTCGACGCTGGCTGGGTGGGCGAGCGTTTTGTTTTCCGAGACCAACGCCGCAGCAGTTACCTGCGCCATCATAAAACCAGAATTCAAGCCGCTATCCTTGACCAAGAAAGCCGGCAATTCACTCAGGTGTGAATCGATAAGTAAGGCGATGCGACGTTCGCTGAGCGAACCGATCTCGGCAATCGCTAGCGCCAGATAGTCTGCAATAAATGCAACCGGCTCTGCATGAAAATTACCGCCGGATAAAATTGAGTTTGTCTCGCTAAATACCAATGGATTGTCTGTTGCTGCATTCGCTTCCACTTCCAACACCGTCGCGGCATGCTCCATAACACCTAGACAAGCACCCATTACCTGCGGCTGACATCGCACTGAATACGGATCTTGGACGCGACTGCAGTTGACATGTGAAGCGCGAATTTCGCTGCCATGCATAAGCTCGCGTAACTGTTGGGCGACCGCTATTTGGCCCGCATGCCCCCTGACATCCTGTATCTGGTGGTCAAAGGGCGTGTCGCTGCCCTTAATCGCATCGGATGACATTGCGCCTGCCGTGACCGCTGCGGCAAGCGTATGTTCGGCACGGAACAGCGCCGCAAGCGCCAGCGCTGTGGAAACTTGGGTTCCGTTCAGCAGCGCCAACCCCTCCTTTGGGCCAAGCACCATGGGTTGCAAACCCGCATCGCTTAGCGCCTCGGCCGCGTTGACCGCTTCGCCCTTACGCCGCAACGTACCGATTCCAAGCAGCGTTCCAGCGAGATGCGCTAGCGGAGCCAAATCGCCGCTTGCGCCAACCGATCCCTTGGAGGGAATGACCGGCAGCAAGTCCTGGCGCAGCATCTCGCACAATCTATCGATCAACGCTGGCCGCACGCCTGAGAACCCGCGCGCGAGTGCGATTACTTTCATCGCCATTGTTAGACGCACCACCTCATCCGCCAGCGGCTGGCCAACGCCCACGGAGTGCGACCGAATTAGATTCTCTTGCAAAGTTGTCAAGTCATCGGCACCAATGCGAACTTTGGCGAGTTGACCAAAACCAGTATTGACGCCGTAGACCGAATCACCTTTCGCGACTACCGCCGCTACCTGCGCACAAGATTCCGCCACCTTTTTCTTCGCGCTTTCACCTAGTGTTATATCAACCGGCGCAGACCAAATGTTGCGTAGCGTGGCGAGCGAAATTTTCTGTCCGTCCAAATTAATATGCATGACTTCGACTCGCTAGACAGTGGGCGTATTTATCATTGGCAGATTCAACGCATGTTCGTTGGCGCAATCGATCGCGGTTTGATAGCCCGCATCAGCATGGCGCATTACACCCGTCGCGGGATCGTTCCAAAGAACGCGAGCAATCCTTCGGTCCGCTTCCGCGGTTCCGTCACATACGATAACCAACCCCGCATGTTGCGAGTAACCCATGCCTACGCCGCCGCCATGATGCAGTGACACCCATGTCGCACCGCCAGCTGTGCTTAGCAATGCATTGAGCAATGGCCAATCCGACACGGCATCGCTACCGTCACGCATTGACTCAGTCTCGCGATTTGGGCTGGCTACTGATCCACTGTCCAGATGGTCACGTCCAATCACTACCGGCGCTTTCAGCTCACCGTTTCGAACCATCTCATTAAAGGCAAGACCCAACTTGTCACGCTGACCCAGTCCGACCCAACAGATTCTTGCTGGCAACCCTTGAAATTGAATGCGCTGGCGCGCCGCGTCCAGCCAATTGTGCAAATGTGCGTCGTCTGGGATTAGCTCCTTAACTTTTTCGTCTGTACGATAGATATCCTCCGGGTCACCGGACAGTGCGGCCCAACGAAAAGGCCCAACGCCACGACAAAATAACGGTCGAACGTACGCCGGAACAAAACCGGGAAACTGAAAAGCGCCTTCAACGCCAAAGTCTTTTGCGACCTGTCGAATGTTGTTGCCGTAATCAAACGTGGGCACCCCAGCATTATGAAAATCGACCATTGAACTGACATGTGTTGCCATAGATTTTTTTGCCGCATCGGCTACTGCATCCGGGTCAGATTGGCGAACGTCAATCCACTTCTCCACAGACCAACCAATTGGAAGGTAGCCATTTGCGGGGTCGTGTGCCGACGTCTGATCTGTCAGGGCGTCCGGGCGAATACCTTGCGCGAACATCTCCGGTAACAATTCGCCGGCATTGCCAAGTAAACCTACTGACACAGGACTGCGCGACTTCACCGACTCTTCAATGATTGCCATCGCGTCTGTCAAATTGTCGGCTCGCGTATCCAAATAACCTGTCTCGATGCGCTTGTCGATTCGATCCGCTTGACACTCTATTGCAAGCATCGAGGCACCAGCCATAGTCGAGGCAAGCGGTTGCGCGCCGCCCATTCCACCGAGTCCGGCCGTCAAAATCCACTTACCTGTAAGATCACCGGCATAGTGCTGCCGGCCCATTTCAACAAATGTCTCGTAGGTCCCCTGCACGATTCCCTGGCTGCCAATATAAATCCACGAACCGGCAGTCATTTGGCCGTACATCATCAGTCCCTGCCGGTCGAGTTCGCGAAAATGTTCCCAATTCGCCCAGGCAGGTACCAAATTGGAGTTCGCAATCAAAACGCGTGGTGCATCGCTGTGCGTCTTGAATACACCGACCGGCTTCCCCGATTGCACCAAGAGAGTTTCGTCAGCCTCCAGTTGCTCAAGCGCCTTCACTATCGCATCAAAGCATTCCCAATTACGCGCAGCTTTTCCGATACCACCGTACACGACCAGATCGTCTGGCCGTTCGGCAACCTCTGGGTCGAGATTATTCATCAACATGCGCAGCGGCGCTTCCGTCAACCAGCTTTTAGCGCGCAATTTTGAGCCTATTGGAGCGGTTACTTTTCGTGCTGTGGAATTAGTCATTTACTTAAGCCTGCCAATAATTTTTCTAATCAAATACTTTTAGTCGTGCCTGGCGGAACGCGATGTCCAACCAACTCAAATCGTGACCCAGGGTGGTACAAGCGCGCGAAGCTCACTGGCATACTGCGCACCCACGTGCGGCGCGTAACAACAAGGCAGGGTTCCTGCGATCCTAAACGCAAGTCCTGTCGCATATTCGACGTCGGCATTTCCGCCGAGACAACGTGTTCAAATTCTTGCAAAGGCGCAATAGAATTCAAGTAGGCGCTCGGCGTGATGTCGCGAAAACTCTGTCGGGCGAACTTGGGTGCAAACGACATTGCAACGTAACGGTCTTCAATCTGTATGGGGGTGTCATTCTCAAAATGCAGCAAACGGATATGGTTACAGTCGGTTCCCGCATCAACCTGTAGCTGATATGCGACCTCCTCGATTGACGTTTCAATCGCAGACGCCAATACATGCGAACGATGTGCGTTGCCGCGCGACGCGACCTCGTCTGCAATATCTCTTACCTCAAACAAATGAGACTCTGCCTTCAGATCGGCGACGAACGTGCCAATGCCGGCAACTCGGTCAACGTAGCCTTCATCGTTTAACTCTCTAAGCGCTCTGTTGGCCGTCATTCGCGAAACGCCGGCCGATTTAACCAAGTCATGCTCTGATGGCACGCGATCGGCCGGTTGCAGCTCACCGTTGACGATGCGATTGATAATCTGATCTTTCAGCTGCTGATAGCGTGGCTTTGCTGCGGTACTCAAATGCCCGCTCCGATTGCGCCGCCAATGAACCGAGCAAGACCCTGATAGTCCTGACGATATGCGTCTCGCGACACATGTTTGCCGTCCACAACTTTCCATTGCCCAGCAATCATCACACGATCAATCGGCAATTCCATGCCGCAGAAAACCAGCGCATCCAAAACTGACTCGCTGTCATGTCCGGCCAATGTCGGATGGCAATCATCAAGCGCCAACAGATCGGCGGCGTTGCCAACCAACAACGATGTGTCCTTGCTACCGCAGGCGACGGCACCACCACTGACGACCGCGTCAAATAAACTGCGCCCAGTACTTTTATCGCCCATTGAAATGACGTTGCGTTTTTGGCTTGTAAGGCGTTGGCCATATTCCAGCCAGCGAATTTCTTCGAATGGATTTACGCTGACCTGACTATCAGAGCCGATCGCAGTTTTTCCGCCGCTGGTTATCCAGTGCTCTGCCGGAAATAGGCCGTCGCCCAAATTCGCCTCCGTCGTCGGACACAGGCAAACCACGGCGCCGGTCTGCACCAGCGCTTCGATTTCAGCTTCATTGATATGCGTCGCGTGGACAAGACACCAGCGATCATCCACAGAAAATTCGCGAAGCAAATATTCTATCGGCCGTACACCATGCATGTCGACGCAGTCGGCAACTTCTTGCTGCTGCTCGGCGATATGAATATGCATTGGAATTTGATCTCGCTTGGCGATCTCCGCAATGCTCGCGATAGAGTCCGCGCTTGCCGCGCGCAGACTATGCACACCGATCGCGGTTAAGAACCCGCTTTCGCTTGAGCGCACCTCATTGTAATGCGCAACGAAGTTCTCTAACGACATTGCGAATTGGCGTTGCTGCAGACTCGGCTCAGATTGATTGAAACCCGCGCGCTCATAGAGCACCGGCACGTAGGTGAATCGAATGCCGGTTTCTGCCGCCGCGGCGATCAACGCCTGCGTCATTTCAATACTTCGGTCATCCGCTCCAGGCTGTCTATATAGGTAGTGAAATTCAGCGACGCTGGTATACCCACTCTGCAACATTTCGGCATACAGCTGGCGCGCGATTACGCCTAAACGATCCGCATCGACGATATTCGCAAGCGCATACATTTTGCTTCGCCAGCTCCAGAAATTATCTGATTTTTTCGGCCCCGCTTGCTCCGTACGGCCTGCAAGTGCGCGCTGAAAAGCGTGGCTGTGCGCGTTTCCTACGCCAGGGATCACTATTCCAACGATTTGATCTGCATCGCCAGCCCGCGCATTCGCGGCTACCGACTGCAGCACGCCATCGCGAGCAGTTAGGCGCACATTAGCGGCCCAACCGTCGGCTAGCAGCGCTTTCCTGGCAAAAATCGTTGTCATCTGAGAATCGACCTTTAGTTGTATATACAGGCTAGACCATGCTACCTTGCTTTGCAATCGAAATGAGAACTTGCCATTGACTGACTGCGATTTATTACTGACGAATGCGCGCATTGCGACGATGCGCCAGGAAACCGCTGGGAACGCGGCATACGGTATCGTCGAGTTGGGCGAACTAGGCATAGTGGACGGAAAGATTGTCCACTTGGCGCCGTTGTCACAAGGGCAGCCGATTCACGCTAAACGCACGATCGACGTTGGCAAAAAATGGCTTACGCCGGCGCTCATTGATTGCCACACACACCTGATTTTTGCCGGCAACCGTGGTAACGAATTCGAGCGACGATTGAGCGGTGACTCGTACGAACAGATTGCACTATCGGGCGGCGGCATACGTGCGACGGTCAGTGCAACCCGTAGTGCTGATGCAGACTCCCTACTGGCGGGCGCGATGTCCCGTTTGACGGCATTGCTACAGGAAGGCGTGGCAACGGTCGAGATTAAGTCGGGTTACGGATTAGATCACGAAACGGAAATTCGTATGCTTAGTGTTGCGCGTGAATTGCATCGACAGTGCTTGCCCGAAATCGTCAATACTTATCTTGGCGTTCACGCTATCCCCGCAGAATTTCACGGCAAAGTCGATGACTACATCGATTTGGTTGTGGAGGAAATATTACCTGATGCGCATGAAAAGGGTCTCGTGGATGCGGTAGATGCGTACTGCGAATCCATCGCTTTCGATAGCAATCAAATATCGCGCGTGTTTGACCGCAGCCGCGAATTAGGCTTGCCGGTAAAACTACATGCCGACCAACTCAGCGACGGTGGCGGCGCGGAACTTGCCGCAAATTTCTCGGCGCTGTCGGCCGATCACCTTGAATATACGTCGGCGGCTGGCGTGCGCGCGCTGGCGCAAGCCGGCTGTGTCGCAGTAATGCTACCGGGAGCATATTTGACGCTAAGCGAAACGCAGAAACCGCCGATCGAGGCTTTTCGGGATCACGGCGTACCCCTCGCTATTGCGACCGACTGTAACCCGGGTACTTCACCACTAAGCTCTCTGCGCATTGCGATGGCGCTCGCCGCCAGAATATTTGCGATAACACCGCTGGAGTGTCTTACTGGCGTCACACGCAATGCCGCGAAAGCACTCGGACTAGAGAACGATCGTGGCACGCTAGAAGTTGGCAAACGCGCCGACGTTGCCATTTGGGATATAGATCATCCCCGCGATCTCAGCTACTGGATGGGCGGAAATGAAATCGTCGATCTGCTGATTGCAGGCGAATATGCAGTCGCCAACGGCACAGTGTCTTGTAGGCCCGCATAATATCCACATGTGCTGATTGCGGAGAGATTGCGGAGAGCTATTTCCCGCGTCTGACGCTGCCAGGTGTTTGCCCGGAAATACTCTTGAACGCTTTGCGGAATGCTACTTCGGATTGGTAGCCATTTTGAATCGCGATTTCCGCAATCGACAAATCCGTATCGCGCAGCAAACTTCGAGCTTCATGCATACGCCATTCTGATAAATAGCGGATGGGTGTCATGCCAACGAGCTCGCGAAACCTGCCGGCAAAAGCGGAGCGGCTCATTGCTACAACATGTGCCAATCGTTCTACCGTCCAATTGACCGAAAAATCCGCGTGGATGTGGTTTAGTGCATTGCCGATTTTCGGATCAGCCAGCGCGCACAAGAGTCCTTGCGACAAACCTTTTTTCATTTGCGAACGCATAACATGAATAAAGAGAACGAACGCTAGTTCGTTTACAACCGCGTCAGTGCCGGGACCACCGCGCTCGAGCTCGCCCATAATCAATTGCAATAGCGCTTGCGTACCGTATAAGCCGCTGCTCTCCTTAAGGTCGAGCACAATGATCGGCGGTAATCCATCCAGCAAGGGCCATGCCGCCCTACTTTGAAACTCGAAAAATCCGCAAAGCAAACTGGTTACCGACCCCTGCAATACTGCCGGCGGCGGCAAATTAATAATCGCGTTTGCCGGTGTTTGGTCCGAATTAGAAATACGGTGTGACGCATCGTGCGGAAACAGGACCAAATCACCACCCGCCAACGAACGTGGTTCAGCACCGTCATCAGTATGCAGCCAGCCGGTACCACGCTCGATCAGGTGAAACGCAGCCTTGCGGTGACCCGAGGTATCAACTGCCCACGTGCCGCAATAATCCGGCCGGGCATAGATTTCTGCCTTTAGGCGCATCCTGCGAAGTATGTCACTGAGAGCATCTGTGTTTGGACCATCCGACATAAAATCGATCTCCTGAGGCATAGATACGACATTCATGCAGACGCATAGTACATCCACAGATTAGCAGTACCAACCTATTTCAGACCGATACAGGTCAATCAATTAAGGAGCAAGAAAATGAAGTTAGCAAAATCCGCATTCTTGGCAGTTTTGGCAATGGCCGCAGCAGGCCTTGCGAATGCCGAAACGCCGGTGACGCGAGATGACGGCGTAACCGTGATCCATCTTGACGAATACAACGGCTATTTTTCTGCCGATGAAACGTTGGCAGGACTGAAAGCCGGCGAGTACGAGTTCGTTGTCACCAACAAAGCCGAAAAACTAGTCGGCTTCGTCATTGAAAATTATGCAACTCATGAGCAACTCGACATGTTTCCGTTGGAGCCAGGCGAGACCCGCACATCCAAAGTCACGATCACAACGGACGGCGTTCGTTATCGTTGCCCGATTAATATAACACCGTGGTACGACCTTGATTCCGTCAAATAACACCGCATAACGCAGGGCAATAACGCGCTCACTACATCGTGAGCGCGCTTTTTGAGGAAAAAATTATGACAATTCAAGTAACCGAACAGACCTTCGAAAACGAGGTGCTTAATTCTGCGGAGCCCGTGTTGGTCGATTTATGGGCGGAATGGTGTGGGCCCTGTCGTGCCATAGCGCCGACGTTAGAAGAACTCGGCGGCGAATACGCCGGCAAAGCAAAAATTGCGAAAGTAAATGTCGATGAAAATCCGGCGATTGCGCAACGCTACTCCGTACGCAGTATACCGACGTTGTTGCTGTTCAAAGACGGCCAACTCAAGGAGACAACCGTTGGCGCACAGCCGAAAAATGCACTGGCGTCTCTGCTCGACAGATATGTCGCGTAATGTCGCGCTTGGCTTTAGTTGCGATAGACGGGGTCTGATTTAGCGTTCAGATCCCGTTTGTTACGTTTAGCTTTGACGACGCGAACTAATTCGCACAAACAATGCCAGATTTGTGCGCATTCAAATGACATCGCGCCTTGAACGCCGACGCTCACAATCTCCGAGAGACAAAACCTTACCAGCGACTGACGGCCAGAAACAGTCGCCAAGATTATCGGTCGAGCGGCCCGCACATTCCGCCGATGATTTTCCAACCTTTGTCAGTGCGACGTCACGTATGCACTATCTTGATTGACTCAATTGCTGGCTCGCCTGACTGTTTCGGTGTTGTTGTCGTCGCCGCAACATAGGTGATCGCAAAATGTTCATCAACGATAACGGCCTCCGGCTCGATAGTAGTCTCGTTACCCTCCGCAGCGACATGCGCAAACCAATCGGGAACTACAGCGCGAAGCTCGTCATAATTTTCCGATTCGCCAGCGCCGCATGGCTATCCAATAAACCGTTCGTCCCCAATGTCATGAATCCATCGACGTATATCCAATTTGCTAAATGTCCGCTTTGGGTCAGTAGTAGGCGTTGGTCATCTTGTCACTCGATTGACTGCTTTCGGCCATTGGCAGCTATTCGTCATCGCGAGGTCACCGCCGATATTGAATACTCGAATGCCCAACCAGACCGGGCCCTAAGCAGTGCGTTTTCGTGTTTCAACATCAACTCGATCACCAAGTTGCGCGCGTCTTCATCAGGGCCCTTCCCGCGCAGCTGCATCGCTGCACCCATGATTCGATGCTGCATCTCGTTTATGTAGCGCAGAGATTTGGGGTGTTCCACGCCGGTTCCGCCAAAGTCATAGCACTCACGTCCAACTATCGTCAGCGCGTGCGAAAACCGAATTAGAAAGTCGATTTTCTGTTCTGTTTTGAGCTCGTTATATCGAGCTTTCGCCTTAGAAATATCCATTATGGCGACACCAAGTTTCGTTTTGATCAAAGAATCAGTAGCTGGCTATTCAACGTCGTTGGCCAACCCGTATTCGGAGAGATAAATTTCGACATTGTTTCGAAGGCACAACGACATCATCTCAGTCGAGATGATCGGCCCACCACCTGTGGCGTCGATGCGTGCATTGAAACCAATATCGGCAATCCAGCTATCGGCAGCCTCGAGATTCCCGTCGTTATCGCGCAACCAGTTGGCAAGAAGCTCAACTTGGGCGCGAAGGTTCCATTCATCTTGTCCAAGCAACAAGAAGTTCTCTCGGCTGTCACCGATATTTTTTCTAATCCAACAAGACACGTAATCTGATCACTCGGCGGCGGTAGGGAAGCAACTTGCAGGTAAGGCGTGAGCGGATGCTTTGGGTCACAAGCAGACGTTTTCACAGATATTACAATAATGTCTGCTTCCGTGGCTAAACTGGACATTTGTTGAGCATCAGAATTCGGAATTTTTCCGCCCGGGCGACGAATGTCTGCTTTACTCCACAGCGGTCGTTCAGATTGGTAGAAATTTCGAAAAAACATGGTCCGCTAACGGCCACAAGCGGCCGTTCAAGAAGCGTAAGACGATAGGTCTAGGAGACCCAGAGCAAATGCTCTAGGGCGACCACCCAACTTTCACCTTCGCGCTTCATGAGTACCAGCGTACCCTTGCCGGCAAGACATCCACCCTGACCAGCCACATAGAAGATCGCCTCGGTTCCGCTCTCAGTGAACCCAACTCTTGAAAGCCTAAGAAATCCGGTGCTTTGCTTATGCTTCGATCGAAAGTTTTTCCAGAAGGTCTCGCAGTCGTCCGAATCCAGCTCGTCAAAATCTTTGTCATATAAGAGAGTTACGCTGAGACCCGGAAAATCATCAACGGTAAACATGCTTTCGGTGTCAGGAAATCTGAAGATTCCATACTCGTTGATTTTCTCCATATCCGGCGCAAATTCGTCTGTACCGAAATCGACTTTTTCCGCAGCTACCGTGTAGTGAGTGATCGCTGGAGCAAGCTCTGACAGCGCGGTCGCATAGACCTCGCTCACGTCTAAATGAGTGCGATTGTTCTCGCAACCAAGAAGAAACAAGCAGGCGGCAAGTGTTAAGGCTCGAAATAGCATCTTGCAGATATGTACCCAGTCGAATGGCTGCTTTGGGTCAGCAGCCGACGTTCAGTAGTTTATCACTCGACGGGCTGATTACGGCCAGAAGCAGCCGGTCATGACCTCGCCTACATTGGATAATCGAGATCCGAATGACCGTCCCGAATCCAACTAATCAGCATTCTGTCATTTACGACGCCACGGTTTGGGAACGCGAGTTCATTGTCGCTGAGGTTCTCCTTTCTCCACTCCTGCTCGCCATTCCATAGATACCAAGGCCCAAAGTTCTTGTTCAGTCCGACCGAGCGAGTCTTGAACGTAGGAAACTCGGCGTTGCTCTCCGCGATTCCAATGTTGTCAACAATTTGCACGATTCCGCGGTTGCAAGCGGCTCCGAGTGGGAAGAAGGTAGAAAAGCTAACGCTACGGTCTGCGAGTGCAGCAATATATTCGGGCCTAGAATCATGTAATCCGTCAAACACTCGAATTAGTGCGCCATACATTTGGTGCTTGTGCGTAAACTGGAAGTAGGCAAATCTTGGCCCGATCTCAATCTCCAAGATATCGCCAATTTTTGGTCTTTTTCTCAGCAATATCCGCGATCCTCCGAACGTCCGCTATGGGTCAGTAGCAGTCGCTCCGCAGTTTATCACTCGACGGGCCGCTTTCGGCCAGGAGCAGACATACGCGCGACAGCTCGCACTATTGATAATTGGGATGTCCCCATTGAACTGTTGGCTCCGCCCATTGATCCATCGGTTTGTACAAAATTCCGTGCCCATTTCCAACGCGAAGAATAATTTCCTGATAATTGCTCAGGCCCGCTCCCTTTGAGAGCGAAGCCAACTCATCACATGACCCGGCCAGATCGGTATCCATGTGATCTCGAATTGCCAGAATGTTTCCGTACAACCGCATTTTCCGCTCAATCCATCGATCTACAACGCTCGAATGACATGAGCCAAGCAGAACAAAATTCAAGTCGGTGTTCATCAAAATGTAGGAAACTGTGGCGGCAATATAAGATCCTTTTGATGCCCCAACGACGGTTATCGACTTCGCCGGGACGTTTTCGGCAAGGAGCAACGCAACTTGTTCACTAATCTTCTTGGCATAGTCATATACACCCGTATTTGCCGCGCGTTTTTCACTGATAACGACCGATCCGGGGACAGAAAGGCGATTTAGAATTGCTGTGTACTCGTATTCACCAAATTTTTCACTAGTGGCTGGCAATTCTTGGTCTTCGAGTATTCGTCCGTGTAAGTAGAATATGTAGCGGCTCGATTGATCGATCTCATTTGGAAAACCAAACCGGTTCATGGTTGGTAGGTCGTTGTGAGCGGCCCCATCGTCAGGCGCACCAGGATTGATCTGGCCAGCTTCGCGGTTGGAAATTTGACTGAAACTGATGCTGGCAGCCAGCAAAAGAGTGCACGGCAATATCAGGGACACTGTTCTCCGAGTACATACGATTTTCATGAAATAAGTCACTCTGAGTAATGCCCTTGGGTCATCGACGGCACACTGAGCCTTTACAACTTGGGAAGCCGTTGTCGGACTCAAAGCAGTCGTTCAATTTCTACACTGCCTGTCTGTGACAGCCTGACTCGGCATTAACCTTCACGACCAATTGGAATTGCCGGCACCACTTCTAACCTAGTTACCCGCTTGTTCGGCACCGAGAATCGCCGATACGCTTGCGTAGCTGGAAACCAAATACGGCACCATGTAGGTCATTGGAATTTTCCACAATAGATCGTCAGCCTCCCGCAAGCCGAGGATCGCGTCACCTTGGTTAATCGATACCAATATCGTACCGACAATTGCGCCGACTTTGGCGCTACGACGCACGACATCCGGTCGCATCGCTACCGACAAGAATGAATCGCCGGAGCTCACAGTCTCATCTTCCTTAGCTTTGATTTTCTAAATGGCAATTAGTCAGTCTCAGTCACAAATTGTCGGATGTCGGAGCGCTTTTGCTGCGGTGTAATCTTGGCGTATCCATACCAGATAATGCCGACCACCATGACGTCCTGTTCAGATAATTGTAATAGGTCAAAAAACCGCGCGTCGCGTGTAATCGCTCCCGTCGCCCATTTTGTGGCGACGCCCGCTTCGGAGAGGTAAAGCATCAAGTTCTGTACTGCACAGGCACAGCTCGCGTAGTCCTCTCGCTGTTGCAGTGCTTCACCAGATGTCTTGCACGTAACCACCAGCCAACCTGGAATAGCCGCGTGCGCCTCCGCCTTAAACTCGCCAAGCTTGGCGCCCTTTAGCTCGGTGACTACAGTTCGAGTCAATTGCACGCACTCCGCAATTTTGGCCGGCCCCAGCAAATGAAAATGCCAGGGTTCCGTCAAATGGTGATTTGGCGCCCAACGTGCGACCTCGATGGCGTCCAATATGAGTTTATGATCGACAGGCTGCTTTAGAAATAGCTTCGTTGTGCGTCGCGAGCGGATACGCTCAGCAAGCTTCCTGAGTTCTTGTCTGTCAGTTGCCGTAGGTACAATCACTCGGCGGCTCGCTCAATCACCATGGCAATGCCCTGCCCGACGCCAATACACATCGTACACAATGCGAACCGTCCACCCGATCTCTTCAATTGATAGGCGGCAGTCGTTACCAATCGCGCCCCCGACATGCCAAGTGGATGGCCCAAAGCGATCGCGCCGCCGCACGGATTCACATTTGCAGCGTCGTCGGAGACACCAAGTTTGCGGAGTACCGCCAAGCCTTGTGCCGCAAAAGCCTCGTTAAGTTCGATGATATCCATATCGTCAATCGACAAGCCTGCCAATTCCAATACGGCCGTGCTTGCTGGCGCCGGACCCATGCCCATAATTCTCGGTTCGACACCAACCGCTTTCCAGGCAACAACTCTCGCTAACGGTTGTAGAGCGTATTCCTGTACTGCGCTATCGGACGCCAGTAACAGTGCGCAGGCGCCGTCGTTGATACCCGACGCATTGCCCGCGGTAACCGTGCCGGTAGGCTTCACGATTGGTTTTAACTTTTGCAATTGTTCAATGGCAGACCCTGCACGTGGATGTTCATCTGTTTCCACTGACAATGGATCGCCGCGCCTTTGCGGAATACTAACCGCAACGATCTCTTCGGCTAACACGCCACTCGCCATCGCAATTTCCGCCTTTTGCTGGCTGTGCAGGGCGAATGCATCCTGATCGCTACGCGAAACGTCGAAATCCTCAGCAACGTTTTCCGCCGTTTCTGCCATAGAATCGACACCGTAAAGTTCTTCCATTTTCTTGTTAACGAATCGCCAACCTAACGTCGTATCGTACATTTCTGTGTTTCTGCCGAATGCGGATGCTGATTTCGCAAGGACGAACGGTGCGCGGGACATTGACTCGACGCCGCCCGCAATGACAACGTGCGCGCTGCCAATCTTAATCGCATCCGCACAATTGCCTACCGCATTCAGTCCCGAGCCACATAGCCGGTTGACCGTAGCGGCGCCCGCAGTAACTGGAACGCCTGCCAGCAGCGACGACATTTTCGCGACATTACGGTTATCCTCACCAGCCTGATTTGCGCAGCCATAGACGACATCGTCAATTGCTGCGCTTGGCAGATTTTGATTTCGCTCCAACAATGCCCTAATCGGAATTGCGCCTAGGTCATCGCTACGTACCGATGACAATGCGCCCGCATAACGGCCAATCGGTGTACGGACCGCATCCACTATCCACGCATCGCTCATGTTGTTTGTCCCTCTCCATCGCTCGATAACGCAGCTTGCGAATCGCGATCATAAGTATTGCCAAGCCGCAGGCCAACGTATGCCCATATTATCGCGACAACAGCACCCAGAAGCGCGATCGGGCCCATCCCCAGTCCAAGACTTGCGGTCAAATACGCAAATGCCCAACTGGACACCACGTCGCCGCCTCTATACACGACAATATCGATAACTTGCTTTGTTTTGAATCGATCTTCCCGGTCAACTCGGGTATACAGCATTTCCCGGCCCGGTCGAGTGATCGCATAGTTACCCGCTTTGAGCGTCACCCAAGCGCCGATTGTGACCAACAATATTGGACTGACAAATACCGCAAGCAATCCAACCGCAACCAGCAACGGCACGATAGCCAGCGTCTTCCCGACACCAAATCTCTGAGCAAACCTGCTGGTGACAAACATTGCGGTAAAGATCGAAATGCTGTTGACCGTAAGGTTGATGCCAGCCCAGATTGCAGTGTTCGTATCGCGGTCGTTAACCGACATTAAATTCTTCAATTCAAAGTAAACGAAACTCCCGATAAACGTATACAAAAAAATGAATAATGCTATTCCCAACAGGTAGGGATTTCTGACTAATCGGGAGAAACCGGCGAACGGATTACTGCTGATCGGTTTTTGCCCATCGTCAATTCCAGTACCTTCGCTTATCGTACTGCGTAGGATAGTAATCAGCGGGACAATCAATACGAGTATGCTGGCAGCAACCAACATCAAGTTCAGCGTGCCCAGCATTTTTGCAACGACTAATGTGACGGCCGACCCAGCAAGCGTCCCGATGCTTGCGCCGCTGGCAATGAAGGCAAATAGTCGCGGTGCCTGTTTTTGTGAAAACAGGTCCGACATCAAACTCCAGAAAACAGAAACGTGAAACAACGAAAACACGCTTATCCAAACATAGAAGGCTTTGTTGACCCAGCCAGCCGTGTCGTTATTTTGTGCCACAATGTAAAACAGCACGAACGATGCCGCAAAAAATGCATATACGCCGGGAATCGCGTTGCGCAACTTTAAGCGGGATACGACCGCGCCATAGATACTTACCGCGATTGCGGCACAAACGAAATTGATCGTCCATAAATAGGCCAGTTCAACGTCCGACCATTCCGGAGCCAGCGCATCGCGTACCGGCTTCAAAATGTTATAGGCGAACATCAAAAGGAAAATAAAAGTAAACGACAGGAATGCCGCGTTGACCTCGTCTTCGTGAATACCCGTTAGGGTTCTAATGAATGATTTGAGTGAACTCGCGGGTTTATCGCCCATGTTGTCTCCAGTATTTCAAGTCCGGCCGTCGATATTTGACCGTCAAGATCCGCGATAGATTGCCACAATTGAGTCACGCGCGCCGACCACAATTGGTTGTATTGCCATTGGAGTTGGTAACGTAATGCCAAATTAACCCGTCTTTTTCAATTCAGCACAGGTGACCGAGGCCTGGGTTCGCGCGCAATCGAAGATTGCCAATGATCTTGCAAACGGCGCGAACAAGCCTTTGGTCGACCAGGTTCAGCTGGGGTCAGCTAGACGGCCTTCTCAAATAGATCGGTTCGTTTGATAGATGCGGCCCCTCTGCAGCGCGCCTTTGCCCGATACATGGCTTGATCTGCCGCGCGCATCAATCCGGTAAGTGTATTTGCGTGCTCTGGATACAAGGCCAAACCGATACTGGCGGCACACATCAAGGACTCGGCGCCGATTAGGTAGGGCATTTCCAATGACGTGGTCAATCGTTTTGCGAGCTTCTCTGCTACGTCCGCAGTAACGTCAGGAACCAATGCAACAAATTCGTCGCCCCCTGGCCGTCCAATAATGTCGCAGCTACGCAGCCCCAATTTGAGACGTCGCGCAGCAATTGTCAGCAATTGGTCACCGACTTCATGGCCGAAGCTATCGTTGATTAATTTGAAGTCATTTAGATCGATAAACAACAAGGCGCCGGTCGCGTCGTCGTCGCTATCGGTGAGGCGCCTTGCGGCGTCCCGTTCGAAGCCTCGCCTGTTTAGTACACTGGTTAGCGGATCAGACGATGCTATCGACTCCATTTGCAATTCTTTCGCTTTACGGTCCGTAATATCGACCAACGTAACTGCAAGATCGTCACCAACGGGCTCCATGATGATTCTCAACCACTGATTCGCGCCACCCGCGGCAACTCGGGACTCAATGTCGAGCGCCTCGTTTTCGCCTGCCGCCAACTGAAATTGTCTTTGAAGATCGTTTGATTCCTCACTATCCATTCCGCTGGTCGCTTTCGCAAATATATCTGCACCTCGACAACTGAGTAACGCATCGCTGTCCACGTTCAAGAAATTGTTGGCAGCAGAATTGGCAAAAATGCAGCGCAATTCTCCATGCCCGCTGTCGTCCTCGCTCCAGCGCAAACGTATGATTCCGTTGACCGAGTGGTCAATCAACGTTCGTAATAATTTCTCGCTGTTTTGCACTTCGTTTTGCGCTCGTTCGACATCGCTTACATCGCGAAACATGAGCACGCGGCCAGTCCGGGCGACGGCTTTGTTCGTTGAAATAGGCGTCACCTGCAAATGCAAAAATCGCCCGGTATTCGTTAGCATCTTTTGTGGCTTGCCCGATTCAAGTGCCAAGTAAACCTCACGGGCATCGCTACCAAACACGCTTTCGAGAGATTCGCGTAGCGCGTCGTGTTCACTGACATTGAGCAGCTCCTCCGCGCCATGATTCAAACCGATGATGCGCTGCTGGTCATCAACCACAATGACGGGATCCTGCATATTCTGGAAAACCGTCTCGTAGGCCAGTGGCGAAAATTCGATTATTCGCTCACCGAATACCAACCATGCATAGATCGGCAACATAGCGGCAAATACCAACGGAACTGGCGAGATGGTTTCTGCGACAAAGCCGAGATCGTAGGCGGCGCACGCGACGATCGGCGCGAACGACGATGCCGCCAGAAAAAACAAGCCGCGGCGATGTGCTGGCGCCACTGCGGAGCTGTGCAGTAGTAGCGTCAAAAGGCTGGCGCCGACAATCAGGTAGCCGAATGGGGCGTGCACAAATCGAAACCAAAAGCCCCACTGAATTGGCCTCGTCAGATATGCGCCGGCATCGTTGACGAATGGCGACAACCACATTAACTCGTGCCAATAGTTGGTCGCTGCAATAGCGATAGAGCAGACGGGTATAACCACGAGCGCAGCAATCGTAAGGCGCGACGTTTGCGTACCCGTATACTGGCGAAAGCAAATCAGTAACGTTAGAGGGATCAGTGCTGTGCCAACCCAGTGCCCCATGCGACCAACGGAAAACGCAACATACGAGTTGGCGATGTGCTCGATCGATCCACCGAGGACCCATAGCCCGATCACCACGAATGCCAGACCGAGCGGTGTACTTCCCGATTCGCGAATCCCGCCGATCACTCTGACACCCAGCAACAAGTAACATACGGCGCTAAAGCCTAGGAGCATGGACAATATTGCGGGAAGCGTCATTTTGGCGACTGCCGGGCCGATTGTGATCAATGATAGTCATGCTAACGCTCGCAACCCTTTGATTCTGGGACTTGTTCCACAGCTTTCCGGCACTCGGCCGGCCAATCGTGGTCCAAATTGCGCAAGTTACCTAACCGGTGCTATTCGCACGCGCATGCAGCGCGCGTAAGGCATTGATTTAGAAATTTTTTTTCGACAATGTGAAACAGTAGATTGGCTGTTCAAGATGAACTCGCCAAACTATCCGTGAACAGAGGAGTAGATGGGGCTGATGTCAGCAGACAAGCGGCAGGCGATTTTGGTCAAGCGGCAATCGAAAGTCCGCACGGATTCGCGTGGCCGTTCGGTTTGGGCCGACCCCGTTGAGTCCGCCGATCTCGAGCTGGTATCGACGCTTGCACTGCAACGGATCCTCACATCGGACGATGACCAGGCAAAAAAATCGATAGCGGAAGTCGCCGAATCGGTCGACGACGGTGTGCTCGCTCGCGATCCAGACAACGGTGAATTTGAGATCATCAATGATGAAGATCTACAGTCCATTTTAGATAACAACAGTGGCTTGCCAGCATTGCACAGACCTTCAGAAATGACGCTCGAGCCGTTGCGGGCTCAGGATCAAGAGGCCGCTGAGGAACTCTCGCTGGTCAGTACACAGGCACTGCGGAAAGTGTTGGGCGCGCCAGGACCCGATGCGGAAGCAAAAGAAGCTGCGGAATCGTTCACGCCCGCGCAAGGATTCGACCCCTACAATAGCGGCTGAGTCAGATTTCCAGACCTTGCAGTACACGCACGACGCAGTTCGTCGACTGCTTGATCAGAGCATAGCGCGTGCAGATTTCGTAAAAACGCTTCCGCACTGCTTTCGCTCGCCAACGAAGCTTTTAGATAGGCATCATCTTCAGCCCTCAAGGAGACTCGCCAATGCAGAATCGTCAGCGAGGCGGCGAGCCGCGTTTTGACGAGATAGATGAGCATCGCCAACTCAACCTCCAGTAATTCGGTAACCGCATTGTAACTTGCAATAAAAGGCGCGACGTACTCCAGTGCATTGCCAGATAATTGGCGTAGATAGGACGCAGCAACACCGACGTCGAAAATCAACGGCGAACGAAGCATGTCACCGAAGTCGATAACACCTGCAATACGGTCGTGATTGTTGCTCTCGACCATTACATTTTCAGGATTCAGGTCATTGTGAATGACTTGGCTTCTTAGATTGACGACTTCAGGCGCGACCCGTGCCAGGTATTCCTCAAGTACTTGCTCGACAAGATCGCGCGTCCGCTTGTTACCGATGTGATGTACGTAGCGGGTTAGCTCCGCTGTCCTCTTCATATCCCAAAGTAACGCTGGATTTTCTCCGGCGTGTTGGAATCCGCACAGTGCCTCGGCAAGTGTCGCCGAATAGCGCCCAAGGTTTCTGCACAGATCAATCGACCGGGTCTTACCGTGCATCGGCTCTCCTGCAACAAACGACACTAGTCTGACGCGATGCGGATTGCCATCAATGTCATAGTCAAAGAGTTGCGCCCCTGCTTGTGACCTGATGACCGAGGGCACTTTCAAGATACGATTTGGGTTAGCGACGCACCAATTTTGAATGTGGCTCAGGGCCGCAACTTGGAAATCCGTAAATTCCCGATCCTCAGCAATATTGGCAATCTTAAGAATATAGCGGGCACCGTCTAAAGACTTCACGAGGAAATTTTGATCGCGTTCGCTCACCAGAGCGGTCACGCTCGCCGCTATGCCGTAGTGATCCATTAACAGTTGGACCGCGTCTTGGCCGGCGAGAGCTGGCGGAACCGTTGCGATAACGTCAGCGCGCTCGGTCGTTGTACTTGGCATAGGTCACCCGTCTACTCGCGGGCAGTATACACAGGGGCGGCAGGGAGGCTAAATGGGTGCCACGGCCCGACCAGCGGACGAAATACAGCTCGCCATCAGCAGATTCGGCGAAAAAAGCAGCGAGAAACGCCGAGAAAGTGTTTTTTTTCTGTCCTGCACCTGACGAAATGGCCGATTGACGCCGATCCGTATACAATCCATGGTGTTCAGCGGCCCAGTGGTACAAACCAAAGCGAAAACAAGCCCTGGGGCGCGGTCACCAGCAGCACGGTTAACGTTACTGTTGGCGGGTCCTCACAAACCAAGAACTAAATACAGGATAAGGACGGTTCAGACATGCCTCTTGATATTACATTTACGCTAAGCGATCAGGATCTTGATCACTTTCAAAAAATAGTCGATAAGGCTAAATCAGCCATGGCCACCGACCAAAGCGCAGCACAGATCGAAGCCGCTGCAAAACAATTGATCGTGGATGCAAGCTCAACGGATTTACCAGAGTTTATCGCTGACCGATTAGCCAAATTAGATACGGTCATTAATATGGTCGGCGATGAGGAATGGCAGCTGAGAGAAGATGAGCGCAGTCGTATCCTTGGGGCGTTGGTTTATTTCTGCGATCCGGAAGACTTAATTCCGGACCACATTCCAGGATTAGGATTTCTGGACGATGCAATCTACGTGGAACTTGTGATTCGCGAATTGCGCGCGGAAATAGAATCCTACGAAGAGTTCTGCCAGTTCCGCGATGCCGAAGAAAAGCGGCGCACAGATCAGGGACTGGATCCGCACGTCGAGCGAGAAGAGTGGCTGGCGGACAAACGTGCCGCTTTGCACACCAGAATGCGCAAACGCCGCAGCTCAAGGAGCAGTGGTGGCAGCAGCAGCGGCGGAGGCTGGAGAATGCGCTGGTAACGCACCCCCTGACGTCATGAATCAAAAAACCCGCGATCTCAGCGGGTTTTTTATGGGGACTGCGCGACTCGTCAAAATTGTACTTCGCGCAGCAAATTAGCACCCAATCGGCTGGCAGATATGATCTGCCATCGCATACCAAAAATGCTAAGTGGTTCCGACGTTTCGCGGCGCAATTGTTCAAAATTTGCGGTTATGAACCGTATCCTTCAAGTCGCTCAGTCTGCTTCTGTCGAAGCTGGCGTTCAATTTAGGCAAAACGCTTACACGGCGGCAGAAACCCGCAACTTTCTCCGCGATGTCCTCGCATTGGCCAATGCTCCGGTAGATGGCCCACGATACATCGTCGTCGGTGCCGAAATCGATGTGCACGGACGCAAACAGACTAACGGCGTACAACGCGAAGACTTCGCCAAAAAACCGACTTATGGCGCGTTAGTCGCCGAGTATATAGAGCCACCAATCCGCTTGCGGTATCAGCCCGTTGCGCTTGACGGCAAGAACGTCGGTGTATTTGAAATCGCTGACTGCCAGGATAAGCCTTACATGATGCGCGTTGACCACTGCGAACGGCTGCGTCGCGGGGATGCTTACGTACGTTTGAACAACGCCCCAATTAAGATGGGCCGTCGCCAGCTACAAGCGCTATTCGAGCGGAAATTCCGCGATTCCGTATCTGCAGATCAACTGGAAGTAGGTTTCCCCGGAGAGATCATTCACAAAGAATACGAGGTACGATCCAGCGACCTTTCTGATCTTCCATCTGCGGTAGCCGGCAGCAAATTGCGGCAACTGATGGAAGTACAGGAATCTTCGAAGAACTCCGGATCGACCACAGTAATGGCTCGCATGATGCATGCCAGATTATTTGGCTCCGACATGCCGTACGAAAATAAATCCGCCGATGAATTACTACGGGAATTGTCCGATATTGAACGCGATCACGTGGACGCCGACCACTACTTCATGTTTGAACAACGTGCTCAAAAAGTCCAAATGGTCGTCTATAACCAAGGCGACGATGCTATCGAAGACGCTTCGCTTGTTTTGACCCTACCAAACCATGACGACTTTCATGTCGCGCACCGTCTACCGAAATTGCCAGACCGTAACGGCCTTTATGTAGACCGAGGACCTGCCGAATTTGACGTTTACCCGATTGTTAACGCAAACGCCAAAGTCACACAGATCTCAACAAACTTAGGTAGAATTCCGGCAAATGCGCTCGTCGATGTATTTGATACACCGCTGCGGGTCTGCGCATCATCGGCATTAACGCAGAAAACAATTAGCATCCGATTTGCGCTGCATGGGCGCAATCTAAGAACGCCCGCAAACGGAAAATTACTGCTGAAGTTTTGAATCGCCGCCCGAAAAGAGCGGTGATTGGATATTTCAAATCTACTTAAGCGCCGGTTTTGGCGGCGCATCGATCCATTTGTCCAATACTGGCGCCCTATAGTCGGCGAATTTCTCGAGCAAAGTCTTCGCGTTGGCTTCAACCTGTAACATTTCGCGATGCGCAGGTCGAATAAAACCCTGGGTCGACGCATTGTCTAGAAAGGCAATCAGATAATCATAATAACCATCAACATTTAGCAATCCGCACGGCTTAGCGTGAAATTGTAGCTGTGCCCAGGTAAACGACTCGACAATTTCTTCAAGGGTGCCACTGCCGCCTGGTAACGCGATAAATCCGTCAGACAGTTCTGACATGAGTGACTTTCGCTCATGCATAGTATCAACGATATGCATCTCGGTTAGTCCTTCGTGTGCAACTTCTTTCATCAACAAGCTGCGCGGTAAAACTCCGACTGCGCTTCCGCCAAGCGCAATGACCTGATCCGCAATGACACCCATTATTCCCTTACAGGAGCCACCAAAAACCAATTGCAAATCGTTGTCAACGAGTGCCCGCGCGAGCTCTACGGCAGCCGCACCGTAGGTTGGAGATACGCCCTTATTTGAGCCGCAGTAAACACAAATTCGTTTCACAGCATGCACGTCCCGATTTTCCAAACCCTAGCAGACATCGTGTAAGTTAGTAGACGATTTCGTGAAGTTGCGGTCGACGTTCAAGCATCTCTTCCGGCGTAAGTGCGTCAAGCTCGTGCGGGAAAACCAGCCACTCGCTGGTCTCTCGCAGGTAGTATTCAGGAACAATATTGGTTTGATTTCGAGTTGGTTTGAACCACGGAACTGCCACACGAATATCTTCAGGTGTATTTCCCCGCGCGCGACGATTCAACTCTTCAATAACTGCGACGATCGTATTGCCCGTGTCGAAAACGTCGTCAACAATCAAAACGCGGTCATCGTGGCACACTTTCTTAATAATATAATTCAGGCCGTGAACTGAAACAGTGCCCCGCTTGTCAACACCGGCATACGATGATGTGCGAATTGCAATATGATCGGACTCAACGCCGCAATATGCCAGCACCTCCTGTACGGCCATTCCGACAGGCGTGCCACCGCGCCAAATTGCGATTATCAGAGTCGGCTCAAAACCACTTTCCAACACCTGCAGCCCCAAATTGAAGGAGTCTTCAAGCAGCTCCTGCGCAGTGATTACTGTCTTGTCCATCGAAAATTCCCGCCGCCCGTTCGCCTCGGGCTTGTCGTTATCATTATTTGGGTGAATACTACAACACGACTGCGGGCTCGTCTGGGTTATTGGGCTTGCGACGAAAGGTTTGGTGACCCGCAGCTCACTGCGGTCGACAATTCTTACCCTGTATTGCGACAAAAATAGAGTAATTACATGCACAAGAAGAACATCGCTGCCAACGATCTGCTGCTGGACTCGTTTCGCCTAGCTAGCGAAATTCACTCCGCAGGATTCAGGCCAGATTTTCTCGTCGGATTGTGGCGTGGCGGCAGCGCTGTCGGCATTGCTGTTCAAGAGGGCCTGCAACACTTCGGCGTCGAAACAGATCACATCGCAATTCGGACGTCGTACCGAGGTTTGGACAGCTACTCGCAGATGGTCGACAAAGCAGAGTCGATCCGCGTGCACGGTTTGCAATATTTGCTCGAAAATTTATCTGCCGAACATTCGTTGCTAATTGTTGACGACGTCTACAGTACCGGCTCAAGCGTTAATGCGGTTATTCAACAGCTAACGAAAAAAACACGACGTAATTTGCCGCAAGACATACGAATCGCTTCGGTCTGGTATCGACCAACTGACCGGACGATTCGCGAGCCCGATTACTTCGTTCATAAGACCGCAGAGTGGTTGATATTGCCCTATGAGCTGACTGGCATGAACATCGATGAACTTCGAGAACAGCGGCCGGAACTTACTGCGATTATCGATCGATTGGAGCCGTTGAAGAAGGCCCGCAGTGAAAGGCAGCTTGCTTGACCTAGCGCCGCCACTTACGGCTGCAATGTCAGTGGTGCGCTGAGATAGTGCTCATCGCAGTTTGCGCCAGCACCGGCGCGATCGACGATCAGAAATTCGTGTCCCGCCTGTAGCGCGATCATCGGCATATGCCAAACACCACGCTGGTAGTTAACACCCTGTTTGCCATTAGTCACAAAGGCCTGAATTTCATCAGCCCGAATTCCCTCTTCAGCAGGAGCTACGACCACATAGAACTGGAAGGGACTAAGCGGCATAAATAGTTGGCTGCCCAATGGGTGGCGTTCGAGCATATCAATACGAACCGGCAAAGAAGTCGCGGTTCGACAGCGTGCGATACTAACTGCGGGGCGACCGTCACTACCGGCTTCAAACTCGATTTCTGCAAGATTCGCAAAGCGTTCAAATCGATCACTGTTCATTGGCGCGCGCGATTCTGCTGCAGCCTCTACAACATCGCCAAATTCTGAAAACCTGTCAGTGGTCAATGGTAGCGGCTTTAAAATCATAGTATGTTCGCAGCGCTATCTCGCGGGCTTTCCAACCGCGCGTATCCGGCTAACGCCACCATCCGGAAAAATTGACAGTCGCAAATGTGAAACAACGCCAATTTTCTGCAATTCACTTGCGAAATTGTGCTGTGCATCCATCGTCAGCTTGCTGTGCGGCAGTAGGACATCCCAGTCGCGACTCTGTTTTTCTAGACGCTTCATGTCTGGTTTGTCTACCAAGGCCCCTTGGATGCATGCGCTATCTGGATAATTCCCCTTGAAAAATGCGGTATCGATTTCGATATGCTCGACAACGCCCGCGTGACCAAGCGCCAGGATAACCCAATCGTTGCCTGGTCCGCGGCGGCGCGCTGTTTCCCACCCGTCACCCATATTGATGCCGCGCCCGGGCAGATTAAGATTGTGCATGCTGCCAAAGTGCTCGTCATTGCACTGCAGCGCCCTGCCACCGCTTGCCAATGCAAATAAATCGATGTTGGACGTTTTATCGATATCGTCCCATTGCGGCACGACTTCACCATAGATACGTAACCTCGCTACGCCACCGTCTGGATAAATATGCAAGCGAACATGTGAGAAATTGCTGTCATTCTTGATTGCCAAAAAGTGATGAGAGTCGCCGGCCAGATCAACGTTCGGCTGAATTTCAATCCAATGAGCATCGTGGCCTGGTATTTCGTCATCACTCAGACACGCCTCTATCGAAGCCGCCGGTGGGTAGTTACCTGTAAAGTGACTGGTATCGACATCAAAACCGCGAATAACGCCGCGCACGCCCAGCTTGATGACGCAATGGTCATGGCCGGGCGTACGCTTTCTGCGACTTTCCCAACCATCCATCCATTTTCCGTTATCGTCGTATTTACCGTCGATAAATACGGGATCTGCAGGTTCGATAAGCCGTGATTTATCCGCAAAAAAATCATCGGTTGCGTACACAACTTGTGTACCGAGCCTGGGTTGCTCCAATCTAATCCACTGGTGAAAAGGATTATTTTTGCTGGTATTCATAATATTAATTCTGCAGAATTTTTCGGCAATCTATTTAGGAACCACGATAGGTGGAGTAGCTCCACGGAGACACCAGCAGAGGCACATGGTAATTTTCGCCGTCGGCAAGGCTGACTCTAATCACTACGTCGCCGAGAAACGGCGGGTCGGCTACCGCTAACGGAGAGGCTCGAAAGTATGCACCAATTGCGAATTCCAACTCGTATTCACCCGCTCGAAACGTTTCCTCATTGAGCAACGGCGCATCCGTTCGGCCGTCTGCGTTGGTAACAGTCGACGCGACCAAGTGTCGATCGCCGTCAAGCGAAAACAATTTTACGCCGACGTCGGCGGCAGGTCTCCCCTGCGCCGTGTCTAGCACATGCGTACTTAATTTAGCCATCGCGTTCCGTAGTACCTTTTTAGGTGGAGCGACATATTAAGCGATACCGCCACCTGCAGCCAGACTCAAATCGGTCGTCCAACCGCATTTGCGCGCCAATATATGAAGATGTCAGAGCGACGCGCTAAGAATCACGTGCAATCTATTCAGCAGATGATACGCTACCCAGCGTTTTGACTTATGGACCGATCTCCTATGACCGACAGCGTAAAACTGCTGGGCATCAGCAATGCAATCGTCGATGTTCTAGCTCACGTTGACGATGACTTTCTCGACAAAATCGACGCCCCGCTCGGCTCAATGACTTTGATCGACGCTGCTCGCGCGCACGATATCTATAGCCTGATGGGACCGGCAACCGAAATGTCCGGCGGTTCCGTTGCCAACACGATTGCTGGCTTCGCAAATCTTGGCGGCAAAGCGGCCTACATTGGTCAGGTAAAAAACGATCAATTTGGTGAAATCTTTGTGCATGACATGCAGTCTCTCGGCGTCGATGTTCGACTACGACCGGCAAACGGTGGTAGTCCAACCGCGCGCTGCCACGTATTGATAAGCGCAGATGGTCAACGCACGATGCAAACCTATCTGGGCGCGTGCACAGAATTGGCTAAGTCGGATATCACTGAACAGACGGTTGGTTCGCCAAAAGTCATTTTACTTGAGGGCTACGTGTGGGATATCCCGGAGGGACCCGAACTGGCCGCCGAAGCGATGCGCATCGCAAAATTGAACGGTAGCCAGGTGGCGCTATCTTTGTCAGATTCGTATTGTGTTGAGCGGCACCAGGGTGCGTTTCTCGATGCAATATCGGGCGGTGTCGATATCGTCTGCGCGGACGAAGATGAAATGACTGCGCTTTTCGCAGTGAACGATTTTGATGAGGTCCTCGATAGCATTAAGGGCTTTGATAACCTATTCGCGATGACCCGTTCGGACAAGGGTTCAGTTATCGTTCAAGGCAATGAACGATTTGTACAACATGCAACCAAGGTTGATCGAGTGATCGACTCGACTGGCGCCGGCGATGCGTATACCGCGGGATTCCTGTTCGGTTGGAGCAACGATGAATCGCTGGAAGAATGTGCTCGCCTCGGCACATTGTGTGCAACCAGCGTTATTCAGCAGGTTGGCGGCCGGATAGAAAGAGGGTTGTTGGACGATTAGCAAGCGAACACTGTTGCTCGTGTGAAATACTATTCCTCACCGAGTCTACGGACCGAGCGACTCCAAAAGACGTTCAACCAACGCGGCACCTACCCACGATCCGAGGCCTAACATGATGTATAGAGCCACGCGACCGTAGCTACCAGCATCAAACGGCCACTCGCTGACCTCAACGAGGCGACGTTCGAGCGCCAGATCAGCGCGCAAATGCTGAGCACTATCGACCGATCGCGATGCCGAAGCGCGTCTTGACTCGATTGCGACTCGAATCTGCTTTAGTTCTTCTCCCTTTAACGTCTTGAGTCGTTGATGAATTCCCCAGGTCGAGAGAAACAGCGCTATACCCGCGGCGACCGAAAGCGTAGCTATCGATATGGTCGTTCCTGCGACCGGTGATTCTGGATCGAACCAAAGATTTGCCGAGATTGAGAGGCTCATGACGGCCAGAAGACTCGACCGGACTCCGTGTTGCGCATAGGGTTTTACGAGCGATGAATCCAATAAACTGAAAGATTCTATATGTCGCGCAGTTCGCGAAATCATAAAGGCGAACCAGATGAGCAGAAACGTAAAGCGAAAGTTAAACCAGCCTATTATGACGAGCCCCACTAGCGGAAATACAAATTCGACGGACCATCGAAAAGGCGCAAAGAGAATGAAAGGGTCCTCGGGCACGTGTAGAAACGAGAAATACGTTACAACGATACCAATCGCGCCGGTCCAGTTCGCGGTTGATCGCGGAAACTCGATTGGCGCATGGTCCAACGTAAAGCGACGCACAATCGTTGCATGATGATCCCTTGTCCAGACAAACAAATAGTAAATGGCCATTGGCAGAAAGCCGACCATCATGTAGAGAGTCACGGGTGCGCGCACCGCAATGCTGGGAATGATGCCGGCAGTCACGTTGGCAACAGTGCCAATTGCTACGGTGATCCACAACGCGATACCGCCGAGGCCTAGCGTACAGACAATTCCCAAAATCACAGGCGGCACGGATAGTGTGCTCCCGAACCACTGAAATATCTGATGGGTCAGTGGTCGGTATGTCAAGACATGCCCCGGCTACGTATTCGTGAAAATATATTTGCGGGAAGTCTATACATCGATTGAGCTCGGAGATTCAGAAAATCTGATAGTGGCGGATTTGCGAACCACTCTACCAAATGCTGGCTGCCCTACGGCACAATTTTAGAAAGACGTCCGCTCCGGGTCAGTAGCAGCCTCTTGGTAGTTTATCACTTGGGATGCTGGATACTGCCAGACGCGGACATTCGTTCTGGCACATAAAACCCCGCACTAGGCGGGGCTTCTTAATAGATCTTAGTCTAAGATCACATCTTGCGTCTCCGTCTCGCCAAGCCCATTCCAAATAGACCGATGCCCTTGAGCGCAAGGGTACCGGGTTCGGGGACCGCCATAGTTGAGTGGTCGGTAATTAAGTTGAAGGTAACGCTGCCGCCGTCGCCATTGTCGCCAGTTACCCGCCGTTTATTGACACAGCGTTGCCATCGTTAAATATTTGCACGAACGCATCCGTGAAATTGATTAATGAATTGTCAGACAACGTAAAACCGGTAATGAATCCCGACTCGCCAAACCAGTCCATGCCTAGAATCAATACGCCATGCAAGCAGTCATTCTATTCGCACCATTCTCGAGAAATTAAGGGGCTGCTAACGATCAAAAGCAGACGTTGCAGAACGCCGCCTTGCGCTATGCAATAACCGACTGACTGGCGAACGTACGCACATAGTGCATTTGTCTGATATGGTCGCCCGACTGCAACACGGGACCGCACCATGTCAACACGACTTCTATTACTGACCTCCCGGCCACTGTATTTCGTCGCTGTCGTTTGTTTACTGGCCGCGCTATCTGCCACCGGCGCTGCCGAGGCGCAGAAGACCACAAAACCGGTCTTGCACGGAAAGCACTGGGTTGCCATTACCGGCAAACCGCTGGCTGCCACTGCGGGAGCGATGACGTTTACGCGGGGGGGAAATGCTGTGGATGCCGCCTGCGCGATGTTAGCGGCAACCTCGACTATGTGGGACACCTTGGGATGGGGCGGTGAAACGCAGGCCCTGATTTACAACCCTCACACCGGCAAGGTAAAGGGCATCAATGCGCTTGGGGTGGCACCGACCGGCGCAACCGCAGCGTTTTTTCGCAAGCAAGGGATGTTGTATCCACCCGAGTACGGGCCGCTCGCTGCAGTAACGCCTGGCACCCCGGGCGGTCTAATGGTGATGCTGGCGGAGTACGGAAAGCTCAGCCTGGCAGATGTGTTAGCGCCTGCAATACAGATGGCCGAAGGCTACCCAATCGAGAAATCTCAAGCGGACAACATGGAGCGCCGCAAAGACGTATTGACACAGTGGTCATATTCGACGCGAGTGTTTCTACCTCATTTGCAAGCAGATGACGGTCAGAAACGCGCTGCACCCTACCCGGGCGAGAATTTCAGGCAGCCTGACTTGTTAGCGACTCTGCAAAAACTGGTAAAAGCCGAGAGCAAGGCGCTGGCGGATGGCAAGAACCGCAAGGACGCGATATACGCAGCTTACGATCGTTTTTATCGCGGCGACATAGCGGAAGAAATCATTCGCGGTTCGGCCGAGTATGGCGGATTGATGACGATGGCGGACCTCGACGGCTGGCAAGTCCATATTGAGGACCCCGTCAGCACCAACTACAAAGGCGTCGACGTTTTCAAACTAACGCATTGGGTGCAGGGTCCAGTCTTGTTGCAGGCACTCAATGTCCTGGAAGAAATTGACCTGAAGAGCATGGGCTACAACAGCGCGCGATATATCCACGCTCTTTACCAGGCCATGAACCTATCATTCGCAGACCGGGATTTTTACTATGGTGATCCGTACATGCCACCGGTTGAACCCATTCAGGGTCTTCTTTCAGAGTCGTACGCAGAACATCGACGCGGGCAGATCAACTGGCAACGCAACGATCCTGGTACAAAACCAGGCGACCCCTACCCATTCCAGGGTGACAAGAATCCCTATCTGGATCTGCTTGAGAAATGGACGCCCATTCCACCGACAGCGCAAGCCGAGGGTGCGGAAGGCTTTCAACAGGCCAGCCTGATCAGTGATGAGGAAAGCTTCCTGGCGGGTACGACTTCAATCCAAGCAGCTGATGCAGAAGGCTGGGTAGTGTCAATCACACCAAGTGGCGGCTGGATTCCAGCCTTTATCGCTGGCGAGACGGGTATTGGAATGAGCCAGCGCATGCAGAGTTTCGTGCTGGACGAGGCACTCAACCCATTCAACGTCGTTCACCCTGGGCAGCGGCCGCGCGCAACACTCACTCCCAGTTTGGCGTTGAAGGATGGCAAACCGTTCATGGCATTTTCGGTACAGGGAGGCGACACGCAAGATCAGAACCTGCTGCAGTTCTTTCTCAACGTCGTCGAATTTGGCATGAATGTCCAACAGGCTGTCGAGGCCCACAACATCACCAGCTACCAAATGCAAAGTTCATTCGGTGCGCACCAATCAGAGCCAGGCCGGATAGACGTGACTAACCAAGTGCCCTCGTGGGTCCGCGACGAGTTAACCCGAATGGGCTACGACGTGGATACGGTGGATCGTACTTATAGTCCGATCACCGCTATCTATTTCGATAGCAAGAATGGCACGATGTGGGGTGGCGCCAGCGACTATGGCGAAGACTACGGCGTGGCCTGGTAGCCAGCGAAAATGGATCTTTCTACTGGCGTAAGTCGTTCGGAGTTGATCAATTCGGGGCCGCCGGGGCTACTCGGCGAACGGAGTTAGGCTATGGTAAGTAAAGATGACCCGACCGTCCCACTTCGGCAACGGGCTAGCAAATATACCGATGTGGACGAGGGAACCTCGTGCACGCAAAGCTCATTCAAAACGGGTGATAAGGCGTTTCTGTTCGTCGGTGAGCAGGGCGGGCGCTTCAAAGCAATGTTCAAGTTGGGTAGCTCTAAAGCCGAGGCGGCGGAGTTGGCCGAGAAGCATCCAGACGACTATCAGGTGGGTTCTGGCATTTGGGTTACGGCTCGGTTTTCGGCGGATCGTCCGATTCCGCTAAAGCGCTGGAAGCGGTGGTTGGACGAGAGCTACGAGCTGAGTCGCAGTACCAAGAAAGCGTGAGCACACGTCGTCGGCTCAAGCGGTTGCATTGACTCTTCTGGGTCAACTGCAGCCTTTCACGACCGTACCAACTATGACCTGATAGGATGCCCAATCCGCCTGCATTTTCATGAACGACGCAATTGATCGGTGCGGATTGATCTTTAGTGCCTCGTCCAGCGATGGAAGTATGTCTGCTATGACCCGATAGGATGCCAGGTCGTCTTCACCTCTTGAGTATCCGAAATCAAATACGGACTCTGCGCCGATTCCGCGGTCCACTTGTTGTCCGTTCTCGCCACCACGCGCTTGAGATTGTCTGCAGCTTTTGTTTGTATTTTTCCGGCCGATGCGTGATCAGCGTAGACCACTGCGTTGACATCCATATGGGAAGCAAATTGGTCTGTCAGCTCGTCTTTGAAACCGGTCAATATATTAACGACACCACCTGGCACATCCGACGCATGCAAAACTTCCGCAAAGCTTACCGCGCAAAGTGGCATGGTCTCTGAGGCCAACACCACGCACGTGTTTCCGCCAACGATGGCGGGGGCAATGTTGGAAACCAAACCAATCAAACCATCGTCGTCCGGCGCCAAAATGGCGACAATACCGGTTGCTTCAAGCACCGAAAAGTTGAAGTGCGACGAACTTACCGGGTTGACTGCACTGAATATTTGCTGGTATTTGTCGGACCATCCAGCGTAATAAATCAGGCGATCGATGCTTGCCAAAACTTCCTTTTGCGCGCTGCGTTTTGAGCGCCCTTGCAACACCAATTCAGCGACGAATTGATCCTGCCTGCCCTCCAGCATTTCTGCAATTCGATATAGAATTTGTCCGCGCAAGTACGCGCTCGTTGCGGACCAACCCGCAAACGCTTTGCGTGCAGCAACGACGGAATTTCGAAAGTCTTTTCGACTGCCCCGGCAAATATTGGCAACGACCGCACCGGCGCCGTCCTTCAGCGCGAAATAGCGCCCGGACTCGGTACGCGGAAACTTTCCGTCGATGTAAATCTTGTAAGTTTTCTCTACCGGAATGCGTGCAGATGAAGTAACCATGACTATCCCTCAAGCCTAAGGTAGGCACCGAGACCATGCATACCACCTTCTCGACCGACACCGCTCTCTTTGTAGCCACCGAATGGCGAGGTCGGATCAAACTTATTGAAAGTATTCGCCCAAATCACGCCCGCTCTGATTTTCTGCGTCATTTTAAAAATTTTCGAACCCTTATCGGTCCATACACCGCCCGACAAACCATAAGGCGTATTGTTCGCTTTTGATAAACCTTCATCCAACGTTCTAAACGTTTGAATAGCTAATACCGGTCCGAAAATTTCTTCTTGGACGATACGATTGGATTGAGAAACACCAGTGAATATCGTCGGTCGGCACCAATAACCTGTCGTTGGAATGTCTCGCGAACTTTGGTGCATCTCGGCCCCCTCTTCCTGGCCAAGGCGCAAGTAACTCTCAATCGTTTCAAGCTGCGATGCCGAATTTATCGCACCGATATCGGTATTTTTATCCAATGGATCGCCAACAATAAGGGTCTCCATACGATCCTTGAGTTTCTGTACAACTTCGTCAGCAACCGACTCCTGGACGATCAGTCGCGACCCGGCGCAACAGACATGACCCTGATTAAAGAATATGCCGTTAACAATACCTTCAACCGCCTGATCGATAGCCGCGTCGGCAAAAATAACATTGGCCGCCTTACCACCAAGTTCAAGCGTGTATTTCTTGTTAGTCCCGGCGAGTGCACGCTGGATTATGCGGCCGACACCAGTCGACCCGGTAAACGCCACCTTATCGACATCGTCGTGATTTACGATCGCAGCACCGGTCTCTCCTGCGCCGGTAATGATGTTTACGACACCATCAGGAAGCCCGGCATCACGCACCACTTCGGCAAGCTTGAGCGCGGTTAGCGGCGTTGTCTCTGCTGGCTTGAGCACGACGGTGTTTCCACAGGCGAGTGCAGGAGCTATTTTCCACGCCGCCATTAGCAGCGGGAAATTCCACGGAATGATTTGCCCTGCAACGCCCAAAGACACAGGCCGCTTGCCAGGAAATGCGTATTCGAGTTTATCTGCCCATCCCGCGTAGTAAAAAAAATGTGCTGCCGCCAGCGGTATATCGATATCGCGTGATTCACGAATGGGTTTGCCGCCGTCGAGAGACTCGATCGTCGCAAATTCCCTGGCGCGCTCCTGCAGAATTCGCGCGATGCGATATATATATTTCCCACGCTCTGCGGCTTTCATCTTCGACCACGGGCCGTTATAGGCTTTGCGCGCAGCCTTAACTGCACTATCAACGTCTGCTGAGGAGGCCGACGCTACACTGCTGAGTACCTCTTCGGTAGCAGGGTTGATGCTTTCAAAATACTTGCCGCTCTCTGGGGCAACGAAGTCACCGCCGATGAACAATCCATATTGACCATCAATAGTAATGTGGTCAGTACTTTCCGGCGCTGGTGCATATTGCCAGCCGCCGTCGAATGCGAGTTTGTTCTGGTTATCCACTTGTGATCCCCATTGATCAGTCTTTAGAAAAATAGTCTGCAGACTGGTACACACCAGTCGCTTGTTTTTGCAACTGCATAAGCACGTCGTTAGCCAACGAACTCGCGCCGAAACGGTACCACTCAGGCGTCATCCAAGCGTTACCTAACGTTTCACGCAGCATCACCAAATAGTGGACGGCGAGCTTTGCTGTCGAGATGCCGCCCGCAGGTTTCATACCCACCATGCGTCCTGTATCGTAAAAATAGTCGCGAATCGCCTGCAACATCACTAACGTCACCGGTAGTGTCGCTGCCGGCTGAATTTTTCCGGTCGATGTTTTTATGAAATCGGCTCCTGCGTGCATGGCCAAAACACTAGCACGACGCACTCTATCCAGTGTACCGAGCTCGCCGGTCTCCAGAATGACCTTTAAGTGCGCTTCGCCGCAGGCTTCCTTAACTGCCGCGATCTCATCAAAAACCAAGCCATATTCGCCTTGCAGAAACGCGCCGCGCGAGATCACCATATCGATTTCGTCAGCTCCTTCCTCAACAGCAAGTCGTGTTTCTTCTAATTTGATATGCCGCGGCGCCATACCACTGGGAAATGCGGTTGCGACTGACGCAACGTTGATTTTGTGGTCGCCAAGTGCCTTTTTCGCGACACCAACCATCGTGGGATAAACGCAGACGGCAGCGACATGTGGCAAATTCGGCAATGTATTGTGTAAGTGAATCGCTTTCTGACAGAGCTGGCTGACCTTGCCGGACGTATCCTGCCCCTCCAACGTCGTTAGATCGATCATGCTCAGGATCATGTGCAGCGCTTCAATTTTCGACTCTTTCTTGATGCTCCGAGTCTGAAAACGCGCCGCCCGCTCGTTGACGCCGACCTCATCGACCTGGCTGACCTTGCTCAAGTCCGGCAGCAGGCTGCTGTCTGGCACGACGGTCAAGGTCATTTCGATTGCTCGCTAATGCGCACCGTCTCAAGCGCGACCGTTATCATTTCATCGAAAGTATTTTGCCGATCCTCGACACTCAAGGCATCGCCGCTGGGTATATCGTCACTCACCGTGCAGATTGCCAGGGACTCAACATTGTACTCAGCTGCGATCGGAAATATACCGGCGGCCTCCATCTCGACGCCAAGAATGTTGTACTTTGCCATAGTCTCAAACATGTCTGGATCCGGCGTATAAAACAGATCTGCAGAAAATAAGTTTCCTACGTGATATCGAACGTTATTCGCCTGCGCCGCCGCAACTGCATTCTGCACCAGCGAGAAAGTTGCAAGTGCGGCAAAATCGTAGCCGCCAAAACGCATGCGATTTACATTGGAATCTGTCGATGCACCCATGCCAATCAATACATCGCGTAATTTCACGTCCGGGTGCGTCGTCCCACAGCTACCAACCCTGATAACCCTCTTGACGCCATAGTCCCTTATCAGTTCGGTGCAGTAAATCGAGACTGACGGTATACCCATTCCGTGGGCCATGATGGAAATTGGCATGCCCTTATAGGTTCCGGTAAATCCCCACATATTGCGTACATCTGTCACGCGGCTCACGTTTTCCAAATAGGTATCCGCAATATATTTTGCACGTAGCGGGTCGCCGGGCATCAATACCGTATCGGCGAAATCCCCAGGCGCTGCATTCATGTGTTTTGTAGCCAACCGACTGATTCCCGTAAGACTTATTAATAAAGCGAGTTTAACGCACCGCCAATTTGAGTGCTCCACAAGAGCATATTTTCACTGACCATGGTGCGCGACCGACAACTGTGGCAAATTGGTTATGCGAACCGCTTTCGAGGTTCCAAAATCAAATGCTGCTGCTATACTGACTAAATAGTCAAGTAATGCATTATAAGCCTGTTTCGACTCGCATTGGGCAGGCCCATCTAAAGTTTTTTTGAGGGGGATCAAGATGATTCTTAGAATCGTGTCGCTGACGCGACGTATCGCCATTCCGGCATTAACTGCAATGGCACTACTTTTTACGGGCGTATCGCACGCACAGAACACGACGGCGAACATGCGCGTCATCACCAATGATGTCAACGGCAACAGTGTTGCCGGTGTTGCAGTGCAGATCACACATTTGCCCACCGGCCGCAGCATCACGCTGGTTTCGAATAGCGCTGGCGCATTGACGGCTCGCGGCTTGGCGGTCGGCGGACCCTATCAGGTGGATACCACCTCGAATAGCGGCTATTCGGCAAACGCGTTAGATGACGTCGTATTGGAGCTTGATCGAACGCGCCTTGTTAACCTATTTGTAACGTCTGAAGGTGGGACCATTGAAGAGGTGGTGGTGACCGCTAAGGCGAACACACAAACCCTGCGGACTGGCGTTGGCCGTGATTTTGATCGCGCGAAAATCGATGCGACACCATCGATTTCCAGAGATTTTGTCAGCGCACTTGCAACCGATCCGAAAATATTGGTCGACAACAGTGTGGCTCGCGGTCCGGCGATTTCACTCGCAGGACAAAATTTTCGTTTCAACAGCGTGACGATTGACGGTGTTGCACAAAACGACAACTTCGGATTATCGAAAAACGCATCGGCGACGCAACGCTCGCCAATTTCTATCGATGCCGTTGAGGCATTGAATGTCAACATCGCGCCATACGATGTCACTTACGGCAACTTTATCGGTGGCAACATCAATATCGTGACGAAGTCCGGTACGAATGAGTTTCATGGCAGTGCATTTTACTTCAAGACTGACGAAAGTCTTGCAGGTAACAAGTCCGACGGCGTTTCGCTCGGGATAGGTGATTTCGAAGAGGATACTTACGGCTTCACTATCGGCGGCCCCATCATCAAAGACAAATTGTTCTTTTTTGCGAATTACGAGAAATTCGAAACCACGAGGCCCTCAAACACGCAGACGCTCAACAACATTTCTGGCGTAACGCAGGCAGACATCGATGACGTTCGAAATATCTTCAACACCGTCTATGGATTTGATCCGGGCACGTTTGACGCTGCAGATACCGACGAAGACGAAAAAATACTGGCAAAAATCGATTGGTTCATAAACGATGACCACCGCGCGGTTGCGACATACCAGATAGCGGACGGTGATGTCTTGTTTGATGATTTCCCAGAAATCGCGGTATTGCAGTCGAACCGCTATAACATTAACGAAAAACTGACCGCATTTTCAGGTCAGATCTTTTCTAACTGGACTGACAATTTTTCCACGGAATTCAAGATCGGCTTCAAGGACGTGGAGAATCGTCAAATTAGTATCAATAGCGACACCCCTGATTTCGCAATTACCACGCCGGGCGGTGGCACGATCGCGGCCGGTGGCGACCGATTCCGGCACACCAACGAACTGGACAACGAATCCAGGATTATCCGCTTAAAAGGCGATTACGAGGCAGGCAATCACACGATTACGGTCGGCCTGGAGCAAGAAGAGTACACAGTTCGAAACTTGTTCCTGCCTTTTTCAAAAGGTCAGTTCATTTTTAACTCAATCGCTGATCTTCAAGCACAAGACCCGTTTATCGTTCTATACGGAAACTCGAACACCGGCGTGGATGCAGATGCTGAGGCGCGCTTCGAATTGGCGGTGAACAGTTTGTATGTTCAGGATGAGTGGAACGTCAACGACGAATTCACCGTTACCTTCGGCCTTCGTTACGACGAATACTCGAACGACGACGATATTACCGCAAACCCTAATTTCTTAGCCCGACGCGGGTTCAGCAATCAGGAAAATCTGGATGGCAAAGATATTCTGCTCCCCCGCGTCGGTTTTAACTGGGCAGCGAATGACCGCTTAACGTTTAGAGGCGGCTTTGGGCTGTTCGGTGGCGGAACGCCGCTAATCGTGCTCTCCAATAGTTACGCTGGCGATGGAATAAGCCGAACATTCGCTGGATTTTTTGCGGATTTCTTTGGACCAGAGACCGAGGCGCTTATTACGCAGGCTGGTGCATTGTTGCCTGATCCAAATGCTGCACGTACCGTTTTTCAGCCGTTGACAGGCGTCAACCCGATAGGACAAACGGACGCCATCGATCCGGATTTCGATATTCTAAGCACCTGGAAATACAGCGTCGGCTTTGATTACCTTGCGGACCTCAGCGTGCTTGGCTTAGGCGACGACTGGGAAATCTCCGGCGATGTGATTATCTCCGATGTCAACGACGGCTACGATATTTTCGAAGCGCGGCGCAGCGTCGTCGGTCAGGCACCTGATGGCCGTCCTATCTATGACACGCCCGCAGACGCCGACTATGTAATCACCAATACCGGACGGGGACATGGCACGGTTGTCACGCTCGACTTCGCCAAGAGCTTTGATACGGACTATGGCCTGTTTGATACCACTGTGGGTGTAGCCTTCCAGGACGTTGATGAGCTTCGGTCGTACAATCGGTTTGTAACTTTTGAGACGCTGGCATTCGATCCGTCAACCGACCTCAACAACCCGGGCGTTGCACAGTCCCGCTTTGAAGTGCCGCGTCGGATAACCGCAACACTCAATTGGCAGAAGCAATTATTCGGCGACAATACGACGTCTGCTGGGCTTGTCTACGCCGGCAGAGACGGACGTCATTTCAGCTACGTATTTGGCAGTAACGGTCTACCGACTTTTGGCGGTAACTTTTTGGCCGACTTTGGTAGCGAAGGTGACACGCCAGGCACCCACTTAATGTACGTTCCAACAGGCGCCGCTGATCCCATCGTCACCGGCGATCCGGCGTTCTTGAACGACTTGAACTTGTTTATCGAGGACGATGATTGTCTAAGTAAACATCGAGGCGGGGTTGTGCCACGTAACGCCTGCGACACCGACTGGGTCAACATATTTAGCCTACGGCTCGCACAAGAAGTAACCCTCAAGGACAACTTCAAGTTTGACCTGATGTTAGATATCGAAAACGTCGGCAACTTGATCAATGACAGTTGGGGACGCATTGACAGCTACACAGCACCATCTAATGTTGCGCCTGCAAACGTCGCGCTATCTGCGGATGGTTCGCAGTTTGTGCTAACACCGGGTGCGTCTTATGACCCGACTGCAGCCAACTCTTCCGAGACGCTGGTAGCTCAACCTGCGATTGCACGCCTGCCATCTGTGTATCGCGTTCAATTCGGCGTTCGCTTCCGCTTCTAAACCGAAAACATCCGGGTAGCTTCGGAATATTCGTGACAGCAATAAGGAAAAAGGGCAACTGCATAGTTGCCCTTTTTTCGTTTGGGGGCCGATAATTTACTCTATAGTTTGTAGTCTACAGCCGAAAATTAACTGTATGCGCGTTACGCGAACTTCGATTTGTTGGCTTATGTTATCCGCGCCCTTGCTTGCGCCCGCTTGCGCAGACAACAAAAGGCCGGCAATCGGCTTTCAACCTGTACAGATCGCTGGCCACCTGCAAAACAGACGAATCGATGAAGCCAGCGGCCTGGCGCGATCCAATTTAAACGGTGACCTACTATGGACCATGAACGACGAAGGCCCACCTCGGCTCTACGCGATCAGAAAAGACGGCTCCGACTTCGGCAACATTGAAATTAGTAATGCAAAGAATAAGGATTGGGAAGACCTATCATCTTTTGTATCGGACGGCACCGCCTATCTTTTGGTCGCTGACGTTGGGGATAACGATCACAAAAGACGATCGGTAACGATCTACATTGTAGAAGAACCGCAACTAACGGGCGGCCAAGACCTGCAGGTGCGTGCTGAGCGAAGACTCAAAATTCGCTTTCCTGAAGGTCCTCTGGACGTCGAAGCCGTAAGCGTCGACCTCGAAAGCAAACGCATTTTGCTAATTAGTAAACGCACAATACCTGCAAAAGTTTTTTCAGTACCGCTAGTTCCAGTTAACGACGACGTGCTCGAAGCCGAAGAAATAGCCGAATTAAAGTCTCTTCCGCAACCGAGTGAAGCAGACATAGCAAACGCGCCGAAAACAAAAAATTGGTATTGGCAACCCACGGCGCTTTCTTTTTCGGCCAATGGCCGGCAGGCGGTCGTGCTGACCTACGCCGGCGTATATTTGTATGAGAGAAACACCGGCGAGTCGTGGCCACAGGCTTTCGACACGCGGCCAACCGCACTCGGTTTGGACGGCTACGCTGAAGCTGAAAGCGCTGTGCTTGATTCCAATGGCAGCGAAATATTCGTGGCTCTAGAGGGACGCGGCACCGCGTTACTCCGGTATGATCGCCAATAAAAATGGTACATAAGAACGGCAAATAACCTGGGGACGAATGCGCGATGAGAAAATTAGTGAAAACACTGCGAGATACGACTTTGGCATTGTTGTGCGTCATGCTATTGATTGCCTGCGAGTCCAAGCAAGCAACGGAAGTCGACGTCGAGGTTGGCAAGGCGTCTGTGGTCCTAATGACGTTCAACGTCGAAAACCTTTTCGATAATCAAGATGACCCAGGCAAAGATGATAAGGCGTATCTCGCACTGGCCGCCAAACAGACGGATGCTCACAAGGCCGAGTGCGCAGAAATTACTGTAGATCGTTGGCGCGACCAGTGTCTCAACTGGGATTGGCATGACGAAATCATCGAGAAGAAACTGCAGGTGATTGCGCGGACTATTCTGCAGATCGGCAACGGTCGCGGGCCGGATGTGCTTGCCCTGCAGGAAATTGAAAACGTCGCCATTTTGGAGCGACTGCGAATTGAATATTTAGGCGCCGCAGACTACGGACCCTCAGTCTTGTTGGAGGGCGATGATTCACGAGGCGTGGATGTCGCGTTTCTTTCGCGACTAGAGCTTGTCAATGAACCTGTGCTGCACCGCATTCGCTTCGCGGATTTCGATGAATCACGGGTTGCCGATACTCGAGGAATATTACAAGCCGATTTTCGTTTGCCCGATGGGAGCACACTAACGGGATTCGCCGTACACTTTCCTGCACCGTACCATCCAACCGAAATGCGCGAAGCGGCATACGAGCACCTCAATCGTCTGCGCGCAAACTTGCCAGCAGATCGGTCGGTGTTTGCCGCTGGCGACTTCAATACAACGTCTACGGAGGATGCCGAAAAAGATATGCTGGGTCGATTTGCTCGCCCTCATTGGACGGTCGTCCACGAATTGGGCTGTGCAGATTGTCTTGGCACTCAGTACTACGCTGCAGCCGACAATTGGTCCTTCCTGGACATGATCTTGTGGTCCACTGGCGATACGCGTGGCAAAAAAACAACATGGAACATTCGCGCAAATTCCGTGGAAATTGCCAACAAAGTTGACCAACAGGTCAGGCAGGATGGCACGCCTGCGCGTTTTCAATTGCCTGACGGCAGCGGAGTTTCCGATCATTGGCCGCTGATCGTCTCGCTCGAAAGCAAATAGAAACAATGCCTTACGAGAGCTAACTCGACTGAATTCGATTTGCCGCTTTATTTTTTGGCGAGAAGACAACAGACACTAGCAAAATTCGATCTAAACCCCTTATTGCGCAGGCTTTTTTGCTGCGATAGATTTGTACCATATTAATGACACTTGGCTGCAGTGCGCGGCGTTTGAGCGACTTTCGAGCTGTTGTTTTTGACTGAAACCTTATCGTCACGATTGCGGCCTAGAATCGCATTTTTTATCACCTTGCGGGGATCCCAAATGAAAAACATTGCAAGAACCCCACGCACGACACTCAGATTTCTGAGTAAAGTCGGTACTGCGTGGCTCGCGGCATTTATGCTGTTTACCGTACCTGTTGCAGGATTGGCACAGGAAATCACGGGCTCGGTGAAAGGTACTGTCACCACACCTTCCGGAGCTCCGGCAAGCGGCGAAACAGTCACCGTAACTGACACGCGTACGGGCAGCAGCCGAAGCGCGACAACGACCAGTACAGGTAGCTTCAATATTCGTGGCTTAACTGTTGGCGGACCCTACACAGTTCGTGTGGTCTCAGGTCAGTATGAAAGCACGTTGATCACCGACGTCTTTACGAGCCTCACGGCGCCAACGCAGTTCGACGTACGATTGGAGGAACAGAGCGCGATTGAAGAAATCGTGGTCCTGGCATCTCAAGTCGCTACAGCGGAAGTCGCTTTGGGACCCAACAGCAGCTTCAACCTCGAAGAAATCGAAGCATTGCCGACCATCACGCGGCAGATTCGCGATGTAGTACGCTTAGATCCACGCGTCAGCATCGGTCGATCAAACAGCGGCCAAGGCTTCGGAATTTCATGTTTGGGCGGCAGCGGCCGCGCCAACTCGTTTACGATTGACGGCGTACGCAGCGCAGACGGATTTGGCCTGAATGCTTCGGGCAATGCGGCTCGCAATACTTTTCCGATCCCGTTCGACACGGTAGCATCTGCGGCAGTCGAGTTTTCGCCGATTGACGTGCAATACGGCCAGTTCACTGGTTGTAACATCAACGTCGTAACCAAATCCGGCACTAACGAGTTCGCGGGTTCTCTTTTCTACTTGTTCAATGATCAAAATCTGACGGGTGACGAGCTGAATGACCGAGAGGTAATTTCAGATCCGTTCGAAGATAAAAATTATGGGTTTGAATTTAGCGGTCCGATTATCAAGGACAAGTTGTTCTTCTACGCTTCCTATGAGGAGACAGACGGCGCGGGCACGCAAAATAACGGTCCGATCGGAGGTGGTTTTGCGAACGAAGGTGGCCCAACGGTTGCGCAGACAGAGCAAATAGCCAGCATTCTCAGCAGCCAGTACGGTCGCACGAATCTGGATATCGTCCGTACACTGCCGCAAACCAGCGAACGCTACTTTGGCCGCCTCGATTGGAATATCAACGATAGCCACCGATTGGAAGGCACGTACGTAAGACTGGAAGAATCGAATCTCGAACAGGATGATTTTAATTTCGAGTCGTTCACCTTCGCTGACAATTTTGAGGTAGAAGGCACGGAGCAAGATTCCTATTCTGTGCGTCTATTCTCGAATTGGACCGACCGCTTCTCAACCGAATTCCGCGCATCGACATTGGATGTGGTTGACTTGCAGGGACCACTGTCGGGCGGTGAAGCGCAGGACGCCGTTCCGCTACCCAGACTCCGAGTTCAGGACGGTATGGGCAACACCTTGCTTCTTAGCGGCCCAGGACAATTCCGCAGCGCCAACGATCTGCAGTATCAGCTCGACCAATTCAAGCTAGCCGGCGACTACGTGATCGGTAATCACACGATCACCGCGGGTTACGAACTGGATAGGTTGGAAGTATTCAACCTGTTTATCGCTGATGGAACCGGCACGCTTACCTTTAACTCGATCGCTGATCTACAAAGCGGACTGGCCAGTGGCATTCGCGGCAGCGGCTCATTTACCGGTAGCGTTGACGATGCAGGAGTAACTTTCGATCGCGACATCCATTCGATATATCTCCAGGATGAGTGGCAGGCGACCGATCGACTATCGGTCACTTTCGGACTGCGCTACGACGAATACAGTGGCAGTGAAGGCCCGGCAGCCAATCCGGTGTTCCAACAACGCTATGGCTTCAGTAACAACACCGGATTTGACGGTCTGGACATTCTCTTGCCGCGTCTGGGCTTCACCTACGATATGCCGTGGGATGCTCTGGGCGAGATGCAAATTCGAGGTGGCTTCGGCATCTTCACCGGTGGCGATCCGACGGTATTTTTCTCAAATGCCTACACCAATTCCGGCGGTTTAGTCGGTGGCGGCGCGGTACCTGGCGGCACATGTGTTGCCGCTGACTTGCAGGTAATTGACGGCGGCGGCAACTTTACAGGACTGCCGCAGTGCTTGATCGATCAACAGATTCTTCAAGCTGGTGCGAACAACGGCCGAGTTGCTGCTGTTGATCCGAATATCGAACTGCCGTCGCAGAATCGATTTAATTTCGGCATAAGCTTGCAAAGTGAATCCAATATCGCGTTATTCAACGATTGGGGCGTCCAGCTGGACTATATCTACAGCGATCACCAGGATTCTTTGGACTTTGTTGACCTGACGTTGACACAAAATGTTGACGCGGTCGGCGCGCCAATCTTCTTGCCTGATGGGCGTCCGCAGATGAATGCGATTGATCCATTGCGTGCAGGATGTAACGCGACCTTTAACGGTATCGATACGCTGGGATTCAGCAACGTAACCACAGCGTGTGACGCGGGCGGCGACGATCAGGACATCCTGTTAACCAACGGAGTTGATGGAACGACCACTTCCGTGGCATTTCAGCTCAATCGATCGTTCGATTTCTCTGACAAGACATCAATGGATTTGCGCTTTGGCTATGCCTACACGGATGCCGAAATTGGCAACGCGCTTGGCAGTGCAACGGCGACATCTGGATATGAGGAAGTCGCGGTCAACCGGATTAACTTCAACACGCTTGGACCATCGCCGAATGCGAACAAGGACAATTTCGTTCTTGGCGCAACATTGAAGCACTATTTCTTCGCAGATCATGAGACAAGAGTCGGTATGTTCTTACGCCGCCGTTCGGGCCGGCCAATTAGTTATACCTACGACAACAACACACCAACGACATTGTTTGGTGACTCTGACAACGAAGAGCGCAACTTGATCTATGTGCCAACAGGACCGAATGATCCTTTGGTTGATTTTACAGGTGCAACGCAACAGCAGCTTGATGAGTTCTTTGGATTTTTGCGCACTACCGGCCTTGATCGATTTGCGGGCCAGATATCGCCAAAAGGCGGTTTCGAACAGCCGTGGTCTACCGACCTGGATATTCGAATTCAACAAGACGTTCCGCTGCCGTGGGCTGACCACTCGTTCAAATTATTCTTGGATATAGAGAATGTGCTGAACCTGTTCTCCAACAGCAGCAATCTGCAACGTTTTGCGGACAACGGTGACATTAACGAGGCGGTTCCGGTACTTGACGCCGCGCTTAGTGCCGACGGTACGCAATTTATCTACAGTAATTTCGATCCAGGTAATGATCGATTCAACGGTGGTGCGACTAACGCCGTGAACGGTGGAGATACAAGCCGTTTCACCCTGGCGGATGTCCCGTCCGATCTTGATGTCGACGACTCAATTTGGCGAATTCAATTCGGTATTCGTTACGAGTTTGGACAGTAGGCAATAATTGTTTGGCAAATAGCTCGTAATTTCGAGCGACAAAAAAGGGACACTTCGGTGTCCCTTTTTTTTGCCGACTGCCAGAAGGATCCGGTCTGGCGCTGCCCAACGCCTGCTAGCGGAAACACAACTCACCCGCTTCTGGCGTAAATCCAATGCGTGGCTTATTCGGATCGACATTGGCGCCGATTTTTGATCCTTGAGCCTGCGCTCGAATGACGCCATCCAATACAAGGTATTTCAATTCCGAACCCGGTTTGGATACATTATGTGCTGCCGAAAAATCGTATCCGTCGCCGCCACGATATAAAAAATCCGGTGCGATCAACGAGTACTCTTTGCTGGCGGATATTTCTTGCCAAACGCTGTCGACTTGCGACTGCATTTGTACGATTCGTGATCCATCGGGTTGGCTGCGGTCGATGCAAACACGAAAACCCGAAAATTGTGGAAAGTAACCCTTGCTGGGACCTTCACCGCGATAACCGTTCTCCATTAGTTGCCGAAAATCTTTGCCTGCGATCGTCATATGCCTCAAAAAAGATGAAAAGCCAAAGGTCCTGCCGATATCTTCGAATGTAATATCGTCGGCGATAAAGTCATCAATTCTCAAGGTGCCACTATTGACGAATGCGAAGTCTGCTGTTGGCTCGCCAAATGCGCCGCGCATTTGATCAGCGATGAAGTTTCCCCAGTTGCTTTCTTCGTTGCGCACAGTAACTTCACGAGCATCTAACTGTACATCCGTATAGCCAACGGTGCTTTCCAGAAATGGTATTTTTTCGAGCAACCGGTTTCGCCACTTGGCGGCTATTTTCGAGTAGTCCGCATCCTCCTCAATAGTATCGTCTACCGGAATTTGCAGGTTGCGAATCTCAATGGCACCGCCTGCCGCATCGATATCGATCTGCCACACAACGCGGGCATTCGACGCACCCTTCATGATTGCCGCGTTGTCATCGTCACCCGTAGCATATTCCGGCTCGTGCTCGTGTCCCCCAACAATGAGCTGAAAACTGGGATACTGCGCCTTGAGTGCCGCGACACGCTTGTCATCAGCTATATGCAAATGTGTCAGCCCTACAATTACGTCGACACCGATGCCATCCAATTTGGCGATCAACGCCTGCGCGGTTTGTAAATAATCTCCATCAACCGGGGCGTAGTCACGCAAATTGCCGCCATCACTCGGCAGTAGCGTCAATCCGAAAATTCCGATACGCAAACCTGCAATTTCGATAATCTTCGAATCTGTTAAGCGCTGATCGAGCGCCGCATCGCCAGTCGCCAAACGCATATTTCCGGCGAGCCAATCAAAGTTCGCCTGCTCTAGCGCAGCCTTAAGGACTGCCGGCGTTCGCGGATCGAATTCGTGGTTACCCGGGACCGCGACCAGTGGCGCAAGAGCGTCCAAAAAGTTTAGCGCCTCCACCATTTGCTTACCATTCCAAAGTTGACTCTCCAGGGAGGGGAACAAGAAGTCGCCGCCGTGTGTTATTACGACGCTCCGGCCCGCAGATTTCAGATTGCGAACCAGCGTAGCAACGCGGCCGAATCCTCCGCTGCGGCCCTCTTCGACTGCATCGATTCGATACGTGTCATTCAGGTGAATAATCGAAAGTCCAGACGGTTCGCGAGACACCGGCTCAGTGCTCGCGCATCCGACAACCGCAATCAGCGATATCAACAAAGTGTAACGGGAAAAAAAAGCATTCATCAGTGCGCTCTGCAATTATCCAACGCGCAGTTTGCACGCAATTTTATTCGATTGCGATTACTGCATTTTCAGTGATTTCATTTTTCCGGAAAACGCCTAAATATCAAAAAGTTACTGGCGTGAGAAATTCGCTATTCCAGTAATGTACGTGCTAATCTGGCAAGCCAATTCGATAATAAAAATTGTTAACAGGAATTAACTGAGTGGCCATGTACGAAATGCGGACACCGACTAAAGCAATGCCCGCCAGGTTAGTTGCCGTGTATTTGTTAAGCGCAAGTGTGGCAGCGTTGATCGGCTGTGACAGTACCGATAGCGACCCGCCTGCCGTTGATGGTGGCATTCAATGGGTGCGCAGCGCGGCCGAGTACAAAGCATTGTCGTTGCAAGCGTATCAGGCAGCCGCGGAAGACCTGCAAAAATTTCTCGATGATAAATCTTGGAGCGCGTTGCCCGATCAGGAAAACGCCGAAGATCTACCTGTAGCGATCATCGCAGACATCGATGAGACCACCGTATCGAACGTGGAATTTCAAGCAACATTTGCAAGGCCTTTTGCGAATCACAAACTGGACTCATGGAACGCGGCTAACAAAGCGACACCGGTTCCCGGGATGCTCGAATTTACACGTAAAGCGCGGGCACTCGATGTCGAAGTATTCTACGTAACCAATCGGCCGTGCGAACCCAAGCGCGGTTCCGATGACCCTTGTCCGCAAAAGTCCGTCACACTACAAGACCTGCGTGAGGCCGGCATCGAAACTGATGCTACTCACGTCAGCTTGTCAAACGAACGTCCTGACTGGGATAGAGAAAAAGTTGTACGCAGAAATCACATTGCCAAAACACATCGAGTAATCATGCTATTCGGCGACGACCTAAGCGACTTCGTTGCATGCGCTCGCGTCAGTCCGAAAAAACCTTGTACTGAAGCCGCAAGTACGGCTAGTAGGAACAAACTGACCTATGACCACTCGGACTATTGGGGAGAAGGATGGTACATGATGCCAAACCCGATGCACGGCTCCTGGACTTCTGCGGTAGCAATAGCGCCGGGCGCCTCTGCTGATGCGGACCATTGAATGTTTCGGCAATACGATTTGTGTACTAAATATCTGACTAAATTTGAGACAGCAAGTTAGCGAGTTTGGAGGCTTAAAATGTCTGTAATCATCCAAGGAGGCACAGTTGTAACCGCGCATAGAAGTTATCGCGCGGACGTATTGTGCAATGGCGGAAAAATTGTTGCCATTGGCGAATCGCTGGAAGTACCCAAGGGAGCGGATATTGTCGACGCGGGCGGCCAATACGTAGTGCCCGGCGGCATTGATCCGCATACGCACATGCAACTGCCATTCATGGGGACAGTGGCAAGCGAAGACTTCTATTCAGGGACCGCTGCGGGCCTCGCTGGCGGCACCACCATGATCATCGACTTTGTGATTCCGAATCCGCAACAAAACATATTGGAAGCCTACAAACAATGGCGTGAGTGGGCTGAAAAGTCAGTAGCTGACTATTCTTTTCACGTGGCTATTACGTGGTGGGACGATTCCGTCGCCAGTGATATGGAAAAGCTGGTCAGAGAACATGGAGTAAACAGCTTCAAGCATTTCATGGCCTACAAAGGCGCTATTATGGCCGACGATGAAATCTTGGTGAATAGCTTCACCAAGGCCATTGAGCTCGGCGCAATAGTGACCTGCCATGCCGAAAACGGTGAGCTTGTTTTTCGACTTCAGAAGAAAATATTTGAGCAGGGAATCACTGGACCGGAGGGCCATCCACTGTCCAGGCCGCCAGAGGTCGAAGGTGAAGCTGCTAATAGAGCGATACGAATCGCTGAGGTACTCGGCGTACCTATTTATCTTGTGCATAACTCCTGTAAGCAATCGTTAGAGGCCATCACACGGGCAAGGAATGAAGGACAACGCGTTTACGGCGAAGTCCTCGCCGGCCACCTGCTAATCGATGACTCTGTCTACCGGAATAAAGATTTTGAGGTTGCTGCCGCACACGTCATGAGTCCGCCGTTCCGTGCAAAGGAGCATCAAGAGGCATTGTGGCGTGGGCTACAATCCGGAAACCTGCAAACGACGGCAACTGATCATTGCTGTTTTTGCGCCGACCAGAAAGCAGCGGGTGCAGATGATTTTCGCATGATCCCCAACGGTACGGCAGGCATAGAAAATCGCCTGGAGACAATCTGGCATCACGGGGTAAGTACGGGAAGACTGACGATGAACGAGTTTGTTGCGGTCACTTCCACTAATACGGCACAAATATTCAACATCTATCCGCGTAAAGGAAGCATTAGCATCGGCGCGGATGCCGACATCGTGGTCTGGGACCCAGAAGCGCACAAAACAATATCTGCGAAAACCCATATGCAGAATATTGACTACAACATTTTTGAAGGTATGACGGTAAAGGGCTGTGCGTCGCACACGATCAGTCAGGGGAACATCGTCTGGGCCAACGGCGAACTGAATGTCGTGCGCGGTGCCGGGAATTATGTGAATCGCCCGCCGTTCGCGAATTATTACGATGCGATCAAGAAACGTACGGAACAGTCTGCGCCAGTGGCAGTTAATCGATAGAACGAGAACACAAAGTCAACATGTCTTTTGATCGTGAAAAACTTATTTCGCTCGCAAAATCTGTGCGTAATAATGCCCATGCTCCCTATTCCGGTTTTCTTGTCGGCGTCGCTCTGCAAGACGATAGCGGTGACTTCTATATTGGCTGCAATGTCGAGAATTCGTCTTTTCCCGAGGGGAATTGTGCTGAGGCATCCGCTATCGGCGCGATGGTGGCTGCCGGAGGCCGGAAGATTGTTGCACTCGTTGCTGTTGGCGGTCGCACCGAGCTCGAAAGTTGCGCACCCTGCGGTGGCTGTCGCCAGCGAATTCTAGAGTTTGCCGATCAGCACACCCGCGTCTTATATGTGAATGATGCGGGTGAATTTGAAGACGTGAGTATTGGTGACTTGCTGCCGGCGTCATTTCGATTAACAGACGTTTAAGCAAGCCCTCGAGCCGCTACCTGAGTGTGAGCACTTCGCGGCCGCATCTTGCCGCGATATCTTATATCTCGGCAACGAGTCAGATCGCGCCCAGTCCGCCTGCAACGTGGACTCGGGTGGTTGTGACCGTCGCGGACTGACGTTTACTGCACTGAAGATCAGTCCGCAATCTACAGCAATACTTTTTTTGCCACTGTAGGCAGACTGCGGGCATATTGAATGGCCGAGAGCGACCTTGCAGTGCTACATCAATCTACATCGCGAAGAAAGCCCTCGACCTCCTCTGCCGTGGGTAGCGATGGCTGGGCACCACGGCGCGTCGTCGCCAGGCTACCAGCAGCGCATGCAAACGACAGCGCTTGCTCTAGCTCCGCTCCATTGGCCAGCTGCACAACAAGTGCTGCCGTAAATGTATCTCCGGCACCAACGGTATCGACTACTTCAACCCTCGGCGCTCCACACTGTGCAATCAACTCTCCGCGCTGCCGTGCGCTCGCGCCGCTGGCCCCCGTTGTCGTTACAACGATAGCATCAACATCGGCCAGACCGTCGCCATAGAAATTCGCCTCCGTTTCGTTGACGACAATGATGTCTGCACGTTCGATTAATTCCGCGGGAATTTCTCTCGCAGGCGCCAAATTGATACAAAACAAACCAGCGAACGATGCCGCTGCCTCAAGCAATACTGCTGCCGGCACCTCCAACTGACAGATGAGGGCGTCGGCCGCCATTTCCGCTGTACGTTTGCAGTCCAACTCACGATTCGCACCTGGCGCCACAACAATTTGATTTTCACCGTCAGGTCCTACAACAATCAGCGCTACGCCGGTTGGCCGCTCTGAGCTACGACAGCAATGATCTAGATTGACACCACCGTCCACGAGCAGCTGTAATGCTTCGTCTGCGGTACTGTCCTGGCCAACGCATGCGCACAGCGAAACGTCAGCGCCCAGCCTTTTTGCAGCGAGCGCCTGATTCGCCCCTTTGCCGCCCGGATACTTTTGTAAATCGGCTCCAGTGATAGTTTCGCCAGGGAGCGGCAGACGGCTCGCACGCGCAACATAATCGAGATTCACCGATCCAACGACAACGATTTTCGCTGTATTCTGCTTGTGCAATTTCCTATCCCGTAAATCGAGCGAGCCGCTCTGTTAGCAATCCAAAAAATTGATCGGCGTCGACGTCATGTACCCACATTGCGTTATGCGCCTTGTCGGTCACATTCCAATAGTCGACTGCGGTGTGGCCCATGGTCAGTTCCGAATCGACCTCAACTGATATATTGCAGGATTTTTCGGTGAACAACTCAGGCGCCAGTAAATACGCGCATGTACACGGATCGTGCAATGGCGACCCTAGACTTCCGTACTTGGCCGTATCGTATCGATTGAAAAAATCCAGCATGCCGACAGTTGCAGATGCAGCGCGATTATCCAGCGCTCTTATGCGATCGACTCTCGCGGATGTCGCTAAGACTTTGTGCGTAACATCCAGGCCTAGCGCAATGATCGGTCGACCGCAGTCAAATACAATTTTAGCGGCTTGCGGATCCACGTAAATATTGAATTCCGCTGATGGCGTGCAATTCCCGCCCTCTCGCATCGCGCCACCCATCAAGACAATACTTTCAATGCTTTGTGCAATGTCGGGTGCTTTTTGCAGAGCCGAGGCGATGTTGGTCAACGGACCAGTAGGCACTAGCGTTACTGAGCCTGCTTTCGCTGCACTTAAGGTCTCGACAATAAAATCAACCGCATGCTGTTCCTGCAGCGGATGATCTGGTTCATAAATATCGATGCCATCAATGCCGTTGGCGCCGTGGACATATTCTGCGGTGACTAATGGCCGTTGCAATGGTTCTTCGCGGCCGGCGAATACTCGCAGGTCAGGACGAGCACCGATATCGCAGATAAGCCTGGCATTGCGCTGCGTCAACGGCAGCGGCACATTCCCTGCGACGGCGGTTATGCCGAGAATTTCAAGGTCATCCGGCGACGACATCGCCAGCAATTGATTGATCGCATCATCCTGCCCGGGATCGCAATCCAGTATGACTTTGCGCGCTGCCATCAAAGCTCCAATGCGTCAGAGGGGCAACAATAAACCCGCAAGTGCTGCACTCATCAAATTTGAAAGTGAGGCTGCCAGGACCGCTTTGACACCGAACTTCGCAATCAGAGGTTTCTTTTCCGGAATCAAGCTGCCGAGGCCGCCGAGCAATATAGCGATCGAAGACAAATTTGCGAATCCACAAAGACTAAAGGTAACAACGGCAACCGTCCTGTCGCTCATGCCGGCCAAATAGCTACTGAGGTTACTGAACGCAACAAATTCGTTAAGTACAAGTTTTTCACCAAACAATGATCCTGCGGCTTGCGCTTCCTCCCATGGAACACTCAGCAAATACATTAGTGGGGAAAATATCCAGCCGAGAATTTTCTGTAATGTGAGGTCCTCGATTCCGACCAACCCGGCAAGACCGCCAACGATGCCATTGAACAATGCGATCAAAGCAACAAACGCGATCAACATAGCACCGATGTTCACAGCTAACTTAAGTCCGTCGGTCGTACCAACAGCGGCCGCAAGTATCACGTTCGCGTGCTTGCTGTCCTCCATTTCGAGCTCGCCCTTTTCACTTTCGGCCGCCGATTCCTTATTGCCCGGCATAATTATCTTCGCCATCAGGAGACCGCCTGGCGCTGCCATGAAGCTGGCTGCAAGTAGATAATTTAAGTCCGCACCCATTATCACATAGCCGGCCAAAACCGTCCCAGCTATGGAGGCCAGGCCAGACACCATTACGGTGAATAGCTGCTCCTCCGTCAGATTTTTCAAGTAAGGCCGAATAACAAGCGGCGCTTCAGTTTGTCCTACAAAAATATTCGCCGCTGCATTAAGCGACTCTACTCGGCCGGTTCCAATGATGCGCCGCAATCCACCACCGACCAATTTGACTACCCACTGCATGATTTTCAGGTGATATAAAACCGACATCAAGGCAGAGAAAAATATGATGATCGGTAATACGCGAATTGCAAAGCTAAAGCCAACCGCATCCGATGCCAGCGGTCCAAATACCATGTTAATGCCAGCATTCGAATAGTCGATTACATTCTGTACACCGCCACTCATCACCTTTATTACTCGCTTACCCCAATCGAAATACAAGATAAAGGCCGCAATAGCGATTTGCAGTGCCAGGGCCGCACCCACGGTGCGCAGATTTATCCCTTTGCGATTGTTCGAGAATAACCAGGCGATTCCGAGAATCGCCGCCATGCCTGCAATACCGATGTAATTTCCTGCCATAGGATTCCCCCGAATCTCTGCTTGTTATTGTTGGTTAGTTGCCCGATTGCCGGGTTTCGGTGACCCTAAGGATACCCGCTGTGAGCCTTTATTTCCTTTATTCTGGCGTCAAAATGTCGACAATCACGTCATTCTTGGGCGGGCTGTCTGAGGATATTTGGCAAGCTTCGCGCAGCATACTTGCCGCGATCTGAGCGGTTTCCTCGGAAGATGCATGGACTATCGCTAGCGGCTTATCTGCGCCGACGACTTCACCGATGTGGGCAATCTCACTAAAACCAACCGAGTGGTCCAACGACTCGCCCAAAACCCTACGACCGCCACCAAGTTCGATAATGGCGTTGCCGACTTTTTGTGTAACAACAGACGACAACACACCTTCGCCGACGGCAGTAACCGGGACGACGATTTTTGCAGCTGGCAGATAGGCTGAATAATTTTCCACAAAATCCGGCGGACCACCCAGTTCGCCAACCATTTTAGAGAATTTCTCAGCAGCATCTCCGGAGGCAATAGCTCGCTCAACCGTGGCTGTGGCATCCTGACGATTCGCTTCCATGCCTGTGACCACCAACATCTCCGCGCACAAACTTACTGTGACGGCATCCAATCTAGGTTCACGGTGCGCATTTGTTAAATATTCGATCGACTCAACGATCTCTAATGAATTACCGGCGGTATCGCCGAGTACCTCGTTCATGTCGGTCAATATTGCATGCGTTTTCAACCCCGCCCGAGACGCCGTACCGATTATGCTTTTTGCCAGTTCGGATGCTTGCGGCACGCTCTCCATAAACGCGCCGCTACCAACCTTCACATCCATCACCAACGCTTCAAGGCCGGCCGCAATCTTCTTGGCCAATATTGAGGCAGTGATCAGCGGTACAGACTCGACTGTTGATGTGACGTCACGAATGGCATAAAACCGTTTGTCAGCAGGTGCCAACTCGTTCGTCTGACCAATCACAGCGCAACCAACCGTTTTGACAACCCTTCGAAACAGATCGAAGTCCGGCATCGATTGATAGCCGGGGATACACTCTACCTTGTCGGTCGTACCCCCAGTATGACCGAGACCGCGGCCTGAAATCATCGGTACGTAGCAGCCGCAAGCTGCGGCGATTGGCGCGAGCAGGAAGCTCACTTTGTCGCCCACGCCACCAGTTGAATGTTTGTCAACGACAGGCCCATCGAATTGGCAATCGCTCCAATTAAGCACCGTACCGGACCTGGCCATACCGAGCGTCAGGATACTCGCTTCCTCGAAAGACATGCCATTGAGGAATATGGCCATGGCAAGAGATGATATTTGTTCCGCCGGAATGCTGGCATCCGACAACCCGGAAACCAGAAATCCAATATCCGCTTCGGTCAGCGGATTGCCGTCACGTTTTGTCCGTATAACGTCGGTAAATAGCATCTAATGTTCGCCGAAATTGTGGCCGCTCAGAGTAGCACGATTGGAGATATTGTCAGTATTCATGCGCTCTAAAGGCAGCAGGAAAGCTCATTTCTTGCTGCTTCCGGGTTAGAATGGCAGGCGCGATTCGAAACATACGGCCGGCCCAAAAATTTACCTGGCGATGGACTAATAGATGAAAAAATACGGCATCACTTTTTGCAAAGTCGCTTCAATTACCGCACTTGCTTGCACGCTTCTACAGAGTTGTTCGCGCGATACCGGCCCACCATCTACAGAGGCGGCCAGGGATGACGGTCGGAAGATAGTTGACCTGATCGTCGAGGGAGATCATGTGGTCAGCATGGATAGCAATCGCAGCAGTTACGAGTACGGCGCGGTCGCGGTCGATGAAGGAATTATTATTGCCATGGGTGACCGCGATGAGATTCTCGCCCAATACCGAAGCGACCAGATATTGGACGGCAAAAATCGCGTCGTTATGCCCGGCTTGGTCAATGGCCATTCGCACGCTGCGATGACTTTGTTGCGCGGTGTTGCCGACGATCTTGCGCTCATGGATTGGCTGAACAATTATATCTTTCCGGCAGAAGTTCAATTTGTTGACGCAGAGTTTGTGAGAATTGGAACTCAGCTTGCGTGTTGGGAAATGATACGCGGCGGTACGACAACGTTCGTTGACATGTACTATTTTCCAGACATCATTGCCGAAGTCGTTGAAGCGTGCGGCATGCGGGCATTGATCTCTGCAACCGTCATCGACCAACGAAGCCCGGATGCAGAAAATGCCCAGGACTCAATCTCAAAAGGTAATGCGTATATCAATCGTTGGCAGGGAAAAAACAGCCGAATAACGCCTATCTTTGGTCCCCACGCAAACTATACGCTTAACGCCGATCAACTACGCGCGACGCGCGATGCTGCAAATGACGCCGGCGTGGCAATCAGCATCCACATGTCAGAGTCGCCATTCGAATTGCAGTACTCAAAATCCACATTCGGTATGACGAGTATCGAATTTTTTGAGTCAATCGGATTTTTGGATGGACCTACAATTGCCGCACACGTCGTATGGCCTACGAAAGCTGAAATTCCGATCCTCGCCAGCAGAAAGATCGGCGTTATTCACAACCCAAGTTCGAATATGAAAATTGCGTCTGGCATTTCGCCAGTAACGGAAATGCTGCAGGCTGGTGTACTAATGGGGCTCGGTACTGATGGCGCCGCAAGCAACAATGATCTCGATATGTGGGAAGAAATGCGTCTTGCCGCATTCCTGCAGAAAGTGGAGCGTATGAATCCGGAAGTTCTGCCTGCCGATACCGTGCTGTACATGGCTACAAATGGCGGTGCGCAGGCTATTGGCCTCGGCAGCTCAATAGGTTCACTTGAAGTGGGTAAACAAGCGGACATCATCCAGGTATCGTTAGACGACGTGCATTTCATCCCGACATTCGACGTCGTGTCACATCTCGTTTACGTGGCAGACGAGCAAGACGTCAGCACGACGATTGTAGACGGCAAGATTTTGATGCTGGATGGAGAAATTCTAACGCTGGAAATCGCCAGCGTGAGAACAGAGGCAACCGCCCTCGCGGCAAAGATTGAGTCTGCGTTGGCGGAGCGCAATAGTGCCGGACGACTGCCGGCCACCGTGGACGAATAAGCAGCATTCTTCACGTGCCAGATACAGCCAAGAACCGCCTGACAGCCGCTGAAGCAAAATCAATTGCTGGTCGCGCAGTACAAAGAATCGGCGGCGTAGTTCAAGTCGCTCCGAAACGGTTAGGTCATTTTATGATCCAGACATCGTCGACTTCCGCGGGCGCCTGAGCGATGGCAACAGCAGGTTATTCAAGCACACCTTTATTCAAGAAACTTGGAATCAAGACCGGCCACAGAGTACGCACGCACAATGTACCGAGTAATTACCTAGAGCTCATCAGCCCAGTGCCGGCTGAGGTTACACTGTCGACTCGCATCGCGAAGAAAATCCATATATGGCATCTCTTTACGAAATCGGCAAGAGAACTTGAGAAACTATTGCCACGAATGATTCAGCAGATTGAGCAAAATGGTGCCATTTGGATTTCTTGGCCCAAAAAATCGTCCGGCGTCCAATCTGACATCAAGGAAGACACAATTCGGGAACTTGCACTGCCTCTCGGACTCGTAGATGTAAAAGTATGCGCGATTGACCACACCTGGTCAGGCCTGAAGCTTGTCATCAGAAAAGAATTGCGTCGCAAATAGGAGAGAATGATGTCACAGCCCAATGAATCCAGACCGCCATTTCCGCCCTTTACACAAGAGACGGCCAAGCAAAAAGTTCGTATGGCGGAAGACGGTTGGAACTCTCGCGATCCGCAAAAGGTAGCGCTAGCCTACACCGAAGATAGTATTTGGCGAAACCGCAGCGATTTTTTTCAGGGTCGTGATGCCATCGCCGAATTTCTAACGCGCAAATGGCAGACAGAGCAGCAATATCGATTGATAAAGGAATTGTGGACGTACGCAGAAAACCGAATAGCTGTGCGTTTCGCTTACGAGTATAAGGATAGCGAAAATCGCTGGTACCGTGCCTACGGAAATGAAAATTGGGAGTTTAACGACCAAGGCCTAATGCAACGTCGCATCGCGAGTATTAATGATCTAGCGATATCAGCCGACGAACGGTTGTACCATTGGCCGCAAGGTCGCCGGCCCGATGACCACCCGGGCCTCTCTGAGCTCGGACTATAGTTGGTTTCAAATTGTTCGAAGATCCCGACATAAGCCGTTTTGTCTACATTCTCATTGGCGCAATAATCGCGGCAGCGGCACTGTGGCTACTGGTCATTTCCCCTATGGAAAAAAGAACCCATCAACGCAAACTTGCGCTGCTTCAGAAGCGAATTAAAAATAGGGAAAATAGAAGCGACGATGTAGCAGACCAACCCGCTGGTTCAGCAGACGTGCAACAATGAATACAAACCGATATCTTTGGTGTGTTCTTGCGTTATGTCCGCTGCTCGCTACTTGTACTATATCCGAAGAACGCGCATCGGCAACCGTCATCGTATCGGTAGTTGGCACCAATGATTTTCATGGCGCGCTAATACCTGCCGGAAATTTTGGCGGACCTGGTATTTTTTCCGGCTATCTACGAAACCTACGCGACGCCCGTACCACCGACAGTGGCGGTGTCATCCTACTCGATGCCGGTGACATGTGGCAGGGAACGTTGGAATCCAATCTCTCCGAAGGCGAAGCGGTCCTCAAGATATACAACGCACTCGAATATGATGCCGCCGCAATCGGAAACCACGAATTTGATTTTGGTCCCGCGGGGCCAGCGTCGACTCCAACAGATGATAGCGATGATCCGCAGGGTGCACTCAAACAACGAGCAGCTGAAGCTTCGTTTCCAATTTTGTCAGCGAACTTGATTGATGCGAGCACCGGAAAAACGGTGCGTTGGCCAAACGTATCCGCCTCGCAAATTAAGCGCGTCGCAGGCGTGAAAATAGGCATGATCGGTGGCATTACCGAAGGTGCGTTGGCAACAACAATATTGGCAAATACTGCTGGTTTGGAGATTGCTTCGCTCTCGGATTCGATTCGCCTGGAAGCACAGAAACTACGCAAAAACGGCGCAAATGTAATTGTCGTTACGACGCACGCCGGCGGCGAATGCAGCGAATTCAGCGATGTTAGAAATCTAACAAGCTGCCGCGATAACAGTGAAATTTTTCGCTTGGCTAGAGCGTTGCCACGCGGCTTGGTGGACGTCATTGTCGGTGGGCATGTCCACAAGGGAATCGCCCATGAAGTCAATGGTATCGCACTGATCTCTTCTTATTCCCGCGGCACCGCATTCGGCCGTGTCGACCTGACCGTTGATCTGGCTTCAGGGACCACCGTTAATCAGAAAATATACCCGCCTCAGCCGATTTGCGAGTTTTCCGCGGTTGACGCGCTCACCTGTGGCGACGAAGTGAAAGGCGACCCTGCAGCAACCTATGAAGGAGCGGCTATTCTTCGCAACACTATGATCGACGCGATGATTGAGCCTGCCCTTGCCAGCGTGCGCGATTTCAAATCACGGCACCTAGGTGCTGAAGCAACGGTCGAACTCAGGCACGGCCCCACGCCGGAATCCCCATTAGGTAATCTCCTGATGGATATTGCCTTGCAAGCAGTTCCTGGCGCCGACGTCTCGCTCCACAACACGGTAGGTGGGATCCGCGCGATGCTACCCGCAGGGCCAGTGACGTACGGACGTATCTACGAAGTTTTTCCGTTCGACAATCGCATCACGACGTTTTCGCTGAGTGGAAGACAATTGCGCGCTATTTTCTCACGGCAGTTCGAATCCGGCCGGTGGCGCTCCGGAATTTCAGGTGTTCGCATATCCGCAGCGTGCGATGAAGGAAATTTGCAGGTCCATCTTATGCGCCCGAACGGCGCTCTTGTAAGTGATGACGAGCAGCTCTTAGTGGTCACCAATGATTTTCTCGCATCGGGCGGCGATGGCATTTTCACGCCCGTTATTCCAGATGGAGGATTTCCGGTCGATCCTTCGGCACCGTTAGTACGCGACGCGATGGTTAACTGGATTGAGCGACGCGGAGGTTCTTTGAGCCCCGGCGATTTTTACGATGCCGCGGCTCCACGATTTGAATTCAGCCAACCGCTTCCTATCGACTGCAATGAGTAGATCGTGCCTGGCGCGGGCATTTGCCACCAGTTTCAGAAACGAGATTCTCGCTACCAGCTTGCTTGCTACGCTATCTTTGTTCCCGTTTGCGCTACCCGCCTCCGCCAACGAAACATTCATCGTGGTGCTGGGCGTCGCTCAGGATGCTGGCTACCCGCAGATCGAGTGCTACAAGCCACATTGTAATCGCGCCTGGAAAAATGCCGGGTACCGGCGCCTAACAAGTTCAATTGCTGTTGTTGATCAGGCAATACAACAAACGTTTCTCTTCGACGCAACGCCCGACATTCGAGAGCAGCTATACCGGCTACATAAAATCGCGCCGACAAAACGATACGAACTGAATGGCGTTTTCTTGACACATGGTCATATCGGACATTACACAGGATTGATGCAGTTTGGCCACGAAGCAATGGGAACCAAGCACGTGCCCGTCTACGCGATGCCACGCATGAAGACTTTCTTGTCGGCCAACGGTCCGTGGAGTCAGCTGGTCAACTACGAAAATATTTCGCTGGTTGAAATGGGAGACGGCAAAGCGGCAGTGTTATCGACAAACTTGTCCGTGACGCCGTTGCGCGTACCACACCGGGAAGAGTATACGGAAGCGGTAGGATTTCGAATAGTTGGGCCAAGCAAGTCGGCGTTATTTATTCCGGACATCGACAAATGGGAGACCTGGGATACTGACATTCGTGACTTGATCAAATCGGTAGACTACGCGTTGCTGGATGGTTCGTTCTACCGCGATGGCGAGCTGCCAAATCGAGATATGTCTAATATTCCGCACCCGTTTGTCAACGAAAGCATGGATCTGTTTTCTGGCTTAAGCACCACAGACAAATCCAAAGTGATTTTCATTCATTTTAATCACACTAATCCACTGTTAATCGACGGCAGTCCGGAACAACTGGAAGTTCTGCAACGCGGTTTCCGCTTTGCAAAGGAAGGCTTGCGATTGCCTTTGTGATGTCACTACTTGACGTCATAGGCGCGTCTGTATCTACGCACCCCACCGCGATGACCTAATCGACCAGGAAACTCTCACCGTAGTCCATAGACGGCAACTCAAAAAATGCGGCAATCGATTGCCCGATATCAGCGAACGTATCGCGTTTTCCAATGGAGCCGGCCGCAACTTTCGCGCCGTAAGCCAACACAGGAATGTGTTCCCGAGTGTGGTCAGAGCCCGGCCATGTAGGATCGCAACCATGGTCGGCACAAATAACCAAAAAATCATCGTCGTTCATCTTTTCGAGCAATTCGGGTAGGCGGACGTCGAAATATTCCAGCGCCTCTGCATATCCGTCAACGTCGCGCCGGTGACCATAGAGCATGTCAAAATCGACAAAATTGGTAAACACGATTGTGCGATCTCCGGCACCGTCCAACGCGTTCAACGTCGCATCGAATAACGCGGCATTGCCGGTTGCCTTAACTTTCTCTGTTACGCCACGATGCGCGTAGATATCTGAAATCTTTCCAACACTAATGACGTCTCCACCACTGGCGACTAACTTATCTAAGAGCGTGTCCGACGGCGGCGGGACCGTAAGATCCCTACGATTTCCGGTTCGCGCGAAGTCGCTCGCATCATTACCGATAAATGGCCGGGCGATAACGCGTCCAATATTGTACTCATCCACGAGTTCTCGTGCGACATCGCAAAGATCGTACAGTTTCTGCAAGCCGAACGATTCTTCGTGGCAGGCAATCTGAAATACGCTGTCCGCGGACGAGTAAACTATCGGCTTGCCGCTACGCATGTGTTCATCGCCGAGGTCCGCAATGATCGTCGTACCTGAAGCGTGGCAATTGCCGAGCACGCCAGGTAGCTCTGCGCGCTCGATCAACTTTTCTAAAAGATCTTTTGGAAAGGTATTTTTCTTGTCCGTGAAATAGCCCCAATCGAAAAGCACAGGCACACCCGCTATCTCCCAGTGTCCGCTGGGTGTATCTTTTCCGCTGCTTAGCTCTGCCGCAAACCCATAGGCTCCAATAACCTCTGCGTCAGACTCGCAGCCAGCAGGCATTCTACCGCTACTTTCCGTCGCCGCTCCGATGAGCCCCAATTTTGTGAGATTTGGCAGTTTCAGTGGCTTGCCGGCCCGAGCGCGGACAGTCGCGATACTACCGAACGTATTCGCTCCAACATCGCCAAATTTTTCGGCGTCCTCGGTTGCGCCAATGCCGAATGAATCCATTACCAGAATAATTGCCCTGCTCATCATTTCATCCTCGCAGAATTTCTGCCCACCGTGATTACTGCAGCGAGAAAAACAGCCCAGCCAATGCCGCGCTCATCAGATTGGCTAGTGTACCTCCAATTACCGCCTTAAGACCAAGACGAGCAATGTAACGACGTCTCGCTGGCACAATGCTGCCAAGCCCGCCCATCAAAACCGCAATAGACGACAAGTTGGCAAAGCCACACAGTGCGAATGTCACTACAATTTGCGTATGTGCGGACAGTTGCTCCTTCAGCGGTAGAAACTCCAAATACGCAATAAATTCGTTCAGCACGAACTTCTGGCCAATTAAACTCCCAGCCGTAGTTGCCTCGTGCCAGGGTACGCCTAACAAAAATGCAACCGGTGCGAGAAGCTGGCCGAGCAACCATTCCAATGTCAAATCTGTAATGCCAAACCAGCCGCCAACTAAACCCAATATCCCATTGAGCAATGCAACTACCGATACAAATGCAATCAGCATTGCGCCAACATTGAGCGCCAACTTAAGACCGGTTGCCGCTCCAGTGCCGATCGCGTCGAAGATGTTGACCGCACGCTCTTCGTCGTCGATGGCGTCCGCATCAAACTCACCTGTCATTTGTCCGGTCTCGGGCATTAGCAGCTTCGCCATCAATAGGCCACCTGGTGCCGCCATAAAACTCGCAGTAATCAAGTAATGCAGATCGACACCCATGGACGCATATGCAGCCATAACAGAGCCCGCAATCGTCGCACAGCCACCCGTCATAACGGCAAACAATTCCGAATCGCTCATCCGTGCAAGATAAGGTTTGACGACCAATGGCGCTTCCGTGTGGCCGACGAATATATTGGACACGGCGGACATCGATTCCGTTTGACTGCTGTGCAGCAGGCGATGCAGCCAACCACCCAATACGGCGATGACCTTCTGCATGATGCCCAGGTAATAAAGAACTGACGTTAGCGCAGCGAAGAAAATGATAATCGGCAAAACATTAAATGCCATGGTGAAACCAAGACTCTCAACCGTGCGAACGCCAAATACGAATTCTATGCCGGCGTTACCGAAGTCAATCACAGAACGGACCGCCGTTACGACGCCACCGAGCATCTTGCGCCCATACGGCACATAGAGAATTAGTGCGGCAATGGCGACTTGTAATAAGAAGGCCAATGTCACGGTACGCCGGTTGATTGCCGATCGATTCGATGACATCAGCACGGCTGTCGCAAGAATCGTAACGATTCCGACGACTCCCATTACTACCTGCATGTCGAAACTCCCAAACCAAAAAAGGCCCGGACATAATCCGGGCCTTCGATCAAACTAGTGAGCTTATGGCAATATCGCTAGACCAAACGATCAATCATTGCGGCTGCTTTTAGATGAGTCGCATTCAGTGATGCACCGGCTCCGGCACGAATGTGCTTTCGCCAAAAAATTCAATGCGCGTCAAGAAAGTATAATCACCTTCCAATGCCATCAATGCGATAAATATACAAATCGCAACGGGCGGTACAAGGATCGCGAGTTGCAAGGCCTTTCGCTCAAACCCCAAATGCATAAAGATATAGACGATGCCGCCCGCTTTTAAAAACATGAACAGCAGGATCAGGCCCCAGCGCAACATGCCGGCATCCATGTAATCTGTCGCGTACGAAAATCCGCTCAAAATAAACAGCGAGATCCACATGATCCAGTAGATCTTCAGCGGATGTTCTTGTTGTCCTTGTTCCATGTGCTACAGCTCCCGCGGCCAGTTACCAAAGATAGAAGAATGCAAATATGAATACCCAGACGAGGTCGACAAAGTGCCAATACAGGCCGGCAATTTCGACGATTTCGTAGTTTCCACCGCGTTTTTCATAGAATCCCCGTTTGACTCTAAATGCGACCACCAACAGATATATGACTCCCGCACTGACGTGCAGGCCGTGAAAACCTGTAATCATGAAAAATGTCGCACCGAATTGCGCTGCGCCCACTGGGTTTTCCCATGGCCTGATGCCCTCATCGACGATAAGTTTGGTCCATTCGAATGCCTGCATACCGACAAACGATGCACCGAGTATCGCCGTCGCGATCATTAACCAAAATGTCCTCTTGCGATCTTTTCGATAACCCATATTGACGGCGAGTGCCATCGTGCCACTCGAGGTAATCAATATGAATGTCATTATTGCAATCAAGATCAACGGGATCGGATCGCCGCCAAAAGACAATGCGAACACTTCGCTTGGATAAGGCCAAGCATCCACCGCGGAAATGCGCACGGTCATGTACGAAATCAAGAAGCAGCTGAAAATGAACGTGTCGCTGAGGAGAAAAATCCACATCATGGCCTTGCCCCAAGGCACATGGAACGACTGTTTATCGGCGGAGAAATCGCTGACGACGCCATTCATACCTGCTGGCAGGACTTCCCCTGAATCAGTAACTGCAGCTTCCGACATAAACGTAAATCCTTCTTAGGTAGATAACAGCATTCCAAACAATATTGCCCATACCAGCAGCAAGAAATGCCAATAAACCGTGCACAGTTCAACACTCACGCGCACCGCCTCGGACGGTGCCCCAGTCCAAACTTTTATTGCTGACCGCGCCCAAACCCACAAACCGCCCAACATATGCAAGCCATGAACCGCAGTGAGCAGGTAGAAAAATGCATTGGCGGGGTTGCGGGCCATCGTATCGCCAACCGCTTGTAGCTGATACCAAGCAAGCAGTTGCCCACCGAGAAACAACACACTAAGCGCGCCGGAAATCGCGAGACCAATACGCACTGAGTTATCGTTATTCTTGACTGCGGCGCCGCGTGTCCACTGAAATGCAATGCTCGCCAATACGAGCGCGCCAGTATTAATCCATAGTAGATCCGGCTCGGCCAATGGATTCCAATCTGGCATTTTCATACGCAATGTATATGCACTGATAAACAGGCCAAACAATGATGTTGCCACGGCCAGAAAGGTCGCGAGTCCAACAGCCTTTGAGTTGGTATCGAGCGATTTACCGCTCACCGCATCATCGATCTCGTTGGACACCCACGGTTGGGTATTCAATGTCTGCCGCAATAGCCACCCAATAACGGTGACCATGATGCAAGCGAGAAATATCAGCGTAATCGTCACTGTAACAATCTACCTAGTGGTGAATGCCATGATCGCGACCCGCCGGTGCCTCGGCAGATGCAGGTACGTTCTGCGGAATGAAATCGTCTGGATATCCTGGAACGCTATAGTCGTATGCCCATCGGTGTACTTCCGGCAGATGGTGGCCCCAGTTTCCATGTTTTGGCGGATTGTCTGGTGTTTGCCACTCTAACGTTGCTGCGCCCCAGGGATTGGGATCGGATTTTTTGCCGCTGCGCAAGCTGACAATCATGTTGTATAGGAATATTAACTGCGTCACCGCTACGAAGATCGCTGAAATCGTAATGCTGGTATTCAGCGTGTGTGCGGACTCGGGCATGAAATCGGTCGTACCCATCGAAAAATAACGTCGCGGTACACCGAGGAAGCCCAGATAATGCATCGGCAGGTAAATGGAATACGTACCGAAGAATGTCATCCAGAAATGCCACTTGCCAAGCGTTTCATTGTACATTTTGCCCGTCATTTTCGGAAACCAATGATAGATAGCACCGAACACAACCAGAACCGGCGACACACCCATTACCATATGAAAGTGCGCAACGACGAAGTAAGTATCAGACAACGGCAAGTCGACAACCACGTTGCCCAGGAAAATACCCGTTAGGCCGCCGTGAATGAAGGTGAAAATGAAACCAATTGCAAACAGCATTGGGACGCGAAGATGGATGTTGCCCTGCCATAGCGTCAACACCCAGTTGTAGACTTTCAGCGCAGTTGGCACAGCAATGATCAGCGTCGTGGTTGCAAAAAAGAATCCAAAGTATGGATTCATGCCGCTAACGTACATGTGATGCGCCCAGACAATGAAGCTGAGACCACCGATTGCCAAAATCGCCCAAACCATCATGCGATAACCGAATATATTCTTACGCGCATGTGTTGACAGTATGTCAGACACAATACCGAACGCCGGCAACGCAACGATATAAACTTCCGGATGCCCGAAGAACCAAAACAGATGCTGAAATAGAACGGGGCTGCCGCCAGTGTGGCTGAGCTGTTCACCCGCCGAGATCATTGCCGGCATGAAAAAACTGGTCAAAATAGTCTTGTCGAGCAACATCATGATCGCGCTTACCAGCAATGCGGGAAACGCCAGCAGACCCAGAATGGTTGCCATAAAAATGCCCCATACCGAAAGTGGCAGGCGCATTAATGTCATGCCACGGCAGCGTGCCTGCAAAACGGTAGTAACGTAATTTAGCCCGCCCATCGTAAACGCCACGATGAATACTGCGAGCGACGCCAGCATGAGGATAATGCCCAGTTCGATGCCAGGCGTGCCTGGCGCGATGGCCTGCGGCGGATACAAAGTCCAGCCAGCGCCAGTTGCTCCGCCGGGAACGAAAAAGCTGATCAGCAAAATAATGACGGACAGCAAATATACCCAGTAACTCAGCATATTCATGTACGGAAACACCATATCCCGCGAGCCGCACATGAGTGGAATCAAATAATTGCCGAAGCCACCGAGAAACAACGCCGTCAGCAGGTAGATCACCATGATCATGCCGTGCATTGTGACAAACTGGTAGTAGCTCTCCGGCGTAATAAACGAGAAGCTATCTGGAAAACCCAATTGCAGGCGCATCATCACCGATAGAGCTAGCGCGATCAGTCCGACAAAAATCGCCGTAAGACCGTACTGAATTGCAATGACCTTGTGGTCCTGACTCCAGATGTATTTCGTAATAAACGTCTGCGGATCATGGTGTTCTATTTCGTGATCACGATCTGCAATTGATACGTAGGCCATCAGGCTCCCCTTAAACTATCTAATCGATACTTTGTTGCGTTCATTGACAAGCTACTCGACTTACAGCGAATTAATGTATGCGACCAGGTCATTCACTGCCTGTTCGTCCTGCATCGCCTTTGCCATAAAGCCCATTTGTTTACCGTAATAATCGGTCGGATGTTCGCCACGAATGCCGGCTTTGAAGTTTTTAATCTGATTCGCCAGATACCAATCGGTCATGCCAGCCAGGCGCGGCGCATTCATTGCCTGTATTCCTTGGCCTTCTTTACCATGGCAATAAGCGCAAATGGCATACATTTTCGCACCATTGCTCTCGACCCCGGTCACCGTGCTTGGCGCAGGATTGTCCGGCAGCGTCTGAATATGTGCGATTACGTTGTTGATCGCAGCATCGGTTGCCAACGTTCTTGCCATAGGCGCCATCGTTTTGCCGAGCGGATCATCGTCCCTAGCGCCACGTAGTCCGTTTTGGTAATTCTTAATCTGACTTTTGAGATACCAGGCGCTTTGTCCGGCAAGCTTCGGCGCATTGAGCGCCTTCTGACCTTCACCGTTTTGTCCGTGGCAAGCCGCACAAACTGCGTATTGTGCTGCCCCGACGGCGGCATTGCCTGCGGCCGCCGCCTGCGTTTCGGCATACGTTGGATACGAATCTACCCAAGCGTCAAAGTCAGCCTGTTCATCGACTACGACCGCACCGCGCATTGTGTGATGGCCGATTCCGCACAACTCCTCGCACAATAATTCGTAGGTACCCAGTTTGGTTGGTGTCAGCCACAGGTAGGTTTCCATTCCCGGCACGAGGTCCATCTTGACGCGAAATTGAGCGACAGCGAAATCATGCAAGACATCTTTCGAACGAAGATTGAATTTGACCGGCACGTTGATCGGAATGTGTACTTCCGGGCTCGTCACCAAAACATCATCCTGACCCAGAGGATCGTCAGCATCCATACCGAACGGATTGTCGTTGGTGATCAGTTTGCCGTTAACGTTGCCGAACTGGCCGTCATCACCAGGCAAACGGTAACTCCAGTGCCACTGCTGACCGTTGGCTTCTATCTCGATCGCATCATCGGGCACGTTGACGAACTTTGCCCAAACGAAGAGGCCAGGCGCCAACATCGCAGCGACGCCGATGGTGGTAACGACGGTAAGAATCCATTCCAGTTTGGCATTCTCGGGATCGTAATCGGCCTTGGCGCCGTCTTTGTTGCGATACTTGATGATCGCGTACGCCATGAATAGGTTTACTGCGACAAACACGAACCCCGTCACCCAGAAGGTGATATCGATAGTCGTATCGATCTGGCTCCAATTCGAGGCTAAATCCGTGAAATACCAGGGGCTCATAAAATGAAAAATCAATGAACCCACAACCAACACAATCAAAGCAACGGCTAAAGGCATACCTATTGCATCCTTATCTCATGACATTCGCGGATTGTTTGAGCAGAAGCGTAAGCCCCACCCGTTTGTTTTCGATCAGCACGTAGTCGTCTATTATTCTAATGTCTTGAATACGGCAAACGCCTGCTGCATTCCCCAAAACGATATCTGTATATCTGAAGCAGCCAAATTCCCTGCTGGCAATCTGATACCCGAGCCAATTCTCGCTAATTAGTAGAACCAATTGTGAGACTCTTAGCAAGCAAGCAGGATAGTGGAATCAGCGTCCAATTTCCACTCGAAAACCGCGCATCAACGGCCAATGCCCAGTATTTATACGACTGATTTTAAAGGACTATTTCGCGGGGCTTTCGCGCACGAAGGACACGGACCTGAGGTCGGGCGTAAAGCCGAAGGGATTTGTCGTTTTTAGAAGGTAAAATCGAGGTCTTTGCGGACATTTTCCTTCGCTTTTTCGAAGTCGGCCTGCAAATTAGCGAGCTCTTCTTCCAACGATCGGGTGAGATCTGCAGACTGAACGTTCAATACCATTGGATCGCCAATCGACCAATCGAATGATTGCGTTGGTGCATCAACTGTGCGGGCAGGCTCACCAACGCTATCTGCATCCTTCGTTCGAACATCCTGCCAGTTCAGGACTGCAATCAAGAGTGCCGCCGCAACCAGCCCGGTCAAACTGCTCGCCAGCCACAGCGACGTTCGCGTATTTGTGGTATCACCAACCTGCGGTATTCGCCGCTCGGCCTCCAACGACGCTTCAATACGCTTTTGTAGACTCGCAGAATCGCCGATAGCGATCTGCTCCGCATCATTTTTGAGTCTGGTCTTTAACTCATCCATAACTTGTACCTCCAACGGCGTCCGCTACGCCTTCTCGCATCTGAAGAATTAAACGCTTTCTGGCCCTATGCAGGGTTACCTTAGCCCAGGTCACTGATCGATCCATCGCTTTTGCAAGGTCCTTTACCGGCATATCTTCTACATAGTGCAACCACATGGCAATGTAGGCATCCGATGAGAGTGTCATTTTAGCCGACAGCCACAAATTTTCCCGTTCGCTTTCCGATATACAGACGTGCAATGGATCACTGTCGTGCTGCAACTCAACGTCTTTGCCACTAATCTGCGGCGCTTGCCGTGCGGCATTACGTATGCCGATACGATAAATCCATGTACTAAAGCGCCATCGCGGGTTAAAACTGTCTAAATAGCGATATGCACTGACGAATGTATCTTGTACTGCGTCCTCGGCGTCCGCGATGCAGCTGCTGCGTGTCATTAGGAAACGCAATAATCTGTCGCGGTAACGTACGACAAGTTCGTCGAATGCGGCCAAATCGCCGTCAAGCGCAATTTGTACTAGCTGCTCGTCCGTATTCACGCGCAGTCCTTACCGCTGCCAAATACGAGCGACAATTAGTACTCCAGTAAATCGGTAAATAGCGCAGGCTCAATCACCGTGCTGATAGAAAGTACATTATCGTCGACTTTGATTTTTGTATTCGCTAAGACACTTTTAGCGGCTGAGTCGAGATCTGAATTAAATGCCTGCAAACTAATCAATCCGTTGGCGATTCCAGCGATAGATTCTGCCATTTTCGGATCAGTCGACACTAACTTCGCTTCTATCGCGACGTTACCATCTAGATCCGAGATCAAGATCGCTGCGCTTTCAGTATTGCGAATGATATTCGATTCCCAACCGCTGTCGCCGTCGTCATCGAGCACGTCGGTATTCAGACCCGCCTGAACGAAAGCCTTATCGGCCGTTAGCACAAACATCGCATCCTTATGGCTGTCGCTGCCGGTAATCCTGCCCTTGCTCTCCAACATCGCTTTCATCTGTTCTTCGTTTGCGGTGACGATCGCCGTATTCTTAGCGGCAAAACTGAAGAACAATTGCTCGTCAAAATCGTCCAATGGATCAGAGCCTTTCTCGTTATTGGGAGTTTCATTTTCACCTTCCGACAACCGTTCGTCATCACCTTCCGACGCCCAAAAGTAGTCGCTTCCACGATGCGCACGCTCTTCAACGTCGCCATTCAGCCGCGCAAGGGAAAGAATCTTTTCTTTCGCATCGTCACTTAATTCCCCTCTAACCACGATTACGGACCCTGTCGAGGCAGAATGAAACGCCGTAATCGTGTCAGTTTCTTTGCTCAGATCTATTCCGAATTCCTTACCGGCCTTCATCACCAAATGCACATCCAACCAGTCATACAATTTTTTTGCGGAGTCTGTCGCGCGCATCTTTTTCAGATCGGCGTGCATATACCAGGCTGTATTGTCTGGCAAGTCGCTGGAGTTTATGGACGCGGCCATTACGGTTGCGGTCAAGCCGGCGAATAAAATGATGAGTAAAGAACGAAGCAGATTCATAATGTAGCCCCCAAAGATTGAACAGATATACAGGCTTATAGGCTCATTTTGGCAAAAAGGTTACACGGTGGTGTGCAGATTGATATTGAGTGCGCGGACCGCTGAATCTGCAATTCCGTAGGAGCGGCTGTTTGGGCTGGACTCCGAATGTTGCGAAGGCCCAGGCAGGAATCATCGCTGGATACACGGCTGGCAGAGTGGATAGACAGTTGAAGATGGCCGAGAGCAACCCTGCCGCGATTAGTTAGTCGTTGCGAGAAACGACGAATACCTCATCGTTGAACCATAGCCCACCATACTTCTTCAACACTCGTTCCGTATGCTCAAGATAGGCGCCGCTAGTTAACGCACTTTCCAAACGATCGTCTTCAATTTGCGCTACATAGACAGCTGCGTTCCATGCCGCAAACAATGTCGATGTTCCAATATTCGATTCAATTTCGTCCGGTAATGTGTGCATCTGATAGCTGAGTATGGACTCAGAATCTGAAATCGCATGAAATCGATAGTCGGAAACCGTGTTGCCCATATGCTCTCGAAGAACCTCTATCAATTCGTGACGGTTCACCTTGAATGGATCTGCGTCCGGCCATATCTGCCTGACCAGATCGAGTCCTGGATCGTTGCCGCTGGATTGCGTGACGATTGCTCTGCCGCCTGGCGCAAGCCCTCGGGTCATCGGTTCAAGAACCTTCTGTACTTTGAACTTGGCATCCATACGCGCCCGCCAAGGCTGCGATACGAGAATCAAATCGTAGTCCGCTCTCGACTCACCTTTTTTCGGCTTGACACTGTCCAGGGAAAATTTATGATCCTCTCGATACAACACCAATACCGACGGCTGGACGTAAAGCGGGTTGCCCGTTTTTTCGCTCGCCTTGACTTGCCAACCATCCAACAGCTGCGTATCCAGACCGCGTAATTGCGCGCCGAATTCCGCCGCAGTATCGCCATTGAGCGGAACATCAATCCAATTCACTTTGTTCATCATGTCAGGGTTGCGAACTTTTAGCCAAGGCGATTCAGCGTAATACATGTTCGTGAATACGATGACACTGGCAGGGTGCTCGACAAATCGATCGGGTAATTTTTCCAGGCTTAGTCGAATATCCTCAAGGCTGATTTCCTTACCCACGACATACAATGGCACCGTTGGAAAAGCCTTGTGTGTAGCGCGCATAACGTGACTGAGTAACGTTCCGTCACCCATTCCCGCGTCGAAAATTCGCAATGCAGGTGGCGTCGGAGAAACGTACTGCAATTCTGCTATACAGCGTTCCGCAACTTTCCACTTTTCATTGCAGGTTGTGACGAAAGACAAATACTTCTGTCGATTGTCATAAAAACGAAACGGCCTACCATCCGTTGACACGAATTGGGCTCCTTTGCGTCATACAGTCATCACCAGTCGGTGACTCGAGAGTGTTACATATATGACGGCCTGACAAGCACCTATCGGCAAGATCGGCATTTTCAATCAATTTGGGCCGGCGACGGACCCGCCGAGTCTTTCTTCGTAAACTGACTTACCGCCCATATCACCACGAGACCAACAAGAAACCCTGGGATCATTTCGTACAAATCATATGTTTTGCTCTTGAACTTCCAAATCCAAATCACCGTAACCAAGAAACCACATAACATGCCGGCAGCCGCGCCTTGCAGCGTGATTCTCTTGTAGTACAACATGCAAATAATGACCGGACCGAATGCCGCACCAAGGCCGGACCATGCAAACAAAATAAACCAAAATAAGACCGGCGGTTCTTCGATGGCCAAGGCAATCCCCAAGAAACCGATGACTACGGTAACCACTTTGCCAATCTTTGCCAGCGATTGGTCACTCTTCCGACTATTCAATATCTTCTGCATCGTGTCGCGTACAACTGCGGAAGAGGCCAACAACAAAAGTGAATCAACCGTTGACATAATTGCTGACAGTACGACAACCATTAGCACACCAGTAATTACCGGATGAAATAGTTCTCGGGCAAGGTGTGGAAATATAGTCTCTGGATCGGCGAGTTCTGGATACAACGCCCGACCAGCCATGCCTGCTGTAACTGCGCCAATATCAAAAAGGAGAATTACGACAACTGACATCGTTCGCGCTTTGCGTAACTCGTCATCATCTCTAGCCGCCATAAATCTAGTCATAAGCTGCGGCACTCCCAAGAATGGCAGTCCTATCGCAACAAAGCTAAACAATAGAATCCAGCCGGACAGCCCGCTATCTACAACACCAGCCATGCTCAGCAACGATGGATCCTGACTCGCGAGAATGTCCGTTACGTTTGTCCAGCTGCCGGCAGTCGAAACGGCCACCACCGGGACAACGATTAATCCAACAAGCATGAGTGTGCCTTGCACGACATCCGTGTAAGACACAGCTTTGTAGCCGCCGACGATGGTATACGCGATGATCACCAGGCCGCCCACGACGACCGACCAGGTATAGTCAATGTCGATAAAACCAGCGAGGGCTTTGCCTGATGCGGCCATCTGTGCCGTTACATAGGCGCAAACCATTGCTAGGATAATTACCACGGAAATCCAGCGAAGAATGTGCAATCTGTCTGTGAATTTCGACTCCAATACGTCTGGCAATGTAATCGCCGATGCAGCGTCGCTTTGTTTTTTCAGCTTTCGCGATATAAGTGTCCAAGAAAGTGCAATGCCAGTAACCTCGCCGACAACCACCCAAAATGCCTGTGCACCCACGGCATAACCCATACCGGTGAGTCCCAAAAGTAACCAACCACTTTCGCCTGTTGCGTTGGTGCTGAATGCGACCACCCAAAAAGGTAATTTCTTATCCGCGAGAAAATACCCCTGCAGCGAACGACTATCACGCCGACTCCACACTGCCAGTGCAGCAAGGACCACGAGGTACGCGAAGAGTACGGACAGAGTTATTGACATCCTAGCGGCTGCTCCTAGTGCAGTGTCGACCCGATAGGCGACCCCGGCGGCACGACTATCGGCACTAACGACTCAAGTACGGCTGGGTTATCCCGAAAACGACTGATCTGCAATCGCGCATCTACAAAGTGTGACCGCCAGGCCGTTTCGGTTTCACGACTGACGCGCGCAGAAATCCAGCTGTCAATCGCATCGATGGCGCCTGTCGACACTGCCCTGACTTCATTTGCCGCTTCCGGATTTTCTGCAAGATGCATCAGCTGGTGCAGCACTAACATATTATTTTGACGTTGAATCAAAGCCTCAGTCCCACGGCGGCGAATGGCGCGCCATGTTTCGTCGACTACAGATGTAACGAGCTCTGAGAATCCGGGCATACCATCAATGCCCGAACTTTGTTCGATTAAGCGGGCACCTCGCTGTGGGTCCAACAGGGCACCCAAAATCAAGGTCGCGGCGCTCGCCGCCGGGCCCAATGAATCAAACGTTGCACCCGTCGTGTTCGGAAATACCTCGCGGGTTTTGCCGAAGCCCGGAGGCCGTGGTGGAATTTTCGCAAGCAGTGAATCTGGCACGACCAGGTTTTTTGGGTCCAACAAATTAAGCAGGGCGCGAACGGCATTGCGTTGCTCTGCGGCTGGTATCCTAGAAGAAATTGCTTGACCATCTCCACGATGTGCATAGCTGTAGCGCTGGCCGGCAATCAATTTGCCAACGGCACGAATTTGATATCGATGTAGCAAATAAATTGGCACCAACACTTCTTCCAGCATCGCGTATGGCCTGCCAATGCGAATATTGGCCGCACCCATATTGTCCAACGCCAGCTTACGAACTCGCATCAGGTGCTGTAGCTCGGCAATGGCATCGGCTCCGTTGTCCCAAAGATTTCCATCAGCGTGTGGTGTGCCAGTCCCCCGGGAATCTGAATCGGCAACAAATTTGAAATTTGCCACGGTCTCGAGTAGTACACGCTCGCGCTTGGCAGCAGCTTGCTCATCTTCGCCGTAGTCCTGGTAGGCATATTGAATTACCCGTTTATCCCACGCACCGATACCGACATCGTACGCATTGCGCAAGTCAATTTTTTGGCCGGAATCGATTTTGATCAGGGGAAACGGATAATCCATGACTGATGACCGGCCCTCCGTACTTGCTGCAAAATTGTGTTCGATGCCCAGCGTATGACCCACTTCGTGCGCTGATAATTGTCGAATGCGCGCTAGCGACATTTCCAACATTTCGGGAGCGACGGTGTCGTCGGTATACGGCGCCAGCAGGCCTTCCGCAATTAGGTAGTCCTGGCGCACACGCAATGAGCCCAAATTCACGTGGCCTTTGAGTATCTCGCCGGTACGTGGATCCAGTACAGAACTGCCGTACGACCAACCGCGTGTTGAACGATGTACCCACTGAATGACATTGAAACGGACATCCATTGGATCGGCGTCGTCAGGCAACATCTCAACTTGAAATGCGTTCTTGTACCCAGCAGATTCGAAGGCTTCGTTCCACCACAGTGCACCGTCGATCAACGCCGAGCGCACCGGATCCGGCACGCCCCTATCTAGGTAGTAGATGATCGGTTCAACGGCCTCGGAGGTCACGGCCGACGGATCTTTTTTCCGCAGGCGGTGTCGGCGCCCATAATCCGTTGCCAAAGTGGAGCCGATTTCTGACGCATAATCCAGAAATCCGTCACGATCGTAGGCAAGGCCAATCAAACCGGCTCGCGGATCAAAAAGTAACGGTTTATATCCGGCCGTTGGTAGGCGCACAAACGAGTGGTGAACGTGTACCGAAATTGAGGTCGGGTCCGGCACAACGGTCGCCAATAATGCGCCGGTAGGTTGACCGACCAGCGTTACCAACGCCTCTATCTCTGAGTTATCGGGAAAAGCCTTCGTACGCGGAAGGTAAATCGCCGAACGACTCGGTTCAACGACATACTCCCCCTCCTCCATCGCCTTCAACGTCGCTGCAATTGCGTGCGCGTCACGAATCGCAAACGCAGTCGCATCGATGTAGAGCGAATCGCTGCGCACACCGAGTAACTCGAATCCCCAAACGACTGACCGAGCGAATGACTCCGTTACCGCTTGTTGCTCATTTTCATCGTCGCTAATCGCTCGATAGCCTAGATTTTTTTCCAGCAACAATACTTTTGGCCCCGAACGTTGAAATTCGACTAACCGGGTGGCGCCAAGCTGTCCGCGATCCAGGCCTATGTCGTTTGAGCCAATACCTCTAGACAATGACGATTGGTAAATCATCTCCTCGCCCAGTCGGCTCGCTGCCAATTTCAGAATGATACGTCCGCCCTTTTCATCCCAAAGGAGATCGATGTATCCGTCGAGACGCTGATAGCCTCCTAACCCGGCGAGTTTGTCCTCCACGCCGGCATTATTTGCACTGCCACTGCAAGCGGCAATAAAGATCGTGAGGAAAATCACGACAACACGAACTAGCATCGTTACTCCTGTACTAAATAATTTTTTGCGAGAAATCCTAGTTGGACAGCATTTCCGATTGCCTGATCTTCGCAGCCGCAGATTTGACGACTTTTCCACCTATCATCACGAAACTCACGTTCTCCAATAGGCGGATATCGTCGAGGGGGTTGCCCGCGATTGCGATAATATCCGCAAGTTTGCCTGCTTCCAGCGTACCGAGTTTCTCGCCCCAACCTAGCATTTCTGCATTGACACGCGTTCCTGCCTGAATTGCTTCCATATTCGTCATACCAATTTCAGTTAGCGTCGCGAATTCACGCGCAAATACATTGGCCGTATAACCCTGGCCGCCAAAATCTACGCCAACACCAATTTTGACACCTTGTTTGTGTGCCTTCGTCAACCAGCTTATCCAGACCGGCCGTTCGTGCTCAACATAGTACGTATTACGATCATCCTCTCGAAGGGTTCCCTCATCCTCGTAGTAGTCACCGATATAGATGGTTGGGATGAGCCAAGTACCGCGCTTTTTCATTAATTGGATGACTTCGTCATCCAGAAACGTTCCATGTTCAATACTTCTCACTCCAGCCAACACTGCCTGTTTGATGCCAGCGGTTGCATGTGCATGCGCCATTACGGGAACACCCTGGCGATCAGCCTCGTTTACCAATGACTGAAATTCTTCCGGGCTAAATGAAACGTTCTTTGGGCTATCGCCAACGGATAGGTACGCCCCCGTCGCCAATACTTTAATCCAGTCAGAGCCATACTTGATTTCGGTACGCACCGCTTTTCGAATCTCGTCGACACCATCTACGACCAACCCGTCCGCGATCAAAGATTGCTCTGGAGAAGCGTAGTTGATATCGCCACCACCGCCGGTGATAGAGATATAGTGCGATGCAACAGCCATTCTCGGGCCAACGATGAAACCCTCGTCAATTGTGCGTTTGATATCAACAGCGCCGTAGAACACATCACCGTCACCGGCAACCCGTACACCGGTCCATCCGGCCTGCAGCAGTTTCTGTAAGAAAGCCGCAGCACGGAGCGACTTATAGGCCGACGATTGGTTTAGATGCAAAGACTGATAGTCGCCGGATGAAAGTAGCGGATGCGCATGTGCGTCGATCATCCCCGCCATCAGCGTGGCATCGCCGAGCTCAATTATGCGTGCATTTTCCGGCGGAATTTTTTGCTCGCCTACGCTGACGATTCGATCGCCTTCAACGACAATCGCTGCACCTTCCAGCGCATGGGCCGAGTCGCCGACGATAATTCGGTCTGCCCGAATAACGATCACTTCGCCAAGCGTCGTTAACGGCATTAGACAAAGCGGAAGAATCAATAATCGTTGGATGAAATCTGTCTTAGGATGTGACACTAGTTTCTCCAGCTAAAGCTCATGCGAAATAATCCGTGATGACGGCTCACGTAAACGCCGAAAGCGTTTCATCAAGAATGTCCAGCATATAGCTCGCCTGCTCGATTGACAGCACCATTGGCGGTCTAATTTTAAGAATATTTGCGTGAACACCGATTGAGCCAACGAGGACTCCGCGATTTTTTAGTCCGTCGACAATATTTCGGGTAAGCGCTGTCGCCGGAGTACGCTGGTCTCTGTCAGACACTAGTTCGACGACCACAAACAGGCCGCGCCCCCGCACATCGCCAATGATGCTGTGCTTTTCAGCTAACGAACGTAATCCGTCAATGATATGTGCACCGACCAACTTTGCGTTCGCTTACAGCGCTTCCGATTCGATAACGTCCAATACTGCAAGACCGGCGGCCATGGCGACGGGGCTGCCGCCAAATGTATTGAAGTAACCTTCGGTAGCGGAAAACTTATCAAGCAATCGTCGCTGCGCGATGACGCCAGAAAGCGGGTAGCCATTGCCCATCGGCTTCCCAAGCGTGACGATATCCGGCACGACGTCGTCAGCCTCGAAGCCCCAAAATGTCTCACCCATACGCCCAAAGCCCGGTTGAACTTCATCAGCAATAAAAATGCCTCCGGCGTCGCGCACGATTTTTGCGGCAGCGGACAAATAGCCGGCAGGTAAATTAATCACGCCGCTACTCGACATGATCGTATCAATCATGAATGCTGCGAGACGCACGCCGCGCCCTTGCAGGGTCTCAATAGCAACTTGCAAACAATCTGCGCATTCTTGCGCCGCACCTTCGCCGGCATATTGACCGCGGAAAGTGTCTGGGAAGGGTACGGTCACAATGTAGTCAGGAATTTCTGGCTCAGCAATATCCTCGGTCGAAATTTCGTAGGTCGCTTTGCTATTTCCATGGTATGCATGCTGCGCAACAATAAACCCTGTACCACCGGTGCTGCTTCTAGCAATACGCATCGCAAGTTCGTTTGCCTCGCTGCCCGTGCAGGCAAACATCGCAGTATCGAGCTCGACGGGAAATTTTGCGGTTAGTCTTTTCGCATACTGCAGCACGCGTTCGTGCAAATATCTGGTATGCGTATTTAGCGTCGATAGCTGCTCAGTTATCGCAGCAACCACACGCGGGTGGCAGTGCCCGACATGCGGAACATTATTATACATATCGAGATACTTGCGGCCATCGGCATCAAACAACCAAATGCCCTCGCCTCGAACAATATGCAACGGCTCTGCGTAGAAAAGCCGGTACGCGGATCCGAGGAGATCCACGCGACGCTCTAGCAAATTCGCGTCAGAATCTTTCACTTGATCGCAACATTGTCTGCACTTGACAGCGAAAAGTGACCAGCGAACGCTCTAATGTTCCTGGTAACCGCTATCCCGGATCACCGACACCCTCGTATTTTGTAATGCGGCCCGCAACAATGCCAGAAACGAGCAAGAAAAGTGCCATGGAAAATAGAAACTCTGGATACATACGCATAATTCCACAGAAATATGTTGCTGCGAAATTGAACCCTTGAAACGCGTTAATTACGACATTGTCTCGCTTACGAATTTTTGGAAAGCGGATCGTCGATACCATGCCCAAAGCAAGTACGAACAAAGCGACCGGGATATACAATTTCAGAGGCAGCCCAGCGGCGACTTCCGGATACTTTGCAAGCAGGATAATCGCTGTTGACATTAAACCACCGCCGGCTGCCGTGATAGGAATTCCTGCAAACCAGCCAGTACTCGGTGTTCCGGTCGATAGATTAAATCGCGCCAATCGACTTGCGCCGGCAAGTACGAAAACGCCGATCGCCAACAGCAGCACCAAGAAGGAATGACTACCAGGAACGACACCGCCCAATTGCATGCCAGCTTGTAGCGCGAGCATGCCGGGCGCAACGCCAAAAGCCACCAGGTCTGCCATAGAGTCGAACTCGGCGCCAAAATCGGATGTTGCGTTTAACATACGCGCGGCGAGACCATCGAGCACATCGAGCAAGCCGCACCAAACAATCATCCAACCAGCAAGCTCCAGATCGCCGAGCATACCGGTGACGATCGAACCCAGTCCGAGTAATAAGCTTGCCGCAGTGAAGCTGTTCGGTATTCCGTAGCGAAGCGCTTTCTTCAAGGATGCATATCCCTTCTTATTATTATCGTAAGCACATTTTGCATCGCAGGATGCCAATTGGCCAGAGCGGCAGCGATTTGTGGCCGCGCGCCGACCCGAAGGTCACCGCCTTTTGTGCAATATGCGCGGATTACGCGCCAAAATTCCGCCCTAGGTTTAGTTTCATTTTGCCATCGATATTGGGTGACTTCGCGCGAATCGCCGACAAGTATTCTTATTGGCCCCAAATTCCCAGGGGGCCGCTAGCCACCTGAACCTGCATCGGTTGACCATCGCGCACAAAATCAATTACCACTGTCTGACCGGGCGCATTGCGCATCACTGTGCGATTAAACTCGCCCATATTGAACACCCGTTGCCCCGCATAACTGGTAATCCTATCCCCAACTCGTAGACCGACATCGAACGCGGGTGAATTTTGCATCACACCTGCCACTGATATCCTTGTTGGCTGCCCGTTGGCGGACAAATATTTTTCGTAGTTGTTGTCTCCCAATTCTTCGCGCATCACGTCATAAACCGACCTGCCCCTGTCTGGGTCAGCATCGGAAGAAACGTTATGTTGCGCGAGATAGCGAGCTCGTAAGCCCGCCATTTGCACTTCAGATTCACGAAGTACGACTCTATCCACCAGGGCCGCGTCCATGCCTGCTTCAAGCAACCTCGTTCTGCGCGCTTCTGTCGAGAAAAAATTGCGTACCGTGTTTCGTCGCCGCGCCACCGCATCCGTTGCGTTGTCGTCACCTGCCGAATTTTGAGCCGCCGCCGGCAATGTTTCGTCGAGCCGCATCAGCTCTTCAGTCAATACCATCACTTCATTTTGCAGAAGTTGACGTGCCTCCCGCTCAGTCATGATTGCGCCTTCCAATGCGGCGATTCTCTTCGCGAGCGGCGCTGACACATTAAATTCAGCGACAAGCGTTGTCGGCGTTAGGTCGACGCCGCTGCCACTCACGTCGTCATCCCATGGTTGCAGGATGGCAAGCGCGCTTCCTGTCACGACCAGGGCAAGCGCAATAAATATCGGCAATTTCACCATTAGATCCTCGCTCTACGGCTTACGCGGATCGAATGACCCACGGCGGCGTTGCGATCGACGGTAACAACATTGTGTTGGATTCAAAATCGCTACTTCGGTTCCCAAAACTTTTTACAGCGTAGGTTGTGAGATGCTGTTTAACTAGGCACAAAACTCACAAAAATCTAAGAATTCTGGCTACCAGCCAAACGCCCGTTGCACCGCTCACTCTGCGATTCGCGCTGTCGTTATCCGCACGGGACAATTACTGCCGGCTTGGTATGGCCCCAGGCGTGTGTTGACGGACGTGACCTGTCCCGCTCCGAGCGGCGACGAAACCCGACGCGTATCCTGGCGCGCACTACCGTCCTGATCGGTATGCTCCACGACAAACGCAACGTCCTTGATTGCTACGCCCGTGTTATTTTTGATCGAGACAACGAGATTTCCGCTACTATCCGGATCGCAACGCTTCAGCACATATTTTTGCGGATTGTTTGCTAAATCCAATTTAGCCAATTCGATTTGCGCAGCCACGGCAACATCGCCCTTGCCACTGGCAATTTTCTCAAAATATTCAATCGCAGCCTTTTTGTTGCCTTGCGTAGCGGCAATTGACCCTAACGAATAATACGCAACAGATGTTGGCAGCAGTGAATTGCTGGCTTGCAAATCATTTGTAGCGGCGGCGTAATTTTTCAGCACTTCGTTGGCGCGGCCGCGTTGCAACCGATAGTAAAAATAATCGTCACGGCGGCGAATTGCGCTGTCGTAATTCGTCACCGCCATTTTGTATTCCTTATTGAGTAATCGCGAGTCACCGCGAAGCGCGTAAAAGTTTGCCTCTCCGGGAAACATCTTGATTGCCGTATTGGCTTTCTCGATTGCTTTTTCGGCATCACCTTCACTCAAATACTTTCTGCCCTCCTCATAAGTGTCGTAAGCGGGCTTCGCAGCCAAGGTCTTTTTCATTGCAGCCACATAGCGATCAGCGCCTAACTCTCCGCCCGCCGGAAGCGTCGTCGCCGTCTTAATATTTTCCGCAACACGTTTTTGTGACGGTGGATGGCTGGCAAATAATCCGCTCAGCCAATCTTGCCGACGGCCCTCACTTAAGCGAACGAAGGTTTTTTGCAGTGACACTGCACCTTGCGGGTCGTACCCCGCGCGCGACATGTAACTCATACCGTACTTATCCGACTCAAGCTCGGCACCCTGCCCATAGCGCTGGGTGATCAGTTGCGCGCCGAGATTTGCACCGCCTCTCGCAATGTCTCCGTATTCGCTGCCCGAGGTCGCAACAGCGGCACCCAACAGAAGTCCCTGTAACACCATACTTCGTCCCTGGCGTTGCGAGGTGTGTCCTGCCGCCGCGTGTACGACTTCGTGTCCGAGCACTGCAGCAAGCTCAGCTTCCGATTTGAGTTCCACCAATAGACCGCGATTAATTGAGATTTTTCCGCCCGGCAGTGCCCATGCATTCGGCACCGAACTATTGAGCACATGAAATTCGTAGGGCAGATCGTTATCGCTAACAGCCGCGAGCCTGCCGCCGACTTGCTGAACGTAGGTCGTCAATGCGGGGTCGACATCGTAGTCCCCACCCTCCACTTGCCGCATCGGCGCGTAATTTTGCTGCCCTACCTGGATCTCCTGACTACGACTCATGCCGACTAGTTGAGTCTTACCTGTAACCGGGTTTACGGCGCAGCCGGAAACGACGAAATACAGGAGTGCGGAGAGGAGGATGCGATAATAAATGGTCATATTGGGGCCTCGCCACGTTCGGAGCACCCAGAATATTATGCTCCGTCGCCGTATTCCAGGTTTTTGTTACAGCTGCATCGGCAAGATTGTCTAAATAGCGCAACGATTCGTTCGTTTGCCAGAGCCTGCCATGCGGATTGCAAGAAAATGTCGATTGATCGTAATGGGTTTAAGCCATCAGTGTGAGCTGTTTGCTCAATGCCACCATGACAATATAGGCAAACACGATCATCGCGCCCACAAAACTCACAGCCTGCTTTGCGGAGCGTGGTACAGCGCGAAGACAGGCCATCCCGATGCCGATGTAAGCTATCAGCGCCACGATTTTTCCAAGCAACCAGGGAATTTCGAACGGGTTGAGCCCCGCAACCAACAGCATGCCCAGTGCGCAGGCTAGCAAAATAGTGTCGTTGATATGGGGCAGCACTCTTAGCATTCTTGATAAGGGCTTACCGGTCCGTGTATTTAACCAAGCGTAGCGGTAAATAAATAGCGACCCTGAAATCACAACACTCGTTACGTGTCCAATTTTGAGCATTTCATAGAGCGTCATCGCGCGTTTTGTCTCAAGTTCTGGACGATCTCTAAGTATATCTCCCAATTTATACCGAGATGCCAATCAGGCAAATTGATCAACAGATTGCTTAGCTGAGCATTGGCACATTTATGGCTATATCGCATTTCGAGCCCGACCTGATTCGTCGGTACAACGTTAACGGCCCACGTTACACGTCATATCCTACGGCAGACCAGTTTCGCGAAGGCGACTGGATCGCGGCATATGACAATGCGCTAGCGAAGGCCGATATCCGCGCACTGTCGCTATATCTACACATCCCATTTTGTTCCAAGATCTGCTTCTATTGTGCATGCAATAAAATCAACACGGCTAACCTCAAGCGCGCTGACTCCTACGTAAAACGACTGAAGCACGAGATGACACTGCACAGCCAGAGGATTGGCCGGCTGCATACCGTTGAGCAAGTACATTTTGGCGGCGGCACGCCCACGTTCTTAAGCGACGTTCAACTCACTACAATTTTTGACGCACTGCGCGACTACTTCAACCTAGCTGAGGACGACGACCGCGATTTTTCGATCGAGATCGATCCGCGCGATCTTGCACCACAACGTATTGATCATCTCGCAGCACTCGGCATCAACAGAATCAGCATTGGTGTCCAAGATTTTGATCCGGCCGTGCAGATTGCGGTTAACCGCATCCAATCTGTTGCAGAAACGCGCGCTATCGTTACTGCAGCTCGAAACAACGGTATTCGCTCAATCAATATTGACCTGATCAATGGCTTGCCAAAGCAGACACTAGGTGGCTTTACCCAAACACTTTCGCAGGTGATTGAGTTATCGCCAGATCGCTTGTCGCTTTACAGTTATGCCCATTTACCGCAACGATTCAAAACGCAAAGACAAATTAACGCAGATGACATTCCCTGCGCAGAAACAAAATTGAAATTGCTGGGTACCGCTGTCGAAATGCTGACTGAAGCTGGGTACGAATATGTCGGTATGGATCATTTCGCAAAATCGTCGGATTCTTTGATAAGGGCACGTCGGCTAGGCACACTACACCGTAATTTCCAGGGCTACACGACGCACGCGCATTGTGAGCTTATCGGACTGGGCGTCAGCTCCATCGGGCAAGTCGGTCACACCTACGTTCAAAACGAGAAGACGCTGCACGACTATTACAGTGCAATCGACTCGGACATGCTGGCCATTGCCCGCGGAACTCAAGTAAGCGATCGGGACGCAATCATCAAGTCAGTCATTCAGGATCTAATGTGTCGATCTCTAGTCAATTTTACCGAATTTAGAACACGCACTGGGCTGATATTCGAGGATTACTTCAGGGACAGATGGCCCGAATTACTTAAACTACAGGATGATGGCCTGTTGCGAATTGAACCTGACACGCTCACCGTCACCAAACAGGGTCGTTACCTTGTGCGCATTATCTGCATGATATTCGATGCATATTTACGCGACGGTTCTGAGAAGTTTTCTAAGGCGATTTAGGTCACGTGGAGTTAAAGCGGCGCCAATAACGGCAACCCGGCTAACCACCTCGCTGCGACACTGGCCCGGACGGTAACAGCATCAATCGCGGCTGCGCTCCCACAGAAGCGCTGCACCCAGTGATCGTCGCTAAACAATGTTTCGCTGGCAGCATTTGAATTACTGTCGGTGACATTGACGAATTTACGGCGATCTAGAGATTGCCCATTGCGACCGCTTAGTGCTAGCAGCCTTTTTCAACAAGCTGCTAGTCAGAAACCTCGTTCAAAAGTCCCGTCTCAACGTCATAAACAAAACCGCGAATGCTGTCTTTGTGGGGAATGAACGGATTCGCTTTGATGCGTCGAACGGATTGCCGAACATCACCTTCCGGATCATCGAAAGCTTCCAGAGCGAATGCTGGGCGTAGTCCAGTATCTTCCTCGATTTGAGATTTCAACGCATCGTCTTTGAAGGTCAGCATGCCGCAGTCGGTATGGTGGATCAGAACGATTTCTGTCGTTCCCAGAAGCCTCTGCGAAATTGCCAGCGATCGAATGACATCGTCAGTAGCCACGCCACCGGCGTTACGGATAACGTGGGCGTCACCTTCCTCTAAACCAAGCAATCGACCCGTCTCGATCCTCGCGTCCATGCAGGCCACAACAGCTATTTTCTTTGCCGGTGGCATTGGTTGGCCACCCTTCGTGAAATTGTCAGCATAGTCCTGGTTGGCTGTAATGAAGTCATCAGTAGCAGACATCGTGTGTCTCTGGTAGTTGCTTTTTGGAATCGTCAAGGCTACTGGGGTCGAGCCCTTTGAGGAAATACCAGTTTGTTAGTCCGCCATTCCCAGCAGTGATGGTGCCGACATACATTGTCACTTGACCGACGCCGTATCAGCTTGTGAGTGGTATCCATCTGCGGCCCGTCAACAGGTTGAAGATCGTAATGGGTCAGTCGACAGCATTAGCGAAAGCGAGCTGCCAGACGTCCAGCAAGCAAATCAGCACTGGTGCCTACGGAATCGAACAGACGGCAGCGACCGTCAATCAGCGGGTCTAGTTAACCAAGCGACTAATAATCTGGTTTGCGCATCATCAAGTCGCGTTTGAAATGCCGGCATGATGCCTTTGCGCCCTTGTGCAATCGTCAGCCGAACATCGTCGGGCGTCGATCCGTACAACCAGTCGTCATCGACGAGACTCGGTGCGCCGAGCGCCTGATTGCCACTGCCATCAACACTGTGGCATGCAACGCAAAACTGCTGATACTTCGCATGACCGGGTGATGCCTCAGCTCCGCCCGAACCCAACGTCAAGACGTAGTCAACGACATCATCTATGCCCTCGTCGCCCAGTACGGCTTGCCAGCCGACCATCACCGGACGGCGACCCTGTCGGATGGTCGACTCTATCTGCTCCGGTGTACCGCCCCACTGCCATATATCATCGGTGAGGTTGGGAAACAGTTTTGCTTGACCTGCCGCATCGTAGCCGTGGCAAACCGCACAATTACGATCGTAAATTCGTCCGGCCGAGGACATAAAACGCGCATCGCTTTGCAGAGTTTCCAGTCTGGCATCCGCAATGGTGTTGCGCAGCCCAGCGAATTCCTCCTCATACAAAACCTGGCTTTGTGCGACCCTGCCACCTTGCGACCATTTCAACATCCCCTGAAACGATCCGAGCGCTGGGTACAACATAAAATAGATGACCGAGAAGATCATGGCACTGAGAATAAGCCAGAACCACCACATCGGTGCCGGATTGGAGCCTTCGCGGAGATTTTCGTCCCATACCGGTTCCTCGTGGTTTGCCGGCTCTTCCGACTTTGAAAAATAGGCGCTGAAGATTAGCCAAGCGAGTCCCGCCAAACTAACCAGCGTCAATACCGTGATCCAACCGCCCCAGAAATCGGATGGCATATCAGTCATCGAATTTCTCATCTTGTAACGGAATCTTTGCGGCAACGTTAATCCGCTTGTCACTGCCCATTAACGAAACCCAGATGACGAGCAACACCATGAACAGCATAACCACCATGTCGCCAATAAAAAGAAACCACATCATCTGCCTTCTCCGCTCTTCGGTATCGCGCTAATCAATGGCCTGCCCCATGCGCGTCCAACGCGCTTGCGTCGTGGCCTGTACCCAGCATTTGCAAATATGCAATTAGCGCATCGATTTCTTTTACGCCCTGAACTGCGACTGGCGCCGCTTCGATCGTTTCATCGTCATAGGGATGCCCAAGACGCTGCAGTGCACGCAATCGCGCCTGGATATCTTCGGCAGCATTGGCATCACGATCCACCAGCCAAGGGTATGACGGCATAATTGAATTCGGCACGACATCACGCGGGTTTATTAAGTGAACACGGTGCCAAATATCCGAGTACTTGCCGCCAATTCGATGCAGATCGGGTCCAGTACGCTTCGAACCCCATAAAAATGGTCGATCGTAAACGAACTCACCTGCTTGCGAGTAAGGGCCATAGCGCTCAATTTCCGCCAGCAATGGTCTGATTTGCTGCGAGTGACACACACTGCAGCCCTCGCGAACGTAGATATCGCGGCCTAGCAATTCAACGGGAGAATAGTCCCGCGTATTGGGCGTCGGTGTGCTCAGTGATTCCTGGAACAAACTTGGAACGATTTGCACAAGGCCACCAATGGCAGACACGAATAAGATTCCGAAAATCAGCAGCGCAGAATTTTCTTCGAGCTTCTTGTGCAGCTGCAGACCGTTCATGAATCCACCCTATATGCGGTAACTTCGGGTGGCCGAACCTTCACCGTGGGTCGACCCTTGATGGTCATAGCCAGGTTGTAAGTCATCATCACCGCACCCGCAAGGAAGATAAGTCCTGCAACTAAGCGCAACAAATAGTAGGGCACCATGCTCGCCATGATGTCTTTAAAGCTAAAGCTCAATTCGCCAATTTGGTCCAAGCTAAGCCACAGCAAACCCTGCGATACGCCGGCCCCCCACATCGCCAATACGTAGAGCATCGTGCCTGCCAACGCCATCCAGAAATGCGCGTTCGCCATACGAACGCTGTATAGCTTTCCGCCAACGAGCCTTGGCACCAAAAAGTAAAATGTGCCGAACGTAATCATGGCATTCCAGCCGAGCGCGCCGGAATGTACGTGGCCAATTGTCCAATCCGTGAAGTGACTGACCACATTGACGCTTTTGATGGCCATCATTGGACCTTCGAAAGTCGCCAGACCATAGAATGCGAGCGATAGCACGATAAATTTGAGCGCGGGGTCGGTACGTAGTTTTTCCCACGCACTACTGACCGTCATAATGCCGTTGACCATCGTCGCCCAAGACGGTGCAAGCAAAATCAAGCTCATCCCCATACCCAAGTTTTGCACCCAATCGGGAATGGAATTGTAGTGAAGATGATGTGGGCCGGCCCAAATGTAGCTATAGGTAAACGCCCAAAACGCGACAATCGATAAACGGTAGCTCCAGATGGGTCTATCGGCATGTTTCGGCAAAAAGTAGTACATCATGCCGAGAAATCCGCCGGTCAACAGGAAGCCAACGGCGTTGTGCCCATACCACCATTGTACGATCGCATCTTGCGCACCAGGAAAAGCAGAGTACGACTTGAACCACGTCGCTGGCATCGCGAGGCTATTGACGATGTGTAACATAGCGATAACGATGATCAACCCGCCATAAAACCAATTTGATACGTATATCGGTTTTATTTTTCGCCGTGCAATCGTAGTGAAAAAAACCAGCCCAAAGTAAACCCAAAGCAACGCTATTACGATGTCGAACGGCCATTCGAGTTCGGCGTATTCCTTGCCACCATTCATTCCGGCCAGCAGCGATAGGCCGCCCGCCAATACACCGAATTGCCATGCAACGCCGGTAAACCACGCCAACTTGGGCAGCGCCAGCGGCACGTGGCAGGTTCGTTGCACACTGTAAAACGCCGTTGCCATTAACGCAGATACGCCGAATCCAAAAATGATGCCGTTGGTATGCAGCGCGCGCAGACGACCGAAAGACAACCACGGATGATCAAAGCCAAGTCCTGGCCAAATCAATTCCGCGGCAACGTATACGCCGGCAGTCATCGCCAGGACAGCCCAGACCAAAGAACACATCACCAGAAATCGGACGACGTCATCGTGATAGTATTCGACTACGGCGTCATTGGCATTGCCTGTCATCTTAGACACCAATGGAAGGGCCAATACCGCTTCCCCACAAGCCGACGGACAGCCCAAGCAAACTGACCGCAGCAACTAATAACCAGCCAATCAACGATGACGCCATTAACATGCCGCGTTCCGGGCCGATCTTAAGCACAATCGGCAATCCTCGATATAGCAAGTACATGCTCCAGATCAACGTTGGAATCAACACCAACACATTGACGAAAACGTGCGGATACAGGTGCACAATGCTGCCGACCGCAAGCGGTGCTGCCACGATGGTCACCACCGCGAAGTGAATTCCAAGCGAATGCCGGGCGCCATAGGTTGCTGCCATCCACTGCGCAATCATCGCCGTACTGATAAAGCCAAATAGCAAAGCGATGAAATAGGCGATACTGATCGCTATCAATTCTTCGTTGGACATAAATAGAGGTTCTGCGGCGCCCAGATGCCAGCCAAAATTTGCCGCGCCGATGTAAGCGAAAACAGGCGGTATCAAGGCCAGCCAAAAGATGAACCTGAAAAAAACCGAATAAGGTGATGGCCGCGTCTCAGATAGCTCTACAAATACAACAGACGGCTTGGTCAATAACCGAAAGAACAACCAAGATTGAATCGTCGTTCGCAAAGTCGGGCCTTTGGAATGATATGTGGGCTCGGCAACCGACGGGCAGTCGCCAATTAACGATCCGGGATTCTAGTGTACCCTAGCACTATCGATAATAAGTAAATACCCGTATTGCGGGTCATCTGCAAACAAAAACGGCGATCAATTCTGCATTGCAAAATTTAAGAGAAAGCGGTGACAACACTGCGCTTTTTCGGTCAGGGGAAAACTAATGAAAGTTCCATTTCGGTTTATTGGCTATTCATTCTTGATTACATTAATCGGCGCAGTCAATGCCGCACCCGATGCGAGCTTGTATGAGGGTTTGCGGGCCCGCGAAATTGGCCCGGCCGCCGTTAGCGGACGGATCGCTGCAATCGACGTCGTTGCGGTCAACCCCAATCGCATCATCATCGGCGCTGCGACCGGCGGTGTGTGGATATCGAACAACGGCGGTCTCAATTGGGAGCCTGTTTTCGAGGACCAGCCAGTTGCATCCATTGGCGCGCTAGCCATAAACCAAGACAATCCGGACATTATTTGGGTTGGCACCGGGGAGAGCAACGTACGCAACTCCACGTCAGTCGGCGCGGGTATTTACAAGTCCATCGATGGCGGCAAAACCTGGTCGCTCAGCGGCCTCGCCAACAGCGAACGCATCGACCGGATCGCGTTGCATCCGCACGACCCGGATACTGCCTACGTCGCAGCACTTGGCACGCTGTGGGGTCCCAATGCGGAACGCGGAGTCTATAAAACGGTCGATGGCGGAGAAACTTGGCAGCGAATCTTGTACGTCGACGAAACCACAGGGGCGACCGACATAAAAATGGACCCTGCCAATCCAAATAAGCTGTACGCCGCAATGTGGCAGTTTCGCCGTTGGCCGTATCAATTTAAGTCTGGCGGACCCGGCTCCGGAATCTACATTTCCAAGGACGCCGGCAAAACCTGGCAGCAGCGCGCAGAAGAAGACGGACTCCCGGCGGGTGAATTGGGACGCACTGTTTTCGGAATTTCCCCTGCAGAACCGAAGCGTATCTATGCATTAATCGAAGCAGAAAAGAGTGCGTTGTTGGTGTCAGCTGACGGCGGTGACAAATGGGAGAAGGTTAACGAAGAGTACAATGTTTCCGACCGTCCGTTTTACTACAGCGAAATAACGGTCGACCCCAACGATGCGAATCACGTGTTCAACATCGCTACGTTCATCCGAGAATCGATAGACGGCGGCAAAACCTTTACGCAAAATCCACTCATCGCCTGCTGCGAATCTAGCAATACCGTACACATCGACAGTCATGCCTTCTGGATCAATCCTGCCGACTCGGACCATATGATCGTCGGCAACGACGGTGGCATTGCAATCACCAGAGATCGCGGCGTCACCTGGCGGTATGTGCGAAATCTACCGTTGTCGCAGTTTTATCACATCGCAGTCGACAACGATCACCCGTATCACGTCTATGGCGGTCTGCAGGATAACGGTTCGTGGCGCGGCCCCGCCGAGGTCTGGGAAAATGCGGGAATTCGTAACCTTCATTGGCAGGAAGTTGGCTTTGGCGATGGCTTCGACACGCTACCAATGCCCGACGATTCAAGCAGCGGCTATGTCATGTCGCAAGGTGGTTATCTATCACGTTGGAATTTGACAACAGGCGAACAACGATTGATCAAGCCGGACCCGCCGAGTAGCGATATCGAACTGCGCTTCAATTGGAATTCTGGAATCGCGATTGACCCATTTGATGCCAATACTGTTTACTACGGCAGTCAGTTCTTGCACAAATCTTCCGATCGGGGCGCGAGTTGGACAACGATTAGCGGCGATCTCACGTCGAACAATCCAGAAGTGCAACTTTACAAAGAGAGCGGCGGACTGACCTATGACGTCACAGCGGCGGAAAATTACACGACAATATTTGCGGTAGCACCGAGTAAGCTGGAACAAGGGCTGATATGGGTCGGAACCGACGACGGAAGGGTGCATATAACGCGCAATGGCGGCGAAGACTGGCAAAGGGTTAACGAACGCGTTCGCGGCCTCCCCGACGGGGCATGGGCCGCGATGATCACACCCTCACCACACGATGCAGGCACTGCTTTTATGGCCTTCGACGATCATCGTCGCGGCAACATGAATACCTATTTATTTAAGGTCGAAAACTACGGCCAACGTTGGACGTCGCTCAGCACCGCCGAGATTAGCGGCTACGCACTGTCGGTGCTGCAGGATGTTAAAGATCCCGACTTATTGTTCGCCGGTACGGAGTTTGGATTGTACGTTTCGTCGGATGGCGGCAAGGGCTGGTTCAAGTTCACTGCCGGCGTGCCAACAGTTTCTGTGATGGATATGGCCATTCAGGAACGTGAGTCCGACCTTGTTTTGGGCACACACGGGCGATCGATATTCGTCATCGATGATTTCAGCGCACTTCGAAATCTCAATGATGAGGATTTTTCGGCTCGCTTTAAGATGCTTTCAGCGACCGACGGGCAACACTACGTCGCCGCGCAAACACCTTCAACACGCTTTACCGGTAGCGGCGAGTATCGCGCAAGTAACGAACCCTACGGCGTAATGTTGACCTTTATGGCAAACGGCAAGGACCTTAAGCATCCAGATCCGGACCGCGACCGCGAACGGGCGATTGAGCAACGCAAGAACAGCAAGACTGCCGATTTGACAGACGACGACTCGGAGATCGTCATCAAAATCGAAGTACGCGACTCGTTGGGTGCGGTTGTGCGTAATTTCGAAGCAACGCCCACGCAGGGGATCAACCGTATCACTTGGGGAATGACACACGACGGCGTGCGCGCGTTTCCTAGCGATGAGCCGCCGGAATCGGATGTGCTACCGGAAGGCGTCGAAGTACCGCCGGGAAAGTACAAAGTCACGATGACTTTGGTTGGCGCCACGGAAGAGGTTGAGCCGATAACTAGCGACGTAATGACGATCAAAGACCCACGTTCGTCATTCTCGCAAGCTGATATTGAACTTCAATACAAGACGATGTTGGACCTTCAGGGTTTGCAGGAGCGCGCAGTTCAGCTTGTGGAAAAAATTGTCCGCGCGCGCGCCGATATAGACACGATTAAAAAATTGATCGAACAACGTGGCGATGGCGGCGTAAACAATCTAACGTCGTTAACCGAGGATGCAGATAAGGTCATTGAACAGCTCAACGAGCTCGAAAGTTTGATACGCGTACCGGATCAGACCAAAGGATTTGTATATAGCGACGATAAGATGATCGCACACATTGAGATGGCGCAATATTACGTCGGAAGTTCGCGCGATGCACCGTCAGCGGCGGCGAACAGTTACGTCGATACGGCGACACGGGAAACAGCGAGCGTCTCGTCAATCGTCAGCGCATATTTCGAGAACGAATTCACGGCATTTCGGGACTCGGTACGCGCAGCCGGAATTGGCTTACTGAATCAATAGCTGTGATAGACCAAACTTGGCCGTACAATTGTTGCCAGACAATGTCTGAGTCATGTGGCCGGTTTACCTCCACACCGGGTCGCTCAAATGCTACGATTCGAAGCACTGAAATGACTGCAGATGACCCATTGCATACAGCCAGTGATCGGTTGTGGTGCGCGCTCTGGACTCGCAATAATGGAAGACGATACAGATTCAGCTGCCGTTCGGATTTTTCCACCAGTGATCCCGGTGTTAACCATCGCACTTGGCATTGGGCTGAACCGCATCTTGCCGTTCGAATCACTGTTCGAGATTCCGACACCGTTCCGCTACTGGCTTGGCGGTATTATGATCGCTTGCGCGATGCTCGGCCTAGGCGGCTGGTCGGTGCTCATTATGCGCCGAGACGGCCAAAGCGAGAACCCGTGGAAACCGACGTTTAATATCATCGATCGTGGTCCGTTTCGACTAACTCGCAACCCCATGTACCTTCAAATGGTGTTTGTCTGCCTCGGCGTAGGAGTTGCACTAATGAACTGGTGGCTACTGCTGTTGACACCGCTCTGCGGATGGTTGCTGCAGCGATTGGCGATAATCCCGGAAGAGAATTATTTGGAGCGGAAATTCGGAGATTCGTATCTCAGTTATACGAAGCGTGTACGTCGATGGCTGTAGGCATATCGCTGCGACTAACAAACGGCCGGGTCTGGCCGTTGAGTCAACTCCAGTCTGTCGCCAAAATTTTGCTAAACTTCTGATGTTGACCCATAGCGGCTAACGGTAACTGCCATGTTTGAATTATTCGCATATAGTGCACTATTACAAATGGCACGCCAACGCATTGCAGCCGATCTATTCGATGGTGATTTCAATCTCACCAACGCCGTCTATACCGCCCGTCATTTTATCGCCACTAACTAAAGACCCGACTCCGGCTGGCGTCCCGGTAAACACAAGATCACCCGGCGCCAACGCACAATAGGTTGATATCTCTGCTAGCGCCTCAGGCACACTCCAAATCATGTCGGCAAGGTCACCGTCCTGCATCACCCGTTCGTTGACCGCAAGCCAGATTCGGCCAGCAGCAGGATGGCCGATTGACTCTACCGTGACGATCTCACTGGTCGGCGCGCTTTGATCGAAGTTTTTTGCTGTATCCCACGGTCGACCCGCTTCTTTGGATGCCTTTTGCAGGTCGCGTCGAGTTAGGTCGATGCCAACCGCGTAGCCGAAAATAATATCGGAAGCAGAAGCAACTGAAATATTCGCAGCATGCGCCCCTACCGCAACAACCAGTTCGATTTCGTGATGCAGATCTTCTGTGCGCGGCGGATAGTTGACGATACTGCCGTTGGCGACCACCGTATCGGCCGCCTTGGAAAAATAGAACGGCGCATCGCGCGTCTCATCGCCACCCATTTCCCGAGTGTGCGCAGCATAATTCCTACCAATACAAAATATTCTGCGGACCGGGAACGAATCAGCGGAGCCGGAAACAGCTACTGTCGAGTCTTGAATGCTAATCGGTCCCATAAATGCAGAATAGCCGCTATTATGTGCAGCCGCCAGACGAGCAGTTTGTAAATGCCAGACAAAAGCTCCGCACTCAGTAGTCGAAACTACCTGATATATCTTTCCGGCAGCGTCGTTTCGTTGCATGGATTATGGATATATCGCGTAGCCCTGGGTTGGTTTGCCTGGCAGCTAACCCATTCCGAATTTTGGGTGGGCGTAGTCGCATTCACGCAATTTGCGCCAGCGGTCGTTTTTGGCCCGATATTTGGCGTTTTAGCGGATCGCTTTGACCGCCGAGCCGCCTCACTGCTGATCAATGCAACCAGCATCATGAACATGCTGGTACTGGGGCTGCTGACGGCAACCGGCAAGGCCGATATCAGCGTCTTGGTCATGCTATCGCTAATGCAGGGAACGCTTGATGGTGCGCATATGCCGGTGCGCATGACAATCGTGCCGAATCTAGTTGATAAAGAAGTGCTGCACAATGCGATTGCGTTGAACTCTATTGCATTTAACGTCTCCAGATTTGTCGGGCCGGCGCTAGCCGGATTAATCATTAAATGGTTTGGCGTAGCGACTGCCTTTTTTGTCAATGGCGTGACTTATATCGCGTTGGTCATTGCAATGATTCTGGTAACACTGAAACCAGCGGCTGAGAAATCCGAGCAATCCGGTGCGGTGTGGGACGAAATGCGAGCCGGCGCCCGCTATGTCATCCAACACACACAGATTCGCGCATTACTGATAATTGTGGCATTGGCATCGATATTCGGTCGTGGCGCTTTGGAAATGATGCCGGCTTTCGCGGATTCCGTTTTTGCTGGCGGTAGTACCGCGCTAGCCATATTGACCTCCGCAATTGGCGCTGGCGCAATCGTATCTGGCGTTGCTCTGTCACGTGGCACGGCTTGGCTAAACATTTCCGTTATTCGGCTAGCCGTTATTTGCGCCGGCCTGCTGACCGTTCTGCTCGGACTCCTGGATACATTTTGGATAGCCGTGCCTGTTGTCGTAATGCTCGGCGTTATTTTGTCGTTATGCGGCGTGGGCTCGCAAATACTCATTCAGACCTTAGTCGACGATGACGTTCGCGGGCGAGTTAGTAGCTTCTGGGGCATGATCGCGTTTGGCGGCACTTCCATTGGCAGTCTGGCGGTCGGTATTTCGGCTAGCATCTGGGGACTGCAAAACGCTGTCGTCGCAACAGGCGCACTGTGTGCGATTGCAGCACTCATTTCCGCGCTGATATCAAAACGGCGCGCTGTCAAAGTACAGTAGCAAAAGCGCTAATGGCCGCTAGAGGGGGATTCGGTCTGACTAATTGTCGTTGGACCTTGCGCACGATCCGCATGAGACCCGTCCGCCAACATATCCCAGCAAAGAGCGTTAAATCAGGCATGCGACCAATTGTTCGGATCGTCCGAATCTCCTGGAGACAGCCCAATGTCATCACCGGCAAGGTTGATACCCAGTCCGAGCACGGTTCGATTCGCATAATTAAAATAGGCGGCAACCTGATTGATCTCAAGGATCTGTCCATCATCAAGGCCCGCATCTCGCATTTCTTGAATATCGGTAACGTCCAGATCGGCAGCATTTGACGTCAGTTTGGCCGCATATTGCAGCCCGGCGAGTTCGCCATCAGAAAATGCATCTTCCGGTCGCCGCGCTTCGAGCGCAGCTCGAACAAGCAACGCCCTGCCCTCATCGCCCATCAGTCGCGTCATTCCAGCGAAGTGGTGCTCGACACAATATTCGCAGCGGTTTAGTGAACTGACGTAAACGCCCACTGTCTCCAAGTACACTTTTGGCAAAACGTTCCGAGAATTATGCAGCACATTTTTGTACAGACCCATGTGACCATCAATCGTGTGTGGCCGCAGGCTGTGTGCAAGCATGATATTGTCAACATTGTTGTCAGGCCCCTTGACACGTTCGTAGATCTTCTTTAGTGCGCCCTCTGCTTCGTCATAGGAAATGGTTTTTATCCAAGTCATATTGTCTTTGCTGCCAAGGCAGCGTCCTCGCGTTCCGCTTCACCAATAACTCAAAGAATATCAACATTGATTGACACAATCCGAACTAATCGAATACTGACATTGGCGCTGCCTATCATTGGCGGGATGCTGTCGCAGAATCTTCTCAATATCGTCGACACCGCTATGGTTGGAAGGCTTGGCGACCCCGCCCTCGCCGCGGTGGGTCTTGGCGGCTTCGTCGTGTTTATGTGTTCGGCACTCATACTGGGAATTTCTACCGGTGTGCAGTCGTTGGCCGCCAGAAAAAAGGGTGAGGGCCGCACCGACCGTGCAACCAAGATTTTGAATTCAGCGTTACTCCTGGTGCTGGCCAGCGCACCGGTGTTTTCTATCGTCCTTATCGCAGTTGTCGAGCCACTTTTCCCGCTGTTAAATAGCGACCCCGACGTTATCGGACACGCAGTTCCATATTTGCAAATTCGTCTGGCTGCCATTGTTTTTGTCGGCATGAATTTTGCGTTTCGCGGCTACTGGAATGCATTGGATATGTCGCGTCTGTATATGATGACGCTCGTCATCATGCACGCGTGCAATATCATCCTGAACTATGCGCTGATATTCGGTAATTTCGGCGCGCCTGCGCTGGGCGTTGCAGGCGCGGGACTGGCCACCGCTATCTCCCTGTTTATCGGCACGTCAATCTACTTTTACCTCGGCTTTAAGCACGTAAGAAAAGATGGTTTCTTACACGGCCTCGCATCCAAAGATGAAGCACAGTCACTCGTGCAGATTTCGCTACCTTCTGGTATCCAACAGTTGTTTTTCGCAGCTGGGTTCGTCGCGTTGTTTTGGATTATCGGCATTGTCGGTACCTCTGAACTTGCTGCGGCAAACGTGCTGATTACAGTTACGCTTTTTGCCATCCTGCCCGGCCTCGGTTTGGGTATTGCCTGCACTACACTGGTTGGTCAATCGCTCGGCGCCGACGATGCAGAGGACGCGCACCGCTGGGCGTGGGACGTGGCCAAACTCGGCATCATACTATTGACGGTACTGGGTTTGCCTATGGTTTTAATTCCAGACCTGATATCTGCAATATTTATCCAAGATGAAGCCACCAGGGAGTTAGCGCGTTGGCCGATGCGACTCGTCGGACTCACAATGCCGATAGAAGCGCTCGGCTTTGCCTTTATGCAGGGACTGCTTGGTGCGGGTGACGCAAAGCGAGTCATGTTCGTCAGCATCGGCGTGCAGTGGTTCCTGTTATTGCCAGCCGCCTATTTGGTCGGCCCAGTACTGGGATATGGCCTATTGTTCATCTGGATTCTCCAAGGTTTGTCGCGAGCGTTGCAAACCACTATCTTTATGCTTGCCTGGCAAGGAAGGCAATGGCAGTCGATTCAAGTATAGCCGCCATTTGAAAAGCAGTCGAAACTTCGCTCCGCTCATTTACGCTTGTACCGGCTGTTCGTCTTTCTCCGCACGGTCTTTCTCTGCGCGCTTCGCGAGGGCGTATTCGGCATCGCGCTCCGAGCCCAATAAAACAGCAATCCACTGTGTTCGATCATTGCTTTCCAGCGCCAATTTCAAAGTCATCGTCAGCGGCACGGACAGCAACATTCCAACCGGTCCAAATACCCAACCCCAAAACACCAAGCCAATAAATATGACCAGCGGCGAAATTCCGACGCCGTAGCCCATCAGTCTTGGCTCAATCATATTGCCGACCAGCATATTCACAGCGATAAATCCGATAGCAGTCGTTCCCGCCTCTGCCGGCCCCAATTGAATTAAAGCCAATAACACAGCCGGAACTGCCGCAATGATCGAACCGATCGTTGGGATGTAATTCAATAAAAATGCCAGCATGGCCCAAAGCAATGGAAAGTCGACACCAATCAGCCACGTCATGACGCCCACGACCAGACCGGTCACCATGCTGACCGCGGTCTTGATCCCTAAATACCGACCGAGATTATTCAGGAATAACCTTGCGCGCTGAAACGAATCCGCACCAGTCCCAAGTGCCGCCCGAATTTTTGTTTGCAAACTCGATGCTTCCAGTAGAATGAAAATCATCGTGAACAAGATCAGAAAAGTATTGGTCAGTACACCGGACAGCGCATTAAGCAATGACGCTGCCATACCCATCGCTCGCCCAGGGTTGATAAATTCACCGATCGTAGCAACAGAAATCTCGTCATCCACGAATCTCTGCACAAACTCCAGCATGCTGCGTGTAATCGAATCAAGTCTTGCCTGATACTCTGGCAGTCCGGCGGTAAACTTGGCGATAGATGAGCCGACAATTGAGCCCACCATAGCCAGAAAAAACATTAGGGCGAACACGACTGACAACGCGGCAATTACAGATGGTACCTTATGCGCCTGCAGCCAAAGCATTGGGCGGACAGTGATCAGCGCGAAGAAAATCGCTAGCAAGAACGGTACCAGCAGCAGTTTAGCTGCTTGCATACCGAATATTATTACTATCACCGCAGCTATCGTGACAACTGCGCTGGTTTTCCTCATCACTTGATCGGTCACTGAATCTCCCACTCAGCTAATGTACATACGCGATATTCGCGACAACTCTATCATGCATCGTCATTTCAGTGCGCTGGTCGACGAGCTAGGACCGTATTCGACACGCCCATGTCACCGCAAATGCAGCAACGAATGCCAGCAGAGCAACGAAACTTGCAACACGAGTCGTTAGATAGGACGAACGATAAAACGAATCGCTAACGCCGGGTACACTCCACAGATCACCGCTACCTGATCCGACCACCAGTTGGCCACGCATGCCCTTTTCCATGTGCTGGGCCATGTCGCAGTGTATTAAATAATTCTTGTCTTCCCCGGGAACGATAAACGTGCCAGTCATCGTCTGCCCACCCATCGCCTCGATATGAAACATGCCGGCCGGGTACAGATACTTTGGCAACCCGTGCACCATCCATTGATGGCGAATTTGATCCTCGTTGACGAATTTCACCGTTACTCGACTACAAGGCGCGACTGTGACGTCCGTTTCGCTCATGCCGAATATGGTGCCGGGTATATCATTCGCATACTTTCGCCCAGCAAAAATCTCGAACTCGTGTTCGGCCTCTATTTTTTCACAATCTCGCGGCAAATTTTCCGTGTTTTCATTCATAACAACACCGGACTTATCGACCGTCATTTTGTGGTGTTCGTGTTCAGCATGATTCTGCGCAAACGCCCCCGCAACCGCCAATAAAAGCACTAGCGGCAATAAACGCATATTAGGATTTCGCGCGTCGCAGCACGGAGGCCGCCAATACGCCGAGCGCGATCGCAAAAATAACGATGCGCAACAACAGGCGGAGATCCACACCCGCCTCCGAAAGTAAGCCTGGCATATAGCTTTCCCACACCGGAATTTCCTTGCGATAGTACTTCTCGGTGAAGTAATTATCCCACGCAACGCCTTGCGTTTTTGGCCAGCCCGAATCGTCGAGATAGTCGGCATACGTAATCGCACTGATGTTACCGCCGGGCCCAATGCCATCCGTCGTCACGCCACTATATTGATGGTCATGATACGGCCAAATTCCGGGTCCGTAGGCGTGCAGCCCGTCATTTTCAAACCGCAAATCCAAATCGACACGCTGTGACGTTGCCAACCAAACAACGTCCTGCGGCGCACGCGCAGCAACCGGTAGTATCGCGCCATCGCGATCCGTAACTGTAAATTTATGCCCGTGGGTATGCAGTGCAATGCCTTTTCCACCGCCGTTGACCACGCGTAATTTTACTTTCTCCCCTTCATTGGCTACGACCAATGACTCCCTGAAGGTGTACGGAAACGACCGTCCATTGAGAACGAAGTAGTCGGTAGTTGCATCCGTTATGTCGTAGTCTCTATGCATAGACTTTGTCACCAAGCGCGGATCGTTGCTTTGTTGTATGCGCTCACTAAGCTCCTTGTCCAGATCGAGGTAATGCAAATCGTACTCGCTGTCGTATTTCTCTCGCGATGCAACCGAAGGAGCGCGCACAAAACCAGCGCCAATATTCATCGTCTGCAAAGTATTGTTCGGACGGTTTTCCTCGATAATGAAAAGGCCCTGCAGACCCATCATGACATGCACATGGGGCTGTACGTGGCAGTGGTAGAACATTGTGCCCGTATGGCGCGGTTGTAGTTCGTAACTGCGCGCGGTTCCGGGCAACACCGGAATTTCGCTGGTGATGGGTACGCCGTCATTGCCTTCTCCGGACGCATCGGTGAAGCCGTGATCTGCACCGTGCAGATGCAAAGTGTGTGGCATATAGTGGCTGTTCTCGAGCGTTATTCGTACTGAATCGCCTTCCTCTACACGGATTGCCGGTGAAGGTAAGCGCAGCGAATTTCTCGCAATATTCGATTCAAAATTTTCCACCGCCATACCAACAAATTTAGGCGCAAATACCCAAAGGCCCGGACGGATACCGGGCGCGATATCGTATTGTGTTACTGGATTGCCAGAGGTATTGGAACCACCGTTTAGTTCGGCAACTTCCAGCCTTATGTGTATCTCATCGGGGTCGCCGTCGCCGTCTAGGTCGCGCCCCTTCTCAACCGCGTCTGGTGTAAGACCGCTCTTGGAAAGCGTGTCCTGCGATACATTATTCGTGCCTTTGACAACCGCAGCCACAATATAGGGATTGTCGGCGACGCACGGCGCTGACGCTTGAATGTCGACGCCTTCAATTTGAAACGCATTGCGCCACCCGGACGGATCCGGTGGGCAGAATCCCTCTGCTTGAACGGCTTGCGGATCCTTGGAAGCGGGCAACGGCCGATAATCGGCGGCCCCGAACCAGCGCGTCATCTGCAGCTTCACGCTCATTGGATACCATTGTGGTGGCCACACGAGTAACGCGACGACCAGCGCAGATATCCAAATTCCGTGTTTTTTCAAAAATTGCATCAGTCATTGCCACTAGTGTCGCGCATCGATGCGTAAGCATACCGGATGATCAGCACAAACAATGTGGCTGCCAACAAATACAGCATCCAATAAGGAAATGCGCTTCGGCCAACAGTGAACGGGAATACTGCGCTATAGGTATTGTCGTTCGTTGGATGCCCAGCGGTTACGACGCCGATATATTCTCCGCGCTGCAAGAATTTGAAATCGACACGATACGACCCATTCGATGCAATTGCTGGCTCGCGATAAAACACCGTATGGCTATCGAGGTTTTCAATCGCCTGAACTTGCTCCAAACGAACAAATTCACCGGCCCCCGTCACATCATTGATAATACGAAAATCAACTGGCACTTCGCGCAGGCTACTATGCAAATAGTCCAGCACAAAAAGCGTTTCGCCAGTGTCCGGCAGGTCTTCACAATATTCCGTATTGCCGCTCGTATTCGGTTGATAGGCCGTGAAATGCGCATCATAAAAGCCGATTTCAATGATGCAAATATCGTCTCTCAATATGACGCCACCGCCCGCAAATACCGCGCCTGAAGTTAGCGCCAATAGCAGCAATGTCACAAAACACGCGTTGCGACTGCAACGACGCCAACAAGACAATTCCATGATTTACACAGCTTGTAGGCAACCCTACTTACGCAGCCTCCGGCACAGCCGTTTCTTCCGACGACGAAATGGTAAATCCGGTAAATCCGTAAATGATCGAAATCAACGGATTGACTAAATTTAGAAACGCAAATGGCAGATACGCGAGTGTAGCAACGCCAAGCGTTGCTGCCATGTAGGCGCCGCAGGTATTCCACGGCACCAGCGGCGATGTCAACGTTCCAGCATCCTCGATGACTCGAGACAAATTCTTCGGGTCTATGTTCCGACGCTGAAACTCGGCCTTATACATTTTTCCAGGCAACACAATCGCAATATACTGGTCTGCCGCCACGATGTTGATACCGATGCAGCTAAAGACGACAGTCATGATCAACGAGCCGGTGGACTTCGCTGCTTTGAGTGCTGAGTCGATTAGACGCATTAGGAATCCGGCGTGCTCAAGTATTGCGCCATAGCTTAGCGCCGAAAGAATCAACCAAATGACGTTGAGCATGCTACTCATGCCGCCGCGACTAAGTAAGCTATCAACCTCTTCGACACCGGTTGATGCCGAGTAGCCATTGGAGAAAGACAGCAAAATTCCTTTTGCGATTGCGAAGGGGCGTGACAACTCAGGAGAATCTGCATAACTGATTACGGCTTCTGGCTGCAGAATTGCCGCCAGCACGCCGCCGACCAGTGCTCCGAATAAGATCGTCGGTACCGGCGGCGCTTTTCTATAAGCGAGATAAAACACGATGGCCAACGGTAACAATGCCATCACGGAAATATTAAATTGGCCGGCAAGCGTCGCTTTCAATTGCGCCAGAGCGGCAATGTCTGCGCTGGTTTCAATTCCTAGTCCGAGAATTGTAAACAGAATTAGCGCAATGACGAAAGATGGCCCAGTGGTCCAAGCCATGTGACGAATATGGGTAAACAAATCCGTACCGGTAACCGCGGGTGCTAAGTTTGTTGAATCCGACAGCGGCGACATTTTGTCACCGAAATAGGCTCCTGAAATTATTGCACCGGCAGTAATTGGCAGTGATAGGCCAAGCCCGCCGGCAACGCCAACCAGGGCAACGCCCAATGTTCCAGCTACGGTCCAGGAACTGCCAATAGCTAACGACGCCACTGCGCAAATCACACACGCTGCCGCGTAAAACCAAGCAGGGTTCAGTAGATCGAGTCCGTAGTAGATTAACGAAGGGACTGTCCCCGAAAGTAACCAGCTACCAATCAATGCTCCAACCGATAGCAAGATGAGAATCGCGCCCATCGCGGTGCTAATGCCGGCAATAATCGCCTTGAGAATATCGGCCCACAGGAAACCGTTTTTTATGGCCACCAGGCTCGCAATGGCCGCGCCCATCGTCAAAACAATCTGATTGGGACCCGATGAGGAGTTGTCGCCAAACAAATAAACTGAAAACGCCAACATTACAATCAATGCCAGGACCGGAATCAACGCATCGATTAATGTGGGGCTTTTTGTCTCTGCCATCTGGATTCGCCCTTCTTCTAATTAGCAAGCATTATACAGTTCTGCTGATCGTTCGGTCATTTGAGCGTGACCCGGTGCGACCAATATGGTCGCCCGCTCATCTAAAGAATAAAGAGGGAGCGCACTCTTCATCCATCACGGCGATAATTTTGCCATGGCATCGCAGAGCCGGCGGCGCCTTGCCGTCACGGTGCCAATATCTGCAGCACTTGTAGCGGGATTGTTGTTTTTGCTGCAATTCCTCACCGTGCCTGATCTCTTCGTCGACTTACCCGGCCCAGCAGAGATCGAAATTCTGCAAATCATTGAGCGAGCGCCATCGACGCCGCCAAAATTTGAGCCTGAGGAACAGCCGGAACCCCCGGAGCCTTTGGCGCCAACAGACGATGTAATTGCGGATGCGCCTCAAGTTGAGTTGCAAACAAGTGTGACACAGACTGAAACAGCAGTAACGGACAGCGTTAGCGAATCCAATACTGACAGCAGCGATGTTGCATGGTTAAAGGCACTGGACGAGACGGCAAAGAGAAGTGATGAATTCGACGAAAACTCTGCGTCAATGTCGCCAGAATTCGATGAATTGCGTCGCGTAGCGAAACTTCGCTATTCGAAGCCGAAATTTGAAGCAAAAAAGGAAATTTGGGACAACGTAGAAAAGGACATGCTCGGTAGATCCATACTCCGCAGTGGAAATTGTTTTCGCGTGCTAGACGATCCAAATGTTGGCAGCCAGGACTTACACCGCGAGTTCACGCAGAACATTGTTTCATGCTCATTCTCATTCTCGAAACGCCCACCGAAGATGCTACCGTGGGTAGATGTAATCGTAGAGCGCTACGAATATTTGCAAGATAAGGACAAAGACATCAATTTCGCACGCGGAGTGTTTGGCGGCGAGAACGACCCGGTTACCTCTGCTGAAAGCGGTGACGACGAATAGATAGCCCATACGCCCAGTGCTATAGTGGTATGCAAGATAACGGGCAGACGTCACGCCTGTGGCGATAAAGGGCCATTTTTATGCGAGTGCAATCGTTAATCCGAAATTCAGCTATCGCGGCTAGTTTGCTTTGTCTGTTACCGCTGTCCGTCAATGCGGACGATAATGAGCTGCAAGCCCTGATTGAGCGACTCGGCATTCGTGAGTCCGACACTGCAAGCCGCGATATACCGTCTTGGTCTAAGCCGCGAAAAATAAGTTTCTTGTTGCGGCCCGACGCGCCGGCTAGCGGACTAGGTTCGGAACAATGGGTGCGCGAGGTCGCCGATGGCGTGGAGATACATTTTCTGAGCTTTGGTCCTGAGGGCATCGACACAACTGGGGCAGCCGATAGCGACGCCTATTTTGGCTGGTGCATACCAAGCATCATTGAAGCGGCAGCAAACTTGCGTTACCTCCATCTTTATTCCGCTGGAATTGATCGGTGCGCCGCAATTCCGGGTATTCGAGATCGTGGCATGATCACCAGCAACAGTGCGAAGGCCGCAAGTGAAACGATTGCTGACCACAGTATCGCTATGATGTTCACCCTCACTCGAAATCTGCATATGCACCACACTGCGCAGTTACGCGGCGAATGGGATGGCATAAGCGAGAATGCTCCCGAGACCGTTGCGATTGGCGGCAAGACAATGTTGGTTCTCGGTCTCGGCGGGATCGGCACACAGGTCGCACGGCGGGCGCATGGTTTGGGTATGCGCGTCATCGGTACTCGAAATTCCAGCCGTGACGGACCTGACTTCGTCGACCATGTCGGTCTTAGCGACGAAATGCTTTCGCTCGCCGCACAGGCCGACGTGGTAGTGAATGCATTACCACTAACCAATAGGACTAAATATATTGTTAACGGAGAGTTTTTCGATGCAATGCGAAATGGTTCGTATTACGTATCTGTAGGGCGAGGTGCGACGACCGATACCGACGCGCTAATTGCGGCACTAAAGAGTGGAAAGCTGAGCGGCGCAGGGCTCGATGTAACCGATCCCGAACCGCTACCGCGTAAACACGAACTGTGGCGGATTCCCAATGTGTTAATCACCCCACATAGCTCTAGCGCATCCTCGCTGAGCGTCAATAACACAACGCTTATTGCCCGAGAAAATCTGCGCCGTTACATACAAGGTGAACAACTTCTCAATATTGTCGACTTCGCCAGAGGCTACTGACCCCGCGCGCGGTCGACGACGAAAATTCGCGATGGCTAAATCTCCCTACAAGCCCTACACGCCCAATCCGGAACAGATGGCGCTAATGCCCGCAAAGTCCGGTAACGCGATAAATGGGCTTGGCGAAAGTCGCTTCCGGCGCGCGACTCCCGTGTATTGGCATAATCCAGATTCGCTGGCGCACGGTGAATTGCAGAAATGGTTTTACACTCAAGACCCGAATAATCCGGCGATCAATGAAGCAAGGAAAAATCGCGAAGAAATTTTGCAAATCCAAGTTCCTGAAGTTAGTGGTGAACCATTGATTCAATCAGCGGATGATTGGACGAAACAACTCGAAGCATTTTCAAAGACCGTTGACATGGAACTTTTCGGAATTACGGCTCTGAAGTCCGAGTGGCTGTTCGAGGGCACTACACTTGACTTCAAGTGGGTCATCATGCTCGGCGTTGCACATGATTACGATCAAATCAAAGAAGCACCGGAAGCGGTCGCAGGCGCTGAAGTCGTCCGACAGTACGGCCGAGGTACGAAGGCCGCAAAAGACATCGCGACCTGGATTCGGAGCAAAGGGTGGGACGCTGAACCGTACGCCGGACCGATGGCGGGCCCGCTATTGCTGATACCGCCCGCCTTGGAGTGCGGATTTGGCGAGCTTGGTAAACACGGCTCGATTATCAACAAAGATTATGGTTCGTCATTCCGACTGGCTGGCGTCGTCACAAATATTCCACTCATCCCAACGCCAAGAACTTCCTACGATGTGGATGACTTTTGCGCTCGCTGTCAAGTGTGCAGCAATGCGTGTCCGCCCGATGCAATATTGCCGGAGAAAGCGGATGTGCGCGGACGACAAAAATGGTATGTCAATTTCGACAAGTGCATCCCATTTTTCAACGAAAATTTCGGCTGCGGAATTTGTATCGCGGTATGTCCGTGGAGCATACCCGGTCGCGGACCGAGAATCATCGAGCAACTGCAACGCCGGCGCAACCGACTCGACGGCGCTGCCGGCCTGTAGCAAACCCTTATGCTTTGGCAGCCTGTGATTGGCCGCCGTAAATCACTTCGTTGCCAGGACCGGGTTTGTCGGGAATGTTTTGCGCAAGAATAACGGAGCAAATCGCAAACCCTGTACCGATATAGAAAACCAAACTATGCGAATTGATCCATACCAAGCCCAAAGCTGCGGGAACAATGACCGCTGCAATATGATTAATCGTGAATGACACTCCGGCGCTACTCGCTAAATCCTGCGGATCTGCAATTTTTTGAAAGTACGTATTCATTGCGATATACAGCGCGTAAAACATATGATCAACGACGTACAAACCAGCAGCAATGTAAGCATTTTCGACGAGCGCATAAGCGGTAAATACAACAATAAGGCCGCCGTACTCAATTGTCAGCGCGCGCCGCTCGCCGATACGACGAATTAGCACGCCAATGCGCTCCGCAAATATCCAGTTAAAGGCATAGTTGAATAGAAACAGCAGCGTCACCTGACTCGCCGAATAGCCAAACTTTTCCACCATGAGAAACGCAGCAAAGACCATAAAAATCTGCCGTCTCGCACCAGAAAAAAACGTCAATGCATAATAAAGCCAGTAGCGTTTTCGCAATATGAGCCTGTGTCGCTGTTGGCTTTTTGAAGGATAGTAGGGAAATGCCTGCGCCATAAACACTGCAAACAACACACAGATACTACCCGCAGCTAGAAACATCCATACGTAGTCGAGGCCGATTATTTCCAGGCTCACCCAGAGTGCTGCGTACACGGAAAGCGACGCAATGGAGCCCACTGCGATTAGTTTTCCCAGCACTTGCGGCGCTTCTTCCTGACTCAACCATTGCAGCGACAATGACTGTTTGACTGCCTCAAAATAGTGAAAACCGACCGACATAAGAATCGTCGTAAAGTAAAGTCCGTACGCGTAGGGAAAAAACCCTGTCAACGCAACACCAGCACCCAGCAGCGCCAGCGCCATCACCGCGAGGCGTTGCTCCTTAATTACGAACAGCACAAAGATTACGGTAAAGGTAAGAAATCCTGGTATTTCGCGGATGCTCTGCAAAATGCCGATCTCGACGCCAGTGAATGCCGCGCGTTCTACCACGAAGTTATTGAGCAACGCGGACCATGCATTAAAGGCAACAGGCATCGCGATTGACATCAATACCAGCAAGGTACGCTGGTTTTGCCAGGCTCGCCCGTTTGCAGCGTCTGGCGTCACTCGAATTCGCCAGTAATATTCACACTATGCTGCCAAATAACCTTCAGCGCGCAAATCTTTCATTGTCAGTTCGATCGCCTTGCGCAATCGGGATACAACAAGATCGACGTCTTCTTTCGTCATCGTCAGCGATGGCGACATAATATTGAGATCCGCGGCCGGTCGCACGATGACACCGTGGGCTTCGGCGTGATTGGAAATGCGCTTGCCTATATTGACCTCACTCGGAAAGAAATCCTTGGTCTCCTTATTGGCAACATTCACCACACACATCATGAATCGTCGACCACGAATATCTCCGACAATCGGTAAGTCCAACAATGTTCGTAGTTGTTGTTCGAAATATTCGCCGACCGTTTTGACATTCTCAAACAGATTTTCCCGTTCCATTATCTCAATATTTTTCAACGCTGCCGCACAGCTGACAGGATGACCGGAATACGTGTAACCACCGGTAAACCAGCGGTCTTCGCTATTCCCTAGCACGGCATAAATCCGATCCGAAAAAATCGCCGCGCCGAGCGGTAAGTAAGCTGACGTCAGTCCTTTCGCACAACAAATAATATCGGGTTGCACGTCAAACATATCTTTGGAGACGAACCAATGGCCCAACCGCCCAAACGCAGTAACCACTTCATCGGCGACGTAAATAATGTCGTACTTTTGGCACAAATCCCACGTCCGCCTGTTGTAGCGTTCGGGCGGTACGATCACACCACCCGATCCGAGGATCGGCTCTGCGTAAAACGCGGCTACATTTTCCGGCCCCAGTTCCAGTATTTTTTGCTCCATTTCGTCAATCAACGACTGACAAAATTCATCCTCGCGCATGGCAGCGGGTGCGCGATAATAATTGGGGCTGGACAAGTGATGAATAATATCTTCGATGTAGCCGAATTCGCTGGATCGGTCGCCTGCTTTGCCGGATAACGAAGCGGCGAGATACGTCGTGCCATGATAAGCATCCTTACGGCACAATATGTGTTTTTTCTCTGGTTTGCCGCGCGCGCCTTGGTACATTTGAATCAGTCGGAACGCACCGTCATTTGCCGTCGACCCGCCGCACGTGAAGAAAACATGATTCAAGTCGCCTGGCGCGAGCTCTGCTAGCTTTGCAGAAAGCCTTGCCGCGGGCTCGTTCGACATATCGGTAAAAGGGTTTGCGTACGCCAATTTGCCTACTTGTTCGGCAATCGCGTCGACCATTTCTTGCCTACCGAGGCCGATGTTGGTGCACCACATACCACCTACCGCATCGAAATACTCTTTGCCATTTGCATCCTTGAGATAGCCGCCGCGACCTTCCGACATAATCAAGGAACCATTGACATCATAGCTGGTGAAATGATGGAACGGATGTACGTGATGCCGACGATCCTGCTCCCAAACTTCACTGTTCGCAGGGCTCGATTGCTGACGCGGTAGCGTTTTGTTCATTTGAACTCCATCATTGAATCAGAACCACTCCAACAGACAATTAGGCCACCAATTCTTGGCCAAGATTTGTCGTTTTTCGTTGATCGTTTCTCAAAACACAACACAACGTGGCGGGAAAGCAGAGAATAGCACCTATATAGCGATACGAAATTCGCCGGTTTCATGATGCGATATCGCCCTTTCGGATACATTTACGGTAACTGCCAACAGATATCGCGTTAGACGATCGTAGGAGCAAGTGAGCCCCTCAGTTTTCGCCGCCGCCCCGAGCGTTTGGGTCCGTTTGCAATCGCTGCTGGCACGCCAGATACTGGAGTTTGCTGTATTGCGGAGCGACCCATGTGAATAAGCAACTGCTGTGCGTGTTCGGCCTACTAACGCTCATGACTTTCAGCATTGCCGTCGGTCAAGAGCAAATCCGCAGGTATTCTGCTGTTGATCAAGAGCGATCACGTTACATACACAATAGCCGCCCTACGCGTCAGGATGTACCACTAAGGCAAGAGAACATCTCAGACATCGAAGTTCGAGAGGTTATTACCGCAATGGAGGATGTCTATCCCGGTGCCATCGTCAACATTTCAGGAGTGGTGACCGGTTGCCCCTGCGAGGAAAGTATAAAGTGCACCAGCCAAGTCTGGGTTGTCGCCTATCGCGACGGCCAAAATAACGGCTTGATGCTGTCAAGGATTAACAACCTTTGGGAAATCGGCCTCGTGCAGCGCTGGTGGCTTGGCTACGACAAATTGCGCCAGCGAACGCGTCAGGAACGATTGGCAAAAAAAGGTCGCGACTGGGAGGCATACCGGAAGCTGTTCGTCGAGCAGCAAAAATATTTGAGTACATTCCCTGCTTGCGCTGTATTCGGCAACTAAGCAATCGGGGTGGCGCTACCTATGTTTTGTAAAGGCGAGAAATATGGCCTATGACGCGGGCGTAGCCGAGAGGTTACAAGACTATTTTCAGGGCCGAGCCGACATCGTGGAAAAGAAAATGTTCGGCGGCATCGCTTTTATGCACCGCGGCAACATGTGCTGCGGAATTGTCGATGACGTGCTGATGGCGCGCGTCGGTCCTGACCAATACGCAGACGCATTGTGCAGGCCGCATGCCCGCGAAATGGACTTTACTGGACGATCGATGAAAGGCTTTGTTTATGTAGATCCGCCCGGATTTGCCGAAGACGGACAAATGAATGTGTGGATTCAACTCTGCGTGAAATTTACAAACTCGTTACCGGCGAAGTAGAATCATCGATTTTGCAGGAGAAAATAATGCCGAAATGTTATGCGCAACTCCCCACGTTTGTTCGGACGTTGATCTGCGGTAGTTTTTTCTTCGCCAGCCCGCTGTTTGCGCAATCGGATTATCCATTCGTATCGGACAGTTTTGAAGTACCCAGCAAACTAGAAACGTCGAATTTTCGTATCAGGGCACTAACATTGGATGATGTTGCAAAAGACTACTCTGCGGCAATGTCAAGTGTCGACCATCTATTGAAGGTGTGGCCGGGATCCGGTTGGCCCAAAGATTTGACGATCGAAGAGGACCTAATCGCGCTAGGATGGCATCAACAAGAATTCATAAACCGTACTTCCTTCGCATATACCGTGCTTACGCTCGATGAATCCCGGGTCATTGGGAGCGTCTACGTTAATCCAACTAGAAAGAGCGGGCACGATGCAGAAATTTTTTTGTGGGTTACGAAAGCGGACTTCGAGGCGGGTTTGGACCTCGAACTTTTTTCGACGGTCACGCATTGGATAGATGACGACTGGCCGTTCGAGGCACCGGCATTCCCAGGCCGGAAAGTTTCGTGGGAACGGTGGAATTCTACACCGGACGAAAAATGGTAGTGAATGTTCGACCTCTGCAACAGGTGTGCGAGGCACAACAAGTATTTCTGTCGGTCAGATCGAGCCGAAAACATTGGAGCGGATGCAGTGTCCGGTCATTTTCATGGTTACGCAAGTAGACAAAATTCCGCAAATTGTGGGCCCGTAATCGCATGCTGCGCAGAGCAATGATAATTCAACGATAGAGGGTAATATGTGCAGGAATATCAAAACACTATTCAACTTCGATCCGCCGGCCAATAATTCCGAAATTCGTGCCGCTGCTGAACAATATGTCCGCAAAATAAGTGGCTTTAGCAAGCCATCGCAGGCCAATCTGCCGGCATTTGAACGGGCGGTAGACGCAGTTGCTGAGGCAAGCATGATATTACTCAGATCTGCAATAACCTCTGCTCCGCCGAAAAATCGAGCGGTCGAATCCGCTAAGGCTAGCGCGCGTGCCGCACAGCGCTTCGGCGGCACGCCAGCATGAACGATCACACGAACAGCCGTTACGTTGGTGGCTGTTCTTGCGGCAAACTAAGATACGTATCGGAGGCGCCACCAGACGAGGTGGGCTATTGTCATTGTCGAATTTGTCAAAGAACTTCCGCTGCACCGGTAATGGCGTTCGCGTCGTTCCCAGTTGCAATGCATCGGTACACTAAAGGCCCTCCACATGTTTTTCGATCGTCGCCGCATGGTACGCGAGAATTTTGTAATGACTGCGGTACGCAAATTGCCTACCGAGAAGCACACGACGCGAAGACGTTGGACGTTAATGCGATGACATTGGATGACCCCACATTGGTCACTCCCCAGTATCACATTTGGTGCACAAGCCAGCTTCCATGGTTTGAAGTAAGCGATAATCTGCCGCGCTACCCACGCAACAAGCCATAGGCAGCGCCGATATTTTGCCCATGCACATTCGACCTTATCACCGACCAGGCGACGAAACCGGCATTAAAGCGTGCATCATTGAACTGCAGGACTTTGAACGCGAATTTGATCCGCGTATGCCCAGTGGCGCAGAGATCGCGGATGAATATATTTCCGACTTTTCGCGAAGATGCAATGAGTTTGACGGTCAAATATTTGTAGCGGACGCCAGCGGAAAAATCGCAGGTTACGTTATGGTGCTGGCGAGCGTACGTAGTGGCGACATCGACGACGGCAATCTTGAGCATGGACTCATCGCCGACCTTGTTGTGCTTCAAGAGTTTCGCGGTAACGGCGTCGGAAAACGCCTGATGGCGACCGCAGAAACATATGCGAAAGAACAGAACGTCAATTGGCTGAGAATTTCGGTTCTCGCGAAAAACCTCAATGCTCGCAGCCTGTATGCCAACGCTGGCTTTTCTGAACTCTACGTCGATTTCGAAAAAGATTTATCCAATTCAAGATCATCAGCCAACAGCGTCAATAGGTGATGTGGCACGTAAGTTTTAGGATATTTCGTAGCTGCCAGTACACTAGCTGCCGACAAGAGGCTTAGCGAAGAAATGATTGAGAAATTGCTGAAAATCACCGGACCGGCCCATGTTGTTGGCGGATTGCTGCTCTTCGCGAGTGGGTTTTTGCCACCTGTTCAACAAGAGATCCAGGCGTTGCTTGGCACGTCCTCAGCGCAGATCTGGTCACCTTTTTTCTCGGCCGTGCTTGGCCCTACAATCGCAAGTTGGGGCGTGTTATTTGGCGCTGTTGTCAAAGAATTTTTCGATGCGCCATCTTCGCGCCTTTGGTGGACAATGATTGCATCCGTGCTGATCTGGGCACCGCTGGATACGGCGCTATGCCTGCACTACGGTGTTCTGATTGGCGCCCTGGTGAACACGACAGTGGTCATTGTATTGCTCGGCTTACTCATTGCCATTAAGCAAAGAATTCAAGAGTACAAATAGCCGCATATTCGTTGAGCAAAGTCTGTGCGCGAAGTTTGCTTGAGCACACGAGCGAGCCACTTTATCGCACAGCCATGTCCGCATCGAGCACCGCTATGGGTGTGCGGGTACCGCTCGATTCCTGCGGCCTACCAACACCACGTCGATCACAAATAAAACGACCGCCGTCCAAATGCAAACGAAGCAAATAAGATGTGGGAGCGTAAGTGCTTCGCCGTAGTAGTAGCCGATTAGGAACTGCCCGGTAGGTCCGATAAATTGCAAAAACCCTATCGTCGATAATCGCAAACGGCGTGCCGCGATGGCAAAAAACAAAAGCGGTAAGACGGTAAATGGGCCAGCGAGCAACAGTAAACCAACCATCCTCGGGTTATCCGGCGAAAATGGCGAGCCGCCCGCCTGAATAAGGTACACCAGATAAACGAGCGCGACGGGAAACAACAACAGGGTTTCCACGAATAGCCCAGGCATCGCTCCCACCTCGACCTTCTTGCGGATTAGCCCGTATGCGGTGAACGAGATAGCAAGCGTTACAGATATAAGCGGAAATTTGCCACCACTGAATGTCAGGATCGCGACGCCGATCGCTGCCAGCGCGACCGCGCCAACCTGCATTCGCCGCAGCCGCTCTCCAAGAAACAGGTAGCCGACCAATACCAGCAACAACGGATTAATGTAATAACCCAGGCTGCCTTGGAACACTTGGTCATTTTGTGTCGCCCAGATGTAGATCAACCAGTTGACCGCAATGACAAGCGCTGACAACGATAACCAACCGAGCTTGCGAATATCGCTCAATATGACGCGAATTTCTGACCATTGACTGCGAGCGAACAAAATAGCGGCACCAAATGGCACAGACCACACGATTCGGTGCATCAGCATCTCAGTCGCTGACACGCTGTCGGCAACCTTGAAATAGATCGGCAATGCACCCCACATCGTAAACGCAATCACACCAGCGATAACGCCGCTGCGTGCAGCCGCATCCTCGCCAGCCGAGCCGACGATTATCGTCTGCTGGTTCATGTCGGGATTCCGATCAACGCAGTGTATCGAGCAAGATTGCGAAGCGGTATCCGCAATGTCCCGTATCCCAGAGGATGGCATTTGATGTTAATGATGGAGTGTTGAAATATTGCAATTGGAGATCGGTAATGATGACACGAATACTGCGAACACTCATAGGCATATTCATTCTTGTTTCATTGCATGGCTGCGACCGCGACACTATGTCGGAACGCGGTTTCAGCCTGCCCGAAGGAGATCCGCTAGCCGGTGAACAGGCGTTCTTGGCCATGCAGTGTAACGAATGTCACTCTATCAACAGTCTCGAACTACCAACGGCGGCGATGCCCGATTCGCCTTACGTTGAACTCGGCGGCGAAGTGTCGAAGGTTAAGACTTACGGTGACCTCGTAACGTCAATTATCAACCCTTCGCACAAGCTTGCACCCGGCTACCCGCTGGACGATATTTCCGAAGACGGCAAGTCGAAGATGGTTGTCTACAATGAATACATGACCGTTCAGGAGTTGATTGACATCGTTATGTTTCTGCAGCCGCACTACAAAATTGTTCCCCCGATCCACAATTATCCCGTATTCCGGTAACCGGCGGCGTTACCAGCAACTATTCCACGGAGCACTGACAACATCGATTCAGAAAAATGACCAACTTGTGATATTCGCGTGATATCTGCGCGCGAAGCTCTACGTCAGCAATTTCGCTGAGTTGGGAGCAAGTGATGAATCGAATATTCAAAGTCGCGTTCTGCATCGGAACGTTTCTTTTTGCGTCCGCCGCAAGTGCTGCGGATATCAATGTACGTATCGTCAATTTGACGAATGGGATCTGGTACACGCCATTCATGGTAGCGGCACACACTGACGACAGCCGACTATTCACTACCGGAATGCCCGCCTCTGCGAGCATTCAGGCGATGGCGGAAGGTGGCACCCTTGCCGGCCTGGAAACGGACTTGACAGCCATCGGAGCGACATTTGTTGCGAATCCGGCGGGTGGTTTGCTACCGCCGGCGATGGAAACCGATACCGATCTCAACACTGACGGCACAGACAACGTGCGGCTATCTGTCGTTGCGATGTTGTTGCCAACAAACGATGCATTCATGGGACTCAATGCAGTAACTATCCCTGCCGAGCCAGGAGTCTACGTCTTCAACGTCCCCGCTTACGATGCAGGCACCGAAGCCAACGACGAGATTCTCAATGCGCCCGCTGGCGGAGCCCCCGGCGTCGCTGGAATGCCAGGGGACCCAGGCGGCCTGGCCGGCAGTGGCGGTAGTGGCGCAGCCGGCGCGGACGCCAATGCAAACGTTCACATTCATCGCAATACGCTTGGCGACACCGATGGCACAGGTGGCACTAGCGACTTGGATAGCCGCGTTCACCGCTGGTTGAACCCGGTCGCCCGCGTGATCGTAACCGTACGATAGGAGTCAAAACGTGAATTCAACTTATCTACGAGCGCGCGTTTGCGGCATAGCCGCGGCAACGATGCTTGGCATAGCCGCGTGCAGCGGTAGCTCGACACCTCCGGTGACACCACCTGCGCCAATACCACCTCCGCCGATGGCAACGATCGAGGTGACCATCAGCAATTTGACCAACGCACAGCCGTTGTCACCGGTGGCCGTTGTCGCACATACCGACGGCTACAACCCATTTTCGGTTGGCCAGGCGGCGACCCCTGGACTAGAAATGCTCGCGGAGGCCGGCGACAACACTGCGTTTCTAGTCGAAGCAGATGCAAGCGGATCAATTCGAACCAGCGCCTCAGGTACCGGACCAATTCCACCAGGGGCAAGCGAAACGATCAGCGTCGTCGTATTTGAATCGTTGCTGTCAAATACACAAATCTCGGTAATGACCATGTTGGTTAACACCAACGACGCAATATCAGGCATTAATGCGGTCGCCACAGGCGACATGCAGGTCGGAGACTCGATCAGCAGGCGCGCGATCGCCTACGACGCGGGCACGGAAGCCAATACGGAAACCGCCGTTACTATTCCAGGCCCCGCTGGCAATGGTGAAGGCTTCAACGCTGCACGTGACGATCGAGTCGATCAAGTCACAATGCACGGTGGTGTTGTAAGCCGGGATGATGGATTCGCCTCTTCCGATCTCAGGGAGGCGCATCGATTCGACAACCCGGTTGTGCAAGTGACTCTGACGCGAACGTTGTGAAGCGCGTTTAGTCGGAGTCCGTCAGGGTGCCCCCGCCATTATTCTTGGCGGGGGTATTTTGATTCTGAAACCATTGTGATAAATCCGTGAACATTCCGGTCTATAACTACAGGGATAAGAAGATATTTTGGGGTAAACGTCGGGTGAACAAACATCGCATTCTGGTTGTTGAAGACGAGCGCGATATCGCGGAACTCATTCGTCTGCACCTTGCAGATCTCGACTACGACGTATCCATCGCGCCAGACGGCCACAGCGGGCTGCGCCTCGCGACAATGCAACGCTGGGATTTGATTGTTCTGGATCTGCGCCTACCAGGCGTCGATGGACTCGAAATCTGCCGGCAGGTCCGCGCCAACTCTGAGTACACGCCAATTTTGATGCTGACGTCGAAATCATCAGAGTTGGATCGGGTGTTGGGCCTGGAAATTGGCGCGGACGACTATGTAACGAAACCGTTCAGCGTGCTTGAGCTGATGGCACGAGTGAAAGCGATCCTGCGGCGGGCTAAAGCCACAGAGGCGGCACCAGCTAGCGACCGCGAGCCTTTACGAATAAACCAATTATTAATCGACCCAATCACGCGCAGCGCGGATGTGGCCGGCAAGCCGGTCGATTTGACGGCTAAGGAATTTGACCTGTTGTTGCACTTTGCCAAGAATCCTGGCCGCGTCTATCGTCGCGCCGAACTCCTCGACAGCGTCTGGGGATACGGGCACGACGGTTACGAACACACAGTTAACTCTCACATCAACAGATTGCGATCCAAGATTGAAGAGGACTCTGCAAATCCAGACTATATTGTCACGGTCTGGGGAGTTGGTTACAAACTACAAGTGCCACGAACAACCGGGCAAGCCCTGTGATAAAACTGCATACAAAACTGTCGCTCGCGATGCTCGGCATTGTGCTGCTGTTGGGCGGTGCTTTTTACGTGATCGACAGAATCAGTGTAAAACTGTACTACGACGAGCTAAGCCAGAGACTAAATGCGTCGCTGGCAATGTATGTTGTAAACGAACAATCACTGATTAACAGCGGCCAACCCAACGTCGCTGCCCTTGACGAGTTGGCGCATCGAGCGATGGTTATCAACCCGACCGCCGAAATCTATCTGCTCGACACCCGTGGACAGATTCTTGACCACGTTTTGCCCGAGGAGTCGGTCAATGCTCAATCGGTGAACCTTGCGCCATTACGCGAATTGATGTCTGGCGGTGCGCGGTTGCCCATCAAAGGCGACGACCCCAAAAACCCTGGTATCCAGAAAGTGTTTTCGGTTTCACCCGTCATGGACGGGAGTAATTCGGACGAACTCGCTGGATATCTGTACGTCGTGCTCGGCGGTGCGCAATATGAAGCTGCGGCCGCAGACGTTTCGGGCAGTTACGTGCAACGGATGATTCCCGCGGCGATCGCCTTTTTGGTACTGACGGCTTTCCTCGCTGGGGCGTTGATCTTTGCGCTGCTCACGCGTCGGCTTAGAAAACTCACGGCTGAAGTCACCGAATACGACACAATCGATTTTAGCGATAAACATAGAATTTCGCCGGCTACCTCTACAGACGACGAAGTCGATGAACTACGCAATACCGTCCATCGCATGTCGCAGCGTATTGCATTGCAGGTAGAGAGCCTAAAAGAAAACGACAAACTTCGCCGACAATTGGTTACGAACGTTTCTCATGACTTGAGAACACCGTTAGCGTCCATGCAAGGCTATATCGAGACATTATTGATCAAGAACGACTCTCTCGACGATGAAACCAGACTCTCCTACCTCGAAATAGCACGCAAACACGCTGCACGTCTCGGTACTCTTATCCAAGATCTATTCGAACTGGCAAAATTGGATTCCAATCGCGTTTCACCGAATTTTGAGCACTTCCCACTAACCGATTTAGTGCAAGACGTCATGCAAGAATTTGCGCTAGATGCGCGACAGCAGAATATCCAGCTGGAAATACAGCCAGCACGCGAACCCATCATCGTTTATGCCGACATTAGCCTGATACAGCGCGTCCTCGAGAATTTAGTTGCGAACGCTCTCAAATTCACGCCTCAGTGGGGATCAATTGCAATTGCGCTTGATCACAACGATGACGGCATTGCCGTTAGCGTCACGGATACCGGATCCGGAATCGCTGAGGAGCACTTACCGAGAATTTTTGACCGCTTCTATCGTGCCGAAGAAGGTGAGGAATCGCGCGCAACGTCGACCGGCCTTGGTCTTGCGATTGCGAAACGAATACTGGAGCTGCACGGCAGCCAAATTTCAGTCACAAGCCGTATATCCGAAGGAACAAGCTTTCAGTTTGCCTTGCCCGAAGCCAAGATCGCTGCATAGCCACTAATCAACTGCCCGGTCGGGAATAATTTCAGTTGTGACTGAATTTCATTACAAAGCGCGAAAGATTTTCTGCAAATCCCGCTATACTCCATGCTCTTTGTGATACGGAATCGAAATTCGTGGAAGTTAGCTTAATCGAACAAGGGATACAGCTGATGTTTGTCGGCATGGGCACCGTGTTCATATTTCTGACGATTCTGGTGTTCGCGATGAAACTGCTGTTTCGGCTGGTCACACTGATTCAACCGCCCGTCGCATCCGCAGATATTGCCGATGACGAATTAGCCGCTATCTCGGCGGCAATCAACTATTTTGAGAACGATAAGTAACCTACGCGAAAAGATCCTGACAATGTCCCAAACTACAGAAAACAAAACCCCGCTCGGAATAACAGACGTCGTATTGCGCGACAGTCACCAGAGTCTATTGGCAACGCGAATGCGGCTTGACGATATGTTGCCGATTGCTGAGGCATTGGATCAGATCGGTTTTTGGTCGTTGGAAACCTGGGGTGGCGCCACGTTCGACGCTTGTATCCGTTACCTAGGTGAGGATCCATGGGAACGGGCACGCAAGCTGCGCGAAGTATTGCCGAATACGCCGCAGCAAATGCTATTTCGTGGCCAGAATATTCTGGGTTACCGGCACTACGCCGATGACCTGGTATGCAAATTCGTAGATCGTGCGGCTGCCAACGGCATCAGCGTATTTCGAATATTTGATGCCATGAACGATATGCGCAACCTGCAAACCGCCATCAAAGCAACAATTGATATCGGTATGCATGCGCAAGGCACGATTTGTTACACGGTCAGCCCGGTACACACCATGGATTTGTGGATTGAACTCGGCAAGCAGATCGAAGACATGGGCGCAGATTCCATCTGTATAAAGGATATGGCCGGCCTACTGCGCCCGTACACCGCGTACGAGTTAGTGACGCGATTGAAAAATACGGTAGATATTCCGATCCACATGCAGTGCCACGCGACTACCGGCTTATCAACGGCGACCTGCGTTAAAGCGGCCGAAGCCGGTATCGACAATATTGATACGGCCATTTCTTCGATGAGTATGACCTACGGTCACTCACCAACAGAATCGTTGGTGGCAATACTGGAGGGTACCGAAAGAGACACCGGTCTTAACATCGAAAAAATTGAGAAAATCGCAAGTTATTTTCGTGAAGTGCGAAAAAAGTATGCAAAATTTGAAGGTAGCTTACGCGGCGTAGATTCGCGAATCCTCGTCGCACAAGTTCCAGGCGGCATGTTGACAAACCTCGAGGGCCAACTGAAAGAGCAAAATGCGGGCGACAAGCTCGATGACGTGCTTGAGGAAATACCGCGAGTTCGCGAGGACCTCGGAATGATCCCGCTGGTAACGCCAACTTCGCAGATTGTCGGTACACAGGCGGTCATCAATGTCCTGATGGGCGAGCGCTACAAGAATATTACAAAAGAAACAGCCGGTGTCCTGAAAGGTGAATACGGCGCGACACTGGCACCGGTCAACAAAGAACTACAAACGCGCGTTCTCGAGGGCGGGCAACCAGTTACCTGTCGACCGGCTGATAAAATAGCACCGGAAGTGGAATCGCAGACTGCGGAATTTAAGCAAATCGCGAAAGAAAAGAACATTCGACTCGCCGACGACGTTATCGATGATGTATTAACCTACGCGCTGTTTCCACAAATCGGTATTAAATTCTTAGAAAACCGCGACAACCCGGAGGCGTTCGAACCGATTCCCTGCGCGGACGAGATACCCGCCGCGACTGCATCGAGCGTGTCACAAACATCAAACGGACCGCGCAGTTACGACGTGCGAATTAATGGTAAGTCTTACGCTGTTGAGGTTGCGGAAAGTGGTCAGTTGGCGAGCGTTGCGTCGCAGCCGACACCAGCACCGAGCGGCACAGGTGAACCAGTTTCAGCCGTGCTTGCGGGAAACGTATTCAAAGTGTTAGTCGCCGCCGGCGATCAAGTAATCGAAGGCCAGGCATTGTTGGTACTCGAAGCGATGAAGATGGAGACCCAGATCAGCGCACCTAAAGCGGGCACAATCGGCCGTGTCTGCGTTAAAGAAGGCGACGCAGTCGTGGTTGGTGATGAGCTGGTCCTAATCTCGTAACATGGATTTCGTCGAACAAATTTGGCAAGGGTCCGGACTCTATCAATTAACGTTGGGACAGTTTGCGATGCTTTGCATCTGCTTACTGCTCTTATACCTTGGGATCGCGCGTAAGTTCGAACCATTGCTGCTGGTAACGATCGGTTTCGGTGGTCTGCTAAGCAATATCCCCGGCGTGGAAATTGCGACCGGCGACGGCCTGCTCCACCTCACGTACGTTGTCGGTATTGAGACCGGCGCATTTCCGCTCATCATTTTCATGGGCGTTGGCGCGATGACCGACTTCGGGCCGCTGCTGGCGAACCCGAAAACGCTGCTGCTCGGGGCAGCCGCCCAATTTGGCATTTTTGGGACGTTACTCGGTGCCGTCGGACTCACCGCAATGGGTTGGATGGACTTTTCGATTCGTGAAGCGGCCGCTATTGCCATCATCGGCGGTGCGGATGGTCCAACGGCCATCTACGTGGCCGGAAAGCTTGCGCCACACTTGCTCGGCGCGATTGCGGTCGCCGCCTATTCCTACATGGCGCTGGTACCGATTATTCAACCACCCATAATGAAGGCGCTCACGACGGAAAAAGAACGCAAGATACAGATGTTGCAGCTGCGCGAAGTATCCAAGACAGAACGCATCTTATTTCCGCTCGTTTTGTTGCTCTTAGTAGCGCTACTTTTACCGTCTGCTGCCCCGCTGTTGGGGATGCTTTGTTTCGGAAATTTAATGCGTGAGTGCGGTGTCGTCGATCGCCTATCAGATACCACCCAAAATGCGCTGATTAATATCGTCACAATTTTTCTCGGTTTGGCTGTTGGCTCGAAGTTGAGCGCGGAACAATTTCTAGTACCAAGCACGCTCGGCATCCTATTGCTCGGCATGGTTGCGTTCGCCGTTGGCACCGCGAGTGGTGTACTCATGGCCAAATTGATGAACAGGCTATCCAAGCAGTCGATAAACCCTCTCATCGGCGCCGCCGGTGTCTCCGCGGTCCCGATGGCATCACGCGTTGCCAATAAAGTCGGCCTTGAGGCGAATCCTCAAAACATACTATTAATGCATGCGATGGGCCCAAACGTAGCTGGCGTAATCGGCTCCGCAGTTGCTGCAGGCATCATGATTATGTTTGCAACGGGCTAGCGGCGCCACTTAGCTGCAACCCTCGCGGGGCGACAGTACAACCAAAACTATTCGGCGGGATCGTGCTGCAATGGGGTGCAGGATTGACCTTAAGGCGTCGCTCGTTTCGCTTCGTTCGGGATTGGCGCGCCCCCATCATCGTCCTGAGCAACTGCTCTTTTTGAACTTCGAAGTACGAATACATTCCCTAAGATGACTAACGTGATCCCAACAAATATGTTCCAGCTTGGCTCAAGGTCTTCGACAAAAAATGAAATTACTAGCGCGACGACGGGAAACATGACCAATGCATAACCAGCGCGGTGCGCGCCGATACGACCGAGTAAGGTCAGGTACGCACCGAACGCAGCGATTGATCCGAATATGACGAGGTAAAGAAGCGAAATTACGTATGCGGCAGACCAGTCGAAGTTGAAGGCCTGCTGTTGTCCGACAGAAATAAGGCCGGTTGCCGCCGCGCCGTAAAACATTCCCCACGCGTTTGACTGCACAATAGGTAACCGCGCACGTTGCGCGCCCTGTGAAACCATGTTGCCCAGCGATGCGAGGAACGCGCCAACTAAACACAATACCGCACCGTAGAGCGTCGAGTCGGACATCGACAGATTCTCAATTTGCGGCATGAATAACAATGCAATTCCGATAATACCGGCGATCGAACCAAGCCAAATACTCGCACCGGATCGAATGCCGAAAAATACTCGCGAATTCAGCATATTCATCCACAGCATGGTTGAAAATACGATAGCCGTTAATGCGGAAGTAATGTACTGCTGAGCGTGATATGTGAGGATGTAATTGAGACAAAACAATAGCAAGCCAAGCATCAAGAACCGTCCATGTTCGCGAAGCGTGAATCGCAAATTTAAACCCTTTGTCAAACACCAGGCAAATAGCAAAATCGACGCCAGAGCATAACGGTAAAACACCGATACCTCTGGCGCCACAACGCCAAGCTGAAACTCAATTCCAATCCAGGTCGACCCCCAGATCAGAACCGTTACCGCATAAAGTAGCCCATTATTCATCGTTGCTTGTTCGGCTATTGCCGGCGCATTCCAGAGTACACAATGCGTGTCGCATCATCCGTGTATGAGTATCACGATAATGATGTAGCCGCCAAGGGGCGCCGAAAATCGCAGCAATTGCTTTTTTCCACGACACTCGATGCAGGTGCGCAGATTTGTTTCTGTTGATCGGGTCACCGTTATTCCACATGATCGTCTCCTTTGGGGGGTCGGGAAATCGTGGGCTTGACTTTACGGCAATATTGCAGCTATAACAGATTCAATTTTTCAGAAATGTGACATGAACAGTTATGTTGGCCGTCGACAAGCAGAGCAGCGAATTTTTGTATCGGCAAGTAATTGATCTAATTGCCGAAAATATTGAATCAGGCGCATTGAGACCGGGCGACCGGCTGCCGTCACTACGTAGAATGAGCGTCCGCATAGGCGTGAGTATCCCAACCGTCAGACAAGCGTACATCGAGTTGGAGCGCCAGCGCAGGGTCGAATCACGGCCACAATCGGGATTCTATGTACGCGGCATCGCGGGCAATCCATTGGTGCGACCATCGCCACCAGATGCTGATCGGCTCGCGCAGCCAGTATCCGTCTCGGGAATTAGTTTGATGGAACGGGTCTACGATGCGATACATCAACCGGACGTGGTTCCATTCGGCATTGCTAATCCCTGCATGGCCAGACCCGCCGCCAAATCCCTGAATCGAGCAATGAAACGCGTAATGTCACGCGCCGAGGAGCGAAGCATTACGTACGCACCAACCCATGGAGATCCAACTTTACGACGTCAGATTGCCTACCGATATTTGGATACCGTGGGGAGCACCATTGAGCCGGCCAATATTTGCGTCACGAACGGCGGTCAGGAAGCCTTGCTCATAGCGCTACAGGCTGTTGCGAACAAAGGCGACATCATCGCTGTCGAATCACCTACCTATCACGGACTGCTTGAACTAATCGACAGCCTGGGGATGCTGGCAATCGAGGTTGAGACCTGCCCGGAAGATGGCGTGATGTTGGACTCATTGCGAGAAACGCTGAAGGCACATCCAGTATCGGCATGTCTTTTCTCGACCACGCTAAATAACCCGCTCGGGGCAAGCATGTCCGAGAAAAACCGCAAAGAACTCGTTGAGATAATCGATCAGAACGGTATTCCATTGATTGAGGACGATGTCTACGGAGAACTGCTATTTAGCGGACATCGGCCGAAACCTGCCGAATGCTATTCGAAGAGTGGGCGTATTCTGACCTGCGGATCGTTTTCGAAAACTGCGGCACCTGGTTATCGAATCGGTTGGCTGGTTGCAGGTAAATACATGGAAAAGGTAAAGCGGCTGAAGCGATCCTACTCCTGCTCGTCAGGGCTGTTGCAGCAACTAACACTTTCTGAATTTCTTGCAAGCGGAGATTACGATCGGTACTTACACATGTTGCGCCCCGCATTGCAGTGCAATGCGGAAAGAATGCGTAGTTTGGTGGCGCAGCATTTCCCCAAGGAAACGCGCACATCAAACCCGGTGGGTGGATCCGTTCTTTGGCTGGAATTACCTGGCGATATCAGTGCCGAGAATTTATTCGATGACGCAATTGAAGCTGGAATCAGTACTGCACCCGGTAGTATTTTCTCGCCATGCAATTGCTACCATAATTTCGTCAGGTTGAGCTTCGGACACCCTTGGTCATCGAAAATTGAGGAGAGTATTGCCTGGCTTGGAGCACGCGTGCAGCATCAGTTGAATGGGTGACGGTTGCTAGGCAATGGCTAGGCAAAGTGACTTGCCCCGCTCGACCCGGGGATGATGGATCGAACGAGGCAAGCCGGTACCGTCGCGCTGCATAGTGCGTTACGGAATACTGAGCTCTACTGTTACTGTTCTATGTGAATCTGTTTCTTGATGACGCGTACTTGTCTGTCGCCACCCGCATGCACAGATGTATCGATAAATTCAACGTCTCCAGAATGACCAGTTGACGCCAGAAGCGACTTAATGCTTTCGCGGGTCACTGCATCGATTGGCACACGGCTAATAATCGTTACACCGTCACCAACTCCCGCGACTGCAAAGTCGACGTCATGAATTACGTCGACGTCAACCTCACCAGCGAAATCACTACCCATCCACGCCATCGTATGAGCATCCTCGTACAGCGGGACATCAAATGACTTACCTTCCGTCTCAAGGGTTAATCCGTGCTCTTTGCGAGTGATCAGAATTGATCTTCCGGACTCGTCTACGACCGATTGTGACTCACCGACTTGCATTGCATGCAGGTCGAATCCCAACGCATCGCTATCAAGATTGAAGTGGGTTTCGCCGCCGTCGCCAGCGATCTCGATACGCATTTTAGCGTGGTCACCAGCAAGCGCCGCTGCGGAAAAGGTCATAGCTACAGCAGCCATTGCAATACTCATTTGTCTCATTTGTACGCCCCAATATGGATTAGTTATAACCCATTGATGCTTGGGGGGAACATAGCGTCGCAAAGAAAACTGAAAACTCAGCGCAACAGGCTGCTAAGTCAATCTAAACAAATTGTTGGCTCAGTCTAGACCACCTCAAACAACGATGCAGCTCCCTGGCCGCCCCCAATACACATCGTGCAAACAACGAATTTGGCGCCGCGCCGTTTACCCTCGATGAGTGCGTGGCCAACCATACGCGCACCGGACATGCCATAAGGGTGACCGATAGAAATCGCACCGCCATTTACGTTCAATAGATCATTAGGTATTCCCAATCTCTCTCGGCAGTAAACTGCTTGCACGGCGAACGCCTCGTTCAGCTCCCATAGTCCGATATCGCCGACCGATAGCCCCGCTAGCTTCAGCAGCTTGGGAACCGCAAATACCGGACCGATACCCATTTCATCAGGCTCACATCCCGCAACCGCCGTGGCTCTGTAAATTCCCATTGGTTGAATGCCGCGCTTCTCAGCAAGCTCCGCGGCCATTACGACCGTCGCTGACGCGCCATCCGAAAGTTGACTGGCATTTCCCGCTGTAATGACGCCGCTTTCGCGCACCGGCTTTAGACCGGCAAGACCCTCGGCATTCGTATCAGGCCGATTACCCTCGTCTTTCTCTAGTGTGACATCATGAAAAGTAATATCGCCGGTTTCCTTGTTCATTCGGCCCATGTTGCTCGGCAAAGGCACGATTTCGTCGTCTAACTTTCCAGCGTCCTGTGCAGCAGCAGTTCTTTGCTGGCTTTGTAAAGCATACGCATCTTGGACTTCACGACTAATCTCGTATCGTTGCGCAACAACTTCCGCTGTATCGAGCATCGGCATATAGATATGTTTGTGCATTGCCAACAAGTTTGGATCCTTCACGCGAAACTTGTTGACGTGCTCATTCTGCACCAAGCTGATCGACTCAAGGCCGCCAGCAGCCATGATGTCGTGTTCACTCAGCATGATCGACTTCGCCGCCGTAGCGATAGCCATCATGCCAGACGAACATTGTCTATCGACGGTCATGCCCGCCGTCGTAACTGGTAAACCTGCACTGAGCGCACACTGCCGGGCGACGTTAATACTTTGCGTGCCCTGCGGCATCGCGCAGCCCATAATGACGTCCTCGACTTCGCTAGGATCTACCCCCGCTCGTTCGACCGCATGGCGAATCGCGTGACCACCGATTGTCGGCGCCTCTGTATTATTAAAAGAGCCGCGATAAGCTCGACCAATCGGAGTTCTCGCCGTAGCGACGACTACTGCATCACGCATCTTAATTCCTCAATAACGGTGGGCCAGCAATACTGCTGGCGATGTGTTGTTCAATTACTGGCTTAAATCGACTCCAAGACTGGAAGCTGCTTGCATCGCAAACTTGGTTGTCTGTTCACCGCCAGACTGCAGCTCGCGCATGCCATTTTGGCTGTCGATCTTATTCCAGTGCTCGGCAATTTCCTCCGCAGAAAGATTATTCGGTTGCAAATTTACGCCTTCCGTTTCGAAGCCCTTAAAAATGGAAAAACTGCCGCCGCCGGCTGCCAAGACTTTACGGCTTGGCGCATTCTTACTAGCCAGAAATACGATACCCGGGCTCACAGTTTCAGGTGACAACAAGCCGAATACCGCATCCGGAAATATACCTTTTGTCATCTCTGTACCGGCGGTTGGCGCCAAACAATTCACATGAATATTATGCTTGGCACCTTCGAGGTGTAGTGTATTCATCATACCCACCATCGCCATCTTTGCGGCGCCATAGTTCGTTTGTCCAAAATTTCCATAGAGACCCGAACTAGACGTTGTGAAAATGATGCGACCATAAGATTGGTCGCGCATTTGTTCCCATACTGCTTTTGCACAGAACATAGACCCCAGGAGATGAACGTCAATGACTTGGCGCATTTCTTCGACGCTCATCTTTGCAAATGTCCGGTCACGAAGTATTCCGGCGTTGTTGACCAATATGTCGACCCTGCCCCATTTTTCCATCGCCTGCGCAACCATCGCTTCGACTTGCGCGAAGTCGGAGACATTTGCGCCATTCGATTCGGCTTTCCCCCCCTTGCGTAGGATTTCTTCAACGACCGCATCTGCATTGCCTGTTTGGCGATCGCCGTGGGCGAGATCATTGACCAAAACCTGTGCGCCGCGTTCCGCAAGTGCTAGCGCGTGGCAGCGCCCCAACCCGCGCCCTGATCCTGTCACTATTGCAACCTGTCCATCGAGTCTCATCGTCATTCCATTAATTTCCCTTGTAGCAAATGCTGCGCGGATATCCCGGCGGTAAAGTTCGAAGATTACGCTAACTTGACGGGCCTGCCTATCGCATAGACGACGGCACAGGTCCGCTACAGAAGCATAAAAATTCGGCACATGATCTTATTCTATTTTGCGCTTGTTAGAGCGACCGATTGCGGGTAAGTTTCCGCGTATGCGGCAGACGCGAACGAAATTAATTGGAAGCCGACGGATCGCGTTGGCCGGCATAGTATTTGTTGCTCTTGGCGCACGCGCGATCATTCCACTTGGCTATATGCCTGGCGATCTCCTCGCCGGCGAATTCATGGTGCTGTGCCCAAGCAGCAATGCACCAGAGTTGTTCAAATCCGAACATCATGCGCATGCTGACCACAAAAAAAGCGGGATTGATGCGGACACGACGTGCCCGATCGGTACCGTGCTTTTGGTTGCCGCCATTTCTGCCCCGCTGGCACCCTCCTTAGAATTGCCGAAGCCCGAATTGGCGCTGGTCGTCCGTGAATGGGGGCTGGTTGCCAAATCGGTCGCACCGCGTCACCGGTCGCGAGCACCTCCGCTGGCGTAAATCATACCGTCAACTCTCCAACTGCCGGCGACCACAGTGTGCTGTCGGCAATTCTTGATTTACTCCAGCGGAGTCAGTAGTAAAAACTAATTTACATTGGGTAGCAGCCGTCGCTGTTACCTTTTCCTATCACTGTGCTGTTGCCGACAGCACAGTGCGCGCAGATAGTCACGCCCCAATTGGCGTAATGGCCGACCATATTCACAACAAGGGCGAGTGGATGTTCTCCTATCGTTTTATGTCGATGGACATGGACGGCAGTCAAGTCGGCTCCAATGGAATCGATGCGGATACCATCGCGACCACGCAACCCAACCGGTTTTTTGGTATGCCGGGGATGCCACCTACGCTTCGCGTAGTACCGCTCAACATGACCATGGATATGCATATGTTGGGTGTCATGTACGCCCCTTCCGATCGATTAACACTGATGATGATGGCCAACTATTGGCTAAAATCAATGAATCATATGACCTACATGGGCGGAATGGGTACCGAGGTACTAGGCAATTTTCGTACCGAGACCAGCGGTTGGGGTAACACGATGGCCAGTGCACTGATCAGCCTGCTAAACACGGAGGAGACAAAAAATCCACGCGATTGTCGGCTTGTCGCTACCAACCGGTAGCACAGACGAAACCGGTGATATCCTCACGCCAATGAACATGCGGCCAACAGTCCGCCTGCCCTATCCCATGCAACTTGGCTCGGGTAGCTACGACCCAATTGTCGGCGTCGGCTATGCGGCGATTCGCGATCGTTTCGGCTGGGGCGGCAATTTGCGTAGTACTTTCCGATTCGACGACAATGACGATAACTACCAACTTGGCGACCAGCACCATCTCACGGCCTGGCTGAGCTATCTGATATCTGATCCGGTCAGCACATCACTGCGCCTTGAATACCGACGACGAGATAACATTTCGGGGCAAGATCCATTGATCGTCGCCCCGGTACAAACCGCCGACCCACAACGCCAGCGCATTGACCGCCTTGATGCAAGTATTGGGCTTAATATAGCCGGGCAAGGATTACTTTACGGTTGGCGACTGGGACTGGAATACTCAATTCCAGTGCAACAAGATCTTGACGGGCCACAACTAGAAACGGATTCGCAGCTGACAATTGGTTTGCAAAAAAGTTTCGAATAAACGCCTGAAGAATTTGTTTGCAAGAACCCAGTTGCGTTGCAACTGGGTTCTTAGCATGTCCTGTGAATTCAATTGCGCAAGGGAAATTCGAACGTTCAGCCTAGCTTCATAATCGCTGTTGCACTCTATGGTTGCGGAAGACTTTATCCCCGGCCATTAGAAAGGACAGTGTTATGAAATCAAGAACTGCGATTATCGTCGCCACCGCACTACTCATGCTATCAACAGCGGTGCCCGCGGCCTCGAATGACAATGACGCTAAATATAACGACTCTATTTGGTTACCGATGAATGCTCGACTACACAATTGGCGAGCTGTTAGTCAGGACGAGATCCTAATTTGGTCGTCGCCAGCTCGACCTTACTTAGTCAGAATTTGGCGACCGCACAGAAATATTCGTACAGCAAATGCGATTGGCGTTACGACAACGGCTGGTCGATTGACGACTTTCGATTCGATCTTCGTATACGGACAGTACTTGCCTATCTTGTCGATTGAGCGAATTGACCGCGAAGTCGCAAAAAATATGCGCTACAAAAAGTCGAAGAGTTAGATGTAACAAGCGATGTCACCGCCTTAAGTTGCTCGCGGCTTACTCGGCGGCGAGCAGTTTTCGGCGTTGAATCGCTAATACGTAAACCGCGGCATATATGCCCACCACAACCAGGCCAATCCACTCGATATTCAGTGGCGTATATTGGTACAGCAGCACTAACCCAATGAGCGCTAGCCAATTGCCAAACACGTATGCAGACCTACCAAAACGCTTGACCGTCAAGCCGAGGTTCTCTGTGTAGAGACGTATCAGAGAATCCAGCGAGTTAACCACAAAAATAACGCCGACAACGATCATCGCAATCTGCCACATCGAAGACACTTCGATTCCGCCGGAATAGTAGAAATACAGGACTGAAAACCAGATTGCGATTGGTATCGATGGTACGAATAATAGCGCCAGCAGCAACTGCCATGCTTTCAGTCCACCAACAAAGCGAGATACGAACTGTCCAATCATGATGCTCCAAGCAAACCACCAGAATAAATAGAATTGGTGATACTCACTGATCGGTAGGACGAATCGATGAATTTCGCTGAAGTAGCCGCCTATTCCAGCAGCCGACTCGACGAAGCCATCAATGCCCATGCCGGATGCGAGCCAGACGCCGGCGATTAGAGCAAAGAATAACCATGTCGAAGAAACACTAAGAATCTTCACATATTTGATATCAGTACTGGATGCGGCCGCTAACAACACGACGACAATCACCAGCGTGTAGCGATAAAACTCCGTGATCCCGTCGACATAGCTGGGTAAAAACGACAAAAACAGAAACGCAGTAAACGCGCAGGTACCTACGATTACAACATTGTTTGCCAACTTGATTGCAGGGATTTCAAACAATTTGAGTTTTGGTTCGACAATACAAAAGTAGAATGTCGTCAGAAAATAAAAGCCCCATACTAAGAAGCCCCAAAAACCGAACTCAATTGCCAGCGGATTCGAAAACTCGTAAATCGCCTCTGTCGAAAATAGTTCGAAGTCGACCAAGGGAAACATAATTAGCCCAACATCGAGTCCTGACGTAAACAATATTGCGATAAATGTAAACAGCGGCACCGGCATCGTGCCAATGCAAAATGTATTTCTCCAGCGCGTAGCTAACACCAGTGACGTTAGTGTTGTAACAACAATTGCGCAAGATAGAATAAGCGTCATCGTAACTCTCACAATTAGTGTTGACCGGCTACAAATTTCTCGCTTCGAAAATCAGTCCGTCTGCTGAGTAATGCTGATCGAGCAGGCGGCGTTTCGCGCCCGCATCTTGGCGAATCGTCAAATCGAAAAATGCGAGCGCCTTCACTTTCTGAATTTCGTGCGCACGCTGTGGCGCAATCAGTGTGAACTGCGTGTTTGGATCGAAATATCGGCTTGCGGAATTTGGCTTTAATTCAGGCCACCAATAAGGACCGGACACGCCAAACGAGCCATGATTCGAATCTGCGAGCAGACCCCAAGCAACCGGCAACTCGGTACTCTCGTACATCTTTCTTAACAGCGGATGAGGGTTGCTTGCCGATGGCATCGACGTGCCAGCGGCAGCGGACATTTGAGCACCAAAACCGATAATGAGTCCGTCCTCCGCTCCACTGAGCAATAGTGTCGGCTTGTTTATCGACGTTAGTGGGAACTCGCCGGAAGCGCTAAGTAAAACCGACTCACGATCATCGACCAATACATCCTGCGGCAGCGCCGCACGAGGATCGGGCCACGCAGGCGGGACCACCGCTATGCCTGCAGAGAATCGCGGCTCCATGCTAAGCCCCAAGAGTGTGGTTGCGCCGCCGAAGGAGCGTCCCATTAGACCTACTCTGTCCAAATCCAGTCGCTTCGCGAACTTGCCAGCGGCCTGCATTCGATCGAGCTCCGCTAGCGTCGCCCGCAAATCGTTTAATCGTTGCAGCAGAGAGGCGTCGAGCAGCCGCAATGCGCCGAGAGTATCTTCACCTGTCGATAACGGCGTGTAGCTTTGACCGTATTTTTCAACATCCCCATAAGCGCCGTGCTCGCTTAGTAGCGGCAATACACCGCTCATCGCCTCCCTGAACTCCACATCACCATCGTCTGCCAACGCCGGGTCGGACCCGGACATCGAATAAGGTGAATTTCCCGCGTGTTCCGGTGCAATGACCAGATAGCCGTGCGCAGCGAGATACTCGCACGCACTCTCCATATTATAGCGGCTTCCCGCGTCGCCATGGCTCATTACGACAACGGGTAACGCATCGAGTTTGCTCGACAACGGCGCATCGACATAACTGTCGCGTTCGCGGCCAAACAACTCTCTAATGGCCGCATCAATTTGTTCTGCTGTAACGCCGTCTCGTACCGATTCCGGCGTGAGATGAAAAAACGTCGTCTTCGTCATCATTAATTCGTGCATCGCTGCATTGCGAAAGACGTAGTCTCCGTAAATAGCGCGTGTCAATGACCGAGGGCTAGCATCGACGGCTTCGTGGTCGACCGGATACCAAATCTCCGTGATTAGCGTTCTTACACCGAAATCCACACCGGCAACCGCATCGTACGGGCGTGACGAGTCGTGAATAAAACGCGCCGTTGAGCCCACAGCATAGGGAAGCCTGTTAGCGGTCGGGCCACCGGAGCCAACATCATCTTTAGCACCGCACGCTGCGAGTAGTGCGAACGTAAGTAGAATGCTTAACCACTGATTTGTTCTCACAATCTATTCTCCCTTTACATCGACCCAAATCGGGTTAGTGTATGCTTGCTTTCCGTTGGCATCTTCTATCTGCAGACTGAACCACGTATCCGCAACCGGTGTTGGGGAAAAACTGACTTTTAGCGGTTCACTGTCACCAGTGTAGTCTCGTTGCTCCGACAATTTTCCAGCTTCAATCAATGTAACTGAACGAAGACCCGATATGGCATGAACAACGAATACAAGATCGAGCGGTTCTCCGGCATTTCTGACAATTGTCGAACCAAATATTATTTCTGGATAAACCAACGGACCCTGTGTTGCGAATGAATTTCCCGATTTCATTGCTGCAATGAAACCGTCAAGCGTTAACTCTCCTGCAACAAACGCATAGCTGCGAGCCGCACCCGATTGTTGATTCCATACATCGTGCACATCGGAACCACCCGCCAGATAGATCTTTTTCCCGTTATTCCATAACCGCCAGGTTCGTTCCAGCGCCTGCCGATTGTCAGTAGGTTCCATCTCAATCAGATCGAAGCGGTCGTCGAAACCGCCGGGCACCACCGCTGCAGAATTACCATTCTGAGAGTCGCCCTTTTCAAGATTACGGAAGTAACCGTATTCGCTATACGCGTGATTCACATGCACGATATCCGCACCTAGTCTTCTCGCTTCATCAAAGATCTTCTGCACCGGAGAGCTGCCAATATCAATCTCGATCATTTTTCCATCATCGATGGGGTACGCATTGAAATGCCCCCACGATGGCGAAAGCTCCGTGCCTGGAATAAATAACACATTGCGAATTCCTGACAAGCGGTGCATTTCAGCATTGTTTACAACTGAATCGTGGTCACTTAGAAAAGCAATATTCAGACCCGCTGCTAGTTGTGCACGCAGCACGAATTGAGGCGCCGTAAAGCCGTCCAGTACATCGGAATGATGATGTAAATCGGCGCTATACCAGCCATCTTCCTCTGGCCTTGCTTGCACAACGATCTCGGCGGTGGCCGACGTGCTTTCGCCAGATTCGATTCGCACTTTCATCGAAACTGCATCCGCAACGAAACCGTTGCCGGAATCTACAATGATCTCGTAGTCACCTGGCGCGAATTTCGCGCGCACGAGCCCAACTTCTGATAATTCGGTGAATAGCTTATTTCTACCCAGGTAGCCAACAAGCATTTTTTGCCCACCATCGAGAGTAATTTTCGCGTTCAATGGCGTGCGCATCTCTTTATCGATAACCATAACCTGCAGATTTCCCGGAGGCAGCAGGTCGTCGAAGTCAAGATGCGTATCGGCCTGCTTCTCGATTGTTGTTAGCTGGCTGAGTCCGGGTGCATATCCCGCTGCTAATGCATAAATGTCGTATTCGCCAACGGGCAACCTCATATCAAAATAGCTGGCAGTACCCAATGCCCAAGCGAAGGGTTTTTCGTTTCTCGTAGCTACGACGACTGGATTGGCAATGCTGCCACCATTCAGGTCGACAACGCGCCCGCTTAGCGTGCCAAAATCGAGATCACCAAACTGAATTTGCTCCGCGACGAACGGCGCCAGACTGCCGCTGTCTTCGATTTGTAGCCAGGCTTCGAATACGATCGAATCGTCAGGCCCGAGACTATGCTCCAAGTAACGATCCCGGCCGTACTGGGTGGTGACACTCGCGAATGGTGCATGCAATCCCAGTGCCCAGTCTTCGTCGTACGCAGCTGACCAGTCTGCAAGTGCAGCATTCGCCGCACCCACCTCAACGCCTAATAACCCAGGAACGCCGAAGAGATAACCTCCATCCGGCCAGACGACATAGCCCGACAGCAAATTCGCCAGTGCATTACTTCCGGCGTTGACCATCTTCGTTGTGATCTGGATTTTTCTATCGCCATCGCGAATGTGAAAACGTGTCGCCAATTTCACAGAGCCCCAATCGCGTCGCGTCTCGACAACAACCTCCTCGGATGATTGCCTGACAATATTGACTTTCTGGTAGCTGCTTGGCCATGCGGACCAGTTATTCGGCATGAAGTCCGCCAACGACGCGATATCATAACCAACCTGACCATTATTGATGATTGCGATATCGATAATGCCGCCGCGCGCCACGCCCCACGGCGGTGCGGTGTCCACCGCAAAAGCAACGGCAAAATGCTCGGTGCTGACCGTAATGTCACCATCCCCTTGCGCGTCACCACGAGGAATACTCGTTGGTCCGATATTTACAACGACATCTGCGAGAAGCGAACTAGACAACAGCGGTGCACATAGGAAAACCGCTATCCGCGCGCAGCTGGGTAACGCAGCGCGTGACACGAGCGAGTGACGACTCCGATTGCTCGCGCTAGGCCGCACTGACATCCCGGGATGCGACGACTGTCTTCAGTCTCCAGGCCGCAAGTGCACCAATCAGGCCCATAAATGCAATGCCGGAAAAGTAAATGCTGTAGCCCAATTTTCCGGGATAGGCTTCCAACAACGGGCCGTTAATAAGCGGCAAATAGATATCCGGCGAGTAACCCACTAACGAAATGGTACCGATCGCAAGACCCTTTATGCGAACTGGAATGTTACAGCTGTCCAGCGTCGCCCAAAATATTCCGCGAATCGCATACGTCGTTAGACCGACAATCAGCACAACGGTCAACAGCATTCCGGTACCTGCGGTCGTTGGCAGGGCAACCATCGTCGCGAGCGAGACGGCACCGGCAACCAACAACCACGCCAACACTTTTTCTCTATCAAGAAAATCGCCAGCAAAACCGGCCGCGGCTGCGCCAATGGGGCGCATCCACAATTTGGCGACCGTTATCGTACCCACCGCTACCGCCGTCAATCCATAATTTTGTTGCATATAGGCGGAAAACGAGTAGGTCGCCCAAAACAACTGGTAGCCACAAAGAATGCAGAACCCAGAAAGCCATACTTCCTGTTTTGCCAGGATGAATTTGAGATCCCGCCAAAAATTTATGTCATTGGATTTGGGATCCGCTTTTTCCGGCCTTCTGTCATCGATAACGAAAATAACAGTCGGCGCAAGCGCCAGCATGAAAATTACGTAAAACCAGATCACCTTGCGCAGTGCGACCTCAGTCGGGTCACCAAGATCTTGCAGCCAGTGTGCGAATAACCACACGACGATCGAAGCGAGTATTGCTTCAACCAATCCGCGGCCTCCATCGAGAATGCCGAAAAATCGACCTTGTTCCTCGCGCTTACCAAGAACTGCAACCGCTTTGATCATTGCCGACCAAAACGTCAGGCCGGTGGCAATACCCCACCCAGCGAAAATGATGGTCAAGGTTGGAAACGAAGGCATCGTTGAAAACCAAATGCCTAACAGGCCTGTCGCCGCTAGCGAAAAAGACACGAGCAATCGAGGTGACACACGATCGGCAAGCCAGCCGCTGGGCACGTACGTTAGTACAAATATTACGCCAAGCATGGCGTAGCTTTGACCGAGCTCCGTCGCCGTAATGCCAAACGATTCGAGAATGGAAACTTCAAAATTCTGCCGCAAGTAGATTAGCGGATAGATTGCTCCCGCAGCGATCACCAGGACCGCTAATTGGGAGTATCTTTTGAGCGCGCTCGCGGCGGAAGCATTGGAATCTGCAGGTTCATTCATCGGTGACTTTTCTTTTTCTTATTAGTCTGTAGACCGTTAGTTTACAACGCTGACCCGTCCTATCACATGCACTAAAGCGACACGAAATGGACTATCCAAAGCCCGGGTCGATATTTCGATCGACGGCCGCCGCATCCGGCCAGTTACTTGACCAAATGCTGTGTGAGGCGTCACCCACATGTATCAACTCGCGATTGAAATTCTCTGGATCTGCGTGCAACGGCGAGACCACCGTGTCGTACCGCGGCACCGCAAAGAACGGAAAGCTATAACGATGTTTTCCACTGATATTGACCACCCGGTGTGGCGCTGAGACGAGATAGCCGCCGGACCAGACTTCAAGAAGGTCCCCAATATTGACAATCAAAGCGTCTTCGGGCGGCCGCACGTCGATCCATGCAGAATCGTCCCGGCGCCAAACTTGCAGCCCGCCAACGGGCTCAGGAGCGAGAATTGTCAATGCATCCGTGTCTTTGTGCGGGTGGATACCCAATTCTGCGTCAACACCTGCCAACGACGGGTAATGCAGCAGTGTCATGTTGCTCAGCGGTTGCAGAAACAGGTCTAAAAATTCGGCCTCAGCGGTCGACAGGAGTTTCGCGAACACTCTTAATAGAATCATCGTCAAGCGATCACATTGCTGCCAGTATTTTTCTACAGCAGATCTCAGTCCCGGTTGTGAAGCTGGCCACTTGTTCGGTCCGTACAACGTGCAGTTGCTGCAAATCTGGTCGTCCGCTGCGACCTCAAAATGCAACTTATATCCTTCATAGCAATCGGCATCAGTCGAGCCGCTGTTTGGTGTAAAAAAATTGAGCGGGATATACCCTCGATAATTATCCCGAGTGATGATATCGCGCGATTTAACTGCGTCTGACTGCGCAAAATATCGAATCGTCGCGTCGCGAAGGTTTGTAATCGTCTCGTCCTTGATTCCATGTCCGGTGACGTACATGAAGCCAACATTACGACAAGCGTTTTCTATTTCACTTATGACCGTGGATGATTCCACGCTCTGCCCCAGTGATTCGACATTGATAAGCGGAATATCCTGAGTCATCGAATGCGTACTGACTGCCGTCGTAATTCTTTCTGTACCGCAGGCACGTCGACTTCCAAAAACGTAGATGATGACTTTATTGAAATCGCGGCCGCAACGCCTGCACCTTGACCTGTCACAGTGCAGCACATCATATTTCTGGTCGCGGCGTGACTTACCTTGTCACCACCGGTAGCGCGGCCGGCGACAAGCAAATTTTCGACGCCCTGCGGCACCAATGTTCTATACGGGACCTGAAAATACCGTCCGGATGTTGGCAATATCAGAATACCGTAGCCGTCTATGAACTCTGGGAATATGCCGATGCTATCTGCAAATTGTCCCTGCTCTCGCACATCCGGCGAAGTCATATTGTAAACGGCGTCAATTTTACGAGTATCGCGAATCCCGAGCGTCATACCGAAATTGCGCAGTTTTGCGTTCTCACACCCGGGATTAAATTTGCGCAGCGCCTCCACTGCGAGCATCGCTTGTTTACGTCCTTCAATTTCACCTTGGGTTAGGTCATCTGGATCTGTGCCGTCGATACCCGCTAAATGAACGAGATTCAAATAAGTGAGATCACCGGTATCGTAGATGGCACCCCAGGTTCCGGCGATGGTATCCAGGTTCTCTGGTATTAATCCGCTTTGCCTGGCTTCCTCGAAGGGTTTGCGAAGGAACGGCGAAAACATGTCGTCTTCCTTGCCAGACGTCTCGACCGACCACTCGCCGTACGCCCAGTCTTTGTACGTCTGTGGATCCGCTTTCACGTTGTCGATGAATTTTTTCTTGTCGACACCGCTCATCGAGAACATGACAGATGCGCCGATCATTTCTTCCTTCGGCGATTTGATGGTAGCCGCACCGGCGCGATACGCCACATCCGCATCCCCGGTCGCGTCAATCACCCGTTTTGCCAGAATAGCCTCGCGGCCTGCCTTGCTTTCAGTGATTACACCTCGAATTAGCTCGCCGTCCATAACCGGAGAAACAAACGTACGATGAAGCATCGGCGTAATACCCGATTCCACAACCAATGCATCGGCTACGCATTTAAACGCCTCACCGTCCAGCGCGTAGCTTTTCGATTGTGGTTCCGGTGTTGCGGCTCCCATAGTCTTAGCACGCTCTTCGAATTCGATTCCCACGCCTTCCGAGTCGACAGTTTCGTCATGTCGATACCATGCAAAACCCTCGACCCCCACAGCGGTGATATTGCCGCCAAAACAACCGAATCTTTCTAGCAAGGTCACCGAAACACCGGCGCGCGCAGCACCGAGGGCTGCCGCGAGCCCTCCTGGGCCGGAACCCACGACAAGTACGTCTGTTTCGTGGATGATCTCGGTATCCCGAGCACTTTCCCGTATCTTCAATGTTTGCCTCCATTCATCATGGCGCGACCTGCGTCACGCCCTCGGCCGTCAACGGGCCGATGATTTCTATCATGACTGCCGTTTACGCTACGGAATATTTTCGTGTTCCAAAAATAGGGCCATACGCGCAGTGACTAGAAACGCTTGCTGCAATACAAGACGTCCCGCCTAAGATTCTTCGTGCCAATTTCATCGTGTCGTCAATACCAAAAAAAAGTTCGCGCTGGAACCAATAATTGCCTATTTATTCGCACAAACAACTTCGCACACACTACTCATCAAAGCTAAACTCAACGATCAGGTTTCTCGCCACACTTGCACCAAACAACGTACTATGGAGTCTGCAGTGGTCACCTCAATAGCGTCCGATCCCGCCACCACCATCGACTCCCTGTCGCACACCGCTGACGAACTCACGATACGTTGGGCTGACGAACAAACCAGCCACCTTAGTGCGTTATGGCTACGTGATCATTGCCAGATGCCTGCAAGCCGCAATCCTAACAACGGCCAGCGCCTATTGAACATCACCGACATTCCGTTGACATTGTCTATTGCGACAGCAACTAGGGTCGGGAACGACAGACTGACCGTAGTTTTTGAGCCCGGCGGCTATGCTTCAACCTATGACACGTGCTGGATTAGAGGTAATTGTTACACGCTGAATAACGCGTACGATGACAGAAGCGCCAAACACAAAAGGTTGTGGAAAAAGAACGACCTTGCGTCAGACCTGCCGACTGTTGCCTATCCGCAGTTTGCCCATGACCTTGACGATGAAACGCGCGCGCTCCGCTATGTCGCCGAGTATGGGTTTTGTGTGCTCACCGACGTCCCCTGTAACTCGAGACAGGTACTCAATATCATTGCGCATTTCGGCCACCCTCGAATAACTAATTACGGCGACATTTTTGAAGTGAAGACCGTGGTTGATCCCAACAATTTGGCATACAGCAATTTGGGTCTGGGTTGCCATACCGACAACCCCTATCGCAACCCGATTCCAACAGTGCAACTTTTGCATTGCCTGTCTAATTCTACCCACGGCGGCGATTCCATTCTGGTTGATGGGTTTCGAGCAGCAACAGTTTTGCGCGAGGAGTCGCCGACTCACTTTCAACTCCTGGTCGGCAACTGGGTAAGCTTTCGCTTTAGTGACGACACAGCAGATTTGCGTTCGCGTGGTCCAATGATCGAAGTGGACGATCTTAGTAACATCATTGCAGTACGCTTCAACAATCGATCAATTTCGTCAATTCAACTACCCCATGAACGAATGGCGGCTTACTACGAAGCGTATCGCCATTTTGCTGAGATACTCGAGCGGGAAGATTTGAAAGTGACTTTCAAGCTCGAACCCGGGCATTTATTGCTTTTTGACAACACGCGCGTGCTGCATGCACGAACGGCGTTCTCCAGCGACGGGAAGCGTCATTTGCAAGGCGCGTACGCGGATCTTGATAGCCTATACAGTCGTTTGCTGGTACTTGAACGCAGTAAGGTAGGCGTGTAATGACACAACTCCAAGCTACGCTATGCGCCGATGGTATCGTCGACTATCTTGCTGGGATATTTGTACGTCGGGGCGCGGAATCCTACTTGGGCGAGCCGGTAACCATGTCGGAGCACATGCTGCAATCGGCAATGGCTGCAGAGCGCGCGCACGCGAGCGACGAGTTGATTGTCGCCGCCCTATTGCACGACATCGGCCACTACAGCAATGAAATTCCGGAGCATCTGCTAATGCAGGGTACAAATAACCATCATGATGAGGCGGGCGCGACTTTCCTAGCCGCTTTTTTTCCGCCCGCCATTACTGAGCCAATACGTAATCATGTCGCCGCCAAACGCTACCTTTGCAGCGTAGACTCCAGCTACGAACGAAAATTATCTGAGGCGTCTCAATACACGTTGAAGATTCAAGGGGGCCTCCTATCTCCAGCAAAAATTCAAGCGTTCGAATCTAACGGCTATTTGCAGCAAAGCATCGACCTTCGAGGTTGGGACGATCAGGGCAAGGACCCGAATATCGTCTGCAGTGATTTCGAGCACTATCGCTCGCTCATCGAAACATTCGTCATCCGCTAAAGCCACAATGAACGGCCTCATCGTTATACTGATCGACGGCCTTGGTGGCAATTTTTTCGCCGCTAATCGGCAATTGCTGCCCAATCTCGACGCGCTCGCATCGGCGGGGTGTTACGTCCGCAGATTGCAGGCAGAGACCTGCGCAACCTCGATGCCGGGACGCGCCTCAACGATTACCGGTGTGCCTGCCGCGCTTCACGGTATCTACGGAAATGTCATTTGGGACGGCAAGCGCTTTCGCAGTGCAAATCCGAGCGATGTGCGCGTCGACTCGCTCGCCAAACGCGCTAAGGAGAGTGGCCTGGACGTTGCCTGTTTGGGTTTCGGTATGATTCGGCCCGAGGACTGTGACCTTTTCCACGCGCCATTTTGGGCCTACGAGAATATTGAGTCCTCGCCCGCGCCAGATGCGCTTGATGTTTGGCAGGAACTCATTGACTGCAACATCGGGCATGATCGATTATTTGATAATGAAAAAGTAAACCCACTGCCGCAAAGAGGCGTTAACAACAAATTGAATTGGGGTCAGCAGTGCGATGCTAAGTTCGCAGAATGGGCGGATCTGCTGGCAGGACTAAGTGATTCGCCGGATTTGGTGTTTATCGAACTCGCGTCGCCCGACTACTTTTTTCATAAGTTCGGTACCGAAAGCGAATATGCGTTACATGCATGCATTGAAGCTGACGCGCAAATAGGTGATTTGGTTTCCGGATTGAACAAATCTGCGAGCCCACGGCGTTTCAATATTGCCGTTGTATCTGACCACGGTTTTTCGGAAATTAAGAAATCGATTCACCCCGATATCGCATTGCACGGAGAGACGTACTCTTGTGAGGGCGGCATTTTGCACTTGCATTACGAATCAGCCGCGCACTTGGATAGCGTGACGAAGCGGTTAGCCCGGCACGGCGCAAAAATGCTCGATAACCAATACCTGCCGGCCGATCAGCGAGCGGAAGTCGCAGCATTCTTGGCTCCGCCAGATACCGATTTCACTTTGGATTTTTTGAAATCGGGAAAATATTCTGGGCCATCAAAATATTCAGCGAATCATGGCTTTGCGGCAGGACACTCAAACGACGAGAGAGTCGCCATTTTTTCCGGGCCTGACGTTGCACGGGTCACGCTTGACTGGCGACCGTCGAACTGTATTGCGCCGACACTTGCCAAATTGCTGCAACTGCCTACAACTGTGTATCCGACGTTATCCGCAATGTAAGTGCGGTAAGTTTTTCGGTGCAGCGCGAAAGCTGGACCTCAGCACAGGCTGCTCTGCAACTTCATGACAGCGCTGTCGCTTTTGCCTACGCCATTGATTACAATGGACTATTCTCAGTTACCCGCACCGCGGAAGAGTCCAATAGAGTATGGCCCGAGCCACTATAGACGACGTTGCGCGCCTGGCCGGCGTGTCCATTAAGACCGTCTCACGAGTTGCCAACCAGGAACCTAACGTGCGCGATAGCACGCGCGTTAAAGTTGCCAACGCGATCGCCACTTTGGACTACAAACCGAATCAGTCGGCGCGAAGTTTGGCCAGCCGGCAGTCATTCCTAATCGGCTTGCTTTACGATGATCAAAGCAAATATGAGATACCAAGCGCTGGGTACGTTATCAATATTCAGTCTGGCGTTATGAGCGCCTGCAAAGCACGCAACTACGATTTACTGATTCACCCTTGTACCTATCGCAACAAAGACATCAGCAAGGAGATCGACGAACTTATTCGGCACTCCCGGCTCGATGGCTTGGTCCTCGCACCGCCACTTTCAGATATGTTGCCAATTATCGACGCTATTGAAGAGACCGGAGTTCCGTTAGCGAGAATCGCTCCCGGGTCGAATGTCAATCAACAATGCGTAGTGACAACGAATGATCGATCAGCGTGCGCAAACATGGTGAACTATCTGGTGTCGTTGGGCCACAAGAGAATCGCGTTTATCACCGGGCACCCTGACCACAAGGCCGTCGCAAATCGATATCTTGGTTATCAGGACGGCTTACAAGAAAACGCTATCGCATTGGATACGGAACTTGTTCAAAGCGGTGACAACTCGATCAAGTCCGGTGAAAAATGTGCAGAAGCACTACTGGCTGGCAAGCAACATCCTACCGCTATTTTCGCGTGCAACGATGATATGGCTGCCGGCGTAATTCGTGTTGCACACCGTAGAGGCATTCGTGTGCCCGAAAAACTATCTGTCGTTGGATTTGATGACATCCCGCTCGCGCAGCAAGTCTTTCCCGCGCTTACCACGACCAGACAGCCGCTGAAAGCCATGGCAAAAAAAGCGACGGAATTACTTATTCGCAAGTTGCGTGCTGAGCCGCTTGAGGCTGCGCCGACGATGGTTGAATCGAGTTTAGTGGTGCGCGAGTCTAGCGGTAAGAGTCCAGCAATCTAATCACCGGTTGCACCTAAACTGCGTAATTCAGCCCGTAGCCGATTGGGTATAAGATATCCTCATCGCCCTTAAAATCTACGCCAACGCACTCATTTTTCGGCCATGCAAACGACAAACGGCCATGAAAATCGTAGTCACCAAATAACACATCCGCGACTCCTGCACCCTCAGAACCGGGCAGCCAAGCAGCGACGAACGCATCCGCAAGCCGCAACTCTTGATTGACCACTAACGGTCTGCCTGATATCAACACAACAACTACGGGAATATTTTTTTCGGAAATGGAAGCGATTGTTTGTAAATCTTCGGGGTGCAATTCATGCAGCTTCAGGCTGCGCCCGTACGCGCTTAACACCTTCATTTTGCCCTTTATTTGCGAGCCGGCTTCGACAAGAACATCGTCATTCGCACGAATGTCACCCATTCCCTCTGCATATGGCCGTTCGCCGATGACAACCACCGCAATATCGTGTTTGTTTTCGTCAGCAAGAGAACCATCAACACTTAATTCCACGGAATCTCCAGCATCCGCTAGCGCGGCGTATACGGACGTTCCGCCTTCGACGAAATCGTTGCCCGACATTCCTTGCCATGCCACTGTGAAGCCACCACATTGATGCCCGCAATTATCGACATTCTTGCCGGCTACCAATATCCTGCTGGATCGTCGCAATGGCAGCGCATTTTCTTCGTTCTTCAATAGCACTAGCGACTTTCTAACAGCCTCGCGCGCCACTTCACGATGCGCTGCGCACCCAAAGCTTGTATCGTTAGACCATCGACGCTCGGCTGGTCTTGGTTTGTCGAATAGGCCGAATGCCACTTTGACAGACAGGATGCGCCGAACGGCATCATCAATGCGCGAGAGACTTACCTCGCCTAAGTTGACCAGAGTACGCAATCCGCCAAGAAACGGCTTCCAAGTTTCAGAGACCATAAACATATCGACACCGGCGTTGACTGCCAACCGAATGGCGTCCCTATAGTCGTCCGCCAGGTAATCAATGCCATCCCAGTCCGAAATGACAAATCCTGCAAATCCGAGTTGTTCTTTGAGAAGATCGGAAATCAAAAATTCGTGGCCATGACACTTGTCGCCATTCCAGCTACTAAATGAAACCATCACAGTTAACGCGCCCGCTTCTATGGCGGGTATGTACGGCAACACGTGTGTGATTTGTAGCTGCGCGAGATCAGCGGTAGTTTCACCTTGGTCGATACCATGAGTCGTTCCACCATCGCCGACCCAGTGCTTCAAACAAGCTACAACGGCGTCATCACCGTAGTTGTTCTGCAAACCGCTGACGAAGCGATCTGCGTACGATGCAACAATTGACGGGTCTGCGGAGTAACTTTCGTACGAACGTCCCCATCGTATGTCTTCAGCAACGGCGAGTGTTGGCGCAAACGTCCAATCAGCGCCTGTTGCCAATATTTCCCGACTGCTGACTTGCGCAATTCGCTGCAGTAGATCGCCATCGTTACAGGCACCCAACCCGATGTTGTGCGGAAACACCGTTGCACCGAGCACATTTGCGTTTCCATGAATTGCGTCCAGCCCGTAAATTATAGGAATTGCAAGATGGTCTGCATCCTCCTCCATAGAGGCAGCCCAGTATGCGTCACACATGGCAACCCAATCGCTCGGGTGGTTATCACCCGGGCATGAACCGCCTCCGCTCAGCACCGATCCGATATGGAATTGCTTCACTTCCGCAGAAGTAATTGAAAGCCGTTCGGTCTGCGTCATTTGACCGATTTTTTGATCCAACGACATACGATCAAGCAGGTCGGACACCCGAGCGGAGACTTTCCCGTCAATCAGCAAATGCGGCATCTGTCAGAACAACACTATTCGACGAAAAACGGAATGTTCGCGTGAGCAGCGTGACCCATGCCATCAAACGCATAGACAAATAGCCTGTACGCGCCTGCCTTTGATGGCGTGGACAAGCGAATGTTCTGCGCAACGGGGTTGTCAATTAGCCCGGGAATATCGTCAATAGATTTTTCGTGATCACCACCGACCTCGCCAGCACTGCTTTCATATTTCAATTGCCACAAATAAGTTAAGCGGTCGCCATCAGGGTCAGTGACATCGACGACCGCTGCGTATTCCTCGTCTGGCCTCAAGCGTACGCTCTGCATCGAACTCCTATTGTCTAGCAAGAGTGAATTTAATTTGGGGGTTCGATTTTCCGGCCACTGGTCGTTCCACACAAAGTGCATAACGTCGATGGTCTCAGTCTCTTCGCCTGTTTCCGTAAAGAGCCCGAACCAGGTCGGCGTACGCTCCTGTTTCTGCCCCCATAAGAACGCATAGTTAGCGATCGCCTGTCTTGGGAAGGGAGCGATCACGTTCTGAAAGCTATTGAGGTAATTCGCTGCCTTCTGCGTGCTTGTTTGCTCGATAGGCGCACCCCAGGTTGTTTTGGGCATTTCCCAGTGGCCGATTGCACCCCATTCGGTCACGAAATATGCCGCTGTATAACCCGTATCCGCAATAAACTTTGGCAAAATTGCTAGCTCGCCATAGAGTTGAAAACTAACGAAATCCAGGTCCGGTGCACGTTGTTCGATCAGTGTCAGTAATTCAATATCGAGGCCCGCGACCGTCGTGGTGGTCGGATGATTCGGGTCAAGTTCGTGAACCATGGTGGAGATATCATTAACCGCGTCATACACAGCGGGGTTTTCGTAATCGAAATTAAGCTCGTTGCCCAATATCCAGGTCAATAACGCTGGATGGTCGCGGTGTTTTAGCACATATTCTCGAAGCGTCTCCTTTTGCCTCGCTACTACGTCATCGTCGTCATAATCAAAGCCATGCCGCTCCGCCTCGATCGGCAGGCATAGCGAAACCGTCACGCCGAGCTCCAGAGCCTGATCCAATATCTGTTGTCCAGTCATCACACCGTTGTCGACGGTCCAGGTTCTTATAGAGTTGCCGCCATGAGCGGCGAAAGAACCCATATCGCCGAATTCCAGGCCCGCGCCCTTAACAATGTAGGGTACGCCGCCACGATAAAGCCTGTAGCCGCCGTCTATTTCGCGTATTTCCACCGGTATTGCCGTTGACTCGCTTGCGTTGCCGGAACAAGCAGCCAATCCGCAGCAAATTGCTAGCGAAGAAATGACAATCGTCAGTTTTCTTGTTGTACTCATCGAGCCACCCTCCTACGCCACATGCCCAGCCAAAACCGACTCCAGCTCTTCCAACGATTTGCCCTTGGTTTCTGGCAATAATTTCATGATCACAATCAAACCGGCAATTGCGAATACGCCGTAAATCAAGAATGTCATGGCGCTTCCGAAATTCGCCAACTCCCAGGGAAAGACGAGTTGCACCAGAAAGCTAACCGCGGAATTTACCAGCCCGACGAATGAAATTGCGATGCCACGAACTCGATTGGGAAAGAGCTCTGAAAAAAGGACCCACATAACCGGCCCCAGCGATATCGCGAAACTTGCGACGAAGCCGAGAATACCGATCAGTATCAACGTTGGGTTCATGCTGATTGCAGCCGCAACCAACGCGCCTTCATTCGTCTGTACTTGACTGGCACCTAGCGAAGAATCGAGTGCGGCTTTGAACGCTACGTCGCTGTCAAATGGCACATCCAACAAATGTACCAGCTGGTTACGATCAATTTCTGCGGGAATACCGATCAGACTCGCCTCAGTCAACGTGTAAACGGCGGAATCGAATCCGTAGGCTAGCAGTAACATGCAGATTGCGATTCCACTGATTCCGACTGCCAGTAACGGCCTTCGACCGAGCTTATCTATAAATAGAATTGCCACGACGGTAAACACAAGATTGACGACACCAACCAAAATAGCCTGAAGAAATGCTGCATCGGTACCGATTCCTGATTGCTCGAATATCATCGGTGCATAAAAGAATACTGAGTTAATGCCGGTTGCCTGTTGCAGGATTGCCACCGACAGACCTATGGCCAGCGCGAGTCGCAACGACGGCTGTAACAACTCTTTAAAGGAGGCACTACGGCTGCTGTCCTCGCGCTGCAAACTCGCCCGAACGGATGCAACGTCTGCGCGCGCCTGCGTTTCACCATGCACACGCCGCAAGATTCGCAATGCATCACCTTCACGATCATGCATAAGTAACCAACGCGGGCTCTCCGGCACCAGAGACAATGCGGCTAGGTAGATAAGCGCCGGGACGGCTTCGATACCGAGCATCCAGCGCCAAGCCCACTCGCCAAAATGAAGCGTTTCTGCCAAGTCAGATGCGGAACTTCCAAGTCTTAGGATCAGATAATTGCTAAAAAAAGCGACCGAGATGCCGATGACGATATTTAGTTGATTGAATGACACCATGCGGCCACGTAACGCGGCCGGTGCGATTTCTGCGATGTACATTGGCGCGATTATCAAAGCGGCGCCAACACCGAGGCCGCCGATCATTCGCGCGCCAACAAGGAATACAAAATTAGGCGCTATAGCTGACAATATCGCGGATAACGCGAATAGACCTGCCGCTATCTTCAAGACTGGGCGCCGTCCGATTCGGTCGCTCAAAGGGCCTGCGGTCATCATTGCTACGGTTGCAGCAAGCGTCAGTGATGCGACCGCCCACCCGAGCTCGATTTTGCTAAGCGAAAATTCCTGCTCGATAAAGCCCACTACGCCGGAAATTACCGACGCATCGAATCCCATAAGGAACCCGCCAAGCGCGACGATCATGGCAATGGTCACTGTATATCGCGTACTTTGTGTCATATCAGTTGCATTGTCGTCGATTCGCCTAAGGCACTAGACGAAAACGCGCCCAGAGTTCGGCTGATGATGCACCACCAATCCATACGTGAAATTCGCCCGGCTCAATCACAGATTGCATATCAACTCCGTAGAATGCCAGGTCCGTACTAGCAATCTGGAATTCAACTTCCTGGCTCTCGCCGGCCTGCAGGTGAAGACGTCGAAATCCCTTGAGTTGCCGAACTGGCCGCGTAACGTTAGCCACCAAATCGCGAATATATAGTTGAACTACTTCGTCGGCATCGACATCGCCGACATTCTGCACGGTCACCGTCGCCGTCACGGACTCGCCTATCGCGAATTCGTCTCGACTTAAGTTTAAGCTCCGATAAACGAATTCGGCATACGACAGTCCGTATCCGAATTCGAATAGCGGTGTAAAACCGGCATCGAGGTGAAATGAAGTCATACCCAGCGATGTCTGTGCGGCGTTCGCGTCAATATCGTCCATATGAACGAAAGTATCTTGCGACGCTGGTCGGCCAGTATTTTTGTGCGCATAATAAATCGGCACCTGACCGACGACGCGCGGAAATGTAACGGGTAGTTTTCCGGACGGCGACTCAACGCCAAAAAGCAGATCGGCAATAGCGAGCCCGCCCATCGTCCCAGGATGCCAGGCAAACAAAATCGCATCTACATCGTCTATGATATTTGTAAGTGTCAACGGCCTGCCGGCCATAACAACGAGAATAATCGGCTTTCCAGAATCTCGCAGTGCTTTGATGAGTTCGGCCTGCTTGCCAGGGAGATCTATATTCGCGCGCGAATGCGCTTCGCCAGACAGTATCGACTCTTCGCCGCCGAAAAAAATTACCGCGTCAGATTCTTGAGCCGCTTCAACGGCCTGTGCAAATCCTTCGTCTGACTTACTTCGCGTTGTTTCCATAGCGCGTACGTAGTTAACGTGACCGCGTTCGCCCAACAATGACCTGATAGATTCAAGTGGTGTCCTACTATATTCGGGCACGCCGTCGAATACCCAAGTACCGAGTTGCTCGTACGGTTCATCGGCCATAGGCCCGATAACCGCCAATGTCTTTGTAGCGAATTGACTCAACGGCAGAACACGGCTATCGTTTTTTAGCAGAACCACGCTCTGTAATGCGCTGCGCTTGGCAGCGGCCAAGTGTTCAGCATTGAGCGGCTTCGCATAAGCATTTGCTTCCGTGAATGCATTTTCGAACAAACCAAGTTGAAACTTCACACGCAATATATTCGCGACCATCGTGTCGATCATCGCAATCGAGAGCTCACCATCCTCGACCAGCGGTGCCAGGTGTTCCGCGAAGATCGTGCTTGCCATATCCATATCGACACCTGCCGAAGCGGCAGCCAGTCCGGCATGTCTGTCATCTTCAGTGTAACCATGATCCGAGAGCTGCCGGATGGAATCCCAGTCGCTAACAACGAAGCCCGTGAAACCCCATTCGTCTCGTAGAATTGTTTTTAGTAGAAACTTGTTGCCGGTTGACGGCACCCCATTGAGATCACTAAACGAAGTCATAAAACTCGCGACTCCGGCATTGGCAACAGCGTTGAATGGCGGCAGGTAGACATTACGCAACTCGATTTCCGGAATACTTGTGGTGTTATAGTCGCGCCCGCTTTCGCTGGCACCGTAGCCTGCAAAATGCTTTGCACATGCCGCGATAGAACCTAGAGCCGACAGGTCATCGCCTTGAAAACCGGCTACCATAGCTATACCCAGCGCGCTCGCCAAAAACGGATCTTCACCAAGGCTCTCTGCAATTCGGCCCCACCGCGGGTCACGTGTCACATCAATCATCGGTGCAAACGTCCAGTTCACACCAGTAGCGGCCGCTTCCTCGGCGGCGATACGCGCGCTGGCTTCCACCAGTTCGGGATTCCAGGTTGCGGCCTGCCCTATTGGAATCGGAAAGACCGTCTTAAACCCATGAATTACGTCACGGCCAATGAGTAGCGGAATGCCAAGCCGACTTTCTTGTACCGCAATACGTTGCAACTCGTTGACCGTATCCACGTCAACCTCATTGAGTAACGATCCGATATTTCCGTGCGCCAACGAACCGCGAAGCCAATCGGGTATTTCACCGTGCGCTGCATTGATCTGATTCGTTTGGCCAATTTTCTCTGCCAACGTCATCTCATTCATTAAGGCACGGACGCGTTCGTCAATCGATTGTGAATTGGCGCTCTCAAGTACGGTTGTGTTTTCGGAAGTCATACTAATTATCAGCAAAAGGAGGATATACGGCGCAGCTATATTTTTTGGCGACAACGCGCTACAGAGACGACGTTATCGACACTTGATCGTTGCTGTTGGCCCGGCGCCACTAACGATACGAACGTCGGCGATCTCGACGGAAAGCTTGCTTCTGGTTATTAACAGGAACGGCGTATCGACGTGACCGACTTCTAGCCCGCCACCGACGAAGCACTGAAGATCAAAAGAAATACGAATCCACTCGTCGGCAGGCAGCGCCTTCAACAATTTGCCGACTTCCGCGCTCGCAGAGCACGGAAACCCGCATCCCATTCGTAGGCTCACTGGCTTTTTTGGCACCTTGGACACCTTCATATGTACGACGAGCGCGGCGTCCGTTGCTAAGAAGTCAGAAAAATCCTGCGACTGTTCACTATTTAGATAAAGCTGGGCCTCGCCTTTGCCGTTCCAAGTCGCCGAAATCACGCCATCGTCGGTCTCAACAACATTGACATAACCGGCCACCGACACTGCAGAGCCGGTGGTGACCGGCACACCCCAGTTTTTCTTATCGCCGACAAGTAGTTGATAAGGCTTTACGGCACTGCCATCGAATATCTGCAAATCAGCATACGCATTCGCGGCACCAACGGTGCAAACAAAGATAGTCAAGAAAACTTGCAGTGTTCGCAACATAATTCGCGTCGGAAAACGATTCGTCATACTAAAAATTCCTGTCGAGCTACTGACCAAAATTATAGCTTGCACGAACCCCCCAGGTTCGGGGCGAATTCCAGGTAAACAAAGGCACCCCCGGACGGCTATCTGCGATCCAAAACGTCTGGAAACGCTCATCGGTTGCGTTGTAAGCGAAGCCCTCAACCATCCACTCCGCGTTTGGTGAGGTATAACGAACAGAAACATCGAGCGTGCCTATCGCATCACGTCTATCGGAAAATGCATCGATCGCATCGAAGTTACCTTCAGTGAAATGCATCTCTTCTTCGAAATGGAGTTTTACATACGGTGTCAGCGTCGCGCCGTTGTTAAAGTCAATCGTGTGTTCATAGGCGATGGTCAGCGAAACAGGCGTCGCGAACGGCAGCTCATTACCAACCGGCGTATTGATCCCGGTACCGTCGTCAGTTGGAATACAGGCAAACTGAGGGCCAGCATCGGCGCGTTGATCGCAGAAGAACGTTTCGCCAGCGTAGCCGTCCCATTCCGTAAACTCTGTATCGAGGAACCCAACGCCTCCAGTAATCTTGCCGTTATCCCAGGGCAAAATATTCCATTCCACTTCCATGCCCTTAATTTCGGCACCGCCGGCGTTGTCCGTGATGAATGAACCGATTTCCTGCACAGGCAATAGTGGTGTGCCAGGAGGATCTTCTACAACACCAACTGTGCGAAACGAGGACACCTGCTTATCCTTATAGTCTGTGAAAAACGCCGTGACGATAAGATTCATACGTCCATCCCACAACGAACCCTTGTAGCCGATTTCGAAATTGGTTACTTCTTCGGGTGCGAAATTGAAGAACTCTATGCGCCCACAGCGACACACATCGACGCCGTCACTCAACGACCCTGCTTTCGAACCCGTTGCGACGTAGGCATAAAGAAATGTGTCGCTACTCAAGTCGTAGTCAATTCCGACTCGCCAGGTGCCATCCGAGTATGTCTCGGAATTATCGTTGACGTCGAACAACTGATAATTACCGAAACGATCAAATGCGCCGGCATTGGCAGGAATATCTGCACTCGTGAACTGTGGTAGCAAAAGCTCGTCGGTTTCAAACGGTGTTTGTGGAAATCCGTCAAACGGAATTGCGCCGGCGCTGAAGCTACAACCGCCGCCGCCAAAGCAACCGAAGCTACGGCCACCAACGTCCTCTTTCGTGTCTTCGTAGTACCGATAACCTAAGGTCAGGTGCCATTGATCGTTCATGTGCCAAGTTGCTTGCCCAAATACCGCCCTGGACTCGACCGTGCGTTCTGGCTGAATGAATGAGATACCGCCCAACGCGCCCTGCGTGCAACAGAATGGTTGCTCAACATCGAAGATAATTGAATTATCTTCGTCCAACGCAAAAAACCCAAGTATCCAATTGACGTTTCCGGTCAAACCTTGAAATTGCAACTCGTGCGAAGTCGATTCGTACTCTGACTCATCGGTCGAAAGAAACAGACTTTCCCACGGCTGATTGCGATTTAGCCAGCCTGTGTTCGGGCCAGGTAACGCGCGCCAACCCATGTCAGCATCCCACTGCTGAGATCGTTCTTGCACGGCGTAGCCGAAGTTGTAGACAACGTCGATATTTTCTGTGACGCCCCAGTTAACATGCGCGCGCACCGCGTCATTGGTCATATCCAGGAAGCCCGGAATATTTGGATCAATGTAGTCGATGCCGCCGCCATTGAATTGACAGGTATCGGGATTCGCTTCGCAATTTGGTGCTGTCGGCGACCCTGCATTGTTGTCTTCAGCTGTTTCTGCAGTGACGCGAAAACTCAGCGTATCCGTAGGCCACCACATGGCACTGATGCGAGCCGCCCAACGATCCGCATTGCCGTAGAATTCGGACTCGTCCAATGCCCGGTTGCGACGTTGATCCATGTCCGGAATGCCGTCTGGCCCTTGATTACCGATGCCTTCAAGATCCTTCGTGCCCGAATCTTGATTTACATAGCTGTCACGTTGTTCCGTGAAGAAATTGGCACGCAATGCAAACTTGTCGCCGAGAGGAAGATTGAACGTTCCCAGAATATTTCGCTGATCGAATCGCCCGACTTCTGCACCAATGGTGCCGAAGATGCCATCCGTCGATGGCTTCGCGCTAATCACGTTGACGCTGCCTGCCGCGGAATTGCGGCCAAACAACGTGCCCTGCGGACCACGCATGACTTCCAGCCTTTCGAGATCGAACATCAAGGCTGTCGCGCCCTGCGGCCGGGGTGAGTAAACGCCATCGACATGAAAAGCCACACTGGGATCACCTATTTCCGTAAAGTTGTTGCTATTAATTCCGCGCATTGTCAGTTGTACGCCGCTATCTCCAGGAGAAAAAGAAACATCAAAATTCGGTACCAGGTCCGAGGCGTCGCGAATATCTCGCACACCATTCTTATCCAAATCATCCTGCGTGAAAGCCGATACCGCGATAGCCGTCGTCATCAGACTCGTTTCGACACGTGTCGCGGTCACGATGACTTCCTCAAGCACCTGATTGTCGTCGTCTTGGGCCTGGGCAATCGCCGAAACCGTCATACATGCAAGCAATGCGCTCAGCGCAAGCGTTGATTTTCGTCCGTACATTTTCAGTTCTCCTCCCGCCGCTACGCGTCGGTCACGCGCCGGGAAACTATTCAGAATTCTGTTCAGAACCATGTTCCGAATTTGCGGGCCAGCCTTCCTCTCCAGATAATGCTGCATGCCTAGGGCTCCCAATGAATGTTATCGAGTTGGAACACCACAGTTGCGCCAGCCTGTTGATCCGCGATATCCGGGAACACCACCAAGCCCGTATTGACGGTCGTCAAATCCAACCCGGTTCCAACAAGTTGAGAAACTTCGATCGATACCGTTTCCCATACGCCGTTGCCAACTACACCAATCGGTTGATCGCCGCTGGTACATGGGAAACCGCAGTCTATTTTCATAATCATGCCGTTGGTGTTGGTGCCATAATCCGTCACGTTAATGTCGAACACGACCGCGCCTCTGTCGAACGCGCTAACATTCGTCGGACCAGAACTTTGAATAAAGAAAAGTCCGAATTCGGGAGCGGCACCACCAATGGTTGCTTCAATCACCTGGCCACGCGCCGGATCAGCCGCGGCGATGACCGCCCAATTTACGACGTTGCCTACGGTACCGTCAGTGATGCTTGCGAAGCCGGGGCTTTCGGTACCTGCCAAACCGATATCCCAGAGCGCATCGGGTGCGTCAACGAACACCGCCTGATTGGTCAAAACTTCGGGTTCCCAACGAACATCGTCGATCTGAAAGGTAACCGACGCGCCGGCTTGTTGATCTGCAATATCTGGGAACACAACGATACCGGTATTGACTGTCGTCAGATCCAACCCGGTACCAACCAACTGTGCTACGGGAATCGAGACTGTTTCCCAAGCGCCGTCGCCGACCACTCCGATCGGGGTGTCCCCACTTGTGCATGGAAAACCGCAATCGATCTTCATGATCATGCCGTTCGTGTTAGTACCATAGTCCGTTACATTGATATCGAACACGACGGAACCACCGGCGAATGCGCTGAGGTCTGTTGGCCCTGAGCTCTGAATAAAGAAGAGTCCAAACTCGGGCGCGGCACCACCGATTGTTGCCTCCAGAACCTGGCCGCGATTCGTGTCGGCGGCGGCAACGACGGACCAATTGACCACGGCGCCGACAGTCCCATCGGTTATAGACGCAAAGCCAGGGCTTTCCGTGCCAGCAAGGCCGATATCCCATGCCGCGTCAGCGGCATCGTCGAATACTGCAAATGGCTGCGAGGCAGGTGGTGGCGGTCCTCCAGAACCTCCAAGGGCGATGTCCTCCCACAAATAAGTCTTGTCACCTGCCGTATTACCGTCGGTGCCAAAGTTAAAGAAGATGACAACCTTCTGATAAACCGATGCAGGGTTGAACGCAGCGGTGCCCGGAGCCTCGTTAGTGAAATCGAAGGTTATGGTTTCCCAAGCGCCGGCCACCGTCGTCAACGTTTCCGTTTCGACACTCACGGTCGGGTCCGTAGCGTTCTCGATTTTTAGCCGGACTGGAATGCCCGCGTCGGGCGAGAATACTCTAGCCGTCATCGTTGTTTCCGTCGCTGTCAACGGGATCGGATTGATCAACCCATTGGTTGCCGCAACTACAGTACCGCCGAATGTTTCTGCACCTGGCGGTTTGTTGGTGCTCGCCACCATGTTCGTGCCGTCCATTGGATCAGCAACCAACGCGGTACCGACATTGCCAAAATCGGCAAGCTCATAGTCAATCGCATCGTCAAATGTGATCGGCAAATCAACCGCACCCGCTGGTGGTGGCGGCGGTGGTCCACCGCCGCCAAACACGACGTTATCCCACAGGAAGTTGGTATCCGTGCCAATCTGACCGAAGTCAAAGAATATAATGGCGCGTCGATAATCGACCCCGGTATTGATTCCAACTGACGCGAAATCGGCCGTCAGGGTCTCCCATTGATTGGCAACAGTCGTCGTCACCATCACTTCGAATCCGACACTGTTGTCATCGTTTTCAACTCTAAACAATATCGGAATTCCCGCAGCAGGCGCGAACACGTCAAACGACATTTCCGTTTCCGTTGCTGTAAACGGAATTGGTGCTGCGAAGCCCGCCGCAGTGCCTATGACGGTTCCTGCGAATGTTTCTGCGCCTGCACCTTTGGTCGTTGAGGCGACCATGTTTCCAGCATCGTTTGGATCGACAGCCAGTCCGCTGCCCGCGCCACCAAAGTCCACCAACGTATAGTCGACTCCAGGCTGATCAAAAGTTACCGGCAGGTTTATCTGCGCGAGTGGCGGTGCACTCGTTTCTGCTTCCCAGCGAACGTTGTCGATTCGGAAACGGATGCCGCCAGTTTGCGGTGCTGTGGGGAAAATATTAAACGGCGTATTGATGACCGTGAGATCGAGTCCTGTGGCGGTAAGCGTCGATACTGGTACGATAATCGTCTCCCAGACACCGTCGGCGACGACGCCGAGATTCTTGTCACCACTGGTACATGGAAAGAAACAATCGGCCTTGGTGGTCATGCCGGTCGTGTTAGTACCGTAGTCGTCAACGATCATTTCGAATACCAGCGCGCCAGCACTGTACGCACTCATATCCACGCCGGTGGTCGACTGAATGAACAAAACCCCGAATTCGCTGCTGTCATTGAACGTTACGTCTATAACCTGACCTCTACCCGGGTCCGCGTCATCGACGATAGCCCAGTTCGCTTTGTTGGCAGGATCTGTTCCGTCGGTGTAATTTGCAAAACCGGAACCGGAATCTGCGCCGGCGATGCCGGTATCCCAAATGGGATTAATTGCATCGTCGAATATGATGAAGTCTGGAATGCCTTTAGTTCGCGGTGACGCGCTACAAGCGCCGACTACATAACAGGCATTGGTTACACGAACATTGTCGAGGTAAACATCTGCGTCACCATTGGCTACTTCAAATACAAACGGATTCACGACATTTGCTAAATCGACGCCGGCTCCGCCACAGCAATCAACGAAGCCTGGGTTCGCCAGCAAGTCATCGAACTTGATCGAGTAGGTTTTCCAACCGCCAACCAAAATATCGGCTTCTGGAATGGCCACCTCGCCAAGGTTTGGAAATCCGCTATCCAGTTTGACCAGCAGCGCCGTGCCCGGGGTCATAGAATTGACTTGCATATCAAAAGCAATCTCGCCCACGGGATCTGGCGTCGAAAAATCGAAGCCGGTATCAAGGATCGGATCGTTTGTCAGGTCTTCCGAACCCAGAAATACGTTTGCAACGTCACCTGCAACGCTAACGTGCCAGACAACGTTTTCCGCGTCGTCTGGATCTGGAAACGCCGGGTCATTCGTTACCGTTGCATTAGCGCCTGTGAAGCCGCCAACTTGCAGTGTATTAGTGGCAACATCGGCGCCAAAATTGACCGTGACAACTGCCGGTGCATCGAGATAGAGGTCAACAGAATCGATAAATGGGGTGGCAGTGTTTGCATTTTCCAGCGGGCCGCCGTCCAGGTCGTCCAGCGGTATGACGGATGCATCAGCCGAACCGCAACCACGTTTTGTATCCGGATTTGCGTTGACGCATTCGTAAACTCGCACATAGTCCACTTCCATAGTTTGTGGAAATACGGTGCTGGCGTCAGGATCGCCCACCGGATTACCGCCGATCGCGAAGTTGATTAGCAAATGAAACGCTTGGTCAAAAGGCGCGTCTTCGAGACCTAGTGTGTACGCACCAATCGGATCGTATAGTCCATCCTCATTGGCAGGATAGTAGGTGAACCAGTTATCGAGAATCTGCGATTGAAAGTGCACACCATCGATAAAGAATCGCATGCGGCCTTTTTCCCATTCAACCGCGTACTCATGAAAACTAGTATCGGCGTTGGCCGCCAATTCGCTCGTTGAAGAGGTTCCGTTGAACGGCGGCACTGGCAAACCGTAGTGCGTCGTACTCGCAGTTGTGTTGTTGCCGTTAACACCGTAGTTAAAGGCTTCCATGATGTCGATTTCGCCAGAAAGCGGCCAAGGTCCGTATATTGTTGGATCGCTATGCAGTAGCCAGATTGCGGGCCAGGTACCTTGACCTGACGGAATTCTTGCGTTGACCTCAATGCGGCCATATTCAAAGTCGAAGGTGCCGTTGGTATTCAAGCGACCGGAAGTGTAAGAGCCGTCAAGCTCTTGCCGGCCTTCAATTCGCAGCATGCCGCCTGCAACGGATATGTTGTCCGTCCCATAGAGTTGAAGCTCGTTGTTGCCCCAACCACATAGATCGGGACAACCATCACCCAGCTCGACATTCCATTTAGCCGTATCCAACGCATTACCGTCGAAGTCGTCTTCGAACACGATTTGGAATTCGACCACCGGCGGTACGAACACGCCGGACGGCTGCTCGTCACTCTTGCCGCCGCAGGCAGCAAGCGCAAGCAGAATGGCGACTATGCGGAGTCGCTGCGCGCCAGTAAATGCAGCGCGACCTACCCTGGATCTGTTGCCGCGAACGTATTCAGCTATGGAAAATAGTCGATTTTCGAGAGTGCTGCTCTGCATTGCGTTGACCTCTGTAATCTTAGCTTGCGGCAAGTTTGTTGCTTGCCTGTAGTTGTTCTATGCACCGTGACAGCCAATCTAGCGCGACTGCGGCAGTTCAGAGCGAGGATTACAACGACGATTTGAAAGGTCCGGCGCGGTGCTTAGTGCTGGTCCAAATCAGATCTCCCCCCGGGGACCTTCGCGTATCGCGATATTGTTGACAGCGCTGTCAATCAAACTGTTTTATAGCCTATACTGACAGCGCTGTCAATTTGATGCACGATGCATCGATAATAAAAAGGCCCTGTTTTATGGGCCGGGGGAACACCGGCATGAGCGAGGCTACGCACTTCCAGACCGCACCTGAAGATCGAATACCCTTTATTCAGAAGGTGATTTACGGTTCTGGCGCATTTGTGAACAACATTCTCGCCGCAGCAATGGGCGGTATGGTCATAGTGCTGAATATTGGCCTCGGCATGAACCCGGCACTGGTCGGTTTGCTCGGCGCGCTTCCCCGATTGACCGACGCGATCACTGATCCACTCATGGGTTACATATCCGACAACACCGAATCCCGTTGGGGGCGCAGACGCCCGTATATATTCTGGGGCGCCATCGCTGCGGGAATTATTTTCGCACTTCTATGGCAGCTACCAGTAGGCAAGAGTGAATCCTTTTACTTTTGGTGGTTCCTTGCCGGTTCGATTATTTTCTTTCTGGCCTACACCGTTTTTGCAACTCCATGGGTGGCACTCGGTTACGAGTTAACGCCGGATTATCACGAGCGTACTCGATTGATGGGAACGCAAAATTTTCTGGGTCAGTTCGCCTACGTGATTGCTGCGTATTTCCTGGCCATCATGCAACTCGATTTTTTTGACACTATGGCAGATGGCGCCGCGGGATTAGCTATTGCCATCGGTATTGTGGTTATAGCACTCGGCGTATTACCAGCGATATTTCTGCGCGAACGAAATGTGCCGGCCGCAGACCAAGACGCTACGGAAACCCCAATCGAGGCAAAAAGCACTGGTAGCGTTATTCTGCGTAACCTAAGAGAATTCATTTCTGGTTTCGTAACGACACTCAAATTCAAACCATTCTTGAAGTTGTGTGCAGCGACATTTCTTGTCTTCAACGGCTTTATGTTGATCGCCGCATTTCAGTCCTATGTCATTATCTACTACGTTTTTGGCGGTGATACGAAAGAGGGCGCTATCTTCGTCGGCCATTCAATGGCTCTGGCATCGGTCTCGACGCTTTTCATTATTGGTCTGATCACCTGGCTGTGCCCGAAATACGGCAAACGACGTGCATTCTACGTCACGACTGGCATATCGGTTGTCGGCTATCTGCTGAAGTGGGTGTGTTACACGCCCGACCAACCCTGGCTGGTGCTGCTGCCAGCCCCGCTGATTGCGTTCGGTCTTGGCGGTTTGTTTACGTTAATGCCGGCGATGATTGCAGACGTTGTGGATGCGGACGAGTTGGAAACTCATGAGCGTCGTGAAGGTATGTATGGTTCGATTTTTTGGTGGGTCGTGAAACTCGGCTCAGCCGTCGCATTGGCAGCAGGCGGCTTTCTCCTAAACGCCACCGGATTTGATGTTGAGCTTGGCGGTGATCAAGCGGCAGACACGATATTCTTGATGCGCGTATTTGATGTCTTAATACCCGCAACGGCTTCGTGCATAGCAATTTGGGCTGTCGCAACCTATACGATCACGGAGACGAAGGCGCATGAAGTTCGCATGCACCTAGAAGCGCGGCGTGGTGCGGCCTAGAATGCGACCCGGTGCCGTGGTTTTCGCGGCCCGCTGACTCGCAGCATTCGGCTAGCGGCAACGCGGCTCTGACGGTATTTCGGCTTGCGCACACGCGCAAAGCTGATCATGATGCGCTTCTTTGCTCCGGGGCCTCGGCATGCTGCGTTCTATTGGTTTTTTCATCCTTGCTATATTTCTAGTTTCTGCCTGCACGAAAGACAGTACCGAACAGGTCGAGCCTTACGATCCAGCACACGATTATTTTTCTTTTGCCAACACAGATCAGATCATCACTCACAGGGTCGAACTGGACCTCACTGTCGATTTCTCCACGAAGCAACTGGACGGTAACGCCATCCTGCTTATGGATATCATCGACCCTAGGTTGAGCGAGGTCGTACTGGATACCCGACAGCTTGATATCAGTGAAGTTTCTGTGGGCGACACCATCGATCGGATGCAGACTGCGAAATTTCACTTCGGCGAGACCGACGCCGTCGAAGGCACGCCGCTGCACATAACGCTGCCGAACGATCTCGTTACCGAAGCGGATTTGCGTGTAAAAATTGAATACCGCACGCATCCCGAATCATCGGCGTTGCAGTGGTTGCCCCCCGAATTGACCGCCGGCGGCAAACATCCTTTCTTGTTCTCGCAATCGCAAGCAATTCATGCTCGCAGCTGGATACCTCTACAAGACACACCATCGGTGCGCATAACATACAGCGCGACCATTCATACGCCGCCTGAGCTACTTGCGGTGATGAGCGCTAATAATGACCCACTGACCCCACGCAGCGGCGAATACAAATTTGAGATGCCGCAACCGATTCCGTCGTATCTCATCGCTTTGGCGGTTGGCAATATTTACTTCGCACCGCTCGGCGAGCAAACCGGCGTGTATACAGAACCGGAAGTGTTAGACGCATCGGCGTTCGAATTTTCTTCGACGCAAGACATGCTGGATAATGCAGAAGAACTCTTCGGGCCCTACGAATGGGGTCGCTACGATTTGCTAATTTTGCCTCCCAGCTTCCCCTACGGTGGTATGGAAAATCCGCGGCTGTCGTTTATCACACCCAGCTTGCTCGCCGGCGATCACAGTTTGGTGTCGGTAATTGCGCATGAACTTGCGCACTCGTGGTCCGGTAACCTCGTTACTAACGCGACATGGCGCGACGGCTGGTTGAACGAAGGTATGACCAGCTACCTCGAATCGCGGCTCATGGAGGTTATCTATGGTGAAGCGCGTGTTGACGAGGAAAGCGTGCTTGGTTATCAGGAACTGCTGCTCAATTTTGACCGAGTCATTCCTGAACGACAGGCACTCGCACCACCTTTTGCAACTGGCGATCCTGACGACTTTCAGGGCACGATTCACTACCACAAAGGACAACTCCTGCTACAACACCTGGAAAATTCGTTCGGCAGAGAATCGTTCGACAAATTCCTTGAGTCTTATTTTGCAGATCACGCGTTTCAGACGATAACGAGCGAAGCCTTTCTGGACTATCTTGACAAAAACTTGCTTAGCCAACATGAAGATAATTTGGATAGGTCCAAAGTCGAGGAATGGCTGTACCAACCTGGATTGCCTGCCGATGCACCCATTCCAACATCAGCGACACTGGACTCCGCAGCTGAATTGGCGAAATCTTGGTCGGCAGGAACCATCGGCATCTTGGATATTTCCACCGATGAATGGAGCCCGCAGACGATGGTGCATTTCATCAACAACCTTGCCGATGATCTTTCCACAGGAAAACTTGCAGAATTGGACGCGAATTTTCGCCTAAGCGATTCCGGTAATGCAGAAATCAGCAGAACCTGGTTTATTCAGATTGCCGAACGCAAACATCGACCTGCTTATGAAAAACTGGAGGCACATCTTAATCGATATGGCAGGACTCGCTTAGTTGATCCCGTGTATCGAGCGCTGGCAGAAAACGGCGAAGATTTCGAACTAGCAAAGGGAATGTTTGCAGCAGCGCGCAGCAAGTACCATCCGATCACCATCAACAAAATTAACACGACGTTCGCTAAGGTCGACGAGTAGGTAAGCAGAATTTTAGGATCGCATCGCCGAGTCGCCGTGCATTGTACGGTGATCCGTGTGACAGGCTACATAGATTTTCGGATTCGACTGCAATACCGTATAGGTATCGTCATCCATGCACAGATCCTATTGGCCGCAACTTAATTCGTCAAAACGAGCTATCTTGGATTTGCTGCTTGACTGGAACACGCCATTGAGGAAACCATTGTGAGACAGATTCGCCAATTGACTGACATGCTTGATGCAATGCCGTTTTGGCTACAGATCGCCATCGCCATTTTCTTGCTGCTGTTCACGCTTGGAAGCGTATATGCGCGAATCAACCTGGATTTTGGCGAGAAATTTTTCTCCAAAGTTTCTAGAGACGAAATCCGCAGCAATAGGGGGCATATGTTTCAGTATACGACTATCCCGGCCATTGCGACCGTCGGTTATTTTGGTCTTTTGCTTACAAAGTACATCGCCTAGGCAAATCTTGGAGAAAAGACCGCAATGCCGGCGTCAACTAGTGCCAGCGTCAGCCTTGCTTCGCAAAATAGTCCTGTAGCTTATCCATCGCCTGCTCAATAACCTCGTACGACTCTGCTCCAAAACAAATTCGCAAATGACCGGCTCCCGTCGGTCCATAGAATCCACCGTCTTCAACAACAATGTGTGCCTGCTCAAGAATTTCATCGGCGATCTGCGCTGATGATTTACCCACGGCGCTTACATCCGGAAATGCGTAAATCGTCCCCTCAGGATTCGGACACACCACGCCTTTCATCTCATTCATACGCCGGCAAACCAATCGCCTGCGTCTATCGTCTTCCTTGACCATTTCCGCTAAACACTCCTGCGGTCCGGTAATCGCCGCTCGTGCGCCTTCTTGAATAAACACGTTCACGTGAGCAACGTCGCTTACGGATATCTTCATAATCGCTGGCATAAAATCCTTTTTGCATGTCACGTATCCCATTCGCCAGCCGTCCATCGCAAACGCTTTAGTAAATGCGAACATACTAAAAGTGCGATCCCACATTCCCGGCAAAGTGGCGATACTTATGTGTTTATTACCGTCGTACAAAATTTGCTCATAGACTTCATCGCTCACCACCATCAAGTCGTGTTCAATCGCGAGTTCGGCGATACTTTCTAATTCTTCGCGCGTATAGACTCGTCCTGTAGGATTAGCGGGATTGACGATTGCAATCATTTTCGTCTTGTCGGTAATTCGCGCGGCGATTGCATCTTTGTCGACTCGAAACCCGTTGTTACGATCAAGCGGTGCCGTGATGACCTTCCCGCCAGCTAATTCAATCTTGTTGATATGCTGCGGGTAATACGGCTCGAGCAGAATAACTTCGTCTCCTTCGTCAAGCGCGGCCATGAATACAGCGTAGGCTGCGTGGGTCAATCCGTTGGTGATAAGAATCTCGTCGGGCGTAGGGTTTAGCTTGTTGTAAGACTGTATTTTTCCTGCAAGCGCTTCACGTAAACCGATATCGCCAGCAAAATCTCCGTAGTGCACCAGGCCATCGTCCAGCGCTTTTTTTGTCGCCTCTTTTATATGCACTGGCGTATCGAAACTGGGCCTACCAACTTCCAAGTGAATTAGGTCCACTCCGGCAGCCATCATCGGCATCGCCTTTTCATACATGCCAAAACTCTTCGGCGAACTTTGCGAGATTCTATCGGCTGGCCATTTCATAATGATTCTCCAATTGCGGCGCCCAACTCGCTATGCTGCACGCTCGCTTTGTAAATGATTTTTCTAAATGGAATGTAACTGCCTGCGATTCGACGTGTGCAGGTAATTTGATACCTGCTGTCGAAGCGCATAGTGTGCTGCCTACTGCTTTTGAGATTAGATCCATGCTGACTGCAACACCTATCGCGCCGACGATGGACGAAATTTTGGCAACGGCCGAGCGCATCGCCGGCCATGTCATTCGCAGCCCGCTGCTTGCCACAAACTTTGGCGGCAGCGACTCGAACGTTTTTCTTAAGCTTGAAAATCAGCAACCGATCGCAGTATTTAAGGCGCGCACCATGGCAAACATCGCGCTCACGCTCGACTCCGGCGATGCTGTCCGCGGTATTTACACCGCGAGTTCCGGAAACGCAGGAATCGGGCTTGCATGGATCGCGCACAAGCTCTCGCTCAGTGCGAGAGTATATGCGCCGATAAGTGGACCGAAAGGCAAATTGGAGGCGATCCGCAAGTTTGGTGCGGACGTTCAATTGCTTGACGATAACGTGTGGTGGCAATTGATCAGAAACGGCGCTCATGAAACCGATCCCGGGGTATATTTTGACGCTGTCCGTAGCACCGCCGCACTTGCCGCCAGCGGCACAATCGGCTTAGAGATATCCCAACAACTCGCAGAGGTCGATACGGTCATCATCCCGTTTGGTGGAGGGGGACTTGCTTGCGGCATCGCAAACGCCATAAAAATGTTGCGACCCGCGGTTCGAATTGTGGTCGCCGAATGTGCTTCTGCAGCTCCGGTATCCGCAGCGTTCGAAGCTGGAGAACCGGCGAATATCGAAGTGTTACCGAGTTTTATATCTGGTGCGGGCGCGCCATCCGTTCTGCCAGAAATGTGGCCACTCGTCAAACGGTTGATCGACGACACTGAGGTTGTTTCCGTCAGGCAGGTTGAAGATACCGTGCGGCTTCTGAAAAAAGAAAAAGATGTCACCGCCGAAGGTGCCGGAGCATTGTCAGTTGCTGCCGCACGTTTCTGTGCTTCGAGCCACGGCACTACGGCTTGTATAGTGAGCGGAGGAAACATTGACGCGGATGTCATGGAAGGTATTCTTTCGCGGCCATCGTTGCCGTCCTAAGCTTCGACGTCGAGCGTTTGAAAATTTTTCCATCGCGCATAACGAAAGCAACCTGCAAAAGCGACGCTATATTTTCGATGGGATCGCCGGAAACCGCGATGATGTCCGCCTTTTTTCCTACCGCGATCGATCCAATCTCGCCGTCCCGCCCGAGCATGCGTGCCGCATTGACAGTTGCGGTAGCGATCGCATCTTGCGGCGACATACCGCGGCGGACAAATTCAAGCAAGTCTCCTGCGTTGTCGCCCCAGCGGTAGACACCTGCGTCTGAGGCATACGCCAGGTTATTGATGCCGCTCTCATATGCGGCAATCATCGCAAATTGTCGCTGTCGAATTGCCTGGAAGCGCAGCAAAATCGATGTCGGCAACCATCCCCATAGCCCGTCGTGAAGCGTTTCATGCGAGTCGCCAACTGCCTGTATTACACCGAAAATATGCGACTGCAAAAACGTCGTATTCGTAAACTCATCAAACGTGTTCTGATCGTAGAGATGTGCCGAATCGATAATATCGGCACCTGCCTCGATTGCGGCTGAAATTCCGGCAGCATGGTGGCCATCTGCAATTACTTTGCGACCAAGCGCATGAGCGGTTTCAACGATAGCGGTCATTTCTTGTACTGTCATTGACTGCGCAATTGGCGCGACCGCGAGCAAACTTCCGGTATTAAAGAAGACGATGATGTCTGAGCCGCGCTTAACCTGGTGCCGAACCGCGCGCCGACAATCACTCGCACCGTCGCAAACGGAACGGTAATCTATAGCTTGCGAAACATCCGAACGGTAGTGGCTCGCACGCTCCAGGCCCGAGGCCGCGACGGGTGTTCCTGCCGCTATGACTCGCGAGCCATCGAGTGTTCCTGCCGCAACAGCATCCCGCACTGCAAAAATAGCATTTTCATGTCCGCTAATCCCAACGGCACCGAGGTCGACTACGGTGGTAAATCCAGCGCGCAGCGCCACTCTCGCATGCTCCGCTGCGACTAGAGTTAGATCGCCTTCAGTGAGCGCGACACCACCCGCATCGACGTGAGAGTCCGGCGAATCCGCAAGATGTACATGACCGTCGATCAAGCCTGGAAGCACATACGCCTCAGATAGATCAACAATGTCGACGACAGCGTAATATTCAGCTAAGTCCGATGCTTGTAAGAAGCCTGCATGAATCTCGGCGATTCTGTCGTCAACAACAACGATAGTTCGCTGCTGCACAAACTGATTTGATGGCGTCAAAAGATGCCCTGCATGAATGGCGGTCGCATTGTCCGCAAGAGCCGACACCTGACCGGCATTCAAGAGCAATAACGACAATGTTGCTTGCCAGCGCCTCATTTACTTCTCGCTCCCGACGCAATTCAAGACCTTTCCGGGATTGAGAATACCGGCCGGGTCAATTGCACACTTTACGGACTTCATCAACGCAACCGCGTTGTCGCCGAGCTCCTCGTTCAGATATTTCACCTTACCTATGCCAATGCCGTGCTCACCCGTGCAGGTGCCGCCCATGCGTATTGCCCGAGACACGAGCCGCTCGCTGATTTCAGTAACTTGCCGTTTCTCTTCCGAGGAATCTTCATCGATCAGAAATACGTAGTGAAAATTTCCGTCGCCGATATGGCCCAAGCAAAACGTTGTCAGCTCGGAGTTTGTTTCGACGTCTTCGCGTGTTTCGCGGATGCAAGCTGCCAACGAAGATATAGGTACGCAGACGTCTGTAGCGTAGACCTTGGCATTCGGCCTAATCGCCATCGTTGCGTAAGCTGCAGAATGTCGAGCATCCCACATTTCGCGACGCTCTTCTTCAAATGATGTCCACTCGAAATCTGAGCCACCATAATCGCTGCATATTTCGCCGAAACGATTTGCTTGTTCTGCAACAGAAGCTTCACTGCCATGAAACTCCAGAAAAAGTGCTACTTTTTCCGGATAGTCCGTCTTGGAATACTCGTTGATCGCTCGCATTTGCATCGCATCGAGCAACTCTACGCGGGCAACAGGTATGCCGGATTGAATTGAGGCGATTGCGGTGTCGACTGCGCCATCCACATCGTCGAAATAAACACGTGCCGCAGATACCGCTTCCGGTCTTCCTTGCAACTTTAGCGTCAGCTCGACAATAATTCCCAATGTACCTTCGGAACCGATAAAGAGCCGGGTAAGGTCATAGCCCGCCGCAGATTTGCGCGACCGACCGCCTGTCGTGACCAAACTTCCATCTGCCAACACGACGACAAGTGACAAAACATTCTCGCGCATCGTTCCGTAGCGGACTGAGTTGGTGCCTGAGGCACGTGTTGCCGCCATGCCGCCGAGTGATGCGTTTGCCCCTGGATCGACGGAAAAAAACAATCCGGTGTCGCGCAGGTGTTCATTGAGCTGTTCGCGTGTAACGCCTGCCTGAATTCTGCAGTCCATATCCTCAGCGTGAACTTCGAGAATATCGTTCAATCCAGACACATCGATAGTAATTCCACCCGCCTGAGCAACGACACCGCCTTCCACGCCAGTACCTGTGCCAAACGGCGTTACCGGAATCCGATACTTGTTACAGATCGCCAACGCGCCGCAAACATCGGTAGTTGATTGGGCAAGCACAACAGCGTCAGGTAGCTTTGCTTCGTGCCAAGACTCGTCGCGTGAGTGGTGCTCTCTTATCGATTTATGTGTACTCAGCCGCGAGCCCAATATCTCTTCGAGCTCGCGAATCGCAGCCGCGAGTTCTCGCTCATTGATCACCGGTAACTCGCGCTACAGTAGATGCCGTTTGATCCCTCTGATACCGTGGCATCTGTTCGCAACGCACCAGGAGAATTACGACTTTGAGCAGCAATACGACAAGTCGCTGGGGAAACCTCGGCCCGGGAATTTTGTTTGCGGCTATCGCAGTCGGTGCCTCCCACCTTGTGCAATCGACGCGCGCCGGCGCGACCTACGGGCTGGCGCTCATTTTTCTCATCCTGATTACTTACGTTGCGAAGTACCCGGCATTTCGTTTTGGCGCTCAATATGCCAGTGCAACCGGCCAATCTCTGTTGCATGGCTATCTGCATCAGGGACGATGGGCCATTGCGATCTACGTTATTATCGCACTTGGCACCATGTTTGCGGCGCTGCCGGCAGTTACCCTCGTAACCGCAGGACTCGCTCAGGCGGCATTCGGTCTGCAGACCGATGTACTGGCGACGTCTGCAATTATCCTCATCGTTTCCGCCGTGCTGCTGACGGTTGGCGGTTATCGTTTGCTTGATCGGCTCGTCAAATATTTGATGGCCGTTCTGGTGTTGGCCACGATCGTCGCGACTATTTTGGTCATTCCTGAGATTGACTGGTCCACTGCAAGTCTCATGCCCTCCGGCAACATAGAGGCCGCGGATATTTTTTTCATGGTCGCGCTGCTTGGGCTGATGCCATCTTCGGTCGACATCTCGATATGGCACTCGCTTTGGTCCGTCGCAAAATCGCGCGAAACCGGCGGACCTCCCAGCATGCAGCGCGCCCTGGAAGATTTTCATATTGGGTACATCGGCGCATTTTTACTTGCGCTTTGTTTCGTCATGCTCGGCGCCGGTGTTATGCATGGGACTGCTACCGAGTTTAAGTCTGACGCGGCAGGATTTGCCGGGCAACTCATTGACTTGTACGTACAGTCTCTGGGGGCTTGGAGCGGACCCATGATCGGCGCCATAGCCGTCGCTGTAATGTTCTCGACGGTATTGACCGGGCTTGACGGATACCCGCGCGCAGCAGTAAGTCTGGTAAAGATTTTTGCAGGAAAAGACGACGACGTCGATGAACAAGAATCAGCGAAATTTGACAAAGCCGTATATGCCACGGCCGTTGTCGTTCTTGTTCTAGGCTCTTTAATCATATTGTATTTGTTTGTTACCTCTTTGAAGATAGTAGTCGATGTTGCATCGACCATTATTTTTCTCTTCGCACCCATTATTGCGTGGCTGAACCATCGCGTAATGACCTCTAAGTACATCCCCGCAAACGCTCAGCCGAGTCGTGGTTTGCGCTGGCTTAGCTTGGTGGGCATCCTTTGGTTAAGCGCATTTTCTGGTTACTTTCTATTCTTACGATTCATTTCCTAGTACAGGACTATCCCGGCCTCGCCTAATTGTTGATCGGCAGTTCCAGTCTTGACCGGTCAACAATCTGACCGCCCTTGATGACTTGCAGTATTTTTTTCGCATTGCTGATATTTTTTGTGGGGTCTGCCGACAAAAGAACAAGATCTGCCATTTTCCCTTCCTCAATTGACCCTAACTGTCGCTCCTTACCAAGAAATATGGCACCGTTCAGGGTTGCTATTCGAACAATATCAGCAGCCGGAATGCCGGCGTCTGCTAATAATTCCAATTCGCGATGTAGCGCGGGCCCGGTTGTCTGATCGGTTCCCGCAACCAGAATCCCGCCGGCCTCATTTATCTTTCGAACATTTTCCTGAGCGATGGTGGTCATGACTTTCATCCAGGCTGTCCATTTGCGCGCCTGGTATTCTTTTCTACGTTCGGTCTTCAGCACCTCTATTTCTTCGGCGGTCAATGTCGCTTGATATAGCGGATCGTCGAGGTACTCCGGATGTTCCGCGAGACGGCTGTAGTTATCGCCAATGGTCAACGTCGTCACCATTGGTATTTTCTTTACGCTCATTAGTCTCGCAAAGTCATCTGTAATCGGCCCTTGGATAATGGGATGTGCGAGGGTATCGATACCTGCGAATATCGCCTGTCGCGCTCTATACTCGCTCGATGTATGTACTGTCGTTCGAATGCCGCGATCATTGTAGTATTCGATTATTTTCTGCATGAGATCGACGGGCAGCTTCGGAATCATGGGGCGAGAACCCCACCCGCGTTCCTCGAACGTCAGTTTCAGCAAATCAGGTTTTCTTGCTATATGCGCGTCGAGCGCCGGGATAGCCTCCGGCCAGCTGTCGACCAATGTTCCCCATTCGTTACTGCCATGGCTGCCTGGATAAGTAACGATAGCCCCAGTGGCAAAAATTCTAGGGCTTACAATTTTTCCGGCGCGTTCTTCGGCGCGCAGAGTCAATATATAGTCTGGCACGTTGCCAGCATCGTAGATCGTTGTTACGCCAGAATACAAATAGCTGTGTAAACCACGCACCGCCCTTGCACGGCTATTCTTATTTTTAACCAACCCTTCCGGTGTCACTTCCACCGCACCTTGTAAGTGAATGTGCAGATCCATTAGCCCTGGCATGAGGAATTTGCCCGCACCATCAATTCTAGTCACGGCCCCATCAACCTCTATCGCGCTACGAGAAATTGTGGTTATTGTTTCTCCCTCGATAAGCACCGAAGCACCGTCGAGTGGCTGCCTACCGGTGCCATCGACCAGCGTAGCGCCCTCAATTAGTATCGATTCTGCCTGTAGAGATCCTGCACCCAGGAAAAAAAATGCGGCAATACTCAAACGGCGCCATTTCACAATGGATAAGTTTTTCATCTCTGGAGGCCTCTTCAACTCTCTTGTGTGCATTCAGTCGCGTGTGCATTCATTCATGTTTGAAAATCACACCGTCACGCATAATAAAATTCAGCCGCAGAACTGCGGAAATATCGTCGAGCGGACTTTTCGCCATAGCCACCATATCGGCGGCCTTACCGACCTCCAATGAGCCGATTTTCTCCGCGTAACCAGCAGCGATTGCAGCGTTTATCGTGCCGGCCATTAATGACTCCATTTCGGTCATACCGGCATTTACGTATTCGACAAACTCGTTCGCATTTTCACCGTGCGGCGAAACGCCTGAGTCGGTGCCTAGGGCTATTTTCACACCCATACTGTGCGCCAATCTCGTCATGATCTTGGGTTGACTCTGGAGGCGCAATAACTTCGCCATAATTGGTGGCGGCATGTCTTTGAACGGGCCCTTTTTCATTTTCTCTGGGGTATCCCCGACTGCCGTAATCGGATACACGGTGGGTATGATCCATGCGTCCGATTTGAGAAATAGCTTCATGGTGTCTTTGTCTGCCCACATAGAATGCTCGATTGAATCGAAGCCCGCTCGAAGCGCCGCTTCAATTCCAGCGGCTTCGTGCGCGTGAGCCGTTACTTTGCGTCCTAGCGCGTGTGCTGTGTCGGCTATCGCACGCAACTCCTCATCCGTAAACTGCTGCCCGGTTCCGGTTGCCGTTTCACTCAATACGCCGCCGGTCGCGGTAACTTTGATAACGTCGGCACCGCGTTTGACCTGACGCCGTACCGCAGCGCGACAATCGTCAGCACCGTCGCAAACACCGGTAGACGCGAGGACATCGAGAACTTCCTGACGGTAGCCGTGGATGTCACCGTGTCCGCCAGTTGGCGTGATCGCCTGACCAGCCGCAATGATCTTCGGGCCGGCGACCCTGCCCGCTTTAACTGCATCTCTAAGCGCAAAAATTGCCGTACCGCGCGACCCTAGGTCTCGTACCGTAGTGAAACCCGCGAGCAGCGTACGCCGCGCGTACATCTGAGCAACGTAAGCGGTGTCCGCGTCCGTCATCGTCACCGCGTCCACTTTACGGTTCGCCCCCGCTTGTCCTGTCAAATGCACGTGCAGATCGATGAATCCCGGCATCACAAACTCTTTGGAGAGGTCGAGCACCGTCACGCCGTCAGCGTCAGAAATAGCATCCGCCGCAACAAAGCCTTCATGGATAGCGGTGACCTGACCACCCTTAACGATGATGCTTTGCGACGTCTTGGCATGCTCGCCTGGAACTGCCAAAAGCGACCCGGCATGTATTATCGTCGTGCCTTTTGGCGATGCATACTCTGGCGTTTTGAAATAGTCTGCCGCAACTGCAACAGTCGCTGCGAAAGTACAATTCCACAGTAAAAATACGGCAAGTACGCGAAAATTGCAGAACTTCATATGAAGCCTCCTTGCTGCGCGCTAGCGGTCCGATTTGCAGTCTGAAGTCGGTGTAGCGTTCGCCTAATCGACTGCCGGATTCTTCTGAGGCATACGTGCAACAGGTTGTGAGCTTGACAAGAAAGTGAGGCAATCACCGCGTTGCGATGATTGCCTCTATCGATTCAAATTACGGACAGCATCTCTGCTACTCCAGGATACACAGCCTTAGTTTCGACCAAATCCCTTAGTCAACTGAACACCAACGGTTTGTGGCCGGTTGGTAACTTTGCTGGTTGGCTCGCCGCCCGATCCGCCGCCAATAAATACATCACCTGCTTCGTCAAACAAGTTCTCGGCGAATATTGTGATATCGAGATCAAGATCGTCATTCCTAAAGTTAGCTCTTGCGTTGAAAATGGAATACGAATCCTGGAAACGACGAGACGGGTCGGTTGCGCTCAATGTTGTGAACGAGTCATCGGTGAAGCTGCCTTCTAGTCGCACCGAACCGCCCCAATCCTGCACCGGCATGTCAAAGTTGTACTGCGCAGTAAACGATGCGGTCATTTCCGGTATACGGGGAATTTCATCGCCACGAATTCCGTTTGCCACGAACGTCGTGGTCACCTGATCTTCAGTCAACTCCTTTTTCGAAAGATAAGTAAGTTGACCCGTAAATCTAAATGACTCGCCCAGCAATGCGTTTACGTCGACTTCGAAGCCCTGGATTTCTGCCGAACCGGCATTGCCAATAAAGCTGAATGCACCCGTAACATCGTCGCCGGAAACCTGCAGGTTATCCCACTCCATTAGAAACGCAGACGCATTAAATGAAACTCGCCGATCCGCAAACTGCGTTTTGATGCCGAGCTCGTAGTTTACGAGTTCGTCAGACTGGAACGTCTCCGGTATTTCGATTGCACCAATACCCCGGTTATTCGTTCCTCCCAAACGGAATCCATTCGACCTCACCCCATAGACGGTTGTGCTATCCGAGGCATGCCAGGCCAATGCAACTTTCCATGGCACTTCGCTATCACTTAGATCGTTAAAGCTAGGTGGCGTTTGACCCGTGGGCGTTGTCGGGTCAGGAGGATTGGAACCGAATGCTGCAAATTGAAAGTTGGTAAATCCCTCTTCGGTTTGATCTACTTCAAACCAGCGAACGCCGACGTTCAAATCGAATGCATCGTTGATCGACCAGTTGATCTCACCAAAAATCGCCATTTCCTCAATGTCCTTGTTATCGGACCTAGCGAAAACACATGGATGACAACCTGGAACGCCAGAGCCGATTGCGTTCGGCGGCGGAAGCGTTGGCGGTGCCGCAGGCGAGAATGTTACGCCATCTGTATTGATGACCGGTACAAAGCTTTGGAACTCACTCTTGCGATCGCGGAAGAAACCGCCGGCAACCCACTGTATGGCAGAATCTTCATCCTTAGAGTTGAAACGAAATTCGAATGCATTTTGTTCCAGGCGTTGCTCCTGATCGGTCAATGCGTATAGGAGATCCGCACGAATACACTCAGGCACTTCCTGACCCGCAGTATCACAGGCGGGCAAACCCGCTTCGAGACCGTCTTGTAAAAGGAACGTAACGATCCAAGTCGAATCGAATTTAAATTCAAAGTCCCGCTCATATCGCGAAGCGGTCGCCGTCAAGTTGGCGAACGGCAGTTCGAATTCGCCGGTAAGACTAATGATCGTCTGCTCATCGGGCTTTGGCGTTAACGCGAAGTCGCCACTTTGAAACTCACCTTCTTGAAAGAAGGTGAAGCCTGCAACAGAATCCGCATTGCCCGCGTATACCGGATCGGTTGGACTAGGATTGTAAGCGTCGAACGGATGGTATCTGGAATCCGCGCCTGTTTGCCGGTCTTGCCACCAAAACTGGCCTTTGATGCGTGCGGTGTCACTAGCTTCCCACAACAGGTTTGCACGTAGTCCTGTAGTTTCAACCCAGTTCTGATCGTCTTGACTTAGGCAGGACAACGCCGTCCCCGCTACTCGCGGATCTTCAGAAGGGTTCGTCGCGCGGCAACGATTGTTGTCGATGTAGCCGGCGTCTTCACCGTCGTAAACGAGAACGCGTGCAGCGAAGTTTTCAGTGAGCGGCAAATTGGCAACCGCTTGAACATTGGTATTGTTACTGCCCGACGGTTTGGTCCTTGAAAGTTCCGCGCTAGCGTAACCTTCAAACTCTCCGAGCTTCGGTTGCGTTGTAATAAAACGCACTGTTCCGCCCTGAGAATTTGCTCCAAATACGGTGCCTTGCGGACCGCGCAAGACCTCAACTCGCTCCATGTCATACAACTTTAGGTCCGTTGTCTGGGAACCACTATCGGAGCTGGAGCTCTGGACGCCGGGGAGTGGGACCTCATCGTAATAGACTGCAACTTGTTGCTGACCGGCTGACTGTACGCCGCGGACAACGTAACGCCTCTGGCCTGGACTGGTGTCCAAGAACGTCAAGCCCGGCACCTGGCGTGCAAAATCTTCGAAATCCACAACCATCATTTCTTCCAGTGCCTTTTTGTCTAACGCACTGATTGCTGCGGGAATTTCTCGCAAATTTTCTGCGCCAAGTTTGCGCGATGTAACAACAATCTCTTCGATTGAGTCATCGTCGGCGCCATCGCTCTGCGCCATAACCGAGCCAGCGGGTGACAGCACTAACGCAACTGTGACTAAACAGCCAACGACATCGATAGTTCGATACTTCATGGATTCCCCTCCGATTCTTACTTACCAGTGTTGCTATTTCGCAACGTATTCTTTTATACCTAAAATAATAATATGCTGAATCATATATTTATTCAACTAATCGTGCCAGCAAAATGGCCACCGATTCGGTGACACCTGCATTCAATTTAGTTTGATGAAAAAGAGTGATAGACACGCCAATGCGTGCGCAGAATCGTCTTACGATGTTGTCTTGATGCTGAGCTATTCCCACTAATAGACGAACGGCTTCGCTTTTTCCACAAATGGCGGGCGCCAATTCGGAAAACGTTTATGAAATATATCGTCACGACCATAGTGTTCTTCAAGCAGCCTGCCTTTTGCGGTTCCGCCATTCCACAAATCATATTTTTCATCTGCATAAGTATCGAAGTAGCGCGCCAAACGACTGTCGAGTCGCGAAATCACTTCAACATGCTTGGCGGAGGAAATCAGGTTTTCAGTTTCATTTGGATCGACCTCAAGATCGTATAGTTCTCTAGGATCTGAAGCCGGGAAGCGCCGTATATACTTCCATTTTCTAGTTTGAACGGCGCGCGAAGTAACGAATTCAAAATAGACTGCGTCTTCCCACTGAATTTCATCGCCTTCGAGAGTCGCGGCGAAACTCTTCCCCGGTGTATCTTCGATTACGATGTCGTCGAGACCAATGTGATCCAGCAACGTTGGCAACAGGTCAACTTGCGCTACCATCATGTCGTTGGTCTGGCCTCCAGGAATTTTTCCGGGCTGCCAATAGATCAACGGTACCTGCATATTGATGGTGTAGGCAGCGAATGGGAATGACCAAGAGGTATTACCCCATAATCCGTGGTGTCCGTAAGAAGATCCTTGATCGGACGTGTAAATCACCAGCGTATTGTCAGAAAACCCATGCTGACCAAGCGAGTCAATAACTTCGCCGACACCGTCATCCACCATCGATGTTTCCGCCGCCGCGTTGATTATCGCGGTTTTGTTGTTCAGCGCTTCGATCGCGGTCCACGCGGTCGTACCTTCGCGTACCATCAGCCCGTTCGGTCCGCGGCCTTTCGCCCACGTTTTCAAAAATGGGTGAACTGGTTCCTGCGGAAACGACGGCGGATTCTCCAGATAGTGCTGGGCGTGGCGATTGTTTGGCTCCATAGTGACTGTCGGCGGCAACATATATGGCCCGTTGTACGTCAGCAGCAAAAAAAATGGTTGCCCAGCCGATTGCCGTGAAATGAAGTCAATTGCTCGATCTGTCCAGAAATCCGTTAGGTGGCTTGGCTCGCGGTAAACCTTGTCGTTGTCGATCACCAATTCATCGTAAAAGGTTGTCGTATGTCCACCCGGAAACGTCACCCAATAGTCGAATCCCAATTGAGGCTTCTCATGCGCGCCCAGATGGTATTTGCCGACCAACGCGGTTTTGTAGCCTGCTGCTCTCAGCGTTTCTGGCAGATTGCGAAATTCCTCTATGGCCGACCAATTTTCAACGTCGACATTTGCCTGTAACGCAACGTGAATGCCAGTTTGCGATGGCAATAAACCGGTCAACAGCGTCGCGCGCGTGGGCGAGCAGACACCGCTGACAGCGTAAGCATTGTCGTAGCGCACACCCTCGGCGGCCAGTCGATCAATGTTTGGCGTGCGAATTTCTGTATTGCCGTAGGTACCCAGTAACGACTGGCTCTGATTATCAGAAACTATCATTACAATATTCGGCAGATCCTCCGCCGCCATTGAGCTTGCTGCCGACAAACACCAAACTAACGACACCAGAATACGCATCACTCGGCCTCAATGTTATGTTGAATGCGCTGTAGATATCCGATGAGCGTTTTTACTTCCTTTCTAGTAAAACCCTCCAGGGCGATTCGTTGGTGCTTGTCCGCGGTTGGAAAAATAGCTTTAAACGCGCGGTCGCCTGCGGCGGTAAGCCTTACCAGCACGACTCTAGAATCTACTTTGGACAGCGTACGCTTCACCAGACCCTCGCTCTCAAGTTGAGTGACAATTCTGCTGACGGACGGTTGCTCCATAACGGTAAGCTCAACTACACGACCGAGATGTATTTCTCCGTAAGCCCGCAAAACCGCTAGAACCCGCCACCTTGCGATATTGATATCTGATTTTCGCAGCTGCGACCGAATTCGCATATTCAAACGATTGGTTATGCGGTACATCAGATACGGCACGAAATTGCCCAACCATTTGTCACCGCGCCCAGCAATAGGCATTGAAAAGCCTTTTTGTTACTTATAGTTGGTTGAGAATATATCTGATTTCATGTATTTTCGCCAAGCTCAAGCAGCCCTCCCTTATCAAGACAGATCCGAAATGGCTACCTCAATTCCAACGATACCGAGCGACAACGAGCTAGATTGGGAGTCGCATCGTCAGCGTTTTCCTATTCTGAAAAACAAAACGTATCTGAACAGCTGCGCATACGGCGCTTTGGCGACCGATGTAATTACGGCGCTGCACCAGTATATCGACGATAGACTCGTGAAAGGGACCGACTGGGATTACTGGGTTAAGCAGAATGAAACTGTGCGGAGTGCGGTTGCAAATTTGCTTGGCGCCAAAGATGACGAAATCGCAGTCACGACGTCGGCATCGGCTGGCATCAACTCGGTCGCCAGCGCGCTCGATTTCGCGAGTGAAGACAACCGCAACAAAGTCGTTATCAGCGATTTCGAATTTCCAACGAATGCGCAGATTTGGTATGCGCAAGAACGACGGGGAGCGAAAGTCAAACGTGTCGCCGAAAAAGACGGCTATATTCCGATCGAACATTTTGCGGATGCGATAGATGAGCAAACCAAGATTGTAGCTGTGACGCAAGTTTGTTTTCGAAATGGCGCCCGCTTGGATATACCGGCGATCGCCGAAATCGCCAAACAAAAGGGTGCCTTGATGCTCGTGGACGGTTACCAAGGCCTCGGCACGGTGCAGTTCGACGTGAACGAGGTAAAGCCGGATTTCGTGGTTGGCGGCATGGTCAAGTATTTATTGGGTACCGCAGGCATTGGCTTTTTGTATGCGCGCGAGGGCCTGATTGAAAAATTGACACCAACTGTGACGGGCTGGTTTGCACAGCGTGATATTTTCGCCATGAATACCAAGAGCTATGACCCATCGCCAAGCGCGCGACGCTTTGAAATGGGAACGCCACCGATTCCGAATTGTTACGCTGCCGCGGCAGGTCTAAAAGTACTCGACAGTACTGGGCTGCCCGCAATCGAGAGGCGCATCGGTGAGTTGGGTAACGCGATTATCCAGGAAGCCGAGCGCGCCGGGTACACGTTGGCAACACCAAAACAAAGCGGCCGCCGCGCCGCACTTATCACCCTGCGTACGCATGACGAGCAACAGCTCGTTGGCCGTCTGGACGCGGCGGGTATTGTTACGTCCTGCCGATTCAACAACATTCGAATAGCTCCGCATTTTTACAACAACCTGAATGATATCGACACCCTATTTCGGGAACTTAGCAGGCACAAACATTTACTAACCTAAAGCCACAGCGGTAAAAACCGAAAGAAAACCAATTGACATACGAATCCGCCAATTTGTGGAGCACCGGAATGGATCTACCAGAAATCCCACGTTACAAGCCTTACTTGGTTGAAGTCGAAAAAGACAAGAATTATTTTTGGTGTTCTTGCGGGCGAAGTAATTCGCAGCCGTTTTGCGACGGGTCGCACAAAGGAACGGAGTTTTTGCCGCTTAAGTATCGGGCCGCTCAAACCGAAGAGCTGCTGTTTTGCGGCTGCAAGCACAGCGCTGCCAAGCCGTTCTGTGATGGCACGCACAATAATCTGCTGGATGACTATCCTAGCGACGATCCAAACAGCGCCGAGAATCTAGCCGTTCCGACATTAACGCGGTGCGACGGCGTTCGCGCGGAGCTCGATGGAGGCTGCTTTGTTGTCGATCCAGCTTCGTTGGATTGCAGTACAGAGGGAACACTCAGTTTTGTTGAATTCGTTTCGAGGGACTTCGGCGCAAAGTATCAATCGCAGTTTTTTATCACGGTGGCGGGTGGTCCGTCACCCATTGTTAATTTCGGCACAAGCCACGTTGTCGGATTCGTTTTATCCGGCAAGGCTGAAGCGACGATAGGTGGCCGCGTGTTCGAAGTTGATAAGCACTGCGGCGTCGTCGTGCACCCAAGTGAGGCGATTCAATGGGTACCGCACGGTGACGAAACGCTTACTATGGTCCTGAATGTCTGCCCAATATCCGCGGGCCCGGACTTTTCTCAACCGATGAAGAACAATTTTGACGACACATATCCAGAGCGAGTAGCCCGCGTAGATGCAGCGTCCCGTGAATCCATGGCCGATCGGTTCTTCCAGATCCTCATCGACAAACGTCAGGGCTGCACAACCGCAACGCAGTTTATTGGTGACGTACCATTGTCAAAAGCAGCGCCGCATCGTCACCTTTACGAAGAATCGATCGTGGTGTTATCGGGCGCTGGCACAATGTGGACGGAAAATAAGAAAACGCCCGTAACCGCAGGTGACGTCATATTTCTGCCGCAGAAACAGGAGCATTCATTGGAGTGCACTGACCCGAACGGAATGCTATTGCTCGGCGTAATATATCCGGGTGACAATCCATCGATTAACTACTAACCGGGTTTGTTGGCGACTCCTCGACTCATCATCTCAATGTAGTTGCGACGAAAAGCACCCATGCGTTAACTGATGGCGATCTACTTTCAACAATTGGCATTCGGACCAGGTTGGAGCTCCCAGTGAATTTGAGACAAACGGCAGGCTTTCTCGCCGGCATCGCGATCGCTTCCTGCGTTCAGGCTGAGCAAGTCGACCTCGACGTTGTAGAGCTGATTAGGCAGGAGGCACTCGAAAACTCCCAAGTCATGGAGTTCGTCTACGCACTCACAGATTTAAGCGGCTCCAGATTAACTGGATCGCCGGGTCACAACAGGGCAGCGAATGCGGCGGTAAGTGCGCTGCACGGAGTCGGCATCAAGGACGCCGCAGTGCAGCCGTGGAAAATTTTTGGTCGCAGTTGGTCCTATAACAAGATCACTGTGCAGATGACAAGCCCGGTCGCAACTTCGTTAGTGGGCGTGCCAATGGCGTGGAGTCAGGGCACGAATGGTACCGTTTCCGGCGATGTGGTTTTTGCCCCTTTGATTGCAGATCCAGACGATCTATCGCGCTTTGATTTAAGCAAATTGGCGGCGAGGATAGAATCCTATCGCAACCAGTACGGTGGTGATCTGCGCGGCAAAATCGTAATGGTAGATCCAGAGTCTTCCATCGAATTGCCGGACAGTCCTGCCGCCAAAATTTATGACGAAGATGACCTGAATAAATTGTCGGAGCCCAGCGAGAAATATGCGCAAACGATAGATTGGCCAATTTGGAAGTTGCCGAGCGACGAAGACGAGCGCGATGCATTCATGGACGCCGCTCCCGTGGAAATGAAAACCGAATTCTGGGAACGCGAGCTGGCGATAAGCAGCCGGTTTTACGAATTTCTGGCTGACGAAGGCGTCGTCGCAGTTCTACAGGTTGATAGTCGCGGTTATGGCGGTACGATTTTCGAGGATAACTACGGTTCGTGGCACCCCGGTACTGCCAAACCTGCACCAACGATTACGCTGAAGCCGGAACACTACAATCAGATGAAGCGTCTGCTTGCTCGCAACATTCCCGTTACACTGGCTGTTAATGTCGACGCGACGTTCCATAGCGAAAACATCCCTGGAAAAAACGTCATAGCAAGCATCCGTGGTGGTACAAAGCGCGACGAAATTGTCATGATCGGCGGTCATCTCGATTCCTGGCACGCCGCCACCGGCGCGACAGACAACGCTGCCGGTTGTGCGGTAGTTATGGAAGCAATGCGAATTCTAAAAGCGCTCGATCTACGTCTGGATCGAACGATACGCCTGGGACTGTGGGACGGCGAAGAACAGAATTTTTACGGTTCAAGGGCGTACGTTAAGGAAGAATTCGGCGATCCCATTACGATGCAACTCAAAGCGGCACATGATGACCTGTCCGCTTATTTCAATTTAGACGGTGGCAGCGGAAAAATTCGCGGTATTTATCTGCAAGGCAACCTTGCTGCAAGAGACGTGTTCAAGTCCATATTTTCGCCATTGGCAGATCTCGGCGTAGCCGCGATTTCGCCAAACGGAACTTACGGAACCGACCATCTTAATTTCGATTCAGTCGGCCTGCCCGGCTTTCAGTTTGTTCAAGATCCACTTGACTACTACAGTCGTACTCATCATTCGGATTTGGATACACCAGATCATATCGATGCAGATAATCTTAAGCAGGCTGCTGCGGTATTGGCGGCCGTCGTTTACCACACAGCGAATCGCAATGAACGAATGCCCAGGAAGCCGCTGCCCCAACCGTTGCCGAAGCAACGGCCCATTCCTAAGAACGTCGAAATTCGATAGCCCAAAGCTATCGATCGTAACGCCGTGAAAAAACCTGCGCGGTCAGACTGTTCGCCTTGATCACGCAGGCTTGTCCGTTTTGTTATGCGGCCAGCTGATCGTCATCAACGGACGAACTCACGGCTTCAACGGCCGGCGTTGTTACATCCCGAAACAGCAACATCTCTGGTAAACGCTCCGATGCGCCATCGTAAAAGCCGTGCTGCCGCTGAAAAGCTTGTGGGTTTCGAAATGTCCCGAATATCATGTCCCAAAGTGGCAAATCAGAGTAATTGTACCGATGAATTGAGCGACCATGATGCACGCTATGGCTTTCCGGCCGTTGAATCAGGTATCCAAGCCAAGACGGCGTCTTGATGCTCAAGTGCTGAAACATTGCGTTGAACGTAAGAAAGAACGCGGCAACCAAACTTGCCTCGACCGACAGTCCAAGAAGCGGATAGAACACCAAGCTCGCGACGGTCGTGAACATAAATGCATCGACTGGATGTAAATAGTAAGCCCCGAAAGCGTCAAGGCTCTCCGCGCTGTGGTGCATTTGATGTCCGGCCCGCCATAGCCAGTCAAGCTGGTGTGCCGCGCGGTGGTACCAATAGTGACCAAGCTCGTAAACCAGGATGCCCACTGCCGCCCCGCCCCAAATTCCTAAGGCATCGCCATTGAACAAATGAAGATCGTCAAATATCGCACCCCAAAACAGGGCCGCATAGCCTGCTACATAGAAAGTGACAACCGTAACTAATGTAGCGCGCACCCGCCAAAGCCTTGTCGAGTTGTGTTTTCGCCCACGCACCACCCAGTCGATGACGATTAACGCGGGTATCAAACCGATGGTCAATATCTCAATATATTCCATCATTTTAGCCACCTACCGATATTGCGTCGGGCCTGTAAATGTTTTTCATGTCTATTCTCCAAGAAACTCAGCAGTTACACTGCAATTACCTGGGAAGGCGTAACATTTTTGGGAACATTGTTCTGTTGGTCGAGTAATTGGCCGCGCTACGATGGTTTGGTCGGAATTTTATTCTGCGGATCGATTGTCGGTCCAAACTACAAAGGCCTGTATCGGCAATAGCTCCCCGTTTTGATACTATTTTCGAGGTAACGGCCGGCCGCGGGCAGCTGCCGGGCTATGCGCTCTATCGCGTCCTTGATACGCCGCCGAACATTGACGCGGGCGCGCTCAGCGGCACTACCGGTCTTGCGGTCCTGCCCACCGATACCATATGCACGCGACAGCTCGCGACTGATAAAGTCTATTTCCTCCCGCAAAACGTCAGCATGACCTTCATCTGCCAATTCAATAGCTTCCGCCAACTCCTCATTGAGGTCCTGAATCTGTTTGCGATACGCACGACGCGCTTTGTCGTCTAGTCCAGCAGTCGCAACGCCACCCTGAACCGTCGCAGCGACGGTGCCGCTCAAGTCCAACACATGAACCTCGCGATTCGGGTTGTCCACAAGTTTCGACAACATGTGCATGCCCTTGCTGTCGCGTACGCTCGCCGTCTGTCCGGCGTAGGCCAACTTCCAGACATCTCCGTCACGTCGCATCGTCAAACCATTCTTGTCAACTGCGATGCCGACCGCATCGTTGCCGCCATCCGGTGCGACGCGCGACGCGCGCAACTCCATGCGCCGGACAAGTTCCTGTGCAATGCGGGAATATTCTCTCGATTGTTCAAGACTGCCAGACCGCTCTGAGATCTCTGCCAACGACTCGAGAATGCGCGCCTTGACCGGACCAGCGTGCATCTTTATGGCAATTTTCAGCGCGAGTTCCAAGTGGCGTTTGGCGTCATCAAGATTGCCCAGCATTGCGGCCAGCAATCCCAAAGAATAGGAAACCGGCCCAGACCAATGCATACCCATGAGACCCATCGTCGCACAGCATTCTTCGCTCGGGAGGAGTGCCGCATAGGCCTTTTTCGCGAGCTTGGCGTCGCCAGCAATCGCCGCAATTTCGCCGACGCGTGAAATGCAAAACCGATCGCCACCAGCGAATAAACGATCAATCAGTGCTTGGTCGGTAATTGACTCGCCGCTGGATGTCATTCCAGATCGATACGCGAAACTTGCAAACATAGGTCGTGCATAGTCGGCCGCCGCTGGCAGGATTTCGAATGCTGCTGCCAGACTTCGCTCGACGACTTCGAATGACGCAGCCTGCGACGAATCCCAGTCATAGAGAATCGCGAAGCGTTGTACCGGTAGCGTAATATACGCATCGACATCGCCAGCCTGTTCCGCCAACGTCTGCGCTTGGTCTATCAATGCCGATGCTTGTTCGAATTGTCCCTCTATCGTTGAACGCATCGCTCTAGCAGACAATACACGCCACTCACAATGCGGTAATCGAATACGCTTCGCGATTCGCCCGCACTTGTCGATCAGTTCATTCATTATTTTGCGATCACCCAACTCAGCGGCGTCGTTAATCATGCGCAGATTGGAACGAAACTGACTCGGTATATCGTCAAACTCCAGCGCGAGTGCTTCGACTTCACGGTTGAGGGCAATTCGCTCATCGACCGGGGCAAAGTCCAACAACGCAGGAACAGCAAATTTCAGAACGTCGAATATGACTTGACGGTCGTCGGTGGTGCGCGCCAAAGCGATCGCGTCCCTCGCCATTTGCATCGGCTCGGCAGGATTAACGGATGGCTGCATAGCGGACGCCAACCTCGCTGCAACTCTCGCGCCGTTCGCGGGATTGTCAGCGGGGAGCGCGGCGTAAGTACTGCGCAGCATGTCCACCAATTCTGTATCCACTTTGGCGACGACGATTACTCTGCCGTAGGTTAATGCCGCTGTCGCCATCAGCTCCGGATCGGCAAGCGTGTGTGCCATTTCGTAGGCCTCAAGGCATTTCGCTTGCCCCGCATTCGTTTCGCCGTTAGTCAACATCGCGGCTGCGAGATCCAACAAGAGCGCACAGCGTTTCTCAGGTGAAAAGCGCGGCCCTTCGCCGAACGCTTCAAGCGCCCTCTCGTAAGAGCGGACTGCTTCGTCAAATGCCAGCCGAGACGATGCAAATCTCCCAGCTTCTCGCCATGCCTCAATTCCCTCGTTGCGATAATCGGGGCCAGACGCACAAAGGTGCATCGCCAACTCGCCCCAACGAGCGAAATCGCCTTCGTCGATTCGCTCTTTTAGCAATTCGGCGCGGCTTTGATGCAAGGTTTCACGACGCGTGCCATCCAGCGAGTGATAAATGACATCGCGATAAAGTACGTGCGAAAACTCCCAGTCAGAGTCAGTTGCAGGCCTTAGCACGTCAGCATCCAGCGCTAACTTCAACGCTTGTTGGTTCGCCAGTTTATCTGTACCGAGCATTGAGTACAGAGCCTCATTACTGAATCGCCGACCAAGTACGGAAACCTTTTCCAAATCGGCGCGCGCCGATTCCGGCAGCTGTGCCAAGTGACGGGCAATGACCTGCTGAATGGTTACCGGCAGTGCCACGGATTGAATATCGAATGGCGAGGCCCTCCCCAACACGCCGGCGAGCTCGCCAACAAATAGCGGGTTTCCACCGCTAGTGCCAAACAGCACATCGACGAACTCGGCTGAGACATCGGGCTCGTGCACAGTCGCTAATTGACGAACCTCGTCACGATCAAATCGCCGCAGTTTCAGTACTGTAGCGTCGCGTACGCTTTGCCACAGCGGCTCGGTAGCATCTGAAGCCCTTGCGTCGGCCTCACGATACGTTCCTATCAAAAGCACCGGCATTTCGCGTATATGTCGTGCGACGTAGTGCAACAACTGCAGCGAATCGTTGTCCGCAGCATGCAAGTCCTCGAGAACTAAGACAAATGGAGATTTCGCGCCCGAAGACATCAACAGGCTTCGCACACCCTCCAAAAGTAAGAACCGTGCTTGCTCTGGTTGCAAGCTGACATCCTGACTACCGGTTGCAGTTGGAATGATCTTGCTGAGTTGATTCACTTCGCTTTCGGCTAAAGCAAAATGCTCTGTCAGCTTGCGCAGCAATTGCGTCCAAGGCCAGTATGCTGGTGCACCGCCAGTCTCCCAGGCAAACCCCCAGAAAACGGGCAGCGTCGTTTCGGCAGCAAGGTCTGCGGCTGCGCGCGCCAGTGTGCTTTTTCCTATGCCAGGCTCACCGCTAATAAACAGCATTTGACCACGGCCGGACTGGGCTCGACCCAGCGCCGCTGTGATAACTGCGGTTTCTTCGGCACGACCGACGATTGGTGCATTTGTCTCCGGCTCGTTCATGACACCCGTAACTTAGACTACGGGCAAAGTATAGTGCAAAAGACACGGCTAATATGCCGGGAGAATCCATGCCAACGGTGCAACTTCGCTACTCCTTTAGGTTATATTTCAGGCATCGCAGCATATGCGAATCGGCCAGGCTCAATGCGACCTGTCCGCGAGGAAGGTAAATGCCGGCATCATAATTTCTCGGCAGAGGAGCACTCATTGTGCGCAAGATGAAGAAAACCCATCCGTTTTTAATTTCACTTCTGCTATTCACCGCCGCAGCACAGGCGACGGATGAGAGAGCTGCAATACCATTCGACAATGCCGCTGCCTGTATGGAGGGGCCGTTGGTACAGTTTGGGCAGTACATAGGCAATTGGGATATCGAAGATTCCAGGCTCAGCCAGGAAACCAAGAAATGGGTCAAAGGCGCGGGCGCACGCTGGAATTTTGTTTGTGTCGGCGATGGCGCAGCCATACAGGACTTTTGGCTGCCCAACAGTGGTGCGGTCGGCACAAACCTGCGAATTTACAACCCCGATTCCAATAGTTGGGACGTTGCCTGGGCAGTCAGCTCCGTTTCCGGATTTGCACATATCGAGGCAAAGCAGGTCGAGACCGGCAACATCGTCATGCGTTTCAAGACGAAAGCGCCGACTCCCGACCGTCGAATTACGTTTTTCCCAGCGACCGAAAACAGCTGGAACTGGAAACTGGAAATCACGCTGGATGGCGGCGAAAACTGGGTTGAAGTTTACCGAATAAAGGCAAGCCGCAGCACGGATTGAGCTGATCCGAAGGTTACAGAACTCGATAGGCGGAAATTCGCCGTGGGAATAACGTCATTGAAACGAGAAGCAATATCGTCGACGCAGATCATCCAGAATTGCGCAAGGACGCTAATTCGCACGCCATAATGATTGTGACTGCAAACGAATCTATCAACTGAAATGGGTAAACGAGCCAACAATCTCCTGCTCTACGCCGAGCGTGATTATGCGTTCGATATATTGCGCCCAATACAGAGTATTGCTATGGCCGAAGATCGCAAAGCCAGATGGTTTATCGTCGATTCTGCGTCACGAGAATTGTTACGCGACGGCGAAGTTGCGCTAAACAACGTGCCGGACGTCATAGCCTTTGCGCCGGATGTGGTGTTTGCGCCAGGAGATCGAGTGCCGTCCTTTTTTCCGGGGCACAAGGTGCAAGTATTCCACGGTTTAAACGAAGACAAACGCGGCAACATATACCCGGAACGCGGGCTATTTGACCTTTATTGCACCGAAGGCCCGACGCGAACCGACATGCTGCTGCCGCTGGCGCGCCAACGCGGCCATTTTCGGGTACGCGAAACGGGATGGGTAAAGCTCGATTCGATCTTGAGTTTCCCAGAGTCTGCAGAGACATTCCATCGTCCGCAAATTCTGTATGCATCAACATTTACCGAAAGGCTGTCCAGCGCTGTGGATCTTTATGCAGAAATTAAACGCTTAAGCCAATCAACCGTGCACCAATGGTTGGTGACACTTCACCCGAAAATGGCAACTGATGTCGTCCAACGATATCGAAACCTCGCAAACGAAAACTTGCAGTTTTTTGAAACCGATAAAGTCATCGAGCTGTTGCACCGCGCCGATATCATGGTTTCGGATAATTCTTCGATACTGCAAGAATTCTTGCTACTAAAAAAACCCGTAATAACGTACCGAAATCGCGCTCCTGGGCCACATCTCATCAACGTATTGCGAGCCGAGGATTTGCAGAATGCTATCAGCAACGCGCTCGCGCCCGACAGCGCCCGGGATAGTGCGATCAGCGAATACGCGACGAATGTCACAACCTGGCTGGACGGTGCATCGGCGAAAAGAGTGTTAGCTGCTGCGGATGAACTAATTGCTGACGGGTGGATTGATCGCAAACCCAAGAATTTTTGGAGAAACTTTAAAATGCGCCGCCAACTCCATTATTTCAGTCTATGATCCGTGTCCGAGAAACGTCTAGCAGGCAACATCACCGGCCGTCGAAAAGGTAATCGAATGTACAAACTTGCAATGATCATTGTCCTCTCCATCCTCACCCTAGAGTTCGCCCTTACAGCTGAAAAACCTCTGAGGCCCGTCAATACATACTCGATAGTTGCACGCGACCCAGTGAGTGGTGAGATGGGCGCCGCGGTTCAGTCGCATTGGTTCTCTGTTGGCTCTATTGTGATTTGGGCAGAGCCTGGCATCGGCGCTGTCGCCACACAGTCTTTCGTTGAGCCTAGCTACGGGCCGCTGGGTCTGCATTTGATGCGTTCAGGAAAAACCGCGGCACAAGCACTATCCGCGTTGATTTCGGTCGATGAACACGAAAATGTTCGGCAAGTGGGCATGATCGACGCCGCAGGCAATGTCGCCAACCATACCGGCAACAAAGCAATAACGGAGCACTGCGATATCGAAGGGGACAACTACACAGTACAAGCCAACATGATGTGGAATCCAGGTGTTTGCCGCGCGATGGCAAGTGCATTCGATGACACTTCAGGTGATTTGGCCGAACGCATGATGGCCGCACTCGAGGCCGCACAAAATCACGGCGGCGATGTTAGGGGCAAACAATCTGCAGCGTTGCTGGTCGTTAGCGGCGACGCTTCCATTCCTTCCTGGAGTGGCCGCGAATTCGAACTGCGTATCGAAGATCATGCGGAACCGATCGTTGAACTGCGTAGACTGCTCACGATGGCACGCGCGTATCGCTTAATGAACGAGGGCGACGAGCACATGACCAACGGCGCTGTCGAAAAAGCAATTGCAGCATACAGCGGCGCGGAAGCGCTGGTGCCTGACAGTCATGAGATGATCTTCTGGCATGCAGCAACGCTCGCCGCAGATGGACGCGTTGACGAGTCGTTGCCGATATTCAAAAAAGCATTCGAAATGTGGCCACTATGGCGTGAGCTTGTTCAGCGACTTCCCGCATCCGGCCTATTACCCGACGATCCGGCACTCATGCAGCGCATCTTGGCCGTCAAATAACCGGCCATTTAACGACGCCAACAAGTTGCCCCGTCAATCGGCCTCGATCGGCCAGGCAAACGGGTCGTCCGGCATGCTGACATAGGGCTGACGGCCGCCGAGACGGGCATGCAATCGTAGCAGCGCCAAGCCAATGCCCGCAGCACCGTGCAGATACCCAGAGTATGCCGCCGGTCCATCGCCCATGAATGCCGGCGGAACAACCTCCCAATGCACACCGTCGTCATCGCGAATCGCCGCATCGCGTAGCTGTTGCCAAATCGCGTTTTGCAATTCTAGGCCCTCTGCCGGCAACGAATCTTCGGCATTCCAATCAGCGATCAGTCTCAGTACGCTGGCGCGGCCAAATCGCATGTCGAGAGGCATCGATGCTTCGCTAAAGGGGCTCCGCGGTGTCGCTGGCAGATCGATAGAGACCAATGTCTGCTTGATGCTCGCCAGTATTTCAGTCGCTACGTCTTCGCGCGAGCCCTGACTCACCCGCTCGTAGAGCAAAGCCGTTCCAGCCAATCCATGCGCCCAACCGAAGGCAAATTGATTGGCCCAGGATTCTAGCGGCCACCCGTACGGGATGCGCACTTCATCATTTTCAAATATTGCGATGGAGTTCAAGTAACTCACACTGGCCAACGCAGCATCTGCATAACGACGCTCGCCGGTCAATTGAGCCATTGTTTCCAGAACGTAAGCAATACCTGCGGTGCCATGCGAGAAATTCGGTAGGTTAAAGTCTTTATCCCGGCGGAAAAGCCAGTAGGAACCAGCCGCCGCTGTTTGTGCCTGCAACAATAAGGAATCTGCACCACGCCTGGCCAAATCCAATGCGTTTTGATTGCCCGTTTGGTGCCCCATGTAAGCGAGAAACAGAACTGTGCCAGCATCCCCGTAGAGCAGATCATTCCAACCGCTACTCCAGTAAATCGCGCTGCTATCGTCGTGCTCGATCGCCCACTCATCTATTTTCTGCACGATCGCGGTCAGTGCGGCGGCATAACGCGGCTTCTTTACGTACTGATGAACGTTATGGATTGCGACGCCCATTCCCGCGATGCCCGAATAAAGACTCGCACGATGCTGCAAGCCGTCGAAATCGGCGTCGCGCTGAAGCACCGCAGCTAGGGAATCGGCTCCACGCAAAGCGGTTTCAAGATATTGCTCGTCCGCTGTCGCGCGATATAGCGAGATATAGAATAGAACTTTGCCGGCGACGCCGCGGCCAAGATCAAAACTAGCGACCTCTGGTTGCAACGCATCATCAGGCCAACTAACACCGTCCTCGCTTGTTACCGCAATTGAATCCATCCATCGTGCCACCGCCTCGGCGAGCTCAAGCACTTCCGTGCGCGATGGGTCAACCGCTTTCGCTGCCGTCAAAGGTGCCACAGTAACTAGCACGCACATAAACAAGCGCAGACAAAACCTTGTCAACGCTTCCTTCACGAAGAACTCAAGGCAGGTACGAATGGCGCGTCCCAGGTGCTCTCCAACGCTGCAGCAATGTGAAAAACGGTAACATCGTCAAATGCGCGGGATGCAATTTGCAAGCCCGTCGGAACACCATTGTCTGCGATCCCCGACGGCACTGAAATTACCGGGCAGCGACCCATCATATTGAAGATGTGGCATGTAGATAGCATCAGATCGTCTGCCGTTTCTTTGTCATTCACCATGTAACGATCACGTATCGGATTAAAGTCTGCTTTGAGCTTAGTCGAAGTCACTGTTGGACAGACGAACACGTCGTAGTGTTCCATCAATTTTCCAAATACTGCATACATATCAGACTCAGTGCGGGCTGCGTTGTAATAACTCGCTGGGTCACGTTGTCGCGCCAACCCTTGTTCTGCCATTTTGACGTTATAGTCGCAGAGTTTATCGCGCGAGGTTTCCATAAATTTCGCGATATTTGCGTTAGACAATTCATCCATGTGACCCCAATAAGCGTCTTCAATGCCGGCTGGCCAATCAAGTGACACTTCATCCACTACAGCGCCGAGATCCCGCAGTCGTCGAACGGCACCCAAGGTATTGGCCGCGATGTCTGGCTCAACCTCCAGATAGCCAAAGTCCATGCTAAATGCAATGCGTTGACCAGCCAACGTCGCTGGAAAAGACAATGGGATCTCTACCTTTGGCAATGTCGATGCAGCATCAAGATAGTGCTGCCCACTAATGACGTTCTGCATTAGTGCCGCGTCCGACACTGTGCGCGCCATTGGACCGTTGGCACAGTAAGGCTCCATGTTGAATGGTGAATAGGTTTCGGGCACGCGACCGTACGGCGGTTTAAAACCGACGAGTCCACACATTGAAGCCGGATATCGAATCGATCCGCCAATATCGGAACCGGTAGCCAAAGTCGTCGTGCCTACTGCAAGCGATGCGGCCGAACCGCCAGACGAGCCGCCAGGTGTAATTTCTAAGTTCCACGGGTTTCTAGTAACACCAAAGAGCCGAGAATGCGTATTCCACAACGTACAAAACTCTGGGCAAGTCGTGCGAGCGTGGAATATTGCTCCTGCCCCACGCAGGCGGGCAGCCAGCACGGCATCATCTTCCGCAATCCGATTACGATGGATCAAGCTGCCTTCGGTATTGCGCTGACCACGGACATCCACTTCGTCCTTGATAGCGATAGGTACGCCCTCCAACAGACCAACGGTTTTTCCGCCCGCATACTTTGACTCCGCAATGCGTGCCTGTTCTAACGCTTCCTCAAAAAAGGTGTGGCTAAACGCGTTAATTGCCGGTTCAAATCGCTCGCTTTGCGCGATCACCGCCTTCACTAATTCGACAGGCGACAAGTCGCCGTTTTGAAAAAGCTGGGTAGCCTCAACGGCCGACAGATAGCACAACTCATCACTCATAAAAGTCGCTCAAACAACGCGGGTTGAAGCGTTAAGCTACAGGCAATTGAATTACGCAACAATGTGCTCAAAAAGGGGCATTTTCGGCTAGTGATTCACGTGGCTGGCGACTACGGAGACCACGCATAGCCAATTTTCATGAAGAAAGTACGGTCAGTCGTCGTAAGACTGCTTAGGGAATCGTCATCAACATGCTGATCTGAATAGCCGAGAAAAAACACGGTTTGTGGATTCAACTTGTATGAATACAAAAGCTGGCGGCCGACATCCTTGGATCGTGCATCGACTTCGTCTATAAATAGCTCGGTGTTGCGTTGGACATCCTGAAATTGCGTCGTTAGGCGAATAAAACTGCGTACGCTAAATTGCCAAGTCAATCGAACATCATGTAACTGTGCGTCAAATATGTTCGGACCGTCTTTGCTATCCAACCGAACGAATGCGCTTTGCAAGCGAAGCAACAAGTGCTGGTTGATATTCCACGCCACACTCGGCTCAATTAGAACCTCGTCACCGAGTACGGAATTTTCAAAGTCGATCTGATCACCAACTCGTGCAAACAAACTAATCGTCAAACCGCCAATCGGCCTAATTTGACCAGAGAGAAAAACCTTCTTTTCGTCGAATAGGATATCGTCAAACAGTACGTCTCTGGTTAGTCCACCAATTAGCAATTCGGACTGCATAGCCCCGTTGATCGTAAAGAACGCTTCAAGCTCTCGTTCAAGCAGTCGGCCCTGGTCGTCATGAGTGATATCCCAATTGCCGCTGAGTCGTATGCGCGTAAACCAGTCGTCCTCGTCACCATGCCAAAGTCTGCCAGCGCCAATTTCTTGTTTCTCGAAGTTCGAGCGCCTGACAAACCCAGAATCGGCCCTAAAACCGGAGTCGATTTTCCGCATTTGTGCGTTGGCGAACCAATTTCTGGTTTCGTACTCGTAGCGAAATTCGCCCGCAAATCCTGAAAACCGACCCAATGGCTGAGCAAACTCATCTGCGATTTCCGCAGGGTACTCTGTATCCGAAAACAACACCTGAGCTTCGATGGAATGCTGATCGTTGATTCTCCATCGCGAGTCCAAGCCGCCTACATAGTTGTGGTAGTCATCCCCACTGCGCACCGTCGCAAGCGCACCAAGCGATGAAGCCGCACCAAAGCTTCTGCTGTATCGGCCGACGACGGCGTTATTTCCACCGTCGATTGATTCACTATCGGAACCGAAGGTACCTGGGATCAGCAAATTGGTTACATCATCTTCGGCCGCATAAAATCCGAACGTATTGTCGCCGCGTCGACCGGAAATCTTCACTCCAACGCTGGGATCGGCGACCGTGCGCGTGAATACCGCTTGAATTGGCGAATTAAAAAAGTCCATTCCTTCCAGAAAGAAAGGTCGCGACTCAGGAAAAAATAGCGCAAACTGATTGTTCACCTCGAGCTGTGCGACATCCGCTTCGACCTGCGAAAAATCCGGATTGATTGCGAGGTTCGCAGTGATATCGGGCGTTATCCCCCAGCGCAGCGTTAGCCCAGCTTGCGCATCAAAGTCTCCTCCGGACAACGGCACGATTCCGGGGTCATCCGTCAGCTCGTTCTGAGATGCTGTGATCGTTGGCACGATCTCCAGATCTCGGCCTGGCTCAACGTTTTCCAAGCCTTGAATCCGAGTGAACTGACAAAGATAACAATTTAGTGCGCGATCAAGCGGGTTATTACTTAGACGAATGCGGGTGGCACGCGGATAGAAACGCAGAACATCAATACCCCAGGTTTGCTTTCCATTGACCCGCGGAAATCTGAGCTGATTGAGTGGAATTGCCATTTCAACGACAAAACCCTGTGCATTTATTTTACCGGCAGAATCCCAGATTGCGTTCCAGGAATCGTCTTCGTTGCGGTTGACATCGTCGTTGGTCAAGTCCATCTGTGCACCAAGCGGGTTTGCGAAGAATTCGAACGCACGCCGCTCATCGCCAAACGTATCCAGTACGACGCCAACGAAGTCATCGGCGTATGCGGAATCTCTATCGCGAAGAAAAGCTCGAATGGCGTCTGGGTTTGGATCGCGCGCATCGAACGCGACGTACAGATATTCGCCATCTTCCATGAGATACGCGGTGGTCTGTACTTTGGCCGGTATGTTTTCTCCGGGACTGGTTTCGACGTTGAGACTGATTTTCAAGGCGTCGCGCCAGGCGATTTCGCTCAGCTCACCATTGATATCGACGGCACTTTGGATATTCGGCAATTCGGGCATTGCGGCCGCTAGCGAGCTATGCGCCGCGGCAATCAGGCACATGCCGGCAACGACACGTATCGCTCGAGGAATCATTATGTGAATTTCGACTCGGTCAGGATTCAGCCATTAGATGCATCAAGCGGAAAAAGGTTTGTACTATAATCGAATACTTTACCCTTATATAATAATTGCTTATGTCGATATAGCAGCATGTTTCATGCCAATACATTGGAACTGCGGCCCTTGTTCCAACCTACGGCCACCGATTCGACCGCAGGCATCTCATCGCATTCTTCTAATCCGCGTTCTTAGTCTGTCGTCCTAGTCGGTGGACAAGGGACCTCGATAAACTTCCGCATCATCGGGAATTTCTGCTTTTTCATGCTCGAAGGGCGTGCTGATATCGATGTTCAATATCAGATGATTACCCACAATTTGCTTGCCGGGTTCCGGTGACGTCCTAAAAGCGCTCGGGAAAAGCAAGCCGTCTACATTTTCGTAGCGCGTAATCGTGCGCCACAATGGGCCGAATACTTTACGCTCTGGCATGCCCATCGCCTCGAGTAGTGGGCGATAACCATTGGCGTATTGGTAACCAACGAGGCGGTAATCGTCAGGGTCTATATAAAGCACAAAATAACCATTGCTTGATTTACCGATCCCGGGAGCTAGGTCGAATGTCATGTGAACTTCGTATAGGTTTTTTTCAATACCGGGCCATTCGTCGAATCGCGTAACTTCGGACAACACCACGCCGTCGTCCTGCGTGAGCCACACCAAGTTCACGAAGTAGTAAAAGAAATGCACCATCGACGGTGCAGGATTTCCTTTCTGCCAACCTTCCGACCACACCTTCTCACCGTCGTAGCCAATGCGCGCATCATCCATCGGCCAGTTCTGCCAAACTTTGCGGGTTTTTTGATCGATCACCTCGTGCGCCGCCCACCAGGCGAACTGATCTTTCTCGTGAAAGTTGTTGTGCATGATGTCGTCAAACCGAATAGCAGGCGCATTCTTCCAGATGTCGTAGCCACCATGCGCTTCTATCATCGCTTCAATGACACGCCGTGATTCATCACTTGCATATTCTGGCGTCGCTTTTGCGTTGTCGACTGAAACAAGGATCATGCTGAAGAGCAGGCAGTAAAATTTCGCAATTGTCTTCATTGCGTTACTCCTACAGTAGACGTAGTTGCAGGACTTGCGTTGTTCACGGTTTGCCACCATGACATCGACACGTCGTCTTGCTGCGCGCCTGACGGGGCCTCCAGGTCCGTCACATCGAACGCTTCATCGAAGCGAATATTCCAAGCGAAATGGTAAGCATTGCTCGAACCACCCTGTGCACTGCCCTTGCCATAGGACAAGTAAAAAGTGGGAATCATCATGCCGTCGATCGATCGATAGTCGCCGAAAACGTGAAAATTCGGCCCTAAGGGCTGGCTCGGATTCGCCACCATGCCCGGATGATTGATGTCGAATCGAAGGCCTTGCATCAAGTGCGTATCTGGATCGATGTATAAGTCGTAAAATGTCCCCGGGATGCTCGGGTTACGCTCGTCAAATGTTATGCGTAATACCTGAAAATCGGTGTCATCGTTTGGCAACCTGTCGATTCCGACCGGACCGACATTTGCACCGTCAGCTTGAATTTGCCAAGGCAAGGTAACGAAGCTGGTTGTTAATCGAGCGAAAAAACCCGCCGGCATTGGCATCGGCCACTGGTGCGACCATAGCGTTTCCCCGTCCCAGCCCATTGAGGCATTCCAAAACGGCCATTTGACTAATGCGTTGCCGTTCGCCAGGTCGATTCTTTCCACTGTATAGAATGGATTCGGCGCGCCGGATACTTTGGTAAAAAAATCCAAACGTATGCTTTTCGCGGCAGCCATAGGTGCCATTCCGCCGTGCGCCTGAAGTATTTTTGCGGCAAGTTGCCGGCTTTCGTCGTCGGTAAATTCTGCTTCGCCATCGAACCATGGCCCCGCTATCGTGGTCAGAGGCAGCAATACTATTAGTGTCAACGCGTAGCGCATCGTGTCATGCTCCTTATATGAGGTGACGTTCCCGTCGGTGTGCACAAACTTGGCGCTTCCGTGGGTAAAAGTCCTGCGAAAACCTTGCGAAAAAGTTTCCGTTTATGAACAACAGGCCGCAGAAACAGGACGCTATCGCTGCTCGCGCCGTGCGGCCACCAACACGCATCGGAGATTGGGTGTTGCACGCCGATTCCGGAATTTTGCGCAGCGGAACCAAAGAGCGGAGACTGAACGCAAAGACCCTGCATGTGCTGCTGGTGCTCCTGGACAGCGGCGACCGCGGGGTTTCCCGCGACACATTGCTAGACAGCGTCTGGGGCGCGAGCTACCCCTCCGACTTCGTTGTATCTCGAGCGATTTCTGACTTGCGAGCGGCCTTTGGAGAAAAAGCGGGCGAGGAAAAATATTTGCGGACGCTGCCGAAATTTGGCTATCAATTGGTCGCGGCAACGAGCGCGGTATCTACGACCGAAGCAACCGCTGACAGCAAAAGCCCCTCAATACCGCACACCCGGTTGTTTTTGGCTGCCATCGCTGTGCTTGGAATAGCGGCTCTCATCTACCAATCGACAACACAGACACCCCAGTCGGCTGCTGGTCATGAATTGAACTTGCCCGCCCATCGCCCATTGACATCGGCACCCGGAACCGAAAATCAACCGCGCTTCGTCAGCGGTACGCAATGGATTGTTTACGCGGCGCTGCGCCCCGGTCGTCCAGACTGGGATATATTTCGCGTCTCCCGCGACGACAATCTGTCTGAGCCGGTTGCCGTCACGCCGAACGTACACGAGCACGGCCCTGCGGCATCGCCGAGCGGCGATCAACTGGCATACGTCCGATTATCGGATGACGATTGCAAGGTGGTTGTGCAATCGCTTGTATTAGGCGTTCCGGCACCCATCGCGGATTGCACAAGAAAATTCCCGACGGTTGTGGATTGGTCGCCGAACGGCGATTACATCGCGTATACGGCCGCACAAGACGACGACGTAAATTCGCTGCGGCGAATCTATTCGGTGCAGCTATCAGGCGGTGCGGCAATACGGCTGACGACGGCCGTCTCGAATAGCGGAACAGATTTTTATCCACGGTTCTCGCCGTCAGGTGAGCAACTTGCGTTTCTGCGCGGCGAACCTCAGCCCGATCATCGCGCGACACTTTGGGTTGTCAACGTAATTACCAAGCGAGAGAGTGCCCTGACTACGCTACCCGCACAGCTCGGCGGCATGACCTGGATCGATGAACAAACACTCTTATATAGCTATTCTGACGCGGGCGTCATGCGCAGTCATATTATCAGCTTGCAAACCGGTGAAGAACGCGTCATCAGTGCGCCCGGGCTTGTGCACCCAGATTACGACGCAACTAGCGATACGCTGGCGGCTGCGCAACTACGCAGAAATCGGGAACTCATCTTAGTCAACGAAAACGGCGAAACCAGGACGATTGCCGCGTCAACCAGCGACGACCATCATGCATCGCTGCGTCACGATGAGTCCTGGGTGGCTTTTGTGTCCGGACGAAGCGGCACCGATGAATTGTGGATGGCAGCGACCGGCAGTGACGCTGTGCGTCGCCTGACACGATTGGAAGAAGCGGCTGTGCGTTATCCCGATTGGCACCCGGATGGACAACACATCATATTCACAGCTCAAAGCGACGGCGGGGAGCTATTGTTTCAAATCGACATCGTTAGTGGCATCGCCGAACAAATCTCAACACCATTTGCCGCGCTCACGACGCCAAAATGGATGCCAGATGGTGAGCGTTGGGTTGCCGGCTGCCACAGCGGTGATAGCTGGGGCATCTGTACTGGCAACGGAACGGACGCAAGACGTATCGCCGAGGGCTATTTCCGACCGACACCGCTGAGCGCAGAAGAAGTCGCCGTAGTCGATCAACGCGGCGTATTGTTCCGCTTGCATCTTGACACCGGAAAATTACTGGAAGTATGGGATGGTTTGCCTTTGCATGGCCGTGGCGCCTGGACGATCAGTGGAGACAAGGTGCTGTTTCTGGCGGGCTCCAATGAGGTCAGCGCTGCGCGCTTGCTGTCTTACGACTTGTCCGCTGCGCAAATCGAGCAAATATTCGAAGACAACATGGCACTCACCGACAGCAGCCTAAGTATCGGACGACTGACCGGTTCCATGCTTATCAGCCGCTATCGCTCCGCCAGTGACGACTTGATTCTAATCGAAAATACTGATTTTCGGCGCTTGTAGACCCGCTATTGTGGTCCACAATTAAGTGAAACATATTGTTGCTAATTCACAACACTCTCTAAATAGCCACCGGCTATTTCTCCGCATAACGTTTACAAATGTGCGATATTTGCGCATTATGCGCCAATGGTAACCGTGGCGAATAGGCCACGAACCGTCGGTAAAGACGCGTAAGTTGTCGAAGCCGAATGAAATCAAACTGCATAGTAAGGGGATGACAATGACAATCGACCAGCTTCGCGCCCTGGCGGCGCGATGGTGTCGCGTCGTCGCATTTGGTCTCGTGCTTGGATTAGGCGGGCAAGCAATTGCGCAAGATACGGACACCGACAGCCTCAACGAGGAAGAGGAAGAAGAGGAAGAGCGAGTCACACAAGAAATAGTGGTGACCGGCTCGAGAATCAAACGCAGCGAATTCAACAGTGTTGCACCAGTAACGATTATTACCAATGAGCGCTCTCAGCTCGCGGGATTACTTGATCCCGGCGAGATTTTGCAGGGCACTACGGTGGCCTCCGGTCAGCAAGTTAACGATTCGTTTTCCGGCTTTGTAACTGGCGGCGGACCCGGTGCTAACACATTGTCACTGCGCGGACTCGGTGCACAGCGCACATTGATTCTGGTCAACGGCAAACGCTGGGGACCCTCGGGTCTTCGTGGTAGCACCAGTTCAGTCGACCTGACTGCGATTCCAACGTCTACGATTTCACGTTTCGAAATATTGAAAGATGGCGCTTCATCGCTGTACGGCGCTGACGCAGTGGCCGGCGTGGTGAATGCTATTACCAAAACACGACTGGAAGGCACGCAGCTAAATGTGCAATCCGTCCTCCCGGAAAATAGCGGCGGCGAAGCATATTCAATCGACGCGGCGTGGGGCAAGGTCGGCAGCAACTGGTCGTTCAATATTTCCGGTCAGTACGGCAAGCAAGAAGAACTCGTTGCGACAGATCGCGATTGGTCGCGTTGCGATTTCCGACCGCGATTTACCGATCAGGACGGCGACGGGCGCATTGACAACACGGTCCCTGGGACTGGCGAGCAACAGTGCTTTGGATTTTTGTATGGCTCAATTTTCAATGCTGGCATCCGCTACGATCCAAACCTGGATTTCACCGATCCCAACGATCCGTTCTTTGATGGATTTTGGAATGGCGTAGCTGGCGTACCAAATTACACCGGCGTAGGCGCGGGACCACTAGAATTCGAGAGATCGTCTTTCTACCGTGACGAAAGGACACCGGGAATTCGGCAAAGCATCAGTGAAGGCGAAATTATTTCTATCACGTCGTTTGCCGACTACGACTTTAGTATTGCCGACCGCAACACGACGGCATACTACGAGTTGTATTGGAATCGTCGAGAATCAACCACAAATGGTGGTTTCCGGCAGTTTTTCCCGGTTGTTCCAGCAAGCAATCCGTTCAACCCGATCGGTGCATTCGGTGCACCGGCGACATTAGCTGCTATCGGTGCAAACCCGGCGCAGATCGTGTTGCCTTCGTACAATTTGCAGGATCCACGCACCGAAGCCGAAATTGACCGTTACAACGTATTTCTCGGCTTGAAGGGCGATATCGGCGGCAGCTGGACTTATGACGCCTACATTGGCGCCAGCGATTCTGATGGAACCTACGCCGGCGAAGCATGGCTTGACGATCGCGTCACTGCATCTATAAACGCGCAATTCGATGCCGGCGGCAACGTGGTCTGTACGGATCTTGTCAATTTCCCAACTTGCGTCGCGCCGAATTTCTTCGGTACAGACGCAATGTTGAATGGCGATCTGCCAGCTTGGCGCGATTTCGTTAGCAAAGACACGTTGGGTTCAACGACTTATAAGTCACGTCAATTCTCTGCTTACGCGACCGGCGATGTGTTCGAACTGCCAGCCGGTACTGTCGCAGCTGTGTTCGGTGCGGAGATTCGTCGTGAGGAAATCAACGACGTTCCCGACATCGATGCACAAAATGACAACATCTGGGGTTCTACAACGGCGCAGATCACTGCGGGTGTAGACACCGTGACGGAAGCGTACATGGAAGTAGAAGCGCCGATATTCAAAAACAAGGCGCTAGCTGAAGATCTGACGGTTACAGGTTCGTTCCGCTGGACCGACTACGATTCATTCGGCGATGACACAACCTACCGCGTCGGTTTGAATTGGCAAGTTACACAAGCACTACGCTTTCGTGGAACACGCGGCACTTCGTTCCGTGCTCCGGATCTATTCGAACAGTTCCTTGGCAATCAAACGGGCTTCTTGACGATTATCGATCCTTGCACAAACTTCGGTGCTTCGTTTAATCCTGGCGATGACGTTTACGACAACTGTATCAGCGAAGGATTGGCTACGAATTTTGCCGGCACCGCCAGCAGCATCCGCACAATCACCGGCGGTAATCAGAATTTGCTAGCGGAAACGTCAGACTCCACTTCTGTAGGCTTCATTTTGCAGCCTGGCGAAGGTGGATTCTCCGTTGCTGTGAACTGGTTCGATATCAAACTTGAGAATACGGTTGCACGACCGACGATTAACTTCGTACTGAGTGATTGCTACGGATCACGCAATTTCAGCAGCCCGTTCTGTAATCGCATTTCTGCACGTGACGCCTTGGGCAATCTGACAGACGTTGATGCTTCATTGCTCAATGTTGGTTTGGAGCGCTCGCGTGGTGTGGACATCGATTTGCTGTTCCAAAAGGAGTTTTCCAGCTTTGACATGACTGTCGACTTGACCGCTACACACATTTCGAGTCAGCAACAGGACCTCCTCGGTCAGTTCGACGAGTTCCGCGGCAAGTGGTCATTCCCTGGGTGGGCAGCACAAGGTGATCTCACCGTCGACTATCGTGATTGGACGTTCTTCTACTCTGTGGATTGGATTGGCAACCAGGCAGAAGATCCCGTGTTTGATCCGGGCACCACAAACCTGGATCGTCCGGTCGCAACGGGTGATGTAACGTATCAGCATCTCGCTGCTCGCTACACCGGCGCCGAATGGCAGATCATCGCAACGATCCGCAACATAACGGACCGCGATCCACCGATTCTCGGTGACAATGTTGGCTCACAAACCGCGAATCGGTTCTTCAACACGATTCCTGGTGGCGGCTACGACCTCCGAGGGCGCTCGTTCATTTTACAAGCGTCTATTGGATTTGGTGAGTAATACGTGTCCGTAATTGGATGACAAGAGGGCGGGCTTTATGCCCGCCCTTTTTGTTTCTGCAAGAGATCTTTGAGATGTTTACCTTATGACAACTAGTCATAGCGCGCGCATGTCAATACAATCTTGAATTGATTGCAATCTCATCGGAGGAACCCCATGATGAATTTTGCTCGAACGCTTATAAGCGCGACTACAGTACTCCTGGTCTTATTACCGGCCGTTTCCAACGGCGCGGAAAAAATACCCATGTCTGCCTGGATCCACGATCCTGTCATATCAAGTGTCAACGTAAGCCCTGACGGCAATAAGCTCGTCGCATTGACTTTGTCGAATGTCAACAAAGCTGCCGATATCACGATTTGGGACACCAACGACCTGGGCGCGCCGCCAATACGTTTCGCCCCTAAAGATACCAAAGCGCTTTTCGTCACATGGCTCAACGACGATCGTCTGTTTGTCGTCGGCAGGCAAAAATTCGACTTCAGAATTCGCAGTAAAACGACGCGTTGGTTCAGAGACAAAGCGTATATTGTTGATACTGAAGGAAAGAAATTCAGGACGATTCTTGCGAATAGGCAGGACGACATAGCTGGCGTAAGTTTATTTGATCGCTTACCGTTAAACTCAGAGAAGATATTGGTGCAAGCAACCAATTTGGAGTTTGCGCCCGACATCTATGAGGTCGATCTAAAATCGCTAAACTCGAAACGAATTTACCGCGGCGCTACGGGCGAGAGTTTTATTGCCGATCCAAAGGGCAATGTAAAAGCGAAAACTGAGTTTAAGGGCGGTGGTGATTCCGCACGTATTCAATTCTCGTATCGCAATCCACAGACGGACGCTTGGGAAGTGCACCACGCGTTTTACGCCAGCGCACGGGAAGGGATGCAGCCGGCCGCATTCGATATGGACGGCCGAACGGTCTACATGACGGACAATACGGGTCGTGACAAGAATGTAATCATCAAATATGACTTGCTCGATCGCAATATGAGCGATCCGGTCTACGCCGACGCCTCGTTCGAGGCAACCGGTGTTCTTCAAAGTGACCAACGGGAAGACTTCGGTGAGGTGATTGGTTACACCGCTCAAGGCGCGGGCAATATTCGCGAGTACATCAGCGATGAATGGCGTAGCCTACAGGAACGTATTGATAGCGCGCTTCCAGACGGCCAGGACCACGTCATTTCGTCAATTTCGGACGACTTCAGTGTCGCCGTCGTTACGTCGAGTGGACCGAAAGAACCAGGCGCATACCACCTGTTGATTAGCGGCTCACAACTCGTGTCTCTTGGTCGCCGCATGCCCTATCTGGAACCGGAAAATCTCGCCGACATGTCACACGTACATTACAAGTCGCGCGATGGCCTAGAAATTCCGGGTTTTCTTACCTTACCAACGACTGGCGAGGCGCCCTATCCGGCGGTGATCATGCCGCATGGCGGTCCCTGGGCACGTGACGCACTGCGCTTTGATAGGTGGGCACAGTTTCTTGCCAACCGAGGCTATCTAGTACTGCAACCACAGTACCGCGGCTCACAAGGCTGGGGACAGGCATTGTGGCGCGCCGGCGATAAAGAGTGGGGCGGCAAAATGCAGGACGATAAAGATGACGGCGCCCAATGGCTTGTCGATCAAGGACTGGCCGATGCCGATAGAATCGCTATGTACGGCTATTCTTATGGCGGCTATGCGGCAATGGCTTCAATTGTTCGTCCAGATACCCCTTATCAATGTGCGATATCAGGTGCGGGACTTTCTGAATTGCGTTACTTCGACAAAATTACGTTCGAAGGGCGCTTTGGCAGAGAATTTCAAAATCCGACAGTGAGAGGCTTGTCGCCTTTGGATATTGCGGACGAGGCGAGTATACCGATATTCATTTTTCATGGAGATCGCGACCAGCGAGTGCCAATTGAGCAATCGCGTAAGTACGTCAAAGCGCTGAAGAAAGCAGGCAAGGATGTCGAGTATCTCGAAATCGCCGATCTTTGGCATAGCTTACCTTGGTGGCCGCAACATCACTTGGCAGTTCTTGAGACGTTAGAGGACTACCTGGCTAACCGCTGCGGACCCGGCGGACTGTAAACAGCTCAACTACTCGAAACTGGGCAGTCATCGAAAGATGGCTGCCTTTATTATTGGCGCTTTCTGATACGTGATCTTGCAAAGTCACGCTATCATCTCTTTCCCATAATCTAGCAGTGAACGAGAATCAATGAACTTTCCCGGCAATTTCATTACGCATGGCAAGGTTGACGTTAGCGAACTTCAGCGACAGATCGGCAAATTGACCAACGAGCAATGGAATACATTGTCTAATTTTCAACAAAGCGTCGAGGCTCACGAAGACACACAAATGTTCCCGCTGGTATTCGATCCAGATTATCGGCATACCCACCCCACCAGGATGCCGGCATTGGAAACGTTTCAAGGCGCGTTGCGGCCTGCGCTCGAACTCGTTTCGTCGCGCTACGAGGAATCGCAATATGGCCAGCATCACGTTCAGCAATATGGCGAGGGTAGCTTCATTCGCGCCATGCTGGTTAAGCTCAAGGCCGGCGGCACTATTGCACCGCACTGCGACAAGAATTTTTCGCTAGCACATTCGCACCGCATACACATTCCTATCTTTTCAAATCCACACGTCCTGTTCACGGTCGGCAAAGAGACGATTTGCATGTTAGAGGGCGACGTCGTCGAGATAAATAATCGACGCGAACACTCCGTTGAGAACCGCAGCAAAACCGATCGCACACATCTGATACTGGATTATGTTCTACCCGGCGAACAATGCTGTTGTGGCCGCAAGCTGCACCCGGATACGGTATGCAGCCCGAGCGCCTGCATGCAGACCGACCTATTGAATATCCCCTGCGTTTGTCATCCCGAAGCATGATTGATATCGTGCAGTCAAATTCGAGATTAGAGAAAACACTGAGTTTCGTGTAGCAACCGACCGTCTCTGCGACTAGTTGCCGGGACAATGCCGAACTCGTAGGCCCTATTCCATGATCGTTACCGAACGTTTCATATTTCTACACCTGCATAAGACCGGCGGCCAGTCGCTTGCCAAGGTCATAAAAGAGAATATTCCCGACTACCAAGAGATTGGTTATCACTTTCCGTACGAATTGATCCCCAAGCAATTTGCACATTTGCCGGTGCTCGGAGTCATTCGAAATCCATGGGACTGGTACGTCTCGTGGTACGCGTTTAACCAACGACCAAACAGTCACAACCCGCTATTTTTGGTGGCCGCCGAAGGCGGCCAAGCGGACTTCAAGACAACTTTGGCGAATCTCGCAGGTCTGGGTGCAGATTCGGCCGAGAGTGTCGAACATCGCAGAAAGCTCATTGAGATTTTGCCCGAATCGCTAGCCGGCAATCGCGGTGTCGGCCTGACAAAAACCGATATTCGATCAATACCCGAGTTCGATGGCGGCTACTATTCCTGGCTGAGCGATCGCATGCTCGGCATATCGACACAATCCGAATCACGTATCGGCAGGTTTGAGAATCTACAAGATGATTTTTTGGACAATCTCAATCAACTTGAAGTGCCTGAAGCAAGTGCAATTGGCACCGCATTGAGCCAGCAGGAGCACAAGAATAGCTCCAGACACACGCATTATTCGCACTACTATGACGACGAATCGAGAGAACTGGTCGCCGAACTCGATCGTTTCGTGATTGACAAGTATGACTACGCATTCGAAATGATGGGTCCCGCAAATTGCCGCTTCGACCTTGCCGCAGAACTACGCAGCAACGGGACACAAGCATTTCAAAAACTTGTCGGCAGGGCAGAAAACTATTTACTTGTTGCCGATGCGTTCGACGTTTCGCCCATCAAAGGCAAAATTGCAGAAATCCCTTTATCTAGCTGGGCCGAATCTGAACGGAAAGAGCGATTTCATGTGCACACGGACACACAATCCCTGCACGTTATACATTTCGAAGACTTTCGCTATACGAAACCCGAGATACTGCCTTTGTATAACGATCTGGCAGACGAACTAGAACCCATTATCAGCCGCATTGGATCGTATTACAGAGATAACGGATTTGTTGTGCGTGTGCTGCTAGCAAAACTTCTGGCAGGTGGAAAAATTGCACAGCACCGCGACGGCGGCTACTCATTGTTGAATTGTCACCGCGTGCACATTCCTATCGTGACCAATGAGGCGGTGCAATTCGCGGTGGGTGGAGAAATCAAGTCGATGCGCCCGGGCGAGTTTTGGGAGATTAACAACGGCAACGATCATGCGGTCCAGAACGCGGGCACTGAAGACCGCATCCACCTCATCGTTGACTGGATGCCGAATCATAACGGCAAGTCCGTGGAGGACGCAGTGACATTGCCGGAGTCAAAGAAACCGGCAATCGACCCGCTGAGTCCCGAAGCCCTGGATTCTCTGGTCGCTGAATCTTACCGTCGCCACCAAGCAGGAGATGTTCACCGCGCCGAAACTGGCTATCGGCATGTCCTGGAAATCGATGAGAAGCACGTAAACGCCAACAATCTATTGGGGTTGTTATGTCTGCAAAGTAAACGCCCCGAGAAGGCCGAGTACTATATACGACGAGGCTTAGCAGTAGAATCTAAGGACGCGCGATCGTATTCAAATCTTGGGCTCGCGCTAAAGGACCAAAGCAGATTCGAAGAAGCATTGGAACAATTTCGCCATTCGCTCGAAATCGACTCGAACAATCCGAATACGTACTGCCATTTGGGCAATATATTTCGCGAGACCGATCAAATTGCTAATGCCATTGCAAGTTACGAGCAAGCGCTGCGGTTACAACCCGGGCTCCTGGAAGCGCACCACAATCTCGGCGGCGCATACTTAATTGCCGGACAATACGAACGCGCAATTGAATGTTATCGCCGGGCGCTTGAAATCAACCCAAACTTCGCCGCCTCTCGGCACGAGTTGCAGAGAGCCGAGAGTTATCTAAATTCGGCGTCCGCCCGTCATTAGCGGTTTGCCGCGAAAAGCTCACCGCTTTTGCACATAGGCCGGCATACCGAGCACCTGCTGTAGCCAGACGTCATGCGGTGGAAGTTTATGCGACGCCATGGCGAGACGTTGCTGTATTGGCAGATAGACAGTGCTGCTTGCTCGATTTTTGCCGAAGCGAACGTCACACTCCGAGCGCATGAAATCCATACCGTAAAGAATGGCTTCATAACTGGACCGAGTAAATAACTTACCCGTGTCCACGGGTACTCTGGGATCCGTCAATTCGTCCATCGCAGTAGCTGGAGCGGAATGACCGAGAGATGCGTCTACTGGCTGTTGCAGAGGAAATCTTTGATCTTCAAAATCTACGTTAGCCACCGGTTTTGCACGCCAAAACTCAAGCTTGTTTTGCAACCGATCATTGATGTGCTCTGATCGTTGCACCTCTCTCCAAAATTCAGTGTCGTTGCGCTGTGTCATACAGTAATGCAGATTGATGAAATCGAGAACCTCGTAAAATCGGTTCGACATGATGCGATTAAAACGCATTCGCAATGGCGCCATATCATCGCCCAGCGGAAAATGCTCGCTTAGCATCACCGTTGCTAAATCACTCAGATACAAACCAGTCGATTCGATTGGTTCCAAGAACCCCCCTGCAAGGCCAATCGCAATACAGTTTTTTACCCAGGCTTTTTCACGCATGCCAACCTTGAAGCGCACCATGCGCGTATCCAAATTGTCTGCGTGCCCGCCTTCGTACGCTCTGATCTCACGCTCAGCTGCATCTTCACTGAGGAAAGCACTAGAGTGCACGTATCCCACGCCACGTCGATTTTGCAGTGGAATATCCCACACCCAGCCTGCGGAGAGTGCAGTAGAAATCGTGTAGGGTCGCACGAATCCCGGATAGTGTTCGGCATAATCCACCGGCATCGTCAGCGCGCGATCGCATAAAAGCCATGACGAAAAATCGACCCACTTCGAAGCCAGTTTCTTTTCTATAAGCAACGCAGCAAATCCTGTGCAGTCGAGAAACAAATCGGCCTCTAGTCGAAGCCCGCTTCTCGTCATCACCGCGGCGATACTGCCGTCTTCGGTCATCTCCACATCGTTGACGTGATCTCGGTAATGTTTTACGCCGCGCTTTGTGGCTACCTCGGAGAGGTAGTCGGCGAACTTCAGCGCATTCATATGGTATGCGTAAGTCAGATACTCGCCGAAGTCCCATTTCCCCAACATTTGCGGCGCCAGATTTAATTCACACAGCGTGGGGTGTGCTGACACGGTTTCTATAAAAGGGAGCGAACGATTGCTACGCAACCATTGCAATCCGGAATCATCGATCGGTCCGGGTTGGTGGCGGCCAAAGGGATGATAGTAGTGCTCCCCTCGATTGTGCAGCCAGTTGACGAACTTGATCGATTGCTTGAATGTACCGTCAACCCTCCGCAAGAACTCGTGCTCGTTCAGGCCAATAACGGCGAGCGAATGCTTGATGCTTGGCACGGTCGCCTCTCCGACGCCTATTCGCGGCACATCCGGCGACTCGATCAAACTTATATCGACGACCTTGCGGCCTTCGTAATTTAACGCGGCATTTAAGTAGGCCGCCGCCATCCAACCGGCAGATCCGCCACCGACTATCAGCAAACGTTTCATGTGCGACCAGATGAATAGTCTGGCATACCCACCATGCGCTGCAACCATACGTCATGCGGTGGAAGTTTTTGCGGCGCCAATTGCAATTTCTGCAGTACCTCCGGATAAACTGTCGACGCCGGACGATTATTGCCGTACCGCGCATCGCACTCCGCCCGCAAGAAATCCATGCCGTAGAGAATCGCCTCGTAACTGTCAATACCGAAAATTGTCGCTGTATCGATGGGTGCGCGAAAGTCTCCGAATTGACCGCTAGAGGGCAGCGGTGTATCGGGCTGTCCGAGCAAGAATTGGTCCTCGAAGTCGGTTGCCGATAATGGTTTGCTTCGCCAAAACTCGAATTTTGCCTTCAAGCGATCAGTTACTCGTTCTGGATTCCTTATTTCACGCCAGAATGGTGTGTCATTTCGTCTGGTCAGGCAGTAATGCATATTGATGAAATCGAGAATTTCGTAGAACCGATTGGCCATGATGCGATTGAAGCGAAAAGCGAGCGGTTCCATATCGTCGCCGAACGGAAAGTGCTCAGTCATCATCACTGTCGCAAGATCACTTAGATACAAACCGGTCGATTCGAGCGGCTCAATGAAACTGCCGGCAAGTCCAATCGAAATGCAATTTTTTACCCAGGCTTGTTCACGATAGCCTGTCTTAAAATGTACAGTGCGCGCGCTCAGGGAGTCCGCGTGAGCGCCCTCGAACTGACGTAATTCCCGCTCCGCATCTTCTTCACTGATAAAATCGCTTGAATGCACATAGCCGAGCGACCTTTTGCCTTGCAGGGGAATCTCCCAAACCCACCCCGACGATAACGCGGTCGCCGTCGTATACGGGCGAACGTAGCCCGGATAGTGATGTTCGTAGGGTACGTGCATCGTGATCGCACGGTTACACAACAACCACTGCGAGCAGTCAATCCATCGGGTGCCCAATGTCTTTTCAATCAATACCGCGGCAAATCCGGTGCAATCGACAAACAGATCCGCTTCCAGACGCAGGTCATTTTTTGTTTTGACTGCAGCGATGTTGCCGGCTTCCGTCATCTCCACATCGACGACATGATCGAGGTAATGCTGCACACCGCGAGACGTCGCAATTTCGCAAAGATAGTCCGCGAATTTCAATGCGTTCATGTGGTATGCCGCTGTCAATTCCGTACCAAAGTCCCAGCGCCCAAGCATTTGCGGTGACAATCCCAGCTCGCAGATGATGGGCTGTGGCGACACGGTTTCTGTAAACGGTATTGAGCGGCTGCTCATCAGCCAGCGTTCGGCGGAACGATCAATCGGCGTTTTTCGAAACCGGGTGAATGGGTGGTAATACCAGGACTGATCGTTATCGACCCAATTGACGTATTTAATGGACTGCTTAAAAGTGCCATCAACTCTGCGCATAAAGGCGTGTTGATCGATGCCGATCACTGAGAGAATATGATTAATATTCGGGATTGTCGCTTCGCCGACGCCAATTCTCGGCACATCCGGAGATTCGATTAGGCCGACATCCACCACCGATTGGCCATCGTGATTGAGCGCCGCATCCAGGTAAGCGGCAGCCATCCAGCCGGCCGAGCCGCCACCAACGACCAGGACTTTTTTCTTTCGCCTCATCTCAGGTCAATCTCATGTTGCACGCTAACGCGCTACCGCACAATCGTCTTTTGATACGCAGGCGTACCGACAACCCGTTGCAGCCACAGGTCATGAGGTGGCAATTTGTTCGGCGCCTTTTGCAGGCGCGCCGCAACACTACCAGCGACTTGGCTTTTCGGCAGGTTTTCACCAAACCATTGCTTGCTCTCATCACGCAGGAAGTCCATGCCATAGAGAATTGCTTCATGACTATCGATACCAAAAATTGCGGCCGTATCGACCGGTGGCCGGAAATCTCCCAGCTGACCACTGGACGACAATGGCGATAATGACTGACCTGGAAAATACTGATCTTCGAAGTCACTTTGTGAAGGCGGCTTCACACGCCAGTAGTCTAGTTTCGCTTTGAGCCTGTCGTTGATGCGCTCGGGACGCTGTACCTCACGCCAAAATTCGGTGTCCGTCCGACGCGTTAGGCAGTAGTGCAGATTTATGAAATCCAATATTTCATAAAAACGATTCGCCATGATGCGATTGAATCGGTATGCCAGCGGCGCGTAGTCGTTTTCGTATGGAAAATGTTCTGCCAGCATGACACTGGCGAGGTCACTGAGATAAAGGCCCGTAGATTCCAGCGGTTCGATGAAGCTACCTGCTAGTCCTATCGCGATGCAGTTGCGCACCCAGGCTTGCTCGCGATGTCCTACCTTGAAATGGACCACGCGTGAGTCCAATTTGTCGGCGTGTGCGCCCTCGAATTGGTGCAGCTCTGCGTGCGCCTGGTCCTCGCTGAGGTGCGCGCTGGAATGCACATAACCCAATGATCGTTTGTCCTGGAGAGGTATCTCCCACACCCAGCCCGAACTCAACGCACTGGCAGTTGTATACGGACGAATATGCCCAGGGTAGTAGGGATCGTGCGGCACATGCATCGTAACCGCACGATCGCACAACAACCATTGCGAGCTGTCGATCCACTTCACGTCGAGCTTTTTTTCGATCAAAAGCGCTGCGAAACCAGTGCAATCAATAAAGAGATCCCCGGCGATCCGTTCACCGCTTTTAGTACGGATAGCCGCAATATCGCCGTTTTCTGCCATCTCAACGTCAACCATGTGGTCAATGCGGTGGCGCACGCCACGCGCGGTGGCTATTTCGCAAAGGTAGTCGGCGAACTTCAGCGCATTCATATGATACGCGTAAGTCAATGGCGGCCCGAAGTCCCACGGCCCCAGCATTTGCGGCGCAATATTGTTTTCACATAATACGGGTTGCGCTGAAATTGTCTCAGCAAACGGTATCGAGCGATCGCTCATCAACCACCGCTTTCCCGTGCGATCGATAGGCGCCTCGCGGAAGCGGTTAAATGGGTGGTAATAGCTGCTGCCGTCGTTTTGCAGCCAATTTACATATTTTATGGCTTGCTTGAACGTGCCATCTACGCGGCGCAGGAAATCGTGCTCGTTCACGCCAACGACCGCCAATATGTGGTTAATACTGGGCACTGTCGCTTCGCCAACGCCTATTCTGGGCACTTCTGGCGACTCTACGAGCGTGATTTCCGCCACTTTGCGATTATTTCGGTTTAGTGATGCGTCCAAATAGGCCGCCGCCATCCAGCCGGCAGAACCACCGCCGACGATTACTATATTCCTAGGAGTCATAAAGGCGCTTCGTTATATGAATTTAGCCGCTCGTAATGCCGCCATAATATCCCAGCAGCGACCGGTATTGGGCCTATCGCGAGCAATTTTAGCCTATCTCAAGTCTGTGGCCTAGATACAACAAAAAATTCTTTGATCTTTGACAGCCAATCGTGGTTTACTCCCGTTATTAAAAATACCGCGGTAATTTTACAACACCGCATTAAAAAGCGCCGCCCCCCGTAGACGCTAGCTAACTGGTCGGGCGGCTGTTGCCACAACTCGCATAAGGGGATCAGGCATCATGAAAAAAACGCCATTGGCCAGTGCTATCAGCACGATTTTGGCCGCCGGAGCATTTAGCGCTCCCGTACTTGCGCAAGATAACGCAGAGTATCTGGAAGAAGACGGAACGATCGAAGAGGTGATTACAACCGGCTCACGCATTCGAAAAGATGCGTTCACCAGTTCATCACCGATGGATATTATCGACGTTCAGGAAGCTTCCGTTCAGGGTATTGCCAACATTGGGCAATTGCTTCAGTCCAATACGCTGGCCGCTGGTTCTCCGCAGGTCACATCGGCTACGTCGTTCCAGTTTGTGCAAAACGGTGGTCTCGGCGCATCAACACTTTCGTTGCGTGGCCTAGGTGCTAACCGTACGCTCGTTCTGCTGAATGGCCGACGAGCTGGTCCGGCCGGTGTGCAGGGCGGTACGTCTTCTTTCGATTTGAATGTCCTTCCCTTATCGACAATTCAACGAATTGAAATACTGAAAGATGGTGCGTCGTCAATTTACGGATCAGATGCAGTCGCAGGTGTGGTGAACATCATCACGCGAAAAGACGATGGTGGCAGCATCGATGCATTTTTCTCTGCGCCATCGCAAAGCGGCGGCGAACAAAGTCGTATCAATGCGTCTTGGGGTAAGTCATTCGAGCGCGGCAACTTCCGTGTTACGGCAGATTACAGCCGGCAGGAACATTTACGACGCGGTGACAGAGACTACTTTGAATGCGGTAACGAATTGTTGTTTGATCGCGTTACCGGTGAACGGGCCGATAACGTTGACGGCAGGACCGGCGAATTTCACTGTGACGACCTGACTTGGGGGCACGTCTGGATTTACGACTCTGCCGCTGATTCCAACGTACCCAACCCGTTTGCCGGCACCATTCGGTCGCAGTTCGACTATGACGGGCTATTGGGCGGCTTGATCCCGGGTTATGCGCCTGCAACAAATCCAGGTCAGCTGACCGCGCCAGCCGGGTTTTTCCCGGTAGGCTACGACAGGCTTTCTGACTCCGTGCAGGACGACGATCACCCATTCCAGCAGGAAGAGTCATTCATACCTAAGACTGAATTGGTAACGGTTTATGCCGAAGGCGAATTTGAAATAACGGAAAACATAACCGCCTACGGCGAGGTTCTCTTGAATCGTCGTGACACGGAAAGTGACGGCTACAGACAGTACTGGAGTTACATCTACAGTGGTGACTTCGACTTCGGCTCACTCGGTAGTGGTGTTCCGGGCGGCGGCAACACGATAAGCGCGGCAGCGGGCTGGTTTGGTGAGCAATGGTACAGCCCAACAGCGATCATCGATCACAATGACGAAACGGTCGAAGTGGATTATCGGCGCTTTGTGGCCGGCCTTAGAGGCAGCCTTGGAGATAGGTTCGATTGGGATGTTGCAGTTCAAGTCAGTGAGTCAGACGGCGACTACACCAACGACAGAGTTTTTGACGATTCAATACGCGCTGGCAACTTCTTGCCTGGGTCATGCGTAGGCGACACGTTCGAACGTAATATCGGCACGCTTGCTAATCCTAATATGGCTACGATCAACTGTGTCGACGTTCCATGGTTGGATCCGTTCCTGCTTGACGGCAGTAATGTCTCCCCAGAGGTTCGGGACTTCCTGTTCGGCGTAGAAACCGGCAACACGCAGTTCGACCAGATCTCGGTTGACGCATCGATCAGCGGAGACTTGTTTGAGATGCCTGCAGGTACCTTCCAATTCGCGGCCGGTATTCATTACCGTGAAGACGACCTGATTGATACTCCAGGGTTTATTACGCAAAACTCCAACGGATTCTCGGATCAATCGGCGGGGGTCACAACCGGCCCAACGGTTGAAACGGAAGCCGTATTCGCGGAGGTCAACGTACCGTTGTTGGTTGACAGACCCGGATTCCGGAACCTGACATTGAATGCCTCCGCAAGGTACACCGACGTTAATGCGGGTCCTGTAGCGATTGGCGACGACACAACCTGGAAGGTCGGTCTAAACTGGCAGATGACCGACTCAATGCGTCTGCGCGCCAACCGGGGTACATCGTTTCGCACGCCGGCACCGTTCGAACTGTATTTGGCGGATCAATCTGGCAGCATTTCAACCAGAATCGATCCTTGTATTCGTTACGAAGCGGAAGCTGCACTCGGTAACATTTCGGAAATCACCCGCGCCAACTGCGCTGCCGATCCACGCAACTTGCCAGTTGACTATCCTGGCGGCTCCATCACGCCGTCTGTGATCACAGGTGGCGGTATCGGAGTTCTTTCGCCGGAAACGTCGGATTCTCTGACGTTGGGAGTTATCTGGCAGCCGCAATTCGCGAATCTGAGTTTCTCGATAGACTTCTTCGACATCGAAGTATTTGACGAAGTCGCCCAGCTTGGTGGTGCACAGATTGTGACTGAATGCTACGCGTCCGAATTCGGTTTTGCTTTCAGTAACAGCGAACCGCTTTGTCAATTGTTTGATCGATCCTCGATCAACAATGGTCTCGACAATATTATGGACAGCTTCATCAATATTGCCGAACAGCGGAATACAGGTTTCGACTTCGCGCTGCGTTACATCACCGATACCGCTTGGGGCAACTTTACGCTGGATCTAAATGCGACACTGCAGACCAAAGACCAGCGTGCGCTATTCGAAGACACGCTTGAAGATCTGAACGGCATCGTTGGCGATCCAAAGTGGGTCGGCGAATCGAACATCACACTGGTACGCGATAAATGGTCGTTCTTCTGGGGCATGGATTGGGTAGGTTCGTCATCCAGTGCCGAAGAATTCCGTGATATCAATGGACGTGATTTCATCAGTGTACGAGGTGTAGGGTTTGATGGCGTGTTATCGACTAAATCGACTTTCTACCATTCGCTGTCGGCTCAATACAGCTTCGAAGGTGGATTTACGCTGTTAGCCGGTGTAGCCAATGCCTTGGATCAGGCACCACCACAGCTTACATTGCCAAATACGCAAGACCTGTGGACCCTTGCAGGAAACTCTGTTCTCGAGTCGCAGTATGACCCGTACGGCAGACGATTCTTCCTGAATGCGACCTACAATTTCGGCCAATAGTCGAAAAACACATGTAAGATTAAATATGCCGGCGTAAGCCGGCATATTTTTTTGTGATACAAACGTAGGAATTGATCGCTATGCCACGAATCGTCGGCAAACCGGACTCACTTAACGAGCTGAACGCAAACTACACGCAACGGCCTTTGACGGAACCGGTCTTTCTAAACAGTGTTCCAAAATGCGGAACGCACCTTATTCGCAATATCATGCGAATGTTCGTAGCCGTGCCGCAGCAATATCACCAGGCATTTATTCAGTTCCCCATACTGCGTCAACATCAAGCTGCTTTTTCCCCGGCGATGCCACACTTGAGTTGGGGGCATCTGTTGTTTTCGGATGACTCCGCAATTGCGTTAAAACATGCGCACCATATTCTTTTGGTTCGCGATCCGTATAGCTGGGTGCTGGCGCGGGCGAGGTTTTTCATGTCCGACACGTTTCAAGGCGCACTTGAACACTTAAAAGGTGGCAACGTGACCGCCGATGAAGTAATCAGCATGATGATTTTTGGAATCCATCAAAAAGCACCATCGCTGTCCGAGATATTCACACATAACGCCGTCTCATGGCTCGGAACGAAGGTACATTTAGTGCGCATGGAAGACCTGCTCAGACACGTAAAAAACTCGGAGTCGACTGAGTCGGAGGCTTTCTTCGCGCAACTCCTCGAGAACTGCGGTATGGGCACCCTGCCCGACGATTGGCAAGAACGCGTGCGCGTAGGCTCAGATCGTGAACAGAGTGGCACCGCAAGAGAAAACCTCGCTGGTGGCGGCTCGATTGTCATTCCTGACGAGTTAAGCAATACGCAAAAAGCGATGGTGAATTACGCTGTGCCTGGCTTGCGGGCAGTTTTAGGCTACGAGTGAGATCTGTAGGACCACCGTCGTTGTAGCGGCATCTTGCAGAAACCAGGTCGCAGTAATTGCGGACAAGCGTTTATTACACTGTAACTCCGCCGGGTCATCGACACTTTACGTTTACGACGTCTACCAACGAAACTTATACTCCACGCCTACCGCGAAATTCTTTTCGTCGCCGAACCTGAAGTCGTTACTTCGATACTCGGCGACAGCATATAAACGATCAAGCACTCGCCAGCCGAGCTGTATTTCTGTCGTTACCGGGTTATTCGGAAACTGGCTTGGCAGATTGAGATCGAATGTCTGATCTAGAAAACCACTCAAATACAGCCGCCTGGATATCGCTGGAAACGTCATGCGGAAGAAATGTTCCATTTGCCAAGCGTCGTCATCGCCTGCGGAAAATCGTTTTAAGTGGAACGTGACCCGATATAGCAAATTAATTTTGTCAAAGAATTCATCAACGCCACGAGTATCGCTGACCCGCCAACCCAATCCGATCTGTAGCAAGTCATTTCCGCTGCCATCTGCAAAAATAGCTTGTGCATTGAGGTCAACCGGCCAGCTCTCCGAGACAGACCAACGCAGATTCTGCTCCGAGCGCGTGAATGACGCAGCATTGCTATGTGTGATGCCGCGAAAATTAGCGAAGCTAAAATAGGACAATCGCCCTGGCAATGGCGCGTTTATGACAAGTGTCATATCCGTATCCGAAGACACCTGATCGAGTAGCGGATAAACATTTAGATCGACGGCGATCGGTGGTTTGGCGTGCTCTTCAGCAGCGCTCACGGCTTGAGCAAAGCCGACGAGTACACAACACGAAAGCCAAATCTTGCTCACGGCCTAGACCGTTCGCTTTTCGTCGCATCGAAGCTTTCCTGTAGGGATATACGTCTCTCTAACAACGCCTTAAGCTTCGGGTTTGCATTGGCGATTGCTGCCATATTCTCTCGAAATCCTTTGCTACTTCTGCGCACGTCGAATGCCGAATACGTCGCTCCAGAGCCATCAATGATGCCCTCAGTATCTTGTGCCTCAGCAACGAGCGTATAACGAACTTTGCAGACTCTGCGCTTTATCTGGCTGCCTATTCTCGCCACCATTTTGCAAATCACGTCATACTGATCGTCGCCGTTAAGATCGTTGTACATCGCGTAAATCTCGTTTTCCACCGTAACGATTTGCCTACGCAACACGTGACGCGTCGCCATCCCCGTTACTGTAATTTCATCGACCGTATTAGAGCTCTCAACTCTTGCTGCAACTGGTTCGAGCCCTTCGATCGCAGTACTCACAGAGCCTGCTGTCGTGTCGGACGCTTCATGATTGTCGCTCGACACATCTATTTGGGCGTGTGAGACAGCTACACAAAAAACACACAAATAGAGGGTGGCAATACGTACCGTACAGATCCTCAGCCCGATACGAACCGAATTATTTTCGACTTGCGAGAAAAGCGGCCAGTTCACGAATAGTAGGATGATCGAATAGATCGTTGATGTCGACGGCGGCCGGGTATTTTTCATCGACCGCGAGCATAATTTCGGTCAACGTTAATGAACTCAGGCCAACTTCGAACAGATTGTCGTCCGGCCCAACGACACGCTCCTTCGAAAACTCAGCGCAAATTCCGACCAGTTCCGCGATGAGCGGATCTTCATTTGGATCCAGCGCAGGTACGGAGTCTACTACCGTCAAACCAGTACTTAGCAACCCATCGAACTCGCCATCAAGATATTCGTTAATCAATATGGCACGTTGCACCTTGCCGCTCGTGGTCTTGGGAATTCGCTTGACAGGAATCACGTGATCGACCTCAAGCCCTGCTTGTTTGCCAACAATGTCGCGGATATCCCGCGCGATCGATTGCAGCAACTCCGGCTCTTTGCGATGCAGGACGAAGACCAATAGCTCCTCCACTCGTCGCCCCGGTCGTTTACCGCCGCCGACCACGACTTTGCCCAACTCAAAGCCTTCAAGCTGACCTATGATTTCCTCTATGTCGTGTGGATAGTAGTTTTGCCCGTTGACAATAATGATGTCTTTGGCCCGCCCGGTGATCACCAACTCGCCTTCGGTTATCGTTCCACAATCCCCCGTCCGCAGCCAGCCATCCGCGGTCATGACGGATGCTGTTGTTTCCGCATCGCGATAGATGCCGTCCGTGATGTTCTCGCCGTGCAACTGGATATTACCTACACATCCGTCGGCTAGCGGTTGGTCACTATCGTCGGTAATTCGATACTCGCATCCTGCAATCGCTTTACCCAGTTTCATGAACTTCACTGCGTCGTCGTCGGCGGGCTGCGCTGCCTCAAATGGCATGCCAATACGTAAGCTATGTCGCCGTACAGTGATATACGAAAACGCTTTTCCAAGCTCTGGAAACGTTACCGCTAACGTCGCTTCGGCCAAACCGTAAACCGGAAACATGGCGTGTCTTTTTAGCCCAAACGGCGCCAACGCCGCCAGAAATTCGTTGCACAAGTCGATAGAAATCGGCTCCGCGCCATTCAACAACAATCGCACACATGACAGATCCATATTGTCGGGTGGTTTGCGCTCAAACATTTTCAGGTAGTGCTTGTAGCCAAAATTTGGCGAGCACAAGATTGTCGCACGGTGTTCGCTTGCCTTTGACAGCCACAGAAGCGGTCGACGCACGAACACACTGGTATCCATGATGGCATGATCGATTCCAGCCGCTAACATCGTGATGTGATAGCCGATAAGGCCCATATCATGGGTCAGCGGCATCCAACTTAGCGCAACATCGGACGATTCGAACTTCAAGCCGGCGACCTGACCTGCGAGCGTTGACGTCATGTTGCCGTGCGTCAAACAGACGCCCTTCGGGTCACTGGTTGATCCGGATGAATACTGAACGAAAGCCAATTCCTCAAGACTCGGCGAATAAACGCGACCCGTCGTGTCTGAAATAACGTCGACGTCCGTCAGGCAACGATTATCCAAGAGTTCCACGCCACCCGACAGATTATGATCAGCAGCAAACTCTCGGAAACGCTGCAACAAGTCTTCGTCAGTGAATATTGTTGGGTTTTTTAATTGCCCTGCAATGCGAAACAACTTTGCACGATGTTCATCGCTAATACCCACGGCAACCGGCACAGGCACGATTCCACCCAATACCGCACCCCAGAACGCGATAAGAAAATCTTCGTTCGATTTGGATACGACGATCAACTCATCGCCTGGCAATACACCTCGGTCTTGCAACACGCCCAAGAAACTCTCGGCACGCATCCAGAGTTCATTGAAACCGATCGCTAGCTCATCGTTCTCGCCATTGATAATTCTAACGCTACGCGGCGTATCGCGCTGGCTAAAAAGTACGTCAATGAGGGATGCATATCTATTCATTCAAAAATTCACCGCAGTTCAGGCCGCAAGATTATGTCGCTGTCAGAGCGTAGATTAATACCCAGGTCGAGTCCCGGAAATTTTCCCGCCTCATCAATCATACGAAAGCGCTGAATCAGCATGCCAAGATGAATCTTCATTTCCAAAAACGAGAAGTACTCCCCGAGGCAACGGCGTGGGCCGAGCGAGAACGGGTAGTATGGCCGGTCGCCTTTTTTGTAAGGGCTGTCGGCACCAAACCTGTCTGGATCGAATTGCTCAGGATCGGACCAATATTTGTCGGTACGATGCAATATATACGGTGAGAAAAAGATATCAGCATCGGCTGGAATATCGAAATTTGTCAGTGAATCTTCCTGTAGGGACTTACGAGAGTAAATCCAAACAGGCGGGTAAAGTCGCAAGGTTTCTTCTAGCATTTGCTGCGAATAGTTCATCGCAGCAACTGATTCAAAGCTAATGTTATTCGTGCTGGATAAGATTTCCTGTGCTTCCTCAAGCAGTTTGCCCTCTACGGCCGAGTGGTTGGCGATCAGGTACCACGCCCAGTTCAACGTGCCCGCAGAGGTTTCGTAGCCCGCGACAATCAATGTTATTAGTTCGTCGATCAATTCCCGATCGCTGAAATGATTGCCAGACTTGTCGGTCGCGGAAATGTACATGGATAGGAAGTCGTACTGCTCCGGCGCGGCCGACGATTTTCGATTGTTGATGATCTCGCGTAAGAACTCTCGAAGATTTCTAACCTTGACAACAACGCTCAAATCTCGCGCAGACTCCTGACTCAAAAACGCAAAAGGGTTTTCGCCGTCAATATCGATATGCGTATCGTAGTCTTCTCCAAAAATCGAACGCAGTATCAACTCAAGAGCGAATTCGCTCATTTCTCGCGTGATGGTGAGCGTCTGCCCGGCCTCTGCAACGGATGCCCAGTGCGCCGCTCGCGATTCGCAGCACACAACCATTGTCTCAATCAACTTATGTACGTTCTGCCGGGAGAATGCTGGCTGAATCATTGTTCGCGCGCGCCGCCAAACATCGCCATCACTCACAATCAGGCCATTTCCGAGCAGCATTTCAACTCGCTTGAAGCCACGCCCCTTGCCGTATTTACTGTGGCGCCTTACCAGAATGCGTCGCACCTCATCAGCGTCGTTGACGAAAATCGTCTGCCGGCCATTCGGCGCGGTCACGAAAATCATGTTGCCGTAGGTCTTCTGCAACGACTGCAAACGTACGAGGGTCTCCCGATCGACATTGATCGCGGTCGGCTCTTCCGGACCAGGCGGAAGTCTCATTGAGGTGTTGGTTTGAATCATGATACGAATGCGTTGTGGCTAGCCCGCCGCATTATCGAATGCGCGGATTTATTGTGATGCAATATTACATTGACCGGCGACGCACTGATACTGCAAACTCGCCTCGCTATTTGAGAGACTGACGATTTCATGAGCGAAGATTCCAATAGACCGAATGTCGACGACGTCGAGGCGCGGCGTGCCGTGAGTACCAGCCAGCGGCGCATGACCGTCGGCCGGAAACTCTACTATCTCGTCGGCATGCCGATCCTTCTGGCCGCCGTTCGCCTGCTGTGGTGGAGCTGCCGCATTCAGACGGTAATCGGCGCGGACATCGTCGACCGAATTGTCGCAGACGGTAAGGTATATGCCCCCTGTTACTGGCATCAACACACCGTACTGGTGCTGAAAATGATGCGCGATTGGATCAAACGAGGGTTTCGGGCCGGATTCATCATTTCCGCATCAGTGGACGGTGAGGTGCCTGCCAGAATCGCGCGCTCCTGGGGCGCCGAAGTGGTACGAGGATCAGCACAAAGGACTGGCGCATTGGCGATGCGCGATATCCATCAGGTCATGAAAAGCGGCGTTTCTTTGGTCACTGCTGCGGACGGACCATTGGGCCCGAAATATGAATTCAAGGCCGGTGTCGTGCTGATGGCACGTATCGGCTCCGCACCGATTGTGCCAATCGCCTGTGCTGCTCAACGCGCTTGGTATCTTCGTCGATGGGACGACTTTATGGTGCCAAAACCATTCTCTCGCATCGTACTTGCCGTTGGAGAGCCGCATGAAATTCCGGCAGGGTCGTCGATGCAGGATTTGGAAGCACATCGAATAGAAATGCAGGATGCGATCGTGTCGCTCATGCAGCAAGCGGAAGACGCGCTTTAGGAGATTGCTTCACCGTGCTCACAAAGGCGAGTATCTGAGAGTATCGTCATTGCGAGGCGTAAGTAAGAGGTAGCAACAAATGCGCGTCATCGCCAGGAGCGACGTGGCGATCTGGTCCGGAGATTGCTTCGCTGCGCTCGCAAAGACGAGTATCTGAGAGTACCGTCATCGCGAGGCGCAAAGCAACGTGGCGACAAATGGCTGTCATCGCGAGGAGCGTAGCGACGTGGCGATCTCGTCGCCGCAAATATTAAGTACTTGCAGGACTTCTAAACGCCGCCGCTTGTTTTGCAACCTGGTCTGGATCCTCAATCGGTATCGAGCACATATCCGGATTACAGATATACATCGCCGGGCGGCCCCTATCTGGATAACGGCCTGGCGCCTCGAAGTGCAACACTTTACGTGGCTCGAAAACGGCGAGCCCCGCATCGAATAGCGCCCTCGCGTTCGGATGTTCCGTATCGCCAACAACGGAAAACTCCACATAAGTCGCTGTCACCTTTTCAAGTGCCATCGCGAATTCGCCCGTGATACGACCTTCTCGACGAATGATCGATGGTTGACCCACTGCACGAATGGTATCTCTGGCGATATCTGCGTATGCGTCGTTCTTGGTATACACCCACAGGTCATAATAAAAGCTTGCGGCGGTACCGTTTGCCTCAAGTGGCTTACGCGGCGCAATGACCGCCGCCGTTTCGTCGGGGACGGCAGCAAAGAAGCCGCCGACATCACGATCGTAGAGTGTACGTAGCGCAGCCATTGCAATCGCGTCCGCAGTATCCAGCCACCGCGACTCACCGGTCACTCTGTGCAACGCAAGCAATGCCGAACCAAACCATACTTGCGGGCTGAGGAAGGGCCTTTCTTCAGTGACCAGCGGGCGCAGTCGGTCATCCTTAATGACCTGCTTGTTTGGCAGCGTCTGTAGGATCCAGCCATCATTTTGTAAACGTTTTTCGACGAGCATGTTTGCCGTGTCGATTGCTGTTTGCAAGTAATCCTCATTGCCTGTTGCCTCATAAGCCAATACGTAGGCCGCAATGACTTCGGAATTTCTGTCGGTATAAATCGCATGGTCGAAAGGTGGTATTCCGAATCGTCTACGCTCCTCGTCCGTCTCCAACAACCAATAGTCGATACCGGTCATGCCTTCGGGGAGATTTTCCGGTTCCGCTCGTTGATTTGAATAAAACGTTCCATCGGGCGCCATCATCCAATTCTTCAAATAGCGATCTATCTGCGCCATGCCATCAAGATAGCGATATTCATTTGTCTGTTTATAGCCGATGGCAAACGCGGTCATCGCATTTGATTGCACAAGGATGCGCTTTTCCGGAATTGCCCGAAGGCCCGCAAATTTCTTTGGCACTTCTACATCGTCAGGAAACGACGCGATGTATACACCGCCCCAAACTGGATCGATGGCGTTCAAGAATCCCGCGGAGCTCTTTTTTGCCAACGCTTGTAGTTGAGGATTGTCGTACATATGTGCCCGCAGATAGAGATGTCGAAGTCGGGAACCGCTTTGCTCGCCGCCTATTCCTCCCCGCCCCCATCCGCCGTATTTTTCATTCAATGAACGATCAAGTTGCGCCCTAAGCGAATTGCGCATTCGTGTCAGGTCGGTTTCTGCTGGCGCTGGCGACGCTGCATACGGCGAGCGAGGATCGGGCGTTAGTTGACCGGCCTGATGTTTGGCAATGAGGTCCTTCAGTATCGGCACAAAATTACGCGGCATTCGGTTGCCGCGAATCGCCAGGACTTGAGTGGCATCTGGCAGCATGAAAATAGTCGCCGGCCACGCCCAATCCGAATAGCGCTCACCGATATCCGGTCGCGACTCTGCGTCGACCTCGATGGCAACGAAATGCTCGTTGACGAGGTCGATAACCGTACTATCTGTATAGGTCAGCTTGTCCATACGCGCACAAGCGGCACACCCTTCCATACCCACCGATAGCAGGATGATTTTGTTGTTGGCCTTGGCGCTATCGAACGCCGAAAGCTCCCAGTGACGCCAGGCAATATCATCTGCCGCAAGCGTCTGCGCTGCCACCAAAATCGCAACAGCAGTCCATATTGATCGTTTCATCTCTTCCCCTTGGCAGCGCAAGCACTGCGCGTCGGTAATTCCGCTTGGAATCCCAGAATCGTTCGGTATTTTACAATAGACAAGTCGAGCACCCCATTGGTTTCCTACCGCGACGCCCGGCGAGCGCGCGTGGATGCCGAATAGTCGGCTTAACCAGGGTTTGATATGCTCCGCCGCGTGCTAAACGATACCAATTTATTACCCAGCCGTTGTCAGCTTCTGCCGCATAACCGACTGTCGGCGAACCGCATATGAAGCTGTGTATCTTGCGACTGTCCGCCTTAGGCGATGTCACGCACACCCTCACCGTGGTCAGGCGGCTGCAGGATCAACGGCCGGATACCGAGATCACATGGATCATTGGCCGCTTGGAACATCGTTTGTTAAAGGGTGTTGAGGGCGTCGAATTCATCGAATTCAATAAGAATGATGGCCTGAACGCATACCGCGACTTGCGCAAGGCGCTTCGCGGCCGGCGCTTTGACGTTCTGTTACAGATGCAGGTTGCGATGCGCGCGAACTTCGCGAGCGCTTGCATTCGCGCGACACGAAAAATTGGCTATGACCCGGCGCGTTCCAAGGATTTGCACGGGCTATTCGTCAAAGAGCGAATAGCCGCTGAAGGTCAGCAACATGTCTTGGACGCCATGCAATCTTTTCTTGCGCCGCTCGATATCGAGGCCACGACTCTGCGCTGGGACCTACCGATCACCGATGCGGATCGCGACTTCGCCGCGCAACACGTTGATGCGTCCCGTCGCACGCTCTGCATCAGTCCTGTCTCATCGCACAAACTACGCAACTGGCATGTTGCTGGATATGCAGCGGTAGCGGACCATGCGATTCGAACGCACGGCATGCAGGTCATATTAACCGGTGGTCCTTCGGAATTTGAGCTGGACTTTGCTTCCGCAATATCGAGTGAGATGGAACGGGAAGCACTGGACCTCACGGGTCGGGACACGTTGAAGCAACTAGCCGCATTGCTTGAGAAAGCTGACCTATTGCTTGCACCCGATACGGGACCGATGCATATCGCCAACGCGATGGGAACCGACGTCATTGGCCTGCACGCCGCGAGCAACCCGCGACGCAGTGGTCCGTACAGCTCGTTAGCGTGGTGCGTCGATCGATACCCGGAGGCGACCGCTAAGTTCCTGCGCAAGCAGGTCGACGAATTACGCTGGGGCGCCAAGGTCGAAAAACCGGGTGCTATGGACCTGGTAACCGTTGATATGGTGAAAAGCAAACTCGACGCGTGGGTTGCGGCACAGGATTTGTCACGGTCGTAGGACCGGTTTCCAGCCGCGACGGCCCACCGTCATTGCGAGCGCAGCGAAGCAATCTCCAAGTGTTTGCTGAGTTGCCGATCCAAAGAGATTGCCGCGATTAACTACTGATAATCTTCGTAGGATTTTTCCTCAACCAATTCAGACCCAAGCGCGAGATTCACTTCCTTCTTAATATCCGCGCGCTGGTCGTTGGTGACATACACTGCACGCGCTAGACCAACAAATTCATCGTCGAATTCCTTCTTAAACTCTTTAACTCGAATGTCGTCTTCGATCTCCCACAACGCTTCGTTGACCTTTTTGAGGCGCGCACGCGCATCACTGATATCTGCCATACCCACCGTTCCATCCGACCAGGTTTTCTCCAACATCTGTAATTCATGGCGAACATTTGCGACTTTTTCTGCATTGTCGATCCGCTCGGATTTGATTTCCAAAATGGTAATTTTGTCAATCAATTCGCCGAAAGACATAGGCGTTGAAATAAGACTCATAAGATTTTCCGAATTATCAATATGGTAATTTTAACCGGTTGATCTCTGCGAAGCATAGCCCATCCGTGTAACTCAGTGCAGCAGCACCGGTGAAGTCGCCGGGACCCGGACCCCGCTTGAAACAAGAGCTCAGATGCCGCCGACCCCTATCGGGCCGACGTCGATCTGTCGGCCCCGCTGTGGCACCGCGACTGTACCTTGCCCGGAAACGTAGGCTGCGATGACGTCTGAGACCTTGCCTACATTGCCAATAACTGGCGCATCCGCAAATACCGTATATAAGTCGCCACCCTCCGCTAGAAATCCGGGTGCCGCAACCGTAAACACATCGTCGTCCTCAATTTCTTCACCGTTTCTCGCAAGTGTGACTATTCGCGAGTATTCGGGTTTGGATAGATCGTAGGCGAGTGTCAGGCCCGCAACCTGCAGTAGTCCGCGTTCAAGCGTGAGCGACTGCTCGACCGCTTCACGTATTTGGCGGCCGGTCATTGATTTGATGAAAACGTCATCGACAAACGGGTAAGTGTCGACGAGATCCACAACTCGGACCGCACCACCCGGTAGATCTTTTCGCAGGCTACCACTATGCACGAATCCGATATCGGCATTGCTGGCTGCAACAAACGCATCTGCGAGTAAATTTCCGACGTCCGATTCTTCTATATACCGCCGATTCATCCGTTCCGCCAATCTGCCAACCTCGACAAATATTTCGGGATACGCTGCACGGTAATTTTCGAGCTTGGCTGCGACGCGCTCATCAGGCGTCCAACGATCCGAATCAACTGGAATCAGTTTGCCGTCGCGGTTGACGACATTACCCGTTTCATCATCCAGCGTTAGCTGCAAATATCCGAGATGGGTCGCCTGTCCGTAGGTTTGCATGATGATCGTGCCGGTTTCCGGATGTATGACGGGTTCCGGTGTCCCAGCATCGGCGTGCCCTGCAAATAAAACGTCGACTCCATCGACCGCCCCCGCGAGCGCAATGTCGGCATCGATGTCACGCTGCAGACGCGGATCGCTTTCGGCATCTGTTTGCATCGGTGCCGTTTTGCCTTGGTGCGTCAGAAGTACGACCAGATCGACTTGATCGCGAATCTCGTCAACTGATTCTTGAACTGCAATAACCGGATCGGTGACGTCCAACGGTGCAATATAGGACGGAATAATCGCGGACACCGCATCCTGCCCCATAATGCCGATAACGCCAATTCTGACTCCGTCACGTTCAATAATCGTATGCGCTTGGGCATACGGATGATCGGTGTCCTTATAGAAAAAGTTTGCACCTAAAACAGGGAACGGCGCGCGATTTTTTTCCCAGGAAAAAATGTCATGCCCGTATTCAAACTCGTGATTGCCGATCGCCATGGCGTCGTAGCCCATCGTGATCATCAATTCAAAGGCCAATCGCCCCTCGGTTAGCTTCGCGAGCGTGCCGGTGAAGATATCGCCGGAATCGAACAAAAACACGTTCGGCTGTTTGGCGCGGATATCGTTTATGAGCGTTGTCATCTCAGCAATGCCACCGATGTTCTCGAGATCATCCAGCCAGTAGGCAGGTATTGGATCGTAGGCGCTTTCAACATCGTTGGTGAATAACAGGGTGACAACCCTTTGGCCATCGATACTCGACGGCACCGAATCTGTCGACTCTGCGCCGCAGGCGGCGAGCATAAGCGGCAGAAATGACATTTTAAGGAGTAAAAGAAGTCGTTTCATGGCGGAGACCTTAGTCTTGGCAGCACATTATTTTGACAATTGGCACTGGGCTAGATTATCTCCTGTCGGCATTGGATTCCAGTTTGATACTGCCCAGCTAGATACTGTTCTGAATTTACCAATGCTAATTCATATTGAGATTACTTTCGAAAAATCGGAGCGACTTTTCCAAGATATAGATTTTGTTGCTTGTGTTTGTGAAGCTATGGCCTTCATCATTAATGATACGCACTTCAATATTTTTGGCTTTTCGCTTAACGTCGTTCGAAAATTTTTCGGCCTGTTCCGACGGAATGATGCTATCCAATTCTCCATGGAACATTAGAATCGGTACTCGTAACTCGCCCAAGCGATATCGCGGCGAAAGATTTTTGAGGGCATCGCGTTCCTTACGCGGATCGCCAACGGCGGTTTTCCAAAACTCATAGGCAAAATGGTTGTCAGAGTCCTTGAGGTGTTCAAGTTGCTTAATCATATCCAGCGGCGCCGACCAGGAAACGGCGGCGCGGTAAATATCCGGATAGCGAATAGTACTCATCAGCGCCGCGTAGCCACCGTAACTATGGCCAAAAACTCCTACTTTCGATTGATCAATATTTCGATCTTGGATCAACCACTTCGCGCCATCCGCAATATCGTCAATCATCAGACGATCGATACTCTTTACTCCAGCCAACAGATGCATCCTGCCATAACCGGAAGATCCACGGTAGTTGACGCGCAGCACGGCAATTCCGTTTGCTGCGAAAAATTGTGAGTACGGATCGAACTCGAAAGTGTCGCGTGCCCAAGGACCGCCATGAGGAATGACTACCAGCGGCACAGGTGTCTCACCCTGTTGAGCCGGCATATTCAAATAGCCTTGTAATGCATAACCATCACGCGCTTCAAATTCCACGATCTCGGTTGGCGACAATTGGAAGTCCTCCAACTCATCGTTAAAGCGCACAAACACTATAATGCCGCCCTCCGTCGGCCGATAAAGTGCGATTAGTCCTGGATCTGTATCGCTTCTCGAATAGATAAGAAGAGATTTCTCATCATCGCTCCACTGCAAAATTTCATTGGTATATGTTGGCCACTGGGCGTCGACTTTTTCTTGAAACGCTTTGAATCGATCGCTAAACCAAATGGTTTTTGGCTTATCCGTCTGAATTTTTACTCCGACCAACGCTTTTTCTGTATCGCTGAACCGGAGCGCGGTAACCTCACTCAACGTACCACCGACATCGTATCGATCGTCGGCGAAAACGTCTTCGGTTACTTTTCCTTCAAGCGTGTCATACTTCACTATTCTGAATCGATCAGAATCGAAGTTCGACGCCAAATATAGATATCTCTCATCGTAGTCGAAGCTTTCAAAACTAACGCGCTTGGTCAAGTAGGTCTTACCATCGAATCCTAGGCTTCGCTCAATCGGGTTCGGCAATTCAGCATGAAGCTGCCACTTTTGCTTTGCGGCGCTCTTACTGAGTAACTCGTATTTGCCTTTTCGAAATCGAACGCCGCGGCGAACTTTGCCGCTTCGGTCCACCAACCAATCGGTAAGCTTTAATTTCGGTTCACTTTCGAGAATGCGCTTTTCCGCGGTAAACACATTTACTTCGACAACAGTCGGATTTCCCTTCAGGTCCCACGATTTCACAAGTATGTGTTCTTGGTCGTCCCAAAGCGGATTTACCAACGTCCAAACGCGAAAGTGCTTTCGGGCCTTGAACACATTAACAAACTGGCCAACTTCATCCTTGTCGAGATAATCAAGAAGAATCTGATGATCGGTACCACGTGAATTTACGGCGATTAATTTTCCGCTCACCTCATAGAGAAGCCGACGAGGACTTATCCAGTGTAACGAGCCGACCGGTTTATGCCCGACCGGAATAGTTGCTTTTACCGCGCCGTCTTCAGTATCTCTAACGATCAAAAACTGACCGCTAGGCGTCTGTTGAACGAGCGCCAGCAAATCACCGTTTGGAGATAGCGAGAAGCGGTATTCGAGTTGCTCCTTCAGCAAGACGTCGACTGGAGCAGGCCCGCCTTCCGCAGACCATGCGAACGTTGACGTGAGCGCGGATAGCGCCAGCGCAGCAGCATAACTGGTGATTGCAAGTAGTGCGCTGCTGGTGCGTACCGTTAGCGGTCGTAGCATTTTCGATCCTTCAATTTCGTTGTGCGAATTCGACGACAGTCTTACGTAATTCGGAGCATCCAAATTGTCGCATTATGTAGGCCGGCACAAGTGCAAACTGTTAACCGCCGCGCTGGTCAACAATCGTCAGGCAGCGGAATATATCTTGCTATTCCTGAACGCCGCATCGCTAGGCCGCTTCATCGCTTAACTTGCTGCAACTACTGTCGTCGATCAAATTGTGTGAACGCCAATTGTATATCCAAAAAGGTTCCGAGCGACTGCCCGTAATGCGAATAACTGCCGAACGCTGTGACACCAGGCCATCAGCAAATTGGACACTAGATACAATTGTATACGCCTTGCCTGAATGACTTCCCGATTGCTGCAGCCCGCCGGTCGCACCGATTGAAGCGGTTGACTGAAGGTCTAGAGGCCAATCCCGATTCGACCAGTGAGTCGACAAAGCCCAAGAAACCATATCTTTTACGTTCTGGTGGGCGGCATCGACAACCACGCTTTGTCTCTGGGAGTAAACAGTAAGATAGCGCGCAATACAGGCAAACATTTCCGTATCCAACTCAACGACAGCTTGAAAATCGCCGACAGTTTGGAATCGCGGGTTGGATGACTTGCTGTGATAGCTTCGCAACGTGTCAGCCGCTCGTTGCGCATCACCTTCCGAACCACCGCTGTGCTCAATCAATGCGGAAATTAGCGAAACGAACGGCGTGTTAACGTCAACTTTTCCCGACTCCGGCACTAGAGCGACTTTTAGGTCATTGCCAGCAAAATTGTAGCTATGCGTAGAAACGCGCTCCGGAACAGAGGCCCCTGCGTTGCGCGCTGTCAGGCTCTGAATCATGAGGTAAATTCCGGCGTCCGCAATCGCCGCCGCCTGCGAACTCTTAACGACATAACCCGAAATTTGCCCACTCATCTTGGCTGTCGACATCACAGTCAACGCGATAATCGACAACGCGAGTGTAATCCACAACACTGAGACTAGCGCAATACCCCGACTACTCGGCCGCATTGACATCGCGCTGGGTAATCGGCGGAGGCACTAGATTTTCAAATTCCTCTAACAAACTGTCGACCACTCGGCGCGACTCGTATGCATTTCGCATAACCCGCGGCGTTATCAGGATAATCAGCTCCGTTCTGCGTTTTACATTGGAATCAGTGCTAAACACTTTGCCAATAACCGGAATATCTTTTAGGAGGGGCAAGCCACTATTGCTAACTGTTGTCGACTCTCTAATTAGTCCGCCGAGCGCGACCGTTTCGCCGTTTTGCACAGCAATGGTGCTCGATATGCGACGCTGTTGAATTGTCGGACTGTCTATACCAGACGAGCGGGTTTCCGCGACTTCACTTACTTCTTGCGTAACATCGAGAATGATCAATCCACCATCGTTAATGTGTGGTGTGATACTCAGTATGACGCCCGTATCGCGAAACTGAATGGTATTTACCAGCGGCGCGTTACTGTCCCCCGTGCCCTGAGACGACTGAACCGCCACCGGCACTTGATCGCCAACCTGCAGTGTCGCCGTTTGATTGTTTAAGACCATCAATTTGGGTGACGAAACCACATCGACATCGGTGATCGAGCTGAGCGCATTCAATACGGCTGTCTTGTTACTTGAACCTGTGTGTAAGAACGAGAATCCCGGCTGCGTCGGCGCAATCGAACCATCGGTTGCACTCGAAAAGGTAAACTCGTTAGTACCACTTTCGAGAAACCAATTGACGCCATACTTAAGATCCGTATTGAGCGTCACTTCAGCGAGCGTCGCCTCAATCAGCACCTGATTCGGGGGCAGGTCGATTTGCTTTAAGGCCGCCTCAATAACACCATATTCCTCCGGCGTCGCGAGTATTAGGAGTGAGTTATCTTCAACGTTTGGAACGATCTTAAGCCGCTGCGACCCGAACGAATCGCCGCCGGTAATTTCTCGTAGTCCATTACCCGTGCGTTGTAACTGCTGATTAGTTGAAGATTGACTTTGATTTCTTGCGCCCGAGTCCGTGCTGAAAATCTGCGAAAGCGAACTGCTAATCGTATCCGCCTTGCCGTTTTGTATGTGGTACACGTATATTTTTCTGCCCGACGTCTGGCCGCCCTTATCGAGACGAATCACCCACTCCTCGACTCGTCGTAAATACTCGTCGCTGTGAGAGATCGCAAGCAATATATTCAGCCGCGTGATCGGAACAAATTTGACGACACTATGAATAGGCGTGGCCGAGTCACTGAAGACGCTTTCCAACTCATTCTGCATAGATTCGACGTCGACGTTTTGTAACGTAAAAAGGGAGAACGACATACCCTTCATCCAATCGACATCGAACGTACGGATCAATTCCTGCAGCTTTGATAACTCTTGAGCGGTTCCACCAAGCAGTATTAGGTTTCTTGAGTCGTCAATACTCAGTATTGCACCCTGCGGAGCGAACGGCTGCAGAACCTTGGCTATCTCTGCCGGAGTCGTATATTTGAGACTAATTGCAACAACGCCAAAGCCGGGAAGGTTGGCGCTGGGCGGCAGCGGTTTACGAATCGACGTAATTTTACGCGGAGCATCGCGTACCTGCATTATATGCAGAGTATCGCCGGACCGGACCATCGCGAGATTCACCATTCTCAGTGATTCTTCGAGAGCGTACAGAACCTCCGACTCGCCGAGAGAGCGGTTCGACTGCAATGTAATAACACCTTCCGCACCAGGATCGATGACGTATTTTTGATTCAACATTTCGCCTAGTACCGCATCGACCACCAGGCGGACGTTGGTATCTACGAAATTCAAATCAATATCGCCACTCGCGTCTTTCGAAACCGCCGGAATCGTGCTTCTGCCTGGCAAAACGAATCGCCCAGTACCCTCAATACGTTCAATTGTTGTCTCAGATGCCTGCGCACCAGCCTCCGCGACATCAAGCTGCTCATTTTGCGATCGCAAGTTCTCATTTATTAACTTGCTTGCCGGCCGAGAGGGCTCCGCCGGTCGTGAGTTTGTCTGGCAAGATGTCAATCCATAACATAGGGCCAGTAACACACAAATCCGTGGCACATAGCGCGCGCGAGTTTCATGTTTATTTGTGCTCACTCAATTCCCTCTGTTCGGCTGGGCGGCTATTTGTCGCCAGATCTCAGTTTAAGATCGACACTCCGGCTACCATTTGATACTTCTATGGAGGTTCGTTGTACCGATAATACTTTCCATTTATCGAACGTCTCTCCGGTCATTAGTTTGTGTTGTTGTTCGTTCACCTTGTTGCTGATATAGGCAATGCTATTGCCACTACGTTTAAAGACAATGCCCTTCAATTCGTAATTCTCTATCGGATATTGTGGAACTTCCTGCGCAACGGGCGCGCGACTAACTACTGCGACAAATTGACGTCGCGTTTGGTGAAATATCGGCCTACTTCGGAGTGAGGTGAAGTCAACAGCAATCTCGGCCGCGCCAGCGTCACTTTCCGACTGCAGTTCAAACGCAGCCTTGGTTGGCGCCTCAGGTAATGCCTCAGCGTCATAGCCAATAAGTAGGCCAACGATCAATGCTACGATCATTACATCAGCGATTAACAATATGCGAACAGAATTCGACCTTAGCGCGCTCACGTCGCCCCCTGCTCGTCCAACACTCGACCATACCCTTCAATTTCCCAGCCAACACTCACAACCGGCTTAGCACTGCTTCTATGGTTGTCTGCTGTTCGGATTGAAACGTTTCTCAAATTCATCAGCTTGCTATGTTGTCGAAAGCTTTCCAGCACTTTTGCCAAGACGTCGACATCGCACCTCATTGACATGCGCACTGTAATAGTCGCTCGACCATCGATAATAGTGGGCGGAGTAGATTGCATACTATCGATTTGTCCGCCCGCGCTTCTAATCAAACTTCTGATATCGCTTTGCATGGATGCGTTGAAAATAGCGGGCGTAGATTCGCGATAGACTACTTCAGGGGTCGGGTTACTTTGCTCGTCGGCAATACGATCGCGGTAAACGGATGCCATTCCCCGCACATTCTGGTATCGGACTAGCGTTTCCTTAAGTTGATCGACGTGAGCTTGCTTTGCCTGAAAGGCACCAACCGTTGGCAGTACAACACCGAATACCAGCAACAAGACTGCCACCACCAGCAGACTTACCGCTAGACTGCGCCGCACAACCGGTGAAAAGCCGTGAAGCGCTGGGATATTTTTCTCGTCAGTCACGAACTTGTACCACTTGCAAGATCTAACGTAATGGTAAATCGTTCTTTAGTTTTTCCAGCAGAGTCATTTATGACGTTGGCGCTGCTCGTAACGTTTTCAAAACTTGCGCTTTCAACCAGCAATTTGACGACCGCGTTGGTATCCGGCGCCCATCCGGTGATCACTAGGCGATCAGCTGTTTGACTATAGTCAAAGATCCATGCGTTGTCGGGTAGCAGCTTCGATAGTTCGGACAACACACTCTCAGGACGATGTACGCTTTTACTAGCCTGTAGAATTGCTTTTGTTTCTTGTAATTCAAGCAAATCAGCACGTAGCGACTCCGCCTCTCTTGCCTGCTCGGCCGTCTGCGCAATTTTCTGGGCAAGGTTTGACGATGCAGAATTCAGACTCATGTTGTACCCGAATGCCAACAAAGCCAGCGCGACCACACCAAAACCGCCTAACGCAACTAACGCACGGCGTTTTTGACCTTCCATCTGCTCCTTTAAGCTCAAGAACGAAAACAGTCGCTTTGTGGAACCATCACTGCCAGTGACTTTCAAGACCTTTCCGCGGCCTATCTCGATGGATTCGACGGCCCTATGTGAGAAGTCTTTCCGCAGCATGCCAACCGCCACATCTAGTTGATCAGCTGATTCCGAGCTGTTCTCGCACGCACAATCGACATAGAGCGCCGATGGATTTGTTGGCAATAGCTTGTCAAGCTGCAGGTTGACAATGCTGTTTAGATTGTCGCGTGCTGCACTCGGCAACTTCAATGGTCTTTGAATATACAGCGGCGATTGAAAATCGATCGAAATCGGCCCGGCCAACTTGGATTCCGCGATTTGCAGAAATTCCGTAGAGTTCAAAACCGCTGGAAACGGAATCTGCAAATTCCACTCATGCGTATCTGAATCCTCGGAGGTTTCGTTTGGAATAGAGATTCGGGTTGCAGTTTCGCTGAATGACACGACCGCCGCCGCTTTCTCCGTGTTCGCCCACTCTTTGAATTTCGCCGGAAGCAGGCCCCAGAGTTCGGCGCGCCACCACCGGAAAAAACGGATTATGACACTTACCTCAATAGGTGATTTAGTTTGACGTTGCTTCGACATCGCGGATACTTACCGACAGTCGCGACTAACTGAATCGTAAACGCAGCTAACAGCGCGTGTAGCGGCTGGAGCTATGTACAAATCCGGCCATACCTGGCCGTTTGCAAACTTGGCAGATATTCGTACTAGTTTTGGCAAGCCCCTTCCATTCCAACTCGACGCCCATACAGCACCCGTGGATCTCCCGCTCTGCAGGTATTCGATACTCAACGAATCCAGGTCACGCAATACAACGGACTCCCCTGCGACAGGCCGATCAACGCTAGCTGGCCCGGGAGATGCGAGTTTTTCCCACGAAACTTGCAGATACTTCGCCACATTCGCGGCTTGGACTTTGAAAGATAGCTTGTAGCGGCCATCTGGCAGCCCATCACGGCGAAGCGGCGCAACAAACTCCAAAGTTGACGGTCTGCCAAGAAACGATTCTTCGCTCAGTACGGCCGATGAGATTGTTCTGCGAAGAAACCGCTGACCGTGCATCAATGCATCGCTGTTTGCCGATAGCTCTGTCGCGCGATCGGACACATTGTTGGCAAACCACATGCCGCCATACATTATTGACAATGAGAGCGACAGCAAAACCATCGAGACAATCAGCTCGACCAGCGTTGTACCGCGTTGCGGCACACTGAACTTCTTTCCTCTCACTATTTTCATTGGTCTTTTGCTTGCTAACTAGTAGGTACTTTTAGCTTGTATCTCAAAAATTGCGTGGTAAGAGCGTCTCCAATTCGATTGAGCGAATCTGACTACTCTCTGGCCAGCTCACGACCACTCGGACATATTTCAATTGAAGCAAGCCATTCTGGTCAGTCGTCGTCGGCAGCGCTTGCTCCTTCTCGTAAACATGCCACTCAAATCCATATTGCTCGCCGCTTTCAGAAGAAATGCCGGTCTGCACTTCGGCCAATTTCGACTGGGCGACCATAATTGCCAATCCTTCATTACTGCTTATCTTCGTTCTGCTACCACCCTGCGCAACGATTTGATAAATGACACCCATCGATGCCGCTGCGATTAGAAATGCGACCAGCACTTCCAGTAACGTGAAGCCGTGTTGATTTTTGTATAGCCTCAACAGTTCACTCTCTTACGATCTGACCGGAAACCCAGTCGGATATTAGCCATGTTGACTGCAATTCGTTTCTTAGGTTAAGTCGAAACCCATCGTTACTACCGTCCGGGTAAAACTTAACCTGCCCGTCGATATCGTCCTCCAGCCGTATGGCAAAACCGTTGGGCAACAATTCGCCTTTACCTGCCGCATCCGACGAATAACTTCGTCCTTCATTGCCGAATTCAAGGATCACCGTCTTGCTGGTAACCATTGCTCTAGTGCGAGCGGCACGCAACTCCAATTCAAGCTGCCGGCTTACAGCCTCATACTGTCGCGACGGAACCAGGTTGGCGTACACCGTCGGCAACAGCGCATAGACCAACAACAAAATGACAACAACTACTAGCAGCTCCAACAAAGTAAACCCGCAGGATTTAGTGACTGCAGTTTTCATCATTCGCTGGAAGCATCGCTATCTTCACCTTCACCGCCAGCCTTTTTGTCTGCACCCAGCGACCGCACCGATATTGCGTTGCTGCCGTCGCTGCGTTCGTAAATATAAGGCTCGCCCCAAGGGTCGATCAGACTTGACTCTTTTTTCAGGTACGGTCCTAACCAATTTTCGGCACCGTCAGGACGTTCAACTAGGGCGCGTAATCCCTGATCCTGTGCCGGATAACTCCCCACGTCGATCTTGTAGTAGTCGAGGTTGGCGACTAGCGCTTCGATTTGAAGTTGTGCCGTGTCCGATTTTGCCCGGCCCAAATATTTGATGGCTTGTGGAACCGCGATAGACGCCAATAGCCCCAAAATTACGATCACCACAATCAACTCTAGCAACGTAAAACCGTTACTTTTTCTAAGACGCCCTGACTTTGCAATCAATCCCACCGCTCTGTTCTCCCTGTTAAAAGGCAATCTCGTTGACGCTGATGATGCCAAGTAGAACCGATGCAATCATTGCCGCAATGACAACGCCCATCGTGATTGTTAGGGCAGGGACAAGCATGGTCATCAGTCGGTCGACCAGATTATTCACATCTCGTTCCAGCACGCTGGCAGTCTTTAGCATCATTTCGCTGAGCCGGCCGGTATCTTCGCCAACGCGTGTAAGCTCAATTGCCAATCTCGGCACATCACTCAATGTCGCATATTCTGATGAGAGGCTATTGCCTTCCCGAACTTTCTTTAGCACCTCTTTCAGCTTCTGGTGAATGTGACCGTTTGCCACGCCATCCAGCGAAACCGCGAAGGCTGCGGAGAGCGGAATTCCACTTCGCAACAGAGTCCCCATCATGCGGTGAAATCGCGAAAACACATCTTTACGAATCAGATTTCCGAGTATCGGCACCCTTAACCAAAAAGCCGCCAGTCTCTTTTTTGCCGCATCGGTTCTTAGCACACCCATCAGTGCAGTGAGCGCGACGGCTAAGGCAATTGCGAAACCGGCAAAGTGCTCGTTTACAAGTTGACCAACACTTAATGTGAATCGCGTAGGCCACGGTAGTGCCGCTTCTGCCTGGGCAAACATGGGTTCAAATTGTGGCAAAATCACAGTCAGTACGATGACCATCGTCACCGCAACCATCACCAGGAGTATTGATGGGTAGATCAGTGCTGAGCGAATTTTCTCATGAATTTCGAGTCTCCTAGTTAGGTAGGTCGAAAGCGAATCCAAAATCTCAGCCAAATTCCCAGCGACTTCGCCGGAGTTGATCATACTGACGTAAAATTTTGAAAAAGAAGAGGAATCGCTCTTCATCGCGTCCGAGAGGCTCTTGCCTTCCCGCAGTTCGCCTTGCAGTCGGCCAAGTACCTGCTGTGGCATTTTTTCTTCTGCCAGCGAATGCAACACCGATAACGCCTTTTCGATATTTAAACCCGATTCGACCAACGTTGCCAACTCGCCTGTAATGTCGGCGAGTTGTCTTGCGTTTAGGCCTTGCCGCGTAAAAACCGGCTTGTTGAGTGCCGCAGCGATACCCGCTCGCGATTCAAATACATCAATGGCGATCAAGCCTTGTTTGGACAACGCGTCCACAACCCGGCTTCTGTCCGGCGCTTCGAGTTCGCCAAGCGTTGAGCTGCCGTCTTGATGCAGCGCTTTGTAGCTAAATCTCATAGACACCCGCACTACCAACTACTCGATAAACTTCTTCGTGTGACGTTATCCCTGCATTGACTAGCTGTTCACCTTGGGATTCCATCGTCTGCATTCCTTCACTAATCGCCAACGCCTCGATGTCATCCGCCGACGCGGCTTCGCGAAGTAACCGCCGTATCGATGGGGATATCGGTAGCATTTCCACAATGATGGTTCGCCCTGAATAGCCGGTTTGCATACACTCGTCACAGCCCGATGCGGTAAAAGTTGGGTGCTGTGAAGTTTCGAGCGTTTCTTGTTTCCTGCAGTTCACGCACAACGTGCGGACTAACCGTTGCGCCAGTACGACGCGCAACGTGGTTGCGAGTAGGAAATCCTCCATACCCATGTCGAGCAGACGCGCTAACGCATCGGCGGCACAGTTTGTATGCAAGGTTGACAGAATGAGATGACCGGTTAGCGCTGCCTGGATCGCGACCTGAGCCGTTTCGGAATCACGAATCTCCCCTACCATCATGATGTCCGGGTCCTGCCGCAAGAATGAGCGCAACGCTGACGCAAAGTCGAGTCCTATTCGGGAATTCACCTGAACTTGATTTACGCCATTCATCATGTACTCGATCGGATCTTCGATAGTCAGAATTTTGCTCGACGTTTTATTCAGGATATCGAGCGCGGCGTAAAGCGTTGTCGTCTTACCACTGCCAGTTGGCCCGGTTACCAAGACTATTCCGTTGGTATGTGTCAGCGCATTCTTAAACCCGAGCTGCACTTTTTTCGGAAAGCCCAGATTTTCGAGGTCCAATTTGACTTGATGTCTATCCAAAATTCGCAGGACAACGCTTTCGCCAAAAGCTGTCGGCGTTGTCGAAACGCGAAAATCGATATCGCGCCCCTGTACAGCGAATCGAACGCGCCCGTCCTGCGGCAATCGACGCTCGGCAATATCCAAGCCCGCCATGATTTTGATACGAGAGGTAATTGCCGACTTGTGCTGGTCGAGGGGGCTTGCCACCGCTTCAAGCATGCCATCGAGACGCAAGCGAATTTTCACGCCGTCTTCCATGGGCTCGATATGAATATCCGACGCACTGCGAGTAACTGCGTCGTGCAACAACCGGTTAACGTAACGAATGACCGGGGCTTCACTTGCCAGATCCTTTAGACGATCGACATCGTCGCCGCTAACCTCGTATTCGTCGGCAGAATCAGTCTCGACTGCCTCCTGGTCGCCATAGAATTCTTCGAGGGTAATGTCGATATCGCTTGGCGCGCTGGTAACGTACTCAACGTTCTTCTCACAAATGTATTCCAGTGCCCGCTTGACGAATGGGTTAAATGGATCCACAACAGCAACGCGAATCTGATTCTCGGTGACATTGATCGGCAATGCTTTGGACGCGACGAGAAAACTGTCTTGAATCTCGTCTAGCTGTATTTTTTTGCTCGGAAATTCAGCTCGCTCGACAGCATCGATGTTCAAAACAGATGTCGCCGCACCGACGAGATCCACCTCAGAAAGCATACCAAGGCGATTTAGGGTGACGCCGAGGCAGCTCCCGGCATCGTGCATACCTCGTTTTGCCCGCTCCAACGCGCCTGGCCCAACGAGATCGTTGCTTAGCAGAAATTTCTCGAAAGCATCGTAGTTGGCATTTTCCATCGTCGTCGGGCGCCGTCAATTTGTTCCCTGATACCCAAACATAGCAGCACGAATTTAAATTGGACAGCGTTCAGTATCAATTGACCTATGTTTGGAAAAGAACATATCGATTTACGCATTTCTGGGTCGTTGGCCCTATTTTTGGTCAAAAGCGCCTAACCCTTGGACAAAAAATTTTCCAGATGACTAACTCGAAATTTCGCTTAGTTATTAACTCCTAATCCGAATTACCTAAGATAAGACGTGAGACCTAATCCGCATTTATAACTTTTGGATATTAGACTATGCATTTTCTGGTCCATAGCGTGCAGTTGTGCACAGATAGCGACGGGGAGCTTGAATTGCGCGTTTGATTCCGTTCGTAAAGTGCCTCGTCTAGCCGTCTGTCCACATTAGCCGTTCGGGTACCGCCCAAGTCACTGGCCCTGCCTGAACCTTAGAAAAGCAACAACTAAGGACAGCCATGAGAGCCCTCAGACGCCTAAGAATCTCCAGCCTAATTTGTCTTCTGCTGCTGCCAGTAGTCGGTTTAGCTACCACGTTCGAGTACGACGACCTCGGTCGTCTGACACAGGTGACTTACATAAACGGCACCGTAGTCACCTACGAATACGATCCTGCCGGCAATCGAACTGAACATCGTGTCCAAATCATCGAAGATGCGCCGATTAACGACAGCATTCCAACACTCGGTACTGGTCCCAATTTGATCGATTTGGCCAATTGGCCAACGGGCAGCGCGCCGTCTGGCGACGCCATCGTCACCGGCTGGAGTACATCAAGCACCTACTACGATGAGGCGAAGTGGTCCCGCGTGTCCGGCCCAGGGGCGAGCGGCAACGTGACCGCAATGGACGTTGGCCAAACGGATCCGGACGCCAGCGGCGGTGGCACCAACCGAACGAATACATTTACGATCGACGAGACGAAGGGCTACGAGTTTTCCGTGTATTTCAAGAAATACGACCTGGTCTATCAAAGCCTTTACTTCGGAACGACTACTTCCAGTCCTGGCTATGTCAAGCGAATCTACAACAACACGGCCTACACCAACCCGTATTTTATTTCGTGGTCACCATCGGGGCAGGCTACATACCTTGATGAAGACAAATGGTACAAGATGGTCGCTTACGTGTTACCGGAGGGATATCCGATCGGTAACAACAGCGATTTTGGCGGTATTTACGAAGTTGATTCCGGCAACAGAATTACGGACGTAACGCTTTACCGTTGGAATGAAGACCGACCTGTTAATGACGCATATGCGAGATTCTTCACATTCTACAACGAAGCGCAACAGGATACATTTACGAACTATTTTTACCAGCCGGAAATTCGCCTAACGAATATCAGTTTCACACCGCTAATTCCAGCGCTATCAATCACACATTCAAATGCGAATGAAGGTAGCAATATTACCTACAACGTCAACTTGTCTGCTACGACCACGGTCGACACTAAAGTCGACTACGTCATTGGCCACCCTGGTGGCACCAACAGCGCAACGACAGGTGATTACACGGCGTCCTCAAACACTTTGGTAATCCCGGCAGGCTCGACTCAGGGGTCGATCTTGGTTGTCACCACTGCCGACGGCGACGTTGAGGCCGACGAACGTATTGTGATGACGTTGTCCAATCCAGTTCGTGCAACGATTTCTGAAAGCTCAGAAGAAGCACTGATTCTCAACGACGACGTGCCGCCCAGCTTCTCCATAAACAATGTCTCGGTAACCGAAGGATCGACTCTCACGTTTACTGTAACAAAGACAGGAAGCGCGGCGCAGAGCTACAGTGTGAACTACGCCACGACGGTAGGCACCGCGTCAACGTCTGATTACACGGCTGCGTCAGGCACTTTGACATTCGCCACTGCTGAAACGACCAAGACCGTCAACGTAACGACGACTCAAGATTCGAACTACGAAAACAACGAAACACTCAACGTGAACCTGTCTGCGGCAACCGGTGGCGCGACGATTTCTGATAGCCAAGGTGTGGGAACAATAAACAACAACGATTCCGCACCAAGTTTCTCCGTCAACAGCGTTTCGGTGACTGAAGGCGGCACACTTAGCTTTACCGTTACGAAAGTCGGCTCAACTGCACTCAGTCACAATGTTTCGTACGCGACGACAGACGGATCGGCCATCGCCGGTAGTGATTACACAACAGCATCGGGGGTTTTGACATTCACATCTGGGCAGACATCAAAAAACGTATCGGTCGTAACGTCATCCGATTCGAGTTACGAGAACAATGAAACCGTCAACTTAAATCTTAGTTCTGCTACTGCTGACGCAACAATTTCAGATAGCCAGGGTACCGGAACTATTAATAACAACGATTCCGCACCAAGTTTCTCCGTCAACAACGTTTCGGTGACTGAAGGCGGCACACTTAGTTTTACCGTTACGAAAGCCGGCTTAACTGCGCTCAGTCACAATGTTTCGTACGCGACGACAGATGGATCGGCCGTCGCTGGCAGTGACTACACAACAGCATCGGGGTCGCTGACGTTCACATCTGGGCAAACATCGAAGACCGTTTCGGTAATCACGTCATCTGACTCTAGTTACGAGAACAACGAAACCGTCAATCTCAATCTGAGCTCTCCAACATCTGGTGCAACAATTTCAGACAGCCAAGGTGTGGGCACCATCAACAACAACGATACAGCGCCGAGCTTCTCTGTCAATAATGTTTCGGTGACCGAAGGTGGAACGCTTAGCTTCACCGTAACCAAGTCGGGTGCAAGCTCATTTAGCCACAACGTTAGCTACGCCACAGCAAACGGTACCGCATCGTCGAACGATTATTCGTCAGCCTCCGGAACATTGACATTCACGTCCGCACAGTCGTCACGAACAGTCAATGTAGTAACGACACAAGATGGCGCGATCGAAACAAACGAAACGGTCAACCTCAATTTGAGCTCGGCTACCGCTGGCGCCACCATCTCCGATAGTCAGGGCATTGGTACGATCATCACAGATGAGATAAATATTCCACCAGTCGCTGCAAATGACTCCGCTGGTGCCTCGATCAACACGATGAAGATCGTCAGCGTGCTTAGCAATGATACGGATGCGGATGGGCATACGCTTACGATCACCGGCATAACCGGATCCACGACATGCGCTATCCAACCCAATCTAACTCAGCTCGGTTGTATCCATAACGCACCCGGTACATTTGTTTCCACGTATACGGTAAGCGACGGTTTTGGCGGGACTGATACGGCGACTATGACGTTTACCGTATTCGGCGGAGGTGCAGGCAAATGACCTTCGTTAGCCAGGGTATCGAGAATTTTCAATCATCAACAATAGAAGGCAGCATGACGATGAATTCATTCAGTTCGCGAAAGCAATTACGAAGACTGACTGCATATTTAGACAATCGCTTTATCACGATCACGTCTGTATTGATCCTGGTTGTTGCGAACATGAGTCACGCGCAAGCCGAACCGCCCACCATGAAGCTCTTGTCCGCACCATTGTCATCACCGTCACAAGCTTGGACTCACTATGGATCATCAACTACGCATACTGTCGGCGCAGCCGCATGGTCCACGCGACCTCCCGAGATTAAAGAGCTCGCACGTTCACTCGGCGCCGGATTATTGACCGCCGACGAATACGCTGCGGCAGTTTACGAGTACGTTCGAAATAACATTGAAATAGACTTTCGCTTCGGTTTGTCGAAAGGCGGTAGAGGCGCGTTCATCGATCAATCCGGCACCGCTTTTGACCAAGCGCACCTTGTGGTTGAATTAATTCGCGAAGGAAGCGTTATCGGCAGTTACAATTTGGTGGCGAACTATCGCGTCGGAACGATAAGTTTGACTGCGGCACAGTTTACAAACTGGACAGGACTTGCAAATCGCCAGGCCTCTTGTCAGTTCCTAGCCGATGGTGGAATTCCGGCAACTGTTAGCGGATCGACGGACTGCGCTTCCCTTACCGGAGATCTTCCAACAAGCGGCACGCCCGTCATTATGGGTCATATTTGGGTTCGTGCGTACGACACAAGTAACCCATCCTCAGATTTTCTCTATGACCCATCCTTCAAAGTGAACATCTCCAAAACCGGCGGCGATCTCGCTCAGAAAATGGGTTGTGGAACTGCGAGTTCACCAACCTGCGGATCGTCAGTTCTTGGCTACGTCCCGGCAACGCAGACACTTCCAGGGACCACAGTCGATTATGTTGAAAACATCAATCGCGTTGGTCTTGAATCTCAATTGACGACATTCGCGACGGCGTTGATGAACGATATCCGCGCTACGAATGTCAGCAATTACGATACCATTAACCCGAATATGCAGATCGAAGATCTGCTGGGCGGACTGGTGATTGATTCGGACGCGCCCCTGGGAATTTCGTCGACCCTTGCGTATCCCGTTTCGCACCAACATGAGTGGACCGGTGAAATTCCAGATCAATATCGAACGACCATTACGGTTCAAGTAGACAACATCAACCAGTTAGTCTACGCGGATGAGTCTGCTGGCCGGCGACTACGATTTTGGCAAGGGCTATCAGATAAAACACCAACCACCTACACACGAAAAGTGACGCTGTACTCAGAGTATCGTGCGCTTGCTAGCAGCGAGACGCCAAATCACGTAGTCGGGCGTTCGCCTGTAACGATTGCGGTGAACCACCCTTACGGTGCGTTATCCGGCACATACCAGGACCAGACAGTTACATCGCAAATTCGAATGGCGTATCACGCTTGTGACCTTCCCCAGCCTCCGGGTACCAATTGTGCGACCCAGGACAGGTGGGAACCGATATTTGCGACAATTGTTGTCGGACTTGGTGACAGCAATGAATCGGCAATCAGTCATCTGTCTTCGATTCAGGAAGCAGAGACAACCAACACGATCGTTGAGAATCCGTCAGACCCGAAACATATTTGGTACTTAGGGCTACCACCCATCCCATTTGTCGACTCGACGTGCCAGCTTTACGACACTGCCACGACACCGGTGACGGCCACATCAAACGTGTGCTACAGGCCAGAGCAAGGTGTACTCGGCGCCACATGGCTGGCCGAGTCAAGCACGATGAATCGACTCGTGGGTAACGTAAATAATGTCAGGGTGCAGCACCACCATAGCTTGGGGACGATTAATTCACTGATTAACGGTTCCGGTATTACCGATATTCAATCGGCATTTAGCGCAAACTCGCATACAGCGAACCCATCAGATCGTACAGCGGCTTTTATCTCACTTGCTGCGGTCAACAATCGTTTGGAAGGCGGTGTTCCGCAACAAATTAATGACGATTCACGTACAACTGACGCAGTTGCACTAATTAGTCTAGCCAATGAGAACAACATCCGACTAATGGAGGTTGATAGCAGTAATTACGGTAGCGCACAGCTCACAAACTACACCGGAATCGCCAACACCACTCTGCAAGACCTGATGAACGCTGGTTTTTCGGCAATCGTACCGCAAAATGCACATTCAGGCTTGATGTGTACTGGCTGTGGAACAAACGACTTTGGCGGCGTTGCGGCGTTTAACCCAACGCAAGACCGAATCAGTCTTATGGTTGGCGGGCTCGCGAAGGGATCGGGAGGAACGGCAGACGATAACCCGGCTCAATCGGCACTCAATTCTGTAAAGCTCGCCGAACACTCCACGAAAGGACGCGAGAGATTTGGCGTTAACCTTTCAAGTGGAGACTTAACTTTATCTCCGCTTCCAGACTTAGTGGTTGGTGAAGGGCCATTCCCACGAAGTCTGAGCGTTCAGCGCCACTATACCAGCGCAAATACAGTCGCCTCTTGTTTGCCAACTGTCACTACCAATTGTGGCATATTCCGACGATATGGGTTACCGGGTGGCTGGCGGCATGAACTCGCAATCGATGCGGAACCGGGGAATGACGCGTTCGCAAGCTTCGGCAGGGACTCCGCGCTCAACGCCGCACGAACAGTCGCCGCAATCTACGTGATGCGAGACCTAGGCGCAAACACCGATCTTCGGTCTCGGGTAGCACTGCTGTTCGCAGCTGACTGGTTCGGCAAAGGTCTCTGGAATAATATCGTGAAGGTTACGCGTCCACCGCAAACCAATATTTTCGTGCGTCTTCCTGACAATTCTTTCAACCCAAAACCGGGAAGCCATGAAAAGCTGAGCGAAACTGGCGGTCGTTCGCTTGGAACAATGCTTCCATCTGGTACTGTTTACGACTATAGCGCGTTGGTTTATACAGTGGTTGACAAAAACGGAAACGAGTTACGTCTAGAACATATTGGCGGCAACGCGTCTACACCTAATTACGCTAGAGCGACTAAGTGGACATTTTCCGGCGGTACGGTAATAGACTTTACTTACCACCTTTCAACCAGATTGGCATTAGTATCGAACAGCTTGGGTCGGTACATAAGTTTCACCGATCAAGCAGATAGCACCGGAATCTGGGCATCTGACGAGTCCGGCCGAAACGTGAAGGTCTTCGTCACGCCAAATACCGATGCCAATGGTGTAGTCGGCTGGCAGGACAAACGGTATCTCTCCGACATGTCGGTCGAGACCCCAGATGGTGCAACAACAAAATACGAATATGCACAGAACCCTGGAACAGCGATTTACAGTAACTACAGCCGTATTCGACGATGGTTCACGCCAACAGATCTGGTAAATCCTTTTATCACCATCGACTACGATGACTTTTATCGGGTAAAGGCAGTGCGCGACAATCGCACGCCACAGAACGTTACAAATTATCTGACTTCATCCTTTTTTGGCGCTGAAAATTGGAAGAGCGGTCTGCAAATCGATCCCGCTCCGATCAGCAGTGTAACGAAACAGTATTTCGATAGTAACGGCCTACTACGAAAAAGCATCGATGCGTTGGATCGAGTCTCAACTATGGTCTACGACACGCATCGACGAGAGTGGATCTCGACATCACCAGAGGGAAATCGCACCAATCTTAAGTACGACATCCGACATAATGTGATTGATGAGAGGATTGTAGCAAAGCCCAGCTCTGGCCTCGCTGATATCGTTGCCTCTACCTCTTACGTAGAAGGACCGACTGTATCTTCGTGTGCCAATAGTCGAAATTGCAACAAGCCAAGTACGTTAACCGACGCAAGAGGTAACACTACAACGATCACATACAATACACCTGGGCTGGTGACGTCGATAACTGATCCCCTCGTCTCGGGTGGCACACCCGTCACAACATTCACCTACTCGTGCACAAACAATTTTGGTCGACCATGCACAATCACAGATGCGGAGGGCTCGGTAACAACTTTTACGTACAATAGTGTCGCAAGTCACGCGACGTTGTTTTCATCTGTAAAGGATAGTGGTGGTCTAAATCTCACGACGAATTTCACGTTCGATGCCATTGGCAACGTCGCCACCGTGACCGACCCTCGCGGCAATGTCAACACATACGAATTTGATCACATGCGCCGCCTGAAATGGGCAAAAACACCAGATCCTGACGGCGCCGGTATTCAGCAGGCGCTAGCCACCGTATTTAACTACGACTTAGATGGGCTGCGGATTCGCGTGGACCGACGTAGTAATTCGCACACAGGTGCATTGTTGTCGCGCACAGAAATCGATCACACGCCATTCGGCCCGCCGGAGAACAGCTATAACGAAGAGTGCTTTACCTCAACTGGTCTGCGTGACACCGGTCTTACCGACTGCGGAGTCGTCCACACAACCTATGATGAACTAGGTCGCATAGATACTGTTACTGATCCCGAAGGTAGAAAATCAAAGACAATCTATGATGCAGCGGGCCAAGTCGTAAAGACGATCAAAGCGTTTGGAACAGCGCAGACGTATGCTGATGGGACATCCTTGCAACAGGATTACCAGACCAACACGTACACAACAAACGGAGTGATAGAGTCGGTAACGGACGCAAATGGTAACCGAACCAGCTTTTTTTATGATGGTCTCGATCGATTAAGTAAGGCGGAGTTCCCCCAGGACCTTAGCGCGAATGCCGGTCAAAGTAACGCCACTGACTACTGGGAGTATCGGTACGACGAAGGTGGAAATCGAATCGGCTTTAGATCGCGAAATGGTGACTGGATACTGACTGCATTTGACGCATTGAAGCGACAGACGCGGAAACTCGTACAGCCGGGTGGATCGTTCTCAACCATAAGCCCAACCTGCGGCACGACGTCCCTAAATGTCTGCACAACCTATGACAAGGTCGGGCAGATTACCGATATTCGATATGGGGACAACAGCTATATCATCAACTATGTTTTCGACAATGCCCGGCGACCCACCAGTATGACTGACGATGGAAGAGCAATTAACTACCAGTACGACGCTAATGGCAATCGAACAAGCATTACGTGGCCCGACGCATTTCTGGCAAACTACAGCTATGATGCGCTAAATCGTATCGATACCATTCGCGAATCGAGCAGTACCGGCCTATTGTTGGCCGACTACGACTACGACGCGCAGTCACAACGTGCACAGGTAACGCTGGGCAACGGGGTGGTTACAAACTACGATTACTTTCCGGACAGCGCACTAAAAACGCTGAGCCACAATCTTGCCGGAACGACTGACGACGCAGATTACACCTTCAACTATAACGCCGCGAATCAGATCACTAGCATTGGTTTGATCAACACCATATACGGGTATTTACCGCCGGCAACAAAACAAGCCAACTACACCGCCAATGGCTTGAACCAATACAACGACATCACATTCGATGGCACGGTCGCGAATATTGGTTATGACATGAACGGTAACTTAACTGGCGATGGCATCTGGACCTTTGGCTATGACATGGAAAACCGCCTGGTTTCAGCCGCCGGCCCGGGTATCGGCGCGACCTATGAATACGATCCAATAGGCCGCAGAAGTAGCAAGTCCGGCAGTGGTTTTGCCACCGAAACGTATCTATCGAATGGCGTGGAAGAAATCGCCGACTATGACGACGCCGGCAACCTGCTTAGACGCTATGTCCACGGCCCAGGCATTGACGAACCGCTAGTGATGTACAACACCGCAGGCAACAAGTTCTTTTATCATTCGGACTGGCGGGGGTCGATCGTGGCCTTGACCGACGCGACGGGAAACATGACAGATCAATACACCTACTCGGGATACGGGGAAGTCGATGATCCAACTGGCAATCCTTTTCGGTTTACCGGCAGAAGAATCGATGCTGAGACAGGGCTTTATTACGTTCGAGCGCGTTACTACAACCCCACTATCGGACGCTTCATGCAAACCGACCCCGCCGGCTACGACGATGGGCTAAATTGGTACTCGTATGTCGGGAATGATCCAATGAATTTTGTAGATCTGTCTGGCAATCAATCAGACACTGTTATGGATAGGCGCGCCCAAGGAGGTCTGGCAATCGCTAGAGAACATCCTGAATTCACTATGAAGTTAGCTGAATTCGTACCTCCTAGCGCCGTGGTTATTGCTTTCAAAGATGTGAAGGATGACCCAACATTCTCAAATGCTGTGTCATTTGGAATGGAGTTAGTTGGCCCCGCCGGCAATCTTCTTAGTAAATTGAAGAAACTCTCTAAGTTTAGAAAAGTTGGGTGTTGTTTTGTTGCTGGGACACTCGTTCAAACTGAAATAGGATTGCAACCGATTGAAGAAATTGAAGTGGGTGATAAAGTTTTATCCAGGGATGTAGTGACTGGCGAGACAACACTTAAATCCGTCACACATGTAATTCAACGCCACGACCGAGTTATCTGGGAAGTCTCTCTGGTTGGCGTAGATGGTAAAAAAGCCAAATTTGACACGACGAATGACCATCCGTGGTGGGTTTCTGGTCAGGGCTGGAAGAATACTCAGGACCTAAAGGCTCAAATGGCGGTAGTGTCATTGGATGGCCGAGGTATGTTGGTTGAGTCAGTCACTGAAACCACTCAAATAGATGGAACCTATAATATAACCGTTGCCGATTTTGAAACATACTTCGTAGGGAAGCAGCAGCTATTAGTTCACAATGAATGCGACTTCAAATTCAAACCCTCGGGAAAGGGCCGAGGCGGAATAATTGATGGAAAACTTAAGTCAATCGATGAGTTGAAGGACAAGAATATTGATGAGAATATTGCAGCTTTGGAAGGTAGTATTGTCGGGCGGCGGGCAGAAACCGCGCAACGTATCAAGAAGGGCAAGAAGGTCGACGCAAACCACGATCAACGAATTGCCTTAGAAGAGGAGTTACTAAGACAATTGAGAACCCGAAAGACAAGATTGGGATTGGGAGAGGGCTGACCAGATGTTGCTGAATGAGGTCGAACAAAGTGAATGAATTGATATCGGGATTGGTGGCGGGAGAAATTGAGCCATCACCCATCATCTCGCAAGAACTTTTGGCGCACTTTTGTGATAACTTTTCGCCTCATGAACTTCGAAAACTACTGGCTAGCGGAATTCCGCAATTGGAGGTCGACGCGTCCTGGGTGTTGTCAGAACTAAATCCAAACATACACAAAGATATCAACGAAATTGTGTTGGAGTGTTTAACAAACAATAGGTGGGAGATCAGATCACACGCCGTAAAGCATCTATACGATTACGATGCTGTGGACGAACACTCAGCAATCACTGTGATACAAATGTTGGAGGACGAAGATGATTATGTCCGTTCACTTGCGCTCGACACGGTTTATAACATGAGGGCCGATTTGATAAGACAAGTAGCAGACCGTGAATATGATAGTGATGCTTCAGTGCAGAAAATTCTGAAGCTGTTGATATCAGCATGTGAATTAGCAGACTTCGTTCATACCCACAGGTTGCTGTCATCTGACAGTTCTTTAAATATCGGACTATGCGCAATCATGGCGGCAAAAATCTGTAATGTGGCCGCACGCGTTAGAGTGGATTCCCACGAAAGCGGCGATGCAGTAGTTCGGGACTTTTTAAGTGATGTACTAACCGAGAACAGGATAGCTGAGTCTGAGTGAGCTTAGGGATCAAAGATACCACGGGACATTTACGGGCGGGGCATTACGGGGACACCCATAACAATGAGGGCCAACTATGAGGACATCCACAATTATGATCGCGATACCGAGTTTACTGGGACACCCATAATAACGGCCAGTCTACGGGGACACTCACAATAGAGTTGGTGAACCAAACTACGAGGACATCCACAATAGAGTTGGCGGCGTTAGCGGGTGAACGAGCGGCGAACTACCAGCCGCAACTACGAGAGCCGCAACTACGAGGACACCCACAGTGAGGCTGGAGGGATCTACGAGGACACCCGCAATAAGGCTGGCGGCGCCAAGACATAGCGCAGTTAAAACACCATAAGATTGATTCGTATCAGAATCGGGTTTGAAAATAATTCGAGACCATCAATCGGTAGCTGCCGCTATGACTATGTCGACAATCCCTTTAAGCGCTGCTGGCCGAGATGGTCTCGAAAGGCCGTTAAAAAACTACTACGAGAGGCCGTTCGGAAAAGGTGTCAGATTTATTTTCTAACGGAAATAATATTAGAGAATGAGGTTGTTCGCCGAACAGGGCGACGAACCGTCGCAATAGACCCTAGTCGTTCGAAAGCTAAATAAACCTGACACCTTTTTTCCGCGGACACCTTTTTTCCGAGATGCAGCGCGAGCAGAGGCTCTTCTTAACAGACGGCTCTCTCAGGGCGTCAGTGATGCTACAATCAAATCATTCGAAGTACCTACATCGTTTGTTGATGACCTTGCGAGATCAGCAGTCCCAGAGAGTTTGTCCAAACAATTTCCAAACTCGCCGATTCTGGTCGACGTTTCCAAAGCCGGAAATCAGTTCGGTTTGCGGCCGCAGCAGGTTAGGGAACTTGAGCGAGTAATCATTCCAGGATCGGGGCAATGACACTTGACGATGAGATTCGGCCGCCGGTACTACGAGGACACCCACAATAAATCTGGAGGCGCCGAATCGTGAAACTATAAGGACACCCACAATAACGCTGACGGCGCCGAGACAAACCGCCCTTGAAACACCAGAAGATTGATTCGTATCAGAATCGAGTTTGGACGTAATTCGAGACCGTCAATCGGCGGCTTCCGCTAAGACTATGTCGACAATCCCTTTAAGCGCTGCTGGCCGAGATGGTCTCGAAAGGCCGTTAACGACGTAACACTGCCAATGGCTCTGAAGTACTTACGGGTGAGGTTACGGACTTCTTCATACCAACCGGCAGGATGAGTTTGTAGTCGCTCAATGATCGGCGGAATACCTGCGTCAATTTTACCGCGCTTATCCTCACGAAATTGACGACCTGTCCAATCCACAAGGCTGAGATATTCGAGCTTTTCAATGGGAAGCGAATAACGCGTTTGTGAAGTATCCGACGTAGGTGCAAGCGCACTATCATTGCCCTCAATTCGAGCTTTGATGGAGGTATGCAATGAGACCTCTGGTGTTGCCGCCATCTTCGCTCTTATTGGGTTCAAATCCACGTAGGCCATGCACTTCAACAGCGAAGTATCGTCCAAAAGCGCCTGCGATCTGAATCTCCCTTCCCAGAATCGGCCTTTACAGCCATCTTCATTGTTAGCCTGTCTAGCGAGTGGCTCGTTCACGTTTCTCATAAACCAACTCACATTGCCCAAACGGTCCCGCCACAGATCTATCCGTTCACTTCGGCGCACGCTATCGATGCGGTCAAACCACTCAGGCAATCGATACAAACGTGTCCAGCGATCAACAACTTCCTTGTCCGACCAATTGGCTTGCTCCTCCGTATTGACATGCAACACGACATGGTAGTGATTGCTCATCACCGCATAAGCACAAAGATCAATCGCGAAAATGCCGGCGAGCTCTTTTAGTCTTGCTTCTATCCAACTTCGTCGATGATCGAAGTCATACCCGGTTAACGTATCTTTGCCACACAGAAATGCCCGTCGGACACAACGGTTCACGCAGTGGTAGTACGGCGTCTGTTGTGGATTAATCAAGATTTTTCTTGGCAAGGTCACACTACCAAGTAAACCGTAGCTACAATGGCATTGCAGCATGCCTTTCAGGCTAGAAACTCTAATTTATTGTGGGTGTCCCGGTAGGGAGATAGCGGTAATCACCGAGGAAGGACGTGGAATGATCGTCTCAGTTGTCAAAGAGACCGCGAGGCGAGACGCCACATATAACATTAGCGTTGCAGATTTTCATACCTATTTTGTGGGTGAACAGCGCGTATTGGTGCATAATTGCAACGTTACCGCGTTGAAAGACGGAGACAAACTCAGTACTGACGATGCCTTGGACGCAGCGCAAGATTTTCTTGGCCCGAACCAAAGACACATCGGTGAAGCCGGATCTGGCATTACCAGATCAGCTGACGGCACGCGCCAAGTTCGAATGGGTGACAGCGATCTTGCCAAAACGAACAATCATCACCCAGAGGGGCCCCACATGAATTTCGAAACGGGCACTACCAAAACTAAGCCGAATGGTAAAGAGACATTTGAACGAACAGATAACAAGAACATCATACTTCCGGAGGAGCGATGACAATGGACGAAGATATCGATAGTCAAATCCGAAATGTCGTCGAGGCTCTGGAGGAGATCAACCGTCGCCTTGTAAGCCCGTCTACGTCAAATTCTTACCTGTCGGTGAAACATATCGTGGGGACAGAGGTTCGGATCTCTGGCAACAAAGAGGGGCTATTGCTATTCGCTGCAGAAATCGCGAATCTCACAAACTCCCAGCTAGGCACTCATTATCACTACGACGAACACGGAATGATAGATGAGTCGGACGTTCCCATTGTAGTTTCCAAATGCTCAGCTCCGTGGGAAAATCAATGATGAATTACGACGGCGCAGTACGAACCGCTAGCGAATCGCGATCTACCGAGACACCCTCTAAAGGGTCGAATTGACCGCCACCCACCAGGCGGAGAAAGTGTCGGAAAAGGTGTCAGATTTATTTTCTAACAGGCAGTAAAAATGTTAGAGACTGAGGTTATTCGCCGAACAGAGAGACAAGCCGTCGCAATAGACCCTAGTCGTTCGAATGCTAAATAAACCTGATACCTTTTCTGCCAAAAGACAGCCGCGCCAGAGCTATGCTGACAATCCATTTACGAAAAGAACAAATAAACCTGCCACCTTTCCTGGCGAATGACCTTAAATACCTGCGCAACAATACCGATGCGCCTAATAGTGCAATTCAAGACCTAGCCCAGAAAGCAAAAAAACAATTTCCAGAACTACAGAAGTGAATTTTGATGACACAAGAAGAATTTGTTGAAGGAATTAGAATTGCCGTCCACCAATCGGCAGTATCGTCTGTATGCACCAGCCTGACGAAGCCTGCAGGTCGGCGACCGGCATCCGATTTGATTGAGCAATCTACTTGGTACAACAAGCTGGAGTCGAGTGATCGAGCCTTTGTTGACAAAATAATTGAGCGAGCGAGTTCTGCAGCCGTGTTTGGTTTTTTCTGCGCGCTAGACGGCGCTAGAGCGGTACATGATGCCGACACACTCGGTCGGTTTGAATTGAGCTTCGCACCCAGTGATGGATCGCCAAAGCAAGTATTAATCGGTAGTGAGTGCGAAAATTTGCACGATCTATTCTAGTCGGAGTCTGGAAGTCGTAGTCGTCCGAGGCGAAGTAATCCTGAAACATTTTCTCATCTCATGCACGGGAAAAGGAAAAGGTGTCAGGTTTGTTTCTTACCAAAAAGTGATTTTCGTGGCTTTATAGAACAAGAGATTCTCACTGCATTGGACAAATGCCTCAGTAGCGCAGCACGCCGTTAAACTGAGGCTTATGCGCAATTTTTCGTTACGGCTGCTTTACGGAGAATAGGCCGGAGCGATATTCTCAATAATCTCTGGAGATTCGAGTCGTAGCTCTTCTTCGTCGTAAATCCGTAGTGGTTCGCGCATTGCCTTCATTATCGATTCTCGATTTTCACTATTGCTTACATCTTGTTTCACTAAATACGCCGATGCTGCGTACAACTGCTGCATTGCGCTGACCGATATTAACATTCCTGACAACGAATCAGGAACCGCAATATCGCTACACTGGCAAGTGAGGTTTAGCATATCTCTGCCGTCGCGCGACATTCTAGATACCTCTTCGAAATAGAAGTAGAGGTGCCGCTCTTTTTTTGTCAGAACACCGTCGTAAGCGTAGAAGACGCTCTCGTCGTCGCTTGGTACGTGCAATTTGCACCGAACAATCATAATCTCTTTGCGAGTTACACTCAGTGCATAACGAACCCTAAGCGTCGACCGCAGAATTTTTCTGTCACTGCCACTTGTATCTGGCGCAAAATGGTACATTGCATAAATATTCGAGTATTCTCTCTGCAGATCCATCGCATCTTTCGTCTTCAGATAAAACCCACGCGCATAAATCAATTTTCCAAAATACTCTTTGTCAATCGTTTTTTGGATACTGTCGTAACTGAATCCCAGCTTTTCGCCAAAATCGTATTTCGATACTTCATCCGTAAAATCGCGCCTCTCGAGTATGACGTCTCGCGTGCTGGCGCCCCCGATTATATGATCCAAAGATTCAGTCGTTACGCTACTTACTTCACCGCGAATCCATCTACGCATTGCCTCCGCAGTTAAACCTTCGTAACTGGCTGCAATTAAATTTTCCCGGCGTGTGCGGCCGTTTTTTGGCAATTCCAATTCTCCACTGGTAACCGCTTTTATCGCCCGCCGAATGATTCTATTTTCCTTTGAAAGCAGCAGTACGGCTTTCGCGGCTAACTCTCTTAACTCGTTATTCTTATGAAACTCTGGCATCGACTCCTCCCTCTCCACGCCAATTGTGCCCCAACTGTGGCCCGATTGCCTGCCGCTTGACCATAAATCAAGAGAACGATTGTGGCGTACATCGCTGAAGTAATATATTTGACGTCTACAAAATTTTTCTTCCGGCGAACAACCAAGCGGTACGCGATTAGATAAGGATCATCGACAACTTACCATTGCATCGGCATTGAAATTGCCGACTAAGAATAATAACAATACAGCCACTGGAAAGACGCATCGCTCCACTTGGATAAATAGGGGTATGCATCATGACAAAACTAAAAAGAGTGTTGGTTGTTGGCGATTGGCTTGTTGATGAACTTTGGGTGGTTGGCAAACATCGCTCGCCTTCTGCAGGCCGACCTGGCCCTAATCACACCCGTGCACTACAAATTCCTCAAAGCACCGTACGTTCTCTTTGCGGCGCAGGCCAGGTCGCGGTCAACCTCAGGAATGCACGTGATAAAAATGGACCTCTCTTCGATGTCATAGGTCTCGGCCTTTGGCACCGTGACGATCAAGCCGAACTTTGTAGCATGCTCGATCCGAACAACAACATAGCCAAAACTCCGCATCGTCTGATGATGCATACACCTCCGGCGACACCATCTCCAGACCGGGCAGTGCTGCACAATTTGGCCGACGATACGGAATCGAGTCAGCTGGGAACCACCCGCATCATCAGAGTTTTCGAACAGAAAGGTGATCGTGTAGCACACCGAGACCGGCTTGACTGGGAATTGCCTTTTGACCGGAACCGCTACCGCGCGATCAGAAACGGGCTCGAGGCTAGGCTCAACTCCTTGGATGCTCTCGCCGAGGCTGACATTGTCGTCATCAAGGACCTGGGCAAAGGTGCAATATCGTCCGAACTCATTGACCTGCTGACCACCCTCACTCCGGCAGCGGCGCAATGGTACATCTCCTCAAAGACCTGGAAGTCATCTAACTGGTACAGATCATTGCCCAACGAAAGGGTGGCGGTTTATCTGGTCCCACAAATGGCCGCTCGTAAAGCTATTCAGGATGAGAAAGTTGCTACGTCCAACTGGATAACAAAAGGCGGCGTTGCATCATCGGAAGCGATGAGCGCGGTCAACGAAGTTGCGGAAGATTTCCCCAATGCGCGGGTTGTCGTGTTGCCTTCGGGTATGAAGGTACTTGCTCGTGATCCTTCTTGTTTGTGTGATAGCAAGGAACCGTGTGGCTACGTGCAGCCCAACGCTGGCAACGCCAAATTCACCAATACAGTTCCGATGGCCAGCGTATTCCTCCCGGCATTGATCGCTAACGCCAGCAGCCCGTCAGACGAGGGATTTGACGGAGCCCTGAGCGATTCATTGAGTTTTACGGACCATTGGATGCGAGAGGAGTACCTGCGCATTGTCGTTGATGACTGGAAACACAACAATGGACAGACCCTGGATATCTCGAAATCCTATTTTCACCGTTACGACTTCGGTCGCCCGGTCGGTTGGAATAACCAATTTCGACACTGGAACGACTCCCGAACCGATAAGGGCATTGTCTTGTACGAAGAGCAACAAGTCTCCAAATTGCAGCTTTGGCGAGCCATGACGGAAGTTTCTGAGTACATCGCGACGGTGCCAAGAAAGAGGAAGATGTTGAAGACCCTTGTTGAGTACGGAAGGCAATTTCACAACGACCCTATTCGACACATGGCATTCTTGTTGATTGACTCTCCTGGGTCCGGTAAGAGCTACCTCGCAAGCCGTCTTGCAAAACAGGTTGGAATGAAGTTTCTTTCTTTTAACATCACTCAGATGTTGTCCCGCCGAGACCTGCTCCACGCATTTGATATTGTCGTAACTCGGCAGGCACAAAACCCGGATGAAAAATTTCTGGTATTTGTGGATGAACTCAACGTACTTCTTGACGGTCGCCCGCCATATGACGCATTTCTTGCTCCACTAGAAGACGGAAACTACATCCGGAGCGGCAATACTTTTCAGATATCACCTTGTTTTTGGGTATTTGCAGGCACACGGCGTCCAACCGAAGACGACAAAAACAACTCAAGCGGTATTTCATTTAAGGGCAGTGATTTTGAGTCTAGGTTAACTGCCGCCCCATTTCAGCTTGGTGCCGATAGACGAGACGAGGACGATAAGCGATTGGCCAGGTTAGAAAATATCTACGTGGCAGGAATTGCGATTCGCCGATTCTTCCCCGACGTTCGAGAGGTTAGCGAACAGGTTTTAGAAGCGCTAAATCATCTACCGCCAAGTTTCTCGCCACGTGATATTGCGCAATTCGTCAAACGGTTCCGAGAGGTACAGTACGGTCAAATCACGGCACGCAATCTGCCGCTTAACTGGCATGAATTCGGTGAGCATAATGTCAGCGGGGCAACCATACAATCTATCGATAGCACGTGCCGGGATGACGTCGAAGAGAATATGGTCACCCTACAATTGAACCCTTACGACGACGTATCTCGCTACTCACCGCACTGATAGCGTCGTCATACCGTCCGCGAGGAAATACGGTAGTTGGCGAGTCTGGAAATGCGAGGCATTGGCTTCGCATTTCCTGCACCCCGTAACCCGGTATTGTCTATTGCCAATTCGCGCTTTCGGCAGCTAGCAAATCCGACTGACCGTTTCGACCTTTCAAAATTTCCGAGTACTGATTTTTCACCTGCTTCACCCTATGATCGCGCCGCTGCACGCGCGCTGCCAAAAGACTCGATCTAACAACATCGCGTTCGGCAGGCGCAAGTTCAATACTTACGCTTTCAAGAAATTCGCGGCCGCACGTCTGCATCTCTTCCGAAAGGGGGACCCGCTCAATTTTTAACCGACAGGAAGCAATATGCTCGGGGCTGAGATTGCTGGCCGAACGGGACGACGAGTCATAGCACGAGGTCGTGATCGTCCGAGGAATAAATAAACCTTGAGGTGGTAAGGTCTTTGCGGTCACGTTGGTTAGGCAACATCGGCATATTTCTCTCCTACTCAGTACTACACGTTTTCTAGATATTGATCGCCTGTTGCTAGTTGCTTGCAATTGGTTGCTAAGTTGTTATGATTCTGACCGAAACGTAGCAAAACGCTACAAACATAGCAAATTTGACAATATACAAGGTGGCTCCAATGGCTGTAGGTGAGAGGGGTAAGAGCTCGCAACGCGTTGATATACAAGATGATAGGTCGAGTGTTGCAGACACAGCTAAACCGGTGCGCCTGCGCCCGGCTTTGTACCAGGCTGCGGCGCACTATGCGGATATCGAGCATCGCAGTATCGCGAAACAAGTCGAGTATTGGGCAGAAATTGGCCGTTGGATGGCAACAAGCGTCGACCAAAATTCGATATACGCCTTGCTCGCGGGAACCGCATCGTTGGACGTGAATCATCAACAATCGATCAATGTATCCACTGATGACATGCTCCGCGACCTAGCAGAGGCCAAGAAAAGCGGTTCAATTAAAGATCGAATTTTGGGTGCCGACGTCATCTACGATGCGGCACCGAATAATCCGCAGCTAATTCGGCGCACAGAAGCACAAGGTTCCGTTAGCTTTGGCAGCTTCGTCGACGGTCGTTTTGTTGAAGACGAAAGCAAATCCGCACCGGCGTAGCTAAGTGGCAAGCAAACAAATATGGATTCTTGCTGGCGGCAACGGCTCGGGTAAATCAACTTACTTTAGTACAGTGCTTGAGCCGCGCGGCATGCCTTTTGTCAACGCCGATGTCATTGCTAAATCCATCAGTCCCGACAACCCCGAAATCGAAAGCATCCGCGCTGCGAAAACTGCCGTGGCACTCATTCGTGGATATCTGTCGGCGGGCCGTTCGTTCGCGTACGAAACGGTATTTTCCCATCCATCGAAAATTGATATTGCAGAGCACGCCAAGAAACGCGGCTATGACGTCAAGCTGGTTTACATTCATTTGCAAGAAGGTCTGCATGCGGCCAGGGTGGCACAACGAGTGACCGAAGGCGGGCACACTGTGCCTTATGAAAAAATCGTCAGCAGAGTAAAACGAACGATGACGAACGTGGCGATAGCTGGAAAATTTGCAGACACTTTCATTCTCATAGACAACTCAAGCAAAGACGATCCGTTTGAATTGATTGCGATCAAACATGACGACAATGTCCAAGCGAAAGTTGACCCGTTGCCACCGTGGGCCGCAACCATGCTTTTTGGCTAGGGCAGATTTTCACGTATACAACTGCAAGCCTATTCGATGCCCGCGCCGACCAACAAATCGGGTTGACCGGTACGATTCGCCAGGATTTCAGAATATTTATGTTGGAGTTGCTCAACATCGCCGCTACGGCCAAGCACTAGCGCGGCGAGAATACTCGCCCTAACAACGTATCGCAATTCAGTCGCTGTAGCTTCAACGTCATCTTCAAGCAATTCGCGACCTAACGTCGACATTTCTTCTGCGTTACGTGCGGCTATCGCCGAATACCATCGCTGCCATAAGCTCTCCTCCACACCAACCGGTCCGCTGCAAGATTCGGCAAACAAATAGCCAACGAGATCGCCCCCCAACTCGGCGCTGAGAAATGGCAGAGCCTCCTCGAATACCTGATGTCTAGACTCGCGCATGCGCGCAGCATCTGTTGTATCTTTACAGCTGTTCAATTGCTGTCTAATCCACTTTGCCTCGATTCCTAACAATCCTGGTGGATAGTATGCCTCCGCCGCTAACGTCTCTTCGGATTCGCCATTTACGAACGTTCGGTAGAGCCAGGTAGCGTTCGACTTTTGAGAAACGCGAAAGAGTTGGAATGTACGCGTCAGATTCTCAAAGTCGATGGCATCGCCATTTAGCATTTCAAGCAACGGCAGTGATGCGCGCCACCAGGATGAAAACATGCTAGATGAAGATTGGGCGAAACGTGCTTTGCCAGCATTCTGATCCACAAATGGAAAATAATCTGAGTTAGCGGGAACAGATTGGCTTTCCAGCAGTGGCAATACTTGTTTCTTGCCAATGATCTTTCGAATCAGCATGTCATCCCTATTGTTGACATCGATTTTTGCCAATTCGCCAGCAAGCGGTGTATCGAAAATAGCTGTCCAATCGGGATTGCCCAGCTGGCCATCCTTCTTTGCCACAATGAGAATATTGTGTTCTTCGGAATTATAAATAACGAAGTCTTCGAAATTTTCCGAAAGTGCCTTCAAGATTGAAAACACTAGATCATCGGTGAATTCGTACAATTGAATCCACTGCACGAATATCCCATCGTCTTTAATATGCCGTTTCGTGTGCCGGTAAAACTCGGTTGAGAATAGGCTGGCGACGCCGCTTACCCACGGGTTGGAAGGCTCCGTAATGATGATGTCGTACAGTGTATTTGCGAGCGAGAAATACGACTTCGCATCCTCGATGTGTATCACGCTCCGGGGATCGTCGAATACGCGACTCACGTGGTCACCATAAAGCCGTGCTGCCTCAACCATCGCCGGCTCAATTTCGATGGTATCCAATTGTTCGATCTCGGCGCTAGCGAGTAACGCGTGCGCCGTCATGCCCGAACCAAACCCAATATTCGCAATGCGCTTGGCATCGGGCTTGTATGCTATGGCCAATGGCCCAACGATGGTCTGGGTAATTTCGTCCGTTGTGTACTGCTTTGACGGATCCATTTGAATCGCTGCATCAGCCTTGCCATTGGTGATCAACACAAGCATGCCGTCATTTTGTTGATTCAGAGCCACGCTTGCTGTTTTGCCATCCTTGTAAAAAATGCTCTGCGCGTTTTCATAGGTATCGCTGGTTCCATAGCGAAAGACGCCGGACGACAAGAGCCGCGGATCAAGCTGGGCGAATCCAATCGTTGCAAGCACAGCCGCCGTTAGTCCTACGCTGGTCAGTAGGCGCTTCTTGCGCTGTAGAACCTTTTCAGCGAACCACGCAATGAGTACAAACCCGAGCCCGATGTCGAGCAGTGCGCCAGAAATCAGCAGCGCCTTTACACCTAGCATTGGCAGACCGATATGTACGGCAAACAATACGCCTGATATTGCACCTAACGTATTCGCCGCATAAATCTGGCCTATGGCAGCTTCGCCTGAATATCGGCGCAGCAAAATAACGGTAAATAACGGTAACGTCATGCCGGCCATGAAGGTCACCGGCAACATGATTGCGAGCGCTATTCCGTGGCTGGCAACGCTGTAGGCGGCATAGCTGGTCTCATTGTTATCCAGTGCTTGAAGCAACCACTCCATCCAACCAAATGACTGCGTATAGATGGGTATGGTGAGGAGCGCCAGCAAACCCATTATTAGTTGCACGACGCCAGCAAAACGAATCGGATCGGCAATACTATCGATCCGATTTCGAATCCACAGCCCGCCAAACGCCAGACCAAAAATGAATGCACTGAGCATCAATTCAAATGAGTGTGTCGTAGCACCCAATACGAGCGTCAGTAGGCGTATCCAACTGACCTCGTAAATAAACGATGCAAGACCGGTAATGAAAGCAGCGAGCAACAGGAGTTTGGCCAAATTGCGATCGGCAACAAGCCGCGGCGATTTGGCTGGCGGCCGCGACGGGGCGCTGTTGTTAACCAGCAGGATGAAAAAGACAAACACTGCCAATGCAACATTCAACATTCCGGCGAACGCCATCGTCCCTGGTAATCCCTTTAGCCCAATTAACCAAAATCCGCTAACTAAAACACCGATGGCTGCACCAAGACTGTTCGAAAAATACAGCGTTGAAATACTGCGCCCTTCTGCACTGGGAAATAGTCGCATGATGCCAGCGCTCATCAACGGGAACGTCATGCCGAGTAGTATCGATTGCGGCATTATCAGCAAACTGGCAGCGGACCACTTCAACAATGCGCCGACGGTAGGGCTGCCTACATTGGGCAGTACAGAAGCGTAAAAAAGCTCCATGAGATTGGCGAAAATCGAATGAAAAGCGAGCGCCGCAAGACCGACAGCAAGTTCGATCACCGCGTACCAAAAAAGTAACGATCGACTTCTGCTGGAAAACCGGCTTGTAAGCCAAGCACCTAACGCCATGCCGCCCATAAAGATGATGAGTACCAAAGACTGAGCGTACGCAGCATGGCCCAGAAAAAGTTTTAGATAGTGGGACCAAATCGATTCGTAGATGAGACCGGAGAACCCGGAAACTGCGAAAATAACGAAAAACAACGCCGGTGGCATACGCGACCGTCGTGCTGGTTCCTGTGTTGGTAAGGAATCGTCCGTCATTTGTTCTCGAATTGGCGAAGCAATTACTTCGCGAGCCACAGCACATTTGGTCTAATTGTCCTTGACCTGGCGAGTATTACAAGCGTTGACCAGGGAGAAACGGCGGATACTTGAGCGAGAAAGCCCGATCGATTCGTTTATTCGTTGCGAACAAACGTAGCGCTGTAGTAGCGATTGTCGAACGGCATCACGTCAACGGTTGGTGATGCGGCTCGAAATTCCATGCCAATGCTCATCCCTTTGATACTACCTATCAATTCAGCACTGACACTAATACGTACTTTTTCTGACGGCTGGATATTGCCCAATTCGCAGACGAAGCTGTTTGGGTAACAACGCACCTTTTGCCGCGACTGCATACGAGGATTCTTCAGCCTCGCCAGAATACGATCGTCAACAATGGCCTCCAGAATGACCAACTCGGCGATATCGGGCCCGTCATTTCTTACTGTGACGTCAAATACAACTGCCGTCTTGTCTCGGGAGCCCTGGCTCGCGGCCGTCGCGCTGACAGCGATATTCGTCCGCGGCGCCGCATCGGTCTTGGGCGGTGTTTGTGCTTCTGACAGTGGGAGTAACATCGCGAGCCCGCAGAGCATCGCTACAACGAAAATCAGCGCCTGGGGCGCGGAAGCTTTGTCGAATTTGGGAGCGTTTAGCATGGTGATAGACTAGTGTTTGTCGATTCACCAAACTTGAGGACTGTTCGAGGAATAGCTTAGGAAACGCTACGCAGATGATAATGCGCCGGAAGTCCTTGATTTATTGTAGCTGGAACGCCGAAGAAAATTACTCGGCCATAACGGGCAAGCCGACTATTTTCCGAAATCGCGGTTCGTCCCGAAGCGAATCCCAAAACGGCTCTGCTTCAATCCAGGCCCGGGTGAGGGTCGTGGGATACTGCAATGCGATCTCCACCTGATCCATCGCTTCTTCATAGCGGCCCGACAAAACGTAGATCTCAGCCATGTACCAAAGGAAATCCGCGTTGTCCCACTGATTGTCGTCAACGGGCGCCAGCTGCAACAGCTTTTTACCTGTTGCGATAGCCTTTTCTGGCAATCCGGCGCCAGCGTATGCGCTCCCCAACACCGCGTAGTAGAACGGCTCATCCGGCGCCTGTTCGACAAGTTTTTCGAGGTTAGCCCGCGCCTTCTCGTAATTTTCTTTCGCCGTTTCGGAGTCGCCTGATATCTCGGAAATTTCTGCCATCGCAAGGTAGTAGGCCGTCGGATCCGCGTCTGAGCCTTCCAACTCCCATTCGCTAAGCGCCTGACGAAATTTCGGGCCCGCAAATCGAAAGGAACTCGAAATCCCGAGTTGCAGCAGCCAAGTCATGACGTTATCCATGCCCAACTTCTCGGCAGCGCGTTCAAACTCCTGAGCCGCATTCGCCTCATCGCCACGCCACGACATGTAATTCACCGCTTTGAACAAGTAGCCTTCTATGAGTTCGGGCCGCATCGAAATTGCGCGTTCCAACGATGACTCAGCATCCGCATGCGCGCCCGCGACGATTTGCGTCTGACCAAGTAAATAAAGCAAACGATGGTTCAACGGATCAAACTGGGCCGACGCAACCAACGCGGCTGTTGCCTCCCGCAGATTGCCGGTTCTCTGGTGGACTTGTGCAATGGCCGCCAGAGCCTCTGTGTGCGAAGGCTGGTTTTGCCTCACGAAGTTAAGATGTTGCAACGCCGGCTGCAACATATCGCGTCGCAGATAGTAACTGCCCAATCCAAACTGGCCGTCGATAAGATTTGCGTCCAACTCCAGCGACTTGTCGACCATTTCACGAGCGAGTTCCAGGCGCTCATCGCTGCGATCCCAATACTGTGCATACAGTTGTAGATGTGCCAGACCTAAAGATGCGTAGGCCGGGGCAAAGCTGGGATCGTCCGCTATTGCCGCTTCGAATTCAGTTACCGCCTCCTGAAGATCAGGTTCGTCCCAGCCACGCGATAGCGCTTCCCTACCTTTCAGATAGCGACCGTAAGTCTCGAGGCTCGGCGCTGCGCTTTCCAGTCGGCCAAGTCGCTCTGGTTCAAGCAACGCCACATCCAATTGCTGAGCGACACGCTCGGCGATACTCGCCTGAACATCAATGATGTCGGTAATCGGTTGCTCGTAAGTTTGCGACCACAAATAGCTGTCTGTCGCGACAGCCACAAGATGCGCGTTAACACGGAGCCAATCGGTCGCATCGTCATTGGTGCGTCTGAGTGCGGTTCCGGTCACTAGGTATTCAGCGCCTAGTTCCGTGCCGATCAATTCTGACGTTGCCGTCGATCGCGCAAATTGCCGCGTACTGTTTTGCGAGATTACCCGCAACTGCGCGACGCTCGCCAAACGCGTCGCTACCGCGTCGGTCAAACCACGAACCATGAAATCTTCATCATTCGACGATAAGTTCTCAAATGGAATTACCGCAATCACGGGAATATCGACAGCCGTTTTGACTGGATCTTCTGACTCTCTGCCAAACTGCAGCCAAGCCACAACAGCAACCGCAACCAAACCCACGATCATCCACGCAATGCGAGCCGAGCCAGTTGCCGGCGCTGGTTCTGCCGTCACCTCCGCTGGCGGCGGTGTGGGCGATGACGTGGCTGGCGACGATGTATCTACCGGCACATCCGGCTCAGGTTCTGGCAACGTTACGTCAGCCAACAACCGGTAGCCGCGTTTGCGAATGGTTTCTATGTACTTTGGATGTCTGGCGTCGTCGCCTAGCTGACGTCGCAGCTCTGCGATGATGCGGTACACGGGACTATCTCCGACGAACTGCCGGTCCCAGAGGTTCTCAATGAGCTCGTCCGGACTGATGACCTTTTGCGGGTGCCGCGCGAAATACTCCAGCACCTCAGTTGCCAGCGGTTCAAGGCTGACGGTTTGACCGTCTCGGTGAATCTGATTGAGTGCGGGCTCCAACACCCACTCGCCTATTGTTATTCCTTTTTGTTCTAACATCGCATCGTTAACGCCTAGGCTTTCGTCGCACTGTTGTAGCAACTACAACCGTCCCAAAATAGCACAACTTGGCCACGATTCGATCATCCAAGAATCGATTCGATAGAAGAAAATTAGCAGCGTATATGCCCTTTTCATCCGGCCGATCTGGCACCAATTAATCAACTGGTCGGAATCACGGCAACCGCGGCATTTTGCACTGTCTCGTCATTTCGAGCGTAGCGAAGCAATCCCGCAAATAAGTGAAGCAGCGGTTGGAGATTGCCGCGTCGCTTCGCTCCTCGCAAAGACGGATCAGCTTGAGCGCATAGCACACCCAGTCTGTCCGCAAGACCGATCAACGTGGAAGGGGCCAATAAGGACTGACGTTTACTGCAATAAAGATCAATTCGCATTCTCCGAATCCGCCTTTTCGCCTATGTGGGCGGATTGGGAGCGCATGAAGGACAGGAGTCCGAATGTCGCGAAGGCCACGCAAGAATCGTCGTCGGACTAAAGGCTAGCAACGTGGGTAGGAAGTGGACGATTGCCGAGAGCGACCCTGCCGCGATGACGAAACCGCGTTACGGATTCTGCTGCCGAAACGCCTCGGCGAGTTCGGGCCGTCCGGACTGTTCATACATCCACACGATGCTCTTTGCTGCTTCCTTTGCCGCAATGCTGTTCGCCCGCAGACGTTCTACAACTGTTTCATAGCCGTTTATCATTAATGTTTCGGCTTCTTCGAAGCGGCCAAGACCGGCGAGCGCGTGCCCCAATACCGTTGCTGCGCGCGCAGTCGAGCCATGCCCTAGACCGCTACGTTCGACGCGAAGGTCGTAAGCACGGCGAACCAATTCCTCCGCCTCCGCATATCTTTCTTGATAGTTTAGAGTGATCGCCAAAGCCGTCAGTGCTGTTGCGATACGAGCGTGACCCGGCCGTAGTACGCTTTCCTGCAGTGCGAGTGCTTCTCTTTGCACCTTTTCAGCGTCTTGTAGGCGACCCGATAGTGCGTAAGTGCGCCCAAGATTTACCTTTGCTGTCGCGACCTGAGAATGTTCGGCGCCGAGCAGCTCTGTGAACATATTTACGCTTTCTCGCTGCAGTTCAGCGGTTTCTTCAAAGCGCTCCGCTTCCAGATAGGCCAACGCGAGATTATTCAGCGTGTTGGCAATATTAGGGTGCGCATCGTCGTAGAGCTGTCGATAAATCTTCAGCGCTTTTTCATACATCTCGCTCGCTTCGGCAAATCGACCCTGTTTCTTAATGTTCAATGCAACGTTATTGAACATCGTTGCCGTTAGCGGGTATACCTCACCGAATTCGTCAAGCAAAACATCTAAACCACGAAGATCGTAGGCCTCTGCCTGGATATAGTCACCTCTCTGACTATGAACAGCACCTATGTTTCCCAATAACTCCGCGACCAACGCTGAAGGCCGCTCCGGCAATTGGTCGGCCGTATCCAATGCGCGCACAAAGAAATTCTCCGATGCATCGTAATCGGCGCGCAAATACTCGATGACACCCAAATGCGCATAGGTACTTACAAGCGCGACTTTTGGCTCGGCACCGTTGGCAACGCGAATATCCAACGCCTCGGAATGAAATGCCTCCGCTTGATCGAGATCGCCAGTTTGCGTATAGAGAGAACCCAGCTGATCCAAATTATCTGCAAGCACCAACGGCTCTAAATCAAGCGCTCGATTCTGCTCCAGCGCACGCTCAGACAATCGAATGGCCTCTTTGTAGAGGCCGAGATTCTTGTATACCTCCGCCATCGTCACCATCAATGTCGTCTGCACTATTGGCTGGTCGTCAAGTTCCTCATCGATTTTCGCCGCGCCAACTTCCAACACTTCGCGTGCCGTCATCGAATTTCCACGCGCCTCAGATGGATCGGAAACCTCGAACAGATCGACAAGAAAGTCAGATACCTGTTGTGCTGTTTGCGCTTCTTGCAAGGCTATACGCTCCGACTCCCGAGCTTGCATGAAACCAACAAATGCAGCAGAAGCGCCAGCAATAATCGCCAGCAGCGACAGCGCGCCAGCGGCAACAGCCAGTTTGTTCCTGCGAACGAATCGGCTGACAATGTAACCGGTACTTGGCGGTCTCGCGCTCACCGGTTGGTGGTCCAGAAAGCGACTCAAATCATTGGCGAAAGCATTCGCAGTGTCGTAGCGCAGCTCGCGATCTTTGGCACAGGCTTTCATGATGATCCAATCAAGGTCACCTTTTAGCTCTCGCAAAAGTACGCGATAGTCTGTAGACCGCGCCGCGGATATTTCCGCCTGCGTGTCTTTCAATTCGCCAAGGCGCGTGCTGGGTATCGGCGTAGGTTTTTCGCGAATCAGGTAACCGAGCGCGTGAGAACTGATCCCATGCAGGTCGATTGGCGTCGCACCGACGAGCAATTCATAGAGCAATATGCCTAGCGAGTAAACATCTGCTCTGGTATCGATGGGTTCGCCGCCCAGCTGTTCCGGACTCATAAACTGAGGTGTACCGACCACAACCCCGATTTGCGTAAGTTGTGTTTTGTCGGAGGTGTCAGGTTCAACTGCTTTTGCAATACCGAAGTCAATGACCTTAACGACCGGAGCGCTTTCTTGCTCCGCGACCAATACATTGGAAGGTTTAATATCGCGGTGAATTAGTCCCTTGATATGTGCATGCTGTATCGCTGCACATACATCCAAAAACAGCTCTATACGCTGTCGCGTTGTCAGGCGAGCGCGATCACAGTATTCGCCAATCGTCGATCCGCGGACCACCTCCATAACGAAATACGGTGCACCGTCGTCTGTTACGCCGGCGTCGAAGACCTGTGCAATGTTCGGATGCTCTAAGACCGCAAGCGCCTGTCTTTCTGACTCAAAGCGTTTGACCACCTGCGCGGTATCCATGCCCTTCTTGATCATTTTTAGCGCCACATGACGCCGCAGTGGCTCTGTTTGCTGCGCCAGATAGACAATGGCGATACCGCCTTCGCCAAGCCGTTCCAGAATTTCGTAGGGACCGATATTTTTATGCATTTTCTTGGGTCCGAATCTAAGCTTTGTTGTGTGAGTCATTGAGCGACGTAATCAACGAAGCACCGTGAGAATACTCTCTATTTATGCGATCAATTTCCAAGCCACGATCAAAATAACGATTGTCGCGGCAATTCCCACGCTGAACATCGCCAATTTGCGACTACGCTTGCGCATTTGGCCTGGTTTCTCATCGGTGGCGTCCTCCCCCGCCAGATGCCGCACGACCTGCTCAGCGGTTGGCCGGGTGCTCGGGTTCTTTTGCAAGCATTGCTGCACGATGCGAGTAATCGGCGCCGGCAAGTCCTGACGAATATCGGCGAGACTTTGCGGTGTGTTTTTGATGTGCACCGTCGCGGGATCGACTGCCAAATCTTCCTCGTAGGGGTAGCGACGACCGAACAACATGAAAGCGACTATGCCCAGACTGTAGATATCGCATTGCGCTGTGAGTGGGTCTCCACGAGCTTGTTCTGGGCTGATATATCTTGGGTCACCGAGTATTTCGCCAACACGAGTTAATCTCGCCATCTGAGTGCTGCCGGTTTCCTGAATTCCCGCTATCCCAAAATCCGTCAACAGTACACGACCACTTTCTTGCTCAACCAAGATGTTGCCAGGCTTCACATCGCGATGGATGATGCGCTTGTTATGTGCCGCGGCGAGGGCAGATGCAAGTTCCGAAAACATATCTACCGCCCGCTCAACACTCAATTCGCCTTCAACTTCCAGCATTTGAGCCAACGTTCGACCTTCCACGAATTGCTGCACAATATACGGAGCCCCGTCTGGCAACGTACCTACGCGATATACCGTCGTCACATTTGGATGCAGCAATCTGGCAGCCGCTTGTGCTTCACGTTCAAATCTTTGGCATGCGTTTACATCGCTGGTGAGTTCGGACTTTAACGTCTTTACGGCAACCAAGCGCTCAAGACTTGCCTCCCGGGCAAGATGTACCTGCGCCATGGAGCCTTTGCCCAACAAGCGAATAATTTCTAGACCGTCGTGCTGCAGCGGGTGTTCCCAAGCTTCGACTGAACGACCTTCCTGCGGCACAAAATCGCTAGCCAACTTCGGGTAGCTTCCGTGCTCCAAAGCACGAACCGGCTCGATCAACCGGTAGCCAATTTTGTGCACGGTTTGCACGTACCTTGGTTTGGTGCCGGAATCACCCAGCTTTTTTCGAAGCTCCGCGATACAGCGAAACACGGCGCCGTCAGAAACAACGCGATCATTCCAAACGTCAGCGATCAACGCATCGTGATTGACCGCTTGTCCCACGTTACTGGCAAGACACACTAAAAGCCGCATCACTTTGGGTTCGACATTGACGACACCGTCCGGTCCACGGAACTGACCCTCGGCCGGCAGCACTTGCCAGGGGCCAATGCGAAACCCTTGATTTAACTCAGTTGCATCCAAACGTCGTCCCCCGATCACACCCATCCAGGATAGTTGATCCGCGCCAACCACGCGACAGTCAATCTACTATCAGTGTCATCAGTAACCAATTTCAGCCATATTAGGTTAAAAAACAGCGTTCACCTCGTCGTGTACGAAGCGGAGAGTAATCGAACATAAAGATCAGGGTTTCCTTAGAAGAGCATCAAGCTTGAAATACGCCAATTGCGAATTATGGGGCTGTGAACAATTCATCTTTCAAGGGGAAATCTTGTTATGGATATACCAATCAAAAACTCGCGGGCCGTAGCGCGGCTGTTGGCAATATTGCTCGCTCTTGGTGCAAACCACGCAAACGCTGACATAACCGTCGGTCAATACTCGCCGGCACAATCCGCCGACGGTTCCATCGACGTCCTTGCGGGAGACACACTAGCCTATCAAATCGTCGCAACCGGCCCTGAACTGTCGTCCGGCATGCAGATTATTGAAGACTGGCCAGTTGGATGGGATTTTGTTGACGCTCAGGCAACACCGGTCGCAGCGGTTTCGTTTGACGCTGCATCTCGTCAATTGACCTGGTTTGTTGAGGCGGATGCAACGCAATCCGCAACGCTGGACGTCGTTGCGATGGCGAACAATGCGGTCCAAGGGCAAGCGCTAAACAGTGAGTTTACACTTGGCGGTAGCGACGCCAAGCTCATAATTGACTCGCAATTGGTGACGCGCGGTATCTCCGGCGCAAATGTTGACTTGGCAATTTCCGGAACAGCGACCAATAATCAGAGTGGTGGCGGTAACGACTCGAGGTTTATGGTGTCAATCGTGAACAATGGCCCTGACACAGCGACAAGTGTCATTGCGAACGTCATCATAAATCCCATTGTTGAAAATGAAATCGAAAGTGGCATCTTCACCAATACGACAGGTCAGTGCGATGTCAATACTCGACAGTGCACATTTGGCGATCTTGCTGTTGGTGAGACAGCAACGTTCGATCTCTTGATTCAATCCGAAACAGACGTCGGGCCCTTTACACTGGGGATTGACTTCGAGGTAACCTCCCTCGACGTTGACAGTAATTTGGCCAATAACGCGACATTCCTCAGCGTATTCCTCCCCGAGGACGAAGACGAAGGTGGCGGCACACTGGGCCCGCTTGGCCTCTTGTTGCTCAGCATGTTTGTGGCAATTCGCCGGTGGCGATCGGCGCAGCCTCGATAACGCAAGAATCGGTGACTCGAATCGAGACACATGGCAAACCGTGCTGAGCGTAATTCGTGCTTTGACCAAAGCCGCGACTAAAGCAATTGCGATCACTGCCACCCGGATGCCGAGGGACTGGCATCCGGGGGTCTTGCTGCCAATTGGCGACCAGATCACAGACATCTAGTGTTTATTCCCGGAAGATATCGGCCAATTCGATTAATGCATATGCTATATTTCCGGCCCGGGAGGGCGTCTCTTGGCAGAAGAAGAACAAGCGTCAGAAAAAAGCTACACGATAGCGGTATGCCTGTCCGCGATCTTTGGCATGCTCGGTGTTCAGCACTTCTATATGGAGCGCTGGATCGAAGCGATTCTGGACCTTGGCATGTTCTTCCTTGCGATCTATCTATTCTTCGTCGGCGAACCTGTCTACGCATTTATCGCCTTCGCAATAGACGGAATCCATACCTTTATCGTTACCATCATGCTCCTGACCGGTTCTTTTAGAGATGGCAGCGGTAAGTTAATTTGTTACCCGGGTCAAAAGCTCAAACGAGGAGATGCGACATGAACGATGATGCTGAAGTCAGCGACAAAGGTTTTGTACCAGCCATACTGCTATGTTTTTTTCTAGGCATGCTGGGAATCCATCGATTTTACGTAGGTAAAATCGGCACTGGCATATTGATGATTGTGACACTAGGTGGCTTGGGGATCTGGACCCTTGTCGATTTCATTATGATCGTCACAGGATCGTTTCGTGACAAACAAGGTCGTGTCGTTAAGGCATCTTCTTAACGAGATCTGCAATATGCTCCGGATAGGGTTGCGGCTCCAAAGTAGCCCAGCCCTTTTCCGCAGTCTTCTGATGTAAATACTCGATCCGACGATCCAGTCTTGGATGGGTTGACAGTATTTCCAAGGACTCTGCCGCGGCATCCCCCTGTAGTTCTTTCAGCACGTCAAATAATTGCGTTGCGCCGGCCACATGTCCGTAATGCCTATTCAAAGCCTCCAAAGCCAATAGGTCGGCGCGTTCTTCTTGCGCTCTGCTATAGGTAAAGACGGTCATCTCGGATGCCAAATTCGCGACGGTACTTGGGTCGCCGCTTCCAGATAAAGCTGCTATCGCCATACCGATCAACATGCCGCGCCCGGAACTCACCAATGGGTCGCGCTGTTTTACATGAGCAATTTCGTGTGCAAGAACCATCGCAAGGCCGCTTTCTGTTTCTACAGCCCGCATCATATTTTCTGAAACGAAGACATAACCGCCGAGTGTTGCAAATGCGTTAACCGGACCGTCGTTCAACAGCTTGTAGTCTATTTTGAGGTCAGCATCGATATTCATTTTACTCGCCAGATCCTTGGCAAGGGTTTCTACATAGAGTTGCAGTTCCTGCTCGCTGTCATCAAGCCAATTATCATTAATGTACTCAGCGTAAGGTGCAATAAACTCCCGCTCGCTGTCGTTGCTGATGAGCAGCAGCCACCTGTCTGCCGTCACAACCGCAACAACAACCAAAATAACGAAGGCCAGCGTGACGCCGGCAACCCAGTAGAGAAATTGCTGAATCTGCTTAGACTCATTCTTGCTGACTTGATGTACGTAATCGTTCATCCGGCTACCTTATGGCTGAGTGCGGCAACGTATTCGATCTAGTTACTTTTTTGATTCTTGCCTCTAGTTCACTCATCGCCGGCAACGTCGCAAGCACTTTTAGTCGCGGACTCGTATCGAGAAACATCCTTGGCAACATGTTTTGCTGAATACATCGAGAAAGAACCTCATTTGCGTCAAATTCGTTAAGACCATGCGAATAAATTAGCCCGGCGTTTTTCCAAGCTGAGTTATTTGAATTGTAGAATCTTCTCTGACTCTCGCTCTAGGCCGGATTATTCGCGAAGATGAAGTCGCGCAGCAATTGTCGGCTCACATCCGGCGCTTCCTGTGGCACCATATGCCCGCAGTTCGGAATGATGTGACTCTCCGGGCCATTCAGATGCTCGATCAATTGCAAACCGGCTTTGCGTGGCGCCATTTTGTCATTCGCACCGAGAATAACCTGTGTCGGGCAAGTGATTTTCATTGCCGCCGCTTTGCCATTTTGATACTCGTTGCATGCCTTCAAGTCGATGGCTAATGCATCGGGAACGTTGCGTCGCATTACTTTCGCGCCACCCGTTAACATCGAGTTACCGGGAATAGTGCCTTGATGGAGATGGCCTGCGCTCCCAAATCCCCATCCCACCATCATCGCGATGGCTGCCTCCGGATTTTCCTCCGCACTTTTTATCAACGCGCCATTAACAGGCGTGGCCAGACCGCTCGCGATAAAAGAAACTGACCGAACTCGGTCTGGATACCGCGATGCAAACTCAAGCGCGTTAAGGCAGCCTTGCGAATGCGCGACAATTGATATGTTCCCGATAGCGAGCGTGCTCACGACGTCATTCAACCACTCGCCAATGCCTTCGATCGATTCCAGCGCGGGACCCTCTGAGTTCGTATGCCCTGGAAGATCGGGCGCAAGCACTGAATAGTTTCGAAATGCGAAGAATCGTGCGTGCAAACCCCAAAACGTATGATCTAAGGCGCTTCCATGCAAAAAAATGACAGTGGGTTTTGCGTTGTCGAATGGCTTGCCGCCAGTCGTCGCGAATACGCGTCTGCCTTTGGCCTCGAAATACATACTAGCCCTTCGCGACTTTCTTAGCGGCGCGAAATCCGTTTTCGAAGTCGGCTTTTATGTCTTTGACATCTTCAAGCCCAACCGACAAACGAATCATATCCTCAGTGATACCGGCGGCGGCGAGTGCGTCCGCATCGATGCGTGAGTGTGTTGTTGTCGCTGGATGAATGATCAGCGTTTTCGCGTCGCCAACGTTCGCCAAATGCGATGCAAGTTCGACGTTTTCGATAAACGCCTTGCCCGCCTCCCGTCCGCCGACTACGCCAAAACTGACAATCGAACCTGCACCCTTTGGCATATATTTCTTCGCCAACTCGTGACTCGGGTGCTCCGGCAAATTCGGATGGTTAACCCATGAAACCTGCGGGTGGTTGGTTAGGTAATCCAGAATATCGCCAGTATTCGCCGCATGCTTGTCCATTCGCAGCGACAGCGTCTCGATGCCTTGCAAAAGCAAGAACGCATTCATCGGACTCATCGACGGTCCTATGTCGCGCATTGCCTCTGCACGAATTCGCGTCGCGAACGAAGAGGGTCCAAACTCCTCCCAAAAGTTCATGCCGGAGAATGGTGCATAGGGTTCTGTGATCGTCGGATAATTAACTGTCGCGCCCCAATCGAAATTACCACCGTCAACGATGACGCCACCAATCGCCGCACCGTGACCGCCCATCCATTTGGTGACCGAGTGAATAGTGATGTTGGCGCCGTGATCCAAACACTTGCAGAGATATGGCGTATTGAAAGTTGCATCGACCATAAACGGAATATGTCGTTGTTGAGCGATCTTCCCGATTGCCTCCAAGTCCAAAATATCGAGACCGGGATTGCCAATCAGTTCACCGTAGATCAAACGCGTGTTGTCTTGAATTGCGCTTTCGAATGCGGCGTTATCCGTTGGGTCTACAAAAGTTGTCGTAATGCCAAAACGCGGCAGCGTGTTTTTCATCAGGCTGATATTGCCGCCGTACATTTGTGTCGACGCAACGATGTGATCGCCCTGCCCCAAAATCGCCGTTATCGCACAAAATGTCGCGGCCATCCCGGAGGCGGTACACACAGCGGCAGAGCCGCCTTCCAGAGCTGCAATACGCTGCTCTAAAACGCCGACTGTCGGATTGGTTATTCGACTATAGGCATGACCGCCGCGCTCTAAGTTGAATATCGAAGAAGCGGTATCGGTATCCGGGAAAACGTAGGAAGTCGTTTGGTAGATAGGCGCTGCTCGGGCGCCGAACTCCGGGTCCACCGTTTGGCCGGCGTGCAAGCTGAGCGTGTCAAATTCATAAAACTGCGACATAGTTTCTCACCCGTCGGTAACTCGCCGCTAGACCGCGACGCCCTGCAGTGTCTGGCGCATTGAAAGTCACCTGTAACCTATCTACGTTTTTTCGAGCGCCGCGTCGAGCGCGCCGATCAAATCTTCTGCATCTTCCAAGCCAACCGACAGTCGCACCAATCCATCAATAATGCCAACGCGCTGCCGCTCTGCCTTCTCAACATCGGCGTGTGTCATTGTAACCGGGTGTGTGATGAGCGATTCGACCGAGCCTAAATTCTCGGCAAGACTCCAGACGTCGATATTGTCCATTAACTTCTTGCCAGCAACTAAACCGCCCTTGACCTCGAACCACAGCATGGCGCCGTAGCCGGTCGCCTGCCTACTTGCCAATTCGTGCTGTGCAAACGATTCCAGGCCTGGGTACACGACTTGCTCAACCTTCGGGTGCGCTTCAAGATATCTCGCAACATCCATCGCGTTTGCAGACTGATGATCCATGCGCACAGAAAGTGTCTTGCAACCTTGCATTGTCAACCAAGCAACCTGCGGTGACATGATGCTGCCGGTGCTGTTTTGGATAAACCGAACCGCGTCCGCGTGCTCGGAGGATTTGCATATTACTGCGCCACCGACGGTCGCATTGTGACCGTCCATATACTTCGTTGTGCTATGTATCGAAATGTCCGCGCCCAATTCCAGAGGACGCTGGTAGTACGGCGTCAAGAATGTGTTGTCGACCGCGTGCACCGCGCCGGCAGCATCCGCTATTTCGGAAATCGCTTCGATATCGGAACATTTCATCGTCGGATTCGCGGGCGTTTCCGTCAGAAACAAACGCGTGTTTTCGCGCACGGCGCTTTCGACATCGTCAGGGTCTGAGCCATCGGCAAAGCTGAATTCGATGCCAAACCGGCTAAGTACCTTGGTACACAATCGGTAGGTGCCACCGTAGGCGACGTCAGAGATTATCGCGTGGTCGCCCGCGCTTAAGAACGCCAGCATCGTGCCATGAATAGCGCTCATACCGGTACCGAACGTTGCGCAATCCATACCGCCTTCAAGATCAGCAAGCTTTAACTCTAGTGCGCGAACCGTCGGATTACCTGAACGTGAGTAAGTAAACCCTTTCGATAAATATTCATCGACCGATGGTTGCACATAGGTAGTTGTTTGATAAATCGGCGTCAAGATCGCGCCGGTCACCGGATCGGGCGTAACTCCCGCATGTATTTGTCTGGTCTTAAATCCCATGAATACTATTCCTTAATACGTTGCAGCTACGCTGCGAAACTTGATCAAAATACGCCAAACGATGCCGCAAGCTAGGCCTCCGACAACGCTAAAGGATCATCAGGATCGACACCTGGCATGAATTGTTGCGTGCGATCCAAGTTCGTCAGTTGGTACACCAAACCCAACCAGTTGTTGATGATCGCTTTGCCTGTGTCGCCCCAAGTATTGTCGATTTCGGCAGCCAGCTCTAGCTCCGGAAACGTCGGAAACGTGTCTCCATCCGACTTTGCTTTCTGAACCAATTGTATGTGGTGGCGGGCAATCGAGCGTGCGGCTTGCGAAAAATAGCGTTCCGGCAACCGTGGCGCAACATCTCGTTCATCACGCTGATAGCGCACCACCTCTCGCTTGTATTCCTTAAGCAAACTAATGGCGTCGTACTCCGGGTGACCTTGAAAATACACTACACGAAACTGATCGGGGCTGACCGCCATATGCACGCCCGCTTCTTCACTATCCACCAATACCGTGGCTCCTACGCCCTCAAACTGCTCACGTGAGACATCGTTATAGCGAGAATGTGGCGCGTCGAAGCGCGTATTGATATCGCGCATTAATGGATGCGTTGGTTCGGCCACCCGATGACTGAATACGCCCCATTGCTTGTGTGGAAGATGGCGTCTGTCGATATTGTAGTAAGACTTGACCAGCGCGTGGGTCGCGAGGCACGAACACAAGATCGAGGCAACATGCGACTCCGCCCAGCGGACAATATCGATCAGCGGGTGCCAGAATTCTTCCTGATCCAGCGACGGATTGATGACATTGGCGCCGGTGATAATCAGGGCATCGAGACCCTGTTCTTGCAGCCTCGAAAAGTCGAAATAGTGCTCACGTATATGCGCTTCCGCGGCCGCGCCGCGTCGCAACTCCGGAATTGAAAACGGATATACATAAAATTGCGCGATGCGATTACAGTTGCCGACCAGACGAATAAATTGCGATTCCGTGGCTGCCAATGCCGCATCCGGCATCATGTTGAGGAAGCCGATGTGGAGCTCGCGAATGTCCTGCTTTTGCGCTCTATCGAGCGACAGCACTTCCTGCCCATGGTCGCGCAGGCGTTGAAATGTTGGCAGGTTGTTGTGGGCGACCAATGGCATGGTCGGCCATTATTCGTTAACTAGCGCTACTGTTCAAACTATCCAGCGCCCTGTTGCCGTAGTCGCGCTAACATTACGCCCGGTTCCATCGGCAAGCCGATTTTGGCAAGCAAGGCTGTAAATCTGGCCTGTCCATGCAACCCGCGAAATTCAGGGAATAAATGTATATAAGGCGCAAATACGGAACGCTCCTCAACAGCCCGCTCCAATGCGCGAAGCGTTGCATCCGGATCGCCCAGGTGAGCATGCATACGCGCAAAGCTAACAGGGTCGACGTACTGCGCGGCTTGTTGATTTTGCAATGCCGAGAGAACGGCGCGCCAATAGCGAGTCAATACTTCCGCGTCACTGACCATATCAAGCGGCTCGCTATCCGGTGCAGACTGAATCGTCGTTCGTATTATTGCCGCCGCCTCATCGATGCGCCCCATGAGTATCTTTGGATGTAGCGCACACGTATTTGCCGGGTGAGACTGTGGATCAACTTTCGATAATAGCTCGCAAACCTGGATTGCCTCAGTGTACTTACCGCTGATCGTGTAGTACCAAACCAGATCGGCATTCAGAATGATCGATAGTGGGTCTATTGCCAGACCCTTTAACATGATCGCTTCACCGCCAGCGATGTCACCCTGCAAATACAAGAGCGGCGCGAATGCGTGATACGACTTCGCATCACCCGGCGCCAATTGCAACGCCTGACGCAAGTATTTTTCTGCAGACGGCCAGTCTCGGTCCCAAGTAACGGCGACGATCGCGGCGTGCCGCAGTGCGCCGACATGCTCCGGGTCGATGGCTAATGCCCGCTCTGCCGCGTACTTGGCTTTTGGTAACGCAATATCCGGTGCCGCGTTCTTGTAGAGATAAACTTTGGCCAACGCGGCCCATGCGTCAGCGTGATCTGGTGAATCCGCGACGACAGAACGTAACAATTCGATGACTTCCGTGTAGCGCGCTGCATCGCCGGCGTCCAGCATAGCGCGCGCCTCGATATAGCGATCATCGTGTACCTGCGATGTGTCGACGACATTGGTGGAATTTAGCTGGTTAGCGGCCAACGCAATGACGACCAACGCAGTGACCGTCATTGCAACAATCTTTGCAGGTTGTAGAAACCCACCGATGGATTTTGCTTGTGCGAGCCGATAGCCTTTTCGAGGCACTGTCTGAACAATACGCGGATTACGCCCGTCGTCGCCTAGTGTCTTACGAAGATCGCGAACAGCGGCATTTAGCCGTTGATCGAAATCAATATCCGAATTACCCCAGAGGTGTTCGGCCAGTTCGAGACGGCTGACCGTCCGTCGCGGGTTATTAGCGAGAAAACACAGAAGTTGCAGCGTCTGGTGACGAATCTTCACCAATTCGCCGTCTTTGCGCAGCTCGCCGCAGGCTTCGTCGATCTCAAAACCTGCAATATGTTTAGGTGTGGGCTGCTGTTGCATTGCTCACACTATCAGAGACTTACGCCACCAGCGCAAGCTTATCCAGGCACATTTCACAACTTCTCATTTGGATTTCATTGCATGCACCCAGGCGACCTGACCATGATCGGCGCAATCTATGGCAGTCGGAGCAGTACATGCAGGCGTGTTCAATTAGCAACAAGTTCATTGCAATATTCGCCGCCCTTGCGGCGCTAATCGTTAGCGTGGCAGTAAGGGCGGATCATGGTGTCTATGTCTACGACGTCGCGCCCGGTAGCGACGTACTCGATACGCAACGCTTACAGCCCTATCGAGCGAATTGGCAACAACTCAAACGTGTCGAGGACGGCCTCCTAGACAGCGGTACGGTATTTGAAGAATTGCTGGAAATATCCCCGGAGCGCCTGCGCCACACGCAGATTGTGCGCACCGAAAGCGGCCCTGTAGTGACTGAAACCCGCGATTTTGACCTAACCTCCTTATTGCCCACGCGTTTGTACCGCACCCTGGAAAACGGCCCGCCGGATCAACCCAAGGAAGTCGAACTGAAAAGAGACAATCTGCTTTGGTCAGGACCCATCATGATCGGCGAAAAAACCGCAACGACCTTTGAATATGCAACAGAAGTCGCTGCGTTCGACGGCTGGGTCGCCGGACTGACGCTCGCCGCGCTACCTTTGAAAGAAGGTTATGCAGCAAGGCTGCCAACCATGGTGCAATTTCAGCGCGCGACCTATTGGTTACATGCAGAGGTTGCGGGGCGTAAAGACTACCCAGTCACTGCCGACGTAACAATACCGGTTTGGATCGTGGATACGGAGTGGGTCAACGTTGTCGATGGCTCAGTATCAGAAGGCGGCGAATATGAAAGCGGTGGCAGCTATTTGATTGCCGTGGCGCCGCAACCAGGACAACCACATGTCGTGGAGTACGCGAACAAAGGCGCGGTCATTCGCTGGGTGCCATAGCTCGCGACAATTATCGACGTACAAGGCAAATGGCAACAAATTTCTTCATGTCGCCGCCGACGAGATAGTGACTAAACCGAATTGCATTAATCGTTAACGTTTACCGTACAGTGAAGACCCGCAGAATCTTCCCTGTCACGCAGTAGAATTGCGCAGCAATTTTGCAACGTTTTCAGCAGTAACACGGCTAACGCGCACATTTGATTCAATTGTCACCCCTGCAATGTGCGGTGTCAGCATCAAATTCGGAACATTCGCAAATCGTTCGGCGGCGGCGCCCAATGGCTCGCTTTCAAACACATCGAGTGCCGCACCACCTAGCGTCGCCGATGTTAGCGCATCGACAACAGCACCTTCGTCAACGACGCCACCGCGCGCAGCATTGATGAGTATGGCGTCGTTTCGCATGCTGGCGATAAATCCTGCATCCACGATACTTCGTGTGTCGTCCGTTAGTGGTACATGCAAACTGACCACGTCGCTGGATCGCGCAATCTCTTCCATCGACAATCGCGCGACGTCGGCCCAGGCAGGGTCGTCCGCCGCAACATACGGATCAAAGGCGGCAACCTGCATGCCCAGCGCCGCCGCGCGTAACGCAGTTTGTCTCGCAATAGAACCAAAACCTAACAGCCCCAGGCGTTTTCCCGAGATCTCGCGACCAATCAAGTCGTTGCGCGGCCACTCGCCGGACGTCATTTGTGCACCCGCGTGCCAACAACCTCTAAGCAGTATCATTGCCGCACCGATTACGTACTCTGCAACCGCCGTATCGTTCGCGCCGGTCGCCGGGTGAACGACAACGCCGCGTGCCTTGCAAGCGTCTAGATCGATGTTATCCAGACCAACGCCAAGCCGCCCGACCACTTTCAGATCGCTGGCGGCAGCTAGTAGGTCGGCATCGACCTGGGTTCGATTCCTAACGACAAGCGCCTTTGCGTCCTCTACCAACTGAATTAATCGCTCGCGATCGTCGACAAGCTGTGGATCGTAATGCACGTCGAATGCACTTAATTCCTGATGAATAGCGGCATCGTCCATAAATTCTGAAATTACGATTTCAGCCATTTTGTCAGGCCCCCAAAGTTTCGTTGTAAACGCTCGCCAGATTGTTAATCTGTGCATGCAATGCTGCTGGTATTTGCAATCCGGCGTCGCGCGCATGCAGGCGATGCTTCAATCGTGACGTCCCGGGAAGTCGTGCCCCAGGTGTTTGTTCAATAGCTGCAGTTATGTCCTCCATACGACTTTGAAAGGCGCCATTGGCAGTCAGCCCTGGGTTGAATGCGAGGATCGTATGACCGATTCCAGGCGCGCCTCCTTGGTCGTCAAAAAACGAACTCGCTTCGTAGCCGAATTGGCTACCCGTTAATGCGGCGGCCAGTACCTCAACCATCAGCACCAGGGCCGCACCCTTCGCATCACCCATTGGCAACATCGATCCAGCAAGCGCCGCATCGGCGTCGGTCGTTGCTTGGCCATCGCCGTCGAGCGCCCAATCATCAGGTATCGGTTGACCGGATTGTTTTGCAGCGACGACTTTTCCCCGCGCCACTTTTGATAGCGCCATATCGATCACCAATGGCGCGCCACTACTGAGGGGTGCGGCGAACGCAATTGGGTTTGTGCCCATCATCGGTTGTTGGCCACCCCAAAACGCAATGGCTTTCGGAGAATTGCTCAACACCAGTGCGACCAAGCCCTGTTCTGCGAGCCGTTCCGCATGTGCGCCCGCCTGACCAAAATGGTGTGAACGATGGATGATTGCAGAAGCAACACCACTTTGATTGGCAAGCTCCGGCAGTAAGTCAAGTGCACACTCAATCGCCGGGTAGGCAAATCCGTGACCAGCGTCAACGCGAATTAGGGCATCCGCGACGCGTGCAACTTTCGGCACCGCATGGCCATCGATCTTTCCGCAACTTGCCTGTAATGCGTAAGAAGGTACCCTGGATAGACCGTGACCTCTCTGGCCATCGGCCTCCGCGCGCACTAGCGCAAGCGAAGTCACCCTGGCATTTTGCTCGCTCGTTTTACTGGCAACCAATGCGCGAGCGCATAGTACCTCAGCATCATCAGACGACAGGCTAACCAATTCAGCCACCAGTTTTTGTTCTCGCGCGATATTGTGATCAAGCGCTACGATACAGCTTCGTCATCACAAATTCTTTGTGCCCTAGCGCTTCCGCCGCCGTCAATCGGCCATTTGCCGTTTTTACAACGCAGTCGATCAACGCATCCCCGGCTTCTGGGATCGTCATTTCGCGTCGCACGACGCCAGATACGTCGACGTCAATATGCTCAGACATCGTTCGAACAGTGCGCGGATTTCCGGTTAGCTTAACGACCGGTATGACTGGATTACCGACGATATTGCCCTGACCCGTTGGGAACACGTGAACGACGTATCCTGCAGCAGCCATCAACGTCACACACTCCGCTGCTGCCGACGAAGTATCCATGAAATACAACCCGGGCCCGGCAGCTGGTGCTTCAGCAGGCTCTAGCACGTCAATGTAGGAAACTTTTTTTCCAATTTTTTCCAGATTGCCGAGCGCCTTTTCTTCAATCGTCGTCAGACCACCTTCGATGTTGCCTTTAGTCGGTTGGCTGTCGGACAAATCGGATGTTTTGTGTGCTTCGATTACGTCGTCCTGATAAGCCTGAAATGTACGCATGAATTTATTGCCAATCTCCGGCGATACCGCGCGTGCCTTGCACAACTCTTCGGCGCCGGTCAATTCCGAGGTTTCGCCAAATACACCGTAGATACCGTCCGGTATCAATTTGTCATACATGTTGCCAACGGCAGGACAGGAAGCCAGACCAGTGGTCGTATCCGATTCACCGCATTTTGCAGAAACCCAGATTTCCGATAAATCACACTCCTGGCGTAACTGACCGCTGGTTTGATGTACGAACTCCTTCGCCTTGCGCGACGCCTTGGCAATTGTTTCGATATCGCCGCTTTGCTCAATCGCGAAACCGGCAACCGGTTTTCCAGTCTCGGCGATACCATCGACGATCTTCTGCGTCCAACTGGGTTCTATCCCGATCACGATGCAGGCGGCGACGTTCGGATTGCTGCCGGTACCGATCATCGTGCGAAAATGTAAGTCCAAGTCCTCGCCGAACTGCAGCCGGCCATACGCGTGCGGCAATGCCATGGTGCCGCATATGTTGGCTGCCACGGCCTCGCATGCAGCATTGGAGATGTCGTCGACCGGCAAGATTGCCACATAGTTGCGTACACCAATTCGGCCGTTTTCACGACGGTAACCATAAAATTTTCTGTCTGTAGACATGACGCTCCCCGTCACCAACGTTTCGTTTTTAGATTATGTGTATGTACGTGGCCACCGGCCGCGACCGGCGCGACAATGCGACCGATGTCCTGACCATATTTGATAGCGTCGTCGCCCTCTTGCAGATCTTTCAGTGCAATCTTATGGCCAATGGGAACATCGTCTTGAACGACCAGTTGAAAATCTGAATTGTCTTCAGTGACCACGCAAAGCATCTCGGATCCTGAACTGATACCCTCGACGACGACCACGCCAACATTATCTTGTTTGTCATGAACAAGAAGCTGAGGAATACTCATACGGTTTTTATCTCCCTGAAAGATTGCACCAGTCGACAACAATGACGCTGTCTATGGGATGCTAATAACTCTTATATAAGATACAATACCACGAACCGCGGAGCAATAGCTCCGGCAAACAAGAGCCGTTGCCGATGCAATGTTGTGTATCGCCTAAGGCCGCATTGCAAAGGGGAACCATGGAACCATTACCGGACTTTCAACCGCTGTATAAGCAGGTTTACGACGTGCTCGTACGGCGAATTGCTGAGGGCGAGTGGCGTCCGGCGGAGGCCCTGCCGAGCGAACAGGCCATTGCCGCGGAGCTTCGCGTAAGCCAAGGCACCGTGCGCAAAGCGTTGGACGCCTTGGCCGCTGAAAACTTAGTGCAACGCCGGCAGGGAAAAGGCACTTACGTCGCGGAGCACACACAAGAACATGCGTTGTTTCGTTTTTTCCGCCTATCTCGGCCAGGGACCGACGGCGAGCGCGTTACCCCGGAAAGCGGTACCGATACTTGTAAGCGTCGAACTGCGACTGCGGCGGAAACTGACAAATTGCATTTGGGAAAGGGTTCGCAAGTTGCAGAAATCAATAGAATCCGCCTTATCGACGGTGTGCCGGCGGTCAGCGAGAAAATCATATTGCCGCTGGCGCTTTTTCCGGAAATCGATCACCAGGAAGCACTGCCCAATACCTTGTACTCGCTGTACCAAAGCGTCTATGGCATCAGTGTTGTGCTTGCAAAAGAAGAGCTACGGGCGGTTTTGTCCAATAAGGGCGACTCACGCCAACTAGGGTTGGAGCCGGGAACGCCAGTATTACAGGTTGAGCGCGTCGCCTTGGGTATTGACGGTAAGCGCGTCGAATTGCGCATCAGTCGCTGTGAAACACGAAATTTTGTTTATGCAATCGATGTCAAATAACACAGCGATTGATTCGATCGCATTGTTTGCGGTCGCCTAACGTATGTCGAGCGTTTTTTGCATTGGCCACGCCGTTCAAGACTTCGTCTTTTATCTGGATACCATGCCGGCTCGCGCAACAAAGTTTCAGGCGAATCGATTTGAGTCTATCGGTGGAGGGCCTGCCGCGACGGCTGCCGTCACTATTTCCCGCCTGGGCGGCAACGCGACGCTTGCTGCAAGATTAGGCGACGATCTTATCGCTGACAACATCGTCAAAGAGCTTTGCAGCTACGGCATAGACTGTTCCTGGCTTAGGCGCCTGGACGGACAGTCGTCCTTATCGGCGGTCATCGTCGACGAGCAAGGCGAACGAATAATCGTAAATCACCTCGATAGAAATCTGAGTCCTAGCGCACACTGGTTGCCGGAAACACTTCCCGAAAACACCGCCGCAGTGTTGGCCGACAGTCGCTGGCCTGAGGGCGCGAAGCGCGGTTTTCAGTTAGCAAATGCCGCAGGTATTCCGGCAATTCTCGATGCCGATGTACCTGTTCCACGCGACCCCGATTTGCTACAACTTGCCAGCCACGTCGCTTTTTCAGCGGACGGGCTGGCTGAATTCAGCGGCGCCGACAACGACGAGGATGGGCTTAGAATAGTACAAGACAGAATCGATGCCTGGTGCTGTGTAACCGTCGGTAGCCGCGGCACCCTGATGATTGAAGATGATCAAGCGGTGTATCGCGGTGCTTTTTCAGTGGAACCGCAAAACACGTTGGGCGCGGGCGACGTGTGGCATGGCGCATTCGCCTTGGCCATAGCAGAGTCCGCCACATTGCATGATGCTGTAAATTTCGCCGGTGCAGCCGCCGCATACAAAGTGGCCCATGCTGGCGGGCGCAGCGCAATTCCAACTCGCAATGAACTCAATCAATTTTTGGCTAAGCATTCACTGGAGTTATCGGCATGAGCCTGACTTACGGCGTCGTCGCACTGGCACGCAGTACTTTCGACATGGATTTTGCCGAGGAGATGCGCAGCAAAGCATTTGCAGCATTGCAGGCCGCAAATATCGACATTATCGGCCCCGAATCGCTTGCCTGTGACGTTGCCCAAGCGAACGAAGCTCTGGCTGAAATCGGCAGTGCAAAAAAAATTGATGCGCTGTTGATATTGCAAGTCACCTTTACCGACGCCAGCATGACGGTTCAGATCGCCAAAAGCGCGAGGGTACCGGTGGCGCTATGGGGAATACCTGAACCGCGTATCGGCGGGCGCCTGCGCTTAAATGCATATTGCGGCATCAACCTCGCCGCGCATGCGATGGGTAAGGCCGACCTTCCCTACAATTGGTTATTCGCCGTACCGGACAGCGTCGGGCTGAGCGATAAGTTGCGAGCTCTCGCCGACGAACCGGCGGCACCCGAAATTGATCTACCCGAAATTGACGCTGCGGAAGACACCGCGGCAGATAAGGTGATTACGAAACTCCGCAGCGCGCGAATTAGTGTGATCGGCGAACACCCAGCCGGTTTCGATACCTGTGAATACGATGCAAGCGAGCTCAACGAACTGACCGGTGTCGAGGTCAACCAGGTGTCACTCGACGATGCGTTCGATAAAGCAAGAAATTCCGACAGCGCGCGAAATTTGCGACATCGAGAAAAAGCGGATGAGAGCCTTGCCGGCCTAGCCGAAGTCGATCAAGTGGAGCTTGATAGATCATTTCGTTTTCTCAGTGCGTTAGAGGATATTAGTCGCGAGCAAAAGGCAGATGGCTTGGCGGTTCGCTGTTGGCCAGAGACTTTCACGGAATTCGGCTGCGCCGCGTGCGGCCCGATGGCAATGATGAATGAGGCAGGGATACCCAGCGCCTGCGAAGCTGACGTATACGGATCGGTTACCACGTTGATGTTGCAGGAATTGGCTGGCGAGCCGGTCTGGATGGCAGACCTCGTTGACGTCGATGAACAGGACAATAGCGCGGTTCTTTGGCATTGCGGGCTCGCGCCATTATCTATGTGCGACCCAGAGGTAACGCCAACGGCGACTATTCACACCAATCGAAAAATGCCGTTGCTGCACGAGTTTCCGCTGAAACCCGGTCGTGTAACGCTCGCGCGCCTATCGCAAGCGAAAAACCAAAAGAAATTGATGATCGCAGGTGCAGAGGTACAACGCGCACCCATGGCGTTTACCGGCACCTCCGGTGTCATTCGTTTCGACCGCAGCGCGGCCAAGGTTTGCGAAACGATTATGAACCAGGGCCTGGAACATCATTTCGCATTAGCTTACGGCGACCATCGCAGCGCCCTCCGGCAAGTGGCCAATCGCCTCGGCTTGCCGGTACTCGAGATAGCCTAAGGTGAGCGTCAGCGAAGCGTCGATCTTGCACAAACTAATGCGCTTGCTGGCCGCTATTAACTCGGCCCACTGTAACGCCAGTCGGATCGCAGCGGGTGGTTTACTCATCACGATGACATCTATTGTCCTGCTGCAGATCGTATTTCGTTACGTACTGAATGATTCGCTAATTTGGACCGAAGAAGTATCTAAGACCATGATGGTTTGGGCTGCGTTTCTCGTTGCGCCTTGGGCTTATCGTGTGGGCGCCAACGTTAGCATCAACATGTTCGTCGATCTGTTGTCTCGGCGCATGCGCTTGCTCATCCATTTACTGCTCAATTTGCTGGTTTTATGGATCGTCCTTGTTTTCCTGCGCGAAAGTTTTGGCTTCTGGCAGCGCGGCTTCAGCATTCGTGCCGCCAGCCTGCCAATTCAAATGGGATGGTTTTACACGATCGTACCGTTTGCGTTTGCAGCGATGTTTCTGGTAGGGGTCGAGTTATTGCTGCGCGATGTTCTTTCTTTGGCCGACCCGCGGACTGACTACACCATTCCACCACCCGACATCGTCGCGGAAGGCGAGTAATGCCGTTATGTCTCTAGCGTATTTTTGGATATTTATTTTTCTGATGGCTTGCGGGTTGCCCGTCGTATTCGCGCTGCTCATCGGACCGGGCTTGAGCCTCGCACTTGACGGCGACCAAGTGTTCTATAAAGCGCTGTTGTCTCGACTCTACAATGGCATGGATTCATTTCCCCTGATGGCGTTGCCGTTTTTCATACTTGCCGGTCAATTGATGAATTCTGGTGGCATCACACGATCGATCGTCGATTTCAGCCAGTCAATGATTGGGCACGTTCGCGGTGGCCTGGCACAGGTCAATATTTTTTCTTCGGTGCTTTTCGCTGGTCTATCCGGCTCTGCCGTCGCGGACACTTCTGCATTGGGCAAGATTTTTATTCCTGCCATGACTCAGAATGGCTACTCGCGCCCATTCGCAGCAGCAGTCACCGCTGCGTCTTCCGTGATCGGTCCAATCATTCCGCCGTCAGGCATCATGATTTTGTATGCCTTTATCATGAACGTGTCGGTTGCCGGCTTGTTTGCGGCCGGTCTGGTTCCCGGGTTACTCATATCTTTTGGTCTGATGGCCGTTACCAGCGTCATCGCGAAAAAGCGCAATTACCCAATCGCAAATCGCCGCGCCACGTGGAAAGAGCGCGGTACTGCTTTTCGCAAAACGTCCCTGGCACTCGCGACGCCTGTGATTTTGCTCGGCGGAATATTGGGCGGCATATTCACACCAACGGAGGCTGCAGCTGTTGCAGCCGCTTACGCACTGGTGGTAACAATATTCATCATGCGAACCCTAAAGGCACGTGATTTGCCGAAAGTCTTTGTAGAGTCTGCCGTGCAGGCTGGCGTCATATTGTTGCTGGTTGGCACATCCGTCGTCTTCGCATGGATTATCACGGTCTCCGGATTTGCGGAGATAATCGGTAGCACCATGCGGGAGGCCAGTGACAACGTCTATATGTTGTTGTTCTTGACTAACTTGCTGCTGTTTGTCGTCGGCATGTTCCTCGATGCGGGACCTGCGATTCTTATACTTGGTCCGGTTCTTGGGCCGCTTTTCGTTTCAATGGGTGTCGATCCGATCCATTTCGCTGTGGTGATGTGTGTGAATGTCACCGTAGGACTCGCGACGCCTCCACTGGGTCTCGTACTTTTCGTTGCCGCATCGGTTTCACGCGAGAAAGTTGAAACCATTGCCTGGCAAATGCTGCCGTTTTTGGGTGTTGAGATCGCGGTAATATTTCTTATTACCTACGTGCCGGCAATATCCATGACGTTGCCACGACTACTTGGGTTCGCTTAGAGGATGCCTGCGCATGAATAAACGTTACATGATGCTAGGTTTGTTTGTTTCTATTTTGCTGGTCTGCACTGTCGGCACCGTGGTCTCTAGCAGCGGCCCACCTGCGGAACATGTCATTCGATTTTCCTTTTTGGGTTCTCCGGAAGATGAGGATTACGATGGTGCGATGGTTTTCAAACAATACGTTGAGAGCCGTAGCAACGGGCGTGCTTCGGTAGAAGTATTTCCGTCGGGTCAGTTTTGCTCGAACGAGCGGGAATGCCTGGAGGGATTACAGACCGGCGTCCTGCAAGTGTTTATGCTGACCACCGGCGGCCTCGGCAGTATTTTTGGCCCGGGCCAAGTTCTGGATCTACCGTATATTTTCAGAGACGATGCGGTCGCAGAGTGTGTGCTTGACGGCCCAATCGTCCGCGAAATGAAAAACGCGGTACTCGACTCGGGACTGCAAATACGGCTTATGGCTGTATCTAACACTGGCGGCTGGCGTAATTTTGCGTCTACGGACAAGCAAATTCGTGTGCCCGCCGACATTGCAGGGAAAAAATTCAGAACGATCTCAGCACCGGTCCAACAAGAATTGGTGCGCCAGCTTGGCGGCAATCCCACGCCGGTTGCCTGGTCAGAGGTCTATACCGCATTAGCAACAGGTGTCGTTGAAGGAACGAAAAACGGCATCCAAGATATTGTCGGTATGAAACTGCACGAACAAATCAAATTCATCACCCTTGATGGCCACAGCTACATGGGCGGATTGTGGTGGTTTTCAGAAGACAGCTGGCAAAAACTGCCGCCTGATGTCCGACGTATCGTTTACGACGGATTTCAGGAGTTGAAGACGGTTACGCGAGGCATTATCAAGCGTCGCGAAATTGATGCTTACGCAGAATTTGAGAGTTCCGGCGGCACACTCTACGTGCCAAACGCGGAAGAAAAGCTAGAATTTCGCGCAGCCGCCAGCGGCATGCGCCAGTGGTACGCAGACGAGTACGGTAGCGAATGGCTGGGCAAACTGGATGCGGCGGTCGCGCAATGCGAAACCGACATTGATGCTGCGTACCACGACGCGGTAGCCAACTAACACTTTTCACTCGTTTCTCGCAGATCAACGCTTATAGTTTCGGATGAAACCATAAGCGTTGATCTGCCGCCTTTTCGGCCAGAATTTCCAATCCACAGCAAACTTATATATTATGGTCATGTATAAGACATAAGTTTCATTACAGTTTGCCAGGAGGGGGAAACGCAATGCCAACTATCCATCGTTGGGCGCCCAAGCGCCTATTTACTTTTTCTACGAGTTTGCTTGTGATGCTCGGTCTCGCAATGCCAGCGGTTGCCGAAATCGAGGAAATCACGGTAACGGCAACCAAGCGTGAACAAAACGTGCAAGACGTGCCTATTGCAGTCACCGTATTGTCCGAAGACACGATTGAAAACGCTTACGCAACTGGCTTCGAAGGTTTGCAAGCATTGATCCCTTCGGTCTCGTTCCGTAAAGGCAACACCACTCGAAACTCTACGGTCGTCATTCGTGGCATTGGTACGATTTCGTTCAGCACGGCCGCAGAGCCTAGCGTTGCGACCGTCGTTGACGGTGTTGTCCTGGGCAGATCGGGCCAAGCATTCGGCGATTTATACGACCTCGAGCGCATAGAGGTACTGCGCGGCCCGCAGGGTACGCTGTTTGGCAAGAACGCTTCAGCCGGTGTGGTTAACATCACAACCAAACGACCCAGCGCCGAATTAACCGCGTCTGCCGACCTGTCCTTCTTTCAAGACAACGAAACACGACTGAAAGCCAGCGTGTCAGGGCCTTTGTCGGACAATCTGCGCGGTAGCATAACGGCCTTTAGTGGCGACTTCGATGGCTATATTACGAATGTATTCACCAACGAAACCACCAGCGGATACGACCGCGAGGGTGTTCGAGCAATGCTTGAATACGATCCGGCCGATGATCTGAATATGTTGTTCATCTTTGAGGACTACAATGCCAACGATGAGTGTTGTGCTGATCTGGAAGTGCTGCCCAGCGGTCGTCATCCAGGCTCTGAAGCGCTACCGAATAGTCAGGGTGTCGTCAATAACGTTGCCGACTTGGACCTGAATCAGCGGTTGATTGACCATGATTTGACAACGGTCACCCTGGACAGCACCACCGCTTTCTCATTGCAGATAGACAAGGAATTTAGCAACAACATGACCTTGACTTCGATCACTGCAAAACGTACCTGGAACAATACAGAAATCCGCGAAGGTGATTTCACATCGACCACCGGCGACGTTGCCGTCCCCGTCGACTTTGGCGCAACGTCATTTCAATTGCACGATGTTGGCCCACAGGAGTGGCGGCAGTTTTCGCAAGAAATTCGTCTGGCATCACCAGGTGGCGAAACATTCGATTGGCTGGTTGGCTTCTTTTTCTGGAATATCGACTCGGAGCGTAATTTTACCCGGGAAGCGAGCTGCCAAAACAATGGTGGCCAAAATGATGCCATCCTAGCGGCCAACCCGGGCCTCACGTGTAATGCCAACGATATCGTCTCCGCGACAGCATTCTTCAATACCGAATTCAACAACTATGCGGTATTTGGAGAAGGCACCTACAGCTTTACCGATTCGCTGCGCCTAATCATCGGCGCTCGATTCACCGATGACGAAGTCAGCTTCAATCATAATCGACGCAGCAATGACCCATTCGGTCGTCAAGGCGTTGGGGTTCGTAATGCCGCTAACAATTCCAATTTTGAGGGCGAAACGGATGACACCAACTTCTCCGGAAAATTGGGTCTGCAGTGGGATATCGGCGACGCCGGGATGATTTACGGCACCTATTCACAAGGTTACAAAGGGCCTGCGTTTAATACTTTCTACAACATGGGGCCGAACGACGTGTTGCCGATCGGTGCTGAGGAATCGGATGCCTTTGAACTAGGCTGGAAATTTACGACCGACACTCTGTTGCTTAATGTTTCAATATTTCAAACCGAAATTGAGAATTTTCAAGCCAACAATGCAGACAATTCTACCGGCGTCACCATCACACGCCTGACCAATGCCGGTGACGTTACAACTGAAGGCATCGAGGTCGACTTCATGTGGTCGCCTATCGATAACTTTTCGGTCGGCGGCGGCATCGCATCAATTTCAGCCGAGATTGACCGCTTCAATTGCCCACTAGACCCAATGACCGGTCAGCCGCCACCACCCTCTTCGTGTACCGCACGTTCAGGGCTCGCTGTGCCCTTTGCCCCTGACTTGAAATACTCGCTCTACTCAAACTGGAGCTATCCGTTGAGTAACGGCAGCGAATTTTTTGTCAACGGTTCATTCGTTTACACCGACGAGCAGGTCTCGGGCCTACCGAGCAACAACGGTACCGTTGCGGCTACGGGCATACTTCCCGACTACAACGTGATCAATTTAAATGCTGGCTTATCAATGTCGGATGATCGTTTCCGAATTACGTTGATCGGCAAGAATCTAGGTGACGAAAGTTATGTCACAACAGCGAGCGGCGACGGTTTCCGTTTCCAAATACCGCGCGACGCAGAGCGTTATTTTGGTGTTAATTTCCGGGCTACGTACTAGCCGGTATATCTTCGCGTTGCGCTGCTACGTTCCAATACCCCGCCTCCTTAGAACGTAGCAGCCTTCGCGGTGATCTAGGGCCTGTTAGTGTTACCAGATCCTAGATGAGCGCCATACGAATCGGGGTTTTGGGCGCGGCAAGAATTGCCCCCAAGGCGATCATCGAGCCTTGCACACAAATTAGTGGCATTTCAGTTACCGCGATCGCCGCCAGCAGTCAATCCAAAGCCGCCCAATTTGCTGAGCAACATCGTGTTCAAATTGCACATGCCTCCTACCGCAAATTGATTGAATCTGACGACATAGATATCGTCTACATTGCCCTACCACCTAGCGCACATGAAAAATGGGCTATTGCTGCCATGCGCGCTGGCAAGCACGTATTATGTGAAAAACCGTTCGCAATGAATGCGCAACAAGCAAGAAATATGACGGTTGTTGCGGATGGCGAAAATAGGGTGTTGATGGAGGCGTTCCATTACCGTTTTCACCCCTACTTTGCGTGTGCGATTGAGTTATTGGATAACGGCGCCGTCGGTAGAGTGCATAGCATCGATGCATCTTTTGATGTTCACATCCCATTCGCTGAAAACGAATTTCGTCACGTGACTGCATTAGGTGGCGGTGCATTAATGGACCTCGGGTGCTATCCCGTACACTGGCTTCGCACCTTAATTGGCGCCGAGCCGATAGTCGAATCTGCTACCTGCAAAATTTCCACGTCGGGCGTTGATCTAACGACGACGGCTACCTTCCGATTTCCGCACAACGTCACTGGACGTATACAGTGTTCAATGGATATCGATGCGGGTGTGGCCCATGCTGCTGAAATTGAGATTAATGGCGACGCTGGAAGAATAATCCTAAGCAACCCAATTGCACCGCACAACGGTAATTCAATTTGGTTGGAAAACTCTCAAGGTATCAGTGAGAAAAGCATTTCCGGTCGCTCGACTTATTACTATCAGCTTCTGCACTTCTTGCAGGTCGTGAATCATCGGGAATCGCCAATCATCGACACTGCTGATGCCGTGCTCAATATGCAGGCCATCGATTCCATTTACGAAGCAGGTGGTGTTGATCGCAGCCGGTTGGAAACGTGCTAACGGCGGCTGTTATCGGTTGCGGGCACGGCGGCTATCTGAGCATCGACGCCATACAGAATTCAGGCGAATTTGAGTTGATTGCGGCAACAGAAATATCGCCGGTAGCGCGCACTAAGGTCAAACTGGCAGTTCCTGGCGCAGCATTATTTCGGGAATTCCGAGACATGCTCGATCACTGTGACCCTGACGTCGTATGTGTCGCAACGCCCACACCATCACACTTTGAAATATCTTGTGAAATTCTAACGCGCACTAACACCCTGAGTGGTCTGCTTATAGAAAAACCTGTAGCCGCAACGACGCAAGACGCCGCGGCGCTTGCAGAATCAGTCCGTCGACGCCAACTCCCTACAGTAGTGCCTCACGGATTATTGGTATTGCCGACCACGCAGCAGATTCGCACTCGAGTAGAGAGCGGTGAGATCGGCAAGCTCGTCAGCATTGAAGTACAGAATTCTGTCGACCTATTGAACGGTGGCATACATTGGGTCGTCTACATCATTAGCTTGCTACACAACGATCCTGTTGAACTGGTGAACGCTACGTTTTCGACCGATCAGCAATTGGTCAATGACGGCATCCACGTAGAGAATCTTGGCAAAACATCTTTGCGTTCCGAATCTGGTGTCGATGTGGTTTTGTACTCCGGCACAGATTACAAACCGATGAACTCGAGAATCCCGATCGCCGAACAAAAAGGCGCGCTATTTAGGCTCGTCGGTTCGATGGGTACTATCGAATTTGCTGCCTGGTCCAATCTTTATTGGATTGGATCGACCGACAACAAATCCGGACACACCGTGCGCGTATTATCAGTTGAGGAGCGAAGCTACCACCAATTGTTTTTGGAGCAGCTGGCGCAGCAAATACACAAGCGCAGTACAGATTATCAAAGTCTGGAGTATTCTTTGGCCGCACTACGGCTGATAGAACAAGCCTACCGGACGGGACAGCTGGCCACCGAGGCTAAATCACCCGCAGACAGGCGTCTTGGTAAAGTTTCCGAAGCGTAGTAAGAGGAAAAACGCAATGAATGACGAAACAATCGACTTTGCGATCGTTGGCGCCGGCTGGCGAAGTGATTTTTTTCTACACATTGCGGCGGCGACACCGAATATACGAGTGTGTGGTGTGGTAGTGCGAAATACAGCACGCGCCGAGGAAGTCGAGTCCCAGTGGCATGTCGATTGCTATGCCGATATTGAGACGCTAAAGAAGCACTGTAATCCAGCGTTTGTCGTAGCCTGCGTCTCAGCGTCATCAATGGCGTCTGTATGCCTTGATTTGGCAAGTCGCAAAATTCCGGTACTGGCGGAAACGCCACCGGCCATTGACTTGAGCAGCCTGATTACGCTCTACGAATCGATGCAGAGACTCGGCGCACGCATCCAGGTTGCGGAGCAGTATTGGGCGCAGCCAATGCATGCTGCCCGTATTGAAACTGCAGCCAGCGGCCTGCTTGGCGAGATCAGCGAAGCTCGCGTTTCCGTTTGCCACGGTTATCACGGCATGAGTTTGATTCGGCGCATGTTGGGGGTTAAGTTTGAATCCGCAAACATTCGCGGAATACGCTTCCCGAGCGAGGTTGTCGCCGGGCCCGATCGAGGTGGACCGCCCGAGAGCGAAACGATCAGCCACGTCGAAACAGATTTTGCCTGGTTAGACTTTGCTGGGAAGCTGGGTGTATTTGACTTCACACTCCCTCAATACCGAAATTGGATACGCGGCCAACGAGTTTGCGTACGGGGAAGCCGTGGAGAAATCGTCGATGAGCGGGTTACCTATCTTCAAGATGCAACAACGCCCATTCAGGGCGAATATGTTCGCCACGAAGCGGGTCGGCGAGGAAATCTGGAGGGTATGCATTTAAAGGGCGTGCAATTATTCGGCGAGTGGTGTTATAGAAACCCACTAATTCCCGCAAGATTATCGGATGAAGAGGTCGCGGTCGGTCATTGCCTACTTGCGATGCAAAAGTTTGTCGAGACCGGCGAAGAGTTTTATAGCTTGGCCGAAGCTTGTCAGGACCAGTATTTAGCGCTCGCCTGCGAAGAAGCGATCGTCAGTGGCAACGTTATTGAAACGCGTCCACAAATTTGGGGCAATAGGTAGATTATGCGGGAATCACCGTTATAGCAGATGCGACAGATTTTTTTCGTCCAGCAACTTTGAAATTTCGATTATCTCACCACGAGCGACAGACTCCTCCGCAGCAACGCCGACAACGACGGACCAAAATGCATCCATCGGCGTTGGGCCGTCTGCAACCCCTGTTCCGATATTGTCAACAAATTTTGCATGCTCGAAGAACGTCGCACCACTATGGCCCGATTCTTCAATGATGACGGGATAGCTTGGCGAGGTAATTCTTGACGGCCTACTTTCACCAGCGTGGATTTCGATTTGTGATTTCAGTGCGGAACCTGGCAAGAAATCCTGGTTTTCCCATGCCTTGAGATGGCCCTCGTCGCCGCACAGAACAACCTCTTCGTAGATCATTGGTGAGAACATCGAGAGCTGAAAATTGGCTCGTATGCCGTTCTCGTAGACGATCACCACCATCGCATTATCGAGTATGTCCGACTTACCGTGCTCGTGCTCAAACTCAATGAAATTGACCGCCGCACTACCAGACGCATAAACCTGAACAGGCTTAGACTGTGCGAAGTGATTGATGAGATCGAAGTAGTGGCAACATTTCTCAACTAACGTACCGCCCGAAAATTGACTGTACTTATTCCACTGGCCCACTTTGTCCAGAAACGGTATGCGCTGCTCAACCATGCTAATGGTTTTGATATCGCCGAGCGTTTTGCGCTCAAGTGCCTCGTGAATCGCCTCGGTGAAAATCGCTTTGTAGCGATACTGCAAACCAACTTGGAATATGGCCGCGTATTTATCGGCGATACCGGCGATCTCGTATGCATCTTCGATAGTCGTCGCCACTGGCTTTTCGAGCAAAATATGCTTTCCAGCTGCCGCCACCTTGCGGACAACGTCCACGTGGGTAAAGTTTGGTGTACAAATAATGATCCCATCAACGGACGGATCACTGCATGCAGCTTCAATCGAGTCGTAGATTGTTAGCTCGTCAGCCGACCAGTTAGCAAAGGTCTTCTTGGCATTTTCGATACTTAAGGATGCGGGATCGTAGACACCATGTATCGTCGCGCGTCCTTCGAGCATCGTGACTCGGATATGTTCCAGTCCCATAGTGCCCGTACCGATGACGTTGAATCGATAATGTGGCGTCTCACGCGCGAAAAGATACTTATCCTTTTCCTCAACCAGGTCGCCGTGCCCGTAGCGCCCGGCAAATTCGCGGCTACGGATTTCCTTTCCCCTACTCATCGGTGTCTCTCCGGATGTTTAGTGCGGCCCGGCCGACCGGGAGTACTTATAACTCAGTTAGAAGAGTTTACCACGTGCGGAGAATGACCTGCTATTCGAATACACCATTCATTGAGCCTCTGTCTTCATCTCTCTAATTAAACGAATCGCGATCAGGCCGACGAAAGCAACGCCCAACAATAGACCAGCCCAGAGCAACGCTTTACGCCAATCAACGGTCTTTTCCGCGATCAGACGGTCAGATCCGCCCAGCGGATAGCGCGGCCCAATCGTTGCCAACGCTGGCGGACCTGTGTCGTCGGCCAGCGTTGCAATAGAATGGTTTCCATAGGTTTTTTCCTGTGGGAATCCGTCGACGGCATCATCTGCGCGACCGACGGCCAGGGTAAATGGCGCACTGCCCTGTGCCAAGAACAGCAATGTTTCGGGCCGCCAACCAACCTCAATTTGCATCGCTGTTTGCGGATCCCCGCTTTCGATAACGACCCTGACTTTATCGGCACGAATATTCGCGACGGCCACAGCCGGGCTGGTAATGGTTTCGTGAGCGCGGCCGATATGGTGGTGCGAACCGAGCGCAATTCTGGACCACCGGCCGTGCAACGGGTGCCTAACGTATATGCCTGCCGTAATTACCGTATTGGGCTCCGGCAATACAATTCGTACGCTGTCGATTGTTAACGAGCCACCCAATTCGTAGATTCGTTCATTGCCTTGTGTGCCGTCCGAATGTGACTCTAGTACCAGCGACTCTCTAGACAGTGGTGCTATGCCATCAATTGAAATGCCGTAAGCCTCAATCACGTGCCATTCACTCGGTAGGTCGCGCCACCTGAGTTGCAAGAAGTCGTTATCGTTTTCCTCAACGTGAATAGTGTTTTGTACAATGCTCGCTGTATCTTCCTGCAAATCAGCAACGCTACCCGACCCGACATCGGTCCAGTTTTGCAAGTCATCGCTCGCAGCTGCAGAAACTCTACCAACAAAATTTGTTGCAGATTTTGGCCACAGCAACTCCAGCGACTCGATGTCTGCATCAATCGCGCGTAGGTCCACAATATATGCAGCTACTTTCTTGCCCTTTTTCGTTTGTAGAGATTCACTAGCGTTTAACTCGATGCGCGTTACATCCGCCTCTCTTTCGAACCAAAGTCGAATATCGTCAGCAGTCCCAGCATCTTCTTCGTATAGTGGGACGATCGGTAATCGATGCCGTGTGCGGGTTATTTCGGTATTGATTCGAGAATTCTGCAGGACTCTCGGGACTGGATCGCCCGCGGCGTTGTAAATACCAAGGTCGCGCAGGCGCGAGTCGCTAGCTGATCGATACACGGCCAGCGGTATCTTTGCCGCATAAAAACTCGCGTCATCCTGCGCATGAATTGAAAATCCCCACGCATAGCCCGCGCTTTCTGCAACGTCTTGTGCGAAAGCAAATGACATTAGCACCATTGCAAACACGCCAACACTCCAACGGACTACGTACCGAGTCGGACAGCGTTCCGAAATTTCGATTCGGCTCATTCCGACTGCTCCGCACGGGCGTTAGCATGTTTCGGCGGTGCTGGAGCGAAGTAGCCGACGACCAAAAGCAACGCCCCCACGCCAAGAAACGACACTATTCTTGCAACAGTCCCTGTATTACCAAGATCCACCAAGAACAATTTAAGCACCACCAACGCCATCATCGCGGTGCCCGCAACCCAGACCCAACGTCGTGCATTGCGAGCGCCCCAAACCATTCCGGCAAAACCCAACATACCCCAATAAATAGACAATGCGGACTGCACATAACTCGAATTGGCGAGCGCCCGATCGCTCCAGGAAACGTCTGTAAAGTGATGTACGCCACGGGTAACAGCAATTGTAGTCAATATTAATGCGGCAACACTCCAGGCGCCAAGCGCGTACTTCACATCCAAAACCGCGAACCGAGTGCTGGTTGCGTTTGCAGTCACAATGATACGAAGCGCGACTAGCAACCCAATGATAGTAAGCACGTCCAGTGGATTTAGAATCGGCACGTACGGTAACGGCGATGGATCACCGGGGCTATCAATGCCGCCAGCAATAAGCGCGAGGAGCGTCACAGAAATAATGGCGCCAGCCGCAGCCAAGTATGCGCTCCAATAGCGCTGCAATGGCCAGGCGACTTTTTGTCGCGCGTAAACAATCATAATCGCAACGAGCGCGGCAGTGAACATTGCAGCGCTCGCAGACCACAATGCCGACAGCGATGCCTGTGCCACGCGCCAATGCAACTCCTGCGCGGAGACTGTCACAATCATCACGACGCCAGCAGAATGCCAAACACCTTCGATCTTTCCGCGACCGTCATCGTACGCATACAGCAATCCAAAGTGCGCAACGATAGCCGCTAACCAGGCCACCGCCCCGAATCCCGCGAATACGTGCCCGAAATTGATGTAGTAAAGCAATGCGATGAACGGGAGTATCGGCAAATAGGCCAACGTCGTGCGGCGAGCCGCAAGCCAATCATAGCGACGCGCAATCCAGGCCAGAATCGCCACGCTGGTCGCGGCAAAAACAGTCAGAAAATGCACTGCGTTATCATTCGTTGTGCGCTCAAATATTTCCCAGGTGCCAATTGCTCCCCACCAAGCAAGCCCCCAAAGCAACAATGGCACCGACATGAATTGCTGACCTGTCATTGGTGACCTATCCGTCGCTAAATAACGCGCAGAGAATATTGACGCAACACTGATTAGCATGCCGCCGATAAAATTTCCGTTGATGATCGGAATGCCCTCACCATGGGTCCAGCCATATTTGATGTAGGCAATTCCACCGGCAATAAGCAATACCGCGCCGCTCAACCGAGCCAGCGAACCCTGTTGTCGCACGCCAACCCAAATGAGCGCCGCGCCTTCCAAAGACCATGCAGCAGCGGTCCAGCGATCATCCAGCGCGAGCGGTATGGCGATGGTCGCGAACGCAATGGCAAGCGCAACATATGATTCGACCAAAAGCCGCATGCTGCTTCCTTGGCGACGGTGTAGTCCCGCAGCCACCAGGATATAAAAAATCGCGACAGTGATCGCACTAACAGAAAGCCCGTTTTCCATTCCGTCAACCAGGCGCGACTGCAGCGCGAACGCGATGACGGGCGTGCCGAACACCAGGGTACCGTCAACCAGACCACGCAAGTTCGGTGGCTGACGATAAGCGAACAAAACCGCAATAGCCTGATAAAAAAGAAAGTAGATAATCAGAAACGGTTCAGTCGTCGCAAACAACCCGGGGCGATAGGATTCGTAGCCCCACAGCGACCCAACGCCGAAAGTGAAAATGAAGCCGATAATATTCAGGCCGCGCCATGTTTTGAACCATGCAATACCAAGCACGGCGCAATTGAGCAGCAGATAGTAGCTGAACAGCGCAATGTGATTGCCAGATCCGGTTGAGGTCAGTACGGGCGCGAGGAAACCACCGACGATGCCAAGGATTGCCAGCGCTTTGGCATCCTGCATAACAGCTAGAATTCCGGCGAACGCTGTGAGTACGACTAAAAGGAAAAACGCCAATGGGCCAGGCAACAATGGGTGTAGTCGAAATGCCGCAAAAATTATAAGAAACAGGATTCCGATGCCACCACCTTGCAGGCTCAATGCATAGACGCGCATTCGGTCGCGAAGCCGCCAGCCAACGGTCATTAACGCAATCGCGATTGCAGCGACTGCCAGGTAGCGTAACTCGATGGGCAAAGAGAAGATTTTTCGCTCAACCGCGTACTTTAGTAAGAATGCGACACCGAAAAAGGAAATGATGACGCCAACTTTCACCGGAACGTTGCCAGTCGTTATCCATTCCTTTGCGAGAATGAATAATCGGTCAAACGTATTTGATTTGTGTGGCGTTGCTTGCACCGGCGTGTGCGCAACAAGATTGATTTCGACGGCAGGCACTTCCAATGGCTTTTGTGTAGTGCCGGCGCTTTGCTCCGGCGCTGCATCGTCCGCTATCTCTTGTGCCACCTCTTCCGCCACCGACTTCGGACTGAGATCTTCAGGTTTATTCGCATGATCTGCAACTACGTTTGCAGGAGGAAATGCGGCATGTGTTATTTCCTTGCGCAATACCTCAAGCTGTTTAGCCAACGTGTGATTCTGTGTGACCAGGTAGCCCAGCAAGCCACCGACAATGAGCCCAAATAGAGGACTGCCAAAGCCACCGAGCATTGCGCCGAGAATACAACCGACGATTATCAAACCTACTTGCATTGACAGACCAGCCTTCGAAGCGACCTTCGTGGTTTGCGATGTACGCATATTCACCCAGCGGCGTCACTTAATAAAGGACGTAAGCCATTGTATTCGTGGGAATCGCCGTTTCACAGCGGCTATCGACCGCGTTGCCCGCCGCGGCCGGGCAGCAATCTGCAAGAAACTGCGCTGTGCGGTGTTAGAGTGGCTGCCTCGATTCGTCGGAACTCGCTATGCGTTTGCTACTGATTATTTGTGTGTTGGTTTCGCTTGCAGCAAGCGCTGAGGCGGATGAGCAGCGCGCCGGCCCAACAGGCGGTACGCTACTATTGGCTGGCGGCAATCTTTCCAACCCAAAAATATTCGCAAAATTTCTGGAATTTGCCGGTGGTAGCGACGCCAATTTGGTCATCATCCCAACTGCAATGCCGGACGAGTATCTCAACGAACCAGGTTTCGAGTCAGAACTTATCGATTCTTTTCGCAACCATGGATTTCAAAATATCTCGATCTTGCATACCCGCGATACGCGACAGGCCGACAGTCAATCGTTTGTTGATAGAATTGACGACGCTGACGCCATTTGGTTTACCGGCGGGCGTCAGTGGCGCATCGCCGACGGGTTTCTAAACACACGATCGCATCAAGCGCTGCGAGGCCTGCTGGAGCGCGGTGGCATTATTGGCGGCAGCTCCGCCGGTGCAACCATTCAAGGCTCTTATCTGGCACGCGGCGATACTAAAACCAATACTGTAATGATGGGGGATCACGAGCATGGGCTTGGTTTTCTCGTAGATGTTGCGATCGATCAGCATCTTTTGAGGCTCAATCGCCAATACGACATATTTGAGATTATCCGAGCCAAACCCGAACTTTTAGGACTAGGAATAGACGAAGACACAGCGATCATCGTGCAGGATGGCATTTTTGAAGTTGTCGGCTCGAGTTTTGTCGCCGTTTATGACGGAACATTTAGTAGAATCGTCCATGACACAAACGACTGGTCGAAGTGGCACATCGAAGTCAAACCGCTGGCGGCCGATAGCAACAAGTTCTATCTACTTGGCGAAGGCCGTCGCTATGACCTACAGCGGCGGTTGCCAGTAAAGTAGCAGGTCGCGACCACATCGCTTTGATGTGCTTTGAGTATTTTGGGCATCAGCCAGACTGCGAAACAGCTATACAACAAGAATGCGGTCCTGGCTTGCAGGATATTAAGGAATTACCAAATGATAAGAGGCAGGATTTTTGTAGCGGTATTCGTCTTCGCACTGTCCGCTCAAGGACACGTGTTTGCCCAAGATTCATCTGCGATGATGCAAAAAGAGCAGAGTGGCGTGCCATTGTCATCGTCGGTGGACCGTCACATGTGTGAACCGGATGGCATTGCCGTCGGCGGCTACGATTTGATCAGCTATCGTCAAGACGACGGGCCGATCGTCGGCGACGCGGAATTTGCGGTGGTGTACGCGGATTCTACGTTCCTGTTTTCGAGCCGCGAGAACAGCGACGCCTTTAACGCGAGCCCGGAGAAGTATCTGCCAGAATACAATGGCTTCTGTGCAATTACGCTCGCCCTAGGGCGAGTCACCTGTCCACAATACGATAACTTCAAAATTGAGGACGATCGGCTCCTGCTTTTTGAAGTGACCGGATTTACCAATGGCCGGACGCTTTGGAATAGCGACTCATCGAAATTTCGCGCCAACGCGGACACAAATTACGGCAAGTTGTTTGAATAGACATGCGCGCACGTTTGGCTATTTTTCTATGTATTGCATTTTCTTTTGCGGCACTTGTAAGTTGCACAAAAGAACAACGCCGATTAACGTTGGCGCATTCGACAGAGGAACCTGCACCTTCGATAGCTGATATAATCAGCACAAGTCTAGCTGCCCACGATCTCGACCTCTCATTGGAAGAAATTCCGAACAGCACCGACATCGTTCGTGCAATTCTTGATGGCGAACTCGATCTGGGTATTATCGAAGAACCCGATCACGCGTTGCCAGGCATCGTGACGATTGCGCCGCTCTATCCCAGTGTATTGCACGTGTTGCATCGTAAGACTGACGACCCGAAAGATTTTGCGGACGTCGTCAGAAACCACTCAGTGTATGCCGGCCCAATTGGTGGCGCTGCGCATCGCCTTCTAGAACAACTCGCTGACGATTTTGACGTCGCTAGATCGCAGTACAAGATCCTCGATAATCCGTGGATCGTCGAGCCCGACGTATACTTTATCTTCGGCGGACTATTGTCGGCAGACAGCATTTCACAGCTAAGCAAGTTTCAGTTATATAGCTTTGCTCGCCATGATGACGTCGATGGCGGTTCAGTTGCCGATGGCATTGTATTAAAACACCACCACCTTGAGTCATTTCTTCTACCGCGTAAGATTTACTATTCGATGAACGACGAATCCGTCGTTACACTGGCCATACGCTCTGCCCTCATCGCAAATGAAAACTTCGACAATGATTTGGGCTTCAAAATCGCGTCCCATCTTTTCAACAACGCTCAGGAAATCGGTAGGGATTACCCTTTAGTTACTCATGAGCTCAACGTGGATCTCAATGCCGCTGACCTAATGTTGCCATTGCACGCCGGCAGCCGGCGCTTCCTTGAACGCGACATGCCCGGTTTCGTTGAGCGATATGTTGACGTCATTGCACTTGTCTTGACAGTTGTATTAGCGATCCTCAGTGGCTTGTTTACGCTCTACCGCCGTCAGCAACAGGCCAAGAAGGACCGGGTTGATGATTACTATGAGAAACTTTTGCTCATCCGCGACGGCGCGGAAGGTACGTCAGATCGTGAAAATTTACGCGCCGCCAGACGTCAGACACTGACAGTGCAACAGGATGTGCTTAGCCTATTGATCGATGAACGAATCGCCGCGGATACCAGCCTGATGGCGTTTCTCAGCCTGTCCAACCAAATCATAAACGAACTCGATCATCGAATTGACTACCGGCTGTAGGACACGTCTGTTTCTCAGTTGCTTATCCAGCCTCCGGCCGCCTGCAGCGGTGCGAGTTCCGCTTCATTGGAAACCCAAAAGGCCAATGCATAACGTTCGGCGGTCGTATTGCTAGCCGGGCGCTGCAGCGACGCAGTATAACGATCCCCGTTGCGTTGCATTGCGGTAGTCGCATGCCGTAGCACGACGAAGTCATGGCTCAGCTTGCGTCCTGCATTTTCACCCGCTCTTACTCTTGACTCGAGACCGAAGCCAAGAAGCGCAACATTCGCCACAAGATTATCTGCAAGCTTATCGTCAGTCGGTACGAAACGCAGCGTAACGGAATCGTCCTTAACGTGGCCAACCAGCGCCCCGACGTCGTCACTGACGACGCGGCCAGGCGCTGCGTAGCCGAAATTTCGCCACTCTTTGCCATTGGCGACAAGGCCCGGCGTGTAGATGGTTGCCTGGCTGTTTTCCCTGGCGATTCTACGCTGCCGGTCTGCGAATTCCGGCTGCGCGAAGCGATCTTTCCAGCCAATGTAATCCCAGTAATCCACGTGAAACACAATCGGAATGAGTTGCTCCCACAGTGCCGGATGTTCCTGCAAATTACTTGCCCATACATCGGCGGGGGGACAACTGCTGCAGCCCTCAGAGGTGTACAACTCGATCAACCTGGCCTGTGACAGCCCGCTGCGAATAACAGTATCGGCAAATGAGTTCACGCTAATGAAGGTGAATGTAAGGAGTAATCCAAGGCGGAGATATTTAGCATGCTTCATGGTTTCTGGCCTACGTGGTTTCTTGGCGATCTCAATTCAATTGACCTTCCGCAACCGCCCATTATTACTGGCTGTTACGGTTTTATGCTTATTTCCGACTGGAATAATTGGTGGCCGTGACATTTTCTGAAAAAGAGTTACTATTTGGAAACCCGGCGATTATTTGAGGTGCCACATGATCTACAGGGTATTTTTAGTACTTCTGCTTGCAGGCTGTGCGCCAAGCATGGAAAAGCTCACCGAAGAGGCTGAAAAAACCGGTGACTGGACCGCGGTCAACGCTCGCATGGCAACCATAGAGAAAGAAAAAAGCTTGCGCCCAGAATCCTGCGGTCGTAATGAACGATATTGGTGCGACGAAGCAAATAATCGAGAGGGCTGCCGTTGTGTCGATGACGAAGACGCGCAGGAAGCACTGCGGGGCATGGGCTTCTAGAAGCCGCTGTCGGTTCTCTGAGATGTCGAGGTCGGCGCCCCCTGCGGCGCATTAAATTGCGCCAAATCAAATACTTGCCGTAGCCAAGGCAGCCCGGAACATTTCCTCAGTTATTCCTAAGGGCATCATCAAGCAACAACGTCTGTATTCACCGAAATTGACCGTCAGCGATATCTGACCTTGGAGAATCTGGATGAAGTACTACACCTTTCTTGCTTGCGCTACGTTGATTGCGTTTGCAGACACCAGCGTGGCGACGACGATAGAGGACGCCGCAGCAGGCTATACCATTGAATTACCTGACGGATTTACCGAAATGGACCGTCGAAATGCCGCCGGGACCACGGTCATTAATTTCGGTAAAGACGGGGCGCCCGTTATCACTTTGAGTGCTATTCCTCTGGAAACCGGATTTGACGACAACGCCGAACTTTTTGAGATGCAAACGGAGACTATCGAGGAAACCCTCGGCGGGACCATGACGGTACTCGAATTGCACGACTTCGAACTCGGCGGAATGCCGGCGCGTTGGGGATGGATGGAAAAAACCGACTCGGACTACGGCAAGGTATATGCCGGGGTCGGCGCGGTAGAACTCGACGACATTCAAGTAACATTCTCCGCCGCAATCCGAGACGAGCTACACGCCGAATGGCAAGGCGCTATCGAGACATCTTTCTTGAGCATCCGTAATCATGGTGACGAAATCGGCGAAGTGCAAAATAGAGTCGCGGCGAACCGGTCCAAAGCCGAAGAGGTCGTGCTCGCAGAAGCCTCAACCTACGACCATCCGCTGTTCTCACTCGATCTACCCAAAGGTTGGGAAGCGACGACGAACTCTACGAATCCAAAGGCTATCAACATGGCCCTATTGAAGAGGCCGCCAGGTAACACAGTAACGGTCCTTTGCCTAAGTGGCTTTGGCGCAAGCAAAAAAGGTATGGAAGAAGCGGTCGCGTCAGGCATGTCAAGCAACATCCCGAATATCGATCTGCTCAGACAGGACACGGTAAAGGCGGCAAACGGCAAAAAGACCAAACTATCTATTTATCAAGGAAAAACGGAGTCACAGGGTACAACCGTAGTGCTAAACGGAGTCACTGGTACGCTGAAGCATAAGAAGTGTCATCTCGGCTTCATTGGTCTAAGTCCTGCTGTCGCCGGAAATCAACTCGTCGATGAAATGCTGGGGATAGTCAAATCCGTGCACTGATCCTCACCGCGATGCTCTGTTGCTGCCTTCTGCTAGATCCTCAGCCGGGACATGCAGGCCTGCTTGATCGCTGGGATCTGCCGGTCGAACAACCGGTATCCACATCGGAAGAAAACTTGCAGCGGCGACTCAAACGCCGCGGGCAAGCGCTTTGGAAGATTCCACTGGGCACTGCCTTCGTGGAAGATCTGCGGTGGGTTGGCGATGGGCGAATTTATGTCAGTCTCAGAGATGAGGACGCCAAGCTTGGCAATCTCGATCATATGGTAATTAACGCGAGTGACGGTTCAGTCCTCTGGCGTAGTAAACGCCCCCGGGCTGCAGACAGATTCTCTGTTTTACACGCTGCCGAAGACATACTGCTTATTAACATTGATGCAGCAAACGGCCAACGAGTCTTGACTGGACTATCGATACGTACAGGCGAAGAAGTCTGGTCGCGTAAATATAAACCGCACAGAAAACACGGTCACATTGCTGCGACCGTCGTCGCGGCGGAAAATCTCGTTATCGCGGTCGATCCGCGAAAAAGGAGTGCCAGCGCGATCCGGCTTAGTGATGGTACGGATATCTGGCGCCGAAACTATTCGAAGTCCGATGAAAGCCCAAGGTCGTTTTTGAGCGATGGTTTTCGGGTATGGGATCCGAACGGCACATTCACAGCGGTAAACCCTCAAGATGGTCAGAGCCTGTGGGATCAAACAACGGCTGTAAGCATTGATTCGGGCGCACCGCCGCAGAGTTCTGCCGATCACGTTGTTGCCCGCAGCTCTAAGCATGACGTTCTGCTGCTAGATGCACATTCCGGCGAGATTGTATGGCAAACACGGCTACCCGGCTCCGTCGAAATCACCAATCTCTATCCTTACGGCAATCGAATTTATGTTCGAGGAAGAAGCGACGCAGGAGAGGATACCGAATCCAATTACCTATTTGCGCTCAATCATAGCGACGGCAGAATTGATTGGCAGCATGAGACCGCAGATCCGAGTTTGAGCAACATTGTCGAACACGGAGGTTTCGTATACCACGCAAGCGGCGCTGACGTATTCAAGGTCAATCAAGCAACCGGGCAACAGATTCTCAAGAGGCGAGTGACCGATACCGGTCGAACCTACCCGGTTCGATTGCGTGCGGCTGAAAAGCACCTCGTCTACATTGGCGAACTAGTGATAGCAGGCTTGAGATACGACGATGGCGCTATTCTGTTCAAACACGGCGTGACACCAATATCGGCCGACACCAGCCTGAACGCGCTAGATGTATCGATTCCGCGCCTGCAAAAACAACTGGGAGCAAATACATCTGGACCGGGACTTCAACTTGGCGAGGCGCAGCGCTATCAGAATATGGCCAACGCTTATCATCGACAGGCACAGAATTATCGGAGCAGTGCTTTTATGTCCGCAAGCAGCGGTAACAAAAGCAGCGCGGACAACGCACGTTTTCGCGCGATAGAGGCTCAGGCCGCAAGTCGCGCGGCATCGGCGCACGCACGCACGATGGCCGGTGTTGAAATGGCGATGTCGGTGATGAATTTGGCGATGGAAATGCAAAAAGCCTGGAAGCGGGCGGGCATTCAAGCCATCGCTGATCGGCAAATTTTGTTTCGCAACTCCATACTGTCAAACTACGCTGCAGCCGAAAATATTGACTACGTCTATCGGCCACAAAATAGATTCAAGTCCTCGGACAACAACTTTGTTGGCGTTCAGGTGGTCAATTTGGAATCTGGCGCACGCCGCTTTAACTACCTGTCACCAACGTATCGCAGCTACGGCTTGTGGAATCTCATCGACTTCGAGCGCTCCGTCGTTATTCATCACGGTATTGGGCTTGATTCTACCGATTACCATTACAGTGAAGAGCGCCGCCCGGCCATCCTTGCGCCAAAGATAAAGACGATAGAAAATTTCCTGATTGCAGCGCCCATTCGATTGCCAAAGTAAGTCGCTGTACTGGCGGCCTGGCATCAGCCACGGCATTCGTTTTGCGTATCCTAGGGATTAGTGATTAACGCTCAGTATAGGTTTAACTTCGTCAAACATCGGTTCCAATTCAACACCCAATGCGTCGCCAAATTTCGAAATCATAATGTACGTCGTAATGACGAACGTCGCTTCGACAATCTGCGCCTCACTCCAGTGCGCATGCAACCGCTCCCAGAGTTCCGCCGACACGCGATTCGCGTCTTCGCCGATTTGTACTGTCAAATCGAGTAACGCTCTTTCGCCATCGGTAAAATGCTCACTTTGCCGATAACGCTCGCCATCAATATCCGCAATTTTTTCCGCCTTCATACCAAGCATATCGGAGACACGCTCGTGCTGGACAACACAATATTGGCATTGATTTCGCTGCGTCGCTTTGAGGATTAGCAGTTCCTTAGTGAGCCAGTCCAATTCGCCGTCCTTTAGAATCGCCATTACCAAATCGGTAAAGACGGTTCCGTATTCCGCGTGATGGCCGAACACTTTGAAAATATTGAGAAGTGCTTGAAATCGCTCTTCGGCTCTGTCGTAAAACGCAAGGGTGGCATCGTCCGCTTGCTCCCTTTCTACGTAACTGACTGACATAGCTGTCTCCTGGAAGAATTTAAACTGATCATTCCAAACTTCGGCAAATTTTTTTACGTTAGCAGTGCTTCAACCTGACCCAGAATAGATTCAATTACCGAATTGTCGGGCTTCGAACGGGTGATAACACGAACCCCAAGGAATAAGCTGTATAACAAATGTCCGGTCTTCTCCAAATCCAGCTTCGCATCAACCGAACCGTCTTCTTTCGCTGCTCGCAAAGATTCGTGAAAAAAGTTTTCTACCATTTTCAATTTTTCTGAAACGAGTTTTTCTATTTCGCTGTCGTGCGGCGACATCTCTAATGCAGTGTTGATCAGCAAACACCCGTTTCGATCGTTGCCGTCATCTGCGGCGATTACAACGCTGTGAAAGGCGGCCAAAATCGCCTCTTTCGGCGAGTGCGTTGCCAGCAGATCTCCCAGGAAATCTTCGCGAAACTTCTTGTCATAAAATTCCAGCGCGCGAACGAAAATTTGCCGCTTGCCGGAAAACGCCGCATACAATGAACCCCTATTGACACCCGTTGCATCAACGAGATTGTTAATAGAAGTCGCCTCATAGCCTCGCGCCCAGAACGCCTGCATCGCCCGCTCTAGCAAGACATCTTCGTTATATTGTTTTTCCCAAGGCATAGCCCATGCTGTCACGATCATGCGAACGGGTCAACGGCTTGCTGCGTTGGCGATTGCCACCCGTGCGTAATTCACAGAACGAGTGTGTCGCAGTTCCGATTTAGATATTGGAAATTTAACGTAATGGAACGCGGTGCGTCGCCGCTACACAGGATGCCTGGTCGTATAAACCAGACATTAAATTGAGTACCTTAGAGATTGCCTCGAGATCCATTCCTTGCGTTACTGTATTGGTCAGCGATAACAGCAATTCATTGCGAAATATTGCGTACTTGTCCGTAACCTCACGCCCTAATTCGGAGACTGTGTAAGTAACGCCTTTCTTGCTGCGAGTATCGGTAGCCTTTTCAATCAAACCGGCTTTGAACAACTTGCGAATGCCGTATTGTAAATTGGACTGATCGTCTCTCTTGAGAAGCCGGCCGATCTCGGAAATGCTTTTTGGCCGGTCGTGCATACGGATTACATGCAGTACCGCCGTGTCGGAGCCAGAAAACGACTGGCCGTGGCAGCAGGCCAGGCAATCGGACTGCCAGCGCTCAAATGCAGCGGACACCCTGATGATCGAGAATTCGAGCTCGGTTATGCCGACCTCCGACTCGTCGGTCGCGAGATGCCAGTGTTTATCGAGGCCTGCGCTCGATTCCGACCGCGCGCCCTGCTTTATCGGCTTAGCCATTCGCCCCCCAATTTACTTGACACTTAAAACATCGTCAGTAATATTACCGTTAAAACTACCGTAAAAACAACGGGACGACAAAATCCGAGCACACCGCGAAGTATCAGAAAACCTATCTATTCAAATACTTAGCTAATTTCATGAGTATAGCCAGGCCCGCATCGCCGAGCGTTTTCGGTTGCGATACTGATCAGAATTTACGTCAATTATTGGATTACCACTCTCGGGGGAGAGCAATGATCATCAAAAACACTTGTATTGCCATCACATTGGTAACCGTTGCGACCGTCTTCGCTGTACCTGCAAAAGCACAGGTATTGGAAGAGATCGTTGTAACAGCACAAAAGCGCGAGCAAGACATTCAAGATGTTGGCATCGCGATAACGGCGTTTTCCGGTGCCCAGATGGAGGAATTGGGCATAGAGCAAAGCTTCGATATCGCCGCGTTCTCTCCTGGCGTGCACATCAGCGGTAACCTGGCCGGCCAGAATATGCAATTTACGATTCGCGGGGTTACGCAAAACGATTTCAACGATATCGTTGAGGCGCCGAATGCCGCGTACTTGGACGATGGATACTTCGCGATCGCGCAAGCGCAAACGTTTGCCGTGTTCGATGTAGAACGCGTAGAAATATTGAAAGGTCCTCAAGGAACCTTGTTCGGTCGAAATGCGACCGGCGGCCTCATTCATTATCTATCACGAAAACCCAACTTCGACGAGTTGGAAGGGTATGCTGATATCACTGTTGGCCTGTTTGACAGCAACGCCGATGCCACACAAACAAAGTTTGAAGGCGCCATAGGCGGCCCACTCAGCGACGTTGCCGCGGCACGTGTTGCCGTGATGTACAACCAGCACGACGGTTACCTGAACAATCTGTACCCTGCGCAAGCACCGGTAGGTGCCGGAAGTGCATCACCGGGGCCGGGCGCTGGCGCTGACTTAGGTGACGACGACACAATCGCAGTACGCGGCACTATCGACCTCAAGCTCAGCGACCGTGGTTTACTTCGACTGTCAACGAACTATGCGAAAACGGAGATAGCCACTGGCCCGTACCAATCGAAGTCAACGATTGCCGTGCTTGACGCAAATGGCGAGCTCATCAATGTTATCGACACACCAGCAAACGAGACACGTTTAAGCATTCAGGGCAACGCTGACGGCGGCGGCGATGCTATCGACGGCGACATGTTTCTTCCAGACGGCGGCATTGGCCTGACGGGTCGGCCGGTGCCAGGTGGTGACTTCTTTGGCTATATTGATGCCGATGGCGATGACTTCGATACAAGTGGTGATTTCGCATTCGAAGATTCCGGCGATACGGAAACATTTGGATTCAACGCACGGATCGAGTGGGAATTTGACAACGGCGCGCAACTCACCGCGGTTTCCGATTTCAAAGACTACGAAAAATTGCTGTTTATTGACGTAGATTCTGCGCCGGTCAATCAGCTCGCAAACTATGCGGGTGTTGATGCGACCTCGTTTTCGCAAGAAATTCGCGTTAATTGGGAGAACGATACATCGCGCTATGTTGCCGGTATCTACTATCTGAATATCGATACACATTCTGACAACGGACTCAAAGCACCTGGCACCAGTATCATTGGCGGTTTGGACATCGGTGTGGTTTCTAATTTGGAAACAAACTCGCTGAGCGTCTTCGGCCAGGCCGAATTCGACTTTTCCGACAAGCTGACGGGCATCATTGGCGGCCGGGTTATTCGCGAAGAAAAGGAATTCGATACGGCGATCGGCGTATTTCCTTCTCTGAGTAATTTCACCGTCAATCAAGGCGGATTCATACCGAATATTTTCGGTGCTGGCTCGCCGTTCATCGAAACCGATGAGCGTGAAGACACACTGTGGGCAGGCAAGCTGCAACTCGACTACCACGTTACCGACGATTTTCTCATCTATGGTGGCGTCAATCGCGGTGTGAAGGCGGCAAGCTACAACGCCCCGTTGCTTGGCGCGTTTCTTGGCTCGGGTGGTGCACCCGCTTTGCCGTACGACGAAGAAGTTCTAGTGTCGTATGAGTTTGGATTCAAATCCACTCTGCAGGATGGCCGGACAAGGTTTAATGGCACAGCATTTTACTACGACTACAGCGACTATCAGGCATTTTTGTTCGTTGGTGTTGGCGGCGTTGTCATCAACGCGGATGCCGAAAACTACGGCATCGAGCTAGAGTACGTAACCTCACCGGCGGAAGGTTGGGACATACTCTTAAGCGCAGCCTACTTTGACGCAACCGTCAAGGACGTGCTGTTGCGAGGTGGCTCACCATTGCCGGCGCGTGACGTCGATCCGACTTATGCACCAGAACTACAAGCGACGGCACTAGTGCGCTACGAGTGGCCAGTTGGCAACGGCAAGATGAATGTTCGCGGGGACGTTAGTTACTCGGACGAGTTCTTCTACAACCTACGAAACTTCGATGCTGACAAATTCGATAGTTACACAGTGGTCAACGCCGGTATCGGTTGGACCAGTGAAGACAACGTTTGGGACTTCGACTTCAAGATCAACAACCTGACCGACGAACGCGTTGGCGTCCAGGGATTTGATCTGGCAACGCTTTGCGGCTGCAACGAAGTTTCCTACCAACCGCCTCGCTGGTACGGCTTCAGCGCCAAGCTGTCGTTCTAAATTAGGCTTGAGCCCCGTACGACCCTCGCACGGGGCTCTTTAATTCGCGGCGGGTCGTGCCTGCCGCCGCGCCGCAAGTGGTATTGGGCGATGCATCGCGCCGAACCCTCGAGGAAACCGCATGGGACACAAACAATCACCGATTCTGAACGATAACAAACTCAAGCTTGGATTTTTCTCACCGAATTGCTCCAGCGGCATGGCCGTCACCAAAGTCGAAGAACGCTGGGTCAATTCCTGGGATAACAATATTGAACTAGCGAAGCTCGGCGATGAAGCAGGCATAGAATTCATCCTGCCAATTGCGCGCTGGATTGGCTACGGGGGCGAAACGGATTTTCACGGCAGTGTTTTAGAAACGGTCACATGGGCAACCGGCCTACTCGCCCATACCAAAAACATCAACGTATTTGCAACCGTTCACACGGCTTTCATTCATCCAGTGGTGGCCGCGAAGCAACTAGCGACTGCGGACCAGCTAAGCCACGGTCGGCTTGGCTTGAATATCGTTGCGGGTTGGAACAAACCCGAGTACGACGCATTCGGCATCGACCTGCCAGAAGCCCACAGTGATCGATACGAACTCGCGCAAGAGTGGTTCGAAGTTGTACAAAAAATCTGGGACCACGATGGACCGTTTGATTGGAAGGGCAAGTTTTACAACTTGAAGGGTATTTACGGCTATCCCCGGCCTTACGACGGCAAGCCACCCATCATGAACGCGGCCGGATCACAAGAGGGACGCCAATTCGCGACGCGCAACGCAGATTTTCTGTTTTGTATTTCCGTTGATCCCGACCAGTCCAAACAAGAAGTTATCGATATACACGATCAAGCAACGGCGCAAGGCAGAAACACCGGCGCGTTCACATTGACCCACGTTGTGTGTCGGCCGAACAAAAAGGAGGCCGAGGAATATCTCGACCATTACGCAAACCAAAATGCGGATTGGGAAGCAGTCGATAATTTGATGGAACTGCAAGGCATGCATGCTCAATCATTTCCCGCGGAGGCATTACAGATGTTTCGCGGTCGCTTTGCTGCAGGCCACGGCACATACCCGTTGGTCGGCGATCCAGATACCATTGCTAAGGAACTGGCGCGATTTACGGAAGCAGGATTTGCTGGTTGCACGCTATCGTTCGTCGACTACGCCAAAGAATTTCCGTATTTCCGTGATGAAGTGCTACCTCGGCTTGAGAAGATGGGCCTACGGCAACCGTTCAATGGTTAAGACCATGCCACACGTATCATGAATCCTTCGAGGCGTAGATTTCTAAAAAATACCGGCCTAACTAGCGTGGGACTGCTCACATTTACCGTTGCGGGTTGTCAAAGGGAAATGACGCCGGCCACGGCACGCCAGGAAGGGGTGACCTTACAGATATTGTCGCCGCTTGAATATTCGACGCTTGAAGCACTTGGCGATATCTTAGTCCCAGGCAGCAAAGCCGCGGGACTTGGACATTACATCGACAATCAACTTGCGGTGTCGACAAGCGATAGCATGTTGATGATCAAATACCTCGGTGTACCTGCACCGTACGCACCGTTTTACCATGGTGGTCTGAACGCGCTCAATCAACTTGCACAATCACTATTCAATAAGGCGTTTGCCAATCTCGATACAGCAGACGCAGCCTCCCTGGTGGCAAAGATGGCCGGAGGCGAAGTAGCGGGTTGGCAGGGTCCGCCGCCAGGTTTTTTGTTTTTTGTACTACGATCTGATGCTGCGGATGTCTATTACGGCACGCAAACCGGCTTCGCACGATTGGACATTCCGTACATGGCGCATATCGAGCCGCCAAGCCCATGGGGCAAACTCGCCGAAGACGAGAATAGCAATGCAAGCAAATCGAGCGACGCATGAGCGAAGACACGCCGCCGCTCGATCAACAGTTTGACGCGATCGTGGTTGGCTCTGGCGCGGCAGGTAGCGCGATCGCGGCGCGCCTGGGTCAGGCGGGTAAGCGTGTTCTCATTGTTGAGGCTGGTCCTGAGCGGACGCAGGCGGATATGGTCAGCTCGACGCTGTGGGCGCGGCGACTAAAATGGAATGGTGCTCCCGTCCTGGAGAAGGGAAACAACGCTGTCGGTCATGCGTTCAACGCGGGATTTGGGACCGGCGGCGCAGCACTGCACCATTACGCTGTTTGGCCACGCATGCACGAAGAAGATTTCGATATGCGAATGCGTTACGGACGCGGTTCCGACTGGCCGATTAGTTACGCGGAATTGGCGCCGTTTTACGATCGCGTACAAACTGAAGCTGGGATTTCCGGTGATGCAGAACAGGAAAAGTGGCGACCGGCCGGAGCCCCCTACCCCATGCCGCCCATTTCGCGGTTCAAACAAGGCGATATCCTCGCAAAAGGATTCGAACAAACGGGCAAATCTGTTGCGCCGCTGCCGTTAGCAATCACAACGGAAGTTTATAACGGCCGACCACCGTGCTTGTTAGACGGCTGGTGCGACGCAGGCTGTCCGATCGGCGCGTTGGCGAATCCGTTAACCATCCACTTACCCAAAGCACTCGCAGCCGGTGTAACCATCGCCCACGACACGGAAGTTACGAAAGTATTAACGGACGGCAGCGGCAGTGTCGCAACGGGTGTGGAAGTTGTTGCCGATGGTGGCGTACACAAGACGCTGCATGCCGATATCGTCGTACTCGCCGCGTTCGCGATTCAGAACCCGCGCATTCTGCTCGCATCGGCAAATGAACATCATCCGCACGGCTTGGGAAACAGCACCGACAATGTCGGTAGGAATATCATGACCCATTTGGCGGGTCTGGTTTACGGTATTTTTGACGAGGACACCGAGCATTACAAGGGCGCATTTGGCGGGCAACTCGTCAATCAGGACAGCTACGGCAAAGAGACACACAAGCAAGATGGCGCTTTCGGCAGCTATCAGTGGATGATCGCGCAAGCCGTGAAGCCTAACGATTTGTTGGGCATAGCAACCAGTCGCGGCAATCTATACGGCGAGGAGTTTCACCAGTTCATGAAACGAGCGGCAAAAGGTTTCGCCAGCATGACGGCGGTCATTGAAGGCCTGCCGGTGGCGGACAATCGCGTGACCCTTTCAGAGCAGAAGGATGCGAACGGCACGCCGCTAGCGGAAGTCGCGCATTCAACACATGCGGACTCGCTGGCACTATGGCAGGCATCGTTGAAAGAGGGCCAAGAAGTATTCCATGCCGCTGGTGCAAAAGAAGTTTGGACAGGGCCGCCGGGGCCTATGCATATCATGGGTGGCACGGTGATGGGCGACGATCCCGCCACATCGGTGACGAACAGTTTCGGCCAGGTTCATGAAATACCGAATTTGGTGATTGCCGGACCCGGTTTATTCCCAACCAGTGCAGGTGTGAATCCGACATTCACCGTGCATGCGTTAGCAGTGCGCACATCGGAACACCTGCTAGAAGACTGGGAGTCAATTACTGCTGAACCTTAGGTGGTTCTTGCTCACGCTGTCGCTGCCCGGCGAAAATCACCGGGCAACTTGACTTTCAGTCGACAAACTTATGAATTGGCATGCAACGCCACCCGATTACCTTCACTGTCCACGAAGTGTCCAATCGTTCCGTAGTCGCCGATAGACATCGTATCGAGTGCCACACTGCCGCCCGCTGCAGTCGCCCTAGACAACGCGGCCGCAACATCATCCGTATTGAAATAGACGAGAGGTCCACTGGTTGAACTACTCGCATGTTCCGAACCATCCAATGCACCAGCCGGCATTTCGCCGTTCATAAATACCTTCATGGGACCATCCGGCCCCGGCATTTCACCGAGTTTGGTTTGTAGAACGTTTTCATAGAACGCCACTGCTCGATTTACATCACTGGCGGGAATTTCGAACCAATCGACTGCTACGTCTGCCATTTTTACTCTCCTAATTATTAAACGAACCACCTACTTGAGCCACCAGGCCGAACCACCTGGTCGCCGGCGGTGCCGCCATGGACGCGGTTATCTATGTAGACGAAGCTGCGTTTGTATAACGGACAGGTATTTCGATATTTTTTTTCGTTGAACGACTGTTCTAGCGGACATGTCCGAAAATAGCCGCCCAATACGTCCTATTAATGGGACCCAGGAGATATCAAATGCCAAAAGAAAAAAAAGACTGCCCATTCGACGAATTGACCCCAACCGGCATAAAATGCCCGGAGTGCAAAAAAGGCCAGCTTGTGCCGGCGCGTGGACGATTTGGTCCAGTATACAAATGCGATGCGGCAAACAAGCCCAGATGCAAGGTTATGCTAGGTTCGCGGCCAACGGGACGTAACTGCAGACACCCGAGAGACGGTGGGCGAAAGTGTGGCCAGCTCATGGTCGAGGGAACGAAAACGATACCCGAACGCTGCTCGGATCGAGAATGTCCGAATCGAAATCCACACAAATTGAATAAATAACCGAAAACCTAAGGAATCGACAATGGAATACATGTTACTGATTTATGAAGCCGAGGAAGTTTGGGAAAGCATGTCAGACATCGAGCGGCGTGATGTTATCGACGGGCACATGCAACTGAACAAAGAACTCGGAAAAAACAATGTGAGCTATTCAGGCAATCCACTCATGCCGACAAGCGGGGCAACATCGGTGACCATTAGCGATGGCAAACGGCAGCTCCGTGACGGTCCGTTTGCGGAAACCAAAGAGCAATTATTGGGCTATTACATCGTGGACGTCGAAACGATAGATGAAGCCTGCAACTATGCGGCTATGATTCCGTCGGTACGCACCGGCACGATCGAAGTTCGCGGTGTAGCCGATCACAGTGAATACACCTAAGGCTGCGGCTGACAAGGACGATCACGGCCGGATCATTCGTTCGGTCTACCCACGCGTCGTTGCGTCTCTCGTGCGCGTCTTTGGGGACATGGATCTTGCGGAAGATATGACACAAGAGGCAATTGTCAAGGCGCTCGTTAGCTGGCCAAAATCGGGCCTGCCGGATTCGCCGACAGCCTGGCTAGTAACTGCGGGAAAAAACCGCGCCATCGATCTTCACCGCAAAACACGCCGCGAAATAAACAATTCTGATCAATTGCTCACGTTGGTCGACAACAATGAACCCAGCGACATCGTGCAACTTCGAGGCCGCTTCGACGACGATCTCTTGCGTCTTATTTTTACCTGCTGCCACCCAGACTTGCCGGACGATTCGCAAGCAGCGCTAACGCTAAAAGTCATATTGGGATTTTCGGTCAACGAGATCGCGCAGTCTTTTCTCGCGTCGCCTGCGGGCATTGAAAAACGGCTCACACGCGCCAAACGGCATATTCGCGAACGGCGAATTCCTTACGAGGTCCCGAAAGGAGAGATGCTTCCGCAGCGTTTAAGCGGAGTCCTAGACGTCGTTTATGTGCTTTTCAATCGCGGTTTTTGGAGCCCCGAAGCGCCGGAATTGTATCGTGCCGATGTTTGCAACAATGCGATTCGCCTCGCTCGCATGGTAGTGCGGCTATTTCGCTATCACCCGGAGGCCAGATCGTTGCTTTCGTTAATGCTGCTTGCGTCCGCCCGGGCAAGCGGTCGCATTTCCGCATCCGGCGATCTCGTCGCGCTAGAAAATCAGGATCGAACGCAATGGAACTGGGGTCGCATTCGGGAAGGTAAAGCACTTCTCGAGAGTGTATTTGCCGCGCGACAGCCGCCGGGTAATTTTCAGCTACAAGCTGCCATCGCTTCAATTCATAGCAATCAAGATACGCCTACGATTGGCGACTGGAATCACGTAGTCGCACTCTATGAAAAATTGGAAACGATAAACGCATCGCCAGTGTTTGCGATTAACAAAGCAGTGGCTATGGGGCACTGTGGCGATGCTGCCGAGGCACTGGCGTTGGTCAAGTCGATTTACGATGAAAACCGATTAACAAACTACCAACCTTTACACCTTTGTCGATCGTTTCTGCTGGAAAAATGTGGCCAGATGAATGACGCCATAGCGGCGAAGCAGGAGGCGATTGCATTGGCTGGCAGTCCTATTGAAAGACGGTTTTTACAAAGTGAGTTGGATGAGCTGGAGCGCGCGAAAAAGACGGGGTAGCGGTGTCACGGCGCTCCTCACGATAGCGGGTGAACGAAACGTCGTCTTTACGAGCCCAGTTCACACGCGGTCCGGATACTCCGGCGGCGATAATTGTGAACTGACGTTTACTGCACAAAAGATCAATCTGCAGCATTCAAATTCGCTGCGACTGTCACTGAGGGCGGATTGGATTGCCGTGTCGCTACGCTCCTCGCAATAACGGGTTGGACTGCGCTTTTCGCAACGACAGCTGTGCTACACACACATAATGGGTGCAGTAGTTACTATTAGATCGTTTGCTTCTTTAATTCTTCGATCAATCGCTGTCGTTCAATGTCCGCACTGTCACCACTACCGAAAATAAACAGCCCTGACGAGTAGCTGGTTCCATAAGAGGTCACAACATTAGCGGTTTGTCCGAGCCCAACAAGAAACTCTTCGTCCGTAAGCGTGCTCAGTGGGTGAATATAGGTGCCCCACAGGAGTCCCTGTGCGATTGCGTAGCGGGCATCCAATGCGGAATCGAAATTGGCCTGCATTAACCGCAACAGCTCCTCACTATCGACCTCATCGGCCTTGCCAATGGGAATTAGAATTCGCATTCGGTCGGCCGCAGGGTCGAATACCAGAATTGTATCGAGCCCGGCTACTTGAAAATGCCAAGTGGTCTGGTTAAGCGTCGCCTCTTCATCGACTCGCAGGATGAGCTCGCCTAGCCGTTCAACGGTCATCGGCGATCCGTTAAATGCCTCTTCCGGCTCATCAGGTTGCTCAGATTCTTCATCCTGGGCAAGCAGCGAAACACCGCCAAGGCTTACGCAGAGCGCGATGAGTGCCGGGACAAACCAGCGGCGTACAGAATTGTTTAGCACTACATTCTCCAATATCTGTTACGCCGCTGATAGCGAATCACGTTCTTGCCTAATTTCCCAATGAATTAAATCTCCGACACAGTGCCTAGAAGTCGAACTGTGTGCGGACGTAATAATAAGCACCGTTCATGCCTATGCCCGACAATACGTCATACGGCAAGTGACCGAAGAAGTTAATGTCATCGCTCGATAGGTCAGGATATTCGTCCGTCAAATTATCCGCGCCGACCGCAACTGTCCAGGCCTCGGTGATATTCGCTGCAAACTCCGCATCAATCGACCAGACCGATTCATAAGTCTGCTCCGGCTCAAAGCCTCCACCAAAATCGAAAATACGTGTGGTATCACCGAACTGCGTCGCTCTCAACAGTAGGGAATAGCGGTCAACTTTCCAGGTTCCGGACGCTATGAACTTGTCTTCCGGTGGCGCCGTCTCAATAGTATTAAGGTCTTCCACTCCCAGAACGCCTGGATTTTGAACGTCCGTCTCCGAATTATTGTAAGAAGCGCTCCAGTTAAGCGAACCACTTCCAAGATCGGTGGTACCCGACAGTACGACATCGAAACCGGTCGTTTCCGTATCCACCAAGTTGGAGAAATACAAGACGTTATTAGCGGCACTAAACAATGAAATTCGATCATCTACGTCTATTTGAAACCAATCGACCGTCAATTCGAATGCCGGCCCCATATCAACGACAAATCCAACGCTAACGTTGGTAGCAGACTCCTCCTCAAGTGGGACCGCGCCGTTCGCAATTGCGACCGGGTCCGAAACAGGCAAGAGACCAAATAACTCCAGCATTCCACCGGCGCCGAAATTGGTTGTAGAGTTCTCGAAACTCGTTTGCACGAGTGACGGCGCTCTAAAACTTGTGCCAACTGCGGCGCGAATCGAAAATTCATCAGACAGGTGATAAATGCCAGATAATTTACCCGTTAGTTGATTACCGAAATCGTCATAGTCTTCAAAACGAGCAGCAGCGCCAACTGTAAATTGATCCGTCAGGTCGGCTCCGACGTCGACATAGACCGAATAAATTAGCCTATCTGCATCAGCCTCACTACCTTCCGCAAGACCCGGCCCTGCTTGAGCACCAACGGCGGCGTCAATTGGGCCTATTTCAAATGATGCCGGATCGCCGGCTGTCGTTTCATAGTCCTCCGTTCTGATCTCTACGCCATACGCTAGCGTGAGCGGCCCAGCGAACGAATCGGTGTCAATTTCGCGTACCAAATCCGCGTTTAGCGTCAATTGCGTGAATTGAAAACTGCCAAGATCAAAACTCGTGGGGCTCGCAGGCCCTAGCGACGGATTCGCGGAATCCTTGACGCCCGATTCGAAATCGTTCTGGCCAAGTGTCACGCTGATATCCCAATCCGATTGTAAGAATCCTGAGCCCCTTAAACCTGCAGAGAACGAGAAATCCGTATTGTCGCCCAATGTAATCGGACGAAAACCATTCGGATGCAAGCTCGGAACGCTCTCGAATCCGTTGGGATAGCGAAAAAAGCCAGTGCCTTCTGTTTCACGGTTCGAATATCGGCCGAATGTGTAAAACTCATTTTCACCCGCCGGAAGGCTCGCGTTGTAAAACAAATAAATATCGTCCGCCCCACCGTCACCGGGTGAGAACACTCGCGCCGGATCCAACGCCAAATTCGCCGGCGTTTGATCTTCAAAAAATGGTAGTACACCAATTCCGGCGCGATTCGTCGGATTACGCTCGCGGTACTCACCACCAATGCGCAAACTACCGCCATCGCCTACTTCGAATCCATAATCAGCGGCAATCGACACCGTATGTCCATCTGTAATTGTCTGGTCACCTATTGGCTCAAGATCCGTGCGATGTGCGCCGTAGGAGGCGGTCACCGTCCCGCCCTCGTTAGCGTCTTTCAGAACGATGTTGATTACGCCTGCAATTGCATCGGAGCCATATTGCGCGCCAGCACCGTCACGCAGGATTTCGATTCGTTTGATTGAGTTCAGCGCAATCGTGTTGAAGTCGAAAGGGTTGGCGCCCAGACCGATCTTCGATTCCAGCGCGGCAACTGATGCTGGGTGCTGACGTTTGCCATTCACTAGAACCAACACGTGATCGGGGTTCATGCCACGTAGTTGCGCAGCACGCACATGATCGCCAACACCGGAGTTCGATTGGCGCGGAAAATTAAATGATGGCGACAGCGCCTGCAGCAACTCCCCGAGTTCGCCGCCAAATGAATGTACTTCTGCAATTTCGTCTGCGCCGATCACATCGATAGGAACCGCACTATCGAGTGGATCGCGTGCGTCACCGCGAGTACCGACAACGACAACTTCTTCAGTGACATCGTCTTGCGCAATCGCAAACGCTGTTGCAAATAGAGAACTGCTGAGTGCTGCAATTATGGTTGCAGCGAATTTGATTTTTTGATTCATTTTACTATCTCGATTTTCCAGCTCGGGCCGGATTGAATATCATGGGTAGCGGAAAAATTTCCCTGGTTGAGAGCTAGCGCAACATCATTCAAACTGTTTAGGTAGAGCAGCGGTTCGCCAACAGCGACGCCACCGAATGTATTGAAGAAGGGCAATCGAATTTTCAATACGTCCTTGTCACCGTCAGTTATTTTGACGTGCACTAGTTGGCCTGGCGCTACACCGAGTTGGCGAAACGTCTTGCGATCGATATTTGTCCAAATATTGCCGTACTGCGGGTCTAGGATCTCAATATTGCCAACAATCCGGCCCTCGTTATAGGAAGGCTTTTGGTAGTCAATGGTCAATACTTCGGCCGGTAACTCTCTACCGACTTCCTCAAATGTAATCACGTCTGCCGCGAGTCTGGCGCCGGTGTAAGCGTAAACGTCGCGACCGTGGAACGTATACGATCTTTCGGAATTCGCGAGGCGGTTGACTGCCTCGTCAATCTCGCGAACTGCCTCGATTCCCAGTAATTCTGCTACTGCTGTCAAGCTGCCGTTATCTGGAGAAACGAAGAAGTGCCCACTCTTAGTTTTCAACACGACGGATTTCCGCACCGTGCCAACGCCCGGATCTACGACCGACACGAACACTGTGCCGGCAGGCCAATATTCAGCTGCCTGCGCCAGACGCAACGATGCTTCCCAAATATTGAACGCAGGCACTTCGTGAGTAAGGTCGTGTATCGCAAGATCAGACGAGATGCTAGCCGCCACACCCTTCATTGATGCAACTGCGGAGTCTTTCACGCCAAAGTCGGACTGCAGCACCAACGGACCTTCAGCCCAAGCGCCGAATCCGGTCAGCATCGCGCACATAGCTAAACAGTATTTTATGCCGTCGACAGCACGACACCGGCCAGTTCTTCGGCCTGTGCCATGTCGCAGTAAAACGTGAAAAATTGTGGAATTTTTTATTGTCATTTGGAGCCCCCGTGTCAAGATCGTCGTTGACGATCTTCTGTATTATGACTCTTCTGCCACCAAAAAGGTTTAACAAATGAGTAACTTCATATGCAAAATTGTTATGGTTTTTTTGTTGGCGGGAATGGCTGCAGCCGAACCCCCGAGCGAGCACGCTCCACTCGTTCTCATGAGTGATTTTGGTACTACGGAGCGATTCGTCGCGAGCATGAAGGGTGTCGCGATGATCGTGGACGCCGAATTGCAAATACATGACCTGACGCATCAGATCGAACCCTTCAATATCTGGCAAGCATCATACCTGCTGTCTGGAACGATCGATTTTTGGCCGGTCGGAACGGTATTCGTGTCGGTGGTCGATCCTGGTGTCGGCACCAAACGCCGATCTGTGGTTGTCGAGACGCGCTCGGGGCACTACATCGTCACCCCGGACAATGGCAGCTTGACTCTAGTAGCAGACAAGCAGGGTATTAAATCAATTCGCGAAATTGACGAACGGACGAACCGACGCCCTGGCTCCGCAGACTCCCACACCTTCCACGGCCGCGACGTCTATTCGTATACCGGCGCACGCCTGGCCGCATCGGTGATCTCCTATGCGGAGGTCGGACCGGAGTTACCGAATAAGGTTGTCCGGCTTACCTACCAAAAAGCGGCGATATCGGACAATAAATCGATAATCGGTAACTTGACCCACGTGGAGATGCCGTTCGGCAACATTGTCACTAATATACCGAAGGGCATGCTGGACAAACACGGCATAACGCCGGGTCAAAACTCGCGGGTTAAGATCAAAATATCGAAAGCCGGGAGATCTGTTTTCACACAATCGCTGAACTATGCACCCTCGTTTGGATTTGTGGGTGCTGGTGAGCCCTTGCTGTACAGCGACTCATTACAAATGCTCGGCCTCGCCATCAATAGCGGCGATTTTTCAGCGCAGCATTCCGTAGGCGCCGGTCATGATTGGACGATCGAAATTGCTAAACAAACAGCTGACTAAGAACGCAAATCAAACGCAAAACGGCGAACTCTCGTTCGCCGTTTGTTGAAATATAGCCTCTCAGTATTTACTCGCTGGTGTCGGCATGCGAGAGCTTCTTCACTAAGCGATACAGGAATTCCTGTCCCTCGAAATAAGACTCAATAAGAATCCGCTCGTTTTGGCCATGCGCGCGCGAATCGTCGATATCGCCAAACAATCCAGACACGCCATAAACCGGAATTCCCGCGTTGCGTAAAAACAGACCGTCCGTTGCACCGGTACTCATCATCGGAACAACCGGCACGCCAGGCCACATTTCCTCTGTTGCTGATTCGATCGCGCCGAGCACCTCGGGCGTTAGTGGAGACGGCGCAGAGGGCGTTGCCTCCTGAACACGGGAGACCGTTACCTGATTGTTACCAACAACAGTTTCCAACGTCGCATGCACTGCATCGATCGACTCGCCAGGCAAAACGCGGCAGTTCACCGTCGCGATGGCGCGCTGCGGCAGCGCATTTTCCGCGTGACCCGCGTCCAATTGTGTCGCTACACAAGTAGTACGCAGCCGGGAATTGTAAAATGGTATTTCCTGCAGAAAAGCAATAGCGGCCGAATCCGGTGGGCTTTGCAATACACCGCGCATGGCATTTGCGAGATTCCCTTCTTCCAGTTCCGCTGACCGCTCAAAAAATGACTTTGTAACTTCATTCAGACTGACCGGAAAATCATGATTCCGAACACGCACCAAGGCATCAGCAAGATGGTAGATTGCGTTGTCTTTTTTCGGCAACGAGCTGTGTCCACCTGGGTTCGTCACTTCAAATTCAAATGTTTGATACACTTTTTCGCTGGCTTGTACACCGTTGGCGATTCTGCGACCTTCTTTCATCGCGCCACCGCCGCCTTCATTTAACGCGTACTCCGCATCGATGAGTTCCGGGTGATTCTCCAGCAACCAGGTCACGCCATTGTGGTCGCCCCCTTCTTCGTCTGCCGTTAATGCAACAATAATGTCGCGATCCGGTTGATAACCCTCTTGTTTCAAACGAATCAAGTTTGCGACGTGGATTGCGGCTTCGTCCTTATCGTCGGTCGTGCCACGACCGTAGTAGTAACCGTCTTGTTCGATGAACGTGAATGGATCGAGGGTCCAATCAGCGGGGTCCGCTTCGACAACATCAATATGCGCCAGCAGCAGGATCGGCTTTCTACCGGTATCTCTGCCGCGCAGGCGCGCGACCAAATTGCCCTTGCGATCAACCGGACCTAATACGCGCACGTCTTCTTGCGTAAAACCGGCCGCCAATAATCGATTTGCCATGGCCTGAGCAGCTGCTGTGTTGTCGCCTTTGCTGTCGGTTGTGTCAATTTCGATCAGCTCTTTCAGCAGATCTCTCGCTAACTGCTGATGCGCATCAAGCCCTGGATCAGGTGCTGCTACTTCCGCCTCGGCGGCAGGTGCTGCAATTTCGTCTACTTCTGCCGGTTCGTCCTGACCACAACCTACGAGAAAGACTGCGCACGCGAAGAAAAATGTGCGCACTGCCGGCACGGTCCAATTAGTCATTTGTTCTAACTCCAGATCCTGTTGTCTACCAATAGATTACGCAGTTGAGCTTTCAGCGGACTCACCTGCAGCATTTGATTCATTGATCAATTTTCGAATTTCCGTCCATTCCATTTTGAACCAGGGCGTAAATTGATCGGCATTGATTGTTAATTGTTCGTCAATTTCGCCAACCGAAAAGTGGCGAACTTCTGCGATCTCCGATTCATTGATACTTAGCGATCCGTTGTAGTACCCGACATACACAGAGCAAAGCTCGTTTTCAGAACCGACATCTTCATAATTCGCCTGATACTGAAATTTGTAAACGAAAGACACCTTGCACGCCACACCCAGTTCCTCGTGCATTCTGCGGCGAATCGCGACGTCCATCGACTCACCAACTCTTGGGTGACTACAGCAACTATTCGACCAATAAAGCGGCCACAACGGCTTGTCGGCACTACGCTTTTGCATGAGAACCGCGCCGCTAGAATCGACCAGAAATACGGAGAAGGCACGATGCAAAATGCCATCGCCCAGATGGCAATCTGTTTTCGACATCTCACCCAGTGAATTGTCATCATCGTCGACGAGTATGAGTTGCTCAGACGGAAAAGAGACGATGTCCCTGCGTTGCATATTCAATTCCTAAGGGGTATCTAGCGCGAATAATACTCTCTATCAGGTACTCTGCGCACGCAACCTAGTGCAGGCCTGTTTCGCGGACCGCCGGCGACTGTCCGACTTGAGCTTCGACCATGCTCTTAAGTCGTACCGGATCGCAGACTTCGTCGACATCGGCAAGCGGCAAGCCCATGGATGCCAAATCAAACCAGGCACGGACAAGGTGATTGCTATAAATCACGCTATTACAACTCAGCATAACCGCCCTGACTCTGCGGCGAGATATTTTTACCGTGTCACCATTGCTATAGCCCGGATTACGGTAAATTTTTTGTAACGTCAACAGCGCCATGCCGATTGCCCACAGACAAAATCGACGAATACCGACCTGACTTTTCGGAATCATACAACTGTAATTCAGCGCCATTTTGAGATTGGCGTGCGCAATACCAACTAGTTCGTCGATGCCGTTTGCCAACTCCGCCGAATCTTTATTGCGAATCAGAACGCCAAGATTTTCGCTGTTTTCGCCAAATGCTGAACGCGGCAACCAGCACGATCCGTCGTCACTATCTTCCCAGACGTCTTTGAGAATATTGGTCATCTGCAAGCCATGTCCGAAGCAGACCGCCAAATCCATCATCGTGTCTTTGTTGTCGCGGATTTCATCAACTTGCTGACTGAATAGCTCAGTCAGCATTTCCCCGACGACGCCCGCAACGACGTAGCAGTAACGATACATATCCGATATAGACTTCAGGCCACTTAGACTTTTGCTTACCTGAAACTCGTGCATGCCATTACACATAATTCGCGTGCAACGAATCAGCGATTGTTGCTGCGCCTCGGTCAGCACGTGCGTAAGCTCGACAACCGTCGGCGTCGCGGCGATTAATTCGCGCTCGTTATGCGGCACACTGGCCGACAAAGCACCGTGCAGCCTCGCCGCAAACTGGGCGGCGTTTGAGCGTTTGTTGAGGACAGCCATAAACTCTTTATAAAGGGAGAATTTGGCGTCGTTATCGATACCCGGATCGTCTTCTATCGTATCCACGATCCGGCACAGCAAGTAGCCATTACCGACGACATTGCGCAATTCCTTTGGCAGCTGCGGAATCGTCAACGCAAAGGTCCGCGAAACGCCTCGTAACAGGCTTGCCTGGACGGCCCAGTTATCGCTTTCCACGGCCTCAATGTTGTCTAAACGAGCCACTTAATCCCCTTGTTGACAATGACCTTACTCAGCATTGAGACTGTAGCCGGCGCGACAGGCGGGCCATCCGGGATGGCCAAATGCTGCGGATTCAATTCCGCTAACGATTCTCGCAAACTTTGCGGTGAAAAGTTACCAAAATTCAACTTGGCCAATCATTTCTTTTAGGCAAGGACCCCAAAATGGCTATCGATCGCGGCGAATTCGCGGAGCGAATTCCGCAATATAAGGATAGAATCAATCAGGAATTGGCAACCTGGATCGATCCCCAGCTCATTGCCAGCGATGCACTGCGCGATGCGATGAGCTACGCGCTGCTCGGCGGCGGCAAGCGAATTCGTCCACTCCTTGCTTACGCGAGCGGTGAACTCCTGGGAGTTGCCGCCACAGATATTGATGCGATCGCCGCCGCAGTCGAAATGATTCACTGCTACTCGCTGGCTCACGACGATTTACCGGCAATGGATGACGATGATATTCGACGCGGACGGGCGACCGTCCATATTGAATATGACGAAGCTACCGCAATTTTGGTGGGCGACGGACTCTTGACCCTGGCATTTCAGGTGCTGACGGAACACCCGTCCGTCGTGACGAAACCGCTGGAAAGTGCCGTTATGGTCCGCCAACTGGCACAAGCCGCGGGTGCAGCGGGCATGGTGGGTGGCCAGGCATTGGATATCGGCTACTCGGGTACCGACGTCAGTCGCGACAAACTGGAAGATATGTTTATGCGGAAAACAGGCCGGCTTATTTCTGCCGCGGTGTGTTTACCGTTGGCCAGAGCGCCTGACGTAGCCGATGCAACTCGCCAGCGGCTATCAGACTTTGCGGATGCCGCCGGTCTCTGCTTTCAAATACACGATGACGTGTTGGACTTGACAAGCAGCACAGATGAGCTCGGCAAGCCAAGTCGCTCGGATGAGCGCAACGATCGTGCGGCGTACCCGGCAAGATTTGGCTTGGAAGTTGCACAGAATAGAGTCCAAGCGCTATATCAGGAGGCCATGCAGCATCTGGACAGTCTTGGCAACCGCACTGAGGGTCTTCGCTGGCTGACTAATTTTATCGTGCGCCGGACCCACTGATGGCCACATCGCCGTTTCCGCTACAAATCCATATTCCCCAATGCACTCGCCAGCGTTGCCACGCTACGTTCAATGTTGTGCAACTTATCCAGGCCAAATAAGCCAAGCCTGAAGGTACGAAAATCGTCTGGCTCATCGCACTGCAGCGGAACGCCGGCAGCGATCTGCAGACCCAAATCGGCGAATTTGGAACCGTTCGCAATCTCCGCATCATCGGTGTAACACACCACGACGCCCGGCGCCTCAAAACCCTTGGCGGCGACACTTTTAATGCCGCGTTCCGCCATGAGTGATCTGACCTGATCTCCTAACGCTTGTTGCTCTTGCCGAACTTTTTCAAAACCGTATTGCTCGGTTTCTCGCATAACGTCACGAAATGCGATCAAGGCGTCCGTCGGCATCGTTGCATGGTACATATGCCCACCATCTTCGTATGCACGCATGATTTCTAACCACTTCGCAAGATCGCAAGAGAAGCTGCTGCTTGTGGTCGAGGCCAAAGCGGCGAGCGCCTTGTCATTCAACATGACGAGCGCACAGCAAGGCGATCCACTCCAGCCCTTTTGCGGGGCACTAATTAGAACGTCGACACCAGAGACTTTCATATCCACCCACAACGCACCGGAGGCGATGCAGTCCAGCACGAACAATCCGCCATGCTCATGCAGTGCTTGCGAAATTTGTTGCAAATAGTCGTCGGGTAGCAACATTCCGGAAGAAGTCTCCACGTGCGGCGCAAAAACCAAGTCAGGCTTCTCCTCTCGGATAGCCGCGACAACTTCATCAATCGGCACCGGTGCAAATGCCTGTTGAGAACCTGCGTCAATTGGCCGTGCCTTCATCACCGTTGTGGATGCAGGAATCGCACCCCTTTCCAATATTTGCGTCCAGCGGAAACTGAACCAACCGTTGCGTAGGATCAGACAATGTTTGCCGCCAGCAAACTGCCGAGCGACGGCTTCCATTCCGAAAGTACCACTACCCGGAACAATGACCGCTGCATCGGCGTTGTAAACGGACTGCAGCGTTGCCGAAATATCATTCATCACTTCCTGAAACGAGGCGGACATATGGTTTACCGCTCGATCCGTGTATACAACCGAATATTCTAATAGGCCGTCTGGATCGACGTTAGGTAGCAAACCGGGCATGCAGGACTCCTCTTGTGATTTTGTGAATTAGTGTGTAGGTCGTTAGTCCGACTGCGCCGCAATGTACTCTTGAACCGATGCTACTCCTCGCTCTTTTGCTTCAAAGAGACTTTCGAGGTGCTCACGCGAATTCACCAAGCCCTTTGATCGAATAATACCCTCATGATCGATCAAGACCGCGAACGGCAACTTGCCCACCTGGTAGGCAAGGCCAAGATCAGTAGAAAGAATATACGGAAAATCGCCAAGCGAATATTCTTCAACAAATTTCATTTGTTCTGATATTTCCCCGTCACTAGTCAATAGAACCTCGAGCCAATCGGCTTCATCCTTTCTTGCCGACTTGAGTACCGGCAATAACGTCTTACAAACAGGACAACTCGGCGAAAGGAAAAATACTAACGAACTCTTTGCATCCGATCGAATGCCGCCAATAGAAATATCCTTGCCGTCGATGTCGCTTACCTCGATAACGGTCGAAGCCTCACCGACTTTGGGTCCACCGCTCACCATCAATGCGCCGGCGGGAGCAATTCTTTCGTGCAGTATTCCTACTTGGCGGGCGAGCGCCATCACGGTAACCGCAAGGCCAGCTACCAACAGCCACAAAATGACGTTCGAAATGGTAAGTGCTGTAGTCATATTCTTTTTGGTCTCACTGAATGCTGAGCGCGCGATTTCGATTGGCCAGCAATTGATTTGCAGCCGCATACAAAACGGTGACGCTGATTACACAAAACAACACCGTAAACCAATCCATGACCAACATCGTGCGCATCATAGTAGGTTGCGTTACGATAATGGCGGGTATCAATAGGACTAGATTGCGGATGACCAACCAACGACTTAGCGGCTGTCGTTGCGCCGGCCCCGCACATCCGCAATCAATATCTCTGCGTCCACGAATAATATTCAGCGCCATCGCCCCCGCATATATGAAAAGAAGGGCGGCCGAAAGCCAACCAGCGTTATGCTGCCCAAACGCGAGGCCCAACGTCGTCACCAACTCGGCTCCAATGATCAGGTACGCCACGACGCTCGTCAGGGCCGCCGGCAGAAGCCTGTAATTTCGTAAAGTAGCGACAAAAGCAGGCGGTGAAGACAATTTGTGAAATGCTGCTACGCCGAATACGAATAACAATACAAACCGCGACACCCAAAGCGCGACAGGATCGAAAATTACGATATTGGGTCCGAGCTGCGACACTTCAAAAATCATTTTGCTTATTCTTTGCTAGACATGTTGGCAAATTTTCCCAGCACCCTATTCTGGAGGAAGCAACGCGGAGATGCCAACATGAGTTTTTATGGGCAGTATTGTAAGTACGGTCCGCGTCCGAGCGCAGCGAATCAATCTCCACGCGACATTACGCATTGAAAGTCGAGCGGAATACTTGGATGCCACAGATTCCTGGGCTATTGTGGATTGTCGACGACCGGACCATTGGAAATTTGTAATCCTCCCCAGCAGTACCTATGGCAAATTCCGAGCTTTTATATCAACTTGACGACACGCCTGGCGTAGTTGAGAGCATTACAGCGGCGCTGCAGCATGTTCTGGCGAGCTTTGTCGGCATTATCACACCCACACTTATTATCGGCAGCGCGCTGGGCTTGCACAGCGAAATTCCGTATTTGCTGAGCATGGCGTTGTTCGCCTCTGGCGTCTCGACTTTTGTTCAAGCTAAGACCTTCGGCCCTGTCGGCTGCGGCTTGATCGCAGTGCAAGGCACCAGTTTCGCATTCCTCGGCGCCATTCTCTCTGCTGGTTTTCTTGCCAAGAGCCGCGGCGGTGGTACCAATGAAATTCTGTCGCTGATCATCGGCGTTTGTTTCTTTGGCGCGTTTGTCGAAATCGTATTGAGCCAATTTATTGAGCGAATGCGGCGTATTGTCACGCCGTTGGTGACCGGCATCGTCATTACGACGATTGGTATTTCCCTTATCAAAGTGGCCATGACGGATATTGCTGGCGGCTTTGGCAGCACAGATTTTGGATCCCTAACCAATTTGGCGATGGGTGGCGGCGTGTTGGCATTGATAATCGCGCTCAGCGCCTCGCGTAATCATTGGTTGCGGTTATCCGCAATCATTCTTGGCATGGCAGTCGGCACGGCTGTCACTTGGTTTATGAGCGGCCTGTCGTTTAGCCACTTGGCCGACCTGTCACTGCTTGCAGTTCCAATTCCGTTTAAATACGGCTTTTCTTTCGACTGGGGTGCATTTCTTCCAATCGCATTGATATACCTACTGACCGCGCTCGAGACCTCCGGTGACCTAACAGCAAATTCACTTTTCTGCCGCCTACCAGTAGAGGGACCGGAGTATCTAAAAAGACTGAAGGGCGGTCTACTGGCGGACGGCCTCAATTCGTTATTCGCCGCGACTTTCAATTCATTTCCTAACACCACTTTTGGCCAGAACAATGCCGTCATTCAAATGACGGGCGTCGCGAGCCGCAAAATCGGCTTCTATGTCGCCGCCATTTTGGTTCTGTTCGGACTGTTTCCGATCATCGGCGGCCTAATTCAAGTTTTGCCAAAACCCGTATTGGGCGGTGCGACTTTGGTCATGTTTGGCACCATCGCAACGGCGGGGGTCAGAATCCTCGCCAGCGAACCGCTGGATCGTAGGCGGACGCTTATCATTGCCACCTCGCTTGGACTTGGCCTGGGTGTAATGATGGTACCGGACGTATTTTCCAAAGCTCCAGAGCTGATTCAGAACCTATTTGGATCGGCTATTACCACGGCCGGGCTGACCGCCATCGTCATGGTCTTACTTATTCCGGATACGACTGTGTCGCCGACCGAGACGCCATGACCGAGGCTATCTGGCTGCGCTCACCCGCGGCCGTATTTACTGGCCCGACAGTGGACGCAAGCGCCGGCATTGTTATTTGCGGCGACAAAATTGTTGAACTCGTCGCATCAGGCTGTACGCCGACAACAGCCTACGACAGCGCTGTCGACCTCGGTGGCAGCGTGGTTCTTCCCGGTCTCATCAATACGCATCATCATTTTTATCAGACGCTCACTCGCTGCGTTCCAGACGCGCTAAACAAGCGTCTGTTTCCGTGGTTGCAGTCGCTTTACCTCGTGTGGCAACACTTAGATGCCGAAATGCTCAGCATTGCCACCGAGATTGCCGGCCTCGAACTCATGCTATCGGGTGCAACTACCATCGCCGACCATCACTACGTCTTCCCGCAAGGACTGGAGCATGCGATTGACATTCAGGTTGAAGCTATCGGCAAACTTGGCTGCCGCGCGTTACTAACACGTGGTTCCATGAGCCTAGGCCAGGAACAGGGTGGTTTACCCCCGCAATCCGTGGTCCAAAACGAGCAGGAAATTCTCAAGGACAGCGAACGTGTAGTCGACAAATATCACCAAGATATTGAAGGTGCGATGCTACAAATTGCGCTGGCGCCCTGTTCGCCTTTTTCAGTATCAAAATCGTTAATGAAGGATACCGCTAGCCTAGCAGCTGAGAAAAACGTATTGCTACACACACACCTAGCCGAAACGGAGGACGAAAATTCGTTTTGCGTGCGTGAATACGGTGCGCGGCCACTCGACTATCTGGAGGAGTGCGGATGGCTGCAGAACCGCACCTGGCTCGCCCACGGCATTCACTTTGACAGCGACGAAATACGCAGGCTCGGCGAGGCAAATGTTGGTATCGCTCACTGCCCTAGTTCCAACATGTTGCTAGGTTCTGGTACTTGTCCGTCGTTGGAGTTGATTGAGGCAGGCTGTCGATTTGGACTGGCAGTCGATGGTTCAGCTTCAAACGATTGCTCTAACTTGGCGCAGGAAGCCCGTCAATCGTTATTGCAACAGCGGCTGCGTTACGGCGCCGACGCGATTACAGCGGAAATGGTGCTGGACTGGGCAACGCGTGGCTCAGCAAGTCTGCTGCATAGATCCGATATTGGCGAAATCGCGATCGGTAAACAGGCCGACCTTGCCGTATTCAACCTCGATGAAATTCGTTTTTCTGGCGCAGGCGACCCAATCGCCGCCATAGTTACGTGCGGCGCACATCGTGCTGAACGCGTCATGGTCGCCGGAGAGTGGTTGATCGAAAACACGCAGCATCGTATGGTCCAAGAGCAGGAATTGACCCGGCAACACCGCACGCTCGCGAAGAAAATACAAAGCCGATAAAGGCGCTCGTTGCCAGGCGCTGTTCTGCATTCGTTTAGTAATAAAATTGCAGGGTCGCAGCGCTACAAACGGCTCCAATAGCGCGAGCGTCGCGGTTTAAGCTGGATAAAATCTGATCGAATGTCGGGGGATGTCATGACAACAGTTTTACCGCGAGCGGGTGCTTTATGCATCGCCGCGCCGTTATTTTGCGCACTCATTTTGTTGCCTACAGTACAGGCGCAGAACAACGCTGACGATGAAATGGTATTTGAAGAAGTCGTCGTTGTAGCTGAAAAACGCAGCGAGAGTTTGCAAGATGTTTCGCAGGCCGTGACCGCCCTGTCATCGCAGCAGCTGGATGAAAAAAATATTGTCTCCTTCGTCGACCTGAGCAGTATTGCACCGGGCGTAACCATTACGAAAAATGAAGGGTTTAAGACGGTTATCGCAATTCGCGGCGTGGGTAATGAGGCAAATCAAAATGCCATCGCAAATCCATCGGTCTCTTATCACCTGGACGGCGTCTATATCGCATCACCTTTCGCGCTGCAAACCGATTTCCTGGACCTCGAACGCATTGAAGTACTGAGAGGCCCACAAGGTACCCTATTTGGTCAGAACTCAACCGGTGGCGCAGTCAATGTGATCAGCAAGGCACCGAGCCCAGACGGTTTTGACGGCAAGGGCGACATAAGCATCGGCGAAAATAATCTCGTTCGGGTCCGTGGCGCTGTGAACGTGCCATTAGGCGAAAACAGTGCGCTTCGCGCATCTGCATCGTATTTCGAACATGACGGATTCAGCGAAAACATCGTCTTGAACCAAGAACTCGACGACGCAAATAATTTTTCTGGTCGAGTCCGCTTGATGACTCAACCCAGTGACAGTTTGACCCTGAACTTTACAGCGCAGTTCTTCACCGAAGATTCCAATGGTTCGGCGCAAAAAGGAATTCTCGACCCTACACCTGGCGCGCGTCGATTGGCGCAAGACTCAGCCTCGAATTACGAATTGGAATCCGAGGTCTACAGCCTGATTGCGGAATGGTCCCTGCCTACTTTTTCGATCAAATCGCTGACAAGTTATCAGCATGACGATATTACGATCACCAGAGACAACGATCGAAATGACATAAACACGCTGCCACCGTTTGCGCTGCTCCCAAGCGTATTCGCACCTGAGGAAAATGAACAGACGACATTCACTCAAGAATTCAACTTGATCTCTGCTGAGCCATTGTTTGGAAAACTCGACTGGATTGCCGGTGTGTTTTACCTGGATACCGAAGTTGACATTGTCATTCGCGAGCAATTGGACTTTAACTTTGACGGTACATTTGCACCCATCGATGTAAACGAGGTACTCGCGTTCGGTGGCGAAGTTGGCTTCATTTCCGATGCCAACCCGATTCGCGAGTCGTTGTCGCTATATGCGCAGGGCACGTACTCGATATCCGACAGCGCGCGCCTAATTGTGGGCGCCCGTTTTACCGACGATAGCGTTGAAAGCAGAGTAACCAATTTCTTTGGCCGTGCTGGCACGGCGATGCTGGAAACGAGCAGCGAAGAAGTTACCGGTCGCATTGCGCTGGAGTACGACACCAACGAAACTTCCATGATTTACGGATCAATTACACGCGGCTTTAAGCCCGGCGGCAGTAACCTTACGTTTGGTCTTGAGGATGTTGTCGCGCAAATTCTGGTACTGCCAACGTATGAAGATGAAACCGTAAACGCATTCGAATTCGGTGTGAAAGCAGATCTGTTCGGAGGTCGAGTCCGCGCTAACGCAGCAGCGTTCTTCTACGACTACGAAAATTTTCAATTTCAGGCAACCGACCCGGAGGTTTTTCAAGGCGGCGTAGGCAACCTTCCCGAATCGGAAATCATGGGCGCCGAGCTCGAGCTGCTGGCATTTCTCACTGCCGATCTAATGCTCGATTGGAAAGTATCCGTTGTGGACACGGAAATCACATCGAGCTTTCTGGCGCTGGACAACGTTGAGTCGGAAGCAGCGACCAATGCGTTGCTCGCTATGGGCGAAAACTTATTTGGCCCAGCAATTCAGCAGGCGCGTGCGGCCTCGATCGCAGATGTGCGCGGCAACGAGCTAGCGAAAACGCCGAATTTTACCTCAGACCTAACCTTGCGTTACGAGAAGGACATCGGTAGCTGGGGTGATTTTAAAGGCAGCCTGCAATATACGCACCGCAGTGATTTTGAACAGCGAATTTTCAACAATGCCACGACGGATACGGTACCTTCCTACGACGTATTTAATTTGGTCCTTTCATTTCAACCCGAAAGCAGGGCCTGGGGCTTTGACTTGATGGCACTGAACTTTACAGATGAAGATGGCATCAACGCCAGGTTTACCGACGTCTTCGGCGTTGGCGCCACAGGCGACGAATTAATACCACCACGTCAAATCATCGGCCGCATTCGCCTCCAATTTTAGGGCTGGTGCGATCTGATCGACGTTAGGCCGGCGACTACGCCACGCATTTGAAAGGGAATCCACTCGAAGGCTTACAATGAGCAAGATCGATACGTTTTTTGGGGTAACTGAACGCAAATCGAGTGTTCGAGTCGAATCGATGGCCGGACTCACGACGTTCTTGGCGATGGCCTATGTCACGGTCGTCAATCCGGCAATATTGTCTGAAACGGGTATGGATTTCGGCGCAGTTTTCGTTGCGACTTGCATCGCCGCCGCTTTTGGCTCGATCCTCATGGGCGTTCTCGGCAACTACCCGATCGCGCAAGCGCCAGGCATGGGCCAAAACGCTTTTTTTGCGTATAGCGTCGTGCTCGGAATGGGGCATAGCTGGCAGACTGCTCTAGGTGCCGTGTTTATTTCCGGCATCCTCTTCATCGTCTTAAGCGTGCTGCCGGTGCGCGAGTGGTTAATCAATTCGATACCGCGCAATCTCAAAATGGGAATCTCAGCAGGCATCGGTTTGTTTATCGGCTTTATTGCATTGCGAAACGCGGGAATCATCGTTGATAACCCGGCGACATTCGTCAGCCTTGGTGACCTAACGAATTTCGGCCCGATAGTCTGCCTGTTCAGCTTCGCGATCATCGCCGCATTGGCTGCCCGAAAAATCGCCGGCGCGGTCATTTTTGGTATGTTGATAGCCACAGCGATAGGCTGGATTTCGGGCAATGCAGAATTTCACGGTGTTTTTTCTGCGCCGCCATCTCCGGCGCCGGTACTGTTGCAGCTGGATATCGCGAGCGCATTCAGTTATTCAATGCTCACAGTAATTCTCACGTTTCTATTGGTCGACGTCTTCGATACCGCTGGCACAGTGGTCGCTGTCGCTACGCGCGCCAAACTGATTGGCAGCGACGGAAAATTGCCACGGCTGGGCAAAGCCCTGTTAGCCGACTCTGGCGCAACGGCGCTGGGCGCTTTGGCGGGAACATCGTCGACAACCAGCTACATTGAAAGCGCGTCCGGTGTCGAGGCTGGCGGCAAGACCGGGCTAACCGCTGTCGTTGTCGGATTACTGTTTATCGCCTGTCTTTTTCTGGCGCCGCTGGCACAGAGCGTTCCGGCCTATGCAACAGCCTCCGCCCTACTATTTGTTGCAACACTGCTAACACGCAGTCTGGCAGACGTAGATTGGGATGACCTTACGGAAAGCGCACCGGCAGTCATCACCGCATTGGCGATGCCCCTTTCGTTTTCAATAGCAGACGGGCTGGGGCTGGGCTTTATGAGCTACGCAGCGATCAAAATATTTAGCGGCAAAGCGAAGGAATGTCCATCCGCCGTTTACGTAATTGCGTTGGTGTTCGGGCTTAAATTTGCGTTCTTGTAGCTAGCGGTGGGCAATCCAATGAGATCGCCACGTCGCTTCATTTCTCGCGATGACGGAAATTCAAGAACACCGTCTTTGCGAGCGTAGCGAAGCAATCTCATAACGCTAGCGTATTGCCAACCCAATAAGATCGCCACGTCGCTTCACTCCTCGCGATGACGGAAACTCAAGTACGTCGCTTCGCTCCTCGCGAATACCGTTCTTTGACTTGTCGAATGCTAGCTACAGACCGACGCTGCGCAAAACCAGGGCGACCACTTCGTCGATCCGTGCTTGATACTCTTTATCGGTGATTTTTTTGCCGCCGTTCAAAATTACGACCTGGCGTTCAAAATCGGCGTAGTGTTGGGTCGTCGCCCAAATCAGAAACAGCAACGCACTGGGATCGACGGCTCGAATTTTGCCGTCTTCAATCCAACCTTCGATCGTTCGAACACGTTCGTCCATCCACGTCTTTAGCGTCGTGCCAAGAAACTTCTCCATAACCGGCGCGCCGCTGAGTACTTCGCCGGCCCACACGCGAGAACCATACGGCCGCTTTCTGGAGAGCTCCATTTTTGCCGTTACATAGGCCCTGAGTGCTGGCTCAGGCTCGTGACCCGGCTCGAATGTCGACGCGGCTGCCATCCAATCGTCCAGAATGTGCGCCAAGACTTGGCGGTAGAGATTTTCTTTGGTCTTAAAGTAGTAGTGCACGTTGGCCTTGGGCAGACCAGCTTCGCGAGCGATCCGCTCGGTGGTTGCCCCTTTGTGGCCGTACAGCGCGAATACCCGCTCGGCAGCCTCAAGAATGACTGCCATGTTCGCTTCTCGTATTTCTATTTTTCTAGCGGGGGCGGACACGGTTACGATTAATTCGAATCTCGCATAGGATTATTGGGGTGCGTTGTCCAGTCCGCCTTTTCTGCGACGATCGGCCTGCCGGTGCGCGGATCTGTTCCTTCAGTCATAGGCTGCATCGTAATACATCCGTCCACGGGGCACACGCTCACGCACAAATTGCAGCCCACACACTCCTCGTCGATCACTTCAAATCGACGCTGGCCATTGACCATGTTGGTAATCGCCTGATGAGATACGTCCTCGCAGGCAATGTGGCATCGACCGCACGAAATGCACAAATCTTGATCGATAACTGCTTTGTCTACGTGATTGAGATTTAGATACTGCCAGTCGGTTACAGTCGGAACCGCTTTGCCAACTAAGTCACTCACCGCAGACATCCCTTTCTGATCTAAGAAATCGCTTAAGCCTGTGGTGAGATCGTCGATAATCTTGAAGCCGTAGACCATCGCTGCCGTGCATACCTGCACGTTTTGCGCGCCAAGCGCGAGATGATCTACCGCGTCGCGCCAATTGGTAATGCCACCGATGCCGGAAATTGGGACATCCGCGGTATCCGCAGTACGAGCGATTTCGGCGATCATATGCAGCGCAATTGGTTTAACGCCTTCACCGCAATATCCGCCGTGCGATCCCATCCCATCGGTGGTTGGAAACATCGTTAACGTGTCGTAGTCCACGCGCATGATTGAGTTTACGGTATTGATTAGGGAAACACCGTCAGCCCCTCCCGCTTTGGCCGCGCGTGCCGGATAGACAATATTGGTTACATTTGGCGTCAACTTGACGATCACTGGAATGCGAGCGTGTTTCTTGCACCACTCCGTGGCCTGTTGAATGTATTCCGGTACCTGACCAACAGCCGCACCCATGCCACGTTCAGACATGCCATGCGGGCACCCGAAATTAAGTTCAAATGCATCCGCGCCGGTATCCTCGATCATGGGTACCAGTCGTGCCCACACGTCTTCATTCATCGGCAGCATGACGGAGGCGATCAACGCCCTGTCAGGCCAGTCTCTTTTGATTTGCCGCATTTCCGCGAGATTTACGTCGAGTGGCCTGTCGGTAATCAACTCAATATTGTTGAAACCGATAACACGCCGATCGTTACCGTACATTACGCTGTAACGCGGCCCATTGACGTTGACGATCGGCGGATCTTCACCCAACGTTTTCCATACAGCACCACCCCAACCCGCTTCGAATGCGCGATTGACGTTGTATGCCTTGTCTGTTGGTGGTGCCGATGCCAGCCAAAACGGATTCGGTGACTTTATACCGAGAAATTCGCTAGTGAGGTCTGCCATTAATTTCTCCCGATATTCAATGGTTGTTCAGTTGCCGGTCGATATCGATAGCCGCAAGTTTGCCGTCTTGAACGGCGGATACCGTTAAGTCTTCACCGCCAAAAATGCAATCGCCGCCCGCCCAAACGTCGTCCAGTGAGGTTTTACGCGCCTCGTTCACGCGGATGCGATTGCTTTCAAGCTCCAGGATGTCAGCAGCGTCGCCAAGCGTGCTCCAAGCAACGTTTTGGCCGATCGCTTTGAAGATGACATCGGCGGCAATCTCGCAGGTCTCTCCAGTCGCTGAAAGTTTGCCAGCGTCGTCCATCGTCGTATATTCGAACTCGAGGCCATTCGCTCGATTGCCATCGGTCAGTAGTCGTTTCGGTGCCAACCAATGCCGAATTACAACGCCACCAGTCTGCGCGAGTTCCTGTTCATAACTGCTCGCATTCATATTTTTCTGTCCCCGGCGGTAGGCAATGGTCACCTCGTCCGCACCGAGGCGTTTCGATTGGACTGCGATATCGATTGCTGTCATGCCGCCACCGATTACGACCACGCGACGGCCCACCGGCAACTTGGCTTTGTTTGACGCTTGACGAAGATCGGCAATATATGCAACTGCATCTTCTACGCCTTCGATTTGATCATTCTCAAGCCGCAATTCGTTAACGCCACCCAACCCAAAGCCGAGGAAAACAGCGTCGTAGTCGCGGCGCAAATCAGCTAGTGTAAAGTCTGTACCAAGCGCCAAGCCGTTTTTAACCGTGGTTCCACCGATACTCAATATGTAATCGACTTCCCGCTGTGCGAAATTGTCGACGCTCTTATAAGCTGCGATTCCGTATTCGTTCAGTCCGCCAAGCTTGTCGCTTTCATTGAACACGGTTACGTTGTTGCCTAGCATTGCAAGCCGATGCGCACACGAAAGGCCCGCCGGTCCGCCACCTACAACCGCGATTTTTTTGCCGGTGTCCGGCTTTCGGCTAAACAGTTGCGTGCCTTGATCGAAAATAGGATCGGTCGCGTAGCGTTGCAGCAATCCTATTCGAACCGGCTGATCTTCATGGGTGTTTCGAACACACGCTTCTTCGCACAAGACCTCTGTAGGACAAACTCTGGCGCACATGCCGCCCATGATATTTTCCTGCAGTATCGTGCGTGCCGATCCTTTCAGATTGTCGCTACGAATTTGTTGAATGAACGCCGGTATGTCGATACCGGTCGGACACGCCGTCGTGCAAGGTGCGTCGTAACAAAAGTAACATCGGTCAGCTGCGATTAAAGCCTCTGATCGCGCCAATGGCGGGTGGACATCGCGAAAATTCGCGTCTACCTCATCCTCCGGCAATCGATGCGCTTTTATATCAGCCGTTGAGTCTCCAGCCATGGCGCCGCTCCGCTAATCGAAAACCAATGGATCGTAAGTTTCTGGGCGTCGATCCCGGAAAAACTGCCAGGTATCGCGAACCTCTCGATTCATATCCAGATCGATCTCATGAATCAACATCTCGTCGTCGCCATAGCTTGCCTGGGCTTCGATCTGCCCACGTGGATTGACGATGTATGTTGAACCATAAAATTCACCCATTTCACTGGCCCATGGCTCTTCGGTACCCACACGATTGATCGCACCGATAAAGACGCCATTTGCGACCGCCGCCGCAGGCTGTTCTATTTCCCAAAGGTGCTTACTTAATCCGGCAACAGTTGCAGACGGATTTACGATGTACTCAGCACCATTCAATGCCAGCGCACGCCAGCCCTCCGGGAAATGCCGGTCGTAGCAAATATAGACGCCAAGTTTGCAATAAGCCGTATTGAAGACTGGATAGCCGGTATCGCCAGGCTTGAAGAAAAACTTTTCGTAAAAGCCAGGACTCACTTGTGGAATATGCGTTTTCCGATACTTGCCAAGATATTCTCCGTCCGCATCGATAACCGCTGCGGTGTTGTAGTAAACACCGGGCATCGCCTCTTCATAGATAGGCACTACAATGACCATGTTGTGCTTCTTGGCATATTCCTGCATTAACTTCGTTGTATGTCCATTGGGAATCTCTTCCGCGGCGCGATACCACTTTTTTTCTTGCCCCGGACAGAAGTAAGGTTGCGTGAATACTTCTTGAAAGCACAATACCTGCACACCCTCAGCGCCTGCCTGATCGATAAGCGGGATGTGCGCCTCCAGCATCAAGTCCCGAATTTGATCGGGCTCCATTGTGGTGTCGCCCTTGAGGCCCATTTGAATGAGACCACATTTAAGTTTTCGCATAGTTTCCTCGTTTACTCTTCACGTGAGTATTTGTGCAAATCAGAACCGGCGCCGCAACATCACACCAATGGTCCGCGGCTTGGTAAAGGACTCCTGACTCGTGCCGTAGAAGCCCGACACATCAAATCCGATAATGGAATCGCGTTCGTCGGTAAAATTCTCGACGAATCCAACAATATTCCATTCGTTATCGCTATCGGACCATGTAACGGAGGCATCTGCGGTATAGGAAGAATCGAATTCATGCGCTGTGAAGTTACTCGCAGAGAAAAAGAACTCGGACTTCCAAGATGCATTGACCTGCGCCGCAAGATTGCCGTTAAAGGCATCCCAGTTATAGCGTGCAAGGCCAGAGAATTGCCATTCCGGGGTAAACGGTGGCGTGGTATCCGCAAATATATCTGACGCGATTTGCAACCCCTCTACCTCCGCGTCAATGTAGGAAACGCCGAATTGAACATCAAGCCACTCCGTCGGATTCGCAAACAGTTCGACTTCCAATCCTGTATACGACGCATCTTCATTCGTTACCGCACTGCTGTTGTTTCTAAAACTGAATGACTGATAGTCCTGATAATCGTAGTGATAAATGGACACGTTCAGTTGCGCCTTGCCGTCAGCCAAAGTCAGCTTGCCGCCAACTTCGTAGGACCACAAGACCTCTTCGTTGTAGGGCGACAGGCCGCCAAACAATGGAGCATTAAAGCTGCCGGCCTTGACGCCGCGATTAACGCCGAAGTAGTAAAGACTGTCATCGCTCGGGCTGTATTCCAATTGCAGCTTGCCAGACCAAAGCGTTTCGTCATTGTCCGCGGTGAGTTGGTCGATGCTAAACAAAAAACCAGTAGTTTCGATTCTTCGATCGTCAGTATTTGGAAAAAAACTGACGATACCATCGAAATCTTTGTTTTCCTGCGTGACTCGCAGCCCGCCAACCACTGTCAACTCGTCATTTAGGGCATAGTCGACTTGGCCAAAAACCGATATTGAATCGGTATCAAGCTCTGTGATTGTGTTTGCCTCTTGACCGATCAACGCAAAGTCATCGGTACCAACGGCAGACTCAGCAAGCCCTTGAATGAAGTCCGTATTGATTTTTAGGTAATACAATCCTGTCACCCAAGTCAACCGATCGCTAGCTCCGCTGAAACGAAATTCCTGGCTAAATTGATCCGTGTCACCGTCAGATTGGAAAATTAGTGCGGACCGTGCCGTCTGATCCGAATCCAATCCAATGACGCGAGTGAAGTTCTTGAAGTCAGTGATTGATGTGAATAAGACATTGTCGCCCTGATAGTTAACCTCGGCAGACAGTGACTGCGATTCGATTTGATTTTGATCGTCAAAGGCGAAGTCTTTGTTCACCCTGCGACCGCTACCATCTGGATCCGTGTTGCCCCAAAAATCGCCACCAACGACAGGGCGCGTGACGCTTCCGTCGCCATTGCCGTCGATGCACGCGCCTGCCTGGATAATGTCGCAGTTCATTGGATCGTCAATAGACAGTATGACGTCGATAGGTTCGCCGTTAGCGCGCCGCACTTCCGTCGTCGACGTTACTTGATACGGTCCTTCGCTCTTTTCCGTATCCGCGAAGTTTGCGATAAACAAAATGGACGTCTTGTCGTTGATATCGAGCTCTAGCTGGCCACGCACAGCAAAGGTGTTGTCGTTGTAGGTGTCTTCGCCACCGCCTGGCGTACCAGGATCTCCGGTGAAATCGGAACCCGAATAAACGTTGGTATAAATCTCGTCTTGTTGATTGGTCATCACTGAGAAACGACCGCGCGCACGATCACTCAATGAGCCGCCCACCGCAGCTTCCAAACGAACTTGGCCGAAGCTCGCTGCGGTCAGTTCCGCATAGCCCTCGAATTCTTCCGTCGGCTTGGCTGTAATTGTATTCACCAATCCGCCCGTTGCGTTACGACCAAACAGCGTGCCCTGAGGCCCCTTCAGGATCTCAACACGCTCAATGTCATACAACGCGAATGTTTGCGCTTGTGTGCTGGCAAGATAGCCGCCGTCAACATAGACCGCGACCGGTGCCTCAGCAAGATCGGCGTAGTCGTTCTGCACAACGCCGCGAATGTTGAAGATCGCGCGCTGACCACCGATGTCTCCCGCAAGCGATACACCAGGTGTGTAAGCGATAAGTTCTGTGCTGGACTCAAGACCCAGCGCGTCCATCTGATTACCGCTATAGGTGGTTATAGCGATACCGACATCTTTCGCCAGCTGCTCTCTTTTCTGAGCGGTAACGATAACTTCTTCTAATACAGTTGATTGCGCCCAAGTGCCCAGGCTGAATGACCCGGCAACAAGAACGGTTACCAGTCGAGTGATTATGCGCATAGCGGCTCCCCTGCATTTCGCATCGATGAACACCTGACAGAAAATCTGCATCAGGTACCAAGCACGCACTGACCGCCGCCGACGCAGGCAGGGACAGACTGCGTGCATCTGAGACTATGTTATCTTGACCCTATGGTCAAGATACGTTAGCGTGAATAAAAATAACAACCAGCGTGGCGCTCCGACGACCTTCGTCGCCGTGGCCGCTCTTTCCCCCGAGAGAGCCACGTGCTAAATAAGAACGCCAACGCTGCTTAAGGAGCCTGTGCGATAGATGATTGATCTATCGCGCAGACTCCGCACTACCAACGGAAACTGCCCGTGAACAATGAATCGACATCTATTCGGCACGACGCTGACAGCGCGCAACTGTGGAATGAAGATCTTGCACCGACCGACGCCGCTCAGCGCACCTGGACCTGGGTCAATATCAGCGCATTGTGGGTCGGCATGGCAATTTGTGTACCGGCATATTTACTGGCGTCGGGATTAATCTCACAAGGAATGTCCGCGGGCCAGGCGATGATTACGGTTTTTCTTGGCAATATGGTGGTACTTGTACCCATGCTGTTGACCGGACATGCCGGTGCGAAATTTGGCGTGCCGTTTCCCGTATTGCTGCGCGCATCGTTCGGCACGATTGGGGCACGATTGCCTGGGTTGCTGCGCGGCTTTGTCGCTTGCGGCTGGTTCGGCATTCAAACCTGGGTCGGCGGTTCTGCTATTTATCAAATCCTCAATGCCATTACTGGGCGAGCATTTGTCGGCGACGCATTGCCGTTTATCGGCATCGATACCGCACAATTTGTGTGCTTTCTAATTTTTTGGGCAGTACAGGTCTATTTCATCGCCAAAGGCATTGAGTCGATTCGCTGGCTGGAAACACTGGCTGCACCGTTTTTGATTTTGGCCGCCATCGCGTTGTTGGTTTGGGCGTTAGTGAATGGCGGCGGCATTGGCGCAGTATTTAGCCAGCCTTCGGACTTCGTACCGGGCGGTTCGCGAGAAGGCGAGTTTTGGAAAGTTTTTTGGCCAGGGCTAACTGCGATGGTTGGTTTCTGGTCGACACTATCGCTCAATATTCCAGACTTCACTCGTTACGCCCGCAGTCAGCGGGATCAGGTAATCGGTCAAGCCCTGGGCCTGCCTCTGCCGATGGGCCTATTGGCATTTATCAGTGTGGTCGTAACGTCCGCGACGGTCGTCATCTTTGGCGAGCAGATCTGGGACCCCGTTGAGGTTGCCGGACGCATGGATGGTGTTGGTGCAATCGTTGGGCTGATGCTGTTGCTGCTCGCGACAATGACCACCAACCTTGCGGCCAATGTAGTTGCACCAGCAAATGGCTTTAGCAACATTGCGCCGAAACTTATCTCTTTCAAAATGGGCGGTTACATTACGGCGGGCCTCGGCATTGCCATCATGCCCTGGAAGCTACTCGAGACTGCCGGCGCCTATCTTTTTGTGTGGCTAGTTGGCTATTCGTCTTTGTTGGGTCCCATCGCCGGCATCCTAATTGCTGATTATTTTGGCGTTCGCAAAAGCGAACTCAATAGTGCCGCGCTATACAGCAGAAGCGGCGAGTACGAATACAAGAATGGTTGGAATCCGATTGCGATCGTCGCGTTGGTGCTCGGCATCGCGCCAAACCTGGCGGGCTTCCTCACAGCAACAGGCGCGATCAGTGGCGCGCCTGCGTTTCTGGTGGAGATCTACAACTATGCCTGGTTCGTTGGGGCAATCGTCGCGGGCTTTAGCTATTACTTTCTGATGCGAATGAAGTATCGAAATTGACGGGAGTGCAAGAAGACCGTCTGTGCGAGCGCTTTCCGGAAACTCGATAACATCGTCTTTGCGAGTACAACGAAGCATTAAGAACATTGTCTTTCCGAGATGCGAAGCATCGAAGCAATCTCCAAACGCACGTCTAATTTCCGGAACATTGATTTCCTGCAACGGAATCAGTCTGGCCGTTGATTCAATCGATCCCTTAGGCGGAAAAATTCTGCCGTCCACTCGTGATAGGAAAGCGACTCATCTTCAAATAAGCTGCGAAACACCACACCTGGGATGCCAGAGTTTCTTTCCAGTGTATCCGGCGCAGATTGCAAGCGTTTTTCAATCACTGTGTTTAGACCTTCCATTACCCAATCGTGCAGCGCGGCAAACTCATCGCCACGACCGTTTTCGAACGCCAATTTCATGAATTGACCGGGCAAACCGTAGGCGGCATACGGTGCATCAAATTTTTCGTGCAGTTTCACTTCTTCAACGATCAGGTCCAATGCGAGCTGCTGCGCACCATCTTTTGCAAGCAATCTTGCAGCCTGCGATAAGGGGTAGCTGATGCCATAACGATCGTGCGGGCTAACGGGAAATCGCTTACGGTAACTGGGCGCATCCTCGTCGACTACTTTATCGGCCATTTGGAATGCGTTAACTCGAATGATCATTAGCCGCTGCGATGCAACTCGGCCGACATCGTCATCACGTTTACGCGCTTCCCAGAAACCATCGCGTGACGGCTCCGGTTCAAGATTGAGAAAGTACACCTCACCCAACATAAAGGTTTCAATATCTGACAGATTGTCGGAATTCAAACGTGCGACAATAGGTTTCGTCAACACCGTACGCGCAGCATCGGGTTGATCCTGCATTGCACGATTGATGAGGATTGTCACTTCACTCGGAAGCAACGTTTCGTCATGAGCGAAGCTCGTTTGTACCTGCAATGTTACGAATAGCAAGAGTGAGGTGACAGATTTCATCATTGGTTGACTCCGTTGTGTGGGCCTCACGCCCAACAAGGGTCGATTCGGCGTAGGTGAAGGCACCCTATTCGACTACCAATCGACGATTCAGTCCCGTTGCCGCCGCTGAATTGACCTGAATCGTTCTGAAAAATGCCGGAACCAGGATCGTCGAGATCAGTCTGATAGCCTATTGAGGGGGAGCGAATCAATGCAGAGACGACAACAGAGCGTCACAATTGGGGCGTGGCGTGTTGATTGGGAGGGTGGCTGGATAATCGCACGTGGACGATTTTGGGCTAAGCGCAGACGCCCCGATGCGAGATTGATGGCAGTATTATCGTTGCTCTCCGACAACGCAGGTCAACCGGTGAGCACTGAGGAAATACTCGAAGTTGCCTGGCCAGATCGCGTCGTTAGCCGCGACTCGGTCAGCACCGCGATATATCAACTCCGCCAACTATTAAATGATAACGCTCAGCAACCTAGCTATATTCGTACCCAAGGCCGCCGCGGTTATCAACTAATTGCACCTGTTCGGCGGAAAAGCGAATTAGTTAAGCTTCCGGTGACATTCGCTGCAACGGCCGGCGCATTGATTGTCTTGTTCGGCGCCACTGCCTGGGTGCAGTCAAATTTCGATTCAAGCGATGAACGCGTTCTACTCGTGGAGTCGCTGCAAGATAAAACCGATGACCCGACCATTACACCACTGACGACGGCCATTGGCTCGACACTATTCGGCGAACTGATCGTACAATTGCCAGGTCAAGTGACGGCAGTCTCGGATTCGGAAAAGCGGCTACTTAAATTGCAATCGCAAGTCGTTGCTTGCGATCTGGGTCCTGCGTTGGTTGTGCAACTCCTGGATACCGCAAACGAGCGTTACGTCTGGTCACAAGCGTATCGTTTAAACGACACGCCGGATAACGAACCGACTCTCGTGAAACAGGTTGCGGCGGATGTGGGTGAAGTGGTGCGCGCACTGTAGTCGCAAAATTGATCGCAGAGTCATGGCGTCTCGCACAAACTCCACTCTAATTCGGCAATGCTGCTTCTATCCGCACGACATGCGACCAACCACAGCTCACAAATACACGTTCGCCCCGCTGTGTTAGCCTATCGACGATGCTTAGGAGATGTTCATCCCGTAAATCGTTAGACCTTTCAAACAATTCGCCTAAATAGCCCGGCAAACCCGGGCCGAACTTCAATTCCCGCCAATTCGTTTCGTTCGCGAAATCACGCACCCAAATGCGCTCGAGATCACCCAAAGTCCCTATCGCTCCGCTGATTCCTGTCAGCCCACCTCGCTCCTTGATCAAGCCTGCGACCTGCCGGTCGGCATCTTTAGATTGCATCCGATCCGCACGACCTAAAAATGGACGCAAAATCAAGAACATTGCCACTTGGTCTTTCGTATGCTCGCGTAGCAACCCGTTGGTTTCGTCACTTTTGGAAAATTCCCAGGAATAGACCGGAATGCCTTTCTTACGCGCCAGCTGCGTTACGAGCCCAGATTCGCCGTAATTCTTAATCGGATCCATGAGAGGTGGCAAAAGAAACCCCAACCGCCCTTCGATTAATGCGACGGTTGGATTGAAATCGTTCCATTGCGTACGCAACGCATCAAACTGCGGATGCGCGGGATCGTTCCGGTGCTCCGCACCGAATAGTAAGAACGCGCCAGCTTGATAATCGTCCAACCTTTTAATGACGGGTGGCGATATCTCACGAGCGATTTTCGCGTATTCAGCCCAACTCAGCAGCGGATAATCGACGTGCAGGTCGTCTGCCATGGGGAAGCCATCAGGAGCGCGCCAAGCAAATACGTACACGTAAAGAAAAACAAACAATAAGCACGCGGCAACGACTAATAAGAGTTTCTGCTTGCCCACCTAATCGACCTCAGATCTCTACTATTTAGAGTCTCCGCCTGCGGCAATCGAATTCAGCCCAAATGCAAAGTCCGAGCCCGCTGGCTTTTGAAAAAGCTTCAAGCCAAATTCCGGCACAATCGCCAGTAGATGGTCGAAGATGTCAGATTGAATATTTTCGTAGTCAGCCCACACCGTGGTATTCGTAAAACAATAAATTTCCAGTGGCAAGCCCTCTGGGCCAGGCCCCAATTGCCTGAGGATCAGCGTCATCGATTGATCGATGCTTGGATGGTTCTTCAGATAGTTGAACGCATACGCCCTGAACATACCAATGTTAGTGAGCCGCCGCTGATTCACCTCAGCGTCCACCACGGTTTTCAATCCCGCGTTGTAGTCCGAGAGTTCTTGTTCTTTTTTGGTAATGTAGTCCTTCAACAAGGCAAAGCGAGTGAAATGCTCGACTTCGGGCTGAGTTTGAAATCGAATCGAGGAAACATCGATGAAAACTGAGCGCTTAATGCGTCGCGCGCCCGCTTGCGACATGCCACGCCAGTTTTTGAACGAATCTGTTATGAGGCGATGCGTTGGGATCGTGGTAATGGTCTTGTCCCAGTTTTGCACCTTGATCGTATGCAACTGAACGTCGACCACATCACCGTCAGCACCGAATTGCGGCATCTCAATCCAGTCTCCGACTCTTACCATATCTTGCGCAGTTAGCTGCACACTCGCGACCAGTGACAGGATGGTGTCTTTGAACACCAGCAGCAGCACCGCTGTCATTGCGCCAAAGCCACTGAGCAGCAATAAGGGCGAGCGGTCGATTACGGTCGCGACAATCAGCACACCGCCTACTACCCAAACCACAATCTGAATGAGTTGCACGAAGCCCTTGAGTGAACGCTCTTTGGAGACCGGGAGGGTCGAATAAATTGTGTTAGCAGCACTCAGTAACGCCGACACCGCCATGGTCATCATTAATACCATGTAACCCATCGCAACGTTTCGAGTCAGCAGAACCAGTGGCTCGGGCAAGCCGTTGATGAACAGAATGCCGACATACACGATGAGCGCCGGGACGATTTGCACTAGCCGACCGAAAACGTTGTGATCGATAAGCACATCATCCCAGGTGGAGCTGGTACGCCGTGCAAATGCGCGCACAATCCCTATGATCAACTTTCTCACTATCAAATCGATAATGATCGCGCCGACAATTAATGCCGCCATACCGATTGCCGGTTCGACTAGTGGATGAATAGCAAATATTTTTTCAATCACAAAGCACTTCTCTTCATTAAAATCGCTCGGCACCGCACGCGTTGCAGCTGTGTTTACGTAACCGCTAACTGCATCGGATTCACACGGCCAAAACGAAAGGCCTGACGTTAGCTACGATATTCGGCGGTTAATTGTTCAGAAACTGTCCAAAGTTTTTCCGCTATCGCGTCATCTTGCATAAGCGCGTTCGGTTGTGCTGGATTGCAATCCGAGAAATAGTAGCCGGTAATCTCCGCAACGTCCGGATGCGCCGCAACGTAACACGAAGTCGCTGCCCCCTGTGGAATTGTTTTCCACGTAAAACTTGACGTGCTGTCATCGTCCGAACCGCCATCTTCCGTCTCCGGCAAGTGGCGGCCCAGATTGGTTTTGATTACGCCAGGATGTAGCGAATTCGAGGTCGCATTTGTGTCGGCGAGGCGCCGCGCCAACTCGCGAGAAAACAAACCGTTTGCCAATTTCGATTGTCCGTATGCCTTGAAGGGTTCGTAGCCCACTTCAGCATCCAGGTTTTCAAATTGAATGCCCTCCTCTGGCGCCCAGACGTGCGCCATACTGCTCACGACCACCACTCTGCCGTGTTTAGCCGCCACCACGCTGTCGATGAGCTTTTCTGTTAATAGGAAATGTCCAAGATGATTCACTGCGAATTGTTTTTCCACACTATTGACAACTTCCCGCTCAGGCAACGCCATAATCCCCGCGTTTAGGATGAGCATATCGAGCGGTATGTTCATAGACGCGACATTTGCCGCTGCTTGCACCACGGCGTCGAGGTCGGTGAGCTCAATCATCAGCGGTGTCGTTTCGCCGTCAACACTGGCACAAGCCTTTTCCGCCTTTTCAAGCGTACGAGCTGCACCAATCACATGCGCGCCGCGCGCGGTCATCGCTCGCATCGTTTCGTAGCCGATGCCGGAATTGCAGCCCGTCAACAGGGCCGTCTTGCCAGTTAAATCCACTCCGGCTAGCACATCGTCGGCAGTCGACTCTGCATCGAATATTGACGCGCCTGGAATGGCGCGACCCGTAACCGCAGCTATGTAGTCAATGTCATCCGCGAAACTTGTTCCAATTAAGGTTGTGCCAATGGCGGTCGCGATACTGTTTTGTAGAAATTCTCGTCTTGTATTACGCGTGCTCATATTTATGCGCCTTTGCTTATGATCCGTTGTTCATTGATAGGTGCCGCGAATGGGGTAATCGTTTTGCGGATCTTTGATCCAGGCGAGCCCGGATACCAACGCGTCAATCTCAGGCCGCAAAAACGGATTATTGGATATATCGACAAATTGAACCTCGTTCTTGGCATTGATTACAAATAGGCCAGGTTCTGGAAACGGGTGGTCGGTTTCCTGTGGTGATCGCGGGTCTGATATGTATAAGCCTAACGTCTTCATCTGATCGACTGTGAGTCCGTAGCACAATGGAAAGCTTACGCTGAGCTTTTCTGCATGTGCCAAAGCCTGCTCTGCACTGTCCGCGCTAACCGCAACCACATCCACTCCGGTCCCCTGGAGTTCGGCGACAAACCCTTCCAGTTTATTGAGATATTTGGTGCATAACGGGCAATGCTTACCGCGATAGACCACCAACATTCTCCATTGTGCGCCGTCCGCCGGACGACCGAGTTCGATTTGCTCGCCTCGAATATCACGAGCTTCCATTGCCGGAAATTGCGCTCCGGCGCCAATCTTCTGATTGATCGTCATTAAAACCACCTATTTGCCACGAAGTCGGCCTGTTGACGCATATTTTCACTGATTCTGCGAAAAAGACCACAATATATCGGCAACGCCGAACGTCAAGATTTGTCCATATCCCATAATAATACGTGGGCTTACGCGTTAAACTGTCTGGCCGGGTTAGAAATTCACCGATTCGACGTAGTAAATCAGCAAGAGATCTCTATTTAGTGATTCTGCAAGACTCAAAGTTACTATTAGTACCGATTCTGGCAACCGCCATGTTCAGCGGTTGCGGTTCCGCCAACAACGACGGACCCGCAAACCGCGCGGAACGGCCACCCACAAGAGTCATGACGCATCGTGTGGAACGTGAAAGCCTAATCGATGAAATTCAGGCGCTCGGCACAGCCGGGGCAAATGAGTCCGTGGAAATCAAGCCGCGCGTCGCTAGCATTGTCACCAAAATCGCATTTACTGAGGGACAACGAGTTACAACGGGCACACTACTGATTGAACTTGAGAATAGCGAAATTCGCGCCGGGCTTGCCGTCGCGGAAGCGTCATTATCGGAAAGCCGCAGCAGTTACAATCGCAGCCGATCGCTCATCGATACGCAGGTCATTTCCGCAGCCAACCTCGAGCAGTTGCAAGCTGCTATGCAAGTCGACGAGGCACAGGTTCAAGCTGCAAAAGCGCGACTTGCCAATACGCGCATTCATGCACCATTCGATGGCCGTATCGGGCTGCGACGCGTTAGCCTCGGTGGATTTGTCGATAGTTCGACGGTCATTACCACGCTGGATGACACTGCGATCATCAAACTCGACTTCACAGTGCCGGAGGCGTTCCTGGCCGTTATCAAAGAAGGTATGGCAATTTCCGCGAACAGCCTCGTTTATCCAGATCAGCCATTTATCGGTACCGTTGATAGCATCGATACCCGGTTGGATCCCGTAGCCCGCTCGGTCCAGGTACGCGCTTTACTACCCAATTCGGATGGTCTCCTGAAGCCCGGGATGTTTATGAGTGTCAACTTACAGCGTGACCGCGGACTGGTACTTGTAGTACCTGAAGAATCTATCGTTCCAGAACGCGGCTCCCAATATGTCTTCATCGTCAGTGACGGAATCGCCACGCGCAGGGAAATCAAGTTAGGAAGGCGCGTACCCGGCGCCGTTGAAATTGTCTCTGGCTTACAGGACGGAGAGCTGGTGGTCACCGAAGGTACGCATAAATTGCGCGATGGCAGCCCTGTTGAGACAGTGCAATTTCGAACGGCAGGTAGCAACACACTAACCGGCGCGGACTAGCGCGAAGGACTGCAGCGATGTTGATTTCAGACGTTTCAGTAAAACGGCCAGTCTTCGCTGTCGTCATCTCGTTGGTTTTGGTTATATCGGGGTTGATGTCGGTACGCTCACTACCGACCCGCGAGTATCCCGATATTCAAAGACCCATAGTATCGGTCAGCACCAATTACCGCGGCGCGGCGTCGGACGTGGTCGAACGCAGAGTCACGCAGGTTATTGAAGATCAGGTTGCCGGAATATCGGGCATCGAGAAAATTAGCTCCGTCAGTTTTGATGAACGATCTTCTATCACACTTGAATTCTCCATAGACAGAGATGTCGATGGCGCGGCGAACGACGTCAGAGATCGCGTGTCTCGCGTACTGGACAACTTGCCGGACGAAGCAGACCCGCCTGAGGTCTCCAAGCGAGACAGCGCTTCTGCTACGACAATGTGGATTAACGTGTCAAGCGATGCCCGTTCAATCATGGAATTGACTGACTACGCGCAACGCTTTCTTGTTGATTCCTTATCAATCGTCGACGGCGTCGCATTCGTCCGGATGAGTGGTACGCGGCGACCTGCGATGCGCATTTGGATCGATACACAGCGCCTCGCTGCGCGTGGCCTTACTGTATCCGACATCGAAGATGCCTTGCGCCGCGAAAACGTGCAAATACCGTCTGGGCGGCTGGAGTCCAACGACCGGGAATTTACGCTCAGGACCGATACCGGATTCAAATCTGAGGAAGACTTTCGCAGCCTGGTTCTCACCAAAGGCCGCGACAACTATTTGGTTCGACTGGGCGAAGTTGCAGACATTCAATTAGCACCCGAAGACGTTCGCAGCTATTCCCGAACGAATGGCACAGCGGGCATGAGCCTCGGTATTATTCCCCAGGCCAAGGCGAACATTCTGCAGGTCAATAAACGGGTCAAGGCAAGACTGGCTGAGCTGCAATCGACACTGCCTGACGATATCAACGTCGGCGTCAATATCGATTCATCCATCTTTATTAGTGAGTCGTTGAAGGAAGTCGGAAAAGCGTTAGGCGTCGCACTGTTCCTCGTGCTGATCGTCATTTACGCATTTATTGGCACCGTCCGCGCGACGCTGATTCCCGCCGTCACTATTCCCATTTCGATCATTGCATCTTTCATGGTCATGGCAGCAATGGGTTTTTCGCTGAACGTGCTGACGTTGCTTGGTTTGGTACTGGCAATCGGGTTGGTTGTCGACGACGCCATTGTGGTGTTGGAAAATATTGTACGTCGGATTGAAAAAGGCGAACCTGTACTGCTTGCCGCAACCAACGGTGCACGCGAGATTGGCTTCGCGGTCATCGCGACGACCTTAGTCCTCGTCGCCGTATTTCTACCGGTCTCATTTATGCCGGGCAATATCGGCAGAATTTTTGCTGAATTTGGCATATCGCTTGCCGCGGCAGTCATTTTCTCAAGCCTGGTAGCGCTGACCCTGGTTCCCGTAATGTGCTCAAAATTGTTTGCGACGGGACTCCATAGAGGTCGCCTAACGCATGCGATAGACAATCTATTTCAGAAATTGACGATTTTTTATTCGGCCACGTTGCGAAGAGCGATTCGGCATCCCTGGTTGGTGATTGCCGGGGCGCTAGCCATTTTTGGCGCCAGCATGACGTTGCTTGGAAGTCTCGCAGTAGAGTACATCCCGCGCGAAGATCGCGGCATGGCGTTAACCAGAGTGACCGCGCCGGATGGCGCTAGTGTTGAATACACTTCCGATTACGTTCGCGAAATTGAAAAGATTATGATGAAGGATATCGAGACCGGCGACGTTCTCCGCATCGGTACCCGCTCCGGTTCTTTTCGCGCCGGCAGTGATGCTAACACTGCGATGGTGTTTGCACCTCTTGCACTATGGTCGGAGCGCGACCGAACGGCAATGGAGATCACGCAAAACTGGAACCGTCAGTTTGCTGAGCTACCCGGCGTATCGGCATTCTCGTTTGCAGTTGGCAGTTGGAGCATCGGCCAAAGCAGCCGTCCGCTACGGGTTGTGTTGGGCGGTCCGGACTACGAGCAGCTGTCGGAGTGGCGCGATATTGTAGTCGAGGAAATGGAGAAAGTCCCCGGCCTTTCTAATGTCGACTCGGATTACAAAGAACGTAAGCCAAAAATAGACGTGTCCATAGATCGTGATCGTGCTGCTGATCTTGGCATTTCGTTAGCGAATGTCGGCAGCACACTAGAAACCATCCTCGGATCGCGTGTTGTTACGACGTTCATTGATCGCGGTGAAGAATATCGGGTAATCCTTCAGGGTGTCGATGAGAGCCGGCAAACGCCCAGCGACCTGGATTCAATCTACGTGCGATCCGATCGCAGCGGGCAACTGATCCCGTTGTCCAACCTCGTTACGTTGGAAGAACAAGCCGGACCCGTCGATTTGCGGCGCTTCGATCGTATGCGGGCAATCACCATTAGCGCCAGCATGGAAAAGGGGTTTTCTCTCGGTCCTGCACTCGATGCGGTCGAAAATATTGTGCGTACCAAGTTGCCGGCGGCCGCGACGCTTAATTACGACGGCGAGTCTCGGGAACTCAAAAAGTCCAGCGGCTCTCTTTACCTGACATTTTTGTTAGCGCTAGTGATGGTTTATCTCGTACTGGCGGCGCAATTCGAGAGCTTCAAGCACCCGTTGATCATCATGTCGACGGTGCCGTTGGCAATCGCCGGTGCGTTGATTGGACTCACTGTATTCGGTGCATCCATCAACATATTCAGCCAGATTGGCGCAATCATGCTCATCGGCCTCGCCGCAAAAAATGGCATATTGATTGTTGAGTTTGCCAATCAGCTTCGCGATCGCGGTGTCGAGTTCGTAGAAGCCGTGATAGAGGCGGCTTCTACCCGTCTTCGTGCCGTGTTAATGACCAGCATGGGAACGGCTTTTGGCGCAGTTCCGTTAGTAATGGCAAGTGGTGCCGGCGCAGAATCGAGGCAGTCGATTGGTGCCGTCGTATTTTTTGGCGTCACATTCTCGGTATTGCTAACGCTTATTGTCGTTCCGGTCGTTTATTCACTGATGGCTAGAAAATCTCACTCGCCAGAGTACATTGCGCAACTTATCGAAAAATTAAAGGGCGCGGAAGCAGGCCGGCCTCAGTCCGGACTTGCCGAAGAGCAGAGCTAGCAAACAAATATGCTTCTTGCAGTGCGAGAGCGTTACTTTTTAAGCACCAGCCGATCTTGTTCGAGTTTTCGCGTTGGAATAAATTGTCTGTCTATATCCCCGTGCAATGTAAATAACAGGTCCTTCGCAAACAGCTTATCGCCGATATGCCACGAGTGATCGAAACTACCAGTGAATGTAGAACTACTTTCTTTCTTGCTCACAAAATAGTCACCGCAGGACACGTTGACCGCCTTACCCGGCGCGTCATCGGGCATCCCTACCCGACCGATCCTAGGGGCGACGCCGACTCGCTTTATGTTCGACAGCTTTAGGACCGAATCGTAGGGGTTTTGATAATTTGTCAGGCGCACGCAATGACGATATATGGAGCTTGATTTCGAATCGTTAACGCTCATCGATTTCTTCGACACATCGGCGCCTATCAGGCAAATCTGGCTTACCGTCCAATTAACTGAGGCAATATTCGAGCGGTCATCAGCATCGTCGAACGCCTCACGAATTACGTAAGCGCCGGTAGAATGCGCGAGCAGATGCACATTGATCTCACAGCCCCGAAACTGGGTAGCCGCGAATAGTCGAATGCAATTATCGACTAGATGTAAGGCTGTTTTCTTGGCGTCCGATCGATCTTCCAAATAGTTAATTCCACGATCATCGCTGGGCCAGTCAAAGCTGATAACAACACCCTTGTAGCCATGCGCCTGCAAATCGGACTGTAATTGGCGATGGCGCCACATGATTGATTGACTATCGTTGTTGTAACCGTGAATAAAGACCAAAATATCACCGCAAGACTTTCCTGTGTGATGGTTTGTGTGCGTGTCAGCCTTTCCCATCACTTGGTCCACCCAGTCTTTGCGTGACATGGCATGGGACGGTTTGGGCAATTGATTTGATGGGACTTTTAGGAACCGGGCAACGCCGGGTTCCGCAGCAAAATTGCCTTTGCGGATCTTTCTAACAGAAATTACGTAATCTGGCATGTCATAACCCTCGCGTGACAAGCGAAATTCATCGGCGTCCTAGACTATTAAATTCAGACTTGTGATCTAATCGGGTCACGAGTATATCACTGCAATTCCGTGGGCAAGGCGCCGCGCAGCCTGCTAACAGTGCGTCGCCACATAGTACGTTTGGGTGCGAATGCCGCCTGCTTACGGAATTCATCAATTCATCGGAAACACCGTAAATCCATGTCGGAGATAGACAATGAATCATAAGAATGCTGTGTTGCTTGATCGTCGCCGAATTCTATTTGCCGCACTTGCTGGCGGCGGCGCAACCGCGTTAGGGGCTTGCGATCCGTCAGAGAATTCGACGGATGGTTCCGCTATCGATCTGTGGTCCGGGTTTGACGAGCGAATTACCGAACGCACGCTCGCCGAGGCGGAGAAGCTTTTCGGCGTCAGTCTGACCACAGCGGAGCGCAAGCAAATTCTGGGTGGATCCATCGATGACTCGGAAAGTAGCTTTTTTGACGAACAAATACAGTCGCTCGAAAAACGCCGCCGACAAGACATCCCCGAGTCTCTTGCGCCTGCAACGACATTCGACCCAAGACTGCCAGGGGTGGAATATGCATCACAGGAAAACGGCATTGAATTATTTCCGGAAGTCATCAGCGACATACCCGGCGATGAAGAAACCATAGCCTTTGCGTCTATAAAACAGCAGGCACGCTGGATGACCAGCGGTCAAATAAGCAGTCGTGACTTGACTGATATTTATCTTCGGCGCATAGAAAAATATGGCGAACTCTTAGAGTGTTTTGTCACCGTTACCGAAGATGTCGCTCGTGCTCAGGCAGATCGTGCAGATCAGGAACGGGCGCAAGGTCAAGTGCGTGGCCCGCTACACGGCATTCCCTACGGCGTGAAGGACTTGCTGGACACCGCAAATATTCATACGACCTGGGGTGCCGAGCCGTTCAAGAATCGCATACCGGAAACAGATGGCGCAGTGGTCAAGCTATTACAAGATGCCGGTGCCGTGATGCTCGGAAAAACCACGATGGGCGCACTCGCCTGGGGCGACATCTGGTTTGGCGGTGAAACGCGCAACCCTTGGAATACGAAGGAAGGCGCGTCAGGCTCATCAGCGGGCTCGGGGTCCGCAACCGCCGGTGGATTGTGTTCCTTCGGTATTGGCACTGAAACGCTTGGCTCGATTGTTTCGCCCTCCGATCGTAACGGCTTAACGGGCCTGAGGCCGACGTTCGGCCGCGTTTCAAGGGTGGGCGCGATGGCCTTATGTTGGTCGATGGATAAGATCGGTCCAATGTGTCGATACGCCGAAGACAACGCAATGGTGCTTAGCGTGCTGAACGGATTTGACGCGAATGACGCCTCGTCGATCGATGCGGGATTTCACTACGATGGCCGCAAGGCGATCGATGAGTTAACTGTCGGCTATGATCCGCGCTGGTTTGAAGGTGAAAGCATTCGTGCCACGGACAATCCGGCACTTGATACATTGAAAAGCATCGGTGTAAGAGTAAAAGAAATCGAGTTTCCAGATTTACCAGTGGCCGAAATAATGGCGCCGCTGAGTATTGAGTCCGCAGCAGCGTTCGAACAGCTAACGTTGTCCGACCAAGATGATATGTTACGCAGGCAAATTGACGCTGCTTGGCCAAACAACTTCAGACAAGCGCGGTTTTTTTCGGCCGTAGATTATGTACAAGCCGATCGATTACGCCGCAAGCTCATGCAGCAGACCCATGCCTTTTTCTCACAAGTCGATCTGATATTCGGGCCGAGTTTCGGCAGCGCCTCAATGCTAAGCCTCACCAACTATACCGGTCAGCCGTGCCTAACCATGCGTGCGGGCTTCGAAGAAATCACACCGCGTCCGTTATTTGATCACCCGGAGAACGATACCGACGAAACTCTGCACCGAATACCGCGTTCGGTAACGTTGTGGAGCAATCTGTTCGAAGAGGGCAAACTCATTCGAGTTGGCCGCGCTTTGGAGTCTGCGTTGGGCGTAGTTACGGAACGGCCACCGCTGTCTTAAGAATGGCTGCCATTTACGCCAACGACCGCATGTTCGCATTGTGCTGACACGCAATCGCAGTCATGTCTCTGCGGTGTTGTGAGCAAATTCGGGAAATGTATCGCCGATGGTCGTCTTATGGAGTTCCGTGGCGATTAGCTGACTAACAAACTGCGTTGTCAGCCGGGCAGTGATGTCCCAGGTAAAAGCCGCTGCGTGGTTGACACCTGCTGCCTGAATTTCACTGCGAAGCGACTCGTCAAAACAAATTTTATCCAAACACTCGACGTACTCTTCAGCACCACTCAACTCAAATGCCGGCCAAATACCGGCACTGACCTCCGGCAGGCAGGTTGCGTTGGCTATCACGCCTGGCGTGCCCATCGCCATCGCTTCCAGTACAGGTAGACAGAAACCTTCATACGCTGACGGTTGTACGAGACAGTGCGCCCCTTGAATCAGGCTTGGCAACTCGTGTTCAGGAACATTGTCTATCCATCTCACACGCTGGCCAATTCCATTTGTGACGGCAAACTCCTCCAGCGATTTGCGTTTTTTACTGTTGATACCACCGCCGACAAATAATAGTTCCATGCCCTCGATACATGCCCTCGAACGACAAAAGGCAAGCATCGATAACCGCAAGTTTTTGTGTTCAAACCAACTGCCTAGCTGCAGCAGATAGGGGCGTTCGATGCCCCACCGCTTGACGACAGATCGAACGGACTCATGGCTGCGCTGCCGAAAAATCGTATGGTCAATGCCGTGGGGCACTATCGCAATGCGCTTTACATCGATGTCTGGATAGTAATGTTGCAAGCGATCTTTGCCGTGTTTGGTTAAGCATATTACGGCGCAGGCTCCTTCGATATTTCTTTCCAATCGTGATCTGCGTTTTTGCTGACTATCTTCACTCGTGTCCAATGCGCGAAAATCGTGTACGGTCATCGAACAAGGCACATCCGTTGAATTTGGGAGGTGATTGCCGAAACTGTGGAAAAGATCCAATTTAAACGCCGCCGTCGGTCGACCCAGCGGCAGCCAGCAAGCGACATGTGCGGCACTCTCTTGCGGGCAAAATCCAAGCAGGAACCTTTTTCCACCGCGAACGAAAAATGTCGGATCGATGTTGCCCTTATTCGCCTCGATCTTCGGTGCAATAGAATTAATGTATCGAGCTATCCCCCTGGGAAACCTTTTCGCGGACTGCGTAACGTCAAAGCCAACCCTCATTCCTCTGTCACCTTTTGTGTACACGATTTGTTGCACCCGAACATAGTCGAGTCCGTCAGTCGCCCGCGTATGCTTGCGACTACATCGTTAGATGGCGCACCAAGGAGAATTCGGTCGTTTGATTACTGGTTTATTTTTGTCGGTCGCTAGGCACAAACAGAAAATTGTTTACGTAGCTGCGACTTTTCGGGTGAGCCTGCTGCATATCGATGCTAAACCGTTCAATTGGCCACACCGCACCACTGGCCAGGTAGCTACCGTCATAGCCCAAATCAGCCAAATATTCGAAAACGACGTTCATAGGACTCGCACCACGATGGCGCTGCTCACATTCGAACAGGAGATACGGGCGGTGCGATCTCAATATAGATTCTGCTCCAACAAAAACCTTGAGCTCATGACCCTCGACGTCACACTTAATCAATCTGATCTGTTGATCGGCTGCATGATCGAAATAGTCATCCAGCGTGGTGACCGCAACATCGACATGGCGACTTGCGAGGGTATCGGGATGAATATCCTCGAAGGACGCGCTGGGTGATACGCCATTACCTGGAATCTCCAGCGTCAGATGACCGCACTCGTCCGAAACGCCGAGGTTCTCAATTCGTATGTTCGGTAGTCGCCGATATTGCGCAAGACGCCGCAATCTGGTCGCCAGCTCCGCCTGTGGTTCGAATGCCACGATGCGTCCACTGCACCCTACAAATCTCTCAAACCAGTAAAGGTAACCGCCTTTGTGCGCGCCAATATCAACCGCCAGATCTCCCGGCCTCAAGATTCGCTTGACTGCTTTGATTTCCGAGCGATCAATCACGTAACGATAGCGCAGCGCCCGGGCGCGCCACTGCAACGCCTGCACAAAGTCGCTGCCGGATGGCCTTTCTTGGTTTACGTTTGGGCTATCACTGTCGCCTGCAGCAAGTACCACCGTTGGCATCTCCAGATTGATGTCTTCCCGTTAGACGCAGGCAGGCGATGGAATCAGTCGCAATCGCTCATTATTTGCATTTGCTGACGGAGCTTTTTATGCTCGTACGTCATCGAAATTTGGGCTTGGTGGCGACACATGAATAAGATACTCATTCTGGCAATAACACTATTTTCGTCCGGCGCGATTGCGGACGCAGATATGCAATTCAGCGACGGTACATCCGGTGTTATTAGCAGCGGGCGTGTGCTGTTCGGCGATGAAGAGTCGGCGATTTTATACACAGAAGGTCAAGCGCACTTTACAGTGATAGACGGTCGGCGAAAAACGTATATGGATGTTACGCCTGAGTTTATTGAAGGTATGAAGTCAAAACTGGACGCTCAAATGGCACAGATGGAAAAAATGTTGGCTGGGATGCCAGCACAACAACGCGCCATGGTTGAACAACAGATGAAATCGCGAATGCCGCAGATGGATGGCGGCCGAAAAACGAAAATTGAGCGAACCGGGTCAAACGCGACAGTTGCAGGCTTTGACTGTGAGGAGGCCGAAATTCGCTATGAGGACGACAATTCGGTGGAATCAAGAGTTTGCATTGCGACAGCCGACGAATTGAGCCTTTCCTCAACTGATTTTCGCGCATTGAGCTCTGCGGCCAACGCAATGCTGGAAATGGCCAGCGTTGGCGGAAACCGGCCTGCAGAAAGCGACTTTGAAAAACTCGGTGGCATACCGATACGCCGAACAGGTGGTGCAGCCGGAGGCGATTCGGAATTATCCAGTATTGATACATCAGACATTGATCCGTCACGTTTTGAGATCCCGGCGAACTACAAGAAACAATCCATTGAAGACATGATGCGGCCGTAGCGCCGCATCATGTCTTCAATTTAGCGTTACGCAACTCTGTCGCAATCGGACTTCGCGCTATTTGCTCTGCATATCCGATTCGCGACGTTCGATGACCGCCTTTAGTCTTTCTACACGCCGCCCGTGCTCCTCTGCATTAGCGACTGCCTTGTCCCGCCCGCCATCCTTCGGCAGTTTACTGGCGTTGTCCACGGCCTCTTTATGTTTTGCTTGTGCTTCGTCAAGCATTTCACGCAATCGCGCGACAGATTCCGCTTTTTCCGCTTTGTCGAAAACCAGTGAATCAGGAGCCGTCCCAACCTCATCGCGCGCATTCGGATCTACCTCAGGAATGACCGCATCGTCGGGCTTATATGCCCGCGTATTCATAAATGTCGGAGAAACGATCTCAATTCCGGCTTCGTGCAGGGCATCCATCGTTCGCGCTCTTAGTTCGCGACGCTTTGCAATGACCTTATTGACTTTAGTCAATAGTGCCGATATTGCATAGGTCACGGAGTAATCGCCAAGTTGCCTTATCTGAACGTACGGGTTCTCCAGTTCGCTCTCGGTAGCGGCGCCCTTGAGCAATGTTTCGACTTGATGTCGCGATACGTCATATCCGAGCGATACTTCAACACTCAGCAGAGTCCCGGAGGTATGCATAACACGGACTGGATGTGTGACGAGGTACAAATTGGGTAGCGTTGTCAGATCGCGCTCCTCTGTTTGAATCTCTACATGCAATAAATCCATTTCGGAAATGCGGCCGAAGTAGTCGCCTACTGTTATGTAGTCGCCTGGTTTAAAACTAGCGATGGTGCGTAACATGATTCCCGCCATGACGTTGCCAACTAAGGTTGTCGATGACAACGCAATAGTGGCACTGACAATAATGCCGAATAGACTTAGAAGCTGGCCGCGCGTCTCGCTTGATAACGACGGCAGTAGAAGAATGCCAACGAGGATAGCCGTAAGTATGCCGCCGAGTTGAAAGAGCTGGCGACGAAACACCAAATTGGTTCGCCCTTCGTAATGCGAAAGCAAGCGCCTATTGAGCAAACGAAAACTAAACCAGACCACCAAAATAACGGCCAAAGTGCCAACCACGTCGAAAATTATCGGCAACGCGTCGATTTCGCGAAAATTCATACTTACCCCCGGAACATCGGTATTGTTATCCTTCTCATTCTGACCGGGTGCGCACTGCTCGGCAAACTCGACCTGCACGATCTGGCACCGAATGCAGGAAATCTTCAAATTTCAACGGACTAGCGTTCGGGCGTTCGACAAACGGATGACGGAAATTGTGCATTGAATTGTCTGCTAATATTCATCTCACCTCATTAACTGCGATCATAGCCAAAAATAATGATTAATCGACTGTTGTGTATCCGCCTCGTCGCAATCCTCGCGGCGCTGGTTGTAGTGCCTGCCGTTTCCGCCAACGATTGTGCGGGCTGCGGCAAAGCTGAATTCGCGCGCGTCGACGAATTTGCCGATGGCAAGGCCAGAGCGCTGCAGATGGCCATTACAACGTACATATCCGAATACGGTGGCGGCAAGATTAGCGTCGATTTGGTGGGTGCAATCCATATTGGTGACGCGAGCTACTATCAAAATCTAAATGATAAATTCACTGGTTACGACAAAGTGCTTTTCGAATTGATTGTGCCGGAGAGTGGCGAATACTCTCGCGAACATTCTGAGCGAGGCAGCGCGATCTCGAAAACGCAAGTTGGTTTAAAAAATATGCTAGGCCTCGCATTTCAACTTGAGGAAATTGACTACGGGCGCGAGAATTTCGTCCACGCCGATTTAACGACAAAATCACTTTCAGAGAGCATGGAGGAACGCGAAGAATCCCTCTATGTATATTTTTGGCGCGCATTCTATGCATCGATGGACGAATATGCCAAAGACCCGTTAGGCACGCGGGATATGAAGTTATTGGCTAAGCTCATCAGCGGAAACGACGACAGCGCATTGAAGACGGCGTTCGCATACGAGATGACAGACATCGATAGAGCAAGAAAGCTATTGGGTGGAGGATCGGGTTCCGCGATAATCGAGTCGAGAAACGAGCACGCGGTTTCTGTGTTGCGACAGCAAATCGATTCGGGCGTAGAACACTTGGCCGTGTTTTATGGTGTCGCGCATATGCCGGATCTTGAAGAGCGCTTGGTAAACGAATTAAATCTCAAGTACAGCCACACAGTATGGGTGGATGCCTGGGACCTAAGTGGTGCCGCAAAATAAGGATCAGACGGGGTCATCCGACTGAAGGGCTGCGCGCGTGCGACGCGAACGGAAGCCCTCGACATTCGCGAACACTCAATCCGCCACCGTCGGAAAGATTATGTGCCAGCGGTGCGCTCACGCTAGCTGTGAGATGAGATCGCGTGTTGCACGTCTGCTTCTGTCAATACCGGCGGTACAACAGGAACAAATACCGAAACAGTGAACGACGCAAACGGCCAAAAGCTGCCGTCGACCGAGGATTATCGGCCGGCATTTTCAGTGACGTAGCGGTGCCACGCTTGTTGAAATCGAGCCGTGACGTTACCTACAACACCGTCTTCAAGGGATAAAGACGATTTCTCATCAAGGTCGCAGAGCTCGAGCAACAGCCGAAAGAATGCTTCAAGCACTGTGGGTGTCCAACAACTGCCCATTCGGTAATCAAGGGCCAATTGATTCTGGAAAACAAACACGCCAAGGTCCGGAATCGTGGCTCCTTGGGACTGAACTCCGGCAAGCACAACGTGAAATGGACTGGCATCGCCCGCAACCACCAAAGCTGCGGCATTGGGCACTGATTCTAGCTGCAGTTCTTCATTTTTCGATTTTGACCAGAAATAGGCGCGCTCATTGACGTACTCGGAAGCGCATCCCCGCAATAATGAGTAACCGCTGGCAACCGCATTCTTGTCTGCGTAGTTGACGCGAACCTCCGGCAGCGAACCGTCGTCTTTCTCAAACAGGTCTTTAAGTTCGGCCCAAAGCCACTGTGCCATTTTGAATGGTCCCCACTTTATTGATAACACAATGTCTATTTGAAGTTGAATGAAATGTGCGACTCGAGGCAATGTCTGCATTGGGTCAACAACAACCCATTATCAGTCTAGCACCTATATTTCTGCTAACGACCACAGGCGATATCACGCTGCAACTCACGAGAGTGCATACATCCGTGTATTGTCAGGAGGCCCGTGTGACCAGAATGGTAGCGAACAGTCCGCCAGAAATGACTAACAACCACGTGACGCCCAGCAAATACCAGCCAAGTGCACTTAACGGTAAGACACCAAAAGCAGCAAGCGATTGTAGCGGCACCATTACACCGACGATAGTCAGACGTTGCACGCGCCCAACAGTTCCTACGGGAACATCAGCTCTGCGTTTTCGAAAAATAAAACACATACGAATGAATACTGTCAGCAAATAGAACGCTAGCAATCCGCTACAGAATGGCAAAATCGTCTCAGATGACACGCCAAAATAGTGCATCAGAATCGGCATGAAGGCGAAAGCTAGGGCCGCTAGGCCACGCTCGACTAAAGCCGTAACCAGCATGCGTCCAAAATCATCGAGGCCGTCCGTTCGATGTCGAATTGCGATGGCAATCGCTGCAAACCCTACAAAGGCTACAGAGACCTCTGCTATCGTATACAAATATTCAGAGCCTTCCATGTATTAACCTCAGTTGCGCGACATCGTATTTCATTGTATTGAATCGCCTACCACTGCGCACGACGGATGACCGCTTAAGATTATCAGCAGGCATTGCCGATTTGATTCGTCGAATATCATCTTCTCGCCAGAATTAGTCGTCTATGCTTCACGAAGTCGTTTCTCTAATGGCCCCTTATGGTGTCTAGAACCGATTTTGCAAAAAGGACAGTAATGTACAAACAAGACAACAGGCTTGCCGTTCGTGGCACCTATATTCACGCACCGAAACTGGGCGAAATTGAGGTGGTTGAATCTGCGTTGATCGTTGTGGGCGCGGCAGGCGCCGTAGAGCAAATTCTACTTCCTGACGACCCCAGTTTTGAGGCTAATTGTCGCGCGGCAAAAGATGCAGGACACTACGTTCAGCTTCGCGAAAATCAATATCTCTTGCCCGGGTTAGTTGATTTACATGTTCATGCACCCCAGTGGCCGCAGGCCGGCAGGGCGCTTCGCGTACCGCTGGAACAATGGCTGCAGCAATACACGTTTCCGTTGGAAGCTAGATATTCTGATATTGAATTTGCGCAATGCGTCTATCAATCTCTTGTCAATACGCTGTTGGCCAACGGTACGACTACGGCGCTTTACTTCGCGTCTATTCACTTGGAGTCTTCACTGTTGCTCGCACAAATATGTCTGGAGTCAGGGCAGCGGGCGCTTGTTGGAAAGGTCTCAATGGATAACCCAGAGCAGTGCCCCGACTACTATCGTGAACAGAGTACTTCCGCTGGACTCGCGACGACTGAAGCGTTTATTTGCGGCGTTAAATCCTTGCCGAATAACCAGTTGAGCATGGTTCGGCCGGTGGTTACTCCAAGGTTTATTCCAAGCTGCACGGACGAAATGCTACTGGGACTGGGACAGATCGCAAATCAGCACGACTGCCATGTTCAGACCCACTGTTCCGAAAGTGAATGGGAACATCAGTATGTTCTGGATCGATTTGGAAAGTCTGACACCGAATGTTTGGCGGATATGGGGCTAGCCAACGGGAAATCCGTGTTTGCCCACGCGAATTTCGTTTCAGACGAAGACATGACAATCATCCATGAGGCTGCAGTTGGTATCGCGCATTGTCCGATGTCGAACATCTATTTCGCGAATTCTGTGTTTCCTACTCGTAAGGCCTTAAACACAGGGATCAATGTTGGATTGGGTACGGATATTGCTGGCGGGCCGAGCCCATCTCTGCTATTCAATTGCCAAATGGCAACAAGCATGTCGCGAATTTTGGAAAGCGGAGTTGACCCTACTCTGCGCGACTCCGTACGAGGTGTTGCCGACTCCCGATTGACGTTTCAGGAAGCATTTTGGATGGCCACAGCCGGCGGTGGCGCGGCTTTAGGTGAGAATATCGGCGTATTCAAGCCAGGTTATTGCTTTGACGCGATTGTTGTCGATTTTAACGTCGAGCATTCCAACATTGCGAATTGGCCCGAATTAGAAAATGCCGATGAACAGCTTGAGAAGATAATATACAACGCGAACAGACAGAATATCGTCAGAGTCTGGGTCAATGGCCAAACAGTCGTTGATCGCGCAAGTTCACGATAATCGGAGAACCATGAGTTCATTTCATATTGGCGCCAAAGCTGGAGATTTTGCGAAGACTGTATTAATGCCCGGCGATCCGCTACGCGCGAAGTATATTGCGGACACCTATCTCGACGACGGATTCCTGGTTACGGATGTCCGCAACATGCTCGGCTATACGGGAAGATACAAGGGCGAGACGATATCCGTGATGGCACATGGCATGGGTGGTCCTTCAACGGCAATCTACGTCACCGAGCTAATCAGAGACTTCGACGTTTCAAGCATTATTCGCGTGGGCAGCTGCGGAACTGTTCACCCTGACGTCAAGCTCCGAGATATCATTGTTGCCCAGGGCGCTTCGACCGACTCCAGCGTAAATCGCATCAAATTTGGTGGGTATGATTTTGCAGCGCTGGCTAACTACCCATTACTTGCGCATGTTGTCAGTTGCATAGACAAGGCCAAAAACAACGTACATATCGGCAACGTACTTTCGTCAGATCTATTTTATTCTCCAGATACGGAACTTCTTAACCTAATGACTCGGTACGGAGTGCTTGCTGTTGAAATGGAATTATCCGCCATTTACACAGTTGCAGCCGAATTCGGCGCCCGAGCTGTTGGCATGTGCACGGTCAGTGATGTAATACGGACGGGCGAAGCGCTGTCGGCCTTGGATCGTCAGTCAAGTTTCGATCAGATGATCCGCACTGCCCTGGACGCCGCTGTAACATTTGAATCGATAGTCAACGTGTAGCAGGGTTTTGAATCACCAATGTCTTTGGGTTAGAAAATATGTCCTTCAATAAAGTACGCCTATTCATCGTTTGCATGTTGACCGCGTTTGTTATCGCCGGATTCCTTGCACCCTATGGACTCCTCGTCGGCCCGATCGCGAATGCGCTTTCCGTCGAAGTCGGCACGGTCGGGTCACTATTTTCGTTCTTTACTGCGGGCATATTCTTAGGCTATATCGCTGCATTCTATGTTTTCACGCGGATAAGCATAAAGACCATTATCGTCGGTGGATATGCGGTCGTTATTTTTGCTGTGATAGCCAATTTTTATGTGCCAACGATCACTACTCTTTCACTCGCATTGGCAATCATTGGTTTTTTTTGCAGCCTTGCGGTCTGCGGTTCAGTCACACTGATCAGTCAGAATTGGGAGGGTAAGAAACGTCAGAGCGCCTTGGTCGCGCAGGATGCGGCGTTTAATGGGGGTGGCATGTTATTCACAGCCATTGGCGGGCATATGCTTGCACAGGAATTTACCTGGCAGGCCAGTTACGCACCGGCGGCGGCGTTCGCGCTAATCGCAATTGTGATCGCCGTATTCACTCGACTAGCAATCAACCAGTCAGCCGAAGATCAGACCGGCGAAACCACTGAGTGGAATGCCGGAATTATTCTGGTTGGCGTCCTCGTCATGCTCTTCATGGCAGCGAAACTCACGGTGTTCGTCTGGGCGCCGCAGTACTTGGAGCAGGAGTTTGGTGCTTCACCTCGACAAGCTGGCGCCGTAATGTCGAACATATTTCGTGCAGCGTTTGTCGGATCACTACTCGGAACATACATCGTTTCAAAGATCCAGATTCATCATTTCCTAATGATGATGATCTCGACTGGAGTAATTGCGATCAGCGTAATGCTTGCGTCGGATAATCTACAGATCGTAACGGCAATGGGGTATCTGTTTGGGCTATCCGTATCGGCCACGTTTAATTCATACATGGCTTTTGCGCTTGGTTTTGTAGACGCTCCAAATCATCGGCATGTCGCATACATGCTGCTTGCGGGCGCAGTTGAATCAGGCCTCGGGCCCCTGATCAGTGGGCAGTTCGTAATTGCGACTGAGACAATTCGGACGCCGATGGTTATGGCGTTCAGCCTAATGGTACTGGTGCTTGTTGGTCTGTTTTTGATCGCCGCGCAAAGTATGCGCGAACGATTGAAGTCATTCCGTTGGAGCTCAAATTAGTACCTAACTTCTTGCTGGAGTGGTTCAACGGCAAGATAAGACACGAACAATTGAAGGACGAAAGTTTGTATACACTACGAGAAGCTAAGGTGCTGATCGAACGATGGCATGCTTCTTATAACACCATTTGGCCACACAGTTCATTGCGCGCTATCGACTACCGGCAACGGAAAATGTACAGCCAACACGGGAGATGTCACAGCGGTAACAGGCCGCGTAATCCGACATTCAAACAAGGCCAATTAGTGTAGGCCGGTCATCGCCTTCCCGCCAGAAGCAGCAATCGTCTATGATTTATGAAAGCGACTTTCTAATAACCCTTTTTGGTATCTAGAACTGATAATAGAGGTTCCCCTGCAACGTACCGGCGCAAGTTCTCTGCAACGAGCACTTTTAATCGTTGAATGGTCTCTCCGGACTGCCCTGCTGTGTGCGGTGTAATGAGGACCCGCGGCATACGCCACAATTCATGCTCTGGCGGCAATGGTTCCAGGTCTGTGACATCGAGCGCAGCCCCTGCAATCTGTTTGATCTGCAGCGCGGCGACAAGATCGTCAGTTACGGTGCTCTGTTCACGACCCATATTAATGAAGTAAACCGAGGGCCTCATGGCGGCAAAGAACTCCTCGTCGAACATTCCCCGTGTGGTGTCCGTAAGAGGTGCCGCATTAATCACTACATCAGCCTGTCGCGCCAATTCGACTGCTTCATCTGCCAGACCTACATATTCGACATACGAGGGCCCGGTGCGACGGCTTGACCGCGTCGCCAATACGCGCATGCCCAGCGCGTTTGCCTTTTCCGCAACTTGGCTACCGACGCTACCCAAGCCAACAATCAATATCGTGCGGCCCGATACTTCACCAAATTCGCGGTGCGCTCGTACAGACTGAGGATTCCACTCGCCGCTGGCCTGATTGCCATGATAGCTATCGAGGCCCCTAATCAATGCGTACGTCATAGCAATGGTGTGGTCGGCTACAGCCGGCGAGGGTAAGCGCTGGCCGTTGGTCACGATAATATCGCCAGTCTGGAGTTCTGACAGTGACATACATTCTTCAGCGCCAGCAAAGTAATGGTGTAGCCAGTGTAGTTGGCTCGCCGCCGCTAATACCTCTTGTGCGCAAAATCCTATGAATACTTGGGCACCAGGCATTGCGGCCACCGCATCCACGGCGGACGCTACCTGAACAATCTCGGCACCGGGCGCCGCTGTCTGCAGCAATTTGATCGCATCGATCCCAAAAACGCTTTGCACGAGGACCTTCTCAGGTGGCTTCCAACCCTCAAGGTTGCGGGAGGCGCTGGCCGCTTCTCGCAGCCCCACATTTCGCAACTCGGCAGGTAACTCCGAACTTAGAGCCGCGCCAGAAAATATCTGCCAAGCCATTACAAGCATTGAGATCCGTAATTTCATCGTCTTGTTTCCATAGGGCGTGCAACCTCCCCTCCTGTCAGGTCAAGTATGAACGTACCTAGCTGACCTTCATTAGTGACGCGACGACCGGTTTGTGTTGTTTAATTTCATCGACTGACAATCCACTAAGTTCATAAGGTAACACCAGCCAATCGTCCGTTTCGTGCAGAAAAAAATCGGGCTTTCGGCCACTCTTATTGTCTTTCGGTTTGTTCCAAATAGCAGCAAGCCGGACCTCTTCGGGCATGTTTCGTTTTAGCCTGCTAGCGAGTCGTTGCAACACGACCTGTAGCGTTAGCCCCGAGCTACACACATCGTCTACCAACAACAAGTGGTCTTCCGCATTCAAAGACTCCAGCAAGTATTGGGTGCCGTGCACTCTAATATTTGACTGCGGATCTTCGACCATTTTTTGATAGTTGGGCCGCCCGCTATAGGATGTTCGTACAGCGATGTGATTGGTTTCAATGCCCAAATATTGCAAACATTCTTGAACGTATATTCCGACCGAACTTCCGCCGCGCCATAGACCAACAACAAAGGTTGGTTGGAAGCCGCTATTGTAGATCTGGACACCCAGTCGAAAAGCGTCGTTTATCAATTCTTGTTCGTTGACGAATTGCTTGCCAGTCATGATACAAAGTCTATCATTCGCCGCTGGGCGCTGCGCAACCGAACTTGCAACCACTGTTAGTTCGTAGGACAGTACTGTCTATGGGCGAGAAACATTATATTAGTCCGCAGTCGTTGTTGGATGACTCTTTTCGCCTTGGCTCGATGGTCTATGAAAGCGGATTTCGACCAACTTTCATATTAGCGCTTTGGCGAGGTGCGGCACCCATTGGCATAGCCGTACAGGAATTTTTGGCGTACCGAGGCATTGCGACTGACCACATTGCTGTGAGAACCGCATCCTACAGTGGCATCGACTCGCAAACGCCGGAAGTAAAAATATTCGGCATGAACTACCTCATCAAGAGCGTTACGCATGAGGATAGATTATTGATCGTCGACGATGTATTCGACACCGGCCACACGATAAACGCCTTGATCGGGCACCTGAGAGGGAAATGCAGACGCAATTCGCCGCAAGAAGTAAAGATTGCCGTGCCCTACTACAAACCATCGCGAAATCAGACGAATCGCTCGCCCGATTATTATCTGCACGAAACAGCGCAGTGGTTGAAGTACCCACACTCTCTTGAAGGCCTGACGGACGAAGAAGTAAAAGCGCATCGACCTGAGCTTTACGACATATTAACGAGCGCTAAGCAGAAACCCGAATCTTGTTAGATATCCACGCCGCCTTTGGTTCTGGCGTGCCGACCTACGCGGTTAGCTTGTGACTCGAAAATTTCAGCGGAAAATTCCAGCCTCGTCCCACTTCTTTATGGTCGCCTCGACAACGTCACCGATGCGGATATTCACGCGACGAAAATACACCGCGGCCTTTTTCTCATCGAAATCCGGGTAACCCTGGCCTTCTTCGTACAGCACAATGGATGACGGGAACGGATATGCGCTCCATCCCTCTCCTCGCGGACTGGCCATTGCCGGGGAGTATCGTTCTGCGTGAACATGTCTGGGAACGATTGCTTGAACGTACGCGCTCTCGTTGTTACCCGCGTGTCCACCGTTCTCACCAAACACGTCATGCGTAATGTCGTCTGCAACTGCCCACCAATTGATTACCAGTGTCCGAACACGTTGCCTTCGCCCAACGTCTTCTGCAACTCGTTGAAGAATCTCAGTCTGTGGTCCACCATGCCCGTTTAGGATGACGATATTTCTAAACTCATTACTCGCCAGACCGTTCAGAATATCAGATATAAATACTTCGTAAGCGGCCGCACTAATAGAAAAATTTCCGGCGTAGGCATCCAAGCTACCAGTGACGCCGTAGTTTAGCGTTGGCGCCACGAGGGCATTCACTCGCTCAGCAAGCTCAGCTGCCATGGCGGTAGGAGCCAAATTATCTGAGCCGTTGGGAAGCACGCCGTGCGCCTCCAATGTGCCTAGCGGAAGTAGTACCGTGTCAATTTGGCCCGGTACCAATTCCGCAAACTCCTGCCAACCCACTAAGTTCATTTCTCGCGTTGTTGGCACTTCGTCGGCGTTTACCGCCAGGCCGGCTAACAACAAAGTCGATCCGATCGCTGCATTGATACGTTTCATCGAGTTCTCCAGGAATAATTCACGCGTCTCCGAGCATATTATTGCATGCGAATCCACCTGCCGAAGCCGCATCATCGACCGCTTTTCTAAGCAAGTACGTCTAAGTGCAATAAAGTGGCCTGGGAATTGTGTGATGAAAAAACCGCTTCATTCGAGAGTTCGGAGAATGCTGGCGGACGGTTTGTCGACCGTATTAGGCCTTTGCTTGAAGTCGAAAACGACCGGCGAAATTATTCCAGCGCGTGAGATACGTACAATTCTCGTCGTCCGAATTAATTACCGGCTTGGCAACACGCTTTTTCTGACACCGCTTATCAAGGCACTAAATCGATTGATGCCGGATTGTGAAATCGATGTGTTGGTGGGATCCACACACATGGCCCCTATATTCGAAAATATGTTGGGCATCGGCAGAGTCCATTCAGTGCCGCGGGAGTTGTTGCGAAAGCCTATTTCTTTGATTATGAAATTGCGAAATCTTCGTAGTACGCACTACGATTTAATCATCGATCCGACAGGAATCTCTGTCGGATCAAAATTGGCATTAGCCGCATTGCGCGGGCATCGAAAATTGAGTCCTAAAAACCATCGCAACGAATGGCTTCCGGTAACCCATGCCGCAACTATTTCAGAGCTGGTCACCCACTCCGCTCTTAAACCGCTGGAATTGCTAAAATCGTTCCGTGCAGTTGCTACTGCCGACGAGCAACGACTTGGTATCGTTCTTACAAAACGCGAGACCGATGCGGGTGCAGTGCTTTTACGTGCAGCCTTGCGCGATCAGGATCAGCCGATATGCCGTGCTGTTGTTGGAGTGTTTCGCGATGCACGTTGGGATAAAAAACTGCAAGACGATTGGTGGCAAAGACTCACAGTTGCAACCAGATCGCAATGTGTGTTGATCGACATTCTGCCGCATAACGATGCGCGACCATTTAGCGACGACATGCCATTTATCAGCGCCAATGATGTCCGCACGCTCGCCAGCTGCCTATCCACCCTAGATTTGTTCATCAGTTGCGACACTGGTCCCATGCATTTGGCAAGCGCTTGCGGAACACCGACGGTCGGCCTATTTAGGACGACGTCGCCAACCGAATACGGTCTCTTGGGAACGCATGACGTTTCGCTTGACCCGAGTCTCTTCAGTCCAGAAGAGATCGCCAAGAAGATCACCCATCACCTAGATAGTTTGGCGCTCGCAGCCTAGTTCGGCTGGGATTTGTACAATTCGATTTCTACGAAAAACGCCGCTGTGCCGCCGAAGAGTGATTGGTTACAGATCACTGCATTACGGAAGACGTGAAATGGATAGGTGACGCTATGGTAATCTGCGTTAATCAATGTCAATCGAGCAACAGTAGTGCACGCACAATTTATTCAAGCTGCGATAGACGAGGCAAGAAAGGGATTGGCTGCGGGCGGCATACCCATTGGCTCGGTTCTTGTCATTAACGGTAAGATTGTTGGCCGCGGCCACAACCAGCGAGTGCAAAGCGGCAGCGCCGTTTTGCACGCTGAAATGGATTGCCTGGAAAATGCTGGACGACTAACCGCACGCGATTATCAGCAAGCGACCATTTACTCTACGCTTTCGCCGTGTGACATGTGCAGCGGGGCAATACTCCTCTATAAAATTCCTACCGTGGTTATTGGCGAAAGCCAGACTTTCCAAGGACCGGAAGCTCATTTGCGAGCAAGGGGCGTCGAGCTCATTCAACTCAATAATACGGAGTGCATCGAAATGATGCGGCGATTCATTGTCAACAACGATACCCTCTGGAATGAAGATATTGGTGAGTGACATATCGGTCGTCCAGCTGCGGACATTCAGCTAATAGTCGCCTTTGGCCGATCACCCGAAGTACATGACCATAAAGGGCCAGAGCGCCGCTCTGACCCTTGACGAGTCGCGTGGGTAGATTATGCGGCTGCGTCTAGCCACTCGTCATCCGAACCTTCGTTGACATCTGCAAATAGCGGCGTGCTTAAATACCGCTCGCCGGTATCAGGCAACATCGCAAGAATCACGGTGCCATCGTCTGCATTTTCAGCAACCTGAAGGGCTGCTGCCAATGTTGCACCGGCAGAAATACCGACAAAGATTCCCTCTTCAGCCGCAATTCGTTTGGAGATCTCGATTGCACGATCATCGGTTACCGGCAACAACCGATCGTATACTTCGCGATTCAGCACCGCAGGTATGAAATCTGGGGTCCAGCCCTGGATTTTGTGCGGCTGCCACTCATTGCCGGCAAGTAATGACGCCCCTGCTGGTTCAGTTGCTACTATTTTGATGTTCGGCCGAGCAACTTTAAGGACTTCGCCAACACCGGTCATCGTGCCTCCAGTACCATAACCCGATACCCAATAGTCGAGACGGCGGCCAGCGAAATCCTGAAGTATCTCAGGCGCGGTGCTGTTTCTATGGTATTCGGGGTTAGCCGGATTCTCGAACTGCCGTGCGAGAAACCAGCCACGATCCGCCGCCAGTGCTTCGGCCTTCTTGAGCATGCCGGTACCGCGTTCTGCCGCAGGGGTCAAAATAACCTTAGCGCCAAGTCCGCGCATAATCTTCCGTCGCTCAATCGAAAACGACTCGGCCATCACCGCGACAAACGGATAACCTTTTGCGGCGCAAACCATCGCCAGCGCAATGCCCGTGTTGCCGGACGTGGCCTCTATTACTGTTTGGCCAGGCTTTAAAGCGCCGCGTTGCTCTGCATCGATGATGATTGCGTGGGCCAACCGATCCTTAACCGACGCCATTGGGTTGAACGACTCAACTTTAACGTACATCTCTATATTGCTGGGCGCCATGCGATTCAGGCGAACAACTGGGGTGTTGCCAATGGTGTCCAATATGCTGTTGTAGATCATGTTCTGTTCCTTAAGTGTAGGGGTAATTCTTGGTGCAGATTATGCGCAACGCACCCAAATCTGTCGTGACCGTGCTGCGACCATTCTGTGACCATCACTGAACTCAGCTACGGATGCTCTGGTTAGCCACATTCCGAAGCCCTTTAGAAAACCGAAATTTTCTGCTGAGAACACAATCGCGGCTGGAAGCCACTCCTATGGGATGCCTGCGGTTACCCACGTCGTCAGCATATTGAGATCGCAGTCGGGTCCGGACAGCATGATCGAGCGTTGCCCAACACCACCAGAGAATGGTCACAGCATTACGCATCCATGTATATTGCTGTTTTGGTTTTGTGGTCGCCCGGAGCGGAACCTTTGTCTATAAGAGCACTATCAATCACACTGATAGGCCTTTTCGCGCTGCATTCGGCAGATTTGTATTCAGCGGACGTATCTGAAGATCGGCAGTTCGTCGAAGAACGACGTTTGCGTTTATGGAGTGCGCAGACCAAAAATCGTGACCTGGTCTATTCAACGTATCGCCGAATTGACCATTTACGTGGCGAAGAACCTGGTTCCTGGGTGTACGAGTGGTCGCAAATTGGTGCTTATTTTGCAGATGCCGCGGAATCGCTGGCTACCGGTGGAAATCGAATTGCGGCCCGCGATGCTTATCTTACCGCCGCTAAATTCTTCGGTATTGCACGCTTTCCAGCGAAAACACTACCCGGACAGCGAACAGCTTATATCGCGCATTTAGAAAATTATGAGAAGGCAGGCGCCTTTTTCGACTCGCCATTGGTCATTGTCGACATTCCATTCGATAACGGACATGTTCGTGGATACCTGCACTTGCCAAACGACGTTGCCAAACCACCGTTAATACTTTGGAATGGTGGAATCGATACCTGGAAAGGCGACAGTTACAACAACATTCAACCCTACATCGATCGAGGCTTCGCTGTGCTGACCTTCGATGTGCTTGGGACCGGCGAAAGCTCAAACTGGGCCGCAAAATTTGATTCAAACAATTTGCACGGCGCTGTCATCGATTTCATGCAGGACAACCCGCTGATCGACGGTCGCTATCAGGCGCACGTCGGATTTAGCTTTTCCGGATATTACGCAGCACGCAACGCCGTCACGGAGGATCGGCTGTTTGCCATCATCTCTGCCTGCGGGCCCATTCACGATGGCTGGGCAAATATTTACGATGGGTCTTGGGAGATTCAAGAGGCCTTGTCTAGCGCAATTCACATGCGTGGTCGCCCCGCGGAAGCCATTCACCAGTACATGCAGGGTTTCTCGCTCGTTAATCAAGGCCTACTCACCGCAACAAACAGCGTTAAGCTACCGACCCTGATTGTCAACGGGGACCTTGACGATATCGCGCCGGTCGCTGACCTGCGACGCTTGGCTGATGCAGGCCAAGAAACCGACTTGTAGATCATGGGCGGCGACCAACATTGTTTTGGGCAATACCGATCAGTGGTAATGCCGAAAATGGCCAACTGGCTGGTCGAGAAACTCGCCGCATTCAAGAATCGACCCTGAATTCGCAGCATGTTAAATATCATGCAACGTAATTTGATTAAATTGATCTCGATATTGACGATCCGAATCCCGATCTACGTACTCGGCTACATTTGCGCTCTCTTATTAATCTCCTGTTCTGATCGCGAAGTTGATCACGCGGTGCCGACGACACCTGCCATTGAAATAATTGCTAATTCCGATTGGCCAGTGCACGGCCTCGATCACGGCGAACAGCGTTTTAGTCCTTTGCGCGCAATCAATCGCGACAACGTCGCGAAGCTTGGTCTTGCATGGTTCTTCGATTTACCGGGCGGGCGCGGCCAGGAGGCAACGCCGCTGGTTGTGGATGGCGTGATGTATACAACCTCGGCTTGGAGTCATGTATTTGCGCTAGATGCCGCAACCGGCGAGGAGTTGTGGCACTTCGATCCGCAGGTTGCAAAGGCAACGGCAGCGAAAGGGTGCTGCGATGCAGTCAATCGAGGCGCCGCTTATTCGGAAAACAAGGTCTTCGTTGGCACCTTGGATGGCCAGCTGATTGCGCTCAATGCGGAGTCCGGCAAATTGATCTGGTCGACGACGACTGTCGACCAAACAAAACAATACACGATCACCGGAGCACCGCGAGTGATCGACAGCAAAGTATTCATTGGTAATGGCGGCGCGGAGTTCGGTGTTCGCGGATATATTTCCGCGTACGACGCAAGAACGGGCGAATTGCTATGGCGGTTTTACACAGTTCCCGGCGGACCCAATGACCCAACCGGCGTCGAACCGCACGAGTTGTCCAGCAAGACATGGTATGGCAGCTGGTGGAAGCTTGGCGGTGGCGGCACAGTATGGGACTCGATGGCCTACGATAAAGACACCAATACGCTCTATTTCGGTGTCGGCAATGGTTCACCTTGGAACCCAAACATTCGCTCCGCAGGCAAAGGTGACAATCTGTTCTTGTCGTCAATAGTCGCAGTCGACGCGACGAGTGGCGAATATCGTTGGCACTATCAAACAACCCCTGGCGAAGGTTGGGATTACACCGCAACACAACATATGGTGTTGGCCGATCTCGAAATTGACGGTCAGATAAGAAACGTACTGTTGCAGGCGCCCAAGAACGGCTTTTTCTACGTATTGGATCGGCATACGGGCGAACTGATATCTGCGGAGCCATACGTGCGTGTGACGTGGGCCAGCAAAATAGATATTGAAACGGGTCGGCCTGTGGTTAACCCACAAGCCGAATATTGGAAAACGGGTCAAGTGGCGGCAGTTGCGCCCGCGTGGACCGGCGGCCACAACTGGCACCCAATGTCGTACAGCACCAGCACTGGATTGGTCTATCTGCCCGCACAAGAAACTGCGTTCCCGTATCTAGGTGACGACAAACAGACCTACTCATCGATCGCAACGAATCTCGGCGTTGATGTCAGCGCGGCAAGCTTTCCGGACAACCAAATAATGATCGCACTCGCGCAGCAGAGTACAACGGGAATGCTACTAGCTTGGGACCCTATTCAGCAAAAGGAAGTATGGCGGGCACAACACCGTGGCGCTTGGAATGGCGGCGTACTGGCAACGGCCGGAGGACTCGTGTTTCAGGGCAGCGCCGCGGGCTTCTTTAATGCCTACGACGCCGATACTGGCGCTGAACTTTGGCAGGTTTCCGCTCAAACCGGCATCGTCGCGGCGCCCATCAGTTTCGCAGTAAATGGTGATCAATACATTAGTGTTAGTGCCGGCTGGGGCGGCATATTTGCCTTGGTGAGCGGCCCGATTGGACTCAACGCCGCAGGCGGTGACCCTGTCAATCGTAGCCGTATCCTCACTTTTAAGCTGGGCGCACAACGCACATTGCCGGCTATAACAGAAAAGCAGCGAACGATGCCGGATTTAACTTCAATCGAAATCGATGCGGCGTCAGTGCAAGCTGGATTTAGAATTTATGACCGCTACTGTGGCGCCTGCCACGGTGCCGGCGCAATTGGCGGAGGGGTCGTCGCCGACCTTAGGTATTCGTCAGCGCTCTATTCCGACACGGCTTGGCAGAAAATTGTTATAGACGGTGCATTACAAGCCAATGGCATGATTTCGTTTGCGGCGGAGTTGTCTGGTGACGACGCAGAATCTATCCGTCACTATGTAATCGGAAGGAATCATTACGCGAATAAAATCGGTGCGACCAAACGCCTTTCGCACTAGTTAGGATATTCAGCAGGACCGCTAAGTGCATCGGCAATTCAGATTCTCACTTAATCTCTTCGTCTGAATAGATTGCGACCCGGGCGGCGGTCGACGATGACATGACGCCGCGTTTTAGATTCGCTGTGCTTCCAGAAAATACAACAACACCATTCGGGTCCAATCCAATTACCGCACCGTAACCTTTGACAGCCATCAAGGTATCGACGATAACGTGATCGGCGGCATCCTCCAGGCTTTCTCCGACAAATTCGACTCGGGCACAAATATCGCGAGCAACAGTCCAACGCATGAAGTACTCACCATGGCCCGTTGCGGATATGGCGCAAGATGAATTTGAAGCGTAAGTACCTGCACCGATTACTGGAGAATCACCGATTCTCCCGAATCGCTTGTTGGTGCGCCCACCCGTTGACGTACCAGCAGAAATATTGCCATGTTTATCCAACACCACTGCACCAACGGTGCCAAACACATTCTGCTTTGTAGCGGTCATCGCAACTTGGCCTGGGTTTCGTGCGCGCGCTTCTAGCAACACTTTTCTTCTTTCTTCAGTAACGAAGTAAACCGGTGATTCCATTGCCAGACCAGACTCGGCCGCAAACCAGTCTGCACCTTCACCATGCAGCATAACGTTATCGGTTTCCTCCATCACCGCCAGTGCAGCGGTAATCGGGTTGCGAATTCTCGAACTACCTGCGATCGCACCAGCAGCCAGGTCTTCGCCGCGCATTATCGACGCATCGTGTCGCGCCGTACCATGTTCATCAAGCGCAGCACCGCGCCCCGCGTTGAACAATGGCGAGTCCTCGAGAACATTCAACGCCGCTTCGATGGCCAGTGGACCACTGCCGCCGTCCGTAAGAATTCGACCGCCGGCTCTTAGTGATGCCTGCAGCGCAGCGCGCAACGCCTTTTCTCGTTCCGGCGACAGGTCTGAGCGACTAGCGCTGCCGGCGCCACCATGAATCGCGATGACCCATTCTGCGTCATCCCCGACATCTGGGACCTGTGTGATGCCTGCAGGCTCGGCAGCAGCCATTGTCCACCACGTAAAAAACGCCAATACGGTAACAAATATCGATGTAATCGACGATGTTCTTGCTTTCATATCGCTACCTTCTGCAAATCTGTTGCGTTGTATTAGTTTGATTTCCTGAGAGGCGCTTTTGAAAAACCCTCCAAGGCATTCAGCCATTCATTGGTCATTATTTCCAGAACCTGACGGCCTTTCTCGGCGGTAGCCAGTGTCGCATCTCCATAGATACCGCTTTCTGAGTAGCGTGGGTCGTCGCTATCTCTCGAAAACAGACCAGGCTCATACCCTACATAACTCTTTTCATGGCGGTTTCCGTAATCCTTTACCGCCAAAGCCATCCGCACTTTTTCCGGCTGTAAATACAGATTGATGGATGTCTCTACTTCATCACCATGCCCACCTTCCCTCTGTTCCACCAAGACATCAACTTCTGGCGTCTCGAGATCATTCCAGGAAATGACCAATGTAGGAATGCCGGTTTGCACTCTAATTTCCCGTGCAGCGATTGCAATCGGCAATCCTGTTGCGTTCGTGATGCCGGTGTTGAGAAAGACGATCCGTTGCGCACCGTTCTTCGCTAACGAGCGCGCAACTTCGAAAACGTATTGTTGAAACAAATTGGGATCAGATATCTCTGTTCCTGGAAAGCCACGAAAAGAGGGAAACCAGCCATGCAGGATCGGAGGAACGACAATAACGTCTTGCGATTTCACGGCCTGCTGCAGCAAGTAGTCCATCACAACCTCGTCTGCGTTCATCGGCAAATGTGCACCATGCTCCTTCGCACCAGCCGAGAAGGGAATGATGACGATGGGTGACGTTTGCAGCCTACTTTCCGCCTCCGGCCAACTCAATTCTCCTAGGTACACGCCGCCCTCAGAAGCTAGAGCAATTTTGCCGACAGCGACTACGCCAATCAGAACAAAGATAGAAATCATTTTCGGCATTGGGCTTCCGAGATCAAGTGAATGGCGAGTGCAGCGGTGACTTGCGATAACGCCTGGCAAAATCTTTTCGTGAGCGGGCTAAAAAAGAACCAACATTGCGAGAAACTCAGTGTACTGGGCGATTGTACCTGGAGAATCGCTGTATTTCGCACGGCGCACCGAGCAATTAAGGCGTTAATCTAAATCGGGGACACAGCAATTTGTGCCGCTTTGCGAATACGCTTTTCGTCTTTGAAATATTTTTCTGCAGGCAACGCCACTAGCTGATCTTTGTCACGCATCATCAGTGCTTCAAGACCGCCGTAGCTTGAAAATAGGACCTTATCTGCCTGATCGTAAACCGAAAACGAAACCGACGACACATAAATTTGCCCAGCGTATTTTTTTGAGCGTCCATTACGCTCGATCTTTTGTTTTGCCCCGTCCCACTTGACGTTATCGCTTTCAATAGGAACCTGTGATGCCGATACTCTGATGGTCGCAACTGCATCAAATTGCTTTTGGAACCAGAGCTCCCTAAACGCATGTGTCCGCACTGCCTGCATTTTTGCGGCATTGATTCGTCCAGACTCCGGGTCCTCGTAGCCGCCGACTTGCCGTTCCATTTTCTTGCGAATATCACCGAGTACCGTCGTAGGAATAACGGTAAACCCGCGTTTTTGCAAATGCTTAGTAATTTCCTCCTCAAGCATCGCGGCAACCGCGTCTGGCATGTCGAAAATTCCGTCCGCGTCGACAGGTGACAGGGCAATCGTTTTGTATTGCTGTTTGAACGCCTTCTTAGGAATAGTGTATGGGGACTCCTTGTCCGCAGAAAATGCTGGTGCGCAGAACATTGTTGCCACTACGCCGAGCAAGGCAAGTCCGATCTTCATTACAGACCCTCGACGTACGCGCGAACTATTGCAGCGTCTGCCGCATTCGGCGCAAGTTGCAAATATTTCTCGAGCGCTACACGCGCATCGCCATTATTGCGTTGAATTCTATGCGCCATACCGATTTCCTTGTACGCATCGGCATAGGCTGCGTCAGCTTGCAGCGCATTGTCATATGACGCCATGCTTGCACTAAAGTCAGGCCCTAGCGGCTTGGATCTACGATGCGACTCACCCAGCAAGAAATGTGCTTCTGGATCATTTGGTTTCACCATGAGGTATTTGCTCAACGCTTCCCGAGCTCTGCCGTACTTCTGCTCAGCCATGTCAAGTCGCGCATTAATGATCAAAGCAGGTGCAATACCACGGTAATACTCAGTTGGGTCTGGGGTTTTTCCCGGCACATGACTTTTCTTTCGCTTGGCCTTTTTCAGCTCCTTTCGCAAATTTGACAGCCTATCTTTTAAGCGAGGATGACTGCTCCACATTTTTCGCGGATCACCGGCTCCATAGACTTCGTTTTCCGCCAATGCTTGAAAGGCTGGTAGCGCCTCGTCGCGCGACAAACCGGCATTGGCCATCAGAACCAAACCCTCTTCGTCAGCGATGTATTCGTTTTTCTTTGAATAGCCGCTGGTTGCCAGGTTGGTTACAAATCCGCCTGCAGCATCCATTATGCCCTTATCAAAAGTACCGGTTTCCTTGGCGGCCGCTAACCCAACTAGTAGCCCGAATCCCTTGCCAAGTGCGGACTGGCGACCCTCTGCGCTCATTTCCTTGTAACTATGGCGCTGCAAAAAATGTGAGATTTCGTGCGCCAGGATTGCGGCGAATTGCGCCTCGTTGTCCATGCGTACAAGTAGCCCGGTGTGTACCGCTATTGTTCCGTACGGATAGGCCCAGGCACTTAACGTTGGCTCCCTGACAATAATGAAGTCGGGCGTTATGCCCAAATGCTTCAAGTAGTCTCCCAACAGGCGCTCGGTCAACGATTCCAAATAGGCCTCCATTTCCCGGTTGTGTACCAGACGACCGCTATTGCGAATTCTGTTTTCGTGATTGCTGGCACGTTCCCAAAGATTCGACTCATCGGCCTTCTCAGGAATTTGTTTGACCTTGGAAAGTGGCTGGACCTTTGCAGCCAGCGTCGCTTGTGCAAACAACATTGATGTTGCGATCGCAGCGATTGCTAGTAATTTTTTCATCGTACCCACCTACTTCGTCTTTAGTGGAAAAACTGCCTTTTTAGTTACGCCATTCCAATGTTCAACGTTCACGACGACCTGCCAAAGATCAGAACCGGAGAAATCACTAGGTCTGATTTTACTAAGAACACCGCCTCGAATAGGCAATTTGCGCTTCTGTCCAACGTGCTTCCAAGCTCCAGGATTCTCGCCAGCACCGATCTGAACCCATGCACGCTTGAATCTACTCGCATCGATGGTGCCCTTGACCTGGTATTCATCGACTTCTTTTGTCTTCACGCGCTGCACTGAAACGATTTCTGCCGTAACAAAAAAATCTGGATCAACACTGAGTGCGGCGCTGGCGTTCAACATCCCGTGACCCGCATATTTATCGCGACCGGGAAACTCAATATCCTGTGCTGTCTGCAGAAGAATTTTTTCGACTTCCTGCCCGCTTAACTCCGGGTTCTTGGACATGATCAGCGAAGCGGTTGCGGCAACTATCGGTGCAGAAAACGAAGTTCCGCTTGCGTGTACGTAGCGTTTATCTGCGCCGACGAAATTGGTCCCAACTGCGTATATATCGGTGACATCCGGGCGGAAGTTTGCGTCGGTAAAGCGTGCTCGCAGACTAAGGACATCGACGCCTGGTGCAACGATATCGACTTTGTCGCCGAAATTGGAAAATTCCGCAGCACGATCATCGAAATGCGTCGCTCCCACCGTTAGTAAATTGTCGTCACCGCCGGGACCGAAATCTCCCAGTTCGATGCCTTCATTGCCAGACGCGGCGACCACCAGCACGCCCGCCTGCCGCGCGTAGCGTATGGCCGCTTGCTCCACCTTGCTAACGTGTGGTCCGCCGACGCTGAGGTTGATCACTCGGGCACCGTTTTCCACCGCATACACAATGGCCTCGGCAATGAACGATACACGCGACGAGCCAAAATTATTAAGCGCCTTGAGCACCATGATTCGCGCGTGCGGATTAATGCCAGCAATTCCGACTTCGTTGCTTTGGGTAGCAGCAATAATGCCTGCGACAATCGTCCCGTGTCCGTCGAAATCCCACGGTTTATTGTTTTGTTCAACGAAATTCCAGCCGATGACATCGTCGACATAACCGTTGCCATCATCGTCTACTGCATTGTCCGGAAGTTCCTGCGTGTTTTTCCAGATGTTCTTCGGATCGATATCCAGATGATGCCAGTCAAGACCCGAATCGATAACGGCGACGATTACGGGCGATGCATTTTCGGGCACTTGATTCCACGCCGAGAACTCGCCGTCGGTAAATCCTACGCGTTTGATCGCCCATTGATTGTCAATGGACCCTTCACTGGAGCTGCCTGCAAGGCGCGAAGTTTTTGTGTAATTGGGATCGGTCGGCACCTGTGGGTTACGGCACCAGTTTTCCAAGAAGCCATCTACGCCGAGTTCCTCTACCGCAGCGATAATTGCGCCACGTTGCGACTCGGGGAAGAATATCGCGTTGAATTCGGTACCGTCGACGTTGAATTCTTGTCGTGAATACGGATTCCACAATTCGTCAAGAGCCTCCGAAGGTGTCTCGATAATGATGCTCCCGATGTCAATTGCCGGTATCTCGCCTGTCCCGCCGCCATAATTGCTAGACCCTACCGACCCCCCGTCAAATGACGGGTCGCCTGGTCTCGATGCTTCGGTCACATCGAGCGCTATTAATTCTTCGATCGACATTGAGTGCAGGTCAACATCCTCATCCCACTTCGTTGAATCCACTACGCCTTTTACCGGTCCACGATCAGCACCGAAAGCGTTGTAATCTCCACTGCCTGGCCAGGCATTGATGCCGATGCCATTTGCCGGAGGAAAAAACATATAGTTGCGAATACCGTCGCCATACCGCAGTCCTTCCAAATTGCGCTCTCCTTGGAATCTTAGCGTGCGGCCACCAAGTGGCGCCCCTCCCTGCCATGCGTCACCCATCGATCTGTCGTCGTAAAATTCCTCCCATTCCCGTATTACCTGGTCTGCACGCAAGATGCCAGGACTGGATAATCGCGACCCAGCGCTTGTTCCTGTCGAGGGCGGAACGATGTCGCCGGACGATTTGGAGTCATAATATTCCTCCCATTCCTGCATTACCTGGTCTGCACGGAAGATGCCAGGACTGGATAATCGCGACCCAGCGCTTGTTCCTGTCGAGGGCGCAGCGATATCCCCCGGTTCGGCAGCGAAAAGATCTGCAATACTCGGCTCTCGATACGTTGAGCGTGCGCCCAAATCGAACGGCTCCCGAACGTCATCCCTTGGATCGAAGTATCCATAACGCCATTCGTTTGCGGGTATTCGGTCACCACCGAACCGCGACCCATTCCTTCCAAATACGTTATAGGGGCTAGCGGTACCGGAGTGTCCGCAGCCCGAACCTTGTGTTGCACCATAAAGTGGCACGTAGCCTGAGCAAGACCCGCCTAAACAAGTGGTACCACCATTATACGGCGGCACCTGATAACCCGATATGGGATTATAACCCGATATGGGATTGTCTGGTCCCGCAACGCCGTGGGCCAACGCTGCCAAGAATACCGTCGGCAGGATCGCAATAGTTCTGCTGAAACGGGTCAACACACTCATATCACAGTCCTCGCGAATATCCCGCTGGTGCTAAAATACGCCTAGGCGAGCATTCGATTATTGTTATACCCTTGATTATAGCCCAGCTTCGCGAACTAAAAAAAATATCCATAAAGGGGCCGAAAAATGACCCAAAAGAACCGGCGGCTAGCCGCTCTCTTGTTGGCGACCATCGCACCATCGATCGGAATTGCCGATTCCCCGGTTCCCATAACCGTTGTCAATGCCAAAGATATTGAACTTCAGGGCTTTACGTCGGCAGCAGACGTAATCGACTCGATGCCGCACATCGACGCGGGCACGACATCCAACACTAGCGGTCAAAGCGTCATCAACCTGCGTGGACTTGGGGCCGACAGGACGCTGGTATTGGTCAATGGACGCCGCAGCACGCCAGCATCGGGCATTGTCAATTCAAGCGGTGTCGAGATTGACGGCATGCTGATCCCAAACAATTACGTTAAGCGGATCGAGGTACTCCGCGGCAATGACGCATCGCTTTACGGCAGCGACGCAGTAGCGGGCGTTGTCAATATTATTACCCGTGACGATTTTCAGGGCTTCGATACACGTGGGTCGTATCTGTTGAACGACACATTCAGCGGTCTAAACGACTTCTCACTTGCGCTGCAAAGCAAGGAAGACTGTGACGCAACCCATGGCACCGAAAGTCCTCCGTGGGCATTTTTTGACCGTTACGATTGGGGCATGCCGGAATTCACGCTGGATGGTGGCACCGCCTATTTCGGCAGTGAGAGCAAAGGCTTTGCGCCGAACCGTGGCTACATACCGAACACCGGCGGTGCGACGACCACGGCCGGTGGCAATGGGGTTGGTGGCGGCAACATCACAATTAATGATATTTACGCCAGCGCTGGCAAGACATTCCATCAGGCTGACGCTCTCATCGACAGAGTCCATAACGACCCCACTATTTCTGAGGCACACCGTGACTATTTCATCATGGGCATTGGCATGGCCGGCATGTTCGGCGGCGAAGATAGCTTTTCCGACCAGGCGTTTGACGCGGGCTTGTTTGATCCGGAAAAATGGTTTCAGGACTTAAAGGAATTCATTGCTAAGAACCCAGTTCCACCGCCTCTACTTGAAAGTGACGATCCACTGCTTGGCGGCTCGAGGACTGCCGCTCCGACGACACCGGGCGTTGCTTCATCGGGGTCAACGTCGCGCGGAACGATGGGCGGTACCTCAACGCCGTCCGAACCCGCCACGCCTGCCAAAGATATTCCAAATCCGTTTGAGCGATATCCGTATCCACCAGACTATGCATTCGAGTTTGAACATTGCACGGAAAGACAAGCAAAAGAATTGAATGATCTTATTTTCCTGCGCGACAAAGCGCGTGCATCACACTCATATTTTTCCGACTACTTGCGCAGAGACGGACAAACGCTAGAGGATATCGCAGATGACCAAAAAAACGCCGAAGCAGCAATCGCCGCGCGAGACCGTTACAACGATGAATTACGCATAAAATGGAAAAACTGCATTTCACCTAAGACGACTAACGCATCCTCTGTAACGCAGCCGAGCAGCGGCACATCGAAGTCAGATGCTACCGTTTCGGACGGTACAAAAGCAGAATCTGCCAGCCAAACGACGACAAGCTCTTCTGCCGGCGAAAACAATCGGCCATGGGACGAACCGATGGACTGGACTCGATCTCTAGCGGATCGTTTGACAACGCGTTTCCCGATCAGACTTGAAATTCATATCGATGAGGACGTAAAGGGCGAGGGTGACAGATGGAACAGTCAACCGATGCCAGGCCTCGGCCTCAATGTATTCCCTTATCGACCTGATGCACTCTTTGGTTTGCCTTTTACGCCAGATGCCGTTCGCAACACGGAACGCGACTCAGGCACGGGCTTTAGCGGTACTTTCACCGATGACAATGGCGTTGGTCGTCTGACGCTCCCGACAGGATCGCTTCGTTCGGCATTACTTAACTCAGCAAATCGTTGGGCGGAAGATTCACGCACTGAGACGGATCGAAATACGGACAACTACTCGGACGACGAAGTTGACGACGAGCGACTGGACAATGCCGTCAGCCCAAGGATTCACCCAGGCGCTTGGAATGGCTCAGACAGTGAAGGAGGTTCTGCTTCATCGCGATACATTTTCGATCGTTATGGACCGAAAGGCGCGTCCGACCCACTCGATTGGCAAATCGGCGTACGCTACAACCTCGACAACTATTCGATAGACGCAATCGGACTGAAGTTCAAGCACAAGAAAGAAGACAGCGTTGTGCAAACGTTTGGTGGGTCCGGTAAGCCCGGTATGTCATTCGGTGGACTTGGAAGCGATGTTTGGGACGCGATACCGTCTGGACTCAGAGTCGGAAATAGCTTTTCCTTTGGCGGAAACCTTTACGTCAGGTACGACTATCTGGAAAATGACAAGGTTGATCTAAGAGGTTTGTTCACGGTTCCGGGATCAACAGGTGTATCGAACAATCAATGTGGAGACACTGCCGCAACGCTGGAACAAGTCGGCTATACGCCGTCGGCAAGATCTCTCGTCAAATCGCTTGACGATCAATGGGCTTTTGAAAATGTTGGCATTGCAAAAGGTGAGTCGCTGCTAGGCACCAATGTCAAACCGATTGTCGTAGGCATCGTGGATACAGGTATCGATTGGAACCATTTGGACTTTGCCTGGGACAACTTGTGGCAAAACGAAAATGAAATTCCGGACAACGGTATTGACGACGACAACAATGGCTTTGTTGACGACATCATCGGCTGGGATTTCACTGCCGATGACAACAAACCGTGGGATGCAGATGGCCACGGCACGTTCGTCAGCGGCATCATTGCAGCGACCCACGGCAACGACGCGGGCATTGACGGCATTAATCCAAGCGCTAAGATCATGATACTTAAGGCGCTGAATACTTTCGGCCGCACACGTGCAACCTATGTAGCGCAGGCTATCGTGTACGGTGTCGACAACGGTGCAAACATTATCAACATCAGTGTATCCGGCCCCGGCTTTCCGTCAGTGGTGCAGGACGCAGTTGACTATGCGAACTCGAAAAACGTATTGGTTGTGCTGGCTGCAGGTAACAAAGGCGAAAGCATCGACAACGCCAAACCGGCAAGACTTCAAGGTGTCGTGACGGTAGCCGCGACCGGGCCGGGCGACAATCGGGCTGCATTCTCCAACACAGGCGATAGCATCAGCGTTGCCGCTCCCGGAGTCGACGTAATTAGTCTACGGGCTAGGCGTACAGATTTTCTTTACAACAACGCCGCGACTAGCTATGTACGTGGTGATGCTTTTATCGGTGAGGACAATCGATATTATCGATCGACGGGCACGTCTTTTTCCGCGCCGATTGTCAGCGGCGTTGCGAGTTTAGTGTGGGCAAATCGTCCCGAGCTAACGGCAAATCAGGTTCGCCTCATCATTGAGCAATCGGCACGTGACATCGAAGCGCCGGGCTACGATCGTCTGACAGGATACGGCGTCGTTGACGCCAAGAGCGCATTGGCGGCAGATCCAAGATTCTATGTACTGGCATTCATACCTGCTGCAGAACGCCTCGATGTCGACGGACAGACGTTTTTACAGATTTTGGGCACAGCAGCAGCCGATGACATGACACAAGCCATCGTTGAAATCGGCACTGGTGCTGAGCCGCTTGCCTGGACACAAGTTGGACAGCCTTTAGATGAGGCGGTGTACCTTAGCGAACTAGCGCGAATACCGGCTCAACAATTATTAGGTACGCAACACTGGACAGTTCGATTGACTGTTACACACAAGAGCGGCAAACAGCGAGAGGCGTACTATTCGCTGGATCTCGGGCCGCAGTAATCGAGCTGTCAGGCGACGTATGACGGTCCGCTTTGGTACAACAACAACCTCTTTGTCGTGGATGGCATATGAATCCAGCTCGCACCCTTGTTACCTTGGCCGGCCGCCTGTTGCTCGGTCTTTATTTCATTTTTCCAGCCGTTATGAAAATTTCCAATTTCAGTGGAACGTCAGAATACATGGCGTCGCACGGAATGGCGCTTATCCCATTTTTGCTGGTCTTGACGATTGCCGTTCAATTGGCTGGCGGACTGAGTTTAATCGTCGGTTACCGTCTGCAGATCGTGGCGTTTTTGCTCGCGGGTTTGGTATTGGCTATTAGTATCGTCTTGCACGATTTTTGGACGCTCGACGAGGGCTTGCAGAGAGCGCATGAAACGCAAAACTTCGTCAAAAATATGGGCATCATGGCGGGTCTGCTAATTTTGGCTGGCGGACACACACCCAACGAACTGCAATTTCTAAATCGAAGTCGTTAAGCCATTGCGTTTCTCTTAGGCAAGAAAAACCTGCGCAACGGTTTGCTACGCAGGTTTTTGTCGTACCGTGTGCTGATCTATACGTCTGGGCTCAGAACTTATAACCTAGCCGATCGACCGTACCGTTCTAAATATCTAGACTTAGAATCTATATCCGAGCCGAACGCCGTAGGTTTGCGGCGGCTCAAACGTCCCTGTGCAATTGAATACGGGGTTTGGCGTCGATGTTGCGGAGCCGACCGCAGACCCGCATCCCGATCCGTTAAAAATGTCATCATCTTCAAGATTGAAAATGAAGGCCTCGCCGTAGAACTTGCCATCACCATGTTCGTATCCAAGCGTAACGTTGGTCTTGGTGTAGTCATCGCGCGCGCCTGCACCAGCAGGCCCGATAGTGCGATTACTGATATCGAAGAACGACTCCGTTTCATAGTGGAACTGAATTTGCGGCGTCCAAGTACCACCCAAACCCTCAAACGTTGCCGGAATAACGCTTAGCGTCAAATTAAAATCTGGGGCACGTGGCAGATCATTTCCGGAGACATCAACTTCAGCGCCCGTAAAATCATCTTGGAAGCCGACAAACTCATCGAACTCAGCTGACAAATATCCCAACGCAAGATTGGCAGAACCCGTCTCGCCAAATAACAAAGTACCTTCGGCTTCGAACCCCCAAATCGTCGATTCTGCGGCATTGAATGTTATGTTGGTTCGAGTGCCGTCAACTGGGTTAGTGAATATCGCCGCTTGCTGCATATCTGTGTAGTCATAATAGAAGGCTGCCAAATTGAGGCGTCCTCGACCCTCCAACAGATCCATTTTCGCGCCAAATTCTAGCGCAATAATTTCTTCTGGCTCGAACACGAACAGCTCGCCGTTGTCGGTAGTACCCTGGCTACCTCGGTTCCAACCGCCAGATTTAAAGCCTGTGCTTATTTTGGCGTAGGTAAATACGCTATCGTTTACGTGCCAATCAACGCCGACATTCCAAGTTACCTCCGACCAATCCGGATTGGAGACTTGCGGAATTCCGGCGTCCCTCATGTCTTGATCGGAAGATCCACCAATGTTGAATGACCTTCCTGTCGGATCGCCGTTAGTGCCATTGTTGATAAAGAACACGTTAAACGTGCTGCCCGATTCAGGATCGGCGAAATTGCCACCTTTGTCTTTTTCATCACGTGTCCAACGTACACCAGCGTTGAGATTGACCGCATCGGTAACCGCGAAAGATTCGCTAAAAAACACTGCAAACGACTCGTTGGTTAGGTCTCTATCGATGAACTGCACAATTTGCTCATCAAAGCCGAACATACTCACCGGACCGGGTGCCATTCCAGCGTTGCGAGTTGAATCCCTCGCCAGATCAACCTGGAAAATACCGTTAATCGTCTCTTCCAGGTAGAACAAGCCTGCTATCCATTGAAAGCGGTTGTCGGTATTCGAAGATAGTCGAATTTCGTGCGAGATTGTCTCCGATTCGGTCGACTCGATGATCGATGCATCTGACGCAAAGCCGTTGGCAATAATCGCACCGCCATCATCGTCGTCCATGAATTGCCGGTTATGTGAACGAAATGCCCCTTGATAGAAAAGATCTGATCCATCGAAACCGTGATCGATTTGAATACGGAAATTGTTATCGTGATTATCGCGAAGACCCTGCGTATTGAGGGGGTTATTCTCGATCGGATTTGCGGCGTTATTGCAGGTGATGGGGGCGCCGTTCGGCTGTGCCGCCGTAGCGGTCGTCAATCCGAAAGGTGCGAGTTCCGCTTCCGACAAGCAACCGAGGTTGCTCAGCGCCTGGCCGACACCATTACGATCGTAGCGCTCGCCGGTAAACAGGACAGACGTATTGTCGCCCGCATCCCACAGTACGTGTGCGCGAAACGCAGCTTCGTCAGCGTCATTCGCATCTTCGCGAATTCCGGTTGACAGCGGTCCACCATTGTTCGAATAGCCGTCACGTGAGTTGCGCATAAATGAGCCGCGAAATGCGACTTTGTCGTTAATCGGGATATTGGCGGCACCGCTGGCGACAAATTGACTGAAATTGCCGAAACCAAGCTCCAACTCTGCTGACGTTTCACCTTGGACCGGCTTTTTGGAAATGACGTTGACTACGCCCGATGTACTGTTTCGACCGTACAACGTGCCCTGAGGGCCACGCAATATCTCCACACGTTCGGTATCGAAGAAATAGGCATTCGCACCCGAGAGTCGCGGCACGTAATTGCCATCAACATGAAAGCCGGTTGTCGGATCTGCGCCGTTACGCACGTCGGTACCGGCAACACCGCGCATCACGATAATTAATCCGTCACGATTGGCCTCCGAGTTGACATCCACGTTAGGTACTATTTCCGCCAGAGTATCTGGATCCAGGACACCTGCACGCGATAATTGGTCGCCAGTAAAGGCCGTAACTGCAACCGCCGCATCTTGTAGAGATTGCTCGCGTTTTTGCGCCGTTACGACGATTTCCTCCAATACGTTCTGCGCGAACGCGCTGGACATTAGAAACAGCGTGCCGATAAATACTGCGGAACACTTTCGAAAACTTAAATTGCTGAGTGACTTCACAAGCTTCCCCCCGGATTAGCGAGTTACGCACAATTGCGGACAAAAACGTAGACCTGGAGCGACACCGCCCCAAATCTGCACTAGTACACGCTAGTTCGAGGAAAGTTAGCTGACTTTAGTTTCAAATTCAACTATGCTAAACGCTTGTTTTGCCATAGTATTCGGTTGATTCGGCAAGTTTTGGCTGGTTTTATACGCGCTGAATCAATGCCAGGAGTATGCATATTTATGAATAGGGTCAAAGTTGCGTCGGCCGAACAATTGCCTCACGAGAGCATTGAAATAGTGCAATTCGACGATGATTTCGACTTCGATAATCATCTGCCCTACTGCCTTGCGCGCGCCGCAAACGCCGTTCGGTCGGTGACCACACCGAGCTATCTGGCTGCTGCCAGCAGCCAGTGTTCACTGGGGGTGCGGGAATTTAGAGTACTTGTCATCGTGGCGCGATATGGTCCCGTTTCACCAGCAAAAATCGCAAAAAAAACCGGTTTGGATCGGGCTACCGTAACGCGCGCACTCGCGACGCTCAAAGACCTGGCGCTCGTTCACGACGTAAAAAATGCGCGTGACGGCCGCGGCAAATACATTGTACTGAGCAAACAGGGCGGCGACCTATGCGATCAGTTCTTTCCGCTGATGAAATCAAAAGGGGAAGTTATCGCGGCGGTCTTTACGAAAGACGAACAAGCGCTGCTGTTAAGCATGTTAAACCGCCTGTTCGAGCATACTGAAACGCTGCTTCCGTAGAATCACCAGCCGCGCTCGATTAACGCGATTGTGCTTCGCCAATTATTTGAAATTTCAACTACTCTGCAATATGCTTCGCCGCGCGCCGACCAGCAGCGGCGACGAAGCGCCTTAGTGCGTCTACAGGCAATTCATATTCAGTCGGGCGGCGCGCAAATCGAGGCAAAACAATGACCACGGAAAATTCTTATCACGTCGGCGAACAAGCAACCGAAGCGGGCGACCCTACGCAATTCGCGCCCGGTCCATTCAAGAAGTCCAGACCGCCAGAGCCGCTTCGATTTGAAGTAAACATGGTGGCCGAGGCACACGACCGGCAGAAAAAAACGGCCGTCGTTCAAGTCAACATACCCGGATTTAGTCCGGTAAAGCTGTATTGCGATGAGCAGCCCCCAGTAGGTGACGACACCGCACCGCCGCCGCTGGCATTTTTCACGGCGGGCATCGGTTTTTGTTTGCTCACTCACCTGACTGACATTCTGACTGCACGCAAGATTGAGGTGACATCAATGCGTCTGGAACAGCGCGTTCGATTCATGACTAATCTCGGTACCATGCGCGATCTTGGGCACACAACAGAGGGGCAATGCGAACATGTGGAAACACACGTTATCATTGATAGCCCGGAGCCCGAAGATCGCATCAAAGGCTTGTTAGCCGAAGCTGAAGGGTCTTGCATGGCACACTTTGCATTGCGCAACCCGATTCCTTGGTCGACGCGGCTGATTCTGAATGATCAGGAAGTTGTATCACGGGAAGGATGATGAATCCGGCAATCGGAATGCAGGCGCACGTCCAATACCGAAGCTCAACGGAGTGCTAATGACCATTCGCAACACGATGCTATTGCTCGCAATCCTACTCGCAGGACGTCCGGTCATTGCCGAGCAAAGCGATAGCCACGACTATTTCACCGACAACCGGGAAATGATACGCAATGGCGTGCAGGCGATTTTGATGTGCAATGGTCTATTCACTAGCCACAGATCCATTGAACTTGTATTTGCCCAAGAGTTGGCCTATTTAGATGAACCCGTCGGTTCTGTTGAGGGCGGTGAGTACACCGTAGACAACGAACTCCGCGCAGTCGCCGTTGGCGGCCCGACGGCTGGCACAACAATCCACGCGGCATTCCGCGACGGCATTGGCTGTGTTGTGATGCCACCGGATCAGTCCTTTGACGACATTGGCGAATTGCCGATGCTCGAGTTGGCATATCCGAATTTCGAGCCTGCCGAAACGCCGTGGCCGAATGGTGATCTGCTGCCTAACTCTGATATTCCAGTGTCAATAAATAGAGATTTATTGCAAGCCGCATCGGACTGGGCTTTCGATCGCGCTTCTGCCGAGCAAGATACGTTAAGCCTGATTGTTGTTCACGACGGCAACATTGTTCTCGAACGATACGCAGACGGCATTGACATGCACACTCGAACGCGCACTTGGTCAACGGCAAAGAGTATTGCCGTCACCTTGATTGGTATCCTAGTTGACCAAGGAAAAATGGCACTCGACGAACCGCTGGACATTGATTGGGAGCCGACGCTTGATGGGGCCGATTTCGATCCGAGAAACGAGATAACGCTGCGCAATGTGTTGAATATGTCGAGTGGCCTCTATCCAGTTGACAGTTTCGGCAAAGAATATGCCACCGGATCAGGTCTCGCCTATTGGGCTGGCGCAAGCTCTATTGAAGGCATGCGTGATCGAGGTTTAGTGCGTCAGCCCGGCACTTTTTGGGACTACGAGAATTACGACACGTTGTTGGCTGTTTTCGCCATGAAGCAAGCACTGGGTGATGAAGCGACTTATCAACAATATCCGCGCAGAGCGTTACTTGACAAAATCGGTATGCGAAACACGTTGGTCAGCACCGATCGGTTCCATGACTTTATTCTAAGTAGCCAGGTTTATGCGAATGCTCGCGATCTGGCGCGATTTGGAATGCTCTATCAACAAGGCGGTGTTTGGGGCGGCGAGCGACTTTTGTCGACGGAGTGGATCGACTTCGTTCGCACGCCAGCGCCTGCGACGGCCGAGCGAGGCAAATTCTACGGTGGACAGTGGTGGCTGGTGCCCGATGACCGGACCGACGTGCCCGGAAATGCATATTCGACTGCCGGCAATAGGGGCCAATTCGTCATTGTTGTACCGTCACAAGATTTAGTGATTGTGCGTCGCGGTCTCGACTACGGCCAGCAGGGATTCAATCGTTGGGACCTGACACGCGAGGTTCTCAAAGCGTTCAAATAATATCTCCGTATCAACCTGAGAATATGCCGCGTATACAATCCATCGGTCGGCAGCGTAGTGACGAAGTTAAAACGAGTAAATAGTTGCGCTATCGATAACCTGCTGACCCTCGAGCATGCCGCCTACAGTCAACCATCCGCTGCCGAATGACGCTAAGCCACGATGGTCCATCGTCGGCTCATTACTCTGCCGTAATGATTGCCAAGTAAGAGAACGCAGGTCGAAAAATAGCAAATCGGCAGACGGGTTCGAGGGACTACCGTCATATCCAATGCCATCGTAGTTGTACGGGTTTGTGCTTCCACCGATAAAAAGTACGCCGTGCTTTTTTTCGATGCCGGCCGCTGCCATTCGATAGCGTGCAGCACCTGGGTGGTAATCTATCGTGCGCCAATCGATTCTCCTGCTGTCACGCTCATCAATTTTTCCAATGTAGCATTCGGAATTCGCCACGAACTCACGCGCCGCATCTCTGTTAATTTTTACCGATACACCGTCGCAATAAACGACTTGATTTCCAACAATACCCCCCGCATGCCCAAAAACGGCGCTACCGGGAATAGGTGTTGCCTGCGCCCATGAATCTTCCGAAGTGTCGTAACGCTGAACAAGATTGACGTTCCCTAAATCGTGCCAACCGCTCACCAGGTATATGAAACGATTCTTGTAAGGCACGGCGACCGCATCGTCCACCGGAATCGGCATGTCCTTTCTAGTACTGAATTCTTCTGTCACTGGGTTAAATGAGTGGGACCATGGCGTTGAAACCTCCGTGCCATCCGCCGCCACCGTGTAGCCACCAAATACATATGCCAGCTCGCCAATAGATTCAGCCACACTTGCAAGCCTGCCAACACCACCCGGGACTGCCTTGCCTTGTCGCCAAAGCTCCGTCCGAGAATTGAATACAAAAGTAGTGTCAAGCGTGTCCGCGTGCGATTTAGTGCTGCCGAGACCGTTGAAACTGACGACGTATTGATCGTCTCCTACAGAAACTGTGGTTACCGCATTATTGGTTAACGGCATTGGCAAAGCCGGCAAATCTCCGATACGCAATGTGGGCGTTTCTGCCGCGACGAGCGACACGCACAGAAGGGTCGTGTAAAAGAGCAATGTCTGGGGCATCAATTTCATATCGGGTTGCTCGGTCTGTCATGCGGTTGGAATCTCATAGTATCTCAATGCCTGGTTCGGCTAGTGACAAAACTGCTGCTCAAATGCTAGCTGATTTTCGACACTCAGGTGTCGCAAAGACCCGCCCGCTCAAACTCAGTCCTATTGGCAGCGGACCAGCGGTTCCATGTACGATAGCTTTGACAATAGCCGTTCAAGATATGCGTTCTTCCGGATCCCCTAGTAACCCAATGGTCAATAAAATTTTCTTTTTCGCTCTACATCTCATCATCGGCCGCGTCACCGGCCTGGCAGAAAGAGAAATGCGCAAATGGAATCGAAATGCACAACCGGACCGGCAAACCGATATGCCGACCGAAATGTTTGCCGGAGCACCGGTGAGCAGGTTACTGACAACCGAAAGACGCGCCCATTTCACAGGCGGTTCTATCTCAGTTTCGCAAAACGGTTAGCCCAGTGAATCAGTATGACGTCATCATTTTGGGCGGCGGCGCTGCAGGCCTGATGTGTGCCATTGCTGCAGGCAAGCGGGGCCGACGCGTTCTAGTTCTCGAAGGGTCTAACAAAGTCGGTAAGAAGATCCTGATGTCCGGCGGCGGTCGTTGTAATTTCACGAATCTCAATTGCACATCGACCAATTTCATCTCCGCAAATCCGAAGTTTTGTATCTCTGCTCTGGACCGCTTCACACCGGCAGACTTTGTGCGACTCGTGACCAACAACAAAATCGAGTTCCACGAAAAGACTGCAGGGCAGCTTTTCTGCAACGAATCATCCAAACAGATCTTGGAAATGTTGAAATTCGAGAGCGCAGCAGTGGATGTAGAAATCCGCACGCGTTGTGGCATTAATCAGGTAACTCGGGAATCACATTTCGTCATCCGCAGCGCGATCGGAACATTTTCGACAGAGTCCCTGGTTATCGCAACAGGCGGCCTTTCGATACCCAAAATGGGCGCTTCAAATTTGGGCTACAAGCTTGCCGAACAGTTTGAGCTAACGGTTCGCACTACACGCGCAGGGCTAGTTCCGTTTGTGTTCTCTGGCAAAACGAAACAACTTACGGAGCGCCTGGCGGGAGTCAGCTTTCCAGCAGTAATGTCCACTAATGGCAGCTCATTTACTGATGCCGCGTTGTTTACGCATCGCGGACTAAGCGGACCTGCCGCGCTGCAAGCGTCCAGCTATTGGAAAGATAGTACAACGGTCACTATCGATACGATGCCTGAAGGAAGCCATTTTGAATTTCTTGTTGAAACAAAAAACAAACGACCTAAATCCGTTTTGAGAACCGTATTGTCTGAGAAATTGCCGCGCGCACTGGTCCTTGAGTTACAACAATTATTTTGGCCGAACTTAGCCGATCAGCTATTGGCGGAGGTATCGAATGAAAATTTACAGCATGTAGCTAATGCCATTCAGTATTGGAACCTGAAGCCTGCTGGTACCGAAGGGTATCGCACGGCCGAAGTTACGCTTGGCGGTGTCGATACAGCCGAACTCTCGTCTCGAACCATGGAGGCAAAGAAAGTGTCGGGACTGTATTTTGTTGGCGAAGTTGTGGATGTGACCGGTCACCTCGGTGGCCATAATTTTCAGTGGGCATGGTCATCGGGGCATGCTGCGGGGTCTGTCGCATGAAAATCGCTTGCCGCGGCCAAACGGCAATACATAACGTCGACGCTAAGACGCTCGCCGACCTCGAGACTTTCGTTTCAGCCGATGTTGTACGCCTTTTCGAGTCAGTAGCTGCGCCAGTTGCATAGCGCCCGCTTGCGCAAAAAAATAGTCGTCGGATAATTTCTCTCTCAATGCGCCTTGCGTATTCTTGTCGGCCAAGACAAATATCATCGCACGGTCGTTCGCAAGAGAAAAAACTTTCTCAATTAAGTCCACTTCGCCGATACCACACTCGATAACCAGCAGATCCAACCGGTGATGTGATATGTCGTTGCAGAAATCTTCCGTATCCTGAAAATGACTGGCAATTCGAATATCACCATCAAGCATTATTTGTACAAGCTCGTCGAAATCTCGCTTGGCTGACGGCAAATGAATAACAAGCCTGCTATCCATTCCCATACCGTCGCGAATCCAATTGACGAACGGCAGCACCGCCTGTCCACTGCACAAGCATACCGACGACTCATTTGCGATCGCAGCGGCACGAAGAATCTCCGCGAGTGCCTCGTCGTGAACACACGTTACCTGTGCATCATTTAGTGCTGCAAGCCACGCATCGTAATCTGCCGGGCGATCCCGCTGAATCATACTGACACTGTCTTTACCGAAGAGATATGTAACTTAGCAACAATAGGTTCGAGTCGCTCTAATTTCGGCTTTTTGACCCGTAAAATGCCGCCATATGAAACGCGGCGTGTTCTTTTTCGTAGGAATAAGCTGCACCTACCGGACAGCTACGCCGGGCAACGCAGCCGAGCGTATGACAATCTGAACTAGCATCGGATTTCAAATAGCCAATGCATGCGTCGACATCGTAATGGTTATTGCTAAACGCATCGACAGGGCAAGATTGAAGACAGGGTTGGTCCGTGCAAGCGTTGCAAATATTTGTATCGACCTCGGCATGCATTGACGTGGTTATCTCGTGTGGCAACAAAACAGCAAATCGATAGGTATGCCACAGTCCGTATGCTGGGTGTATAGACAGGCCCAACTTGGAGACTTGCAAGGGTTCAGCATGCTGCGCCCAACGTAGAAATGGATGATAAGGCGGACCGTCGAATGGATAAATCGCACGCCCGTTGAACTTTCCTGCAAGGCCGTCACCCATTCGCCTGCTCCACCGATCCAACGGATTCGGTATTCGATCCAAGTATTCAGGAGTCGCACAGAAGCCGGTCCAAAAACTGGAACCCGCCGTGCCAACAAGCAGCAATGACTTCGCAGCACGGCGTTCGTCGATAGGTGGCAGCTCTATGACGCCTTCATTGAGTGAACCACGGACAAGCAAGCCGCTAGGCGATAGTGACTGTGATATCGCATACGAATTTATCAGCATCAAAAGATAGCCCGACTCTTGAGTTATCGAATGAAGGATAGCCTGAAAACCGCGTCAAATACTAAATAGGTGCGATTTTGGTCGGCCTCTTGGTGGAGATCAATGTAGACGCGACCGGTCTATTGCTACATCGACAATTAGCCACTCATATTACTTGACAAAGACTGCAACCGTTCTTTCTGTTTATCGCTGAAATTTGCGATCTCGATCAACTCATCCGAGCTCATTCCAAGAGGTTTTGAAAACTCGCTAAGGTCCGGCACGACGTCTTCGACCAATTCGACGCTGGCGACCGCAACCGCTGCGGCGGCGACAATCTCCCCTAGACGTTTGTCTCCATCCGTTGCACCAAAGGCGCGATACTCGTATGCGGATACGATTTGTTCTGGCAATGACCAGAAGCGTGTCAACTCGGCGGTCATTGTCCTATGATCGAAATCGAGTTTCCCATGAAAAACGTCGGCCAGGTTTTGCGACTCCTCGTCGCGCGCATGCGCATTCAGTACGCTATTCGTGCGTTCAGGTTCCAAATGAGCCAATGCCATTAGGCCAAGATTGTGACAAAGCCCCGCTGAACTGGCCAGATCGCGAATTCCATGCGACGCGTCCTTATCTGCCAAGGCAATCTTTTTGCAGCACTCTGATGTCAGCACGGAATGCGTCCAGAATTTTAGCGTATCGAAGGATGGACAATTTCGACTACTGAATGATCGCTGTATAGCCATCGCCAAAACCAGGGACCGCACTGTGTCGACACCGAGGACTCTAGAAATCGCCTCTCTAATATCGCCAACGGGCTCTGCGAGCCCAAAATACGCGGAATTCGAGAGCCCGAGTAATTTTGCACAAATCCCGGGATCCCCCTCCACGACCGAGGACACCTTATCCGCGTCAATGAATTCATCACCAAAACAGCGCAATATTTCTTGCGCCGTAGCAGGCAGCGGCGGCAACGTCGCAATAGACTCCGCGATTTGGCGAGCTGTTTCTGTTGATGGCATGGCTACGTTCATAGTCGATAACTCAGCTTGCTTGTTGTGAAAGTTGTTCGGTTAAAAGAGCTTTTGCGTCGTTTCCTGGGAATTTCGGTGCTAGTGAAAATGGCCGGCCGATCGCGAATCCCTGCGCGTAATCAGCACCAAGATCTTTTACGACCTCGAGCATCTTCGAATCTTCAACGAATTCGGCAATTGTCTTGATCTTCAGCGTGTGTGCAATGTCGATAATTGACTTTACGAATATTCGGTCGGTCTTATCGCTCAAAATATCGCGGATGAACATTCCATCAATTTTCAAATAGTCGACTGGCAGTTTTTTCAGATAACCAAACGACGAGAGGCCGCTGCCGAAATCATCAAGTGCGAATTGACATCCCATATCGCGCAACTTGGACATCAAATTCCCAGCTTCGGTGACACTGCGGATGACCGCTGTTTCCGTGATCTCAAAGTTGATTGTGCCAGGTGGCAACGGTGACTTTTTCACAGCCTCGACGAGGAACTGGGCGAAACGCTTATCGCCAACGCTGGCGCCAGACAAGTTTATCCAATAAGTACGATTGGCAGCCTGGAATGAATGGTGAATAAAAAGCGCATTGAGTAAGTTTCGCACGACCCACTCATCAAGCTCGACGCTCAGTCCATAGCGCTCTGCCGCGGGCAAGAACGCACCTGGGGGAATCAATTTGCGCGTCGCCGGATCCCGTAAGCGCAACAAAATTTCGAGCCGCTCATCCTCAATTGCGTCATCGGCCAGTGGCTTTATGACCTGCCCGTAGATCGCGAAGCGATTGTTATCCATCGCTTCGCGAATTCGCTGGATCCACCGCACTTGACCCTGGTGAATTCGAGCAGAGTCTTTGTCGCCATCGACCATATGAACACGATTTCTACCCGCTTCTTTCGCCGCGTAACATGCTGCATCCGCGAGTTGCTGCAGCTCGCTGGTACTACCAACTTTGGGATCAATCTGCAGGCCGCCGATGCTCACGCCAATACGGTATATTTCTTTATCCCATTGAAAACGCAGGTAATCGATGCTCATGCGTATTGCCTCGGCAATACGCATAGCAACATCCGTCGGACAATTCCAAAGCATGATGCCAAATTCATCACCACCGAGCCTGCAAACGACATCATCTCCACGAACATTTTCGAGCAAAATATCACTCACGCGCTTCAACAATTGATCACCGGCAGCATGTCCGGAAGTGTCGTTAACGACTTTGAATTGATCCAAGTCCATAAACATCAGGTAGCTCAGTGTCGTCCCTGAATGACCTCGATCCCAAGCGCGTGCCAGTTCCGCTTCAAATGCACGACGGTTCAGCAGCCCGGTTAGCTCATCGTAACTCGCCTGATACTCCAGCTTGTCGGTTAAGCGTAGCGACTCCGTAACATCTTGGATTTGCAGGACTGAGTACAGGAACTCGTTCGCTTCGGATCGCACTGCCGATAGGTTTACAATTGCTTGCAAAGACTCGCCACTTGCGTTGATGCACTCGAAATTTTCTTCCAGTCGATCAACTTTCGACTCCGCAAGCTCCGTATACAAAGACGTAAAGTCATCGCGGCCATTTTCATCAATAACTGTCGAAAACAGCACACCTTCAGGTACTGACGAAGTTGCCCAAAACATTGTTTCAAGCGCTGGATTCGCGTCGAAAATGCGGCCATCCGAGTCTAATAGCCCCATGCCGATCGGCGCATTTTCAAACGCGCGGCGAAAAGTATTCTCCACTTCTACGAGCGCCTGATCGGACTTATGCCGTTCTTGAATTTCCCGTGACAATTTCTGGTTACTTTCGATCAACCTGCAACGAGCCGTTTCAATGGATCGCGTTCGTTCCGATACTTGAGCTCGCAACCAGCTATTTTGCCGTTGAATATTTCGAGTCCTAAATACCATCGCGGCTCGAATGCATAACAACAGCAGCACAATGCCGGTCAGGACGAGATCCGGGCGTTGCCAGAAAAACGGCGTTACAGTGAAGTGTCGGGACGCCGTTTCATTGCCCCATTTGCCACCAACTGTTCGAGCTCGCACAACAAATTCATAATCACCGGGAGGTAGGCTCGAATAGCGAACAGACTGGTTCGCTGTTGGCAAACTCCAATTCTCGTCCATGCCGCGAAGCTGATAGCTGTACTCGATACCGCGGGGTTTGCTCAGCGATACTGCCGCAAACTCTATGAGCACGCCGCGCTCCCGTGGATCTATTTCGTCGCCATTGGAAATCTCTACGCGATTCACATCTGTCTCGATGCTCGCAATCTGCGGGGTTAACTGTTTGGGCTCTGGCATCGGAACACCCGTGTCCATGCGTGTTGCACCATCGATAGTGCCAATCCACAGATTGTCCCTGGAATCGAGAAATGTTGCGTGCACGTTGGTTTCAACGCCGACGAAACCTTCCAAGTGACTATAATGTGCGATCAGTGGCGATCCGACCTCGAATTGGTATAAACCCTGCTCACCTCCGGCGATGACGGTGCCGCTTCGGAGAACTTCAACGATGTAGACTGTTTGATCAGCGAAAGGTGTTTTTTTGCCGTGATTGATAAATCTGCCATCATCAAACAGATAAAGCCCGCCTTCGTCCATCGCCACCCAAGCCTGATGTGCGCCAAACAGGCGCAATTGATCGAATAGCGCACTTTGCAATCCAAGCTCAGACCCGTACACCTGTTGCTCGAAATTTTCGCTGGAGTGGCGCTTAAGCATGACCAAGCCGACCTCGTCCGCGCCATACCAGACACATCCGTCTTCCCAAATATCCAACGAGAATACCGAAGTTTTGGTTTGTGGCGTCGCGTAATTTTCAAGCGTCTTATTGGCTGGCGAATAGCGAAACACGCCGCTCGCGAAGGTCGAAAACCAGATAGATTTGTCCGGCGCTAGCGCCACATCCAGTATCTCTAGGCCCTTGGTTCCCGATACTAACTGCGTCTTGAGTGTTCGTGTATTGACTCGGTAAAGGCCTTTGCCGCGGATCCCTGCCCACATGTTCGCTAACTGATCGTAGACGATGTCTCTAACTGGCGCGTGCGGGATACCGTAGTCCGCACCGACGATTGTCAATGTGTTGTCGGAATTCTTGCGAATCAGTTTGCTCTGAGTGCCAAACCACATACGCCCATCGTTGTCTTCGCTAATGGCCCAGACGTTTTCTGCATCGGCATCAACTTTCAGCCTATAGTGCCTGAACCGATCACCGAGAAATCGTATCAGCCGCGAATCGCTGGCGATCCAGACTGTATTTTCCCGATCGACGAACATAGCCTGGAGCTCGTCAAACTCTGTGAACTTGCGAATTTCAATTGATGCATTGATATCCTCATTTGCGTTTGCATCAAAGCTAAACAGCTGATTGTTGGATGCGGCCCAGACGGTACCATCCAACGTTGTCGCCAGCTTGGTAATTTTTTCGCTGCCAGTAAATTCCGCTAACTTCGTTAGTTCGCCGTTCAAAATTGTGTGGACTGCGTTGTTATTATCTACTGCCCAAACCACTTTATTGTGATCAACGTGTATCAAAGCAATTGAATCGAAGGCTTTTCCAAGTATCAGCGTGTCCTGCAAATCTGCTGTATAAGATCCGATTTCCGCTGTTACCCACAGCGTGCCATCAACAGTGGTGAGATCGGTTGCACCAATATCGTTTGCACCAATATTTCGCAACCAATAGTCATTGCCATCCGACATGACCTCGAATACGCCAAGCCCCTCCGCGACCACCAATACACGACCATGAATCGATTCTATATCCGTGATTGGCGTGCTTTCTTCGCTGACTGGATCAATCGTTGCAACAATTCGTGTGCCGCGGATGATGCTTATCCCGCCCCGCGCGTCACCAACCCAGACCGTATTGTCGGCATCGATGTACAACGCTGTGAGGTTGTTAGATGGCAGCCCGTCGGCAATTGTAAACTGCTCGAAATCCTGGCCGTCGTATCTGTTGAGACCGCGCGCAGTGGTAAGCCAAAGATAGCCCGCTGCATCCTCACCAATATTGTTGACGGCCGATTGCGTCAGGCCATCAATTGTCGAATAAGTGCGGAACGGCCGTTCGTAGTCCCCGGCTTTTGCGCGCGCAGAATTTGTTGGCAGAATGACCAACAAAATAGCGATACATACCAAATTCGCCAGCTTAGACTTCAATCGGGGCTCTCTGCAAAAAATGACTAGATAACAGCTTGTTATATCGGCAGATACGGCCGCTTTTTGAGTCCCCCGATACAAAAAAATCGGCACTACCGCACGAATTGGCAGACGTTAGATTTGCTGACTGCTATATATGGGGAAATTACCTGATGCAGTGTATTTGCATGCACTACCCGTTTTTAGTTTCATTTGAATCTATAGTGATTTGAAGCCACTCGCCAAACCCGTCTGACCAGAAAGAAATGTCGGTTCAGAAGCTTAGGATACAAGCATCTACGCCTCCCAGAGCATCCCAGACTATTTGAGCAATCAGGAATATTGACGCCGCAATCGCGACAGCTGCAGTGAGCGCGATCCTCTAATATGGCAGCCGCGGATCGGGACACGCCCTGCGAGTCGCGCGTACATACGGGATACGATTATGTCTAAATCAAACTTGCTCATTCTTATGGTCGATCAAATGAGCGGCGTGCTGCTTGACGACGACATGATTAACCTTGTGCACATGCCGAATATGCACAGCCTGATCGAGCGCGGCGTGAGATTCGAAAACGCCTACACTTCTAGCCCACTGTGCACACCAGCCCGTGCCAGTTTTATGACAGGGCAACTACCGTCAAGAAATGGCGTATACGATAATGCGGCGGAATTTGCTGCTAGCACACCGAGTTTCGCACACTACCTACGAGGCCTCGGCTACCAGACGGCATTGAGCGGAAAAATGCATTTCGTTGGGCCGGATCAGCTACACGGCTTCGAAGAACGACTAACTACTGATATCTACCCAGCCGACTTTGGCTGGACACCGAACTGGGAACGCCCCCTAGACAGGATCGACTGGTGGTATCACAACCTGAGCTCGGTGACTAACGCGGGAATAGCGGAAGTCAGCAATCAGTTGGAATTCGACGACGAAGTGGCCTATCACGCGAAGCTCAAGCTATATCAATACGCCCGTCGCATCGATAAGCGACCGTTTTGTCTGTGTGTCAGTTTCACGCATCCACACGATCCCTACGTGGCACGGCAGAAGTATTGGGATCTTTACAAGAACGACGATATCCCGTTACCCAAAATCTCAGCAATTCCGTATGCGCTGCAGGATGCACACTCGCAACGTCTGTACGATGCCGTCGACTATAGAAGTTTCGACATAGACGACGTGGACATTCGCAGCGCTCGCCATGCCTATTTTGCGAACATTAGTTATCTTGATGAACAAATCGGCGACATAATCGCCGTTTTGGATCATTGCGATTTCAAAGACTCTACGAAAATACTACTTTGCTCAGACCATGGCGACATGCTCGGCGAGCGCGGTCTCTGGTACAAAATGAATTTCTTTGAATATGCTAGCCGGGTACCTTTCGTTTTGACCACAGACGATCCATCACTCGCCGGTAAGACAATATCCACACCAGTTACCACACATGACATTCTGCCGACGCTGGTCGAACTGGCTGGCGGAAGTGTCGAGGAGCTAGCTTGCGAAATTGACGGTAAGAGCGTCCTCGTCTTAGCCAGCAACACCGAAGATCCGCAACGCGCCGCGTACTCGGAATACTGCGCGGAGGGTTCTGTGGCGCCCATGATCATGATTCGCCGCGAAAAATATAAATTTATTTACTGCCCTGCCGACCCGCCACAACTATTCGATTTAGAGTGTGATCCGCTCGAAAAAAACAATTTGGCGGAACGTGACAGCCATATGGCCATCGTTCAAGAATTTCGCGACGAAATACAAACTCATTGGAATTTAGACGAATTTTCTGCAGACGTATTACATAGCCAAAAATGCAGACGAGTTGTCGATTTCGCCAATCGGCAGGGGCGCTTTTCGCCGTGGGATTATCAACCGCCGAGTAGTTCACATGATCGATTTATGCGAAACCACATGGACTTAAACGTTGTGGAGTCGAACAACCGCTACCCAAAACCCAACGAATAATGTCTATCGCCACAAGCACGCGACGCTCGCAACCCAGACCCTCATCGACAAAGGCGAATCGCCATGATCGATAGCACCAGATCGAAACAGAGAATTGACTGGACGATTTTTGCACCGACATTGGCCGTCGTATTGGCCGCAACTATTGCACTTGTGTTTTTCCCGAATGCCGCTAGGCATGCCGCGAGTGCGGCGCGAGCCTTTACTACAGGTAGTCTCGGTTGGTTGTATTTGTTGGCCGCAGTTTTGATTTTGCTATTCGCTATTTGGCTCGCGTTTGGCCGTTACGGTCACATCAAATTTGGTGAACCGGACGAACTGCCAGAATATTCAAATATCCATTGGATCGGCATGATGTTTACCGCCGGTGTCGGCGGCGGATTGTTAGTTTGGGGATTTGCCGAGCCGCTTTTTTATCTGAAAAACCCACCGTTCGGTATCGAGCCTCTTTCGAAAGCGTCAATTGAGTGGGCTCATATGTATCCGTTATTCCACTGGGGCATTGTGCCGTGGGCTATCTACGCAATACCAGCGGTGCCTATCGCCTACATGTTGTACGTCAAAAAGGTACCTATATTACGTATCAGCAGCGCTTGCGACGGCGCACTACCGCGACGTGGCCGTGCGGCCATCAAAACCATCATCGATATTTTCATCATCATTGGAATCATCGGCGGCACCGCAACTGCGTTAGGTCTCGGCGCACCGTTGGTATCCGCATTTGTTGCCGAATTGTTTGCGATCGAGGATACGATCGTTGTCAAGTTTTCAGTTCTCGTTTTTTGGACGATGCTCTTCGGCGCAAGTTGCTATCGAGGGCTGAAGAAAGGCATTCAGAAGCTGGCGGATATCAACATGGTATTGGCCGCATCGGTTATTAATTTTGTGTTGCTGGCCGGTCCGACGCTTTTTATATTGAATATGTCGGTAAACAGCGTTGGCTTAATGCTCAAGAATTTTTGGGCGATGACGATGTGGACCGACCCGATCGAAAAGTCTGGATTCCCAGAAGACTGGACCATTTTTTATTGGGCCTGGTGGCTTGCATTCAGTGCTTACATCGGCCTGTTCTTTGGTCGAATATCTCGCGGCAGAACCATTCGACAGCTCGTTGTCGGGGTAATTTGCTGGGGAACATTGGGCACCTGGTTATTTCTGGCCGTTGTCGGCGGTTACGCCCTGCATCTTCATCACGCGGATCTTTTGCCAGTTATTGACATAATTACGAACGACGGCATATCCGTTCTCGCCGCCAAGGTTGTAGTTTCGTTGCCGCTTGGAAAACTAACGCTTTCTGCATTTACGCTCCTGGCGCTCGTTTTTTACGCGACCAACATAGACTCCGCCGCATACGTTCTTGCAAGCATCTGCACCCGCAATCTACCCAATAACGAAGAACCCGTTCGCTCAAACAGAATTGTTTGGGCACTTCTGCTTGCCCTGTTGACCGCCGGCCTCGTACAGCTGGGCGGCGTTCAAACCATTCAAGCAGCAACGATTGTCAGCTCCTTGCCACTCATCCCGATTACTTTCCTGATGTGCCTGTCATTAGTGCGGTGGCTAGGAGCGCGCAGTACGTTGTAGGTATTGGGAAACATACGCGTAAACCCGGATAGCATAGATCTGCAGCATCCCACACCATCGTATTTGTGTTTTCGCTACAGGTACGACGGCATGGAAAACGAATTGGCAACAATGTTAACCGAGCTGCGCCAGGATCACCGTAATATGGCAGCGATGCTGGCGATTTTGAGCCGCGAAAGTAATGCTGTTTATGCAGAAGATATGGTGGACTTCGAAACCATGCGTAATGTCATGCTGTATATGACGATCTATCCCGACGCAGTACATCACCCGAAGGAAGACCAACTTTACGCGGAGCTGAAAGCCGTTTTCCCGAATCGCGCCACCGGAATGTCAAGAATCTCAATAGACCATCGCAAGATCGCTGAACAAGGAATACACCTACGCGAAATGATCGATGCGGCGATATCGGGAGAGGCGGTGCGACGAAAGACGATTGTCGCCGATACCCTGCGCTATGTCGAAACTCTGAAACAACATATGCACTGGGAAGAAACAGACCTTTTTCGTCGTCTTGACCAAATGATCGAGTCTGGTCACAACACCATTCACGAGTCGCGGATCATTCACGGCTGTGATCCTTTGTTCGGCAACAGCGTCGACGAAAGATTCTCTTCGTTGGTGAAGCTTGTGAAATCGGCGAAAGCAGGCTGATTTTCGCGTTCCTTAGCACGATAGAGTTCGCCCAGAACCTTCTCGAAAGCGGTTCTTTCGATATCAATCGTATGGTCGCAATCTTTCCAGACTGCGTATGAAGATAACTTTATCCTCGATCGTTATCTGGCCGTCATCGGACATGCTACGTAGGAGGCGCGATAGGGTCTCTGGCTGAATCGACAATCGCGACGCAATGACGTGCTTGGGTAATTCTAATCGAACCGTGGCTTCATCGTTCCCGCTCTCGACAATGTGATCGAGCAAGTAGCTTATTAACCGACTTCTTGCATTCTGCACCGTCAGACGCTCGATCTCACGAACTCTTGCATGCAGATGCTGCGAAATATCACTCAAGAGTCGTAAACATGCATTCGGGTTGTCAGTAAGCAAACTAAGGTAATGGGCATTTGGGATTTGGCAAAGCTTCGCAGCTTGCAGCACTTCGGCCGTTACGGGGTATTTGCCGCCGCGCATAAAGGCGACAGCCTCTGCGAATGTACGGCCTGACTGAATCACCTCCAGAATCTTCTTTTCACCGGTCGGCGAATTGAGGCTTAGCTCGATTTGGCCGGAGTCAACAAAAAAGAATGCTTGGGATCTGTCGCCCCTATGGAACAGCACTTCGCCCTTATCCAGATTCAAAAGTGTCACTTGCGTAACAAGGCCATCGAAATCGGACTGCTCAAGTGCCGAAAACAAGTAGTGCTCGCGCAACGACTCGTATTCGGGGGAATCAATCTGCATAACCCCGGAGTCTAGCACTCCCTCTTGGTCAATTACGCTGATCACGGATCTTGCCCGTCAGGCGGGTGCGTGCTCCAACGTTGACACGACAGAGATATCTTTGATTTTACGCTTTTCAGTTTTACCGATCGTCAAGAGATCCCAAAACAGCAATACAATACCCGCTGTTGTCACCCAACCGAAGATCATTCGCCAAACCATGCCTTGCAAAAACCAAGCTGATTGCTGCGCCTTAAAATATCCGCTCCAGGTCGAGCCTTCCAATGCCCTTTCGATAAACGACTGGTCGTAACCGGCGATCAACAGCGCCATCGTCATTCCCAGCACACCGGCATTCAGCAAGCCCAATGACCACTTCCATTTCCAACCACGATCCGCGAGCTCGGCTGACATCCATACATTGCCTCGAACGCGTTGGATTGCAAGGTAGATAATCGCAATATTGATCGTAGCGTAGGCCCCGAAAAACGCGAGGTGACCGTGCGAAGACGTCCATTGAGTACCGTGCGTGTACAAGTTTATTTGCGGCAAGGTATGCATGAAACCCCAAACGCCGGCACCGAAAAAGTTGCCGAATGCGTGCGCAATCAACCATGCTAGTGCTGGGTGATTATTGCTTTTGAAACCATGCCGCCCAGCATCGTAGACCGCATGTACGACCATCGCGACCAAAGGTACTGGTTCAAGGGCCGAGAAAAAGCCGCCGATGGTAAACCAATATTCCGGCGTACCGATCCAAAAATAATGGTGACCCAACCCAAGGATGCCCGAACCGAACATCATGGCAACTTCAATGTACAGCCAAGTGGTTACGATGCGCCTATTGGCACCTAGAGTCTTAATGAGACCCCAGGCCATGATACAGCCAACCAAGACTTCCCAGGTTGCCTCTACCCAAAGGTGAATTACCCACCACCACCAATGCTGATCAACCGATATGTTTGGCGTGAAATACATGCCAGCGACATACAAACCGGCCAGAGCCACGAGATCGAGAACCAACACACCGGAAATGCCACTCCAGCGGCCTTTCATAAACGTCGCCGAGACGTTGTAAAAGAAAACCAGGACACAAAACACGATGCCAATATCAGCCCAGCGCGGTGCCTCGATGTATTCGCGGCCCTCGTTGATCAACCACAAGGTTGTCTTAGTACCAGGCCCGATTTGCACAAATAAGTAGACGAGCACAACGACGGTAACCGCAGCAGTTAGTATCCAGAAGTTGATTTTTGCGAGTCCAACACCGACAAGATCGGTGCCTGCCTCGTCTTCAACTAACCAATAGACTGCGCCCATAAAACCAAACAACAGCCACACGATCATCGCGTTGATGTGTACCATCCTCGCAACGCTGAAATCCAACTGGCCGAAAAATAAGTCAGGATAAATATATTGCAGTCCGGCGATCACACCGAACAGAATCTGTGCAAAAAACAGAATCATTGCTGCAACAAAGTAATGCATCGCTATGCGCTGGCCAGCTGATAGCGGGCCCGCTTCGACAGATATCGCATTTGTGCTCATACACCGTCCTCCTGGTCTAGCGGTGAAAAGCCGCGTGGGAATCCGTTGGTATCAATAGACGACATCCACTTCAGGAACGCGACGATGCCTTGCGCTTCATCCTCTGTGATATTGAGATTAGGCATGCGCCGCCCACTACCAAATGTGCGGGCGTTGCCCGCAGGGTCCTGCAAAAAGTCCAGCATGAGTTGTTCGCGAATATCCTCGTGCGCCCACGCGGGATCGAGCCATGCCTTCGTAAGATCGGGGGCGTAGTACGCTCCGTTACCGAGCAACGTATGGCAGTTCATGCAGTTTTTCGCCTGCACGGTGAGCTTTCCGAGCGTCACCAAAGCTTTTGCTTCTGCCTCGTCGAGTATGCGTCCGAACAACGGCTGCGACTCACCTATCCTCGGCACCTGGAAGCCACGCTCGCTATCGAATTCATAGAAAATTTTCTGGTTAATGACACTATAGGACGGAACACGCTTGCCGCCGGCTGTAATCTGTCGAACCGTGTCGAAAGTCAACCCAATGAGGACAACGACCATAAACGCCGTGACCCAGATTGCCATTTTCCTCCACAGCGATTCGCTCGACCACCAGGGTGTTTCGGTCATGGTGTCGCCCTCGTTTGAGTATCCCTGAGATTGTCCGCTGCAGACTCATGAACATGCGTGCCCACACACAGATGCCAAATCCCTCGCGGCGCGAAAAAGTAGCCGATCAGCATTGTGACCGCGACGAAGATCCAAAACCCTTTGAGACTCAGTGCATCGATCAACACGAAGGCAGCGGCCACCAAAAATACGTAGGAAATGGTCGACGCAATCATAAGTGCGCGGCTGTTATTCAATCGGCCCAACGCGAAAAACAATGCGTAGAATGCGCCCATTAAGACAATCGCTGCCCCCGACATTGTTCCGAAGAATAGATCTTGAAGTGCTATCGGCTCACCCATCGGCCATACCCCCAATTACTTTTCGAAGAGACGTGAATCGCGCATTGGATTGAATGGTCGCACCTCACCCGTGCCGCTCTCCGTCTTAAGCAACTCAGTCTATGGACTCAGCGCGCCCTGTCCTTGATCTAGGTCAAGGCGCCGCTGCTGAATGATGCCTAACGTGGCCAATGGAATCGGAACGGAGCCAGCATTCGTTCTGCGAGCAACTCCGTCACTCAAGGGGATGGGCAAATGAAAAATGTAGGGCAAATTCTGCTCATCGTCGGCCTGGTCTTTTCTGCGTTTGATAGTGAAGCGCAGAACGTGAAATACGGGGCCGATGCTTACAAGTTTTGTGCTAGCTGCCATGGTTTCAAGGCGGAGGGCAATCAACTCGTCAATGCGCCAAGCCTTGCAGGCCAAACGGACTGGTACCTGGCGCGTCAGATTCGAAACTTCCGCGACGGACTGCGCGGCTCGCCCAGCGACGACGAACATGGACGGAATATGGCGCAAATGATGAAGGCCTTGAGGTCGGATACCCATGTGGCTGACATTGTTGCCTACATTGGAACGCTTCCTGCAGTCAAACACGCTAGAACGATGGCCGGCGACGTAGAACGTGGACGCGCACAATACGCGACTTGCGCCGCATGCCACGGCGACAAAGCACAAGGCAACGAGTCCTTGAATGCGCCCGCACTAAATAGCATAGAGGATTGGTATCAACTCGCCCAGCTTGAGAAGTTCAAAGATGGGCGACGCGGCGCAATAGATGGTGATGTTTACGGCATGCAAATGGTCCCAATGGCGGGCATCCTGGCCGACGAAAAAAGCATGCAAGACGTCATTGCATACATACATTCGTTGCAATGACTACGAACCGAAGCCGGTACCGATGCGAAACGTTGGTACTCATCGCCGGATTTGCCGCAATGCCGGCCTCGGTTGCCAACGACGAGTTCGGCGAGAACGACCCGAAACCGATTGAGCAGATAATCGTCGTTGCGAATAAGGCCGAGCGCTCAATACGAAGCGTTGCCGCCAACGTGACAATTCTGTCGCAAGATCAATTCGAATTGGAAATGGCTAATTCGATCGCCGACGTACTCCGCTACACGCCAGGAATTGACTATGAAGCGGCAGGCACGCGCTTTGGCACGGAAGGCGTCAATATTCGCGGTATCGGCGGCAATCGAGTTGCACTGCTCGTTGACGGCATCCCGATGAGCGACCAATTCGATGTTGGCAGCTTTTCGAACGCAACACGCGATTTCGTTAATGCAGGTTTTGTGCAACACGCCGAAGTACTGCATGGCCCGGCCTCGGCGCTCTACGGTAGCGCAGCAATCGGTGGCGTCGTCGCGCTGCGGACGCCAGTTCCGACCGAACTTACCGGAACTGCACAGCAGGGCGGCAGTCTGCTAAGCAACTGGAACGAGAGCGACGGCAGCCTACACGGCGTTGGAATTCAAGCGATAAGAAATGACCGCTTGGGGCTGCTGCTGGGTGTTGGGCTGCGCAATGGCGAAGAATTGGACTCCGCCACGACAGACGTCAACCTGGATTCGCGCGACTACGAACGTCGTTCTGCGATCATCAAGATTTCTACCAAGGACCGCGCCGGAAACGAGTGGTCAGCCGGCTACTATCATCAATTATCGGACGTCGAATCGAATCTTAATTCCATACTGGGAAGCGGACGTTTTCGCAGCACAACAGCACTCGAAAGCGACGATACCTATCGAATGGACACGTTTAGCGTCGACTACCAATTCGCTGCAGACGGCGGTCTAATCGATACAGGCGTGGTGCGTGCCTACACATCCAAAACAGATATCGACCAGAAGACACTTGACGAACGCGGACGCGCGTCAAGGCCCGTGTCGATCGATCGTCTATTCCAATTCAACCAAGAACTCAACGGCATAGAACTTAATCTACAAAGAGAAATTATCGGTGAGTCGTTTTCGCACCATATCGGCTTCGGACTGGAGTTCCGGCAACGCCGCACCGAAGAGTTGCGGGATGGATTGGAGACTGACATCGTCAACGGCGCTCAAACCCGCATACTGCTCGGTGAAGCATTTCCCTTACGTGACTTTCCAATCAGTCGCTCAACAGATTGGGGAGCATACGTTGAAGACTCCGTCGAATGGCAGAACTGGACGATCATCGCGGGGCTGCGCGCAGATCGCTACACACTTGACGCAATCAACGACTCGATCTATCGCGAGGACTTTCCTTTTGCTGAGCCTGTATCGCTATCCGAAGCGGAGTTGTCGCCAAAGCTCGGCATCGTTTATCGAGCGGCACCTACAGTCGATATTTACTTACAGTATTCACATGGCTTTCGTGCACCGCCGTATGAAGACGCCAACATTGGGCTGGAAATTCCCGTATTCAACGTTCGTGCAATTCCGAACCCTGATCTCAAATCAGAAAGCTCGGACGGCTACGACATTGGTCTGCGTTGGCAAGGTGAAGCTAATAGCGCACGCCTGTCTGCGTTTCGTGCCGAGTACGACGACTTTATAGAAACTAAAGTTCGGCTCGGTACTGACCCGGTTAGCGGACGAATACTGTTTCAATCACAAAATATACAAACAGCGGTGATCGAAGGTCTCGAAGCAGGTTGGTCTATCTCATTTCATCGCCTTCTACACGGACTCTCTTTTGACGGGTCAGCGTACTGGGCACGTGGAGAGAATCGTGACACCGCAAATGTGCTGAACTCTGTTGGCCCGGCGCAGGCAACCATAGGTCTGAACTGGACGTCTACCGACGGTAGCTGGCAAACCCGCCTTCGTGGAACGTTAACCAAAGAATGGTCTGAACGTGATGAAACCGCCGGCGATCTATTTAAGCCGCCAGCTTATGAAGTATTTGACTTGTATGTCGCACGGCGAGTCGGTGATCGCCTCACCGTGCGCGCCGGTGTACGTAACCTGACCAATCGTAAGTACTGGGTCTGGTCAGACGTCCGCGGCCTTGGAACGAATGACCCGTCAATTCCCTTTCTCGCCCGCCCGGGCAGAAGCCTGACATTAGGCCTTGGAATGAACTGGTGAATTCTTTGCTACACATTTGGATAAAAGGAAAAAAGCGATGAGACGTCTTGCAAGCACAAGTGCACCAGGACTCGTTAGCATGTTTGCAATGTTGGCGTTGACGGGCTGCCCAAATAACAATGCGAATTCCGACGGATCGGAGCAATCGTCAACTTCGGATGCCATAGTGCACAGCGCAGAAGTTGCAAGCGGCACCGTCGGCAAAATTGTCGAACGCGGTAGAGATGTCTATCTGGCAAATTGTTCGGCTTGCCATCAGGCCGATGGCAGCGGCTTAAGCGGCGCATTCCCGCCCCTTGCCAACTCGGACTACCTGGCCGGCGAGCGCAAAGACGTGTTGGCTGTCGCCCTGTTCGGTCTGTCCGGACCCATTACGGTTAACAACATTGAATACGACGGCGTAATGCCAAGCATGGGCTATCTGACAGATCAGCAGCTAGCCGATGCACTGTCTTACGTATTGACCTCCTGGGGTAATTCAGGCGCTGCCGTCAGTGTCGCAGAAGTCGCCGCATTGCGCGCAGAATTAGGTCATACCGACCGTGCGACCGGTCAACGTCACAAGGGCGCAACCGAAGGTGAGTTGCGTTATCGCGGCACGCCTTCTGCAATTGCACCGGAAGACACGCGCCAGAGAATGAGCGCGGGTGGTCCTGCGTTGACCGATGACGAATACCAAATGGCCACGCGCATTTACTTCGAGCGTTGTGCCGGTTGCCATGGGGTTCTGCGCAAGGGCGCCACTGGAAAACCGTTGACGCCCGACATAACACGCGAACGAGGTCATGAGTATCTTAAAGCATTGATTACTTACGGATCCCCCGCCGGCATGCCGAACTGGGGTAGCTCTGGAGAGCTGAGCGCAAATCAGATCGATATCATGGCGAGGTTCTTGCTGCAAGAGCCGCCAGCGCCGCCGGAATTTAGTCTCGGCGACATGAAAGCGAGTTGGCGCGTCTTGGTAAAACCCGCTGACCGGCCCACGCGGCCACAGCATGATCGCAACATCGAAAATTTCTTCTCTGTGACGCTGCGCGACAGTGGCCAAGTTGCAATCATCGACGGCGACACCAAGGAAATATTCAGCATATTGCCGACCGGCTATGCCGTACATATATCGCGGCCGTCAGCATCAGGCCGATACATGTACACCATCGGTCGCGATGCAAAGGTCGACATGATCGATCTATGGATGAATCCGCCTGCCATCGTTTCAGAAATCAAAGTCGGCCTGGAAGCACGATCAGTTGAAACGTCGAAGTACAAAGGTTACGAAGATCGCTATGCCATCGCAGGCGCGTACTGGCCGCCGCAATACGTGATCATGAAGGGCGACACACTTGAACCACTGAAAGTCGTATCGACGCGGGGTATGACAGTCGATACGCAGGAATACCATCCGGAACCACGCGTTGCCGCTATTGTTGCCTCACATGAGCATCCGGAATTCATCGTCAACATCAAGGAAACGGGACACATCCTACTGGTGAACTACGCAGATATTGACAACCTTACAGTCACCGATATTGGTGCCGCACGCTTCTTGCACGATGGCGGTTGGGATCGCAGTAAGCGGTATTTCCTGACAGCTGCAAATCAATCGAACAAAATAGCCATTGTCGATTCGCGTGATCGAAATCTTGAGGCATTGGTAGATGTTGAGAAGATCCCACACCCCGGTCGCGGTGCTAATCTCCTCGATCCAGACTTCGGACCGGTATGGGTGACGAGCGCGCTGGGCAACGCGAACATTACTTTTCTCGGCACCGACCCGGAAGAACACCCTGAGAATGCTTGGAAAGTTGTACGCGTATTGCAAGGTCAGGGTGGTGGCTCACTATTTGTGAAATCGCACCCGAAATCCACCAATTTATGGGTTGATGCACCGCTGAATCCCGAAGAAAGCATCAGCCAAAGTATCGCTGTGTTCGATATCAACAACTTGGACGCCGGCTTTGAAGTCTTGCCCATTGCAGAGTGGGCCGAATTAGGCAATGGCGTAAAACGAATAGTGCAACCGGAATACAACAGCCGAGGTGACGAGGTCTGGTTCTCTGTCTGGAGCGGGCAGGAAGATGAATCTGCGATTGTCGTGGTCGACGACAAGACACGCAAGCTGAAGCATGTGATCAAGGGACCCGAAGTCATTACCCCAACAGGAAAGTTTAATGTCTTCAATACAGTCGAAGATGTGTATTAGGACGCATCGGGAAATGCGGGCTCGCAGAGAAGCAGCATGATCTGCAATGCAAAATTGACGGCGGCGTCTATGACGCTGATGACACTATTCGCGAGCTTGCCCGTAGCTGCCAACGAAGAGGACTTAGCCACTGCGCTGACATCCGGCGACGTCGGCCTGAACTTTCGTTATCGATACGAACTCGTTGACCAGGACGCTTTTGACGATGATGCCCATGCATCGAATCTCCGGCTACGCCTCAATTACTCCACAGGTAATTGGCGTGACTGGTCTGGGTTTGTTGAATTTGATCAGGTGATCGAGACTCTGTCGGATAACTTCAACAGTGGCGCTGGTACTAGCAGCACAAATAGAAATAGGTACCCGGTTGTAGCGGACCCGAATGGCGCCGATCTCAATCAAGTATACGTGCAATATTCGCCGAATAAGGATTGGCAGACTAGAATCGGACGGCAACGCATCTTACTGGATAACCAGCGCTTCGTTGGTGGTGTCGGTTGGCGACAAAATGAGCAAACGTACGATGGAGTTTCGCTGCAATACAATGGGTTCCATAATACAATAGCGCAATATACGTACGTAGCAAACGTCAATCGGATATTTGGTTCGGACGTAGCCGCCGGCGATCACGAACAGAATACACATTTACTCAACGTAAAGGTCGCACTACAAAACGATTGGAGCGCGGTCGGCTACGCGTACCTGATCGACAACGACGACGCGCCGGCATTCTCAAGCAACACATTCGGACTTAGGATCAACGGAAGTATCAAGCTTGGCGAGCACCCAGTCAGCATACAGGGAGAACTCGCCACCCAATCCGACGCAACAAACTCCCCGGTGAACTTCGATGCAAATTACTTCAAGCTGGAGGCACTTTGGAAATACAACACGCTCACGGCTGGAATCGGCTTCGAATCCCTCGGCAGCGATAATGGGCAGGGATTCCGCACCCCGCTGGCAACGCTGCATGCCTTTAACGGCTGGGCGGATCAGTTTCTGGCAACGCCGGCGACTGGTCTCGATGACCTCTATCTAAAATTAGGCTATCGATTCGAAGCATGGAACTTGCAACTCATCTACCACGATCTTTCTGCCGAGGCCGGTGGCGACGACTACGGAACGGAGCTTGACTTGTCTCTGGCCAGGAAACTTGGGGAACGATATGGCCTGCTTCTTAAGCTGGCAAGCTTCGACGCCGATAGCAACGCGTTTTTCGATACAAACAAACTCTGGCTGATGTTAACCGCAAATTACTAAGTAACGTTGATCGTTAACCAGGTCGCGAGGTTTGCCGAATAACAAGATTCGCCCGGCGCGCTGCGTGCGTAGAACCGCGATGTGTCGGCGGAAGACTCCAATGCAATGAGATCGGGAATTTCGACGCTCAAGCCAGTGTTTCGAATTCCGCTTCGGGTATCCCGACTATATGTGTAGACTATCGGCGTTCGATTTTTCCACGCGAGCGTTGTTAAACACAATATCGACACTCAGATATGAGGAGAACACACTGAACAATATCGCCAGGCGTAAATTCCTCAGATTTCTCGCCGCCAGCCCGTTGCTAGCAGCGTCATCTTCCAGTCGTTTGCTCGCCGCGACAAACAGCGCTAGCGAAATCGACAGCTACTTAATTCAATCGCCAGAGCAAGCGCTGGACGTTTTTGACTTTAGAAATTTGGCAAAACACACGCTTCCTATCGCGCACTACGGTTATCTCGCTACCGGTACGGATGGCAACGAAACGCTTCGCGCGAATCGAGACGCGTTCGATAATTACTATTTACGCCCGTTGCGTATGGTCAATACGCAGCACGTTGACACACAAAGTCGTTTGTTTGGCACTACGATGAATTCACCCATCGTTATCGCCCCCGCCGGCAGCCAGAATGCGTTTCACCCGGATGGAGAGTTAGCTACAGCACGCGCTGCCCGAGCTAACGGCAATCTGCAAATTCTTTCCAACGTATCCACGCGCTCATTGGAAGACGTCGTCGAGGCACGGGCGGAACCGGTTTGGTTTCAGCTATATCCGACGAACAACTGGTCGGTCGCCACCAAAATGATCCGGCGTGCTGAAAAAACTGGCGCGAACGTTCTGGTGCTCACAGTGGACCTGAACTCCGACAGTAATCGCATTATGCTTGGAAAATATATTCGCGCTGACAGCCGCGATTGCAGCGCTTGTCACAGCGCGAGTCCCAACGCAATGCTCGAAAGAAAACCGATGTATGACGATACGGGCGCAACCCTAGCGGGTTTCGACACGTCAAGCATGACTTGGGACTTCGTAAAGCGGCTGCGCGAAATCACCAAGATGAGAATTGTCATCAAGGGAATCGTAACGGCGGAAGATGCGGATAATTGCGTAAGACATGGTGTGGATGCAGTTTACGTCTCAAACCATGGTGGGCGCGCGGAAGCAAGTGGCCGCGGTGCTATCGATAGCCTGCCCGAGGTGGTGACTGCTGTCGGCGGAAAGATCCCTGTGTTAGTCGACAGCGGATTTCGGCGCGGTACAGACATATTCAAGGCCCTGGCTTTAGGTGCTGATGCGGTATGTATCGGACGCCCATACCTCTGGGGCCTTGCCTCATTCGGTCAAGCGGGCGTCGAGAAAGTATTGCAAATGCTGGACGGAGAGCTGGCAATGGTAATGGGACAGATCGGCGCGAAGTCGATTGCAGATATCAAACCGCAGCATATCGCGAAAAGTTAAGCTATTGCCGGAGCAAGTTTTTTGACGTACGTCGTGTGTGACGCAGCGTTACACAATACACGCTCGACTAGTGAGTTCTTGAAATCATTGCCACTGGCTCACCTTTCGAAACTGGCGGCGTAGCCACAACATAATTCACCATGCCATCGAATGGCACGAGAATTTCCAGCATGCGATTTCCGAAATCATCATTCAGTATGCCGAGCAATTCACCTTCCGATACGAATTGACCGGCGGCAATTGCCGGCAAAAATATTCCTTTGCCTGGACTCGAAACTACTTCGTAGTCGTGAAGAAATACCTGCTCACGCGGCACGTCAGGTTGTCCAGGCAACATTTCCAAGTAACGGAGCACATTGTACGCTCCACTCATTGCCATCGATGTCCATTTTTCATCGGTAGATCCGAGACCGCCTGTTTCCGTGGTAAGTGCAGGCTTACCCATAGCAAGTGCGGTTCGATCTGTAAACATAGCATCGGCAACCGCACCTGCCGGCCCGGGGTCGGCGACAATGTTTGGCAGGCCGAACGCCTCCGCCAACGCCCGTGTTTGCGCATCCAACGCTTGATCCCCCGTCACTGCCATGTAGACAAACGGCGCCAACGATTCGTTACCATCACCTCCGTGCATGTCGATGACATAATCGGATTTTTCGATTACCTCATGCGTGATTGCAAACGCAATTCTTTCGCTGTAGCTACCATTCTGCTTGCCTGGATACTGACGATTCAGATTCTGATTGTCGGTTGGGTTGACATAGACCGATCGACCGTAGAAAGCTGAGGGATTTGCAATATGCACAATGATCACGGTGCCCCTTAGCTCGGATACATCGAGATCACGTGCAATTCGTTGCAACGCCAAAATGGGCGCGTACTCGTAGCCGTGGGTTCCCGCGATCAGCGCCAATACCGGCCCACTGCTTTTCCCTCTGAGAACCGTCACCGGAATTCGCACGTCGGGTTCATCATTTGTGGACAGGTCCAGGTAACCTGACACGTGAGACCCAGGATCTGCTATTAGGTCGGCAACACGGAATCCGCCTTCTGCGAATGTCAAATTCGGTAGCAGGTGCAAATAAACCGATACGAGTATGAGGCTGACGATTTGATTCAAACTCAACTGATTCTGACGCATAGAGCTCCACCGTTTCCTCACATCATTTATTTGATTGTCTATACTGCCATACACAAACAGGCAAAAAGTCGATCACAGACCAGGCGAAAATAAATATCTTCAGCAATATCAGGTGCATTAAAATGAGCAGGGACCCAAAACTGCAGAAAATCTATGCCGCGCGAACGTCTGACGAACATAGGCAAGCCTACAACGTTTGGGCAAATGATTATGATCGCGATATATCGGCTTTTGGGGTAAGAATTCCGTGGGTCGCTGCTACGGTTTTCTCCCGTTTTGTAGAGTTTGATGCCGGACCCATACTCGACGCGGCTTGTGGTACCGGTATGCAAACCGAAGCATTGCGGCTGGCTGGATATGGGCCGTTTACCGGCATCGATGTTTCGGAAAGTATGCTCGCCGTAGCGGCAAACAAGGCGCTATACGAGCGACTGGAGCAAATGGTTTTGGGTGACCCGCTGACTTTCGATGACAATGCGTATGCGGCCACTTATTGCGTCGGCGCGCTTTCCAGCAATCATGCGCCGCCGTCGAGTTTCGACGAACTCATTCGAGTCACACGCCCTGCTGGCGTTATCGTGTTTTCTCTGCGTGCGGACGAGGACACGAATCATTTTTTCGAGGTCATTCATCTTCACGAGCGCAAGCGAAATTGGCGCGAAATTTTTCGTACAACTCCATTCGTATCGATGCCCACAGGCGACCCAGACATACAACACCAAATTTTCGTATTCGAAGTAATGTAACCAGCGGGTGCGGAATACATGATCTACACTACGATGAGCTAAATCGGTTCCAGCTAATTGATCATTTCCGCGCGCATCTTTTAGTCAGGCAGTCGAACTCGGCAAGGAGCCTTATCGACCCGCATGTGTCGCGCTTTTGATGTCGCCAAAATCGTGCAAGTAGCCGCCGAATGTGAGATCACGAATGTCGCCTCTAGAATATGGGTATGCGCACGGGCCGCTACCGTCACATTCACTGGCTTCACAAGCGATACCGTGTCACTTGGCCTTAGGACGGCGTTTTTTCTTCTTAGCTTTCTTCTTACTATTACCACGTGTTTCGCCGGACGTCTTGTTGCTCTTGTCTTTTTGTTTTGACGACGAATTACCGGCCTTCGTGATTTTTCGCGATGTGGCTCCCGTACTCCGTTTTGCTTTTTGACCTGAACCACCGCCACTCGGACGAGAGATCTGTAGCGGACGGCCGCATACTCTGACCTTTTTCAAGTCCATGAAAATATCTTTCGGCATGCCGACTGGAAGGTCTACCAGACTGAAATCGGAGTCTATTTCTATATGTCCTATATGCTCGCCGTCCAAGCCTGCCTCATTTGCAATTGCGCCAACAATATTTCCAGGTTTTACGCCGTGAGTGTGACCAACTTCGATGCGAAAGCGCTCCTTACCCGCTTCTAGATCAGGCGCGGATTTGCCTCGGCTGCTATTCGCTCGAGGCGCTTTGCGGTTGTCGCGTTTAGTTGTAGAGGCGTCTGCACGACGGGATCGCCTGTCCTTGTCTGCGCTTAGCAGCAACGGCTCATCACCGATCGATAATTTGGCAAGTGCCGCTGCAATTTCAACCGCGGGCACATCGTGCTCCTGCCGATATTGCTCAACCAAACCTTGCATAAACGCGAGCTCCCCCACAGCTAAGGTATCGCTAATTTTTTGTTTGAAATCAGCGATGCGTTTGTTATTGACCACTTCTGTTGTCGGCAAAACCATTTGCTCGATTTTCTGCCGTGTCGCTTTTTCGATAGCGTAGAGCATTCGCTTTTCGCGTGGCGAAATAAATAGAATGGCATCGCCTTGACGACCCGCTCGGCCGGTACGCCCGATGCGATGTATATAGGCCTCGGTGTCGTATGGAATGTCGTAGTTGACGACGTGACTGATGCGCTCAACATCCAACCCTCGAGCTGCCACGTCGGTTGCGACCAAGAAGTCCAGCGATCCCTTTTTCAATCGTTCAATTGTTTGTTCGCGTTGCTTCTGCACCATATCGCCGTTCATCGCTGCGGCCGCGTAGCCGCGGGCCTCCAAGCGTTCGGCAATTTCCGCCGTTGCCGTTTTCGTTCTGACGAATATCAACACAGCATCGAAACGCTCAACCTCCAGAATCCGCGTGAGCGCGTCCAGTTTATGCAATCCGCTCACTTGCCAATAGCGTTGGCGGATTGTTTCAGCCGTCGCGGTTCGAGCTTTGATTGATACCTCTTGTGGTTTGTTGAGATGGCGCCGCGCGATGCGTTCGACTTGTTTCGGCATCGTCGCCGAAAATAGTGCCATTTGGCGGCCCGCCGGCGCTTGATCCAAAATCCATTCGACCTCTTCGATGAAACCCATGCGTAGCATCTCGTCCGCTTCATCCAAAACCAGCGCACGCAAACCATCAAGTTTTAAGGTGCCTTTTCGCATGTGATCCATCAATCTTCCCGGCGTGCCTACGACAACCTGCACGCCACGCTTCAATTGACGTATCTGACTTCCGTATTCTTGGCCGCCGTAGATCGGCAATACATGAAACCCCCTGATTCCAGAGGCGTAGCGCTGGAAAGCTTCCGCAACTTGTATTGCCAGCTCACGAGTCGGTGTCAAAGTCAGGACCTGAATACTCTTGTATTGCATATCCAGGCGGGATAGCAATGGCAACGCGAATGCTGCTGTCTTACCGGTACCGGTTGGTGCATGCCCCAGCAAATCCAAACCCTGCAATAGATGCGGGATGGCCTGTTGCTGGATCGGCGTTGGCGTTTCATAGCCCAATTCCTCAAGAACACTGACGATTGACGTTGCCAGTTTCATTGAGCTGAAAGTAGCACTGCCCTGGGCGGCATTGGAATTGGACATAGGATGCTCTGCGGTAAGGAACTCCCGGAAGAAAACCGGGCTGGCGCAGCATGATACCTCGCCGCACTGCGTAATGTGCCGAAATAGCAGCTTTTTCGCGATCAAAGTGAGGGTATCTCGGCGTCATTTTCGCTTTCTGTGATGAGGGCGCGTGACGTGTTCAAGCTGTGGCTCTGTTTCAACGGCGCCGCAGCCCTGATTTGTAAATAGGTCACCGACAGAAATTTGGCAACCACATAAACCATGTTCCTCTGTATTAACCCATAGAAGGAAACCATGTCATGAAGAATTCTCAGAAATATTTTCAACTCGAAGTCTCGATTTTGGCAACAACACTTATGCTAGCTGGCTGCGCAGGCCCCTTCGTAAACTCAACCGATAGCATGTTTCCCGAGGCGTTCGTTGGCGGGCCACTGGACAACGACGATTCGGAAAAGGATATCGTTCAAGGGGACTTCGATGGAGACGGCGACATGGATTTTATCGTTGCCCGCAAGCGCTACCTAAGCCTCCGGGACGGCGACACTGGTTCTAATACAACACCGAACGTCAACAAGATGTCAGCGATCTTGTTAGTCAACGAGGCTGGTGTACTCAGAGACCGGACATCAACACTAACCACTTGGAACACGGCAGGACAATTAATGACCGCACGCGACGTTGCGGTGGCGGACCTCGACAATGACGGGGATCTTGATGCAGTTTTCGCGAATACCGCTCGGGAAATGCCGCGCGTCTACCGAAATCGAGGCAACAACGCGGCTGGCGCATGGCTGGGTTTTCAAGATATCACGGCAACGGTCATATCTGCGGCGATTACCAATGTAGGCGTATTACCTCCACTGCAAAATCCGAATAGTCTGCGGCCACTGTTGGCCTGTGCGGTAGCGATCGAGGATATTGATGGGGATGGCGACAAAGACCTGTACATTTCGAACTACATATCGAACATCGGCACTGCGGACTTGTTACTCATGAATCGCTTTGCTCAAACCGGCAATATCGGCTTTGTCGATGAAACGACCGTTCGGCTCGGCGATTTGCGCTATTCGGCCTTTGGTACCGCTGCGGTCATCGAAGATTTTGACAACGATGGTGACATGGATATTGCGAAAGTTTCGACGCTGTACGACGTGCACCCCTACCCAGTATTCGGTACTTTTGTGCTACGCAATAACGGCACCGGCGTTTTTCATGATGGCGATAACAATTGGGCCGAAGACAATATCAAGCTGTCTTCCGTTGACCCGTATATGATTGATGTCGGCGACTACGATGGCGATGGAATTCTGGACATCTACGAGGTTTCGGACAATGCCGACTGGCTCAACTTCGGCAGACTCACTGCAGGCGTGCTCTCGTATGAATCCGTTGCCTTAACGCGACCCGCCGTGAACAACCTAACATCCGGTGTTGGGGGAAATATTAAGCATCTCACAAGAGGTGAGGAACGCAGGCTACGTAATCCCTCTGCATCTCCACAACCTGACGACGACGTTGTCGGGCTCTACGGACTCGCACCGATAGACGTGCAATTCGAAGTTACAACTTGTGTGTCACCACCCCATCGATTGTCGCTATTTAGAAATGCGAGTGATTTTGAGGCCTGGACAGAAGCACTAAGTAGCGACGAAGCAATCTTGCCCGCGACAAGCGGTCCTGGTGGTGACCCCGGCACCCCTTGGGCACTACTCGCTCATGATCTCGAATTCGACGATATCGATGGCGACGGTAAAGTCGACATGCTACTTGCCCTGTGCGACGGCTATCGCGTACTAAAAGGTGTGCGATTGCGACTCAACAGGTTTCGAATCCGTCCCGGAGGCTAGATTAAGCTGGTAACACCGATTTGGACGCTCGGCCCATAGGTTACGTCAGAATACTATGAGCCGGGCTCAAACAGCCTGTCGTTTTGCAACAGCGGATGACTGCGGAAATTCGACAACGCGCCAATAGTTGTCAACCAATTCGACCGCCTTGAAAAAACTGTTGCCCATATCCGTCTTCAACATGTATCCAGCGACGTTTAGATTGAAAGCCTCAAATTTATCCTGCTCATCATTCGATGTCGTCAACACGAACACGATAGAATCGCGCAGGTCTTTGTCGGCACGAATTTTCTGTAGTAGTTCGATACCGTTCATGCGCGGCATATTAATATCGAGAATGATCATATACGGCCGCTGCATACGCTCGTCGCCGGATTGACCAGACATCAGCTCCCATGCCTCAACACCGTCACTGGCAATACGAATCGGATTACCAATTTTCAATTTGTCCAGGGCACGCAAAAATGCCTTCTGATCTATTTTGTCGTCTTCTACCAGCAGTATGCTCACTGTTTTTGCCCCGTTACTACTCATTCGGTTGCTCCTTAGCCCAGGTAAACTTGAAGACTGCGCCACTACCACTTTGCGGCGACTCAATCCAGATCTTGCCGCCTTGACCGCGGACGATTCTTTTAACGATTGCCAACCCCATACCACTGCCCTCCACCTCATCGCGAGGTTTCAGAGTCTGAAACATTTTGAAGATCTTTTCGTAGAATTCTTCGGCTATACCGTCACCGTCATCAACGACACTAATTTCGTGATGCGCTCCTATATCAGTAACAGATACAGAAACTTTGCCGTGCGGACCCGGATGGTGTTTGATCGCATTGCCAATTAGGTTGCGTAATACTTGATGAAGAGCGGATGGATCCGTCTTCAGTGTCGCTGACGCACCTTGCATGGCGACTTCTATCCCGTTGTTCGTGTCCTGCAGATCGGCAATTTCCTCAACCATCATCGCAAGATCGATGTCTTCCGAGGGTTCTGAATGACGGCCGACCCGCGAGTAATTCAGCAAGTCCTCTAGAAGTTTATTGAGCCTTGCTGTCCGCGTACTCAGAAGTTGCAGATTCTCTTGCACATCTCCCTCGGTATACCCCTCTAAGTCCTCCGAGAGCCATTCAACCAATACCTGAATGGATCGTAGCGGTGCCTTAAGATCATGTGACGCGACATATGCGAATTGCTCGAGGTCACTATTGGAGCGCAATAGGTTCTCGGAAACCTGGCGCAAATTCTCCTCAAGTTGACGGCGGGCGGTAATGTCCACACGAAGCGTAAATACGCCGCGAATATTTCCGCGCGCATCCAAATCCGGTTGGTAGGTGACCAAATCGCAACAGACCTGACCATCGTCCAGAACACGTGAGTCTTCAAACGTGACCACTTTCCCGCTAAGCGACCGATCAAGAGTTGGTTTGAGTTTCACGAACGCGGCTTCGCCAAACACGTCTTTCGTATGCCGACCAATAACCTGCTCAGGACGAATATTTAGTGCTTTACAATTTTCCTTGCTAAAAAATTGCACGCAATAGTTACGGTCCATGTAACCAAACCTACCCGGCACGCCCATCGCAATCGTTTGAAACCGTTGCTCTTCGGCGTGCAATTTTTGCTGGACCAATAATTCGTCCGTAACATCAACGCATATACCAAGTACCGTGCTTCCGTCGTCCGCCGCCGAATTGTTACCGGTCCAATCAAACCAGCGCACGCTGCCATCACCTAAAATGCAGCGATGCCGACAGTGAAATATGCTGCCGCCAGTTTTCTCTTCAAATCGTTTACGCCACGCAGCACGATCATCGGGATGAATACGATCTGCAATTTCGTCGAACTTCAACGGCCCGAATGGCATCACTTCGTAGATTTTGCGCAGGTGTTCGTCGAAATGAAAACTATTTGCCGCTCGATCCAATCGCCAAGCACCGACCCCGGCCGCCGCAAGCACTGGATGCAACAATTCCGTGAGTTGCAGATTTGATTTCGCGAACTCCGCGGGATCCAAACGGCCCCATACTCCAGTGGATTCGTTTTGCATTACTTACAAACCCCTTCCAGTAGGCGAATCCGCGTGGTGTCGCCAATCGATTTGATGCTATCGCTATGGATTGCTCCCGGAAAAAGATCCTGAAGTTGGTCCGCGCGGACAGGCTTGGAAAACAGAAACCCTTGGCCAATGTTGCAGCCATGACCATGCAGAAACGCGAGTTGCTCCTGCGTTTCAATTCCCTCGGCCACGGTTTCGAGATTTAGATTCTGAGCCATCGAAATTATCGCTGCACAGATCGCCTCCCCGTCGCTGCTTTTGCCAATATCAGACACGAACGATTTATCGATCTTTAGGACGTCAATAGGAAATCGACGCAGATAACTTAAGCAAGAGTGACCCGTTCCGAAGTCGTCGATCGCTAATCGCAGGCCAATACTCTTTAGCCGCTGCAAGCAGCCTTGCGCACTATCGGTATCCTCCATCAACAAACCTTCCGTTAGCTCGAATTCCAACAGCTCTGGCGTTGCGCCGGTTTGTTCGAGAATGGCCCGTACTTTCCTGTGGAAGTCCGGCTGCTGAAACTGCGGCGCGGACACATTGACGGATATTTGTGGGACGGCGATTCCAAGTTGTTGCCATGCTTGTAGGTGCTTGCAAGCTTGTTCGATAATCCAGTATCCAAGCGGGACGATATGACCACTGGATTCAGCGATTGGAATGAAATCCATAGGCGCAATTCTTCCTCTTACAGGATGATTCCAACGCAACAGCGCCTCAAGACCGCACAACTCATGACTTTCGAGATCGATCTTGGGTTGAAATTCGAGATGAAACTGCTGTAAATCGATAGCTTTCCGTATGTCATTTTCCGTGCGGTGATAGTTCAGCAACTCCGAGTGCATTTCTTCAGTAAAAAATCGTAAGCCATTTCGGCCATTCTCTTTGGCCTGGTACATCGCTATGTCAGCATTCTTTAGGAGCGCACCAACATTGCAATTATCGGTGGGAAAAATCGCGATACCGACACTTGCTGTCACCGATATTGGCCGGCCGTCCACTTCCGTCAAGTCGGAAAGCGCATGCAGTAAGTTGTAGCCGATCGCCTCCGCATCGCGTAATTCGCCGACATCTTCCACCAGAACAGCGAACTCGTCGCCACCCAAGCGAGCGATCATGTCGCCTGCACGTGTGCATTGCTCCAACTTCTTTCCCGCCGATACCAAGACTTTGTCGCCGGCATCATGCCCCAGCGTGTCATTGACGATTTTGAAGTTATCAAGGTCGATGAAAAATAGCGCCAAACGTCGCTTAGCGCGTTTCGCCCTGGCGATCGCCTTTTCAATCTGGTCATGAAAGTGTTGCCGGTTTGCGAGCCCTGTCAGACGATCGAAGTGCGCCAAATAGTTCAGATGTTGTTCGCTTCTTTTGCGTTCAATGGCGTAGCGAATGGCACGGAGTATTGTCCGCGCATTTCCTTCCCATTTGACCAAGTAGTCTTGAACGCCGTGATTCAGAATTTCTATCGCGAAATCTTCATCGTCGTGGCCACTCAATACGACAATCGGAACATCCGGATTGGCATTTTGAATCGCTTGCGCGGAATTGAGTCCAGATGAATCTGGAAGATTGAGGTCGAGCAGGACTATTTCGGGCACGTCGATTGCCAGTCGGTTGACTGCGGCCTCTAGTGACGTGACGTGGTCGAGTTCGATGTCGATACCAGCCTGACGCTTAAACAGACCTCTAAGCAACGCCGCGTCATTTTCGTCGTCTTCGACTAACAGAGCTTTCACGACGTTTATCCACTACCTGAAGTTGGGCCGAGATCCATAGGAACGATGGCCGCCTAAGGGAATTTATCGTCAAAAGTGTCAATACATTGAAGAAATCAGGTCGAGACCGTGCGATTACGCGAAGAAGTGTGACGCAGCGCAAGTTTTCGCTGATCTAACTCGTGCGAAGAGCGGGAATGCTGGAACGCGTAACAATTTAGGCACGCAATTTATCTGCAGAATATACGCTGCGAACCGTATTGCCACCGTGTATCAGGGTAAAATGGAACTGTCCGCCATCGCTGCAGCGATTGATAATAAATCACTGAAAAGGGACGTCACGGGACGTCGAAAACACAATGTCGCTGAACCTACGAAACAACAATGTTCGCAAGCTGGCCGAGCGTGATTATGACGTTGGCATCGTTGGCGGAGGAATCAATGGTGCGGTGGCCGCGGCGGCTCTCGCCGCTCGTGGTGTGAGAGTTGCTTTGATCGATAAAGGCGATTTTGCAGGAGGAACGAGCTCGCAGAGCTCCAATCTGGCCTGGGGTGGCATCAAGTATCTCGAGAAGGGCGATTTGCCACTGGTGGCGGGACTCTGCAAGAGTCGTAACCATTTGATGAAGAGTTTTCCATCCACCGTCAAAGAAATCCGCTTTCTGACCACAGTGCAACGCGGCTTTCGTATGCCAGCGATACTGCTCTATTTTGGTGCATTGCTTTATTGGGTAATCGGTCGATTTGCGACCGAGGCGCCGATTCTGCTGACACGTAGAGCGCTCGGCCGGCGCGACAAACGAATTCGGCTGGATACTGCGCGCGCAGGATTCGAGTATTCTGACTGTTATCTGCACGACAACGACGCAAGATTTGTTTTCAATTTCATTCGCAAGGCGATGAACTATGGCGCAGTCGCTGCGAATTACGTATCGGCGAATGACGCGAACTTCCAGGATGGCGGTTGGCACGTAGCCGCTGCAGATGAAATTACCGGCGAGCGGATTGAAATTCAGTGTAACGTTTTGATCAATGCTTGTGGGCCCGAGGTTGACTTGTTAAACCAATACGCCGATCAGAAGACCACCTACCGGCACGTGTTTTCGAAGGGCGTTCATCTCATCATCGATCGAGCAGTAGACAGTCCGCGAATCTTGGCGTTCTTTGCCAGCGACGGCCGGTTGTTTTTTGTTATTCCTATGGGACCGAAAACCTGCATTGGTACGACCGATACCGAAGTAGACGACCCAGCCGTGTCCGTCAGCCTGCAGGATCGCAAGTTTATTCTCGACAACGCGAATGAAATGCTGAATTTGGAAAAGCCATTAACGGAAGTCGACATAATTGCGGAAAGATGCGGCGTACGACCGTTGGCGGTTAGTGGTAACAGCGATGGCGCAAACTGGGTCGAGTTATCACGCAAGCATGAAATTGAAGTGGACGAACAGCGAAGGCAGTTGAGCATCTTTGGCGGCAAGCTTACAGATTGCCTGAATGTCGGCGAAGAAGTGGCCAATATTGTTGCGTCACTCGGGGTACAATTTTCGGAAGATACCCAACGATGGTATGGCGAACCGGATGGGGACCTGAAAGAAGAGTTTTTATTGCAAGCCCGTTTAATGGGACTCGATGATATGACCGACCCGCGATCTTGTGAACCGCTCACGGATCGTTTCTGGCGGCGCTATGGCGCGCACGCTTTTGAAATGCTCGAATTAGTTCGTGAAGACCCGGCTAATGCAGTTCGTTTAATGGAACACGCGGAATATCTACGCTGTGAAATTGAAATGGCAGGTCGGCTTGAGATGATCACCAAGCTCGAGGACTTTCTGCGCCGACGATCAAAAATAAGTCTGGTCGTTCGCGACAGTGACTTTATAGATGACCCCGGCCTTCGGGAGGCTTGCGAAATTCTGTTTGGAAACGAGGGCGACGCAAAACTGCAGGAATATGTTGAAGGAACGAACTGAGAGTCATCGCTTCTCTATGCTGGCGGCTCGCATGTTTGTGCGTACACAAGCTATTTTTTGCTGACTAGCGATTATTTAACGTGACAGAAGTGCATCAACGACGCGCTAAGAAAGGGCGGATAGAGAACACCGCTAGCGACGATAGATGATTGTTCACCGGACGGACGCCGGCAGACAATGTAGAACTCGGGCAACCGCTTTCGTTTCCAGAAATGGCTTTTCCGCTGGTACGATGGCAATGGACTGCTATTGACTCATGGCAGTCATTACTAAATTTTCAGTAGCGCTTGTTCTTGCTTATGCCGCAGATCACAACCGCTCAATTTACAACATCTTAAGGTCTTAACAAGCTGCAATGTCACACCGCTATGACGCCATACTATTCGACCTGCTTTCGGCGTTGCTCGATTCATGGTCGTTGTGGGATGACCTGGCCGGCGATTTAACACTTGGACGAGAATGGCGGATGCACTATCTTGAGGCCGCTTACAATACTGAACGGTATGAACCTTACCTTGCGCTAATTGGTGAATCTGCAAAAGCGGTCGGCATTGCTGAAGCGCAGGCGGATATTCTGGCCAACCGGTGGAGCGAGTTAACGCCGTGGCCGGAGGCCATCGAAATAATCAGAGAGCTTGCTTCCACGACCAAAATCGGCGTGATAACAAACTGCTCCGAGAAATTAGGCGTGCAAGCGGCACTTAGGCTCGGCGTTAAATTCGACGTCGTCCTTACAGCAGAGCGTGCCGGATACTACAAACCTGATCCAAGAATCTACGAGAAAGCAATCGAGGAAATTTGCGAAGTACCTGAGCGTATTTTGTACGTGGCGGGTTCTCCGTATGATGTACGCGGTGCGGCAGCTGCTGGCATGCCAGTGTATTGGCACAATCGAATTGGCCTTGTTGATATTGTGGCGAGCTCAAATACGATTGAGTCATCAGATACATTAGCTGGCTTGCGCGACCTCATAATGTAACGGTTCTTCACTACCATTCGCGTGGCACCAGTCGAATCGATTGTTGCCCGTTTCGCAATTCGACAGGCCGATAGCAGACGCAAGCCAGGTGGTACACTCTGAACTCGGGCAACAGTCGCTCGTTTCTTGTCTCGTCATACTTAGCAATAGGATGGATAAGTAAACTGTCGCCGATTTACGACCTTCTGAAGTTGGGAACATCTCGATGAAATCTAGATTGTTGAGTGGCGCAGCCGGGGTTGCGGTACTAGTTTTTGCGGCTATCTCGCCACAGGTTTTGCTGACGTCCGAAATTTCGATGATTGGCGGATTAGCCGGCTATTTGATGTTTGTCGGTATGATGCTCGGCGTGTATCTGTTGTTCTATTGCATGGCTGGTGAATGGCTTCATAAGTTCAAGAAGCGCAAAACATTGACTCAAGATCGTATTGTCGCAGAAACCAGCCGCCCAAGTGGTAAAGTTTTGAGCGACAGCTACTGACCGGAAGCTGACGCTCGCATAGTTTACTAAGACTATTTGAGACTGGAGCCTTGTCGCGCTCGATGGCATCGCTGAGCCGTCATTTGCGCCAGAATCTTAAATACTGATGGCAGCATTAGTGCCTAGAATTCCGCACCGCTGTCGTGGGACACTTCCATTTTGACTTGCTTGACGTTGGCAAATCCTTCTCTTCGATTTTGTTCCCGAACCAGCCTGTTCAATTGAAACAACGACACCAACAACGCGTGTAGCAAAAGTAAGTAGCCTTTCTTATTGAGATCTTCCAATTGTTCTGCGGTTAGCGATTGCATCTTGTCTTCATCTACCGTCAGCAGTCCCTTGATCGTTTGGACTCCGCCATCTGTAAGATAAACTTGAATATCGACGGACTTGTAGAGCTGTAGTTTTTCAATGGTTGACGTAAATGCATGCGTTTGAAAGTCGCCCTCGACGCTGGCCTCCAACAGCGCAGTCACTCTGGTGAGATATAACGATGGTTTATCGCTACCGTCAAACAGCGGCTCCCCTTCTTGTTCAGAAAAGGCATCGCTTTCTTCATCTATGCCTATCGTATAGTTGTTGTCGCCTTTGGGCGAACGCATCAAGAAAAACGGATAGGCTTGCATCGCGATCGGCTGAAAGTTTGCCGTCCATTGTTGCTCCTCGACAAATAGATTCCGTCCCTGTTCAAGGCTGGTTACAGCAGACAATGTCCAGTTACTCGTTGTTTGATTTTTCGTCAGAAATACCGGAAAGCTGCTAACCGCTTTGCCAATCTCATTGGCCTGCAAATTTACAATATGCTGTTTCTCCGCAATATCTATCGAACAGTTTTTGACGACCTTTAGTTTACTGTGTTCGTTAGTGAGTTCTACCAATTTAGCCATGATCGCCTTCAGTTGCTGGTGGTTGACGCGAGCCATCGTTCGATGTATTCGCGATGAGGAGGCAGCGATTGCAACATCTGTTGCGTCGGTTGTTGATTTCGTTGCACGATACGTAAAGCCTGTTCCCGATCTCTATATACGTAGGCCTGCTGCTCAAGGTCGAGCTTAAAGCCCACTCTACAAACAACATACTGATAGCTGGCTGCGGGAAACAACTCTATCGCACTATCGAAACCGTTTGGAATCGGCCCGCGGCTGCTACAGAGCGTAAGATCCTCTTGCGGACTTTCCGGTATTGTCGACATTTCCTTATGTTCCTGCCAATACGGTTCGGTTCATTCAGTAAGCGTGTAGTATAGCTTGAGAAAGTCGATTATCCTTTACCGACAGCGCGAGCAAATACTCGCTTGATACGCTCTTAAATCGCGCCCCCCAATAGAGGGTCGCCGGTGTATTGCCACGGCAATCGACGACAAAGCTACAGTCGTTACTGCTTAGCGTGTAATAGGGTTGAATCGTATTCATCGTCTGTCTGTTTGCGAAAGTACGTGCGTGCTAAAGGATTTCGCGACACGTTAGCATATTCACTATGGACATCGTCAATGCAAATTGTCGGGCATCATCTGCGGATGTGCGAACAAGAACGATTGCCCTAGATGACCAGTAATTTCAGCCTGGCGAAAATCTTTCAAATACCACGCTAGGTAATCCACTAAACTGGATGCAAGTCAGCAAATGGCAGATCCTCGCAAGGCGCTATCAATATGATCGTGAAATGATCTCGGTAAATTCCGGCGCAGCAATATCAACGACCGATCAGGGCCGACGCTTTGACATCGACGCATTGCGCGTGTTTGCTTTTGGCCTGCTCATTCTCTATCACGTCGGTATGTTTTACGTTTACGACTGGGGCTACCACATTAAGTCAGCGTATCTGTCCGAGTGGCTTCAAATACCAATGCTATTGGTCAACCAATGGCGTATGTCGTTATTGTTTTTGATATCCGGACTCGCGATTAGCTTCGTTTGGGGTAAGCAGTCATCGAGAAAATTTGCCGCAATTCGCGTTTGGCGATTGCTATTACCGCTACTATTCGGAATGGCCGTCGTTGTCGCGCCCCAGTGTTATTACGAAGCGCTCAGCAAGGGGATTATCGAACCCGGGTTCTTCAAGTTCATGGGGATGTATTTGACCTTTCAGGATTTTCCAGGTGATGCCTGGGCTGGCGAGGAAATTATCGTCTGGACTTGGAATCACCTGTGGTACTTACCCTACCTCCTTTTCTACACATTGCTACTTATCCCAATCGCGAAATTTCTTGACGGACCTGCACAGAAGTTCCGCGCTTGGTTTCGGTCGCTGCGCAGCGTGTCGCTGTATTTAGTGCCGGTAGTGCCGCTCATGATTTATGGCACAATTATTTATCCCAAATTTCCCTACGTCAGCCATGCGCTATTTGACGACTGGTACGCACACGCGATGTATGGGACGTTCTTTCTATTCGGTTATCTGATTGGGCGCGACGAAGATTTCTGGGCTGAGCTTTCCCGACTAAGAAACGTTTCGCTGTCGCTAGCCGTTGTATTATTTGCGCTGTTGATTAGCACGGACAAATTTGTACCTGAAGACCCATCGATAGTACTGCAACAGATTAGCACGCTGATTACCTATTTGAATCGGTGGTCTTGGATTGTTGCGATACTGGGTTGGGGGCATCATCTGCTGAACAAACCAATGAATTGGTTACCCTATGCAACCGAGGCGGTCTATCCGTGGTACATCCTGCATCAGACGATAATTATTGTCGTTGGCTACAACCTTGCAAGGTTATCGCTCGGCCCTGTTGTCGAACCAATTCTCATCATTGTTGCAACCTTTGGCGGCTGCCTGATACTGCATGAATTCGTGATTCGCCGAGTGCGATTTCTGCGACCGCTATTCGGGCTCAAAAGTCCGCGACGCCGAAGTAGCTAATCCTTCACTGAGTCCGGCGTTAATTCCGGCGCTTTTTCCAGCGCTGCTTCCGCGTCGAGCGCCTCGTCCGAAACTTCGTTCCCGGTCTCAGCTAATTCGTCTTTGACTACGTCGACGGTGCTCTCATTTTGCGGGTCAGGATCCGATAATTCATCGACCGGCTCCGATTGTGGGTCTGTTGTCGTCGGCTGCAAATATCGCGCAAGCCAGGCGTGCACTTCATTCCAGTAGTAACGAGCCTCCGCGCCTTTCATGATCCAATGATTGGCATCGTGAAAGACCAACAGCCGCCCGGGCACGTTTTTGCGATTCAGATAAGTCCAAGCGGAGATAGTCTGATTGATTGGTACACGATAGTCTTTTTCACCAATCGTCAGCATCATCGGTGTCGAAAAATTATTTGCGTAAGTTGACGGGCTTTGCTCGCGCCAAACACCGCCCTGCTCCCATGGGGGGCCACCGTTGTTGATCTCGCGATGGTAGACAACATCGCTGCTGGACCATTGACCCTCAAGATCTATTAGTCCCGCGTGTCCAATAAGCGTTTTGAATCGCTTGGTCGTTCCTTGCAACCAATTGACAAGATGTCCGCCATAGCTCGCACCTACGGCAGCCTGTCGGTCCGCATCTATGAATGGATAAAGTCTAATCGCCTCGTCCAACGCTTCTAGTAATTCAATGCCTGGCGTCTTCAAGGGGTCAGATTGAATTGACTGAGAAAAATCGGTGCCATAGCCAACGGAACCCGTGTAGTCAGTCATAACCACAACATAACCTGGCGCAGCAAGCACGTGAGGGCTCCAACGAATGTGATCGGCATCGACTGACGATGAGTGCGGCCCACCGTGTATTAATGTAATTACAGGATATTGTTTGTTTTCGTCAAATGCTGGCGGCAATGCGACGAAGCTGTGAATGCGTCGTCCCGACGAACTTTCAAACCAAAATTCACGAAATGCCGGCCGATCGAGTTCAGCTGCCCGTTTCCGATTAAAAGACGTGATGGCATTATGCTGACCGGTGCGTGGATTAATACGTACAATTTCGGCCGGATGCGATGCATCCTCCCAACGCGCTACTAACGACCTTCCAGCCGCTTGCACACCTGCATAGACACCGCCACTTTCCTCGTTGACTGGCGTGATATCCCCCACGCGTGCTCGGAGTCTAAACAAACGTACCCGACCAGCATCCATTGTGGTCAAATAAACTGAACGGCCATCCGAGCCAAAGGTGATGCCGCTGACAGAACGGTCGAAATTGTGCGTAAGCACATCGGGGTTGGCTGAAAACTCCGCGACAGCACCATTTGCGGGCCAATCAAACCTGGCGATATCCGTCGGGTTATACGCGAATTCGTTTCTGGGCTCGATCATGCAATACAAAGCGCTACCGGCGGGATTGAACCGGCCCGAATGGCAACTCCAATTTGAACCACGAGTCAGCTGCTGCGGCTCGCCGCCCTTCGTCGACACATGATAAATTTGAAAATCGCTTTCGCGAAATGCGGCCTCGTGGTTGTTTCGCGTTGCCGAAAAAATTAAGGCATCGCCATCTGGCGTCCATTCGGCAGCAAGACTGTCCCCTGCTAACGATGGAATTCCGGCGAACCCTGGACCAGCTACCAACTCACTGCCCGCCAAGAGGTCGGTTGCAATCGCGCCTGACTTTGCAACTTGTACAAACAAGTGTGTCTGCAAGTCGTCACGCCACCGATCCCACTGTCTGATCGGAAACGTTTCATAAGCTGACACGTTGTAACCTAGTTCATCCCGACGCTTTTTTTCTGCAGCATTCTCTTCGTTGTTCGAGGCGCCCGGAAACACGCGGCTTTCAAACGCGAGCGAACGACCGTCAGGACTCCACTTTGGGTTAGACGCACCGGTAGCCAACGTCGTCACCTTCAACGCTTCGCCCGGCATCGTCATACTCAATACGTATATTTGATTTACGTCGTCGTCCCCGCGTTTGGCGGCGAACGCAATTCGCCCGCTGTCGGAACTCCACGTCACGCCCGCTTCCGGGCCCATCGATGCCGTAAGGCGGCGCGGCAGCCCGCTTCCATCGGCGGCCAGCAACCACAAGTCGCTGACGTCTGCATCTTCCTCATAGGAAGGTTCGCTTACAGCAACAATCACCCACTGTCCGTTTGGGCTAGGCGCTGGCGTACCAAGTCTGCGCATCAACCATAAGTCTTCGTGCGTCACCGCCCTGCCCGCAGCTTTCGAGTCCGTGTTCCTCTCCGAGTCCGCAAACGAATCTAGTGGCATTGACAAGAGGATGGCAAAACTCACAACAGCTAGCGCAATTCGCACGACACATCTCCACAGTACTTTGATAAGCGTCAATCTGCCACAGTCCTGCGGATGAATACAATGTGCATCGCGCATACAATCAGTCCCTAACTCCGCTCGAGGCAGCTTGCGACGGCAGAGCCTCATAATCGTCAATCGTAAAAATGTATTGATCGACTCTGCGTTAAATCGGTCGGAAATCTATACACCTTTAACCTATGATATGGACTCTAAGCGTGGAATTGATTGAATGAGAAAAATAGCTCTATGCGCATTACTTGCATGCGCTTCGGCCAGTGTACTCGCTGCGGACAATCGTATCGATATTGTGCGTCACGATGCACCTGAGCTTGCCCATTTCGGAGGGCTGGATATCGGTGTCAGAACAGTACAATTTACTGACCCGAACCGGCCGGACATTTTAAACACGACGGATGGTGAAGCCACCCAGTTCTACGATCGCACGTTAACGGTTGAAATCTGGTATCCCGCGCAACTCGCTGCAGGGCAGAGCACCGGCGGACAGTATTCAGCAATTACGAGGAACCCGAATATCACGGCAACATTGCATGGCAAGGCAATTCGCAATGCGAATGTACTCACCAGCAAAGGCGACCTGCCGCTGATAATCGTTTCGCATGGCTATCCTGGCAATCGGTATCTCATGAGCCATCTAGGTGAAAATCTCGCCAGCAAAGGATACGTCGTCGCATCCATAGATCATCGCGACAGCACGTACGACAACCAACAGTCATTCGCGAGTACCCTCTATAATCGGCCATTGGACCAGCTATTTGTACTATCCCAGATGGCAGAACTTGCCGATACTGACGACAGCTTCTTGAGCGGCTTGGTCGATGCAAACAACACCGGCATTGTCGGCTACTCCATGGGCGGCTACGGCCTAATCAACAATCTTGGCGGTGGCTACAACGAAGAGGTGATTGGCCACGAATTAGCACCGCCAAACGAACTATTGTATCGCCACGCCGCCACAAACCCTAAATACCGCGAGAATCTGGATAACAGAATAAAAGCGGGTTTTGCGATCGGACCATGGGGTCTGAATCGCGACATGTGGAAGCGAGAGGACCTTAAGGACATCAAAATTCCGACATTTTATCTAGCGGGAAGTGTTGACGACATATCGGGCTATGAAAATGGCACTCGCGGCATTTTCGAAAACGCCACAAACAGCGACAGATATTTACTTACGTACATTAACGCCGGGCACAATGCCGGAGCACCAATGCCAGTGCCTATCGAAATTCAGCACAACGAAGATGGCACGGGGGCCAACCACTATACCGATCCAGTGTGGGGCAACGTACGCATGAATAACATCATGGATCATTTTGCAACAGCTTTTTTTGACCACTATCTAAAGGGCAACCCAGCCAGCAAGACGTATTTGGATCTGATACCGAACTCTAATGATGGCGTTGTCGCAGTGGACGACAAAGGCCAGCCCACACCCGAACACACGCATTGGAAAGGATTCGATCAATGGAGCGCAAAGGGATTGATACTCGAACATCGGACACCAGGAGAGTAGAGTTCAGCTTGGACTGGTCATCCAGTCAAAGAAGCGCACTCGATAATTAGCCACACACCGAATTTCCGCAGGACGTTCGCCAATAGTAGAGGATTGTTTTGCCAACAGACACACAGTCTTCGACAACCGATCTCATCGCCTGCCACGAATGCGATTTGTTGGTTGAACTTCCGCAAATGCGAGCGGGAGAAAAAGCATTGTGTCCGCGCTGCGATTACTTGCTAACGGCCGTAAAACCCGATGTAGAACGAAGGATTTTCGCTTTTTCGTTAACCTCACTGCTTTTCTTACTATTCGCAAGTGTATTTCCGTTTCTTGGGTTTAGCGCGAAGGGTCAGGAACGCGTCGTTTCGCTGGGACAAAGCGTCAGTATTCTAGCGGACGAGGGATCTACCCTTTTGGCAATTGTCGTGTTGCTCTCAATCGTTGCGATACCAAGCCTTGCACTGATTTGCGCGTCCTACGTCTCTGCATCGCTAATTAGCGATCGGCTATTCCCGGCAACACACCGTGTATTGCGATTTTTGCTTCTCATGCTGCCATGGAGCATGGCGGAAATATTCCTTATCGGCATATTGATCAGCTATATAAAAATATCAGCAATGGCCGACGTCGCATTTGGACTGTCGTTTTGGTCGTATGTTTTATTCAGCGTGTCAATGACCGCAATGGTTCTACACATCGACAAACGCCAACTATGGACCCTGATTGCCGCTAAGGTAGACCATGGGCACTGAAGCGGTTGGACACTCCGCCGCTGCACAAGGACTGTCGGCGTGCCATGTTTGCACCGCGGTAAGTTCCGAGACGGCTACTTCTTGCAAACGCTGTGGCGGACGAATTCATTCGGGTATGGATTCAAGCATTCAACATACGTTGGCATGGTTAATTACGTCGATAGTCTTTTACATTCCAGCGAATACGCTGCCAATCATGAGCACCCGTTTTCTCGGCAAAGAAAGCACGAATACTCTGATGGGCGGAGTCATCACGCTATGGGAGCATCACTCGTATCCCATAGCTATTGTCATTTTCATCGCCAGCGTTCTCGTACCACTTGGGAAAATCATCGTGATTTCCTGGCTGTGTGCGACAGTCTTGCTTGGCAGCGAAAAGTCTTTTCGACAAAAAACCATTCTATATAGAATTACAGAGCTTATTGGACGATGGTCAATGATTGACGTTTTTGTGGTTGGAATTCTTGTCGCATTAATCAGACTCGGCGAAATCATGAGTATTGCCCCGGGATCGGCGGCACTGGCATTTGCGGGCATGGTCGTTTCTACGATGCTTGCTGCGATGGCTTTTGACCCGCGCCTGATATGGCGCCCAATCAATCAGCCAATTAGTGTGACAAAGAGGCAGAGTGTATGACGACTGACGCGGACGTTCACGAGGCCAAAGTATCGTCAAGAAAGAGTTTTTCTTCGATCTGGATAGTACCAATCGTCGCACTGCTAATCGGTTTGTGGATGCTCTACTTTCATTGGAGCAATCAGGGGCCGCTGATCCAAATTCAATTCGAAACTGCGTCCGGCATAGAGGCCGGAAAAACAAAGATCAAAGCGCGCAATGTGGAACTTGGCATTGTCGAGGATGTATTGCTGGCAGAGGACTCGTCCGGCGTCACCATCATCGCCAGAATTGACAATCACGGCAGGCACCTACTCAAAGAAAACACGAGTATTTGGGTTGTTAGGCCACGTATTGGAGCAGGCGGTATCTCTGGGCTAAACACACTACTATCCGGCGCCTATATCGAAATGCAGGCGGGTACGGGTGACGCCGACACAACCACAGAGTTCGTAGGTTTGGAAGTGCCGCCGGTTACACCAATCGGCACCGCCGGCCTGCATGTCACGCTAAGGAGCAGGAGTGATCGCGCGTTGCCGGTGGGTGCAGAAATCTACTATCACGGACTGGTTGCCGGCCGAATCGAGTACATTCATTTCAATTCGTCGGAACGAGCCACCTACTACAATGCGTTTGTCGAGGCGCCATATCACGAACTCATTACGAGTAACACCAGATTTTGGTACAACAGCGGACTCAGCCTGGAATTGTCGGCAGATGGTGTACGTGCGGAAGTCGCGAATTTGCAGACACTACTGGGTGGAGGCGTTTCGTTCGATGTACCAGAGAACCTGCCGCAGGGTGACCTAATTACGGCGCGTGCAGAATTTGAGATATTTCCACGCAAGTCATCAATTCGTGACAAGCAATATACACATGCACTGCAATACGTCGTGCTTGCCGGTGAATCCATTCGGGGCCTCCGGCTCGGCGCGCCAGTGGAGTACAAAGGCATTCGTGTTGGCGAAGTCATACGGACTGACATCGAATACGAGGATACGTCCAATCTACTCGATGCAAATGCCGAAATTCCGGTAATGATCGAGATCATCCCCGCACGTTTCGGCTTTGCCGATAGTGAAGAAGCTAAACATCGTGCAGATACGCGACTACGCGCGATGATAGAAAGCGGTCTGGCAGCACGCATTATGACCGGCAGTTATCTCACTGGCAGCAAATACATTGAATTGCAGTTCTCCAATCGACAATCGGCGCAGATTAAACGCTTTGATAATTTCGTTGTAATACCGACAAGCGGCAGCCAATTCGGACATATATTGGCGCAAGTAGAATCCATTTTGGGCAAGGTCAACGAATTGCCATTGGACGATGTTGCAGCCAATACCAATCGAATCCTTGTTGCCGGTACCGATGCACTAACAGAGATATCAAAATCCGCGGCAGAGTTAGAGGTATTGCTGTCGGACGCAGAGGGTGAGGAACTCGTAGAGTCTTTGAACACTTTCCTGGAAGCATTTGGCAAACTCGCAACTGACTTCTCCGCCGGTTCGCCGAACTATCAGGAAATTCTCGGGACGCTACAAATACTTCAGGAGTCTCTGAAAGAATTGGAACCGGTGTTAGACCGCATTCGCCGCCAGCCCAATAGCTTGATTTTTGGGGCAGACGAGGCTTCCGACATTGAACCGAAAGCGGCGAAACCAGAAGGTAGCAACCCATGAATCTGAAAATCTCGATCTCGTCAGCAACCTTGATGCTTCTCCTTGGTGCGTGTTCATCGAGTCCTGTAAAGGACAACTATTACAGCCTTTCGCTCGGATCGTACGATGCAACTAATATCAATTCCGCAACGAAACGTCCGAAAAAATTATCGATAGTCGCTGTCCAGCTGCCGCGATTTCTACGCCAGCAGGGACTTGTCCGACAGGTGGGCGAGCACACTATCGACCTTGCAAATCATCATCTTTGGGGCGAACCACTCGACGAAGGTATTGGCAAAGTACTGATTCGAGAACTAATGGCAAAATCCAATACGATATTCGTCGAGCAGAATTCTGGTCGTTGGACCGCCGACAGTCACTGCACACTCAGAATTGAGATTGATCGGTTCCATGTCACAGACGGCAACAGAGTTGTATCGAGTGGCCGCTACTGGTTGGCCAGCGCTGACGAGCTGAAATCGGTTGTGAAGTCTTTCGACAATTCGAATACGCTACGCCGAGACGGGTACAACCAAGTCGTCGCTCAGCTACGTACATCACTGGCACAGTTGGCGGCTGACATTGTCGCAATTATTGACGATAGTGAAGTCTGCGAGAATGCAATTCAGGAATAGTGTAGGCAATTTACGCGCCGCCACGGATAACTACGCCATCTAAAGTTGCAACAGCTCGCCGCTGCGATCGCCGGCCATATAATTCCAACCGTTGTCGAAATGCTCAGTTTCCGTGCTGTTGAGATACTTGGAGAATCCAACCTGTTTGAGCTCGAAACGACGTATCAGTTCAACCATCCAAACTGGTATCGTGCCTACTGACGACTTCAGCTCCATAATGACGTTGCTGCTGTAATGACTCTCCTCATCGTAGACACCCTGCGCATCGTAATTGATACAAGCGCCATCAGGGCTAAGTGAATAACAGTTGCTAGAGCCAAGCGGGTCTTGCGGCCGGTAGCGCATGTCTATGTCGAACGTGACACGCGCGTATTCGTCGATAGTCGATACAAATGCACGCCGTCGGTAGCAGGTAAATATTTTCGGTTCGATTGCGTACGCCTCGGCAAGCTGCTGAAACAGAGCTCGGCTCGATGTCTCCTTGCTATTATGGGCGCCGGCGTACGATCTTGATATTGCACTCTTGAGGAATGTTGGCCACTCGCTTGTTAACAGCGTAGCTCTGAATTTCCGCACGCACGTCGGTGTCTTGTACTTAACCTCTGCGAAATAGGGGCCTTCCGTCCCATCACCATATGCACGAACACGCATATTGAAACGCCGATCAATCCCCCATTTGCGAAGCTTGAGAAACCGATAGTTAACAGTATCAAAATATAGACTGTTTACCGGATAAAAGCGGTCGTCAAACGCCATCGAGTGATTGTCGTACACACAATATGGCGCCAGATACTCCGAGATCGGCGCAATCATCGCATAGGGAATGACGTACTTCAGTTCATATCGCTCGATTGCCGGCGGAATAGAAGACAACATACTGCTATTCAATTGATTCATGAACTGTCCCTCTTGATCCAATTTTTGCTTGGGCGTTGTTGCAGCAAATCCAGGGCACCCAATAACTCAACCAAATTTCGTAGTATGCTGACGTGCACGTCAGCCGCATTACCTAGCAATTCAATTCTGTGTCGTTGCAGCAGGATCGCCGAGGCCAATTCGCCAGACGTACCGCCTAACCTGCCGTCGGTATTTTTGATCGCCACTTGCGTTCGATGATAGTCCGCAATTTTCCAATGAATCTCACGAGAAATATTTTCTAGCTTGCTTTTCAACATCTGCTCAGTCAGATACGCTTGACTACGCGCGATGGCAATATCCCGTGACCGGCGAGTCGGACTATTCGAACGCTTGCCGAATGGGAGCCGAAACCCAAGTGTGACGTTATAGCTATCGGTATTGTTGTTTTGATACCCGAGTTCCAGCAGGTCGAGGCCGAAATTCGTGCGGCTTTTCTCAAGCTCGTACTCCTGCTTGGCGCGTCGCAACTCCAAATGGACTAGCGTTGCGCCATAGGCCCTAGCTGCTGGCATCCTACGTAGCGTGTCAAGAATCCTCGCGACTTCGGTTGGGCCAATAAGCTTTGTGGAAATCGAAGCGCTGCCTGGGCTGCCGGCGAGGTAATGTCCAACCGTCGCACTGCGCATCTCAGCGACGATCTGGCCGACCATCGAAGCACGTTCCTCGCGCAATTCTAGCCGCAACGCCGCGTTTTGTAGGCGCGTTGCGCTGAAGTCTGAACTGGCGGACAGGAGCTGCTCAGAGACTATTGAATTGCGATCCAATTCGGCTTGCTGCTTGGCCAGAACCAAAGTCACCTCATGCTCCGCCAGGTCTATTACGGCGTGATATCGATCGGCCAGTACTTTGCCAAGAGACCGTTGCCAGTTTGCTGTCGCGATCTGATTTTCGATGCGCATGAGTTCGCGTTGCGAATTTCGTTCTCTTCGACTGGTCGGCCGAAACCGAAAACGATAGCTTTCATTATGTCTGTTCTGCAGGTCGACTTCCGGTGAGACCCGAATTTCTGGATCGGCTATCCATGGACTTGAACTGGGTGTTGGTAACTGCAGGTGATTCTCCAGTTTCTCGTTTTCCGCAAATAGAAAGCTGTCAAGTACATCTGCATGCACTCGCAACGGTATGCTGGCTATTATCAGAGTGGCACAAACAGCAATATTTGCTCTCAAATGTTTCGTCCGCCACCACAAAGCACTCATGGCAACACTCGTGCGAGCATGAGCTTGAATTCATTAAAGCGAGCGCTCGGTGGATTCAAGTGCACCGTCACCTTTTCTCCAAGCAACAGATCGTGTTCGTCAGCTAGATCAATTACCACCTCGCGACCCCATGCCTGAACTAGTGGATTAACTTTCAGGCGCCCAGGAAACTCAACAATCCTGGACCCGAGACCTTTGACTGTTCCGGTGAACCAGTTTTCGCCGTCAAATGTACTCGAGGATCGAACCCAAACGGTCTGCTCAAGCGAAACGTTGTTCAGAACGTTTTCGTGAATATAGCCTTTCACAAAAGTGGGACGAGAATTATGAATGGTTAGCACGGGTTGATACGGCGGTATCGTGTCACCGATCCTAAATAGGATGCTGCCAATTCGGCCCGACACCTTCGCATATACCTTCAGCTCTTGCTGCTGCCGTTGTATTTCTTGGCGCCGATTAATGAGTTCCGCGATCTGAGCATCAACGGGTCGATCCGATGCGGCAAGCCTCGAACGAATATCAGTAATGCGGGCAGCGGTCGCTGCGCTGAGCGCTTGTTTACGTACACGGACGCCGGAAACTTCCTTTGCAACCGCCGATTCTCCAAGTTGGGTGTTGTTACCTTCAAGCCGTTTGAGGATATTCTGCGAAGCGCTTTGGCGCGACTGCAAATTTCTAATTTGACTATCCAACTCCGAGATTTTTGCCCGTAGGTCGGCCTGGAGTTGAACGATCTCTGATTCCATTGATGCCCTCGACTCACGATTGCCGAATCGCAGTGCCTGCATTTTCTCCTCAATAACAGGCAGCTCCGCGTCAAGTTCGGGATTTCGAACTTCAACAATTAGGTCTCCGGCGGTGACTTCTTGACCTGAAACGAATCCGAAATTCGCTATGTCGACGGCGGATGTAAACCGGACTATCGTTTCCTGGTCGTCAGCAATGCCGAAGAAACGATTTGATTGACCTGATTTAAACGTAGTGATTACCACTACCATTCCCACCGAAATGACCCACGCGAGAAACAAAATCAGCTTCGGTTGTCGTATCAATGACTTCATAAATCCACTGTCGCTTCCTGCATTAGTACGTGAATGCCCTGAACGCTAGTTAACTTGCCAAGCTCATTTAGCAAATCATGATGAAAAAGCCCGCGTCGCAATTTGACGTGGTATGCGTAGTCGATACGATTGCCCTGCTCGACCTCTCTTAAGGTAATCAGGGAAAATACTCTGCAGTACTTGGTGAGAATGCGTTCCATTGCCGACCGGTCGTCCGACGCCGCCGCCATGTTGAATCGCAACATGCCATCAAAATAGGCATTTGGACCAAGTGGCGAATAATGTAAGACAATCGCCGCAATTGAGAAGCCGAATGTACCCACGAGCGCAACACCGAATGCGTAGGCCCCACAGGAAATTCCGTTGGCGAGACCGGCAAACAGGAATAACGTATCTCTGGGATCCTTGAAGTTTGTTCGAAATCGGATAATTGCCATTGCGGCCATAATTCCAATACCGCGCGCAAGACTATCGCCGACAGACTGAATCACCATTGCGGCAATAATCGAGATCAAGATAACCGACTGAACAAAATTCCTCGAGTAAGACAGGCCGCGAAATGTGAGTTGGTAAACATAGGCCAAGATTGTCGACAATACGAATGACAATAGAATCACATAGATCAGCGTCAATATATTTGCACTTTCCGTTGCAGATTGCGCGGTCAATAGATCAAGCATAGTTGTTCCCTGACTAACATAATGCGGCGTAACTGGTATTGCAGTTTTGTCACAGCCTGTTATGTCGGACGTCTGCTCCAACGAAAATCAATCGAACAAAATTGAGGTGAACCGAGCGAGCGTGCTCACTTGAATGTTTGCAGGGCAAATTTGGCCGCAGAGGGAAGGCTAAGTGAACGTGCAGCCAGTGGCACCACCAAGCTGCTTGGCGATTGCCTGAGCGAAAGCCGAAAAGCTATTTTCAAACGCGGGGAATTCGTACCAGCTATAGGTCGTCTAAACGATTTTCTCGCGTGGCCGAGTCCTCCAACTGCGGGAGTCGTTCGCTCACCATCGGCTTTCTGTACTCGAGTTCTCGACCGAGCCTCAGCCGAATCGTTGCGAGCTCTCGCACATTCAGCAAGTTATGGTATTCGTTCGGATCTGTTGGGTAGTGGTAGATTTCTACACCGGAATGGCCGTCAGCCCATTCGGTGTAACGATAATTTTCGGTGCGTATGGTATAGCCCATGATTTCCTGCGTCTTCAGGTGTGGGCGTGTCCACCAGGCTGTACTTAGCGCCATCGAGAATGCACTGTTTCGAACAACCGCATCCGGCCTATCGAACAATGGCTGCAAGCTAACGCCAGCCAGAAAGTCCGGCGCGCTCAGACCTGCCAACCCCGCCAATGTCGGATAAATATCAACGAATTCGACCAAAGAATGGGTCGTCTCGCCCTTATTACGCTGCCCAGGCACAGAAATAATCAGCGGTGACCGTGCAGAACCTTCAAACAGGTCCCCCTTCTGCCAAAGACCATGTCGACCTAAGTGGAAACCGTGATCGGAGAGAAATACAACGATGGTATTGTCCGCCAGATCTAATGCCGTCAGTTCGCGCAACAAGCGCCCAACCTGCGCGTCCACAAAACTAATATTAGCGTAATAAGCCTGGATAACTTCCTTTTTCTGTTGCACGGTCATCGCTGCCTGCGAAGGGCGATCCGCCAACGCGGCCACCGGTACGTCATCGCGATCATTATCCGGCTCCTCTACGGGGTGGATCTTGCTCAGCGGATAAAGGTCGAAATACTTGCTCGGCGCGATCAATGGCACATGCGGGCGAAAAAATCCGACGGCCAAGAAAAACGGCTGTCCGGTCTTATTAGGATGCCGTTCGTGCAGAAGATCGATTGCGGCGGCGGTGATTTTTCCGTCCGTATGTTGTTCGTCGCGACTTGGTAGATTCAGCCACGTGAGCGTGCCACCAATATCGCCTTTGTAGTCAGGACGAATTGTATTGACACGCTTTTCGACATCCTTATCAATGCCAATGGGATTGATTACCTGATCCCATGATTCTGCGTCGTCCTGACCGTTTGTGCCGATTTGCGATGGCACATTGTAGTGATAGATCTTGCCGATTCTGGCGCTGAAATAGCCGTTACTTCGAAATAATTGCGGGAGCGTCGTAACTTTCGGCACGTTATCTCTAAAATTGCTGCCAATCCCGATTACGCCGATTTGCTCCGGATATAGTCCCGTCATCATACTCGCGCGACTCGGCGCGCAAACGGGATATTGCACATACGCGGAATTGAACTGCAACCCATTGCGAGCAAGCTCATCGATATTTGGTGACTGAACCAACGAATGTCCGTAGGTACCTAAATCAGCGTTAAGATCATCAGCCATGATAAATAGCACGTTGGGCCGACTAACAGAACGTGCAGTGGTCTCCGCACTCAACAGCGCGGGCAAACAGAACGATAGCAGGGCAACTAGGCACGCGAATTTCATCGATTGTTAACCTTGGCGTTCTATAACAAGACTGCGAATTGAAAATGAGCAACTGATGTCGTCGCAGACTAGCAAAATGCAACCAGTAATGTAATTCGCGTCGTGCTAGCTGGTATCCTGCGTGACAAATTCTAGCAGGCCTCGCAGACTTCATCGTGCACCAAAGTACATTGCACACTCGGCAGCTTACGCATAAAGTGCGAACTATCTATTTGTTATAGAGCAGCAACAATGTCCAAGCGGATCCGATTTAGACTGACGAACATAATTCGCGTGCACCTCGTGTCAATGTTTGCTGTCTTTTTGGTCTCCGCTTGCACGGACCCGCATGCTCCTCCGTCTGTATCGGCCGACGTTCACCCATCGGACAATAAGGACGATGCACGGATAAAGAGCAATGCGATTTTGGGTGCTCCAGAACACTGGGAGCCTGCGCCGGAGGACGGTGTTGAACTTGGATTTGGTTGGGACAGCCGGAAAGGTCGTATCGTTCCGAATCGCTGCATGTCATTCTCGCCAATCCGAAGTTCCGGTCAAACGTCGCAGGTCTCGTTAAGCGAAGTTAACGACATGTCGGAAGTCATGACCTCGCTGGGCGTAAGCGCGTCGGTGTCTGTGAATACGATATTCGCATCCGGCAGTGCGGCGGCTTCGTTTGCGAAATCGTCTAAGGTCTCCGCACAGTCAACCACTTTTTTGCTTGATGCGACGGTCGAAAACGGCGCTCTCTTCGTAGGCCCTCGTGGTAACGCCGATCATGCACGACTGGCCTACCCTTCATTGGAAGGCGACGGCGAACAGCTAAAGAAGGCCGTCGAACCAGGTCGATTAGGACTTCAACCTTGGGCCGCAGCGATGATCAACCAGCCTGCCGATTTTCGTGCCTATTGCGGTGACGCGTTTGTTTCTGCCATTACCAGTGGCGCCCGTCTGTACGCCACCATTTCGTTTAGCAAAACAGGCACGTCGAAATCCAGCGAGGTCAAGACTGCGATCAAAGGTACTTACGGCCCTGTGACTGCGTCGGGAACGACCGCATCCAAAAATTCCGCGGCGCTTTCGAATAGCAATTTGAGTGTCAAATTCTTGCAGGTAGGCGGCGCTCGCAGCGAAATAGCGACGACACAAGCAGGACTGACTGCAAAACTGGCAACGCTCGCTGCCGATGCGGATGACGCGCCGAAATTTCAGTCAATTCGCCTAACACCCTATTCCCAACTTGGCGAGTGGCGTGGTCGCGACACTTGGATGGAAACGGCCGACGAGTACGAAGTGATTGCCGACTATTACTGGCTTTTGACATCGCTTACGGACGAGATTGACACGATCGTTAACGACTATGCGAGCTACAACTCGCGAACCGGGAAAACCAAGGAAGAACTGTTGCTATTCCAGGATGATATTCTGCAGCTTCGTAGACTCATTTACGCGGCAATGCAGCCAATAACCGATAATGACACCGATGCAACCACAACAAGCAACACAAACGCAAAAACCGCTGCGTCAATTGCCAGCACAGTATCATTGTTTGCGGACCGGACATCGCCACCAACGAGCAACGGCAAAACTGATACGGCAGAGTTCATAGTCCCGGCATTTCAAACCATCGATTTGAATGTTGTCCAACGAAGTCCAACGCTTGAACAATTAGCGGACGAGTTGCGCGACGGATCGCCATTCGGCGTACCATCACTGATGAGAATATATTTGCCCGTACCCGCACGGGTAGCGCCCGCCAAAGACGAGAAAAATGTAGATATCGTCTATAGCGATGAAACTCTACAAGACGCTGTTATCGCCTGGTACGTAAAACCGCGCGCCAAACGCGCCTGCGATCGCGATCCGACCGATAGCGAATGCCTCAGCAATGCCGATTTGAAATCACTAAAAACGCTGATACCCACGCGCTAGCATCGCAATGGCCGCACTTTGGCAACGCTAAGCGCGCCTAGCCGGCCTTGCGGCTAGTAAGTCGTTGCTCGCGACCACCGTTTTTTCGCTTGTGCGGTGCGAGGCTACTTAGTTGCAGCCAATCGGGAAACGCCTTCTTCAGCGCCCTAGGGCCAGTCAGGCGAATTCGAGCCAACTTTATTTCATCGCGTAGTACACGAAACCCTCGCCACGCTTCAACGAATTGCTGAAGGTCGGCGTTTATCAACAAATCTGTCTCGAATCCAGGGTGCTTGAGACACATGTCGACGTTACCGTCGTTGTTGACCAACCAGAAGCGACGAAAGTCGGTTGGCGCACCACTGAATTCAAACTGCATAACCGTTCGGCCCGGCGGCATTGCCTCGCTGTTAATTCTGAGATGCATACTCCAAGCGAGAAATCCTAAATCCAAGTCCTCCAACTCATTGTCGCGCGCCCAATGCTGACCCCAAATCGCAAGCTGCGTCACAATGGCGTCCAGTTCCTTGCCCGCTTCTGTGAGCAAATACCGATGGCGATTATTGTCGCCATGTTTTTTGCGTCGCAATATACCGGCGTGCTCAAGTTCCGCCAGGCGAGTCGACAGCAGCGATGGAGAAATTCTCGGAATACCTTCGTGAATTTCACTGAATGTCGAACAACCGTCGAGCAAGCGACTAACCACCAGCACCATCCAACGACGGCACAAGAGCTCAGTTGCCAGTGCCAATGGACAATACTGGCCGTAGCTTTTCGACTTTCTAGAAACTGCAGTCATTAGCTCGCCCCATTCATTACTACAGAAATAATAGTATTCCGATCAGCGCCTATACGCTAGATTCGGTGCAATCGTGTTTGGAGACCGGGCTATGAAGCGAACTATCACCACTATTTTGGCCTTTTTTTCGCTAACTTGTGCTGCGACAGCGGCAGACTCGCAAACAAGCAATCCGGCAGATCTGGTTATTCAATGGAATGAGACGTTATTGACTTACGCCGACGCGGAAGACGGCTTCCTGACACTGAAGGGATTGCGTACTGCGGCAATGGCGCACATTGCGATTCACGATGCCTTGAACAACGTCACCAGACAATATGCTTCATACGCACTCAACGCGCCGAGCACGGATACGGATCCGCTGGCAGCAGCCACGCAAGCGGCCTACACGGTGGTCGCCAATCAGTATCCGCAGGAGAATGCGTCGCTGTTGGCATTGAACGAGCGCTGGCTCGCCAGGATTCCCGATGGCGCCGCGAAGAAGGCTGGAGTGCTTGCCGGTGCAGCCGCCGCTAGGGCCGTCCTTCGGCTACGCGAGGACGACGGCTGGGATACTGCCGCCGAATATCGCTGGCACCCCATGGGCCCGGGCGTCTACGCTGAGTTCCATGAGCACAGTGGCACCCCGCAAGGTTTCGTATTCGGAGCGGGATGGGGAAAGGCCAAAGGGTTTGCGCTCGAGAGGGCCGATCAATTCCGTGCGCACGCTCCGCCGGACATCAACAGCGACGAATACACACGAGCATTCGACGAGGTCAAGACACTGGGACGCTTTCAAAGCATCTCGCGAACGCCGGATCAAACACACCTGGCATTGTGGTGGAAAGATTTTGCAGAAAATTCACACAACCGACTGGCTCGCGATCTCGCGGCGAAAGAAAACCTTGGTTTGAGGAAGACCGCGCGTTTGTTCGCGTTGTTAAACATGAGTATTTTTGACGCCTACGTAAGCGTCTTCGACAACAAGTTTTTTTACAATCACTGGCGCCCTTATACTGCGATTCGCTGGGCGGCTAACGATGGCAATCCGCATACAGATACTGAATCGACTTGGACCAACACCCATCGCCATACCTACGCATTTCCATCCTACCCTTCCGCACACGGCACAGCCTGCGCTGCGGCAATGACCGCGTTTGCGACAGTGTTTGGTGATGAGTTTTCGTTCACGATGTACACACCAATGGTCGACATTGCAGGGCCATTTTCCGGGAAAATAAACATGCAGCCGGCCACTCGAAAGTTCGAGCGTTTTTCTTCCGCCGCCAAGGAATGCGCGCTTTCACGGCTATATCTAGGTATTCATTTCCGGTATGACTCAACTGCTGGATTCAACCTTGGGCAGGATGTCGGTGAGCACGTCGTGGACAATCTGTTGACCGAGTCAGCTGAATAAAGGTGCGCGCGTCGTGGCCTAATTTCGCCGGCGGCGTACTCAGTACCACTTTTTTTTGTGATTTAGTCCGTCGATTTTTTGCGCCCCAAATGCTAGCTTATTTACCAAGCTTCGGGGAGCAGTGGCATGGGATTCCTTGCGAATCTAACCAGAAAACGAGTGCGGCGGTCCAGCACGCCAGCAAGTCAATATCGTAGCGTGGAAATCAGCACTCAGGATACAGAGTGCTGCCGCGCAGCGCGGGCGCTCTCGGGGCAGAGATTTCTCAGCGACAATATCCCAAAATTACCGTTAGACGGTTGCGACGCCGCAAAATGTCAATGCAGTTACGAGTTATACGATGACCGGCGCAGCGGCAAGCGAAGCAGCCGATAACACTGAATGTCTTAATCTAGCTCAGGCCGCAAGCTCATCTACAACTGCCGACGCTACAGCGCCCGCTTTTTCGCCGTCCTCCGGCTCGACTGCGTTAACAACAGCGTTTAGCAGTGTCAGCTTGAACGATTCCGAATAATGAAATCTCAGTGAGGAGCCTTGGGAACCTCCAACTGTTTCAAACCCTTCGCCCACGGAGCGTAGAAAACCCGATAAGAGGCTAAAAAAGTCGGAAATCGCGGAAGACGTATCGATCGGCGCCACTGTGGTTGATGCCGGCAATTCGGCTTGCGGCTCAACAACAGGCCCGGTTTTCTCAGCCTGGGCGGGTGTTTGCGAGCTCGTTTCGGGCGAATCCGCCGGTGTTACAGCACTTTTTGATACCGCAGGGGCCTGTGCTGGCAGATCCGCGTCCTTCACGGGCGGTAACGCACGAATCGACTCGGTATAACTAACACTAGACGACTGATAGCTGCGGAATCGCAGGTTTACACGGGCCAGTTGTTCGCTATCGAATTCGACACCAGACGCGAGCTCAAACGCGGCCGCGATATCGCCCTGGAAAAACTCGTTGGCAATGCTCTCAGCCTGCGCGAATACGTTCTTGATTGCGGTCAACTCGCCTTCATTTAAATCTCCCTTTACGCGTAGGCTCAGTCGCGAGCGGCTGGATATCTTTATCTCAGTTTCCGACGACGATTTGTCTCCATCAGCAACAGCAATATCGCTGGCAGACGTTCGACTGGACTGCCTTAGGCTTAGCCGTACGACGTCTCCTTCTTGCGTTCGAATCTTGATCGTGGAACGTTGTTTCGATCTTGTATCCACCTCCAATACTGACGACGTAGATACCTGATTTCGCGCGCTGTCGGCCTCTAAAGCGTCAAGACCCGCATCGACTTTCTTTACGGCATCGTCAACCTCCGCTATGTCGTCCCGATTGCTAACCGTTTGACGAACTATTGATGCAGATTCGTGGACCTTTGCGCGAAACGATATCAACGCTTTGCCGGAAGTGGCAGGTGCTTCGGCAACAACTTGTTTCGCAGCACCAAGGGCTTCGCTAGCAACATCACCCGCACTGGCATCTCCCGCTGTCTGCGTGTAATTGGACTGACTTATTGCGAATTTCGCGTGAAAGCTACTTTGGATGGCAAATTTCATTTCCTGCCTAAACACGTCAAGCGCCCGAGCGGGCGATGATTGACCGTGCCCATGCCTGTGATGTCGATGCTTGTGCGTCTCGTCGCTTCTATCGGGCCGCTGCGATTCGCCGTGGGTTGATATCCGCGCCGCAATTTTTTGCGAAATTGATGCACTTGAAACTGTCGAAACATCCATCGTGTGATCTCCCTAGATCGACGCTCCCTATCTGTTGCAGGCAGCGCGGTTTGCCGTTATGTCAACTCCCATTATGTTGAATATCGACAGGGTAGATGGATACTTTAGAAGGAATTTTACTTTAGCTTAGCGATTCCCTGGTGCAACATCGCAAAGCCGCCTGGCATCAAACATTCGTCTTTGTACGTGAACCACGACGTCTCGCCCCAAGTAGCTCCACCGTCAACACTTGCGAGAAACTTCTCATCTCCATCGTCGTTATCTACTGTCGCATTCATGAGTACCAGCGAATCGGTCAGCCAACAGACACTACTAATATAGCCATCACCACCAATGGGCGCCCGCCGTAATTGAAATTCATTGCCGTCGTTGGAATACAAATAGCGTTCGTCTTCACCCCTGACGATGATATAGGACCCGCCCGGGGAGCGGTCTATGTCGCTAATTTCAGCACCGAGTTTTGCAAGTTTGTCCCAGGTTCGCCCACCGTCCTCGCTACCAAACAGACGACCGTCAGAAGTCGCTAACCAGCCGCGTTTCAAATCGTCGTCAATTAGCGTGTCAACGGCATAGGCGTCTTCCAGGTTAGACACAAACTCGTTCGCCTCGCTTAATTCGAACAGGAATGGGTCTACGCTGATTCTCGCGATCGCCGTATCCTCCCTGGATCCGACTAATGAACAGGCATTCGCCTGACAGACAGCATGGTCAATAGAGAAATACTCTTGCTCCAAATTTACCGGGAGTTGACTCCAGGTTTCGCCCGCGTCCGGACTGCGATAAATACCTCCAGACCCTGTGAAACTCCAGACAATCTCATCAACATTCTCCAAAACATAGTGCTTCCCCGCAACGCCGGACAAATCGCGCCACTTAAGCGTATCTATCTCAACTACCGACAATTCTTCGTCCACTGCAACAATGAGTCGATTATGCTGCGGCATTATGACGAAGTCCCTAACTCGTTTGAGATCCGGTATTAGTGTCTGCCACGTTTTGCCGATATCCCGCGAGATCACCACATGTTGGTACGGATATATCGCGAACGCTCGATCGATACCGGCAGAAAAGTCGAGGTATTCAACACCAGGCATAGCGTTAGCAACAACATGCCAGGATTCGCCAGCATCGTCTGTGTAGGCCAGCCGGTCATCGTCGTCATACCAGATTCGATCTGACGCTTCGTCGTGAGTCATGCCGACATAAATGAGTCGCTCAAGAACGTTGTCTGGAATGGGTAAGTGGCCTTCGACGACAAGCTTTTGATCTATTTTGTCAGCGAACTCCGTCAGTGATTGCATGTCGCCAATGCCTGAATCATCCACAAGGTCACGCCATAGCTCTGGCAGGCCTTCCATCGAATAGCAGCTCTGCACACTTTTTAAGAACATGCCCACCTCGTCCAACGAGCACAATTCCGTCCAAGTCTCTCCGCGATCGTCACTGCGAAACAAATAGCTACCGGATGTCAGTATGCGGCCTCCCACATCGACGTCAGCCAATAACATTCCTGTAGCGGTATCTTCTGCAACGCGCGAGGCGCAACGCAGGTCTTTGTCGGTATCTTGAAGATTGCCTGCGTGCCGGGCCCACGATTGACCACCGTCTTCGGTCCGATATATTTGGCAGAAACCGACCCAAGAACCATTCGTCAGATCCTCATCGAAACTGAACTCATAAAATTTGCTGCCCCGCACTTGATCGATATCGCTGCCAATGAGCTTGGCAAGATTGGAAGCCGTCCACGTCGTTCCGGCATCTTCGGTACGCATTAGCGTGCCTTCGTTCGTTACGACGATTCCGCGCTCTGCATCACGCGAAAACTGTAAGAAATTTATCTCGCCGTCATCGGGGAGAACGGCAACAGACCACGAGTAACCGCTGTCATTTGACGAGAACAATTTACCGTTGTAATCAACTGTCCATATAGTGTCGTGAAAGAACTTGGTTAGCGCCCTACTCGGTCGGCTGCTGACCAGCTCTAAATGATCATCGAGCGATATCGCCGGACCCAACTCCGCCACTTCTATCTGGCTCTTTGCGATATCGGGATTTTTCGACTGACAAGCAACTACCGTTAGCAGGGCAATCGCAATTAGGGCTGAATTGAAAAAGTGTTTTAGCATGGTATTGCAGTGCTTGGTGAATAGGCGCACCAAAATATCTTCAATGGCGTCCGAAAACCGCTACCGGTGTCACTCTTTCCACAAACGGGCGCGAGCACCTGCTCTAATATCGTACTAATTTGTTACTCTTGACGGATGGTAGTCTATTCCAAGCAAATACGGCTTCGCAGTTGAGTCGTGTCTTTGATTCCGCAGAGCGGGTAGTCGATGCGCTGATCAATTCGATTGGCAAAAGTATCGTTCTAGGTCTTCCAATCGGAATTGGCAAAGCGGTCCGTATCGTCGACGAACTGTATAAGCGCGCAGAATCCGATCAATCGATATCACTTACCATTTTCACCGGTCTAACGCTGGAGTCGCCAACTGGCGGCACAGGACTAGAACAGCGATTCATGGCACCGCTGGTCGAACGACTATATACAGATTGGCCGACGCCTTTGTATGCGAGTGCAATTCGAAATCGCTCGGTTCCGAAGAACGTTCAAATCCGTGAATTCTATTTGCGGCCTGGTGCCTATCTCAATAACGCCGTCGTTCAACAAAATTACACAAGCGTCAACTACAGCCAGGTAACAGCTGAGCTATTGAATCTCGGCGTCAATGTTATTGCACAACTTGTTGCAATACGTCCTGAGAGCCCGGGCCGGTACAGCCTCAGCTCGAATCCGGAAATCACTCTAGACCTCTTACCGCAGTTCGAAAAACAACGATTAGCAGGCCGATCGGTAGCGATGATCGGACAGGTCAATCGAAATTTGCCCTACATGCTTGGCGACGCCGATATTTCACAGGAGAAATTCGACTTTATTTTGGACAATAAGCGCGACGATTTCCCGCTCTTTACGCTACCCAATCGCCATGTATCCCCAGCCGACTATGCCACGGCAATGCATGTTGCGAGCCTGATCCCCGACGGAGGAACGCTACAAATCGGTATCGGGTCACTGAGTGACGCCCTCGCACACTGCCTCAAGCTACGTCATCGTTCGCCAGAAATTTTCAGGACCGTTTTGGACTTACTTCCTGGCGGCTCGCAATCCCGACGACGAGCTGAGCTGCCGATTGAGGATCAGCCATTCGAGCTGGGCTTATTCGCCTCGACCGAGCTATTGAGCGACGCGCTGTTCTCCTTGTTTGATGCCGGACTCATAAAACGCAAAGCAGATACCGATGACCATAGCGTAATTCATGCCGGCTTTTTCATCGGCTCGACGAATTTGTACAACGGCCTGAGCGCGCTCAGCGAAAATGATCGTGGTCAAATCAACATGACGCGAATTTCGGAAGTCAATACACTCTTCGGCGATGAACAACGTAAACGCCGTCAAAGATCCAATGCTCGCTTCGTAAACGAAACGATGATGGTGACGCTGCTCGGCAGCGCGATTTCCGATGGACTTTATGACGGACGGGTCGTTAGCGGCGTTGGCGGTCAGTTTGACTTTGTATCGATGGCACATTCTTTAGAGGACGCACAATCAATATTGATGTGTCGTGCCGTAAGGAACCATGCTGGACGCAAACAATCGAATGTACGGTGGAACTACGCGCACACCACGGTACCGCGCCACCACCGTGACGTATACGTTTCAGAATACGGCATCGCCGCAACGCGCGGACGGACAGATGAGCAGGTAATTCGAGCCATGCTAGGTATCGCAGATGCTGCATTCCATTTGCAGTTGATCAATGACGCGCAAGCATCCGGAAAAATTCCAGAAAAATTCGAACTTGATATAGATACTCGCAATAATACATCGAATTCACTGGCTCACATATTTGAACGAGAGGATATTCGCCATCACTTTCCTGCGTATCCGCTTGGCACTGAACTCACATCGACAGAGCAGGAACTAGTCAGCGCGCTCGAGTGGCTTAAGGTAAGGACGGCTCGACCAGGGAAAAAACTCGCAACGATTGCTGCGGCATTTACCAGCGACATAGGCGGGCAACATTCGCAGGCGCTGTCGCGGATGAGCCTCACACAGCCCAAAGGTGTCAAACAACGAATCTACCGCCGTTTAATCGGCCTTGCGCTTGAGAGAACACAATAATGAGTACGAAAGGAAAGTCACCAGCGGATTCTGCGGTTGAGCAGAACGTTTACAAAGTATTCCCCAACGATTTGAATTCCAAATACACCGTCTTTGGCGGACTGGTCATGGGTCTTTGCGACAGAACCGCACTGATTGTCGCCGAGCGACATAGCGGACAGAGCTGCGTTACAGCCGCTGTCGATAGCTTCGTATTTCTCGCCCCCGCCCGCGCCGGAGATACCCTTATTGTGAAAGCCGCTGTTAACCGATCCTGGCGAAGCTCGATGGAAATCGGCGTTCACGTTGCCGCAGAAAATAGCTTTAACGGCGACACCCGCCATGTCGTTTCGGCTTACTTAACTTTTGTTGCGCTTGACGGGGCCGGCAAACCGACTTCGGTGCCGACCGTCTCGCCACAATCAGAAATCGAAAGTCGGCGCTTTGAGGAGGCGCAGCAACGCCGCACGGCACGACTCGAGAGTCGATAGCTGCGACGGGACCTGTGACCCGAGCGCCGGTCTAGTCACCCTTGCACGACGCGAATGCGTAAATCCCGTCAAATTCGCTACCCGGCAAATCAATGTATCCTGAATACGAAGGATACGGGCCGTCAACGCAGACCCTCTTTTGACTCCGACTAATTTTGACTGGCCATAGGCGGCGGTTTCTTGGGGCAAGGTGTGCGTGCCGCTTGAGCTCGAGATGCCGTTGCCATTTTGCTGTGCCGAACGAACCAACTTGATCCCTTAGCACAATCCCATGTTGAACCTGCAGCCCGTCTGCGGCGTCGTAATCCCATAATCCCACAAGCTCCCAGTTAGGAAACGCTGGCACTGTCCGCCTTGGTTGCGCCGGTAGCTCAACTGGCGTTGGTGCCGGCGTGGCCTGTTCACCTGCCGAACGTACCGCTGCCGCCGCTTGCGCCTGCATCGGATTAACGGGTAAGTCCCGGCCAGGCGCCGATGCTGTTGGCCGTGTTTCACTAGCCGGAACTGAGTCGGTTTCTTTTGTAGGCACTTGAGCCAACGGTTTCTCCAAGGCTGTTGCAGAAGCCGCATTTTGTTTGCCTCCACAATAATTCTTGAGCACAGCCACCGTCTTCCTGTCGTGACTGTTGTCTATGTAAAATTCGCAGATTGTCTTACCCTGCGACTCGATTGGCTGAAGAAGCCAATGACCGTAATCTCGCGCAAGTAACGCTTCGAGCTTCGCTACGCTGCCAGTAATGCGTTTACCTGGAAATACGACCGCTTCACCCAATATTACCGGCCCAGCAATCGGATGTTTTGAAAGACCCGGGTACCAATCCAAAGTATCTTCGTAAGCCTCAGAATTGCCGTGCTGGCGTAGCTGTCTCCGCATCGCTTCAGATACGCCGGCGGTGCGTAGGCCCAGCATTGGAACAACACTGTAGGTCATGAACTCCTCCAGCAATTCCCCTTCAACCCGTTTCCAAGTATGGGTTGGTTTCTCAGCTTTTTTCCAAGATATTTGTTGACTGCCGCATGCCGGGTGAAACCGCGTATCAGCAGTCGGTTGTCTGTATGGACACACTGCGTAGGGATAGAAGCCGAGAATTTCGCCATTCATTTGTACGTCGAACAAGTGACCTTTAAGCCCTAACGATCCGTCTCGAAATGTCCAATAGTCACGATTGTGCGGCGCCATATCGGGCGTTGGCAGAAGTGCAAACGCACCACTGTGCGTCTGCATTACCGCCGCCAGTTTTGACCGTTCTGACCAATCGAATCCGGCCTGCATTGCTTCAGGAATCTTCTTGTGATTGAACACCGAAAGCACATTGCGGAAAATCATGCCATCTTCGCGAACCAAGGGAGTCGTCTGAAATAGTTCGTAGGTCGGAACGTCCTGCGTTGAACCATCAAACCATTTCGCATCTTCCTTGATTGTGCGGCCAAGAAAATACGCCGCACCGTCTGGCCGTAGATCCATAAACCATCCTGGCGGTTGTGTACCGTCAACATATCCCACCCAGACACCAACCAAATCGTCTTCGGTTAGCGATTCTGCTGCCGCGGTGTTGTGCCATACAACACACGTTCCAACGAGTAACAATGTAAGTCTTATTCGCACCGACATCTATTCATCCTATTTATGCTGCGCCGTCGAGGATATTTATCAAACAAATATTCTCATCAGAGATGATCGAAAAGGCTAGCCCTTGTCCCCCGCTAATTCAACCTGCAGGTAGTGCCACTAATACCGCCAGTTTGACCTGAGCTTTGCCATTCACCCCAAAAACCTGGCACGCCAAACAAACCCGCGAGCGTATTCAGGGGATTTGTGCCCGTGCTATCGAAAGTGATGTTGATCGAAACACCGTCGCTTGATGTCGCAGAAACGGTATCGCCATTCAACCCGCCATCCAGCGCCACCAAGTCACCGCGCGCGCTTACCATCACACCACGAACAGAATCGTCGGCAAAAATATCGAGCGCGATTCCGCCGCTGTTGTCTGGCGTGTCGTCGAAGAGGTCAAAAGGAGTCGCATCTCCAAAGCCACCGGCCAAGCGGTGAATTGCCGTAAAATCACCAGCAACTCGACTTCCCGAGAAGGTACCGCTGCCACCTTCAATCGAGTTATTCCATTGACCACGGACAATTTGCGCATAATCCTCCAGAGCCGCAGTAAATTCTGCACCGTTGACGGCAGAACCGAAGATAAAAGAGTTCTCATTATCAAACGCAAGCGCTTCTTGCGGCACAACACCAATTAATCGCGCCTGATCCTCGCTATATACGAGTGCGCTTGCAACGCCGGGTCTTGGAATATCATCACCGAATTGTATGGGATCCGCCCGCAAATGCTGGATCAAAACGGCGTAGTGCCCGTTGTCGCCACCTGCGAATCGACCCTCGAATACCCCTGAGCTAAGACACGAGAGCGTGCCCTGTAAGTGACCTCTAGCTTGAGACACCGTCGGCAATACGTGTGCTTTCACGTCAACGCTGTTGATGAAACTCAAAAGGTTCGTGAGCGCGGACTGGTTTTCGAAATCTGCAGCATCAAAATCTATCTGTTCCCAGACCATTGCGTCAACAGCGGCGATAACGTCTGCTGACGGTGCAATACCGTTGGCAAGATCGCCGTCGGAATCTAACATCTGAAGAAAACGACCAATATTCAAGACCGCCGAATCATCCAGAGATCCGTCAGCCACAAAATCTAGCGGAGTGACGATCGACTTGCCCGACGACCGGCCAATTTGTATGCCACCGAACGAAAAGCTGACAGCCTGCGGTTCGCCGTCAATCACTTCGTACTGGAACTGGCCTAAATCGCCGGAAACGCCCTCCGTCGCACCCGAGACGTAGACCAAGCCAGAAATAGCGCTGTCGATCAGCCGCCCGTTCTCAATCGTTATCACAGCGCCTGGCGGCGGGAGCGGCATGGGCGGCGGGGGCGGTTCTGAGTCACTGGATCCGCCGCATGCTGCAATCATGAGCAGCACGGCAACTAGCAAAATGCTTTGTTTTGGTTTATCTATGAGTTTGCGTTCAATCATCACTCTCTCCTGTTGATACCTAAGTAGAAGGCAAATACGAATTCGTCCATGAGTGAAGATTGTTATGGCTGGCCCGCTGCTGGCCAAGCAAATGTCAGTACCGTTTAATAAGTATTAATGGATACCGCAATTCTGATGACAAAAGACTCGAAATCCACAAAGGTGTCTGCATCTGTAACTGATCGAGACTTCTATGCTGTACGCCCGGAATTGGTTCTTCGCACCGCTCAGATATTCGCGATTTCTTCCAGCATGTTGGAAAGAGGTGCTAAGCGGCTACATAGCCGCGCCGTCGCCATTGCGGCCGGCAAAGAGGCCGGGCAGTGGGGCCGTCATCAGCGTCCTGTTATCGTCCAGTATTGCGAATACACGCAATCCGGTGGATGCGCTCTCCTACTACCGTGGCAAGAACTGGTCGAACACCAGTCTCGATACGATGGCGCGGAAGGGATTTCGTCTCGAACCGGCAACAGACCTTTGTCAACGATCGTGCGAGTATCGGTAGATGCTGCTGCACTCCAACGATGCAGAGAATTGAACAGCCTCAGCATTGACGCTCTCTCTGAGCGCAGCCAAATACCGCCAGCCCTTCTGATCGCAATGGAATCTGGGGAGTGGCCGGATGTCGCCGAAAGTACGGCAAAGAATATCGCAGACTGCCTTGAAATACCCCTGACAGAATTATTTGATTCTCTCGACACAGCAACTGCAAGTACGGCGCTTTTCTTAGATGGGGTAGATAGCTCCAAGCCAACGGTCGAAGTTACGCACCCCGAATCGGCACGTGCTCGCACAATTGCAGCGCGCTCACTTTTGTCGGTTGGGTTGGCAATTGGTGCACTCGCAGCGATAGTTTTTGCCGTGTCACGAATTAGCCAGCCAGACCCGCCAGTGGAAATTCCGTTCAATGCGCTTGTCGATACCGTCTGGCGTATTTCTATTGTGCTCGAAAATCGAAATATACCGATTCCAAGCGAAACGACTGAACTGTTTGCCAATGGTGGTTACCTTGAGTTGAGGGAAGGCGGCATAGTGGCATTTAGCTGGATTGACCCGAGCGCACTAGTGGGGCTACCCGCCACATTCAGCTGGCACGCATTCAACCGTTCGCTGACGCTACAATTGAATGACGTCGTCTATGAATTCGAAACTGACAGCGGCTTGGAAGAACTCGCCACACTCGATACCACCCGCAGTTACAAAATGGTCATGAATCGAATTAAGACCGGCAGCGTGGCCTTACCGACGATTTCGGAAATTCCTAAGGACGGAATTTCGAGCGGCGCCGAACACTCGCTGGTCGGGTGTTGGCAGTGGTCGAATGGGCTAAAGATTGTCGTCAATGCAGACGGTACCGCAAGCAACGGCTTCGGTGTCGCACCGTGGATCAGCAGCAAACCGAATCAATACGTAGTTGATTGGCCGGATATTACCGGAAATATCACACTGACCGACGACGGACAACGCTTAGATGCGTCGGATTCAATAGGTACGATATCGACTGCGCAACGTCTACAGGGGTCGCCCGGTAGCTTCGTCGGATTATGGCGATGGGATAATGGCGGCATTGTTTCAATTTCAACAGACGGAACGATGACAATGGGTTTTTTTGCGGGCTCCTGGACAGGACAAAATCGGCAGTACCAAATCGTCTGGCCAATTGTCGACGAAATAGCGCTGGACACCGAAGGGCAGAAGTTGTCCGGCCAAAATCAGTTCGGTGCGTTCAGTGCAACTCGTCTTGCCAGTTGTTTCTAGCGCAAACCTATCGATCAAATATTAGAAGAGAGTGACCGAAATATGAAAAATAGCCTACGCACGATTTTCGCCGGAGCTGTCATATGTGTAATTGTTGGCTGCGCCGCACTACCAGCATTGCCCGCAAACCCGTTCTCGAGAACTCAGTTTCGAGTAGCTCAGACAATGTACGAGGTTCATTCATGCACGCTACTTGATAGCCGTGAATTTGAATGCGACGTAACAATTACTAATTACAACAACGCGAAAGCCATATCTTCCGGCGGCATGAAGATCCGCGACAACCTCGGAAATGAATATATTGCTGACAATCCGGGATATGGCAACCGGACTTATGCGCCCGAAGAGAGGTTTCGGCATACACTTCGGGCAAACAATGTCTCCACGCAGGCGACTTCAGTCAAAGCCATCACCGGCGGATTAACTGTGCGCGGTGGCCCCGGTGCGTCGTTTCGCGGCGAGTTTATATTGAGTGGAATGAATACCTTTGTGAGTAGGGAGGATGCCAAGAACGCGAGCGCACCGGTTTCGGCACCCACCAAACGGCCGGTTCGATTGAGCGTAAGAGAGGCCGACGCAACTTTCGAAGTTCACGGTTGCACGTTGCTGCCCTCTCGAGAATTTGAATGCGACGTTTCGATCACCAGTTTCTATCAATCAAAAACGGTGCGTATTGGATCGTTAGTGATCAGAGATGATGCTGGAATTGATTACAAAGTTCAGCAAAGCCCATCTTTTCGTGCTCGCGAGTACGCGCCAGACGAAAAATTTCGGCACACCGTTCGCGTATCCAATATATCTTCGGCAGCGAAGAGTGTTGCAGCCGTTCACGGCGGTCTTATCGTACGCGGACCAAAGTCGTACCGCGGTGAATTCATACTATACGGAATGGAGACAGTTGAAGGCGATAGCGCGACGCAACCGGCATCGAGCGTCACTAGTGCTGCGCGCCAGCCGGCAATATCAACCAACAATCTCGAGTGCAGGTCGCAGGCTCCCAATTTGTCGGCCTTCGCAGGGATGAATAATATTGCCCTTACCGGCATGGCGTCACAATCGTCAACCGGGCACTTCAACTGGGATGCAGCAGCAAACTTAGCAAATGACGGTAATACCAACGGCGACTATTATCAAAAATCTGTCTCGCACACGTTGCAAGAAATTGGCGCATGGTGGCAGGTTGACATACGCGGCACACATCCGCTGCAAAAAATTGTGATTTGGAATCGAACCGACCATGGATGGGGGAAAAGACTAACCAATTTCAAGGTGATCGTTTCAGACAGTTCAGGCAACACCGTTTATGAACGCGGCTATTGTGGCAGTGGCACTTCTTTCAGTCCGGCGATGGTGGTCGATTTACCACCAGGTACTCAGGGTCAGTTTGTAAAAATAAAGCTGAATGACAATAACTATCTGCAACTCGCAGAAGTTGAGGTGTTTTCAAGTACAGCGCAAGCCGTTACATCGAACGAGCCAGATTCAGTTGCCGCGGCAGAGCCAGTTCCAGTATCTCAACCCGCCCGCGTTGCGAATACGTCAACACCGACGGAAATCGCGGTTGCGCCACTCGTAGGTTGTTGGCAGTGGTCGAATGGCATGACAATTGATGTCGATGCTGGGGGGACCGCGAAGAACGGTTTTGCATCGGGGTCGTGGTTCGAAAACGGCGGCAGCTATGTGATCAGATGGCCAGATTTCACTGGCAGCGTTACGTTGTCCACAGACGGACAAGCGTTAGACGGCATCGACGCTATCGGCACTCGTTCAAGCGCACGCCGCCTAAACGGCCCCGCAACCAGCTTTATGGGTGCCTGGCAATGGGATAACGGTGGTGTAGTTACAGTTTCGCCAGACGGAACAATGTCAGCGGGTCACCTGGCGGGGTCTTGGTCAGGCACCGGCAAGAACTATCAAACTGTGTGGCCAATTGTGGACTCGATTGCCGTCTCTAGCGACGGTACTAGCTTGACTGGTCAGAACCAATTTGGAGCATTTAACGCAACGAGACAATCGTCATGCCGGTGAAGTCCGGGGCACGAATAGCACAACATAGTTTGCCTCAATGGTATCGACTACTGTCCCGGCACTTTCGCCCGTTTTGGCCAAGCTAAGAAATTTTGATTAGGGCTGATTGATCGACTGGGCGCCGCAAAAGCTGAATCTTCGTGTCAGTACGCCAATTTTCGGAAAATTTTCATTTGACGATCTGAGGACGGACCAATAACGGGCACCTCCGCTAGCGCGCCTGCCACGCCCGTTTGCCACCACACCGTCCGCTTCAACCCACGTTGAAAGAATGCGTGCCGCGCACGATATGTTGACTACCGGATCATGAAGTTCCCGTTCTGACGGAATGGCACACCCGTACCGGTCCTGGTGTGCGCTTTCGATCGACAACTGTAACAATCCGCGGCTAACAACGTGGTTGCCCGCACTGTCTCGGAGGTTCTCATTGAACTCAGTTTGCGGATCTAAGTCGCTCTCGAACTTGGCCATAACCGACAACAGCCCAGCCCAAAACCTTGTGCGGGTCGCAGAATCCAAGAAAAGATACTGTGGACAGTATTGGTCAATGTCGACCGGCAATTGATTGTTCAGACTCGTTGACCTAACAGCGCTTTCTGCGGCCAGCGTCCAAGAGCCGTCGATATCCACTTCCGCCCACGCCGCATAATCTGCATCGGTCAGCGGCTCCCCGCCTAACCGACAGGCCGCAAGCAACACCATGGAAAATATTGGAAGCCGATTCCTCATAATATACGTTTAATGCAGTTGCTCAAACACGAATAAATAATGCCTATCAGTGGACGAAAGCGGCACAGGCGAATGCGCGTTACTCAATTTTACACGTTATCATAGCGGTTTGAATCGATACGGATTGATATAGCGAACATAGCGATGCGCGGATCTAAAAAAATAAAGTTCGTAAAAATTCTGACGCTCGTCGCTGGAATGATCCTAATTCTTGCGATTACCGCCTGGTTCTTACGCAACACGTTAATACAGAAGATATCGAATCCGCTGTTAGGTGAATACGGAATCTCGGTAAACAGTGTTTCACTCGACGCACTAGCTACCGATAATGCGTCAATTGGTTACCTTGAACTTATGCATGAAAAAGGTACAACGATATCAATTGACGATTTGCAGCTGCCGATAGGCGAATCGACAGATTCTACAAAGCGATTTGCAGCGAAGAAAGTCTCAATCATCACATCCACTCGTACGGAGGGAGAACCGTTTGAGATTGCAAAACTGATTGAGCAAATTACTTCCTTGCACTCCAATTTGGGAAATACTGAGCTCTTAATCGCCGAACTTGACGTCTCGTCCTATCCATCTATTAGCAATTTGGCATGGTCCATAAGTGCGGACATGCAAACACTCAAGCTGAGTGTCGCGTCAATTCCTATGAGCATATCCATATTCCAAGCAGGAGATGGCACGCACAAGATCGAATATTCGCTGCCTTACCTTGGCGGCCAAGAGAGCATCGTTGCGGATATTGAATACGATAGTGAGGTACTCACAATTTCGGGAGGCGCCCCACTTGAGTTGGCCGCTTGGGAGAAAATTACGAAACTGATTGGCATCGTTCCTAATGAAATAGATATTCAATCTGGATCAGCTTCGCTTTCATTCGCAGTAAACATTCCCTTTGACGCCACTCTCGACGCAACTGCTACTGCCCGTCTTGCTCCCTCGTCACCTGTAAGGATCGAATATTTCGATGGTACCGATAATTCCGCGTCAATACTTGCTAACACGGCGCAGGCATTTGAAGTTCAGTCGACGATTCTTGTGCCTGATTGGTCGCTAAAGCAACCACGCGTATCGATCGTTATTTCGTATGGGGAATGGATAGACATTCCTATGACAATAGACGGCCTTTCCTGTCAATCGGGTCCGTCTTGCACAATGAAGTCAACAGTCGTTATCGATCAAACTAGTCTGCCTATCGGAGACGTTGGCCGTCTCGAAATTGAATCGGTACAGACTATCGATTTTTCAACAGCCGGGATTCGTGCAGATATATACCCTGGTGCTACGCTTGATATCCGTAACTTCAAGCGATCAGACACGAAGATAGAGGGGCTGTCCAGCGAACTTGTATCGGACTCGAAAATTGAATTGACAGATGACGGCTGGCGCATCAATGCAGACTCTCTCGATGTCGCAATCGAGTCAATGGCGGTCACTGATGAGGCATCGTTTACAATGACGATTTTTCTCGAAAAGTTCTTACTTGCCGATAGCGATGATATCTATTCTGTGAGTTCGGGAATCTTTTCACCGAAATCTGAGTTGACGCTTGGCAATATGATAATTAGCTCACCGGGATTCAAAGGGCGAATTTCCCAACGAAATTCGGACATATCGATTGACCTGGATACCGTTGGCTTGCAGCAAGAAGGAGCCATAAGTGCAAAGCACAATCTTGAGAATGGCGACGGTATGTTTCAACTTACAAATGCGACGAGCTCGTTTTCCGAGCAGGCCCTCTCAAGCCGGGTGTCGCCTTGGGTGCATGATGCAGACCTGGTGTCTGGGGATATTTCAGTGAGCGCGGAAGCGGCTTGGACAGGGGACGAATCTGGATTCAGTGTCAATGGCAGCATTTCGCTTAGCGCCAGCGAATTAGCGGGTTATTACACAGAAACCGCGTTCGCTGGTCTTTCAACCCCTTTGCACTTCCGACTAAGACCGGATGAGGTGACGCTTGAGCCGTCGACGATGATTATCAAAGTCATCGATTCGGGTTTGCCGATTGAAAATATCCAAGCAGGCTACGAATTAGATCTCGCCCGTATCGGCATTGCTTTCAAAGATCTTGAAATGACGGCGTTTGGTGGTCGCATCACGGCGGACCCGTTCAGCTTCTATACAGATAGAGACAGCAATACTCTAACTCTTCATGCGGATTCCATAGAGCTAGATGAATTACTGACAATCAAGGAGTTTGAGGCAATCGAAGTCAGTGGCAGTGTCAAAGCGATGATTCCAATAACCGTTGAGAGAAATACGGTGTCTATCGCGAACGGTACGATGACCGGCGAGGCGCCCGGCGGTGTAATTCGGTATTTGCCAGGTGCAGCCATAGATATTGATGGCGCATCCAGTCTAGATTTGGTGACCAAAGCGCTAAGTAACTTCGAGTATGAATCGCTGACGTCCAACGTCAGTCTCAACAAGCAAGGTGATTTGATGCTGCAGCTACAGTTGAAGGGCAAAAACCCGGATCTGGACGAAAATAGACCGGTAGTATTGAATCTGGGGGTCGAAAACAATATTCCGCAGATGCTGAAAAGTCTGCGCGCTGCACGAGCGGTGGAAGAAATATTGGAAAACCGGCTAGAAAACTAAACGATGCCGCTATCTGACAACACAAACTTGAGGTAAGCTCGATTGAATTCACTCGCTAAATCCGGTGTAACCATGAAATCCACAGTATCGTTGTACGTCGTGTTTTTTCTCCTGGCCGGTTGCAATCCGACTGTCAAGATCGAGGCACCGGACAAACCCATTGAGATAAACTTAAACGTAAAAATCGAACACGAAATTCGACTTCAAGTCGATAAGGAATTGGAAGGTCTGTTCGCGGAAGATAGCGACGTATTTTGAGGATGACCACGATGAAGAAAATTCTAGTAGCCATTGGCTTCATGTTGCTTGTGCAAAACGCTTGGGCCATCGACATTCGGGATGCGAAAACACAGGGCTTGATTGGGGAAGCCAACAACGGTTATGTCGCTGCGGTACAAACGCCGGCGAGCGCGGAGGTAAGATCGCTAATTACCGAGGTCAACGGCAAACGAAAGGCTCAATTTTCGGCGACCGCTCGCAAATCCGGTGCAACGGTTGCACAGGTTGCAAATCGATTTTACGAACTTGCGGTACAGCGCACAGCTGCCGGCAACTACTACCAGGATGCGAGCGGTCGTTGGAAGAAGAAGTAACTGATATGGACGAGTGTCCGTCGTTTTCATGGCCGATCGCAGCACCTAAGACCCACAGCACACGCTGTGTCACAGTCATCTGTGGCGCATCCTCTCCTTCGCGCGAAATCTGGCGCGAATTATTGTGCTAATATAAGCGGACAAAAAAAATAAATAGGGGCACGGTATGTATCGCAAGTCTCTCTGCGTCTTTCTATTAGTCGCATTCACAGCGTTTTCAAGTGTTTCCTACGCCGATATTACGGTTGACCAATTCCGGCCAGTGTTTCAATTTAAGTTTGGTTCATTTCGTTACATTTACTATCGTGTTGACGTCAGCAATACCGGCGCGAAACTCTCCCGTGTAATCGCACATGTCTCAAGTGACGATCCTGAAGCGCGCGTGTTTTCATCGCACGTTGTGTTTTCAAAGATCAATGCCCTATCGTCGAAAAAGAGTTTTAACGGATTTTTTCTACGCGTCCCACGTCAGACACGACCGGATGCGGAATTTCTTGCGTCTGCGTTAGAGGTGAATTTTCGTTTCCGTCTAAAATTGGCATTGTCCGGGCAGGTGATTGACGACCCCATACCGAATGCTGCAGTGACAGCCAACGTTGGTGGGGCTTCAAGCAGTGCAACGGCTGACCCAACCGGAAACTACGTAGTTGATGTCATTGCAACTAGTTTTGACGATCTTGTAGCAGTCAACGCTATGGGCGCAGGCGGTCAGGAAAACGTTAGCCTCAACAGCATCGTTTCTTCAGTGCTGACGTTGCACAACGAGACTGGCGCCAATGGCGGGCTGCCTGCCCTAAGCGCGGCCGAAGTCTCAGCGCTTGATGTTACGCATATTACGACCGCGAAAGCGGCGCTACTCGAAGAAAGTAATGGCGGGCCGATCTCTAGTGCAAGTGAATTGATGGAGGCTGAATTAGCGCTTCAGGGCAACCTGCTGGTTCGCATCGCAGCCGCGATAAAAGCCGTGATAGACGACCCAACGGTCAACCTCCCAGCTGGGGTTTCCGATACGGCGGCACTGGCGGGCGACCCCGCCGCCTACGGCCCATTCATCGCAGATCTGGAAGCAAATAATCCTGCAGCCTGGACAGCGGCACTAACCGCAACTATTGCAGCAGGACCGGGAGGACAGTTTGCTGCTGCAACTGTTCCTGGCGTCTATTACTCAACGCTGTTGCAAAATTTGAATTTGGTTGTCGGTGACCGATTTGAATTTAATGCTGACGGAACCGCGACTCGAACTCAACCTGCAGGGCAGGTGGACGCGACTTGGTCTGTGGATGTTGACGGCGCACTTGTACTGAACACCCTTGCGCCATTTGTACAGCGCGAATTTTTCTCGTCAAATTGCCCGGAACAGGCCGGCGCAGTAATAACGCAGTCACTTTATTTTGGCTCCATTTTTCGCCTCGTTGATGACGGCCTCGCCGCTGACCAAGTTGCCGAGCAGAGCCTGACCGGCATTGCGTTTCCTAACAATCCCGAATGCACAACCAGCGCGCCTACGTTATCTGATGCCGCTGCCGCAATACCCTTACCCTGGGTGGTTGAAAGTAACACCGGCGACTTTGTTGCCACCGATTTCGCAGGCAGACAGTTCGCAATGCCCATATGGTCAAATGACGTCATTGGTGCGCCACTGTCCATCGCGTTTCCCGAACGTGGCGTCGATGTGTTGTCGTTTGATGTATCTGGCACCGGGACAACCGATATCACTGCTCGAAGTTTTTTGTGGTCGATTGACGGGGATGGCCATTTGGAGGTCCTGTTTGCGACCGGAGAATTTAACGAGTACGTATTGATTGGCAACGACGGCGATACAATCAACACCGTTCAGGTCGCAACTACCGCCAACGGCACATTCGCGTTTAGGGGGCTACTCAAAGAACGCAATCCAGGTTTAGCGTTCAATAATTCGCTGTTGGTAGGCCCGTCCTTTTTCAGCGGCTGGGATGAATCAATTACCCTGTTTCCAGTGGGGCAGATCGACGAATTTACATTTAGTGCGGATAACACCGGGACACTCGATATTGGCTCTGTGAATCCGACGACCTGGAACATCAGTCTGGCGGATAGTCGCGTTGTTATTGTTGCGGATTTTGGCTTCATCGTATGGGAACGAACTTGGCGTCTCATTGATATCGTTGACGATCGTTATTGGGTCATAGAGACGACCCAGCTGGGTAATCCAGTTGACTTCGTCGATACTATTGACCGAGTTGGTTTCCAGAATTCCTATCGAGTTGTTCCTTAGACGTAACAACAAGAAGCGAAAGAAGAAAGGCGGCATCCCTGGCCAACGGGTTTTTCGCATCGCACTCGCCAGCCGGCAATGGTTTAAGCATAGCCTGCGAAGGTAATAGCGATATCGACGGAATCACTGTCTGGCTCCCTGCGGATCAAATTTGGCAATGGCGAACCCCAAAATGGCACATATTGGGAGACTAAGTCGCGTCATCGGCACCAGATAAATACGAATGCTTGTTTCTAAATCGCAACGCGTGGCCGGCGCGAGTTAAGCATAAAGATCATTCATTACCTTTTGCACGTAACTTCATTAGATCGCACGATTCCTTTTTATTAACATACATTGGCCACTCGGGCTCCCAATGCCCAGACGGAGATTCCGTACGTGCATACGCAGGTGAATATGTATGAAATTGTTTTCGAATAGCAAGCGGCCTGTACATCTCGGGCCATATCCGAGTGAAAAACTAGGCCGTACCGAGCAGATCTCAGACTTATCGAACCTCGAACCTACAATTCCGTTGCAGATGGCCTCTCCTACCGAACCGTTGTCTATTGGACATGCCATTAGCGATTACATAGCAACGCTGGATGCAGTGCGCGACGGCCCGAAAAAACCTTCTCTAGCGCCGATTCCGAGCGACATTGTCGAAAGGTCCGAGCACATTAAGTCTGCTGGGTACTTTCTCGATTCATCGCTTGTCGGAATTTGTGAATTGGTACCCGAACACCATTTGGAGCGGTCATTTAGGCACCCTGAGATTGAAAAGTTTCTTGACTATAAAGCGACCGAAAAAGTTCGCCTTCGATTCAATCCCGGCGCCGCAGTTGCGCAAATGGAGTTATCTGCATCTGAAGATGCGAAACCCATTACACATCATTCTCACGCGATCGTGTTCTTGCAAGAGTTTCCAAGGGAGCCAACGACCGATGAACCGGGTGCGCAATGGGTGATCGGTATGCAGAAACAGCGCGCCGCCGTACGTGCAGCGGAAACAGCCACTTGCCTTGCCCACTATATTCGTCTGTTGGGATACGAAGCGCGGAGCCACTCCGCAACCAGCGCAGACGTCGATCTCAATAAGCTCGCGGTGTCAGCAGGAATGTGTGTAATCACACCTGGTCGCAATATCACTAATCCATTTATTGGCCCTCGATTCGGACTCGCTGCGATCACAACAACGCTCTCACTAACCAGCGATCTACCACTCGCTCAACAATCGTTGGGCGATAAAATACGCAGCAAAGGGCCAGCATGGTGGTTCGGCTATGGCACAGAAAAGAGCGTACGGACAAAAGTCGATTTCGCGAAGCGCCAATTTGTCGATAGCCGCTATCCGACCGAGAAACTAAAGCGTCAGGACAAAACGACAACCCTTATCGACGAAGCGCGAATCCCCAGAAGCCCAAAAAGCAGCGAGTTTTTTATGCGGGCGGCATTTGGCGACCTTGGGAAAGGGCCGCAAGAGGCATCGATTGACGGCTACTCCGTGAGCAAGGCGCCACTATCCTCGGCTATGCGTTTGGGGTTAACGACATTCTCTCTGCTACAGCGTGGCGACGAAAGCCCCGAACAGGCGGATGGGTATACCGATTTACAGAAAAATGCAGAACTGGTTAAAGCGACGCTCCACTATCTCGGCGCGGATCTTGCCGGAATATCTGAGGCGCCCGAGTGGGTTTGGTATTCGCACAAACAAGACGGTTCCGAACTAAAGGCGGAGCACAAATACGCCGTATCTGTCGTTGTCGACCAAGGTCACGAATCGATGGAGGGCTCCAGCGGCGACGATTGGGTGTCAAGCGCGCAGAGTATGCGGACCTATATGCGCGCATCGCTTCTGTGCGGCGTCGTGGCAAAACATTTGCGCAATCTTGGCTTTTCATCGACCACACATTCAGCGGCAGATGGTGACGTTTTGCAGCCACCCCTATTAATGCTCGCGGGGTTGGGCGAGGTGAGCAGAATTGGTGAAACCGTTTTGAACCCGTTCCTCGGCCCACGTAACAAGACCGGCGTTCTCACGACGAACTTTCCAATGCAGGTTGATAAACCCATAGACTTTGGCTTGCAGAATTTTTGCGAGAATTGCAATAAGTGCGCGCGTGAATGTCCATCCGGCGCAATTTCTGCCGGTCCAAAGGTGATGTTTAACGGCTACGAAATCTGGAAGGCGGACGTCGAAAAGTGCACGCGCTACCGCATGACCAACGATGCAGGTTCAATGTGTGGGAGATGCATGAAGACCTGCCCGTGGAACTTGGAAGGGCTATTCAAGGAGGCGCCATTTCGATGGGCTGCTATGAACATTCCTGCAGCCGCCAAGTGGCTTGCCAAACTCGACGACCGGGTTGGCAAGGGGAAAATAAACCCGGTTAAGAAGTGGTGGTGGGACCTAACCACGGACAAGAATACCGGCGAAACCATCACGGCGACCAATACCAACCGTCGCGGCATCAATAAGGACCTGCCGCTCAAGTATTCGGAGCAAACGTTGGCGTGCTATCCCGCAAACCAGATGCCGCAACCGTTTCCTGCGCCCAATCCCATCGATCGGGATGCAGGAATAGACGCCTACCGCGCGCTGCAGTCTCCAGCGTCCTATGTTGCGAAACTCACTGCCGGAATAACAGAAGACCTCGTACCAAACTGCGCAACGCCAAGCGGGCCGTCACCCACTCTGGCCGTGAGAGTAACGAAACGCTATGCAAGCTCAAGCGATGAGCGAATAGACATTTTCGAACTCGCGCCCATCGATGACACTCCACTGCCAAAATTTTCTGGCGGTGCTCATACGGACGTTTTTGTATCGCCCCAGTTTGCTCGTCAATTCAGTCTCGCCAGCAATCCTGCCGACACCGACCGCTACCTCATTGGCATATTACGTGAGGACGAAGGTCGCGGTGGATCTAAGCGGATACACAAAATGTTAAGGGAAGGAAGCCAGGTACTGATCTCCCGCCCCCGCAACCACTTTCCACTGGCTGACGATGCGACATTCAGCCTACTGCTTGCCGGTGGTATCGGCGTGACGCCACTAATTGCGATGGCTCACGAACTACACGAAAAAAATAGAGAATTCTCCTTCTACTACAAGGCAAAAAGACGCGCCAGCGCCGCGTTTATTGATGAATTGATGTCCTACGCCTGGTCAACACGCGTTCACTTTCACTTCAGCGATGAAAATCGGCTGGATATTGCCGGGGTACTCGGAAATTATCAAAGTGGCCATCACCTTTACACCTGCGGACCGGCGCAGTTCATGGACGCTGTATTCGCTTCTGCAACGAAACAAGGCTGGCATGAAGAATCGTTGCATCGAGAGTACTTCGTGGTCCCTGAAGTTGGCGACTACAAAAACTTCCCCTTTCAACTGCAACTCAACCGATCTGGTATTCAAGTCGAAGTCTCCGCCGAGCAAAGCGCCGTCGATGCGCTTGCGGACGCCGGCATACCGGTGGATGTAAAGTGCAGCGATGGGCTCTGTGGTGTTTGCGTTACAAACTATGTTGCTGGAGACGTTGAGCACCGTGATTACGTTTTGAGCAAAAACGAACGTAAGACTCGAATGACTTTGTGCTGCTCTCGAGCAAAAATTGAAAATTCCAAAATTGTTCTTGATTTGTAAACTTAGCCTCCTACAAGTGCAAATGCAAAAAACTGACTCAACTCGACTAAGTCCACTGCGCAACCGATAGGAATGAATGTGAGTCACGAAAAACGCGGCAATCGCCTTTTTAAGATACTTTTGGGTAGCTTTTTCTTTGGCATTTTTTTGGCCGGCGGTGCTTATTCGGCGTACAAATTTGCAGTCGAGCTGCCAATGGCAATCGCGAGCAATGGATGGCCTACCGCAGAGGCTACAATAGCCGTATCCAAACTTCGAAGCGGCCGCAAAAAACACAAAAAGCACGATCTTCTGTACGCATATCGAGTTGACGGCCGTCACTATGAAAATAACGACGTTAGGTTCATGAGTCATGTGTTTGGCGACAAACCACGAGTACTGCATCGGCGGTACCCTGAGGGTGACAAAATCATCGTGCACTACAATCCGCAACAGCCCAGCAATTCCGTCATCGAAACTGGCGTTCACGTTATTGGGTTTATCGGGGTATTTTTGCTTGCGGCGTTATTCTTGACGATCGGCTTTTTTGGCTTACGGGCGACTTATAGAAATTAGCCGTGTGTCGAATCGTTTTGCATTAGGCTAATGCCGCAGTCAGACCCGTACCAGGCGCACAGTTTATGTACTCGGCAAATTGATTCGCCGCGGGCAAGACCGAAACCTCGTGCCAAAAACGCGAGCGCATGTCCGGTCCATAGCCGGGCGCAAAATCCATGAACGCGCCAAATATAGCTTTGTGGGTCGGATGATGTTCAGACCAGTTTTCCAAATCTTCGAGCGAGCGGAAATAGGCGTAGCCGTAGGTATGATCAGTTCTATTTCCATCATCGTCTAAGAACGACATGAACCGGCAATCATAACAATTGATTTCCCGGCCTTCGTCGCGCAAATAGTTCATTCCAGCGACTAGCGTTGGCTCAACATCGTCAAAATACTGTGCACGCTCCTGTCCAACTGCGGGGCCTAAGTCCTGACCCGATCGAATGATCGCCAGATTTTCGTTAGCACGAACAACCGTGCGATTGGTTGACTGCTTTATCAACTCGACAGTACCTTTCGCAACAAAGCGGTCGTTCGCCGAACTTGGAATTCGATCACGCATGCTTCCCCAGTAGGCGTGGTGTGTAATCGGTGCGCTGACATCATCGCGAACATTCGCGACACCGACTACGTGATCGTTTCCAGAATGCATCACTTCGAATCGATTCATCGGAATATTGAATACTTCACGAAACATGCCCACAGACTCATCGCGGCCGGTGATGCAGGACCAACGATCAATAAATTCAGGGCTTTCGAAAAATGACTCAAGCTTGTCGCCATCGAACCAGTATCCTGTTGCGACAATTTGGCAACGACCAGCACAATCGCGTTCACACTCTGATAAATCGACGTAATCAGCATAGCCTTCTGATTTCATCGCGACCACCAAATTTCGTACAATTTCTATAGCCCGACTTCTGTCGCCGACATCGAATTGGCAACCGATAAGCGCCATAGCAACGCTTGCCTTGTTGACATCGAACTCGGACAAGAATGAAGGATACGGTGGTTCCCAATTCGCTGGCATTCGCAATGCATATTCTCGATCATGTTTTGCAGAATTGTCATCTATCGACATCGTTGCCGCTCCTTCACCCAACCGTGGTTGAATTCTTTCGTTGCTTCTCTACGGTACTCGCAGAGACGAATCTTGCCTAACCTTCGGCTGCCAGCGTAACCACTGGCGCCGCCTCTCCTTCGTCGAGCGAATGCTCTACATTCTCAGCCATCGGGTTCATTTGCTCAACCGGCAGACTAGGCTTCGTGTTGAGCAATAGTCGGGTAACATCAGGTCGCGCATAGTGTCCAGCGGGGTCCGCAGCAGCTTTTGCGAGTGAAATAACGCCTAGATCGATATCGGCGACAATCAGGCCTTCTTCTGTTGGTGCCAATCGGTTGCCTAACGGTTGCCCGTCCGGACCAAAAATAGCGGAATATCCGCCGCCGGGCGGCGCCAGTTCCGCTTGCTCCGGACTTGCACCCATCGAATCGAGAATCTCTTGTGTCATAACACTGGTCGCGGCAATCACAAAACACTGACCTTCCAGCGCATAGACCTGAGTCGCTGCCATATTCGCTTGCGGTCCAAGCGCGTAGGCTTTGTCTTGATAGATAGTAAACGTTGGCCAAGATGCAGCGTGCACCTGCTCGTTCATCGAATACATCGCGTATTTTGTGAGCGGCTGCAGATGTTCCCAGCAGCAAAGTGCGCCTAGCCGGCCGACTGCGGTATCGTGAACTGCGATGTTGGTGCCATCGCCATCTCCATATATCGAGCGTTCGACATGCGTAGGGCGCAACTTGCGACGATTGGCGATAGTGATACCGTCTGGACCAATGATGCTTTGCGCGAGGTATAACGTTCCGCCAACGCGTTCGCTAAAGCCAAATACGATGTGCATGCCATTGCGCTTGGCGGCACCGCCCAAGACTGCGAGTTCGGAGCCATCCCGCTCCAGAGAGTTGTCGTGGTAAGCCTGAACAAACTGCATACCCCACACTGGTGGGCCCAACCACGCCCAATACGGATAACCTGGCACCCATGCTTCGGGAAACACCAGCAATTCGACGCCCGCTTTGCCGGCGTCATCTATAATGGAAACTGCCTTTTCGATACCGCCGGCGAGATCATGTAAGACGGATGCATGCTGTACGGCAGCGGCGCGAAATTTAGGATGTTGAACTGCCATATTGATCCCCTCTATTTATACCGGTATCGAAATGTCGCGCCGTACTCTGCCGGACGATTAAAATTGGCCTCGTGAAAACCGAGACCGAAATTAGAGTCACCGCTGATAATGTATCTTTCATCGGTCATGTTTTCGCCAAAGACAATAAAGTCCCATGTGTCGCCGACATTTGTATATCGAATTGATGCATTTAGCAGGCTATATGCTTTTTGAAAGAGAAACGGTGAATTCTGCGAGTCGTTGAATACGTCGTCGGTATAGGACCAATCGCCGCGGAACGTCCAACTGCCGACACTACTTTCTGCCGTATACTGCAGACCAAGACTCGCCGTTGTCTCCGGTGTATTCGCCAAACTAGAGCTCGTATCGATGGTCAACGCGAGGGGAACGGACGGCGTATTGATTACGTCGTATTCGGCATCAATCAGCCCAAGAGTCGCATCGAGCTGAAAATTACTACCGAGCAATGCGGTCAGCTCGATCTCCAGTCCTGTAATATCTATTTCGCCGGCATTTTGCGTGACAGGTCCGCCACCACCATCGAAGAATGTAACCTGCGCATCATCGTAAGCGGTGGAAAACACGGCTGCGTTGATGCGCAGTCGATCTTCCAGACCCTGCCACTTGTAACCTACTTCAATACTCTTGGCCTCTTCGGGCTGGAAACTCAGGGGAGCCGGTTGCGGTTGCACGTACCGGAGAACAAACCCGCCACTTTTGAATCCCTCAGAGTAGCTAAGGTATAGCAAACTGTCATTCGCGAAAGTGTAGTCAACGCCGGCCTTGATCGTCGTTTGTGAAAATTCTTCGGAAACGGTGCCGCTGCCGTTACCAACTAGCGGCACAATTCCAAAGCGCAGCTCGCCGTTCTCATCTACGGCAGCAGGCGGCGGTCCAAGCGTTCCCGGAGGCGGCGGGGGAAGCGCGTCTCCGGTTACGCTGGCCGCCACGTACTGTGTATAGGCGAATTCCTTCTCATCTTCGGTTCGGCGCACACCCAAGGTAAAACCCAGCGCGTCTGTCACGTCGAATGAACCTTGCAAATACGCGGCTTTACTGTTGTTGTCGACTTGCGCGAAATTATTGATCACAACCGGAGCACCCGCGAGGAATGGCGAAGGCCCGCCAAGATCAAAGGGCACCGTCGCAAATACCGGCACGAAAACATTGTCGGTACCCTCCTCATCGAAGTAGTAGAGTCCTGCAACGTAGTTCAAGTGGCTTTTGAAACCGCTACCCGTCAATTGAAGCTCTTGCGTAAATTGTTGGTGGTCGTAGTTAGTATTGAGTGTTTCTGTTATGCCCGACACCGGCGAGCCGAGGGAAATGGGCGAATTATCCGCGTCGCGATTGAACGAACCATCGGTGTTGCGAATTGCGGTAATGGATTTCACATCGAAGTTGTCAGCATGCCAATTGGCAGTGAATGAAGCGCCATCGACATCCAGTTCCGTGCCACTAGCACCCGTACCTGAAGTTTGATCATTTCCGGCATCCTCCGGATTGATGAAGTTCTCGGCGGTAAAGTCGGGAAAGCCGGGAACGCCGACCAAGCCTTGCTGTTGTAAGAACAGTGCATAACTATCTGTCGCGGTGGCAGGCGCACTGGGAGAGTTGCCAGTTATTCCTACCAATACGGATCCCGCACTCGCCTCATCAATTCGCGTAACGTCGTAACTAAATTCGAAATCAAAAGCATCGCTTGGTTCGTAAACGGCTAGTAGCCTCGCCGCTTGCCGATCCTCGTCGCCGAGTTCATCGCCGACGAGAATCCGATCGACGAAGCCATCGCGTTGCTTGCTTGAGAGGGCAATGTTAGTACGAAACTTTTTGCTGAATGGAATATCGAGCGATCCACGAAAGTCGATTCTGCTTTCGCTTCCAACTGTTACTTCGACTTTTCCACCCAACTGATCGGCTGGTTTCCTAGATGTGATACTCAACGCTCCACCGATCGTGTTTCGCCCGAACAGCGTGCCTTGTGGCCCGCGCAGCACCTCTATTCTCTCGACATCCAGAACATCGAGGACGCCGCCAACGGAACGCGAGGAGTACACTCCGTCAATATACACGCCAATACCTGGATCGGTAGTCAGGGCGAAATCGGTGATACCGATACCGCGAATAAAAATGACAGCACCGGAAGAAACGCCGCTAACAGGCGCAGTTGTGTCGAAAATGACGTTCGGCGTAAATGCCGCAACCTGAGAAATATTGTCAATGCCGCGATCTTCGATGGCAGTCGCTGTAAATGCAGTAACAGCTATTGGCGTATCCTGAAGGCCTTCTTCGCGTTTCTGTGCTGTGACGACAATTTCTTCAAGAACACCTTGCGCCTTTGCCGGGAGGATCACAGTGGCGTTCAGCGCCACGATGAACGCTACAATCACAAGCTTGTTGGAATCGACCATATTTCCCTCACGATGTCGTTTACATCTGAAGGGAAAAGGTAACGCCTATTCGCGTCGCAGTTTTGCGCTCCCAGGTACTAATTCTTGCTTTGCCGCGCGCGGTAAGATCGCGGTGTAGAACCGTAGGTTTCCTTAAAAACGCGGCAAAAATGGCTGATGCTGTTTAGCCCCCAGCTATACGCAATTTCCGAAATGGAGCGACCTGCGAGTTCCGGATCCATCAAGTCGCGCGCAATTCGTTCGAGCCTTTGATCCCGAACCCATTGTGTAACATTACATTTTTCAGTTTCGAATAATTTATTCAGATAGCGAACTGAAATACCGTTTGCTGCGGCTATTGACTCCCGCGTTAAGTTTACGCTTCGCAAATTGTCTGCGATAAATACTTTTATGCGAATGAGTTGCGCCGATTTCGTACTAGTCATGGCCACAGGCTCATTCAATAGACTGTGACCAACCGCTGCGCCAACAACATCAATTACATTGTGGGAAAGCCGCTCAATCTCGTGCGGTTCGAGAGAATGTACTTGGCTGGACACACTGCGTACGAACTCCATCGCCACCCGCGCCATACCACTGCTACCGTGAATAGGGGTCGCAGTGAGCCGCTCAGGAAACGCCAGCCGATCCTTGATCATCGACCGTGGAGCCTTTAGCACCAATTCCTCAAACGGTTCCGTGAATTCAAGCTCGTAACTTCGGGTAGTGTCGTACATCGCAAAGTCACCGGGCCGCAACATTGCCGCCCGGCCATCCTGTTTGACGGTCCCCGTACCGGCCACCTGCATACTAATTAGGAAACAGTCATCCGTTGCTCTGGAGATATGGCGTTTTGTTCGAAAAACGTTCTGCTGTGAAGAGTTGACGGTGCTTAGTTGCAATGCACCGACCTGCTGATCCTCGATTGACCCGTAGAACGCGTCGCCTACGTGCGTACATTCGAGTTGAACAAAAACATCACAAATTAGATCTCGCCAATACGCACCGCGCTCTCTGGCCGTAACCTCGTCTGTAGATAGATATAGGTGCTGATTGCTCACATTATGTGATCCGTTGAAGTGCGGGCCTCGCGAAACTCCGGCCACAATCTTTCACATCAAACTCGGAAAAGCCGAAATAGTCCCCGACGGTATCCGTGTGTTTCGTTAATAGATAGTTAAGACGCACTTCAACGTATACCGCAGCGGCGAAGCAAAAGCAAAAGGACCGCCGGGGGGAAATTGCCTGTATTTTTTCAAATGTGTTGCTTTCGATCAGCTTTTTTTACATTCAATATGACCTAGCGACGTAGAATCTGACACCATAGATCGCTCACAATATCCGGGGACGTCAATTGGACACCGCGCTGAGACTGATGGTCATTGGCCAAATTGTGCTGATTTCATTAGTCCTTATGGTACGCGGCCCGCGTGCGGTTACGGTACCGCTGGTACTGCTAAAAGCAAGCGTTGCGGCCTACCTGATTAAATCATCACCGACACTGGCGAACGCGCTGCACTTTGCCGAAGCGCCGCTCATTGTAATGGCTATGGCAGCGCCATATTTGGTCTGGGTTTGTGCCAACGTTCTTTTCGATTTCGAAAAACCACCCATTTGGGTGATGGTGGCACTACCCTCCGTAACCGTTGTGATGTGCGGCTACGATATTCTGCATGCAAATACCCCCGCAGTCGTAAGAATACTGTCGATTTCGGCGTCGCTGGCCGCAATCCTGCACGCTGTATATTCGGTTGTGCGTGGAAGCCTGGACGACCTGTCCGAACCGCGGCGGCGTTTTCGACTGTGTTTCGTAGCCTGTATTTCGCTGGTATCGGTTTTGGTATTGGTTTTGGAGCTGGCGTTTATCGGCAAGGAAGACCCGGCATGGCTACCCATTACTAACGTTAGCCTGATCGCCGCCGTGTTGTTGGTAATCAGCGTGCCATTGTTAACCAGTCCAGGCGACCTGCTACCGCATGATCCACATCCGCCGCAGGGCAACCGAACCAGACTCGACGTTGCGGATCAGGAGACTCACAATGCCTTGGTAACGGCAATGAAAAACAGGGCCTACGCGCGAACCGGGCTAACAATTCGACAGCTTGCAGAGGAGCTTAAAACTCCGGAGCATCAACTTCGTTCTCTCATAAACTCACGCATGGGTTACAAGAATTTCAGCACATTCTTGAACAGCTACCGTATTGAAGAGACTTGCGAACGATTGCTAAACCCAAAGGAAGTGCGGTTGCCAATCCTCACCATTGCTCTGGACGCAGGATTTGCCTCGCTGGCTCCGTTCAACCGAGCATTTCGGACGGCCACTAGCATGACACCGAGCGAGTTTCGCAACAAGAATCTGAAACCTACACAGGTTGTCACTTCAATTCACCGCTGATTGTTTTCGAACACTTTTGATTCATTTCGAATTAGCAATGAATCGTTCATATTCGGCGAGAACTGCACTCAGTGAACGCATTACCCTGACTCCAGATCAATCATCAGGAGTCCGTCATGCGTTCAAAGATATTTGTCACCATTGCTACCCTCATCCTATCTGCACCCGGCTTCGCCGGGTACGATTCACAAACCGATAGCCGTGCGAAACCCGCGTATCAGGGCTACATACTTAGCATAGATCTAAAAGGACCCGGTTCCGATGAATTAGTCCGTGGCAATTACGATGCTGCGATCGACGTCGCGAAGCGGTCCGCCGGACATGGCCACACACTATCTGCATACCTTACGTTATGTGCGGCATACATCCGAAAGTCGATTTTGGACGAGGCGCAGATTGCCTGCAATAAAGCGGTTGAACTCGCAAAATCGCCGATTACAACAAACCACAGTCCATACGGCAGAGCCAATCGCGAGGGCCTTGCAAAAGCGTACACCAACAGAGCTGTCCTGCGAATTCTTCAGGGGAATCTGCGTGCCGCGAACAACGACTTTGCGTTTGCTCAACGACAAAATCGGCATTCGGAGATCATTGAACACAACATGAAGGTGAGCAGCAGAGTTCCTAAACTGGCGAACGCGAAGTAACTTCGATCCGGCGTTGCGCTGTTCCTAGTAAGCTGCCACTCGCCGACATTCAGGAATTGTCCTGTTTCGACATGCAGCCGTATTCGACGAGTGGCAGCGAAGTCTTCCTGCGGACTAACCGCTAGCACCAGAAAATCCGCTTCGTGTGCAGGGAACCAATATCACAGATAATGGCCAAAGAGACGACTGGTACCGCCGCCGGAGGCAACATGAAGAAACGTATAGCAGATATTGCGCTATTTTTTGTGGCGTCCCTGGCATCACTGCAGGTATGCGCGGATGACGGCCCGGAATTTGGTAGCTTTGAGCCCAACGTCGCGTACCCGCACGGTCGACCGAATCCCAACGCGCCGGAGGAGTTATCGCAATTTGCCTTCATGATTGGCGTAAACGAATGCAACGATGAAATAATCGACGGTAGCGGTGACAGCACGAAATTCTCGGCACGCTGGAACGCTCACTACTTTCTGAACGGTTACGGGATTCAGGATCAGTACTGGACGCCCGACGAATTTGTAACATCGAATATTCGAATATTCGATCCGAAGTCCTCGTCGTGGAAGGTGACGTTTTTCGGTTACCCAGCGTACTCGAGCGGCGTTTGGGAGGGCGGCCAAGAAGGCGACAATCTGATTCTGCGGCAGTTCAATGCTGCCAAAGACGGAACCCTCACGGAAAGCCGACTGACTTTTTACAACATCAAAGCCGATAGTTTCGATTGGAAGGCAGAGAATGTGAAGCGCGATGTGTTGAGTGTTAGCTGGACATCAAGCTGCCGAAAAGTCCGCTCTTAAGCCAATGCCGCACTTAGAATGGGGTAGAAAGCGCCTCCATCGCTCTGGCCGCGATGCTCTATATTCCGAAGACCACCGACGCATATCGGTCGAGAAAACTGAGAAATTCTGACTAGTGCGCGAATTCTGCTATTATGCGCGCGCTCGATCAGAGCAACGTCCCCGCAGCCTCTTCCCTATCAGCGGCATACTCGCCGACAAAGGGTAAGTGCGGATCGAAACAACCAAAACGACCACCGGCAAACACGATGATATCTACCGCAAATTTGGCAATTCAATTCGGCGCAAAACCGCTTTTTGAGAACGTCTCCGTCACTTTCGCCAACAGCAATCGCTACGGCCTCATAGGCGCAAACGGCTGTGGAAAGTCAACGCTAATGAAGATTTTGGCCGGTGATCTGGAACCTTCGGCGGGCAATGTCTCCATAGACCCTAACGCCCGAATAGGCAGGCTGCGCCAGGATCAATTCGCCTACGAAGATATTCGCGTCTTGGATGTTGTGATCATGGGCTTCACAAGATTGTGGGAAATCATGCAGGAGCGAGACCGACTCTACTCACTTGCGGAAATGAGCGACGAAGAGGGTATTCGGGTCGCCGGTCTTGAAATAGAGTTCGCCGAACTCGACGGCTATTCGGCGGAATCGAGAGCTGGAGAATTATTGGAAGGCATTGGCATTCCTGTCGAACAGCATATGGGTCCGATGAGCTCGGTTGCTCCCGGCTGGAAGCTCCGGGTGTTACTTGCTCAAGCGCTGTTCTCCGATCCCGATGTTCTGTTATTGGACGAGCCGACCAACAATCTGGACATCAACGCCATACGGTGGCTCGAAGAATTCTTGGACGCTAGCAAATCAACGATGGTGATCATCTCGCATGACAGGCATTTCTTGAATAGCGTGTGCTCGCATATGGCTGACCTCGACTACGGCAAGCTACAAGTGTTTCCAGGTAATTACGATGAATACATGACTGCGGCGACCCAGGCCAGAGAACGCGTGCACGCCGACAATGCGAAAAAGAAAGCAAAAATGGCGGATTTGCAAGCATTTGTCAGCAGGTTTTCTGCAAACGCATCAAAAGCACGGCAAGCAACTTCGCGCGCGCGTCAACTTGAGAAAATACAACTTGAGGATATCGCGCCATCCAGTCGCATGAGCCCGTTTATCCGATTTGAGCTAGAAAAAGTACTGCGCCGCATCGCTGTTGACACAGCGAGTATTACGAAAGGTTTTGACAGCGATCCTTTGTTTGAGAATCTGGATTTGACAATAGAGGCCGGCTCACGGGTTGCCATTCTCGGACCGAACGGCAGCGGCAAGACCACCCTGCTTCGCTGTTTGCTGCAAGAACTCGCACTCGACGGCGGCGAGGTCAAATGGGCAACTAATGCGCAAATTGGTTATTTCGCCCAGGACAATGCGGCTGAATTCGAAAATGACATGACCCTTTTTGAGTGGATAACGCAATGGCAGCCGGCAGGAGCCGATGAACAGCTGCTCCGTGCCACACTCGGCCGAATGTTGTTTTCCCGGGATGACAGTGAGAAATCTGTCAAAGTGGTATCGGGTGGCGAACAGCGTCGGCTTATGTTCGGAAAATTGATTCTGCAAAAACCCAATGTAATCGTGATGGACGAGCCAACCAATCATCTCGACATGGAATCTATCGAGTCGCTTAATTTGGCATTAGAAAACTATTCTGGAACGCTGATTTTCGTCAGTCATGACCGCGACTTTGTGTCATCGCTGGCGACACGAATCATCGAATTTACCACGGACGGCATTGTCGATTTCACCGGCAGTTACGACGAATATCTCCGCGCACAGGAAATAGTCGGCAAAGCGCGCGTCGCATAATAGGCGGTTCGTCCGCTGACAATGACTCACGAGCCACGCCCGGGACAGCGCATCAATTGGTGCTCGTAACTCGATACTTCCGACCCTTTATCGGGCGGCTGCCAAGTTGCTGCAATGCATTTTTAGCGTGAGCGTTGCGCACAGCAACATAACTATAGGTTTCAAATAGGTCGATCGACCCCACTGCATCACCGGGTACCCCGCCAGCGGCGGTAAGCGCACCCAACAAATCGCCTGGACGCAGCTTACTTTTCCGACCGCCGCGTATTTTCAGTGTTGTCATTTTCGGCGTCAGAAAATCTGCAGTCTTTACTGCCTCAGGAAGGACTCTGTGTTGTAACGCCACGTCTGGCAATAGCAGTTCTATGTCCCGCAGGCGTTGTGTCTCGCGCGATTCCACCAGACTCACGGCCACACCGCTTTTTCCGGCGCGCCCGGTTCGGCCTATACGGTGGACATATATCTCGGACTGAGCAGGCAATTCATAATTAAACACTGCGTCCAGATTTTCGACATCCAAGCCTCGTGCGGCAACATCCGTCGCCACCAACACCGTTGCACTTCTATTCGCAAATCGCGTCAAAGCCTGCGTACGTTGTTTTTGATCCAGGTCACCGTGCAATGCTACAGCCGCAATGCGCTGTGACCGTAAATAGGTTGTCACTTCTGCACAATCAGCCTTAGTGTTGCAGAAAACCAGATTGAGTGTGCCGCCCCACGCAGAAAGCGCTTTATTAAGTTCCTCATTGCGGTTGTCACGGTTGACCGAGCACCAGTGTTGGGCAATCAACGCGGGTTGTTCATCGTCGGTAACATCTATTTCTTGCGGATCGCGTTGAACGCGCGCACTGATAGTTGCGATGGCCTCTGGATAAGTAGCGCTAAACAAAAGCGTTTGACGCTCGTTCGGTACGAACGTAAGGATTGCGTCGATTTCGTCGGCAAAACCCATATCCAACATACGGTCCGCCTCATCCAGTACCAGTGTCTGCAAGTTTCGGAGGTCCAGATTGCGGCTACGTAAATGCTTGTGCAGTCGTCCAGGGGTACCTACAACAATGTGCGGGCTATGCTGTAGAGATGAAATTTGCGGCCCAAGCGGCACACCGCCGCAAAGACTAAGGATTTTGATATTCGGTATCGCGCGACCGAGTCGCCGCAGTTCTTTGGTGACCTGATCCGCCAATTCCCGGGTTGGGCACAATACCATTGCCTGCGCTACGAAATTTGAGGTATCTAAGCGGTTCAGCACGCCCAATCCGAATGCCGCCGTCTTGCCACTACCGGTTTTGGCGCGTGCGAGCACGTCGCCTCCACCAAGAATCACCGGCAGCGTGCGCGCTTGCACTGCTGTCATTTCCGTATAGCCGAGATCGGCGAGGTTGCTCAGCAATGCTGAATCTAGCTCAATCGAATTGAATGCAGCTGCGTTGCTCATAGGGGCGCGAGTATACGCGGATAAGCCGCTTGCGTTGTCCGCAATTTGGAATTTGCGTTTCTATTATTGCCGACCAAAGTTCGCGCGCAAAGCGACAAGAACTCCAATAACGGCGAGGGGGAAAAGGAGCCATAGCAGAGCACCGATGATATTATCGCATGCCCTACGCGGCGCGGCATTGAACGAAAGCAATATATACGACTGTGATAAATCCATAGTCGGCTTACACCCGGAGGCATGAAGAAGCGCCGGCACCTTGGAATCATCTATTTTCGCCATGAGCTTGTCGTCCGGAATCCGCTGCGCAAACTCATGCATAATCATTCCCATCGTTTCTGAGTGCGACGAAATTAGTGGGTCGTCGAAAGCAGCCTCATCAACGATACGAAAAATTTCCTTCTGCCACCAATCTGTCAATACGTTATGACTGTGCATGATTTCTCGAACGCTTGCCGATGAGACGCCCCATGATTCCACCCGTTCATAACCCCCAGGGTTTACTGGCGTGGTCGCAGTCGGCAGCGCAGTTCCGGAATAAGGTGATGCGGTGAGCATCCAAACAGGAACGGATTTCAGATCACCGAACGCGTACCACGCTCCGTGCCTGGCGGCTGCCCAGGGGTTCATGCCGAAGGCGAACGTAGTCAACACAAATACCGCAAACACTGCCAGCGGTGCGGTAATCGTCCAATTTTTTATCGATTGTTTCAACACTATTCCACACCGGGTTTGCGATCTAGACGCGCTTGCATCGCTATTTTGTTTGCTTGGCCTTGAAAAACATGCAAAGCGCGCTTCGCATCATCATCTATTTCGGATGAGAACGCTGCCTTTATAACGGTGATCGCCTGCTCCGAACAGTCCGCCAGTGTCGAAATATGCGAGTACAGGTTTAGACGGGAATTCTTGCCCAGGCTAGCTGCGATATTCCCAAGTTTATCGATCGTTTCAGCCTCAATTCCGTCGCGATTGCAGAAAAAGTCAAACCATTCACTGGCAATCTGTTGGATATGTTCAAACTGCCCTTCAATACGGCTGCTCCGTTCCCAGGTCTCAACCAATGGCCTTAACGCAATATCACCGTAGTTCACCGCCACCATCGACATTGTGATAAATCTCATTGGGTGGGTGCGCGGCGCCTTGGTTGTCCACAAAAAAAGACAGTCCACTGCTTCGGGGACGGATTCAGGAAATTTTTTCGCCACTGCCAGCATTACAAAAGTAATGTTTGTAAAGGCATCGCGAGACTCCGTATCGAACTGATTTAGCAGCCTCGCTCTATGCAATTTCTTGCAAAGTTTCGGCATAATCGTTGGACCTGCAGCAAGCAATCTATTGGCGACCACGGTATCGCTCTGCGCATTATCAAGTTGCTCGAGGTCAAACTCGGTGCTGTCGGTACCATCCTCGTCATCGGCAATCTTAAGCACCGCGTTGTCGCCTTGACCGTCGAGGTACAAAATTGCTTGCGAATCAGCACCGGCAGCCTGCATCGGCTGACCCAGCAACACCATGATGATCACTAGATACGTCGGCGGCTTACACGAACAATATTTGGTCATACATGCCTTCCGTTTTGCCGACTGCCAACCAGATTATCATCTTTTCCCATGACGTGAGCAGTAGCAGAAGATCGCGTGATAAGATCCTACAGAAACGGCAGCACGATCATGGTTGCCGCGGACACATTCCTTTGGGATGGTTTGAATTGAAGCGAAGAAATACACTCGTAACGTGCCTGATGACCCTGCTCTTTTCCGGGTGTGACGAGCGACCCGATTGTGAGAAATATCTGGGCTTTTCTGACGATGTAAACGATGAACGCAACGCAAAAATATCGCGTCCAGGCGAATCAACCGTCGATTCCAATGGAAATTCGCAGATTCGGTTCGATGGATTGTACGAATCTCGTGGCGACGACTACACGAGCTTCCTCAGATTCAATGCTGAAGGTGCGGTGTTGCATGCCTCAGTCGAGCCGTTGGTAAGCGCCGAATACGTCGCACGTTGGCTGCATTTTGGCGACGACGCTGCGGATCATCACTCGATCGGGCAGTATCGGATTCACGATAACTCATTGGAGTTTTCCACGCGGGTCACGGTCGAAATGCCCGAAAGTTTGACCGTGGTTGAGGATGGGGAAATCGTCGAATATCGCGCACCTGCTGGAGAACGGACGAGAGTGAACCGAGTGGACTATTCCGGGACTATTGCAAACAGGGTTCTACACATGCGGTCATGCAGTTATTCAACAGGACATCAGTCCGTGGAAGACTACTTGTTTATACCGCTAGCCACCGAAGCAATAAGCGAATAGGTGAATAGTCAAATGTTCTCAGGCTTCTTCCGAAGCCGGACCTAGCTGTAATAGCTCACACCTGACCGTACAGGCAGTGTCCGATTTGATCGAGCTCGACCGACTGCTTTTCCCGATAGCAGGCGTTCAAATGGAAAGTTTCGCGACAAACTGGCGGACTGCAATCGGCCAGAAGCGGTCAGTTGCGCCAACTCTTTAGACAGTGGGGACACTGCTTCGCTCTCCAAGTTCTGAGTCGTCCGTTGCAGTGTGGGCAGAGACCAATCTTTTCGTCGCACTGCGCGTACATGCGATGAAACGCGTACTCATCAAAATTGTCACGACTTACATTCTCTTGAGATGAGACCGCTGCAAACACAGCGTTTTGGTCAGTTGCATCATGACCATCTATGCCAAGTTTTTTCAGGTAGGAAAACGTGGGCAAGGACGGGCAGTAAGCGGTAATTGTCTCACCACACCTGTCACATTCGATTGTATTCGAATTCTTGATGTCCAACCTTCGGCTTTGCAGTGACAGTCCGCTTTGGGTCAACAGCAGCCTGTCAGTAGTTTATCACTCGAGGGGCTGCTTACGGCCAGATGCAGCCGCTCAGTTGAAACCGAATATCAGCTGTCATCTGTGACCACCCATTCGTATCCACAGGCTTGGCAGTGGCGGCGTGCGTTTCGCCACGGCACCGGTATGCTAAATAGATGAACGGCAAGGAAGGCGACTTTCCTGCTATTGGACATGGCTGATGTCTCGACACTACCGCACTTCGGACACAAATCATCTTGCTCAGCTTGATGTTCGGCGACCTCCGCCAAGATAGCCCGAGCCTCTTCGGCATAGTTCGCCGGGACCTGAACTTGAATGCCTCCAAGAGCATTCGATATTAGCCAGTTCACTGAGGCGTGATTTATGCCGAGCAAGAACACGGGAATACCTTCCGACTCTATTCGTCCTGCAGCAATGTGTGCGTCTGTCGGATGGAAAAACCGATCAATGGTGGTCCAAGTTTCGTCTTGCGATTCTCTATCCATGAAGCCCAACTTAGCGGTTGTGTGCGACCCGGTGGCCCATTCTTCGACCGGCCGCTTCGGGTCACAATCAGCCTGTTGCTATCATAGCTGCCCTTGGCTGCTATTGGGTGCATAGCGGGCATAGCGGGCATAGCGGGCATAGGTTTCAATTCAATCTGACAACGTTTGTCAGGTCAAGTGTCGACTATCACACCTAGTGCCATTTTCAGCGGCTCGAGATGCGCTTCGAAATTTCGCCACTGTTCCAGCCCGGATTTGTATATGGGTTGGCGTACTTGCTCCGAGCTCGGAGTACGAACCGCGCGGTCCGTTTTGTGAAATTCGACACAGCCCTGTTCGAACGGCAGTTCGCAGTATTCGAGTATCCTTCTCACTTGCGTTTCCAGATCTGCCACGACATCCTCATGCTGAACCCGTAAGATCCTGCCAGGTAAAACCTCATCCCAATGCATCATCACATCGACGTAGGCTCGGTAATATCGGCCGATTTCTTCAAGTCCGTAGGTAAACTCTTGACCCTCCGCAAACAGCTGCTTAAATCCGCTAAAACAGCAGGCCATCGGATGGCGTCGCGCATCGATGATTTTCGCGTTTGGCAGGATTAACTGAATTAACGGAATGTGTCGAAAATTGTTTGGCATCTTGTCGACGAAATAGACACCACCTTGGCGATGAAACATCGTGTCATCTATGAATTTTTGGCCAAGATTTTGCAATTTTTCCGCAGTTAGCTCCAACAGTATTTTCGGATATCGCGCATCTTTGCTAAGAACACGTCGACCGTTTAGCTGATGGGCCAATCCAATGATGTTCGCTAATTCCATGGTTCCATCTACTTGCGAATGTGACGCGAGTATTTGCTCAAGCAAAGTCGAACCGGCTCGCGGCAAGCCAACGACAAATATCGGCGCACTATCAACACAGCCTTGGCCGGATCGTTGCTCGAAAAACGCTTTGTCGAATAGTTGCGCCTGCAACTCAAATTCGTTCTCGACACGCTCCGATTCGTAACGGCTTTCTTGTTTCTTCAGTCGATTGCCCCGTTCGTAGTAGGTAAACGATTCGTCAAATTCCGCGCGATCCTCCAGTGCTTTGCCTAGCGCAAAACATATATGTACTTGATCGATGCTGGTCGTAGAATCGCACGCCTCCAGATCGCGCATCTGCGCAAGCTCCGTATCTTCAAATCGGTAAGTCTTGAGATTGGCGAGGCTCCAGTAGGCGTCGCCATAATCCGCTTTGTGACGGTAGGCCTGACGATAGGATTCGATAGCTTCGTTGGTTCGCCCGATTGTTTTCAATGCGTGCGCTTGAGCGGAATGTACGCTGTGTAATTCTGGCTGGCGTTGTAATACTCGATCGTAAATATTCAATGCTTCATCAAAATTGCCGACCGCTTGATTCTCGGTGGCAAGCGATACTTCGAATCCTACGTTGTCGGGATCGGCAGCATGTAGGAAAGCGGCTTGCTCAAGCGCCTTTTGATACTTTTGCCGCTTGTGCAGCACACGCACGTAGTCAACCCTCGCCCGATGATAATCGGGGCTGAATTCCACACAGCTCTCCAGCAAAAATTCAGCATCATCAAGTATCTGTAATTTGTTACCGAGTTCCGCGAGTAAGCGCATCGCCTCAACGTGGTGCGGACGCTTCTGCAAAAAATGGCGACATATTTGCTCCGCCATAAACAGCTTGTTTTCCTCGATAAGACTGGTGACCGCGAGTAACTCCGGCGGCAGCTGAGACAACCACGACACATGGTGTTTCGCCTCGAGCGCTTTCTCAGACTTACCAGCGTCTTCGTAGGAAGATATTAACGCTTTCCAACTCGCTGGAAGCGCAGGATTGAATGCAACCGCCTGCTCAAACGCACGTGTCGCTAGTTCAGCTTGTTCGCGCGCGCGAAAAATATGGCCTTGCTCCTGGTATGCGCGCGCATAACTGGATTGCACAGCTATCAATTGATCTAGGGTCTCTAGCGCAGCGTCACTTTTGTCATCTTTGCGCTGGCAAACTGCCATATAGTAGAGTGCGTCCGTAAACTTGGGACGCTCGTCAAGAATTTTCTGCAGCAGTCCTATTGCATCGGGTAGACGACCCTTTTTTAGCAGCCGCTTGGCTTCGTTCAGCTGATTTTCTGATATTTCCTGGACGTTTTTTTCTGCGGTATCTGCCACTGTGTCAATCATTCAGCAATACTGGGTGGGATAGTCTTACAAATATCCCTCGTAAACTAAAGTACAAAAAAAGGCGGCTACTACAGCCGCCTTAGTTTTCGTGTACATCACCCAGAACTTCGGGCGACGATGAGTTACGACCTAACTTCCGTCGAATCGATACGAGAAGCGTACGCCGATCGTCCTTGGCCTATTCGGCGTTGTTTTGATTATGTCGTCCTCATTGGATATGAACACCTCGGCGAGCTCATCCGTGAGGTTTTCGAAAAACAATGTCGCGCTCCACGAATCTCGCCTATAGCCAATCGTCGCATCGACTGTCGTATAACTTCCCTGTGGAAATAACGCGCCGGCGTTGATCGAACTAATCACGTCGTCGGTGTATTGGAATGCCAACTGCGTAAACACCCCGCTGCCGTCGCTCATATCCCATTCGTATCGCCCGCGGACCACATATTGCAATTCAGGGGCCAATGCAAGCGAGCTGCCTATCGGTGCAAGACCGACGATCGATGGCGGCAAATTGGTCAGCTCTGTGTCATTGAAGGACGCATTCGCGAACAAGGTGAATTCATCGGTCGGCTGCCATATTGTGTCAATCTCAATACCCCTCACCTCCGCTTCGCCAACGTTGCTGATGAACGTCAGGTTGGAAACATCGAAGTCCAGCGTGGCAAGCTGCAATCCCTCCCAATCGATAGCGTATATGGCGCCATTAAACTGGAACTGGCCGTCGAATAGTTGCGTCTTCCAACCGAATTCAATGTTCGTCACTTCATCAGAGTCGTAGAAATTGGGAACAAATGGTCCAACACCTGGCACCTGGCTTGCGCCGCCGTTTCTGTTGAAGCCTCCGGGGCGATAGCCCTCGGACCACGTCGCATACAAATTGGTGACGTCGTTCGCCTGCCACTGCAAGTTAAACTTCAGAATGGTGTCGTTAAAGTCCGCCGGACTCGAGTCCATCAAAATTTCATCGATATTGTTACCACCGTCTCCATCGGGCCCACGACCGGCAAAGTTTGAACTTCCATTCAATGCGATCTCAAGATCGTAACGGCGCGCACCAACGGTGGCGGTCAATTCGTCCGTGATGTCGAACGCCAGCTCGCCGAAGAACGAGAGCTCTTCCTTGCCACGGGTAAAGTCGTTAAAAAATCTGACGCCTGGAGCGCGTGGATTCGGATCGCTGGCGGTACTGCCAGTAATTGGCGAATTCGGCTCGAACCCTTGCAACGCTGAATCAGGGTAGGTCCAATTGCCGCGTTCAATTAGCTCCAAATCGTCGCTAAACACACCAACGATCGCGCGCCAACGCCTTTCTAGATCCGTGCTGACACGAAATTCGTGAGTTGTTCTTTCAACACCAAAAAACTGCTCAACAAAAAGGTTCGGTCGACCGCAAACAGCGTAGCCAGGATATTCGCATATGTAGTAAGGAATGAACGGGCCCGCGTCGGCGTAACCCGAGTAATCCTGAACGGCATCAACTGCACGATCCAAATAGGCACCGGTATATACGAGTTCCAGCTCAGCTATTCGGCCGGTGACCGTCCACGATGTCATATCCAGCTCGTCGTTAGCCCGATCTGGTGAGAAGGTCTGCGAATTCAACTCCCCTAGTGCCGGATCATAGTCCCATACGCCCTCACTTTCGATTTCTTGGTGAAATTGTTGCAGCAACAAATCCCATTCATCGTTGAAAGCATATTTTACGCCTATGCGGACACCCTGATAGGTGGCGTCGTTGAAATTGTCTTCTGCGATTTCGTCGTTAAACGCAATAGCCGCCTCCGTTGGCGGGACACTCAACGACGGGTTGGCGGTCGTAATCACTTTAGTGCCACGAATATTATCTATGTAGCCACCCTCCTTTGCGTTGTAGATCGCAACGCGGGTCGCCAACTTATCATCAATCATCGGAATATTGATGTGGGCTTCCATCGAATTACTCAGCTCGCCACCCTTCGTGTCCGCGAGACTGCCGTCAAAGCCAAAACTGAAATCGTTGAATTCAGGTTTGTTGGTAATCAGCCTGACCGTACCGGCCTGAGAACTCGCACCGAATAATGTGCCCTGCGGTCCAGGTAACACTTCCACACGATTCATATCCGTCATATACGGATCGAAGTTTCGACCGCCAATAGAAATTGGTGCCTCGTCCAAGTAGAACGCGACGTTTGGTTCAGTCAGGATACCGGCCGCCTTAAGGCCTAATTTGCCAATCGACAAGCCGCGGATGAACACTTCGTTGCGACCCGGACCACGACCACCCGAAGTGACGCCGGGCAAATTTCGAATATAGTCTTTGAAGTTGGAGATTCCCAAGTCTTCTAGACTTTGCTCACCGATTGTTTGGATTGTAATTGGAATGTCCTGCGCGGATTCCGCACGCTTCGTTGCTGTTACAACGATTTCTTCGATTTCCGCTGCCGCGGTACCCGCGACACTGACACCGACAATTGCTGTCAGCACAGCCTGCCGAACCGGACTCGGCCTAAATTTGTTCATCTTCAAGATAACTCCCCCACTTCTACAAAGTGACTATTTAATCGCTACACTTAAAGATACCTCGAAATTCCGTTTCGCTTTTGTCATATGTTGCGTGGGCGCGACCCAATTTAGTCGTTTCGCGTCTTTACTCGCCAAAGGCGTTTTCGTGAGCTCCCGTGAGCTCAAAATTGCGCCGTTTTCGCCTACGTATTGGCGCCGGGAGGTTGCGCAAATCGATCGAAGCCCGGTACCGTAAATCTTCAGCGGTGTTGGCAGAAGGCAGAGAGTCATTACCGCCGCTGGCGTATCTCAGATATCTCACCCTGGTTTCGAATCCGTCCCGTGCACTCAGCGTCGAATGGATAACAGGAAGTCAGCATGCCTTTTCGGCATTTCAGCCTCGGCCAAAACAACACCTTGCTGCTCTAGTGCGCTACTATCTTTCACACGTGGTTCGGTCGTTGCATCGCCAGCGCCGCGATCACTTGTTAACCGACAGGATCGCCATGGATAAAGACGCACATAAAAAGCGTTGGGCCGAGCTTGAGAAGCTTTTTGACGACCTAATAGAGCTCTCCGCCACAGCGCGAGAAAAGCGACTACACGACCTGGCCGAACATGACCCCGAGCTACAAATAGCACTGCTAAAAATGCTCGCCGCCGCCGGCAAAGACAACTCTTTTCTCGACCAGGGCGATATGGGGTTAAGCGGTGATGCATTGGATCAGCTGCTCAATGAATTAGGCAATTCTGGCGACAAATCGTCAACCCTTGCAAGCAGCAATACGATAACGCAGGCCAGCGAAGGATCTCGCATCGGCGCCTATCGGTTGGTCAAGCATCTTGGTACGGGCGGCATGGCTGAGGTCTGGCTGGCCGAAAGGGACGACGGCGTTTTGCAGCAGAAAGTCGCCATCAAACTCCTGCACCCACTGATGGGTGCAAATGCGGCTCAACGATTTCGCTCGGAACGGCACATTCTGAGCGCGCTGCGTCATGACGGCATCGCAAAAATTCTCGATGCGGGCACCGCGCCCGATTTACCTCCATACCTGGTGCTTGAGTACGTCGATGGCGTTGCGATCACCGACTACTGTCAGCAGCACGATCTCGGTCTGAACAAGCGTTTAGAGATATTTCGCGAAGTTTGCGACGCGGTGGGGTATGCACATCGCAGACTCATTGTTCACCGCGACTTAAAACCGTCCAACATCATGGTCACGCAAGCAGGCCGGGTGAAGCTCGTCGATTTCGGCATCGCCAAGTTACTGGATCCGAAAGCGATTGCAACTGGCGAAGCTCCATTAACGAAAACGGGTCTATTCTTAATGACACCCGATTACGCAGCGCCGGAACAAGTTCGTGGCGAAACTATTACCACCGCGACCGACGTGTACGGCCTCGGCGTGTTGCTATTTGAAATATTAACTGGTGTACGGCCATTTGATCTTCAAGGGAAATCCGCCAGCGAAGTGGAACGAATTGTTTGCGAAACCACACCGGACAAACCTTCAACCGGCCTCGCAAATGGCGAGATGAAGCGGAAAAGCTACGGCGATTGGAGTAAACGTTTACGCGGTGACCTCGACACAATTGTCCTAAAGTCGATTCGCAAAGAACCAGACGAACGTTATGCGACGGTACAAGATCTTGCGGACGATGTAGGGCGCTATTTGAATGGCCGGCCGGTCACTGCCAGACCAGCAACATTCGGCTATCGAGCCAGGAAATTTGTACAACGAAACCGAGTGGGCGTTGCTGCAACGGTTCTCGTCGCCTCGGCAGTCATTGCCGGCGTCGTTGCAACTGCCTGGCAGGCCAATGCAGCGCGCCAGGAGTCGGCTCGCGCACAAGCGGTGAGTGACTTTTTGTTCGATCTATTTGAAGGTGCGGATCCAGAAACAAACCCTGGCGAACCGCTAACGGTACTCAACTTGCTCGATGAAGGCGCGGACAAGGTGTCGACGCTACAAGCTGGACCGCACGCGCAAACTGACATGTTGCGAATTCTCGGTACGCTCTACAGCAAACTGGGAGAAGTTGAAAAAGGCGAAGCATTTTTGCGTCAGGCAACGGATGTTGCCGATACCCGTCTTCATGCGCAGAGCAGCGCAGCACAAGAGGCTAATATTTCGCTGGCAATTCACTTGGCCTCCGTGGGCGACCCGGTGGAAGCAGAAAATATCCTGCAAAGACTGTTATCGGATGGTGCGGGCGAGCACTTAACGACCGCACTCACGTGGACCGGCGTCGCGCAGATGAAACGCGGCGACTACGAACAAGCCGAAGAACATTTGCGAATGGCAATCGATGTTCCAACGCAAAATGCACAGGCCTTACAGCGTGAAGCGGCACGGATGGAACTAGGAAACCTGCTGATGCATCAAGAGCGTTGGGAGGAAGCGGAAAGCACATTGCGCCAAGTATTTGCATCACGCAAATCTGCGCTGGGGCACGACCATGTTGATGTCGCAATAGTATTGTGGAACCTCGCCGAACTGATGTTGAAGACCGCGCGGTTTCCTGAAGCCGAGACATTGCATCGCGAGATCCTCGACATACGTAAGACCATTTATCCGAATGGCCACCCCAATATCGCTCGTTCGCTCGGAACACTCGGTGCGGCGATTCAAAGGCAGGGCCGTTTCGAAGAAGCGGGTCAGTTTTACCAACAGGCCGTCGATGCTTGGGACCCACGTTTCGGCCGAGCCAACCCCAGCCTTGGTGAAATTTATGCCAATCTCGCGGCTCTCCGTTATCGTCTTGGCGATCTGGAGGGCGCTGTCGACTATCAAAGCAACGCGCTCAACATTTGGAATGAAATTTGGGGTGAACAAGACGACAATATGGTCGCCGCGGGGCTCAACAATTTGGGTGTGATGTATCGCGAATTGGGTGTTTACGGCGAGGCGAACATATACATCAGCGACGCACTTTCAATGCGACGGCGACTGCACGGCGATAGTCATGCAACTGTTGGCATGTCGCTGGCGAACCTAGGACGACTTAGATTGCTGGAAGGAAGGCTCGAACAAGCGGAACAATATTCTCTCGAGGGGCTGGCCATTTGCGAAAAACAATTGCCAGAAGGCCATCCCGCATTGCTAGCATCGCAGATGGCGGCCGGCGCCGCATTGACGGAGCGCGACAAACCTGGCGATGCGATTTCTTTGCTGCAGGTTGTCGCAGACGGCTACGCAGGTATGCTGCCGCCGACCGATGCTCGTCTTTCAGAAACACATCTTTGGATGGGCATCGCAAAAGCGAAACTGGGGCACCCGGACGCCCGCGAACACTTGACCCGTGCTAAGGAGAATCTTGAAGCAGTTCTCGGCGAAGATGCGGCGCTAACGCAAAGAGCGACGCTGGAATTAGCGTTACTGCCATGAGAGAGTATTTCTTGAAAGCGTCAACGGTATGAGCGGCGGCGATGTCACGGCGTTGCTGGTGCGTGCAAAAACCGGTGACGACGGCGCGATCAGCGAGGTCTACCAAGTGCTCTATCGCGAATTGCAGAAAGTCGCTCGGTCACAGCTCTACCGGCATCAACAACATACACTCAACACCGTTGGGCTAATCAATGAGTCGTTTCTGAAAATGGTCGAACAAGATCGCATCAATCTTGAAAACCGCGCTCACTTCCTTGCGGTTTCGGCGCGCGCCATGCGGCAGATATTGATCGATTATTTGCGGCGACGATCTGCGGACAAGCGCGGCGGACAACAATCTCCTGTTGAATTGAATGAAAGTAGCGTTGCGGGTGAACATCGTGAGGAAGCTGTATTGGCGCTTGACGATGCGCTTGAGCAACTCAAACTAAAGAATGAGCGCCTGGCACGCGTTGTAGAATGCAAATTTTTTGGTGGCATGAATTACGAAGAGATCGGCGAGGGACTCGGGCTCTCGCCACGAACCGTGCGTATGGACTGGAAAAAAGCCAAGGCCTGGCTGACACTGGAACTGGAAAGTTAGAACTCCGCAGTTGCACCAGACCTGAACCTGTGGTTAAAGGAGCTAGCTTGCCGACCCGTCGTTACTCCGCGAAACTTAACTGCACTCTACGATTCAACGCTTTGCCAGATTCCGTATCGTTCGGCGCTGCAGGTTGCGTCTCTCCAAAACCGCTTGCGTCCAGTCGTCCTGCCGGAATCCCATTGCGCACCAACCAACCGATGACGGTTTTTGCACGGCGTTCAGACAACGCTTGGTTGGACACATCGGCACCATCCGAATCCGTATGTCCCGCTATTTGAAATCGGCGCTCTGGTGCGCGCTTCATCACTTCAAGAACGGCCCGTAACGTACTCAGTGACGAGGACTTAAACTGATCCTTTCCAGAATCGAAGTGAATACCGTAGAGATCGATGGTGCCTTCCGACGCAAGCGCTCCTTCTAGATTCGTAACGTCTTCGCGTCGCAGATCGAGCTTGATAACGAGATCTATTTCTTGCCCGCCCATCAAATCTCCGGACGAACCGCCGTCTGCATAATCAGCATGGCGTGCGACAACCAACGCGCGACCGATGTTTACATTGTCAAACGTGAAGCGCCCGGCAGAATCCGTTTCAGCTGACTTGCCACCCGTCGTGACTCGCGCTTGCGCGATCGGCGCTCCGGTTTTCGCGTCGATGACCTGCCCCCGGACAATGCCAACCTTGATCTGCGCAAGGCGTATGGTGCCCTCCTCACTGCTTTCTGGCTGTAAATCCAGTTTGAGCGAACCGGAGTGGTACCCACTCTTGCTCGCGGCTATTGAGAGCGTCCCAGCATCGACGCGCCCGAAAGTAAACTGACCGCGTTGGTCGCTAACGACTGTCCGTCCGGCAACGGCAATGGTTGCCCCAGAAATCGGCGAACCGGTCTCTTCATCGACCACCCACCCGCTGATGGCGCCCCAGGTAATTGGCATCAGCTGCATGTCCACGTTCAGCGACTCACCAGCGGCCAATTCAAGCGCTCGTGAGTCATCAACATAAATAGCCTTAGCTGCCGAAACAGACACACTGCCCGCAGTTACGCGCTTGAGCTCAAAGCTGCCGCTCTCGTCAGACTTAGTTTGTTTGTCGCCTGCGCGAATTTTGACACCTGGCAATGCGCGCTTGCTGGTTGCATCGACCACCGTTCCTACAATTGTGCCGTAGGTGATCGGCGTCAAAGCGAAGTCCACCTGAAACTCACCTGCCGCTGCTAAGACCGCGTCCGCCGAACCGGGTTCGAACAACGTCGCGCTCGCGCCCAGTTCAATATCACCGGCTGGCACATTGCTGATGACATAGTCACCGGAATTGTTGGAGGTGACGCCTAGGCGTCCGACGGAAATCGTTGCACCCGCTATCGCTTGACCTGTATCGGCATCGGTGACGGTACCGCGGACGGTTCCCGTCGTAATCGGCTCGAGGGCTATTGGGATGTCGGCGGTCGCACCCGCCGCCAATTGCACTTTCGTCGAAGCCTCTTTGTATACTGGCTTGACGGTCATGATTTGCAGGGTTCCCGCAGGGACTCTCTCAAATCGGTAAGCGCCGGCTGTATCGGTTATTGCTGTTTTGTCGCCAACACTCACTCGTGCGCCATCGAGCGGCTGATTGGTAACGCTATCCGTGACAATACCGGCAATGGCGCCATAGGTAATCGGAATCAGTTTCAGCTCAACGCGGATTTCAGAAGCCGCAAGCAATGTGACCGCTTCGGTGTCGGCTTCAAATAGCTTCGCGGTAGCTGCAACCTCGATGTCGCCAGCGGGAACCTGCTCGATAACAAACGATCCACCGATGTCGGTTGACGCGCGCATTTTTCCAATACTGATTGCAGCATTAGCAATGGGCTCGCCGTTGGCGGCATTCTTTGCAAAACCACGTACCGTGCCGGTCGTGATAGGTTGCATGACTATTCGCACGTCGACTTCTTTTGCCGGCGGAAGTACCGTCGCATGTTGCGCATCGTGATAGCGGGCAATGGTGGCGGTCAACGAGACATCGCCTGCCGTCACGCGCTCTACAGAAAACCGCCCGGCAGCGTCCGTTTGAATATCCTGCGCGCCATGCGCACTAATCGAAATTTCTACGTTAGCCATCGGCTGCTGTGTATTGACGTCAGTCACAGTTCCACTCAGCGTTCCGTAGGTAATTGGCGTCAATGGAATTCGCAGCGTTGACATTTCTTGTGCAACGACTTCGGTGCTTATGACAGCTCTTTCGTATACGGCCTTTGTGGCGGCGACCTCAACGTCACCCTTCTCAATATTCTCAACAATGAACTGACCGTCAGTGTCGGTTTGTGTGCTTTGGCCGGCAACACTGATGCGAACCCCCGCCAATGGGGCACTCGTTGTCACATTCACTACTATGCCAGCGACAGAGCCTTGCGTTATTGGCTCCAATACCAGTTGCGCCTCTGCTGACTTAAGCGCCTCAAGGGCAATGGTTTGCGTATCTGCACGGTAACCATCTTGCCCAGCACTGACAGCTACCTCGCCTGCTTCAATTTCTTCGATACTGAAACGACCATGGCTGTCTGTGCGCACTGTCTGTCCGGCAATTCGGATGGTTGCGTCGGCGATAGGTTCGCCCGTTAGCGCATTGATTGCAGTTCCAAATACGGTACCGGTCGTAATCGGATCCAGAAGATATTCAGTTTCGAATTTTCTCGGCTTCGGTGAGCTGAACGACTGCGTAGTACTGGCGTGGTATTCCTTGTGCGTTGCCTGAACACTCCACTCCTTACCGGTCGCAAGCTCTAACAAAAATTTTCCTTCATCATCCGACATTATTGAGCGATAAACGCCGCCTGATACCTTTACTCCTTTAATTGGTTTACCAGTAACACGATCGCGAACGTACCCGACAATGACGATTGGGAGATTGACTGACTTAGGTTTCAGTTGTTTGGCTTCTATGCGATGCGACGGACCCGATGCAATCACCTTAAACTGATTTTCCTGATGCATATAAATCGGCGTAACCTTGCGCGCTAACAAGCTATGCGTTCCAATTGGTACATCGCGGATTTCAAAGCGACCGTCTGCATCCGTAACCGTCTGATATTTGCCGTTTAGAATTTCAAGGCCTTCCGCACCGGCGGGCATTACGATAACTTCCATATCGGCTATCGGGAGTTGGCTATCCACGTCGATGATCTGCCCAATCGCGGTAGCCCGCGGAACCGTGGCCGGCAGAACCTCAGGGGCAGGAGCGGCATTCCGTAATAGCGCTACATCCATGTACATTTTTTCACCCATTAACAATTGCGAAGAGCGACCGTCCGGCAGTCCGCTAATCCGAGTTTGATAATCGGGATGCTTGGTGAGCAAGCCCCTAAAAGTTTTCGGCTTGACCATGACCTCGAAGCTGCCGTCGTTAGCAGATCGTGTGCCAACGTCTGGATCGAGGTGTGATTTAACCGACGCGTTCGCAATCGGTGTGCCGGTTGTAGCGTCCAAGACATTTCCTCGAACGATCGCCGCTTCGAGCTGCCAGAGCTTTGTCGTATCGATATTGGTGTAAACAAAAATATTATACGACGTAGCGTAGTCACCGGCTCTCCTGACATCGCCAGTCGCGATTTCTGCACCGCTGACCATGCCAAGCCGCCATGCAGGCTCCGCCATCACCAGTATTGAATCGGCGAGATCGGTATTGCCATCCTTTACGGCTTCAATAAACGCGGCAGACGCTTCCGTTTCGTTGGCGTACGTGGGGCCAGTTACGTTTTCCGGGCGGACGACAATACGACGAGGCACATCTCTGAGAGCTCGCCGCAATTCCCGATACTCATTTCGATCGATCGAGCCGCTTACCCGTGCCGGCTGCTGCGGCCGTTGCTCTGTTGACGATTGGCGAGAATCGTCACGCTCGCCCTGATCGGCGTCACTTGAACATGCGGACAACACTAAAACTGATGCCAAGAATACGAGGGCTGTTCTGCAAAGATTCATTTGCGGCAGTCCAGTATCTAGTCGAGTCGGTAGCCCGAGATAAGACTCTGGTAATACAATACGCCATAGCGGTTGAACCAATCCCCCATTCCGTACTGTTCTTCGCATTGCCCGAAGTCGTACAGTATCGAGCGAAGATCTGCGTTAAATTCTTCGAGCTTTGCTGTATACACCTGGCTTAGATCTTGTTGGTACTTAACCATTTTAACTTTTTCGGTATACCAAACTGCCTGCTCAAGCTGGTGCCAACCACTCAGCGAATTGCCAAAATCAACGGCATATGAGTACATCTGATTGTAGGACGCATAGATGACGCGTAGTTTTTCGTAATTCTCCAATCGCGCGGAGAGTCTTTCGTTCACCTCTCGGGAACAACGCGAGCAGTCGGGATTGTCCACACAACCGGAAGGTACCGGAGACACGCCACCGTGTCCCGGATCGGGGACTGCCGCCCTATCCTCGGCTACCAGGGTCTGCAGTGCGGCGATCTGCCCACGCATCGTATTTAGTTGGGTAGCGATGATCGAGTTCGTTTCAACTCGATCTGTAGCGAGCTGGCGGTGATCGTTACTAAGTTGACGATAAAGACTATCGAGCCGCCGAATTCGATTGCTGTTCTCAGTTGACGTATCGGGTCGATCCTCTAACGCACCGACGCGGGCTTCTAGACGCTCACTGGAATCGCGGCCTTTGTCTTCAACTTCACGAAGAATTCTGCGAATCTCGGAAATATCCGTTTCAGCAGATGCGAGTCGTGATTCAATAGCCTCTGCCCAAACATCGACTGTCGATAGTCCGCTCGCCAAAAAGATGAAGACAAGACCCGCTGACTTTGCACTCTTCACCTTTCCAAGCAGATATGCGACTAACAAAGCTAGTACCACAACAACCACGATGATCCACATAGGTATTCCCGTACTTTCGCCGGCATCTTTCCCGCCAGCATTTTCGACAGGCATGAATACAGTTCTACCAAAATCCATTTTCGCCTCATCGCCCTGCCACGCCAAGATGTAGAATTCCGATGGTTCATTCGCTTTGAGTTGAATACCAACCTCATCGTGTACCCGCCCGACATAGCCCCAATTGCCCTCGGCGTCTGTGACGCCAGCTAAATCTGGTTTTTTCCAGATATAGCGGTGTAGCGAGATATCAATGGGCTTGCTTTCGTCTTTTGCGAAAACCTTTATGACTAATGGGCTCATCACGTTCAATCCGTCCAGGTAGAATCGCTTGCCAACTTGGTCAACAGCGCCCTCAATTCGCCCGACATGGTCGCCAAGTTTCGCTTCCGACGTCCAAACTATTTCGACAGCTTTCGGGTCATCCGGATTCATCGACATTGGTTGAGCAAATACGAAATTACTCGACCACATGCCCATCGACGCGATAAGCACGATAGCTCGCAAGCTGTTGCAAACAATTCTAGTACACATCTGCATGAAGCAGGCCTCCTTAGTCAATGGGTGCGCGGCGGGCTGTGTGCTTATCCTATGCGCTTGAATCGGCCTTGGTATTTCGCGCCGAATTGTCCGTGTTCTTCTTTGGTCAGTACCAATTCATCATCGTTACAATCGAAAATTAAACCGTCCTGATCGTGCGGCGGTTTTTGTTCGTCCTTGCCAGCATTGACCCATGGCTGATCAGGTCGCCGTTGCCGCACGGAGATTTCTATCTCAGCGAGTGTTCTTATCATCAAATTGCCCGTGGCTTGATTTATCATGAAACCTCCATCAACTTCACCATTGAAGGTCATCTCCATTTCGATGTAGGACGTATCCCGCTGCATTTTTCTAACGACCACGTAGTCGGTGTAAGTAAGATGAGCGCGATTTGATTCGGCTAAGGCTATTGTCAGTCCGCCCCCACCGGCGGTTACTACCAATCCAAGCTTATCCTGAGCTTCGGCAGTAGCTACGTACGATTCTCTCTGCGACTGCCACTCCCCCACCAGACAAGACTCATCGGCCTGTGCCGATATTGCTGGAGCGGTCATAACTCCCAATAAAGTGAGAATGGAGAAATTTACTCGCTTCATTTTGCGGTCTCCTTGATCATCGGCGTACTTCCAAAGCAACTGATAACTCAACGATAGCAGTCCTTTGACATCTAATACGTAACGCCTTCAGAAAAGCGGCATTATTTTTTGGTTTTCAAGCGATTAGGGCGTTTGACGGCGAGTCATTGAGCATCTTGTCCAACCGACAAATGTGCAGAAAATGGACATGGAGCCGAACGACGGTCGAAAAATTCGCGCCGAAAGACCGAATATCACGTATCCCCGTCAAGCCACAATAGTGCTAGTTTCAGTGTGCGTGAGCGAGTTTTTCGTAGTTTCAACATAATACTCATCGGTCGCGATTTTTTAACATGCGTAACAGGAAAAAAATCGGCAATTCCTTGCATTTGATCTTGTATTTGTGCAGCCTATTTCCAACTCCAGTGTGTATAGGTCGACATGAAATTTAGAAGCCTTACCGCCTGCATATTGCTTTTCTCGATCTCCGGTTGCTCCTTCTACGATGTGGCAACGATATCCGCAGATGTCGCGCTCGATCTTTTCACGGATGTGAACGAAGGAAAGGGTCCATACGACGACGACCGAACAGGTTTTTGGAATTATGAGACGAGCAAATGCATAAAGATCGAGAAAGAAAAACGTGAGATATCACAGCAACTCGATGCAGTAGAAGAAGGCAAAGACTTCGTTATCCTCCCAACTGGCGAGAAGTATCCGGTTCCGGTTCGGTCGGCAGGCGATGAGTTAATACTGGGACCAACCCGTACCTGCCTTTAGCAAAATGCGAGGACGGCTAACGTGCCCGTCATTTTGACTGGAATGCGTGGCGAATCGGTGATACTAATCCGTTCAGTAGACAGCCACCTAGGCAAATAAAAATGCGAAAATCAGCGCGAAACCAAAACCCCAAAATAGGTATCGCAGACGCCTCAGCAGTTTGGCAATTTGAATGTCATTGAGGGGATAAAGCAGTTCTCTTTCGCGAAAGAGAAGGAACGCGTTCGAGCTTGAATGTGCATCCCAATCTTCGAGAATCTGATTCCACACCACTGGGTAGCGTTTGTGAACCAGTCTATCCAGGCTATCGGCTGCATAAAGGTAGCCAATAAAGATTGCCAGCGACGGGACAGTCCCAAGGAACATTCTCAGCATATCTGGCATAAGTAGTCCGAAATCTTAGCCGTGCTCAAGCCCCTGATCATAGCAGCAAGGAAAGATTGCCAGCCCTCCGAACCCCGAAATACCCGCCCCAAATCAGAATGCGCGTAATCTCAATGCCATTTTTGACCATGGTAAGCTTCGACAAGCAGTCTGAAAGAAAACGGTTGCTGCGAATTAGACCTTGCACAATTCCTTTGCCAACTTTGGAGAATAGCAGCGATATGGAACCTCGAGAAGTCGTAAGGAGTTGGGTAGCGGCATTCAATCGCGCCGACGCCGATGAGCTGGCCTCCTTTTATGCAGAGGACGCAGTCAACCACCAGGTGGTGCAAGACCCTGTAGAAGGCCGCGACGCCATTCGAGAAATGTTCGCTCGCGAATTTAGCCGCGCCACAATGGTTTGCCGGATTGAGAATCTCTTTCAGGATGGAAACTGGGCAATACTAGAGTGGACGGATCCCTTGGGACTGCACGGGTGCGGTTTCTTCAACATCGACGATGACCACATCGTTTTTCAACGCGGCTATTTCAACGAGCTTTCTTTTCTGCGCCAACAAGGATTGCCACTTCCGACGGAATGATCGCTGGATGAAAATGTCAATTTGGATTCGCGCATCACGCCAACGCGGAAGTAGGCTAATTTGCAGATAACGTTGGCGCTGTCACCGCGCGCTGCTATTCGCGCTGCGCTGCGGTCGCTTCTTTCAGCATCTGTATCAACTCTTCGTCGCTGTACGAGAATTCATGATCGTCATTGAGTTCGGCCATCTCTTCAATGAGTCGGAGAATGGTCCAACGTGCTTCGCCCTGATTCGGAACGACTAGATAATTAGGCTTCGGCGCATCGTCGAATAAAGCATGCATCACGGCGGCCGCAACGTCATCTGGTTCTTTGTACATACGATCCGACAGATAAGCAATATGGTCCACCATATCTTCAGCATAGGGCGAACCCGGCTGCGCGTAGGGCTCATTTATCATGACAACCGCTTCTTTGGTGCCAATTCTGGAACGGTAGTTACCCGGATTGACTGCACTAACCTGCACATCAAATAGCTGCATCTCCTCGGCGAGCGCGTCGGTGTAGGCTTCGAGCGCGTGTTTGGACATGCTGTAGGGTGCCCAGAACATGCCCGAGAGAATTCCGGAGATCGAGCTAATATTACTGATTCGCCCTTTTGACTCGATTATCAGCGGCACAAACGCCTTCGTAACGCGGTAGATAGCAACGAGGTTTACATCAAGAATCCACGTCAGTTCCTCTTCAGCAATCTCAGTAATTGGACCCGTCGTCACAATGCCCGCATTGTTGACCAAGCCGTAAAGCCCCCGACCTCCCGCGCGTACCGTTTTTACCGCGGCGTCAATCTCGTCCTGCTTCGTAACATCTAGGCGTACCGCCTCGATATTCGGAATCTTGTTCAGTGCGTCGATGTCAGCTTGCTTACGTGCACCCGCGTAGACAAAGTAGCCGTTTGCGGCGAGTGTTTCGGCAATCTTGAGGCCAATGCCAGAACTTGCACCGGTAACCAGAACGGCTTTCTGTGTTTTACCCTCAGCAGCCGCGGCAAAAGATGTCTGCGGTGAACTGAGCGCTACGGTTGCGAAAATCGCCGAAATTACGAGCGTTCGTTTGGACATCGTCCGTTTCCTTATTCTTGCTATTGGCTTCGGTGTGATGGCGTTGTCGGCGTCAGTATGCATCGTCCTAGTAGGACGATCTAGTAGCGGAAGAAGAATTCCAGGCATCACAGATCGCGAAACCATGGAACCTTTTGCAATTCTCCAGGCATTGGAACTGGGCATGACTCCTGTCTGTACATTGCGCTTACAGTCTCGCCCGGTAGTGACAAAAAACTATTTGAGTAGTATTTGACTATTGCGTGATTAATCACGGATATGGTATGCTTTTTAAATGAATTCAAATAGCAATGAAAATCAGGACTTCGCGCTTGCCATTGCAGCAGTATGGAATAGTCTGGAGCGCCAGCTAGACGGCAGCCTCGGCGCCATTCGAGGCGTCAGTTTTGCCGAGTATCGCCTATTGCGAGCGTTGTCCGAGGCACCGAATTCGCAAGCCAGCAGGATTGACGTCTCGCGTAACGTTGGTCTTACCGCGTCTGGAGTGACACGTGCACTTCGTCCTTTGGAAAAGCTCGGTCTAGTCTCAACTGTAAAAAGCAAACGTGACGCCAGGCTCGCCATGGCAAAACTGACGCCGGCCGGACGCGAATTGGTTAGCGATGCATCAAGTGTCGTAAACGATACAATGACCGCGATACTTGAGCGAGCACCGAAACTCGCCGCCAAATTAGACAACGTATCGAGTCTCCTGAATGGCCTGTACCGATAATTTCTACATCATGGCCATTTGCGACTGAGAGAATACTTCGGCGAGTTAGTCCGCTGACATTGCAAAACCTGCGCATAACACTATTACTAGAGTTTGAAAACGCTCGAAACGAAATCAAGGATTTCTAATGAAACAAATTACTCGGATTAATCACGTAGGGCTGCGCGTCAGGGACCTTGGTATTGCCAGAGCATTTTACGAAAAGCTGGGCTTCGAATTCTTGGCAGGGCCGATGGGACCGGAACCCGTCGCTGTCGTTGAACACCCATCCGGTGTCAACATTAATTTCATTCTCAACGCATCGACAGACGCGTCGCCGACGAATCTCTTGATGGATGAAACTGCCAAGCACACTGGATTCACTCATATTGCGCTAGAGATAACTGACGTGGAAACCGTCAAGCAGCAGCTCAATGAACACGAAATATCGATTACCGAAACCGTAGAGTATGCAGGTGCGACATTCTTTTTTGTCCGCGATCCTGACGGAAACGTAATCGAATTTCATAAACCAGCGGCGAGCTAGCCGTAGAGATAACTGGTTTCGTGGACAGCATTGAAAATCCAGATGTTGCGAGAAAATTTCAATCATATCCGGACGATATGCGCCGAAAACTAATGCGCCTTCGACAGCTCATTCTTGATGAAGCTTCCGCAAACCCTGACATAGGCGACGTCGAAGAAACGTTAAAATGGGGAGAGCCAAGCTATCTCGCCCGGCATGGTAGTACGGTGAGGATCGGCTGGAACGAGTCGATGCCAGTACACTATGCGATGTACTTCAACTGCAACTCCAAACTGGTAGATACGTTCAAAGAAATCTACCCGGACAAATTCACCTACATGGGTAATAGAGCAATCGTATTTGGAAAGAAAGACAATTTGGCCGAGAAAGCCTTGAAACACTGTATTGGCCTGTCGCTGCAATACCATAAACTGAAACACATTCCGTTACTTGGCGCTTGATCGATACGGAGTACGTGCAGCAACAGCAATTGATCGGCGGTCAGGGTGTGAATTCTGTAATACAAAAGAATAGTTATCTATCGCTGGTCACGCAGATTTAAACGCTGACGTTAATAGATGAAAAAGCCGGCAGACAACCCGAGTCTGGCGTATCCTCCTATATATTACGCGATCATTGTCGGGAAGAAGCCCAACCAATAAATGCGCATGACACGCCTGTAACGAGACCGACCAGTCCCATGCCTAACCCGGCCTCATATGCAGATCCGCCACCGGCTACCCAGTTCCAAGTGATAGCAAGCGTGGCGCTTGCGGCGCCGACGATTGCTCCACCATATCCCCAGCGAACACCAATCAACTGCGTTCGCGGCTTCTCCTCCAGATTATGCATATCCACCTCCAATGCGGCTGCTACTGATTTGATTGAGCTTGTAGATGCTCCACCCTCGGCCTCAAGACGTTGAACGGTTCGGGCGCTTAAATCGGACGCTATTGCAAGCTCTTCTTGGGACCATCCCTTTTCGGCTCGGAGCCGCTTCAGGAGTTCTTTATTAATCGATCGATTCACGACTTCACTTCTAATTCGGATCTGTTAGAGAATGCCAAACAATTCGCGAATCTAACACGTCAACTAAACGACAGGACACGCCAACCACACGACAATTCGATCAAGCGGGTTCGCCGGACCTTTTTGGTATGGTATCGCGGCTGGAAGCCGCTCCTACGGGATCTACGCATCTACGCATCTACGCATCTACGCATCTACGCATCTACGCATCTACGCATCTACGCATCTACGCATCTACGCATCTACGCATCTACGATTGATGCATGGCTTGCCGCGTCTTGTCTACCAGAGTTTTCAGAGCGTGAATGCTCGGGTTGAAGGGAAGGTAAACGATATCGATTGCTTGACCCTGTGTGTACTGTGAAAACTCGTGCTCCGATACACGCATCTCTCGCGAATAATCGATGCCCGCGGACGATTTGAACGTATAGCGTACATAGTGATTGTTATCGGTTCTTGATCTGCGGACTTTTCGCACGTCCGTCAGGACACCCTCTATGTCCCGTCCGTTTTTGCAGAGCTCCGCCAATTCTCTAGCACGTTTCGATAGCCGACGTATTGCCATTACGATACCGGCAATCGCCAGCAGAATTACTGCTGGGAGTATTAAGTCGCTCATCATGTATCTCGTATTACTCTATTCAATATTTGGCGCCGGCAACTATGCTATGTGCCTGAAACAATGACCGACAGCCCAGGATCCGTCGGGTCGTAGCTCACTTTGATACGTTTGCCTTCTGTATAGAGCTTTGCCCATGACTTTTTCTGCTTTTCTGTTGCTACGACGAATTGCACAGTATCGCCCTCGTAACGCTTATCGTTCACCGTGAATTCGTAACGAATTTGGAAAATACTGTCATTCCGCCGATTCGTGCTGCGCGTGCCGCGCCTCTGCTTCAATTGCGAATCCACGATGACAGCATCTGCTCTAGGCCAGTCCTTGCTCACAAGACTTAGCGTTTCGAAATTTACCCACTCGCCATTGACCAGCTTAACGCCGCCGCCAGCGCAGCTGGGAACGTTGAGCAAAAAGTATCCAACGCCCGCTAGGCAAAGAATTAGCAGTAGGGTTCTAATTGACTTAGCCACAGATTCACCACTCCTATCTGCAAGACGCCGATATAAAACCATCCCCATCGTCGTCTTTCCATCCGACGGTCGCAGGGTCGCAATCCTCATCATGCCCCCTGTCATCACAAATTTCCGGGTTGCCTGGATATCGATTTGCGTCAGCATCGTCACAGTCGGAACCACCACAGTGAACCGCAGTGACACCATCAATGTCGAGATCGACACATTCGACTGCACAACTGTCGGACTCTTCAAAACAGACCAAACCATTGCATGGCGGTCGAGTGATCACACAGCCGTTGGCGTTGGCGCCGATGCGATCCGCATCGCATCGCTCCGGTCCGTTGCAGAACCTGCCGTCGTCACACTCAGCGTCGCTTGTGCATTGCTGCGTTTCTGGCGCGACCAAGTCGGACCCATTTGAGCAGGCGCATAGCGCAATCTTCAGACCGGATCGATCGAATTTACCAATACGCGATTCTCCACGGCCACAGGGACATCGTTCCACGCTGCAGTGCTTTCCATTTTGCGCGCTGTAGGTGGCGCACGCCGCTTCCGCACGCTCCCGCGCATCTGCCGCACTTGCTACCGACCCAGCGCCAATACCAAGCGTCATCAAAACTATAACAATTAGCGAAACGTAGACATTTTTTTGATCATTGCTGCTCATTGCAGTTATTCCATTTGTTAGCGTCAAAGTCGTCACAGTCATTGCCGTGAGTCACCATGTAGGCACCCGTTTCTGCGTCGCGCGTAACCTGCGGGCACAATGATGAACCTGTTGCCGGATCCCCATGCAGATCACCGTCCCTGTCCAGATAGAGTGTTTGAAAGAGCGGCGCGCCCGTCACAGGATCGCGATCCGCAGTGCCGTCACAATCGTCGTCAATATAGTTACACTCTTCCGCGGCATTCGGATTGACGCGTCGGTTACTGTCGTCGCAATCGAACGGCGTATGCTGCGGATCGTTTTGGCCAAGAAACCCGTCTGTATTGCCTCCACGCGGCGCATCAGCACGGCGCCTCTGCTCTTGCGCCGCCGCGAACATCTGCTCGCGCCGTCGCATCTCGTCCGCCGAGACGTTATTTCGCACGATTTCGTCGCCGGGTGATTCTGTTGGTGGCAGCGATGAGGTCAGGTCCACAGGTGGTGTGCCAATATTTGGTGGCATACCATCAGGTACCGTTGTTCCGCTCGCTGCCGAAACAGCCGAAACTTGCCCTTCGGCTTCCTCAGTGCCTAGCACTTCCTCAGCAGGTAACGAGGGCAAATTGCCTTTAGGCAGGTCTATTCCAGGAATCTCGGTATTCGTCGGCAGGCCGTTGGGGAGTGACGACGTCGCCGGTGTCGGAGCCGATTCATCAGCTGATCCACTAACTGATGGAGTTGCCCGTGCTGCGTTAACAGCACTCTCCGGAGCCGCTGATTGAGTTGGCGAATTTGCTGCGCCGGCGGGCCCTGTTAATACGGGCTTGACCAGCAGCTTGCCTCCTGCAGCGATAGCTAAAGCGCGATTTTCGTTTCTCGCATTATCGATTTGTGCCTGCTTCTCAAAATGCAGCTTTCTATTTTCTGCCAGTTTCTTGTCTTTCTCTTCGGCGATTGCTGTGGTCTTTTCTTTGCGCTCTTCGCGCGAAAGGTCCTGTTCACTTATCTCGCGAAATTTTCGCTTCCACTCACCTTGTATCTCCCGCCACTTGCGACTTTTCTCTGCGTTGAGTTCGTTTCGTTGCCGATGCCATTCATCGTTTATCGCGCGGACTTTTGCCGCGCGCCGTTCGACAGCGACCTGATTCTCGTCAACAGCCTGCTTGTTGGTTGGCGCCACAGACTTTGCCTCCGGCACTTTCGTTGTTGGATCAGGACTAGCGCTGTTTTGAGCCAGAACGGGACCCGCCAGCAATACTGTCAAGCATGTGAGAACGCCTTTGTTACTCATGTAGTTAGCCTTCGAATTGACTCTCTACCCTGTCTATACGCGATTGGTCGTAGAAACCGGCATACCGGGTCATTCGCTCCGCGCTGGCACGTCATGTCATCTAATGCAGTGACGCATTTGGGATGAAATTCGACATCAAGATCGAACGCCAAACTTCATTTGAACTCCGAGATTGGGAGTGTTGGAGTTACAATTATGAATTGTAATGACGTTGAAGATACTTTCTGCTCACGGTCGTCAGTGAAGTGGCCGACTTGCGTAGGACTGTAATCCCAAGACGATCTTAAACATCGAATTAGCTACAAGTACCGTAATATTTGTGTTCGAAGTTGTAGACCGGCCGGCGTATAGGACTTGGCGTCGTTGATACTTCCTAACGGCTCAGTTCGGTCGGCTGCAGATGCACGGTGCAGTTCATGCCTGATGGTATGACGTTTCTGGGGTTCGACAATTCGAAGCGGATTCCGAAGGTACCACTCGCGGCATCGATGACTCGGTCAACAACGGCAATTTTCACCGTATATTCTCCATTCAGAGGCTCGGCTATTTGTAAGTGCGCGCTGTCGCCTACTGCCACGGATCCGAACAGCCCAACAGGAGCAATTGCCTCGACGTTCAATGGATTGATTTGCGCCAACCTCACTATTGGTGTTTCTTGCACATATTCTCCCGGAGACAGGAGCCGCTCGACCACCACTCCCGAGAGCGGGCTGCGGATGGTTCGCATTTGTAACCTTTCTTCCACTTCCAGCAATTCCAGATCGCTAATCAGGCTCTGCGTCTCGATTTCATCTTTTTCGTGATTTGATATTAACTCGTCCCGGTATAGATCGTCATTACGTGCCACTTTACGGCGGTTAAACAGTGCTCTGGCCTCCGCCAACTTGACTGCCGCAGACTCCGCTTCGGACTTCAGTTTGGCTATTACCTGACCTTTTCTAACGATGTCACCACGCCCAACATTGACCTCCGCCAGTATGCCGAAAACTGGGCTGCCGACATCAACCTCAAGATGCGGTTCCAGCAAGCAATCGAGCGACGTAGTAGCAGGCGATTGTCCGAACGCCTGCTGACTTGAGCAGATTATCCCAAGCACGAACATCGGAAACTTGAAGTTCAATCGCATCTATTTACTCCCGCATACCCGCAAACGCCAATCGGTTGTTCAATGCTTCGTCGGCACGCAGCAGATCCTGTCGCATCTTCGAATGTTGTCGTTCTGTTCGCCACTGCGCGAACCTTAGAATCGACGCACCCAAGAGTTGTGCGATATTTGGCTCGCGTTGTCTTGCAATACTGTCCGAAATCAAGTGCAGGAGCTTGCCGGCATTCTCGACAATCGGATCCTGAAGAGATGCAATCACTTCGTAGCTTCCTGGGTCGCCCTGACGTGCGCATCGTCCGACGAGTTGTCGATCGATCCTCGCAGCGTCGTGATATTCCGTGAGTATAACGTGCAGGCCACCGAGCTCGGTGACCGCTGGTTGCAGGCAAATATCGGTTCCGCGACCCGCCATATTGGTTGCCACGGTTATTCTGCCCCGTTCACCAGCGCCAGCAATAATTTCCGCCTCTCTGCTGTCTTGCTTTGCGTTGAGCAATTCATGCGGCAGCCCGGCATCACGCAATAAACGGCTGACATATTCGGATGTCGCGACGTTACTTGTACCAACCAATACCGGCGTGCCGATCTCGTGCGCATGCGAAACAGCGGCGGCGACTCGCCGCCATTTTTCGTCCAACGATGGCAGTACGTAACGCCCCTGAAATACCCTTTTTGATGTTTGCCGTGGCGGAACGGTAACGACGTTCAGTCCGTAAACATTCCACAATTCTCCAGCAACTTCACGCGCCGTACCGGTCATGCCTGACAATGAAAGGTAGCGGCGAAAAAAGGACTGGTAGCTAACGCGCGCCAACACACTGGGATCCGGTGTAATGTCGCAGTCCTCCTTTGCTTCGACAAATTGATGCATACCCTCACTCCAGGTTCTGCCCGGCATTATCCGACCACTATGCTGATCGACGATGAGAACCTTGCCGTCGCGTACGACATAGTGATCGTCACGAATGAAAAGGTACATCGCGGCGATAGCTTGTCGAATTAGCTGCTCGCCAAGCCGGGTACTTTGCCAGACTCCATCGAGGCCGCCCACCGCAGATGCGACCGCGTCTGCACCTAGCGGCGTTAGGTTGACTTTTAGTAACGCTTTTTCCAATAAGAAATCACGGCCGGCCAGCAAATTCTGTTGTATCGTCAGTGCCTGACGCACGATTTCGGCTCTTCCATCTTCGCCTCCCGGTGCTGACAAGATAAGAGGCGTGCGAGTTTCGTCGACAAGCACACTATCCGCTTCGTCGACGATCGCAAATCTTAGGCCATCGAGAAATAGCCTTTGCAAATTTGATCGCTCACCATACAGTGATTCAAATTGTATGTGCGCTGTGCTGTTGTGACTTCCGAGCGTAAGACGGTCACGCAGATAGTCGAATACGATCTCGTTGTTCGAACAGTAGGTGATGTCACTCCTGTAATTCTCGCGACGCCCGTCCGCGTCCGTGGTACTGACTATCTGCCCGACCGACAATCCCAAAAATTCGTAAATCGGTCGTAGCAACTCGGCATCTCGATGCGCCAGGTAATCGTTGACGGTAATCACGTGTACTGGGACGCCGGACATCGCAACAAGCGCAGCCGGTAATGACACGGCCAATGTCTTGCCCTCGCCAGTCTGCATCTCCGCAATGGCGCCATCTAGCATTACGAGACCGGCATGAATCTGCGTTTCGTAATGCTGCATGCCAAGCAAACGCCTCGATACTTCACGCACCAAGCCGAATCCTGCAGCAACATTTTTCTCGTCAAGCCCGCGAAGTCGACACGCCCGCCTTAGCGTGGCCGCACGTTCCTGCAATGCCACGTCCGAAAGCGGTTCCAATTCTGCAACACGCTGCATGACCAAGCGCACCAGACGCGCATATCGCTTGTCTGTATGGCGCGCTGTAAACAACCGTCTCGCTACGAAACGATGATAAAGACTGTCCAACCCGGTTACTTTCGGGATTATACGTTCCGCATAGGGTTCCGCCGACGCCCGAACTGCGGCAGCAACGCTAGACATTGAATTTTCTCGACAGCAGTCGCCGTGCATTTCGATACCAGCGAAATGCCAGAGGTTCCCAACCGTGATCGAAGCGCACGAATACACGTTGGCCAAGACGCTGCGATGCAATTTTACTATCTACTTGCAGGTCAAATTGAAACATTGACTGAAATGCACGCTGCCCGCTGGCTCCGGGGTCAGTCGCAATTTGACCGCCGCCTTCAGTACTCAACGCCATACTGGGTAACTCGTCAGTCGCCGCTGGAACTTCACGCTTTACCGATGCACTCAGAACGTTGTCCATCTGATCAGATAGCAGGACCGAGACGTCGAGCAGTCGGTGTCGAACGAGATCGACGTCCTTCTGCGGTACGACGACGCGGATCGTCGTGACACTATCGTCGACTACAAACGCAACGGCAGTACCACGTGGCAGAAATTGACCGGGTAAATCCAATGGCGATGCATGCAAGAGAAATACACCATCAACCGGGGCGGTAATTGTAAGGTCGCTAACATCGCGTTGTGCCTCCACCAATCGTTGTTCGGCAAAACTCAACTCTTCGCGAATGGTCGTTGCTGCGACCTGATCGATAATCGCCGCTGCCGCATACCGTGTCGCAATCTCCGCGACGTCCGCCTGCAGCATCGCAATACGAGCGGATAGCAATGCATCCTCGCTACGGACCAGCACTTGCCCTTCTTTGACTGCCTCACCGGGAATCGCCGCCACACCGGTGACAAATCCGCTGGTCGCGGCTCGAACCCAAGACTCCTCAGGAGTCCATACCACACCCTGGGCCAATGTTCGCAGAGGCATTGGAACCGCCAAAAGCAATAGCGCAATTGCACCAACTAAAACGCCGCTGGCGGTGATCGCAACACTTCGTCTACCAGCAAGCGACGAATCCGTGAACAAATAATGTAACTTCTTCAGCAACGGCGCCAGCAATGTCGAATAACCGGCCCAAGCAGCCAGGATGACGCCGAGCACGAAGTATTTACTGGCCACCATGCTAAGGATGACCAGCATGATAAACATGCGGTAGAGGAATGATGCGACTGAATAGAACAGTAACCACCTCGCCTCACCGGTCGAGGCTTCCGCTGGTTCTATGTCCTTCACGCGCAACAGTAAGCGACGCGTCAGGTAGCCGAAGTACTGGTTCGAACGAGACGCGAGGTTCGGCATCTCTATCCAATCCATGAATATATAGTAACCATCGAAGCGTAACAGCGGATTGCCGTTGAAAAAAAGCGTGGAGACGCCCGCTATGAGCATTGTATTGTAGGCAACGGTTCGCAACGTCCCTGGTTCAACGTTGAGCCAAACGAACATCGCGACTGACGCGAGCAATAATTCAAACATCATGCCCGCAGCGCTGACAACTGCCCGCTGGTACTTATGACGGAACGCGGATGACTGCGAGGCGTCGACGTAGGGAACTGGCACGAAGACAAGAAGCATTACACCTACTTCGTGCACTTCTCCGCCCCACTTTCGCACCGCAAGGGCATGACCTAATTCGTGAAACGCTTTTGCAAACGGAAAAATTAAAGCAATCAGTGCCAAATTTTGGGCGCTTAGGACTTTCTCTGTGACATTTTCGCTCAATGACGGCCAGTTGATTGCTACTTGAATAGTCGCGTAAGTGACGGCAATCAACCAAAGTATCGCTGTAGCCTTGCTAAATGCGAGGTCCGCTAACACCTGTCGCTTGGCCAGCCAGCGCTCGGGGTCAAATAGCGGCACCTTAATCGAAAGCGGGCTGCGCCAACGCGCCGCTCTTTCCTGTTGCTGCCGTTTTTCGCTCCGACTATTCAGTTCCGCGACATCGGGTGGCGCGCCACTTAACAGCACATCTGCTGCGTGTAGCTGAGTTAGTAGGGATATGATTTCGTCCTGGGTTGGCGCGTCATCGCCATGACGTTCGAAGCAAAGCGTCCATATTTCATTGACTGTGCGCTTACCGTCAAGCATTCCGATAATGAAGTTGGCCAGCGGAGAAAAGCGATGAAATCTGCCCGACACATGATCTTGAAGTACAAACCAAATTTCGCCCCGGTAGCGGTGGCGATGGATCCGAACGTGCGACCTGAGGCGTGGCCGCAACGTTGCTACCCGGTACCAGGAGCTGCTATAGACCGATTCAGACATCGTGAATTATGGCGTCCATGACCAAAATGCCAATTTGAGCCAGCGCGATAGCTGGTGCGTCCAGATCCAAATGAGCCGTCGCTCTTCGATGTCGATTTTCCCAACACCTTCCATACCTGGCCTGACGCCAACCGGCGCGTCCTTTAGATTTGCTTCAACTCGAAAGTAATTCACACCTTCCGCACTACTGGCAACGGATGTCAGACGCGTAACTTCGAGCGCCAAGGGTTGATCCGGCAGCGCTGCCAACAACAATGAACCTTGCTGCGTCGGCAGCACACTTGCGATATCGTGCTCGTCAACTTCAAGCACGACGCGATAGCGATTCAACGGCGCCAATTCGTAGAGCACTTCACCTCGTTCGACAGCCGCCCCCAGCGATTGGCTGAGGTCGCCGCTGATAATGAGACCATCGAACGGCGCCACAACTTTTGTTCGTTGGATTTGTTCGTCCAGCAGCGCGAGGTGTGCATCTGCTTGCTCAATCTGCGCATTAATAATTTGCACATTGGCACGCTCTCGTTTGGCCATCGCGTCCTGCAGTCGGGCGGCCATTTGCGCGCGCTCCGAACTAACCTGCACGCGTTCGAGTCGCAAATCACGATCATCGAACTCAAACAAGAGTTTACCCGCATCGACGATGTCGCCCGGCCGCACGGCAGCACTCGCAATATAACCCTCTATCGGGGCACTGATCACGCGCCGTTCAGCACCTTCGACACGACTTGTCGCTGATACGCGGTACTCGCCCGTCAGTCCGATCGACAATCCAACGAATAGCAACATCACAATGGCTACAAGCTTTCGTAGCAAATACCCAGGACCGAGAACTCTCCGAACTGCGGTACCAGCCGCTGCTGCGATCTTGACAAATATCGAGCGGTCCTCGCGGCGCTTCGAATCCAACATCGGACCAATAGCGATCCCGACAGACTTGCAGAGTTCAATTGTTGTGTCATCGAAACCGATCTCGACGTGGCGTTCCAATGTCATCGCACCGCAAAATTCGCCGGCACTGAGTAGTGGCACACTGAGAATTGCCGATCCGCCGACCAGCCCTGACAGTTTCTCGTGCTCGCGCGACACAAAATAATCGCTTTTAGCTGCAGCAGGTACAGCGATGACAGAATGTTGGTCGATTGCTTCATCCATCGCGTTGCCAATTGCGCGAACAAGATTCATGTGGCCGCCAATTTGTGATGAATGCGATACGGCGACGATATCCGCAAACCCCGATTTGACGAACCCCAGGCTCACTCGATCACATTCAAGCAGCACCGCAAGCTCTGTTACGACGGCCCTCGCCGCATCGAGAAATCGCTCATGGCTTAGCGATGTGGCGATCAGATCGAGTACAGTTATCAATCGATCGGTAATCTGTTGCTCGTCGCCAATCGCCGTTCGTCGCATGTGCATATCGAGCCACGCGCTTCCCCACTGCAGCTGCCGCAGCAATTCGCTGGCGTTGGCCGTGGGCTCCACACCGATTGCAACGACACCCACATTATTGCCGGGCTGACCAAGCGGATAGGCGACCGCCAGCACCTCATCGTTTTGGTCGATTTGAGATTTAGCTAGTGTGAGCGTCTCCTCCGCAAGATGCATGACGCCCGGTAGCAACGCGTCTTGCTCCGGCCAAAAGGCAACGGGCTTATAGTCATCCGAACCATCTTGCCGCAACACAACCACTGCACACTTAACGCCCTTGAGCATAGAACACTGCAGCACCAACCAGGCACGACAGAACTCGACCACCGATTTTGCGTTGCCAAGTTGCGACCAGAGCAATTGATCGACGAATATCAGGTTGCCACTATCTGTTTCCGCCCGAGTATCCATCTCTGCACGCCTACTCCGCCTCTTGACGCTTATCGATAACAATGTCGCCAAATGTCGACTCGTACTTTTTGATCGTCCCGTCCAACAACATGAGCATGCGCTTAGCTGCGTATGGGCTGAGCATGATACGGTGACTCAGTAGAATCGTCAGATCCTTTTGCCCCGCATGCCACGTTTGATTGGTGCCGAATAACAGCGTCACCTCTTCGCGAGTACACGATACATTGGCAACATTGGCATAGGCCGCTTCCATGTTCGAATCATCCCAATTGACCTTCCGTGTCGTCTCAGCACCGTTATTTATCTTGTCTTCTTTTGCCACTTTAACCTCCCTTCAGTTGCCTGCGAACAGGCTGCTGCATTACCAGTGAATTCGTTTTCTTTGTACTGGACTCTGGTTTTGCTGTGACGCAAGCCAGCCCGAAAGTCCAAGCAAACCCATTCCCATTGACCCCGTTTCCGGCGCCAGATCATCAATGTGACAGGCAGCCCCACTGTCGAGCTTAATTTCTACCCTGCGATTCTCGGCGCGACCTTCAGCAGTGTCGTTATTGGCAATCGGCAGTTCTTCGCCATACCCAACCGAGCGCAGGATGTCAGGATTCACACCGTACTTTTGCAACGCATCTGTAACAGCAATCGCGCGGTCGAGCGATAACTGAAGATTGTGGTTCTCGTCGCCTGCATTATCGGCATGACCGCTAATTTGCACGATAAGACCATCGAAGCCCGCAAGAACGGTTGCGGCCCCGATAAGATAGTCGTGCGATGCAGGCGTCAGCATTGCTGAGTTCAGTTCGAATGTCACTTGCGCCAGGTAGTTTTGACAAACCGCTTCATGAAATTGATTGCCATGTGCGCGACCACCAGTTGATACGCTGATGGTGCTCGCTGATATTGGCGCCCGGTCGGCGAAAACGTCGCCAACATGATAGGGCGACACCAAAAATCGATCTTTAAGATACAAGCCAAACATCTCGCTAGCCGCAAGATCGAGCGGCTGCTGCCCGAGCACAACCACGCTGCTGGCAAGGTCGCCGTCGTACAGCACACGACCATATTCGTAGATAAGAATGTCTTCAGATAGCGAGCCGAAAAGCGTATCAAAGCCGGCGCCACCGATGATGACATCGTTGCCGTCACCCCCTAGCCGTGAAGCATCGTTCATCTGCCCGCCGGCAAGCCGGTCTGCACCGCCGATAAAAAAGTCGGTTGCTTCGACAGATATCACGTCGCCGTCGTTGAATGTTAGCTGGCCGCCATCGCCGATGACAATGTCATCTCCCGCGCCACCGCTTATGATGTCACCATCACTACCGCCGAGAAGCAGATCGTTCGTACTGCCGCCCAACAGTCGATCCGTACCGCCTGCATCTGCCTGCAGCGTTTCTACGCGCACGACCTGCGCAAGCGAGCGCTCTCGATCCTGATAAGTAACTTCACCCTCATCTCCAAACAAGAATAACGGCGCATTCCAGGCTGCTCCATCGACAATGTCGCTACCCAGTCCGCCTTCAATCACCAGCAGCCCATCGTCTGCGGAATTGTCGAGGTCCAGCATCGTTATCTGATCGTCCCCGCTATTGGCGTGAAATGTCGTCACGTTATCGCTGAGCGTGCTGACAAAAGACACGACATCGGAGCCAGAGCCCGCCCAGATGTTGATCCCACCAGCAAATCCGCCGCTTGCCGCATAATTGATCGCGGCGGGCGCCAACCCACCAATCCGGTTGTCGCTTATAGATACATCGGTATCTGCGACCGCGGACCCGCGATCACTGATATTCAGGGTATTGAAGCCCTCACCGGCAAAGATGCTAAGTTCACCCTGAACCGCATCAAGAATTCCGCTGAGCGCGCCACGGATCGGTTCGGTAACCGGCGCTGTGTTTGAAACATTGAGTGTATCGTCGCCATCATTCGTCGCAATCGTCGTCAAAGACGGCCCGTCATCATTCAATGTACCTTGCACATTAAACTCGTCGTTGCCGCTGCCGAGTCCAATATTCACATTGTTAGCGCTATCGTAAACAATGCCGGGTACGCCGTCCCCTGGTGCGCCCATACCCAACCCGGTCAGTTCAGCGCGGCCCGTCACATCGTTGATACGCAAGGTACCGACGTTGTTCGGCTGGATAAGTTGGTTGCTCAGCAGGCCGAGCTCTGTATCGGCCGGATCGTCCGCATCCAGAACGAAACGGACAAAGTCACCCGACAGCAATGTCAACATTAATCTGCTCTCGTCGGTATCTATCGCCGCCGAGATGCGATCGCCAACACCGGCGCTCGCAAGTGCGGCGTTGATGTCGGCTTCGAGGTCCGCAAGACTGTTATTGTCGAATACCGCGACGCTGTTGTTCGAGAATCCAAGCTCGAGTGCCGCTGGATCATCGGCGTCAACCTGCAGGCTCACGTCGTCGCCTTGCAATGACTCAATGACCAGCGTATCGCCATCGACTCTGGCGATGACCCGCTCGGGCTCCAGGCCAAGCCGATCAAACGCTGTGTTGATGTCATCTACAAGATCGTCAGCCGATTGGTTGCTCGCATCTATCGGCACCGTGACTTCGTAGCGTTGTTCGCCAACATCCAAAATAAAGAACGCATCACCGCTCAGACGTCCGTTTGCCGCAGCAGCCAAAGGCGCGTCAGCCCGCAAAACGCCAACCTCGGCGACCACTGTGACCGAGACAAACTCGCCATCGCCGAAGTCAATATCGATGTGTGCGTCGCCGCTCAGCCGGCCATTCGCCTGTGCGGAGCCGCTTAGCTGCGATAATGCCGACGTTGTCATTCCGCCATCGCCGCTATCGTCAATATTCAGTGTGTCGATACCCGTGCCGCCCGAAATATCGAGGAGGCCATTGATCAAATTGACAGAACCCGACGCGCCGATACCCGCTGTACTTCCTACATTAATGAGATCGGCGCCGTCATCGCCGCTGGCCCGGACGTCACCCTGCATTGAGCGAATATCGATGGTGTCGTCTCCGGAATTGCCTACGATCGCCGCAGTACTACCAAAGTTGCTCGTTTCCAGCAGGATAGAATCGTCTCCGGCTTCACCATCCACTGTGACCATTCCGGAAAGGCTTTGTATGTCGACATCGTCGTCGCCTATGCCGGCAAATATTTGGCTGCTGCCATCGATCGTACTCTCAATGGTGAAGCGATCACTGCCCGAACCTAACTGCAACGTTAGATCCGCAAAATCCGAATACTCTATGTTGATCTGCATGCCGAGTCCGCTGAGCACACTGTCTGTGAGCATTCCGTCGTTATTTTCCCCGTCATCAGCATCTGTAAGCGACAATAAATTATTTCCTTCATCACCGTCGATGATGAGCGAGCCAGTTAGCGCGCTGCCCCGTATGCCGTTCAACGTAATAAAATTCGTCTCGCTGTTTTCAAACCCCCCAACGTCTATCGCGTCGTCACCGAGCCCGCCGCTAATGCTGACTGACGTGCGACTGTTTGTGCTGCCGATCTGAATCGTGTCAGCACCTGCGAGCGCAGTGACCTCCACCGCCTCAATTCCACTGCCTTGCGATACGTTTTCTACGGTAATGGTTGCATTGCCGCCCATAGCTAGCGCGTTAAGCGTTACGGTCGAATTATCGTTGATGGCCTCAACCTGACCCGCAAGTTCACTGTCGTTAATTGCGTCGTTTAATGCGTCGACAAGATCACCGACGGATTGTGGGTCATCAACATCCTCGGGCTGAACGATGAGTAGTACTGCTTCTGTATCACCAATACTCAACAACAAGCGCGCATCTCGATCAAGCACGCCTGACGCCAAGCTGGTATCTGCGGTCAGTGTTCCCTCAGCACTGTCGCCTGACTGAAATCCGAGAACAACGTTCGGTTCACCGTAACTAAATCGAGGATTGTCGCTGCTGTCTGCGTCGAGCACCGTCACAATATTGGTATTGTCGATTTCCAACATGTCGGCGCTTTGCGAACCGAAGAATAGTGCAACATCCGTATCCCAGAAATCCCCGGTGTCGAACAACCGCGTATTTGCGGTGGCGCCCTGTCCGACGCGCGATTCGACCGCATGCGCAGTATAGGTATCCGACCCGGCTCCGCCGTCGAGCACAATAGTCTGCGAGCCAGTCTGAAATATGTTGAAGTTGTCACCACCGCGACTGCCAATGATAGTTTCAACGCCGTAACCGTTGTGCGACACCGAATTGCCAACGGATGCGGCATGCGTGTTATTCAACTGCCAGACAGCGGTCGCCGCATCGATGGACGCGGGCAGCAGGCCAGCAAATTCGTCAGCAACCGAAATCTCAAAACTGCTGTCGGTAACTGCCGTTACAGTGAATTTATTGTTCAGTGCATTCGCGTCCACGACCGCATCATCGATATTGCTGCCAAACACAGCAATTTCATCGCCGAAGGAAAGACCGTGTCCTATCGATTGGATCTCGACAAATACACCGACTCCGTCATCACGAATCGTCACACCTTCGATAATTCCCGTGCCGCTCTCGTTACGCTGTACAAACGCGTCGTCGAATAAGAAGGGAGGATCGGAGAATGTCGTTCCATCTAAATTGAAGGTGCGTGAGTCAACAACCGTAACGGTGTATTCAACACCCTCCAGAACTGTCTCACCGCTGACGGGGTCGACGCCGCCTACAAACACCGTATCGCCACTTTGCAGCCTATGCCTAAGAGACGTTTCGATTTGAATTGGCATCTCCGAACCGTCTGGATCAGCCGCTCGAAATTCGTCAACAATGAGCGCGCTTCGATCAAGCTGAAAAATACCACCCTCGACATAAGTTAGTTCATCAGGCAGACCGGAAACAATCACTGTAAAGGCGTCCGGGTCCGCAGGATCGACACTCACCGTAAAATTCTGGTTTACATCAACTAGTGTGCCGGGATTGCTGCTGTCTTCGACTTCAGCGCCGGTGAGCGTAATTTGGTCACCGTTTTGCAGTCCATGCCGCGTTGACGTCACACGTAACCCATTTGGCGTGGCGACAATATTTTCAATAGCGCCTACTCCGACGTCGCTGCCCAGTTGGAAATTGATATCCGTCGTCGCATCTGAAAAATCCCAGGTATCCACGCCGCCGGACGGCGCAGCCAGGCCTAGGAGATCGGTTTCCTCATCGACTTCGTCGTTACCCCAGTTGCTACTGAATCGATAGGTGTCATCACCGTCCCCACCGACGATAGTGTCGTCGCCAGTTCCACCTTCGATGTCGTCATCGCCATCGCCACCGGCAATCGTATCGTTGCCAGCTCCGCCGAATATCAGATCAGCACCACGGCCACCTGTAATCTGGTCATTACCGTCCCCTCCGTCTATCTCATTCGCGACCGCAGTGGCTGAAACGCCGCCGACTCGAATAATGTCATTCCCTTCGTCGCCAAAAATGACATTGCGTATACCCGCAGCACCAATAATGGTGTCATCGCCCGTCCCACCTCGCACTTCAACTTCGATCCCGGATCCAGCCAGCCCCTCCAAATTGATCATGTCATCGCCTGCACCCGCATTTACAGTAATCTTGTCGACACCGATAAAGCGTTGTTCGGGTCCGTTCTCCGTAGCACTGACAAAGACACTCCCGCTATCGAATCGCACGTAGACGCTCTCGTTGCCGTCTGCCAGCGACCCATGAATGCGATTTTCGCTGGCCGTTCCCATGTTCAGCTGCAATACGCCACTGCCAAGATCCTGCGCCAATATTGGCGGCCGCTCGAACGGAATATCGAAACTAGCCAGCGTCACTCTGCCAATTTCGTATTCGTCAGACCACAGCCCGAATAACACTTCGACATACGCGCGCAAAAAAGCATCGATCCTGCCGCTGGTATCGAAAATCGCCAACGGATTGAAGTCGTTAAGCAATATATTGCCTAACATTTCGCCGAGCCGAACTTTAGTGTCTTGGTTCGGATCGTTCAGATTGAACAGGATGCTCGCGTTTATTCCACCTTCGACGCCGGCGGATGCAACACCCGCGTCGAGCGATGCGCCTGCGGCAATACCGCCCTGCAATGTAACCTCGGGTATGTCCACACCGTCAGCATCGACATCGGTAATGAAAAATCCGTTAACCAGGTCGAGCGGGTTGTCACTTGCGAGGAATTGATTCAATCCGAGCGTATCGTAGCCAAAGCCCAAGTCGACTGTGGCGCTGAAGAAGCCGCGCAGGGTTGCAAACAGTGGCGGAAATATCGGAAAGCGCTGCAGGTATTCAAAATCGAAACCAAACGGCGGTAGGTCATACGTAATCAAATTAACGTCGGGTTTGCCTAACAGCAAATCGACAATGTTGCCTGGCTGCAGTATGTCGAAGCTGACCGTGCCGTTACCCGGTCGCGTCACGTTACGCGTAAAGTTCTGCGTGGCCGGCGTGCTGCTGTTGGGATCGTCGTTGAAAGTGTCGCTGGCACCCTGATTGAGCGAACCGATGTCAGGGCTCGCGTCCGCCAGGCTTTGCCCATTGGATTGCAGCGCATTAAGATTGTCTAGAGAAATCGTGCCAAATTCGAGTAACAAAGAACCGCCGCTCGCATCGGCTTCTGCTGCCGCATCGCTCACAAGATCGATCAGAAAATAGATCTGCTCGACCGCATTCAAGAATGGGGTGATCCGATTTTGGGTATCCAGAAGTTCCGCAAGCTGTTTCAACGTAACCGTCTCGCCCGCCAGATCCGAAATCACCGGCAGACGCTGGTACAGCAATCCGCTTTGACGGTCCAGAAGGAAGTCTAGCGGCTCCAGGAGTGCACCGATGTCGCTCAGGAATGGACCAGCAAAATCACTGATAAATGAGCCCAGGTCGAGTGTGATGTCGCGGAAGTCAACATCCGGCGCAAGGATCTCACCGCCGTCCGCGGAACTGAACGACACGGTCCAATCGATAAGCAGATCCGTGCTGATCGCCGGCAGGAACGATGAATCCAATCCGAGCCCGTCGAAGTTAACGGTCAAGCCGAGGTTGACCATTGCATTGCCGGTTGCTTCAGCAACGATAATGTCACTGAGCTGGGTACTCGACGCACTAATTTCAGAAAAACTTAGGCGTCCATCTTGCGACGACCCGGTACCAGGATCCATGATATCGACAATAATCTCGATGCCTAGTCCAGTGTATTCCCCAGCCTCTTCGAGATCGATGGCATCGATAGCAAGATAACCGAAGCGGCCCGAAACATTCGCAGTATCAAAAATCACTAGTGAGGACCCATCGGCGGCACGCAATCGCAGTTTACCTGTCGAGTCGCCATTGGCATCGAGCGCCATCTCCGCCGTCACCAAATTCGCGACACCTAACGCTGCGTCGATTGATCGTTGAATATCGGCGACCAAGTCGAGAGCACTCATATTTTCACTGGTATCGCTTGCAGCGATTAATATATTGTCGAAGGGTTGGCCGCCCACTTCCAATGCAAACACAACGTCGCCCGTTAGCTGCCCGTCGCTAGGCAACTCAGTCGTCGCAAGCAATTCAACTGGACCGTCTGCCGGTTCGACACCCATACCTGTACCAGGTGAAAACCCAAGGATGCCAAGCAAACTAACGTCCAGGCTGATAATCAGTTCGGCGGTTCTGCCCGGAGTCAGCATGGATTCTGGCGCCAGGGCGGAATCGGAAACAAAGTAGAAGCCGTCGGTCTGGCTAACACCGAAGCCAAAACCCAGCTCCCAGCCAAGTTCAAGCTCCACACCAGCATCAAGATCGAAATCGAGAATAGGTAAACCGAGATCGAAGTCCAATGACTCCCCAAAGACTGTTTCTTGCCCTAGCAGAAAATCGAATTGACCAAATTCATCGAACAGGCCGAAACCCGTTTTCATGATGTCGTTGATGTCTACAATGCCCTCGGGACCAACAGCATTTTTCAGAAAATCTAGCGCGCCAACACTCAGTCCAAACAAATCCAATGCGATCGCGCCAGCCGTCTCAATCACGATCAGGTCCGCGGCTTCAGTCGCCGTAAACGTAATCTGGAAGCCACCATCGACATCGACGAATCCGGCAGTAACCTGCTCCGCCAACCCACGCCCATCGAGCGAATTATTGATCGCTTCGACCAGCGCCTCCGGCGTGTCGTCAGCGATGTCGTCGGCGAAAACCACGATACGGGTTGTATCTTCATTACCGACGGTAATATTCAATTCGGCGTTTCGATCCAACATGCCAGTCGTCAGCACTCCAGCTGCCACGAGCGTTCCGTCGGCGCTCACATCCGGCTCAAAGCCCAGAACGCGGACGGCTGCCGGATCACCGTCGTCGGCACCAGCAAAAATATTGTAGAGCGTTTCCTGAACAAGCGTGACCGGATTAAGTCCGCCCTCGCGAAGCTTGAGACTCAGATACGCGAGTACGTCTTCGCGGAAATCGGCAACGAACTGCCCGGCGGGTGCCAGGCCGTCACCGATAAGCGGCATATCGATGCCGTAAACTTCGCCGTCGAGCGCATCCTGGATCGACAGCAGAATCGAATCGAGCCCGTCGATTATGAACTCCGGGTTGCTGAGCATGCCGATTAGCGTTGGCGTCGGGAATGCCGTGAGGTCGGGCGCTTGTATACCAACCGAGCCTTCGGTTCGGTCTACGCCACCACTGCCATTGTCCTCGCCTAGAAAACCAAGTAGCTCCGGAATTGAAATAACTAACGTATTGTCTTGATCGCCTACCGGTATCGATTCTGTCGGAAAAAATAATGGCAATTCCGCAATTGCGCTTCCCTCAACCTGCGGGGTCGCGAGCGCGATTTCGTCGCCGTTTGCACCCAAATAAGTGCGCCCATCCATCTCGCCGGTATCTTCCAACGATAGTTGAAAACTGGCATCGAGATTGGCAGTGCCATCGATAACAAAGAAGCCAAACGGCCCAACCTGTGCGGTAAACTCTAGATTTTCGCCATTCGCCCCAGCATTGAGCAGCAATGCAGTGCCATCCGAGCCGTTATAAAGAAACGGTCGGATGACTTGAGTCACTGAGCGTATTTCCAGTTCTACTCCAGGATCGGTCGAAAATTCGAGCCGCGAAATATCGTCACTGCTACTGGTTCGCAGCGAAACTGTCACCGGTGGACTAACGGTTCCGGCAAGCGCAGCATCTACAGCCTGTTGCAGGTCGTTGACGAGTCCACCGGTATCCGCCGATGCATCAGTACGCAGTTCTCTACCCGCTATTATCTGGTCACCGTTGTCATCGGATCCCGCCAAGCCGAGTCTGCTAGCCGCATTAGACGTGCCAAGATCGCTCACCGAAAAAACGCCACCCAGCGTCAATGTTAAGCGGGTTCCGATACCTTCTCCGGTGCCTTGCAACGTCAGCCTGCCGGCGACAAATGTGGCATCTACAACAGCGTCCGCGACCGGATTTAGTTGACCGGCATCGACCATCGCCTGACGAATCGCCTCATCAATCGCTGCAAGCCATTGTGCTCGTGTAGCGCTCAACATTTCGTCAACGGAAACCAATACCGGCGGATTTTCCTGAACTCCGAGTTCCAGGTAAAACTGCAAGGCCTGTCCTTGGGTAACACCGGTTTGCGTCACAAAAACACCGGACTGAGTGGTGCCCGCGGTCGCAGTGCTTGTATCTTCAATCTCTACGCGCTGCAATTCCTCGTTAAAAGAAGCCTGCAGGCCAGCATTTGCATTAATCGCATCAATGGCGTCATCAATTGTTGTCGTTGCCGCATCGGGACCCAAATCTATGTCGACCGTCGTACCGTCGGCAAGCGTAACCTGGATGTCAGCGCCGACGTCCAACATCAGAGCATCTGTCAAATCGCTGAGCAGGGTTGTCAACCCAACCTCTACTGGGCCCGACGTTTGATCGCCCGCCGTGACAGTCACCCTAAAGACTTCACCATCGACAACCAAATCGAATTCGACATCCTGATCAACCAATCTGTCCGCTGCGACCTGCGCGTCACCATTGGCAGTCAACAGACCGCCATCGGACATTGCACCATCTTTAAATCCCAGCGCTTCTGCCGAGCCATTGCCACTGCCCAACGCGATGCCGAAGCTAAGCCGGACGGTACCGTCCACTCCGACACTCAAGTCACCGGTCGAACTAACGCCGACGAGACTTGTAACACCGTCGAGCAGGTCGCGCGCGGCCGAATCTGGATCTGTCAATCCGACCAGATCCTCAATGTTGAGATCTAGGCCGAATGACTCTTGTATGCCTGCGTTGAATTGCAAGTCGACGCGCAGCGCAAGACCGTCATCAAAATCCAACGCCAGCGTGACCAATTCATCGGGAACACCAAGTAGATCCTCAAGCATTGATTCAAGCTGGCCTAAAGAGCCCGCCGGATTCGCGATGACTTCATCGACCAGAGCAGCAAACTGATCGGCAACCAGCAAGAGTTCTGAAGGGCTTTGATTCAGTAACGGCAGCGGCTGGTCGAGTATCGTTGCAAGTCCGCCTTCGCCGTCGCCGTCGCCTTGCAATTCACGCAGAAATTCCACGATCTGTTGTAGCGCATCGACAACGTCCGAGAATGTGAGATTGCTGAGTGCATCGTAAATATTGAGATCGAGACCCGTGATATTGACTGACAAACCGTTTTCGAGGCTCGCATCATCTAACGATGGTGGACTACTCAACCAGTCGCTCAGTTCGAGGCCGATATCGATCAACGCTGGTTCAATTGGTGTACGTATCGGAAGGACGGGTGCTACGTTAAGGTCGATGTCGACGCCACCCGTGATATCCGCGGCAACAATTTCCGATATTGGGCTGTCGATGTCGCCGCCAAGATGTTCCCAGAGCGTTCCCAAACTCAAGCGCGTCTCGTCGGCATCGCCGGGCGCGGCATCTGGATTGATCAGCGAAATAGCGACGTCACCAAAAATGCCACCCGTGCTGTCGATAACTTCTACGCCAAGACCAACACCGCCCTCTCCACCCAGGCCAACCACGGCGGTGGCCTCGATATTCGTTGCATCGAGATTTAGGCCGCCCGAAAGCGTTGCATCCTCAATGAAAAACTCCGCACTTTGGATGCGTGCGCTGTATTCGTCCTCCGTGCTAAAACCGAGCTGATCGACAGCCGCATTGGGCGCATTTCCAGGCGTTAACAGCGCCGATACCGCAGGCAATGCGAGCGACTGAATGCCACTCAATGTTGCCGTTGCAAATTCAATTCGATTGCCTTCCGTACTCATGTCTTCAGTGAGCATCACCCTGCGTGCGAAAACGTCGTTATCGCCGATCGCTGCAACTAGCGCGTCATTGATGTCGGCGATGAGGTCGTCGACGCTATTGTTGCTGACGGTGTCAATCTCGCTGACCGTGATGTCGTACACCACATCGTCAATAGCAACTTGAAATACCGCGTCGCTGCCCAACCTGCCGTTGCCCGGAATCGGTGAACTCAAGAGTCCTAGTTCCATTAACGCGGGATCATTGAGATTATCGACCACGATACTACGCGCCAGGAGCCGCCCCGGGCCGGCGTTATCGGGCTGCGCTAAGAAAGCGGTCGCGTAAAGGCTGAACCGCTGATCGTTGAATTCGGCAATAACAGCTGGTGTAACAAAATGCAGTCTGATGTCGTCACCATTGGCGTTCGCCACGGCGACAGCGTAGTCCAATCGCTGCGACGACTGTGCATTGACGAAGACCTCAGCATCAGGATCGCCGATAGCTGCGTTAATCGCATCCTGCACATCCTGCGCAAGTGCCGCAATCGGATCGGGCTCGTCATCGTTCTCCTGCTCATTGTCGATTGTAGCATCAGCGCTGAGGACACCGCGAAATGTTTCCGTACCGATGACAACTTCAAAATAGACGTCACGTACTAGGACACCGTTTTCCGGCACCGGGATATCACCGATCACTGCAGCGCCACTCGCCGACAATACGACTGGACCGGTTAATCCAAGCGACGTATCGTCAGTTCGTTCTAATTCGGCGTCGTCAGTTGCCTGGTCGACCGCGTTTTGAATGTCCTGCAATAAATCATCAAGCGACTGATTCTGGGTATCGCGTGCAACCGACACGTCGGCAAAATCAGCGACCGCGAACTCATCTTCCGTTACAAGCCGCAGCTGATAGCCGTCAAAACCTGTACCGGATGCCTCAATCTCAAAGCTGTCCGCGCTAGCATTGCTAATGGTTACCTGTAGACCAGCAAATCTGGGCTCATCGAGTGCACTCGATATCGCACTCTCAAGATCGCCAGCGAGATCGTCGAAACCTGTGCCATCGTCCGCGTTCTCAAGTGTATTAAAACTAAGCAACACGGCATCCACGAAGGTACGCTCACCTTCGTCATCGGTTATTTCAATGAAAAACAACTGATCCCGTTCCGGGTCGTCGTTACTATCTACCACGCGGCCCGACACCGGCGCTGCCCAGGCCACCATCGCCGTTGCGCCGGTGTTTGCCACGATAGTCCAATCGCTCACTTGGAGGGTTGAACCGCTCAGTCGCTCATTCTCCTCAAAATTTTCTTGCAACAGCGTCACATCGAACGACGCTGTATCGGAGAGTTGCCCGAGGTCCGGTAGTTGTGGAACGACAACCGGCGGCGCAACCACCAGCGACACGGCAGGCGTCAGGTCCACGCCGAATGTAAAGGCCAACTGCGCATCCGCTGTAACAGCGAGGTCGGACATGCTTTCAATGTCGATGAACTCGCCGAGATCGACCGAAAGATCGATCGGTAACGACGCGATATCAAACTCGCGCTCAAGTGCAACCGTGAAGCTCATTTCGGAGTTGGCAACGTCGAAATTAACCGTCACGCCGGTGACAAACTCAGCGAGTATCTCATTCAGTTGATTGGCCAAATCTTGTGCACTGACAAAACTGGCGGCCTCAACACCGAGACTGAGCAGGCCGTCAACCAGCGAAGATGATTGACGAACGTTCACTAGCGCGACGCCGCCTATGGGAACACTTGGGTCAGTGACCAGGGTTGCTCCCGGAGCAACATCGAACACCAATTGCCTTGTCGCCGAATCGTCATTTGCTACGGTAATACCGTCGAATACTGTCGCCAGCTGATCGTTGATCTCCGCAATGAGATCGTCGATATCTCTGACGTCGTCGCCGGAACCCGTTGAACTGTTCGGATCAGTAATACGGCTAACGGTAAAGACGTGCTCTTCGCCGTCGGCGTTTAGCGTGAACTGCAACTCATGGCCGAGCACTCCGGATTCCACAACGGCGGTCGGCACAACCAGTCGATTGCCGTCAAACCCAAGCGACTCATTGCCAACTGATGGCAACGAGACACCAAGCACTGCGGTCGCGTCTAACTGTGGTCGGAATCCGATGCGACCTTCTTCTAGAAATACTTCAACTTCAGCGGCATCGGCGGCACCGATGACTGGGATCAGCGCAGCTATTACCGCGTTCTCAATATCCAGTCTTAGGTTTTCGGCGGGACTATTGGGGCCTATCCCGTTGTCCGAAGTAACCGTCGGATTGAGCGTCACGACAACAATCTGTGGCTCACTGCCTGCCATTTCCACTTCGATACTGAATTCGACGAGATCGCTACCTGGCAAAACACCGCTCGCCAGCAAGTCCGCGGACAAGCGCAAGCCATCATGGTGCACCAACGATCGCAACAGGCTTTCGCCAAACGCCTCACCGAAATCGATCAGGTCACCGATGGTTGTGTTCCCGGCGAACGGAACACTCAAATTCAGAATTTCAGATTGTGCAAGCCCGCCCAACCAGGCCCCGAGTTGGTCCAGCATATTGAGCAATTCGTTCGGTGTAATCAGTGTGAAGTCGGCCGATTGGCCAGGCAACACGACTGTCAGGTCCTCCGTCAGGAAATTCATACTAGCCAGATCGATAGTGCCGTTGCCAAGATCTGCTATGGCTGATTCAAATCCCGTATCCGTGGTAAAGAATAAGTTGGATGTAATTGAACCGTCTTCACTGGCAACACTAAAAGGATTGCTCGCCGCTAATTCGTCCACGGTCCAGCGGCCATCGGAAGCAATTAGCTCGACGTCCGCGGATGCGTGCAATTCCGACAGTTCGCCATCGATACTGCCCCCCATAAAACCGATTAGCGCGTCTGTGAAAACGTTGACAGGTGAGCTTTGAGCAAGTGAGGCACTGGAAGACAATTGCAACGCCTCGTCAACAAAAAAACTTCCTGGAGCCGTTTCTATACCACTCAAGCCGAAGCTAAAGTCAAGCTGAAACCCGCTCAACAGATCGAATAGCGTCTCTCGCTCTACTTCTACGCCCGCGTCACGAAGCGTTTCGGACAGAAAGAGATCCATGCTGCTATCGCGGGTACTGCTCAACTGCTGCACGAAGCGCAAATCCTGGGTGCTGCCGTTGACGACAATTTGATCGTTGGCTGCGAGCGTGTTGGCAAGCCACGCTATCGTGCCGGAAATATCTTCGGCTGAACCGACCACGTCCACATGATTTGCCAGATCCACCATCCAACCAGCAAGAAAATCGGTAACGTGAGCACTGCTAGCACCGCCAGGAAACGCGGTATCCAAGCCGTCAACAAATTCCTGAAACTCATCAACCAGTTCCTGCAGTACACGCCCAAAATTCTGCAATTCGCCGAAGCTCACGCCAAGCGGATCCGCAAGCGGAATCGAACTTGCGAAACCATCAATCGATTCGAGTTCGTTGAAGCGATCAGCGAGAGCCTGCAGACCGTCCACCAACGCCTGGACCTGGCCCGTTTCAAGCGCGACTGGAGAGTTTTCGACCAGCACGTTTTCTACTGCGCCGTGCATGATCGTTGGCGTGGCGCTATTGCTGAAAGTGAGCGTCGTACCGTCGCTGCTGGTTAGCACCTCGGTGTTGCCGTCAACCACCAATGTGTCCTCGCCATCGCCGCCGTTGATAGTGGTCATCAAAGCGCCTGCCGCAACAAAGAACTGATTTGCATCAGCTGTACCAGTCAGCGTGTCACCGCGCCCGGCGCCAATACCGAAGCCAGTACCGATAACATTCTCAAAGTCGGACGCTGTTTCAGTTTCGGTAGCATTGCCGAAGATATCTTGAGGTCCAACAATCCCAAGATCGAAAGTTACGGCCGATTGGGCGGTCGCGAAACTAATTGTGTCAATTCCACCGCCACCGATTAGAACATCGTTACCCGCACCGCCAGCGAAGATGTTGTCCTCGTTGTCGCCGGTAATTGTGTCATCCTGCGACCCACCGAGGACATTTTCGATGTTACTGATGGAAGTTGTTGCGCTCGCTGTATCTACGCTGAGGTCGACTGCAATGCTAGTGGTAACGCTCGAATAGTCGAGTGTGTCGCTGCCGCCGCTGCCATCAAGCGTACCAATGATGGCGCCATCTTGGAAAATGAAGGCGTCGTTACCTTGACCGCCAACCAGATTATCGACAATTCCGTTGCTCGTCAGCGTGATTGCGCCGTCGGTAATAGTGACCGTGCCGTCAAGATTTATCGTGAACGTCAGATCGGTCGTGAGCGGCGAAAAGTCGAGTGTGTCGCTACCGCCACCGGTATCGATTGTTGCTGTGACCAAGTTGACGTCATTGAACATAAAGACGTCGTCACCGGCTCCACCAATCAGATTTTCTAGACTGGCCCCAACGGCAACGCTGGTAGCAGCGATATAGCGAGAATAGTCGAGCGTATCGTTGCCACCACGACCATCGATAGTGCCTGCCAAAGTCGCACCGTCTTCGAATACAAATAGATCGTCGCCTTGACCACCGACCAGGTTTTCAATATTGGCACTTGCAGAAAGTGTATTGACGCCGTCGCTGACGTCGATGGTGCCATCGATACTAATCGTGAACGTAAGATTGGACGTGACCGCAGAAAAATCAAGCGTATCGACACCCTCGGCTGCCACCTCCACGACGCCATCGTCACCCCAGTTATCGCCAAACAGGTACCGATCATCCCCCGCAGTACCAAAGAAATTGTTGCTATTTGCGCTATTTTCGAAGGTATCGTCCCCGCCGGTTCCAGATGTGTCGGAATCGTCGGTCGGCGGTCGTATCAGCGCAAGAGAAACAACCGCGTCTGCATCGTATATGGCCTTGCCAAAGCGATCGTTGAAGAAATCTGCGCGACCATAACGCGAAACGAAATTCTCTTCCGCATCAGTACTAGTTCCGATTTGCTCTGGCGAATCGATTGCGAAGCCCTGAAGATCAAAGCCCGAATCGCGTTGCTCGCCAAATTGGCTAGGTTCAACGACACCAATATCTGACAACTCTGCCGCGGCACCAACATGCTTGTCGAATTGACCGACTTGCTCGTTGAAAAAGTCCGCACTACCGTATCGTGAAGTCAGATCTTCGTTTACAGCAGTATGCGCATCGTTCTGCTCCGAGACCGTAACGACAGACCCGGGCGAAACAAATCCTGGTTCGCGTGGCTCTGCAAAATAGCTCGACTGGTCCTCAATGACATCCGACGACCCCGTAGTGGTTTCATCATCCCCGCCAAATTTACCGGTTCGGTCGCTAACAAAGTCCCCTCTACCATACCTTGAAATCAGATTGTCGCCGGCGGCAAAGCTCGTTTCGGTTTGCTCCGGCATATCAGTTGCAACGCCCGGAACATTCAAATTCGGATCTTGCAATTGCATATACTGGCTGGGCTCGATTCTATCGATGTCGAGCGACCACAAAGAGAACGCGGTGCCCGCCGAATAAAGTTGATCGACCTGCAGATCGAATTCAGGAAGTAAGGGTGCAATATCATCGCGATGCCAGACCTGCGGACCATCTTCGACCTCAAAATTACCTACAGTTACTTTGATTGGTAATTTGAATTGCGGCTGAATGTCGTCCAATTTTTCAAGCCGGTCGGGAAAATATCCATCGACAACATGGCGACCCGGATCTATCAGCGGCACGATCGAACTCATCGGTGCGACCGGCAAACGTTCGCTAACGGGTAAATTCTCGGGCTGCACCTGCGGCGCAAGGAATGGCGCGTTGCTGCCGCCATCTACGTGCGGAAACTGATTGGAATTCGCCCATCGGGTTTCAATTGCAGCGAACTTGTCTTTAGCAAGCACATCGATAAACGGGTCATTCGGCGGAATTCCGATTTCGCCTGAAAGCAGGATTCGAGATTCTAGTGGCTCGAACTGCAGGCGTTTTCTGGACGCCACAGGCGCGACCTGTTGCGCTTTCGCCTTCACTTCAGATCGCCATGGGTAGCTCATTCTTGTCGGCTATTCGTCAGCATGTTGTTGATGCTTTCTAAATCAGACTCCTGCAGCACACCTGCCGCGCTTTTCAAGCGCAACATGCTAAGCAAATAGTCGTAACGTGCTTGAGCATAGTCCCTCTTTGTCAGGTATAAATCGCGCTCTGCATCAAGCACGTGAAGAGCCGTATTAATTCCAGACTGATAACCACGTCGCTTTGCGTCGAGCGCGCTTTGCTGAGCGGTGACCGACTCCTCAAGAGCACTAACTCTGCTGACGCCACTGATAACGCCAAGATAGGCACCTCGTGACTCACGCGTCACCTGCAGTTGTTCAAGTTTCAGCTCTTGCATAGCGCGAAGATTCTCAAACCTCGCTTGTCTGACGCGCGAATTTGTTCGACCACCCTTAAATAGCGGCAAATTAAATTGTAATGCGATGTCCGCTGTCTCAACTTCGCTGCCACCGCCGAATAGACTGCCACTCGTGTCTCTGTTGTCCAGCCGGCCCACCAGATCCAGAGTCGGGTAGCGATCCGACTTTTGCCGGTCAATTTCCTTTTTGGAGACCAACACCGCCTGCCTGCGGCTCTCCAGTGCATGATTTTGTAGCAATGATTGTTCAACCCACTGTTCGATATTTGCCGGTTCCGGCATTCGCAACTCGATATTGCCATCGAGAGGTTTCAAATTGACGATGAGTTCGCCGGTCGTTTCTAGGAGCGCCTGCTGTGCATCTGCCAAGCGATTCTGCGCGTCGATTTCATTGCTTGAGATCAACGCGAATCGTGCTCGAGCGTCGTATTCATCAGTACGCGTAGCAAGCCCGCTTTGGCGACGTCGTTCGGCGAGTTGCAACTGCTGCTCTACTGCTGTTTTTTCCGCGCGGGCAAATTCAAGGTCGTCTTGCGCTGCTAGAACACCAAGGTACAACTGCGACACACGCAGCATGTGTTCCTGCCGTTCTCCGGTTAGCTCTGCGACGGCCTGCGCCACTCTGGCGTGCGCCTGCTTGAGATTCTGCCAATCGCCAAATCGAAAAATAGGCTGGCTGAGCACGAGTCCATAGGTGCTGGTTGGAAAATTTGTGCTACCCGAACCAAACACAGTGTTGTCGCTGCTCTTAATATCCTGATTTGTCTCCAGATACTCGTAATTGAAACTCAAATCCGGAAACAAAGACGCCTTCGCCTGAGGGACAGACTCCTTTGCCGCTTCGTATTGGTACATGGCCGCTTGTAGTTTCGGATCATGCGCTGCACTCAACCGAAAAATCTCCAGCAAGTCAGCCGCAAGCAGCGGCGCCGCCGGCCAGACTAGGACTGCAAACACCCCAAAAGCTCGATGAAATCGCATCAATCTGTTCCCCTTACCAACGTTTCTGAATCAAAGGTCGCCAGGTCACGCCGCGCTTAGACGGTACTTTTTGTCCGCCTATTTGTTATAGCGAGGAAACCGAGCATTTCCACCCATATTTATTCTCATATTGGCTACAGACACCGGGCTACCGCCGCAGAGTCGTTAACATCACGCGGGCAACAATTTGGAAGCGGCAACGAATGGCCTCCCTTTGCCGCTCCGACGTATCCGTTGCTGGCGTACATCGCTAAGTCTGATTGCTTAGTAAACGAATCGAACCGTGCTTGGTTATATTTTGGTTGCACGTCTGATCTCATAGTCGCCCAATTTTGTGGCAAATACCAGCGACGATGGCGCTTCCCGTCGGACACGGAGGGAGGCACGCCCAGCCTCGATTGGACCTGTCTAAACTGTGGCATCCCGTAGACATTTACATGGTCAGCCCTGAGTTGATTATGAATATGAACTGGATCGATCGGGTGTTTTTCACCCACCCAATTCTCTATAGCGACATACAATGCTATGTTTGCCCAAATTTGTGGATCCTGTGTGGGCAAACACCGGAACTATTCTCGCTATATTGTGATGAGCATAAATTTTTCTTTGCCTTAGCTGCATATTTTGCAGAACAACTTTGCGATTGTGCGTTCCAGAGATAGATATCAAACGCACAACGAAGGGGTGCAGCACTAATCGTGGTTTGGCTAATTCCGCCACAATGGAGAAGAATGTTGAGCAATCCAGGAAGATGCCTATGCGGCAGTGTGACGTGGGAAATCACTGAAAAGCCATTTCAGGCATACAATTGCCACTGCAAAATGTGCCGCAAAGCACATGGCGCTGCATTTGGTACCTACTGGTTCGTCCGAACAAATCAATTTCGTTGGACAAGCTCCATGGATACTGTGGTCAACTATCGATCTTCACCATTGGTGTCCCGCAATTTCTGCGTGAACTGCGGTTCCGTAGTGCCGTACGCCAGCGAACAAAGCGGCGAAGTGGTGGCGCCCGGCGGTTGTCACGATGACGGATCAAGCTCGGACTGCGAAATCTTCGTAGCGCACTGCGCACCGTGGTACAACATTACCAGCAACTTACCGCGACACGATGACTATCCACCAGAGACAGGGTATGCACGTGTTGAAGAAGCGCCGGACCCAGGAGGTCCTGCTGGCATCGTACGCGGCAGTTGCTTGTGCGGTGAAATCGAATTCCAGGTTACTGAACCGTTCAAGGACGCGCACAATTGTCATTGCTTGCGTTGTCGGCGAGCGCGGGCTGCTGCTCACGCCAGCAACGGTTTTACCTCGATGGGTGGCGTAAAATTTACGACGGGCGAGAACCATCTAAGATCTTACAAGTTGCCAGACGCGAAATTCTTTACCCAGGTTTTTTGCGACGTATGCGGCTCAAAGATGCCGCGAATTGACCCTAGCCGAAAAATTGCGGTTATACCGTTTGGCAGCCTAGACGACGACCCAGGAATAAGACCCGCCGATCACCTATTTGCGGCTTACAAAGCGAACTGGCACGAAATCACTGACGACCTACCGGTATATCAAGAGTATCCGTCATAGTCAGACGCTACGACCATAAATAATCGGCGACTAGTCAACCTGCTTGCCTTCCGCAAGAATATTCTCGATTTCCTCATTAAAACTGGTTCTTGCGCCGGCGACGTCCAACGCCTGCCAGGTGGGTGCCAAACGCCTTACGCGTTCCCGAAACGAATCCCGATAATATTCCTCATCGATAAATCCTTGTTGGTACTGGAAATACATGTTGTCCCAGTGCGTCTGTTGCGCTATCTGCCATTGCCGAAAGCGGCCCCGATCTTCCGTCGACAGATGATCGAGCGCGCTGATGTCATCCGGATAACCTAGGCTTGTGAGTTTCGTAATGATCGGCCCGATGTACTCGGAGTCTGCCGCCCGAACCAACATCATTTGCAATGCGTCGGATCTCATCTGATACGTTTGCGCAAGCGCGAGCTTCCTGCTTTCTTCCATAGATCGCGTGTTTTGCCGAACTTGGACGGACAAGTAGACCAATGTGGCCAGCACCACAATGGAGCCGACAAATTCGCCAAGCGCACCTAGCTCTAAAATACTCACCTCTTTACCTCCTTGCGGCATGCAGCGATATGGCAGCCAGCGGAATTGCACGCACGCTGATCCCGCGTTTGTTCAGTTCCTGACAAATAAAGACCAGGAACCGATACCAGCCGGCCACTGATTCACGGCATGACGGATTGGCCGTTAATCTGCCAGGATACATGGTGGCAATTACTTCTTCTGAGTTTGCTGCACAGGGGTGGCACTATCAACGAATGATCGATAAATAGGAGATTTGCTAACAGTACTTGGAGGTGTAATTTCTGAAGGAGTTTTGGATTTCGCTTCGACCAGTCGATTACTTTCGATTTTTCAATAGCAACAGTGACTCGTCGAGCGAATCGGCCACATCCGAATCCTCATCCGACCGCGCCTGCGTCAACGTCTGAAACGCGACCTCTCCACCAATCTCTTCGAGGGATTCAATTGCCTGCATTCTAACGTCTGAATTGTCGTCTTTTAGCGCCCGACTGAGAGCGGCCACCGCTTGTTCACTTGGCACAGAGCCGAACGGCACATCAGCCAATGCCTCTATAGCCGTTACGCGAACGCGGGGATCCGGATCATTGAGAGCCAACGTCAAATAGCGGGCGGAAGTCTCACCGTCACCGGCTGCCAGCGCCGCAATTGCTTCACCGCGCACGCGCGGATCACTGTCCATAACGGCACTCGCTATTGCAGCCAAAGCCTCTTGGCTCGCAATACTTTCCAGCGCCTCAAACGCCGTGTTGCGTATTGTTTGACTGTCATCGCTTAACGCCAAACTCAACGCCCGGACAGCCTCCGTATTACCAAGCCTGCGTAGTTCTCTGATAGCCTCTTTCTTTTCCTGAAAGTCGCCCTGATAAAAAACTGCTTCGAGAAAAAGTGTTGCTGCCGGCGCAACCGACGAGCCTTCGGAAAAGACCCACAGCGTACCTGGGATAACGTCGCTGCCTCGATCCTGTGCACCGGACATCGCCTGATACAACTGATAGCTTTCGCCTTCAAGAATTTCGGCAAGCGCCACATGCAGCGGCTGCGCGCCAATGTCTAAGCTAATTGATCGCTCAAGACTGACATACTGCACAAGCCTGAGGTCGCACTGCGCCGCGACTTCCCGAATAACATCTTGTCTCGGCACGTCGTGCGCCAATACGCTGACCAAGCCATCGTTAAATTCAACGGACAACCCCTCTTCTAGCGCCTCGCTCATGCCCCCAAAAGTCGGGGCGAGACCGCCAAACAACAGCGGTCCCGCCCACAGGGGGAAACAAATCGCTCGCTTAAGCATCCTCGTCTTCGTCGATTTCGAAACCACAACCATCAACCAGATCTTCTTCGTTTTCGTCATTTTCATTGACGCATATTTCATCAATTTCAGTGAATGTTGCATTGTCATCGAAGCCGATAGCACCGATTTCAATCTTTACCGGCGTATTGTCAGGAAGCGTTTCGAGGTAATCGGAAGGGATCTCGACTTCCAAGTCTATGTCATCGCTATTTTCGAGCCGAACGGTATGTTTGAGGCTTAGCGCTGCCCTTGGGTCGTCTTCAGAAAACTCGGGCTCAAATACGACGTCCCACGCGGCTACATCAACATCCTCCGGGTGCTCATCGAGCAGGTGAAGCACGTCAGCGAGATTGGGAATGTTTGGATCGTCGTCCTCACTTGCGCTTTCGGCACAGTTGCCCAAATCGTTGCCCGGCTCCCAGGAAATTTCGCCTACGACCTCGACTTCGCCATCCGCATCCTTTTCTTCCTCCTCTTCGTATTCAAGCTCTCGTGGTGCTGCCGGCAATTTGAAAGTCAATTCACTTTCGCCGAAGGCCAGGTCCCAGTCGTCGTTGATGCCGACGAAATGATAGTCACCGGGCTTCCATCGCTGCAGGAAATCCCCCAGTGTGACAACATCTTCAGGGTCTTCTTCTGGATCAAACCAACACAACGGCTCTGCGCTTTCTGCAAAGGTCTCCGTAAGCGTTTGTCGGCGCAGCTCGCGTCGCGTTGAGTATGCAAAGATGCTGCGCCAACGTGGATTGTAGATAGCGGCCCGTAGAAGATCGTCACCGTCCATCAGAAAATGAAACCCAACATCACCGTCCGATGAATTTATTTCTACTAGGACCTTACACTCACCAAAGTCATCACATGGTTCGGTTGCGTTTACGGCAGCGAACCCAAAGCCGAAAAACATGACGGCAAAAAGCGCCGACAATTTTTTCAGAAAATAATTGTTCAATTTCATATCGCAGATCTCCCGCTAGATATTCACCAATAGAGCGCGCGTCCGAATGAGCGCATTTCATGTTGTTGTATGTGTTTAGACGGCTACAACGGAATTTATCGGTCGTCGACGGCCAGGGAATAAAATTCGCCGAGTCACTCATGGATCTGCGCATTGTCTAATCGAGTGCAAATTTCAATGGTGACATCGTCAGAATAAAGCTGGATACTGCGCCGCCCAGTCAATCAGAACGAAGAAAAATGTTCCGTAACGTACGTTATTACCGTATTGAAGGTACCTGGCCCGAGAGCGAGCAGGACTTGTCGCAGAAACTACAGCAAGCGGGTTTCGAACCTTGTGGGCCGCTAACCGAGCGCAGCTCAGGTTGGATGCCGGTTGATGCGGATTCCAGCGATTTACTGGCACGGCGCGTGAGCGGAGCTGATCTGATTCGCCTACGTAGCCAGTCCCGTGTGCTTCCGAGCTCAGTTATTACCGAAGAATTGGAGGCACGTATTGAGGAGTATCGTCGGCGCACGAAGGAATCGCCAAGTCCGAGGGAAAAACGCAGAATCAAGACCGAGGCGCGTGATGAGTTGCTGCCAAAGGCCATGCTCAAGTCCGATAAGATTTGGGGATACATTGATCTCAAGGAAAAGATAGTTGGCATCGACAGCGCTTTAGATTCGGTCGCAGAAAGGTTTCTGCGCCGCCTTCAAGAACCGTTTGACGACTTGAATATTCGAGCGTTGCAATTCAAACAGCCGGTAGACGAGTTGCTGACAGGAATTTTTCTCGGTGGTGCGCCCGATCAGTTTGCGCTTGGTCGCGAATGCAAAATGCAGGACCCAGCCGATACAGGATCGACAGTGCGTTGGAACGACTTCGACCTGAGCGATCGAACAATACGCGAGCATGTTGCTGGCGGAATGCGGCTAACGCATCTTGGGATCGTCTACGATAATATAATGGGTTGCGTGTTAAACGAAAACGGTGTGATCACTAAATTGCGTTTTCTCGGCATGGACGATGACGTCGACGATCACAATGACTCGCTCGCCCGAATGGACGCAGAGTTTGTGCTCATTACTGGCACACTGCGCAGGCTGCTAGCGGATCTAAAGAAATCGCTAGGCGGCTTCGCGTAATCCTGCCAGTCAGCTAGCATTGACCCGCGCGTCTGCCAACGGCCGTGCGTAAGCGCAAATTTTCAGCGGAAATACGCCATTCTAGTTAACCATTGAAGCCTTTAGACGATTTTGGCGCTTGCGGCGCTAACTCACGCTCAAGTAATGCCAACAGTCGGCTCCATGCCCGTTCCGCTTGAGCTTCGTTGTGTACCGCTGAATCGGGAGGGCACCAGCCGTGCTGCGTTCCCTCATACACTTCGATCTCAGCACTCAGACCCGCAGTTTGGTAAGCCTCGCGCAGTCGACCCTGCTCTTCCGGATAACGCTCATGATCATTTTCGGCGATCGCAATCAGAAAGCCTGCTTTCATTTGTGGCACTAGGAGATGCGGACTATCCTCTTCATCGGTCGCGAGGCCGCCGCCATGAAACGAGCCACCTGCGCCTATGCGATCTGGAATCGCGGCCGCCAAGCGCATCGTGTACGAGCCGGTCATACAATATCCTGTGGTACCAATTTTACGACTGGTATCGACGACCGATTGTTGATCGAGATATTTTACAAATGCACGACCGTCAGTAACACAAGTCTCCGGCGACAATGAACGCGCATGCGGCATCAGCAAGTCGCGAATTCCAGGATCGCGAAACGTCTTGCCCTCCGGGACGACGGCGCCTTTTGCGGTTCGATAGTAAGGATTGACCACCAAAACAGAATAGCCCGACTCCGCCAGACGTTTGCCCATCGCCCGAAAGGCCGGGCGAATGCCAACAATATCCGGCCAGACAATAACCGCCGCGTGGCTGCCTTCAGCCGGATGTACGAAATAGCAATCCGCCATGCCGTCCGGCGTTTCCACCAAAACGTCCTGTTCAACAACGTCGAGTGCATTTGCAACAGCCGGAAGCAACATCGCCAGCGCGACACCCGCTCCTTGTTTATTAAAGTCGCGGCGCGTGATTTCTTTGCCCCGTAAATACTTCTCAGCGTCTTTAGCGGTTAGGTCATCACACATGGCGTTCTCCAAATCTTAGCGGCGGCGGTGATGCTATATAGTTAACTATTCGCAACTGGGACTCAAGGTTTTGCAGGTTATTGAACAGCTAGCGATGGCAAGTCGTCTAGCTTTGATTGTCGACCCTAAATCGAGCGGGCATGGTAGGCCAATGTGGCGTTCCAGAAGTACGCTAGACGTCGAAAAATCAGCCTAACCATGTAACCGATGTGCTGCATCCAACGGTCGAATCCGCACCCCGAAACGGATATTACCAAGCATTGCGACCCAACTAGTTCTATAGTGTGGACGAATGACTGAAGAAACCTCAGAAGCGCGATTATCCTACGAAATGGTATCCGTTCGGCGAGCAGAGCCCCCACCCGGCGCCGAAGGCACCAACTGGTATCGCTATGTGATCGCGTTTGGTGGCAGTAACAACATCCAGGGCTGCCGGCAAGGGAGTCTCAACGTAGTGACCGAGGCGGTGGAGGAGATTGTTGCCCAATTGAACGAACGGCATAGAGGCAAACACGGTCGCGTCCATCTCGTGCCAACACCGAAGAAAGTACCCGCGAGTAACGATCGATCAAAATTGTCGTAGGTGCGACACCCTCACTACGACACTTCCTCGACGGCTTCCGGCCAACTCATATGGTCGATTTCTGACCGTTGGATTGCCGCTGTTATCGTTGTTCGAACGTCTGCTTTCAATAAACTCAATTTCCTAAAACCAATCGATTTGGATGCTGCCAGTACGGTTTAGCCTGGGCTTTCACGCCATACCCACCCGATCAGCCGTATTTTTGAAAAAGCAGTTCTTTAGCTTGCCCTATCCAATCATCCTGCTCCATACGACCTTTGAATTCCTTGAGTTGCAGATTTACGCGTGCAATATCTGACATATCGAAATTCGCGATTTGCCGAAAACTCACTACCCCGAGATTATTCAGCGTTTGCTCAAACGCCTTACCGACACCGACTATCTCCTTTAGATCATCATGTTCCTGCGGCGGCGGTGTAGCACCATTTGTCGTTTGAGCTGACGCATCGCGGGCATCTTTCAAAGCCTGACGCTGCTGTATTTCCATTTCTGCGAAATTTTTCTCAACTTCATCCAATCGAATTTGCAATGTTTCGGATTGATGTTCGTTTTGGTCTGCGTGCGTGCGATAGCGCTTGGCATCTGCCTCATACTGATTGCGGCTTGCTTCCATTGACCTGATGCAGTGCGTCAGTTCGCTGTTTTGAACTTTAAGTTCGTTCAGCTCCATAACATCACGCTGCAACACTTCGATTTCCTGCTTGGCCAAAGACTCATCGTGTCGCAATTGTGCATTTTCAGCTTCTAGCTTAATGACAGTTTGCTCGAGGTCATCCAGGTTAGCGAGTCGATTCTGCGCCGATGCGAGCATCCTATTAGCCGACTCATGCTCTGACCGCGAAGCGGTCAGAAGATTGTTGAACGACTCGTGCTCCAACCTCGCGTTGTTCATATTTACCTCTAACGATTTACGCTTTTCAAATGCCTTTGCAAGTTCACGCTTGTAAAACTCGCGCGACTTGACAAACTCTGACTCAAGATCCGAAGAATGCTGCTTTACAGACACTAACGCATTCTGAAATTGAGCAAGCTTATTCTTGAATTCCTCGCGCTCCCCGCGAAGATTGAATATGTTTTGGGACATCATTTTTTCTTTGGCGTACGCAGACTCCAGGTCAGTGCGCAATTTGGCCGCTGCAGTCTCATGCTTATTGATGTCAGCCTGTTGCGATTCAATTCTCGAGCGCAGGCTGTCGATTTCGTTGGTCAGGCGATTTTTTTGCCGGTCTACACCATCAAACTTTAACTGCCACTTGTCGTTTAAACTTTCGATTCGACGTTTGCCCGCTGCACCATGGATGAGCCAGCCGGCGAGCAAACCGAGCACAGCAGTTGCCAGTGGCAACAGCGCAGATTGAAGAATCGAGCCGTCCATCGTGCATGCCTCCTAGTAACGCAAGAAACAGATGAAGTGTCTGATTCTTGCGAGTATGGCCGACGTACACGTTATGGAATATGATGAATCGCACAAAATCGATACTGACTGCGCATTGGCGGCCAATTTTGCCACGATCAAGTCATACACGACCCGGCTAAGGGAGATTTTCCAGCCGAATTGCTGGCGACCGGCACCCCGGTCTCGACTAGCAATATACCGTCAGATTGCCAATTGCCGAGTTAGCCGATTGCAGCCAGGTAGATGAAGTTCGCAATCATCAAAATAGTCAGACCGTCGATGATCGCCCTGTGCTCGGCATCACGCATACGGTCAAGCAACAGTCGTCCAATCCAATTGCCGGGGATTGTGACCAGCCCTATCGCCACTCCGAGCAACAACAGATGCCAGGTCATCAGATCGGTCACGCCAAACACCGACAGCTTCACAATGTTCATTGCCAAGGTGATTGCCGCCATTGTTCCTACGAAGGTCAGTCGGCTCATTCCTGTTCCCAAGAGGAACGGTGCCAGAAAAAAACCGGGTCCTATGACGTTGCCAGCGAGCATGCCCCATACACCACTTGCTGCAGACAGCAGACGCGCACTTGTTTGAATCCGCCGTACCTTGGCCCAGTATTTAACTGGGAACGAAACAATCAAAAATACTGCAAATACTACGGCGATTGCCGTGGCGCTGATTTTACCGAAAATGACCGCACCCAGGATAATCGTTGGACTACCGAATGCCAGCACGCGGCCGACAACTGACCAATCGGTGCTCTTGAAAAACATTATTGCACGACTGAGATGACTGAAAATTAGCGCAACGGTCATTACCGGCACCGCCGCTTTGATGCCAAGCATGTGCGCCAGAATGGAGGCCATAATAATACCGCCCGCCATTCCGGTCGCACCGTGGACTACCCCGGTTAGAAATGCAGCACCGGCAATCAAGACTGCTAGCCAAGGTGTAAGATCTTGCAACATTATTTTGCCTATAGCCGTGCAGCGCGAAGTTCTACCGGCCCGACATCATAACGACAAATCCTTGTGTTAGGACATCGACAGTCATCGAGCCGTAGCCTCACGATGGTTGCGTTAGGGCACAACTAGTGCGCCGATTTGGCGAATTGGCGCACAAAGTTTGACCCACGTCTCACTCTTGAGAGTTTTATATGACTAGCGGTTATTTCGGGGTCGATAATTGCCCAAATCGCTTATGCAACGGACTCTCGAGGATGGTCACGAATACCGCAACTACATCTGAATCACTGCGGATAACGGGCCGAAATACGGTTCTTTTAGTCTCACAGAGTGGCATATTGACCGGCGCGCAAGAGGGGCCTGATGCGTTACGCGACGCCATTTCATCAGCTGACGAACAGCTGACGATCGACGACCTTTGGCCGCCGCGACCGGCCCAAACCATTCGAGAGTCGGTGAAACGAGCGTTACGCACGCGTTCGACACAGAGTGATGAGATTGATGACGCAGCGGACGGCATCAGCCACGAATTCATCTATATCCCGCAAGGCCCAGACCGCGTGATATTGATCGTACGCGATCTGTCGGAACAGAAACTTGCTCTTACACGAGTGAAGCACCTTGCCTATACCGACGAGGCAACCGGCTTGCCAAATCGCGAGTTTCTATTCAGGGAACTGCAGAAAATCACCGACATTCAACGTTTGAAGGAAGGCCGGGCGGCGATGATATGTCTTCATGTTGGGCAGTTCGACGACCAAGGCTATGTACTGAACTCGACTCAACAAGACGATGTTCTAAAGCAGCTTGCATTGCGACTAACCAGTAATTTACGTGGCTCGAACGATGAAAACGTTTCTGACTACGAGCGCTACTCAGTCGCTGCGCGAACCGATTTTCGACAGTTTTGTGTCGTACTACCGACGATTGAAGACGGAGAAGATGCTGAGGCCGTCGTACAACGTTTGGTTAACGATTTGAAACAGCCTGTGACAGTCGCAACGCGTACTGTTTCTGTACGCATCTACGGCGGTGTCGCGTTATTTCCGCAGGATGGTATGGATCCTGCGGCATTGTTCGAAAACGCCGCCGCTGCTATGGAGGATGCACGCACTGATTTATCGTCCTCTTACAAGTTTCACTCTGGAACCGTACGACTGCGCGCACTACAACGACAGGATCTAGAAGTAGAGCTCAAGTCAGCGCTGGATCGCAAAGAGTACGCGCTAAACTTTCTACCAATCGTGGACAATGTGTCCGGTAGAGCGGTGACCATGGAGGCGTTGTTACGTTGGCCTGATACGATCCTCGGCTTACAACCAACGCGTAAGATCGTTCGCGTCGCAGAACGTACTGGCCTGATCATACCAATCGGAGAGTGGGTCCTACGACATGCATGCGAGCAGTTGCAATCCTGGCGACGGGCCGGACATACTGACGTACGAGTGGCGGTCAATCTGTCGCTACATGAATTGGTGAGTGACGGAGTCGTCGAGCGTATCGCGCGGATACTCGCTGAATCGGGGACCGATCCAAGCGACCTTGACCTGGAACTCAAGGAACATATGCTCGTTCGCGAAGTACTAACAGACTACGCGACATGTAAGAAGCTTAACGACCTTGGAATTCGAATTGTCATCGATGACTACGGCATAGGTGCGTGTTCTCTCGCACATCTTTCGCAATGCCCAGTCGCTGCGATTAAAATCGATAATACCTTTGTTGCCAACCTTGAAATCTCTGAACGCGATCGAGCGGCCTGTGGCGCCGCCATCGCCATGGCTAACAAACTCGGAATCGACGTGATTGCCGAGGGCGTTGAAACTGAGGCTCAGGCACAAATTCTGACAGACCAAGGTTGCCGCTACCTGCAGGGGTTCTGGTTCAGCCAGCCGATGAACCGCAGCCAAGCACTAGACTATCTGCATTCGACCGATCATCAAGATCGGGACCTGAGAAGCAGTCGATGAGTGGCTCTCCAGCAAAGACCAAGGTCGATGATGCCGTCGACCTAACACAGACAATCAAGAAGCTGTCGATACCTATCGACACACTGGGCGATGTATTCGAAGAACCGAGCGGTACCGCCCTACTCATATGCCGTGACAATGACGCGGCAAAATGGGGGCCGCGCTGGCTGAGCCGGTCGGACCTCGAGGCAACTGTCATCTCTGACCCGAGTAAAGCCCTGCAGTTTATCGAATCTACAATGCCAGACATTATGCTGATAGAGGCGTCGCTCGCGGGAGCCGACGGCGTCGCAATATACAAGACGATGTTGGAAGCCAAAGATCTGGACTCGGCCGTTGTCGTGCTATGCAGCAATGCGCGCGAGATCTCGTTGGCTCTAGACGCCGGTGCATTCGACATTGCACGCAAACCATATGACTGGCAGGTTATCAGCAACCGGGCAAGACATGCGCTGCTGCTAAAAAATCGACAAACATCGCTCGATGCGAGCACGATGGCATTACAAGAAGCACTTGAAATTGCCAACACCGCGCGTGAACGGTTGCGCAGCCAAGAGTCATTCGAACCGGTGACGGGCTTGCCCAACAAGAGCAAGTTCGTCGATCTCTTACGGCGCGGCATGCGCGCAGTCAATCGCGAATCCAGCAGCCTTGCTGTTATTGTTATTGGCTTTACCCGATTTCGCCTTGTTATCGAAGCGATGGGGCAGGAGCACGCTGATCGAATCCTCACGGAGATCGGACGTCGCCTCCAGGACTGCGTGCGCAATGCGGCGGATATCCTCGATCCGGTGGATCGCGGGCTTCGAACGGCGGCGATCGCTAGTTTGGATCAATTTCGATTCGCATTGATGATCACGAGCTCAGGTACGAGTGACACACTAGCGCCGCTGCAGCAACAGCTGCTTGATACATTGTCCCGGCCCATTCAAATTTCTGGACAGACGGTATATCTGTCCACGTGTCTTGGCGTCGCCCTGTATCCGCAGGACGCCGATGATGTGGACAGCCTTCTGCAGCGTGCCGACAATGCGATGCGCGACGCACAGAGCCGCGGCGGTGGGTTTAAGTACTATTGCTCCGAAATGGACGCGGCGGCAGCTCGCAAACTACGCATAGAGCATCTGTTGCATGAGGCGTTGGATCGCGACGAACTTTCCCTTGTGTACCAGCCAATTGTGGACGTTGTCAGCGGTGAAATAACGGCCGCCGAGGCATTGTTGCGCTGGCAGCAGCCCGACGGTAGCTATGTACAGCCTGAGGAGTTTGTCGTCGTCGCCGAAGAATCGGGCCTCATGATTCGTACCGGAAACTTCGCACTAAATCAGGCATGCGAGCAACTTGCACAGTGGCGGCAACGAGGCCTGTTATTGCCACGAATTTGCGTCAACGTTGCCAAAGTTCAGCTGATGAGTAGTGGCTTTGCCCGGTCTGTTATGCGCATCCTGAAAGTACACGGCCTAATGCCCGCCGATCTTGAGCTTGAAATTAGCGAGCGTGGCGTCTTATCGGGCGACTATGGTGTCATCAATGAATTACAGGAACTGAAAAACCTTGGCGTTAGTCTATCTATCGACGACTTCGGCACCGGCGACTCGGCAATTGCGTATTTAAAGGAATTGCCAGTGGACGTATTGAAGATAGACAGGTCATACGTCGCTGGTATTATCGAGGACAGCAAAGATGCGGTAATCGCATCGGCAATGGTGGCGCTAGGGCAGCGGCTGAAGTTGCAAGTCATCGCCGAAGGGGTCGAAACGGAAGAACAATTGAACGTCCTCCGAGAACTTGGTTGCGATGCGTACCAGGGCTATCTATGCTCGAAACCATTGTCCGCAGAGCGTTTCGCTGCCCAGTTTGAAAATTCTCGCAACGTGAATGACTGACTAGAATAGTCCGAAAAAGAGCCATTCCCTCACGCAATGGCCGCCGTTTAACCGAACCGTTATGTGAGCCACGTCACATTCTCAACCTCACCGCGTGGACCGCAGTCACCGCCGTTTCCTCTGTATTAATCCCTAATAGGCATCCTGCTAAAGAGGGAGAGTTGGCGTGCAGAACGATACAGCGAATGGAGTGCTGGGGTGAGATTGACGCGAATCAGATTGCTGCGCGACGCCGTGATATCCACCGCGTTATTTTTGTTAACCGCAGGCTTAGCACAAGCAACTACCGGCCAAGCCAGCCACCCAATGCGCTTCGATCATCTATCGCTCGACGACGGGCTGTCACAAAGTAATGTGCTAAGCGTGTTGCAGGATTCAGACGGCATGATGTGGTTCGGCACCGAGAATGGTCTGAATCGGTTTGACGGCTACGAATTCAATCACTACAGACGCGAACGCGGTAACCCGAACGCGCTTAGCAGCGACTTTGTTTTCGATATCGCCGAGGATGCCGATGGCAATCTTTGGCTGGCGACGAATGGCGGTGGCCTGACCATGTTCGATCGCGCCACCGGCAAGGCGACGAATTACCGAAACGACCCCAACAATACGAATAGCGTTTCTAGCAACAATATTCGAAGTTTGCTCATCGACGACTCGGGCACCATATGGGTAGGCACGCGTGGAGCAGGGCTTGATCGTTTCGATCCGATCGCCAAGACATTTACTCAAGTCAACATCGCCGCCACGGTTGGCACCATATTTTCCCTACACATCGATTCAACGGGATTTCTCTGGGTCGGAGGTGATCACGGCCTGACGCGATTCAATACCGAATCGGATGAAGCATTCACCTATACCAACGACGGCGAAGATAAGTCGTCAATCAGTGCGCACAGCGTACGTGCAATCTTTGAAGATTCGGAGGGACAATTATGGATAGGAACCTTTGGCGGTGGGTTAAGCCTGCTAAACCAGAAAACCAGCTCGTTCCAGCACCTCGTTCACGACGCCAACGACACGACGACGATCTCGGGCAATCAAGTATCGAGTATTTTCGAGGATCGCAGCGGCAGGCTTTGGGTCGGAACCACTGAAGGACTGAATCTTGTCGACAAATCTTCAGGATCAGCAACTCGGTATGTCGCGGATAGCGCTGATAGATCGAGTTTGCGCGACGGCAATATCACGACGATCTACCAGGACCGAAGCGGTCTCATGTGGTTTGGCACAAAGTGGCAGGGTGTTAGCAAGTGGAATCCGCGAACTTGGTATTACGGTCACGAGCCGGCGAAGGAAATCACCGCCGATGAGAAAAGCCAGCCGAATGTCATGTCGATTATCGACGACGGCGCGGACACGCTGTGGATCGGGACGTTTGGTGAAGGCCTCAATGCAGTAAATCGGCAAACCGGCGAAATCATCCGTTATCGCGACGATCCAAACAGCGAGTTTTTTGTTAACGACAATCGCATCATGAGCTTGATGCGCGATAGCCACGGCAAAATTTGGGTCGGCACGATGGCAAACGGCATCACACGACTGGATCCAACCAATGGCGAACGCGAGACCTTCCGCCACGACCCCGAAAGCGATGACACCTTGAGCGCTAACGGGGTTATGCGCATGTATGAGGATCGTGCCGGTGATGTATGGGTGGGCACATTCGGTGGAGGCATCAGTCGCTATAACCCGGAAGCAAACCGTTTTACGCGTTATGCGACGGACGTCAACGATCCCTATTCGCTCAGTAGTGACAGAGTTACAAGCTTTGCGGAAGACCAAGGCGGTCGTTTGTGGATAGGAACGGATTCTGGCGGACTGAATCTTTTTGATCCGAAAACCGAGCGCTTTCATCGCTTTAGCCACGATCCGGACGATCCGAAGACACTCGCTGCCGACACGGTGTATTCGATCAACATCGATGCCAAAGGCACAGTATGGATAGGTACACAAGGCGGCGGTCTCGATCGCGTAGTTGGCGGCAGCCAATCGCCGGACGATATTTACTTTCAAAATACATCGCAGCTTGACGGACTCGCGAACGACGTAGTCTACGGCTTGCAGTTCGACGACGCTGGCTGGATTTGGATGAGTACTAATTACGGCATCAGTCGTTTTCATCCAGAGACTGGCCAAATCAAGAACCTGCACCGCAAAGACGGTCTGCAGTCAGAAGAATTCAACTTCGGTGCGCACCATCGCAGTGAATCCGGTGAGCTTTTCTTTGGTGGACACAACGGATTTAACGCCTTCAAGCCAGAAGAAATTCGCACCAGCACTGTCGTTCCATTGATGGCACTTACGGGCTTCTTCAATCAAGGCGATGCAACAAAATCCGAGTTACCTGAAGATGCCACTGACGCCGTTGAAATCAGCTGGAAAGATGACTCTGTCGCTTTCGAATTTGCCGTAATGGACTACGTCGATCCGGGCCAGAACCAGTATATGTATAAACTCGAGGGCTTTGATCGCAACTGGGTCGACCTCGGCAACCGTCGCCGAATTACTTACACCGACCTCAATGACGGAAATTATTTGTTACGCGTCAAGGCTGCGAACAGTGAAGGCGTCTGGAACGAGTCCGGTGTTTCGATTCCAGTACACGTGTCTGCAGCCCCTTGGGACACCTGGTGGGCATATCTCGGCTATGTCGCCTTGTTCGCGCAAATAGTGACCGGTCTCTGGCTTGGTCATCGCCGCAAACTTCGCCGCGAGGAAGAGTACAGCCACAGACTCGAACTGGAAGTGAATTCGCGCACCGAGAAGTTGTTGGACAAGAACCAGCAATTACGAGTTCTCAATCAGGCATTACAAGAAAGCAGCCTCAGCGACCCGTTGACGGGCCTCAGGAACCGTCGTTTTGTATTTGAAGAGGTATCGCGCGATCTTGATGTGATACAGCGGCGCCTAGCCGATGAACGAGAGGGCGCCGACAAGAGTGACACGTCCGAACTCGTATTCATGATGATCGATCTTGATAACTTCAAGCCCATCAACGACACATACGGGCACGCCGCTGGCGATAAGATGCTCATCGAACTTCGCGACGTGCTACTCGGCATTTGCCGCCGGTCAGATTTCGTGATTCGTTGGGGCGGTGACGAATTCGTCGTCATTGCCAAGCAAGCGAGTTCGCATGAAGCGAATGCACTGGCTGAACGGATCAGATCTCGGATCGCCGGCCACAATTTTAGTTTGAACGATGGTCAGATCGTGCGCACAACCTGCTCGATCGGTTTTGCTGCCTACCCATTGTTCCGCACGCAAGCCGATGAATCCGGTCTTGACCAGATTATAAGTTTGGCGGACGGGTTGATGTACGAGGCGAAAAAAGTACGCAACGCGTGGGTCGGCATGCACGGACCGAATGAAGCAACGACCAGCTTCGAGTATGACCACGAAACGATCGAATCAACGTCATTATTGTTCCGTGCGCGCCGCGCCGGAAACTTAAATAACTTCTCGTCCGAAGCTGACGAGGGACATGCTCCCATACGTTTAAGCAGCGCAGGCTAGTGCGAGGAAGACGAATATGAAAGCCTCAAAAAACAACTTGAAATGTCAGACCAATGACAAGGCACATCCCATGACAATCAAAAGCAAAGCCTTATTTACGGCTATTACAATCGGCGTACTGATCGGCGCCTCAACACTCGTCGATCACAGTGATGAGCGATTACTTGTTAGTCAGCTAAATAGTGCCGATGACGCTAGAGTCGCATTGCAGCTGCCAGTTGAGCTCGCAGGCAATGATAAAAATGCTGACAGCAACGTAGGCACACAACCGATGTTTGTGGCGCTGGTTGACGCAAATGCCGAAACCCTTGCATCGTATAGTGGCGATATTTCAGATACGGGGCCTGCGCGTACTCTAGTCGGCCCACCACGCCCGACCGTGGACGAAACCAAAAAACAAAATAATGCGACCGATACAGCGCCACGCGACAAAATGAGTGGTCGCGTCGCCTCGCTCGCAGCGGCCGGTGGCACTGGCATCGTCGAAATTGTCGTTCGATACGGTCAACATCCCGCGCTTTTTGACGATGAATACGTCGAGGCGTTGGGTGGCGAAGTCACGCGCACATTCAAGACTCTCGATATGCGGGCAATTAACATTCCTGCGCAAGCGCTTGAATCGCTTGCCACAGATGAGAACATCGAGTGGTTATCAGTCGATGACCCAATTTCCGCAACATCCGTCGCATCGCGTGGCGCGGCCAACCTACCGACCGGCGCGTCAGCTAACATTGCATACAGCGGGTCCAGCGTTGGCATTGCAGTCTTAGATACCGGCGTTGCGCAACACGCAGATCTTGGCAGCAACATAGTCCAATACTCGTTCCTTAACGGCGCTTATCCCGTACCGGAAATTCTAAACGGTGAGATCGTCACGGCCAATGACAGCATTAGGGACGACGGCTTTGGTCACGGTACGCACGTCGCAGGAATTCTCAATGGCAGTGGCGTTGATTCTGACAACGATTACAAGGGCTCCGCAAATGGCGCGGCCCTGTTATCGCTCCAAGTACTGAATCAAGATGGCGGCGGTTCCATGTCGGACGTTATGGCCGCATTGGACTGGCTGTTAGTTTACGGCAGTCATTTCGACATTCGTGTTGTCAACTTGTCGCTTGGCAAAGGCATCTCCGAATCGAACGAAACGGATCCGTTGGTTATTGCGGTAGAAAACCTGTGGGATTCCGGCATCGTTGTCGTGGTAGCGGCGGGTAACGCCGGTTACGACGGCAGCATGACCATAACGAGTCCCGGCAACTCACGAAAAGTCATTACAGTTGGGTCGCTGACGGACAACGGGACTGGTGTAGATTTCTCTGACGACTATGTTTCTTCATTCTCATCGACCGGCCCAACCGTTGGGGACCTAGTGTTAAAACCGGATCTCGTGGCACCAGGAAATCGGATTGTCGCATCGATACCGTCAACTTCAACCCTCGCCACTTTACTCCCCGGACGGATCGTAGATTGTACCAAGAGCGATTGTACAAGCGACTACCTGGAAATGTCCGGAACCAGCATGGCGGCGCCGATAGTTAGCGCTGCTGCCGCTCTGATGCTTGACAAGAATCCGTTGCTCGCACCCGCAACCGTAAAAGCGCGGTTGATGCGTTCAGCACGAAAAATGGAGGCAAATCCTGCCGCCGCAGGTGCCGGCCTGCTTGATGTCGATGCGGCGATGAACGATACCGGCACCGTCATTGGTGACGCTCTATCGCCCCTGATGATTCGTGACGACATGACCAACGGAGTCCTCATCGAAGATACGGCTGTGCTGTGGGGCGACGAACTATGGGGATCCGGCTATCTGTTCAACGATGGCTTTGATTGGGCCAGTGGCGCTACCTGGGTCGATGAAAACGGCGTCGCAGCCAGTGGCTATTTATGGACAGACGCTGAAGTCTGGGCGAAGGGATACGGCTGGACCGACGGTAGCGTTAGCGCGAAGGGCTACGGCTGGACCGACGGCGTCAGAGCAAAGACGTTGCTCAGCGACGACGACGGTTCAGGGATGCTGCTTAACGACGACCCGTTACCGGCAGAGTAGCGACTACTTGCCTACTTCGCTTTCGTCTACTTCGCTTTCGCGAATCCGTAGTAGCCGAATTTGGACTTGACGTTCACCCATTCGCGAAGATGGCGCACCTCGTCCGTATCCGCTACATTCGAAAATTGCTTATCGCCATCACGTAAAGCACGGAATGCGGCTTCCAACGCTCTATAGCGTTCTCTTTCGATACCCGCTCGACGTAAGCCGATGGTATTGAGCCGGTAGTGGCAAATCGGTTCACCACCAATGATTGCGTAGGGAAGTGCGTCCTTACGCAGTGGTATGTAACCTGCCACCATGCTGTATGCACCGACGCGTAGAAATTGATGCGCTCCAGCATAGCCACCCATGATTGCATTTCGGCCGACATCCACGTGCCCGCCCAAAACAACGCCGTTAGTTAGAATTACGTTGTCAGCGACGTCACAATCGTGGCCGACGTGTGCGCCGGCCATGAAATAGCAACCGGAGCCAACCTTCGTTGTCGCTCCAGGCAAGTAGGCACGATTGACTGTGACGCCCTCACGCATTTTGTTGTTGTTGCCGATAATGACCCAGGTTTCCGACCCATCGAAAGCGGTGTGTTGTGGGTGGCCGCCAATAACCGCGCCGGAGTCGATACTGTTGTTCTTTCCAATTCGCGAAAATTGACGAATACTGACGTGCGATCCAAGCACCGTTCCCGTGCCGATTTGTACATCGCCCTCGACGACGGTATACGGTCCGATCTCGACGTTGTCGTCGATATCTGCGTCATCGGCGATGATGGCGGTTTCGTGAATGAGTGACTTTGACATAGGCAATTGATGACAATCGATGATGGACTTATGCTGATATAACAATGGATCTCAACGCATAATGCAAACAATAACCGGGTCTGAGTGACATCGCGGCCCGTTGCAAAAAGTACCATCGTGGTTTGACCTAAACTTGCACCACCGAATTTCCAGATTAGTTCACGGGAGTCTGAACATGGGACGTTGGCGCCCACCCGCCCCGCTTACCTCGCCGTATATCACCCCAACAGGGTTTGCGGCGTTGCAGAAAGAGCTCGAAGACATTTGGCTTCGTCGCCGTGATGTCGTCAAGGCGCTTGCGGAAGCAGCAGCCGAAGGTGATCGGTCGGAAAATGCCGAGTACATATATCGCAAGAAGGAGCTTGGGGGACTCGACAGACGCATCCGATACCTACAAAAGCGTCTCCCAGCATTGAATGTGGTTCGAGAATCGCCGAACGGAGAAGCAATTTTCTTTGGCGCTTATGTCGAGGTAAGCGACGCTAACGGGGATGTCTCTCGTTATCGAATTGTCGGGCCCGATGAAACCGATGCAAAAACCTCGGCCATTAGTATCGACTCGCCGCTTGCGAAAGCACTGCTGTCGAAACGAATAGATGACGATGCGTCCCTGGATATAGGTGGCCAAACGACAACGGTCACCGTGACTTCTATCCGCTACGATGGCCCGCAAGATTGAGGTGACCGCGTGGCATGAGGGATCCCGAAACTCGGGACCCCTCTACGTCAGCATACGCTAACCGACAATCTCAAGACTTTGGAAGCCTAGAATTCTACTTCGAATTCCACTTCCGTCGCGGTAATTGCCATACTCGACACTTCTGTGCCATCTGCTTTGACCAGTGAGTTCACCGCAACTCGATTGAAAAAGTCTGCTTCTGATATCACCAAGTCATTTTCGTCACGAAAAACAGTACCGCCGTTCGTGTTGATGGTGACACCGAGTACCGTATACGACGTAGCACCGACCGTTTCCACAAATCCCTGCAGTTCAGCTTCGTTGTCTGGATCCTCGCGTTCAAGAATTGTCGCCAATACTCCACCGCTGCCCGCCGGAAATTCGTCTCCGCGAACTTCGATGTAGTCGCCAGCATTGATGGCGGCTAAGGTCAGTGGTTCAACATCGGCGTTACTCTTGTCTTCGAGCCGTGTCAACGCATCGACTGTCACCGTGATGCCCAAGACCACCAGCGAGTCATTTGCGGCGTCAACGGAATCTACATTCGCTGTCGCGCGGACCGCCTTAGCTCTCCTGATGTCGATCTTAGTCGCAACCAACACACCATTGCTGTCGATGTCACCTTCGGCTTCAACTTTTATGTTCAAACCAAGATCTCCGGCCACACCACCTTCAAACACGGTCGAAGCCGTGGTCGTGACAGGGAAGCCCGCAACGTCGAAATCTGTTGCTGATACAAAGCGGGTGATGAACCCTTCGATTTCCAGCCTATCGCCATCATTGCCGCCCGGCACCAGTGCCTCGAGCTCGACGCGAGCAGCGACCAATTCGCCGTTGGCGTTTAGCATTAGGCCCTTCGCTTCGACAAAGTCGCCGTCGCTTATCTGCCCACCGGGGAAGTTGTCGAGCATCGCGTTGGTAAAATCGACAACCAGGTCGCGAAGATTAAAACGCATATTTGTATTATCGAGACTCGCAACCGTGCCATGGACTTCAAACTGAGTTCCAGCGGGTTTCGGTTCTATACGCGTCGCGACGATGTCGCCGTTTGCATTGATCTGCCCACTGACCTCAACAATCTGCCCAATGCTGACACCCTCAAGCGACGCTGGACTGAAACTATCGTCGAAGGACGTCTCAGGGCTTACCAACACAAGCTGACCGAGGACGGTTAAAGTGTTGCCCGGCAGATCAATACTTTCGACCGGCCCTGTGACAAGATCATCGAAGAGCACGGTGTCCGCAGTACCCGTTAAGCCGTCGTCGTCGATCGTACCAACAACCACCACCACGTCACCAACGCTTAGATCCGCCTGAGTTCCAGGCGCATCATTAATCGTGAAGGCTGCTGCATCGGTATTGTAAGTAACGCCGTTGACAATGATGCTGCCGAAATTCGAGACAGGACCAACGGCAAATCCGTTGCGTCCTATCCCACCGGTTGGCGGTTGCGGTGGATTCGCGGCTAGGCCAGCACCATCTCCGCCACCACCACAGGCACCTAGGCCTGCAAGCACGGCTAAGATCGCAGTTGTAACTGTTATTCGGAGCGCGTTCATTGGGTCTTCTCCTTGGAAATTCTTTCTTCCGTTGCAAATAAGCTAATGCCCACCCGGGCAGAATTCGTGTTCATTTGGTTGTCAGGTTTCGCGTGTTTAGTAAGCCAGTCATCGATTTCTTCGAGAAATTCCTGGCCACGTTTGTCTATGTATTCGCGGAAAGCTGGAATTGCAGAAACGGGAATCGATGCGTTGTCGGCGAAACCACCAAAGCGCGGCTCACCGGAGTCATTTAGAAAAACGTTGTTATTCATTGTCTCGATCACATCGTGAATGCGATCTACCGCGAATCGAATATTTTCGTCGTCTGCAATCGACGGTTGGTAGTAACGGCGCAGCACTTGCAATTCTCCGGATGGCAGTCGCTCGATGGCTTTTGACTTAAGCAGCTCTTTCAGCATTGTCGCCATCGCAATGTCGCCACTGTATGCCGCGCAAAGGCTCTCGAAACTCGGGACTGGTCCAGCTTCCTTCAATTGAAGTGGTTTTGATTCGTCATCAAGATACCGCGTATCTTGAAACCATCCGGAGAGCACCCGCGTCGCGTCGGTGGTTTTACCTTTCACATCCGGTTCATCGTCATCCAGCAAATCTCTCTGTCGTTTAACTTCCTTGCGACTTACTCCGGTCAAAATTGACACTCGGGAAGTATTCGTAGGCCTACCGTTGATGCCGAATTCTTCGGTAGCCGCTTGTACGAATATCGATTTGGACAATTCCGAAAACTCCCGCCAGGTCATACCGCAACGCAGCAACATCGATGCAAGCGGGCGCAGTACCCTGCGACAAGCAGAATGAATCACTGTTTTACGACGATCTTCCATAGTTGGGTAAATTATACCCAATTGTGCTATTAGTCAACTCGTGTAAACGTCAATGTGCAGGACTGCTGGCGCCCAGCGAGCAAATTCAGGCCACCCTACTGATGCTTTTTGTAGTAAAAAGATACGCTTATGATGCGATTACTGACCGCAAGCGGATTTCTCATCTGCGCAATTTTAGGTGCAGCCGGGTGCACCGACTCCGCCAAGAATACAGATTCTGTTAACCAACGAGATGTGATCCGTCGCGGTAACATAGAGCCCGCAGAAACGCTTGATCCGGCGCTTGCTGAGCAGGTGCACACATTCAACATTCTCATAGACCTGTACGAAGGCCTGGTCGCAGAAGCAGCGGATGGTCAGATCGTGCCGGGCGTTGCCGAGTCTTGGTCGGTTAGCGAAGACGGGCTGGTATACACCTTCAAATTGCGAGCCGCAGCCCGTTGGTCGAACGGCGAACGGCTCATCGCCAATGACTTTGTAAACGGGTTACGTCGTGTTGCGTCATCCTCAACGCCGTCCGGTTTCGCATTCTTATTGGAGCCTATTGTAAACTTCGCGCGCGTAAAATCCGGCGATCTACCGGTCACCGATCTTGGCGTTTCTGCGATTGATGAATCAACTTTAGCTATTCGGTTATCAAAGCCCACTGGCTATTTCCTAGGCGTGCTCGCGATGCCGATCGCATTTCCGCTTTATGGAGATGGCTCGAATCAACTGCATTTTCAAGAACCAAGGAAATTCATCGGCAACGGCGCTTACGTCTTAGCGGAACATAGCATTGGCGGCCCTAGCCGCCTCAAACGGAACGATCTTTATTGGGAGGCACATTCAGTAGAGATTTCTGAGGTGGTTTATTTTCCTGTGGTGGACGAGGTTGCCGAGCTAAACATGTATCGGTCAGGCGAGCTGGACATTACAGCCTCGATTCCGCCCAACCACATCGCCATTGCCAGAAAAGAAAATCCGGACGAAATCAGAATCGCACCATCGCTTGCCCTTTACTATCTCGCTTTCGATCTCACGGAACCGCCATTCGACAATATCGAGCTACGCCAAGCACTATCGATCGCGATTGATCGCGAACAACTAACCGCACTGTTAGGTCGAGGAGAACAACCGGCATTTGGTATCGTTCCAGAGGGTGTCGCAAATTACCGCGGGCCGAAATACGCATGGCAGAGCGCGACGCAAGAAGAGCGGCACGACATCGCACGAGAACTATATGAATTCGCCGGTTATACCGCTAAAAACCCGTTACGTATGAAATTGACCTACGACGTCGGCAGTATTCACGAACAAGTTGCTTTGGCCGTCAGCGCAATGTGGAAGGAAGTCCTCGGCGTGGAAACAGAACTCGACAAAAAGGAATGGAAGTACTTTCTCGACACGCGAGAAAATCGGTCAGCTTGGCAAGTCATGCGATTTAGTTGGTTTGGCGACTACAATGACGCGACAACCTTTTCAGACATCTTTTATTCAGCAAGCGCGCAAAACCTGCCGCGTTACGCAAACGCCGAATACGATCGTCTAATAAGCGACGCTACAGTACAAACGAACATTGCAAAACGTGCAGTTTTGCTTCAGCAAGCGGAACAGTTGCTCTTGGACGACTACCCGATAGCACCTCTATATTTTTACGTTAGCAAGCATATGGTAAAGCCATACGTGATTGGTTTTGAAGGCAATATTTTAGACAGACACCCGAGCAAGTATTTGCGTTTTGAGAGGCGGTAATTAGCGAATACCCAATTTCGTTACAAGATGATATACCGTTGCCCGAATGATGAAATTCGCAATGTATCGATTCCCTCACCACACATCGCGGTAGCATGCAGCGATGATTCACCAATGTTTGGAATAGGACCTATATGCCACGCATACTTGATTTCAATGGACAGGACGTTACTCGCACCGTCACCGTCGCATCGATAATTGATTCCAAAAACGGCGATGCGCAACTGACTCAGGTTACCGCAGGAACGGCTGACGAAGCCGCAGCCGCGGAAGCTGCTGGAATTGAAATGGTTGCTTGCATGGCGCAAAGCGTTGCGACGGTACGGCAAGGGTCGAGACAGATATTTGTTACGGCCGCGATCGACTTTTCTGGCGCGGTCAGTGACGACGAATTATTAGGTGTCGCTTTTACGGCACTCGCTGACGGCGCAGATGCCGTCATTACTGCACGTCATCCAAAGTGCGTAAAAAGACTTACTGATGAAGACGTTCCGACAATGGGACACCTGGGTTTCATCCCGAAAAAGTCGACATTGTATGGCGGTGTTCGGGCGGTCGGCAAGACCGCAACCGAGGCTATTGAGCTTTGGGATCAGTTTCGACGTCTCGAAGATGCCGGCGCTTTTGCAGTGGAGTGTGAGCTGATTCCCGAGCAAGTTATGACGGAAATATATGAGCGCACCGGCCTAGTGACTATTTCACTGGGATCTGGGCGCAATGCTGACGTCATATTTCTTTTCACTTCCGACATATGCGGTGAAAGCCCACGCGTGCCTCGGCATGCTCGCGCTTATGCGGATCTTGCCGCGTTGCACGCAAAAATTGTTGAGGGACGAATCCTTGCGTTGTCTGGGTTCCGAGCTGACGTCATCGCGAAAAGGTACCCGTCTGATGCTGAAATTTCGGGTATTGACTCGAACGAGTTTGCCCGCTTTCTGGAAATGCTGGGCAAGAACAATCAATTGTAGCTTTTCACGGATCTCGCAGCCGCCCGACTCTGCTATGCGTCCGCAACTTGTTCGGCAAGGCGTTCGAAAAGGTCGACACCAAACTGACGAAACAGATGAACCATATCCACGAATACCCAATTTTCGATGTAACGATCGTTCTCAAGTTTCCAGACATCGATGCCATTGAACTCAATCGGTCGGCCAGTGGCTTGGCAATCGAGATACTGACCAGTATGCGTCGCTAGGACGCCAGCCCAGCCGGGCCCGCCACTGTAGCTACCTTCTGCGATAAGTGCGTCTAGATCCTGAACTTGTCTGTCCGGATAAGCGCGTAGCCAATGCTTCTGATGGTTATTTTCGAAGTCCTTGAAACTCAAACAGGCACCAATGCCACCAGGGCCGTACCAGTGTACTTTTGGATCGAAGTAGTCCGCCATGCCCATACTTTGCAGATCGGCTTGATCATAGTTGTTAAGTCCGTCAAAAATAAAATCGCGAATGTGTTGTAGCGTGTGGGCGGAGATGTCAGCGTCCTGTGGCCCAAGCAGAATGCCATCGTCTGCTGAAGGGGGCGGATAGAGGCCATCGATGCCGCGGCTCGGTGGAAGCACTTCAAATCCAGCTTGCTGCATCAGATCAATTTGATCAATTAGGAAATAAGTCTCGACAAATACACCGTCCTCAAGCCGGCAAAATTCGCCCCAGCGAATACTGACCTTCTGCTTATTGGCGGGAATCGTCAGGTAGTCTCTTGTGAATGTAGCGTTGAAATAGCCAGTTCCGCAGACCCACATCCGACCGTCCCGCAACCCGTCAACCCGACCGCTAGATTTGCCACCGAAAAAGACGTGCGTTTGGCGTTGCATGTCTGGGAATGAATGCAATAGCGGCAGCCAATAGCGCTTCGCAAAAGCCTCCCGGCCTTGCAGATTATTTATGGGATCGGGGCCGTGCCAAACATGGTCAGGGTGCAGATTTCGTTCGACAGCGGTTTGTACGTCGCGATCGGGTGCGGCTTCCAGGGACTGCCAGAAGTCCCAGACCTGGCGTTTGTTTTGTTGATTTTGGTCGTGGCTCACAGGAAACGCATCCTTATTGGCGGCTGAGAAATTGACGACTAGCGCGGCGCATTTTCATTCATTTTGACTTCGAATGCAAAGCACAGTACAAGAGATATGGAAACGGCATTTTTCGATTTCAGATCAGCAGGCCGGGTCGTTGCCAGACAGCAACGATCAGTGTATTGCTAAAGCCAAAGAGTGCGGAATGACGTTGAGCAGATGACAGATCACAAATTGTGGCAGACGGCGAGTAGCGAAATTTTTTGGTACCAGTCGCCCACCAAATTGTTGGACGCTAACCGTCCACCGTTCTACCGCTGGTTTCCGGATGGCGTAACCAACGCTTGCTTTAATGCGCTGGATATTCATGTGCAAAATGGCCGCGGCGATCAACTGGCATTGATCTACGACAGTCCGGTTACCGGCGCTAGATCTACATTTACTTACGCTGAACTTCTCAACACCGTGGCGCGTTTTGCGGGTGTCCTTGCATCGCTTGGTGTGACAACGGGCGATCGCGTTTTGGTTTACATGCCGATGGTTGCGGAATCAGTAGTCACCATGCTTGCCTGCGCACGTCTCGGCGCGATTCATTCCGTGGTATTCGGCGGCTTCGCGAGCAACGAACTTGCAGTACGTATCGATGACGCGACCCCAAAAGTAATTGTGTCGGCATCGTGTGGTATCGAACCGGCGCGCATCGTTGCATACAAACCACTGCTCGATAAGGCATTGAAGCTAGCAACACACCAGCCCAAACACTGCGTGATACTGCAGCGACCGCAGCACGCTGCGGCGCTTATTTCCGAGCGAGATGTTGATTGGGCAACTGCTGTCAAGAATGCGAACACGGTTGGCTGCGTGCCGGTCGCTGCCAACCACCCGTTATACATTCTCTATACTTCTGGCACTACCGGACAGCCAAAGGGCGTAGTTCGTGACACTGGCGGCAGCATTGTCTCCTTGAAGCGAAGCATGTCGCAGATTTACGGCGTAGAACCGGGAGATGTGTTTTGGGCAGCGTCGGATGTCGGTTGGGTAGTGGGTCATTCGTATATCGTTTACGGCCCGTTATTTAACGGTAACACCACGATTATTTATGAAGGCAAGCCAGTCGGCACACCGGACGCCGGCGCGTTCTGGCGTGTTATTTCGGAACACCGTGTAAATGTGTTGTTCACCGCGCCGACCGCCTTTCGTGCGATCAAGAAAGAAGACCCGACCGGCAGCTTGATCAAACACTACGATTTGAGCAACTTGAAGGCGCTATTTCTCGCGGGAGAACGCTGCGATCCGGACACGCTGCATTGGGCTGAGGAAAAACTCGGGGTCCCCGTGATAGACCACTGGTGGCAGACAGAAACGGGTTGGCCAATCTGCAGCAATTGTTTGGGCGACGGGATGATCCCGGTTGTACCTGGCTCGCCGGCCCGACCCGTAGCGGGTTATGACGTCCAAGTATTGCAAGAAAACGGAACGCCGGCGGCCACTGGAGAAATAGGCGCTCTTGTCGTAAAAAACCCATTGCCACCCGGAACCTTCACAACGCTTTGGAATGCCGACGAACGCTTCGAGCGGGCTTACTTCATGACTTATCCTGGCTACTACGAAACGGGTGACGCTGGCTTCATTGACGAAAACGGTTACGTTTTTGTTATGGCGCGAACCGACGATGTCATCAATGTCGCCGGACATCGTCTGTCCACTGGCGCTATCGAAGAAGTTCTTACCGCACACTCGGACGTAGCGGAATGCGCGGTGATAGGTGTGTTCGACACCATGAAAGGGCAGTTGCCGCTTGGACTTTTGGTCCTCAACAACGACGTCGCAAGATCAGATCAAGTGGTCGTTGCCGAGGTCATACAGAAAGTCCGCGACGAAATCGGTCCGGTTGCCGCATTTCGCCTATGCGCCATCGTCGAGCGTTTGCCGAAAACTCGGTCTGGCAAGATATTGCGTGGCACGATGCGCAGTATTGCCGACGGCAAACCATGGAAGATGCCAGCCACGATCGACGAGCCCGCAATATTGGACGAAATCACAAAAGTCTTGATCGAGCTCGGTTTTGCAGAACAGACTGTGTGAAAGCCCTTGCAAAATACGTCGGCGCGCCTATCGCACCGATGCTTGCTTTAGCTGAGCCTGCGTTCTAATCGGTTGGATCAAACTTCTCCCAGCCGTGCCCGTCAAAAGGGTCCGTACCTAGCTGACGCATCACGTGCGGAAAATCGACCATCACCCAGTTATCGACTATTTTTCCATCTACCACTTTCCAGAAATCCATATAACGAATTTCAACGCGTTTGCCGGTGGCTTCGATACCCATAAACTCGCCACTATGCAGGGCCTCTTGGCGTCCAAACGCAGCGCACCACTCGCCCTGTGTTACACGCGCTTCGTCTATACAAACTTTATCTGAAAACGCCGCTTGAAAAGGCCGTTGCCAGTTATCTTTAAACTCGTTTAGCCCATTCTTCATTCCACAACCGGCATTGCCCATCCAGCGAAATGAATCACTAAAGAAGCGTCCCATGTTTTCGATGTCATGATCATTCAAGCCCTGGACCATGGCGTCGATCGTATTTTCGGTTTCCTGGGTCTTGTCGAGATGGTTGTCTTGCGTTAGCACACCTTGCACTGGCCCTATTTCTGTCATGATCACGTCCACAGCCTCAACATTGCTATTCATTAACAAAGTGCAGACAGTTGCACTGCTAGCACCTGCACATCGTTTGAGGATTATGCATTGCATTCGAAGTCAAATACAATAAACTGCGCTAATTTGCAGCGAAGAAAAGAATCAGAATGACCCCAAACGAGATACAGTCCGCAAAAGACGTTGTCCGGAAGTACCAAGCAGCAATTGATTCTGCCAGCGACGCTACTTTCGCCGAAGAGCTCCGGTTGCACACGAGCAATGACTTTTTTTGGCGTGGCATGCATCCATTTTACGAACAAAGAGGTGCACACGACGTTGCTGAAGTGTTTTGGCTACCACTCAGAAAATCACTGGCACGAATGCAACGACGCGAGGACATATTTTTCGCGGGCGACAACATTGCCGAAGAGGCAGATGCCCAAAACAGCACAGGATTCTGGGTCGTCAGCATGGGCCATATGATGGGCCTGTTTGATCACGACTGGCTCGGCATTCCAGCAAATCACAAATTAACGTTTCTCCGCTACGCTGAATTCAACCTAGTTGAGAACAATAATATTACCGAGTCTGCATTTTTCTGCGACGTTCTGGGCGTGATGCAACAAGCCGGACATTATCCGCTGCCAGCACAGACTGGTGCTGCGATTATGCCGCCCGGACCTAGCACCCACGATGGCATTTTGCTGCAACAGCAACCTGCGGCAGATACAGAAAAGACGAGCGCGCTGGTCAATCGCATGATAGACGATCTCAACGAGCTAAACATCAGTGGTAATGATCGTTGCCCGCCTGAATTGCTGGCTCGCTCCTGGCACGATGACATGGTCTGGCACGGACCGGCAGGAATTGGATCTACGTATACGATTCCACGCTATCAAGAACAACATCAACATCCGTTTCGTGAACAACTTAAGGAAAAGGTATTCAACGGACACGTCGCCCGAATTGCGGAAGGCCACTTCGCTGGTTTTTTCGGCTGGTCAAATTTAACAAACACGCCTACCGGCGGTTTCCTCGGCTTACCCGGCAACGACACACGCGCCGACATGCGCGTTGTAGACATCTATCGCCGCGCTGGCGATAAGCTTGCAGAGAATTGGGTATTCATTGATCTGCTACACTGGCTATCAATGCAGGGCCTCGATGTATTAGGTCGCATTAAAGAACATGATAAGTCCTGAAATCGATATTGATTTGATCGAGTCGTTGCGGCGCTACGATACGCCAACTATGTGTAATGCCATCGAAGTTGCACAAGGAAAGCGGGGATTCAACGCATTCACCAAAAAAGCCGTATTGTGTTCGTCTCCGTCAGCCGCGCCGATTGTCGGCTACGCTCGGACCGCAAAAATCGCGGGTGCCTGCCCGCCGAACATTGCAGCGGAGAAAATCCGTGCAACCCGACTGGACTATTTTCGCCACATGGCCGCCGGACCACGCCCTGGCGTCGCAGTCGTTGAAGACGAAGACGGTCCAGAGTGTGTCGCGGCTTGGTGGGGTGAAGTGCACGCCGCGGTCCACAAAGGCCTGGGGGTTGCCGGAGCGATTACCAACGGCCTAATGCGAGACCTGGATGATATGGATGCAGATTTCCCAGTACTAGCAGGCTCCATAGGTCCGAGTCATGCTCATTGTCACGTTACCGCAATTGGCAACGGCGTTGAGGTGTTTGGGCTAAGTGTCAATGATGGCGATTTGATTCATGCGGACCGGCATGGTGCCATCATCATACCTAACGAAGTCATTCCTGAATTGAACGGTGCTTTGGCCCGCTTGCTGGACAGCGAGCAAATTGTCTTGGGCCCAGCGCGCGAACCGGGTTTTGACATACACAAGCTCGAGGCCGCCTGGGCCAAATTCGAAAAAGCGCGGACCTAATCCAATGCCGCGCTAAATCAGCGCTTCAAACAAATACAGAAAGATCAGCGTCAGAGCAAAAAACACTAATAGCAGGTAAGACACGCTGTCGACCTTGCCCGGCACGAGATACCAGCCGTTGTCCTTTTCTGGCAGCCCCTGCTCTTTGAACTTTCGTTGTTGACCCGTGATGGAATACTCAGACCACTCTGTTTGCCTACCGTCGATCAGCAAACTCGCAAGCATTGAAACCACGATGTTGACGGTGCCACCGATTAGGCAATACCAAGGCCACGCGATATCCGTTTCCGTTGCCACATACCAAATCACACCGAATCCAACTGCTACACCCACCAGCAGTCCTTTTTCTGTCGTTTGCCTTGAGAAAAAACCCAGACCGAACATGCTCAGCTTCGCGCCGACGAAATATGAGCCGATTTTACTGAGCGTTTGCAGAATGGAGCCTTCGCTGTCGACATAGATAAAGGCCGGCACAATGATAACCAACGCCCATACTGCAGTGAATATTCGCGAGACCTTCAGATAATGCTCGGGCGATCCATCGGTACGATAGTATTTCTGATAAAAATCCACGGTAGAAACGGTCGCCAGCGAGTTAAACGACGAGTCCAGCGAGGACATCGACGCTGCAACAATCGCCGCCGCGATGACACCCATAAGCCCTGGCATTCCGTAGTCGGAAGCAAATGTCAAAATGATCGTGTTGCCGTTCTCGAACTCCCGACCCCCAAAATACGCGAATAACAGAATGCCGAGGACAAAAAATAAGAAATAGATGAAGAACGCTGTAAATCCCATCAGCAAGAACGATTTTTTCGCATCACCGATATTTTTCGCCGCTAGCGTCCGCTGCACCATCATTTGGTTGGCACCGTAGACAGTCACGTGAAAAATTGTCATTGCGATTACGCCGGACCAAAGGGTCGCCTCGGCAGTCCAATCGAATGAAAAATCAAGCGGATTGGTTTTCCCTTGCGCTTTGAGGTCTGCAAGCACCTCCCCTATCGGTGCGGGCATTTGCTCTAACAGCGCAAAGAAAATTATGAAAGCGCCAACAAACAGCACGCCGGCTTGAATGACGTCGGTCCAAATTACCGCGGCGATACCGCCCATCATCGTATAAATCAACGCGATGACAGTAACAATGACGATGGCCACCCGAACGTCGATACCCGTGATGAACTGTATGACAAGCGACGTTGCGTAGAGAATCGCAGCCGACGTCAGCGCCTGCGATACTAGAAATATAATGGATATGACGGTCCGCGATGTTGGTCCGAAGCGCTGTTCGATGTAGTCGTAAATCGATGCAACGCCACTATTGAAGAAGAATGGCAAAAATAGCGTGACCACCAGAAATACCACGATGGGGTAATTCAGGTGGATGGCAATGACAGCAAGGCTGTTGGAATACGACCAGGCAGGCCCGCCGAGAAACGACAATGCGCTAACGTAGGTTGCGATCACAGAAATGCCGATGGCCCACCACGGTGTGGTGCGCCGGCCAAGATAAAAGTCCTCGGCTGTTTCCACCCGCTTGCTCAGCACAAACCCAAGCAGCAAATTCAACAAGATGTAGCCGACCAATATCGACCAGTTTAGTGTTCCAAAGTTTGCCATTGCTTGCCCCCAGGTCTTGGCCGCCGGCGCCTATTTTTTAACGGCGTTCAATAGCTGCCGCTTTTCGCTTTAAATGGCACCGTATTGGCCTGACAAGTGAAATGTACTTCGAATGCAAGCCAAGGGCAATGATTGGCCGAAAATGGCGTAAATGGCTTACTGGGCGGTCCAGCCGCCGTCCACCTTTAAGCTCTGCCCGGTCACGATGCTGGCGCCTGCAGATACCAGGTACATCACCGCGGCAACCACGTTTTCAATCGATGCCAACCTGCGCATCGGTATCATATTGAAAACAAAAGAATTAAATTCGGGATCGTCCAACATTGGTTTGGTCAGCGGGGTCTCAACGAAGGTCGGCGCTACCGTGTTGACGCGAATATCGTTGGTTGCCAATTCCACCGCCATTGCTTTCGTCAGGCCCTCGATCGCGTGTTTGGTCATGCAGTAAACGGTGCGCTTCGGTGAGCCGACATGGCCCATTTGCGAGGACATATTGATGATCGAGCCACCTGCGCCGCGCACCAGCATCGATCTTGCCGCTGCTTGCGCAACCCGAAAAGCCGCCCGCACATTGATGTTCAGCACGAAGTCCAGCGCCTCGATGTCCACGTCGACAAACGGTTGCGGCCGGTTCGCGCCCGCATTGTTGACTAGGATACTCAGACCTTCGACTGCCTCAATTCGGCCCAGAATCTCGTCGCCGGTCACGTCAGCGGTCCAGCCCTCGATTCGGCCGGAAGGATGTTGTTCAAGGGAAGCCAGGTCCTTTTCAGTGCGGGCAACCGCGATAACTCGCGCGCCAGCAGCCGCCAGCGCTTCGGCGCAGCCGCGCCCGATGCCGCGCCCAGCACCAGTAACCAGCGCAACTTGTCCGTCAAGCGAGTCCGCCATATCTTCCTCCAATTGCATGCGGATTCATTATTGCCTAGCATCTAGGACGATTGGAAGTATCAGCCGCGACTTTGAAGGAGTGATCCGTGAGCAAGCTGGTAGGTATAGATAAGAACATCGACAAACTTGACCGCCGGCGCGCGACATCTTACGACGTTGCGAAACTTGCTGGCGTATCGCAATCAGCCGTATCACGAGTATTTCAGCAAGGCGCAAGTGCATCCAAGGCGATGCGCGACCGGGTGCTGCATGCGGCGGACGAACTGGGCTATCGGCCGAACGCAATCGCGCGCGGCTTGATCACACAACGCTCCAACATGGTCGCTGTCATTATTTCGAAGCTGACCAACCTTTATTACCCTGAGGTTTTGGTGCAACTCACCCAGCGATTCTCAGAGCATGGCGTGCGCGTGCTGCTTTTTGCTCTCGAACATGAGGGCGATATCGAATCTATCTTGGAACAAACGTTGCAGTATCAGGTCGACGGCATTCTCACCGCGGCGATGATGACACCAGCGCAACTCCGAACTGTTGATCGCATTGGCATCCCCGTCGTCTTTTACAATCGAAGTTACAACGACGAGCTCGTCAACTCAGTGCGATGTGATCAAGAAGAAGGAGAGCGCTGGCTAGTCGGCGAATTGGTCAAGGCAGGACATAAGAGTTTTGGCATTGTCGAAGGCCCAGAGGACTCTGTGGTCAGTGCGGAACGCACCGCCGGTGCGCGTCGGAAGCTTCGCGAAATGAATATTACGGACATTACGTCAGTCAGTGGCGACTACGGATATGACACGGGACGACGTTGTTTCGCAAAACTTGTTGCGCAGCGCGGTAGCGCTCCCGATGCGACTATCGCAGCGAACGATGTGATGGCGATCGGCTGCATTGACGAAGCACGTGAAGGATTCGGATTGGATGTGCCCGGCGACATTTCAATTGTCGGCTTTGATGGTGTGGGACCGGCAAGTTATGCAGCATATGACGTTACTACTGTTCGCCAGCCGGTTGGCAGAATGACGGAAGCGGCGATCTCCATGCTGCTTGAACGTATCGAGAACCCCGATCTCTCTCCAGAAAAACGCGCGTTTTCGGGTCTCCGTGTACGCGGCGGTTCGGCGCGGCTTTTATCCGACGAAACCTGAGCACTAGTTCGTTGTCTGCAACGCATGCTGTACTTTTACCCGGCATGATGTGTGATCGACGGCTTTGGACTGCGCAAATTGACGCGCTGGATATACCCGTTATGGTCGCTGACCTAAGTCGCGCCGACAATTTTCCGGCAATGGCGACAGCGATACTTGCCGATGCACCCGATCAATTCGCGCTAGCCGGTTTGTCGATGGGTGGGATTCTCGCGTTTGAAATTTGGCGGCAGGCGCCCGAACGAGTTACGCATCTTGCAGTGATGGATACCAATCCGTATCTGGATAGTGCTGCTAAACGATCACTTCGCATGCAGCAGATCGAAGATGTGCTATCGGGCGGATTGCGAGCGTTGGCCGTCGACTCATTGAAGCCCTTGTATCTTGCAAAAAAGAATCAAAACAACGAGTCGCTCCTCAATACCATCCTCGACATGGCGCTTGACTTGGGGCCGGATGTTTTCGCTCGCCAGTCAACGGCGCTCATCAATCGCTCGGACTCGGTGCCGACGCTTCCCACTGTAACCTGTCCGGCGACCGTCGTTTGCGGCCGCGAAGACATGCTATGCCCCGTCGCTAATCACGAGTTCATGGCAAGCGAGATTCCAAATGCAACTCTCACCGTCATCGATAACTGCGGCCATCTTGCCACGATGGAACAATCCGGTGTCGTCAACGAAGCATTACGGCGTTTGTTCGCACAATAATCAAAGGACAATTTATGCATTTCAGCAATGACAGAATTCTCACGTCACACGTTGGCAGCTTGCCGCGCTCGCAAGCCGTTACCGATGTCGTCTTTGCGCAAGAGCGTGGCGAACATCCCACGGATGCAGAACAGATTATCCATACGGCGGTTCATGACGTTGTTAGTCAGCAAGTACAGGCACGAGTCGATATTGTCAGCGATGGGGAAATGTCGAAGATTAGTTATGCCACGTACATCAAAGACCGCATAAGCGGCTTTGACGGTGACAGCGAGCGCAGACCGCCAAGTGACTTGGAAGACTTTCCCGGTTTCTTGAAACGTCAAGCCAGCTCCGGCGGGACACCGACATATCGTCGACCGTGCTGTGTCGGCAACATCGAAGTAAAAGACATGGGCCCTGTGAAATCGGATATTGCCAACCTTCAGTCCGCCGTCGCATCGAGCAAACCGACTGGCGCATTCATGAACGCCGCATCGCCTGGTGTTATCGCACTATTTCAACCAAACAAATACTACGCGTCGCATGAGGATTACCTGGAAGCACTTGCAGCTGCAATGGCGCACGAATATCGGGCTATCGTCGAAGCCGGTATCGTATTGCAGCTCGATTCGCCGGACCTAGGTCTGGGACGACATATGTTGTTTAAGGGGAAAAGCGACAAGGAATACCAGAAGCTCGCGGCAACGCATGTCGATGCGCTGAATCACGCGTTGGAGGGCATTCCAAAGGAGATGGTCCGCCTACATGTCTGTTGGGGCAATTATGAAGGCCCGCATCATCACGATGCGCCGATGGAACTTGTGCTGCCGATCGCGGTAAGGGCTAATGTTGGGGCGATACTGTTCGAATCCGCAAATCCACGTCATGCGCATGAGTGGCAAACATTTGCCGACGCATCACTGCCAGACGATCTGGTGCTGGTGCCTGGAGTAATTGATTCGACAACCAATTTTATCGAGCATCCGAATCTCGTCGCACAACGTATTGTGCAATTTGCCAATATTGTTGGCCGCGATCGCGTCATCGCCGGTACTGACTGCGGCTTCTCAACGTTTGCGGGGTTTGGTGCGGTGGATCAGGATATCGTTTATGCAAAACTTGCGAGTCTTGGCGAAGGCGCTGCGCTGGCCAGTAAGCAACTCTGGGCGGCGTCATGAGCGAACAAAGGTCACACAGCTTTCGCTCCCGTTTGCAGCGAAAAGACGCGTTGATTGGCACGTTCCTGAAGACGCCGTCACCAATAACAGCGGAAGTACTCACCCACTCCTCACTCGACGTTTTTTGCATCGACACGGAACACGCGCCGTTTGGGCGGGTCGAGTTGGACGCCTGCATCGCAGCTTTCTACGCAGCCAATAAGCCATGTATTGTGCGCACACAGAATAGCTCCTCAACAGAAATTCGTGTCGCTCTCGACAGTGGCGCAACTGGAATCCTTGTGCCACATGTGACCTCGGCCGAGCAGGCCAGCGCAATTGCAGCAGCCGCACATTTCGGCGAAGGCGGACGCGGTTACGCTGGATCGACGCGCGCAGCAAATTACACCACGAAGAGCATGCGCGACCACTTGAGAGATAGCGCGGAACAAACGACGGTTATCGTGCAAATTGAAGATCTGGCGGCTCTCGACCGCGTAGCCGAGATCGCCGCGGTCAAAGGGGTCGATGCTATCTTTATCGGACGAGTCGATTTGGCAGTTGCAATGGGCAAAGTGGTGTCAGACCCCGCCGTTATCGATACGGTGCGCCACATTTGCAGCGCGGCAACGGAATTAGGCATCCCGGTTGGCATGTTTACAGCCGATCTCACCGAACTTGCGGCTTGGCGGGCGGCGGGTGTCAGCCTGTTTTTACTCAGCTCCGACCACAGTTTGATGCTCGCAGGCGCGAATACCTTGGCAGGCGCAGTTCACGATAACTAAGCGTGTGTAACATCAGAGTCGGTAGAAGTTCTTAGCGGTATCTGTAAACAGCAACTGTTGCTCGAGTTCGCTTAGTCCAGCAGTAGCGGCTTCGTAGGATTGCCAGATCTCAGCGTAAGACCGGTGTAATTTGTCCACCGGGAAGTTAGAGCCGAACATTGTTCGGGAGGCACCGAATACGCCGATACAGGTTTCGATATAAGGGCGGATGCTGTCGTGCGTCCAATGATGATCAAACATGCCGAATCCGGAAATTTTGCAATAGACGTTGGGTAGCGATGAGAGAGTTCGCAAACCGTCCGTCCAATATTTTCGGCCGGTTTGACTGTGATCACTGGGTGATCCGCAATGGCACAGAGCGACTTTCAGATCCGGTATATCCGACAACAATTCCGCAATCTTGTGCATTTGCGGTGGAATTAGCTGCAGGTCGAAACTTAATCCGAGTTCGCTAACGACGCGGAGATTGTCGCGCCATTGGGGATCGTCGACAAGTTGTCCGCTACCGGTTGCCGCGTCTTCTTCGATCGAGCGACCAATAATGTGCCGCACCCCACGCAGACGGGATCGTTGCGTCTGCATTTCCAATTGTTTAGGTGCGCTCGATTTCAACAGATCGCAATAGGCAACAATTGCAGCAGGCAGACCGTGCCGATTCGCAACGCCTTCAAGCCAGTCAGATTCTTTGACTTCGTCACCCTCAGCAACCCCAACCTGTACGTGTACGGAAGCGAGCAACTCGTAATCCGACGCATCATTTCGAAACTCGTCAATAAGGTAGTTGCGCTGGATTTCTGATGGATCTCCGAAGAACCGTTTAACACCATCTGCCATCAGCCACGGATAGTGACAGGCTTCAAGGTCCCACAGGTGATGATGGGCATCGACGATTGACCGTCGCAGATCAGACATTTCAGACCAATTGGCCCATGACTGCTAACGTATCGAAGACTGTCCATTCCGACACAATACGGCCTTCGACAATGCGCCAGTGCGTGACACCAAATACAAATACCGGTTTATCCGTCGGCGCGATGCTCTGGTATTCGCCAACATGAGTTGCCCCGATAGCCCACCGAACCGCAACTCGATAACCTCGTTCGCCCCATTTTTGCACGCAAGTGTGATCGACACTCAATCCGGATACGCTAAACGCACTGCGCAATGCCGCGTAGTGATTTATGACCGACTTGCGTCCAGACAACGTGTGAACTGGGGAACGATGTGCGACAGCGTATGGCGCATAGGCCGCTTCCTGTAACGCTTGATCGCCTGTAACCCAGCTAGCTCCGAGGACGCCGCGTGCGAATTCAGGAATGCCATCCGCCGCGAATGGAGCACCGTCTGATTCAATGCCAACACTCGCCACTCTAGCGGCCTCAGATACAAACCATTCGTCCAATTCGCTGGTGCGTCTTGATGCGACGATGCGTGCCGACGCCAACGGGTCGAAACCAAGTTGTTCCACGAGCGCGAAATTATCTCGTGCCAACCACTCCAATGTGACGACGGCGTCTTCAACGACGCAGTCAGCCATATTCATGAAGCGAACATGTCGCCCCGTCGCCGATCCGAAAATCGAGTCGCCGGTATTTGTCGCGGGACTGAGTACTCGATGAGACGAATAGCCTCGAACGCAGTCGCCTGAGGTAATGACGTCGTCCCCTAGCAACAGACGATCCGGAAACGTAACCAGCATATTTCGGGTGCCCGTTATTGCCTCGGCAGCGCCGTGGGTGATGCCATCAAGCGCATAAACAGTCGTCTCTGGATCATAATACTGGTCGATTAACTCAATACCTCGGGCTTCCCAAATCTCGAAGGTAATACCAAGAATGTAATCTACGATGTCATCCTGGGCACCATACGCCCCGGCGGTCGTTTTCTGGTCGGTCACGTTATCTCCTGTACCACAACGTCTGCAAAGGGAGCGGATTGTACTTCGAATGCATCGCCCAGTGGTACTACAATCAGCATATTCTCTTGCAGATTTCCGAGCGCTGAGAGTTTATCTTGAATTCATTTTGCATTCGAAGTACATTTACCTTCCAGAGATAAGCAATGACAGAATAAAGTCGGGAAAACCGTATATGAATCAAGGCGTAAATACCCCACTGACCGCACTAGCAGCCCTGCAAAAGCGGCTTGTCCGGTACCGTGATCTGCGCCCGTGCACGACGGCTTTCATCGATACCCGCACACCCGGCAGCGCCGAAAAGGAGAATTTTACAATTATCGGCCCAGGGGTTGCCGAGAATCCGGATCAGCATGTCCATATCGATATTCCGCACGGCTTCAATATCGGCGCGGCACGACAGCCCCCTGGTTGCATCAATTCACAGCACAGTCATGAGACAGCGGAAGTATTTGTTGTTCACGCCGGCCGCTGGGCATTTATTCTCGGGCCGAATCGTGAGGATGGCGAAATTATTCTTGAACCGGGCGACACCATTTCAATACCGGTAAATGTATTTCGCGGCTTTAAGAACGTTGGTAACGATGTTGGATTTCTTTTTGCTGTGCTCGGTGGCGATGATCCGGGGCATGTTACCTGGGCGCCTTACGTATTCGAGGCTGCAGCAGAATACGGTCTGGTTCTGTTAGAGGATGGAAGCCTGGTCGACACAGCACGCGGTGAGCAGATTCCGGATGGCAAGAAAGCGATGCCCGCGACGACAGCGGAAGAGGTTGCCAAACACCGGCGGCCATCCGCGGACGAGCTATCTGACTGTGTTGTGGCGCGTGCGGAAATTAGTTTGGAAAGTGCTGCTACCCCGCAGCTACCGGAGTTGCACGAGTTTCCGATTATCGGCAACGCCAATCCTGACGAACATATTGCGGCGAGCAAACTCAGTTGGCGACACGGGTTTTGTTTGCGACACGTTTCGATTAAGCCGGGAGACGCTACGCAAAAACACGTTCGAAGCGACGAAGAAGTCATTTTTTTGCACGCCGGTCAAATGACGATCGAAACCCCGGACGGTGATATCAACCTGCAACCTGGCGACACATTTACAACGCCTCCTGGCATGCCACGCAGATTTGTGAATGATGGCGCCGACACAGCTTCTGCTTATCTCGTACGCGGCGGAGATCAACCCAGCGCACCGGAATTAATTGGCTAGCGACAGAAACGTTTTGAATTAAATCACCATGAGGACTAGACAGTGATTAGGGTTATAAAATCGGGCGTCAGCGATGAAGCTGCTGCCGACAGAGATGCCATGGTAAAAATGACCGTTGAAGGCATCTTGAAGGATATTGAAGAACACGGCGACGACACAGTACGTACGCTGTCGAAGAAATTCGATGACTGGTCGCCGGAGAGTTTCCGCCTCAGCGAGGCTGACATTCAGGCCGCAATTTCACGTTTGCCGCAGCAGACGATCGACGACATTCACTTTGCGCAGGCGCAAATTAGAAGATTTGCCGAGATTCAAAAAGCCGCGCTGGTAGACGTTGAGGAGGAAACCATACCCGGCGTTATTCTGGGCCACAAAAACATACCGGTCGCGAGCGTGGGTTGTTACATCCCGGGCGGTAAATACCCGATGGTTGCCAGCGCACATATGAGTGTATTGACGGCCAAAGTTGCTGGCGTAAAGCGTGTTATTGCATGCGCACCGCCGCACGGCAAAGCGCCAAACGATGCGATCGTGGCGGCAATGAGTTTTGCCGGCGCGGATGAAATTTATTGCCTCGGCGGTGTGCAAGCGGTAGGTGCGATGGCTATCGGTACAGAGTCTATCTCCCCGGTCGATATGCTCGTTGGCCCCGGGAACGCGTTCGTTGCAGAGGCAAAACGGCAGCTCTTTGGACGCGTTGGAATCGATCTGTTCGCGGGTCCTACTGAAACCCTGATTATTGCTGACGACTCTTGTGACGGCGAAATGGCCGCCACCGATATCCTAGGTCAGGCTGAACATGGCCCAACATCACCTTCCATATTGCTAACGACATCCGAGAAACTGGTGGAAAGCACACAACGTGAAATCGAGCGGCAACTGAAGACACTAAAAACCGCGGACGTCGCTGGCGTCGCATGGCGTGACTACGGTCAGATCATCCTGTGCGATACGCAGGAGGAAATGCTTCAGGAAGCTGACCGCATAGCCAGCGAGCACGTTCAGATCTTAACGAAGGACCCAGACTATTTTCTCAATAACATGCGCAACTACGGCGCGCTTTTCTTGGGACCTGAGACTAATGTTTCGTACGGCGACAAGGTTATTGGCACTAACCACACGTTGCCAACTAATCGAGCTGCGCGCTATACAGGCGGATTGTGGGTTGGCAAATTCATCAAGACTTGCACTTACCAAAAAGTGAAACCTGATGCCACGGCTGCGATCGGCGAATACTGTTCGCGACTATGTGAGCTTGAGGGATTCGCAGGGCATCAAGCGCAAGCTGATTTGCGTGTCGCACGTTACAAAAAGCACGCCGCTTGAAGTAACTGCAAAAATGCGCTAACGGTCAACCATCGTAGAGCGAAAGAACGCAACGTCCCTATCGGCCGCGAGCTCGCGCATCTTCCCAACGAACAAATGATCGCTACCATTGTAACTGTGTAACGTCCGTGGATGACCAATAGCTTGAAGCGCCTCCGCCAGACGACCAGAATTATGGTAGTACGTTGACTCGTCATCCACTGAGTGATGAATCATTACCGGTCCTTCGAGCGCATCAAAGTACTGAAACAGGTCATCAACATTCATGGTCGCCCAGAAAGTCGAAGACCTTACAACATCCGTAGCAAGCATCGCGCGCATGGCAACAGCACCGCCCATCGAATGGGACCACAAGAAAATATTCTCCGTATCCGCGTTTTCGATTTGGTCAATTGCCGATATCAGCGCAACGACGTCTTCTGCGTAATAGGCTACCGACTGATCATTTTGTGGGTCGACGAATTCGAAGCCTGTCGAGCTGTTGTGACCGCGATAATCCGGCATGACGACTAGAAATCCACGCGACGTATATAGCTCTGGTATTGATCGGTAGTAGTCACCTGGCCGCGAGTTTACGCCTTCACGCGTAATGCCGTACGTTGGCGGCTCTGGAACGTAGCCATGATTTGCGATCACTATCGGAAAACCAGGCGCAGGACGTTCGGTTCGCGGAACGGCTATCAACGTATGCAACTTTAGCCCGCCATATTCGTAGGAGGACACGCTAGCGGTGAAACTTCTGCCACCTTGTAGCGCGTGCTCGAACGTCAGCTTTGAATCGACGCTGTACGATGCAAGTTCATCAATTGAAAGTGGTGCTGGCAAGATGTTTGCCGGCAAGTCCGTGGATGAATTAGAGCAACTAGCGGTGATGATGATCAATGCCAGCACCATCGTTAGGTTCATTGAGGCGAATTTGTTATTCAGGAATTTGTTCAGATCACACCATATCAACGTCGACAACTACCCGGTGTATGCGTTGGTTAAATACGAACGGCGGTTCGTAAGCTCGCGTAACGGGAGCTTGACGGTTTTCGCCACAACGTATCCCGGCGTTTGCTGCATAGATAGGCCACATTTTGGTCAATTCCATTTTGCCTACATCCACGTCGTCGACTGTCATCGTAACGATGCCGGAATCAGCGCTAATCTTCTCAATCTCAAGCGCCAATTTTTGCGAACCGACCGCGAGCCTGTTGTTCGAACGCAGCTCGTAAATCTCGTGACGCGTAAAAACATATACGAAATAGACGAATCCATCTTTGACGAATAACTCATACCCGCAACTACTATCGCCCGCCGCAACGATCACCCCATCTACGGAAGCTGTCGAAATCGTAATGTCCGCAATAAGTCTGGAGTTGTATGTGTATATATCGGGTGCACTAAGTCGATCCAATCGAGTCATTCGCGGGTAGAACACGTAGGTCTCACGGGGCGGTGGCACAGAATTCTGGTACAACTTGAGGGTATCGTCATCAAGCGGCAGTACATCGTAGCGTTCCGCCTCCGCTCGCCACAGCGCGACAAGATCTGCAAGACGCTGCGGATGCTCACCAGCCAGATTGTTGGTTTCGGAAAAATCTTCCGCTGCATGATAGAGCTCCCAAACATCATCTTCGAATGCGCTTCCAGGTAGGTGCCTCGCCACCGCCTTCCAGCCATCAGACCAAATTGCCCGATCGCCGAGTGTTTCGAAATATTGTGACTTCTTTTTCGTTGGGGTATTCGGCTGATCAAATGAATACGCAAAGCTGGTCCCTTGGATAGGTAATGGCGATGCGCCACGAAACTCTTGCGGCAATGACTCGCCGATCATATTGAGGACAGTTGGTACGATGTCAATGGCGTGATGATACTGGGCGTTAATTCCGCCTTGCGGTAAATCTCCGCCGGGCCAACTGACGACGAGAGGTGCACGAATACCGCCCTCATAGGTATCGGCTTTGTACCACTTCAGCGGCGTATTGCCCGCCTGAGCCCAACCGCGGGAATAGGAACAATAAGAGGCGTCCGTTCCCATAAGATCAATATCCGCAAGGAACTCCTCTATTGGTGCCGGACCCAAGTAAGCATCACGTCGAACATCGAGCCTGCCTTCAATTGGACCGCCATAAGCTGCGCCGTTATCAGACAGCACCAGAATAACGGTGTCGTCGAACTGTTGCTCCGCTTTTAGAAACTCGATCAGTCGAGCTATCTGGGCATCCGTGTGTTGTAGAAAAGCCGCGTATACTTCCTGCCCGCGTGCCGCGAGCCGACGTTGATCGGCATTCAGGTCGGTCCACGCAGGCGCATCTGGGTTTCTCGGTGCCAGTTTCGTACCTTCGGGAACAATGCCGGATGCGAGCTGACGTCTAAATCGATCCGCGCGCACCTGGTCCCAGCCGTGATCGTACTGACCACGATGACTACGAATATCGTCAGCGGGTGCGTGCAACGGAAAATGCATCGCGCCAAACGCGAGGTAAAGAAAAAATGGGTTTTCTGGCGTCGCCGCCAAATGATCCGCAACATAGCCTATCGAGCGATCCACCAGATCGGCGCTTAGATGATAATCCTCGTTCTTTTCCGGGTATGCTGCGGAGGTATTCTCGAACATTTCTGGATGCCAATGATCAATCGCGTTGCCGTGAAATCCATACCAGTGATCGAAGCCGCGGCGCACTGGCCAATGATCAAATGGCCCGGTGCCGTTTTGATCTGCCAGCGAGGACAAGTGCCATTTGCCGGTCGCCATTGTCGAGTATCCTGCTGGCTTCAATATTTCCGCAAGCGTCATCGCGTCTTGCCGAATCCATCCCCGATAGCCTGGATGATCTTCGCGACCCCATTCTGCGATATTGCCGACCCCGACCGCATGCGCATTGCGACCGGTTAGCAGGCAAGCGCGCGTGGGCGCACAGAGTGCCGTCACATGAAAATTATTGAATCGAGTGCCGGTGTTGGCAAGAGAATCGATGCATGGGGTGTTGTGTTCCGCGCCGTAACAACCTAAATCGGCGAAGCCGACGTCATCCAACACAATCACGGCGACGTTGGGTTTTCGTTTTAGCGTCCGGGGCTGCCAACCTAAATCTTCAATCGACGTCTGTGCAGCGCCGCTGCGGTCGGCTGCCCCGGCGAGCGGCAGCGCGCTGGATGCCGCCGTTGCCTGAAGAAACTGCCGCCGCGTAATGCTCACGCAAAGCCCTCCCGTATCTATTTACCTATGCCGACGAATCAATCGTAGCTACTTTATTGGTCCGTTCAATTGAGCTGACGTATTTATCACTAAAAACGCCCGAGATTCACGACATCTCGGGCGTTGTATTCCACACCGCAGAGCAAACCGTACTGCCCGTCAGTCAACTCGCTTATTCGAAAAATGCTCGAAGACGAATGCCGGAATTGCGAGGGGCAAGATATGACGTTTGCCCGAAGTCGTTACCGCCCACATTTGCGCGCGCGTTGACGGCCTCGTCTTCGATATTTTCGACAAACGCTTCAACCGAATACTTTTCGTCCGCAGAAACCCAAATCAGGCGAAGATCAGTTTTCGTAAACGAATCCTGGAAGCCGGAGGGATCGATTGGAAGATTGCCAGAAACACTGTAAGAATCGCTCCAGAACGTTTGTAGCGCAGGGGTTAAAATACCATTGCTGCCCAGATCAAAATCGTAACTGGCGTTGAAGTTGATCGTTAAATCCGGCGACCACGGTGTGGTCTCGCCTTCCAGCTGAATAGAACCACCTAAGACGGTTGATCTGCCGTTGATCGTGACAGGCGTGCCGCCGTTGATAGGCAGGTCACCGCTATAGGCTTGGTAGAGATTGCCAAAACCAAATTCACCATATTCCGAGTCGAGAAACGCGATGTTCGCCGACAAATTCAATGCATCGGTCGGTAACCACACAGCCTCAATCTCCAGCCCGTTCGCATTGATCTCGCCGCCATTTCGCGTCGTGGTGCCAATGTTACCAGTATTGGGATCGACTGTTTGCAACTGCGCCAAGAGGTTGGTGTAGTCGGTCGAGTGTATAGCCACATTGACTTGCAGGGTCTCGTCCAGATACAGGCCCTTCAGTCCGATTTCGATAACTTCAGACTCCTGTTCATCGGTATCGTCACGAGCTGCGTTGACTGACCCGGACAAAAATCCAGTCGAGGCAGTCCCGTACAATAAAACACTGTCACCCAGATCATACTCAATGCCTGCCCGCCAGGAAACATTGTCGTAACTCGAACTTGATGAAGAGATCCCGGGAACACCGAGATCGTAAACGAACACCTCCCGTGGTCTAATTGGAATCACGGTCGGACTGGTACCAGTTTCGAAACCTGGACGAACGGTGACTGGCGGCGCATCAGAAAAATTGCTGCCGCCAACAACTGATTTGTCTTCGTCATTGAAACGTATTCCGCCAACTACTCTCAGTTGGTCATTGAACGCCCATTCACCCTGGAAATAGGCACCGAAGTAGTCGCTCTCAACTTCTGTTGCATCGGCAAAGTGGCCGTTGAGACTGGTATCCAAAGAGACCAGTGGCGATGCAATAAACAACGGCACGTCGATATCCATACCTTCGGCATCGATTGCCGTTACCGAGCCAATTCCAGAACGATCATCCATCGTGTGTCGAAAATCGCTAAAGCTGAAGAACACCGTGTCGGTCGAATAATATACGCCAGCCGTCCAGGAAAGCGGACCATCGCTCGACGACGTAAGCTGAATTTCTTGGGTAAACGACTCAGCGTTTTCTTCAAACCAGAAACGCTCGAACGGATTTGGACCCGCGTCTCCGTCAAGACCAACAAGACTTTCATAGTCAGTGTATGAGGTGATCGACTTCACTGAAAAGCTCGCGAAGTCGACATTGGCCTCCAGCGTGAAGTTGTCCTCGGTGAGATCTGTTTCGCTTACAAAATCTTGCTCAATCTGATATGGACCGGTGACGTCGAATGGCGTTGCTCCTACCCCACCACGCCGCGGATTGTTGCAATCCGTCAACCCACCTGCTGCGTCCGTCAAACCGTCGACATCGACCGGACGACACAGACCGCCATAGGAGAATACGCCGAGCGATGTACCGCCTTCATCGGAATTACTGTAGCGAAACAGGAAATTCACAGTGTCGCTTGCATCCCATAACGCAGAAACGCGAAAACTGAGTTTGTCGTCTTCTCCAAGATTGCGGCCAGCCAGGTTTTCAACGTAACCGTCACTGGTCTGCTTAACGGCAGCGACGCGAAACGCGAGAGTATCGCTTGCCGGTAAGTTAAAGAATCCCTCGGTGCGAAACTTGTCGAAGCTCCCCGTTGAAATGGTAATACCTGCGCTCACACCGTCCGTGTTCGGTTTGTTGGTGTGCAGATTCATCGCACCAGCAAACGTATTACGACCATACAATGTACCCTGCGGCCCCCTAAGAAATTCCACTCGCTCCACATCGAAGAACTGTCGCGTTTGCTGCGAAGCACGCGGCTTGTAAACACCGTCGGTAAACACGCCAACAATTGATGCGTTGTCGCCGAATGTGTTGTTTGAATTTGCACCACGCACATTGAATTTCGCGTCGTTACCGATAAAGGCGAAGTTAACGCCTGGCACCAGCAAACCGATTCTCGTGGCGTCGTTGACGCCGCCTTTGGCCAAGTCATTAGAGCCAATTGCAGTGACTGCCAGACCGATATCTTGGATATTCTCAGCGCGCTTCTGTGCAGTGACAATAATTTCCTCGATTTGTGCGTTGGCAACCGGTACCGCAGCCAGGCACGCGCCAAGTACGAATATAAGAAATGGTGCGCTCGATTTTTGTCGCGCGTTGATACTTGTCATTGAAAGCCCCCCAGGCATTTAACCGGCGCCGAATTAACGGTGCGCCGCAACAAACGTAGATACAACCTTAGTTTGCAGCAGAATGTACTTCGAATGCAAGACATCTTCGAGAATTTGCTAAATTATGGTCTACTTTTCAATTATTATTAGGCAGTTATAGGGATTTTTCATATGCATTCGCAGTTATTTTGAAGGACAATTTGGCGAATTCAACGGCTTTCCAGGATAGGAGAACAGCGGGCCGTCACCTCGGCCACCACCAAAAGAACCGAACTTAGCTGCTAGTGCCGCGCAGTAAGCTGCCGATAATTAGGAGTCAAACGAAAACACACAGTCGGCGCCTAAAAGGTCTCAGCACGAATTCGCTCAGATTTAACGCCAAGTTTTTGCAGGGCATTGTTGATGTTGGCGAGAAACGGTGCAGGACCGCAAAGATAGAAATCTGCGTCGTGATCCGGCAGGAATGCGTCGACCATCTCGCCAGTTACACGACCCCGCTCATCATAATCAACACCTTGCACGTCCGTTTCATGTGGCTGGCTGTAGGCAGTCAACAGCTGCACGTTCGCATTTTGTTCTGCTATGCCGCGAACTTCCGTTGCGAGTGGGTGATGAGAACCATCGCGTACACCATGCACGAAATAAACAGGTCGGTTACCGGCATCCCGAGTAAGCGTCCGCAACATGCTTACCATCGGCGTCACACCAATGCCGGCACTGATGAGCACAACTGGCCGAGTGCCCTGTTCGAGAACAAAGTCGCCGTTTGGTTTCTTAGAACTGAGTATGTCGCCAATCTTGAGGTTGTCATGCAGGTACTGCGATACGATTCCCTGGGACTCGCGCTTGACGCTGATCCTGTAGCGGCCTTCTCGCGGCCCGCTGGACAACGAATAGGTTCGCTGCAGGGGCTGATCATGGCCGCCAATACGACATTCAATCGGTAAATGCTGCCCTGCATCGAAGTCCGCTAAGTCGCCACCGTCTCGCGCAGCAAACTCAAAGGAAACGACATCGTCGCTTTCCTGAACTTTGCTGGTAAGACGTAAAGAACGAATAGATCCTCTAGGTTCGCTCCAGCGCAACGGCAATACACCGGCTAGCCTAACAATGCTTTCAATCTCGATATTGACCAGCCTAAGGGCACCGGCATGCTTTCGCACTTCTTCCGAATCCCAATCGATGCTCGCCTTGCCGGTAATCTGTAGCAAACTGCCGTTTTCAAAATCTACAAACGACAATCCGACACGCGAATCTACGACAAGATTGCCGATCGTATTGAAGTGGTTATTACCGGCGTAATCTGGAAACACCAGTTTCGTATCGCTCAACACTTTAACGAAGCCCGCAGCACCGCCTCGATGCGAGGCATCCATGCCGTATGCGGATCCTTCGGTATTCTCTCTGTGATAACCGCTCGCGATAAACAGGGTGTCGGCCGCTTCAATCCAAGCGCGCATTTCCTGAGTGAGCTTCCCCGCACGCAGTACCGATGTATCAGCAGCACTCACTGGTACCTCAGTCCAGGACCGTTCAGTAATGTACTGCGGGCAATTACCGAAAGACTGGTCGACAACGAAGCGTATGTTATCGAGCCCAACACCGCTGAGCTTGCCATTCACACGGTTACGCCGGCGCGTTTCAAGATCAATGCCAAGCAGGCCAAGTTCCACGCCCTCGGACAGCGACCCCTGCAGCGCATCGCCGGATAATAAATTTGTCGCGAATTGCAATTGTGTCGCTTCGGGTGATTCCACAAAGCCTATCGGCCCGGTCAATAGTGTCGCCCATGGCCTGCCGTCACTATCACGCGCTGCGGCGACAACGAATGGAAGGTTTGCGTAAAATTCACGATGCTGGTTCGGCAAATAGGAGCGGACTACCTGACGTGCCCACGGCTCGATCATTTCGCGCACGCCGACCTTTTCTTGGACCGCTTGTTCACCTTCGTGAAATGGTGAACCCGCTGCATCGAATTGTGTAGAAGGCTGCATCTAATGGCTTCCTTACGTCGGGCCAACCTAGGCCGCGATCAACTCAATGCGAATGTTGCCGGGAACACGGCACATCATATGCCGGAGGCCCGAATTGCCGAGATTTTCCGGTTCAAATTCAATTTCAAGATCATCGCGAGTACCTAGCTCCGCACAAAGCTGCTCCAGGTCTGTCGCCGCGCTGACGCGTAAAGCGAGGTGATGTAAGCCAATATTTTTTCGTCGATCGAATGGCACAGCTGTTGCAGCATCCTCCGCCTGCCACAACGTGATCATGGTTGTACCATCACTTACGAATGCAGCCGGGTAGGCCGGCACGTCGCCGACCTGATTGAAGCCCAGCGCATCGATAAAAAAATCGCATGCCGCATTTAGATCTGGAACGGTTAGGCCAACATGGTGCACGCCTTGGGTTTTTGCTTGTGTTTCGCTCATTTTTCTCTCCGTCGTCAATCGGTTGAATATTTGCAACGAGTCTGCGCCTTATCACTAAACGAATAAATGCCGTAAAACTGATACTATTACTGCGATTTCTGCAGCAATAGTGATAATGAACAAACTTGCCGCCATGCGTACTTTCGTCGCGATCGTAGATCGGGGCAGCTTAACGGCGGCGGCTGAGGAGCTTGGTCGATCTCAACCTGCTGTCGTGCGCACCTTGGCGGCATTGGAGTCTCACCTAGGAACCCGGCTGCTGCAACGTACAACGCGGCGTATGTCATTAACGCCGGAAGGACGTAATTATCTTGAACGTTGCCGCCATATTCTCGCGGATGTGGCAGCAGCAGAAGGTGCTGTTCAGCAAGATGGGAACGAGCCTAGCGGTGAATTACGCATCACAGCGCCAGTGCAATTCGGCCAACTACATATCGCTCCTGCAATTGCAGGTTTTCTCGGCACCTATACGAAGGTTCGTGTCGATCTGTTGCTGCTCGATAGAAACATAGATCTTGTCGAGGAAGGCATCGACCTCGCACTGCGTATAGGCCGCCTTGCAGATTCGTCCATGATAGCCACGCGCGTAGGTGAAGTTCGTCGGGTCGTATGTGCGAGCCCTGCATTGCTTGCGCAAACCGGCGTCCCGAAAGACGCTAGTTCGATGTCGAACCTGCCGTGCATACGCCAACAGAATATTTCGCATGGAACCGCATGGCAGTTTCGTCGTGGATCTCGCAACACATTGATTAAAATAGATGGTCCGTTTGGCTGTAATCAAATAGGTTCGGCTGTCGCAGCGTGTGCAAAGGGCGTTGGCTTCGGGCAGTTTCTGTCTTACCAAGTGCAAGAGCACGTTCGCCAGGGCGATCTCAGTATCGTATTGGAAGATTTTGAGGTCGAGCCATTACCGGTAAACTTGGTTCATCCAAGTGGCCGTCTCGTTTCTGTCAGACTGCGGGCGCTTATTGATTGGCTCAAGAGCGAGCTACAGAAAGAACAACCATTCGGATAGCTGAAAAGGACCGTCGGCGCGGACGAACCTTGCACCAGACAGATCTCCAGTAACTATGGAGAAACGGTGCACATTCGCTGAAATCCAGAAACACTTGTTACTCTAACGCTATGCGGCTGACCATCACCACCCGAATTTTCCTCGCTTTGACGATTGTCAGCATCGTGATACTGGCGTTGAATGCGGCCGTCACGCGATGGAGTTTTCAGGACGGATTCCTTGACTACATCGCGCAGCAGGAACTTGAAACCATAGAGGAAGCCGTCGAACGTCTGATCGAGATGCATCGACGTGACGGCAATTGGCAGGCACTTCACAGCAATCCACGACGCTGGAATGAACTATTACGCCAAAGCAACGATCGACCGCCACCCAAACGCCCGCCGCGCGGCGCCGGACGCTCAGACCACAGGCCGCCGCCGCACGACCCGCTTGAGCTTGGTCGTCGAACCTCCCTGGTCAGCACCAACGGTGAGAGAGTTGTTGGCCGCGAACGAAACGTAAATACCGACCAATCCGTACCGATTACCGTTGATGGCGAAATCGTCGGGTACGTATTGATTGCACCGCAGCGCCGGCTAACGAATCAAATTGACCAGAACTTCGCTAGTGAGCAGGAACGATCGATTTACCTGGTTGCGCTGGCAGCCTTGTTGTTTGCCGCAGCCATTTCGGCATTCCTTGCCCGGCAGTTAACGCAACCCGTTCGCGCTATGGCAAAGGGCGCTCGTTCTATCACTGCGGGCAACATCAAAACACGCATTGCGGTATCCCGCCGCGACGAGCTTGGAGATTTGGCAAATGATCTAAATCAACTTGCTGAAACGTTGGAGAAGAATCAAGCGTCCCGGCAACGTTGGGTTGCCGATATCGCCCATGAACTGCGAACACCGCTGGCCGTGTTACGTGGTGAACTTGAAGCTATCGAAGATGGAATTCGGGCTTTTAACGAAGCAACGCGAAAGTCGTTGCAAGCTGAGGTCGGCCGCCTTACAAAACTGGTCGGTGACCTGCACGATCTTTCTGCCTACGACGGTGGCAGTTTGGAATATCGACGTGAGCGAACCAATGTCGGCGCGCTGCTGCACGACGTACTAGATAATGCGGAAAATAGACTACGCGACGCCGGCATTGTACTGACTAGGCAAATTACCGGCAATCACGCTGAAGTAAATGCGGATTCGACAAGGCTTGAACAATTGTTTGTCAATCTATTGGAAAACACGATTCGCTATACCGACACGCCAGGAATATTGCGCGTTGCCTATACTGTTATGGCGGACACGGTTGAACTGGACTTTGCTGATTCGGCGCCTGGCGTAACGGAGCACGAAATGAAACTATTGTTTGATCGCCTTTTTCGTGTGGATACGTCGCGCAGCCGAAACTCCGGCGGTTCCGGACTCGGGTTATCGATCTGCAAAGCCATCGTCGAGGCTCACCAGGGAACCCTTCAAGCCATGCCGTCCGATGCGGGCGGATTGTTGATTCGAATTTGTTTACCGGTCGTGGGTGTAGCGAGACAAAGTCAATGAGCGAACGTAGACCAATTCTTGTCGTTGAAGACGAACCAAAAATTGCTCAACTGCTACTCGACTACCTAAAGCAGTCGCACTATACGGCGCACTGGATTGATAACGGCGACGCGGTCGAAGATTGGGTAAGCGCTAACAACCCAGACCTTATCTTGCTCGATGTCATGATACCCGGAAAAGATGGATTAACGGTGTGTCGCGAACTGCGCTCACGTTCTCAGGTACCAATCATCATGGTAACCGCACGCGTCGATGAGATTGACCGGCTTCTGGGTCTGGAACTTGGTGCAGACGACTATATCTGCAAGCCTTTTAGTCCTCGGGAGGTTATTGCCCGCGTAAAGGCATTGTTACGCCGCGTCGAGATGGTAAACACCAATCCGGAGACGGCTTATCGTGGATTGTCCATTGACGAAGCAAAATTTTCGGCCGAGATCGATGGGCATCCGCTTGACCTCACACCGGTTGAGTTCCGTTTACTGGCACTACTTGCTTGTCAACCTGGTCGGGTCTACTCGCGCGACCAATTAATGACCAAAATTTACCTGGACGGTCGCGTGGTCAGTGACCGCACGGTTGATTCACACGTAAAAAATTTGCGCCAAAAAATTAGCGACGCGATTGGAGGCGACGATATCGTTCATTCGATTTACGGCGTCGGTTATAAACTTGAGTAAAAAACGAGTATTCCGCTGTTTCTACATTCCCTCTTAACATCGCAGTATTGGCGGCTCGTACGGCGTTTAGTTGCTGTCGGGCATTTGCAAAATTCGGTTTCCCTCGACGTTAGTCACCGCAACCTGACGACCGTCGGGCCATAGGACCGCCACCCAATCGGCTCCGTTCCAGTGACCGAGGCCGAAGCGAGCACTCATTGCATTCTGCGATGCACGACTCGAACCGCCAGTGATGTCTTTGAACTGCACTAAATCACCTGTGCGAACCACAACGCGTGCGCTGATTCCGCCCACTGCGCCACTGCCCGGAACCTGCGGGATTTTTACTTCGAGCCAGCCGTGAGTACCAACGTCCGTGTCATTGCGGAATAGGTTTACCCGGCTGCCGCTCGTTGAGGCGGTAATGGCATCCACTTTGCCATCATGGTCTATGTCGGCGAAAGCCACTGCGACGTTGTGTCCTGATGAGCCGACGGTACTGTGTTGCCAGTCCTGCCGGGCGAAGGTCGGCGGCGAGGTGCGCTGATTGCGAAATGTGAGATAAGGCCGGTCGTCTTCCTGCGCGACGAAGATATCCCACCAGCCATCATGATTTAGATCTTCAAAACCGAGACCCCAGCCAAAGTCACCCTGTGTCCCAGCCTGTGCGGATATATCCGAAAATGTGCCATCGCCATTGTTATGCAGCAACGGATTGGAATTTATGTTTGCAACGTAGTAGTCGATATGACCGTCGTGATCTAAATCGGCACCATCGATACCCATTGGATTCGAAACACTGAAGGTCGCACCGACAACCACACGGTCGTCGGTAAACGCGCCGTTGTTGTTACGCATAAACGATCGGTTGCTTGTCGAATTGCCGCGATCGTTCCACACCCACAAATCCTGGTCGCCATCGGCATCCATGTCGGTCCACATAACTGCGCATGGATTTCCCTGCGACGATATCACCATGTTGGTTTGTGTCGTAACGTCGGAAAACTGCCCATTGCCATCGTTACGCAGCAAATAGGCACTCGAACCGTTGTCGAAAGTACTCGACGCGACAACGACATCCATACGACCATCGCCGTTGTAGTCACCCCACGCCGCAATTTTGCTTGCAGATCCTGGTTGAGTTGCGGGAGGCCCGCCTGCGCCTGCGTTAGCGGTTACGTCTGTGAAATTTCCGTTGCCGTCGTTTTGCAGCAAGAAGTCGGAAGGCATCGCAGTAACGTATAAATCGTAGTCACCGTCACCGTCGTAGTCGGCGGCCGCGACAGAGTAACCATCAGTGCCCGCGCCTCCAGGATTTAAGATCGCACCCAGGCCGGACGCTACCGTGCGATCAGTGAACGTGCCATCACCATCATTCATATACAACACGGAGTCGAATCCGCCGCCGTTAATCACAATTAGGTCTTCAAATCCGTCAAGATCGACATCAATGAAGCCAACACCCACACCATGGGGATTACCACCGGCGGCAACGTTCGCCAAACCTGCGGTGTCACCGACTTCTGCAAGCGTTAAGACGGAACCGTCAATTTGCTGATTCGCTGGTAACTCTGACACGGCGAATCCGAGATCCGTTGCATTTCCGAGATCAAGCGTTTGCCAAAGAAATTCGGCATCGAAAGTATCGCCGACAGGCGGTAGCGGCGTAGGATCAGGTGGCATAGGCCCAGGCGGCGTTATGGTCGGCGTGCTACTCCCGCCACCGCAAGCGGCTGCGAGTACCAGGCAAACGATGGGTACGGACAATCGTTGGCAATGCGTTCGTAAGTCCATTTTGATTCTCCTGACGGATGCTGCATCACTGGGTCTCTGAAATTCAGACAATCGTCGACCTGTTTTGTGGCAGATTCCTTGCGCTACGTCGCAAATCGCTGGGATTTGCGATCATAGGGTTATACATAGTAGAACAGCGTTGGTGTATGTCCGAAATACTACATGCTTACTTACCCGAAAAAACCCTATACGCGCGCGCAATGTTGTCTGTATTCGGCGACATGAGGCGGTATTCTATGCACATCAGTAACGGTCGGAGATGAGCATGGCAGGCGATCAAGCATTCGCGCCCGGAGATGTTACTCGGTTGCTTGAGGACTACGCAGCCGGCAATGAGCGATCACTCAATGCAGTTATGCCAATCGTCTATCGAGAACTGAAGTCACTTGCGCGGGTACAACTCGGCCGATCCGGCGTTCGCCATCATATGAATACCACGGTTTTGGTTCACGAGGCCTACGAAAAACTAATGGTTGGCGAATCGCAAGGGATCGAAAATCGCCGACACTTCTTCGCAATAGCGTCGCGCGCCATGCGGCAAATTGTCGTGGATGCATATCGTCGCCAAATGTCGGCGAAACGCGGCGGCGGCGCCATAGTCGAACCACTCGATAGCAATATGCTTTCCGATCTTCAAGATCCCGAACACTTACTGCTGCTTGATCAGGCAGTGGAGACACTGGCTGCGGAAAACCAAGAGCTTGCCGAACTAATAGACCTTTCATGCTTTGCAGGCTTGTCCACTGAAGAGATTGCGACGCTGCGTGACAGCAACGTGCGAACCGTGCAGCGGCAGATGCAGCGCGCCAAGGCTTGGATTGGTCATCTTCTCGATGCTTGAAATGAATACCCATCCGCCGTCAAATTTTGCTGCAGTGGATACGCTACTAGACGAAGCTTTGCAGTTGCAAGGCGATGCGCAGAAAATTTTTCTAGATGGGTTGGATGCGTCGCTTCGCGTTCAAGTTATTGCGCTTTTACAACGTGTAGACTCGACACAAGTGGATGACATCGCTAGCGCGGCGCAGCGCTATGTAACGGCAGACGAATCGCTTTCAGCTATTGATGCAGTCGCGAGTGCTGGACGCTGGCAACTCAAACAAACACTTGGCTCAGGCGGCATGGGTCAAGTATTTTATGCGGTACGCGACGAGGACGATTACGCACAACGGGCTGCCGTTAAGATATTGTGGTCGCATCGCGCGGATTCCGATTTTGAAGCACGGTTTTATCGTGAACGACGTATTCTTGCGTCGTTGGATCATCCTGGCGTTGCTCGCTTTTTGGATGGCGGCCTGCTTGCCGATGGTCGGCCATGGTTCGCGATGGAATACGTCGACGGCATTGACGTGGCGACGTTTGCAGAAAATTTGCCGTTGGCGAAACGCCTTGAGTTGCTCCTGGCTATCTGCGAACCGCTGCAGTTTGCACATGAACGATTGGTCGTCCATCGAGATATTAAGCCACACAACATCTTAGTTGATGGGTCAGGACGACCACGTCTCCTTGATTTTGGTATCGCCACGATTACCAGCGAACTAAATGACGGCGTGCACACTCGGACTGGTGGCAGCCTGCTAACATTGCAGTTTGCAAGCCCGGAACAGGTTAGTGGCGGTTTAGTAACGGTCGGCAGCGATGTCTACCAATTGGGCTTATTAACCTACCAAATACTCACCGAAAGACTGCCGTATCAAGTGGCGAATAAGTCGCTACAAGAAACGCTTCAGTTGATTTGCGAAGAACCCGTGCAAGCGCCCAGCACACACCGGCGCAACCTATCGCAGGATCTTGACGCCATTGTCTTATGCGCCTTGCGCAAAGATCCTGCTGAACGTTATCGGTCGGTCGCGGAATTTGCCAACGACATTCGCAAATACTTGGGTGGTCGCCCTGTCGATGCTCGACCGCATTCCCGCTGGTACCTGAGCAAACGATTCCTGCAACGAAACGCACTTACCATGAGTTTGCTCGCCACCGTTGCAATCGCTTTAGCCGCTGCTACAACGATCTCGATAAAAATGGCCGGCGAGGCCCGGGCAGAGGCGCAACGCAGCCAGAAAACGCAGCAAATACTGGCGAACGTCTTTCAGCAAGCCGACCCCTTTGGCAATACCGGCGGCGCCATGACACTCGCTGACGCGTTGGTTGCGGCCAAACCCTCAATCCAACAGCAGATCGGCGACGACCCGCGACTCGCATGGGAGGTTAACAAGACGTTGGGCGACATTTTTTCAAGCTTGAGCTTGTTTGACGAAGAGGCAACGTCATACACAGCGGCGCTTGAAGCCGCTCGGCAACTAGAGGGCGACAATGAGGATGAGGTTTTGGTGGCAATCGCAGGGCTTGGAAACGCACTTGTGCGCGACAACCCAAGCGAGGCGATTAATTTTTTTGCGAAAGAATTACCCGATGCTCCGGCAACAGACGCGTCCGCCCAATCCTGGCTGTCCGCAAAGTATGCACAGGTGAATGCACTGACGCGATTGCGTCGATATGACGACGCAGACATCGCGATATCACAGATGGCAGCAACCGCTGAGCGCTTCGGCACTGACGGGGCTCGGACACGCGGAAGACTGAGCCAGCTATTGGCTGGCCGCGCGGCTCGAGCGGATGATTTAACATCGGCAGATCAACATTGGCGGGACGCCGTCGCACACATGCGGGATGCCGACAATCCGTTTGCCCTGGCGGTAATTCTTAGTAACCAGGGCATCTATTTGGGTAGGGACGGACGCTATGCGGAGGCCGATGAAGTATTCCGCGATTCGCTTACAGTATTCGAGGCGTACTCACCCGACGATGCAACGCATGCTAGCGTACTCCGAACCTACGCCGGATTGCTGATTCGCATGGGCCATCAAGACGCAGCAATAGAGCGGCTCTACGAAGCACTCTCAATTCTCGGCAGCCTCAATGAGAATTACACACGCTACGTCGTTCTGGTGAACCTGGCTACTTTTACACTGGTTGCGGGTCGCATTGACGAGAGTTTGCCCGTCGCTATCGACGGCATGCGCCTCGCGCTGAAAGAATTTGGCGCCGACTCCTCAATGACTCAGCGCATGCTTGCCGTTTACGCGCGATTGATATTGTTTGGCGGACGCAATGATGAAGCTATGTCACTGCTGACATACGCGACGCGTACTGATATTGCCGATGACTCGCAGAATCTTGCGCTTGCCGACGCGGCAATTGATATTGGCGCGGTGGCAATTGCTAACGCAAGTATCGAACGCCTAACCCAACCAGATACCGCTGCCAGTCAGCAGGTTCGCCTCCGGCATCGGTGTGCATTTGGCGAGCCGGCAATGTTGAGAAACCTGTTGGACGACATTGGTGCTAGCGGTGATACCACAAGTAATAGTGCAAAACACCGACACATTTGGGCCGCGATGTCCGACGCTGCATTGGTGGTTTCAAACCAAGATTCGATTGCCTCTAAAGTTGATGGTTCGGTGACCGCTTATCGCAAGTCACAGCATGTGTTTATGGACGCACTGGACCACTGGCGCGCGCTAGGCGCGTTGGAAGTATTGTCGATTGCTGCCGGTGTCGCGATGCCAATCGATCTTCAAGAGCGCCTAACTTCATTACGCCAGCTGAAAATCGAAACAACCCAGCTTCTCGAAACGCGGTATGCGGACGAAATAACCATCTTGCAGTCTTCGTTCCCGCCATTTGCCGACGTCGAGGAATCAGCCGATCAGCTCGGCGAACCAACGTTTTGTGAGGCTATTCTGCCCTGACAACTCGAGCATCGTCACAGCGCTCTGTAAAAATTCAGAATTTTTCTCATTCGGTGTCACATTCGACGCTGTTTCTCGCATTAAGGAGTACACACACTACTTTCTGAGGAATTTGGAATGAAAAATCAACTCACTTCACTGCTTGCGGGACTATTACTGATCAGTGTTGCGGCATTTGCTGACGCACCGCTAAAAAGCGCTCTCGACCTCGATACGGACCAAGCAATGCAGGCTCAGGAAATCCAAAAAGGCTATAGACGAACGTTTGCGGCAAAACGGCAAAAGATGAACCGCGAAAACCGGATGTTACGTCGCGCTCGCAACGACCATGACAGTATGCTGATCGCAAAACAGGAGACGGTTGTTGCAGACCTGCAAGCAGAGTTAACGAAAATTCGCACCGCGGAGAACAGCGATATACGTCAGTTACTGACGCCTGAGCAGAATCTGAAATTTGACGAAGTTCTGGAGCAACGTCGTGCGATGGTCGGCAGCTCGCGGGACGCTTCTATTGTCAAGAATTAGATGGACGTCCAGCAAGACTGGATATGCGTCAATCGGGCAGTGGCCGCGGTGTAGTTAGGCCACTGTCCGTCGATGCATCAGAATGCGCTGATGGTCAGAGAATTGAGGCGTCGGTCGCATAATGTTGGCACCACGTTATATAGAGTCAAGCTCGTGGTAATTGAACGCGTCTTTCTGCATGGACAAACACATTCATCCAATTGCGGCGTCCGCGGCGGTCTTGATCTGTATTGCGATATTCGCAATCTGGTTCTGGAGTGCCGCCGAGGCTAAGAATTTCGGCGGCCCAGCTGGTCTGACATTGGATGCAGACGGTCGTTTATATATCCAAATCCAGAACCAACTTATTGAGCACGACAAAAACGCCGGTTTCGCGCAACGTCATGATCTCGCCGAACTGGGCGTCGATACATTGCTTGGAGGAACCGCATTCTTTGCTGACGGCGATATTCTATTGCGCCGCGGACCCGATACGCGAAGCCTTTGGGACACCATCCGAGCGTATTTACGAAAAGAAAATCAGAAGTCTCTTGTTCCGGATGCGCCAAACACCGGCATCTATCGATGTAATCTCGACAAGAAGCGATGCGATCAATTTGGCCACGAGCCTATTGACCTAAAATCCGCGTTCAGTGTGTTTATTGACAGAGAATCCGATGATGTATTCATCAGCGACACATCGCGCCACGTGGTTCGCAAATTCACTGGCGAGGGCATGGCCGCGGTCGAACCCATCGGCGGCTTTCGATTCCCGAATCATCTGATGATCCACGACGGACAACTACTCGTTGCTGACACCAACCATCATCGAATACGCGCGATACGAATTGATTCTGGCGAATTCGGTGCTGAATCCTACGCCAGCGCCGTTGTCCCACCGGTAGCGAGCGACAACGAACAGTCCTGGCCCAGCCACTTCGCCAGGGTAAATAACGAATGGTGGGTCATTAACATGACGTCCGCAATGAACTACGGCGGTATTTATGCGTTCGATGAGGCATGGCGGTTCACGCGAGAAATCCCGTTGCCGCGAAATGCGGATCCGATCTCGCTGGTTGCCTTCAACGGCGAGATTCTGGTCAGCGATTGGTACGGCAATCGAGTACATCGACTCTCGACCGACGGCACGGCGCTTGGCGACTTCCAGTCGTACGGACTCGCGGAGGTCCTTGATGAGTTTGCAAGCGAACGCCGAAAATTCATATTCTATGCGTGGGCGGCAGTGATTCTCGGGCTGCTTTTGCTGGTCATCGTCGTCATCAAGGGAACCGCTTGGAACAAGCCTATTACCAAATCATAGTCACCGGCTAGACGTATACTTCTGAAAAGGTGGCCAATTTGTGCTGATGCAGAATTCGCCACAATTCAGACACGTTTGGTTACTGGTCAGCGAGTTAGAATCAACACTCACAATTTGCACCTGGCGGAATTGCGCATGACTGTTTTGAAGAAACTACTCGGGGAATTCACCTGGGCACCACCACACTGGTTGCAACAATACGGCTCGCGTAAGGTCGCCATTTACTTTGGGGGCGGCGCACTGCTAGCACTGCTCGTCTATGCCGGCACCGTCTATTACAACTCCTTGCCTAAGCCGGCGCAGGTCGTCGCCGCTATGGACGCACCGGGCCTAACCCCCATTATCAATGGCGAATTGCGTCCAGATGCCTTGACGTTGAAATTTTCGGTACGGCCAGACCCGCGAACACCGGTCATTACAGTCAATTCCGTCGCCCGTCTGGACCAAATTGACGAAGTTGTAACCGAGGGAATATCGATTCAACCGGCAATCGCCGGTGAGTGGCGCTGGATAAATGAAACTGAACTACGTTTTTCGCCAGCCGAGGATTGGCCCGCAGGACAAACTTATGCTGTCCACTACGATTTGTCGTTGTTTGCGCCAAACCTGCAGCTTTTTACCACCCAAAGCGAGTTTACGACTCCAGAATTCGCTGCAGATATCTCCGAGCTCGTTTTTTATCAGGACCCAGTCGAGCGATCATTAAGAAAAGTCGTCGGAACCCTGATATTCAGCCACCCTATCGACACCGATAGTCTCAAGCAGCACTTGCAATATTCAATGCGCGCACCCGGGGCAACGGTCCGTGAAGCTGCACAGGACGTCACCTACGAAATTCAATTCGATCAACATCGTCGCACGGCCTATGTACATTCGGCGCCGATACAGATTCCGCCGCAGGAGACGTACCTGACACTGCACGTTGCTGAAGGTCTGGCTCCTAACAGTGGCCCTTCGCGCCTTGAAGACGAGCTACTGCAAAACGTGCGTATACCAGATATTGGCAGCTACTTTCGAGTAAGCGATGCGCGAGCCGTCATTGCACGTAATACGGACGATGATCCCGTACAGACATTGATGATCAATTTTACCGATCGTGTGCAGACAAATCGCTTGCAGGAGCGAATCAGCGCATATCTTTTGCCACCAGAGATTAACTTGAACGGCGCTGTACGGAGAATAACGCGTTGGCAATCGCCTCGCGAGGTCACGCCAGATGTTCTACGCCAAGCCGAAAAATTGGAGTTTGAACTGACGCCCGTCAAAAACGATTCTGCATCGCTGCATAGCATCGCGCTCGACGTACCCGAGGCTCGAACCGTATACCTGAAAATCGACGAGGGCCTCACTTCGGACGGAGATTTTGAACTCAGTCGGCCATATGACAATGTCATTTTTGTGCCGCAATACCCGAAAGAAGCGAAGATTGCGCAATCCGGGGCAATCCTGCCACTGACCAGCGAGCACCGGCTCACATTCGTATCACGTGGCGTTGATACATTGCAGGTCGAACTCGGCCGCTTACTGGACGAGGATGTAAACCACCTTGCAAGCCAGACTGGTGGCGACATTCAGAGTCCGTACTTCAGTAACTATCAATTCAATCAGGACAATATTACCGTGCGATCGACGCGTTATATCGATCTGAAGAAAACACACCCAAGAGAGGCGGTCTTTTCGAGTTTCGATTTAAGCGAATATCTCAGTGAGGGCGGCTACTACTTTGTCAAAGTGCAAGGCTGGAACAGAGAAAACAGTCGGCCCGTTGGCAATGCTGACAACCGCTTTATCCTAATTACCGACATCGGTTTGCTCGTCAAATCTAATGCGGATAACACGCAGGATGTATTTGTCCATTCAATTGCGACCGGCCGACCAATAGCCGGAGCAGACATCGAATTGCTAGGAAAAAATGGCGCAGCCATTATGCAGCGCAAGTCGTCAGAGGCCGGACGCGCTTCGCTGCCATCCACTGAGGGATTCAAGAGAGAAAAGGCCCCAACGGTATTGGTCATTCGACATGGCAACGACTCGATATTCATGCCCCATTTTCGGCATGGGCGGATGCTGCAGTATTCGCGATTCGACACGGGCGGCGAATACCTTCAACAACGCCCTGACGACGAGCAGATTCGGGCACAGGTTTTTACCGATCGAGGAATCTACCGACCAGGAGACAGCGCGAATATTGCAGCAATCGTTAAACGTGACGATTGGGGATCGCTCGGCAATGTGCCCCTGAGACTGACAATCACGGATCCACGTGGGCAGATCGCACTAAACAAGAATATCCGTTTACCTGATGATGGTTTTCTGGACGAACAATTTGCTACCGAGCTCGCATCACCGACAGGTAATTACAATGCAACGCTATCGCTCGACGAACACAGCTATAAATGGCGCACCATCGGCAGTACGGCATTCAAAGTTGAAGAGTTTCTTCCGGATCGATTGCGAATTCGTACCGAAATCATTGGACAAAAACCGAAAGGATGGTTGAAGCCCGGCAATTTACTCGCGACGGTTGAATTAGAAAATCTATTTGGTACTCCCGCCCAAGCTCGGCGCGTGAACGGTGAAATGACTTTGACGCCGTCCAGTATTCGAATCAGCGACTTTGAAAACTTTATCTTTGACGATCCGCTACGCGATAAAGGCACTAACATCAGCCAAGTTAAGCAGGATTTGGCAGATACGACAACGGATGCCGCTGGCCATGCTGCATTACCTTTAGACGTTTCCCGGTATGACAAGGGTATCTATCAATTAACAGTTCTTGCCGAGGGTTTCGAAGAGGGCGGCGGTCGGAGCGTTCGCGCTAGGGCAAGCGTCATGATGTCGCCGCTAGATCATTTGGTTGGCTACAAGACCGACGGCGACCTCAGCTATGTCACAAAAGATTCTCAACACTCTATTGAGTTCCTCGCTGTCGACAATGCGGCACAGTCGATAGAGCTCAATAACCTAGAATTGTCGATTGTTGAGTATCGCTATGTGTCGACCCTTGTAGAACGGCCAAACGGCACGTACGCCTACCAGTCGATACGTAAGGAAATCCCGATTTCGGTAGCGCCCTATTCGGTAACTAGCGGCGGCCAGACTTTCGTGCTGCCAACCGGTGATCCGGGTTCATTTGCCGTGAAAATATCTGACAGCAGTAATTTGATTTTCAGTAAGGTGCCGTACACCGTAGCCGGCGCTCGCAATGTCGCTGGGAATCTCGAGCGAGATGCCGAGCTCAAACTAAACATTAACGGTAAGAGTTTCCTTCCTGGCGAGGAAATAGAAATGGAGATCACGGCGCCATATACCGGTACTGGACTCATTACGATCGAGCGGGATCGTGTGTTTACGCACAAATGGTTTACCACTGATTCCAGTACGTCGGTACAGACAATTCGTGTCCCCGACGATATTGAGGGTAACGCCTACGTCAACGTTGCATTTATCCGCGAACTGGACTCACCGGAAATTTATGTAAGCCCTTTGAGTTATGCCGTTGTACCGTTCTCAATCAACCGCTCTGCGCGTACCGTTGAGATTGATATGCATACGCCCGCGCTGGTACGGCCCGGCGATGAATTGAAGATCGCCTACAGCACGTCAATAGATGCTCGGATTGTCGTGTATGCGGTTGACGAAGGCATCTTGCAGGTTGCCAAGTACCAAATGCCCGACCCATTGGCGTTCTTTCTCCGCAAAATGGCCTTGCAGGTGAACACTTTTCAGATGGTCGACTTGATCCTTCCCGATTATGCGGCCTACCAGCAGCGTGCCGCACCAGGTGGAGGCGAAGCAGCCGGACTCGCCGGCAATAACCTAAATCCATTTCGCCGTAAGACTGATGCACCGATCGCATTTTGGTCAGGAATTATGCGCAGCACGCCGGAACAACAGACGTACTCGATTTCCGTGCCAGACTCGTTTAACGGTCAGCTACGCGTAATGGCTGTCGCGGTAACCGATTCCGCACTTGGGAAATCCCAAGACTCGACGGTCATTCGCGGCCCATTTGTCATTACCCCGAATGTATTAACCGCCGCTGCGCCCGGCGATGAATTCGACGTCAATGTCGGCCTGTCCAACAACATCGAAGAATCCGGCGACAATGTGCAAATCGAACTCAGTGTCACGCCGTCGGAGCACCTTGAAATTATCGGAGAAAATCGTGCGACGTTGCGCATTTCCGAAGGTAATGAAGGTCGCGCTAAGTTTAGGGTGCGGGCGCGCAATATGCTCGGTGCCGCAAGTTTGAAGTTCGAGGCGCGATCCGGCGATGAATCGGCGCGACTGGACGCCACACTCAGTGTTCGCCCTGCCGTTGCTTACGTCGCCACAATGACGGCGGGCAGTAGCGGCAACGACCCAATCGAGTTCCAATTCGAGCGCAAGATGTACGACGAATTTGCGCTTCAATCTGCTGCCGCGTCAGCCAGTCCGTTGATCTTGGCTGATGGCATGCTAAATTATCTCCAAGCGTTTCCGCACGCATGCGCGGAGCAAATCGTGAGCAAGGTGTTCCCGCAGATCGGCTTTCTGGGCAACGGCGATTTTGTCGTCGATGAAGCTGAAGTTCGCGAATCGTTTCGCCATACGACTGCAAAACTCCGCAGCCGCCAGGGCCCGGAAGGTGGATTTCGCTTCTGGGCAACATCAGCAGAACCCGCCGAATTCCCGAGTGCTTACATCATGCACTTCTTTACAGATGCTGCGGCACTTGGACTTCCCGTGCCTGCCGACATGCTTCGTTCCGGACTTGGCTTTCTCCAGTTACTGGCGTCGCAGGAGGTCACATCACTGCGTGACGCCCGCTTGCGGGCCTATGCCATTTACGTATTGACACGAAACGGCATGGTGACCACAAACTACCTGACGAATCTGCATGAGTATCTGAATCGCGCCTTCGAGGACGATTGGCGTAAGGATCTTAGTGCACAATACATGGCTGCGAGCTATCAACTTCTTAAGCAGTCGCAACTTGCTCAACAACTTATCAAAGGATATGAGTTTGGTGGCGGCGACGAAATGACAAGCGATTTCGACACCAGGCTTGGCCGCGACGCTCAACACGTGTACTTGATTGCGCGCCATTTTCCGCAGCGGCTCGCGGATATCAAACCCGCAACCATTCAGAAACTCGTCGAGCCTGTCATGCAAAATCGTTTCAATACTCTGTCATCCGCATATACAATCCTCGCGCTTGGCGAATATACGCGCGCGGTTTTCGCTCAATCGGGCAACGGTGAACTCACGATTACCACCACTGTGAACGACGCCGTTCAGACACTTGTCGCGGCAGCGCGTTTCGCGCGTACTGATGTTGCAAACGCAGTGAGAAGCATTCAAATTTCTGGCGCCGATGAGCATGATATCTATTATGTGTTGTCGCAAACAGGATTCGATGCAACTCCGCCGCAGGACGCAGTAGCCGAGGGCCTGGAGGTTCAGCGCGTATATCTTGATCGAAACGGTAACGCCGTTACAACCGCTGGGATTGGCGAAGAACTGACGGTACGATTGCGCATTCGGTCAACCGGACAGCCTCGCAGCAATGTCGCGGTGGTCGATATGTTGCCCGGCGGGTTTGAAGTTCTCAGTGACAGCGTACGGCGCCAATACGGGGGTTGGCGAGCGGATTACACGGATATTCGCGAAGACCGGGTTGTTGTTTACGGTAACTTCTATGATCGCATGACTGAAATTCAGTATCGCGTCAAGCTCACTGCCGCCGGAAATTTTGTCCTACCATCCGCGTTTGCCGGATCGATGTATGACCGAAGTATTCAAGCGCGCACCAAGCCCGGACGTTTTGAGGTCAGTCCGGTTCAATGACCAAACGTCGGAAAATCGTCTACGGTCTGACAGTGATCATGACCGCTGCGCTACTGGTTGTAGCATTTTGCCCGCGGCCAAACCTCTACGGTGAAACTACATTCTCAACCGCTATTCAGGACCGCAATGGAAAATTAATGCGGCTAGCACTTGCCCGCGATGATCGCTATCGCCTGAAGCAATCGCTGCATGAAATTGCGCCAGCGGCTATCGACGCGACGCTGCTTTACGAAGACCGCTACTATTGGTCGCATCCTGGTTTTAACGTTGTCGCTTTGGCGCGTGCGACGTGGTCGACATATGTATCGCGCGATCGCACGGTAGGCGCGTCAACTATCACAATGCAACTTGCGCGAATGCGCTACGCGCTGAATACAAGATCCATCGGCGGGAAACTTATCCAAATCGCTCGCGCCGTTCAGTTGGAACGTCACTTTTCCAAAGACGAAATTCTTGAGGCCTATCTCAATTTGGCACCGTATGGCGGCAATATCGAAGGTATCGGCACCGCCTCTCTCATTTATTTCGACAAACCCGCGTCCCAACTCACATTACCAGAGGCGTTGAGCCTCGCTGTGATCGCGCAGAATCCATTGAGGCGCGATCCCAGCTCAGACAATGGCTACGCCGAAATGCATCGTGCCCGAAACCGGCTTCTCAAAATGTGGGAAACGGAATACGAACTGACTGCAGAAGAGCGGCAGATGTTCGATCTTCCACTCAGCGTTCGCAGCAGTAAGGAATTGCCTTTTCACGCACCGCATTTATCTCAGCGCATTGTCGCCAACATGGCTAATAGCGCTGTCATCATTCAGGCGACGCTGGAATTGAGCACGCAATCGCTGCTGGAACAGCGTATCGAAAGTTACGTTGAGCGAAAGCGTTCGCTTGGGATTCGTAACGCTAGCGCGATGTTGCTCGATCATCGCACAATGGAGGTTATCGCATCCGTCGGTTCTGCAAACTTCTTTGATGCAGCACTGCATGGACAAGTCGACGGCACCGTCGCAAAACGCTCTCCAGGATCAACACTCAAGCCGTTTGTGTATGGGCTTGCCATGGACCAGGGAATTATTCACCCAATGAGCTTGCTACACGATGCACCCACGCGCTTCGCCGCCTACACACCGGAAAATTTCGATCGTGGTTTCATGGGGCCGATCAAAGCTGAGGAAGCGTTGATATTCAGCCGCAACGTACCGGCAATTGATTTGCTGTCGAGGGTCGGACATGACCTATTTCATGAGTTCCTAACTGAAGCGGACGTGTCCGGCTTACGCGAACCAGATCACTACGGGTTGGCAATGATACTTGGCGGTAACGAACTCACGATGCAAGAGCTGGTTGCGCTGTACGCGATGCTTGCTAACGGCGGTATCGTGCAGCCACTCTCGATCACGCGCCATGAAAACACGCCGCAATTTCATGCACAGCTGTTGAGTCCCGAGGCCAGTTTTTTGGTTCTGGATATGCTGCGCAAAAACCCACGACCGGATGCGGTTGCGATAAGTAGCGGCCAGCGTGAGGTGCCAGTCGCGTGGAAAACCGGTACCTCATACGCGTTTCGCGATGCCTGGACAGTGGGCGTTTTCGGGCCATACGTACTGGCAGTCTGGGTTGGTAATTTCGATGGCTCAGGCAATCCGGCGTTTGTTGGACGCTCGGCCGCGGCGCCACTGTTCTTCGAAATATTCGACGCGCTGGAAGACTCTCTACCAACATCAGAGAGCGACTCGTTTCCTCATCCAAACCTAAACCTTCGGAAAGTGGAAGTGTGTGCCGACACAGGTGATCTTCCGGGTCGGCACTGCCCACGCACAATACAGTCGTGGTTTATTCCTGGCACATCTCCAATCACGGTTTCTAACGTACATCGAGAAATAAGAATTGACAGGCGAACTGGAAAACGATCATGCAGTTTTGATTCAATAGAGACACGCGCCGAAGTTTTTGAATTCTGGCCCACCGACATATTGCAGTTGTTTAGCAAAGCAGGGATCGCCATCAGAAGACCGCCCGCCTGGTCAGACGAATGTGCATTGGATGTGCAAACAGCAAATGGTGTCGAGCCGCGTATTACATCACCGTCGTCACGCTTAACCTACCATGTTCGGCCGGATCACATCGACAATGAAGAAATACCGCTGCTAGCGACAGTCGATAGCGACGTCCAATGGTTGTATTGGTTTGCCAACGATCGTTTTCTCGCGAGGACGCAACGCGACGCGCCATTTTTTTGGCGGCCCTCTGTTGGCGAATTCAGTATTCTTGCGATAGATGATTTGGGACGCAGTCATTCACGACAACTGTCGGTAAGAATGGCGCAATGACGTCACGCTGACTGGCAGTCTGGGCCTGCATTCACCCACTACCAACAATGCCCATTTTGCAACCGGTATTCATGCCCATGTCCTAGCAACTATCTGCTTGTGGCTATTCCGCCTATAGTAGTGTCAGTACCGCGACCTTTCTGTCAATTGAGACGGGGCTTTGCGAAATGTTGCGCAACGTGGTTGCCGCGATGAGATGCTACACTTCGCCGATACGGGAAAACAACAATAACGAGAACCCGCATGACCACTGAAACCATTGTTCTCACTGGGGTCGGCCTCTATATGGCGACGATGATGCTGATCGGGTTTTACGCTTCACGCGGTAAGCAGTCGTTGACCGACTTCGTCGTTGCTGGCCGCAAAATGCCGCTCTGGTTGTGCTCCGTTTCAATCTTCGCAACTTGGTTTGGCAGCGGCATTATGATGGGCGCCACAACCGCCGCGTATGAGGGCGACACCATATTGATGATCGGTGAACCATTCGGCTCGGGCGTAGCGCTACTCCTTTCCGGGTTGTTTTTCGCGCGCCTGTATCGGCGCACTCGACGGCTGACTTGGCCCGAATTTTTTGAGGCCCGTTATGGTCGCTTTGCCGGCGCTTTCGGCGCGATTGCCGACATCGCCGCAGGCATCATTTGGCTCGGCGGCATGTTGTTCACTTTTGGTGTTCTTCTCGAGTCGCTTGCAGGTGTACCGATGGCCATAGGTGTTTTCGGCGGACTGCTGGTCATCGTTGCATACACAATGATCGGCGGAATGTGGGCCGTCGCGTTAACAGATTTCATACAGATGGCAGTATTCGTCGTCGGTCTGCTAATTCTGCTGTTTGTTGTCTTGGACGACGCCGGTGGCTGGAGCGCCGTCGTGGCACAGCTACCTGAACACTCGTTCCGGATGATGCCGTTAGAACATACGATGTCGAATTGGATGCAGCACATACATGTGTGGCTGGCGTTGGGACTCGCAGGCGTGGCAGCGTCATCGGTAATTCAGCGTGCTTTGTCCGCGCGCAGCGAGCGGGTAGCGCAAAACTCTTTTTACATCGCAGCATTTGGGTATATCACCATCGGCGTCGTGCCGCTTATGCTCGGTTTTGCCGCTGCAGTCACGATGCCTAGCCTCGAAAACCCTAATGCCGTTCTAACCGACCTTGCCGTTATTCATCTGCACCCCGTCTTGGTCGCCGTTTTTGTCGGCGCGATTGTTTCCGCGGGTATGAGTTCCTCAGACAGCATTCTACTCAGCGCATCTTCAATCGTGAGTACGAATTTGTTGCCGCTTGTAAATAAACAGCCTAGTGACAAACTGCGCTTACAAGTCGTTCGGTTTTCGATTCCTGTCTGCGCGCTTCTCGCTACTTACGTTGCCTTTAACGCCGACCGGGCAGTTCAGGTAATTATCGACTCGACTGCTGTCCTGCTTGCCGCGGTCATCGTGCCATTCATCTTTTGCTTTTGGTGGCCGAAAGCAAATCGTACTGGCGCACTCGCAGCAATCGGCTTTGGCGTCGGCGGCTGGGTTACGGCTTCATTTCTTGAATCGACGTATCCGCCAGATCTTATTGGCTTCTGTGTCTCGCTATTGGCGATGGTAGTGGTCACCCTGCTCACGCAGACGTTTGATCCACCACGCCCACTGACCGACTACGATGGCAGCCCACTTGAACTGAAAGATCGATTTGGTCGGTTAGGACTACGATTACGAGCAAGCGCTGACGACTAGCAGCAGGTTGAGCAGTTGCCCTGACCATGTTGCGACTAGACCTACCGACTAAGGCGTTTCAGATACGCTCGACGTTTCTGACCGATTGAAAACCCAATTAGATATTCGTCTGGTTCTGGCAAACCCGTCCAACTGCAACAGATACAACGAAGGAATCAAGAACAACGTTATTGCGGTAGCAAACAAAATCCCGAAGCAAAGCGAAATCGCCATTGGGATCATGTACTGTGCCTGCACGCTCGACTCGAACATAATGGGCATAAGGCCCGCCGCAGTCGTAAATGATGTCAAAATGATTGCACGAAAGCGCTGCGTACCTGACTGTACTACTGCTTGTTTCAACGGCACGCCAGCTTGTCGAGCTTTGTTGATGAAGTCCACCATTATCAAACTGTCATTGACCACGACACCGGACAACGCAACTAGACCGAATAGCGAAAACATACTGATCGCCTTGCCCATGACGATGTGACCAATTACTGCGCCAATTAGGCCAAACGGAATTACTGACATAATTACCAGCGGTTGACTGTAAGAGTGCAACGGTATTGCTATGAGTGCATAAATGAGGAATAGCGCAGCGACGGATGCAACGCCCAGGTTACGTTTGAACTCCTTCTCTTCTTGGCTGGCGCCCTGAAGACCAAAACTTACGCCCGCATGACGCGAAAGCAGCCCCGGAATGAAGTCATCAGTGATCTCGCTGATCACCTCGCCCGGCTGCACGATATCTGGATCGATGTCACCCGACACGGTAAGGGTTCGAGCACGATTTAACCTGCTAATTAACGAATAACTTTTGCCAAATGAAACTTCAGCAACAGACTTGAACGGAACCTCGTCGCCATCTGGCGTACGAATTCGCATATTTTCTAAGTCGGCAATTGACCGCCGATCATCGAGCGGGTAGCGCACCATCACTTTCAATTCATCTTTACCGCGCTGGATCCGCTGCGCCTCTTCGCCGTAAAAAGCCTGGCGTACTTGCCGCCCCAACGATGTAATTGTCAGCCCCAGCGCCTCAGCCTCCGGTTTTATCGATAGTCGAATTTCGTCGCCCCCCCTATTCGACGAATTGCGAATATCGAATACCCCTCCGTACTCAGCCAACTTTAATTCCAACTCCTCTGCAGCTCCTTCCAGGCTGACGAAATTATCGCCGCTCAGTTGAAAGCTGATCGGATCACCGCCGCCGAAATTATCGCCGTCATGGAAGATGAGCTCGCGAACACCAGAAATTTCACCCACTCGTTCGCGCCACAATGCGGTGACATCGGAAGCCTGCAAAGCGCGATCATCAACCATAGGCATTTCCGTCCAGGCGACGGCGCTCGTATCGCCCTGCGTGAAGGAGCCGATGTGACTTATCATCGGATCTAGATCAGGATTCTCAGCGATATACTCGTCATTCAAATCCAGTATCGCCTGCTCTATTCGGCTGAGTGCCGCGTTACGCGCCTCCGGCGCCGCACCACTCTCCATTTCCAATTCCATCCGAATGAAATCGCCAGGTACTTCTGGAAATAGCACAAAACGCACCAGCCCGCCGCCGATAAGGCCCATCGTAATGATCAGCAAGCCCCCAAATACCGCTACGGTGAAGCCGCGGTTGTTCAGCGATTTCTCCAACGCGGGTTTGTAGTAGTGGTGAATCAATCTTTGCAGGCCATGTTGTGTACGGCGTTGAATTTTCTGAAAAAATCTCGGGATCCGTAAAAGCATCGGTATTCGCCGCTGCGGGTTGAACAAATCCGCCTCATCGACAGGCTTAATTTTCGCGTGCACAAGATGCGCCGGGAGAATCAACTTCGATTCAACTAACGAAAACACCAAGCATAGGATAACCACCATCGAAAGCGCCTCGAAGAATGGTCCAACAACGCCTCCAACGAACAACATCGGCGCAAACGCTGCAATGGTCGTCAGCACACCAAACGTTGCGGGCACAGCAACCTTCTTGGCGCCTTTGACGACGTTATCTAGCGTGTGTCCGTCCTCCCGAATTTTGGTGTAAATACTTTCACCGATAATAATCGCATCGTCGACCACTATTCCGAGCACGATAATGAAGCCGAATAAGCTGATCATATTTATCGTAACCGGCCACGGCGTGTGCGGCATCAGAGCAATCGCACCGAGAAACGTAATTGGAATTCCTATGATGACCCAAGCAGCGACTTTCATGCGCAGAAACAATGACAAAACTAGAAACACCAGCAGAGCGCCCTGCCACATGTTTTTCGTCATCGTTTTCAGTCGGCCTTCCAAATAGTGCGACCGGTCAACCCATGTATCCATCTCCACACCAGCCGGTAGGTGCTCGCGTTTTTCTTCAACATAATTTTTTACTGCGGCAGCAGTTTTCATTTCGTTTTGTTGGCCGGTCGCAAGAACATTGAGGGTTGCTGATGCATCTCCATCAAAGCGGCCAAATTCGTCCGCCTCTACGAAGCCATCGTTGATCGTTGCAACGTCACCCAGCGTCAGGCGCGTGCCATCCGGAAATGTGCGAAGTACGAGTTCAGCATATTCCGTACCCGTATAGACTTGGCCCTCTGTGCGCAACAGGATGTTGCCACTCTCTGCTTTGATTGTGCCGCCCGGAAGATCTACCGATGTTGCGCGAATCGCCTCAGATATTTCCGACATTGTTAGACCGAATTGCCGCAAATCGTGCTCGGAAACTTCAACACTAATCTCAAACGCTCGGTCGCCATAGAAATCGACTTTGCTAATCTCCGGCATTGCGAGTAGTTCGTTACGAACTTCCTGTGCAATCAACTTCCTTGAGACAGGGTCGACTGCCCCATGAATCTCGACAAAGATAACCGGTGTATCGGGCTCTCGTTTGTAAATAACGGGCTTTTCGGTAAGCGCCGGAAAGGTTGAAATCGCATCAACGCGCGTTTTTACTTCCGTCAACACCTCGTTGATATCTTTGTCACGCGAAACTTCGATCGTTACGCTACCGAGTCCTTCAGAAGCGCCGGAATTGATTTCGACGATACCCTGAATATCTTGTATCGCTTCTTCCACCTTGATGATAACGCCCTCTTCGACTTCCTGTGGCGCTGCGCCGAGATACGACACCCGTACCTCAATCAAATTAAACTCGAAATCAGGTGTCGTTTGTTTGCGTATTGTTAGAACGGATATCAAGCCGGCAACAATGATGAATAGCATCAGCAGATTCGCTGCAACGCTGTTTGCGGCAAACCAAGCGATTAGGCCTTTTTCTGTGCCTTGTAATCTCGGAGTCATGTTTGCGCCTCTTAGTCGTTTTCGGCACTAGACGCGATCTGCGCGTCGTCACCTGCGCCGTTTGAATCAGCGGATTTTTCGTCCGCGTTTTCATCATTGAGCATATCCGAAGTTCTGACAGACATGCCGTTTGTTGGTGTTTCGATTGCGGTGGTGGTAATTCGTTCGCCCGCGACAATTCCTCCCCCAACATAAGCGTACTTCCCGTCGGCTCTAATGACGTCAACAGTGCGTATCTCGATTGTATTTCCGCTACTGACAACGAGTACTTGATCTGAGCCACGCAATGCAGATCGCGGAACGCGAACTACATCCACCAATTCAGAGCCGCCAATCTCTGCTGAAACGAACGTCCCGATTGGCAACGGTGTACCCGCGGTGTGCAAGCGATAGGGATCCACCACTTCGGCAACCACGTAAGTCACTCGGCTTCTCTCGTCGACGACACCCTCTGATCGCACCACTTGTGCAGGCCACTCCTCTGAACGGCCTTTTTGCGTTGCGGTGAGTGTGGCATTCGGACCTTTTGCAAAACCCGATGCATTAGCCGCCGACGCCCTCGGCATTTCGACGAACGCGAGATCCCGATCAGTCAGTGGTAACCGCACTTCGGCACGATCAGTCGCGAATGTCACGCCGAGCATCGTGCCTGGATTCACAAACTGACCGACATCCGCTTCTTTGCTGAGTACCATACCTTCATATGGTAGCCGAATATAAGTGCGTTCAAGATCCCGCTTGGCGCCGACCAAGTCAGCCTCGGCCGCTGCCAGCGCCGCTGCGGCCGAAGCATGCTCGGACTCAGCCCGGTAACCCTGGCTTCTGAGTTTACTTGCGCCGTCAAACTCGATTTGCCGCTGCTTAACCAGCGCGTCCGCCCTTTTAACCGCGACGCTGTAGTTTGTTGGGTCGATACGCATCAGCACTTCGTTTTTTTCGAAAATGCCGCCAGCTACAAATTTGGGTGACAAGCTAATGATCGCGCCCGACACCTCTGCGCTAACCGCAGTTTGCGTTCTGGGGCGGACAGTGCCCTGACTCTGGATACGGAATCGCTCGGAAGATGCCTGCAACGACAATACTTCGACCAGTAAATCCGGCCTCCCAATTTCCTTTTTTTCCGGTTCAGGCTTTAACTGGGACAGCCCCACGGCAATACCAATGGCAACGAAAATAACGCCGGGCAATAGCACGAATTTGCGAACTATAGGCTTCATGATTTCTCGGATTCGAACTCGTTTTCGAGAGTTCTTGTAGTTAGGGGGTATTCGATCAAGGAACGCTGAATTCGTTCAGTTTTGTGATCGTTCGAAGATTTTAACACGGCTTTGCAAAACGCGTATGGAACGATAGTTTTAATCTACTTTACAGCGGCGCTGACGAAGCAAGTAATGCCGCACCAGGCCGTTTGCAGACCTTGATATCGCGCTCGATTTTGGAGTCTGCGCAAAAGATCCAGTCGCCACACGTTGCTAACGCGCGGCCCCGACGAACGTCTACCTGACATCGCTCTAGCCGGGCGTCCAATTGCGTGACAGCGGCTCTCTGTGTACCGAGAAATACTGTAAATTGCTCGCAGCAACTGTGGTCTTTTTGCAACGAATACATTTCGCCAGGTTCTATTCTGCGCCTAATAACGAATCAGTATTTGATTTAATAGATTGTTTTTTATTGATTTTATTGGAAATACCCAACAGCTATATTAACTCGAGGAACATGCCAAGTTTTGTGTGGTCGACGCTACATACGGAGGAGCCTGAATCGGGCTCGTCGTGAACGTTTAGTTTTCAAAGCAATTTTCATTCACGAAAAGGAGCGATCATGTTGAAGCAAAACAGATTTGTCGGCGGCGGGTTTTCGTTGGCAATGATTCTCGCCGGGATGGCATGGCAATCCGCCAGTGCCCAAGGTACGACTTCGGATGAAATAGAAGAGGTCGTTGTTACGGGCACACGTATTCGGCAAAACCCGCTGGACGCGAGTGCGCCTATCATGAATATCGACGCCGCGGATCTCGAACGAACCGGACTGAGTTCGCTCGCGGACAATCTTCAACGCTTGCCAGGAATGGGTTCCGCGTTGAACTCGCGTTTCAATAGCTCGGGGAACTTTGGCTCTACACAGCCCGGTGAAGGTGTCGGCGCAGGTGCGGCACAGGTCAATCTGCGTCATCTAGATTCAAAACGGACTTTGGTCTTAGTCGATGGCATTCGTTGGGTCAACGCAGCATCGGCAACTGGCATTCCTGGTGCTGCTGATCTGAACACGATCCCAATTAGCATCATCGAGCGTGTCGAAGTATTGCAAGACGGCGCCTCCGCAATCTATGGATCGGATGCCATTGGTGGCGTAGTCAATATCATCACCAAGAAAAATTTCCATGGGTTCCGACTAGACGCCAAAACAGGTGCATTCCTTGACGACAGCGATGGCGAAACCGTTGATCTCTCGGCAACCTTTGGGACGACAACCGAGCGATCGAGTACGATGTTTTCCGTTGGCTACGTCGACCAGCGTGAAGTTCAGTCAATCGATAGACCCGAAACACGATTCCTATTTGGACTCGACGGTTGTATCGCGCTTTGCTCGTCCGGAACGCCGCAGGGACGTTTTTTCTTGAATGACAACACCACTCGCAACGGCTTCGGCGGTGTATTCACGATTGCCGACGGCGCGGTACCTGCCGCCGGTGCAACGGCATTAACACCGGCCGACTTTCGCGGCTTCGTTAGTCCCGATGACCGCTTCAATTTTCAGGAGCGTAATCTGACGGTTACACCCAACGAGCGCATAAATATTTTTCTACAGAGTCGCTACGAACTAGCACCAAACATCGATGTCTACATGCGTGGTCTTTACAACAATCGCAAATCCAGAAACCGTGCCGCACCAGAGCCAATTTTCCTTGGACCATTTGCTGCAACCAACGGCCCGCTGGATACGATCGTTATTGATCAAACGAACCCTTTCAACCCCTTCGGCTGTGATATATCGACGGCATTAACGCCAGGCTTTGACCCAACGACTGACTGTGAAAATACGGTGTTTATCGCAAGGCGTCCCATTGAAGCTGGCAACCGAATATTCGATCAGGAAGTAAACACTTGGTACATTTCTACCGGTCTGCAGGGTGATTTCGAAGTATCAGATAAGAACTGGTTTTGGGATGCCAACGTCGTCTTCGCCGAAAACCGCGGTACCCAAGTTAAACAAGGCGGCTTCATCGTCAGCAGGCTGGTACAGGCGCTAGGCCCCGTCAACCAATGCGTCGGCGCCGCCAATGGCTGTGTCCCTTTCAATATCTTCGGCGGCCAGGGCGCTGGCGGCGGCACCATAACGCCGGAAATGCTCGACTTTGTAGGGTTTTCTGCGAAGAGCCTCAGCGGCCAAGATCTAATGGACTTCACAATTAACCTTTCCGGCACATTAGCGGAATTGCCCGCGGGCCCATTGGGCGTTGCGGTTGGTTACGAGTTCCGCGATCAGAGCGGCTTCTTTGATCCCGACCCAATTGTCGCAGCCGGGGACTCCAACGGCGTACCCGCATTTGCCTCGGCTGGCGAGTATGACGTTAGCGAAGTCTACGGCGAAATAAGGATTCCGCTGTTACGAGATGCGCCGGGCGCAGACTTACTCGAGGTCTCAGCCGCCATACGTTCGACAAACTATGACTTTACTGGCGCCGAAACAACTTGGCGCGGTTCGTTCTTGTGGCGGCCGGTCAGTGAACTTTCGTTTCGCGGTTCGGTATCGACAGGTCTGAGAGCACCGTCGATCGGCGAGTTGTTTACCACTGAGGAGGCGATCGACGAAGTGTTTGATGACCCGTGCGCCGCGGATCGTTTGTCGACTGACCTTGACGTGCAAGCAGGTTGTACTGTGTTCGGTGCACTGAATACGTTCCAGCCGAACGAACAGTTACGAATCATCGCACTTGGCAACGAAGATCTGCGACCGGAAGAGTCTGATAATGTAACGCTTGGTCTGACCTATGCTCCAGCTTGGGGCGAAGGCAAGAATTGGTCCGATAGCCTGGTATTTGAAATCAACTGGTATCAGATTGAGCTTGATGATGCGATTCGCGTACGTGATGCCGGCACTCAGCTGCAACTGTGTTTGGCAGCAACGGGCCGCGTCGCAAATGGCGATCCTAGCTCACAAGCCGATGCAGACTTTCTGTGCGACGGCATACAGCGCAACGCACTCGGTGCACTTTCGAGATTTGAGTCACCGCTGCAAAATATCTCATCACTTGACACCTCTGGCGTTGACTTCAGTGTTGCGTACCGCAGCCCAGAAACAAGCGCCGGTAGGTTTGGCGTGAATTTTACTGCCAGTGTGCTGACCGAGTTTGAAGAAACATTTCCAGTGAATGCAAATGGTGACCAAGTTTTGGTTGTCGATCGTAAAGGCAAAGTTGTTGCAGGTACGCGTGAGCTGGCATTCCCGGAGCTCCGCTTCAACACGATTGTGGACTGGTATCGAAACGATTGGTCCGCAGCGGTGACTTTCCGCTTTGTCGACGAGGTACAGGAACGTTGCGCAACCAACGGCGCGCTCGGCACGTTCCCGGACTCGCTGTGTTCCGAATTTATACCCGGTCTTTTTGATGCGGTAACGGAAACCGGACCGAAGAACACGCTCGATTCAACGTTGTACGCGGATTTGCAGGTGAGTTGGCAGCCAAGCAATGTTCTCGATTCGAATCTACGACTATCACTCGGTCTGAACAACGTGCTAGACGAAGACCCACCGCTGTGCACCTCATGTGGATTGAATAACTTCAATGCAACACTGCATGACGTACCGGGCGTTTACGGCTACTTCCAGGCGACTTATACCTACGAATAGCCTAAGTTGGGGGGAACGGGGCCGAATCCAAAGAACCGTAGTTGGATTTGGCCCCACTTTTGTTTAGCGCGCTTTCTTGCCTACCGCACGCCGCTCCATTTATAGACAATACCGCCGCGCATCACGAACACGACGCGTCGCACAGCAGTTATGTCTTCCAAGGGATTGCCATCAAGCGCAATTATGTCCGCCTGATAACCAGGCGCGAGTCTTCCCAGCTCATCGTCCATTTCAAGTGACTCCGCCGCCACTTTGTGCGCAGATAATAGTGCTGCTGCCGGCGATTGTTCACAGTATTTTACCCGTCCAATAAATTCCTCAGCGTTCTTGCCATGGGCTCCAGCAGTAGCGTCCGTTGAAAATACCAGTTTGGCGTTTGCTAAATGCGCCGCCAATTTACATATCTCAAAGTCGTAGTGCATGTCGCGCTCCATCGTCTGCATTCCTTCAACCGTATAGTTGCCTTCGCCTAGATAGCGGTCTTGGTTTTCGATGTAGTTTTGCACAACCAAACCGACTTGCGGACTGATGAACAATCCCGCGTCGACGGCGACCCGTAATTCTTTTTCGGTAGCATAAGTTGCGTGCTCAATTTGGTGGCAGCCTGCTCGGGCGGCCGTCGCCACCTGCGATCTATAAGCATGGACCATAGGACGCAGGCCGACTGCGCGCACTTCGTCACAGAGAATTCTGAGTTGCGCCTCCGTTAGAATTGGCTTAGCCCCGACACGCTGGCTAGACGACGCTCTGATTTTCACAAGGTCTGCGCCTTGCGACTTTCGCTCTCGAACGATTGCCTGTAGTTCATCCGGCGAAGTTTCCGGATCAACTTCGATCCAATCCAGAGAAGTCAGTACACGGGGACCCGGCAGGCCCCGGTCGCGAATCGCATCGCGCAACGGTCTCTCAGTCAGCTCACCAACAGTTTGCACTGTCGTAAAGCCGGCCATTAACGTATCCCACGCGGCCGCGGCCATTCCCAACGCCGCTTCCATCGGTGGATCGTCTGTCGTTGCAATTCTGCCCTTTTTGTTGAAGTAAGAAGAGAGATGCACATGCGTATCTATCCATCCCGGCATAACGGTGTATTCGCTGAGATCGATGACTTGGCCGTCGGAAGCAGCCGAAAGCGAGGTAATCTTTCCTCCAGCTACGCTGATTCGTGCGTTCTCAAGAATGCCGCCGTGGCCGTCCAGTGCCTGGCCAGTCAAAATCACGACGGGTCCGGACGGTGGGAGCGGAGCTGGAATGGGCGCTACGCCAGCCGCGTAGCTGGGCGACGCAACGGTCGCGATATGTAGAGCCACAAGAAAAATTCTAAGCATATTCGGATCCTCACTGATGCCAGTTGGTTAAGCGACAACATGCTCATCCTAGACGAAAACTGAACTGCCCTTACAAATATGACGAAATGCCCGGGGAATTTAATACTCTGGAACAGTCTCGAGGCTGACGGCGAACTGCTTGAGCAGCAAACGCGCCTCACTTCATCGCTCTGCGGAATTGCGGAATCAGCCTCAGAACGACGCGACAGACTTCGTTAATTTGTTGCCGCACCGACGCCGAACTCAAAAAACTCGAACGGCTCCCAGAGTAAAAACATTACGGCGGTAATCGAATGTCGCATCGGTCGAGTTATTATTGCTGGACTCATATTCGAACAAGAACCGCCAGTCGCCAAATATCTTCCGCGTCAGACCAGCGCTTGCTGTCAGCAGATTCTCAGTACGGCTAACTGTCATATCGCCGAAATCACTGGTCCTGTAGCTTGCACCAAACTCGAACCCCCACCCGACATCTGGGTGGTACCGATAGTCTGCGGAAAGGCCGCTGCGATCCGGCGATACGTTGGGATCAATACGGTCGTTGAGATCTTGACGAATGCGCACCACAATCTGGCGGCTATCGCCTAGATACCGTCGATACAGCACCTGAAATTTTTGCCGCGAGCCGTCAATTCCGGCAAAGCGTGAGTCCGCATCTTTGACGTTATCGTAGTCATAATTGAAGGTTAGTGATGACATCTCGTTCAGGTAGCGAATGGCCTGAAAGATGGCACCGCCCTTGCGATCGAAGCTTTCCCCACCCAGCGAACCAGCGCCGTATTGCGCACCGACTTGCAATCGCCAGTCACCCGACCGCCAGCCATACATGACACCCACAGAAATTTCGTTTTGGTTAAATTCCGACGCATCGAAATTTCTCACCGCATAAATGTTTCCTTCGACACTGAAACCACTAGCGCCACCGATTGGGCGGTTTACAGTTGCGAACAACTCAGCGATAGGCGTCTCGGCAGTGATGCTGGCAGGAATGACATCTGTATCGCGCAGCGTAATGTTGTCATCGTATCCTGCACGCAAGCCAAGCGCCCCCGTCCATTCGGACGCTGCTCGAATTTCGGGCTCGAGTTCACGCAACTGGCGCGACGCCAGCACGCGAATCTCGCGATCATTTGGACTGGCTCTATACGCGGCAACAAAATGCGCTATTGCTGCCTCCGGATTACCGAGGCGCTGTTCCGCAAGCCCCAAATTATACTCGGCAAGGCCGCGCATCTTCGGGAATTGGCCAGCGACTAATCGAAATGTGCTGGCCGCGTCCGAATACCTTTTAAGACGGTATTGGCAAACTCCGATGTTGTAGTGAACAGCGGGACCGGTAGTGCCCGCGTCGCGGGCAGATTCAAAGTGAAACAACGCAGTCGCATAGTTGCCACGTTGAAACGCGGCGGCGCCGTCGTTCCACGAGGCGGCTTGCACAAAAGTAGAAAACAGCAGCACAAATAAGATGAAGATTTTTCTTGTGATCATTTCAGCAGATAGAGGCCACCGGGGTAAGAATCTTAAGTACGCACAACCAATTGAATCTACCGCGCAACAGCGCAACGGGTCAGCTCGACAAATTCGGCTTGCGTTTCGAACTATAACCTAATTTCCTGGGGGCCCTGGTTGCTCCGGAGGGCCTGGCGGATCTGGCGGGTCTGGGGGGTCGGGGCGATCCCCGGACCTGCCGCGAGATTCACGATTTTGCTGTGCTTCCTCTGCGATTTCGGCGCCGCGTTCGCGAGCCTCATCGGCACGACTCACACCATCATCGCGCCTCGCGCGGTTGGCGTTTGCCTTTTCCAAACCGTTGGTCGCGTTATCCACGGCAGCGGAATCGTCGGCTAAGGATTGCGGTAGTGAGATTTCCTTAGTGACCGCATCTGGCAACGCTGCTTCGGCTACACCCATGAGTCTGATTGTCGCCTCAGCATCGCTCGATTCACTCTCCTGCGCCCACAGTACATTGCCATACAAAAGCAATGTGGTAGCGCAACAAATCCATGTTTTCATAACCATTTCAATTCCCACCTTCAGCGTCCGTCCAATCCTCACGATTCAACCGGCAGCTGAACAACGAATACCTGCTCGCTCAACGGGTGCGTCAGCCGTACGACCATCTGTCCGCCAGAGATGCCATTGGCGATTATTGGCAGACTCAAGCGGTTGACGCCAGCCTCAAGATTTTCAGACCATGATAGCTCGCGGCGCGTGCCGTATCCGTCAATTTCAATGTCACCCGCAAGCAGAATGCTGATAGTTGCTCCTGAGAGTTTCTTGTCGGTCTCGAATGCGATACTCATCGTCCTTGGCTCGTCTAGCGACACCAGAAACTGTTCGGTCACGCTGGTCGGTGCAACGCCGCCCCAATTCAGAAATAGTGCAATTGCGAATATGGAGGCCGCGACGGCACCGAATCCTGCACCCAGCCAAAACCGACTTCGGTCCGGCGCCCGACCGACCGTGCGGCCGACAGTCTCAATTACGGTGTTGAAAAAATGTTCTGGCGGCTGTGCCATCCCCCTGGCGTGCAACGCATTGAGTGCCTCAGCGCCATGCAACGCTGACCGACATTCTGCACAGTGCTCGATGTGCACCATGGCTGCTGCACGTTCTTCGGCAGCCAATTCTCCGGATGCCAAAGCCCGAATGCGCGCACTGGCTGCCTCACAATTCATTGTTGTTTCCAACGGCCATAAGGTTCGGGCCGAGTGAGCGGTCGTTTGCCAAAAGCCGCCCAAGACGGGCGCGGGTCCGATGCAACTGCGCCTTGATCGTGCCGGCTGGCATCCCCGTTAGATCGTGGAGTTCCGAAATGCTAAAGCCTTCGATATCCCGCAACGCCACGAGAGCAGCCAAGTCACTATTTAGGTGTTTCATTGCCATGAGAATTCTTACGATACGTACATCGCGATCTGCTTCCTCGTCTGGTAACCAACGGCTTTCTGGCCGTTCATCCGGGTCGAGCGAATCCGCCCCTGTATCTGCCTGGCTGATTGGGGAGCGCGCCGACAGCCGCTGATTATCGATGAATTTGTTGTACATGACTCTTAATAACCATGCTCGTTGATACGCGATCCGCTCAAACTCTTCGATACGCAGAAATGCTTTCAGGCAGACGTCCTGGACCAGGTCCTCGGCGTCGACCGACGACAGGGTCATGCGCCTAGCTGCGCCGTACAACGCATCGAAATGTGGCCGCAACAACACTTCAAACCGTTTTTTCTGCGAGTTGTGCTGCATATCAATGTCGCCTGATAGTTAGAACGCCGCGAGATGAGATCTGGTTGCCAGTTTTTGACATAACGCGAAACTCGAATTCGACCGATATTATGTCGAATCAACGCAACCATTGGCTCTCGATCATCGTTAGGGACGTTATAACCCCAATTTAAACATGCAGGAATGAAACAATGAGCAAAATGACGATTCGATCGGTGATAGGTCTGACGGTGGCAGCATTGGTTGTCGTAAGCGGCTGCGGCGGCGGCGCCAGTTCGGGCGCGAATGACCAGGCCACTACTGGTTTTCTGTCGCTGGGCATCAGTGACGGGCCGATTCATAGTGCGAAGAAAGTCTGCATAACGTTTGATAGTGTCGAAATACATGGCGACGGCAACACCGAATTAATCGCACTGGACCCAGCGGAAAAGGTCAACCTGCTAGCCGTCCAGGGAGCGAACGCGGCACCAATTTTACTGAACTACGAAATTCCAGCCGGAAATTATCAATGGCTACGCCTGGGAGTTGATGCCGAGAGGGGCGGCATGGGCGGTGCAGACGATAGCGGTGACGAATTGATTTGCGACGGCGCGGGTTCATACATCGTCATGGATGACGAGACCGTCTATAACCTGTTCGTGCCTAGCGGCGCACAAAATGGTCTCAAGCTCGTAAGCGGCGTAACTGTGCCGGCCAACGGATTCTCTAATGTAACCGCGGAATTTGACCTCGCACGCTCAATAACGAATCCGCCCGGATTAGAACCGGACGTGATACTGAAACCAGTGATTCGACTTGTAGATAACACAGAGGTCGGGACACTAACTGGCGTTGTTGCAACGGAACTTGCAACAGCAGAAGCATGCGAACCTTCCGTATGTCTTTTCGACGACGGCGTCACGCCGAATCCGATAGACGACGGTGAGGTGGCTGATCCGGAAGATCCTGTGGCGACAGCGATGGTACATGAGCACTTCAATGATGACGGTTCGGTCACATGGAACTACGAGATCGGCTACCTACTGGCGGGCGATTATGAGGCGGCGTTCACCTGTGATGGCGAGTTGTTTGAACCCACCGATGGCCAGCCGGCTCAAATAATCACCAACGAAGTAACAGTTGTTGGTTTCGAGGCACCTGCCATGTAACAACATAGCGGAGTATTGAGAGAACTGGCATACCGAAACCAACCATCAATATAGACAAGCTCGAATACCAACTTTTCGGCTAGGGTGAAAAATTTGCCGCGATTCGTGCATCAATTTCAACGCACATAGGTGCAAAGAAGTTGGGCTAGGCTGTCATCAAATTGCAGCCAGACACGAGCGCGTAGCCATAGCATAAACGTCACGTGGTAGAGCAGACATTTTTCGTGATATCTGGTAGCGGCACATTGAGACATTCGGATGAAGAGCACCCCACGTCCCGCTGGCGTCATCTGCTCGCCGACGGACTCTCAGCTGACCCAGCAGATTATAATCACTTAGTCTGAAGAGCTTACGTGGATTGCGCATAGCAACGAAATAACAACAGATGTAAAGTTATATCCAGATTCTGGAAAATATGGGGTCTGGCATGGTGACGCCAGCAATTTCCGGGCGCCAGGCAACTCTCTGGCATTTGCGCGCAAGGATACCGCCGTCGACTATTGGGACGGAGAATTAGCGGAAGCCGAAAAACCGTAAAGATCTCCCAGTCAGTCACCTGTTAAGCTGTTGTTGCTAGTGACCGCAAATTCAGATATTGCGATATTTGTTAAGCACTACTGGAGGGGTTTGACGAAATGACTAAAAGCCGCATTTTCCTTTGCGTAGCCTGGTTGGCGGGAAGTCTTTTCGCGACGACAGCGCCAGTATCAAGTGCAGCAGCAGACCCGCTGGCCGATGAAGCGATGGAGATCCTTAGAGCAGAAATTGGGACATGGACATCACGCTGGGACAATCTAAATGCCGCGGGCGAAGTCGTCCGCTCCGTCGAGGGCATCGAGACATTTTCGATTTTTAACGGTGAACGGGTCCTCCTGTTGGAAACACACATCGCGTCGGCCGGACGTACCAATAAGGCGTTTCGCTTTTACAGCCCCGAACTTAAGAAACTAATGATCATCGATGTTCAAGAGGACGGACGGCATTACGTCCTCCATCAGGATGTGGGAGAACCCGTAATACAAAGTGAGCCGGTGACCGGTCGCAACGGGCGGACTTCTATCTTACGATTCACGACAATTGAGGAAACCGCAGGCAAGAAAACAGTAAATCACGAGATTTCCCATGACGACGGCGCTACTTGGCGACTGTTTCGCCGTCAATACATGGAAAAAATTTCCATGTCAGCGGAATAATGCTTAATCATCTCATAGTGTGATCGACTATTAGCAGTCTCCACATCGCAGGGCCTATCTCCGAGATAATCTAGATGACTGTCGAACTCTTACGCCAAAACTGGGCAATCACTATTGCAGCAGTAATATTGATGATTGTTGCAGCCATAATCATTGCCGCAATTTATCGCCGTTCGGCGGGTGGCCAGCTTGCACAAGTCGCCACGGGCGCAAGTGCCGCGAGAATCAAACTATCGAAAGCACACAACGCAATCGTCGAGGCCGAAAAACGAGTATCAAAATTGCAAAGTAAAGCGGTATCGGTTAAGCCGCGCATCTTGGAGGAGGCTAAGCTCACTCTACAAGATGCGAAAGCATTGCAGAAGATCGCGCATGATGGCGTTCTGGTAGCGAACAACCAGTTACGTCGCGTCATATTCGAGGAATTCCCACCCGCAAAACACGAGGCACTTCGAAAAAAGTACTTACCGGACGACAAACCGGACGCAAATCCTTTTTCCTTTTGAGAGATTCAGTCTCCGCCCCTTTCGATTCCGTTTTTCTCGGAACTCGTTAGAGCGGAAACTTGCTTATCAAATACGATAGACAAAACCACAAGCAGCGCCATCACAATATGCGACACGAATAGCACATTCCGCGCAATGCTATGGCCAGGCCCTTCAAGTCGCTCGGCAACTTGAATTACCAAAAGGTTGCTTCGGCAACACTCATCCATAACGTAACGCGCTATTTCCTGATTCGCGGTATGGGAAAACTCGATCAAGGTTCTCGTAACGAGGTAATTGATGAGCGCGAATCCCGCATAAATAATTAGCGCCCCCACCTTTTCAGAACGCGACAGGGGCCGGTCCACATAAATAATTCCGCCGAATATTGCCATGTGAACCGTGATGAACAAGCCCCACTGAATGTCGACGCGATTCGCGGTCGCGATGACTAGATCGAATAACTCATAAGGTGTCATGTATTCGTTTCATTTTGCAGTTACCTGGAAGCCTGCGAGATTCGGAACTATTATCGGAGGTTCGAATGGGCACCATTTGGGTGTCCGCTATTTACCGGATAGCCTAAAAGGTCCGAATTTTTTGGTAAGACCCTTTTGTTTTCCGGTAACCGGATCGGTCATCTCAAAATCGACGTCTGTGAAGACTTGTGATCGAAAAACTTCGTCACCGTTTCTACGGACGACGAAATAGAGATCTGGCGTTGTCTCGCCCATGGAATCAAAGGACAGAATGTCTGCAGCAGATATGAGAAACTCTGCCACGCCCTCAACAGTTAGTTCTTGCTCGCCCAATTTGTCGTCAAAAAATTTATCTTCGTCAAGAAGCACAATTGAATACTGGTCTCCGTGCAGTGGAGCTCCACTAGCGTCCACAAATTCCGCGATTACTTTAAAGATTCCGGTCGTCATTGATCAGCATTCCTGCAACTTCTTAATTCACTTAGAGCCAACAATATCACCCATTCTGGTCAATACGCTAATCAATTAGCAATTCGATTTATGAAACGCGAATGGGCTGCCAAGAAAATGTCCAACACGCGATCGCGCCAGGCAATCTTCAATAATTGCCCGTAAGACCAGCATTCATACAACCTACAATGCGGCGCAGCTTAGTCACGAAACGTAGCGGCCAAGCTAATAAGGAGTTGATTCGCGAACGAACTTTTTCAGTGCTTTTGAAAGCACATCCGGCTCCTCCACCATCAACGCATGACCGCTGTTCTCAAACCAAACCAGCTGGCATTCCGCGATTCGCGATGCCATGTAGTCCGACCAGCCTGGCGGGGCGACCTTATCGTGCCGGCCGTGGCATATAAGCGTAGGCAAATTGACATCCTGCAACTTGTTTCGCAGATCTTCATTGAGCAGAGTATTAAAGCAGTTGTAGCCGACATAAGCCGGCATCTTCAGCCACTGGCTCAGGAACCAGTTAACAGTCGCTTGCATATCATCGCGGTGAAAATTTACACCTGCGAATGCGGCCATGGTCTCCGGCAAAGCAGTCCGCATACCCTCAAGCGTTGCCTGCGCCATCTCAGCATTCAGACCAAATGGTTCCGAGTCGGTCGCCAGCAATCGTGGTGTGGCCGGCCCGACCATCGCCAACCTCGTTACGCGCATGTCCTCATTGAATTCAGTAACGTACTTTAGACCTATGCCGGCACCCATAGACCACCCTATGAGCGTAACGTCATGTAAGTCTAGCGCCAGCAAGAATGCATTCACGTCACTGCACATCTCGTCATAATCATAGCTGGAATACGGTTTGTCGGAATCGCCATGGCCGCGCAGATCAAGACAAATACAGCGAAATTGACTGTGCAATTCGAGCACTTGATAGTTCCAAGTGTCTAAGGTCGCTGCGAGGCCGGGAATAAATACAAGCGGTTCGTCCTTCCCGCCATCCCGGTAGTGCATACGTATGCCCGTACTTAATTCTATGAATGGCATATTAGTCGTCCCTTCAGCATTTTCACAATCTCATCAAGAGCCGCAGCGGCGCCCGTCACAACTCCAGTCAGACCAATAAACCCATGCACCAAACTATCGAAACATCGATACTCGACATCGACACCGGCATCACGTAATTTGGTCGCATACGCTGCACCTTCGTCCCGCAGCGGATCGAATCCAGCGGTTACGACAATTGCGGGAGGTAATCCCGAATGCGTCTCGGCATACAAAGGAGAGGCTCTGTAATCCATAATATCACTGCCATCTCGCAGGTAATTGGTGCTGGACCAGATCATCAGGGATCGCGTCAGTCTAAAACCGTCGCCAAACGAATTGTGCGACGGGTAGGACATTGATAAATCAGTTGCGGGGTAGATCAGCAGCTGACAGTAAAAATTAATTCGACTGTCCCGCCGTGCATGCAAAGCCACAACCGCTGCCAGATTAGCACCCGCACTGTCACCTGCAAGAACGATTCGAGACGGATCTGCGCCGAGTGCTTCAGCATTTTTTCCTGCCCACTCACCGGCTTCAATTGCGTCATCCACCGCCCTGGGAAATTTGTATTCGGGTGCCAGGCTGTATTCCACTGAAGCAACAATTGTCGAAGCACCAGTGCAGATCGCTCGACATGCAGCATCATGCGTTTCAATACTGCCAAAGCTCCAGCCGCCACCATGGAAATACAAGACCATCGGTATTGGTGAATCATCCGTTGCCTCGGGATAATAAATTCGTACTGGCAGATGCCGGTCGGTGTCGTTTATCTCGGTGTTGAGTATTCGTGCAACACGTTCGCCGCGACTAGCAAGCAGTTTGGCGCCGTTCGCGTAGGCGATTCGGGCATCTACTGGACTTAACGATTGTAGTGGCACAGACCCCGCTTCCTGCAACTCCCGCAGAAGATCGGCAATCTGCGGGTCCAGTTCTCTGAAGTTCTCTTCCGTCATGCAAAATATCAGTCGTCATCGAACAAAATGATTTGGCGAGTGGACTCACCGCCAGCCAGCCTATCAAACGCTGCATTGATGTCCGACAATGAAAGTGTTTCCCCCATCAGTTTTTCGACGGGCAACAGTCCTTTTTGGTGAAGGTCTATGTAATTGGGTATATCCCTTACAGGCACACAACTCCCGAGATAACTGCCACGAAGCGTTCTCTCTTCGCCCACCACCTGTAATGCTGGAATCGATAGCCTTGCGTCGGGACCGGGCAACCCTGCTGTCACAGTTTGGCCACCGCGCCTGGTAATTGCCCACGCTAACTCGAGCGCCGAAGTGGATCCGACCATCTCTAGAGCACAGTCCACGCCACCATTACTCAAACTACGGACGATTGCCGCGCACTCCGGATTGTCCGCCTTCACGGTTTCCGTTGCGCCCAGTTCCTTGCTCAGAGAAAGCTTTTTGTCTTTTAGATCTATCGCAATTATTTGTCGTGCGCCGGCCAATCTAGCGCCTAGTACGGCGTTCATGCCAACGCCACCCAATCCGACCACGGCGACCGTTGAGCCGGCTTTGACCCGCGCGGTATTCAATACCGCGCCGACACCGGTAATGACCGCGCAGCCAAACAATGCCGCATGATCAAACGGCAAGGCGGGATCGATACTGACAACAGAGTGCTTGCTAACGACTGCATATTCCGCGAACGCCGAAACGCCGAGGTGGTGATTAACCGGCGCGCCGTTTCGATACAGGCGACGCGCTCCGGAAAGAAGACTGCCTTCGTTGTTGGCAGTCGCTGCCGGTTCGCAAAGCGCCGGCCGCCCCTCCGCGCATGGTACGCAGTGACCGCAACTTGGAACAAAGACGATCACGACATGGTCGCCGGTTGTAAATCCTTCAACACCCGGCCCCGTCCCCACCACAATACCTGCAGCTTCGTGCCCGAGAACCATTGGCGTGGGCCGCACGCGCGATCCACTAATGACAGATAAATCTGAATGACAGAGTCCTGCCGCACGGATTTTCACCATCACCTCGTCACGTCCAGGCGGCATCAATTCAAAAGAGCGAATTTTAAGCGGCTTGCTCTTCGCGTAGGGCTGATCAGCACCAACACTCTCAAGCACGGCCGCCTCAATGATCTGCACAACTCACCCCCTTTTGCGCCGCCAAGTTAGATCAGTTAGAAGCTATAGCTGAGCTGTATTCCATAGGTTCGCGGCGCCGCCAAAAAACCTTCCGGTTTGCCAGTTTCAACACCAGATTCTAGGATGTTTAGAAAATAATCCTCATCCAGAGCATTTCTCACAAACGCCGCCATCGACCAAGAACCATCGTTGTCACTGAAACTGACGCGAGCGTTAAGCATGCTGAACGCATCCTGCGCTGAAAGATCGCGATTAAAAGTCGTGAAGAAACTCTTGTCCTGATACTGATAGTCCACGCGAAACGTCAGCTCGTTTGTATTACCGAATGGAACGGCATATTCGCTACCGATGTTCGCCGAAAAATCTGGTGAGCGCGGCAAATTGTTTCCATTGAGATCGATTGTACCCAGCTGCGGATTGCTCGGATCTTCCGTCAAAAACTCGTCGAACTCGGCGCTCAAAAACGATAAGCCAGCATTCAGCCGCCAGCGATCTGTAGGCTGTGCAAGCAATTCGACTTCAGCACCAAAAATCGTCGCATCGGCCGCATTGGTTATAACGCCGGCGTTATTCTCAAGTTTGGATACTTGCAAATCCGTATAATCGTAGAAAAACGCTGACCCGTTTAGAATAACCGAGCCTTCAGCAAGCTTTGATTTGAATCCGGTTTCATAGGCCCAAACGAACTCCGGATCGAAACTTGGTTGAATTCCATTGAAAGTGAAACCGCCACTTTTAAATCCGCGCGTCACGGTGGCGTACCACAATACGTCGTCGCTAACCGAATATTCAATTCCGAATTTCGGCGTCAATTCATCCGAATCGGTACTCAGATCTGCCGGTGGAAAAGGCGGGCCTAAGCCGATGAATTCCGAAAGTTGTACCGCCTCCTTTTCCTCGGAGTTAAATCGCAATCCGGCGGTGAGGGACAGACGATCTGATACCTTGTAGGTGGCCTGACCAAACACCGCGTATGCATCGGTTGACATCGTCGCGATATGAAGAATATCGAAGCCGAAGCCCGGTATCGGAATAAAAATACTCGTGTCACCATCGTCGTTGAAGTAGTACGCACCAACAATCCAGTTCCACGAATCGGAATTGTCGGACGCCAAACGAAACTCTTGAGAGAACTGCTGAGTATCGTCACGGTCTTCGAAATTTTGAAATGTAATATCTACCGCGTCACCGTCGAAAACCGCCTCGAATTCGGTATCGCGATATGACGAAACCGAGCTAAACGACATTCCGTCAAGATCCCAGTTGATAATCCCTGTAATTCCAAATTGATCCTGCATTTCTGTAACCGGCGATTCCTGTGATACCGCGCGCAATCCGGGAGGATCATTGGCGCCCAGGCCGCCCTCGAACAGATCTGAAAATTCGAGCTGCTTGAACGGCGCAGGACTGCTATCGTCTTGCGCAAAATCAGCGATTAGATCAATAGTAAGGTCGTCGCTGGGCAAGAATCGAAGGCGAAGGCGACCCATCAGCAGATCTTCGTCAAACAGATCCTCTCCGGTAAACAAGTTAGGGGTGAATCCGTCGCGATCGCTTTTGACAATTGCGACACGAGCCAGCACTTTGTCCTCGACAAGTGGCCCGCTGAAAACGGCACCAAGCCGAAGATAGTCAAAATCGCCGACTTCCGCCGTAACTTTGCCTTCAAATTCAGTGGTCGGCGCGTTTGAGAGAATGTTGACAGTACCACCGGTGGCATTCCTTCCATAAAGCGTTCCCTGCGGTCCACGCAGCACCTCAACTCGTTCTACATCGTACAAATCAAAAATCGCCGCCGACGTTCTTGCAATGTACGCCCCATCGGTATGCACAGCCACTCCAGGATCGCCGCCGATTGTAAGATTTTCTGCGCCAATTCCCCGGATATATATTTTGCCGACAATTTCCTTATTGACGATCATCCCTGGCGTCTGAATACCAACATCGTACAAATCCTGGATGATCGATTTTTCCAATTGCTCCGACGTAAATGCAGCAATTGAGAGTGGCGCTCGTTGAAGGCTTTCTTGCCGCTTCTGAGCCGTCACGATGATTTCCTGCAGAACAGTCCCAGAGCTGGACCGATTCGGTGCTGGCGGTGTCGGTTCATCGTCAATATCTACGGCGTCTGTATCTGAACTAGCGGGCTCAACACGACTTTCGCCTTCGGCGGCAGAATTCTGTCCCCGATCACCACCGGTCGGCATGACTGTCACCGTTCGGGCACTTGAGTACTCGTAACTTAGGCCGGTCTGCGCAAGCAACTTATCTAATGCATCGTTCGGCTGCATTGATCCGGACACTGCCACACTACGCAGGCCGTCGACCGCCGATGCATCGACGATGATCTGCAAATCCGCTTGCTCGGAAAAACTAAGCAAGGCAGACGCCACCGATTGCGGCGGTATTTCAAACTTTATGACCGCAGATTGCTGTTGCGCCGCAACCGTCCCGGACCAGACTGCGATTGCTATCGCCAATGCTATTACGCTTAGAACGCGCCACGAATTTCCAAATCTGCTGTCGGAACGTAGCAATTTTTTTTGCCATTCATCAATCATATCGGTATGTCCTCCTGCACTAAACATGTTGGAGCATACGAACAACGCTCAGCATTAAGACGACGAGCGAACCGATTTTGAGAATTTGTGGCTAAAGAGATACTGGCGATCGCAAAAGAGACGGTGCAAATCGGCATTAAGCAACATTACCGGTCCGCGTGAATGATAAGAATTCCATGTTCGTCAACTTTGATTTGCCGCAGCGGGAAAACGTGCTCAATACCTGCCAGCCAATTGTCGATATCGTTTGAAAATATCGTGCCGGTGAATATTAATTGTTTCGTCGCTTCATCACCGATGATGATTTCAGTTTCCGAATAGCGATTTACGTCTGCAATCACGGACTCCAAACGCGCGCCGTCATAAGCAAGCCGCCCGTTCAGCCACGACGTACTGAGCATCGGATCTGCCTCACTAACGATTTCGAGGCCGCCAGCTGCGTTGAAGTCCAGAACATCGCCAGAGCCAAGATCTAGAATCGTCGCTGAACCAGATTGGCCGGTTGCTTCGCTGTCTTGCAGCGCAGGACCTTCTACGCGAACCTGTCCCTCGATTACGGACACCTTGATATCACGCACACCGATGTTGACATCAAATTCGGTGCCGAGCGCGCGAACGGTTCTAGCTCCTGCCGCAACTATGAATGGCCTCGACGCATCTTTCGCAACTTTGAAATATGCTTCGCCACTGCGCAGCTCGATTCGACGTGCACTTCTACTGTAGGCAATTCGCACATCCGACTCTGCGCCCAGCGTAACGCTCGATCCATCCGCAAGTTGAATCAATCGATGCTCGGCTGTCGCAGTTTCATAGCCGGCAGGATCTTCGATATTGTCGTGTAGCAATCCAAATCCAATCAGGCATGCAACGACTAACGATGCGGCGGCCGCCATCCAAAACAAACCGCTGTTACGTTGATGTCGCACCGGATGGGGTGACGCAACGGGCAACGGCGTCTGCCCGTCGTAAATGTCCGCTGTTAATTCGTCCTCGCTTGGCCATGGCAATTCGGTTAGCAAATCCGTCTCCTGCCAGAACTCGCGTACGGCGTCAAAAGCCGCGGCATGCGTATCATCTTCTGCCAACCACTGTCGCCACTGCCGAAAATCAGCTTGCGAGAATCCGTCGCGGATTCGCAAAAACCAGGTTTCGGCCTCTTCCCTAGTCTCATCTACGTAGCGATTTTGATCACCTCGATCCATGTATGTTTTCCTCCAACTACCGGCATGCCGTCACTGGCCGCCAAGGTTTTCATTGTCAAGACGCGACCGACAATAGGCAATCGCTCTTAATACGTACTTTCGAATCATGCTTTCCGTTAGCTGCATTTGCTCCGCAATTTCGGAATATGACAGTTCTTTGAACTTGTACAGTAGGAATGCCTTGCGGCATTTCGGCGGCAATTCCGCAACAATCTTCATTATCAATGACAGTTGCTCACGTGCACCCACGATCGTATCGACGGAAACTGCCGGTGCAGGAAGGCCATCGCTAACGCCATCGAACGATAGGTGTTGCGGTTGTCGACCTTGGCTGCGCATCCGGTCAATCGCGATATTTGACGCTATCTTGAAAAGATACGCCTGCATGTGGCTGATCGTGTCGGATTCGTCTAGTTTGAGCATCCGTGCATACGCTTCCTGCGCGACTTCCTCCGCGTCTCTTCGGGAACACAGACGGACGCTTAAGTAGCGAACCAGAGACTCGTTATACTTCTGAAACGCACGTCCGACGACGTCCGTGGATGATGCACTTTCCTCGATCGGTGCTGATGCATTTACCTCACGCTCAGCGTGCTGCTTCGCTGGCCGTTTTTGCGATACCGCTTTAGAGGTCGAATTCTGCATAGGTTGACTGCCGTTTAGACAATATAGACGACAGAGCAGTCGAATTTGGGAATATTTTTGGATCGAATTAGCGCGATCAGCTTGAAATTTCGAATTCGAGGCAATCTTTGGAACAGATGTGCAAGTTTCCAACGCTATTCGGTCAGAGCACCGAACCGAGAGTGCCAGACAGATCTAGGCAGCGTAATTGGCGGCGTTTTACTGATTTGTATTTTCCTTAATTCAAATTAGTCACCCGCCTGTAGCGGTTCTGGAAGCTGATCTGCCTTTCCAGATTTCCGCAAAATTGCGAGCGCATTACCGCCAAAAAAACGTTCTTTATACTGTGACAGATCTCCAGTAAAAACAGCTTCGAATGCGGATACCATCTTTTCGTAATTCCGTTCCTTTATGACCATCATCCAATCGCTACCGTACATAATTTTGTCAAAAATGGAGTACTCCATGGGCGCGTGTGTTGTCCGACACGACTGCGGAAAAAGCTCTGCAGCACTGGTTGTTGTAGATCTATCATGCATTGCTTGAAGCCGCGTTCTCAGCGCGTTCTTGCCATCGTCAGTCAATACGTTTTCGTGATATCCAAAATCGCAATACACGTTTTCGTAAGTAACACACAGGTTATGTGCCTGCACACCAAAGGACCGATCGAAGTCCGCATCAGTGCCGTACCACGCATCACCGCCAGAGTGTCCGAGAATCAACCGTAGCTTCGGGTTTTCTTTCAGCCGCGGTAGCCACTTACATGGATCAGCGAACTCTTGTCCATACCCTTTGTAACCTTCAAACCCCTGCGGCGTATGGTGCGCGAAGATTAGCAATCCCTCATTCTCGGCAAATTCGAAAAATCGCTGCGATACCCCCTCCAGCGTTTGCTCCTTTGCCTTGCTAGGATTGGTCACCGTGACCCCCCAGTTTCTTCGAACGCGGTTGCTGCCTAATGGATTGTAACGGTGCTTCCATTGTTTGCGAGCACCGCCTTGGTAGATAATGCCCCGAAATCGTTTCGGCTTTCGTGGAATTCTGTCAACCGATGCGCTGTAGCCACTCGGCGGATAATATTTGGCACCAACAACGCCGCTAGCAATTGCAGTTTTCAAAATCGATAAATCATAATCGTCGTAGCGGAAAGGTACGAATGCTGAAAATGTTATCAATCGATCGTCGTTTAGCTCGCGCATCTTTTTGACGATCGCGTGCTGATCTGCGAATGCAACCGGCGGTGCACTGTTGTATACCGGCTCAAGGTCCATCATGTAATGCACAAAATAGTCAACCATACAATTTTCATCTAGCAGTTGCTGAGCAAGCTTGTCCTCTGGCTGTATCATCACTGCAAAAAACCGGTATGCGCCCTGTACGGTAGCGACTAGCTCGAATGGCTTAATGAGCAGCGCAACAAGTCGATCAACGATTTTCAACTCTGCCATCGCATTGACCATCGCGGCGTGACCGTCAGGCGCGAGCGCACCAATGTTGAAACTGCTGGCGCCCGGTTGACCGGACAAGTCAGCAAAATAGTCTGTCAACGGCGTATCCGCCGGTTGACCAAGCGCAGACGCATTTGTCCTCATCGCTTGCTCGTTCTCCAGTTCGGAGACAAGATATTCGTTCAGCTCGCGATCAAATCTGTCTCGTTCCGGCGTACTGAGTGACTCAATCGGTGCATCTAGATAATCGATGTTCGCAGATATTGCACGGGTCCTGAAATCTACGCTAATCGCATCGCTGCCAGTGCGATATTGTAGCGACGCGAATTGATCTGCAGCCGATTCCTCGACGCGTCCGGTCATTCCCCAGATAATGTCAGCCGCCACACCGGCGACAAAATCGGGGACGCCCCAACCGTAGAGGATGCCGCGTAGCGGAAGATGCCGGAAATTGAACGTGTGTGCGTGAAAATCGACAACCGGGTAATCCATGTCCTTTTTGCGGCACGCACCTTTTTCCCAGGCCTCCGCCGCAACACTGTTGCTCGCAACAACGATCCCGAATATTGCTATTAGTATTCTGTAACTTGTTCGCATTCGGTTTGCTCCTCGAAGAATTACTGTGAGTCGGTCACCAATTCTAGGCTTATTTTCTTATCCTGAAGATCAGCGAGAATCAGGCCGATATGCACCGCTCGATTGAGAAGATTGTTGTTGTCTTCCTCAAAACCCAAGTGATGCAAGCCAACAACCTGTCGCTGCTGCCTATCAATTACCGGTGCACCCGAGCTTCCGGTTTCGGTGTCACAAAGATGTTCGAAATCGGAAGCCGGGTTCTTCCGACCGACCACATTAGGCCTTCCAACCTCGCAATCGATAACCGACACGTGCTTAATTTTCCCGCCAGGATGCTGAATGATCATGAGGTCCTGAGTGGCGGTAACGGCCACCGCACGAAAGTTGAGTGCCGGCCGATCTATCGGCGCTACCATTTCGGCCAGCGTGTAGTCCAGCGTATAACTTGTCGCCACGGAGTTTTTCAATCTTGTAAATACCGTATCCGCGGCAGCGCTGTCAAAATCGAATTCAACAACAGCTGATTTCATTTCTGCTTCGCTTGAAAGGCAATGTTGATTGGTCATTACAAGTTGCGGAGCGACGATAAATCCGGTACAGGTATAAACCTCTTTGTCGTCGCCAATAAATTCCAATCTGGCAACCGATCGACCGATTTCCTTGACCCACGGCATATGCGCGGTGATCGGCGATAGATCGTCTTCGCCAGTGATCGACTGCCTCACCGGCGGCTTCTTAATTACTGCGATACCGGCTATTTGTATGACAACAGGGTTGTCGATGACCGAGCTATGCAACTCAATATTGAGAGTCGATCCAAGGTGTTTGCCGGACCAGTAAGAACCTGCCAGCATATCTTCGCTGTGTATGCTTTCTTTCAACTTATCATTTTGGTGTATCTCAATATGCCAGGTGCCAGTTGCCGCGAGATCATCTGTGCGAATGAACTGTACTCGGAGCGCCTCGGCACCTTCGTAGCTTAACGGTTGGATCGCAATTCGCCCCGCAGTGTCTAGTGTGGGCAGCATGTTAATCATCGGCGTTTTGACGTTTCCAGAGGACCGTAATACAGCACGCCGTTCCTCAACGAGAGCCTGCGCCGCGACTTCATTACCGATGAAAAGTACGCACACGGCAGGAAAAGCCAGGCCGGTGTACAGCCGCGTCCACCAGCCGGACACAGGAATCACCACTCTACCGAATAGCTCATGGCTTTGTAGTAGTGCCGTATCGTTTCGATGTTTATCGGAGCATCGCAGAGTTCCGACGCGGACGAGCTTGCCGTCGCGGTGCTCCATAGCATCGCGGACTCACACTTAATCGTTCCTGACAATTTGGCATGTAGGATGATCATCAACTTTTCCGTCTCTTGATTACGCATCACAACACGGTAAGTGCCGCCTGATTTATTTCTTTTCAACGACAATACGATATTCATCGGAATCTTTCTCCTCTGATACGCTACAGAGCCGTCGGATTTGGTGTACAAAGTTGCCGGAAAGTCCTCAATTTTTAGCTTCGTATTGGTACGGCCAGTAATAACGTGGAGGTCCTCGTCGTCGCCGTTCGTACGAATCACATCACTATCTGGAAATCTTACTGCATCGCCCAAATTTAGCGCGCCACCCCAAACCTTGCCGTCAAAGTTTTCATGCCAGTCAGCGGTAGCAATCAACCTCGCCTTGACACTACCGAGGGGTTTTCCTTCGCCGTAATCTTCGTCAAGTAAATACGCAGCAGCTGCGGAAACAGCAGGCGCGGCCTGCGAAGTGCCGCTCGCCCTGCCATATTTTTTGTCGTCGGATGCGCTGACAATGTCCAAGCCTGGCGCTGCCAAATCGACCAACTTTTTCCCATAGTTTACGCCAGCCATAATTTGATCGCCGGCGTTTAACGCAGTTACAACTATCACATTGTCTCGGTCACTCCACTTGACGGCCGAATCATCATCGTCTTCGTTTAGGTTTACATTACTGTTGCCCGCCGCCAGCACAAACATACGTGACTTATACTCGTTTTCGATGAATTTTCTGTACCGTAAACTGTCTGCCAGCCGCTGACTTACGTTGATCGTTTTGACGAATCCCCGTTTGGCATCGAACAATCCCGCATTTATTGCAGATTCGCCAGACGCTTCGATGAACAGTAGTTGCGACCTCGGCAACAAACCAGCCCAGCAATGTCCGTGCCTACCGCCCACGATCGCGGAAACATGCGTGCCATGGTGCAGCGACTGTGTATACACATCAACTCCGTCAACCTCCTGAACACCACCGCTAAAACTTGCAGGGCTCGGCGTTGGCACGAGATCGAACTCGTCTGGATCTGGGTCAAACTCAAACCAGGTTGGGAATGCTGAATTTAGCTCAAAAATTTGATGTGATTTGATGACGTCTTGCTCAGCGATTCCTACTTTTACTGTACTCTCGACGAAATCCAGGTAGTCGAACGGGTAATTGATTCGTTTCGCCCATTTTTCATGATCGTCGCGGAGCGCGTTACAAGTTTGCGAAGCTGTGATTCCAGCCGGAATGTCGAGATGATGAGAGTATGCGGACTGCTCCGTATAAATTTTTTGGCTATTGAATTCCACTCCGTCATACTTCTTTAGACCCTCCCATTGCCCATAATCTTCACCGTGATTTGTTATCGGCAGCGCCGCAGTTACCGACCACGTTTCGTAGGGCAATGTCACGCTGCCTTTTCTCATCGTAGATAGAGATTTTGAATCCACCGCAGCAAGCGACTTGTTCAATCGTTGTAGCAACCGAACGCTTACTTTTTTGCGCAGCGCGTCAGAGACGATAATTCGATCGAGATGCTCAATTACGGACATGCCGTCCAAAGACACGTCTTTGACGCCCAACTCGCTGTTCAATACGAGGTTGGGGATTACGACACTTTGCCCACTTCGAACGGGCTGTTTGAGAATTGCTGTCGAACTCAATCCAGCACACCTGTCGGGATTCAAATCGCAGTACAAATTTGCAAATTGAAGATACGTATTTGACCCGCCAGCGATATCTACCTTTTGGTCTCGCCGGAACGGCCAAATACCAACACGACGGTTCGCTTCCAAAAATTCGTCGCTCGGCAAAATAAGTACACGCTCACTCACCAGAAAATGCTCTACAGTTGCGTAATCTGTTACTGCAAGGGCGCTTCTATAGGGCAGTAAGTTTTTCTCATGCAGAGCTACATACAAATCAAGCAATGCCAGCTGCGCGTCTTCCGGTTCTGAGTCAAGGACGACTTCAATGGGAACTGTACGGTCTATTTTTCGGAACTCGCCTTTGTCTATTACAAAGAAACTGTCGGAGCTCACCTGTAGTTGTGAAATATCTGTAAGGTTGGCAGTATCGCCAACTGCGAGGACCAACTCGTCGGATGCTTCAATATAGCTATAAATTCGTTCACTATCGGCAACGTATAGCACGCCATCTTGTGCCGCAATAGATCGAAACTGATTCGCCCTTGAGCGCTGTATTTCCTGTCGTGTCAGTGAATGCCGATCGCGGACCTGTACAAAATCGCCGTCGAAATACAGTGAAATCACTTCGATCTGTTGCTCATCTCGGTTTAATACTGCTAGTTTATTCCATGATAAGAACGTAATAGACGTCGATTCGATCTTGGATTTTAATAATCGCAGTTCGCCTCCGGCTGTAGTAGTCCAATACACGCGACGACCCGCATCGTCCAACAGTAAGATCAGGCCCTCCGGTGATATCGCGATTTGCGACGGTGACACATCTGGAACACCTTCCGCCAACATCGTCCGGTTGCCAGTCACCAAGTCCGTCAGGCTAAGGTCACCGCGCGCATCATTCCAGACCACCAGTTGGCCATCCAACTCGGCAATTGCAGTCGGATTTTCAAAGTAGAATGACACTGAAGTTTCAGCGAGATCACCAGAGACATTGGTTTCTGACTTGTCTTGAAAGTACGCGATTCGCCCGCCAATTTCCTCTGTGTAAGCGACGAAAAGTCCAGAACGAAATGGTTGTGACGGATCATCTTTTGAATTCGAAACTGCAGCGATACTCGTCACTCGTTCCGGCTCGTAAATTTGCATTCCGGCATTCGTTAACATCGGGACAAACAGCAGCCAGCTGGTGACGGTCGCCCCCAAGCACTGCGCTAGTTTTCTATCGACCATTTTCACACCCCCTTATGCAGTGGTAGTGCTATGGAGCTACAAACGATATCTCAAGGTTGTAGTTTCCGCGTGCGAAACCATGCACCATTACGCGAGCGACGCTGGCGTCAGCGGGCACATCGAGCTCACATCGCTCTTCTGCGCCGGTCAAAAATGGGCGACAGTCGAATTTAGTGCCGACTTGCGGTGCTTGGTCAAATTTGACATACAAATCAGGATCACCTGGCGAATTGCTGGCCCCGGTCATTGTTGCGACGAAGTGTGAGCCGGGCTTGACGGATATTTTCTCAAATCTCTTTTCCTCATTCATACTGACTGACTCGTTGGGAAAATGTGAGGTCATTGCCTGCGATGCCACCGGCGTTGTGCATAGCGTCGAGTCAATCGTGAAACCACTTGCGGCACCGTACAAACACGCAACACCGTTTTTGTCTTTGTTGGTCAGCGTCAAACTCCAATCGCCAAGTCCATTGCACTGTGGATAATGCATAACCGAAAACGGATCGTAGTCGGTCAGTGGCTGCCAGTTTTGGTCCTCAAAACAGATCCCTGCTTCCGGTCGAGTATGTTCGTGCCGCGCACCAATTGTATGACCCAACTCATGCCGTAGTATTCCGACCAGTTGCAAGACTTGATTGGGATCGAGTCGAAATGAGGATTCATCCACTAATACGTTGCGATCCGCGCGCGATTCGTTGGGGAAGAACGCTCGAGCAAGATACTCACCAAATACGTTGACTGGCCGCACATCGAAAACAACGTTGGAATTACCCGCGTTACACGCACTATCCTCAGACATCAAATGTATAAAGTCGATATCTGCAACTGACTCCCAGGATGATGTAGCGTTTTGCATTTGTGCGACCATCTGGTGGTAGCGTGGTCCGAAGCTTTCGCTCACACAATACGTTAGTGCACGCTTTTGCGCCGTGCTCCACACCGCCTGAAGGCCCCCAACTGTCGCCACTGCAAATTCTGGAGAATTGGCGCTCGGAGGGGCAGGCTCTGCTGCCACGTTTTGTTCATAGAATTCGCGAAGTAGTTTTTCATCGGCAATCGACGTATCACCGTTAACAATATACTTGCCGCCCTCAAACGGTTCTTTGTAAGTCTTGTTTTTGAACTCGCGATAGGACATTTCCGCGTATGCGGCGCGACTCAGTTCGGCACCTTCACGTAGCAACTGCTTCGCTTCATTAAAAGTCGGTTCTTCCGCGAACGCGGGGACGGCAAATATCAATCCGAAAATGACCGTGAAAAATCTGAATTTATTGCCGTTATTATTCATCAAACTCTCCTAAGGAATTGGGCGGCATTTTCGAATACCGCTATTTTCTCTCACAAGATTCAGCGACGATATTGAGCAGTAGTATCCCTTGAAATTTGCCGCAAATATCCTGCCACGCTACTTCGGCCGCACGACTATCTCTAAATGCGGCACAAACTTTTCGCTCGCCCTCAAGGCCAAATCGCGATTCGACAAGACGGTGAATGAGTTTTTTGCTCTGCAGCGACGTCAGTAGTGATTTGGCAGATTGAAATGCGTCATTCGCCGACCTTGGAACACCGCCGCCCTTAGATAAGGCATAAATGGCGAAGCTATCGCCAGCGAATTCGCTGCAGTCGAAATGATTTTTTGTGATGGCCGCATCGTGAGGAGACGCCAGCGCGCCCAATAACATGCTTGCAAACTTGACGGTCAGCATAGACATGGCGATATACGGCCGATTAGGTGTTTGTTTTTATAAATTGCCGCACAATGTTACCATATATAGAGAACTAATACTAAACTTGGGATAATACGGCCCGAAAATGGTCGTCACTGGTTTCTAGCTTCGGTCCACTAATCGTTGAATCGCGGTTAGTTTTGCCGTCGGCCAAAGACAGCTTTGCGATGCAGCGAATAACGCTATGATGATGCCGATTTGCCGACTTTAACCTGCCCCATCAATTATTCGACGCGCCGTCAATTTCCTGCAACAGCAGCAATTTTGGGATGTGGCTAACCTATGCATTCATACGCGAAACACCATGTACTCGTTGGACTTTTCCTTGTCATATCCACTGCTGGCTGCTCTCGATCGCCCAGCACTGAACCTGATGGTGATATCCCGCTTTACGCCGACGAATTTGGCGAGGAGATTTTTGGGCCCGACTACCGTCCTGTATCTCCTATTGACGTTGGCACACCACTGGAAATAGGTACGCCGAACGCGGGCATCCGGGTGCCTGCCGATTTACGGAAGCGCTTACACGAATCATTCGCACCAAAGACTGAGGAATCTGGCAAGGCAGACGGCCTATCGAGAGGATCTCGTGAGACACGTTTACCTTTTCGACGTGAATTCGGTAGCGCAGGTAAAGCCGTTTCACCACTCGCGAAGATGCGACAACACACACGGAGCAAACGACACTCCATAGGGTCGCGAAACGTCGCATCCGAGGCCCGTACGACGAGCGCTGCTATTACGCTGCCGCAGATGTTTGTTCACTATGTTTTTGTAGGTCAAGGCGATGGCGCAATAGTGGAGTTTCCATGCGGCGTCGCGGTCATCGACACGGGCGGCGAATTTGGTGGCGGCCAAAGAGCAAATGGCGCGCAATTGTTCGTTGACTATTTGACGGAATTTTTTGAAGAGAGGCCTGAGTTAAGCAACACAATTGATGTTTTGTTTACCACCCACCCGCATGCAGATCACCTGAATGGCCTGCCGCTCTTAACGCCTGAAGATGGAGAGGAGCCGATTTTTGATATTCGAAACGTCGTTGATAACGGTCAAACGGCGCCATCCGGAAGCATGGGAAAGCAAACTCGATTTCGAGAAAAATTTCGAGCGCTCGGTGCCGGTTACAGCGCGGTTGAGCTAGCGCGGCAAATTACCGCGACCGGTGCCACGAATAGCGTCATAGATCCTTTTGACTGCGGTGCCGTCGACCCGATCATTACAGTCTTTTGGGGTGGCATTAATGACGAGTTGCCGGACGATCAAGCTACCTCCACGTCCGAGTACAGCACGCCCAACAATCACAGTTTGGTGATTCGGATAGACTATGGAGAGGCTTCGTTTCTGTTCACAGGCGATTTGGAAGATCGCGGAGAAAGAGACCTGCGAACACAGTTTCAGTCCAATATCGATGTTTTCGACGTGGATATCTATCAAGTCAGCCATCATGGCGCCGACGATGACACGTCAGACGAATTTCTTGAAATAATGTCACCTAACATTGCGATCGTTTCAATGGGCGACCCAACATTGCAGGCACGCAACACCGCGTTCGATCATGGCCACCCACGAACCGGTTTGCTGTCAGTTCTGCAGGACGAGCCCGCGGTGATTGCCGACTTTCGAGATCCAGCGGAAGAGTTTTTGGCCGCAGCGGCACAAGATGTCGTTCAACAGCCCACCTTAATTGAACGAGCTATTTTTGGCACCGGATGGGAGGGTACCGTCATTGTAGGCGCCTCGACCACAGGTGAATATGAAATTTTCGTCCTCGATCCCGAGTAGATTCACAATCAGGCTGAGTTTCGATTGTGAACGACTAAAGTAGCCTCAATCAAACGACTTAAGCCGTAATAGGTTTACAATAGCTGGGAGAACCAATTGGCGAATTCATCTGATTCTGCTTGGGGTACATCATGCCACTAACAAAAACCTGGGGTCCGCTAACATTGCAAAAAACGGAGATTCCCGATAACGACAGCACACTGTCTCTCAGCGACCGTGAGAAAGTCGCTGCAGTGAGCCAACTCGACTGTTTTCCACCACCAGCCAGCATAACGGACTATGTTCGCCGCCAAGAAATTCGACCACAGCATAAGCGAGCGTCACTACAAGATATCGAAAAACATCGTCTCGGTCGTTTGCCGGTCTTGATGGGCGGACGTCAGCAGTCCGCTCGCAACACCCGTCGAATTATTCACAAGCGGCTAGAATTTACGGCGATGGACATAGACTATGACAACGACGAATTTCGCAATCTGCGCCAGCATCACGACTGTTTCACCAGCACAATTTATCTTCGCGTTAAATATAGTGTCGCCGAGGTTAAAGCGACCGCAAATGAGGATCTGCGGGTTGGAGACGAATCGTTCTCAGCTGGCGACGACATAGTGACCTACCGCGTGTTGCAACCAACACAGTACCGGTTTGAGGTGCATCACGTTTGGAGCTCTCGATGCTGTCCTGACAAGCCTGCGCACGAACGGGAAGCGGAGCATTCGAATTACGTATATCCAATCGAAGAAATTGAAGTGACTGCACCACGCATTCGACTTGACGATGGTCTTCGGTTTGAGGGCCGCTTCCGACTCGATCGTAGGAGCAACTACTCACCATTTCGGGATGACTATCTCGACGATGACGACTAGCGTTTGTATTGGAACTAAACTGGCTGTATTGCCAGCGGCCTCAGTCAGCAAGAATAGCGACCTTGAACGGCCAGCGAATCCGTGCCTGAAAGTGTCAACCGCCGGGCTTTGAGGCTTTACGATCATCCGACGCACCAGCGGTTGTACACATCTGAGCCCGCACCCTTCCGAGGCTTCGTTTCGACAACTTTTGGGGCGCTCCCAAACAAGTTGCATCTTCATTTCTGAGCAAAAATCTCTGTAAGCTAAGGATTGCGCGGCGAATGCCTGGTGTACTCGTTCAAGCGGACAAATTTGGTGCTGTTGTAAATCGTACCGCCACCCTTTCGCCGGTGGCTGTATGACAGAATCTATTCCCACTCGCAGCGAGAAAATATATGAATGCGTTGATTTATGAGAACACCGGTGGACCTGAGAGTTTGCAATACCGCAACGAAGCGGATCCGATACCTGGCGCTCGTGATGTCGTTGTCGATGTCGCCGCGACGACAATCAATCACCTCGACGTCATCCAGCGCAATGGCTGGTTTGCGATGCCTGGCTTTTCTTTACCGCACATTTCAGGGATGGATGTTGTCGGCACGGTCACGCAGATTGGAGACGATGTCAGCCAAGTGTCGCTGGGCGATCGCGTTGTCGCGGATCCTTCACTCGCAAATGTTCCCGATGGTTCGAAGCTTGCCGGCATGGGCGATCGCTATGGCGAGCTCGGCATCATTGGCGCGACTGTTTCCGGAGGCTATGCGGAAAAGTGTCTGGTGCCAGAAACACACCTTCACGTAATTCCCGATGACATGTCATGGAACCAAGCGGTGGTATTTCCGACGGCATGGATGACAGCACACCATGCTTTATTCGACGTCGGTCAGCTGCAAGCAAATGAAGTGGTCATGATTCACGCTGCCGGCAGCGGCGTATCGATGGCCGGAATTCAGTGGGCAAAGCAGGCAGGCGCAACGGTGCTGGCAACAGCAGGTAGCGAGAAAAAGTGTGCGCAAGCGAAAGAGCTTGGTGCAGACCACACGTGCAACAATCGCACGACAGATATCGCGGCGTGGGCGCGCGAGAAAACCAGTGGTGCAGGCGTTGATATGGTGTTCGATCATGTCGGCGAAGCGCTGTGGGCAGCATCCCTTTTCTCACTCGCACCGCGAGGCCGGCTCGTTAATTGCGGCGGAACGTCGGGGAATGCACCGGTAATTCCGAATCTTGGTTATTACTATCACATGGGTCTGAAAATTCTCGGTTCAGATCCTTATCGACATGAAGAGTTTGCGCAAGCTTGGAAACAGTACTGCCGCGGCGATTTCCAACCCATGGTCGACAGTGCATTCCCGTTGCAAGAAGGTGCTGCTGCTCAGGAGAAATTACTAAGCGGAGACTTTTTCGGAAAAATCGTTTTGCAACCTTGATGCTAACGCGATGAGTGCAGACCCCCCGTATCCTGAGATTAAAAAGACGCACACTATGGCCCACACCGGCCGGCCGTGGAGAGACTACAAGCCGCCACCGGCCGCAGCCGTTTGGTCGGTCATACAGGCTGGCAATACTTATTGGATGCTAGTGGCTGCCCTCGACCTTGGCATTTTTGACGCGCTCGCAACTGAGGACGCACAAACGGCAGTTTCACTCGCAAACCAGCTCGATGTCTCCGCCCCACACTTGCAACATCTTCTCGATTCAATGGTCACTCTCGGTTTTCTCGATCAGCTGAAAGATCACTACGAATTAACGGAGACCGCAGAACGATATTTGTGCAGCAGCGGTGCTGCACCCATGACAGACCTCGTGCGCATATCACCGGGCCCATTGGAAAACTGGACCCATCTTGCAGAGACGATTCGCAATGGCGAGGTCAATACACCGATCGAAAATGACATTCGCGGCTTCTACGGACCACTCGTGCAGGCGACGTTTCCAACGCAATTTCGCGTAGCAAGTCGCCTCGGACTAAAGCTCGGTTGGGCGCGCCAAAGAGACTATCGCGTACTGGACTTGGGTGCTGGCTGCGCACCTTGGGCGATCGCAATATTACAGCAGGTGGCCGGCTCGACTGCCGTGATCAACGACTTCGAAGAGATCGTCGGCCTCACGGAATCGAGTATCGAAGAACACGAAATGTCGGCGCGCTGCGAATTTCGTGCGGGCAACTTTCATGAGATCGAGATCGAAACCGGCGCCTATGATGTTGTGGTTCTCGGGCACGTGTGCCGTACCGAAGGCGCCGCACTTGCAAAAAGTTTGATTGGACGCGCAGTAGCGGCCTTGAAACCGGGCGGCAAACTCTTGGTTGCCGACTACTTTGCAGATAACGACCGCAAAATGAATCCATTCGGCGTACAAATGGGCATGACGATGCTCGCCAATACCGAGAAAGGCGGGACGCTGACGCATAAACAAATGCACGGCTGGCTGGTGGACGAACCGCTTGAGGCCATTCGACTGTTGGAACCCATTGGATTCAACCTGGTTTATGTTGCAACTCGACTATAGAAGATGAGGTAAATCGGAATGCAGGACGTTGCACAGCACGAAATCGATGTATTGATTGACGCTTGGTATGTCGTAACGATGAATGAAACGCGCGACATTATTCATCGCGGCTCCATCGCCGTCGATAAAGATCGCATCGTCGATGTTGGCAAGACTGTCGATCTTGAACGTCGTTACGTTGCACGCCAACGACTAGGTGGTGATCGTTTCGTAGCAACGCCCGGGCTGATCAATACGCATATCCACATCACCGGCGAACCGATTACCCGTGGTTACGTGCCAGACGATACGCCATTCGAAGAAAATGTCTTTCAATGGTTGTGCACGCTTTACTCGGTCGCCAACGCGGAAGAAGAAAAAGTATCCGGCCAACTTGCAGCTGTGGAAATGCTGCGTTCGGGCACAACCAGTTTTCTGGAAGCCGGCACGATCAACTTCTTAGACGAAGTAATTGAGGGCTTAGTCGATGTCGGCATCCGTGGTCGCGTTGGTCGCTGGGTCTGGGACCTGCCGCCGGAACCATCGGTCTACCGGCAAAGCACGGATCAGGCAATTGCAAACCTGCAGCATCAATTGGAGAACCACAAGTCTCATGGCGATGGCCGAATCGCAGCCTGGAGCATTCTTGTCGGCCACACCACCTGCAGCGATCCGCTTTGGAAAGCGGCGAAGGCATTAGCCGACGAGCACAATGTCGGCCTTGGGTTTCACATGTCCCCGGCAACGATGGACCCCGATGGATTCATCGCGGAATTCGGTCAACGTCCGATGCATCATCTTGCAGAGTTAGGCGTACTCGATAGCAAAGCGGCACTAACCCACTGCGTACACGTCGACGAGCAAGAGATCGCGATAATGGCGAAAGCGAAAGTCAACGTAGCGCACTGTCCTACGACCGCGCTGAAAGTCGCTTACGGCATAACGCAGGTAGGCAAGTTCCCGGAGATGGTACAGCAAGGTATCAACGTATCCATCGGTACTGATGGCAACAATGCGTCGAACTACTCCGATCTGATGCGCGCAACTTATTTGGTAGCAGGGTTATTCAAAGATGCGCGCACCGACCCACAGATGTTTCCTGCCGAGATGGCTTTCGAAATGGCAACTATTGGCGGTGCTCGAACGTTGTTAATGGAAGACGAACTCGGCTCGCTTGAGCCAGGAAAGAAAGCGGATGTTGTACTTCACGACACAGATCGACCTGAATGGCGACCGCTACTGAACACAATGAATCAGTTGGTTTGGTCGGCGGATGGTCGCGGCGTACATACCGTAGTAGTAGACGGCAAGGTCGTGGTCGAGGATTACCGATGTACAACTATTGACGAAGATGAATTGTGGGCGAATGCGCAAACGATGGGAGAGGCGATTGCCGCTCGTTCTGGGTTGCCGGACAAGGCAAAGTTTCCGATGTTATAGGTTTTTGTTTCCAGAGACTCAGTTTGGGGCTCAGCGAGGTACGATACTTTGTCGCCGGAGCGTCGCTTCGGCGTTGCGAGATCGACGAGCAACGCACGCACTCAGCACTGGGGTATCACAGTCCCATGCAACACGAGAAACAGGCTGGAGTCGCTTAATTGCGTGTCCGCGAACGTCTTGCTATCTCACCTGACAGCTTTTCCCGTACGCGTGAAAATCGGTTCGACCCTTTTACCGCGCGTTGGACAATGTGTATCGGTGTATTGAGCAGAAAAAGTCGGCGGTGACGGGGTATTTGTTCAATGTAGTGACAAAATGCTCTCGTGAGAAGTCATCGAAAATCGCCTTTTAGTTAGAAAATAAACTTGACACAATTTTCCTGAATTAGTGATAGCAATTGTCCGGGCGGTGAACCCGCGCATCAGATGCTAGTTTCACGTACTCCACATTAATTACTTTGGAGTCTTGAAGAGTTCCGATTACAACCGCAGGGCCCGATAGGCACCGTTTCATACGCTCAACGTCGACGTTGTCAGATTCAAACTTCAGAGCAACTCGAAACTTGCCTACTTTCCGCTCGGCAGAGTTTTCCATCGTCGCGCCTAGAAAGTATTCCTGATTCGTTGTAGCTATCAGCACGCCCTTAAGAACTACGGCATCGCCAATTCTGTCGTCGTAATTGGATGCCAACTCTTTGACAGTCATAAACGCTGGAGCCGGAACGCTAGTGCGATGCGAAGCACCACCGCACCCAATCAAGAGACTCCCAACAACTGCAACTGCAACTGCAACTGCAACTGCAACTGCTAACAGCCTGCGCCAGTGATCGTATTTATACATGTCCCTTTACCTCCCTCTTCGCCGGTTATGCGAAATGTCTCGACGATTTGTACTCTTTCAAATCCGCCGCGGTTCCTGCCTACAGTTGAAGTCGACACGAATTTGGGCGGCTATTCGTCTCCGTAATGCTGCTTCAGTATCGCCAATTTTGCGTGCAGATCCTCCTGTACTTTCGCAAATTCTGCTAATCCATAAAGATTTTTTTGTTCGCGTGTGTCCGTCTGCAGGTCATACAACTCCCAATGTTCCGACTCGCCTGCGAAGCTAATGAGCTTGTAACGTTTAGTGCGAATTCCCGAATGCGGTCTAACCCTATGCCAACCGCCTTCGGTACCGTAGTAGCGGTAATAGACGCTATCTCGTAGCACAGCTGTCGGCCTTTCACGAAGCCATGGAAGCAGCGACAAACCCTGCATGTCATCGGGTACAGAAACTCCAGCGAAACTCAGTAAGGTTGGCGCAAAATCAATGTTTTGCACAAGCTCCGTAACCTCAAGGCCGTCTTTTACCGAAGCCGGATACCGCAATAGCAAGGGCGTGCGCATCGACGGTTCATACATGAATCGCTTGTCGTACCAACCGTGCTCGCCAAGGTAAAAGCCCTGATCAGAGGTGTAAACAACAATAGTATTTTCCCGCAGGCCGTTCTCGTCCAGGTAATCCAGAATACGGCCAACATTTTCATCCAGCACCTTCACGGTTGCATGATAGTCGTGCAGGTAGCGCTGATATTTCCATTCTGACAACGCTTCCGGGTTGTCCTTTATCGTCTGATACTTGGCATTTACAGCACTATAGAATGCATCCCAGCGTAACTTCTGATCCGACGTCAAACGAGCGTAGTCGGATACCCATGCAGATATTGCTTGTTCGCGCCCCGCGTCGATTCCGCGTGCTCCGCCGGTGCCGGTTTCAGATTCGTATTCGCCTGGCTGCATCTTCATGTCGAACGACAAAAACATATCCGCGATCAACATATCGGCTTCTTTCGCCGCGGGTCGTCCGGCAAACGTGTCGGCGAAATCTGCTGGTAGCGGATAATCCTCCACTATCGCAAGATCAAGGTCGTCGGCTCGCGGCATCCAATTTCGATGCGGCGCTTTATGGTGATAGAGCATCATGAAGGGTTTGCTCTTGTCGCGATTTTGCAGCGTCTCGATGGCGATGTCGGTGATTTTGTCTGTCACATAATCGCCATCGTATTGGACAACACCGCGTGGAGTGCTAAATCGCGGACTATAATATTCGCCCTGCCCAATTAGCACTTGCCACTCACCGAAACCCAGCGGATCTGATTTTAGATGCCACTTACCAATGACAGAGGTCTCGTAGCCGGCCTCTTGTAACATGCGCGGAAATGTCGGCTGCGATCCATCAAAGACCTGTCCGTTGTCGGTTACGCCATTTAGGTGAGAGAACTTGCCTGTCAATAACACGGCTCTAGACGGAGAACAGATTGAATTTGTCACGAACGCATTGCGAAAAAGCGCGCCTTCGGCTGCGATTCTGTCGATGTTCGGTGTTTCGATCAGGCTGCCTCCGTAGGCGCTGATCGCACGCACAGCATGATCGTCTGCCATGATAAATAGAATGTTTGGGCGCTGGGGACTGTCGGAGCACGAGCCCGTGAATAACAGGCTCACCAACAAAATCAAAATCATCCGCACGGAGTAGCTTCCGTAATGTGTCGCTCTAACTTGCAGCGCTGCCCCACACTTCCTTGGCTTTTTCATAGACGCCCTGATCGTAGGAAAACTCAACGACGTTTCCTTCGGGATCGCGCAAGAAACAAATATAGCCGATGCGCTTTGGCATTTGCTGCGGACCCAGAATGAGGCAATCGCCTTCCTTTGCTCGTGCCGCCATCGCATCGACAGTTTCTTTATCGGGGACTTCTATTCCGATATGTGCAAACGGTCCTAGGACTGGGTGCTGCACCGGCGCAAACGGATCATGGCCTTCGAAAAATTGCGCCAGCACTAGTATGAAAGGGCTATCACCCTGACTCTTATCGCCCAGCCAAGCACCGTACCCATCCTCATCCTCTTCCTTAAACAAGAGGGTCAGGTGGGTGAATTCCTCATACCAGGCAATAACTTTATCAATGTCTTTGACGTGTAACGCGAGATGCGTCCACGTCGCCTGTTTCGGACGGATCCCATGATTTGCTTGCTCGCTGCTCATTCGCTCACCCTCTTTACGATCGCTTTTTCTCTTGTCGAAACCGCACTATTCCCAGGTATACCGGAAAGAAGCGATAATCTCTTGTGGCGGAATGTACTCGTTACTGGTTGACCAAATTCCGAATGGGTTATTAAAAATGTTATTAATGCCATCTTCATCAAACAAATTTGTCGCACTCAGCGACAGGCTGATCGGGCGATCTTCCATGTCATAGGTGAAGTGCAGATTGACAATATCGTAGGAAGGTACCGTATCGAACAATGGGTGATTGAATACGCGCGACTGCATCTCACCTCTGTGTACCCATTCCAGTCGCGAAGTAAATGTCGCACTCTGTAATGGATGCACGTTCGTAAAAGCAATACGTGACGTAATGTCCGGCAGTTTCGCCGGCTCGTTGCCGTTAAGATTCGTCGCCAACGTGAGCGCAACTCGCTCATCGAAACCAGGGCCAGTAAAAAGTCCCACACCTGGTGCTAACGATTCACGAAAATCGATCGCGTCGAGAACAAAAACGTCCGATTTAATTTCTCCGTCCTGCCAGGCGACCATGCCGTCAAGTCGCCATTCATCTGACATCTGCCAGCTGAATTCGGTCTCGATACCGTATTCTTCGAGTTCCGGAATGGTCCCTGTTCCTCCAGCGAACGGTACTGGATCTTCAAAAACAAACTGCATATTTTCGTGGTCGTAGAAAAACGCCGTCACGTTAAAACGAACGGCACCATCGGCAAACGTATTCCTGCTACCGATTTCAAACGATGTCACCTCTTCGGCGCCGAAACTGTCGGTCAGGAAAATAGCCCCGTTGGTGATCGCACCAGGATTCGTGCCACCGTTCTTCCAACCGGTCGAAATCAATCCATATAGCAGATTGTCGGCGGTCAACTTGAAATCGATACCCGCCTTCCAAGTCGTTTTGGAATCGTCAGTGGACCGATCAAAACCACCGAAAATGCCAAAGAACTGATTGCCGAAGTCTCTTTGGTCCTCGTTTTGATAACGCAACCCACCCGTCAGCGCTACCCTGTCATTGACACGTACCGTGGCTTGACTGTAAATAGCGGTATCTTCACGTGTCACTGTGCGTGTCTCGTTGAAATTCAATACCGACATAAAAGGCGGTAACGTTGTCGGACTTGGATTTGCCAGCGCCGCGATGGAATCAGAAAACGGCCCGGGTGCAGTCGCTTCTAGGAAATCGTTAAAATTATCGTGGTCCAGGTAGTAACCGCCGATAACCCAATCAAATTTCTCGTTGCTGAAGCTTAAGTTGAGCTCTTGGCTAAACGCTTCGGAATCGTTGTCCCAGAATGTCAACACGTCCCAATTATCCGGACTGAAAAAACCCAGCCTATCGATTGCTATGGTCGCTTCTGTTAATCGATCTCCGTCAACGGATTGTCGTTTTTCAAGTTCCTGCCAGCCGGTTAGCGATTTAACCGTAAAACCTGACTCCGACTTCCATTCAATGATCATCGATACGCTAGTGTTGTCCAACTCGAAAATTCCGGGAAAGTCTTGCGTCAATTCGCGCGGGTCGGAATTCGGATCATCAATGTTCTTTTGCGCCGCAGCGTTTTGATCAGAAGTATTCGAGACCGCCTGCAATTGAATGGACCAGGCTTCCGATGGCTTCAGCAGCAGCGACACTTTTGCCGTCAGTGAATCGGCGTCATCCAACTCATAGCCATCCAGCGCGCCGCCTTCGATCTCTGCGAAACCGTCATGCTGATACTTTTGTACCGACGCTCTGAACGCTGCCTTTTCTCCCAGTGGCGCATTTATTGTGGCCCGTGCACGGATCGTGTCAAAGGTGCCATAACTCAGGTCAATGGCGCCGCTTTGCTCACCCAGTTGTGGTTTCTTGGTAACCACGTTTATCGCACCGCCCGTCGTTCCTTGACCAAACTCTGTGCCCTGCGGCCCACGAAAAACTTCAACGCGCTCGATATCGCCCAAATCCAGACCCATCGACAGCGGATTCGCTAAATATATACCGTCGATATACGACAACACACTCGGCTGCGTCGCCAGGTTTTGCGCCGTTTCCCAACCGAGACCGCGAATGGTCACAATGCGACCGGCACCATCGTTTTTTGCCACGACAAGCCCAGGCGCGTAGCCGTTAAAATTATCGAGCTTGGTAATATTGGATTTATCGAAATCGTCACCGGTTACCACAGATACGGCAATAGGCGCATCTTGCAGCGTCACCTCACGTTTACGCGCGGTCACGACGATTTCTTCGAGCGGGGCCGCCGAGGCGATGGGCAACGATGATATCAGCGCCAACGCCAACGTCCCTGGGACAAAAAGCCCTGCCAATCGACATGCTCCGGATTTGATTCTAATCATAGCTACCCCGCCATTTTAGTGTACTTTCGACCATTCAGGTTCTGACAAAACCACTATACGAGCTTGCACGGATGCGCCCCAATACTTGACCATTCGATACCTCGGCGTACGTGTTCTAATAGCGCGATCTAAACCCTATGGAAAGCAATACCGTGTTGACCAAAAACGCTCGTTCAAGAGCAGTGCAAACGTGAAGCTGTGTCGTACTACCTCCAGTAAGCCAGACTTTGCCGGCAAATCCGGTTGTGTCGTCACCATTGGCGCGTTTGACGGGATCCATCGTGGTCACCAGGCAATACTGCAACGACTGAAGCGGGAGTCAGAAAAGCTTGACTGTCCGGCGTATGTCATGTGTTTCGAACCAACGCCCGGCGAGTTTTTCTCAAATGAAAACCCACCCGCACGATTGACTCGATTTCGCGAACGATTTCAAACCCTGGCGTCGCTGGGCATCGATGGAATGTTTTGCCCCAGGTTCGACGACGCAATGCGAGCATTGAGTCCGGAGGAGTTTGTTAGCAAATTACTGGTCGATAAACTCGCGGCAAAACATGTCGTCGTTGGCGACGATTTCAAATTTGCAGCTCGTGCTGCGGGTACCATCGATTACCTTCGTAAAGCCGGAGAACGATTCGGCTTTGGCGTAACCGAGGTGCCCGCAATACAGCAGGGCGCCGAGCGCGTTAGCAGCACAGCCATTCGCCGCGCATTGGTCGACGGCGATATGAGGAAAGTAAGCGCAATGCTCGGTCGAGACTACTCAATGTCCGGGCATGTCGTTTACGGCAATCAACTGGGCCGCACTCTGGGTTTTCCGACAGCAAACATCCCGGTCATGCGCATGAGCAGCCCAGTACAGGGCATATTCGCCGTGCGCGTACATGGCTTGCGAGAAGGCGTATTGGATGCCGTCGCAAATGTCGGCACACGGCCGACCGTAACCGGCAGCGGAAAAACAATTCTTGAAGTATTTATTTTCGATTTTGATCGCGACATTTACGGAAAATTTCTTGAGGTGAAATTCATCGCGCGATTACGTGACGAACTTAAATTTCCGGATCTCGAAAGCATGACGGTGCAGATTCACCGCGATGCCGATCAAGCTCGCGAACTACTAGAAAACACCCATTAATTAAGCCTCCGCTGCACAAATACTAGGCTAAACGCTCAGGTAAAGTACTGCTGAACATCCCAAACCATTCGCCGCTGAATGTGATTGAACAACTTGCGGAAGCGTTTGCGCACCTTCCTGCCAAACAGGGGATCATCTGGTAAGTCATGACCGCCGAGCATTGTCGCCCAGCCGCCGTCATCAGCAGTCTCGTCAGCAAGACTGAAAAGAGTTTTCTCCTCCCAGAACATGTGATTACGCAACTCGCGTGAATACGCGACCATTGCAGAAGTTAGCGATTGCAGCTCTGCAGTGCTACGTGCAGGTTGCGCAGGAATTGCGCCACAGATTTTGCTAGTGGTTGCGGCAAGCGCCGCATGATCCGCTTCGATCTTTTCTAACGAGTCGTCGATATCCGCGTAGCGGGTCTTTAGGTAACCGTATAGCAAGTCTTCCTTAGGGTGATGTACTACATCAGAGTATTCCATCATGTAGGACAGAATTTCGCGGACCAGTTCGTAATCTGCATCGCTAAGCTCTGCCATTCGCTGCGTTTCGGAGTCCAGCAGATCGAGCAGCAACACCATATTGCGATGGTCCGCTCGTAGCTCACCAACGGTCATTTCTATTGATTGCTTCACCGCTACTCCGCTGTCCCGCGTTGTAAGAATTCGCGCAAACGTAAACAGCATAATGCGGGGCATGGTGCAGACGGGCTATAAGGAATTGTCCCTACTGTCGCCGCCGTAATAACAAGAGCGCTAGGCGACTGTTAAGCTTTCATCAGATTCAACTGGAAAATTTTCAGTTGCGGCACCGCCGGTACGACTGATAACGTTGCTCGCCAAACAGCAGGAGAGAATTGATCATGAGCTACCCGAACACTTTGATTTTTGTTGATTTGGCATCCGACGATCCAGATGCTGCCGGCAAGTTTTACGCGGAAGTATTCGGCTGGGAAGACGATCCGCGTCTGGGCGGCTTGTACCATCGCATGGTACCCGGACAACAATTCCTCAATCCCGATGGCTCCGAAAGTGAAATTGGCAATCTTCACCTCGGCATCGGCGATTGCGCGAATCTTCGACCGCACCCGAATCCGGACGGCGTAGAACCAAGAGCGTTATCAACGGGCGGACGGAAAGCGCGAATATGGATTATGATCAGCGACGACGATTCAGCTGAGCGCATCCTCGGGGCGGCAGAAAATCTCGGCGCGACGATCAATTGGCGTAACCATTATTGGAAAGAATTCAACGGTTACAATCATTGCTTTACGGATCCGTGGGGCAATGAAATCTTGCTTTGGGGTAAAGCCGGTGAGAATCCGAAAATTCCCGATGATTTTACGCGCGAATAATCTACGCGCCTGCCGATGTGCGGTCGCTGCGCTGCTAAGCAGCACCTGAGCCACCACCGCCCGGGGTACGCATTAGAACCAGATCGTCAGCGCCCATCTCCAGCTTTTTCGCTTCGGAACTTGACGTACCGTTAATCAAAAACTGTCCCGGTTCACCGCTGCCCGCGCCAAACAGCCCTTCTGCTCGCGAGTCTAGGCGGCTGGGTAACGCGTTTAGTAGCCAGCTATTGCCACTACGCAGACGGAATTCGACGTACTGGCCATTACCGCCCGGGTATTTTCCAGTACCGCCTGTATCCGCAGCGATCTCCTTGCGCGTGAATTCAATCGGAATGGACGCCTCGAGCACCTCTATTGGCACGGCGGCAACGCCTGTCGGATAACAAGTTGCCGATAATCCGGCTTTGTCGGCGCGCGCACCCATGCCGCCGGAATAATTAAACATCGAACTCGTAAACGGTTTGCCGTCGCTGCTGCGGCCCTGGATCTGGATTGTCCATACAGCGCCCGAACCCTCGGCGAGTACTTTTTCGGGCACCACTTGAGCAAGTGCCTTGAGTATCGGAAAAGGAACATACATCCCGACAACGTGACGAGCATTCACCGGTGACGGATATTGTGCGTTGACGATGCACTCCGTCGGCGCAACAACTTTGATCGGCGCAAGACTGCCCGCGTTGTTCGGTAATTCTGGATTCAAAATGCTGCGGATAGCAAATGTACTGTACGCGTGTGTGTAGGCAGTCACCACATTGATACCGCTAGCACTTGGGCCGGAACTGCCAGCGAAATCTACGGTAATCTCACCCGCTTCGTTGTCGATCGTAAGCGCGACTTTGAGGGTGATAGCTTCGCCGCCTGGAACGTCAAATTGGGTCTCGCCATGAAACGTTCCCGCCGGCAATTTACGAATATCGTCGCGAGTCGAAGCCTCAGCGCGGGAAATAACTTCACGGGACAGCTCGCCAATATCATCGAGCCCGTAACGGTCACACATTGCATTAAGCCGCTCACCACCCATTTTTCCGCTCGAAACTTGCGCCGACAAATCACCGAAAATTGCGTCCGGTGTACGTACGTTCTGTCGAATAATCGCGTGCAGCGTTTCGTTCGGTTTACCGCTTTCGTAAAGTTTCAGCGATGGAATCCAAAGGCCTTCTTCATGGATGTCTCGCGCCCCCGCGCCAACGCCATAGCCGCCGATATCCGTATGATGAATCGTTGAGCCACAGTAACCAATTAACCTGTCGTTACGAAAAATTGGTGTCAGCAAAGTGATGTCGAAAAAATGCCCTGCCGACATCCACGGATCATTGGTAATCAGCACATCGCCCGGTTGCAAGGTTTCCGCCGGAATGACGCCAATGATATTGGCCGCCGCAGCCGCCAATGAATTGATATGGCCGGGCGTGCCGGTGACCGCCTGCGCGACCATTCGCGCGTCGGCGTCGAACAACGCGGTCGCCAGATCACCTGCTTCACGAACGATTGGACTGAACGCAATTCTCTGCAGTGCTCGCGCTTGTTCACTAACGATGCTGATCATGTTGCTCCACATGATCTCAAGTTCTATACCGTCGAGTTTTGCCATAATTGTTGGTCCTGAGATATTAGTCGCAGTTCGCGATCAGACTGCCGTCTGCGTGAACGCTTAGGCGCCAGCCAGGCAATATGAAGGCGGTGGTTTCGCGTTCTTCGACGATGACCGGCCCATTGATTTCCTGTCCGACTGACAACGACGCTCGGTCGAAAATAGGCACATCCATCGATTGACCTTCGATGTACACTTTTCGCGTTGTTTTCGGCGCAGCAGATTGCGCAGCAAGTTCGATGTCAGGTCGGCGTTCAGACTCACCGCCGCGAGCGGTGGCACGCCAACTGACCACCTCAACTTGCATATCATCGAGTTTTACACCGTAGAGATTCTCGTATGCAACGTCGTACCTTTGCCGTAATTCTCGTTGGTTGTCAGGGTCTCTAGGGTCGCCCGCCAGCGGCACAGTGACTTCGGTTTGCTGGCCAACGTAGCGCATGTCGGCAGCGAAATCGTAGCGAATGGCATCGTCGGCGATACCCGCGTCGTTCAATGCCGCCTTGCCTTCGGCGCAGAGATCAGCAATCAGCGGGCTAACTGCCGCCCAGTCAATATCAACGAGCCTGCTCAATCCGCCGCGCGCCAGGTCGAGCCGCGCCGGCGTGACCAATGTTCCGTACGCACTCAATACGCTAGCCATTGGTGGATAGATGATCTGCGTCCCGTCTAGTCGCTCAGCCACGTAGCAGGCATGCACGGGTCCGGCGCCACCAAATGCAAATAATGGCATGCCACGATAATTCACACCGCGGTCAGTAGCATGCGCGCGCGCGGCCGCCGCCATCGACTCGCCAACCACGCTAAACACCCCGTACGCGGCATCCAACATAGACACACCAAGTTTGTCCGCAAGCAGCTGTACAGAGGCTTCCGCTTTAGCGCGATCAAGCGGCATATCACCACCGAGAAAATGCTCCGGGTCGAGAATCCCGAGCACGACATCTGCATCCGTAACGCATGCGTCTTCACCGCCTTGACCGTAACAGGCAGGCCCTGGATTACTGCCAGCGCTGTCCGGACCCACCTTCAACAATCCTAAATTATTGACACGCGCGACGGATCCTCCGCCGGCGCCAATTTCAATCATGTCAATTGATGGCACGGTAATCGGCATACCGCTGCCAGGCTTAAATCGATATCGCCGGTCAACCTCAAAGTCGCCGGTAACGAGCGGTTCGCCGTTTTGGATGAGGCACGCTTTGGCGGTAGTGCCTCCCATGTCGAACGACAGTAGATTATCGATTCCATTTTTTCGCGCAACATGCCCCGCGACCAAAGCGCCGGCCGCTGGACCGGACTCGATCATGCGCACAGGATATGTGCCTGCGACACCTGCGCCAATCACGCCACCGTTTGACAGCATGATCAATGGTTCGCGCTCAACACCTTCGTTTTGCAAGTGCTCCATTAGTGCATTCAGATAGGGACGTGTCGTCGATACCGCGTAGGCGTTTATTGCACAGGTACTTGCGCGCAGATATTCACGCATCTGCGGTGCTACGTCACTGGACAAGGTTACGATGACGTGTGGCGCGATTTTGCTCATCAATGCCTTGAATTGGTGCTCGTTCTGCGGGTTTCGATAGCTATTCAACAGACATACTGCGACTGACGAGATATTTTCCTTCGCCAAATCGTCCGCAATTTTTTGGACGTCATCCTCATCTACCGTCTTACCGATGGTTCCGTCGGCATAGCTGCGCTCGTCAAGTCCCCATGTATGCTCGCGCGGAATTAACGGGTCCGCATACTCGAGCTGCGGATCGAACATATCGTAACGATGTTCATCACGAATATATAAAACGTCTCTAAAGCCACTTGTAACAACCAGACCGGCGGGTGCGCCCTTACGTTCGATTAGAACGTTAGTAACAATTGTGGTCGCATGCGCGACGACGTCGTTAACGTCTTTTAGCTTGATACCCGCATCGTCGAGCACCAGTTGCGATGCGCGAAAGAATCCGTCGAGAAGATTATCGTGCGTTGTTAACGTTTTGTCTGTCCAGCTTCCACCATCGCTTGCAATAAGCACGGCGTCGGTAAACGTGCCGCCGATGTCCACTGCGAGCGCGTATTTAGTCATGATGTAGATTTCTCCGAATAGCCTAATCTTGTTGAAATGCCGGCAGCAGCGTCGCGGACAGCTGCAACGATGTATGCCGTGGGTTCCGCTGGAAGGTGCTGAATTGATCCGACGATGGTGATCGTGCCTGCCAAGTCGCCGGATGCGTCGAATATTGGCGCCGCAAGCGCATTGATGCCGATCATCGCCTCTTCTGGCGCGACAGCCCAGCCGCGTTTTCGGACTTGCTCCACTTCAGCTCTAAGAGCTTGTTTTTCAACGAGCGTGTGATCGGTGCGTTGTTCCAACGTTTTACCGAATTGCTGATTGAGCAATACGCTTGAGCCAAACGCCAAAACGATCTTTCCTTGCGCGGAAGAATGAAAATCGAGGAGCGTACCGGGTGGCGTAGTGATTTCTATGGTCGATCGGTGACGCAGAATATCTAGAATCCTGACACCGTGTTCTTCCGCTTGACCTATGCTCACCGACAGATTCGCTTTATCGCGCAATTTCGGCATTTCGCGTTGCGCTTCATTCATGAACGACATGTTTGTTGCGACGGTTTGCCCTAAGTGAAGAAATTTCAGGGTGAGGAAATACTTATCGGTGTCGGCATCCTGGGTGACATAGCGTTTACCGAGCAGCGTACGCAGATGTCGATACGTTCTGGGTTTCGCCGTATTAACGAGTTTCGCCAATTCACTCACACCAATTGGCGCACCATATTCCGCCATTGCTTCAACTATCGACAGCGTAGTAACGACGGCGCTAATGGGTTGCGTACCACTCACGCTGGGTTCTCCGTAGATTCTCTAAAATCCGCAACGATGGAGCTTGCCGCATTGACCAACAAACTTTGATCCGTCCCGATGATGAAAAGGTTTGCACCTTGATCGCGAAATGAATCCAGCGAGTCAGGCGATGGAATGAAAATGCCGCAGGACATGTTATTTGCCCGACTGACAGCAAGAATATTTTCTGTGGCAGCAACCACCGTATCGTCATCAATACTCATACATCCAAGGGATATTGAGAGGTCGGCACGGCCGATGAAAATCGCGTCTAACTCATCGACAGCAGCAATCTGCGCAACATTTGCATTGCCGTCGGCGTCCTCAATCTGTGCGATAACGATGATCGACTCATCACTGGCCTCGCAGTATTCCTTCATTGATGTGGATCCGTACCCCGCCGCGCGATGCTGACCGGAAAAACCGCGCGCGCCACCTTGATAGCGACAAGCATTGATCGCAGCACGCGCAGCGTTTGCCGAACCAACATGCGGCACAATAATCCCGGCGGCTCCCATATCCAGCACCTGCAATACTGCTGCAGGTGTCGCTTCGACTAATCTGACAAGGACCGGTATATCGACCGACCGCGCCGCCAACATGCAACGGTCAAGATCGCTAAGGCTAAAAACCGCATGCTCCGCATCCAACGCTAGGAAATCCAAACCACAATTCCCCAGTGTCTCTATGACTTGCAGCGCAGGTGTTCTGACAAACAAACCCAAAGTCGGATCGCCGTGGCGGATCTTCTGCTTTAACACACGCTGCTGTTTTAGCGAATGCAAACTAGTCTGCCCCGAAATCGCTTTGTTGGTATTCGACGAGATGGCGATAGTCCTCGCGAATTGGGCTAAAAACGTCGAGGTTCAGGACTGGCTCGTCGCCAATAGGTTCGCCGTAGTGTTCCACGTTGGGTGGTATGCGAATCACACAACCTGGTTCAGCATCGAAAACTTCATCGCCGACGACAAATTTCATCCGGCCGGAAACAATGTAGGCCAGCTGTTCGAACGGGTGGCTATGCGGTCGCGTTTCCATACCCGGTTGCAACCAATTCATTACCATTAGGACGTTGTCGCCGCTAAATCCGGTCCGTTCAACACCCGGTCTCACGACCTCTTTGGGTAGGCTGTCCCAGCGATATAGGTTCGCTTTCTGTTGCATGAGCTGATCCTCAAGATTGTATCGTCTGTCGAAATGTTATTTCGACTAACAATACACTATCGGATCAGGCAGTCAGCGTCAATGCCGACTCGCGGGCATGGTGAAGGCGATATTCTCGCGGAGACACGCCAAATTGTTCGCGGAATGCCCGACTAAAATGCGCGGACGCGTTGAAGCCCCAGCGATAGCAAATTTCAGTGATGGATAAATGTGCATAGATCGGACTTGCCAGATCGCTGCGACAGCGCTCCAATCGGCGGCGGCGCACGTAACCGCTGAATGTATGCCGCGACAAGCTAAATAGTTTTTGCATATAACGTAGCGAAACGCCATGTTCATCAGCGATAGCGCGCGGATTTAGTTTGGGGTCGCTGAGGCGCGTTTCGATGGTTTGGCAAATGCGATGCAGGTGCGCCGCCTGCACCGTTGCCGCGTCATTACCAACCGTTTCGCCACCGGGCAACAAGCCCTCGCGAGCAAGGCAGGTAATCAGAAACTCTGTCAGCGCAACCTCGATAGGCCGTAATTCTGCCGCCCGAATGTCATCCAACCCTCCTGCAAGATTGCGCAGCATGCCGGATAGCACGTGTGCAATGCCGGTTTGTCCCGACAGATAACCTACCGCTAGCTTGAGCGGCGAGATCATCCACTGACTCAGCGCGAGCTCGGGCAGCTTAACGAACAGTTGGCGGCTTTCTGTTTTGAATCGCAATGTGGCCGGCCCACCGGAAGGACCATATGTGATATCACCCACCGCGACTTCATGCAGTTGCTCACCATCGGAAAACTCCGCGGCACCCTCCAGCAAGGCAGCCATCCAGATCGATGTCGGCTGGTTCGGGTAGCTTCCGGAAATTGTGTGCTCACTCGCGTGAATTCGCGCTATTTCAACGCCGAGCGGCGAGACTATGCAGGACACGGCACCGCGAAATTCGGCATCATCAGGGAACTCACCCATCGGCAGACATAGGCGATTCATTGCAGCGGCCCAGGCGCTGCGCCGCTCGCTCTCAGGCAGCAAGTCCGTTGTAAAGTGCCACGCTTTCATACTGCTTCACCCACTACTCAACAAATCGGCATGTTGATTCCAATGAGTCGAGAAACCGAAACGTAATGGGATCGATAGTTGATCAGTGGCGTAAAAAAGTCCAGCTCAAGCAGACCTGTCACGGCAGACCAAGCTGGTCATAGACAGCGACTTGTAGACGATAAAGTCGGTTGCATATTCAATTGGATCGTCGTTGCGAGTGCCTAGAACGTATAGCAATGGCCAAAAATGTTCCGGGCTTGGCACCGCCAGTCTCGCAGTGTCACCGAGGTCGGGGTATGCGTACAAACGCTGCATATCCTGGTCGTTAATGCATGATTTGATGTAGTCGTTGAAGCGAATTGCCCAGTCGTAAGGCTCAGCGACCTCGCTCCACTCCATAACGCCCAAATTGTGCACGATGTTACCGGAGCCAATGATCAACACGCCTTCGTCGCGCAGTGGCAACAAACTGCGCGCCAGGTCAAAATGTTGCGCATCCGATAACCCGACATCAAGGCTTAGCTGCACCGTCGGAATATTCGCCTCCGGCCAAACTTTAGTCAACACGGACCAGGTGCCGTGATCAAGTCCCCACGACTGATCCAGCGTGACCGGTGTTGGTGCGAGCAACTCTGCCGTGCGCTTCGCAAGTTCGGGACTGCCCTGGGCGGGGTACTGACAATCGAATAACGGTGCAGGCAGTGAGCGGCCGAAATCGTGGATGGTACGCGGCGTCTGCATTGCCGTTACCTGCGTACCCTGCGTGCACCAGTGCGCCGATACACACAAAATGGCTTTCGGTGTACTAATTGATGCGCCAATTTCGTGCCAGCGTCGCGTCGCGGTATTGTCTTCGAGCGCATTGGTCGGACTTCCGTGTCCAAAAAACACGACAGGCATTCTATCGTTAGCTGTCACGCAGAATCGTCATCGTTTTCGGACAAGCTTGCCCAATATTCTTGGTAACGAGGAACCAGCCATTTGTTGAAATCGTGCTGCGCCCCTTCTTGCCAGGAATAACGCCCACGAACCGCGAATCGAGAGCGCAGCCCAACTTGCACTAACTCGTCGACATGTAAATCCTGAGCAATAATTTCTGTCGCGGCGGCCATATTCATGTTCATGCGATGTTCGAACGCTGCATCGCGCATCGAGCCAGGGGCCGTAAGCACTCCGGTGTCCATCATCAAAGTCTCGGGACCTGTCGCACGCACGATCAAATAGATGACCATATCGCTTGTCAAAACCAGTGACAACGTCGGCGGAATGTTGGCGAACACCATGCGCTTTCGGCCTTCATCCGACAGGCCCGGAAAGATCGGCAACAGCGCTTTTTGCGTCGCATTAAAACTCGCATCCGCGTGTTTCGTGCCATTGAAACGAAAATAGCCCGCGGTATCCTCAGGTAGCTCTGGAAAGATTGCTTTGGCGCTAGGAACGAAGTCGTGCAGTGGTCCTTGATGCAGTCGGCTTGCGTGATAGCCATCGTTGTTGTTTTCAAACATGACCTTCCAGTTCCAGGCAAACTCGGGCGGTTCTGGAGGGCGATCTCCCTCGGTGTTCGCAAGATCGTATTCGGCGATTGCTGCTTCAACGGCGCTAAGTCGAGGTGCCAGCGGCGCTGCGTCAGGATCGAAATTGACAAATACGAAACCTTGCCAAACTTCCACTTTAAAATTCGGCAACCCAAACTGCGACTTATCGAAATTGCAAGTCTTGTTCATTTCAGGCGCATTGGTCAGACTGCCGTCTAAGGAGTAACTCCAATGATGGTAGGGACACAAAAAGCCGCGCGCATTGCCACTACCTTCTGCAACCAACATTGCCCGATGTTGGCAAACGGATGACATGGCCCTTAATTCGCCCTTAAGCGTCCGTGCGACAATTATGGGCTCGCCAATAATTGATGTTGTAAAATAATCGCCAGGTTTGCCGACCCACGACTCGCGGCCGGTGCATAGCCATTCGCGATCAAATACGGCCTGCTTTTCGAACTCGTAAAAGTCTGCGTTCGTATAGCATTCGGGCGGCAGCGCCTCGGCCCTGTCAATGCCCATGGATGAGCTGCTAAGGCCGGCAAAGAACCGATCATTGAATATTCGGCTAGTCATGCCTGCACAATAGCGTCGCTTACCGTCGCGGTTCTTGCACACGGATGCACGCGAAGTTTGCATATTGACGCGAATCGCGGCAATGCTACTTCTCGAGTTCTCGCAGCTCTCTTTTTAGTATCTTGCCGTAGTTGTTCTTCGGCAAGACGTCTATCTGCCGATAGTGTCGCGGCCTTTTGAAACGGGCTATTTCCGCTTTGCATAACTCGTCAAGTTCTTGCACGTTAATGCTGCTGCCGTCGGCACTCACAATGTAGGCAACAACCGCTTCGCCCCACTCGCGATCCGCCCGTCCTATTACCGCCGCTTCGGCAACTTGCGGATGTTTAATAAGGACCTCCTCAACCTCACGCGGGTAGATGTTTGAACCGCCGGATATGATCAGATCTTTCGCACGATCTTTTAAAGTAAGGAAGCCGTCGTTGTCTAGAACACCGTAGTCACCAGTGTGCAGCCATCCGTCACGAATCGTCTCAGCAGTTGCCTCGGCATTGTTCCAATATCCGTTCATGACGCTCGCACCTCGTACCAAGATTTCACCTATTTCTCCCGGCACAAGCAGCTTTCCCGCATCGTCTGCAATGCGTAGTTCGACCGCGCTTTGTGCGATACCGACGGATGCCAATCTGTCCAAATAACGCGGATGGTTGCTGTCGGCATGTCGATCAGCGTTTAACGCGGTGATCGTCATCGGACTTTCGCCTTGACCATACAGCTGCGTCAGTTTTGGGCCAAAGCACTGCAGAGCTGCTAGGCAATCTTCGACGAACATCGGACCGCCGCCATAAATAATTGCCTTTAGATTGCTGGTATCTCCAATGTTTGGGTGATTTAGAAGGCGCTTCACCATAGTTGGCGCTGCAAAAAACGCGATGCCAGGCCAGTTTTCTATTAGCGCAAAAACTTCCGCCGGATCGAAACTGCCTCTCTCGCCGAAAACATGACAGCCACCGCGCATCACATACGGCAGAGCATACAACCCGGAGCCGTGACTCATCGGCGCTGCGTGCAGAATTGCGCTCCACGGCTCGATTGGGTCCACGTCGGCGAAGTAGCAATCACACATAGTTTGCAGGTTTCGATGACTTAGTACTGCGCCCTTCGGCTGCCCGGTGGTACCGCTGGTATAGAACAGCCATGCTGCATCGTCCGCTTGCCGAGCAACGACCGGGCAAGTTTTATGTTTTAACATTGCCCGATAGGTGTCACCGCCAACTTCAATGCAACGCAGAGAATCGCCGCCAACCGACTCCACAGCGGACTTGAGCTTGGGCGACACAAAACACAACACAGCGCCGCTATTTCGAAGAATATAATCGAATTCGTTCGCGTGTAGTTTGGCATTAACTGGTACGACAACGAGCCCGGCGTGCCAAGCCGCATAGAGTAATTCGAGATACTCCGCGCAATTGTTCATGATGAGCGCAACACGGTCGCCAGGTTGCAATTGCTGATCGGCAGTCAACGCAGCGGCGATTCGCGCCGCCCTTTCAGCCACCTCATCGTAACGGTGCAAGACTGTGGTGCCGTTGGCAGTTGCCGGGTATGCTGCGAAGTCGCTGCCGGCACGGATCATTTGGTTGGCAAGATTCATTGTTGGTTTTGAAGGTACCATGAATGTCCGACGCTTCAAAAGTGAATGCCGGCGCCAACGATATTTGGCGAAGCTGGCTAAAGTTCACCCTCGTTAGCGCGATTTTCTTTCAGGTAACCGCTGCGACGTTTACGTCGCTCGGTGTTGTACTGCCGTTCATGATCGAAGAAATGTCTTGGTCGTGGTCTGGTGCGGGACTTGGTTTTTCTGTGCTTTCTTTCATGGTTGGCATCGCGAGTCGTTTGCCATCCTGGACACTTCGAAGATTCGGAACGCGCGCAACCTTCGGTGTCGGCGGTGGCACAATGGCGGTGGGTCACGGCCTAATGGCGACCACCACAGGCCTCTATCAGTATCTTGCAGGCGCAGCATTGTCCGGTTTGGGATATTCTTTATGCGCATTGGTGCCGGGCGTTGCCGTAATTCAGCAATGGCTGCCACATCGCCGTTCATTCGCCATTGGCGCCTACATGATGATCGGTGGTCTAGGCGGTGTAGCGGGTCCGCAACTGGTTACCGCGGTTATTGCGATAAGCGGTTCGTGGCGCATGCACTGGTATTTGATGGCGGCATCGATTGGTGCATTGGCGTTGCTATGCGTCGTTTTCCTTAAGAGTCCGACAAATCGTGCGTCAGAAGAGGAACCGTCAACGCTTGGTGCAGAAAAACATTCCGACGGCGTCTACATGACAAAACACGAATGGCAATATGCCGACGTAATTCGGACGCCGCAGTTCTACATCATCGTCGCGGCACTAACGATGACGCTATTCGGCGGTGTAACCACCAATAGCTGGGCGGTGACCCATATGGGCAATCTCGGCATCACCATCACAATCGCCGCTGGCGCGTTGAGCGCACACGCGCTGATCAATTCGTCATCGCGCGTTTTTGGCGGAATTCTTGCGACCCGAGTCGATCCGAAATGGTTGCTCGCTTCGGCGCTAGCGGCTGAAACGATAGGCATGCTCGCGTTATCGGTCGCGGACAATACTGCAATGATTGTGCTGTTCGCGATTGGCGAAGGTTATGGATTTGGCATGTGCATGTTCGCGACAACCATTCTTTTAATTAATTATTACGGCCCTAAAGAAGCCCCTAAAACGATGGGCACGATGTATCTAATCACTACGATCGCCATGCTAGGGCCGGTGCTCGGCGGATATGTCGCCGATGAAGTCGGCGGTTTCGAATGGGTTTTTCGTTCGTACGCAATCGTGATGGTCATTTGCCTAATCGCGGTCGTGTTAATGAAGCCCCCACATTTGCAACGCGTCGCGGAGTAGGCGTTGCAAGAAACCGCGCTAAAGAGTAATTCGCGCACGGCGACTGGCGTTCTCATCGCCTGCACTGTTGGCAACGCTGTCAGCGTGACACCGATGGTTTATGCGGTATTCGGCCTGTTTCTGATTCCGATATCGCTCGAATTCGGCTGGACCCGCTCGGCAGTCTCGCTAGTTTTGTTAATTCTTGCCTTGGTCGGCGCAGTCAGTTATCCAATCATTGGCCGAATCATCGATAGATACGGGCCACGGCGAGTGTTGATCAGCGGTATGCTTATGTTTGCACTGTCTGTTGCGCTAGTGTCTGTCGTAACAGCAAATCGCTGGCACTACTATCTAACCTACGCATTGCTCGGCATTACCGCTGCAATTCCCAGTTCCGTCATGTACACCAAGGTCATTGCCGGATGGTTCGATCGTAATCGCGGATTTGCATTAGGGATTGCGGGTGGCGTTGGCAACGGTGTTGGCGCAGCGGTGGCACCCATCATTGTCGCCATACTGATCGCGAATTTTGGTTGGCGCAGCGCGCATCAGGGTATCGCCCTGATGATTATTGCGATTGGATTGCCAACACTATTGCTTTTGCTGCGCGACCCCCCGGCACGCGTATCTGCTGCGAGCGACCAATCCGTTGGCGTTACGCTTGCGGAGGCGCGCAAGACCAAACCGTTTTGGATTATCCTCATCGCTGTTGCACTAGGCGCGGGCTGTATGACCGCAGTCTTTTCGCACGTCGTGCCTGTACTTCTAGACCGTAACATCAGCATGAACGATGCGGTGACTGTGGTCGTAACGTTTTCGGTCACTACAGCGATTTGGCAAGTTTGCGTGGGTTACGTATTCGATCGTTTTCCGCGACCTTGGGTTGCCGCTCCGTTCTATATTTCCGCAATTATCGGTTTATTTTTGCTCGGTTCGAGTACGAACTATTCTGCTTTGCTGCTAGCTGGCGTGCTAATGGGCGTCGGTCTCGGTACGGAGTATGGCGTCTTGCCATATTTTCTGTCGCGATATTTTGGCGTTCGACACTACGGTGAAATATCCGGAACAATTTATGGTGTCGTCGTCTTAGCTCAGGGCGTTGCGCCGTTCCTGATGGATTTGGATTACGATTTCAACGGTAGTTACAGAATCGCTATTATCGTTATTGCGCTCGCGATGCTCATAGGCGCCGTGCTAATGACGCAACTCCCAACACTGCCTAGGATTGCGGCCCAACCCGAAACAGACTAGCCGTCGGCTTGCTTTTGATAGCTCAAACCGTCCCAGTAGTCTTTGCGAATTAGAATAAGGCTGTCTCGAACGGTCAATATCATCACCCCTTCAATCTCGATATTTCGTCCTTCAGATTTGAATCGCATCGTATAGGCGGCAGCAACTTTATCCTCATCGACGATCAGTTCGTTGATCGTGTAGCGTAATTTTTCAAATGCAGCAAGGAACACGCTAAGGCGTTCACGATAAGTGTCGATACCAATACAACCCGTGCCTAGTTCGCTGACTTGTATGTTTTCGAAATCGTCCGCAACATGTTTGACGATCTCATCCGGGTTGCCGGTCGCAAACGCGTTTAGGTAGCCAGCAACCAGTTCCGCGTTGTTCAAATGACTGGCCATGGGCTAATAAAGTCAATGCCGGCACGCTTGATCACAGCGGCAGCCGATTCCGCTGCTTTTGCATACAACGCTTCCTCGTCGACGAGCGTGGCGCGATAATTGTCGACAACTCTCGTACCGTCTACCCAAACACTGTGCACGCTGCGTCCATCGGCAAGCCAAGCCAATTGATTAACAACCCCGATCACGGGCTGCCATTCAGGTCGATCCGTGTCGTGACAAACGAAGTCTGCCTTCTTACCCACTTCCAACGATCCAACCTCCGCATCGAGGCCCATGCCTTTGGCACCATTGCACGTTAGCATCGACAACATGTCTTCTGCCGGAAATTTCGTCACGTCTTGTCGAATGTCTTTGAAGAGTGCGGAGGCAAATTGCGCTTGACGCATCATGTCCTGATCGAAACCATCCGAGCCCAGCATGAGATTGATGCCGGCGTCGGTCATCTCAGGAAACCTGCCAACTGCGGCAAGTCCGAATACACCTTTCAAAGCCGCCAAGGGACAAAGAATGGCGTTAGTACTGGTCTCTGCGAGTAACTGCTGTTCTGATTCGTCGATATGCGCCAAGTGGGTCAAGCAAACATTGCTTCCTAGAATGCCGATATCAAAAAGGTGCTCAATAGGCCTACGCCCGAATCGCTCGAGAAACCATGCTGGATCGGAAGCGTAAGGACTCATGTGTGCAGAAACGCCAAGTCCGTTGTTGTCCGCAATCGTTTTTGCCGCCCGCCAAACTTCGTCTGGGTTCGTCGAGTGACCAACCAAAATCGGCCAAGCGGCGATCGTTTGCCCCTCTGCAGCCGGGTGCTCAATGACTTCACGTTCGAGCATTGCGATCGCGTCGTCGATCAACTGGGTACTATTTGCATCTTTGTTCCCGCCCTGACCTTCGACCCAGCAACCGACGCGACCCCGAATACCAGTACGGCGTGCGCCTTCGACGACGTGATCGAGATAGCGGACAGTGCCCGCTTCGAGAAAACAGGTTGTCCCCGTACGCAGCATCTTCAGCGCCGAGAGTTCCGCCGATATTTCCTCATCCTGCGCTTCATGTGCATAGAAGCGAGGCAAAACCCAGCGCGTCAACTCTTCAACAAAGTCTGCGTCGATATTATCTGGCAACCAGGCGCGCGTTAGTGGATCACCTGTCACATGGATGTGCCCGTTGATCATTCCTGGCGTAATGACGAATCGACTTCCATCGATTGGACTGGCGCACTCATAGTCACTGCAAATTTCACTGCTGGCACCGATAGCAACAATAGTTTTACCGCTGATCGCGATTGCGCCATCATCGAAAACGCTGCGTTGTGCATCCATCGAGACGATTTTTGCACCACTAATGAGCGTATCAACTGATGTTTTCTGCGCGTTCACATGCAACGTCCTTGCCCTTTCATCGCGCTACCCGCCGCGCTATTTTCCGGATAGCAATTCTTGAAATTTCAATCGCCATGCGGTGGAAGGTTTATCAGATTGCGTATTCGCCAATGCACCTTTCTCAAACGGCAGCACACCAGGGATTTTTTCCAACATCACCTTATCTTCCAGTCCGATCATCCGATCGAATTGAATCGTATCCTCTGATGAAACGCTGAAATCATCGTTTCGCCAAACAACAAACGTAAAGTTGGATGTAACATCGTCGATCGGGGTAGGCAGTAACAATATAATGTGTTCCAACTTGCTTTGATACGCAATCGTACTACGCACGGTGAACGGTAAATAGTAGCCTGTCGTCATGAATCGGTTGGCGTTGCCCTCCACCTGACCCGACGTTAATTGAGCGGACGGCGGATTCTCAGCAACCACGTCGTATTCGTATCCGCGGAAGCCCTCTGGAAGATCTACGATGTCGATTTTCGGCACATGCGTTCTCTGACTGCTGCCAAAAGTCCCTGTATGAACCCACGGAAAATGTGCGATATCGACGAAATTATCGGTCAAGCGGGTCGCCGAAACCGCCCAGGTTTCTACTGGGTTGTTGATTCGTCGAAACCCGGGCATGGCGTCCTGCTCAATAACCGGGATGTTCGCGACCGGATCGCCTAAGCAAACCCAAACGAGACCATAACGCACTTCAGTCTTGTAACACGGTAGATGACCATTTCTTGGTATCGGAAAATCTTTATCGGCCGACGGAATGGAAATACATTTTCCCGCTGACCCGAATTGCCATCCGTGATAGCAACAAACCAAAACACCGTCTTCGACCGTTCCAGCAGACAATGGCGCTTCGCGATGTGGACAACGATCGGGTGCGGCGATGACCGTACCGGCCGGATCCGTATATAGAACCAAGTTTTCGCCGAGCAGGCGGCGGCCAATGACGCCAGCATTGACCTCAACCACATTCGCAATAGCGTACCAATGGTTGCGAAGGTGCAAATTGTCAGAAAATATCGCCACGTTATTTTTCCAGGTCAGTCCAAACTTCGAGCAAAAATTCTAGACCCCGGCAATGCGCTTATCTTGCTCGCAAATGCACGGCGGTATGCAGCCTGTGCACAGCGGCAGTGAATAGAACGTAACCACTGCCAGCGTCAATCGGCATCCCGCAAGATGAATCTGGCTTTCAACGGATAATGATCTGATGGATAGATTCCCTGAGGCGAGCGAGCTTTGTCCATAAAGATATTCTCCGCTTGCAATGTGTCCGTAACGAGAATCCAATCAATGCGGCTGCCGTAGTCGATTGGCTCATCAAAATTGTGATGACTCGATTCCTCTTGTTGGCCTAGTTGTTGCCATGGATCAATTAGGCCCGGCCATAATTCGGCCAACAGAGATCGAACAGGACATTGCGGGGACTCGTTGAAATCACCCAGAAGCAACAACGCCTCATCGTCATGCTTTAGAGCATTAACTTGCTCAACCAATACCCTGCACTGCCGCAGCCGCGTCTCACTACTTGAATTATCGAGATGCACATTAATAGCGAGAATATTCTCTTCAAACCGCGCCCATGTACAAAGCCGTGGAAATAGACTGCCAAACGAAAACGAACCTGCAACTGAAGGTGAGGTCGAGAGCCAAATATCACCTGACTCTCGCAGCGTAAGCGTTGTGGGATTGTAGAACAAGCATGGATACATAAGGGCATCGTGCCAGTTACGGTGCGAATCCGCGCATTCCATGCCAATTAGTCGTTCGGCGATGTCCTGCAGTTGTGGCCGTTTGCCTTCTTGAGTCGCAATTACATCGGGCGCAAAATCCAAAAGAGATGATGCGAGGAAGTTTCTGCGATTTTCCCAACGAAATTTGTCATCATCGGGTTCGTCATAGCGGATGTTGCTGGATATTACTGAAAGCGTTCGCATAACATTTCTAGCCCTTCCAGCGGGCTCGGTTCTTCGAGTGATTTTGCCTTTGATGTGATCAAGATTCTCAGCCGAAACCATTTTATCTCTTTAGGGCAACCTAAAATTACCGCATGGCATTACCGCATGACAGAGTGTAGCTCATTCGTATCGATGCATTCCATGGCTCGAGACCCGGCGCCTATCTCGTGAGCAACGAAAGAGAATAGAATGAAAGAACGTCCTGCTACAAATTTGCACTTGTCAGCGGAACTCCAGAATCAAGCCTTTAGCGGCGGCGCTCCAGGCAATCGTGATGCCACTAATTTGACCGGCCAAGAAATACGCGCCAACTCTCGTGCTAGTCTACAATCATGATTTTGAGTGAATAAGCCTATGATTTTGGTTGGCATGCTAGATTCTCCATACGTTAGGCGTGTTGCGATTTCCGCGCAATTTTTGGGCATAGCATACGAACATCGCCCGCTGTCCGTTTTCAACGACTACGATGAAATTCGAAAGCTGAATCCTCTGGTAAAAGCGCCGACACTAATTTGCGACGACGATACGCAATTAGTTGATTCGACATTGATTATCGAATATTTCACGCGACTGTCCCGCAATGGCCATTCATTGACGCCATCGGATGACGATGCTTTTACAAGATCGCAACAGTTACTTGGCGTTGCATTGGTCGCAATGGAAAAGATAGTGCAAATTACCTACGAGACAATGCGGCGACCGAGTGTAACTCAACATCAACCTTGGCTTGATCGTCTCTTGCAACAACTCAACAACGCTATGCATCAACTGAACACCGCCGTGACAATACGCGATCCGTGGCTATTCGGAAAAACTTTGTCACAGGCAGATATTACGATCGCGGTCGCATGGCGCGTTTCCCAATTCATTGTCGAGAAATTCGTCAACGCAAGTGACTTCGAAAACTTAGTGGAATTTTCATTGCAATCGGAAGCGCTAGCGGAATTCAAATCTTGTCCGCTTAGCACGGATCACTGATTCGTCACATTAATTGCGTTGCGAGCGTCAGCCGGATGTCGCGGCTATGTCCGATAAATTGCTTCGAGCGCCGTCCGGGATCGGTCTTTCCAGCGCTCGATATACTTTCTGTTTGAAAAGCGCAACGTCTTGATCGGAAATACCTCCGATGGCGTCGCAGTCTTTTCGAGACAACGCTTCGATGATTTTTTCGTGGTCTCGTTGCAGCGTTTCCGCATGGGTTGCCCAGTCATCGCCTATCAGTGACTTGTGGATCATTGCAGAGAGACGGGAACTGAATTCTCTTAGCTTTATGTAGAGCTCCTGCAGGAATTTGTTAGAACATCCTGTTGCAACGATACCGTAAAACTGGTCGTTTAATTTCCTAATCGCCTTGATATCTTGGCGCGCACAGGCCGCTGTAATTTTCTTCTCCACCATTGAAATTGCGTCTACTTGATCTTCGGTTATCCTGTCGGCACTCAAAATAAAGACGAGTCTTTGCGTGAGCAGATAAGCCTCAAAAAATTCGCTAATCGCTTCGAATGTCAATGGTTTCACATAGGCGCTGCGGTGTGGCTCCATTCCGACCAAATCGTTAGAAATCAAACGCCTGATCGCCTCTCGAACCGGCGTCCGACTAACGCCGAAACGCGCCATCAGTTTTACTTCATCCAAGACGCTTCCAGGTGCCAGGTCTGTGCTCAAGATGTCCTCTTTGATTGCATGGTAGATGTCTTCGCCCAGCACTTTTTTGGAGGCTGCTTTAGACATTCTATTTTTCCGCACCACTGTCAATCAGCCTGATGGGATAGCCGTCTGGATCGCAAACAGTAGCCGTCAATGTCTGAAGCAGCACATCGTCGTTAGAAGCTTCGGTCCTGTGACCATGGCCTTCTAGCTTTTGCCGCAACTCAGTCATTCTATTTGTCACAAAACCGATCCCCTCAAAGCCGGATCCCGCGTCAACCTCATAGGCGAACTCGGCGTCATCCTCAGTGCCCCATACATGCTGAAACTCCACCATTGTGTAAGGTCGCTGCCACAACCACTCTCGATTGCCGACGTGCTCAACATTCGGATTTGGCAGCTCATCCGCGGTATGCGCCAAAAAGTACAACGTAAAACCTTTTGCCTCGACCGTCTGTTTAGAAAGCAATCTCATGCCAAGCAGTTCGGTATAAAAATTCAAACTCGCTTTGGCATCTTTTACGCGATACGTAATAAGCAAAAAACTCGGGTACGTTCCTAGTTTGAAGTTTGGGTTGTCAGCCTCTGGTTGATGGTTTCGTAGAAATTTGTGTTGGATCAATTCAATACAGTAACCATCGGGATCGTAAAAATGGCAAAGATAGGCGATATCGCCAACCTGCCTGGGCATATCCACCTCGATACCATTTTCGACCAGTCGATCACGGGCCACATTAACATCGGTGACCGAAATTGCGATCTTCCAGTAGCCTTCAGTCGATACCAATTGTTTTCGGGCATCGTCGGCCGCTCGTTTCGGGTCGTACACAAGTTCGAGAAAACAATCGTGCTGCCCGTGCGTCAAACTCAGGTCCGCTTCGGGTTGCTCAGCGCCGGGCTCGACGAACCCCATGTAATAGTGCGTCTTGCTATCTTTGCTGCGTTTAGCCAATAGCGTCATACCCAGAATGTTTTGATAGAACGGCAGGCTTTTTCCTGGATCGGCGATGCGTAACGTATGCCGCGCTAGTTGTGTGTGGATTTGCGTGATTGAATTCACTAGGAACCCTGCAACGACACTGCTGACTTTCTTCGGTCAATACAGAACATGAAACTGACGCTGATATTTAGGCGGACAACTAACATAGTCAATTAGAACCGCTTTAGGTACTGACTTCGTTCCCAGTCGGAAACGTGGTTCAGATAGCTGAGCCATTCTGCTCGCTTGAATTTTCTCCAGGCGTCATACATCAACTCACCAAATACTTCTTTGCTCAGCGCGTCGTTCTCGAACTCATCTACTGCCTCCTGAAGCGTTCTTGGTAACCACACCACGCCATCTTTGTTGCGCTCTTTTTCGGATTTCAAATACAGGTTATCGCGATGCGGATCGCCCGGATCGGCCTGATCTCTGATGCCTTCCAGACCTGCGGCTATCATCATCGCGATACCCAGATACGGGTTGCATGCACTGTCCGCAGAACGCAATTCAACTCGCCCGCCACCCGAGGGAATGCGAATTGTGTTCGTACGATTATTATTGCCGTATGAAACGAAACATGGCGCCCAGGTGTAACCTGAAGTGCTGCCTTTCATAATGAGGCGCTTGTAGCTGTTCACCGTTGGTGCGGCTACTGCTTGAATGGCTGGCAGGTGGCGCATTACGCCACCCACAAACTGATAGCCCAAATCGGTTAATCCGCACCCCCTCTTGTCTTCGTGATTGCCAACATCAAATAGATTGACGCCATTAGCGTCCGCTAGAGAGACGTTGTAATGCGCACCGCTCCCGGCCTTGTCACCAAACGGTTTTGGCATAAATGATGAAAAGCATCCGTGTTTGCGCGCTATCTCATTCGTTAAGACACGCAGAAAGACAAACCGGTCGGCCATTGTCAATGCTTCGGCATAATCGAAGTCTATTTCAAATTGGCCAATACCGTCTTCGTGATCGAACGAGTAGACATCCCAACCTAAGGCATTCATCGCATCCACAGTTTCGCCCAACCAGCTATCGAGATTGTCGATCAATCTGATCGCGTCGTACGCCGGTTTGTCGAGATCTTCCAGTGGGCTAACAGGCTTAAGCCCATCTGTAGTTTCCTGAAGGACGAAAAATTCGGCTTCAATACCACAATTAACCGTGAATCCCATGTCGCCCGCTTGTTTAAGCGCCCGCTTCAGTATTCCGCGGCTGCAAGCTGGGAATGGCTCTCCGCAATTCCAGAGATCACTGGCAAACCAGGCAGCATCCGAGCGCCAAGGAACGATCATGCAGGAATCGGGATCGGGATGCGCCGCAACTTCGTCGTCCGCGACATCCTGCGGGACACCGTCCAACGCAGCACCGGTAAACATTTCTGAGCCGCTCAACATTTTTTCCAAGTGCGCAATCGGCACCATTTTTGTTTTAGGAATGCCGTGCATGTCGACAAAACTGGGTATCAGATACTTGACGTTTTTTTCCTGTAACCGTTGCGCTAGGCTTTCTGTGGTAATGAGCCTTTTGCGCTCTGTCGCACTACGGTGATCGCTCATCTGAGATTTCCCTAATAGATCGTGTTTCTAAACAGTTTTCTCGTACAGTGCACTTTTCTAACAGTCGCTTAATCTTGTAACGGTGCTTCTTCGCGGAGCGCATCTTCAAGCATCGTTGCCAAATTTTGCACGCAACTGTCGAGTATGAACTGGCCTTGACTCTCAGTACCTTGACTCGGGGTTCCCACACCGCCACAGACACTTTCCTTGTCTACTGTGTAGGAGAAAAAGCAATTTTCAGAGCGATTAGGTTCGTCTTCTGCTTTTTCCATCTCCACGAGATCCGGCCGGAGGTGCAGCATCAGTGACGTTTCGGCATTATTCGCATGCCAATTGTCGCCCGCGTCCTGCAGATAGAAGTCATTAACTTCTTGCGTTAACTCCCAAATGGATCGCAACGAGACTTTCATCCCAGGAATGTCGGTGCGAATGTTTTCCAGTCCGCAGCGCAGCGGCGCGAAATTTGTGACGTGACCGTTTAAAATCAGCATTCGCGTAAAGCCAGCAGAGAAAATCCAATCCGCTAGTTCACACACAATCTTTGACAGCGTTTCGGGTCTTAGCGGCAAAGTTCCTGGCCACTTTTTTGAGTGACCCAACGAACAGCCGTACGCAATCGCCGGCAGCACTGGAATCCCCGTTTGTGCAGAAACACCCTCGGCAATCGCGACTGCCGACAACGTATCGACACCGGTTGGTAAGTGGAGACCGTGTTGCTCGGTTGCGCCGACAGGAAGAATGACCATGTCTGTCCCGGCATCTCTAATCTGTGCAATTTGCTGCCAACTCTGCTCTTCCCATTTCACTGGATTTGGACTTTTGTTCATTGATTCTCCGCCCGCCGGCATCGCCGATTGTGAGTAGCTGCGCATCGTCCCGCCCGCCCCTGGCGCGGGTGATGGAAGGGAGTTGCGCTCGCATCATGATCTGTATACGGTTCGTATTCAAGTTGTATACGACTATCTCAGCTCAGAGGCGGGGTAACAATGAAGCATTGGCTCAAGAATCCGTATGAGGGATATCTGCGCAAACACGACATGCGCGAAGATATTGAGATCACCGAAGTTGGGCCGGGAACGCTTGGTGGCGAGTATCTTCGACGTACCTGGCAACCGGTAGCACTTTCCGAGGAGCTGACGGATCTGCCGTTGCTGGTAAAAATCATGGGCGAGGAGCTAGTGTTATTTCGCACCAAGAAAGGCGCCATTGGCCTGATCGAGAAGCACTGCGCTCACCGCGGCGCGTCACTCGAATTTGGGGTTGCCACCGACGAGGGAATTCGTTGTTGCTATCACGGTTGGCACTTCGCGCCAGACGGAACAATTCTTGAAACGCCGAACAGTCCAAAAAATACTAACCACAAGAAATTTTGTCACGGTGCGTATCCAATAAAAGAATTCAAGGGAATCATATTCACCTACATGGGGCCGCCGGATCAGCTACCGGATTTTCCACTACTCGATACTTATCGGGACTATCACGATGAAAATAGTGAATTGGTTCCTTACTCGCTTTACTACCCGTGCAATTGGCTGCAAATAGCTGAGAATACCCAGGACCCGGTGCACAGTTGTTTCCTGCACACTTCGATAAGCGGCGCACAGTTTGACGAATCTTGGGGCGTAATACCGGTGCTCGACTGGGTAAGAACACCGCTTGGCATGATGAACGTCAACGTTCGACGTTGGAAGGATAATATTTGGTTGCGGACCACTGAGACGATTTTGCCAAATTACAATCAGGCTGGTGCCTTTTGGGAACAGCCTAATGATGAGAAGGCGTTTCAGCGAGTAGCAACCACGCGGTTTTTCCGACCAATCGATGACACACATACTGCCGTGATGGGCTGGCGATTTTTTAACGACAGCGTCGACCCGGACGGCAACGGCGATGCGACGGCCGTCGGCAAAGACAAAATGGACGCCATTGGTCAAATCGAAGATCGCGATCGCGAGAGCCAGCAACGTGAACCCGGCGATTTTGAAGCAATCACTTCACAAGGCTCCGTCGCAATTCATGAACGTGAAACTTGGGTCGAAACAGATCGCGGCGTCGGCATGATGCGAAAACTGGTGAAAGAGGGTGTGCATGCAGTTCGCGAGGGCAAACCATTTACATCATTGCCGCGCGACATTCCCGGCGTAGTCTCGACCTATACTCAAGACTCTGTTGTTAAACGCCCGCCATTGGACGGCTTAGATGATCGAAAAGTGATTCGTGAATACGGAAAACGATATGCGCAAATAGTCCTCGAATCGGCACGCATAGATCCGGCCGAGCGAAAAGCGTATCTGCAAGCGCAACTCGATGCGCTGTACATTGACAGCCTGTGACGTGCAAGACCCAACATCAAAATGCCGATAAATAGGGGACACTAGAATGTTGCGATGTGCGATTGCTGGCCTTGGGCGATGGGGACAGCGCTTAGTCGACTCATGTCAAGTACACGGCAAACCGGTTGGCGATGAACTATACTTCACCCACGCGGTCGCGCGCTCGCCCGACAAGTACCGAGATTACTGCGCGCATCAGCGGCTGATGCTAGCGGACGATTATCACGACTTGCTTGCAGATTCAAAAATCGACGCGGTGGTACTCGCAACGCCGCATAGCCAACACTTCGAACAGATTACTGCAGCAGCAACCGCAGGCAAACACGTTTTCGTCGAAAAACCGTTTACACTCGAATGCGACCACGCGGTGAGCGCTGCCGATAGCGCCAGCGGTGCCGGAGTGGTTCTGGCAGTTGGCCATAACCGGCGCTTTCTGCCGGCGCTGCAAGACTTACGATCGATGATCGATAACGGTGAGCTTGGGACAGTCACGCACATGGAAGGGAATTTCTCTGGCCCTTTCGGTCTCGACTACGATCGGACGATGTGGCGCGCGAATGCTATCGAGAGTCCTGCTGGTGGCATGACCGCAATGGGCATTCATATCGTTGATGCGCTAATTTATCTCGGCGGACCAATTGCTCAAGTAAGCGCGCAAAGTTTAGGCAACGTTCTTGATGTCGAAATGGACGACACAACATCCGTACTGATGCGTTTTGAGAACGGCGCATCTGCAATGCTAAGCACGCTCTGCGCAACGGCGCGGCAATGGCGGTTGCAGGTGTTCGGAACCAAAGGTTGGGTGCAGCTTCGTGATCACCACCTGCTAGACACATGTTATGTTGGGCAGCAACAAGCCGATACAAAAATCTATCCAGAAACAGACATTGAGCTAGCAGAACTAGAGGCATTCGCACGAGCTTGCCGAGGTGCAGCTGAATACTCGGTAACGCTAGACGAGGCGGTGCACGGAATTGCCGTGCAAGATGCAATTATAGAATCTGCGCTTGCCGACACCGCGCTACACGTTGTAGGCCGCCATGACCGATGGCACCCGGCGCTGCGCAGCAGAGATTCCTTCCCACCGTCGCTAACCGACGAATAGTAGACAACCTTCGCATCTGATCCGCGGCTGTCATTACCAAAGAGCACACAAGAATGGACTTCAACGATAAAGGGAAGTGGGAATTCTGGATTGACCGCGGCGGCACATTTACAGATGTTGTTGCCCGCCAGCCCAATGGTGAAGTCCTGGTTCACAAACTCCTCTCAGAAAATCCCGAGCAGTATCGAGATTCATCGATACAAGGCATCAAGGATATTCTTGATGTCGACACCACTGGCATAGTGCCGGTCACAGAAATCGCCGCTATAAAGATGGGTACCACCGTTGCGACTAACGCATTGTTAGAGCGCGCAGGAGATAGGACGCTCCTGGTAACGACCAAAGGATTTAGAGACGCACTGAGAATCGGATATCAGAATCGTCCGGATCTGTTTGCCTTGAATATCGAGCTACCCGAAATGCTCTACAGCGCGGTACTCGAGGTAGATGAACGCGTCGATGCGCACGGAACGGTGCTTAAAACGCTTGATGTGTCCGCGGTGGCAAATGAGCTGCAGCCACATTACGACACCGGCATTCGCAGCGTAGCGATAGTTTTTATGCATGGCTACCGTTATCACGATCATGAAAATCGACTAGCAGAACTCGCCCGGCAAATTGGTTTCACACAGATTTCTATCAGTCACAAGGCAAGCCCATTGATGAAACTGGTGTCTCGTGGCGACACCACGGTGGTCGACGCTTACCTTTCACCCATACTGAGAAAATACATAAATCAAGTCTCGTCAGAGCTTTCAGGTCTAGCCGATCACGGCGGTCGATTGATGTTCATGCAGTCGAGCGGCGGCTTAACCGATTCCAGCTTTTTCCAGGGCAAAGACGCAATTCTTTCCGGCCCTGCCGGTGGTGTCGTTGGTATGGCGAGAGTCTGCGAGGCCGCCGGCTTCAGCAAAGTCATCGGCTTCGATATGGGCGGCACGTCCACCGACGTAAGTCACTATGACGGAGAATTCGAAAAGGCATTTGAGACGCATGTGGCTGGTGTACGGTTACGCGCGCCCATGATGCTGATTCATACGGTCGCCGCCGGTGGCGGCTCAATACTGCATTTTGACGGCTCGCGATATCGTGTCGGCCCCGACTCTGCCGGCGCGCATCCTGGTCCGGTCAGCTATCGTAATGGTGGCCCGCTGACCGTAACGGACTGCAATGTCATGCTGGGCAAACTTCAAGCGGATCAATTTCCGAAATTATTCGGCCCCAACTCAAACAAAGCACTGGACCACGCAGCAGTAACGGAGAAATTCAACAGCCTTGCAGCGGAGATAGAAAAAACTACGGGCAGCAAAAGAACAGCGGAGCAAGTCGCTTCTGGATTTCTGTCGATTGCCGTACAGAACATGGCTAACGCCGTCAAAAAGATTTCAGTGCAGCGTGGCTACGACATCACAGAATACACACTCTGTTGTTTTGGTGGGGCCGGAGGTCAGCACGCCTGCTTGGTCGCTGATTCACTGGCAATGAAGAGCATTCTAATTCACCCGTATGCGGGCGTACTTTCCGCCTATGGTATGGGGCTAGCGGATACTGTCGTAGGTCGACAACAGGCCGTCGAAACCATCCTCAATGCAGAGATTCTTTTGAGCCTGTCCTCAATTTTTGACAACTTGCAGAATGATGGTGTGAGTGAAATTAAGCGTCAAGGAGAAAGCAGCAATAGTTTGCAATTCAAACACCTGCTACACATTCGATACCAGGGTTCGGACACAGCTTTGGTGGCTAAACGGGCGACGCTAGACGAGGTTGTTGGCCAGTTTGAACAGCTGCATCAAATGCGTTTTGGTTTCATCTCTCCAGAGAAAAACATGATTATCGAATCCGTAGAGGTCGAAGTCGTGGCTGCTGCCAAACCGTCAATTGTTATCAACCGAGTGGGCAATGCGAAGCATCAGGCGATATCAAATTCGGCACTGAATTGCTTTATGGATGATCAGTGGCAAGCTACACCATTTTTTCAAAGAGAAGAGCTAGTCATTGACGAACCGATCAATGGCCCGGCCGTGATTCTCGATCCCACCAGCACGATTGTGATCGAACCTGGCTGGAGGGGCACGGTCACATCCGACAACAATATTTTGCTTGAACGCTATTTAGCAAGAAAGGAAGCAAAAGCGATCGGCACCGAAGTCGATCCGGTGATGCTGGAAATATTCAACAACTTGTTCATGTCAGTAGCCGAACAAATGGGCCTCGTTCTCGAAAACACCGCAGAATCGGTGAATATTAAGGAACGCCTCGATTTTTCCTGCGCGATTTTTGACCCGACGGGCGCTTTGATTGCAAACGCGCCACACATTCCATCACACCTCGGCTCGATGGGAGAAAGTATTACAACGGTCGTTAAAGAACGTGAAGGCGACATAAAACCGGGCGACGCCTACATTCTCAACGCACCTTACAACGGCGGCACCCACCTGCCTGACGTGACGATTATCAAGCCGATATTCTCCAACGCCGGAGAACTTCTATTCTATGCAGCATCCCGCGGACATCACACCGACATTGGCGGCACCACGCCCGGTTCGGCACCGGCCGATTCCACCAGCATCGAAGAAGAAGGCGTTGTCATCGACAACTTCAAGCTGGTTGAGAAAGATCATTTTCGAGAGCAGGAAATTTACGACATCTTGACCAGCGGACCCTGGCCTGCTCGCAACCCCGCAATGAATATCGCAGATTTCAAAGCGCAACTCGCAGCTTGTGAAAAAGGCGCAAGAGAATTAGGCAAGATGGTCGATCACTATGGCGTGGAAACTGTGCATGCCTATATGCGGCATATTCAGAATAACGCAGAAGAGTCCGTACGTAGGGTACTTAGCAAGCTAGGCGACGGACAATTCACTTACGCCATGGACGGTGGCAGTCAGATTTCTGTTTCGATAACCGTCAATCAAGAAAAACGCGAAGCCGTGGTCGATTTCACGGGCACCAGCCCGCAACATTCTGGAAACTTCAACGCACCGACAGCTGTAGTCAAGGCAGCGGTTTTATATACGTTTCGCTGCTTGGCTGGCGACAACATTCCATTGAATGAGGGTTGCCTTAAGCCGATCAAAATAATTATCCCAAAGAAATCTATGATCAATCCGGAGTATCCGGGTGCGGTCATATCGGGTAATACCGAAACGGCGCAGGCGTTGGTTGATACCTTATTTGGCGCTTTAAAGATTGCCGCCGCATCGCAAGGCACAATGAACAACTTTATCTGGGGTAATGACGAACACCAGTATTACGAAACGATATGCGGCGGTTCCGGGGCGACTAGCGAACACGACGGAACGGATGCAGTGCATACGCACATGACCAACTCAAGACTCACGGACCCAGAGGTACTGGAGTGGCGCTTCCCGGTTATTCTCGAATCCTTCGAAATTAGAAAAGACTCTGGCGGCATAGGCGACAAACACGGAGGAAATGGCGTAGTTCGAAGAGTTAGATTTCTTGAAGATATGAAGGCCAACGTCCTGTCCGGACATCGCGAGGTACCACCTTACGGTTTAGCCGGCGGTGGCGATGGCAAAGTTGGCAGCAATACGATCGAGCGAGCCGACGGTTCGATTACGCAGTTGACCGGGACCGATCAGGCTGACATTGAGGCCGGCGATACGTTTGTCATAAAAACGCCAGGAGGTGGCGGCTACGGTACCAGCAAGAACTAACTGCAGCTCGCGCTTATCTAAACGGCATTTGCGAGGCGATCACTCGCATTTTTCACGGCGTGCAAGCGCCCCGTTGTGCGGGCGAATGCGACTTGTATATACATATCATGATATTGTGTCGAGCGTTTCCCGTGCGCATCAGCACACTATTTGGAATGATCGATGGCAACAGCTACGCAATCGAGCAGCCCGTTATATGAGCGAGTGAAGCTTCACGTGTTGAAGCTCATCGAAACCGAGAAATGGGCTGACGGACGGCGATTGCCATCCGAAAGCGAGCTTGTTAAAACCTGCAAGGCGTCTCGCATGACGGTCAACCGTGCGCTCCGGGAACTCGCCGCCGAGGGCTATATCGAGCGCGTCGCCGGCGTTGGCACTTTCGTTGCTGAAGCCAAAGCCGGCTCGCACCCACTCGATATCAGAAATATTGCCGAGGAAATCACCACCCGAGGCCATACGCATAGCTGCCAAGTTATTGACTTAACGGAGATTCGTGCAAAACCCGAAGTCGCAATCCAATTTTCGGTAATGATGGGGTCACGCATATTTCACTCGCAGATCCTGCACTACGAAAGCGGAATGCCGATTCAATTCGAAGACCGCTATGTCTTGCCAGACTTCGCACCCGACTACGTAAGCGCTGACTTCAGCCAAATAACCACCAACGAATACCTGCTTAAGATGGGCTCGCGAATCGAGCAGTCTGAACAAAAACTCACATCCGAAATTCCACCCGCAGACATCGCGGCGGCCCTGCAGGTCGATAGTATTGAACATTGTTTGATTTTGACCCGCCGAACCTGGGTTGGCGGTCGCGTCGTCACCTATTCCCACCTGTATCATCCGGCGTCGCGATTTCAGTTCGAGAGTACTTACACACCTTAGTTTTCGCACTTGAAGGCAGCTTGCAGAGAACCGGCTATCGCCCTGTATATACAAATCCAGGAAAGAGAAAAAGGCACACTATGAGCGCATGGATTGAAATGATTCCCGAGGCAGAAGCAACAGGCGTACTACGCGAAATGTACGACCAGGCACAGACGCCTCACGGCACCGTCGACAATGTGATGAAGGCACATTCATTGCGTCCACACACTATGCAGGGGCATATCGCGTTGTATCGAAGCGTCTTGCATCATCCTGACATTACGTTACCGCTGTGGTTTCTCGAAGTTGTCGCCTCTTATACAAGCATCAAGAACAAATGTGATTACAGCCTGACGCACCATTTCATGAATGCGCGACGCTTGATGAATGACGATGCGCGCGCGGATGAAGTTTACGCAGCGCTTCAAGATGGGGAGCCGCAGCGAATGTTTTCCGGCAAAGAGCTTGCGCTGCTCGAATACGCGGCGAAACTAACTGTGCAAGTCGGTGCCATGGAAAAAAGCGACGTAGACGCACTGCATGCAGCAAATTGTAACGACGGTGAAATTCTAGAGGTTAACCAAGTCGTCGCGTATTTCAATTATTCAAATCGACTGCTAAATGGACTAGGCGTGACAACGCAAGGCGACGCGGTCGGATATTACAAGTAGTTTATGCTTCGCTCGTTGTAAGTTGGTCGCCAAGACCGTATTCCATCATTGGCTGCTCGAAGAGTGCTTGCATACCGGGGTACTCATCGAGCAGCTCTTGCACCTCAGGCGTTTCCGCGAAGAGCACGTGACCAGCACGCCACAGGTCCACTCCGTCGACAGTAATAGTTGGATCAAATACCGATACACATATCTCGCCTGGCGCGTAGTCACCGCATGTATGCAGATGAAGATAGCGTGGATTGCCGAACGCAGACCCCCCCCAACGTGCCAGATTGTCTACAGCTAAACCGTGATAGCCATTTTGTGGATGGAAACCGGCGTGCCATGAATGTATGGCATCACGATCGATAGCATATTTTTCCGCGACCGTCTCATAGTGCGCACGGATTTTATTGACCTCACGCTCATCACCCTCGAAGCTGACCACACGACCATTTTCGACTATCGCCATCACTACGCCATCTATCAGAACGTAATCCGGTTGGTACAGACGCGAACCGGTCGGGCAAAGCCACTTTGACAATGCAATCTTGCCTGAAAAACTGCTTGCCGGAATCGGCCGAAAAACTGTCAACGGAAAACGTCGAACACTTACGTCATCGGCGGCGTCATTGCCCGGATCGGGCGGTGACTGACCAACGAGATGAGTACCTGATGCACAACTAATGGTAATCTTTTTGCTACCGAATAGTGCTTTGTTGATCAAAGATCTAAATTGCAAAAAAAAGCGATGGTTGGCGCTACAAAATGGCGTGCTAAATGCGTGCTCATCCAACGCATAGCACATCGTTTTTGTTCCCGCTCCGCCAAGCTCCGTGAATCTCACTTGATCGCCGATTCGCGCGAGAAATAAAGCGTGATCGGCAGCCTCCATTGCGCGCTTGATGTTTGGCGGAAACGTTTCCGCGTCTTCGACGACCGGTGCGGCGACAATTTCAACATCCAGCGCACGTTTGCGGGCATGTGCGGCAATAATTTCGTCCAATTTTTCTGAGTAGTAACCGCCCTTACCTTGCTCGCTAATGATCGTCAGTGACTCGCCAGGCGTTACTTCCATGCAATTGTCGAGCAGGTTGTCTATTCCCGCCTGAATGAGTACGTTTGTATTCACTGGCTGGAAAACTGGTCAAATGCCTGCAGCGCTTTCGAACCATAGTTAATCGCAGGCCCACCACCCATGTAGGCGCACATTGCGAGCACGTCCGTAACTTCCTCTCGTTTAGCTTCCAAGCGAACCAAGTTACGTGTGTGGTAGCCAATGCAGTGATCGCAGCGAGTACTGATGGCGACCCCTAGCGCGACCAGTTCCTTGGTTTTTAGGTCAATACCACTGCCGCTCTTGGCCGCCTCCCCCATTTTGCCGAACGATTGCATGGTTCCTGGCAGTGCCTTTGCGTAGACCGCGAGATCTTTGTCGGCATCTTTGATGAACTTTATCCAATCCATAATAGTTTCCTATGTAGCGAGCAGTATTTTGACAGCAAACTTTGTATCCATAATTCGTCGGCTTTTTTGGAATTCAGCGGACTCAGAACATCACACGGCCAGTCGACGGTCAATCGATCTGCTCCGCTGCAATCGCCTTATCCAGAATATTTCGATAACGCATTGCGCCCGCGTCAAGGCCGAGGTTCAAATTAGAAGTCGTCTTATGCTTCATGCCGATGTGAACCGCCTCGAGAATTTCACGATCCTCATTGAATGCCATAATTGCGCCGTCATTGAGTTGCTTGGCAATCGCTTTGTCGCCCGGATTCGTATTGTAGTGTTGAATCCAGTAATACGTCGTCCGGTCCTCGTCGATTGGCGTCATAAAATTGTATGACACCATCACATACGCCTTGCCGTCCAGTTGCACGGTATCGCCACCGGTGCCCGCGGGCGTAAATATCGATCGATTAATACAGATACTGGGAGTGTGAACCTCGTAGTGCTGTAAACGATCGCAATTGCCTTCGAACTGAACCAGCGGCGCGTAGTACGGCGGCAGTGGCTGATCCGAAATCCAGCGAGAGACCACAACGCCATCGTCGAATGCCTCAATCTGTAACGGCGTGTCGTCCGTGCCTGGCGCTGCGAAGGAACTTTGATGTACCCAGGCCACATGTGACGGATCCAACAAATTATCGGTTACCCAAAGATAGTTGCAATCAATTTCGAGCGTACCGCCCTCCGTCAGGCCCCATGACGGATTGTCGTAGTCATTGATTTCGTATATTTTTGATTCATCGGCTTTAACAGCATCGCCCATCCACACCCAGACAAACCCCCACCGCTCTGCCGCCGGATACACGCGAACCTTTGCCGTCGGCGGAATGCGCTGTTGCGTTGGTGCCACCACACAATTTCCCGAGCAGTCGAATTGCAGGCCATGGTAGCCACACTCAACAATATCACCCAACAGCCGCCCTTTGGATAAAGGTAGTTTGCGATGTGGGCAAGCATCCTCTAGTACCGTGACGCTGCCGTTGCTTTGTCGATATATCACAACATTCTCGTTCAACATCTTACGAGCAACCAGGCTTTGACCAATATCACGACTCCAGGCCGCGATGTACCAACAATTTTTTAGAAACAATTGAACAGTCCTATAGGTGTATGGATTACTACAGCTTAAGTTTACAGCTTGTAAGAAATTTCCAGTGATTGGTATATATACTTAGTGCAGCAAAATTAGTGCAACCGAATTGATGTCCTTCGCGAATCTGTTATGAGATCTAATCAACATGCTAAATCGAGCGCTACGTGAACCCTCCAACTAATATGTCACCCACTGTTGAACTATCGCTGGCCGAATTGACCGACCTCGTTGCTGCCGCGCTTACGGCTTTGGGGCTGTCAGAAAATGAACGACACATAGTGACGAAAGTTCTACTCTGGGCGGAGCTCCGTGGCAATAGCCAGGGACTCGGAAAAATTCCTGCGCGTGCCGTTTCGCCCAACCCCAATGCCAGTGAAATTTCCGTTAGCCGCCGCACCGCCGTCGTCACGCAGATTGACGGGAATTTGAATCTTGGCATGGTGGTTATGGAGCGCGCAGTTGACGAGGCGATTCGTTCGGCAAATAACGCCAGCATCGGCATTGTCGGTACGCGCGGAACGACGACATCGACCGGTGCAATTGGGTACTTTACGGAACGCGCGGCAAAGCTTGGATTGATTTGCATCATTTTTGGCGGCACACCGAAAGCGGTGGCACCTTTCGGCAGCGTCGATTCAGTTTTCGGCACGAACCCGTTGAGTTTCGCGATTCCGACAGCTAACGATCCGTTGCTTGTCGACATGGGTACATCCGCGGCTACCTGGTTCGGTTTGTTGCAATCTGATCGGCTCAATGAAGCAATTTCTTCTGACCTCGCCTTCGATTCGACTGGCGCGGCAACAACGGACCCGGGGGAAGCAATGCGCGGCGCTATCCGTGCTTTTGGCGGTGCGAAGGGGTCAGCGTTGGCGTTGCTCATCGAAGTGTTAACCGGCCCATTGGCGGGCGGCGCCATCGCTGGCGACGAGACTCATCAAAGCGGCAATGTGGTTATCGCATTGGATCCAGATTTGTTCGGATTTGGTGCTGATTTTTCGGTGCGCACATCGTTGCTCGTCGAGCAGATTCGCCATTCGCGCCCAGCACCAGGTGGCAGTCAACCGCAGATTCCTGGCGACCGCAGTCGCGCCGCCTTCGAGGAGACGATGCGTACTGGGCGCGTGAAGTTGGACAAAAGCCTTGTTGAGGCGATTCATGCTATAGCCGACGAATAAGCCACGAAACGGATCCCGCTAACCTGTATAAACAGGTACACTACACTGAAATCGCGCGACGCGCTGCAAACATAAAAAGCTAACGCCGGGGGAGTTAATTTATGAATCAAGAGGCTAGCAGGGGCATCTCGTCTGCTGACGAATCGGCCTATCCGTCGCCGGCCCGAGCGTGGGGATTGGTCCTCTTGTTGACGATTGCATATGCGATCTCTTTTGTAGACCGGCAGATCATCAGCCTTCTCGTGGAACCTATTAAAGCGGATCTCGAGTTGTCTGACTTTCAAATGAGCTTGCTGCTAGGCCTGGCGTTTGGCCTGTTTTACACCCTCATGGGTATTCCACTTGGTCGCGCCGCCGATAAATACAATCGCCGCAATCTTATTGTTGCCGGAATGTCGTTGTGGTGTCTGATGACCGCAGCAAGCGGGCTTGCCAGAAACTACGCCCAGCTGTTTCTTGCAAGGCTGGGTATTGGCGTTGGCGAAGCGGCGCTCAGCCCTGCCGCACTGTCCATGATTTCAGATAGCTTTCCGGAGGAAAAACGCACTGGGCCAATCGGCTTTTACAATTCGGCAATCTATGTGGGCTCCGGCCTCGCGATGATACTCGGCGGCGCCATCATTCATATGGCGAACAACTCACCGCCTATGAACGTGCCTTTTTTCGGCGAGTTAGCTCCCTGGCAAACGACATTTTTCATCGTTGGGCTCCCCGGTCTCGCTATCGCAGTCGTTATCGCGTTCACTCGGGAACCGACGCGCAAGGATATTTTGAAGAGCGCGGATGGCGGTGCAGCGGTGCTGTCATTCAAGGATGTTCTCAGCTACCTGTGGAAGCGTAAATACATTTACGCACCGATATTCATCGGCATGGCGGTTGTTGCCATTGTGAACTTCATGTTTCTTGCCTGGACACCGACACTGTTTACACGCGTGCATGGTTGGGAAATTGCCAGTATCGGCTATGCGTTCGGGATTATTTCATTAATTTTTGGTCCATTGGGTATCTTCTTGGGCGGGCGACTGGGCGATTACTTCGCCGCGAAGGAAGACAATGGCGGACACGCGAAAGCCGCTTTTATCGGCTCTTTGTTCATGGTCCCTGGGATGATCGCAACACCCGTCATTCCGGACCCTAAATTGGCGCTTGTCGGCCTGGCGCTAATCCCGTTCGGCATGGCATTTATCACGGTAAACATGGTTTCCGGACTTTTGCGAATTACACCAAATCAATTACGCGGCCAAACCTATGCAATGTTTTTGCTAGTCATCTCCTTGTCTGGAACGACTTTGGGCCCGACGCTGGTTGGTACTTTAACCGACTTCGTGTTCAAGAACGAAATGATGGTTGGATACTCGATGTTGACGGTATCTCTTGCAACCGCGTTCGTTAGCAATTTTGCATTCTTCAAGAGTATCCGTGCGTTCCGTCGTACAGATTCGTGAATTTACTGACACTGACAAGTTCTGAAATCGCGTGCGCGCTCGCAGAGCGACCGGGCATCATCATCCCAATCGGCTCCATTGAACAGCATGGACCGATGGGTCTGGTGGGTTGCGATGCACTATGCGCCGAGACCATAGCCCGTGAGGCTGGTTCGCGCGGCAGTATTCTAATTGCGCCGGTGATCGCTTATACGTCTGCGCAGTTCAACATGAAGTTTCCGGGCACTATTTCGATTCGCAGCCGCACGCTAATGTCTTTGATCGAAGATATCGTCGACAGCCTTCACCAACAGGGCGTGCGAGGCGTCTATTTCCTCAACGCGCACGGCGCCAACATCGCGCCAATCCGCGCGGCTATGCACGATATTTATGGCCGCCTCGGCGATGCAGCACCGCGCATTCGCTGCAAGAGCTGGTGGGATTTCGATACCGTCAATGTCATCCGTACGCGCGAATTCGGCGAATGGGAGGGCATGCATGCAACGCCCAGCGAAATATCAATCACTCAAGAGTACTGCCGCATTCCTGATGTCGATGCGCCGAAGCAGCCGACCCACGCATTAGACGCGTCATACATTCGCGATCACGCCGGCGATTTCCATCCGCCAGCCGAGCAGCACAGGGCGGAGTTTCCTGACGGTCGTGTGGGCGCACATTCTGCGTTGGCGTCGCCGGCCATTGGCGCGGCAATTGTGGACACCGCCGCCACCGCCCTGGTCGACGATTTCGCGGCGTTCATGAGCAAGCTAGCCGCCGCCGACTAGCTATCCATGAACCTTCGATCGGCGCACAAGCCATGAAATACTCGGCGCTCACGTTGGCGCTTCAAGGTTTGCGTAACCATCGCGATTGGCGTCCCGCATGGCGCAATGCGACGCCAAAAAAATCCTACGACGCGATCATCATCGGTGGCGGCGGACACGGCCTTGGCGCGGCATTTTACCTCGCGAAAAAACACGGCATTCGGAACGTCGCAGTACTAGAGAAGGGCTGGTTAGGCGGCGGCAACACCGCACGCAATACAATGACAATACGGGATAATTTTCTATATCCGGATAACGCACGGTTCCACCATGCGGCGGTCAAAGCATGGCATTCGCTCAGCACCGAATTGAATTTCAATATCATGTTGTCCAAGCGCGGCATGACCACCGTTCTGATGAGCGAACGCGATCTGTCCGATGCGCAGCGAATGGTCAACACGACGGCATTGTTCGGCGCGAAGCATCGCATCATAGACCTCGCCGAACTGCAGAGACGCCTGCCGATGGCCGTGAGCCCCGAGCGCCTACCTATCGTGGGTGGCATACATCATCCTGATGTGGTCATCGCCAGGCACGATGCAATTGCCTGGGGTTACGCAAGAGCAGCCAGCAAATTTGGCGTCGATATCGTCGAAAATTGTGAAGTCGTCGATATTCACTGCGATGCACAAGGCGTTTGCGGAGTCGAAACCACGCAGGGTCGCATTGCGACGCGTAAGTTAGGCATGGCGGTTGCGGGTCACGGCAAGCAGGTTGCTGCAATGGCTGAAATCGTGCTGCCGATAGAGACCGTGCCGCTGCAAGCACTGGTCTCGTCGCCGGTTAAACCTGTCATCGACGATGTCGTCGTGCTGCGCGGGTTCAACACCTACTTCATGCAATCGGATAAAGGCGAACTGGTCATGGGCGCAGGCACGGACCCTTATCCCAGTTATGCGCAGCGCGGCAGTCCGCAGATTCCGGAAGCGATCATTGCCGCAATACTGCAGGTGTTCCCGATGTTCGAACGCATGAAATTTATGCGTCAGTGGGCGGGTGTATTGGATATCACTTACGACAACACGCCCATCATTTCAAAAACGCCGGTCGCTGGCTTTTATGTCGATGTTGCGGGATCCGGCGGCTTTAAGACCACACCATTGGCGGCAATGATGCATGCGGACTTGATCGCAAACGATCGCCCAGACCCGATGATCGATGCTTACAGCCTGGATCGTTTCGCGAACGGTCGTTTGATTCTTGAACGCGCCAGTTATGGCAATCGATAGCAGAGAATTCAGATGATTTATATAGATTGTCCACACTGCGGCGAGCGAAATGAAGACGAATTCGTCTACGGCGGGGATGTTGCGCACCGTCGCCCCGAAGATCCGGCGGCCCTGAGTGACGCTCAATGGTGCAACTACATCTACACCGTACCGAACACCAAAGGTTGGGCTGAAGAACATTGGTGGCACATGCGCGGCTGTCAACGCTGGATAACAGTGCATCGCAACTCGGTGAACAATGAACTGCAGAGCGTCCTACGGGAAAAAGGCAATGACTGAAAGCCTGTTTCGTATAGCGTCGGCAGGGAGAGTTGATCGCACAAAAAAACTAACGTTTACCTTCAACGGCCGAACATATTCAGGTTATGCCGGCGATACCCTCGCCTCAGCATTGCTTGCAAATGGCGTCTCCATCGTTGGTCGGAGTTTCAAATACCATCGGCCGCGCGGCATCATGAGTGCGGGACCGGAGGAAACCAACGCTATCGTCCAACTATTGGGAGATTTCGATGAACCCAATGTCGTCGCAACCATGCTGCCCCTCTTTGAGGGGCTCGAAGCACGCAGCGTAAATGCGCGACCGACCGTCGAATTCGATTTGGGTGCGATCAAGAATCTGTTTCATCGATTTATTCCCGCGGGCTTCTACTACAAGACATTCATGTGGCCCGCGGACCGTTGGGATTGGTATGGCAGCGCTATCCGACGAGTGGCCGGCTGGGGAACCGCACCAGCAACGCCGGCTGGCGGCCGTTACGAGCATCGCTACCACCATTGCGATGTCCTAATTGTTGGTGCCGGGCCAGCAGGACTGGCCGCTGCACTCGCTGCCGGTCGGACCGGTGCCCGGGTACTGCTCGTTGACAACCAGGTTGAGCCCGGCGGCTCACTGCTGGGAACTAACCTCGTTATCGACGGCACGGCGGCATTGCAGTGGATCGCCGGTATCACTGCCGAGCTAGATGCCATGCCCGACGTCGTTCGTCTGTCCGAAGCAAGCGCGACTGGATATTACGATCAGAATTTTCTCACTGTTGTGGAAAATCGTCCCGATAAGCATTGGGTTAGGGAGCGCCTCTGGAAAATCAGAGCGAAACAAGTCGTCCTGGCTACGGGTGCAATCGAACGACCCATTGCTTTTGCAGACAACGACCGGCCAGGCGTCATGCTTGCTGCCGCCGCCAGCAATTATTGTGTGCGCTACGGCGTTATGCCGGGACATACGGCGGTGATTTTTACAAATAACAATGGCAGTTACCAACACGCGATCGATCTTGTGCGTAGCGGCGTTGCGGTCGCTACTATAATTGATTTGCGAGCGCAGGCAGACCCCGAACTGAGTGCGGCAGCGCACGCCGAGGGCATTGAAATACTGCATAGCAGTCACATCAGCAAGGTATACGGCAGCCGCAAATTACGTGCTGTTGAAGTTGTAGCAAAAACCGGCGTTGCTGCAGCCCGCCGAATTCGATGTGACTTACTTGCTGTGTCCGGTGGTTGGAATCCAACCATTCACTTGTTTTCACAATCAGGCGGAAAACCAATATACGACACAGATATTGCGAGTTTCGTTCCTGGAGCAACCGTACAGAATCAGTTATCTGTGGGTGCCTGCAAAGGTAGCTTTCAGCTATCGCGATGCATTGGCGATGGCCTCGTTGCCGGTGCTCGCTCAGCGGCCGCATGCGGTTTTGATAGCGATGACATCGCGGCACCTGCCTGCACGGCCGAAGCAAGCCTCGACATCATTCCCGCGTGGGAAGTACCGTTACCGAAACCAAGTGGACTAGCGTTTCTCGATTTCAACAACGACGTTACCACCAAAGATATTCGGCTTGCCGTGCGTGAAGGCTATCGCTCAGTTGAACTCGTCAAGCGCTATACCACCGCCGGCATGGGTATTGATCAGGGCAAATCGGGCAACGTCAACATTATAGGCTTGCTCGCCGAGATTACCGACACGAAACCTGGCACGGTTGGGACAACGACCTATCGGCCAGCTTATAGCCCAATCAGTTTCGGTGCGATGGCTGGCGCTGACAATGGTCATTCGATTATCCCATGGCGTCGCACACCGATTACCGATTGGTTTGTCGACAATGGCGGTCGTCTAGACGAAACGGGCGCGCTGTTTCGGCGTCCACTGTATATCGCCCACGCAGGCGAATCGGCTAGCGACGCAATCAATCGAGAGGCTTTGGCGGTACGAAATGGCGTTGGAATATACGACGGTACGCCGCTCGGAAAAATCTCCGTAAAGGGTCCAGATGCTGTCACTTTCCTCAATCGCGTTTATACCAACGCCTGGGACAAACTACCCGTGGGTCGCTGCAAGTTTGGCTACATGCTTCACGATGACGGTCGCTTGCTGGATGATGGCGTTACATTTCGCTTAACCGATGACCACTATCTGATGTCAACCGGATCGGGCGTGGCCGCGGTGGTCCTGAAGCATCTAGAAAAACTGCTACATTGCGATTGGCCTGATTTGGATGTCTACCTAACACCGGTTTCGGATCAATGGGCAGTTATCTGCGTGTGCGGACCACTGGCTCGCGACGTAGTGCGAGCTGCCGGAATTGACATTAACGTCGATCCAGAGTCGTTCAGGTTTCTCGACACACGTTATTGCAAAGTTGCTGGCATAGACGCGCGTGTATCGCGCGTAACCTACACAGGCGAGCTCAGTTTTGAAGTTGTGGTGGCGACGCGCCACGGTCGAAATTGCTGGCAAGCATTGCTAGCCGCAGGCGAAGCGTTTGACATCACACCGGTCGGCTCCGACACCAGCATGTTGTTACGCACCGAAAAAGCATTTATCGCCGCAGGCCTGGAAGGCGACGGGCATGCGAATATTTACGACGTCGGCATGGGCTGGGTAGTATCGAAGAACAAAGGCGACTTCATAGGCAAGCGTTCTACAGAACGTGATCTCAGCGTCGGTGGCCCGCGCCCCGAGGTCGTTGGCTTGTTGCCCGACGACACAGAATTTGTGCCACCAAAAGGCTCACCCATCATAAACACCAATACCGACGACGATGCGCAAAAAATGATTGGAATGGTAACGATTGGATTTCACAGTCCGAACCTGCAACGTTCGATCGCACTTGCACAAATACGCGACGGCAGATCACGTATCGGCGAGACCATTTCGGTGTTTACCAAACAACAGATCAAAACGGCGAAAATTTGCGAGCCGGTATTTTTCGATCCCGATGGCGAGAGAATGAGAAACTGAAATGGCGGGATACGACGCAACCGTTAAAATTCTGCCACACAGTGGATTTCTTGATCTGCGTGGCAATGCAGTCGTACGGCAAATTTGTAGTGATGTATTGGGACTCTCACTTCCGGCGGCAGCGAACCAGCTAAAAACGGCTACGGATGGGCGAATCGTATATTGTATTAGCAACGATCATTGGATCCTGCAAATCGTCGATGGACGGCAGAACGATGTGCTGCGGACGTTGGAACAAGCGGCTGTTGGGCTTTCGCACTCATTCGTTGATGTGTCGGATATGTACATCCAAATTCGCCTATCGGGTCCGGAAAGTCAGGAGGTTCTTTCTCAAGCCGTCAGTATCGATATCCACCCACGAGTATTTCCGCCCGGAGCGACCGCGAGAGCTGGTTTTGCCGAAACAACTGCGCAACTACATTGCGTTGACGACGCGCCCACGTTCATCGTTACCGTCTACAGCTCGTATCGACAGTACGCAATAGACTTGCTGAACACCGCAATCGGAGCCGCATAGTTTCGCAGTCGCAGTTGGTCGATATTGCACACCAAATCAGTACGATTTGTTGCGACTGAAACCAATTTGTCAGCGACCCAGGGCGTCCCGGAGATAGCTTGTATAGGACACGGCTAGGTTTGTATAGACAGGTCCGAACGTTTACAATAAAGTCGGAGAATTGAGGGGGAGCCGCTCATTGCTCCTGGTGAATTTGCTGTGATCATGTGTTTCAAAATCGAAGCCGTAAGGCCGCAACTTCCAGCGCATTCACCACCAAAGAGAAAGAATTTTTTCAGTCGGAGGGGCTATGTCTACACGCAACCACAATCGAAGTAAATTCAGGCGCACACCGGTGTCGACAGCGGTTCACGCGGCGACAGCAGCGGCGTTGGCTATCGTTGCTTTACCACAAACTGCCAACGCGCAGTTAGAAGAAATAATCGTCACCGCATCGAAGCGTGCAGAAAATCTGCAAGACGTGGCGGTCTCTGTTATCGCCCTCGATAGCGCGACCTTAAATGAAGTTGGCATCACCAATTTCGACGACTACGTGCGTTACCAGCCCAATCTGACCGCATCCGGTCGAGGCCCTGGCAATACGACATTTTATATTCGCGGTATGGCGACCGACCAGGCAACATTGAGCGCCGTAGAGGCCGCCGGCAATTCGCCCAACGTCGCGCTGTATCTCGATGAGCAACCCATTCAAACGATCGGCCGAAACCTCGATGTATACGTGGCCGATATGGAGCGGATTGAAGTCCTTGCTGGTCCGCAAGGCACTTTATTCGGCGCTAGTTCGCAGGCCGGTACCGTTCGCCTGATCACAAAAAAGCCAGTTCTCAATGAGTTTGAGGCCGGCGCGAAATTCAGCATAGCCGATACCAAAGATGGCGAAATGAGTACTTCGGTCGAGGGCTATCTCAACCTTCCACTCATTGATGACAAGTTGGCGTGGCGTACCGTTGTCTATTCCGCCAATCAAGGCGGCTTCATTGACAATGTTCCCGGATCGGATGACCCATTACTGACAAATCCTGCCCGCATCGCGAATTTCCCCGGCGCAACGACAATCCCAGCTGTAAACACGCTGCTAGCAGAGGAAGATTTTAACGATGCCGATTACCAGGGGGTTCGCAGTGCGTTGAAATGGCAAGCGAATGACGATTGGGAATTCCTGTTGCAAGTTATGCAGCAAGAACTCAACACGGAGGGTTCATTCGCGCAGGATCCAGCCGTCGGCGAATTGCAGATATCGACGTTCTTCCCTGATTTTCAAAACGATGAATTTTCGCAAGTTGCATGGACGGTCAATGGCAATATCGGCAATCTAGAACTTATCTATACGGGTGCTTTTTTGGATCGAGATGTTGATCAGGCAACCAGCGATAATGCCTACCTTGAGGTGGGTGGATTTATCCCTTCGTATCTGTGCAACGCAACACAGTGTTTCGATCCGGTATATGGCGAACGCTTTACAGTCGAGACCGAACGCACGACTCACGAAATACGCGTTGCAACCTCACAGGAAAATCGATTGCGTTTCATCGGCGGCGTATTTTTCGATGACGCGGACCTTGGCGCGAGCATCGACTTTACGAGTCCTGGTCAAATCGCAAATGGGCTTACCGCGCAACAACTTCCATTGCCGGGAACGACGATATTCGATCCCAATCCGCGCGACCAAGGGGTCAACTTCGTTAACGATATTACGCGCTTCGAAAAACAAACGGCGGTATTTGGCGAGCTAACTTACGAATTGGTGCCGGATCAATTCACAGCCACCATCGGTGCTCGTTACTACGAACAAGAAGTAAGTTTGGCCGGTTCGACGAACTTCTTTTTCGCGACTACGGATACGGACCGTGATTTCGGCATTAATATCGACGCCAATCTTGACGGTATTTCGCCCGCAACGGAAACCGACACCATCATAAAATTTAACGTGTCGTGGACGCCAAATGACAGTTCGCTTTTTTATGCGACGTATTCTGAGGGCTTCCGTCCGGGTGGATTTAACCGCCGCGGTGGACCGGGTAGCGCCGACCCGACGGTAATCGTACCATTTGGCTACGTTACTGATACCGTCGAAAACATCGAGTTCGGATGGAAAGCGACATTCCTCGACAATCGGCTGCGTTGGAACGGTACAGCATACAAGGTTGATTGGAGCGACATTCAATTGACTGTGACCGACTTTACCGTTTCAAATCTAACTTTTACGACCAATTTGGGTGAGGCCGAAGTCACCGGTATCGATTCAGATATTGCATTTTCGGTAAATGATGACTTTACCTTGTTCGGGTCATTCGCATGGAACGACACGGAGATCACCTCGGTGTCTAATGACCTATTTGCACCGTCAAACGTCTCGCCGGCGGGAAGTTCATTAGCATTTTCACCGGAGTTTCAATACACCCTACGCGGCAGATACACCTGGCAGGCCGGTGACTTCGATGCACATGTGCAGCTTGCCCTGCAGCACGCGGACGAGAGCGATAATTCCATTATCCTGTCTCAAGTAGCAAACATTCCGAGCTGGGATTCGTTGGATGCGACAATCGGATTTGGCAAAGAGAATTATGGCGTTGAATTGTTCATCGATAATGTAACGGATGAACGGATAATTCGCTTCATCCGAACCAATGGTGCTACACCTGAAGAATTTGTTACTCGGCCGAGATCAATTGGGCTGCGCTTCAGGTACGACTATTGATCTGAATGCCCTTAACTTAGAAGTATCGATACAAAAGGGAAGTGGTTATACCTACCACTTCCCTTTTCTTTTGCGCCATCAGCAATCAATTTGGTATCTAGCGTCAAACAAATACCGGCCTCCTAAATCAATGCAGAGATTGCCTTAATGCGCTGCAACGGTAAACTCGCGCGATATGAGTAGCGAAAACACCACGGCCGACGATACAGATGCCGAGATTGATGCTTCGATCAAAGCAGTTCAATTGATGTTGAGCCGGAGCCGTTTTGATGAAGCTGACGCGGCAATTTCTAGACTAATCGCGGCCCAACCCGATCATGCGGAGGCCCACTACGTAAATGCGGTTGTAAAACGTCTACTCAATCAATCCGAGAGCGCGCTCCGAAGTTTGGACGAACTACATAAGATTACACCAAATCATAGTCGCGGCTATCAGGAAAAAGGCTTTCTTTGGATGGCCCAAAGGGAACTGGAACCGGCGATTGAAGCGCTAGAAAAAGCCGTCGAATTGGATTCGGCACTGATTTCCAGTTGGAAAGGCCTCATCGGATTGTATGGCATGGCGAAGAACCATGCCGGTTTGGCGAGAGCGACAGTACATGTCGATCGACTAAAATCGCTACCACCACAATTGTTGAGCATAACGACGCTCGTCAATGAAAATCAATTAGACAAAGCCGAGTCGCTGTGTCGGCAATTCCTGCTTAAGCATCCAAAAAACGTCGAGGCCATGCGTCTGTTAGCCAGCATTGCCGTCGCATTAGGCGTAACTGACGACGCTGAGAAATTGTTGGAAAGCGCGCTCGAGTTCGAGCCCGATTTCCACCTCGGTCGATTCGACTATGTAGGCGTATTGCAAAAACGTCAAAAGTTCGAATCCACATTCGAACAAGCGCGTCGACTCAAGGACTCCGTGCCGGACGACTATAACTATAAGCGTCTGTATGCCAATGCATGTTTGAACGTCGGCCGGCATGAAGAAGCATTGCAGGTCTATCAAAACGTCCTGGAAATCGATCCTGAGAACCCTCAAATTTTGTTGATGTGCGGGCATGCCGCGAAGACGCTCGGTCGATTGCAAGAGGGTATCGATTTCTACCAGCGCAGCTATGCCGCCAGACCCGACTATGGCGACGCATATTGGAGCTTGGCCAATCTAAAGACCTACGCTGCGAGCGACGATGAATTACAGCTCGCGCAAGACAGCGAGGCGGACGAGAAAACCAGCATTGTGGATCGTATACACCTGTGTTTCGCGGTAGGAAAGGCGTTGGAAGATCGTCACGAATTTGCACGGTCGTTCGAATACTACGATCGTGGCAATCGACTGAAGAGAGAGTCTCTGGCGTATCGACCGGAAATCGTCAGCGCCGAGATTGAGTCTCAGATCAGCGTTATAACCCCAGAGTTGATTGAGGCCAAAACTGGTTTCGGTAATCCTGCGCCTGATCCGATTTTTATCGTAGGGCTGCCACGCTCCGGGTCGACTCTGCTGGAGCAAATACTCGCATCGCATTCTGAAGTAGATGGGACGTTCGAGTTGCCGAATATTCTGAGTATTGTTGCGCGGCTGAACGGGCGACGCATGGCGAACAAAGCTGCTAGGTATCCGGGTCTGCTAGTCGATCTGAATAAAGACGAAATTTTCGAATTGGGCCAATCGTATATCGATGAAACAAAGGCGTATCGAGCCAACGCACCCTACTTCATCGACAAAATGCCAAACAATTTTCGGCACATCGGCCTGATCAAGATGATCTTACCTAACGCTAAAATTATTGATGCGCGCCGCGAGCCTATGGCGTGTTGCTTTAGCGGATTCAAACAACTGTTCGCGTCAGGACAAGCCTACACCTACGGCTTGCGGGAAATAGGCCAATACTATCGAAACTACATCCGCTTGATGGATCACTGGGAGTGTCTTTTTCCAGAACAGATTTTACGCGTGCAATACGAAGATGTTGTAGAAGATTTGGAGGCCCAAGTCACGCGACTGCTGTCTTACTGTGGACTAGCCCCACAAGCTGAATGCCTCGAATTTCATAAGACCGATCGCCTGGTGCGCACACCCAGTTCCGAACAGGTCAGACAACCCATTTATCGAACGGGGCTGCAACAGTGGATGAACTTCGAAGAATTTCTGCAGCCGCTTGAGGACGCGCTGGTCCCTGAGCTAAACCGACAAACCTGATCGATTTTCCTGCCGTTAAGACGAGCGACCGTAGCGTTCGCAAACAATCCTTAATCAGTCAGGGAGACGTCACTACCGAGATGTGTCGCCATATATCGATACATATCGAAAATCGTCCCTTCAAGATCTTGTTTCGCCAAAGGTCCTGATTCGTAGTAACGCGACTGCAGGCCTTTTTGCAACGTTTCGAGTTTGGCCTTGTCCTCTGCATTGACTTGATTCATGAAATCACGTTGTTCGTCGGTCACGCCGTCTGTCTGTGGCAATGCCGACATACCCCAGCGAATATTGACGGAATTACTTGTATCGGGGCTCAAGCAAAGAAAGATCAAAATGTTGGGTGCGGCCGCGACGACAAGATTCGGAAAAACACCGAACATAAAGGAGCAGCGCTTCTCCTTGTCAGTCAAGTTCGGTGGGAACGGACCTCGTTCAGGATACTTAGGGTCGTAATAAGAGTAGTACGCATTGTATTGTCCGTCCGAAGGCACGTACTCGCACAAACCGGTCGGTGTCAGGGGGCGCAAGGTTTTGGGATGGGTAACATCTAAGTGATAACCCTCCATAAAGTTTTCCGCCAGACACTTCCAGTTTGTTTGCCACGTTACGCTTTCGGTGAAACCGTGAACTCGCTCCGCAACGTCGTAATTTTCAATGTACGGGATAAGGTTACTCAGCCGTGGTGCCAGCGGCGTGGCGTTACCGTCCAAATTGACGAACAGGAAACCCTGCCAAATTTCGGTATTGAATGCGGGTAACCGATAGTTCGCGCAGTCGAAACCTTTGACCTCCGACATTAGCGGCGCAGCCAAGAGTTGTCCCTTCGAGTCGTACGTCCACGCGTGATAACTACAACTAAAACGCGACTTCTTACCGGATCCCGCCGCGACCATGTTGCCACGGTGCCGACAAACGTTTGAGAGTACGCGGACAACACCATCCTTGCCGCGTACAACCAGCAATTGTTCACCGACGAGATCGGTTGTGTAGAAGTCGCCCGGTTCACTAACCTGGTCCACACGCCCAAGACAGACCCAGTCTTTGCGAAATACAATTTCAGACTCCAGCTGCAGAAAATCTTCAGAGCTATAGTATCCCGCAGGCATGGCGGTTGCTTGTTCAAATGACGAGTTCTTAGCAGTAGTTAATGCGTCCCGAATTTCCCTTACTGTTGTATTCATTTCTGGACCTCACCTCACGACAGCAATTGCAAATAAATGTGACATACTGCGGCTTCAGCCGATACGCATTGACCTCGCATTAAAACATACAACGAGGACTGGATGTATGGTGATAAAGGCGGTCACACTGTACGATCAAGGTTGTCTCCAATCGCGCCAAACATGTGGTCAATTTCGCCATTAATGTAGTCATACCCCGCAAGATTTGAACTCACGTTTGGAGTTTGCATACGGTGGTCGTCACGCGGCCTGCAATGTTGCTAGGCCGGGAAGAAAAACTATGACAACCGATACCACGGTGAGCGCATTGCCGCATGAAAATGATCCGCATCTAGTCGAAAAGATCAACAGGATCAGTACCGTCTCTGCAGCGATGTGGATGACCGTCGTTGGCACACTGGGTATTTTGTTTTTGCCCCTTTTGGTTAGCGGCATCATCGACGAGCTGGGTTTTAGCAACAAGCAGGCCGGCTATGTCGCCGCGGCCGAAATGGCCGGCGTCGCCATTGTGTCCGGGTTAGGGATATTTTGGGTGCGCCGGGTGAATTGGGTCACCGTCGCCACGCTTTCCACTGTCGTCTTCATTGCAGCGAACTGGGCGTCGACGGGCATCGACAGCTATTGGCCAATGCTTGCCAGCCGATTTTTGGTTGGTAGCGCAAGTGGTGCACTATTAGCCATTGGCCTCGCATGCCAAAGCGACAGTAAAAATGCTGACCGAATATTTGGATATTGGGTCGCCTGTCAAATGACGGTATCGACCGTCGGATACATAGTGATATTTCCGAAAGTCATTTCAAGTTGGGGACTTGACGGATTTTTGTTCGCATTGATAGCGCTGGGACTTACTTCCTTCCTGTCGATCGCGTTACTGCCTCAGCGTGGCCTCAACAGAACGACCTCACACGAAAAACAACAAAATAACTTCCTAACCAGCGCGTTGGCATTAGTTGGCGCGTTACTGTTTTTTATGGCTCAGGGTGGACTCTGGGCATTTCTGGAACGCTTAGGGCTTGCGGCGAACTTGACGACAGCGCAAATCGGATTTGCGCTGGGCATTTCGTCTGTGCTTGGCATCCTAGGAGGGTTGGCGAAGAACTGGATTGCAGACGCGCTGGGGATGCTGAGTCCTTTTTTGTTCGTGATTGTCGGGGAACTTGTCATGCTGTTCCTATTTGCGACGAGCACGAACAACATAATGTTTGCCATCGCCGTCTGCATGCTGCAATTTTGTTGGGCCATGGGCATGGCGGCTTTCCTTGGCGGATTGAACGTAATAGACAAAACCGGAGGGCTCGTATTACTTCTAATGTCGACAGCGAAGGTCGGCTATTCATTAGGGCCCGCGTTGATGGGCCGACTCATAAATGGCGATGACTATACTAATGTCATTCTTGCCAGCGGCGCGTTAGTTGTTGTCGGCATGATTACTGCCGTGACGCTCATTAGAAGTCGAATGAAATTAGTGGAAGCGTAGCCGACCATTCATTTCGCATCGTTGTAGCGTGAGCGTTAGCCAATACCAGACGAGCTCTTGGTTTCACATCTCCTCAAGCATTAACAATCGAAAGTCGTTTCGCGCTCCCAGGGCGATATTTGTTTTGTGTAGCGATGCCACTCCGCGGCCTTTAATTTTACATAGCTATCCACGAACTCATCGCCAAATGCGTTGCGCGCGATTTTGTTCTTATCGAATAGGCGTATCGCATCCAGTAAGTTGGCCGGCAGTTTTCGTACTTTCTTTAGCTTGTGTTGTTCGGTATACATATTGATATCGAGCGGCGGCCCGGGATCTCTCTTGTTAGCAATACCATCTGCTCCAGCAGCCATAATTCCAGCCTGCAGCAAGTACGGATTCGATGCACCATCCATAAGTCGCAATTCAAAACGCCCCGCGTCCGGTACGCGTACCATATGCGTGCGATTGTTACCGCTATAAGTAATTGCGTTCGGTGACCAGGTAGCACCTGACGACGTTACCGAAGCATCGATTCGTTTGTAGCTATTTACGGTTGGCACAAAAATAGCGGCAAGTGAATCGGCGCTTTTTAGGACACCGCCCAAAAAGTTGTAAGCGAGAGTCGAGAGCCCCATATCATCCCGCTTGTTCAAGAACAGGTTTTTCGCGCCATCTTTATCCCAAACGGATACATGTGCATGACAACCATTCCCGGTGAGGTGTGAAAACGGTTTCGGCATGAATGTCGCGCGATAACCATGATTCTCCGCAATGGTTTTCGCCATGTATTTGAAGAATGTATGGCGATCGGCAGTGACCAGCGCATCCGCATAGTCCCAATTCATTTCAAACTGTCCGTTCGCATCTTCGTGATCGTTTTGATACGGATTCCAACGCAGCGCTAACATCGCGTCACAAATGTCACGTATGACGTCATAGCGGCGCATCAGCGCGGATTGATCGTAGCAGGGTTTCTCCTGGGTATCCGCCGGGTCCGATACCATGTCGCCGGAAGGCGTGGTGAGAAAAAACTCGCACTCAACGCCGGTTTTGATTCGATGGCCCTTCTTGGTCGCCGCAGCAATTTGCCTTTTCAGGACGACACGAGGAGATGCCTCCAGCTGTTTGCCGTTCATCCACAAATCGGAAGCTAACCAGGCAACTTCGGGTTTCCAAGGAAGTTGAATCAAACTGTCTGGATCGGGAATCGCAAACAAATCCGGGTGGGCAGGCGTCATATCTAGCCACGCGGCAAAACCTGCGAACCCTGCACCCTCCTTTTGCATACCCTTGATAGCACGTGCCGGCACAAGCTTAGCCCGAAGATGACCCAGCAGATCGACGAAACTGATTAGGAAGTACTCTATCTTTTTTGCTTTTGCGATCGCTGCAAGATCTTTCGCCATCACTTCTCTCCTCGTTCTCTCTCTAAGTCTGATTGTTGCCAGGGATCCAGTTGGTGCCGACGAGCGGAATTCGTGCCATGGCCGCAGCCTCAATGGTCAGCGCTGTGAGGTCTTCTGGTTCCAAGTTCAGTACATGACTTTTGCCACACGCTCTCGCGACAGTCTGCATTTCAAGCACCATGGTCGAAAGATAATTTCTCAACCATTGTGCACCCTGTTCAGGCACTAACCTGGACTCGAGATGCGGGTCTTGAGTCGCGACACCCACCGGGCAGCGTCCCGTATGGCAATGGTGGCAATAACCCGGCAATGTTCCTAGCGCCTTGTAATCTTCAATGTACGCGTTTCGGTTACAGCCAATTGCGATCATCGCAGCACTGCCAATTGACACCGCATCTGCGCCGAGCGCCAGAGCCTTGGCAGCATCCGCACCACTGCGAATTCCACCTGAAACAATCAAGTGTACTTTGCGATGCATTTTAAGCTCTTGCAGCGCTTCAACTGCAAGCCGCACCGCGGGCAGTGTCGGAACGCCGACGTGCTCGATAAAAACATCCTGTGTCGCCGCAGTACCGCCTTGCATTCCGTCGACGACGATTACGTCGGCGCCCGCTTTCACAGCAAGCGCAACGTCGAAGCCGACTCGTGAAGCGCCTACCTTGACGTAGATCGGAATTTGCCAATCGGTAATTTCGCGCAGCTCCTGAATTTTGATTTCAAGATCGTCAGGGCCCGTCCAGTCTGGATGTCGACAAGCGCTGCGTTGATCGATTCCTGTTGGCAGGTCGCGCATTTCAGCAACGCGTTCAGTAATTTTCTGGCCTAGCAGCATGCCGCCGCCGCCGGGTTTCGCGCCCTGCCCAACCACAACTTCAATGGCGTCTGCACGCCGAAGATCATCGGGATTCAACCCATAGCGACTGGGCAGTACCTGATACACCAGGGTCTTGGACGATTGCCGCTCTTCTTCGGTCATACCACCGTCGCCAGTCGTTGTACTTGTGCCCATCAACGTGGCCGCGCGACCTATTGATTCTTTTGCGTGCGCGCCCAGCGCGCCAAAACTCATGCCTGCGATAGTGATCGGGATATCCAGTTCGATTGGGGTTTTCGCGAACCGATTGCCTAATGTGACATTGGTTGCGCACTTCTCGCGGTAACCCTCCAGTGGATAGCGCGACATTGATGCGCCCAGGAATAGCAGATCATCGAACGTTGGTAACTTCCGTTTGGCACCCAAACCGCGAATTTCGTAAATCCCCTGGTCTGCCGCTCGGTGAATCTCGTCCAGCACATCTAGTGGAAACGTCGCCGACGGTCGCTGCGATATTACATCTGGCATATGTGTATCTTTATACTGCTTGGAACGTTGCCTTGCCATTTAGTATTTGCCTGCGTGATCGATATCGAAGTGATACAAATCGCGTGCGGAGCCGAAACGTCTAAAGCCCTCGACCGAGTGATCCAATCCAGCGAGCATCAAAAGAGACGCGAGCTTCTCACGATGTATCGGCGTCAACTCTTTTTCAACGCAGTCGGCACCCAACTCGCCCAATTTGCCGCGTACGTAGATTATTGCTTCGTAAATTGAATCGCCGAGGAAATCTCCCGCATCGCCACAAATAACCATATGCCCTTTCTGCGCCATGAATGCGGACATGTGACCGACACTTCCCGCTACGACGATGTCGATTCCTTTCATGGATATACCGCAGCGGGAACTGGCATCACCATCGATGATTAGCGTGCCGCCATGACCTGAAGCACCCGCATATTGCGAGGCATTGCCGTGAACTCGTACGCAACCGGACATGATGTTCTCAGCGACGGCTGGGCCTGCATTGCCGTGAATTGTGACGCGAGAATTCTGATTCATTCCGGCGCAGTAGTAGCCTACGTGGCCATGAATATCGACATCAATATCAGCGTCTATACCGACGGCGATATTGTGTCGGCCCGCGGGATTACGGACCGCAACCTGCTTTTCTGGGTTTTCATGCAGATACTGGTTCAATTTACGCAGCGCGTCGTTTTTTAGATCGAATCGCACGGCTATCCGCCCCACGAATAAACTGTTGCGGGTTCCGGTTCCCAAATGGTCGCATGCTCAACGCCAGGAAGATGTGCGATTGCACGAAATTCCGAAGCCATCGCAACCCAATCGTCAGTCTCTGCGATCACTGCAGGTTTGCAGGCGATCGGATCTCGCAATACCGCAAAGCCATCGTGCGTGCCTATGGCTAACGTATAGAACCCATCAAGGTCCTCGATGGCCTGTTCGAGCGCCGTCTGCAATGTGTCGCCCTCGCGAAGCCGCCACATCAAATAGCCCGCGGCAACCTCGCTATCATTGTCTGTTTGAAAATCGATGCCATCGTCCGCCAATTGGCGTCGCAAGCGATTGTGATTAGACAGCGAGCCGTTATGCACCAGGCAAAGGTCCATACCGGTTGAAAATGGGTGTGAATGCTCGGTCGTCACCGCACTCTCGGTTGCCATTCGTGTATGGCCGAGCGCATGCGTACCGCTGAGGTTTGTCAATTCGAATTGTTCAACAAACTCGCGCGGCAAGCCCTTTTCTTTGAATATTTCAATGGAAGTTCCCGCGCTCATCGTGCGAATATTCTTATCGTAATCGGCCAGCCATTGCTTGACCGAGCCCTCGGTTTTGGGCGCAACAAGTAACGCGTGCGATGCTTTGATTTCGACGCTGACAGGACCATCCAAATGAGCGCTCAATGCATTGCCAAGGCCATGCCAGTCGATATTTGCCGAAGAGTGAAGGCTTAGTTTGATTTGTGATTCGGCAACGGAATCTCGATAAATCGCGACGCCGGCGCTGTCTGGCCCTCGGTCGCTTAGCTCAATCAGCATCGATGCAAGGTTGCTGCCGAGAGATCGGTTTAAGTCGGAGTTTTTATGGTAGATGCCGACAATTCCGCACATGTTTGAAGCGTATCCCTTTAATCTCTCGGGTCATCACTGTACAGTACAGGACTACTGACAGTAAAGTTACTTTCTTAACATGAATAACCTCAGATGAAGCAAGACACACCATCAGAGAGACCTTTCGTGGACCCAGCGCACGCAGATGCGCCAGAAAATGCGCTTGAAAGAGCGATTGGCCGGCAAGTCCGCCTTTATCGCAAGCAAATGGGGCTGAGCATCTCGGAGCTTTGCACACTAACCAAATTGTCTGCCGGCATGATGTCGAAAATTGAGAATGGCAGAACGTCTGCGTCATTGTCGACGCTACGTTCTTTGTCGAGCGCATTGAACGTTCCGGTTACCGCTCTATTTCGAGCATATGAAGAACAGCGAGATGCAATCCACGTAAAAGCTGGTCAAGGGCTCACGATCGAACGTCGCGGCACACGAGCTGGCCATCAATACCAGTTATTGGGTCATAGTTTGCACGGCGATGTTGCGGTCGAACCCTATCTCATTACGCTCAACAAAGAATCGGACGTTTTCCCCCTGTTCCAGCACGTCGGCATCGAGTTTATTTACATCATCAGCGGTGAAATGATTTATACCCACGGCAGTTCCAGCTATCGGCTTTGCCCCGGTGATTCACTGTTTTTCGATTCGGATGCAACACACGGTCCGCAGGAACTGGTTGAGCTACCGGTCGTGTTCCTTTCCGTTATGTCGCACAGCGCACACAGCTGACAGTTGTCGAAGTGCCGTTTGGATTAGTAAAATTCGGGCTACGCAAAGCATATCCTGCACGTCATCAATTCACGCCCGCAAATACCAAGCTAAAAAAACGTTACGACGTCGTTATCATCGGTGCAGGTGGCCACGGTACAAGTATCGCGTACAACCTCGCCAAGTATCACGGTGTGACTAACGTTGCTGTTTTGGACAAAGGCTACATCGGCGGCGGCAATACGGCACGCAACACTGCCGTAATTCGTTCGAACTATTTGACGGAAGAAAGCGTCGCCTTCTATCGCGAATCTCTAAATCTTTATCGGAATCTCAGCAACGAACTCGGCTTCAACGTTATGACGGAAAACCGTGGGCAATTGACGTTGGCGCACAACGATGCGGCTATTCGTAACTTCCGTTGGCGAGCTGAAGTAAATCAACACCTAGGCATCCGGTCCGAACTCGTTGACCTGCAAACGATTCAAGAAATCGCTGCTGACCTTAATCTGTCCGAGGAGGTGCGTTATCCGATTATCGGCGGTCTCTGGCACGCCGATGGCGCAACAGCCCGCCACGATGCAGTTGCCTGGGGTTTCGCAAAAGGCGCGTGCGAACGCGGCGTCGAGATACATCAACTAACAGAGGCGCAAGATATCGAAGTTCGAGACGGTAAAGTCATCGCCATTCGGACAAATCGTGGAAGAATTGAATGTGGCTGCGCGGTACAGGCAGTTGCCGGTTCCAGTTCAACAGTCGCAATGCAAGCGAACATCCGCTTGCCGATACATACGTTTCCGTTACAAGCGATGGTCACGCAACCTTACAAACCTTCACTGTTTCCACATATTAGCTCGCCCCAACTACATGTTTACACGCATCAGACGTCGCGTGGCGAGTTTGTCATTGGCGGTGGTTCCGATCCGTACCCGCTGTACAACACTCGTGCCACTTTGGAGCAGAAGGAATCTCTAGCGTCAGCCATCGTTGAACTGTTTCCACACCTTGCGCAGGCGAAAGTGCTTAGACAGTGGGCTGGAATCACGGATATGACGCCGGACTACAGTCCAATCATGGGCCTGAGCCCCGTTAGAAACTATTTCCTAGACGCTGGTTGGGGCACCTGGGGCTTCAAAGCGACACCCATCTGTGGCAAGAGTATGGCCGAGTTAATTGCCACCGGACACGTCCCGGAAATTATCCGACCGTTTGAGCTAGAGCGTTTCTATCGCTTTCGTCAAGTCAACGAAGCCGGCGCAACCGCCGCTAGCCACTGAGGCAAACAGAAAAATGAAGCTCCTCAACTGTCCCCTCAACGGCCCGCGCAATATCGCGGAATTTTCCTACGGTGGCGAGTTGCATACGATGCCGAATCCCACTATGTGCGACTCGCGCGAGTGGGCAGAATATGTATTCTTTGACCGTAACGAAGCGGGCGTGGTAACCGAGTGGTGGATGCATAACGCTAGTGCGTATTGGTTTCTAGCCGAAAGAAATACGATTACGGACGAAGTCGTACGAACATTTCCAGCAAGCGAGATGTTTACGGAGCGTGTTGACTCAATCAATGCGGATAAGGCGTAGTGTCGAATCAGTTTCGACTTCCGGAACCTTATGGTTTGTTACTGGATCGAAAACGGAAAGTGGCATTCACTTTCGACGGCAATGAATACACGGGCTACCATGGCGACACTATCGCGAGCGCTCTGGCAGCAAATGGCCAAATGATTCTTAGCCGCTCCTTCAAATATCACCGGCCGCGAGCGGCATTGACGTACGCGGGTCAAGATTCCAACAGCTTAGTGCAACTTCCGTCAAATCCAAATGCACTTGCTGATCGCGAACCGATAATTCCGTCACTGCAAATTACCGCGCAGAACTACAGCGGCAGTCTTGAAAATGATCGCGACGCCTGGATAGGGCGTATCGCCAAATTTCTTCCCGTCGGCTTTTACTATCGGGCGTTCTTCAAGCCGAAAGGCGCCTGGGAAATTTGGTCTCGCTTCATCCGCAAGAAGGCGGGCCTAGGGATCATAGACAAGGCTCACAAGCCGGAGTACTTCGACAAACAGTATCTTTTCTATGATGTTGTTGTCGTCGGCGCCGGGCCGGCCGGACTGTCTGCAGCGATAAGCGCGGCGGATGTCGGTGCTGACGTATTGATCATCGATGAAAACGCGATTCTCGGTGGGTCCCTCAACTATGCGCGAATTGACGCCAACGGCACACGGACTGGCGAGCTTCGTCGAGCGCTTACTAGCGCCGTCGAAAAACACCAGAAAATCGACATAATGGTCGATACCATCTGCAATGGCTGGTTCGCGGATAATTGGTTACCACTCATCAATGGGAATAGGCTCTACAAAACGCGTGCCGGGCAAGTGTTGCTTTGCACCGGCGTCATGGAGCAGCCGGCCATCTTCCGCAATAACGATTTACCAGGCGTGTTGTTGGGAAGTGCCGCACAACGAATATTGCATCTCTATGGCGTCAAACCGGGGTCTAACGCGGTCATACTCGCCGGCAACAACGACGGCTACGGCGTTGCGCTCGACTTATTGGATGCGGGCGTAAACGTAGAATTGATTGTTGACCTCAGAATGGCACCTGAGTTTGACGAAATCGCGACGACTGTCGTTGACCACGGAATCCGAATCCTGCAGGGGCATGCTATTTACGCGGCTATCGCGAGCAAAGGCAACAGGCACATTCGCGCTGTCGACGTTCGCCCGATTATTTCTGACGGTGTCTGTTCCGACAAGAGCGAAATTATTCGCTGCGACATGTTGTGTATGTCTGTCGGTTTTGTACCAGCCTATCAGTTGGCCTGCCAAGCCGGCGGCAGGCTCGACTATGACGACGAAAAATCGGTTTTTACACTGACTAATCTACCGCTAGACTGTCAAGTCGCTGGCTCTGTGGCAGGGCTTTGGGATATAGACGATGTCATAGACAACGGAAAATTTCTTGGCAAGCTCGCGGGCAGCGCCGACCAAGTATTGATTGCCGCAAAATCTACAACCGACAAAAAGATCTCAAGTACGAATTACTCGTGGCCAATTTTTCCACATCCAAAGGGCAAGGAATTTGTCGATTTCGACGAAGACCTGCAGATCGCCGATATCGTCAATGCAGTTCACGATGGATACGAACACATCCAACTCGTTAAGCGTTATTCAACGTGCGGGATGGGCCCTTCGCAGGGTCGCCACTCTGCGCTTGCCACGGCGCGCCTAGTCGCAAAAGAGACAAATAAGAGTGTCGCAGAGACCGGGGTGACCACGTCACGACCACCGTTCGCCGCAGAAAAACTTGCGCATGTAGCCGGCCGAGCGTTCTACCCGGCACGCCGCAGCAATATGCACCACCGGCACATTGAAGCCGGTGCTCAGATGTTGCATGCGGGCACATGGTATCGACCCGCCTACTATGGATCGCAAGACTTGAAAACGACTGCGATTCGGCGCGAAGTTGAAAACGTGCGCAACAACGTCGGTATCGTCGATGTATCGACGTTAGGTGGCCTGGACATCAGAGGTCCCGACGCCGGCGAATTTCTAAACCGAATTTATACATTCGGTTTTCTAAAACAACCTATAGGGCATTCGCGCTACGCGTTGATGACCAACGAAACCGGCGCCATTATCGACGATGGCGTCGCTTGTCGCCTCGACGAGCATCATTACTATGTCACAACCACAACCGGCAGCGCCGACAGCGTGTTTCACAACATGCTCAAGTGGAACGCACAATGGAATCTGGACGTCGACATCAGCAACGTTACTTCCGCGTTGTGCGGCGTCAATATTTCAGGTCCGAACGCTCGAACAGTATTACGGTTGTTGTGCACGGACGTTGATCTCGATAGAGAGTCGTTTCCGTACATGGGAATCCGCGTAGGCACAGTTGCGGAAATTCCTGCACGCATAATTCGGGTGGGCTTTGTTGGCGAATTAGGTTACGAGATACACGTGCCTCAGCACTGCGGCGAGGCACTTTGGGATGCGGCAATATCGGCGGGTAGTGCACTGGGAATCGCACCATTTGGAATTGAGGCACAGCGCATACTTCGCCTGGAGAAAGGTCACATTATCATCGGCCAGGACACGGATGCGATGTCCAATCCGATGGAGGTGCAAATGGATTGGGCAATTTCAAAAGCCAAGCCATTCTATGTTGGCGGCAGAACCATTGTTGAACTGAAAGAAGCCAAAGCGACGCGTCACCTTGTTGGTTTTGTCGTTCGCGACCCAGAGGCCCCGCTGCCACTTGAGTGCCAATTGGTCGTAGACAACTCCGAAGTGCTCGGCCGGGTCACCTCTTGCGAGTATTCACCAACGCTGGAAAAAACCGTAGGGCTGGCGTACGTTCCACCGGGCATCGCCAGTCCGGGGAAACAATTCACCATTAAAGGCACAGGCGGCGTTGAGATCGCCGCAGACGTCGTCATGCTGCCATTCTATGATCCCGAAAATTTGCGCCAGGAACTGTAGTGATGCCGAAAATAGAAAATGTGGCACCGACGAATTTTTCACGGCGCAGCCAATTGTATCGGCGGCACGTCGCTGCCGGTGCAGCATTTACGAAGGCGTCTGCCTCTGCAGTGGTTGCTGCGTATTCTGGCGAACACAATGAAGTGCACTGCGCGGCCATGCTCGGCCTTGCCGATCTATCGAGCTTGCCGCGAATAGGATTTAAGGGATCGGATACAACGCATTGGCTTGAAAAACGCATTCCGCGACTCCCCAGTCGCCCCAATTTATCTAAGTCACAGGATGACGGCGGTACCGTTGCACGACTCTCGGCGACTGAATACCTGGTCTTGGGCAACCTAACTGATGCGCCGAGTCTGCCCGCTGCGCTACAGGACGTATCAATCGACTCCTCGACACAACGTGTTTATCCACTACCGCGTAGCGATAGCCATGCCTGGTTTGCACTCACTGGCACTTACGCGCCGTCGGTGCTTGCAAAACTGTGTGGCGTCGACATGCGTGCGAGAAAGTTTGCGAATGGCAACATCGCACAGAGTTCGTTGGCACATATCAACGCAATTATACTGCGACGCGACCTGGGAACAACGACGTGCTTCTATATCTTGAGCGATACAAGTTTCGCCGAGTATTTGTGGGATGCAATGTTAGATGCGATGGCAGAATTTGATGGCATTCCAGTAGGAATTCTGGCGTTAAGAGCACTAGAAAATGGAATAAGCGAATAAGCGATAGTTTCGATTGGTACAATTCTCGTCAAAACCTGTTCTCAATGACAGATTTAGGACCAGATTTTGCCGTTTCCCAGCAAACTATCCCGAATTCAAATACGTATGTCGACGAGATTTTTTTTCGGCTCACTAATTGATAAGCTGCTATTAATTATCCGGTTCAATACCTAGTCCAAATTTTCATTCATGCCAACGCTACGCGAATTGCTCGACCAATTGCCGCAGCGCGGCACCATTCAGTGGATTGGCATTCGGCCCGCGCGCTTGGCGCCGCTAGAGTCTGTCGACGAAATAGAACTTCAAGCCAACATGGGACTCGTTGGAGACCATTATGCCAACCTGGGTGGCAAGCGGCAGGTTACTTTAATTCAAGCTGAGCATCTCGTCGCCGTCGCGTCCATGCTCAACATCGACGTGGTAAACCCCGAAACCGTTCGCCGCAACATTGTTGTCAACGGCATCAACCTGCTTGCACTTAAAGATAAGCAGTTTCTTGTCGGCAACGCGGCGCTTGAATTCACGGGGCTGTGCCATCCGTGCTCTCGCATGGAATCCGCACTCGGACCCGGCGGCTACAACGCGCTGCGCGGTCACGGTGGTATAACTGCCCGGGTAGTGCATTCAGGACTCGCCCGGATTGGCGATGCGGTTCGCAGTGCATCGTGAATCAGAGATTGAGGCAGCAACGTTACGGCTTGCAAACCTTACTGATAGTATTTGCGCCCAGTAACAACATTCGTAAATTGATTTGCTAGATGGAAATCGGCGCAGGTTCTCAAATATCGGCACGACAGCGGAAGGCGGGTGTTTCCCTACACATTACGTCCCTGCCTGGACCGTATGGTATTGGCGAACTCGGTCAGAATGCCCGCAAATTTGTCGACAAGCTGGTAAGTATGAAGCTAGGTGTTTGGCAAATCCTGCCGTTAGGGCCGACTGCGTACGGCAATTCGCCGTATCAACCGCTATCCACTTTCGCAGGCAACGAATTACTCATCGATATTGGCGACCTAATTGATCTCGGGCTACTCGTTGCTAATGAAGTATTAGAACTAACGGCGTTGCCAAAGCGCTATGTGGACTACGCTGCGTTGATTCCAGCAAAGAACCGGTTATTGGATTTGGCGGCCAGCCGCTTTGACGAAAAAGCAGACGACGCGATGAAAGCCGATTTCGCCAGTTTTCTCACTCGCAATGATTCGACGTGGCTGCATGACTATGCGACGTACAGAACGCTGAAATCACGTCACGCCGAACAGCCATGGCCAGCATGGAGTCCGGATTATGTGCATCGCGATGCAACATCGATGCGCGAACTCGAAGGAATTGAGGGTGATCGAATCGAGATCACTAAGGTCATTCAATATTTGTTTTTTCGTCAGTGGCGGCAATTGCGCGATTACGCCAATGCCAATGGCGTGTCACTGTTCGGTGATATGCCGATCTATATCGCGCTTGATAGCTCGGATGCATGGGCGAATCGCGAAATCCTGCAAATCGACGAGAACGGAATTCCAGTGTGTGTCGCCGGCGTACCGCCAGACTATTTCAGTGAAGAGGGCCAGCTTTGGGGCAATCCGCTGTATGACTGGGAGCAACATAAGTCGACGAACTACCGCTGGTGGGCAGAGCGCCTAAGGGCAACCTGCGACATCGCCGACCTCGTGCGCATCGATCACTTTCGCGGCTTCGAATCCTATTGGTCTATACCCGCCAGTTCGACTACCGCGCGAGTGGGTACCTGGGAGCCCGGCCCCGGCGATGCCATTTTCGATGCAATGCGCGCGTCGCTCGGCAGCCTACCCATCATCGCCGAGGATCTCGGGGTCATTACGCCTGAAGTTACGCGGCTTAGGGACCGCCACAATATTCCTGGCATGCGTGTGCTGCAGTTCGCTGTTTGCGATGATGGTTTCAAACTCGCAGATGTTGGCGTAAATTCCGTTTGCTACACAGGCACGCACGACAATGACACCACTATCGGTTGGTATCACGGTAGCCCGGATGATGTCCGCAGTGACAACGAGATTAAGCGGACACAAGAGGCCGCGCTGAAAGTCACACGCGGTTGCCCCGAAATGGTGCACACGGATCTAATTAAGGCGGCATTCTCAACTGCGGCCTATATAGCGATCGCTCCGATGCAGGACTATCTCGGACTCAGCTCCGAAGCACGCATCAACACCCCCGGCATAGCCGACGGCAATTGGCGTTGGCGCGTTCAAGAAACGCAATTGTCGCAGGGAATCTGCGACAATGTTGCGTCGATGGTTATCGCCGCACGGCGAGGGTTGCCGCACAATGGAAAACAATAAAAATGATTATTCGCGTCACGTCAGCCGACTGACGCGAGACACAATGGCGATTATTCTTGCCGGCGGTCGCGGCTCGCGACTTTTCGAACTCACGGACTGGCGCGCTAAGCCCGCCCTCTATTTTGGTGGCAAGTACCGCATCATTGATTTTCCACTTTCAAATTGCATCAATTCTGGCATTCGTCGCATTGCAGTACTGACTCAATACAAGGCGCACTCACTAATTCGGCACCTGGTACACGGGTGGTCGTGGTTCCGCGCCAGCAAGCGCGAGTTTGTGGAAATATTGCCGGCCTCGCAACGCGTTGGCGGTGAGTGGTATCGTGGTACGGCAGATGCCGTGTATCAAAACCTCGATATCATCCGGACCCACGCGCCTAAACATGTGCTGATTCTTTCTGGCGACCACATCTACAAAATGGACTATGGTCCGTTTCTCGCGATGCATGCCGAGAAAGGTGCGGACATGACGGTGAGCTGCGTCGAAGTTCCCGTTGAGGAAGCGGCAGGCCAATTTGGCGTCATGACCGTCAATGAGGACGGTCGCGTTATCAAATTTGATGAGAAACCGGAACAGCCAAACTCGATCCCCGGCAAACCCGGCATCTGCCTGGCCTCAATGGGCAACTATATATTCAATACCGAATTTCTCTACGAACAGGTCATTAGAGATGCCGATACGCCGGACACTAAGTTCGACTTCGGTGGAAACGTGATTCCGAGAATCATTGACGACTATCATGTTTATGTATATCCCTACTGCGACGAAAAAACGAACGAGCAGGCCTATTGGCGGGACGTCGGTACGCTTGACGCCTACTGGGAAGCCAACATGGAACTGGTTTCGGTTTCGCCACAACTCGACTTGTATGACACAGATTGGCTGATCAATACTCATCAATGGCAATCGCCGCCGGCGAAGTTTGTATTTGACGAGAAGGAGCGTCGCGGTACCGCGACCCAGTCCATGGTATCGGGAGGCTGCATAGTTTCCGGTGCAGATATTCGAGGCTCGTTGATGTTTTCACGATCCCGCGCCCACTCCTATAGCAGCGTTGTCGACTCGGTGATTCTGCCGGATGTGGATATTGGTCAAAATTGTCGCATCAAGCGCGCCATTATTGATCGTGGCTCGAAGATCGAAGCAGGAAGCGTCATCGGTGAAGATCATGATGATGATCGCAAACGCGGATTTCGCGTAACCGATTCTGGTCTTACGCTCGTTACCCCGGACATGCTCGGCCAGAGCCTACACTTAACGCGCTAGACACTAATAGAAGCAATACAGACGACAATCGATGACTGTGACGACAAACAGGGAAGTTGTGTTCGTGGCTGCCGAAAACGGCGCCTTGCGCGGCGGTAAAGTCGGCGGCGTCGCCGACGTGGTGCGCGACTTGCCGGCTGCGTTAAGTGCGCATAACTGGAGCGCCACTGTCATCACGCCCGCGTACGGCGCTCTTCACAAACTCAAGGGTGCAGTTCGGGAAGCAACCATCGAAGTTCCATTCGCTGGCAGTGTCGAGACAGTCAATTTTTGGCAAGTTCCGGGTAGCTTTTCGAACGTCCGGAATCTGGTTATTGATCATGAACTGTTTTCGCGGAATGGTCCGGGGAAAATCTATTTCAACGACGATGCTGCCCGCCCATTCGCAACGGACGCGAGCAAGTTCGCGTTTCTCTGCGCGATAGTTGCTGAGCGCCTGACAGCCGCCGAAACACTGCCAGATGCGATTCATCTGCACGATTGGCACGCGGCTTTCTTTTGCTTACTGCGAAATTTCTCGCCGCGCCATGAGAGATTACTGACAGTCCGTACCGTATTTACAATCCACAATCTGTCCTATCAGGGCACGCGGCCACTGCGAGACGACGAATCATCATTAGAACGTTGGTTTCCAGGTTTGGGCTATGATCAGAGTTCTGTTCAGGACCTGACAGCGTTGAACTGCATTAACCCGATGGCCACGGCGATTCGTCTGGCCGACAGGGTCAGCACGGTATCGCCCACGTACGCGAAGGAAATTTGCCTGCCAAGCAATGCAGGCACTAGTTTTGTCGGTGGTGAAGGATTGGAATCTTTGTTGGTCTCTGCGACCAACGAAAACCGGCTAGTCGGCGTGTTGAATGGCTGCTACTACGATCATACGCCAGCGACGTCCAACTGGGCGGCAATTCGTTCCGAGATGATTGATCAGATCAACAAATGGCGAAAAGCCGATCCAACACATCCCGCGCACGAACTCGCGGCTACTCGCGTGGCGGACCTCACTGGTGTGCACCCCGAAAACCTTCTGGTTAGCGTCGGACGACTGGTAGCTCAGAAAGCGACGCTGTTTTCGGCGACAACTGATAACGGTCGAGTTGCGCTGGACGAAATCGCTATTGAGTTGGCCACGAAGAGCTTGCTCATTGTGCTCGGAAGCGGTGACGCGGAATATGAGCAAAGCGTCTTGGATATTGCGGAACGCAACAACAATGTCATATTTCTTCGCGGCTACTCAGAATCACTTGCGGATATGCTCTACCAGCTTGGGGATCTGTTTCTCATGCCTTCAAGTTTTGAGCCCTGCGGAATTAGCCAGATGCTCGCGATGCGCGCCGGACAGCCCTGTGTTGTTCACGGGGTTGGCGGCCTCAATGACACAGTCGACGACGGACAAAGCGGATTTGTATTTGTTGGTGATGATTTGCAATCACAAGCAACAGCGTTCGCGGAGACGACGGTCCACGCGATAGAGCTGCGGCGCGACCAACCAAAAGTCTGGCGTTCTATCTGCCAACGCGCAGAACAAATGCGGTTTGAATGGCACGATGCTGCAGCAGCGACAATCGAAAGCCTATATGAAGCGGAAGATGACTGACACAGAACAATGCAACGCGATTGCGCAAGGAACGCATCGCAACCCATTCGCGTTCCTCGGGCCACATCGGATTGCTGGATCGCGGCGGGTGCGGTGCTTTCAGCCAGCCGCCGACACTGTCTCTTTGATCGACGCTCGCGGCAAGATTCTCTCCGCAATGGCGAAGATTCACGATGGCGGCGTATTTGACGGCCTGTTGCCACAACGCCTTCGACGTTATGCGCTTCGAGTGACCACACGCGACGGTGCAGTATTTGACGTCGAAGATCCGTATCGTTTTCCATCAGCCCTCGGCGAAATGGATTTGTACTTGCTCGGCGAAGGATCCGATCAACATATATTCAAAAAACTCGGCTCTCACGTGATGAGGATCGCCGGCGTATCCGGCACGCGATTCTCGGTCTGGGCACCAAATGCATCTCGTGTGAGTGTCATTGGGGATTTCAATCACTGGGATGGTCGCCTACATGTTATGCGGCTGCACCCGGGCAACGGCATTTGGGAGATATTTGTCCCGGCCGCAACTCACGGCGCGAATTACAAATACGAAATTCAGGACAGCGGCGGTAATCTGCTGCCGCTGAAGTCCGACCCTTACGCCGGCTATCACGAATCGCCGCCAGGCAACGCCTCTGTCGTATTCGACACCCGCTATACCTGGAAAGATGATGTCTGGATGGCGCAGCGTTCGCCGACGCCGAAGATGGACCAGCCGATCGCTATTTACGAAGTACACCCGGGCTCATGGCGACGTAAAGACGACGGCAGTTACCTGGGTTATCGCGCGCTTGCCGATGAACTGGTTAACTACGTGAGTGACATGGGGTTTACCCATATCGAGCTACTGCCCGTAACGGAACATCCGTTCGATGGTTCTTGGGGTTATCAGCCAATCGGTCTGTTCGCACCGACGCAGCGATTCGGCACACCGGACGACTTCCGATATTTTGTCGATCGTTGTCATGCGGCGAGTATCAGCATCATTGTTGATTGGGTACCGGCACATTTCCCAAAAGATGAGCACGGTCTCGCAAGATTTGATGGAACAGCCCTGTATGAACACGCAGATCCGCGCAAGGGCGAGCACGCTGACTGGGGCACGCTGGTTTTCAACTATGGCCGTCGCGAAGTGGTCAATTACCTCATTGGCAGCGCGCTCTACTGGATAAACGAACTGCATATCGATGCGATTCGCGTCGACGCCGTTGCGTCGATGCTGTACCTCGATTATTCGCGTGAAGACGGCGAGTGGATTCCGAACGAACATGGTGGCAATCAAAATCTTGAGGCAGTCGAATTTCTAAAACGCTTCAATAGTGAACTCCACGCCGCGGGTGCGTCGACGTTTGCAGAGGAGTCGACGGCATGGCCGGGCGTTTCTCGCCCGGTTAACGCCGGAGGTTTGGGCTTTACCTACAAATGGAACATGGGCTGGATGAATGACACTCTGTCTTATATGTCAGAAAACCCCGTACACCGCACGCATCATCACGACAAGATGACTTTTGGGTTGGTCTACGCATTCGATGAAAATTTCGTATTGCCACTTTCACATGACGAGGTTGTGCACGGCAAGCGCTCGATTCTTGGCCGAATGCCCGGTGACGACTGGCAACGATTTGCGAATTTGCGCGCATACTACGCCTTTATGTACGCGCATCCCGGAAAAAAACTCACATTCATGGGCAATGAGATTGCGCAACAACATGAATGGAACCACGACCAGTCTCTGGACTGGCATCTACTTGAACAGCCTGAGCACGCTGGCATACAGAAATTAGTACGTGACTTGAACAATCTGTATCGCAACACACCAGCGCTGCACGAGGTGGACTTCGATGCACACGGATTTGAGTGGATCGACTACAACGATCGTGACAACAGCATATTGTCGTGGATACGACGCGATCATTCGGGCAGTTTTGTTGTCGCCGTAAGCAACTTCACACCGGTTGTAAGAGAGAACTATTCGATTGGGGTACCGGCTTCCGGCACTTACACGGAACTTCTAAACACCGACAGCGAACGATATGACGGGAGTGGCATCGTCAACGATGTGTTACACACAAACGATTATTCGCAACATGGTCGAGCGGATTCATTGAATCTGCGACTAGCGGCCCTAGCAACAATCATTATTAAGCTAAGCGACGGAAACTGAAACATGAAAGGCGAAAATAAAAAATTGAGGCCCGCAACGGCGCTTCCGGCGAACCAAGACCTGCCGATGACGGCTGACGCGATCCTTAGGGACTTTTCACACTATTTCGGTCGCATGCTCGGTCGCCGCACGGTCAGTGCTGAAGCGCCTTTCCTTTACCAGGCCGTTGTTTACGCCGCGCGTGATCGGTTGATGGAGCGCTGGGGGAAAACCCGTGATTCAATCGAGGCCAAGAAAAACCGCCACGTATCCTATCTGTCGCTGGAATTTCTTATGGGGCGGTTGCTGCGTAACGCGCTGCTGAACTTGGGCATCGAGGAAGAAACTACCGAGGCGCTTAACCGAATTGGCCTCGATCTTGAAGACGTCTATGAACGCGAAAAAGACACCGGACTCGGCAATGGTGGACTTGGGCGGCTGGCAGCCTGTTTTCTCGATAGCTGCGCGACGTTAGCGCTACCGGTTATGGGCTACGGCATTCGTTATCAGTACGGGATGTTCCACCAACGAATTGAAAATGGCCAGCAGGTTGAATACCCGGACTCCTGGCTGCGCGAGGGATTTCCCTGGGAAATTGAGCGAATTGAATACACTCAAACCGTTAGATTCGGTGGCCGTAGCAACACCTACACAGATATCGACGGCACTACGCGGTACCAATGGGTCGACACGCACGATGTGCTCGCCATTCCGTTCGACATCCCGATACCCGGCTACAAGAACGATATCGTGAATACGTTGCGGCTTTGGTCGGCGTCCGCAACGGACGGATTCGATCTCGAGGAATTCAATGCCGGCAGCTACGCCGACGCAGTCGCGTCAAAGAACGCTGCCGAGAACATCACCATGGTTCTCTATCCGAATGCCGAAACTGAAAATGGTCAGGAGCTGCGGCTTCGACAGCAGTACTTCCTTGCCTCCGCAAGCCTGCAAGACACAATTCGCTATTGGGTTTCGCAACACGGCGCCGACTTTAGCGAATTCGCAGCTATGAACTGTTTCCAGTTGAACGATACACACCCAGCTGTCGCCGTTGCGGAGCTAATGCGACTACTCATGGACGAATACGGCCTCACCTGGGACGCAGCCTGGGATATAACGCGTAGCACGATGGCATATACCAATCATACGCTTCTGCCAGAAGCACTGGAGTTATGGCCAGTCTCAATGTTTCGCCGCTTGCTGCCAAGAATTCTCGACATCATTTACGAGATCAACACACGCTTCATCGCCGAGATTAGTTTGCGCTGGCCCGGTGACAATAGCCGCATTCAACGTATGTCGTTGGTACAGGAGGGCAGCGATCCAATGCTGCGAATGGCTTACCTGGCGATCGTTGGCAGCTACTCGGTTAACGGCGTCGCCGCACTGCACTCAAAGTTGCTGCGCGAGGGTCTTTTCAGCGACTTCGCCGAATTCTGGCCGGAGAAATTCAACAACAAAACCAATGGTGTCACACAGCGACGTTGGCTGGCGGCCTGCAACCGAGAACTCGCCAAATTAATCAGCGACAAGATTGGCGATGATTGGACCACCGACCTGTCACAGCTCGAAAGACTCTCCGACTTCGCCGACGACGCCAGGTTTCAGAAACAGTGGCGCAAGGTCAAACTGAATAATAAAACACGACTAGCGGCGAACATCGAAGCCATCACCGGACTCCAAGTATCAACGGACACAATGTTTGATGTTCAAGTTAAGCGCATTCATGAATATAAACGCCAATTGCTCAACCTATTGCACGCCGTTCATTTGTACGATCGTATTCGTCGCGGTGACGGCAGCGATGTTGAACCTCGCACTATTATAATCGGTGGCAAAGCGGCGCCAGGCTATTCAATGGCAAAAAATATTATTAAGTGCATTAATAACGTCGCTCGCGTCATTAACTCTGACCCAGTGATGGCAGGCAAATTGCAACTGGTGTTTTACCCTGACTACAACGTCTCCGCGATGGAGCTTATTTGTCCAGCGGCCGATTTGTCAGAGCAAATATCAACGGCCGGCAAAGAAGCGTCAGGCACTGGAAATATGAAATTCATGATGAATGGTGCGTTGACGATCGGTACGCTGGACGGGGCGAATGTCGAAATTCGTGAAGCCGTCGGTGCCGAAAACTTCTTCTTGTTCGGTCTGACCGTCGAGCAGATCGAAGAAATGCGTGGGCGGTACGAGCCACAAGCGATTATCGATGCTGACGACGACTTTAAGCGCGTTATGAATCTGCTCGATAGTGGGCACTTCAATCGCTTTGAGCCGGGGTTGATGGATAGCATCACGCAAGCGATTCGTGAACCTGCGGACCTTTGGATGACCGCCGCCGATTTTCGAGAATTTGTCGACGCCCAAGTAGCTGCTGCCGCAGCGTATGCCGATACGATGCGTTGGACTAGGATGAGCATTCTGAATACCGCAGCATCCGGTCAATTTTCCACCGACCGTACCATGCGTGACTACAACGACGACATCTGGCACCTCGAGCCGGTGGTCCTCACCAAAGAATGACTCAACTCGGTTCAACACCGGAGACTGACGGCACGAACTTTGCGCTCTACTCCGGGGCCGCGGAGGCTGTAGAGCTGTGTTTCTTCGATGCAACCGGCGCACAAACTCACGCACAATTCCTCGCCAATTGTGACGATGGTGTATGGCATGAGTTTGTCCCAGACAGTCATGTGGGACAAAGATATGGTTATCGCGTGCACGGTCCCTGGTCGGCGGAAAGCGGATTGCGCTGCAACCCGGCCAAATTACTGATTGACCCTTACGCGCGAGAAATCGAAGGTGGGTTTATCTGGCACGACGCGGTGTTCGATTCAAAACCAGGCGATGGGCGACGCCGAATCATCGATACGCAAGACAGCGCGCCGTACGTGCCGCGTTCTGTGGTGACGGCAATGCATAATCCGCCGGAACACAATCGACCACACATCCCCTGGAAGGAAACGATATTTTACGAAAGCAACGTGCGCGGTTTCACGATGCAACACCCTGCCGTCGCCGAAGCCGAGCGCGGCAAGTTCGCGGGCATGCGCAATGCGGAGGTACTCGATTACCTTCGGGCACTGGGCATCACGTCAATCGAGTTAATGCCGATTCAGGCATTCATTGACGAGCACCATCTCGTAAGTCAGAAGTTGCGAAATTTTTGGGGCTACAACACGATCAATTTTTTCGCGCCCATGGCTCGTTACGCTGGCGCAGAGCCGCGCGCGGAATTCGCAGACATGGTTCGCGCCATACATGACGCAGGTCTTGAGGTCATTCTTGACGTTGCATACAACCACACAGGCGAAAGCGGTTTCGACGGCCCTACGGTTTCATTTCGTGGCATCGACAATCTTTGTTACTACCGAGTGGATGAAGATGATCCGTCGAGCTACGTTAACGACACCGGCTGTGGCAACACGGTCAATGTCGATCACCCGCAGGTGCGACGCCTTGTAGTCGACAGCCTCGGCTATTTTGCCGAGCACATGGGCGTCGATGGTTTTCGCTTCGACCTCGCTACGATTTTAGGCCGCCACGCACACGGCTTTTCGAATACCCATCCATTGCTGGGAGACATCAGTAACGATCCGAGACTCAAGAATCTCAAGTTGGTCGCAGAACCATGGGATCCCGGCCCGGGCGGTTATCAGCTGGGCGAGTTCCCGGCCCGTTGGTCAGAATGGAATGATCAATACCGCGACACCGTCCGCAAGTTTTGGCGCGGAGACGATGGGTCGAGTGGCATGTTGGCTCAACGCATGCACGGTTCCGCCGACATTTTTGAAGCTAATGAACGCCCGCCGTTTGCCAGTGTCAATTTTGTCACCAGTCATGACGGCTTTACCCTGCAGGACGTCGTTAGTTACGACCATCGTCACAATGAAGCCAATGGCGAAGATAATCGCGATGGGCATGGGCACAATCTCAGTTGTAACTACGGGCACGAAGGGCCCAGCGATGATTTTGAGCTGCAAGAGCTAAGGCGCCGGCAACGTCTCAACATACTTGCTACTTTGCTGTTCTCTCAAGGCACCCCGATGCTGTTAGCCGGTGACGAGTTTGGTAACTCGCAACACGGCAACAACAACGCTTATGCGCAAGACAACGAAATCGGTTGGCTGGACTGGTCCGGCCTGCTGGACGACCCCGATTTTTCCGAACAGGTGCGTGAACTGATCTGGCTACGCCGCGAGTGTCCGTTGTTGCGTATGCAGGACTATGTGCACAACAAACTGCCAATCAATGGCGGTGACGTGGAGATAAGCTGGGTCAACGCTGCAGGAAAAATTAAGCACGACGATGAGTGGTCGGCAAGCAAAGCCTTCACGTTGACGATTTCCGCGCGAAAACAAGACGGAACGGAATCTGCAATGGGAGTATCGATCAACTGTCATCATGAAGAGACGACTATACGATTGCCTGCGACGCCGAGTCACTGGAGAATTTCGTACGCTAACGGTGTTACGTCTGAAACGCTTGTGGAGAATCGAACGTTAACCCTAGACGGTCGATCGATCGCTCTGCTGCAAAGATAGCCCGATCATGTAAGTAGCACTGCGCAATTAAAGTCCTGGGGCAGATGAACGCCCCAGGCTTAAGTTGAGCGACGAATTGCGGTTAGTGGACAGGCAGAAAAATTGCCGCGCGATGCAAGTCTCCAGATGGCGTCGTAAGGTGAGTAACCCAGAAAAATGGATCCACGACATCGGGAGCCATTGGGTGCTTATCGACCACGATGTGCACTTCCGCTTTGAGCCCGTTACGACGTGCAAGCTTACCAAAGCAGCAGATACCATCAGGCGTCTTGCCGGCAACCGCAGTGAAATCCGCGTTAATGACACCGCCACCCTTACCGTCGGATGCACTGATAGCACCGGTCGCATTGTACACAGCCACATTAATTCGCGGATCTCCACCGTTAGGCGGCAGATCGTCGGCGCTGCACGGAGAGGTAGCGCAGTATTTCGATTTGTTGAATATCACAAACCAGACCGAATATGGATCGCCCGCAGTGTCTACATTGGTCATGATTCGGCCTTTGATCCCATGCCTTGTTCGTTTGAGCCAAGCCGCACCGTGACGCGATCCATCCGCCTCACTGACCACGTCCTCAGGCTGAAACACCCAACTTGGCCTCCAATGGCCGGCGCTGTGCGAACTTGCACCGAATGCGCTGCTTTCGATTTCGGCTAACGCAGACATTGATGCCAGCGCCAGTCCGATAAATATTGAGAAATTGACTAGAATTTTCATTGTTCGGTTCCTTTAGTTAGTTTTCGATACCGAAATACTGATTCCCGCGAGAGCGTCGCGTTTGCACTACACAAACAGATGCTCTCACCTTGATAGATCGTAAAGTGGGCGAAATGCCGCCAATTTAACGGGCAAAATTGGTTCTGACGGAATGCTGGCGGCGCTTGGTCGCGCTTGACGCACGCAAAAGTCGCGCCGTCACGGCGAAATATCATGCTCCGTGCAGCGGCTATATAACACGAGGCGCGGTAGACTGTAGGCGGAACATAGTCCGCCAAGTCATGATGGGGCAAGCCGGGGCAAGTGTGCGTGCGAACCTGCGGAGAGCCATAACGACCTTTTAGAGCCAATTCGAAAAGGGTGCTGCGATTGACTAACAAAACGCCGGAAGAGCGATTCAGAACAGGGGGTGGTGCGGACATCTATTCGCAGGCCGCCGCGTTGGACTTAGGAAGCATGCAAGGCCGTGTTCTCGGCGACTATCGAATTAAGACGTTAATTGGCGAAGGCGGCATGGGGCGCGTGTATCGCGCGGAGCGAGCCGATGGCAAATTTGAAAGAGATGTCGCCATCAAAGTCTCCCTCGCCAGCAGTTTCAACACCGATCTTCGGTCGCGATTCCTACGCGAGCAACACATACTTGCGAGCATTGATCACGTCAATGTTGCGAGTTTGTTTGATGCCGGCGTCACCGAAGAAGGGTGGCCTTACATTGTTATGGAGTTGGTCGATGGTAGTGAGATTGATAACTATGTCGAATCTCGCAAGCTTTCGCACCAACAAATAATCAAACTTATTCTTCCCGTACTCGAGGCACTGGCCTTTGCTCACGCAAGACTGATCGTACACCGTGATATCAAGTCATCGAATATTGTTATCACGGATGCTGGCGAACCTCGACTACTGGATTTTGGAATCGCGAAGCTTTTGGAGGACGATTCGGATGTAATGACCGAGGCGCGTCCGATGACGCTGCCATCCGCAAGTCCCGAACAAGTCTTAGGACAACCCATTACCATCGCCTCGGATATCTATCAGGTTGGCCTGCTGCTGCACCGTCTGTTGCTCGGACGGTCGGCACTCCCAGACCAAAGCATGGCAGATGCGATCAGTCACGCGGTCACCGCGAAACCGTTTGACCTGGATTCAGCGAGCCGTGCCGAGCTGCCCAGAGATTTGGGCTTAATCGTTTTGCGCTGTCTACAAGTCGATCCAGCGCAACGCTACCGTGACGTCAACACACTGAGAGATGACCTGGCTAATTTTTTGGCGCACCGTCCAGTTTCGGTGTCCGCGCCTACACTGTCATACAGATTAAGAAAGTTAGTGCAGCGAAACCGTCTACTAAGTGTCGTTAGCGCATCCTTGCTGCTTACGCTCGTCGGCGGCACAACGTTGTATACCGTACAGATCACGAAAGCACGCGCGGCAGCTGAAAATCAGGCGGCGATTTCGCAGGAGGTCATCAATTTTCTAACCCAGGTCTTTAATGTCTCGGATCCTGGCGAAAGTCGTGGCAGTACCGTTACGGCGCGCGAACTGCTCGAGAGGGGCGCGGCCGATCTCGAGAATGATTTTCATGATCGTCCATTGATACGCGCCAAAATGCAGATCGTAATTGCGGGCGTGTATCGCAAACTGGGTCTGTATAAAGATGCGCTGCCCTTATACGAATCTTCTCGGCAACTTCGACAACAGGAACTCGGCAGCGATCACGGAGATACGCTAATCTCAGCAAGAGATCTTGGCATTATCTACGAATTACAGGACCGCTTCGAAGAAGCCGAGCAGCTTTACCTGGACGTTTTGCAACGGCAACGACGCGTACTGGGTTCGGACGATATCGAGACGATGAAGAGCCTGCAAAATCTCGGCAGCCTGTATCACAAGTTGGCGAAATACGATCAGGCCGTTATCTATTGGGAGGAAGCTCTTTCCCGGCGAGGTGAGGTACTCGGAAACGATCACCCAGACTACGCCACCACATTATCCAATTTGCCAATAGCGTATATCGGTCTGGGGCAAATGGAACGTGCGCAACAATTATTTATCGAAGCGCTGGAGGTAAAGCAGCGTGTCTTCGGCGAAGATCACCCGAATACCATCGGTGCCCTTGTCAATGTGGGAGAGATGTACTTCGACCGCGCTATGTACGAAGACGCACGCCCCTACATCGAAGAGAGCTGGCAAATTTCACGCCGAATTCAAGGTGATTCTCACCCAGTAACGCTAATGGCTGGAACGAATTTGGCATCCTTCTACATTGCACGCGAAAACTTTATCGTCGACGTTGATCCGTTGGCTTCGGCGCAACACATTCTCAATGACATTATTCCAGTCGCACGTCGAGAACTTGGCAACAGCCATCAGATAACGATTGATGCGATGACGGAGCTCGCCAATTTGGAGAACGCGCGAGACAATCATCAGGCAGCTCTAGATTCTTTCAATATCATACGTGGTCTTCAGACCAAAAAATTCGGCGCATTGAATCGATGGGTTCTTGGCACTCGAGCAAATATTGCACAGACCTACGCACTACTAACGCGGTTCGAGGACTCAGTGCGGGAGTACGAAGAAATCGTTGACATTCAGATGCACGAGATCGGCGATACCCATCCGGACCGACTCAATAACCTACTCGAGCTTGCCGATGCGCACCTTGCTCTGCAGAACGGCCGCAGAGCTGAGTCATTGTACCGCGAAGCTATCGCCGGTTTTTCGGAAACGCTCGGCCCCGATGATCCGCAGACCCGGCGTGCAATGGAGCGCGTGGCAAGCGCGACGTCCGCTTCCGGACAATGATAGTCGCGGCTCCACTTATGCATCGCCTAATAAATTCTCACCATAGGAGGGTGACTTGACGGCAAGTGTAACGATGCTACTGCGCGCGCATCGCGATGGCGATGCCATGGCGCTCAATGAACTTGCTACACGACTGTATCCCGAGCTAAAGGTGCTGGCACGGCGGCGCTCAAAAAACAGCGCCGGTATGGGTGCAACGACGCTCGTGCATGAGACATTTGTAAAATTGCTATCTGGCGGTGATCTACGACCGGAGGATAGACAACAGTTCTTCGCGCTGACTGCGGCTGTAATGCGGCAGATCATCGTAGACGAGATTCGCTACGTAACCGCCGGAAAGCGCTCGCGCAAAGATGCGACATTTGTCGACACCGTGATGGGAGACGATGGTAATGAGAATATTGAGTTCCTTTTGCAAGTGGATGAGGTATTGACGATCATCGCGGCAGAAGATGAGCGACTTGCCAGAGTGTTCGAGTGCCGTTACTTTGCAGGACTGACAACGTCGGAAACGGCTGAGGCCATGGATATGTCAATGCGGTCGGTTGAACGCCTCTGGTCGTTGGCGCGAGCGCGCGTTGGGGAGCTCATCGATGGCGGAGGCGCAAAGGAGAACAAAAATTAGCGGATTGGCGGCTCAGGCAAAATCATTCGCGTTCAAAGCACATAATGCGATTGGGCAGCGCAGAAAGTACACTGACGAACCGTATACAACGCATCTCGAGCGCGTTGCGCAGCTTGTCGCGAGTGTCGTAGACGATGATGCGATGGTGGCTGCGGCATATCTACACGACATTGTTGAGGATACGCCCACCACAATTGAGGATGTTGAGGAGTCATTCGGCGAGGATATTGCGTACCTGGTGACTTACCTCAGCGACATATCCCGGCCAGATGATGGCAATCGTGCGGTGCGAAAGCAGCTTGATCGTGAACACATTGCCCAAGGCGACGCGCGCGTACACACAGTCAAATTAGCGGACCTAATCGACAATTCAGACTCCATCCAGAAGCACGACCCGAAATTCGCCAAGGTTTATATGACAGAAAAACGGCAGCTGCTGGAAGTCTTACAAGACGGTCACCCTACATTGCTAAATCGCGCCCAGGTAATCGTCGATGCGTGGTTCGCATCCGTTTAGCCGCACTGTTACTAGGGGAATTCGACTACGCTGCTGTCATTGTTGCTGTAACCACTGATGGATCGTCATGTTGAGAGCGCTTCCGGGTCCGACCAGATTGTCAATTTGACCCTCATTGGTAAACAGCACGTATCCGATATTATTCACCGGGTCTATCTCAGTCACGTGTGTCATCTGCGATCCGGCGCCAGTATGTCCGATCCAACCTGGGTTCACTGCTGCTTCTCGCCAGATCAAGCCGATATCGGAATTGTAAGCGAGCTGGTTGGTGGCCGGAGTTGTGGTGGCTAGCAGCTGCTGAACCGAATTTTGTTGAAGTATCTGATTACCATTCAACTGTCCGCCGTTGAGAATTACTTGCATGAAATTTGCCCAATCTCCGGTGGAAGTGAACAAGCCGCTAATCGGATAAAACCAGTTCGACGTTTGAGTCGTAAGATTGTTGTTGCTGTCAAAAAGTGCAGCAACTTGAGTTTGATCGAGATCTGGAAAGTAGTGGCTGGTACCCGTCATGCCTAGCGGAGCGAATATATTCCGTTTGCAGTAATCAATGAAGTGTAGTCCTGAAAGTTCTTCCACCAAGTAGCTGAGCAGGACCATGCCAAGGTTAGAATTCCTATTGACGCTACCCGGTTCCCCAGGCAACCAAATCGAATCCATGTAGACCGCACTACCTGGCGTCAACACGTCTTCAATTAATGGATGCAATTGCAGGACCATGGAAGAGTCAAATACTAACAACAATTCGTCCGTAGCCTCTCCGGCAGCGGGGTTGGCTAGCCCAGCGGCATGTTGCATTAGCATCCGCGTCGTGATGACTTTATTGGGAAACGCGGGGTTACGTACAGGAAATGACAAATAGATGCCGACGTCCTGATCGATATCCAGCAGACCCAACTCGACCTGCTGCATCAGCGCAACTGAGATTACCAATTTTGCAATTGATGAAGTTTTGTAAAGCGTTTGTTCGGTAGGTGCGCTGGTACCGGCGGCATCGAAGAAACCGGCGGAATGACTGTAAATTGTATCGCCGTTTTTGACCGCCAACATTGCCGCAGACGGAATGTTGTTATTGTTAGCCACAAATTCGTCCAATACTTGATTCATATCGATTGTGGTTGGCATGGGTGTTGGCGGTGCCACCACAGAATTGCCGCTCCCGCCGCCACAACTGATCAGCAGAAAAAACGATGCGAACAAGATTGAGCGAATCGAGTTAAGCCGCGACTCTTTAGTGCCGGCCACGATAACTGCTCTCTGTCGCAAGAATTCTGCCGCCATTGTCAGTAATGCACACTTCCATTCCCGCCATGTACCTGAGAAAAATCTCCAAAGCACCGAATTATTCGGTGCCGCGAGCTTTGTCTTATCGAGCGTTATGGTGTCGACGCCGATGACAGTGAATACAACACTAGTTCCGCGAAGCGGCCTGTGAGCAACCCGCTGTGCATCGAAATTCCCGTGAACCAACTAGTCAAGTAGAGCCGTTTCCACACCACTCAAAGCAGGCCTGATCGACTCCTGGATGCGGCGATCGGATGGCCCTGGTAACCTTCGATCCGCATCGTGGCAATCCATTCCTTTGCCGCGGCGCCCTGATCGATAGATCCTGCGACGAAGTATCGCACAAATAAACGGACATTGGTCGCCCACACCGTTAGCGGGTCATGCAACAGCGCTACCCAATATGATGGGAAATACGGGTTTATCCCGCGAGTCCGTGGCAGTTACTGCCGGTATCTATTTTGGCTTACTCTACCAAACTTTTACGCACAGCCTTCAGCCATTCGAGGCGCGCTTGTGTCAATCTTGTCGCGCCCATTGCACCGTAGTAGTCGTAACGATCATCGCCAATCTCCGACTCGGCCAGACGCACCTGCGTCTTCTTGAGATATGCCTGCATCAGCTCAATGGTTTTGTCGAGGTATGCAAGCTGATCTTTAGCGTTCAATGTTTCCAGAAAAAACATTCGCGATCGTAGCGGGTCGGTGACTGAACTCAGCAACTTTGGCGTAGCACCGGCTTTAATCCAATTTCGAAGCGCTGCCTTGCCTTTTCTGTTGAGTCGAAGAAGTCGGCGTCCTCGGCCATCTTCTGGGTCATCAACTGCCGCGATTAAGCCGTCTACCTCTAATCTGGCAAGCAACGGGTAAACCGAGCCCGCCGATGCCTGCCAGTGGGCGGAAGGAGACTTTTTGAGCTCGCTGCGTACAATGTAAACGGTACAGGGACCGGAATTGGCCACAATACCGATACAGATACCCTCAAGTTCGCTGAGTTGTCGCACGTTACCGGGCCTTTATTGAATGTTTACTATCATGGTTTCGCCGTCTCTTTCCACGTCGAGTTTCAACGCTGTAGAGCCGCGGAACAACGTTCCAAGTTCTTGCATATCATATTGTTCAAGGAGCTTGTCGTTAAGCGCAATGAGCACGTCACCCGATTGCAACCCGGCCTTCTCGGCGATGGACCCCGGAACCACGGACGCGAGTGTCATAGGCCCTCCTCCGGACATGCCTTGAAACATCATTCCCACCTGTCGTGGGGCGTTACCGGTCGCCACCCTTTTCTTCACCGCAGTTTTTTGAAATTTGATCAGTTCATTTCTCTGATCGATTGTCATGATGAAGTCACTTAACACCTGTCCGCCAATGTTTCCAGCGCCGGGCGAGGGATCCATGAATGCTATGTTTGGATTATTATAGGTCTCCCCTGCGAATGTCACGGCTCCATCTAGCTTGGCGAATTCAATCTGACGAGGACCGCCAACGAGATTTGCATACCCGGTCGACTTCGGCGACTCCGCGAGCGGCAGCGAGTCTTTCAGCTCCGCAGGTAGCATAAAGCCGCCCATCGATCCCGTATCGATATGCGACGGTACAATGTTGCCGGCGACGTCAATGTCGATACTTAGGTGCGCGGATACACTTTTATACGTCTGAACGGCGGCGTCGTCCGCCGACAAAGCACCGGTCGACACAATTATCTTGCCACCGGCTAAATCGTAGGACAATAAGTAGTCATCGAACAGCCTCAGGCTAAGTACGCCCTGCATCTGGCCGCGACTAAAAGTATGCAAATCCATCGTCACAAATTCGGCGTCTTTAACTATTGCGTCGCCGATATGTGCCAACGGAATTCGCACTATGTTGCCAGGAATTTGCTTCCCTCCCGGCGCACCGATTTCTGTTTCTCCAACAATTTCGTAGCCGTTGTCCTCCGCAATTTTTCTGTCGATAACGTTGACGCTCGCTCCAGTATCGACAATGAACGCGTTGCTCTTGCCGTCACCCAAGTCGACCAGGACTTTTGGATGTACGCCCTTATTTTGCAAGTGCAATTCGATCGATTCGCCATCGAAGTGGAACTCCCCGGCTGCCGCATCGAAATCTTCCCCAATAGCCGATCCCGCTAACCCAGCTGCTAGCACACTGGCTGCAAAAAACATCATTTTTGGCTTGATTATCACCATAGTCCCCATTTTAGTCCGATTCGTACTAATGTGATGCGCGAGCGTCATAAAGAGTCGCATCAGACAAATAGTCCGATACCTTTGCCGGCAATATGCAATAGACTGGGACTGATGAATACGAAACCCGCGACGTCACTAGCGCAGACAATAGTCGGCGTACTTGCCATTCTAGTTCTCTCAAGCTGCAACAATGCTGCACCCGTTGTTGGCGACACAACGCCGATTGTCATCATTACCGACATGGAACCCGACGATCGTATTGCTTTACACCTGCTCATTTCACTGTTTCCAGAGCGCGTCAATCTGATCGGTACGACGGTGATGCATTCCTATCGAAAAATGGTGCTGGCCGAGCGTTTATTGCAACAGCTGAATATGGCACATATTCCTGTGAGTCAAGGGAGTGGTGGCACTGCCAACGACTACCCGGATGTCGTATCTTCTAGAGCGGGCCGTGAATACGATCTCGAAGGGGCGGGCATTCTCGACCGCTCTACGCTGCGGAATATTGCTAAGCAGGCGAGAACCAGCAAAAACTTTCAAACCGAATTGCGACGGATTCTAAACTCTAACCAGTCGGTGGAGATCATTTTGCTTGCTCCACCAACGGATTTAACGGCATTACTGGAGGAGTCTCCGGAACTGGCAACGCATATATCGCGTGTCCATGTTATGGGCGGGTGGACTGAAGTTAAGCAATCAACCGGTGCTGAACTGCGAACGACCTATAACTGGAACATGGATCCAATCGCATCAAAGCAGTTGCTAATGTTTGACGCACTTCCAATCACTATATATTCCTCTCATGTTCTGCACGTGTCTTTCCCAACAAGAAGTATCCAACGGGCCAATTACCCGAAGCTCATCGAACAGCTTGAATCGTCTTCCAAACGACTACCCAGCATCGCCGAGTTTTTCATAGCTGGCAGCAGTTGGGACAATCATTTGATGGATAGGATTCCAGCACTTGAAAAGGCAATTGGCAGAGAAAATGCCGGCAGGCAGTTTGGTCCGGCGGATCCCGCGGTCGTTGTCGGCGCATTCGCGCCGGAAGCCATTAAGAAGAGGACTTTGGTCAAAGTGCGACTGGATGAAAAAGACCTTGATCCGAACAGCGGTTTTCGAGTTTATGTCGAACCCTCGGCCGATTCGAAAATAGAGTTAGTGGATAGCTTCGATGAAATTTTGTTTGAGAGAGTGTTTGTCGACGCATTCGAATCGTTATCGCTGAATCCAGCCGCAGCTAACTAAGTTTTCTAGCAGCCCCGAAATGCAGAATCAAGATGACTTGCAAAACTCTATCTGCCCTCGCAAACGTCGATGCCCACTTAATGTGAGGTTGGTGACTTCGCAGCGGAGAACCCAACGACCATGTTCTCGCCGCTTGGCACAATAAGCAGGCCCTTCTCGGCAACAAAATCAACATCAGCAGAAAATGTGTCCCGACGTAAAATGCTAGATAATGTGCCACTTGACGACCTGTGCATGATTGGTTTTGCTCCGATTTGAGTGATGAAATACCCGCCAGCGCCATCCGGCTCAATTGACTCTAGGTCTTCGAGACGCTCATCTGTACCTGGGTTAGTGATCTCGCCGGTCGCAACGTCTATTCTTCGCAAGTAGAAACCTGCAACAAATAAGTACTTACCATCCGCATGTAGACCGTTCGCGAATTTTAGTTCGTCCGACTGTATCCATTGAGTTAGGGCGCCATCTTTAAGCCGATAGATAGAATTTCTGGCAGAGCCGGAAATGTACACAGCGCCGCCTGGACCCAACGCTATATCATTGAGACCTGGATTATCATCCGGCGATTCGTAGAGCGCGCGAATAGTTTGGGTTGGTATATCGACTACGACAAGGCGATTGAAATCGACAACATAGAGAGTATCAGCGTCGATCGCCATTCCGGTTGGTGCATTAAGTCCACTTAGCCACTTTTGTTCCAGCACAACGCCACGAATACTGATGGACGACAAGAACCCAACGCCGTTCTCTTCGTAGCCGTTAACGTTTGATACGTAAATTACGTCCCGTCGCGGATCGTAAATCGCGCTCTCTGGAGAGGTGAAACCACCTACCTGCCACTCCTGGGCCAGCAGCCACGGCGGCGCCACATCCGCTCGAGACTGTGCAAATCCACCGCTTGCCACGATGCTAAACAGTAGCAAAGTAAATCTACTTGTGCAGCGTTGCGAACTACGACGATGCCGACTAAGAAAATGAAAGAACGATGACAATGGACTAATTTCCCTGATCCTTTGAAAGATGCTTCAATACTTTCGCGATCGTATCTTGAGTAAGGTCCGCGAATTCGCCCGCGTCGAAAAACGAACCCTTACAAGAAGTGCACTCTTCATAGTTGATGTGCGTACGTTGCGGATCTACCTTACGCATCATACCGCCGTCGCACCTTGGACAACGATACCAGTCAATCTCATTCGTCAGCCTTCCCTTCAGCGGGTCGCCGGTATCTATGGTCGTTGCCGCGTCCTTGTCGCGAAGCCACTCGATTTCGCCGACATCGAACCAAATTCCTTTGCAGTTTCTGCAACGATCGACTTCAACGCCTCCGTACTCGATAGCTTCCATGTCGTTTTGGCATTTTGGGCAATTCACCTCAGATAACTCCTATTTGCCTATGCCACGTTCATGAACCGAATATTGTCGGCGCTCGACTCGACGTAAACGATTCCGCTTGAGCAAAACCATGAATGCGCCAAGGATGGTTGATAACATGTGCCGAGAGAATTGATCATACATATATAGACTAAATAGGGTGCGAAATAACAACAATGAATAAGAACCAGCTCAAGCGCACATTAATTATCGTTCTGGCCACGGTGCTAGCGGCATGCAACAAACCTCAAATTCGGGGTGCTGACACAGTGATTTTTGGCGGTGCCGTTTACACCGCCGACGAAGAACGCTCATGGGTAGAGGCCGTGGCCGTCATAGACGGCGAAATAGTTTTTGTTGGTTCCAATAGCGATATCGAGGCATTTATCGGAAGCAATACTGATGTCGTCGATCTCAACGGCAAAATGCTAATGCCAGGTTTCCATGACGCACATGCGCACGTCCAATATGGTGGATCTCAAGCATGGGGCTGTAGTCTGCAAGATGAAATGGATGCTGCTCAGATTCGCCGCATTCTCGCAGAATGCGTGGGCACACGAGAATACGGTCCCGACGACTGGGTAGTGGGCGGCAGCTGGCCGCTAGCGGCATTTCCGGATGGCAATCCTTCTTCCGCAATTCTGGATGAGATGCTGGGTGGACGACCCGGGTATTTCGTTGACTCCTTCGGCCACAGTGCTTGGGTAAGTTCACGCGCGCTGGAGCTTGCGGGGATCGACTCGGCCACACCGAATCCGCCCCAAGGGGTCATCGTTCGCGACCCAGAGTCAGGAGAGGCAACCGGCACCTTACGAGACGGTGCGATGGCGCTGATTGAAAAGGTATTGCCGGAAGTCGCAGAGGAACAGCGCTACGCAGGATTGCTGACCGGCCTTAAGCAAGCAAACGCATTTGGCATTACAGCGTACATCGAGCCCGGAGTAAGTGAACGTAACGCTTCGCTGTATAAAACCGCGGACAGTCGCGGCGAATTAACCGCTCGGGTTCTTGCCTCACTATCTCCTATCGACGAGCTGGCAGACAAGTTTGGGCCAGAGATTTTCGATCTGGCGGCAAAACGCGAACAATTCAGAGGAACGAATTTCGACGTTGACTCTGTCAAGGTCTACATTGACGGCGTCATCGAGACCCGAACATCGACCATGCTTGAACCATATCTCGACGGCAGTAACTTTCCGCCATTTTATGAATCGGATGAGTTAAACGTACTTTATGAAACGCTCGACAAAATGGGCATACAAATTCACACCCATGCAATTGGCGATGGCGCGATACGCAATGCGCTCGATGCATACGAGCATGCGTTGATCACGAACGGACCGAACGACAATCGTCATCAAATCGTGCACCTGCAGCTGATCGATGAAGATGACATTCCGCGGTTTGCCGAATTAAATGTTGCCGCAAATTTTCAATGTATGTGGTGTTATCCAGACGTGTACATTGATCTCGCGATAGATATTGTCGGTGCAGAGCGGGTGCAAAAGTTTTATCCCGTACGGAGCGCCAAAAAGGCCGGCGCAACGCTCGTCGGCGGCAGCGACTGGGATGTTTCTTCGTTGAATCCACTAGATGCCATCGAAACGGCTGTACGGCGACAAAATCCGCACGAAGAGTCCGGCCCGGTACTCGGCGAAAATCAGGAAATCGATCTGACGACGGCACTGGATATGTATACGCGAAACGCAGCCTACATTATGCGCCTGGAGGATAAGACTGGTTCTATAGAAGTCGGAAAACGCGCGGATTTGATCGTGCTCGACAGGAATTTGTTTGATATTCCGGTCACGGAGATCAACGAGGCACAGGTTCTGCTGACAATGTTGGATGGCAAAACCGTGTACGCGGCGAACGACAATTGATTCGAACCGAGATGTGACTCGTTAAGGTAAGTTTTAACAATAACTTTTGCTCAATGGCTACCTAGAGAAACCTGAAGAGTCAACAGGACATCAGTCATAACCGATGATCGATGTGACGCAAATTTTCCGGAATTAGATGCGTAAATCATTCCGCGATATCAGTTTTGCCGGCGGAGCTTGCGCCGTCGGGTGCCGTCGGATCGACAAGAGGCGTCGCATCGCCAAAGCCGATGACGGGCCGGCGCGGATTGCGATTGTGCATGAGCGCAAGCGCATCCGGACGCGAATAATGGCCCGCCGGATCCGACGCAACCTTTGAGAACGCGATGGCGCCAAGATCGATGTCAGCCACAACCAAGCCCTCTTCATCTGGCGCCAAATCTCTACCCAAACTAGCTCCATCAGGTCCGTATATACGTGAATAGCCTCCGCCGACCTTCATGAGCTTTTTCTTTTCATCAGTATCGATCAAGGTCTCGCAGATTTCCTTGGAAATTACCGAGGTTGCCAGCAGCACAAAACACTGTCCTTCGACGGCGTAAATCTGGTTAGCATTCATGCTGACCTCAGGTCCGAAAGCATAGGACAAATCAGAGTAGAGGCTAAAGGCGGGCCACGCCGCGCAGTGAATGTGTTCGTTCTGACTGAACATCGCGTATTTGCTAAGCGGTTGCAGATGTTCCCAGCAGCACAGGGCACCGACGTTACCGATTTCGGTCTTGTGAACGACGATATCGCTGCCGTCGCCTTCACCATAAACGCTGCGTTCGACGTGCGTGGGTTTCAACTTCCGGCGACGCGAAATCACGTCGCCGTCTGCGCCATAATGCCATTGGCCCATGTAAAGGCTTCCGCCCGCACGCTCGGAAACACCCATCATCACGTGGATATTGTTGCGACGCGAAGCGGCACGTAGAGCATCGTCCTGTGTGCTGCCAACTTCTATAGAATTTTGCGAGTAAGTGCCGGCGTAGTGGATAGAGTGCGCTGGCGCCCCAAGCCAGATGTACCACGGATAGCCTGGCAGCCAAGTCTCGGGGAAATTGATGAGTTGCACGCCCGCCGCTCCAGCCTCGTCGATCAGCTTAATCGCTTTCTCAACTCCGGCATCAAGATCCAGGAAAGCAGGGGCGGCCTGCACAGTTGCGACTTTGATGGTCTTTGCCGAAGAATTATGATCTGACATGATCGTCCTCGTTGTTTTTGTTCAGTATAACAAACCGCCCGTTCCGAGCCTCGAGCGTACAAGCGGAGAGGAGGACAGGTCTGTCTTGTGCCGAATTGGCACATCCGCATCCGACACCCACCCCTCAAACATCGCATTTGCCACGGTAACTACGTATTGAATGCCGAGGCTCTTCGACTACGATCTGATCTCACACGGACCCCTGAGTCATTGTTCGTCATTGGACTGTAATTCGGAATAACCATCCTGGAACACGAGTCGACATGAACTCGATATCTGCAAGTCGGCAAATCGTCAATCGGCTTTTTGAGATACGCAACCGCTTCGGCTGCGCGACTGCTAAGGAGAAGCTGGAGCTGCTTCAATTGCTTGACCATTCCGACGTTCGCGCGCGTTCCACACTGGAACGTCTTCATGCCGCACTGTGTTTCATTCGCGCCTTTCCCGATACCGTGACGCATTACCGCCAAGCGCAATCGCAACTTGCATCTTTCAATAATCGGCTTCGAAGACTCCCTGTTAGCATTCGACTCAAACTCGCAGATAGCGGAATTGTCGGTACACCCATCAACTATTCGTTCTCTTACGAAGTCGCAGCCTGGCTGGCGAGGCGCGTACCCAGAACCATTTCAATCGACTGGAGTGAACTTGAAGATATTACCCGGCTAGATGAGCTGCTTTCGTATCTATTGCTGCCATCCGAGGAAGACTACTTCGACAGCGGCTTGGTGAGCAGCAGGGAATGGATCGATTTGGCGGCCTCTGGCACAGAAGGAACAGATTTTGATTGGTTAGTTGCACAGTTGCGTGAGAAGCGCCTAGTGGCAATTTGGTCGCAGTTATACAACGCCGCCGACGTGCCGCTAATTTGGGACTTGCAGGATACCGCTCTATCAAAAACGAAGAATGTGTTTCCGGTTGAGAAAATAGTCACCCGCATGGGCGGGATGCGCAGCCGAGTATCCGCGATCAAAAAAGAAATTGCTCGGCCGCTCGATTCGTTAAAAAGACTATCGCCGCGATCTGGATCGAGACTGATTGACGTAGCAATGGCATCGCTTGCCGTGCGTCATCGAGAGACCAATCACTTCAACCAAGCGAACCCCAAAGAAGTCTATCTCGCAGACGTCGGCGACGGAGTTTCGGTCGCGGTGTTTGGCTTGCGAGAAGAGTACCGCTACCCGCTCGAAAGCACGATGGGTTACCTAATTCTATCAAACGGGGTACCGATCGGTTACGGCGGTGCCAGCGCATTGTTTCGTCAGGTAAACACCGGCATCAATATTTTCGACGAATATCGGGCCAGTGAAGCGTCTTTTTTGTGGACGCAAGTTTTGCGCGTGTATCACAGTCTCTTCGGCTGTACGCGATTCATAATAGATGCTTACCAATTCGGTCATGAAAATGCTGAAGCACTTAAGAGCGGTGCCTTCTGGTTTTACTATCGGCTGGGTTTCCGGCCAGTTTTGCGGAGCGTTCGATTACTAGCGCAACGCGAATCAAAACGTCGGCAGCGCGAAAAAACTTACCGGAGCGACCGCAATACGCTGCGCCGATTAGCGGCATGCAACATGCACTTAACTTTGCCCGGTGCACGTATAAGCGACCTGTTCGACGAACAGTGGCTTGAGACCAGCTCGATGCTTGCTACAAAAGAGCTCGCAGGTTCTGGCGGCTCTACACGCGCTGAGTCAGCCGATAACGTCGCAGAGATGCTTGCCCGTGACTTGCGAATACGTTCTTTTGAAACATGGTCGGCATCCGAAATACGCGGCTTTCGTCGACTTGCGCCGGTTGTTGCGGCGACAAATCCGGCGGCATGGCCAAGCGACGCGAAAAGTGCAATGTGCAAACTGCTGCGCGCCAAAGGCGGGTCCGTTGAGGTCGAGTACGCCAGACAAATGGGCCAACACGATTTGTTCTTATCGGAGTTGAGAAAGAGCTGCCGCCGTGCGGCAACTCCATGATGGTGCTTGGCAACCTACGGCAAAATTGCCGCTAGAACGCATATATCGCGTGAGGGTACTTGTTGGTGACGTGCCATTTGGCGACACCGGGTAACCATGGATGTAAGTTCACGGCCGACTCCGGTGATCGTGTTGACAGGGCTATCCTCCGTCAAATTAAGTCCAGATCGATTCGTAATATGATCATTCTCTCCCAGCAATAGATGTAATATTCCTGTCTGGGTCGGGCAAGTATTTCGACCATCAATGCGGAGTGCGAAACATGAGTGCCGTCAATCAAGAACAGCGCCTTGCAATACTGAAATCGTTCGACAAAAAAATGGCGACCGATTCGCTAGATGATGATTCCGACATAGAGATTCGACAGAAGTTGGATTCGCTCGCTCAATTGTTGGCGACGAGCCACGACGAGCTTAAGCAAAGCTCCAATCTAACGGGAGACGCGCCGGACGATGCAAAGTACGTCCGGCTAAGCGCGACCCAAGAGTTCGGCTTGATCCTATATTGGGCCTCTGACTGGGCGGACAATCCTCCACCGTGGTTTGAGCCATGGCTGCATGATCATCTATTGCACGAAGCAGCTTTTGACATTCTCAAGTTCGTACTCAAGAAATACGAGCATTACAAAATGAGTGAAGCCGAACATAAGGCATTGATGCGATGGGCCAAGACACCCGGTCTGGTCGGCAACGACGGTACCATCTACGGCACCGACCAGTATGAGCAACTCGACAATCGTTGGATGATTGCAGCGCTCAACTACGTCCTGAATCTCGTCCTGAATGATGTTGTCAGGCCGTTCCCAAACCCTGGTATCGAGAAACAAGAACTGTCGATAAAAGATGGCGCGTCCAATAGTGAGCCAGTCCTTGGCATCATCGGAGACTGGGGCGCCGGTTTTTATCAGGAACAGGGTGTTGACGGGCCCGTGCCAAGTCCCGCCGAACGTGTGATTCGAGACGTAGAACAACAATCCATCGATTATCTAATGCATTTGGGCGACACCTACTACGCCGGAACGGGCGGGTCGTCCCGCCTGGGCCCCGATTCCGCTAATGAAGAACAAGATAATCTAGTCAACGTATGGCCGGATCAGGGAGAGGGTCGAAACTTCACGCTCAACTCTAATCACGAAATGTACGGTGCTGCCGAAGGCTATTTCGTCACGGCGTTGGGTAACTCCAACCTATTCCGCCACCAAAAAGGAGCGAGCGTCTTTGCCCTAACGTATCCGCTGAAAAAAGATGGACAACCAACCGGCAAAGATTGGCTGGTGCTCGGACTAGACTCTGCCTACTTTTCCGATGACGAAAACGGCATAAAGATGTACATGGAGGGAGCGATTGGCGCGAATAAATTTCTAGATGAGCATCGCGTGCAAATCAAAATGATCGAAGAACTTTGCAGCACACACTCTGGACCGATCATGGTGATGACCCATCACAATCCGTGCGACACAATTACCGCCAAGGTGAACGTATTATACGAACAGGTTGTAAAGGCAATTGGTGATGCCCCAACGTTGTGGATATGGGGACACGTGCATAACGGCATCGTGTATGACGAAATGATTATTGAGGACGAGAAACAAGGTCCCGTTTTGGCATCCCCAACGAAAAGTCGCTGTTGCGGGCACGGCGCAGTTCCGTTCGGGCCGGCGTGGGGCTTGAGCAGACAAACCAATGTTCGCTATTTTGCCCATACCCACGACGATAAGTTCCCGCAAAACGTGCCAAGGGTGCGGAACGGCTATGCTCTGGTGACGCTACACGATGATGGTGGATTTACCGAGCAGTTTTATGAAGTGGGGTCCCCCGAGACGCCTGTCTATCAGCATCGGTGGCCGGCCGATGCAAAATGGCGTTAGCGCAGATAACGCATTGCACTATTTGCAGCGCCATCCTAACCTAACATGAATAGACTTTGGCGGTTATGGGTATGCTGAACGACGAGACTAACGATCTCGTTCGCGCGAATGGCAACTCTACCTTTGTCTGCTCGGCAATTTCGGGAAGGTGCCTAGTTGCTTAAGTCATCGCTCCTCGGTTTTTCGACGCCGATGATGAATGAGTAATAGCCCGACGAACAACAAGACCGGATAGCCGATACTGCCGCCCCCGCCGGAAGACGGTGGTGGTACTGGTGGCGGCGGTGGCGGCGGCGCGATCGACTCCGCTGTAAGCACTATCGAGTTGGCGTTCGCGCCCTCAGCGCTTTGAATTTCCAGTGAAATAGCGTTATTGATATCCGCGATCAAAACGCCGACGTCGCTCGTGGTACCGGACGCCGCTACGGTCGCGCCTCTCAACGCGTCAGCCTGCGCTGCAAAATCACGCACCGTCAACTCAGATCCATTCGCTGCATCGATAACGCGGGTTTGAATGTCTCCGGCAAGCGAAACGGCTGTGACAGTGAGCGCATCGCCCGAGCCTGACCAGGCAGGTAGTGTTTCGAACTCGAGCACTGTCCAACCTGTCTCAAACACCTCGAACATGGAAACCGCTGTCGCATCCGACGTCATAGTGGATACGTTGCTGGTACCGTTGGCGGACTGTGTCATGACCGCGAAACCGTTTTCTGTCGAACTTACGATCGCTTTCAATACATCTGGACCACCAATCGCGGTCGACTCGATCAGCGTGCCGTCTGCGAGCGCGCGGATTTCAACGATAACATCACCCGTTGCACCGTCGATTCCCAGCAAGAGCACACTCGTCGAATCCGGCCGCGCCAGTCCGACAGGGGTGAGCGTGTCATCGAAAACAACGCCCTGAAGAATCGATCCATCGCCGGCTAAAATACGGCGTACCTCAGTACTGTCTTCGGCCACCGCCCAAATTTCGTCGCCCGCCGCGAGGATCGCGAGCGGACGTGAATCGGCACTAATCACCGAAGCTTCAATCACCATGTCGCCGCTGATGGTGTCGAAAACCCGAAGCAGCGTCTGCGATGCTGTTTGCAGTAGAACAGCAAGATCACCCTGACTGTTGATCGCGCTGATGATGGAATGATCAACCACTGCACCGAGATCAATGCGATCGGCACCGACAGACAGATTGTTCGAGCTGTCTTTTATGAAGGCCGTGTAGCGCCCTCCGTCTGTTCGGAGCAGTGCATAATCCGGGCCGCCGCCGCTGTCGATGTTGCCAAGTTGCACTGCTGCGGCAAAGGTGTCCGGATCACAGGCATCGCCAACGCCATCCAAGTCGAAATCGAACTGGTTGCGATTTGCGTTAACTGGACAGTTGTCGTTTTCATCGCCCGTTTGGTCGAGATCGCTGTCATCGGTGTCGGGGCGTGTGCCAAGGGAAAACTCGTCGGCATTGCTTAGCATATCCAGGTCATTGTCGAGTCCCGCATCGGATGGATCCAGCGGATCGAAGCCATACCGACCCTCCCAACGATCAGGTAGAGAGTCATTATCGTCGTCGATATCGGCGTTGTTCCCTATGCCATCCGTATCGGTATCTAGCCACTCCGTGGAATCGCCTGGAAACGCGTCGTTGGCATTCGAGAAGCCGTCGCCGTCAGGATCGAGCGTGCCGTTCAACAGCAGTGTGGTCTGCAACGAACCGGCGTTTACGGCGCTGGTCGAGCGCTGATCCGACCTAGCCTCGGCTTGCAATGTCACAATCTCGTCAGCAGTCAGAAGTCCGCGGCCGACCGCTTCCACAGTGACAAGCGCTTCCGCCGCTTCAACCATATCGCCAAGCAGACAGGTTGCGACGTGATCAGCGAAACTGCAGGTGCCAGTATCGGTTCCGGCGGTCAACAGATCCATTTCATCCGGCACGGTAATGACCAACTCCGCGTTGGTGGCAATTGGATGGACAAAATCTGTGTTGGTCGATCTATTGATAACTCGGAGCATGTAGGTGATGACGTCGCCGCCGTCGAGTAATGGACCGGAGATTTCGATCGCCGGAACATCGGGATCCGAGGTTTTGGGCAACGAGTCCGCAATTTCAATACGCAGATCGACCTGCTCCGCTACCGTGATCGGCAACTGCATAACTGCATTCACGTCGGGTGACAGGCAGGTCAAAGCGCTTGCTGCAGGTGTGTCGCTCGCACAGAGTGTAATAACGTAGTTTCCAGTTTCGAAGTACCTGCTGCTGGCCACTACCCGCACTTTGCCTGGCGACGAGCCCGTCGTCAGCTGATTTGAGTCGCTATTAAAAATAATGCCGTTACCCCAGTCGATAGCCACGCGGTGATTATCGTTAGGATCGAGGTCCTCAAGCAGGGCTTCAATGCGTACTTCGAAGCCGACACCCGCTTCGTCGAGCGGTTCCGCTGAAAACGTCGGTGGATCGTTGACCGCCGCAACATTTACGGTAACAAGTTCAGGTTCCGATCGCTGCGCCGGCACACTGGTCAATGCGTCAGTTGCAGTATAAGTAAATGTGTCCAAGCCGTTGAAATTCGAATTTGGCGTGTAGGTGAACTGATCACCGCTGCGTAAGATGGTTCCGTTTTGCGGTGGTGTACCGATTTCGAAGTCGAGCTGGTCGCCGTCCCGGTCGAGACCGCTAAACACGAGTGGCGTGTCTTGATCTTCAATTCCGTCAAACATGAGCCCTGGCGTTGCAAAAGGCGCACGAAAGTTTCGCGATACAACGATGTCCACACGCGCTTCATTGCTGAACTCGAGACCGTCGAAGGCAGTAAACGTAAATGAATCCGGTCCACGATAATTGTCTTCAGATTTGTATTTGACGAAGGCCGTTTGCGTCTGTGACATCGTCTGATCGTCGATATCGGTTATCGGTGTCGTCTCGAAGATATGCGTTAGATCTTCGTCAGTATCGAGCAAGTAAAAAAAGTTCGAATTCACCGCGACATTTGTGACAAAACCAAAATCGCCCAACACGAAACAACTGCCGCCACAGGTCGAGACAGCCTCGCCCGCAAAAAAACCGTCTGTCGTAAATCGCTGCACGCGATTGTTTCCCGTGTCGGTGACGTATACAACATCTTGCGGTGACATAGCGATACCAGACATCTCATTGAACTGCCCGCGCAAATTGCCTGCAGTGGTCGTGCCCGCTGTCCCGCAAAGATCATCCTGACAGCTAAAGCCAATGCTCTGCTCGATACTGGTGTCGCAAGCCAGAATGGTGGGATCGAGATTTTCCGTACACTTACCCAACCAACCGATTAACTCCGGTGCCTGTTCGATAGTGTTGCGGTCGTCGCTGAGGTGCGTTGCCTGAAACTTCCATAATCGATCGACGACCGGATCGGAAACATAGATGTTGCCAATGGAGTCGAGCGCCAGATCGGCATAACCGCCGCCGAGGAATGACTCGTACGACGCCCAGGGTTCCTCTACGGACGTGTCGACTTCGTTACCTGGTCGATACGCGACAGAATACAAGCGTAGGAAATGGTCGTCTCTGGAATCGTTCGCCTCGAAGCGCGACAGATCGTAGGCAAACATTTGCGATCCATCTGTCGCATACAGGATGCCGTTACGGTCCACTACCACCGACTGCACAGCCGAGCTGGCGTTGGGGAACGCGCTTACGACGCTGCCAGTGCTCGGATTTATTTGTGTAAGCTGTCTAAATTCGATGCGACCAACCTCTTGCAGGTCGGAACTCAGCGTCACAATTCTTTCGCCGCCGGGCGGTACGAACCAGAGTTGATCCAGGTGATCGATAAACAGGTGGCGCTCCCTGTCGCCGGGCTGCTGGGTGCCAACCTCATAGTGATTCGCATAGTCGAGTTCGCCGCTCTCATTTGGCGTAAAGCGTGCGATGCGAAAGTGACGAGTGATATCCGGCGTCCCTACTCTCTGACACTCAAGCGCGCTGTCCATGACATACATTATGTCGTCGTCTGTCACGGTCACGTAGACCGGCTCCAATATCGTCGTAACGTCCGGTTCTTGACCCGGGTCAGCGCAATCTAGTCGCGCCTCATCAAAAAACGACGTGTAAGTGCCGTCAGGATTGATCCGATGCTGCCGATGATCGTCAATGAAAAACGGGAACAGCGGTGCAACGAAGAATCCGTTGTCGGGAACATCGTCAATGCGAAACGACAGCTGATCGTGGCGGCCATCGAGAAGATCCAAGTCATCGGCATCGAGGTTAATGCGGGTTTCCTCGAACGAAATAGCGCCAAGCCCGCCTTTCGGGAAAGCGGTCGGCGGTGTGTTGTTCGGCTTTACATTTACCCACTGAGTGCCGCTTGTCGAATTACCAGAGCCATCCCGCGCGGTCCAGGTCACCGGCGTACGGCCGACTGGAAATGTCATAGGTGCATTGTTCGTTACCCGCACCTCCGGATCAGCAACGTCAAACACGCCTGCCCAACCGATGTTCAGGCTATTCGAGGTATCGGTCGAGACGACGTTCACACTCGCGGGCGGCAGTAGCAATGGCGGGCGAGTATCGACGACCTGCACCTCGATATCCGCACAGGTTTCATTGAAGGTGCCGTTTGCATTCGGGCCCGGATCCTGACCACACCACGTCAGACTCGTCGTCGTGTTTACCGGCCAGAAGCGCGTGCCAGTCGGTTCGGAATTGAGGTGCACCGGACGATCACACTCATCGCTCACTTCCAAGAGTTCACGAAGCTCGTCGAAATGTCGTGCACCGAACTCGCCGCCAAGGGTGTTTGCCTCAAACGGCTCTGGCTGCCGGGTCATACGCACTACAGGCGGAACTTCATCGAGCACAATGAAATTCTGGGTCATGCGATTGATACTGCCGGTGGGAATATTCCCCAACGCCTGACCGCTTGCATCTGCAAGTGAGTCTGCAATCGCATCAAAGCCAAGAGACCGCATTTGCTGGATAGCCTTGTCAAAGACTGCGTCACGCAGAGCAGGTGCGAGGCTCTGAGCAAACTCGGTCGCGGCTTCGCTCCAGACGCGCGTGAACTGAGCCTGCCTTGTCGTTTTGGCAGTCGCTTTAGCCGTGTGTTTAAGCTCGGCAAAGAAGATGATCGGGTCCAGCACGATGTCGAAGATAAAATCGAGTTTCGTTTCTGCCTCCCACATTAGAGGCGTCACGCCGATTGGGAAGATTTCCATCGCGTCCGCAGTGAAACTGCCGTTGATGATGTCGTTGCGCTCATTTGTGTCGGTAAAGAGAATCTCCTCACCGGAGAACACGCGACGTTGTTGCGCCGGATACCACGGATCAGGGTCATCCACGTGGTCAAATAAGGCACGCCGGATCGTCACGTATGCACCGGTGTTGTAGTGGAAAATCTCAATCTCAGACTGAGTACTGTTGCTCAGAACTTGATCGCCATCATCGAGTCGGCCCCAATCGCTCGGCAGGCCCAGTGTGAAGCCGAAAATATCTTCGTAATCGAAAACTGGCTCCAGTGAGTGTTCGAAATCCCGGTAACGAAATTCGCACGCACCATTGTTCGGCCGAACGACCACCGCCTGTGGGGTTTTAAGCACGGGCGGCACGAATTTGAGCGTAATGTTTGTACCGTATTCGATAACCTCCGAGAGTTTGTCTGTCGGTGGCGGTGCGAGTATGCCCGTTGCTAATGCAGGAATGTGCACGCCCCTCAGCGTTTCAATCTCTTGCTGGTAACGGTCGTTGTTATCAGCAGCGACCGTCATCGGAAACGCGGCCAGCAATGTAAGGACCGCGGCCGAAAAAGCACAGGCCAGCCGAACCGTGGTGTTTGCATCGTCTCTCGTGCAGCTCATCTTGTTCTCCCTCGGACTCAGCCGTCGAAGCGTTGCGGCGCAGTGCCGCTTACCTTTCAATGCGACATATCTGGAGAAGCTGTAAACCGAGCGCTATGATCGATGCCAAGTGATTGATTGGCAAAGGGCTGTTTCGCTACCGGATTTACGTTATGTCAAAAACACGGATTACCCAGCTGCTCATCCGATGGCAGAACGGCGACCCTGACGCACTCGAGGAAGCCGTCCCCTATCTGCACGAAGAGCTGCAACGTCTGGCTGGCTATTTCATGAACAGGGAACGCGCCGGCCACACGTTACAATCGACGGCGCTAGTCAATGAGGCGTACATGCGTCTCGTCGATATTGATTTGAAGATAGAAAACCGTGCGCATTTTCTTGCGCTGGCCGCAAAGATCATGCGACGGATTCTCGTCGATCACGCCCGCGGCAGGCAGCGGCAAAAGCGCGGCGACGGCGTAAAGCCTATGTCGCTCGACGAGTCGGCGGTTCTCAGCGAATCAGGCGACCCGCGGCTGGTTGATCTCGATGAGGCGCTTAACAAACTGGAGCGTTTTGACGCAAGACTGGCAAAGACCGTTGAACTCGTCTATTTCGGCGGCCTGACGACACAGCAGACTGCCGATGCGTTGGGCGTGTCGCGCGTAACGCTGAACAAAGACATGAACCTGGCCAAAGCGTGGCTCTACAACGAAATAGGCTAACGAAGGTGGTAAGGCATGGACTCGGACCGTTGGCAGCAAATAAAACGCATTTACCGACAGGCGCTGGAGCTGGACAAGGGCGAACGCCGAAGTTTTGTCGATTCGACTTGCGGTGGCGACGCAGAGCTTGCGGCAGAGATCATGCAATTGTTGGAGGTGCCAACACAGGGCTCGTCTGACATCGACGATATAGTGGATGCGGCGGCAGCATCATTCAGCACCACACTGCCCGATGGCGAACGCCTCGGTCCTTACCGCATTCTCGAAGTCATTGGTACCGGCGGAATGGGACATGTCTATCTCGCAGAACGTGCCGATAAAGAATTCGAGCAACGTGTCGCGATCAAGACGGTCAGCTGGGGATCTGTGTCAGCGTCATCAATCGAACGGTTCCGGCTTGAACGTCAGATCCTCGCTAACCTGGAGCACCCCAACATCGCCCGGCTACTTGACGGCGGGGTTACGGAGGGAGGACTGCAGTACCTGGTCATGGAGTATGTTGATGGCGAACCGATCGACAGCTACTGCGACACACGTCGTCTCAACATTCAGCAACGTATACGGCTGTTCCAGAAAATTTGCCACGCTGTAGATTATGCGCACCGCAATCTTGTCGTTCACCGCGACGTAAAACCGTCCAACATTCTTGTAACCGATAGCGGCGTACCGAAGCTACTGGACTTCGGCATTGCAAAGATCGTAAACGCTTCGGAAACGCGTAGACCGCTGACACTCGACAGTCAACGCATGCTGACACCTGAGTACGCAAGCCCAGAGCAGGTACGTGGAGAGCCGGTATCCACGGCCACTGACGTGTACTCACTAGGTGTGTTGCTTTACCGCTTGTTGTGCGGTCGCGGACCCTATCGCGTACTGAATGAACTGCCGTCGGGACTGACACAAGCCATTCTCCAGGACATGCCAAGCAGACCCAGCGCTGCGCTAATAACGCAGGAAAATGACGACAGCCTTGAACGAACGGGAGACGAGATCAGCATGCAACGCCAAAGCACCGTCACGCGCCTTCGCAGACGGTTGCAGGGCGATCTAGATAATATTGCTTTGAAGGCTTTGCGCAAAGAACCGGAGCGCCGCTACGCGGCAGCGCGGGATGTGGCAGATGATATTGAACGCTATCTGAATCAACGGCCCGTGCTCGCTCGCGGCGAACATTGGACCTATACGACCCGCAAGTTTGCCCTGCGTAATGCTCAGTCACTCGCTGCGGCAGCCATCGTACTTGCGACTGTTATTACGGTTCCGACCTACTATGCGATTCGCCTCGCGGTCGAACGTGACCGTGCAATGGTAGCCGCTCAAGAGGCGCAAGAGGTATCGGGATTTCTTTCCGGGCTCTTTCAAAGCGCGTCACCCTTTGTGACACAGGGGCGGGATATGACCGCGCATGACTTGCTTGAAGCGGGCGAACAAAGAATTACGCAACTTTCGGATCAGCCCATTGTACAAGCAAATTTATACCGCGTGATGGGAACCAGTTTTACAACGCTTGGTGATTATGAACGCGGCTTGGCGCTGTTGGAGAGATCCGTCGCCATTTTGGAAAATGTTGACAACGTCGATCCGCTGTTGCTTGCCGACGGTCTATTCGAACTGGCGGAAACGCAACGCGAACTCCAGCGCTTCGACGAGTCAATCGCCAACCGGCGGCGGGTGCTCGAATTGCGCGAAGCGGCGCTTGGCGCCGAACACACAGATGTCGCCTACGCCATGGCGCGCCTTGGATCATCGCTCGGAAACAACGGACAACAGGTGGAAGCCATAGTCTACCTGGAACGTGCGCTCGATATCCGAAAGCAACAGCAACACACGGTAGACGAAGAGACTCTCGACATCATGGGTGTGACGGCCGTCATTCTGGCCAATCTGGGGCGATATGAAGAAGCACTATCGACTAATGCGAATGCTATTGCGCTGTCGGAACAGCTAATTGGCGAAAATCACCCGAACACAATAATCCGCATTGGAAACGCCGGCATATTCTTGCACCGACTTTACCGATCCGATGAAGGACTGAAGTTCCTGGAAAGGGCGGTGACACGCGGTGAGAAAATATGGCCCGCCGATCACCCGCAACTGGCGTTTTATTGCCGATGGAATGCGCGCCTTCTCCAACGGCTCGGTAGATTTGACGAGGCCGAGACACAATTGGAGAGCGCAATCAAAATCACTACGGCGGGCGGCCATAAGCGTTCGTTCGGTTTCACCTACTATAAGGCTGGCGTCGCTCTTTGGCTTTTGCAGCAAGGCGATTACGAATCGGCGAGCGACGCTTATCAAGAAAGCGTAACGCTTGCATCAGAGCTCGGCGGTGCCGATAGCCCAGCGGCGCTGTTTAGTTTCATTGGACTTGGCGCGGCGAAAGCACGGGCGAAAAAACCCGTGGACGCCGAACGCGTGCTTAGACACGCGCTCGAACATCGCGACCGTCTTCACAAGAGCGAACAATGGCCAGCGATGCGAGAGCTTGCGACGACCCTGAGCGCGCAGAGTCAGATTGAGGAGGCTACACAGATATTCGAAAATCTGCTCGCTGAACAAGAGTCCATTGCAGGCACGGATAGCCCGGTTGTGCTTGAAGCCCTGATTTCCGCAGCCGCGCACTATCGCAGCGTCGGCGATCTGCGGACAGCAGAAGGACTGGCGGAACGCGCGCACTCAATTGCTGAAAAGGCGTTGCCCGAGGGTGCGTGGATTGGCGCGCTGGCGACAGCCGAATATGGACGCACGTTGCTTGCGCAAGGAGAACGCCAATCCGCACTGCGACATTTTCGTAATGCGCGCACGTCATTGCGTGACACATTCGGTCCGAAGCACGGTGCAGTCGTAGCGCTAGACGCATTCCTCCAATAGCGGTTAACTTGCCATCTGCGTCACAGCTCGATCAAATGCAACAGCACCTCTCGTACCTGTGCTTCGCTCAACCACTCGACCTGACCTTTTGGCGGCATGCCGCGATAGCCATTTACAGCGTTCTGAACTAAGACATCAATTCCGACTTCAGACTCACGTTCGGCAAGTTCGTCTGGAGGTGGACCGAATCCGCGACCGCCTGGCTCATGACAACCGAGACAATGTTCGGCGATCGTATCGGTGGAATGATTCCAGGTCATCGTCGACGTAGCGACGTTATTGTTTGGAGATTCTGCTACAGCATTGTTGCCGTTAACGCGTGCTTCAAAATTGAACGTCCCAGTCGGCCACAATATGTCGCGCGGCCATGCATCGATCATATGCAAATATGACGCGCCGGGTTCCAGAGGTGGCACGACAGCGCCGGCGGCAAGCTCTGCGGCAAAGCTGGCAGACGGGCATGCTTCGCCGCGTGTACTTGAACAACTAATTTGCAAGGTCGCCGATGCATCCGTCGCGGTACGTCCCGTGTTTCTGATCGTAATTGCCGGCGACATCGGCGTATCTATTTCAATCACCAGGTTTGCTTGCGAAAGCACGCCGCGCTGTGTGTTCTCATCGGGTATGAGGCCAGCCGGCGTGGTCGGCAGATCTGCCGCGCTGCCAGCCGCCCTTGACCCCTGCACTACCGAGCTTGCCGCTATGGATGTTGGTGCACATGCAAGATCCACATCAGGATGAGGCTGTACGCTAAAGCGCGCAGTAGTAATATTGTTGGTCTCATCACGCTCCTGAATACTATCGAACTCATCGACGATCATTGTGAACGTGTGTTCGCCAAATCCGACTTCGACCGGCACTCTGACGTAGCCAAACCCGTGCGGCTCCGCAATTTGTCGTAGCCTACGAGTGGGTGTCGTTCTGCGACCGCCGTGAAAGTAAGGAATTTCATTGATGGAGGCCACGATGGTTCCACCCTGACGCATCGATCCGGAAATAGGATAGTCGGCCATTCGGTCCTCCGTCGTGTCGGGACCAAGATGCAACGTATAACCAACATTCAACTCCAGCGCCCAAGAACATTCTCGAATCAAGAATACACGGCCGTTCTCAAGGTACTGGCCGCTGGTCGTCGTCGGATATCCGTCCGCCGTCCATCGTATTGGGTAGATCTCGACATCGGGCACGACAATACCTACAGCATCAGCGGGCTGCCGGTCTTCCCCACCGGCAGTCGCGGTACGTGCGGGTGATTGTGGTAGACGCGGTGAGGAAACGGGCACCGTTTGTGATGCGGGGCTTGCGCTGCCGCCAGCGATATCGGGAGCGCTTTGCGAAACGGGTCTCGGTGCGGCTTCATCGCTTGAAAGACTCGGGGAGGCTGAACCTGCCCGCCCTGGCGAACTTTGCGGCAAATTTTGATTTCCCTCGACCTGAGATCCTTGACCGCGAATGAGCGCTCCAGCAGCGCCGTCCGGTATATTGGCTGGCGCCTGTGGCAATGGCGGTGGGGTTACGGGCACCGTTCTTGGAATGGCGCTTGAAGTGCTGACGGCCGACTCGGGAAGGTGCTGCGAAATGGGTCTTGGTGCACTTGCAGCTGGAGCGGCATCACTGCTCGAAAGACTCGAACTATTTAAGCCTGCTCGCCCTTCCGAATTTGTTGGCGCGTTTTGATTGCTTTCAGCTTGGGCACCCGCGCCGGGGTTGTATGCGCCAGCACCTGCGCTCGGCGGCAAACGTTCCGGCGGTTTCTCAGACGCACCGGGTATTTTATTCCCAGAACGCTGACCTGCCCCAGTCGGCGTGTCACCGACGTAAAAGCCACTGCCCGCGTCGGCAGGTTGATCTTCCGAGTCTGCGGTAGCGTTCTCTTGGGCTGCTCTAGATTCGGTTGGCGAGTTGCCAGCAGCATTGGGGTCACCTTGATCAGAACCCGATGCGTCAGCGGCCGACCCGGAGGAACCTCCGCTCGCGCTTGAAGTTGTTCCTTTGCCGCCCGAAGCGGAAGAGCCGCCAGTCGAACCGGAGTTATCGCTGCTGGATCCTGCAGCGCCACTGCTAGCCCCCGAGGCCCCACTGCCAGACGAGCCAGATTCATCGGCACCGGAACTATCGCCAGAACTATCTGAAATTGGCTCGTCATCGCCGCCAGTTTCCGACTCCGATTCCTCGTCCTCTGCTTCGTCTTCCTCTACAGCCCTTCTTTCCTCATCTCTTCGGCGACGCGCATCTGCTGCGGCTTGCTTTTCTGCTTCGCGTGCTTGCCGCGCTTCTTCCATGCGTTTCTCTAGTCGCTTTCGGTTTTCTTCCTTCTCTGCGGCGCGTTGTTTCTTTCCGTCCTCTATATTTTTCTCTAGCGTTTTTCTTTTTTCCTTCAAATACGCATCGTCGTCTGGATCGCCTAAGGCAAGGCCGCTATGTCCAATGCATAGCAACACGATACACATACTGGAATAGGTAGAGAGCTTCGACCAAATACTAGATGGCATTCCTGATCTCCCGGAGGATCGAATGTTCTACCTTCTAGTACGCTATCAGGGCCGAAAAGCGGCACAACAGCGTAACTTTTATTGAGTGGCTGAATCCGCTGCTTCGGTCGCGCTATCAACTGTGTCATTCGCTGGTACGTATTTACCAGCAATCTGCAGCGTAATGCCTTTGGTTGTATCGTCCATTTGCATACTGCTATTCAATACGAAGTTCGTGACAATGACGCCGCATCTACGCCCATTCTTGCTGTAAGCCAATATCGCATCGCGTGCTGATACCTGTTCGGCCTCGCTCTCCCAACCGGCAGCGGTAAGTCCCGATTTGAACCAGCCGACAACATCATCAATAGTTTTTCCCGGCGCATGTAGATCGACCATCAGGTTGTCGCCAACCTCAGTCACACTAGCGACTTGCATGTAATTCGCAACCGGCACATCGCCGGGAAAACTGGCAGGCAGATCCGTAGCAATGCTATTGCTAGCAACGAAAAACACAACAGACGCGGTTAGAGCCTTGAAGACATTTAGTGGTGACATAGTTCGCTCCTCGTTGGCGGATCGGCACTCGCATAGGGTACGAGAGCCGACCCTCCTGGGTCAAAATGAACTTCGGCAGGCCGGCTTACCGCTGTGATTCACGAACAGGGAACGCCGCCATCTCTCGAATATTCATATCCGGCGTGTTCTTTCCGAGGATCTGACGAATGCCGACCTCTAGCACCTCATCTCGACCTGCCCTTAGCCCCGTGATAGTTGGCCGAACCTCAATATCGGGGACAATACCAATTCGTTGCGTTGCCACTTTGTCAGGATAGAAAACGCCAATCCCACTAACCAAACCATTGTAGCCACCGGGCAGCGGTATTCGGGTTACATTTCCATCCGCGCCAGCGGTCTGACCGCCAATCACGATCGCATTGGGTGCAGCCCGAAATGCCATTGCTGTGTACTCAGATTGACTCTGGGAATCCTCGTCGACAAGAATGACTATCTTACCCTTGTACTGTGGGTCGGCAGGCTCAATAGACATTGGCTCCATCCACAAGAATGAACCCGGCCTCGAAAGGTCCGCGCGAGTAAATCGGGCGAATGGAGTGCTTGCACTGACAAGGTGTTGGCCAAGCGCGAATACAACGAAGGATGAAGGGTAGGATCGAATGTCGATTACCATTCCTTTAGTACCCGCCGCCTTACGAATGTACTCGGCAGTCTTGGTGTTATCGATAGTTGACAGCTTTAGGTAAGCGACCTCGTCTGACAGCAATTGAAATGTCTCACCATCGCGGTCATGCCAGAGCTGTACGTTGATATCTAACGATTCTCTGGGCAGTCTCCGATTGGTGATGTCCAGCAGCTGCCCGTCGCGCTCGATGCGAATGTCCACACTATCGGTACCTCCGTTCAATAGAAATTGAGCCATCAAACGTTCGCTGGACACTTTATTTGACGCGCCAATGTAGGGCGCCGCTAACCGAAACAGTTCCTCCACCGATTTTCCATCAACACGCAATACGACATCACCGAACTGCAATTGGTCTGCGGGGATCACATCGCTGGAATCTTTGAGATCAAAGCTTCTCCAGATAAACGGCCTTCCTTCAACCATTCGAATCGAGAAAGGTGGCGTTTTTCGACCTCCGGGCGGGCGCACGTAGATTGACTCACGAACAGACGCATGCCCGTCATCGACTCTTGCGAATAACCTAGCCAATTCAAGCAGATAGTCTGTCTGGTTATCCACGGCGTAAAAGCGTGGGATGGAATCCATAAGAACTTCGTCCCAGTTTTCATCGATAACATCTCGATAGGGGAACCAATACTCAACAATATTCCAAAACCGGTACATGGCCAGCAAATGATGTCGTCGATCGAGTTGGTCTACTTCGCTGAAACCAAGTTCGTTTTGAAATACCGGCGTGCCAACGTTCGGGTTCTGTGAGATGTAATGCTGGCCAACTGTGCACCTCAACTTATCGAACGATTGAAGGCGGTCGGCGAGGCCGCTCCCGAGCAACGTCTCGTCGTCGAGCCAGTTGGATCGCGATCCGAAATGCTCTTGCGTCTGAGGCACACCCTTACATGCGTCCGGTTTCTCGAGTTCGTCAATCCATGAAAGCAGCTCACTTGCAACCTGATCGTTGTCGGCGGCATCGAGAATAGCCGGAATACTCTGAATAAGTCGCTCGTCCCAATTGAGGCAGCCATCTACAACCGTTGGATGGTGATATTTGAGATAGCCCCAAACCTTACCTGCCAAGAAGAGATTACGGGTCTGCTTCGCGTCAAGTACAGACGGGAGGTCTGCTCTCGAGCTGTCTGACTCCGCAGTTGAAGCAGATGAAAAAATAAAACTTGCGGCCACACAAAGAATGACGCGGGGTAAACGTGACATCGTTATTCTCCATCGAGTTTCCCGCCGATGGTTACTAATTTACGCTCGCGAATAAGCCGAGGCTAGCTGTTGGCTCATGGCGAATCTAACCGAGACCCTGCATCGAGCGTCTGTTTCGGCAACAGCTACTTGTTAGCTTATCACCTAAGCTATTGGTTTCAGAGATTTTTACGTCTGTTTCCCCATGTAGTTTTTGGTCCAGCTTCGAGCGACACATTTACCTCTGGATCCACGTAAAACGCTGTCTCACGCCAATGCACTTGTGAAACTTCAAGGGTCGCCTTTGGACGTGATGGCAGTCATTCGCGATCGACATTGCCTGACGTGATCTGTGTGACTGGGCACTAGCTATTACAGCCAATCAAACAAAGACGGCGGCGCCTTTCGCGCCGCCGTCCGTACTATCTTGAACTGTCAAAGCACGTCAAAGCGATCAAGCGTCATTACTTTGGTCCATGCGGCGACAAAATCCCGCGCAAAGCGCTCGTCGGAATTGTCTTCAGCATAAACTTCGGCAATCGCTCGCAATTCTGCATGCGATCCGAATACAAGATCAACGGGAGTGGCTGTCCACTTCAGCTCACCTGTATTGACATCACGACCCTCGTAAACACCGTCGGACGTCGAAGACTTTGTCCACCTCGTCGACATACCAAGTAGATTTACGAAAAAGTCACTACTCAATGTACCCGGGCGGGACGTCAATACCCCGTGATTAATGCCGCCAACGTTTGCATCAAGTGCTCGCATGCCGCCAACTAGAACGGTCATCTCTGGGACGCTGAGCGTTAGTAGACTGGCCCGATCGATCAACATTTCCGTAGGCGACCGACGGTTACCTTCAGCAAAGTAATTGCGGAACCCGTCCGCCGTTGGTTCGAGCACCGCAAAGGACTGCACATCTGTCTGCGCTTGCGTCGCATCGGTACGTCCAGGCGTGAATGCTATCTGCACGTCTTGCCCGGCATTCTTTGCAGCCTGCTCCACCGCGACATTTCCACCCAAAACGATCAGGTCCGCGATCGATACTTTTTTCCTACTTGATCGTTTGCCATTAAACCCCTTTTGGATTTTCATCAGGCGCTTTAACACCTTCGCAAGTTCAACCGGGTTGTTAGCCTCCCAATTCTTCTGCGGCGCTAGTCTAATACGCCCTCCGTTCGCCCCACCACGCAAATCTGTTCCGCGGTAGGTGGCAGCCGATGCCCAAGCGGTCCTGACAAGTTCTGGAATGCTGAGACCCGATTCCAAAATTTCCATCTTCAATATCGCAACGTCGTTTGCATCAACCAGATCGTGGCCGACCGCGGGAACAGGATCTTGCCAAATCAGTTCTTCGTCTGGAACCAGGTTACCTAGATAGCGAACGCGCGGGCCCATATCGCGGTGCGTTAGCTTGAACCACGCCTTTGCGAACGCCAGTTCGAACTCTTTCGGATCCTCATGGAAGCGCTTCGCAACCTGCCGATAGTTTGGATCGAACTTCAACGCAAGGTCTGTCGTCAGCATGATTGGAGCATGCCGCTTGGAGGAATCGTGCGCGTCCGGCACCAATTTTGACGCAGCTCCATCTGCAGGGACCCATTGAGTTGCGCCAGCGGGACTCCTCGTCTTCACCCATTCGAAACCAAACAAGTTGTCTAGAAATTGCGTGGTCCAGGCTGCTGGACTGGCAGTCCACGCACCTTCCAAGCCGCTCGTGATCGTGTCGCCGCCTTTGCCACTACCGCACTTGTTTTCCCAGCCAAGGCCTTGTTTTTCGATACCTGCGCCGGCAGGCTCAACGCCTACGCAACCATGCGGCTTGGCAGCACCATGCGCTTTGCCAAATGTGTGACCGCCGGCGATCAGGGCAACGGTTTCTTCATCGTTCATCGCCATACGTCCGAATGTCTCGCGGATATCTTGCGCGGCTAATAATGGATCCGGGTTACCGTTCGGCCCTTCGGGGTTCACGTAGATCAAGCCCATCTGCACAGCAGCGAGTGGTTTTTCCAATTTCCTTTTGCCGCTGTAACGTTGATCTGCGAGAAACTCGGTCTCAGGACCCCAGTAAACCAAGTCAGCCTCCCAGTCGTCCTCTCGTCCACCAGCGAAGCCGAATGTCTTGAAGCCCATCGATTCGAGTGCGACATTACCGGTAAGAACCATTAAGTCAGCCCACGAAATTGCGCGACCGTACTTTTGTTTGATCGGCCAAAGCAATCGTCGTGCCTTATCCAAGTTGCCGTTGTCTGGCCAGCTGTTGAGCGGCTCGAATCGCTGTTGACCGCCGCCAGCGCCACCACGCCCATCAAGCACCCGGTAGGTGCCGGCGCTATGCCACGCCATGCGAATGAAAAATGGGCCATAGTGACCGTAGTCTGCCGGCCACCAGTCCTGCGAGTCTGTCATCAACGCTTCGATATCCTTTTTCAGCGCATCGAGGTCAAGACTGTTGAACGCCTCTGCGTAGTCAAAATCTGCCCCCATTGCATTGGACTCAGCAGCATGCTGACGAAGCGGCGCAAAGTTTAGCTGTTCGGGCCACCAGAATTTGTTCGATTTTGGCTCACCGTCAGCAAATACGGCTCCGGATGACAGAACTACCGCTAGCGCGGCAAGTACGAGAATTAACTGTTTACGCATTGAACACATCCCTTCAGATAGGAAACACAGGTTGGGCGTCGATTAGACCGCATCTAAATCATCGGCGTGAACGTATATTTCTATTATACTATGCGGAAAAACCGATTAAATTTTTCGACCACACCATCAGCTCACCCTCAAATGTTTGTGGCATTAGCCTGACGGCCGCGCGATGGGAGCGGAGAATTTGAAGAACAGCAGTTGGCACAGCACGACTCATGCAGTATGTGCGTGAGGTGCAGCATAAATTTAGTCTTGACGGCGTGCGGGTAGCTGGTGTTGCCAGCCCAAATGGGAAACGGGCCGTCTCCTATTACCAGCCGACGAAATTAGGCAGCCGTCATTAAGGAGTACAACTACTCTCGGTGCGTTTCTCAGAGCGAGACGGTAAAGTCTGCATCCGTTTTCGCGCGTATCTCGTCCAATGAAACCTCGGACATTGTCTTCGTCAGGTTCATTACGCCCTCTTCGAATCGAAACACCGCAAGATCCGTGATCAGGACGTCGACCGCGCGGGCAGCGGTCAGAGGAAGCGTGCAATTCGCAGTTACTTTCGATCGACCGGAGCGGTCGACATGCGTCATCGTGACGATCAGTTTTTTTGCACCTGACGCCAAGTCCATCGCGCCGCCTACGCCCAATAGCGGCTTGCCGGGCACGGTCCAGTTCGCGAGACTGCCATGCTGATCGACTTGCAATCCGCCCATGATGGCGACATCGACGTGACCTCCTCGGATCATGCCGAACGACACGGTGCTATCGAAATAACTGGACCCGGGTAATGCCGTAACGGGAATTTTTCCGGCGTTCACCGGGTAGTCCATCGCACCACCCGTTGCTGGCTCAGGACCGACGCCAAGCATGCCGTTTTCCGTGTGCATGATAATGCCGTCTTCGGCATCGATTAGGTCGGCCACTAACGTCGGAATGCCAATACCAAGATTGACGACATCACCACGACTGAGTTCACCAAGCGCCGCCTTCGCCATGCTCATTCTGACGCCGTCGACTTTTTTCAGACTGTTTGCGACTGACGATGACGACCCCAGATCATCAACGGAAATACTAGCTTGCACCAAGTAGTCAACAAAGCATCCTGGCGTGTGAATTTGCTCGGGAAGCAATTCTCCGACAGCCACGATATCTTCGACTTCTGCAATGACTAAATCTGCCGCCGTCGCGGCCGCAACATTAAAATTGCTCTCGGTCATGCGGTACTGCAGGTTTCCTGCGGTGTCGCCTTTCCAAGCGCGAATAAACGCTACGTCGCCGCGCAGCGGCTCCACGAAAATCATGTCTTTACCTGCGATGACGCGCGTCTCGCGGCCAGCAGCGAGAGGTGTGTTTGCGGCGGTCGGTGTAAAAAACCCACCGAGACCCGCGCCGCCGGCTCGCAAAGCTTCACTCAAAGTCCCTTGCGGCAGTAACTCGACCTCTATCTCACCTGATTGTGCGGCAGCGACTGCCTCAGGGTTGCTTGTAAAGTAGGATCCAATTGCTTTTTTTATTTGGTGATTCCGTAGCAGGCGGCCGCCGCCTAACCCTGGTTCGCCGACGTTGTTACCGATATAGGTAAGATCTCTGACATCGGTCTCGGCTAGTGCGTGCAACAAATGCACCGGGTTGCCAGTCATACCAAATCCGCCAGCGATAATGATGTCGCCAACGCTCACTTTCTCGGCAGCTTCGTTTACGGAGATTTGTGGTACGTGCTTCATTTAGTCGGCTTGGTGTCGCAAACCCTGTTGTTGATTGTGGGGATTTGTCCCGTGAGATGCTACACCGATTTCGGATTACTCTGTCGGCATCCTTTGTCACAGCATGCTCTATTTGAGTCTCGCTAGGGTGATTGGCAAACGAAAATTACGGCGGCGCAACGACGTCGACTAGTGCTTGTGACCGCAACCGTTTCTTTGTTTTGCGCTCTGGTGTCGATGTGGCTGTCCGGTCGCACAGCCGCATGCGGTAGCCGCGGCACTGTTTTTGTTAACGACGGCACTTCGCCTAAGCCCTTTGAGTTTGATGCCAATGCCGCCAGTGATAATGCGCCTGACCGGCTCACCAGATTGAGGATCGATTTTCAATGGATCGTCCATCATCCGTTGGAACAGCTCAAAGCGGCGCGGTTCGCTCTCGGCGTCAGCCGGAATAGTTTCATAAACGTAGGTCGGCATACCGTCCTCTTACGGGTTGTTAGATGCTTACAGGATCACGCAGGTTGCAGACCGTCGTCAACCTCGACGTTCTCCGATTCGAGTTCTTCAATGCCCGAACATTTTGCCATGTAGTCAAGCACAATGCTGAAGTCCATTGTTGTGCGGTTGCCGTGACCCATTGACTGCTGAATAACGTCCCGTGTCGCATTGGCGACCGGCATTGGCACTTCGTACTCCCTGGCAAGTCCTAACCCTAAATCCATATCTTTGCGCATGAGTTCTGGAGTGAAAGTAACGCTGTAGTCAAGATTCGCCCAGCCTGGTGTCTTGTACTTTGAAAAAATGGAACCCATCACGCTGTTATTGATGAACTCAAGGAATGCATGTCGTGGCACACCGGCTTTCTGCGCAAGGATAGAAAGTTCTGCGAGAGACTGTGTCACAACACCAAGATACACGTTGTGACAGATCTTCATCGTGCGTGCGAGCTCGCCTTCGCCAACGTAAGTCACTCCGAGCCCGGCGATGATCTCTTGATATGGCCGAACTGTTTCGAACAGATCTTTAGGACCGGACGTAACGAGCGCTAGTTTACCGGCTTTGACGCACTTGCCGTTACCGCTGACCGGTGATGCAATGTATTGAGCGCTGCGTGCTTCCAGTTCCAGCCGAATCTCGGCAGACGCCTCGACAGAAATGCTGGAACACTCCACGAAAATCTTTGGCGTTGCAGCGCCGGATAACACACCATTTTCGCCGAACAACACCTCTTTTACGTCTGCTGATGTAGAAACCATCGAGAAAACGATGTCCCGTTCACCCAAGTCGCTCAGATTGTCGACAATTTTCGCACCGTGCTCGGACAACGGCTCAGCCTTGGACCGCGTCCGATTCCACACCGCCAAATCGCAGCCACCCTTGGCCAAACGTTCAGCCATGGGGTATCCCATACGACCCATGCCGACCCAGCCGAGAGTGTAATTCGAAATATCTTTGCTGCTCATATGTGTACTCTCCTGACGGGCAAATCAATTGGATTGTCGATCCGGCTCCTACGGCGCTGCAGAAGAAAAGCGGTACCCTAGAATGCGCACGTGTGCACCTTAGCAACACACAACTGGGGTTGCAAGTGCCGACAAAGGATCAATTTACATGGGTTGTTGACCTTGCTCTGTTGACAGCCTGGCGCTATAGTGTGCACACGTATGCAGAATAATATAAGCCAAGCCTATTGGCAGGAGCGGGTGTAGATTTTAGAGTCTGCAAGAATCCCCAAAAAAGGACCAACGAATGTCAAACTCTAGCGAGCCGACTGGTATTACTGCAGCAGACCTTGATCCACGTTGGAACTGGGACCGGCCTATCGCTGCGCCGGGACGCGCCAACGTCGACTTTGAGGAGCGCGTTGATTTTCGGCGTTTGCACCGCTACCGGATCGCGCGCGCGCAACAAGCGCTAGCCAGCTCCAAGCTCGGCGCCGTTTTGTGCTTTGACAACAACAACATACGATATTTGACCAGTAGCGTTATTGGCGAATGGAGCCGTGACAAAATTTGTCGCTATACGCTGTTCACCGGCAGCGCAGACCCCTATTTGTGGGATTTCGGCTCCGCCGCTGCCCATCATCGGCTCTATGCACCGTGGCTAAAGACGGACCGTTGCCGTGCGGGAATGCTGGGGCTGCGCGGGTCGGTTTCAGAAGAGGCGAACCTATTTAAGAATGCCGCAAAGGAAATCGCTGATTTGCTGCGTTTTGAGGGTGTCGCCGACATGCCGCTCGGCGTAGATATCGTCGAGCCACCCATGCTCTTCGCACTACAGCAGGAAGGTCTCGATGTCAGGGATGCGCAGCAAACAATGCTCGACGCCCGCCAGATCAAAAGCATGGACGAAATTGTGTTGCTGAATCAATCCGCCGCAATGGTCGACGGCGCCTATCAATTGCTCGCCGAAGAGTTGAAGCCCGGTGCTCGTGAAAATGAAATGGTCGCTATCGCGAACAAGTTTCTGTACGACAACGGTTCGGATGACGTCGAAGCGATCAACGCGGTTTCGGGCGAACGTTGCGCACCGCACCCGCACAACTTTACAGACCGTATGTATCGACCGGGTGATCAGGCATTCTTCGACATCATCCAGTCCTACATGGGATATCGCACTTGCTACTACCGCACCTTGAATGTCGGCCTGGCGACCGCCGGGCAAAATGATGCCTACAAACAAGCAAGAGAATGGATCGACGTTGCCATCAACGCGGTTAAGCCGGGCGTCACGACGGACAAAATCGCGGCAATGTGGCCTGAGGCCACTGAGTTCGGTTTCGAAAGCGAAATGGAAGCCTTCGGGCTGCAGTTTGGACATGGCCTGGGACTTGCACTTCACGAGCGGCCCATTATCAGTCGCTTAGTCTCCTTCGACCAACCGATCGAGCTGCAAGAAGGCATGGTATTCGCATTGGAGACCTATTGTCCTTCCGCAGACGGCAACGGCGCCGCACGAATCGAAGAAGAAATTGTTGTCACCAAAGATGGCTGCCGGGTCATAACACTATTCCCAGCGCAAGATCTTTTCGTTGCGAATGCTTATTGATTGGCTATGTCGGCAATGAGTGACGGATTAATCAAGAGCATACCAAAGGATCTGTTCATAGGCGGAGAATGGCGTGACTCTTCTGATGGCGCTCGCTTCGAAGTTCGCGATCCAGCAACTGAAGACGTGATTGCATTGGTCGCCAGTGCAACAGCGGATGATGCGACGGCAGCAGTAACAGCCGCCTTTGCCGCAGGTCCCGATTGGGCCGCGCGCGCTCCCGCGGAGCGCGCCGATATATTGCGCAAGTCCTATGATTTAATGATAGAAAGAGCGGACGATTACGCGACGATAATCTCCCGTGAAGAGGGCAAAACACTCACGGAAGGCCGCGGCGAAGTAAATTACGCAGCGAGCTTTATGCGTTGGTTTGCAGAGGAAGCAGTGCGTTACAGCGGCCGATTTGGACGCGCGCCGGCCGGCACTAACAATATCCTTGTACAGCACAAACCCGTCGGCGTGTCGCTACTCATTACGCCCTGGAACTTCCCGGCAGCGATGGCAACGCGAAAAATCGCACCAGCACTTGCCGCAGGTTGCACTACCATTCTCAAGCCGGCATCGGAAACCCCGTTGACTGCACTAATGCTTGCATCTTTATATGAAGAAGCGGGAGTACCCGCGGGCGTGGTGAATATCTTACCGTCTCGCAATTCGTCGGTGATCTCCAATACGATCATGAGCGATGACCGAACGCGCAAAGTATCATTCACGGGATCCACCGAAGTCGGCAGAATTCTCCTGGCGAAAGCCGCCGACAGAGTCATCAATTGTTCAATGGAGCTTGGCGGTAACGCACCTTTCATAGTGCTGGATGATGCCGACCTCGAAGTGAGCATTGACGCAGCGTTGGTCGCCAAAATACGTAATGCCGGGGAGTCCTGCATTGGTGCGAATCGTTTTTACGTTCACTCGTCCATCATCAATGAATTTTCCAAACGACTAAGCGACAAGATGCACCGCTTGAAAGTCGGACCCGGTCTAACACCTGGGGTCGACGTTGGCCCTTTGGTAAACGCGGATACGCGTGACAAAGTCGAAGCACTTGTGGACCAGGCAGCGAATCTGGGTGCTAGCGTACTAACAGGTGGTCGGCGCTCTGGTAAGACCGGCTATTTTTACGAGCCTACCGTCATGGTCGACATTCCAGCAGAAGCAGAAATTTTGCACACCGAAATATTCGGTCCTGTCGCGACTGTCGTACCGTTCGAAGACGACGACCAAGTTGTTGAAATGGCGAATAACACAATATTTGGCCTAGCTGCATATGTCTGTGGAAGAGATATCGGCCGCGCACTTGCAGTCGCGGATCGTATAGACGCTGGAGTTATGGGAATTAACCGGGGCTTCATCTCGGACACGTCCGCACCTTTCGGTGGTTTCAAGCAAAGCGGCGTCGGGCGTGAAGGTTCGCAAGAAGGTCTTCACGAGTTTCTCGAAACTAAATACATTGCCGTCGACTGGTAACCAGGCCAGCAAGCACGCAATAGCAACGAAGGTAATTTTCGCAATGTCCAGAACGAAGCAACTCAAGTTGCCGGCCGAATGGCTAGAGTTCAGCGCCACAGCCAAAGACTGGGATCTACTGGGGGCACCCGAGCTTCGCAAGATGCTCAACCACATGCACATTATTCGTGCCTTCGAAGAAGAAATGCTGGATTTGGATCGGCAAGGTTTGGCGCACGGGCCGGTGCATGTCAGTGTCGGCCAGGAAGGTGCAATGGTTGCTGCAATGTCCAGCTTGCACTCTACCGATCTCGTCAACGGCTCACACCGTGGGCACCACGTTTTTCTTGGCAAGTGCCTGAATCACGTACAGCCGCGAGGCTACGATCCGATTTCCGATCAAATTCCGGACGCAATTGATAACCTGCTTTACCGAACAATGGCGGAAATATTGGGGCTCAGTCCAGGCTATTGCGAAGGACGCGGCGGCTCAATGCATCTGCGCTGGGACGAAGCCGGCGTCATTGGAACCAACGCAATCGTGGGTGGCGGGGTACCACTGGCAAACGGCGCAGCCTGGTCATTACAAAGAGACGGCGACGACGGCGTAGCGGTTACCTGTTTTGGTGACGGCTCCTGCCACATAGGCAATGTCCTTGAATCGCTCAATCTTGCTGCGCTATACAACCTGCCGATTTGTTTTCTCATCGAGAACAATCATTACGCGGTTTCAACCACACTTGACGAAGAAGCGCGTGAAACGCGAATGTCGTCACGTGGTTTGGCGTTCGGCATCCCGTCGTTTCGTGTTGATGGCATGGATCCGGTTGCGGTTCGCATTGCAACCGAACATGTCGTCGATCTACTGCGGGCCGGCAACGGGCCCGCCGTACTTGAACTCGATGTCTATCGCTATTACCACCACAGTGGCGGGCTCCCTGGCAGTGCATTCGGTTACCGTACGAAACTAGAAGAACAAGAAGCGCGTGATCGCGACGCGATTGTGTATTTGGAGAACGGCCTGCTCGACCGAGAGTGGCTAAGCGAAGCACAGCTACAGGCGATAAAAGACAACGCGTCGGGCTGCGTTAAAAAAGCGTCGCAACGCCTAACTGAAGAAGTCGGCGGCAAAAGGAAGATCATCGACTCGCTCTGGCCAGACGTCGGATTTCGCGACAGCGGACTTCGTGGCGACCTTTGCGAGTTCGAGCAAATCGAATTTGTGGAGCAAGAAAACTACAGCGGCGACATTCGGACGGTCAAATTCGTAGACACCATGGCAAAGGGCATGGTGCGTCGATTCGAATCGGATGATCGGTATTTTGTTATGGGCGAGGATGTACACAAACTACGTGGTGGTACCAACGGTGCGACGAAGGGAATACCGGAACGCTGGCCCGATCGTTGTATCCCAACGCCAATCGCAGAACACGGTTTCGTCGGCTTATGCGGTGGTGTCGCAATGGTCGGCAAGTATCGTCCAATTGTTGAATTGATGTATCCGGACTTCGGCTTGGTCGCGGCGGATCAGCTATTCAATCAAATTGCGAAAGCGCGGCACATGTTTGGCGGCCACTCGCCCGTGCCGCTGGTGCTCAGGACAAAGATCGCATTAGGCAGCGGTTACGGCTCACAGCACTCTATGGACCCGGCAGGCTTGTTTGCGATGTGGCCCGGTTGGCGCATTGTCGCGCCGTCGACGCCTTTTGATTACATCGGATTGATGAATTCGGCCTTGCAATGCGAAGACCCTGTCATGGTGATCGAACACGTCGAGTTGTACAACACGAAGGGGCCCGGCGCCGACGGAGACTACGACTATTTCATTCCGCTCGGCAAGGCCAAAGTCGTTCGATCTGGAAAATCCATGACGATACTCACCTACTTGACTATGGTCGAAAAAGCGGTGCGCGCGGCGGAATTATTAGGTATTGATGCGGAAGTCATAGACCTGCGCTCCCTTGATCGCGGCAGCCTGGACTGGGACACGATTGGCGCAAGCGTTAGGAAAACCAACCACGTCGTCATGCTCGAACAAGGTCCGTTGACGACGTCCTATGGCGCCATGCTGACCGACGAACTGCAGCGTCGCTTTTTCGATGACCTCGATCATCCGGTGCGGCGAATTCATGGCGGCGAAGCAAGCCCAAGCGTCTCCAAAGTCCTCGAAAGAGCAGCATTTGTCGGCGACGAAGAAATCGTTGCCGGACTTCAGGAGATGCTTGCCGACCAGGGATCGCCACTGGCTGCCACCGGCTGACGAATGCAGACTAAACCCTCTCAATTGGATGTGTCGCCGCACGGACTACCAGGACTTCGCGGCACCGATCACCTTGGCTTTACGGTTCCTGATGTTGACCAAGCGACGGACTTTTTTGTCAACGTTATTGGCTGCAAGCAATTTTATCGTGACGGACCTTTTCAGTCGCAAGATAACTGGATGGCCGACTATCTAAATGTACATCCCGCTGCCGTCATCAGAAAAATACGTTGGCTACGATGTGCAAATGGACCCAACTTTGAGATCTTTGAATATGAAGTACGAGATCAAGTGACCAGCCCACCTAAAAACAGCGATGTCGGCGGTCACCACCTGGCCTTTTACGTAGATGATTTCGACGCAGCGCTGCAACATCTGAAACGGCACAATCTGCGCATCCTTGGAGAGCCGACAGTTCGTACGACCGGACCGAATGCAGGGCAAACCTGGTTATATTTTTTGGCGCCATGGGGTATGCAGCTGGAACTTGTCAGCTACCCGGATGGCAAAGGTTACGAAAACGATTTCGAAAACAGACTTTGGCATCCGGCAATGCCCTACGCCTGATTCCCGACAGCGAGACAGAATGCGGTCGCGCAAAAATATGGGCGCGTCGTTGAGGAGAACAAGAAGTGTCAATATCAATTCGACTTCCGGCAGTAACCGCGGACTTTGAAGCCGGCACAATAGCAGTCTGGCACAAAGCAATCGGCGACAGTGTCCAGAAAGGCGAAATAATTATCGATGTCGAGACGGACAAAGCCGTTGTCGAGGTCGAGGCCAGCGATTCGGGAGTCCTCGGCAGTATCCTTGTGCCTGCCGGTAGCGATGACGTTTCCGTGGACACAATCATCGGCGTGTTGCTTGAGGATGGGGAGACCGCTCAGGATATCGACGACACTAAACCTGCTCCTACGCAAAAAACGCCACTTACAGCGATAGAGAACTTGGTTTCGACATCTTCAGCAGAGAAAACTACCGTCGAAGGCATGACATCGGCGACAACGAAAAATCGTATCATCGCAAGTCCACGGGCTCGCCGAGTTGCACGCCAAAACAATATCGATTTATCCCAAATTCATGGCCGTGGTCCGAATCGGCGTATTCTTAGGGCAGACGTCGAACAAGCGATCGAAGGCACCGCACCACCCCAGAAAACGTTGCCAACGGATATTTCGCAATCAGCATTCACCAGCATACCGAACAACAACGTTCGTAAAGTGATTGCCCGCCGGCTAACCGAAGCCAAGCAGCAGATACCGCACTTTTACCTCACCGTGGAGTGCGAACTCGACGCGCTACTCGATATGCGACGACAGATCAATGAACGACACCGAGAAAAGGGTTCCGCTGTCAAACTATCGGTAAACGACTGCATCATCAAAGCGACGGCCTTGGCGCTAAACGATGTCCCTGCAGCAAACGCGAGTTGGGCCGACGATGCGATTCGGCGCTACAACGACGTCGATATCGCAGTAGCGGTTGCTACGGAAAACGGATTGATTACGCCAATAGTTCATCGAGCCGATAAGAAGTCTCTGGACGATATTTCAATTGATGTAAAGGATCTGGCTGACCGTGCCAATCGGGGCCGACTGCACCCAGACGAGTACAAGGGTGGCAGTTTCACGATCTCCAACCTCGGCATGTACGGCGTCAAGGAATTCAGTGCGATCATCAATCCGCCGCAATCATGTATTCTCGCTGTAGGCGCAGCTGAGAAACGACCTGTCGTTCACGGCGACTCGTTGGCAATTGCAACATTGATGACCTGTACGTTATCGGTTGACCACCGCTCGATTGATGGCGCAGTTGGCGCGGCGTTTTTGCAAGCATTTAAACGAAGCATCGAAAAACCGTTGCTGCTGGTTCTGGACTGAACTCATTCAAGGCACCCGCATTGCGAGAGCGCTTGAGACTTTCGAAAAACAAATGATACATACCAATTATTAGAATCCGACATTTGACCCATCTGAGCGCGTAACTCACCATTGAGGAGAATAAACACATGAGTACAATATCCTTACAGCAAAAACTGCAACTATCGGTAAGACGTTTGTACTTTGGTGCGGTGCTGTTGTGTGCGCTAGCAATCGCAGCTTGCGGTGACGCCGCGAATAAATCGGCTGGAAAAATTCTAATCAAGTTTCCGCATGTAACTGCACCGGGGACACCGAAAGGGCGTGCAGCCGATCACTTCCGCGACCTTGTACACGAACGACTTGGTGACCGCGTCACGGTGGAGGTCTATCCATCCGGTCAACTCATGAACGACGACGATTCAATCGACGCACTCGCGTTTGGTGAAGTGCAAATGATCGCAGTTTCATTGTCGAAGTTCGATCGCCTTACCAAAAAGTTTCAGGTCTTTGATCTGCCGTTTATGTTTGGCGACATCGCGTCCGTTGAGCGTTTCCAAGAAAGCCCGTCAGGCAAGACATTACTTAACGCAATGACAGACAGCGGATTGACCGGCATCGCGTTCTGGCACAACGGCATGAAGCATTTTGGCGGACCTGCCCCGATGACCTCACCGGAAGCAGCAAAAGGACTGAAATTCAGAATTATGGAATCAGACGTGCTGCAGGCGCAGATACTGCAAATTGGCGGCAATCCGCAAAAGATGGCATTCGGTGAAGTCTATCAGGCGCTCCAGACCGGTGCGGTCGATGCCCAGGAGAACACCTGGGCGAATATTTATTCATCGAAATTTTATGAAGTGCAAGATTACTTCACGCTGTCCAATCACGGCTACATCGGCTACCTGGTTCTCGTCAACTCCGAATTTTGGTCTTCGATTCCGGATGACATACGTAGCGAGCTACGGTCGATAATCGACGAAACGTCCGTTTGGGCGAATGAGCAAGTATCCACGATTCATCAGGAAGCGCTTGAAAAGGTCAAGGCGTCCGGCAAGACACAGATCGTTTCTTTGACGCCAGAACAAATCGAACAGTGGCGAGTTGTAATGCATCCAGTATGGGCTCAATTCGAAGACGAGATTGGCGCGGACATCATCGAAGCGGCACAGCAGGCGTCGCAACAATGACAACACGCGGACTGCGGTTGGCACTGGAACGCCTGGAGGAGTTTGCAATGGCATCCCTCCTTGCGTTCATGACGCTACTGACGTTTGCTCAAGTCGTTCTTCGCTATGTATTCAACAGCGGCTGGGTCTGGTCGCTTGAGGCCACCACCTATTCCTTTGCAGCGTTGGTACTGATCGGGATGTCCTACGGCGTGCGCACCAACAGTCATATTGCGGTTGATCTCGTCACCAGGCGCCTGCCACCGAAGCTTCGGCAAGTGGTCGCTGGCATTGCTGTCGTGCTGTGCCTTTCGTATTGCGGGATGATGCTCTATGGCTCCGCCCTGTTTGTTGATCGCCTCGCCGCGCTTGGCAACAACGCCCGCGACATACCGATTGCAAAGTGGATTCTGACGCTCGTAATGCCGCTCGGTTTTGCCTTGCTGAGCTACCGCTTCCTCGTTGTAGGCTGGGAAGTTATAACGGGGGCCGACGTTGACGTGGGAAACCAGGCGCACGGTGACCGGTCGTGATTGCCATCGCTCTACTCCTCGCGCTATTCGTATTTTTGATGCTGAGAATTCCTGTTGCCATTTCTCTGGGTCTCGCCAGCACGCTCACGATGTTACTTTTCGGCCATCAAAGCCTGCTGTCGATGGCGCAAAAGTTTTTCCACACAATGCAGGTCTACCCTCTGCTCGCGGTACCGTTTTTTATCCTTGCAGGTACGTTCCTGACAACGGGCGGTGTCGCACGCCGCATGATCAATTTTGCAAACGCGCTCGTTGGTCATTATCGCGGCGGCTTGGCAATGGCAGCGCTACTTGCAAGTGCGTTTTTTGCAGCGGTTTCCGGTTCGGCGCCTGCCACCGTTGTCGCTGTGGGCAGTGTGATGATCGCTGGCATGGTTACGTCGGGATATACCAAACCGTTTGCCGCTGGAGTGATTTGTAACGCCGGAACCCTCGGTATCTTAATCCCGCCATCGCTCGTCATGGTCGTTTACGGTGCCATCACTGAATCGTCCATTGGCCGCTTGTTTATTGCTGGCATATTGCCTGGCATCGTTCTGACCGTCGCGATGATGGTAACCGTTTCTCTCATAGCCAGAAAGCAAGACCTGCCGCGACAAGATCGCGCAGACTTTAAGACAGTCGTCAAAACATTTCGCGAAGCGGCGTGGGGCTTACTGCTCATCGTAATCATACTCGGCGGAATTTACGCAGGCGTGTTTACACCGACCGAAGCTGCGGCTGTCTCGGCTGTTTACGCATTCTTTATTGCCGTATTTATCTACGGCGATATCACGATAAAGGACGTTCCACGGGTGCTGGTTGAGTCCAGCAAAATAACCGTGATGCTGATGTTCATTATCGCGAACGCATTTATGTTCGCCTATTTGCTGACAACAATGCAGATTCCGCAGGCTGCTTCCGACTTCATTGGCGGCATGGGCTTACCGGTTTGGGGTTTTCTTTTGGTGCTAAATCTGCTGCTGCTCGCCGCAGGAAACTTCATGGAGCCAACATCCGTGGTGTTGATTCTTACACCCATCGTATTTCCGATAGCAATGAAGATGGGTATCGATCCGATTCACTTGGGCGTGCTGATGGTCGTGAACATGCAGATCGGTTTGGTAACGCCTCCGGTCGGCCTCAATCTTTTTGTCACCGCGGGCGTCGCCGAGATGTCGCTCGAAGATACGATCAAAGCATCCGCACCGTGGCTGGCTGTGCTGTTGGCCGTACTGATGTTGATCACATTTGTACCCTGGATATCGCTGGTAATTCCAAATTTGCTTGGTGCTTAACGCCGATAACTGCGATCTAACGCTTGGTTGGCTGCTTTGAGCTCGCAAGATAAGCCAATGGTAAATGGGAATTCAGCGCAGTGAAGTGTGCAAATCGTTTATGCCCGTATCGAAATACAAACCTCATGTTGGAGCGGCTTGACGGACAGGAGTCCGAATGTTGCGGAGGCCCAGGCAGGAACTATCGCCGGTGCAAAGCCGCCAACGTGGATTGGTAGTTGAAGATGGCCGAGAGCAACCTTGCCGCGATTACTGTAACGCCGGCGACGTAAATATTGCGGCAAGATGCCGCTCCTACGCTAGTGTCTCGCGGCCATGCGCTTGCATAAAATCGATATTTGGACCGACCGGTACGACTGCAGTAGGATTAATACTCTCGTGACTGCCGTAGTAATGCTGCTTGATATGCTCAATTTTGACAGTATCGGCGATGCCTGGTTGTTGGTACAGGTCACGCAAGTAACCCCACAAATTGGGATAATCCACGATTCGCTGCCTGTTACATTTGAAGTGCCCAACGTAAGCAACGTCAAAACGCACCAGCGTAGTGAACAGTCGCCAGTCTGCTTCGGTAATACTGGCGCCAGTTAAGTAGCGCTTGTCAGCTAAACGTTGTTCCAATTTGTCCAACGCATTGAATACCTCCGTTACCGCCTCTTCATAGGCATCTTGAGTGGTAGCAAAACCGGCACGGTAAACGCCATTGTTGATATGGGGATAGATAAAGTCGTTGAGTTCGTCAATTTCCTCGCGTAACGCTTGCGGATAATAGTCGCCTTGCTTGGCGCCAACATCGTCAAACGCGCTATTGAACATGCGGATGATTTCCGGCGACTCATTGCTAACGATAGTATTAAACTTTTTATCCCACAACACCGGCACCGTCACCCGTCCAGTGTAATCCGCTTGCGCCAATGTATAGAGTTCATGCACACGCGTTTTTCGATTCACGGCATCCGGAATCACGTCATCGCCTTCGGCGAAAGTCCAACCCTCATCTCCCATAAAAGCGTTGACGACGGAGATCGGGATCATTTCTTGTAGTCCTTTCAGACTCCGATAGATCAGCGTTCGATGTGCCCAAGGACATGCCATTGACACGTATAGGTGATAGCGGTCTGGCTCAGCCTTGAATCCTCCGACACCACTCGGTCCTGCGCTGCCGTCGCTCGTTACCCAGTTGCGGAAGCTCGGCGCCTTGCGTACAAAATGACCACCAGTGGATTTCGTATCATACCAGTCAGTCTGCCATTTACCTTCAACTAATAAGCCCATTTCTCACCTATATCTTAGAATCGATTACTTTGAAAATCTTGAAATGCCTGCAATATTTCTGCTTTGGTGTTCATAACGAACGGACCGCCGCGCGCTACCGGTTCATTTAGTGGCTGACCTGCGATCAACAAAAAGCGACTGTCTTTTTTTGCCTTGATGCTAACTTGATCACCTGCACCCAAGACAGCTAACGTTCGTTCGCCAACACTCTTACCTTCGTGACCGACGCTGATGTCACCGGCCACCTGATACAAAAATGCGTTGTCGGTGTCGGCGAGTGCCTGTTCGAATTGATCGCCCGCCTTTAGTTGCACATCGAGATACGTTGGATTCACAAATTCGTTCTTAACGGGACCTTCGGTGCCTTTGTTGGTATGCCCAGAGATAACCCGAACGCGGGTGCCGCTGGCCCATTCTTCCAGCGCAACTTCTTCGGCAGGAAACTCCTGATAGCCCGGTTCACTCATCTTGGCACTGCTGGGTAAGTTAACCCACAGCTGAAACCCCATCAGGAGACCATCCACCTGTTCCGGCATTTCAGAATGCACAATGCCTTTGCCTGCCGTCATCCATTGCACACCGCCGGGCTTGATTACACCTTCATTGCCGGCGCTGTCTTTGTGGCGCATCTGGCCGGCAAATAGATAGGTGACCGTTTCGAAGCCGCGGTGCGGGTGACTGGGAAACCCACCGATGTAATCTTCAGGCTGGTCGGACTCGAACGCATCCAAGAGCAGAAACGGGTCCAGCATATTGAGCTCTGGAGTGCCGATAATGCGCGTCAGTTTTACGCCATCTCCGTCGGTAGCGAGCTGACCGTGGCTTAATTGCTGTACTTCTCTTTCGTTGTGCAGACTGGGCTTCGTGGCGACAGTCATGGCGCACCTCCGTTGAGATTGTGATTTGTTCAATATCGATAGCTTATCTATTGATCCGTTTCGAACAAACAGTACAATTAGGAATATCTTGTTCTCCAAATTAGAACAATTGACAATGGAAGAAATCCATGGGTCAGCTAGAAGACATCCAGGTGTTTATCCGTGTGGTGGAAGCCGGCGGGATCAGCCGTGCCGCAGACCAGCTTGGCATCGCCAAGTCCGCGGTCAGCCGCCGACTGAGTGAGTTGGAAAAACGACTCGGCACTCGTCTGATCAGCCGTACTACCAGGACCTCCAACCTTACAGAAGCTGGACGAAGCTACTATCAACAAGTGTTGAAGGTGGTGGACCAGGTCGCCGAAATTGAGAGTGAGTTGCACGATACAGAGTGCGCTCTGACCGGCAACATCCGAATTGCAGTCCCGCTGTCGTTTGGTCTGCAACATCTCGGCCCGGCCATCGATCTGTTTATCAAACAACATCCGCAGCTGAGAATCGATATGGACCTGTCCGACAGGCATGTGGATATCGTTGAGGAGGGCTTCGATCTCGCGCTGCGTATTTCGGAATTAAAGGATTCCAGCATTCAAGCCCGTAAGATATGTCCCTGTCATCACGTGATGGCGGCGAGTCCGGATTACCTTGCACAGATGGGCGTGCCGCAAACACCGAAAGATCTCGAGCAACATCGGTTCGTAACGTACTCCGGCGGACAAAGCGGTCAATGGGTAATAACCGATGCGGGTGGCAAGCGCCACAATCCCACCATGCCGGCCAGTATTGTCGCGAATAATGGCGATTTCTTACTGCAGATGGCCTGCGCTGGCCATGGCATGGTCGTGACGCCAACGTTTATTGTATGGAAATCTTTAGCGGCCGGAGACCTGGTGCAGGTATTGCCGGACTGCTCCTGGCCAAGCCTGAACGCCTACTTCATCTATCCCCGCAATCGTTATCTACCACGCCGTGTAAGACTTTTAATCGATTTTATGGCGGAACGATATGGTGACCGACCCTATTGGGACCAGGCGATGTAGACAGCAGGAAGTGTTGCTGAAGAAATCATAAACTTCATTTCGACCGTGGTTTAGTGTTCGCCACGGTGAACTTGCTAAGCCGATAATGTCCAATAAGCTTACGACGTAATGGCAATTGGTGAGGTTGAGTTGTATGTCACGAACGGTCTGGAGTTTTCGGCAAATGAGCCCGCGGAAGCCCGACAGACGAACAATTCAGCGGCACCGCTTTGCGGCAGCCGTGTTGGTTCTTTCAGTAGCTGTACACGCCGCACCGAATGTCCAAGAGTTTGATACCGGCAAAGACAATCAGCTCGGCCTGACCTTTACACCGAACGGGTTAACAGCGTTTTGGGTGGCTTGGAACGGTCAATGGGGCAATGGCGAGGCAGGTCCGCGACGAATTTATAGATCGCAGTTGCGAAGTGGTGAGTGGACCCCGCCCACGCCAATGGTGTTTTCCGGAAGCTACTCTGATAACGGGCCGTTTGTATCTCCCGATGGCCAATGGCTGTACTTCGTCTCGGATCGCCCAACAGGCACCGATGACAACTTGCGCGATACGAATATTTGGCGTTACAGCTTGACTGAAGAAAATCGCCTTGAACTCATTAGCATAAATTCCGACGCCACAGAATTCTCCCCGGTTATCGTGGCATCGGGCGCGCTGTATTTTGCCTCTGATCGTGCCGGGGGATCGGGACAAGGAGATCTTTATCGAGCTGAACCGGACGGCGATGGATTCGCGGCACTACATGCTCTCGGACCGGCACTCAACACACCCACCGGAGAATGGAACCTGTGGGTTTCTGCAGATGAAGGCGAAATGATTTTCGAGGCATCGTCACGGCCCACAAACGTATCGACGCCGGGTGATCTTTACTACAGTTGGAACACGCCAGCAGGATGGACGCCAGCGATACCAGTCGAGCCGCTGAATTCGCGCAACAGCGACCTAATGGTACGAATGCATCCGAATGGCGAAACGCTTTACTACACTTCGGCGGAAATCGGTGGGCATGCACAGATGAAGGCGGTCGGATGGCCGAAGATGCGCAAGAAGTTGCGCTACGGATTTGCACCCACTCTTCTGGTTGCAAATCGGTCATCGCATGAAGTCACGTTCGTCGACTTGTCGCAGGGTAAAGTCACGGCGCGGACTGCGACCGGAGAAGGGCCACATCTGTTGTCGAACGTAGATGAAAACCGCGTGCTTGCTACAGGATACGGTGTATTTCCTCGCCCACACGTACAACCGGTTTCCGACCGGCCGCCATTCGTCACCGCGACAAACTCACGGGCGACGCTAATTAATTCAATCGATCAAACTGTCCTGATGGAAACGGTACTGGAAAACTGTATTCGGCCTCATGCGAGTTGGATCCTCGGTCATAAAGGATTCGTAACCTGCCAAGATGAACAACAAGTGCGCATAATCGATCTGCGAAACGGTCAGTCGACGGGGCACTTCGATACACTACAGGGAGGATCGCATGTTCTTAGCTTCGAGCCAAAATCTAGGACACTTGCAAGTTCAAATACAGGTTCAGGTTCGATCACACTGATTAATATCGACAGTGGTTCGACGGAGATCGTAGAATTGGCCGCAGGTAGCGAGGGCGCGCTGGCCGTGGACGGCCAAATTTGGGTTGCTAACGCTATCGATGGGTCGGTATCTTCCGTTGACCCGAATGATAAGGCCGAGGTCGGTCGTATTGACGAAGTTTGCCAATTCCCAATTTCTATTAGCCCTGGAACGCAAAACCTAATCTGGGTAGCGTGCTTTGCCTCTGCGGAACTCGTCGCGATTGACGTCAATAGTTACCAGATACAACGTCGTCTAAAGCTCGACCAACAGCCGCTGAACTTACTTACGCATCCGACGCGGAATTTGGCGTATGTTTCGTACCCCCGGCAAAACGCAGTGGGTGAAATTGATCTGGAGTCGGGTCTCGAACTGCGACGCATCGAGGTCGGTATCGAGCCTGATGGCCTGCGGTGGGCGACGTAGTTTCGCGCTGAAACCCATATTTCCGGCGTCAAAAATAAACTAAAACACAACGTTAAGCATGATCAACGATATCACCAGAAACAACGCGGTCATAATGCTGCCCACTCGAAGAAAATCCGAAACTCTATAGCCACCTGGCCCCATTATCAGGGCATTGACCTGGTGGGTTGGAATCATAAAAGAATTGGAAGTTGATATCGCCACGGTCAGTGCAAACATCGCCGGATCGGCACCGATCGCCAATGCCAAATTGATCGCGAATGGAACGAGCAACACTGTCGCGCCAACGTTAGAAATCACCAAAGAGAACGCGCTAGCAACAAGGGCGAGCAATGCTTGCAGGATCCACGCTGGCACATCGCCAATTCTCTCGAGCAAATGCCGAACGACGTAGTCTGCAGTTCCTGAAGACTCAACCGCCATGCCGAGCGGCAGCAAACCAGCAAGCAGGAAAACTGTTTTCCAGCTCACGGCTTTGTACGCCTCATCCATGGTCAGCACTCCGAACGAAATCATGCCGACAGCGCCCGTCATTAGTGCCACCGGCAGGATGACGTTAGTGAAAACAATCATGCCGATTGAAACGGCGAAAAAACCGAGTGCCAGTGCTAGTTTGTACGGCTCTCTTTGTTCGCGGGGATAGTCCGTTGTCACAATGACAAAGTCCCGGTCTTTTTCCAGCCGTGTTAGGTATTCCCACCGGGTGTGACAGACCAGCATATCGCCAGGTTCGATCGGCACGGCGGCGATTTTGTTGGTGATCGCCTTGCCGGCACGTACGATGGAAATCAGGCTGAGGCCATAGGTCATCCGAAAATGCAGGTCCTTCGCCGTGTGACCAATGAGTTGAGAATCGGGAGGAACAAGGACTTCCGCGATGCCGGCAATGGAGCGAGCCAGCAGATGACGAAACTCAATCAGTTTTGGCCGCAAATTCAGACCTGCGGCAGCAACGAATTCTTTGAGCTTGTCAGATTGGGCAATGATCGCCAATGTAGCAGGTGCAGCAATCGGTGCTTCCACCGGCGGTGACACTAGGACTTTTCCTGCGTAACGGGAGGCGACGATGCGCACGTCGTATTTGAGTTGTGCGTCGACAATATTCATACCGACTAACACGCTGTCCACTGGCACCTCGACTTCGCGGACTGCCGCGTCGACGCCGTGAAGCCGTCGCATGTAGCGCGCGGTGCCGGTACTGCGAGCCATACTCTCAGTGGTTCCTATTGGCAGCACGAATTTGCCGAATAGCAAAAAGAACAGCAAGCCGGCAACGACCAACGCGACCCCCACAGGCGTCACCGAGAAGAGCGTAAAGTGCTGTATCGCTTGATCCGCGTCGAGGCTGCGATTCGAATTGTCGATCAGATCGTTCAGCATAATGAGCGGACTGGACGCCACCAGCGTCATCGTGCCGCCGAGGATTGCACAAAAACCCATCGGCATGACAAGCCGAGCCATGGGTATGCGGGTGCGTGAGGATATGCGCGCAACAACCGGCAAATACAGTGCCGCAGCACCTACGTTCTGCATAAATGAGGAAACGACGGCGACAGAACCGGCGATCAGCGACACAATCTGTTTTTCGGTTTTGCCACCGTAGCGCAGAATCGCCCAGGCCACACGTTCCATGACACCCGTCTTGTCTAGGCCACCACCCAGAATCATGACGGCAATAATGGAGACGACAGCGTTACTCGAAAAGCCAGAGAACAAAACGTCGGGCGTCAATAATTCTTGCAGACCAGGCACAAATATCAACAGGCCCAACAGTGTCATGATCAGTAGTGCAGCGACATCGACTCGCAGCAATTCGGTCACGAAAACGAACACAGCGAAGACGACAATCGCCATGACGATCACCATTTCGGTGGTCAGTGTCGGCAGCGCATCCATCAAGTGAGTATAGTTGGGTACGGATAGAAACAGTAAACTACTTTGGAACCCCACTGCGTCGTGAATCGCTTGATGTTTCGCGAACAACCGTCTTCATATATTGGAATGATGGCCTGTCCGAAAACGCCACTGAATAATCGATTATTAACGCCGCCTTAGTAACACAGACGCTATCGTCATAGCACCTGCAGCAAAGAGACAGTAGAAACCGATGTACACCATTTGCCTTGGCAGGGCCATGCCCTGGTCAATTAATGTCCCTGTCAGTCCGGGGCCGGCGGCCGTCGCAAGAACCGCTGCGGCGACGGTAACCGAGCGAACCGCACCCAAATTCGCGAGGCCGTAGATCTCGGGCCACAACGAGCCAAACAACGTCGATGAAATACCGTAACTGATTCCGAGAAGCACCATCACGATCAGCAGCGTTACTTCCGGTCCGCTGTAAGCCAATGCGAAACAGGCGGCTGATAGCGGCAGCAGAAAATATGGCAACACCGAGGTCGCCCCAAACCGATCGATCGCGGCACCGGCAAGCAAAGCGCAACCGACGGTGGTCAACGCCATTACCACTAATGACATAGCGAAAAACTGTGGCGGCCAATCGTGCAACGCGGTGAGGTAATTCTGATGATAGAAGATCGTTGTACCAATGAACGCGGGCGCCAGAACCCCAGTAAGGAGTACCCAGAATATCGGATCGTGCAAAACTTCGCGCCGCGTCCAGTTGCGTACATCAGGCAACGTACTCATTTCCGTTGACGGCTGCCCATGCGGCACGCGTGGCTCGCGGTAGCTCCAATAAGCAAAAGGCAGACCAACGACAAGCAATGCGATGGCGGCGGCTACCCAACCGACGCGAAAACCGTAAGCGATTGCGAACATTGAAAACGCCAAAGGGATCATGGCTTCGCCGCCCTGGTGTCCTAGCACGACTAGCGATATGGCCCGACCTCTCGCAGCAACAAACCACCGCCCAGTCGAGGTCAACGCTATATGCGTCATCATGCCCTGACCGAATAACCGCAGCATGAAAATAGCGACGACGAGAACTGGCACTGACGAAGCGTAGCCCGCCAGCAATGTTGCCACCGCGAGAACCGGTATCACCAACGCTATCATGCGGTGAGCCGGCACGACATCCACTAACCTGCCAACAAACGGAAGGCATAGTGCGCTCGCCAGCGTAGCGAACATATAGAGCCGCCCAAACTCACCGTGGCTCAGCCCAAACGCGGACTGCCATTCTGAAACAGACGCGGATATAAAATACGTTTGCCCAAAACTGGAAAAGTACGTAAGCATGAATCCGCCGGCGAGCCAACGGAAGTTGCGCCTTATGAAGGTAAACATGGAATCGTCATCTGATCAATTAGCGGAAAGCGCAGGTAAACGGAACAAGATTGAGCGGCAATTTCGCCCTGATTCAATTGCAAAAGGCCCCATCAAGGGCCTTTTGCCGATCAAAGAAACGTAAGGTTGTGCAACGACAAAGCGGCGCGAATCACTCGCCGATGCGACCTCTTTCATTTTTCTTTGCTTTCTTCGCAGCCTTTTTCTCTTTTGCCGTCATACTCGGCATTTTCTTGGTCTCTTTGTTGCTCTTGCGTTCTTTACCCACAACCTATACCCCTGCAGTAAATTGACCTGGCGTGCCGAGATCGAGACGCCGCAGCTCCTAGGTCATCCATAGTACGCCAGCCAATTTACAATTGTTATGTCGGATTTCACCACATCATCACGAGTCCCATCCATCGTTTTCAGAGATACGTTAGTGTGTGGATAGTCTCGCCTCAACGTCGCGACAATCAAACTGAGTCCGTCTATTCGACTAACCGCCCATTTGACGTGCGGTTTTTAGTAAGAACACGCAGAAATTCAGTCGCGAGCCAAAATTCATCCGCGATTATTCTTTAGAGAGTTAATGGAATACCTGCTGCCTGGATTGCACTGCGCCGCGTAACAATGCATAACTCGGTCAGGCAATGCTCAGACTTCACCTTCACCAACGAAAATAGTCGACTTTTAGGGCCGAGACTCATGACGCTAGAATCTGTCCAGTACAAGTTACAAGACCATGTTGCCATCATTCGCATCGACGATGGCAAACGAAACGCGCTATCCCCAGAAGTGCTTAAGCAAATCTATCAAGCATTGGATCGCGCCGAATCCGATCAGGCAAGCGTTATCTTGACTGGCCGGGAATCGGTCTTCTCAGCCGGCTTCGACCTGCATGTCATGAAACGCGGTGGGATGAATGCGCTACGCATGCTACGCCTCGGCTACGCCTTGACCGCCCGCGTCATGGCATACCCGTATCCAGTCATCGCTGCTTGCAACGGCCACGCTTTCGCGATGGGTGTCTTTCTGATGCTGTCAGCCGACTATGTGATCGGCAGCCGTGGTGACTTCAAGATCGCAGCAAACGAGGTCGCTATCGGCCTGACCATGCCACGTGTTGCCGCAGCGACATTACGCCATCGGCTCAATCCGGCCGCATTCCAACGCGCGGTAACGCTGTCTGAGTACTTCAAGGTCGATTCAGCACTCAGTGTGGGATTTTTTGACGAGTTGGTCGAGCCTAACGAACTAATGTCTCGCGCCAAAACCCATGCCGAAGATTTCAAAAAACTCGACCCTCACGCACACACAGCATCAAAACGCAGAATTCGCGCGTCACTCATTCGAAAAATTCGATACAGCATACCGTTGGATATATTGGACGCAGCATTGATGGGTTTGCGCGGCACAAAGCCGCGCTGAGAAAACGCTTGATTCCACCTTTTAAGTATTCGGTTTGGCCGTTGCTTCGCGTCACAGACAGTTGTCAACTACCATTCCTTGCCCTGTTGCAGAACGTCGATAATCGGACAATCGGGAACGTCCTTTCCAGAACAGCGATTCGACAGAGCCGATAGGGTGCGTTGCATTTTTCGCAGGTCGGAGATCTTTGCGCGAATATCTTCCAGGTGTTCATCGGCAATGGTTTTGACGCGCTCACAGGAAATCTGCTCGCCATCCACTAGTGACAGAAGATCGCGAATCTCAGCCATTGAGAACCCAAGCTCCCGACTGCGGCGGATAAACAATAGCCGGCCTCGCATTTCTTCCGTGTACAACCGATGCCCACCTTCGGTCCTCGCCGGTTCTGGCATCAGGCTTTGCTGTTCGTAGTAACGGATCGTTTCTATTTTGCAACCGGTTTGATTGGACAACTCTCCAATTCCCATTGGGAATCTGTTTGTTCCCGCCATTTGTGTCCTCCGACCTTGAATCTGTAGTAACTATAGATATTAGACTTCGAAAGCATATACCGTTTCACTACCGACGAGGGGTCCCATGAGCGACAAATTGGCGATGAAAGAAACGTTTCGCTTTGCCGAACCGGGAACATTAACGAAGCCGGGGCCAATTGGCCGCATCGTAAGACTAAGCCTTGGCGTACTCTGCATTTGGTTAGTTGTACAACTCGTCATGCACTCCAATACAAGGGACCTACACAACCCCTCCTTTTGGCTGATGGCAGTGTTCAGTCTCTTCTTGGTGCCTTACGTTGTAAATATTGGTTTGGGCGTCAATTGGGGCGCGTGGCCTAGAGTGTCTTCGGCATTGATTGTTGTTGCCGCTGCGGGTTACAGCTTTGTATTTTCAGGTACTGTTTTGGGGGCGCCACTTTGGGCCACAGTTGCGGCCTGGATGACCTACGTTTTCGCGCACCTTGGCGTTTCGTTTGTTCTATCCGCAATTCTCGCCACACCGGGGTGCGAGATGCGTGCGATACCGCACGTGCTCGGAACCATATTCCGTAGTAAAACAAGAGAGCACTATTGTCCAGGATTCATAGAGAAAATCGATCAATGGGAGTTGCAGCGCAAAAACCTATCCTCACAAAGCATAGGTGATGATCGATCGATTGACGAGAATACAACGAAAGATATTGTCTCCAGTGCCGGTAAGCAATTGCTTGTGTACGGTATTCCGTTTGCCGCGCTGCAGCTCGCTGGAAACTTGGCAGGCTTTACGATCGCAACAATTGTTCCTGCGATTGCGTTTCTCGTTGTTGGCATGCTTTGTTCCATCAATGCGTGGCGCTCACGCAGAGTTCATTGCTATTTCATGGGTCCGTGGTGTTTGATTGCAGGAACGATGACGGCACTCTACAGTCTCCGAATAATCGACTTCGGCCCAAGCAGTTGGTCGTTGTTCGTCAACACCGGGCTCGCCGGTGCCGCCGTGATCTACATGACAACCGAGAAAATTTGGGGAAAGTACTTTGTCTGACAATAACGTCAACCCGCAATTGACGCCTCTTCTGCAATTTCTTTACTTCGAAGACTGTCCGCTTGCAGAAGCTGCACGGAAATCCCTCGAAAAGGCGCTTCAACTATGCGACATCGACATTAATCAATACAAAACAATTGATCTTCTCGATGCCAGGACACCCGCGAATCTTATCGGTTGGGGCTCACCGACTATTTTGATCAACGGTGAGGACGTGACCGGTTGTAAAAAGGGCGATGGTATTGGCTGCCGCGTTTACCAAACGGTCGACAAGGTACCTACGGTTGCGATCATAGCCGCCGCGATACGAAATGAATCACCACGTACTTCGTAATCCTGCGAACAAACGGGTCGGCACTGCCCTGCCCTCGTTACTGAAACAGAAACTTGCCGCGCTCCACTTGTTTAGGCCACAACTGATTCATGCTTGCAGCGTCGTACACCACACCATCAATAACCGTCATGTTGACGCTGTCGCTGTTTTCGATTTTCTCCAACGGATTTTCGTCAAGTACGACAAGGTCTGCCAGTTTGCCCGCTGTGATTGATCCCAGATGCTTGTCCATGCCGAGGTACTCAGCACCATTGATTGTTGCAATGCGCAGAGCATCGTGGGGCTCGATGCCGCCCTGTGTCAGGGCCCACAGCTCCCAGTGAGTACCTAATCCCTGTAATTGCCCGTGCGCGCCAAGCGTGATCAAACCGCCAGCATCGTCAATTTTCTTCTGATGCCGCGCAACGTTCATATGGTTGTAGTCGTCGTCGGCAGCCATACTTCGCCGCCTAGCGCGTGCGTCTATCAAGCGCGGCGGATGAAACGACTGCAACTTGTCGTTTTTCCATGCCTCATAATGCTGGTAAAACCAATTCTCACCAGATAGATCTCCGTATGCGACCAATAGCGTAGCAGTGTAGCCTGCACGAGTCTTTACATAGAGCGTTACCGTATCGTTGTAGGTGTTCGCGACGGACATAGCGTGTTCGATTCCACTGTGACCATCGATAATCATGCCCATATTTTTCGCGTAGTCACCGCCACCCTCCGGTACAACGAGCATATTCTCAGCAGCGGCGGCGCGGATAATCCACTGACGTTGATCGCGGCGTGGCTGCTCATAGCTCTTGACGCTGAACGCGCCGAGGTTTTTTAATCGTCGAACATGCGATAGCGCGTCAGCGTAGCTTGATATTTCCGCCTTGTCCTGTATATCCGAGCCGTACAGGATGAAGCCGGTCGAGAAGATGCGTGGCCCAACCATAACGCCGGCCGACACCATTTCCGACTGACCAAAAATAATGTGCGTACTTGCCGACGGATCGTGCACGGTGGTTACGCCGTAGGCGAGGTTCACGTAGTACTGCCAATCTTTTTGTGGATTGACATCGAGCACCGCATAGCCGAGATGCGCGTGCACATCGACGAAACCAGGCATGACTGTCTTGCCGCTCACGTCAATCGTCTTAGCACCGGCAGGTATTGCAACATCTTCGACCGAACCGACTGCGATAATGCGATTATCTTCGACAACGATTACACCATTCTCGATTATTTCGTCGCCTTCCATCGTGATGATTCGCGCGCCGCTCAATACCAGCGTGCCATCCGGCTTGGCACGCGGTACTGTCAGGTCAATCTCAAATTGTTCCGGCTCGAACGGTTTCTCTTTCTTTGCTTCTTTATCCTCGTCTTTTTTGGTAATTTGCTTAACCGCTATCTTCGATTCTGTGAGCCACTCGTTGAATGCCGACCAGGCACTCCACGGCGCCCCATCGCTGACAGTGACGTCCACTCGAGCCTGTGCGGCATCCCGCCATTCAGGTTCAAGCACAGATTTCAACCCGGGCAATTCGTATGACGTATCGCCGTAACTGTACTTGCCATCTTTTAACACCGACACGCTAACAACGCTGATGCCATCGTCACCCGCATCCCGTGGCTCAACCTTCGGCGCAAAAGTCAGGTCACTCGTCGATGCGCGATATACCTTGCGGCCGAAACCCCAACTTAACTGCTTGCTATCGTGGCTCCATGCAACCCATTCGCCGCCGTCATTGCTCAACCGCTGAAAAGGAAATGCCGCACTCGTCGGATTGAAATCGACGATTGCACCAAGCTTAGGCAATGGCGCTACGTAGGCGTTATGCAATTCGGTAAACGCCACATGTGTTTCGTCTGGACTGACGATGATTTCTTGCGCGTAACGCAAACCCATATGCAGTTTGCGATCGGTGCTGTCTAGCTTGATCGAATACAGTACGGCGCGGCCAGGTTTGCGTTCGCCACGCTCACCTGCCATTTCCTCATTGTCGATATACCAAATACGATCACCGCTTCGCGAAAACGTTGGGCGCGTTATGCGCATCTGCGCACCACGATTCGTCGTAGAAGTAATGAGCTGCGCATCACCACGGCCGCTGGCGCTTAGCAGCAAGATATCGTGTCGCTGCTCATCACCGAGGTCTTCACCGCGTAAGTTCGCACCGCTGCCTGCGACCACCAGAATTTGCTTACCGTCGGCCGAATATGCCGGGTTGGCAAGTTGCGATCCGGAGCGATACACGGTGGTAGATGCGCCGGGACGACCGCGGCGCATTGCTATGGTCTTTAGCGCACCGCCTGTTGTGTCGCTCCAGGTAGTGAACGCCATACGCGAGCCGTCAGGCGAAAACGCGGGTGCGAACTCGAACTCGCCGGCTGAGGTCAACCGTTGCGGCGTGCCGTCGGGCAGACGCTTATAATAGAGATGTCCGAGCGCGTTGAAGACAAGCGTGGAACCGTCCGGGCTGATCACCGGCCAGCGGATAATATTCGCTTGCAATGTTTCGGGCGCCGGATCTCGTTTCGAACGCAATGGTTGGTGATAGCGGAGCGACACGTCAACCTGGAAAGGAATGTCAGCGACGCGACCGTTGTTGACGGCAATTTGATTAATTTTTCCAGCGGCCCAAACGATCAAACTCTTACCGTCAGGCAGCCAATCAAAAGATGGATACACACCATTTGCTGCGAAGCCGGCGATCTCGTCGCGATCCAAGCCATCCCAAATCTGTCGTTCCGAACCGTCGGCCAAGTCGTGCAACCAAAGTGCTGAGGCAGTACCAATGCGGCGAACAAAAGCAAGCGTCTTGCCGTCTGGGCTCAACGTTGGCACGCTCGCACTGCCATTGCCGCCAGCGACAGTGCGTTTCTCGCCAGTTTCGCGATCGTAGCGAATCACTGACCAGATATTGTCGTGCACATTTGTGTTGTAGGAGAAACCACCACTTGCGCCGTAGTACACGTATCGCCCATCTGGACTAGGCGCTATGCCCTGCACCTCGCCTTTGTCCGCAACCAGTTGTACACCCGCGCCACCATTCTTGTGATACATCCACAGTTCGGCGACACCAATCGAACTTATGTCGGTTACGCGTTTGCGGGCGAGAATCCATTCACCACCAGCCATCCAAACGCCATCGTCAACACCGTTGCTGGTTTGTTCGCTTAGCACTTTTATATCGGAAAGTTTTTCTCCGTCAAAGCCCGCAACCCAAACGTTCCAATTACCGCCGCGGTCAGAGCTAAACAACACTTTGCTACCATCGGGGCTAAATTGGGGTTGCAGATCATAGGCGGCACCCTTTGTGAGACGAGTCGCCTGCCCGCCGCCAATCGGCAATATATAGAGATCTCCGAGCATATCGAAAACGATGCGGTCACCATCTGGGTGTACATCGAGCGCCATCCAGGTGCCTTCGTCGGTCGTGAATTCGAGTACCGACTGATTCGCGTGCAACGGGCCATTCACATCCCATTTTCCGCTGCGATCGATGACCTCTGTGTCTGCAAATGCGTGAGCTGCAACTAAAAGTAAGATGGCAGGAATCAAGCGCATGGCGACTCTCCGAAAAAGTGAGTGCGCAGTCTAACCAATAATGGTGCATTTCGCCCTTTCCGATTTACATGTGAGTTACTCATACTCACAGCGGCAAACTCAATCCAACCTTTACTCGATCAACGACGAGAGATGACTCAAATCGCTTAATGTCGGGATTATCGTAGAAAAGTTCTTTTGTGAGTCGTGCAAAATGCTCTCTATTTGAAACACTTGCTATCGCAAAGTAATCGATCGATCCTGTTACGTGATAGCACTGTTGAATTTCATCCATTCGATTCACTGCGCTATTCAATCTATCCATCGTTTTTGTATCGGCATTTGTTAGCGTGATGATCATTAAAAAGGTCAGATACGATCCAACACGATCCGGGTTCAAAATGGCTATGTCCGCTTCTACCAACCCTTTTTCTCGCATACTTGCCAGCCGCCTCTGAGTCGCGGACTTTGAGAGACCGACAGACTGGCCCAGTTCCGCAACCGTGCACTGATTGTTTCTCTGAATAGCTGACAAGATGCTTCGATCATATCTATCAATTTTCACATCCACAGCTCGTTTCCTTTCAGGTGCATAATTTCGGGAAAATATCTCAAATTTGGAGCTTTAATAAGGTCCATAACCGACATTCTGACATATATCATCTTGCGGGAAGCTACCCAATAACGCTTGTGTAATTCGGCCTTTAGGTCGCCAGAGGAAATAGTGTTGCGAAATCTACTCTACATTTTGTTTTCAGTCGCGATGGTGTTTACGGCTAGGAATTGCGGTGCCGACAACGTTCATTTGACGCTCAAGCCGTCGGTAATCCGTAATGTACAGCTGGTCACAATGACTGAACGGGGCGTGTTACAGGATATGGCTGTAATCGTCGACAACGGCCGAATAGCTGAAATATTGCCGAATAACGATGTTGTAACGGATCGAGATCAAATTGAAGTGGACGGCCGCGGTGGGTTCCTCGTACCTGGATATGTCGATGCGCATTATCACTACCGTCATGCAGACGAACTCCTTAACTTTCTCGCTTACGGAGTGACGACCGTTGTCAACTTGGGCCAGGACTTAAAAGAAACTCGTGAACTGGTGGCACTACGCGAGTCGATTTCGCGTGGCGAATTCGTCGGGCCGAAGATCTACACGACAGAGCGAATTATCGCAAACGGCATTGATCTTAATACCGTCGACCAGGTTCATTCCCACGTCAAAATGCTAGCCGCAGAGGGCTACGATTTTGTGAAAATCTATAATGAAATACCGAAAGAGGTTTTTGACGCAGTGGTAGCGGCAGCGAGCGCACAAAATTTGTCCGTGTTTGGGCATATTCCAAGAAATTTTTCTTCAACCTATTCGCTGTCCAATGGATTGGATGTTGTAGCGCATGCTGAAGAATTCTATTTTAGTTACTTTGAAGGTGCCAGAGATAAGGATTTTGATAGCTTTGATGCTTCCCAAAGGCCTGACACCGACAAAATAGAAGCGCTTGTAGAGTTGCTCGTTACCAATGATGTTGCACTCATCCCGACGCTGGCCGGAAGCTTCGCGCAAATGGTTTTTTGGGACGATCAAGAATCTGTATTTGCAGATCCAGAATTGAGTTATCTGCATCCACGATTGACGAATCTCTGGAGAAGCATGAATGTCCTGCAACGTAAGCCCCTCGATAAGCGTATGGCGCGAGAACAGATTAAGTACGCGCTGTCGCATGAAATCACCTATCGGCTACATGAAGCTGGCGCAATGATAGTCACTGGAACGGATACGGCATTGCCGAACGTAGCACCGGGAAAATCGATACACAGAGAGCTTCGAGAGCTGGTTAAGAGCGGCCTTAATTATGAAGAAGCTCTGTCAGCAACAACGAGCGACGCCGGCCAATTCATCAAAAAGTATGTCGACAATCGCGCAAAAATCGGACAGATCAAAGAGGATTTCGAAGCTGATTTGGTACTACTTCGGAAGAATCCACTGGACAGCATTCTAAATGCCAGGAATATCCTCGGCGTAATGACCGACGGAGCTTGGTACTCCGCTGAGTATATCTCCGGCCTACGAGAGGAACGCGCAACACGATATGCAGACTTGCGTTCGCTCGCGTCAGACGTGAGAGACGCCGTTCTGGCGAAATCAGATCAGCCAACAATTCTCAGTCTATTTCATAGCTATGGATTAACGGACGCAGACACGTACGACTACACTGCGCACCTGGTCGAAGGCATAGCGTTCGAGTTCTTTTCTGACGGTAGCGTTGACGAAGCAATCCGGATTTTGATATTGAATTCCAAACTATTTCCGCAGGTCGCCAATGTTTGGGACACACTTGGTGATGTGTACATGCACCTTGAGAAGCCGGACGAGGCCCTGGAAGCGTACCGCACCGCACTAGAGATCGACGAGAACTTTGAGCACTCGCGAGAGCAAATCCGGAAGATCGAAGCGCTAAACAGCTCAATGCGTAATTCAACCAACTAGCGCTGATTCTAGTCGCCGTCCGGGCAATAATAAATTAGGTCACATCGTTTTAGTGCACAACGACGAACATTTTCACAACGCGCCACTCAATTTGAAACCGGTACAACGACAGAAATCGTCTTGTCATACCAGGCACGAATATCCGCTGCTACTTGCGTAGGTTGTTCTTCCATCGGTGCGTGAGCTGCGTTGGCATAGATCTTGAGCTGGCTGTTTTCCAAAGCCGCATTAAACGCACGTGCATGTGAAACGGGTATTGTCTGATCGTGTTCGCCCCAAAGAATGAGCGCGGGTTTGTCAATATCACCTATGCGATGCCAGAAGCCCGGCTCCCGGTCCACTTGCATACGGTCAACCATCGCGATGCGATTACCAGGATAACGAGCTAGATCCCAATATCGATCAACCAACTCGTCGCTTACTGAGTCATCGTTCCACATGACTTGGGTTAACGATTTCCGCACGAGAAATTTGGGGGTGATTCTTGGTGTAATTAGCTGGCCAATTTTCGACCTCGAGATTTTGGCCGCCGTGTATAGCCGTATAGGTTCATCGGTAATCGCTCCGGACGCGTCTATCAAAACCAAACCAGCGACCCGATCTGGATATTGCAGAGCGAATCGCCACGCTATCCAACCGCCCATAGAATTACCTGCGACTAGCGCATGCTGCACATTGAGATGATCGAGCACGGTGTTGACCGATTGTATGAGCGCGTTTGCCGAATAGTCGCGAGCAGTATTAGGGCCGGTTAAACCGTGGCCAGGAAAATCGATCGAGATGAGTCTAAATGTATCTGATAACTCTGCAACCAAGGGCTCCCATGTATGAAGCGATGCATGATTGCCATGTAGCAATACCAATACCGGTCCTTCAGCGAGACCTTCATTTCGATAGTGAATTCGACTTCCGTCGGACGATAAGACGAACTGTGAATACTGATTGCTGTATTTGCTGATGAGTTCGTCTTTGTCGGCATCGGGTGTCCAGAAGGCAACGCCTATCGTGAGGATCAACGCGAAAATCAACAGAATTGTTTTGATGATGAATGTTTTCAACAGTCGTTCCTATTTCGATTCCATTCGACAATCCGAATTATGTGGCCGCATCGCGGATTACGACAGGTGATTGCTGAAACTCAACATCACCGCTGGAAATATTGGTGATTTCCGCTAGCCAGGCGACCCAACTTGTCAAAGTGACCTGGCGAATTCAACCACCAGGCGATTGAATTTCTCACTATTTTCGAAATGAAGCGCGTGCCCGCAACCTTCAAATATCTCTAACCTGCCATCCTTAACAAGCTCGACGATAAGCTCAGCGCCCGCCAACGGCTGTTGGCTCAGCTCTCCGCTACAGACAAGTGTCGGCACCGGGAAATCTTTCAGAGTATCGCGGTAATCACGAGTACTCTGATCAAAAAGAGCAAGCGCTGCAATTACATCGGGTGCCCGCGTCATTTCTTCATGCATCCACAAAATATCATCTGGATCGAGCTCGTTTGCAAACATCGTCGGCAGAAGTTCCTTTATCAGCGCGTTCCGTTCCGTCTGCGCGCGGAAGACCCAATTGCGCAGTTTCTCGTGTGATATCAGGCCAATTGGATATTCTTCTGAGCGATAGTCGCTCGGCGCTTGATCTGATACGACGAGCCCACCCATCGAATGAGCGCCGAATTGCTGGAAAAAATCCCACCAAACGAAGCATCCCATGGACCAGCCAACAGCGATGTAATTTTCAATTCCTAACGCGTCGATGAACAACTTCACATCTTTCGCGTAATTGGGCACGGTCTGTCCCGACATTGTCATCGACGAGCGACCGTGGCCGCGCAGATCCAAAGCAATTACGCGAATGTCCTCGCCAAGACCTTCCAGCTGTTTGCAAAAGAATTTGCTGCTGGCCCAGATCCCGTGAATACAAATCAGCGGCGTGCCGTTGCCGCCAGTATCTTGGTAGAAAAGCCTAACCCCGTTGCTCAGTTCAATCGAAGAATCTTCGATACTTGAACCCATATCAACTACCTCTATTAACCGGCCTTGAATCCGACATCATTCGTCAATCTGGCCGGCGTTATTCCGGATCGGTCACCTGATGCCGAACTAAATGGCGGCGGTCGAGATCTCACAAAGTTGCGCCGGCCTGTGATGCAACGGGTAGATCTTTCCATACTCTTTTGACATCGACCAGACACTAACGAATTTTTCGCCATCGCGCTCCCGTGCACCGGATTGGGGCGGCAGCAGCAAGAATTGTGAATGCGCGACACTAACTCGGAGCCGCAAAGGTAATTTGCCAGCACCCACACCGCTAGGGATGCGGTCAAAGGAACGGCACGCAGCATGGCGGCGTTGCCCGCGGACATGTTTATGGCCTTCGTAGCTGGTACCATCGCTAGACGGGCTGCGTGGCAAGCTACGTGGGGGAAATTGGTTTCTGACAGCGACTGACCCTCTACACACCAACGTAGAGTGCTATTGGCGCCTGGAAATCGAGGGGGCGGCGCGCCTACATCTAATGGCTCAAAATCATCCAGAATCCAAGCCAACCGCCGCGCAGGTCCGTGCACAGCGTGATCGGATACTTGCGAGCAAATTGTTTGCCTTGTCCAATCGACTGAAGGCATTTCTCGCCTACATCATCAATGCGGAGTTGGAAGACCGGGCGGACACGCTCAAAGAGTTCACCCTCGGTATTGACGTATTTGAGAAGGATGAATCCTTCGATCCGGGTATCGACTCGATTGTGCGCGTTGAAGCGAGTCGATTGCGCTCCAAATTGAGAGAGTATTACGACGGCGAAGGCCAAGACGATCCGGTACGAATCGATATTCCAAAGGGCCACTATGTCCCTATCTTTCGCCTCGTCGACCGGGATCGTCCAGCTGAAGGCTTGAAACAAGAACAGGAACTCGGTCGCTCCAAATCTATCAGCCGCATCACTGGCCACAAACTTGGTTTTACAGCGTTTGGGTTTATGGCTGTGGCTATTCTCTATCTCGTTGTCGATAAGTTCGCGTTTGAGCAAGCGCCGCTTTTGCCAGCCAAAGAGTCCGTCGCGGTGCTCCCATTCTTACCACTCTCGTCCGGTGAGGACGATGGGTATTTTGCGGACGGCCTGACCGAGGAAATCCTGAATTCGCTCGCGCAGTTGCCCGAGTTGCAGGTAACGGCGCGAACATCTTCGTTCTTTTTCAAAGGGCAAAACCTGCTTGTGCCGGAGATCGCTTTACGTCTCGGCGTGGCCAACGTCGTTGAGGGTACGGTGCGCCGTGATGGCAACCGCCTGCGCATCGCAGCACAATTAATCCGCGCATCGGATGACGTGCACCTATGGTCGCAAACCTACGATCGAACGCGTGATGACGTTTTCGCGGTACAGGAAGACATCGCCGAGAGTATCGCAGAAGTGCTGGGCGTGGTGCTCGATGATGCTGCACGCAACGTCATGCACAGCGTTGGCATACATGATGTTGAAGCATTCATTGCCTACCAGAAAGGGCAAGAGGCGTATTTATTGGCGCACCAGGGAATGAACATGTCGGACGCGCTGGCGGTGGCCAATGCGCAATTCGAGAACGCGCTCGAGGCTGCACCGGGACTCACCATGGCACACGTGATGAAAGCGGACCTTCGTGGCCACATCATCTTTGAAACCGCAGCTGGCATTCGCAATGAGGTATATCCGGGCGAGTTGCAGGAGACGCTTGCCGCGTTGCGTGAGGAATATCGCATGGCCGTAGCATTATCGCCAGCCAGCAAACAGCGGGATTTCCTCGATCTCGAACGAACATTGTTTAGTGACGATTGGACTGGTTTATCTGCCCAGATAGAAAAGGCTATGCGACCCGGCGGGTGCCAGCAAATGAACTGGACCATGGCCTTCATTCCCTATTTTGGCTGGGCGGACCACTTAGTCACAAAATCCCAGGAAGCGATTGCCTGTAATCCGATGGACACTAGCGCCAGCTTCCACTTGGCATGGTCACTCATTTGGTCAGGTGATGCCGATGCTGCGTTGCTAGCGATTGCCGAAGCCGATCACAAGGGGCTCAGCCATCCATTTATAGAGGATGGACGTTACTGGGCTCTGCTCGCGACCGGGCGTGTCGACGATTCGCGCGCGCGCGGCCCAGGTGCGAGCGGAAGTAATATGCCGTACGGTCGGCAGATATTACGAGAAGCATTAGCAGGCGACGCTACTGTTGCCCAACAAATGGTCAGCGACTACTGGTCTGGACCTAACCCGGATGACTTTTCTTCGCTGGTGATTGCCGCTGTCATCGGGGACCGTGCCAGAGCCAACGAAGCGGCCGCGCGGATCGACGCTAACCCAGGCAGCGTGGTCGTCCTCAGCATCGCCATATTTACTTGTTTCTGTGGCGCACCTTTTGATCTTGATGCCACGCCCAACTACAAGGCCCGTGTTGACGAGGCTGGGTTTACGTGGCCGCCGCCGAAACGCATCGATTATCCTGCAAAGACCTGGTGAACAAACTAGCAGGCAGCTAGTTCGTCAACAGAACGTCCTGAATCATGGACCGATGTCATGGACCGATATTATGGACGATAGTGGCTGTATACGTAGGTCGTTTTTTTGGCCGCTACGTGACACGCAAAACAGGCCGTGACAACGTCCTGCGTCACACGCTCCGTTTTGCTGTTACCAACAAATGTCGTAAAGCCCCAACCGCCCGTCTCTGCAAACAACCGACTGTCGTACTGCATGACGTCAAGACGCTTGCGTTCGGTCTCGACAATCAGGGACTCACTGTTGTCATAGTCGAGAAGGTCAAATACGAATACGGCCCCATCCACGTATTGGTTTTTGCTCAATCCACGCATTGCTTCTGCATTTGCATATACGTGGTGAATTCCGCCGAACGGGTCCTCCAGCGCATGACCTGGCTGAATGAGCATTGATTTAACGTGCTGCCAGGACCGGTAATCCAATGGGTATTGGACAGCCTTTTCTCGCTGCGCGTCCGCGACAACCCAAGGGAAGGAGGTCGCGATCAATGCCGCGACTATGAAATTTCTCAACCTGTTGCTGTTTGTCATGTTGCTTACCCTCCGTAGGGTCGAATTCATCGCCAATTTGTATATGTGATTGATTTTTCTAGGAGGAGCGTAGTGAGATTCCTGCGCAGGCGTCAGTTAGTAACAGTTAGAAACTGAGATTCCTGCCGCTACGTCGCTAGTGTCCGTCCCTCGATTAACGTGAGGAGATAGACATGAATTCGAAATTCAAGATTTGGCTGAAGGACGCAGCTCTCGTGCTGTTAGTGCTTGTAAGCTCAGGCGCTGCTGTACTAATGGGGGCAAGCATGGCCGTCGCGGACGACTCCAAGAACTATGAGGCCGAGTTCACCGCAGATGGTGAACTGATAAGGCCGTCGGGCTGGCGCGAATGGGTATTTGTCGGTAGCCCACTGACACCCAATTCTCTGAATGGTGGTGAGGCGCCATTTCCGGAGTTTCACACCGTTTACATCGACCCCAAGAGCTGGGACCACTACAAAAAGACCGGCAAGTTTCGCGAGGGCACAATGTTCGCCAAGGAGCTGACCTTGGTGGGCGCTACCGCAGCGACCAGTGGTGTTGGCTTTTTTAACGGCGACCAGCAGGGATTCGAAATCGCACACAAGGACAGCAAGCGCTATACGAAAGGCAGCGGCGGATGGGCCTATTACACGTTCGGCCACAAACCGGAACCCTATGCTGCCACGGCCGGGGCTATGCCAAACGCCGCCTGTGCTGCATGTCACACAGCAGCAGCAGCAGAAGACATGGTGTTCACGCAATACTACCCAATTCTCGTTGGTGCAAAGGCGGCCGGCGATGCAGCTGCGGGCGTTGGTGGCAAGGACTGATCACGGATCAGCCAGCAAACGAACTTGACACTCCCGTCTTCATTTTGGGCGCCGCATACATTGCGGCGCAATTGGGACTGTTCAGCTTGTTTGGCTGATGGAGGAATCGAAATGTACATGAAAATAAAAACCGCGATTCTGGCGGTCATGATCTGCGCCGCCGCTAATGCCGACGATACTTTGTCATCAACTTACGACCATTTTGTTGACGAATCCGGCAACATTTCTCTGCCGGACAATTTTCGACGTGACTGGGCGTTTCTCGGTACCTGGTCGATTGCAAAGGACGACGTTGAAACCAGTAGCGCGGCGAGTGGCCACGGAGCGGCTGGACTACACAATGTATATACGCAGCGGGCAACGATTGACTATTTCCGCAAGACAGGGAAGTTTCCTGACGGTGCTGTCATTGTTAAGGAATTGCTAAAAGCAGCAACGGCATCGATGACAACTGGCACTGTCAGTCGAGGAACAGAAGTGGAAGGCTGGTTTGTAATGGTCAAAGATACGAAGGGCCGATTCCAGTCCAACCCGCTTTGGGGTGACGGTTGGGGGTGGTCTTTGTTCAATGCTGGTCAGAGTGACTCAACGGTAACTACAAACTACAAGACGGAATGCATCGGTTGTCACATCCCAGCACGTAAGGACGACTGGATATACTTAAATGGCTATCCGGTATTGGAGGCGACGCCGTAACAAAGGAACGCCCATGACGACGATTCGAAAAGGGCTGCTCATTTGTGCATTCGGCGCGGCCGCAGTCCTTGCATCACAGGGACTGCGGCTTATTCCAGAGAGCTCGCCAGTCGAGCGCGGTGCTGCAGCTGCCATCTCATACGGTTGTATTGATTGCCATGGAAATCCGGAACCCGGCTTTCCAGATGACGCCAACCTGTCATGCACCACTATCGGCACCAATAGCATTCACTCTCGCTACGATGGTCAGTGTTCTGACCTACTCGCTTACTTCGAGGTGGTTCGGTTGAAACGGACTTTCAAGATACGAGCCGAGTCCCCAAATCAAAACCGACTACTTCGGGGCGAGCGCCTTGCACGTCAATACAACTGTTTTCAATGCCACGGAGAATTAGGACAGGGCGGCTTTCGAAACGCAGGCGCGCTCAAGGGTTACATCCCGGGTTACTTCGGTAAAGATTTTGCGCTGCTTACTCGTGACGCAAGCGCGCAATCCGTCCGAACCTGGATCCGCCTGGGCATCGATCCAGCGTTATTGGCGAGACCGATCGAAGGAGCAATCGCCGAGTATTTTATCGAGCGGCAAGAGGTCAGCATGCCGATATTCGGGACGTTGCCGGATCCAACAATTCAAATATTGGCTGATTACGTCATTTCACTAAATCAGTTCGGTGCGATGGATGCAAAAGCGATACGTGCCTACAGCCGAGAGACGCAACAGACCAGTCCGCTTGGACCCGTTGCGTTGCTCATCACCACCGAGCTAATTATCGAATGACTTTATGCGTCTTTGATTGCGGGGCCCAAGATGATTCCAAACAGATGAATCCAAACGGTTGAATCCAATTCGCTGCCACAGGCATCTGTATTCGTGAGCGTACATGCCGGCAGCAGCCGATATGCTTTTTAGGCAACCAATCTTTCCGAAATCCAGCGGAGACCGACCATGCCCATCGCATTCAAGAAAACAACTAAACCCGTGACCCGGGCTAAGATCGCATTCCTCTTAGTGCCGGTTGTCATAGCCATGACCGCATGCACTGAGAGCAATGAATTACCGCCCGTTGCGGACACTCGCACCAGCGGTGACGAGCAGATATTGAATGCATCGGGTTTAATGTCCGACGGCCAGCCGGTGCCGCCGCACCGAACCAGTACGTTGGAAACAAGCGCAGAACTGGTGTCCGATGGCCTTATAGGTGGCATGACGGTGGCGGCGGACGGCAGCATTTTCACGACCGACTTTGGAAGCCATATATACGAAATCTCAATCACTGGGGAAACCACACTCTTCAGCGGTGAATTCGAGGATCCTTCCGGCAATCTGATGCTGGCCGATGGCGACATCCTGCAGAGTGAATGGACTAACAACCGAATCTATCGGATCGCGCCGGACGGGACCCGCAGCTTGTTTTCCGACGCTAACCTGGACGGCCCGGTGGCTATCGTGCGGCGGCCACAGGGTGATTTCATCGTGGCCAATTCCAGAGGCAAGTTCTTGGCACGTGTACCGGAGAATGGGGGTGATGCCGAAATCGTGTTGCAGGATGAGCGCGTCACCCAGCCAAATGGTCTCACCATCGATCCCGATGGCAACATCTACATCGCCGACATCGATCGCGGTAATGTTTTCAGATGGACTCCGGATGGCACGCTAACCAGCGTGGCTGAGCTACCGGGCAGAGGCAATGCACATAACGTTTATGCGAACGGCATGCTGTACGTCAACAAGATCTGGGACCATGTCGTTTATATAGTGGATCCGGAAACCGGCGCATATGGCATCGTTTCCGGCAACGGGCGACCCGGATACGCGGACGGCATTACCGGAACCGCGACACTTGAGGAACCCAACGCGATTGCGTTGGCGCCGGATGGCAAGTCTATTTACGTAAATACCCACCGTGGCCACATGGGACGCGACAAAAACGCGCGTATCGTTATTCGCAAATTGGTCAGAATGGATGCGCAATAGGGATAGAATGTAAGGATGGAATAATGGGTCAGGTTTGTTTATTGTCGTCGATGCGATAAATATATCTGACACCTAGTTTCTCTTTACTCTCCTGACAATCAAACCAGGCGCCTTGTTCTCTACAACGTACGAAAAGAACGAATGAGCGAAATTACGAGACGAGACTTTATCAACGGCACACTGGTAGCGGCGGGGACTTCCGTACTGCCGATTGGCGCAATCGGCCAGGCTACCATGGCCAGTTTAGATCCTTTGTATTACCCACCAGCGCGTACTGGCCTCAGGGGAAGTCATCCCGGATCGAACGATCACGCGCATAACCGCGCGTGGACCGGGCGTTCAGATTGGGGGCGTACCAACATACTGACGGAGACCTATGATCTGGTTGTCGTCGGCGGCGGGCTTAGCGGATTGGCGGCTGCCTATTTTTATCAGCAGAAGCACGGTACTAGCAAAAAGATCTTGATCCTCGATAATCATGACGATTTCGGTGGTCACGCCAAACGCAATGAACACACGATTGATGGCGTTACGCGCATTTCCTATGGCGGTTCGCAGTCCATCGTTGAACCGAAACATGCAGATCAGATCGTCCTCAGTCTATTACAAGACATCGGTGTTGATCTGAGTCGCTTCGAAACCGCCTATGACACAGGTTTCTTTAAGCGCCATGATTTGGGCGGCGCCACCTACTTCAATGAGGAAGTTTTTGGCGAGGACAAAGTCGTGCAGCATCCGTATTGCAACTATCCAAACTATGTCGAAGGGCTGCAGGGTGCGAAGCTTTCCAATGAAGAAGCAGCACAACAAGCGCCTTTAAGTGACAAAGGCAAAAAACAACTGCTGCGAGTTCTGAACGGTGGGCTGCACTCCCTGCAAGTTGCGGAAGCGGAATTGCACAACTACATAGAGACACATTCCTACTACGATTATTTGCAGAACACACTTGGCGTTGATGACCCGGGTGTGCTGCGAATGGCCAGGCACTCCGGTCTGGACTGGGGAAGCGGCGGAACCGACGTGATGAGCATAGCGGCGGCAAAAAGCTGTGGTGCACTCGGATTTGCGCCGGTAGCCGTCTACGACGAGGACAATCCTTACATTCATCATTTTCCCGACGGCAATGCCGGCGTTGCTCGTGCGTTGGTGAAGAAACTGATTCCGAATGTTGCGAAAGGAAGCAACGCTGAAGAATTAGTGTTAGCTAAGTTCGACTATGCAGAGTTGGACAAATCCAGCAGCGCGGTTCGCTTAAGACTAAACAGCACGGTGGTCAACGTTGAGCATGCCGGTAACCCAAATAGCTCGGGCGATGTTGTCGTCAACTACATCAAAGACAACAAGTCTTATCAGGTGAGCGCCAAGGGCGTCGTGATGGCCTGCTACAACATGATCGTTCCGCATATCGTTGCGGGTCTTCCGGAAAAGCAGTCGGCAGCGTTAAAACTTCAGGGCAAAAGTCCGCTGCAATACACGACAGTGGCCTTAAGAAACTGGCGCGCCATGAAAGAGTTGGGCATCGGCCTGGCGATGTCACCTGGAAACATGCATCAGGCCGTGCTGATGGACTTTCCGGTCAGCATGGGAGGCTATGAATACACAAAAAGCCCAGACGAGCCTTGTGTCATTCAGATGATCAGCTGTCCGTACGGAAAAATCGGCACACCAAGACCTGAGCAGTTTCGTGATGCGCGTTACAGAATGTTGTCGCTGCAGTTCGAAGACTACGAACAAGAAATCAGGCGTCATCTGAGCGGCATGTTTCCCAGTGGGCTATTTGAATTCGATAAAGATGTTGCGGGAATTTCCGTTAATCGTTGGGCGCACGGCTATACAATTGGCGGCCCAGGGGATTCGACGCGAATCGGCCGACAACCGTTTGGCCGTATCACGATTGCCAACTGCGACTCCGCTCCCAGTGCGGACGCAAAAACGGCGATGATGATGGCACATCGTGCGGTTGACGAGTTGGGATAGCTTGAGGGCTTGTGTGGCAGTCAAACCGGCGGGGCACTCGGTTTGCGCGAGCTTATAAAGCCGCTAGGCAACGATGATTGAACCGTGATTTGAAGCGAAAAGGCGGGGGGAAGGTTCTCGGAGTTCTTTGCTGAAAGTTAGCAACCTCATTTTTCGGGCCCTGACAACTCTGGCGATTAAGAAGTAATCGTTGCGAGAACTTGTCGCTTAAACTGTTGTTCCAGACGCTTCAGATCGACGACAGGCATGCCTTTCATGCCAAAAATGACGTGTAGTCCTTCCACCTGTGCCATAAGCAGTAGTACACGCTCGTTAACTATCTTATCGGCAAGCTGCGAGTTCAATAATCTGCAGTAACCCGTGAGCTGTTCGTGAAATTCCGCGTACATTCGATCGCGCGTTGTGGCAACAAACCGATCATGCGAGGCGACCGCCCAGAACTGATAGAAGAACTGCTGAGTCTCAGCTCGCTGACAATCGGCAAACAGATAACTGAGGAAAGCGTCTAGCTGCGCGGCTGGATCATCGGCATGTCGCTTCGAGATCTGTTCCCATCTGCCGCTATATTCTTCGAGTACATCATTAATCATGGACTCGAATAGATCTGCTTTGGCTTTAAAATAATAGGTCAGGTTTCCCAGGCTGATTCCGGCGATGTCCGCAACCCGCCGCAGGCTAAGGCCATTGTAGCCATCATTGAGAAACACGCTCCTTGCTGACCGGAGGATCTTGCGGACCCTGTCCTTCCCGCGTTTGCGCAGGGCGGTACCGTCTCTGACGCGTGCCTGGCTACCACTGCTCATTGGATTCCTCGCTTGCTTTATAGTAACAACTGTACTATAAATAATAGGACAAGTGTATCTAAAAACGTAACAAGGGAACTGAATGATGGCAAAACTTCGGCGGTTAGCGGCATTATTTGCGGTCGGTCTGTCTCTGCTGACCACGCTTGCTGCATGCAATGTTGAGACAACAACATCCAGCGACCCGGCGGTATCACTCGCAATGTCGAAAACCGAAGAGCTCGCGGCGTTCAAGGCAGCAATTCGCGCCAAGTACGACATGAAGGAGCAGGCTTTTCGTGACAATGACCCCGAGCCAATTCTCACGCGCTTTTATTCCGAAACCGCCATTTCGACCGATAACGAAGGCAAGACCAAAGTTGGACGTGCAGAACTGCGCCCAGTTTATGAAGAGGTGATCGGCGCATTCGTGCGAATCGAGTCATTCAACACTTTCGTAAACGGTGATGCCGGTTGGGATTGGGTGAATTTTCACGTCAGTTTCCCAGAAGGCGCCGGAATCGAACCGTTCACATTCAAAATGCTATTTCTTTGGGAGAGTATCGACGGCGAATGGTGGTCGCACGGGGAAATGTACGTGCTCGGTGAATTTGAGACGTAACACCAAAGCTAATTTCTTAGGGAGAGTACTGTGGCCAAATCGGATAAGAACAAGCTGTCACCGATCACACGACGAGATTTTGTTGGCGGTACGCTGATTGGCAGCGGCGCTGCATTATTGTCGGCGAAAGCACCCGGACTGATATCGAACGCGGAAGCCGCCGATGGCAAGTCTCCACATTTCCCGCAAAAAATGTCGGCTCCTCTCAATACACTTGATGAATCCTGGACTGGTCCGGGCGGTGTCGGCGATTACGCGAAGGCAAACGGCAACACGCACGATGTTGTCAACGCGGCGCACACGTTTCGTAATCGCGACTTCGATTCACGTATTAGCACTGCGGCCGATACCGGTGAACACTTCGATCTGGTAGTCGTCGGCGGTGGCTTTGCCGGTATCACAACCGCGTATACATTTCTCAAAGACAAACCGGATGCGCGTGTGCTGATCTTCGACAACCACGCAATGTTCGGCGGTGAGGCGCGACATAACGAATTCGAAGTTGATGGCCACCACTTGTGGGGTCCGCAGGGCTCCAACGGCGCGGTATGGCCTCTCGACGGTGCCAAAAAAATCGAGATGTATTCCCACCTTTGGGACGAACTCGAACTGCCCACGGAGTTCGAATGGCAAGAGGCAAAGAATACCGATCTGAAAATTCCGAAAGATATTTATACGCCGATGCATCTGGCCTGGGAAGATACCGACCTGGGTTGGTATCACGATGGCCACGACATGGCCATCAACCCTTGGTCAAACCGTTTCAAGGAGGTGCCGATCGACGAGCAGACCAAGCGCGATCTGATCTGGATGGAGGTTTATAGACAACCACAAGAACGAGAAGATTGGGCGCAGTGGCTCGATTCGATGACCTACAAGCATTTCTTGAAACAAGAGATGGACATCGACAATGAAAACATCGACAACTACCTGAACCCATTCGCCGCCGCGATGGGTTGTGGGCTGGGTACGGATGTTATTTCTGCGTATCAGGCCTTCAACTTTATCCAACCAGGTGTCAATCAGTACGGTCGACAGTGGGGCATTGGCGACCCGACCGATTACGTCCACCTCGCGAGCTTTCCGGGCGGCAATACCGGAATTCTGCGACACCTCGTGCATCGCATCATTCCAGATGCATTCGGAGACGCGAAGACGCTGACGGAAATTATCTCCAACCCCGTCAGCTGGTCTGTACTGGATCGGCGCAATCAGCCGGCGCGCATTCGTTTGAATTCGTTGGTTGTAAACGTACGGCATGACGGATCGCCGGAGACTGCGAAGATGGTGCACGTTACCTATTTGCATGACAACGCCATGTATCGAGTGACTGCGGATCGAGTCGTTATGGCTGGTCAACAGCACCTAAACAAGCGTGTCGTCTCCGATCTGCCCGACGACCATCGCGAAGCAATGGACGAATTTATGCATTCGCCAATAATGACTATCAACGTAGCACTCAGGAATTGGAAGTTTATGGACAAGTTGGGTGTCGCGTCTGTGCGTTGGTTTGGCGACAACATGGGCGGATGGTTTACGACTTTGCGGCGGCAGATGATTTTGGATGGCAAAGAACCGATGCCGCTAGACCCGGCAAAGCCCACGGTGTTAACGATGTACAACTCGTTCGGTATTCCGGGCATGCCGTTAGAAGATCAAACCGTTGCAGCGCGCATGCGGATGTTTGCACTGAGTTATGCGGACGTTGAACGCGAAGTTCGGAACCAGTTTACGAAAATGTTTGCTGCCGGCGGCTTCGACGCCGACCGCGATATCGCTGGAATTACACTGAACCGCCAAGGCCACGCATACCTGGTTACGCCGCCCGGATTCTATTTCGGGAAGGACGGTAAGCCGCCGCCGAGCGAAGTCATTCGACGACCGCACGGTCGCATTGCGTTTGCACATGCGGAATTGCTTGGGTACCAGATGTGGGAGGGAGCAGCGCATGAGGGGGAACGCGCCGCACGACAGATGCTCGAGATCTAACGCAGCTCTCGAATGATTGAATTGAAGAGGGAAAAACAATGAAAGCCATACTTACAACCGCCAGCTTGTTGGCTTTAGCGGTGTTCAGCACTTTACCCACCGTCACAGCAGCACAAGTTTTGGAAGAGATTACAGTAACCGCGCAAAAGCGCGAGCAAAGTATTCAGGATGTTGGCATTTCGATTACGGCATTATCCGGCGATTCCCTCGATGCACTCGGCCTCGACAATATGCAGGAGATTAGCCAGCAAATTCCTGGACTCCAGCTGCAAACATTCACGCCCTCTTTCACGATTTTCAACCTTCGCGGCATTTCACAGAATAATTTTACCGACAACCTCGAGGCTCCGGTCGCGGTTTATGTGGATGATGTGTACGCAGCGACCATGAACGCGGTCGGCATGCAAATGTTCGACATGAACCGCGTTGAAGTCTTACGTGGTCCGCAGGGAACGCTGTTTGGACGAAACGCGACCGGCGGTCTTGTTCACTTCGTAACAAAAAAGGCAGATAGCAACGAAGTAAACGGCTACGTTAAAGGCTCCGCGGCCGACTTCGGGTCAGTAGATTTCGAAGGCGCAATCGGTGGCGCGATTAGCGACACCGTGCGCGGCAGGGTTGCTGGACGTTGGGAAAAGTCCGATGGGTACGTTGAGCCCGGCATCAGTCCTTTCACGAATCAGTCAGTCGCTGGCCGTGATGCACATGGTGCTGACGGGTACGCAGTGCGCGGATCCTTGCAATTCGATGTGTCAGATAACGTCCAAGTGGATGTAACCGGATCGTACACCAAGGATGACGATGTCCCGACGGGCATGTACATCGTTTCTTTTACTGATTTTGATCCTGTAACGGGCTTAGGCGTGCCGCTGCCCGGCACTGGTCCGATGGACGGTGGAACGCTCGCCGGTGATGTTCATAGACACGCGTCGGATGCGAATCCGTTTTTTGATCGGGAAACATGGAGCCTGACAGGCAAAGTCGTTGCCGATCTCGATAACGGCATGGAATTTACGTCGATAACGGGTATTCTCGACCTCGACAAGTTTTATCAGGAAGATGCTGGTGGCGGTCTAATCTTCTTTCCATTCACAACCTTCGCAGATTTCACACAATGGTCGCAAGAACTTCGTCTGGCCGGCGAAACAGATAACTCGCGCTGGCAGGTTGGTGCCTACTACCTCGATATCGACTCCGTAACCTTCAATCAGGTTGAAGGTGCGGTCATCACCGGTTCTCCGCTCGGCATCATCAGATCCGATCTCGATCTCCAGTCGACTAATTGGTCTGTGTTTGGGCAGTATGAGTATGACTTCGGCGATACGTTTACCCTCATCGCCGGTTTACGCTGGTCACAGGACGACAAAGATCTGATTTTCAACCAAACCAGCTTCAATATGGAGGATCAGGGTATTGCCAGCGGGAGCGTGATTTTCAATCTGGCCGATGAGGCGGTAGGGCAGTTTGCCGACATACCAGTTATTGACTACGGAGATTATGCGGCAAGACTGCAACTCAACATCAATAGCAGCAAAGATACACTCTGGTTTGTTTCCTGGAACCGTGGAATCAAAGGTGGTAACTGGACGGCCGCTGCGACGGTTGCTATTGAAGACTTGCGCCACCGCGAAGAAACATTGAATTCTTATGAAATTGGCGTAAAGACATCCATCGGCGATGGATTAGGGCGCTTCAACGCAACGCTGTTTTACTACGATTACGAAGATTACCAGGCGTTTTCATTAACCGGACTGACACCACAAGTAACCAACTCCGACGCAACAGCGAACGGTGGCGAGCTGGAAGTTTTTCTGCATCCGGGTGATGGCTGGGATGTCGCTTTTGGCGCTTCGTTCATCGACTCCGAGGTTGACTTTGTTCCTGCGGTGTTTGACATGACCGGTACAACGAACGCTGAATTCCCGCAAGCGCCCTCGACAAGTCTGAATGCGCTGGTCCGAAAATCCTGGGGCGCATTGAACGGCGAGTTCGCCGTACAGTTCGACGGCAACTGGAGCGACGATCAGTTCCTCGAAGGCACAAACTCCCTTGTTTCCGTGCAGGAAGCATACGCCGTCTTAAACGCGCGACTTTCCTATTCGACCGACAATTGGAGCGTCGCCGGCTGGGTCAAGAATTTCAATGACGAAGATTACTTGCTTTACAACCTCGACCTCGGTCTTGCGGGCTTTATCGAGCAGGTGTACGCACCGCCAAGACAATGGGGAGTAACATTCCAGTACAACTGGTAACGTTAAAAACAGAAAACAGGGGTCAGGCCGGAGTTTTTGAGAATGTGCGCTCTGACCCCAGTTTCCTTGCTCAATTTCCTTGGCAGATGGCGTCCGGGGCTACGAAAGTGGGTAGCGAGTTGCCAATGAACGCCGAAAACGCATGCACTCAATACTCGTCTCCTATATCTCCGATGCAATACGAAAAGTACGCTAGCCCTAATTAACCCATGTGTCTACCGAACCATGAGCACCTCACCCGATATACTTTTGCTGGTTGTCAACTAACCACCACGTCCATCAGCTCGGCGATCAGCAAGTAGCTGCACCTGTCTTTTGGCTTTGCGTTCTACCTCAGCGATAGTCTCGATGCGTTGCTTATCCAACCCAATGACGCGAATCCATTCGTCCGCGATTTTTCGCGAACGAGATGTCTTCCTGGCGTTTTCGAATGCGCCCGTCGCCGCATCATACTTTTTTTGATTGTATAGGCACATGCCGAGTGAAATGTATGCGTAGTCAGGGTCCTTCAACCCATCCTTTTTAAGACCGATCTTAATGGCAGTTTCACAATCAGCGTACCGCCCAATATTTAGATAGGCATTGCCAAGCCGAAGGTCTAAGTTGCCATCGTCGCTCATACTAGCCGCCTGCTGCAGCGCTGGAATCGACTTCTCATCTTCATGAGCCATTGACCATGCTTGCGAGAGGAGCCTGTAGTTTTTCGCGCTTGCCGATACTCGACCGGCATCGATCTCGGTCTCTAACAGGGTTGCCGCTTTATACGGAACTTCACGCTGGATATAGAGCTGCGCCATGGTGACGAGCTCAGATTCTTTCTGCAGAAAACCTTGTGTATGAGCAATATTGTAGGCGCTGACAAGGTTGGTTTCGTCACCAAGTTCTGAATATGCCCCGGCGATTGAAATCCAGTATCGTTTGCGCGGCCAATTGGCGAGAAGTATTTTGATCGTATCGCGAACCTTGGCGTAATCTTCTTGCTGGAAGTACGCGAAATTTAGGAGCGCGTACCAATCCTCCTTGATGGGTGTTCCTCGAGAACTCGCGGTATCTAGTCCCGCTTCAATCGGCGTGATCATATCCTTGTAGCGCCCAACCTGATAAAGGCTCTGACCGTACAAAATATATTGTTCGGCGCCGGGATTTGGCTCGAGCGTCAGCCATTGCTCCAGATAACCGACTGCATCGGCATACTGCTCTACTGCCAAGCTGAATTGCGCCAGCGTATAGACTGTTTGTTTGTGGAATTGTAGTTCGAGACCTTCGATAAGGAGAATTTCTTCAAAAGTTCCGATTGCGGCCTGGGTATTGCCCATGTTGTGCTGAAGGATTCCCAGGTACTGCAGAATCTGCGATCTCTCGTAGTCCGATAGATTGTCTGTTCCGATAAGTCCGTTGAGTATTTTTTGAGCCGCTTCGTTGTTCTCTTGGTCTATTTCCGATTGGGCCTGCTGAATTTTGTCGAATACCGCTCGGCTTACCGCTTCAGCTTGCCGAGTTTGCTGCGCGTCCCGTTGGTCGCGCTCTGAAGATTGCGCGAACGAAATGTTGGCGCTAAGCAATCCCCCGATCAACAACAAACACAGCTCGATTGTATTACTCGTTTTGTCTGTCATGACGAAATATCCCTTATTGATTCCCGCACATTCGAATCATTGGGTCTTATTCGTGAGGTACTGCGCCTTGTCTAACGATACTTCCTTCTGTTGAACAGGATACCTAGAACTATACTATATATTGTAGTTCTAGGTATCCCAATAGCACGCAGTCATCGGCCAGTGACTCGCTGATTTACAAAACATGAAGTGCAATTCGCGTCTGTGCCAGTCGAAAATATTATTTGTGTCGGTGTGCATTGATGGCGGTACATCGAGCAATTAGTTTGAATTGCCGTCATCGGACCAAGCATGTGACAAATAGGCGTAGCAGCCAGAACACCGCTGCGTAATCTAGCTATCTTGATTAATCGCTGCTTGAGCGATAGTATCAAAGTATGATACATTCGTTATCATGATTACTATTGACCTCGCATCCACCATTCCACTGGCCAGTCAGATTGAACGGGCGCTACGCCACGCAATTGCCAGCGGTGAGCTTGAGCCCGAACAGGAATTGCCAGCCATACGGCAGCTCGCCGGTGACCTTGATGTGAACTTCAATACCGTTGCCAGAGCGTATCGCGCACTGGAATCTCGGGGCCTAGTACAAACGTCGCGCGGGCGCGGCACATTTGTAACCGCCTCTGTCGAACTTGATGATGTAAGGGCCTTGGATCGTGCGCTGGCAAATATTCGTCATGCGCTGGCGGATGCACGCCTAGCTGGTCTGGGAAAGCAGAAAGTCGAGGAAATATTGACACAGGAATCCGCTGCCCTGTGGCACGGATAACACCGAATTGAGGAAAGGCAAATGACTTGGCAAATAGTCCTTGGATTTATTGTTCTGTTATTACCGGCAGCATTCGCTCTACTCGTGCGAGTCAACGGCCGCACAAACTCGGACCCTTACATTGTGCGTCGCGCGCGATACTCGGCTGTGTTGTTTCCCGTATTTGTTGCCATGATTTATGCGCTTCAATTTGTTTTCCTGCTGTCGCTGGAACGCGAGAGACAAGCAGACTTAGTTCTCTCGGCATCGGGGCTTTTCGTTTGGGCGGTTATTGCCTGGATATTACTCGCCAGTCTCATCTACGGCATTCGCAAACCGACGGCCGAGCACCTTGCCAGATCAACCAGCCGTGCAGCTACACTGGAACCACGGCATAAAAACTCTCCAATTCCTGCGTGGGCCTGGCTAATGCTAGCCGGCTCCCTCGGAGCAGCAACTATTTTTATAGAAATGACCCTATCGCCAGTTCCAGGGACAAGCTGGGTACTCCTGATTTCCGCCGCGGCCGTGCTGGCACTCGGCCCCTGGCTTGTGCATCAGAATCTGTTAGCCGCGGAACCCAATATGCCAGACACATTGGCATCTGTTCGGTCCGCGTATCGTCGTAGGCGCCAGATTCGATCCTGGTGGCTCTATTCAGTTTTCGCGATCAGCGTTTGCTACAAGACACTGCTCGCAGCATTGATTGCCCTTGATCGGTTCATCGCAGACGCGCTGTATGTATCGACTTTCGGCGCAGCGCTTATCATTTTGAATTCTGCAGTATTTTACGTTTTTGACCGGCGCAGATCACGCTCGATTGTTCGGCTCATGAACGAAGTATGAATTGTCGGGAAAAGGGGTCAAACCGAATATTGTAATTTCGATATCGGATTTCGTCCCCTCTTGACTCACAGTCGGTACCGATCGGTTTGGCTTCTGCGCCTAATCCGGTTCGACCCCTTTACCCATTTTCGGCCGCACTTAACGAATCATATCGCTCGATGTTAAAGTTCATCGCGGATCTATTAATAGAAGACTAAACCATGTTGCAATGCGCCCCGCTTTGGAAACTGATGCCGCTGCTCATCTTGCTTGGCGCCTGCAACGAGAAATCTGTTGCGCCAGCAAGCGTTGACGATTCACATGCAAACGAATTTCGTGCTGCGTATTCGGTGGACCGCAATCAGCGGCAGCATCGTCGCTTTCCACAGGACGACATCTGGTGGACCGCCTATGGCGAAGACCAGGAGTGGAATTTTCGAAACGCGCACCAATTTTTTCCGACGGTAAATGTATATCGTGGCGGCAAGATCAGCAAGCTGTCATCCAAACCGAATCCGGCCATCGCTGACTACGTCGTCGACACGCCCAAGGGTCCGATGACATTTGACGAGCTATTGCACAGTGAATTGACAACGGCTATGGGCGTGATTGTTTTGCACAAGGGGCAGATCGCCTACGAAAGCTATCCACGAATGCAAGACTACGAGATGCCAGTGTACTGGTCAGTCGCCAAACAGTTCGTTGGCACGGTCGTACGCATTCTCGAAGAACGCGGTGAGGTTGACGTGAATCTGACTATCGAACATTACATCCCTGAAATCAATAAATCGGACTTTGCCGGCATCACGGTGCGTAACATCCTAGACATGGCGACCGGCCTTGATTGCGGCGATGGCGACTACGGCGACTGGGACTCGTGTTATTACCGCTACAGCATGACAATCGGCGACGGATTTCGCACGGACGATGCGGAAGACAACCCGTACGAGTTTGTGGCAAATCTGACCGGGGCAAAACGAATGGAACAGGGGCAAGAGTTTTCGTACTCCGGACTCAATACTTTCGTGCTGGCCTGGATGGTCGAAAAGATTACCGATAGGTCATTCCAAGATGTACTTAGCAAGGAGGTTTGGCGACACATTGGCGCGGAATCAAACGCGTCGTATATCGCCCCAAGATACGGCGTACCAATGACCCACGGCGGCTTCTTAGCGCGGTTGCGTGATATGGGTCGCTATGGATTGTTGTTTACGCCCAGTCATGCCGTTGTCAGCGGCCATCAAATCATTTCTGATGAGCATATCGAGCTTCTGTGGTCCGGCGGCCGACCTGAATTGTTGACAAACGCCGGCGCACCCAGCACCGAGGTAAGCGGCGTTAAACACAACATCTATCAATGGGACGTGATTTACGCGAACGGTGATTACTACAAAGGTGGCTGGGCAGGACAGGGTCTGATGGTCAATCCGCAGCGTGATCTCGTCGCCGTTTTTGTCAGCTACAAGAAAATCGATGAAAGCGAAACCCGCGTCGAGCCGGTGCTATTTGAAATACTGGAAAGCGTATACGGCGGCAGTGCCAACTGACGGGAAAGTATTCGGTGTTTGAAATGGTGGCCAAAGTCGGACCAAGCTAGCTAGCGATTTTTAGAGCCAAAAAAGAGGCGAACCGATTAGTGTAATCTCGGTGTCGATTCTCGATTGCTCTTGAGTCGCGGACGATGAGAGGTGAGCCGGTATCGGCGTCAGCGACCGTTTTTAATTCCGCTTATCTAGTACAAAGAATATCCATCAAACTGACAAAGTCGAGATACTCTTTCCCGGCGAGAATTTCTTTTTTTGATTTGTGAACGGCGCTCGTTGAACGATCCGCTGCGACAGCTTCCATATTCAAGTTCGACCGATACACGATTCGGGCGGCACAATGAATTTCATAGTCGCCGGTCGCGCTGGTGCGTTGGCCTCCCTGCCGATAAAACATACGGAGATGCGCCGAAACGATTTTCTCACCGCGCACAAGGCGCTGACGCAAGCTTCTTTTTTTCAGCTCGACTTTTGCCTCGACGTTCTCTGATGTAGCACTGTAGAGTTCCTCCCAGGTAGCAGCGTTCGCGGTGGTGGTCCAGGCGGCCATTATCACAATGCCAAGAATAAAGAGTCGTGCGAACATAAGGGGAATCCCCGTTTTTCGGCGTCAATTGAGGATTCTCGCGCGAATTGGGGAGCCAACACAGTTACTGGTTCACAAAGCCAAACGTAAACGGAATTCTGTGTACGGCGATCGAGAAAAGGGGAACTCAGCGAAATCGATTTACCTTTGATAAAAGACGAGTCTGCATACGGCGTATTGCCCGCTTAGCCCGATGTGCGTTCCAGCCAGAGCTCTTTCATCTTACCAACGGCGTAGCCAACCGCATGTTTGGCGTCGATCTTCGGCGGCAGGATGAGCTCATTAGGATTCACGACGGCATCAATGATCACCGGCTTGCGTGATGCCAGGGCAGTATGCAGCGCGTCTTCGATCTGGTTAGGGTTGTCGATGCGGATACCAATACCACCGCAATTCTCCGCAAACTTCGCGAAATTCGGATTGGTGAGGTCGGTGGCATAACGCGGATAGCCTGTAGCCTGCATTTCCAGCTCAACAAAACCGAACTTCTCGTTGTTGAGCACAATAGCGGTCAACGGTAGATCGTACTTAACGGCCGTGATGAAGTCCGTCATCAACATGCCAAATGCTCCGTCGCCGCAAAGTGCGACAACCTGGCGTTTGCGGTCAATGGACTGCAGGCCCATCGCGCCCGGCAGTCCAACGCCCATCGAACCGTGATTGAACGAGCCAAACAGTCGCTGACCCGAACGCAGCCGCAAGTGACGTGCCGCCCAGACAGTGACGGTGCCAACGTCTGCGATAAATATGGCATCGTTGCTTGCCATTTCGCCGGCTCGGCGAATCAGCGACTGCGGGTGAATGATGTCTGGCGAACGCTTCAGGTCTGACCAACGATCGAGTTTCTTGGTCCAGTCGTTGCTCTTCTTCTGGATCTTACTCAGGAAAACTTCGTGCGACTTCGATTCGAGCTTTTCATTCAACGCGGCAAGCGTCGCTTTTGAATCGCCCGGGAGTGGATGAGTGACTGCGCAGCGTCGGCCGATATGACTTGCGTTTACGTCGATCTGCACGATGTCGATGCCCTTCGGTAGAAACGCGCGGTAGGGGAAGTCAGCACCGACGATAAGTAACGAGTCGCAGTTATCCAACGCTTCGAGGCCCTGCGGCGTACCGAGGTGGCCGATACCACCGACTCGGTAGGGATTATCGAATGGCAGAACATCGGAGCCCTTCAGTGTGTTAACAACCGGTGCCTTCAGTTTCTCTGCGGCCGCGAGCACTTCGTCCTCGGCGCCACGCGCGCCATCGCCGATCATAACGGTAACCTGAGTTGCCGCGTTCAACGCATCGGCCGCCTTGTCGATAGCATCTGCAGACGGCACGCGCACCGAGTGATCTTCGAAGATTTTACGTTTAATGTCGTCGTTCGGTACTTTCTGGCCAATGATATCGACGGGAATGCTCAAGTGTGCGACACCACGCTTGTCGATGGCTGTCTGCACGGCCTGCTGCGCCAAGCGCTGGAACTGGTCTGGGGAACGCACCGTTTGGTTAAACACACAGGCGTCACTAAATACCGTCTCAAGGTCGACTTCTTGAAAGTAACTGGTGCCGTACTCGTTCTCCGGCACCTGGCCGGTTATAGCGAGGACTGGCGCGCGATCGCGCTTCGCATCGTAAAGACCATTTAGCAAGTGAAGCGCACCGGGGCCAACTGTGCCGCAGCATACCGCTAGCTTGCCGGTCATCTTGGCCTGTGCCGCCGCTGCAAACGCGCCGGCCTCTTCATGGCGTACAGTGATCCAGCGGAAACGACCGTCACGTCGGATTGCGTCGACAAACGGATTCAGCGCGTCGCCGGTTACACCAAAGATGTCGGTGACACAAACACCGCTCAAGAGATCCAGCAAGTCTTCACAAATCGTTTTCGACATTTCTTATCCCCATTGATAATTTGTTGATCGATGCACGTCGTTCAGACGCCGGTCAACTCTTCTCTGTTGCCAAAGACCTCGCCAGCCTATGATTTATTACAGAAACAATCGCCCGTAATTACCTAGGCTTACTCCACTCACTCGGAAAATCGCTCAACCAGTGAAAACCTTGACCAGTGTTACGCACCAACCGCTGCAATGCATTGGCTAATTATTGAACGCGAACCCGTGTTGTTTTACTCCGCTGTAGCAATCGTTGGCTCGCTTGTTATCGGTTACATCGTGTTCTGGAATACGCTACGCATCATAGGCGACGATCTCTCGATACGGGCTGACAGCAGCGGCGTTGAGTCGAGTAGCATCATCGGTAGACGATCCATAAAGTGGACAAGCGTATCGCATGTGTCTTTGCATAAGTCCACGATCTTCCTGCATCCGAACGAGAGCGGCGGCCAGCGAGCCGTACCGCTGGGTACTATCTTAACGAATGTTTCTTCCGAGGAAGTGCAGGCCGCGCTGTTGCGCTATCGCCCGGAATTTTTCGGCGACGTGTTGAAGTAATTGCCAGCGTGGGTTTCTGAGGGAGATGTCTGCGACGAGGTCTTCATTAGGACATTCGAAACTATGACGGGTGACAAATTACAGCGTACGAACCCAGGTCGAAGGAGAATAGAGTAAACTGCTCCTCAGAATTCCAACATCGTTGCAACGCTCAACGATTGATCGTCTGCGAGGATACGCTCTATTACACACTAACGTCGACGTTCGTAGCTAGTGCGACAAACTTCTCTCTTTATTCGTCAATGCTTGTGCGCGTGGCCAGAACCTATGTGCTGCACCTTAAACACGTTTTTGTTTGGCAACTCATCTACGCCACCGCGACATTGACGATCTGCACAGAACAGTAGAATTTGAAAACATCGCTCGTTGTTTGTGCTTGTACTCGAGGTGCATTTTTCGGAATGCACCTCATCAAGAAGCATAACGTGATTTTCCGTAGTACTGACCTTGAAGTCTCCTATGGCGCAGTGATCCAAGCATACATCCTCTGTTTTCAATCTAGGTACAAGACTATTCATCGCACGAATCTGTTCCTCTGTCGGATGTGTTAGTTCCGTCGACTCCCAAGCGCTGCGTGGCTTAAGACTGTCGTTAACGTCAGTGAAACAATAGTAACCCTCATGCCCGTCGGCGCAGGATCCCAAAACAAATGTCCCATCCACTGCCAGGTGCTGGGGCTCGCCCCCTGAATGCAGATGGTCTGTGTCTTTTTGTGAGACGATCCAGTCACCCCTCAGGTGACAGCCCGACAGCACTACTAGCAAGATGAACATTGATATCCATTTCGCGAATGTTGCGAACGACGGAAAGCTTGCGGAACTCATTTTCTGTCTCCTTGTTATTTTTCTATACGAATTTGCAGACCATCAATCGGACGCGTCTCTGAACTTCACGCAGTAGCTGCAATGGCCAGGAAACTCAGCTACCCCAATCATCGACAGAAAATCCACTTCTGGTCTGTGGAGCCGTTATCGACCGGTAATTGTGTAGCCCGCCCAATAATAAGGGTGTCGCATGTCGGGGTTTTCTCGCAGCATTCGTAGCTGCGCGATGCGAAGCGCTTCGCTTGGCGTGGGATGGTTTTGGAACAGTTCTTCAAAAAACATGTCTGAGATGTGGCGCGCCGATCGTTCGTCGATCCGCCAATTTGTCGCAATAACCTGCTGTGCGCCAGCGTACAGAAATCCGCGCACCAGGCTTAACGTACCTTCACCGCGTATCGCGTCACCCAACATCGTCTCGCAAGCACTCAAGAAGACTAAACTTGCATCCAGTTTCAACTGAAAGATATCAGCGAGCGTTAGATCAAAGCGACGCCCCTGCATCGCGCCAAGTGCTAAACCGCTTAGTTCCGGGTTTTCGACGTCAACCCATGCATGCGTTGCGAAGTGTATTACGCCCTTTCCCGCCAAATCGTCACTCAGTCGAGCAAATGACCGATGCTCGTCGGTAAGCGCAATCACTTGGGTCGACGGCGTCTCACCAAGTGAGGAAAAAGCCACTCGTCTGGCGCCGTTAAGATTATTTTGTGCGATGACTACTGTGCGCATCCTATGGTCGGTTTTTGCCACGTGATCATCTTTCATAAGAGCCGACATGGACAGCGCAGTGCTCAATTCAGCACGTTCAATCAGGAACTCCGTTCTGCTGCCCAACCGCACCGGTAGGGCAGCGAATGGCACAGCGCCGATTGGGCCATCTGGAATGAGCACAATCCGATCAACAGTCCGAAGAACATCATTGGGAGGTAGCAGTACGGCGGCAATGCTGTGTAGCTCGACCCACAATTTCTCAGTACCTACTGCCGACAATCCCGAAATAGTATCGGCCAGATCATTTATCGCTGCCGATAAATCGGCCTCTCCCGGCAACTGCCAGTTCACCACTTGATCGTCGAATACAGCCCACCCGTAACTCCGATCCTCGCCCACGAAATAAAATAGGATGCAGGTGCTGTCTGATGCCTCGCGACGAACCCAATCCTGTATTTGCTCAATCGGAGGTATTTCGGGAAAGGTCACCGCGGCGTAGTCGGGCCTTTCGGCGCGCGCCTTTGCTCTCGCAACATCAATCTCGCCGAGAGCAAAGCGAATTTCTTCGTTGTAGCGATCGATCAATGGTTGATCTTGAATCTCGCGCGCCACATTCAGTCTCTCAAGCACTTCGCGGTAATTTTCGTGCGCGCGTTCGATGTCGTTCAGCAAATCGGGTCGCACCGACTCTGTTATCGGCGCCTCGAGTTCCGCCAACAATGCTGTTAGTGCGTTTGCCCGGTACGCTCGAGCCAACTCCAGTCCCGACCGAATTCCCACCTCCTGTGTGGGTTTCTTAAGAAGTAAATTTAATTGATGTTCGATAATGGGATACTCGGATTCTGTCAATCGCGTCGCGAGCCATGGATTGGCAACTCTTCTACGAACATCGCGGAGCGCTGCTAGCGCCTCTCCGTTGTTGCGAATCGCTTCACCGTGATCGCCCGTCTGCTGCGCCAACGCAGCGTAAGCAATTGCCTTTCTTTGAGTATCGTCTCTGTTGGCAAGAAAGTTCAATGCACTCCTGATGTGTCGCAAAGCGTCCTGCTGATCGACAATTGGCAGCCGAGCGAGCTCGAGTCTAGCGTCGGTGGCAATATCATCGTTCGCAACCTCGCCAGCGGTTTCGAGAGCTTGTCTCAACAACTTTTCGGCATTCGCAAAATCTTGTCGCTCGACTTTGTCGCGTGCTAACGCCAATTGTATTGCCGCTCGTTGCGAGTCGTTTGCGGCAAACGATAACGCTTCGGCGTGCGTACTTTCCGCAAGCAAATTCGTCTGCTCATCCGTGGGTCGCTTGGCAATTGCCCAATAGTCATCGCCAAGACTTAGCAGCGCACTAGCAAGCCCACCGCCCTCCTGCCGCCGCCGTCGAATTTCGACAGAGCGCTTTTGGTACACAATTGCGGCTTTTGGTTTATTCAGGCTTCGGTAGATCTCGGCAATACCATTCAAGGCCCACGCCAAACCGGCCTCATCACCGACGACTTCCTGTAACTCTATCGCCGCCCCCAAAAGAACAAGCGCCTTGTTGGCGTTTCCCAACCGTGTCTCGGTAAATGCTAGGTTAGTCAGAAAAATTGCGCGTAATCGATCGTTCGACCCGTCCGGCACCATGTCGAGAGCCTCCAGATACAAACGACGGGCATCGCGAAGATGTGCCCTGCGCTCATAAACGAGGGCAATATTTGCATGAACTTGCGCTGCCTTGGACACGTGCCCAATTTCAACAAATACGATCTCCGCGGCCAAAAAGTAGGTTTCCGCTGCCGTAAGATTTCCGCGGTAGATTTCCATAAGGCCGAGATTGTTGGTGCCGACTGCGGCCGCGTATTTTTGACCGGAAGAAGAAAGATGCGCAACAGCGGGGTGAAATAGGCTCTCTGCTTGGTCAAATTTCTGCGCCTCCATGATTGCTGCCGCCAGATCCATGCGTGCGATCTGCAGCATGAATGACTCATCCAATTGCGCGAAGAGTTTCTCGGCAGCCAAGTAATGTTCTTCTGCCTGGCTAATCTGCAACAGCCAATAGTGGTTTGTGCCTAACCAGTAGTGAACATACGCTTGGGACTCCAGATCACCGCTAGCCTCAAAGGCAGTAAGGGCTGTAGTCAGATGTAGAATCGCCGAATTGCGCGATGCATCGGACTCATCCGTACCAAAGTGGCCGGATGCCGTTGTTGCAGCAAGGCCATTCCAAAAATGTTCGTCTGCTGACGGAATTTTGTAGAGGTCCAGACAATACTGGCCCGTGACACCGAATTGATCGGGCGCACTCAGCACAATCGATAGCGCCTCGGGCGTAGATACCTCAAACGCAAAATATTCTGGCCCGTTTCTCTCTGTCAAAGAATTAACGGTGAGATCTTCGCTCCCCGTACGCTGTAGCGTGACATGAAGATCCACCTCAGATTGGTCAACGTCAATCAGGTAGCGACCAGCCTCTAAGTCTGGCAGATTGACGGTAAGCGGCGCATCAGCCTGAACATGTCCCTGGATTCGGTCGATGCGCGTAAGGCGCTCGGCGACGGAGGCGTGCGCATTTGGATTTGTCACGATCGCAGCCAGCAGAAAAATTCTTGTGATACTGGCCAGATTCACGTCTATTCACTGGCGTTCTTGAACGATACGAAACGGTATTCTTATCGGTTCGTTGTCCCGAGCCGCTACTTCAGCGTAGTAATCACCACTCTCGATAACGTTTCTCGGCAATGAAAAAGACAAATCGCCTGCACCACGCGGTTCAAGCCCATCGATGACCATGACCTCACTCAGGCTCGGATGATTGAGAATCCGAACACTGAAAACAGGGTCTTCGGGAAACGGTAGTTGGATGTTAACCACCGCGATTTTTGTGTCGGCTTTCAGGACCAGAGTACCGGCGGGTCGGAAATCACTATCATTGCTGAGTAACGTGGAAAGCCTCAGGATCTGCACATTGCTCTGTACGGAATTAGCACTTGAGAGTTCATTGGCGATGCGTGTGTTTTCTGTTGACTGATAGACATTGAATACGACCGAAGCGGTGAGCGCGATCAGTAAGCCACTCGCGGCGATCGGCAGATAATTGAACCCAAGCCACAGCGGCTGATCGTTTGTCGGGCCAACCATCGCGTCTTGATCAGCCGAGCGCATGCCCGTCTCAAGTAAGGCATCCAACTCCAACTGCTCAAGTAGGTCTGGCTTGTCGATAAAGTATTCCTCAAACTCGACACGTTGCTCTGGTGTGAGTTTGTCTTGACGGTACTTGCCCGCAATACCGTGCTTTTCTATGAATTCTCGATCCATCAGTACACCAGTCCCTTGGGTAATCTGGAAAGCGCACGCACGCCAGTGTGTAGTCCGCCCTGCATATGAAGGTGCGGTTGCAGCACATATTCTTTCACTCGAAACAAAACGAAACTCCGACTCGCATTCTGCAGAAAGCCGACACTTATGATCAAAAGGAAACTCAATAGATCGACGGCCGGCGGCCCGGAGCCGTCGGTTTCCTTACGAAGAATCAGCTCCTTGAGCCGCGTTCGCGCCCTGTGAAGCACTGTATCTGCCTGCGAGTGAGTCAGATTCAGAGCTGAGCATATGACTTCCTTTTCTTCGCCGAGCAAGTAGTGTCGCCGGAGAATGTCCTGATCGCGTTGCTGACTGAGCTCGGAGAGTATTGTCCGAACATAACTCTCGATTTGATTTTCACGCACGGAGGCCAGCAGAGAGCCTTTCTCGTCTGCCACTCGATCGACAACCTCACTCGACGTATCTGTGTTCTGCCGTTTCTGCTTACGACGAAATCCGATGAGCAAATTTTCCCCAACCTTTCTTATGTACGAACTCAACGCGTGGGGGTGATCGATGAGGCCTTCTCTGGCTTTCGAAATGACAACCAGCAAAGCATCCTGTGCCAGGTCCCGACTGAGGTCTTGATCAGAGGTTTGGCGGTAGAGAATGAAATAGAGGCCGCGCCAGAAAATACCGACCAACGCACTCTCCGCACTCCTATCGCCAGACTGAATCCGCTCCAGTAGAGCGGCGTAGTCAATCTTCTCTGACATTAATGATCCCTAAAGAAACTATGTCCGACGAAACAATATCATCAAGAACTCCAAAAGATTATATCGGTCTGTGCAGCACAGATCATATGCAGTGAAAAGAGATTGCGCAATTCGACACGACCATCGGCGTTCACGAATGTACTCAGTCAGCGACCGCAGATTGCCGCTGGGTTGAAATGACCCATAGAATCGCTGTTTTTCTCAGCAGAGTTGACTATCTCTAACAAGCCAGTCTGATCAAATCGACTCTCGTCTTATAACGATTAGTGATTCATGTAGGGACCGCTTCATCGACGGCTGGCGTAGAAACCAACGTGCAGTCCTAGTCTGACTATGTTCTTATGTAGTGCGAGAGATTTTGTAAGAGGAAATCTGGCAGGAACGCCCAAAATGCCAGGGCGCCAAAGCCGGGCAACCGGAATGGACCATCAGAAAGTTGTGCTTGGGGAGGAGTCGAACCACCGACATGAGGCTTAGCAAGCCCCTAGAATCCGAACGAAGCAATTAGCAGTAACCCTACCTGACTCTTTTCTTTGAATCGGACTTGTGTTTCTCCAACCGGTGGGGCCTGGTTTTCTACGAATCCATCTCCGAGTATCTGGACATTTGGATCCACGACTACACCGATACCGATGTTCCAGCTAGTTCCGGTTTCGTCAGGTCGTTTGAATCCAATCATCACACCAAGAGCGACAGCTTCGATAATTTCGTCAGTCCCAGGCTGCAGTGCGACGAAGGGACCAACTCCCCAATTTCCTGGTTTGACATTCCATATTCGTGTTGCTGGTTGAAAAAAATAGTGGCTCTCAAGCATCACCCGAGCAACAGAGTTTTCCTCATCCGTTATGCGAACGACACTCTCGCCTGTTTGTTCGTTTGAGACGATTTGGGCTCCATTGATACGATCATTGCTTCCACTATCAATTGTTAGAGAAATTCCTGCACCGAAGTTGAGTCCAGCGAACTCTTTTTGGCCTTTTGCTTCACCATCCGCCTCCTCCTTTTTGAGAATATCCTCACCCTTGAGACTTGCAACTTCAGCTGGTTTCATCGCCAATAGTCTATTTTTGTTCTTTATTTCATCTTCCATAGACGTCGTTAACCCACAACCTGAGATCGAAATTGCTACCAGCGTCGCGGCAGCGGTGTATAGTAATCCGGCGTTACAATATCTAGATGTTCTCATTCTAGGGATCCTTCGTAATGGCGAAGCTCAGTTGGGATTTCTTCCAGTTGGCACGTAACAATATCGGCATTGAAAATTAGTCCAAATAAGAGGTGCCAGATCCATTTGTCTCGGCCTGTATCACGGTTACAGGACTCTATTTGAAGTCGTTATTATATTCAGTGTCATTACGGCGTCGTTTATCTCACTTAATTTGACAAAACGGCATTGGGCATTGCGGGAATGGCTCTTCGTCCACCAGAAACTCTAGGCAGTTTCAATTCGCCGGCATATTCTGTATCTCCTCTATCTGGAATGGATCCTAAAAGACCGGAGGACAAGGGTGGATTGGAACCCCTTGATACCGCCGCACCAAATTTGCTGAATCCCATAAGACAACTTTAATCTCGACGAGCAAAACGGTCGAATCGATTCATCCAGATTAATCCGATTGCAAGCAGGCCTGGCGCCGTCATGCAGCCACTATATAGGCTGTGCTCGCTTCGTCCTTCGTGAGAACTGTATTGAGAATTTATTGTGTCGCCTCGACCCGTTGTCTTTGGAAGGAATCTATCGTTATGAACCCTTGGCTGCGTAGTATGCGGTGACGATCGGGTCGTTACCGATACGTTCCTCGTGCGCCGCGAGACTCGGCGCGAGCTTATCGACTAGGTCGGTAGGCACATGATCAAGCGTTCCTGCACGCAGCGAACGAATCTGCATGTACACCTTTAGATCGGCGACGGTCAGCTTGTTGTCGGCAAAGTACTCTCCTCCGCCGCGCTGCAGAATTTCTGCAAGGCCCTTGACGATAACACTGATCCAGCCATCGGAGAGTTTCTCTCGTGCCGCTTTGAGCTCATCGCCCTCTAGACCGAACGTATGCACAATATGGTGCAACAGGTCTTCGACCGCACCCATAGCCTCGTCGCAGAATAAGGCTTGTAGATCGTCCTCGGGATACAGGCCGGCCATCTTGCCGACGTAACGCAACATCGAATTCGATTGCGTGACGATGACGCCGTCAACCTCAAGTTCCGGCGAGCACGTGAAACGCATATCGCCGCGGGTCTTCATGAACTCGTCGAACGAGATTCGATGGTCCTCAAAATCAACGCCGGCGGCGTGAAAGGCAATGCGGATGGGCTCTCCGCGACCGCCGTTGAAGTCGAAGTACGTCAGCTTAAATTTGGACATCTGATGCTTTCCTTACGATCATTAATTGATTGGGATAAATTCACGATACCGAAAACCGGGGACAGTTTACCTATTTGCTCTGATGACCGGCGTATTGCGACAAGAAAATAGTTTATCCCCCAAAAATCGCGATTTTTTTCGAACGCATGACCGCAGACTACAGCGTAGGCCCTAACCGAAATGGTTAGTTTACGAGCAAACCCAGAATCGCCATTGTTAAATGCAATCGCCACAACGCTGAGTGCGCCGCCATGCATCGTCTATTGCTCCCTATCGCCGTATCCGTGGTCCTGCTAAATCCCACTGCAGGCGCTTATGCCGATCCGTTCAACTCTGGAGGGCGTTGGGCGCCAGAGGACGCGATGTTCGATGCTGCACGAGTCGTGGCAACGAACGAGCCCTTTCTATACTCCTCGGGCGGCTTCGTTTGTTCCCCCAAATACGACACCTCATATCGCACGATCGCGGTAAAATTGCCAAAGCGCCCACTGGGTTGCGGGTGTGTCATCACCGGGTCGAGCATGCAGAAGTCGGCTTACGCGCGCATCTTCAACAATGAAGTCTTGGCGTTGTTGCAGCAACAGCGTTTGAAAAACTCTGACTAACGGTTGTAAGCTTGTTTGAGAATGTTTTGATCGGAGTATTGCTGAAGGTGAATTATTTGGCTCAAATACATAGGCAGATGTCGACGCGACTTTTGCGCCTGCCTGCAGCCGTTACGTTAATACTTCTGTTTATCGGCTGCACTCCGTATAGCGACCGACCGGCGATTTTTGAAGACAGCGCACTAACCCAATCCCAGATCGAACAATTGAACGGCAGCTATCACTCCACTGGCGACAACGGAGACTACGTCAGTCTTAGCTGGACTGCCCGTGAGAGGTCGTGGCAGCTACGATCTATTAAGGACAGTTCATCGGCAGTTAATGCACTCTTTACAACTTCGCTTCCGGCCGCCAACTGGGTAAAAAAAGGCGAGAGTGATGTACTTCCGCTACATTTTGAAGGCGTGGCCTTGGCTTCTTATATACCAGGTACAGAACTTATTCTGGTCGCTGTTCCAAGCGCGACCGTCAGGATTCGCGAGCCGAACAAGCCAGGACTGACGGAATCCCCAGATCCTACCAAGCCCACCAACAAGAACATATTCGCAATCTTCAAAAAAGAAGGTCGAACACTAACGCTAAAAATATTCAGCGACTCCGACGACTCTCTGAAAGCAATTTTCGGCGACCTCAAGAAACCGCTGCCAACCGACCGCCTACTCGTCTATTTGAAAGCGAACGCCGCGAAGATTATGGCGGACGAATCTTTGCCGGTTTACCTGCGATCCTCACCAAGCTTAGCGGCGCACGTAGATGCACGGATTGAAGCTTCTCTGGATGCCGCAGATGATCGCGAAAGAAAAAAGGATGAGGAGCTGGCAAAGTTGGCACCAAAACCGGCAACACCGAAACCCAAACCCCCGATCTCTTCCGGTGAGCCGGTAACGCACCCCGCGCCTCGCGTTACAAACAATACTTCGACACCACCGCCAACCCAACCTGCCAGCAGCCAACGCCGCCCACTGACAGCCAAAGAAACCGGCGAAGTTATCGGCTGGATGTTGAAAATGATGGTTGGCTCCGATAGCTCAAATTCTTCTTCCAATTCGAATACAAGCGCAAGCCGCAATCCATCAGTTGCACCGAACGGTGCCTTAGCCAGTTGTCGGGCCGACGCCAGCCGACACATCACGGAGTGCGCCAAGGTCACAGACTACAGCACATGCGGTACAACTGGCTGCGATGAGACTATCATCTGTGATGCGCGATTAAGCGATTGCGTGGACCATGACTCACCTTACGGTGCCAGAGGAATTTTCTACTGTGACACGCGAAATTGGCGCAATCGTGATGCCAATCGCGAGGTTGTCCTAAATGATGCATGCGCCACAGAGAGGGAGGCCGCCCAGGCCTGCAATCGCCGCGTCGACTCAGAGATCGCAAAGTGCACTGTCGGTACGGCAGATTGCGTGCTTGGTCAAGGATGCACTTACAGTTCGACGGTGTGCGATAAATATGCGAACTATTGTGAACGGACTATCGACGACGAGCATGCGAGTGCGACGGGTGAAGTCTTTTATTGTCACACCAAGTCGCCGTATACAATAGACACCAACCGGCAAACGGTAATTACCAAAGCTTGCAACTGATCCTGCCGTTTTACGCCGCAGCTGGCATTGTCTCTAGCGATCCAGAAGCATAATGGGCGTGGTATGGGGTCGCGGTCACCCGACCTCACACAGTGTTGTCTCAATATGACGCAGCAGTGCGAGCAAATCATCACGATGCATAGTGCAGTTCATAAATTGACTGCAGACCTCCGTGTGCTTTAACTCGAGATTTTCCAAATCGATTAACACCTTATCTAGCGCGTGCATCGGCTCGATCCGCCCGAATTTTTCGCAACTTGCCTCTATCATTTCCGGGTCGAACGCAAACGCCTCTATTCCGCAACAATCAGGCAAGCAATGTGACAACGACATCAGGAATTTCCGCAGTGGGTGCAATATCGGGTCAACATCTCGTGCTCGACGATAATTCGTCACCTCCCTTCTCTCAAGCCATCGACCCTGGCCAAGCGGAATGCCTAAAAGCGCATGCTGCACAGCGCGGCTGAGACCCTTGTAACTCGGATTAGCACGAATCTTGGCGACCAGAGCCTCGCGCCAAGATGTGTAATCGGCGCAGCCCCATAGCGACCGATCCTCAATACAGTAACCGCCGCTTCCGTCGCACAGTTGCTGCTGCAGGAATAAGAACTCAGCTTCACTGACTTCGACGGGCGTCCACTCGTCCGCGCGATCATTTTGAGGTCCGCGCGCGATAAGCTGGTTCACAATATGCAAAGGGGGCATCACCCCCAGCCGGCCAATCGCGTCCCAGAACTCCTCCACATAGAGGGAGCGCATGAATTGGTGGAGAGATATTGTTTCCTCGACTTGTTTGGGTGTCGGCAAAACCCCTTTCCAATCGTGTGTTTGCGTTTTTTTTAGTTGTAAAGAAATCATCCGTATTCACCCGCAAGAGGATTCGCGTAATTTAGCGAATAATTCGGCCTGAATCATCTAACCATAATGGTTAGTAGCACCCGCTACTCCAAAGTTTTACGGTACAGGCAAGTCACACCAATCCAGGAAACGAAATGGCCACCCAAGTTGGCGCGCAGACAGCAACGCATGAACCATTGGGTTCGCCTGACTATTCGGGGGCGCAGTGGGCAAGTCTATAACCATAGTCTTCGCTCAAAATTTGTGGCGCATCGTCCACTGCAGCCAGCGCCCCGCGCAAGCGGCTAATTGCATTGTTGATAGGCGCGTCTTGCGGCGCCAGATTTCGATAGTCAGGCCACACCTCATGCCAAAGTGCCTTGCGGCTTATCCATTCACCCTGCCGCATCGTCAGCGCCTGCAGCAGTTGGAAACTCTTCGGCTGCAGGGTCAACACGTCGCCGTTAACGAGCGCCGTCTTCGACGTCGTACGCACTTCGAGGCCGCCGAAGAAGAACACACTAGTGGGAGATCGTTGGGTCTGTACTCGTCGGGCGACTGCGCGCAAGCGAGCGCACAATTCAGCAAACTCAAAAGGCTTGTTAATGTAATCGTCAGCGCCGGAATCAAGGCCAAGAACGTGATCGTGAACCGAGCTCAAGCTACTCGTGACCAGAATCCCGGGCCTCGGTATTTCAAGCTCATCCAGCCACACAAGATAGGACAGACCATCAACGTTATCGCTCAACATCCGGTCCAACACCACGATCTCTATGTCATGAGACGCGGTGAGCTCCTTTGCAACTTGCACCGAGTCAGCATTCAGCACTTCCAAACCCAAATCAATTTCACGCAAAGCTTCGTAGATAATCTGCCGTTCCGACTCAATGTCTTCAACCACAAGCACGCACTTACTCGTAACCACCAATTACTCCTCTGCACATAACAAATCGTTAGCAGAACACATACGGATTAACGCATAATAAATGTTGTTCGGAGAGATTACTTGACTGATATAAAGCGCCTTTCTTTCGTTTTCCTCGTCGTCTGCCTCGCTGCCTGTTCTTCCACAGGCAGCGGCCAACAAAACCCAACGAAGGCGGAGAAGCAGGAGAAGCAGGAGCATGTTTCATTCACGATTGTGAATATTCTGGTTTGCACGGAGAGGGCTTTCCGTTCCGCAGTGGACCAGGAAAACCCGTTGGAAATGGCACGGGCGGCTAGAGAACGGGCTGGGCTTTTGTTGGGCGACAGTGGGTCGGAATTCGAAATATCACTGGGTCGTAATATCGCCAAAATGTTCAGCGCGGCGATCAGAGCGGCAGCACAAAATGAAGAGTTAGTTAGCAGAATTCAGCGGATGCAACGCCGTGCGTTTGGCCCTGAGGTCATGCTCGGCTCGCAGATCAAAAAATTTGAAGGACCCTTAGATGCGATACAAAGGCGACTTCTACAAGATCGCGGCAGCGAAGTGCTCGCCGTCCTTAGACCCGGGCAACCGATCACGATAACGTTCTCTGCGGAATCGTCTAACGGCCTTCCCATCTATATCCAACCACAGCGACCTGATGCAGCCGCACAACAGACCATACGCATGAAAGTCACGCATGCCGAAAACACGGACTTAGAATCCACCCCGCTATGTGATGACCGGCGAACGCATGGACGGCTGATATGCTACCTGCCACCCATGGCGGACATCCCGCTGATGATGGTCATCGAGTCTGAGACGAAGGCTTCTATGCCGATTTACATATTTATCGGTGACAAGGTGGACAGGTAGAGGCAAAGTGTTTCGACGAATTCTGTTATTCAACATTCTGATTACACTCGCTCTCGCGTTGGCCGCGGGATTCGGTGCTATGTTGGCAATCGGTGATTCGGTAAAGAGTGCAATCAAAGAGGACCTGCAATCCGAAGTCGCGGCATTAAGATCCGTTTTCGACGAAGCTGAAGGTGCGGCAGCGCTTGCCGCCGTTAGTTCCGAAATTGGCCGTCGGGTCTATTCGTCGCAGACAGCAGCCATACCTCACACGGTATATGTGCTCGTCCGTGCTGACGGGTCGACGGTTGTAGGCAACGCTGGGACATCGCAACAGCTTGTCACTCAACATACCGGATGGCATGAAATCGATGGCGATCAGCTTGATATGGCACCCGGCCTGATGATCGTACGTGTTCAGCCGCTGGACGGTTACTTCAGCATCGTTGTCGGACGCCGGGTCACTTCAATTAATGCGCTCGTTTGGAAATTTGTACCACTATTAATCCTGACCGTCATCGTCCTGGGAGCGGTGAGCACCTGGTTTATGTTCCGATTGGATCGACAGTTCAGAAAATCAATTGCTCAACTGAATACCGTTTTCAATGACGTCGAGTCCGGAGTCATCACCCGCCGCGCCGAGCGTATTTCTCAGCCGAAGGAACTCAAACAACTCAGTCAACACATCAATAGCGCGCTGAACGAACTAGAGCGCGTTATTAGAGGACTCGACAGCGTCAGCAAGGTTGCTGCGCACGAGATCAAACGCGAGCTGTTGTTACTAAAGGACCGGCTGGTATCGCACGGAGAAATCGGGACCTCACACAACTTAATCGACAGTCTTTCAATAGAGCTGGATAGAACGAGTCTGCTTGTCGACCACGTGCTTGAACTTGCGCGTATCGAATCCACACCTGAATTTTTGATGAAGCGCATTGATTTGTGTCAGATTGTAGAACGCGCCGTTGATCTCTATCAAGATGTCTTCGAAGACGCTCATGTAGAACTTATACCGATTTTACCAAGCGACGCATGCATGATTCTCGGCAGCGGACCTTTGTTCGATAGTATGGTTACCAATCTACTCTCTAACGCCTTGGCTGCCTCTCCTAACGAAAGTTGCGTGAGCGTGACTTTAGCCCAAAAAGACAATCAATTTGAGCTGACAGTCCTGGACCAGGGGCCAGGAGTATCAACATTAGACGTGAGTGAGTTGGCACAACAGGGCCGATCGGCAACTAGGAGTCGAGAAGAGCATCACGGTTTTGGCTTGCTACACGTACAAGCGATTACGTTAAGGCATGGTGGATACTTGAAGCTCTTAAATAAGCATCCCGGCTTGTCGATTTCGATCACGATTCCGAATGCTCAGTAGTCTCAACTAACGGTACCGACAACTTAACTACACCGGCGTGACAGTGCGCGGCGGCCAAATTGGTCACGCGCATAGACAAATTGCACGAGGAGAAATTGCAAGATACGAGAGGTTAATTTGTCAGTACCTTCCACCGCCTTATTCGGTTATTGCGCCACTTTCTTGCATGCGAGTGAAGAACCACCTTCACAACCCTGATGAAATAGTCGGGACGCTTGCTCGAGGTCCACCTCAACACCGTCACCATGTTCGTAACTGGATGCCAGAGCGGTGCAGCTTTCCGCGTCGCCGACATCACAGCCCCGGCGATGTAGCCCGATCGTGTACACAGCTAATGTGTCCAACATTACGTGGAGATCGTAGTGTTGTTTGTTTATCTCTAGTCCGTGTTGATGAAAATATTCTTCGACTGTTTTCCTGTTTTCACGACCTTCGGCAGTTGAGGGCCGAAATGTTTGCGAGCTCGTAAATCCCCTCAACAATAGGGCCTCCAGGCTGTCCGCATTAAGTCTCGCGATTCCGGCTTTTTCTATGTCAATCTCACGATTTAGTTTGTCCATCTCCTCGTGCAGCTCGGTGAGGTACGCTCTTTGTTGCCGGGTGAACTCTGCAGCCGACACAAGGTGCTTTCCTTTCTCCAAGTAGTGCATCATGTGCGGTCGCAACTCATCAACGGAGTCGATCAGGGCACCCTCATTTTTGTACGCATAGTCGTGGTCATTGAATGCCAATAGCACATTGCCAAGCTTCAGTGGGACATCGATTTTCTTGTCCTTCTTCGTTACCGTGAGGCTATCGTTGGGATCGTAGATCACCGGTATGACGCCGTGAATCATAACGCCGTACTCTTCAGCAAGACCAACGGTGTCAGTGTCTGGATTTCCAATCACTATCTCAGTAGTTATCTTATGAACTGCACGAATATGCGCTGTGAGTTCGTCATTGGGCCACTGTTCACTGTTCGCATTCACAAGCACGCCAATCACAAATACGGTACCACCCTCCGCCACGGTTTTTCTGGCCGCCGCATGGAAGACTGATGCCGATACGGGTTTCTTGGCCATTTTCACTGGAATAAACTTGCCCTTTTTTGCATTGGACTGAATCACCTCTTGTGGATATTCCGCAGAGAGCGATCCTTTCTTCGCCGTAAATTCATCTGCAAAAACCGCCGACGAAATTCCGCATAAGACCAACACAACCAGGCCGAGAAAATTGCCTTCAAAATGCAAACTCAAGCGATCACTCAAGAACGGTTTCAGCAATTTAGTCATTGGTTTTCTCCACTATGAGCGCTGGTTAGGCGCTGTACTTTCCTTGCGAAAATCGATGTCGTCGGTGTAGATGATAAAAAAACCAAGCATCGACGGCATCTGGGTGTATCGGCATAGACACTGAAAACGAATTGAGTACCCCCTCACCGACAAACTCTAACGCAGTTTAGTACCCCACAAACAAAATTGGTTAGTCGTTCGCGTTTTCCCAGCGCGCGATGACCGCCGACAATTCTTTTCTTGGCGTTTCCCAGGTCTCCCTTTCAAGTGCTGCGAGCAAATGCCGGTGTGCATTTTTGGGCCAGTCAGCCAGTGGCCATACGTCGAGCGCCCTCGCCGCATCGCGATTGAGGCCACTATCGTCTGATTCAATCGCAATTTTGACGAACGGCAGCGTCTCGCTTTTTAACTCGTGACCTGTACTTAGCATCGCGCGAAAAATCGCGACTTCAGCTTCCGTAAATTGCTGGGGGAATTGACCAAATGCAGCGGCAGCGCGCTCATCGATACGAAGCGTTTCAGCACCCCACGCCAGGAACCTTCGCTTGTTCTCCTTCGATTCGTGCGCATACCAACTATATTCGAGCCACTTTCCCGGTTGTGATTTGGCGGCAGCAAACCGCAGCTCGAATTCGTCGGCACCGTTTATCCAAGTCGCGATGTCGATAGCATCGTCGTGGTGCGGCGAGTCGATGTCGGCAAGTGCTACCTGAATCAACCGGGCGTTGTGAGGGTGCAAGAATACTTCCTGAAGGCTAATGGACGCTCGCCGGTCTTGCTCGACATCCCAGATCAACGGATACGGGTCAGCCTCCTTCACTGCTCCAGAGATTAGATATTGGAGCCCAAACAAATCGTTATGCATGCTTGCCAGGCTATACAACTGCTCCATATTGAGATCGCGTTCGGCAAGTTGAGCAACAAACAGTGGGAACGACAACCGTGCTTCTTCATATTCTTCATCATCTGGCGCAAACAAAACCAATTCTGCTATTTGCTCGTAAATATCCAGCAACTGAAACAGCAACCCATCATCAATACGACCGGCACTCAGGGTCTTATGGAGTCGCCCTTTATTAATGACCGCTAATACGGATCCAATATTGTCCTCGATTGGATAACCCCATTGAGTCACCTTAGAAAAAGTTTGGGTAATGACCCACTGCGATACTTCTTCTGTCTGCGGTAGCGCATCAATCGCGGCATTGAGCCGCCAATCGGACAAATTCCGCGCTATGCAAAACAAGAGTTCGTCACGTGCGACCCCTGTCGTCGAAGTTCGAGGTAAAAGGTCGTAGGCCAGGTCAGCAAAGTAGGCATGCCGTGCCACAACCTCCAACATCGCGGGTTCAATCTCGCCATCCGTGCCTATCAACAGATACAGAGCGTTACGGACCGCAACCATATGAGGTGCACCTTGCACAATCGCAAGGAACAAGCCCTTCATCTCTTCTTGTTGGTCTTCAGAGATTCGCATTCTGTCGGTGATCTTAGCGGGCTCCTCCGGAATCCAGTACCGCAGCGTTAAATAGCCGTAAACGACAGCGGCGCGTGACTCGAAAGACGACCGCGTTGCGCTTTGCATCATCAGTTCAATATTCTTTGCTGCTAGAGCTGGCTCAAGAGGCGGATGGCGACGCCAGATATCATAGTGAGTGTTGAGCATCGCGCTTTCGGGCAACCTCGACGACTTACCATCGGCGAGTATGGCGTATACGCTGCGCGAAGGATCTGCGGCGGAATTTTGCCGCAGAAGAAACTCTCGAAGAACGGCAGCCCGATCCAACTTTCCCTCTCGCATTACGACTTCCAAGCTGTGCTCATTGTCAAACGACCATTACGGCGTGAACGCGATTCGTATACATGCCGTCACGAAACCATTTCCTCATCGACGATGTTTGGCGCCACACGGTCAGATGCCATGATCCTGCGCACAAACATCACCGCTATCGCGGCCTTAGCTTCTTGATCGCCAACGGGGAACATTCCATCGAACGCCCATGCAAGACCGTTGCCGAGACCGGTCGCGGTCCATAAAGGCGTCACCTTGTGTGAAAATTCCGGATAGAGTCTCGTGGTCACACGTTGGTTTTCCTTGCCGCGCCACCGCCAGTCCAATTTTCCATCGCGTGATAATTGAGGGTCGCCATTGTCACCATCATGGGAATTGTCGTGAAAGTATGGTGTCAAGCGGTCTATCTCGGCAGCGGTGGGCAATCGCCAATCGCTGTAGCCAGCAAAATTCACCCGGCAGCGACCAAGCTTGTAGCCGTTTTCATACGCTGAAGCGACACGCTTTGCATGCCCAAAATAGGCGAACGTACCTCCGACCGGATAAGAAACCGGCTCGCCGCGACCGAACAGGCGTACCGCCTCGTCCCACCGAAGCTCAATTGGCTCGCCTTGGAAAGCACCGTTATTCCACACCGAGCCCCAGGGTGCCCTAATCCACATCAGTCCTGATTCCTCATGGGTCACAGTGCCATCGTCGTTGTCCACGTAATGGCCAAACGGCGTTGTTAACCGTTTCGCTTCAATTTCCTGCGGAGTCTTGAAGACCGGATTGCTGCCGAAATGTGTCGCTTTGGTGTTCTGTGCTTCCTTAAGTGTTGGCGCTCGCAGCATGATCTGCAGGTCAGCACTCGCAGCATCTTGACCGGATGAAGAAACGGTGGGGTGTTTCAGGGAATCAATATGCGCGATTACATTCTCCGGGTTTGCTACATCCGTCCACTCCAGGCGGCTCGCGTCGTCCCCTGTCCAAAACACGATCGTGCCGTAATTCAACAGCCGAGCTACGACAGATTGGCTCAGATCAACTTGAATTTTATTTGAGATGTCATAGGTGCGACTATCACGCGCAATAAAGCCGACGTTCGACCGAACCTTGCGTCCGTCCTCGATATCGTAGGAGCGCGTAAAGTGCCGAAAAAGAACTGCGAAAATAAATGGCGACCACCCAAAAACAAGTCCGAGCGCTGACAGCTTGACAGGTAAACCGACGGCCTCTGCTACGCTATCGAATACCTCTTTCTCGAACATCCACACGGCAAATACGGCAGCGCCCGCAAGCGCGTAACGCCAGCTTGAACGCCACGCTGGATGAAGCCGAATTACGGTTTTTCCGTTACGGTGGAATTGCCGGCATCCTTTGAGTGTGGTCATTTCCTTCTCGCCTGTGCTGATTGCAAACTCTAACGTTGACAGCGTAGATTAGTCCACGCTGATCGTCATCTAACCATTGCGGATAATTCAATCCGGCGACGGTAGCTAACCGCAATGGTTAGTAGCGCCCTCCGTCTTTTCTACCCTAACATCAACACAGCATTCAGAGTGATTGGCGTGGTAGCAAGCGCTAAACAATTCGTAGCAGCCGCGCACGTCACAAGAACTCAGCACTGGAGAATATAGCTACCGTGAAAACAGTCATTCTATTTATCGTGACCATGAACACATTGAACAGCACGGCAATTGCACAAACACCAATGCCGGAGATTCCGGACCGTGTGCAATGCGATAATATGGCCAAGAAAGCAGGTCGTTTAAACGAACGCTACCCTTCACACGAGTTATATTATGGATGTCTCGTTGCGGAGTCCGTCCCAACGCTGCTTTTAGAATCTCAAGCAAACATGGGCGCGGGAAAAAAATGGGCGTCAAGAAGCTTGGAGGACACCACGCCGGCAGACTTTATAAAGTCTCAAAAAACTGCTGAGGCGAATGTAAACGCGGGCGCCTACGCCGCCCAATATGCAATCAAGTTTCTACGTGCGAACACGCTTGACTATTACGACACACGCGACAACTATTTGGAAATGGCTGCGTTGCAGATTGAGATAGGCGACGTTATCAGGCAGATAATCGCACACAATTACACGAAACTTGACGCAAAACATCCGTCCTTAGAGCTTGGCCGTCTTGAAAGCAGAATGACAACCCTCAAGTACTGTGAAGTCTTCTACGAAAACTATAAGACAGGCAGAATGACGGAAGTGGAACGCAGCTTTTTACTCCCCCAGACCTATCAGGAAAGAGTTTTTACCTGTGCGGGCGTTGGTGTAAATTTTTATGACCTGCTTTTCCCGTCGCGGATGGGTACTAAGGCTAACGAGAAAGTGCGCCGCATGTGCGAACAAAATCCCGACAAGTGGAATAGTTTTTGTGCGAAATTTCGTTCCAAACACTGAGAACACTAATGGAATATCAACCCCTAAAATTTGGCCTCTTTGCTCTTACGTTCGCTTTTTCGCCGGCGTTTGGGGAACAGCCAATGACCCGGTCCGACTTCTTGCCCACGGTCTTGCTTGATGTAGCCAGAGTCGCTAACGGCCTGTGGGTTTATCCGGATACGTCAAATCGCGACGACAATTCCCGCCACTTTCGATTTTCGATCATTCCAAACGAATACACGGGATCGGCGCAGCTCGAAATCTCGATTGACGCACCGGAAGGCCAAAGTCCCGAGCCTGTCTCTTATCTGTTCGATTATGACAGCATCGAGTGGCCGATCAGCGATTACGTCTATCGTAACGGCAATCAGTATTTTGTGTATCTGCCGGAACTACAGGCAAACCGTCTTGTTGAATTTTCGCTAGGGCTACGAAATACAAGCTTTTCGCATTACCACGTTACTGCAATTTTGACGGTCGATAACGGGCAAAAGTCGGCCGAATGGCTTGGCTGGATACGCCGCGAATTCGGATCTTAAGTCGCGATGAAAATCTATCTTGATGACGAAAGAGAAACGGCCGAAGGCTGGACTCGCGTTTACTGGCCAACCGAAGCAATCGCATTACTTGAGGCCGGTGGAGTTGCGGAGATCAGCCTTGATCATGATTTAGGCGATGACAAACGTGGAACCGGCTACGATGTCGTTCTGTGGATAGAAGAGGCGGTCGCTACGAGAGGCTTCGAGCCTCCCAAAATGCGTGTTCATTCGGCAAACGCTTCGGCTCGAATTAAGATGGAACTTGGAATTGCCAATATCGAGCGGCTCGTGTCAACGCGCTGATTACGACTAGTCTTGGCAAATAATGGCGAGATATGCAGCTTTAGGCACGAGCGCGAAACGAACCGGATTCACTAACCGTAATGGTTAGATCACATACAGCGTAATCTGCCGTAGACTGTAATCAGTCGAGTTTGTAGGAACACTCTCAAACCGTCATTGCGGCGCAGCGAAGCAATCTCCATAACGCCTTGGATTGACAAGATTGCCACGTCGCCTCTCGGCTCCTCGCAATGACGAATTGTGAGTTTTCATACAACGTCAACCATTAAGGAGGACGATATGACCAGTCAACTTGAACGCGATTGGGAAGAACAACAACACGGATTGCAAGGAACGATTACGGGCTCTGCGCACAACCAAATTGGGCTGGACAGCCGCATGCCACCTCCTAGCAGCCCCACCTACGACAGTGGCCGACAAACACGTAACGCGCAAACGCCAAAGGCGACCGCCGCACGGAAACAGCAGTCGACGCCTGCGGGCGAATTCAACATTCCAACGGCACTACTAGGTTTTGCTGGCGCATGTTATTGGATCTATGAGCCGGCACAGGCTAGTCCGTGGCCCATGTTAATTGGTGCCGGGATAGCAGCGGCACTGGCAGGGCGATTTTACAAACCAATATGGGGCTTGGTGCTAGCCGCGGGTATCTTGTATGCATTGGGCCTGTATAGCGGATAGCAAAACATGACATTCACACAGCTAAAATTTTCGAGCCTGTCGACAGTCCTAGTGGTGCTTGCATTGTTAGGCGTGTCACAGACCGCACGGGCAGACACTGATGGCTCGACATTGTGTAACAAGGGCACGACACCGCTCTACTTCGCCACCGTTGGCGAACACGATGGTATTTTCCAATCCGGTGCGATGATTCAGGGTCTCGTTGAAGTCCGGCCCGGTGGTTGCGCGAACCTCGTGCCCGACGGTATGAATAAAGTCATTCTGACGTTTTTTCAAAAAGATAGCCGCGGCATCCTCACAAACACGCACATCGTGCCGAAAAACGCGACCCGGGTGAACAGCGAAATTCGACATGTTTGCGTGAACATGCGCCAGCCGTACCGCCTGTTTGGTTCCAGGACAGCAATCTTTTCGAAGTATGTTAATGCGCCATGTCCAGATGGCTTTTCGCAGGCGTCGCCCGCCTGGATTCATCAACCGGGACGCAGAACCGAATACCAGATCGCGGTCGATGCTGACGTTGCCGCTGTCCCCTGGAAAGACAAATCCGGTCAACAATATTCGAGAGCCGCAGTTCTTAGCATTAGCCCCTATGAAAACGCCGGACCGCTCATCGAAGCAAATCAATCTTCCATTCGAGATCGTCAAGCCGCGCTTGCCCTGATAAAAGCCGCTAAAGAGTTCAAGGAGCGGGCCGACCGGGAAGCTCAGGAGCGTCAGGCTCGCATTTGGGCAGAGCAACAACGAAGACGCGCGCGTTATGAAGCCGCGGTCGATAAGGCTGAGGAATCATTGTCTAAGCCTTCTGCCGATGAATGTGCTCAGTACGCCGATAAATCTCGATACAAAACTGGAAATGAAATTGCGCTTTCAGGCGTAGCGCTTGGGATGGATCTTGGTCGCGCTCACGAGGCGCTCGTCTGCCATGACTTCACTATCAGGCCAGAGTTGCTGGCAAGAGCCGGTGGCGTGGAAAAGTTCTGGGCCAATGCGCGGGAGAAAACTTTCCAGAAGACGCTAGCGGATGGGACTGTCGTCTTCACGGACGTCGAAACGCGACCGCCTCGCGGCGCGCCTCCTGGGGCCGATTTCGTTGTTATGTCGGTACGAATTCGATACCGTCATGCAGAGCGTCTGGACAATTCCGATTGGCAACGCGTTCGTAGCGACTTCAAAAAGAAATTTCAATCTGGCAAGCGGCGCGCAGAAAATGACGTGGCCATTCACAAGCAATACAAATACGACGGCGGCGTCCTATTTTTGCAATTGAATGCACAAGACTATCGCGACGGCGGCGTATCGCAATATAGCGTTTCGATACTTTGATTGCCCTGTAACAATTGGGACTGCTGACTAAGACTGGTCATACATTATGAGCGGAATAACAAAGTTGCCGAGCGAAGGCGGTTCCGGTGGGAAGCGAGGCCATTCCAACATGGAGCATTGGACGTACAGCGATGAGATAAAGAAAGCTGCCCGCCGCAAGAGGCGACAGGAAGATGATATGACGGCACAAGAGGGATTCGAAGAAACCGCCGATTCTGAGGCCGGTTAGTGATATGAAGGTTTTGTTCAACCTTTTTGTTGCCGCAATCGCGCTCGGCGTTTACTTCGTTTGGGGACTCAGAGCGTCGGGCATCTTGTTATTATTGCAAGTGGCGGCTTACGTGGCATTTTATGTTGTTCATCGACGCAGCTCGTCGCGCCTGACGGAAAAACTATTACAAATGACGGTCGCAGAACGTGAGGCCGCAATCCCGTTATTGGACGAAGACATTCAGGAAGAGATTCGCACGAATATGCGGGAAAACAACATACCGTAGTCGCGTCGACACCGTTGAGTATCGTGCGCTCATGGCCCTATCTTTGTTTGAAACTACTTCAAGATTAGGAATCATACAATGCGATTTCTTGCAACCGTCGTCATTCTATTTTTCGCAGTTCGGTACCCTCGCCAAAACTCACTATGTTGAATGGTTGTCCAATAAAGTGTCCGAGTATGGCGGAACAATTTCTAGCATAGTTCAACCGTTGGATATCTATACCAATGGGAAACTGTCGCTATTCACGAAAGAACAGAAGTATTGGAACGATCAAATGAGGCTGTTAAGTAACAACAACGAATCATTAAAACAGAGCATGCTTTGGGCGCAACAGCAATTCAATGCGCACTTTGCCAAAGTCGGCGCCAAAACAAGAATAAGAATCTCACCTTGGATGGCATGGCTCGCCGCCAATAAACTGTGTGCGACTTATATTACGTTCGTCAGCAAGTCCGGAGTCTCAAATCAGTCGAACCATGGCCGTCAGACCGGCGAGCCAACCAGCCGTAAAAATAGACCTGACACCTTTTGATTGACACCTTTTGATTTTCAGCGTCGAATGATGTTGACCCAAACAACAGCTGCTGGGCGAGGTGTAGACTGAACCCCATGGTAGGTAGTTTCGCATAATATGGCCCGGTATAAGTTGAGATCGATGCACCGACCGAGGACGCGGTCCGTTACTTGCGTCGCCATGGCGTTCGCCGCTACGGGCGTTGCAGCAGATACCGAGATCCACCGTTGTTTGCTGGACGATGGCACGATCGCATTTCAGGAAACACCGTGCCCGGAGCCCGCTGTGCATGCGGACAATGGCAGCGCACCCATCGAGAGCCATGTTGAAAACGACACACCCACTGCTGACGAAGATGTCACTGAATTCACTAATCCCTTCGATGAAGCTCCAACCCCGCCGGCGCCGGTCGAAGCGACGCTACCCGAACTAGCATCACAGAACCGTGCCGAGTGCGAGAAGACCACCCGGGATGCGATCGACACGATTGATCTCGAGATGCGAGGAAATGACTATACGAAGGAACAGGGCGAGGAATACCTTGCGGGGCTGCTCGTATTGACGAAGCAATTACGCGCGTGCAAGCAGCTGTAGGCCTTTAACAGATCGTAGATTGTCGCTGCAAGTCCTTGCTGGCAAAATAACAGATCACAATCACTCGCAATGGGTAGAGCGCTCGGCAGCCACTCCCTGGCAGGCAACGTATCCACCTTGGCTTTGAGCACGTCCAAAGCTTTGGATCTGCTCGTCACACCATCGAGACGCGCATCTTTGGGCCAATATTCTGTCGCGCAATACAATAACTGGCTGACATAGTCGTTGATAATATCCGTATCGTCTCTCTTTCAAGTCTTGTCGTGTCGTATCACACATCGAGCAATTGTTGTGCAGCACGTTCACCTTCATGTGCCGCTCCCTCCCACATTTGATATCCGAGTAACTCGGCATGCGCGAAACCAATCAGTCCGTGCCGCTGTCGAATGACTTCGCTCGGTGGCAGGTTGCCGTCCTTACCGAAAAAGAAACCGGGTGGGGTCACCAGATATGCGTGGCCCTGACGGTTCAAGGTAATTCCGGCGATGTCCCGGTCCGCGTCGAAACCACCGGGCCCGAACATTTTCGTAAACTGACTGCGAACCTCGCGCTCAACTTGGGCGTAGCTCATGGAGAACATTCTCATGCGTGCCGCAACGGTTTGATCTTCCAAAGGCATTCCGGGAATGCCAAATGAGTTGTACATGGTCAGCACAGTCGGCTTGCTCGGATCAAGCGGCATCGGTTCCTTGCCGTCTAATATCATTTGTCTGCGCAAAGTTGTAAACCAGCCACCCATGTTGTCGCCGAACCAGCGCACGGATGCGACACCCAGTTTATCCATAAACTTCCAATTTCTTAACGCAACGTTAACCGTCAAAATCGGCGAATGCATGAACTGGCCCATCGCTTCGCGGTGTGCGTCGGGCAAATCGGACACGACGCGTTTATTCAAGTGCTGCTGGCCTGCCATGACGACACGATCTGCTGTAACGCACCGCATGTTGCCATCATTTAGATAGGTGACATGAACCATCTTTGCGGCCTCGGGAGACCCATCATGTCGAACATTGACAACAAGTGAGCTCAAGCGAATACGTGCGGGTTGCTTGGGTCGATCCAGTGCGGACCAATTGACCGGGTTAGAGATGATTTCGGTTAGCGTTTTTGCATCGCCGAACGCATCCGGAATGATGCGGTGGACGAGATGCCGCAAAATACCGGTGTTACCACCGGGGAAACTTGCGAGATATACATAGTCGGTTGGGTCACCTATTCCAAACTGCCGGCCATACTGGTTTACACCCGGCTGTATAAAGTTGAAAGCCTGATAGGCCGAAATGACATCCGTACCGAGCCCGCAGCCCATTGCCGCCGCGAACGGATTGAGATAATTGTCGATGTTTTCATTATCGATACCCATCTCTTGTTTTAAGAACTGCTTGTAGGTCATCGAATCGAGCCACTGCGGCCAGTCCTCTCTCGCGGGTGGCTGACGATAGACCTCCATCCAGATCAAATCTTGCTTTGTTTGATCGTCGATTGGCACGTCTTTGAAGCGATTCGACCAGGGATTGATCGCCATATCATGACCGTCGTGGAACCACCCCAAATCCGTCTCTTCCCAGGCCAAATGCATGGGCGAGTAGATATCTTTGGGTATTTTCAGATCGCTGTTTTTGGCTTCTTGCCACTCGAATTCCATTGGCAACTCAAGCTCTTCCCAGAGGTGCGAGTACATTTCGATTTTCTTAGCACCTTCGAGCGGCCACACCGCACCATTCGAGCCCTGCGGTCCCCACAATCGGTGGCCATCGACTTCAAATTCGTTCTGACGAGCCTCGCCACCGAACATCGCGTGATTGTCAAAAATCAACACTCGCGCATCGGGTTTGTCCTTGAGAAATGTGTAGGCGGCCGTAATACCCGCAAAGCCTCCACCCACTACGACCAAGTCGAAATGCTCACCAGTGTCGGCCGCACTTGCGGTGCGTACATCGAAGTCCCGATTGCGGAATGTGTGCGCGGCATTGACGACATCGTGGGTGTTGCCGTTTGCCTTCGCGTAGTCGCCAACGCCACCCGGGCCCGTCCATGATTTGCCCAGATCATTCAGCGGAGCCGAAATTTTTTGCGAGAAGTCCGGCACTTTCGCACCGGCCGCTTGCGCATTCGATATCAAACCGGGCGCTTTCGCAGAGAGAAGTGCGGTACCGCTGCCGATCAAAGTTCCACCAACAAAATCGCGTCGCGTGATTGATGAATCTTTTTTTCTGCCGGACTCAGCCACAGTACTCTCCCCGTCTTGTGTTAGAACCACTCGCCCATCAATTTCGTTGCATATACCAACAGCGGATTTGCTAATGAAGAAAACTTGGATTCCATAGTTGCATCCAACTCTGCTGAGAAGCCCTACTCGAATAGTACCGCAGGGCTTCGGTACTCGTAGTAGCCAAGCGGTCCGGCATCGATGTTCTCATCATAGTGAGAATAGAGGTCATAGCCAAAGAGTTGTCGAACGCGTTCCGGCCAATCGCGGGCCTGTTCCACACTGGTGTGCAGAAAGTGGTTTTCCTGTGAGCGTAGCCAGCCCAGAACATACGACGTAACAATTGCTCGCCGACGGTCACCGCTAGTATTGGTGCCACCGCCGTGCAGCGTCTTGCCAGCAACAAGTACGACACTGCCTGCTTGCATGACAGCCTGGGTAATTTCTTCCGGCTTCGCAACGCGTTCTGGGTCGTCCCAAAGGTGACTGCCCGGCACGACTTGCGTCGCACCGTTTTCTACCGTGAAGTCCGTTCCCGCCACCATACAATTGAATTGCAACATGCGATCGGGAGCCCAATAATGGGCTGGCCAAATCATGTCGTCGACATGCAGTTCCTGCGCCGTTTCGCCGCCGTGGATTTCGATAACCTCACTGGAATTAAGACGATACTGACCGCAGTTAGGTGCAAGGAAATGATCCATAACGCCCAACAGCCGCTCATCTGTCATCAGGTCGATGTAGTTGCTAGATTTGCTGATCAAGCCATTTAGCCTGACCGTGCGATGCCCCAGAAACTCCATCGCTTCGGGCTCGCCATAGTCGTAAGGCTCATATTTGTCGATTGATGTTTGAACCGCGGCATTGAACTCCGCCAGCCAAGGCTGACTGACAAAATCATCGATAATGACAGTGCCGTCTTTCTCGACCAACTCAATGATATCCGCCACGCCGCTGTCAGGAGGTAAGTGGGTTACTTGGGTCATGTTGCTCTTCCGGCCTATATCTCAAATAATTATCGGTCACTTGACCGATAAATGCAAAGCCTGCAAGAATCAGCAAACCTGTATATTGAATCGACATGCAACCTGCTACGGACAAAACAGAACGCCCGCGCAAAACCCAACGCCTGAAAGCGCAGAAACGGCGGCGGCTCATTCTCGATGCCGCACAGTCAATTCTGGCTTCCAGGGGGTTCGCAGCACTGACGCTTCGAAATGCTGCCGAGGCGTCAAAGATCCGTTTATCCACGCTGCAGTACTACTTTCCGACTCGGGAAGCTCTCTTTCAGTCCGCCTTTCAGGACATTGCAGATCGGGCTTGGAGCGAAATGCTGCTGCTGATCTCGGATGAAACGAGAAATGATCCGAAGAGCCGCCTGCATCAGTTCATAAAGAGTCTATGCTCGTCCACAGAGAGCGACCTGTTAACGGGATTTTTTGTGGAACTCTGGGCCGCCGCGCGTACGCATGAGTTTGCCTCGAAGATTATGCAGAGTTACTACGACGACGCGGTTGCTCTGTTGGCAAGGCTCATCCGAGATAACCGACCTGATGTGAACGCGAGGGAGAGCCGACGACGGGCCGTGTTAGTCCTTTCTTCCGTGGAAGGTTTATCGCTATTCAGGGAAATGGACAAGCGGCAAAGCCGTAGCGCTTCCATTTCGAACAAATCAGCCGTGGACTATTTGATGAAGCTGGCAACAAGTGATAAGTGATTGCCGATCCTAAGGTAGCTGCGATTTGTTAAAGAAAAAGTGTCCGGTTTGTTCATAGAGCGTCTATCGCTAAAAACTTTCTGATGCAGAAAATAGTTTAGACACCTTTTTTCTTTTTTTGGACACATCTTTAATTCCGATATTTTCTGATGCGGAAAATATTTCTGACAAGAGTGGATCGAGTGGTCTCGACACATGCACGCTAGTGCTGTGCCTCGACCATCTCGACCCTTTTCAAACTTGCATCGATCGTTATTGGCTCAGAAGAGACTTGGCAGATTTTTTCAGAAATCCACCGGCTTTCTCACCCTCAAGGACTTTAGGATCGATTTCCTCAAACGGGGCCGCGCCGCTTACTGCGGTCCCGTGATCGCCACCGCCGGGAAAGGAAATCGAGCGCGCTGACTTCGGTCCGTTTTTGGATTCGATCCCGTTACGAATTGATCCAGCAAACTTGCCATCTAGCGCGGGATCCATCTGAATAAGCACAAAACCACCGGACTTTGTGATTTGTCCGGCATGCACCGCTGACATGCAAACATAACCGTTCAATGGATAACTATCCGTTCCGTATACACGGCGACCGGCAAGGCTGCTTGGTGCGCTTGGACAGTTGAAGACAAAACGCTGACCGGTCAAGCGAATGTTGGCGAGCCCGGATTGTGAAAACTTGTCTTTCCATTTCAAGTGCGGCGCCCACTCGCGTTGCAAACTATCCAACTCGCCGCGGGTGGCATCGGTCAAGAACATGATGCTCAGCCCGGTTCCGGGAAAGTCACTAGATTCAACATCGTTGCGGATGCTGCCGAGGTATTCACTGACGCCTGGGTTTAGTTGCAACGTAATCGGCCCGCCATCAACACCAACTGCGCCGGCATGCTGTGCTGCAACGCAAATTGGCGCGCTCGCCGGGTACACATCGGTTCCGTAAATTCCCTGGTCCTTGTCTCTAACGGTTTTAGCTGGGCAGTTAAACTCGAAGCGTTGACCGATGTACTTTTCCTTGTCCACCTGGAAATGGTGCAGACTTGTTGTTCTCGACAATTCCTTGCCGAAGTCACCTGTCGTACCTACGGCATTGGCGGTTGGCGCTAATGAGTAGGCGACGACAAATACGGACATTAGTAGGCGATAGATCGCTTGTTGGGTTGGCTTTAACGCCAATTGGCTCTTGCGGGACATGATTTATTCTCCTTTGAGGATTATTTGTGTAACAAACTTGTGCCGAGCACATCTGCACGCAGTGCATTCACTCGGGCGATGACTTTCTGAATTAGTTTTTCGGGGTGACCGAACTGTTGGATAGTTGATACGAGGATTTCGGTAATCGCGTCGAAATGACTATGGTCCAGTCCGCGCTCCTGGACGAGCGAGCGGTGCGCTTGAAACAGAGACCGTCCGCAATACTGATCCTCGCCGCCGAGCGCCGCCGCGAGGAACATGCGCTGATGCTTGCGGAGCGCATCGATATTGGTGTTGGCTAAGAAACGCGCCAACCGCGTGTCATGCAGCACGTTGAAGTAGAAAGCGCCAACAAACGCATCCAGTGCAAGTTGACCACCCAACTCTTTAAGCAGTGATTCGCTCGTTTGGGTGGTCGGATTCTGAGACTGTAGGGTTGTTTTGCTGTTCATACAGTTCTTAGCGAGAAAAAGCTGTCGAAACGACAGCACTCCGCAAAAAAAATTTTGCAGATACCGTTTCCTTCGGGGTTTTAAGGGGTCAACCAGGCGCCCCAACCGCTCATCGTTACCCAATAAATCTCGGGTCTGGGCCTTTACGGCCTGCAAGCGCTCGAGTTCCGACTACAGCTCAGCAGAGACCGTGGGATCAGCCTGGTGGGCAACTATGGGCCAACTTTGAGAGGCAACTATGAGGACACCCATCATAAACAACTATGAGCATGAGCAACTATGAGCACTATGAGGACACCCATCATAAACGGCAACTATGAGGACACCCATCATAAACCGCCATCAACAGTAGCAAGCCACATCGACATCGATCAAGAAGCGTACGACCGGGTTTACACTAGTTTGCGGTATTGGTTTCGGCGGACCTTTATTGTTGAGGATACCGAATTGATGACTTCGTCGGTACGAATAGCTTTAGATCGACAGACCCTTCAAACGTTGCTGACCAAGATGGTCGCGAAATGCACTCAGCGATGCCACATTACCGATTGCTCGATGAAACTTGCGCGTAAGGTGTCGGATCTCGTCATACCAACCGGCGGAGTGAGTTTGTAACCGTTTAATAATTGGTGGCGTTCGTGGGTCAATTTGACCGCGCTTGTCTGCTCGAAACTGACGGCCCGTCCAGTCCACCAGCAGAAGGTAATCTTGCTTGGTAATCGGTAGTGAAAATACATTGTTGGGATTTCCGATCATCGGTGCGAGTTTTTCGTCTCGATTGTCGATGCGGGCCTTTATCGAGGTATGTAACGAAGTTTCTGGGGTCTCGGCTGTGTTGGCTCTAATAGGGTTTAGATCCACATAGGCCATACATTTCAATACCGACTGGTCATCTAGCAGTGCTTGAGATCTAAAGCGGCCCTCCCAGAATCGGCCTTTACAGCCATCTTCCTGGTTTGCACGTCTGGCCAGCGGCTCGTTGATGCTTCTCATGAACCAGCTGATGCTACCCAGGCGTGCGCGCCATTTGTCGATCAACGACCTTTGGCGAGCGGCATCGAGTTGCTCAAACCACTCCGGCAAGCGGTAAAGTCGGGTCCAACGTTCGATGACTTCGTCATCGGTCCAGGCGCACAGCGATTTACTGTCGATATGCAGCACGACATGGTAATGATTGCTCATCACCGTGTAGGCACACAGATCAATGGCGAAGATCTCGGTGAGTTCGATCAGTCTGTTCTCAACCCACTGTCGGCGATGTTCAAAGTTGTAGCCGGTTAGCGCATCTTTGCCACAGAGGAAGGCACGACGGACGCAACGGCTTACGCAGTGGTAATAGGGCGTCTGCTCTGGATCGATCAATACGCTGCGTGGCAATGTCATGCCACACAGTTAATCGCAACATCAACAAGACTGCAGTCTGCGTTTTTCCACAATACCGACGGATTATCGTGGGTGTCCTGATGAATACTCCCTGCGTGGCAATGTCATGCCACACAGTTAATCGCAACATCAACAAGACTGCAGTCTGCGTTTTTCCGCAATACCACCGGTTTATCGTGGGTGTCCTGATGAATACTCTCCGCCGGATTATCGTGGGTGTCCTGATGAATACTCTCTGATGAATCGTTGCCGAAAGGGGCCTTTTGATTTTGGCGGCCAGGGGCGGATCGACTCACGAAGCGAATCAAGATGGCGCAGCGGCTAGAAGTGAGTTTAAGTGATACTCACTTATGTCGGCAGTGTGTATTTGACGTTGCCCCTCGTGACGACAATCAGTTTTCTCTTGCACAGCTCGTCGACAAGCGCTGACAAATCTGCGTCGCTTAGGGATTCGGAGACGAGATTGCTAATCGTGTTCTGGAGCGTTTTGACTTTTCTGGGTCTTGACTGGCCACGCCCAACGAGGTTCTTCACAATCGCGTCGATCTTGTCGTCCTTTTTAGCTTGTTTCGGTATCCGCAAGTTCGGTATCTCGGCCAGGTCACTTTCTCGACGGATTTGGATCTTCTTGCCCTTCAGATGGCGAATCAGCGGATCGAAACCCTTGTCCTTGCTGATCACGTGAAAGCTGCCTGCCGGATCGGCTGCCACTAGTTCGCCAATGTAGTAGGCGATATGGAAGTCCAATGCGTTCGGCCCGCTGCCGTCAATCTCAACGTATTTCGCTTTGTCTCCGAGCGTCTGCATCGCGACGGCTACGTGACGGGGCACCTTGGTTTGGTTCGCACCGATGAATACGAACACCTTGAAAGAATGAACTGCGAGAATATTTAGATTTCTTGGCTGGACATTCTCGAAGTCGATCAGGACGTAGTTGGTTGTCAAAATTGTCTCCGTGAAATAGTTTGTGAAAAATGCAGGACATTCTACTATGTTGGTAGTGCATGCAGGCCATCGGCGGTCTGTGTATTCGTGCTTCGCCGTGCGGCGAAGCTAACTGCGGTAAAGATTCTCAGAACTCCGCTACTGCGTGGGGGTCAAATTCAGGCACGGCGCCGCTCTCAGAACCAGGCAGGCACGTCATTTATCCGGAGTTCGTCGAGTGAAAGCGAAGCAGCGACCATACCAATATTACGATTCCACAATCTCAATTTGCAGTACATGCCTGACTCGCGTTGACGCCAAGATTGTATTCCAGGACGGCTGTGTGTGGATGTTGAAGCGATGTCCCAAGCACGGTGCTGAACGTGTTCTGATGGCGGATGATATCGCCTATTACAAGTTGGCCAGAGAAACGTTCATCAAGACACCGGAACAGGTCATCACCCCCAATACGCCGGTTCGCTATGGGTGCCCGTATGACTGCGGAATTTGTCCGGACCATGAGCAACACGGCTGTACGCTGCTGATCGAGGTTACGGACAACTGTAACTTGCGGTGTCCCACCTGTTACGCCGGAAGCGGGCCGGAACGGCAGACACACCGCAGTTTAGAACAGATTGAGCGCATGTTGGATCGAGCGGTTGCGAATGAAGGCGAGCCTTCGATCATCCAGATTTCGGGGGGTGAGCCGACCGTACACCCGCAGTTTTTTGAGATTCTCAAACTGGCACGGCAGCGACCCATCGGACACCTCATGGTGAACACAAATGGGATACGCATCGCGAATGAGCCGGGATTCGCGGAACGCCTCGCGGAGTTCACTCCCGGCCTGGAAATCTACCTGCAATTCGATTCCTTTCGTCCTGAAGTATTGAAAGCGCTGAGAGCTTCAGATCTCAGAAGTACTCACACCCGTGCCATTGACCGCCTTAATGAAACCGGCATACATACAACGCTTGTCGCGACGATACGGCGCGGTCTTAACGACGACGAAATGGGCGAGATTATTGACTACGCGACACAGCAGCCTTGCGTGCGTGGCGTTACTTTTCAGCCCGTTCAAGCTGCGGGCCGACTCGAAGGGTACGAGTCTGGTTACAACAACGAACGAGACCGATTAACCTTGACAGAAATTCGTCGCAGAATCCTCGAGCAGTGTCCAGTGTTTGCGCCTGAAGATCTCATCCCGGTTCCGTGCCACCCGGACCATCTCGCTATGGCCTATGCGCTCAAACTCGATTCCGGCCTAGTACCACTCACCGGTCTGGTTGATCCGGAATTTCTAATCGATGCCGGTGGAGCAACTATTACTTATGAAGCGGAACCCGCCATTCGTGAGCACTTCCTTAATCTGTTCTCAACCCATCACTCGATCACATCGCAGACTGATGCAATGAGCGATTTTCTCGATACGCTCGACCGCTCTCCCACGGAACAACTAGGCTACGCAAATATATTTCGAATATTAATTGTCGAGTTTATCGATGCTCAGGGATTTGACCTTCGCTCTATACGCAAGACCTGTGTGCACATTGTTCATCCCGACGGCAAGAGAGTTATCCCGTTTGATACCTACAACCTGTTGTATCGTGATGGACTGGAACAGCATGTTCTCGAACCACTGCGCAGTCGAGAATTCGTGCCGCTGAGCGGGCCCATATCACTCGCCCGCTACCGGGATTCTGAGAACTCATTGCCGTGAGCGCTGCGAATCAGATGCTCGCGAGGTGTTGCGCCGAGCTCTATGAATTGCCAATCGTTGAGTACCTTCTGGGCCAGAGTTTTCATCCGGGTGGCACGAAATTGACGCGGCAGCTGGCGACAGCAACCCTTGTCTCGCCAAACTCGCGAGTGCTTGACGTCGCTTGTGGCAGCGGTACTTCAGCGCGCCTGCTTGCAGCGAACTTTGGCGCAGTCGTTGCAGGCTGCGATTATTCAACTACCAACATCCAACGTGCAGAACAAGCCTCTCGCACTGCTGGCGTGAATCATAAAACGCAATTCGTGAGGGCTGACGCGGAGCAGCTACCGTTCGCTGCGGAATCCTTCGATATCACTTTTTGCGAGTGCAGCTTGTGCCTCTTCGCGGATATGAATACGGCACTTCAAGGAATTCGCCGTGTTTTGAAGCCGGGCGGCCGGATTGGCATTTCCGATTTCTTCTTGAATGCACCCGTCCCAGACAGTCTTGACGGATTGCTAGGGAAGGTTCTTTGTGTTGCCGCCGCACAGTCAGCCGACGGCTATCGCGAGTCGTTATCTCAGGCAGGTTTCGAATACATTCGAATTCGTACGGTGAACTGGACACTGGCCGACATGATTCGGCGCATCCGTCGCCGACTCAAACTCTTGGCAACGGCGAACGTAGCGGCAAACACGAGTCTGCCTGTCGACTTTGGTGATCCTGCTGCAGTACTCGCCGATCTTGAAAATTTTATTGCGAGCGGCGGTGCCGGCTATCTCATCGCAACTGCCCGTCGGGCCTAAAGGGTGGCCCATTCAATCGGAGCGCCGCGCCAACCGATAAGACGCGCTTGCTACGAGTACGGCGGATCAGTTCGCGAAGCGAACTAGACAGCGAAGCTGCCCGAAGGGTGAGGATCGCCTGAGGGCGATCCGAATCAATCGAACGTGGTTCACTGCGTGTGGCTACGAACACGAAGGCCCCCTTAGTGGCGGCTTCGAGCGTTTGGCGGCAGGGGCGGACCAGCCGGCGAAGCCAGCTAGCGATGCGCAGCTACCCGAGTGTAGCGAGGGCGAGAATCGGCCAATGCCGATTCGCAGTCAATCGAACCGAGCCTGTCAGATCGATTAGCGTTTCACTTGGCAGTTGAATTCAACTGAGAGCACGCGGATTTTCGTCCGCAGCTTGCCTCGGCAATACGCCTACGCGGGAGGCGCATCACGAAGAACAGAGAGGAATCGGTCGCCGTAGCGATCCAATTTGGTTTGCCCGACGCCGCCGATACTCAGCAGCTCCGATGTTGTTTGCGGTCGAAACGTCAGCATCTCCTGCAGAGTCTTGTCATGAAAAATGACGTACGCAGGCACATTTTGCTCGCTCGCCAGCGACTGCCGGCAGGTGCGTAGCGCTTCCCACAAATCTATATCTTCGTCGGCGACAACTCGATCCCGTGCCACTCGCCTCGATGTCACGACTGACCGCTTCGGATCTTCCCGAAACTGCAATGGCGTCGTGCCTCGCAGCACGCCACGACTCGTTTCTGTCAGGACCAGCGCACCAAAACGAGCCGCATCAGACCGCAAGTAGCCAGCAACGATTAACTGGCGTGCGACCGAGCGCCAGGTGGTGGATGGTAGGTCCTTTCCTATTCCGAAAACGGAAAGCTGATCGTGCCCATTCTGCAGAACCTTGTCGGTCGCCTTTCCAAGCAGTACATCGACAAGGTGCGCGGCACCGAAGCGCTGACCTGACCGATAAACTGTCGACAGTAGTTTCTGGGCCGCTTCTGCCCCGTCCCAGGTATTTGCCGGTGATAAGCAACCATCACAGTTGCCGCAATCGTCGTCTTGTGAATCGCCGAAATACGCGAGCAACGGCCGACGTCGGCAGCCGGTAACCTCGCACCAACCCAACAACGCATCGAGCTTTAAGCTTTCGTAGCGCTTGTACTCCTCGCCTGCCTGGGATTCGTCGAGCATCTGCCGCAGGCGCACTACATCTTGCAGGCCGTAGACCATCCAGGCGTCAGCGGGCTCGCCGTCTCGGCCGGCTCTGCCAGTTTCCTGGTAGTAGGACTCAACACTCTTGGGCAGATCGAGATGGGCAACGAAGCGCACGTCCGGCTTATCGATACCCATTCCGAATGCGATTGTCGCGACGATCACCAAACCGTCTTCAGCGAGAAAGCGGCGCTGGTTTTCTGCACGCACATCGGCGGCCAGTCCAGCATGATACGGCATCGCCTCGAAGCCCTGTGCGCACAACCAACTGGCGATGCTTTCTGTCTTCTTGCGCGACAGGCAATAGACGATTCCTGCTTCGCCGCGATGCGTTTGCAGGAACTTCAACAGTTGCCCCCGTGCATCATTTTTTACTTGCACCGCGTAACCGATATTCGGTCGGTCGAATGGCGCGACGAAAATTTCGGGTTCGTGAAGCTTAAGTCGATCAACAATTTCCTCCCGCGTCTTATCAGTTGCAGTGGCCGTTACCGCCATGCGCGGGACTCCGGGGAATACGGCACCAAGATCACCCAGTCCCAGATAGTCATGGCGAAAATCGTGGCCCCACTGGGACACACAGTGCGCTTCATCAATAGCAATGATTGATAACGGTATGTCACGTAACAATGACTTGGTGTGCTCGGTGACCAAGCGTTCCGGCGCGACATACAAGAGCTGCAACCTGCCCTGCCGAAGCTTGGTCATCACCTCCCGCCTCTCATCAGGCGACTGGCTGGAATTCAGAAACTCCGCTGCGATGCCGAGTTCACGCAGTGCCGTGACCTGATCCTGCATCAGCGCAATCAGGGGCGAGACGATGAGACCCGTTCCCTCCTTCAGCATTGCCGGAATCTGGTAGCACAACGACTTACCACCGCCTGTCGGCATGATCACGAGGGAGTCGCGCCCCTGCAGCGTGGCCTCGATGATCGACTGCTGTTGTCCCCGGAACTCTGGATAGCCGAAGACATCTTCTAGAACTTCCTTTGGGGAAAGGCTCATGCGTCTATGATCCGGGCTCGGGATCACTACAGCAATGCGAGTTGCATGACTTGAGACTCATTTAAGATCGTATTTCATATGGCGAACGACCGTCTTCGACAGATCATGAACACGGCGGCGAATATTTATCCGCAAGCTTGTTCCGAAAAAATGCTGATTCGCGATCCATCGATTCAATCCGTCGGGAGGGGGCCTCAACGGCAATCATATCAGGGTGGCAATGAATCACCGACACGCGGATTTTCAATGAACGGATTTCGCAACCCACGGTGACTTAAAAATAACTCAGGAACACGTATGGCGACAATTTTCGAATGGTCAGCTTCAGTTAGCTTAAATTGGATGACGGCAGCTGATCCTGGTTTGGGCACCAAAGTGCTGCTCAACGAAAACCGGGAAATCGGTTCGACCCCTACCCCCAAAATTCCTAGAGCCAGCTCGGACCTTGCAGTGCCTTCTGAATGAAGCGAGTAAATAGGTCAAGACTCATTAACCCCGTAATCAGGAACCCCCAGACAGCTCCGGAGAAGTGCGCCATGTGACCGATATTGTCGGCGGCCTTTTTGTCTTGATACCACGAGTAAAATAGGTAGGCCGCCCCCGCCACAATCTGCGGAATCGCAATCACACCGTATAAGTACAAATTCTGCCATGGTTCAAAAAGGATCGCGGCGAATACTACGGCTGACACGCCGCCCGATGCCCCCAAAGCTGCATAATTTGGATTCTTATTGTGCCGGACGTAACTCGGAACTGACGACACGACAATACCGCCGAAATACAGAAGCATGTATTTCTGAGCACTGAAGTCGCTCAGAAACGTGGGAAAGTAAAACTTCTCAATTGCATTCCCGAATGACCACAAGACGAACATGTTAATCGCAAGATGCATCATATCTGCATGAATAAAACCAGACGTCAGAAAGCGATACCATTGATGGTGCTCCCGAATTGTCACCGGATGAAAGATCAGGAGTGCCTTACCTGTTCGATTCCGCATCAGCATAAAAGAGACAAGGCAGGTAATGCCTACAGTGATGTTAGTGATGCTCAGCGCGTCGCCGTTCATGATTTAGAATTGATGAAGTATGGGCAGGCCATACTAATCGATTGCAGCAAGCCGAGAAGGATAGCTTGGCGCGGCGGTGGCTGATTCCGCGCCCTTTTGCCGGCAATTTCGTTGATATCCCCTCGCCTACGGCGCCAAATCCCTGTTTAAAAAATGTTTCTCTGACGTTCGGCAATAGCAATCGCTATTGATCGGCGAGTATCCGGCGCCGATCGTACGCGTCGCTGTAACGAACAATGCTGCGGGTTCCAAGTTTGTCACCGTTTTCGAATTCGCTCATTCGCGTGGTTACTTCAAACATCGCCTGGCCGATTTGTTCAGCTCTCACAGCGGCACCGATAGGCGCAAAGAACCAAAAAAGAATGTCCTGCCCGATATGCGCTTCTTCATCGGTCGGCCCGATGTAGTCCGGTCGATACGCAATCACCTGAAGATTCGTTCCCTCGGCGAGCTCAAACAGCGTTCGCTCGGCACGTACTTTTTCGCGCGCCCACATCGCGCTTGAGTCCTCCGAGATATCACTGGAACTGATGTAGTGAAACGAAATGTCGGACTTGTCACTAACGTGAGTCCACTCCGCCAAAAAGCGTGCCGGAAAATCGACGTGAATCATGCCGTAGGTTTTTTCGTCGACGCCGACAGAGCTAATTCCGATCGCCCAGTAAACCGCATCTGCGTCCGCTATTTGCCGCTGAACTGCCGAATAGTCGAGATAATCCATGTGAAGCGTCATCTGTACTTTCCCGGAAGCAACACCGGCCTCGATTCGAGGTGTCACTCGCCGCGTAATGACATGAATTCTACTGATATCGGGATTCCCGAGAGCGGCCTTTAAAATGCCATCGCCCGCGGTTCCGCTGGCACCGAAGATCGCGATTGTCTCGTAGGTTGCCGCTGGCTTCTTAAAGACCGCGATCGCGTCGTCTTTCCGCGCTAGCGTGACCGCCCCGGCGATGTACACCAACGCGAATAGAGCCAATGCTGCGAGCAGGAATGTTCTTAGGCGGGGAAACTTCATGGACAATGGATACTAACACCGCGCTGGCGAAGATCCAGTTGGCCACAATTCAGAATTGATAAGACCGTTTCGCTCTCGCTGCGAATACTGAACTACATGACCATTCAGCCTAGGTCGATCGGCACAGTAGTTCTTGAGCGCTCATATCAAACGTCCATCGACTGCATTTTTTTCAGCTCGAGTTGTTCGTATCGAGCTACCAAGTTGCCACGCATTTTTCCGAACACGACGACAAGGATGATACCGATCAGCAACAACGGATAATAAACCGCATAGGGCTGAGCAGTCGCTACCGCCGCTACGCCACCGGCAAGGCTGGCGATACCGATGACGAACAGCGCATTCGCAGAAGCGAGGACGAAATGCCGTGCTTTGCCGCGCGAGGACAGGACACCAATCAGCGCTCCCCATAGCCCGATCACGGCGCCGCCGATTCCGCCGAGCAGCCCGGCACTGCGATCGCCAAACCATTGCCCGGCAGCTCGCAGCGGATCTTCACCGCTGGCGTATTGATACAGACCGACGTCTCGAATTGACACCGTACCTGCACCTGGAAGAACGAGTGACAGTGTAAGTTTGTCGACCTGGTCGCCGCTGTTCGAGGAAAAGGGTAAGACGAACGGGCGCCAATCCGAACTGCCGCCAAGTTTGCCAAGTGGGCCGGCAGTTGCCAGGCTCTTCGTGAAGAATATGCCTGCGTCGCCAAAATGACTGTCCATTTGCAGAAAGCCCTCGCCTTGCAGATCGTCGTACCGAACCATTCCTCTAAGCGCATAGACAGGCGAGCTAATGCCGGGGTCGGGCAACGTGAGCAGCAGTTGCTGTCGTTCGCCAGACACGGCGGTTACGGTTATCGGATCATTTGCAAAGTACACGTCACTCAGCAATTCTTCGGCCGGCAACGACATTGGCAGCAAGAGAAAAAACATTGTAAGGCTAAGGGTTTTCATTGTGACCGCCTCCTTCCTGAGTCGGTTGAGTTTCCAGTTCCTTCTGGTGTGCGGAAAGCAACGCTCTAAGCGTTTCCGTATCGATCTTGCCTTCGGCATAACGAGCGCGCAGTGTGCGTTCGAATTCCGAGACAATCTCCTGGCTATCTAGCACTTTGATTTTTTCAATCAGTCGATCCAGGCGCAAACGCACCGTTGGATAGCTGATGCCGTAGGCCTTTGCCAGATCTTTGAGCGAGCCGGAGGCCAAGACGAATCGTTTGACGAAGGACACATCCTCCTCCGAAAGCTTTTCAAACCACGATGTCACCAAAGGGCTCCAATATCAATATTATGAATATATACCTTAATTATATTGATAATAATATTAAGGTCAAGGTGAATTTTACTTAAGTCTGGAGATTGGAGGGCTTAAGGAAATGTGGCGGCCCACTCAATCAAACAAGCACACAGGAAACAGCTGCGGATCAACTCAAACGCGCCCAGATCAGCTCGATCTCAATCGCGATCAAAGTTTCTTTCTATCGATGGTGGGGTTAATGCTCGCAACGCGGATTTTCAGTGAATAGGTTCTGCGATCCACCGTGACCCCAGATAAGCCAAAAACAGGCGATCCCTCAGATTTGTGATCCGGTAGATGTTCTTGAATGGCCGTTGGTGGTCATGGATTAGGCATTAATCCAGGCACATTCAAAATAGCAGAACGATGGTGGTGCCACCCTCGTCACTTTCGAGCACTATTTCTCCATGATGCGCGGTCATAATTTGCCGGCAGAGGCTGAGTCCGATTCCACTGCCCTCGCGCTTGGTCGTAAAAAAGGGTATGAATACCTGGTCTATGGCGTCATCCGCTATACCCGGTCCATTGTCCCGGATCCTTATTAGTACGCGTCCCAAATCCAATTTGCCGCTAAGCCGCAATGCCGGTGATACTGAATCCTTTGTAGCGTCTGCAGCATTCTTGACGAGGTTAACCAACACTTGATCCAGCAACTGTTGATCGGCTTGGATCTCAAGCGACTCGGGAACGACGCTAATTTCCACGTCGACACCTTCCAACTCATTACTCATCAATGAAACGACACTATTCAATGCTACCGACACTCTGATCGTTTCCGGATCCGGCTGCGGTACTTTCAGCAACTCTCGATACCGCGACACGAAATTCATCAGTCCTTCACTGCGGCGCGCGATCGTCGTAACCGCTTCGCGTATCTCATCCGTTGCGTCGGTCTCATTCGATATTGTGGCTGCAGTCTGCGCGAGTGACGCCACAGGCGTCAGTGTGTTCACGATTTCGTGGGTCAACACTCTTATTAAATTACGCCAGGCACTTGATTCACGGGCCGTTAATTCACCGGATAGATTCTCGATCGAGTACAGCCGTTCGGTTTCGCCAGCGATTCGAATTTCGGACACCGATACCCGTAATTCGGCCGGCACATCGCGCAGCCTGGTTTGCAACAATTGCTGGCTGCCGGGTTCGATACTCTGCATGAGCCCCGGTAATTGTGGATCAAGTTTTGCAAGTTGGTCAAAATGACAAAGTCCGGACAGTCCGGTAAGTCGACGCGCAGGATTGTTAACAAGGCTCAGCGTCCCATCCGATTTTGCAGCAATAAACGGCACCGGCACATGCTTGACCACAGTCTCCAAGTAGACGGCCTGAATTTCCCTTTCGGCGCTCGCCTCCCGAAATTTTCCGAGTATGCGGTTGAAGGCTTCTTTTAGTTCGGCATCAACATCATCCTCGACAAATCGACGCGTGAAATCCTCATAGTTAATTGCTGCAAAAAAGTCTTCAAGCGTATCAACGTGAGACTCGACACAATGGAGCAAGCCGATTACCTGCAGCACTACAACGATCGCAATGGCGACGGGAACCGCGACAAAATCGGTTGCGACCAGTGACCAGGCAAAGAAGCATATACTCCCCACCAGCAGCATGATTTGGATAACTACCAGTGCACGAAAACGGGCGCGGAACTGCTGCTTCACAATTCGTACTTCTCAATGCGCCGGTACAGAGCGGCGCGGGTAATGCCGAGCGCTTTTGCCGCACGAGAAATGTTCCCATGCGATTCATCGAGCGCGATCGAAATTATTTTTCGCTCATTGGCCTCCAGGTTCAGCGAGTCCGCCTTTGCCGCATCACTCTCTTGATTGACCGCCGTGCGCGTCCGTCGTAACTCGGCCGCAACACTAAGCGTGGCAACCAGTTTCTCGTTTTGCCAGGGCTTCAAAACAAAATCAGATGCACCTTCGCGCATCGCCTGAACCGCTGTGTTCAGCGCGCCGAAGGCGGTCATCAAAATCACCACGGCATCAGAGTCCCGACTTTTGATCTGCTGCATGCAGTTGAGACCTTCAACACCACTGTGCTGGCCGATCGCGAAATTCATATCGATAAGAAAAACGTCGATTTGCTGTTCAATCATCAGGCCTGGGATATCGCCGGGATCTGTCGTTGTCAGCACCGCCCCGAAAAACTGCCGCAACAGGAGGCGAGCCGCTGTCAGAACATCGGCATCATCGTCGACGACGAGAATGGTGGCGCGGGACTGCATAGCGAAAGGGTAGTCGCCAAAGTGTCCGAAATCGATCACTTTTACACACCTGCAGACAGTCGAAATCAATCGATTTTCCGCAACTCATTGTTTTTATAGGTTAAACCAATGTGGTAGTGAGATTGATCTAATAAGTAATGAAATCGCAAAGCCAACAATCGAATGCGGGCGGCATGGATCGCCGCATAGAGCACAAGTCCAGGAAGCCCAAAATCATTGGTGGCGCCGTTGTGGCCGGTGTCGTGGTGCTTGCCCTGATCTACTCAACGCTGCACACCGGAACGTCTTTTACCCTCGACGGCCAGCGTATCCGAACGGCAGAAGTATCGGTCGGCATGTACGAAGATTTCATTCCGCTGCGTGCGGCAGTCGAGCCCGAGCGAACGGTGTACCTCGATGCGATTGAAGGCGGAAGGGTCGAGGCTATTCTCGTAGAAGAGGGATCGTTTGTCGAAGAAGGTCAACAATTGATCGAGCTGTCGAACACGTCATTGCAACTTGATGTGATTGCGCGTGAAGCGGAGGTCAGTGAACAACTCAACAACCTTCGCAACACGCAACTTGCGATTGAACAAAACCGGCTGAAACTCAAAAGTGACTTAATCGAGATTGATTACGCGATTACGCGACTGTCACGTTTGGTTGGACGTTACGAGAAACTCGAGGGCAAACAGTTCATTTCGATCAACGAATACGAAGACGCCGTCGACGAGTTGCAGTACAACCAAAATCGTCGCCAGGTTACGCGGGAAAGCCAGGACCAGGACGAAAAGATCCGCCTAGCGCAGATCGAGCAACTCAACAGCTCTGTTCTGCATCTCGAAAAAAACCTGACACTTGCCCGTGGCAATCTCGACAACTTGCTGATTCGTGCACCTCGATCCGGACAACTCACATCCATGAATGCCGAGATTGGCGAGTCGAAAGCCCGTGGAGAGCGGCTGGGCCAGGTTGACGATGTCGACCGTTTCAAGGCCGTAGCGCTGGTCAATGAGTTTTATCTGAACCGAGTGCGCGTTGGCCAGCAGGCATTGCTGGAGTTCAACGGACGCGATTACCGATTGGAAGTCGGCAAAATCTATCCCGAAGTCCAGGCATCACAGTTTGAAGTCGACTTTCGCTTTATGAGTGGTGCGCCACCAGATATTCGCCGTGGCCAAACTTTGCAAATGCGGCTGGTGCTCGGTGACACAGCCGAGCGGGCAACGCTTTTGCCTAATGGTCCATTTTTCAATGATACGGGCGGCTCATGGGTCTTTGTCCTCGATCCAGACGGAAAAGTTGCTACTCGGCGTCCGGTACAGCTTGGCCGACGCAACCCAAGCATGATTGAAGTGGAGTCCGGCCTCGTGCCTGGCGACCAGGTAATTATTTCTTCTTACGCGAACTTTATTGAGGTCGATCGGCTTTTGATCGACCAATAGCGTTATTTAATCAGGAGTGGAACAAAATGATTGAGATGCATGGCCTTACCAAGGCGTATCGGACCAGTGACATCGAAACAACGGCTCTGGATAACATCAACCTCGAGGTAAACGCCGGAGAGTTTATCGCCATCATGGGTCCGTCGGGTTGCGGTAAATCCACGCTCCTGAACATCGTGGGCATGCTGGATTCGCCAGACTCCGGGAGATATTCGTTTTTCGGCGATGACGTTGCCGGCTACAACGAAAGCAAGCTGGCCAACATTCGAAAACAAAACATCGGATTTATTTTCCAAAGCTTTAACCTGGTCGATGAACTGACTGTGGCGGAAAACGTCATGTTGCCACTCCTCTATCAAAAGGTACCTGGTGCAGAACGTGAACAAAGAGTGCAAGCGGTAATGGAACGCGTCGGCATTGCGCACCGTGCCGGTCATCGTCCGCAACAGCTGTCCGGCGGTCAGCAACAACGCGTCGCTGTTGCGCGCGCGGTCGTTAACAACCCGAAACTAATTCTCGCGGACGAGCCGACCGGTAATCTCGATACAACCAACGGTGAGGAGGTGCTTGAACTCTTAAATCAACTCAACAGAGACGGCACAACGATCGTGATGGTGACGCATGATCCAGGGCACGCTGATCATGCGGGTCGCGTCGTTAACATGCTTGACGGCCGAGTGTTATCAGAAAACGTCGTTGGCCTGAATCAGGCGAGCGAGGCACGTCATGCTTAGTAATTATTTGAAGATTGCCTGGCGGAACATAATTGGCAATCCACTATTTAGCGCCATCAACATTATCGGCCTTTCCATCGGACTGGCGTGCTGCATCATGATCACGATGTTTGTCCGTTATGAAGTGTCCTACGATAAGCACTGGGATAACGCCGATCGAATTTATCGAGTCACTCGAGATTTCCTGGGCAACGATCTGCAGCTTGCAGCAGTCGCTCCGCCAATTGCTCCGCTGATGAAACAGGATTTCGCCGAGGTAGAGGACATCACGAGAATTCTTTCGCCAGGCGGTATCACCTTGTCGCGGGATGACATCCGTATTCGCGAAGAGCGGCTGGTAATCGCCGACTCGAACGTATTCGAGTTCTTCAATCTCGAATTTGTCGACGGCGATCCGGAAACCGCGCTCGCACGCCCAACGGACATCGTCATGTCAGAACGGGCGGTGGCGCGTTACTTCGGCGATGAAGACCCGATCGGCCAGACGCTGAACCTGATGGATCAGGCGGATGTCACCGTAACCGCAATCATCAAAGACTTGCCGGACAATACACATATGGAATTTGAGATCGTCGGCTCGATCGCCGCAATTCCGTTAATGATGGGTCCAGACGAACTGGAAAGCTGGGGAAGTAACAATTACTACACTTACGCCCGGCTGCCGGAGGGATTTGATCCGGCGGATCTCGAGGCAAAGTTTCTTGATTTCCTGATCAGACACTGGAACGAAGACGCCGAAAGCAGCTCGTTTCTCTCGCTCCAGCCGCTGACCGAGATTCACCTTACCTCGGATCGCGACGGTGAGTGGCGCACGAATGGCAGTATTACGACTGTTTACACGTTTTCTGCCGTTGCCCTTTTCGTATTGCTGATCGCGTGTGTCAACTTCATGAACCTGACGACTGCTCGATCGACGCAACGTGCACGGGAAGTTGGAATTCGCAAGGTTGTCGGAGCTCATCGAAATCAGCTAATCACGCAATTTATGGGCGAATCGATTTTGCTAACGGCGATTGCAATGTTGCTTGCCGTGGTCATTGTTGAACTCTCGATGACAGGATTTTCAAACTACCTGGAAAAACCGCTTGAATTTTCCCTGGCAAATCCCGGTGCGATCGCGATGCTGATCGCCGGTGTGATAATCGTTGGGCTGTTTGCTGGGAGCTATCCGGCACTCTACCTGTCAAAATTTAAGCCGGCCGAAGTCCTGAAAGGATCCGCATCCGGTTCCGGTTCTGCGTTGCTCAGAAAAGGACTGGTCGTCTTCCAGTTTGCCACGTCAATAGCGCTGATGATCGCGACCGGCGTAGTTATTGCGCAGATGAACTATGCGCGAAACGTAGATCTCGGTTTTGACAAATCCCGCAATCTCGTTACCAGTCTGCCGTATTTCGCCGAACTTTGGGAACTCTATGAACCGATGAAGGCAGAGCTTGAAGCGCATCCCGACATTTTGTCCGCTGTCTATTCGTCACGTGTACCCAGCATGCAGAACAACGATGGCTCAGGCTATATTGCCGAGGGCGAGCAGCTCGTGATGGAAAACTTCTTGGGCATAGCGAACATAAAAGTCGACTACCAGTGGTTTGATCATTACGACGTCGACCTCATTGCCGGACGAGCATTTCGGCAGAATGAGATGCGGATCCCGGAACCCACTGAAGAAAACCCGGTTGTCAAAGCCGCAGCCATTTTAAATGTATCGGCAGCCCGCCGCTTTGGCTGGTCGCCGGAGGAAGCTGTCGGAAAGGTCATTCGCTCACCACTCAACCGGGAACTCACGATGTCCGTTGACCGAGAAGTAGTTGGCGTAATCCCCGATATTCATTTCTCATCCCTCCACAATGAAATCAAGGCAACAATCTACGAGGAACCAAGCCCCAGCTACAGCCGACGTATATCGGTGAAACTGGCAGCCGGCGACCATCAGGATGCAATCGCGCATTTTGAATCGGTGTGGAACAAGCTTGTGCCGGGCGAACCTGTGTTCTGGGAATTTCTTGATGATCGTTTCGATGCACTTTATCGATCAGAACAACGGCAGGCTCAAATATTTGCGGTGTTCTCTGCGCTTGCCATTTTTGTCGCGACACTGGGACTTTTCGGTCTTGCATCGTTTACGACGGAGCGTCGCACTAAAGAAATCGGCATCCGTAAAGTCATGGGCGCATCCGTTAGGGACATCGTCTGGTTACTCACGTCCGATTTCACAAAGCTGGTGTTACTCGCAAACGTAATTGCCTGGCCGGTTGCGTACTACTTCATGAGTCAGTGGCTGACCCGGTTCGTGTACAGGGCGCCGTTCGGCGAATGGGCGTGGTTATTTGTTGCAGCAGCATTTGCGGCATTGGCTGCAGCCTGGATGACTATTGCGTTGCAAGCCAGTCGTGCAGCGACGGCAAGACCAGTAATGGCATTAAGGTATGAGTAGAATTTTGAATGACTAAATCGGCGGAGGCGCAAGTAGGGACAACGTACCAGGAAATGTAATTTGACTCATAAGTTTGCCGGCTAGAAAACCATGAGATTGCCAAGTGAGCCTTCGCATTCCTGCCATTGCAAGGTAAAGCAATCAATGACGGATTGTTAATCAGGATACCTCCACAGCGAGGATATGACGGAAAATACCTAGCATTCCGCCGCTGACTACTCCCAGTCGCCGCTCGAATCCCTGACACTCAGCAGAGGCGCGTTTCCCGCCACCCCAGCGGCCAGAGACAGCCTATTCTGTTGAAAAACTCTGTTTTGAAAAGCGCGACGATTTGATTCGCGATTTGAGTAGCATTGAGTACCGTAGTTAACAGGGGGTAGCAGAAGACCTGTGAAAATCCGGCCTGACGCAACTCAGAACGACACAATTGATCTGTGATTTGCGCACCAGGTGATCGAAAAATTCGTATGAATTTTCTTGTTACCGAGAAACAGAGTTTTTCAACAGAATAGGCCAATACTTTCCGCTTGCGAGCATTTGCTTTGTTCCCGATACTTGTCGCTCGTGAACGGCTGGTATTGCGCGCCCAGCAGTCGTTCGAATTACTGTTTTCGCGCTACACTGGGGGACTGCAAATGACCCAAAGCAGCCGGTCAAAATAGAACAGGAAGTGTTCAAATGGAACTGGATCGCGAAGTCGTCAAGTCAAAATATCAGTCCACTCTTTTTCGCGCCAAGTTGGTATCTGCATTTTTTATCGTGATGCTTCTGCCGAATGTGCTTAATCGCTTTTTTGATTTTGAGGGCAAACTCGGTCTTGGCGATTGGGATCGTATATGGATGATGCTGGCTGGCCTAGTGGTTTTCGGTGTCTTTTACGGACTGCTCTATAAGTGCCCTCAATGTCGCAAATTCCCGGGTGGTGGGTGGAATAGATGTCACTGCAAGAGTTGTGGCGTCGAGCTTCGTGACGCCAGCGAATGACCGCGCTTCTCCCGAACGCAGTCGGTCCGATGTGGCCGCAAAGTTGATCTCACCTTTACTCCTGGAAGCGGCTGTTGGGGTAATATTGGATAAAGGGTCCGCTGATGACCCGAAGCTGTCGGGCAACAAAGCGCCGCTTGAGACTACATGATCAATATTCGACTCGACAGACGAACAACTAAGGCTTGCATAGGAGTTGTGGCCTTCGTGGCATATGTTTTTGGGTTCGCGTTCATGTACTACATTTTTTTGCCGAACGGATTTCAGCACTCGACAATCGAAAATGAGGCAGCGTACTCGAAGCTTGTCACAACTGTGGAACAGACATTGGCTGATGCTTTACTGGATGAGTATCGAGCAATTGAGTCTCTAAGCCACATTCTGGGCAGGGCCGAGGGATGGTCGCCACGTGCGAATGTGACGGGCACAGGCTCAAGAGAGTACCTGGTGACCCCAAATATCAATGCAGTGCAAATTCTTAGCGTTGTGAAGCTTCGAGTTAGTTTGCTTCGTGGGATGACATTAAAGAATGACCCAAATATTGATGCAGATACGTTTGTTGGTGTTTTCGTTCCTTATCGTCGCGCCATTGTCGGGGACTGCGAAGCCTTCGTAACGTCACCAGGGTTCCCGGGGGCATCCTCGGTCGGGAGTCGATCGTCCGGTTGGTACATTCAGTGTGATTTTGAAGCACACGAATCGATCGACGCAAAGCTAAGAGAGAAAGAAGGGCAGTGGCAATGGGCGTACTATCTTGAACTTAGTGACCAGCAGGCAGCTGAATTTCAAGGATTGGAAAACCCTAGCAAGGGAATGGCCAATGGCCTGTTTACTAGGATGTTGTATTTTAGTGCGGTTACAGCGACCACGCTTGGATATGGGGATATCGTTCCGATTACGAATGCTGCGAGGTTGGCTGTCGCAGTTGAGAGCATGCTTGGTTTGATACTGATGGGGTCGATAGTCTTCTGGGTCACAAAGAGCTAATTTGTCTGCGTTGGCCCACAGTCAGCTTCTGGCCGAATGCAGACGACCAGGTGTTAAACTACTGACATGCTGCTGCTGACCCGAAGCGGACGTTGTAAGGGCCGATAAAATTGCCTTTCAGTCATTGATGAAAATCGTAAGGTATGGGTAATTGCGAAAATTTACAGCTTTGCTAAAGCGTATGTGCTTGATATGCAAGTCTTGAAAGTATTGAGGAACCTAAGTGTCGATTGAGCCTTTTATAAAGTGCAGTCATATCCAGAATTCAATAACCTTTTATACAGAAGTTCTTGATTTCACTGTGAGGACTCCGCCTAATCCTGATCCAACATCACATGACTCGAAACATGCGATTCTGGAAAGAGGCGGGGATGCAGTACACCTTTCATCTCACTCAGGTGACAGCGTGTTTGGAACTGTGATTTATGTTCGAGTTTCCAATGTGGATGAATTGTATGAGCAGTTTCTTAACAATGGCATGAAACCATTCGAATGGGGTAAGCCAACGAATCGTCGTACAGGTCCAGTCAATCAATCATGGAATATGAGAGAGTTCGGAGTTGAAGATCCTGATGGAAATACTATTGGCTTTGGTCAACAGCTCATCAAAGATAGCGAAACCTAGGTTCAATTTTTCTAAAAAGCTACCCCGCAACAGCGTTAAATCAGTTCGTTCTAGTCGAACGTTAGATGTCCGGTAATGGCCGAACCCTGCCGACCAGATGATGAGATACCGACAGACGGCTGCTGACCCAAAGACGACATTGAGGATTGCGTTCGGATGACGACGAAAATGATGGAGCTAGTTTCTGACTTCGGTCAGATACAAATCTACGATGACGAAGAGTTCGACGGAGATGAGCTGGACTGGACGGAAGAGTCTCTGGTTGAGTTCGCAGTATTTGGAGACCAGTGCGTTGGACTCCAGGTGATCGAGAATGATGATCACAAGATACCGGTCTCGGTTCTGGCGACAGCTCCCGAAGCGGATCTCAGTAGCTGGGACCATATCGTTGAGGTTCCGTTTGAATGCCTGTCATCAAAGATCACGATTGCAGACGAAGAACTTAACTTACCTGCTGGCAACTACACGGTGCGGTGGTCAATCAAAAAAACTGGCGAATTTAGAGGGAACTATCAACTCGATTTCGTCGCGCAACAGTCGGCGGGCAGACGTGTCCTGAAGCAAATGTCGGTCTAACTAGCTTGGCCGGCCACATTTGGCCGTTTGGAGTAGTTGGCAACTTTCGTAAAGTAGACATTCGAACGGCAAATTTTAGAAAAAGCGGTCCTTCATCTTAAATGCGAAGAAAGGGTCTATTCTGTTCGCTCGGGAGAATACAAGATAAAAAGATGGCCTAGCGTTTGGGCCAACTTATGGTCTTGTAAGAATTAATCCAAAAAAAGGAGCCACTTACCCTTTTGGGGTAGGTGGCTCTGTAAAGGTCTTCGACAGCTCTATTGTCATAACACTGCCAAACGGAAATCTTATGGCTCAACTGACAAGAGAATTGCTTTGCTACGCGTATGGGAAGGCCAGGGGCGGAGTCGAACCGAGCTTGTCAGATCAACTAGCTATTCGTTTGGCAGTTCGATTCAAATGAGAACACGCAGATTTTCGGTGAACAGATTTCACAACCCTACATAACCTGAGATAACCGGAGATAACCTAATAGCACGTAAAACGTCAGATTTGCGACCCGCTAGACGCTCTTGAGTAACGGTAAGTGAACCTGGTTTGGGTACCAAAGTAGGCACTAGATTTCGTGCTCCCATCTTACAGTAGCGTTTTAAAGCCCAACTTGCGTTGATTTTGGCCTGGCAATTACGCTTGATCTGCCAACTACGATCTACCTGGCTTGCAAATTACAGGCATTGGTAACTACCAGGTCGTATAGATCCGCCGACCACCACCCGTTTGATCAACGCGCTACAATCCAGGTTTCACCACATTTACAACCGCATTGCGCCCGATTGCATGTCCAAGAAAAAAAACAAGTACCAGCCTGTAGAAGTGCTACTCCGGATTGATGGTCTCGAGGTTACTGCCGCGCCGAGCAAGCACAGCGCCGACTTCGACCACCTTCTTAAGCGCAATGGTGCTAACTCGTTTGTCTTCATTCCGCTGGCGAAGTTAAGAGGCAAAAAGCGGCACAAAGCCTTTAAGGCTGCGGCCGTCGCTCGTAAAAAGGAGAAGCTCCCTGAAGGCAATTGGTTCGACGGTGAACTCCGAAATTCCAAAGACGGCGAGACCGTGCCCGGCGTTTTGGCATTCGATATTCGGCGCCGCGATGCTCGCGAGATTGCGGAGACAGTGGGTGTCAAACAATTTGTGTGGGGCGCGCACGGAGCGCCGGTAGAAGGACATTTCACCAAGGTTTTTGAAGACGACGACGCCTATTCTTGGGGCTCAGCACGCGGACGTGCGTTTGATGGTTTGAAGGACATCTTTGTCACGGCCGCCAATATCTCGCATCTGCCGCGAGCGGTTGAAGAATCGCAGACCACAATGGAGCGCTTCAGACAACTTGTCTATGTCGTCCTTGGCCTTGCGTTTGCCGCCAGCTTTTTGCAGATGGCGCTGCTCGGAACGGAAAGCTGGTTTACAAACATTACCAAGATCGCATTTTATCCGTGTGTTATACCCGCGGTACTCGTAGGCGTGTATCTGCGCGCGCTGATGAAAAAGGCTGAAACACAAAGTCGCGATTTTACGGCTTCAGAGGCCGAGGACAACTGGACGCTGGTGGCACCGCATCTGCTCGCTCTTTGGGCGCTGTGTTATATGACGGTGGTGTTGTTGACATGGCTACAGGCTGTGCCCAGTGCCGACCTGCCCTTTCTCGGTCGTACTAGCAGTCTATCAACATCTTTCATTGTCTGTGTCTGGATGTTGCTGCCGATCGCACACTCGCGTGACGTTGAGTCTCTCTTTTCCTCTGCGTTCGAATCCGGTATCACCGCGCTGGTGTCGATATTCACGATCAAGATATCGCTCTATGTAACCAACCTGATTACCGATGCCCTCTGGACAGCGGCCGCGGCAATCGTGCCATTCGACATTCCCGACGCCTTACAACGGGTCATCAACGGCATCATAAATTTTGGCGCCGAAGTATTTTTCCTGGCGGTGCTGTTGGGATACGCCTGGTCGAGGACGCGTCAGCAGTTTAAGCAGCTGTGATCAATAACACCGTAGATTCTGTCTGGAATTTGCGGGGTTCGTTTTGCTACTGGCCGAATATCCGGTCCGGAAATTCTCAACCTGTACTAATATAATATTTAGTGTAATCACGTCGGACATCGCGCCTCGGCTCTATCGGCGAAACCCCAAACCTCGTGAACGCCAAGTAGCCAAGTAGCCAAGTATTAGGACACCCATCATAAATAATTATGGGTAATTATGGGGACACCCATCTTGAATGACCCCCGTTTTAATAGTGGCCGAATTCTCTATAAGTGCTTGAAATTGAACAGTTGCACGAACAATCATCGCCTGGGAGCACCTTCTGTTTCACGGAACTCGACGAAAGGTGTATGGTCTTAGTACTTATCGTCCATGCCCGCATCGGGCATTGAAAAGGCAAACCTACTGAAAAGTGGGGGCGCAAAGCTACCGGTCTAAGGGGATTTCCTATGACAGCGGAGTTGCCAGAACCAGCCGGTCATCGGCTCGCAGTCGATGACCATCACGCCATAGCTGCTGGCCGCGCTCTGCGGCGATCCCCCGAATTGTTAGCACACGAATCAATATTCCGATTCGTGCGTAGCCGATTGCAGATCTGAATCTTTCGCCGTCACGGTATGGAGGTTGAAGCGAGACAATTAGATGCAAACATTCATATTCGGGCTCCTGCTTGCTGCGGTATCCGCGACAACGGTGGTGGCGTTCAAACATCCAAAAGGATATGCGAGATTGTTTCCGTATCTGCTCGGTATGGCCACCATGCTGTTTGCTGGAATCACGCTGTGGCAGTTAGCCGTCGAAATCACCTGGAGCAAGCTCGATCAGTACATCGCGACGGAAATGTTAGCCGATGCGGAAAATGAAAAGGCGGGGTTAAGTCTTCCTTATGCATGGATTGTGATTTGGTATATAGCGGTCGTTTTGTTTTTTTGGGGCAATCTGAAATTACCGGCATTTTTGCAAGTTGCAGATGAAGATAATCCGATAGGAGAGCACGAAGAATCGAACATGGAGGTCAGAAATGATGATTAAAGGATACGTTACTCAACGTTGTCGCATTGTTTGCGGCTTCATATTGGCGTTACTAGGCTCGGTATTGTTGCTAGTGGCTTGTAGTTCGTTACCACCACCGAATCCACCAAGTCTGGTTGAACGGGGCGAACAGATTTTTCTCAACGAAACCTTCAATGGAAACGGCCGAACTTGCGGTACGTGTCACCGGCCAACAGATAATTTCGGCTTGACGCCGACATTCGCTGCAGCGCTGCCGGACACTGATGCGCTCTTCGTCGCGGAAACCAATTCAGATCTCGCTTCCAACTTCGAGAACCCCACATTGATGCGTGAATTTGCCCTGATTCTCGAGAATCAGGATGGCTTCAATGATCTTGCGAATAATTTCAACATGCGCGGCATTCCTCATACGCTCGCTATGTCATCGTCTATCGACAGCATGGGCGGTCCGCGAACAGGCTGGTCGGGCGACGGGGCTCCCGGTGATGGTTCGTTAAGGTCATTTGCGACTGGTGCGGTGATTCAGCATTTCACAAAGACCACCCGCCGAATTGCCAACGTCGACTTTCGTTTGCCGACCGATGAGGAGCTCGACGCTCTCGAGGCATTTCAGCTTTCCCTTGGCAGGCAAACCGATCTGAATTTACCATTACGACTAAAAGGTGTGGTCGCGGCAAGAGGGCAGGAGATCTTTCTGGACAATACGCTGGGCAAGTGCAACGCGTGCCACTTGAACGCCGGCGCCAATGCGGATCCAGCGATATTTGGTCCCGGCGCTGGAAACATGAACTTCGATACAGGCGTCGAGAACCTGCTCGATCAGCCTGCCGATCTGACCGGTGAGCTCGTTCCGCCAGATGATGGTTTCGGGGTCCCGGGGGACGGGGAGTTTAATACTCCGCCTGTCGTCGAAGCGGCGGATACAGGCCCGTTCTTTCACAATAACTCCGTCGAGACGATTGAAGGTGCGGTCGCCTTTTACAACGGCGATGCGTTCACCAATTCACCGGCTGGCCAGTTATTGGTCGGCGCCACTGGCAGCGGGATCAATCTTGACGCTACCCAGGTTGTGGCGGTTGCTGCGTTCCTGCGAGTCATCAATGTATTAGAGAACCTGCGCGGCAGCATGGATCTGTTGAACCAGGCTGTGCAATCGACAGGTTTATCGAATCGCAGGATCGAAAATCTGATAAACCGTGCCAGGCATGAGAACGAAGACGCGATCGAGGTACTGTCGGGCGGTGGTCTGCACCCGAATGCTGCAATTTTTTTGCAAAATTCGTCCCACTTGATCCGACAGGCACAAGCAGCCACGGATACGGAGCTTCGCAATCGTTACGTCCGTGAGGCACTGAGCGGGCAGGTTGATGCCTTAAATCATATGACACTAATGTAATTTATTACTGGCGTATTTATAGGAGCAGACGATGAACAGACTTATTCCCGGCAACTGCGGCATTCGCCTAATGATGCTTGCATGTGTCATTTTTGCCTGTCCTGCGGCCTACGGACAACAGTCCACTGAGCAATATATTCCGATCGGCTATTCCCCCGGAGTGTCAGGCAAATACAGTTACGTTGGACCGATTGTCGCTCTCGACCGGAACGCGCATACCATAACCGTTGAAGATCGCGGCGAAATGAGGGAGATCAGAGTGACCGAACAAACCCGTATCTGGCTCGACCGATCGAAAACGCAACGGGAGAATCGGAACGCGGACTATGCTGCCTGCGAAATAGGCCAGATGATTGAGGTGAAGTATTCAAGCGAAGACAAGAAATCCGCCGACTGGATTAAAATCGAATCCAAGTGATATTTCTTTCCCGCTCCGCATCGAATTACGACCTTAGTGTTCAACCGTCTGCTATCGGCTGCGATTTCAACCGGTCAACGCAACACGTTGAGCAAGACGTTCTGCCGGTGTTTCAAATCGTAACGACTTTCTCGGCCGTTCATTGAGTCGCCTTGCGATTGCTAACTGGAAAAGCGGACGTTCCGACACTCCCGCAAATCTAACACAAGCCAACAACAAACCCAGGGGCGGAATCGAACCACCGACACGCGGATTTTCAGTCGGTACCTTCCTTCATCCTCTCTATCGTAATCAATCAGTTAGGGCAGTTAACACTGTTTTTGTGCCCGCAAGTGCTTGAAATTCTCTACCACTCCGAATGTGCGTGACACAAAACTGGCACACTTCACTCCAAGTTGGACTCTTGTATCCGATAGCGGCAATGCCATTACGGTAATTTAGTTGCGCGTTAGGCGATTTCGATTTGTGGCTATTTTGGTTGCCGCGATTCTGAAACGTTTCAATTGCGTAATTGACTTCTTTCACACTAAGAAGTCTTTTCGCACGCGAATTGCCCTAGTTGGACGGTCGCAAATTGGGTATGATCGGGTAATCCTTACGTGATAAATGCATCGAAAGATGCATAGTCCGGTGATTAGCCAGACTCTCGTTTATTGTGCAGATTTAAATGGCGTTTAAGTCTCGTTGAGACTTCATTTTGTCTGCACTCGCAAAAGCCTCGTTGGCCAAAATGAAGTCTCAACGAGCCTCAAACGCCCTCTTAAAGGTAAGGACTTTTCTCCTGCGATGACTCGGACTACGCAGTAGCTTGACTGACAAGGACCCACGCGAAGAATACTTGCGTTCCGTAGAGCTAACTCGCTCGCGGATTCAATACTCCCCACCAATAGTGTTTCTTTTTGGCGGTTCGACTGAAGGAAACCCGCCTCAGTCTGTTCGCGGCCAATTGTACAATTACCTGCTGGTCAACAAGCCCTCTGTTTTCTCCTGTCTCGTGATGCCGGAGAATTTCCCAGACTGGCTCAATGATTCAGTGTATCCCGACTTGCTAACATTCGAAGAGGACCTAGCCCAAACTTCGACGCTGGTCATTATCGCGGTTGAAAGCCCAGGGTCTATCGCGGAACTTGGTGCATTTTCCGTTAACGATGACCTTAAGAACAAAGTGGTAATTTTGATGAGTGATCATCATCACGATCAAAAATCGTTCATAACGCTTGGGCCAGTGCGGCAATTGAAAGAATTGAACGTTTACACGTTCCCCTACGATCCGCTAAACGCAGTGGCGACAATTAATCCACACTTGCCAGCGGTCGCCAACGCTTTAGAGGAAGCGATCGAGAATAGCGATAAGTCTCAACTGTTCTCAAACAAACGAGATGGCCACGTAGCCTTGCTAATCTACGAGCTTGTCCGCATTTTTCATGTATTAAAAATCGAAGAAATCCGCGGATACCTTAAGTTACTCGCGGCACCCCGAAAGAGAAAAGTGGTTCAACGACTCTTGTTTTTGCTACAAAAACTAGACCTCGTAAAAAAGCGACGGTACCTCAACTTAGATTACTATTTTACAGAAAAGACGGAGCAACGACTTCAGTTCACAGTATCGGCCGGCGCCGCGCCGTTTGACCCTCTTGCCGCGTCACTAGGCACAAGTGACTTCTATCGTCAGTCCGCGAAGGAAACGAACCGCGGAAAGGTAATTGAAATCATAGGAAATGATGGAGACTCGATGTGAATATAATCGAATACCTAAGCTCCACTCTTCGAATGCCGTCATTCACTATTGAGAAATTCGTATCGACAGCCCCACATCGATATAAGGTCTACTTCATACCCAAACGCAACAATCACGGCCGTAGAAAAATTTGTCAGCCGTCCAAGGAACTTAAATCAATACAAAGAATTGTTCTCCGTAAGTTCCTCATGGACCTACCCGTGCATGATTCGGCCACCGCCTATCAATCCGGTTCCAGCATCAAGAACAATGCTAGCGAACACAGACAAAACCAATATGTCCTAAAGATGGACTTTCGTGACTTCTTTCCGTCACTGCGGCCAGCCGATTTCGCGCTCCACGTGGTCAAGCATATAGACCCACAGCTGTCTGACGACGATCAGAATTGTCTCGCGCGGTTATTTTTTTACTCTAACCGTAGCAAAGGGCAACTGGAGCTCAGCATTGGAGCACCTACATCGCCATTCATTTCCAATACCCTAATGTGGGAGTTTGATAAGCATATATTCGATATGTGTGCAGATAGCGACGTGAAGTATACCCGCTACGCAGACGATCTTACTTTCTCAACGAATGTGAGAAATATTCTTTTTGAATTCCCGGAACGCGTTGCTAATTTACTCGGTCAACTGCAATACCCAACACTGACCGTAAACGAAGAAAAGACTGTTTTTCTCTCTAAGAAGGGAAACAGACACATAACTGGACTCGTAATAACGAATGAAGGCGAAGTATCAATCGGCCGCAAGAAAAAGAGAATGATTAGGTCGCTAGTTCACAAGTATCAGTTGGGGGAACTGGATGCTGAGAAACTTGCCTACTTGAAAGGCTATCTTTCGTTTATTTCAGATGTGGAGCCACGTTTCATCCAGGCATTGATTGACAAGTATGATGCAGAAACCGTCAACTCGATTAGGAGTGGTTAGCTGCTCGATGGTATTGGGAACGGCTACGGCGCTCCGGTACGACTTCGCGGTTTCAACGAATTCAATACCTCGAATATTCCTTCGACCACGTTCTTCTTACTAGCAAAAAGTTCATCCGGGCCTCCAGCATGCAAATTGCTGAACGGTGCCTCGTACAACGCAGCCGCATCCATCACCCCCCGGGCAGTTAACTGCTCTATCACCATTTCGATGAATCGAATTTGTGGTGGAGTGAGACTGCGATCTTGAAGAAAAACTGAGAACGCCGCCTGAGCTGCCTTTCTATCCATGCCCACAAGGGTGCGCACAAAATATGCTAACGAGGGAGCACCACTTCGTTCCAACAAACCGGTCAGAAGCTGCTCCCCATCGTCTTCACCGATCTCCTGAAGGACAGCTTCCAATCCTTCGAGGTCCGTCTCAGTCAATGGTTGGTTTGTCCTTAAACGACGTACGACCAGATGATCCAAATGATTCTTCAGGTAATCCTTAACTTTTTTTTCATACTCGGCGCTAGTCATACTCGGCAAGTCGATAAGTTCTTCGTCCCTCACGCCCATGACTTCGTCTTCGAAGTTCGTGTAGACGATCTTGCGTTCCTTCTTGCCAAGGAATGGCACCAGCCCGCGCATGCGCAGCCGCAGCTCCTCGAGCCCATTCAGGTCAAGACCTTCCCAGAATCCCGTTTCCTGCAACGAGGCTAAGTAAGCGAGTTGCTCTTTCACCGCGGGGATTGCGCTCTTCTCCTCAAGCAGCATGGCGATCTCAACTATTCGCTTGCGCGGCTGTTCGAATCTCCCCAAATCTCCCTCCGCCAGCGCAAGTTGCATTCGCAGTGCCGTGAGATCGAACATTCTGGACTCGATGTCATCAGTCGGTATTTCGCTCGGCAATCCAGCGACCTCACTATGTAACTGGTTTCGGTCGTCGTCGCTTAAGTGAGTCCATGCCTTGCGCTCGCGGTAGCGGTCCACTGCCTCCAAGTGCATTCCCACGATGAAATTGTCTCGGTTCATCGCTACAACCTCATCGTGAAGGCCCTTGGTCAATGAACCGGCAAGTACACCCTCGCCATCAAGATCGGGCACTTTTTGTATGAGCGTCAACAGTTCGACACGTGAATGGAACAGACGAGCGCCCAGCGGGACACCACCCCTGCCCTCAATACCTTCCGGGTTCTCTTTAAAGAAATCGAAGTTGAAGCAGAAGTCGAAAACCCGGAAGTTTTGTTTGTCGCGGTCGGGCCCGAATAAATCCGGGCACAGACGCGTGCCGCGTCCGATCATCTGCCAGAACTTGATCTTCGAATACACAGGTTTGAAGAAGACCAGATTCGCGACTTCCGGCACATCGATACCTGTGTCCAGCATGTCCACCGAAATCGCGATATGCGGATCTTTATCCTTTTGCGAAAAGTCGTCGAGCAGACTCTGAGGATATCTCGCGTAAGTGTCGATGATTCGCGCAAAGTGTCCTTTGTGCTGTGGGTAGTGGAAATTGAATCGCTCTTCTATGAACTCCGCATGCCGGTGATTACGTGCGAAGATGATCGTCTTGGCCAGCCGGTCCCCACCTTCGACTTGATGACCGTTCTCCATCAAGTGTTGCAATACTTTGTCGACCGTATCTTTGTTGAATAGCCAGTTGTTGACCGCAGCAGCATTGACCTTCTCCGGTAATTCGTCCGGATCTACGTCATCTCCCCAGTCGAGACTTTCCCATTGCTCTTTCTCTTCGTCGCTGAGCGATTCGTAGTCGATACCTTCGCGCGGAAATTTCAAATTCACCTGCTGCACACGTGGCGGCACAAGAAAGCCGTCGGCTACGGCAGTCTCCAACTCGTACGCATCAGTGGGTATGCCAGGTTTCAAATCGAAAAGCTCGTAAGTATTCCTGTCGACTTGCTCTCGCGGCGTGGCGGTAAGGCCCACTAGCAAAGAATCGAAGTAACGAAAGATCGCGCCGTATTTCTGATATACCGAACGATGCGCCTCGTCGATGATCACTAGATCAAAATGCCCGACGCTGAAGCGTGCTTCATTGCCCCTGGTTTCGTCGATGAGCCCCATCATGGTTGGGTAGGTACAGACATAAACCCGGCCTGACTTGTCCTTTTCAGTGACCAAGTTCACCGGACTGGACTCCGGCAGGAACGCCTTGAACGCGCCCACCGCTTGGTTGACCAGTGACACACGATCGGCAAGGAATAATGCCCGCTTCACCCAACCCGCTCGCTGCAGCAAGTCGACCAGCGCTATGGCCGTGCGAGTCTTGCCGCTGCCTGTGGCCATGACCAGGAGCGCCTTGCGCCGTGACTGTGCGAATTGCTCACTAATGCTGCCAATGGCCCGCTTTTGGTAGTAACGCTCGACAATATGGTCTTTGACTTGCGCCACATCCAGTGGGTCTCGTTGAGCTCGACGGCGGATCAGATTCGCCAGCTCATCTTTCTTATAGAACCCGGCAACCGCCCGCGGCGGATAGGCGACATCATCCCACAGGCGGTTTTTGTATCCATTGGTGTAAAAAATGATCGGACGTTGCCCATGCATGGCTTCGAGGCAATCGGCGTAGAGCTTCGCTTGCTGCTGACCCACTTCGGGGTCGACGGTGGTTTTCTTCGCCTCCACTACGGCCAGCGGGTTCCCGTCGTCGCCCCACAAGACGTAGTCCGCATAGCCGATACCTTTGTTGTTAGGCATGCCGGTCACTTCATATTCGCGGTCACGTGGCTGATCCAGCAGCCAACCGGCACGTTGCAGTGCTAGATCGATGATCAGTTTACGGGTCTTGTCCTCGTTCCAGTCGTGCGTGTCTGGGACGGCCTCGTTCACCGCTTTGATAGCCGCCAACTGCTCGCGCAATTTCTCAAGCTCGCTCTCTACTTCCCTTCGAGCTTCTTCCTCAGCATCGAGTTTGGCCTTTAACTCCTCTAGTTTTTCTATGCTCTCAGGCGCGGCCTGAAGATCTGCCTGTGGAACAAGTGATGCATCGAAGGTCTTTCCCTTTAGGTTTTCTGCACCTTTTCGCAGATATGTGCGGCCAGCCCAGTAAACGACATGGTAAAGCTCCTGCAAGACATCAAGAGCTTTCTCCGGTGCCGGCATCCGATTGCCGTGCACGGCCACATTCCCCGCCTTTCGAATGTACTCCGCCTTTTGCCAGACAACGTCGGGCACAAGTTCACGGAAATGCGGTCCATTGAGATAGCCGTCCAGATTCTGTATGCGCGGAGGACTTAGATCCTTATCCACCTTATAAACACGCTTGACCAAATTCTCCAACGCGTGACGGGCATGAAAGCAGGATGCACGCGGGTCACTGTAGACGGCCCGCTCGGCAAAACTCGCACTCTCCGCTACGGGCGGAAACTCCTGCTTTAAAAATGCGAAGTTCGCGGAGGCTTCCATCGACTTAAAGGTCTCCTCGGAAGGCGCGGGATTGCAGGGAGGCGAAAAGCTTATCGAGTTCATCCAGGTGGGTACGTTGAAGAGCCTTTTGCTGATCGATCGACTCGACGATGGTGACGAAGCGGTTTTGGAGTTCCAGGGGCGGCGTTGGCGCCGCATAGCCAGCGAACTGCTTTCGATTGAGTTTGGGGATATTCGCCCGTCTCGAAAATCCGGCGACGTAGTCTAGAAACGCTTGGCTTCGTAAGAGAAGCCAAAGGTACTCTCGGGTCATATGCTCCGGTAACGCGACAACAGGGTAGACGTCGGCACTGCAAAGGCATCGCTCCTTTACCAGCGCGACCTTGTTCAAGTAGGGCCGAATCTTCGAATAAAGTATTTCTCCAGGACTGCAGAGAAACTTTGAGCTAATAAGCTGATCTTCCTCGGCAGTTTGTGCAGGAAGAAGTTCTCCTGTGTCTTTTTCAATTCGATCAGGACCATAGTGAAGGAGGCCGCGATTCTGTTCTTCTCTCGGGTCGACCATCGGAGCATCGATTGAAGTGACCTCGCCCAGCGTCTTCCGCTCCCATCCCATCGGATTGGTGACGGGATCACCGAACATGTTGAGAAAGGTGGATCGGACGAGGTCGTCGAGCTGGGCGATGGATTCTCGGCGCATAGCCCGCAAGGCATCCGCCGAATCCAGAATCACCGCAATCCGCTTCTGCTCGGCGAGGGGTGGGAGGGGGATTGGGATCTTGAGAAACTCGCTATTTCGAATGTGGACCTGAGTGGTGCCAACCATCCGCCTCAAAACCTCTTTATGGAAGACCCACGCATTAGACAGATGTGCGAGGAAACGCTTGTCCAACCTCGAATCGTCGAGCTTCAATCCGTAGGCGCCCTGCGCGAGCAGATATTGCCCTTCATCTGGCACAGGGGCCATGAACCCAAGAGTCTCACCAGTGCGGACCAGATTACGGAATGTTGCTACGATGAAGTCGGAGTCGACGACCGCATTCGGCTTGGCTGCAGCAAATGCATTCGGAACATGGGATTTCCCGTCGCGGTCGAAAACCAAGTGTGCGCCTTCACGGATTGTTCCTTTGTGAAGTACAGGAAACCCATAATCCGTAAATTCGTCACGCTTGATAGATGCACCCCCCCGTAGTTCAGAAACGCATTCACCCAACACGACCGTCGTCCAGTTCATCCCAACAGTCCTTCCAACTCCGCACGCCCCTTCGCAATTTCCTCGTCCAGCGTCGCCAGCCGCTCTAGGATCATTTTCGGTGGGTCGTATTCGACCGCTTCGTATTCCACTTCCTTGTAGCGGTTGATGGAGAGATCGTAGTCGTTGTCCGCAATCTCAGACTTCGGCACGAGAAAACTTTGGTCGGTTCGAGCTCGTTCGCCTTCAGTAGCGCGTTTCTGCCAACGGGCGAGGATGTCATTGAGATCGCTCTTGTCGGGCTGCGGCGTGCGTTTGTCATCAAGCGAATAGCCATCGGCCTGCATGTCGTAGAACCAGACATGGTCTGTGCCGCCAGAATTGGTCTTCGTGAACAAAAGGATGGCGGTGGAAACCCCGGCGTATGGCTTGAAAACGCCCGAAGGCATGGAGACGATGGCGTCGAGCCTCTGATCCTCGACCAGGATTTTCCTCAAGGTCTTGTGCGCCTTGCTGGACCCGAATAGCACGCCGTCAGGCACGATGACAGCAGCCCGGCCACCGGACTGGAGCAGACGCAGGAATAGCGCCAGAAAGAGTAGCTCGGTCTTTTTGGTCTTTACAATTTGCTGCAGGTCCTTTGCCGTCGACTCATAGTCTAAGCTGCCCGCAAAGGGCGGGTTCGCCAGGATGAGAGAGTATTTTTCCGCGTCGTCATCGTCGGCCTGTGCCAGCGAGTCCTTGTAACGGATATCGGGATTTTCTACCCCGTGCAGCAGCATGTTCATGCTTCCGATTCGCAACATCGTATTATCGAAGTCGTAACCGTGGAAGGTGCCCTCATTGAATCGACGGCGGGCTGCTACGTCCTTATAGATAGAGTCGCTGTGGTGCTCGACGAGATACTCGGAAGCCGCTATCAGGAAACCCGCTGTACCGCAGGCGGGATCGCAGATCTTGTCTTTCGGCGTGGGCGCCATCATGTCCACCATCAACTTAATGATATGGCGCGGCGTGCGAAACTGACCGTTCTGCCCTGCGCTTGCAATTTTGCCGAGCATGTATTCGTATAGGTCACCTTTGGTGTCCTTGTCAGCCATGTCGATGCCGTCGAGCTGATCGACCACGTTTGCCAGTACCCGGGCGGTGGGCATCATGAAGAGTGCATCCTTCATATGATGGCTGTAAGTGGAGTCTTCCTTACCATCTCCGTTACGACCCAACGACTTGATGAACGGGAACACGGCATCGCGCACGATCTCGAACATCGGCTCTGGGGCCGCGTCCTTGAATCGTGACCAGCGGAGATTGTCCTGATCAGCCGAAAAGATCGGTTCTTTGATCGGCGTGCCTGTGCGGGCCGCTTTGCTCTCTTTGAGCGTATGCAGTTCGTCCAGACGCTTAATGAAGAGTAGATAGGTCAGCTGTTCAATAACTGACAAGGGATTAGAGATTCCGCCGGACCACATCGTATCCCAGATGCGATCCACTTTGGTTTTGAGGTCACCAGTGATCATGCTTTCTCATGATCGTGTTGGATACAGCCGCTAATAGTCATCTGTTTATAGGTCCGAGAATAATTGTATGTAGTGCGAATAGTTAAAGACCCTATTCCTCGAATTGCCTGTTGCTTCAGTTAACAAGCCAATTTCAACAAGTCTATCTATCAATCGATTGGCCGCTGTGTAGCTTACGCCCAAAAGATCAGTCACCGCGTTGACCGACACAAGAGGAAATCGGAACAGCGACTCATGTACTTTCAGCGCATTGCCCGCGACCCTACCGAGTTCATCTACAATTTTTTGCCTATCGCGCTCTCGCAAGTCAACTATTGCCCTAGCAGTCTCCGTTGCTTGCTGCGACACCTCCCCGACACCACGCAAGAAGAACTTCAACCACTGTTCCCAACCTCCGTCTGTCCGGACGTTCTGTAGGTGGTCGTAGTATTCAGCTTTGTTTGCTTTTAGAAAGTGCGACAAATACAAGACTGGTTGTTGGAGAATTTCTTGCTGGCACAGCAAGAAGGTAATTAGCAATCGCCCCGTTCTGCCATTGCCGTCCAAGAAGGGATGAATGGTTTCGAATTGAGCATGCGTAAGCCCAATACGAATCAACGCGGACATGGCCTCGTCAGAATGAACGAATCTTTCGAGCTCTCCGAGCTGACCTGGGACCTCGTGGGGTGGCGGCGGCACGAATGTCGCTGTGTTGATTGTTGACCCCGCTGGCCCTATCCAATTCTGTGATTTACGAAGCTCTCCGGGTTGTAGGTTTGCTCCGCGTACCCCTTTTAAAAGCCGCTCATGAATCTCTCTAATGAGACGCGTGGAGACGGGTAAATCAGAGAGCCTACCGAGCCCGAAATTGAGAGCGGCAACGTAATTGGAAACCTCCTTTACGTCGACGGGTCGGTCGGGATCAAATATTTGCGCCTCGGCGCGTAGCAAGTCATTTAGTGAGCTTTGAGTGCCCTCTATTTGGCTCGACAGAACAGCCTCTTTTCGTACGTACATCAATACGAAAAGATCTGGGTCTGGGAGGGTTTGAATTGACCCGTCCAGGCGACCCAATGCCCGATCCGCCCTAGAGAGCAATGTTTGGAGCTCATCGTCGATGACCAACGGCGGGTCCGGCGGGAGCGGGGCCGGCATGAAGGCCTTGTAACCATTGGGTTGCTGTTGGTAGGTCCCAGCTCTCATGTAAAGTCTCTTTACTTAGTTCTTCTGTATGTGCGGCTGCCGACAGTATAGCAGATAATGCCCGCCTTATTAAACTTTACCGCACATAAGGAGCACCAATGTCTCCTTATGTGCTTCTGCCGCGGATAGAGGCGGACAGGCTATTGTGACTTGGCTTCTCAGCGACGGGGGGCTCTTCGAACTGAGAGAAACAGCTGTCGACTCGTGTATTAGAGATATGGATTAGAAACACCAAACAATCTAGTTGGCGAAATTAGGTCCTCGACCCGAACTTAATTGGAGAAAACAATTGATAGAACTTCGCGATGCAAGCGCAGGTATATTCTAAATCTAATGCATACAGATCTAGTTGCATTAGATTTGATAATAGTTCCCCTATTCGAACGGGAACTATTACATTATTGTTTCCCTAATCGAAAAACGATATTAGCTAAATCTGGGCTCTGCGAGAAACAGCTCGTGTCTTCACGTGTCTTCACATGAAGACACGTGAAGACACGCACTTGGGATCGAACAACGCGACGTAGTTGGACGTTCATCCCGTCCCACCCGAACTTGTCAGCCCTGACTTTAGTGATTCCATGAAAGCTCCAACGCAACGGAGCTCACCATGGAACTCAGCCATCAGACACATCAAGAAATGCAGTGCCCAAGCTGTCGAAGCCACTCAACGCAAACTATAGAGGTCGCCTATGCACAGGCAGTCCGCGTTGGCGACTCTGGCAGGGAGACCGTCAGCCGGTTTGCGCAAAGTTTGGCGCCACCACCGGAAAGGGATGAGAAATTCGTACCCGGCCTCGTTGCTTGTGCCGTACTCGGTGTCTCTTTCATCACCCTTCCCGAGATCCTAAATAGAACGGGCATACCGGCACTGAGCAATCTTCCACACCTCAGCTGGAAAATTGCTGCGATGGGCTGCACAGCTGGCTGGATCGTTGGCCTACTAATCGCAATACCCCGAATCAGGTTCAATGTGATGAAACTGCCCAAGCTCCTTGAACAATGGAGAAACCAAGCGGTCTGCCGGCGGTGCGGTCATCGCTGGCAATACACGCCTGCAGCAAAGCAAGTCCGGAACGGCGGGCTCAGCGAATGAAACTCACTAATCAGAATATTTGGAAAGCTGGGGCTTTCAATGAAAAGCGGAATCGGCTTGACATCATTTCCGGACCGAGGGAATTGCGGTGGGGAAGGCTCGTTGGAAAGGTCGACTCGATTCTTCGTGGCAATGGGCGGCTAATTGTCGTTGTTGCGGCCACCGGCGATGATCCGAGAAATCCAACTCGCCAAGACATAATCAATGTGCAACTTGCTGCGTTGCTTCTTAGCAAGCAATGGCGATACCGATTGGCCAGAAGAGAAGTGACTGCTTATTTAGGGTACGCATCACACACACAGGTCGAGATAGTCGTGGACATTAAGAGGACACTAGCCGAAATAAATGCGTATTTTTCTCGAGCGCGCAATTCCGATACAGCTGACATTCTGCCAACTCCGTTACTCTCGTATTTGATGAATCGAAAATCGCAAAGCTGATTTACCATTGGCATTGAATCGATTTATGGGAAATCGATTGACTAGCTCAGCTGAGTCAGTATATATATTGACCACACGTTACTTAGTAGCGAACTTAGAGCACGAAATATTGCTCGACCGGAATTTCCGGAACCCCAGTGACCTAGGTCACGACCGACGAAAAAGTCGTACCCCAGTCTCAATCAGAGACGAACTTGTCCCAGCAAAAAGCTGAGTGACACTTAATCAATCACTTTTTACGTTATCGAACGAATGCGTTTCGCAGTCGTTTCGAATTGGAGGTTCTATGAAAAATTCCGAGATGGAACAAACGCTCAAACTCGCCCGACGCTTCTATCGCGCACTAACTTACAAGAATAGGCGCCTGATGCGAATGGCCGGAGTCAAAGAACAACCCGCTAGTAAACAACCGCGCAAGTCGGAGGAGAAATGAGAAATGCGAACCCACAATCTCCTAGAAGCCGCTGCGTTTCTACATATGTCGCCGTCGGCTCTACGAATGAAAGTAAAGCAGGGACTAGTCAAGGCCTCGAAGCCTGGCAAACGTTGGGTGTTTTTGGAATCCGACTTGCTGGAGTACTTGCGGGCAGGCCAAACGGTGGTTCAAGAGGTCGCTGCTTTTGCAGTGAGGCCAGTTAGGTGTCCGTCTACAAACGTGGGGCGACCTATTGGGTCCGGATTACGGCTCCCGGCGGACAACGAATACGCCAGTCTGCTCAAACTACCAGTAAGCAAGCGGCACAGGAATACCACGACAACCTAAAAGCAGAACTGTGGCGCGTGTACAAATTAGGCGAGAAGCCCCGGCGGACGTGGCAGGAAGCTGCGGTCCGCTGGGCCTCCGAGACTGAGGGTAAAGCCGACCACCGGCACGATGTAGCAAAGCTTCGGTGGCTTCATCAGTTCCTGGGGCACCTTTATCTCGATGAGGTTTCTCGGGATCTTATCGATGAGATAGCCAGCAAGAAGAGGAAAACAGCGGCCCCAGCTACAGCGAATCGCTACCTAGCGTTGATTCGGTCGGTTCTGCGTGCAGCGAGGGACGACTGGGAGTGGCTAGACTCGATACCGAGAGTGCATCTTTCGAAAGAACCACCGGGTCGCATTAGATGGCTGACTCGGGAGGAGGCTCAACGACTAATTCGGGAATTGCCGGAGCATTTGGCCTCAATGGCAACTTTCTCGTTAGCGACCGGCCTACGACGAAGCAACGTTACTCAGTTGCGTTGGGAGCATGTGAACCTTGCTATCGCTCAAGCCTGGGTTCCCGCCGAACTATCCAAGACTGGAGTTGCGATTTCTGTACCGCTGAATCAGGCCGCGTTGGCAGTGTTGACAAAACAGGTTGGCAAGAACGACGAATACGTATTCGTCTACCGGAACAAGCCAGTTGAGCAGACAAGCACCAAGGCTTGGTATGCTGCTTTGAAGCGAGCAGACATAACGAATTTCAAGTGGCACGACCTACGGCACACGTGGGCGTCTTGGCATGTACAAAGCGGAACGCCGCTACAGGAGTTGATGGACCTCGGCGGGTGGAAGACATACAAAACCGTTCTACGGTACGCTCATCTTGGCGGCCGACAGCTTTCAACCGCAGCGAAACGTATCGACGGCATTCTGTGACATCAAACAAACGAATAGTGTACGAAACGGTGAATTCAGCGCCCAAATTTGCAGAACGCATAGGCGGCGAGTAAATTGTGTACGTCGTCGAAATCCGTCTAATCACAAGATTTCCTCTCCGAGCATTGGATTTAATTAGTCGTATCCGGAGTAATTTAGGGAGTGCCGGATGACCGTTTCACGCAGACAAGTACTCAGCGGGCTAGGTGCAAGTTTGCTTGGTGCATGCTGCCACCAATCACCAAGCATACTTACAATCAAACGATCTCCTGTGCTCGGCCGTCATGGATTGCTGAACATGACGGGTGGAACGACCGAATACGACTCTCGAGTTCCGACTGCTGACGCACATGCGCACTTTTTCAACGCGACTGACATGCAGGCCGGAAGTTATCTCGTCGGCCCGGTGGCAAATGAAGCTGGGCTGAGCAGTGATTTTCGGGAGCTTATTCGATTCGCAGGTGAAGTAATTGACTTGATAGCGAGGCTGATCGCGCCAAGCGCTAGCGCTGAGTTCTCACATCTTCGAAGTCTCTACCCAGACTTGGAGAACCTTAGCAATCAGGACGATCGGCTTCGATTTCTTGACGATGAAATCGACGATCACGACAAAGAGCATTCCGGAAAAGTTTTCAACGCTCTAAAGCGTCGCGGTTTTGTGAAGGAATTTGATACCTATATTGAAAGGACTGCCGGTAAAAAGGCAGCTGGCCAATTCCAATTGTCCGGAGAGCTAATCTATAAGACTGTCTCCGACAACCGGGATGAATACGACGCTTTGGTCGGGGAACTTGAATCGGGGTCGATAGACATTGTTCGCGAAGCACTAGCGCTTATCGAATTCATCTATCAGATGCTCACGTACCGACTGTTTAACATCCGGAAATTCCAGAAAGCATTCTCGGTGCGGAGCAAGCTCACACGAGTGGATTCAGTCGCCGATGTCTTGGTGGATTTCGACAAGTGGCTCGGCCGATGCGAAGCCTATTCAAGAATGCAGGATCAAATTACTCTTCATTCAGAGTTGGCACGAATAACTGGAAATTTCGTAGTGCCTATCGCAGCGTACAACCCCTGGACTGCAATCGAAGACGGAGGAGAGCAACTGAGCATGATTGAAACCGCGATCAGATCTGGCGGTTTCCGCGGAGTGAAAATCTATCCGACTGTCGGTTATTTTCCTTTGGGCAACAGCAAGCCGGGCGTGTATCCAAATGTAGATTTTGAACATCCCAATTTAGAGCAACTCGACACCTCTTTGACTAAACTATTTGAGCTGTGCATCGAGTGCGACGTACCGGTAATTGCGCATGGCAATCATTCGATGGCGACTTTGGATGAATTTTATGAAATGGCAGGTCCAAAGGGTTGGCGACATGTTGTTGAAGCCGCCAGCCTGGATGGATTGAAGATCAACGTTGGTCACTTTGGCGGAGACCATGTGGACGAATCTGGTAATCGCTGGAGCAAGCAGTTCGTTGACCTTATGAAACGCAGCGAGGGATTGCACGGTGATCTGGGTTTCTGGGATGCACTCGCAGACGGTGAACGGATCGGTGAATTTGTTCGAATTGCGAACCAGCCTTTAGGCAACGGTCAGCGAGCCGCGGACAGAATAATGTACGGCTCAGACTGGTTGATGTTGTTAACAGACCCGGACTGGCGGTCATATGCAGATAGAATGTATGAAAATCTCGTTGGCGAGATTGAAGCTGACGATATCGTCAAAATCTTTCAGAGTAATGTTCAACTCTTCTATGGAGCGGGACGCACGGGTGCCGAAGCTATCTCGTGAGGTAGAAATGATCAATCTGAAGTCGTCGAAGTACTTGGAAGGACCACGATGAGTCTATGGAACAAAAACTGGCACGCGCCGAAGATTCGAGACGGCAGCAATTCAACCTAAGTATTTGAAAAGAATCGCGGCCAGGGGCGCGGCGATGACCGTAACATATTGATCTTTAGATGGTTTCTATCCCGATCAGGTTCACTGCTATCCCAGTCTATACCCCCAGGACCGCCGCCAAATAGAGATGGTCGCAGCGGTGAGGTCACCCCGTGCTACAAATGTCGATCGCCAGACAATGCCTCTGAATTGCGTTGGGGCCGTCTGGACCGCGACTAGATTCAGCTCGTCACTAATTCCCGAAACGGGATAAAAACAAAGTTCCCGATTTGGGTACTTTTGTGCTACCCTACGCCTAACAAGACTCGAAGGTGCACCGATGAAAGTCGTCGGAAGGAACCGATTGCAGGCATTTGGTGTTCAACACGCGGATGCGCGCGAATGGCTCAAAAACTGGTTGGCGGAGGTTGAATTGGCATTGTGGGAAACCCCTCATGAGGTCAAGGCACAGTACCCGTCCGCCAGCGTCATCGGGAACAACACGATTATATTTAATGTGAGAGGAAACCACTATCGACTCGAGGTAACGATTGCGTACCAAACAAAAGTTGTCGTAATTATTTGGATTGGCACCCATGCCGAATACGACAGGCGAAATCAGAATCGTTAGGAAGGACAATGGAACCCCGTATTATTAAAGACGACCAGCAGTATCAAGATTACATTGATCAGGTGGCGCAGTTGGCGGCACGTGATCCTGATGTAGACTCGCCAGACGGTGCACGGTTGGAATTGCTCGCGAAACTCGTCGAAGATTATGAACGGGAAACCATCGAATTCCCCCGTCCCGATCCGATCGATGCTCTACTTTTTCGAATGGAGCAACTGGAACTGCGGCAGGCCGACATTGCGGAGTACATTGGCGGCAAGAATCGTGCGTCCGAGATTTTGAACCGGAAGCGCAAGCTCACATTGCCGATGATTCGTGCGCTGCACGACCATCTGAAAATTCCGCTTGAGCTCCTAATTGCGGATCCCGAGCCGAATGCGCCGGCCGCTGAGCTTGTCAGCGAGAACGACATACCCATTTCGATGCTTATTCAGCGCGGTTGGGCAAGTGCGGCATCTACAGCGCGGGATTTGCTTGACCGGCTCCAGGCACCTGCCGGCAGCCCTATTCTGTTCAAAAGCACTCGTACTATCGGCATAGGTTCGCGCACAAATCGGACGCATGTTTGGCTATGGCTAGCACGCGTTCGCGAATTAGCTGATGCGGATTCAGAAACCAGTAAGCGATTTCGTCGTGACGCGCTCGATGCAGACTTTATTCGCTATGTTGTTCGATTGAGTTACATGACAAACGGTCCTCGGTTGGCCAAAGAGTGCCTCGCGGACCGCGGAATTTCATTGATAATAGAGCCGCATTTACCCAGTACACATTTAGATGGCGCTGCAATGCTTGGTTGCCGAGGCACTCCCGTCATCGGACTTTCACTCAGGCAGAATCGGGTAGACAACTTTTGGTTCACCTTGATTCATGAGCTGGTTCACGCTTGGAAGCATCTATTTGACACAGAGTGGTCGGTAATTGTCGATGAGAATATCGAGAAACAAAATGATGAAGATGAGCTTGAGCGAGAGGCTAATTACTTGGCGGGACGATTGGCAATTTCTCCTAGCGAGTGGAAGCGAAGCGAGGCTCATCGTTATCCGACAGTTGCATCAATCAACGAACTGGCCGACAAACTTCAGATCAGCCCAGCCATTGTAGCCGGTCGCGTACGCTTCGAGCGCAACAACTACCGGCTTTTTTCGAAGTTGGTTGGTTATAGGCAGATTCGACAACACTTTCCAGATGTAATGTGGCCGAAACGATGAAAGGTACAACGGTGTACTCACCCATTCTGCGCGGCAAAGAAGGCGAAGTTCGCGCGCTGGGTAGCTTGGAACCGAAAACACAGAATCTAGTTCTGCCCATGCTTGATGTGCCTGTCTACGACGTAAATAAGCTATCTGAAAAGCTCTGTCAGCTAGTCGATCACATTGGCAGAACCTGGGGCACTGCGCATCCGTTGTTGTTTGACATGTCGCGCTATCAGCCGGAGGCGGTGACACCTGATGGGTCCCACCCGATCGAACTTCTGTTCGAACAAGCGCGTCAGAGGAAACTCCTGGCTATTCCTGTAACCGGACCAGAAGAGGACCGTGGGCCGGGTGACCGATATCTGAAGGCAGTGCGAGATATAGCCAAGCGACAGCAACGCGGTCTCGGGTTGCGAGTCGCTTTTGATGATTATCGGTCGATCACCATCCTTCGACCAATTCTCGATGAAACTCTTGAGACGTTGGCAAGTGAACCTGGTGAAGTAGATCTGTATCTCGATGCGGGACCAGTCGCAAAACTTGCACTTGGCGACGCGCCTATTGCCAAACTCATCGAAGGAACAGCAAACGCCGCCAAATTAGCCAGCGCAATGGAATTTCGAAGCATCACATTTGTAGGTACCAGCATCCCCGATTCAGTCGGTCCGCAATACAATTCTCGTCCGTGCAGGGTTCCTCGAATCGAGCTTGAGGCTTGGCGACTGCTCCAATCAAATAGGGAGGTCCCCAACATACATTTTGGTGACTATGGCGTTATGTCACCGCTTCAGTCCGACAGCGGCGGATCAAGGCCACCGAGTCGGATTAGACTTTCGACAGCATCGGAGCATGTGCTCTTCCGGGCTGAACCGGATGCATACTTGCATCTTCGGTCTACGGTTAGCAGAAGCCCTGTGATGAAAGAACAAGTCAACTCTTGGGGGCGGCGCTGCTTGCTTGGACAGGGTGTAGCAGGGCCTGGCAACGCAACTGATTGGGTGGCACGAGATACCAATGCCTCGCTGGAAACCACTTGCCGTAGCGTGCTGAAGCACGTCGGTGAACCAGTTCGAGTACCACCAATTGATATAAGGCGCGTTGGTACCAATGCGTGGCGCCAGGAAGGGTTGGACCTGCCTAGCCAGCAACCAGACGCTCAATAACTCGCGGTGCGTGGAACTCGGAGAGCCAAGTGAACGAACCAGACGACTCAGCACCTTTGGAATTTGTCTCTTACTCACATGACAGTGCGGAGCACAAGTATTGGGTCGGACAACTGAATTCTAGTCCGATCGCAGCCCGTACTTCCCTAGATGGTTGCCGGTAGCCGTTGGAAGTCTATGTACTCCGATTAACGGGCGAAGAAATTTCTTGGCACAATACTGACACAGACCACAAACAAACGGCCAGACACCTAATTCATAAGTATCTGACCGTATTTGAAAAATATGGTGGCCAGGGGCGGAATCGAACCACCGACACGCGGATTTTCAGTCCGCTGCTCTACCAACTGAGCTACCTGGCCAAAAACGAGCGGGGTATTACACCGGCCCCAACGGGGGGAGTCAAGCGGCAAAGCCGCATCCTTGCACCGATTGACGCAGAAGTGTTAGAAACAGGGTGCGTTCACGCTAATTATAAGAAAAAGGACGGCTTCGCTATGACCAACCCCTTTAAGAAGGTCGCGCTTGCCCTGTTTGCGCGCGGCGCCCTATTTTCGCTGATCGGGCTCTATTTGCTGCTCAAACTCATTCCCGCGCTGATTAATATCGAAGCGGGTGTTGATTTGGCCGGCGGGGCTATCGGCGTATTTCTGTTAGGGCTTGGGATTCGCGATATTTTTGCCGCCCTGCAGCGATACACGCCGCTGCGTACCGACCGGCTGGACTTTTTCGGTATTGGTCGCGCATATCCGCCCAAATATACGGAAGATTCGCTGCCGCTCGATTTGATGAATTCGGATGCCAACCCCAATGAACAACACCAAGGGAGTCGCGGCGAATGGATCGCCCGTGTCTATCCGAAATTCGCCTACATTCCGCTCCCCTACAAAACTATATTTCGCGCCGCACTGATCGCGGTTGTGCTCGGCATAGTGTCTCTTTTCGGCTTCTTATTCCTGCGCGTAGCGCTTGCCAGCGGTGCCGAAGCCATTCACCTCAGCGAGGTACTCGGCTGGTATCAGTTGATGGCCTTTCTAGTGGGCTACCTGTTTTGGATCTCCGTTAGCCGTCACGGTTTTCGCAACGTCTATAAATACGAACGAAATCTGATACCCGGAAAGATGGTTGCATTTTTTGTCGGCTTGGTAATTTTCTCTGTGTTGGTCTCCGTCATCGTAGCGAACGCAGAAAAAGAGGCCATTGCTCCGCCTGACATGGGATTGTTGCCAGCCATCATTTGGATCGGCTCGCTTGTGACAATCGGCGTGTGCGTGCTGCTCGTTTTCGTACGCAGCAAAAGAGCGCCCGAGCGTTACAACGTTTTTCGCAATGAAGAGTTTTTCACTGTCAGCATGCACCCTACGGACATCATCAACAGCATCAAATCCTATACCGGTCGCATCGGTGGCGGCACCTATATGCATGTCGGCAATTGGAAACCTAAATTTCAAGAACACACCGCCGTGTCTGCCGGTGAGTTTGAGGCCGACTTGCACGCCGAATCATCCATTCAACTCAACGAATCCAGCGGTCAAGGCGGCGAAGCGAACATCGGCAACCTGGTCGCACTGGTCGGTATTTTCCTGAGCGGAACAGCGGGTATCTTACTGTGGCAAGGCGTTAGCGACGCAGTGGCCGACCCGGAAGGCGCGCTACTCGCAATACGCACACCCATCGCGCTGTTTATCTTCGGCAGCTTGCTGTACCGCCTTGGCAGCATCGCCATTGCCGAGCTTCAATGGACTTCCGTTGCCACCTACACCCACATGGACGGTACCTTTCAAACCCAAGGCGGCATGGCCTTAATGCAAGCAGGCGATCATTCTGTCAAAGGTTCCGTGCTCACCAGCGCGAACGTTCAACCCCGCTGCGCTTACATTACCAGCATCGGTTATCTCGACCCTCGAATGGCGAAGGAGAAAATTGTACGAACCATTGATCGCGTCGATCCCGCGGAACCGGTGGCAAACGAGCTGATCGATTTTATCCGCAACCAAGCCGCTAACATGATGAACGCCGGCGCGCCTGCGGCGCCGCCGAGCGCACCAAGAATCGAGCAACGCGAGTCACCACCCGCCGCTGACGAGGAATAGGCGACGCCGCAGGGTACGGAATTCGCCACTGTCGCTCTAACCGCGAATCGGACAGGCGCGCAGTGTCGTTGAGAAACTTCGCTTATTCTCAGCGATCTGTGATTAACACGATGTCAGTTAGGTCATCGAACTTCGCTTAGGTCTCAGCGATCCGTCTTCAATACGATGTCGGTTAGGTCATCAAATTTTGCTTGGACTCCCCATCCGCCGAATGATTCGCTGACCGCAACCCACACCTCGTTGTCCCCTTTTTGCAGCGGCAAGAATACTTTGTCGAATAGTCCCACCGTGCCAAGGTAGCGATAGTCGCGCGTTAGGAATTGGTTTGTACCGCTGTAGATAAGCGTGTCGTTTACGTAAACCGCGACCGCATCGCTGTAGCCGATCGCCAAGCCTTTGATTTGTTCGCCTGCTGAATTCACGACGAGTTTCGCGAATACCGTAGCCTTGTCATCCTCCAAACCCTGAACCCTGGCGAGATTCGTGATGCCTGTTGCTTCGCTTGCGAGCGTGGTCCACTCGCGGTCTCGTTTGAGCTCATTGCCAAGCGTGTGCATGCCCTCCAGTGCTCTACCGTCGAACACGTCGGAGACTTGCCATTGCGTTACGACCTCTGGTGCTGCTGCCGCCTTGTCAGCGGGAGCTTCAGAAAACGCATAGTCATCCGGTAACGCCGATACCTGAAAGTTCGCGAAGTGTGCCGGCGCGAGGTTTGAAGCGTTGAGCCCGACGGCACCGCTGTGCACGCCGTGTTTCAAATCGTTGATAACGAGGCTTGGTGTCGCCGAGTCTATGTACACCTCGGCACGTGATCCGGAATACGCTATCTTGATGTGCATCCAAGCATCATGCCGATATTGCGACGGTACTGCGTAATCCTCTCCGTAATAAAGTTGCCAGCCGCTGACGCCGTTGAAAACCGGCGTGTACTGGTTGGCATCCGGATTGCCGGATTGATGCGCACGTATGTAGAAGTGTTCGAAGTTGCTGCTGTCCTGCGCGCGAAACATGACACCTGCGAAACTTCGCAGCGGCGGGATCGCAACATCGAATTCGAGCAGGCCGCTTTCAATATCGATATCGTTCAAGAACGCGGTACCGCCTTTCATCATCAATGCGCGTTGACCGAGATAGTCCACAACATCGGAGTTTGCCGCTTGTATCGTCCAGCCATCACCGTCAAACGGGAAACGCTCCGCCCTCGCGGTAGTGGCCATCAAGGCGACGCTCAACAAAATTGTCGTTATTGTAATTCGCATACTTTTACTCACTCAGTTATCTCCGCTCGTTATTCTTTTGGAAGCAATTCAACCATCGGCTCGCCAGTTAGCTCTTTCAGCGCCGCCTTGCGGAATGGCCTTTCAAAATACGCTTGATAGAAGTCCGTCACATACGGATCGCTGTTGGTGAAACGATTTTCGAATGCCGAAAAATCCAGGCGCTGCTCAACCTCTTCGGCACTGAGCCCGTCACGGACCATCAAGTCACGTTGATCGGCGATCGTTTCGGCGGTTTCAATAATCAGATCGACATATTGCGTGTCTCGCTGTATCGCACCGTGGCCGGGCACGAGAGTTTTGTAATCTAACGCGTTCAATTTTCGCAGCGTTTTCGCCCAGGCTCGCGGCGGCACGTTGAAAGCGTATGGTGTCGGCAGCACAACCAGGTCACCGGTTGCGACAACCCTTTCTTTTGGTAACCACATCACCAGCTCGCCTTCAGTATTACCGTAACCCAGGGAACGCAATTCAATTCGCCGATTGGCGGTATTGATCGTCATCCGCTTCGCTACGGTAATGTCAGGCAGGGTAATTTTTGCACGCTTGAACTCGGCATCGATTTCATCCGCATGTTCGACGATACGCTGATAGTCGATGCGCTCGCTATGAGAAAGTGGCGTGCCATCCTCCTTGGTACCGCTCGCCAACCTTGTCTTGAATCGAGGAATTCTGGTTTTCCCAAAATCCGGATAGCCCTCGATGTACTGAATTTTGCGGCTCATCATCGCTTCGCGCGTGAACATTTGCGCAATGAACTTCACTTTCGGATATTCCTCTGCGAAGCGGAAAACGCCGAAACTGTGGTCGCCGTGCCAATGGCTGATGACGACATATTTGACCGGTGCGTCCGTGAGCGAACGAATCTTCTCGATGAGCTGTTCCGCCATGACCGGCATGCCGCCGCCGTCGAACACCACGACCGCATCATCGTCGATGACAATCGTCGCACTACCCATCACTGGAAATCTTGGCCCATCCGGTCGTACGGCAGCAATTACACCGGGCGCCAGTTCCTCGAATTCGAACTTGAACGGGCTGGCAAGGGCACTGGAACAGGCCAACGTGACGATCACAGTAGTCGCAGCAATACAAGCGGCCAGCTTTAGCTTCATAGGTCTCTCTTTGCGTTTCGGCTCGGCAGCGATTTATCTCGGCCTCACCGCACTATTTATCAATATTGGAGTCTGAATAGCCAAGATTCGTTTGTATTGTAAGAATGGGACATGCAGCAATCAGTGTATAAATCGTTTCGGCCTTGCGCGAGCCTTCGCCATTGCGTCGAATCGATATGGATACAGGAAAGCCCCGCAATGTTGTCCAGTACCGCAACCACGGTGCTGCCCACCGGCCGTATCGAAATGGTTCTGCATTATGGCGACCCGTTCGTGCAGATCGGTGACGGCACGCAAGATCGCATGTCACGTGCGCACATCGTTGGACAACACTGTCAGCCCATCACGGTCAAAGCAACGGCAACGACCGGCATTGTTATCGTACGATTTCGCCCTGTCGGTACAGCGTCGTTTCTCGGCAATACGCTACCCGCCTTGAGCAACAGCATTGTCGATCTAGCAAACCTTTTTTCCAGGTCGGCCACCGTAAACCTGATTGAGCGACTAGCGCTCACCGAAAGTCACCGGAGCAAGGTCAATATTGTCGAGCAGTTTTTATTGTGTAACTTGTCAGACACACCGTTCGACGAACGCTCAGCCGCCGCCATCACGCAGATGAATAGGCATTGGGGCCGCGAGAAAATAGATGCAATCGCCAAGGCACTTGGACTCAGCCGACGACAGTTCGGCAGGCTATTCTCGAAAAGCGTTGGCACCACTCCAAAAAAATTGTCTCGCGTGCTGCGCGCGCAAAAAGCGGCCGCCTGTATCCGCTCGGGCGCGGCAATCGCCGACATTGTCGACTGGTGCGGCTACGCCGATCAGTCGCATCTCATTCACGAACTGGGCGCTCACACCAGAAAACGCCCGTCGGAGTTGTTCGACGCACCCGCAACCGAATTGCACCGGCAATTCAACTCAACAAACGCTCGCGAGTTTTGTGGCCTGACGTATTTGTAGATCGAGGAAAACCTGGTTACTCGATCTCACGCACTGTTCGTGGGAGATTGCTTCGCTAAGCTCGCAAAGACGGGGGTTGTCGGAATCGAAAGAGTGTTAGGAGATAGCTGCACTCGCAAAGACGGCGGGGCCTAAAGTGACGTCATTGCGAGATCGGAGCTTCCAGTAGTCGATGAAATACGGTGGATATCACTATCGTATTAAAAGATTGCTTCGCTACGCTCGCAAAGACGATAGGGTTAAGACCGACGCCATTGCAAGGAGCGAAGCGACGCGGCAAACTCCATCCGTTACCGCGTCACCTAGGGTTATGCGGCTTTCACCGCATCCGCTGCAGACTGGTAGTCATAACCCAGATCTTTCGCAACCGCTTCGTGATTGATGTGACCACCCTGTACATTCAGTCCGTTCGCCAAATGTTGGTCGCGACTCAATGCCTCGCGCCACCCATAATTTGCTAAGTTCTTTGCAAAAGGCAATGTCACGTTGGTTAATGCAAAAGTCGACGTGCGCGGCACCGCACCCGGCATGTTAGTCACACAATAGTGAACAACGCCATCAACCACGTAAGTCGGATCCGCATGCGTCGTTGGTTTGCTTGTTTCGAAACAACCGCCTTGATCGATAGAGATATCGACCATAACTGCACCGTTGCGCATGCTCTTCACATCTTCCGCTGAAACCAGCTTGGGTGCAGCAGCGCCAGCAATGAGCACCGCCCCGACCACCAGGTCTGCATCTTTCACCAGATCAGAGATTGCCTGCTTGGTGGAATAGACGGTCGTGACCCGGCCGCCAAAGATGTCGTCGATCTCACGTAAGCGCGGCACCGATCTATCGAGAATGGTAACCCTCGCGCCTAGACCAACCGCCATGTCCGCAGCATTAAGCCCGGAAACACCACCGCCAATCACGACCACGTTGCCAGGGGCGACACCCGGTACGCCGCCGAGCAATACGCCTCTGCCGCCATTCGCTTTCTGCAAAGCGAACGCACCAGCCTGCACAGACAACCGGCCAGCGACTTCGGACATGGGCGTGAGCAATGGCAATGAACCATCGCTCGCAGTAACCGTTTCGTACGCTATTGCTGTTGTGCCAGATTTAACCAGCGCTTCGGTTTGCGCTCGATCCGCGGCCAGATGCAGATACGTAAATAAGACCTGATCCTTGTTCAGCATTGCACATTCGTGCAATTGCGGTTCCTTTACCTTAACCACCAAGTCAGCTGCTTCGAAGACACGCTTCGCATCAGCGACAACTTTGGCGCCAGCGGCTTGGTAATCCGCATCGGTCATGCCGATGCCGGCACCGGCATTGGTTTCGACGACGACGTCATGGCCGTCGTGAACGAGCTCACGAACACCCGCGGGCACCATGCCGACGCGGAATTCCAAATTCTTAATTTCTTTAGGTATGCCAACTTTCATTGTTCTTATCCCACCTAATGAGCAATATGAACCGCAGAATACACGGCCTTAGACGCAATTCACTTGCTGAATCAGTGACTTTTTGTGTGAAAAGTGGCATTTTCTGTCTTATTGATATCCGAATTCGACGGTTTCTGCGGTGAAATTAGATAAGTTCGACAAAACCATTCTCGCGCACCTACAAAAGGACGGGCGTACCAGCAACGTGCAGCTGGCCAATTCGGTGAGTCTCTCCGAGTCTGCCTGCCTGCGGCGGGTTCGCGCGCTGGAAGAGGCGGGCCTGATCGAGCGCTATGTCGCGTTGCTCAATCAAAAGGAAGCGGGACTGTCCGGCAATGTGTTTGTACATATCGCCCTGCATCGCGAGGAGCAAAGCGAGTTGGACGCCTTTGAATCTGCGGTGCAAAGCATCCCCGAAGTGATGGAGTGTTACCTGATGACCGGCGAGTTCGATTATCTGTTGCGTGTCGTCGTTTCCGACATGGCGGACTTTGAACGGTTACACAATGAATCGCTCACGCGTTTACCGGGCGTCGCAAGAGTAAATTCGAGTGTGGCGATTCGCACGGTGAGAAAGACAACGGAGTTACCGCTGTCGTAGGAGATTGCCGCGTCGCTTCGCTCCTCGCAAAGACGCGTTGGGGTAATTCGTTCCCATAGGTCATTGCGAGTGCGATTTTGGTATTGCGCGCACAACCTCGTCATTGCGAGCGCAGCAAAGCAATCTTCTTCCTCAATTCGGTATTGGCAACTGCGGCATGACGATTTTCGTCACTAAAGATCAATCTACGCCGATCCACTCCGCATGTTTTCTCAGTGCGGGTAGATTGGATTGCCACATCGCTGCGCTCCTCTCAAAGACGGATCGGGGGAAGTGTCGTGATCGCGCTCCGCGCAAAGACAGCTTGACGGAAGGGCCATGATCGCTCCTCGCAAAGATACCTGAGGGAGGGGTCGTGAGCACGACTGGAAGGTGTTCCAACGGGTGTCAAGATATTACTCTTTGGAACTTATTCGGTTCTCAACGCTCGATATGAAGATGAAATACCTTAGCGTTTTTTGCTTGCTGCTTTTCGGCACTGCATTTGCCGACGGCAGGCTCAGCGACAATATCCGCATCGCAAGCGGTGTGTTGGGCTACGACCTGCAGTATCGGGTCTATGCACCAGAAGGCGTTGCCGACCTAAATGATTTACCCGTTCTGTTTATCACAGACGGCCAGGGCTACATAAAAAACGGCAGGGTGCCCCAAGAGCTCAATCGTCTAATCGGCGCAGACAAAATCGATCCAGTGGTCGTAGTTTTCGTCGATCCACGCGACCCAGATAATTTGAAAAACAACCGGCGCAACCAGCAGTTTTTTTGTAACAGCGACTATTTACGCTTCTACACCGACGAACTCATTCCAACAATCGAGCGGGACTACCCAGTTCGCCAACATCGTGCGGCAAGAACAATTCTCGGTGTTTCTTTTGGGGGTCTCAATGCCGCCTGCTTTGGATTGTTCGGTTACGAAACATTTTCCGGTATCGGTATGCACTCACCTGCAAATCATCCAGTTTCGAATTTGCTCTCAATGTACGAACAGGCGCCTATACAGCCGTTAAAGATCTTTCTCAGTACCGGCTCGCCCAATGATAATTCGATTGCCAACAAGAAATTTCGCACTGTACTCAAAAACAAGGGTTACGAGATGAAATTTGTAGTCACCAACGAGGGTCACAATTGGAAAAATTGGCGGCCTCTGATCGACGATGTATTGCGCTTCTATTATGGAGACCTCGCTGCAGACTAGGCGAGACGTCCGTTCCACAAACTTCTAATGCATTCGGTCAATTCAATTCAGTATTCTCGTCCCGGCGATACTTGCATTCGAAGTAGCCGCGCCACCGCCCGCAACCGTTTGCACCATTCTGAAACAGTGCACATTTGCACCACTGTGTCTTTTGACTTCGCCACACGCGCGTTTTAGTCTTATTCCACTCCCTTCGCAAGGACACCCCATGGCCACTTCTGAGGAAGTCGTATTTGACGACACTGCCTCCGAGTCTCTATCTGCACGCTTTCAACGCGTGCGGTCGTCGACCATCTATCTTTGCCGTAGTTTGAAGCCGGAAGACTTCGTGGTGCAAAGCATGCCGGATGTCAGCCCAACGAAATGGCATCTCGCGCATGTCACGTGGTTCTTTGAGCACTTTGTGCTTGAGCCGAATTTGCCGCACTACAAGGTTTTCCGCGAAGAGTTTAATTACCTGTTCAATTCCTACTACTACAGCGTGGGCCCGATGCATTTGCGGCCACAACGCGGGCTGCTATCGCGGCCCTCGGTGACAACTATCACTGACTATCGTGAGCACGTCGACAACGCGGTGCTGAAATTACTGGCACTGAAGGGTGACGACCCGCAGTTGGCGTTTCTCATTGAGCTTGGCCTAAATCATGAGAATCAGCACCAGGAACTTTTGTTAACAGATATTAAGCACGTGTTTTCCTGCAACCCGCTGAAACCTGCGGTCAACCCCGAGGCGCCACAACCGCCTGTTAGGTCACTCGCCGAACACCGCTTTGTTGACGGCGTGTCGGGGCTGCAACGTGTCGGCGCCGACGGCAATGGCGATAGCTTCGTTTTCGATAATGAAACGCCGCAACACGAAACCCACGTGTATCCTCACCGGCTCGGTTCGCGTCTGATTACCAATGGCGAATATCTACAATTCATTGAGGACGGTGGTTACAAGAACGCACAGTTGTGGCTATCCGATGGTTGGGCAACCATCAACGAACGCAACTGGGGCAGGCCGTTATATTGGAATCAGGATTTAGATGCTGAATTTACGATCGCGGGCGAACAGGTGCTTGACGTGAATGCGCCGGTCGCACATGTCAGTTACTACGAAGCCGATGCGTTCGCACGCTGGGCCGACGCGCGTTTACCGACCGAAAGTGAATGGGAATTGGCCGCCCGCGAAAAACCCGTTGCTGGCAATCTCGCAGAGGCCGATTATTGGCAACCCGCGGCAGCAGCCAAAGATCAACATCAGTTATATGGCGACGTTTGGGAGTGGACGTCGTCGTCTTATGCACCTTATCCAGGGTTCAAGCCGCTTGATGGTTCGCTAGGCGAATACAACGGCAAATTCATGTGTAGTCAGATGTCTGTGCGCGGCGGTTCTTGTGTCAGCGCGACTGACCACATAAGAGCCACTTATCGTAGCTTCTTCTATCCGGACGCGCGCTGGCAGTATCTCGGCATTCGCCTGGCGAAAGACGCCTGAACAAACAAGGACGAACTCATGTCGAAAGTCGCAACCGCGGAGGTGCAAACGCCCTCCATTTCTGAGGATCTCGCCGAGATAGTCGAGGGCCTTTTGCTGCCGCAAAAAACCATTTCGCCGAAATTCTTTTACGACGATATCGGTTCAAAGTTGTTCGACGATATCTGCGAACTTCCGGAGTACTACCCGACGCGCACCGAGCTCGCCATCATGCGGGACAATATCGATGAGATTGTCGAGCTGATTGGGCCACGCGCCAGTCTAATCGAATTTGGCAGCGGTTCGAGCCTAAAGACCCGCACGTTACTTGCGCACTTGCGAGAATTAGCGGTCTATGTGCCTGTCGATATCTCCCGCGAGCATCTGCAGCTGGCCGCAAGTGGCATTAAGACAGATTTTCCCGAAATCGAAGTTTTGCCTGTCGCCGCAGACTTTACTCAGCAATTTCGCCTGCCCAATCCGAAGGTGATGCCGCTGCGAAATATTGTCTATTTCCCTGGCTCAACGATTGGCAATTTCTCGGTGGACGCCGCGCTGGAATTACTCAAGGTAATGCATCATGAGGCTGGTAAAGGCGGGGCAATGTTGATTGGTGTCGACCTGCAAAAGGACGTTAGGATACTGGAAGAGGCTTACAACGATGCCGCCGGTGTTACAGCGGAGTTTAACCTCAATGTCCTGCGCAGAATAAACAACGAGTTTGGCAGCGATTTCGATTTGCAATTGTTCGAACATCGAGCGATCTACGACTATGCGCATGGCCGCATTGAAATGTATTTGGATAGCCTATGCGAGCAAACGGTATCTTTAGCGGGCGAGACCATTCAGTTCGAGCAAGGCGAGGCGATTCTTACTGAACACTCGCACAAATACACAATGGATGGATTTGCAACAATGGCCAAAACAGCGGGCTTCGAAATCAAGAAAGTCTGGGTTGACGCAGAACGGTTGTTTAGTGTGCAGTATTGCGAAAGAAGTTAATTGGCACCACCCATCAGCGCGAACCTGATACCAGCCTTTTCATTTTCTTTAATGCGCACCGTGTCGCAGGCTTTGTTTACGTCGCCGCAATGTTGACCGTCAACATTTCGGCGTTATCCATCTACGATTTCTCCGGCGACCGAATTTCTTCCACGTGGCAACGATCGCCAGTCTCGCGGCACTTATTCCAGCAGTCGTGTATATCTTGTTGGCGACGCGAAGTGGCAAGCGCGGCCACTACGAGCTGCATGGCGTGTTGATGGCCTGATCCTACTATGGGCTGCTGATTGCGGGAATAGCAGAATTCAGCGTGAGGTTGGCGGCACAATTATTGATCAAGGGCGGCAGTTGGCTGCCATTTACGATCTTTTTGTTTGTGATTATGGGCGCATTAGGGCGGCTAACGAATCGAATGCCGCACAAGAAGCTGCCGGCCATCGTTGATAGATTTGCAGGTCTCAGCGACGATCGATAATCTGTAACCGATGCGAAAATTATTATGCGCCTAAATCTGCGACGCAAACGGCTGTTATTTGTCGCGCTAACGACTTTCCTGGTGCCGCCTACCGCAGCAGCGGAAACTGCGTTGGACTGGATCATTGGCCATTGGTGTGGCAGAGCAGGCGCAGATTCAATTGAGGAATACTGGTTGCCGCCGCAGGGCGACATGTACCTAGGCGTCGGCCGAACGATCCGCGAAGATCGAACGGTAGGTTTCGAGTATTTTCGAGTCGTCAAAACTGAGGCAGGATTGACATTCATCGCCCAACCAGGCGGCCGCACGGCGACCGAATTCACCATGGTGGACAGCGGCGAACAATGGATTCGTTTTGAAAATCGCGAACACGATTTTCCGAACGTGATCGAATATCGCCGTATAGAGGGCACCTTGTTCGCGGAAGTGCGTGGTCTAAAAACCGATCAGCCGGTGCTCAAATTCTCATATACGCAGTGTGAGGCGGGCGAATAGGTCAATCGCGTATGCTTCCGGCAATCCTGCTGAGGTCGAGATTACTCGGGAACGTATTCTTTCGGTTTGTCTGCACCGCCGGTAAAAAAGAATTTTTCCATCTCCGTCTCCAGGAGTTTACGTGCTTCCGGTTCGATCGGCGTCAAGCGATATTCGTTGATCAACATGGTTTGATGACCAAGCCACATTGCCCATGCCTCTTTGCAAACGCTGTCGTAGACGCGTTGCCCTAGCTCGCCAGGATAGGGCGCGAAATCAAGGCCGTCGCCCTCTTTCTTTAGTAGCACACAATTCACTTTTCGACTCATAGTTGGCGTCATAGTTGGCGACTTCCTTAAATTGATCGCATTAGTCTTTCGACTGGCGCTGCGAGTCCTATCGGCGGCAGACTATTCGTCGCGTACCAACCCGCATCACTGTCCGCAACTTTACCCGAAAAAGGTGCTTGCGATGCAGATTCGACGCGAACGAGCGTTGGCTGAATATCGAGGTCGAAGTGCGTAAAGCTATGCCGCACCACCTGCAACTCGGTCACTTCGGTCGTCTGGCCGTGCAAATTATTTTCACACCATTGATCGAGATCGCTATCGACCGATAGCTCCGGGAAACTCCAAAGACCTCCCCAGATGCCACTTGGCGGTCGTCGCTCAAGATACAGCAAATTGTCATGCTGCAAAATCAGCATTCGGGTTGTTTTATGTGGTTTCAACTTCTTAGGCTTGCGGCCGGGTAAGGAATCAATATGTCCCTCCGCTAACGCGATACAAGTCTTGTTTACCGGACAGGACCGACAGTCGGGTTGGCTACGTTTACAAACGGTGGCGCCCAGATCCATCATCGCCTGGTTGTAAGCTGCTACCGAATCGGTTGGCGTGTATTGCTCGGCGACCTCCCACAATTGATTTGCGACTGCAACACTGCCGGGCCACCCTGGAATAGCGCTGTGGCGTGCCAATACACGTTTCACATTACCGTCCAATATTGCATACGGCTGTTGCAACGCAAGTGACAGAATGGCACCGGCTGTCGACCGACCGATACCGGGCAATTCCATTACATCGTCGAAGTCCGTCGGAAACTGTCCGCCGTGACGATCTCGAATTAGGCCCGCGGATTTGTGCAAATTTCTTGCACGCGCGTAATACCCAAGACCAGACCAATGATGTAAGACCTGATCGATGTCGGCATGCGCAAGTGCGTTGACGTCGGGAAACGACCGCATGAACTTCTGGAAGTACGGAATGACGGTAGTGACTTGCGTCTGCTGCAGCATAACCTCGGATATCCAAACACGATACGGCGTTGGATCCGTTTGCCAGGGCAAGTCTTTTCGGCCATCGCTTTCAAACCAACGGAGTACGTTCGTCGTGAAATCAATTGCCAACTTTCATCGGCTCCTTGCCCAACGCCAACGCTTCAATACGATTGACAGCATCTCCGCCGCCACGCGCTAACGAACGCTTAATAAAATATGGGCCGACAACGGGCGGAATCCAAAACGCAGGTTCCATTTCAAACTCATAGATCATCACTGTTTTGTCGCCCTTATCGATGAGCCGCCAACGTTCGCGCGCGTACTTGAAATTACTCAATTCCGGGTCGGTTATCGACACAATATCGTACTTCGGCTTTAGCTCAAGATAACCGTAGCGAATATACGACTTACAGAACCACAAGACGCAGCCTTCCATACGAGTATAAAACCGTGGTCGGCCGCGCTCGTCCGGCTCACGATTCTCCGCCTCGACAAACGCACTGGAGAACCTCGTGAATTGCGTATAGTCCGTCAGCACGCGATAAAGTGCCGCCTGCGGCGCGTCGAAATAGGTCGTCGACTTTAACGAGTAGCGGCCATCCTGGCGATCAACCGATACTTTCGTCAGTTCCGCCGCATGGGTCGTTGTTCCGCAGATCAATATAAGAATCAGCAGGCACTGCGGCATGCCTGATCGCGTGTTGAACAAACTCAAAATCAGCCCCCGAGTAGATTCTTCAATGCATCTTTGAGTGCGTCTTCGGAGTCTTGTTCCTCTTCTTTTTCGCCTTCCTCACCCTCTGCCGGAGGTTCTTCATCTCCGCCAAGCAGTTTTTTGAATAACTTATCCGTCAGCTCGTCCTTTTTCTTGTCGATTTGCCGCTCAACTTCCTTGCGCAGCATAGCCTCGATGTCCGGCCGGACCGAAGGCGACGCAAGAGATCCTGTCACTTTGAGCGGAATTACGGCGGACGTGAAATCCTTCAGCTCGTCTGCAGTAGCCTGACCTGCAAGCTCCGGTTGCTCAATGACCCGCGCATCCATCGCATAATCGAGCGTCGCCTCGACAAGGTTGACCTGGCCTTTGCCGGTCACTCGCAGGAATGGCAACTCAGCCAACAAATCGTTGTTCTGCATAATTCCATTGGTCACAACGCCGGTCGCGGAAACATCTGAGAATTCGGTGCGTGGCGGTAAGCGTGGCTCGGGCGCTGCTTCCTGCTTTAACGTTGCTCGCGCAGCTCGCAATTGGTGCCATACGTCTGTGCCCTGCCATTCTCCATCGGCCAATGAAAACGAGATCGTGCCATCGAGGTCCTGCCGAATGGCGTTGAGGTCCGCGCCGCCGCCGGACAGCACAAAACTGCCGCGAATGGTGCCACTGACGTTCTCGAGGCCGTACATCGCGTTGGCAAGTGCAGCCATTTGCACGTCCGCGATATTCTCGTTCACGGAGATGGTCGGCGTGGTGCCGGACGCATCAATTTTAATATCGCCGTCGTAACTGCCGTCAAACAGTTCCGCTTTTATGGGATGCAAACGCATCTTGCCGTCCGCACTATTAAGCCCCAACTGCAGATTCTCAAATTCAATACCAGACAGCGTCGCTTTGGCCATTGCAAACTTGCCATTCGCGTTGGTTGCGCGAATCAGGTCTACCGGAATCTCGACGTTGGCGTCCGAGTCGTCCGCAGCTGTTGCGTCGTCTGTCGCAGGCGCCATGTAGTTATCGAGCACAATGTTGTCCGCAGCAAGATCAAATAACAACGATCCATTGGCCGCTCTCGGTATCGACAGTTTTCCAGTCATCGTCGTGTCATCGAGCACCATCTGCAGGTTGGTCAACGCGATTGAGTTCTTACCCACTGCCGCATCGGCCGAAAACGACACGCGCTGCAGCGCATTTGCATCAACGGTCTCTGGTGCCGCTGTGCCCAGCGTTTGCATCAGCTCTTTGAGAGAAAACTCGTTAACCCGAAGCGTTGCATTGGGCGTTAGCTCGCCGGCATATGAAAACGGCTTCACATCGGCCGACATTGACAGGCCCAGGATAGCCATGTCCATTTCGCCCAGCGTCACCTGCTCCGCCGCAGTGTCGATGCTCATGGCACGCGCGTCGAAATTGAAAGCCGTCGAGTCTTCTGCAACGCCACGCAGTGTTCCAGAGACATTCAGACCGTCGACGTCGATTTTTGCCATGCCCTCGTGCATGAGAAAATTGCCAGAAATCGATAGCTGCCCGCCGACATCGCCCGGCTTCGAATCGAAGCTGAACTCTGCATCGATGTCGAAAGGAGACCCCGGTGCGATCCGTCCTGTCTTGAACGAAAGACCGGAGAGTGATGCGCTGCTGCCGGCCTGTGCATCGACATAGGAAACACTTGCGTTGCTAACGTCGATACCCGCAATGTCTAGCGCGGTTTTCGAAGTCGTTGCATCGACCGTCACAGTAACTGTATGTCCTTTATCCTCCCCTTCCGTCATTTCATTTGCGGATACAAGATCGTCCCAGTTGTTCTCACCGTTCTTGTTGACCGCAAGATTCACCACTAGGGAGTCCAATGATGCGTTGCCAACGGCGACTCGCCCGCCGAATATTAGTGGCAATAACCGAACGCTAAGTCGCGCTTCTTCGAAGCTCATGAACGGCTCATCTCCGAAGCCCTCGGCGTTACCCATTTGGGTACGCCCGACTTCCAGCGCAATCCACGGAAATACGCTCATCGATATGTCGCCCTCAATCACCAGATCGCGACCGGTCGACTCCTTTACGCCTGCTGAAATGTCATCTCGAAAGTCGTTGGGATCGAAGAATAGATACAACGCAATCGACGCAATTACACCGATACCGACGAATACCGCGACGATGATAAGAAGAATTTTGAACAGGCGAGCCATGAGATTCCCTGAGATCCTGGGGGGCCGGCTAGGATATCAGAGCGGCAAGAAAAAAACGCGGCGTGCGCACGCTTCCGTGCGATACCCTGTCGCCGCAATGCGACAGGGCAGAGGGCGCCTGGCAATTGTTACTATTTTGCGTGGAAATCCCTTATTCGTCATTGCGGGCGCAGTGACGCAATCTCATGAAATACGCGAGCCAGCGAATGGAGATTGCCACGTCGCGTTGCTCCTCGCAAAGACTGGTAGTGGACCCTGAGCAATCGTTACCCTCGTCGCGAAGACGAATATAGAAAGCATTCGCTTTCCTCTGCGGCGGAACAAGTCCAAACGGTATCTGTCTCAACGATGACCAAGCACGGTCGGGGAGCAGAAAATGTTAAAAACTGGTTTTATGTTGGCAGTTTTGACTACCTCAATTATCGCGGGGAGTTTGTTTGCGAAAGAAAATTACAACGATATTCCAGCGGAAGCGCGAGCCAGAATGGACTATGAAATCGGCGGCTGGCGATCAGAGACCCAGTATTTTAACAAGGATGGCGAATTGGCGAGTACCGTACATTCCCGTGACGAGCGAAAATACATCATGGAGAATCGCATGGTTGAGATCTCGGGCGTCACCGTCGAAAATGGCGACGAATTTCGAGCGTGGGTGTATTTCGATATCGGTGCACGCAAGTACACCCTCACAGGTATCAACCGCAACGGTCGTTTACTGACGATGAAGGGAGATCTGGGTAGGGAATTCTCGTGGACGTCAGATGAAATGAAAAGGCCCAACGGGAGTCGTTTTGCAATACGCTTTGACCATATTGACATTACCCCGAACTCATTTACCGCCGTCGGCCTAATGTCAACTGACAATGGAGAAAACTGGACGCTATTCTCGAAGCAGTTCCTAACCCGCGACATTGATGGCATTACTGGTAAATAGTAGCTGTATCGGTAGCGTGAATACCCATCGTTGCGCGTTGGCTGGGAACTCATTGTTCGTGATTTCGAGCGCCGTGAAGCAACCTCACGAAATCCACGGACCAAGGGATCGAGCCGCCGCTCCGCTCCTCGCAAAAACGAATATTAAATGTTATGCGGTAGTTAGGCTCTTCTCTAGGACGGCGGTAACTCCGCGCCGAACGTACTAGTCCTTACAGAGACTCAAATCACCATTCAGCGTGCGGATGACAACGCGGCCAGATCCGCTACCTTCGGTAAACTTCAATTCGCGGCCAGGCGCATAACGACTCGTGCGCTCTGATTCCGGGCCGAAGCAATTATCGATATCGCCGTTGAAGGTCTCGATATCGAAGCGCGCGGAGATGCCGCCTTCAAAATCGATATCAACGTCGCCGTTGACGGTCTCTATTTCCATACGACTTTCACCGTCTAACGCGGAGCCGAAGTCGATGTCGCCATTGACTGTTTGAATTTCTGCCACTTCATAAACGCTGTTGACCATCGCGATGTCACCGCTTACAGAAGTCACCTCAATTTCGCCATGCACGCTATCAATGTCGATGTCGCTGCTCACAACTTCAAATCTACTGCGAATACTGCTGCCGTCACCTTCGATTTCAATATCACCACTGACTGACTCAATATCGATATCCGATGCGAAAACCTCTATTTCGATATCGCCGCTGACCGATTCCACGTTTTGGCGGCCCTTAACATCGTCAACGGATATATCGGCACTAACAGCACTGATGGTGACCGATGCGCCTTCGGGAACATTGATTACCAAGTCCGCTGACGCGCTGCGTACCGAAAACCCCGGGACTTTTACTTTGATTAGTACCTCGTCGCCATCGCTTTCAAAGACAAGTTCCTTGACACCGCTGCCAAGCTCGCCGGTAATCTCAACTTGATTACGCGACCAACCGTTAACTTCAATCTCACCGGCAGTATTGATGATCTTGACGCTGGCATCTGCATCAGCATCTTTGATTTCATGTACATCTTTCGCCAGTGCAGGCGCGTAGGCAAACAACGCGCACAATGCTATAAGTTTTCTCATCTTCGTTCTCTCATTTGGTATCCATCCGCTAATCTATTCATAATGCGAATAAATCAGATGTCGTCCCTTCGCATTGCTGCGTTGGCAATACCGTCAACCTTTCTCATCAGCGACATTTCTTCGTGATAGGTCGTTAGTAGCAACTCTTTCAATAGTGCATTGTCTGGCTCTTTCGCCAGCTTCTCATTTATATCTCTAATTGCAATTCGAATCATATTCAAATTGTTGACAACCGCGTTGCGTGCCTCTGGAGAAAGTGACTGAAGCTGAGCCTCCAGCTGAACTTCCAACTGTGAACGCGCATCCAAATACTCGCTGCCCAACGAATATTGCCCGCCAAATTCACTCGACACCGTTTCGAATAGCAAACCCTGTGTTTGTGCAATCACAACGGGCTGTTCGGATTTCGTGAAGTTATAGGTGATGGCGGAAGATCCGCCGACGAGCAACAGCACTGCTGCAGCCTGCGCCCAAACTGAATTCCATACCGTCTCGCGCGCGCCCGCTGGACTCACTAATTGCCGCTCAATGTCAGGCCACAAATCGCGTTCCGGCGCTACAGAATGTGGCAACTGTGCCGCAATCGCCATCAGGTCGTCGTCAAACTCGCTGTCGTCATGCTTTTTCATTCGCTATTGTCCAAAGTCATATTTCGATCGCGTCAATCAATCTCTGTCAGTTTCTACCAATTTCTGTCGATTGCTCGTGGTTCAACTGTTGCATCATGAGCCGTTTCGCGCGGTGCAACTGTGCCTTGCTGGTCCCTGCCGCTATGCCGAGCATGTCGCCTGTCTCGTCATGGCTAAAACCGTACACGGCGTGCAGTACAAATACGTGTCTTGCGCCGCTTGGTAAATTCGCCAGCGCGCCTTCAATGTCCTGCATATTTGCGCCATCTCCTATGGTTTCTGGCGCGGTCGTAAGCTCACTCACTGCCTGGATCCTGTCATGCTCTCTGCGCGACTTGCGCATGCGGCCTAACACTGCGTTGACAGCAACCCGATGCATCCATGTTGCGAAAGTACTGTCACCGCGAAATTTATCCAGTTTGCTCCAAGCTTGAATAAACGCCTCCTGTGTACAGTCCTCGGCCTCCGCCACATTGCCGGTCATACGCAGACAAAGGCCGTAAACTCGGTCTACATGGCTGCGATATAGCGTTTCGAAGGCCCTCGCGTCCGCCTGCCGCGCCCGCTCGACCAATGCCTCGTCACTTCCAGGACTCAAAGACGCCATTTCACCCATTTTCAACCGGGTATTGGCGGCCAACAGTACACTCAATGCCTAAATCCCCTCTCGCTTCATTAATTAGACGTTCTGTGCGGAACATTCGTTTAAATCCCTCGGGGTATTCTGGCGAAAACACGCCAACCCCTTTCTGTAGCTTGCTTTGGGCTGGTTTCTGGTATTATGCGTCTGGCCCTCGCGCCGACCCGTAATATCCAGAGCTGAACTAACAAGAATAAATATGGCACTGAACAGAGTCTGTCCGATTTTGAGCATAGATTGCAAAACCACAGGCGAGTTGTCAGCTAATTCTGGGTTGACGGCGTGAGTACGCACACGTTTTTGTATCTAGGCAACAGCGACTTCGCAGACGATTATGCGGAGACTCTGCAGAATGACCCGATTTGCAAAAGCCTGCTGCGTCGCGGTGGCATGGATTTACCGAATGACGGGGCCGCCAATGTCGATCTGATTCTGTTTGAGGCGGGCCCAGCAATACTCAAATCCGGCAATTCGCTGCAATCGCTTATTCATGAGTTAGCGGGCTACCCACTGGTCGCGGTCACGACTCGCGAACATGAGCACCGCGGCATTGCTGCAGTCAGGGCCGGCGCACAAGGCTACGTGTGTATCGATAGCACTGCGCCAGAAGAACAAACCTCGATATTTGACCACGCTATCCAGCGTCACCAACTTCTTGCACGACTATCGAATACAGACAATACCGTCTTGTCCATCTTGAAAAGTATCAATGATGGCGTGATTGTGGTCGATCATCAGGGTCACGTTCTCGACATCAATCCCGCCGCACGTTCGATACTGAGTTTGGGCGCACGCGTTCAACCAACAGCTGCATGGGATAAGCAATTTTGCAATTTTGCTGCGGACGGCAAATCAGTTATTGCGCACGATGAGCTGCCACTGGTGAAAGCTTGCCGCGGCGAAAAATTCTCCAATCAAATAGCGGTCTACCGTGCTGATGGGCAGGCCGATACGATTTTGAGTATCAACGGTCAAGGTCTTTACGACGACAACCGGGGGTTGGTTGGTGGCGTGATTACATTCCGTGACGCAACGGATGTTATGCGACGCACTGTCGAATTGGAAAAACGCGCGCAGTATGACGAGCTGACGATGCTGCCTAATCGCAGTTTGTTCAGTCGTCACCTGGAAAAGGCGATAGGCCGTAGTCAACGAAGCGGAAGACCGTTAGCCGTGTTATTTGTCGACCTCGATAGATTCAAGTCAGTTAATGACACGCTAGGCCACGACATCGGCGATGAGTTGTTGCGTCAAGTCGCCGAAAGAATGACGAAGAATTTGCGTATTGGGGATTTCTGCGGTCGCTGGGGCGGCGATGAATTCGTTGTTTGCCTCGAAGACTTTGGCGATGCGCGCAACGCCGGTGCCGCTGCGCAAAAAATCGTCCTCGTGTTGTCGGAGAAGTACGACGTTAACGGCAGCGAAGTTTACGCAACGCCCAGTATCGGTATTTCGGTATACCCGGGTTCGGGCGAGCAGGCGGAACGCTTGATCAAAGCGGCGGATCTCGCGATGTATCAAGCCAAGAAGCATGGCGGCGGGCGTTTTCAGTATTATTCCAATGCACTAAACAGCCGCTTGGCACAGCGCGAAGAGCTTGAGGTTGGATTACGCCATGCGCTGGTTCGTAGTGAATTTGTGTTGCACTACCAGCCACGCATCGATGTAGGTTCCGGCCGACTCATCGGTTTGGAAGCATTGCTGCGCTGGCAACATCCGCGGTTTGGTTTGCTGCCACCGGCAAGATTTCTATCAATTCTGGAAAGTAGCGGGCTAATTCATTCCGCAGGTGAATGGGTAATCGATACCGCGTGTCGTCAACTCGCGAGTTGGCAGCATCAATTCGAATTACCCGATCTTGCGATGGCTATTAATCTCTCGCAACCACAGTTACTACACGGACGATTAGTTGATGCGGTGTCGAGATCTCTTGCCAACACTGCGCTCGACCCTGGTTGCATCGAGTTGGAAATTGGCGATGGCGAAATCGTTCGAAATCGCAGCGCCGAACTGGAAACGCTGCAGGGTTTGCGAAGACTCGGCGTGCGCTTGTCATTGGACCACTTCGGCACGCGTGATATTTCGTTCAGCTCATTGGATACCGGTGTTATCGATAGTTTTGTTCTTGATCAATCATTGATACAAGACGTTGAAGTGAACGGTAGCCATCAACGCATCGTTCGTGCAGCCATTGCGATGGCGCGCGGCTTGGACATCGAAGTCGCGGCCGAGGGCGTCGAAACAGTCACGCAATTCGAGTTTTTGCGTTCCTGTCAGTGTGATCTGGCGCAGGGCTTCCTGATCAGCCGTCCGGTACAGGCCGATAAAGTCTCAACTATCTTGCGCAGCGAAATTGCCGGCACCCGCCTGCTCGCGCGAGGCATGCCATAGCCCACGCTTGCATGGGACATCCCTGCCGGGGGAATAAGCACACCCACCACAACTACTATTCGCAGATCGTCGCCTGGTGAAACGCGAACTTCGAGGCCACACGATTGTCTAGTGCGGTGACGGCTTAGAACGGTCACATACCTGGGAGCGCAAACTACTGTGAAACTTCGATCCGCTTGGCTCGCGACGATTTTCTTACCACTGGGGGCCGAAGCTGCCGAGCAAGATTGCTGGATTGTCGACAATCACGTGTGGTGGTCACCAGATAATAGCCGGCTGGTTATGTATTCAGCCTGCAATCATTTCGACAATTCGCAAATTATCGTTATCAACACGGACGGCACCGAGCCACGAAATGTCACGAACAACCAAGGTTCTAACCACTCGCCGGAATGGTCGCCCAATGGGGATCGGATTGCCTATTATTCGGACGCGCATAATCCGCGCGCCGATGAGTTTTACGGGGCGTTCGACATTTATGTGATGGACTCAGACGGTAACAATGTTGTTCGGCTCACGGAATCGCCCGGACGAGACGGTGGTCCAGTCTGGTCACCCAACGGAGAGAGGATCGCGTTTTATTCGAACCGCGACAACGATACCGAAGTTTATGTGATGAATTCGGATGGATCAGCACAAGAACGACTGACTTTTCACGATGGCTGGGATTGGCCGATGGGTTGGTCACGCGCGAGTGGACGTCTGCTAGCCTACGGGATGCATGGCGATAATCTCGATATTTACACTATGGAGCCCGATGGGACAGACATTCGCTATCTAACCGACGCAGATACCGATGAAGAACACCCCGCTTTTGCTCCGGATGGAAAACAGATTATCTACAAAGTATCTGATCGCAATTCATCGAGCTTGATGGTGATGAATGCAGATGGCTCAGATAAGACGCTCATTGCGGAGAGTAGCGAGCACATCTTCGATCAGCCAACGTTTTCCGCAGACGGAAAAAATATTGCTTATTCGGTCGGTAATGCCGGCGGCGAAGGCGTCGAACGATTTTGGCGCACAGTAGTCATCGCGGATCGCGATGGTGCAAATCCACGCATTTTACGTAGTGAAATTCGGCCCTAGCTATCGCGCAATTGGCAAAACGAGGTCAACGATGCGATCTTTGCCTACGCTACACCGGCGCCTCACATTTCCAACAAGCCGCGAATTGACCTTCGTTTTCCGCGTCGCATTTCTTACAACGCCAGCTTTCTGGTGGGCTCTCGTCCGTGATCGCCGCATCAATGAGTTGCCGCGCGCGATCTAAATCCAGATCGTTGCGAACCCAAAGCTCTGGCCAGACTTCTTGAAACGGCATCTCACCGAGTATGCCGCTCAGATGCTCGTTTCGAATAAACGCTTCAATGCCTTCGCTTTCCAGGACATTGCGATAGTGACTGATGGTAATCAGTGAATCTGCGGAAGTAACTTTTTTCATTCGGGGTTCGCGGATTGAAAAACTATTCGGGCCGCAGGTTGCGCAGCCATGCAGCGGGGTCGCCGCCTTGCTCAAGCACCTCGACCAACGCCGAACCGACAATTGCACCTGCCGCGTGCCGGCCAACATTGCTCACATCGGCTGCCGCTCGAATGCCGAAACCTGCACAAACCGGCAGTGCGGTAGCCGCAGAGACGCCATCGAGATAGTTCGCAAGATTGGCCGGCAAGCCGCCGTCGCCGCCAGTAATCCCGGTGATTGTTACTGCGTATAGAAAACCTTTAGACGCGTTCGCCAATATTTTGAGCCGGTCATTCGGCGTCGCGGGCGTTACGAGTTGAATCAACCCAACACCTTGCGCTTCCAATGCGTTCCTGAGCTCATCACTTTCTTCGTAAGGAAGGTCTGGCACAATAAATCCGCAGACACCAGTGGCAACTGCTTGTTTGGCTAGCCGCTCATATCCATACGCCAATAATGGGTTTAGGTAAGACATCATGACCAGCGGCGTATCAACGCTGCATTCTGGGCGTGCGAGTTGCTCAAAAATCCAGCTTAGCGTGACGCCGTCTTCGATGGCCTTAAAGCTTGACCGTTGAATGGTCATGCCGTCTGCCATTGGGTCGGAAAACGGAATTCCCAATTCGACAACGTCGCCGACGGACGCTACGGCGCTCAGTGTATCGATGAACGCGTTCGGATCGGGATAGCCGGCAGTAATAAACGGCACTAAAGCAGTACGTTTACCGTCACTCGCCGCGCGAATCGCAGCGGTTATTTTTTCATGTGGCAGCATAACTTCTCGTCCTGGCGGGATATTTCGTCAACGTTGGCATATCTTTATCGCCGCGGCCTGAATTCCCAATCAAGATGCGCTTACCAGGGTTGTCGGCACTCCACTTTTTCGCCGCTGCATAAGCATGCGCAGTCTCCAGCGCGGTTAGTACCCCCTCCAACTCACACAACTCCTCAAGCGCCTCGAGTGCTTCACTATCCGTTGCACTAATGTATTTCACTCTGCCGATTGCCTGGAACAGCGCATGCTCCGGCCCGACGCCGGAATAATCAAGCCCTGCGGATACCGAGTGCGTTTCCTGAACGTTGCCATGTTCATCTTGCAAAATGATCGAATAACATCCTTGCAATACTCCGGGTGTGCCCGTTGCCAGGGTTGCTGCATTTTGGCCAAGACCATCGCCAGTGCCGCCCGCTTCGACACCGATCAATTCGATGTCCGCGTCACCAACGAGCGGGTAAAACAAGCCGATAGCATTGGAACCGCCACCGACGCAAGCAAACGCAACATCGGGCAACCCGCCGGCCTGTTCGATAATCTGCTGGCGCGCCTCGTGACCAATGACTGACTGTAATTCGCGAACTAAGTAAGGATACGGGTGCGCGCCAACCGCCGAGCCGAGAAGATAATAGATTCCATCCGGGTCGGTTACCCATTCGCGCAACGCCTCGTCGATGGCGGCGCGCAACGTCTTGTCGCCGGTCTCCACAGGGAGCACTTCCGCACCAAGCCGCAGCATTCTGTCGACATTCGGCGCCTGCCGTTCAATATCCACTGCACCCATGTAGACACGGCAAGGCAATCCAAGGCGCGCGCACGCCGCCGCAGATGCAACGCCATGCTGACCTGCACCGGTTTCGGCGATCACCCGTTTCGCGCCCAGGCGCTTAGCAAGCAACGCTTGACCGATCGCATTGTTGATTTTATGCGCGCCGGTATGCGCTAAATCTTCGCGCTTAAGCCAAACATCCGTTCCCCAGCGCTCGCTGAGTCGCGGCGCGTGCGACAGTGCTGTCGGCCGCCCTACCCATTCGCGAAGTTCACGTCGATAGTCATTTTGAAAACTATCGGTATGCAAGTGATCGGCGATGCCTTGCTCCAGGCGCTCAAATGCGGGTACCAGCGTTTCGGGTATGTAGCGACCGCCAAACGGGCCGAAGCGGCCACGCGTATCAGGCAATTCGCCTTTGATCGTCGCTTGCAGCAATAACTCTGCTTCGGCGGCGGAAATCTCAGCCCTCATGAATTTTTTCCTCGTAGCATTTCAGCTCAACCGGCCGCTCTGACCGCGTTGATAAATTCTTTGATCCGTTGTGGATCTTTTTTGCCCGGCTCGCTCTCAACCGCACTGGAGACGTCAACTGCCCACGGTCGCACGGTCTCAATCGCCTCTGCAACATTAGTAGCATCGAGCCCGCCCGCTAATATCATTTCGCCGTGCTTCGCCACTTTTGCTGCAACCTGCCAGTCGACTTGTTGGCCTTGTCCGCTGCCAGCGCCCTCGTAAACGAATCGGCTTGGCAAGGCCGACTGATTCTTAAGCACGTGTTCACGAATGACCGGCCAGCGACTCATATGATGTGGCACCTGCAGATAATCGAAATCAGCCTGGTCGGTTTGGATGATGTCAGCATCAATTGCTAGCAAAATGGCTGCGGCCGTAGGTCCATCTGGATGCAGCATCACTGCAACCGTCAACACATCCATAGGCACCATTGCAGATAATGCGTTCGCGCGATCCAGGGTCAGGTTTCGCGGCGATTTTTGATGAAAAACGAAGCCGATCGCATCGGCCCCAGCTTCAACCGCGGCTGCCAGTGACGCTTCATCTGACAAACCACAAATTTTCACGCGAACGGTCATGCAGCAACACCGGCGGCATGCAGCGCCGCAACCAGCTGCTGTGGTTCGTCACTACGCATCAATGCCGTTCCAACCAGCACGGCGGCGTAGCCGAGCGCGACCACCCTGGAAACATCTGCTGCATTCTGGATACCACTCTCTGCAACGCAAACTGCGTTCTGTGGCAGCAAACCGCTGAGTTTTTCTAATCGGTTGGCATCAACTTTCAGGGTACGCAAGTTGCGCGTGTTCACTCCTACAAGTAATTGCTGCTGCCCGGCTTTATCCGCGTGTTTTCGCGACGTTAGGAAATTAGCAGTTCGCTGCAAATCGTTCGCATCGAATGCCTCCAGCAAAACGAACATGGAATGTTCCCAGGCGCAATCGAGCATGCTTGCCAGCATTTCATCGCTGAGCATCGCCGTAATCAGCAGAACACCGCTCGCACCGGCGGCGCGCGCCTCGATAATCTGCCGCGTATCAACCAGAAAATCTTTGCGCATGACGGGTACGTCTCTGGCGATCGCAACAACATCTGCCAGGTGCGACATCGCGCCAGAAAATCGCGCCGGTTCAGTCAATACAGAAATTGCCATCGCACCACCCGCGACGTATTGCAGTGCCTGTTGTTCGCGACTGCGCCCGGACTCGGTAAGCGCGCCCTCGGCAGGGGAGTGCTGTTTGATCTCGGCAATCACGCCAAATTTGTTGAGTTGTATAGGCGAAACTTGCCTGTCGAGGTTCTCACGCAGAGACGCCAACTCGATTGTTGAGGCGCGTTGCTCGCTCGATTTCGCCATTTGTTGTAGAAAGTCGCTCATGCGCCGGAAAAGTGCATACGTATATTGCCAAGAAGTTTTTCCGCGGTGCCATTGTCAAGCGCTGCTTGCGCAACATCGACACCTTCGCGGGCGTCGGCGACCGCGCCGGATACCTCGAGAATCAAAGAGGTGCCCATTACTAGCGTATCGCGATGTGCGCCTTGGTCCTCGCCGGTAAATACACGTACCAGTTCGGCAGCATTATGTGCGGCATCGCCACCCGCCAAGTCTTCAGGTCGGCAAGGTGCAACGCCGTAGTCCGCAGCGCTGCGTTCCGTTCGCGTCACTTGGCCGTCGTGCACATCGAACAACGCGAAGTTACCCGCTGGTGTTGCCTCGTCCCAACCAGGTTCGCCGTGCACAACGAAGACACGCTCAACCGGTAAACCGGTCAGTGCGTCCGCCATCAGTTTTGCTGCGTTGAGACTATAAGCACCAATGAGTTGATACGGTGGCGCGGCCGGATTGGTCAGCGGTCCAAGAAAATTGAATACGGTTCGCACGCCCATGGCACCGCGGACCGGCACTACAGACTTCATCGCTGGATGATAAGCCGGTGCGAATAAAAAGGTAAAACCGGTTGCCTCAAGCAATTTTATCGCTGCGGCTTCATCCAACGGCAAAGGAATTCCGAGACACTCCAACATATCCGCGCTGCCAGACTTGCTCGAAACGGAACGATTACCGTGTTTCACTATTCGTGCGCCGCAGGCAGACGCCAGCAACGCAGCTCCGGTCGATAGATTCAAGCTCCCCGAACCGTCGCCACCGGTACCAACCGCATCGACCGCTGGCGGCCCATCTGGGATTGACGGACGTATGGCGAGCTCACGCATCGCACTGGCGAAGCCGCGAATCTCCTCCGCCGTTTCGCCTTTAGCACGCAACGCAGCGAGCAATGCACCTGCCAACGCTTGCTGCATGTTGCCGCCAGCCAATTCCTGCATCAAATCGTAGGCTGCTTTTTCGGACAGCGAATTGCGCTCCAACAGTTGATCCAATACCACAGAATAGTTTGTGCTCATGTTGCGCTCATCCGCATGAAGTTCGCCATTAACTGGTCACCACTGGGCGTTAGTATGCTTTCCGGATGAAATTGCACGCCCTCAAGCGCCAATTTTCGATGACGCACACCCATAATTTCACCGCGCTCTGTTTCTGCCGTCAGCAAAAGCGCATCTGGTAGCGTTTCGTGGCTTGCGCAAAGCGAGTGGTAGCGACCGGCTTCAAACGGTTGCGGCAGACCATCGAACAGCGTCTTGCCATCGTGCTTCACCATGGAGGTCTTGCCATGCATGATTCTCTCAGCGCGCACAATTTCTCCACCAAAATGACTGACGAGACACTGGTGACCCAAACAGACCCCCAGTATCGGCATGCGTTCCGCGAATGCTGCAATGAGTTGCAGCGAAATACCGGCATCCTCGGGTCGGCCGGGCCCGGGTGATATCACCATGTGGGTCGCGGCAACCGCTTTGGCACTTTCAACATCGATTGCGTCGTTACGATAAACAACCACTTCCGCGCCCTGCGCTGCAAATGCCTGGACCAGGTTGTAAGTAAAAGAATCGTAATTATCGATCATCAAAATTCGCACGTCGTCGAAACTCACAGCCCCTCCCCCGCCAATTCGAGAGCGTGTCGCAAAATCGCGCTTTTTGCGAGCACTTCCGCGTACTCTCGCTCTGCAACACTATCAGCGACGATACCGGCGCCAGCCTGGAAACTAACTTCGTCACCGTTGAAAACCAGCGTGCGGATAGTAATTGCCTGATCCATATTCCCGCCAACACCGAAATAGCCTGCCGTTCCAGCGTACAAACCGCGATTGCCAAGCTCCAATTCTTCGATGATTTCCATTGCCCTGACTTTTGGGGCACCCACCAATGTACCGGCAGGAAAACTCGCGGCAAACAAGTCAAATGCGTCGAATTCTTCAGCCAATTGACCGCTGACGCCGCTAACGATATGCATCACGTGGCTGTATCGTTCGATCGCCCGGTACGGCTCGACAACGATGCTACCTGGCTCGGCGACCCGTCCGAGATCGTTGCGCGCGAGGTCAACCAGCATTACATGCTCTGCAGATTCTTTGGGGTCCGCGAGTAACTGCACCTCATTGGCCAGGTCCTCGGCCTTATCGGCGCCGCGTGGCAAGGTGCCCGCAATTGGACGTAGAGACGCCGTGCGGTCGCTGAGCTTTACCAACGCCTCCGGTGACGAACCAACTATCTTCAGCTCGCCAAATTCGAAATAGAACATGTACGGTGATGGATTGAGTAAACGTAGTGCGCGGTACACCTCAAAGGCATCGACGTTGGTTCGGCCTTTGAATAAAACGGACATGACGATTTGGTATATATCCCCTGCGGCGATGTGATCCTTGCAAACCTCTACGCGCTCGCGGAACTCACCCTCAGTCATGCCAGCCGCTGGCGCACCAACGTTGACCTTGTTTGTTGCGATCGGTATTGGCCCACGCAAGAGATCCATGATTTCTTTTCGTAACGACTGACGATCCGCCTCACTGCCGTCGTGTAACAATGCGACGCGTCGAGTTAGGTGGTCGAAGACCAGCATCGAAGACGGCGCAGCGAATGCAGCGCGGGGAATGCCGGCGCGCGGCGCAGCGGTTGCCGGTAGCTTCTCAAACAGCCGTACGATGTCGTACCCCGACACGCCAACCAAACCACCCGCAAACCCTAAGTCCGGTAACGCCGGTTTTAATTTGGGGACCAGCTGCAGCGCGTCACGCAACGTTTGCAAATAATCTGCTTGCGAAGTCGGCGTCGGTAATACGCGGTCACCATGACGCAATCCCGCCTCATCGAACCACAAATCTACGGACTCGCCAAAGCCCAGAAACGAATAGCGCGCCAGACGCTCGCCACCCTCCACGCTTTCCAATAAAAAGCGTGGCTTGAGCACGCTCAGTTTCAAATACGCGGATACCGGCGTATCTAAATCTGCGGCAATGTCAAAAGGTGCTTGCATATCCTGTTCCCGGGCTTTGCCCATAAAAAAACCCACCTGCGCTTTACAGCGGAGATGGGTTCTTGTCGATTGATCTTTGAACGAACGTCAGTTGACAGCCATCTCCTTGGGGAGTGACCACCACCAGTTACGATTCTGTCGGTTCGCGTTGCGTGTCGGATGTTTCATTGGCTCGAGTATTACCAGGGAAATCGCTCACGTCAAGGATCGATAGCTCAGGCAGGTAGATTAATCGCGTCCAATGCGATTGCGATGAGATCGTGAGGCAGACCATCGCTACTGATCTGCTGGTAACATGTTGGTCACGCTATTCAATCTAGTGATGACTGACAATGAAACGAATCCTCTTCGCCCTAATTGTTTCTGCCGGCTTCTCGGCCGCCGCATTCTGCGAACCTTCTACAATTGCCATTTCGCATGAAGCGGCATTCGACGAAACCAGACTACTGCGTATAGATGCGGCTATCGAACGTGCGATCGATACGCGCGAAATTCCTGGTGCTGTGGCAATTGTCGTTAAGGACGACGAGATTGTGTACCGGAAGAAATTTGGCTTTGCCGATGTTGCTGCAAAAGCCCCGATGCAGGATGACTCGATATTTCGCATTGCATCGATGACCAAGGCGATTACGACCGTCGCCGTTATGCAGTTGTATGAGCGAGGCAATTTTTTATTGAACGACCCAGTTTCCACATACATTCCGTGGTTCGCAAATCCGCGAATCGCTACTGGCGTTGATGAAGACGGCAACGTGACCGATACAATCGCCGCGACCAAAGAGATTCGAATTATGGATCTGCTTACGCATACTTCAGGAATTGCTTATCCGTTTATTCCGAGTAAGACGAGCGAGGCATATAAAAAGGCCGGCATTATCGATGGTCTGACAGAGAAGCAAATACTGCTTGAGGCCAACGTTCGACGAATTGCCGAGCAACCATTACTTGCCGAACCTGGTTCCAAGTTCGACTACGGGCTAGACACGGATGTGCTTGGTTATTTGGTAGAGGTGATTTCTGGAAAATCATTGGACACGTTTTTCAAGGAGGAAGTTTTTCAGCCGCTTGGCATGCATGACACGTATTTTTACTTGCCAGATAGCAAAGCTGCGCGTCTGGTCACGCTATACGCGGACGCCACCGACAGCGGTATTGCTGTGTCCAGCGGCAAAGAGGGCGATATTTTGCTCGACAACCCTAGATACCCGGTTGAAGGCGCCAAGGAGTTCTTCTCCGGCGGCGCCGGGCTGAGTTCGACAGCCAGCGACTACGTTCGATTCTTGCGCATGTTACTCGGCGAAGGCGCACTGGATGGGGTGCGCATACTGAGCAAGAAAAGTGTCGCCCTGATGACCGCAAGTCGCGTCGACATGGATGGTGACGGCGACCCCGACTTCAGCCTCGGATTCAAAGTGATCGATGCGCTCTCGGAGACCGACGAGTTGGGCACCAAAGGAAGCTACGCGTGGGGCGGCGCTTTTAATACCTCGTATTGGGTTGACCCGGAAGAACGAATGATTGGCGTATTCATGTCACAGGTGCGTCCGACAAAAGGCCAGATTCGCAACCAGTTCAGAGTGCTCGTTTACCAGGCTCTGAACTAGCGCGCGAACGAGCCTATCAGTGCGGATTCGCCGCCGGAGATTGCCGCGTATCTGCGCTCCTCGCAAAGACGATTTGCGGTGTGCAACAATTGCCGCGATGTTTCAACTACAGCTTGTACAACAACGGTAACACGATCGAGAAGCCAATCCACATCACGACGATGAGTGGAATACCAACCCGCATGAAATCCGAAAAGCGATAACCGCCTGCACTCAAAATGAGCAAGTTGGTTTGATAGCCAAACGGCGTAGCAAAGCTCATATTCGCGCCAAATAACACAGCAAGCACAAACGGTTCCGGGCCGACTCCCAGTTGCTTGGCTATGGAGATCGCAATTGGCGTGCCGATCACAGCAGCCGCACTATTTGAGACAACGTTGGTCAGTATCGTCATGATTAAAATGAATGCGCTTAGAATGACAGAAATCGGCAAGTCCTCGACTAGGCCGACAAAGCCCAGCGCGAGATAGTCGGCCATACCGGTGCCGATCAATGCCTTCCCCAACGCCAAACTGGTTACGATTATCATGATGACCGGCGTGGAAAGGGCACCGGCAGCGTCACGCCAATTCAAGCTGCCAAGCGCCAGCATCAGGCCAACACCGAGCAACGCGCTGATGGATATCGGCATTAGGCCCGTCGCCGCGGAAAGCACCACAAATGCCATTACGGCAAGCGCAGCGCTTGCTTTCTGCGTATGCGGCAAATTGGTCGTACCATCGAGTACCAGAATGTTGCCACTGGCTTTCAATGCATCAATTGAATCGCCGGTGCCCTGCACCAACAACACGTCACCTGCCCGCAGGCGAATAGAGTTGAGATCGCCGGTCTCTTGCGCGCCCGGCGCCGAACGCGCCGTGTGGATGGCGAGTGGCAGCAACCCGTAACTTGCACTGAACCGTATTGCCGCAAGACTGCGCAGATGTAATGGGGAGCCACGCGTGACTACCACTTCGGCAAGCTGCTGCCCTTCTGCTTTGAGTGGAGTGTCGTCGTCAATAGGATGTTCCGCATCCGAAATGTTGTAGAGCGTTGCGCCGAGAAGGTTTTCGTAGTGCTTCAAATTATCCGGTGAATCTTTAACGAACAACCGATCACCTGGCAACAAGACCACCGAGGGTAGTTTTGCCAAGAACAGTGATTCACTGCGCTGTACCCTGTCGATGCGCATACGGCCGCCAGTCTTTGCCAGCACTTCGGAAAGTGTTTTGCCATCCGCAAAGCCACCTTCTTTAATATGCAATTGACTGCTGAAGACACGCGGCGAGGTATCCGCCAACGGCGGTATGCGATCGGGCAGCAGCTTTGGGGCGACCAGCCAGAGAAATAGGATACCCACACCACCCACCAGCACGACCGGCAGCATAAAATCGAACATGCCCAATTGTTCTAAGCCCAGATCGTTGGAAATGCCGACCACCAGCAAATTCGTTGAGGTGCCGATCGTCGTCGACATACCACCAATGATCGTGGCAAGGCCCATTGGCAGCATCACGCCAGACACTGGAAATTGAACCCGCATCGATACGCCAACCAGAATGGGCATTAGCAATACGACGATAGGCGTATTGTTCATAAAGGCGCTTAAAATCGCCGCCGCAACTAACGTGACCAGCAACGCCAGAACAGGACGCGTCGACCAGGCGTTGCTCACTACCGTGGCAAGTGGCTGCAATGCGCCCGTCGTTTCCAGCGCCTTGCCGACCATGAGCAAAGCGCAGATGGTGATTAATGCCTCATTGCCGAAGCCCGCAAAGAAATCGCTAGGGCCAAGCGAAATATCGCCACGCACGTAGGGAAATAAGTGAAAACCCAATACCAGCACGACGAGGATGCCAAAACTGGATGTTTCCAACGGTAGTCGATCACGCGTAAACAAAAATAGCGCAATGGCCGTAAGCAGCAAAACGGCGATACCGTGTACATCAGGAGTGATTGATTGCAATGCGTCCTCGCCGTCACTAAATGAGTGTAATTCCGGGTCGAGCGTGCTGCTGATCGACTGGTGCGGCTTATCTCATCTCACCCGAAGTGAAACCGTATATCACTTCATACCCTTGCCGCAACGAGCGCACCGCCGCTACGGTTATGTATCAATGACCAAGCCCGGCGATGGAAGTGTTTGAAATCATTGAATTTCCAGCCCTCGAAAGTCGGCGCTCCGGCGAAACCGAAGGCATCTGCATAACGAATTATTGGCAATAAGTCACCAAATGCGGCGTGATTGCCGCGCCCTGGCGGCAACACCGAATACGGCGACAATACCAGCAGATTTCGGTGTCGTATGGCATTTCGTTGCAATGCTGATTGCCAACGTGCCGCCCAATGATCGCAATGACCGGTTTGTGCGGCGATCGCGGGGCCCGATTTCGCCAACGCGGGCAAAATAGACGTCCGCTCTGCGATTTTCGCTGAAGTTTTCTGCAATGTAGCGCGAATATGCGCAACCAACGCTGCCATTGACCGTTGCACAGCGACTTCAGAGGGATTTCTATTTTGTCGCGAGACCAGCTCGCCTAGGCCAGTCACGACAATCGCCAGTCGCCGATTCATTGCGACGTCATTGCGCATTGTCTTGCACGGCCAGGGCAGCAATTCGATCAAACGCTCCCCACAATTGACACTGGCCTCAATTGCTGCCTCCAAACGAACGCCGTGAAGAACGCCGTTTTGATTCGCGAACTTCGGGATGTGAATTTGTAAAGGTAGCCAAGCCGTCGAAATAGGCACTTGCACACCGTAGGCCGGAAGGACACCGCCGGCATGTTCGTCATTTAGGAGCGCGCAGGCGGATGACACGCTGTCACTGTACGCGGGAAGCACCCGCCATTGACTGCGGTGATAGCGCCACAAATATTGCCAAAACTCCTCGTGCCGTGTACCGGCAGCGAAGGCGTCTTTGCGCACAGTCATATAACGCGACCCGTCGCCTAGCCAGCACCGCGTCACCAGCGCATACGGACGTGCGGAAATTTCGTCAGCGCTCGCCGTGGTACCGAGCAAGTGGCTTCTACCGATCCCCGCTTCGGCAAGCTTGGCGCACAGCTTTTCCAGGTTATCCACGGCGGCAGATTCTGCGCCGAGGTTGCCGATGCAAAGCGTCAGCGCTGTGGAATGGCGTACGCATCGCGCAATGTGTTGCCGAACAGTGTCGAATGCAGTCGGGTCGCTGAGTAGTTGCTTTGTATCGACTAGGACCGTTTCGCCACAAAGGTTTTTAGCTTCCAGATCCTGCGCTAATGCTGTCCCGCAGCCACTGCCAGCCAACTCGGCCAGCAGCAGCCGGACGTCGGCCTCAGCTCCGTTCTCCTCTCGATGCACAGAACAGTTGTGGCGCGGTGCTGGATTGTTGCGGTGAAGCATGTCGGTCCTTCCGTGGACTTTGGCTAATTCTCACCAATTGACTGTTGACCAACGAGCCGCTTAACTGGGCAGCTTCTATAGATTTTGCTATTGTCGCCACGCGCATCGACTACGGTTACGACGAATGAAACTGAACGAACTTTTGCAAGTCTGGGGCAAAGCTGAAAAGGCCGTCGAAACGGAAGAAAGGTATTCGATTCGTCTGCCTTTGGACGATGCGGCGCGCGTACATGCGCTGGCAGAATTGCACTCGGGGGTCGATGAAGAGCAGATTATTCGTGACCTGTTATCCTCGGCGATTGGTGAGCTCGAAGCCACCATGCCCTATGTGCCGGGAGAAACAGTCATTCGCGAAGACGACCAGGGCGACCCAATATACGACGATGTCGGCATGACGCCACGCTTTCTCGAACTCGTTCGAAAACATAAGAAGAATTTGCACAGCGCCTAAACTTTTTGCGATCCAATTGATCCATATCATGCACGTACTATCGGCAGGAGAATTCAATGCCCTCGTTTGATGTTGTGAGCGAGTTTGACGCTCATGAAGCAAGCAATGCCGTCGATCAGGCAAATCGTGAAGTAACGACTCGCTTCGACTTCAAAGGTACCGGCTCGACGTACGTTCTGGAAGATCACATAATTTCGATGACCAGCCAGACCGATTTTCAACTAAAACAAATGCTGGATATCTTGCGCCAGAAGCTGGCCAAACGAGGCATCGATGTTGCCTGTATTAAGGAAGAAGACCCAGAGTTTTCCGGCAGCGAGGCGCGACAAAAAATCGTGCTTCGTCAGGGTATCGAAACGCTGCTCGCACGCGACCTTGTGAAAAAAATAAAGGCCTCCAAAATTAAAGTGCAATCTGCGATTCAGGGCGAGAAGCTGCGCGTTTCTGGAAAAAAGCGGGATGACCTACAATCAGTAATCGCACTGCTGAAAGATGCGAACATCGAATTGCCATTACAGTACGAAAACTTCCGCGACTAAATCAGGCAACCAGTAAGCAAATCATGCCAAAGCCATTGCGCCGCCAAGACATTACGTTTGAGCACAAAGATCAAGCGTTGCGCGACGATGTGCGAGTGCTTGGCACTTTGGTTGGCGAGCTGTTGCGCGAACAAGGTGGTGACGAGCTATTTGATTTCGTGGAATCGGCGCGGTTGCGTTCAATTCGCCGCCGCGAGGACAACGAATTGCCGGGCGAGGAACTTGCAGACCTGGTAAGTAACCTCGATCTCGAGTTTGCCCTAGAAGTCATTCGTTCTTTCGCGACCTATTTTCAGCTCGTGAATACCGCGGAAAAAGTACACCGCATTCGGCGGCGGCGTGAATATCTCCAAGTAGTTGGTCAATATCAGCCTGGCGGGCTGGAGGAGACATTGGTTCGCCTGAAGGCGTCTGGGCTCGGGGTCGACGATTTACAGGCGTTGTTGGATCGCATGCGTATTGAACCGGTGTTCACAGCTCACCCAACCGAACCCACACGGCGTACGATTCTGCGCAAAGAACAGCGCATCGTCAGACGACTGATCGATATGCTGAACCCAACGATGACCGTGCAAGAGAAAGCAGCCGGCATCGAAAACATCAAACTCGAGGTAACAACCGGTTGGCAAACCGACGAGCACCCGTCGGAACAGATGACGGTAGCCGATGAGCTAGAGCACGTATTGTTCTTTGTAACCGATGTGCTCTATCGCGCAATGCCACCATTTTACGAAGACTTGGAGAATGCCGCTGAGCGCGTTTACGGAGAAGCGGGGCGAACGCTAAAAATACCGAAGCTGGTAAATTTCGCATCCTGGGTTGGCGGCGACATGGATGGCAATCCTAACGTCAATGCGAAGACCATTCGTTCTACGATGGCGCGGCAACGCTCACTAGTGCTCGACCTTTACTATAAAGAATGTGCGTCACTGTCGAACAAACTAAGCCAATCGAGTAGCCGCGTCAGTGTTGATCCGGAGGTGCTGGCGCGCATCAGCGAATATCGCTCAGCATTTCAAAACGCATACCATGAGGTTCCGGCACGCCATCGGGATATGCCGTATCGTGTGTTTCTGCGATTAATTCAACAACGGCTGCAGGCGACTTACGACGACGAAGCCTTTCCATACGAGAATGCCAGTCAATTTGAAGCTGACATTCAGCTTATCGCGAGCAGTCTGGAAAGTAACAACGGTCAACATGCCGGGCTTTTTGCGGTGCGCAGGCTGTTGCGGCGAGTCGCGACATTCGGTTTTCATCTTGTCACGCTGGACGTACGGCAAGACGCAATGGTGCACCGTAAAGCCATTGGCGAGAGTCTCGGCATTGCAGACTGGCTCACCTGGAGCGCCGAAGACCGCGCGGCCAGAATTGTCGAGGCGATTGAGTCACGCGAATCTGTACCATTTGAACAAAGCGTAACGATTCGCAAGACATTAGCGGTGTTTCAAGCAATCGCCGCATGCCGGCGCAAATACGGACGCGAGGCGATTGGCCCGTTTGTCGTTAGCATGACGCAAGGTGCCGACGACATTTTGTCGGTCCTGCTGCTGGCGAATTGGAGCGAACTGCACAATCGACGTGACCAGGTACCACTCGATATTGCGCCGTTGCTAGAGACCGTTACGGACTTGCAGCAAGGTCCAAGAATACTGCACGCCCTGCTGACGAACCCACACTATAAGGCGCATCTGCAGCAGAGAAATAACCGTCAAACCGTCATGATCGGTTATTCGGACAGCAATAAGGATTCTGGTATCGCATCGGCCCGCTGGGCCTTGCAAAACGCACAAGTCGAACTCGTAGATTGCGTGTCAAAAGCCGGCGTAGAGCTTTGCCTATTTCACGGACGCGGCGGCACAGTAAGCCGCGGCGGCGGCAAGACCCACGCGGCCGTACTAGGGTCACCGCCAGGAACGGTGAATGGCAGGCTGCGCGTCACCGAGCAAGGCGAAATAATCAATGAAAAATATGGCCTGCGCGGTATCGCTTTGCGCACCCTGGAACAAGCCACCGGTTCGGTAGCTTTAGCGACTGCCATGCCACAGCATCGCGGCAACGACATGCCAGAGTGGCACGCGATGATGGACGTGATCGCCGACGTCAGCAGGCAGCGCTACAGAGAACTTATCTACGAAACACCCGGCTTCTACGACTACTTTCGGTTGGCCACGCCGATTGACCTTATCGAACGTATGCGCATCGGCTCAAGACCCTCATCTAGGCGCGGCGGCAATGGCGTAGAGGACCTACGTGCAATCCCTTGGGTATTTAGCTGGACCCAGTGCCGCTCCATTCTGCCCGGCTGGTATGGACTGGGCAGCGGCCTGCAAGCGGCGGCAAGTCAATTCGACGACGACGCGTTTCGGGAAATGTTTCGTGAATGGTACTTTATGCGCGCGCTGACCGCCGATGCGGAAATGGTGCTGGCCAAGGCGGATCTCAGCATCACAAACCTTTACTCGCGGCTCGCCGGTGACTTACACCAGCAGTTCTATCCGATTATCGAAAGCGAATTTGTCCTGACGCGCGATTTGATTCTCGAATACTCCGATCATGACTCGCTACTAGAGGGCGATTTCACACTGCAACGCGCAATCATGTTGCGTAACCCGTATGTCGATCCAATGAGTTTGATGCAGGTTGACCTATTGAAGCGCTGGCGTGCAAGCGGCAGCGAAGATCCTGATTTATTCGATGCACTACTCGCATCTGTCAACGGCATAGCGCAGGGCCTGCAAAATACCGGCTAATCTTCGGCATTAGTAATAAGGAATGAAGTCACGGGCGCGCAACGCCAACACGTAGGCGCTTGCTGAATCGTTCAGATTTGACGAAGTACCGTGTACTCGTCGGTCTCGAGTTCTGACGTCGCCTTGCCCATGACTGAAATTCCCGCATCGTGAACGGACTGCGGGTCACCGGTAAGCAAGGGATGCCATGCCGGTAATTCTTCGCCATTCGACAAACGGCGATAGGCACAAGTCGACGGTAACCAGCCGAATGCGGCTGGATCCTCGATGCTAAGTGACAAGCAACTCGCTACCAGTTTCGTTCTGCTTTCGTAATTTGTGCAACGGCAGGTATCTAAGTCCAGGAGCTTGCACGAGATGTCCGTGAAAAAAACCTCACCGCTATCTTCGTCTTCCAATTTCTGCAAACAGCACAGCGCGCAGCCGTCACATAATGATTCCCATTCATCGGAGTTCATTTGCGCCAGCGATTTGCGTTTCCAGAATTCATCGGTCATGGTCATGGTTCCGCTACGAAGAATACCCTACCTAGATGAAATCCGTATTTTTAGACTACGAAACATTGGGACCGGGCGACCTGGATCTCGCACCTTTGAAGTCCGCCCTGCCAACACTCGAAGTGTTCGGCAATACGCCAGCGCAGCAACGAGTCGAGAGAATTAGAAATGCCGAGGTCGTGCTCTGCAATAAGGTTCGACTAGACGCCGAGGTACTGAGCACCGCGCCAAACGTCAAGTTCATCGGTTTGACCGCGACAGGGACGGACAACGTTGACCTCGATTATGCATGCCAGCACAGCATAGCCGTTTGCAATTTGGTGGCCTACTGTACCGAGTCTGTAGTCGAGCATGTATTTGCGGTGATGCTCAGTCTGGCGCATAGCATTGGTCCATTCGACCGCCTCGTGCAAGCGGGCGAATGGCAGAAAGCCGAAAATTTTTGCAGGCTCGATTATTCTGTGCGTGGTTTATCGGCGATGACGCTGGGTATCGTAGGCTACGGCGAGCTCGGCCAGGGCGTCGCAAAAATCGCCCGCCAGTTTGGCATGCAGGTCTTGGTATCGAAACGGCCAGGGAGCCGCGGCCAGGGCGACAGCAACCGTCCCGACTTCCACGAAGTATTGCGCAGCGCCGACGTAGTTAGCCTGCATTGCCCGCTCAACGACGATACAAGAAATTTGATCAACGCCGACACGCTGAATACAATGAAATCGACTGCGATATTGATCAACACCGCCCGCGGTGGATTGGTCGATTCGCAGGCGCTAAGTGATGCGCTGACCAATGGCGATATCGCCGCCGCCGCAATCGACGTATTGCCGCAGGAACCGCCAGTGGATGGCGACCCCTTGTTGGACTATCACGGCGACAATTTGATCATTACTCCGCATATCGCGTGGGCGTCTCGCGAAGCACGGCAAAATGCCATCGGCGAGCTTGCGGCAAACTACCAAGCATTTGCGGCCGGCGAATTGCGCAACCGCGTTGTGTAGCACAAATATTGCACGAGCAAAGCATGAGTTTTGGGTTGTACAACGAAGAGCAGGACCAAATATTGATGAGTTCCATACATTTTATTCCTGAATTCGACAGCGCAAAGCGTGCCCGCCGGATTGTCGGTTACTCGCGCAATTTCCAGGCTAGGGCTGCATCAACTCCATTAACGCAACGACGGTGGACTCGACACCGGCGCGTACCGACGGCTCTGGGGCAATCTTGAAAAGCGGTGAGTGGTGACTCGGTACCGGTGGACCACCTGCCTTCTCGAGTTCGAAGTCTTCCGCAGGCGTACCGCCGACAGCCCAATAGACGCTGGTAATAGCAGGCTCAACCGTAAGATACGGAAAGTCTTCGGCGCCCATGCCTTTGGTCGGGATATCGATGACTCGTGACTCGCCCAATGATCCGCCCCACGCCTTCTTCAAGCGGCGCGCCAGATTCGCATCGTTGATTGTAGGCGGCACGCTTTCCTGAGATACCGTCACCTCTGGCAACATATCCTTCTGCAATCCCGCAACCCGACCCATGTTCTCGGCGATGCGTTTAATGCCGTTCAATAGGAGCTCTCTGGTTTCCATACTTGTGTTGCGGACCGTGAGCTGCAACACGGCACGATCCGAAATGATGTTGTGTTTTGTGCCGGAGTGAAACGAGCCGACCGTCACGACGCCTGGATCACGCGGTGATAACTCGCGTGCTACCAGCGTTTGTAGAGCCAGCACTATCTGTGCGCCTAGAACGATTGGGTCCTTGCCGCGATGCGGGTGCGCACCATGAGTTCCAACTCCATGAATAACAATGTCGACGGTGTCAGCACCAGCATAGGGGCTACCTTCGGAAACATTGATTTGGCCAGCAACGGTGTTCGATGAGACGTGAAAAGCCAGCGCATAGTCAGGAGTGCCGAAGCGCTTCCAGATACCATCAGCTTTCATCGCTTTAGCGCCAATCACTCGTTCTTCCGCCGGCTGCACAACCAGCATGATGGTGCCGCTCCATTCGCCCTTACGCGCCGCCATCTGTCTTGCGGTGCCGACGAGGCTCGTAATATGTACGTCATGACCACAGGCATGCATGGTATGTACCATGTCGCCCGTAATCGGACTTTGTTGCTGCTTTTTCGAGGCGTTGGCCAAGCCGGTTTTCTCTTCGACCGGCAAGCCGTCCATGTCCGCCCTCATCATGACCAACGGGCCATCGCCGTTTTCCATGATAGCCACGACGCCAGTGCCGCCAACTTTTTCCGTTACCTCGAAGCCTGCGTCCCGCAGCTCCTTCGCCATGCGTGCGGCAGTCTCGAATTCAACGACGGAAAGCTCAGGATTACGATGAAAATGATCAAACAGATTTCCCAAATACGCATCGTAGTCTTTTTTGACGGCATCGTGCAGATCGTTGGCGTGAGCCGCCGCAGTGAAAACTAACAGCGAGGTAAGAATTGCACAGCGTCGTAGCATCATCGGAAGTTCCTCGGTTTTGTATGACAGCGTGTGCATCATATAACAGCGCAGCCGGTCATTTGGAATAGGTGATATCAAACTTCATAGGTAGTGAAGACGAATGGCTGCGCGATTTCCGCAATCGCCTGTTCAATCGACACGCTCAAGCGATTGGTAGGTAGACATCCGTGATTGCGGCATGCTCACCCACATCGGGGAAAACGCTGACTCGTCGCAAGAAGATCGGAAAATCACGTAATTCCTCCCCGCTTTGCGGTAACCATATTCGATATAGGGCTGAGACGGTCGCTTCTAGCAGATCGTCTGAGCCGATATGCCGCAGCACCGCGCAGCGCCCAGCCGGAATCGTTTTTGACACTACGCCGAAGTTGTTTTCGGTAACTTCTCGGTCTGTTGTTGCACAGAGGTCGAATCGATAGTCGGCCGCTGGCACCTCTGCCGGATCGTCATAGAGGATGTTATACGTTGCACTGTGTTTCGGCGGCAATTGGTTCGCTTTTCGCCAAGCGATAAATTGTCTAATCGAGTTGCCTAAATGCTGCGGGTTCCCGCGATGTTCAAGCACAGCTACACGTGTTATCGGGAAATTTGCAATCGTGACGTCGTTTAGTTGATGGTTTTTTTGCATAGCTATTTTTCTCGTTTGGGTGAGCGGCATCAGCGTCTTGAACGAGGCATGCCATTGCGGTTGCCGCCGATAGTCTGACGGGCTCTGACCAAAGTACTTCTTGAATGCGCGTGCGAATGCGTCGGGACTCCGATAACCGCAATCCATACCGATCCTGGTAATTGAATGCTCCCGGTACGCCAAGGCGTATGCAGCGCGCTTAAGGTTTCCCAGACGCACGTAGTGCGCAACACCGACACCAAAAAGCGCCGAGAACTGGCGATGGAAATGGAACTTGGAGAATGCGGCGACCTGACAAAGCGTCGCAAGGTGGAGCGGTTCTCCCGAATTTTCGTCGATGTAATTCAGTACCCGCTGAAACCGCTCATAAGCATTCGCAGGCATAGGAATTGAGCCCTCAATTTACTCGAAAAATGATTATTCTAAGAAAACGAGTCTATTGATTTCGGTCCGTATTGACACGTCAGAAGTTGCTTAATTCTCGGAAAATTCTGCGCAGGACAAGGCGATAAGTCAGACGGTACCGGAAATATTGAAGTCCGATTTGTATTCTTGCTCGTCCAACCACTGCCGCAGCTTTTCTGCAATGCGATCACGCTGCTGTTGGGTCAGCATCGATTCCTCCGGAAGTATCCAATGCGAAAGTCCTTCCTCGCCAACCAGGAAACTGTACTTCGCAATTCCCGATAATTCGACATAGATTTCCATCAAGCGGTCATCTTCCCGATAATAGATGTGGCCGTCGCGGCCGGACGTATGTAACGAAAAACCTTGCGGCATATTCTGCCAGTCGATGTTGGCGCGGTGCTCTGCGACGAGTGATTCAAACTTCTTGATGTTTTCCTGCATCCCCCGAGGATATTTCGTCGTCCAATTGTCATCCCTACAAACCCGGTCAGCCTGCCAAATTAGAACTTCTTCGTCGTCCAGCTTTTGAGCAAAAAGCCAGTCGGCCAGTCCCTTGGCATCAGCACGTTCAAAAACGCGATACTCAATAGCCTGATCGGCGCGCACCACGCCCACGACAGCCGGCGACGTCGCGAGTATGCTGCTGCAGTCGCCGATTAATTGTTCAAGCGACTGGTTATTGAATGATCGTTCAGCCAAGTTGTTTGTCCGTCGTCTAGTCAGGTACCAACCTGCTACATCCTCAATTCTTTCTCAAGATTGATTTTGCAGGGTAACTGATCGTGTACTGATGGTTAATCCGCCAGGATTCGCCCGCTCCCAAAGTTTTCTTCCAGACAACCAGGCCCGGTTTGTCATCCAGATCGCGTTCGGTTGGTGCGGTCGCCGTGCGCGGAACCTCGACTTCGATCGACTTGTTGCGCGCAACCGGATAGAGGTCCTGAACTTCTATATGACTGGCCGAGTCTCGTCGATTGATTATTTCGAATAGATAGTCCGTCGTTTCTGTTTTGCGTTTGCTGATAATGCCCGCGTTGCCGTCTGCACCGCCTTGGCTTTGCGAGTGAACCTCAACGCGCCGGTCCTGCCCCATCGGCAATACCACTTCGGACTGCGGCAGTGCGCTTGGCATTTCCGATTCACCGGCATAAACACCGTCAACGAATACCGCCATGCTGCTGCCGAATAGCGGTACAGACTGGTTGTAGATAAAGCGCGCCGCTAAGAATGCTTGGGTGCTTTCCCTGGGCACCACCTGTGTCACCAACTCTGTGTCGAAATTAAATTTGGCGAGCTCAACGGTGACCGGTTCGTCCGCATCGTTGGTTACTGTCGATGACCCCGGGACAGCGTACCTAACCGCAAAGCCGCCTACGTCTGCACGAACGCGGCTTCCTGTAACAACAATTTCCTCCGCAAACCCATTCGCATCGTTCGACATCACGGCGCTCTGCCGCATCAGCGTCTTGCGCCGTGGTGCAGGCTCGACCAGATCCAGAAACTCGCTATCCAGCTCCGGCGCTATCAGCTCGCCCTCAGGGGCGCTGGTGGACAGGGTGAGCTTGACAGCGCTCCAGTCCTCATCGCTTTGCTGCTCTATGTCTGCCACCTGCAATAGTTGTAAATTGCCGTTATTGCTATCGAGGCGCGCCTCATAACGCGGCGCCCATTCAGCATCTTCTTGATAGTAATGCAGTCGCAATTCGGTCGTTGTCGACTGCCTTGCGTCCAGCGTTAACTCGACGCTGCTGCTCGCCTTTGTTTTGCCGCGCAGCGCGGCAAGTTGGCGAATAAGTAGCGACAGATCTTTGTTCACCTCAGTTTTTTTGGCCTCGTTTTGTCGAATTAAGCCGTGAGCATCTTCGGAGCCGCTTTGCAGGAGGTCCAACGCGGCACGCCACGAAGCAATGTCAGCCGTACCGCGTGTGCCCTCGAACCACGATTCTTTTGCGTAGCCCGCGGCAATGCCTTCGAGGAACTTCAATCTAAGCTTCGCCGCATTGCTACTCGCATCAATTACCTGCAATGACCGCTGCGTCTCATCAACCCGTGAACGCAGCGCTACCACTTCCGAATCAATCGCATCGCGCTGTTTTTCAGAGGTCAGGTTAATTTGGCCTATTTGCACGGCGTCACTCGCGACCTCCGCCTGTAGGCTCGCAACCTCAATCGAGTCAACCAGTCCGGTCAATCGTATTTCGTTGCTTCCCGCCGACAGATTGATGCGTGAGACGCGGGTGACCATGGCGCCTTCCATGTAGACGGTTACCGCCTCTATCTTCGAAGGCACATCCACTGCAGCAGCAACGCTGGCAATCGGTAGCAGACAGCTCAAGAATACGAAACGAAAAAACCTCATGATCGCTCTCCATCGACTAATTTTGACGGGTGACTTGCTAAAGTTTACGCAACTTTGGACGGTATTCGATATGTTCTTTGTAAATAATTCGTAAAAACCGATGATCGATAGTCGCATCGAATTAGGGTAATGTTGCAACAGTCCGCGAGATCATCTAATGGCGGTTATAAGGCTAGAAATTGTTACCCATTCCCAAGCAATTCTATCTATTCGAAAACCTGAGCGCCACGCTGCGCGGTCCAATGGAATTTGCTGTCGTTGCCTTCACGATTTTCGCGCTAACCGCGCTAGCCGCGAGTAATTTCGAACGTTCCATAGTCCAGGCTCAAATCTCGGAAGGGTTTTCTCTCAGCACCGGAGTGCAGCAAGACCTGACCGTCTACTATGCGCAACATGGCCGATGGCCGGAGCGCGCATCTGACACGTTCAGCTCTGCACTTTTGGCCGACGAATCGCTTGGCGCCATCGTGGAGAATATCGATTTGCATGAGCGCGGCACAATCTCGATAGTGTTCAAGGGGCAGGACGAACGCGTAGCATTGGCGATCGCCGGAGGGCGACTGTCGATGCGACCGGCAACACTCGCCGAGGACGTAAGCGCTACAATTGTCTGGGTTTGCGCCAAGAAAAAACCGCCGGCCGGAATGGTCATTCGAGGTGACGATATTACGAATATCGATTCCAGCTTATTACCTTCGTCGTGCAGAAACTTCTAGCGCTTTATGCCATCCCGGAAAAAAACTGAAAATCTCTCATTTGTTAGCCGGCAACTGGCGAGTTTGCTCGATAGACTCAGTATCGACGACGCATTGCGACGCTTGGCGGATGAGTGCCCACCAGGATACGCCGAGGATATCAATAGACTTCACGGCTTATTGGTCGCCACCGACTATCGCGGCGCCAGTACCGATCCATCCGAGTTTGCCGCTATTTCGAACCTGCTAAAGGCCAATAGCGGTGACAGAGTCAAAATTTTTCGGCAATACATCGACTACACGCAACGCAGCAAGATAATCTTCGACACGTACTGGGCCGGACTGGTGGATATTATTGGCTATCTCGCGGCGTTGTCGGCGGTTGCGCTCGCATCCGCGATATTTTTCGGATTTTTTGTTATGCCGTCATTCAACAGTTTTTTTTCCGGCTATGGCGCCCTCCTTCCAGAATTCACGAGATATGTATTTGGCATTGGCAAGATTGGCGTTCCGATTATGGCCACTGGTCTTATTTTGATAATCGGGCTCTCGGCATGGACGACGATAACGTTTCGAAAACGCACACGACGATCTTTGCCATTACCAAGGTGGCCTGCGAAACTACCGTTGCTCGGGAAAATTGTCACTGCTTACAATCTCGATCTATTTTTGAATTTCCTACGCATCTTATTAGCCAGTGGCGTCTCGAAAAACGAAGCGGTACTCGTTGCCGCCAGCAACTCAAACCAATCAGCCGGCATGGACTTCAACGATCTACTCAGCATCAGGGAGAGTTCGTCGACCGGCTCGGCATTGACGGAAATCGCCGCCGCAGCGCGGCTTGACCAGCTTGAGGGTGAATTAACCCACCAATGCGATGCACACAGTGCTCGCTTGACTATGGCGATGGTTGAATCGCGCAACCGATTTTCACTGCTATTAAAAGCAACGCTATACGCATATTTCGCGTCGCTCATCATTGCGATGTATCTGCCCATTTTCAAACTGGGCTCTCTTATATAGGTAACAACATGAATCGAAACGGTTTCACACTAATCGAGTTGATGATCGTCGTTGCGATCATCGGCATATTGGCATCCATCGCGATTCCCGCTTATCAGGACTATACGATCCGCGCTCAGGTCGTCGAATCGTTTTCAATTACCGGAGAAATGAAGCTATCGATCAAGGACTACTACAAAGATCGAGGCGTGTTTCCGTCAAACAACGAGATTGCCGGCGTCGCCAAACCTGAATTCTTGATTGGTAACTATGTTAAGCGCGTTGACGTAGTAGACGGCGCGATGCATGTGCAATTCGGCAACTACGTGCATATGGCCCTGGACGGCGGAATTATGACCATTAGGCCAATCATTGTGAGCGGTAGCCCGACCAGCCCTTTCTCCTGGATTTGTGGCTACCGTGAGCCGCCAGAAGGTATGGAGGCGGTAGGAGAAGATAGAACGACACTGGACATCCGGCATATTCCGTCATCCTGCCGCTAAGCCCGGCCGCAGTTATTGAATTGTGCAACGAATGGAGTTGAGAGCCTGCGACGCCAGCCACAAATTTAGGTACCGATAATCTGTCTTGCCCAGCGCGCGACCTCGCGGACCCGCGGCGACGACAAATCATGCGCCTCATCAAAATCCACCCATCGATACTCATGATGTTCAGGTCGGCCGAGTTCGGGCGAAATACCCATTTCAACTTTTTCTTGCTCGGTACGCGCAAGGTAGTAGCGCGCGACTTTGCCTTTGTTGTAAGGGCCGGTGTCAATCGAGCGATCACCCCAATCGAAATGTAACTCGGAAATGCCCGTTTCTTCGCCGACCTCGCGCTGTGCCGTTTCCAGTGGTTGCTCACCCGTTTCCGAAATGCCTTTCGGAAAATCCCAATTGTGATACGCACGCAACATCACCGTTAGCCAACCGGATGGTGTTTTACGTGCAATGACAACACCGCACGATAATTTTTGTGCGCCGTCACTCACCTCAAGCGGCGCGCAACACGTCGGCTGGCGGCGCATTAATCGCGCCACGCGCTGCAACATAACCACTCAGACACACGAGCAAGATACCGCCACCAAGGCCGAGGCTCCATAGCAGCGGGCTAAAGCTGTATTCCAGCTCGAACACCCTGGTGGAAATCAACCAAGCCAAGATCGATGCGCCGGCGGCCGCCAGAAAACCCGCGACAAGGCCGAGCGCTGCAAATTCAGTTAGCACTCCGAACAACACCGTGCCACGCTGTACGCCCAGGGCACGTAGCATCGCGCTCTCAAAACGACGTTCGTCGATTGTCGATTGGACCGCCGCAAATAGCACCGCTATCCCCGCCGCCAGGGTAAATATGAATACGGCCTGTACCGCCAACGTCGCCTTTTCAATGATACCTTTGACTTGTTGCAATATTGACTCGAGATCGATGACTGAAACACTGGGGTGTGCGCGCGCAATTTCCAACAGCGCGCCGCGTTCTTCGGCTTGCACCTTCAGACTCGCCACGAAAGTTGCGGGAAATCCATCCAGCGCGCCTGGCGACAACACCATGAAGAAGTTGGGTTTAAAGGAGTCCCAATTAACTTCGCGAAAACTGGCTACCGTGAGCTGTATTTCCTGACCGGCGATGGTGAAAGTCAACTTCTGCCCCAGCTCCACGCCGAGATCTGCGGCGGCTTCCTCCTCGATCGAAACCAGCGGATCGCCTTGATAATCCTCCGGCCACCAGTCGCCAGAAACAATATCGTTCGTTTCGCTAAGCTTGGCAGCCCATGTCAGATTGGCCTCACGATTCGCCATCCACTTTCCGTCCTCGGTTGGAAACTCGATGTCCTTGACGTCGTCGCCATCAATGGTCGTCATGCGGCCACGAACCATGGGCACAAAATCGGGCGCGCCAATCTCATTGCGCGCAAATATTTCCGCGATGGGGTCGCGTTCGTGCGCTTGAATATTAATCAGGAAACTGTTCGGCGCGTTCTCGTCCAACGTTTGCTGCCAACCTTTCAAAAGATCGGTGCGCACGAAGGTCAATAACAACAGGACCGTAAGCCCCAAGCCGAAAGCGACAACTTGCACAGCACTGGCACGCCCGCGCCGCGCAACATTTGCCAAACCGTAGCGCCAGGCGATACCGACACCACCGCGACTTCGACCCAGCAGAGCAACCAACAGACGCCCGGTCGCATACAACACAATCGACACGCCCAGCATTCCGCCCAGCACATACAGCAGCAGACGCGCGTCGCCTATTGCGCTATAGAGCATCGCGGCAACCGCCAGCAATGAAGTGCCGGCGACCAATAGACGTGACGGTGCAGGTGGCATCTCATCATGCCGAAGTACCCGTAGCGGCGGCGCGTTGCGCAGTTGAATCAGCGATGGCATAGCGAATCCAATCAACAATATCAGTGCGCTGCCAGCGGCGAGAAACACCGGCTGTAGACCGGGCGGCGGCAAATCGTTAGCGATTAGGTCCGCCAGCATAGAGGTCAATATCTTTTCCGCAGCAAAACCTATGAGGCTGCCGACACAAACGCCGACGATACCCAGCAGCAGGAGCTGTACGGTGGCGGCCGTAATGACAAATTGCTGACTGGCACCGAGGCTTTTCATCAACGCAACAGTGTCCATTCGCCGATGCGCAAAGCGACGCGCTGACATCGCAATAGCGACTGCGCTCAACAACAAACTGATGACGGCAGTTAGCGATAGAAACTTTTGTGCTCTGGCAGATGCGTTTGCGGCACTTTCGCTGCTGTCCTCGCGATTCCGCACGCGAACTGACTCTGGCAAATCGTCCTCTACGTCCGCATAAAAATCGTCAACATCGCTTTCCCGGCCTGCTACCAGCAGCGCATAACCGACGCGACTGCCTTCCTTGACTAAATTCGTTGCAGGAAGATCGTTCAGATTCAGTAATACGGTAGGCGCCAATGATGCAAAACCGATCGATTGGTCCGGCCGGTAGGTCAGCACTGCATCGATTCGCAAATCGGACTCGCCGACAGAAATGGTGTCGCCGACACTCGCATTCAGCCTCGCCATTAACGCGCCATCAGCCCAAACGCTTCCGGCCGGCGGAATATCGTTAGCCTCTTGCTGGTCACCAAACAGTCGATTGGCGGTCCGCACCTTGCCACGCAACGGGTAGCCCGCGCTCACCGCCTTGACATTTGCGAGCGAACTTTCGTCACCCGCAAATACCACGCTTGGAAAATTTTGTGTCTCTGCCGTTTCCAGTTCAAAACGCTCGGCGGCTTCCAACCACTCAGCGGGCAGAGGTTCGGGTGACCGCAGTCGAAGATCGGCGGCCAATACTTCATTCGCCTGGCGTGCCACCGCTTTGCCGATTCGGTCGGTTAGAAATCCCACCGCGGTGAGCGCCGCGACCGCCAATGCAACCGCAGACAACAGCACCAGTACTTCGCCTGAGCGCAATTCGCGACCGATCGTGCGGATTGCATAGACTATCGCTTTCACCGACGCACCTTTTCGTCGCTTACCAGCGCACCGGCATCGAGACTCAATATACGGTCACAGCGGCCCGCTAATGACTGATCGTGTGTTACCAATACTAGGGTTGCAGAGGAATTTCGATTGAGGTCAAACATCAACTGCATGATGTTTTCGCCGGTTTTGCTGTCCAAATTTCCTGTCGGCTCATCGGCAAAAAGCACAGCAGGCTCAGTGGCGAAAGCGCGCGCGATAGCAACCCGTTGTTTTTCGCCACCGGACAATTGGGCAGGATAATGGCGGCCGCGTTCGCTCAAGCCCACCTGGCTGATGATGTCCGCCGCTTTTTTACGCGCGTTTTCTGCCGCACCCAATTCCAACGGCAACATGACGTTTTCCAACGCATTCAATGACGGCACCAAGTGAAAGGACTGAAACACAAAGCCGACACTCGCCGCGCGTACCCGCGCACGCCCATCTTCGTCCAGGTCGGTTAACACATTGCCATCAAGCTGAATGCTGCCGGAAGTCGGTAAATCCAATCCGGCAAGCAATGCCAGCAAGGTTGACTTACCCGCGCCTGACGCACCAACAATGGCAACAGACTCGCCGTAGTCAATCTCGAAGCTCACCTCGGAAAGAATAGTCAGACCACCCTCGGGACTGATAACCTGCTTGCTAACATTGTTGGCGGCAAGCACTGCCGCTTTGCTGGATATATTGGACATGCGTACTATTTTGGGCCTTTTTTTATGGCTAAATGCGGGCGTCGCCTTGGCCGCTAGCGGCCCGACAGTGTTGGTGATCGGCGATAGCCTGAGCGCAGGATACGGTATTGATGTTGACCAGTCATGGACCGCTTTGTTGCAGGCAAGATTGGAGGAGAAAGGTTACGAACATCGCGTGGTGAATGCCAGCATTAGTGGCGATACCACGCAAGGTGGCGCGACCAGAATCAGCTCAGCACTAGAGAATTTTGGACCTGAGCTGGTTATCTTGGAGCTCGGCGGCAACGACGGACTGCGCGGTATCGCGCCGAATGTCATGAAGGACAACCTGCAGAGCATGATCGAGGCAAGCCGTGAGGTTGGTGCATCCGTTGTTCTGCTCGGCATTCGAATTCCCAGTAACTATGGCGAACGCTATACCAAGGCCTTTGAGGCCGTTTACAGGGACCTCGCCGCGCAACTGGGTGTCGCATGGATTGAGTTTTTTATGCAAGGCATCGCTTTGAACAAGGCCTTAATGCAGGAAGATGGAATTCATCCAAATACAGATGCGCAGCCCATTTTGTTGGATAATGCGTGGTCTGTGATTGATGCAACGCTAGCATCACGGATCGACAACGATAATTAGATCGAATATTCGACCGGGGGACAACATAAGTGGAAAAAATCTGGCTGGATTCCTACGCTGACGGAATCCCAGAAGAGCTCGAAGCACCACCGTTCAAATCCATACGCGAAATGATCGATCATTCGGTCGTCGAGTTTGCGGATAGACCCTGTTATTCGAATATGGGAACGACGCTCAGTTTCCGCGACATTGACGAGCTTTCAATGCAATTTGCCTGTTATCTGCAGAGCTCATTGGGCTTGGTGCGTGGCGAACGCGTTGCCATTATGCTGCCAAACATTCTGCAATACCCTGTGGCGCTATTTGGCATATTTAGAGCGGGCCTGGTCGCAGTAAACGTCAACCCATTGTATACGGCCAGGGAGTTGCGACATCAATTGGCAGATTCGGGTGCGCGCTGCATTTTGGTCCTCGAAAATTTCGCGCATACCGTCCAAAGCGTAATCGATGACACTGCAGTCGATCATGTCGTTACGACACAAGTCGGCGATCTTTTGAAGTTTCCGAAACGCGTGATTGTAAATTTCGCGCTCAAGCACGTGAAAAAAGCGATTCCGGCCTGGGACATTCCCGGCAGCGTGCGTTTTCAAGATGCTCTGCGCCTTGGCACGCAAAGCGAGCTAAAGCAAATCGAGCTGGGTTATGCAGATATCGCGTTTTTGCAGTATACCGGCGGAACCACGGGCCTTTCGAAGGGTGCCATGTTGAGCCACAGAAACATGGTGTTTAATGTCTATCAGGGTATCGCCTGGCAAGGTGGCATATTCGATGACCGCGATGATCTCGTCGCCATAACCGCGCTGCCGCTCTACCACATATTTTCTCTGCAAGGTAACTGCCTGATGTACTTGGTGCTGGGCGGCGAAAACGTTCTTATTACGAACCCAAGGGACATGCGTGGTTTCGTTAAAGAAATGTCCAAGCACAAGTTCAACTACGTCACCGGTGTCAATACTTTGTTTGCCGGCCTGTTGAATACACCTGGATTCGATGACATTGACTTCAGCCACCTGGAAGTCACCGTTGGCGGCGGCATGGCAGTGCAAGAAGCTGTGTCACGGAAATGGCGGGAAGTAACGGGACAGCATATTACGCAAGCCTACGGCCTCACAGAGACGTCGCCCGGCGCAATCATCAACTCGTTTCAGAAGGACAAATTCACCGGTGCGATAGGTTTGCCTATCTCGTCCACGGACGTAAAAATTTGTGACGATGGCGGCGAAGAGTTAGCGCTCGGCGATGTTGGCGAAATTTGTATTCGCGGCCCGCAAGTCATGGAAGGCTACTGGCAAAAGGCTGAAGAGACCGCAGCGGTCATGCTGCCTGGCGGCTGGTTTCGCACTGGCGATGTTGGTCGCATGGACCAACAAGGTCTGGTGTACATCGAAGATCGCAAGAAAGACATGATCCTGGTGTCGGGATTTAATGTCTATCCAAACGAAATTGAGGGCGTTGCGGTCGAGTGCGAGGGCGTATTGGAAGCGGCAGCAATCGGCCAGAAAGATGAACGCTCCGGCGAAGTCGTAAAACTATTTGTTGTAAAGAGCGACCCATCGCTGACCAAAGAACAGTTAATTCAGCACTGCCGCGACAATCTAACCGGTTATAAGGTGCCAAAGATTATCGAATTTCGCGACGACCTACCAAAAACGAATGTTGGGAAAATATTGCGCCGAGCACTGCGTGACGAAGCATGATTGCCTGCATGCAACGCATTAGCCGGTCGCCATCTTATTGGCGACCTTATCGGTGATACTGCGGGCTCAAGCGATGGACTGCATCGACTAGAACACCAAGACTTTCTGGGTCGATGTCCGGTGTAATACCATGACCCAAATTGAATACATGCCCTGGCCCGCTGCCGTAGCTTGCTAACACTTCTGCGACACCGCGCTCAATGTCCGCGGGCGACTCGCGCAGGGTTGCCGGATCGAGATTGCCTTGCAATGCAACTCTATCCTCTGTGTAGCGGCGCGCATCAGCAAGGTCGGTGGTCCAATCTACGCCAAGCGCGTCGCAGCCAGTCTGCACCATATCAGTTAGAAGAACGCCGGCTCCTTTGGTAAAAAGTATCAACGGAATTGTTTGTCCATCACGCTCGCGTGGCAATTTATCGATAATTTGCTGCATGCTTGCTAGCGAGAATCGCCGGTATTCGTCTGGCGAAAGGGCTGCACCCCAGGTATCAAAAATCATAATCGCCTGGGCGCCCGCAGCTATCTGTGCGGTCAAGTAGTCAGCAGTGGTCTGAGCAACATGCGCTAACAATTTATCCAGCGTCTTAGGGTCTTCTTTCGCCAACCCTTTTATGCGTTCAAAACTTCGACTCGATCCGCCTTCAACCATATAGGTCGACACAGTCCACGGACTGCCGGCGAAGCCGATGAGGGGCACCGAGCCATCTAATTCACGTCGAATCAATGCAACTGCGTCGAATACGTACCCCAACGCATCGCTGACATCCGGTTTAGGTAAGTTGTCTATTTCTGCCCTGGAGCGTACTGGCCGCTGAAACTTTGGGCCTTCGCCGGCTTCAAAATACAACCCCAAGCCCATCGCGTCCGGAATGGTCAAGATGTCGGAAAATAAGATCGCTGCATCGAGTGCATATCGACGCAATGGCTGCAGCGTTACTTCGCACGCGAGCTCCGGGTTTGCACACAAACTCATAAAGTCGCCGGCCTGTTCGCGAACCGCTCGATACTCCGGCAAGTAACGACCAGCCTGACGCATGATCCACACGGGCGTGCGTTCAACTGGTTGCCGCAGCAATGCACGAATGAGTAGGTCGTTTTTCAAAGGCGTAGACATAAATTCAGAACCGCTCGGCAATTGTTGCTTGAATATTTTCGGCCGCGACTCGCGGGTCGTCTGCATCGCGAATGGGTCTGCCCACAACGATGTGATCGGCGCCGTTAGAGAACGCCTGCTCGACGCTCACTACGCGTTTTTGGTCGCCGGTCGGTCTATTCTCTACTGGCCGGATGCCTGGCGTTACCACAAGCAATCTACAGTCTATAAATTCACGCAATTTTTTAGCTTCTAGGCCCGACGAAATAACGCCATCGCAACCGGCATCTAAAGCTTGCCTTGCGCGTGACAGGACCAGCTGCTCAACATCGCAGGAGAATCCAAGGTCGTCGAGGTCTCCGCGGTCGAGACTTGTCAGTGCGGTAACGCCCAAAACTTTTAAGTCATCGCCTTTATTCTCTGCCGCCGCCTCCATTATGGAACGATTTCCATGCACGGTAACGAAACTTGCGCCGCGGTCTTTCAATTGGTGAACCGCCGAGCCCACTGTCGCCGGAATATCGAAAAATTTGAGATCCGCAAAAACTTTTTTCTCGCGCGCCAGCATCCAATCGAGAAGATCGAAATAGCCGCCGCTCATCATCAGCTCAAGACCGAGCTTGTAGAAGGTCACGGAGTCACCGAGCTGCTCGGTCAAGACGCGAGCTTGATCGCAATCGGCAACGTCCATGGCGAAAATTAGCCGTTCATTTGCAGGAATTTGTTTGGCGGTCACAGATGCTTCTCACAAGCTTGCTCAATCGGCGCAAATTCTAGCAGAGACATCGTCGCGCTGCGTAGCTAAACGAAAATATCATGTTGTCGCAGAGCGATCGCGCCCAATCCGCTTGCGGGGATGATTTTGACGCTATAGGTCGGTGCGGATTGATCTTTAGTGCAGTAGTCGCCGGGAAGTAAAGCCCACAACCACCTTAACCGGATAAAAGCCGCTCATGTTCGGCGATGGCAAAGCGATCGGTCATTCCTGCAACATAGTCTGCAACCACTCTCGCCCTCAGTTCCTCACCATTGTCGGCGCGATTCGCAAATTCCTGTGGCATTTGAGATGGTTCTGCCATGTAGCGATCAAACAGCACTTCAATCATCTTTTGTGCTTTACCCGTCATGCTGCGGACCTTCTCGTGGCTGTAAAGCGATTTATTAAGAAAGCGTTTGAGCTGCAGATGCTCCTGATAAACCTCGTCGGAGAACTCTATCAACAGATTAGAACGTTCTCTCACATCGTCTATCGTGCGTGGCGCAGCTTTCTCGATAAGTGCTTGGCTGGTTGTAATTAGATCGCTAACAACACGATTGATCATGCGTCGAATGATCTCGTAGATTAGCCGACGATCCTCCAAGTCCGGGTACCGTTCGTGGACCACATCGTATTGATCCGCAAATAGCTTTTGCTCACGCAGTTGCTCAAGCGAAATTAGGCCCGCACGAAATCCATCGTCAACGTCATGGTTGTTATACGCTATCGCGTCGGCCAGATTTGCGATTTGGGCTTCCAACCCGGGTTGTTGCCGCCGCAGAAAACGCTCCCCAAGCTCTCCGAGTTGACGCGCGTTTTGAGCGGAGCAGTGTTTTAGGATCCCTTCGCGCGTTTCGAACGTAAGGTTGAGACCGGGGAAATCCGCGTACTTGGCTTCCAATTCGTCAACGACACGCAGCGACTGCAGATTGTGCTCGAAACCGCCGTAGTCGCGCATACAGTGATTTAGCGTGTCCTGGCCTGCGTGTCCAAACGGCGTATGGCCGAGATCGTGAGCCAGCGATATACCTTCAACCAGCGATTCATTCAAGCGCAGTGCGCGCGCAACGGTACGCGCAATTTGTGCCACCTCGATAGAATGCGTTAGACGCGTGCGGTATAGATCGCCCTCGTGGTTAACGAAAACTTGCGTTTTGTAGACCAGACGGCGAAACCCGGTCGAATGCACAATACGGTCGCGGTCTCGCTGGAACTCATCACGATGCTCTGACGCAACTTCGGGAATTTTTCGACCGCGGCTTTGTTCCGAAAATGCGGCGTAGGTTGCGAGCGTTGTATTGCTCATCAGTCTGCTAATGCCAATACCCGATCGAGCTTATCGGCAGAATATTCGCTGCTGACGTAAGCGTCGCCAATGGCGTGTAGCTGGACAAAACGTAACGCCTTTGCAGCGACTTTTTTGTCGAGATCCATCGCCTCGCGTAAGCGTGCGCCACCAACTTTTGGCGGCGCGGTAGGTAGACCCGCACCGCTAACAAGCGCTTCCAATCGCGCGTACTGTGTCGACTCTAGATCGCTCAGCTTGGCCGCCATCAACATCCCTGCAGCAACGGCTTCGCCGTGTAGCCATTCTCCATAACCCAAGCAGTTTTCAATGGCGTGACCAAACGTGTGTCCAAAATTCAGCAGTGCACGCCGACCCATTTCCCGTTCGTCTTCAGCAACAATCCGTGATTTAATTTCGCAAGACCCAAGAACCGCCTCGATGAGTAAAGACCGATCGCCATTACGCAGTGCAGCGATATGCGTTTCAAGCCAAGCAAAGTACGCGGGATCAACGATGGCGCCGTGCTTTATGACCTCGGCGAGTCCAGCACTAAGCTCGCGCGCGGGCAGGGTTGCTAGGGTATCGACATCAATCACGACCAAATTCGGCTGATGAAATGCGCCAATCAGATTTTTGCCGGCCGGATGATTCACGCCGGTTTTGCCACCTACAGACGAGTCAACCTGCGCCAATAATGTGGTCGGAATTTGAATAAACGGCACACCGCGCATGTAACTTGCTGCCGCGAAACCGGCAATATCACCTACGACACCACCGCCAAGCGCGATAACGGTCGTATCCCGGTTAGCGCGCATTCCGACCAGCGCATCGATAACCTTGTGTACGGTGTCCGGCGTTTTATATTGCTCACCATCCGGAATTTGAATTTGTACGGCTCGCTTGCTGGTTAGCTGAGCCAATACTGGCGCCATATAGAGCGGACCGACAGTTTCGTTGCTCACGACCAGACAATCGGCACCACGAATATGTTCTGCTAACGACGAACTGTCTTGTATCAGGCCTTGGCCGACCATGACCGGATAGCGCCGCTCGCCGAGTTCGACTGTTAGTTTTCGGGTTTCAGTCAACAAAGTGTCCAGCATTGTATGGGACACAATCATTGCACGAAATCATGGGAGGGTCACACGGCAATGTGATGGCGGTGCTAGAGCGCTTCGTAAATTTCCTGTGCAACTTCCTGCACACGGCGGCCGTCAGTATCCACTACGAGGTCAGCGATCTCACGATACATCGGATCGCGGACATCCATGAGATTTTGTAGCACCTTCTGTGGGTCGCCATTATCCAGCATCGGTCGCTGACGGCCCTTCTGTGTTCGCTGCACCTGCTGCGCGACGCTGGTTTGCAGATAGACGACAAATCCACGAGCACCCAAACGGCTGCGGCTCTCAGGATCGACCACGGCGCCGCCGCCAGTTGCTAGAATGATGCCGTCCTTCAATGAAATTTCGTCGATGACCTTGGCTTCGCGTTTGCGAAAACCATTCTCGCCTTCCTTCTCAAATATAAACGGGATATCCACGCCAGTTCGAGACTCGATCTCGTCATCGCTGTCGATAAAATGCAGATGCAACAGGCGGCCGAGCTGTCGTCCAACCGCGGATTTTCCAGCGCCCATGGGCCCGATCAAAAACAGGTTTTTCGGTGTTCTCATTTTTTTATTGTATTGAAGGAGAAAGCCAACCCGAAGGTTGGCTTTTTACTCAATCTTAGTCTGTGTCTAGGCAACTTAGGCTTACACCGAATGGGCTTGTCACGCCAGGCGGCTCTACCAGCTCGCTGGATACGTCGTCCGCACTTATTGGCAATATGAACTGACTTGCTTCCGCGAATTCTGTTCCTTGGACCGAAGTTGTCGCCTCAAGCGTGGCCTCAACCCAGCGCGCAAACTCTTGCGGGTAAAACACATCGATAATACCGAAACCGCCGCCGTCGGAGGTAAATGTTCCTCCGACACCGTTCTGCGCAACCGCGGTCGCGATATTGCCAGCCTCGATACGCATACTGCCGTTCAAATCTTCGCCGGGATCTAGGATACCGTTTCTGTCAGTCGGAGGTACGCTGTCCTCGTCAATACACTGCGCATTAACGGTCTGCACCCACGCGTTGACCGGATCGTCTACGTAAGTCCAGAAACCCTTGAAATAGCGGTCTGAAAGCAGTCCTACCTGTACGGTCACACCCTCGACACCATTGCCCTGCGAGTCAGTAACCTGCACGACAAACTCTTTGCGATATTGAGCAGAGTTTGGCTCGAAGATTTCGTTACCGGTACCAATGGACAAAAATAACTCTCGCTGCGCAACGGTCAACTCAACGAAGTCGCTGATAGTTGGGTCCGCTTGGACAGTTGCCGTCACCCTAACACCGTTGTTGGCACTCGTTGTTGAGCTTGCAGTGTAAAAGGTTTGCGCGCGGCCCTGACTATCTGTAATTGCCTGCGCGACAGACAGCTGTCCACCGGTTACATCGTCCAATACGAAGGTAACAACTTCATTCTTGACCAAGTTGTTCGCGACGTCGCGCACGATCGCCGTAACAGTGCTTTGCTCTTCAGGACCAATCGTGAATGGGCTGGCCTGAACGGCGATGCTGTCAGGGACGTTCGCAACGAACTCGACAGTCACGCTGGTCGTCGTACCGCCAGAATTGGTTGCAGTAATGACCGCGCCACCAGCGTTAGTTGACGAGATATTCACGGACGCATTGCCTGCAGCATCAGTAACATCGGAAATCGCGTCAAGCGCGCCACGAGTAGAACTAAACGATATAACCTCATTTGCTTGACCCGCGCCAGCAATAGTCCAGTTTAGTACAACCGGCGTTGGTGTATTGAGTACAATTTCGGTACCAGCAGCGGGAGCTGTGATTGAAAATGCGTCGTTGGATACCGCAAGGTCTTGCATTGCAGTAATGCCTAGCGCCACCGCGGACAGCGTATCAGGCCCGGCCGCAGAGGCCGTCAGCATCACCTGCGCCTGACCACCTATATCGGTAGTCAAACTTGCCGAGGCGAGGGTGTTGCCGTTTGAGGAGGTAACCGCGATGGTTTCGCCAGCAATGCCGTTACCACCCGCGTCGGTTAGAACCACGGTATACGGTGCCGAATCACCCTGCGCGAGCGAAGGCGCACCCGACAGGAACAACGTCGTTCCGATGACATCAATGCTCGACATGCCGATGACGCCATTGGCATCCGCGCTGATAGATATCGTGCGATTGGTTGGATCGCCACCGGCACTGAGCGTCGCGGTCACGATACCGCCTTCGTTAGTAATCGGATCGGCAATCGTTAATATTCCCGAATCAGAAGACAATATGACGGTAACGCCACCAACAGCAACGTTATTCTGATCGCGTACGATCACCGTAATATTCAGCAGCTGACCCGCATCCGATGGCAGCGAAGGACTGCTGGACAGCACGTTCACAGCCGACACCGTCACTCCAGCACCCGGGTCCGTTGGGTCGGGGGGAACCACGTCACTAACAAATCCTGTATCACTACCACTACAAGCGCCGATTATCAGCACTGCCAGTAGTGTTGTGAGATAAGATAATTTCCTCATCTTTCCAATTCCTTGATCTAGGCCGTTCCGGAGTAACCCGCGGCTAGTAAATGTTAGATCCCTCTTCGAGGATTCGTGGTGTAACAAAAATCAACAATTCTGCTTTGTTCGCCGTATTTGTTTTCGATCTAAACAAAGCCCCAACCCCTGGTATGTCGCCTAAGAAAGGCACTTTCGTAATCGTTTCGCGACGCTCAGTTTCGTAGATGCCGCCGAGTACGACGGTTTGGCCATCGCTCACCAGAACCTGCGTTTCTACAGAACGCGTATCGATACTGGGCACCAGTCCACCGGTTGCACTCGGCGTCAATTCGCCGACGCTGTCCTTATTGACGACCAAGTCCATAATGATCTTGTCGTCTGGTGTGATTTGTGGCGTCACGGTCAGACTCAACACAGCCTTCTTGAACTGCGTTGTTGTCGCACCGGAAGAAGAAGATTCCTGGAAGGGAATTTCCACACCCTGTTCGATTCTGGCTTCTTTCTGATTCGCCGTAATAATGCGCGGCGTCGAAACGATTTCACCACGCCCTTCTGTTTCCAGCGCAGTGAGCTCCAAGTCGACAATGTAGTCGGTATCCAAAACAGCCAACGCCAGAGACCCGGCCGGGTTTGCGATCGGCACATTCACGTTATAGCGATCAGCCAAGGCTGGCGGCGCAACGGGGAATGGCGTTCCGTTCAATGGATTGTTCAAATTGCTAAGTGCGGAATCGACGATCGTCGCGCTACCGTTACCCGACCCAGTAACCGAGAACAATCCATCAGAACCGTTGTCATCGACGCCGGTAAAGCCGAATCGAACACCAAGTTCACGGCTGAAGTCGTCGTTCACTACAACGATGCGCGATTCAATTAGCACCTGTCGCACCGGGATATCCAGCGTGCGCACTAAGCGCCGAATGTTTTGCAGTTGCTCGGCGGTATCTTGAACCAACAAGGTGTTGGTTCTTTCGTCGATTGCGACACTTCCGCGTGGTGACAATAGTGCGTTTGCGCTGCTATCGGCGCCAATGAGCGAAGCAAGATCGCCCGCTTTCGCGTAGTTGACCTGCAAGAATTCTGAGTATAGGGGTTCCAGTTCGACGATCGCCTGTTTCGCTTCGAGATCCGCGGTTTCACGAGCGGCGATCTCTTCGGCAGGAGCAACGATAATGACGTTGCCATTCTGCCGCATGTCCAGACCCTTGGTCGTCAGAACGATGTCTAATGCCTGGTCCCAGGGAACGTTGCGCAAACGTAAAGTAACGTTACCTTGCACAGTATCCGAAACAACGATATTGCGACCGGATGTTTCAGCGAGCAATTGCAGAACAGCGCGCGTTTCAATGTCTTGGAAGTTTAGCGTTAGCCGTTGACCTTCATATTCTTTGGTTTCCGAGAACAAACTAGACTGTTCGGTTGACTCATCCACAGTCGGATTGATCTCGATCGTGAACTCATTGTCCGACTGGTAAGCTAGTTGCTCGTACTTGCCATCTGCACTAATGACGATGCGTGCATCCAAATTTGTACGTAAAGCGTCGACCGTGGTCACCGGTGTCGCAAAATCCATAACGTCAAGTCGGCGCATCAGTTCTGCCGGCAGGCTAGTGTCCTTAAACAACGCAACAACACGACCGCCCTCCTGTCGTATATCAACCGGCGTTGAGGGATCACTCAAATTCACTACGACGCGACCACCGCCATCACGAGTTCGACGAAAATCAACTGAATTTATTGCGCGCGCACCTCTCGATGCGTAGGAAACAGGAGCTGGCGCCGATGCACCGGATCCGCTACCAGCAAACTGCGTGGTTACCGACTCGTCTTGATCGTCTGCACCAAGCGTTACGTAGATTATGTTGCCGCTGCGCCGCGTGTCATAGGCAACCATGGTATCGAGATTGAGGACAACGCGAGTTCGGCCATTCGCCTCAGCAGTTAAGACCGTGTCCAACGGACCAAGATTAACGTCGCGACGCCGTGACGACAGCCCTAACGAAGTCTCTGGTAGGTCAAGCGCAATACGCGCCGGATCTTCAATCGTAAACGCCAGTGGCTCTGGCGCATCGCCACTGAGGATCAACTTCAACTCGATCCTCTGACCTGGCAAACTTTGAACCTGAATGTCCTGTAAGCGATTGCCCTCTTGCGCATTTGCGCTAAAACCGCAAAACGCGAGAACAAATGCAGCTATTGCCGCCGATTTTCGCACTGCCGATTGTCGGTTACTATTGCCGAACTTCGGCCTATTAATGAGCGTCATTCCAATTACTCCCAGTTCCATTCGGGTGTTTTAGTCCGCAAGACCAACAGCGGCTTCACGTTCCACGTAACCGCCAATCCCGTCCGAAATAATTTCAACTATTTCAATTGCAGATTCATCAATGTTCACAATGCGACCATCGTTCTGGCCAAGATAATTGCCAATAACGACGCGGTGAATCAATCCATCAGCAGACGACTGCACAAGACCAAAATTCGTATCGCCTTGTACCAACGTGCCAACCATGCGCAGTGTATCGAGCGAGTACTGCTCCAAATATTCACGACTGCGCTCTGGATCCGGCCGTGTACCATTGCTTGCCGAACCACCCGCGCTTTGCGGTAGATCAGGGACAAACGGTGAGCGTACGCCCTCTGCGTCGGCAACGTATGTGAATACTTCATACGGCGTGATTTCCGGCAGCGGTTCAATTCTGCCGCCCGGGCGCGCCTTTGTCTTATTGATGTATTCGTCAAGATCGTCCATGTCGCCAGTACAACCAACAAGCATCATGCCTAGCGCCAACAGGGCGATTGTAAAAAATTTCTTCTGTGGGACAACATTCATTTTCTAGTTGGCCTCTTCTTCAAGGTAACGATACGTTTTTGCGGTTACCGCCAGCGTTAACTGGTCAAACCTATCGCCTGTTTCTGGGGTAATGTTGATATCGTGTAACGTCACGATTCTTGGCAACGCAGCAACCCCGCTGACGAAATTCGCGATCTCGTGATAGCCGCCAGACAGCGTGATTTGGATGGGCTTCTCTGCGTAAAAATCACGTCGAATTTCTGACTGTGGCTGGAATAACTTCTCCTGCAAACCTGCCGCCAATCCAGTTTGCGACACGTCAACAATCAAGCTTGGGATTTCCGTCTCACCAGGTAACTGCCGCAACATGGTGCCAAACGACTGCTCCATTTGATCCAGTTGCGCTTTGTACGCATCAAAATTCGCTGCTTTCTTCTGTTTGTTTTGGAACGTAACGCGTAAATCCTGCTCAGTGTTCCGTTCGCGTTCTAATTTTGGTGCCATATCCTTGTATACCCAAAGATATACACCGGCACCGACAACCACGACAAAGACAATGGCAATGACTGCGGCTCGAAAAGCAAACGGCCAGCGGCCAACGTCGTTAACGTCTAGATTCCTAAGCTCTTCGACGTAATTCATCCTTCGTCCTCCGCGTCTTCGTCGGTCTGCTGCACTTGTTTCAAAGTGACAACAAATTCCGCTTGCCTTGCCGGACCGGTTTCCGTCGTTTCTACTTTTACGACGCTCGGGTCCATCAGCCACTCGGAATCGTCTACTTGGCGCATCAGCGCGGATACCCGAGTGCTGGACTGTGCAACACCTTTGACTTCTACAGCAGCGCCATTTTGCTTCATGCCGCTGAGATAGACTCCTTCTGGCAGTCGCCGCGTCATTTCATCGAACAAATGTACGATCTCAGGACGACTACGCTGCAAGCGCTCGATAATTTCCATGCGCGCCAACAGCCGTTCCTTTTTTGTTTCCAGGCTATCGATTTCGGCGATACTCTGATTGAGTATTTCGATTTCGTTTTCGAGGCGCGTATTGCGGTCCTGCTGATGCTCGATCATTTGCGAAAATACGAATATTGTTCCGATGACAACCAATATTCCGGCGACAAACGATCCGCCCATCGCAACGAGAAACTCTCTTTGGCGCCGCTTTCGATCTTCCTCGCGCCAAGGGAGTAGATTAATACGTGGCATTAGTCAAAGCTCCTCAATGCAAGTCCGCACGCCGTCAATAGGGCAGTCGAATCTTTATGGACTCCCTGCGACTTCGCCTTCGACGAAATTTTCATTTGGCCAAGTGGGTCGCCGACTTCGGTTGGAATGCCGACACGGCTTGAGATGACATCAGCAATGCCGGGAATATTTGCGCAACCGCCACAGACCAAAATCATATCTGGCTGCTCACGACCGCCGCCCGATGCCAAATAGAATTGTAACGAACGACTGACTTGCTGTGTCATGTCGTCAACGAATGGTTCCAGCACTTCCGGTTGGTAGTTGCTCGGCAGTCCACCCTGCTTTTTGGCGCGACCGGCGTCCTCCATGGACAGCCCGTACGTACGCATGATTTCTTCAGTTAATTGTTGGCCGCCGAAAGCAAAATCCCGCGTATAAACCACTCGCAAATCTTCAAGCACACTAAAGGTCGTGCTGCTCGCACCAATATCGACGATCGCGACAGACTGGCCCATACCGCCATCCGGAATTTGGTGGCTCAAGAGCTGGCAGGCATTTTCCAATGCGAACGCTTCAACATCGACAATTTCGGCAGCAAGGCCTGCAGCGCTGACCGCTGCTTGGCGCTGCTCGACATTCTCGGTACGCGTGGCAACCAGCAGCACATCCATCAATTCGGGATCTGCCTCATTTGGGCCAACGATTTCGTAATCGAAACTCACCTCTTCCATGGGGAAGGGTATGTACTGATCCGCCTGGATCTCAACCTGACCCTCAAGGTCGCGCTCGGATAGGCTGGACGGCATCTGAATGACTTTGGTAATCGCCGCATCACCGCTAATGGCGATGGCGACATCGGTCGCCTTTGCGCCCGACCGCTTGACCGCTCGGCGGATTGCTTCGCCAACCGCTTTCGCGTCGACAATCGCCTTTTCATTCACCGAGCTTGGCGGCGTGGGTTCTGCCGAGTAGGACTCGACTCGATAGCGCTTTCCGCTCTGCGACAACTCTATCAATTTCACCGACGAAGTCGTTATATCGAGGCCCAGCAGAGGTTGTGTTTTTTTGCCGAAGAGCACGTATTTTTCCTTCTAAGTCGGTAAGTTGCGGGCCAAATCTAAGCCTGACCCTAGCAAAGCGATTTAACTATATATCAATAAAATGTTAAATAAAACGTGACTTTGTTCACGAACCCGGGTTACGAATCTTACTGCCCGGCCAGCGCATATTCCGTGAACTGGTCGTCGCCTCGAAACGTGCGCCAGTATTGCGCATTGAATCCGCCGATAAGGTGACGGACTGCCCGTTTTTCATCTCTTGGCAATCTGCGATTGCAAACCCCAAATACGGCCATTGGAGGAAAAGACCCGCAGATTTGCGGGCCGCCGCGCCCGCAACCGCCACAATTCGCCACATTGTGTGCATTCTCGGCAGCGCGTGGCTATCATCCGCCGATTGAGTGATTGGACCGAGCGGAAGCGACTTTTTGACGTGGTACAAGACCACGGATTATGGGCGGCCAGCAAACGGTCTTTACCCCCGCAAAATTGCTGAATTCGCCTCAAAATGACGGAGAATCTGGACATCGCAAGCAAAACCCGCAAAAACAAGCTAAAAAAGGGCCGGCCCGCATATGTTCGATGGCTGGTCCTTGCTGCCGGGTTGGGTTTTGCTGCGACGCTTGGCATCGTCGCCTCGGTCATCGGCGCTTTTTATTATGTTGCCCCCGGCCTGCCACCCGCCGAGACCATTCGCGAAATCCCGCTGCAGATTCCATTGCGAATTTTTTCTCGCGATGGGCGGCTCATTGATGAAGTGGGCGAGAGGCGGCGGACGCCGATTACTTATGCCGATCTGCCCAAACATGTAATCGATGCGTTTGTTGCAGCCGAAGATCGCCGCTTCTTTGTGCATCCGGGAGTGGATTACCAGGGCATACTGCGCGCCGGCTGGCTGCTCGCTAAGACGGGGGAAATTAGCGGCGGCGGCAGCACACTGACCCAACAACTTGCGCGTGACTATTTTTTGACGCGCGAGCAAATATTTACACGAAAAATTCGCGAAGCTTTTCTCGCTTACAAAATTGAGCAGGAATTTAGCAAGCAGGAAATCCTCGCACTTTTCTTGAATAAGATGTTCTTCGGCCAGCGCGCCTACGGCGTCGCCGCAGCTGCGCAAGTCTACTTTGGAAAAAATCTAGCGGACGTTAATGCCGCCGAGGCGGCAACACTGGCTGGAGTATTACCGGCGCCCTCCGATTACAATCCCGTGACCAGTGCAAAAAAGGCGGCAGTGCGCAGAGGTTACGTTCTTGGACGCATGCATGATCTCGATTTTCTTACTGACGTCCAATACGCTGATGCAACAAATTTCCCTGTCGAATCTCGGTTACACGGCACCGCGTCAGAGCTGTTAGCGCCCTACGTCGGCGAAATGGTGCGCCAAGAGATGATCAAGCGGTTCGGAGAAAAAGCAACTTATTCCTCCGGTTACAAAGTCGTCACCACACTAGACTCGACAATGCAGACCGCCGCAAATTATTCGCTGCGCAATGGCTTGCTCGAATTCACACGCCGCCGCGGTTTTCGCGGCGCGATTGCCAGAACCGAAGTCACCCCAGAAGTGTTGCAGCAAGACTACGCCAACTGGCCCGAGGAATTGCAGCTGCATCTTGGCGACCATAACAACCCGGGCAGTCTCATGGTTGCTGTTGTGACTGCAATCGACGAAGAATCCAACAACGCCGAAGTGGTATTGCAAACGGGTGAGCGTGTGAGTTTGCCATGGCACGGCATCGACTGGGCAAATCCATACTTCGACCCGGAATCATTCGGACCGGCACCGAAGACGGTCGCCGAAGTATTGTTGCCTGGCGACTTCGTCTACGTGATGCCAATTACAATCGGCGGCTACGCGCTTGCGCAATTGCCGTTGGCGCAGTCGGCTCTAGTTTCAGTAGACCCCAATGACGGCGCCATCACGGCACTCGCTGGCGGCTATGACTTCACCATAAGCAAATTCAATCGCGTAACGCAGGCGATTCGCCAGCCGGGATCTTCGTTTAAGCCTTTCACTTACGCCGCTGCCTTGCACAACGGCAACTCACTTGCCACGATCGTTGCGGATTTACCGGTCGTCATTAACTCCGCTGCATTGGAGCGTCTCTGGCGACCGATTAATTACAGTGGCCGTTTTTACGGCCCCCAACGAGTCAGAGAGGCACTGATTAAATCGATGAATCTGGCCTCCGTACGTCTCTTGCTGGATCACACTGGTATCGGCAATACGGTGCGTTATCTTGCGCCGTTTGGCTTTAACGAGGGCGCGCTACCGCGCAACGGTTCGTTGGCCCTCGGCGGCGGCAATGCAACTCCATTGGACATGGCACAAGCTTATTCGGTGTTCGCGAATGGCGGCTATTCGGTTCAGCCTTACGTTATTGACAGCATTACTGACGCAACAGACAAAATCGTTTATCGCGCGAATCCGGCAACAGTTTGCCGAGAGTGTGAAATCAGCAAACCGCAAAAGTTTGGGTCCACACCAGTCGTCAGATCTGCCACACCAATGCGTCGCGATACCCGCCAGCTTCTTGATAACGCTGACAACCCTGAGTCGGCCAACGATGACGCTGCAATTGCAGAGGCGCAATCGCCAATTGACTTGTTTCCTGGTGTCGACGTTGAATTGCTATCCCTGGACCAGCTGGCAGTACTGGCCGAGAGTTATAGACCAAATGCCAACGAAGCGCCGAAACTATTTACAGATGTAAACGTAGCGCCGCGCATTATTTCCGAACAGATTGCGTATCTGATTCAGGACGCCATGCGCGACGTAATTCGCCGCGGTACCGGTATTCGCGCGTGGCGAGCGCTAGGTCGCAACGATCTCTCAGGCAAGACTGGAACATCAAACGATGGACGTGACGCGTGGTTCGCCGGATTTAACAGTGACATGGTCGGCATCGTTTGGGTCGGTTACGACGATCACAAACCGCTTGGTCCGCGCGAGGAAGGTTCACGAACCGCGTTACCCATTTGGAATCAGTTTATGCTTCGCGTGATAAGTGGCAGGCCGTTGGCTGCGATGCCCGTCCCCGATGGCATAATTACGGTTAGAATAAACAAGAAGACTGGTTGTCCGGCGACCGCCAGCGACCCGCTAGAGCAGGTGATGTTTGAGAAATTTCGCGAAGATAATGTCCCGGAATGCGACATGGCGATTGATCCGATAAACCTATTTAATAGCTCTGATGATGCCGACGACGAAGACACTACGGACGAGTTGCTGCAAGAGGGCGAAGAGGCCGAGGAGCAGCCAAAGCCCGATGACTCGCTCTTCTAGCGCTTTGGAAATTCGAGTCAGCAAGCAGATTTGCTTCTATCTTCTATAAAAGAGTTAGGAACGTGCCTAGAAAATCGACGAATGGCAGCGACCGTGCACGCACATTGTTGGCCCAAGAAGCTGCACGCATTATTGTAGAGCAAGGTATCCAAGACTATTGGATCGCGAAAGTAAAGGCGGCGGAGCGATTAGGCATGCAAGACCGCGGGTCGTTGCCCGGCAATAGCGAAATCGAACAGGCGGTTGCCGAGCACCTGCAATTGTTCGGTCGCGAATCTCACCTCGATTTGCTTGCCGGCTTACGGCATACCGCGGTGACGGTAATGGATATGCTGAGCACTTTTGCTCCCCGCTTGGTGGGGCCGGTCCTAAGTGGTACCGCGGCCATCAACTCAGCGATCAATCTGCATCTATTCGTTGATAACCCTGATGCCGTGGCCCTGAAATTACAGGAGCATAACGTCAGCTATCGTCCGTTTGATCGGCGGCTAAAAAGTCGGCGCGGCCAAACAGAGACGTTTGCGGCATTTAGATTCATGCAAAGTGAAGCGCCCGTGGAAGCAACGGTGTTTCCCGTGGATGGCGTACGGCAAGCGCCCATCAGTCCGATAGACGGCAAGCCAATGCGGCGCGCCGATCGGAACACGGTCATGGGTTTGCTGGAAGGACCAGCAAACTCGCATTCCGAGAGTTGACGCTGCAGGATCTGCTAGCGCGGAAATTGCGCGAGTAGCCGGATCGGGTTAGCCGCGCTTGCTGACTTCAACATAGTCCCGTTGCGCGGGACCCGTATACAGCTGTCTCGGACGGCTGATTCGACCGCTCGGATCGGTGATCATCTCCTGCCAGTGAGCCACCCAACCAACCGTTCTACCGATAGCAAACATGACGGTAAACAATGATGTTGGGATGCCGAGCGCGCGATAAATAATTCCCGAATAGAAATCGACGTTTGGATAAAGATTTTTCTCGATGAAATAGTCGTCCTTCAACGCAACCTGTTCGAGCTCCAACGCCAGTTCAAACAATGGCGAATCAGTGCGACCGAGCTGCTTCAATACTTTGTGACACATTTCGCGAATGATGGTCGCGCGTGGATCGAAGTTTTTGTACACCCGATGCCCGAAACCCATCAGCCGAAACGGGTCGCTCTTGTCTTTCGCTTTTTCGACGTACTTCGCGATGTTCTTTTTATCGCCGATCTCTTTCAACATACGCAGCACCGCTTCGTTGGCACCGCCATGAGCAGGGCCCCACAATGCCGAAATACCAGCCGCGATTGCCGAATACGGATTTGCGCCTGAGCTACCGGCCATGCGAACAGTAGATGTAGAGCAGTTTTGCTCATGATCGGCGTGTAGGATAAATAAGAGATCGAGCGCTTCAGCTGCAATCGGACTGATCTCGTAAGGCTCGGCCGGCACTGCGAAGAACATGTGCAGCAAGTTCTCACAATAGTTTAGATCGTTACGCGGATATACAAACGGCTGGCCCATGTTCAGTTTAAGCGCTGCCGCCGCAATGGTCGGCAACTTCGCCAGGATGCGGTGTGCAAATACATTGCGGACATCCGGATTGTTGATGTCCATTGTGTCGTGATAGTAGGCGGACATTGAACCAACGACTGCAGACAGCATAGCCATTGGGTGGGCGTCGTATCGAAAGCCTTTGAAGAAGCTCAGCATGCCTTCGTTTAGCATGGTGTGGCGGGTGATCGAGGTATCGAATTCTTCCAGCTCAATCTTGCTGGGAAGGTCGCCGTATAACAGCAGATACGCCACCTCGATAAAATTCGATTGCGCGGCCAGTTGCTCAACTGGGTAGCCGCGATACATAAGGACGCCTTTCTCACCGTCGATGAACGTGATATCGCTAGCACAGCTACCCGTCGCGACAAAGCCCGGGTCGTAGGTAAATACACCGGCATCTCTGTAAAGACGACCGATATCAATCACATTGGGTTCGAGCGTGCCTTTGCGCACCGGCAAATCTAACGTGGTTGCGCCATCGGGACTGGTCAGTTTAAACGCGTCTTCGGTCATATCCTTCCTTTTGGAATTCAACCACGCAGGGCGTGGACTTGGGGCGAGCGCACGCAGCCGTGCCAACACCCATGGTGCCGCAACCGTCAATATCGATCAAACGTGGCTAACGCTTTTCGCAGACTCGAGCACAACGCGACGTCGTGCTCGACTACACAACCGGACCGCAGATGATCCGCTTTTATTTCCGCCTTCGTTTTTAGCTCATTCCGTACTTGCGTCGGAATTTGTCTACCCGGCCACCCGTATCGACAATCTTTTGCTTGCCGGTATAGAACGGATGGCACGCCGAACAGACTTCGATCACCAGATCTTCGCCTAACGTGGAGCGGGTCTGGAATTCGTTACCGCAACTACAGGTGACGTTGATATCAGAGTAGTTGGGATGAATGTCGGCTTTCATTTCAGATCGTCCTTATCAGGATGCGGCACGAAAAAGGGCGCGTAATATAAAGCTAAGTGGCGCGCTTAGCAAGCCCAAATATGGCTTTCCAATGCAGCGATGGCAGTTGGCGAGGCGCACGCCATAGTTATCCACAAAACCTGTGGATAACGTTGTGGAAGAAAATTGAGTGAGTGAGCTAAGTGAGGATTTTTAAAGAGCCGTTTGCAAAATGACTATTTTGTGTCCAATTTTATCTTCTCTTACTTTTCAAAGAGTTATGGATCATATTGGACAGCGAAACTGAAATGGCCCGCGTATTACACGGAAAAAATAGGTAAACCATCAACATTGTGCATAAACGGTCGCGTCAATTTGGCTGAGGAAGCAAGATTATGCTGGCAAAACGGCGATGTATAGACAGAAAATTGTCCACTATTGCGGCGGCCGGGCCGGCAAGAATCGGCCTTGGAGGTCGTTTAGAAAGCGCAGACCCAATCCGGTGGGCCGCCAGTGCCCGATCTGATCGACAGACATCAGCTTATCGTCCAGCGCCCGCCGCAACGCGGGCTCGACCCGCGTCATAGGCTGGGCCGTGCGTTCACTAAACGTGCGCTCCGAAAAGCCTTGTGGAAGGCGTAATGCATTGAGCATGAATTCGAAGCCGACATCCGCTGGCGTAATTGCTTGCGGTGGCGCCTCGATATTTCCGGACTCCGCCTGTTCCAAGTAGCTCAACGGGTGCGCGGACTTTTGATAGCGAAAAATATTGCCGTCGAGGTCGGTGAATTTGCCGTGACTGCCCGCACCAATCGCCAGATAGTCGCCAAACTGCCAATAATTTAGGTTGTGGCGACAGCGGTAGCCCTCTGCTGCAAACGCTGAAATTTCATATTGTTGGTAACCCGCCGCGCTGAGCAAGCGCAGGCCCATCTCCTGAATCGACCAACAAAGATCATCGTCCGGCAAACCAGCAGGCGGGCGGCTATAAAACACCGTGTTCGGCTCTAACGTGAGTTGATAGTAGGAAATGTGGGTTGGCGACAGCGCAACTGCTTGTTCAATATCGTAATTGGCCATTGCAAGATTCTGCCCAGGCAGGCCGAACATAAGATCAATATTGATATTCTCGAAGCCCGCGTCGTGCGCCGCTGAATATGCCGCGATAATTTCCTCGGGTCCATGTATGCGGCCGAGGGCGCGTAGCGATGTTGCGGAAAAACTCTGTGCGCCAAGTGACAGCCGATTGACACCAGCTCGTAAGTATCCGACAGGGTCACCTCGCTCGACCGTGCCGGGGTTCGCTTCCATCGTGATCTCGGCGTCACTTGCCAGACCGAGTTTGTCGGCAACTGCGTCCAGAATTGTTGCAATATCGCTCGCCGCAAACAAACTGGGTGTTCCGCCGCCGATGAAAACGCTTTCGATAGTTCGCTGATTGGCCCGCTCACGCTCAGACTCGATATCAGCGAGCAGCGCATCAACATAGCGTGCAAACGGTGCGTTGTCGCCGGCCCGATGCGAATTGAAGTCGCAGTAAGGGCATTTTTTCACGCACCACGGCAAATGAATGTAAAGCGATAGTGGCGGCACTGCTCGAGGATGTTCGGCAGTCACTTTTTCTAGCCGCCGTTTAAGCTGGCGCTTAGTTGCTGTGCCAGCTGGCGAAACGCTTGTCCGCGATGACTTTTCTGATTTTTTTGTGCCGCGGTCAGCTCCGCCGCGCACTTTTGAGCTTCGTTATCGTAAAAAACAGGATCGTAGCCAAACCCGCCGCTACCGTTGGGCGCGCTAGCGATGCTGCCTTTCCATACCCCTTTAGCGACCAATGGATCGCGCTGTGAATTTGGAAACACCGCCACGGCCACGCAGTGGAAGGCTGCGGCCCGCTGCGACGCAACGACATTGCCAAGGCGTTTGATCAGCAGCGCAACGTTTTCTGCATCACTCGCCCCCAGGCCCGCGAATCTGGCGCTGTGCACGCCGGGCGCGCCATCCAGTGCGTCGACGGCAAGCCCCGAATCGTCGGCAATGGCCATCAGTCCGGTCGCCGTCGCAGCGTGTTTGGCTTTTAGTAGCGCGTTATCGAGAAAAGTCGTGCCCGTTTCGTCTACCGGCTCAATGCCGAATTCAGATTGTGCGGTGATCGCAATTTCGACCTCGGCCAGCACCAGAATCTCGCTAATCTCCCGCAGTTTTCCAGTATTGCTCGTCGCCATAACAGCGCGCAACGGCATTGTCATCGCGGAAGACCGTCAGTGGCCAGTCGAAGTCGTGCCGCAAACATCAGCGGCTAGGCAGCAGCAGCGATCGCTGCATTCTGGCATTCCATGATTTCTTGAATGCCTTTGGCCGCAAGACCGAGCATCGCGCTCAACTCATCTTGAGCGAAAGCGTGGCCTTCGGCAGTACCTTGTAGTTCGATGAAACGGCCGGCGTCGTTCATTACGACATTCATGTCGGTCTCCGCCTGTGAGTCCTCGGCATAGTCCAGATCAAGCACCGGCACACCTTCGAATATGCCGACAGAAATTGCCGCAAGTTGACCGTGGATTGGATTACGCTTTAGCTGTTGTTTCTTGCACAATCGATTTACGGCTAACACTAGGGCAACGTATGCGCCGCATATCGATGCAGTACGCGTACCGCCATCAGCCTGAATGACGTCACAGTCCAGAGTGATCGATCGTTCGCCGAGCGCTTCAAGATCCGTGACGGCCCGCAGACTTCGTCCTATAAGCCGCTGTATTTCTTGCGTTCTGCCGCTTTGTTTACCGCGCGCCGCTTCGCGCCCGGAGCGAGTATGGGTTGCTCTGGGTAACATACCGTATTCGCCGGTCACCCAGCCTCGGCCGCTATTGCGCATCCATCCAGGTACCCGGTTTTCGACGCTAGCTGTACACAACACTTTGGTGTCGCCGAAAACGGCCAAGACGCTACCCTCGGCATGGCTTGTGTAGTCGGTCGTAAACGTTAGTTGGCGAAGCTCGTTGGTTTCGCGGCCGCTCGGTCGCATCGGGTTCTCCTGCTGGACTAAAACTACTATAACAACTTAACTGCTGCGGCTAGCCGCAAATCCAACGCAAAGCCGTGCCAGTCGTATTGTCGCTATACGGCGCATTTGCGGATAGCGCTTTCATTGACAGCGTTTTTAGATTATCGGCGAGACTCGATTCGGACCGGGTCGCCAGCTTCGCTATTTCCGCGTCGTTAATTCCAGACCACAACCCATCGCTGCACGCCAACAACACGTCGCCATCGGCAAGTGGCTGCATACGCGTGATACTCATATCTGGAACTGACGCGTCGCCACCGATGCAGCACTCAACGAAATTTCGCATTGGATGATCCAATGCCTCTTCTTCGGTAATCGCACCTTCCTGGATCAACACTTCGACGTGACTATGATCCCGCGAGCGCGTGACCATCGCACCGTTGCGCAACTGATAGATTCTGCTATCGCCGATATGAGCCCAAAAAGAGCCGCTCTCCTGCACCAAACACACCGCACAGGTCGCGCGCGGCCTAAAATCTATTGCAACATCTGCGCCCAACGCGACCACTTCATCATGTGCGTGCGCGAGCGCCATATATAAGAAGCCCTGCGGATCGAGCAACGGCAGCGAAGAAGAGGTAAACAGATCCTGAACCACTTTGAGGCCAACTTCTGCGGCTAGCGCACCATCCGAATGTCCACCCATGCCATCAAACACAAGCATCAACGCTGCGTCCTCTGCGACGATGACGGCAGCGCGATCTTGGTTATCTTGGCGATCGCCCAAGGCGGAAACTTTTGCGTATTCGATCTGCATCTTTTCATTATGAGTGCGGTCTGCAGACCGACACTTAACCATTTATCGTCTATTTGCTCAATGCCAGCCAAATGTTCGGGTTAGAATATTCTGATATGAACCGGCGGCAGCCAGCATTATTGGCGCTTCGGTGCCGAAGACAGCAGTAGCAGTATGACTATGTTCATTCACTCATACTGTGATTGGATGCGCGCAATGACTCATTGGCGCGTTAAACAGGAATTTTCAATGTTGAACAGTATGACCGGCTTCGCACGCCAGGTTTCCGAGACAGATATCGGCACCATCACCTGCGAAATTCGCACAGTAAACCATCGCTACCTTGATGTTCAGTTTCGTATTCCGGATGAACTACGGGCCAAGGAAATTGAATTGCGTCAGCGGGTTGGAGAAACGCTCGGCCGAGGTAAGGTCGAGTGCTTTTTGCATTTGCGGCGCGCCAGCGCAGATCAAGGCAGCCTCAATACTGAGTTACTACAGACGCTAGCCGGGCGTATTGACGAAATTTCAGAGATTATTCCAAACCTACCGACACCCAATCCGCTCGATCTGCTGCGCTGGCCAGGCATAGTTGAGCAAGCTGAGTTGGAAACCGAACCGGTGTTCGCTGCTGCTGCTGAGGTGCTGACGTCAACCTTGAGCGCACTTGCAAAGATGCGCGCCAGCGAAGGCCAGCGCATCGCGACACTTATCGCTACGCGATGCAAAGATATTTTGCAAATTGCAGCTGGCGTTCGCGAGCGGATGCCCGAGGTCCTGGCAGCGGTGCGCGCCAAGCAACAGGAACGCATAAACAAGTTAGACGTCGACGCAGATCCGGCACGGCTTGAAACCGAGCTCGCACTGATCGCTCAGAAGCTCGATGTCGACGAAGAACTTGATCGTCTACAAAGCCACATTAGCGAAATCCACAATATATTGGATAGCAACGAACCTGTCGGTCGTCGCCTGGACTTTCTGATGCAGGAACTCAACCGCGAAGCGAACACGCTGGGCTCCAAGTCAGCAGATACATCGACAACGAAGGCCGCGGTGGATCTGAAAGTATTGATCGAACAAATGCGCGAACAGATTCAGAATGTCGAATAAGCGGCCCGATGCGTGCCTTTACGTCATTGCCGCCCCGTCTGGGGCCGGCAAAACGACGTTGGTAAAAGCTGTCGTCGAGCGCAACCCTGAACTCAAGTTTTCTGTTTCGTTTACCACGAGAAAAAAGCGTGTCAACGAAATCGAAGGCCGCGACTATTTTTTTGTCGGCGCCCAGGCGTTTTACGAATTACGCGATTGCGGAGATCTTTTGGAGTGGGCAACAGTATTCGATAACCTTTACGGTACCAGTCGCAAGCAAATTGAATCTCACCTGCGTAAAGGCGATAACGTGATCCTGGAAATTGACTGGCAAGGCGCGCAGCAGGTAAGACAGTCTATGCCCGAGTCAGTATCGATCTTCATTTTGCCGCCATCGGTTAGTGAGCTTGAGCGCAGGCTTCGCAGTAGAAAGACGGATTCAGACCAGGTAATCGAACGGCGATTGCGAGATGCGCTTGGCGATATGTCACATTGGGACGAATTCGACTATGTCATTGTCAACGACAACCTCGATACCGCGGTGAGCCAACTGGAACAGGTCCTGGCAGGAAGAGACGACGATGCGCAGCACTACAAAGTAGGCACTAGTTCGCTCGCTGTCACGGTGGCGCAAGTCCTGCAGCGCTAGGCGACAGCGCAGGCATTGCTGCCAGCTATCCTCGCTGGCTTGCTATTTCTACGCTTGCGGCGTGAATGACCCGCTGCAGATCTTCCATTCGACACCAACCCTGTCATATACTGGCCGGCTTGGGCGTGAAGTTTGCCTGAAATCACACTGGAGCACAGAGCCAATGGCCAGAATTACGGTCGAAGATTGCCTAGACAATATCAACAACATATTTGAAATGGTTTTGGTTGCCGCCAAGCGCGCTCGCCGCGTAGCGCACGGTGCCGACGCCATGGTGGACCTTGAAAATGACAAACCCACCGTTATCGCGCTGCGAGAAATAGCGGCAGGCCATATCACGCCTGCAATTCTCGAAGAGATTGAACAACCGCCAGCTGAAGATTTCATGCCGCCGGATATCACCGATGAAATCATGCCAATGCGCGGCATCACCATCGGCGACTAACTTCAATCGTTAGTTTCAAACGCTAATTTCAATTAAAGAATTCGTTTTATGCTTGGCGGTCATCGCCAGCCATCCGCAACACTCAAAGGGTTAGGGCTTTGCCCTAACCCTTTTGTTTCGCCGCCGATGTCATACATTTTTCTACAAAGCGGCCCATTTTGCCGTGCCGCTCTCTATTAGCTGCCGGTAATTCGTTCTATCCTTAGGTATGGACTACGCCGCCTCATTATTTGCGCGCCTGCCGGGTGCCTCGTCGAAACGCAATAGTGGACTAAAGCGCCTTCTGGAGACGCTTGAGGCGTATATGTCAGCGGAGCAAATAGCGCCCGTTGCTAAAGCCTATGAGTTCGGTGCGCTGGCCCACGAAGGCCAAACAAGGATGTCGGGCGAGCCGTACATCACACACCCAGTAGCCGTTGCGCAAACACTGGCCAACATGCATCTCGATGCGCAGACCATTACCGCGGCGATACTGCACGATGTCATTGAAGACACCGAAACGCCTGTGAGCGAACTGGAAGAGCTGTTTGGCAACGAGGTTGCCGCGTTGGTCGATGGCGTCAGCAAACTTGATCAAATGCAATTTACCAACAAGGCCGAAGCACAAGCCGAGAGTTTTCGAAAAATGATGCTGGCGATGATCGAAGACATTCGCGTCATCTTGGTGAAGCTTGCCGATCGACTTCACAACATGCGCACCATGGAATCTATGCCGCGCGAAAAACAAGCACGCATCGCGCGCGAAACGCTCGAAATATACGCACCAATCGCTAATCGCCTTGGCATCAACCACATGAAGGTAAGCCTAGAGGACTTAGGCTTACGCTACCTGTATCCGTTTCGCTACCGCGTACTCGAACGCGCACTGAAACGTAGCAAGGGCAGTCAGCGGCAAATCGTCAAAAAGATATCCGAGCAAATTTATCAGGCGATGAACGGCGACAACGTTAGCGGCGAGGTGATTGGTCGCGAGAAACATCTGTATAGCATTTACAAAAAAATGGCGGAGAAAAAACGCCCGCTCAATGACATCGTCGATGTCTATGGCTTTCGAATAATTGTAGCGGACGTCGACACTTGTTATCGGATTTTGGGTCTGGTACATGGTCTATTCAAACCGATGCCGGGTCGCTTCAAAGATTACATTGCGATCCCACGTTTGAACGGCTATCAGTCGTTGCATACGACCCTATTCGGCCCTAAAGGACTGCCACTGGAGGTGCAAATACGCACGGCGGAAATGGACCGGGTAGCAGAAGCAGGAGTCGCCGCCCACTGGCAATACAAAGCAGAGGACAAATCGACGGCAACCCCGCAGCGACGCGCTCGGGAGTGGCTCTCTCACCTGGAGGAAATCCAACAATCCGGTAGCTCGGAAGAATTCCTGGAAAGCGTCAAAGTCGACCTGTTTCCAGACAAAATTTACGTATTTACACCGAAGGGCGAAATCATGCCGCTGCCAAAAGGCGCAACCACCGTCGACTTCGCCTACGCGGTGCACACCGACGTCGGCAATCGCTGCGTCGCCGCCAAGGTTGATCGCAATTTGGTGCCATTGCGAACCCAGTTACAGAACAGTCAAACGGTCGAAATCGTTACCGCCCGCGGTGCCAAGCCAAACCCGAATTGGGTTTCTTTTGTCACCACCGCGAAGGCCCGTTCGGCGATTCGCCAATACATGAAAAAAATGCGCGGCAGCGAGTCAATTGACCTCGGCAAGCGATTGCTGGACCGGTCTCTGAAGGACCTGAAATCGTCGCTGCGCAAGGTTGGTAAAGTTAGAATGCGCGCCGCGTTAGACGAACTTCATCTTGAAGACAATCTACAGCTTTTCGAGCAAGTTGGCCTCGGCGAGAGGCTCGCACCGCTAACCGCTCGCTATTTGCTCGGGGTCGACGAAGACGGCACTCCGGAGGCAGAAGCCAGCTTGATCATCGCCGGAACTGAAGGCATGGTCGTCAGTTATGCTAGGTGCTGTTGCCCGATTCCGGGCGACGATGTCATGGGCTATTTGAGCGCCGGACGTGGCGTTGTCATCCATAGAAATACCTGCGGCAACCTCAGCAATTTTCGCAAGCAGCCAGAGAAGTGGATCAACGTTAGTTGGCAGGATGACGTCGACCGCGACTTTTCCAGTCAGGTTCAAGTTGAATCTATCAACCGAACAGGTGTGCTGGCAGAGGTCGCTGCAACCATCGCTGATTCTGATTCAAATATTGAACAGGTATCGGTGCAAGATCGACAGGATGATTCGACGATATTGAATTTCCTGTTACAGGTTAAGGACCGCACACACCTTGCGCGCATTATGCGCAATGTACGCAACATGAAGAATGTCATTCGCGTTTCGCGCGATTGCGCGTAACAAGTCATCGGAGATCGAGTTGAGCAGACAGACAATTCATACAGAAAACGCGCCATCCGCTATTGGCACCTATTCTCAAGCGGTACGCCACGGTAATTTGGTTTTCCTTTCCGGCCAGATTCCGCTGGACCCAGCAACCATGGAGATTGTCGACGGAGGGTTCGAAGCGCGTGCGAGACGCGTATTCGAAAACTTAAAAGCTGTCGTCGAGGCTGCCGGCGGCACGATGGACCAAGTATTGAAGATCAATATTTTTATGACCGACCTCAGCAACTTTGCAACTGTCAACAGCGTCATGGAAGAATTCTTCGAGCAACCCTATCCAGCGCGTGCGGCAGTCGGTGTTGCGTCCCTTCCGAAGGGTACCGATGTCGAAGCCGAGGCCATTCTCGGACTCTAAAGCACCGTGTTGGCAACAAATTTGAGTTCGCCGCTGACGGCATTGAGCGGTGTAGGACCCGCGCTCGCAAAAACATTGTCAAAGCTGGGGCTGCAGCATGTCGAAGACTTGCTGTTCTTGCTGCCGCTCCGCTACGAAGATCGCAGCAAACTAGTTAAACTTGGCGCCCTGAATGCGGGTACGCGTTGTCTCGTTGAAGGTGAGGTTTTACTCGCCGAAGTCGCTTTTCGGGGCCGGCGTAATTTATTGGTTCGCCTTGGTGACGGCAGCGGACAAATAACGCTTCGTTACTTTTACTTCTCAAGACAGCAGCAGTCGCAATTCGCTGTCGGCACGAGGGTCAGCGCATTCGGCGACATCAGGACGGGTGCCGCAGGTCTGGAAATGGTGCACCCGGAATATCGCATTTTGAAGGCTGACCAGAAGGCGGCGCAAAGCGACACCCTGACGCCCGTTTACCCTATGACAGAAGGCATACAGCAAGGGCGTTTGCGCAACTTGGCCGCGCAAGCGATACGCCTGATGCAGGCGACACCACCGAAAGAACTTCTGCCGGATGAAGTTCGCGAAAAGCTTTCGATGCCGTTACTCACTGAGGCATTGACCTACTTGCATCAGCCACCAACCGACGCAGATATTAGAAGTCTTAGCGCTGGCCAGCATCCCTGCCAAAAGCGCCTGGCATTTGAAGAACTGCTTGCGCATTACTTGAGCCTAAGCAATCTGCGATTGCGTGCGCGAAAGGATGATGCTGATGCACTAACGAAAGGGGGTGACGTTGCTAGAAAATTTGTTGCGGAGCTGCCGTTTGCGTTGACGTCCGCACAACAACGGGTTGTTGAGGAAATTTTGAGCGACATAAAGTTGCCACATCCGATGATGCGCCTTGTGCAGGGGGATGTCGGCTCAGGCAAGACAATCGTTGCGGCGATTGCCTGTTTGCACGCGATCGAAAGCGGCGTGCAAGCGGCGGTGATGGCGCCCACAGAACTCCTTGCTGAACAACATTATCGAAATTTTTCTGATTGGTTCACCGCGCTTGGCTGCGCGCCAGTATGGCTAAGCGGAAGCCAGCGTGCAGCGGCGAAGCGGCGCGCCTTGCAATCAATTAGGAGTGGCGAAGCTCGGCTTGCGGTCGGTACCCATGCACTATTTCAGGATGGTGTCGAATTCAAAAAACTTGGTCTGGTGGTCATTGACGAACAGCATCGATTCGGCGTGCACCAGCGGATGGCGTTGCGCGAAAAAGGTGCGCTTGCTGACCGACACCCGCATCAGTTAGTTATGACCGCGACGCCGATACCGCGAACGCTTGCGATGGCTGCATACGCGGATCTCGATGTATCGATCATCGACGAACTGCCACCTGGCCGCAAACCGGTGCAAACTGTCGTTTTGCCCGATGATCGGCGCGGCGATGTCGTTGCGCGGGTGCGGGACGCCTGTCTTGCGGGCCGCCAGGCATACTGGGTGTGCCCGCTCATCGAAGAGTCAGAACTGCTCGACTTTCAAGCGGCGGAAGCAAGTTTCGACATGCTAAAAACCGCGCTGCCGGAACTTAGGGTAGGTCTGATTCATGGTCGCATGAAATCAGCCGAAAAAGAAAAAGTAATGCGCGCATTCACCGCTGGAGAACTCAGCGTCCTTGTTGCGACAACGGTTATCGAGGTCGGCGTGGACGTAGCCAACGCGAGCCTGATGATCATCGAAAACGCGGAACGCATGGGACTGTCACAATTGCACCAGTTACGCGGGCGGGTAGGTCGTGGTGATGCTCAGAGCAACTGTGTTTTGCTGTATAAAAAACCGCTAGGTCAACTAGCTAAGAGTCGTTTAGCGGTTTTGCGCGACAGCAATGATGGGTTCGTTGTCGCGCAACGCGATCTTGAGTTGCGCGGGCCTGGCGAAATGCTCGGCACGAAACAAACCGGACTGCCCGAGTATCGGGTTGCGGATTTGGCACGCGACGCCGAATTGATGCCGCAAGTTCAAATGACCGCAGAAAAGCTACGCCGGGTGGCGGCAGAGTCCGTTCCTGCCATCATTCGTCGCTGGACTGGAGACCGCGGGCGTTACGGTAAGGTTTGACAGCAACCCTGACCTCGCAATTTTTTGTTTTGTGCGTACGAACTGCCGATTGAATCTGTTATTTTGTCGCCTTAGTCGTCTCACGAATTATTGGTATGTCCCCCAGCAAAGCCGCCCCTGGCGCAATGCAAAGCTTTCTCGCTCAACTGCGCAACTATGGCCAGTTGATGCGTTTACACAAGCCTATCGGTACATGGTTGTTGCTTTGGCCCACGCTTTGGGCGCTGTGGATCGCGGGCGAGGGGCACCCCGACCCTGGCGTATTCGTCGTCTTTGTGGTGGGCGTTGTTGTCATGCGCTCGGCCGGCTGCGTCTTAAACGACTACGCTGATCGCGACATCGATCCCTACGTCGAGCGCACGCGCACGCGTCCGATTGCATCGGGCGCGGTCGCGCCCGCTGAGGCGCTAACGTTGTTCATCGCACTTGCGCTAATAGCCGTCGGACTGGCGTCGATGCTTAATCGGCCAGCGCAGCTGCTCGCCATCGTCGGCGCGGTGTTAACGATAATCTACCCATTCATCAAGCGATTTGTGTCTATTCCGCAGTTTGTATTGGGTGCGGCATTTGGCTGGGCGGTTCCAATGGCTTTTGCCGCGCAAACCGGCGAAGCATCTCAATTGGGGTGGCTGGTTTTTGGTTGCGCAATTATCTGGGCCGTGATCTACGACACTTTTTACGCGATGGTTGACCGTGATGACGACCTGAAAGTTGGCGTGAAATCGACCGCCATCCTGTTTGGTGACGCCGATTTGTTTGTCGTTGGCGGACTGCAAATTCTGATGGTGACTGCACTGGTGTTTATCGGCCAAATGGCAGGCCTTGGCTTTTGGTTTTTCTTCAGCGTAGCAATCGGTGCGGCGCTTATGGTTTATCACCAGTGGCTGGCTCGCGACCGCTCGCGTGACGGTTGCTTCAATGCGTTTCTGCACAATCACTATATTGGCATGATCATATTCATCGGCATCGTTTTGCACTACACATTTACGATCGCAGCGCCCGCCTAACGAGTCGGCCCTGAATAGTGTTTAGCAAATTGGGCATCGAACATCGCTACGCAACTACGCCAGCGGACGAAACTGACTTTTTCAGGGACAACGAACTAGGTCAATCGCGCACATGCTAGCGTAGCCACTCGTACCTCTTCTGCGCCCGCATCCAACAAGACTTGCGCGAGAGCCGCGCAAGTTGCGCCGGTCGTCAACACATCGTCGATGATGATCGGGCGTTGATAGGTACAAATATTGCTGACAGCGAATGCGGATTTAACGTTTTGCCGGCGCCCGGCGGCAGTTAGGCCGCTTTGCGTTGCCGTCGCGCGAATACGGAATACGTTCTTCGCCGTTGGCAGACCGCTTCGGCGAGTCACTAGTTTCGCCAACTCGTAGGCTTGATTGAAGCCTCGTCTAACGTGCCTGTAGCGGTGCAGCGGGACGGCTACCAGGCCGTCCGCGTCCGCAAAGCGCTCGGCAATACACGCCGCCAGGCAATCTGCAAATACGGGTAGATAAAATAACTGGCGACGATACTTCAATGCTTTGATTGCGCTATCTATCGGAAACTCATAGAGAAATGGCGCAAGCGCCGCGGAATAAGCCGGCGCTCGCACCAGACAAGCCGCACACAGCACACCAATCGGCAGCTCGGCAGGCTGCGGAGCAGCACATCGCCAACATGCCGTGCGGTTGCGCGGCAGCAGGGAACGGCAAGCCTCGCAGCAGAGCGACGGGTCACAGGGCCTGGCACAAAATGCACAGTGATCCGGCAACAGCCATTGCCGCGCCGCGGATAGATATCGACCAATAAATGAATCCTCAAATTGTTCAAACATAAGGGGAAGCGTGGCTCATCCGGAGTTAGATTTACCAGCGCAGAATCTGCCGCGTTTACCTGAATTGCTTTACAGCGTCGCTTTGCACGATGATGGGATATTCACCGTTGCAGCAATTACAGCAATCACTCCAGCCACAACAAATTGAGCATGAGTGCAATTAACGCAAACGCGGTACGCCTTGCCGATGTCCGTCGCAGATTCGACAGAGCGGCGAAAGACTTCGGCAGTGCGGATTTCGTTCATCGCGAAACGGCTAACGGAATGTTTCAGCGCATGCTTGCAATGTCAGTGGAGCCCAGACTGGTCGTCGATCTCGGTTGCGCCCAAGGCCTCGCAAGCCGCCGCCTGCAAAAGGCTTACAAAAAATGTAGCGTGGTGTGTGTCGACGTTTCCTGCGGCATGTTGCAGCAATCCAAGAAGAAAAAGCATTGGTTTTCGCGCCAAAAAGAACTGTGCGCGGATGCCAGCAACCTACCGCTAAAAACCGGCAGCGTCGACCTTGTGTTTGCCAATATGTTACTGCCGTGGATTACAGATGCCCAGCAGTGTTTCAGCGAAATTAACCGGGTTCTAGCCGACAACGGCTTGTTTGTTTTTTCAACGCTTGGACCAGCAAGCTTCGGCGTATTGCGCGACGCTTGGAACGCGATCAACGCCGAACCGCACATAAACTTGTTTGCAGACATGCACAATCTTGGAGATGCCGTTGTACGAGCCGGATTACGCGATCCGGTTGTCGACGTTGACACACTGACCGTTACCTATGCCAGCACACGGAAACTGTTCGACGACCTGACCGCGGCTGGCGCCAGAAATACACTTGCTGGGCGGCGCCAGTCGCTAACGACAAAAAGCACGTTCCGACAACTGCAGGACCAACTGGAGGAGCGAAAAATCGCCAACCAACTACAAGTTGACCTGGAGCTCGTGTATGGACACGCGTGGGGCAGCGGCCTGCCATCGATTCCCGGCGAGTATCGTTTTGATGCGAACGCAATACCACGACGTTAATGCGTTTTCTCAGCATCTATGGCGTGCGTTAGCCAGCGTATATATCGTTGTTTTATTAGGAAATTATTTCGGATGACCCAATACAACGGGATTGCAAGCATGTGGTTCATTCAGTACACTTCGCGAGCTTTTTCAACGGTGCCATAGTTGGAATCGTGGGCTAACGCCGGTCAGATGCATGCGACAGTGTCGCTGCCTGACTCAGAGCGCAAATCGGCGCATGTTGCTACGCAGACAGGGACCAAATACTGGCGGCCAATTGTGGCCACGAGCCAGGCTTCGGCTCTTCCGCGTTGCTCGACTTGCTGTTGGCAGGCGCGGCCAACGCATCCCAATAATGTAGTGTTAACGAAATAAGCAAATAAATGCAGTCTTTGCGGCGACTCGTAGCCGCTTGGTGATATCAATGATTCAAAAACTGTGTCTCAGCGCGCTAGCGATATTGTTCGCCAGTAGCGCCGGTGCCGAATGGGAACTCAATATGCCTCGTGGCGTAACTGAGCTCAGCGCCGAGACCTATAACTTGCACATGCAGGTTTTTTACTGGTGTTGCGCCATTGCCGTCGTTGTATTCGGCGCGATGATTTATTCGTTGGTCAAACACCGAAAGGCAGCCGGCGCCAAACCCGCGAATTTTTCGCACAGCATGACGGCAGAGATGATTTGGACAATTATTCCGATCATTATCTTGATGATCATGGCGGTGCCATCCGCCGAAACGCTGATCAAGCTGGAAGATGGACGAAAGCCCGACTTGACGGTAGTGGTAACGGGCTATCAGTGGAAGTGGCACTACGAATATCTCGGCGAGGATGTTGCGTATTACAGCAGCCTCGCTCGCACGAGCGTAGACGCGCGGCGCAAAAACTCCGGTATTGACCCCAACACTGTCGAAAATTATCTGCTGGACGTGGACAACCCGCTGGTGGTGCCGGTTGGCGCCAAGGTACGCGTATTAATCACTTCCAACGATGTCATTCATGCCTGGTGGGTGCCGGACCTAGCAATCAAGAAAGATGCCGTTCCTGGTTTTATGAACGAAACCTGGTTTCGTGCGGAATTGACCGGCGTCTACCGCGGCCAGTGCGCGGAGCTTTGCGGCAAAGATCACGGCTATATGCCCGTTGTCGTCGAGGTGGTCGAGCCAACCGCCTTCCAAAACTGGCTGGATTCGAGTCGGCCGGAAAACTAAAGAACACTGATACTGAATCGCTGCACAACATATTGCCGATGCAGCGATGGAGATTGAAAGATGAGTAGTGCAGAAATCAGCACACACCACGACGCGGCACACGGCGAGCATCATGGCCCTGCCAAGGGGATAAGGCGTTGGTTGTTTGCAACTAACCACAAAGACATTGGCACCATGTATTTGGTGTTCAGCCTCCTTATGTTTTTCACCGGCGGCTTTATGGCGCTGATAATCCGTACCGAGTTGTTCTCACCTGGCCTGCAGTTTGTGCATCCAGAATTTTTCAATCAAATGACAACCATGCATGCTTTGATCATGGTATTCGGTGCTGTTATGCCTGCATTTGTAGGCTTGGCGAACTGGATGATACCGATGATGATCGGTGCCCCAGACATGGCTCTGCCGCGCATGAATAACTGGTCGTTTTGGATTTTGCCGGTGGCGTTCGGTATTTTATTATCGACTCTGTGGATGCCAGGTGGCGCACCAGCCAGTGGTTGGACGATGTACCCGCCGCTGGTGCTACAGACCGGAGACGCATTTCCGTTCTTAATTTTCTCAGTGCATTTAATGGGCTTCTCGTCGATTATGGGCGCGATCAACATCATCGTGACGATCATCAATATGCGTGCGCCGAATATGACATTGCTGGCGATGCCAATGTTCGTTTGGACCTGGTTGATCACCGCCTATTTGCTCATTGCTGTAATGCCGGTATTGGCTGGCGCGGTCACAATGCTGCTCACTGACCAGTTTTTCGGCACCAGCTTCTTTCTCGCCGCGGGTGGCGGCGACCCAGTGATGTTCCAGCATATTTTCTGGTTTTTCGGACATCCTGAGGTTTACATCATGATCTTGCCAGCGTTTGGCGTCGTGTCCGAAATTATTCCTACATTCTCACGCAAACCATTGTTCGGCCATGATTCAATGGTCTACGCCGCGTCCAGTATTGCGTTCCTTTCGTTCATCGTCTGGGCGCACCACATGTTCACCGTCGGCATGCCGCTCACCGGACAATTATTCTTCATGTTTGCAACCCTATTGATTGCGGTGCCGACCGGGGTAAAAGTATTCAACTGGGTCGCGACCATGTGGCAAGGCGCAATGACATTCGAAACACCGATGTTGTTTTCGTTGGGCTTCGTCTTCCTATTTACTATCGGCGGCTTCTCCGGATTAATGTTGGCCGTGGTGCCGGCCGACATCCAATATCACGATTCCTATTTCGTCGTCGCACACTTTCATTACGTGCTCGTGCCGGGTTCAATATTCGGCATAATGGCGGCTACCTATTATTGGCTCCCGAAATGGGCCGGGCATATGTATAACGAAAAACTCGGTCGCATCCACTTTTGGATGTCCGCTATTTTCGTCAACGTCACCTTTTTCCCGATGCACTTTTTGGGGCTGGCTGGCATGCCGCGACGCATACCCGATTACTCTACACAATTCGCAGATTTCAATTCGATCGCCAGCGTCGGCGCGATTGGTTTTGGGCTTTCGCAGCTGCTATTCGTTTATATTGTTTTCCGCTGCGTGCGTGGCGACGGTGCAACCGCCACTGCCGAAGTATGGGACAACCCGCGCGGCTTGGAGTGGACAGTCCCATCACCGGCGCCGTATCACACATTTGAAGAGCCACCGGAAGTCACTGACGGCAAGGCGTTTTCGTGACCCTGCTTACTGACAATAAGCAAAAAAGCATTCGTCGAACCGCGTTGCTGCTAGCAATTGTAGCCGGTACATTTTATTTAGGGTTTATATTGATGGGTGTTTTGCAGAGCTAGCCCATGACTATTTCGCAAAGTAATCGGCAAAAAGCCCGTTCGTTGACCTGGCAGCTCGTCGCGATGGCGATCGGCGCCTTCGCGTTTGGATTTTTGGTGCTACCGCCGATGTATGATGTGTTTTGCGACGTCACAGGTCTCGGTGGTCGTACGAATGAGGTTGCGACAGTAGTTGAAGAGCCGACTACCACTGGCCGTGTCGTGCGACTGGAATTTGCGACTACCGTGAATCAATACGCACCGTGGGAATTTGGCTCAGACGTCGATTCAATGACTGTCGATATAGGTGGCGTCTACGAGACTACTTTCACCGCTCGTAACCTGTCCGACAAATCATTGGTAGCGCAGGCGGTGCCTTCAGTTTCTCCGCCACAAGCGGCGAGACACTTCAAGAAACTCGAATGTTTCTGTTTCACATCACAAGAGTTTGTGGCGAATGAAGAAAAGCAGATGCCGGTGCGCTTTATCATCGACAGCGATTTGCCAGCACACATAGATACTGTAACGCTTTCATACACTTTTTTTGACGCGACGAAGATGGCGCGGGCAAACGTTGCCGCGACGAACTAAAGAAGACGGGTAGATACGCATCATGTCCAACAATCGATATTACGTACCGAGTGAAAGTTATTGGCCCATCGTCGGCTCAATTGGCCTTCTGTTTACGATGGTCGGCGTTTCGACTTGGCTGAATGGTAGCAGTCCAGCGTTTTGGTTGTTCATGTTGGGCGTGACCATCGTTGTGGTAATGCTGTTTGGTTGGTTCGCGAATGTCATCGCGGAATCGGAGAGCGGTGTTTACAACGCACAAGTCGATGTGTCATTTCGCATGGGGATGTTTTGGTTCATATTTTCCGAGGTAATGTTTTTCTCGGCCTTTTTTGGCGCCCTGTTTTACGCCAGAAATATGTCAATCCCCTGGCTAGGCGGCGACAGCAATAATTTCTTTACTAATCTGATTTTGTGGGACGGATTCGAAAGCACCTGGCCGACGAATGGCCCTGCAGATGTCGGTGGCGAATACGAATCGATGCCGCCATTTGGTTTACCGCTTATCAACACCGCGCTACTTTTGACCAGTAGTGTCACCATTACCATTGCACATCATGCGCTCTTGCAAGGCCAGCGTGCATTGCTCAAAGTGTTTCTCGCGTTGACGTTTTTACTAGGCTTTATCTTCGTCTACTTGCAGGGTGTCGAATACATCCACGCATACCATGAAATGAATTTGAAGCTAACGTCGGGAATTTATGGCTCAACGTTTTTCATGTTGACCGGCTTTCATGGCATGCATGTCACGATTGGCGCAATCATGCTGACGATTATTTGGCTGCGGGTGATGAAGGGCCACTTTACACCAACGAAACATTTCGCTTTCGAGGCGGTGGCGTGGTACTGGCATTTTGTTGATGTTGTTTGGATCGGCCTTTACGTATTCGTATATTGGTTGTAGTCATACGTCATCAGGTCGCGCCCTGTGGCGCAATCAGACCAAAGTAATACGCGGCAATCAGCAAAACTATTAATGACACTGAGAGCACGACCCGCAGCTTTAGCGCTTTAAGCATACGTGTCGAGCCTTGCTTGTCACTGCCGAGGAAAAACAAGCCGAATGCAAGGCTGACGACCATCGCCAGCAAAAGAAGAATTACCAGAATTTTCATTTTAGATACTTTGCTCGACTACCAAACTTCACACAGTGGCAAATTATATCGTTTTATTCGCAAAGTTTTCTCAATGTCGTACAGTTAAGTGACCTCAACATACAACATAAAGTCGTTAAGCAAACGCTATGCGCCATTCATCGTAGGGGCGTCGTTGATCGCAACCTTTGTTCGTCTCGGTGTTTGGCAGCTCGACCGTGCGGCAGAGAAGGTTGCGCTGCAATCATCTTTTGAGAACCCTGGCATTGCTGTTTGGGTGGGTGCGGATTTCACTGCTATCGAATATCAGCCAGTCCTCGCGCGCGGCCGATATCTATCTGCGCGGCAGATACTGATAGATAATGTCGTGCGCAATGGGCAACTGGGTTATTTCGTTATTTCACCGTACGAGTTGGATCAGAGCGACGAATTGTTATTGGTAAACAGAGGATGGATCGCCAAAACCGGAGAAGTACCAGCATCAGAAATCGTTATTGGTGGCGGCATTTCTCCAATTTCCGGGAAAGTTGGCTGGCTGCCCGGCGTTGCACTGCGTCCTGGCGAGGCTTTCACGGATCACGAGAATTGGCCGCGCATTGCCGTTTGGCCAAACTATGCGGAAATCGCGGCCGAAGTCGGCCAGCCGGTTCTACAGTTTGTGTTGTTACTGGATCCCGAGCAGCCTCACGGCTTCCAGCGAAAGTGGCAACCACGAGACGTCGACACCGCAAAACATTATGGCTACGCGTTTCAGTGGTTCGCTATGGCGATCTGCCTGCTGCTCCTGGGCGGCTGGAACTATCGGCGCCAGAGAAGCCGGTCCGAACGATGAGATTTATGCAAAACAACACGGGAGCGACCATCTATGGATTCTGAGCCGACCGACCGCCGGTCTGTGCGGCTGCAATTGTTGCTCATTGCGACAATTTTTGGTGTCCCGCTGTTGCTGGCCGCCTGGATGTACTATTCGGGAAGTGTCCTCGTACCACGAAACTCGACGAATAGCGGCGCCATATTGGAACCAATAGTCAGCCTGGCAGGGACACTGCCACAATCTGAAATCCACAAAGTCGCACCAGATCAGTGGCTTATGTTGTACGTGAATACGCAGCCCTGCGATGACACATGCTCGAAAAACCTGCTGCGGCTGCGCCAGATCCGATTAATGTTGGGCAATGACATGAACCGGCTGAGTCGGGTGTTCTTGCACGGTGATTCCGTGCCGGATACAGTGCTGATGCACGATTTGCACGCTGGTCTAAAAACGATTACTGATAATGACCTCAGCGTAGCGTTGGAGGGGAAACGTCCCAAACAGCTTAGACCCGGCGGAATCTATCTGATCGATCCGTTGGGCAATTTGGTGATGTATTTTGCTCCAGAGTTAAACCCGAAAGCGGTGGCTGACGACATCGAGCATTTGCTCAAGCTTTCGCATATTGGCTGAATTGGGGAATAACATTTGACGACAACCAGCATAAGTAAGATTGCTACCTGGCAAGACTACTACGAATTAACCAAACCGCGCGTGGTGATGCTCATTGTATTTACCGCAGTGGTCGGTATGTTTCTCGCCGTCCCCGGATGGCCCGACTTGGCCGCGTTGTTATTTGGCACCGTCGGAATCGGATTCGCTGCGTCCTCCGCTGCTGTTGTCAATCACGTCCTGGACGCACGCATCGACAGTCAAATGACGCGGACCCGTAACCGGCCACTTCCGCAAGGCAAACTGACTGAAGCTAGCGCTTTTGCATTCGCGAGCATTCTCTGCGTCTTATCCATGCTGTTATTGTGGTTCGTCATCAACCCACTAACCGCGATACTGACTTTTGCGTCGCTCATCGGCTACGCAGTCATTTACACCGTGTACCTGAAACGTGCGACTCCGCAAAACATCGTAATTGGCGGTGCCGCTGGTGCAGCCCCACCGGTTCTCGGATGGACTGCAGTGACTGGTGAACTACACAGCGATGCGCTCATTCTATTTTTGATTATTTTCGCCTGGACGCCGCCACATTTTTGGGCATTGGCGATTGCAAGAAAAGATGAGTATGCGAAAGTCGGCATTCCCATGCTGCCCGTCACGCACGGCGTTCAATACACTCGCCGCTTCATCCTGTTATACACAATTATCCTGGTTTTGATCACGGTCATGCCTTATTTGTCCGGCATGAGCGGCTTAATCTATTTGGCGGCTGCCTTACTCTTAGGAGCTCGATTCCTGGGGTACGCCGTACAACTGTTGCGCGATAAAAATCCACATTTGCCAATGCAAATGTTCAAGTTTTCCATCAATTACTTAATGGTGTTATTTGCCGCGTTGTTGCTGGATCACTACTTTAAGTTTCAAATCGGCCTGTAGACTGATCACCTTACCAAGTCGAAACATCTGGCACGACCTGCAAATCGATAATATTAGGCGGCATGGCTACTATCGCGATGTAGTCGATGTTGACTTTAGTCAGTTCGCCGTCGACCGTTTTTACCTCAATGTTTCTTGACCTGTTTGGATGAGATGGCACATCGCGACCGACAATTGCGAGCAAGCCGCCGCGAAGCACGGCGGCAATGGCCGGCTGTCCCGATACTTGCATTTGCTGCCGCAGTTGATTCCACTTTTTGGATTGCTCAAGCATTAATTCCTCTTCCACATTCAGAGGTTTTCCTCCTGCACGGTCGGATTCGATACGATTAACCACGTAGCCGTTCGCGACGTCTGATACGAATACGCCAATGTCGCCAAGCATCAAGGCACCGTTGCCGCCTTGCTCGGCGGCGCTCACCAGCACCGACGCCACCTTAAAGTTGACCGGCAACTCTTCTGCGGATGAAAATGCCGGAAAAGGTGGGTTCGATTTTCCGTGTAGAATATCGACAAAATCATCGCTCTTTAAATAGTCAAGGGAATCGTCTCTTGTGAGATAGTTGCTCGCCAACAACATCGGCAACTTGCTCGAATTCGTCAGCTCGCCAACTTCGCGATACATTGTATATTGCTCCGACAACGCGATGCAGTTCGCACGTTCGTAGATAACGCGTATCCGATAGCTACCATCCGCTTCCGCCCAAGCTATTTTTGCGCACGGAACATTGTAGTCGCCGCCACAGCCCGTTAGAACAACAAAGATTGCGGCAACGGTTATACCGTGCATTCGCCTCATTGTGTTTCCCCTTCGCTTGTCATTTATTGCCATCGACCGTATCACGAAGCAGCAAATGTCGCCCAACGAACAGCAACACCGTTGCGAATCCACAGCCGCAGAGAATAACCAAAGTATTGCGTACACTGCCATCGTAGATAACACTAGCGACTATCGCCGTCACCGCAGAAGCAAAATTCTGCGTTGCACCCATCAGCGAAGAGGCAACGCCCGCGATTTTCGGAACTGGATCTAATGCGAGCGCGGTCGCATTAGAAAGAACAAATCCTGAAGCAAAAAAGAACAGGCACACGTTGGCCCATAGCCACCAGAATGGTGCTTGATTGAGCCATACCATAAGCGCCAGCTGCGCGGACGATAAAAACAATAACGCAACGCCGAAACCTATGATTTGCATCAGGCTGTAGCGCTTGAGTAAGCGCCGGTTTATTGACGAGGCTACCAGTATCGAGAAGCCTGCCAGCGCGAAAACATAGCCAAATGACTTCTCGGAGAATCCGTAGATATCCATCGCGAGCGACGAAGACCCCGAAATCAGTGACAAAAACCCTGCGGTGGGCAGCAGAACGAGAAACAACCCAAGGATAGATTGACGATGCGACGCAAATTCTTTAGCACTCAGTATGAGTTGACGCCCGACTTTGTGCTTTCGCTCTGGTACATGCGTTTCGCGCAGCGCGGTGATTATACCCAACAACATCAAGCCACCAAAAACGGCGACAGCGACGAAAGGGATCCTCCAGCCGAATTCGGCAGCGAGATACGCCCCCAATATCGGTGCCAACATCGGTGCCGCCGTGAAAATCATCACCATGACGGACATCAGGCTAGCCGCTTCATTGCCGCTAGCAATATCGCGGACGATTGCCCTGGACACCACCACGCCCGCCGACGCTCCGGCGCCTTGGATAAACCTGCCCAACAACATCATTTCGATACTAGTTGAGAGCGAGCACGCAATTCCAGCAACAGTAAAGATAATCGTGCCCAGGTACAGCGCCGGCATTCGCCCAACGCGGTCGGAAAATAGGCCGATGGGAATTTGCGCAAGGGCCAGGCCGGCCATAAAAACGCCGACGATTTGCTGTCCTGAAGACAAGCTCGCGCCTAAACCCTCAGCCATCGCGGGTATGGCGGGCAGGTTCATGTCGATTGACAACGCCGCGACACCAGTAAGGCTGCCCAATACAAGGATAAATCGCTTTCTACCGGCCAGGTCTGAATTCATGTTGGATTGTCTGGGGTTCTAAGACGGGATTGGCCACGATAGCAAACCTGTTATCGTCAATGTTAACTTAGCTCGCAATTTCTTGTTGCGCGACCGTGACATCTGCCGCGCTGTTTCCTGCCTGATCAGAGGACACCGTATGACTGTTTTTCGAATAGTTGCTGTTGCGTTGACCGTCGTGACACTTCCTGCGCTGGCAGATCTGCGCGATATTATCCCCGAAGAGACGCTGAAATTTATTGCTCAAGAAACGTCTGGCGAAGCGGCTAAGCGAAACCTGGATACAATCACGTTGCAACATCGCATGCGTACGGGCAGGCAGTTCGCCGTGGCCAGTCGGCACATCGCAGAACGCTTGCGGCACTACGGCATAGACAGCGTGGAACTGTTGCGGTTTCCCGCCGATGGCGAAACCATGTTCGGAACACAAAAGTCCCGGCCAGTTTGGGAAGTCGAATTTGCGGAATTGTGGGAGCTTGCCGAAGTTGGCACGGAACTCCAACGGCAGCGACGCATCGGTAATTGGGATGCAATGCCACTGACGCTCGCTCAAGACAGCCTTGCGGCAAATGTAAAAGCAGAATTAGTCGATATCGGCACGGGAATCGACGCTGCGAGTTATAACAATATATCGGTGCGTGGAAAATTCGTGCTGACGTCGAGCCAACCTGAAGCGGTAGTTGACATTGCTGTCGGTGAACACGGCGCGGCCGGCATAATTTCCTATGCGCCAAATCAGAAGTCCGCCTGGTGGAAACTCGACGACCAACTAGTGCGTTGGGGACACCTCAGCAGTTTCCCTGCGACCGAATCGTTCGCATTCATGATTTCGCTCGGCGAAGCGCGAAAGTTTCAGCAACGCTTGGTGGATGGTGAAGAAATCTTACTTCACGCGCGGGTCGATGCGAGACATGAAGATGGCGAGTACGCGTTTGTGACTGCCGCGATTCATGGCACAAACCATGCGCAGGAGGAAATCCATTTCACTTGTCATTTGGATCATCCGCGTCCCGGCGCCAACGATAACGCGTCTGGCTGTGTTGCGATCTTAGAAACGGCGCGGACGCTAAACGCGTTGATCAAGTCTGGCGCATTCCCACGACCTGCAAGAACGATTCGTTTTCTTTGGCCGCCGGAAATTGAGGGCAGCATTATGTATTTGGCCGGCCATGAAAACCCGCGATCTATCAAAGCGAATATTCACATGGACATGGTGGGTGGCGGCCCCCAAACCAAAGCGATATACCGTATATCCGGTGGTCCGATGAGTGTGCCGTCGTTTGTCGCCGACTTAGGTCATGAGATTGGCAAATTCGTCAACGAGCAGACGGAGAAACACGCGAGCGGCGCAGAAGTGGAATTTCCACTCATTGCACCTGAAGGCGGCAAGGAACCGCTAATGGCGCTGCTGGAAGGAATTAGCATGGGTAGCGATCACGATGTTTTTTTTGAAGGAACGTGGGCAATTCCTGGCATATATTTGCATGACTGGCCTGACCGGTACATCCATACGAACTATGATCTCGCAGCGAATATTGACCCGAGCAAGCTGAAGCGATCCGCGTTCATTGGTGCGACTGCCGCCTGGTATCTCGCCAATATGAGTAACGAAGATGTGCCAGCGATATTATCGCTACTGAAGCGCAACGCAATATCACGCAGTGCCGACCTATTGGATATGCAAACCCAATTGGGGCCTCAGGACCAACGTGCCGTCGGCCATGTTCATTTCGATATCGAACGGCGGAAACTGAACAGTATTGCGCGTTTTGCGGAGGCAGATAAGCAAGCTCTGCGGGCGTCGCTCGCGTTCATAGAAAAACTACAACGCTTGACTGCGCCAGCGAATGCCTCTCACGAGGCAAGCGGACTAGTGTATGAAAGAAATGACCAAATCAAGGGGCCGATGCGTGGCTTCGGTTATTCATACGTGCGAGACACATACGGGAAGGCCGCATATGCAGAACTTCAACTACCGAAATTTAGCTTCAAGCACGCAAGCGGCGCGGAGTATGTTTACGAGGCTCTAAACCTCGTAGATGGCGTACGTGGCGTCAATGATATACGTAATTGGCTCACCGCGGAATTCGGCCCGGTACCCGTTGAATATGTTGCAGAGTATTTGGCGGCGCTTGCGAGTATTGATGTCGTCCGTATCCGTCAATAATGCTTTGCGCAAAGTCTATACGCATTTGAATTTATGCCTGTTCTTGCGTTAATCGAGTTTGTTGCCGCAGCCAACGCGTTGCTGTTAGCAACAGCAGTGCTCTTAAGCCCTCAGTTACACAGAACGCGCGCCCGAAATCGATTTTCCGGTTTCTTGTTTTGCTACGGCTGGCTGCTGACCACATTCATGTTGATCGATCAAGGTTGGCTGCAACCTAATCGTGGACTACAAATTGCGGATGACGCGGTCGCGTTGTTGACCGGCGCATTGTTTCTCGACTACATCCTCGGCGCGCTCGGCCGAGGACCCATGCCGGCATGGGCCTATGCGCCGGCTCCTCTGTACCTGCTCGCGGTATTGATTGGCGGCACCACTGTGCTTCAAAATTTTCAAATTAGCCAAGTCGTCGTCGTCTATTTCTTATACACGGTTGCTGCAACTTTCGTGTTTTTTGCCGCTCACCAATATAGAAACAAGAAACCCCGACACTTGGTATTCATGCTCGCCGGCACCTGGGTAGTGCACATAGCACAATTTATGCGCATTGCGTGGCCGGATGTCAGCTGGATTTTTGACCTCGTACCGCTGGTTGGAACCGCATTCATGATCGGCCTAACTTTGTTGATCATGTCCGATTCGCGGGCGCTAAAAGAATATGTACGCACCGTTTCTGTAGATCACAATTCGCTTTCAGTCGAAATGGACGTGTTAGACGAATTCATGCGCCGCGAAAAACCGTTTCTCGATCCGAAACTAACGGTGGAGTCACTCGCTATTGCGCTGAATATTTCCTCCCGCCAGTTATCCGAAGCCATCAACCGCGGTAATGACCGAAACTTCTACGACTACATCAACTTGTACCGGGTACAAGAATCGCAAGTCCTGTTGAGCAGCGTAGATGAAGCCCGCACTTCGATTGAGGCAATTGGGCTATTGGTTGGATTTCGCGCACGATCGACTTTTTACGAGGCGTTCCGGCGCATCACCGGACAGACCCCCGGAGAATACCGGCGCAGCCAATCCTTATAACTTTATTGTCCGGGCACACGTTCCCGGACAAGGTTTCCATTGCCCGTCCCACGCTTCAAGTTGACCATGCGTATGCGGAGATTGTCCGCACAAATTCAGTATGGAGTGACGCGATGATTTCACGCATGACCACAATGGTGGTCGGGGTAATATGCCTGACCACAATGGTGCAGGCCTCCCAGGAAGAGACAGGCCTCACTGCGACTGCAGAACAGCTGGTCGATACAGCGCTTGAAGCCGACGGTGGCGCCGGCATGCAGGTTGCCGTTATCAAAAACGGTGAGCTAATTTTCAGTTATGCGGTAGGTCACGCCGACTTAGAAAACGATGTCGCGCTCAGCACCGCAACACGCATGCGCATAGGTAGTGTTTCTAAGATATTCACAACAACATTGATTGCTCGGCTAGCGCAGACAGGCAGCATCGGAATCGATGCTGACATTCGCAAATACGTTGATGAGTTTCCCGACAAGGACGACGTGATAACCGTTAGACAGCTTGCGAGTCACCTATCGGGCATACGTCACTATGACTTTACGAACATGGCCGAAGCGAACAATATGCAGTACTACGAGTCATTGGTCGACGCCATACGTGTTTTCGCTGCTGACCCGCTCCTCAGCACGCCCGGCAGCGAACATCACTATAGTGGCTTTGGCATTAATTTGCTGGGCATCGCGGCGGAGAAAGTGAGTGGCATCCATTACGCCCAAGCCTTGCAAAAATACGTGGCCGACCCTCTGGAACTCAATAACACGTTGGTCGATCACCCGTTAGCAATTACACCAAGGCGAACGCGTTTTTATACAGTGCTGGGCGGCCAATTGGTGAATACGTTTTGGCGCGATAGCTCTGACTACTACCCTTCCGGCGGCTTGTTATCGTCGGCTGAGGACATCGCAAGATTGACAAGTGCCGTATTCGAAGGTGAGTTTCTCGATAAAGAACGGCAAGCACTCGTTCGAACGGAAGCAACCCTAAGCAATGGCGAGGGCGTCGGATATACGTTCGGCTGGCAGATCGAAGCGCTGCAATCCGGTGAAACATTGTATTCTCACGGCGGTGAAACCAATGGCGCATATGCCAACGTTTTGTACGCGCCCGCGAGAAACCTCATCGTCACCGGAATCGCCAACTACAATGTATTTCCGGACCAGAGCGAAGTCGCCTTTTTTACCCTGGTGCGAGAGCAGCTGTCCGAATTGTTTTAATCATCGCTATTCGGCACGGTCAGGCCGGCAGATCAGATTTTCCAAATCATCGATGTGGCGTGTCGCAGGTTCCGCTAAATGAACTGGTGGTAAATTTGCGGCGCGCTGATCGGCAAGGAACTGATTGACAACCTGCTCTCTTAAGCGAAGCTCAATCTCCGATTTCGGCGTATACGTCGAAAACGAATCGCCAAAGATTCCGTACTTTAAGTTCGGCAGTAAATCATAGACGACATAAGAGTAAATATTTATTGGCGATATCCGGGCCTGATCGGCTTTGCTTAGGGAGTCGTGTTCCTGTTGCGTAATCCAACCCCTGTCGATCGGACTCTCTTGTTTGGCAAGTAGCATGCTCCCGAAGTTTTGTAACGCGAATATTCTGCCGTGCAGCGCCGCCTGATAGTACCAATGTGCCGCCTCATCAAGTTCCTTTCCGTGCGACTCGCGCCAAGATTTATTTCCACTGAAGCTATTCAATCCCGCTTTTTCGTAGGAAAGCAGTGCCACCGCCAAATTTTCGTCCAGTCCGCGGGCCCGTAGGTCAGCCATAGCGCCGAGCACAACCATCGCGGCTGCATCGTTTTGCACTACGAAAGAGCGTACCGCTTCTTTCGATACGCCGCGAAATGCCTCTATGTCTGGCCCGCTTGGTGCAATCGAATAGTAGTTGTGTAAATCCTGTAAAACACGCGGATCCTCCATCGCTTCCTCTACCGTGAGGCACTTTTCGCCGAGCTCGACCATAGCGGGTCTTTCATCCGGCCGCGGCGTTTCGGTCTTTGGTTCGCGAGGACTTGGTTTAGACACGGCTGAGTTGCTTGGATTTGCTTCTATGACTACCTGTTTCGTAAGCGACTCATCCACCGCAATCAAATACGCGCCCGCGATGAATAGCGAGACAAGTATGAGCGCTACAATGCCGGTCCTCATGCGCATTTGAATCCTTGACAGTTAACTACTTGTCCGCGTTATTCCATCGCGTTTCTAGGCAATACGATTTTGACTACTCGAATGCCGCGATGCATTCCACCTCAACGCTTGCGTTTATCGCCAATCCCGCTACCCCCATTGCGCTGCGTGCCGGATAGGGCGCTGCAAAGTGTCTAACGTAGACTTCATTAAACGCTGCCCACTCTCTTATGTCGGCTAAAAACACGGTGCACTTCACGACATCGGACATTTCCAGACCACGTCTTTTCAAAACAGACCTGATGTTCAGTAAGATCTGCTCGGTTTCAGCCGCTATTCCGCCCTCAATAAGCGCACCATCGTCACCGCGCCCAACGCGGCCAGCCAAGAACAATAGATTGTCTACTCGCACGGCCTCAGAAAATGGCAAGCCCTTATCCATCGCCGGGCCATCGTTATGAAATGTCACTTCCGCATTTGCGGTGGTAACCATGAATGTCGCAAGAAATATCATTAGCTTAGTCGCTGTCCTAGTCATCGGTCTCTCCGGCTTTGCCTATGGTGTGGGTACGCGGGCATCGGAATTGCGCTATGCCGCGGAAGTACTTCAGGGGCGTTTACGATAACTAACAAGCCACCGTACCGCCAATCGTCAATATGATCGCACTAGCAACAAAGCGAATTACGGCGCATTTTCGTGTGTCCGGCATGTCGGAAAACTCCTAGCGCGCCCTTGTGCTTTGTAATTCTCTATCTACACTCGCAGGCACAACGTGAAGATTTATACCTATGGACCCCAAAGACCACCAACCCCTGGACGGATTCGATCAGCTTCTAAGGCCACACATGGAAAGGCTTTATCGACTTGCGTGGCGGCTCTGTGGCAACAAATCGGAAGCTGAGGATCTCTTTCAAGATGTACTAACCAAGATCTACGTACGCTTGGATGATCTGGCCGACATCAGTGAGCCTGCAACCTGGCTATGCCGCGTCATGTATAACCATTTTGTCGATGATCGGCGCAAGTATTCGCGGCAACGCATGGTAATCGTCAGTGAAGCCGCGCTTCCCGAACAGTCCGTCGAATCGCTTGCTGGCAGCGACAGCCCCAGCGATAACGCCGAACGTGCAGACCGATTGTTGCGCTTGGGGGACGCGCTTGCCCAGCTCAGCGACGAGCACCATGAAGTCATCCAGTTTCACGACATAGAAGGCTATAAACTTAAAGAAATTCAAGAAATTACAGGAGATCCGGTTGGCACGGTCAAGTCCCGGCTACACCGTGCCCGAGCGCGCCTGCGAGAAATTCTCGCCAATGACGGAACCTTTTTCTGAACGCCGGCGTGTAAGCACTAACAGGAAGAGAATGATGAACTGCGAACAGCTGGTAGACAAATTTGACGACCTTATGGACGGCAGCCTAGATGCCGCTGATATGAAAGCGTTGTCGACGCACACTGAAGGCTGCGAAAGATGCCAGCAGATGGTCTCTAGAGAGACAGCACTGCGCAATTTGTTACAGGAATATGGAGATTCCAACGTGCCAACACCGACCGCAACTTATTTTGACGAAGCACTTGTGACCGCCGCACGAACGGGGCGCAAACAGCAACAAAACCGATCCTGGTTAAAGGGCTTCGGTAGCGCACTTGCTGCAGGTCTCGCCATTTGGTTTTTCAGCGGCGCTTTTGTACAAGCGCCGGTCGGGCCTGGAACGGACAGCGGCATTCCAGTCATCACGATGGCGGTTGAAGAAGCGCGCACCGTTAACCTCGTTTTCTCATCAGCGGTCGCATTAGACAATGCGACGTTAACCGTAAATCTGCCACAAGGCATCGAGATTGCCGGTTTCGCAGGTCAACAGGAAATCACCTGGCAGACCAGTCTATCCGTAGGCAAAAACTTATTGCCACTACAGCTGATTGCGACGATGCCTACAGACGCCACTTTGTTGGCAACCCTTAAACACGGTGAGGACGATCGAACGTTTCGTCTTCGCGTAGATGTTAGCTAATTTTTTTTGAAATTCTAATTGTAAGCAAATTATTGCTCTGTGCGTCGACGTAACAACGCCAAAGCACCATTGAACAAGGAGTGTGACATGAAAGAGCTCAAACTATTTATGGCCAGCCTCGCGTTGACCTGTTTCAGTTTGCTACCCGCCATATCGCTTGCTGATGACGATCTCGAGGTAACCATGGAGGTTATTGACGACGTCACTGACATCGACGGACACGTCGCAGAAATGCGCGGCCCCGAGGATGACGACTTCGGCGACGATAATGATATGGAAGGCGATGACGACTTCGAAGACGAAGAGGGTGACGGCGAGGACGGTGAAGGTGACGACGCCCGAGATGAAGAGGACGCTCGCGACGAGGACGAATCTGACGATGATTTGGAAGACGAGAATGAAGAAGAGTCTGAAGATGACTTTGAGGACGACGAAGATTTCGAAGACGAAAACGATGAAGAATTCGAGGACGACGGCGACTTCGAAGACGGCGAAGATGTCGACGACGACCTCGAAGACGAGCCCGAAGAGGAAGAGATGGACGACGACGAAATGGACGACGACGTTGCCAGTGACGACCTCGATGACGATGTGCTCGAAGAAGAGCCTTCTGAGGACGAAATGGATGAAGGCGCCGATGACGAATTTGGTGACGATGAGATCGGTGACGACCTTGAAGATGAGCCGGGCGAAGACGATCTTGACGACGACATTGATGATGACCTTGGAGAAGAGCCGAGCGACGACGATAGCCCCGATGAGGGTGGCGATATCGGCTAATCAACGGAAAACCACTACCAGGGCGCGCGACAAGGACGTCGCCGTGCCCACCTCTACGAAATCCCGCAAGCGCTCGCCTGTGGGATTTTTCCGTTTCAGGCGCCTGGATAGGCCTCTATCGGCAGTTCCAGGGTCATAGTTTGACGCGCGTCACGCGCCAACGCTTGGAAATTATGTAAATTTCACTGTTAGGTGGTCTGGCGCCACCGGAGATAACCGGTTTAGTGATGTTTGAATCTCGACAATCCAACAGGGGCCGCTGCAAACATTTGTTTGTAGCGGGGCTCATCTGTCTTACAGGCGCCATTTCACCTGGCGCCTTTGGTGCAGCGACTGACGAATTATTTGCCGACGGCAATCGGTTATTCCGCGATGATCTTTATTGGGCAGCGTTACTGCGTTATCGGCAAGCGAGTGATGCAGGAATGAACACACCGCTGTTGCACTACAACACCGGTGTCGCACATTACAAGGCACAGCAGTATCTGCGTGCTCGCGAATCGCTATTGAAAGCCAGTCGTTATTCTGGGCTCGAGGTCTTGTCTCACTACAATCTAGGGTTGAACGCGTGGGCGCTGGGGCAAACGAATGAAGCGCTGCGCTGGCTTCGCCGGGCTCGCGATCAGGAACGCAGCCGGAAAATCAGCAAACTGGCGCGCAAAGCAATGGAGAGAATACGCGCGGAGACGACAACGGAAGACACCGTGGTTGTGCGTGCTAAGGCGGAAGAAGTCAGAAAGGATATTTTCGATTTTACATTGCGAGCACGCGTCGGCGGCGCAATTGACAGCAATGTATTTCGCAGCCCGCTGGATCCCTACGTCGACTTGGCTGACGCCACACAGCCTTTGGTAACACCGGAAGTTCAGGAAGGCTTTTACATTCCGGTCAACATCGACGCTAAATACGCAGTGCAAAGTTTTGAGCACGAATCGTTTTTTGGCACCTATCGTTTTGGCGGTCGCTTCTACCAGGATGAAGCGCTGAAAAATGGCGATGAGTATTCGCACGAAATCAGTTTCGGTACGGAATACAAACGGCAAAAGGACACGCGCAAACGTCGTGTGTTTAGCGCCTTTACTTTCGCACAACATGACGAACTCTATATCGATCGCGACGATGGTATCGGCCGAATTATCAATAATGTTGATATCACCGAGCGCTTCAATTACGTACGTTATGGACCAGAATTTACCTTTCAACAATCGTTCAATAGATTGGCGTTTGGTTTTCGTGGCAAGGCGCAGTTGTGGAACTACGAAGACCCTGAGGTTGTTCCAGAATACGACCATGAATACTTCTTGTTTGGGCTCAATACACAATACAAATTTACCCGAACATCCCTCGTGCGGGTAACCGCTAGCGTTTACAAACGCCGGTTTGGCGACAGACCGTCGTTCGAATTGGATGGAACGCAGCTAGCGGGGAGCCCGGAAGTTGACTACAACTACATCGAAGCCGGTGTCACCGCGCGGCAACGCGTGACCCGTTATTTTTGGTTTGGAGTGAACTTCGTGCGGACGGACCGAGAAGACAAACATCTGGGCTACAACAATTATATTCGCAACACTTACGGCGCGGACCTGCACTGGCAGCCAAGCAATCGGTTGGATATTTCTGCGAGCGGCTCTTTCAGCGTGTATGACTATGAAAATGCTTTTGCCTTTCAAAACCCATTGGCGGGGCGAAAGACCCTTGAACGCTCGCGCGGCCGACTGAACGCGACATTCGATATGACTCGATCACTATCGCTAGTGGCTGAGTACCGTTACGACGATGTGCAAACCAATGACGCCCGGCTTGCATATGAGCGCAGCCAGATTTCACTCGCGATTCGCTGGCAGAGCCGCTAATCTAACGTTTCCTCAACCACCGCCCAGTTGCTCTCTGTGCACCTCAGCATGACATGATACTCATGGTAAAGGTCGTTCCGAGTTCCTCCGTTGATGTCGTCAGTGGCTGGCTCGGCGATTCGCTCAAAATCAAAGTAAAAACACCCCCAACCGATGGCCACGCGAACGCGTCGGTTATACGTTTGCTGGCCGATTTGCTCAGCATATCGAGGTCGCAAATCGTCATCCAACACGGGCGCACCTCCGCCCACAAACGTTTAGAAATTTCAGGGCTCGACACTGACCAAATTTGGTCGCGCCTGCCGCGCAAAGCACACGTCTAGTAAACAGCGGTTCGCCGACCGATGGCGCTGTTACTCTTCAATTAATCCCGCTAGACTTACAACTAACCGCAAGAAGTAGTGGCGCGCGCGCCGGAAAACGCCGCTCCTTTAGCGCATCACGCGATTACCAGTTAGCAAACGACAAAGTTTCCTTTTCTGACGATTATTCGCCAACATTTCTAGCCTGGCACAATGGACGTCACCCCGATACTTGAATCCCTAAACGAGGCGCAGCGGCAAGCGGTTACCTCACCTGCGAAGCCATTGCTGGTCATCGCTGGTGCGGGTAGCGGCAAAACGCGCGTTTTGACGCATCGGGCCGCGTGGTTGATCGACGTTGAAGGGGTATCGCCGCAAAGTCTCTTGGCGGTCACTTTTACCAACAAAGCCGCTGCAGAAATGCGTGGCCGCATCGAGTCCTTGCTCAATTTGCCGGTCAACCACCTATGGATTGGCACATTTCATGGGTTAGCGCACCGCTTGTTGCGCAGGCACTGGAATGAGGCTGGACTGCCGCAGAATTTTCAAATCATAGATTCAGACGACCAGCTGCGACTGATAAAACGCATGTTGAAGAACCAAGAATTGGACGACAGTCATTGGGTGCCGCGCGAAATTCAATATTTCATCAACGCACAAAAGGACGAGGGGCTGCGGGCGCACCATCTGCACGATGAAGGCGACCCAAATCGACGCCAGTTCATTGCGCTGTATGCGGATTATCAGGAAGTCTGCGATCGCGGTGGTTTGGTCGACTTCGCGGAACTTTTGCTGCGCGCACACGAATTATGGCGTGATAACCCAGCATTACTGGAGCACTATCAGCGGCGCTTTCAGCACCTCATGGTGGATGAGTTTCAAGATACCAACGCGATTCAATATGCATGGCTACGATTGCTGGCCGGAGAGAACGGCATACCATTTGTCGTTGGCGATGACGACCAGTCTATTTATCGCTGGCGGGGCGCGCGGGTCGAGCACATCTTTCAGTTTCAGAAAGACTTTCCCAGTGCGTCTGTAGTTAAACTTGAGCAGAACTATCGCTCAACAGCGACGATATTGAACGCCGCCAACGCCGTCATTAAAAACAACGGTTCGCGCATGGGTAAAAACCTGTGGACCGACGGCGCCGACGGTGAGCCAATTCGGGTTTACTCAGCCTATAACGAACGTGACGAAGCCGACTTTATCATTGGCCGTCTGCGTGACTGGAGCGATCAGGGTAACGTACGTGCCGAGTCAGCTGTGCTGTATCGCTCCAACGCCCAATCACGGGTCCTGGAAGAGTGCCTGATCAATGCTGGGCTACCGTACCGCGTGTATGGTGGGCTGCGGTTTTTCGAGCGGCAAGAAATCAAGGATGCCCTGGCGTATATGCGACTCATCTCAAATCGCGATGACGACAGCGCTTTTGAACGAATCGTCAATCGACCAACGCGCGGCATCGGCGCGCGAACGGTTGAAACAATGCGCGCCTATAGCCGAGCCAATAGCTGTTCGATGTGGCGCGCCGCGGGCGCAGTCGCCAGCGACGAGCTCAGCGGCAGGGCTGCGACTGCGGTCACCGGCTTCTTGAACCTCATCGAACGCGCCGCGCGGGACACCAGCAATCTTGATTTGCATGAACAAGTCGACCATGTCATTCATCTGAGCGGCCTGGTGGATTTCTTCAAAAAAGAAAAGGGTGAGCGCGGCGAAACAAGAATAGAAAACCTGGAGGAATTGGTTAGCGCGGCGAAAGGTTTCACAAAGGATCCCGTTGAAGAAATGTCAGAGGTTGATGCGTTTCTTTCGCATGCGGCTTTGGAGGCCGGCGAAGGCCAGGCCGACGCCTGGGAAGACTGCATTCAACTCATGACTATGCATTCCGCAAAAGGTTTGGAGTTTCCGCTGGTATTTCTTTCCGGTATGGAGGACGGTTTGTTTCCTCACCAAAGGTCCATTGCCGACCCTAGTGGCCTCGAAGAAGAACGACGCCTTTGTTATGTTGGAATCACACGTGCCAAACAAACGCTCTATATCACCCATGCGGAGCAGCGGCGCATGCATGGCACCGACAGTTACGCTCAGGCGTCGCGATTCATTAATGAAATCCCAAGCGAGTTGATAGAGGAAATACGTCCCCGTGTTCAGGTGAGCCGGCCCGTACAGACCATGACGCGTGGCCGCGGCCGGACCGCCATTCGTCCCGGAGCCGAAGCTGGCGTCAGGCTTGGACAACGAGTGCGACATGGGAAATTCGGCGATGGGGTGATTCTAAATTGCGAAGGTCAAGGCGCACATGCGCGCGTTGAGGTCAATTTTGAGACCGCTGGCACAAAATGGCTGGTCTTAAGCTATGCAAATCTGGATCTGATGTAAGATGGCACCAAGAGAGTGTCGCCGTGGCGCATAAGTAGCCCCAACAATTCACAATGAAAATACTCATCCTTGGAGCCGGTCAAGTCGGCTCTTCAGCCGCTTATCACCTCTCCCGTGAGGAAGCCAATGAAGTGACCGTGGTCGACATGAGCACGGACACGTTACGCGAATTACAGGACCGTCTCGACATTCGCACAGTCGTTGGCCACGCCGCCTATCCTGACGTACTGGATCGGGCAGGCGCCAATGATGCCGACATCGTGGTTGCACTGACGGATAGCGACGAAACCAACATGGTTGCTTGCCAGGTTGCGTACACGCTTTACCACACACCAACCAAAATCGCGCGTATCCGGTCTGCCGAATACATGCAGGCAAAAAGCTTGTTTACTCAGGACGCGATGCCTGTCGATGTGCGAATCAGCCCCGAGCAACTGGTCTGCGAACACATCGAGCAACTGATTCTCTATCCCGGCGCGCTGCAGGTACTCGAATTTGCCGGCGGCAAAGTGCGTCTTGTTGGCGCCCGCGCCGATCGTGACGGCCTGTTGGTTGGCAAGCAGATATCTACGTTGAAAGAGCACATCCCGAATACCGAGGGCCGAATCGCGGCAATCTATCGTGCCGGAAAAGCCATGCTCCCGGATGGCGACACGATTATCCAAGAAGGCGATGAAGTGTTTTTCATTGCTGCTCGCCAAGACATTCGAGTTTTCATGAGTGAGATGCGCAAGCTCGAAGATCCGGTACGACGCGTAGTTATTGCCGGTGGCGGAAATATTGGGGTGCGATTGGCGATGGCGCTCGAACAAACAAACCAGGTCAAGATTATTGAGCGCAACCCAAAGCGCGCCAAGGCCATTTCCGAAATACTCAACAAAGCGATCGTGCTGGTTGGAGATGCAGCAGACGAGGAGCTACTGCTCGAAGAGAACATCGACAACGTCGATGTTTTTTGCGGGCTAACCAATGCCGAAGAGGCGAACATATTGTCGGCCATGCTTGCCAAACGACTCGGCGCGAAAAAAGTGATGGCGTTGATCAATCGCCCTTCGTACGCGGAGCTGGTTGAGGCCGGTAGTATCGACGTCGCCATATCGCCGCAACAGGTCACTATCGGTTCGTTGCTCGCACATGTCCGCCGCGGCGATGTAGTCAAGGTGCACTCACTGCGTCGCGGTGCGGCGGAGGCTATTGAAGCCGTTGCGCACGGCACTGCCGACGAATCTAAAGTCGTCGGCAAATCGATCGAGGATATTGAGCTGCCGCGCGGCACCAACATCGTCGCTTTGGTACGTGGCGAGCAAGTCATCATTGCACATCACGATACGATGATAGAAACGGATGATCACGTAATCATGTTCATGACCGACCGGCGACGAATCGAGCACCTGGAAAACTTGTTCCAGGTTGGCGTGTCGTTTATCTAGCAACCGCATGGCTATTTAGGCAAGAAGCGAACCCATGAACTGGACAGCGGTGCAACGCATACTCGGTTTATTGTTGATGATGTTCAGCCTGACCATGTTGCCGCCGATCCTTTTCAGCGCGCTATACAAAGATGGTTCATGGCTTCCCTTTGTGGAAGGGTTTGCGCTGACGATTGCGTCCGGGCTTATCATCTGGTATCCGGTACGTCGGTCGCGTAAGGACTTGCGACTGCGCGATGGATTCTTGGTCGTTGCATCTTTCTGGACAGTTCTCGGCACCTTCGGAGCGGCGCCATTATTCCTCGCCGATATGCCTGCGATATCGTTCACCGATGCCGTGTTTGAGTCCATGTCGGGCCTTACGACGACCGGCGCGACAATTCTCACCGGCCTCGACGACATGCCGAAGTCGATTCTGTACTACCGCCAGCAACTGCAGTGGCTCGGCGGCATGGGCATAATCGTATTAGCGGTGGCCGTGCTACCGATGCTCGGCGTTGGCGGCATGCAGCTGTACCGGGCCGAGACGCCAGGCCCTGTTAAAGACACAAAGTTGACACCGCGCATCACAGAAACCGCGAAGGCACTTTGGTATGTCTATCTGGCGTTTACCACGCTTTGTTTCCTCGGTTATTGGGCGGCCGGAATGGATTGGTTCGATGCGCTGTGCCACGCATTTTCAACCGTCGCGATTGGTGGCTTCTCAACACACGATTTGAGCATGGGGCATTTCGACAGCGCGCAGATCGAACTCATTGCCGTTGTATTCATGTTTTTGGCGGGCATAAATTTTTCACTGCACTTTTTTACCTGGCGGCATGTCCAAGTCAAGCACTACGCCCAAGACCCGGAGTTTCGGGCCTACACGTTCATTTTAGTTGCATTGTCTGTCACTGTAATTGCGTCGCTCTACAACTATGGTACCTATGCCAGCCCTGGTGCCACCTTCATCAACGGCTTGTTTCAGGCCGTTTCCATTGCGACCACCACCGGCTTTACCACCGCGAATTATTCAGCTTGGCCAGGTGCGCTACCAGTATTGCTGATATTCGCAAGTTTCGTGGGCGGCTCGGCAGGCAGTACGGCCGGGGGCATCAAGGTGATTCGTTGGTTGTTGATCTACAAGCAGGGCGTGCGTGAAATAGCACGCTTGGTGCACCCTAACGCTGAGATCCCGGTGAAACTTGGCAATAGCGCGGTTCCATTTCGGGTTGTCGACGCGGTCTGGGGGTTCTTTTCCGTCTACATCGTCGTGTTCGGCTTCATGCTGCTGGCGATGATGGCGACGGGCCTTGATCAAGTTACGGCATTTTCGGCAGTTGCCGCGACACTCAATAACTTAGGCCCAGGCCTTGGCGACGTCGCCAGCGGGTTCATGACATTGACGGATACGGCAAAATGGATTTCCGTTGTCGGCATGCTACTTGGGCGGCTCGAAATATTTACGCTTCTAGTATTGATTACCCCGACATTCTGGCGCCATTGATGTCCCCGCGAATCGACACTTTTCTAGCCATGTTAGAACGCGGTCAAGACTCGGCGGTACTTAGATTTTCGTTGGGTAACGAATATCTGCAGATTGACGAGCCGCTGGACGCGGTAACTCACCTACGACAAGCTGTGGCGATCGACAAGAATTATTCTGCGGCTTGGAAGTTGCTAGCGAAGGCTTTGACTGCTGCTGGAAAAGCGGACGAAGCAATGTGTGCTTACGCCGATGGCATCAGCATTGCCGAGGCAAACGGCGACCGGCAAGCCGCGAAGGAAATGCAGGTTTTTCTGAAGCGGCTAAAAAAACAAGACGAGAGCAAATAGAATCGCGAAAGACAATAGTGGAGTCCGCGTGGGCCAATCCAAAAGCGCTAAATACCACATCATCGACAAAATCAGTATTGCCACAGGAGAGCTTGTATCCTGGTTGACATTATTCATGGTGCTCGCAACTTTTGTCGTCGTTGTCCTGCGGTATGTTTTTGGAGTCGGCGTAATTTGGCTACAAGAGTCGGTCACCTGGATGCATGCGGCGGTTTTTATGCTTGGCGCTGCATACACGTTGCAAGCAGACGAACATGTTCGCGTCGATGTCTTCTATCGCGACATGACCGCCAAACGAAAAGCGCTGGTCGATTTGTTTGGTAGCTTGTGCTTCCTGTTTCCGCTTTGCGGATTTGTTTTTTACGAGTCCTACAATTACGTTGCTGACGCGTGGTTGTTTAGTGAAGGCTCACGAAACTCTGGTGGGCTTGCGTATCCTGCGGTGCCGCTTCTCAAAAGTATTTTGCTGATAATGCCCGTGGCGGTGATATTGCAAGGCATATCGATCACCTTAAAGTCGATCGATACGTTGCGAGGAAGATAGCAGTGGAGTGGGTCGCGCTCTTATTGTTTTTTTGCGTAATCGCGATGCTGCTTGCCGGCTTTCCGGTGGCCTTTTCGCTAGGTGGGACGGCACTGATTTTTGCCATCGCCGGCTCGATCGGTGGCGGCTTCGAGTCGGCATTTCTTACCGGACTGCCGAGTCGCATTTTCGGCATCATGAACAATGAAACGCTGGTTGCGGTGCCGTTGTTTGTGTTCATGGGAATAACGCTTGAGCGGGCGCGCATAGCGGAGGATTTGCTCGAAACGTTATCTGCACTGTTTGGTTCGTTACGCGGCGGCCTCGGTATATCGGTCACATTGGTTGGCATGTTGCTGGCTGCAAGCACTGGCATCGTTGGCGCTACAGTGGTGACAATGGGTTTGCTGTCGCTGCCAACGATGTTAAAGCGTGGCTATTCGCCGGAAATTGCGGCCGGCACCATTTGCGCATCCGGCACGCTGGGCCAAATCATTCCGCCGTCGATTATTCTCGTCATGCTCGGCGACGTCATGTCGTCAGCCTACCAACAAGCGCAACTCAACCAGCGCAATCTCACGCCCGATACGGTGTCCGTTGGCGATCTGTTTGCGGGGGCGCTAATCCCTGGTTTGCTACTGGTGACGCTTTATATCGTGTATCTGATTATCGTGGCATGGCTTAAGCCCACTACAATGCCGGCGCATGTCGCTGCCGAGGGCAACAAGGTATCGATAGTGGCGGTGCTTTCCGCGTTGATGCCACCATTGCTACTGATTTTCGCCGTACTGGGTTCGATTCTCGGCGGCTACGCCACGCCGACCGAGGCCGCAGGCGTCGGCGCAATGGGTGCATTGCTCATTGCGCTTCAAAGACGTGGTCTTTCGCTCGTGCGCTTGCGTGACATCATGCGCGGCACGTTGCGCGTCAGCAGCATGGTGTTTCTAATTCTCATTGGCGCGTCGATGTTTTCGTTAGTGTTTCGCGGTTATGACGGTGACGACGGCGTTCGAGCCGTGTTGGAATCATTGCCGGGTGGCGTCATCGGTGCCGTGCTTGTGGTTATGCTGGTAATGTTTTTGCTCGGTTTTGTTCTCGATTTTATTGAAATTACTTTCGTCGTGGTACCAATTGTTGGCCCGGTTCTGTTGGCCATGGGTCTTGATCCGGTTTGGCTCGGCATCATGATCGCAATCAATTTGCAAACGTCATTCCTAACCCCACCCTTCGGCTTCGCTCTATTTTATTTGCGCGGCGTTGCGCCCCCGGAGGTGACCACCAGACAGATCTATCGCGGCGTTATTCCGTTCGTCGGCATTCAGATACTGGCGCTGCTTATACTCGCGCTGTTCCCTGAACTTGCGACCTGGTTGCCGGACAAGATATATGGCGACTAGTGCACGATTGGCGGGCTAGTCTATCCGATGTTTCAAATAGGATATTTCGCTCACTAAAAGATTGGCGGAAGACTTCGCCTGAAAGTTGCTTAACGAATCGTGCAGCCGTTTCGCCCACTCGTTTTTCGCGCTGAGTTCTGCAATCGCTTTTTCTGATTCTTCCTGCAGCAATTCAAGAACATCTTCTGGCAATTCGCGAAGCTCAACATTCGGATCCTTGTTGAGTTGATCCAGTGCCATGGCATTGCCGTAAATATATTCTGACTGCATGTCGAGGTTTACCGCCTGACAGGCGAGTTCCACAATACTCTGCAAATCTTCCGGGAGTGTGTTCCATGCTTCTTTGTTGATTGAACATTGCAGCGTCGGACCAGGCTCGTGCCACCCGGGGTAGTAGTAATAGCGTGCCGCCTTGTGCAAACCCAGAGAAACATCATTGTATGGGCCAATCCACTCGGCGGCGTCGATCGCGCCCGTTTGCAATGCGGTAAATATTTCCGAACCTGGAACCGTTATCTGTGTAACGCCTGCTCGCTGCATCACCTCGCCACCCAGACCTGGAATGCGCATCTTCAAGCCCTGCAAATCCGCGACAGAATTGATCTCTTTGTTAAACCAACCCGCCATCTGCACACCGGTCTGGCCCGCCGGAAACGCGATCAGGCCAAATTGATCGTAGTACTCATGCCACAGCTCAAGCGCACCGCCGTAGTAAAACCAGGCGTTAATTTCGCTGCCGGTCAAGCCGAACGGTATGGCGGTGAAGTACTGTGCGGCCGGAACCTTGCCGCGGTGATAGTAGGAAGCGTCGTGGCCCATTTGGGCGGTTCCAGAGCGCACTGCATCAAAAACTTCGAGCGCAGGAACCAACTCGCCGCCCGCATAGACTTTGATTTTCAGCCTCCCGGCCGAAGCAGCTTCTATACGTCTCGCCAAATTTTCGGCACCTGTGCCAACCCCTGGCAGCCCGGGCGGCCATGACGTCACCATATTCCACTCGAATGTCTCGCCAGAACTGACCGTGCCACTACAATCTTCAGCGGACTTGTCCGCACATGCGGCAACACCCGCCGCCATCGCCAAACCGCCTACAAATTCACGCCGCTTCATTCCTGCTCTCTCATGTGCTGTGGGTCAGCGTGCTGGCCCGAATATCGCATAAGTATCGGATTGTACAACGAAGATCGGTTTAAAATTTAACCCGTTACACGCTTTATATTTCCCAATTGGAAAGTACAAAGCGTACCTGCCGGAAGTGTCGGTGGTTTGCGGGTGCCGTTCTCGTGTTGACGCAGGCGGGGCCGTTTCCACCGATTACGAAAAAGAGGCGCTAAAAAGTGGTGGAAAGTGGCTGGCACTGTCTGATTGTGAAGGGAAAGTGGTGGAGTGTGGCTGACATTGTCTGGATGTGAAGAAAAAGTGGTTTTTCGTGGTCTTATCTGTGGCCCCGGCGAGATTGCCGGGGCCTCCACTCCTTGGCGCGGGCATCTCGCCCCTCGGCGACGGGCCTTCCCTGGCCGGTTGCATGGCCCACCGAGGACCATGCTCCCCGCTATGCAGATTGCCACGTGCGAAGCGCGAGTGATGCTGGTGTTATTCGCCGATGAACGAATAAACTGCCATTTTGCTTCGAAGACCAGCAGCCGTGATCACATTGATACAAAGAGTGGGCCGGGCGAGCGTTACCGTCGAAAACCAGGAGATCGCTGCCATTGGCCGCGGTCTTTTGGCTTTGGTCGCGATTCAACCTGACGATAACGAGCAAAAGCTCAAACGTATGGTGCAGCGGCTGTTGACCTATCGCGTGTTCCCAGACGCCGCAGGCCGCATGAATAAAAGCCTGTTGGACGAAAGATTAGCGCTGCTTGCCGTACCACAATTCACTTTGGCTGCAGATACACGCAAAGGCACGCGGCCAAGCTTCACTAGTGCAGCCACAGCGGAAATTGGGGCGGAGTATTTCGCGCGCTTTGTGGGTCTATGTACTGAGAAAGCGGTCAGCGTACAATGCGGCCGATTTGGTGCCGATATGCAGGTGTCGCTGGTTAACGACGGTCCCGTCACCTTTTGGCTAGAAACCTGACAAAGGTGACGTTGCGGGCGATTGTGACTTCCGTACGGATTTGCTGACAACTACGCGGTATCATTCGCCTGCGGGTTTTAAACCGGCAATAATTAATTGATGTTTGTAGGGGGCAACGGCCCCAGGAGTTTGCAAGATGTTATCTAACATCGGCCCAGTTCAGTTACTGATCGTTCTTGCCATTGTTCTCGCCATATTCGGCACCAAAAGGTTGCGGACATTGGGTTCGGATCTAGGTAGCGCAGTGAAGGGATTTCGCTCGGCGGTGAACGATGCAGACAACGAGGCGGACACCGAGTCAACAGAGCAAATCGGCGCCAAATCCAAAGACGCGGATTTCGACAATACGCCTGTTGAAGAACCCAGCAAAAATAACAATAACTAGTTCGGCAGAAGTCGATGTCTAGCTGGAGCGGCCAGGAGCTGATTTTGTTGCTCTTGATCGGACTCATTATTCTGGGTCCGAAGCGTTTACCGCAACTCGCAAATCAGGTCGGCGAGTGGCTTGGCAAGGCCCGTCGAATGACGCGCGTTATGCGCCGCCAACTTCAAGAAGAACTCGATTTCGACCTCGATGGTTCGAAAACTATTCACACGAGCAAGCAAGCGGCAACGCCGGAAGATGATTCTGAATCCATCAAACCGGTCGACCAAGCCGTAGAAGAACCGGCCGAATATGTTTCCGCAAACGAAGATGACGATGCCTATTCACCGGCGCATGAAGCAGACGGTATTGGCACTGGCGTTGGCGATCCAGATGCGGTCGAAGAGGTATCGTTGCACGCCGTTGACGACTTAGGCGCGGAAGAAGACGTGGCGGACAATCGGCTGGACAGCGATATCGTCGTACCACCGGAAAAAGACGCCGCCAAGAATAGTAACCGTCAGTCATGAGCGCAGCAGATGACAGTGGCACGCCAGAGCCGGGCGTGGGCGAAGAAGAAGAAAATGCGCTGGAAGAGGGTACATTGCTTTCGCACCTGGTGGAGCTGCGTAGCCGGTTACTGAAAATTGCCGGCGCTGTACTGGTCGCCTTCATTGCTTTCCTGCCGTTTGCCGATGACATTTTTTCGCTTGTCTCGCAACCCATTCGCGCCGCGTTACCTGGAGGCGAAATGATAGCCACCGGCGTTGCGTCGCCAGTTTTGACGCCTTTGAAACTCACGTTTTTCGTTGCTCTGTTTGCTGCGATGCCTGTGGTGCTTTATCAGCTGTGGGCGTTCGTCGCGCCAGGCCTTTATTTGAAAGAAAAGCGCTTTGCGATTCCATTGCTGACAACCAGTATTTTGTTGTTTTATACCGGTATCGCGTTCGCCTATTTTCTCGTCTTTCCGCTGATGTTTAACTTCTTCACGAAAGTCGCGCCCGATGGCGTTGAAGTCATGACGGACATCTCAATGTACCTCGACTTCATTACGACGATTGTTTTGGCCTTCGGGCTCGCCTTTGAGGTGCCAATCGCTACCGTCCTGGCAGTTTGGACTGGCTTGACGACACCCGCGAAATTGGGCGGTGCGCGACCCTATGTTTTCTTGCTGGCCTTTGTCGTCGGCATGTTCTTAACACCGCCAGACGTCATCAGCCAAACCATGCTGGCCATTCCGGTGTATCTGCTTTTTGAGCTCGGCATTGTTATGTCACGTATTATTGTGCCGAAGAAAAAGACGGACTAAGCATAAACAATGGCGGATTTTCACGGGTTTATTCGTCAATTGCAGGTGAACCGACAGCGTCACGGCGGGTCTAGTATTTGGCCGCGCGCGCAAGATCGTGTTTAATGCGGGACCTCAGACCTAATAGTTGATCGACGGGGGAGCTGTCGCCAGCTGACTTGGCAACGGCCTACAAAAAACGCTCGGCGCAAGTTCCGAGCATCTAAAACAAAGAGAGGCAGCTATGACTGACGTTGCGGCGACCGCAGGTTCAGCGGGCGACAATCAGATTCTGGGTCATCCGAGAGGACTGGCAACGCTATTCTTTACTGAAATGTGGGAGCGCCTAAGTTACTACGGCATGCGCGCCATCCTCATTCTGTTCATGGTCGATCTAATGCAGAACGGCGGTCTACAGATTGACGACCTTACCGCGACTGCAATTTACGGCATCTATACCGCTGCGGTCTATTTGGTCGCATTGCCCGGCGGCTGGATAGCTGACCGTCTGATGGGCGCTCAGCGAGCGGTGCTTGCTGGTGGCATTGTCATTATGTGCGGCCATTTCGTGCTGGCCATCCCGGGCGACAATGCCTTTTTTCTGGGGCTTCTCCTGGTCATTCTCGGCACCGGCTTGTTGAAACCGAACGTGAGCACCATTGTCGGCTCGCTCTATTCAGCAGACGACGATCGCCGCGATAGCGGCTTCACGATCTTTTACATGGGCATCAATCTAGGCGGCCTTCTTGGGCCGCTGATTGTGGGCGGCCTGGGTCAGAGCGAGAATTGGGGCTGGCACTGGGGTTTCGGTGCAGCGGGCGTCGGCATGTTGTTCGGCGTTATCCAGTTTTGGTATACGAAACATTATCTCGGCAGCGCCGGACTCCACCCAGTCACCTCTGGTGACGCTGAAAAGGATGCTGCGTTTAAGCGCAAAGCTTGGATTGGCGTCGCTATTTGTATGGCGATATTGGCGTTTTTTGTATTTGCGGGCCTCAGTGGCAGCATGCAATACGATCCGGTTGAAATATCTCGTGCAACGACTTACGTAATTTTCGGGGCCGTGACGATCTACTTTGCATATGTCTTTGCATTCGGCAAATTGACGACTGAAGAACGCAAGCGGATTATCGTAATCATAGTGTTGTTTCTTGGCATATCGATGTTTTGGTCTGGCTTCGAGCAAGCCGGTAGTTCACTGAACCTATTTGCAGATCGCTACACGCAACTCGAGTTCGATTGGTTCACAATTCCCTCAAGCTGGTTTCAATCTATTAACTCGATCTTCATTGTGACCTTTGCGCCGTTTTTTGCCTATCTGTGGGTTTGGCTAGGCAAACGCAATCTGAATCCATCCACGCCTGCAAAGTTTGGCCTTGGCCTGGTTCTGCTCGCGGTGGGTTTTGCGATGATGATTTTCGCGTCGATGATCGTTGCCAACGGTGACAAGGCAATGCCGACATGGCTATTGCTTACCTACTTATTCCATACCTTCGGCGAGCTTGCCATTTCGCCTGTAGGGCTCTCCGCGACGACGAAATTGGCGCCAAAACGATTTCTCGGTCAAATGATGGGTATTTGGTTTGTTGGCGCGGCGCTCGGTAATCTGATCGCGGGTCAGGTTGCTGGCGATTTCGACGCGAATAATTTGCAAGCGTTTCCTGATCAATATCTGCAGATCGTGTTGACGATCGGCGGCGCGGGACTCATTTTTCTCATTCTATCGAAGCCTGTACGAAAGTTGATGGGCAACGTTCACTAGCTCTTACGGGGAGTTATTCATGAAAAATTTTATTGCATTGATGTGCCTTGCCATTGCGGCCTGTAGTGGTCCGCAGTCAAGCGCACCTGAAGCGACGGTTGAAAGCGCCGATGAGTTTGTTTCCAGGGTGAACAGCGAACTGAAAGATATGGGCATAGAATCCGGCGCAATTGGCTGGGTGCGTGCGACGTACATTAATCATGACACGGCCATTCTCGCGGCACGTTCGCAGGAAAAGTATGCCGCCTGGCATAGCAAAACGGTTGCTGAGTCTTTGCGTTACGACGGGCAGGAATTGTCACCGGCAACGCGACGTGCGCTCGATCTATTGAAACTGGGAACGTCGCAGCCAGCACCGAACGATGCGGCAAAACGCAAAGAACTCGCAGAGGTGACCACAGAACTCTCCGGCATGTATGGCGCCGGCAAGTATTGTCCCGATGACGGTCGCGAGTGTTTGGTGTTAGGAGACCTTGAAAATACTATCGCGAAAAGTCGTGACTACGACGAGAATCTGGACGCTTGGACCGGTTGGCGCACCATCTCGCCGGACATGCGCGACAAATATCAGCGTTTTACTGAGTTGGCGAATGAAGGTGCAACAGAGCTTGGTTACGGTGACCTCGGAGAAATGTGGCGCGCGGGCTATGACATGTCGCCAGCCGAGTTTGAGACAGAGACCGCAAGACTGTGGAATCAAGTGAAGCCGTTGTACGACGAATTGCATTGTCACGTCCGCGCGCAACTTTCTGATCATTACGGCGCGGACAAGGTGCCGACAAACGGCCCGATTCCGGCGCACTTGGTGGGCAACATGTGGTCGCAGACTTGGGACAATATTTACGATTTATTAGAACCGTACCCAGGGGTGGCCGATCTTGACGTGACCTCAACTCTGGTCAAGAAGAACTATTCGCCTCAAGAGATGGTGCGGTCTGCCGAGAGTTTTTATGTTTCGATGGGCTTCGAGCGACTGCCTGACACATTCTGGGAGCGCTCGCAATTCAGCAAACCCCAAGATCGTGACGTCCAGTGTCACGCTAGCGCGTGGGGGCTAGACGGCGGAAACGATTTGCGCATTAAGATGTGTATCAAGCAAACCTACGAAGAATTGGGTGTGATCTATCACGAGCTTGGGCATAATTTTTATCAGCGCGCGTACAAAGACCAAACACCGGTTTTTCAAGGCGGTGCACAGTCGGGTTTTCATGAAGCGATCGGCGACACGGTCGTACTTGCAATGACACCATCGTATTTGGAAGAGGTCGGCTTGATTGACGGCGTTGAACTGAGCGACGAAGCCGTCATCAACGATCAAATGCAGCGCGCGTTGGCGGGTGTGGCGTTTTTACCTTTTGCTAAGCTTGTCGACGAATGGCGTTGGGGTGTTTTTTCTGGCGACATTTCTCCGGAGAATTACAACAGCGCGTGGTGGGAACTCAGAGAGAAGTATCAAGGCATCGCGGCCCCCGTAGAACGCTCTGAAGACAATTTCGATCCTGGCGCGAAATACCATATTCCCGGCAACGTATCCTACACACGGTATTTTCTTGCGCGAATTTTGCAGTTCCAGTTTTTGCAGGCGCTATGTGACACAGCAGGTCACGAAGGTCCGCTACATGAATGCTCTTTTTACGGCAGCAAGGAAGCGGGCAAAAAATTCAATGCGATGTTGGAGACCGGCGCGAGCGAACCATGGCAAGACACATTGGAGAAGCTAACGGGCACCCGCGAAATGGATGGCGGCGCAATCGTTAATTACTTCCGACCGCTAATGGGCTGGTTAAAAGAACAGAACTCCAACAGACAGTGCGGATGGTAATTCTTTAGTGACCTAAAAGAACGAGATGATAATCTTCAGACTGAGCGCTATTACCTAATTCGGCTGTTGTACCGATATGACGGACCTCCGTTACTCAAATCAAACACCGCGCGTACAGGAGTTCATGGACCTTCGCGTAAGCGCGGGCCTGAGCGCGAATAGCCGAGATGCGGCGACCAAAGGGCTTGCGGGAACGTATTTCTCAGTCTCTGTTCGCGACACAGAAAAACTGGTCGGCATGGGGCGCATAATTGGCGACGGCGGTTGCTTCTTTCAGGTCGTCGACATTGCCGTGCATCCTGATTATCAGCGACGCGGCATCGGCTTTAAGATCATGGGCAGGTTGATGGAACAACTTCGCGATAATGCGCCGAAGTCCGCATACGTCAGTCTTATCGCTGACGGGGCTGCATCAAAGCTATACGAGAAATTCGGTTTTGAGCAGACTGCACCTGTGTCGGTTGGCATGGCGTTACGCCTGTGACTTAGGAAGAAACGAGGGATCAACCGCGCTTAAATAGAAAACCGGGCCTTTGATTGGAAAAAGTGGCCGAGTTTTAGATTTCGATAGCGAAACATAGCGCCAAAGGGGGTCAGAGTGCTTACTATGATCGAATCGTGAGAATTCCTATATGCCTGTTAGTCCTTGCTACGTTCATTGCGCCTGCAATGGCTGCGCCTGGCAGTGAAAACAAACCCAATATAGTCCTCGTTCTGATGGATAATTTTGGTTACGGCGAAATTGGCGTTTATGGTGGCGGCGTCTTACGCGGCGCCGCAACGCCCAGTATCGACAGCATTGCCGCTGAGGGATTCCAACTAACCAACTTCAATGTCGAAGCAGAGTGCACACCGTCACGTTCGGCGTTAATGACAGGCCGCTATGGGATTCGCACACGACAACGACAGGACGGCCCACCTCGCGGCGTGTGGTATGGGATTACCCAATGGGAGATAACACTGGCCGAGATGCTGTCCGACTCCGGTTACACGACGGGCATTTTCGGAAAGTGGCATTTGGGAGATACTGAAGGACGGTACCCCACGGATCAGGGTTTCGACGAGTGGATTGGTCTTCCAAGATCTTCGGACCGGGCCTTCTGGCCAGACAGCAATAGCTTCACGCCCGGCAGCCACCCCAGCGCTGTATTTACCCACGTTATGTCGGCCAAGCGTGGAGAAAAACCCAAAGAACTGGAAGTGTATGGGCGGGAGAAACGCAAGACAATCGATCGCGAAATCACCGATCAGGCTATCGACTTCATTAAACGCAAGGCGGCGGGCAGGCAACCATTCTTTGCCTATCTCCCCTATACGCAAACGCATGAGCCGGTTGACCCACATCCTGACTACTACGGTAAGACGGGCAACGGCAGCTTTGCCGATGTGTTGGCGCAAACGGATGACTACGTCGGTGAGCTCTTAGATACAATCGACGAGCTGGGACTCAAAGAAAAAACCATTTTCATATTCACTTCGGACAATGGCCGCGAAGGCGTTCCGAGATCATTTGGTTTCACCGGCCCTTGGCGGAGCGGCATGTTCTCTCCTTATGAAGGTTCGTTGCGCGTCCCTTTCCTAATCCGCTGGCCAGGGAAAATTCCACCGAAGCAAGTATCGAACGATATCGTCCATCAGATTGACTTGTTTCCCACGATAGCAAGCATCGTCGGCGCCGATGTTCCGGACGATCGGATTTTGGATGGCGTTGACCAGTCAGACTTCTTGATGGGCAAAGCAGAAAAGTCCGCCCGCGAGTCGGTCGTTATCTATATCGGCAACGAACTCTTTGGTGTCAAATGGCGCAACTGGAAATTGCTTCTCAAGGAAATGGATGAGGATAGTTACGCAGTTCACAACATGGCGTATCCATCCATTTACAACTTACTTGTGGATCCCAAAGAAGAGGTGCCCGAACTGAACTACCTCAATGACACCTGGGTAGACTTTCCGTTGTACCAGGTCGTGGAAGATCACGAAGCATCAATTGAAAACGATCCCGGTGCGCCGGGTCCATAGATTCAGCCCAATGCCCAACATTCGAATTCAGTTTCCTGTCCATCGGTAGCGGCTGCATTGCGGTGCAAGAGGAAATCACACAGCTCTCCGAGACACATCTCGACGCCGCCATAAATCTCATCGTTGAGGTTCGGCGACAAGAGTTGCCTCTTCTTGACGATTCAATAGACGAGCACCTGCCGCCTGATATCGAGGAACCGTATCGTACTGGCTCGGGCAAGTTTTGGATCGCATTAGTAGACGACAACGTTATAGGCACCGTTGGCCTAGTGGATCTCGACAGCGGTCAAGGATGCCTGCAAAAAATGTATGTGCACCCGAACTTTCGTGGAACAGGGGCCGCGCTTCGCTTGTTGAACACGCTAATTGACTGGGCTGATTCTCGGCAAATACGAGATATCTATCTCGGCACCTTTTCCAAGAACCGTGCCGCCCGTAGGTTCTATGAAAAGCACGGGTTTGGGGAGATTTCGAATGTTATCGTACCCGTCAATTGTCCACGATCTGATTTGGAGGATTGCTTTTACCACCGGTCATTACGTACGGTGCCGACCAACTAGTCAGACACCGCGACCTACCAATCAACTGCGCAATCCGCATTGCGACTGGGAACACAGACCCCCGACCTATAAACTACGCCGATAAACCTGCGGCAAGAATAATCACAATGAGGTCGTCGACACTCCATGCTGGACTTTGAAAAACTAGGTGCCTTTTATCTAGGCAAACGCATCGAACCGGAAACCGGTCAACAGAGCGAAGGCATCGTTCTCTATGACGCCAAGGACCTCACCACCCACGCCGTCATCATCGGCATGACAGGCTCCGGTAAGACCGGCCTGGGTATCGGCATATTGGAAGAAGCCGCTATCGATAAAGTGCCGGTGATCGCCATCGACCCTAAGGGCGATATGGCCAACCTGATGCTCACCTTTCCCAAGCTCTCTGCGGACGACTTTCGGCCTTGGATCAATCCGCGCCAAGCCAGTGACGCGGGTCTCTCGATCGATGAATTTGCGGGCAAGCAGGCAAGTATGTGGAAAAAGGGCCTTGCGAACTGGGGGCAAGACGGAAAACGCATCAGCAAACTCAAGGCAGCTGCGGACGTGGCCGTCTACACACCCGGCAGTAATGCGGGTCTACCGATATCCGTTCTGAAGTCGTTCAATGCGCCCACCGGCGCGATAGTCGATGACCTCGATTTGTATCGAGAGCGGGTGCAATCCACCGCAACCGGCGTGTTAGCGCTGCTCGGTATCGACGCTGACCCCATATCCAGCCGCGAGCACATCCTCATTTCGCGCGTACTCGATGACAGCTGGCAAAACGGTGACGACCTCGATATCGCTTCGATGATCGCCGCGATTCAAAACCCCAGCTTCACACGTATCGGGGTAATGGACATAGACTCGTTTTTCCCGGCCAAAGATCGCTTCGCGTTATCAATGCGTCTAAACAATCTGTTGGCCGCACCCGGTTTTCAATCGTGGATGGAGGGCGAAGCTCTCGATGCGGCGAAGCTGTTGTACTCGACTAGCGGCAAGCCAAGAATTTCGGTGATGTCTATCGCTCATTTAGACGATGCGTCACGCATGTTTTTTGTTTGCATGCTACTCAACGAGGTAATCGCGTGGATGCGCTCGCAGCCCGGAACCGGCAGCTTGCGGGCAATTTTGTACATGGACGAAATATTCGGTTACTTGCCGCCAACCGCAAATCCCGCGTCAAAGAAATTATTTTTGACACTCTTGAAACAGGCGCGCGCCTACGGTCTGGGCCTGGTGCTGGCGACGCAGAATCCCGTCGATCTCGACTACAAAGCCCTGTCGAATACCGGCACATGGTTTATCGGCCGTCTGCAAACAGAGCGTGACAAAGCGCGCGTCATGGAGGGCCTCGAAGGCGCAAGCCAGGGTGGCGAGTTCAACCGTCAAGCAATGGAACGCACGCTCGCCGGGCTCGGCAAGCGTCGCTTCCTGCTGCACAACGTTCACGAAGACGAACCCGTGGTATTCGGCACACGCTGGGTAATGTCGTACCTCGCAGGGCCGATGACGCGAGACCAAATTAAGAAACTCATGGCGCCGTTAACACGGGCAACAGTAGTGCCAGAAAAACCGGCCAGCAAGAAACCACAACGCGGCCATGCAACACCAGCGCTTGGCCCGAAGATCGACCAGTATTTTGCAGCCAGCAGCGATAGCGGCGCAGATGAGAGCGCTGTTGTTTACTACCCGCGTGTCGTCGCTGCCAGTGAGGTCTTACTCAGTAGCGCGCGGTACAACGTGGAAGAGGACCGGCAGCTTCTCCATACGGTCGAGCTGGATGAGGGCCCGGTTGCAGTAGACTGGGATAGCGCGGAAAAGCACGAATTGCGCGCGGAAGAGCTGTTGAACTCTGCGGAAGAGGGTGCGCGATTCTCCGACTGTCCTACTGCCGCGGCTAAAGAGAAAAACTATACGAAGTGGCGAAAGGACTTTTCTCAATGGCTGAGACGAAACGAAGTTGTCACGCTTTATCGCTGCAAGAAGTACAAATTGACGTCGTCCGCGAATGAAAGTGAGGGTGAGTTCCGTGCGCGACTGCAGCAAACAGCGAATGAAAAACGCGACATCGCAGTACAAAAACTTCGCAAGCGATATGCCAGTAAAGCAAACACTCTGGAAAATCGTCTGCTACGCGCGCAACAGACCATCGAACGGGAAAAACAACAGTCGACGCGCAAGAAGCTCGATACAGCCGTATCGTTTGGCACTGCAATTCTGAGCGCGGTGCTGGGCAGAAAGAAAATATCGGCGAGCAGCGCCGGACGAATCGGCACCGCAATCCGCAGTGCGAGCGGCGCGCGAAAGGAGGCAGGTGATGTCGACCGTGCTCGCGCAACCGCAGAAAAAGTGCGCAATGATATTGCTGCGCTGGAAGCCACTCTAGAGGGCGAGGTTGCGGAGCTCGACGACGCATTTGACGCACAAGACGAGGTCTTGGATGAATTGATTGTCAAACCAAAGGTGAGTGACATCAATATCGAGGTCTTTGGTCTTTTGTGGGTTCCTTACCGCGACTCCGGCGACGGCCGACTGCGCCCGGCTTGGCTCGAAGGTTAGGTGATCCCAAAGGAATCGCGATAGTCGGAAGATGCGCAACATCGCGATAATTGGTTGCGGTATTTCTGGGCTCGCAAGCGCAATCTTCTTACGCCGCAGCGGCCACTCAGTAACTTTGTTTGAGCGATTCGAGCAACCCGAGTCGGTTGGTGCTGGCATCATATTGCAGCCTACCGGCATGGCCGCGTTGGAGCACCTCGAATTACTTACCAGCGTTGTGGCGCATTCGTCACGTGTTGACGCAATGGTTGGCGAGAACCGTGCTGGCAAGGTGGTCATGGACGTTCACTATGGCGATTTGAAACCGGGCCTACACGGCCTCGGCATGCATCGTGGAAACTTGTTTCGCTGCCTTTACGATGCTGCCGGTGCGGCCGGCGCGAAAGTGGTGACGGGCGCAGAAATTGAGCGTATCGAGACGCACGACAAGGGCGTAATGCTTTGCGCTACTAACGAACGCCGTATCGAGGGCTTCGACATGGCCGTAGTGGCAAATGGTTGGCAATCGCGTGTTACGCAGGAAATTGATATGAAGATGCAGACAAAGCCGTATTCATGGGCGGCGCTTTGGGCGATCGTCGATATGCCCGCATCTGTAGACATACATACGTTGTCGCAACGCTACGATACAGCGTCGACCATGATTGGCATATTGCCTAGCGGTCTGCACCCACAAACTGGCAAGCCGTGTGCAAGTTTTTTCTGGAGCCTGCGAGCAGATGCATATGAGCAATGGCTGAATACCGATTTAGGCGTCTGGCGCAATCAGGTAACTTCGCTCTGGCCGGAACTCACCGAAACCATGAAGTCATTCACACAACATGATCAGCTAACCCTCGCAAATTACGCCGACCGCGTGGCAAGAACACCGTTTGCTGAGAATGTCGTTGTTATAGGAGACGCCGCTCACGCCATGAGCCCGCAGCTCGGTCAGGGTGCCAATTTGGGGCTCGTCGATGCGTGGGTACTTGCTGAATGCTTGGATCAATTTGAAGATACAAATACCGCGTTGCGGAATTACGCTGACAGACGAAAACGCAATATTGCGTATGCGCAATTTGCTAGCCGCTTACTGACGCCGGTATTTCAGTCCGACAGCGGTTTGCTATGGCGCCTGCGAGATACTTTTTTCCCGCTCCTAAATCGCTTCTGGTTCGCCTACAAAGAAGCCTTGCGTACTATCGTTGGTGTGAAGACCGGCATACTTTTTGATCGTTCAATTATCGATATCGATTGACCGCCACGCGGCAGATTGCTGCGCTCGTAAAGACGGCGAACTAGGACCAGCTCATCAATCAATCGTTGCAGCGCACGCGGTGACGAAACTATCAGAGCGCCGTTGAAATAAACTTTCGCTGTGAGGAATCGAAAAGCGGCGCGGTAGTCTTTGTAAGAGCATTACAGGCTCACTAGCAAGGAGATTGCCTCGACGGTTCCCGTCTCGCAAAGATGGGTGCGGTTGAAATGAGGTCGTTTCGGCGTTTCGCGCCTCTCAATGACGGGGGGCTTTGAAAGGAGATTGCTTTGACGTTCCAAATCTCGCAAAGTCACAAGTGTTGAGAGGTCTCGACCGCGACGACTAATCGCCTAAACACGCACCCGCGTACGCCATCGCTTCGCCGGCATTGTCCAACTGACAGGAGTTCTCATACGTTACACCATTGATTCCGCAGACCGGCTGGTATTCGCGTCCGCAATTTCGGCCTTGCGCCTTGCAAAGGCCGGCGTGCACGATACGTGCGCCATTGCGCTCTGCCTGGCACGCGTTGCCGTAGGTCGTTTCGTCGACGCCACACACCGGAATAAACATTGATGGGCAAGGCCGCGTGTCGCACGCACCTTCCGTTACTGTTTCAACACCGGCCGCCTGTGCTTCACAGGCGTTTTTGAAATTCTTGCCGTCCAGGCTACACACCGGCACGAAAATGTCCGGGCAATTATTAACGTCGCAGATACCACGGCGCTGCACAGGCATTCTTTCCACTTCCGCTTCGCACCGATTTCGGTAAGTGCGCCCGTTCATGCCGCAAACCGGTTCATAAAGGTCGGAGCAGCCGTTGTCGTCGCATGCGCCGAGCGTCTTTATCTCGACGCCAGCTTCGGCAGCGACGCACAAGTTATTGTAGGTATTGCCATCGGCGCCACATACCGGCTCGTATTCGTCCGTACATTCGATGATATCCTGCTCAGGGCAGGCGCCTTCCGTCAGTGCGGCGGTTCCATTTGCAACGGCAAGACATTCGCTGTCATACGTGACGCCATCCGCCCCGCATACAGTATTGACTTCATCGCTGCATTCCTCGGCAGGTATGCTGCGGCACTCACCGGCTGCCAGTATCTCAACCCCGGCCGCACCTGCAATACATGCATTGCTATACGTTGTGCCGTCAAGACCGCAGACCGGATCGTACTGCATCGTACATGCAACCTCGTCGGCAGCTACGCCTTGCGCCGTCACGCTATCCTGGCTAAAAGACGTTTGCGCGCAAAATTGTCCGGCGAAGACAAGGGCTGTCGTTGCCATGAAACTTCTGTGTATCGGTAGGTAGTTCATTATTTATTCGATTCGTATTATTTAGATCAGTTCGCTGCAGCTGACAATATTTTCACTATATTTAGCATAATCCCGTTTGGATTTGAAAATATCGCTTGGCATTATTGAGCCGCTTGAGCAAGTTTCTGGCGTTGACTGGCAATTAGTTGGCTCACGCTGACGAACTCGAAACCATCAGCCGCAAGCTGTGGGAGTTCACGCTCGAGCAAAGCGATGGTCTCTGGATACGGGTGCCCGATACCGACTGCCGAACCTCTTTGTCTTGCGACTTTTTTCAGTCGCGCAAATTCCCGTAACACGGTTGCAGCCGTTTGGTCGGGGTCGAGAAAAACGTCGCGCTTCAAAGCCGGTACACCGGCTTCTTTGGCCATGCTGAGCGCCACGCTCTCGTGAGTCGTGTAGCTATCTACGAAAAACAAATCACCAGCCGCATCGATTTCCTCCATCAACCAGCGCATGTGACCGGGGTGTTGCGTCAATAGACTGCCGCGATGCGTGTTAACGCCGATGGCGTGCGGAACCGCCGCCAAACTCGTTGCAAATGTGTGTGCGAACTGGCCGCGACTCATATCCAAAACGATTCCTCCGGGCTCCGAACCACCGCGTTCGTCCAGCGCCTGCAGCGGTAAATGCAATAGCACATCTTTGCCGCTAGCGTGCGCCGCTTCCGCCAATGCGCCAGCACGCGGCGCGGCGGGCAATATTGCACACGACACTGGGCCCGGTAGTTGGGTCACGCGTTTGCCGAGTTGCAGTTTGTAACCTAAGTCGTCGATGATGATTGCTATCTGCGGCAGTGATTGTGCGCACGTGGATTCGGCGGCGAACGCCAATAGCAACGATAAAATGACAGCGATGTGGACGCGCACGAAGTTTCGGTCGTTGCTAACTGTCGTAACGCAGGCGCATATTCATTCTGCGCTGCTGTGCATGACTCGTTGATTACGCAAATACTCTATTGCTTCAGTCAGTTGCGCATCGCGTTCTCGGTCGAGTTTGCTGCTGATACTTGATCCAGGAAAGTCCGCCGAGCCTTCGACGCGCACGTCAGGAGAAATACCAGTTTCGTGAATCGAGTCACCCGACGGCGTGAAATAGCGTGACGTTGTCAGCTTGATCGCGCGACCTTTGGAAAGCGGCATAACGGTTTGCACCAGCCCCTTGCCAAAGGTTTGCGTACCGAGAATTGTCGCGCGGCCATGATCCTGCAGCGCGCCAGCCACGATCTCCGAAGCCGATGCTGATCCGCCGTTGACCAAAACCACGATAGCCTCGCCATCCAGAATATCGCCACGTTTCGCGTCGTGTGAAAACCTTGCTTCGGGCGTGCGCCCTTCGGCGCTGACAATGACCCCGGAGTCGAGGAAAAGATCGGAAACCTCAATTGCTGCATCCAGCGTACCGCCCGGATTATTGCGCAAATCTATCACCAGCCCAGACAACAGCCGTCCCGTGTCGGCTTGGATATCGTCCAACATGTCGTCCAAAGCGCCCGCGAGTTCGTCGGCGGTGGTATCGGTAAATTGACTAATCCGTACGTAGCCAAAATCCGGTCGCAGTGTTTCATAACGGACGCTGGCAACTTTTATGTGCTCGCGCTGCAAATTGAATACCAAAAGGTCGTCCTCGCCATCCCTTTTGATTGTTAAAATAACGTGGCTACCTGGCACACCGCGCATCATGCCGATTGTTTCCAACAACTTTTCTTTGCCGACGTCGACATTGTCTATGGCAACGATGGTGTCGCCACTCAACACACCGGCGCGTTGCGCCGGTGTGTTGTCGATCGGCGCAACAACGATAATTTCGTCATCTGCAGTGCTGACTTCGATACCGACGCCTGAGTATTTACCGCTGGTGCTGATGCGTATGTCGTCGTACTCGCTGGCGTCGAGATATTGTGAATGCCTATCGAGATCCGCAACCATGCCGCGAATAGCGCTTTCGACCAGTTCGCGATCATCCATGGGCTCGATATAGTCGCGTTTCACCCGTTCCATCACCTCGGCAAACAAGCGCGCCTGATCCCAGCTGATGTCGTCCGGCAGCTGAACGGCTCGACGTTGCATAATATCACCGCCGATGGTCAGCCCCGCCGTAATCACTGTGGCGACCAGCAGCACCAGAAATGCTCTGGTTTTCAATGACATAATATTCTCCAACGGGTGCGGCTTTGGGTTGTTTTGATGGCCGTCAGGCGACCTTATCACAGCACAGAGCCAATATTCTGCCGACGGCGTGCCTCAGCGGCTTGTGGTTCATTAGCCCGTCTTGGGTTGGCGATTGAACCAACGTCGCGGATTCAACGGCTTCGTCCCTTGCCGCAGTTCGAAATACAGCGCCGGCTGCCGCTGCCCGCCGCTATCCCCAACTGTTGCGATGACGTCCCCGGGCGCTACCCAATCGCCCGCTGTTTTGAGCGTTGATTCGTTATAGCCGTATAGCGTCATAAAGCCTTCGCCATGGTCGACGATCACCAACAAACCCAGCCCTGCCAGCCAGTCGGCGAACACCACCCTGCCATGGTATGCGGCCCGCACCTCCCGACCGCGTGGCGCAGCAATGACGACACCGTTCCAGTTCACGCCGCCGCCCGCCCGTGGTTGACCGAAATCATTGCTCAAATTGCCCGCAACCGGCCAGGTCAAACGGCCTTTCAGCTGACTGAAGGGTGCCTCCGATGTGATGGGGTAATCCGACAAGATGGAGGTTAGCTCCGCGATGAGCCGGGACAGGTCTTGCTCCTGCGCTGCCAGTCGCTGCACCTCCGAGCCTTCCTCTGCAATTCGTGCTTGCAGCGAAGTCAGCAGGTTTTGCCGATTGTCTTGTGCAGCGCTTAGCTCGTTGAGCTCTGCGCGACGCGCCCTCCCCAGACCCGACAACCGACCTTCCTCTGCGGCAGCGCTCGTCTGCAACTTAGCCAAATCCGCGATAAGTTCGCCAACCCGTTCGATGTTGCCGCCGCGATAGTCGTTAAAATAGCGATAGTAGGCCAGCAGCCTTCCTAACGTGGCTGGGTTTTGTTGGTTCAGCAGTAGCTTGACGCGCTCCTGGCGACCGCTGGTGTAAGCCGCTCGTGCTTGCGCTACCAACGCCTGAGTTTCACTCTGCAGCGCCGTCTCCTGTTCGGCCAGGCGACCATCGATTTCGAGTTTTTTGCGCTCGCTGAATGCTCGTTGCCGCTCTAATTCTTTGAGGTGAATACGTTTTTCGGAAATCAGGATCTCCGCCGACTGCAATTCGCCGGTAATTCGATCGCGCTCGTTGGCGCGGCGATCCATGCTCTTTTTGAGCGCTGAGATCTGCTCGCGTACCGCCTCGAGCTCGCGTTCTTTGATTTGCGCCATGTCGGCGTCCTGGGCGGACGCCCACAATGACCAGCCGGCCAGGACCGGCAGCAGCATTCTGAGGACAAGATTAAGCATGTAGGCGCAGTGTAGATCTCTAGGCTGGCAACGACCAATCGGCACGAAATATTTTAGCGGTCAGAGCGGTCGCTGGTATACTTCTCGTCTTTGTGAAACCCCAATCGCGGCAAATCTGCTGTGACAGCATTCAGGCCTTATGGATACCTATCTTGATTTTGCCAGTAACCACACCCTACTGGTCAGCGCACTTTTGTTCAGCTTTTTCTTGGTTATTTTCACGGAACTGCGCCGCAAGGCCGCAGGTCTGGTTAACGTCGACCCAGCGCATGCGGTCAAATTGATCAACGCAGACGCCGCCGTCATCGATGTGAGAAGCGTCGATGGTTACGCCGCTGGCCATATTGTTGGCGCCAAGAATATTCCTTTTGACGAGCTTGAAGCGAACAACGAAAAACTAACCAAACTTGCTAAAGGCGCGGTCGTCGCCGTTTGTCAAACTGGCGCCACCTCTTCAAAAGCCGTAGACGCTCTGCGCAAACAAGGGTTTGAAAGCGTATACGGCTTAAAGGGCGGCATGGCCGCGTGGATGCAAGCGGGTTTGCCCGTAGTGACCAATAAGAAAACCAAGAAAAAATAATATACGGATTCCAAAGTATGGCTGAGAAACCAAAGATCGAAATCTACGGCACTGAATTTTGCGGCTACTGTACAGCGGCACGAATGCTTTTAAAGAAAAAGGGCCTGGACTTCGTAGATATCTTGGTTTCCCGGGACGCCGCGGCGCGCACGCTTATGGAACAGCGATCCGGACGCCGCTCTGTGCCGCAAATTTTTGTTGACGACAAGGCCATTGGCGGCTTCGACGATCTTTATGCGTTGGAGCAAAGCGGTGAGTTGGACAGCATTTTAGACGCCCGCGATGGCGCGGCAATCGATCAAGTGTAATTCAGGAAGTTACTATGGCAGAGCAAGACAAACAGATCGCTATTCAAAAAATTTACATCAAGGATTTTTCTTTGGAATCTCCGCAAGCACCCATGGTATTTGCGAAGTCCGATTGGGAGCCGAAGACGAATCTAAATCTCCGAAGCACGCACAGTCCGGTCGCCGAAAACAATCATGAAGTTGTCCTCTCATTGACAGTGGAAACGAAACATGAAGAACAAACCTTGTTTCTAATTGAATTGCACCAGGCCGGTATTTTCACCGTAGCAGGCTACGAAGGCGAAGAGCACGCGGCGGTCCTAGGCAGCTTTTGCCCAAACGTTTTATTTCCTTATGCGCGGCAAACTCTCGCGTCGATGGTTCAAAAAGGCGGCTTTCCGGAATTTGTTTTACAGCCCATTAACTTTGACGCGCTCTACGCTCAATCGAAGCAACAGGCAGATGCGCAAGTTCAAACGCAAGCGACCGACCTGACGCCGCCGAGCAATGGGGGAACGCACTAATCGGCACCACAGACTACGCGGATAGTAATTTACCGATAGCTGTTGTCGGCGCCGGTTCGTGGGGCACGGCACTGGCATTACAATTTGCCAGAGGTGGGCGCATTGTAAATCTCTGGGGGCGGGACAGTTCTCAGCTCGCAGCGATGACACAAGACGGCGAAAATTCGCGGTATTTGCCGGGCGCAAAATTTCCAGACACCTTGCACGTGAGCCCGACACTTAGTGATTGTCTAAACGGCGCTAAAGATATTCTTATCGCGGTGCCAAGCCACGGCTTGCGCGAAACGCTCGAGAAGCTAAAAGAACTGCGGCCATCACTCGCGAATTCCGGCAGAATTTGCTGGGCGACAAAGGGCTTCGAACTCAGCACGGGACGCCTCCCGCACCAAGTAGCGGAAGAAGTCCTTGGCGACAATATGCCAATGGCGGTCTTGTCCGGCCCTACCTTTGCCAAGGAGGTTGGTGCCGGGTTGCCCACTGCGATGACCGTCGCCGCGAACGATATCGCTTTTGCCACAGACCTCGCCGCATCATTGTCTGGCGACAATTTTCGCGCCTACACGTCAGACGACATGGTCGGCGTTGAGGTTGGCGGCGCTGTCAAAAACGTGCTCGCGATCAGCGCCGGTCTATCCGACGGCCTCGGTTTTGGCGCCAACACCCGAATTGCGCTCATCAATAGAGGCCTTGCCGAAATGACCCGGCTTGGCGTTGCTCTGGGCGCCAAAGCAGACACCTTCATGGGTTTGGCGGGCATGGGCGATTTGGTATTGACCTGCACTGACAATCTCTCCCGAAACCGGCGCATGGGTCTGGCGCTCGCCAGCGGCAAATCCATCAGTGAGGCACAGGAAGAAATTCAGCAAGTCGTCGAAGGCGTGCTGGCGGCCAAAGCAGTCCGCGAGGTCGCCGAGCGCTTGCAGGTTGAGATGCCGATCTGCGAAGAGACCTATCGAATTTTGTACGAAGGCGTACCGCCAGCAGAAGCCGTCGCTGCGCTGATGAGTCGTGCACTAAAACCAGAATAGCGCACCCGCCGGTTGATGCTGCAAGATCCCTCTCAGCCGTTTATAACTGTTTGTACCTGTTGCCAGCCATCGGCATTACCTCGATTGCAGCCGGGTCTTGGCGACATTTGAGTATCTGTCCATTATGCAGACGTTACGCTTGTGCGTACTCCAATTGCCGCCAGGCCTCGTAGACAACAACCGCCGCTGCATTCGAGAGATTTAGGCTGCGGCTTGCCGCGCGCATGGGTATGCGCAGCCGCTGCTCCGGCGGATAAGATTGCAAAACCGATTGCGGCAAGCCTCTCGTTTCCGGCCCAAACAAAAAGGTGTCTCCCAGTCGGTACAGCGGATCTGAGTGAGCTGTTTCGCCGCGCGTACTAATGGCAAACACTCGGGGCTGCTGCAATTCCTCCAAACACGCCGCTAACGCTGCGTGCGTTTGCACGCTTGCGAATTCACGATAGTCCAGGCCCGCCCGCTTTAGCCGTGGCTCGTCCAATTCGAAACCCAGCGGCTCGATAAGATGTAGTGCCATCCCCGTATTCGCAGCCAGGCGAATAATATTTCCGGTATTCGGCGGGATTTCCGGCTCGAATAGAATGATATTGAACATCGTTGTGCGGTAAAGTCCCGGCGTCGTTCCTTCAATCCATAGTCGCACACGCATGAACTTATTACACACCGGTAGTTCCCGGCAATGGCGGTGACATTGCCGGTCACGCCCGCACCGCTTAACACAGATTTTTGCGGCTTGACGCTCAACTCGCCCATCGTGCTGCTATCCGGTTGCGTCGGTTTCGGTGAGGAATATACGCGCGTCGATGGCTTTTCTAATGCGGATGTTGGCGCGGTGGTATTGAAAGGTACAACGCGCGAATCACGCTTAGGCAACCAACCGCATCGAGTGTACGAAACGCCCGCCGGCATGTTGAACGCAATAGGGCTGCAAAATCCCGGCATGGATAGGGTAGTTGATCACATACTCCCTGGGCTCGACTTCGCGGAAACGCGCTTTTTCGCCAACGTATGTGGCTCTACGATCGATGATTATGCAGCGGTTACCAAGCGCTTTGACGACTCGCCGATCGATGCGATCGAGATCAACATATCCTGCCCGAACATCAAGCAAGGCGGTGTCTCGTTTGGCAACTACCCTGACATGTCCGCAAAGGTTGTCGCTGCTTGTCGTGCACAGACGTCAAAGCCGATCATTGCCAAACTTTCGCCGAACCAGACCGACATTCAGGAGAATGCGCGGCTCTGTATAGAAGCGGGCGCGGATGCGCTCGCGGTCATCAATACGGTGATGGGCATGGCAATCGACACCGAAAACCGCCGGCCTGTCATCGGCAATGTTCGCGGCGGATTGTCCGGCCCGGCAATCAAACCTATCGCGCTTTTGAAGGTACACCAAGTGTATGAAATCGCTGGCCCTAGGAATATACCCATCATTGGTCAGGGCGGAATCGTCAGTGCGCGTGACGCGATCGAATTCCTGCTTGCTGGGGCGACCACCGTTGGTGTCGGTACCGCGCTATTTTACGACCCCATGGCGTGCAAAAAGATCAACACAGGGCTCGCAGATTATCTAAAGGTGCGGCAATTGCAGTCCGTATCGCAGCTTGTTGGCGCGTTGCAGCTATAGAGTTCACTAGTGAATGTTGAGGGAGCGAATTTTTCGGGTTAGCGTGTTGCGCCCCCAACCCAATAACTTTGCCGCGTCTTGACGGCGCCCCTGTGATTTTTTTAGCGCCATCTTGATTAATGTGCGTTCAAATTCTGGTAATGCCGTATCGAGTAGCGGCGCGTCTTCTCTACCTAGTTGATGCTCCGCCCAGTTCGCCAGCGGTTTTGTCCAGTCGGCGTACGTGCCGCCCGCCGCAGTCGCACCACCAAACTCGGCGGGAATATCGCGTTCGGTGATCACGCCGCCCGGAGCTGTGACGGTCAGTCTTCTCGCGGCGTTCACCAGCTGTCGAACGTTGCCCGGCCAATCGTAGGCCTGCAGCACGTCCATCGCCTGACTATTGAGCGATTTCGCCGGTGCACTGAGCTCCGATGCGGCATCGCTCAGGTAATGCTTCAGCAGCAAAGGAATGTCCTCTCGGCGATTTCTCAACGGCGGCGTGTTGATGCGAATGACGTTGAGCCGGTGGTATAGATCCTCGCGAAAGCGTCTTTCGGTAACCGCTTTGGCCAAATCTTGATTGGTGGCAGCGATCACTCGCACGTCAACCTTGATCGACACCTGGCCGCCAACGCGAAAAAACTCGCTTTCAGCCAGCACGCGCAACAAACGCGTTTGTAGCCCGGGCGACATATCACCAATCTCGTCCAAGAATAGGGTGCCGCCATTTGCTTGCTCGAAGCGGCCGATTCTTTTCGAATCCGCGCCGGTGAATGCGCCTTTCTCGTGCCCGAACAATTCCGTTTCCAAAAGCTCTGATGCAATAGCAGAAGTATTCAGCGCAACGAATACTTTCTCTGCCCGTGGGCTATGTTCGTGCAGTGCACGAGCGACGAGTTCTTTGCCGGTACCGGATTCGCCAGTGATCAGCACCGTCATACTGGAGCGGGCTAGGCGTCCTATCGAGCGAAACACATCCTGCATGGCGGGCGCTTTGCCAATCATCGACGAAATGTCATTGGTATCGACTTGCTCTGCCGGCGCGCCGCCATTGCGGCGAGCTGCTTTCGTAACCAGCTGAATGGCTTCGTCAAGATCGAACGGTTTTGGTAAGTATTCGAATGCGCCACCGCGATAAGCGGCAACCGCGTTATCCAGATCAGAATGCGCCGTCATCACGATGATCGGCAAATTGGGATAACGTTCCGTTAGACGCTCAAGCAAGGTCAGCCCATCCATGCCCGGCATGCGTACGTCCGTGAGGAGCACATCAGGCTGTTCATGGTCGATGGCGTCGAGTAGATATTCCGCGCGTTCGAAACTCGTCGTATGCATGCCCGCTTGGCGGAAAGCCTTTTCCAGCACCCAACGCAGAGACTGGTCGTCATCGACAATCCAGACGTGCACTTTGGTGTCAGCCACGCGGTATCGCCTTCTTTGCAGCTAACGGTATTCGTAAAAAGAACGTCGTCTTTCCGGGTCTGCTTTCGAACTCTATCAGTCCGGAATGGCGGCTAAGCAGTTCTTGCGCTGCTGGTAGGCCGAGTCCCGTACCGTCCGGCCGGCTCGTTACCAGCGGGTAAAAAATCGAACCCTGCAGATCGGCGGGTATCCCCGGACCATCGTCCTCTATTTCGATGCTTACAATGTTCCTATGGCGGGTATCGCCGATTGTGAAATTCATCATCGCGCGGCTACGCAAGGTAATGGTGCCATGTCCATCGAGCGCAGCCGCTGCATTGCGTACGACATTCAGCAACGCTTGGACAATCTGGTCGCGGTCCAGCGGGATCAACGGCAAACCAGGGTCGTAATCGCGCCGGATGGTGAGCTTGTCACCGACCTCGGTACTCAGCACGCGCATCACGTATTCGAGCACCTCGTGAATATTCGTGGGCTGTTTGTTTGGCGGACCTCCCGGGCCCAAGAGAGTGTCGACGAGATCGGCAAGGCGATCGGCTTCGCTGATAATGACGTCTGTATACTCTTGCAGCTCTTCCCTATCCAACTGTTTGCCCAGAAGTTGCGCGGCGCCGCGCAGACCGCCCAGTGGATTCTTGATTTCGTGCGCAAGCTGGCGAATCATTTGCCGGCCAGCCCCGTGCTGAATAAGCAATGCATTCTCGCGATTGATTTTTAATCGTCTGGTGACGTCCGTCATTTCCACCAGTAATATCGTTCCCGCGCCGCGACCGCGTAGGCTCGACACTCTGCAGTCAACGACACGACTTTCAGAATGTACTTCAGTCGGCCCGAGTTGAATTTCGTTTGCGTAAGTAATGGCGGACTCAAGAACACGCGACAATACGGTTTCGAAGTCCTTGTGATCGCCGAGCAAAGGTAACAGCGGTTTTTGGATTGCGCGTTGTTGACTGATGCCGAGCAGGTTTTCAGCTGCCGGGTTAAGCTCGTGGATCAGAAAGCTGTCATCGAGAACGATGATGGCAGTGTTGAGATTTTCGATGAGCCGTCGTGCACTCGGCAAATCGCCGTCGCCGTCGCGATTACCCGCCGGCGGCGGTGCGCCTAATTGATCACCGAATTCTGCTGTACGTAAAAGCGATTGATCTCGCTGCGCATCATTAGCTTCCCGGTCTCGTCCACGATCTCCGCCTGAACACGATGAACGCCGCGAAAAACTTCCTGTAACTCTACCGTCGTCCCCGTTGCCATCGTCGGCACACCATTCAAATACACGCGAACCTGGTCCCCCGTTCGCAAGGCCGGTTCGATGCTCAGCGTCACGTTCAAGACGCCAGCGATGTTCCACAACGTTTCCTCCGCGCCGGGTGTCGCCACTTCAAGTCGCTCGTAGGCAAATGGCTGGTTGCTGGGCGGCTGCTCTGTTTGTTCCGCGGCATTGTTTGATGTTCGCGCGGCAGGGCGTGGTCGTTGGGTTGCTCTGCTCGCGCTACTGTTACCCGACAGCTGGACCTGGACAGCACCAGGATGCGGCCGGTCCGAGTAATGGACAATGCCGTTCTCATCGGTCCATTTGTAAGCTTGCGCAAATACCGCTCCGGCAAAGAGCAGCGTCGCGAAAACCAAAATAGCTCGCTTAACCATGTGCTTAGCATAGCAGCAACTCATTTGGTGCATAGTGGCGATGGTTCAAAAATGCCGCTCCGATCACATTTTTTTCGAAAAATTAGAAGCTTGCGGGACTGTTTTGGACTTTGTGGAGCCCAAAACAGCGTCATTTTCCGCCTACAAGCTGAAGTACATATCGAACTCGACCGGATGGGTGGTCATTCGCAGCCGTGTCACATTCTCGTTTTTCAGGTCGATGTAGGCATCGATCAGGTCATCGCTGAATACACCGCCCGCTTTCAAAAACTCGCGATCGCCATCCAATTCGTTCAACGCCTCCTCCAGCGAAAACGCAACGAGATTCAGGTCCTTTTCCTCTTCAGGCGGCAGGTCATACAAGTCCTTGTCCATCGCGTCGCCCGGGTGAATCTTGTTTTGGATGCCGTCGAGGCCAGCCAGCAGCATTGCTGAGAACGCCAAGTATGGATTTGCCATGGAATCCGGAAAGCGCAATTCGATGCGGCGACCCTTGGGATTTGACTCATAAGGGATGCGAATAGACGCGGATCGGTTGCGCGCTGAATACGCGAGGATCGTAGGTGCCTCGAAACCGGGCACCAAACGCTTGTAGCTATTGGTTGAAGGGTTTGCGAACGCGTTAAGTGCTTTCGCGTGCTTAACCAGCCCACCGATGTAGTAGAGCGCGTCATCGGAAAGCCCACCATAGCCATCACCGGTAAAAAGATTTGTGCCGTCCTTGAATAGCGACTGATGCACGTGCATACCATTACCGTTGTCGTTGACCAGTGGCTTGGGCATAAACGTTGCCGTTTTTCCGTAGCCATGTGCAACATTGTGAACAACGTATTTGAGAATCTGTACTTCGTCCGCCTTGCGAATGAGGGTGCCGAATTTCACGCCTATCTCGCATTGTCCGGCGGTTGCCACCTCGTGGTGATGCACTTCCGTTTCCAGGCCCATTTCTTCCAGCGCCAGACACATTGACGATCGTACGTCGTGTAGAGAATCGACCGGTGGCACCGGGAAATAGCCGCCTTTGACCGTCGGTCTGTGCCCGGTGTTTGTATATTCGCCGGTTTCACGATCGTGGTAATTGCGGCTGGAGTTCCATGACGCCTCGCGGGAATCGATCTTGTAGAAAGCGCCTTCCATCGAGTCGCCCCATGAAACATGGTCGAACACGAAGAACTCGTTTTCGGGACCGAAAAAAGCCGTGTCCGCAATCCCGGTTGATTTCAGGTACGCCTCAGCACGGGTTGCCAAAGACCGGGGGCAACGGTCGTAACCTTGCATCGTCGCGGGTTCGACGACGTTACAACGCAAATTCATCGTCGCGTCCTCGGTAAAGATATCGACGACGGCGCTGGACGCATCGGGCATCAATATCATGTCCGACTCGTTAATGCCCTTCCAGCCGGTGATGGATGATCCGTCGAACATTTTGCCTTCTTCGAATAGATCCTCGTCGACGGCGTGAGCTGGGACAGTGACATGCTGCTCTTTGCCCTTCGTATCAGTGAATCGGAAATCGATGAATTTGATTTCTTTGTCTTCTATTTGGCCAAGAACCTCAGCAGGCGTCATGTTCGTCTCCTCCAGTCATTATGTGGGTGAGCCTTTCGACTCCGTTGATCGTCTAGTGCACGTTTTGTGCCATTTTGGGGCGTGACATAAGCTTTTGTTTTTTAACGTTATCGAGCTGTTCGGGCAAACCAAGTCGCACCATTATAGTGCGAAAGTGGCGTGTGTCGCACTAAAGTCGTGCGTCCGGTCTCCCGATATCATCAGATTAGGTGGCTTGAGTGGATCCGTCGCGCCGTTGCAAAATGCGAGTTAGTCAGATGGGCAAGTTTTTCTTGTCGCAGTGCGGCAATCGCAGGTTATACTTCTGCGCCTCTTTTTTCGCGCGTAAGCATCTCAATGGACAAGGAAAAATCGCCTGAATCAAGCAGTTTTCAGGAGCTGATTCTGCGCCTGCAGCACTACTGGGCGGAGCGTGGTTGCGTTATCGCTCAACCCTACGATATGCCAATGGGTGCGGGCACGTTTCATCCGGCGACGTTTCTGCGCGCCATTGGGCCGGAGCCTTGGAGTGCCGCTTATGTGCAGCCAAGCCGGCGTCCAGCGGACGGGCGGTATGGCGATAACCCGTTTCGTTTGCAGCATTATTATCAATATCAGGTAATCATCAAGCCGTCTCCGGACAACTTCCAAGAAATGTACTTGGACTCTCTACGCGCTATCGGTATCGACCCTACAGTTCACGATATCCGTTTCGTCGAAGATAATTGGGAGTCGCCGTCGCTGGGCGCATGGGGTTTGGGCTGGGAGGTTTGGCTTAACGGCATGGAGGTTACCCAGTTTACTTACTTTCAACAGGTCGGCGGTTTGGAGTGCCGTCCGGTCAGCGGCGAAATCACCTACGGCTTGGAGCGACTTGCGATGTATCTACAAGACGTCGAGAGTATTTACGATATCGTATGGACCGACGGGCCGCTCGGCCGTATCACCTATCGCGACGTATATCATCAAAACGAAGTCGAACAGTCTCGCTACAACTTTGAGTTAGCGAATGTCGATAAACTGTTTGCAGCGTTCGACGAAATGGAGGGCGCGTGCACGTCGTTAATCGAAGAAGGTCTCGCTCTACCCGCTTACGAACAGATGTTGGGCGCGTCACATACATTTAACCTGCTGGATGCACGACAGGCGATATCCGTCAGCGAGCGACAACGTTTCATTCTGCGAGTACGTGCGATGTCTCGGGCGGTCGCCGAGGCATACTACGCATCGCGGGAGAAGCTCGGGTTTCCGATGCTCGGAACCGTGCACAGCCAAAGCGCGGGTGACGCCTGATGTCTGCGAATCATAGTGCCGACTTTTTGGTGGAAATTGGTACGGAGGAATTGCCTCCGAAAGCCTTGCCGAGCCTGATTGCCGCGTTTGCAGAGAATCTTGCTGGTTTGCTGCACGACAACCGTTTGGCGCACGGAGCCATCACGCAATTCGCGACGCCGAGGCGCTTGGCGTTGGTTGTAGCGGCGCTCGCCTGCGCACAGGATGACCGCAGCGTGGTTGCCAAGGGGCCACCCGTAAGAATCGCTTTCGACGAGAAAGGAAAGCCGACCGCGGCGGCTGAGGCATTTGCGAAAAAATGCGGCACGAGCGTGGATCTTTTGCAGAGATCGATGACCGACAAGGGCGAGTGGCTGTTTTTCGAGTCGACCGAGACAGGGCAAGCGGCGCACGTGCTATTGCCCGCGCTGGTTGAGCAAGCTCTGCAGGCGCTGCCGATTCCTCGCCGTATGCGTTGGGGCGATTCGGAGATCGAGTTCGTTCGCCCAGTGCATTGGTCGCTAATGCTACATGGCCCGGAAATCGTAGCGGGCAAAGTTATGGGCCAAACGAACGATCGTTTGACTCGCGGCCATCGATTTATGTGTTCAGGCCCGCTTGAAATTGCGACGCCCATTGAATACGCCGACACCCTTGAAAAGGAAGGCTTTGTTGTCGCGGACTTCGCTGAGCGGAGAAATCGGATTGTGCGCGATATCGCACTGGCCGCAGAGGCATCGGGTGGCGTGGTTTATTCCAATGACGATCTCGTCGATGAAGTCACCGCGTTGACGGAGTGGCCTGTCGCGATGGCTGGTCACTACGATGAGTCGTTTCTCAAGCTGCCTCGTGAAGTCGTTTTTTCTTCTATGACCGGGCATCAGAGATATTTCCCGGTATTGGCCACAAGTGGCGAGTTATTGCCAGCATTCGTCTTCGTTGCTAATTTACAAAGCAGCGATGCGGAGCAAGTTAAAGATGGCAACGAACGCGTCATAAAGCCGCGCCTCGCGGATGCGGTATTTTTTTGGGACGCGGATCGCAAAGTTACGCTTTCGGAGCGTCGCGCCGATCTCGATCGGGTTGTTTATCAACGTGGTCTTGGCAGCATGCTGGATAAGTCGACACGCCTTGAAAAGCTTTGCGAGGTAATCGCACGAGCCGCTGGATTGGCTGCGGGAGATGCGATAGCAGCGGCAAGCATTGCTAAGTGTGATCTCTTAACGGGCATGGTCGGCGAGTTTCCAGAATTACAGGGCGTCATGGGTCAGCACTATGCGCGCGCTGAAGGTGCCAGTGATGCGATATCGCTGGCGATCGGCGAGCAGTACCGGCCTCGGTTCGCCGCCGACACGATCGCTGATTCAAAAGCGGGCCGAATTCTTTCATTGGCCGACAAAGTGGATACTTTGGCCGGAGTGTTCGCCATAGGCAAGCGGCCGACGGGCAACAAAGATCCGTTTGGTCTGCGGCGCGCCGCATTGGGTTTTGTGCGCACGCTCATAGAGGGCGATATCAATTTGCTCGTCTCTGAGCTATGTGCGAGCGCGGTTGCTCTGCAGCCGGTCGACGAGCTTGATATACATCAAACTGCTGCAGATTTAGAACGTTTTATCGACGATCGATTGCGTAGCTACTACGTGGAGCGGGTCGGTATTGCTGCGGATAGCTTTGAAGCGGTTAGTTCTTGCCGCGACCGGCGGGAAATTTCTCTCGCTGATTTCCATCAGCGCGTCCTTGCTGTTGAAGATTTCCGGAAAATTCCTGACGCGGAGAGCCTTGCGGCCGCCAACAAGCGCATTGGCAACATGCTGCAAAGTATCGCTGTTGCCGCAAACGTGAATGTCGACGATAGTTTGTTGACGGTTGATGCGGAGGTCGCTCTGTTTGGGGCTTTGGAACTGGCGCTTGCCGATGTGTCCCCGCTGCGCGCGCAGAGAAATTATGCTGCCGTATTGGCGCGTCTAGCGCAGCTGCGGGAGCCGGTCGATCGATTCTTCGATGAGGTCATGGTGATGGCTGACGATCCTGCATTGCAAGAGAATCGGTTGGCGTTGCTGGCTCGATTGCAAGAACCGTTTCAGTCGGTAGCTGATATTTCGAAGTTGGCAAGTAAAGTCAGCGCCCCCGGATAGCTTGGGAATCGCGCCGTGATTTGGATCCGTTCGTTTCTGTTTCAGGTATTTTTTTTCGCGTCCGTTACTTTCGCCTCGCTGATGATAGCGCTGTGCGTGCTCTTTCCTTTTCGCGTTCGATTCTTTTTTGCGCACTGGTGGGGACGCAGCATGTTATGGGTCGGCGATTGGCTCTGTGGATTGAAATACAGCATTGAAGGCCGCGAGAACATCCCAGACACCGCTTCTGTTATTTTGATTAAGCACTCCACCGTGTTCGAGACTTATGCGCAGCTCGCGGTATTTCCGCCGCAGACTTGGGTTCTGAAAAGAGAACTAAAATGGATTCCTATTTTCGGCTGGGGCGTCGCAGCGATGAAAACTATTGCGATTGACCGCGGTGCGGGTAGGACAGCGGTTACGCAGGTGGTCGAGCAGGGTAAGCAGCGCCTGGCAGATGGCATTTGGGTAACCGTGTTTCCCGAAGGTACGCGCGTGCCGGTCGGTCAGTCAAAGAAGTATGGTATCAGCGGCGTGGCGCTTGCGAAGGATGCGGGCGTATTGATATTGCCGGTTGCACACAATGCCGGCGATTTGTGGGCGCGCCGCGGCTTCTTGAAAAAACCGGGTCTCATCCGCTTTGTGATTGGAAAGCCGATTGATCCTTCCGGCCACACCCTTCGTGAATGCAATGAGATCGTTCGCGATTGGATCGACCGCACCGTGACGGAGATCAGCGCACCGCCAGACGCTGAACGATAAGGCGCATTGTTAGAGGGCACTACTAACTTTGGCATGGGGTACAATACGATTTTTTCATTGCGTCTAATTGTCGGAAACACCTCCTCCGCCGGCAATCGCTTTACCAATCGCCGAAAGCGGCACCATTTTCAGATAACTGCGCGATGATTTTTTCAAATAGAATTGAATTTCTTGCGGCGATTCGGAAACCCAAAAAACTTCCCAGCGTTCTGCACCAAGTTCGTTGAGCGACGCCTCTACGTCGATGCCTTCGGTTTTCTTGATGGCTACGATTTTGTACTCCCAATCACCGATTTTTTCCAGGTCTTCTTTTGCCCAACGTACTGGATCTTCTGGTGTTGAATCTAGGGCGTCGTCATAGAGTTTTTTTAGGTTGTCGACCGCCTTTTCTGTGGTGGATGGTTCCTGCTCCTGCTCCTGCTCCTGCTCCTGCTCCTGCTCCTGCTCCTGCTCCTGCTCCTGCTCTGCAGAGCAGCCCGCGCTGAGCAACAACAGGAACAATAATGCTATGCAGGCGGGGATCTTCACCGTGTTGCTGGTTAGACGTCCAGGTTGGAAGCGGTCAACGCGTTTTTCTCTATGAACTCGCGCCGTGGCTCTACATGATCGCCCATGAGCGTTGTGAAAATCTCGTCCGCTTTTACCGCGTCTTCTATTTTGACTTGCATCAAGCGGCGGGTTTCGGGGTTAACGGTTGTGTCCCAAAGTTGCTCCGGATTCATTTCGCCAAGCCCTTTGTATCGCTGAATCTTTTGGTTCTTTCGTGCTTCATTCATCAGCCAATCGACGACCGCACCAAAGCTCTCAACCGGCGATGACTTTTCGCCGCGCTGCACATATGCGCCATTGCTTAACAGGTCGTCGAGTTTTTCAGAAAGCGCCATGATGTGGCCATACTCGACAGTATCGAAAAACTCTTTAGGAACGTAGCGCGTAGTTCCAATACCGTGTTGTGTTTTTAGGATGGCGATGCGAACACCTTCGCCACCTCCATCGCCGCGTTCCAGAGTTGCAGAATACGAACCGGCACCGTTGCTTATTTGTCGCTCACCGTTTTGCTTTGGCAAATCAGCAGAAAATGCTTCCGTCCATACCTCTAGCGCACTCATGTCGCTGGATATTTCCTCTGTTATTGCCGGCTGTTTTGCGATGCCACGCAATACCGCCTCATCGTATCGCCTGGAAAGCCGGGCAATCATGCCTTCGACCAAAATATGTTCGTTCGCGAGGGCCTCAAGCGCAGTTCCAGACAGTGGCGGCGCATCTGGATTCACGAAAAGCGCCGCATTGTCCAATGCCGCGTTTAACAAATGCGCGTTTAGCTCGTTGTCGTCTTTAACGTAAACCTCGTGTTTGCCTCTGGTAATTTTGTATAGCGGTGGTTGGGCAATATAGATGTGGCCCCGCTCAATCAATGCGGGCATTTGGCGATAGAAAAACGTTAGTAACAATGTGCGTATATGTGAGCCGTCAACATCGGCGTCCGTCATGATAATGACGCGGTGGTAGCGCAACTTGTCCGGGTCGAAATCCTCGCGGCCTATACCTGTGCCGAGCGCGGTTATCAGCGCACCAACTTCGGCCGACGAGAGCATTTTGTCGAAGCGGGCTTTTTCAACGTTAAGAATTTTACCTTTCAGCGGCAAGATCGCCTGCGTGCGTCTGTCGCGGCCTTGTTTGGCAGAACCGCCAGCAGAGTCACCCTCTACCAGGAACAGCTCCGACAAGCTTGGGTCTTTTTCCTGGCAATCTGCTAGCTTGCCCGGCAGGCCCGCAATATCCAGCGCGCCTTTTCGCCGGGTCATTTCTCGCGCTTTTCGTGCTGCCTCACGAGCGCGCGCGGCGTCGATGATTTTGCCGACTATCGCCTTGGCCTCCTGCGGCCGCTCCAGCAGGTAGTCTTCAAGCTTGCCCGCCATCGCGGATTCGACGATACCTTTAATTTCAGATGAAACTAATTTGTCCTTGGTCTGCGATGAGAACTTTGGATCCGGAATTTTCACCGACAAAACGGCTGTGAGGCCCTCTCTGGCATCATCACCACTTGGCGTATATTTGTCCTTTTTTGATGACATTTCCTTTTCGATATAGCTGTTCATCGTGCGCGTGAGCGCGCTGCGAAAGCCGGCCAGATGCGTGCCGCCATCGCGTTGTGGAATGTTGTTGGTATAACAAAACATGTTCTCTTGATAGCCATCGTTCCACTGTAAAGCCGCTTCGACGACGACACCGTCTCGTTCGGCCTGGCAATGAAAAATCGTTGCATGAACAGGTGTCTTGTTGCGGTTCAAGTGCTCGACAAAGGCCTTGATGCCGCCCTCATATTCAAACACTTCTTTTTGCTCGTCGCGCTCATCGACCAGCTCTATGCGCACGCCGGAATTGAGAAACGACAGCTCCCGCAGACGTCGCGCCAAAATGTCGTAATGGAATTCAATGTTGGTGAAGGTTCCGGGGCTTGGTTTGAACCGCAAAGTCGTACCCGTCTTGTCGGTTACGCCCGTTTGTTCGAGCGGCGCCTCGGGCTCACCGTGCCGATACTCTTGCTGGTACGTATGCCCATCTCGATGCACGGTCAGCACGAGGTGCTCCGACAACGCGTTGACAACTGATACGCCAACGCCATGCAGACCACCAGAAACTTTATACGAATTGTCATCAAACTTTCCGCCGGCGTGCAAGACTGTCATGATGACTTCTGCCGCGGACCGGCCTTCTTCTGGGTGCATGTCAACGGGAATTCCGCGGCCGTCATCGGTGATGGTCACAGATTCGTCAGCGTGAATCGCAACGGTTATCACGCTGCAGTGTCCCGTCAATGCCTCGTCAATCGAGTTGTCGACAACCTCGAATACCATGTGGTGTAAACCGGTCCCGTCGTCGGTGTCGCCGATGTACATTCCGGGCCTTTTTCTAACGGCCTCCAGGCCCTTTAAGACCTTGATATTACTGGAGGTATATTCGATGTCGTCGGTCATTCCGTGTCCTCTGATTTAAGCCGGCGCATTGTAACATTTCGGGCACCGCAAAGGGCTTTCTTGGGTGGTCACATTAGGTGTTTTTTGGTTATTATTTCGGCCCTTAGCCAGCGGCTAAATGGCGAAAAGATTAGCGCTGTTTGCGGCCCTCAGCCAAGCCCCGCGGAGCCGGCGTAATGCGCTTGGCTGGCTTTGGCCGAGAGCGTCCTTTCGCGTGCGCCAATGCGAAACCTACAGCAAGAAAAGGGACGCGCATTGCTGACTTGGTTCTGCCTAGCCCTCTGCTTTCATCAACGTGCCGCGTTCCACGTGGAACAGCGCCGGCGCGCTAGGGAAAAGCCGCGAGTCCGGCTCTAATGCGGTCGCCACGACCTGACACCCCAGATTTATGACACGCGCCATTAGGCGCCCGAGCGACGAAGCGTCAAGTTCAGCCGCCGGATCGTCCAAAAGCAACAGAAGCGGTCGTTCAGTCTCACTCTGCACAAGTTCAGTGGCCGTCAGAATAAGCGCACACGCCAGCAGTTTCTGCTGACCCCGCGATACAATCTTCCGCGCCATTCGGTCGTCCAACGCAAGCTTTAGATCAGCACGATGAGGGCCGGCGTGCGTCGTACCATACTCTCGATCCCTTGCCCGATTTTTAGAAAGAGCGGCATCGAGGGCACTATCGGATGCCCAGCCCTGCCGATATTCTACTGCGGCGGAATGCTCCAGCAAATCCTCGGCAACCTCTTCAAACACCATTGCACAAAGACCCGTGATTTGAACCCGAAACTGATGAACCAAGCTCGCGGACTCCAGAAACTCTCTATCCCAGGAATCCAGCACGGCCTCCGACGCACCCTCTTTCAATGCCGCATTTCTCTGCTTTAATGCGCGCCGGAACCTCCGCCAAACAGCCAAATACCCTGGTTCCACGTGGAACGCTATCCAGTCGAGATAACGCCGGCGGACTTCTGGATTACCGGAAACGAGTTCATGAACATCTGGATCGACGATTTGTAGCGGCAAAGCTTCGGCAAGTTTCGCTGTACCGGCGGACTCCCCATCCACCCTTATCTCTAAGCCCTCTTTGCTATTCCTTACGCCGACGGTAGCCTCTCTGCCGCCGCGCCCTACCTTGCCGAGCAATAGCAGCTCGTGCGCCCCATGTTTAATGACATCTTGGGTTGCCGAACTGCGAAAGGATTTGCCGCGCCCCAAATAAGCAATGGCTTCCAACAAGCTCGTTTTGCCGGACGCATTTTCCCCAAAAATAAGATTGTAGTGGCGATCCGCCACGAATTGCGCTTCTTCAAAGCACCGAAAAGCCGTCAGCTTCAGACTAAGTAACGCCAATCAAATTACAGCCGCATGGGCATAACGACATACTTGCAATCGTCTTTTTCTGGCTCTCGTAGCAGGCAGCTGGAGTTACCATCCACTACGGAAAGGACAACCTCCGACGATTCAACCGCATTCAATGCATCTAGCAGATAATTCACGTTGAAGCCAATTTCCAAATCATCACCGTCATAGCTCACCTCGAGCTCTTCTTCCGCTTCCTCCTGCTCCGGATTGTGCGCTTGCAATAACACCACACCATCACGAATCATCAACCGGATACCGCGATATTTTTCATTCGACAATATCGCCGTCCGTTGCAACGCACCCCGTAACGTCTCCCGATCAGCTACCAGTTTGTTTTCAGCTTCTTGCGGGATCACCCGGTCATATTCCGGGAAACGGCCATCAATCAGCTTAGATGTGAAACGGTTGCCATCTACCTCTAATCGAATGTGGTTTGCGGCTAAGTCAAGCTTTACCGAACCCTCGCCAGTCAGCAGCCGTTGTAACTCCAAAACACCCTTTCGCGGCACTATTACCTGCTGCTCCGGCAGCTTCGCACCATCCATCGCAATCTGACAAAGCGCCAACCGGTGCCCATCGGTCGCCACCGCGCGCAGATACTTCGGACCCGTTTCCAACAATAAGCCGTTCAAATAATACCGAACGTCTTGTTGCGCCATCGAAAAGTGCGTTTTCTCTAAGAGACGAAGCAGGTCGCTTTGCGCAACCTCTATGCTCTGATTAGCACTAATATCTTCTACGGTTGGATATTCCGATGCCGGCAACGTCATCAAACTAAATTTGCTGCGACCCGAATTAACCGCCACTTTATCGCCAACCAGCGAAATGCCGATCTCAGCCTTTTCTGGCAACGCCCGGCAAATATCCAGCAGCTTTCTCCCAGGCACCGTGATCTCACCATCTGCTGCAACCTCGACGGAAGCAGAAGCGACCAACTCAACCTCAAGATCTGTCGCTGTGACCGACAGCTCACCCTTGCGAGCAACTAACAACACGTTAGCCAGTATCGGCATTGTCTGACGACGCTCAACAACGCCCATTACGGCTTGTAGTGGTTTGAGTAATGTCTCTCGTGTCGCGCTTAACTTCATGAAACCCACCTGTTAATAAATATTGGAAATAAATCTCTTTTTATTATTATTAAGGCACCGAGCACTTGTGCATAACTAAAAAAACACTATATAAAACAACACACTCGGAGCAGAAATAAAGACCTGTTAGTTGTTTGCCAAACACCTGTATCTTGTGGGCGACCTGTGGATAAAAAACCGACCGAATTTTCTCTACATGTTATCCACAAGTAAATACTGGCATACCCACATTACCGAAAACTATCCGGTCAATGTTCTTAATAAATTCAAATAATCGTCGTCGACACGTTTTTCAACTTCACGTAAAGATGCAATTCGCCTGCAGCCGTGTAAGACAGTTGTGTGATCGCGCCCGCCGAAGGCATCGCCGATCTCCGGCAAGCTGTGATTCGTGAGCTCCTTCGCTAACGCCATTGCAACTTGCCGTGGTCGCGCGATCGAACGTGTTCGGCGCTTCGACAACAAATCCGCGACGCGAAGTTTATAATAGTCAGCCACCGTCTTTTGAATATTTTCGATCGACACAAGCCGATCCTGCATTGCCAGCAGATCACGCAAGGCTTCTTTGGCAAAGTCTAGACTGATCGGCCTGCCGGTGAATTGCGCATTGGCCATCACCCGATGCAACGCCCCCTCCAACTCACGCACATTCGAGCGAATACGTTTGGCAATGAAAAAAGCAACCTCCTCAGGGAGATCTACCGCCTCTCCTTCCGCTTTGCTCATCAAAATGGCCACCGACGTCTCTAGCTCCGGAGGTTCTATAGCGACCGTAAGGCCCCAACCGAAGCGAGACTTCAACCGCTCTTCAAGCCCGTTGACCTCTTTCGGATAGCGATCGCAAGTTAAAACAATTTGCCGTTGGCCTTCCAACAACGCATTGAATGTATGGAAGAACTCTTCTTGAGAACGCTCTTTCCCAGCAAAAAATTGAATATCGTCAATAAACAGCGCATCCAAAGAACGGTATGATCGCTTGAAATCTGAAATCGTATTGTGCTGTAAGCCACGGACCATATCCCCGACAAACCTTTCGGAGTGGACGTAACTTACTTTTGCCCCAGCGTTTCTTTGCAGCATTGAAGCACCGATAGCTTGCATCAAATGCGTTTTGCCTAAGCCCACGCCGCCATAAATAAACAGCGGGTTGTATGACTTGCCGGGGTTTTCACCAACCTGGGATGCCGCTGCGCGCGCCAACTGATTGCTCTTGCCCTCTACGAAATTGTCAAATGTAAAAAGCGGATTTAGCCCGCTACTTTTTGCTCTGGCAGATGTCGGCAAAACAGCCGCATTTACTCGTGGGGCAACCGCTGTCACGACGGGCGCCTCCCTGGACCCCACCTGCACGATTACCTGAACCTCCGGGCCAGCAATGTCATGCAGGCGCGTCATGTAGTGCTCCTCCAACCACTCCACGACAAACCGGTTGGGCGCGAGCAATCTAAGCGTTTGCCCATCCTGCACGGCTTGCAAGGGGCGAATCCACGTATTAAACCGCTGCTCGGGCAGCTCCGCTTGCAGTTCGCGGACGCATCGGTTCCACAGTGAATTGTCGACGTGCAACGGGATCCCCACTTAAGCAGGTGTTTTTCAAAGAGGTAGATCGCGCAGTCTATAACGTCTCAATAGCCTTCGCCAGACATCACAGCGAGCAAACTTGTAAATGAATCGCGAGCAACTCTATTGACAGTAAAACCGCCCCCGCGTACTCTTGCCGGCTTTCTTTTGGCCGGACATTTAGTAACCGGCACACATGCAGGTTCAAGGCCATGAAACGCACATTTCAGCCCAGCAAAATCAAGCGAGCTCGGACCCACGGGTTCAGAGCGCGGATGGCAACCAAGGCGGGACGCTTAATCCTAAAGCGGCGCCGAGCTAAAGGCCGCGCGCAGCTTTCGCCCTGATAAGGCGATTGCGCAACCGACCACTCCGGCAACGCAAACCCATTCGGTGAGATAAGGCAATGGCGAGCTTGCGGCTTTCAAGAGTTTGCCGCATGCGCGATGCTGCTACGTACGGTCGTGTTTTTGCGAAAGCAAAACGCAGCAAAGACGGATTGTTTACCGTGCTGTATAGGAAGAACGGTGAACAACATGGGCGACTTGGCTTAGCAGTCTCGAAAAAAAACTGCCGCTTGGCCTGTCGGCGAAATCGCATTAAGCGAATTATAAGAGAGTCTTTCAGGCATCATCAGGCCTCGCTTGTCGGAATAGACATCGTTGTGTTGAATCAATCGGCGACCAGTCAAGCCGATAATCGCTTGTTGCGTCAAAGCCTTGAAGCGCATTGGCGGCGGTGTTGTGCGAACGAGCCGGTATAAGGACTTGAGGACTTAATGGACAATCAAAGACTGCTTGTTTGGGCCGCGTTTGGCCTGTTGGCATTCATGACTTATCAAACCTGGCTTTTGGATAACGCACCAAAGCCGGCGGAAATCCAAGAGCAGACGACGAACGCAACAAACGGCCTGGCGCCTCCAGACGCCTCGTTACCGAGCCTGCCGGTCGGAGGCGATGAGTCAGTACCGAGTTTGCAGTCCGAGGCACCCAGCGTTTCGATTGGACCGCCGGGCTCGACAACTGAGACTCCCTCTCGAGCACAAACGATCCACGTCGATACCGACGTTTTTTCTCTAGAAATCAGCTTAGCTGGCGGCGTTATCGAAGGAGCGAAACTTAAACAATACCCGGTCGCAAAAGATCAACCGGATACATTGATTCAACTGTTGAGCAACGGCGAACGACGCTTCGCCTCGCTGCAAAGCGGTCTTATCGCCGACGAGTCGGACGACGAAGCGTATTTTAATGCGCTGCTGACAGCGGACCAAAGCGAATATCGGCTCGATAGCAACGACGAACTGCTTGTTTCGCTGAACTGGCGGGGCGTAAGCGGCGTGCGTGTCGAAAAGCGTCTTCGATTTACGCGCGGCAGCTATCGAATTGACGTCGAACACATTGTAACCAATGGCAGCGACAGCAACTGGCGGGCAGCCTCCTACGACGTGCTTAAGCGCCACGCAGAGGCCGGCGAACGATCAATGTTCGATGTCGATAGCTATTCATTCGACGGCATGATCGTCTATGACGGCAGCAAATCAGAAAAACTTGACTACGATGATCTGCTTGACGGTCCATTTCAAAGCCAGGCCGCCAACGGTTGGCTTGCGGGTATTGAGCATCACTTTCTGAGCGCGATTGTTCCTCAGGACGGGGAGAGTTACCGCTATGACGTTAGTGTGCGTAGCGGCCGCGCCAAAGCAAGCGCATTCGGCCCGGCGGTTTCGGTGCCGCCCGGTGGGCAACATACATTCACAACAACGCTTTTCGTTGGCCCAAAATTACAAAGCCAACTTGAAGAGATTGCGCCAAAATTAACGTTGACGGTCGACTATGGAATTCTCACTCTGTTGTCGAACCCGTTGTTCTGGTTGCTCAGCAAAGTTTTTAGTTTCGTCGCCAACTGGGGCGTCGCAATCATCCTGGTAACGGTGCTCATCAAGGCGGCATTTTATAAGCTGACCGAGAAGAGCGGTCGCTCAATGGCGAAGATGCGCGAAATTCAGCCGCGTATGAAAGCACTGCAAGATCGTTACAAGGATGATAAGCAACAACTAAGCCAGGCCATGATGGAGTTGTATAAGCGGGAAAAAGTTAATCCGGCTGCGGGCTGTTTGCCAATACTCATCCAGATGCCATTCTTTCTGGCGTTTTATTGGGTGCTCCTGGAAAGCGTAGAGATGCGGCAAGCGCCGTTTGCACTATGGATAACGGATCTCTCATCCAGAGACCCCTATTTCATCTTGCCGCTGATCATGGGCGCAGCAATGCTGTTTCAACAAAAACTGAATCCAGCGCCGGCAGACCCCGTGCAAGCGAAAGTGATGCAAATCATGCCGATCATGTTTACCGGCTTTTTCGCATTTTTCCCATCCGGATTGGTGCTGTACTGGGTAACCAACACGCTGCTTTCCATTGCGCAACAGTGGTATGTCAACAAAGTCGTCGAGCAAGAGCGCATTGACCGAAAAGGCAAGAAGTAAACAAGGTGCCAATACAGATCGTCACCGAGCAACGCGATTAGGCAGCTACCACGACGGCGTGCTGGTAGACGAAGATAGGGTCGGAGCAGCAGGTGAACGCAGCGCAAAACTCAGTAGTCGATACCATCGTCGCCGAGGCGACACCGAAGGGTGCGGGTGGCGTGAGCATTGTTCGCCTCTCCGGAGCAAACGCCGCAGAGATTGGCGCAGCCATCGTTGGCGAATTGCCAAAACCGCGGCGCGCGACCGTCGCGACATTTCGTGACTCCGCCGGCGAGCAAATCGATCACGGAGTCGCGGTATATTTTCCCGCGCCGAACTCATTCACCGGCGAACACGTATTCGAACTGCATGGGCACGGCAGCGTGCAGGTGGTCGCGCGGCTCCTGCAAACCGCTTTCCAGCTCGGTGCTCGTCTAGCGGAACCCGGCGAGTTCTCCAAGCGGGCATTCCTGAATGAGAAACTCGATCTTGTTCAAGCAGAAGCTATAGCGGACCTCATCGAAAGCGGTTCTCAACAAGCAGCGCGTGCGGCGCTACGCTCGCTCAGCGGAAAGTTTTCAGCAGCAGTGACGGCCTTACAAGCACTGTTGATTGGTTTGCGAATGCATGTAGAGGCGGCGCTGGACTTTCCCGAAGAAGAAATTGATTTTCTATCTGATGAATTGCTGCAGAAGAAAATTGCAGACTGCGCAACGACGTTCGACGATATTCAAGAGCGCGCCAAATACGGGCGCGTTCTAAGAGACGGGCTGCAGATTGTCATTGTCGGTCGGCCGAACGCCGGCAAGTCGAGTTTGCTTAACCTGTTGAGCGGCAACAATGCTGCGATTGTTACCGATGTCGCTGGAACAACTCGGGACATTCTTCGTGAGCGCATCGACCTCGATGGCATAGTCGTAGAGCTGGTTGACACTGCTGGTCTGCGCGAAAATCCGGATGCGATCGAAGCAGAGGGCATTCACCGTGCGCAAGTGGCGAGCCAACAGGCAGACGCGATCATTTGGGTGCGTGATATTACCGCCGACAACGCATCCAGCTTGGCGGAGCTCGATGACGAGATCGATAGAGACGTCCCCGTTCTTCAATTGAGAAACAAGATTGATCTGACAAACGACTTGCCGGGCATCGATTCTGGTGATGCATCGGTTATCAATATCTCTGCTAAAACGGGCGAAGGCGCCAACACATTGCGCGAGCGAATCAAAGCATTGGCAGGGTCCAGCGATCTTGGAGAGGGCGCGTTTACGGCGCGCCGCAGGCATCTCGATGCTTTGCGTCGCGCCAGACGGCATTATGATGCAGGCAGGAGCGCGTTAGATCAGGATCGCTCAGGCGAGTTATTCGCAGAGGACTTACGTCTGGCACAACAAGCACTTAGCGAAATAACGGGAGAATTCAGCAGCGATGACTTGCTGGGCAAAATATTCTCCGAGTTTTGTATCGGTAAATAGCTTACCCACACGCCGTCTAACGACTCGCGGCGGCGTATCTGCCGGTACCGTCCAGGCTAAATGCGGCCAGCAGTTTTTTTGCTTCCCGGCGCGCGCCGGTGACGACAAGTTTCTGACTATCCAGGGCCTTATTGAACGGCAAGGAGCCGGCAGCGAGTTCCCGGGCCACAGACTTACTCATGGCAACGGATACGAGGGGGTCCTTACAACGACCGCCGCTGACAGAAACCGTTGAACGGCCCTTCTCAATACAGAACGGCGCACCGTCAAGCTCGAACAGATACGAGCCGAAGAGCTCAACACCGCGTTCCGCGTCGTAGAGCGCGCGCAATGCAACCGCATCCCACTCGGGTCGTGTCAATTTCTCGTCTTCTGCGGTTACGTTCAGCAAAAAGCCAAAGCGCACGGTTTCCCAGATAATAGGTTGTAGCGCCAAGCCCAATTCCGTCAGTTCATAGCGGTTCGCTTTTTTGTCGATTAAACCGCGCCACTCCAGTTCTTTCAGGCGAGCCGCGAGCAGGTTCGTGCCGATTCCCGCCAAATTGTCCAGCAATTCACCGTAGCGTTTCGGCCGGATCAATAACTCCCGAACAAGCAATAGAGTCCAGCGCTCGCCTATTACGTCGAGTGCATCCGCCAGGGCACAGTTTTGTTGATAGCTTCTTTTCATTGACTTTAAAAAAGTATAGCAGTTACTATATAAAAATCAAGTAATGAGTAGAAACTGGAGATAACCAATGAAAGACAAATTTACCACGAACGACTCGCGACTATTGTTTATCGCGCTAACGGCAAACGGGGTCTTTTCAACTCTTTCTGGACTAACGATGTTGCTGTTCTCCGGCGCACTAGCGAATCTAATCGGCTTATCAGAGCCGCGAATCCTGTTAGGGCTAGGGGTTGGACTATTGTTATTCGGCGGCAGCCTGTTACTGCATCGATATCGAAACTCAGTACGCAAGAGTGAGGCCTACATCATTTCGTTGATGGATCTGTTCTGGGTTATTGGCAGTATCGTATTGGTCGTTGTTGCGCCGAGCATTTTTAGTAGTGCTGGAATTGTCGTAGTTCTTGCGGTTGCTGCGGTCGTGCTAACGTTTTTCGAAATGCAGGCGCTTGCACTTTGGCGAATGCGTGCGAGCTAGGTCGCGGCGCTCAACCCAGAAGTCCTTCACGGCGGTACAAGCGTGCGCATAACAGCGCGCACAGCGCGCCTAGAAACAAAGTGCTGCTAACCGAAGTTGCTATGTCGAGAAAATTTAGGGGCTCATTCTTAATGAGACCAACCAGCAACAAGTGTTGGCTTAGCGAAGGCACGAGCATCAATTCCGTTGTCGAACGTACCATCAAAATACTAACAACGAGAATAGGCAGCGTCGGTGCGAGCAACACTACGCTGACCCAAGTTTGCGCTTCCTTGTAACTTCGAGTGAACGAGGCGACGAGGGTCATCAGTGATGCTCCGAGCAAAGCGAACGGCAGCAGTAACAAAAATGCGATTACCGCCTGTGGAGCACCAAAATTCGGTGTCATGCCCAGTTCCTGCAAGGGCAAAAACCGCAGAACAAAAAAGAATGTCATTAAACTGAGCGATAGCGAAATTGCCATAAAAACGCAAGTCGCTAGAATCTTCCCGTAGATCAAATGGTCGCGAACCACGGGTAAACACAACAACGGTTCTAAGGAGCCGCGCTCCCGTTCGCCAGCGGTTGCATCTATCGCCAAATTCATACCGCCGGTCAACAGCGCAAACAGAAAAAAGTAACTCAACATGCCGAGCAGAATCGCAGAGCGGCCACTCGGTGTGGAGACGTCTACCGTATCAATATTCAACGGCCGCATAACGCCTGGACTGATACCTCTGGCAACGAGTCGCATGGACGCTATTTGCTGATTGTAGGTACGCAGCGCACGCAGTATGCGCCTGGACTCACGCTCTGCTTGTGTGTTTGCCTGATCGGAGACGACTTCAATGGTTGCCGGTATCGATGCGGCTATATCGTCACCAAAGTCATCCGGAATCACCAAAACCAGATCATTCTCACCGCTTTTAACCGCCTCAATTGCCTCCGCGCGCGACGCGGGCCCCTCAGTCGCGACAATATTCTCGCTCGCCAGAAAGCGCAGTAAATTGGGTGCGAACTCTCTGCCGATAACAGGAACGGCGGTTTCGACCGATGCATCCGAAAGCGACTGCTTAACCGACAGATTGATCACAAACGCAAACAACACCGGACCAAATATCGGACCCATGATCAGTGCGGACATCAAAGTGCGGCGATCACGAAAATTATCGATCACTTCCTTCCAAAAAACCGCACGAATGGCCGACATCAAGACGGTCCTGTATCCACGTCCAGCGGTTCGATGGCCCTTACAAAAGCTTCCTCTAGGTCGTCGCAACCGGTCGCCTGGCGGATCCCGTCCGCGGTGTCCTGCATAGCCACGCGTCCGCCGGCGATAATAACGATCTCGTCACATAGGGCGGCAACCTCTTGCATGACATGACTCGAAAACAAAACACATTTGCCAGCTGCCTTTAGCCCACGAATTAGCTCGCGCAATGAACGCGTAGCCATCACATCAAGACCATTACTCGGTTCATCGAGAATGATATTCTGAGGTTCGTGAACGAGGGCGCGCGCCAAAGCGACTTTCGTTCGCTGCCCTTGCGAAAACCCTTTAGTCCGCCGTTCAGCAAAATCCGCAATATCCAACTGTTCAATGACCTTTTGTACCTTGCCATCGATGCTTGACGCGCCCATTCCATAGAGGCGCGCGTAGTAGGCAATATTTTCTCTAGCTGTAAGGTGTGGATAAAGGCCAGCCCCATGAGGAAGTGTGCCGATACGTTGCCGCGCTTCTAAGCCTTTCTCGACAACGTCAACGCCGTCGATGCTTGCATGGCCGGCATCCGGCTTTAGCACCGTGTACAACATGCGCAGCGTAGTGGATTTGCCAGCGCCATTGGGACCCAACAAACCCGTTACTTTGCCGTCCGTCGCCTCGAAACTAACGCCGGACACCGCTTTCACCGCGCCAAACGATTTGTGTAATTCGTCTACGACTATCACGGACCGGGTCCCGCAAAACTCAGAAAAAACGGCATCGCGAATAGGCGCTCCATGCAGGCTGTCTCCAGTCCATCGACTGCGGCGGCGTCTACAAACTCGCCAATGATGTCCGGCATGCAACCCTGTCCTGCTAGGCCGTGACCCTGATCTTTGCCAACCAGCGCCAAGGAATTCGACATTTCTTGTGCGGCCAGCATCGCATAGGCCGGCGGCGTTACCGGATCCGCGCCGCCAGATAGGAGTAAGACCGGCTTGTCAGTTTTAAGAGGCGCATGAAAGCCGTCGTCGATAATGCCGGCCGGCCACGTCGAACAAATTGCCGTCAGCGCTTCGGTCATCAACGGACCAATATAAGTTGCTTCCAATATTCCCGGCTCGGTCTCGCCGTAGAAGGGCGCATCCTCTGTGCAAACCACAGCATTGTGCATGCCAATCGCCAATTGCGACGACATTTGCTCAGAGGTTGCGAGAAAGTTTGCCGCCAATGGCTGCAAGTTGCCGTTAGCTGCCGCATCGATCATCAACGGCAGAAGGGCAACGGTATTGGGGCTGTAACTGAACAGACGAATGGTTCCCGCCAATTCTGTATCGCCAAACGTTAATGAGCGTAGCTCTCCGGTCATCGGGTTGGCTATCTCTATACTCGCAGGTCTCGTTCGCAGCTCCTCGCGTAATACTTCAAAACGATCCGTGAGCGTCGGAAACGCCTCGTTACACGCGGCATCTTCTTCACAACGATCAAAAATAGCGCGCAGTGCCTTTTGTGCTTCAATTGCTATTTCCGGCCCGAGTGCAATCTGTGGTGCGGTCACCCCGTCTAGGATTACCGATCTTGTGGAGTCCGGATAGCGCCGCACAAAATGTTGCGCGACGCGCGTGCCATACGATGAGCCGTACAGGTTTAGGGCAGGATAGCCGAGCGCAACCCGCAACGCCTCGAGGTCCTGAACTGCAACGCTTGTCGTAAAGAACCGCGAGTCGTGAGGCAGTTCCTCGAGACACTGCCGCGCATATGCCACGGTTTCTTCCACGCTAAGCTGACCCTCGATAATCTCGTCGCCAAAATCGCAAGCCATCAGCTCCGATTGTCCAGTGCCCCGCTGGTCGATAAGCAAAATATCGCGATGCCGGCGGATACTCTCAAAGGCTTGTGCATACCCCGCGTAAAAACGAATGCTGGCACCGCCGGGGCCCCCGGCAATCGGCACGAACGGGTCGGGCTCCGGTTTCAACGACAGCGCGGGAACAATCGCAATGCTTAATTTCAGCAACGGTGAGCTGGTGTCCTCTGGGTCAAGATGACGCTCAAACTCGCCACAACGGGCTTTTATGCCGGGGTATCCTTCTGCCGCTCGAATACGGCATTCCGTCAGTACCGGCCCAATGGCCTCCTCGGCGTCAGACTGTGCGAAGGGAATTAGCATAGGCAAAACCGCCGCCAAACCAAAGACCAACAAATTGCGCAAGCCATACACCTACAGAGCAACCAAAGAGGCCGCTATCTTCGGGTCTGCGCGAGGCTGTGTAAAGCCGCGGCAAGGATCTATATGTTTTATGCAATTTTCGAGCGATTCGGTGGCCGATAGGCGCTAGAATGCGCGTCCAAATTTGATTAAATATTGACCACCAAAAATTCACCAATGAGCAATAGCAACCCATTCGCAGTCGTTGTAGTAGGTGGCGGACACGCTGGCACTGAAGCCGCGCTCGCGTCCGCGCGCCTGGGCGTGGCGACGCTGTTGGTTACGCAAAAGCTCTCGACGCTCGGGCAAATGAGCTGCAATCCGGCCATTGGCGGTATTGGCAAAGGACACCTCACTCGCGAGGTTGATGCGCTCGGCGGCGCGATGGCCAGCGCAATCGACAAAGCTGGCATCCAATTTCGCATGCTCAACGCGAGTAAAGGGCCGGCAGTGCGTGCGACACGTGCGCAAGCTGATCGTGAGCTCTACCGGCAAACGATCCGCAGTATGCTGGAAAATCAAGCAAACTTGACGTTGGTCGAACAAAGCGTTGCGGACCTCATTGTTAAAGGTGGACGTGTCGCCGGCGTGATCACCGATGACGGCAGTGAGATTTTTGCGCCACAAATTGTTTTGACCGTTGGCACCTTTCTTGGCGGTCGAATATTGATCGGCGCAGAGGAAAAGGCGGGCGGGCGCGTGGGCGACGCACCCTCTAACCGGTTGGCTGAGCGCTTGCGCGAATTGCCCTTTCGAGTCTCGCGATTGAAAACCGGCACCCCACCGCGCCTCGACGGCAAGACGCTGAACTATGATGCAATGATCAGACAACCGGGCGATACGCCAACGCCAGTATTTTCATTTCTCGGCACGCGCGGCGAGCACCCCCGACAGATCGATTGTTTTATTACGCGGACGAACGAAAAGACCCATGACATCATTCGTGGTGCGCTTGATGAGTCGCCGATCTATACCGGTGTTATAGAAGGCGTCGGACCGCGTTACTGTCCGTCGGTAGAGGACAAGGTCGTGCGTTTCGCGGACCGGGACTCGCATCAAATATTCGTCGAGCCGGAAGGCCTGAATACAGACACGGTTTATCCAAACGGAATTTCGACAAGTTTGTCGCAACAGACGCAGCTTAAGTTTGTGCGCAGCATAGAAGGATTCGAAAACGCACAAATTTCACAACCGGGCTACGCAATCGAGTATGACTATTTCGATCCGCGCGATCTGCGCCCATCGATGGAAACGAAGCATCTCGACGGACTCTATTTTGCCGGACAAATAAACGGCACAACAGGTTATGAGGAGGCAGCAGCGCAGGGTCTGCTCGCCGGCCTCAATGCTGCGCGCGCGGCGGCCGGGCAAGACAGTTGGTATCCAAAACGCAGTGAGGCCTACATTGGCGTTCTGGTAGACGACCTCACTACGCGAGGCGTGAGCGAACCCTACAGAATGTTTACCAGTCGCGCGGAGTATCGTTTGCTGTTGCGCGAAGATAATGCAGATCTACGACTAACGCCTGTCGGTAGAGAGTTTGGCTTGGTCAACGACACTCGCTGGGAGATTTTTTGCACGAAACAGTCTGCGGTTGCCGACGAGCAACAACGCCTCAACAAAATTATCGTGCGTGAGTCACAGATCAACGCACGAGACCGGGAATTGCTAGGTACAAACTTTCGCCGGGAAATACGCGCATCGGAATTATTACGGCGTCCCGAAATAAGCTATTCAGGGCTGTGTAAACTATCAACCGTTGGCGATGGCGATGGCGATGGCGATGGAGATGGCGATGGAGATGGTAATTGGCGCGGCGATTTTCCAGACGAGATTGCAGAACAAGTTGCGTTGCAGTTGGAGGCAACCGCTAAGTATGCTGGATACATTCAACGTCAGCAGCGGGAAATAGAAAAACACGCCAAGCAGGAGGCATTGCGCTTACCTGATTCAATTGACTATGCGTCAGTGCGCGGTCTTTCGACAGAGGCGCGGCAAAGACTGCAGTCGTCTCGCCCGCTAACAATCGGTCAAGCCTCGCGACTGGAAGGTGTAACGCCATCAACGGTTTCTTTGCTCCTGTTGCACATAAAGAAGCAGCAGCTACAAAAAACCGCGTGAGTAACACGCGCTTGTTTTCATTGTCAGCAAATGGGTGCAACCGCCAGCGAAAAAAAACCGCAGGCAGGGGCGTGCCGGGTATATTGAGCGGTGTCTTGGGCCTTTTGCTAGCAAACGCCACTACTGCTCACGCACTTGAGTTTTCGGGAGCAGCAACGATCACGACAGACTATATCTATCGCGGACTGTCGACCTCAGGCGGCAACCCGGCGTTGCAGTTGGGCGTTGATTTGCATCATAAGAAGGGCTGGTTTGCAGGAATATGGGCGTCGACAGCGAACCTGAAAACCGGCGATGGTCGCCGTCACTTGGAGGTAGATATTTACGCTGGGTATCAGTTTCAGCCGAACAAGGATTGGTCGGCGACCATGACAGTCCTTCACTACACCTTTCCCGATGCTAGCGGACCGCGGAATTACGATCATACTGAGTTGCTGTTGGGCGTCGACTTTTTGCGTCACTACTCTGCGGAGCTCGGATACACCAATGACGTTTACGGTTCTGGGCGGGACGCCAAGCATTGGGAGCTGAGAGGCGACTGGCCAGTCGGCAATGCGTGGACCATCGGTGCCGGAGTGGGCGGCAACGATCTATCCGATTTCGGCACGCCGCACTATTTGCATTGGGATGTGGGTGCAAGCACTCGACTATCGAGATTTACTTTCGATCTTCGCTGGCACAACAATGAAACACCCGATCGCGGTGTTGTCGTAGCGCTATCCGCAGAGTCTCAGCTCGTGCTATCGATTTCGGCCGGGTTTTAGCGTCAGTCGATGAGAAAGCTGCGGGGTGTTAGCGCGCTGCACTACCGTTTGCGCCGCAAGTTGCGTCACCGAATAATGGCGCCAGCGCGCGACAGGCGTTCACAATACCGCGTGTCGAAGCTGGGCTATCAACGATCAGCTGACGGACCTCTTTTCCGGATAACTTTGGCTGCGCGGCAACCAGTAAAGCTGCGATGCCGCTAACGTGCGCTGCAGCAAGGGAACTGCCAGACGCAAAATCGTAACTATCGTGCGGCGCGGCAACCAAAATTTCGTCTCCTGGCGCGTTGACGGCACTAAGGTGGCCGGAATCCGCACCTGCTGAGTCGGCCGCAACAACCAGGACGCCCGGTACATTGGTTGGAAAGCCGGATAAAGTATCAGCAGGCGCAGCCGCGACAACCGTAATTCCTTTGTCAATCGCGTTATGAATCAGCCGTGCCAGCAATGGATCGGGTGGGCCACCTAGGCTTAGGTTAATAATGTCGGCCGCAGATTCGATGGCGTGACTCAATGCCCGCGCTAACGTAAAGCTGTCACACACGGCCCGCCTCTTGTCAGCGAGATACCAGCAGGCTTTTAAAATCGATAAATGTGCCTCCGGAGCGACGCCGACAATGCCTTCGCCATTGTTGATTGAGGCGGCGATAATCCCGGCAACGGCGGTGCCGTGAGCATCGGCAACTCCGCCGCGATTCTTGGTGCCAACAAAGTCTTGATGCTCGGCAATCTGTCCGGCCAATTCGGGATGGCGTAGATCGGCACCGGTATCCACAACAGCGATTCGCGCGCCCTGGCCGCGAGTCCAGGCGTGGGCTTGCGGAATTTCTAGAGTATCAAGCACATGTTGGAATCGTGCGTACGGATCCAGGTTACTCGACTGCGCTGTCCCGAAAGCAGAAAATGTGTTGAGGCGCTGCACCGACTCGACGTCATTGCGCGCTTCCAGCTTGGATATTAGTGTGTCTACAGATAGGTCCGTTGTGCGCTCCGAATCAAGCGCATAGACGACGCAAAACACAGCAAGCGGGCGAATCGGCCATTCGTCTATTTTTTGCAGTCCAAATAGTTTTGCGATGCGTTTTGCTGAGCGGCTAATCGCAACGGATGTGGTGTAACTACCGCTGCTTCGACGGTAGCTAGGACGAGCCGGGCCGCCGCGATGCGCGTTACGCATTCCTGGGTCTGCAAAGGTCACTAATATCCTAACCGCATCGTCGCTTTTATTGCCTTCTTCGGCAGCTAATAGACTTGGCAGCGATAGCGACACCAACATCAACAGGCTTACAATTTTCGTCGTTATCGTCATTTGTCAGCTCTATTGCGCAGTTACCGGTTGCGCGAATAACACCCGATCGTCTACCTGCAACGCCGCCGCGATGGCCGATCGTTCGGTCACGCCTAATGGTCGCGACGTTGTCAATGTATAGACGCCGCGCTCGCTTGGCCCCGAATACAGTGCCAAATCTTGCTCGCCGAGCAACGTCGTCAGCTCTGCCAATGTCAACGTTGGCGAAAAGACAGCGCGAATCAATCTTTGAGCGTTTTCCGCCGTTGGCTTGCTCAAGGTCCTAAATTCAGGCGCGCGCGCACCTGGCAGCAAAACCATTGTCGCGACAATAGCCACGACCGCGCTCTGTGCGACAAAAGCGAAGCGCCACGGTCGTGCAACAATGTTGCTACGGGTTACCGACCAAAGGTTTTGCAGGCGGCTTGGGGTTGCAAGCTTATCGATACGTTGATTGATTCGCCGCATGTCGATAGCCGGCGCAGTCTGCGACGCTAGAAATTGTTCGGCAGATGTTTGCAGTGCCCGCAGCTGCCCAAGTTCCTTGCGGCATATCACGCAGCTTGAGGCATGGGTCTGCACGGCTTCGCTTTGGGCATGTTCCAGCGAGCCGTTTATCAACCACGGCAATAGTGAATTGGCTTCGGCATGCAGCATTTTATTTAACCTGACCTTGAGTTGCCTTCACGCGAGGCTCTCCGAGCTTCGGCAGCAAAACCTGTAGCCGCCGTCTTGCGTGAAACATTCTTGTCTTAACCGTATTCACCGGGCAGCCTACTATGGCCGCGATTTCGTCGTAAGAGAAGCCACCGAAATAGGTGAGGTCGATAATCTGCCGGTGGTCAACACTCAAATGTTGTAGACCAACATCCAGCCAATTGTCCGGTGTTGTCGTATGGCCCACCAGAGACGCTTCGTCGACGCTGTGGTCCAGCCGGGATTGATAGCGCTTTTCCTTGCCGAGTGCAGCCAAGCCTTTGCGATACGCAATACCAAATACCCAGGTTGAAACCGCCGATTTACCGCGAAATTTGCTGGCATCTTTCCAAACGACGAGCATGACATCGTCCAAAACCTCTTCGGCGGTGCAGGCGTCGCGCAACATTCTTCGCAAATAGCCGAAAAGCTTTGGCTGAAAGCGGCAATACAGTGCGCTAAACGCCTCGCGGTCGCGGCCGCAGACCTGCTTGAGCAGTGCCAAATCGAGGCCAGCCGGGTCCGGCGTGCTGGTGTTTTCCGATACGTCGGCCAAAATCGTCGCCTTCCGCGCAAACTACCATAAAGCTTAAGTGCGCCAATGAGCGCCAAAAGTTCAATCGCGCGAACAAATAAGGGCATTTGAACCATTAGCCGCCGGTTTGCCACTCAAGGACTGAACATGTCTTTTCTTGACGGAGCAACTGGACTGTGCCGCAACGTAGAATTTATAGCGCGATAATTAACGGTGTGGCGGCCATATTGTGCGCCTGTAGTGCCGGTAGCGGCGGGGGCTTAGATGTGGCTGGCCGCCCTTCGTCGCCCGATGGCGGCGTGGCACCTGCGCCAACTTTAGCGTTCCTGCAGGGAGAACTTTTCGACGCCTCTTGCATCATCTGCCATGCCGGAGCAAATGCACCGCTTGGCCTGCGTCTCGATACGGAAAACAGCTTCAACAATTTAGTTGGGGTACCCAGTCGACAACAGGGGTCGTTGCTGCGCGTCGACCCCGGCCAACCGGCTCAGAGCTATTTGATTCAGAAGCTAGAAGGGCGCGCGTCGGAGGGCGCACAAATGCCGCTCGGTGGTCCACCGGTTCCGCAGGAGATTATTAACTTTGCGCGGCAATGGATCTTGGATGGCGCGCAGGCCAGCGCAAGTGACACGCAGCCGATTTCGCCGCCAGTGGTGACGTCGTTTACGCCAGAGCCAGGCGCCGCTCTACCGTCATTACCGGCGCAAATTGTCGTCGGCTTTGATCAGGAGATCGATGCATCGACCGTCAACGAGATGACGATCGAGATTTTGCGCAGTGGTGATGACGGCGAATTCGAAAGCGGCAATGAACGGGCGGTACCGATTTCCGCTTTTTCGCTTGCCACGGCGAATCCGCGGCTTGCGCTGATCGACATACGCGGCGCAGCTGCAATTGATGACGCCTATCAAGTGACGATTCGCGGCAGCGGCGGCAGTCTCTTGCTAAGCATCGGTGGGCGGGCGTTGGACGGCGAATTTAGCGGCTCACTACCATCTGGCGATGGCATCGAAGGCGGGGACTTTGTCGCAACATTTTGGGTGCGCAGTATTCAGGCGAACTTGCAGTCAATCCAAGACAATGTATTTGCCGTTAGCTGTTCGCCCGGTTGCCATACCGGCCCAACTAGCAGCAATTTACCAAGCGGCATGGACTTAAGCAGCGCGGCTGCGAGCTTTGCCAGCCTGGTAGGCGTCAACAGCCTGCAGTCACCGGCCCAGTTTCGTGTTTCGGCTGGCGACGCCAGCACAAGCTACCTGGTGCAAAAAATTGAGGGGACCGCGACCGTCGGCGGTCGTATGCCGTTAGCTTCTGCGCCGCTAGATCAGGTGACGATTGATGCCATTCGTTTGTGGATAAACGACGGAGCGAATCCGTGAAGCATTGCGTATCGGTGATGCTCTTAGTCATTTTTTGTCAGGCGCATATAGCACATGCGGAACCTTATCTCGCAATAAAAAAGGGGCTGAAGTGTTTGGCATGCCACAGCTCGCCAAGCGGCGCCGGTAAGCGTACGCCGTACGGTAATTTGTTTGCAGCGACAGAGATGCCCGCTCATAAGCTGCCGGGAAAGGCTGCTAATTTTTGGTCTGGAGAGATTTCAAAGTATTTGGCCGTCGGCGGTGACGTGCGAGCTGCGTGGAATCGAATCGATGTCCCCGGCCAAGCGGCAACGGAAGACGCCGCGCTCAGCGAAATACTGAGCTACGCCGAACTGCGGCCCATGCCGAAATACCTTACGCTCTACATCGACGCAAAAATTGCGCCGGACGACGTCACTGTTCGAGAGCAATACGCGAGACTATCTACGCAAAGTGGCCGAATCTACCTGCAAGCCGGCGAGTTCTTCCTGCCATACGGGTGGCGCATACAGGACGATGATGCATTCATACGCCAAGTCAGCGGCATTAATTTCAACACCCCAGACAGTGGCTGGCAGCTGGGCTGGGAACAAGGCAATTGGTCATCGCAATTTGCTGTCAGCCGAGGAACGGCTGGCGGACCGGAAGTTGATTCGGGTAAACAATATAGTTTGCGAGTCAGTCGCGTCGTCTCGAAATGGCGCGTTGGTGGTAGTGTCAATTTCAATGATTCAGCATTGGGTGACCGGCAAATGCAAAACATCTTTGCTGGACTGCGCACAGGTCGCGTCGCATGGCTCGGAGAAGTCGACTTAATCATCGACAAGGGTCTATCCGGTGGCCGTCGCGAGTTGTGGGTAGCACTACTGGAAGCAAATATTTCTCTCGGTCAGGGCCACAATCTGAAGCTAACCTACGAACACTTCGATCCGGACGGCGACATCGCCGAAAATGAACAGAACCGATACTCGGTTGTCTGGGAGTATTCGCCAATACGCTTTTTGCAGTCGCGCATTGGTTTGCGCAATTTTGAAGGCATTCCACAAAATTCTGCACAAAATCGCGAGCAGTGGTTCATCGAATTACACCTGCCGTTTTAATCGCAAGCAACCGTATTTGTGCTCCAACGCCCTCACAGCGAGGCAGTTCGCCGCCCGAGTGAGCGGCGTCCGGCAATTGAGTGACGTGGTTGGCGGAAAACACCAGACAATGAGTTATTCTGCAAGACGTCTGAACCTCTGGATATAAGGTGACGAAATTCTGTCGAAATCGTTGTGCAAGCGAAGCGTTACGCTTGACCCTTGTATTCAGCGCGCTGTCTTTACTCGCGTTAACTGGCTGCAACAAGACAGCAGAACAACCGTTCGACAACACGCTCTACCGGTCGATTGGCGCCGAGCCAGAGTCACTGGACATACACACCGCGCGTAGTACCCAGTCCTCCGTCGTGCTACGCGATCTGGGTGAAGGGCTAACCGGGTATTCGGCGAGCGGCGTGGTTGTCGCGGCAGGCGCCGAAAGCTGGCAGGTTTCTGCAAACGGATTGGAATATCGTTTCCAACTGCGAACCGCGGCGCGCTGGTCCAACGGTGAGCCGGTTATCGCGGAGCATTACGTTTATTCGATGCGCCGCATGGTTAATCCAGATACGGCTGCCGCATATGCGGAGTTCGTCAATGAGATTAAAAATGCGCGTGCGATTCTTAGCGGAGATCTGCCGCCGCAGTCGCTCGGCATTGAAGCGGCGTCCGATTTCGAGCTCGTTATCACGCTGGAACGTCCGGTGCCGTATTTTCTCAGCCTATTAACGCATAACAGTACTTTTCCCATTTACCCGCCGTCTGTCGAAGCGCACGGCGCGGAGTACGCACGGCCTGGCAATATGATCAGCAATGGCGCCTATACACTTGACGATTGGAAAATAGGTTCGGCGATCTCGATCAATCGAAATCCCTACTATTGGAACAATGTATCGACCTCGATCGACCGGGTTCTGCATTTAGTAACGCCAGAGCCAACGGCGGAAGCCAACCGATTTCGCGCGGGCGAGCTCGACATCACCGATACCGTGCCGACAGAATCATTTGCACAATTGCGCGAAGAGTATCCTGAGCAGCTGCGCGTCGCCCCGTTTCTTAATGTTTACTATTATGGCCTGAATCTGACCAAACCACCGCTCCGTGGCAACCCTGAATTGCGCCGCGCATTGTCGATGGCAATTGATCGCGAGGTTATCGTCGACAAGGTCATGGGGCGAGGCGAATTACCGGCGTACAGTTGGGTGCCGCCGGGCGTGGATAACTATCAGGCAATGCAATTTTCCTATGCCAATCAGCCGCACGAGGAGCGTGTTGCCACGGCGCGCCGGTTATACGAAGAGGCGGGCTACAGTACGTCGAAGCCGCTGGAAATAGAGATTCGCTATAACACTTCGGATGTTCATCAGAGAGTCGCTTTGGCAGTGCAAGCCATGTGGCGCGAGGCCCTGGGTTTTGAGGCCAAACTGATCAACGAAGACTTTCAAGTGCTCCTCGCAAACATACTCGCTCGCGAGGTTACCCAAGTGTTTCGCTCGGCTTGGAATGGCGAATACAATGACGCGAGTGCTTTTCTTTCTGTAATGGAGAGCGGTAACGCATCCAACTTGCCGGGTTACAACAGCGAAGAATTCGACTCGCTAATGACGCGAGCGGCAGATCAAATGAACCCGAGGCATCGACGCTTGTTTCTGGAGGAGGCGGAACGAGAGTTACTGTCGGATCACCCGGTCATTCCGATATATTTCTACGTTAGCAAACATTTAGTGAGCTCGCGCGTGCAAGGCTGGCAAGACAATCCGCTCGATTATCATTACAGTCAACACCTGAGTCTGATACCAAGGCAAGCCAACTAAACCACTATGCTGCGTTTCGCGCTGCTGCGCATACTAAGCGCCATACCCACCCTGCTGTTTGTCATCTTGACGGCATTCTTGCTGGTGCATGCGGCGCCTGGCGGGCCGTTTGACGCTGAGCGGGTTTTGCCGCCTGAGATCGAGGCCAATATTGAGCGTACTTATCATCTGGATGAGCCGCTCCCGCAACAGTTCGTGCGCTACGTCAGGGGTTTGCTACATGGCGATATGGGTCCCTCCTATCGCTACCGGTCATACACCGTCGCTGAAATTATCGCTGGTGCGTATCCAGTATCCTTCTTGTTAGGCGCGCTGTCGTTATTGCTGGCGTTGGCGCTTGGCATGTTTCTCGGGCTGGCAGCGGCCATCCGCCGCAACACAATGTTGGATAGGGTGCTCAGTGCGGTCGCCATTAGCGGCATTTCGCTGCCGGTATTTGTGATTGCGCCGGTTCTGGTTTTGTTTTTTGCGGTGCACTTGCATTGGTTGCCGGCAAGTTTTGCCAGCACGAGCCCGGGCACGCGATTTGTTTTACCGGTATTAGCACTCGCCTTGCCGCAAGTCGCCTACATAGCGCGGCTGTTTCGCGGCAGCATGATCGAAGTATTGGAAAGCGACTTCATTAGAAGCGCCACTGCGCAAGGCTTGCGGACCCGTGCGATTCTTTTTCATCACGCGATACGGCCGGCGGTACTGCCATTGCTGTCCTACCTCGGCCCCGCAGTAGCCACGGTGTTAACCGGTTCTGTGGTTGTAGAGCAAATTTTCGGCATACCCGGACTCGGCCAGCACTTTGTCAGTGGTGCGCTAAATCGCGATTACACGCTGGTGTTGGGTCTGGTGATTTTCTATGCGGTTCTGATAATTACGCTTAATCTGATAGTGGATTTGCTCTACGGCTATCTGGATCCACGGATACGCTACCGATGAAGCTTTCGCCAGCAACGAAAAACGGCATCAAGCTCGTTACCGGGAACCGCACCGTTCGCGCTTGCTTGATAATTTTGTCCGGCGTACTTCTTTTGTCGCTCATTGGACCGTTCGCAAGCCGGCACAGTGTCGAAGCGATTAATTTCGACGAGAGTCTGATATCGCCAACGTTCACCGATGGCCGTGTGTTTGGCACCGACGATCTTGGTCGCGATTTGTTTGTAAGAACGATGCAGGGCATCAGGCTAACCATGGCGGTCGCTGTCGTTGCGACGCTGGTGAGTTTATTGATCGGCGTAACTTATGGTGTGATCGCGGGCTATGCGGGCGGCAAACTCGATGCGCTCATGATGCGTTTGGTCGATGGTTTATACGCCATGCCGTTCATATTTTTTGTCATTTTGCTGATGGTGGTCTTTGAACGCAGCATGTTGTTGATCTTCGTTGCAATTGGCGCGATCAATTGGCTGGATACCGCGCGCATCGTTCGCGGACAAACGTTGAGCCTGAAGCGCCGCGCATTTGTCGACGCAGCACGGCTAACCGGCGTGCCGTCAATGCGCATAATATTTCGTCATATCGTGCCAAACTTGATGGGTGTGGTGGTCATCTATATCACTTTGACGATCCCGCAAATTATTCTGTTCGAATCTTTTCTAAGTTTTCTTGGGCTGGGCGTGCAGGAGCCACAGGCGTCGCTCGGTTCATTGGTCAGCGGCGGTGTCGATAGCATGGAAGTGGCGCCCTGGATGCTGCTGATACCTGCATCGTTCCTCGCACTAATACTATTCTGCTTTAACTTTTTGGGCGACGGTCTGCGTGATGCGCTGGATCCACGGGGCGATGCAACGTGAGTTTGCTTAGCGTGTCCGACTTGAGAATTCGCTATGGAGGCTGCGAGGCACCCGCGGTTGACGGGCTAAGTTTTTCGTTGGGTGCCAGCGACTCATTAGGGATTGTTGGCGAGTCTGGTGCTGGCAAGAGCCAGACAGCCCTTGCAATTATGGGCTTGTTGCCGGACACAGCAACGATAAGCGGCAGCATAAAGGTTGACGGTACCGAAGTCGTCGGCGCCAGCAAGCAGACTCTGCGACAGTTGCGCAGGCAGACGTTGTCGATGATTTTTCAAGATCCAGCGACTGCGCTCAACCCCTACCTCCGCGTTGGCGCGCAACTGGATAAGATCCTCCGAATGCGGCCTGGCATGAGCCGCAAGGCCGCCGCTCAAAAAAGTATCAGCTTATTGGAACGCGTCGGACTACCTGATCCGGAAAAGCAATATCGTGCGTTTCCACATCAGCTGTCGGGGGGTATGCGCCAACGAGCGTTAATTGCAGCGGCCTTAATTGGTGATCCGGCGCTCATTGTCGCTGACGAACCTACCACCGCATTAGACGTTACTGTGCAGGCACAAATCCTTGAGTTGTTGCGCCGATTACAAAGCGAAATGAACACCGCTTTGCTGATGATCAGTCACGATCTTGGCGTTATATCGCAAAGCGCCCAGAACATTTTGGTGATCGACAAAGGTAAGACAATCGAAGAGGGGAGGTGCACGGAGGTCTTTTCGAGTCCGCAACACCCGCATACAGCAAGACTACTTGAGGCCGCACCGGTTATCGATGCTGAGTTACCGAAAAACCCTGCGCGCAGCGACGACGTATTACTCGATGTACAGGACATTACCATCGGTTTCCGCGAACGCCGTGGATGGCGTCACAGAAACTTCGTAGCAGTTGATTCACTGAGCATTTCGGTGAACAAAGGCGAAGTCGTCGCGGTGGTTGGCGAGTCTGGTTCGGGCAAAACAAGTCTCGCCAGGTCGATAGCCGGCTTGCTCCCCGCGCAACACGGCAAGTTGCAGCTACTCACAAATCGTCTGCCGTGGCAGGTGTCCGAACGTTCAAAGTCGGTTCGCAAGCTTCTGCAGATGGTGTTTCAAGATCCTGTTTCATCACTGAGCCCGGCGATGCGCGTTGCACAAATTCTCGCTGAGCCCCTGACCGTGCATCAGACCGCGGTAGGCATCGACGATATGCAAAAAGCGGTAGCAGATATTCTACGCAGAGTGGGCCTTGATGCAGATCTAAAAGACCGCTATCCGCATGAATTATCCGGTGGTCAGGCGCAGCGTGTGGCGATTGCGCGAGCACTGATCGTCGAACCTTCCCTATTGATTTGCGATGAGGCTTTAGCGGCGCTTGATGGCTCGGTCCGGCGTGAAATTCTGGCGCTCTTAAAAACGGAGCAAGAACGATCCGGCCTATCAATTCTTTTGATTACCCATGACTTAGGCGTTGTGCGTGAAATAAGCGATCGAGTTGTCGTCATGTTTCAGGGGAAGGTTTGCGAAACGGCGACGAATGAAATGCTGTTCGCCAGTCCGCAGCATGACTACACGAAAAAGCTTCTGGCTGCTGTGCCAAGATTGGCGCGACGAGTCGCTTAGCGCTGCGGTTTGCGCAACAACACCGCAACCAGCAAGGATTTTATCAGGGACAATTAGTTAGAATCCGCTCAGTGGAATTGGCGCGCCATTAACTTTAGCGACGCCTTTGGCGATGTCCACATGCATGACGTATTGCTCATCCTCCGCTACGAGGAAGCCGGTGGCGACGGCCATATTCAGTTGCGGATCAGCACTCGCTAATTGCTCGAATAGTGCCTCTGGCATACTAAAATTCATCGTTCCATGGAGCTTGAGTAGCAGCCCCGACCACGAGACGGGCTCGTCTGAATCACTTGCCGGCAGCGTAACGCTCAGATCACCGGCAAACATTCCTTGTGGACTACCGACTCGTGCGGATTCGATGTCTAGTTCTATGCCCGCTTGGAGCAGCGCTAGCAGGGACTCGGTATTACCCGAATAAAGCGCCTGCAGCGCGGATTTAGAATTGTGGCCCTCCCGCAAGTATGCAGAATAGGCGTGATATAAATCCGCGAACCGCTTCGCGTCAATTCCGCTTGTCGACGCAACAACATTGATATCGAACTTCTCTCCAGTCAACATCGCAAGGTCGTCGATATCGATTGCGATATTTCCCAACAGTTTTCCGCGAACAACGTCGCTAACTAATTCGATTTGAAATTCGGACAATCCGCTGCGTTCTATATTGCTGCCCCCAAAATAGGCATTCATTGCGCCGCTACCTAATTTCAGCGTTGGCAACACCAGGCTATACGGCCCGCCCGTCTGGTCGAACGCGATATTCAATGTGGATGTTTCAACGTGTAACGAGTCGGCACTGAATTCCATCGGTCCGACGTGTCCGCTTAAAGTTGACAAAATTCCCGCACGATCCAAAGAGAATTTCAAGTCTGCACCCTGCCAATTTATTTCGTTGCTACCGGCGTGCCATTCCCCGGTATCAACCTCGACAGTGCCATCGGTGAGGCCGGTGAGAGAAATCGTGCTTTGCACCCGTGCTGGCAAGTCAACGAGCTTTCCATTGCCCGGGTCGAGCTGAAATGTGGACGCAATATTTGCAATGCCGGGAACAACCGATCCGGCCGGAACCAGACCGTGATCGATACGGGTGTCAATCACCACCGCGGGTAATCCATCGTAGCCCGAGTCGGCCGTGAATTTGCTAATACTTGGAAACGCATCACGGTCGCTTAGTTCGATTCTGTGACGGCCCTCTGAACTGAACCAGCGACGCTCAAATCGTTCCGTCTGGATCGAGACATCAGGAGATTCGACGTTGGCGATTTCGATGCTTTTACTAATGTCTCTTTCGGTCAAACGACCGACGATCGCCGGGGAGATCAGCACGATGACGGCGAGCAGGACAAGTAGCGCAACAAACCACTTTTTCACAACGGTTTTTCCTGTTAATGGAGACCAAGCGCAATGCTAGCACGGCAACTTTCGCGCCTGCGGCAACGCAACGGCCAGCCTTTGCCAGACAAAAGGTGAGACGCGGGCGCATTTGCTGGTAAATTCCGATGGCGCGAAACAATTCCACAGAATCCGCCCATTTACCGGGTATCCGGGCTAGAATTCCGCATTGACTGTCACTAACATGGCGCCCTCACTTTCGACAGTACAGTGTCGCGTGCAAGATGAATAAAATGATATGCAGTTAACAACCAAGAGCAACAATCTTCTTACTCCAGCATTAGCGATGGCAGGTGCCCTGCTGTTGTCGATGGCCGCGCATGCGGCTGCCGATGTTGATCCAGGCGAAGTTATTGCCTATAGCTGCCTTGGCTGCCACGGCGTCGAAGGGTACCGCAACGCCTATCCGTCTTATCGCGTACCAAAACTTGGCGGCCAAAAGCGCACATACATTGAAAATGCCCTGCTCGCATACCGTGATGGCCACCGCAAACACCCGACAATGATCGCGCAGGGCAGCGCTATGACGGATGCCGATATCAATGATGTTGCCGCATGGTTGCAGGGCAACGATGCTGCGTCAGATGTCTCGACAAGCGAGTCGGGCAATGCTCCGGCGGCTGCCGCGACTTGTTTTCAGTGTCACAGCGCTGATGCACCTGAGACCTCTCCGACACCGCCGATATTGTCGGGACAGTATCAGGACTACATGACCAACGCGCTGCAGCAATACAAAACTGGCGATCGCAGTGGAACGGTTATGAGTGCATTTGCCGCTACGCTCGACGATGAAGATATAGCGGTGATCACGCAATTTTTTGCCGCACAAAACGGCTTGCAAACACCTACCATAGACGACTGAGTTAGGTCGTGCCGGCTACCGCTGTGAGCACGACAAGGTTTGCGCATGGCATTACCGCCATCGATACCGACTACATCCGCCCGCAGCTCGACGCTAGCCATCTCTTGATCGAGGGTGGCCGCGCCGCATTCGTAGATACTGGTACGCACTACAGCGTGCCGATGCTGCTCGAGACCCTGCAGCAACAAAATATTGATGTCGCGAATGTCGAGTACGTCTTTTTGACGCACGTTCATTTGGACCACGCTGGCGGTGCGAGCTCGCTATTGTCACACCTGCCCAATGCAATGGTCGTTGTGCATCCGCGGGGCGCAAGACATATGGTCGACCCTGGCAAACTCATTGCCGGAACCATTGCCGTATACGGTGAGCAAGGATTCGCGGACTTATATGGAAAAATTGCACCGATCTCTGAGCGGCGAATTATTGTTGCGGAAGATGGCCAAGCGTTTTCTCTGGCCGGACGAACATTGAAATGTTTTTTTACGCTCGGACACGCAAAGCACCATTATTGCTTGTGGGACGACAAATCAGCAGGCGTATTCACTGGCGATAGTTTTGGCGTGTCGTATCGTGAATTGGATTCCGCCGACGGGCCCTATATATTTCCGACGACGACGCCGATAGACTTCGATCCCGACGAAGCCCATCTGTCGGTTGATCGAATTATGTCGTACGAGCCCGAACAAATTTTTCTTACGCACTACAGTCGCGTAACGGGATTGCCAAGATTGGCGGATGCGTTACATCGAGGTCTTGAGGTTTTCGTCGCGATAGCCATTGAGTTCGCCAAACACGCAGAGCGCACGCAAAGGATTCGCGAGGCGATGTTCGAATATTTTCGCGCGGGACTGAGTGAACTTGGACACAATGCGGGCGAAGATCGACTGCACGCTTTACTTGATTTCGACGTCCAGTTGAACACGCAGGGTCTAGAGGTTTGGTTGGATCGCCGTCGTTAGCGAGCAACAAAACGCTGACCGAAAAACAGCATACTTAATAGAATGACAATCTACTTGAGCGGTAATAATGAATAACTTCAAGGCGTTTCGACTCGATCAACAAGGCAAAAAAATTGTTGCTCAATTTACCACGATGAAAATCGAAGACCTCACAGCGGGCGACGTTGTCATAAAAGTTGCGCACTCGACGATCAACTACAAGGATGCGCTTGCCGCGACGGGCGCGGGGCGAATTCTCCGCAAATTCCCGCTTAACGGTGGTATTGATTTGGCGGGTACTGTCGTCAGCTCGGAGGACGAACAGTTTTCAGAAGGCGACGTGGTCTTAGTCAACGGTTGTGGTTTGAGTGAGACGCTGGACGGCGGCTACGCGGAATATGCGCGCGTGCCTGCTGAGGCGGTGGTACCGATTCCGGCAAACATCACAACTGCACAAGCGATGCAGATTGGCACCGCCGGATACACTGCCGCGCTTGCTATCCATCGCATGGAACAAAACGGCCAGCTTCCCGAGCATGGCCCTATCGTTGTGACTGGCGCAACGGGTGGCGTAGGCAGCCTCGCAATCGACATGCTGGCGGCGCGCGGTTACGAAGCAATTGCTTTCACTGGAAAAAACGATCAAATCGACTATTTGCGGGCCATTGGTGCGAGCGATGTGCTGCTTCGTGACAAAACGGACTTCGGTTCAAGGCCGATGGAAAATCCGTTATGGGCCGGCGCTATTGATAACTTAGGCGGCGACACCCTCGCCTGGCTTATTCGCACGATGGGTTACGGCGGCAATATTGCCAGCATCGGGTTGGCGCAAAGCCACGCATTGGACACAACGGTCATGCCATTTATCCTCAGGGCGGTATGTCTGCTCGGTATCAACTCCGTCGAGACGCCACGCGACGTACGCCTCAAGGTTTGGCAGAGAATTGGCGGCGACCTGTGGCCGCAACACCTTGATAACATTGCGAGCCGAAGCATCGCTTTCGATGCCTTGCCGGATGCGTTTCAGGCGTTTGTCGACGGTACGGTAACCGGGCGAACAGTCGTCATCTTTTGAGCCATTTTCGCGGGATTTTGGCGCCGGGCAGTTATTGTCCAATTTGGTCAATTTGGGAAACGACCCTCCGGTAGTTTAAAATCCCGCTGCCGCTCGCATCCGGGCGGCAAACCCCATTCGTTGATTGTTATGCGAAGGTGGATATAGCCGCCACGAGGGTTAAACAAATTAAATTTTAATCTGGATTAAAATTCGGGGCGACCAATGGCCGATAAAGCAAACGCGACTCTCTGGCAAGCAATTGAAAACGAACGACCTTTGCAAATCGTCGGCACGATAAACGCGTATGCAGCGCTGCTCGCGGAGAACGCCGGATTTAGCGCGATCTACCTCTCGGGTGCTGGTGTCGCCAACCATTCGTTCGGTTTGCCCGATTTGGCGATGACAACCCTAAATGACGTTTGCGAGGACATTCGGCGTATCAGTTACATCACGGACTTGCCGTTGCTGGTCGATGCCGATACCGGGTGGGGCAGCGCCTTCATGATCGGCCGGACAATTCGTGAAATGGCGCGAGCCGGAGCTGCCGGCTGCCACCTTGAAGATCAAGTCAGCGTTAAACGATGCGGACATCGCCCCGGCAAGGTGCTGGTCGACAGCGGCGAAATGTGCGACCGCATCAAGTCAGCAACTGATAGTCGAGACGATGAAAGTTTCGTCATCATGGCGCGAACCGACGCGCACGCCGTAGAGGGCCAACGGGCGGCGTTGGATCGTGCGGCTGAATATGTTAACGCAGGCGCCGATATGATTTTTGCTGAAGCATTGACCACGCTTGATGAGTACCGTGAGTTTACAAGTACGATTCAAGTACCCGTGCTGGCGAACCTAACCGAATTCGGCAGTACGCCTTTGTTCACTGCGAAAGAACTTGGCGACGTTGGTGTGCAGCTCATTCTTTACCCGTTGGGCGCATCGCGCGCGATGGCGAATGCAGCCGCGAGTGTTTACAAGATCATTCGCGAGGATGGAACGCAAAAAGCAAGCGTGCCGGCGATGCAGACCCGCGACGAACTCTACGAAGTTCTGGGCTATCGAGATTACGAAGATAAATTAGACGAGCTGTTCGCAGAAAAAGGCTTGAAGTAGCCGCGAATAGCAGGCAGCAATATTGGAGAGATAGATGACGACGAACAAAAAAGCGGGTGGCTTAGCAGGCGTATCGGCCGGCGAAACGGCGTTGTGCACCGTTGGCAAAGAAGGCGCTGGTTTGACATATCGCGGCTATGACATCTATGACCTTGCCGACAACGCAAGTTTCGAAGAGGTGGCATTTCTGTTATTGCACGGGCACTTGCCAAATCGCGCTGAACTTAAAGCCTACATCAGCAAGATTATATCTTTGCGCGGCCTGCCCGATGCGCTTAGCAAGGTGCTCGAAATGATTCCTGCGCATGCGCACCCGATGGATGTTCTGCGAACCGGTGTATCGCTGTTGGGTAACATAGAACCTGAGGGTGACTTTGACAATCAGCATGATGTGGCGGATCGTTTGCTCGCCTGCCTGCCATCGATGCTTCTCTACTGGCACCGATTTCATACCGACGGTACTCGCATTGATGTAGAAACCGATGATGACAGTGTGGCGGGACACTTCTTGCACGTGCTGCACGACAAACCGCCAAGCGAATTGCACCGGCAATCGCTAAATACAACGCTAATTCTATACGCAGAACATGAGTTCAACGCTTCGACCTTTGCCGCGCGGGTCATCACCGGAACACTATCTGACATGCACTCGGCAGTATCCGGAGCAATTGGTGCGCTGCGGGGTCCATTGCACGGCGGAGCCAACGAAGCCGCGATGGAATTGATCCAAAAATTTTCAACGGCAGGGGAGGCAACTGCGGGCGTACAACAAATGCTGGTCGACAAAGAAAAGATTATGGGGTTCGGACATCGTGTATACACAACCTCTGATCCACGCAACTCCGTCAACAAGAAAATGTCAAAAATTCTATCAGACGAAGTTGGCGATACGCGCTTGTACGCAATCTCGGAGGCTATCGAAAAGGTCATGTGGGACGAGAAAAAACTATTTGCAAATGCCGACTTTTTTGCGGCATCCGTTTACCATTTCATGGGCATACCTACCTATTTGTTTACGCCAATATTTGTATGTTCACGTATCACCGGTTGGGCAGCGCACGTTATCGAGCAACGCGCAAACAATAAGTTGATTCGACCGGCTGCGGACTATGTCGGTCCTGACCTACAAAAATATGTTGCGTTAGACGACCGATAATCGAGCTATAACGGTGCGCATTGTTGGCGCGCTTAAATGTGTATTGCCACATTCAGTGGTAACGACCGATATTCCAAGGAGACTTCATGTCCGGGCACGATATTCGTTCTGCGAAAAGGGCGGAACCTGATCAGGTATTGATCGACATTGCAGACTATGTCTGCAACGCAGAAATAGATTCCGAGCTAGCCTTCGAAACGGCGCACTATTGCTTGCTGGACACGCTGGCTTGTGGATTTCAGGCACTGGACTACCCAGCCTGCACAAAACTCCTGGGGCCAGTGGTTCCCGGCGCGACCCTAGCCGGCGGCGCAAGAGTGCCAGGTACCTCGTACGAATTGGATCCAGTGCTTGCGGCGTTCAATATCGGTGCGATGATCCGTTGGCTGGATTTCAATGACACCTGGCTGGCTGCTGAATGGGGCCACCCCTCTGACAATCTCGGCGGCATATTGGCGACCGCAGACTATCTTAGCCGTCTTGCGCGCGCCGAAGGCAAAGAACCATTGTCGATGCGTGATGTGTTGCTTGCAATGATCAAGGCGCACGAGATTCAGGGCGTTCTCGCGCTCGAGAACAGTTATAACCGCGTCGGACTCGATCACGTACTGTTGGTGCGTGTTGCGTCCACGGCCGTCGTGACCAGAATGTTAGGCGGCAGCCGGGAGCGGGTGATTAATGCCGTATCAAATGCCTGGATCGACGGCGGCGCGTTACGAACTTACCGTCATGCGCCCAATACTGGCTCACGCAAAAGTTGGGCGGCGGGCGACGCAACCAGCCGTGCTGTTCGCCTCGCATTAATCGCTATGACCGGCGAAATGGGCTACTCATCGGCTCTGAGCGCAAAGACCTGGGGCTACTACGATGTTTTATTCAAGGGTCAGCCGTTCGCGTTCACACAAGGTTACGGCAGCTACGTCATGGAAAACATTCTGTTCAAGATTTCGTTTCCCGCCGAGTTCCATGCGCAAACCGCAGTCGAAGCTGGCATGACACTACATCTCAAGGTGAAAGATCGTATTGATGATATTGAGAAAATCGTCATTGAGACACAGGAGCCCGGTGTGCGCATCATTGACAAGACTGGGCCATTGGACAATCCAGCAGACCGTGATCATTGCATTCAATACATGACAGCGGTGCCGATGATATTCGGTCGTCTTACCGCAGCAGACTATGAAGATGACATAGCGGGCGATCCACGTATTGATGCGCTGCGCGACAAAATGGAAGTTCGCGAGAACGAGCGCTATACCAAAGACTATTTTGATGCGGACAAACGCTATATTGGCAATGCGATCCAGGTATTTTTCAAGGATGGCAGCAGCACCGAGCGGGTGGAGGTCCACTTTCCAATCGGTCACCGAAATAGACGTGACGAAGGCATACCGGTACTCATCAACAAGTTCGAAACGAGTCTTGCCGGGAAATTGCGTGATAGGCAATGGCAAAAACTTCAAGCGTTGTGCGCCGATCAACGTAAGCTCGCCGAAACGGATGTTGATGAGTTTATGGCGTTGCTGGTTGTCTAGCGGCTAGCGTCCTTCCAGTCAATGAATTTTTGTTGCGGCTGACGATTTGCTCTTCAATTGGTAAGCCAGTGAATGAATTAATGTCGAGGCGGATTGTCTAGAGTCTGCAACACACTCAGCGGGGAAAATCGTGAAATTGAAACTATTGGTGGGTAGTGCCTGGATACTTTGGGCGAGCGCGGCGCTTACGGCCGACGTGGCAACCCGGGAAGCGAATGATGGCAATATCGTCATGCAGAACGTTCCGCAGATTCCCAACGCCGTAATTAATGACCTTAACCGCTACCAGAACGTCCGCTCGGCGAGCATGCAGGATTGGTCAGCCGACGGGCAGCACATCTTCGTCAAAACACGATTTGACGATGTCCAGCAGATTCATCGTGTCGAAATGCCGGGCGGCGCCAGACATCAACTGACCTATTTCAACGAGCCGGTCGGTGGGGTTAGCCGCAGGCCGAATCACGAGACGCTGTTGTTCTCGCGCGATGCTGATGGCGGCGAATTCGTTCAGCTATTCATGCTTAATCCGCAAGATGCTTCGACAGCGCTGTTGACAGACGGTACGTCAAGAAACGGCGCGGCCACCTGGGACAGGTCTGGCCGCAAACTTGCCTATCAAAGCACTCGTCGAAACGGTGCTGCCAATGACATATGGATGATGGACCCGGATGAACCGGCAAATGCAAAGATGATTTTGGAATCCCCGGACGGTAGTTGGTGGGGGCCACAGGAGTTTTCCGAGTCGGGCAGTCAGCTTTTGGTACTAAATTACGTCAGCATTGCCGACTCGCGCATTCACTTTCTCGATTTAGATTCGGGACAGCACCAGATGGTTTCAGGTGGTGGCGAAAATGCGAGCGCAAATTTTCCTATCGGTTTCGATGCCGAGGATCGAGGCGTATGGCTTATTACGGATCAGGGTAGCGAATTCGGTCAGCTTGCGTGGCAGTCGCTGAATAAAAATGCGGCGATGGAATATGTGACCGGCGACATACCGTGGAATATCAGTTCGGCAGCTATCAGTCACGACCGGAAGCGTATCGCATTCGTTTCTAACGAAAATGGTTTGTCGCGTTTGTATTTGATGGACGCCGAGTCACGCGAATATCGTACCGTCAATGGAATTCCGACAGGCACTATCTTCGGCTTAACCTTCAGTCCGGACGACCGGCGGCTGGCGATGACGCTCAACACACCGCGTACGCCAAGCGATACGTTCGTTTTGACGTTACGTGACAACCCGCAAGCAGCTGCGGAGCTGACCCGCTGGACGCATAGCGAGGTCGGCGGGTTGGAAACGAGCGCCTTCATTACGCCAGAGCTCATTCACTATCCTACTTTCGACACGGTAGACGGCAAGCGGCGGCAAATTCCGGCCTGGGTATACAAACCAGCAGGCAAGGGGCCGTTTCCTGTCGTCGTGTCAATCCATGGGGGTCCGGAGGGGCAGTCGCGGCCGTTCTTTAGTAGTACCTATCAAATGTGGATGGCGAAATTAGGAGTCGCTGTCGTCGTGCCGAATGTTCGCGGTTCGAGCGGTTATGGAAAAAGCTATCTTGCGCTGGATAACGGGTATTTACGCGAGAATTCAGTGAAAGACATCGGCGCGCTATTGGATTGGATTGCGACCAACCGGTCGCTGGACGAAGCAAAGGTTGCTGTTTTTGGCGGCAGTTACGGCGGCTACATGGTGCTCGCTAGTGCAGTACATTTCAGTGAGAAACTTCGTGCTGCAGTGGACATCGTTGGTATCAGCAATTTCGCAACCTTCCTGCAAAATACTCAGGACTATCGACGAGATCTACGGCGTCAGGAATATGGTGACGAACGTGACCCTGACATGTACGAATTTCTGCAGAATATTAGTCCGCTGAACAATGTCGCGAAGATCGACGTGCCGCTATTCATCGTGCAAGGGCAAAACGACCCACGGGTGCCGGTGACGGAATCGGGCCAGATGGTCGACGCATTGCGCGATCAAGGGCTCCCCGTTTGGTACATGAATGCACTAAACGAAGGCCACGGATACAAGAAGAAAGAAAATCGCGACCTTTACCAGCAGGCGGTCGTGCTGTTTTTTCGCCAGCACTTGCTCAGCGACAACTGAATATTCGTGAATTCGGCGTCGCTTAAGCGCTCAATTGAGGACGGCTGCAACGCACTTGGTGAGCCGCTTTCCCCGACGCAGCTCGCACAGATGCAGTGTCTGCTGCAGGAGTTGCAGCGCTGGGGTACGAAGATCAATTTGACCGCAATTCGGGATCCGGCAGAGATGGTGAGCGGCCACTTGCTGGATAGCCTTGCTGTGCGTTCCCATTTACACGGCAAATCCGTGGTCGATATCGGCACGGGCGCAGGGTTTCCAGGATTGCCGCTGGCGATTGCAGAACCAGACCGTTCATTTGTGCTGCTTGATGGCAATCGGAAAAAAGTCAGTTTTGTGCAGCATGTGGTCACTACCCTCAAGTTACAGAATGTAACGGCGCTGCACTGCAGGGCGGAAAACTATGCACCGGAGCAGGCGTTTGATACCGTCGTTGCGCGGGCGTTGGCCAGTATTCCGCGAATTATCGAACTTGGCGCTCATTTGCTGGCAAAAAAAGGTGTACTGTTAGCGCTGAAAGGTCAGTATCCGGCCGACGAGCTGGAACAGACAAAAAAACTGCCTGAACCGTGGGATTGGAAAGTGTGTGAACTTCGCGTCCCGGGACTGCAGCAGCGTGCCCGGCACGTCGCCAGGCTTGAGAGGAAAAGCAGAGTAAGCTGAGGTGTAAGCCACAGTCTTCGATAACTAATTGGCAATACCCAGATCATAGTCGCCCTCGGGCGAACGTTGGATCAACTGAAATGACCAGAATCATTGCTGTCGCCAATCAAAAAGGCGGCGTGGGCAAAACCACGACCTGCGTTAATCTCGCGGCTTCGCTCGCGGCGACGCAACGGCGTGTGTTGCTGGTCGACTTGGACCCTCAGGGCAATGCGACCATGGGTTGCGGCGTCGATAAAAAGGAACTCGAAACTTCAGCCTGTGAAGTTTTGCTGGGCGAAGATAGCGCGGCGGATGCCATCGTTTCGGTTCCCGAAGGAAATTTTGCGCTGCTACCGGGAAACGAATCGCTAACCGTTGCGGAGATCACGTTGCTCCAGGAAATTGGCCGCGAGATGCGCTTAAAGAAGGCATTGGCTCCGGTTAAGGGCTTGTACGATTTCGTGATAATCGATTGCCCACCATCGATCAACATGTTGACCGTTAATGCATTGACTGCAGCCGACGGCGTGCTCATTCCAATGCAGTGTGAGTATTACGCCCTTGAGGGCTTGAGTGCTTTGCTCGATACTATCGAGCAGGTTCGCGAATCGGTAAATCCGGATATCGAAGTGTTCGGTTTATTGCGGACCATGGTTGATCCGAGAATTAATCTTTCTAACGAAGTGTCGCAGCAGTTGGTCGACCACTTTGAAGACAAAGTATTTCGCACTGTCGTGCCGAGAAACGTACGTTTGGCCGAGGCGCCGAGCTTTGGTCGACCGGTTTTGTATCACGATAGAGGCTCGCGAGGTGCGTTGGCCTATCTCGCGCTTGCCGGTGAGGTACTGCGGCGTGAAGATGAACGTCAATCCGTCAATTGATGCGGCTCGGTAGCAGGCAACGATTGACGACAGCATGAGATGCAAGAAATGACCAAGAAAAAGAGATTAGGGCGCACGCTTGATTCCCTGCTGAGCAAACCCGTCAGTGCCCCGCCGACCGCAGCGGCGACCAACGGGGACTTACTAAAGACCATTCCAGTCGATTTACTGCAGCGCGGCGAGTACCAACCGCGAGACGATATGCGCAACGACACACTGGAGGGATTGGCAGAATCCATCAAGGCACAAGGCATCGTGCAACCGATTGTTGCTCGTCGTATTGGCGACAACAAAGGGCCTACCCAGCGTTACGAGATAATTGCTGGTGAACGGCGCTGGCGAGCAGCACAGATGGCCGGGCTACAGGATATTCCGGTCGTCATTCGCGACGTAGAAGACGATGCGGCCATCGCGATGGCGCTCATCGAAAACATTCAGCGCGAAAACCTCAATCCGCTTGAGGAAGCAAAAGCGCTCAGCCGCTTAATTCGCGAATTCGACCTAACCCACGAGCAAGCCGCAAAGGCGGTTGGTCGAGGGCGCGCCTCGGTCAGCAATCTGCTACGGCTCTTGGAGTTGTCGGACCGCGTAAAACCGCTATTGGAATCGCGCCAGCTTGAAATGGGCCATGCGCGCGCGCTGTTGGCAATCAACAATGTTACGCAACAATTGGATGCGGCTAAGCAAGTTGTTAAGAAAGGGCTGTCTGTTAGAGAGACCGAAAAACTGATTCGCCGTATGCTTGCAGTTGCTGGAAAAGCCAACGCGAGTAGTCAGCCGAAACAGGCAAATGCCGATATACGCCGCCTCGAAATGGATGTCTCTGAAAAGTTAGGTGCAAAGGTCAGTATTGACCACGGCACAAAGGGGGCAGGCAAGCTGGTCGTGAATTACAACAGCCTCGACGAGCTTGACGGAATTTTGTCCCACATTAAATAGAACGCGAGTGTTATTTGTTGCACCGTCGTCCCTCTCCCGAGTCATGCGAATTGATCTGCGGATCAATGAAATCCAGTACGATCACGTGCGCAATTGGTCGTACATTAGGCGCGGACCACCATTCCCGAATATCTGGAGACATCTATGAAACGCAATTTGACTAAGTTGCTAGGCATAACGATTTGTTGGTTTGTCGCATTGCCGCTCAACGCAGGTATCGTTTCACATCCCGATTTGATTATTCATGCCGGAACTTTGCTTGCCGTTCCTGGGGAGTCGCCAAAAACCGAACAAAGCATCATCGTGCGCGATGGCCGCATTGTCGATGTGGTAGATGGCTATGTGGCGGTCCCAGATGGCGCGACGAATACCGTGTTGGTCAACCTGTCCGAAGAATTCGTGCTGCCGGGACTAATGGACATGCATGTTCACCTGCTCGGTCAATTGTCCCCGGAAGCGAGAAACGAGGCACTTTACGTCACGACCTCGATGGATGCATTGCGCGGAGCGTATTATGCGCATGTCACATTGATGGCGGGCTTTACAACCGTGCGCGATCTCGGCGGCAAGCCGGAGGCCATATTTGCACTGCGCGATTCTATTAATGACGGCTACGTTCCCGGACCGCGTATTTTCTCCGCCGGTAGCGCTATCGCCGCAACCGGCGGCCATGGCGACGTCGACGGCTATAAGTCTGAGCTGCTCGACCTTTGGACGCCCAACACCATTTGCGATGGCCCGTATTCGTGTCGCCGTGCCGTTCGGAATGCGGTCAAGCATGGTGCGGATTGGATAAAGATAACCGCAACCGGTGGTGTTCTGTCGGACACTAAAACGGGCACGGACCAGCAAATGACGAATGACGAGCTGCAGGAAATCATGGATACAGCGCACGGCCTTGGCTTGAAAGTGGCGGCGCACGCGCATGGCACCAACGGAATCAACGCAGCGTTGCGAGCTGGAGTCGATAGCATTGATCATGGTTCATTCCTGGATAAGGAATCAATCAAGCTGTTCAAACAAACTGGCGCGTATTTAGTGCCAACGCTTTCGCCCGGCACAAAAATACCTGCGCAGATGGAAGGCAATCCGTTCTTTACTGATGCGATAAAGAAAAAAGCGAACGCTGCATCAGCGGCCTCACTAAAAAATATTGGGCTGGCGTACAAAGCAGGCGTCAAGGTCGCGTTTGGTACAGATTCGGCGGTGACGCCGCACGGAGAGAACGCGGACGAGTTTGAGATGATGATCAATGCCGGCTTCAGCGAAATGGATGCGATAGTTGCGGCGACGGTGGCGAGCGCCGAGCTGCTTGGAATCAGCGATGAGGCGGGTACCATCGAAGCCGGTAAGTTAGCTGATATTGTTGCGGTCGGCGGTAACCCGCTGGAAGACATTACGACGCTAACGAATATGTCGGCAGTCATCAAAGGCGGCGAGATAGTGAAGTTTCTTGAGAGGCCGCGGCGCTAGGGAACGCGCGATCGTGAAGGGCAAAACAAGGTAACGCGTACTATACGAACCGCCATCGCGGGAAGCGTAGCGACGTGGCGATCTTATCGTTATTGCGTGCGCTGCCAGATTCAGGAGTTTGCTTCGCTACGCTCGCAACGACTGCACGGCCGCCAAGACACGTCGGTCCGGAAATGGCGAATCGCAGCGCGCTTTAGGCGACGTCTTCGACGCTTTCGGACTTGGGCCCATAAACGCGGCGAATGATGTCCGGCATTACCGCCTCACTGATTAAGAAGCCTTGCATTTTGTCGCATTCAATAGTTTTCAGGAAATCGAAAGTACTCTGATCTTCGACGCCCTCTGCGCAGACTGAGATTCCCAAACTGTGGGCCAGTCCGGTAACGGCCGCGAGTACTCGCATCCCGGTTTCGCTTTCCTGCGCGCGCGCTAATGCAGCCGCATGCACCTTAATCTCGTCGAATGGCAATTGCTCAAATGTGCTGAGTGAGGATGCTGCAACGCCGAAGTCGTCTAGTGAAATTCGGAAGCCTTGCTCGCGCAAACGATTCAGTATGCGTAAGTGCGGAGCTTCGGAATTCTTAATCTCTTGTTCGGTGACTTCGAACGTAAATCCCGCACAGTCCAAATCGTATTTCTCCACGATCGCTGCGTAGGTCTCTGGCAAACTTGGGTTTGTCAGCAAACTGGACGCCAAGTTGATACACGAATTGAGCTGCAAACCCTGATCTCGCCAGCGAGCCTGCTGCTTGGCCGACTCGTGCAACACGAACTCACTCACCGGGCCAATAAGATCGAAGGCCTCAAGTTCCGGCAAGAATTCTAGCGGTCCAAGCAATCCATGTTGCGGATGTCGCCAGCGCAGCAGTGCCTCCGCCTCGCGGGTCAGCCACTCGGATCCATCGCTGCGCTCAACCTTAGGCTGATACTTGACGATAAACTGCTCGTTGATCAGCGCTTCTTCGAGTTCTTTTCGCGATACGCGCAAAAGACGCCGACGGCATTCGCGGGCTGCGTGACTCAGCGAGTCAAAGTCATGTTCCAGGCTGACCCATTCGACATTCGTAAAATCGGCCAGCTTGTCCAGGAGGGTTGCTTTGCTGCTGAGTCGGAGCGCTTCGCGATCTGCGCAGATTACGAGGCCGAATTGAACCGCGCCCGTTACGTCGAGCAATACCTCTAGGGTGTCGTCGCATACATCGGCCTCGGATAACATTACGATTCGCCGGCTGTGGCCGGCCATACGGCTCTTGAGTGTCGCGGGTGAGCTGAACGAATTTGCGCTGAGACTGAGCTCGCGCGTCACTTTGATCACTGTCTGAGCCTTACTCATAGACTCCGGTACGACTAGTAACATACTACCTCCACAATCCGTTTCGCCGGCATTTCCGCCAAATAATGAGCAGTCGTTTAGGTAGTTATCGACCGTTTTCGGTTGGCCCACAGGGGCTAAAATGTGCACTAGGTCTCATTGCGGGGATTATTTGCACCGGGCTCCGGGCGCGACGTTGAAACGCGCTGAAAAAGCCCAATCTGATCGATGCGATATAAAGGGTTCTTAACGTGTTTTCCTCTGTTGCCTTGCACTATTTCGGACACTATAATGCGCGGGCTAAGCATAGGCCCGCTTGGATACACAGAAATCACAACGCCACAGACCGCCGGTTAGCCGATGGACGTGGCGTTTTTAGTGCCGGAGGCAAGCGACAGATGAGCGACCAGGAGCGCGAGCAAATTGCTGGCTCGACTGGCTCGGGAATGAATATCGCGGTTTTCGTACTTCTGGCGCAATTGGGTCTAAGCGTGGTTATGGCTGCGCTGTTTTGGGGAATCGACGGACGCGTGTCCGGTTACTCGGCACTGCTGGGTGGACTGACATGCGTGCTGCCGAACGCGTTTTTGGCACTGCGACTCGTGGTACCGCGGCGAGATCCTGGAGCAGGTGCTCTAATGCGCGCGGCATATATTGGAGAGCTTGGAAAGCTGGCATTGACCGTACTGATGTTCAGTATTGTCTTCACGCTGGTGCGGCCACTAGCGGCCGCTGCCATGTTTGCGGGCTATATCGGCGCGCAGTTGGTGGTGTTTTCGGGTTTTTGGTTGCGCGACAACGAACAAGAAGAAGTAAAGAGTAAAGACAATGGCGACTGAAGGCGGACACGGTCCTCAAACTTCCGGCGAATACATTCAGCATCACCTGCAAAATCTTCAGGTATGCGAGGTTGATGGGCAATGGGTCTGGAACCAGTGTGCCGGCAACCCGATGGCTATTAATGTCGACTCGATGTTCTGGTCAGTCCTGCTCGGCATTGTATTCATCTGGTTATTTGGTCGCGCGGCCAGAAAGGCAACCTCCAGGCAACCGAGTAAGTTCCAGGCGCTAGTGGAAATTGTCGTTGGCTTTATCGACTCTAGCGTCAAAGACACCTTTCACGGCAAAAGCACGCTGATTGCACCGCTAGCGTTGACCATTTTCGTTTGGGTTTTCCTGATGAATCTAATGGACTTGATTCCGGTCGATTGGATTCCGCTCGTCAGTCAGAATTTGCTGCATATTCCATACATGAAGGTGGTGCCGACGACCGACGTAAACGTCACTTTCGGCATGTCGATCGCGGTTTTCTTCCTGATCATCTTTTACACCATTAAGAGCAAGGGCCTCGGCGGCTTCATTGCTGAGCTGACGCTGCACCCAATCGCGCCGCCAACGAGGGGTGCGGGTCTGATCGCGGCGCCATTCATTATCGCATTTAATTTTATGTTGGAGTCGGTCGCGCTGCTGGCGAAACCGCTTTCCCTCTCGCTACGGCTGTTCGGCAACATGTTTGCCGGCGAACTTATTTTTATCCTGATCGCGTTGCTCGGTGTGTGGCAACTGCCTTTGCATTTTGGCTGGGCGGTGTTCCATGTACTGATCGTAACGTTGCAGGCATTTATTTTTATGATGCTGACCGTGGTGTACCTCGCGTTGGCTATGGAAGAACACTAGAAACATGTTTACGACGATTCAGGTGGCACAGTACATCTCTTGCTTTGCCTCGTACTCTCCTGAACCGCCGTTGGCGCTGTAAAATATTATTTTGACTTGATCCTTAACTGGAGATTTTGATGGAAACTGTAATTGGATTTACCGCGATTGCCGTCGCACTATTGATCGGTCTCGGCGCTCTGGGCGTTGGTATTGGCATGGGTATTCTCGGCGGCCGCTTCCTGGAAGGCGCTGCGCGTCAGCCGGAGTTGGCACCGATGCTGCAGACCAAGATGTTCCTGGTCGTCGCACTGCTCGACGCGGTAGCCATGATCGGCGTGGGTATCGCTTTGTTCTTCGCATTTGCCAATCCGTTTATTGGTCAGTTGCAAAATGCAACGGCGCCAGTAACGGGCGGCTAAAGCACGGGACTGAACCCGTGCGCATGAAAAAAGCGACGCGAGCGCAGCTAAGGCGCGGCAAACGCGAAATCGAATGCGGAGTTTACATACTAGTAATCGAGCATATCGATTTTGCGTTTAACAAAGCATGAGCAAGCGCAGCAGCTTTTTTGCAGGAGAATAGAGTGGATATAAACATGACTTTGATAGGCCAGACGATCGCGATGATCGTGTTTGTCTGGTTCTGTATGAAGTTCATTTGGCCGCCGATTATGCAGGCAATCGAAGAGCGTCAGGCGGAAATTGCTGACGGTCTCGCCGCCGCAGAGAAAGGGCAACAAAGCCTGAATGATGCGAAATCGGAAGCAGATGGAATCGTCGACGATGCTCGCAAACAGGCAGCCTCAATTCTCGATCAGGCTAACGCGCGCGCTAACGAAATTGTTGCCGAGGGCAAGTCGGACGGCGTTAAAGAACGCGAACGGCAGCTGACGGTGGCCAAAGCGGAAGTCGAGCAGGAAACCAATCGTGCGCGCGAAGAATTACGTGGCCAGGTGTCGGCTATTGCTGTGGCTAGTGCAGAGAAAATTCTGCAACGCGAAATCGATAGCAAGACACATGAAGACATTCTCGGCACGCTGGCGCAGCAATTGTAGGTTCTAACGATGGCTGACAACAACACAATCGCCCGGCCCTACGCACAAGCTGCATTCGAAGTTGCGAGTGAAGCTGGCGATTTAGCGGGATGGGCGCATGCGCTGGATATAGCGCGTCAGGTCCTCGCCGACGGTCAAGTTGCCAAGTTTTTGGCGAATCCAATCTTGGACGATGGGCAGCGACTCAAGTTTCTGAGCGATTTGTTTGTGGCAACTGACGGCGACACAGCGCTCACCGGCGGCAATGTCAAAGGCACAAACTTCCTCAAGTTGTTACTGGAATACGGCCGCATTGGTGTATTACCCGAAATCGCAGAGCATTTCGATGCGCTCAAAGCGCAAGTCGAAAACTCGGTCGACGTAGTTATCACCTCGGCCGCGCCGATGAGCGATGGCGACAAGCAGGCATTCGCTAGTGCATTGCGCGAAAAACTCGGACGCGATGTGCGTATCGAAACTGAAATAGATGAAAACCTGATTGGCGGCGCGGTGATTCGCGCCGGTGATGTGGTTATTGACGGATCTCTGCGCGCCAGGCTCGAAAGCCTGAGCAACGCATTGATCGCTTAAAAAGGAAAGTAACATGGCACTCAAAGCTTCTGAAATCAGTAGTCTGATTAAAGAGCGAATCGAGAACTTCGAGGCATCGGCCGAAGCGCGAGACGTTGGCACCGTGATCGGTGTGACTGACGGTATTGTGCGAATTCACGGCCTTGCCGATGCTCGCTACGGCGAAATGCTCGAATTTCCGGGAAACACATTCGGTATGGCGTTGAACCTCGAACAGGATTCGGTCGGCTCTGTGGTGCTGGGTGACTACAAGCATATATCTGAGGGCGACACGGTAAAAACCACCGGTCGCATCCTTGAAGTGCCAATCGGTACCGCTCTACTCGGCCGAGTTGTCGATGCGTTGGGAAATCCGATCGACGGCAAGGGCGCCATCGACGCCACGGAAACGGCGCCAATCGAAAAGGTTGCACCGGGCGTTATTGAGCGCCAGTCAGTCGATCAGCCGGTACAAACGGGATTGAAGTCGATCGACTCGATGGTACCCATCGGTCGCGGCCAGCGTGAATTGATTATCGGAGATCGGCAAACGGGCAAAACGGCTGTTGCAGTCGATACGATCATCAATCAACGCGGCACGGGCGTTAAATGCATTTACGTCGCCATCGGTCAGAAGGCATCTTCTGTTGCTGGCGTCGTGAGAAAGCTGGAAGAAGAAGGTGCGATGGAACATACAATCGTCGTTGCCGCCTCCGCAGCGGATTCTCCGGCTATGCAATACATCGCACCATATTCCGGCACATCGATGGGCGAGTACTTCCTCGACAAAGGCGAAGATGCGTTGATTATTTTCGACGATCTCACCAAACAAGCATGGGCCTATCGGCAGGTTTCTCTGTTGTTACGTAGACCGCCGGGACGCGAAGCGTATCCTGGCGACGTTTTCTATTTGCATTCACGATTGTTGGAGCGAGCATCGCGCGTCAATGCTGACTATGTTGAAGAAGTCACGGGTGGCAGAGTTAAAGGCAAAACCGGATCGCTAACCGCGCTGCCAATCATTGAAACGCAAGGCGGCGACGTTTCCGCGTTCGTACCGACGAATGTGATATCGATTACCGATGGTCAGATCTTCCTCGAAACCGACTTGTTTAACGCAGGTATTCGCCCGGCGATTAATGCTGGTTTGTCAGTGTCTCGTGTAGGTGGTGCCGCGCAGACAAAAATTATTAAGAAGTTGGGTGGCGGTATTCGCCTGGCGTTGGCGCAGTACCGCGAGCTTGCAGCGTTTGCACAGTTTGCGTCTGACCTCGATGCTGCGACGCGAGCTCAGCTGGAGCGCGGCGAACGCGTTACCGAATTGATGAAACAGAAACAGTATTCGCCGTTGTCGGTGGGTGATATGGCGCTGTCATTGTTTGCGGCGAACGAGGGGTTTCTCGATGGCATAGCCGTTGCGAAGGTTCTCGACTATGAGGCGGCATTGCACGACTTTGCGAAAGCCAATCACGGCGATCTTCTGGATTCAATTAACGAAACAGGCAACTACGACGATGACGTCGCGGCAAACATGAAGGCGGTATGCGAAGGGTTTGCAGAGAAGGGAGCATTTTGATTTTGACTTGAACCGCAACGCGAAGAATGAGCTGTTTGATGAAAGTAGAGCGCAGCGAAGCGAGCCATTTCATCAAACAGGTATCGTTTTGTGGCGTAGAGGCATTTGTAGCAATTGATGATCGAGCGGTACCGATAGGCGGGAAGTCACTTCGAAGCACGGTCCGACAAAGAAGTCTCTATTGAAATACGAGCGATGACTACGATTTTTATCAGTGTGCTAATCGAAAAAAACGAAACGAGTATCTAGATGTCCGGAGAAAAGGAAATACGTTCGAAGATCGGAAGCGTGAAAAACATGCAGAAGATCACGAGCGCGATGGAAAAGGTTGCTGCCAGCAAGATCCGTAAAGCACAGGTTCAGATGGAGGCATCGCGACCCTATGCGCAGCGTATACGTCGCGTTGTCAGCCACCTGGCACATGCAAATCCGGACTACAAACACCCGTTTATGCAGGAGCGGGAAGTGAAGCGCGTCGGCTTTATTGTCATATCGACAGACCGCGGACTTTGCGGCGGTTTGAATGTCAATCTGTTCAAAAAAGTCATCATGGAAATGTCGAACTGGAACGAGAAAAACGTTGAAGTTGATCTCGCTTTAATTGGTGCAAAAGCGGTGCAGTTTTTTCGCCGTTTGGGTGGCAATGTGGTTGGTACGGCGACCCATTTGGGCGACAAGCCACACGTCAACGACTTGGTCGGCTCAATCAAAATCATGCTGGATGCGTACAGTGAAGGCAAGATTGACCGATTGTTCCTGGTGCACAACGATTTTATCAGCGCGATGAGCCAAAAGCCGGAAGTCACGCAATTGCTACCGGCAAGCGGGCTCGATGAAAGTACTGAAGGGCTACAGGCCCATTGGGACTACCTCTACGAGCCAGACGCAGGCGAACTGCTTGAAGAATTTTTAATGCGCTATATCGAGTCGCAGGTGTATCGCGGCGCGGTCGAAAACCTCGCGTGCGAGATGGCGGCAAAGATGGTTGCAATGAAGTCCGCGACCGACAACGCGGGCGAAATCATCGACGACCTGCAACTGAAATACAACAAAGCAAGGCAAGCAGCGATCACTCAGGAAATTTCAGAGATCGTTGGCGGTGCGGCGGCGGTGTCCGGCTAATCGGGCAGACAGAATTTACATACGCGACACGAAAGTCGCGAATAGAGAATTTTAGATAACGAATACCAACGAAATCGTTGGGCTAGAGGATCAAAGTATGAGCACCGGAACTACTGTGCAAGTGATTGGCGCTGTTGTGGACGTGGAATTTCCCAGCGATCAAATTCCCAAGGTGTATGACGCGTTGGTGATTGACGACGTTAACACGACTCTCGAAGTTCAACAGCAACTGGGCGACGGCATCGTTAGAACGATTGCCATGGGTTCATCGGAAGGCCTGAAGCGGGGTATGTCGGTTAGCAATACCGGAACTGCGATCACGGTGCCTGTCGGCGAGAAAACGCTCGGACGCATCATGGATGTGCTCGGACAACCGATCGACAACAAAGGCGATATCGGCGAGGAAGTACGGATGCCGATTCACCGCTCACCACCGAGTTACGAGGAGCAAGCGGCAACCACCGAGCTGCTTGAAACCGGCATTAAGGTTGTCGACCTCATCATGCCAATATCCAAGGGCGGCAAGGTTGGCCTGTTCGGCGGCGCCGGTGTAGGCAAGACGGTAACGCTGATGGAGCTGATCAATAACATCGCTAAGGAACACGGTGGCTATTCGGTGTTTGCAGGTGTTGGCGAGCGTACTCGTGAAGGCAATGATTTTTACCACGAGATGACGGACTCCGGCGTAATCGACAAAGTATCCCTGGTATACGGACAGATGAACGAGCCACCGGGCAACAGGCTGCGCGTCGCGCTGACTGGATTGACCATGGCCGAGGCATTTCGTGACGAAGGTCGTGACGTATTGATGTTCATCGACAACATTTATCGCTATACGCTTGCCGGAACTGAAGTGTCTGCGTTGCTGGGCCGTATGCCATCCGCTGTGGGTTACCAACCGACACTGGCTGAGGAAATGGGCGTATTGCAAGAGCGCATCGCGTCAACCAAAACGGGCTCCATCACGTCCTTCCAGGCGGTTTATGTACCGGCGGACGATTTGACCGATCCGTCGCCTGCAACCACCTTTGCTCACCTCGATGCGACGCTTGTATTGTCTCGAAACATTGCCGAGTTGGGTATTTACCCGGCAGTAGATCCGTTGGATTCAACCTCGCGAATTCTTGATCCGTTGGTTATCGGACAAGAGCACTACGACTGTGCGCGTGGTGTGCAAGCCGTACTGCAACGTTTGAAGGAATTGCAGGACATCATTGCGATTCTGGGTATGGACGAATTGTCGGAAGACGACAAGCTGACCGTCGGTAGAGCGCGAAAGATACAACGCTTCTTGTCGCAGCCGTTCTTCGTTGCGGAAGTATTTACCAATTCTCCGGGTAAATACGTGTCACTTGCCGAAACCATACGTGGCTTCAACGGTATCGTGAATGGCGACTACGACCATCTGCCGGAGCAAGCGTTTTACATGGTTGGCACAATCGACGAAGCTGTCGAGAACGCCAAAAATTTCCAGTAAAGAGCTGAGAATTTAGCATGGCCACAATAAAGGTCGATATCGTTTCCGCGGAAGGCGAGATCCATTCCGGCGAAGCCAAGATGGTTTACGCGCCGGCCAGTATGGGTGAAATCGGTATTGCGCCGCGCCATGCGCCGTTGATCACTACATTAAAACCGGGCGATATCCGCATCGAAGATGCAGATGGCAAAGATCACTTCTTCTACATCACAGGTGGTTTACTGGAAGTGCAGCCGACAATCGTTACGGTGCTTGCAGACACCGCGCTGCGTGGCGACGAACTGGACGAGGCGGCAGCATTGCAGGCACAGCACGAAGCTGAAGAAGCTTTGGCCGGTATCGAAACGGTGACCGACCTTGGCAGGGCGCAGCTTGAACTTGCGGAAGCGCGCGCGCGTTATCGCGCAGCGCAGAAGTTAAAAGGCAAACGCTAGTCGTGACTTAGCATTTCCGGCAACAAATCGATTACAAGGTCGTAACCGCGAACCCCGAGGCCTGCTACGACGGCGTCGACCGCTGAAGACACATGTGAGACGTGCCTGAAGGATTCTCGTAAGTGCGGGTTAGAAATGTGCAGCTCGATTTTATAACCAGGAAAAGTCTTCAGCGCGTCATGAATTGCAACTGACGTATGCGTATATGCTGCCGCATTGATGACGATCGCGTCGGCTTCTTTAATCGCTTGCTGAATCCACTCAACAATCTCGCCTTCGTAGTTGGATTGTAAAAATACGACCTCGAGCCCAACCTTCCGACCCTGGTCGCGACAGCGCTCCGCAATGATCTCCAGAGTATCTGTGCCGTAAATCTCCGGCTCTCGTGTGCCGAGAAGGTTCAGATTGGGGCCATTGATTACGTATGCCTTTCTATTTACTTTCATGTCAGAGTTAATTTTCGCCGAGTTGTCGATGTACCGCTTTTATCGCCAATAAATAGCCGTGGACGCCAAAACCGCAAACGAAGCCAATTTCGGTGTTCGGTGTATTGGTCGGTGTTAACACGTTGGCGGCTTGGCGAAATACGTTGGCGAGGTGGACTTCCACCACGGGCTTTTGTTGTTGGGCGACGATGTCAGATGTCAACCGGTACAAATCGATCGCATCGGAACCGTCAGTCGGGTAGTTGCCGGGATTGACGATTAGCGCATCAAAACGTTTGCTGTCTTCGTCAACAAAACGGATCAGTGATTCATCGCCATCCGCCTGACGAAAATCGAGGTCAAGACCAAGCTGATCGCAGAGCGATGTGCATACTTCACGAATTCGGTCAGTAGACAAATCGCTATGGCCCGCAAGCTCCGACAAGCCCGGGCCATTCAATATCAACAGTGTTTTGTCGCTCATTACATGTGCCTTAGCGCATCGACTCGGTAGGTCCCTACCAGTTGAATTTAATTAACCGTAACGCAGACAGACTTTAGAGTGATTGGCGGACGAGTGCCAGTGTCGCCTTACCGTTAGCCAACTGTGCTGCCAATGTGTAAGGCCTGAGTGCCTAGATTGCCGTGGCACGTGGTCTCGAGTGTATGTGCCGACACCACAATAGTGTTGAACCCAGCGCAGGCGTCTAGCGCCAAATCCCGTCTTCGAACCATCCCGGTGTTGCGTCCACTAACTCGGTATACCGGGCATTCTTAGATGCTTGGCTGGCGCCACGACTTGTAAGAGGTCAATAACAACGCTTATGTCATATTGAGGTAAACCGATTCGCTCCGAGTAGCACAAACCCCCCAGAGAACTAGGGAGGGAAGCGAATGTTCGATCGACTAATGACCTGGACTTATCTTCGCCAGGCGGTGATTGCCGCGATGGCGCTTTCGCTTTCTGCCTGTGGTGGCGGTGGTAGTGGTAATTCTCCGCAAGCACCGCCGCCGAACCCGCCACCTGTGCCGCCACCAACGACTGCAGAGCTCAACGACGCGTCGAGATTTGCCGCACAAGCGACCTTTGGCATGAGCTTCAATGAAATCGATGCACTGGCGAGAGCCGGCAAAGAGTCGTGGTTGCTTGAGCAATTCGCGCTACCGGTTTCGGATCACCGTTCAATCGTTGCCGATCTGGTTGCGCGTCGCGATGCCGGTGAATTCGCGGCGTTTGAAACTGACATAGAGTATTTGATTATGTTCCGGCGCCTCGCTTGGTGGCACCGGACAGTAACCGCAGAAGATGCGTTGCGACAACGTGTCGCGTTCGCGTTGAGTGAAATAGTTGTTGTATCGGATAACGTCGATGCACTGATCATCGATCCGTTCGCGCTCAGTGACTATTACGACACATTGTTGGCAGGTGCTTTCGGAAATTTTCGAGAGCTTTTGCGCAGCGTATCATTGCATCCAGCGATGGGAATTTACCTGAGCCACGTTAATAATCGCCGCTCCGACCCAATCAACAACACATTTCCAGACGAAAATTACGCGCGCGAAGTAATGCAATTGTTCTCGATCGGTTTGTTTGAGTTAAATACAGATGGTTCACTACGTTTGGACGGGAGTGGCGATCCAATTCCGACCTACAGCAATGTAGAGATACGTGAGTTCGCGAAAATCTTTACGGGGCTATCATACGGTGGCAATAACGCGGCGTTCGGTAACCCTTTTCCTAACTACTCCGCACCAATGCAGATGTTCGACGCGCAACATGAGGCAGGGACAAAAAACCTGTTGAATGGTGCCGTCGTTCCCGCTGGCCAGACGGGTATGCAGGATATCGATGCGGCAATCGACAATTTATTCGAACATCCGAACGTTGGTCCGTTCATCGGCAAACAACTCATCCAGCGGCTGGTGACGTCGAACCCATCCGGCGCATACATAGAGCGCGTCGCACGGGCATTCAATGGTGACGGTTCCGGCGTACGCGGTGATATGCAGGCGGTCATTCGTGCCGTACTGCTCGATCCAGAGGCGACGGCAGTGCCAGCAATGGCATCGAATTCCGGCAAGCTTCGCGAACCGGTGGTTCGTTACGCCTCTTTATTGCGCCAATTTGGCGCGAAAAGTTCCGACGATTTCATAGCAAACACCGGGTTTTTTCTGCAAGAGCTGGGTAAACAGCATCCGCTGTCGGCACCAAGCGTATTTAACTTCTTCTTACCGGCACATTCTCCCGCAGGCGAAATTGCCGCCGCCGATTTGGTGGCGCCCGAGTTTCAAATAACGACCAGCAATTCGATTGTCGGCATGTCGAACCTGATCGATTTCGTCGTTCTGGCCGATATGGTGACGGACTCGCCACCCCCGTTCGCAGCAGTGTCGCTGGACTACGATGACTACATTGCCATCGCGGGCGATGTCGAAGTGCTGGTCGATCGGCTGGATATCGTGCTGACTGCCGGGACGCTGGCGGAAGCCACGCGAAACACTGTTGAAGCAGAGCTGACAGCGATTGACGACCTAAATTTGCGGACGCGCATCGCGATCTACATGTTGCTAATTTCGTCCGACTACGTCGTACGGCAGTAAGGAGAAACGACCATGATGACAAGACGAGGATTTCTTACACACAGCTGTTCGCTAGGCATCGCTTCTGCAACTGTGAGTTCAACGATGCTGCAATTGGGTTTGGCGAGGCAGGCAGCCGCGCAGAGCGCGCCCGGCTACCGGGCCATGGTTTGCATTTTGCTTGCTGGCGGCAACGACTCCTACAACATGTTAGTTCCAGCGGATAACGATCAATTTGCCGAGTATCTCGGACTCAGAGCCGATCTTGCATTGAATCAAAACGACCTGTTGGTGTTGCCCGGCACAACCGGCAACGGACGAAGCTATGGACTGCATCCAGGTATGTCCGAGTTGCATTCGCTGTTTAGCTCGGGCGATGCTGCGATGATCGCCAATGTCGGTACATTATTGGAGGCTTTCGACTCGCAGGCGACGCAGAACGGAACCGCGAATCTGCCGTTAGGTTTGTTTTCACACGCCGATCAGATCAGCCAATGGCAAACAGCGGTGCCGGACGGTCGGGTTGCACAAGGTTGGGGCGGTCGCATCGCCGACCTCATGCAGGATGTAAACTTGCAAAACGGTGTATCTATGAACATCTCACTGTCCGGGTCGAACGTGTTTCAGAGCGGTATCGAGGGTTCGGAATACAGTATCGATGCGCTCGGTGACGGCGCGCCCGGGCTCAATGCCTACGACGATGGCACTGAATTCGGTGTCTTCAAAAAGCGTATTGTTGACAACCTTTTAGCGGTGCAGCAACCGAATATCCTGCGTCGCGAGTATTCGCGTCGCCTGCGAGGCGCGATCGACGCCCAAGCGGTGTTCGTTGATGCATTGCAGACATCGCCGGTGCTAGCGACGCAGTTTTCGCCGGGCAACTTTTCGCAAAGCCTTCGGCAAATCGCGCGCACCATAGGAGCGCGGGACGCGCTTGGCGCCACTCGACAAACGTTCTTCGTTTCCGTTGGCGGCTGGGATCATCACGACGATGTGCTCGATAATCAAGCACGAATGCTGCCTGCGATTAGCGCAGGTTTGCAGGAGTTCCGCGACGCACTCGTTGAGCTAGGCGTCTTCGATGAAGTAACGACATTTACAACCTCGGATTTTGGCCGCACGTTGACCTCAAACGGTAGGGGGTCGGATCATGGCTGGGGCGGTCATCATATTGTCATGGGCGGCGCCGTAAACGGCGGCAACATTTACGGCGACTACCCAATATTAGCACCAGCAAATCCGCTGGATGTTGGGCGTGGTGTGTACGCGCCAACGACGTCGGTCGACGAATATTTTGCGGAGCTTGCATCTTGGTTCGGCGTATCTCCATCGGAACTAGACCAGGTGCTACCGAACGTGCGATCTTTCTACTCACCTGAGAGCGGCACACCACCCCTCGGTTTCTTGTCAGCCTAAGTCGGCAGACGAAGTAAACCGATTGCTATCTAAACGCACAAAAGAGTATGAATATTCACAATGACTCTGGATGCTAAAAGCGATGTTGAGCTGGTCGAGCTGTTCAAATCCGGCAACACACTCGCCTTTGATGCCATCGTGCGACGCTTCCAGGATCGCGTTTATCGTCTGGCCTGCGTTTCGTTGTATGACCAACAGTTTGCCGCAGATGTCACTCAGGAAGTGTTTGTTCGGGGCTTTAAAGGTCTGCGCAAATTTCGCTTCAGATCTGCACCATTTACCTGGCTTTATCGGGTCACTAAGAACGTATGCAAAGAGTTTAATCGATCCCGGCGCAGCGAGGCACTCACCGATGAACCACCGGACACAACATCAATGCCGCACCAGCAAGTTGCTGAACTCGAAAGTGCCAGACAGATCCGGCAGCTTGTCGCATCGCTTCCTGAACGACAACGGGAAGTTGTAATGCTGCGTCTATTCGAAGAGTTGTCGGTAAAGGAGACGGCCAGTGCGATGGGCTGTCGCGAGGGCACCGTAAAGGCGCTACTGCACAAAGCAAACGGCAGCCTCCGGCTAAAAATGCAACGACAAGGTTTGAGCAATGAATGACAAAATCGACGAGCTAAAACAAAGCTATCGTGACATTAATGCACCCCCGCACGTTGCGACGCGAATACGCGCCGAAGTTGCAGATCGACCGCTACGTAGGCATTCGTGGATTCCATTAGGCGCAACTGCAATGGCTATTATCGCGGTCATCGTACTTGCGCCAATTGTTGGCGACTCGCCGACCAACACAACGACCGCGCCGACCAAACCATCTCTTTCCGCGATCGCGAGCCTAATGCCAGGCAGGCCAGCTAATTCGTCGGTGAACCTTTCGCAACTTAGAACCGCGAAGAAACCCAAATTGCCCTTGAAACCACGGCTGAACAAGAAGAAGCCGCAATCGAATTTGAACATTGAACTGGAACCTGAGAACGATCTCTTGGAGGAGAAAAACTATGAATTTAGCTAAAACATTTGCCATTGGCATAACGGCGGCGATGCTATTGATCGGCGCTCCGCAAACGCACGCGCAATCACAGGACGATCTTGCGCTGATGCAGACGTTTCTCGATCTGATGACTGACTACTATGAGCTTATCGAGTCCACCCATGACATTGCATCGGATTCCGAGAAGGCGGCGATCTTACAAATGACGAAGATTCAGGAGGTTTATGAGGAGCGGGGCGATAAATCCCGCTCGGTGGTCGTATTCAATAAGGTATTGCAGGACAGCAAGAATCAGGCGATCCGCAATGCTGCCTACCTGTTGTTGGGAGAATTACACAAGGAATCGGGCAATACAGACGATGCACTTGAGCTATTACGCCAAGGCCTCGATGAAAACATCAAAGCATCGCAATAGTATTTCCCGCCAGCTGCGGCATGTGAGTTAACTCTGACTTGCAACCAAGGAAGAGTCATATCGCCGCAGCTGGCGTAATATCTGCCCCGTCGACATTCGCCTATCGGCGCAGAAGCCCGCGACCGAAATCCGTTTCGAATTCTGGCGTCCAGAAGAAGATTAGGGCGCGGCGTCGTTCTGGCGATTTTTACAAACGTCGCTTCGCAGATATGCTTCAAGACGAAAGACTGGCGTCGCGGGTTCGCTATGAGAGTTTACGACCTGAACATCTTTCGGCAAGTTTAGAACAGCCCAATTAGCAAACCAGCATTCCGTTGTAGCACGACCCTCCGTTGGCGCGTCATCCGCTGATCTTGGTATATGCACGTCCGAGGTAAAAAAATACCCCTTATCGAGCGCCCAAACGCCCAACATATCGTATGCATGTAGTGCAGAGCCGATCGACATTAGCTTGACTCGGTTTGGTTGGCTGCCGATGATTACAGAATCTGCGACCGGGAGGACATCTGCAGCCCCGTCCGCGAGACGATCTTCTGGCATTGAGGTCCGATTCAATGCGTGTTGAATAAAACTCGCGGATTGCGCTGATGCGTAGATTTCGGCGCCTGCGGCCGCGAACGCACGGGCACCGCCTGCATGATCATCGTGAAAGTGTGTAAGTGCGACAGCTTTGATCTGCCGATCAGGAAATTTGCCACCGAGAAACTCAATAAATTTTTCTGATAGACCGCTAACCCCCAATGTAGGAACGAGGTCGGATGGTGGAATGTGGTGAAATTCCACCCAACCCGCGGGAGCATCCGCGACCACGAGTCCCTGGCTCGTATCAACGACTAAATGCTGAAACCCAGACCGCACTCCCCGCACGATGTAGACGCCGTCGGTCAGCTCAGAAAGTTGCATGTCAACCCGTGCAGGCCAGTAGCTTCCAGGCACGTCAATCAATTCGGCGCCGGGGGTCGGAGACCACAAAGCATCTGCCTCTTCCCGCGGCACGTCTCGCCACCGGCCTGATGCGTGAAACAGGAGTTCATTGTCGACCATCAAGCGTAGGTTAGGCTCCTCTCGTGTTGTCCAATTCCAGATCCACTCAACAGGCACTTGACCGCGCAATGGAAGCGCGGTTGATGTCAGGACCGATGCTACAGATCCATCGCGAATGACAACATGAGCGCCAGCGAGCGATTCTGGTGACGAATGAATCTCATCTACCAGCCGGCGCGGATCAATCCGCCGTACTCGCAACGCTTCGGCCAGATTGTCTGTGCCCCGAAATTCGATATCTTCGTGCGAATTTTTGTCGATGATTCGTACAGTATCGGGTGGCAAATAGGCCACGGCCCACGAGCCGTCGATATCTACATTGGATCTGCCGTTAGCTGCGTAGAAAACGCGAGCCGAGTCATTCTCCGTGGTTACGCACCATGTCGTCGGATAAAGCTCTCCAGAATCCGGCTCTGTACCCTGATATCGAACACCGAGATCAAGCTCGCCTTCGAGGCAAAATTCGGTGGCGCCATCGGCAAACGTAAATCCTGAATGTAGAAAGAACACGGAAAGTAAGCTCTTTCGCAACTGAGTTGTCATAAACTTTACCGGCAGCTCGCCTGTATAATTGTGGCGATGTAGGCCCAATTTATGCCATGAGACAGTGAGTGGCGTCCTAAAATTTGCTTATAACAGTCAATAAATTGCTGAAATAGAATATTGACGCGAGGGTAGTACAACGATGGTTGAGATAACAACGGGGTTTCTCGGGTACGAACTCCACCATTCGACACAAACACTGACGTACCGTGGCGACGCGGTCAGTCTGCGCCCTAAGACTTTGGCGACATTGCAGTTTTTGTTGGCGAATCGACATCGAACGGTTACCAAGGATGAAGTACTAAGTGCAATCTGGTCAGATGTTGAGGTGCAGGATCAGGCGGTATTTCAGTCAATATCCGAGATTCGATCGCTTCTGAAAGGCCATGAATGCATTGAGACCATTCGTGGCCGGGGCTACCGTTGGATTCTTCCGTTCGACTCTGATTTTGCGACGTCAGCGCATTTGCGTCGTCGATGGGTCGCTCCGCTTGCTGCGGGGCTTGTTGCGCTGGTCGGAATAATTACCTGGTGGCAAGCGGCTGACGACCCCAAACCATTTTTCGTGATTGTCGAATCTGCCGCTTCCCCTGCTTTGCTATCGAACGACCCAAAGGCCAAATCGAGTATTGACCAAATGCTGATTCACCAATTGAGGCGAATGGGGTGGGATGCGCAGCCCATGCGAGACGGCACAATTCCGACGGAGCACGTCGTAATCAAAATTGACGTTAAACCGGCTGACACCGGAGTTTCGTTGTACTTTTCGCTGCAACGCGGATCGACCAATCAATCCGGCGATATCAGGTCCACTACGCCGATCGGCGCCATACGGGATCTCGCAATGGAGCTACATGGGCTGCTGTCACTGAGTGCAACGGAGAATTCGAACAAACTCTCGATCAGCGGGCTGTTCACTTCAGCGAAGAACTATATGGATCTCGACAATTATTCTCTGGCCGAATCGTACTTGACCGTTGCGTTGTCCGAGCAACCAAACCTGCCAAGCGTGCAATTGGCGTTGGCGTACACCTACCAACAAATGGGGCGAATGAACGATTCACTGAGACTCGCGCGGTTGGTCCACAGAATAGCGGGTCAAACCAACAACCGAACCGATCAAATGTTAAGTGCGATTCGATTAAGTCAGCTTCTATTCAAGAAGAGTATGTATGTGGACGCAGAGCAGTTTGCCCGCGAGGCGCTGGATATCGCATCGCATATCAACGATCTCTTGGTGGTCGCCGAAGCGCAAGAGCAGCTTGGCGAGATCTCATTAGCGCGCGGAAAGATTGAGGCCGGAAAGGAGCAACTTACCGTAGCGTTGCAGTATTTCAGTACATTCTGTCCAACAGGTGAATCACGAGTATCCAAACGATTGCTTGATTTCGAATCGTAAATGCGAAGCGACCCAACTGTTGGGAATGCATCGCGTGCTGCAGTCCCGCCAGGTTAAATAGCGGCCGCGACCGCCTTCCCTAGACCTTGGGTATCCGCTTTGCCGCCCATGTCCGGTGTGAGCTTCGCGCTTTGCCTGAGGGTATTCTCAATTGCAGTCATGATCGTGTCATGGGCATCCTGGTGACCAAGGTGTTGCAGCATCATCGCGCCTGCCCAAATGGTACCAATTGGGTTTGCAATGCCCTGACCGGCGATATCCGGTGCCGATCCATGTACCGGCTCGAACATCGATGGATGTTCCCTCGATGGGTTGAGATTGGCCGACGGCGCGATCGCAATCGTTCCGGTGCACGCCGGGCCTAAATCGGAAAGGATATCGCCGAACAGGTTACTGCCGACAACGACGTCGAAATGATCGGGCATACGTACGAAGTTCGCGGTGAGAATATCAATGTGATACTGGTCTACAGCGATATCCGGATAATTCTTTGCCATTTCGACGACGCGACTGTCCCAGTACGGCATTGAGTGAATGATGCCGTTCGACTTGGTCGCCGATGTGAGGTGTTTTGCGTCACGCGCTTGCGCTAAGTCAAACGCATACTTTAGGACGCGATCCGTTCCGCGTCGTGTGAAAACGCTGGCTTGTGTAACTATCTCGTGTTTCGTGCCTTCGTATTGTATGCCACCAATAGCGGAGTATTCGCCTTCGACATTTTCGCGCACAACGTAAAAATCGATGTCTCCGGGTTTGCGTCCGGCTAGTGGACAGGGCACGCCGTCAAAAAGACGAACGGGCCGAAGATTTATGTGTTGATCGAATTCGCGTCTAATCGGTATCAGCAAACCCCACAGCGAGATGTGATCGGGAACGGTCGGGAAACCTGCAGCACCAAGATAGATTGCGTCGAATGAACGCAATTGCTCGATGCCATCCTCGGGCATCATGCGTCCGGTTTTTAGGTAGGTTTCGCAGGACCAGTCAAACTCTCGCCACTCGAAATCCAGCCCGTGCTTATTGCCGGCAGCTTCCAAAACGCGCATGCCTTCCGGCATGACCTCTGTACCAATTCCGTCACCGGGTATTACTGCAATTCGAATTTCACTGTTCATAAGATTGCTTCGTCGCGTCGCTTCTCGCAAAGACACTCATGTAAAGGGTTCCTCGCAAGGGCGCTCTTGTTAGGGGTTCCCCGAAAAGGCACTCACGTTATGGGTTGCTCGCGATGACTTTCACGCTGCGGCCATCATACTTTGCTTGTTTCGTGAATTGAAAAAATTGTCTTTGCGAGCCCGCAGGGCGTGGCAATCTCCCAACGTTGTCGCCTTGTTTCGATGAGAACGAAAATAAGCTAATAGAAATCGCTTCGTCGCGTCGCACCTCGGAATGACTTCTGTGCGCCGCTTGCGTGGCGCACAGAAGTCAGTAGTTCATGCCACAACCGATGATTCTATCAGTAGGGAACTTAGTAATGATCTCAATTCCGTCGTCCGTTACAACCACTTCGTCTTCAAGCCGTACGCCGTCGGAACCATCTTCGTTACCAGCATAAGTCTCAAGCGCAAATACCATGCCCGGTTCGATCTCAACGGGATGCTCGATACTGTATGCGCGCGAAATTATCGGAAATTCCCACAAGCCAACACCGATACCATGGCCGTACTGCAAGCCAAATATTTCGTGTTCATTTAGTGCGCCCATCTGACGATAGTCTGGCCAGCGTGTAACGACATCCGCGGTTGTACAACCGGGTTTGACTGCATCGATGCCACCTAGTTGAATTTCAAGACAACGTGCGTGCGTATCGATCTGTTTTTGCGACGGCGGGCCGACTGTAAAGCAGCGATACACACAAGTGTGGTAACCGTTGTACAACGCCACAATATCCATAAAGATGACATCGCCGGGCTGCAACAAGCGATCCGAACTCAAGTGGGGATGCGGGTTGGTGCGATTGCCTGATGTAACCTGCACATTGTGAATCCACTGCGCGCCAAGACGATGCATTTCAGCGGATGCAACTGCCTGTAGGTCGTTCTCTTTGGCGCCCGGACGAATTTCGGTCGCGATTGCATGAAACGCAGCATCAACAATTGCTGCGCCATGTTTCAAGATCATGATCTCGTCTTCGTTCTTGATTGACCGCGCGTATTGCATGACGCCTTGGCCGTCAGCGATCGTGTATCCATTGGCTTGCATCGCGAGAAGAATTTGCGATTCGATGACATCGACGCCGATTCGAACTTTGCTTTTATCGAGGTCGAAATTGCCGAGCACCATGTCGAGGTCTTTCAAAAACCCGGCGGAGCAACCCCAAGCTTCCGGTAAGGCACCGAACATCGTACCGTGCGCGGGAAAAGTGTAATCCGCTATCCACGGGCAGTTCAGTTTTTCGCTGGCGACTTCGGATCCAAAGCCGAAAATGTGTGGTGGTCCGTTACGCGGAATAATTGCGTAGCGACCCATGTTGTCGATTTCAGGTGAACAGACGGCGGTCGACGTGGAATAACGCTTGTTGCCCGTATCGAAAAGCAACAAACATTCAATGTCGAATTTATCCATATAATGCTTAATTCGGCTGACTCGATACTCACGCATGCGGTCCATATTCATGCGTTGCTCGTAGTCAACCTGCATCATTCCCTGCGTGCCTTTTCGATACGCCACTGCTTTTCTCCTAATTCTGAACGCTTGGGGTTCGTTCTTGTTAAATTGATATTTTCCACAAACTGACGTGTTTGGCGTGGAAATGCCAAGCTCGGGGATTATATCGTCAATTAACGTGATTTTGTCAAAATTTCGATTATTTTGGCTTGTTTGTCATGACCTAGCAGGCCCTTTTTGACGCCAATCCACCGAAAAATCTTCAATCCGTTCACCGGCTTGTGGCCAATTACCACAAGAATGTCGTCGATTTCCGTATAGTGAGCGCACTTCGTTTGGCCAAAGAGTTCGTCAGCGGCAGGCCCGTGGCGGCCACACTACAGGACGCTTTTCGTGACACGTCATCTGGCAATCGGTGATATCCATGGCTGTTTCAGTGCGCTGACGGCGCTAGTCGACTACGTTGACCTGCGATCAGATGACACGCTTGTGACATTGGGTGACTACGTCGATCGCGGGCCGGATTCCGCTGCCGTGTTGGGCCTGATTATCGAACTGGCGAAGTCCCATCAGCTGGTAGCGCTTCGCGGCAACCACGAAATAATGATGCTCGATTCCCGCGAGAGTAAAAGCTGGCTTAATTCCTGGTTGCAGTATGGTGGCGAGGCGACGCTGCGATCGTACGCGCGGGCCAACGGCGAGCCAGGCTCATTCGGCGATATTCCCGACGCACATATCGATTTTTTGGAAAACGAATTACACGCGTATTACGAATGTGAGACGCACTTTTTTGTGCATGCCAATGTTGATGCAAGCGCCGAATTAGAACGACAATCGGATGCGACTTTGTACTGGCGAAAACTCGGTGAACCACAACGCCATTGCTCGGGTAAAATCATGGTGTGTGGACATACGCCGCAAAAATCGGGATTACCGTTCAATAACAGCAATGCGATTTGCATTGATACCTTTGCCTATGGCGGCGGTTGGTTAAGCTGCCTAGATGTTGAGTCCGGAACAATCTGGCAAGCGAACGAATTGGGCGAAAAGCGCAAGTTAGCGATCGAAAATCTCGGTAGCGCGCAGTAGGCAGACGTGCTTCGTCTAATTCGACTGCAGGGTATTCGCCGGCTGCGACAAAATATTGGCGAAACAACGTGGGTTACTGATTTACTAAAGTGATTGAGCCATGAACTCTGAAGACCGCATCATCGGAATGGATCGGGAAATTTCCCGACGCGACCTCCTGCACGGTGTTGGCGCAATCGCCGCAACGTCAATGGTGCCTGGTAGTTCGCTTGCCGAAATGTTGTTAGCAGCGGAACTGAGCGAACAGGGCTTCGTGAAATATCCACCGTCATTGACTGGTTTACGCGGTAGTCACAAGGGCTCTTTCGAAGTTGCCCACGCCTTGGCTCGCGAGGGCAAGCGTGACTGGGGCCCGGTACAGGAAGCTGACGCCGACGTTTACGATCTCGTCGTCGTAGGTGCTGGTATCAGCGGACTCGCGGCGGCACATTACTACCGTAAAGCGAAGCCGTCAGCACGTATCTTGATACTCGACAACCACGATGACTTCGGCGGTCACGCGAAGCGCAACGAATTCGCGGTCGGCGGACAAACATTGCTGGGTTACGGCGGCAGTCAGTCACTCGAGGCGCCATCCGGATTTAGCGGCATCGTAAGGGATTTTCTCCGCGACCTTGATGTTGATATTGAACGGCTCGAATCCGCCTACGATCAAGAATTCTTTCGTCAGTACGGTCTTGCCGGCGGAGTGTTTTTCAATCGCGAGCAATGGGGCGTTGATCGTCTGATTCGTTACGATCTCGGCTCGCTGTCAAGCTACCTTCCGTTGGCGGCCAGCGAGTTGTCGGTGTCCGATGCGGTTAAGGAGATGCCGATGTCCGACGCAGCGCGCGGCGAATTGTTGCGGCTGCTCACAGTCGACAAAGATCACATTTCGCATATTTCCGCAGACGATAAGGAAGACTACCTCTACACATTGAGTTACCGCGACTTTTTGAGCAAGCACCTGGAAATTACAGAACCGGAAGTGTTTGCTGCATTACAAGATCTGACATCTGATTCGAGTGTGGGAATCGAAGCAACAACCGCGGGCGATGCGTTGTTCTATTCGTCGCTGCCGGGCTTCAACGCTACGGGAATTGGGAAGTTAGACCAGGACGAGCCATACATCCATCACTTTCCGGACGGCAACGCGTCAATTGCACGGCTTCTGGTGCGCCAGATGATTCCGACCGCTGCCACCGGCTCAACGATGGAAGACATCGTGGGTGCAAAATTCGACTATGGAAAGCTCGATCTTGCAGACGGCCCGGTGCGGCTACGTCTCAACAGCACGGTCACGCACGTGCAGCACGAAGGCAAACCGAAGACTGCCAAGCAAGTGCAAATTGATTACATTCGCGGTGGCCACGCCTGTCGTGTGCGCGCGCGCCGGTGCGTGTTGGCCTGTTACAACGCGATGATCCCTTCGATCTGCCCAGAGTTGCCGAAACGGCAGCGCAAGGCGTTAGCATCGCATGTGAAATCGCCAATCCTTTATACGACTGTTGCATTGCGTAATTGGTGGGCCTGGAAAAAATTGGGCATAGGTGCATTCGTTGCACCCGGAAACTATCACGTAAACGCGATGCTCGATTTTCCTGTCAGCCTCGGTGACTATCGCTACGCCGCCGATCCCGACGAGCCAATTGCCGTTCACATGGAACGTTTTCCGCACCGTGCCAACGAAGGTCTCAGTGAGCGCGAACAGCGCCGAATGGGTCGCTACGAACTGCTTGCGACGCAATTCGAAACGATTGAACGCAATATCCGCAATCAATTGGCCGACTCGTTGGCCGGTGGGGGCTTCGATCCGGCCAAGGACATCGAGGCGATCACCGTCAATCGTTGGGCGCACGGTTACGCGTATGGTTACAACGACCTGGAAGATCCGTATTACGAAAGCAGAGACGACGAACGTTATCCGCATGTGCGTGGACGCAAGCCGTTTGGCCGAATTGCAATCGCCAATTCGGATGCCGGTGCCAGAGCGATGCTTGAGACAGCGGTCGAACAAGCACACCGAGCGATCGAGGAGCTTAGCTAGTCGGCCCCGCGTATTAATTGATTCATTGAATGACAAAAATGAATAGCGTGATTCAGGGATAACTGACTCACAGCATATCCTTCATACGATAGTACAACATGCCTAGTGCGATGACTTGGCTGCCCATCCACTGCGAACCGGGCATTCGAAAGTGCTTCATATCTGCGAACAAATCAAACTTTTCCATCGTCCCCGCAACAGCATCGGCTATGACTTCACCCATGACGTGCGTGGCATTCACACCATGTCCAGAGTAACCCTGACAGTAGTAGACATTCTTATTGATCCTGCCAACAGCAGGAATGCGGTTCAGCACAATGCCGATTTGTCCGCCCCATTCGTAGTCGATCTTAATTCCCTTAAGTTGCGGATAGATTTTCAGCATACGAGGTTCGATGAAGGCTTTGATACTTTCCGGCTCGCGTCCTGAGTAATTACAAGCACCGCCGTATAGCAGGCGTTTGTCGGCGGACAATCGGTAGTAGTCTACGATTTCATTAGAATCACACACCGCAACATCCTGCGGGTTTATTTCCGTAACCTGTGCATCGGAGAGCGGTTCCGTGGCGATGACGTAGCTGCCAGCGGGGAATACAAGATTCGACAGATATTTTGGTTCGAGCAAACTGTACGCGTTGCCGGCAAGTACGACGGCATCTGCAGTAACACTGCCTTGTGCGGTTTTCACTATGGGTCGCTCGCCATGCGCTATACCCGTGACGGGAGACTGCTCGAAAATCCTTACCCCCAGCTCAGTCGCGGCACGCGCTTCGCCAATGCACAGGTTCAGCGGATGCAGGTGCCCATCGCGATAACAAACGAATCCGCCCAGGAATGCATCGGTGCCTAGATTGTCGCGCGTCTTTTCCTTGTCCCATATTTCGTAGGGATACGGGAAGTTATGTTGTGCCCGCTCTTCTGCCTCGTACTCAAGGTCGGCGATTTGCCGTGGCTTTAGCGCAGTTGTCAGGAAACCATTCTTGAGATCACACTGAATGGCGTATTTCTTAACGCGCTCGTGCACGATGTCGTTGCCGCGCCAACGCAGATCCCAGAGCATATCCGCGATACCCTCGCCGTGCTTCTTGCGAATCTTCCCCAGACCGCTAATACCATTGATGAGTTGGCCGCCATTTCTCCCCGACGCGCCCCAGCCAACGCGGTTGGCCTCCACGAGTGCAACGGAATAGCCGCGCTCGGCCAACGTTAGCGCTGTTGCGACGCCGGTAAAGCCGCCGCCAACCACGCAAATATCCACGCTGTCGCTGCCCTCGAGCACCGGATAGTCGGTGTTTTCGTTGGCGGATGCAGCGTAATACGAAGCCGTATGTTCCTGTTGTTGATAGAACGATTTCATCGCGAACTCTGAAGCATTTTATTTAAATCAATTGATCGGTATAATATAATTGTAATGCTTTCAACGAACCGGGGTCAAGGCCCCGTTGCGAGGTAATATCCAATGCCGAAGATCGTCGACCACGATGCACAACGCGTCAAATTCGCAGAAGCGGCGATGAGTTTGATTGCGCGCAACGGTCTTGAGGGCGTGACGATGCGGGCGGTGGCAGCTGAAGCGGGCCTATCCTACGGTTCGTTGTTTCACTATTTCACCTCGAAGGATGAATTGCTGATGCACGCGATTCGTCATTCCACCTCGTTGCAGACCCAACGCGCGAACGAATACACGCATCGTTATTCTGGTTTGAAAGCGCTAGAGCATCTTCTGTGCGACGACGCCATCATCAACGATTCATCCCGAGACTCCTGGATGGTATGGCTGACCTTTTTGTACAAGGTGGCGCTGCAGCCATCATTCGCTGAGATGCACGCCGAGTTGATCGATGGATGGTTGGGGCGGATTAGAACGCTGTTGGAAGACGCTCAACAATCCGGCGATATCGAAGACGATGTGAATGTCGATTTTGAAGCGCTGGCAGTGTGGACGTATTCTGCCGGCATCGGACAAATGGGATTGGTTTACCCGGCACTGTTGCCCGCAGCCATGCAAAAAGAACTAATCTCGGCTTACCTGGACAAATTACGTGTGCAATAAATGAGGAGAAACCGCATACAGACGGACGGGCTCCTACCGCATCGATTTCCTGCACCAAAACACGACATCCTAAGAAGGGACCGCTATTTCCAGCCAAAACCTAACGACATGCGACACAAATAATGCATCGCACAAGTCAAGCATTCACAGTCGGTCCTTGATTTGGTGGTACAGAATGCCCAATGCCACCATAGGTTTACTCAGTACATACGCGCCCGGAATAACCACGGGCTTTATATCTGCGAACAGATCGAATCGTTCAAGCACGCCAGCAATGGCATCCGCCATAATCTGTCCCGCTAAGTGGGTAACGTTTACCCCATGACCTGAATAGCCCTGACAGTACAAAACGTTTGGAGAAAGTCTGCCGAGCTGTGGCACACGATTGACCGGAACCCCAATCGTGCCGCCCCAGGCATAGTCAATGCGCACCGTCGCGAGTTGTGGATATATTTTACTCATCTTGGGACGTAGGCGCTTTTCGATAGACTTTGGGTCGTCGCCGAAATAGTTACAACGTCCGCCAAACAGTAAACGCTTGTCCGCACTGAGGCGAAAATACTCAAGTACGAAATTTGGATCGCAGACGGCCAGGTCTCGCGGATTGATTGTTGCAACGATCTCGTCATCCAACGGTTCCGTTGCAATAATGAAACTGTTCACCGGAAACATGACGCCGCGCAGCTTCGGTTCAACCGAGTGATAGGCGTTGCCGGCGATGATGACGGCATCCGCGGTTACTGACCCTTGCGCCGTTACGACCTTTGCTTTGTCTCCCTTCTGAATATCCACCACGGGGGACTGTTCGTAGATTGTTGCGCCGCAAGCAACAGCAGCTCGAGCTTCACCGACACACAGTTTCAGTGGATGTAAATGCCCGTTGCCCATATTCAGCAGCGCGCCAACATAGGCGTTGGTGCCGATCAATTCGCACGTTACGTCCTTCGACAGAATTTCAACTTTGTGTGGAAACGACTCTCGCTGCAGACGTTCGTACTCGGATCGGAAGTCACGAAGATGGCGGGTCCTGATGGCGACATCTAAGTAGCCAAACTTCAAGTCGCATTGAATTCCATAAGTTGCAACGCGTTCTCGAATAATATCGTGTCCGCCCCAGCGAAGATTTCTCAGTACGTCAGCAGTGTCGTTGTGAATGTTCTTAGCAATTGTCCTTTCACCGGATATGCCGCCAATGAGTTGACCTCCGTTGCGGCCAGACGCGCCCCAACCCACCTTCTTGGCTTCCACCACATGCACGTCGTAGCCGCGCTCCGCCAGGTGAAGTGCCGTGGATACTCCGGTAAACCCCGCGCCTACAACACAAACATCTGCAGACTTCTCGCCCCGAAGTGGAGCAAAATCTGTAGCGTCACCGACAGATGCCGCGTAGTAAGAGCTCGTATGCACTTGTGCCTGTATGACGCTTTTTTCCTTCATCAGCTACTGCGTGGCCTACCGGTTTATACGTTCACAAGCGTAGCGCGAGCGAGTTACCGAGGACCCTGTATTTTCGCAATGTGGAACGACGTGGAAGACTTTCACTTGCGCTCGAAATGAAGGATTTCTAGGAGCCCGCCTTTTAGGTTGACATTCGCGGCGCGAGCCGTGCAGATTGGGAGTCATGTTCCGCTGACCCTGGGGTCATCATTGAAGAAACGAAAGGCGAAAGTGATATCGGTTCACGCCCAGTTGGGAGCCGGACTTAGTAAGGCCACGCAAAACACGATTGAGATGGAGCTGGACGGCGTCGTCGGTGACCGTCATCGATCTTTTCAACGCGAAACCTGGCCCGGCGACAAACAGCCAAAGGGCACGGTACGCCGCAATGAGCGCCAATGGTCCGCTGTTTCTGTCGAGGAGCTGGTCGAGATACAGGGAGAAATGGACTTGACAGAGCCATTGACGGCGTCATTTGTCGGCGCAAATTTGTGCCTAAGCGGAATCTCGCAATTGTCTAGGTTGCCGAAAGGTACTTTGCTCAAGTTTCCTTCTGGGGCCGAATTGTCCGTCGAGGAGTACAACCCACCTTGTGCCGATATGGGCGCGCAATTGGCATCTGCATACAACACCAACTCAGGCAGAGAGCTGACGTCCACCAGTTTTTCCAAGGCTGCAAAATTAACACGAGGAATCGTTGGTGTCGTGGACGTGCCTGGAGCGATAAGCGCAGGCGACGAAGTGGTGGTGGAGGTTTTCGAAACTTCTTCCTGGCTTGTACGGTCACCAGACTGACCGATGGATATCTACACAACAACGATTGCAGTCAGCATCGTCATTTACATCGCGATAGGCAATTATGCAGGTCGCGGCATTAAAGGACTCGACGATTACTACGTCGCTGGCCGTAACGCGCCGACGATGCTGATCGTTGGCACGTTGGTCGCCAGTGTGATGAGTTCTACAATGTTTTTGGGTGAGGCGGGATTCGCATACGCGAGCCAGGCCGGTCCCTATGTTCTGTTTCCGCAAACGGCAACGATTGGTTATGTTTTGGGTGCGATTTTTTTCGGCCGTTATCTGCGTAGAAGTCGCGCGACGACGGTAGCCGAGTTCTTTGGCAAACGTTTTAACAGCAAGCGTGTGCAGGCAACCGCCGGGATCACGATTATTCTTGCGCTGGGTGGCTACCTTTTAGCGGTCACGCAAGGCGCCGCAATTCTACTTTCGCAACTCACCGATCTCGGTTATGTGCAAGGACTCATTGTTGCCTGGTTGAGCTACACGCTGTTCACGATGTACTCCGGTTCGCGTGGGGTAATTCTCACCGACACGCTGATGTTTCTTTTGTTTACGATAGCAAGTTTCGCTGCCATGATTTTTCTGGTCGGCGATTTCGGTGGCTGGCCGAGCGTGATCGAGGGGTTGGTCGCAATCGAAGAAAAGGCAGAGTTGATGTCGTGGCACGGCATTATTGGTCCTGGCACCGACTGGCCGACCGCGACAGACTATTTGATTTGGGCGATGGTTATCGACGTAAGCTGGATGATTGTTTATGCCGTCAGTCCGTGGCAATCGAGTCGCCATTTGATGGCAAAGAATGAGCACGTTGTACTGCGTGCATCGTGTATCGCTTGTCTTGCAGTAGCACTCTTGCAGGTGATGGTTTACGGCATGGGCGGTGTAATCAACCTAGGCAAAGCCGATATTGTGCCCTACGAGAGCGCCACCATCTGGGCTTCGCTAAACATGTTGCCGGAACTGCTCGGAGCATTGATGCTGGCCGGCATCATGGCCGCGGTGCTGTCATCGGCGTCAACGTTTCTTTCGTTAGTCGGATTCAGCGCCAGCAACGATATTGGCATTCACAAGAGTGACGACGAGCAGAAAACGCTGCGTTTTAGCCGCATAATGATGTTGGTCATTGGCACGCTTGCGCTCGCCGCTGCGCTGATCTTTCCACCCAATATCTTTTGGCTCACGACGTTCATAGCGACAGTTTTTGCGTCATCCTGGGGCCCGGTCGGTCTGATGAGCATTTGGAACAAGCGTATTACCGAGGCCGCCGCTTTCTGGGGCATGTTGTCAGGCTTAGTCTTCAATATCGTGCCGAAGTTTTTCGTGTTTATTGGCGCAATTGAATTGCCGTCGTATCTCAATCCCGTGGTTATCGGTGCAGCGGTGAGCTTACTGGTCACTATCGCAGTGTCTTATCGCACACGAGCCAGCGAGGAGGAGACCTTATATCTCGCTAAATTGCATGTAACGCCGCCGGATGAAATCGACGCCAAGAAAACCAAGTTGACACTTTTCGCTCCGGCGCTATTGGTCGCCAATGGTTTGATCATGCCATTCTTATTGATCACTTTTTACGTGCGGCCTTACCAATCGGCGACGGGGACCCTTACGCCGGATGGCTCGCTAGATTGGATGACCGGCGAGGCGCTACTCGCGTTGAGTTGGAGTGTTGTTTATGTCTCGCTTGGGTTGTTCGCAATTAACATCATTCGCAAGAAGTATTCACCGAGCTAATGTTGGCGATGCATGCGAATCCAACTACCCGTGAAGCGGAAGCGGCAAGAGGCGCGTTATGTTCCACATGCTAACGAGTTTCAATCTACAACCAAGCGCAAGTTTGGATGAGTTTCAACAGTTTCTTCGGCAATTCACCGCGCATCTGAAAAAAATCGGCTTGCTTGATTCGACTGGTGCAGTTGGACGTCGGCAACGCCATCCAATAATGGACACCGACGATGACAGAGACCATGAGTTCTATTTCACAATGTCATTTCAAGATAGGGCGCAATGCGATCACGCAGTGGACTATATCTACGGCAAGCAGGAACCAGTCGAGTCGGTACATAAATCGATGTATGCGCTGGTCAAGGATCCAATTTTTACCTGTTGGGAAGATCTTTAGACTCGCTGAACCCGTCTGGTTAGTTTTTCGTGCGAATGGTCGGTTTCTAGAACTGGTCTACAAAGTTGACGGCGCGCTTTATCTGACTGCCGCTCTCGCTTTCCTGCCACAAAACCTTTCCGCAACCTTGCGTTGGTTGTTCAACATCGATTGCCAATAGACTGCCATTCGATATCAAAATATCTTCTCCTGTTAACCACAAAACCAGGATACTTGTGCAGGATTGGTGGCTGCTGACCAAAATGTCGCCATTGTCGAATTTCAGGCCCGTCACAAAATCGACAATCTCTTTTAGTCGCGAGCCGGTCGTTAGGTTCTGTGATTCGATGATGGGTTCGTCAATACTGAGGATATCGGCGGCGATTTCCAAGGTCTGTTTGACTCGTATCATCGGGCTTGAGTAGATTCGCGTCACAGTTTGCAAGTCAGCGCGTCGCAAGTTCACGACGTTTTTAACTTCATCAATGCCTTTTTCACTTAGTTCACGCTTTGCGTCCGCATCGGATTCAGCGGTCATGCCGTGTCGAAGGACAAAGATTCTCATCGATTTGAATACCTAACCATTTTCCATACAAAAGCTGTCGCGTTATCGTGAATTTGACGACTTCGCCTCGATCGAGTTCGGGCGTAACTCACAATGACAAGAGGTATGCGCTCATGCGCTGACGTGTCTGTTCATCGGGCAGGCGTCCGAAGCCCGCACCCATATTGTCTATGACGTGCTTCACTTTGCTGGTTTCGGTAACGACACAGGTCATTGCCGGGTGAGACAAAATGTACTTTAGCGAAAACTGTGCCCATGATTCGCAATCAAATTCTCCGACCCATTCGGGCAACGTCTGCCCGGCAACCAGGCCAAAGAAAGCACCATCGTTTGCAGATTTAAAGGCTTCGGCACCTATTACGGCGATGCCGGTATCGGCCGCCAGCGGCAAAACTCGCTCTGCCGCGAGAGGTTGGCTGATCGAGTAGCCGGTCATAATGAAATCCGGCTTCTCGGACTTCATAAATTTTTCTAACGCGGAAAAGTCTGTCGTCCTGGTCCGGCTGACACCGATGTAGCGAACCTTGCCCGCAGCTTTCCAATCTTTCAGCGTCGGCCAGTGGTTCCGCATATCCCGCATGTTGTGCACCATCAACAGATCGATCGGTCGCTTGTTCAAATTAGCGACCGTTTTCTCCAAGTGCCGAATGCCTTCCTGCTTTCCGCTGACCGTGATTTTGCCGGTCAAAAATAACTCGTCTTGAATTTGCATTTCATCGAGAACCTGCCCAATGACCGGCATGCCCGATTGGAAAAAGGGCGGGGTGTCGATCACCGTGCCGCCCATGTCGATCATTGCCTGGATGACCGCCATCGGCAGCGCTTTCCCCTGCTCGGGTAATCTGGAAAAGATATCCGGTGCGCCGAGCCCGACGACGGGTAACGATTCGTCAGTTCCCGGAATCGGTTTGCGGCGCATAGCGTCTGCCTTACATCCCGCGGAAACGTTCGCGGCGGCGAAGAAGGCGGCGCTATGTGCAAGAAACTTTCTGCGATCAAGTTTGTTTAGGTTGCTCATTTGCCGATCTTAGTATGGATACGTGTGCGTTGGCGAGGACGCTGCAACTTGCGGCGTCCACGAGGTTGCTTTGCTGGTGATTACAAAACGAGCAAACGTTTTGACCGCTATCGTCATCTATTAGTTGAGGCGAGTCATCGGTCAACACAGGAATAACACGGTACCTACAAGGGAATTTCTGGATTGCTACAAACGTAACATCATGCTACATTTCGATCATGATAAAAAAGAATCCAAAGTTAAGCCGCCGTGAGCGCGAAATCATGGACATCCTGTTGGAGGCCCGGGAAGCGACTGCGCAGCAGGTTCGCCAGCGGCTATCCGACCCACCGAGCAACTCAGCGGCCCGTGCCCTGCTTGCGAGGCTTGAAAAAAAAGGAGCCATTCGGCACATCGAGCGTGACCTCAAGTACGTTTATGTGCCCGTCGTAAACGTCGAGAAAGCACGTGAATCTGCGCTTGCCCGACTCGTACGAGTATTTTTCGACGGCTCGATTGCCAGCGCGGTGACCGGTTTGGTTGAGCAGTCAAGTACTGAACTCAGCGAGGCGGAACTCACAGAGTTGGAAGCGACCATTCGGCGAGCGAGAGAGAGGAAACAAAACTCATGAGTAACGCACTCTTATCGTTTCTCGCCGAGTGGGCCGCACAACCTGTTGTCCTGCTGCTATTGAAATCGACGATTATTATGACGGTCGGTCTGTTGGCGTGGCGATTGCTCAGCAATGGTTCGGCTAGCTTACGTCATACGATACTTAAAATAACAATGGCGGCATTGTTGGTGGTCCCGGTTTTGTCGGCATTCGGTCCGTCACTGTTGATTCAGGTGCCCGCATTGGATTCGGCACCTGTCGCAGTGAGCGATGCGAGTACGGTGACAAAATCTAGCGCCGCAATCGATTCGACAACGGCGCCCAAAAAAGTAGCTGTCAATCATCGCTCTGATCGTGATTCACAATGGCCTTCAGCGAACGCAATTTATGTGTCGGGCGTCAGCCTTGTTATTGCTTATTTATTGCTGGGTCTCGCACGGGTATTCTGGCTAACCCGCCGCGCGCGAGCGCTACCGGCGAACAGTGAGTGTTATGCCGCGCTCGCAAATGAAGAGCGGCAGGGAATAAGACTGGTTGTCTCGGAGAAATCTGCGATACCGCTGACCTGGGGCGTGATCAGTCCGGTTATCGTGTTGCCGCGGCAATCAGAGCAGTGGACCAAAGAAAATAGAATTAACGCTCTCCGTCATGAAATCGCCCACGTTGCCCGTCACGACTGGTCGGCACAGATCTTTGCACGAGTGGTCTGTGCCTTATATTGGTTCAACCCGCTGGTATGGATCGTTTACCGGCAACTGCTGTTGGAAGCGGAACGTGCGGCTGACGACAGCGTTCTGGCCAAAGGTGCCAATCCAGGGGGATATGCAGAACAACTCGTAAACTTGGCGCGTGCGGCAAAAAATCACCGCGTGCTGCCTATAGCAGCGACGACGATGGCAGAAAAAGCTCAGCTGGCAATTCGCGTCCGATCAATTTTGAGGTTTAACGAAATGAACAATTCTTTATCCCGCTTCCGCCAATGCGTTTCAATGCTACTGGTTTGCGCAGTGATTCTCCTTGTCAGCACGTTACAGCTTGTTGTCCGCGCCGATTCACCAGAGCGTGAATCGTACAGTGGAGGCGATACCGTCGATACAACACCTCTTATTCACGCAGCATCGCAAGGTGCAGTCGATGAGGTGCGACGCCTGTTGCAGAGCGGCGCCGATGTCAATGAAGTGCGAACGGCAAAACCACGCGACGCTCGTTATCAAAGAACGGCACTGAATACGGCAATCGCGACAGGCCATCTGGATGTGACAGAAGTCTTATTGAATGCGGGTGCTGATATCAATCGCGCTGTTCGCGGCGACGCGACCCCGTTAATCGAGGCAATTCGTCATGGACATTCCGACGTTGCGGAGTTGCTACTGGATCGCGGCGCCGATGCGATGCAGACCGTGCGCGGCGACGGCAGTCCTTTGATCGCCGCAGCGCGGACCGGCAATACGGCGATGGCAAGCAAACTTATCGCGCTGGGAGCGAATCCGGAGCAAGAGGTATCCGGAGATGAAACCCCTCTGTTCCATGCTTCTACAATCGGCAATGTTAAGTTGCTGCGGTTGTTGATCGACAATGGTGTTGACGTCAACCAAACATTTGATGGTGACGGCACGGCGTTAATCATCGCTGTAAGAAACGGCCACCAAGCGGCAGCCGAAGTTTTATTGGCTGCGGGCGCAAGGGCAGATAAATCCGTGGGTGGCGATGGCAACGCAATGATTGTGGCGGCCTCACGCGGCGATGTTGAATCCTTGCAAAAGATGATCGGCGCGGGCGCCGATGTAAATGCGTCAGTTCGCGGTGACGGTAATCCGCTGATCGCTGCAGCAAGAAACGGCAAACTCAACGCAGTGGAACTACTGATTCAAAACGGTGCGAATGTCGATCAGGTAGTACCCGGCGATGAAAATGCGCTCATTGGTGCGGCCTGGAACGGCAAAATAGATGTTGTTACTTATCTATTGGACGTCGGTGCGGATCCCAACATTCAAGTGAAAGTTGGCTGGGGAAAAACGAGAACCGCACTCAAACAAGCCACGCTTGGCGGACATGACGAAGTTGTTCGGGTGCTTGTTGCAGCAGGCGCCAGCGAATAGCATTTACGTAAGGGACCCGAAACGGCGATTTCAGCGCATCGAAACGCGCCAGTTCCGCGACTGGATTAGTCTTTTTGCGGCGCACCATTGGCCGTCAAAAATCGGTAGGCCTATACAAATCAAAGGGATCGACCACGTTGCCAAAAAACCCTTGAATGAGTCTGCGGCCGCAGGCGAAAACCTGGTCCGTCGTATGGCAGAATGTCGGTCCTGGCAGGTCGCCGATTGAGAAGAATTAGCAACTGAGCATGCGAGTCTTCAAAGAACTACATCGACGAAACGTATTTCGAATCGCAGCACTCTATCTGGTGTTGGCATGGTTCATTCTCAAAACCACGCACGTATTGATTGATCTCGCGGGACTTGAGTTTTGGGTGCGGCGCGCATTCGAAGTGGTGCTAACAATCGGCTTGCCGTTTGTACTTTGGTTTGCATGGGTTTACGAGATAACCCCGCAAGGTTTACGCAAAGAAAAGGAAGTCGAACCGCAAAATTCGATTACCTCATTGACGGCACGCAAAATTGATTCCGCAATATTGATTGTATTGATAATTGGCGTAGCGGTCGTATTGCTAAGATAATGCCGCACCGATAACAACGATCCACCAATCGCATTCTTAAACCAATAACACCGACGCTAGTCTTCCGCTTGTGCCTCGAAAGCCTTTGAGAAATACAGCGCATTTAAAAACAATTTGTTGGTGCCGTACCAGTAACCGCGAAAATTCGGGTTGTCGGCAAATAGAATAACGCTACCCTCGCCAAGTCTATCTGCGATCAATGCAGGCGAACCGGATAGTGCTTGCTCATTTGCAGCAGAGGCGTATCCAGACACTCGTGCCGGCGTATCGTAGGCAATCACCGTCGCATAAGGATTCTGTGGTGTGGTCCATGGGTCCTCAGAATTTTTGTGGAGAAATATCTCGGACTGCCGATAGCCGAAACCGATTGGGTGAGTAATATCCAAGTCGCCGGCAAAAATCGCCCCGCCTATGACATCGACAGCATCTTGATCTGCCTTGTCGGCATAGCGAAAACGATCGACTTCTTCCTCCAATAGCTCTTCGTGGCCTGAACCCAGTTCCGGTAACTGAGCGATATCCTCACCGGTCGGTGCGACGTAGTCGAGCACATTGTCACGGGCCCACTGTGCGGCTTCGCGCATGCCAATCAGTGTGCCGCCCTCGTTAACCCACAGTCGTAAGCGGTCCAGAAACTCCGGCAGATATTCCTCATACTCGCCGCTTGGAAAAACGATATGTGAGTAGCGAGACCAGTCGACGTCTGCCAACCTGTCGCGAGGACGTAACGTGACATCCGTTTCCATTCGAAAATCCAGCAAATGCCACGCTTCACCCGCATCATAGAAATTCGTACCCTCTCCGACCACCAGCAAAATCGACGGCTTCTTGAGCGGTTTAAACGATGGACCGCCCAGATCGACGCCAGCAGTACCTATTGCGCTTCTTCCCGACACCAGAGAGTGAATCGTTACACCGTCGTTTGCTGCAGCGTCACGCAGCACGGCCAGTATCGCAGCGGCGTCCTTTTGTTGGCGATCTATTGGAATAAAAATGCTACCGCGAGGCATTGCCTGCACGCCGGTCGACGTGGTTGCGGAAAACGGTTCGGTTGCGACTTTGGCAAGTAACTCGGTATCGAGAACTCGGTTAAGTGCGCGCGGTGCATAGTAGTCGTTCCACGCGAATACGTATCCGTACGAAGACTGCGTTGGCGTGCTACCAACAGGCATGGCGGGCGCGCGACTTTCGCCGAGCAGGTCGCCACGAAAGTTTCGGCCCGATAACGCCGCATATCTAAGGCCAAATGCATGCGGCATCGTCCAAGTCGAAACATCGTAGAAGGTCGCATCCTCAAACTCGTCCACGGTTTCGAACAAACTTCGAATCAAGCGGTATTGCGGCTGGGATAGCGGGACCAGTAACGCACTGTCGGCAGCAAAGGATTGTCCATTCACAGTAAGGTTGCGCGTCAATGCGTAAGTGTTAATTCTGTGGTAATTCAAAAGATCGACGAAGTGATGCATGCGTGCTGCGTCACCGTCTGCGTCGAAAACGTATGCCTTAGTCGGAGCTTTGCGCGCCTCTTCAAGTGCCGAGCTGTAAAATTGTTTTTGGTAGCGAAGATAAGCGGACTTGTGGTTCAAGCTACCTTCAATGCTCGCGATGCTGGTGCGAAAATGTTTACGAATATTTTCACGATAGGTGCGCAGTCCGTTGTCAGATTCAAGTTCTCTACCCAGCGCAGCACCCGCCTCATACAGAATGCCGACACCGCCGTTCAACAATGGAAACGTTGAACCCTTGCCGACATAGTAATTGTCAAAATCTTCGCCGTGGAAATACAAACGTCCCTCGGCGTCGAGAAATTCCTCCGACGTCGACACAGTAAGCGCCATTAAGCGTTCGGCTTCATCGAGAGCCAGTGGATTCGTTCGCGAAGCGACGCCTGGATGAAAATAGTAGGTCTGACCGCCGCCCATTTCATGATAATCAACGGTAACGTTGGGTCGCCATTCGTGCCACTTGCGCATCCATGCGCGCGACTCGGGTTGTGACAGCAGCAACCATTGCCGATTCAGATCGAACCAATAGTGATTCGTGCGCGCAAAGGTCCAATTGAACAAATGTTCGACATGGCTGGGGTCGCTGATCACATTCTTGCCGCCGTAAGCATCGAGCCATGCGATTCTCTTGGCGTGTCCATCGGGGTTAAAAATTGCGGTGATCAAAATGACACTTTCCGACAGCTGCCTATCTATTTCCCCGCCTTGCGCTGCTGCTAAGTGATAGATCGTTGGCATGGCTGCATCCATACCGCTGGATTCAGCGCCGTGCACACCGTAGTTGAGCCAGGTGACCAGCGGCATATCATCGTTAACAGACTTGCCGAGTGCCGGCTCCGTCAAAGCAATGTGTTGCTGTCGAATGTCCTCGATGCGCGCATGATTTTCCGGTGAGGTCACTACGATAAAGAGAATAGGCCGACGTTCGTGAGAATAGCCGATGACTTCAACTGACATTCGGTCGGAAGTGTTTGCTATGTCGTTTATGTATTCGACCAATTGATGGTGACGGATCGGATGCGCCCCCAACGGATGTCCCAGAAATGCTGCGGGCGTTGGTACGGAGGTGTCGTACTGAACCGCAGACGGGAACATCGACGAATCTGCATCGCGTACGAGATCTTCAGACCAGGCAGTGCCGACCTGCGAGAGTGCAAATAACATCAATCCGAAAACTAAGATTCTCACCGGCTGCGCTCCCGCGAATAGTAAATCGACCGTGAACGATACCGGTTGCCGACGGCGGGCGCTATTAATCAGCCCACTATTCCTCAGTCGTTATATCCCGAGTTTCTCCTGGTGAGCGAAAAACCGCCTGATCGCCAAGCTTTTCCTCATATATCTTGCGCATATTCCTTGGTGCGTGTACCGCAACCGATTGCTGCGCGAGAATATCGTCCTCTAATATTATGTTTCCCTGTGGGGCGACGAAAAACCAAATTGGCGGAAATGCGACATGTGTTTTCTTGGCGCGCCAAGTCGTGGCATGCTGGTGAAAGTGTTCGCGACGCGGGTCGGCGTCACCCAGATGCAAAATAGTTGCGGACGAATCCAACGTTACCCGGAAAGTGAGGTTTTGAACGTCGTGATGCGTGTTTGGCCAGCCAGAATGGGGAACGTTAAAGGCTTCGATATGCAAATTGCCGAACGTTAACTGCAGAGGTGCATCGCCGTACTGAATATCCAGGCCGATGAGTCGCTCCCGCACAGGGTCATCCACATCGTGCAGCAAGTCAGTCATAGCGGCTGTCGCCTGTCGCGGCGCGTACAACCGTAGCGCTGGCTTAGATCGCAGATAATCCAGCATGTCGGCGGGAGCAAAATGATCTCCGTGATAATGACTGACAAATACCGCGTCGATATCGTCGAAAGGGGGATGTGATGCGAGTATTTTCTCTTCTAGCTCGGCCGGAACCAGGTGATATTGGCCAAAATCGTTGCGAAACAGTGGCTCAAACAAGATTTTGGAGCGTTCAGACTGAATTAATAAGGCGCTATTACCGAGATACGTCACGCGCACGTCACCGTAGGCATGGCCACCGGTCAGCAACAACAAAATAGCAAGAATCCGGACCATATTGATCGCCGTCTTTGTCCAAATAGTTGTTCTATTTAACACAGGTTTGCGATGACGTTCCTGTATTATTCGCGGCACGCTCACTGCAAGGTAAAAGATTGAAGATTAGTATTGTTATCCTGGCTGCCGGCCAAGGCACTCGCATGCGCTCCGCACTGCCGAAAGTTCTGCATGCGGTTGCGGAAAAGCCGATGCTGGGACATGTTGTCGACTGTGCAAAAGGGGTGGATGCCGCGGACATTTGTATCGTTCACGGGTATCGCGGCGATCTCGTTCAAAAGGCTTTCGCGGGCCAAACGCTGCGCTGGGCATTGCAAGCTGAGCAGCTGGGCACCGGCCATGCGGTCATGCAAGCTATGCCAGAGATGCCCGATCAGAACATGGTTGTCATTCTGTTTGGCGATGGACCGCTGCTGCAAGCATCGACCGTACAGCGCATGCTCACCGCATGCGCTGGCGGAGACGCTGCGGTACTCACGGTAGATGCAGATAATCCATTTGGCTACGGCAGGATAATTCGTGAAAACGGCAAGGTGATAGGCAACGTCGAAGAGAAAGACGCGACTGATGCCGAGCGTATGATCAAGGAAATCAATACCGGTGCATTTTGTTGTTCGGCCAAACAATTAAAGGACTGGTTGCGGCGACTAACCAACGATAACAAGCAAGGCGAGTATTATCTGACGGACGTAATCGGTTTGGCGGCAGGTGATGGAGTCGTCGTGCACGGGATCAAGGCAAACAGTCAGGAAGAAGTGATGGGCATCAATGATAAAAAGCAGCTTGCGGAAGCTGAACGCGCACTACAGCGTCAACGGGTTGAAGCGTTGATGGAGAAAGGTGTCGGTTTCGCAGATCCGGCACGTGTCGATATCCGCGGCACGTTGAGTTGCGGCAGTGATGTATTCATCGATATCAATGCGATTTTTGAAGGTGACGTGGCTCTTGGCGACAACGTTAGGATTGAAGCGAATAATCTCATACGCGATTCGAAATTGGCTGCTGGCACCGTTGTGCATGGGAATTGCCATATCGAGGGCGCGACGACAGGGCAGAACTGCGAAATCGGTCCGTTTGCCAGGTTGCGGCCGGGTGCGGAATTAGCGGACAAAGTCAAAGTGGGTAACTTCGTCGAAATTAAGAAAAGCACGATTGCAGACGGCAGCAAGGTGAACCACCTGACGTACATCGGCGATGCCGATATCGGTAAAAACGTTAATGTTGGTGCGGGCACGATCACCTGCAACTACGACGGTGTCAATAAGCATAGGACCAAGATTGGTGACCGAGCGTCGATCGGCTCTAACGTCAACCTAGTGGCGCCTGTTGAGGTGGGCGAAGGCGCGACGATTGGTGCAGGGTCAACAATCGCGAAGCCAGCACCAGCTGAGCAGCTTACTGTCGCCCGAGCGAAGCAGGTCAGCATTGCCGGTTGGAAGCGGCCCACTAAGAATTAGTGGCTCGTAGAAGGTATCCACCGAGCGGAATCTCACCGGCATCTGAGAACTGCCGCAAGGAATACGCCTAAAACGCGTGCGAAAATGCTGTATTGCGTTGAAAACATAGCTATTTTGAAAAGTACTCAATTAATTCGGAGAATCGTTAGATGTGCGGAATTGTAGGTGCTGTCGCCGAGCGCAATATCGTCCCAATCCTCGTCGAGGGGCTGCGCAGACTTGAATATCGCGGCTACGACTCTGCTGGCGTTGCGGTATTAGAAGACAACAAGAAAATTGGCCTTAGGCGCGCCGTCGGTAAGGTTTCGCAACTTGAAGACAAACTCACTGCCGCGCCGCTGACCGGCAAGCTCGGCGTAGCGCATACGCGGTGGGCAACGCACGGCGGTGTAACCGAAGAGAACGCCCATCCCCATTTGTCCGGCGATCGTGTTGCGGTAATTCACAACGGCATAATCGAAAATTTCGAACCTATCAAAAAGGAAATGCTCGCAAAAGGATACGAGTTTAATTCCGAAACCGATACGGAAGTTGCTGCACACTTAATTTGCGATTATTTGAAGGAGGGTCATGACCTGTTGAAGGCGGTCGGGCTTGCTGTAGAGCGGTTCGAAGGCGCCTATGCGTTACTGGTTTTCGACCGCGAAGATCCAGATCGCATTGTGGTCAGTCGCGTCGCAAGTCCGTTGGTCATCGGATTGGGTATCGGCGAAAACTATGTCGCAAGCGGCGTGCCTGCACTGCTACCAGTAACGCAGCGTTTCATTTACTTGGAGCAAGGCGACATCGCGGAGATCACTCGCGAGGCCGTTACCATCTACGATGCACAAGGCGACGAAACGAAACGCGAGATTCACGAAACGAATTGGAGTAATGACGCAGCGGAAAAAGGTCCGTACCGGCACTTCATGCTGAAGGAAATTTTCGATCAGCCTGCAGCACTTGCAGATACTTTGTATGGACGCGTCAATGACAACCGCGTCGTCCCCGAATCTCTTGGCCCGCGTTCTGCAGAATTGCTGAGCAAGGTAGAGCACATTCACATCATCGCCTGCGGCACCAGCTATCACGCGGGGTGTGTCGGCAAATACTGGATTGAGGCATTGGCTGGTGTGCCGTGCCAGGTTGAAATCGCCAGTGAGTATCGTTACCGCCAAGCGGTTGTGCCACCAAATACACTTTTTGTCACGTTGTCGCAGTCAGGAGAGACGGCCGATACGCTTGAAGCGCTGAGGATTGCAAAGCAAGCTGGTTACATTGGCTCGCTTACTATCTGCAACAGCGCACACAGTTCGATGGTCCGTGAATCTGACCTCGTCATGATGACGCAGGCGGGTCCGGAAATCGGTGTGGCGAGCACAAAAGCATTCACTACACAGTTGCTATCGATGCTCGTTGTTACATTGATCACTGCACGTTACCGCGGCATGAGTGAAGAGCGCGAACGCGAATTGGTCCCGCATTTGTACCATGCGGCGGCGGCTGTCGAAGATTCATTGGCTATGAACGACGAGCTAAAAACGGTTGCCGAGGACTTTGCTGAAAAACACCATACGCTTTTCCTGGGTCGCGGACCGATGTGGCCGATTGCGATGGAAGGTGCGCTGAAGCTTAAAGAGATATCCTATATTCATGCCGAGGCGTACGCGGCCGGCGAGCTAAAACACGGCCCGCTTGCTTTGATCGATGAAGACATGCCCGTCGTGGTAGTTGCACCGAATAACGAGTTACTCGATAAGTTGAAATCCAACATGCAGGTGGTGCGTGCACGCGGCGGCCAATTGTATGTATTCGCTGATAGGCAAACCGGATTGGAAGACGAAGATGGTGTAAAAGTGATTGCTATGCCGCATGCGGATAGATTGATCGCGCCGATTGTTTACACGGTACCGCTGCAATTGCTTTCGTATCATGTGGCAGTGTTGAAAGGTACGGACGTGGACCAGCCAAGGAACCTGGCGAAGTCAGTGACGGTGGAGTAGCTCAAGCCATATGAAATGAAAGGTAAGCTTGTCTTTGACGTTCTACGTTATTGTGGCGGTGGATGTCGGCTATGCGAAATATCTATTTGAAACGGCAAAGCAGGACGTTCCGGTCTACGTTACCACTCGAAAAGAATTTCGAAGTGGCGGATGCTGTATCCAGCTTTGCCAATATCAGTGATTGACTTTGGCCTGGAGCCGAACTTAATCTTGATCAACTCACCCGAAGCAGAAACATACTCCGCCTATCCTCGTCCGCTACCGAAGAAAGGTCAGCTTCTGTTGTGCGTTTAAATTGTCGCGATACCTTCAACCGCGACAACGTCTTGATCCACAACCTTTAGGTAGAAGCTGGGATAAAACGAAGACATCATTTTTTCTGCCGGTGGGCTGCTGCAGGTTGATAGGTCTAGCAAAATTACACCAATCACTAAAAACAAAACGTACATCGAAATCCGCCGGATCATGGCGTGCGAGTGCGGGTCTGTTATGGATTCCTGTCCGTCTGTCATGTCTATTTTGGCCTACTGCAATGTGCAAGGACTGCTTTACCGCTCCCAGAGTACCCTTGTAACGACGCCGGGGAGCCCGTCGCCGATACGAAAACTCGAGGGCCTCTGTGATAATGTGCCGTAACATAAGTATGGAACGCGTAACAGGTCATGAACAGTCTTGAGATTTATCTAACGGACTACTACCAGACAGCGCATCAATTTGCAGATACCTGCGCTATCACGACCGATGAACTTGCAGCACTCGTGAATGAAAATCTTGTGCCCAAGGCTTCATACACGATTTTGGAAGGTGGCAAGTTGATTTCGCAAGCTTTCGGAGAGCTTCGCATACAAGACTCGAAACCTGGGCAGTACTTTCACCCGGGCAACGCTGTTTGGGTTGCACGCGCCCTTGAAGCGAAGGGCAAGTTGGGAGCAGAGAAAGCCCATCTTGAGCTGAAAAAACGCTTCAAGAATAATTTTGCAACCGCCCTAAAAGAACTGGATCAATCGACGTTCCGCCTCCCCGATAGCTTCACAGATTCCGGAGAAATTCGCGCCAAAGGCCTCGCTCTACGCACGGGCCAGGCTTGGGACGCTTTTCTAGCCGGTGTGTTTAGCCTATGTGTAGCCGATCCGTCATCCGAGAGATCTATAGCTCGCAAAGAAATCCTGCAAGAAGCCCTCACTGAATTGAGCGTTGGCGGTGAAAAAACCGATTTCTCTGAGGACAGTAAGGGCGACCTTCTGAAGCTAGTCGAACAATATGCTCAATCCGCAATGCCGTTTTCTCCTCCTGAGTATCCTGGCAGCAGTCGTAAGCGATTAGTTGAGGACCTTAAGTCAAAACTGAACGCGTCATGAGCTTTTTGTTGCGAAGTACTTTGGTCATTTGCCTAGCTGAAATTCATATGCATGATGTCCGCCTTCGTTTTTGACCTGCTAAGCGAGAAAGGGGGGTGAACCGATATAATCGGCACGCAGCCGTACTTTCGTTGAAGAAATCGGTTCGACTCCTTTTCTGCCCTGTTTCCAGCCGCCCAGTCGATAAACCGCCGAGAGGCTGATATTGTCCTCAGAGTGCCAGGAACGATTCAGTCGCCGCTGCGGTTCAAAAAAACGTAGGCCATAAATCGATGGCATTGTAGGTATCGTCGACCACACAAAAATGCCGCCACTTGTCGCAAGTGAGACAGGGGTGTGACGCGCTAAAAGACACCATGTCGCCAACGGCGAGGTCGGCATTGGGGCCAATACGCATGAATGTGTGCTGGTCCATCAGGTCCACAACCTCCCATTCCGAATCAGCAGGTCTAGGTGATACCCAGGTGTCTCTGTAATGAAGACTGGGTAGCGGTAGACCATCCGTGAATCCAACGTCCCGCTTGCCCATGGTGACAATGGCAAGTCCATCTTCCGGTATCGATTGGATGTAGGCCCATATCTCCAGACACGATTGCAATCTGCCGCCAAGTTGGTTGGCCGTATCACTGCGGTTTAGTATTGCGTTTTGGAATCGATCACACATGCCGGTGTCGTGGATAACGTAGGAGCCGGGCCTAATGACGGGAACGACATTGCTGGGCAATTGATCGCTCAAGAATCGTGTGGCCACCAAGTCATACCAGGCTGACCCGGCACCGGTCAGAATGAAATCCTGATCAGCCATTCCATCGTTCGCAGCTAATTTCATAGTTGTTTCTAGCACGCGATCGAGCAACGCGTGAACAGCGGCTTCGGCGTTGCTTCCATGCAAGACGCCTTCGTATACTTCTATGCCCGAAAGCCGTACCCCTTCGGAGCGCATTATGACTTCGTTGATCGCTTCGACTTGTTCAACATTGCGACAGCCTGTACGGCCTTGTGCCGCGCCAAGCTCAATGAGGACGAATAGTTCTTGATCTCTTGCGGCGAAGAAATGCCCTAAAGACTCGACGTTTTCGATCGAATCGACGATGCAATACACGCTGGTGTCATGCAGAGTATCGGCGACGATCTCCATGTTCCGCCGCCCAATGAGTTGATTGGCCAGGATGATTCGTTGTACACCGTGGTTAACAGTGGCTGCAACCTGCGGCGCGGTGGCGAGCGTCATGCCCCAGGCTCCGTGCTGCATTTGAAGCTTGAAGATCTGTGGGCACATGGTCGTCTTGCCGTGTGGCGCCAGCTTCACCGCAGCTTGGTCGGCGAACTCCTGCATCCAGCGAATGTTGCTCTCGAGGCGTGACATCTGAATGATGGCGGCGGGAAGACTGACATCGCCTCGCAACACGTTTGGGATTTTACTCTCGACACTGCCAGGTGCGAAAACTCCCTTGTTCCAGATGTTTGTCATATGGCAACCAAGCCGGTCTCGCCAGCAAATTGTAATTTGGGTTTCAACAATGCGAAGTTGATCTCGATCGCCCTGCTAGGAGTGGCGCTATCAACTGCGCGTTAGAATAAGTAGTGGATCAGTGAAAGTAAATAACACGCATGGCTATTATTTATAGAATATTTCAAACACACTGTTAGGACAGAGAAATAATCAGTATGCTTGGGGGAAACTAGAAGAGGCCTAAATTGACCTATCGCATTGACGTCGTTGCCAAAATCACCGAGAGCTTTTCACAGCTCCGCAAGGCGGAACAGAAGATTGCACAAACAATCTTGGACGATCTCGAATTCGCTTCGCACGCTAGTATCTCTGAATTATCCGCGAAAGCGAGTGTCAGCGAAGCAACGGTAACGCGGCTCGCCAAGGCGCTCGGTTGCAAGAATGTTCGCGACTTAAAAATGCAGCTTGCCCAGTCAGTGGCCGTCGGTGAGCGATTCTTGACAGACGTGCCGACCAAGCCGACCGGTATTAACGGTGTCTATGAATCCATTCATCAATCGCTGACCCTTAATGCGGACCTGATCAAGCAGGAGATGTTGGACACCTGCCTGGAATTATTTGCATCGGCAAATCAAGTGCTAATTTATGGAGTGGGCGGTTCAAGCACCATTATGGCGACTGAATTACAGTATCGGTTGTTTCGCTTGGGCGTTGTTGCGACAGCCTATTCAGATCCTCTATTGATGCGTATGACGGCATCAACGGTTAAGAAAAAAGATCTCGTTGTCGGCATTTCCATGAGTGGCAGCAGTCCGGACGTATGTGAAGCGACGGAAATAGCGTCCCAGTATGGAGCGTCGGTGATTTCCATCACTCGAGCAAAGACGCCGCTAGCAAAAATTGCCCAAGTTAATCTTCCAATCAAAATTCGAGAAGACGACTACATATTCAAACCGACCGCAGCGCGCTATGTCATGCTTGCCGCCATAGATGTGTTGGTTACCGAGCTTGCTGTCCGAAATCGCCGCAAGTCTCGTGAGAACCTGCGACGACTTAAACAGACTGTGGATCAACACCGGGAAGGGCACGCCCGACTGCCACTCGGAGATTAGTAGAACTTCGCGTTGGTGACCGCTCGATTCACACGAGCTCACTCGTTTTCCAGCGCCTTCACACGCCGGGCATGATCGACTTTCATGCCGCCGTATCTCTTGTGTCATCGGTAGATCGTCTGGTTGGTACCGCCGAGCTGCCCTCAAGCCCTCAAGCCCGCAAGATTGCTGTCGCACGGAGTCCGTAACATCCGCGCCGCGCAGTTTTTCGGCAATCTTTTCTTTTGACACTCACTACTTTCGGTCCGGACGAGGAATCTCAGACCAGACCAACAAAAATTCACTGTTTTGCTTGATTCGCGGCAATCGTGCATGTAAGTTACAAACAATTACAGGGATAAATATTGTTACTTTCTAACATTACGTTTCAATAAAGGGGGATGCGCGATGGAATTCACAAGGTCCAAAAAGGGCTTTTTGGCACTGTCGATTATTTTAGTGGCTTGTGGGCAGATGCTGTCAGAGGAAGTAAGAGCACAGGAATCTGATGTAATTGAAGAGGTTGTTGTTACAGGGGTGCGCGGGAGTATTCTTCGTGCTATCGAATCAAAATATTCGGAACAGGGCTTTAGCGATTCAATTTCAGCAGAAGATCTGGGCAAATTTCCGGATCTAAATCTCTCAGAATCACTGCAGCGTATTCCTGGCGTTACCTTAAACCGGAATCCGAACGGCGAGGGCGAGCAGATCAACCTACGTGGGTTGTCACCTTTGTTTACCCGCGTTGAAATAAATGGGTTGACCGGATTAGGCAATGGTAGCGGTGCGTCTAGCAATAAAGACGGCAGTTTGGGTACCACGGGTGGCGGCAGGGCCTTCAGCTTTGAGTTGTTACCTTCAGAATTATTTACGACGGCGAGTGTCGCAAAATCCGCCAGCGCAAATCAAAGCGAAGGCGGCTTAGCGGGCGTAGTATCACTCGAAACGCCCAGAGCACTGAATCACCAAGGATCAAAATTTACTGTCTCAGCCCATCTCAATTCAGACGATAAGTCAGATTCAACCGATCCACGTTTCTTTGCTGCATTTAGTCGCAACTTCAACGATAAATTCGGCATCGCGGCCGCTATCTACCATGCTGAGTCTAGTTTCCGATCAGATAGCATAGAAAGCGGCAACCGGCAGCCATTATCGGATGTCTTTGATGCCGTCAGATCAACAGGAACCGATGGTGTATTTGGAACCGCAGATGATGTGACGGACGCGTTGGCTGATTATAGGGATGCAGGCGGCAACCCCTTGGACACCAATTTATTGGCCGTTAAGACGCCGCGGGCGATCTCCTTTCTTGAAGATAGGGAGAACACCGCCGGAAACATAAATTTGCAGTTCAGGCCCAATGACCGCACAACACTGTTTGCTGATGTCCTTTTCGCTGAGTTGTCTAGCGAAAGAGATGTCGTACGACCAGATGCTGCTATAGAGGGTACACATACGTTGGTCATCGGTCCCAATAATCCGTTCACCACTGCAAACGGCCTAGTTACCGAGGCGACACTTGATGAAGTGCAATTCCGCCCGAGTACTCGACAATTAGATATTGAAGATGAATTTGTGCAGCTTTCAATTGGTGGCGACATCGCGTTAACCGACAACTGGACATTCAAGCCACTAATTGGCTATGCAAACCGTGAGGCTACCCGTGACCACGCGTTGTTGGCTTTTCGCGCTAACAATACCGACGGTGGCAACTTGGATTGCAGTCTCGCAACCGCTAATGCTGGTTGTGACGGCAGCACCACCGCGCACTACCTAACGTATAGCGGCCAGGGTACAAATTTTGACTTTCAGAGTGCCTTTACAAACTTCGACGGTGAGCCCGAAAATTTTGGACTCAATGTTCTAATTTTTCGCCCATCAGTAGACGAGGATGAAGAAACGACTCTTAAACTGGATTTCAATCGCGCTTTTGATGACCAGGCTTTAACCTCACTCGATCTGGGCGTGCGTTACAACAATAAAGTTAAAGAAGTGGGCTTCCGCGAATACCGCTTGGCTCGTACGGGTGGTCAGCCATTTGGTGGTTTTGAAAATGTCGACACACTGGTCGACTATAATGTTGAGGGAACATCCAACGGTCATAACGGACAACTATTGACGGCCGATCCGGACCAGGTTTTCTCATACTACTTTCCGAATGGTTTTAACCAGGAAGCCAGTACTGGCACCATCACCGATACGAGGATAGACAATCGACCGGGGCGAGGAGCGCAACAGAGCTATGAGGTCGAAGAGGACACCTTGAATCTCTATGTTTCAGCGGATTTCGAAGTCGATAAGCTCAGCATGAATGTCGGCCTCCGATATGTGTTCACCGACCAGACCTCTAACGGTTCAAGGGTTGAAGCAAGGGATAGTGCGAATGAAGTCATTACCCCGGTTAGTGTCGATAACGACTATAGGTTCCTTTTACCGAGCGCCAGTTTACGCTATGAATACTCTGAGAATCTGTTGCTTCGGGCAGCGTACTCCACAACGTTGACACGAGCGAATCTGCCGCAATTATCGCCCTTCGAACAGGTATTCGTTTCAACTGTAGGAGCAGATAACGGCTTCATAAATCGAGGTAACCCGGGGTTAAAACCATTTACCTCAGACAATATTGACATCGGACTTGAGTGGTACTTCGAAGAAGAGGGGCTACTATCTGTGAACTACTTTCACAAGCGGATTGACAATTTCATTGGCGATGATATTACCCGCGAAGACGCACTGGTCGCTCCACAGGTAGCTTGTACGCCTGCTGAAATTGCTCTCGGACTAGCGAATGGAGGTTGTGATGCGGACGGCAGGGCACTATTCAATCTGAGAGTTACCACTCCGGTAAACGCGGTTTCTGCGAGCATTCAGGGTATTGAGTTTGGCTTTCAAAAGCCCTTCAGTTTCTTTGACGGTTTTGGCAAGGATTTCGGGGTGCTCTTCAACTATACGTTTGCAGAGAGCAGTGCAGATTTCGGTGACGCGGACGATGTTCGTGAAGACAGTCTGCCTGGACTTTCCGAGAACAGTTTTAATGCCGGAATTTACTACGATGCCGACATCGGAGATAGGGGCAGCCTGGATGCCCGCTTGAATTATGCTTGGAGAGATCGTTATCTGACCGTTTTCGCTGATGATTTTGCGCGGCCGAAATTTACACAGGATTTTGGGCAGCTCGATTTTTCAGCGAACTATTCATTGGCTAATTTCCGAGTGTCATTGCAGTTTTTGAATATCACCGACGAAGAGTTTCGTTACCAAGGCTTTGACTCGGGAGTGGGATTCTATGACTACGGCGTACACGATCTAAGCCAGCGCGTGTTGCTTGGAATCCAATATACCTACTAGAGCTTAGGGTCTTTGGTACTTCGAATAGGGGGCGGCGTTCTCACCGCCCCTCTCTCTCGAATTTTCTGCGAGCCAATAGAATTCCGGCGAGCTTCTTAGGCAGGACCCGGAGGACAAGGCAATTTCTTCTCTCGCAGATTCGGCAATCCAGCGAATTGATACGCAAAAACTTGATTGTGTCATTCGCAATGTAACCGTTATCGATGGCACGGGTCAGCCAGGCTACGTCGCGGACGTCGCGATTGTATCCGATCGTATCGCCGAAGTCGGTGAAGTTAGCCAGTCCGGTGAGTACGAGGTCGATGGATCTCGGCTTTGCCTCGCACCCGGCTTTATCGACGTTCATACCCACGACGATATTCAGGTGCTCAAAGATCCGAAGATGACAGCGAAGGTGTCGCAAGGCGTTACTACCGTCATCGTAGGCAACTGTGGAATCAGCGCCAGTCCGGTTGTGCTCGATACGGCACCACCAGACCCCTTAAACATTCTCGGTAATCGATTCGACTTCGCATTCGATAGCGTACGACAGTATGCGGACGCAGTTTATCGCGCAGAACCGGCAACCAACGTAGCAGCGCTCGTCGGTCATACTTCATTGAGGGTAGCAACAATGGATTCGCTAGACAGGGCCGCGAGCGAATCAGAAATTGCTCAAATGTGCGAAATCTTGGATAAAGCGCTCAGCGAAGGTGCAATCGGTTTAAGTACGGGTCTGGCCTATGCAACTGCCAAACAGTCAACAACCAGCGAGGTAACCGCGTTAGCAAAGATCGTTGAGCAGCACAGCGGTGTGTACACAACCCATTTGAGAGACGAACACGATCAGATCGTAGAGGCTATGGGAGAGGCCTTTCAAGTGGGTCGCGACGCCAAAGTTTCGGTGGTCATTTCACACTTCAAGTGCGCTGGTATGAAAAATTGGGGCCGCGCCGAGGAAACCGTTGGCTATTTGCAAAAGATGGCATTGGATCAGGATGTCGCATGCGATTGTTATCCGTACACCGCATCGTCCAGTACGCTGGACATCGATCAGGTTACCGATAACTACGATATTTTTATCACGTGGTCCGAATCGCACCCGGAAGTGGCTCAACAGACCCTCAAAGAGATTGCCACAAAATGGCAGCTGTCTTTAGTGGATGCGGCGAGCAAGCTACAGCCAGCCGGCGCCGTGTATCACAACATGCACGAGAAAGATGTTGAGCATGTGCTTCAGTACCCCGATTGTATGATTGGTTCGGATGGGCTTCCCAACGACGAACATCCACACCCGCGGTTATGGGGCACTTTTCCAAGAGTTATTGGGCGCTACGGTCGAGAAAAAAACCTCTTTACGGTTGGAGAGGCGGTTCGAAAGATGACCGCTCTTCCGGCGGAGAAATTCAAATTGCAAGGGCGAGGAATTATCGCCGAAGGTATGTATGCCGATTTGGTACTGTTTGATCCGAATAAGATCATAGATCGAGCGACCTACGAAAAACCGTTCGAACCTGCTGACGGCATTGACGCCGTTTGGGTCAACGGTGAACCAGTATTTGAACGTGAAAATGGGGTAATCAATTGTTGTGGCCGATTTCTTTCCGGGGCCACAAGTTCTCATCTCGATACATAGTAAGGAAGGTCTATGAGACGAATCGGTGCGAAGGGGTCAACCGGTACTGGCGGTCAGCATCTGCCGTTCTCACGTGCGGTGGAAGCAGGCGGATGGCTTTACGTTTCCGGCCAGACGCCGATGACAGACGGAGAGGTGGTCGAGGGTAGCATTGTCGATCAGTCAAGACTCGCGATCGCCAACTGCATGGACATCGTCGGTGAGGCAGGCTACACCGTTGAGGACGTTGTGCATGTCACGGTGATACTCACAGATTCCCGATATTTTCAGTCCTTCAACAAAGTGTTCAAAGAGGTTTTTGGTGAGCACCCGCCGGCAAGAATATGTTCGGTCTGCGACCTCGTTGTGGATTGCAAAGTTGAAGTGGGACTTGTTTGCTTCAAGGAGCCCGGCTAGTGAAAACATCAACCATCGATGGTCTCGAGCAATGAATCCGACACTCTTTCTAGTGGTGTTCGCGGGCTATGTAATCTTCATGATTGTACTCAGCTGGTGGGTCTCGAGAGCACACGCGTCAGGGCAGGATTTTCTCCTCGGTGGGCGACAGGTCGCCGGTTTTCTTACTTTAGGCACTACTGTCGCCACAATGGTTGGAACGGGCTCTTCGATGGGGGCCGTCGGATTCGCCTACACGAACGGCTGGGCCGGAACTCTTTATGGCATAGGCGGTGCGATAGGTATCCTTTTGCTCGCCTTTATGTACGCGCCGATTCGCGAGTTGAAATTCGTCACCATGAGTGAGGAGATCTCCTACTACGTTGGAGCGGATTCGATCGTGAAGGCGGTGGTCGCCGTTTTGATTTTTGCCGCAAGTATTGGTTGGCTTGGCGCACATATCATTGGCGGTGCACTTTACCTGGGTTGGATCACTGGAATTGATCTCAATCTAGCGAAATTGATTGTAGCGGCCGCGTTCGGCGTTTATGTCATTGTTGGTGGATACGTCGCCGTTGTGTGGACCGACACTATTCAGGCGGTCGTGCTGTTCATTGGTTTCTTACTGATGGCTGTTATGTCAGTACAGATCGTAGGTGGTTGGGACGCATTGATCGCGGCGCAACCTGAATCCAATCGTAGTTTCTTGTCCATCCAGAAAGTTGGTGTTTTACCCGCATTATCGCTGTCCGCTGCGATACTGGTTGGCATCATGGCGACACCCTCCTATAGACAGCGAATCTATTCGGGCAAGAGCGTGTCTACCGTACGAAATTCTTTCATCATGGCCGGCGGGCTCTATCTCGCCTTCTCGGTCATCCCAGCAATTATCGGAATGGCCGCGTTCGCCATTAATCCCACGCTTGAGGAGGCGCCGTTTGCGTTCCCGTATCTTGCGATTACCGTCTTACCGCTCGCTATCGGAATCGTTGTGCTTGTCGCTGGATTGTCTGCAACGATGTCGAGCGCAAGTTCCGATGCCATTGCGGCGGTCACCATTTTGTTGCGCGATCTCTCGGCACCCTTCGCCGATAAGTTGAAGTCCAATGAGAGTGTGGTTGCCAGCTCCCGGGTTGGGCTTACCGTCATCATCATCGCCGCTTTGTTGTTGGCATTATTGTCCAACAATATTATTGGCTACATCACGTCAATGATATCGACGGTCATGTCCGGCCTATTCGTCTGTGGTTTGCTCGGAAAATACTGGACTCGATTTAATCGATTTGGCGCGCTCGCTGCTCTTGCTACAGGTTCAATCGTGTCGTTGTTAGTTCTCTCGAACGACGCTTGGACCGCGTCGTTCGGCAATCCGATTCTACCGGCAATTGCGACTTCATTCGTTGCCGGTATTGCCGTTACGATGGTTACGCCCGCATCCGCTGTGTCACTTTCTGAGGCAAGGAGAATACTGGAAGACCAGCGCGGCGAAATTGAGTTGGGCTAGCAGCTGCACTCAATCGCTGATGTTCATCGCATCAACCAGCCAATGCGAAACCACGGAAATCGATCGTGATAACGTCCACCACTATTCTCGGGGATTGGGGCACCAGTCAATTACGTTTGTATCTGTGCAAAGATGGAAAAATATCTGATGTTGCGAACGGACCAGGTATTGGAAAGATACAAGTCGATGCAGTGTCAGTGCTGCTCGATTCGATTAAGTCGTGGCAACAGCATCATAAGATTGATTCGATGTATTTGTGCGGGATGGCAGGTTCATCTCTTGGTCTCGCGGATGTGCCGCACCAAAGTTGCCCAAGCCATTGGCAAGCGATTGGCCAGTCAGCACAATCAACGGAGATCAACGGTGTCGAGATACACATAGTGCCTGGTCTTGCCTGCACTAATCCCCTTGGCGCGTCTGACTATCTAAGGGGGGAGGAATCGCAACTAGTTGGTGCAGTTGCTACAGGGCAAGTTACAGATGTTGATTCCGCGCTACTATGTTTGTGCGGTACGCATACGAAGTGGGTGTGGATGGACAGCGGCATTGTTAAGACATTTCTGACGTCACTGGCGGGAGAGTTGTACTCGGTGTTGTTAGAAACCGTATTGGTTGAGAATCATGAGTCGAACATGAATTTCCCGGAGGTTTTCACACAGGGCGTCAGTACCTCCGATTCACATGCGCAATCTGAGTTGCTACATACGCTTTTTCAAGCTCGATCCAGGCGATTGAATGGAGAGATTGCGGCGGATTCCGCTCCCGATTTCCTGTCCGGACTCATCATTGGTGCCGATGTCAAGAACGCGCTAGAAATTTCTAGAGCAATTGCTGCGGACCCGAAAAAGACGATCATTATCGGCAAAGACTCAGTGGCCTCTCTATATAGGGAGGCGTGTTCGCACTACCTCGCACCATCTCAAATATTGGATGGTCAGTACGCAGTGCTCGGCGGTTTGCGATCAATTTTCGAACTCGATATTGACGTGGAATCCTATGTCTCGGCTTAATCAATTCATTGCAGAATGCCCGATCATTGCGATTATTCGAGGAGTAACACCAAGTGATGCTGTCGCGGTAGGCGACGCCCTGTACCGTGCAGGAATTCGGGTGATTGAAGTACCACTGAATTCGCCGAGACCCTACGTCAGCATAGAGCTTCTGCGAAAATACTTTGGAAGTGGGTGCGTAATCGGCGCTGGAACCGTCCTGCAACCGAGCGAAGTCCGAAATGTCGTCAACGCGGGTGGGGAAATCATTGTTTCTCCAAATACTGACGCTGACGTACTTAGTGCAGCGTGCTGTACTAGTGATGTTACAGCGATACCAGGTATTTTTTCGCCCACTGATGCGATTCTTGCTACAACGCTTGGCGCGCGAAACCTTAAACTCTTTCCCGCAAGTAGCACTACTCCGCGCCATGTTTCGGCGCTCATGGATGTACTTCCAAGCGCCACTAAGATCTTTCCGGTTGGTGGAATCGGTACTGGTGATTACAAATCGTGGATTGCCGCCGGCGCTGCGGGGTTTGGTATTGGCTCACTACTATATAAGCCAGGGCATTCTGTCGAGAGCGTAACTGAAAACGCGACCAACATCATAAAATGTGTTCGAGAGGCTTGCCCACCAACATAAACTTCTGTTGACAATACTTATGGCAAAATCGTCATTTCGCTCCACTATTACCGAGTGTCAGACGACTTCATATGAATTCATCAGACTGCTATAAAGCCCTGTCGTACCTAATTGAGAAGTATATTGATGATCCTGAGGCCAAAGAGGTCTTAGAAGGCGAATTAGCCTCTGATAAATCAAACAGGGAGCGCCCTCCTGCCAAGCACTATTTGAGCGAGTTCAATAGGCATACGACAGCGGTGCCGATATCTGAAGAAGATGGTGAATTGATTAAGGAGATCGCCTTTCATTATCTGTGAGCAAAGATTGAAGCGGTTCGATCGCTGAATTGCATACATTGCGGCAGGCCGCCGACCAAGGTATTAGCTCGTCGTATCGCCTAGAGTGGGATTAACAAGAAGTTTCGAACGAGGCTGATAAGTTTGGAATCAAGAAATCTAAAACTAAAAAAAGAATCCCGGAGATTTTGGCTGGCAGTTGCTCTGGCGCCGCTGTCTGTAGTGGTATTCGAAATTTTAAGACAAATTTGGGTGCGCGGCGAAGTGTATCTAGATTACTTGCATCTATACGCAATATTTTCCTACGTGGGCATGTTGTTGTTTGGGTCGCCGTATAGCCTACTTCTAAGATTCAAAGACAAACTGACTTTCGTCGCCTTGCTGATCGGCGGACTCATCGCTGGACCGTTGTATATGGAGATTCTGGAGGTGGTCGTGAATGGGCAAAGCGCAAGATTAAGGCACCTCTATTCCAGTGATATGATCCTGCCTGCTTTCTTGTCAGTAATGGTTGCAGCGGCATTTGGTTTGATTGCAAAAGTGAGAATCCGGTAATACTCGCATCGTACCCGCGGCCTCTAGCAGCGACCGATACAAACGCGACAACTGCCGAACAAAAATCACTTTCCTTCACCAAGCGTGCGACGAAGCTTGCGCATCCCAGCAATCGTAATTGGCGGCTTGGTGTTGAAAGTGTTAGATGATCTCTGGATGTGGAACGATCATGTACTGACCGGCCCTTACACCTTTGATAATCTCGTGAGCGACCTCGTCGATCCGACGAGCACAGCGAGGACAGGCGTATGGACTGCTTTGTCGGGCGCACAAAAAAGCCCCCTGCCGCAGAGAAAAAAAGGGGGAGTGCGACAGGAGGCAAGGGGGACACCAGAAGAATGAATTACAGGCTAATCACAAGCGACTGGCCTGACGGCAACAAGCGCATCAGCGAGTAGGCGTTCGTTGGCTACCAAGTATTCCTCTAATACGTCGAATTGGTCAGCGACCGGAATTGCGCCGTGAGTTGTATTTGGAAATCGGTCACTTAAGGCGATCATCAATAGGCGAGCGATGACCGGGCCCTGCAGATTTGAACGAGTCATGATGGTTCTCCCAAGGTTCACCCAATCAACGGGCAAAGTTGATGGCGATATTAATGCCAACCATGTCCATACCGGGGTTGGTACTGTCGAGGCCGCCGTTTGATGTGTGTTGAATGCGCAGTGATATCGAGGAATCATCATTGACGCCTAGTAACACGCCAATCGCGGCGGATGATGTGAAATGAAAATTGCCACCAATGTTTCGATTATGAAATGTGGAACCAGCAAAAAACGTCGGGCTAAATCCCAGCTCCAGAAACGTACGTCGGCGCGAAAGTGGTAATCGCCATACAGGCCCTAGCGACACAAAAGGCCTGACTTCGTTTGAGGTCGACGTCGTGCCGACCACCAGTTCCAGTTTTCTTGCACGTATGTGGCGTGGCGCGGGTAGCTCAAATACGGCAGCGACCTGCCAGGTATCGGAAAACTTATCTCCTGCAACACTTGCCCGATAGCCGCTTGGCGGAAACGCGCTCGCAAATGCAACTTGATAGTTCAGCGCTGCCAACGTCAGCACAACGGCGAATACAATCTTTAGCGTTGCCCGACTACAGCAGTCTTTTTTGCTACACATTGGTTGTTGGCTCATGTTCCTCGCTCCGTGTTTTTTTGCTGGCTATGACGGAGATAGAGCATGAATCGTGCCAAGCACAGATTCGCCTGGGATTCGGACATTCGTGGAAATCGATGCACGAGAAGCCGACGCGAAATACCGCGATTCGCGGGAATCCGCTTGCAAGACCTGCGCGAAAAGGTGCGGGAGATGCTTCCCAAGAGATTGGTTACTGACATTGTTGGCGTTTCGCCGCTTGGCATGATCAATGCATGGACTGGGTCATTCACATACGATTTGGAATCTTGCCGATGTATCAATTTCAATCCATGTACACGCAACGGGACATTTGCGGATGAACCCCGGTGCGGATGACGCGTCACCGTTCGAGGACAGGGCAAGCGACCTGTTTGGTTTCGTTCCTGCATTTTTCGACGAACTGACTCGCAGTCCTGCTGTCGCCAACGCCTACCTGTCAGCGCTGGAAGCTCTAAAGTATGGCGTGCTTACCGATGGGGAGCGGAACATCATTATGCTGGCAGTCTCTGCCGCCAATGACTCGACGTACTGTGTGGAATTGCATCGCTCGTTGGCTCGAGAGGGAGACGCGGATGTTCAAGATCTGAATCTCATAACAATGCGGCAGCTACCAAACGATATGCGGCTACAAGCGCTCACTAAGGCGGCCTGGCAGCTTCTTGAAAAACGCGGTCGGCTGGATGCCAACGACCTAAACTATTTTAGTGGTTATGGCGTTGAGCGCCGACAGATTAACGAAGTTATAGCCATCATTGGCGTCAAGACAATTGCAAATTACATCCAACATATCCGCGAAATTGAAATCGGAAACCGTGGCGGAAATGGAACGACAAGATGATGGCGGATTATTTCAACTAAATAGTATAGGAGTACAACGACAATGGTCACCGCAACATACAATTCGGCAAGCAAGGCGATCCAAGAATCATTATCGACGGGTGTCAGCACTCGCTCTGGCAACACAATCAGCGTCTTAAGTGACTATGCTGTTCGTTATTCAATCGTGCTAGTGCTGGCGTGGATCGGCGCCATGAAGTTTACGGCGTATGAAGCTGGAGCCATTGAGGGGCTTGTGGCATCAAGTCCGTTCTTGGCGTGGCTCTACACGATCGCGAGTCAGCAGGCAGTCTCGAATCTAATTGGCACGATCGAAATTGCAACAGCCACGCTACTTGCTCTAGGCCCATTTTTTCCGAAGGCGGCTTTGATCGGAGCACTCGGTGCTGTTGCTACATTTCTGACCACGCTTACCTTTGTATTCAGCGCACCGGGTTGGGAACAAAGCCTCGGTGGGTTTCCGGCGCTTTCCGTTGTCCCCGGTCAGTTTTTACTAAAGGATATCGTGCTGCTCGCCGCTTCTGCATCGCTGCTTGGCAGGGCAATCACAGATAACACGACTCGCTGAATGGTGCCTGTTAGCAGCACTACAACGAGAACAGGTATGAACGCAACGAACGAGTTTCTAGGCAACAACGAAGGCTGCGCCGGAGACTTCGCCAACATGTACGTGGATTTATTTATGAAGTTGAGACAGGGCGATTACGCGAGGTGGCTTAGCCACCAAAACTGAAGCGAAACAGCGTGACGATGCCTTCGCGTCCAAGACGTTCATCTGTCTGTACCAGACTAAATTCGCGATTGGCTTCCGCCGGGTCATAGGCCGGTAAGAACTTGAACTCGATTTGACTCGGTCTTTCAACTTCCGGTGGATTGCTCAGAATTCGAACGGAATGCGACTGCCGCTTTTTCTTGTTGCCCACGACAACGATTTCCTCGATCAGATCGGCGCTATCGTGGCTGTCACTACCAACTGTTGGATTTTCCGAAAGAGCCTCGTCTGCGGTCTCCGCGGCTTGGCTGATGGTCGTGAATGAGAGTGCGACTATTGCACTCCATAACATCCACCTGGCTTGTTGAGTCATTGCGTTGTCCTCCTGTGTCAGGTCGTTCCGGTTACACGGCGCGCCCGGCGAACGCACGTACCAATTGAATAGACCCGACGGATAGCCACTAAATTTCAGTTTCAAAAATGTTGCAGAGCGCGAGCTAGTCAGCTTCCGTCAATTTTTTCGGTATCCGAAAAGTTGAGATTCCGCGCGCGCAGCCACGGATTACCGCGAAGCACGGAATACCGTACCCACTACGCCACTCGTAAGTCACTGACTTTGCCTCGTTTTCCAGATTGGCACGGTTCCTGCAATTCTCATCATGAAAGCGCAGCGAGTCATCAATGGCCGATAAGCGGCGCGTCAAAAAAATTTACCAATGCTATTTGAGGAGTAACAAAGTGCAAATCAACCAAAAGTTTTTTCTTCCCGCATGTGTCCTCGCGTTTGTCGCGTCGATTGCGGTACTTACGGGCATCGCGAATATCGCGCATGCCAAATCAAACCCATCGTGGGGCCCAAAGTGGACGAGGGCTGGAGATCTGGTACTTCCCAGCGACTATCACGAGTGGGTTTTTCTTGGGTCGCCGCTTACGCCTCACGCACTGAATGGTGGCAAGGCGGCATTTCCGGAGTACCACAACGTCTACGTACAACCTGAGGCGTACGTGGCCTATCGAGAGACAGGTAGTTGGCCAGAAGGCACCATTCTGCTCAAGGAACTCCAGTTAACAAGACCGGCCGTTCACGACGACGGCTCATCGATGGAAGTGTCGGGCCGAGGTTTCTTTCCTGCTGCGCTAAACGGTATTGATATTTCCGTTAAAGACAGCAAGCGCTTCAAGGACACGAACAATTGGGGATTTTTTAACTTCGGACATCGCCCGCCGCCTTATGAAAAAACAGCAGCCGCGTTGCCAATCGACGCGTGCGCTGGCTGTCACATAGCCAACGCCGACAACATGGTGTTCAGCAAATTCTATAAGCCAATTCTGGACGCCAAGTAGTGATTCAACACGTTCGTCTGGGACAAGCCAGCTTCGGTCGAGGCCGAGTGGTCTGCTTCCAGACGAACAAATTGAGACGATGAAATGCAGAAGCTAAATAACAAATTGACCGTTGTTACTGGAGGTAGCAGTGGAATCGGGTTGGCCACGGCTCGCCGATTTATCGCTGAAGGTGCTGAAGTCGTCATAACAGGGCGAAACCAGGAAGCACTCGATCGTGCCGTCAACGACCTTGGTGAGTGGGCGTATGGCATACAGGGTGATGTTTCCAATCTTGACGAATTGGATCGCCTGTTTTCCGAAATACGTGAGAAATTCGGGCGCGTCGACGTGCTCTTTGCGAACGCGGGCATCGCACCACTCGCTCCCTTCGATGCCGTTACCGAAGCGCAATTCGACCGCCTGTTCAACGTCAACGTGCGAGGTCTGTTCTTTACCGTTCAGAAGGCATTGCCACTGCTATCGGAGGGGGCTTCGGTCATCCTCAATGCCTCGGTTGTCGCTCAGTCGGGACTCCCAAACACCAGCGTCTACTCGGCGACGAAAGCCGCGGTTCGTTCGCTCGGCCGCACGCTTGCGGCAGAGCTTGCGCCGCGCGGCATTCGCGTCAACGTTATCAGTCCGGGGCTTATCGAAACGCCATTCTGGGAAAAAGTTGGATTGAGTCCGGACAGTGTTGAAGCGTTCGGAGCGCAGGTTGTCCAGCGAACGCCGCTTCGTCGCGCAGGAGAACCCGAAGAAATCGCCGCGACCGCCGCGTTTCTCGCCTCGGATGATTCGAGCTTCTTCACCGGCGCCGACCTTGTTGCCGATGGCGGAATGGTGCAGGTCTGATCCATCCGCCCACTATCCGAAAACGTACTTACAAAGGAAATAGACGATGAGTAATGCAATGACCGATGCGAATGAATACGACGCGATTGCCAACGTATTCGAACCCTACATTGACGGTGCAAAGGCAGGCAACGGCAAGGACATGGCATCCGCGTTTCACAAGGAAGCGACGATCTTTGGTTACGTCGGCATTGACTTGTTTGCCGGACCGATCCAACAGCTATTTGATTGGACCGACGAGAACGGTCCATCGCCGCAACTTGATGTACGGATCGCCAATATCAATCTGACCAACACTGCAGCAACCGCCCAGCTTGAAATCGACAACTGGGTTGGTAGCCGGTTTACCGACTTGTTTACGCTTTTGAAAGTCGACGGTGAGTGGAAGATCATGAATAAGGTGTTTCATCTGCACCCCAACCAAGCTGCCGATTAGATCTTGCGAATGCTCCTGGTATGGCTCGATCGCTACGAAACATGACCGCTTTCACGTGCGACCCCCTGAGATTCACCATGGTGTCGCGACATTTATCAAACTGGAGAATTTCCAATGAACAAATCCGCCCACAATTTCGACGCTTACTCATTTTCAAAACAGCCCGACTACAATGAGGCTGAGGTACGACAAGCATTTTCCAAGGCCGCGCCACTCAAAACGGTTGTTGTCTACTGCTACGACCCAAGGGTCACCGGTATTCCGAAAGCGGTTGCTAACGAGCTTGGTGACGTATTTCCGGGCGATGTGTTGATCGACGAAAACGGCAACAAAGCGGCAACGACAACAACTATGTTTGAAGTCATTGTTGCCGGAGGTCGGGCGACGGACGCTTTGCGTTCCGTCACTGTGGCCCAACACTTGTTCGGCATTGAGAACGTGGTCGTCGTGCACCATAGCCATTGCGGAGCGACGTCATTTACGGCAGACGGTATCATTGATGCTTATAAACACGAACACGGTTTGGACATTTCCGAAAGCTATCCACGAGAAAGTGTTTGTATCGGTGACTACGTTGCATCGCTTGAACACGATGTTCGTCTGGTACGGGAATCGCCTGGCACGCCCGCACACGTAAATGTACTCGGCTACTTCTACGATATTGACACTGAGCAGCTGACCAAGGTTGTCGAGGACCTGGCCGAAGTCAGAAGCGCCGTGGCTTCGTGATCGTCAATGGTCGGTAGCTAATGGCCTCTGTCCAGGCGCGGTGGCGTTGCGCCATTGTGATTTGGCTTGTGGCCTATCCGCTGATCACTACATTAACCTACTTTCTAGAACCCGCGGTTCGCGGTTGGCCGTTGCCGCTTCGCACGCTTCTTATCAGCAGCATCATGGTTCCAGCCATGGTGCTGTGGCTTGTGCCGGCTTTGGCCGCCAAAGTTTCCGGCTTTCTCGAAGCCACGTTGCCTGCTCGAGATTCGTCCTCGCAGTGTTCGGAAAACGAACGACGACGCTAAGTGGCGAGGAGGCGGAGATAAGAGACAATCAGTGGCGGTCGTTGATGAGGAAATCCCTGACGGCGGCGTGATGCCTTTCAATTCGCATCACGCGAGCTCGGTATTGCTAATGACTTCATTCGATCTCGCAACGTCGATGGCTTGAGACCAAGACGATCAGCTGCGCCTCCGGTACCTGCTACCTTCCAGTTCGCGGCCTCCAGGGCGGCAACAAGATTCGCGCGGTAGCCTTGCTGCCATTCGGCCTCGCTCATGTAACCGCCGTCACGCGCCTGGGGTGCCGAAACATCGTCGACACTCGGTGCTGAACGGTGATGCAATGCGAGCTCAAGTTCTAGTTGATCGTGCTGCGACAATATGACTGCGCGCTCGACCAGATTGCGTAATTCTCGGATATTTCCAGGCCATTTGTGACTACGCAGCAATTGCGTATGTCGATCCGTCAATACCAAGTCATCTCTCTGAAATTTGTGGCATGTGCGTTCGAGAAAGTGCGCGGTAAGCATGACGATATCGTCGCGTCGCGCTCGCAATGGTGGAACCTCGATGGGGAACACGCCAAGGCGGTAGTAAAGGTCTTCCCGAAATCTCCCCTCGGCTATGGCCTTACGTAAGTTTTGATTGGTTGCTGCGACTACTCGAACATCCACTTTGCGAGTTTTCTCGTCGCCAACCCGTTCGAATTGGCCTTCCTGAAGCACGCGCAGGAGTTTTGCCTGCAATGTCAGCGGGATCTCGGCAACTTCGTCAAGAAACAGTGTGCCGCCGTTGGCGAGATCGAAACGGCCAGCGCGATCGCGATGCGCGCCGGTAAAGGACCCTTTGACATGACCGAAGAATTCACTTTCGAATAGTTCCTGAGGGACCGACGCACAATTAACCTTGACGAATGGTTGTTGTGCCCGCGAACTCTGTGTGTGAAGAGCTCGGGCGACAAGTTCTTTACCGACTCCGGATTCGCCGAGAATGAGTACCGTTGCAGGCGTTGGCGCAACGGCTTCGACGCGAGCGAGTGTGTCCCTCAGTGCCAGGCTGTCACCGACGATCTCGCCGAAGTGTTGGGAAATCTCGATCGTCGCGGCAAGCTCACTCGGCGCAACTTCCGGATCCTCGTTGAGCCGCGCGACGGCTTTGATCGCCTGCCGCCGCGTTGCCGAGGTGCGTTCGGTCACATCATGCATCGTAGTCGCCATTCGCTCTCTTCTTTGACCAATCGGTCTACATGTAGGCAAAAAAATATCAGCGTGTTTCTAAAGTGTCCAGCATTGCCAATGCCCCATTGACAATGCTTCGTGTCACTTCTGGGGTAGCATGCACCTGCCCAATCACGGCCAGACCTTGATGTATTCCCTCATACATTCTGGCGAGATCGCGGATGTTTACTTTGTCATCCAATTCGCCGACTTCCTGAGCTCGCTTGAACGCATCATAGAAAGCCTGCTCGAGACTGTTGACATGATCGCGAAGGATTTCGGCCATCTCGGGATCTTTTGTACCAAATTGGGCCATGCTCGAGCCATACAGGCACCCAGTGCTATCCGGTAGGGAATGCCACTGCTCAAGCATTCGCATTGTTTCACGGACATTTTCCAGTGGCGAACCGCCCTTGTTTAGCGCATCGACCAGCTGGCTTGGCACCGTTTTCGCGTACAGCCGCAAGGCCCTGATAAAAAGCTCGCGCTTGTTTCCAAAGGTATCGTAGAGGCTCTTTCTGCCTATACCCATTTGCGACTGCAACGCAGCCATCCCAGTTCCGGCATAGCCATTCGACCAGAACAGCTGCACGGCTTTTTCCAGCGCCTCTTCCGTATCGAATTGCTTGTCAGGCCCTTTTTTCATGACAGAATAGTCGCATACATAGACTGATCGGTCAAGGATTGTTAAAGGTGTTGGATAGGTTCAAAGCCGTGCTGCGCCACTGAATCGCCAGGGCAGTATTGGTTTTTGGACGCTCGCTCTGTTTCTGGTCGCAGTTTATGCAGCAAACCTTCTCGGACCGCCGCCAACATCGCACATTCCAAGCGTCTGTTACGTCGAGCCACTAGGGTTCTTTCGTGACGCTTATTAGCGAGCGTCGAGTTCAGCCTCAGAGAATCGTCGCGTAATGTGTTGCGGGCAATTCCAGTCATAAGCGACAACGTCGATCGTGACAACACGCTCGACGAGACCTCTGTACTTAGCGGGCTTTACAGTAGCAACCTCGTCTGGTGGCATGCTTCGAGCGTCTTCGACACGCATGTATCCGAGAAGCTTCAGTCGCTGTCGGTTCGGGTAGTCCATTAAGATCAACGAGACACGATCGTTCTCCGAAACGTTGCCGACGCTAACCAGCTGGGTGTTGCCGCGAAAGTCAGCGAAGGCGATACGATTAGGGCCAACGATCTTGAGAAAACCGGGAGGTCCTCCGCGGTGTTGAACGTATGGCCAGCCATCCTCGTTAACCGTCGCAATGTAAAAGGAGTCCCGAGCTGAAATAAATCCCGCCTCGTTTTCTGTCAACGCATCATTCGGTCCGGCTCGTTCAGCAAATTTCTCGTTGTGTTTCCGCGACCCGAACTGCTCCTGCGCGCTCTTCACGCTATCGGTGAACATGATGTCTGCGAATTGGTGTGCCATGTCTCGGTCCTCGGGCAACGGTGCAGCCACCACGCCGGTGGCTGCACCCTCTCCGTTTAGTTGGAAGCCATCTTATTGTTCGCGACCTTTCGATTTAAGAAATCGCGCATCAGGTCGGCAATTTCTTTTCCGTGCGACTCCAGGGCGAAGTGCCCGGTATCAATCAGGTGATACTCAAGGTCCTTCAAGTCCCTCTTGTAGGGAACCGCTCCGGCTGCCGGAAAAATCTCGTCGTGTTCGCCCCAGACGATCAACGTCGGTGGCTGATGCTTGCGCAAGTACTCTTGCCACGCGGGATACAATGGCGGATTCGATCCATAGCTGTAGAACATCTGTAGTTGTATCTCCTGATTGCCTTCACGATCGAGCAATGGCTGCACGTGTCCCCAAGTATCCGGGCTGACAGACTCAGCATTTGGCACACCGTTGGTGTACTGCCATTTCGTCGCACCTAGCGTTGTCAAGAAACGAAGCGCGGCGTCATTCGACATGTTGGGTTGTTGATAGGCTTTCTTAACGTTCGTCCACCAGGCGTTGTCCAACCCCTTATTGACAGCGTCACGGTCCTTCCAGTACTCACGAATCGGCTCCCAGAAGTTATTGTCGATACCTTCAACATAGGCGTTACCGTTTTGCACGATCAGCGTGTCAACGCGATCCGGCTGAGCAGTTGCGATCCGAAAACCGACCGGAGCGCCGTAGTCCATCAAGTACAAGCTATATCGATCGAGATTAACCTGATCAACAAACTTAACCATCAAGCGTGCAACGTTGTCGAATGAGTATTCAAACTCATCGACTTTAGGCATAGCGCTGAAGCCGTAACCGGGGTAATCCGGCGCGATCAAATGATATTGGTCTGCAAGTTCCGGAATCAGCTCGCGAAACATGTGCGACGAGGTCGGAAAGCCGTGCAGCAAGAGTATAGTCGGATTTTTTCTGTCGCCGGCTTCGCGATAGAAAATATCGATGCCCTCTACCTGAACAGTTTTGTACTCAACGGTCGTTATGCTCTCGGCTCGTACAGCCGCCGCGGAAAACGCGAAACCGAATATTGCTACCAGAAGAATCGAAAACGATGCTTTGCGTGTTTGTTCTTTCATCTCAGTACTCCTTTGCTCTATTTTGATGCGTTGATTTTCTTCACGGCTTCATCCGTCGTCCAGACGGTATTGGCAATGAAGCGGAAGTTGACAAGGGCGGACTCGTAACCATTGCCTTCGTTGACAATCGCGGCGGCGGTCGCGTCGGAGACGACCGCAACCTCGAAGCTCTGTTCCATGAGTTCGCGCATGTGCGACTCGGTACAGAGATTGGCGGACATGCCACCCAGGATGACCTTGTCGATGCCACGCTTGCGAAGTTGCAACACGATGTCATTCGTTTCCGGCCCGTAGATTTTGTGCGGACTCGAAACGACGGTGTCGCCGTCATTGATATACTTCTTGTAGCGGTCAAGCCAATCGGCGCCCGACCCTTCGAACCCCTCCGCCGTTAGGGCACCCTTACGATCGAACATGCCAATGTTGTGCATCAGCTTTTCGAGCGCACCCTCGAATTTCCAGCCGTGATCAGTCGGAAAGTAGTAGTGCGGTGACACGAACACCGGAATATCGTTTTGCTTTGCTGCTTTGAACAGCGAATCAATGTTCTGCACGGTGTTGTTGTCGGTGACGCTCTTGCCGACAACGCCCCATGTCACACCCTTCGGACTTAAGAAATCATTTTGCGGGTCGGTAATCAGCAAGGCTGTTCGGCCGGCGACGATATCGACGCCCGGGTCGGGGAGTTGAGCGTTAGCTATATTCATCAAGCTGAGTAGCGTCAATCCAGCGAAAATCAGTCTCTGTTTGTGTTTCATTGTCTCGTCCTTATCGGTTCTAATTCACAGTCCGATACGGCGCGCGCCAGCCGATATCGGAATGTCGTTGGCGCTGATGTCGCGTAAAGTCATATAGCCATCTGCGTCGAATGCCCAATGCTCATTGCCATGGGTTCGATACCATTGGCCGGTTCCGGTTTTTTCCCATTCACATTCAAATCGCACGGAAATTCGGTTGTCAGTAAACGCCCAAAGCTCCTTCGTTAGTTGGTAGTTGAGCTCAAGATTCCACTTGCGTTTCAGAAAGAATTCAATCGCTGCACGACCTTGAAACCGGTCGTCGCGATGTCTCCAGATACAATCCGGTGAACACGCTTGTAAGACCGCGTCTGAATCACGTGTATTCCAGGCATCTTCCGCGACTTGTACTTTTTCGAGTGCGGTCTCATGTGTAAAAGGCGGCATAGGAATTTGTTGCATCCGAGTGCGCCCTACAGCCATTGACGTTGATGGAAGTCAACGTAGGCGGCCAGTACCTCTGGCATGGTCTCCATACCGCCGTCGTCATACGCGCGATAAGCTTCCAGCGTGTCGTGCTGGTCCAAAGCGGGAATCGCGCCGTATGTTGAATCTGGGTAGATTTCACTCAGCGTGATCCGTATCTCTGCGGCGATTGGATCTATTCCGTTGCTCATTTCCTTCTCCCGTCATACAGCCTAGTAAAACTAGGTCGAGTTGTTTGGTTATCAAGGCAGGACTAGCTTTTTAGGCTCTATATGAGGCCTGGACAAGCGACCATTTCTCACCCAGACTTAGAAAAACTAAGGGATGTTTATGCCACGGCGAATTTATCCGCTGAACGCACTGCGCGCGTTCGAAGCATCAGCGCGCCACCTCAGCTTCGTCAAAGCGGCCGCGGAGTTATCGGTGACGCCGGCTGCAGTCAGCCACCAGGTAAAAAGGCTCGAGGAGTACTTGGGCCTTCAACTCTTCCGTCGAAGGTCTCGCGGTCTGGTCCTGGTTGAGTCGGGACAGTTGTTGTTGTCAGACCTGCGAGAGGTATTTCTAAGTCTCGACAACGCGATGGAACGGGTAATGGATAGTGATTCGCGCGGATCACTCACGCTCAGCGTTGCCCCCACATTCGCTGTTATGTGGCTAATCCCTCGATTGCAGAAGTTCTACGCGCTACACACCGACATCGATGTACGGATATCCACCAGCCTTGGTTTGGTTGATTTTCAACGCGACGACTTTGACGCGGCGATTAGGCTGGGTAGTGGCAAGTGGTTCGGTCTTGAGACGATCAAGCTATTCGATGAAACGGTTACGCCCATGTGCAGCCCTCGCCTCCTCGAGGGCCCCGATGCAATAAAGACGCCCGATGATCTTTCAAAGCATGTATTGCTGCACAATCATTCCATGGATTACGACCCTGATGCGCCAACATGGGAGTCATGGTTGAAAGCGGCGGGTGCAATTGGCGTTGATGCATCTCGGGGCACTCACTTCAGCCTCCCCGATCATGGGTTGCAGGCGAGCATAGATGGTGCGGGCATTGTGCTTGGTTGGCGCACGCTCTCAGCAGATGATCTGGCCGCCGGCCGTGTCGTGGAGCCCTTCGATCTGACACTGTCGCTGGGGTCGAGCTTTTACCTGACCTACCCGGAAGCCCACGCGAACAGGCCGAATATCGCCGCGTTTCGTGATTGGCTATTGCAAGCAGTCAATGACGGCGAGTATAGAAATCGTCTCTAATTCTCGAAGACGATCAGTTACATATTTCAACACTATCAGCCATAGATCGTCTCCTCGCTAGCACCTATATTGGACGCTATTAAGTTACTTGCGAAAGCCCGTTGGGGAGATGAATCATGAAATCACGACACGTAGACGTTGCAGTTATCGGCGCTGGTTCCGCTGGCTTGGTAGCATTCCGGTCGGCTAAGGAGTGGACCGACAACGTCGTCCTGATTGAGGGGGGCCCTTACGGCACCACTTGCGCGCGGGTTGGGTGTATGCCGAGCAAGTTACTCATCGCAGCAGCAGAAGCGGCGCATGCGGCACATCAGGCGCCCGAGTTTGGCATCCGTGTCAGTCGTGTCGATATCGACGGTGCCGCTGTGATGGACAGGGTCCGTCGCGAACGGGATCGCTTCGTCGGATTCGTTGTTGACGGTGTCGAAGAGATTTCCGAAGCGGATCGTATTCTCGGCTATGCTCGATTTCTCGATAACAACCGCCTCCAGATTGACGAACATACGATCGTTCATGCTGAGCGCATCGTGATCGCTACCGGCTCATCACCGAGCTACCCAAAAGCGTGGGACGAACTGGGTGATCGGCTAATCGTCAACGACGACATTTTTTATTGGAATGATCTGCCGGCTTCGGTTGCCGTAATTGGTCCCGGCGTGATCGGCCTGGAACTTGGGCAGGCGCTTAGCCGCCTAGGTGTTGACGTGTCGCTACTCGGCATGGGGCGGAAGGTTGGCCCGCTGACGGACCCGGATGTAATGGAGTCTGCACGTGCAACATTTTCTGAAGAATTTCATCTCGACGCAGACGTCAATGTTAAGGGCATGCAGCGTGTTGAGAACGGCGTACGAATTCAGTTTACTGATTATGTGGGCAAGAACCATGAGCGAGTAGTTGACTACGTTGTCGCTGCAACGGGTCGCGCACCAAACGTCGGCGGTCTTACGCTTGAGAAGACAACACTACCGCTTGATAGCAATGGACTCCCCATTTTTGACAACGAAACGATGCGCATCGGTCGTTCGCACGTTTTCATTGCCGGTGATGTTGACAACGATCGACCCCTGCTTCATGAAGCAGCGGATGATGGTCGTATTGCCGGAACGAATGCCGGGCGCTATCCGAAGGTAGAAGTGAGTGAACGTCGCTCACCGCTGGCGGTCGTGTTCTCCGATCCGCAAATTGCGATGGTCGGTAACACGTTCAAGGAGCTTGCCGGACGAAGCGTTGTGGTTGGTGAGGCCTCATTCGAAGATCAGGGCCGTAGCCGCGTCATGCTAAAGAACAAAGGTTTGTTGCATGTTTACGCCGACGCAGACACGGGACGCCTCCTCGGCGCCGAAATAGTCGGTCCGCGTGCCGAACATCTGGCACACCTTCTAGCTTGGTCGCACCAAAGTAAGCACACCATTGAGACTATGTTGGGAATGCCGTTTTACCACCCGGTAATCGAAGAGGGTCTACGGACTGCGCTGCGAAATGCAAGTAAGAAACTACGAGTTCCGGCGCTTAAAGTCGCGTAATTGGAACAGGAGAAACACCATGTCAGAAAATAAAACTCGAAAGGTCGCGATCATTGGTGGGGCACGCACGCCATTCGCTAAAGCGGGCGCGCAACTAAAGGGTTACTCAGCGCTCGACTTGGCTACGCACTCGGTTGACGGCGCGATAGAGAAGGTCGACATTGACCCTAAGATCGTTGACGAACTTGCCTATGGCACGGTGATCGTAAACCCGGCTATCCCGCACCTTGCGCGCGAAGTTAACTTTCGCAGCGCGTTGCCAGCCGATGTGCGCGCAGTGACCCTGACTGACAATTGTATTACCGGCACGTCCGCAATTCAGTCTGTGTATAACTCGATTGCTCTCGGTCGTGCCGATGTCGGGATCGCTGGCGGGGTTGAGTCCATGTCCAATCCACCTGTGATGTTCATGCCTGAAGCAAGTCGAATATTCCTTGAAACTTCGCGCGCACGATCGTTCGGTGACCGACTCAAGGCAATTGCAAAATTTCGACCGAAGCACTTTAAGCCGTGGTCGTATGGTATTGCCGAGCCGTCGACCGGCCTTACGATGGGCGAACACACAGAAATTACAGTAAAGGAATGGGGCATCTCACGGGAGGAACAAGACGAGATCGCGTATCGCAGTCACGTGAATGCTCATACTGCGACAGAGGATGGCCGGCTGACGGCAGAAATCGCTCGCCTTGGCACTTATGATCGCGATCTATTGATCCGACCGGACACGAGTATCGAAGCATTGGCCAAGCTGCGCCCTGTTTTTGATCGCAGTGAAAGCGGCACATTAACGGCGGGTAACTCGAGCCCATTAACAGATGGAGCGGCCGCAACGGTATTGATGACAGAAGATCGCGCGCGAGAGCTTGGTCACGAGCCGCTCGCGTACATCAAAGACTTCGTCAACGTTGGTATTGATCCCAGTGATGGTTTGCTGATGGGACCTGGCGTTGCGGTCCCGAGACTTCTGAAGCGAAACGGCCTTGCGCTAGAGGACATCGACATTATTGAAATGCACGAGGCGTTCGCTGGCCAGGTCGCGTCGAACCTGAAAGCGTGGGAGCAGGGCTGGAAAGAAGCGGCGATCGGTCGCGTCGATAGGGCCATACTCAATACTATGGGTAGCTCGATCGCTGTAGGCCATCCGTTTGCGGCGACCGGTGCGCGAATTACCACGACGTTGGCTAACGAAATGGCGCGGCGAAATGTTCGCTATGGTGTTATCAGTATTTGCGGTGCGGGCGCCACGGCTGTAGCAATGTTGCTCGAACGAAGTTGATCGAAAGGATCAGTCCGAGAACTTCACGGGGTCGAGTGGGCGTCGATCAACGGAAAAAGAGAATAGATCAGGACGTGAGTAGTGGCCACAAACGTCCAACGAGCGCCTGGCGCGCCGTGCTTCTTCCTGGTCTATCTCTGCGAACAGAATAGTCTTGTCACGATTGAGAGGGCCCGCAACCACCGCTCCCTGTGGCTTCACAACCACGGAATTTCCTACATTGATCCACTCCTGCGGTTCAAATAGTCGCTCCAGTTCTGGAAAATCGTCTTGTAGGTCATTGCCCTGCAACGCAGTTGCTGTACCGATTACCCAGCAGCCGCCTTCCTTAGCGATGTGACACAAGGTTGCTAACCAACTATCGCTGAAATCCCAGGTCGGCGCGATGTAAATGTCGATGTCCTGTGCGTACAGAGCGTATCTTGCGAGGGGCATGTAGCTTTCCCAGCAAATCAGCGATCCGATCCGGCCGGCCGGTGTGTCCACGACTCGTAGACCAGTGGCGTCGCCCATTCCCCACACCATTCGTTCCGCATTGGTGGGCATCATTTTCCGGTGTCGATTTAGTATGGCTCCGTCTGGACCTACTACAACGACTGTGTTGTAAATAGTCGTGCCACTGAATTTCGTATCAAGTTCGTTAATGCCAATGACAACCGTCAGTTGATGACGGGCTGCGGCATCTTGAATTGCTTGTAGATCTCCGTCCGTTAGGCTGACGGCATTATCTCGCAGCCGCGCATGAGCTTCGGCCGCAAGCTCCGCGTCCTCGCCGGGTCGGAGCCGCCAAATCCAGGTTGGGTAACCCGGTATGTACGCTTCGGGAAAGACGACCAGCGACACACCCTCGGAGGCGGCTTGGTCAATAACGGCGACAGCCGCTTCGATTGTTTTGTCTCGGTTAAGATAGATGGGCGGTTCTTGTACAACGGCAACTTTTACGGACATTGGCTTGCGCGGAATCAGGAAGACCCGGTGCATTTTACCTGAATTGTCCTGCTCAGGTCATGACCAGAAAATCCCGAGCTCGGTTGCCAAAATTGACCAACAACCGAACCCAGGACTGGCGGTTAGCATCATGCTGCGCTTACCGCAGGTTCAGCTGTTCCGATTCCTTTGTTCCCGGTGATTACGAAGTAGAACATGATCAATGCGAGCACAACCTGGAATTCCATTCCGCCCAATGGATGGGTTTCGGTCGGTACAAAGTTCCAGCGGCCCCAGTGGACCAGCGAGATGGCACCGATCATAACCGGTATGTTGAATGCTGCGCCGAAGCGTGTGGCTAAATCTGAAAGACGGTTGTTTCGAAATCCGCCAAGAATTAGTAACACACTGCCAACATTCGCAAGGGCGACAAAGACTACTTGCGGAAACGATATCGGCAACATGTTCGCAAAACCTTCGAGATTCGAGAATTTGAGAATCCCGTGGTAAAGGAAAACGCCGACGACGCTGATTCGAAGTAGCCAATGTGCGTTATTCGTTAATACATATTGCAGTTTCATGATTTTCTCCTTACATGTTCTTAGTCAAATGAATGCGCCAATGTGGCACGGAAATTCCTAAGCGGCTTCACTGTGAGCGGTGCCCGAAAGCAGTCGATCCAGTTCGCCATTGGTCTCCAAGGCGCGCAGATCGTCGCTGCCGCCGAGATGGCGATCGTCAACAAAAATCTGTGGCACCGTTCGACGCTTAGAGCGAGCGATCATTTCTTGTTCGCGGATCGGGTCGTTTGTGACGTCGATCTCCTCGAAGCTCACGCCCTTGTTCGCCAGATCTGCTTTGGCTCGGGTGCTGTAGGGGCACCAGTCTTTGGTGTATATCTCTACGTTTGTCATTGTCTTAGCCTCATGGTTGTGCTGTGTGAAGCATTAAGATACGGAATTTCAAGTAGTCTATCTATGCCTGAAAACGTTGAAATGTATAATCAATCGTCTATAATTGGCAACTAATTGAAGACGACGACCTCAGTCATGGAAGTACTCAGCGACATCCTCCGATCAATGCGTGCAGAAGGCAGTGTCTACTTCTGCGACCAGCTCAAGGCACCCTGGTCGATGGAATTCAAAGACACGACTACCGCGAGTTTTCATCTCATCCGTCGGGGCGAATGCTGGGTTGAGGCTGGCGGCCAGACTGAACGCCTCAGCCCAGGCGACTTAATCTTCATTGAGCCAGGTCGCGACCACGTCCTGGCTAGCCATCCGGTTGGTAGGGATGTGCCAGGGACCGGAGCGGTGACCCTATTGTTGTGTGGTTATTGCGAGTTTGCAGAGGGAACCCTTACACCGCTGTTGGAAGCGCTGCCTTCACTCATTATCGTCCGCGAAGAGGAATTTCTGAAACATTCGTGGCTAAAGAGCACGCTTGATCAGTTGAGTGCTGAGTACCTGGCGCAACAGCCGGGTGCAGACCTCGTCGTCAACAAATTGACGGAAATTGTGCTGGTTGAACTCATCCGCATTAATTTTGGCCGTGGTCATGAAAGTAGATTTATCGCTGCGCTGTCCGACAAGCGCATTTCGAAGGCGCTACAGCTTCTGCACACCAATCCGGAAGTTGCCTGGACTCTCGACAAACTCGCGGAAAAAGTAGGAATCTCACGGGCAGCATTTGCCAAACAATTTAAGGGACTCGTCGGCTATCCAATGTTCGAGTATTTGACCATGCTTCGCATACAGCGGGCCAAAGAACTGCTGCGTGAAACCAAAGCTCCACTTTATGAAGTGGCGAATCGAGTAGGGTATGAGTCGGATTTATCTTTTGCGAAGACATTCAAAAAGTATGCTGACACTACACCGACTCGTTATCGCAATAGGAAATGATGTCACCATGAATAGTAATTGTTGATGAAAACCCTCGCGATGCTGGCATGGTGTTCTCTGCTAGGCGCAGCCAACGGAATGGAACGCGAGACGATCGAAATTCGAACCATAGGAATTCCGCCGTATGGGATCCGGAGTGATACCAATCCTGGCGGCATCTACTATGATCTCGCGAATCGGTTAGCTGAGGCTTCAGGCCACAAATCGAACAATTATTTTTACCCCTACGCCAGAATTGTCAATGAGCTAAAAAGCGGCCAGACGGATCTGACCATCATGTTCAAATACAAAGAGCTTGAGGGGCATGTTGAGTACATCGCTCCTTTGCCGGCACTTAAAATGGTGGTTGTGGGCCTCGCGGGATCCAATATCAACTCAATTGAAGACCTTAAAGGTAAAACGATTGCTTACCTAAGAGGCGCAAAGTTCGGGGATATGATCGATGATGATCCAGACATTCAAAAACAGGCTACTAAAGATTTTCTCCAGGGCGCCGAAATGTTGGCCTTTAACCGTGTTGATGCAATCATTGGACCGCTAGCGCCTATTTTGAGTGCGCTCGCGGAGGTTGAGGGGAAAACAGTTATTCTTGCCGAGCCTATTGTCGTTTCCGAAAGAACACCATGGATTCAAATATCCAATAAGAGTGTAAATCGGTTGAATGCAGAAGCGCTAAGGGAGCTGTTTCTCGAAATCGTAGCTCGCGGTGAGTTCGATACGATAAGAGAAAAGTACACGCCAGTACAATGACGGAGAAGCAATCGCCGAGTAAGAACGGATTCGGGTTGATCAACCGACGCGGTTCGATCGCCAATAAGATTCTTTTTCAGATTCTGCTGTTTAGCTCGTTTGTCACCCTGCTTGTAACAGCGTATCAACTCTATTCGGACTATAGAGAACAAGTCGAGATGGTCGATCAGCGGATGAGACAAATAGAACTCAGCTATGGCGAGGGTCTCGGCAACGCAATTTGGTTTTTGGATACACAACAGATAGAAAGCACTCTCGCCGGAATCATGAAATTCGAAGATGTGCACTATGTCAGTGTGCAGATCCGCGAGGGCGACACGCTGCATCTCGGCGACCAAAGAGGTGATGATCGTTCACGCATACATGACGTTGACGTGTCACATACGAATGCAGGCAGAGTCGTAAACGTAGGGCGGCTCAATATCGAGTCAAATTTGCAGGGTGTTCTGAACCGGCTCGGGAAAAAGGGCTGGTTGATATTGATCTCGCAGGCCCTGAAAACATTCTTGGTATCGTTTTTCATCTTGTTCATTATTTATAAATTGGTGGCCCGCCACTTGAGTGATATTGCGAATTTCGCAGCCACTCTGAGCATTGAGGAGGAGGATCAGTTTCTGACGTTGGACAGAGAAGAAAGGGCTGAACCAGATGAGTTGGACCAGATTTCTCGCTCAATGAATCAGATGAAGCAGAATCTGATAGATGATGTGTTCGAGAGAGAGCAAACGGCGATAAAACTTAGGACGCTATGGAAGTCCGTCGAACAAAGTACGGCGTCCGTAATTATTCTAGATGCCGGAGGCGAGATTGAGTACGTGAACTCGCGATTCGAACGCTCCACTGGCCACAAAGCAGTCGACGTGATCGGCACAAAGTCCAACACGCTGTGCTTTGGGCGCAAGAATGAAGACGAGTATGAAAAAATATGGAAATCTATAGTTTCCGGACAAGAATGGCGAGGAGATATACATAGTCAACGCGAAGACGGCAGCTGGTATTGGGAAGCGGCTAGTGTCTCTTCAGTAACCGGGCCTGACGAAGAAGTTACACACTATCTAATCCTAAAGGACGACATTTCCGAACTCAAAAAGCTCAAAGAAAAGTTGGAGCTGGAACGTGATTACCTCCGCGAGGAAGTAATTGCCAGAGGCAACTTCGGCGAAATTATTGGTGACAGCAAGGCGCTAAAGCACACTCTGTCGCAAGTTGAGTCAGTCGCTAGCACTACAGCCACCGTGCTTATACTTGGAGCGTCTGGTGTTGGAAAAGAAATGATTGCTCGCGCTATTCACGCACAGAGCGACAGAGCTGATAAGCCAATGGTAAAGGTCAATTGCGCGTCTGTGCCAGACGACCTTTTTGAGAGCGAGTTTTTTGGGCATGTACAAGGCTCGTTTACCGGAGCATACAAAGACCGTATAGGCCGTTTACAACTCGCAGATGGCGGTACGCTATTTCTTGATGAGGTTGGTGAGATTCCGATCGCTCAGCAGGGAAAGTTGCTCAGGGCACTGCAAGAAAATGAGTTCGAACGTATTGGTGACAATAAGACTATCCATGTTGATGTTCGCGTCGTAGCAGCGACTAATCGCAATCTGCAGGAGGAAATCAAAGCGGGTCGATTTCGAGAGGATCTGTATTACCGGCTAAGCGTTTTCCCTGTAGAGGTGCCAACGCTGAAGCAGCGTATCGAGGATGTCGTTCCGTTGGCGATAAGTTTCCTCGGAAATGCGTGTAAAGAACTGGGAAGGAAAACATTTCAATTGAGTCGAAGTCAGGCGGCGCTACTTCAACAACACGATTGGCCGGGAAACATACGAGAACTCAAGAATACGATTGAGCGAGCGGTTATTTCGTCGACTGGGGACAGGCTCATTATGGATATTAGGTTTGCTGGAAAACAAGCCAACGATAAAGTGGCAAGTCCTAACCTCGATGCTGAGCCAGACGGCTATCTGACCAATGATGAATTTCGACAGCTCGAGAAAGCGAACATCATTGCCGCCCTCAAGGCGGCTGATTGGAAGACCTGGGGCGACGAAGGTGCGGCAGCTCTCTTGGGCGTCAAACCGACGACTTTGGCCTATCAGATCAAGACATTCGGAATCGAAAAACCCTCATAGCTGATTCTCTTTTTGAATCAGTTCGATTTTATAGCCGTCGGGATCTTCAATAAACGCGATGACCTCACGATGACCGGTTTCGTCGGGAGCTTGCATCATTGGTCCAGGTGCCCTAACGACGCGAACGCCGTTGTGTTCAAGTTGCTCACAAGTTGCGTAGATATCGTCGACCTCTAGCGCGACATGACCATAGCCAGTGCCATGCGCGTACTTATCGTCATCCCAGTTGTAGGTGAGTTCAATCAATGCGTTCGGTGATATGTCGTCATAACCGATGAACACGAGCGTGAATCGCCCTTCCGTAAACGTCTCACGCCTAAATTCACGCATGCCAAGATAGTCGCAGTAGAATTCGAGCGATCGTTCAAGGTTGCCGATGCGTAGCATGGTGTAAAGAAGACGTGAAGTCGCTTTAGACGAAATTGATTTGGTGTTCATTACTACTTCCTCAAAGGTGGCCCGAGCCTCATCGCACTCCGCCGTGAGGACGGAGCGCGATGAGGAGAGTGTCAAGCGTTACTTGCGATTTTTTCACTACCAATCAAGGCTGCCTTTAACAACGCATCCGCGAGTTCGGCTGGTTTCGATGATGTCGGGAAGTGCCCGGACGTAATTTCGAATACTGAATCAACGTTCCAGTTCTCGATCATGAGCGACTGCAGTCTCGGCGAAATCATTCGGTCGAGCGTCGTTCGAATGTAGGTCTTCGGGATCGACCCAAAATTTCTCTCGCTCAATACGACCTTCGCCAGGAAGGGTTCGCTGGACTGCCATTCGGCCATAAATGGAAGGATTCGCTGGATCTCCGTGTCGTCAACGTCGTGAAGACCAACTCTGCGCAATGCTGGTTCTGGCAGCGTGGCAAATGCTTGATCATCCGTGAACTCGATCTCCGAAAAGACTTCGGCATCCGTATCACCAGCCATCGTGTCGAAGACGTTATCGCCGTTCCGTAGCAGGAACGCGGTAACGTAGACAAGACGCTCGATTTTCTCCGGAATCCGTTCGGCTACATTCGAGATCAGCGCACCATTCATACTATGACCGACCAGCACAACTGAACTGTCCAGCCTGTTGATGACGTCGATGAGGGCCTCGATATAGAGCTCGGTCGTAACAGCCGGATCCGATCCCCTATTCGCGCCATGACCCGGCAGATCAATCGCAGTTACCGTGTGATTGTGACTTTTCAGAATCGGCGAGACGTGATCCCACATCGCACCTTCTTCCCAAGCACCGTGTACTAAAACGTAATGACTCATTGCAGCTCTCCTTTATATCGAATGCCTATTTCAGGCGGAATGTGATGACTTTGGCCGGAATTTCGTTCGAATCGTTGACGAAAATCGCGCGCACCTTTCCGCCAGCCAGGTCAAAGCTTTGACCAGCTACATAGCGCTGTGCTGGCTTACCACTGACCTGAAGTTCAATTACACCTTCAGCAACCAGGCCAAGGCTGGGTTCGTTGTTCGAGGCATCCGCCGAATCGCCGTTCGCAAGCTCCGTTACATAGATGTCGACCTGATCAACGTTGCGATCCGTGATGTCTATGGTTGGAAGTGAGCGACGATCGATCGCCTCGGTCGGCGGTTTCTCAAAAACGATGAATGGCTCACCAACTTGCTCAAGATTGAAGTCGAGGAAAATAGCTTCTTCTGTCGCAGATGCATTATCAAAACGCAGAATGCGAGGGCCAACGGGCTCGTAGAACGCATCACCTTCGCGAAGGATTTGCGGCTTCTCTCCTTCAACCTGATAGATAATTTCGCCTTTGGCGACGTAGCCGACCGCGGGTGCAGCGTGCGTGTGAATAGGGGCGACCTGCCCCGGCTTAAAGTGAAATTCACCAATCTCAACCTGTACAACCTCACGTGTTTCAAAGTTGGCTGTAAGTAACTTGATCGACTCTTGTGAGGCGTAAGTGATCGGCGTGAAAACTAGCGTTGCTGTCATCGCCAAGAGGATGGAGATCGATTCAATGGACTTCGTATGCTGTCTCATGATGTTTCCTTTTAATGTCGTGGGTTTGTTTATTTGGTGTCTTTGATTTTCTTGACCGCTTCTTTCGTCGTCCATACCGTGTTGGCAATGAAGCGGAAGTTCACCAACGCTGATTCGTAGCCGTTGCCTTCTTCCAGAATCGCGGCAGCAGTAGCGTCAGAAACCACAGCAACCTCGAATCCCTGTTCCATGAGTTCTCGCATGTGGGATTCAGTACAGAGGTTGGCCGACATCCCGCCGAGAATGACCTTGTCTATGCCGCGTTTGCGCAGCTGTAAAACCAGGTCATTCGTTTCCGGCCCAAAAACTTTGTGTGGATTTGAAACCACCGTCTCGCCGTCGTCGATGTACTTCTTGTACTGCTCCAGCCAGTCCGCCCCAGAGCCTTCGAAGCCCTCCGTCGTCAGCGGACCTTTACGATCAAACATGCCGATGGTGTGCATTAGCACTTCGAGCGCGCCTTCGAACTTCCAACCATGATCAGTTGGGTAGTAATAGTGCGGCGAAATGAATACTGGTAGATCGGCACTCTTGGCAGCAGCAAAGAGTGAGTCGATGTTTTCGACTGTCTTGTTGTCAGTAACGCTTTTGCCAACAACGCCCCAGGTGACACCGTCTGGACTTAGAAAGTCATTTTGTGGGTCGGTGATAACAACCGCCGTGCGCTCTGGATCTATGACCACACCTGGATCCGGTAACGCTGCGGCCGCCATATTAATAAAGCCAACGGCTATGACGATCATGCTTGTTAGTGCAATTCGAGTATTCATGATGTTCTCCCTTCGTAAGTAAGCTGCGGTTGATATCTGCATTGCAGTTACCGTGCCAACTTCAAAAAGGAAGAAGAAACAATGAGTTACGAAATTCCGTTCACCACAAAAAATTGGGGATCACAAAAATTTGTAGTGTCTGTACCAAAAATTCGTGGTCAGCGAATGTCGACCGTAGCCGGGCACCGGGCAACAAGCTGGTAATAGAAAACACTAAGCATCCAGTCTTGTGGGTGACCGAATAATGGGGATCGCACGAGAATTCGACGATGAAAAGCCGCATACCTATCGGCTGTGGCTGTTTTCATCATCAACCAGCTGATCCAGATTCACTGCTTAGACGAGAATGCTGCTATATCGAATTATCCGGTTCTGTATTACAGAGACCAAGCAACATTCAACAGCCGATTAATGACAATCACTTTGCTTCGCCGAGCGTGCGACGAAGCTTGCGCATCCCACCAATCCAGCGGTCGTAATTGGCGGCTTTGTGCTGGAAGTAGCCGATGACCTCCGGGTGTGGAACGATCATAAACTGACCAGCCGTTACACCTTTTACGATCTCATCCGCAACCTCTTCTGGCGTCGCGATGCCATCGGCATCAGCACCGCCAAACACATTCTCTGCCGCGCCGGGACCGGTCGCCAAGTCCAACATGTTCGTTGCGACGGCCTGTGGACAGACGACAGACACTTTGATGCCGTCGTCGCCGTGCCGAATTGCTACCGCTTCGGCAAAGCCGAGTGCGGCGTGCTTTGTTGCGGAATAAGCAGCATCACCGATAGAAGACAAAAAGCCTGCGGCTGAAACTGTATTGACGAGGAATCCACCTCCGCGGGCGGTCATCAAGGGCAGGAGTGCGCGGGTTGCATAAACATGTGCCATGACGTTGACGCGCCAGGAGGTGTCCCATCGGTCCGCAATATCTGACAGTACACCGTCAGCCGAGGCCGATCCGCTTTTGCCGTCGCCGAAAACAACACCGGCATTCGAGGCGAACAGATCGATTGGACCAACCTTTGCTTCGACATCGCCGATCATTGCAATCATGGCCGCTTCGTCACTGACGTCGGTTCGGTACGCCACGCCATTGATCTCGGCAGCGACGCGTTCAGCCGCTTCCTTGTTCAGATCGATGACGACGACTCGAATACCGTCCTCGGCAAGCCGCCGGCACAGTGCCGCGCCAATACCGTTCCCACCACCTGTAACTACCGCGATCGAAATATCTTGTTCCCTGCTCATTGCCCGTCCCTTTTTGTTGCTTGCGCGAATAACTATCGAACCATGTCGGAATCGTTTTGGAATTCCGCCTACTTTAACGTACCTGGAGATTTTCGGGCTATCGCCTTGGTGGCGCGGTTGGTACTTCGCTAGTTATAGCGTTTCTGGTGAGACTTTGAAGGAAAACTTCGCGTGTCCTTAAGCAGCCGCACGCGAATCTGGTATCTTGGCGCGGAAAAGTCGCACGGGCCAACATATTTCGTGGGAGTTGCGTTTGGCTGCGCACGGATGCTATTAACAATTGTTATTGTTCCTTCGCAATATTATGTGCCACTAAGATCAATACGAATATCACATGAAAAATATTCTCTGGGCTAGCTTTGTGCTGGTATCGCTCGCCGCTCTATTGACCAGCCAACGGCACTGGGTTGTGTTTTCTTTGTTGGCGGAAGGAAGCCCGCCTGAACTGCTTGCGCCTATGGGCGAGGGCGAGAACGTACGCTGGCACGATGACTACTTCATCGTTCAAATTCTTGATCCGCAAACTTTCGCTATCGGCGAGCCGAGATATCAACAAGAGAATTTTAATTACCTAATTCTTGGATCGAATCGCGCGATTCTTTTTGACGCGGGGCCCGGCTTGCGCGATATTCGGCCGGTGGCAAAGGAACTGACAGATCTTCCCATCACATTTGTGCCATCGCACTTCCACTACGATCACATTGGCAACGAAATTACGTTCGATCACGTGGCGGTAGCTGACTTACCCCACATTCGCGAGCGCGCCCAAGGGGATGAATTGCAGCTGAAGTGGCGCGAGCATTTGGGCAGCGCGGAAGGCTACGACGCACCGCTACTTGAAATAGATGAGTGGCTGTCGCCCGGAACCTCGTTGGACCTAGGCGAACGCAAGTTGACGATCTTGTATACGCCTGGACACACGGATGATTCCATTTCGCTTCTGGATAGTGACGCAGGATATCTGTTTTCCGGTGATTTCATTTACCCAGGGCCGTTGTACGCATTTCTGCCCAACAGCCGAATGGGTGATTACCAGCAGGCAGCAAAAAACGTCCTCGACGTTGCAGATTCGAGCGTTCGTATTTTCGGAGCGCATCGAATGGGCCCTCCGGGTGCTCCGGAGCAGACCCTTTCTGATGTTAGCGACTTAAGGCGAGCCTTAAACGCGATAAAAACAGGCGAGCTCGACGGTGAGGGTTTTTACCCTGTCACTTACATTGTTAGTCCGACGATGCAAATACTGGCCGAACCGAGCTGGCTACAGGATTGGGGCGCACGCTACCCCGAGTTTGGCAACGGCCAGAATTAAGTGAATCTACGCGAACATCTAGCCAATAATTGCCGCTGGTGAATGGCTGCAATGTGCCCCAAATTCGCCGTGTTGATTATTGACCAAGCCTAATTTCAAACTGAGAGACACTTATAATGAATGACGACGAATTGAACTGGGTGAAGTTGGGCAGCGAACCAGGGCCGGATATTCCCCTTTTTCGTGTGCGCATGGATAGAATGCGCCACCCCACGAGTGCGGTGGAATTCGATCGAATGGTTTTGGAAACTGCTGATTGGGTAAACGTTGTTGCCATTACCAGCGACGGGATGATCGTTATGGTCGAGCAATATCGGTTCGGCGTTGGCGAGCTTACTACCGAACCCGTCGCCGGGATGGTTGACTCTGGTGAAGGTTCTCTCGACGCGGCAAAGCGCGAATTACTTGAAGAAACTGGATACGGCAACGGCAATTGGCGCCACCTCGGTTCTGTGCAGGCAAATCCAGCGATTCACGACAACCATTGTCATCATTGGTTGGCTGAAGGCGTCGACGTCGTGCAAGCGCCTTCGCCGGATGACGGTGAAGCAATCCGAGTGCATCTCATGACGCTCGACGATATCAAGGAAGCGATTACTGCTGGAAAACTAAAACACCCTCTGGGATTGTCGGCATTGTCACGTGTTTTTCCACTCTGGGATCTTCCGTACGTTCCACCAACAGGCTAGCGATCTACAACGACCACCGACCTCATGTGGCAAGTCAGTGCCAGTGCTGATGGGTGCGTTTCGTGGAAGCAGACAATCTATCGGAGTGACAATTTTGGTGATTGCCGAAGCCTAGCCTAGCGGCCGCTCAGCGTGAACTTGCAGTTCCAAGATCATCAGAAATGACTTGAGGCGCCTGTATTTAGGAAAAAGCCTGCTCTATCATTTTACGTACGAATTTTTTGGCAATATCGCTTGGGTCAAAAAGCTTGATATGACGTCGATATTTTCCGTTACCCTCAAGCACGCCTTCTGGGTCGCGTAGCGCATGCCCGTTGCTGAACTCCACACTTACATGATTCTTGTAGATAAAGTGTCCGCAGACCATCGTCTTGTGATTGCCTGGTTCCACTTCAAATACGATGCCGCCGTACATTGATCGCCGGCCCGCAGCAGGGCAGGTTTCCTCGACAATCGTATCTATTTCTTTGGTCAGTTGCTCGGCGGTCGTCAGTACAAAAGTCATACAGGAATTTTAGCATGGGTAACGGAACGAGCGGCTGGCCAGCCTGCTCATTTGTTACCGAACGTCATGCTTCGAGCCAGAAGGCAGTGACGTACTAGGCTTAATCGGGCCGCACTATTCGAGACAGCGTTTCATTGTCCGGCAGTTCGCTTGCGTATTTCGTGATTGTCCTATGCTCGACACCATCTCGCATAACTAGGCGAAGCACGCCACTTTCTTGGTCAACGGATATCTCTTGAACGTCGTGCAGGCGAACATGATGCTTGTGATAGTCGGCCATGGATCCTTGTCCGTTTTCCGTATGTTCAGATATCCAAACATTATGGGATGTCAATATTAGGTCGCCAGTCGCTTCCATGAGATATTCGTCGGCATCGAACTGCCTGTTTGGCAGGGCATGTAGTAGGCCGTGTCCGATGTATATTCCATCGCTCCAGGCTTGGCGAAGTTGCTCCGCGCTTTGTGTTGGTTGGCTTATATCGATATTCCACTGCTTTATGAATCTGCCTCGCGTTCGGTGTTGCTTGGAAAGTACCGCGTCTACTGAGTTTTTCGCGAGAACAACAAACTGCTGATCGCGCACAGTATCGCCAAGACCGGATGGACCCATACTATTTGCAATCCCACCCGCGACGAAAGTGACTGCCAACAGAAAGAATGTAAAGATTGGTATGGCGATAATCGTGTCTGCAGTTGATCCAGGGCTCGTCAACGCAGTCACGGTTGCAAATAAGATCGCAACACCAAGTGCCGCTTTAAAACCCCATTCGTAGTCGGGATGCCCTTTCAGCGACCAGGGAAACTCAATGGCGGCTATGGCGAATGCCATCATGACAATTCGCCATCGACTGGAAGCGTTCGCTACTATTCCGTCAAATTCAGATATCTTTCCTGCTCTTAAGGCGCCATCAAAAAAAAACAAATCGACACCAAACATGACGACAAACAACCCAACAAGCGCGACAACAAAGGTCACAATTGTGTGAATAATTGACCCGCGGAACACGATTGGACTATTTTCGTTAGTATGCAAAACGTTGCCCTCCAAGTCTTCGGTGCAATTATAGTAGGAATACTCTACTACGATGAGTAAGCGGGCGAAATCGCGAGGCCGAATTGCATTCCCGGAATCCGTCCGAAAAAAGCTAGCCAATGAAGCGAAGTCCGGCGATAGTTCCTCTAAATCAGATATCACGTGAATGGATGCCAGAATTGAGACGCGTTGTGAATAGTCGAACGATAATGATATTTAGCGGATGCACGCACTAACACTCTTTATCGGTGTTATCTGGCTAATTGCGTTCCTGGATTCTCCAAGCATGGGTGGAGGCTGGGTATGGGATGCGAACAACGCGCTCGGGTTAGCTGCGCTCGCCGGCATGTTATATCTGACCATCCCGGGCGGTGCTCGACGCAATGTTCGTGCGCATCAAACACTCGGGTACGCGGTGCTTGCAATTGTATTGCTGCATGCGCTGTGGTTTCTATTGGATGACGGCGTTGCGCGGGAATTCATTACGCCCAATGCGCCGCTGTACATGTGGACCGGAATTACTGGACTGGTTTTGCTTGCCGTCCTTGTGTTTCTTGCAGAGATGCCTGCCCGACAGCGAGTCCATGATGGTTTTTCGGCGTTCAGGAAGTGGCACCAGGCGCTTGCTACAGCCGCGATCGCCGGCTCCATTCATCACATCATCGCTAGTGGTTTCTATTTTCAAACCAAATTCCAGGCAGTGCTTCTCATTGGTTTAGCAATCGCGGTGATATTCGGTCGCGGCATCTGGACGAAAGCGCGGTGGTCACCGCATACGACCCCGGCAAAATTTCTGGTTACCTGTGTCATTGCATCCGCGGTGTTCACAGGAATCCGTAATCTGGTGCTATGAAGACAGCAACGGTCGCTGCTTTTTTGATAGTTACGTGGATATTGATCTACGGTTCGCCATTTGCCGGTGAGCAGCCCAAGGTTGGACACTACTATAATAGTCCAGAATTGATTCTGCCGATGACCTTCGCGCATCTCGACCATACGAGCGTTGAATGCATCGATTGTCATCACAATTACGTCGATGACACAGGAGGCGACTCCTGTATGCACTGCCATGTAACGAATGTCGAAGTATGGCCGCTTCTCGAAGAACAATTTCATGACTTATGCCGAGGGTGCCACGAAGACCTCGCCGCCAAAGGTGAGGCAGGCGGCCCGCCGCGACAGTGCATTGCCTGCCACGTTGCAGATCAAATTCCGTAATAAGATTCAGTTGACGAGCCAAATAACTCGAATGTCCGTTGGGCAATCCTAGCAATTCGCAGGACTGTCTCGGTGCCGCAAGATTGCACTGAACCTTGCTTCCGCGACCATCGCGCCATAAGCTGAGATCAAATTAGTTTAGACGTTAGGCGTTATTATCAATGTCATCCGCAACGCTGCATGAAGAGGATGGTTCAATAACCGTAGCTTGGGATTTCGACGGAGATTACATAGTGTCTGTAAGTGTGACCTCGTACGGTTTCGCCGGGCATTCCGACGGGCATGTGGATTCCACGTGTTTTCAACGTTTTTGTCAGTCCCTTGGAGACCTTGAAAAAAGCCGTCAAGGCGACGCAGTTTTGAAATCCGCGTCTCCGGATTTGTTTGAAGTTCACATCGCATCTGTGGATAAATTGGGCCATATGGCGGTGAAGGGAACACTGCGTTTCGACGGCAGTCGCAACGATACTCATCGTCAGTTGCTGAAATTTGAGTTCGAATTTGACCCGTCCAAGCTACAATCGTTTGCACACGCGTTTGATGCGTAGCAATCCGCTGCGCTGATCTTAGTGAGGTAGAGCGTTTCGGTCATGGCAAAAAACAAGCTGAAACGATTCTCTAAAGAGTGGTGGTTCTGCGCTATTCTGATTCTGTCTGTATGTGTGTTTGCGTTCCTGTTCTATCGGTTGTATTTGGGTGGTGAGAACAAGCTCACAGCTATGCTGTTTCTTCTACTACTTGTGATTGTCTTCGAACCATTTTGGGCGCTTGGTTTTGAGTTGATCGCTCCAAACAAAGTGATAATCGGTCCTGGAGAAAGGCGCACTAATGAATGTGAAGTGTCGGAAGTTGGCAAAGTCTTGTCCGGATTCGGGGATTTGCGAGCGGGTCGGGTTCGAGTATTTGGAGAGGATTGGTCGGCAATTCAAAATTCGGGTGATACTAGTCAAGTAGTTGTCGGCGATAAAGTATCAATTGTTGACCGTGATGGAATCACGCTAATTGTAAAATCGGCAACAAAAGACGCCAAATAAGGCGCTGCACCTGCATGCATGTTTCTTGCTCTCACAAGAGCTCCACCATAAGCTGACCATCAAATTTAGCCGAGACGTTAAAAGACGAGTGAATTCTGTAGTTGAACTAGAGTATCCCGCTTGGATGCGGGTCGCTGTCCGAGCTGGAGTCCTGCTCTTTTTTGGAATGGCGCTGTTCTTTCTAGTCTATGCCGTTCGTGCAATCAACGACGGTTCAATCTTTGGATTTCTCGTGATGGCGGTAATGGGGATGTGGACTCTCTACGTTGTTCGCGCCGGGCTTAAGCTGATACCCTTTCTTGGATCTAAAATCGAAGTTGACAACTTGGGATTTCGAATATTCCGGGGCGGTGGTGCGGAGTCATTTCATTGGAATCAAAACCTGGAATACATTAATCGGCCATCGCTGCAGATACTGGAAGTATTTGATCGGAGCGGCAATACTATTTTGGTAATTGACCACATTATTCCCAATTTCAACGTATTCCTGACAGGCCTCAAAAATGCCAACGACATCCGATAAATCGCTGCAACTGCCGCTGGGCAAATCGGCACACGTCGCCCGTCAAAGGCCTTGCAATTTGTTGTTCACCGTTGCGTTGGCAATAGCCGAGCCAGACACTTGGCGCAAGTTAGCTAAGGCGTAAGATAGCTCTTTCACTCTGAGGCGAAATCGAATAAACGGCGAAACTGATATGTGGGTCATATTCGGGCGGGAAAAAGAGGAGAAACCTCTCGGCGAAGTCGTAACAGGGTATTGCTACGATTGTCGGCGTTCGACCAACTGGATAGTCTGGAATGAATCGGAGTGGGTCACTTTTTCGGATATTCGTACACTCCGCTTTGTTAACAAGAACCGACTGCACTGCGAATCTTGTACGCTGGTGTTCGAACTCTCACGTAGAGAGTTCCGGAAAATCAATCGCCATATGAAATGCCATGATTCTATCGACGGAACACGATTGGCCAAAAAATTGATGAGCCGGATTGAGAAAGAGCAGCTAGCCGGAAAGACTCCGGAACAGATCAAGTATATTCGTAAATCTATGGCGGCTATCAAGGATTATGAGGAGACTATGCGACTACAAGAAGATCGAGATGCCTAACAATGCACTGAGTTTGCGGCCTTGCGGTGCTTGTTTCGGCTTTTGCATTGGTATCAATAGGGCCGCGCCAGATACAGAAAGCTTTTCACAGGTTGTGAGTGTGCCGATGAACAAAGCGTTGTACTTACAAGCTGACCTCCGTCACGATTCTTGTCCACAATACAATCGCGCAGTATTCTTGAGGCAAGTTAAATTAGCCGTTGGACGGCAGTCAAGGATGACATGACGCTCACAGATCTGCAGATTCAGATTTCAGCATTATCGAGCGAGGTTCTATCGAGTCCAGTTCGTTTGTTTGAGTCAGTGATTAATTCATACGAGAGTATTCGAATAATCGGGGCGTCCCTGGATGAAGACGGGGATATGCTTCTTTTCCAGTGGGGTTCGTACGATTGGGGGCAGGGTCGGCAATTCGATCTCGACCTGACCCGTCAGGTGATTCCTTCGGGACAAGATGATCCACCAATTGTACAACTGCATTGCACGTATAGTTATGGTCCGACTGCATTCGAAGAGATATCTTCTGGCAATCTTTGGTGCCAGAACCCTGCGGAGATTGACGCGTTCAGAGCATATGTTCTTGAGTCAATTGCGTTGCGCCGCGCCGCAAGTCAAAACCACATGTCCATCGCAATCAACATTGGGGACTCGGAATAGTATTGCGAAGTGCAAATTCCCCTTGTAGCTTGATGCGCCCTGACGCGCAGCTGGAAAATAGCGGGATGGAATTGACAGGCAAAAAGCGTCACGCTCTTTACCCGCTAATCATTCCAAACATCACCTGTCACTTGAGACTGCCATGAAAATTACTCAATTTGTAGCGACCATAATTCTTTGCTGTTTTTCTTCCATGGCGTTGGCTGGAGCATGGGATGTCGGTCCGTTCGACAATGACGATGCGCTTGACTGGGTGTGGGAGCTATCCGAAAGCGATGATCTTTCTGTTGTCCGGAAAGCTCTACAAAGGGCAATCGATGCGTCCGGCTATCTTGAGGCGCCAACGGGAAGCGTGGCACTTGCAGCCGCCGAAGTGGTCGCCGCTCTAAAAGGAAAACCAAGAGCGCAACTGCCCGCAGAAGTTTTCGGCTGGTTCGAGAGCCATGAATTGGCGGCAGATGACAGTCTTGTACGGATTGCACGGCAGGCAATTGCACAAATTAAGAATGCCGAGTCATCTGAGCTGGCACAGCTCTGGTCCGACTCTGAAGCGCTTTTGGACCAGTGGCATACGGAATTAGCAGATTTGATTCAACGCCTGCAATAGTGCCAGCTAACAACGCAATGCACTCGCGCGGCGGCTGATGTCACGAAGCTTGCACGGGTAGTTTTCGCGTCATAAGCTAAGATCAATTTAGCTTAGACGTAAGGTAGCAAAGGAGGCGTCGTGAGATCCATCGAAGATTTCAGGCCATTCGTCCCGTCGAATGATTATGCGACATCCAAAGCGTTTTACGAATGTATGGGATTCACAGTATCTTGGGACGCCGGAGAAGTTTGCGAAATAGATACAAATTTCGGCTATAGATTTCTATTGTTGCCGAAAAATCACAACAATTATGGCGAGAGCTTGATGCTGCATTTTATGGTGGATTCGGCTCAAGCCTGGTACGACCACTTCGACTCGGTTGGGTTGGCCGATAAGTTTCCAACAACCAAGGTGGCGCCACCGGCGTTACAACCATGGGGCTTATTGATAACATACGTATGGGACCCGGCGGGTGTTCTCCTCCATTTTGCTGAAGACCCAAATGATGTCGCGTAACAATTCGCTACACTTGTACTCTAGCTTCCGTCACGGCTCTTGCTCGCGCAATTATCGCGACGTCATCTGAGGTCAAGTTTGCTTAGCCGTTTGACCGCATAACGATCCTTGACATGGCGCAACCTTATCTAGACCAAATCCGAGAACTCGTAAATGATATTGATCTCAGTGATCCCGCCGTTGTTTGCAAGCACTTCTTCAGCGGTGCTGCCGTTTACGCGAACGGAAAAATAGTCGCGTCACTCTCGCCTAAAGGTCTTGCGTTCAAACTGACAGAATCAAGGTGCGCCGAAGTTTTGTCTGAGGGCAGCGCGATACCCTTGCGGTACTTTGAGAAATCGCCGGCCAAGCGAGGTTACGTGCTGTTTCCTGATAAAAATCAACTCAGGAGAGAAGAGATTGAGGGTTTCTTTAAGGAATGTGTTTCGAACTCGGCACAAGATGAGACCTGACAGTGTACGGCACCTGCATCGTGGATTCCTTCACGAGGCTTGCAAAGGGTAACCTTTGTGCCAGATATTTTTCGCAAGTTACCTTAGGCGATAGCAGGCGTGACAAAAGTGTATCGATTATTGTTCATCCTTCTTGTCCTAACAGCGCGTCAGGCCGCAGCGCTTGATTTGGTCGCCCATCGCGGCTATGGATGCGGCGCGAGTCAGAATTCAATCGCCAGCGTCAAAAACGCGTGGCGAGCCGGTGCTGATGGTGTTGAGCTGGATGTACGTGTCTCGACTGATGGGGTCGTCTATTTGTTTCACGATAACAAAATTGGAAAGACGAAAATCTCGAATTTACCGTTTCCGAAAATCATCGCAATAAGCGCGGAGGCCATTCCAACGCTACAAGAGCTTCTCAATAGCGTTCAGTCTGCCGGTTACTACGTATTCGATCTCAAAGATGACGATCTGGAAAGGGTAGACGAAGTTTTGCGTATTGTTCGAAACTCTCACCTTGAGCTTGAATCAGTTTTCTTCCAAAGCGGGAGCCTTGAAGTTTTGACTCACATACGAAGGTACCTGCCAACTGTTAAGCTGACCTACCTAACTCATCTAAAATGGCGAATTCCATACCTAATTCGCCCGAGTGCAAATTGGTTAGTTCGCGTACTCGAGGGTAGCCAAATAGATCGCGTGAGTATGAAAGGACGATCGTTTATTGACCGGGCATTTGTCGATATTGTCAAAGCTTCGGGACGCGAAGTACATGTCTGGACAATCAACAATCGTCGTCGGGCTGCTTACTATCAGAAGATTGGCGTGGACGGTCTTGTTACAGACCGTGCAACAGATCTTTTCGGTGAGCAAAAGACAAACAAAACTATTGAGTGCTCGATGTCCGTAAGTGGCGCAGCTTAGAAATGTACCGTGCTTGCCGCCTGAGCCGTATCTGCCCAATGTTTGCAGAGAATTATCCTGGCACCATTTAGTCCTGACCTTTGGTAACACAAGTAACCATGCAAAAAACTCGTATATTTGTCTTCGATGCAGATGGTGTCGTTATCGAGCCATGGGGTTTTGCCAACGTGTTGCAACGCGATTTTGATATTTCGAAAGAGGATACGCTGCCATTTTTTGCAGGACCGTTCCAATTGTGTCTTTCGGGACATGCGGAGCTCATCGAGTCGCTGCGGCCATTTCTTAAGCGTTGGAATTGGTTTGGTTCTGTAGAAGAATTTGTCCAGCTTTGGTTGCAGGCAGACGATCAGCCGCGCGATGATGTTGTAACCTTGATCCGGAAACTGCGTGCGTCCGGTTTCTGTTGTTATCTAGCTTCAAATCAAGAGGCAATACGCGCGAACTACATTCGGAATACGATGGAGTTCGAAAGTGAATTTGACGGCCTATTCTTTTCCTGTGATCTTGGTGTGGCCAAGCCCGACCTGGGATTTTACCAGGCCATTGCCGAACAGTTAACTAGGGAGCCGGAGTGTATTTGGTTTTGGGATGACACCGAAGAATGTGTTACAGGAGCGCAGCGCGCTGGCTGGAATGCGTTTGTGTATGACTCTCCAGAGTCAATCACAAGTATCACCGAACGATATGCTGTATTTGAACCTGTAGTTCCCGTCCCAATTCTTGCGATGTCAAAAGTCCCGCAGTAAGCTGGTCGTGAAACTGGTTTTGATGTTGGATTGAAATTATGAATTGTTTTAAACATAACACAGTACCTGCCATAGGAATCTGCAAATCGTGCTACAAAGGTCTGTGCTCGGAATGCGCGCGCGACGTCGGACAAGGGCTCGCCTGCGAGGGTTTATGCGAGAATGGTGCAGCTGAACTCGACGAAATGAACGAACGCGGCAAAAAGATTTACGGAATTGGAAAGTACAATACGAGAATTCCGTCCAGCGGCGTGCTGATGTGGGGAGCAGTTTCAATCGCGCTGTGGATACTTGTCGCTGTCTTGTTCTATACGACAGGGCGATTCAGCTGGGATGTGGCGGCTCCGGCTATTTTCGTCTCCATTATTTCCGCGTTTGCAGTCTATAGTGCTCGGCGAACCGGGCTAAAGTGTTAGCTGCAGCCAAACATTGTGCGGTACCTATCGCTCGAATCGCACTCGTCACATATTTTGCAATAAGCAACCGTCATGGCAGATACTTGATGCACGCTGGCTAGGACCTTAGTTGACATGTCACGATATGGCGCAGGTAGTTATCGTCTTTGGCTTGGGCAGCCCGTAAATGCTGCACTGGTTACTCCACCGATGTCCCTTCGAGTTGTGATCATTCTTTCCATTCTTAGCGCAACGGGCACGCTGTTCTTTGGCGTCGCAAATCAGCTGTCATTCGGCGGCGCGCTAGTTACCTCGTTTCCGCAAATAATTTTTTTAGTTCTTTGCTATTTTTTGCTGCCGATACTCATAGCGCACACCATTTCTACGAACTGGCCGATTAGTCGAATCCTCATTAGTACTTACTTATTCGCCGTTGCCTTTCAGGCTTTCGTCTATGTGGATACATTGAGAATCGGTTTAGAACTCAAGGCGCTGTACGCGGCTGGAATCTTCGCGTCTTTCGTAGGTGCAATGTGGTGGTTGTTCGGTAGCAAGAAGCTGCGAATCTATTATTCGTTGATCGTTGGTGAGGGATTGCCGGACGACATTGAAGGGCGAGCGGACGATCTGCTTGCTCCTGGACGAATGGGGCGAATATTCGGGCGCATTTCCAATGTGGTTGGTCCGTACTCGGAAGGAGCTGTTGTAATCATCGTGCTAGTCTTCATGTTCTTCGCGCTTACAACGTACGGCTAACGAAAGAAAGTCCGATGGTTGGTGTTCGACAATTCGCAGTGGATACGACGAGTTTGATATTTTTTGCCTGGTACGGACATAAACGGGCCTACGGAGCTGCCTGATCGAAACCACGGAAAAACTTCTACTAAGACTCTTATTGACTGCTTTTCTTTGTGCAGGAATATATTTCGCAGTAATGACTATTTCAGAATTTCGGCTGGCGTCAGAAACAACAGAGTGGCCAACGACACAAGGAACAATAGTCAAATCGGTAGTTCACGGCGGCGGTAAAAGGGCGCGGCACCAGTTGCTCTATGTCTATCAGGTCGACGGGCGTCAATATAGTGGTCATCGCGCGACGCTTAGGGATGGTCTGATCAAATACCGGACATCTGATCGCGCGCAGCTTTACCATGAAGGGCGGGAAGTTGCAGTTTACTATTCGCCAACTCAGCCGGGGAGTTCCGTATTGGAGACAGGAATTCACTGGCCGGGAGTCTGGTTTCATATATTTGCTGCATTGGTTACCACTGGCATTGGCGGGGGTGGCCTCTATTTGACGTTTCGAGCTTGATTCAGATGCTCGCCGATGATGGTTGACGAAATTAGTCACCTGCCCAAGCAATAGCGCGGCGACTTATAGGCCGGACCAGTGAATATCCGCGGCCTCGCCAACTCCGCCGGGTTTTGCGTCGGCGCCAAGTGTATAGATATCTGGTTGTATTTCATCGTATCGATAAAGATACGGATTTCCCCAAGGGTCCACCGGCAGCTTTTTGATGTACAGGCCTTCTTTCCAATTTGGCGCTTCCGTTTTGGGTGGTCTCTCAATCAGAGCACGAAGTCCGATTTCGGTTGACGGATATCTGTAGTTGTCCAGTCTGTAAAGCGAGAGCGCGGAATCGATGGTCCGAATGTCGATTTTTGCTGCTTGTATACGGGCGTCCGTCACTCTGCCGAAGACGCGAGTAACTACCAGCGTGGCAAGAATGCCCAGTATAGTTACGACAACTAGGATCTCGATTAGCGTGAACCCGTCTCTTCTTTTCAAAGTCGCTGCTCAAAAGAGTTAATATATTCGTGTAAACGTTCTAAGACGGCGTTAGGGGTTAATTTCGCCATTTGAATACCTGAACGCATCACGGTGGATCGCCGGAATAGAAGTTCGGTCGACTTCGAAATCCGACTTACTACTGCGCGTAGTCATCTGATCCGAAAAGTGGTGGTCGGGCAAGACAAATGCGTACAAATTAGCGACTGAAGATAGGGGTCACCTTGCAGCAACTTTCTGAATCGGATGGTGAGTTAAATCACTCCGAAACACCCAATCATTATCTTGAGCAGAATTACGCATGGCAATTCCTGATAAGAGCGAAAAAATAGTTCGATTTGGTTGTGGATTTATCTTCGGTCTCCTCGTCGGCGGAATCAATACTGTATATTTCTTGCATGATGCCGGCTACGGCACGGCGGCTATTGTCCTTGTCCTAGCCGTGATCTCTGCATTTTTGTCAATGAGGTGTGGAAGTGTATTTTGGCGGTGGATCGCGAAATGGATATCGTTCTGATGATCGTAACTTTGCCCAGCAATAAGTAAGAAAATGATTCGTTACATCATGCTACCCTTATCGCGGAATGGTATTCAGCATGTAGCGTTTACGAATATTGCATTCGTTGTTCAAGCTCATGTCAGAATTCGGCGGACTCTCGTTTGGATGTACTCAGCGCAGAAGAGCGATGCGACTATTTGAAATTCTAATCTTATCTAGTAGTGCAATTATTGCTGTTCTCGGGTTAATGCACCTATTGGTGACATTCCGCGGACCTAAGCTAAGACCTAGAGATGAGGGTCTCTTGCGAATGATGCGATCGGTATCTCCGGTTATATCCCAGCAAACTACTATGTGGAAGGCGTGGATAGGGTTCAATGTTAGTCATAGCATGGGCGCAATTCTTTTCGGATTGGTATATGGATTTCTCGCAACCAATCACACGACTTTGTTGCTTCAATCCTCGTTTCTGGCGTTGGTTGGTGTTCTGGTTTTAATTAGCTACGCAATATTAGGGTGGCGATACTGGTTCAATATTCCGCTCATTGGCATTTCGTTGTCTTTGTTTCTCTACGTCGCTGCATACGCAATTGTTTATGCAACCTGAGAATTCACCCAAATCGCAATGCTGTCAAACACGTCGGGATTCTTATTGCCGTAATTTGGTAGTTGTTTTCGAAGTGCTCGAGCCCTCTACTCGGTAGAGGCAGTTTACTTGATTGGGTCGGTGCTCAAATGGAATTAACCGTCAACGGTGACAAAATCGCCGGGCTCGTTTCAAACCGGCAAATCGAACAATCAATTAGGAGCCTCACGGGAGAAGGTGACTCTTTTGCCATTCTTGCTCGGGGCGAGCAGGTATACATTCAGACATCTGCTGCGCCGAGCGATGGATTTCTGCTTGAGTATCGCGATGGTTCTGAGAATGAGCACTACTCCTGTTCCAATTTCGAGCTGACTGCTGACCAAGTGATACGAGCATTTCAAAGCTACCTTGCGGACGACGGGCGCTGGAAAAGCGAGCTGGAATGGCAGCCGCAAGTGTTCGATTATTTGGGAAGGTCGGGTTCGGGAAGGAAAGTGTTAGTCGCCATCGGACTACTGATTGCAGGGCTTGTGGTATGGAAAGTGTTTTTTTCGGCCTGACACAACCTGTGCAATTTGGCGAATCCTACGTTGGGCGGTGGATGATTGATGTGAGAGAGGTGCGCGATGCTGGTGAGAACAAAAAGCGATCAGGTCTGGAAGCAATTACCCGAAGACGGTGTCGAGTTCTGTGGGCTGCGGCAGAACGATACTAATGGCGGAGCTGGCTTGGTAAGAATGAGAAAAGGTGCTCGATTTCCTCGTCATGGCCACCCGGGCTGGGAGGAAGCGCTGATGTTGAGTGGCGTCGTAAACATCGGTGGCAATCGCCTAGTCGAAGGCGACTATTTGTTCACGGAAGCTGGAGAAACGCACGATGCAGTAGCGGAAGAAAGTGTTGTATTCTTCGTCTCTTCCGAGAAGGGAATTGAATTGTTGTCAGAAGACGGCGATCAATAAGTATTTGGATCATATCCCGCACCTTTGGCTTTCGCCTCATGCCCCGGATTCTGATTGAGCGCACCAGGTGTGCACCGTAATAACCTCTTGTCGTCAGGTAGTACGTCGGTCTTATGATGAATCCCGATATCAGAAGTACAGTGTATATTTGAATGTAGGCAGTTCTTGATGTCGATAGAATGAACGTCTCAGTAGGTCTGCCGTGCTCTGACAAAGTAATTTGCGGTGCGATTAGCTGGGGTATTCTCCTAATAGTTGCAATGGTAATTGTCGTTTTTGCGATAAAGCTTTGGCGCGAGTGGAAAAAGCCTCGGTAGACACTCGATTTTGGCCGCCCATATCGGGGCGTTCTTCTCTTGCGTATAAAGCGGTGACCAATTATCGCCCAATCTCCTGAGTCCGCTACAAGTACTCGTTGTCATATTGGTGCACGAAAAGTTAGCGATAACCGCATTGCAGTTTTGCGAATTGAAAGCGCGTTGCCTCGCCGTTCCATAGCTGTAGCCCTTCTTGCATCCGTAAGTGCCTGTCCGTAAGCTAACTTCGAGTCAGCTTGGACGATAGGTGGCATATGAGGTTGATTTTAGCTGCACTGGTGTTGGTCATATTGATGGGATGTCCCATCGTATACAAAGGTGTGATCAAAAATGACACGGTGGCGTCCATGTCGGTAATTTATCCTTGGAGCGAAGAATTCGAAGGAATAAATGCCGGCGCGGAAAAGCGTGTTCACCTATTTTTTCCAAGCTGCATTGAAGTGCTAGCAAACGGCGAGTCGAGGTACTTCCAGGCACCGCATCGAACGGACGGGCCCGAGGATGCTTTCGATAACAAGATGTTCGCAGTGCATGTGGCGCTACAGTACTCGAATGCAGGACTCTTTTTCGCGAGCCCGTCGCAGGGCTTGGTCAAACTCAATGAAGTTGATAGTTGTGATCACAAATAGTACACAGCAGTTTCTGCAATCTTGTAGATCTTCCACCGTGCACCGGTAGCATGAACGCCACTCGTAGAGTGCGGCTATTGATTATCGCGCTTGGTGCGGTTATTTGCTCAGCAGCAGCGTGGGCGGAAGATGATATTCTCAATTCCGGTCTGATCGTCGCCTCGATTAGCAATGGCCGAGCCTATGCCGATGGGCGCATGATGGCGGGCGACAAACTGTTGCGGTGGAGACGCCTCGATGCAAACGTTGACGGCGAATTGATTACCCCCATCGACTTGCTAAAGGCACAATTTGACGAGGCGCCTCTTGGGCAAGTTGAGTTGCTACGTGAGCGGGAAGGAAATCGGGAATGGGTCTTTCCTGAAATCGAGTGCTGGTGCTTGCAGGTTCGGCCGCCAGGTTCGGGACCCGCTTGGGCCGAATATGACACCTTATTAGATCCGTTCGAGTCGGGTGATATAACGCCAATCATCGACGTAATTGATCGTGTCGTTGCGCAGACACAGGTACCGCAGTCCAGAGTTTGGCTACTAAGCAATGCGGCAGCGTGGACGCTGGCGAACGACAAGGTCGTCTCTCAGTCTTTCGTCGAGCTTGCAGCTACAGAAGCTGAACGTCAGGACGACAAATACGTTGCGGCAATTGTTTACTTGCTGCAGGCAAAACGTCTAAGCAGGCGCAGTCAATTCGAAGACGCGCTTAGCGCTCACAACGCGGCGCAGGCAATTTGGGAATCGATGGAAACGTCGTCTCTGTTTTTGGCCCATTCCTATGAGCATGCGGGTCGCGCATCGCTACGCTTAGGGGACAGCGATGCGGCGAAGCGACTGTTTGAGCGGTCGCTGGATATACGACGTGATCGAGCACCTAAGAGTTTAGCGGTTGTAGAAAGTCTAATGGCGCTAAGCTCGTTGAAAACAACTCTTGGCGACGTCGACCAGGCAGAACAATTGCTGACCGAAGCGTTGGCCACCACCGAAGCGATAGCGCCAAAGGGGTTAACGATAGTCCGGGTTTTGGTCGGGCTGGGTTCCGCTACTATGAAACGTCAAGATTTCCTGGCGGCACGAGGGTATTTTAGCAAAGCCGATGACGCGGGTAGGGGCATCATTACCGGTACAGCGAACGAGGCCGCCGTCGTGAACAACCTCGGTGTTGTAAGCTATGAACTCGGAGAATACGAAGCGGCGAAGGGCTATTATCTAAGAACGCTGGCGCTCGTCGAGAAAACGAAACCGCGCTCGAGACAAGTTGCCGGTATCCACGGAAACCTGGGCGTGTTGGCGTTGCAGCAAGGACGGCTCGACGAAGCCCAAGCCGAATTAGAAAAAACACTTGAAATTGAGAGCGCCATTTCGCCGGCAAGCTTGGATGTCGCGAGGTCCTACAACAATCTCGGAATAGTCGCTAGAGAAAAGGGCGACCTGCGAGCAGAATCGGTCTATCAGCAAAAGGCACTCAACATAAATCTGGCGACCGCTCCAGCGGGTCTCGGCGTTGCTGATAATCTCGCCAACCTTGGTAGCAATGCGATGGCACGCGGAAAATTGCAGGAGGCGGAGACATACTATTTGCGCGCACACGAAGTTAGGCATCGAATTTCACCCGAGGGCGCTCGCACGGCAAAAAGTTATCAGGATCTCGGCACAGTTGCGTTGTCACGGCACAACTTCGATGTTGCCACCGAGCACTTCGAACACGCATTACAACTGCATCGCAAACAGAGTCAGAAAAATGTCGACATCGCTGCGGCACTTTCGAGCCTGGGTTCGGTTGCGGCGCTTTCCGGCGATCACGCTACTGCAATAGATTACTACGCGAGCGCTCTGGAAATGGTGCGTGAACTGGCGCCCGATAGTTACCGGGAGTCGGCACTTCTTGCCAAGCTCGGTAAACTTGCAATGGGTAACGATGACTTGGTACTCGCAGGCCGGCATTTCGACGCAGCCCTAGAGCTGCGCCAGAAGAGCGCCCCCGATAGTGTTGTCGTCGCGGAATCCCTAGCGGATTTGGGTGCGCTGAATTTGCGACGCGGACAGTTGATTCCTGCAGAAGAAGCGCTGCAACGTGCTCGCGTTATTTTCCAGCGCCTTGCACCGGGGAGCCTTGCCGGTGCCGAAGTGTCTTCAAAATTGGCAGGCATTTTTCAGGACAAAGGCAATACCAAGAGCGCGCTCGAAATGTACGCTGCTGCACTCGAGGATTTGGAGAGTTTCACAGGATCGTACGGCGGCGTACAAGAGGATCGCGCCGAGTTGCGTGCCAGGAACCAAAAAATCTATCGCCAGTATATTCATGCCTTGGTCGATGCTGGGCAGGTCAGCAAAGCATTTCACGTGCTTGAGCGGTCCCGAGCGCGAGGGCTGGTCGAACTATTGGCTGAACGGGAATTGGATTTCGACGCCGACCTTTCTATCGAAGTCGAACTGGAGCGACGCAAAGCGGCGGTCCAATCAGATCAGATTCTCGCCAAGTTGGCCGACGAAACGGCAAGCTTGGACGAGCAACAGATCGACGAACTACTACAGCAGTTAGCGACTTTAAGGCGTAGCCAGAGTGAACTGCGCGAGCGCATACGAAGAGAGTCGCCAGCGTTTGCCACTTTGACTTATCCGGATGCGCTCGACGCAAACATGGCACGCGCGACACTGGAGCCGGGAACATTGATGTTGGCCTACAGTGTTGGGGACGATGACACGCTCGTGTTTGCGCTGACCCAGGGTGATGATCCCATGGCGTTTAAGGTCGAGCGAAGCGGTGGTGAACTACGCAATGATATTGAAGCATTTAGAACCGCGTTGCAGGCCGGTTCCGCTGCCAATGCGGAAGCAGTGCAATCTCCAGCGGCTCGCTTATCCGAATCACTACTAGAGCCAGTTGCGCCACTTCTCGAAAGCGCCGAGAGAGTGCTAATTGTTGCAGATGGACCACTGCACGTATTGCCGTTTTCCACTTTACCTCCGCCTTCGATCGCAAGTTCGGATCAGGCTGCGCCGAGTTTTCTGCTTGAATGGCGACCGGTACATTTTGTTGCCTCTGCGACGACTTATGCGTTACTAAAAAAGCGTCAATCGAAATCGCGAACGGCATATGACAGCGTTGTAGCCTTCGGCGATCCGGATGTAGGCGCCTTTGATACGGACGAAATGGCGACAGCGTTTCGCACAGGATCGAGTAGCGACTTCGTCAGGGCTCGTCGGTTGCTTCCACGATTGCCCGATAGTCGCGCAGAAGTAAATTTCATCGCAAGCCACTTTGGCGACGGAGCCAAAGTATATATTGGTGGCGAAGCGACCGAACAGCGAGTGAAAAGTTTAAGCGCCGTGCCGAACGTATTGCACTTTGCGACGCATGCGTTGGTCGACGAACGATTTCCGTTGGACTCGGCAATAGTGCTGAGCGCGTCACAAGATTCATTGTCGCAAGGTCAAAATGGATTGCTCCAGGCATGGGAAGTTTTTGAGCAGCTGCGAATGCCGGTTGATCTAGTAACGCTGTCCGCGTGCGAAACGGCTTTGGGGCAAGAGCTGGCAGGCGAAGGCATATTGGGTTTGACTCGGGCATTTCAATACGCCGGTGCGCGTACTGTGCTGGCTTCGCTATGGCGCGTGCCTGATCGTAGTACCGCACAATTGATGAATCACTTTTACGCGCATCTAAAGTCAGGACTTGATAAAGATGAAGCACTGCAGCAAGCGCAAATCGATATGCTGCGTAGCAACTTCGTAGGTGAGGCCGATAACAGTCGCGGAATTGGTGGTTTGGCGACACAAGGGCAAACCGATAATCAGACAGTCCCGCTACACTGGGCGGCCTTTGTGTTGATCGGAGACCGCAGGTAATTCGAGTGACGAGTCGCTAATCGTTATTTAGAATAAAAGACCGAATTTCAACATCAGGAAGTGAATATAGGTCACTTAGTAACGCATCGAGGGCCGTATTCGTCGAAGATGTGGATGAGCCGGCCGCCAGTCCGCCGATGCCACGCAATGGAATCGCGATACTGGCTGTATTTTCCGAGCCTGCGGTGACCCAGTTCAGTAACTCCTGCTCAAGCGCTGGCAACGGCGCGCCACTCGCGATGATTACCATGCGCTCTTGCGTACCGCGAGACGTAACCAGCCAATCCAGTGCGATACCGTCGCGAGGTCCTGGGAGAACGTAGTCTTTGTGTCCGCGCAATGGATTGACCAAGTCCATACCGGGGATAGGAAATAACAGAAAGGCCGCTCCATTTTGATCGGTATTGATGACATAGAGCCGCGTATCCTTTTCAGTGCGAACACGCAGGCGCAATTTTTCGCCAACGGAAACGGACGACCCGTTGGCCAGAATTCGCGTGGTGCCAGATGCGTTCACCGACTCCAATTGCGTCGTTGCGAGTAATGGGTCCATATTTTCCGGCGAACTAGATGCCGTCCAAAGCCCAACTCCAATAATTCCTATGAGACAGGCGGCCACAATAGCGAGAATGCTGGCGGCTCTTCTGCTGATAACTCGCTTACCAGTGAGAAACCGATGCAGCGCCCTCTCCAACTCAGATGTACTGTTGAATCTATTGGCGGGATCGGTATCGATTGCTCTGTCGATATACTCAACAAAGTCGGCGGGCAAATCTGGCCGGCGCTCTGCCAGCGGCAAGATGCCGCTATTTTCATGGACGCGTTTTGCTGCCAGCGCGCTCAGTGCATCGATCGGATATTCACCGCTAACGAGAAAATACAGCGAGGCACCGAGTGCGTAGATGTCGAAAGCCGTCGTTGGACGATCCGGGATCAGCGCTTCTGGCGCGAGTAACGCCGGCGAGCCCGAAGTGGCATGTGTCGCGGTTCTGTCCAAGCTGGATCCAAGATCGAGCAAAACAATACGGCCGCCGGTTTCGCGAAAAATGTTGGCTGGCTTAACATCACCATGAATCAGTCCGGCAGCATGCAGCGCGCGCAATGCATGGCAAACATCGATTCCAATCGTCGCGGCTTCTCGGGCACTCAACGGGCCATCTTCGTTTACAGACTCAAGTAGCGAGCTGCCCAGCAACAGTTCCGACCAGATTCCACCACGTCCGTCGATTTTCTCCGCGCCGTAAATCGTGATGACGTTGGCGTGCTTGACGAGCGCCATCCGCCTCGCTTCCTGCAACCACCTGTCAATCGCGGTGTCAGGCGCGTCGTCTCGCGTCAGTTTGAGAGCGACGTGACGCTCTAACATTGGATCGAATGCGCGGTAGACGATGCTGGATGCGCCGCTGCCGATTTCCTCTTCGATCAGCAAAGAGCCCCAACGATGAATGGATGCTGACTGTGTCTCAATGATCGGTTCGGAATGAACGCGGCTGACCTTTTCGAGCAACGTCAATACGGAACGTTGCCGCGCTGAAATATTTTCTGCATCTCCAGACCACTGAATGGGCGTGCCATCCGCAATGGCCGCCGCCAAATCTTCGATGCTACGGTCGGAGCTGCTCATGATCAATCAATTTGGCTAGTTGGCCAATCGCTCGGGTAATGCGCATCCGGGCAGCGTTCGCGGAGGTTAGGCCAAGATCAGCTGCAATTTCCGTGTACTGGTAGCCAAATTCAAGACGCATTACGATCGCTTGCTGATCTGTGGCTGGTAGCGTCTGTAAGGCTTGGTCATAGGCCTCTAATGCCTCCACGCCGATCGCCGCCTCCAGTATTGAGCGATGATCATCCGTCGGCTCTGTTGTTAGTGGTTCCGCAGCGGGTCGGCGCACATGGCGTCGAACCTCGTCGCGTAATTGATTGATAAAAATTTGTCGTAGATACGCAAGAAAAGCCCCTTCACGCTGCGCGTCAAAATTCTCTACGTGATCCAACGCTCGAATGAATGTGTTCTGCACAAGATCTTCGGTAGCGGCGACATCGCGAGCGTATTGCGGTAATCGCCCTTTCGCCCAGCGTTGCATCTTGGGCAGAAACCGGCGCACCAGCGCATCGCGTGCTTTTAGGCTGCCGCTACGACATTCAAGTAGTAATTCGGCCGTATGCGCTGCGGGTGATTTCGACTCATCCGCTCCGGCGCCCGTAGACGTTTTGTTCTCGCGCCGCATGTTAGATCCGTAATTTCGGGCGGATTGAATCAGTATAGGTGAACCCGCCTTTAACTTCATCGAAAAAGCCGGCCCTCGCTCGAGTGCCGGCTTTATTCGTCTTTCTCTAGTCGGTTGCTGTAGTCGCATTTGTGCCATCGTTTGTTCAATTCTGATGGAGCTTACGGAATTACGATTTGACCGACTTGACCGCCACTTGCGAGTGCGGAATTTATTTTTGTAGATACACCTAGATTTGCTGTATCCACAATGTATATCTCATCGACGTCGTTCGCGTCTTGCTCGCCAACATAGGCAATGCGTAAGCCGTCGGCGGAGTAGCGAAAACTCTCTATGTCGTCTCCAGCCAGTGACGGATGCACGCGCGTTGACATACCCAGATCGGTCATGCTGACTTCATACAAATGCACTTCGGCATCGGCGTCAGCATCTGCCTTATAGGCTACGGCCAAGTCGTCTGAACGTATTTCGAAATCGTCTCGAACGTCGCCTTCGGCAATCAGAGGGCTATTGATTTTTTGCGAAACGCCAGGTGCCGATAATTCCACTCGATAGATTTCACGGATGCCATCGGTATCCTGATCAGCGGTATAGACAAGGAAGCTGCTGTCGGCGCCGTATTTGAAAATACGCGTTGCGCCACCGGCGACAAGCGGTGGGTTCAGTTTTGCGGACGTGCCAAGCGTACCAATCTGGACTGTAAACAATTCCAATGTTCCTTCGTTATCTTGATCGGCACAATACGCTATCGACAACGAATCAGGGCTGAACGTCCAATTGCACATATCGGTGTCGCCGGCGTACGGAGGGTTCACTTTCATCGATACGCCGGGGCTTGACGTTGCCACAACGAATAGTTCTCGAACGTTATCTATGTCTTGATCCGCACCGTAGATTATCCAGCTACCGTCGGGGCTGAATACGTGATTGCCAAGAAGGTTCACGAAGCCGGCAAATCCCGGATTTACCTTGGTCGAGATACCAGGTGCGGCGACATCGACGACGAAGAGTTCGTACAGTGATTCGATATTTTCATCCGCTGCATACAACACTTTCGTGCTGTCTGGAGAGAAAGAGGGGCTGAGAACGTCAGCGAGTTCGATTATCGGAGAATTTATCTTCACCGAGACTCCGGGGTTGGCGAAATCAACCATGTATATTTCTCGCTTGCCGTTGGTGTCTTGGTCGGATGCGTATATCAACTTCGAACTGTCTGGGCTAATTACCAGCTCAGTCTGTACATCGCTAAACGTCGGCGTGTTCGCAGGGCTTAAGCGTACGGCAACACCGGGATTCGCGAGTTCCACGGAAAATACTTCGACTTTGTCGAGTGTATTCTGATCGGATACATAGACAACGCGACTGTGATCCGGGCTCGTCTCGAAAGATCTAATCGATGCGCCAGCAGGCAATGCCGGATTTAGTTGCACGGTTGTGCCGGGGTTGTCCGCGTCCGCAAGATATAGATTCGTCACGCCGGCCGCATCCAGGCTCGCGCTGTAGACAACTGGATTCGCCGGGCCTGACGCCGGTGGTGGAGGTTGAGTCGGTGGTGGAGTCGTAACTGTCGGCGGAGCTGTGCCGCCGCTGCCTCCACCACCACCGCAGCCAGCCAAAGTCATAGATAACAGTAATGCGAGCGCCGTCAGTGTCTTCAAATTATTCATGTAAGTCTCCCAAGTAATCGCCTGTCGATTACTAAACAAACGCCGGGAGCTCGGAAAACGCACAACCTCGACAAGATCTGTACGTCACTTAGGTCTCCGCTCGGAGCTGGCCGAATCGTCCAATTGACTGTATTTGGAAAAAAGCGACACGAATGTAGTGCGGTTGTGATTATTTTTGTGCGCTTTTCGTGTCCATTGCGTTTGAGACAGTAGGTACTGAGATTCTCGCTCGTTTTCTCGCGTTAGCTGCGTGTGAATGGAGGGGTCTGCTGTTAACCGGAACAGCCTGAAGCGAAGCGCGGCAAACAGCGGCGCCGATTTCCGAATTGGGTGAAGGCGATTGATCGACGGGCTGGTGTACGGCGGCATTGCTCAGTAAATATCTACCAGGGACTACATTATGAAGATTGTGAATTCTGCTCCAAAAAATTCGAATTACATTTCAAGCCAACGACTTCTTACCTGCCTGGCTTCCTTGATTATTCTCATAACTCCAATCAGCAGTAGCTTGGCTGCTCCGGATGATATCGACTTGGGTTTTGGCGGCGGGGACGGATTGATAGGGCTGGGACTGGCGCACAACTTGTTTTTCCCTCATCCCGATGGTCGGCTCATCGTTTTTGGCACCGGACTACAACAAGACGGTACTGGCTTTTTGTCTGGCACTGGGTTCACCGATTCTGGCGATCCGCTTGGCGGGAACTTTGTGGTAACTATAGACGGAGGTATCAGAATAAACGACGGCGTTGCCCAGGCAGATGGAAAAATGCTGTTTGTCGGCTCCAATCAGACAGCGACCGATGAATTAGAGGTCCTGGTCATACGACTCAACGCCGATCGCACTCGTGATACTGATTTTGGCGTCAACGGTATTGTTACTTTCGACACCGGCTCGTCAGACATTCCACCTTCGAATGACGACAACTATGGTGCTATCGGTGTCATTGTAGATGCCGACGGCAAAATTGTCTTAGCGGTTGGCGGCATTGGTAGGCCGCATACTCTTGTACGGCTGAATTCTGACGGAACATTCGACCCTAGCCTCGATGACGATGGCATCCGGGCGATTCCTGAAAGTTTCTCTTTTGAAATCGAATCCAATCGCAGTAACGCTACGAAGCCGCTTGCTTTGCAATCAGACGGCAAGATACTGCTTGTCGGAAGTGGCCGAAACGCCGCTAGTTTCGACGACGATATGTTTATCATCCGCTTTCATCCGAATGGAGATCTCGATACCGGCTTCGGAGATGCGCCAACGGACGGTGGCCTGGCAATGCTCAATGTCGCAGATACGGACGATGACAATGCGAATAGCGTAGTGATTCAGCCAGATGGCAAGATCGTTGTGTTCGGCGTTCGGGAATTTGGTAACCGACATGATCTTGCCGTTGTCAGGCTCCAAGCTAATGGTTTGAAGGATCTGCCATTCGGTTTTAATGATGACGGGATTCATGTCGTCAATTCGAGTCTATTTGACGTTGCGATTGGGGGCGTCGTACTACCGGACGGTAGAATTTTAGCCGGTGGCTTTGGCGTCGATTTCAGCAATCCAAATTTCAGCCTACCTTACGGGCTACTAGTACGTTTCGATACTGAAGGTCTGGTCGATCCGACCTTCGGCATAGACGGCGTTTCTGAATGGATCGGATTGAACAACGATTTCAGGATTTGGACCCCACGCTTTATTCAGGCCGACGGCAAAATACTACTTGAGCACAGCGACAGCTCGACGAATATTGGTCGATTAGCTGGCGATGCGATTGACACTCTGCCCGACTCGATCAGTTTTGCCGATCAAAACAACGTTGCGACTAGTACATTTTTGGAATCGAACAGCGTCACTGTGTCTGGCCTGAGTCCTGTCAATGTCGTTCCCATCGTTGTCGAGAACGGGTTGTACAGCGTTAACGGTTTGCCATACACGGATGCTCCCGGGTATGTAGAAAATGGCGACAGTGTGCGGGTGGCGCACACATCGGAGGCCGCGGACAATGCAGCCACCAATACAGTGTTGCGAATTGGTGGTGTTATTTTTCCCAGTCAACCGGCGATTCCACTCGGTGCGTTGGTCACAGATACTTTTACGAGTACCACTGTTGGCAGCGTGCCGATGGATACCACCCCAGACGCTTTCAGTTTTACCGATCAAAACGATGCCGCACTGAGTACAACGATTACTTCCAACCTGGTCACGATCAGCGGGATCGATGCCGCAACCGAAATTTCGGTTACGGGTGGCGAGTATTCGATTAACGCCGCCGCAGCAACGGCCGCTGCCGGGACAGTCATAGTTGGCGACTCCGTTACGGTCTCAGTGCAGTCTTCGAATGCCAATAGTGCAACGACGTCGGCCACACTAACCATTGGCAGCGTTGCGGGAACGTTTAGCGTGACGACTGCTGCCGCCACTACAGGCGGTGGTGGCGGCGGTGGTGGCAACGGAAGCCCAAATCTCTGGTTGTTACTGCTGATGGCGACCGTCCTGATTTATCGAAAAACATCCCCACAAATTCGCGGGCGGATCAGCTAATGATTTTAGCCTCGGAATGTCGGGTTTTTAGTTCATTCGAATTGAATGAGATGCCCTTAAATTACGTCCGTTCGAAAGGAGAAATAACATGGCACGAGTAGCAGACTATGGAATCGTCACCGCAGGTTCCTTTTCTATCGGTTCCAAAGGAAGCACGCAAAGCAAGGTTTTCCATAAGGCGCTTCCAAGCAATCTCAATCGAAGGTCGCGCAGCGTACTTTCGTACGTGATTCGGAATGTCAACGTAGGTGATGTGTTCAAGGTGCAAGTTAGGATCAACGACGTCGTGGTGGAAAATCTTTCTTACGACGACGTGCAGTTTGGTATGGATCGTACTTTGCACAATGCCATTGGAGGAAACATATTGAAGCCTGGTGCGAAGAATAATATTACCTTCTATGTGAAGAGCGAAGTGGCCCCAGGTGGCAAAGTGACGTTTTCCGATGTTGTTATTTGGTTTCAGGCCAACGTCTGATCACCGGAGATACAGGTTCATATTGGTCGTTTGCTGTCGTTCGACCCGTCGGTTTGAGTCGAACGAACCGTTCAATTGGTCGTATCAGCGCGATGATTTCTTGATCAGGATCGCCTAGAAACCTGAAGATATTCTACCGCTTACCGTAGGAGCGGCTTCCAGCCGCGAAAAGCCGCTCCTACTGTCGAAGTCGCCTGGCGCCCGTAAGTTCTGTCAACTGTCCAACCTCCAATATGGCGACGCAGAACCTAAAATCAGCTATTCCTCAAGACCTAATTAGACGCTCATTGAGTCTCGGGTACTGTCCCGCTCTACTCTAATTTCGTGTTATCGAACAAATTTCAGCGCTGTAGATCGCCCTGGAATTACGCACTTAACCGATAGAGAGAGGCATGACATGAACACATTGATCGCTCCAACAACCAAGCAGCTATCTCGTTCCACGACTAGGTCAGCCTGGTACTGTCGTTGCTTTTTGTTCTCCATACTGGCACTCGGCATAGTGGCAACCGCTGCGGCGCAAAGCACCACCGGCCCTTGGGTTCTATCCAACGAACAGCGGCGTGCTTTTCTTCATCACTATTCTCCAGTCATATTGAAACGCGCGAATGAAAACGATAATCGGCGACACCTGGGTCACGATTGGATCACGAATTTTACGTTTGATAATGATCTGGATTTTGGAAACAATCGCAAAAACTGGCGCGATGGCAAGATCAAATTTATCAAAGGTACTGCAAATCTTAACTGGGCAATTAAACCAACAATTTACACCGCGCTCGTTGAATGGATGACATTTCCGGGCGTTCACCCTTCTTCGCGACCCAACAAGGGTTCTCGCGGCAGGAAATCTCTTGTTTTGATTTATCACATATACCACGCCTATCAGGGTGGGGGAGATAAGACAACGGACGATATTCACGATTGGGAGCGCATCGAACTACGACTGGATAATGTAAGCAATCGTGGACCGGGTCACGGGGAGCAAATCAACTACACTGTCATTACAAATCACAAAAAACACTTTGGGCGCCTCGGAAGGGATTCCAATATCAAGTTTGTAGACAGTACGACGACAAAGCAGCAAGGCATCGGCAAGCACCTAATAGTTTCTCAGCAGAAATGGAATGGAACTAACTGGAGAACCTTAAGGAAGGCCGAATTACGCTACGTTGAAGATGATCTGGAAAGCTTTTTTCGTGGAACCGCTGCGGTCCGTATTAACGGAAGGAGTGACAGAAGACCGTTCCACTACATCTTTGCCGACGGCAGCGTTCGAGGCCTGCGGCAACTGTTTGCGACTCAATCCATCAATTCCCGAAATGCCGCTTCGCTGGCTTCGGGAAAGGATGACGACAAACGCATTCGTACCGCCGAGACTAAACGAATCAATTACGAGTTGCGGGACATCGCGAGTATTCTCCCGACGCACTGGTGTGATCCAAGAGTTTCCGGCAGTCCCTGTAACGAGCGCACGGGTAACTCAAGTTGGGTAGGACCACCAAGCTACAAGATAGCGCTCTCCGAGCCGGTTCACTCGACCCTAGGGGGTGTGCGAAAGTCCATTCCACGCGGCACTCATACATTCTTGCTTAGGGCGCGGGATGGGACTAAGGGCGACGGACGCGGTGACAGAAAGGGTTACCCGGATAAAGGGTGGTTTTGGGGCACGTATGATTGGGGTAAAACGGGTAACTGGACCGACAAAGAATACACGCGACGCCGTGGCCGTTGGAATCAACACGCATTCTTTGTGCATGAACCGGGAATGCGCCGTGAAAAACGCGCAGGCACCTGGTTACCCCCCGGATGGAACAGGCCAGATCGAGGCGGTTTTGACGGACGTTGGATAGAACTCTTCCCGGAGAACGTGAAGCAGATTGCCCGTCCGCACAGACCTACGCCGGGGCAGCTTGAAAAGTTCCGCAAGCGCCCGAGTACTGACCTTCTGCGCCAAAACGGCAAAAAGCCGCTCGCTCCACGGCCTAAACCTTCTGGAAAATATATTCGCCGGACAGACGGCTAGCCTGATCAACCGGGGCAGTGACCAATAACCGTCGAAGTTCTGGTCGCTGCCCCGGGTTTGCTGGTAACGAATCTTTAGGCGCGAAGTCTCTCCGCATAGGGAAGATTATGTGTAGCGCGTTGCGACACGCTGGAATCAACTTGCCAATTTGTCAGCAATCGCGTCCCTTTCGTAAGTGGTGATCTCGTGCAGGTTTTCCCACGGATCGCTGAAGTAAAGTGAATACGCCAATTTGTGATCCGTTATTCGCAGTTTGAGGCCTTCTGCTTCGAGGTGGTTTTTCCACCGCATGAAGCCGTCAGCATCGACACCAAATGCAATTGCGGACGTACCCGGGTGATCGTCAACCTCAAAAAGTGCGAGATGTATCGTGCCCTCGCTATTCTCAATCGTCAGTGGACCGTTTTTTATGGCCCATGGCATAAGTGCCTCGACACGCCGCATATGCAAAATACGCGAGTACCAGGCTTCCGCGTCCGCCCAATTGGACACGTAGACATGCACGTGGTCGATGTTATCTAGCTTCAGTGACATAGCATTCACCTAAAACGATTTGACGATAACGAAAAGTAGCACCGCGAGTTACATACCGCACTGCCAAATTTGGAGTAGTAACATTCGTTATGCAAGGCGCTCGGTGAAACCGGCCTCGGAGTAGCGCAGCGTAACGTCTTGCAGGGAAATTTGATCGATGGACAACGATCCGAAAGCGCATTCGACGAAACCGAATTTCGTTGCTCTTAGTAACCGACTGCCACAGGGAACGAGCGACGGCTGATTCGGACGTGTCGTTTCGAGCTGTCTCAATATTTGATTTGAAATAGGTGAGTTTGCTCAATCGCGTATGCACAATGTTTCGTACGAGACGTTTCTAGAATTGCCTAGATAGCTGACATCGTCATGCGAGCATACAATCCCGTCGCTTCGCAATCTATCACCCCATACAGTGCGGCTAGCAGGGCTTCAAGAAGTACAGCGATCCCTTAAGTTACCAGGCCTCAATACTTACTTTTGACATTAGGTTATCGAACTAGAGTTAGATAGCGACAGAATCTGCACCGATCTGACACGCCTGCTTGCCCATTGTGGGCGTGCCGAGTGATATGATGTTTGAGTACGGCAACTGCCAAGAAGCGGACAGCGCTGGGCATGGAGATACGAGTGATTGGAATGGGTTTTCTTCGATTAAACAAAGTCCTTAAGAGGGTTAAGTGGACGCCGAGCAGGGGTCGCGAAGAAATCGATGTTGCTCGAAAAAAGGAAGATCGCGTACTCGCAATCGGGGTCACAATTTTCTTTGGTTTGTTGCTTGCGGCGCTTTTTTTCGGTGTCCGTTAGTGGATGGAGCCAGACCGAGTATTCGGACATTCGCGATGGGGTAGCCACTGCAATACCTACGGTCCAGCTTAACAATGCGCGGCACTCGTATCTCGGCATTCGTCACGATTCTTGCCTACGCAACAATCGCGCCGTAAGCTGAGTTCAGGTTAGCTTAGACGTTGGATGAAATGAATGATTGTCTTTGTGTTATGCGACTCACGCTGGCTCTTTCATTGTTCGTGGTCGCATCGCATGTGCAAGCTGTATGCATAAATCCAGAGAACATAGACGAGTATTACCATCCAACTCTTGCGCAAGAACTCCAGTCCTCAGACGCAATTGTTATCGGTACTATCGTTGATACCGAATATCTGAGCGAAGATTATGGTGATCCTGGCGGATGGACCGCGTTTCTCTACACAGTCCGAGTTACGGAAGTAATTCTGGGTGAAGTCGCGGCAGTAATTACTCTACGTGCAGAGAACGATTCTGGCAGCTACCGGGTGGAATTCGACACGTCGCACATTTTCTTCCTCAAATTTCGAGGAGAGTACTATTCCACGGACCCATGCGGAAATTCTTCAGAGATGCCAGACGGCGTCGCAGTGGTCGACGAGGCCAAGGCACTTCTAGGTAAATGAACAAATGCCATTAAACAATGCGCTTCACCTGCAAACCGCTCCCGTCGGCATTATTGCATCGGCCAGAATCCCGCCGTACGCTAGTTTTAAATTGGATTTATCGCTAAGTGCTTCGAGAGATTTTCTATGACCGACAAATTGAGAGTAACAAGAGGCGGCTGTCTGTGTGGAAAGGTGAGATTTGAAGTGCGAGGCCCACTCCGGGGCGTAGTTAATTGCCATTGCAGTATGTGCCAACGGCTGCATGGAAACTTCGGCCCTCACACGAAAGCTCGTAAAGTAAATATTACAGTCACAAAAGACGACGGCCTCACGTGGTACAAAACATCAAACGTTGCTCAGCGTGGGTTTTGCTGTGAATGCGGTTCGAGTTTGTTTTGGCAACCGTTTGAATTGGACGCAACAGGAATTATCGCCGGGTCTCTCGATGGTCAAACTGGGCTAAGCACAATTGGGCACATATTTGTTGGTGAAAAATCGGACTTCTACGATATCGCCGATGATTTGCCGCAGTATGAGGCGTCGTCGGATGGTGAACTCGTAGATGATTACTACTAGCTTGTACGCGGATGTGAGGTGCACATAATGGTGTGCTGTGCTTGCGTGTTTCCTTCCATCGCGAAGTTTGCATAAGGTAAGCTTTGCGCCCTAAAGTGGGTTCAAGTTAGCTTAGACGGTAGATGGCGGTTGGGGTCCAATATGTGCGTTGTCATCGCAGTGCTAATTGTTTGTCTATTCACCTGGACACTTTCCAGCGCTGCCAATGAATCGCTGAATCCGTTGCAACGTGATGTCAAGATGATCCGTGAAGCACTTGAGGGTCCGCTCCAAGTCGATCTGGAGATGAGGGGTCTCTCAACAGACGACGCTATTGAAGCATCGGCGCAAGCTATGGAAAGGCTGACGAGCTGTTGTCGTACCCAGCAAGCCAAGCCAAATGAAGGTGCGGAACAGACGATTGTGGTTCGGCTGGGGCAAAGCGCCATCGTTACTTATTCTTCTCCCTGCATGGATGAGTTTCTTACATTAGTTGGCGAGCAGGCGCGATAGTGCGACACACATCAATTGTCACGGACTTTGCAAATTGTTGTTCAAGCTTGCTTTGACATTGTTCACGCCAGATACTTGGTGCAGGTTGGCTTAGACGTCAGGCAACATTGATGCATGCAGTGATTTTTGACATTGACGGCACTCTGCTGGAATCCGTTGCAGTGGATGATGAACTTTATCGCTCCGCGGTGCGCCGCGTCCTGGGTCCTATCAAATTTCGGGAGTCGCTGACCGACTACAAATTCGTTTCCGATTCAGGAATTCTTTCGCAAGTTCTTTTCGAAAACAACTTAGAGCATTTGCCGGACCCAACGGGCGAGATTATTTCGGATTTTGTCAGTGCCCTACAAGAGCATATATCGAAGAATGGAGCGTTTTGTGAGATTCCTGGAGCACGTAACTTAATGGCGTCCCTCCGGTCCTCCCGAGATCATTATGTCGCCATTGCCACAGGCGGCTGGTTCGCGTCTGCAACCCTGAAACTCGAATCCGCCGAATTCGATCTGGAAAATATTACATTGTCAGCCTCCGACACGGAGCGAGATCGAACCCGCATCATGCGCTCGGCGTTGGATCGGCCGGAGGCAGAGTACGAGTCTATTACTTACTATGGAGATGGTCCCTGGGACAGAGACGCCTGTGCGGTACTTGGGTGGAACTTCATTCCGGTCGGGCGCACTCTTGGCGGGCTTGAATCGTTTCTTGATTTAGGCGACGCTTAACATTGCGCTGCACTTGCCAAAAAATATCTTAGACGTCAGACAGCAACCCGGCTAAACGACTTATGCGAAGCGTGCCAGAAACGATAGAGCTGGATTTGTCACTACGGCAATCCAGGACAATTTATCGAACCTTAGCCATCGTTCTTTTTCCGATCGCGGTTGCAGGAATTTTTTGGCTGATTAGTGCCATAGACTCGCTAATGCAGACTATTACACAGGGTGGCTTTCCCAACGGATTGTTGAGTTCAATTCTGCAAATAGTGATCGGTCTAATTTTCGTCGGCGCTGAGTATGCCGCGCTAGTTCAGTCTCGTGAGGCAACGCGGCGGCTGGCTATTTTGCGAGATAGCCCCGAAAAGACGGTACGTCGCATGCCGGCACCATTTCAATCATCGCTTTTTGGTCCGTACCACTAGCCGCTACTACCGTATATCCAGCGCTTCATACCGCTACGGCCGAAATTGACCATCGGCAACGATATATCGGGTAAGAGCGAGTGTATTATGATGTAAAAAATATTGGCGATTATCCCCTTGGGGTATGTACTTTCCTTTTGGGGAGAGTATGATGCCTGAATGGGGTCGTTTCTCAAAGACGTATGGAAGTTGTCGCGTTGGTGGCTATCGGTACTTTTATTCCGTTTGGTCGAAGATCGATTTTACGAATGGGTCAATTCCAAGATCGACGAATCTCAATGGTTCAAGACCATGATGGAATGGTGGGGTCAACTTCTTGATTCTGGGATTGGAATTACAGGTCTGATTTTCATGATTGGAGTTGTATTGTCTTTAATTATTGCAGCGGCAAAGTTGAAAGCGCAAAAACCAGGGGAAACAATATCTCAAAAGGTTAATCAGACTGGCGATGGAATACAGGCCGTAATTTTTGGCAGTCCCAATGCGACAGTCACACAGACTGTTGGTAACAGCGAAACCCGACTAACGCCGCCTCAATGCGAAGAAATGGCTCAAAAGTTACGGGTTCTCAGTGAGGTTATAGAGGAACTGCGAAGGACGGGATGTAAGGACGCTGAGGTGAGGAACCGAGCGGTTAATGTACAACAAGATACAGAGAGTTGGCTTAGGCAGACGATTGGGAGTGTATCTGCACAAAGGTTTTCCGGGGCATCACCTTCGAATCAAATATCGGAAGGAATGGCATATAAATTTGCGGGCATTTATCAGAAATTGGTTGGGCAGCGGGATTACCTGTCTAAGGAATCATCGAGGGTCTGCGACTAAATGGCACACGGAAAATATCTAAGCCTTGAAGAGGCCCGTAAGGCGAAGAAGCTGGATCGCTTTGCTGACGAGCATCCCACCAAGGGGAGCAAGAAGGCCTTTGACGACCTTCTCACTCGTATGGCTAAAAGCTCAAAAGCAAGCGGGAAAACATAGCTTCGGGGTTATTGCGCATGTTGAAACGATACTCAAACTCACCCAGATACTTCGGCATGTGCTTGCGAGATACATGGACATGAGTGCCTCGGATACTGTTTTTCAGGCGACCCCAATACCCTTCGATTGTGTTGGTGTGAGTATCGCCACGAACCCACTCTTTGGATGCGTGATTTACCCATTCGTGCTTGTAGCCGATCCGGTTCATTCGTTGGTAGGCGTGTGCCTGATCGGTGCTGACGCGAGTACCATCCTCTACGTTTTCCTTGATGATAGGCATGACCGTCGTGATACGGGCATTCGGGATAACCTTGGTCATGACGTTACCGCCACGCTGAACCATTCCGAGTACTGCCGTTTTCTTGGAGTTCTTACCGGGCAAACCGCGAACCTTGTCTTTGCCGCCGATGTAAGTCTCGTCAATTTCAACGTGACCCGACAGGCCATCGTCACCGTCTGTAGCGGCCATGTACTTACGGATTTCGTGCCCCATTCTCCATGCAGTCTTGTACGTGACGCCCAACTGCCTTTGCAGTTCCTTAGCAGGGACACCGTGGCGGGAAGTGGTGAACAAATACATCGCGTAGAACCACTTTTGCAGTGGTGTACGGCTACGTTCAAAGGGCGTTCCGGCCATCGGGTGGATATGGTGGCCGCACCAAGCGCACTGGTAAGCCTTTACCTTCTTGATACGGGAAAACTTGCCGTGCTTTTCACATTTCGGGCAATCCAGCTCAAAGCCGAAGCGAATACTCATCAAATGATCCAGACAGGAATCGTCGTCTGCAAATCGTTTGAAGAAGTCGGTAACGGTGAATTGCTTGGCCATCTAATTTCCTCGTGAGTGAGGCTATATAGTGACAGAAACCATTACATACGTCAAGGGGATAATGTCCAAAATATTTGACACAAAGTTAACAACACTATACATTGTCTCATGTCAAAAATACTTAACATGGGACTCGAAATGTCATTCAAGGAAAAAAGCACCTGGATCATGGCGCTAATCACGGCGGCTGCGTATTTAGGCTACGTTAATACAATTCTCGGGCGGGCCAACAACGCGCCACTCACCGAAGTGCCGTACGCAGCGACGCTGTTGTGGACGATCGGCGTCGTAATTATCGCAACCATCGTTGCCCACATCGCAGTAGGTATCGCCTCGCCTAGGGACGCCGGCAAAGAAGATCAACGCGATAGGGAGATTGAGCGGTACGGGGAGTACATGGGGCACTGGTTCGTCGTATCCGGCGCGATGGCCGCACTCATCATGTCGATGTTAGAGATGAGTCATTTCTGGATCGCGAACGTAATCTACTTTGCGTTCGTCTTGGCAACCCTACTGGGATCTGCTGCGAAAATATTCGCCTACCGCCGAGGTTTCCAGTTGTGGTGAAGCCAACACGCGTTACCAACGAAATTCGCGCACTTCGATTCGCGAACGGGGAGATGACTCAAGCGGCACTGGCAGATCGCATTGGCGTTACCCGACAAACCGTCATCGCAATAGAGCAGGGCCGTTACTCGCCATCTCTCGAATTGGCCTTTCAGATTGCGCAAGTGTTTGACGTGCCTTTAGACGACGTCTTCCAATACCCGGTGACCGAGCAGTAATTTCGCCACCGAATAGATAGAGAAATAGAATGGATCATTCAAGCAGATTTTGGGACCGGATTGCAGAGCGCTATGCGAAGCGTCCTGTCGCAGACGAAGCGACGTACGCCAAAAAATTACAGATAACGCGCAGTTATCTTCAACCAGAAATGGAAGTGTTAGAACTGGGATGCGGCACGGGTTCGACCGCCATTGCGCATGCACCGCATGTGAAACATATTCACGCGATCGACCTATCATCGAAAATGATCGGCATCGCGCAACGCAAGGCAAACGCAGAAAATGTTGGGAATATCACATTTGCCCAATCAAGCATAAAAGCGCTGGACATGCCCGATCAGTCGTTGGATGTCGTTTTAGCGCTCAGTGTTCTGCATTTAATTGAAAACAAAGAAGAGGTCATTCTGAATATTCAGAACCTGCTCAAACCGGGTGGCATTTTTGTCAGCAGTACTGCATGCATTGCCGATTCGATGAGGTTTTTCAAATACGTAGCGCCGATAGGAAATTTTCTACGATTGATACCATTGGTCAAAGTATTTTCTGCACAAGAGCTTGTACAGAGCCTGACCTGTGCCGAGTTCGAGATCGACCATCAATGGTGTCCTGGTAAGGGCAATGCGGTGTTCATTGTCGCGAAGAAAACATGAAACCGTAAGACAGCGACGGTCGGCTCTGTTTTTGGCCGCCGCTCATCTTCCGCAATTCTATGCATCCAAACTGGACATCCTATGCATCCCTTCCTACAGCGAACATAATCAAGTTCGCGACGGTGCGCAGTCGCAGGTCGTCGTTCGTATTCTGATTCGTATTGAAAATCGACATTGAAGGAAATCCAAAATGATAAGAACTCTTATTTTTTCCGTTCTTGTGTTAGGTGCTGTTGGGTTTTTGCACAGTCAAGAGCCGCAGGCCGACCTGACGGACTACCCTGCAGTGGCCGACGCAATTAACGAGACCATGCGAGCCCATCACTACAACCCTGCGGAATTAGATAGTGTTGACTACGGAAGAATCGAAGCTGCAGTGTCGACGTTGGCGAAATCTGTCACATCGGACGACGAATTCGTAACGGGTTTCAATAATACATGGAAAGAAGGGCCCTTCTCGCACGTGAAGCTTCAGCGAGCAAAGCAATCGGCCGACGAAATGGCGGCCTATCTCGATTCGTTGCGCATAGGTGGCGGGGGAGCGGTACTAACGTGGGCGGGTGGCACCGCTATTCTGACCGTGAATACAATGATGGGGGCTGACACTATTGAAGAGATCGATGCCGCCTATGTTGCAATAACTGACAGAGCTGCTGATACGCTCATAATTGATTTGCGAGAAAACGGTGGTGGCACGTTTGCTGTGCGACCGCTGGTCGAACATTTGCTCAGCGATACCGTAGATGCTGGCAGTTTTGTTTCGCAGCGTTGGAATGCGGCGCATTCCCGACCTCCAGACCGTACCGAATTAGAAGCCGTTGCACCCTGGCAGGGTTGGTCTATCCGATCGTTTTGGTCCAATGTTCAAGATGCAGAAATTACCCGCATAAGCTTCGAGCCGGCAGAACCAGTCTACTCGGGGCCCGTTTACGTCCTAACCAGCAAACGCACGGCGAGCGCGGCCGAACTAACGGTCGATGCCCTAAAGGGCTCTGGTCGAGCCATTGTCATCGGTGAACAAACCGCCGGCAAGATGCTTTCGGAGAAGATATATGATGTTCTTGGCGGCTTTCACCTTAGCTTACCCATCGCGGACTATTTTTCGGCTCACATTGGCCGAATCGAAGGTGTCGGCATAGCGCCAAACATCGCGACCGACGCCGCGGATGCACTGAGCACTGCGCTTGGGCAATAGCTATCATCGTTGAAGACTCATTCCCAAAAACCGAAGGAAAAGTTAATTCCAAGCATATCAATGCCGGGGTTCGCCGAGTCGAGTCCGCCATTTGAAGTATGTTGAAGCCGCAGAGCAATCGAGCCGTTGTCGCTAATACCAAAAGTCTTGCCGATTGAAATCGAAGATGTAAAGTGGAAGTTTCCGCCTAGATCGCGTCCGTTGAAAATCGACCCGCTAAAAAGCGTTGGGCTGAAACCAAGATCGACAAAGACATCTCTACGCCACAAAGGTACCCGCCATACCGGTCCAACAGAAACAAATGCTTCGCTGTCATCCGACGTCGACAGTGATCCAATCGATATCTCGATGTGTCGGGCATGTAGAAATTTCGGCGAATCCACTTCAAACGCAATTGCGAGTTGGTTGGTACTATCAAATTTCTCACCTGCAGTACCGATTCGGATGCTGGGCAGCCGGCTTCCTGTATCGCCGGCATACGCGCTACCTGTTTGTAAGAATACCGCCGATGTAAAAAGCCAAAAGGTGGCGCACTTTCTAATCCATAATTTCTGTCGCTTCATTATTGTTCCCCAAGTTTCGACGCATCGGCGTCAACGTGGGTACAATATTGATCGTCATGAAATTTGAGAAAAGTCAGTAACCGTTAGCTCAATCTATTCGCGATCGAATGTAACGCAACATAATGGCGGCATTGTTGTGTACTTCATCCCTCGCCGCATAAATGAGCGTAATGCGGTTACTCCTATTCTCTCTTACTCGCCGCAGCATCTCCGACTCGCATTCGTCGAGTTCGCACAAATAGCGCGACACAAATTGCTCCCAACGGCCGATATCATGGTCGAACCACGTTCGAAGTTCGTTGGACGGCGCGTAGTCTTTCCACCACTCATCGATACGAGCGTCGAATTTCTTGATTCCGCGGGGCCACAGCCGATCAACAAGGATACGATAGCCGTCATCGGTGGTTGCTTGGTCATAAACGCGTTTGATAGAGATCATCATTGGGTGTTCTCAGCGACCGCTTTCCATACGGGTCGGTGTTTCAGGATTATGCTCAAAATGGCCAAATTGCTGCCTTCGCGCCAGTTAGTAACGGTTAGATACTGATCTTGCGAACTGCCAGCGACTAATCTCCTGCTTGAAATTCGGTCGTAGAACAATTCGGCTGAACCTATCCACCCAACAGGAGAAAGAAATGAAAATCCGCTTTATGACGTTTGTTTTCGGAGCACTGGCGATCGCCAGTTCGCTGTCAGCCCCCGCTTCCGCCGCAACTGGCGAAGCTTCTTTGTATGACCGCCTCGGTGGCTACGACGCGGTATCCGCCGTTGTTGACGACTTCGCAGCAAAGCTCTTCGATGACCCAGTGGTTGGAGCGCGCTTTTTCGGTATGGGCGAGGACTCGCGAGAGGGGTTTCGCCAGAAAAACAAAAATCTGGTATGTGCTGCGACCGGTGGACCGTGCAAGATCATTAGCCGATCCGCGACACAGACTCACACTGGGCTCGGTATCAAGGCCAGTGAGTTCAGTATCGTTGCTCAGCACCTAGTGGACACTCTGAACAAATTCAAGGTTCCACAGAAAGAGCATGACGAGTTAATGGCAATCATTGGAAGCTTGCGGCCCGACATAGTGGAAGTCGAGGACGAGTAGGGGCTTGGACGAGAACCCAGTAGCGGGAAAGTTCAATGGCATCACGTTGTCGATTAGCGACGTGCGGCGGCTCCGGCAAAGATATGTCGGAGCTGCTCGCGCCTAAGATAGGCAGGCCGATTGGAACTTATTGCTACTTAATCATCAGAAGACAAACCGATGTCAGGTAGGAAAAGCAATTTCGCGTCGTTCGCGGCCAACATAGGTGTACTCCTAGGTCTCGGTTTGTTGGCATACGAAATGCGCCACAATTCGGACTTGGTGAGAGCGCAGATTTCGATGGAACGTGCGGTTGCCAACATGCAGATCATGGCCGACATTGCGAACGGCGGAGCGTTGGTTCCAATCGATGCCAAGTTGCGAGATCAAGTTACAGGTTTCCCGCAGGCGCTTGGTTGGTCGTCCAAATTGACAACGGAGGAGAGACGACGCTATCAATTTTGGATGTACGTTCGGCTCGTCGAGTTGAACAACGATTGGTTTCAGTGCGCAGCCGGATTAATGTCAGATCAAACATGCCAGAAAGAAGTGCGTGAAAGTATGCGCTTCAGCCTGCATAGATTCTACGAAACCGGCATTGCGTTTACGCGATCGGACGCAGAATTTGTCTCGGTGATGCAAGAGCTCGCGCAGCTCGAAAATCTCCCCGCCATCAATGATGATGGATCATGGCAATGAGACCGGCAGTCGTTCATACGGCGACGGTTAGCGGGGCTCGGGCAGAGGTGGCAGATCGCTACGTTTTTTGGGGGTGCATTACGCTAATGTGCGCAGGTTTTGTTCTTCCGGGTCTTGGTCAAATTGGTGCTACCCTGTTGCTGGTGCGAGGTTAGAGACGACATCGCAAGAATATGTAGCGACTATTGCTCTCATTTCCTAGCCGATCCAGCCTCTGCGCTGTACATACTTCGAATACCAAATCAGAAATGCCGAGACTAACAACGGCATCAGAATGTACATCAAGATTTCAAATGCCCCGAAGTCACTTCTGTCGCCTGCCACCCCAAGCGTATGAACCATGGTCACCGCTGCGCCGACTAACGAGGCGATAAACAGGTAACTGGCAAGCGACCTTTTCATCAATAGCAGCAGGCATCCGACTGCGCCACCAAACACAGCGACGGCAAAACCAGCAGTAGCCCACACAGGCCGCCCGGCGACGATGGCGCGCGCAAGCTCCGGATACTCGGCAAGGGAGTCTGCGCTCATCTGCATGAAGTAGTTCATGACACCGCCAACGTTCCACAATAGTGCAACGACGCCGATCGCCCAAAAGCTCCAGTGAATGCCGCCAGTTGTTCTATCGTTCATAATGCCTCCCAGCGAATTACGCGTCGGTCGCTTGCAGTTCGGCGAATATTTCGTCCATGATTGCGTAACCGCTTTCCCATCCCTTGCCCATATTTTCTACGGCGCCGGCGAAGCAGGCAATCTCGGTGTCGCTCGCGTTATGCGGCACCCAGGTCAGCCGAACCTTGGTCTTGGAGTCCTCAACTTCGAACGTCACTGTTGTCAATAGGATCAGTGGCCAGTCTGGCATCTTCGGGTTTGCGACTGTGTTCCACTCGGCATCGGTCGTTGAGTGGTGGTGCCAAACGAGGCGCTCCAGCGGTGTAATTTCCTTGAAAACGACTTTGCTTAGCATGGAGTTTTCGCCCCACTTCATTTCGTTGAGCCACACACCATCTGGTTGCAAATCAAACTTGTGAATAACGGTTTCCACGCCTGGGCCGTACCATCGCGATAATAGCTCGGGGTCCGTCCACGCACGCCAAACCATTTCACGGGGCGCGTCAAAAACGCGGTCAAGTACGTACTCAGGTAATTCACTCATCATTATTTCCTGTGGTCAATTTCATGTCGTTTAATACGTTGTCGAGTTGTCCAAAACTAGTTTCCCAAAACTCGCTGAAAGTTTTCAGCCAGTCGACCGCTGCCGCCATGCTTTCCGCATTTAGCGTAGCGGGCCGACGTTGCTCGTCAATACCTCGATCAATCAACCCTGCTTGCTCAAGCACCTTCAGATGTCGCGAAACCGCGGGTTGGCTGATTTTTAGCGGTGCCGCAATTTCGTTAACGGAAGCACTGCCGTCTGCCAGTCGTGACAGTATTGACCGACGTGTTGAATTCGCGAGAGCCGCGAAAACTGCGTCCAGATTGGGTTGATCCTGTATATAACCAATTTGTTCCATAACGATATTGTTATATACAAATTGCCCAGATGTCAATAGCCTCAAGTCTCGGTGAATCGTTAATCAAGAAGGGCTGGTGTTTGTTTTGGCGTATTGGTAGCGCCCGCTATTCAGGCTGACTCAATACTCAGCAGTACAGATTTCGCAATCTGTATGTCCTGTACCGCGACGCCGGTCAAATCGGCGACGGTAATCTCCCGGTCGTTTCGCCGCCCGTCTTGCGCGCCGGAAATGATGTTGCCTAGTTCCTTAAGGTTGGATTCTTTGATGTAACCATCTCTGATCGCATAGTGCGATTCCCCATGCGAAACACATTGGGAAATGGAGTCGGCAATACAATGATCGGCTTTCCTAAACAGTGCCGAATCGATCTCTTGCTTTCCCCCACCGTCGCTACCCACGGCCGTGATATGGGTACCGGACTTGATCCATTCTGCCCGGATCAGCGGCTTGGTTGACGGCGTCGCAGTAACGATCAAATTACAGGCCAAACAGAGTTTCTCAAGAGATTCGACAACTTCGATTCGTAGACCGTTTGCCTGCATTTGCTTCGCTAGTTCAGTCGCTTGGTCAACACGTCTAGCCCAGATTGTCACGTCTTTGCAGTCGGTGGCATATTGCAAATAGTCTAGCTGCAGACCTGCTTGAACGCCCGCACCGACGATACCAATTCGGTGAATTGAACTCGGCGCAAGGTACCTTGCGCTTAGACAACCAGCAATTGCAGTTCGTACATCCGTCAGATGACCGCCGTCATCCAGTACAGCTTGCGGAAATCCGGTCCTGGCGGAAAAAACAATCGTTAAACCAGAGCCGTTAGGTAGATCGAGCGTAGCGTTTTCGTAGAACCCGGTGGCAATCTTAACGGCGAAAAAATCGTCATTATGAATGTGCCCATATTTGATATGACATTCGCCAGGCGGCTCCACCAAACCAAGATGACCAACCGGCGGAACTGTCGCTCGGCCAGAAGAGTACGCCGCAAACCCCTCTTCAATCAGGTCAATTGCTTTTTCGACATTAAGTGCAGCGACAACTGCAGAACGATCGTATACCTTCACTGTTATTGTCGTAGCGGCAGGTTGAGAAATTCGGACGACGCCAAAAATTCACCGATCTTCGCTAATCCCGGTTCCAAATGCGATTTGGGCGCGCCAATACCCACTCGAAAATAACCGTCTAAACCGTAAACGTCACCTGGCAAGATGAAAACACCCAATTCGTCACGCAGTCGTTGGGCCAATTCAGTTGAATTTATCGCACGGTTGTAGCGAACAAACGCCATGCCGCCTGCCTTAGGCGGTATAAGTGAAACTGTATCCGCGTTTACTGCAACCCAGTCAATAAGCAGCTGCAAATTCTCGCGCAGTATGCTCTTACTTCTTCGCAATACTCTTTGTCGAAGCTCCGGTTGCAGCACGCGTTCTGCAACAAATTCACTGACGGTCGAAGTTGTAATCGATGTGTAATCTTTGCGCTGCCAAGCAGAATATATCTCTTTTGCGGGTCCCGCCAGCCAACCGATTCGCAAGCCGGGCAATGCCATAGCCTTCGACAATCCGTTGGTGGCGATGGCCTTGTGGTACAAGTCCGCAACACTCGGTGGCTCCTCTCCGGCCAATTCAGATCCCTTATAAACTTCATCGGCATGCAGATAGATGTCACGATTTCGAGCAATTTCAACAAGAGCGGACATTGCATCATTACCAAGAGTCGCACCGGTCGGATTATTTGGATTACAGATAGTGATAAGCCGCGTCTTGTCCGACACGGTCTCTCGCAATTGTTCGATGTCCGCACCCCACTCGGCGCTCTCGTCATGGCGGACTGTCTTAACGTCAACACCAATGGCGCGCGCCCAACCGACTATCTGCAAATAATTAGGCGTAAATACAACGATCTCGTCGCCAGGTTCCAACAAAGACATCACCATCAGGAAATTCGCTTCCGAGGACCCATTGGTTACGATAATGTCGTCCGGCCCACGGTCTGCATACAAACTGGCTATCGTCGAACGCAGAGAAACTTCCCCGTTTGTCCAGCCATATCCCAATTCCAGTTGTAACAACGCCTCGATTTCATCCTTATCAAGCAAATCGTTGATAGACATTGGATGCACGCCGCTATCCGATAGGTTCAGCGGAACGACATTCTCAAACAATGATTGAATGCGTTCGAGCGAGAATTCTTCAATTTCCATGGCAAACCTGATCTAAGCAACGTTCATCGGCATTCGATTATAGTTCGGAATAGCAACGTAGTCTTAAGAGCCTCGTCAATACATGGATAGTCGATACGCAAGGAGACGATGCAAACTAGTCTTGAGCATGCCCTTCTTTATGTTCGTACAAAAAATCGTCGCTGTGAATAGGACGTTTTTGGGCACGACTCGGCAGGCTGCTGTTTGCTTCCATGTCACTAGACACCTGCTGGCAGCACGATTCCGGCGCTGAACCGCGCTATCTGTCGACCTTAGTTCGCTCTGAATAACCCGTATTTTGGTAGAAAACCCAATAGCAAGCCAGGGCGAGCAATGAACCACATACAACGTCGACGAGATAGTGTTGTTCGGTTGTCAGCGTAGAGATCGCAATCGCAAGCGCCCAAATACCACAAAACCATTTCCACAAAATGGACCGAGGTGCAATTACCAGTGCCGCAAGCACAGAGGCGCTGACGTGCAGGCTGGGGACACAATTCGCGGGTGTGTCTACGCTTTGGATCATGCCAAGCAGTACGATGCCGAGCCCATCCGAATCCGGAATTGCGCCCAGCTCCGTGCGTAATATTGTCGTTGGGAAAAAAACGAAGACGAGTTGGCTCAACAGGTTGATCGCTAGTATCGAATAGAAATAGGCGTTCAAGCGTTCATTATCGCGTTCACTTAAGTACGCAACGATAAAAAGAATCGGGTAGCTCGCATAGATCCAAACTGTCCATGGCAGCTGCGGCACCCAGCGCTCAAATCCGCCAGGACTCAAAACCTCCGGTGTCGCAATATGAAACCGATTGCTCAGCAAATAGGCCGTTGATGTAACGATGAACAACACCACGCCCCACGCATACTTGTTGCGCTGATTGAGCAGCATTGGCAGACGGAGAAATGGGCGCTTGGTGCCACTCACGGTACCAAACAACATATCGAACCATGGCAACAGAAAACCGAAATTTCCCCGTCCCCGCTGATGGTGTAATCCATGTCGCCGTATCATCGAAAAAAAGCTCCACTCTGCGCTGCGTGGGAATGCATCGTAGTTAAGGTGACCGAGCGTGTTTGCAGCAATACTCAATACCGGGAGAATGACAATCGCCACGTAGTGAAAGTCGCGCAACAACATTACGCTCAACATGACTGTCGAAAGCAACGCAGATTCAAACCAATGAAAGCTGTAAGTGGAATACGGAGTCGGAATAATCGACGAGTGATGAACTCGGTGAACTTTGCGCATGAACCAGGGCCGGTGAAGAAGGCGGTGGCAGAGGTAAAAGTGAATTTCGTTCCAGAAAAAGATCAGTACACAGTCGGCCAAAATTTTGGCAACGGTAGCTTTTGTCTGTATGTGCACCCAGCCTGCTTTCATCGCAACTACGGTCAGCACACCGTAAAGTCCGAAAATGCCAACGCTAAGCATCGATGCGGCTATTTCCCGTTTTCGTTGATGCGGTAGTTGCGCTCTGGTATCCAGTACCGCGCCTATGCCCAGTGCGGGCAGCAGGCGCAATGTCAAAAAATGACCGATGCCGGCGAAGCCCAGATAGAGCACTAAAAACGACACACTGCCTAGGGCAAATATCGCAATTAGTGATAGCTTGGGAATTACCTCAGTTAGGATCAATTCAGGCGTCATGGTCAGAGATACTATTAGCGACGAAGTGCATATTTGAAGCAGACAAGGATACGCCGCGTATTTTCTTAGTCAGTGACGAATCTCTCAGTGTTCAGTCGACTCGAGTTTTTCGGCAGTAACTGAGAACCGCTAGGCATTACCGGTCGAATTTGCCGCCTGTTTCTTGCTCAGTAACCTCGAATACAACATTTCCGACGCCATGCCGTGAATAACGAGTCGAGACCCGGCGCGCAGCGTGCTGAGTGGAATGAGCGGGTGGCGATTGTTAACCAACAGCACGATCTCCGGATCGTCCAACAGCGTTGCGGCATAAATCGCAATCGTTTCATCTAATTGCAGCGAATTGGTCGCTCGCCAGAAATCATTGTCAGTCAAGAATAACTGGTAAGTCGGCGTAAACATCTCAATCGCGGTTTGGATGTCTATAAAGTTGCACCAGCGATTGGGCAGTTCGTCTATTTCGAACGACGCCTCGCTTATCATGCTGAAGTCGAGCGACTGGCTAGACTCAAGCTGCTTGCCTTGTTCCCGCAGTGCCTCATTAAGGTTAATGACAAAGTTGAACAAATTCAGATCGTGTTTGACAAACAAATTATCCTTAAGGTCATCCAGCGTTTTTGGTGTTAGCGGCGAGCATTCAACTTCTACACCAGAGTTGGCAGCAATGAACTCCAGAATTCTGCTGCCAATGTGGAAATGCCGCAGTATCAACCAATTGGCTTCCGGGCTGACAAAGTACTTCAAGCCGGTCGCCAAAATCCAATGCAACGTTCTCGGCGCAGCCCAGCGTTTTGGTACCACCACCTTGATAATTTGCACAAGTATGATCAATGCACGGGCGATAGGACGAATGAACGGTAGTAGATATTGCCGGGAACGCGAACTGGAATCCTGTAACCACTGTTTTTTGACTTCATCCGGAAGCGGTGTGCTGCGATCCAGATAAAGCGCGAGCCAGGGGCTGGGATCATTTGGGTCCTTGCTACCGAGATGGGACGGCATTTCCACTAAACGGATTCCAGTTGCATAAGATATAGCTCAGCGGTTCGTTTCGCTGTGCTGACGATATCGCGCGCTGCGTCCACGTCTATGGCCATTACCAATTTGACGGCCTCAAGCCAGCGATTCAGGTGATTTTCGTCATTCTCCCCGTGATACTCGAGAAAGCGAAATGACGTTGCCGGCAAATCCAACTGGCCTTTTAGGTCGGGTAGCAGCGCAGGAATAATGCGTTGCCCGGTTCCTTCGATTACGTAAATTGCGCCGAGCATGCCGACAGCATTTATTTGCGTAGCATAAGCATGCAGATAACTATTCAGCGCTTCGCCACCGGGATTGCGTTTGAGTAAGTCAATATTGGCAACCGTTCCTCCAGCCAAGCGATAATCGTCGAACAAAATGTTGTAGTCGAATTGCTCCTCATCGGCATGTTGCGTAATGATTGAGATCAGTCCGCCGTACGGCGTGCGAATATTTGCGGTCGCCTCACGCATCCAGAGGCTGCCCTCCCGAACCTGCGGAATCCAGTGCTCCATCCAGTGCAGGTAGTCGGCGACAGTGAGGCGTTGCTCACGAATCCTTCGGATCAAGTCAGAGCGCCAAGCTCGGGACCGGTAGTCGTGCCAAATTTGCGCAAGCTCTTGCAACAACGTCGCAAGCGCTCCGGATGCATCGTCGGGATTGTGCGGCGGTGCGACCAGGTCCTCTGTTCTCTGTGCAATGGGATCAGGACTCTTGGCGCCTCTGTCTGCAATAGTTGCTGTGTCGTTTGCCGCATCGACAACTTCGAACATCATGAATCCGACACTAAAACGCCCCGATTCGGGTATAAAACACAGTATCTTCTCACCGGCTTTGAGCTCGTGCGTTTCGAGAAATTCGGCCAGCATGATGAATATGCTCGCCGCTCCAGTATTCCCGCGCCACGCGAGATTGCTATACCACTTGCGCTTCGGAATCGACAAATTGGCATTCGCCATGAGTTCTTCAACAACCGGAATGAATTTCTCCGATGAATAGTGACATAGAAAATGGTCGACGTTGTCCGAGTGCATCACGTTGCCCTTAACTAAAGAGACATACTCGTGAATTGCGACGTCGAATAAATGCGGCAGCAATCGGATATCCTGGCGTAAAGCCATTGCGCCTTCAATCTCTGCTTCCCCGCACGAAGGGTAGTCCAGATAGGTTTTATTGCCAGTCTTGGCAGAACCAAATTGCATACAGACCGGGTAATCACCAGAAAACGACTTTTGGTGAATCCACTGCAACTTAATTCGCAGTGGGTTGCTGTCGTTGGCCCTATTTGAAAGCAACAGCGCTCCGGCGCCGTCCGACAACATCCAACGCAAGAAGTGTGCGCCAAAGTCTGCGCCATAACCCTGTGGACTAAAACGTGATGCCTTAAAAAGTCGCGACGGTAAATCTGTGCCGACGACCATAGCAGTTCGGTACGCACCAAGTTCGATTTGACTTGCCGCGTGCGCCATCGCGCTAACACCCGCCATGCAAATCCCATTGCTGGAATAAGTTGCCATTGGCGGTGCCGCCATCTCGCCCTGCAGCATATTGGAGAATCCGGGCATCGCATTGTCACCACCGGACGTTCCGGTCGCCAGCAGCTCTATATCGTCTATCTGCAAATTCGACTTTTCGAGAGTATTGTTGACCGCGTTTTCTGCCAGTTGAACGTTGGAGTAGATCGTCTTGCCATTTTTATCGATTGCGTAGTGGCGGGTTTGAATGCCGTTTTCCGCTAGTACGCGGTTTTTGATACGACTCGCTACCTTATTGATCGGCGCGATATAGGCGTCAATATCGTCATTTGCGACGGCTTCGCCAGGCAGGAAGTAGCCGCTGGAATCGATGTAGACCTGGTTAAAGTGTGTTGGCATATTTGGGGTAACTATCGAGCCTCGGAGGCGGGCAATAATGAGTGGCTTCGAAGAGAAGGCTTAAAGATACTAAATATATAGGTTCGCAACACATACCAGAAGAAATTAGATTCAATCAAACGCTTGTCAATGTGTTGTTCGATTTGTCGGTGTTGCTCTGGCAAGCTACTCCAATGAAGTAGCGGCTGTTTGTGGTGCGCAGTGTGCAGGCCGATATTGAAAAATACCCAGTTTATAGCGCCCGTAAAATTGCGCGCAAAATTCCATTCCGAAACACCGTTTGCGTGCGCGTGCTGCAGATAATTGGCTCCGAGCAACCAATGTAAGCAAATCATTTGTGGGATGAACACATAAACTAGCGTTTTAATCGGATCTATCAAAAATAGTAACAGCAGCAAACCAATCAGCGAAGCGTATTGTGCACAGATCCAATGAAACGCGTTAGGGTTTCTACTTCTACTTTTGATAATGTGCTTGAAGAAAAAAGGGTACAGAACAAATATTACCTGAATCGGGTGTAGCAAATGACCTAACAAATGATTGTGGTCGCCGCCAAACCGGTAGGTTCGCGCAAGGTCACCGTGGCCGTGGTTGTGCAAATGGTGATTACCATTGTGCGCGATCTCGAATACGTAGACGGGGTGACCTTGTAATACGCTGCCTGCAAGGTCTGTGCATCTATTGAGTAATTTGCTTCTCCACATCGGTAAATGGGCATGGTTGTGATTGATGACGCCAATGCCGATCCAGACAGTTACCATGAAAAAATAGAGTGGCAGCGAGAAGGCGTAGATCCACTGCCAAAGAGCCAAACTTGGCGCAAGCAAAAAATAGCTTATGCTGTGAAGGTCGCGAGTATTATTTAGCACAACCAGCCGTGTACCCCACATTAATTCGATGTGCTACCTGTCGACTTCGTCTGATCGCGAATCGGTGCAGAATCTCCAGCACTATCAAGCAGAAAGCCAAGTGAGATTAAGCGTTTCGCTGCTATTGGGCAAGCACGCTCATGGTTTTGGCAATACTCGCAAATTCAGCTGTCGCAAAGCGATTCGATTTGTTCCACCAATTGCCGATTGATTTTTCGCGGGGCGTCAGACATGCGGTTGTTATGACGCCTTTGACCCGGCAGCCTCGCGCCATCGATGCTTTCATATTTTGCGAAGAACTCTTCGCAGTGCGTAACCCAATCGCTACCGGCGAGCATTTCTGGTGAGATTGCCAGGAAAAACTCGCCGCCACGCGGCGGACCGCCGTCACCATTGTCGGTCTTTACCGCTTCGAAGCTAAACTGCTCGCCAGTGGCACCTGCAGCCAACAACTCGACCATCAGTGCAATTGCCGAACCCTTGTAGCCCCCGAATGGCAATAACATGCCCTTGAGTATATCGCTGGCATCCGTCGTCTGATCGCCAGACGCATTGAGTCCGGTGCCCAACGGCACCTTGTGGCCGTCGCGCGCGGCAATTTGAATTTCGCCTTGCGCCATGGCTGCCGTCGCCATATCGATAACCATCGGATTTTTCCCAGGGCGCGGCCACGCGAAGGATATCGGATTGGTACCGAATAGCGGCCTATTGCCACCAAACGGTGCCATGAAAGGCATGTAACAAACGCACGCCAAACCTATTAGATCATGTGCTGCGATAGCCTCAGTCTCCGGCCACAATGCCGCAAAGTGATGTGTATTGGTGATCGTCATCGCGGCAATACCGACGGTCTTGGCGGCAGTTGTCAGTGCTGGAATGCCGCGTTTGATCGACAACGGCGTAAAGCCGTTGTCGCCATCAACGCGAATCAGTGCTGGCGTTGTGTTTTCAACTCTTGGGTTCGCGTCGCCTCTGACTTTGCCGCTCCTTAGAGATGCGATGTATCCCGGCACCCTAAACAGACCGTGCGACATAGCGCCATCGCATTCGGCTGCCACCACGGTTTGTACAAGCGCAGCAGTATTGGTCTTATCGCAACCGTTCTTCGTAAAGACTTCTCTCGCGAGTTTTTCGATATCGCCGAGCGTCAATTCAATGGTGGTCATGCGTGATTCCACATAAAAGAACTGGTGCAGTAACTAGCCCGGTTAGCCGGCGATCAGTGCCGGAAAAAAAAGAATGCCACCAAACTCAGCGGTGCAAATACTACATCAGCAGCATACAGTGAAAGGACTTTCCAGGTCGGCGGACGATAGCTGTCACTTTCATGATAAACGCCTGCAACTCTCCACCTAGGTGGTTTGTCGTAAAATCCTACGTAAACAAATTTGTTTGCTTCCGGCCATGCAAAAAATTGATGTGGATTAATGGGCGGGTCATGCGGTGGCCAATAGGTGGCGCTACGCAGCGAGTATTGGACTACGAAGGGAACGCCATCTTCCGGATATCGTGCCGGAATATCCATGTCTTGCTTTCTCAATTCGTCGATAATCTTGAAACCATTATCGGATCCACGGTTCATGCCATGTTTTTGGTGAACCGCCATAGGGCTTGCAGATCGAACCTGAATTTCAATAGCAGTGCTCGGCAGCTTTTGCTCGCAACTGTCCTGCATATATTTGGGATGAAGGAAATCGCCATTGGATACCAAGTGGTATTGTTCTACTGTGTCTCTTCCCTTAATGAGCGGCCATGTTAGTAGATACTGGCGTGGCTGTGCATCTCCAGACCGAGTTCCGACTACGCAAAGATAGATGGATCGAGGTTGGTCGTATACCGTTTTGCCGACGCCATCCTCTGCGACTCTTCGTGGTTTACCCCAGGGAACGAAATGCGCGGACTCTACATCGTGAATGACATCGAAAGTTTCCCAGCCCTCCGGGGCTTCATAATTGGCGAGTGTGTGATTCGAAACTGGACGGCTATAACCGAACGTGGTCAGAAACACCCCAATCGCCAAATACAGCCATACGGGAATGAGCAAGTACTTGATTACGGTTTTCGTTGGATTGTCGTGCATCTCGCTACACGATAACAATCGCTATATCGACAGGCAAACGAATTGCAACTCGCGACGGGGTTGGCAAATCTATGTGGATTCAGGGTGCCAGAGTTAACGCCGTAAGCGACGGGCTATTGGTGTGATCCGGCAAAAACAGGAACGCCCCATCGTAACGACGGGGCGCTCTGTCTGGGGTAGTTCTTTGGCGCTAGTTACAGCTGGATGCGCGAACGCCGATCGCCAGATCTCCGCTAAACCAGTTGCCGCTATCGTCGTCAGCGCGTTCCAATTCGGCGAATGTCAAAATGATCACGTTGCTGTCCGGCGTGACCAGAAATCTATCTTGCTCCGAATCAGGAAACGTAACCGTCACAAGATTACCAACCTGCGTCCATGTTGCCGATTCAGAGCCGAGCGGGTCACTTGAGTCGAGCAGTCTGTTTGACGGCGCAAGTGCCTCATAGAATGAGTCGGCCAAAGCGGTCAATGTTACCTGCGTCGAACTTGTGAACGTAACTTCAAAGCTTGCCGCGCCTGCAGAAGCGCCCATCCAGTTGCCATCGCCGGTTCCGGGGTCTGGGTCGCCGGCGCCGACACCGACAGCCAGGTCATACACGCAATAGGTGCTGCCCTCAACATTGGCGGGAACCAGGCTTGCCTGATCCGCCTCGATAGCTGCGATTCGCGAGGAGTTGTCATCGATGGCCGTAATCAATGCTTGTAGCGTACTGTTGACTTCGGCTGCCAACGCTGGTGTGCCACTTTGAAATGTCGTGACATTGGCAGGGTTAACTGGATCGGCTGCAGCATATCCGAAGCCGGTAATCGTAAGAGTGGCAATTGCCAGTTGGAAAATTTTCATAATCAGTATCCTTCGAATGTATTGCTAGTCAAAATCAAATGTCTTGCTTACTGCCAATTGGCACTGTCCCAATTAAAGTTATCCCACAGAGTCGCGCCGCTACATGCGTCACCGACGCCGTCGCCATCGGTGTCCTGTTGGTCTGCGTTCGCTGTTACGGGGCAATTGTCAACTTCGTCTGCAACGCCGTCATTGTCGTCGTCCGTATCGCCGTTGTCGCCCACGCCGTCGCCATCTGCATCGGATGTTTCAGTCGGGTCAAGCGGGAAGAAGTCGGCAATGTCAGCCACGCCGTCGTTGTCATCATCATCGTCGGCGTTGTTACCCACGCCGTCGCTGTCGGTGTCTACCGATTCGGCGGGATCCAGCGGAAATGCATCTGCGGTGTCGTCGGTACCGTCATCGTCGTCGTCGGTATCTGCATTGTTACCAACACCATCGCTGTCGGTGTCTACAGACTCGCTTGCATCGAGCGGAAACTCGTCTGCAGCGTCGTCAACACCATCGCCATCGTCGTCGGGGTCTGCGTTGTTGCCAACACCGTTGCCGTCCGTGTCCACTGTCTCCGCGGGATCAAGCGGAAAGGCGTCGTCGGTATCGGCAACCTGGTCATTATCATCGTCGTCGTCGCAGGCATTACCGTTCGCATCGGAGTCGCTGTTGAGCTGATCGGTATTGGCATCGGCCACACAGTTATCGATATCGTCTCTAATGGTGTCACCGTCCGAGTCGGGCACTGTCGATGCCGGCGTTGGGTCTGCGCTTGCCGAGCCATCCGACAGCGGTGTGGTGTCAACAGATACGCCAGTCGTTGCGATCTCATCTGTAAGCACTGTCTCAATGTCTCCAACCGAAATATCGGTTCCAGGAATCATCAGTAGCAGCGGGTCTTGCGTAATGGTCGTCGCTATATCTGTCACGTCGGCTAAATCGGCGACCGGGGTGCCGTTTGCACTACCGTCGATGGCACCATCCGCCAAGTCTTCGGCGAGTGCCGCGAGCACGATGTCGTTGGTGACCGTTGAGGCAGGATTGTTGGTCATGCTTTCATCGGTGACCGCTTGAATGAGCGCGGTGGCCGCCTCTATCGCGGTTCGGTAGCCGGCGACGTCGGATTGTTCGCTGCCTTCGTCCGTATCGGCTGTCAATAAGGGCGGCGTTACAAAAATGTCCACCGAATCCAATAAAGAGAACCCAAACGTCGAGGCGATTTGCTGGCCTGCGGCAGCAACGGCGGACGCGACCTCCGTGTCGCTGGTCGTACCGTCGCCGTCACCGCCAAACACGCCGACGGAATCGGCATTGGCGATTGCAACTTCTACAGCAAGTGTGGTGAGCGGTGACCCGTAAATTGAGTCACCAGCAGTTACCCGGCTTGCGTCGACAACTGTGCGCATTACCGTTAATACCGGTGCAGCACCCGTCGTAATATCTAACGTATCGGCATCAGCGGTAAATTCGAGTAGCACAGGGCCGCTCGTCGTATCAGGAATTTCCAGGTCAGTAATCGCGGCGGTTGCATCTGTCTCACCTGTGTCGATCTGCGCACCCTTCCAGTCGCTGGCGGTCGTGTCTATCGCGAATATTGCGACCGAAGCGCTAGCCAGCGGACCTTTCACACCGCCACCAAGTAGTGGTACTTGAACAACAGGTGGCGGAGATGGAGGTGGTGTCGTCTGGCGCGTGCTGCTAGAACCGCCGCCACATCCCGCTACAAGGAGTAGCGGCAGCAACACGCTAATTAATTTGGTAACTCGGTGGTGCATGTGTTTCTCCTTAAACCAATACGTGAAGCATCAAACTCGTTCGACGAATGTGGCCGAGCAATTCTTATGTCGATTTGTTATGGCAAGTCGAGTGTATGAACGAGGTCCTGTCCGGGGCATTACCCATTTGGGCTAATTTCGCTTGGAATCGCTGGGAGAATGTTTAAACTGTGACTGAGTTCTCGCGAGAGCGCGTTCAAATAATAAAATAAGGCTCTGAATTGTCGCGATCTATGCATGATTTGATTTCGAGAACTTACGATGTGGCATCCGCACAGGTTTCGAAACAGCAGTTGATGACTGAGATTGCAGATTTCTTCGAAGTGCGCGCGGCTGCACTAATATCGATTGCTGAAACGCGTGCACCAAACTTGGTTTGTTGCGGCGCTAGCGGAAAAATCGCTGGCGGTGATCGCTTTATTCAAATCTTGCGCACCGATTTGTCCAATGAGGGCGTGGAGTATTTACTTGCTTCAAATTTCAGCGCCAATTTGGAAAAAGAGGATGGTGGTCGGTACACGCTGCTGCTGGATACCGACGTAGCACCCATCGCCGGGGATGAAACAGAAAATACGAGAGCACATGCATTGCTGCCACATATCGTTCGCTCGGTAAATCTGTCCGAGTGGGGCGATACGTCCGTACGTGTTGCAGCAGAGGTTGCGGACGAATTACGAGCACAATTGACTCCTGCGACAATCGTTCTGGATGAGACCAATCGCGTCGCTGACATCAATGACAAAGCGGCCTCGCTTCTGCAGACCTGCAACGGAATCAGAGAGGTCTCGGGCCGGCTGGAACTTGCCGATGCCGTAATGACGGCGCAGTTTAGAAAGTGTGTGCGAATGCAGATTAGCAATGCGAGGTCCGGACCCGTCTTCTTGAACATCAGCACAAGAGATGGTGAGGAGAATTTGACGCTTTTGTTGAAGCGCCGTGAAAAGCCAACCCGTGGTGTGGTCATCTATGTCCGATGTCTACGCACTTCGTCATTGATCGTTCCCGCGCACATTGTTCAGCGATACGAGCTGTCGCCGAAGGAGGTCAGGTTGACTGTGGGGCTACTGCAGGGCAAGTCGCTGGCGACGCTGGCAGACGAATTCAGTGTTAGCACGCACACGCTACGAGCGCAGATTAAATCCGTATTCCGCAAGACAAACGTCAGTTCGCAAGCAGCGCTGATACTGCTGGTACTTGACGATCACTCCTCTGTTTTTGAACACTAATAATCAGAAGTTATTTCTCTGTGCGGTAATCGAGTGCTATAGGACCTGCACATTTTCGTTATTTAGTGTGAGATGAGTCTCGATCATCCATCAACGGATTCGGATGAGCCAAGCCATTGGGGATTGATTGACCGGATATACGAAACCGGCCAGAGCCCCAAAGCATGGCCTTTGTTGGTCGACAGTCTCTTCAACAGTTTCAGGTTTGACGAAAATATTGATTCAGGCAGTGCTGCACTTGGCACATCTTTGCATGAATTGTGGCCGCATTTCGAACGCGCGCTTTCGCTGAATACCTATATCGACGGTATTGCAGACAATACGACTGCAAGCCCATTTGCGGATGTTCCTTATCCGTTTGTTGTCGTCAACAATACGTTCGACGTTGTTTACCGCAACGCGGAGAGCGTAAATCTGTTCCCGCCGCAGTCCGGGGTTGAGGTCGGTGTTCAAAAAATCAGTATCACAAATGCTGATATTTCGAGGAAGTTAACAACACTGGTAGCTGGCATTCCGGCAACAGAGCCGGCCCGATCGATCACGCCAATATATCGTGATGAGCAATCGAATAACCACCTCGTCGCTATATCGTTACCCAGAATGACGGGCGGGAACCTACTGGCGCTAGGATGGTTCGATCCGATTGATCAAGGCCTGTTGACGGCTGAGCACTTTCGGCAGCTGTATCAGTTGACGGACGCTGAGTCCAAAGTGCTAAACCAGGTTCTTCGTGGTCAAGAGACGGATCAGGTTGCGAAATCCTTGGTCATCGGATCGGCGACTGTAAGAACGCACCTCAAGAGTATCTATCGAAAAACAGCCACAACCGGAAAGACGGACCTCATTCAAACGGTGCGTTGTGGTCCGGCTTTGTTGAGCCGGTTTTTGGCGCCGCGGACCGAGATGTATGCGGATACAAAAGAGGCTCGAAATCGGCGTAATCAGATACTAGAGTTGCACGACGGCCGCGAAATGGGCTTTGCAGAGTTTGGTGCACCCAATGGCAGGCCGGTATTGCTGGTACACAATTTGATTGGCTCACGCCTACAGCTACCGACTAGTGAAGACAATTTGGTTGCACAGAATCTGCGGCTGATTGTGCCGGACCGCCCGGGTGTTGGCCTTTCAGGTTTTCACTCGCACCGGAGTTTTCATTATTGGACAAATGACATCGGCGAGCTGGCGGATCATCTGCGCATACAGAAATTTCACCTCATCGGTTCGTCAATGGGTGCGATCTATGGATTGGCATTGGCGCAAGGCCTGCCGGACCGCATTGAGCGTTACGCGATGGTGAGCTGTTTGCCAGAAATCGCAGACGTTAAGGCAGCGCGCAAATTGTTGCCAAGCACTTGTCGCTTGTTCTTGCTGGCACGCTATGCACCAGCAGTACTCGAAATTATCCTGAAATTCATCGTTAGGAAGGGGCCCGAGGCGTATCTCGATGAACTTGTGTGTGATTTACCGGCCCTTGATCAACGCCTATATGAGGATCCGGCGTTTAACCGAATGATGGTTCGCGCGGTTAGCGAAACGTTGCGCCAGGGCACCGCCTCAATATTCAATGACATTCGCATAATGGCAAGCCCATGGCAGCTATCACCAGAGTCGATATCCATTCCAGTGCACTTTTGGCACGGTGAAGACGACACTATGGCGCCACTCCCCATGATCCGGGAATTTGCGGCAAAAATCCCAGACTGCAAGCAACGGTTGGTCGAAAGAGAATCGCACTGGTTACTGTTTCGGCAGTGGAATGCGATTATCGCCGAATTGCTGCGGTAGCTCACCGTCAAAACGGTTGATACATAAAATAGCTAAAACGTGATTTGAAATCCGTAGTGCCAAAGTGACAATTGGCGTCGCGGATTAGACACACAAAACACTTAGCTATTTGCAGCATGACATGGCAATTTGGGCAGGTGACGACCGATTACGAAACGATTTACAGAAAAACGGCTCACGCGTTGGGTTCTCCGTCAAAGGAGATCGTACAATTTTTCAGGTCGTATGAAAAAAATCACGCCCGAGTTCTTGATATTGGTTGCGGACAAGGGCGAGATGCACATTTCGTTGGGCGTTTAGGGCACCGGGTAACCGGTGTCGACTTGCCGCGTTCAGGCATTCGCAATTTGCTGAAGGACGCCGCAAGCGAAGAGTTGCAGATCGATGCAAGAGTTGCAGATATTCGTACGTATCATCCAGAATTTGGTGTCGATATTCTACTCCTCGATAGAACTTTACACATGTTGACAGACGCTGAGCGAAGCGCAGTCCTTGGTCGATTGTTGAGTTGCATCAACGTCGAGAGTTTTGTATTGATCGTTGACGAACGGCGTAATATTGCGCAGCTTCAGTCCATATTTGATGCGTCACTACACAATTGGCGCGCAATACTAAAAAACCGTGGGTTACTTTTCTTGAGCGGCGCATGTAAAACATTCGCTGCTGTCAGTATCGACATAAATCCCGCCGAGGCTAGTCGCGCTCTAGTGCAGCTAGGTCCCCGGACAATAGCTCTGTTTGAATCATGCGAATGAAATACATACACGTTACAGAGAAGCCCAATACAAGCGTTAGAAAATACGCGCCGAAGGAACGGTCGAATACAATGCCAGCCGCGTTGAGCAGGTTGATGCCAATACCAATAATAGATAAAGCAATGGCGGAGAATTGAACGATGCTGCTGTGATGCTGATCGCGTTTTACTCGCCTTGCAATACGCAGCATCACAACAGTCAAAGCTATGCCAAAGACCCCAAATATTCCGCTAGACCAAGCCCATACAGCATCGTCAGGCATTTCGAAATGAATGAACACGATGGGTAGCAGTGCCGCTAGAAGGGTCCGAAATGCGGTGACAATCATCACCGACATTCTCGAAATGTCTTCCCCAGTCCAATTGCCAGTTCCGCGATTACCCAATGCCGCGACGATGCCGCTAAAGCCAACAACTACAAGCGTCAATTCGGCAATCGCCCAGAGCGAGTCAATATACATAAAGACAATCACCATGAGTTAGTTAGCGCTATTTTCGCACGATTATGACGATGTATCATCGGCTTTGGCTGCCGCATGCCGCCGAGACTTCCTGTTCACCCTTCAAGTTAACGACGGACGGGCCGATAAGGGTACGTGAAAGTTGCGATTTTCTGTCAGCCATTGGAACGAGGCGCGTCGGTGCCTGACCGATGCACCGAAATAGCCCGTGGAAGCATAGTTAAGATGAATATATCCAAGAAGCTATCGATCATCGTTCTTTTGACGATCATAGAAGTAAGCATCACGATTGGTGCCGCGTGTGAAATCGCGAAAGGGGCAACTTTCCAACAATTAAACGTACTGCACCTTAAATTCAATGCCCAATTCTCTCGAAAGTTGGTTGATATTCAAAACGGCGCGCGAATCAATCCACAGTCGTTGACAAATGTGGTTACCGATGTTCGTCAACAGCCCCTCGACTGTTTGACGCTCGTCAACTTCCTTGACGAATTCATTATGAAGCAGATCGGTACACATTACGCTCTTGGCCTGTGCCAATCGGATATCGATGTTGCGAACAGCGCTTTGATCGCGATCGATCGCTACGCTGAAGGCAGCATTGGTAGAAGCGCACTGCTAACGGAACTTCAAACGGCTGCGGAAGAGTTCAATGCGAATTCTGCGGAGTTCGAGCCACCGATCGCGAAGACCGTTGCATTCATTCTTAAGACACTTATACCACTCATTATTTTCATATCGATATTCAATATTGCCTTCATAACCTACCTTTCCAGGACTATTTCGGCATCGATACGCAACGCAATTGGAATGCTGCAACACAGTAATTCCGAACGTGATTTGGGCGACGATGTCGAGGAAAATATATCCGGTGAACTGGCAGAGTTGTTGACCGTCGCCAGGCAGAGGATCAGAAGCGATATTCTCAATCGGGAGCTGAGCACGGAGTTGGAGCTGGAAGTCGAAAAAAGAACGGAATCACTACAAATAGTCAACGCGGAACTCGCCGAGTTCGCCTATCGTGCTTCGCATGACCTGAAAGCCCCATTATCGTCAGCGAAGGGACTGGCACGCTTCGTCAGCCAGGATATCGACGCTGGTGATTTAGACGAGGCTAAGCTCAATGCACAAAAGATCTGCATTCAGATGGAGGCGCTGGAGAAGCTAGTGGTCGACATTTTGTCGCTGGCTCGCGCGGACCTGGGTACAGATCAGAAAGAGCCGGTCGACTTCAAGATACTGATCCGTGACATCAAGGGACGCCTCTACGGGCAGACGGAGGATGCGAGCTTTGCGGTCATAGAAGACATTGAAGTCTCAACGCCGTTGGTAGCTGAGAAAACCAGGCTCGCTCAGATTATTGAGAATTTGGTCTCAAACGCGATCAAGTACAGGGATGCAAAGAAAGAGAAGCCATTCGTGATCATCAGCGTGTCCGACGATAGTGACTCGTACTCTCTAACGGTGCAAGACAATGGTATCGGGATACCGGAAGCACGACGCAGTGAAGTATTCGAAATGTTCAAGCGCTTCCACCCCGACGTCGGAGCTGGAACCGGCCTTGGGCTGGCGATTGTGAAAAAGCACGTAGATTACCTGTGCGGGAAAATAGATTTTGAATCTTCCGAGGACGGCACAACGTTTGCTGTTCAGATCCCCAAATAGGCTGCGATGTGAGTGATCTGTCTGTTCTTATTGTCGATGACAATGAGGTCGACCGTTATCTGCTACGACGGCAGTTATATGAAACAGGTCTCAACCTCGAAGTTTTTGAGGAAGTTGACGGGGGAGCCGCGCTCACTTTTCTACAGAACTTCGATCAGAATAGCGCAGATTGTCCCGATACTTGCCCGCCGACCATCATCTTTCTCGATATCAACATGCCGGTTTTGACCGGTTTAGAGTTTTTGGAAAAATTCGCAATCTTGCATCGGCGCGAGGTCTTCAGGTCGTGCATTGTCATGATGTTCACGTCCTCAGAGCAAATAGAAGACATGCATAGCATTGAGCGTTTTGAGTTTGTCAAAGACTACCTGGTGAAAGGTTCTATCTCGGCAGCTGATTTGCGTCATCGAGTCGAACGGGCAATATCCATCGATTAATGTAACGCGTACATTTTGCCGAACGGATCTTGCGATTCTAAGACTTCCCATAGCAGCGCGTCTTTGAAAGTTGGTCGCAGCTGATGTTGGGTGTGCACCGAAGACGTGACTTAAGCTGTCGAAAAGATACGGGTCAGATCCTTCCGATCTGACCCGCAGCAAACGCGGCTACATTTATTGCCCCTCTGGCAGTATCTCGAATACGTCGAGTACGTAACGACCTTCGTCCAATGGCGCTCCCTGTCCTGGTGCAACACCATCGAAGTCAAAGTCGCAACAAAATGTGACTCCCAACGCATAGGTTCCGTCGATAGGTACATCAAATAGAAATCCTGATAGTAAGGGATTGGGTCCGAATCCTTTGTCGTCGTTTGCGGCAATGAAAATCGCAGTATCCGGATCGCACTTGCCAGGCTTACCGGATTTCTTGCTATCGCCGCAATACCATAGTCCCATCACGGAATCGATTTGACCGGTGACGATCTCTGCAAGCAATGTGTTGCCGGCACTAGCGTTGAATCGATAGAAGTCCACGTCAGCGGCAGAAGGCGAAATGCCGGTAAACCGTCGGCGCGTATCAATACTATCGAACGCCAATGTTACCTTTGATGCGCGGTCGAGGCCGTTGTTGCGCTCAAAGCGATCTCGATATGCTCTTCCTCCGTCGTCGAATCGCAGCAACCGATATTCCAGGTCCTGGTCATTGTCGGTAAACGACTCAAATACGGCCGCGTCATTTCTCAGACGAATCTTGCGAAATCCATAGCGACTGATTCTCGAAAGGTCATCCTCTGTCTCGAATCCGCTGGCAGCGAACCCGCCTGCGCTGAAACCTGCGATGCCATTTTCCGCTGTCATATCGCCGTAGAACATCAAAACGTCCGAGCCGAAACCATACCCGTGCTTGCTCTTGGTGCAGTCGCCGGAGTTTTTGGCAAGGTGTATCAGAAAGGAATTGGATCCGATTCCGCCAAATTCGGGAACGCCCTGCCATACGGCCGAGAACGAATAGGGTGTTTGATGATAAACCACCTGACCGCCCTGGTTGGGCGAAAGGTCAGTCCAAAGGCCGGCCATTCGAGCCGGTCCGCTCAGAAACGCGTTTTCGTTCGGAAGGAAGTTGAAGAAGCTGTTGTCCGCTCCACCGAGCGTCAAGAATCCGTTGCCGTTGACGATTACCGAATTAAACGATTGTCCTGCGACACAAAAATCGAACGACAATGGGATTTCGACATTGCCGTCGTCACCCGTTGGCAGCGGTGAACCCGGCGGCGGAATATTGAAGAAAATATCGATACCCTCTGACGGAAGCCCTGCCATTGCCGTGATCGCCTCGAACACCTGTGGGTCGTCAGTTGTCGAGTCGCCAGACTCATTAGGCCCGTTATAGAACTCTTCAGGTCCTGGCAGCGGGCTTAGCGGTGTCGTGCTAAAGCCACCATCGAGAATCTCGTCGATGTACACGGCGTACTGTGCGCCGGGAGTCAGTCCGGTAATGCGATATGTGCCGACAATCGGATCTGATTGCAACGTCGAGTCTGTGAAATCACTAGATATTGCCGATACCGCATCGAAAAATGGATTGCTGAGATTTCTGGCGATGACGTTGACACCGGTTCTCTTGGATTGGCCGAGAAACACCGTGCCCGCGATCGTCCCCGTGCTGCCAGCAAAATCCTCAGCGGGATAAAGCGTCGAGGCACTCGCTATATCATCGGCTGCTGGTGTTTGCGTCCCAACTGCGGGGCCGAAATAGAATGGATACATTGTCTCTATATACGCCTGGCCGTTCGCAATGATGGGAGGCCCCGGCGGAACTGGAAAATTATCGCCCGGTCCCGGCCCTGCCGAATCGCCTAAGCCGATGAACAGCTGTCCGTTAACAACGGCGTGTGCAAAATTACTGAAGTGTCCAAACTCGTGAACCGAAATATCCACAGCTGCTGTAAGGTCTGTAAAGGAAGGGCCGTTCAAAAAGGACGAGCCTTCGATTATCGTGCAGGTTGCCGGAATGGTGAATTCCGGTCCAGCGAAGCCGAGGATTCCGGAACCCGGGCCAAAAAGTAAATCGAAAATCTCTCCACTATCGTCAAACACAATTGCGGAGAGCCCATCCGGTGCGACCGGGTTAAGGAATGGACCAAAATTCGTAATGTCTACGTCAACAGAAATGTTTTCACCCTCGACGTACGACAAACTAGATGTTGGAATATTCTCCCACGCATCAAACGCGGTCCGAATGAGAGCAGACGCATCTGCAGCCGTTACCGGTCCGAGGTCGCCCTGATCCAGGTTGTAAACGATGTCAGTACCACCATTCGCCCAAAGGAATGGTTCGCCGCTTTCACAAACAGCGAGTGGGCCTGCCGCCAATGCCGGTGCCGAAAATCCTAATGCCATTGCGACAACCGCGACGCTTAGGAACGAGTTTTTCATAGTGATGTATTTCATGTCGTATCCTCCTAATTGCCGAGCAGTCGCTGGATGCGATCTGCGAGTGCGCTATATTCAATCGGTCCACGATCCGGTAGGCCTTGTCGGTCCATATCGCGAAATAGACCTGCGTTCTTGGCTTCGTTCATGACAGTGCCTTCTTTTAGGAAGTGAAACGCGCCCTGCCCGACACCCACTGTTGTTGACAACCCAACTCGACTGGGTGCGGTAAGAAACAGCAGATAGTCCTGACCCGATTTCAGGTTCGGCCCTTCAAACACGCTTGCTGTGCGCATGAACTCGCGATCAAAGGTCGCAGCCTTCAACGAACCAAACATCGTGATTTCCGTCAGGTTTTCAGCATCTGTTGAGGCGCTGCCCTTTAGCACTTCTTTGACACGCACAAGATATTTGATGGTCGGCAATTCTGAGCCGCCGGCGGAAACTGTGCCGATCTCAATACCGATTATGGTGCCGTGGATTATGCGTTCAGCATTTGTCGTCATTTCTCCCAGATTCATTTGCCTTACCATTGTTGCGAGCGCCTGCACACCTGAAAACAGTGCAAGGGTTACGGCAATCCAGATGGATAATTTTTGAATTCTCATAGCTTTCTCCCGTATGCATATGAGTAAAAGGTATAAGCCTACAATACGAATGATGCAAGTGGTCCAAAAATGACGTATTTGGAGCCCGAGTTATTGGTGATGTCAAAGCTGCGGCAGATCAGAAGCAGATTGCCCGAAGCACACTGAAGAGCAGTCAAATTCAATTGCTTACGGAATAGTCTTAATTTGTTGATTGACAAGACGTGCTAAGTCAACCAGTTAGTCCAGCATCGAGATTCTCGATCGATGTCAAAAGTGGTCGCTGGAATTGCGCAATAATTCGCGCTGCTGATGGTGCTAATTCACGGACAAAAGCGCGATAACCGGCAACGTGCGGTGAGATAAAATGCGCCTTACTGGTGTCTATCTATTCGCGACCGTTTCGCCGATTGTGTTGCTCGACAGACTTCGCGGATGTTGTCGGAATAATTCGTCGCGAGTCGTCAGACTTCGAACGGAACATCAACCAATTGTTCGGACGCAGACCACAATTTGGCTGCGATGTCTTGATCATGTGATCTTTCGTTCGATGTCACCTGCACCGGCGGTCCGCGCATCTCTAGAAATCCCTTTGGACCCCAAAAGCTCGCGGGCGCTGCTTCAGCATCTGTAGCGGCGCGTAATGTTGGCAGAGCGCCATCGAATTGGCTTTGCGCCAGAAAGCCATTGCCAAGCTTGCCCATGAAACTGGATCTCTGAAGATTGGTTGCTGCATATCCCGGATGAGCCGCCGTCACTCGCGTCGCCGAATCTGCCACGACTAGTCGTCGCTGCAGTTCGTAGGCAAACAGCAGGTTTGCAAGTTTACTTTGACCATAGGCCGGCCAACGACGATAGGCTTTCTCGGCATTCAAGTTTTCGAAGTCGATTTTCCCCATTTTGTGCGCACTACTGCTGAGGACAACAATCCGGCCTCCGTCCTTTGCGTTGATGAGATCGACTAAGTGTGCCGTGAGTGCAAAGTGGCCGAGATGGTTGCAGCCAAATTGAAGCTCAAAGCCATCTGCAGTCTTCGAAAATGGTGGCACCATGACGCCAGCATTATTGATAAGCACATCGAGCTCGCCGTGTTTCTCTCGATAACCGTCTGCGAAAGCTTTTATCGATGCCAGGTCCGCGAGGTCAATTAGCAAGAGGTCGACGGCTGCGTTTGGGTATTTGTGTAGCAACGTTTTGCGGGCTTCCTCACCACGGTCGGCGCTGCGGCAGGCGAGCGTAACGAATGCGCCCTTGCCGGCGAGCACTTGCGCCGCTTCAAAGCCTATGCCGCTATTCGCGCCCGTGACGACAATATGTTTGCCGCGCTGATCGGGGATATCCGCGACGCCCCAGTTGGTCGTATCCATAGGGCACTAGTCTAGCATTCGCTAGTTGGCTTAATACCATTGCACAGCGACCAGATTAACGTGGCCTAGAACGTCAAAAGCATCGCTGCAAGATGCCACTCTTACGATGGCATGATAAACGCCACCATTGTCTTGAGTGATACCTCAAATTTGTAGGAGCGCCCACCAGACGCGATATTGTGTACGGATCTACCAATCGCGGCATTCTGTCCTGCGCAAACGCCGATGACGTGTCAAAAAATCAGTTGGTGCTTCTATTTAGTGGGTTTTGCACAATTGTTGTGTGCTTCACAAGACGTCAATACAGTGGGCCAGTTTTCGTCGCCGCGATTGATGGATCCTGGCTTATCCTTCGCCCATTTTTTGTAGGTTCTGCGATTGAAATTCAAATAGAGCTTGTCATCGATGATTTCCCACACATCCGGCTTCACCGACTTGGTGAAATTGTGAGAAACGGCGAACGCACAGTATCCGCCATATTGCGGCGCATATTTCTCAGGATCAGCAATGAACAGTTCGCGGTTCTCAGCGCTCGCGAATTTCCAAGTTGCACCCATGTATTCGTAAGCGTACTCATCTGTACCGTAGACGGCTTTGTCGCCGGGCTGAAGCGAGAAATAGGCAACAGGGTCGGCGCCACGAATTGCACCACGCTTGTTGGCGAATATGTCCGGGTCTGCGGCACTCGCTGAAAGCGCGCCAATTAGTAGGCCGGCGGCGATAACGCAACGTACGCGCCATAGATAGTTCTGCATATTCCTCTCCATTGTGTCTGTTCGTTCCAATCGAAACATTCTCGCTGCTAATACAGACCTGGACATACGCAGGAATATTACTCTACCCGTTGGTAAATTCGCCTTTGTTGTATGTGCGTAAAAACCGCTGCGCTATTATTGATCGGCCCGACTCCATCGAAGTTGACCACTACTTAGAACTGGTCGCCGGGCTGTTCAATACATGACGTCGTTGGGTTTCTTGCGGGTCGACCGCCAATAAGATCGTTAACTTGATAAAGCCAGCAGTCCTGAAATACAGAGCAATAACAGATTCGCAATTCGATGTTCTTGCTTGCATGCCACGCTGCCGTCGAATTGTGCGTATAGGCAACGATAGCTGATGCATCACCTGGCGACATGACATTGCCAGTCAGCATTGACTGACGGAAGTGCTTGGCGTTGTCTCCAAGCGCTTCACCGAAGACTTGATCCCAGCTTGTCATTGATTGACCCGCTACGAAAACGTCCAGGTCGTGAATGACGGCGGGGCCGATACCTTTGTTGGCGACCGATATGCTGAATTCGTCATCTGAATAGCTGGTCCAGTGCTCGACAATGGGCCATACCGCAACACGTTGCTCTTGGCGCTGAAGGTAGGCCTCATAGACGGAGACTGTCAATGCGGAGATACTGACAATTCCGGCGGCAATCGCGGTCGCCATGCTGGCATCTAACTTTTTCATCCGGATCGTTTGTTCCAAGCACCAATGGGTTGCCTATTTAGATGCCTTCGCGCGTCAAAGCGTTTGGATTTACTTCGTTTCGTGGCCGTTATGCTCAAAACTAACAAATGATCGGCTTACAAAAGGACGTATTACTGCGTTTGGTTGTACGTGTAGACTTATGCAATGACATCTAGTCCTATAGAAAAACAGTCCGGCGTACTTGATGCTGTACGCGAATTTATGCGCCTCGAATCTGCCGCCGGGCTTCTCCTTTTAGTATCCGCAGTGGTTGCAATGATCATCGCGAATTCTCCTATTTCCGCCTATTACGATGCGCTGCTTGACACGCCGGTCGCGGTCCAAGTTGGCAATCTATCTATCGACAAGCCGCTTCTGCTGTGGGTTAACGATGGATTGATGGCGGTATTCTTCTTTCTTGTCGGTCTTGAGATCAAACGCGAAGTCTTGGAGGGCGAACTGTCGTCCGTTTCGCAGGTTGTATTACCGGGACTCGGTGCCATCGGCGGCATGTTGGTGCCGGCCGGTCTATATGCATGGCTAAATTGGGGTGATGCTGCGGCGATGGACGGATGGGCGATACCGGTTGCAACGGACATCGCGTTTGCGCTCGGATTGTTGAGCGTGTTTGGGAGGCGGGTGCCAACCAGCTTAAAAGTGTTTCTGCTAACGCTTGCAATATTCGACGATTTGGCGGCAATTATTATTATTGCCATTTTCTATTCTGGTGACTTGTCCTTAAGTGCGTTGTTAACAGGTCTTGTCGCACTAACCGTCGCAGTATTTATGAATCGCTGCGGTGTGACGCGCGTGTCGGCCTACATCTTGCTGGGCATCATCTTGTGGGTTGCTGTTTTGAAATCCGGTGTGCACGCGACGTTGGCCGGTGTATTAATTGCCTTTTGTATCCCGATAAGCGCACCCAACAAACGGTCACCGTTACGGGAGTTGGAACACGACCTACATGGACCGGTTGCTTTCGCGATCTTACCGATCTTCGCGTTTGCAAATGCCGGGCTTTCATTTTCTGGTATGTCCGTAGCAGATTTATTGCATCCGGTAACACTCGGTGTCAGCGTAGGCTTGGTTGTCGGCAAGCCGCTGGGTGTGCTGCTATTCGTCGGTTTGGGTGTTGCGTTGAAGTTTGCGAAACTGCCGCAGGGCGCCAATTGGGGATCCGTTGTCGGTGTTTCGTTCGCCTGCGGCATTGGCTTTACGATGAGTCTTTTCATCGCAGGTCTCGCATTCGAACATGGGAGCACCGAGTATTTCAGTGGTGACAGACTTGGTGTGCTCGTTGGCTCGATCGTTTCAGCTCTGGCGGCTTACGGAATCTTGCAATTCAGTTTGCCGAAGAGCGCTAGCGAAGAAGGTCAGAGTACGAACTGATTCTTGATGATTGCTGTAAGTCAAGAAGCGAGGGGGAGTGATCGAAATTTGACTTACCTGCCGCCCGTTCTCAGGCACATTTCAGCTGTTCGTACTCCGACCATAAATTGTTTACCGTAATCACAAATCGAAGCTATACCCAAAATTGAAAATTACGGCATCGAAGCCAGGGTAAAGGTCCTGCTCGTTTTGGATTCCAACAATCTGATTGGCGGGGATGTCACCGTCTTGCGTGTAGTACTCAAGTCGTAATGAGACATCGTTGCCGCCATCAGTTTTCCAGCCATACTTAGCGCCTATTGTCACCGCGTCAAATTCCGCTAAGCGATAGTCCGCAGACGCATACGTTGGCAATGGCACCCCATCCAACAGGCTACTCTGAAAGAACTCTGCTTCCGATTGCGTATAATAGCGAACATGCGGTTCAATATAGGCGCGATCGCCGATCGGGAAGCGAATTTTGGCGTCCAAAGTATGCGAATCGATTTCCCAATCGTCTGTCATAAATCGATACGAAATATCTAATACCTTGCCGCTCATGAAGTACTTGCCTTGAGTAAACAGGCTGTGTTTAGTCCGAGAATCTGGGCGTCCTTCGTAGCGAAATACGTGCGATGGTCCCTCCAATCCCGGTGCCGGAGTCCTCGCTGCCGTCGTACCCGTTAGCGGGTCGATGACGCTCAATATTTTGTAGGGGTCAGATAAGTAACCGCTAGAATCGCTGAACGAATAATTTACTTGCACCAGAAAGTTCTCATTAACGACCTGTGTTACGCCCAGCAGCAGGTCAACAACATCTTTGGATTCGTCACCAGTTCTGTTGGACAGGTCGCCAATGTCGAGCATTGTGGTCAATGCTACTGGCGTGCCGCCTTCCGGATCCATGTCATCCTTAGCGAATGCGACGCCAAGGCTGACGGTTGTATTACGTTTGTTGAAATCTCTGGAGAGTCCAAAATTGGCACCAATGTGAGTGTAGTCATACTCGCTGGAGAACGTTACGCCGGCAGTTCCGGTAAATAAACGGCCCAGCGGTTGCTGCCAACCAACGGAGAGTGCGTAGCGAGTGTCCAAAAACGTGTCGTCTAATGGAAATTCACCTGGCGCGACGTCAAATATCTGCCTCCCGGACGGACGCGTAAACGTTTGTACGGTGTCGGTCGGTGTCGCGCCAATCGGTGATGAGCCCGTGAGCGAATCGACAACAAGATTCAGGCTTAACGATTTGTCGTCGACGAAAAAACGACGGGCTGCAAGTGTCAAACTAACGTCTTGAACACGGTCATCATTTTCACCGTAGTACAATAACGCGGTATCAAAATCCCATTCAGACTCCTCTTGCGCGAGAACCGAAGACAAGGAGGAAGTGCCAAGCAACGCACAAGTTGCCGTGGCGAGTGATTTGGCGATTGGCTTTTTGTTTTCTTTGGTCAAAATAATACTCTCAATAAGTTGTGCGTAGATTTAGATTCTAAATCACGCAAAAGCGCGCCCAAAAAATGCAGATTCATTTTTCAAGCGGCTAATTGCAGCCACAACCGCCACCGCCGAATCCTCTGCCGCCGCTGGTCGCCTCTTTGCTGAAGTAAATGTGGTCATCGAGACCGGCCTCGATAGGGTCTGTTACCAGTTGCATTTCCTCTTTGGCAAGCACATCGCGCTCCCAGGGCTCAACGCCGAGCGATGTGCAAGCGCCTAGTGCGTGAAGCAGGAAAATTGCGGCAGCGGTAAGTAGTGCTTTTTTCATTTCCTTTGATCCTTGAACGATACTTATTTTATTTGAGCGGCAGATTCGATATTTGCCATTTCCAGCGCCGAGATAATAACCGCCTCGTATTCATCAATTCGTTTTTCCTTAAAGCCCAAGTGTTTTGCGACTAACTCACCGTCGCGGTTAAAAACGAAAGAGCTTGGCATCGCAATGAGCCCAAATTGCCGGGCAACCACGCCATCCTGATCGTAGTGCACTTCGAATGTTGCGGGGTAGTCGGCAAGAAACGACTCGGCAGCGGCTCGTTCTGCGTCTTCGTTAAATGCAATAATGACCAATCCGTCCTTTCCATGACGTTCCTGGAGCTCGTTCATCCACGGAAATGAACGTCGGCAGGGAACACACCAGGAGGCCCAAAAATCGACGATCACCACCTTGCCGGCGTAGTTGGAAATGTCGAATTCGCCCGTTGAATCAGCCTTTGCTACGACAAAAGTGGTTGATAAAAGTAATAAGATACAAAGTGTTATGCTTTTTCTGATCAAGTGACTTCCCTTGTCTTTGTGGCTGTCCAGATTCGGCTCCGAGCTAGCTTCTATTCGGCATTCCGGGGTTAGAGGGCTGTCCGAGCAAAATCCTTCGCCAAATATCAAATTAATTTCGAAGGATTATTGGCAGAATATCATCTAACTTGCATACGACCGGGTTCGATATGAGCAGCTCATGCAATACAGTCAGCTAGAAACTGACCGGAATTTGGCGCGTCGAGTTGCCAATGGTAACTCGGAAGCGTTTGACGAATTCTTCCGAGAATACTTTCCGCGATTGTTTCGTTTCACGCTAGCACGAGTTGATGGTGACGAGAGCCTCGCAGAGGAAGTTGTTCAACGAACGATGTGTATCGTCATTCGAAAGATGTCGAGCTATCGTGGCGAAGCGGCGTTGTTCACATGGTTGTGTGGGATATGCAGAAATGAGCTCGCGGGGTATTTCCGCAAGCATGGCGTCGATCAGAAATCGTCAGTGCCGTTTGAAGACATTCCGGAAATCCGCGAAGCTCTGGAATCTGTCGCTGCTGGCGGGCTGACGCCGGAGCAGTCGCAGTCGTCTGAAGAGCTTGCCAGATTCGTTCGCGTCACACTTGAACATTTACCGCACAAATACGCGTCCGCATTGGAAATGAAATACATCCGCGGATTTTCAGTGGATGAAATCGGCGACGAGCTGAATCTCAGCAGCAAGGCGGCGGAATCGGTACTAAGTCGCGCGCGCGTGTCGTTCAAAGAGGGCTTCCGGTCCTTGTGGGACTTTGATTCAAATTTTTTGCTTAAGTGATACTGCCCGTAACTACGCAATTCGAAATTAACGATGACAGATAGCCCAATCAATAGAGAAAGTGAAATGCAGCAGAGCGATAGCGATTCGGAAGACCAGCTGAAAACGCTTATGAATCTTGCGGGTCCGCGTGCAGAGATTTCTGACGACATCGAGCAGCGCGTCTACGGCGCGGTTCGTGGTGAGTGGCAGCGCGCCAGCGCTCCGACAGTGCGCAAATTACGTTTTGCAACATGGGCGGTGCCTATGGCGCTGGCAGCCAGTCTGGTGATTGCTGTTTTTGTTGGCAACTCCGAGCAAACATCGGGTGGTTTATCGGTCGGCACCGTTGTACGCATGGCGGGCGTGACGGCCGATAGTGGGATCTCCGTAGGTGATGTTGTCAAGACAGGCGATATTTTGGAAACAGTTGACGGGCAGGGCCTGAGCATTGCTCTGCGTGACGCCGTTTCACTGCGTGTTGCCGGAAATTCTGTTGTCCGAATTGACGCGGCGGATGAGATAACGTTGATTGCGGGTCAAACCTATGTCGACTCCGGCGCCAGCATTTATCCGCAGAATGCCATCACTGTGCACACATTGGGTGGCAGCGCCACCGACATCGGGACGCAATTTTCGGTTGGCTACGACCTGGAGACGATGGGTGTTGCGGTGCGTGAGGGCAGAGTCGATATTTCGAATCAGAAATCGAAGTTCAGCGTGCTGGCTGGTGAGCAGGTAACGGTCATGCAAAATGGCCTTGTTGAAACCGGAGAAATCGGCGTAACGGATTCCGCGTGGGATTGGGCGATTTCACTGGCGCCACCGTTTGACACAGACCGCCGGTCACTGCTCGATTTCCTGAAATGGGCCTCCAGAGAGACTGGTAAGTCGCTCGAATTCAAGTCGGATGAGGTCCGTATGTCGGCAATGGCGTCAAGGCTCAACGCTCCTATCGACGGTCTATCCGTGGAGGCTGCGATATCGGACGTATTTAGGACGGTACCGCGATACAGCTACGTCATTGGCGAAAACAGCATTACGATTAGTAAATAGTCACAGCTTGACGGTTGAATCAGCAGTCAATCTGACATCGATTACAAAGTCTTTCTAGTCGATCCTCGGTCTTATGCCTTAGAATTTCCCCGTGGGCATCCGAGAAAAATCACGCGCGTGCATCCTGGTGGGATTGTTGATCATTCCTCATGCCTTATTGCATGCGCAAAACCCAAGGGAGCGGCTGCTTTCTGAATACATAGAAGCGCTCTCCGGTGCGGGCTATAAAATACTTTACAGTTCAGATTTGCTGCATGACGACTATACAATTGTCGAAGAAGTCGGGGAAACGGCATCCGTAGACGCATTACGCGAAGCGCTTCATGGTTACGGACTGAAACTCTCCGAGGGGAGTGCCGGTAGATTGCTCGTTGTACCGGACTCCCAAGCACTGGGCTCGATCGATGTTTTGGTGATGGATTCCAATAGCCATCATCCGATCGAAGGTGCACAGGTTTATTTGGACGGAGTTACCGTTGGCTCCACAGATAACGCTGGCCGGCTGGCAATTGACGATGCAGTAATCGGACGTCACAGCATATTGATTAGCGCAGAAGGCTACTTGGATGAGGCTGCCACGCGTGTGCAGGCGTCATTGGATGAAGCATCGTCAATATCGATCCACTTACAGAGCGAGGTTCCGGCATTGCCGGAGGTGGTCGTTACATCAAGTGCCTACAGTATTCGTTATCAGAAAGCCGTATCGACTACGACGTTGGATCGCGATCTTGTTCAAGCGTTACCGGATATTGGCGAGGAGGCGCTGCGGCCATTGGATCGCCTTCCGGGCGTAGCAAGCGGTGGTATATCCACGAGGAGCCATGTTCGGGGTGGCGCGCCGAATGAGCAACTTATCATTTTTGATGGGCTTAGGCTGTACGAGCCTTATCATCTGAAGGACTTTCAAACGGTTGCCACTATCATTGATCAAAACGCGATTAGCGGGATCGACTTTTATAGTGCGGGCTTCCCAGCGCGCTATGGTGACCGAATGAGCGGCGTTGTCGACATCGGACTTCGCGAGCCGGAGGAGAAGCTGCGAACTGAATTAGGATTGAGTGTTTTCAACACGTCGATTCTGTCGCTTGGTACCTTTGCACAGGCTGATAAGGGTGATTGGCTGGTATCTTTAAAGCGCGGTAACCTCGATCTAATAAGCAAAGCCCTTAGTCGAAATTTTGGGTCGCCAAAGTACGCGGATCTAGTTGCTCATATTGGCTGGCAGTTGAGCGATCGAACGTACCTTGTTGCCAATGCGTTGTTTTCGAATGACAGAATTTCGATTTCACAAAGTGACGGTACGGAAACGGCGAGCGCAAAGTACAAAAACCGCGTCGTTTGGCTCAAATCCGAGACAGCGTGGTCGACTGCACTCTCAAGCACGAGCATGTTGTCGATCACAGATATATCGAACAACAGGCGCGGCATGACTGACATCGCCGATGTCGCCGCCGGCCAGGTTGAGGACAGGCGAGGCTTTCAAGTGCTTGCGCTAAAGCAAGACTGGCAACTGCACAATAGTGAAAACTGGTCGCTAAATGCGGGCTTCGAAACGAAATTTCTATCGGCTGACTACGAGTACGATTCGACACTGACAATCAGCCCGCCATTCGATCAATTGTTCTCCAACGAAAATCAACGCCAACGCAGCATTCGGTTGTCTCCGGAAGGCGATCAGTATGCTGTATATACGGAGTTCCGATGGAAGCCCACACAAAAACTAATTTTCGATTTCGGTTTTCGCTGGGACAGGCAAACCTACAGCGTCGCAAGTAATGACGATCAATCGAGTCCCCGGCTAAATGCGCTTTATATGCTCGGTGATAACTCTGAGATAAGAGTGGGCGTCGGACGTTATTATCAAGCACAGGAAATTAACGAGTTACAGGTAAATGATGGGCTTGCGGAATTCTTTGCGCCGCAGCGCGCAGATCACATCGTGACTAGTTTCCTACATCGTTTTTCGGACGGGTTGGAGATTCGTGTTGAAGCCTACCAAAAGAAATACGAATCATTGATTCCTCGATTTGAAAATGTATTTGACCCGCTGGTACTAATTCCAGAGTTGCAGATAGATCGAGTAAGAATTGATGCCGACAGCGCGAAGGCGCGCGGTGTTGAGGTGACTCTGACGGGAGAAAACGTCAAGAACGGCACGCGTTGGTGGGCAGGGTATACCTGGTCGTCGATCAAGGACAGAGTTGCCGGTAGAGATACGCTTCGCAGCTGGGACCAAAAACACTCGTTTAAAGGCGGTATTACGATGGATTTGCGCCGCTGGAAATTCAGCGTAGCTGGTAGCTGGCACTCAGGGTGGCCGCGGACTAACTTGTTGGTTGCTGTTGCTAACATGCCAGTTGGTGGAAATTCAATCGCACTTTCGACGATGCCAAGAAACGGTCTACGACACACTGATTTTCATACTCTGGATATTCGCGCAAGTAGAAAATTCAAAGTCAAGCGTGGGGAGTTGATGGGCTTTATCGAAGTATCAAACGCGTACAACAATGAAAATGGCTGTTGCACATCATACCGAACAGAAATCGACGATGCTGGAAATACACAGATTAGCGTCGATGAAGACTTCTGGTTACCAATCCTACCATCCGTCGGTGTTACCTGGGCATTCTAGTTTGCGTAACGGCGACGGCATACCGGGAGGCTTCGAACGGCGGACGGTATACGACGAGGTGTTCCAGCAATCGGTTGGGTTCCCGGCAATCTTCTAGAACAGCGCGCTGATCAACCAGGTACCAATTTTTGCGGTGCGCAACGCCCACTATTTGCGCGGGCTCGGTTTCGAAGCAAAGCTGCGCGCTTTTTTCAGGTATCAATAGTCGACGTCGTTCATCTTGAACCAGCCACGCGGCGGCATCGCGAACTTCTGTGCTTTCGTCCTGACGAAAACCGAAATGAACAACCGGTCGACGCATATGTAGTAAAAATTGTTCCGGCCAGCGCGCCAAGGCGAGGGTTGTGCCCTGCGTGACCCTTGCATCTACCGTGGAGATCAGTCGCTTGCCGGATCGAACATCGTCTATTGCCGGATAGATAAGAGTGGCCGTCCCAATCCATGAAATTGCCATTGCTGCGGCCAAACCCAGAGGTGCCTTGTCGATGCGAAACAACAGTGTCGAAGCCAAGGCCGCGATTGCGACAATCACGACCCGATTGGACATTGATGACGCCAACAACGGATCCTGCACCCACTGGGAGGCCCAACTCGGATTCAGTTGAATGTATATGGCGAAGCCGACGAGGAGCGCTCCTATGGCGCAGCTCGTGGCGAATGCCAAACGTTTGATACTCCTCCTTCGCTGCAAAAAATCTGCTAAGCAGTATCCGGCGACCAGAGCAAACGCTGGTGCCGCTGGAAAAATATAGAGAGACCGCTTGCCGGCGCTCAAGGAAAAAAACAACAGTACGAGTAACGCCCAAGCGCCAATGAGCACAACGCTGGCATTGCGCTCACGATAGCAACGCCGCCAGGCGCAGGCGAGCCACGGCAACAACAATGTGGCTGGAAACCACAGCCACGGAATGGCATTGCTAAACAAATACCAAGGCGGATGCAAATGGCCCCACGGATTGGTATACCGGGTGACTGTCTGCGTCAGCAATATGTTGTTGCGATACACACCTGTGGCCGGGTCGTCTCCAGTCAGTGACAACGCAATCATCGGGACTAACCACAGCTCAACAACCAGCAAGCAAAACAATGGTGCTAAGAACCAGCGCTTGTCAGACCAACGGGTTTTGCTAACTGCCCAGTCGTTGCGGGCTAAAAATACGTAGGGAACAAGGAGTAAGAACGGCAGAAAACCGACGCCTTTGGTAATGATACCCAAGCCCATCGCCACGCCAGCAATTCCGTACCATCGCCAGTCGGGGCCAAGCAAAAGATGTCGGCACAAGCCGTATAGGCCTAGTGTTGTCCATAGGCAGAGAAAAGCATCGATCTGTCCGGACTTCATTTGCAATGGGAATTGCACCATCGTCAGCAGCATCGCTCCACAAGTGATTGCCACTTGTGGGCCCCATAGTCGCTTTGCCAGATCGCTGACCAACACAAGAACCAGCAGACCGGACACAACCCCGGGCAGCAATATCGAGACTTTTATTGAGCCTGTTAGACCGTAGAATGCTGCGACAGTCCAGAAAAACAATGGCGGTTTATCCGGATAAAGTACGCCGCCCACGCGCGGGAACATCCAGTTGCCGTTTTCCAGCATGTCACGAGCGATCAGTGCGAAGCGCGGCTCGTCCGCAGGCCAGGGGTCGCGCAGGCCAACACCAGCGAGTAGTACGACCGTTGCTATGAATAGTAGTGTCGCGAGTTGCCGATGATATTGCGAATTCATGCCGTACGTTTTTCTCGTAACCGCAAATGTACGTTGCGCAAATATACAAACGCCCCAAGCGATTGCCCGGCAATAAAAATTGGATCACGCAGGTGGATAGCGTAGACAAGCAACAGCGCACCGCCACCGAGACTCAGAATCCAGAACGACATTGGAATGACGCTCTGCTTGGCTTTTTCACTGGCCAGCCACTGCACAAGAAAGCGCGAAAAGAAGAATGCCTGGCCGACAAAGCCAAGCGCGTACCATGCAGTTTGATTCATTCGGACAGCTTTCGTCGCTGCAGCCACATAACGCCAAGGATGTCGAATATTCCAACCCAAAGGCGATTGCCAACGCCGTACTTAGACTTGCCTAGAGTTCGCGGGCGATGATTGACCGGTACGGCACAGACGGTGCCGCCTGCATTTTGTATCAACGCCGGTAGGAAACGGTGCATGTGATCAAAGCAGGGTAATGCGAGAAAATTGTCTCGATAAAATACTTTCATGCCGCAGCCGGTATCGCGTATGCCGTCCTTCAGGCAGCCAGCCCGCACCTTATTCGCGACCTGCGACGAAAGTTTTCGCAAGTAACTGTCGCGACGTTGCTTGCGTTCGCCGACGACCATACTGATTTCATCGTGTAGTGTTAGTCGCGCAAACAATGCAGGAATGTCGGCAGGATCGTTTTGGCCATCACCATCGAGAACCGCGATCACAGGTGCGCTCGCTGCATTGACGCCTGTGCGAATTGCTGCACTCTGGCCACGGTTTTGCTTGTGCACTACCGGCCTTACGCCATCAAAGCGAATGGCCGCTTCGGCGATCTCGTCTCGCGTTGTATCGCTGCTGGCATCGTCGACAATGACGATCTCATAGCGCAGCCGATCTGCGAGTACCTTGCTAATTTCTTTGACCAACGGCAAAACGTTGCCGTATTCGTTAAACACCGGTATTACGACACTTAATTGCATAGTCTTGACCATTTAGGGTTGCCACAGCCCGTGAGAAAAGGCCGTGTTTCGTGTGTTTCGCCACTCACTCCTACGTTTGATGCTGCTACGCAAAAAATCCTTCGCTGAGACTCTTTACAAGTGAGAATTGGCGGAACGTGGCGCCATTTGCGGCGCATATTGGGTGAGGCGGGCTGTCGATTTTGTGTTGCGATGTGACATGAAATAGCGGATTTTGTGGCAGCGGCGCGTTTCAACTGTATCGGCCTAAGCAATTGAGCGCGTTGAGATTCAATGCCTGCGACTAGCCGGGAGGCCTGCGTAGCAATGCGTGCAATAATTTCAAGAGTGATGCTCTGATAATGAATTCTGACAGTGCGAGCGAAGTACGAGTAGATGAGTTGCCGTCTTGTGGGTCAACGGACTGCTCAAAATTCAAGCGGGATGTGATGTTTCTGGCCATCGAGCAGAAGTTGCTGTCCGCAGAGGTCCCCCTCGCAGCATTCATTGATATCAATGGTGTTGGCGACACGCTGCAAAGTCTGTGCGACGCGTTTCCGGCACATTTTCGCCATGCGTTTGCGGCGAAAGCTAATCCGATGAGCAAAGCGCTGGCTCTAGTGCGCGAATATGGCCTCGACTGTGAAGTGGCAAGTCCGGGCGAACTTGAACAGGCTATTCGGGTAGGCTTTGAACCAGCCTCGATTGTCTACGACGAACCCGCGAAAACGAAAAACATACTGCTAAAGGTTTTGACGCTAGGTATTAACCTCAATATCGACAACTTCCAAGAATTGGATGTTGTGGCGTCGATACTCGAAGCTACAAAGAGCCGCTCGACGGTTGGGTTTCGGATTAACCCGCAAGTTGGCGCTGGCACTATCGGTGCGACCAGCACGGCAACGTCTACCTCCAAATTTGGTGTGGCGTTACGAGACTCTGGAAATCGCACGAGAATCATCGATTGCTATCGAAATAACGCGTGGATGACTTCGTTGCACACCCATATTGGTTCGCAAGGTTGTGAACTACAGATGATTAGTCAGGGAATCGCGTCTGTGGTGGAGCTTGCACAAGAGATTAATTCTACAGTTGGTCGGCAGCAAGTAAAAACGATCGATATTGGCGGAGGTTTGCCGGTTAATTTCGAGAGCGAAGAGATGCGTCCGACCTTTGCGAACTACGCGAACATCTTGCGGCGAACTGTGCCGGATCTGTTTACCGGTGAATTTGTCGTAAAGACGGAGTTTGGGCGATCGATTTTCGCAAAGAACGGGTTTATCGCATCGCGGATTGCGTATACCAAGAGTTCCGGTGGGCGACAGATCGCAATCTCGCACGCCGGTGCCCAAGTTGCGGTACGTACCGTTTTCGTACCGGATCTTTGGCCGCTTCGGGTCAGCGCATTCACCGCAGATGGACGCCTAAAGGACGGAAATCATGTCGCCCAAGACATTGGTGGCCCGTGTTGCTTTGCCGGTGATGTTATTGCCCACGAGCGGGAGATGCCGTTGTTGGAAGCAGGCGATTACGTTGTATTGCATGATACGGGTGCGTACTATTTTTCGAGTCCGTATTACTACAATTGTCTGGTGGCTCCGGCAGTGCACGGTGTGCAGTATGATGATATTGATAAGCCGGTTTTCGAAACATGGCGCGCCCAACAATCCATGGATGACATGTTACGAATGCTAGGATAGCCGCGCTCGATCTTGCATAACCGTATAGCAATCAAGACGTAAATCCGACAATGAGGTTGAGGCCAATCGCACTCCCTAACAAAAAGTACTTTCCAAATTCTGTTCAATTGTCGATCGGCGTATTGATAATAGCGGCGTTTGCGCTGGTATCAGCGAATGCGGCCACCGCTGCTGACGGTGTAGCGCACTACGGCTGGTTGTCGCTGGCGCCTGCGATGGCAACGCTGATCATTTCATTCTGGACCAAAAACGTCCTGTTTGGATTGTTTTGCGGCGTAATCGTTGGCGGCGTCGTTACGGGTCAGTTCAATATCATTCAAGCCTACCTGATCCCGAGTTTGGGCAGCGAAAAGTATGCGCAGATCTTGTTGGTCTATCTGTGGGCGCTTGGTGGCCTTATCGGTATTTGGAATAAGAATGGAGGCGCGCAGCATTTCGCAACCACAGCTGCCAAGAAATTTGTGCGCTCAAGGCGGTCGGCGAAAGTATTTGCCTGGGTCATGGGCGTAATATTTCATCAAGGCGGAACGATCAGTACCGTGCTAACCGGTACAACTGTCAAACCAATTGCGGATCGCGAAAAAGTCTCGCACGAAGAGCTTTCATACGTGGTCGATTCGACTGCATCGCCAATTGCCACGCTCATTCCCTTCAATGCGTGGCCTGCCTACATTGCAGGGCTTATCGTCATAGAGTCTTTGGCGCCCATTGTCCCTGATGAAGAAAGTGCGATTGCGTGGTTCTTGAAATCAATACCATTCAATTTTTACGCAATTATCGCGATCACGTTTACCCTGTTGGTGTCGCTCGACAAGATGTTTTGGGTCGGCAAAAAAATGAACGCGGCAATCAAACGCTCGCAGACGACGGGCGAACTGGATAGACCAGACGCGTCGCCTTTACTTGCAAGAGAGTTAAGCGAAGCCGATATCGCGCCCGGCTATACGCCAGCACTTATCGACTTTTTCCTACCAATTTCTGTTCTGCTGGGTGTCTCGATCATTCCGAAATTACTCGGTGGCTCGCTAATGATCTTCGAAGCATTCGGGCTGTCTGTCGTGTCCGCGATGATTCTATCGGTAATCCGAGGCATGTCACTAGACGAAGCATTTGAAGGTGTGCTCAATGGTATAAAAGGCGTCACCATTGGCGCCGTCATTCTCGGTCTAGCTGTGACGCTCGGCAATGTATCCGAGGATCTCGGCGCTGCTGCATTCGTGATAGAACATACTAGCGGCATCTTGCAGCACGCCCCTTACGTTCTGCCCGGCGTAATCATGGTTATTTGCATGTTTGTATCGTTTTCCATCGGCTCGTCGTGGGGAACTTACGCGGTGATGTATCCAATTGCGTTGCCGCTGGCGTTTACGATCAGCCCAGATCCGTTTTTCTTCACACTAAATTTTGGCGCGATCCTTGGCGGTGCAGTATTCGGTGATCAGTGTTCGCCCTACTCGGATACGACCGTGCTGTCGTCTATGGCTTGCGGTGCCGATCTTATGGATCACGTTTTGACGCAGCTACCGCTCGCGCTGCTCGCCGCAGGTATTTCGATTGTGTTGTACGTCGTTATCGCTTTCTTAAGTTTCATGTAGGTTGGCGACGACGCCAAAGTCATTGGTCACGAAATAGATCATCTACGCCGCCAAGAATTTCGCGAACTTCCAACATTGAATCCTCCGGTTGCTCGATGAACCACATGTGCGATGCTTGCGGAATTTCCCTCACGGTCGAACCCGGTACAAAGCTCGAAAAATAGCGAAGTGCTGCGGGTGATGCGTAGTCATGTTCGCCAGATATGAAATATGTTGGCGCCGTTACATGTCTAAGGCGACCGATCGCCGAGTAGTTTTTTAGCGTACCGGTTAACACAAAGCTATCGGCCTTTTTTCCGATCATTTTTTCGTATACAGCGCGACCCATTGGATAGTCTTCAGAGAATCTTAGAATGTCCGGCCAGGGCTTGACGCGTGCAGTATGCCGAAGGTGGTACTGCCAAACGGCCTCACCGTAGGCGTTGGTGGTGTCGTCTTTGGGATTGGCGAGCGGTCTTAGGACTTCTTGATGGTGAGCAGACATGGCCGCCACTTGCCGGTCAATATCGGCCTCCATGAGTCGCGAATCGAGCAGCGGGCTGGCGAATATCAGAGCAGCGGCTGTATCCGGATGCGTCATGCTGAATTCAAATATCAGTGTGCCGCCCCATGAGTGTCCGAGCAAAACAACGCGCTCGAATGGCAGCGCTTCGATCAGTGCGTTTAGTTCGTCCACAGATCGCTTAATCGTCCACAGCGCATCGTCGTTCGGCCGATCAGATCGGCCGCCACCCAATTGGTCGTAAAATATTACCGGCCACTCGTCTGCAAGCGCTGCAAAAGGCGACAGGTATCGGCTGCCGACTCCGGGGCCACCATGGACCAGCAGTAGCGGTGTCCCTAGACCTGCGCCCACGATTTTGTAGTAGATTTCGCCGCCGGCAACGGTTAAACGGTCCTCGGTAGACGGTTCGGATTGTGCGAGCGCTGGGAATACCATTGTTACCAGCATTATCAGCAAAATAAAGCGCGCGTTACCGTGAACTTTCTCAGAAACTGCGAGGTGGCGGGAAGACTTTCCGATCATGGAATCGTACCCTAATTCGAGCGTGGCCAGTCGTCTGTGCCGCGCGCGAACCGCGCCACTTCTCAAGTATGGAGTAAACAGCCGTGACAATTCAATTTTGCCGACTTACGAGCGTGCTATTGCTGATGCTTTCCACGATGGCCTTAGCAGAGAAATTGGAAGATGTGGCCGCTAAGATTCGCAACGCGTCGCCGGCCTATGTAACGATCGCTTCGGTTGAGCACAAAGATGGCGCCCTGCTGGTTAGCGGAAATACAAGCAGCCCCAAGAATGTTGCTTTATTCATGCGCTATTTAGATGACGAAATTGGTGCGCCAGAGCTTAACAAGATGACTACCGACGATGGCAATACTACCTTCAACGTGACTGTGAAAGCATTGAATTCAGGCTTGTAGTTACGCTCGTAAAGCCACTAACGCGCGACGCCGTTGTCAATGCTTACTCGCCTAAACAAGTGTCCTTTGGTAGCGCCATACCGCGAATGATGGACGGACGTTTCGACAAATGTGTGTACCAGCGCGCCAAGTTCGGATAGTCGATTAAGCTCAGTGTCGTCCAGTCGCTTGCCGATATCCACGGGTACGCAGCGATATCGGCGATCGAAAACTCATTAGCCAAGTAATCCGCAGATTCCAATTGTGTATCAAGCAACCGATAAACCCGCTCAACCATTGCAACGTAGTGCCGCAGGGCGTCCCGCGATGGATTGTCTGCAAGGGCGCTCCAATGATGTGCTTGACCGCTGAGCGGCCCAAGTGCCGTCAAAATGACCATCAACCAGCGCATCACCTGGTTCTTGGCTTCAAACTCGCTCGGTAAGAGACTTTGATGCGCTTCAGCGAAGGCGATGAGTATGGCACCTGATTCGAATAGCGCGTGTTGACTCCCTTGTGCCGAATATGTAACGACCGGCACTTTTCCAAATGGGTTTAGCGCCAGAAACTGTGCGTCGAACTGCTCCTGGGCGCGAATGTTTACGCGTCTAACGGAATATTCGATATTCAGCTCTTCGAAAAGAATGCTGATGCGGCGAGAATTCGGTGTCGCCCACATATATAGCGTAATGTCATCCATATGGTTGTTGCGAAATCTCAATACGAAACGAAGGCCGTCACGCCGATGTTGCCCGCGACCGCCGATGTACTGGCGTTACGGCATCAACGGCGAGTGAATTGTTATTTTGATATGCCAAAACTGAACCAAATGGCTCATGTAAGTCTCATTTCATTGTGACGCGACGTCGGTTATGGGAGCACTACCCGAATGGGTAGCTTTTGGTAAACCACCCGTTCGGGTGGTTTGGGGAAATGGGTCAGCAATTATCGTGGCGTTAGCGTCCTAGCTCAGTCTGGAAGTCGCTTTGCGACGTAGATTGCTTTATTCATATCGAGTTACTTAATTCATTCGGCGAGAGAGTTACTATGATTCCGAAATCCAAGAAAAACACAGGATCCTCTGCAGTTGCCATCGCGGTGGCTGTTGCGTGTGCCCTGCCGGGCTACGCGGGTGCGCAGACAACCACCGACGAGGAAATTGAAGAAATTGTAATTACCGGGTCGCGCATAAAATCTGGGCGGCAGACAGCCTCGATTCCCATCGACACGGTGGACGCATCGGACATTAAGCTGTCGGGCTTTCAAAACGTCGAAGAAGTATTGAACAATATGCCGCAGTTCGTACCATCGCGAACCGCATCGACCAACTCAACGGCAAACCCAACCGCCACCGGCGCAGCAACGCTTGACCTTCGGGGATTGGGTGCTACGCGTAGTTTGGTACTCGTGAATGGGCGCCGTTATACGTTTTTTGACTCTAGCCAAACAACGGACATAAACAACATTCCATCTTCGTTGATTGAGCGCGTAGAAGTGGTGACCGGCGGTGCTTCCGCGGTTTACGGCTCGGACGCCATCGCCGGTGTCGTCAATTTCATCCTCAAAGACGACTTCGAGGGTGTCGAGCTTCGCACGCAGTTCAATCAGACGACTCGTGGTGACGGCAATATCACGGATATCAATCTTACCTTCGGCGGTAATTTCGCTGACGATCGCGGCAATGCCGTCGTCTCATTCAACTTTCTAGATCGTGATTCCATATTTACGACTGATCGCAGTTTTTCGGCAGACGTGCTGACTGATGGCAACGATGCGAACGGCAATCGCACTCTGGTGCAGGGCGGAAGCAGCTTCGTACCAAACGGACGATTCACTGGCATTCCGTTTAGTGCAACCGATGTTGCAGGCATTCCTGGTTTGGAGGCGGCGCTAACAGCGGCGGGACTTGCCGGCCTTAACAATAACGGTTTCACGCCAGACGCCAGTGGTCTGAATGTACGACCATTTACCCGGCCGGGCGATTTGTACAACTACACGCTGGACAATTTCTTGCGCATTCCGCAAGAGCGTTTCGCGGTGACCGCGCTTGCACACCTCGACATCAGTGACACGGCAACGGGCTATTTCGAGGGGGCGTTTTCACACAATCGCACTGAGACGGGATTTGCATCGAGCTTTATTAACCAAAGCTTTGCCGTGGAGGTTGCGAATCCATTCATTAGTCCAGAGCTAAGCAACGTTTTGCAAATATTGGATGCCAATGAGGCGGGTGCAGGCGCAAACGATGGGCGGGTCAATCTCGGAATTAACAGGCGGTTGGTTGAACTCGGACCGCGTCGCAATGAAGACACGCGTAATACATTCAGAACGTTGTTCGGCGTTCGCGGCGAAGTAAGTGAGTACGAGTACAATGCGTACTATTCCTATGCGCGGTCCGATAATACGCAGATTCAGAAAGGCAATGCGTCGCGGGCCGCATTTGCGACCGGTATTCTTTCTGGTTCGGGCGCTGGCGGTATGCCGGCACTTAATCCATTTGGTACCAATATTTCTGCCGATGGCGTCAATTTTCTAGGTATTGAAACGACCAATACGGAAGAGACGGAACTCAATGTTTTTGGTGCCACCATCACTGGCGATCTGTTTGATATGCCGGCCGGTCCGTTTGCGGCGCTGATCGGCACGGAGTGGCGTTCGAGTTCCGTTGTTTTCAATCCTGACCAGTCCTTGCTGACTGGTGATGTTGCAGGCTTCAATGCAATTACCGCATCGGAAGGCGAGATCGACGTATGGGAATTGTTCGCAGAAGTCAGCGTGCCGCTGCTTGCGGGGGTTGCCGGAGTGGATTCTCTGTCGGCAAAGGGAGCCTATCGCTACTCAAATTACGATTTGGAAAATACAGACGGCGTAAGCACCTTCCTGTTCGGCCTAGATTGGCAAGTCGTTCCATCGGTAGCCTTCGGAGCGCAGTTCCAACGGGCAATTCGAGCACCTAGCGTCGGCGAGGCATTCGGTGGCCAACGGTCTTTCCCCGTCGGAGCGACAGATCCATGCGCAGAAGCGAGCGCAGCAACGGATGCCACGGTTCGAGACCTTTGTGCGGCCAACGGTGTTCCTGCTGCCTTAATAGGCGACGCGTCAATTCAGCCGAATAACGAAATTCCAGGACTGTTTGGCGGTAACCCAAATCTGAGCGAGGAAGAATCTGACACATTTACCTTCAGCGCAATATTCACGCCGGCCGCATTGCCAGAATTACGAGTATCTGTCGACTACTTCGATATTCAGGTGGATGATGCGATAGGTTTATTTGGTGGTTCCGTGAGTAATGTACTGAATCTCTGCTTCGATCAAATACAGGATATTAATAGTGCGGCCTGCCAGGCGGTGGGTCGTAATTCAAATACCGGCGTAATCGATGTTTTGAATCCGGTACAGGTATTGAACGAGAACATTGGTGGCCTGGAAACTACTGGCATTGACTTCAAAGTCAGCTATGCGTGGGATCTGGATATAGGTTTGATAGGCATCAATTTTGCAGCAACCTTGATGGATGAATACAACTTGATTCCAATCGCCGATCTGCCTAGCGTTAACGAGTGCGCCGGCGGCTTTGGCCGAACCTGTGGCGAACCGAAACCGGACTTCAAAACAAATACCAGTATCAACTGGACATCCGGCGATCTGACCGTGGGATTACGCCACCGCTGGGCCGAAGCGACGCAACTCGACGATGTCATCCTGCCATTGCGACGTGGTGTAACGACCGGCCCGACACCAGACAGTGTTGCAGTGTTTGAGTTGGATGGTGGCAGTTACTTCGATATTTCGTTTAGCTACGACTTTAGCGAAGAATTCGGAATCTGGGGAGGCGTGATAAATGTGTTGGACGAGGACCCACCGTTGTTAGGATCTCGCCAGGCGCGCGCAAACACTCGGCCCGATACGTTTAGCCCAACGGGTGCAGAGATATTCGTAGGCGGCTCCATCAAGTTCTAGATAGGCCAATGGCGAAGGGCCAATGTGGTTCTTCGCCAGCTTTTTCGCATGAGTCGACAGAGTTCACCGCCGCTTTGTTATAGTTCCTGATCGGCAGCGCTACACTGATCCATCAGCCAGGAATTCTATGCAACAGCGGCACGCGGCATTATGGGAATGGAGCGTGTTCTGGCAATCGGATCAGGCGGAGTCGTGCGTGCCGGTCGAGGGCCGCGAGCACGGAACAAAACATATTACGCGTGTTTGGAGCCAATTTTTCGACACGCTCAGAAACGGTGCGTTGATTCTTGATCTTGGGACAGGCAACGGCAGTCTTGCAGCACAGGCGGTTCGAGCGTCGAAATCACGCCAAGCTGGATTTCTCGTGCATGGTGCCGATCTCGCCGAAATTGATCCAGCGCGTTTCGTATCCACAGCTGTGAATTTGCTGCTGGACGTCGAGTTTCATGCGAATGTTGCAATGGAAAACTTGCCATTTGCTGATGGCAGCTTCGATGCCGTGTGTAGCCAGTACGCGATTGAATATTCACAGACGATGCAAAGTTTTCCTGAGGCGCTCCGCGTGCTACAGCCGGCCGGCCAGTTTCGATTTTTGCTACACGCTGATGGTGGAGTGCTCAAGGCGCGTTGCCGTGAACAGCGACAACAGGCGCAGCATATTTTGGATAGCCCCATATTCCCACGGTTTGATGCACTCATCGCGTCGCTCATGGATGCTGAGACATCGCAATCCGACAAATCAGTCGCTGCTGCAGAGCGGGCAATTGCTGATTTTAAAGCGGTGCTCGATGTTCTTGAAAAGGACTTCGCCGCCGTAACAGATCGAAGCCTAATTGAAAATGTGCTTAGTGCGCTACGGCAACTCCCAGGATTACGTCGTTCCTATGATAGAGAGACTTACGTGGCGTTAGCCGCTAACGTCGAAAATTTGCTTTTGGCACAGAAACTGAGATTGCAGGCGATGGAAGCGGCGGCGATGAACGATACCGAGGTCGCAGAGGCTGCTGCGGCACTGGAATCTTGCGGGGCGACGAAGGTAAAGGTTCAGTCGGCAACGGCGGGTGAGGGCGCCGCCGATATTGGTTATTGGTTACACGGGTGCAAAAATTGATATGAGCATGCATAGACGAGAATTTTTGGCTGGCATGGCGGCGGTATCCGGTGCTCTGTCTGCTGGTTGTACGCGCCCGGATGACAGCAACATTCTGCGGGCGGTGCTGCATGCCGACCTGCCGTCATTGGATCCTGTGGTCACCACAATCGGCATCGTGCAGCGGCACGCGCTGATGGTCTACGACTTTTTGTTCGGCCGCGATGCGGGCGGCACGCCGAGGCCGCAAATGATTGCGGAATGGAGCGTTAGTGCCGACAATCGTGAGTGGGAGTTCACGCTGCGCGACAATTTGATGTTTCATGATCGATCGCCAGTGACAGCAGAAGATGTCGTTGCGTCACTAAGACGCTGGGGTGCACGCGACGCGTACGGACGGCAGATATTCGCGATTACCGAGCAGCTTTCTGCGGTTGACCAAAAGCGCGTGGTATGGACTTTACGACGACCCTACGGGCTCATGTTGCACGCACTGTCAAAAACCGGTGGTCCGGTCGCGGCGATCATGCCCGCACGAGTTGCGCAGACCGCGGCGACCACACCCATCGACGATGCAACCGGCTCCGGCCCATTCGTTTTTGATCACGAAGCTTGGGTTCCGGGCGCCAGCGTTGTTTACCGGCGTAATAGAGATTACGTACCGCGAGCGGAAGCACCGTCAGGAACAGCTGGCGGCAAACAAGCAAAAATCGACACCGTCGAGTGGATAAATGTTCGCGATCCCCAGTCGGCAGTTTTGGCGTTGGCAAATGGTGAAATCGATTTCGTGGAAAACCCTGCACCTGAGTTCTTGCCAATGTTGCGCGATGCAGGCGTTTCAATTGAGCGCACTGATCAACTCGGGTTTCAGGGTATGTTGCGCATGAATCATTTGCACCCGCCATTCGATAATCCGCTGGCTCGACAAGCACTCCTGTTCCTGGTCGATCAGGCGCGCTATCTACAGGCCATGTTCGGTAATCCCGAAGTCACCAAGGCTTGCCATTCATTTTTTGTTTGTGGTTCGCAGATTGCAAGCAATGCCGGTGTCCCCAATGGCATTGGCAAGGACAAACAAAAAGCTAAGCGGTTGATGCGTGACGCGGGCTACGACGGTCGGCCATTAGTGATTTTGCATCCAACCGATATTCAATTCATGAACCTCGCAACGCTGGTTTTGGCCGAGGATCTTAAATCTATCGGCGTAAATGTCGATCTGCAGGCAATGGATTTTGGCGCGATGAGTTCGAGGCGCGTCAATCGTGCAGAGCCTGCGCTTGGTGGTTGGCACATAGGATTAACCTATTGGCCGGGCGGTAACGTTTCTGACCCTGTCGGCAACGTACCAATGCAGGCAAATTGCGACGATGCATGGCCTGGTTGGCCGTGCAATGCGGAGCATCAGGCGATGATTGACGCCTATCCTTTCGTCACCGGCGGAGCCGAACGTCAAGCGCTTGCTGACAAGATTCAAACTAGCGCTTATGAATTGGTTCCCTATGTCCCGATTGGCCAATGGTTTGCGCCGGTCGCCTATAGCTCGCGAGTATCCGGCGTGCTAGGGGTGCCCGGTAGCACGGTTCTTTGGAACGTTGAGAAAGCACCATATACACCAACATAGGCAGCGGGCTACACCACGTCCATTGTCGGTGGTCAGTCGGCGGCGAAATGACACGCGGCAAATTGATGTTTTCCGTGCGCTTTTAATTCTGGCTCTTCTTCGGCACAGATAGGTTTGGCTATCGGGCATCTTGTGCGAAACCGGCATCCAGATGGTGGATTGGATGGGCTCGGCATGTCACCCTGCAAAATAATGCGGTTCTTTTTGTGGTCGGGATCGGGGCTGGGTACCGCAGACAGCAGTGCTTTGGTGTACGGATGCTTTGGGTTTGCAAACAAACGCCGTTTGTCCGCGATTTCAACGATCTTGCCGAGATACATAACCGCAACCCGGGCTGAAATGTGTTCGACGACCGCCAGATCGTGGGCAATAAACAGGTAAGCAAGGCCGAATTCTTGCTGTAAATCAACCAGTAAATTAATGACCTGCGCCTGAACGGATACGTCAAGTGCCGATACAGGCTCATCGAGGACTATCAAGTTTGGTTTGGTACCCAGGGCGCGCGCAATACCAACGCGTTGACGTTGTCCGCCGGAAAACTCGTGTGGGTAACGGTCGATTTGGTCTTTGCGCAGACCAACTCGCATGAAGAGCCGTTCGACCGCTTTGCGAAGTTCTGCATCTTTCGCAAGGCCATAGTTCTTTATGGGCTCTGCCACCGATTGCCCAACCGTTCGCCGTGGATTAAGTGAGGCAAATGGATCTTGAAACACGACCTGCAAATTCTGCCGCAATGGTCGTAAAGCGCGGCGGCTAATGTGAGAAATATCCCGTCCGTCTAGACTTACTTTGCCAAACGTTGGATCCAACAGGCGCAAAATCGCCCGACCAACGGTCGACTTGCCGCAGCCGCTTTCGCCAACCAGCCCGAGCGTTTCACCGTGCGCTATAGAAAAACTAACGCCATCAACAGCGCGAATGACGCGACGCGCGCTGCCAAGAAAATTGCCAAACAATCCGCCACTAACAATGAAGTGCTTGCCAAGGTTTTCAACAGTAAGTAAGTCGCTCATGTCGTTGGCTGGGCCAAATCATCGCTGCGCCAACAGGCAGCGTAATGTTTGGCATCACCTTGTTGCCGTAGCTGCGGCGCCTCAGTTCGACAACGCTCGACCGCAAACGAACAGCGCGGGGCAAAGGCGCAACCCGCAATTGGCTCCAGCAGCGACGGAACAATTCCCGGTATTTCCGTTAGCCGAGTGGAATCTTTTGTCGCCCCGAGGCGTGGCATCGCGCCCAACAAGCCGAGCGTGTAAGGATGCCGCGGCGATTGCAGTAAAGTTCTAACAGGCGCTTCTTCAATCTTTCGGCCGGCATAGATCACCAGAACGCGATCGGCCAGTTCCGCGACAACACCGAGATCATGGGTAATGAGTAGTATCGCGGTACCGAGGCGTTGCTTGATGTCATGAATTAGATCGAGGATTTGCGCCTGAATCGTCACGTCAAGCGCAGTGGTGGGTTCGTCAGCTACGAGAATCGTTGGAGTGCACGCCAAAGCCATTGCGATCATTACGCGTTGACACATGCCCCCGGAAAGTTCGTGTGGATACTGGTCGAGCCTGCGTTCCGGCTCAGATAGTTGTACCAGCTGCAACATTTCCAGCGCGCGATTTCGCGCTGCGGCGGCATCGACTTTCTGGTGGAGCTGTACTGCTTCGCCGATTTGCTCAGCCACAGTCAAAACGGGATTCAAGCTGGTCATCGGCTCCTGAAAGATCATCGCGATATCGTTGCCGCGCAGCTGCTGCATTTGTGCCTCCGATAACGTCAGCAAATCGCGACCTTCATAGAGTATAGAGCCATCGCTTATGCGACCTGGCGGATCGTTGATTAGACGCATAAGCGCAAGTGCACCTACACTCTTTCCAGAACCAGATTCGCCGACAATTGCCAGCGTTTCACCCGCGTCGAGTTCATAGGAGAAGTCCTGCAGGGCGCGAACTGTTCCGTGTTCCGTCCGGAACGTCACGCCCAGATTCGACACTTGTAGTAACGGCGGCTTAGCGGACATATTCGGTCGCTCGTCGTGGTCCGATCATGCCCGGCTCACAAATCGTGGATCGTAGGCATCACGTAGACCGTCGCCCAGCAGGTTTACGCCTAGCACTGTGAATGAAAGCGCAATGCCGGGAAACAATACGATATGCGGTGCAATAGAAAACACACTTCTGCCCTCAGCAATGATGTTTCCCCAGCTTGGCGTCGTCGGTGGCGTGCCAGCGCCAATAAAACTAAGGATCGCTTCAATCAATACAGCTGAGGCAAAAATATAGGTCCCTTGTACCAATAGTGGGGCAAGTGTGTTTGGCAAAATATGCCGTAATAAAATCGATACGAATGGGGTTCCTGAGGTAATCGCAGCCTCCACGTACGGCCGTTCCTTTAGCGAGAGCACAACGCTGCGGACAAGTCGTGCGACTCGCGGAACCTCGGCAATCGAGATAGCGATGATCACATTCTTCAAACTTGCGCCGGTCAATGAGATAAGCGCAACCGCAAGGAGTATTGATGGGATAGCCATCAAGCCATCCATTACTCGCATCAGTACACTGTCGACCCAACTGACAAAGCCACTTAACAATCCGACCACCAGACCCAACGAAATGCCGCAGATGGCGACCCCAAGGCCAACCGCCAAGGACACGCGTGCACCGTATATGGTGCGGCTATAGACGTCACGGCCAATTAGGTCGCCACCGAACCAGAATTGACTGTCCGGAGTTTGTAGGCGATTAAACGGGGCTATTAACTGTGGGTCGATGGTGCCAAGCCACGGCGCCGCGATTGCGGCGAATATTGCGATGAGCAGCATCGCTGTACCCACCGTCAGATTCGGGTGCCGCCGCCAAATATGAAAAGCGCTACGCTGAGGCACAACGTTGGAGACTGTGTTGGCGGCGGTCAATATTTGATCCTCGGATCGAATAGTCCGTAACTCAAATCGACCAACAGGTTAACCACGACGTAGGTCGCTGAGAAAACCAAGATCACGCCTTGAATAACCGGATAGTCGCGACGCAAGATCGCGTCGACGGTCAATCGGCCGAGGCCTGGGATATTGAAGACGGTTTCGGTCACTACTACGCCGCTTATCAACAATGCAAAACTAATACCAATTACAGTCACAATCGGTACCGCCGCATTTTTTAGGGCGTGCTTGAGCAATACCTTTCTAACCGATAAGCCCTTCGCTCGTGCGACACGAATATAGTCTTGATTCAGAACTTCCAGCATTGCGGCCCGCGTAATTCTGGCAATCAGCGCGGCGTTGACGATGCCCAATGACAACGCCGGCAGAATTAGATGGCTCAAAAAAGGTCCGATGCCGTAGGCAATGGGCACATATCCTTGTACCGGTAGTATCTTGAGCTCAACAGAAAAAAGCATGATGAGCAGATAGGATAGAACAAAGACCGGTACAGAGAATCCGAGCACGGCAAAACTCATCGCCACGCGGTCGACAATACCTCCGGAACGCCAGGCTGCGATGATGCCCAAGGGAAGCGCGATCGCAACCGCAATTAGGAGTGAAGCCACGGTCAGCGCAATGGTGGGTTCGAGTCGCTGGATGATGAGATCCATAACCGGGCGGCGAGAAAAAACCGAGGTGCCGAGGTCGCCCTGTACGACGCCGCCGATCCATTGACCGAATCTCGTCAAAAACGGCTGGTCGAGTCCTAACGCAATCCGTAGCCGTTCGATGTCGGCGGCGGTTGCTTGTTCGCCGGCAAGCACGGCTGCCGGATCACCGGGTGTCAAATAAAGCAGCGAAAATACGATAATCGCGACAATTGCCATCACGGGCACGGTCGCGAGCAGTCGTCGCATGGTGAATGCTAGCATCGGAAAAAATCAAACAAAATTAGATCTACCAGCGCATATGGTAGTGACCATTGTGAGGCGATGTACGATTGCGGTGCAACTACACTTTGGGGTGGTTCGCGATTCCCGGCATGCCACTACTCTTACACGGTCATTTGGGATGGCACCTGCCCTCTCTGCTGCGGTTTCGAGTTCGGCCGCTCCGCCCACAAGATTGCCTGCAATATCGTCGAAGGAAATGTTGAGATGTGTCGTTGGTTGGCCTATATCGGAAGCCCTCGCCGCATTGAGCGCTTCGTGTACGACGGGGCCCACTCGCTCTGTGGGCAAGCACAACAGTCGCACAAGGCGAAATTGGGTGTGCACGGCGATGGCGGCGGTCTAGGCTGGTACGGAATCGACCCACAGCCCGGGCTGTATCGAAATTCCGGGCCCGCGTGGGTTGATGCCAATCTGCGTGAGTTGACGCGCATGATTGAAAGCAAAATATTTTTCGCGCATGTACGAGCATCGACCGGAGCACCCAATCTCGACATCAACTGCCATCCATTCCGATCCGGCAACATGCTGTTTATGCATAACGGCCAGATCGGCGGATTTCCGCTGTTAAAACGACAACTTATTGGTTTATTAAGCGACGACTGCTTCGACAACCTGTGTGGCGGCACTGATAGCGAGTTGCTGTTTCAGTTGCTGATCAGCAACGGGCTACATGACGATCCGCATGCTTCACTGCGCCGCACCGTCCAACAAGTGGACGCGCTGCGTCACGATGCCGGCATAACTGAGGCGTTCCGTGCCACGCTCGCGGTAACGAATGGCCACTCAATTTGGGCGCTGCGCTGGGCGTCTGACCAATACGCCCCGTCGCTCTTTGTCAATCGAATGAACGAGGGCGTATTGGTGGTGTCCGAACCGCTTGATGAGGATATTTCTAGCTGGCAGAAAATTCCTGCAAATAGCGTGCTGCAGCTTGACCTGGCTGCTGACGCGGTTTCGATTAACAGTTTTGAGGGTTTCTTGACTTAGCGCAGACTGGGATTTGCTGCCCGTCAACAATAAGTTCGGTCGCAAAAAAGAGTCTCTCGTAGCATTAATAATCGATTTGTCGCCGTGAGGCTTGTGTCCAGCCACGCGTGCTGCTGTACTCCTCGCTATATACGAGCTTGGTTCGCGGAGCGGTTGGTCGAGTTCGCGTGCTGTCCGGCCTAATTGTTAGTTGAAGTATGAAAACGAAATGTATACCACCGATTGCCCGCTTCAGAATGATTGGACGGCAGAACCTATTAGAAACGATACAGCCTGATAGGCCGCCAAAACTGACGTTAGTTGCAGCGCCGGCTGGATTTGGCAAGACAACACTGCTTATCCAGTGGCGCGAGTACCTCATTCGAGAAGGCGTTACCGCGCCGTGGCTGTCGTTACGCGCGGACGACCGCAGTTCGGTTGTTTTCTTGCGCGATATCGTTGAGTCGATTCAATTCGTTATTCCGACTTTTGGTGCGCGAACATCGCGCGTAATCAACGGCGCGGCGCCATTTGATTCGACCCGCGCATTGAATCATCTCGTCGATGATTTGATCGAAGCGGATCAGCAAATCACGCTGTTTCTTGACGACTATCACCACATCGGCGGCCCGGAAACTGATGTGCTGGTTGAGCTACTATTGAATCTTGCACCAGCAAATTTCCACATGACGGTGGCATCCAGGACGCGTCCGCAATTCGGGCTCGCGGCGCTACGCGTACGCGATGAATTGCATGAAGTTACCCTTGCGGATTTGCGGTTCAATTTATCGGAAGCTACGGAGTTCTTAACCGACATACGCTGCCTTGAGCTGAGTACGGAACAAGTTGAGCGCATTCACGAGCATAGCGAAGGCTGGGTCGCCGGTCTGCAGCTTGCTTCGTTGGCACTGCGTGATCCAAATAGGCGTGACGGATTTATCGATTCGTTCTCGGGTCGCCTGCAAGATATTTCAGACTATATGGCCAGCGATGTATTGAATCAGCAGCCAAAGGACGTGCAGGAGTTCCTGCTGCGCACATCGGTTGCCGAACGCATGACGGGAGAGTTGGCGAGCGTCCTTACCGATTCTGATAAAGCGCCAGCGCTACTCGAGCAGGTTGAGCGCGACGGTCTATTCGTCATGCCGTTAGATCAAGAACAACAGTGGTTTCGCTATCATCAACTTTTTCAGGAATTCTTGCTGACAGAGTTACGGCGACGCCACCCCGGCGAGTTGGTTGAGCTTTATCGCAAGACTGCGGCATGGTTTGAGAAACAATCGCTGGCGGGTGAGGCGGTAGAGTACGCATTGCTGGCCGGTGACCTCGAAAACGTCGTGAGCTTGGTCGAGCAGCAATCATGGATTGAATTGATGGCTGGACGTATTCCGCGAGTAATCGCCTGGATACGCAGAATTCCGGATGCGGTCAGAATTAGAAATCCGAAACTCTTGTATTTGTTGGGTACTGCGCTGTATCACGCGAATCGTGCGGATGAGGCCGAGACAGTGCTGGCGGAGCTGTGTTCGGCCGTTAACGAAATAGGCAATGATCGCGAGTCTGACAGTTCGCAATATCTCCGAGAACAGATTTCGGTTTTGGCGTCTGGCATAGCGATAGCGCGAGATGACCCCAAACGCATACTTGAATTGCTGGACTGCGACTTTGAACACCTAAATAATTTTGAACTTGGTCTGATCTACAACTTTCGTGGTTATGCATTAGCCGACCAAGCACAATTTGCGCAAGCAACGGAAACGCTCCGGGAAGCGCGCCGCTATCACTTGTTAGCCGGTTCGGATTTTGGCGCAGTTTACTCAGAATGTTTTCTCGCGCTAACGGATTTCGCGAACGGTAATTTGGATCACTGTTTCGCAAGATTTGCGCCGGATAGTGCGAGCGCCGAATTGTCGGACGAAAAGTACATCGCGCCTGTGCCACGCGTTATTCAGGGTATCGTTCTGTATCAGTGGAATAGAATTGATGAAGCACTGGAGTGTTTGCAGCCGAATTTGCCGCTGATCGGTGAAGTTGGCTTCACAAAGCTATTGGTTTTTGGCTACACCGCACTGGCGAGAATCAGCGGTCTGCGTGGCGATCATCGGGCGGCAATGCGCTGCTATGATCTGATTTCATCGGTCGGTGCCAGGAAAGGCACGCCCTATGAGCGTCATCGATCGTTAGTTGAAGGCGGTCGGATTGCGTATCTGTTGCAAACAGAAAGACTGAATGAAGCGATCGATTATGCACTTAATAGCGACATAGAAGTTGATGCAGAGACCTGCGAGTTACCGCAGCAATGGGAACGTGTTGCATGCCGGAGTGCGCTCACTTGGGCGCGATTACAAATCGCTACCGGGAGAGCAAGTAATACGTTGCCGGTGCTCGCGCGGCTTAGGCAGCTTGCGCGTGAATCGCGCCGCGGAATGCGCGTACTTGAGTGCTACATCTTAGAGGCACGAGCGAGGTTCGAGCAGGACAAACCGAAGGCACGCGGATTGATTGACGAAGCATTAAGTGTGGCGGCGCCGAATCATTCAATTCGTTGCTTTGTCGATGAGGGTCAGGAGATTGATTCGCTGCTACTCGATTCGCGAGAGGGGGAAATTGATAAGTGGTCTAATTCAATGCGTAGTTTTCTAGCAGAAATTACCGGCTCTATTAATACTACGGAGTCAACTAGCGATTCATCGAGCGACACATCTGGATTCCGTGTACATAGTCTCATCGAACCTGTTAGTGGGCGCGAGAAAAAGATTTTGTCGCTAATTGCCGCAGGTAGTACGAATAGCGTCATCGCAGACACGTTGTTTATCAGCACGAACACCGTCAAGTGGCATCTAAAAAATATTTTCGGAAAGTTGGGCGTCAATAATCGAACATCTGCTGTTGCGGTTGCCCGCCAGTTGCAGCTATTGCCCTAAACGACGACATACTGATTGATTGCAATACTGCTAGCCCGCTTGGCGTGCTTCCCACGCGTGCCGGGTAATAGAAAAACTGGTGCAAACCTCAGCATAAGCACGTCTGGCGCCCAAGTCGTCCAGACCGATTTTGCCGAGTACATTGCGCGACGCGTGGTTGGCAGCGTCCGTAACTGCAACGATTTCCATCAACTCGGTTTCTTCAAATGCAAAGCGCAATAGGCGTTCTGCGGCTTCGGTGGCAACCCCCTTACCCCACGCGTGTTTGCGCAATATATAGCCAATTTCGATTTCGGCATCAGGCATTCGGTCATACGCCATTAAGTCCCAGTTAATGGCGCGTTCTTCAATTGGCAATGGCAGCAATCCGACCATGCCCATTGTTTGCTCTGTTTCGCCATCGATGATGGCCCAAAAGCCGATCTTGCCGCCAGCCGCCCGACGTGTGACTAGCGAAATTTTCTCCGCCGCTTCTACTTCGGTCAAGGCGTCCCCGGTGCCGATGTAGCGCATGACATCGGCGCTGGTGACCATTTCTCGGTACCAGTCGATATCGGATACAAGCAGTGGGCGATAGCTAAATCGATTAGAGGTAATGTTAAGTTCGGACATGCCGTGATGTTATCGAAAGTGGCTGGCGATGTCGTTAGGCGAGATTGTTACGGCGCTAGTACGACATGCGGAATACGGAGATGCCTGTAGTGCGGTCTCGCGGTCTGGCCCACCGCAGCTGCGGCGGTGGGCCGAAATTCCTGTGCTTATTGATTCCGGAGTGTTTTCCAGTTGTCTTCGGCTTGCGCCGCGAGTGTCGATTCAGAGGAATTCCAGAATACGATAGTGTTGGTTGGCTGGCCTTCGTAAAAGTCATTGAAAAACAAAAATAGCTTTCCATCTCGCAGTTTGAAGGTCTCTGGATCTGGTTTTACTTTCGCGTTGTGCTTGGCAACTGCAAATGCGCAGTAACCGTCATATTCAGGGAGGTACTTCTCTGGGTCACTGGAAAATAGTTTCCGGTGTTGAGCCGTAGAGAAATAATAGTCGACACCCTTATGCTTTACGGCGTGCGTGCCGGACCCGCGGACTGCGGCATTCTGTGTGAAATAGGCGACGACGTCGTAACCACCGTTCGCAACGTTGTTTGCGGTTGCTGCAGGCTCGCCGGCATGCGCGATCGGGACGGCTGTAACCAGTATGACGAGCATGCTCTTGGCAAAAACCCGTGAAAATGCGTGCATTTCATTCTCCAAAAATTGTAAATTGACAATTTAGCCGGTTCCACTTGTGTAGAGAACTACATCAAGTCCAATTTTCTTTACGATAAGTCCCAAGCCTTGGACGGATCAGGAGTTGCATGCAAGACTGTGTTGTGTTGATTACGAAGTGAAACGCTATGGATCCTCTCAGCGATGTAATGCGAATACTGCGCCTGCGCGGTTGCATATATTTTCGATCAGCCTTCAGAGCGCCATGGGGAATGGATGTTGCGCCGAATCGTGCTGCACAGTTTCATTTGATTACGCGAGGTAATTGCTCAATTCATCATGCTGGCAGTGAATTGAGGCTGAGCGCTGGTGACATTGTCGTTTTTCCACATGGTCATGCACATCGGCTTTACGACGGCGTCCCCGACCAATTCGTTGATGGAATGGCCGTTTTCGAGCAAGTGGTTTCCGGAAAGTCCGTATTTGAGGACGGGCCGCGGGTTACCAGTGAAATTCTATGCGGACACTTTGAATTTGATCACGGCGTTCCACACCCGCTAATTCGTGGACTGCCTGACATCATGGTCGTCGAGGGCTTCGATAGCGACGCGACGGGGCCAATCGCCGAATTGTCTGCGTTGCTGCTGAGTGAGCAGCAAAGGGGCCTTGCAGGGTCTGTGGAGATCGTCACCCGATTGGCCGAAAGCTTGTTCATACAAATGTTACGCGCCTATATGGTACGTAAATCGACAACCGGTTTTTTGGCGGCGCTTAACGATCAGCGGCTGAGCAAGGCCTTACAAATTATTCACGCGTCAAATACGCCGTTGACGCTGAAGGGGCTGGCCAAAGACGTCGGCATGTCGCGCTCTAACCTCGCATCTACGTTTAAAGATGTGATAGGCCAGTCGCCAATGAAATACTGGTCCGATTGGAGACTTCTTCAGGCACGACGTGTCTTGGAAGTGACCCGAAAACCGATTTCGATTATTGCGGAGGAAAGCGGATATGCATCTGAAGCCGCCTTTTCAAGAGCGTTCAAGATGCGCATGGGGTTTCCGCCGAGCGCAATCCGCAAGCAGGCCGCCGAATCGCGATTTCAGGAGACAGAATTATAGCGATGTCTGCTAGATCAACAGACAGGTATTCGCTGCACATTTGACTAAATACTGGCGAGTCAATCGATTCATTTGTTCGACCGTCGGGCACTCATTCAGGTTAAAATCGCTGCGGTTTTGTTAAATCGTGTTGGTACAGTGATTATCAATCGCTTCGAGGTTCGAAAGAAAGATCTTGAGACTACTCGAGTATATTCAGTGGCCGCCGCGGATCTTGCTGACGGAGAGGTATTGTGCAGAATTGACCGCTTTGCGTTGACGGCCAACAACATCACCTACGGAGTCGTCGGCGAGCGGCTAGGCTATTGGAAATTTTTTCCAACGGATGCAGATTGGGGCGTCATCCCGGTCTGGGGCTTCGCTGACGTCATCAAGTCCGCTCATCCGGATATCGTCGTGGGAGAGCGGCTATACGGATACTTTCCAATGGCCACCCACCTGGTGATGCGGCCCGACAACATCTCAACGACGCGGCTATTTGACGGCAGCCCACATCGTGCGCAATTGCCGGCAGTCTACAACGCCTATGCTCGAACAATTTCCGAATTTTTGTACGACAGTGACATGGAAAGCGAACGAATGTTACTGCTACCGCTTTATGCGACATCTTTCTGCCTCGCAGACTACCTCCTAGACAACGCTTACTTCGGCGCGTCGCAAGTTGTCGTATTGAGTGCTTCGTCAAAGACTGCGATCGGCTTGGCCTATGCGTTGAGTGATGCGGGCGCGCGGTCAGTGGCACTGACTTCGAAACTTAACCTCGAGTATGTCAGCAGACTAGACTTGTACCAGCAGAGTTTCAGCTACGAAAACCTGCACCGTATTGACTCGTCGAAGCCCACAGTCATCGTTGATATGTCCGGAAACGGTACGGTACTTTCAGATCTGCATGGGCACCTAAACGACAACATGCTACTGACCTCGGCAGTAGGAATCACGCATTTCGATGCAAGCGAAAAAGGCGATAGCTTCATAGCTGAACGGACGACGATGTTTTTTGCGCCGTCGCACATTCAAAAGCGCGCTGAAGACTGGGGGGCTGGGGAGTTTGAAAAAAGATCATTCGAGTTCTGGCATGCCGCTGCAATACGTAGCCGGTCATGGTTGCACATCGACGAGCGAATCGGCATTGAGGCGCTGAAAAAAACCTATTTCGAGTTACTACGTGGCGCTGTTTCGCCGCAACAAGGCTTGGTCGTAAGGTTGTAGACAATATGTCGCTTACAGTGAGATAAATAGAAGCCGAATCTGGCGTTCGTTATATTGAGGATCTTTGAGTGAGGCGTGTTTCAAATAGTTTGGGCCGAGGATTGTTCGCTGTCGTCGCTTTGTTCGTTATGGTGGGCTGCCAGAAAAACCATGACAGCGTAGATTCGAGTGGGGGCGACGGGCCCGCAAGAATCGCAAGCGACTCCCTGGACCGTGCAACTGCAGAATCTCGGAAGCAACGCTTATCCGCAGTGGCGTACGATGTATTCATTGACCTACTCACAGACCCAGAATCTTTCAGCGGTTCGCTGAACGTGCGATTTGATTTGGCCAATGGTGATGACGACCTAACGATAGACTTCGGCGGAGGTGACCTGCGTAGCGTTGTGGTCAATGGACAAGCGACCGAAGTAGCCTACAACGACTTTTTTCTGCGCATTCCAGGCGACGTGCTGCGAACCGGCGCCAACCAGATCAACATCGAATTCGCACACGACTACAGTCAGGACGGCACCGGACTACATCGCTTCCTCGATCCTGCAGATGGCAAAACCTATTTGTATTCATATTTATGGCCGTACTATGCGAACAGGCTATTTCCGTTATTCGATCAACCGAACATTAAGGCAGAGTTGACACTGAAAGTACGCGCACCGTCTGAGTGGGTTGTGGTTTCCACCAGCGACGGCAGCGCTACCGAACACGATGACATATCCAAAATGTGGCAGTTCGCGACCACACCAAAAATGTCGTCCTACGTTTTCTCTTTGCATGCGGGCCCTTACCGCATTTGGGAGGATGACGCAGCTGGTATTCCAATCCGCCTAATGGCGCGAGAGTCGATGGCAGAATATGTGGCTGTCGACGAGTGGCTGGCTGTAACCAAACGCGGGCTCACCTACTACGGCGACTATTTCGATATTGCATATCCATTCAGCAAATACGACCAACTCATCGTTCCGGATTTCAACATCGGTGCGATGGAAAATATCGCAGCGGTCACGTTTGCAGAGCGCTATGTGCAACGACAGCAAAGTGATCGTAGCGAGCGCGAAGCGCGCGCCAGCGTCATCCTGCATGAGATGGCGCACATGTGGTTTGGTAATTTGGTGACGCACGAATGGTGGAACGGTCTGTGGCTGAATGAAAGTTTTGCGACGCAAATGGCGGCAATGGCTGAAAAGGAAACGACCGAGTTCGACGATACTTGGCACGGTTTTTTGATTAATGCAAAACGCCGCGCGTACCAGCGCGACAGATTGGTTACCACGCATCCGATCGAAGTACCGATAAAAAGTACCGCCGAGTTTTTCTCTGTATTTGACGCTATCACCTATCAAAAAGGCTCGTCGGTATTGAAGCAATTAGCGCACTACGTTGGCGAAGAAAACTATCGTAGAGGGGTGTCAGAATATCTCAAAAAGTATTCGTACAGCACCACGAACCTTGCAGATTTTATTGCAAGCCAGGCGGCGTCATCCGCCACCGATTTAACAGGCTGGTCCGACGAATGGTTGTTTAAGGCCGGCTTTAACACGCTGCGTGCCGAGCCAATTTGTGACGGCAATACGTTGAAATCGCTATCAATTTTGCAGACGGCTAATGCTGATCAGCCTTTCTTGCGAAACCATCAGCTCGAAGTTGCACTTTACTATATTGCAGACGACGGTCGCGTACTACCGGCCGACGTGATAGTGGTTACCGTCTCAGGGGCGGTCACCGATGTGCCGCTTGCGGATCGCGCAATCTGTCCAGCAATGATCAATCCAAATCATGACGATTGGGCCTACGCGCGCGTTGATTTGGATTCGCGCACGGTAGAGTTTCTTGATGAGTACTTGGCGAAAATTCCAGAGCCAATGGCGAGGTCGGTATTCTTGGAAGCGCTGGCAGACAGAGCGTTAGCTGGCGAGGAGTCAATCGCAGAGTTTGTCAGCACAGCAATTCGACTGGCTGAGAGCGAACCGAACATACGAGTTCAGCAGCAGGTTTCCGGGTTGATTGTCCAATCGATACAGCTAATGCAACGATTACAGCCAGATACTAGCAGCGTGCTGAAGTTGTTAACACTGCGAATCGAACAACAGGCGATGCAACACATAAGTCGTGCCGACGATCCCGACGTAAAGCGAAATTGGTTCAATACTTTCGCTGGGACGCTATCCAGCGAAGCCGGACTCGGAGCAATTCGCGCGCTACTCGATGGCGAAGCCGAGATCCCTGGGCTAGATATCTCCGCGGACATTCGCTGGATATTGCTGCAAATTCTTGCACGCAATGGGGCGGATGACATTGACCAGCTAATACGAAGCGAACTAGCGGCGTCGGGAACCGACTTTGCAGCCAAGAATGCGTTGACTGCTCATGCGGCACGGCCAGATGAGAAGATTAAGAGCGATTGGATTGGCGAATTACGAAATCCGAGTGAACTAAGCGGTTTGGCCAATCAGCGCGCAGTGATGAGCGGATTATTCCCGGCAAATCAGACCGCTTTGCAGCTAGAACTTTTTGACTCTGTATTGAGCGCGATTCCTCCCTTGAGTGAGTCAAGTGATCCGTACTTTATGTCCAGCTACGTGAGCGATTTGTTGCAACCAGTTTGTCGGCAAGAAAGCGTTTCGAAACTTGAGAAATTTCTCGATGACTATCGATCAGAATTGACGAGTACTGCGCTTCGTTTCGTCCGTGAAGCGCATCAGCGGGACGTTGAATGCTTGCGCTTGCGTGACTTGCAATAGTGGACGACGAGCCTCTTGAAAATTACGGGTGGTCAGCATTCTTTCAGCAGCAATTGTCAATTGACCCAATCGCCGGATCGCGCCCAGTTCGGGTGACAGATGTCCAAAAGTCCGGCGTCACAGTCATCGCTCCAGATTTCGCCGCCCATCTTGCTGTGCCGCTGGCGGGTATCACTGTCGGTGATTGGCTGTTAGTTGACGATCAGCAAATCAAAAGAAGGCTGGAAAGAAGCAGTTTGTTCAAACGGATCGCGCCCGGCACAGATCGTCGAGAACAATTGATTGCGGCAAATATCGACATCCTGTTTATCGTTTCCTCATGCAATCAGGATTTCAACGAGGCTCGATTAGAGCGCTATATAGCTATCGCTCGAGAAGCAGCGGTCCTCCCGTTAGTGGTGCTAACCAAGGCGGATCTTTGCGCAGACCCGGCGGATTTTGCGAGCAGAGCAGCGAAACTTGCGCCAGGACTGTTGGTTGAAACCGTCAACGCATTAAACGCCGATAGTTTGAAGCCGCTGGACGTGTGGCTCGGGAACGGTCAGACAATTGCACTGCTGGGTTCGTCTGGGGTCGGAAAGTCGACGCTGACGAATACGTTACTTGGGCGGGACAAAGCAGCAACCCAGGGTATTCGTGGCGATGATGACAAAGGGCGACACACCACGACGGCCCGAACACTGTATCGATTGCCAGGAGGCGCTTGGCTGCTGGACACGCCGGGGATGCGGGAACTGCAGCTCGCAGATGTCAGAAGCGGTTTGAATGACGTGTTTGCCGAAATATCCGAATTGGCGCGCGACTGCCGGTTCGCGGACTGCCAACACAACTCGGAACCAGGTTGCGCTGTTCGTCGAGCGGTGACCAAAGGCTTAGTCGATGAGGGCAGAATATCTCGCTGGCGCAAGCTGCGACGAGAGGACGCCCACAATAGTGCGAGCGTGGCTGAACGTAGAGCAAGAGACAGGTCGCTCGGTCGATATTACAAATCGGTGATAGCCGAAAAGAAAGGTGAGCGCACCTGACCGGCCGTTCGGTGACTTTCGGCTAGCGTTGAAACCAGCATTGCTATAGCAGATCCAATCGGAACTGCGAATCGTCGTTTGAGTCCGACTACACCATGGCAGCAAGAAAAATATTGACCGTTTTGGCGCTGATTTTGACGATGCCGTCCCTTGCGGATAATCCGCTGCCGAAGCCATTGCCGTGTGCAGATACAGAAAATTATCAGCTTCTCGATTTTTGGGTGGGATCGTGGGACGTAGTTAGCAATGACGAAGTTGTCGGCAAAAACAAAATCGAGAAAACGCTTAACGGGTGTGCAGTCATCGAGCACTGGGTTGGTAAGGATGGCGACGAGGGCAAAAGCCTGTTCTACGTCGACAGCGCAGGATTATGGAGGCAGGTCTGGGTCACCGAGTGGGCGACATTTCCGGGTGGCACCAAGGAAAAGCGGCTAGTTGGCACACTAGCCGATGGCGCTGTGCGATTTCAGGGTGAAATCAACCATCCAAAGACCGGGCGCTATCTGGATCGGACGACATTGTCTGCGCTCGCCGATGGGTCCGTACGCCAGAAAATTGAAATCTCTCACGACGGTGGCGAAACTTGGCAGGCGTCTTTCGACGCAATTTACCAACGCAAAGCACCTTAGGTGTGAGCGCCACATTTTCGTAATTGTGCGGTCAATTGATGTCGCAACCGAGTCACATTTCTCCTAGTATTGGTTGCGTCGATGCGCCTGAATCAAAAACATTCCAGAAGTCTTTACGAGCCGAAACAGAAGCTTGATGGTCGCGCGGTAATTACATCGCAATCCATTAGCATAGCTGTGTATGCGGCATTACTCGGCGTAGCCGCTTGTACAGTTGCCTGGATGTTGACCGCATCACTTTTTCAACGGGTATTTCCGTGGTTTGTATTGGGCGAGAGTATTGTCATTGGTTTATTGGTACGTTACGGAGGACGTGGTTTTGATTGGCGATTTTCGCTTATCGCCGCAATTGCTACGGTCGTCAGCGCCTATTGTGGGAACTTCTTGATCGCTGCAGACTCGGCAGCAAATGCGTTGCAAGTTAGTCTATGGCAGGTCGTGCTCAACATGAGCGAGTGGACTATGTCGACTTACTTCGACGAGGACGTCAGTAGCGTAGATCATATATATGCAGCTTACGGTGCTGCCGTTTCGGCATTTTTTGCGCGACGTAGGCTCAGTCGAGCGGAAGTACACGCATTACGCACGATGGACGAGGCAGAGAACGGCAGGCGCTGAATTTTTCCGGCTATTTGCTACGCGGTTAGTAAATCGCCACCCGGGGTGAGCTTGACTGGCAGGTCGGCGAGCTGAGACTGCACAAGTTTTTCAATATGATGCATTGCGCCGCTAACACCGACGAAATACGGTGGGCTTCTACGTAACAAGCTCCAGTTGCCGGACTTTAACACCTTCACGAGGTGCAGCATGTTGCTTTTCATCGCGGCCACGTACGGATTCGTGCCCGAATACAGCGCCTCTATGTAGCGATACGAACGATTGAATTTTTTCTGCAAGCGCTCCTGCGAAACCTGTTGGTAGAACAACGGCGTTTGTTTGAGGAGATCTGTGCCCGATTGATAACGCACCATGTACTCGCCCGGCTTCGCATTCTCGATTGCAATGCCGCCGAGAACGAATTCGTTATATAAACGATCGCGACATTTTTCTAAATAACAGCGGTCGGCCATCTGGGCGATCAGGTCGGCGGTCCCTAGCAAATGGCCGCAAATTATGTCCCGTGGATCATCGAGTTCGATCTTGTCCAAATCCAACTCATACCCTGTGAAATGTACGATCATACTGCTTACGCCAATATCTTTCGTCATGCCTAGCTCAGGCAAATACCGGCGTATAAAATCGGCGCTGCGCGACACGTGGTACAGCGTAAACTCCGCTCCGTTCTTAAACTCGCTATCGCGCTCTTTGTGACGTATGTAGCCGGCATCGTGAAACAATGAGGTAACTATTGCCATCTGTGCGCGTTTCGCGCCAAGGCGATCAGCGACTTCGACACTCTTTTCATAGCCGGCAATCAGTCGCGCCATCGCCAGCGTCATATCCAACGTGTGTTGAAGGTCGTGATACGTGGTGTCACAGCCGTGATAGCCGGGGTAATTGCCGTTGAACAGGCGATCAAAATCATAGAACGCCAGCCAGAGTTTGTCGAAAGACGCGCCTGGAAAAGCATCCTTGAACAAGTCTTGCACCGCGTTTCGCACAGCGGTGGCGTTGCTGACTTGCACCGTATTCGTGACATCGTAGTCGTTACGTCTATCTTGCATCTAACTGTACTTGTGGTTGCGAGGCAGGTGAGGGCAGATAACGGCGACTCCGGTGAAGAGTGCGTTTTACCATCAAATTCGCTGCCAGAGGTTGCGATGAATTCGTTGCCTGGAGTCTACACTGCCGATCGTATGTGCGCAGCCAATTTGCTGCGCATTATGTAAGGAAATTGCCCTCAATCAGCGATAATTCATAGCTCAAATTCCGCGACCACTGGGGTGTGATCGGACGGTCGTTCCCAGGTTCGCGGTTCACGGTCCACGTAGCTCGCGCGACACGCCGCGGAAAGCGTCGTACTCGCCAAAATCAGATCAATACGTAAGCCAGCATTTCTTCTAAAGCCGGCCGCCCGATAGTCCCACCAGGTGAAGGTCTTTTCTGGCTGCTCGAATTGCCGAAATACATCGCAAAGCCCAAGCTTCATGATGCCTTGCAAGGCCGCTCGTTCCGGAGGGCTGCACAGAATGTCTTCACCCCACTTTTCCGGATCGTGGACGTCCCGGTCATCCGGCGCGATATTGAAATCACCAAGAACAACCAGTTTGTCGTGCACCTGCAATTCCTGGCTTAGAAAATTGCGCAACGCTTTCAGCCAACTAAGCTTGTATGAGTATTTTTCCGAGCCGACGCTATGGCCATTAGGAATGTATAGGTCTATGACGCGGACATCACCGACGGTTGCTGCGAGGATGCGTCGTTGCGGATCGTCGAATCCCGGGAAGTCAGTAACGACATCCGTAATATTCTGGCGGCTGATTGTGGCAACGCCATTGTACGTTTTCTGCCCGCTGGCGATCGATTGATAGCCTATCTCAGTAAAAGCGTCGCTGTTGAAGGCCTCTGTAACCTGCTTAATTTCCTGCAGCACGAGCACATCGGGCTGCGCACTCGATAACCATTCAATTACGTGCGGCAGGCGAACGTTAAGCGAGTTGACGTTCCAGGTTGCGATTTTCATGCGGCTTTATCGAATCCACAATGGCGCAATAACGCATCCAACGTTGGTTTGCGCCCGCGAAACGCGACGAATGCGTCCATTATGTCGCGACCGCCACCAACCTCGAGAATCTCTGTGCGGAAGCTTTGCGCTGTAGCACGATCGTATAATCCGGATTCTTCAAATGCCGCGAATGCGTCCGCTGCTAGCACCTCCGCCCACTTGTAGCTGTAATAGCCGGCGGCGTATCCATCCGCAAAAATATGCACAAACGCGTGTGGCAGGCGGTCGTATTCGGGGTGGTGCACAATGTTTACTTCCCGCCGTACATCACGCAGAACTGCGAGCGGATCCCGCGGGTTTTCTGGGTCATACTCGTAATGCAGGCGGATATCGAACAACGCGAACTCAAGTTGTCGCAACATCGCGAGGCCTTCCCCAAAATGCCGACTGCGCTCAAGCTTATCGAATAGCGCCCTGGGAAGTGGGTCACCGCTTTCATGGTGGCCGGACGTACTCAACAATACTTCGTATTGCCAAGCAAAGTTTTCCATGAATTGACTAGGCAATTCGACGGCGTCCCATGGGACGCCATTTATGCCGGCGATACTCGGGTAGTCGATTCGCGTTAACAAGTGATGCAGCATGTGACCGAATTCGTGAAATACGGTAACCACCTCAGAATGCGTCAATAGTGATGCATTGCTGCCATCGTGTGGCGTAAAGTTGCAGGATAGAAATCCCTCGGGCAGCACTGTCTGACCGCCGAGCGATCTGCGAATGATGCATTCGTCAACCCATGCACCACCGCGTTTGCCTTCACGCGCATATAAGTCCGCATAAAATCCACCGATGCGCTCGTCGGACTCGCCGAACACGTCGAAGTACTCCACATCATCGTGCCAGATCTCAACCGTAGTGTTGGGTACTACGCGTACACCGTACAGTTTTGTCGCCAATGCGAATAGGCCATCGAGAACCCGGGGTGCGGGAAAATAGTTTCTGAGTTCCTCGTCGGATATCGAAAATTTCTTTTGCTTGTATTTCTCAACAAAATACGCGATATCCCATTTTGCAAGGGGTGTATCCGTTAGCGTTTGTATGGCAGCGAGTTCTTTCTCGGCTGTTTTACGGGACTTCTCGGCGAGTTGCAGCAGGAATTTGATAACGTCTTTTGCGTCACCAGCCATTTTCGTCGCGAGGGAGTAATCAGCGTAATTTGAATAATCGACGAGTTGCGCCACATCATGCCGTAACGACAATATACGTTGGATATTTTGCGTATTGTCGTGTTTCGGATCGCCAAGTTCGGAGCCTCGTGTCGACCATGCTTCGCAGAAAACGGACCTTAGTTCGCGGTTGTCCGCTTGCGTCATGATGGCCTGATAATTTGGCATATCCAATTTGAAAAGCCAGCCACTCTTATTCTTAGTTTGCGCATACTCGCGCGCTCTCTTAACGATAGCCCTCGGCAAGCCGCTCAGCAATTCGATATCGTCGATATGCCAGCTCCATTGCTCCGAAGCATCCAGTACATTGTGGGCGAAGTCAGCGCGGGTTGCGGCAAGTTCCCGCATGGTCTTCTTGAACGCTGCTTTTTGCTCGTTGCCGAGCGCTACGCCCGCCAATCGAAAGTCACGTAGTGCTTGCTCAACGAGCCGGCGCATTGGTAGCGGCGTGCTGTCGGACAGTGATTCGGCGATCTTTTGAAACGCTCGGTGTAATTCAACATTTTGTGATATTTCGGTGACATGTTCGGTCACTAGTGGCAGGACGGCATTGTAGGCATCCCGCCAACCCTTGCCGCCTAGCACGTTTTGTAGGTGTCCTACCGGCGACCAGACGCGCTCTAACTCATGGTTCATGGATTCCAATGGCGCGACGAGTGAATCGAAGTCAAGCTCGTATTCACTGCCGAGCAGAGATTGCAGCATTGCCGCATGCTCTGCGATAAGCTGCTGCATCGCCGGCAGTGCATCACTGGCTTCAATGTCGCCGAATCGCGGTAGCGAGGCGGTGTCGAGTAGGGGATTATCCATATGTACTAATTGGCCCATTGATCGCTGCGGATGTTATCACAGCTAGGTGTGGTATCCGGTTGAAGGGTTCGTTAAGCGGGTGAAAAATTTTAGTGTCACGCTGAGACTGGGTGACAGAATTGTCGTAGAGGAAGAATAGTGAAAGATAAGTTTGATCTGCTCGTGGTCGGTGGCGGTAGCGCCGGTCTGGCACATGCACAACGCGCTTCAGAATACGGGATTAGTGCCGCAGTCGTCGAATTTGCGCCGCTGGGTGGTACTTGCGTCAATGTTGGTTGCGTACCAAAAAAGCTCATGTGGCAAACCGCTCACCACGCGCATCAGTTGCACGTTGCTGCCGATTTTGGTTTTGACGTTGCCGTAGGTGAGCACGACTGGGCGGAGGTTAAGCGGCGTCGTGATGCGTATATCGCGCGGCTCAACGGGATCTACGAAACGAATCTGGGCAAGCGCGGGGTGACAACTATCGTTGGGCACGCACGATTTGTCGATGCCAACACTATTGAGGTAGACGGCAACCGTTATACGGCGGAGCGGATTGCTATCGCGACCGGCGGCTTCCCCATCGTACCGAACGTGCCGGGTGCGGAGTTGGGCATCACTTCCGACGGCTTCTTTGCGTTGGAGTCCATGCCGCAAAAGGTTGCTCTGATCGGCAGCGGTTATATCGCGGTCGAATTGGCAGGCGTATTTAACGGTCTCGGTGCGGATACGACCATTCTGGTACGTAAAGACGGTGTGTTGCGTGATTTTGATTCGACACTCCGGGAAGAATTGCAGTCGGCAATGGCAGATAACGGTATTGCTCTGGAAACCGGTGTGGTGCCAAGCAAGCTGACCAAAGACTCCGCCGGCATCCAGTTGCATGCCGAAGATGGCCGCACCTTTGGAGATTACGACTGTGTTTTGTGGGCGGTAGGCCGTGCACCCAACGTCGCGGAGCTGAACCTCGCCGCAGCCGGTGTGACGTCCGATGATGCGGGCTTTGTCCCGGTCGACGATTATCAGAAAACCAACGTCGAGCATATTTTTGCATTGGGCGATGTCACAGGCCGCGCGGCATTAACGCCGGTTGCAATCGCCGCCGGGCGCCGTCTGGCAGACCGTCTCTACGGTGGTATGGATGGGCGTCATCTAAGTTACGATTGCATCCCAACGGTCATATTTTCACATCCGCCAATTGGCACTATCGGCTTGACAGAAGAGCAGGCTCGCGCGCGGCATGGTGAGGACGTGAAAGTTTATACATCTAGTTTCGCGCCAATGCACTACGCATTTAGCGAGGAAAAAGTACGCACAGCGATGAAGCTCATAACGGTCGGCGACGACGAACGCGTTATTGGGTGTCACATGATTGGTGACAACGTGGACGAAATATTGCAAGGGTTTGCCGTTGCAATCCGCATGGGTGCAACTAAGCGTGAATTCGACGATACCGTGGCAATACACCCAACGAGCGCCGAAGAAGTCGTTACGATGCGCTAATGGCCATTTGCTTGAGTACGCTGACAGTGTCTGGACGTACGCCGCGCCACAAATGAAAAGACTCTGCTGCTTGCTCGACCAACATGCCCCACCCCATGACCGAGCGCATAGCCCCGCGTTCTGCTGCCCAGCGGCTGAACGGTGTAGGTGTTAGCCCGTAAGACAGGTCGTAGCAAAACGTCTCTTTGCTGATTGCCGCTTCGGGGTACGGTGGGGAGTCGCCTTTTACGCCGGCAGAGGTTGCGTTGATCACCAGACCGTACGAGCGCTGACCACTGACTTCGTCGAATGTGCAAGCCGTGATCGAACCGGACGACTTGAACAATGTCACCATATCGCGAGCTTTAGACAATGTTCGGTTAGCTATTGTCACGCTGGCGACGTCCGATTCTTGTAGCGGTGCAATAATGCCTCGCGTCGCACCACCTGCGCCGAGTATCAATACATTCGTATCGCGCAGCTGGATACCCAGATTGGTAATCAGGTCGCGAATTAGCCCGACACCGTCGGTGTTGTCGCCGAAGATGTCACCGTCCTGGAACACAAGGGTGTTGACGGCGCCGGCACGACTGGCGCGTTCGCTCATTTGGTCTACGATTCGGGCTACCTCAGCTTTGTGGGGTACCGTAATATTTAGGCCTTTGCCGCCAGTGCGTTGAAACTGTCGCACGGCGTTTTGCAATTTGTCGGGAGCGACCTGTAACAATTCGTATTGTAAGTTTTGGCCTGTTTGCAAAGCGAACAGACGATGGATTACCGGCGACCGACTATGTGACACCGGGTAGCCCATTACGCCGTAGCGGTCTATTCCGTCAGATGCCACGATTTAGACTCTCCAATGCTTTGGACCCACCTAGCCGCTCGTGCGTTTTAGCAGCAACGTGTTGTGCAGAGTCATGTATTTCGTCGTTTGATTGGCGACCCACTGTTCTCGCTCATTATTATTGTTATTTGATACTGGCAACGATTATCGGCTACCTCTATTCATTTAACCACTGCGCGACAATCGGCGCAAAATAGGTCAGGATTGCATTGGCGCCCGCGCGTCGTATTGCGACCAACGACTCGACTACTGTTTCCCGCTCATCAAGCCAGCCATTCGCGGCAGCAGCTTTCAGCATCGCGTATTCACCGCTGACCTGGTACGCAAAAACGGGCACTTGATAGGTCTCCTTGACGCGCCGAATAATGTCCAGATACGGCATTGCAGGCTTTACCATCACAATGTCTGCTCCTTCCTCCAAGTCAAATCGAACCTCGCGCAATGCTTCGTCACTGTTAGTCGCGGCCATTTGGTAATTGTGTTTGCCGCCGCCAGCCAGGTTCTTAGCCGAGCCGACCGCGTCGCGAAACGGCCCATAAAAGGCGGATGCGTACTTGGCCGCGTAGGAGAGAATCAGCGTGTTCTTGTGTCCGTCACTTTCGAGCGCCGCGCGAATCGCCGCCACCCTACCGTCCATCATGTCAGATGGGGCCACGATGTCCGCCCCGGCGTCGGCGTGTGACTTCGCCTGGCGTGCCAATACAGCGATGGTTTCGTCATTTAGGACGTAGCCTGAGGTGTCAATGATGCCGTCCTGGCCATGCGTGGTGTACGGGTCTAGTGCAACATCGGTAATCACGACTAATGATGGGAAGGCAGATTTGAGCGCCTTGACGGTACGTTGAACCAGGCCGTCGGGATTCTCACATTCCTCCCCGTGCGCACTCTTTTGCGCAGATTCAATGACCGGGAACAGCGCCACAGCAGGCACGCCTGATGCTACCGCATCGCCAACGTCGTCGAGCAGGGCGTCACGGCTGCGGCGCACGACCCCAGGCATTGAGGCAACGGACTCCGGCGATTTGTTGTCTTCCAGCACAAAGACCGGGTAAATGAGGTCCGCCGTGCTAAGCACGGTTTCTTGAACCAGGCGGCGCAAATTGGCCGTCCTACGACTACGGCGCAGTCTGGTTTGTGGGTATTGGCCGTTTGATGGGATACTCATGGGCTTGCCGGATTCGTCATAAGAATGGATTCTGGCCATATTTGGTGCGGGTTTCTACGCCTGAATCACAAAAAAAGCGATTGGGCAGTAATAAATCACCTTAGGGGCGGGTCATCTCGAATGAACAGCAGTAATGCGGATCAAGCGCGCAGGCGGCGCTTTGACCTTCTGGTAGCGACCATGAGTAAGGATATGTATCGCTACGCGGTCTGGCTTTCCCGGGATCAGGGCATAGCCGAGGACGTCGCCCAAGAAGCACTACTGCGGGCTTGGCGGTCATTGGACTCATTACGTGAGGACGCTGCCGCCAAACAGTGGTTGTTGACCATCGTGAGACGGGAAAATGCGCGATATTTTGAGCGCAAACGCCTGGAAACGGTGGATATCGATAATTTGACGCCGGCGCAATCGGCAATATTGGCAGAGTCCGACGATTCGGACGTGAGTGACCTAAGAGAGGCAATCTACAAACTGGATGACGATTACCGCGAACCGCTGGTGCTGCAGGTTCTGATGGGCCACAGCACCAAGGAAATCGCTGAGCTTATGGGAATTAATCCTGGCGCCGTATTAACGAGGCTACATCGCGCACGGCTCAAATTGAAAGTCGTAGTAGAAGAGACAAACCATGAATTGTGATGATTACAGGCAATCGATCGCTGCACAACCGACCCAGTCAGAAGATTGGGCCGCGCATGTCGCTGTCTGTGAAAACTGCGCAGAGTTTCGTGCCGAAATGCTGGCACTCGACGAGAAGATCAAATCCGCCCTGCAGATTGATGTACCCGATATCCGTATTCCGGAGCTTCCTGAAATCACTGTCGATCAGAACGATGGTGCCAGCAATGTTGTAACACTGCCAAAGCGACGCTCGATTGCTCGCAGCCTGCCTGCATGGGTCGGTTTGGCGGCGAGCCTGGCTGTCGCGGGCATCTTGGGCACCCGTTATCTCGTCGACGATACCGATCATTTGTCCCTAGCGGACGAGATTGTCGCCCACCTGGACCATGAGCCGGGAGCCTTGCGGGTCACCAATACGCCAGTTTCTGAACGAAACTTTGCCAGTGTGGTCAGAGCAAATGCCGTAGATGTGGATCGCGACATGGGCCTAATCACCTATGCGAGAAGTTGCACGATCAACGGCAAGAAGATTCCGCATCTCGTGATGCAGGGGGAACGGGGACCCATAACTTTGTTGTTATTACCGGATGAAGCCATCGACGCGGCCGTAGAGCTAATGGGCGACGGTATCAACGGGATTCTGCTGCCGTTTGGCGACAAAGGCAGCATTGCGATCATCGGTGAGCGCGGCGAGCGCTTAGATGAGGTAGAAGAAAGAGTGTTGAATTCGGTCAAATGGCGAACTTAATAAGCATATTTTGAGCGAAATTTTAAACGCCCGGTTTCGGGCAAAAAATAAATGCCCAACCGGGGCATGTAACCAGAGGTAGGAGATTGAAATGTCTGAGAAACAAATAGCAAAACCTGTTGCAATCGCAGTAGGCGCAGCACTGGCTGGCTCATTTGCAGTCGTTGGTGTCGCTAGTGCAGATACAGGCGTAAGCCCGTTTGCAATGACCACGCTGAGCGCTGGCTACATGCTAAGCACCGGCGAAGGCAGTTGTGGCGGAGATAAAGGCGGCGAAGGTAGCTGCGGTGGCGACAAGGGCGGCGAAGGTAGCTGCGGTGGCGACAAAGACGGCGAAGGTAGCTGTGGTGGCGACAAAGACGGCGAAGGTAGCTGTGGTGGCGACAAAGACGGCGAAGGTAGCTGTGGTGGCGACAAAGACGGCGAAGGTAGCTGCGGCGGCGACAAAGACGCTGAAGGCAAATGCGGTGAAGGCAAATGTGGCGGCGATAAAGAAGACGCTGGCGACAAAGATGCTGAAGGCAAATGCGGCGAAGGCAAGTGTGGCGGATCTGTATAAGACCCGCTAGCTAGTCTTTAGGATAAAGAGGGGTCAGAGCGGTGCTCTGGCCCTTTTTTAATTTCTTGTTTTCTAAGATATAGTCTAAATTCTCCTGCTGCACAGAACCCCAACCATTGTTATTCTCTGTGTATGCCAAAAAAAGTAAAACGTTGTGGATGGGCAGGCGATACCAGTCTCGCCTACATTGAGTACCACGATAAAGAATGGGGTGTGCCCGTTTGGGATGACCGCACGCAATTCGAATTTCTCATTTTGGAAGGCGCACAAGCAGGCCTAAGTTGGTCAACCATACTCAACAAACGTGCTGGCTATCGCAAGCACTTCGCGGAATTCGACGTTGAAAAAGTAGCGCGTTTCACGGACAAACGCGTGGAAAAAATTCTCAAAGATCCAGCCATCGTTCGCAATCGTTTGAAAGTTAATTCAGCGGTCATCAATGCGAAAGCGTTTATCAAAGTACAGGAAGAGTTCGATGGCTTCTGTAACTACATATGGGGCTTCGTCGGCGGGAAACCAAAACAAAATCGTTTTAAAACGATGCAGGACGTACCTGCAACATCTAAGGAATCAGATGCTCTTAGCAAGGACTTAAAGGCGCGCGGCTTCAAATTTGTTGGCAGTACAATTATCTACGCGCACATGCAGGCGACAGGTCTGGTCAATGATCATCAGACTTCATGCTTTCGATATAAAGCTTGCAAGGCCTTAAGCAACTAATCGGCGACGATCAACAAGCTGTATTTACCCGACGGCTTGCGGCAGACGATAGCTGAGAAAACCCTCGATTTTCTTGCAATATTTCGTTTGGCAACCGAATATTGTTTCCCTCCCATATTCGAACAATAATTAGAAACAGGGGAATGAAATGAGCGGGAATAATCAAAGCGCTGTTCACTGGAGTTTTTGGCTTATTGGTGTGGTTTGTCTATTGTGGAATTGCCTGGGAGCGATGGCATATCTCAGTGAATTCGATACCAACGCGGTTGCGGCAATGGATGAGTTTCGGCGATCGCTGATCGATCAACGACCGGCCTGGGCAACGGCGGCGTTTGCAATTGCTGTTTGGGGTGGTGCGCTGGGCTGTTTGGTGTTGCTGCTGCGCAAGTCTTTTGCCTTCTATTTGCTGGCTGCATCTTTGCTAGGCGTCGTTGTGCAAATGACTTACAACTATACGATGGCGGGGAACATTGACTCATATGGGCCCGGTGGACATGCCATGTCCGCAATGATTCTCGGCGTCGCACTGTTTTTAGTCTTTTACACAAAGTACGCGGAGCGCAACGGTTGGGTAGTCTAGTTGGTTCGGCACATTGAATTCGTAGATCGAATTGGTCAGACGTCCTAGTCATGTGGCGACAGGCTGCGTGACTAGCAAAGTCACAATGAGTAGTACGGAATTTAACTATGAGCGTCATTTTTGACGAAGTATTCAATGCCTTAAGGGCGATTATGGTTCCGTTAACAGACTCGCTGGACGTGGTTTGCGATGAGCCAGGTAACTACGACGTCAACACTTTTTATACCCGAGAAAACAAGCAGCGCCTTTGGTTCGGCGGAGTGCGGACGAAAAAGAATTACGTCAGCTATCACTTAATGCCTATATACATGAACCCGGAATTATTAAAGACGACGTCGCTAGAGCTGAAAAAGCGTATGCAAGGCAAGTCATGTTTCAACTTCAAATTGCTTGACGATACCCTGTTCGCAGAACTTGCGGTGTTGACGGAGCTCGGCCTACAAGACCTAAAAGCTAAAGGTCTGCTCAATAATGCTGATTCATTGTGAATTGCGCGTCAAATAGCTAAGCCTCGAGTCCTGGCATCGAAAAAGAGAAGTCCTCTAATTGTTGCAGCAGCTCGCTTCTCTGCGTATTGGTCAGTGGCAAAAGCGGCGGCCGTACCCTAAGCCATTGTTGATCGTTGGCGTATCGGGCAATGGTTGCTTTTAGTGCGGCGATCATCGGAAACTGCTGCACAATGCCGCGCAGTGCAGATAGCTCTGACTGCATCAAACTGGCATTTTCGCTTTGCCAATTTTCGTAGAGTTTGACGATCGCGGCTGGGTTAACATTCGCCGTCGCGGAAATGCACCCTGCGCCGCCGTTTTGCATTGTCCGCAAAAGAAAGTCTTCGCTGCCGGCAAAAATCCTGAAGTCGTCCCATTTTGCGGACAACATCGCCGCGGTGTTTTGCCAGTCACCGGAGCTATCTTTGATACCGACAACAACGGTCGGATAGGCTTTTATCAAGCGCTCGATGAGGTTGATGCTAAGCCCGATCTGAGATATCGGTGGTATATGGTAGAGGTAAATTCTTAAAGCGTCGCTACCGACGCGTTCCATAACCTCTGCATAGCTGCGAAACAAACCGTCGTCACTGACACCTTTGTAAAAAAACGGTGGCAACATCAGCGTTCCGCGACAACCCAATTTAACCGTATGTGCAGCGAGCCTGACGGTGTCCGTCAACGCGCATAGACCGCTACCTGGCATAAGCTGGTGCGGCGAAGTGCCCCCCTCAACGATCTGATCGAGCAATGAAATCTTTTCGTCAACCGATAATGAGTTGCCTTCGCTATTGGTGCCGAAGACTGCAATACCAACGCCTTGTTCGTCAAGCCAACGACATTGGCGTGCAAGACGTCTTCCACAGGGATTCAAGTTTTCATCAAATGGAACAACGACGGGTGTTAACACGCCGGAAAATCTCTCGTTAAGCGTCATAGGCGATTACTGGCAAATTGAGTTTTATAAAGTTTACGGACTTGTCGCACAATTACCCGGTGCATTTGCTGTTTGCAGGTTATCGATTCTGACGATAGTGAGGTCGACCGGTCCCTGTGGCGAGTTATGCGACACGGCTCCCAGGTGAATCGAATCGGTACTCAAGTTAGCCCAGTCGATCGTAATGTCCCCGGTAGTGCCCGCGGTCACGGCCGCGGGTCCCGTTGCGGTCATGTTGCCAGCGTCGTCATTCAATCCAAGTTGCCATGCTAACAAACAGAAATTTGCGCCAGCGCCACCGCCGCCTACACTATTGTCCGTATCGAAGCCATGAATAAATATCTCGTAAAATCCGGCAGGCGGATCAAAAATGGTCACGCGCTCTTCTGATGTAGATTCACCGCTAACTGCGACTCTGGTAAAGAAGTCTCCGTCAGGGCTGTAATAGACGTACATATCAAGATCGTCGTCACCGTCGGTGAATTCGTCGCGTAATTCGAAGCGGATAAACGCCTGATTAGCCGGTACCGAAAAGGTTTGTAATTGCACGCCGCCGCCCAGACGCCGCGTAAAGGTCTTACTAGGATCTTCATCCACGAATAACGACGTGGTGTCCGCAAAGTTCAGTCCGTGAACGCGCGGTAAATAGGTTCCGGTATAGCCGAAATCAACGGGAAAAGTAAAAGTATCGGTGGTACCGGTCGAAAACACTTCACCAGGTGCCGCGACCGAGCTCGGTAATACGGCGACCGGACTGCGGACAATATGATCCGCACCGCGCCAGGTCACCGTTCCGAAGCGCCATAAGTCCAATGGTCCGCTTTGGAAACTTGCAGTAACGTCATAGCTGACGCTTTGTCCAGGCGCAACGGTAATACTCGGCGGCGTAACCTGCAGGTTGATACCAGAAGGCGCCTCTATTTCCAGCGAATAGGATTCCGATTCGTCACTTACGTTCGAAACGGTTCTTGATACAGTTTGACTGCCGGTCAATCGGGATATGGAAATTGACGGCTGATTCATTTGCGCGGCGTCAAAAGATTTGCCCGCTGCGATGAGCTCGTCACATCGCGCCTGATCGACGTCGGGCGAATCGATTCCACACGAGTATGCATCGTAATCGTCGTCACTCAAATCATACACAAGACCCGGGTTGTTGGCCGTATTCGGGGCGATGTGACCCGCACCGTAATCGAAAGCATTCGCGGGCGTCGACGCATCGGGTTGAAACACATCCTGTCGAGCGGTGGTGATTAATGCCGACTTAATGGCTGCGGGGCTCCACGTTGGATGCGCTTGTCGCAATAGCGCCGCGACGCCTGTGACATGCGGTGTTGACATCGACGTGCCGCTGAGAAAGGCGTAGTTCTCATCAGGCATTCCGGTTATCGACAAGGGTGTGTTGCCGGCGAGAATATTGATGCCAGGCGCCGTGACGTCCGGCTTCAATATGTCGCCGGAGGTCCCCGGTCCGCGCGACGAAAACGTCGCCATGACATTCCCTTCATCCGTTTCAGTCAGAAGCAGATTCTTATCCAGGACCATTTCAACGGTTTGCCCGTCATTCAGTTCGTCGAACAGCAACATGCCATCAGCTTGTCCCATCATGACCGCAGGAATATCAGAAAAGCCCGAGGCACCAAACATAACTACCGGGTCGCCAGCAATGTTGAATATGACCGCCGCAATCGCGCCCGCATCGTCCGCGTTCTCGACCATAATGTCGAATGCACAACCGCTGCGTTGCATGAAAGCAATATTCCCTGCAAGCTCGTCGCCATTGTCAATTGGTTCGCAACCGTCGTAGGTTGTTCCTGGGCTGCCGTCCGGTTGCGTGTCGTCGCCATCGTCTACCAATACTAATTCTGCTTCAATTGGATCCATGCCTTGTAATCGCGGTGTGAATACGGCTTCCCGTACAGGATACAAGCTAGCTACGGACGGCGGTGAGGCGACTTCTATAGCCTCTCGCGAGTGTTCGCCATCTCTGCTTGAAGCGGCAACGGTAATAACCGCGGGGTTGCCGGCTGGCGAGCCAATGGTGCCAAGGCCAGGACCCTCATTGCCTGCAGCGACGACTGTCAATATGCCTGCTTTAGCTGCGCCAATAAGCGCGATGTCGTCGGGCGCAACGAGGTCCAACATCGTGCTGCCGACGGAATAGTTTATGAGATGGACGCCGTCAGCGACTGCAGTGTCGATTGCATTGGCGAGATCGGAGGTGTTGCAAGTCGCGGCGATATCACCGGTGCGAACCCAACAAGCTTTATAAACCGCAATGCGCGCCTTGGGCGCTATACCTTCCGCTCTGCCAAACGAAATGCCGTAAATTTCGACGTCAGCTTTGTTACCGGCCGCCGTCGTCGCGACATGCGTCCCATGACCAAAAACATCGGCAGGAGAAAGCAACTCTTCCGGATCGATCGGCATGCTGGCCAGCGCGCCCTGAGCAAAAATGCGTGCACCGATGACTTTGTTATTACAGCTGCCGTCTGGAAATCCATCTCCAGATTCGCAAATGCCGCTCCAGTTTTCTGGCTCATCGAATTCCAGAATATCGTCTCTGATCTTGAAGCGACGACATAGCCACAGGCCCAGCAGACTGGTTTCTGCAAACGACCCGCGGCAAAAACCCGGTCGATCTGCTTCGCGTGTGTCACTCAGAGATGGGTGGTTGGGTGCTATGCCGCTATCAATGACGCCGATAATGATGCCGTCGCCGTCAAGGCCCGGAGTGCCGCGCAGTCCGACATCGGCATCGAACAAGCCCAAGAAGGACGGGCTACTGCGTGTCACCAGGGGCCGAATTTCGTCTTCCCATACGCGTAAAACTCGTTCGTCGCGTTTCAGCTTGTTGGCATGCGCTGGCGACATCTTTGCGGCAAAGCCGTTGAGGCTATAGCGATAGCTGTAGATCTTCTGTACCGAGGTGCCAATGTCCCTCAACACTGCGTCTTGTTCTGCGCCAAGTTTGTTGGCGTAGCTCTCTACAACAGGGTTACTTTTGTTGAAAGACTGCATCACGCCGCTGCTTGCAGCCGCAGTTCCTTTTCCAGACGAACGCATTAATGCTTCAGATGCGGAGGGCTGTTTTAGCTGCACGATATAAGTCTTCGGAATCGATTGGTCGTCTACAGCGGGTTGTAGCGTGGCCCGATTCGGTATCTTACGCATATTGCCGCTGTCGTCGCCGTAGGCAACCGTGACCAGCAAAAATATGCCTAATAGTATGCGTCTAGTGGTGCCCACAGATCCGCGCCTTGCGATTGACAGGTTTGCAGCAATTTGAGCGTAGTGAAGATGCTTGGCGTAGGCCATAGCAACTCGTTTCAACGCCCTCCGGTACCGCGCGCCTCTCACGCTGGTGCCTAATCTTATTTCAACGAAAAAGCTGTAAACCCTGATTTTACAAAGAAACTTAGCACATCGCGGTGAGTTTCCGCTAGCGCTGCCTGCAACTGTCTGTATTTAATGCATTCCTGCTAGTCGAGCAACCAGTCTTGAGGCTTTAGGTAGTCAGAATAGAGTTTCGCTTCTGCTGATTCTGGGCTTGGCTGCCAGTTGTATTCCCAGCGAACGCGCGGTGGTAGCGACATCAGTATCGATTCGGTACGCCCTCCTGATTGCAGGCCGAACGTTGTACCTCGGTCGTACAAAAGATTGAATTCAACGTAGCGGCCACGCCGGTAGAGTTGAAACTCTCTTTCCCGCTCGCCGAATTCAATGTTCTTTCGAAGCTCGACTATCGGCAGATAGGCGTCTAAAAAACGATCCCCAGCTGAACGAAGAAAATCAAAAGAGCGTACAAATCCAAATTCATTGAGATCGTCGAAGAACAAGCCGCCGACACCTCTTGTTTCGTCTCTATGCGGCAAATAAAAGTAGTCGTCACACCATTTCTTAAACCGCGGATATATTTCTTCGCCAAACGGCATGCATAGCTCGCGCGCCACACTATGCCAGTGAACGACATCGTCGTGATAGGGATAGTAAGGCGTCAAATCAAAACCGCCACCGAACCACCATACTGGATCACTCGCGGCGTCTTCCGCAGAGAAAAAGCGAAAATTTGCGTGCGTCGTTGGAACGTGCGGATTCTGCGGGTGAAAGACGAGAGAGACACCTAGCGCCTGAAAACGCCGGCCCGCGAGCTGCGGTCTTGCGCGGGTTGCCGCGGCAGGCATTTCATCGCCAAATACGTGCGAAAATCCAACGCCAGCCTGCTCGAATACGGCACCATCGCTGAGAACGCGGCTTATGCCGCCACCCCCAGCAGACCGTTGCCACTCGTCGCGCCGAAATGTCTGCGCGCCGTCGGCGAGTTCGACGGCATTGACGATCGTGTTTTGCAGGTTCCGAAGATATTCAGATACCGCTTCAATATTGTCTCGATTGTCGCTCATAGACTCGATGCCGCTTTTCTTAAAACCTTTTCGCTACCAAGAACGCGTATTTCTGAGGGTCCCACTGACGGCCCGCAGTCGCCACGCACTATGCAGTCTACTAGAGCACGAAACTGATGATGAAGGACATAAGTATTTCTCGCCGGTGGCCGGCCGGAAATGTTTGCGCTGGTCGACACAATCGCTGAGCCTGCGATTTCGCATAACGCAGCCGCTACTGGGTGCGAGGTTAAGCGAACCGCGACACCGGGATGCTCGCCGCGAATCCAAGCGGGCACGAACCTACTTGCGGGCACAATCCAGGTGATAGGATGCGTGGCGTCGCTGGTTAGATCCGCGTGAGTTTCGATCCACGGATCCAATTGCCGGCGGTTCGCAGCGATCAGTATGAGTCCTTGACTGGCTTTGCGTCTCTTGATTGCCAGAATTCGCTCTACAGCGCGCTGGTTGGCAGGATCGCAGCCGAGTCCGAATACGCCTTCGGTGGGGTAGATGATGACGCCGCCAGACTGAACAATGCGGGCTGCTTTAACGATGGGAAAGTGCATCGCTACCGCTTGCGTTAATTACTCGCCGTCTGGGTTACTGCTTTTCTTGCTAGCAGCTTTCTTGGTGTTCTTCTTTGCGGCCTTTTTCTTAGTCTTTTTCTTTGCTGTCTTCTTTTTGGTTTTCTTTTTTGCCGGTTTTTTAGTAGCCGCCGCTTTTTTCGTTTCGGCTGCCTTCTTGGTGACTTTCTTCTTGCCACGTCGGCCGCGAGCAGGTGCGGCTTCCAACAATTCTTTGCACTCTTCAAGCGTGAGCGTATTGGGTTCGCGATCTTTAGGGACGCGTGCGTTTTTCTCTTTGTTGGTGATATAAGGGCCGTAGCGGCCTTTTAGCACCTGAATGCCGTGATCTTCAAAATCCAAAATGATGCGTTCGGCGTCGGCCTTGATCTTTTCCTTGATGAGTTCCAATGCGCGTGGCAACTCGACGGTGTACGGATCGTCTTCCTTCATGGAGACGTACTTGTCGCCGTAGCGGACATATGGACCAAATCTACCGACACTAGCCGAAACCGCCAACCCATCTTCTGTTTCGCCCAGCTTTCTTGGTAACTTGAACAGCTCCAGGGCATCTTCCATCGTGATGTCGTTCATTTTTTGCCCAGGTCTAAGGCCGGCGAATTTGGGCTTCTCTTCGTCGTCCTTAGTTCCAATCTGTACGAATGGTCCATAGCGGCCCATGCGAACCGTCATCGGTTTGCCGCTCTTGGGGTGTATCCCGAGTTCGCGCGCCATCGCGACCTGTTCGCGCGTGACACTTTGTTCCTTATCGACTACTAAATCGAAGAAGGGCTTCCAAAAATTCTCTAGGACTGGAACCCACTCTTTATCGCCGAGCGACACGGCGTCCAAATCATCTTCGAGTTTCGCCGTAAAGTCATAGTCAACATATTGCTTGAAGTGCTCAGTCAAAAAACCGATTACGATTCTCGCGATATCGGTTGGGGTAAATCGCTTGCTTTCCAGCTCAACGTACTCGCGATTTTTCAGCGTCGCAATAATACTGGCGTATGTCGACGGTCGGCCAATACCGTATTCCTCGAGAGTTTTAACAAGACTTGCTTCGGTAAATCGCGGTGGCGGGTCGGTAAAGTGCTGATCGACTTTTAGTTCGTCGAGGTCGACGACATCGCCGACGGAGACTTCCGGCAGCAAACGATCGCCGTCGTCGTCCTTGCTATCGTCCTTACCTTCTTGATAGACCGCCATGAATCCAGGCTCGACCAATACAGACCCGTTGGCTCGAAATCGATGACCGTCTTCTGCATCGGGTCCGGCTGCAAACTCAATCGCGACAGTATCAAATACCGCAGGCACCATTTGGCATGCCATTGTTCTGCGCCAAATCAGTGTATAGAGCTTCATTTGATCTTCGTCGAGGAAGCCCTTTAAGGACTCTGGCGTTCTTGCAACGGAAGTTGGCCGCACCGCTTCATGTGCTTCTTGGGCATTTTTTGATTTTGTTTTGAAAACTCTTTTTTCCGCAGGCACGTTCTCTTTGCCATAACGGTCCGCGATGACCTCACGAATTTCGTCGACCGCGACATCTGCGAGCACGACTGAGTCGGTACGCATATAGGTAATAAGGCCTACGGTATCTTCATCGGGTAATTCGATACCCTCGTAGAGTTTTTGCGCTACTCGCATCGTCCACTGTGTATTGAACCCGAGCTTACGCGAAGACTCTTGTTGCAATGTTGAGGTTGTGAACGGCGCAGCCGGATTCCGTCGTCGCTGTTTCTTATCGACGCTGATCGTACTGAGCTTGCCTGCTGCCGCTTCAGTTATCGTGTTCTCGACTTCACGCGCGGAGGTTTCGTTTTCGAAGCTGAATTGTTCGACTTTTTCGCCTTTATAGCGAACCAGCCGTGAATTGAAGCCCTGACCTTTCTTAGAGACGTCTGCTTCAACCGACCAATATTCACGCGCCTTAAATGCTTCAATTTCAAGCTCGCGTTCAACGATCATGCGAAGCGCGGGGCTTTGGACGCGACCCGCGGATAAACCTCGTTGTACCTTTTTCCACAGCAATGGCGATAAATTGAAGCCAACCAAATAATCCAACGCGCGCCTGGCCTGTTGGGCGCCTACGAGGTCGCCCGATATTCCTCGCGGGCTCTTAATCGCGTCCTTGATGGCATTCTTGGTGATTTCGTGAAATACCACTCGATGTACCGGTTTGTCTTTCAATACGTTCTTTTCTTTCAGCAGCTCAGTTAAGTGCCACGAAATGGCCTCGCCCTCACGATCAGGGTCAGTCGCGAGATAGAGTGAGTCGGCTTTTTTCAGCGCTTTGATAATTGCGTTAACGTGCTTCTCGTTGCGTTCGATGATCTGATACTTCATCGCGAAGCCATCTTCCGGATTCACCGCGCCTTCTTTGGGCACCAAATCGCGCACGTGGCCATAGGAAGCCAGAACGTCGAAATCTTTTCCGAGGTACTTACCAATGGTTTTCGCTTTGGCAGGCGACTCTACGATAACGAGGTTTTTCGACATGGTTTGATAGCTATCCGAATAGTTGTCCAACGAGGTTATGCAGCACACGCCGGCCTAACGATGAAACTGCGAGTACTGCCGCGCTTGAATTACAGGCTCTTTGCCTGACTGTCAAGGAAAAACTTAAAACGACAATTGTCAAAATTCCTTCATCAAGACGCTGTGGAGAGTATCCCCAAGCCGAATATCGCCGCTGACCGGGCATGTGGCGCGACAACGAAGCCGCACTCGTGTTCAGGAAAAAGATCGCTTTGCGCAGTTTGCTGTTAACACTGCAAAGCCAGCTTGTCGGCGAAGCCGGTGCGGGTTATGCACATTAGCCGCCCGTTTATTCGGCAAGCCTTAGGGTTGCGTGAAACGCCGCAACTACGCTGGGTAACTGTAGCGCAGTCAAAAAGTACCTGAGTAATTTGAAAACGCTTTGCGCGCGCGTCGTCTAGCAGTAATTAACAATCAGTGAATTACCGCGGACTCTTCTTCAAACACCAAATCTTCCATTCGCGCGTAGGCGAGTTCTTGTCCAGGTTGGCTGAACAATACCATCAGTACGACCCATTTGATCTGCTCGACGTCGATGTCAGGGCTTTCCAGTGCCAATATACGATCAACCAAAATTTCGCGCTGTGGCGGCGAGAGGATGCCGATTTGCTCCAAATACGTGATAAAACCCCGGCACGCGACATCCAGCCTCGCTAATTCGAAGTCGTTGTATATTCGTGTGCCTTGCGTCGTTTGAGTATGGGGGATCAGATTACCGTGGTTCTCGGTTAGGCCGTCGAGCCATTCCAATGCGCGGTCGATTTCGCTGTCTCCGAATCCGGCTCGGGTAAGCTCGTCTCGAAGTTCGTTTTGATCTGGTTCTGGTTCCTCCTCAGCGTCGATGTAGGTTTCAAATAGATACATCAGAACGTCGAGTACGTTTTCTTTCATGCCAGGAGCTTCTCCCTAGTAATGAGTACTGGCCGCCACGCAGTGCTTCGACATCACCGTCGAGCACCAGAATCAGAAGCATGGATGAAACCCGCTCAATCGTCAATCCGGATTTTTCTGAGAGTTGATCGGCCGTCATAGGGTCGTGGCCTAGAGTCATTATCAAAAGCTTATAGTCATCATCTCGATATCGACTTACACTGGCCGTGCTTTTTTCGGAATTCGCATTTTGCATAAGATGCGAATTCAGCGCACCGAGTTCGCTAGCAATGTCCGCAGCGGTTTCGACGAGGGTCGCCCCTTGTCCGATCAGTCGATGGCAGCCTCGAGACATTGCATTATGTATGGAACCGGGTATCGCGAAGACCTCGCGACCCTGTTCGGCAGCGAGACGGGCGGTAATAAGCGACCCGCTACGGTGTGCGGCCTCGACGACCAAGGTGCCAACGCTGCAACCACTGATGAGTCGGTTGCGTGCAGGAAAATGCTCTGGCCGGGGCGGGGAGCCAAGAGGATACTCCGATACCAGCGCGCCCGCTTCCACAATACGTCGCGCAAGCTGGATATTTTGCCGCGGATAAATGCGGTCAATGCCGTGACCCAAGAACGCAACCGTCGTCGCATTTGCGGCGAGCGCACCTTCGTGTGCAGCCGTGTCTATGCCCTGAGCCAGGCCACTGGCAATCGCAAAACCGTGGCGGCTCAAATGCTGTGAAAATTGATACGCATTGCGCGTGCCGCCGCTCGTCGGGTTACGGCTGCCGACAATCGCCAGTAGCGGAAGATGTAGCGCCGCCGGTTGTCCTTCTAAATATAAGACAGCTGGTGGATTCGCGATTTCGCTAAGTAGTTGCGGGTAGTCGGCTGCGGTGAACGGCAGTAGGTGATGATTCTTCTGATCTAACCAGCGCAACGCGCATTCGATGGATTCGCGATTCGGTCTTAATATCCGTTGTGCGGCAACCTCGTTAATACCGGCAGCGGCCAGAGACCTGTAACTGGCACTAACTACGGCATCGATACAACCGAACTTTGAAATCAGCCGCAAAGCCTGCTTCGCATCCAAACGAGCTTGCGCTAGTACGAGCCATTTATCTGCGCCGTCGAAATCCGTCACCAGATCATCCTTGCTAGGCATACTTGGTATAGCAAGAAATTAAAGTTGCTGAGGCCGTTGCGCGAATACTAACGATTCAGCACAAAAAAACCGGCGCACCCGTTACAGAGAGCGCCGGTCTTCAGTTGCTCTGCTTAATTCGGGTTGCGAACGGTATCGAGGACTCGGATTGCGTCGGTTGCTTCCATGACTAAGCCATAGCCGATGCGATCATAAACTTTAAATACCATAATAGTGCCAGCCTCTTCGTCGGGCAATTTGACTTTCTCGCCGCCCAGGAAGCTGCTCTTGCTCAGAATCGAGCCACTAGCAAAGCGGTCGCGAACTTCGGCACCGTCCTGATAAACGGTTAGAACATCGCCGGGAGCGAGACCATTTCGCGCACCACGATTCAGCACTACGACTTGGTATTGTCCAATCAGCGAGACGCCGTCAACAACGGATATTATTCGGCCATTTACCTCAATATCCGGCGCTTTCGGGAAAAAGTTTAGCGGGATGTCAACGGACTCCGGCACTAACCGGTCACCGGTGAGCGCTTCCCGATTGGTTTCGTTCAGCGCGACGGTTGAAGGATCACCGCCGCGAGATAGTGCGCCCTCTCCAACATAAATGCCCTGAAAGCCGACAACTTTGCCGTCGTCAGGATCAACTAACTCGTCACCTACATGAACCACGCTATATCGCGTGCCGGTAATGGCTGCATCACCGCCTCTGACATAGACGTCGTTGCCTGCGGCGCCAACCAAATGGTCGCCACGCACTGAGAGAATGTACGGTAGTTGGTCTGCCTGGTCTTTCTCCAGCACCAGACCCTTAGATAAGAAGGCTGAGATTTGCTCGTACGGAATACTGACAATGGCCTCATCGAGCGGCGTCACCCTGGCTTGCGGTGACATTCGATAGGCGGAAATTGGGTTATTGACGATTCGCTGCTGACCGTCGACGTAAACCAGCGACAATACGTCGCCTGGATATATAAGGTGTGGGTTCTCCACTTGGGGATTGACGAACCAGACTTCCGGCCAAAACCATGGATCGCGCAGGAATACCGCGGAAATGTCCCAGAGAGTGTCGCCCTCTTGGACCGTGTACTGATCGGGATGGCCGTCTGCCAGGGGTACCGGCTCGCTGATTCGCTCGAGAACGGGTTGGTTGTAGGTTGGCTGACCTGCCGCCGCTGCCGGGTCTAACGAAGACGAGCCGCTCGGGGTCGTCGATGTTCGCGCCACTGGAGCGGGTGCTTGGTCATTGTTGGCCCAGGGGTTCAGGGAGCAGCCTGAGAGGGTTGCTACCAGCGCCAACGCTGACAGTTTGAGACTGATATTCGGGCAGTGATTTGCTGGTGACATGATCGACAATGGCTCCATGAATGGTCTAGGCCTGCGATATCCGCAAGCGTTGCTGTAATATGTCGTGTCGACGCCGTTCAGGCTGCCAAACGCGTCACAATTCCAGCCCAAAAAAGGCTCACGCGGCGCATTTTTCACGCGGCATTGTCCGCTATCTTATTCAATAAAGTCAAAAATTTAGACGAATTTTGTAGAATTACACTGGTCTAGACGAACGGAACTATGGCACTCCTCAGAATATTAGAATTTCCCGATCCGAGACTGCGCACCAAGGCGCAGCCGGTACAGCAGGTTGACGACAAAATGCGGAAACTGATCTCCGACATGTTCGAGACAATGTACGCAGCGCCCGGCATCGGTCTCGCGGCTACTCAAGTGGATGTTCACCAGCGACTATTGGTGGCCGACGTGAGTAGCGACAAAAGTGACCCTCACGTACTGATTAATCCGACCATTCTGGAAAAAGATGGCGTTGCCGTGACGTCTGAGGGCTGTTTGTCAGTGCCCGGCTATTACGAAGATGTGGAGCGCGCTGAGCACGTACGGGTGCGCTATCTGAATCGCACGGGTGATGCGATTGAGCAGGAATTCGAAGGATTGCTGGCGGTTTGTGTGCAACACGAAATGGACCATCTGGACGGCAAGCTGTTTGTCGATTACCTGTCAGAAGCTAAACGCCAACGCATCCGTAAGCGTCTCGTTAAAGATCGAAAATTGCAGGCGGTGGGCGCTTAGCTGCGCTCAACAGCTGGTTAAAAACGATGACCCGAGTCGTCTTCGCCGGTACGCCGGCATTCGCTGTTGAATCGTTGCGTGCGCTGCTTGCCGCCGGTGTTGAACCCATTGCGGTGGTCACGCAGCCGGACCGGCCTGCCGGACGCGGCAAGAAAATCACCGCGTCTGCTGTCAAACAATTTAGCGAGGAGCGCGGATTGCCGATTTGGCAGCCGGACACCCTTAAATCGGCCGAATCGCAGCAGCACTTGAAGGACTTAAATGCCGATCTGTTGATCGTCGTTGCCTATGGTCAGATATTGCCGCAGCTTGTTCTCGATCTGCCGAGAATTGGCTGCATTAACGTTCACGCATCGGTATTGCCGCGCTGGCGGGGTGCTGCGCCGATTCAGGCGGCAATTCTTGCCGGTGATGCGACTTCGGGAATTAGTCTCATGCGCATGGAAGCGGGGTTGGATACCGGACCGGTATTGGCGTCTGCAGAACTCACTATCGGCAAAGCGGAAACGGCAGGCGAACTACATGATCGACTGGCTCGTCTGGGCGGCGAGCTGTTGGTCAATAAGCTGGAAAGTATTGTTTCCGGGGTTCTTCTGCCCCAAGCGCAAGACGAACGCTGCGCGACATATGCCGAGAAAATTCAGTCCTCCGCGGCGCGGATTGATTGGCAGCAGTCGGCGGAAGATATCGATAGGTCGGTACGCGCCTACAATCCGCTACCGGGTGCCTGGACGACACTGGAAAACCGGCGCTTAAAGGTCTGGAAGGCAGAGGCGGTCGCTGGACATGCCGCGAAGGCAGGCACCGTTCTTGCGGCAAATGCGGCGGGCATTGATGTTGCTTGCGGAACCGGCGCGTTGCGCGTCTTGGAATTACAGCGCGCTGGAAGAAAGCGCGTGAGCGCAGCAGAGATGGCAGCGCAATTTGATCTTATCGGTCAGAGCCTCGCTGATGAATGAGGCGAAGACGGGCGCGAAAATTCGTGCCGAGGCGGCCAAGATTGTGAACGCTGTCGTCAACGACGGCCGGTCACTCGACGTTGCGCTAGACAGTGCTGCGTCGTTTATCCGTCACGCTGATGCGGCATTCATGCGCAACCTCTGTTTTGGCACCATCCGCCATCATTGGCAGTTGAACGCCTGGCTGGAACGGTTGTTGAATAAACGGCTGCGTAGTCGAGACAGCGTCATTCACACCTTGCTTTGTATTGGCCTTTTTCAAATGGCCTTCTTAAGGGTGCCGGATCACGCGGCTGTTTCGATGACAGTGGAGGCAGCGCGCATGCTGCGACAGCCTAAGTTCGCGTCACTGATCAATGCAGTGCTGCGAAACTTCCGTCGAAATAAAATCGAAAATGTAGAACCGACATCTGACGAAGCTCGCTTCAATCACCCGGCGTGGTTTATTTCGCAATTAATGGCTGACTGGCCGCAACATTGGCAGCAGATACTCGAAGCTAATAACGCGCGCGCACCGATGTTTATTCGCGTCAACAACGCGCGGCAGTCGACCAGTGCATATCTGAACGAGTTGTCGGCTACCGAAGAGACACCAAGCGAAACGGTGATGGGCATCGAATCGGCAATTCGACTTGCCAGGCCACTCGCCGTTGAGGAGCTTCCGGGCTTCGCGGACGGGCGCGCGTCGGTTCAGGACGGTGCGGCTCAGCTTGCAGCGCTCTGGCTCGGCGTGAGCGACGGCGAGCGTATTTTGGACGCTTGTGCCGCCCCCGGGGGAAAAACCGGCCATTTGCTGGAACTGGCGGGCCCCAGCAGCACTCTAACGGCTATCGATTCGGATTCGCAGCGTCTGCAGCGAGTTGCAGACAATCTGAAACGACTGCAGTTTGATGCAACGCTTGTGCACGCAGACGCATCAAACCCCAAAGCGTGGTGGAACGGGGAACCGTTCGATCGAATTTTAATCGACGCACCCTGTTCGGCCAGCGGTGTGATTCGTCGTCATCCGGATATCAAATTGTTGCGTAGAGCGTCAGATATTGCACAATTCCACGCGCAGCAAAGCGCTCTTTTGAATGGTCTTTGGCCGCTCCTGAGGCCCGGTGGCCGTATGCTATACGTGACTTGTTCGGTATTTGCGGCCGAGAATGATGCTGTGGTCGATGCATTTTTGACCGCAACGGACGATGCCGCCGAAATTCGTTTGTTGCCAAATAACAACATCCGCGATCTAATGCAGGAGAAAGAGCGCGGTTATCAGATTTTGCCAGGGAATCGCGATCTGGACGGATTCTACTTCGCGCAGTTGGAAAAGGCCCCCTGAAAGGAACATGTTCGCTCGTGAGCTAAATAAACTCGCTGTGCTGTTGGCAATGGCTTTGCTGGCAACGCAAACCATGACACCTGCTTGGTCACAAGGGAACACCGACCGGGTCGGCTACTTCGATGTACGGTCCGCTTCGTTGACTCTGGTGGACGGTGTGCAAGAGCTAGATGCTCGGTTGCAGTTGGTTTTGAGCGGTGAAGCGCTGCAAGCGCTAAACAGCGGTATTACGTTAAGTATCGAACTCAATCTCGAAGTTATTCGCGTGAGGAGTTTTTTGCCGGATTCTGGTGAGGCGAGCCTCACCGTTCGTTATGAACTCGAATACCTACCGCTCAGTCAGCGCTATATCGTGCGCAACATCAATTCCGGTGAGCAGGAGTCTTTCGCCACCCTATTTTCCGCACTAAACAATCTTGGCCGAATTCAGTCGTTGCCGGCAATCGATGACGCGATTCTCGATCCAGATCGCCGTTATCGAGTGCGACTTAGGGCCTCTTTGAGCACCAAGGAGTATTCGGCAGCACTGCGATTCTTATTTTTCTGGCGCGATGAGTGGGACCTCAAGAGTGACTGGTACGAATGGCCTCTAAAACGCTAAAACGCGTTATCTTCGGAGGACTCGGCGTCGTTGGCGTCGCGTTTTCGCTGATGGCGCTGTATTTGCTCGGGCAATCAACCGAGCAAACAGGCGATAAAGAGAGTCTTTACACGGTCATTCTGTTGGTCAATATCGCAGGCGTTATCGCCTTATTGTTATTGACGATTGGCAGTTTATGGCGCTTGGTCGGCGACTACCGAAAACATCTGCCTGGAGCCAAATTAAAGGCACGGGTCGTTGGCATGTTCGTTGGCCTCGCAGTATTGCCGCTTCTCGTCGTTTACTACTTTTCTATCGAATTCATCAATAAGGGAATCGATAATTGGTTCAGCGTCGAAGTCGAGCAGGGCCTGGATGATGCACTAGCGTTGAGCCGTGCTGCATTTGAATCGCAAATGCGTGACGATCTAAGGACAACACTAAAGGTTGCTGATCGCTTACGTGACGTCACGCAACGGCAATTGGTATTTGAGTTGGGTGCGTTACGTCGAGAGAGTGGTGCGAGTGAGATCACGATTTTTGGGCGCAATAGCCGCATACTAGCGACCAGTTCGGACCGCGAAGCAGGCAGCATGCCGAACGAATTGAGAGATGAGGTCATCCTGCAAATTCGTCAGAATCGTCCGTTCGTTAGCCTGGATGAAATCAATCGGCAAATCCATACCGCCGCACCCTACTTAAGTCAGAATCGACGCGATATCCTGGGCGTTATTCAAGCGCTTTATCCGGTTCCCGACCGCATTGGCAGAATGGCAGATAGCGTTACAGATTCGTACAACGACTATAAGAAGTCTATTTTTGTACGGGACGACTTAAAGCGAATTTTTTCTCTCACGCTTACCGTCGTGTTGTTTCTGTCCATGCTAGCGTCTATTTACGGCGCGCTCATCCTGTCGCGTCGTCTAGTGTCACCGATCCAAGATCTTGTTGCGGGCACACGGGCGGTTGCAAAAGGAGATTTCGATACACGGCTACCGACTCCGTCACGCGACGAAATTGGTTTTTTGGTTAGTTCCTTCAACGACATGACGCAGCGATTGTCAACGGCAAGCCGCCAAGCGTCGCTAAGCCAGGCCTTAGTTGAAGCAGAGCGCGCCAATCTCGAAGTGATTCTGGCGCGCCTTTCTACGGGCGTTGTTTCGCTCAGCAAAAACTTGCGTATTCGTACGGCGAACCAAGCTTCCGGCGCCATTCTGAATGTCGACCTAGAAAACCGAGTCGGCGAGAGTTTGCCTGAAGTGGCTGTGGGCGAACCGCTGCTACAACAATTTGTGGATGTGGCGCGAGTGCACCTCAATGCTGGTGAGACGGAGTGGCGTGAGCAGATTGTTTTGCGAGGTGAAGTTGGACGTCGAGTGTTGACCTGCGCGTGTACTGCGTTGCCGGGCGATGACGATCACGATGCGGGATTTGTTGTCGTTTTTGATGACATCACGGCATTGTTGCAAGCACAGCGTGATGCGGCCTGGGGCGAAGTCGCGCGCAGGCTCGCGCACGAAATTAAGAACCCGCTAACGCCTATTCAACTGTCCGCTGAAAGATTAAGAAGGAAATACTTACACACGTTGGAGGAAGATGAAGCACAGGTGCTTGATAGAGCAACGCACACCATCGTTCAACAAGTCGAAGCGATGAAAGAAATGGTTAATGCGTTCAGCGACTACGCGCGAGCGCCAGACATGGATATCAATCGTTTTGATATTGCAATTTTAGTGCACGAGGTCGTCGATCTGTACCGCTCGCAAGAGAGTGGGATACATATTGCGCTTGATACCAGCGACGAATTACCGCGAATCGAGGCAGACGCAGGTAGGGTCCGGCAGATACTACATAACCTATTGCGGAACGCGACCGAAGCACTGGAAAACACCCAAGATGGGTTGATCGAAGTCACTGTCAAGGCGGCGGAAATGCACGGCGTCGACGCAGTTGAATTGGTTGTCTCGGACAACGGACCGGGCTTTCAAACTGGATCGGTAAGGCAAGTCTTCGATCCGTACGTAACGACCAAGCCCAAGGGCACTGGATTAGGGTTAGCAATTGTGAAGAAGTTAGTGGAAGAACATGCGGGCACTATCAACGCGGAAAATCGCGAAGATGGCGGCGCCATCATTAGGATAATGTTGCCGATAAGCGAAGCAGCGCGAGAATTGTTGATCGCTAAGCTGCCAGGTCGGAGCGAACAACGGAGGGAGAGAGCATGAGTGCGTCGCACATACTCGTGGTTGATGACGAGGATGATATTAGGGCTCTTATCGACGAGATACTGTCGGAAGAAGGATACAAGGTAACCGTTGCAGCCGATGGGGCGGCAGCTCGCGTAGCCAAGGAAAACGCGAAGTTCGATCTGATTCTGCTCGATATCTGGATGCCAGATACCGATGGCATCAGCCTGCTCCGTGGTTGGTCGGAGCAGGGCGGTTTGGATTGCCCGGTCGTCATGATGTCCGGCCACGGCACGGTCGATACCGCTGTCGAAGCGACGCGTCTTGGCGCCTTCGATTTTGTCGAAAAACCGCTGTCTTTAGCCAAACTCTTGCGTACCGTTGAACGCGCTTTGGAGAGCTCCAAAAAGCAGATGAACAGTTCGCGTAGTTTGCTGCCGTCATTGCTGGCACCCGTTGGCCGCAGCAGAATCATGAAAGAACTGCGTGAAAAGGTGCAGCAGTACGCCAATCACGATTCATCGGTGCTGCTGATTGGCGAGCCTGGTACCGGCCGTGGTGCGTTCGCCCGTTACATTCATAATTTGGGAACTTCGATTGATGCGCCGCTGATCAACGTGCTGGCGACATCGCTAACTGAATCCAATTGCGAGGAACAACTGCTTGGCAGCGAAGTAAATGGCACGGTCCATCCGGGGTTTTTCGAAAAGGCAGCGGGTGGCACGCTTATTCTCGATGAGCTGACGGACCTCAATGAAAAAGCACAGAAGATTATTCTTGGCATTTTGGAGCAAGGGCAGTTCGTACGTGCCGGCGGCCGCGAGGCCGTTCGCCTAAAAGCACGTGTGTTGGCAACTGTAGGAGCTGCTTATGAAGCGGCAATTCAGGACGGCGGCTTGCGACGGGAACTCGTCGCGAACCTTGGCGTTTTGACGGTACGGGTGCCACCGCTTCGAGAGTATGCGGAGGACGTGCCCGAGCTCTTAAGCTACTACGTTGACAAACTGGTGGACGCTGAAAATCTTTCGTTTCGGCGATTCAGCGTTGCCGCACAGAATCGACTTCGCAACTATCCATGGCCCGATAATGTTCATGAATTGAAGAATATCGTGCAACGCTTGCTGATGACCGGCTCTGACGAAGAAATATCCCTGGATGAGATTGAGCAGCAAATAAGCACGACTAGCAACGCCGGTGACCCGCTGGTGAAGCATGATCTGCTGTCGCTACCGCTCCGCGAAGCGCGAGAACAATTCGAAAGAGCTTACCTTCAACAACAACTTGTTTTGTGCGACGGTAAGGTCGGCAAACTCGCGAAGCGCGTTGGCATGGAGCGAACGCACTTGTATCGAAAGCTACGCAGTCTCGGTGTCGATTTTCGTTCGATTAGCGGCGGGGAAGATTAACTGACAGTAACGGGCGCTCTCAAAAATGCAGCCATATTTTTTTCATTATCAGAGTTGAACTGTTCGGTAACGCTGGAATCATACTAGCGAAGTAACGGCAAAATGCCGCAACAACAGGCCACCATTCTTGGACAGTCCTGCACGAAAACTAACTCTATTTTTCTGGGCTGCACTTGTCATTGCAGCGGTGTGCGTTGTTTCTTGTGCGCCGACAGAGTTGAAGGACGAATCAACGTCGACAATTAAGTTCTACGCCACGCATGGCAAGCCAAAGTTTCAGTTTAGCCAGCATGGAGACTTGACGCTTAGATACGTCGAGTCCGGTGTATCTTCCCACGCAACCGTTTTGTTTATTCACGGTACGCCGGGAAGTTGGACGGCATTCGCTGGCTACGTAAACGAACCATCGTTGCAAAAGAAGGCGCGGCTTATTGCGGTAGACCGCCCTGGTTGGGGCGGGTCTATTTTTGCGAACGGCGCGTTTCAACCCAGCGTGGCAGCACAATCGAGGTTGATGAAAAATTGGTTGTGTTCGTTGTCGAGCGAATCTGTTACAAAGCGTTTGATTGTCGTGGGTCACTCCCTGGGTGCGACCCTGGCGATGCGTCTCGCAATGGACCATCCCAGTTGTGTTTCGGCATTGCTATTATTGGCCGGTCCATTGGATCCAGAATTCGCCACACCTCGCTGGTACAACCACGTAGCGCGCGTGCCACCATTTGGTTGGTTGGCGGATAAAATGATTGGCGATGGGATGCGTCAATCGAATAAGGAAATGATGCTGTTACCAGCTGAGCTTAGAGCAATGCAACCGCTCTGGGCGGATATCGACGTGCCGACGATCATCGTCCAGGGCGGAAAAGACAGTCTTGTTGATGCCGAACACGCGGACTTCGCCGAAAAAATGATGACAGGCAGCCAGCCGCAGATATTTCGATTACCGGAAATTAATCACTTTTTTGTATTCAGCGATAAGCCCATGGTCGCGCGGCACATCGAAACGTTACTCACTGCAATTTCACAGTGATTTCTGTAACGGACAGCAGTGTGTGAGCCGCAACCGTGCATCGACTCACGGGCAGCGTACTTTAACCTCTACGATCAGTTTTCCACGATCCAGACTGTCGGTGACACCAGTCCATGCGAACGCTTCGCCATCAAAATCGAGCTTTTCGGGTTGTGGGTCGGAGCTTCCGGTGGGCGTGGAGAAGTTGACGTAACTCGCTGTGCGACTGCCGCCACCGGATACATGTAAAGTTGCCCCTTCGCTGCCAGCGGGTTGTTCCGCGCTGATCGCGAAAGTACCTAACGATTCGTCGAGCCACTTGCACGTGGTCACAAACAAATCATATTGGCGGCCATTTACATCTACGGTTGCATTCGATTCGCTACCGAAAGTGTCTAGAAATTCACTTCTTTCGGTGTCAACCTTCTGTTCTTTCCTCTGTATTTCAGTTTCCGCTAGGCCGCGTATCATTGCCTCTACATGCTGAATTTGACTCGGATCAATACCAGAGTTTTTCATCATCTCTAGCATTTGCTCTAGTTGTTGCCGATCTTCTTGGGGCGTGGATTCCGCTTGTGCCAAAGAAACTGCCAATAGCGATGTGACCAATGCTAGAAACAGTGTCTGAATAGCGTTATTGCGCATAGGGTTTCTCCAAGATTTTATCCAATGTTTACTGCAAGTCCAATGTGTAGCGACTAGTCACGACACTCTATATTCATAGTGAAAGCTAAAGTGCTCTCGCCATCTGGTGCCGCGGATTTCAATGTTCCGTCTTCTTGCGTAATCATCTTACTGCCCTCAAGGAAGCCGAATGCCGAGTAAGTATTGTCTCCACGTTTGATGTTGCCTTGCTGGAATTTCCAGTGCTGCTTATTGCCGTCGTCGTTAAACATGACAGATGCCGTGTCCGAGTTGGTGCCGCCGGTCAGCGATGCATCGAAAGTTCGAATTATTATCGTTGGATAGCCCGCGCGGTTTTGTGAATCAGATGCGGTTGCGGTCGCCATTGCGGTGTTAATGCAGACAATCTTGTCGAGATCGTAGTTCTTATCTCCAAGTCGAAGATGTGCACGTCCTCTGGATTTCTTTGGCGGTGCTTCGGGCCTCGCGTTTTCCGTCGATGTACTGACAACGCTGGTCGGTTTGTCTTTCGCTCCGCAACCGATCAGGCTGCTGACAATTACGATTGCTAGTGTTATTGAGTGTGATTTCATCGCCGGTTCCTCAGCGCGAGAGTGCCGGCAAAACGACATCGAAACTGCCATTTTCGACTGTCACTACATTCGAATCACTACTGGCGCTGCCGAATGGTTGAAGCGGCAGCGTGGCACTGAAACTACCGATGATATGCATCAACTCGCCGTCAGCTACCGCAGACTGGATAATGACTGATGCCTTACCATCGTTGCTAGAATTGAAGCGACCACCTCCGGCGCTTTGCATGCGGACGGCAATCTCTGCAAGGTCTGTAGTAAACCCATCCGCTGTTTCAATCAACGAGAAACCAATTGAGAGAGTGTCGCTGCGTTGCAGATCAGCGCTGACTATCGCAAGGCCATAAATATTGGCGCTGCCAATGCTCGCGCCGCTACGAAATGCGTTCCAGTCCGACTGTCTTTTGTTGAGGCGCCAAGTTTGTGGCTTGCCATCCAAGGAGGCTGTAATTTGTGGTGCAGTCGCAGGCTCCGCAACCGAGCTGGTTATACTGTTTGAGGTTTCGCCACAAGCACATAGAGAAATGCCGAATAAAGTTGCCAAGACAATTCGCCTTAACCTTTTCACGCAGTTTGTGAAGATGCTTGCTCTTACCAAAAAACTCATTGGAGAGTGACCTCAGGTCGGGTAACTCTAACCAATACAGACTTCGTATTATTCTCATTATTACCGTCCGACAGGGGAGAGCCCCAGGGGTCATTAGCGGTGGGCGAAAGCAATTTGAAATTGATCGTGACGTCTTTCTGTAGCGCACCATCCGCAAATTCGATGTCCTTGGAAAAAGCGATCCTCAGCGTTCCCGGCGTACTAGCGAGCCGTGTATTTTCTGTTCTTAAGCGAACTCGAGTCGCCGGAGCCCATTCAGTTGCATCGATACCGTCGGACGGAATGCTGTGCGCTGCCAGAAGAAGTTCTGAAATAACGTTGGAAACGTCATTTTTCTCGATAACGAAGTCGAATCCCATGCTGTCTCCAGGATAAATCAGACCATTCGGGTCGTAAGGCTGAACGCTCAATATTCGCCAATCCACAGGAACTGCTCTGCTCTGCTCTGAAACTGAATTGTTATCCAAATTGCTGTCGACCCATGGCGCTCTGGTGATCGGATCGACAAGGGTCAACGAATAACGAATTGTCTTGCTCGGCGATTCGAACGGCAGCGTGACATAGGGTAGTTGAATATCTGTCGTAACGTGTTCTTGCATATTGGTTGCAGCAGTCGCAAGTTCACTCTGGTAGATGGTTTCTAATTCTGATTCTCCGCCTTCTATCTCCAAGAGAACACCAACATCTTTTGTTATTGGACCCGCGCCGCTTTTCGCGACCTCGAAGGTTATCGCTGGCCGCTCATTTGTATAGTAGCGACGCACGATTCTGTCTGTTGGTATTGAAATCGCCCAATCGTCGGACATGACGTTTTCTTCGAATTCAGACAAGCGTTCGTCTATGGTGGGATCGCTGCTAACCGTATCTTCGGACAACTGCGGGATGCCACCAGCCTGCACAACAGTTGGTGGCGATCGATTGGCGTTATTGTCGGCTGCGCGCGTTCCATCTAATTCGACTCCGGCTTGCGGTGATGTGTTTGGCGGCTTACGTTCGCCCGGTAGCGAAGCAGTATTTGCAGAAGATTCGCTATTGGGTTGGTTTTCGCTCTGCGGTGCGCCGTCAAACATATCACCAGGGAATTGCAACTCACTCGCATCATCGTTCTCGTCGCCATCGAACATATCACCCGGAAAGCGGACGGCATCGGGGTCAAACTGATCGCCAGGAAATTTTGCTTCGTCCTGATCGAAATTTCCTAGTTTGTCGGTTTTATCATTCGGTTTGAAGTTGCCGAGTCTGTCAGCTTTGTCCTGCGTGTCTGAAATAGAGGAGTCAGCTTCCGGTGCTGGTGCATCATCCCTTGCAGTTGGCGGCGAACGATTGAGCGCCGAATTTGCGAACGGTTTCAATCCGCCCGATCGCGCTTGACGCATGAAGTCGTTGACCTCGCGCAGTTCGTCTTGGCTCAATGCACGGTTGTAAATGCTGAGGTGGTCGAACGCGCCATGGAATTTTTGACTGCTACCGAATGCTTTGGAGCCTAGCCGAAGAATTGGAGCGACTCCGTCGTTTCTATAAACTGCTACTGACTCAGAGATTCGCCCATTGCTGTATAGCGTCAAAATAGTATGTGGAAGCAACTCGCCGTCATCGGTCGTTCGGTCGTCAATTTTTCGCGTAAAGGCGAGCATCTGCCAGCCGCCGCGCAGGGCGGGATGGTTGGAATTACTGATAATGGTACCGCTTGAATAGGCGGCAAAGTATGCGTTGTCCTTGCTTTGATTTCCGATAGTCACCAAGCCCGAAGCGTCGCTGAAGACGTAGCCAGTGTTGTAGTAGGTAGCGCGCTCATCGGAGTCTTCCGGCAACGCGTTGGGTTTTACCATAGCGATGATGGTGAAATCCGATTGCGCTTCAGATGCCAGATCAACGGGCAATTCAATCATGCCGGTCCCGTCCAACAGCACCGCTTCCCCTATGTATCCGTCGGTGTGCGAATAGCCGTTGGCGATCGATGGTACAACGCCAGTAATGTCGTCCACGATGGTCCCGTCGAAAGAGAAAAAGTGTATGGGTCCGCCGGGTCGCTCCGGCGTTTCGCTAATCATCTTGTCCTGCAGCGGATTGCTTGGCAGTGTCTGGGCAACGGCAACGCCGGCAATCAACAGCAAAAAATGGACGAATAGTGCTTTCGGAAAAAGTCGCATAGCGGTCCCCAGCGTAATTGTCTCAATGAATGTGTTCGCACACTGGGATACGGCAAATACTTCGGTGGACCGCCAAAATTTGTCAAAGTATCTGCCTATTTAATGCTAAGTTACTGATATATTAGATACAATTTCTATCGATGGGGGCAGGCATAGACGCGGCTACGAACATTACGCAACTCATCGAGGCACATCGAAATGGCGATGAAAACGCCTATGATCAGGTTGTTGCTCTGCTGTACACGGATCTGCGTCGACTCGCGCACCGTCAACTCGCCCGTTATCACGACAACGCAACGTTGCAGACGACTGCAGTAGTCAATGAGGCTTATTTAAAGCTCAAGAATATCGACGGCAGCGCCCTTAACCGCGAGCACTTTCTTGGAATTGCGGCGACGGCGATGCGACACATCATCATTGATTATGCGCGCAAACGATTGACTGACAAGCGAGGCGGCAATCAGTCACGCGTTGAACTGCGCGATGAAGATATCGCCGTCGCAACACAAGCCGAGCAGTTAGTGCTCATTGACGACGCGTTGGACAAGCTTGGCGCAACCAGCGACCGATTGGTCAAAGTATTCGAATGTAAGTTTTTCGCGGAACTGAGCGATGATGACACGGCGGCGGTTCTTGGTCTGTCAAAGCGAACGGCGCAGCGTGAATGGATGAAGGCACGCGGACTACTTGCGGAAATGATCGAACAAAATGATAGTTAGCTGGCGGTTCGCTGCCCGCCTTCACGTAATTCTATGCAGGTAATCACCGCAAACAGAATCTATGACAAGCGATAACGAACATTGGTCAAAATTCGATAAATTGCTCGACGAGCTGTTTGACCTGTCGCCCGAGGCACGTGCGATAACCCTTGATGAAATTGGATCAAGAGACTCCGCACTTGGCAAGCGCGCTGCTGCCATTTTGGAATACGCATCATCGAATAACACCATGCCGGACAATGCCAGCAGCGCCGCCCCCGAATTACTAGCGGAATTTGCGGAAGAGGATGTCAAAAATCACATCGGCGAGCGTGTTGGTCCGTTTCGAATTGCCGAGGCCATTAGTCGGGGCGGCATGGGTCTAGTTTTCCGCGGCGAGCGGGCTGACGGTGCGTTCGAGCAACAAGTAGCGATAAAACTTATTCCGGCGTCGATAGATGGAGAGCGTTCGCTCGCGCTTTTCGAGCGGGAAACTCAGTTGCTTGCACGTCTAGAACATCCAAACATCGCCCGTATTATCGACGCTGGCGTAACGGAACAAGATACGCCCTATTTTGCGATGGAGTTGGTCGATGGCCAAAAAATTGACGACTACGTTCTGTCGTCACAGTTAAATCAAAAATCCATCTTGCATTTATTCTTGCATCTGTGTGACGCACTGGCCTACTGCCATCAGTCGACCGTGGTTCACGGAGACGTCAAACCCGGCAATGTACTCGTGGCGAGTGGCCGCGTGCGTTTGGTGGACTTTGGCATTGGTCAATTACTGGAAGATGTGGAAGGTACGGAAGGTACGGAGGTATTGAAGCGTGTAGTGGCGTACTCGCCAGGATATGCGGCGCCGGAGCAGATGGACGGAAAGACGCCCGGCGTTGCGGCGGATATCTATTCATCGGGTGTTTTGTTGCGGCATCTGATTCGCGTTAGCATGAACATAACCGATATACCGACCGATCTTGATGCGATCATAAACTGTTGTACGGCTGAGCATCCGGGTGATCGTTACGCCTCAGTCGATGCGTTGAAGCGCGACATTCAAGCGTTCCTCGACAAGTATCCGGTGCGTGCGCGCGATGCGACGCGAGCGTATCGCTCAAGGAAATTTGTTGAGCGAAACAAATTACTCGTTGGCTCCACAATTGGTGTTTTGCTTTCGTTGGTGGTCGGACTAAGTACCGCGCTTTGGCAATTTCAGAAAGCAAAGACTGAGGGATTGCGTGCAGAGCAGACCAATGCGTTTCTTACCACTATATTCGAGCGTGCGAATCCCGTCGTCGCCGGCGAGAGCGAAGTAACCTTAAAGGAGATCGTCGACGATGCCGCCACGCGCGTCGCAATCGAACTAGAAGGCTCCCCTGATGTTCGTAACGAGATTAAGCAGTTGCTTGGCAACGCCTATTACGGAATTGGTCAATACGACAAAGCATTCGAATTGCATCAATCGACGTTGGAGTATTGGCGATCCGAGCGGAAAGCACCGAATTTGGAAATCGTCAAAGCGCTAAATGCGCTCGGTTCGGATCACACAAAAAGGGGCGAGTATGTGGAGGCTGAACGCCTGCACCGAGAAGCATTGAACCAGCTACAGGATCTTGAGCAAAGTGCATCAACGCCCGCACAAATAAGTTGGACAAGCTTGGGCCATTCTTTGGTACAAACCGACCCCGGCGCGGCCAGGGAGTCTATGCTTAAAGCGCACGATATTAATCTTCGAACCAGGCCTGCCGATACGGCAGCGTTGGCCAGGTCGCTCGGCAACATAGCAGCCGGCTATCGTGCCGAACGCAATATCGAAGAGTCTGCGCGTTACCACGAGATGGCGCTAGCCATGGCTGAAACCAACGGCGAACGGCTGGCGCCGGAAATCGTCGGCATTCGTTGTAACCTCGCGCTGGACTATGGAACGCTGGGCCGCCACCTCAAAGCGCGCGAAACACAACTTGAATGTAACCGGCAAACCGTTGAGCGTCTTGGCGCCGACCATCCGGCGAACGTTCCCAATCTAAACAACTTAGGTGCACTGGATCTTGGTTTGGGGCGGCTAGAAGAAGCGGAACAATCTTACTTACAAGCGTGGTCGCTTGCAGAACAAAAGTTGCCGCTAAAATCGCTTGAACGAATGGCTGTTGAAATTAATTATGCGGTGGTGTTTTGGCATTCCGGGCGTATTGCCGATGCAGAAAACATCCTGCGCGACGTGTTGCAAAGAATGGAGGCGTCATTGGGTGCCACACATCCGGCATCCGGGCGAGTGCGCAGCCTGCTGGGCCGGGTGGTGCTACAACGCGGTGATGTGGGTGCTGCGCAACGGTTTATTGAAAACTCACTCGAAGGCTTAATTCCGTATTGGCGAAGCGATGCATTGCTCTGGCTCGCCGAGGTAATGCTCGAGCTTGACGACCTAGATGCGGCTAAAACGTTTGCAACCGAAAGTCTTACGATTCGGCGTGATATTCCGCACTATGCAGACTGGCAAATTGCGGAGGCGCAGTGGGTACTGTCGCGTGCGGCTAACGATCAAATGTCTCATGACGCCGCAGTAGAAATCTTTAGCCGGGATTTACCGCCTGAACATTTTCGTCGCACGGCAAGCCGATAGAGTGGATCAGTCGGTCTGCTCCGGCAACCCCCGTCCATTATTCCACCACGATGTGGGTTATCGTTTTTCGGGTTGTAGTTGGCGCGACTGGCCCACGCCTCGCGAACAAAAATGACGGGTTCTTCATAGTGATGCACCGAAAGGATGCAATCCATCGCTTTTTCGCGTATTGCCGAGTCCCGCTCGATTGATATTTTGAGTTCGACCATCGGGAAGGTCTCGGTACTTCCGGCGGTGAATCTCTTAACATGCGTGTCCGTGGTCGAATTGGCCTCGGGCTGTGCCGTTTCCTTGCCGACCGCAAGCCAGCGGGTGTACTTGTATAACCGGGTCCAGAATTCTGTCCGTATCTTCGGCTAGCGTTTGAATTTCTATTGTCCAAACCGCGGCGAGCCGGTCGGAGCGGGCTGGTACTTGTCGAGATCGTGCATGTACTGTTTCTTGTCAAGGGCGTGAGTTTAGGAGCCTGTCACTATATTTAACTCGATTTCTAAAGTGCGATCGCGGAGTTTCTCCGGAATGTGCAAATCGATCAGCAGCGCAACCCCTTCCAGGAGAACGCGACGGCGATAGGAGCAATTATCCTGTATATCAAAGAATCTCCAGAAACAACATGTGAATTCGAATTTAACTCCGAGTCTACCTCCGACCTTCTGCAGTCTGGCATCGCGCGCCGCGCCTACTGCCAATGGTTGTCCCAGCGTATTAGCGAACCATTAAGTACGCACCAGCGAGAAGGAGAAAAACCGCTGCGATCCGGTTTGGATCAAGAACGCGAACGGTGATGCCAAACGCGCCGAAATGATCAATGACCATTCCAGCGAGTAGCTGACCGACGATTAGCATCGCGATGGCTGCGCTAGCACCCACTTTTGGGATGGTGTGGCTAATCGATAGATACAGGACAAGACCGAATGCTCCGCATCCGAGCATGTACCAAGGCAGACTCCGCCACTCTTGAATTTGTTCGCCGCGCCGAAGCAGCACCAAGAATAGTGACGCAACGGCACCGCCAAGATGCACAATGAGGCTGCTCGAAGCACCACCAATTCGTTGCCCCATCGCTCCTGCGATCGGTGCTTGTGTGCCCACCGCAACACCACCAATTAACCCAATTAGGACGATCATTACTATTTCAATCAATTTCAGATCCTCTGGTTACCGCCGCTCCAACGTGCCTTCGGTATAACGTCTAATATTCGTTCTTGTTACCGGTCGAATGGAGCCGTCTTTAGCGAAGTCGATCCCCGGTGTCGTGAAGTCCTGGATGCTTAATGAGCGGATCAATTTGTATGCCTTGCTGTTTGCATCAACGGTTGGTCCGGCCGGTCTTAATTGTTCCGTAGAGTCGATACGGCCATGCAGGAAACGACCCTCCCTATCCAGCGTAGTGTGCAGAATAGGTGCAATACCTTTGGTGCCTACTACGCTGATACCGTAGTAGGTTGCGAAATTGCCGAGGCTGTAGGCGATCAAGCGATCCTTGTATAGCTCCATGCCCCGTACAACATGGGGTCCATGTCCTACGACGAGATCAGCGCCAACGTCGACCATCATGCGGGCAAACTTGACGACGTCGCCGCGCATCTCGCCAAAGTACTCTTCTTCTTTAAATGGAATTCGGGTGACGTCCTGACCTTCCGCGCCGCCATGAAAAGTAATGATAACAATGTCGTGAGACTTCGCGAGCTGGCGTACGGTACCGGCGGCGATATCGTAGTCGAGTAGCAAGTTCGAATTCAGCGTGACGGCATAGCCGAGCACCGCAATGCTCATGTCATTTTTTCGGAGTATCGCAAAATCGCCTTCGCGCCCAGTATGCAAGATGCCGGCTGCTGCAAGATTCTGCATGCTTGCGGTTCGCCCCTCTTCACCGAAATCGCGGGCATGGTTATTCGCCAAGCTGAGCACGTCGAATCCGGCATCGACGAAATACTGTGCGTAGCGGGCCGGCGTTCGAAATAAATAGCAAGCTTTTGGATTCTTGCACTGCTTTCTTGGTATCCCACCATCCATCAACACGCCTTCCATGTTGCCGATGGTGATATCGGCATTCTTCAAGAGGGGCGTTACCGCCGAAAGGAAACTTACACCATCATCGTCCGGTAAATGGTTTTCCGGAAAGTCGGTACCCAGCATCATGTCGCCAACGTTTATCACGCTAAGTGCGGCAACGCGGTGAATTTCGGGCGCCGCATCCGACTGCCCCTCGTTGTCGGGTACGGCGTGTGGTTGCCGCTTCGGTTGCGGCTCTGATCTGGATTCGACAGCGTCGCGGACGGCCGGGCTTACGCAGCCAACCAGCAAGCTGAGGCTTACGATTAACATGCTGGGCAGAATTGCTGTAATACGTAGAAGTTTGTTCAATGGCGAGCTCAGGCTCCGCTTGAATTCCAAATCAGTCCTTCGCAGGCGCTTGCCACTCAGTCGCCAAGTCGAATGCGCAATACGTCGATACTTGCTGCACGCAGCCGGCTGCGCAGCAAATTTAGTTTCTCGAGGTCACGTGTTGGTCCAATGCGTACCCGGTGATAAGTCTTGTCGTCAATGGATACGCGTTGAATGCGCGATTCGATGCCGTGTAGTGCGAGCTGCGCGCGGCGCCGGTCCGCATCGTTGTAGGCAGAAAACGAACCCGCTTGTAGAACGTATGTTCCGGGCTGCTCTATGGCTTTTGGCTCGATGTCGGCTGAAACGTCCGGCTCTTGCTCAGGAATGACAACCTCAAACTTTGGCAACATGTCATAAAATGCAAACCTCGGTTCCGTTTCATCTTCAGCAGCCACTTCGCCATTGTTGTCGACCGCGGTTTCGCTGGCTGCACGCATGCTGGCGGGCTGCGGAACTTGAGCGACTTTCTGCGCAAGCTGTGGTCTGTCATTGACATAGATCGCAAGCGCAACCGATAGGCCAATTGCGAGGCCGAAAACCATCCAAAGCCATCCGGGGTAATCGTTTTTTTGCGATTTTCTGCGGCGTCGTTTTGCCATTGCTACATAGTGTCCGGTGACGAGACGCCGATAATACTCAAGCCATTGGCGACCACAATACGCATGGCACTGATTAGCGTCAGTCGTGCATCTCGTAAGTCTGCGTCGTCAACGATGAATTGGTGGGCGTTGTAATAGGCGTGAAAATCATTGGCCAGCTCGCGTAAGTAGTGCACGAGATGTTGCGGTGCGCGGTTGTGTGCCGCTAACTCGATAACCTCTGGGTAGCGACTCAACGATCTCATGAGCGCGACCTCTTGAGGCTCTACTAATTTTGATAATGCCGAACGACCGGTTTTCTCGCGCCATTGCAACGACTTTTCATCCAATTGGCGAAACACGCTGGCGACCCGCGCGTGCGCATACTGTATGTAGTAAACCGGGTTTTCGTTCGAGCGACTTTTTGCAAGGTCCAAATCGAAATCCAGATGCTGATCGTTGGAACGCATGACGTAGAAAAATCTCGCCGCATCGTTACCGACATCTTCGCGTAATTGCCGTAGCGTGACGAATTCTCCTGAGCGAGTCGACATCTGTTGCTTAACGCCGTCACGATACAGACTGACAAATTGCACCAACTGTACTTCGAGGCTTTTTCCCTCGAAACCCATCGCATCGAGGCCCGCGCGGACGCGCGCGATGTAGCCATGATGATCGGCGCCTAGAATGTCGACCAGCACATCGAAACCGCGTTTTCGTTTGTCGAAATGGTAAGCGATATCCGATGCGAAATATGTTTTGACCCCATTCTCGCGAATGACGACACGATCTTTCTCATCGCCAAAATCAGTGGCCTTAAACCAGGTAGCGCCATCCTTCTGATAGAGCATGCGGCGTTCTTGCAATACGGCCAGCGCCTCGTCGATTCGACCCTCGTCGGACAGGCTCTTCTCGGAAAACCACCGATCGTAGGTAACGCCAAACGCCTCCAAATCGTCGCGCATCTCGTTGCGTATCGAAATTTGCGATTGCCATCTTATTTCTTCGAATGATTCTTCGCCGATGAGTTCTTTAGCGCGACCGATGAGGGCGTCGATGTGCGCTTCCTTGTCGCCATCGGGCGCATCGGCCGGAATGTCGTCGAACAATTGTTCGGCTGTTACATCATTTAGATTCTCAATGTCGATCTCTGCAGCAACATCGCGCACGTAGTCGCCGCGATAACCGGCAGCTGGAATGTTGATCGCTTGTTGCTGTTGCTCGAGCATCCGCAGATAAACGCTGACGCCGAGAATATCCATCTGCCGGCCGGCATCGTTGACGTAATATTCGCGGTGCACCGGGTACCCTGCAGCTTCCAGCAAATTCCCCACGGTAGCCCCGTACGAGGCGAGACGTCCGTGCCCGACATGCAATGGCCCGGTTGGATTTGCAGAAACGAATTCGAGTAGGTGTCGTGGCCCGTCTTTCTTGGGCGCCCGTCCGAAATCGGCGCGCGCATCGAGAATTTCCCTGATTTGGTCTTCGTAGGCGGATTTGCTGACACGAATATTGATAAACCCCGGTCCGGCAATCTCGACCGTGTCGATGATCTCACTGGCGGGTAGTTGATCGATGATACGTTGTGCTAAGTCACGCGGGTTGCTACGGGCAGGCTTCGCCAAGCGCATGGCGATATTGCACGCAAAATCGCCATGCCGAGCGTCGCGAGTGCGCTCGATGGTCACCAGCGACGGCGCGCCGAGAGACTCGTCTAGGTCAGGTAGGCCTGCAACGGCAGACGCGACAATTTGTGCGATGCTGTTTTTCAATATTGTCTCAGGATGATGCAGATAGTTTGCGGCCCTAGCAGGTTTTTGGCTGGGCTCGCTTGCTCTCTGATTGGTCGGTATGTGGCTCGCCAGCGAAGCGAGATTCTAACCTGAATTTCCTTGCGCGCCCTAAGATTTGCTAAAACAATTCAATCGGATCAACGTCAATCGACCAACGCACCTTGCGGGCGCCGGCATCTTGCTCCAGTGAATTCCGTAGGTCTTGCAAAAGTTTCTGCAGTGCTTGTCTATTGACGCTTTGAAACAGTAGTTGTGAACGATAGCGCCCAGCACGTCTTTCCATCGGTGCACTGACTGGGCCGAGAACACGGACTTCACTAATATCGATTGCCGCCAATTTTCCTTTGACGGACTCTAGAAAAGATTGCGCGAGATTTTTCTGGTGCGATGACGCGCGCAACAAGGCTAGGCGTGAATAGGGTGGCCAGGCGGTGCGCGAGCGCTCCTCAAGCCCATTGGCCGAGACTTTTTCGTAGCCGCCTTTAATCAATTCTTCCCAGAACGGATGGGTCGGATATGCTGTCTGAATGAGGACCTCGCCCTGCTGCCGCTCCCGTCCAGCACGCCCGGCAACCTGCAGCAGGCCTTGTGCCAGCTTTTCCGCGCCGCGAAAATCGGTACTGAATAGTCCTTGGTCGGCGTTGACGACAACGACCAGTGTCAGATTCGGAAAATGGTGTCCCTTCGACAACATCTGTGTGCCAATTAGTATGCGTGTCTCTCCTGCCGTGGCGTCAGCTAACGCACGGTTCATCGCGCCGCGCAGGCGTGTGGTGTCGCTGTCAATTCTTGCGATCGAGTGAAGCGGAAAGTGTAGCCGTATCGTGTCTTCCAAACGCTCTGTTCCGTGCCCTAGCGGTCGATACGTGCCACTGCAGCGGTCGCATACACTATCGATCGCACGTGCGGCGCCACAATGATGACAGCGCAATTCGTTGCCCGACAAATGCACTGTCATTCTCGCATCGCAGCGACTACATTCAGCAATGTGCCCACATCCGCCGCAGATAAGCGTCGGTGCGAAGCCGCGACGGTTTAAGAACACGAGTACCTGGGCGCCTGCACGCAGTGTTTTGTCCATCGCGGAGATTGCAACGCTGCTGATGCCGTCGTTCGCCGGTTCACGCGAAAGGTCAACAAGACGCAGCAGTGGTGGTGCCGCTCCGCCAGCTCGAACCGGCATACTGAGCCTCTGGTAGGCGCCATCGTCGCATCGCTTCACTGTCTCGAATGATGGTGTGGCGGTGCCCAATATGATGGGTGCCTGCAACTGCTTAGCCCGGGCGATGGCTAAATCTCGTGCTGAGTAGCGAAAGCCCTCTTGTTGCTTCAGAGAATTGTCGTGTTCTTCGTCGACAATAAACAGGCCAGCGTTGCGTAGTGGTACGAATACCGCGGAACGCGTACCGAGGACAACTCCTGCCTGGCCATTTCTTGCCTGTCGCCAAGCGGTCAATCGTGCGGTGTCGCTTAGGCCTGAGTGTAAAACAGCGGGCGTTTGGCCTAAGCGCTCTTCGAGGCGCGTAACTAACTGCGGCGTCAAACCGATTTCTGGAACAATAATGAGCGTCTGACGCCCCGCACGAAGATGTTCTTCAATCAAATGAATATAAACTTCAGTCTTGCCACTTCCAGTCACGCCGTCTAGCAAGTGCACCTGAAAACCGCTGCGTTCCCGAATAGCCGCAAGTGCTGCCGATTGGTCCATATTCAGTGGCGGTCCTGCGTGTACAAGATGCTTGCCCGGCAGCTGCTCGCGTGCTGCGATTTCCGAGACGGTCAGCCATTCCTTGTTCAAAAGCGCCTTGTAACAACGCCGCCAGCCATCAATGCGTTCATCAAGCTGCTCAAAACTGAGGCTCTCGTTCGCTCTTAGCGCAGCGAGCAGTGCTGCTTGTTTGGGTGCGCGCTTCAACAGTTTGTCCAGATCGACAGATGCGCCCGCTTCTGTCGTGTCGAGCTGTTTCGTGACGGGGCTCAACGAGCGGCCCGCACGCAAGTTCGCAGGTAACGCCGCCGCTATGACCTCTCCAATCGGGTGTTGATAGTAACTACTGGCAAAGCGCAGTAACCACAGGTCGGCATCGCTTAGCAAAGGAGCAGGATCAATGCAGGCAACCGCATGCTTTAACTTCGTAACCGGAATCGTACTTTCTGCCGCGGTATCAACAATCATTGCAGTCTGTTGTTGGCGCCCGAATGGGACCAGAATACGTGCGCCAGGCTGCATAGACGCCGCCGCCAGATCGGCGGGTTGGCGCGGCGGCAGATAGTCAAAAAGACGTGCAAGCGGCGCATTGACCGCAACTCTGAGGACCTTGGGTTGGCTCATCGCCGACGCCTCAGCATTTCAAAAACTTCTTAGAAAACAACATACTAAATTATCAACTGGCGCCTTTGTTACATAATGCGAAAGTCCCATTTGCGCTGACCGTCTGTCAACCACAAGCGCCGTACGCCGTTAATAAAGATGTAAGCGGGCAAACGTCGAACTGCGAACTCTATATTGACGGCGATCAGTTTGCATTGTGAATTGGCAATCGCTGGGACTGAAAAAGGATTGAAATGGACTTCCTAAATTTACAGCATACAAGCCGCCGCCCAGTGGGTAACGGATGAGCACCGCTGCGGCCATATTTGCGGTATCGTGCACCGATGTAAGAACTTCGGAGGCCGGTACACTGCAGCAGGAACAAGAGCTCAATCGTTTTCTGCAAGAGGTCGAAAAGCGCGCAGTCCGAATCGCGGCAATATCAATTCGCGATCAAGATGAGGCACTGGACCTTGTGCAAAACGCGATGATAAAGCTGGCGCAAAAGTATGCCGATCGTGGAATCGATGAGTGGACGCCGTTGTTTTATCGGATATTACAAAACGGTGTGCGTGACTGGCATCGTCGGCAAGCGGTTCGCAACCGAGTTATGGTTTTTTTTCGCAGAGAAAGCGCGGAAGAAGATAACTACGACGCGATTGCAGCGGCGCCTGATCCGGCTGGTAGAGCACCGGATGAACAACTGCAAAATTATGAGGCAATGCAGACACTTGAATTGGCAATCCATGGCTTACCGGCGCGCCAACGAGAGGCGTTTATGTTAAGGGCGTTTGAGGGTCTTAATGTTGCGGATACTGCCACGGCGATGGGATGCGGTGAGGGCAGTGTCAAAACACACTATTCGCGTGCCGTGCATTCGCTGCGCGAACGGCTAGGAGAACATTGGCAATGAATAAGCACGATGAACAAGCTGATGCCGCGAAAGACGAATTGCTGGTTAGCAAGGCGAAATCGTTATTCGATGACAGCGTTGATTCGATCGACGCGGCAACGCAGTCGCGACTGAATCGAGCAAGACAAAAGGCGCTTGCGAAATCACGTCGAAGTGGGCTTGGCATTCCAATGCAGTGGCTTCCCGCTGCTGGATTAGCGACAGCAGTAGCGTTGGCCGTTGTGATGTGGAACGGCGCTGGCGACTCCGCTATCGATGCCGAGATGCTGCAGCCGATTGCCACCGCGCAAGTAGGTGATTTCGAAATACTGATGAATGACGACAGTCTGGATATGCTGCAGGACTTGGAATTCTATAGCTGGGTTGAGATTGACGAGGCGTCGGACATCGAATCGGATGTGGATGCCAATGTCGGCTGATCGACATACGTTGATACCCGTGGCGCTGGCTTGTGGATTATTTGCGTCGGGCTCGGCGCAGGCAGGTGATGACAGTGTTGAAGAGGAAGCTGAATTACCTGATATGGAATTCTTGGAATATCTGGGAAGCTGGGAAGAATCAGATGAGGACTGGTTGATTCTCAGCGAGAGCGGGCAGACGGAAGAACAGAGTGCTGATAGAAACGAAGAGCTGAACGATTCCCAATCTTTAGGCAAGGAATCGGCGGAGTTTGAAAATGAAGGTTAACGAATTTTTGAAAAGAGTCGCGTTGCATGCACTGGCCACTGCTGCGCTCGCTGTTGCCGGAGTAGCAGCAGCGCAAGACCAGTCGATTGATTGGAATGATCTGGCACAGGACCAGCAAGTATTGCTCGCAAAGTTTGCGAACGACTGGGACACATTTGACGGGAAACGGCAACAACGGTTAGTTGCTGGTGCATCTCGGTGGATAGAAATGTCCGGTGATGAGCGGCAAGCCGCGCAAACACGGTTTAGCAGTTGGCGGCAACTTAGTGACGATCAACGGACGACGATACGCGAGAAGTATCGCGATTTTGCAAATCTATCGCTTGACGATAGGCAGCGTATTCGCGACAACTTCCGACGTTTTCGCCAACTACCGCAGGAGCGCCGCCAGCAATTACGCGATCGGTTTCGGAATATGACGCCGGAACAACGCCGGCAGATCAGAGAGAAATTGCGTGATCGAAGCAAACAAAGAGATCGCGTTAGACAGCGCCGCCATCGCACCAACGATGGCGGCTAATATCGACGCGGCTGAAAACGACTAAAGCGTTTTGACAGCCTGAATGAGTTCGCTCGCCATTTCCTGACCATCGCCATACAACATCCGGGTGTGGTCCAAGAAAAATAACGCATTCTCAATGCCGGAAAATCCTGCGCCCTGACCGCGCTTTATGACGATGACATTCTTTGCGTAGTCAGCATTAAGAATAGGCATGCCGTAAATCGGGCTGGCCGGATCCGTTCTTGCAACCGGGTTGACGACATCGTTGGCACCAATAATCAGTGCAACATCTGCGGTTGCAAATTCCGAGTTAATCTCATCTTGATCGTAAATAATGTCATAAGGGACGCCGGCCTCCGCCAGCAGAACATTCATGTGGCCAGGCATGCGTCCTGCAACCGGATGAATCGCAAACTTGACGTCGACGCCGCGTTTGCGAAGTAGCTGCGTCAGCTCCCATACCTTGTGCTGCGCTTGTGCGACCGCCATGCCGTAGCCCGGAACAATCAGCACTTTGTCGGCAAACGCCATCATAACGCCAACATCAGTTGCCTCAATCGGCTTCATGCTGCCCTCAACCGCAGAGGCCTCGCCTACAGTATCGCCAAAGCCAGAGAACAAAACATTGGCCAGCGATCTGTTCATGGCTTTGGCCATCAATTGAGTCAGCAGAGAACCCGCGGCACCGACCACAGTACCGGCAATAATCATTGCGGCGTTTTCCAACACAAACCCCTCGAAGGCAACCGCGAGTCCGGTCAATGCGTTGTAAAGTGAGATGACGACAGGCATGTCCGCGCCGCCAATAGGAAGGGTCATTGTTACGCCGAGCAGCAGTGCCAGCGCAAAGAAAATGACGATGATATTGATATCGCTATGTTGTGTGACGATGTAGCCCGCCAGTCCTAAAGTAGCAACAAGCAATATGATGTTGAAAAACTGCTGACCCGGAAATCGGAAGGTTTTTTTCATCAGCCCTTGAAGTTTCGCAAACGCAATCAAACTGCCGCTGAAAGAAACCGAACCGATCAAGCCGCCGAGGACCGCGAGAACACTGAACGTCAGCCCGTGATCCGTGCCAGAAAAAAGTTCTACAGCCGAAATCGCTGCTGCGGCGCCGCCACCCATACCGTTGTACAGCGCAATCATTTGTGGCATGTCGGTCATGGCAACGCGTTTGCCGCTGACCCACGCCAGAATACCGCCGATACCGATGGCCGCCATCATCAGCGGATAGTTTCCCATGTTGGGATTCAAAAACGTCACCAACGTCGCAACGACCATACCGGCGCCTGCCCACACGATGCCGCCACGTGCGGTAACCGGGGAACTCATTCGTTTCAAACCGAAGATAAACAATACTGCGGCGAGGAAGTAGCTCGCTTCAATCACGTTTTCCACGTTGACGATGCTCACGACTTCTTCTCCTTGCTGCTCTTAAACATCTCCAGCATGCGCTCCGTAACAACGTATCCACCCACGGCGTTGCCTGCGCCTAAAACAACACCGATGAAGCCTATGGTGACTTCGAGTGTCGTCTCAGCGCGACCGAGTGCCACCATTGCGCCGACCAGTACGATGCCGTGAACGAAGTTTGAGCCGGACATTAACGGCGTATGCAGAATTGCCGGTACTCGTCCGATAATCTCGTAGCCAACAAAGCCCGCCAGCATGAAAATATAAAGTGCTATGAATCCGTCTATCATTAGCTTGCCTCCCCTTCTACTGCCTTGCTCGTTGGCTCGTGTTCGATACGTCCCTCTCGGGTGAGTACGGACGACGCAAACACTTCATCCTCCCAGTCAATGTTCAGTTCGCCTTCGGTGATCGCCGGTGAAATGAAGTTAAAGCAATTGCGAGCGTACATTTCGCTTGCATGACGCCCTAACGAAGCTGGCAGGTTGACCGGTCCGACAATCTTCACGTTGTTTTCGACAACAGTTTCGCCGGCTTGGGTGAGCTCGCAATTTCCGCCAGTTTCTGCGGCCAAATCGACAATTACTGCACCCGGCTTCATATTGCCGACCGCCGCCGCTGAAATAATCTTTGGTGCCGGTCGCCCGGGAATCGCAGCAGTACTGATGACGACATCCGAGACCGCAATCTCTTTTTCCAATGCGACCTGTTGTTGTTGTTTCTCCTCGTCGGTCAACTCACGGGCATAGCCACCTTCACCGTCCGCGGAAACACCCGTTTCCACGAATTTTGCGCCTAGTGACTCGACTTGCTCTTTGGTTGCGCCGCGAACGTCATAGCCTTTGACAATCGCACCGAGTCTCTTCGCCGTTGCAATGGCCTGCAGACCCGCGACGCCAGCGCCGATAATCAATACTTGCGCCGGCCGAATGGTGCCGGCAGCTGTCGTCAACATCGGGAAAAACTTATCCAGCGTCGATGCTGCAATCAGCGCGGCCTGATAGCCTGATGCGGCAGCTTGAGATGACAGTACATCCATGCTTTGCGCCCGGGAGATTCGGGGAATTAACTCCATTGCGAAGCAGGTGATTCGCTTGCGCTGCAAAATCTCGACCAAAGATTGGTTGTTGTGGCCATATACGAGACCAGCAAGCGCCGTCTCGTCATGGAGTCTCCCGGCAATAGAATCCTCTAACGGTTGCACCGCAATCAGCAAGTTCGCTTTCTCGAGAACCCCGTTGGCGTCGCTGATCTCAACGCCTTCGTAGTCGCTGTCCAGAATCCCGGCGGCTGTGCCGGCATTGCTCTCCAATATCACCGAAACGCCGAGCTTCTGCAGTTTCGTCGTGATTTCCGGGGTCAGGGCGACACGCGTTTCACCCTGCAAGGTTTCCTTCAGCACACCTACGGTGAGCGGCATCGTTTTTCTCCAGTTGATTTTGGCGCGGGCTCGATATTGCTTTTATTGAGCCGATTGCTACGTGGATGGTCATCTGAATGTCATACAGAGCGCGAATAATGGACTTCTAGCGGGTTATTCGCAAGAAGCCACAGAATTGATTTTTCCGGTTTGTTCTGCAATAAACAGGTACATTATGCTGCCCGCCAAGTAGACTGAACGTAAGATCCAGCGTTCGGCGGGAAGTGTGTTGACGGAGTGTTTCCGCAACCACGTTATGATTATATATTGGGTCTTTTCGGCCAAGATGGCATCTACGCTGGCAATGTGATGCCGACATTGGTGCGGGGGGTTTATGCTGTATGGAATTGCCTCTGACATCTCTCAGCAGGTACTGAGAACTGATGTCGCTGGAATGCCGCTGGAATGGATAGACTATCGCGAAGCAGTGCGTCTCTATCATACCGGCCAGGTCGCGTATGCATGCGGTACGCGGCTATATTCCGTTTTTGGCGGGCATAATGCGGCGAGCGGGGAGCGCAGCCGAATCGATGTGAACTCGATTATTGCGACGTCCGGAACGAGTCAGGGCCTCGCTTTTCTGCGCGATAAATATGTTCCGCCGTTGAACAATCGTACATTATTTAAGCGTGACGCTAATTTGTGTCTCTATTGCGCACTGAAGTTTCCGACGCGCGAACTCACTCGCGATCACATCACCCCGCTGTCCCAAGGTGGTCGCGACGCTTGGAACAACGTTGCGACCGCCTGCCGGCGTTGCAATAACCACAAGGGAGGGCGGACACCTGAGCAGGCGGCGATGCAGCTCATCGCTGTGCCGTTTACGCCGACTTACGCTGAGTACATTTATCTTAAGGGCCGACGAGTTCTGGCTGATCAAATGCAATATCTGTTGGCGCACATACCGCGGTCAAGTCCATTGCATGCGCGGTTGAGCGATCACCTTTCCGTTGGCGTGGGTCATGCAGTATCTCATTGACGCCAGCGTTTACGTTTTTCGTGCCTATTATTCGATGCCGGATGACATGGTCGACGACGCCGGAAACCCTATCAATGCGCTTTACGGTTTCTGTCGATTTCTTGGCGATTTCATGGAGCGAGTTCAGCCAGATCACATAGCCGTGTTGTTCGACGAAAGTCTGCGGTCATCGTTTCGATCAGAAATTTATCCAGAGTACAAAGCGAATCGAGATCCGGCACCGCCCGAGCTTAAGCGGCAATTTGTACAATGTCGCCGTTTCACCAACGCATTGGGCCTGATGAATTGTGGACATCCCGGCTACGAAGCCGACGATTTGATTGGCACTTTGGTGCATTCTGGTCGCGAGGAGGGAATCCCATCTACCATTGTTACGCGTGATAAAGACTTGGCACAATTACTGAGTCAACGAGACATATTTTGGGACTTTGCTGGTAAAGGCAAAATAAAATATGACCAGGTTCCAGACGTATTCGGAGTTTGGCCCGAACAAATCGCCGATTTTTTGGCGTTAGCGGGGGACGCCGTTGACAATATTCCGGGCGTACCGGGTGTGGGTAAGAAAACTGCAGCAGCGCTGCTCAAGCACTTCGGTTCACTGGAAAAAATATATGCTAAATTGGATGTTGTGCACGAGGTCAATGTTCGCGGTTCGAAAACACTCGGTGCAAAACTTGATCAGCATCGCGACGCCGCAGTGCTGGCGCGCAAGCTGACGGGTATCGCGTGCGATGCACCGATGGATCGCCCGAAGACGGGATTACGGCCCATAGCCCCGGACCTGGGTGCGATCAATGCATTATTCGATGAAGCCGGAATTGGCACCGCGTTGCGACGGCAGGCCGAACGTGTGTCCGATCTTCGCTGAGAACGTTCGTGCGCCGGCCTTACCGTTGCAGGTTTCGCAATGCCCAATTGGAATGACGTAGGCGACGCGCTGCGAGAACATGGTCTTAGAGGCCGTCCGGATTGCCGACCGACGGCCGTTGGCGGCGGCAGTATCTGCGCAACCTGGCGATACGAAACGCTAGATGGCCCAATTTTCCTAAAGACGGGCAACCGCGATGCGTTTGGCATGCTCTCGACGGAAGCGCTGGGGCTACAGGAAATCGCAGCCAGCGAAGCCATTCGCGTTCCAAATGTATTAGCAATTCAGCGCTGTGAGCAAACATCGGTGCTCGCGCTGGAATGGTTAATTCTGCAGCCCGCCGGACACGACTGTGATGAGGAATTGGGCACACAATTGGCAGCTTTGCATCGACATTCCAACGATCAATTCGGCTGGCAGCAAAACAACTGGATCGGACTTACGCCTCAAGCAAACACAATTTCAAACGACTGGGCTCAATTTTACGCTGCACAGCGGTTAGCGTTTCAATTCGATCTAGCCGAACGTAATGGCTATCAAGGCGCGCTTCTGCACAAGGCCGCAGATCTAATGACGGGCATAACCAATATTTTCGACGGACATAGCCCGTCGGCATCGTTGTTACACGGCGATCTCTGGTCCGGTAATCGAGCTTGTTGCGACGAGCACCCCGTCATTTTTGATCCAGCCGTTTATTACGGCGATCGCGAGTCCGACCTGGCAATGAGCCGATTATTCGGAGGTTTTCATGCGGAGTTTTATGCTGCATACGAAGAGGCTTGGCCGATGGCGGATGGACATCAACGCCGTTGCGCGTTGTACCAGCTCTACCACGTTTTGAATCACCTCAACCTATTTGGTGCAAGTTACTATTCTCAGGCCGTCAGTCTAATTAACGAGCTGCTTCAAGACTGAATCCGAGTCAACGTCTGCCGGATCCGTCTCATCGACAACATAAGACTCTCCCAAAAAGTCCTCATCGAATACATAAAGCGTTGTTCCCTCTGGAGCCTGCAGTTCGACAAACGCGCCTTCGAAGCCGGGAAACTTCTTATGCGACAAATACTCGTTTTCGATTTGACGCTGCAGTGCCTTCTTATCATGGCATTTGAAGCACAATGAAGGGCCGCTAAGAGCGATGCTCTCGCTCAATCCAAGCGATACATTATTTGCATCAAAACGCATGTGGGTTGTCGGCTCTTCACGCAGGTGTAGCAAGCTGGGTGCCAGTGGTGCCCAAAATCGCCCGGAACGAAGAGCGTCTTTCGCGGGAAGTACAATTTCGAAGAACGCGCCGCAAAGCGAGTCGGCGGTATTCTCGTCAGGCGGCGAAAATGTTCGCGCCTCGATCATCGAAATCATATGACCGTCTCTGTCGATAAAACCCAATTCGTTAAAAGCATCTTCGTCTAATTGCAAAAACGAAAATTCAAAGCCATGATCGGTCATTGAGCGTGCATGCGCCGCAAGATCTTGATGCACAAAGGTCAGCGCCGGCCCATCAAAAACTCGATCGTGTAAACCAATGCAAATGATGCCGTCGCTGATAACCGCATATTTATGCGACCAAACGTCGCCAATTTGTTGCTCGCGAAATCCCAGCCGTTTGTAGAAACCCAGTGAGTCGAGAATATTTGGCGTATAGATGCTGAATTCTAGGAATCGGCCGAGAACACTCATTGTTCTGCCCCCATGGACCTCGCACGCTGCAGGCTTTTTTCCAGTTGGTGCGCGGTTTCCGATACGCTCCAGTCCGGCGACGCTTCCGGCCAACCGCCGACACTTTTTTCGATCGTACGACTCAGAAATGACACGTGATCATCGCGTGCGTTGAGCGCTGGAATGTAACGTAGCTGCCCGCCACCTTCCTCTTTGAAGAACTCGGCATTCTGTATTTCGATTTCCTCTAGTGTCTCGAGGCAGTCTGCCGCAAAGCCGGGGCAGACAACGTCCAATTTGGCGAGTTGCTGCTTACCCAATCCGCGAACGGTCTCATCCGTATATGGCCGCAACCATTGCGCGCGACCGACCCGTGACTGGAAGCTCACTTGCCAAGTGTCTTCCGCCAAGTCCAACGATTGAGCAACGAGCCGAGCCGTCTTATGACATTGGCAGTGATAGGGGTCGCCGTCAAACAGATTACTTTCCGGTATTCCGTGAAATGAAAACAAGAGCTTATCGCCGCGACTATTGACGTCCCAATAGTCTCGAATGCTGGCAGCCGTCGCGGAAATATATCCGGCGGCATCGTGATAATGATTAATGGTTCGTAGTTCTGGTATCCAGCGACGCTTACGCAGTGCGTCGCAAACCGCATCAAAAACCGATGCGGTAGTCGTACCGGAATACTGCGGATAAAGCGGCAATACAATAATCCGTCTGGCACACAGCGCGTAGAGTTTTTCTAACGCTGCATCGATTGATGGATTGCCGTAAGACATTGCGAGTTCGACATTGACCGAACCCGAAAGTCGTGCCGATAGTTTTTCCTGTACACCGACCGCGATGTTCTTCGAGTGCAGCAATAGCGGCGACCCTCGGTCAGTCCAGATTTTTTCGTAGTTTGCCGCCGATAACTTTGGCCTAACGCGGAGGATGTAGCCATGGAGCACCAGCCACCAAATGAGTCGCGGCGATTCCACGACCCGTGGATCGGAGAGGAATTGCGCCAAATACCGGCGTACTGCGGTTGGCGTCGAATCGTCCGGAGTGCCCAAATTGACGAGTAGAACGCCCAGCGATTCAGGGAGTCCGTGTTCATACGGTGGCGAGGAGGTGAACGACGGCATAATTCAGTGTGAGCTAAGTGCTTGAGCTACAATACTAAAATGGGAAGATCGGCGCCAGCGCTAGAAGCACAGCCGTTCGTTGTAAGTGGTGTCATACACTGTTTCCTCGCGGTTTTCTGGCCATTGGCAGCAAATACGTAGTCGGCACGATACCCCGCAGGCGACCGTGTAAACTGCGCTTTCCCGCACACATTTAATGATCTCTCAATTTCCGATGGATAACGACCTAGACGCAAATAACTCTGCCGCATCTCCAAATCGCTGGGTGCTGATCCGCGACGTGGCAACCTTTCAGGTCAAACTCATATTCGATGGCTTGCGGGATTTGGTGCTCGTGCCAATTTCGTTGATCGCCGGGCTCGTGAGTCTCTTGAAGGGTGGCTCAAAGCCCGGATCCGAATTCTATGATTTGCTTCGCGTCGGTCGCCAAAGTGAACGCTGGATAAACTTGTTTGGCGCAGCAGAGCATCATTTCGGCCCATCATCGGAAGATGAAAAGTTTGCAGCAACGGACATTGATGAAATGGTGTCGCGCATCGAGACATTTGTTGTCGATGAGTACCAGAGCGGAGGTGTGACCGCGCAAGCCAAGAGACAGCTTGATCGGGCCGCTGAGTCGTTAGGCAAAATTGCCAGAAAATACAATGGGCCGAATTGAAACGTATGGCAACGTTCTAGCGTACCGCATTGGTACTGATTTCTTGATCTGAAACCGGTTGGTGACGACGACTATTTTGCTTCTAATATTGCGGTAACGCCCATACCGCCGGCCGTGCAAACCGATACCAAGCCACGTCCAGACCCTTTTTCTTTTAGCAGTTTTGCCATTGTCGCCAGTACTCTTGCGCCGGTCGCCGCAAATGGGTGGCCGATTGCGATGCTGCCACCTTTAACATTTAATCTGGATAGATCTATTGGCCCCATCGATTCATTGCGGCCAAGACGTTCGCGGCAGAATTTCTCCGATTGCCAGGCTTTAAGTGTACCAATGGTTTGCGCGGCGAACGCCTCGTGAATCTCGTAGAAGTCGAAATCCTGCAACTTCAGGTTCGCGTCCTTCAGCATATCGGACACGGCATATACAGGTGCCATCAAGAGGCCCTCAACGCCGATAAAGTTGACTGCCGCAACTTTACAATGCGTTAGGTAGGCAGATACGGTGAGGTTCTTTGTTTGCGCCCATTCATCTGATGCCAGCAGCAGCGCAGCAGCTCCGTCAGTTAGTGGCGTGCTGTTTCCCGCGGTCATGGTGCCCGCCTCGCTTTTGTCAAAAACCGGTTTCAAGGCGGAAAGTTTTTCGAATGTTGTATCTCGGCGAATGTTGTTGTCTTCCTCTGCACTTCGAAAGCCGACGATAAGGTCCTCATAAAATCCTGCGTCAAACGCAGCTGCAGCCTTCATGTGACTGGCGAGCGCCAACTGATCTTGATGCTCTCGAGAAACCTCAAATTCCTTGGCGGTGATTTCGGTGCTTTCCCCCATCGACTTTTTTGTGCGCGGCTCCAGCACACCCGGGAACATGGGCTTGAAGTGTTTAGGCCTTAGCCCAAACCATGGCTTCACCTTCTGCAGAAAACTCCTGCCCCGGAAAGAGCGCATTAACAACGAACGATAACTGTCGTCATAGACTATTGGCGCATCGCTGATGGAATCTGTGCCGCCCGCGATACCAGCCTCGATTTGACCGAGTGAGATCTTATTCGCTATCTGAATGGCCGCTTCGATGCTGGTTCCGCACGCCCGCTGCAAATCGACACCAGGTGTCCTCAGCGATAGGCCAGAGCCGATCACGCATTCGCGCGCCAAATTCCAATCCCGCGAATGTTTGATAACGGCACCTAAGGCAACGTCGCCCATGGTTTGTCCCTTGAGGTCGTACTTCTGCACCAGGCCGCTAAGCGTTGCGGTCATCATCTCCTGGTTGGTCGAAGTCGCATATACAGAATGCGCTCTACAAAAAGGGATGCGTACGCCACCAATAATGGCTACGCGTCTTGATCGTCCATCGTGCAACATATCTGTCTCCGGAAAACCGCTGCAGGTGCTTTTTGCTGCAGCTGTCACTACAGCGAATCAGCAGACTTTACACTATTGCTAATGCAAATCGTAAGGGATCACGGCGACAGTCACGTGCTACAGTGCGCGACTATTTATTGCGAGCGCATGCAAATTGCCGGCTAGGAAATCTCATCGTTGGGCGCAGGAGGTCCGAGCACTTTGGAAAGTGGGCGGACCACTGGTCGTCAATTTTCTGGCGATGGCCGGAATCAGTTTCGCCGACGCCGTAATGTCGGGTCAACTTGGGCCGCGCGCGCTGGCGGCAGTGGCTGTTGGCGGCAGTACGTGGATGATTGGATTCATTCTGTGCCTGGGTTTCTTGATGGCCTTGTCGCCAATTATCGCGCGTCACTTCGGAGCAGGGCGTTTCGAAATCATTGGTCGCTATACGCGCCAAGGGCTCTGGTTGGGGTTGATCATGGGGCTGTCGGTATTGCTCGCGATTCAGCTCAGCGTAGATCACCTGTTCGAGAAAGTCGGCATTGCCGAGGATATCCGGCAACTCACAGCAGATTACGTGAAAGCCGTGTACTGGGGGTTGCCCGCGATGGTGGTATTCCTGGTATTGCGGTTCACGACAGAGGCTATCGGGGTAACGCGGCCCGTGATGTACACGTCGCTGTTCTCCCTCGTTTCTAACGTATTTCTGAACTACGTTCTAATGTTTGGCAAATTTGGCGCACCGGCGCTGGGAGCGGTGGGTTGCGGAATAGCCAGCGCAATCACGATGTGGCTTATGACGATTGGGCTGGCAATATACGTATTCAAGAGCTCCCGCTATGAGCCGCTCAAGATCTTTTCTAAAGTCGCACCGGTCCGGCCCGGCATACTTAAGGAAATATTGTCTTTGGGTTGGCCCATTGCCATTACCATCGGGGCCGAGGCTGGTTTGTTTTCTGCTATCTCGATATTGGTGGGCACGCTAGGTGTCAACATCGCTGCTGCACACCAAATCGCATTGAATTTTGCGTCCACTATGTTCATGGTGCCCCTGGCATTGAGCTCAGCGATTACCGTTAGAGTGGGTCATGAGTTGGGCGCCGGCAATCCAGAGGCAGCAAAATTCGCAGGTGTTGTTGGCGTTTCGTTTTGTGCGGGTTTTATGAGTTGCGCTGCAGTTCTGATGTTGTCTTTTCGAGACGTGGTCGTGCACTTGTACACAACCGATATGGAAGTCATTCGAATAGCAATCAGTTTGCTGTTGATGGCGGCATTGTTTCAAGTTGCAGACGGCGTACAGATCGGTGCGGCCGGTGTCTTGCGCGGCTACAAAGACACGCGAGTGCCAATGGTGATCAATACATTCGCTTACTGGGTCATTGGATTCCCGTGCGCCTATCTGGCGGCAAAAGTATTTCTACTCGAACCTAGATATATTTGGGCGGCTTTCGTGGCGGCACTGTCAGTATCGGCGGTCCTACTCAGCTTTCGCTTTCGGCTTATTGCCGAACGCCATATAAAATATTCTGTGCAGAGCCCGCTTGCGACTTGAAGTGCGCGACAATTGTGCACGGTGCGCGGCGCGAGCCTGTTGATTTTAGCTGCTGCTATTCGATTCTTTTGGCGGGGCAATCGTCGACAAAACACTTTGCGGTCGCGATTGGCTCCGGGCTAACTACAGGTTGTCAGTCGCGAGAAATTCGTCTTCTTCGGGCGTGTTTTTGCGATTCAATAGTTTGTTGCGGTGTGGAAATCGCCCGTACTGTTCGACAATGTCAGCATGAAGTTCGGCAAATTGCGCAACGGTTTCAAAAGTTTCCCGGTACGTCGGCGAAACAGCTGCCGCCAATCGCTTATAAAGTTCAACAGATTTTCGTTGTACCTTGCGGGACTCTGCGTGCTGCAGAGGCATATAAAAAAAGACTCTATGAATGGGTTCTAGCCCCCTATCCTTTTTTTCCATGGCGCCTTCTACACAAAGCTTGAGCGCAGCTTTGTCCAGTGCAAATGCCTCTGTGGTGCCACGGTAAATATTTCGGCGAAATTGATCGAGAAGCAGAATAAGTGCAAGTCGTCCGGCTGGCTTATGTGCCCAATGATTTAGATCGCCGTTGCTTGCCTCTTCAACGTCGTCAGCAAACTCCCCGAGCACCTCCTGATCGAAGAGCGCATTTTCACCAAACCAAACGTCCATCCGACCATCTATTTGCGGCGCGGAAAGACCTTTATCTTTAAACCAAAACCCCAGAACTCGGTCGATTCGAATTTGATCATCGTCAGTGATCGTCGCGTCGACACTGTCGCTCAATAATTTTACTGCCATATCATTATTCACCGTCGCAAGAATTGAGAACTGGTTCACAGTTCATTTGCGATGTATCTGCCCATAGTCGGTTTCTATCAGCAAACTTTAACAAATGATGCCGATTGTGGCCCAGATTCCAGCAACCTCCAACGCTCGTACTGCACCGGGGCGCTATTGTCGAGCTTTGCGTGGTCTGTGTATTGTCAGTGCTTGCGCGATGTTGACCGCTTGCGGAGCAGCCACATCACCAGAGGAATCCGTGCGCGCATGGCTGGCAGAAATAGAACTCGCGGTAGAGGAAGAAGATCGGGGGGAGGTGCTCGATCTCATATCGGACAAATATAAGGACGCGCGCGGCAACAGCCGCAAGGAAATTGGCGATCGCCTGCTGGTTTATTTTCTTCGCCAGAACAACATTACTTTGGTTTCCAAGATAGATGAAATCGTCATCAACGATGAAACCGCTGCGCTAGTTGCAATGACTGTGGGTATGGCTGGCGCGAACGGCAGAGCACTGGGCTTTAGCGCAGACGCTTATAGATTTCAGCTTGAGCTTGAACAGACCGCTGGCGAATGGCGGTTAATTGGCGCAAAGTGGGCAGAGTTAGGCGCTACCTTGAAATGACATTACTGTTGGCGTCATAACGGCGGGGTGAAAATATGATTCAGAGAAGTTATAGGCAATTTGGCATACCGATGTTGCTTTGTTTGACGGCTGGCTGTGCGAGCATTGCGACAATCGATAAACCTGCCGTGCAGCTTAGCGGTATAAAGGCGACAGAGCTTAGTTTCACGGGGCAAACATTTTTGTTGAGTTTCGATGTGAGCAATCCCAATCCGTTTCCTTTGCCCATTCAATCCGTTCGCTATCACGTACAGCTGGAAGATCAGAGTTTCGCGAGTGGTGAGACGGCGAGTAGTTTTTCCGTGCCGGCAAACGGTAGCGGTGATTTTGATATTAGCGTGGAGTTAGATGTGCTTAAGTCGGCGTCAAGTCTGTCGGCACTCATTCGCTCCGGAATGCGCGAACCCGTCGACTATGAATTGCGAGGAAGTCTTGCTGTTGGGATTCCACTCATTCAGCCACTACCATTTTCGACCAGCGGTACAATCAATATTGGCGCACGCTGAACCGTTGGCGCGAGCCTGCCAATTGTTGCCAAGCTTCTGCGTAGCAATGTCGCGGATTCTGCAGGTCATTAATGTAGAATCACTTGCTGAGATTTTCTGCAAGGTGAAATACGATGGCCCATATGGTTGGAATTGCCGGCAGTCTGCGAAAGGCTTCCTACAATCGCGCATTGCTGAATGCGGCGGCATCCGTGGTACCGGAAAACTCTAGTTTTGAGGTTTTATCAATCGATGATGTACCGCTGTTCAATCAGGATGTAGAGGCCGAGTTCGGCTTGCCCGATTCTATCGTTCGACTTCGCAAGCAAATCGCCGCCGCTGACGGAATTGTTATGTCTACGCCTGAATACAATGCGGGCGTCCCGGGAGTGCTCAAAAATGCGATCGACTGGCTGTCGCGTTGGGTCGAAGGCGAAAATAGTATTTTGAGTGGTAAACCCATCGCACTCATGGGTGCGACGCCTGGTGGACTCGGCACTGCGCTTGCGCAATCGGCTTGGCTACCCACGTTGAGAAGTCTGCGTATGTCTCTTTGGACCGGCGGTGGGATGTACAACCTGTCGCGAGCTGGAGACGAGTTTTCCGATGGCAAAATCTCGGATAAAAAGTTGCAGCAGTTGCGCGAATTCATAGCGAGCTTTGCAGAGCATAACGACGCGGCTTAGTTATCGGCGCACCATTTAGGTGCATGGTTTCGCGGGTAACAAATCGTGTACGTTTTGCCTTGCGCAATGTTATCGCTAGCCCAATGCGTGCTACTCGGTAAATCGCAGCAATTTGGTGCATTAAGATCTATGCCTCGCCGGCCGCCTATGGCTCCAGCATCAATGGTTGTCATATACTCGGGGGTTCGGATCGCTTCGCCGATTTTGGTGGTGCTGTAACGTAACAACGTGCGGGCCAATAGTGACATCTGCGATTCCTGTTCGTTGACGACCTGACATCCGTAATACGTCAATTCAGAGTGTTTTAATTATCGAAGGCTGCGCGCTGCGCACCTTAAGGCGGTCATGACCGAGTCATACGCAAAAAGTTTGTACGACCCAGCGTTTGAACGCGACAGTTGTGGATTTGGACTGATCGCCAATATCGATGACGTCGCAAGCCACTGGGTTATAGAAACCGCAATTTCTTCTCTGACGCGGCTAACGCATCGCGGCGCAGTTGCTGCGGACGGCAAGACTGGCGATGGCTGCGGGTTACTCATGAAGTTCCCGGCGGCATTCATGCGCGCAGTAGCAGATGACGCCGGTATCACGACAGCCGAACAATTCGCCGCAGGAACGGTTTTTCTGAATCAGAATGTTGATATTGCGAATCGCGTAAAGAAAATCGTTAATGAAGCAATCGAAGCGAAGGGCTTAGAGGTTGCAGGGTGGCGAACGGTTCCAACTGATTCTTCGGCGTGCGGTGCACGGGCATTAGAAACACTGCCTGCTATCGAACAGATTTTCGTCAACGCGAAGCCGGGTATGCAGAGATCGGTGTTCAACAGGCAGATGTTTCTTGCCAGGAGAGCTGCGGAGAATTCGTTCGCAGATATCGATCCGGTTGCTTATATTGCCAGCCTGTCGTCCGCGACAATTAGTTACAAGGGCATGATGATGCCGGATGCATTGCCAATTTTTTATCCCGATCTGCGAGATACAAGATTACAGGCATCAGTGTGCGTATTTCACCAGCGATTTTCTACTAACACGTTACCGCAATGGCGATTGGCGCAACCGTTTCGGTTTCTTGCGCACAATGGGGAAATCAACACGATTCAGGGCAATCGAAGTTGGGCAGTCGCACGCTCGGAGAATTTTCGCTCTGAAACGTTGCCGGATATTACAGACCTCGATCCAATTATTTCGCTGCAGGGTTCGGATTCGTCGAGTCTAGACAATATGCTCGAAGTACTGCGTGCTGGGGGCATGGATGTATTGCAGGCGATGCGTATTCTGGTGCCACCTGCCTGGCAGGCGGTTGACACCGTCGAGCCTGATGTCCGTGCTTTTTACGAGTTCTTCGATTGCCAGTTCGAGCCCTGGGATGGCCCAGCCGGAATCGTTCTTACGGATGGCCGCTACGCCGCCTGCTGCCTGGATCGAAATGGCTTGCGGCCCGCACGCTACGTCATTACGAAAGATCGCCACATCACTATTGCTTCGGAAATCGGTGTATATGACTACGCGCCAAGTGAGGTTGTTGAGAAAGGCCGCTTAGGGCCGGGTTCGATGCTCGCCGTCGATTTAGAGAATGGCGTGATTCTGCAGCGAGACGATATCGAGAAGGATCTGGCGTCGCGTGCCCCCTACAAGAAATGGTTGAAGCAGGGCGTACGCTACTTGGACTCAGAACTCGTGGATCGGCACACAGCGGCGGAACCAATGGACGAGGATACGCTTGCAACGTACCAAAAAATGTTCAACTTGAGTCGCGAAGAACTAAACGAAATCATCAGCGTGTTGGCGAAAGCGGAGCAAGAGGCTGTTGGATCGATGGGCGACGACACGCCGATGCCCGTATTGTCCGAAAAAATTCGCTCGCCGTTTGACTATTTTCGACAGCAGTTTGCACAGGTGACGAACCCTCCCATTGACTCGTTACGCGAGCGCATTGTCATGTCTCTGCAAACGAATATCGGACGCGAGAGTAGTCTGTTTGATCTCGGTCCACAGCACGCCAATCATGTCATTATGAATTCACCGGTGTTGTCGCAACGCAAGCTGCGACAACTGCTCGGGCCTGGTATGTACCAGGATGGGCATGCATTTGTCGATCTTAATGCGCCAGAGGATGAACCGTTAAGCGAATCCTTGGATCGAATTTGCGCGGACGCCGAAAAAGCCGTGCACGATGGCAAATTGATCGTAATGCTGAGCGACCGGTATCTGAAGAAAGGCTTCCTACCTGTCCACGCACTATTGGCGACCGGTGCCGTTCATCACTTCCTGGTTGGTAGGGGTTTGCGGTGTGCCGTCAATATATTGGTCGAAACGGGCGTTGCGCGTGATCCGCATCACTTTGCATGCTTGATCGGCTATGGTGCAACAGCCGTTTATCCTTATCTCGCTTATCAAAGCCTGCACGATTTGGCGCAGCGCGGAAGCGTGCGAAAGCAGCAGCAGCTTGGTCGAAGTTATCGCAGGGGAATCCGCAAAGGGTTGTTCAAGGTCATATCGAAGATGGGCATATCTTCGATTTCTAGCTACCGCGGTGCACAGCTATTTGAAATTGTCGGCATGCAAAGTGAGATCGTCGAGAAGTGCTTTACCGGTACAGTGAGCAGAATCGAAGGAGCCGGGTTTGCGGACTTTCATGACGATCAGCGTCAATTGGCGACATCAGCGTGGCAATCGCGCGAGCCGCTACAACACGGCGGGCTTCTAAAGTACGTTCACGGTGGCGAGTATCATTGCTACAACCCGGATGTGGTTGCCACTTTGCAATCAGCAGTCCGCTCTGGCGACTATGCACGATACGCTGCCTATGCCGATCTCGTGAACAACAGGCCAGTTGCAACGTTGCGCGACTTGTTTAAGTTGAAACCACTGGGTTATCCCGTGCCGCTCGATGAAGTCGAACCAATAGACGATATTTTGCCACGCTTCGATAGTGCGGGCATGTCATTGGGTGCTTTGTCTCCGGAAGCACACGAGGCGTTGGCTATTGCCATGAACCGAATGGGCGGCCGCTCCAACTCTGGTGAGGGCGGCGAAGATCCATCACGTTACAAGAGCCAGCGTGTTTCGAAAATTAAACAAGTCGCTTCCGGTCGTTTTGGCGTTACCGCAGAATATCTGGTCAACGCTGAAGTCATCCAGATCAAAGTGGCGCAGGGCGCCAAGCCTGGCGAAGGCGGTCAGTTGCCAGGTCATAAAGTCAATGAAATGATTGCGAAGTTGCGCTTTGCGAAGCCCGGTGTTGGCCTCATTTCGCCACCGCCACACCACGATATTTATTCGATAGAAGATTTGGCGCAGCTAATCTTCGATTTGAAGCAGGTAAACCCTGAGGCGTTGGTTTCGGTCAAATTGGTTGCGGAGCCAGGGGTCGGCACTATTGCTGCGGGTGTGGTGAAAGCTTATGCGGATCTCATCACCATCTCCGGCTATGACGGTGGCACCGGCGCTAGCCCATTGAGTTCGGTCAAATATGCGGGCAGTCCGTGGGAGCTCGGTCTGTCGGAAGCACATCAAGTTTTACGCGCGAATGATCTACGGCACAAAGTCCGTCTACAAACCGATGGTGGATTAAAGACCGGCCTAGACGTTGTCAAAGCGGCGATGCTAGGCGCGGAGAGCTTTGGTTTTGGCACTGGACCAATGGTCGCTTTAGGTTGCAAGTACCTGCGTATCTGCCATTTGAATAATTGCGCAACGGGTGTAGCGACACAAAATAATGTACTGCGCAGTGAGTTCTTTGTCGGTCTGCCAGACATGGTGGTCAATTTCTTTCAATTCATAGCCCAGGACGTGCGGTTACAGATGGCGTCACTTGGCGTTCGCAAGTTGGAGGAGTTGATTGGGCGCGTTGACTTGATCGAGTTGTTGCCAGGCACCACAAAACGTCAGAAGCAGTTGGATCTTGGACCGATCATATCCGATAACGGTCTGCAGCCGGAGAGCCCGCAATATTGTACTGATTTGCGGAATCATCCGTTTGACGAGGCAGCGCTCGCCCACCAAATGCTACGTGACACCGCGCTTGCGATTCGAGATAAGACCGGTGGCACATTCGGTTACGAGGTAAAGAATTTCAACAGGTCGATTGGCGCAATGTTAGCCGGCGAAATTGCTCGGGTGCACGGTAACTACGGATTGGTGGACGCACCTATCGATATCAAATTGACTGGCACGGCGGGGCAAAGTTTCGGCGTGTGGAATGTAGCGGGCCTGAATATGACGTTGGTAGGCGATGCCAATGACTATGTTGCCAAAGGTATGTCCGGCGGGCGACTCGTTATTCGTTCGCATGAGGATGCGGCTTATACCGCAAAAGATACTGTCATCGTTGGCAATACCTGTCTTTATGGTGCAACTGGTGGGCAGTTGTTTGCTGCTGGACAGGCTGGCGAGCGTTTTGCTGTCAGAAACTCTGGCGCGCTCGCGGTCGTGGAGGGTGCTGGCGATCATTGCTGCGAATACATGACTGGGGGTGTGGTCGTCATACTCGGTCGCACGGGAGTGAATTTTGGCGCCGGCCTGACGGGCGGCTTCGCATATGTTCTCGACATGGAGCGTGACTTCGTTGATCGCTACAACCATGAGCTGATCGATATCCATCGCATCACGCCAGAAAGCATGGAAGCGCATCTGCACCACTTGCGATCATTGATTGTCGATCATGTTGGCTACACCGGCAGCGAATGGGGTGATGTCATTCTTGATGACTACCGATCCTATTTGCCAAAGTTTTGGGTAGTGAAGCCCAAGGCGGCCGAACTTGGTTCGCTGATCGAATCACTACGGCAGGCGGCATAGTCGTGGCAAAACATCCTCTGCAATTTCTGGAAATTCCGCGTCGCGATCCTGAAAAGGAACCTGCTGAAATTCGTATCAAACATTTTGACGAGATATACGCATCGTATGATGGCGCAGACGCAGCGAGCCAAGCAGGTCGCTGCCTATCGTGCGGCAATCCGTATTGCGAATGGAAATGCCCCGTGCATAATTTCATTCCTGATTGGTTGCGGCTTATCGAAGAGGGCAACTTGTTTCAAGCTGCAGAACTTTCGCACCAAACCAACTCGCTACCGGAAGTATGCGGACGTGTCTGCCCTCAAGATCGACTTTGCGAGGGCGCATGCACGCTGAACGATGGAATAGGTGCTGTGAGTATCGGTAATGTTGAACGTTACATTACCGACGAGGCATTCAAATTAGGTTGGCGCCCTGATATGTCGCATGTTGTTGATAGCGGAAAAAACGTCGCAATTGTAGGCGCCGGGCCCGCGGGCCTTGCCGCCGCCGATGTGCTTGCGCGCAACGGTGTCCGATCAATTGTATTCGATAGCTACAGTGAAATTGGCGGCTTGCTGACTTTTGGTATTCCGCCGTTCAAGTTGGAAAAAGATGTTGTACGAAAACGTCGCGAAATCCTTGAGGGAATGGGCGTTCAATTCGTACTAAACACGCGAATTGGCGAGCATAAATCGTTTCAGTCTTTGCTCGATGAGTTTGATGCGGTGTTTTTGGGAATGGGCGCTTATACCTCCGTGCGTGGCGGGTTTCCCGGTGAAGATCTTCCGGGCGTTTGCGAAGCGTTGCCCTACCTCGTGTCAAACGTCAACAGTCAACTCAACCCGAGATCGCGCACAGCGCCGGCTATCGATTTTGCTGACAAGCGCGTGGTCGTGCTTGGTGGCGGCGATACAGGAATGGATTGCAATCGTACAGCTATTCGGCAAGGTGCGACCAGCGTCAGCTGTGCATATCGGCGCGATGAATTGAATATGCCGGGATCGCGTCGTGAGGTAGCCAATAGTAAGGAAGAAGGTGTTGAATTTCTTTTCAATAAACAGCCATTGGAAATTGTCGGTGCCGATAAAGTGACCGGCGTGAAATTAATCGAAACCCGTCTAGGTGAGCCCGACGTAGGTGGACGCAGGCGTCCCGAGACGGTGGCAGGTTCAGAAGAAATTGTGCCGGCGGACGCGGTTGTCATCGCGTTCGGATTTCGCGCAAGTCCCGCAGAGTGGTTTGCGGATTTTGATATTGCTACGTTACCGAATGGTCGTGTTCGCGCAAACAGTATCGGCGAGAATGCGTTTCAAACGACGAATCCGAAAGTGTTTGCGGGCGGCGACATGGTGCGTGGATCAGACCTGGTAGTAACCGCAGTATTTGAAGGCCGCGAGGCAGCCAAAGGCATTGTCAAATACCTCAACGTTTAGCGCGTTGTCGCTTGCTGCTGCTAGAACCAGGTTCCTCTAGCGAATTGAATGTTTGCTTAGAAAGCCAATCAGTCTCTGGTTGAACCCATTCGCTAAATCCATGAGCGTAAGGTGGTCATCTGGCAATTGACACAAAGAGAGTGGTTGGATTTTCAAAGACACCGCGGGTCTCAAGCCAAATACGCATCCTCATACTAGCCCAAATTCCGCACAAATCTGCAGTACGCTTTGCATAATTCGTTATGATGCGCGCTGATTGTAAAGTGGAAAGTAATTTAGGTGTTGGGAAAAAACGTAATCGGCGCAACCTATATCGGAATTGTGGCAGCGGCATTCGCCTTGGGTGCGCCCGCTGCGGCGGACGTACTAGCAGACCACGACAATGGTCCATTCACTGGAATATTCGGTCTCCCAAATAGTACTGAAGGCAGTAACCTGCTTACGGTCGGACAATACGAATTTTCAGTGTCGAGCGTGGTTGCCAGTCACAATATTGACGAAATGGTGGGGATTGAAGGGCTTGCACTCGATGGTGAAACCAGCCGGCTGGGTGTGACTTACCGTTACGGCGTCAACGAAAAACTAGAGATAGCAGTTGAGGTGCCATACGTTTGGCATCAATCTGGCGGTTTGGACTCAATCATCGATAGCTGGCACAGCTTTTTCGGATTACCCGATGGTCCTCGAGCTGTGCGCGCGCGCGACCAGCTACAGTTTCTATACGTCAACGATGGCAACGCGATAGTTAACCTTACAGAAAACTCGGCCGGTGTAGGCGACGTCAGCATTCTCGCGGGCTGGAGTTTGTCAGCAAATTCTGCGCTGAGGTTCCGAGTAAAGCTACCGACCGGAAATGGCGATAGATTGCTTGGCAGTGGTGGCACCGACATTAGCGTCGGTCTTGCTGGTGACAAAGACAGCCTGTGGGGTAATTCTCGAGTCAATGGATTTTACCGCGCTAGCGTCGTCTTCGTTGGCGAACCAGATTTGTTGCGCGATCGATATAAGGATTTTGTGGGTCAATTATCCGCCGGGGTCGGATTTTCAATAACACCAAGCATTGAACTGCGGGCTCAGGCGAAAATTCGTAGTGCGCTTTACGATTCAAGGATAGAGAACTTGGGCGACGTCGCTGCATCTCTGACATTCGGTGGCGACTTCAAACTGTCCGATAGGATTAGCCTCTCGCTTGCTGTTGGGGAAGATATCAAGCCAGACTCGGCACCCGACGTATCCTTTCTATTAGGCTTTCGTTATCAAAACACTACGCGTTAGGTACAGGCTGGAAATTCCCTTGCCAATGGAGAGGGCATCCATGCACAGCAACGCCTGGGAGCCATCAGTCGAGACGGTTTCCGGCCACATTTGACCACAATCAAGGCACGCGAAAGGCACAATTGATTGCTGTTATCTCTCTCGCCTTGAGGGAGAAAAATCATGCACCCGATCGTTTCTGGTATCCGCCGCTCAGTTTCATTGAAAGTAGCAACCGTAGGTTTTCTTATTTTGCTGATGCTAATTCCGGTCAGCATGATCAAGGGTGTTATTTCCGAGCGCAGAGCAATAGGCGAGCAAGCCAAAAATGACATTATGCGTTCGTGGGGCGGCATGCAGAATATTGCAGGTCCGATTTTGGTTCTTCCGTACGACGATGTTCGCGTTTCCCAATACGGGGAAAAAGTTGTCACCAAACGCAACGCTTATCTGTTGCCAAAAGAATTGGACTTTAGCGTCGACCTCAAACCAGAAATGCGTTATCGAGGTCTGCATCGGGTGCCCATCTATAGCGCGATAGTTCGCGCTACGGGAACGATAGATCTCGCATCGGTCAATGATCTAGATATCGACACCAACACGATCAACTGGCGTGGCGCCTACATCTCGCTGGCGGTCAGTGACGCGCGTGCGATCACTGAGACGCCGGAGATAGTCATCGGGTCGTTCAACAGCGCATTTGCCGCAAATGGGCAGCAGATAGTCGGCATGCCGCCACAAATTGTCGCACCAATTGGAGAACTGTTTGAACAGACAAACTTGGGGCTAGAAAGCGAATTGGAGTTTTCAACGAATCTTGCCATCAACGGTACGGATTCCCTGCGGTTTCTCCCGTTAGGAGATACGACAACCGTGTCGATGAAGTCGGCGTGGCCTGCGCCGAGTTTTGTCGGCAACTATCTGCCAAGGGAGCGTCAAGTGAGCGACGCGGGATTCGAGGCAGATTGGCGCATATCCAGTCTTGGAAGAGCGCTTCCGTCGCGCTGGATTAGCGGCTCGATCGATGGATCAGCTGCAATGCGCTCCGCGTTCGGTGTAGATCTATACATTCCAATTGGCTTGTATCAACTAACAGTACGGGCAACCAAGTACGCAATTCTGTTCATTGCGCTAACTTTTGCCGCCTACTTTCTATTTGAAATCGTTGGCGGATTGCGACTGCATCCATTGCAGTATCTGTTGATCGGCTTCGCGAACTCGTTGTTCTATTTGTTGCTGCTCTCGCTTGCGGAGCACGTTGGCTTTGGTTGGGCGTACCTTGTGAGCGCTTTAGCATCAAGCGCACTGATCGTCGGCTATAGCTTTGTCGTATTGGTTCGTCGAAGCAGGGCGATTTCGATGAGCATCATACTTTTTTGCCTATACAGCTTTCTCTACATGACTTTGCAGGCCGAATCATATGCCATGTTGGCCGGTTCACTTGGCCTCTGGGTCAGCCTCGCCGCTATTATGTATTTGACCCGGCGCGTCGATTGGTATGGAAAATCCGAGCAAACAGAAAATAGTGCCGCAAGTATCTAACTAGTCGCACACTCCGTCGGCGTGGTTTTCAATATTGTCGCGCCAGCGAGTCGTTGCGGGTTGTTCGCAGCATCGTTTCGGACGTCTCGAATTCGAATTTCTTGAACGCGATGCTCAAACTCATCTTTGATCGCGCTAAATACTTCTGGGTCGCGTTCTCCCGAGTCGCCAATTAAGATAAAGCGGCGCTCGGGAAAGCGGTTCATCAATTCGCGGATCTGTTTTACCTTCTGTTGAAATGTGACATTCTGCGAGCCGCCGCGGACAAGACGCCATATATCGTCGTAGGATTCGGACTCAAACGGATTGGTTCGAACATCTTTCATATGAAAGCTGCCGGCAGGATATTCTGCGGGCTTGGAAAACATGAAGTCCGCGAGTGGCCGAAACAATTGCCATGGCCCGCCTGAGACATAGTGAAACGCAACATGTGTATCGAATTCACGATATGCGTCTGACATGCATGGCGCCGCCTCGAAGTCGCGAAAAAAAGTATTTCGGAGAATGTCGACTTCACCCGCCGGGATATTGGTGACCTTAATTGTGTCATCTATATCGGAAATAACTGACAGGCCTATCGGGTCAATCAAGCGAAGTTGCCCGGAACCAAAGTGATTGTCGGATACGGCGTTAAACTTCAACCAGCCATCGCTCGAACCTTGAGCCTCCAGTAAATCGTCTGCGGCTGCGTCGGACAGCGCTAGCGATCCGATGATGAGTCCATTTCGGTCAGTTTTTTGTTCGCCGTCTTTGCCAACTAACCGGTAGCTTTTACCATTACCTGTAAAACGGAATGCGACAGTTTCTCTGGATTCACTATCGGCGATAAAGTCCTCGATGCGCGTGTCATACAGTTCAATCTGCTCATCATCCAATTCGTCAAGCTTTGCTCTATCCGCAAGCGGACCGCGCGCTGCGCGCCCGGCGATCTTAAGGATTGCCCCAGGCTCCTCCCGAACCCAGATTCGCATCGGAATGACCCAATTGCCATCCTGGCGATATCCATAGGCGGGATAAAACACAACACGCTTTTCTGCATCGACGACTTCGTCCGCTACGAGCCGCGGTGAGCCACAGGCCAGCAACGTCAATCCAAAACATACGAAAATTGGAACTTTTAGCATTGTCGACTTCGCTCTTTCTCAGTGATTCGGTAAGCGGCGTTCGAATTGAGTCAGTCAGACCCGCTCGCATCGATACAGTATGTGCGTAGCTATGAACCTCTGCCGTGATCTGTTAACCGCTTTGAACAACACGCTTCTTTTTGATCAAAAAATAGCTGGCGGACAAAGCGATAACCAAGAAGCCAAGTGCAAAAATCAATAGTGGCTCGATCTTGGATGAATCCAGTATTACGACCTTACGTGTAACCGCCGTGAGTGCAACGAGGATCATCATCTCGGCATGAATCGTGTGTTCTTCGAGATACATATGAATGCTCGACATGAGTTCCAAGCCGATCAAAACCATCAAAAATAGGCCAAATACATCGAATAGTTCCGAAACCCCAAGGAAAAACCCAGGCGGATCAATGAGACTCGTAACAATCTCATATGCGACTTCAATAACGGCCGAAATGACGACGATCGTCATGAGGCACAACAACGCAATCGCGATTATGCGTTCTGCTTGTTCTAGAAGCTTCAATTTATCTCCAGGTCCTTGCGCTCATTCCCGCCAAATCTATTTAGCGTGCCACATTGCGTTTGCATCTTCGAATATCCGAAGGTTTGCTTCAACATCATACGGATGTTCCTCAAGGTGCTCTGGATCCCATTGGCTACGTTCCATTTCGAAGAAATTTCCACCGTAAATATGGATCGCGGCTGTGTACTGCATCGTCGGGTTGGTTACTGAATGAATGATACTCTCACCGAGCGGCCGAACGTCTCTCGGCCCAAGTGATTTTGCACCCGCTGCTTCCACGCGACCATTTGGGTCGTCCTTACAGCGCCGCCAGAAAATGTTGTCTTCGCGTCCGCCATAAACGCCAATCACAGCCCACATATTATGGTTGTGTGGCATCAACGTCATTTTGGGCGCCCAAACGACATTAAGCACAGTCAATGTGTCGGACACATACAGACGTTCAATTTGTCCGTGATTGGGTGCACCCAATCTCTCGACAATAGCTCTCGGATCAGCAACCGCTCGCCGTGTTATTTCCGCGACAGCTTGACTGGGCGTTGACTCCTGCAACGCACCGCTACAATCAGCGACTATCCGTTCTACATCAAAAGTCATTCTTAGATCTCCTACACAGGATATGAGCATAATGTCTGGGCGGACACGAGGCTACCCTTTGTACGACGGATCGCCAAGCCGCACTATCTTGCGTCTCAATATAAAGTTGCTGAGCAGGCCGCCGACCACTGCGCCTAGTACGGCCGCGACAAACACAATGATATAGATTTCGAATACATCGACACCCTGTCGTTTTAGATCTTTCTGCATGAGATGAACCAGCCACGGCGAACCGAGCGTAAATACGAGTGATAGGAAGTAGCGAAGTGGGCCAGTCGCATTGTCTGCATCATTGACAACGCGCCGGATCTCCACTCTGCCGCGTATTGCGAGCGATGGTACATTTTCCATCGCCCAGTCCACATGACTTTTAAGTAATTTCTCTCTCACGTCAGCTTGGAGGTGACACTTTCCGTCGATTCCTTCTGACGACAAGCGCGCCCCAAACTAGCACCGCTAAAAGCAACCAGAAGGGGAAAAAATAGATAGTAAAAGGAAAAATCAATAGACCGACGGGATACACTCCGGCGGGCGGGCCCAACGAGAGTAAGATAATCAGTGCGGTCGTATGCATTAACGCCGTGGCGATGAGGAATGCCCTGTGAAGTAGCCCGCCCTTTCTATATTTGAGTGATACGAAAGTGATTATTAACGGTATCGTCGTGACGGCGATAAAGGCAATTGCCAGCGCGGGCGAAAGTCCCAATATTCGCCAAAGGTCCGCGAGCGGAGAGTATTTCATGTCATTTCCGAGATTCCGATTTGCTGGTCAGTAGCTGTGTGCTGAAATTGAGCGGAGAATAGTGGCCTAGATTATTGCTTGTTTCGTTTTCCAGCTAAGTTGAGCGCAGATAGTACTACGGCAATCGTGTCGTATTCCTGTCAATGAGTCGACCGGCAAGAACAAACGATAAAGCAATGGAACCAGCAATATCTACTAATACTACTTTGCGAATTTCATCGCCAAAGTCTCCCGACGAATAGGCAAGGAACACGAATGAAAGCATGCTGGTTATGCCAGCAATGCACGCCACTGTACGAACTGACGAGTTGAACGCCGAATACACAAGGAATGCGCCAAGCAATCCGAGCATAATTGCGCGGTGCCTCATCAGGATGAGCAGGTTCGGATCGCCAACGGCAGTTCCATAAAGGCCAAAAATCTGTTCAGCGGAAATAGATCCAACGATGGGAAATAGATTGAGCGCGCCTACGGCCAGCAAGATTGCGAATACAAGTCTTTTCATAAAATCAGGCGGATAGTCCTTCGCGCCGTGAGTTACGGATGACGTCGTAGCCCAGCGCGATCGAAAACAACAGCAGAAATGGTGCGGTATAGACGCCTGGGAAGTAACCTCGAGATGCCCACGCAAGCCAAATGTGTCCTGCGCCGTTACCGAACTCAAGCAGTACCCAAAACCACACTAATCCACGCCAATTTGAAGCGCTTCGGCGAATTGGGAATAGATAGGCCCAGATGCCAAACATGACAAGTGTCAAATTAATTGCGATGAAACCAATTTCGACGTCGTCGCTGAGGAACTCGCTCGCAATACGCGCCGGCGCAAACACTTCCCACAACGAAAAAAAATACTCTTCAAGCGAGTGAATCATTTGCGTGATAATTAGAAACAGGAATAGTTTTTTTGCAGTTGTGTTCATAGATAAAGATAGCGAATTGGTATTACTCGTTCTACCTGGATAGTATCGTTGCACGTATTAACTAGCGCATCGTCGTATAACTGTCGCTTGGTCTCATGCGTATTTCAATCCAGTCGATTGCGTTATCCTCAGTGTCGTACCAACCTTCGAATGTGACTTCCGGCCAGTTATCCGGCGTAATGCGACAGGCCAAGGTGAATGAAATTCGATTTGCCACTTCGGGTACAAATCGGTTGGTATCGGTGAAATCACGAAGTACGCCTTCTTCAATCGGAACACACAATGACGATTTTGACGCTCCTGTACGAGGGTGGATAGAAGTAATAAAAGGATCTTGCATCACTAGCTCGCGGAAAAAGCCGTGAACGTCGATTTCGCCGTTGGGCAAGCCATGCTCAATTTGTTGATCTTCAAACGTAATTCTCGTGATGTAGTGGCTAAAGTCAGCAATAAGGCCATTCACAGGTCCTGCCTCGACAATGATTTCGGGACCACCTTCACATGTCGCGCGCACGACCAATTTGTTGACGTGGTAATAGTCGGACGACTCGTCGCCAACTTCTGCGGCCTCCGCGTCCAACGATTCGATCGAGAGCGCCGTTGCGCCCTCTCCTGGCGCGTAGTTCGTGCAGTCGTAGCGTTCACGCAGGCCACGGGCGATTGCCAGGTAGCCCGACTCTCGTTGCACGGACGACAAGAATTGCTCGGTGTCAATGTCCTCGGCGCCAGATGCATTCGTCAGCAGCGCGGAAGTGATCACTAAATGAAGCGGCTTGAGCATTTCAGACCGAACTGTCCAGCGGATGAGATGTTTAGTATCTGGTCACTACGTCGTTAAAGCAAGAGCGCCACTCATGCTTTAGCTGCATTCAACGAGGTCCCACAAGTTTCCGTAAAGGTCTCGAAACACGGCAACTGTGCCATATTCTTCATCGCTCGGATCACGTGCAAACTCTACGCCGTTTTTCAGATACTTCTTGTAGTCACGCCAGAAGTCGTCGGTGTAGAGAAACATGAAGACGCGGCCGCCAGTTTGATTACCGATACGCGATTGCTGCTGCTCGCCAACTGCTTTGGCGAGCAGTATTCGCGACTCCGTCGATCCAGGTGGGGCAACTACTACCCAGCGTTTGTCTTGTTCGGGCATGAACGTATCGTCTATCAAATCAAAGCCCAGGCGTTGTGTATAGAACTGAATAGCTTCGTCGTAATCGCTAACCAACAAGGCTGTCAATCCGAGCGACTGGCTCACGACTTTGTGCCCGACAAAAAATCTCTGATCGGCCGGCCGGGATAACTTGATATTTCATCGCTGATGCGACACCACGACAGAGCACGGTCGGTCCACCCCTCAAGCACAGGCCGGTATTTTTCTGGATTATCAAGGCTACTCAAGGATAAAAGTACGGTTTCTGGAAACCCTTCGCCGGACCATGCCAGTGGCGTACCGCATTTGCCGCAAAATTTTCGCTCGATTGTTCTGCCGCTGTCTGCTGCTTTAGAGTAGCAAGACAGCTCGCCAGCAATTACGCGGAAGTCCTGCTCGGGTGAAAAAATAGCGACAGTAAACGCGCTCGCACTGCCTATTTGGCAGTCTCGGCAGTGACAGTAGTAGGCGCTGTCGACTTGAGGGCGTGCTTCATAGCGTACGGCACCGCACAAGCAGCCGCCTGTTTCTGGATCTTCCATGGTGAATTAGACCTTAACCTGTGCCTTGATCAGTACGTACGCAGTATCTTGCGGACTAAATTTAAACGCAAATGTGATTCCGATATTCTGAATTTTCAGGAAGCATCTTGCGGATGCACATTGACCAGTAGTAGCTGCCATCGGTTGCCGCTGCGAATCCATACTTCAGCAAGCGCCGCAGAAGAGTTCGACTTTTCTTTATCAGGACCAATGTATGCCTCACTCATCGTGCGGCGTGTGAATGCGTAGTCACCCCGAATAACGATTTCAATAACAACCGCATCGCGATCCCCAACTCGCCAGCCGTCTTCGAACCAACCTCTTACACCATCGACCCAGGATGTTTTGTCGTTAACCAAATTGCTGCCGACTGTCCACCTGCCAAAATCATCCGCCAACAGTGCGCCATAAGCGTCGGCCCCAGCCCCACCAATCGCAGTTGTATCGGAAAGCTGCTCCATCGCTTCAAGTACCTGCTGCTGATCTTGATTCCATACCTGTAGATCAGACGCCTGTGCCAGAGTGTATGCTCCGAGAAGGGCGACGGTTAAAAGTGTTTTTTTCATGCTATCCCCATAATTGCGACAAATCTTTACAATTGTCATTCGTGGTTTATACGTTTTCCCCCGTCGCCAGCCAATGGGCGCACTGTCCCCCCAGTTCATGAATGGCCCGCTGTTCATATGCTTTGCTGTCAGTATCGCTCAGCTGATCCCGCCAACGACCATTTATGCCTTTATTGATAAATGTCTTAGCGCCACCTTCCCAGAAAGCGCCGCCTAACGGGACCGTTTTTGCACCGTGCTCTTTCATATGGTCAAAACTGCAGTGCAGTAGAATATCGGCCCAGCGTTCTTCGGATATCGGAATATCGAGAAACGCCGCGAGTCGACGAATCTCCCCAGGCATGTCTTCCTTTAAATTTGCGAAATGCAGAAGGTGAACGTTTGGAAGATCTTTTACATCCCACCAAGTGCGAACGTTCTCCCAGAATGGCCACCACGGGTAACCGTCTCTCTCGATCCAAGTGCTCCAGTATTGCACTATTGAATCACAGGGTTTGCCGATAGAAGGACCGACTCTACCTGGCGTGTCATTCAATGCGGCATACCAATTTTCATTGGCGTTGACGTGATGGTTGTACTGGCTCCACAAAACGTCGCGAGCGTCTCTTCCTATGTAGACATACTTTGCCTGCGGGGAAAATACAAGCGCGTCGACGGGTAGATGAGTCTTGAGAAATCGGCGGTGTGTTTGCGCTGCAACAGCCGATAATTTTACTTCCTTGGGTGGAATACGAAGATCCATCCAAGGGGACATTTCCGCAGTTTCGAGATCTTCCGCACCATCGAAAAGTAGCTGCGCAATGATTTGTTGGACCCAAGTAGTTCCTGCCTTGCCCCAAGTGGCGACCACTATGTCGTCATCTCTGAAGTCGAAATCATTCCAGATCGTGGAGTCAAAATGATGATTATGAAATTCACGCGTTTTTTGCGGCCAATCATGTTCGCTATTTGTCATTACAATTCTCTGTTTGTGTAGACGTGGCTCAACTCGGTTACGTCATTGCTAACGCATGGTTCATGAATTTTGTATATCCATGTCGAAACATTGGTTAGACCAGTATCGATATCGAAGCAAAACGCATGGCTAATCGTGCTTGGCGAACGATTGCTCGTAAAAATATATAACCTGCATCTTATTCGTGGGTCGTTCCAATAATTTTTTATTCTAATTGTTTAGCGGCGCCATTGCGGGTCAGAATCATCACGACCCAATCCATCGCCACTAGCGGCGCGCCATCAACATTGCCGCGAAGCTGAAAGCTCAAGTAACCGCGGTCGTTGCGTTTCGATGACAGGCGTCTGCTAATCAATGTCACGTTGCCGTCCAGCGGTTCGCCTGGGTACCAGGGCCGCAACCATTTGAGGCTGTCAATCCCTGGCGCGCCGATTGCCCATGAATCTAATAACACTTCTCGACAAAACGCGCCAAAGCACAGTAGCTGCGTCTGAAAACCCGATGCGACCAGCCCGCCAAAATGTGTCTCGCTCGCTTCGTTTTCGTCCAGATGAAAGCGCTGCGGATCGTAGCTTGCGGCAAATTCCATTATTTCATTGGCAGTAAGACCGGCAATACGAAAGTCGAATTCGAACCCGGCGTGGAAATCTTCGTAGCATTTTCTCGATATCACTGAATGGACTGCCGCAGGGTTTCTGTGATTTTAGGGAGCACGAAAATCTAATGTTTGCGTTGAGTGACTGTAATTAGAGCAGAGTTTCATAGGGCAGCAGGTTACCTTCTTTCGGCGGGGTGCTGATTCCCAAAACAAAATCTATTGATCTCTATGGCAACAAATACACACACCGTTTCGTCAGTGACATTAAAGGTCAGCGCTGCAATAAGATTTTCCCTGCCAGTATTCTACCAAAATGTAAAGGCCCACCAAGCTACAACAAATGCGCCAACCAAGAAATCAAAAATTGCGCACATCGGTGGGAACCAACGAAGCATCGGTGTTTTAACTTTGCCAAAATGATGCAGCAAATCCCATGTTCCGTGAATGAAGTAGCCTACTGCGATCCATAAGATCGAATATACCAACCCTAGAATGGATGCAGTAAAGACAATGAGAACGAAGGGAAGTTCGACATTGCCAAATTTCGCGCCAGCAGGTGTTAGCGCTGCACCGCCGTACACACAGGCCGTTAGCGCCAAAAAAAGCGCAAATACTTCTGGCAGATATTTGCCCGAAAGAACGTGTGTAACAACAATGAACGATGCTGCGAGCGCGACGGAAATCATGACTATTTTCGGTTTCACATATGTTTACCGAGCATCACAGAAAGGAAAAGTAACGGCCAATATGGCGCAGAATTGGCGTTCAGTATCTAGCTGGCAACACGCGATTGCAATAGTGACGTCGAACCAAGCCAATGAGTAATCTATGCAGATTCGCCGAATCTTGATAACGACAGACTGGCCACCTCGGATGCCGTTCCAATAGTATTTTGTGAGGCTCTCGTGCATTCGGTAAGTTCGCGTACCGTCGTAGTAGCACCTTGATAGCTTTCTGCCATCTCAGGGTTACGTCAGTCAATCTGGCTGAGCATCACCAGAAAAATACTTGGACGGATCGAAACCAACAACCGCAATCCGATCTTCGGGTAGCACATTAGAATTGCGCGCAACTATTTTCCCGTCAACCAGATCGTAGCCATACTTTTCGTCTTCCGCACCGTATGCCCTTAAGTAATAATTGTAAGTCCAGACCAGAAAGTGGGCGCCACGGGCATGGCCAAGTTGGTGGGCGCGATGGGCTAAATGAAAGGCAACTATGTGGTTTTCTGTCCCGAGGCTTCGATACTTGCCGTCTTTGGTTTGCCATTTCGTCGTGTGATGAAGAATCACCGCGGCATTCATATAGTCATTCGCAGTTTTGATCTCGCCATCGACAAGGAGACGCATCACCGCAAATCGCCGCGCACGTTCCTCCTGTAGCGTAGGAACGATTTCTCTTTTCATGTTTTCTGCAGACCTTGCTGCTTGATCTTGCAAGATGAGTTCGCTGAGCTCCATAGAATCAGTAGCGTCCGCAGAACCGAGAGTCAAGATCGACAGCAAGACGGAAACCACAAAAAAGTGCATGGTGTTGCGTGTCATAGTGAATCTCCATTACGTGCTTGCACTCTGTGTCACGCGCGATATTTTGAATCGGCAATAGAGGATGTTTTTGAGCGTGCCCTACACTCTCAATCTAACTATCCTCGCGACAAAGCAATAATACGCTGAACTTCCTGACTCAAAGACGATTTTCCAGCGACCCAAGGCGGGTCGGGAATAATACTACTGCTAATTTTGCGGGTTGGAAATGGGTATTCGAATCTCGAATTTTACGCCGTCATTCGTGTTGTCGGCGGTGATTGAACCGCCATGCCCTTCCGCAATAAGTTTCGAGATATTTAATCCCAGTCCCAAATTATCCTGATCATCTTTGTCGCGCACCGATACCATAGATTCAAACAATCGGTGGCGCATCTTGTCGGGTAGCGGCGGCCCCGGGTTTGAGACGCAAACGACGGCATCTTTTTCGTCGGTCGTCAACGTAATTGATATTTCATCACCCTCTGCGCTGAAATCAATTGCATTGTCAATTAGCTTGTCAAGCATCTGTACAACTAATTCAGGTGAACCAAGGATGTGTATTCCTGCATTTACTCCAGCGAATGAAAATGCTCTTTCAGTCCATGTCGCCTGATAGGCATCCGTCGCAGATGAGAGTACGCGGTTTATGTCAAAGCGCTCTGCCTCGACGTGCTCCATCAGTTGTTCGACGCGATTTGCCTCACTCATTGCACTGAGTATTTTCTGAAGTCGTTTTGCGCCGGAACGCGCTCGTTCTGTATATTCTCGGGACTGATCTGACAGCGGCTCGTGATCAAGATTTTCCAATGATGATGTGACGATCGTTAATGGCGTGCGCATTTCATGCGAGAGTTTCGAGGCTAGTGAGCGTAGGTACTCGTTGTAGCTGGCAAGTTGCTGTAGAACACTCGAGAAAGTCCGTGATAGGTCGCCGATTTCATCAGCGGCACCGGAGCTTGGAAGCTCCATTGGCGATGCAACATCGTCCAGAGCATGATCAGCGGCATGACTCAATTTTCGAATTCGCAGTGACAGCCAACTAGCGTAACCAAGCAACGCGGCCGCAGCCCCAACGGTGGCCAGCATTGTCAGTGCAATGAGTCGCATTAGTGATTCATTCGTCAGGCTCAGTATCGCGTCGGTATCTTGTTGCAGTATGAGCGCTCCAGTCTGCACGCTGCCAGACCAAATAGGCTGCGCAACGGCAACAACCGCTCTTCCTGTGTCTTCATTGCGAAACCATTTCGTCGACGATTCTCCGTTGAGTGCTCGCGCAACATAATCTTGATTTTCCCTGCCGCTAGCGCTTGGTTCAGCTAGTAGGGGCGAATCACCGCGTTCCAAGAGTAGTCGGTACGCAAGCAATTGCCAGCCGCGGGGCACCAATGAATACTCATTGTCGCGGATTGCCGGATTCAAATCGCCCGCCAGGGCGACACGCCAACCAGAGATATTCGTCACCATCAACCTCAATCCATCATTTGCATATCCGTCGGCTACAGACGTCAGCAGAGAGGATGACGTAATCAGAAAACCTGGCAGGTTACGTTGGTAGGACCGGCTAGTAATCGCTTTTCCTGCGGATACATTGTTTACCTCTATTCCGATCCGTGAAGAAATGAAACTTCGTGGAATTCGTGCCTCCAGTTGATAGCCTGTCGGCGTGTCCTGCCAGCGTGCTGCGATTCTATTTTCGACAATCGACTGTGTACCGATGGTTCTCGTCGCCGTGACGGCGCCAGGCGCTTCTGTCGAAAAAACGATACGGACGGATTGCGAGGAATCGCCGGTGGTCACGAGGGAGATATGGTCGACCTGACTGGCTGGTGCGTTGGCGTTGGCGTACACGATCGCGTTGTCACGAACTTCGACGTATAAAAACACATGCTGCCGGTTGACGCTGACGATGTAGTCAATGTCACCGTCCGCGCCTCGCATGCTGCGCATCGACCGTCGATCGAGCGGCCAATCGTCGAAGTATCCATCAATACTCGGTGCTTGCGAAAGCGGGTGTCCGTAGATCTGGTCGCCATTGACAGTTGCGGCACCCTCGGCGAGCAATTCGTCCGGAAATTGAGCAAATGAATCTGCGATCGCTTGCGCCGTGCCGTTGAGCAGTTGCCGCTGCCCATTCCGCAGAGCTGTTTCTGTTTCTTTAACGAACTGACAGCCGGCCCATGGTAAAACCAACGTCAGGAGACTGACCAGTAACAGTTGACGTCGTAGATTCATATTGTTCGGTTGGCGCTCCCCGCGCTAGGCCTCCAGCCATCGATATCCCATTCCGTAAACGGTTTCTACGGCATCGAATGATTCGTCAATTGCCACAAACTTTCTGCGAATACGTTTGACGTGAGAGGTAATTGTGTTGTCATCGAGAACGGCCTGAGCAGCGTCCATTAGTTGCTGACGGTTTTTGACGTGACCGGGATATCGTGCCAATGCATGCACCATCCAAAACTCAGTCAGCGTTAAACCGACCGGCGTATCTTTCCAGCGAACCGTCATACGATCGATATCGAGCTCAAGGTGGCCGCGCTGTACTCGATTGTCGGCGTTATTCGGTGCCTGAATCGCGTCCATACGTCGAAATAGCGCGGCGACTCGTGCCATGAGATGCGGCAAACTAATGTCTTTGGTGAGGTAGTCGTCCGCGCCCAGACGCAGACCGGATACCGCATCGAATTCACTGTCGCGAGCGGTCAGAAAGATGATCGGCAAATCAGCAGACCGACTCCGGAGTTCGCGGCACAGTTCGAAACCACCCTCAATTTCATCCTTCAGATTAATATCGATTAGCACCAAATTCGGCAGCCGTGCGGCAAATGCGTCAATTGCAGGCTGCCGGGCTTCGTACATATCAACGCTGTAGCCTTCGCGGCGAAAGGCAGCGGCGTAGTTTTCGCGGATGGCCGCTTCGTCTTCAACAATGGCAATTCGTTTGGACATGGAGGTGCTTTTGATTGGCAAAGACACAATTTGCCACATTCCGCCCGTGTAATGCCATGACCCAGCCCCAGCATTGGCGCATCAAGGTGCTGCAATGACGATTCGAATAGATCGGGAGAGGGCCGGTGGCAGTGTCAGCGCAGCAGCAACGTATCAAAAAAGGGCGACAATCAGCCAGCAATCGGCAGACCTGGCATCCATACAGCGTCACTCCGTCGGCAAAAATAGTCTGTACGCGTCTTCGGCGGCAATCATCCTGGCGTTGGCTGTCGGCTTGTTGTCTATTCTTGGCAAATCTTCATGTGGGCGACCTGCGCGCAGATGATGACTTCATTACATCGCCTGATCAACTACAAAGCGGCGCGTTACTTTTTGCGGTGCAAGGCGGTTACCGCCTGGGGACCAGGCTCAATACGGAAGTGGACATTGCCGCAAACGGTCTGGTCGCGCGCGTTTCGCTGAAGCAAACTTTTCGAAATGATGGTCAGCAGTGGGTCGAAGGCGTGTACGTATTTCCTCTTCCCGATAACTCGGCCGTCGATCATATGCGATTACACATCGGCGATCGCTTTATTGAAGGCGAGATTCGAGAAAAAGAACAGGCGCGTGAGGAATATGCACGTGCGAAGAAGGCAGGAAGAAAGGCAAGCCTCGTCAATCAACAACGTGTAAATCTGTTTACGACCACGGTTGCGAATATTGGACCCGGTGAGACCATTGTCGTAGAGATCGAATATCAACAAACATTGACGATAGAAGAGGGCGTGTTTGGTCTTAGATTTCCGTTAACATTAACGCCGCGTTACATCCCAGGTTTGCCCAATGGCGAACGCAAAGGGTCCGGATGGGCGGCTGACACTAACCAAGTACGCGATGCCTCATTGATTACGCCGCCAACCGTTGGCGATTCTCCTGATCATAATTTCACTCTAAATGCGACGATTGACGCCGGCATGGATCTGTCGTTCGTTGCCAGTCGTTACCATCCCGTCGTCGTAAACAACATTGCCACGGCCTATTCGGTTGCATTGGCCGGCAACGATGTACCGATGGACCACGACTTTGAATTGATTTGGCGGCCAAAGCCGGATGCGGCGCCGCGGGCGATAATGTTCTCTGAAACGCTGGATGGTCAGACGCACCTGCTGGTGATGCTGGTACCTCCGACCGATCCAGACGTTACATCGGTGGTGCTCCCTCGAGAGTTGATCTTTGTCATTGATACGTCGGGCTCGATGCACGGAACCTCTATCGCGCAAGCGAGGCAGGCTCTACTGTTGGCATTGGATGGTCTTCGTCCATCGGACATGTTCAATGTGATCGAATTTAATTCGATCACCAATTCATTGTTCGCCAAACCTGTCAGCGCATCTGTTCACCGCCTGCGCGAGGCGCGACAGTTTGTACAAAGCCTGAAGGCTAACGGTGGCACTGAGATGCACCCCGCAATTGACAAAGCTCTCGGAACACCGGCCAACGATCAATATGTACGCCAAGTAATCTTTTTGACGGATGGCAGTGTCGGCAACGAGGAGGCGCTATTCAGCCTCATTGAGAGAAAACTTGGCACCGCGCGACTGTTTACTATCGGCATTGGATCTGCACCGAACGGCTGGTTTATGCGGCGCGCGGCACAAGCGGGTAGAGGCAGCTTCACGTACATCAGCGCACTGCATGAAGTAACGGAGAAGATGACCCGATTGTTTCGCAAGTTGGAGCAACCTCAGGTCACGAATATCGAAGTTGAATGGCCGCAGAATGCGACCGTCGAAACCTACCCTAGCGCAGTACCCGATCTTTACGCTGGCGAGGTCGTCCTGCTAAGAGCTCGTCTCGATAATCCAGCCCGCCGCTTGGATGAAGTTGTCATCAGTGGAGATGGTGCTCTGGAAAATTGGCGCGCCGAATTGAGCATAGCGACGCAGAAAAGTGACATCGGCATAGCGACATTATGGGCGCGTGCGCGAATTGCAGATCTCGCTGATCGTGAGCGGCGAGGAGAGGATTCAATGACAATGCGCTCACAGATTGTTGATACCGCACTGCAACACCATCTGGTAAGCAAATACACGAGCTTAGTCGCCGTAGACAAAACCCCGGTTCGTCCAATTGAAGAATTGTTAGAAACAGAGCGAATCCCGAACTTACTGCCGCACGGACAAGTTGTGCACAGGATGTTAGGGGTTGTTGCAACTGCAACATCTGCGCCGTTGCATCGCGCGATAGGTGTATTTTTTCTGATTCTCGCATCGTTGTTGTGGTTGATAGGACGCCGCCATGGCAATCATGTTTCGGCCTAGTCGCACCACTCGGGCCTTAATAATGAGTTGCGTATTGTGTTTGGGTTTCTGGCAGTTCGGCAAAGGAGCGTACATTCCTGCCAAAGCTTGGGCCGCACAAGAATTAATGCAAAAGGCTTGGCGGCGCGCAGAAGTAGGACACGTGCGACCGGCGCCATGGCCATGGGCAGATACCTGGCCAGTCGCAAAATTATCGGCGATGCGTGGTGACATAGAATTGATCGTCTTAGCGGGTGGGTCGGGCCGCACCTTGGCATTCGGGCCTGGACATTTGTCGGCAAGCGCAATGCCGGGGGCTGGCGGAAATGTGGTGATTGCTGGCCACCGAGATACGCACTTTCAATTTCTACAAAACATTGAGTTGGGCGAAACGATCCTTTTCGAAATGGCGGATGGAAAAAACCACTTGTATCGTGTGAGCAATTTGGACGTTGTCGATTCGCGACGAGCAAGTATCGTGCTGGATACGGATGAGTCTATGTTGAGCCTGGTAACCTGCTATCCATTTAATGCCCGTGGTGCAGGTGGGCCAATGCGCTATGTTGTGAGTGCCGAAATGGTCTTTTGATGTTCGTCGGTAGCTACTCAACTGGCGAAGTTTCTGACTGATCGTTATCGGCGGTGGCTCTTTCCAGAATTCGATTGGCGCGCTTACTGTACGGGCTGTCGCCGTGACTCCAGGCCAGTACAGATCTCACCGCATTAATAGCTGCCGTGTTGTTGTTGGTTCGAAGATAGGCTTGCGCAAGGTCCAGTCTGATCGCAACGTTCGATGGCAATAAATAGTGCGCTTCTTCAAGTAGCTCAACGGCTTTTTCGAAATTCTTTCCCTCCATAAGATGTGTACGACCGAACTGTGCATAATTCTCTGGCAGCGAGTCGTCCAATTTCCAGGCTTTCACGTAAGAGCGGCGCGCTTTATTCAAGTAGTCTATGCGATCCTCCTGGAAGTCCGATGTTCTTGCGCGTGACTGCCAAAACTTGCCCAAATCTATGTGAACGTCAGGGTCATCCGGCGCGCTTTCAGTAGCTGTTTTGTAGTGTTTCAGCGCGCTCTCGTAGTCCTGTCGACTGCTCATTACGTCACCAAGACCCGCCTCAGCTCTAGCGCTGGTTGTAGTTCCGTTCAGCGCCATCCGCAACCATTTCTCGGCAAGATCGTATTTTCGCCGGCTTAATGCTAATTGCCCAAGGCCCAAAGTAACATCCGCGCTGGATAACTTAATAACTTCTGGCTCGAACACCGGAAGTAGTTTCTTGGCATCCAGTCGGGTATAGCTAAACCGGCCTTTCTCCAAGTAACGCTTTAAACGTCGATTCGCATTACCGGCGGTCATCCCAAATCCGCCTTCAAAAGCCTCGACGGGATCTTCACCAGATTCAACGAGCGAAAGGTACTTAGCCATACGAATGTTGAAAGGGTCGGGTGCCTTGGGATCGGTTTGTAAGAAATGCATCAGCGCCCAAGATTCTGCATAGAACATTGCTTGCGTTTCGGACCGGGACGTGTCGTACGCTTCGCCGGTTAGGAGTTTTCGAATTGGAATCCAGGTTGAATGACGAAGACTCGAGAATCGATGTTCCGCTGGCAATCCGATCTCAAAATACTTTTTGGATACGCGCGTAGAGCTCAAGAATTCTGCAATCCCTTCGTCGAACCATCTTGGGTAAATCTGTGATCCATGACTGCGAATTAGGAAGTGAACATATTCGTGCAATATAATTGATGCCTCGGAAATACCAGCTGAGTCGCGGATGAGGATTCGATTGGCGCGCAAGCCTGGCATCAAAACGCCTGCCGCATTACTCCCGATGCCAAACAGTTCAAAGTCGCGTCGACCGCCAAATGCATAAATGTGGGTCGGGATGCTGGCTTCAGGGTTCTCGATACTGGTGACCACTTTCACCATGGCGCGGAATAGCTCAAGGTGTTGTACAAGTCTGATGGTCTCTTTTTCCTTCAAAACGCCGCGCACGCTAAAGTTTGGCGTTCGTACTTCTATCCAATTCCGCTCTTCAAGTTCCTTGGTGAAGGCCTTATCGGAGCACGATAACGCCAGCAATATGGATATTAATGCCGCGCTAATTTTCGGCATGTTGTATCGATGTCGTCTAGTCCTTCGCATGAATTTTAAGATAACAACAATAGGCGCGACGTACCATTGCGTGCACTATTTATCACCTCGTGATGCGGCGGCATCCGTTTCGACTAGTAACTTGAATCGCTTCATGTCACTGTCTGTGCGGTCGCGAATCGAGCGACCGGAAAAGATACTCGTCACCTTCATATACCCTTTGAATGTAAAGTTGCAATGGCTGATCCAACGCGTCTTGCCTTCGTCCACGATCTCAAATTGATTGACAATAATTGCCGACGCCCGCGGCATTTCGTAGCGACCGGCGAAGAACTCCTCCTCGCGTCGCTCTAGAACATACTCTGTTGCAATGTATCGTCGGCCGTTTTCTTCGTAGGTGTGTTCCGAAATTCCTCCAGGATCGCCGGTCACGCCTTCTTTTCGAACGATAGACTTCAGTGAAGGTTGCCAGCGGCGTTTGTTTGCGAGGCTGTCGAACGCAGCCCAAACCTTTTCTCGGCTTTCGTTGATGATCACTTTAGTACGATATTTCATCGGCTCTGTGTGGTTTGCTGAAATTCGATGAACATTGAAGCATATCGTTCCGACTTTTTTTAGTCGCGACGGTTTGTCATGAGCATTGCGATAATTGACTGGCTGAGCGATAGTGGATCAGAGTTAAATATTTCGCATGCTGCAGCAGCAGACGCTTCGGTAGATTATGCTGGCGCAACCGCCACAAAGCTTCCGGCAGCTCGCGGAATACCTCGTTTTGGTCAACACGGTCTGCCTTCAGACCACAATCGCTGGACAAATTAATGAATACTGCTGAAGCCAGGCTCGCTCACGGGCCTGTGGGACGACATTTGGTCAATATGACCGCGCCCGTACTGCTCGGCATATTCATGATGATGCTTCAGGGATTCATAGACGCGTGGTTTATTGGTCGTGTTGGGGTGAGCGAACTTGCGGCGTTAAGTTTCGCATTTCCAGTTCTGATGGTGGTTTCCAGTGTCGCAATTGGGCTCGGTGCGGGTACTTCTTCGGTTGTCGCGCGGGCGCTAGGTGCGAACAATCATCGCAGAGCGCGGCGTCTGGCTACCGATAGCTTGCTACTAACGTTTGGAATTACCGCCGTTATCTGTGCTGTTGGTGTATTCACAATCGAGCCTCTGTTTCGATTGCTTGGTGCCACCGATGAGATCATTGCGCTTCTAATCAGCTACATGACGATCTTGTACATTGGTGTGCCTTTTGTCGTCGTCGGAATGGTCGGCATGGCGAGCATGCGGGCAACCGGCGATACACGGCTACCGAGCGCATTGATGATGCTTGCATCGATAATCAATATTGTCTGCGATCCGATACTCATATTCGGCTTTGGACCCGTGCCCGCGCTAGGGCTCGACGGTGCTGCAATAGCGGCGCTGATTGCTCGCGGTAGTATTTTTCTCGGCATGCTCTATTTGATGCGTACGCGCTTGAGGATGTTGACATTCAACAAGCCGAAAATTACCGAGTTGAAAAAGTCTTGGTCGGATATTCTGCACGTCGGGATGCCGGCTGCCGCCACCAATGCGATCATTCCGATAGCGCTTGGTGTGATTACTGCGATGCTGGCCCAATATGGTCCCGAAGCAGTTGCAGGATTTGGCGTCGCAACCAGAATTGAATCTCTGATGCTTGTTCTGTTTTATGCGGTATCTGCAATCATTGGGCCTTTTGTTGGCCAGAATATTTCTGCTGGAAAGTCAGACAGAATTTTTACGGCGCTCAGGCTGTGTAGAACATTTTGCTTGACCGCTGGGCTGGCGATGGCCGTCTTATTGGCTGCATTTAGCACGGCACTACCGGCGCTATTTAGTGATAGTCCAACGGTGAATGAAGTCGCAACGCTTTTCCTCTGGATTGCGCCCATTAGTTATGGTGCGTACGGCATAGTGATGGTCATGAATGCGTCGTTTAATGGTATGGGCAAGCCTATGCCGGCGGTCGTGATTAGCATGCTGCGAATGGTGGCGATCTATCTGCCCATTGCATTGATCGCGCGTGAATTTTTTGAAGTCGCTGGAATATTCGCCGCCTATGCGATTGCAAACATAATTTCAGCGGTGATCGCCTACGCTTGGGCTAAACAATCTGTGCAAGCGCAGTGCGATAAGCATGCACCGCCTGTCTTGGTCACAGAAACGGTGTAGAAGATGAATCGCCGGCGGCTTTCACCTAGATGGTCGGTAGCACGCGTGCTCGATAGTAGTAATGCATGCCGATTCCACGGCTTGCCATGAAAATTGTAAATGCGAGCCACAAGCCGTGATTTCCCAGAAACTGCAGGCCATACCACGCCGGCAGAAATACAACGATGGTCGAGAAGATCATTACATTCCGCATGTCTTGAGCGCGCGTCGCGCCAACAAAGACCCCATCATAAAGATACGACCAAAACGAGACGACCGGTGAAAGAGCGAGCCAGGGCAAATATGTGAGCGTGGTGTTCCTTACTGCCTCGATATCTGTAAGCAGATAAATTAGCCATCGCCCTCCAAAGTAAAATGCGATTGAGAAACCAACGGCGACCAACAATGACCATCTCAGCGTGATTTTGACAGACTTGATCAGGGCGTCACGATTTCTCTCCCCGATCGACTTCCCTACTAGTGCCTCTGCGGCATGCGCTAGGCCATCGAGCGCAAACGCCAGTAGCGTTTGCAAATTCATCAGAATCGCATTCGCGGCGAGTATTAGCCCGCCCTGTCTCGCGCCTTGCGCTGTAATAAACGCGAACGTGAACGTCAACGCGATGGTTCGCAATAGCAGGTGACCGTTGACCGCAACAAATGCTCGATACTCATTTATCTGCGTCAGTTTAGATAGAAGCCAACGGCCGTGGAACTTTCTCAGCTCTCGCGATACGAAATAGAATCCAACAAAGAGACCACAGTACTCGGCGATTACGGATGCGGCTGCAATTCCCTCCACCTTTAATCCCAAACCAAACACAAACCAAAAATCGAGGGCGATGTTTATCGCGTTGGTAACGACCACGATTATGAGTGGCACGCGAGCATTTTGCATACCAATAAACCAACCGATCAACGCATAGCCACCGAGCGTTGCGGGTGCGCTCCAAATTCTGATACTGAAATACTGTTGCGCGAATTCCTTAATCTCGGCTTCTGGTCCGAGAAGCGCCAAGGCGGCTCGCCCTATCGGAGCTTGGGCGAGCAGCAAAAGGAGAGAAATTGCCAGAGCGACAATCAACGCTTGGCCAAGCGATTCGCGAATTCCGTCGTAGTCGCGCGCGCCAAATCGTTGCGCCGCGATTCCGGTCGTGCCCATACGCAAAAAGTTCACGCTGACGTAAATAAAGCCAAATATTGCGGAACCAGTAGCAACCGCACCGAGATACGCAGCGCTTTCGAGGTGGCCGGTAACACCCGTATCGACCATGCCGAGCAACGGCACCGACACGTTCGAGATGATCATTGGCAACGCGATGTTCCATACGTCGCGATTACCAACCTCTTTTGTTGGTTGGCTTAGAATGCGTTCTTGCCGGTCAGCTCTTTACCTACAACCAGTTGATGGACAGTTTCTGTGCCTTCGTATGTGATTACGCTTTCCAGATTGAGCATATGACGGATTGGCACGTATTCGGCGCTGATCCCAGCGCCGCCTAGTAAGTCTCGCGCTTCGCGTGCTATATCGATCGCGGTCCGGCAATTATTCCACTTTGCGACCGATACTTGAGTCGGTGTCATTTCACCAGCATCTTTGAGCTGCCCCAAGCGGAACGAAAGTAGTTGTGCGCTGGTTATTCGCCTTGCCATGTCTGCCATTTTTAGCTGTGTGGCCTGGTTGTGAGACAGTGGACGGCCAAATAAAATACGGTCTTCGCTGTAGCGCAGAACTTCAGCGAGACAAGCTTGGGCAGCACCAATTACGCCCCAAGTTATGCCGTAACGTGCTTGTGTCAGACAACTCAAAGGGCCTTTCAACCCGACCACGCCCGGTAGAATATTGGCGTCTGGAATCCGCACATTGTCGAAGAACAAGGCACCGGTAACTGATGCGCGGAGGGAAAACTTGTTCTCGATTTCTTGCGTCGCGAAACCGGGCATGTCTTTTTCGACGATAAAACCACGTACACCTTCATCCGTCATCGCCCATACCACGGCAGCATCCGCGACGCTCGCATTCGTGATCCACATTTTGGATCCATTCAGTATCCAGTCGTCGCCATCGCGCTTGGCGTGGGTTTTCATATTGCTTGGATCGGAACCGCCATGCGGTTCGGTCAAACCAAAACAACCAATAGCTTCACCGCGAGCCATCGCTGGCAGCCAACGCTGTTTCTGATCCTCAGACCCGTAAGCATGAATCGGAAACATGACAAGACTGCTTTGCACAGACACGAAACTTCGCAGGCCGCTGTCGCCGCGTTCCAGTTCCTGGCAGATCAAGCCGTAGCAGATGCTATTTAGTCCGGCGCACTCGTAGCCTTCCAACGAGCTTCCGAGCAGACCAAGTTCCGCTACCTGAGCAATTAGGTCCTGCGGAAAATAATGCTGCTCGAAGGCGTCACGAATGATCGGTAGTACCTGTTCGTCGACCATGCGACCAACAGATTCTTGCACCATTTGTTCTTCCTCGGTCAGCATGCCGCGGACGTCGTATAGATCCATTGGATCTAGTTTTCTATTGCTTATGGATGCCACAACAGCTCCAGATTGGTTGGTATTGCAGATTGGGCAGCCAATTCTACCGAATAATTGCAGGCAATAAACCCGCAACTGTGTGTATCTCAGGGACACTTCACGCATGCTGCGTGCAGCTCAGAACGGGATGCCGAGCTTCTTGTATAAATTTGAAAGGAGCCAGATCGGCGCGATCATCAGCAGTTGTACGTCACGCAAGACGGCGCGCACGCCCTTGTTCATGTAGTGACCGAAACACAGTCCACTGATCGAAATACCGACCAGAATGCTTGCAACATAGCCGACGGGGGTGGGTAATGTCACCAGCCAGGTTTCGATTGCGGCAATGCCGAGAATGAATGGCACCATTCCAAGCGCTAATGAGACGGAGATGATGAAGTAGTAGACCAAAGTTGCGATTAGAAACGCTGTTCCCCAATTCAAGAACGGCGATATTTCGTCAAACGCGCGCGGTACCGGGATTGACCAAAGCAAACCGACGAATCCTAACAGCAGCGCGATCATTGAAACCCAATACAGTGCGGGGGAGGTGACATCTTGTCGATGGGCGCCAAAATTTGTTAACCAGCTGATGTCGTTTGTCATGGGTATACCTGAGCGCGTATTTGGCCATAATACACACTACATCGTGAAATATGTCGCATGGGAATTGGCATATATATTGGGATGGCTGCGGTTTTTTGACAGATCATTAAGATTCCGTTCAGGTATCAATGTTATAAAGCGCGGGTGCTGTGGCTAGCGCCGCAGTCTTGGGCTCAATATTCTAGAATTTGATATCAAAAACAGTGTTCATTCGCTAGTCATAATTATCGATGCCACTGTTCTTATATAGGAAAGAGTTATGAAAATAGTTAATCGCAAGATCTGCGTGCTCTTCGCCAGCGCTACCATGGCATTGCTCGTGGGAGGCTGTCAGACACTGGACCCTTATACGCAAGAGTCGAAGACTAGTAACGCGACAAAGGGTGCAATTATCGGGGCAATATCGGGTGCCGTGGTCGGCCTAATATCTGGTGACGATGCCGTCGAAAGGCGCCAGCACGCCCTAATTGGTGCAGGTGTTGGAGCGCTAGCCGGTGGCGCAGTCGGTTATTACATGGATCGACAAGAAGCCAAGTTGCGTGCTGAGTTGGAAGGTACTGGCGTCAGTGTGCATCGTGATGGTGACTACATAACATTGAATATGCCGGGCAACGTAACTTTTGCAAGCGACAGCTCAGATTTGAGCCCAGCATTTTTCGATGTGCTTGGGTCAGTGTCAAAGGTGCTGGATGAATTCGACAAGACAGTTGTCGAAGTAGCGGGGCACACCGATAGCACCGGAAGTGGTACGTATAACCAGTCGCTATCCGAACGTCGCGCATCATCCGTTGCGAAATATATGGAGTCGCGCGGAATTAACGGCCAACGATTGATCACCTTGGGAATGGGTGAAGATCGACCCGTTGACGACAATTCGTCAGATCGCGGTAGGCGAGCGAATCGGCGTGTTGAAATTACTATGGTTCCGATTACTGCCTAGTCTCGATCGAGAAGTATCCGAGCAAATAAAAACCCCTCGGCCCTTTCGGGTCGAGGGGTTTTTTGTCAGCTAAGCGTTCTTTATGCGGCCATTTGCACGCGTAGTTTCTTAATCGCATTGGCTTCTATTTGCCGAATGCGTTCCGCGGAAACGCCGTATTCAGCTGCAAGTTCGTGCAGCGTCAGCTTGTCGTCTGTCAACCAACGAGTCTGTAAGATTCTACGACTGCGGTCATCCAGTGTTGTTAGCGCCTCGTGCATTCGACTGGTAGCGTCATCGTGCCATTCGGTTTTCTCAACCAACTGCGCGGGGTCCGCATCTTTGCCAGGCAAATATGCAGCAGGCGTAAATGCGCGCTCATCGTCAACCGAGCCGGGAGACGGGTCAAACATTGGATCGCGCGCGCTCAATCTGCGCTCCATCTCGTTCACTTCGGCAGGCGTAACGCCTAGGTCGGCGGCCACAGCTTTGGTCTCTTCATACGACAACCAGGCCAAACTTTTCTTCGCTCGCCTTAGGTTGAAAAACAGTTTTCGCTGCGCTTTGGTCGTCGCTACTTTCACGATGCGCCAATTGCGTAGAACGTATTCGTGAATTTCTGCGCGAATCCAGTGAACCGCGAACGAGACTAAGCGTACGCCAAACTCCGGGTCAAAACGTCTGACGGCCTTCATCAAGCCAACGTTGCCCTCTTGAATGAGATCATTAAGCGGCAAGCCGTAGCCGGTATACCCTTTAGCAATGTGTACGACAAATCGAAGATGCGCCATGACCAAGTCGCGAGCAGCATCCAGATCTTCGTGATCTCGTAACTGGCGACCCAGGGCTTGCTCATCGTCCTTGCTGAGAACTGGAATAACACCGACGGCATGGATATAAGAGTCCAGGCTGCCGACCGGTCCGGCCAAAGCGATTTCATAGTTGGATTTAGCAACAGTCGTTGTCATCGTTGATATCTACCTCCATTTGCTTGAGAGTAATTTTAGCACTCTCCGCGTTAGAGTGCTAACAACTAACGATAGTTCCGTTGGGAATTGAGAATAAAGTCACAGAAAAACAGTAGCTTACCAAACTGGCTAGCGGTCGCATTATGTCTAATTATGGAAATTATCGGGTGCGCAGTGCTTCTGCAACGCTATTTCGGCTCGATTCTTCGCATATGTCGAGCTGCGGCTATCCATGACCCAACCAATCCAAGCAGTACGCCCACGCCAACAATCGTTGCGCTTTCGGAGATACTGAGTGATATGGCCTGAAACCCTGAATTGTAAAGCCCAGCTAGCCTGGCAATCGGTTCTTTTAGTGCGAACAATCCGTAGCCAACCAAGGCCAATGCGAGCAATCCACCACCCAAGCCGTACCAAAGACCGGAATATAGGAATGGACGACGGACGAACGCATTGCTGGCGCCAATTAATTTGGTGACCTCAATCTCCTCACGCCGATTCTGGATATCAAGGCGAATGGTATTGCCGATGATAACGATTATGGCCGCACCCAAAAGTGCGGCCCCCATCGCAATCGCGCGTTGCAGCGTCTCAAGGATTGCGTGAAAACGCTGAACCCACTCGGTATCGATTTGCACCAAGTCGGTCTCTGGCAGATTCGCCAACTCTTCGTGCAGCAGCCGCATGGTCTCTTCAGTATTGCTGCCGCTCGGCCGGACCACCAACGTATGCGGTAACGGATTAGATTCAAGATGATCTAGAGCGCTGCCAAATCCAGACTGTGCTTTAAATTCCGCTAATCCCTGTTCGGCAGACACTAAGGTTACGCTTGCCACATCGGCGCGTTGTTCAATGATCGATGCCAAACTTCTTGCGTTATCCACTGTCACGTCATTGTTGAGATATGCCGAAAAATCTAAAGCAGATTCCCAGCTTCCGCTGATTGAATCCGCGTTCTTGATGAGGAGATGCATTGCCGCGGGTAACGCAAGTGTTATTGCGATCACCAAAATTGTCATTAGACTGGCAAATGGTTGACGAGCAAGTCGCCCCAGCGCGGCAATGCAATTGCTTGCATGGCGCGTGGCCCAGGTTCGCAGCGGGCCGGATGGACGAATCTGCGTTAATGCAGCGGCCGACGGCTTATTTACCACCGACTTTGCTCCTGATCGGTTTCGTAACGCTCGACATACTCGGCGACAGGATCCTCCTCTTCAAATTTTTGTAATGCGCCATCTTCAAGCGCTATCCGTCTGCAGCCCAGCTGATCTATGAGTGCAATATCGTGGCTCGCGATTAGCAGCGTAACGCCTACTTCGTTGAAACGACGAAATATACGCATTACCTCCAGCGATAGATCAGGGTCCAAATTTCCGGTGGGTTCGTCCGCGATTAAGAGCTTTGGTCGAGTTACGATCGCGCGTGCGATGCCAACGCGTTGTTGCTCTCCAGAAGATAAGGTCTCGGGCGATTGACGTTCTTTGTCCAGCAATCCAACCTGATCGAGCGCGGCGCGAACCTTCCGAACTGCATCGCGATGTCCGGCACCCGCGATGATCAACGGCAGCGCCACGTTGTCAAAAACCGGTCGGTCGTAAAGTAGTTTGTGATCTTGAAATACCATCCCCAGCTGTCGCCGGTAAGCTGGTATTCGCCGTCTGGATACGCGACGGGTATTTTGCCCGTCGACAATTACCTGTCCGGACGTAGGTCGTTCGATCAGTGCGATCAAGCGAAGCAATGTGCTTTTGCCAGCTCCGGAGTGACCGGTAACGAACACCATTTCGCCTTTGTCGACAGAAAGTGTAAGACCTTTTAATGCTTCCTGCCCACCTGGAAAGCGCTTATACACGTCTTCAATCTGAATCAATTTTCCACTCTCACACAATTCATGGTGCGGTGTCCGAATCCTGGCGTCCGGCCATTAGTGCGTCAACATACTCTTCTGCGTCAAAGGTTTGCATATCATCCGCGGTTTCACCAATGCCAATAAAGCGTACCGGGACTGAAATTTTCTTCGCCAGCGCCACTAAGATGCCACCCTTTGCACTGCCGTCGAGTTTTGTGACAATAATTCCATTCAGTCCGAGTGCATCATTGAATTTTTCTGCTTGCGATAGCGCGTTTTGACCAAGGCCTGCATCCAATACCAGCATAATTTCTTGCGGTGCGTTCTCATCCTGCCTAGCAAGAACTCGCTTTATTTTTGCGAGTTCATCCATTAACCCTTGTTGGTTTTGCAGGCGACCCGCTGTGTCGGCCAACAAAACATCGATATCGCGCGATTTTGCCGCTTCATATGCGTCAAATATTACGGCCGCTGGATCCGCACCGGCCTGCTGCGCGACGACTGGCACGTCATTTCGCTCTCCCCAAATTTGCAGCTGTTCTACGGCAGCAGCGCGAAATGTGTCTCCGGCGGCCAGCATGACGGATAGGCCGCTCTTCTTAAATTGTTTTGCGAGTTTACCGATGGTCGTTGTTTTGCCAGCACCATTGACGCCGACCATTAGAATCACGAAAGGCTTGTCGGAGGAGGGAATCGTGAGTGGCACCTCGACCGGAGTTAATATGTCCACCATGTGCTGACGTAGGCCCAAGCGCAACGCGTCAATATCAGTAAGTTCTTTGCGTGCCAGGCTTTTTCTGAGATTGTCGATGATAGCCGTCGTTGCTTCGATGCCGACGTCTGCCATTACCAAATTCGATTCCAGCTCGTCGAGAACTTCTTCGTCGATTTTGCCGGACGGCGCTAAGTTTGCCAGGTCATAAGTCAGCCAGCTGTCGCCACTATTGAGTCTGGCGCGTAGCCGCTTTATGAATCCGCCCTTTTTTATGGCGTCCCTATTTTTTGCTTTGCCAAACAACGGTCACAAATTCCTGGTTAGGCGCCACAATGACATACACTTTGATCTGGCGAACGGCGTCGATGGCATCATGGCAAAACCAAAGCGCACAGGTAAACATAAATCAAGGCCCGGACGGCTGCGTATTGTAGCGGGAAAATGGCGAGGCCGTCTCTTGCCGGTCGTAGATCAAGCTGGTCTGCGGCCTACGTCTGAACGCGTCCGCGAAACTCTGTTCAATTGGCTGTCGGAGGAAATAGTTGGCAGCCGTTGCCTCGACCTTTTTGCCGGCAGCGGCGCGTTAGGACTGGAAGCCTTGTCCCGTGGGGCCTCCTACGTTTTAATGATTGATACCGTGGGCGCTGTCACGCAAGTCCTAAAGGAGTCCGCTACGTCGTTAGCAGCCGACAACGTGGTAATCGAAACGATCGATGCCGCGACGCTGCTCGAAAGGGTTCCCGATAATCCATTCGATATCGTATTTCTTGACCCGCCATATTCCGACGATCTTCTGGAACATGTCGCGTTATTGCTGCAAAGTAACGGCTGGCTGAGACCGCAGTCCCTGGTTTATGTTGAGTGTGATAAAAAGCAGCCTATCCCATCGTTACCAGAAAATTGGCGTATTGAGAAAGATAAAGTTGCTGGAAACGTAAGATACATGTTGGTTCGTGTAAATTGATTCAAAGATGGAGACAAAAATGACCGTCGCAGCAATGTACCCGGGCACATTCGACCCAATAACGCGCGGACATGAAGACCTGGTGCGCAGGGCATGTCGATTGTTCGACAAGGTCGTTGTGGCAGTTGCCGCCAATCCTGGCAAGGAACCGATGTTCACCGTAGATGAGCGTGTAAAGCTAGCGAATGAAGTGCTTGGTGAGTTTTCCAATGTGGAGGTAACCGGGTACGACGGACTAACGGTAAATTTTGCGAAGGATCACGGCCTTAGCGTTATTGTACGAGGGCTGCGGGCAATTTCTGATTTCGAATACGAATTTCAGCTAGCGAATATGAATCGCCATCTGACAGACGATGTTGAGACGGCGTTTCTAACCCCTACCGAGACTTACACCTATATTTCTTCCAGTCTGGTGCGCGAGATTGCCAGTATGGGAGGCGATGTTTCGGAATTCGTTTCCCCGCCGGTCCGGGACGCGCTGATGAGCCGCATATACGAGTCGTAATACGGCTTGTCTACGCCTATCGCTGGCAATGTTTGCAATAAAAAGTAGATCGTTGCCCGAGAACAACGACGCTGATCGGGGTAGCGCAGCGAGTACATGGCTGGTCCGCGCGCCCATAGACTTCCAATTTTTGTTGAAAGTAACCGGGCTCTCCGTTGCTGCCATGAAAATCGCGAAGTGTCGTGCCTCCGGCCTTGATCGCTGCTGCGAGGACATCCTTGATCGCCGATGCCAGCAGAACCATTCGAGACTTCGCAATGCGGTCGGCACGCCTCTTCGGATGAATTCCAGCAACGTATAGCGATTCGCTTGCATAGATATTGCCTACGCCGACAACAATTGCGGCGTTCATAATGAATGGCTTGATTGCTAGGCGTCGTTTACGGGCGGATTGCCAAAGATAGTTGCCGTCGAAAGCAGCATCCAATGGCTCCGGGCCTAGGTTCTTAATCAGCGGATGTAGCTCCGCATCGCGCGCCCAAAGAAACGATCCAAAACGCCGCGGGTCCCTAAAGCGAAGCGCCTTGCCGTTGCTCAGACATACATCTACATGGTCGTGTTTGGCAGCCGGTTCATCGCTATTGATAATCCGGACGCTTCCGGACATTCCAAGGTGCAAAATCGCCGTGCCATTTCCGGTGTCGATAAGCAGGTATTTGGCCCGGCGTCGAAGCTTTTGAATGACCTCGCCAGCCAGGCGGTCGTGCAAGTCATCTGGAACCGGCCAGCGTAGCCGCTTATCTCGGACGATAACGGATTGAATTTTCTCGCCAACCAACCATGGTGCTATGCCACGACGACTTGTTTCAACTTCAGGTAATTCAGGCATCTCGGGAACTAGTCAAGCTGGCGTTACACTATACACGTAGACGGATTGAACAAATAAGCTGCGGAATGTGAATAGCGTCCGGAATTTGTATATCGATCAAACTAAAGTTACCGTAGTGTCCGACTCAATATGGAATCTCCTATGGAATATATGTACGGACTTTTGAACCTGAATTTCGCTGGCTATGCGCTGGTAACGCTCGTCCTTGTACAAATCTCGATGATGGGAGTAACGCTTTACTTGCACCGGGACCAGGCGCATCGAGCAATTGATTTACATCCGGTTTTACGCCACTTTTTTCGATTTTGGATTTGGTGTACGTCGGGCCAGGCCACCAGAGAATGGGTGTCCGTGCATCGTAAACACCACGCCTACTGTGAGACAAAGGATGACCCACATAGTCCGCAGATTTATGGCCTAAAGAAGGTATTGTTTGAAGGAGCCGAGCTTTATCGCGCTGAAAAGGCTGTCCCTGAAACGTTGGAGAAATTTGGTCGTGGAACGCCCGACGACTGGTTGGAAAAAAACGTTTATAGGCGTTTTCCTAACGCCGGCATCTGGGTATTGGTATTAAGTAATCTGCTGCTTTTCGGCGTGCCGGGTATCACCATGATTGCAATTCAGCTTGCGACGATGCCTGTCTTCGCCGCGGGGGTCATTAACGGTGTCGGCCATCATAGCGGCTATCGAAATTTCGAATGTGAGGATGCTGCGACCAACATCGTTCCATGGGGCGTGTTGATCGGCGGCGAGGAGTTGCACAATAATCACCATGCGTTTCCGACATCCGCAAAATTCTCAGTACGGCCATGGGAGTTTGATATTGGCTGGTTTTATATCTGCCTTTTGCGTCCGCTGCGCCTCGTCAAAGTTAACCGCATAGCGCCGTCGCCGATTATGCAGGCGCCGACGGAAAACGTTGTGGATCTCGACAATCTGCGAGCTGTCATAGTCAATCGAATGCACGTTCTGCGAGATTACACGCGACAAGTTACATTGCCTGTCTTGCGTACAGAAAAGGCGGTCGCAGCAGGAAGTTCAGCGCTTAAGCGCGCAAAGAAGTTGCTGGTAAGGCAGCCTAAGCTTTTAGACGATAAAGCGATCGTTCGGCTAAAGGAATTATTGGCTGGGCATGCATCATTGCAAATCGTGCATCAATTCCGCGAGCGGCTGGCTGAGCTATGGAGCAGTTCGAACGTAAGCAATGAGTACCTGCTTGAACAAATGCGACAGTGGTGTGCAGAAGCCGAGGCAAGTGGTATTAAGGTACTGGAGGATTTTGCTGAACGGCTCAGGTCCTATCGGCTGGAAGTCGCCGCCTAGGTTAGTGTATGGAGTCGCTTTGGTGGCTATTGGGCGCCAAAAAAAACCCCGAGAAAGCGGGGTTTTTTTATAAGCGATCGATAAAGCGACAAGAATTATTTGATCTTGGCTTCTTTGTAGAGCACATGTTTACGTGCTTTCGGGTCGTACTTTTTCGTCTCCATCTTTTCTGGATGAAGTCGCTTGTTCTTGGTTGTCGTGTAAAAGTGACCGGTTCCGGCACTTGACACTAGTCTGATTTTTTCACGCATTTCGAATACCTCAATTACGCTTAAACGCGTTTACCGTCGGCGTGCAGATCGGCCAGCACTTTTTCAATGCCGAGCTTATCGATGATCCGCATACCCTTGTGCGAAACACGTAGGCGAACATAGCGTTTTTCTGATTCAAGCCAGAAACGCTTGTTTTGCAAGTTCGGCAAAAAGCGGCGTCGCGTCTTGTTATTGGCGTGAGAAACGTTGTTGCCGCTTTGCGGCCGCTTCCCAGTCACCTGGCAAACCTTGGACATGATATGTAAGTCTCTGATTTTGTTTATACTTGCCCACCAGGTAGGGGGCAGAGAGCGGGACTTTATACCAGTACGACTGAAGCAATTCAAGTGCAAATACCGAGCTTCTCTAAACTGCGGCCGATCTGTTGGGCGAGGAAACATGAAAATGCTCGCGAAGAGCCAGTTTTCCATTCAAAGCAGCCCTCTCTCGGCCAGCGAACGGCAGCGATTGCCGCCGACGATAAGATGGTCCAAGAGTCTTATGTCGACCAATTCGAGCGCGGATTTCAGGCGCCGCGTGATGCTCTCGTCCGCCTTGCTTGGCTCCGTGACACCTGATGGGTGATTATGCGCTGCAATGACAGCCGCTGCATTCAGTGACAACGCCTGCTTCACGACCTCTCTTGGGTACACGCTGGTGCCATCGATGGTGCCGCGGAAGAGCTCGACAAACTGAATAATTCTGTGTCGGTTATCAAGATACAGGCAGCAGAACATCTCATGCGGTAGATCGCGAAGTTTTGCGGTCAAAAACTCTGCGGTATCTTGCGGATTGGATATCGTCTTACCAACAGGTAGCGTACCCTCGAAATAGCGTTTCGCAAGTTCTGGCAGCGCCCTTAGGCTGGCGACATATGCATCGCCGATGCCGTCGGCCGTGTGGAATTCGTGTGATTTAGCAAGCAGCAATGGTGTTAGGCCGCCAAACTTATTGAGTAGGTGTTGGCAGCGATCGGTCGCTGCTTTGTGACAACTTTCATGCGAAATTACGATCGCCAGAAGCTCCGCTTCCGACAGCGATTCGGCGCCGTCGCGCGCAAGACGACAGCGCAAACTAGGTGCGGATTCGAGCTGTTCCAACTCGGACACTCCTTGTCCATGGGCTTGGCCCTACAGTGACGCAACCGACGTAAATCAACAATCAGCAAATTGTCCAAAGATGGCCGTATTCTCATGGCGCTGGATCCTGCTCGACGACTGGCTTTTGCACCGAACATCGAGCTAAGCTCGTTCTGTGAGCCTTGAGACGAAAAAAATCCTGCTTGGAATTAGTGGTGGCATCGCCGCTTACAAGACGCCCGAACTGGTTCGGCGCCTGCGTGAACGAGGCGCCGATGTACAGATCATATTGACGCATTCCGCCAATGAGTTCGTGACTGAGACGAGCTTACAAGCCGTATCCGGGAAACCGATTCGCAGCAATATCTGGGACAAAGAAGCGGAGGCTGCGATGGGGCATATCGAGTTGGCGCGCTGGGCAGATGTAATCTTAATCGCCCCGGCAACCGCAGAAATGCTGTCGCGATTGGCATCGGGGTCGGCCGGAGATCTACTAACAACCGTCTGTCTAGCCTCGGAGGCGGAAGTTGTGGTGGCACCGGCGATGAATCGGGTCATGTGGTCAAACCCGGCGGTGCAGGCCAATAGAAAGCTGCTCGAAGATCGCGGCGTACAAATTCTTGGTCCCGACAGTGGTTCGCAAGCTTGCGGTGAAGAGGGGGCAGGTCGAATGCTGGACCCTCAACAAATTGCCGAGAAAGTGATGGCACCGAAATTGACGTCGGTTTCTTCGTTGGTCTTGCGCGGCAAGACGGTCATGATAACCGCGGGACCGACCCGCGAGCCACTTGACCCAGTACGTTACATCACCAATCGGAGTTCCGGGAAAATGGGTTATGCGATGGCTGTCGCTGCTCGCGATGCTGGTGCGAACGTAATACTTGTTTCCGGCCCCGTTAGCCTGGTTCCACCGACCGGCGTGAAGGTTGTCAACATAGAGTCCGCAGATGACCTGCTTGCAGCGGCGCATGCAGAGGTTGCCGAAACGGATATTTTCATTGCGGCGGCAGCTGTGGCGGACTATCGACCATCGGTTAGAGAAAACACCAAGATCAAGAAATCGGCTGACGAAATAACGTTGTCAATGGTCAAGACGCCCGACGTCCTGGCGACAATTTCCAGACTAGCGGAGCGGCCATTTTGTGTCGGTTTTGCTGCAGAAACAGACAACGTCAAGGATTACGCGTTGGGCAAATTGACGAAGAAACGTCTGGACATGATTGTCGCAAACAGAGTTGGAGAAAATCTCGGTTTCGATTGCGACGATAACGCTGCTGTCGTTTATTGGCGGGGCGGCGAACAAGCGTTTCCAATGGCTTCGAAAGCGCAGCTCGCCGACGACTTGATGCAGCTGGTTACTGAACGCTATAAGCTGCGTAACTCTGAAGAAGTGATTGCTGCGAACAGCGTGGCACGCGATTAGATGACAAGGCAAACTGTGCAGGCAATAGAGCTGAAGATTCTCGATTCACGAATCGGTGATTCGATTCCACTTCCTCACTATGCAACCGAAGGATCTGCTGGTTTGGATATGCGGGCATGTATCGATGACGCAATTGTTGTGGAACCTGGTGAAACCGTTTTGGTACCCACTGGGTTGGCTATTCATATCGCTGACCGAACTTTGGCGGCCGTGTTGCTGCCTCGGTCTGGGCTAGGGCACAAGCATGGCCTCGTACTTGGCAATCTTACCGGACTTATTGACTCAGATTATCAAGGCCAGATTTTTATTTCGTGTTGGAATCGGAGCGCGCAGGCGTACCGGATGGAACCCGCTGAACGAATTGCACAGATGGTTTTCGTGCCGATAAGACAAGTCAAGTTTCAAATTGTCAGCGAGTTCGGCGACAGTGACCGGGGAGATGGCGGCTTCGGCCATACAGGAACTGACTAGCCTGCTAGCCAACTAGTGCTTCGGCATAATCTCCGAATGCACATTCGATTTTCTTGCCGATGATACTAAGGCGTGGGCGGCGTGTTAGAAGCCTGCTGATCCAATCCCTTCAATTCCTTGAAGCGCGTTACATCGTGTTCAAACCGTTGGATCACTTCTGTTTCGTTGTGCTTGAAGCGCTCAAGGTTGCCTTCGTGACGGGTAATGGTTTCTTTGGTCGTGGATATATCCGCGGACAGGCTCGGATCAATCATTTCGGCTTCGGGGTCTTCGCTGTACGGGCGGAAGTTCGCCGCTTCACCGTGTAGATTTTCAAGCCGGCGCTGCAAATTTCGTAAGTACAACTCGGTGACTCTCGATTGGGCTTGAAAGAGCTCAACCCGTCGGTCACGGTGCATCAGTATTTCTTCGATGGACATGTAGGTTGCAAGCAATGCCATGTCGGCGCGGCGCTTAAGTTCGGTCTCCATTGCCAGCTGCTTCTGCCGCTCTTCCTCGGCAATTTCTTCTTCAGTCTTCTTGCCGCGCAATTTGCCGACGGTGACGCCGTGCGAGTTGAGCACTTGCTTCTCCATCTCGGCGTACTTCGCGGGAATCTTATCGCCATAGTGGACGATGCCGTCTTCGTCCACCCAGCGGTACAACTTCTGGGTCTCCGCTGCCTGTGCCGCTACCGGCAGCAAAAGGATTGCTAATAAGATGATGGGAAGTTTTCGCATAAGACGAATAATCACATAGATTGCAAGTTGCAAAGAGGGACCCAGTTCGCGAAATTACAGCTTAGTGGTCCGTAACGTGCCTGTAAAGAATTAGTTTGAAGCTTGCAAAACAATAACTTACAGGTCAATGCCGTACTTATTTCGGTAGTCCAGAATTGGCTTCAAATACTCCGCGTATTCCTTTGATTCTTCCAGCAGATCGATCAGATCTTCGAGCTTGAGAATACTTATGACAGGAATTTTCAGCGTTTGCTCCAATTCCTGCACCGCAGATCTGGAGTCGCGACCGACTTCCTGCCGGTCCAGCGATATCACTAGGCCGGCTGTAGTGGCACCGCAGGCAGATACGATCTGGCTGGCGTCGCGAACGGCAGTTCCTGCCGTGACGACGTCATCAACTATGAGAACTTTGCCTTCAATTGGCGCACCGACGACGCTACCGCCTTCACCGTGACTTTTCGCCTCTTTTCGATTAAAAGCGTAAGGAACATCAATGTCTCTATGCTCCGCGAGCGATGATGCCGTAAGTGCGACCAGCGGGATGCCTTTGTAAGCCGGTCCGAAAATCATGTCGAATTCGATATTCGATTCCGCGATAGCCGAAGAATAGTAGCGGCCTAACTTGGCAGCCGCGTAACCCGTGTTGAATAGCCCCGCATTGAAAAAATACGGACTGGTTCGCCCAGATTTCAAAGTGAATTCGCCAAAACGCAACACTTCGAGTTCAAGGGCTAGCTCAAGAAATTCTCTTTTGTACGCTTGCATTTTATTCGGACTATGACTCAGCTTCTGTATGATGGCCGGCGTTGGTCCATCGTTTAGGCGTACAGCGCGGCTTACGTCGATTATGACATACGAAAACCGGCATTTCCGCAGCCCGTATGCGGCGGCCGCATTTAATGAGAGGAAGATGTGTTTCGAGTAATTACGTTAAACGCAAACGGTATTCGGGCGGCAGCACGGAAGGGTTTTTTTGACTGGCTCAAGAAGCAGGATCCCGATGTCGTCTGCATTCAGGAGACTAAGGCACAGGAACACCAGCTGGAGGACGAGTGTTTCCGTCCCGCTGGCTATCATTGCTACTACGAGGACGCCGAAAAGAAGGGGTACAGCGGGGTTGCGGTGTATTCCAAGCAAAAGCCCAACAAGGTGATTCGTAGTTTCGGCCAAAAGGAATTCGATGACGAAGGCCGTTACCTCGAGCTACGCTTTAGCGATATCAATGTCGTATCTGTCTATTTACCATCAGGTTCGTCAGGCGACATTCGGCAGGATGCGAAATATCGTTTTCTTGACACATTTATGCCTCATCTGCAGAAGTTGATGCGGCGACGTACTGACTACGTCCTTTGTGGCGACTGGAATATTGCGCACAAAGAGATTGATCTAAAAAACTGGCGAGGGAATCGAAAAAACTCTGGGTTTCTGCCTGAAGAACGCGCTTGGTTGGACGATTTGTTCGGAGCGAAACGCTACGTTGATGCGTTTCGGGTTATTAATCCTGATGCCGACCAATATACTTGGTGGTCAAATCGAGGCAGGGCGTGGGACAACAATGTCGGTTGGCGGCTTGACTACCACATCGTAACGCCCGGATTGAAAGACAAAGTTATCGCCGCAGATATATACAAAACACAGCGATTTTCAGATCATGCGCCGTTAATAATGGATTATGACCTGGGATGACGTCCCAGAGCGACTCTAAAAAACTTGGTTGGCGGGACTTTTTGCAGGAAAGAGTTCTGGTCATATTTTTTTTGGGGTTCTCGAGCGGGCTGCCACTGTGGCTCGTATTTTTTACGCTTACCGCGTGGCTTTACGAAGCTGAACTGCCGACGAGCACGATCAGCAAGTTCGCATTCATTATGTTCGCCTATAGTTTCAAGTTTGTCTGGTCACCACTGGTCGATTCCGTACGCATACCCATATTGACGAAGAATCTAGGGCGCCGCCGCAGTTGGATGTTGGTAGCACAACTTGGCCTGGCGGCCTCGCTCGCTGCGCTTTCACAAATTGATCCCGCTGAAGCGACCGTTTTATTCTTCGTGGTTGGTGCTATCGCCGCATGGTTTTCCGCAACACAGGATATCGCTGTAGACGCATATAGAGTGGAGGTTGCGGAAGTCGATTTGCAGGGAATAATGGCTGCGTCGTACCAGTATGGATATCGTGTTGCTGGGATAGTGAGTGGCGCTGGGGCGCTGTATTTAGCGCAATTCTACTCCTGGAAAATCAGTTACATGGTGATGGCGCTCTGCATGAGTGTTGGCATTTTGGCGACGCTCTACTGCAAGGAACCGACGACCGTTTCGCCAGTGAGTTTTCATTTTGCAGGCAGCGTCGGTGAGAAAATTACCAATTGGTTCATTGCAGCGGTTGTAGGGCCCGTCAAGGATTTTTTCAGGCGCTACGGGAAATTCGCGGCAATGCTACTGGCGTTCATGGCGGTCTTTCGTATTAGCGACTACGTACTTGGCGTATTGGCGAATCCATTTTATTTGGATGTGGGATTCACAAAAGCTGAAGTTGCGAGCGTTGCGAAACTGTACGGTTTGTGGGTAGCGCTGGCTGGTATTGGAGTTGGCGGCTGGGCAGTACTCCAGTACGGCTTAGCCCGTTGTCTGATATCGGCCACAATTCTAATCGCGGCTACAAATCTTTTTTTCGCGCTGCTGGTATTGACTGGGCCCGATATCTGGGTGCTTGGTATCACCATTAGTTTCGATAACTTCGCGCAAGGGTTCGCTGGGACGGTATTCATCGCGTACCTATCCAGCCTTACAAACATTTCCTTCACCGCGACCCAGTATGCGTTGTTCAGTTCTCTATCTACATTCGTTGGTAAGTTGTGCGCAGGATTTTCCGGCGATGTTCAAGAAGTTGTTGGATGGTTCTGGTTTTTCATCTACGCCGCAGCGCTTGGAATTCCATCTATCATTCTGTCGTTTATTGTCGTTCGCCACCTGCAGTCTACGGAGAGCACTCAGTGATCGTTGTAGAAGAAATCGTTATTGGCCGCGTCGACGAGCTTGACGATCCTGGTTGTCGCGAGTTCAAGATCGGTGACGGTGATTGGCCTTTCAGGGGATTTGTAGTGCGCCAAGGCGAACATATTTTTGCCTATCAAAATTACTGTCAGCATGTTGGCCATCCGCTGAATTGGCAGCCACACCGTTTCCTCACCAAAGACAACGGACATATTATCTGCGCTTCACACGGTGCGTTGTATGACATCCCGACGGGTGAGTGCGTTGCCGGTCCATGTACAGGAAAGTTTCTCACCGAAGTTGAAGTCTGGATCAACGACGGTAAAATCGTCGTAAAGGGCCCGACAAGTCTGCGTTAGACTTGAATTAAGTAGATATCGTACGAACTAGGACTTGTCGATAAATATCAGCGGATCGTGAAAACCCAAAGGCATTTCGCCAGAATCCCGGCCTAAGAAATCTTCAGGATCCATATCGACCGAACCCGACCAGTCTTCTGGTGCGCTAGCTTGTTGGACCAGCATCGTGCGCCAATTTTCGAGCTCGAGTTCGTCAATCGTGCCGTCAAAGAATTGAATCTCGACCGTTCCATCATCCGTATCGATAGCGACAACTTCAAAAAAGTTGCCGTTACTGCGGCGGTACCAATGTCCGATCGTCGGAAATACAACTGCCATGATGATGCCTCTATTTAGGTGAAAGTAGTGTCCTCATAAATTTTCCTGCAAGTATTACCTGTTATAGACCTATTGGCGCTTTGTGCAAGGGCACTTGCATGCGAGATTTGATGTCTCGCGTGAGCCGCGAGTGGCAATCGATTGATCCTGAACCAGTATTTCGATAGCAGCAATTTTTTAGGGGAAACACATCGAGCACGATCCTGCTCGAAACGTATTCCCTGCTACGTTATCTCGCACGAACAAACACGCGGCAGTCGCCACAAACAGCGACGATGCCGTCTTTTCACGCAATTTCCGGGCTAGCGTCGAACGAGTCGCCAATCAACGATTTGATGACCCTGTTGAAGGCCACGGGATTCGAATCGGGTGGCGCTCCGATCCAGTGGCTGGTCGCCGCGATGTGCGCGCCGAACATCAACTTCAAAATTTTCGGAATCTGCAACCGTCGCGTCAATGTATTCTGCATAGTTGTTCCAGTCGGTCGCAATATGCAGTGTGCCGCCTTGCTGTAGTTTTCTGCTGACGAGATCAAGAAATGATGGCTGTACGATGCGGCGTTTGTGGTGGCGCTTTTTTGGCCACGGATCGGGAAAGTACAAATTAACGCGCGTTAGACTTTCGTCCAGCATTTGATCTTCCAACACTTCTATAGCGTCGTGACACAATATTCGAAGATTCTGCAGCTTCGCCGCGCTTGCGCCGATCATGCAGTGGCCAATTCCGGGTTCATGCACTTCAACGCCAAGAAAGTTGCGATTGGGATAGTGCGATGCAAGTTGCAGCAACGACTCTCCATTGCCGAAGCCGATTTCGAAAATTGTTTTCGCGTCGCGACCAAAGAGCTTGGCCAGGTCTAGTGGTTGCATAGAGAATGTGGTGCCATAGTTCGGCCACAATTCATCAAGCGCGCGTTGCTGCCCGGCGGTCATGCGACCGCTGCGACGTACAAAGCTTCTGATTGATCTGGCTTTGCCGTCCGCCTGCAGGTCATCTTCGCTTTTGGACACTCAACGCCCCGTCATCAGTTTCGATTTGTATTATTGGCGCGCTACGTACGCGGTCTAGCGGTAAAAAATGCAATTGCACCAACACCGACGAATGACCAACCGAGCCATTCCATCGGACCGAATGCTAGTAAAAGTGTTCCGCAAATCGTCGCGGTAGCAGCTACCCCAAGCTTGAATCGCTGTGCCTGCTGTTGGCGCATCTGTAACTGAAGGTCTTGTAGCTCAGGAGCGTCCAGCGTTACGCGGAATTCACCCTTTTGCGCTTGCTCGGCAAGGTTATGAATTGCGCTCGGCAGTTGCCGCATGGCGTCACGCATTTGCGGTAGATTTTCGCGCAGGCTCTCCATCATGGCTTGCGGTCCCATTTGCTCGTTCATCCATTCTCGCAACACGGGATGCGCTGTCTTCCAAAGATCCAGTTGCGGATAAAGCTGACGCCCGAGTCCTTCAATGTTGAAAAGCGTCTTTTGCAACAGGATAAGTTGCGGTTGTATGGGCATGTTGAAACGTCGGGCTGTTTCAAACAGCCTAACTAGGACTTGCGCAAACGAAATCTCGTCCAACGGTTTATTGAAAATCGGCTCGCATACTGAGCGTATTGCTGACTCGAGTTCATCGATACGCGTATCGGGAGGAACCCAGCCGGAATCCAAATGCAACTTGGCGATCTTGTGATAGTCGCGATCGAAAAACGCCAAGAAATTACCTGCGAGATACTGTTGATCGGATGGCGTTAACGTGCCGATGATACCGAAGTCCACGGCCGCGTATTTCGGATGCTCCGGGTCTTCAATCTGCACAAAGATGTTTCCCGGATGCATATCGGCGTGAAAAAAGTTATGTCGAAAGACCTGGGTGAAAAAAATCTCTACGCCATTTTCTGCCAGCATCTGAATGTTCGTATTTGCTGCGCGCAGGGTAGCCATATCGCTGATCGGCACGCCGTAGATTCTCTCTTGCACCAATACTTCAGGTCGGCAGTAGTCCCAATACACATCCGGCACGTAAAGCAAATCAGAGCCTTCGAAATTACGCTTGAGCTGTGCGCTATTCGCGCCTTCACGCATTAGGTCCAGCTCGTCGAGAATCGTCTTCTCGTATTCAGCGACAATCTCCAGTGGCCGGAGCCGTTTCCCCTGTGACCAGTATCGGTCCGCCAGATCGGCTATTACGTAAAGGACGTCGAGATCGCGTTCAATTAACCCGCGAACGCCAGGCCGCAGTACTTTGACGATGACCTCAGTTCCGTCCTGCAGTGCCGCGGCGTGAACCTGGGCGATTGACGCTGCGGCAAGTGGCTCGCCGTCTAGGCGCGAAAATACTTCGCTAGCGGGTGTGCCATAGGCGCTGTCGAGAATGGCCAGTGCTTGTTCCGAGGGGAAGGCTGGCACCTGATCTTGCAGCTGCGCTAGCTCGTCCGCGATATCTTCCGGCAGCAGATCGCGGCGTGTAGATATGGCCTGTCCAAATTTCACGAAAATCGGGCCCAATTCTATCAGCGCCAAACGTAGCCGCTCGCCAAGTGGTGCGGATCGATCTACGCGACGCGGAAACAGGTAGAACAGATATTTAAGCGGCCGCAGGAAATGCGTAGCCTTGATGATATCGTCGAGGCCATATCGCACCAACACGCGTTGAATACCGAGCATGCGAAAAAATGTCTTGCGTCGTGATTTACTCAATTCTCGCCGTTCCCGGAATTCTCGGATTCCAGTCGGCCGATTCGTGCCTCCAATCTTGCCGTATCGTCACGTACGGAGTTGACGTCTGCACGAAATTGCTCAGCCTCATCGCGGCTCGGTACCGCCTGACTTTCTTCCTGAAGATATTCGCTGATGTTGGCGCGCATGGTTTTGGAGGCATCCTCTCCCCAGTCACGTACGCGGCGCACAAATTGGCCAACTTCATGTGCTGCGGAGTCGCCTATTACCGACGACAACTCCTCTTCAAGGTCTGGTTTAGCGTACTTGAGTAATCGCTGAAACGACTGCGCGATTCTGGCATCTCCATGAATTTCAATCGATCCATCGCGAATCGCATCCGTTCCCCCGGGGGTCGCCAATTTCGCCATTTGCAATAGATTGCCGCTGACAATGACATCGGCATCGTCGCTGTAGCTGCCACTCAACGAAATGCGATCTTCGAATACGTGTACATACGCGGCAAGCGCAGTGTTGCTTACTTGGAACGCAACGACGCTGCCTTGAATATCAGCGCAAATTTCGCGTGCTGGCGTCGTCGCCGCGATTTGTTTGTTGACGAGTCCGATCACGGGGCGCAGTAGCGATTCTAATGGATCCATGAGCGACGCCAGCTAGATTCGGTAGCCGACATGTAACGCGACTACGCCACCGGTTAGGTTATGGTAGCGGCAACGCTCTAATCCAGCGTCTTTCATCATCGCGAGTAACGTATCCTGATCAGGATGCACGCGTATCGATTCTGCCAAATATCGATAGCTGTCTTCGTCGTTCGCGACAACTTTGCCTACATAGGGCAGCACGTTAAAAGAATAGAAGTCGTATGCCGGCTTGAGAATTTCTGCGGGCTTGGAGAACTCGAGGATCATCACCTTGCCGCCCGGCTTCAGTACCCTGAACATTGAGCGTAGCGCTGCATCTTTGTCTGTGACATTACGCAATCCGAAAGCGATGGTTACGCAATCGTAACTCGACTTCGCGAACGGCAGGTTTTCCGCGTCGACCTGAGTAATCGACAAATTCCCGGCTACGCCTCCGTCGACCAGACGTTTGCGGCCCTCACACAGCATCGCGTGGTTGATATCTGCAAGCGTTACGTGACCGCTTGGACCGACGATTTTCGCGAACTGCAATGCGAGATCTCCCGTTCCACCGGCCAGGTCCAGAATAAACTGGCCGGGCTTTGCCGCCGCCTGGTCAATCGTGTAGCGCTTCCATAGACGATGTAGACCACCCGACATCAGGTCATTCATGATGTCGTACTTGCTGGCTACTGAGTCAAAGACCCCTCTTACCCGATTCGCTTTCTCGGCTACAGGAATCGATTCGTAGCCAAAATGTGTGGTTTGCTTGCTCATCAACTTAACAATTAGCGGGCGGTATTCGAGCATACCCTGCGGACTTAAGCCGGTCGAGGTACCGCTGCCAGTTCTGCTTGTGATCGCGACCCAGCTCATGGAGGTATTGCCACGTGTACAACCCGCTATCATGACCATCGTCGAAGATCAGGCGGATCGCGTAGTGTCCAACGGGCTCAATTTGAGTGATCTGCACGTTCTCTTTGCCGGTCTGCAGGACTTCTTGACCGACACCGTGCCCTTTGACTTCGGCGGATGGCGAGCTGACACGCAAATATTCAAACGGCAAATCGTATTCAACTTCGTCAAAGCGCACGGTCAATAGGCGCGATTGCTTGCGCAATCGAATGTCCGTCGGTACCTCATCCATGTGCCACAGCTCCGTTCCCAAGTCGTCCTAGAGTATATAGCGGCTGAGATCTTCGTCCTGTGACAATTCGGCCAAGTGCTGGTCCACGTATCCGGCGTTGATTTGTAGGTGTGTCCCGCCTTTATCCGAAGCCTCGAAGGATACTGTTTCTAGGAGTCTTTCCATGACGGTATGCAATCTGCGCGCCCCAATATTTTCAGTCGATTCGTTGACGTGAAATGCAACCTCGGCAAGGCGCTTAACACCACTGTCAGTAAACTCTATATCCACATCTTCAGTAGACAATAGCGCTTGATATTGAGCCGTTAACGACGCGTCAGGTTCGGTCAATATTCGTACAAAGTCATCGGTGGTAAGTGACTTCAGTTCAACCCTGATGGGGAACCGACCCTGTAATTCGGGGATCAAGTCTGACGGTTTGGATACGTGGAAGGCGCCCGATGCGATAAACAGGATGTGGTCTGTCTTAACCATGCCGTACTTGGTCGTGATCGTAGAGCCCTCAACAAGTGGTAACAGGTCGCGTTGGACGCCCTCACGCGACACGTCGGCGCCAACCGACTCCGAACCTCTTGTGACTTTGTCGAGCTCGTCGAGAAAAACGATGCCGTGTTGTTCAACCGCTTCAAGTGCCCGTGATTTCAGATCCTCTTCGTCCAGCATCTTTGCGGCTTCTTCATCCGTGAGCAGGCGCATACCCTCTTTGACTCGAAGTTTACGGGTCTTTTGCCGATTGCCGGAAAGGTTCTGAAACATACCTTGCAGCTGGCTTGTCATTTCCTCCATGCCAGGCGGGGCCATAATCTCGACGCCTACCGGCATTGCTTGAATTTCGATCTCAATTTCTTTGTCGTCTAGCTTGCCTTCGCGCAACATTTTTCGGAATTTTTGACGCGTATCATTCTGTCCTGAGTCTGCTTCGTCTTCCTGAGTGAAGCCGACTGAACGCGGTGAGCGCGGCAATAGGGCATCCAATATGCGTTCTTCGGCAGCGTCTTCCGCTCGGTGTCTGACTTTGGACATCGCCTCTTCGCGAGTCATCTTTACAGAGATGTCCATGAGATCACGAATTATGCTGTCGACCTCGCGTCCAACATAGCCAACCTCGGTAAATTTTGTTGCTTCGATCTTGATGAACGGTGCCTTCGCGAGCTTTGCCAAGCGCCGCGAGATTTCGGTTTTGCCAACGCCAGTTGGGCCGATCATCAGTATGTTTTTGGGCGTAATTTCACTGCGCAAGGGTTCGTCGACTTGCACGCGACGCCAGCGATTCCGCAATGCGATGGCGACCGCACGCTTTGCTTCGTCCTGACCCACTATGTGGTTGTCAAGTTCTTGGACTATTTCTCTCGGTGTCATTTGGGACATGCTATTTATCCGCTACTTTATCTTTCGCCGAAAGCTCTTCGACGACAATGTTTTGATTGGTGAATACACATATATCGGCGGCAATGCCTAAGGCTCTTTCGACAATATCCAGTGCCTCCAGGTCCGTGTTTTGCAGCAATGCCAGTGCAGCGGCCTGCGCAAAGGGACCGCCGGAGCCGATGGCCATCAGATCGTGCTCAGGTTCGATGACATCGCCATTACCGGAGATGATGAATGAAGTTTCTTGGTCAGCAACGCATAGAAGCGCTTCAAGACGGCGCAAACGCCGGTCGGTCCGCCAGTCCTTGGCCAGCTCGATGGCTGCCCGAGTCAGCTTGCCATATTGCTCCAATTTGCTCTCGAACAGTTCGAACAGTGTAAACGCGTCGGCCGTGCCACCGGCAAAGCCAGCAATCACGCGTCCGCCTGCCAGTGGACGCACTTTCCTGGCATTGCCCTTCATGATGGTATTGCCCATGCTGACTTGGCCGTCACCGGCGATGGCGACCTTGCCGTTGCGTCGCACTGAAACAATGGTGGTGCCACGATATTGTTCCATCTATTGGATCCTTGATTGAAAGTTTTGGCCCCGGATGTCCGTAGCTCCGCGAAATCGATCGCCTGCGAGCAATGGGCTAGTCCTTATTTTTCGAGCGGGCTCTGGGATGAGTTTGGTCGTATATCTGGGCCAGGTGCTGAAAGTCAAGGTGGGTGTAAATTTGAGTTGTACTAATATTGGTGTGGCCCAGCAATTCCTGGACGCCGCGCAGGTCATGGCTGGATTCCAACAAATGTGACGCGAACGAATGTCGAAACAAATGCGGGTACACGCGGACGTCGAGCCCCTGTTTTTTTGCCCAGTACTCAACCCGGGCCTGTACGGAGCGCTTGCTCAGTCGACTGCCACGATTGGAAACGAAAAGGGCGGCTTCGCCGTCTGCCGCCATTTCAGGACGCATGGTGAGCCAGAGGCCTAAGGATTGCCGTGCAATACGGCCTACCGGCACGATACGGTCCTTGTTGCCTTTGCCGGTCACACGGACGGTGGCGTCAGCAATATCGACATCGCCCATATTGAGGTCCGTTAGTTCTGCCAGGCGTAGTCCTGACGAGTAAAATAGCTCAAGGATGGCGCGATCTCGCTGGATGATTATCCCGTCACCTTTGATATTCAACAAATGCGCCATGCGATCCGCGTCAATGTTGGCGGGCAATCGTTTCCCGGATTTCGGCGCCTTTACATCCGCTGCTGGATTGACGCGTACATGCTTCTCACGCAGTAGGTAGCGGTAGAATGTTCGCGCCGCAGATAACCGTCGCTGCAAGCTGCGCGCTGACAGTCCGTTACGAAACCCGTGGGACGTAAATGATCTCAGGTGTTGATGATCTAGGTCACGCCAGTGTGACAGACCTTGCTGTGTCGCGTAGCCGCTCAGCGCAGCTAGATCTCGTCCGTAGTGTTTACATGTTTGGGCGGAGAGTCTTCTTTCGAACTGCAGGTGCCGAATAAATTGGTCGATCCATTCCTTTTCGGCTGTGTCCATCTGCAAATTTCGTTAGTAACGCCCCCTAAAATCGCTTCAGGGAGCCCGCAACCAGGTCGCCCAGACGTGTCAAGAAGTCGATGCTCATGCCCGGGTGAAATCGATCAGCGTCGGCGCTGCCAATCGCCAAAAAACCAATTTCTGCGCCCTTGCCCAATGGCACTAGCGCCGCAGAGCCAATTTCGTTGGTGTCCTCGCCAAATAGAAAATCGCGTTGCGCGTCTCTCACTTGCCCGCAGCGCGACGTTTTGCCATCGAGAAAGGTATCAAATGCTTTCAGTACGGGGTTAGATCTCTCGGTCGGCCGGAAAAACCGGCCGACGCGGATATCGGCAAAGGCTTCCGGGTCGGCAAAAAGCACCAAAATTGATTGGTCAGCGCCGAAACCGGTTCGCAACGCCTTCTCGACGCACGCAAGTGACCCCTGAATGTCTTTTGCAGCCAGGAGCGCAAGTGTGAGCTGGTGAATTTTCGCGGCCAACACGTCATTGTCGCGAGCGACCTGCAGTAGCTCTTTCAGTTGGCGTTCGAGTTTCATGTCTTTTTGTCGCAGGACGGAGACCTGGCGTTCGACCAATGACACAGTGCCGCCAGAAACATGCGGTAAGCGAACGGAACTCAAAATATCAGCATTACGCTCAAAAAAATCCGTGTGTTGCTGCAAGAAATCGACGACTGCGGACTCCGCTAGCGGTGACTCGGCGAATTCGGCTTTGCGTTGCGTGCTCATAGTTGGCAGTTCCTTCCGTTTTGCCGCATTAGCGCTTCTGTGTGGTGACTGGCGCGAGCTGAGCTTACCACGAGAAGTGTTGACTCAAGCGCGATGTGTGCCTATCAATGCGTTTCCCTGCAAGTCGTAAAGTACGCCGGACTCTCTTGTTCGATTGGCAGATTCGACGACAGGTCGACACGTGAATGGACTTTTGTATCACGCAACGGTAGTTTACATAAACTGATAATCACACTAATAAAATCAGCGAGAATCCACAATGCGACACATAATGGTGATGAACGCCAAGGGCGGCTGTGGCAAGAGCACGCTTGCAACAAATATTGCTTCTTATTTTGCGACAGAAGGCGCCGCGGTGGCGTTGGCCGACTATGATCCACAAAGATCTGGTCTCGATTGGATCGAGCGTCGACCTGACAATCGCGCAAAAATTGTTGGCGTGTCTGGCTTCGACGACGGACTGCGACGGGTGCCGCGCAGCGCGGATATCCTTGTTATTGATGCGCCAGCGCGGACGCATAACAAAGAGCTTGCGGATCTCGTGAAGCACGCTGAAACGATAATCGTACCGGTTCTGCCGTCGACGATCGACATGCAGGCGTCAGACCGCTTTATCAAAGAATTGAAAAGCGTCGGCAAGGTGGAGAAAAAAGGCGTGAAAATCGGCGTAGTGGCTAATCGCGTACGCGAGTACACGCTGATTTTCGAGGAACTTGACGAGTATTTAACCGCCGCCCGCGTGCCCTATCTGGCTGCCCTGCGGGAGGCCCAAAATTATGTGCGTGCTTACACTCGCGGGCTCGGCATTTTTGAATTGCCGGAATACTTGGCTTGGCCTGACTGGGAGCAGTGGGATCCGTTGGTCAAGTGGTTGCGAAGCAAGCGCTCGCAACCCTAACCAAGGTTGCGAGTCGGCGCTGGCTCCCAACGCCGACTACTTAGTGAAAACGAGGCTCGCTTGAATACCGTCTTCGGCGTCCACGTAATTTGGTGCGTAGCGCAAGACTTCACGCATCTTACGGATATCCAGTTTCCGAGACTCACGTAAAAATGACAGGCGCTTTTCGTTGAAGGTCCGCTCTGCGATGTCGCGTGAGACAGTTGGTGGCGCCGGTATTCCGGCGAGTTTAGCGACCGTCTGCGCGAACCAGGTGCTGCTGCGATGATCACCATCGCCGACATTGTAAATGCCCGGCGGTGTCTCGGAAGCAAGTGCTGCAAGGCAACAGCCAACTAGGTCTTCAACGTGAATACGGTTACCCGGGCTTGTGTCTGCTTCGTCAATGACCGGAATTCTATTATTGATGCGCTCGATGCCAAGTCGACCCGGTCCGTATATGCCTGGCACTCGCAATATGACCAAGGGCGCCGAATATTCCGATAGCTGCTGCTCGGCTGCCAGCCGTCGCTTGGCACGCTCATTCACTGGTGCTGGCGGTGTCGTTTCGCTGGTGATTTTTCTTTGCTGATCACCATAAACGCCGCTGGTGCTGAGGTAGACGATCCGTGATGGCTGGGGATTAAGCGCGTTGAGAAGCCGCTCCATTCGCTGATCCGGAGCGGCCGAAGGCGGGACCGTGTATAGCAACGAGTAAGGGCCACCAACATCGATGTCAGCGATCTTCGGCGAGTCGAGATCTCTTGCAAAGAATTCATGCGATGGGCTTTCGGGTCGCGAACGGCGACTGACAGCAATAGCGCCATCGATGTGGCAACTTACTCGTCGTCCGGTATAGCCGAGCCCCACGATTACCACTTGTTGCTGATTAGGACTCACTGACCGCATCGGTTTGCGCGACCGGTGGCTGCGCGTCTGACTCCAGTAAAAGTACCGACGATACCGGTGCGTCGGATACCAGATTCAACCCGTCTCTGAATGCATCCGCGGACGCTTCGCTGTCGCCAAGGTGCTTCAACAGCTGACCATACTCATTGTAGGCTTCCGGGCTTGGACGAATCGACAGCACTGTTTCGAGATAGCTTCGAGCTTTGCCCCAGAGCTCGGTGCGTAAACAAAGTCGAGCGGCGGTCAATAGCAATTCCGGATCCTCGCCTCGCGTACGCAGCCAGGTCTCGGCACGCTTCAACTGTTTGCTCGCGTCAGGCGCTTCAACCAGGCCGTAAAGCCTGACCAAGGGTGCCCGCCAATCGCGTTTCAGCTCTTGGGCGATTTCCTTTTCGGCGGTTTCATGCAGACCAGTATCTATAAGGCGGGTGTAGTAGTGTTCTCGAATGGCCGCAAGCTTGCGTTCCGCTCGCGGAATCGATTGCCAAACTATATTGACGGTATTGCCATCTGCTGCTTGCTGCAATCTTTCGCAGTGCACTCGTTGGGTCCATAGCGAAATCCTTTCTGCATCGATGCTGCCGTGTTTTCTTAGCTTGGGTAACAGTTCCCCGAGCTGCTCCCAGTCCTGCAGCCGAAAATACAAACGACCGAGCAGCGCAAGCGCATGTCGGTGACCCGGGGAGTTTTCTGCAAGCTTACGCAACGTTGCCAATGCCTGTTCGTACTGCTTCTGATCTAACTGCAATTCGGCCTGTGTGAGCAGTACCGCGTTGGCAGCTTCGGGTGTTTGTTCGTACGCTTGACGTAACCATCCGTCTCTGCGCTTGTCGTCACCCAATAAATGCGCTGCTCGCGCCGCTTGAAGGTAATTTAGCAGTGGTGCGTCACTCTTGTGCGCAGTACGCGCCAACAATCTCTCGCCCTTGGCAAAATTACCTTCCGCAATTTCAATCATGCCGCGCGTCAGGCGATTCCCGGCCCGCCCACTGCGAAACCTCGCCGCAGCCTGGCCCAATTTCCTCGGTGCCCTGATTAGTTTCAAAATCAGCCAGATCGTGATTAGCAATATAAAGATTAGAGCAATGAACACGGGAACCGACATCTCGATGAGGTAGCCGCGGAAATTGATGACGACGTAACCGGGGTCCTGCAACAAGAAATGTGCAGTGAAGGAGCTAATGATTAGCGCCAATATGACGATTAGGCCGAATTTCATTGTTCGGATGTTTCCTCGGTGCTGATTGGCTGCTGAGGTGGAGCGTTCGATACTGCATCGCTATTAACCGCTGGCGACGCTGACGTCGCCATCGTTTCATACTGTCGCAATAATCGTAGCGACTGCGAGATATCCGGTACCGAGACATCTACCAGTCCCCCGCGAATCTCGGCGATTGTCTGTATTGCGCTCAACACCTGTGGTGCGTCCTGGTCGTAATACTCTTGCAGCCAGCCAGATGCGTCGTCTAGGCTCTGCTGGTAGGCTGCTTTTTCGCTGCGCAACAGCGCGAGTCTTGCCGCCTGCAATTGCAACGATAAATTTGCGCGTAAAAAATAGGCGGACTCGGGAGCGATCAATGGCCGAATATTTTCATCGGTTCGGCGAATTGAAACGACATTGCTTACGGTGCTCTTGAGCGATGCAACGGCCCGATCCACGCCGCTGATCTCATCGTCAGCACTAACGTTTTCTGCAACCTCGGCAACCTGAACGTCACGCCGCAACGGCAACGCTTCTATGCTCGATGCGAGGCTACCAAGTTGCAGCGATATGCCCTCAATGTCGGCGCGCTGCATCGATTTCAGTGCGCCCATTTCGCCGGCAATAGTACGACGTACATTCGTCAAGGCGGGATTCGCCAACTGTTGAACACGTTCGTCGGCTTGTAAGAGCGCAAGTCTGGCCAGTTCCGGGTTTCCCGCAAGTTGTAGCTGCGCGTTAGCGATCTGCATGTAATACTCGGCTTCCGCGATAAGCCAGTGGTCGCGCACGCCTGTCGATATTCCTTGAATAGACGACACTGTGTTCTCGATATTTTGCAAGCGGCCCGGCAACGACTCGTAATCTTCCAGTTGCCGTCGTGAAGAACGCGCCAATTCGTCGAGGTCATCGATGGTAACGTTATCGCGGCTTGCAAGGCTCGCGAGTCGTTGCTCAAGTTCTCTCAGCGACTCTCGTTGTGCCCCAATACTTGCATCCAACGCATCTACCGCAACACGCGCAGCTGAATCGTCGACTGCCGTCGAAGGGGTTTTGTCGTCAGCAAGAAATAGAGCTACGACGCCGAACAGGGCGACCGAAGCTATCAGCACCGCCAAAATGGCGACCAACAATGGCGCTCGGGATTGGCGCGGCGGGCTGCTGTCTGGCGCTACTGTGGCCGAGTCACCCAGATCCTCGAACATTGCATCCGCCGTGTCACTGCTGCTATTGGCCTCAACGCCCGCTTTGTCTGTATCGTTGCTCATGCAAAATATCCGATGATGTCGCGAAATCTGACTCTAGCAGCCTGTTGAACAATGTTCAGGCGAGTGCAGAACAATGAAGAAACGGGTGAACGTCGCTCTCGCGCATCCCTGCGCTCCGCGGCATTCGGGCTTCCTGCCCAGCAAGCGCAGTGTACACGCAGTACATGAGCATTTTGAGGTCGTTTCTGACGCCGAAATGCGCCGCATGAATCTTTTTTCAACACGCTGCTAGGAGATCGTGGTGTGACGTACCATTATTTGGACCAAGTCCGTTGCTTGCGGTCCATCGGCCAATAGCGCACGCACGCCGGGAATCAAATCCTGGGCTGTTTGTATCACACGTTCACTGGGCGTCACCAGCCACGATTGCGCCAGTCGAGCCTTGCTCTCAGTGGGCAGCAGTTCCAACAAACTTCGTAGCGAATCGACGCTCATGACGATCACATACTTGATTTGCTCCAATTCTAGCTGTGATGCTACGTCGCGCACGACCTTGGGGTCCGGATCAGCGGTAGAACGCTCGTAAACGGCTTGGTGCCTAACGATCGCGCCACGGCCCGATAACTCACTCGCAAGTAACTCGCGACCGTGATCGCCGCGTAAGATCAGTATGCGCTTGTTCTTGACGTGCGACAGCGCTTTATGCGCAAGTAGATGTTCACTGTCGTATCCAGAATCTGAATAAATGTCCACTGTTCGACCACGATTCTGAATAGCTTGCATGGTGGACGGGCCGATGGCCGCAATGGCAACATCTTGGTCGCTAATTAAGTTTATGCCAAATTGTACTGCGTTTCGGCTGACAAATATGGCGATGTCAGGTCGTGGATAAGCGTTGACTTCCGCCGCGAGAACATCCGCTTCGCGGCCGGTTATCTTGATGACTGGCAGGTGAATAGGCGTGCCACCCACATTTTCGATTTCCTGTGTAACTTCACCGCTTTGCGCTTGCGGACGTGTGACCAGTACGCGCGCGTGCGCGAGGGACTGACTCGTCACGGTTGCAGCAAAGAAGATGCGCCGCGCTTGAGCAATCGGTTAGCAACATCAGCACCTACCTCCGCAGCATCGGAAATATTGGTAGTCGCTTCTTCACGCAATATTTTGCTGCCGTCCACAGATGCCACCAAGGCCTGCAGATGCAGCGCATCGCCATCAATCGTTGCGTAGCTGGCAACTGGGGACTGGCAGGTAGCCTGTAGAGAAAATGCGACGGCGCGCTCGGCAGATGTCGTTACGGATGTTTCATAGTCTTCCAGCTTTTTCAGTAACGTACGTAGTTCACTTTGGTGTTCGAGGCATTCGATACCAATTACGCCCTGTGCCGCCGCCGGAAGCATTTGCTGCGGCAAAAACTCCTGCGCTATATGCCCACCTTTACCAAGACGCTGCAGTCCCGCGCTAGCCAATATGATGCCGTCGTATTGGCCCAGTTCGAGCCGCCCAAGCCTGGTGTTCACGTTGCCGCGGAGTTCTCTGATCTCGAGGTCGGGACGCATTGCGCGCAGTTGTGCTTGCCGGCGCAGACTGGAACTGCCAATACAACCGCCTTCGCGGATCGTGTCCAAGTCGCCGTTGTCGTTCGTAACCAAGGCATCTGTTGGATTGGCCCTTTCAAGGACTGCCGCAATGCAAAATCCGCTCGGCATGTCGGCTGGAACGTCCTTCATGGAATGGACAGCGATATCGGCCCGATTGGTCTGCATCGCCATCTCCAACTCCTTGATAAAGAGACCTTTGCCGCCAATCTTCTGCAGACTTCGGTCGAGGATCTGGTCACCGCGCGTCGTTAATGGCACCAATTCGACACCGCTGACCTCGTCCAATTCGTTGAGCAAGCTAGCGACGTGATTCGCCTGCCACAACGCGAGCTCACTCTTTCGCGTCGCAATTCTCAATTGCATTCTGGGTCAGGCTCCTTTTAGGCGACGTTTCACATCGGCGAGATGCCGACGGCTGATTATAAGGCCATCGGCTTCGGATGTAGTACCGCGAAGCACAACGCAGGTTTGGCCGTCCGAAAGTTTGCGCAATGAGTCAATGTAGCCTATCGCAACGAGCGCACCGCGGTGTATTCGTACAAACTTGTCGGCGAATTCTCGTTCCAGCATTTTTAGGGAATCGTCGATCAAATATTCGCCTTCGTCGTGAAATACGCGAACGTACTTTTGATCGGCCTGAAATCGGCAGACTTCGGCTACAGGAATGAGGTGCAGGCTGTCTTGTACGCGCGCACAAACATGACTTCGTTGCTCTTTTGACTGCGTATTGTCGTTGAATTGCTCAATCGCCTGGGTGCTGACTCGAGCGGCTTGCAAAAGGGCTTTCGTGAGTCGCTCCTGGCGCACCGGTTTTAAGACGTAGCCTATCGCATTGGCATCAAACGCCTCGATTGCGTACTCGTCGTATGCAGTTGTAAATACAACCGCCGGCGGCTGCGGTAGTTTGTTCATATGATGTGCGGCTTCAATCCCACCGAGACCTGGCATACGAATATCGAGCAATACGACGTCGGGTTTTAGTTCGGCTGCCGCCTGGACGGCTTGTGTGCCGTCGCTGGCTTCACCGACTACAGTGTGCTCGGCACTGTCGTCGATGAGTTGCCGCAGACGGTCACGCGCCGGCTGCTCGTCGTCAACAATAAGAATGTTCACCGATCGTGCTCTTCATGCGGAAAGGTCAGCGTGACACAAAATTCGTCGACCAGGTCATCAACCACTACTTTAGCCAGTCCATTGTAAGCGAGCTCGTAGCGTTGCTGAATATTGGACATGGCCATTTTATTGCCATCTCGTTTGCTTCCCGCGCCGCGTGTCACGGGGTTGCGAATTTCAATACGCAGCATGTCACCCTCGCGCGTGCCACGAACTCGAACTTCGCCACCATTGGGAATCAGCTCAATGCCATGGTAAATCGCGTTCTCCAGCAGCGGTTGAATTGTTAGGCTTGGGATGAGCGCGCGCATCGGCAAATCGCCGACATCCCAGCGTACGTTGAGCCGATCGCCTAGGCGCAACTTCTCTATGCGCTGATAGATCGCAGCAACTTCGAGCTCTTGTTTCAGTGTGGTGCGGTCTTTTGCGTTGCCGAGGTTCGCGCGCAATAAATCAGCAAGATCTTCGACTGCTTCCTCTGCTTGACGCGGGTCGGTCCGAGTTAGTGCGGCGATAGTATTCATACTGTTGAACAAAAAGTGTGGGCGTATTAGTGCCTGCAAGGCAGAGACTCGGGATTGAGCCTCTAATACGATACTTCGGCGCCATTCGCTGGCGACATACAGGTAGCGCATCGTAAGTGCTACGACAATTGAGCTAATGGCGAACGTCTTGAGAAAAAACATGTTGTGGCTATCATCGATGATCACGGCCAAACCGTAACGGGATGTCATCTGCCAGGTCGCCTCGGCAAGTACTAAGCACATTAGTTCCAGTAGGACAAAGGCCGTGACAAAAGCACGCGTCCCGCCGATGGACTCAAGCCAGGGGCGCAGACGACACAGCATTGCCGCACCGAGGAGTCCCAGCCACATAACGTACATCGACATCTTGGCCAGTTCGGTAAGGAAGGTTCCTGGCACGGTGTGCGCGGCGAGCGTTAGTACAATTGACACCAATGCAGCAACCAAGACGATGACAAATATCGTCGGCGCCGCACAAAAATCGGGCAAGTAGACATCCGATTCCGATTTCTGAATATCAGCCGCAGCAGGCACGTGCTTTCTCTACGCATTTCAATCCGCCATTGTAGCGCGCGTAACGGCGCTGGAGCGGCCCTAGGTCTGGTTTTGCGCAATTTTTGAGTGTCGCAGCAAGCATTGCCTCGCCGCTAATGCCCGCGGGCTGTCAGTTTCGATGCACTCTTAACCAAATTGGCTGGCGGTCCGGCTGACATGTTGCGCAAAGTCGATGCACCGATTCGAACGAACAGCGATTTCGCTCTCGTGAACTTTTTTATTGGGCTACTCGGGTCCGTAGTATTTTTGCCGGATTATTCAAAACCGCAGTAGTATTTGCCGCACAGAATATTTTTGTCAGGTTATTCGGGCCCGCAGTATTTCTCGACTTGACCTTGAACTTTCTCTCGCGCGGCTTGCATTTCGTTTTCATCGAGATAACTTCGTTCGCCATCGTCGTCTTCGCGGTACAAACGTCGTGAGCGAACGAAATTGCTGAGCCGGTCTTTGTAAGTGTCACACTTCTGACTTCGCTCAGCGGCTGATTCGACGTCCCCGTCCTGGCTGCCATCGGCAGCTTCTTTTTCTGCCTCTGCTTTTTCCGCCTGTCGATTTAATCGCGATTGAACACGTGCTTGAACTTGAGTGTTATCAGTTCGACGTGATGTGATATTAATTCGTTCTGGCGGGTTGCCTACCGGCTTGTCGGTGTAATGAACGTTACCGGCTTCGTCAGTCCATTTGTAAATTTCGCCGGCCTGACTCATGGATGCGGCAGCGCATGTCAACATAATGCAGAATGTTAGAACTCGCATTTCGGCATTTCCTTGTCGTTATTGCCCGGTCGGGCAACTACCTGAACTCGGCAGGCATTGAACCGTCGTGTATTAGAACATGCCTATTTAAACAATGGTGTGACCACTATCACAGCACATTTTGTGCTCTATTTCCTAAACAATTCACCCTGGTTACGCGGTGGATTTGGTTGCTGAGCGCGCTTGCATAGGACGCTCGCCTGACAGGCGCGTTGCCGCGCCTGTCATCTGACCTGTCATGGAGAAACTATTAGTCCGCAGTGGTAAATTCAGGATAGGCCTCTAGACCGCATTCGCTGAGATCAACACCTTCGTATTCGTGCTCTTCGCTGACTCGAATGCCCATTGTGTATTTGATAGCTGCCCAAACCAGCAGGCTGGTCAGGAATACCCAGGCGAATATCGACAACATGCCGATCAGCTGGTATTTGAACGACGCGGCATCGTTGGTGATAGGTACGGCCAACAAACCCCAAATGCCAACCACTCCGTGCACAGAAATAGCGCCGACTGGATCGTCGATTTTTAGCTTGTCGAGCAAAACAATAGATGAGACAACGAGGATGCCGCCGATGGCGCCGATGAGAGTTGCAGCAAGCGGTGTTGGTGTCAGCGGTTCTGCAGTAATTGCCACCAATCCTGCCAAGGCACCGTTCAACGCCATGGTCAAATCGGCCTTGCCAAACCAAACACGCGATAAGAGTAGCGCAAACACCAGACCGCCTGCGGCCGCCATGTTGGTGTTTACGAAGACGAGTGCAACTGAGTTTGCCTCGCCCACGTCACTGATTTTCAACTCGGAACCGCCGTTAAATCCAAACCAGCCTAGCCAAAGGATGAGCGTACCTAACGTTGCGAGCGGCAAATTGCAGCCGGGTATCGCGTACACCTCTCCGGTAGGTCCGTACTTGCCTTTACGCGCACCAAGTAAGACTACGCCTGCGAGCGCGGCGGCGGCGCCGCAAAGATGCACTAGCCCGGATCCTGCGAAGTCGAGAAAGCCCAATTGTTCTAACCAACCGCCGCCCCACTTCCAAAACCCTTGAACGGGATAGATAAATCCCGTCAATACGATCGCAAATACAAAGAACGACCACAGCTTCATGCGTTCAGCTACGGCACCGGAGACAATCGATATCGCTGTCGCGACAAAAACGACTTGAAAGAAAAAGTCGGATAGGTTGGCGTAGTAAGTTTCTCCGTCGCTTGAGATGACAGCGGCCGCGCTATTGTCGGCACCTGTCAACAGGCCGCTGCCGAATGTACTAATGCTCTGAAAAACGCCGCCTTCGAAGGTGCCCGGATACATCATCGTATATCCGCACAGCATGTACATGATGCAGGCAATGGAATATAGCCCGACGTTCTTGGTCAAGATTTCTGCAGTATTTTTGGCTCTCACGAGACCGGACTCCAGCATCGTGAATCCTGCAGCCATCCACATCACCAGTGCGCCCATCATCAAGAAATAGAACGTATCCAGGGCATAACTCAGTTCTACTATTTGCCCAGACAATTGTGTTACGTCTTCCATTGGAAGCTCCCTATTAGTGTTCTTTGCTTAAACAGCGTCCGCGCCGGTTTCACCCGTTCTAATTCGGATCGCCTCGGCCAAGTCGGATACGAAAATTTTCCCGTCGCCAATTTTTCCGGTGCGTGCAGCATTCGAAATGGCTTCGGTAACCTGATCTGCGATCCCGTCGTCAACGGCCAGCTCAATTTTCGCTTTTGGTAGAAAATCGACGACGTATTCGGCACCGCGATACAACTCGGTGTGCCCTCGCTGCCGACCGAAGCCTTTTACTTCCGTGACAGTGATGCCCTGGATGCCTATGTCCGCCACCGCCAGACGAACGTCATCTAGTTTGAAGGGTTTGATAATTGCTGTGATCATTTTCATGGTGTCGCCTCATATTCCCTTGTCATTGCAGGTCAAATGATTTGCCGATAGTGATCACGAGCGCCTCATCAGAATTGCCAACCAAATCGCTATCGGAAAATATGGCCGCAACGCTCACATCAAAGTCTTCGATGGAGGTTTCGTAGCCGGCTTCTACATAGTTTCCTTCGAAGTCCTGGCTGAATCCGCCGACTTTGCCGTAGAACCCTTCGTGAGCGAGCGTTAAGGAGTAATAGGCGTAGTCCTGCGTTGGGCCGTCGAAATTACCGTATTCGCCGATTGCCACATCGATAGTGGCAATGCCGTAACCAGTGTTGAGGTATATTTCCTGATACGTATCGTCAAAGTCGCCGGTGTAGTAATAACCGGTGAAACCGATGCTGTAACTAACATCTTCAATCTCGCCGCCGTAACCGAAGTAGCCGTCTATCTCAAGTCCATCGCCGACATCCGCAGCCCAAGTGCCGGCATAGAAGCCGTTGCTTTCGTAGTCGAGACCGGCGGATGCGGAAGAAGATTTTTGCAAGACGCCGCGATAATAGTATTCGCTGGCCCAACCGACATTGGCAGACCCTTCGGCATGTGCCGTGCCGCTCGTCAAAACTATTGCCGCAATGATTAGATTCTGTGCCGTAACCATCCTCGTGCTCCTCCAATTTGCTAATGAAGCGCACCGCAAAAAGTGCGCCGTTCGTTGTTGTCTGGACTGGTTGCAGCAACCGTGCCAAATCCAAAAAGCAACAGAAAAACAATCAGTTAGAAGAATTCTCGATCCATGCTCGCACCTTGTTGGTGCGTGAAATTATGCGGATGCGCTATTTGTGGGAGTTGCGCCAACGAAACTCACAAGGTCGATTAATTTCGCGGCTGGCGTTTTGCAGCGGACTGCGGTATCAAAGCGCATGGCAAACGATTCAATTGAAAATTTGGCGAGAAAACTAGTCGATGCGGTGCCGGAAGGCCTGAAGTCGGTGCGCGAAGATCTGGAAAAGAATTTCCGGTCGGTACTTTCAGCGGGACTTGGCAAGCTAGATCTGGTGAGTCGCGAGGAATTTGAAGTACAACAGGCGGTGTTGTTGCGGACCAGAGAAAAACTCGATGAGCTAGGTGAGCGCCTCGCCGCGCTGCAAAGCGCTAGCGATGCAGGCGATGATTAGCCAGTTAGTAACATCAGCCGAGGACACTAGACTGTTTACTGCCAGGGAGGGTGGTTGGCATGAGCGTCGTAATTCTAAAAAGTCGTGCCCAGTTGGGCGTCGATGCGCCACAGGTGACTGTCGAAGTATTTCTTTCCGGCGGGTTGCCCTCATTCTCCATAGTCGGTTTAGCGGAAGCAGCCGTACGCGAAAGCAAAGATCGCGTGCGCGGCGCGATCATGAGTTGTGGATTCAAGTTCCCGCAGCAACGCATTACCGTTTGTCTCGGACCGGCGGATATGCGAAAAACCGGCGGCCGTTTTGATCTTGCGATCGCGCTCGGCATCTTGGCAGCGAGCAAGTTAGTTGATAGCGCGAAGGCTGAATCGATTGAGCTTTACGGTGAGCTTGCGCTGGATGGTACGGTTCGCGGTGTGCCGGGAATATTGCCGGCGGCGTTACGTGCATGTCAGGACGACACCGCCATGATTGTCCCCGTCGAAAATACCGAAGAAGCGCTGCTAGCCGACGCCACCGTATTTGCCGCTATCTCATTAACGCAAGTGGCAGCGCTACTCAATGGTATAACCGAGGCAGTACCGCTGCATCCGTCGGAGTCACCGGCAAGTATTTCCGCATATCCGGACATTGCCGACGTTCGCGGTCAGCAAGCAGCCAAGCGCGCACTCGAGATCGCTGCGGCTGGCGGCCACAATATGCTGCTGACCGGACCACCAGGTACAGGCAAGAGTATGTTAGCGGCGCGGTTGCCTGGACTGTTACCGTCACCCACAAAGCAGGAGGCAATCGAAACAGCGGCTGTAAGTTCGATAGTGGGATCCAATGCGGTGCACGTAGACTGGCAAAAAAGGCCGTTTCGGAGTCCACATCACACCGCGTCGGCTGCCGCATTAGTTGGTGGAGGATCCAATCCTAAGCCTGGTGAGATTTCTCGAGCGCATAACGGCGTGCTGTTTCTGGACGAACTACCGGAATTCAATCGGCAAGTCCTTGAGGTTTTGCGCGAGCCGATGGAAACTGGTTGTATCACTATATCGAGAGCAGAGCGGCAGGCAGACTTTCCAGCGCGCTTTCAACTCATTGCCGCGATGAATCCGTGTCCATGCGGCTACTTAGGCGACTCGAATGGTGAATGCAATTGCAGCGCACAGCGGGTGATGAAGTATCGATCAAAAATCTCTGGTCCTCTGCTGGACCGCATTGATATTCAAGTTCAGGTAGTGCGGCCGGCGAAAGAGCTGTTACGGCCTGATGCGCCCCTAGGCGAAGCAAGTTCAGCGATTCGCGAACGCGTATCCGCAGCAAGGAATTTGCAGCTAGCCAGAAACGGTACATGCAACGCCTCTCTGGAGGGAAAAAAGTTGCAAGAAGTCTGCGCAGCAACTTCGGCAAGTTGGGATTTGCTCGATAAGGCAATGGACAGGTTCGCGTTGTCCGCACGCGCGCATCAACGAATATGGCGCGTGTCTCGGACGATTGCCGATCTAACTGGGCAACGAACGATTGACGTGCAGCACGTTGGTGAGGCTATTTCGTTAAGGGGCTTGTCGTTTGCGGTGTCCTAATGCGTAAGACCTTACAAGCTCGCTATTTGCGCAGCTCTTCGACAATGAAATCCACTGCGGATTCAACTTCAGCGTCCGTTAGTGAGGCGTTGCCGCCCTTGGGCGGCATATACCCTACAGCGCCGGTGAAGCCGTTAACCGCGTGATCCTTCAGCACGTCGACACCTTGAGACAATCTGTCTTCCCAAGCGGCAGCATCACTCAGCATCGGTGCGTCCGCTATGCCCGCCCCGTGACATATATTGCAGCCTTCGTTGTATACCTGAGGGCCTGATAGGCTTGCGGCGACGGGTTCTGCCGCCTCGATCGGTGGCACCTGCGGACCATCGGCGGTGAGTTCCTCGCCTGGTAGATACACTTTTCCAAACGGCCGTAGCCGTTCCTCAACCTCGGCACGATATTCGTCCGTTTGCGTCGTGTATTCGCCCTGAGTCAGGCTGGCAACATTCATTGCAAAGACAAGTATTCCCACCGCGAATATTGCGAGCAGTCCGATGACCAAAGTGTACATGTCGAAAAATTTTTGATCGCGCTTCACGACTTAACTCCGTTACCAATTAAAACAGGTCGAAGGGGACCCGGCGCGCGAATTATATAACAAGAAACCCAGCGGTTGAGCAACGATAGCGACAGATTGCAATGCCTGAAGCTGCGTGCGAGAGTCGATCGCAGCCGAAAGTATCCCAAGAGGGAATAAAATGCGTCTCAACTTTTTGTTCGTTTTGGCAATAGCGCTGCTCGCTGCGAGCTGCGGTGGACCGGAAAAGGAGGAGGTGGCAGCGCCTGCTGTGCGGCCAGCCGATCTGGTGCTGCGTGGTGGCGTGGTGGCCAGCGTCGACCCAACTATTGGCCTAGCCGAGGCCGTTGCTATACGCGGTCACGCTATCGTGGCGATAGGTGCTGACGCAGATATTGACCGCTATGTCGGTCCGGAAACGCGACTGGTTGACCTGCAAGGTCGTTTCGCAATGCCGGGCTTTATTGAAGGGCACGGACATTTCTTGCCGTACGGCCGTGCGCAGCAGATCTTGGATTTGACGACGGCGAAGAACTGGGACGAAATTGTCGCGCTCGTTGCGGGCGCAGCGGATAAGGCGAAAGCTGGCGAATGGGTTGTTGGGCGTGGTTGGCATCAGGATAAATGGGATAGCCTGCCTGCGGATGCTGTTGACGGCGTGCCGCGCAATGACACGCTAAATCGCGTGGCACCGGACAATCCGGTGTTCCTCGGGCACGCGAGCGGTCACGCGGCGTTCGCCAATGAACGAGCGTTGCTCGCCGGCGGCATTGACGACGACACCGATGATCCTGCGGGCGGCACGATAGTCCGCACCCAGACGGGTAAGGCCACAGGACTGTTGCGGGAAACGGCGCAGAAATTGACTGAATCGGCATTGCAACAATACGAAGACGCGTTTCCACCGGAGCGGCGCGAGCAGCTTGAGCGGGAGCGAGTGTATTTGGCCGGCGAGGCGGCGCTCGCCAACGGTATAACGTCGTTCCACGATGCTGGTGCCAATTTCGAAACGATCGATTTCTTGCGCCTGCTAGAACGAGAAGGCGCATTGCCGATTCGCCTTTACGTCATGGTTCGCAATGAGTCGAACGAGCGCATGGATGAACTGCTTCCACATTACAAAATGCTCGCCGAAGAAAACGACTTCCTGACAGTTCGTTCAATTAAACGTCAGGTAGACGGCGCATTGGGTACTCACGGTGCGTGGCTGTTAGAGCCCTACATAGATTTGCCGGAAAGTAGCGGCTTGGTGCTGGAGCCGTTATTGGACGTGACGCGAACTGCCGAGATAGCCGTGAAGCATGGCTTTCAAGTCAACACACACGCAATAGGCGATCGTGCCAATCGCGAGGTGTTGGATTTGTACGAAGCAGTTTGGCAGGCCGCTAGCGTTGACGGCAACGATCTGCGGTGGCGTATAGAACATGCTCAGCATGTCGACCCACTTGATGTGCCACGCTTTTCCGAGTTGGGCGTTATAGCCTCGATTCAAGGCGTGCATTGCACGTCGGATGGGCCGTGGATTCCTTCCCGGCTAGGCGACGCGAGAGCGGAGGCTACATCCTATTTATGGCGCGATCTCATCGATAGCGGCGCGATTGTCACCAATGGCACAGACGTTCCAGTTGAGGCGATTAATCCAATTGCCTCTTTTTACGCGAGCGTTACCCGGATGACCGGTAACGGAAAAGCATTTATTCCGGAGCAGGTAATGTCTCGTGAAGAGGCGCTGAGAAGCTATACGCTGAACAACGCAATTGCAGCGTTTGAGGAAGATGCTAAAGGTTCGCTGGAGCCGGGGAAACTCGCTGACATCGTCGTTCTTTCACAAAATCTGCTCGATGTGCCGGACGATCAAATCCTAGACACCGTTGTGGAGTTGACGGTAGTTGGCGGAAAAATTGTCTACGAACGTAAAGAATAGCGGGGTGGGCGCGTGACCTACGGACTGCATGACCTAGTTGGTAACATTGGGGTGCTAGCAATTTTGATTGGCTACCTGCTTCTTCAACTCGAAAAACTGCCAGCAACCAGTACTGCTTTTTCGTTAATCAACTCCGTGGGCGCCGGGATGATACTCATCTCGCTGATTCGCGAATTCAATTTGTCAGCTTTCGTAATGGAATTCTTCTGGCTGGCTATGAGCCTGGTCGGACTGGCTAGGGCGCTGAGCCGCAAGCATTCGCAGTCGTGATTCTGCGGTTATTGCGGCGAGTCTCTTGGAATCGCGGTTCCGAGCATCAATGCGCGGACGTATTTCACCGATGGAGAGCCGTAGGACAGCGCCTGGTCGTGGTAGCGGCGTAGTGTAAATTCATCTCCCCAGGCCACCTCTACTGCTTTGCGCATGTCTAGATGTTCCTGATAGCCGACGAAATAAGTTGAAAGTTGCGTTGACGTTAGCTGGGCACGGACCCACTTTCCGGCCGCTTCGCTTTCTTCCTGAAAGCCACCTTCGATCATCAATTTCATCGCGGCATCTCGTGTCATACCGTCAACATGTATCGCTTGATCGATGATCGCATTGGTAATTGTACGCAAATACCATTTGAGGTTGATGAGTCGCATCAACGGATCATGATTGAGATAGCCTTCGTCGACCATCACCCGTTCTGCATAAACCGCCCAACCCTCCACGAACGGATCCGACCACAAGACTGATCTCAGGGCGGAAGGATAACGATTGCTTAGCGCTAACTGTAGATAATGTCCGGGCATTGCTTCATGAATTGTGAGGTCTTGGATCGAAAGCAGATTATATTCGCGCAAAAATGAATTGACCTGCTCTGGACTCCACTGAGCTGGCAGCGGTGCAACCGCATAAAAGGTTTCTGCGTTCGTCTCCAGTGGGCCGGCCGGATCGAGATACGCTACCGTCACGCCACGCTGAAATTCCGGCATGACGATTATCTCTAGTGGCTCTTCTGGAACGGTGACAATGTTTTTTTCAATCACGAAATCGGTTGCTTGCTGCAAGTACTGTTTTGCAATTTCGATTATTTCGTCACGTGCCGGAAGCTGCGCATAAGCTTGTTCGAGAGCCGCGCGAATTATGACTTGCTTAAATGACTCGTCAGCCATGTCGGGAAACGAAGCGTATGGGTGTCGCTTCGCATAAATAGCCTTTGCGGCTTCATACATTTCATTGCGAACACGCACATACTCACTTTCGGCCCGCGCTGAAATTTGTTTTCTTCCCAGTGACGATTCGAGCGTGAATTGAAGTTTTCGATCAAATAGGTTTGTACCAATTCTGAAGTCGCCAGCCGAGCGTGGTAACAACTCCACTTCCAGCCATTCTTGATGTTGTTGCACTGCTTCCGTGGCAATATTAATCGCCGATCTAATTTCCGTTTGAACGTTGGGCGCGAGTGACGCGATATGCGGCGCTATCATACTTTCTATGATTGAAAGCACACCGGTGTTTTGCGCGATGGCGGTTTCAGCGTGGATCTTCGGCACCCGATCCGGCTGCAATGCTTCTCTGGAGTGTTGCAAAAATCGTGGCAGCATCCGCATGCGAGCAGCGGCGTTAATCAAGCGCGTTTCTAGCGGCGCAAAGTCTCGCGCCATTAATCCATATAGTGCCGATCCAGAAATGTTGACGTAGTAAACGGGGTTCCAGGCCCATTCCTGTAACGTATCGATATTGAAAATTCGCTTATCTAGATCATTACCAAGCATCGCCGCATCAATCTGCGCGCCTGGGGAAAGGGCGGACCAATCGATGTCATCCAGGCGCTCTCGAAACTCGCCAATTTGTTTGCGATATTCGCTACGACCGGCGGTACTGACGTTGTCAATTTGAGCATCCGCGCGATGGTCGCCCATCGCTGTGGCGTTGACGGGGGATAGCTTCGGGAGCGAAGCGAGATAGTCATTTGCAAGCTGCTCGAATTCGCCGTCTGAGGCGAAAGTAACGCCCGACGCTAGCGACAATAGGCAGCAGGCAAGCGAGTTGTAATAGCCCTGCCAGAAGCGAACTGCGATCCCTGTTTTCACGAACTAATGTCTCAGCAAAATTCCATAATCGTGGACAATAGCATGGCACTGCCAGCGTCACATCGGTATATTCGGCTGCGGTTTGACTGAGCTTTTCTCTGGATAATTCAAATGTACCGATCATTGATAGTGCTGGCAGCGCTATTCGCCAACGCCACTGACATAGATCGCGCGACAGCGTCGGTGCAACTTGACGCCAAACTGCCGGCATGGCTAATCGAGATTCCAGGCAGCGTTGAGAGTGTGCTGATTGCGGACGCCGGTAATGCGACGCTGCATCGCTATATGCGATCGCCGCAGGGCGTATGGCAAAGCGACCAACGTTACATGTCCATCGGGCAAAACGGCATACGTAAACAAAGAGCCTGGGATAAACGCACGCCGCTCGGAACATACTTTGTAACAGAACGTCTTGATACGCGAAAATTACATGCGAAGTATGGCGTTGCAGCGTATCCGCTTGACTATCCAAACGCCTGGGATCGAATTAATAGACGTACCGGATATGGCATCTGGTTGCACGGCGTTGATAAAAAAAACCCAAAGCGACCGCCCTTTGATACCGATGGTTGTCTTGCATTACCGAATAACGAATTGCTAAAAATTGCCAGCAACATTGCACCGGGAATCACGCCGTTAATCGTGGCGAAGAATATGCGGTGGGCAAAGACATCCGAGGTCGAGGAGATTCGCTTACAATTGAAAATCGCCATCGACCAGTGGCTTAGCAGCATGAATGACGGAGACTTTCTGACCTACCAGTCATTGTATGACCAGCAGTTTAGTCATCGTGGCATGGATAGAGCGACCTGGTCATCGTTTCGTCTGCAAGTATTTGAAAGCCGCGGCGATCAGAATGTGCAGTTGCATGAACTGTTGCTGTTGGCCGACCCCGCCGACGAAGATATTTATCTTAGTCGATTCAGATTTAACCTCGCCGCTGCCGGCGAATCGATTGTTACGACAAAAAGGCTCTATTGGCGTCGCTATCCAAACAACGAGTGGAAAATCGTCGCTGAAGATGCGGGTTAACGAACCGTTTCGCGCTCGATTAATTCATCAACAAGTTCAAGTAGGCGCGGATAGGTTCCCGTCTCTGCCTTACCAGCGCGAAACTTGCCATTGACCACCATGGCGGGTACGCCGGAAATGGCATATCGTTTTGCGAGGTCTTGCGCCACGCGCAGTTTTTGAGCAACCTCGAACGAATTCCAGGCACTATCGAAGTCAGCCTCGCTGACACCGCTTCGCGCGAACACATCCTTTATTGCTGCCATTGATGTCATTCGATTGTTGCGGCGGTGATACTCGTTGAATACTCCCGCACGAAACCCGGCAGCGTCGGCAATCTTACCGGTCTTGACCAGCGCTTCTTCAGTGTAATAAAGCTGCGCGTGCAGTTTAACGAGAGTGTTCCAAGTGGCTGGAATTCGTACGAACCGTGTATTGGCCGGCATCGACTCAGTCCAGCGGTCTATGTAGCTTTCGAATTCGAAGCAATGGCCACAGCCATACCAAAATACTTCGGCAACCTCTATCTTGTCAGCGCCACCCAGCGTTGGTTGCGTGGGCACCATGCGCTGAAAATGTTGGCCTTCCTTGAATTTCCACTCGCGGGCCGGTGCAGAGTCGGCCTGTGCAAGTATGATGGGCTTGTCGCCCTCGTCTGCTTCCGGTTCGCCGCCGGACTCTTCCACTGCTTGCGGACGTTGCTGGTCGTCGGCCAGGTCCGTCTCGGTTGCAGTTGCTTGCGTGTCTTCGACAGCGGCATCAATTGCCGCAGCGTCCTCGGCGGGTGGCGTAGCCGCCTTTTCGTCCGGTCCGCAGCCAATCAAAAATACAAGCGCGACAGCGCCAAGTGTCAATATTGCTTTCATCATCGATCCCCAAGCGGCAGATTCAATATGACTGCCGGAACAGAATTTAGTTTAACGATTATGTCGAAACGACGGCAGACAGCGCCGCGTTTTTTAACGCAGTCCCTGAATGTATGAGGTTACGGCAGCAATTTGCTCTTCCGTCATCGTCACCGCGATTTCTCGCATCACCTTCGTTGGTCCATCTGACTTGCGGGCACCCGACGCGTAATCGCGGAGTTGCGCTGCAGAGTAGGTCGCGTACTGACCGCTAAGCGATGGGTACGATGCAGCCGGATTGCCTGCGCCATTGGGTCCATGGCAAGCCATGCAGGCGGGCGTACCGCTTTCCTTGTTGCCGCCACGGTAAATCGCCTCGCCGCGGGCTACGCTGCTTTCATCCGCCACCGCTCTTGGTGCGGCCTTTTGTTCGCTAAAATATACCGCCAGATTTGCCATATCCACGTCGGACAATGCCATGGCCTGGGCGCTCATCAACACGTTAGATCGGCTATTGTTCTTGAAGGCACGCAGCTGCTCCACGATGTATGTCGCATGTTGGCCGGCAAGGCTCGGCCACGCGGCATTGACGCTATTACCGTCTGCGCCATGGCAGGCACCACAAGAGATGGCGCGTGTTTTCCCCGTAGCGGCGTCACCATCGATCAACCCGTCGGCTAATGCAGGGCTGCCGAGGAGCATCATTGATAACGCAAGTGCTAGCTTTTGTGTCATATCATCAAACCGTCAGTTTCGGTTGGCAATTACTCGGTTGCCAAATCGTAAGTTTTTGAAGAATATCGATCAAGAATTGCTAGGGCAGTCATCTCTGGAGGACCTGTCGCTGCGCATCTGAGCGCTTAAGTCCACAAACCAGCGCTCTAACAGAAATCAACAGGGCTTTACCCGAACCGCTGAACCCTTCAAGATCCCCTAATTCGGCCCGATCGTCCCAACAGGGCACAAATTATACACATATCCGGCCCGTATCCCATGTCGCAATACCCTTCAGCAAAGTTTATTACCAGCGCCAACGCGGCCTCACAATTCGTGGCCGACGACGGTCGGGAAGTGGCGGTGGCAGGCCGCTCGAATGCGGGTAAGTCCAGCGCAATAAATGTCATTGTCAATCGCCGCCAATTTGCACGCACGAGCAAAACCCCTGGCCGGACTCAGCTAGTGAATTTCTTCGCGCTTCGTGAGGCACAGCGTTTGGTGGATTTGCCTGGTTACGGTTACGCAAAAGTCACCGATTCGATACGCCGGCATTGGGGTGAGCTGTTGCAGGAGTATTTCGAGTCGCGGCAGAGCCTAGGCGGCTTGCTGCTGGTCGTAGATATTCGTCGGCAGTTAAAGGAATTCGATCGGCAAATGTTGGAATTTTCGACTGCCGTAAAAATTCCGACGCACGTACTGTTGACAAAATCTGACAAGTTAAAGCGTGGAAAAGCAGCCACGGCGAAACTTCAGGTGCAAAAGGAGTTGTCAGAGACGGCGACGGTACAGCTATTCTCTGCGCTTAATAAAACGGGTTGCGACGAAGCAAGAGAGAAACTCGAGACTTTCTTGCAACGAAAATAGCTCGGTCGATCAATACTGCAAAAACGGACAACGAACTTGTTTCGGGAATTAAAAAGCCCCGGACGTCCCAACAGAGCGACCGGGGCCAAGAACGCAACAGGCTTGGGGTAACCTTATTGCAAGCCCGCTTAGGGAGGTAAGCGGGCAAGTGACTAGCACTCAGGTAGTAGGAACATATTCCGTGGCGAGAGTTCCCTTTCGTTAGAACTTTTTGGCATGACGCGAGAGTGTTGATCTTGTGTCGCCAGGTGAGCTAGCGATGAGAATTCAGGCAACGAACTAAGGCTGCCGCTTGGCGAACGCTTAGTGCGCCTCATCCCAGTTCTCGCCACTCCCCGCATCGACCTTAAGCGGCACGCGAAGCACTGCCGCTCCGGACATCAAGCCAACCACTTTACTTGCAACTTCCGCGATTGCGCTTCGTTCCACCTCAAACACGAGTTCGTCGTGCACTTGCATAATCATACGAGCCGGCGCGTCGCTAGATGCAAGCCATTGATGTACCGCGATCATGGCCTTTTTGATGATGTCGGCCGCGGTGCCCTGCATAGGCGCATTGATCGCGCTACGTTCCGCGTATTGGCGGCGTTGTACATTTCTGTCATTGATCTCTGGCAGGTAAAGTCTGCGACCGAACACCGTTTCAACATAGCCAGTTTGCCGAGCATGTTCGCGGATATTGTCCATAAATATTTTGACGCCGGGATATCGATCGAAGTAAAGATTGACGTATTCCTGGGCTTCGCCACGCGAAATGCCGAGCTGCTTTGCTAGCCCGAATGCGGACATGCCATACATGAGTCCGAAGTTTATCGCCTTCGCTGATCGCCGCTGATCCGCAGTAACCTTATCTAATGGCAGCTCAAATACTTCTGCAGCCGTAGCCTGGTGGACATCGCGGTCTTCTGCAAAGGCATTGAGTAAGCCCTTGTCTTCGGACAAATGCGCCATTATTCGTAACTCAATTTGCGAATAGTCGGCGGCAAGCAGGAGATTGCCTTCAGGTGCTACGAACGCCTGCCTGATACGGCGGCCGGCGGCCGTGCGAATGGGAATGTTTTGAAGATTCGGGTCGGTCGACGAAAGTCTGCCAGTGGCTGCGACCGCCTGATGATACGATGTATGAATTCGACCCGTGCGCTCGGCAATTTGCAGCGGTAGTTTGTCGGTATACGTGCTCTTGAGTTTGCTGACGCTACGATATTCAAGAATTACCGACGGCAATTCGTAATCTGGCGCCAGTTCTTGCAGTACGTCCTCAGCAGTTGATGGCTGCCCCTTTGGGGTCTTGCGAATAACAGGCAACTCAAGATCAGTAAACAATATTTGCTGCAATTGTTTCGGCGATCCCAAATTGAAGGGCCCGCCCGCGAGCTCATGCGCTTTTCCTTCCAGCTCGAGCATCGTCTTCGCGAGTTCGCTGCTTTGCGCTTTGAGCATTTCTCGATCAATCAGCACACCAGCTTCTTCCATTTGCAGCAAAACCGGAACCAACGGTTGTTCGACTTCTGTATAAATTTTCTTAAGCGACTCGATTTGCTGCAATTTTTCCCAAAGGTGCTGGTGCAGTTTTAGCGTTATGTCGGCATCTTCGGCGGCGTACGGCGCGGCCTGTTCGAGATCAATCTGATTAAAGGTCAATTGTTTGGCGCCCTTGCCGGCAACGTCCTCAAAGTGAATGGTGTTGAGTCCAAGATAATGGCGAGCGGCCGAATCCATATCATGGCGTGTTGCCACGCTGTTAAGCACATACGACTCGAGCATGGAGTCAAATTGCATCCCCTGTAACGCGATTCCGTAACGAGCAAACATGTGCGCATCAAATTTCAGGTGGTGCCCGACTTTGTGTTTGTTGGCATCTTCCAGAAGGTCTTTCAACTGGGATAACACTGCCTTGCGATCCAGTTGATCGGGCGCGCCAGGGTAGTCGTGCGCGAGCGGAATATAGGCAGCCTCGCCGGCAGCAACGGAAACAGAAACGCCGACAATCTCTGCTTGCATGTAGTCTATGCCCGTTGTTTCAGTATCCACGGCGATAAGATCAGCGCGCTCGAGATTGGCTAGCCAACGCTGCAACGTTTTCTCATCCAATACGGTTTCGTACTGTCCGTTTTGATCCGCTGGCTTTGCTGCCGGCTGCGTAGTTGCAGAGGTGGCGGCGTCGTCTAGTTGACGCAATAGCGTGCGCATTTCCAGTTTCGAATACAGGTCGCGTAGCACAGCAGAGTCGGCTGGTGACTTTGTCATCGCCTGCGGCGGTTGCTGCAACTCGACGTCTTGTTGAATTGTCGCCAGTTTCTGAGACAACTCGAGCTGCTGCAGGTTTTCACGAAGGCTTTCGCCGACTTTGCCCTTTATCTCCGTCGCATTCGCGACGATCGTTGCTACGTCGGCGTGTTCGTTCAGCCACTTGGCCGCAGTCTTTGCGCCGACCTTTGGCACACCGGGAATGTTGTCCGAGCTGTCGCCGACCAGCGCTAGGTAATCGACAATTTGCTCAGGAAACACGTCAAACTTCTGCTTTACACCTTCTCGATCAAGCGTGGAGCCGCTCATCGTGTTAACGATCGTAACGCCATCGGTAACAAGTTGTGCCATGTCCTTGTCACCGGTCGAAATTACCACTTCCATACCCGTCTCGATGCCAATGCGACACAAAGTGCCAATGACATCATCGGCCTCTACGCCGCTAACTCGCAGCATTGGAAATCCCATAGCGACCACAACTTTTAATAGTGGCTCAATTTGCTCGCGCAGATCATCCGGCATCGGTGGCCGGTTCGCTTTGTATGCCTCAAACATCTCGTCACGAAATGTCTTGCCGGGGGCATCAAATACGACCACGAAATGATCAGTTGACTGCTCTTTGTCGAGTTTGTTGAGCATGTTCAAGACGCCGTGAATCGCACCGGTCGGTGTGCCATCGGATGCGGTCAGCTTAGGCAGCGCGTGATAGGCTCGATAGAGGTACGACGAACCATCAACCAGCACTAATTTCGGACGCGCGGCTTGGTCGGAATCGTTCGCAGCGCTTTTCGCGTTGCTATCTTTCCTGTTCACAGGGCGTAAACACTAGGCCGTGCTGAGCTATTCGTTCTCTGGCTTGCTTTCTGGTTTCTTCGATTCATCTTCGTCATCGTTGTTTTGCTCGTCTGGTGCACTGTCGTTAGGCACGTCGGTCTGCACCGAACTTGGGTCGCCGGGCAAGAAAAGGGGCCCCTTCTGGCCGCAGCCAGCAAGGATAGAAAGTGCTAGCAGAAGCGCTGGAATGGTCTTGGTGGCATAAGGCATGGCATTGAATCCGTGGTTAAGAACCGCGCATTCATTATTGCATGACTATAACGAGTGGACTAGGCGTAGCGTAGGGCGATACGTTTATAGGCTTCGCGAAACGGAATGCCCTCTTCGGTAACGAGTTTGTTTGCCTGTTCGGCGGCGTCCAAAGACTTGTCCATGTGTATTTGGCTTGCATCAAACTCCAGACTTGAGACGAGGTAAGTCATAATGTCGACGCTATCGAGTGCCAAATCGATACTTCGGAAAACAGGAAATTTTAATCGTTGCAAGTCTCTTTGATAACCGGATGGAAGCTTTGCTGTGATCATCAAACATTCGTCCAGACAAGCTTGCGCCGTTGGTGCGGCTGCTCGCACTAACTCCAGAACATCGGGGTTTCTTTTCTGCGGCATAATTGACGAGCCGGTTGTTACGTCGTCTGCAAGCGAGATAAAGCCGAATTCCTGGGTGTAAAAAAGCAGCAAGTCCGCAGCCAAGCGCGACAAGTCGTTAAGTAATAGCGCGATTTCAAAAAGTAGTCCGGCTTCAGCTTTGCCGCGCGACAGCTGCACCGTTGTCACTGGGCTTTGCGTAGTCTCGAACCCGAGGCTGGCTGTTGTTTCATCTCGGTCAATTGACAATCCAGGTGTGCCATAACCCGCCGCACTACCAAGCGGATTCTGACTAATTCGTTGCCTGTTGGTCTGCAGGCTTTGTATTGCGTCTGCAAACAGTTGTCGGAAGCCGTCGGCCCAAAGTTCAACTGAAGATGGCATTGCTTGCTGCATATGCGTATAGCCAGGTAGGCCAATGCCGCCTTGTTTTTTGGAGAGGTCTAACAGGCTGCCACTAAGTTCGCGGACGCTTTCCTGTAGCGCGTCGCTCGCGTCCAGTAAGTACAATCGAAGTGCACACAAGACTTGATCGTTACGTGATCTTCCCAAATGTATACGACCGCCCGTCTCGCCGATGAGGTCCGTAAGACGAGATTCAAGCGCGGTATGTGCGTCCTCGTCTTGTAATTCGATTTGCCATAGGTCGGATGCGAATTGATTGCCGAGTGTCGCAAGTCCATCGCATATTTTAGTGCAGTCTTCGCTACTGAGTAATCCTTGCTTTGCCAGCATTTTCGCGTGAGCAGTGGATCCTTTTACATCATATTCCACCAATCGCGCGTCGATCTTGTAGTCCTCGCCCGCCGTGTAACGCAATACTCGCTCATCTAGCGCTAATCCCTTGTCCCAAAGCCGACTCACGTGTCAGCTCCGGTAGATGCTTGCTCGGCGGGGGTTAATGCGGCGATATCGTTGACCACCAGGGTGCCCGTGCCTTCGTTGGTAAATACCTCCAGCAGAATGCTGTCTGCGATGTTGTAAGAAATAACGTGGACACGATTGACGCCGTTGGCAAGTGCTTGCTCTATTGCCATGGCCTTGGGCAACATGCCGTCGGCAAGTTTGTCATCGTCGCGTAACTTCTTGAGCTCGCGGCGGTCGACATACGAAATGAGAGATTGCGGATCTGCAATGTTTTCCAAGATCCCTGGCGTGCCCGTGGCGAGTATTAGTTTTTCCGCGCTGAGCTCAGCGGCGATGGCCGCCGCGACGGTATCCGCATTGATGTTAAGAATGATGCCTGCTGAGTCACAGGAGAGTGGACTGACGACTGGCATTAGGCCGTTGTCGAGCTGCTTTCGAAGTACGTCGGCGTCGACGGCATCGATGTCACCCACGTAACCGTAGTCAACGGTTTGGCCATCGGAACTTTCAACCGGGGGTCTGCGGTGGGCGCGAATTAAGCCTGCATCCACTCCGCTGATGCCGACAGCCGGAATTTCAAGGTCACGGCAAGCGGCAAGTATTCGTGTATTAATCTGGCCGTTCAATACCATAGTCGCAACGTCGAGCGATGACTGATCAGTGACTCGCCGACCGTCCACGAAGGTTGTATCAAGCCCCAGCGCGCCCGCGAGTGCGGTTGACTGCGGTCCACCACCGTGCACCAGAACAACGCGAATGCCGACCTGATGCAAAATGCCGACTTGCTCCATCAGGTTTCGCGTGTCGCCAATGTCTGCAAAAACTTCGCCGCCGACTTTCAATACAAAAACCTTGTTTTTAAAGAGCCGGATATAGGGTGCTGCATGCTTTAGTGCAGCAACGACAATTGCTCTTTGCTTGATGGCCGTCACTTTTGGATACGCATCATCTGATGCAGTACGGCCATTTGGGCCAACATACGATTCCGCGCTTCAGGGATTACCACGCTTCTAGGGCCGTCTAGAACTGAATCGGCGACCACAACTCCACGTCTCACTGGCAGGCAATGCATAAATCGGCAATCCTTCCGAGCGTTATCAAACCAAGAATCGTCAACACACCAATCATCAAGTTCGTTACGCAATTCTTGATCGGCGATTTTGTCACCATAATGTGCAGTCGATGACCAAGATTTCGCATAAATAACATGTGCGTCCTGCATTGCTTCGCGGCGATCGATGGATTCACGGATAGAACCGCCGGCGGCGGCGGCCGCGTCGCGTGCTTTGTGCATGATTGGCTCTGGCAATTCAAATCCATGCGGACGCAATACCGTGATATCCATTCCGCGTTGGGCTGCCATCTGCAGTGTTGATGCCGGAACCGCAAGCGGCAGCGCTCTTGGGTGGAAGGCCCAACTCAATACAAACTTCCCGTCGTTACTGGGAATGCCCAGATCATTCATCGTCTTCCAGTCCGCGAGATTCTGGCAAGGATGGCCCATTGCGGATTCCATATTGATATAAGGCGTATCAATCAACTCTGTAAGACTGGAAAATTCGACCTCATCCAAATCGTGCTGCAGGTTTTTGCGCTCAGCAAACGCGCGTATGCCAATTGCGTCACCGTAGGAAGCAATCACCGGTACCGCCTCGCGTATGTGTTCTGCAGCGATACCGTCCATGACGATACCGGGGCGCGATTCCAGGCCATGAATCGACATATCCGGTGAAATTACGAATGAGCCGCCGCCCAAGCGCGTCATGGCTGCTTGGAATGACGCCAATGTTCGCAACGATGGGCTGAGAAAAAGCAACGACAGAACTTTGCCTTTCAATGCTTCCGGTTCGGGCGATCGATCAAGGCGAGTTGCGAGCTCAATCAATGCCGAGATTTCGTCCTTTGAAAAATCCGCTATGTCGTTGAATGCCTGCATTTTGGCTCCATTATTTTTAAGTTAGTGGCACGATGTTGCCGAGCGCCTCGGAGAGGCGAGAGACATTCTGCGATTGCAGAACCAAAGGCGGCAATAGTCGCAGTATCTCCGGGTCGGCGCTGGTGCCAGTGAGAATATCGTGATCGAGTAGTGCGGCATGGACTTCGGACGCTGGGCGGTCACACTTGAGCCCTAGCAATAGACCCATACCCTGAATAGACGTGATTGGTCCGACAACGCAGTGCTCACGAATTTCAGCTTCGCGCGCTCGGACATTCTTGAGCAGTTCATCCTCATGTATTGCGTCGATGACCGCGACCGTTGCGGCTGCCGCTAGTGGGCCACCGCCGAACGTTGAGCCGAGTTGTCCTTTCTTAATATTCGCCGCTATTCTATCGGTAACTAACAACGCCCCGCAAGGTATGCCGCCAGCGATGGACTTGGCTGCCGTAATCATGTCCGGTTCAATACCGTAGAATTGCACGGCAAAGAACTGGCCCGATCTACCCATGCCCGATTGCACTTCATCAGCAATCAACAGGCAGTCACACGCACGCGTTGCTTGGCGCAGTGCATTTACGAATTCGGGCATTAAATCAAACGCCCCAGCAACGCCCTGTATTGGTTCAAAAATGACTGCTGCAACATCTGCATCAATCATTTCGTGAGCGGCCTCAATATCGTTGCGGGGAATAAACTCGACTTCAAACGGCAACTGTGGAAATCCGTACCAAGTTTCTGAGTTCCATGTCACTGCTGCGGCTGCCGCAGTTCGTCCATGAAATCCGTGCGTAATCGCCAATATCTTTTGTCGTTGAGTGTTCATGCAGGCGACGCGAAGGGCGTTTTCGTTCGCCTCAGCGCCGCTATTCACAAAAAATGCTCGTTGAATATTTTCCGGTGCCACCGCAGTTAGTTTTTCCGCGGCGCTGGCACGAATCTCGAGCGCAACAGCGTTACTTTGAAACAATAGGCGTGCGCTTTGATCGGCAATAGCAGCGGTCAATTTGGGATGGCCGTAGCCCAGTGCTGCAACCGCGTGCCCTCCATACAAATCAAGAATATGCCGACCGTCGGTAGTGACGATGTCGCACCCGGATGCACGTTTAGGGACAATCGGTAGTTGTGGATAGACTGCGACAGTAGCCGCCGCCTCGCGCGTTCGCGGGTCGAGCAACCTGTCTTTGACAATTTCGTTGACCATGATCTGCGCCGCGTTAGGTCCAGGCCGGTGCCGGTAATCTCAGGCCATCCGAATCTGCAAGCGACCACAAACGATTCATCCATTGCACTGAGCCGCCTGCGGCACCCTTCACCAGGTTGTCAATAGCGCACATGATTACCAGGGAGCCATCTTTGACATCGATGCCAATGTCGGCGTAGTTGCTTGCCACTACATCCTTAAGTATTGGTGCGGCATCTAGGATTCTGACAAACTCACAATTTTCGTAGTCATCGCGAAATATACTCAGCAATTTGTCTCTGGTGAGGCCGCGCACACATGACGCCTGAACGGTTGCGTAAATGCCGCGCGCGAAAGGACCGGAGTGCGGAACAAAATTGACTCGCGCGTTTGCTCCCGTTGCCGTTTTGATCAGTTGCTGTATCTCCGGCGCATGGCGATGTGCGAGTGGTTTGTATGCGTATAAATTGCTGTTACGAATCGGGTGATGTGTGCCAATCTGTGGCGTTCGACCTGAGCCAGTGCTGCCGGTCGTTGCCGAGGCAAATATGTCACCATTAACGACGCCGTGATTATACAGTGGTACCGTTGCGAGCAGTATAGCCGTCGCAAAACAGCCGGGGTGTCCGGCGTGCTGTCGCGTATTTACCTTTTGGTGTTCGGGTACTGCGCACACAAAGTCATTAAGGAGTTCGCGGGCACTGTGTTTTCCGCCATATACTGCCTCAAAGTCGTCGGCGTTTGCATAGCGAAAATCTGCCGAAGCATCGACAACGTGGACTTCCGAATTCAAACTCTTTGCCAAATTCAGCGCATTTCTCACTAGGGTTGCAGACTTGCCATGTGGCGCTGCTGAAAATATTGCCAGTTTGTTGCCAGGCCGAATTTTCTCCGCTAGCTGCTCGAAATTACAAAATCTCTCATCAGGGTAGGTCGAGCGCAAATGTGGAAAAATGTCAGCGATCAGCTTGCCGCTGTGGCTTCCCGACACAGCCGCAACGAGTTCAAGGTGACTGTGCATGGACAAAAGGCGTAATAATTCACCGCTAACGTATCCGGTGGCACCAAGTATCACGGTAGCAATTTTCATGACGTTGCGCCCCGTACAGCATCAGCGACGACGTCACCTAGTGCAACACCATTGCTCAATGCATTGATTGCCGGCAATCCCAAGCGCTGCATAATCTGCTCGGTCCCAACTGAGTTGTCGGTTGCCGGACCGGTCACCACGGTTGGCTCTACACCGTATTCATCGCGTAGAATTTTTGTACCACCCCAAGCGGAAACCGGATCATTCGCGCACAGAACAACGCATGAAAATGCATTACGGATTTCTTCATCAGCAAGAATCGCGTCGACCCCGTAGGCACCCAAAAGCCCGTCGCCCATTTCCAGAACAATTACGTCGGGTTGTTGTGCGGCAAGGCTTGTCAACAATGTGCGCGTTAGTGCGGGCCCGTTTTCGGCGGTGGTTGTGACAATGCCTAAATCGGAAAAAATCATCGAGGTGCTGGCGCCAGCATCTTCCATTGCGAGCACGTCCCTACGTAGAGAAACCCCGGTCGCCTTGCACGCCGCAACCTCGAGACCTTTGTTGCGAAGCCGGCTCACAATCGCGCACGCCGCCGCCGTTTTACCAGAGTCCATGCAGGTGCCAGCTAGTGCAACCACAGGTACCTTGGCAGTCACTAGTTTCGGTGAGCTGCCCAACGTGCTACTGCCAGCTCTGGCCGGAATTCCGATGCGTTCGCCGAGGTATGGAAAGGTCAAAACTGTGCCGATTACTTCACAGTCGAAAGGTGCCCCGACGTCGGGATTCGCCGAATCGCAAATCCCGAGTACTCCACCGACGTTGAGAATCTGCACTTTGCTGCCGACGTTCAACACGTCAGGCAGATGGCCGGAATAACCACGCAGTGCTTTGCGATGTCCCAGTGCACCGACAACGACATCGCCCTGGTTTACCGTTGCCATCCGCCCGCTGGTCAATTCCAGCTGGTTGTAACGCGTTTTGTTGTTTAGAACTTTCGCGGCGACCAGCACGCCCTCCTCACAAGGAATATCGCTAGAGACGCGCAACTCATGGCCCAAGTTGCTGTGCTGGGCAACGGACGCAACCTTATCGACAAAGATACTTTTCATTTCAGGAATCTTGTGCAGCACGGGTTTGTAACGACCCTGCCAATGACATGATGCGGCTGTAGCCGAGGGCATCTGCGGCACTCCATTCGCCTGCCGCTTCGCCATACACTCCGCTGGTCGCTGCCAACAGTGAATACGCCGAATCGACGCCGGTGATGAACAGGCTCGCAGGCCTTAGGTCAAATCGGATCTTACCGCTGACTCTCTTTTGCGATGAGTCGAGAAGTGCTTCGACATCTCGGCAAGCCAAATCAAGTTGTTTGCCTTCGTGAATTAGATCGCCGTATATCGCTGCGACGTTTTCTTTTATTCGTGACTGTTGTGCGCTGAGCACTAATTTTTCCAATTCTCTATGCGCGACGATTAGTATTTCTGCTGCTGGTGCCTCGAACGCTACGCGACCTTTTGTGCCGAGGACCGTGTCACCTAAATGGATTCCTCGACCAATTGCATATTGCCCACCGAGTTTCTCGAGTTTCTCAATAAGTGCCACGGGGCTCATTTGTTCTTCGTCGAGCGCAACAGGTATGCCGTTTTCAAAAGTGACTGAGTGCGAAGAAAGATCGCGTGGATTGTTCAATGCATCTTTCGACAGTACCCAAGCGGATTCGGGCAGTGACTGTTGCGAACTAAGTGTTTCCTGCCCACCAATGGTGATACCCCACAAGCCGCGATTTACCGAATAAGCCGACCCTTGCGCAGGTAAGGGCATAGCGTGTTTTTTCAGGAAGTCTAGTTGCTCTTCTCGGACCCAACTGTTGTCACGCACCGGTGCAAGAATCTCAAGTTTCGGATTAAGTGTGCGCAAGGCCACCTCGAAGCGCACCTGATCATTGCCGGCAGCCGTGCAACCATGCGCGACGGTCGATGCCCCAAGCTTATTCGCAAGTCGTGCTAGTTCCGCGGCCTGAATCCCTCGCTCCGCGCCAACGCAAAGCGGGTATGTTTGGCCGCGCCGAACGTTGCCTGCAATCAGATAGCGGATAACGGATTCGAAATAGTCCCGTTTTGCATCGAGAATAATATGCTCAATGGCGCCAAGCGCGGCGGATCGACGGGTCAAGTCATCGGCCATTGCGCTGTCTATGCCGCCGGTGTCAACGGTAACTGTAATAACCGGCCGACCAACGTTGTCCTTCAACCACGGAACGCAAAATGACGTGTCGAGGCCGCCAGAGAACGCAAGAATTATTGGGCTGGTTTTGGTACTCACGAAAACTCCAACACGCGTAAATAGATTAACTGTGAGAAACGGCGCTTTCTATTCGCGCAAGTAAATTTCTTTGGGCTGCGGCGCTGGTGGTGGCCGTAAACACTGTGTCGTCGCCGCCGACGTTACCAACAATTTCCGGCCAAGCACTTCGATCCAGAGCTAGTGCTACTCGCTGTGCAGCGCCAATCGCAGTTTTGATGACCAAGAGATTCGGTCCGGCCGGTCGAAGGTCTCTTAGTAAATCCGCAACTTCTGCGATTTCGTTTGCAGCCTCGGAATTTGCAGGTTCAAGCTCGTATCCGGTCGTAGTTTTGATTGCACCAAGCTCCTTTAAGTCCCGACTGACGCTCGACTGAGTCGCATCGAAACCTTTTTCGAGTAGCGCAGAAACTACGAATTTTTGTGTGGCTGCCGGGCCACTACGCAACAGCTCACGAATGGCTTCGCGACGATCAGCTTGATTGTCTATGGAGTTTGGCATAAGCATTCTGCATAAATATGCGCATAACTAAACCACAATGTGCATATTCGGTCAAGAACTTTTGACTCAGATCGTGAACACTATTCGGCACCATCACGCTATAGCGTGCTCGGAATAGGGTTTATAGGGTGGGATTGGTAACATCCGCCGCTCATTGGGACTGGGAGTGGAAGTGGAATTTATGGATACGGTTGAGGTAGCAAGTGGGGACGAGTTCGACGGCTGCGTTATCTGGCTGCACGGACTTGGCGCCGATGGACACGATTTTGAGCCGATCGTGCCGCAATTGACTTTGCCGGAGGAATTGCGGCTGAGGTTCGTATTTCCGCACGCGCCAGTGCGTCCGGTCACCATAAACAATGGTGTCGCTATGCGCGCTTGGTATGACATATTTTCACTTGATCGCGATGGACCAGTGGACGACAAAGGCATTCGTCAGAGTGCCTCAATATTGGAGGCATTGATTGAACGCGAGCATGCGCGCGGAATTGCTTTCGAAAATATCGTTGTTGCTGGATTTTCCCAAGGCGGAGCCATTGCTTCACACTGTGCGCTTCGGTTCCGCCATCGCCTCGGTGGGCTGATGGCGTTATCCACTTATTTGCCGTTGCAATCGACTTTGAATGCAGAGATCAAGCAGGGCGCGCAATCGGAAAGCAAGGATTTGCCGATATTTGTGGCGCACGGAGAATTCGATCCGGTGTTGCCAATGCAACTTGGACTCGCATCACGAGACGCGATGATCGCGCTGGGTTTCGCAGTGGAGTGGTTCGTTTACCCGATGCAACATGCGGTGTGTCCACAAGAGATCGACGATATTAGTATTTGGCTTCGCAGCTGCTTTCAATAATCGGGCCAATCTAAAACTCAAATTGAGAGAAGCCATTTTCGCTGCCATTGGCGTCGAAGCGACGTTCGGTAAACTCAGTATGACCGTCTTCGCGGCGCAGCAATACGGTAGTACATCGCGTACCGTAATCTGGCGTTACAATAAAAGGGGCCGTCAGAGCGCTCGCCATCTCCTGCGGCAAGTGCTCAGAATTTACGTCTTCCGCCGCCGTATTGCGATCGCCCATTAGTTCGAGCAAGCTTTGAGCAGAGATTCTATCCGCATCGATAAGATCGGTCAGGCTTTCCTTGCTCTTGGTAAGTTTGGTCCATGGTGTGTCCAGAGCTGCGTTGCTTAAGCCATACACGCCGCTAGCGAGTTCATCCTCGGAATCTCCGCGGTTGGAGATGTAGCTAATCGATTTTGAGTCGCCAGACAACAAATTGAAGCCCGCATAGTCTTCCGCATCGATATTGTTGGAGAATAACTTTGGTGACTCCGATCCAGATACGAAGTTTGTTACCAGATCGCCACGGGATTTGTAATCCGTGTGCGTGAATGATTGCTCGCGGTAATTTGTTACCGTAGCAAACCGTCCGCTTCGACTAACTGCAAGCCAACTGCCGCCTGCTTGTAAATCTTTTCCGGCCAGTATGTCAGGCATGTCCTGCCACCAGTTTGCGGCGTCCGCCGGGCGCCCATGAAATTCGTCCCGATTTGCAGCGAGAATTAACTCGAACTGTGGGTGGGCGCGCCACGCAAATGCAATAAGACACATAATCGTGTACCGCTTAGCGGTCTTTTTTGCGCCAATCATCGACTAGTCGTCTAGCAATTGACAGTCGATAAGGTAGTCGAGGAAAACCGGAGTTAATCTGCTTCCGTGTAAACCATTGGGCGTCTTCAAGCTCGCCATCGTTGAGCTGAATCTCATCGCTGGCAGCAATAGCCGTAAAACCCAGCATGAGCGAAGACGGAAATGGCCAAGGCTGCGAACTGTGATATCGAATGTCTTGTACGCGGATATTGGTTTCCTCATGTACTTCACGCTTAACCGCGTCTTCCAGGCTTTCGCCTGGTTCGACGAATCCTGCGATGGTCGAGTAGCGATTTTCTGGCCACGAAGCCTGCCTCCCCAAAAGGCAACGATCGCGGTCCGCAACCAATACTATGATCGCGGGGTCAACACGCGGGAACAGTTGCGCGCCACATCCCTCATTGAGACAAACTTTAATATTGCCGCCCGATTGCACTCTAGTATCGGAGCCACAGCGGCCACAGAATTTTTGGCTTTGATGCCACAGTACCAATGCTCGAGCATGCGCAACGATGTTGGCTTCATCAATGGGTAGTAGGCTGCCGAGGTAGCGCAGGTCGTGATACTCACCCTCTGCGGCAAATGGTATGTCATCTCCATCGCCAACATTCAGCGCAAATGCTGGTCGCTCCCTAAACATACCGAGAAAAATTACATTTTCGTCATCCAGATATTGACTGACGACATCGCGCGACAAAAATACCGCGTGCACCGGCTCGCCGCGTGCTAGGCACTTGTCTCGCCAAACCGGGGCAAACAAACACTGCGAGCTCAGCAACGCTTCCGCAAGCCAATCTGGGTCCTTTCGTAAGTGTCCAGAACGATCAACGTAGGCGCCCGCGAATACATTTTCACCGTTCACGTAGCTTCGCCGGTTTTTCGAATTGAGCGTGTTGACGACTCCGACGACTAGCGCCGGAGATTAATAGATAATCGAGCATTGCAAAATTGTACCGGAAAATCAGCTGGCGAATCGTCGCAGCGTCAAAAATCCCTACCGACTGAAATTACTCACGCTCAATTTTCGGCGCCTCGGATTCGAAATTTCACAACACGGACACAATTGTAGATCGAGTGCGTAGCTATCCTGAACATAAAAAGTATTGCATTCACGGCACGAAGAGAGATACAGCTCGTCATTCAGAGAAACCGTTTGCAGCAGGCTCCACGCCCATTCAAAACTCAACAATGCTCCAGCATGAAGTGCCATATAGACTTCGTATGCGTCACAAAGTCGCCTTCCATAGTCAACGCTCGGACGCGGCCAAAGCGCATGTAAATTGCGTTCGGTGTCAATTCTCAGTAATTGATTACAACAATAGAGTGCGATTAGTGTTGTCGACTCGAGTTGATTCTGCGCGCTCTTGACAAAACGCCCGATTTGCCGCGGTGATTTGCCGCGATGGCGCTTGATGTTGCCGGCAGCGCCGTGTTGGAAGTAGGTGCCGTACAACTTTCGAATACGATCATCGCTGAGGCCTGTGCATTCGCGAATCGTGCGAGTTCTAGCTTCGTGGCCAATCATGCGCAATGCCAATTCAAATTGCGCCCGCTCTGTGGCGTAGCGGTCATCTGTTAGTCTCATAACTCCACCTTTCTGCTAAATTAAAACCATATATTGTAATTATTAAGCATAATACAACTATTAATGGTCATACAAGCAAATATATAGTATCTATATAAAACGAGAAGAATTTCAGACCAATACGCTCAGGGGACAAAAAAACAATGAACAACTCAGTCCAATCGATATATAGCAACGTATCTGCGTTAAACCGCGAATTCGTAAGACTGCTTCGTCAGTATCCCGCTCAATTTGGCGTGGCAGATCCCACAAACCGTATAGCTCGGCTCGGTAGACGCCAGCGAGACTGGCTTGCAGAGGTCCCATTCCTATTATTTTCGCTTGCCGAAGAGGACCATCAGTTGTGGCGGCAATTGATTGAGTCGACCGATAGATTCGATCTGCCTCTGAACTCAGACGGCAAGTCTCACGAAATTGCGGCATTGGCTCAGGCAGCCATGAGTTTCTTATGGCACCTGGCGAAGCGTGATCCGTTTGCGGCGCGCATCATCAGCGGTGCTGACCGAAATTGGTGCGACTTGATTGCAGAAGTGGATTGCGTCGCGTTACTTGCGAAGGTCAAGCTCCGCAATGATCTGTTGGAAGCACGGCGTGCAGATAATGTCGATATTTGGCACAAACTCCTCACCGTTGGTGTCAGTGTCGACAGGGATACCCGAGGTGCAGCGCGAATGTCATCGCTCCAATGTATCCTGACCTCTACCGCGAGTGCAAAAGGGCGCGAATGGACCGCGGCAGCATGCGTATCTAAATCGCCCGCATATCAAGTTGCTGATCGTACAGACAATAAATAACATCTTTTTGTTTTCAACCGGTCGCGGCGCGTGTATACAATACGCGTCTCAATGCACGCTCTATCAATAAAAAATCTAACCAAGACATACGGAAACGGCGCTCAAGCGCTCAAAGGCATCAATCTTGAGGTTGAGTCAGGCGATTTCTATGCATTGTTGGGTCCCAATGGTGCCGGTAAGACAACGGCGATAGGCATAGTCTCTTCGTTAGTCAACAAAACGTCCGGCGATGTATTGGTGTTTGGCCATAGTCTCGATAGCGATCTAGCAGCCGCAAAATCTTGTATCGGGCTTGTGCCACAGGAAATAAATTTGAACCTCTTCGATACGGTGCTGAATACGGTAGTCAATTCAGCGGGTTATTACGGAATTGAACGGCGCTTGGCTATGCGCAGGGCAGAGAAGTACCTGGGACAACTGCGACTCTGGGATAGGAGGTTCGACCCTTCACGGAGTTTGTCCGGCGGAATGAAACGTCGCTTAATGATCGCACGTGCGCTAGTTCACGAGCCAAAGTTGCTGATTCTTGACGAGCCGACCGCGGGTGTGGATATCGAAATTCGACGTTCGATGTGGGATTTTCTTCAAGAGACCAATGCCGCAGGTACCACTATTATCCTAACGACGCATTATTTGGAGGAAGCAGAATCGCTGTGCCGGCGCATCGCAATCATTGACGATGGAACTATTATCGAAGATGCGCGAATGAGCGACGTGCTGCGAAAATTGAAGGGCGAAGTATTCGTACTGAGTCTGGATGAACCGACAACAGAGTTACCGGTTTTGCCTGGTTTTGAGACTCGCGTGCGTGATGACGGGCAAATAGAGGTTAGTGTCAGCGAGGCACACAATATTAATTCACTGTTCGCGGAATTGAATCGTCAAGGCGTCAAAGTCTCTAGCCTACGAAATAAGGCTAATCGGTTGGAGGAATTGTTCATTCGTCTTGTAGAGTCGAAGCCACGTAATTCTGTCGTAGGTTAGCCACCCGTGAATATTCGTCTAAATTGGGTCGCACTGAAGACTATTGTCACGAAAGAAGTCCTGCGAGTCCTTCGCATTTGGGTGCAAACCATCGTACCTCCGGCAATCACAATGACCTTGTATTTCATAATTTTTGGCAACCTGATCGGCCGGCGCATAGGCGAAATGGCCGGCTTCGATTATATGCAATACATTGCGCCTGGTTTGATCATGATGTCGGTGATCACCAACTCATACGGAAATGTTGTTTCATCATTTTTCGGCGCTAAGTTCGCCGGGCATGTCGAAGAAATGATCGTATCGCCAATGTCGAATGCGACGATCGTAATAGGTCACGTAGCAGGAGGCGTAATACGTGGGATATTGGTTGGCATCGTCGTCACCATTATCGCTTTGTTTTTCACTGACTTAACAATTGTCCACCCGCTGATTACCGTATCAATGGTTGTTCTATCATCCACCGTATTTGCCTTGGCCGGGTTCATCAATGCGATTTTCGCGAAAAAGTTTGATGACATCTCGATTATCCCGACGTTTGTGCTAACGCCGCTAACTTATTTAGGCGGCGTTTTTTACTCAATAGCACTACTGCCAGAATTGTGGCAAAAAGTATCTCTTGGTAACCCAATTCTGTACATGGTTAACGCTTTTCGATTTGGAATCTTGGGTGTTTCGGATATCAGCATTTCTTACGCCTATGCAATCGTTGTGTTGTTTGTTGTGGGATTATTTTCGGCGTGCATGTACTTGCTTAATCGCGGTTACGGAATTCGCGAATAAGGGGGCGTAGGTCAACAGTGTGTGGACGTTTTGCATTCTATTCGCCGGCAGAAGCTACAGCTGCGTTGTTCGCTGTTGAATTGAGGCTTGAAATAGAAGCACGTTTCAACATTGCGCCAACGCAGTACGTGCCGGTTATTCGAAACGATAACAATGAAGGACGTGAATTCGTCATGCTGCGATGGGGATTAGTCCCTTATTGGGCTAAAGATGCGGCTATCGGGAATCGCATGATTAACGCCCGCGCAGAGACTGTTGCCGAAAAGCCCGCCTACCGAGCAGCGTATCGGAAGCGTCGATGCTTGATTGCCGCCAATGGCTTCTACGAATGGCGTAAAGAGCACGACGGGAAAACTCCATATTTCATTACGACCGCGGACGAATCGACTTTCGCCTTCGCAGGACTTTGGGAGTCCTGGAAAGAACCAAAGTCCGGCGAAGTTCTGCAAACGACAACGATTATTACTGCCGCGGCAAACGACTTCATGAGCGGTTTATACTACCGAATGCCGGTAATTTGTAGTGGAGAAAGCGGGACGCATTGGCTAGACGGGCAGGCAGGTTTCCTAGAAAGTCTGCCTGACATCACACCCGATTTGAAAGCATGGCCGGTCAATCGAAAAGTCAACAATGCGAGGAATGAAGGGCCTGACCTGACAATGCCTGCCGGCGAAGTCAAGTCGCAAAGATGAAATTCAGTTTATGCGGATTGAATTGCAACTATTATTCAATTGGGTGTACGCCAACTACGATAGTTCCTGGACCGCCATGAACGCCCAGCGCCGAACCTAGTTCGCAGACAGTTGGCGAATCAATATTCGGTAATTCATTTTGCAAAAACTTGCGTAGTTTTTGCGCTTCTTCCTCGCAAACTGCGTGGCCAATCGACATTTTTAGTCGAGCCGTGTCATCCACTTTCTTGGATATGAATCGCGCAAATCGAGGTATTGTATTTTCTCGCCCAAGAAGCAGCCCACCCGCTCTGACATTTCCATCTGCGGTTGTCTTCAGTATGGGTGTCAACCGCAATATATCAGCAGCAGTCTTAACGTATGCCGGTACCCGGCCACCACGGACGGCAAACGTAAGATCTTTCACAAGCGCAAATGTCTGAGTAGTGGCAACCGTCTTGTTTAGAATCTCTAGTGTCGTTTCAATCGACATGCCCGCTGACGCACACTCCGCGGCGAGAACCGCCAGCAGCCCCTGCCCTGTTGATGCGTTAAGAGAATTGACAATATGTATCGATCCGCGAGCATCGACCCGCGATGCCGCGGATTTTGCTGCCTGGAATGTACCGCTCACCGTGCTCGACAAATTGATGGAAATGACGTCCGAGAAATGACTTGCAAGGAACTGAAATTGACGGCGAAAGTCCGCGGGAGAGGGCTGTGACGATGTTGGTGGATTCGTGCTCTGTTCCAACTTGGCAAAAAACTCTGTGGGAGAAATGCTGACTTTGTCTAGATAGCCGCGGCTGCCGAACTGAATTCTGAGTGGCACCATATGAATGTCGAGGCGCTCCATGTCCTCTTCAGATATGTCGGCGGCGGAATCAGTGATCACCGAGAATTTTGTTTTGCCTTGGTGACTGCTGTGTTGTTGCAGCTGCATGTCGTCGACTTTTTCGGCTCGCACAGCGCCAAAACGTCGTGCAGCATCGAAAACCATATCCGGTTCTTTCACGTGAATGTGAATTTTCGCTTTTCTTTTGCTGCCGGCAATCACCATTGAATTGCCGAGTTCGGAGAGGGCCTCGCGAAGTTTCCGGCGATCAATGTCGTCGCCAGTGACAAGGCACTCAGTACAGAAACGAAAACTCAGGTCCAGTTCTTCGCCAACAGTGAGCACAGGCGCCTGGTCGATTATGTCGGCTGCACTGTCAGGCTGTTCGGTTTCAACTCCACGCAGCAGGAAGTCGCAGACTCCTTCCAGCATTATCACAAATCCCTTCGCGCCAGCATCTACTACACCGGCCTTCCGCAGAACGTCAAGCTGTGTCTGCGTATTGGTCAAAGCATTTTGGGTTGTTGTGAGCGACCGCTCTAGAATTGCCTGGAAAGGCCTGCGTTCGTCAGCCATCGCCAACTCTGCGAAACGACCGCAAAATGCGCTGATCACGGAAAGTATCGTGCCCTCCTTAGGTTCTGAGATTGCGTCGTGTGCGTATCGACCGGCCTTCGAAAGCACTTGCGCAAGCGATCCAATCGTCAGCGAGTTTACTTCAATTGCCGCATCGCTAACCCCTTGAAAAAACTGCGCCATGATAGCGCCGGAGTTGCCTCTCGCTCCGTCCAATAGAGAATCCGCAAGGTGCTCAAGAACGTCGTGCGGTTTCTTGTCAGCACACGACGACAGGATGGGCAGGGCTGCGCCAAGCGATAAACTCAAATTGGTTCCTGTATCGCCATCCGCTACAGGAAACACGTTGATGCGATTCAGTTCTTCCTGTTCGAGAATAACGCGATGAATTCCAGAGCGAATCGCGGCGGCAAATTGCGCGCCCGATATTGAGTGAACTTCAATTACGGTGTCGCACACAACGATGGTGGTTATTCTCTGGGCAACAGAAAGGGTAGGCCTTGGTACTCTAAAATGACGCCTTCCGGTACTATTTCTCTAACGAAGGGCCCTTCATTGAGTGTCGATTGTTCTTTATATTTGATCATGTTTACAAACACGAAGCGGTCGTTCGCTATTGCACTGTAAACGTGAATATCTAGATGTAAGTCTGGAAGCTGCGCATTGCCGGCAACACGAACGTCGTTGAGTGTCTGGTATGCAGTCGTTTTCGTGCTCGGCACCGTTGCTGTGTTGTTGGCACTTTTGTCCTCTTGCGCGGTCTGCAGTGTATCCGTCGCGGCGGCCACGCTCGTCGGTGCCTCATTGTTCTGCGCCACGGTGCTACGCTTTGCCTCCGCGACGATTTCTTTAAACGATGCCATGCCGGCTGCTTCATCTGCCGCTATTGGCGTATCCAATTCACTTACCACTGCCGGCTCCGGTTTCAAGATTACGTAAGCGAGAACAATCGAATTAAGCGCAAGTAGTACCCCGAAAATCCAAACCCAACGAGACGACTTACGATTATCACTGCCGGCGGCAACGTACGCGTTTTCCGGGTCGCTGCGTCGTTGGCGGTCCGCCTCCGATTTTTTGAGCGCATCTAGAATGAATGACATTGCGATAACCCGACCTGATTAGGATCCTGACAGCGTCGGCCTGCCATCGAGTCCTAACTGAGTATTAATAATAATTTGTGTTTGCTCCCCTGCGATTCCATCGGTTTCCAGTCGATTGCGTTGCTGAAATTGCATCAAGTACGAGCGAAGTTCGTCATCGAATTCGTCTGAATTGGAAATCGTGCCCGAGAAGTCTGGGTCAAGCGCAACGAGGCTTTGCCGCAGCCAGCGGACATTTTGCCCACGTGAGCCTACTCGTAATACAGCCGGATCGCCATTTGGGGGCTCCCACAGAAGCGTATATTCTCCGAACCAAAGCGAAGTCACTTCATCAACTGACGCTTGCAGCGGCTGTTCGCCTAATCGTAAGTGTGCGGTTTTGTCATCGATAGCGACAAGTAACAATTTTCTGGTTTGACCAAGACTATCGGTGAGCGACAGGGCTACCGGTCGATTAAGTTGCTGAATCGCTGTCCATGAACCACGCTTCGACAGGCAACGTAGTCCATTGGATGCGGCCTGAGCACACGGCTCGGCCGCGCCGGGATCAGGTTCGATGCCCCAAATAGTCAGTAGAGCGATAATCGCCGAATTGTTGTCGGCACTTCCAGAATAACTGCGCAATAAACCGTCCAGGCTCGGCTGCGCGACCTCCCCTGTAACCGTATTCGCCATCACATCCGAGGCCTCGTCGACGGCGAGGGGCACCGAATCCGGCGCATTAATACTGGAATCCTGCATCTCAGCGAGCATCCATATTACTGTCGTTACCGCCAAGATCGCGACCGCACCAAACAAGTAAAATAGACGTTTCTGCGGAACAAGCCCCGCCCGTACGCCAGACACCTCGCTTGCCGCATCGCGGACCATTTGCACTGTCACTTTGCGGATCTCTTGGCTGTATGCGCCGAGCAAGGAGCGATCACAAATGACATTGATAAGTCGTGGGACACCCAGTGAATGCCGATACACCTCGCGCTTTGCCTTGTCTTCGAATAGGTCGCCGAGTCCGCCCGCAACTCTGAGGCGATGGTCGATATAGCGTGCTGTATCTTCTTTTGAAAGTGGTTCAAGGTGATAGCGCCCGGTGACTCTTTGGGCGAGCTGGCGCAAATTGGTCTGCGATAGTTTGTCGCGTAGCTCAGGCTGGGCGATCAAAATAATCTGCAACAGTTTCTGTTTTGCCGTTTCTAGATTCGTGAGGAGTCGAACTTCCTCGAGCACCTCGGTTGACAGATTTTGCGCCTCGTCGATGATCAAAATGGTGCGACGGCCGTTGGCGTGGCCGGAAAGCAGTCGTTGATTTAACGCGTCAACGACAGTTTTGCTGCTAATCGTCTCCTTTGGTATGTTGATTTTCAATTCATCGCAGATCGCAGATAGAAATTCAAGCGGCGACAATTGAGGGTTCAATACCAACGCGACATCAACCCCCTTGGGAATGCGGCTGAGCAAGGTTCTGACAAGCGTGGTTTTGCCGGTGCCCACTTCGCCGGTTAACTGAATAAAGCCGCTGCTATCTTTGACACCATAAACCAGGTGGGCAAGCCCCTCGCTGTGGCGCTCGCTCATGAACAGATAGCGCGGATCCGGCGTAATAGAAAACGGCTTTTCGTTGAGTCCAAAAAATTTGGTATACATTGTTTCCGGCGCACCCTTCAGCGCTAGGCCGATCAGATCACTGATTCTACCTGAATTAGTCGGAATTCAAGCTACGTGCTCGAGCCATCGACGAATCACCGAACCGGTCACGAATCTGATCCGCCATTTGGTCCAGCGGTGATCCCTCCACGGACGTTTGCGCTGCAAAAAGATCCGCCTGATCGGTCTGGCCTAGGTCGCAACCGCCCACGCCTAGCAGTCGAATCCGAGTGCCCGGATGTTCGGTCATCCACCGGTTCAGCAATTCTTTGCCTGCTTCGTAGAGCGCATCAGTACTGTTGCTTGGCGGGTGCATAGGGCGTTGGCGGGTGTAGGTGGTGAAATCTGCCACACGAATTTTTAGTTGAATGGTGCCAGCGGTGATTTGCTTGGCGCGCAGCCTGCGGCTGGTTCGCTCCGTTAGGCGCAGTAATTCACGATGCATATCGTTGGCATTGACCAGGTCGTCAGAGAATGTCTCTTCAGCGCTGATCGACTTATCAACGCTGGACCGCGCAACCGTCCGATCATCAATGCCGCTGGCGCGATCGCGGGTGCGTTGTGCAAATCGCCCAAAAATCGCCTCCAACTTGCGGTTTGGTGCGCAGCGCAATTCCGATATGGAATGAATTCCGACGGCATGTAGCCTTTTTAACGTCTCTTTGCCTATCCCAGGCAGGACCCGCACTGGCAGCGGGTCGAGCGTTTGCGCGACAGTACTCTCGGTAATGACGACCAAGCCGTCCGGTTTGTCCAAATCGGATGCGATTTTGGCGACCAGCTTGTTCTGGGCAACACCGACGGATGCCGTCAAATTTAGTTCATCGCGAATTCGCCGTTTTATCTCCGTGGCGATGGCGATATCGGTACCGAACAATGCCAAGCTTCCGCTAACGTCTAGGAATGCCTCGTCGAGCGATAGGCCCTCTATCGTTGGAGTGAAATCACGGAATATATCGAAAACCTGCTCAGAGACCGCCTTATAGTGTGCCATGCGGGGTGCGACTCGAATCAGGTCAGGACAACGTCGCAGTGCATCGCGCATCGGCAACGCGGAGCGAACCCCAAATTCTCGGGCCTCGTAACTTGCTGCGGCGACGACGCCTCTATTGCTACCGCCACCAACGGCCACTGGTTTGTTTCGCAGTTCGGGATTGTCGCGCTGTTCAATAGACGCGTAATAAGCGTCCATGTCGACGTGTAGAATGCTGCGCTGTGCTGTCATTTACTGCATTGCGTCGGAGAAAGGTCTAGCCTACACCGAAATACTGCCGGCCACCGCTAGAATATCGTTGCTTGGACCATTATCCTGCCCGGTCACAGTAGTGCTGCCCCGATACGGATACGACCCATGCGAGCAACCGCGATTGCGCAACCGAACATTGCTCTCGTCAAGTATTGGGGGAAAGCAGATATTTTACGCAATTTGCCGGCGGTCGGTTCGCTATCGATAACGCTTGACGCGCTAACGACAACAATGACGGTTGACTTGCAGGGTGCAGGACGAGCTGACGAACTGATTCTCAACGGTCAGATCAACCACAAGATAATGCCACGTGTGTCCGCTTGCCTGGATCGGCTATTGGGTAAGAATCGCGGCCCCGCGGCAATTCGCAGCGAATGCAATTTTCCTATCGCAGCGGGCTTAGCTTCGTCTGCGGCAGCATTCGCCGCTTTGGTGGTTGCGACCAATGCTGCTGCTGATTTGTCGTTGGATAAACTTTCGCTGGCCAGAGCAGCGGGCGCGGCTTCAGGCTCAGCCGCGCGTTCGCTGTACGGTGGCTTCGTCGAGCTTAGTGTTACACCGGAAGACATTGCTGTTGAAAGTGTGGTGGAAGAAAATGCCTGGCCGCTTGACGTTATCGTCGCCGTAAATGCGCACGGACCGAAGGCAATGAGCTCCGGCGAGGCGATGCAACTTAGCGCGCAGACCTCGCCGTTCTATGATCGTTGGGTAAAGTCTCAGGATGTCGATCTAGCTGCCGCTCGTACTGCAGTTTTAGAGCGCGACTTTTCCAAGCTGGCCGAAGTTTCTGAGCACAGTTGCCTGAAAATGCACTCGGTAATGTGGGGATCGCGGCCGCCTGTCGTATATTGGAATGCGGCCACAATCGCTTGTATGGAGTCAGTGCGGCAAATGCAGTGCGACGGGCTGGATGTATTTTTCACCGTTGACGCAGGCCCACAGGTAAAAGTGATCTGTCTTCCTGAAATTGCTGATGAGGTTCATAGCATCGTGCGCGGCACAGATGGCGTGCTCTCAACGATGCGTACAGCATTGGGTCAAGGCGCCCGTGTGGTGGGTGACGGATGAACGGTGTCCACGTGTCCGCGCCAGGCAAGGTAGTGCTTTGCGGTGAATATGTTGTTCTAGGCGGTGCGCAAGCGCTAAGTTTCGCCGTCAATCGACGCGCGACCGTACAGATCGTTTCGACGTCGGGCCCGCATAGTCAATTGGTGTGCAGGGGTTTTGTGGATGGAACATACGCATTCAACTTCGATAAGGGAAACGGTTTTCGATGGCATGTCGATAAAGACAAACTGCCTGATTTCCACTTGTTCGAAACCATCTGGAGTACGCTATGTACAGTTGATAGTGGCGTCGTTGACGTTGTCCTGGATACGCGGGACTTCGCCGATCCGAAGTCTGGGAAAAAATACGGACTGGGATCTAGCGCGGCGTTGACAGTTGCGCTCTCGTCAGCACTGCACGAGCCGCGAAATGCTGATGAGGAATTGAAAACACTGATCAACATCCACAAAGAAACGCAAGGTGGCCAAGGCAGCGGTGTCGATATTGCGACCGCCAAATTTGGTGGCATGATTAGTTACCGAGCTCATCCACAGCCGACGGTTGAGAAAATATTTTGGCCGAGTGGATTGTCTTGCGCGCTGTTTTGGAGTGGCCGGTCAGCGAGTACCTCCGAGAAGCTGCACAAATTCGCGGCCGGTCGAGCGGCTTCGAAAAGTCACCGTAAGCTTGCCTCATCGAGCAATGAAATCGTGGCCAATTGGCAAAATTACCAACCGAGAAAACTGCTGCGGGCGTTAGCTGAATATACTTCAAATCTAAGGTCATTCAGCGACGATTACGGTCTCGGCGTATTCGATGCGGGCCACGATGAAATGGTTAGTGCGGCTGCCGATCACGGTATTGTCTACAAGCCATGCGGTGCGGGCGGCGGGGATATCGGCATCGCGATGGCAGAAAGTCAAGCAAGCCTTGTTTCGTTTCGAGAGGCGGCTCGTGCTTTTGGATTCGAATATCTGAACGTAGAAATGGAACGTACGGGTGCGCAAACTGAAGGAGCCCTGTTGTGAGCGACTCCAGAATTCCCGGGTTGTTCAGAAAAACCTGCGCAGAGCGAATTGGTACATTGGTTGAACACGGATTTCTAAGTGTGAACGATGCAGACGGATTGCGCGATATTACAGGCATGCTTTCACCGAGCGTCGCGGATAAAATGGTCGAAAACGTTATCGGTGTATTCGGCTTGCCGTTCGCGGTTGCTCCAAATTTCATGATCAATGGTCGGGGCTACGTTGTGCCCATGGTGATCGAGGAGCCTTCCGTCGTGGCGGGAGTTGCCGGCGCTGCTCGCCTGATGCGAAAGGCTCGAGGTATTTCGGTTGCCTCCGAGGAGTCGCTGCTTTTCGGCCAGGTTCATTTGGTAGGTATCAGCGATCATGAGGATTCGCTGCAGCGTCTTCAAGCTGCGACTGCAGAAATAATTGCTGAGGCAAACGCGCTGCAGCCGAAGCTCATTAGTCGTGGTGGTGGTGTTAGGGCGGTATCATTCATTCGCCGTGTATTGCGCGACGGTCGCGCCGCGATTGTTGCACACTTGGCCGTTGACACTCGTGATGCAATGGGCGCGAACCTTGTCAATACTATATGCGAGGGGATCGCTCCAAAGATGGAGGTGCTTTCCGGTGGAGTGGCGCACCTCAAAATTCTCAGCAACCTATCGGACCAATCACTCGTCACCGCTTCGATCACAATTCCGACTTCACTGCTACGGCTTGCTGAGTATTCCGGGGAAGCGGTTCGCGATGGGATTGTACTGGCGAACGAGCTGGCAATAGTAGATCCGTTCCGCGCGACAACACACAACAAAGGCATAATGAATGGGGTCGACTCCGTTGCGATCGCGACAGGCAATGATTGGCGCGCGATCGAGGCGTCGGTACACGCATATGCGAGTCGCGCCGGACAGTATGCGCCGCTCACGGACTGGCACACGAAGCCAAACGGAGACTTGTACGGCACACTGACCTTGCCATTGAAAGTTGGAATTGTCGGTGGCTCCTTGGAGTCGAACCCTGCTGCCCGCACAGGACTTAGAATTTTGGCGGTTGAATCGGCAGGTGAGCTGGCGCAAGTTATGTGCGCAGTGGGTCTTGCGCAGAACTTCGCTGCGTTGCGAGCTCTAGCGACGAGCGGTATTCAGAAAGGGCACATGAGTTTGCACGCCCGGAGTGTTGCGTCGTCAGCGGATGTGGCGCCAGAATTGTTTGATGAGGTTGTTCGGCGCCTCATCGCAAGTGGCGAAATCAAGCAGTGGAAAGCCATTGAGTTGGCCGATGAATTAGCCCAAGAGCTTTCAGTCAAACGATGCTACAAGCCAAGCGACGCTACTGCAGCTACGGGGCGCGCTGCGGGCAAGATGATTCTATTCGGTGAGCATGCGGTCGTCTACGGTAAGCACGCTGTCGCATTTCCGATTTTAGATGCTGTCACCGCTACCTGTGAGGCTTCGGATCAAGGAGTGGAATTGGCAATTCCAGAATGGGGCGTGTGTGTGAAATTCGAGCTCCACGATGACTCGCTGGAGGGTGTTGCAAAAATATTGCAACTGTTGTTGACGAGGATTGTGTCGGGCAATGCACAGCTACGATTAACAGTTAACAGCAAGCTGCCGCCCGCAATGGGGCTAGGGTCTTCTGCGGCGCTCGCTACAGCACTTGCGCGAGCGATTGACACCTATTATTCGCTGGGACTCACGGCGCCGCAGATTGATCGGCATGTATTTGCCTGCGAAAAAATATCACACGGTAATCCATCAGGTATCGATAATACTGTGGCGGTATTTGGACAAGCGATTTCTTATAGTTTGCAGGCCGATCCACAGTCAACTCCTATAGAGCTGCAGCAGATGCCGCCGTTACTGATTGCGTGCAGTTCGCGCGGTGGAGAGACAATAAAACAGGTAAGAAACGTGCGTGCACTATTTGAGAGTACGCCAGAACAAGTTGCAGCCATTTTTGAGCAAATCGATCTCTTAAGCCGGGCGGCGGTCGACTTGTTACTTGCTGGTGATTTGGAAACCTTGGGCGCGTACATGAACTTAAATCATGGTCTGCTCAATGCGATTGGCGTCTCTACACCGGAACTGGAGCGAATGGTTTGCCTAGCTCGCCACCACGGTGCTATCGGTGCAAAGATCACCGGGGCCGGGGGTGGAGGGTCCATAGTCGCGTTATGCCCGGATAATCTTGATTCTGTTGAGGCAGCAATGAACGCGGCCGGTTACCGTACGATCAGAATGATTTAACGTGGTGGGTCGCGAGCGAGAAGCCGAAGCGGAGATTACAGTCGCGTAGTTGAGCATCGCAAGTCGCAGCGCAACGACGCCTGCGAACAAAAAGGACTTTTCAAGGGCAACTAGCTAACGTAGCGGTAATACTCGATACCAAGATCTTGAAAATGGCGTTGATCAGTGCCACCAACTTTTTCAATTACAAATTCATCGCGCGCGACGTAGTCCAGTCCTGCAACGCGCCGACCGTCATGCAGATCTTCGTATTGCTTTTGGGTTAAATCAAAAGAATTGCTCATGGCATCGGCAAACCGTATGGACTGCGCCGCTGTTTTCCAACCGTCGGCAACGAATAGCGGGATAACTTCCGCGGCATCTCCGCTTCCGTACCCCAAGGTCAAAACTTCTCTTCCTGCCAAGTCGTGATCTTCCTCCGCAGCTTGCTCGAAGCCGGTTGCCATCCATGCGGGCAAGGCGGCAGTGTACAAGTTACCGAGGTCAAGCATCGTATCGCTGCCCAGGGCAAGTTTGTCGAGGATTTCAAGTCGATAACGCCTCGAGGCGCGAAAAATTCGAAATACCGCCATGGTCAGTGGGTAGGCTTCGAAACTCAGTCGTTCTGGGTGGGCCAAATTGGCTATTTCAGGCTTCGATACCATTTCGCTAAGTAACGCTTCTGGATCGACACCAGCTTCATAGCAATACGATGCAAGTTCGGCTCGGTCGGCTGCGTTGCCGCTACCTAATGCGAAGAGATAAGAAACGGCGAACCCCGTTTCCGGCATGCGGCGATATGGCCGGTGCATGAAGACGGTCTTCAGTGAGTGCAAATAGTCTGCAGCTGTAACACCGCGTTTTTCATACATATCGGCCAATGCATGAAGCGTCTCATCGATGTAGCAAGTGGTGGAATACTTGCCGTTGAATACTGGATAGTCTTGCACTTGATGGCTTTCACTTCGATCTTGGCCGCAAAATCGTACCATCGGTTTGCGGAAATCCATGATGCGATAATCAGATGCCGAGCCGGAGCGAATTAAGTCGACGTTGGCAAGTTTGGGATTTTCTTCAAGTAGCATGGCGACGGCGCCAGCACCTTGCGTCGGTTCCCCACTGCTGCCGCGCGCGTATTCGGCGATATCGGCGCAGACGACGATGGCCTGGCCGCCCGCTCCATCTAGCGCGAGCTGGCGTAATGCGCCCTTCATTCCGTAGACGCCGCCGAGACAGGCGTGCTTAAACTCCGGTACCTCGCAACTCCTGGATAGCGGCGGTTTACCCTCTGCTACCAATGCGCGGTCTACCATGCCTTTAATAATAATCGCGCCGGCAGAATTGTCCGTGCTCGACTCAGTTCCCAATCCTAGGAACTTCACCCGCGCAGGGTCGACGTCGTATTGTCGAATGAGTCGCATGACCGCAGTCGCCGCCATCGTGTAGACGCTATGGTTAGGACCTCGCACGCGAAAGCTCCGCCCTACAACTTCTCGAGTCTTTGGCCAATGACTGCCCGTCCATTCGCACCAATCCTCGAGCCACACGCGATATGGCGGTATATAGGCGGCGAGACCGCTGATTCCTATGTTTTTGCTGGTCATTGGTTTATTGCTTTCAAATCCGGTATTCGGCGTGTAGCAGGCGAATACTATGCGTCAAACGGTCTGCGCTCAAGCGGTTGATTCTACCGCTTCCCCTCAATCAGTCCTATCCTCCTATCCAAGCAGCCACTCTTCTGTGCCTAAATGGACAACACGGCGATGAGGACGGTCACACCGAATATCAAGATCAAGCCGAAAATATAGGTGCAGTTCAGGATGACAAACTTTGCGGTCGTCGCCCAATGCCCCTGCACGTAGACCCGGCGCATGGCCTTGTATAGATAGACAGGAGCGTAGAAGGCTGCAGCAACCATGGCTAAAGTCACGACAAGCTCAGGAACACGTAGCAACTCCACAAGTTTGGAAAATACTGTCATCAATATCAAGAATAGAAAAAAGAAGGCGTGGTAGTGCACGACGAATAGCAAGTGCTCGACATAAAAGCGCCTCGACAATGGGTACAAAATCTTCAGGACGAGCGCTATAGCCGGCATTAGAAAAATTAGAGCAGCTGGAATATTGTCGAGAATATTATTGGCAAGTTGTTTACCGTCGTCGACCAATATTCTTTCGCAAAGTACTTTTAGACGGCTCTCTGTCAAGCGGGATCCAAGCCACGCGGGCATTTCGTCCGCTTCGGTCTCGATTACGCAATTCGTACTAGATTCTTCGGCATCGGCGGCCGATTCGTCTTCTTCGACCGTGTCCGACAGTTGATCAAGATTAGGCAATAATTCCGTAGGAATGGTGCCGTCGGCCGCCAGTTCGCCGATTAGTTCCTCGCGCATCTCGTCTGCAACCATTTGCGCAGCCGATGTATCTGCAACCGAAATCTCCGCTGGGCTAGCAGCTTCCGGATCGAATAGGACGGCAAAATCACTCTTTGGATCGAATAGAACTACCACGAAAAATATGATGCTTAATACTAGGTAAGTGCGAAACGGAGGCATAAATCGAACACGCCGGCCTTCAAGGTAATCGCGCGTCAGTTTCCCGGGCTTTGTGAGTAGCGGAGCGAGTGTCCGCCACAGTCGGGAGTCAAGCTCAAACAGGTCTCCGACCGCCTCATTGATCAATTGCCAGAGGCTGATCAGTCGACTACGTGATCGTTGACCACAGTGACCACAATATTGACCTGACATAACAGTTCCGCAGTTCCGACAGAATTCGACGGCCGAGATTTGCCCGTCGACGATCTCCGTTTCTCTTAGAACTCTACGATTCGCGCTAAATTTGTCACCGAAGTGTGCAATGCCCGATTGGCGCATCGTCGTTGCGTAAGTCGAGAAATAGTCTTCTAACGCATCCTCGCTCTCGAGGTGGTAGTGAGTTACCCGGCGGGTCTTATTTGCCTGGTCTTTTTCGATCGTGAAGACATTCGCAGACTCAAAGCCCGGGAGCTCGAGCATTTCCTCGACATGTTGCGCAAGCCACGCGTCAAATTCGCTAACAATGTCATCTTCAATCGTTAGTGTGACTTCATATACGAGACCCGAACTCGTTGCCATCTGGCACCTCTTCTTCGCCTCACCATGCAGCGGTTCGAGCTTGCGCGGCTAAGAACGTGATTTTCTATTTTTATTTCTTCGTAGCGGTCTTTTTTTTGGTGGCAGCTTTCTTAGTTGATGTTTTTTTCTTCGCTGCCGATTTTTTCGCGGTCTTCGCGACAGCAGTCGTGCTTGCGGTGCCCCGACCAATTTCGCTGGTGTCGAAATCATCAACCGACATCAATTCTTGAACTTTCTCATGATATTCGCGTAGGCGATCCGCTTCTTTCTTGCTGACAATTTCAGCTTTCTCAGCCTGCTCAATTTGATATCCAAGGTAATCGGACCTAATTAGTCCTTCTTTTCCTGCTTGCCGTAGTTTCCGTTCCAGCGGTGCTAACTCTTCAGATAGCACTAGCGCTTCTTGCAATAATCCTAATGGGTTGCCCGGCTCTAGTGCTGTGTAAGCTTGTTCACTCAATCGCTCGCGACTTTCACCGGTGCGGGTAATCAGATCGACTACCTGACGACCCAGATCGTCTGCTGGCGATGAATAGGTTCGGCCGCGCGGGAATATGAAACATCGCAGCATAAATGCGACTGGGCGGTTCGGAAAATTACGCAAAAAACTATGTAGCTGTTCTTGTGCGTGATACATCAATGTTCGCACGGACCATTCAACGAGCGGTAGATCACTCGCGCGACGTCCTTGGTTTTCAAAGTGTTTGAGGACTGCTGAGGCCAAATACATTGAGCTGAGTACATCGCCGAGGCGGGCTGACAATAGTTCTTTGATCTTCAGCTTGCCACCCAAGGTAAGCATTGCAAAATCCGATGCAAGGGCGAACGCAGCGCTATACCGATTTATGTTTTGGTAGTATCGTCTAGTGGGCGTGTTCAGCGGAACGCTACTAAATTTGGCGTGCGTTAACGCGAGAAAAAAAGCTCTCGCGAGATTACTCGCTGCATATCCAATATGCGAAAACAATGCATCGTCAAACTCAACTAGTCCTTTGTCTTCATTGATATCTTGAGCCGCTTGTAATTCCCGCAGAACAAATGGGTGGCATCGAATTGCGCCTTGACCAAAAATAATCAGGCTGCGCGTAAGGATGTTGGCGCCTTCCACAGTAATCGCGATCGGTGTTGCCATATACGGGCGGCCAGCATAGTTCTTAGGGCCCATCATCACTGCTTTGCCACCGTGCACATCCATAGTGTCGTTTGCGACTTTTCTACCAAGCTCCGTACAGTGGTATTTGAGAATTGCTGAGGGTACGGCTGGCTTTTCTCCCTGATCGATAGCCCCCGATGTGATCGATATTGCTGCGTTCATAATATAAGTGTGGCCGGCAATGCGCGCCAGTGCTTCGCCAACGCCGTCAAATTTTGCAACCGGCAGACCGAATTGCTTACGGAGCTGAGTGTATGCGCCGCTAGCGTAGGAGGCCGCTTGGCCGCCTCCTGCCGCAGTCGATGGCAGCGTGATCGCTCGACCGACAGATAGCAGCTCAACTAGCATTTTCCATCCTTTGCCGGCCATTTCTGCGCCGCCAATAATGTAGTCAAGCGGAACAAAAACGTCCTTGCCGGAGGTTGGGCCATTCTGAAATGCAATGTTCAGCGGGTAATGGCGTCGGCCCACGGTTACCCCTGGAGTATCCGTGGGAATTAATGCGGCGGTTATTCCGTATTCATCTTTGTCGCCAATCAAGTGATCTGGGTCGTACAGCTTGAATGCAAGACCTAGAACAGTCGCAACCGGGGCTAGCGTAATGTATCGCTTATTCCAGTTTAGGCGAATGCCGAGTGTCTGCTTACCATTCCACAAACCCTTACAAATTACACCGCTGTCGATAAGGGCTGCCGCATCTGAACCTGCTTGCGGCGACGTCAATGCAAAGCAGGGAATCTCTTTACCGCTGGCAAGGCCGGGCAAATATCGTTGTTTCTGTTCTTCGGTACCGTAGTGCAATAACAATTCCGCTGGTCCTAGTGAATTTGGGACGCCGACTGTTGATGATGCAGTTGCATTTCTGCTGGCAAGTTTGGCGATGACCATGGCGTTCGCGTAGGCGGAAAACTCCAACCCGCCGTACTGCTTAGGGATGATCATCGCGAAAAAACGGTGCTCGATGATAAATGCCCAAGTTTCCTTCGACATATCGCCGCGCTCATGCTCAATTTCCCAGCTATCAAGCATGCGGCATAACTCTTCGCATGGACCGTCAACGAATGCTTGTTCTTCTGCCGACAACTTGGGCGCCGGAAACGACATCAGCCGACTCCAATCGGGCATCCCTGAAAATAATTCGCCATCCCACCAGACGCTCCCCGCTTCTAACGCCTCACGTTCAGTGTCCGACATTGTTGGCAGCATTTTTCGATATGCGGCCAACGCTGGGCGGGTGATTCGTTCTCTGCGAAAGTCTACGAGGTTGGCGACGATCATTGGCGCAAAAGCCAAAGCGAGGATAACGATCCAATACCACGCGGGGGAGCCAAATATGAAATATGCAAGCAGCGCCGCGCCGGTCGCGATTGTCGAAGTTAGTAGATTGATACGATTGTACGCGAGGTAAATTCCGCCTCCAGCGAACAACAAGAACCACGATAGTGAAACCAGAAAACTAGACAATTTTACAACCTCTTTATTCGCCAAGTACTACGGCATAGCAGGTTTGCTAAACTTATTAGTGTGATCCGCACGGACGCCAGACACACCGTTGTTGCGTTAGCTGACCCTAGGGAATAGGTATTCATTACACACTATCACCGGCGGACAATTCTCGCTATAGGTCGAATCCCAAGTCTCCTCGCGGCCGTGATTTTGACTTGGTCCTGCGGTCAGCTCGGTATCAATGCCGCTGCAATGGTAAATAGATTAGACGGGTATTTGCGTGATACCACGGATGCGATGTTGCTCGCCGAGAGATCCAGTGCCGGTGCTGCGGCCACGTCGCAATGTGGGCTACAATAAGTGCGCTATAGCCGCGCGTTCCTCTCGCAATTCATTCTCAGTATCCGACATTCGAGATCGACTGAAGTCGTTTACGTCCAATCCTTGTACGATCTCGTATTGACCATTCTGACAGCGGACAGGATACGAATATATGATGCCTTCCACGATACCGTAACTTCCGTCGGAAGGAACCGCCATGCTAACCCAGTCGTCGCTCGGCGTGCCGAGAGCCCAATCATGAATATGATCGATGGCGGCTGACGCGGCAGAGGCGGCAGATGACGCGCCTCTTGCCTTAATGATTGCGGCCCCTCTCTGCTGCACAACAGGAATGAAGTCTGCCGTTAACCAACTCTCGTCTACCAATCCTGAAGCATCCTTGCCAGCCACCGTCGCGTGATAAATGTCGGGATATTGCGTTGCCGAGTGATTGCCCCAAATGGTTAGCTTGCGAATATCCGATACATGCGAGCTAGTCTTGGCTGCGAGCTGCGCCATCGCACGATTGTGATCCAAGCGTGTCATTGCGGTGAAATTGGCGGGGTTAATGTCCGGGGCGTTGCTCCGAGTTATGAGAGCGTTAGTGTTGGCAGGGTTGCCGACCACCAAGGTTTTGATTTCTCGATTCGCGTGCTCGTTGATGGCTTTTCCCTGACCCGAAAATATCTGTGCATTGGCCTCCAGCAAGTCCTTTCTTTCCATTCCTGGTCCGCGCGGTCTAGCGCCAACCAATAGCGCGTAGTCCGCATCCTTGAAAGCGACATTCGGGTCGTCCGTGGCGACTATGCCTACGGTCGTCGCGAAAGCGCAATCCTCCAACTCCATAACAACCCCCTGCAGGGCGGTCAGCGCGGGCGGAATTTCCAATAGCTGCAGAATGACCGGCTGATCTTCGCCGAGCATTTGGCCGGAGGCAATACGAAACGCCAATTGGTAGCCTATCTGGCCGGCGGCACCGGTAATCGTAACGCGGACTGGGCTGTTCATATGTGATTGTCCCGAGAGTGTTGATCGATACGCAAACGTCGCGTCATATGGCGAGCGATTCTAGCGTAACAATGCGGCTAGATCACGGATCAATAACGCGGCAGCATTGCTCTTTGCTCCTTGGGTGGGATCCATCGGTGCAGATGCTGATGGAAATCCGAATTTCGGGGCTTTTCATAGAACGCTAAAATTTGCCTCGACTTTAAGTAGATTCAGTCGAATAGCGAGGAATTATCTCGACATCGTATCGAAGTCAGGGAAATGTTTGCGTAACAATGCATGTTCCCTCTCGGCAGCATCTAGATCGCCTTGTCGCTGAATGTCATTTATGCATTGCATCCAAGATGTCGCATTATTGGTCTGAAATATCGGGCATATGCTGGATTTCTTCGTCGATTCAGCTACTGCCTGATCCCGAAAACTGGCCGTATTGGTTGGTCGTTGATTCGGTGAATTGCTTGCGCGATTCATCTGTTCCATCACGTTTTCAGTGCCGGTTCGAACCGCATCCGAAATTTCGATCGTCGGAGATTGATTTGAATCTGCTTGTTGAAAATCGTACGACCCAAGTACGATTGCAACGCCCAGCAGCAATGTTGCCGCGAAACTCAGTGGTCCCATCAAGAGCGACGACCACCAATACTGTTTGCCAACTGTTGCCTCTCTGGCTTGCCGTAATACAGCATCGTTCAAACGATCCGGTACCACTGTGTCCGCCATTTTTCGATACGATTCTGAAACGGCTCGCGCGTCGTCCCGGCATGCAAACGAATTCTCGTTATCAGTGCTCATTAAAATATTCCTTTGTCGCCCACAAACTCACGCCGTATCACTGGGTTTTTCGATGGCAAGACTCAGAGCGGATTTTAGTTTCTTGATTGCATAACGGATTCGACTTTTCGCGGTTTCCCGATTTACGCCCGTTATGTAGGCAATCGAATCGAGGTCGAGCCCGCCTTCCTCATGCAGAAGAAAAGCGTCTCGTTGATCCTCCGGCAGCGATAGCAAAGCACTTTCGAACATCTGCCGGGCAAGATATCTATCGGTTGATTTTTCGGGACCGTCGGCGGAATCGACAATCAATTCTGGATCTGCCAGTCCGCCGCTTAGGTGCCGTTTATTGCGCCTGGTGTGGTCAATGAAGCAGTTGTGTCCGATACGAAAGAGAAATGTGGAGAATTTTGCAGTCGGTCGGTAACGTTCCCGAGACATTATGACTTTCGACCAGGACTCTTGAAAAACATCCTCGGCGGTCGCCGAATTTCGACTTAAACGAAGCAGATACCGGTACAACGAATCGTTGTGACGGTAATACAGCGACTCAAATGCGGTGATATCGCCGTCTTTGTATCGCATCATCAATGCCGAATCATCAAGATCTACGTTCATCTCGTCAGGATAGGTGACGCGATTACAGCTTGGAAGGCCGATTTTTCGTTTGCCAAGGGTTTGTGCAGACACACTCATAGAGGCCGCCGTAGGCAGTATCTCGCCAAATTCGTATTTACGGGTAAGATTGTTTGGCCGTCGAATATAATCCCGAGTGGCCAATCCAAAGGCATGCAGAGCATTTTGCTATCACTGTTCAATCAGTTATAAATCTTTGAATAAAATAGAAAAAGGGGTCAAGGGCTTGTAAATTAAACGCACTCAGGACGTGCTCAGGGTTTCCCGGCAACAAAGAATCGTTGCAAATGGCAAATATAGTGTTATAGTTGACTACAACACTAAGGCACTTAAATGGCCAAAACATCGACCTGAAGGGTCCAGAAGATGAGTAAAAGCACATTAAGAACCGCAAACCGTTTCGCCGGGCTGGCGATACTCGTTCTCCTGACCACCGCGGTTATTACGGATCAAGCCCGCGGTAGAGGTGAGGAATTGAATACTCAAGGTGTGACCTCTGTTCATCTTGACGTTGGTGTTATCTTGCCGAGCGAAATCAAAAAGAAAATCAAAAAAGCGCGTAACAACGATTCCGAAGCTCGTCGCCATCCAATTTCGAACTAAAGTCGGCGGAACTAAAATGGACCCGAAATGGAATGAAGACTTGCCGATTTATCGTCAATTGCGAGATCGCGTTGTTGCGATGATATTGGAAGGGGTTCTCGGCGACGGTGACGCACTGCCGTCAGTCAGAAATGTCGCGGCGGAGTATCGATTGAACCCCCTCACTGTTCTCAAAGGCTATCAAGAGTTGGTAGATGAGGGGCTAGTCGAGAAAAAACGCGGACGAGGCATGTTTGTGACTGCGGGCGCACGCACGCAGCTATTGAAGGATGAGCGGCGGCGTTTTCTGGATAAAGAATGGCCAAACGTCGTTGCTTCGATGCGGCGACTGGAATTGGATCCGAAGGAATTGCTCGACGGCATTGACGAAGCTAAAGAATCACACGGGGGCGCATCGGATGATTAATCTTGTTACAGCCAGAAATGTTTCCAAATCGTTTGGCAGCGCAAAGGCAGTTGACGATGTGAGTTTCGACATTGCGGCAGGGCGTATTACCGGCCTGATCGGGCCGAACGGCGCGGGCAAAACAACATTGCTAAAGGCTGTGCTCGGCTTGACAGATTGTCAGGGCGAGCTTTCCGTAATGGGACTTGATCCGTTTCGGCAACGGAAAGAGCTGATGCGCAACATCTGTTTCATTGCGGATGTCGCTGTGTTACCTCGGTGGATAAAAGTTTCTCAACTGCTTGACTATGTTGAGGCTGTTCATCCGCATTTTTCGCGTACTACGGCGGAGCAACTCCTAGCGAAAACCAAAGTAGCCAGCACCGCCAAGGTGCGTCAATTGTCCAAAGGTATGGTGACGCAGCTCCACCTGTCGATTATCACCGCAATCGATGCAAAGTTACTGGTATTGGACGAACCAACGCTTGGGCTGGATATTATTTTCAGGAAAGAATTTTACGGCAATCTTCTTAATGACTACTTCGATGGTGAACGCACAATAATTATCACAACTCATCAGGTTGAAGAAATCGAGAATTTGCTTACGGACGTCATGTTTATCAACGAAGGACGTTTGTCGCTCAACATGGAAATGGAGGCAATTTCCGGCCGCTATGCTGAAGTACTGACTGCTGGCGAGGCCGCCGAAAATGCAAGAAAGCTCGGGCCGATCTACGAGCGCGAAGTCTTTGGAAAGAAGGTAATGACATTTGAAGACATAGATCGAGACCAACTGAAGGCTTTCGGTGAGGTTCGAACGCCCGATATTGCGGATCTATTCGTGGCTAAGGTGAGGGGGTTGTCAAAGTGATTGGGAATCAGGTCGCACTAATTCGTCGCGAATTTTGGGAGCATCGATCGCTCTATGTCGTGCCCGGCGTTCTCGGTTTGGTTATCGTGCTACTCGCTGTGACCGGCCAAGTCGCTGTATCAACTGCGAACAATGAGGTGAACTTAGCTTTGCTCGGCGCCGCTAACATTGGCGAGAATGAGCGCAGGGGTGCGTTGTCATTGCTGTTACTTGGCCCATCTTGGCTGTTTGCTATGGGCATGTGGATACTCACGATTTTCTACACGTTGGATTCACTATACGCCGAGCGAAAAGACAAAAGCATATTGTTTTGGCGCTCGTTGCCGGTGACCGACGCGGAAACGATCATTTCAAAACTGGTTACTGCAACGATCATAATACCGTTGATCACTATCGTGTTTATTGCGATTACTCATCTGTTGATTTTAGTAGCGACCAGTATTTGGGTGAGCGCGAAAGGCGCGGATGCGAGCGTAATTATTTGGCAGTCCGTACCGCTGTTTGATAATTGGAGCGCGACTTTCATCATTATGGTTGCATCCGCAATATGGTTGTCTCCATTTGTCGGTTGGTTCTTGCTGGTGTCCGCATATACGAAACGTTCTCCAATTTTGATGGCGTTCTTGCCAATATTCATATTGCCAATGCTCGAAAAAATAATTGTCAAGTCAGCGTATTTAACAGATGCGCTTTTCGTCCGTACAGTTGAGATGCCGATATTTAAGCATATCGATATCGAAGATTTGTTCGACGATGATGCAATGCGTTTTGCTGGCGAGAATGGATTGCAGTTCCTGTCGATGTTGGATGTAGGAAAGTTTCTAGGCAGCCCGGGAATGTGGACAGGCGTCATTGTCTGTGGTCTGTTAACTACGGCAGCAATTTACGTCAGACGCTATAAGGATGAAAGCTAGAGATATTCAGCGCAATTGATGTTGCTAATTCGGTGAGCGGCTGATCAGCCGATTTCGAGCGAGTGTTTCTTTATCTTGCCTCTCAGCTGATGATAGCTAAGCCCTAACAATTCAGCTGCAACTTTCTGATTGAATCGCGCTTTTTGTAATGCAGCTTGCAATAATTCACGTTCCGTATCTAACATTCGGGCTTTCAGGTTTGTCGGCAGCAACGGCACAGCTTCACCCATGGAAGGGGTATCGCCTAGGCTGCTTGAAGTCGTTGCCGTCTTTACTCGAAACGGCGAGTCAAACGGGTCAAACGCGATTCTGTTGATAGGCATCTCCTCCTCGTTTGATCGATAAACAGAGCGCTCAATAGCGTTTTTCAATTCGCGGACGTTTCCCGGCCATTTGTGGCGTAGAAGAGCGGAACTTGCTTTCGGACTAAATCCCGGGAAGAACGGCCGCCGTAATTCGCTGACCATGTTTACAGCGAATGCATACGACAGTGGCAAAATATCCTCCAGGCGTTCTCGCAGCGGCGGAACCGTAATTACGTCGAACGCAAGTCTGTCCAATAAGTCCTCCCGAAAACGATTGTCGGCTGCCAATTGCCGCAGATCGGCATTTGTTGAGCCAACAATACGGACATCCACGTGTAGTGTTTCATTGCCACCAACGCGCTGCAATTCACCGTATTCAATAACTCGCAGAATTTTTTCCTGCATTCGAAGTGAAATCGTCGCGAGCTCATCAAGCACTAGTGTCCCACCATCGGCCCTCTCAAAATGGCCGACGTGTGTTTTTGCAGCGCCGGTGAAAGCGCCCGCCTCATGGCCGAATAATTCGGACTCAAGAATACTCTCTGTAAGCGCGGCGCAGTTCACTTTGACCAGAGGCTGCTCCCAGCGTTGTGACAAGAAATGCAATCTAGCTGAGATCAACTCTTTCCCGGTGCCCCGTTCGCCGACAACTAACACAGATTTGCTGAGCGGGGCGGCACGGGAGACGTGTTCCAACATTGCAAGAAATGCTGGCGCTTCTCCAATAATGGGTTGTGTCGGACGTTCAGTCACTAGTAAAAAATGCCATAAAATAGTGAAAATTACAAAAAGATAGTGAAAAAAACCAAACGCATTGAAACACAAAGAAATAAAACTACTTTAAAAACAATAGATTAACTTGTTTCGTTAGGTTGGCACGGTTACTGCATTATTGAGTTGGACATCATTTCAAACAAGAGGACACACCATGGGCATTTTCACGAGATTCAGCGACATCGTGAACTCTAATATCAACGCCATCCTTGATAAGGCAGAAGATCCGGAGAAAATCGTCCGCCTTATGATTCAAGAAATGGAAGACACGTTGGTAGAGGTTCGATCTGCCGCAGCGAGGTCCATTGCCGACAAGAAAGACCTCAATCGAAAATTGGAGCTGCTTGAGCGTGAGACCGCAGAGTGGGAATCCAAGGCGGAATTGGCGATACGAAAAGGTCGCGAGGATTTAGCAAAGGCAGCTCTGGTCGAAAAATCGAGAGTTTCATCGGCTGCGGATATTATTAAAACCGATTATTTGGCGATCGACGAGGGGCTAAGTAAGCTCAATGACGATATCGGGCGCTTGGAAAGCAAGTTGCAAGATGCGAAGGCACGGCAAAAGTCATTGTTGGCACGCCACAAAACGGCAACCAGTCGCCTTGCTGCGCGGAAAAAAATTCACGATTACAAAATTGACGACGCCATGGTTCGATTCGAGCAATACACGCGCAGAATTGACGACGTCGAAGGGCGAATTGAGGCCTACGACCTCGGGCTACCGAAGGACCTGAATCATGAATTTGCCAGTTTGGAAGCTGAAGAGTCCGTTGCCGAGGAATTGCGTGATTTGAAACAAAAAGTCGCCGCCGCGGACGCGCCCAAAAGCGCGGTCAACGAATCGTAGAAGATCGCCATTATGGATTTCAGCGAACTCTTAGTCCTTTTCTTCATCGTCCTGATAGTGATACCAGGACCACTATTCATCGTGCTTTTCTTTATCACCAAGTGGAAGCAGTCAAGAGAAATAACCGCAAGCGATGAAGAACTGTTGGAAGGCATGTGGCGCCTATCACGCCGTATGGAGGAGCGTCTGGAAGCGCTGGAAACAATATTAGATAGCGAATTACCTGAATGGAGGAGAAAATTATGAGCAGGAGAAGCTGGAATCTGCATGACCGACCGTTTCGCGGCATATATCGAGATACCGAGAACGGTTGGTTCTTCGGTGTCTGCGCGGGCTTGGCAGAATTTGGCAACCTTCGCACGGGGACGGTTAGGGTAATAACAGCGATCTGTCTGTTTTTCTTTTTCTGGCCCGTTGTCCTCGCGTATGCCGCAGCAGTATTTCTTCTGCGGGAACGACCGTTAATTTATCGTGGTGGCGACGCAGAAAATCGATTTTGGCGTAGGAGGTCGGACGACGACACTTGGAGTCGTTCATGAGCGAGCAGGCTGCAATTGGTCGACGGCGATTTGTTAGGAGTGCGGACAGGGCCGTTCTCGGCGGGGTCTGTGCGGGACTTGCAGACCATTTTGGTTTCAATTTGCGAGCTACCCGAATAATTGCGCTGATCGCCCTATTCATGACGTTCCCAATGGCGTTGATCGGCTACGTTGCCGCTGTAGTATTATTTCCGTCCCGCCATGATCCAGAACGACAGCCGAACCACGACCCGAAGTTCGAAAAAGCGTTGCGCTCAGCGCCTCGCCAAACGATGGCTGATGTTAGGCGAAGGTTTCAGGCGCTAGATGGAAGACTCGCCAGGTTAGAGCGCTACGTCACCTCATCGCGATTTAATCTGGATCAAGAATTTAGAAAACTATAATTGGAGGTGCGTGACGAAGCACCTAAGGGATTAAATAATGAATAATAGCCTCACATTTGCTTTTTGCGTGATCCTGGTCTACTTCACAGCCAAGATCGTAATGACGCATTTGGAGCAAAGAAACAAAAAGCCGGAGTCGAATCAGGAACTAGACGACGCGCTTAGTAAGATTGATACGATGGAAGAACGTATCAGAGTCCTGGAAAGAATTATCACGGAAAATCGATTCGACCTAAAAAAAGAAATAGATTCACTGTGAAACAAGCGACTGGTCAACCGCGGACGGTCGCAATAACCAATCCGCAAGCACACCCCCGGATCAGCAAAAAATCGGTGTCGCCACTTGGCCTAGCATCGATTTTTTGCTGTCATTATTGCCGCTGAATTCTCCAGCTGTGCCATTTCAGAATTGAGAATATTTTTGTCGCAGCGTTCTTGGCTAGTCACGAGCCTTGTAAGCTTGTACCTCAGAATTGAAATCCGCAGCAATTTTTTCCATTTCATCAACGGCAGCATTGTATTTCTTTGTAAGCATTTCTTCGCGTTGCTGCTCAACTTCCGGAGCTAAATCATCGATGGCAAGTCTAGCTAGTTTCTCTTCTTCAACAATGCACTCTAGGTACACTTCCATGTCCGCAACAAACCTTTTGACGCCTTTTTGCCCGTCAATCATGTCTTCCTTGGTGGCACTGTTGCCGCTAGGAACAACAATACGATCTGGATAATCACAGGCATATCCAGAATAAGAAATAATCAGCAGTGAAATTGTACTAATGAGTTTTTTGCTTTTGTTCATGGTTCCCGCTTCTGTTGTATATGATTGAGCAGCAAAAGCCGCTGTCTGACTATCGGGTATTAAATCACGTCAAAGTCGCGTAGTGAAGTACTGACTAAAGGCCATGATAAACAATACATTACGGCACTACGCAAACAAAGCGCGGTAGGTGTCAGTGCCGTCAGCCTGTGCGAGTAACAAATTCAAGTAGCTATCTGAATTCATGGGTTCACCGAACAGCAGACCTTGAACGTAAGTACAGTCGAGTGTTTGCAGGAAGTTCAGCTGGGCCTCGTTTTCAACGCCTTCAGCGACCACGTCCATCTTAAGACTGCGACCCATGTGAATTATGGTGCCTACAATAGTCGCATCATCCGCGTTGACAGCGGCGTCGCGGACAAAGGATTTGTCGATTTTCAAGGTATTGATCGGAAACTGTTGCAGAGCACTCAATGATGAATAACCGGTCCCGAAGTCATCAATCGCGAGATATAACCCAAGCGAGTACAGTTCATCGAGTAATTTTATGGTTCGAACGGGATCTTCCATTAGCGTTGTTTCGGTAATTTCAAGTTCCAGTGAAGTCGGAGACAACTCATAACTTCGAAGAATCGAGCTTATACGGCTAATGAAGTTCGGCTGTCTTAGCTGTTTGAGGGACAAGTTAACCGAAATTCTGCCAGGGCTTTCTACGGACCGTTGCCACCGCCTGAAGTCCTCGCAAACACGATCCAGTACCCACTCGCCGATTTCGATTATTAGATTTGAATCCTCGGCGATAGGAATAAAATCTGACGGTAAGACCAAACCGCGATCAGGCAACTCCCACCGAACCAGCGCCTCCGCTCCGATAACCTCACCGGTTTTAATGTTGTATTTCGGCTGATAGTGAACAAGGAGCTCGTCGCGTTCAAAAGCACGTTTGAGTTTGCTTTTGGTCATCAGCCGCTCGACTGCGGCTTCGTTCATTTCTGGGCTGTAGTAGCTGAAAATGTTTCCACCATTCTTTTTTGAATGATACAAAGCGGCATCGGCATTGCGAATCAAATCAATTACGTTTGGCGCGTCTTCAGGATACTTACCGATGCCCATGCTTGCAGTCATGAAAACTTCGTGGCCTTGTACGTAGAACGGGTCTGCCAATCGGTCAAGTACGGCGCGCGAAAGTTTGTCGATGTTACTTCCGTCATCATCAGTATCTAGTTCTTCGACAATTACAGCGAACTCGTCCCCGGCTAGACGACCAATGACCGTTTTCGCAGGGAGCGCTGCTCGCAGCCGGTCGGCGACTGTCTCCAACGTGGCGTCGCCCGCCAAATGCCCAAACGTGTCATTAATTTCCTTGAAGTGATCGACATCGATATACATCAGCGCTATTTGTCTTTGCGAGCGTTTTGCCCGCGCAATTGCACGTTGCAGTAAATGCTGAAATTGCATTCTATTTGGCACTTTCGTTAGTGCGTCAATGCGTGCGAGATATCGAATCCGTTGCTCTGCTTTTCGTCTCTCAGTAATATTCTGCGCCGCGTAAACGCGATCATCGTTACCGCCACCGGAGATAACCGAGCCTGTGTAGGAGACGGGGATCGACTCACCGCGATTGGATATTAAAAATGCCTCGAGAGGTGCACCGGGCGGCGCGTCGATACGCAATTTTTTGCCAGCCTTTTGATCGACGATAAACTCAATCGAGCAACCGATCAATTCGGCCTCTTCGTACCCCAATAATTGCAGCGTTGCTTGGTTTACTCGGCTAATTATCCCTTCGGCTGTGGTGATCACAATCGCATCATTCATGCTCGCAAGGACTCTGTCGACGTAGTCTCGCGATATCGTCGTAGCTTGCAGTCGCTCGCGCATCAAATTGAACATAGCCGCAAGTTCGCCCAATTCATCGTCATGCTTTACAGTGAGCGGCTCACCGAAATCAGCATCACTAATTCGCTCAGCCTGATACTTAAGTTCACGAATTCTGCGTGTCTGGGCCTTAACGATAAAGCGAATCACCAAACCGCCCAACACAAGAGTTGCAAGAGTCGTTATAGATATCCAGGTAATACTCGAGCGAAGTTGCACGGATTCTTGTGCATACAGATTGTTGGTGAAGGATTCAGAGTCGCTGCGTACTGTCGCCAAACTAAAATTGCAGACCAATAGTCCTGGCGAGCTACCTGTTAACGGTAAGTTTGCGCTGAGGTAAAGGTTGTCCGGTGTCCATTGAGCGCCATGAAATAGTTCTCTATTGCCCACCTGCCCTTCATTTAACTCTATGCCATTTGGGAGTCGCACGTAAATACCGGAGAGTGTTGGGTTATTGGCGACGCTGTCAGCGATAGTAGACCGTATCAGTTCGGCATTCTCTTGGTCTTCTATGCCTAAAATCGCCTCGCTAATTTGGGTTACTTGCTCCGTCGACTCGCGTTCGAATACATCGGCGACACTAGCATCATGCTGGCGCGCGCCCGCCTGAACAATGCTGTTAGCCAGCGATTGATACTGAAAGTAGAATATTGACAAAAATATCGACACTGCGACAGCGGAGAGCAGCATCGCGAATACGATATTTTTAGGTAAGGTCTTGCTGGCCATCGATTTGTTCCGACTCTCCCGTAACAGGGTTTGCAGCGTTTCTGCCGAGGACGGTCGTTATTATTCTTATGTCTGTGGCTGCATACGGTCAGTGCACAAATTTCCTGGACCCGCACCGCGTTTCCCCGGAGTTTAGCATTCCTTCATCAAATGATGGGAAAACCAGCGACAGGCCGTTAGCTGTACAGGTGTCGAAGCGAGTGAACGACAAGAAGAGCAACACAATCAACGGCTTCGCGCTGGCACAATATGACGATTATGAGAGTTCGGCGGTTGCATCTACCATGACATAATCAGTAGGGTTGAGGCTTGGGCATAGGCTGGCGTAAATACAGCGGTGATTAGGTCACTGGAAACCGGGATGACAGTTTGAGCAAATCCGCACTAATTGTTGATGACTCGAAATCCGCACGCATCGTATTGAAACGGATGCTTGAGGCACACGAGCTCCAGGTTACTACGGCGGAGTCAGCCGAAGAGGCCTTGGAGCACCTCAACGATCATCGGCCCGATGTGATATTCATGGATCACATGATGCCCGGTATGGACGGCTTCGAAGCAGTCTCTGCCATCAAGAATAATCCGGCGACAGCTACAATTCCTATAATGATGTACACGTCGCAAAAGGGCGAGTTGTATGTTGGTCAAGCCCGTGCGCTTGGTGCGGTCGGTGTGTTGCCCAAGGAAGTCGAACCGGTAGAGGTGTCCAAGGTACTTGCGTCGCTGCGGGTCATTGATACAGGCGGCGAAGTTCATCCCGATCAATTACAGCAGGCCGATAACGCTCACGACGTCGCAAATCCAGAAGTCGAACAGTTGGACAAGAATCTGCAAGCGTTGATCGAAGATCTGTTTGCGCAACAGCGAAGCGTAATTCGTCAAGAGCTGTTGGACAATTATGAGGTGATTGCAACAAGAGTTGCAGACGAGCTGCAAATTTCTGCATCCGCCGACGTTGCGCCAACCTCCGAACAAAGTGAACCAGTGCGATCGCCGCGATACCGATCTGCAGTCTTGGCATTATCGATTTTCGCTTTTATTCTACTGATACTTTTTGCGGAACTGCATTTTCGATATGCAAATACGAAGGGTCAGTACGCGACTCTGCTAAAGAACATAGAAGTTGAACAAGCTAATCGGACTCAAGATATAATTGGCACAAATGATCGCATTGCGGGTTATCAACAGTCTGTGAGCGAAGCGACGAGCACTGCGCTGACGGCCATTGAGTGGGGAATCAATGAATCATCTTCTTACGAATACGGACAAATCGCGTTAGGAGATTATCGACTACCTGCATTCGAGACTATGCTCGCGCATTTAGAACTACTGAATTTTTCGGGTGAGATTCGAATCGATGTGCACATTGGCGATTTTTGTTTGAGCCGATCTATTGACGACAACTACTCGTTGGCTATCGCCGATTGGCCGATCGATCGCTGCGATCTACTCGGATACGGTTCTGCGGAATCTGTCGAGATGGGTGCTCAGCAATCAGTTGCTTTCGCCAATTTCATCAATACATGGCAGCAGCGGACCGTGGGTCAGATTCGATTTCAGATAGAATCATTTGGAAACAATGCTCCATTGATCGATTATCCTATTTCCGACGTCGCGACGACAGCGGGAAAGTGGAATCGCGTTGCTGCCGAAAATAATCGAATCGTTATTTCTTTTCGAACAGATTGACTGCTGATGCCATATTGCCAGTCGGCTTGCGGCCGTCAGGCAACATGTGAGCTACGCGGCGTCGTGATCGCGCTTTTCCTTGAATTCGAGGGGTTTGGCGCGCCCTGTTGTTTTCATCACGCCTTCTACTACCGCGCCCTCCGCAACGGCAATTGCTTCTGCCGTGACCGTGCCGCTGATCTTCGCGGTGTCGCTGATCTCAACGCGAGCTTTGGCCTCGATGTCTCCATCGACGGTGCCAGCCACAACTACGGAATACGCTCGGATCGTACCTTTCCAATAGCCGGTCTTCGATATTGACACCGAGCCCTCCAGGTCGCACTCGCCGTCAATTTCGCCACTAATCTGAAAATTGCCAGTGCCGGCGAGAATACCGCTGATTTGGCAACCCTCGCTGATCAACGTGGTGGGTCCTACCGAATGATCTCGCAATCGACGTTTTTTGAATTCGCTCATAGAGCTGAGTCCCTAGGCATTCTGTTTCGGTTCAACAAACTACGTTTTGTTAGGTGGATCATAGTATTTCTGCGTCGGCCCGAGTGTGAATTGGTTGGCATTCGTGCGATCAATCACTTTCTCGATAGCCGTAACCTGCGGTTTCAATATCGGTAAGCCTACCTCCTTCAAATCGCAATCTGCGCATCAACTTACGCGGTCCGAAATTGTAAAGGGACTCGGTAACCAGGACTTCGGCTCTACCGTAAAAATGATGTGTGTCGAACCTCTTGTGAAGCGGCGACCGACGCTTGCGTGTGTCGTAGTATCTGACCACGTACCCTACGGTTGCAGTGGATGCAGGCTCGCCGCATAGCGCGCGGATTTCCGCTTCATGCATGTCTAGTTTGACCAACTTGTTTCCGCAACGTAGGGCAAAGGCCGGGTTGACAGCAAACAAAAAAACCAGGAGTAACGTCGTTACAGATATTATCTTCATTCTGATAAAGTTCTGAGGTCAACCATTGCTCAAATTGTAGACTATTTGCCGCCACGGCAGTAATTTCCCAAGCTATTTAGTGTGATCGCTGCGCAACAAATTTAGCGAACGTTAATATTGGCAGTCGTAAGGCCCATCTGTATAGTCTGCTGGACTGCCAGCCGCGTCCCCGCACCAACTCCTGATATCCGAAGCGTGAGCATGTTCATTGAGTATATTGCGAATCTAATGATGGCAGGTAACCAAGGGGCCTGTTGTTGAATAATACATTTAACCGTCGCATGACCATGCTGCACAAGCCAGCAGTGCCCAACTGCTTGTCTGGGGGCTTGAAGGGCATTGAGAAAGAAGGGCTTCGGGTAAGTTTTGACGGTTCGCTGTCGCAACGAATGCACCCTATCTCGCTGGGCTCGGCATTGAGCAATAGCTACATTACGACGGATTTTTCTGAGGCACTACTTGAGTTCGTTACGCCAGCTTATGAGAGTACCTGGGAAGCCTTGACGTTTCTTTGCGACCTTCATCAATTTACTTACGAGCGCATTGATGATGAACAGATATGGGCGACCAGCATGCCATGCGCGATATCTGAAGATAGTGAGATTCCGCTTGCGCAATACGGAACGTCGAACGTTGGCAGGATGAAGACGGTTTATCGCAACGGACTGAGTTATCGTTACGGTCGATTAATGCAGTCGATTGCGGGAATTCACTATAATTATTCCCTGCCGCGCGCTTTTTGGCCGACCTATCAGGCAATTGAGCAGAATGACGGCAATGCCGACGATTTTCGCTCTACAGCATATTTGGGTCTAGTGCGAAATGTGCGCCGGTTTGGCTGGATCATCCTGTATTTGTTTGGTGCTTCCCCCGCGCTCTGCAAATCATTTTCTAGCGATCTGAACTTACCATCGTTCAATGCGGACACGTATTATCAGCCGTTCGCTACTTCACTACGGATGAGCGACCTGGGTTACAGCAATAGCGCACAGGCCGATATCAATATTTCACTGAACTCTATAGATGAGTACATCGCTGATCTCGTATCTGCAATTTCGACCCCAAATCCCGATTACGAGAAGATCGGCATAAAGGTCGATGGCGAATATCGACAACTAAATGCCAATCAATTGCAAATAGAGAACGAATATTACAGTGCAGTTCGACCCAAGCGAGTTGCCCATTCGGGGGAGCGACCGACGGCTGCATTGCAGCGCGGGGGAATCGAGTACGTAGAGATTCGCTCATTGGACATTAATATATTTGATCCAGTCGGTATTAGCCAAAATACGATGCGTTTTGTCGAAGCGTTTCTCATTTACTGTCTACTCGAAGATAGCCCGTTGTTCAACGCAGATCAGTGCGAGGAAGCGGCCTACAATCATGCACTAACCGCGAGCGAAGGGCGAAAGCCGGGCCTAACTTTACATAGAGACGGCAAAGAAATTGAGCTGCATATTTGGGCGAATGAGATTCTCGATAATGTTGCGCAAGTCGCTGAGTTTGTTGACCAAGGGTGCGATCGAAACGATTATGCGGACAGCATTTCATTGCAAAGAGCGTTGGTGCTTGACGCGGATGCAACACCGTCGGCGCGAATATTGCGCGATCTCCGGGAGTCGGGAGTTGGTTTTTCAAGCTACGCGCTGGAGGCTACGCGCAATCACCGCCAATATTTTGCTGAGCTGCAAAGTCTAAGCAAAAATCGACTCGATCTTTTGGCGAACGAGGTATCGAACTCAATTGTGCGGCAAGCAGAAATCGAAAACGCAGATGATATTTCGTTGGACGAATACTTGAAAAACTATTTTTCGAGTTGATGCCTGTTGCTAAGCAAATAATACCTAGTTGGGTAGTTTTTCCCCGTGCTGCCACGCGTACTGCCTATGCAATACCTGTAATTCTTTGGTAAGCGCGCCGCAGGAGCCGTCGCCGATAGTTCTGCCATCAGCCATAAGTATTGGTGTTAATTCGCCCATTGTGCCGGTCGTGAATACTTCGTCCGCCGTATAAAGTTCGGTCATAGAAAGATTCTTTTCCAATGCGTGGATTGAATTTTCTTCCGCAATGTCCAGTATCATTTGCCTCGTTAAGCCAGGCAGGCAGCTATCTGCAAATGGCGTTAACAGCTGTCGATTCCTAACTAAGAAGATATTTGTATCGTTCGTTTCGGAAATAAAGCCGTGAACATCTAGCATGACCGCTGCATCCACTTCGGACACGTTGGCTTCGATGGATGCCAGAATGTTATTTAATAAGTTGTTGTGATGAATTTTCGAGTCTAGACACTGCGTAGTATTGCGCCTAATCGATGAAGTAATAACCGTTATTCCGGCGTCGGAATAAACCGGGGGCTTCCACTCTGCGAGCACTATCAAAGAGCAACCATCCTGATTGAACTTTGGATTCATACCCGAGGTCGTCTTTTCTCCTCGGGTTAACGTCAGTCGAATGTGTGCGCCATCGCGCATGCGATTGGCTTGCAACGTAGCAAATATCGCATCACGAATTTCGTCGTTGGAGGGAACGGTCGCAAATGCGAGTGCCTTTGCCGAATTTTGTAGTCTCTGTAGATGGTCGTCGAGCGCAGCAATTCTGCCGTCATAGACTCGTAAGCCTTCCCAAACAGCATCTCCACCTTGCACGACGCTGTCGAATACTGAAATTTTCGCGTCACGCCTGTGAATAATTTCTCCGTTGATAAATGCAAGAATGTCTGCGTTACGTGGATCTGGGTTATTCAAAATCGGATTGCCTATTCTATTGAGGGTGCTCGCCTGATATCGCATGCTTGAGGAGTTGTTCGTAGTAAGGGCGACACTCCTCAAGCAGCGGTTCCAAGTCTGTCGGAAATGAATCTTTGGGCTGATACTTGGCAAATTGGGTGCTTTTATGCACTGCGTGATACCAGTGTTTAGCCCATATGCCATCGTCGCTCAGTGGTCCAGCAGGCCATTCTAACATTGCCATATCGAATTCAATGTCGAGTCTGGTGCACAACTGGCTGATTACCGAGGGCGGATCAAGTAGCAACTTGCGTGAATCTAAAACAATGGGCGGATACCGTTGCTCGGACAGCGCCTCATACAATTTCAATTGCTGGCGAAGACCAGTGTCGGAAAGTGATGCGTGCGGCAATTGAAAGGTCAACGACGGTAACATCTCGGCAGGATCGCGAATCAACACGATGTTCGTGACGTCAAGCAAAAATGAATGGTCTAGGTCGATTAGATGGTGTGCCATCTGCTTTGCAAACAGCACGCTTTTCGAGGACCTAGTTGCGAGTAGATCCGCAATAACCTGATCGCCGTTGCAATTCATCGATTCAAGCACTTCTGCATAACCGGGGTGTTTGGTGCCCGTTGTTTTTAGATAGTGGCCATACAAGGGCTCATCGACTACTTGCGTGTCGTTTCGCTGCGCAAAGCTATACATCAGCGCAGTTGAAATATTACGCGGTCCGGACCAAAGGCAAATGATTTTCATGATGGCAAATTGAGCGAATGGATAGCATAACTAAGCGAGTTTTCAGGACGGGCAATTGTATCCAACCGCCGGCTGAAAAGGCAGCCAACCTCTACTCTGTTAAGAATTTCGCCGCAGTCTTGAGTGTCCGGGTGGCTGGCGGAGAAATAATTGTGCGCTGGGTCACAGTTCACCAGATAGAAAGATGAGCGATGGGCGCTATTTAACTAAAATCAGCTTTTGACGCTGCATGTCGGCGTCGGGCGTGGCGAGTTGAAGCCATGGCAATTTAAAGCATAGGGTTATTGGATGATTAGGACCTTCATAGTCGGATTATTCCTCGGTTTATCGGCAGCTGGTGCGCTGGCGTACTTTGTTCCGGTGGTTGATCTACACCGCGAGGCGTCACTCGTAAAAGTAGAGCCAAATGGCGGAAACAGTGAAGAATTCCGTGTCAATTTGCCCGACGACCGTATCGCAGCGGGAATTGCCGGTGCGGATCCAGCAGCAAATTTCCCTGCAGGGTTGAATTGGCCCTCTGAAGAAGGGCTAGGGGGGTCCACTGTCGAGGTATTCAAACTCCGCAACAGTAATGATCGCGTAATTGGACTTGCCGCGAGAATCGAGTCAAAAAAAGAATCGACTGGGCCATTCGTTCACTGGATGCTTCATTTACCAGCGCGAGGTTCGCTGTTCTTGCAAATGAGCAGGGCAGGGGCTGGCGGTGAATTTAGGCCAGGCAAGTTGGTTGGCGGTACGCGGGAATTCGAGCTAATGAGCGGTGCGGTTCGCGAATTTTATCGAACAGACGTTGAAAATGCAGATCTTGGGATTAGCGGGCGTCTCGAGCTGGTAACCTCGCTAGTTGGTCCGGTTGGGGAGCAATAGTGAAATACTTAATCTCTCTGCTAGTTGGCTTGATTTTCGGCGTTGCGCTTTTTGCTTTGGCGTTGCTATTCAATCCATTCGTCGGTCGACAGGAATTGTCACCGTTGTCAGTCAGCGACGATGAGGTCGCAATATTGTCGTATTCGGCGGTGTCGACGGACTTGTTGCTTTATACGAGCGATGCTGACTCCATTACTCAATTGCATCCTGCGGAGGCTGCCGATCTTTGGGAGCCGGCAATCCGTGATTCAGAATTATTGATTGCGAGTCTGACAAACGGGCGTGGCATGCCCGCGGGAATCGGTGTGAAGATATCGACGAGTGCAGAAAGCACACGAGTTTTGCATTCCGAAGCTATTGCCAATAGCGTCTGGTTTGTCTATATGCCAGACCGCGGTGCCGTCGTGGTGTATCAGCAGGAAAATTACTGGGCTTACATCCGCGACATCGTCATTCCAGCGTGGCGTAGTTCTAGCGATAGTTGGAAAGGCGTTTGGAGCAGAAATATGACGTCTGGGCCAGGTGCATTGGGCACGGCGCGAGTTATAGGTCTAAGTGGGCAATTTGCCGGTTTGGAAAGTGTCGCCGTCGAGTCGCTAAATGCGCGCGCTTATTCGATGCAACAAGGGCCGGTATCAATTACTGGCAGTCTTAGTATCGAAATTCCAAACGCTGAAAGTTCACCGGACGTTGCTGCGGCTCAACAATAGTGGCGCTATCTTGTTTGCGTAGCGGCGTACTGATCTGCCCGCAATTTTTCGTTCTCAGGCGGAGACGGGACTTAGTCAGCCAATTCTTTCAGCGGTATTTCGACATCGGCAAGCAGACCCATGTCGAGCAACGCACCGCGACCGATTAAAGACTTTGATTGCATAAAATCTTTCGGTGCATTGATCGCATCGACGGCGACGATTCGGCCGCTCTTTGTATACACGCACGAGAATGATCGGCGAGCGGGATCACCACGCAGCACAGCATTGTCATAACCACTGGAGATTCCTGCGATTTGCAGTTTCAGGTCATATTGGTCGGACCAAAACCAGGGCACTTGAGCGTAGTTCAATTGCTCGCCACAGATGTTAGCGGCAGCAGTTTTCGCTTGCTCCAGCGCGTTATGCACGGATTCCAAACGCAGCCTGCGCCCTAGCAGTTCATTTGGATGATTGGTGCAGTCGCCGATTGCGTAGACGTTATCGTCGCTGGTAAGGCATCGCTCGTTGACCTGAATGCCGTTGTCAACGATTAGGCCAGCGCTTTCGGCGAGCGCAATATTCGGTATTACGCCGATGCCGATGAGTACCATGTCGGAGATGACAGAGTCACCATTCTCCAATTCAACCGCCTGCACTGATGTATCACCAGAAAAACTCGCAATGCCTGTCGACAGCATTAGATTGACGCCCTGCTTACGATGCTCGGATTCGTAAAAGGCGGAGACAGCAGGGGAAACAACCCGGCTCATTACGCGATCGGCCATCTCGACGACGGTTACTTGCAGGCCCAATTTTTGTGCGACAGCGGCAACTTCCAAACCTATGTACCCCGCACCGACGATCGTTAGCTTTGCACCAGCCCGCATTTGAGCTTGCATCGCCTCTACGTCTGTGATTTTGCGCAAATAATGAACTCCCGCCAACGTCGCACCCGGAATGCTGAGTTTTCGGACGCTCGCACCCGTTGCCATCACTAGTTTTTCGTATTTGTAGTCATTGCCCGAGTCGTCGGTGACAAGACGTTTGTTTAGATCGATACGCGTGGCGGTTGTGTTTTGGTGAACGGTGACGTTTGGGTGGTCATAAAATTCCGGCGGTTTAAAATACAGGCGCGCTGCCGGCATTTCTCCTGCCAAGAATTTCTTGGACAGTGGCGGACGCTGGTAGGGGTAATGTGCCTCATCGCCGAGCAATGTGACCTTGCCGGAGTGATTTTTTTGACGCAGTGAGGCGACAACCTGGCCGGCTGCGTGCCCTGCGCCGACAATTACGATGTTGCCTGACAACATAATCTCCATTCGAGTTTCACAAAATCACGATGCTGCAAAAGGGTTCTTCGCGGCCGACGGAGATTCTACGTGCAGAATCGTTCGTCCCGCAATGAAAATACCATTCATGCTAACTCAGCTCGCCGCAGGAGTAGCGCAATCGGCCCACTATCAGCTAACAGGCGTCAATGGCCAGAAAATAGGCAACAAGATCATCACAGCAATGAACACAACGATGGTCAACGGCACGCCAACCTTCAGGTAGTCGACAAATCGATAGCCGCCGGGACCCATGACCAGAATATTTGCCGGATGTGAGATAGGACTCGTAAAACTGGCTGAAGCAGCCATGGCAATCGCCATCATTGCGGTGGCAGGTTGCAAACCCATATCTGCCATCGCCGACAGGACAATAGGCGACATGAGTACCACCAATGCGGCTGTTGGAATGATCATCGTTGCCATTGCGGTGAGCACATACAATCCCATAATGACCGGCCATGGTCCCGCATCACCGAGTAAGTCCATGACCTGGGACGCCAGATACGCCGCTGTGCCGCTGTCTTGCATTGCGGTGCCGAGTGGCAACATTCCGGCAATCAGGAAGATCGATCGCCAGTCTATGGCTCGATAGGCTTGTTCCATATTCAGGCAGCGAGTCAATATCATTATCGACCCACCGACAACTGCGGCCACTGAGATTGGCGCATAGCCCGCCATTACGCTGACGACCACGCCGAACATGATGGCAGCAGCCAAAGGTGCGCGCCGCGAGTCTGGCGGCGCCTGCCCTAGCGGTGTCAATACCAGGAAATCTGAGTCGCTACCGAGCATCGCCAGTCGATCTCTTGGGCCGAGCATTAGTAAGGCGTCCCCGACCTGCAATTGCTCGTTAGCCAATTCAGACCCGATCGGCGCACCCTCTCGCCAGATGCCCGCCAATTCAATGCCGTATCGCTCGCGAAAGTTGAGTTCGCCAACCGTTCGACCAGCGAGCGTTGAACGTGGGTCGAGCGTTGCGTCCATCAGCGTCAGTCGACCGCTTTCAAAGGCGCTCAAATTTTTTGCGACGTGCGTGTCAATGTCTAGTTCTTGCAGTCCTCGCAGGACGTCAAGATCTTCTGGCTGCCCTTCGATAAGTAACAAATCGCCGCCGGACAATATTTTGTCTCCGCGTGGCATTACGCTGAGTTTGCCTTCGCGAAAAATTGCCAGTACGCGAAAGTCGAATACGTCGGCCAGGCGACTCTTCTTTAGTGTGGCGCCGGACAGATCACTGTATTTCGGCAATCGTACGACGAACATGCGCTCGTCAGCCTGATATCTTGTCTGCAACGCGTCGTCGTCAAGTTCATCGACTTCGCAAAAATCTGCAAATTTTTTCAGTACACTGACATCGCCTTCTTCGCCCTGTACCAGCAGACGGTCATTCGCACGCAACGGTACGTAGGCAAGATTGGTCAGCCGGTAGCGATCACCGCGCTGGATGCCCACGACGGCGACGTTAAATTGGGTCCGAAAGGATGCGCGCCGTATGAGCTCAGAAACAAGTGGTGAACCTTCTGCGAGTTGCACTTCAGCGTAGAACATCTTCGCGGCAACCATCGACTTTAGGACAGGCGCTTCGCGTTCGATAACGAGCTCGCTCCATCGCTGAAGTTCTCGGAACTGGTCCAGTCGGCCTTGTACTAAAATACCATCGCCGGCACGCAGCAAAGTTTGCCTGCTCGGCAATGTTTCGCTACGACCATTCCTAACAAGCGCCAAAATGATCAAGCCGGTTGAAGTGCCGATTCGACTTTCCGCGAGTGTCTTGCCAACAAGTACGGAGCCGGTAGGCACGCGCATGGTGAAGGTTTGCTCTTGAAGTTTGTATCTGGCCCGCAAACTCCGTTGACTCAAGTGACGGCTGCGTTTTGCCTCGGACTTGGGCAATAGGAATCGGCCAATTAGCGCAACAAATAATACGCCTATGATCATGATTGCGCTGCCGATTGGCATGAAATCAAACAAACCAAATGTTGGCAAGTTATTGTGCGTCAGCGCTTCACTGATCAGCAAATTTGGTGGCGTACCAATTTGGGTCATTAGACCACCCAGCAATGTTGCATAAGCGAGCGGCATTAATAGGCGAGATACCGCAATGTTGGTTCTGCGTGCAACATCAACCACAACAGGGAGCATCAGCGCGGCTACGCCTATATTGTTCATAAAAGCCGAAAGTACAGCCGCCGTGACCATTATGACGATGATCATCGTGACTTCGCGCTTGCCGGCAATCCGCATCACCTGATTCCCGATGATGTTTGCAATGCCTGTTCTCGTCAAGCCTTCGGACAGAATAAACATCGCCCAAACAGTGATAACAGCGCTATTGCTGAATCCGGCAAACGCTTCGTTGGGGCTGACGAGACCGGTCACGGCGAGTGCGCCCAGCACCAATAGTGCGACCAGGTCCATGCGGATGACTTCGCTGATAAAAAGAATCAGCGATACGGTAAGAATTCCGAGAACGAGGGCTATCTCGAGTGTCATTGCGATCTAGGGAGCGGTGAAAGCTGCTGCATTGTCAATTTGCTGTTGAGATCACTATGTTATACATCACGAAGCGAGTAAATCGCAGCGATAAATCATCTTTCGAGTCGATTCCGCGGGAAATTTGCATGAACAACAAAATTTACCAGTCAATTCGGAGTGCACGTAAGTTGCGCTACGAGATTCGCGGCGTCAGTTATGCGGTACACGAGTGGGGTTCCGCCGATGATCCGTTGCTGTTGTTATTGCACGGATGGGGCGATACTGGCGCAACCTTTCAGTTTCTAGTGGACGCACTGCAATGCGACTGGCGCGTAGTGGCACCTGATTGGCGGGGATTCGGCGACAGCTCAATGTTGGCGCAAAGTTATTGGTTCCCTGACTATTTGGCGGATCTTGATGCGCTATTGGCGATTCTCAGCGCAAACCAACCGGTGAGACTGCTTGGACACAGTATGGGCGGCAATATTGCTTCGTTATATGCCGGCATTTTTCCGCAACGCGTTTCCCATTTAATTAACGTGGAGGGATTCGGATTGCAAAAGTCCGACCCTACAAATGCGCCGGATAATTATCGCCGGTGGATCGAAAGTGGGCGCAATAAACCAAAGTACGCTAGTTACGAATCATTCGTGGCGCTGGCCAACCGAATCGCAAAGCGAAGTCCAAATATGTCGTACGACAGGGCGTTGTTTGTGGCCGGCCAATGGGCATATCAGGACGAAGATGGTCGCATAAAACTGAAGGCGGACGGTGCGCACAAATTGCCGAATGCGGTGCTTTATCGACGTAACGAGGCGGAGGCCTGCTGGAGTCGCATTGTGGCACCTACCCTCGCGGTAACCGGCGAAACCAGTCCATTCAAGTCCACCGCTGAAAGTTGGCTGCTAAGCGACAGCCGCCAAAGCTCGTCTGCGGCAATCATCCTCGAAGATATCCCTGCTTCCGGCCACATGATTCACTTCGAGCAGCCAGCCGCGCTCGCGGACTTGGCTGAGCGCTTCCTTGGCAGCTAATAATTTCTTACTTGTAAATTCATACAGTACTGTATAAAAATACAGATCTTTACCCGGAGCCGCTATGGGTCACGCTGCAGAATTGCAGGAGGATTATTTGGAATTGCTGAATCCGGCGCAGCGGCAAGCGGCCACCTATGGTCAGCAAGTCGAAAAAACAGGGTTTCGCGCGGGTCCGCTGCTGGTAGTTGCTGGCGCCGGGACGGGCAAAACGATGACCCTCGCACATCGCGTCGCTCACCTAATTATTCAAGGTGTAAGTGCAGAGCGCATCTTGCTTCTGACATTTACTCGGCGGGCTGCGCAAGAGATGACGCGCCGTGTGGAAGCTATCGTCCGCAAAGCGATTGCCAGCAGCGCGGTCAATCATGGGGCGACGTTGGCGCAAGGTATATTGCCATGGTCCGGCACGTTTCATTCTGTCGCGAACCGATTGTTGCGACGGTATGCGCACAATCTCGATTTGGACCCTGGTTTCTCGGTGCTTGACCGTGGCGACTCCGCGGATTTAATGGATGTTGTGCGTCACGAACTAAGTCTGTCACGTCGCTCGCGCCGCTTTCCCAAAAAAGATACCTGCCTGGCGATTTATTCGCGTTGCGTAAACACAAGGAAGCCGCTGCTCGATACGTTGAACGAAACGTTTCCATGGTGCGTCGATTGGGAGCAGGAGCTGCGCACACTATTTCGCAGTTACGTCGAGCGAAAACAGCACGGCCAAATACTCGACTACGACGACCTGTTACTTTATTGGGGTTACTTAGTTGCGGACAAGGAGTTGGCTGCTGAGATTGGCTCGTGGTTCGATCATGTCTTAATTGATGAATACCAAGACACCAACATATTGCAGGCAGACATTCTGGACGCGCTAAAGCCAAACGGACAGGGCGTTACGGTAGTGGGCGATGATGCGCAATCGATTTACTCATTCCGCGCAGCTGATGTCGAAAATATTCTGAGTTTTCCGGACCATTACATTCCGTCGGCAAGAATTGTCAGTTTGGAACAAAACTACCGATCGACACAGCACATTCTGGATACTGCCAATTGTTTGATCGCGGAAAGCGATAGGCAGTATAAAAAGAACTTGTTTTCAGAAAAAAAAGGCGGAGCAGCGCCAGAGTACGTAACCGTCGAAGATGGCGATGCTGAAGCGGAGTTTGTTGTCGAAACAGTACTGGAAAACCGTGAATCGGGCATGCAGCTGAAGGATCAAGCCGTTCTATTTCGCGGTGCACATCACAGCGACCGATTAGAGTTGGAGTTGGTGCGTAGAAATATTCCGTATGTCAAATATGGCGGCTTGAAATTTCTTGAGGCGGCTCATGTAAAAGATCTGATGTCAATGTTGAAATGGGCGGAAAACCCACGCAACCAGGTAGCGGCTTTTCGTGTGCTCAAGTTGTTGCCGGGAATGGGGCCATCTTATGCAGCACGATGTTTCGAACATGTTGCGTTGAATGATTTTTCGATAGCAAGTCTTGAGGATCACGTTCCGCCAGCCGCGGCACGCGAAGACTGGCCGGCCTTTTGCAAAGTTATGTCAGAAATGGCCGCAGCAGAATTGTCCGATAGCGAATGGCAGCAGCAATTGTCTTACGCGCGACGCTGGTATCAACCGCATTTAGAAAGGATCTATGACGGAATTGATACGCGTGAAGCGGATCTAGAGCAACTGGAGCAAATATCGGGCCGCTACCCTACACGTGAAAGATTTCTTACAGAATTAACATTGGATCCGGCATCAGCAGCTGGAGATTTGGCTGGCGACCCATTGCTTGATGAGGATTACCTCATTTTGTCGACTGTACACTCGGCAAAAGGTCAGGAATGGGACGCAGTATTCGTGTTAAACGTGTCGGACGGTAATTTTCCCTCAGAATTCGCCACCGGCAAGCCCGAAATGATCGAAGAAGAGCGCCGTTTGTTGTATGTCGCAATGACCAGGGCAAAGCAGTCATTGAAGTTAGTGGCACCGCTTCGCTATCACGTCACACAGCAACGCCGTGACGGTGACAAGCACGTTTACGGCGCGCGCAGTCGATTTATGACGGAGAAAATGATGGGTACGATGCAGTCTGTTTTTCGCGGTCGTAATGCAGAGACAGCGAGTTATCTACGCCCACGGACTGACAAGAAAATAGACGTGGCTGGAAAACTGCGCGAAATGTGGTAGGCGAAACCCACTGTAAAAACAGCTAACCAAGTCTGGATTGATGCGTAGTCGGCAATACTCCTGAGTATGTCCTTTTTGTTTATTTTGCTGCGCGAGTGTAGTGGAGCTGGTCTTAACTGGGATGAATTCACAGTCCGCCAATATTGTTTTCGGCAATCTTCCCGAACGTGACACTGTTCACAATGAGTTCAGGTGCATTCATTTATATGTAGTGTGTGCTTCGAAAATTTAGCACAGAGTTGCAATGATCTCGGTAGTGCTGTGCCGTAGATACTGACACCTGCATTCGGACTGCCTAGGTCATACCTAAATCCTATCGTAAGAAAGGACAGGAGACCGATGAGCAATACTGCAATTCATGATCGGGTACTACCGGTAGCAAACTTGCGCGATTTTTTTCGCGAGTCGATGAACGCGGCAATCGACAAACAGGGTGTCACCGTCAATCCACATACCAGCCACTATGTTGTCAACCTGCTGACAATATTCGCCCGCTCCGAAGAATTATACGAAGACCATGAAGATACCTATGGCATTCGACCGCTAGCATTGATGATGGCAGACGCGGCGGACGCGTCAAGCGCGGAGCAGCGCACCCAGTCATTGCAACGCATCGGTGATGTGGCGTTGTTTACGGCGGGTTTCTTCGCGGATGGCCTCGCTGATCAAGCGGTCGATATCGACTACTATATTTGCATGGGCGGCACTGCTTACGGGTCGCTCTCCGACGAAATACGCGGTACCGCTCGCGGGCTAGCACTTGTTGATGTATATCGCGAGTTAGCTTGGAAATTTCAGCTGCTTGTCGATTTGTTGCATGAAATACGCGATGGCTCTCGCATGTTTGACGACGTGGACATGCTCCGCGCATACGACATTTGGCTCAAAACAGGCAGCGCGCGCGCAGCAAAGCAATTAGAAGAACAAGGTGTTGTACCGCTCTATGGTAAGTCGAGGCAACACTAGTGCTTGCGGCCTTGCAAAGGCAATTGATGAACATTTATGCTGTCGACTGCGAGCAGTCGGTAACGGATTACCTTGTTACTGATCGGCGCGCGGCGACAAAGTATTGCTCCGGGAGAATCGCGGATTGTATCGAGGAATCCGTCTTGGTCTCGCAGGACGATGATGGTTTGGCATTAAGCGTCTATTTGGACGGAGCGTTGCTTGACCGGCTCGCTGAGCACGATCCGATGCGCCGCCTACGCCCGGAACACCTGAATGATTTGATGACAGTTTTAGAGGGCATAAGTCATTTCAATTACTTGGTTTGGCACGCACGGCATGATCGCTCGGTTACGTTGTTTGAGCTTGAGTTGCAGGCTGAAGTCGATAAATATGTCGCGACAAGCCTATTGGCGATTGAGCAGAACGATCGCGTTTTTCTTAAACAATTGCATCAGCGACTGTTTGACGACGTGCGTTATCAGCCGTCGCTGGATACCGCGCGACGAGTACGCTACGAAGATGCAAACGACTATGCTTCAAGATTTTGCCATCGCATTCGCGATCGAATAGGAATGCAGGAAAATCTCGACGAACTAAGGTATTTCTATCGGATGACGCAAGCAGATAAAATGAGTCATATTCACGCAACAGCATGGCGTCACAACTCCGAATCCTGCATCTAAAAAAGACGGTGGCCGAAGCCACCGTCAAATACGAAACAAACTGCATAAGGGATAATATTTGTTTCGTTCGCTCAGCTACAGAAGACGCCTCTTGAAAGGTTGACGCCGCTGTGGAAGATCGCATCGCTGAATCGACGCAAATCGGCCGTTTCTCGATAGTGTTTATTCTTTGATGCTTCCAGTACTGTTTTGGTTGCAATCGAATCGTCATATGACGGGTACATATAGCCGCGAGTAAGTGTCAAATGAAACCAGCACAGGATTTGTGTGCCGCCGGCCACAATGCGGGCAACATTTGGCCTATTGGGCCGCCATCTAAGAGTCTTTCTTAGGCAAGAAACATGGCATAGGCAGGATTGTTACTCTCCTCCCAATAGGCGTATCCGAGTTCGGCCAAATGAGCCTCCAAACGGCCTGATTCATCTGGTGGAACCTGAATTCCTGCTAAAATTCGGCCGTGGTCCGAGCCATGATTTCGGTAATGAAACAAACTGATATTCCAATCTGTGCTAATAGCGTTTAGAAATTGTAATAGCGCGCCCGGCCGCTCGGGAAATTCAAACCGAAATAGTCGTTCGTCCTCGATATTCGTGCCGCTGCCACCAACCATATGTCGGACATGAAGTTTCGCAACTTCGTTGTCGCTCAGGTCCTCAAGGGGATAGCCTAAGCCGTGCAATTTCTTAATTAGTTCAGTTCGCTCATTTAGCCCGGCACGTAACTCAACGCCGACAAAAATGTGCGCTTTACGCTGATGGCCGTAGCGATAATTGAATTCAGTAATGCTTCGCTTGCCAATTGCTTCGCAAAATTTTCGAAAACTGCCTGGCTCTTCCGGAATCTCGACTGCAATTAACATTTCTCGGTGTTCGCCGACAGCGGCGCGCTCTGCGATATGGCGCAATCTGTCGAAATTGACGTTTGCACCACAGTTCAGGACTACGTAACGGCCATTCTTTGTATCGGTTTCCGACAGATACGCTTTTGCGCCGGCGATGGCGAGTGCGCCTGCCGGTTCTACAATAGATCGCGTGTCTTCGAATACATCGCGAACCGCTGCGCATATCTGATCGGTGTCGACTGTCATGAAGTAGTCAACATGTTCTTTGCAGACCCTGAATGTCTCGTTACCCACTCTGCGTACTGCGACGCCGTCTGCGAAAATACCAACGTGGTCTAAAGTGATGGGCTTGCCAGCTTCAATTGACGCTTTCATCGACGCCGAATCGTCAGCTTCGACACCGATAATCCTAATTTTCGGTTGTTTGTTTTTCACGTAGCTGGCAATGCCTGCTATTAGTCCGCCGCCGCCTATCGGCACAAAAATCGCATCTATCGGTCCGTGCGCTTGCTCGAGAATTTCCTTGCCAATCGTACCCTGACCGGCAATAACCATGGGATCGTCAAATGGATGGATAAATGTGAGCGATTCTTGCGCTTCGATTTCTTTCGCATGTGCGTAAGCATCGTCATAAGTATCGCCATGCAGCACGACTTCTCCGCCAAGCGACTTAACAGCATCGACTTTTATAGTAGGCGTTGTTTGCGGCATCACGATGACAGCACGCACTTGCTTGCGTTTTGCGGCTAGCGCGACGCCTTGTGCATGATTGCCGGCGGAGCTACAGATTACCCCATGCCCTAATTGTTCATCGGTTAACGACGTTAGTTTGTTGTACGCGCCGCGCAATTTGAACGAAAAGACCGGCTGCAGATCCTCTCGCTTCATTAGAATCTCATTGCCAATGCGTTTTGACAGCAATGTCGCGGTCTCAAGCGGTGTCCGATCTGCTACATCGTAAACTTCGGCACTATCGACTAGCGCTGTGTAATCGGGCTTGCTCATTATCAGTCGTTGCCCACTGCGGCGAGGTTCAGGTTTGAGAAGGGTATCGTATCCGCTAATGCGCGCATAGCACCTAACGCTTGTGACGAAGTCACTCGGTGTTGTGGTCATCGTGTCGAACACCGTAGTCTGCAACTTCGTGATCGTGAATTTCCAACGATTACCCGAAAATGGGCCGTGCCCTCCAGTTGTTATGGCGTTATAACGACTATGCAATTTGAATGGAGGTGAAGCGGGTGGTTACCCTGAGGAAAACAACAAAACCCGCTGAGACAACGCGCAGTGACTCGTTGTTTCGAACACAGGCCTTGCGTGCTCAACAGAAGCAGGTTCTTGGGTCACCCAGCGTTGTCCTGCCACCGTCTGCACCCATCGCTTGTATGCTTAGCGGTCTGGTGGTTGGGTTGATCACTGTTGCGGCTTTGACAATAGAGATTCCGCAGACGACCGAGGCGCTCGGTGTCGTGATGCCAACGGGCGGATTGGTAACCATTCGGGCCTTCGACTACGGACGGGTTTTAGCAGTGGACGTTAACGTAGAAGACGCAGTAGTCGAAGGCGAGCGTTTGTTGCAGTTCTCATCGGTAAGCCAATCGCAACCGGTAACCACCAATCTGCAATCGCTGCGGCGCGAGCTGTCGCACGAAGAGCGTGCTATGCGTTCGCAGCATGCGGCGGCCGCAAAGCGTCTGATTGCATTCGACAGACGCCTAGGCGCTGCAAATGAGCGACTAACGATCGCAAACGAGACGCGCCAACTTCGTCAATCAGAACTGGTTCTGCAGCAATTACAAGCTAAGCGGTACCGTACCTTGTATCAGCGCGGAAGCGTCTCTAGAGAGGACGTAGAGCGTTTCGAGTATTCGCTAACGGATAAGCAGGTTTCCGTGCATCAAGCAGATATGAAAGTGGCAGAAATTGTCGCCGAAAAATCCAACATTAAGTCAATGTTTGATGATCAATCCGCAATAATCGAAGTCGAACAGATGCAGCATTTGGCTGCTAAAGAACGATTGACACGACAAATTCAGACAGCGCAGCAAATGCTTGCAAGCGATGTTGTCGCGCCACGAGACACAGTCGTAAGCATGCTAAACGTACGCCCCGGTGACTCGGTAAGACCCGGCCAATCGTTACTCAGCCTGCGTTCTGTTAGTGCGGCAAGCGAGGCGTGGCTATACGTATCAGGTAGACACGCCGGCGAACTCTCTGTGGGTCAGCGGGTGTCACTGCGGATCGACGCATTTCCACACCAGATTTATGGAGTGCAAGGGGCGGTGATCAAATCAATATCTGCGATCGCTCTGCGCCCAGAGGAGGTGCATGCGCCGCTGCAGTTACCAGAGCCTGCGTTTGAGATTCGTGCCAAGTTACTGCCAAAAAACTTTGGTTTGCGAAACTCCAATACGGGTCTGCGTCATGGGCTGACATTCCGAGTGGATATTGTGAATGGGCGCTATCCGCTATATCGATGGTTGCTACGCAACGTGTTGTCGGAACGTATTGGTGCAGATGCGTAGGCGCCGTACATGGTATCGCCATAATCGACAGCCGCGAATAATACTGCAGCAAGAGCGCGCGGATTGTGCTTTAGCTTGCCTCGCTATGGTCGCGAATTATCACGGTTTGGAGCTCGGCCTTCATGAATTGCGTGGCATCGTTGGCGGCAGTGTGCGTGGCAGTACGCTTGATAGCTTGATGGAGGCTGCCTCCAGCCTCGGGTTGTCTGCTAGACCGTTACGTGCGTCCTCGAGCGACGTCGCACGCCTTCGATGTCCCGCAATCTTGCATTGGAAGATGGATCACTTTGTCGTGCTCTATCGTGTTCGACGCCATCGCTACGAAATTCTCGACCCGGCGCGCGGCAAGATATCGCTTAAGGTGCACGAGTTTGGCAACTGTTTCACAGGCATTGCGCTCGAACTGCAGCCGACCGCCGGCTTCAAATCAAGGAGTGGAAATTTTCTATCACTGATTAGGGTAGCGCGGAGTTATAAGAATCTGACGAAATTCCTAAGTGTCATGCTGTTTTTGTTACTTACTGTGCAGATTCTAGCGGTGTTGCCCACCATTGTTACTCAAATACTCATCGACGAAGTCACTCAAGCGCAGGACAAAAATTGGCTCTACGCGGTCATAGTCGGTGTGTTTTTGCTCATGACCGCTGGCACGTTACTGGATGGGATACGCAAGTGGGTTTCGATCTATGCGGGAGCAAGGTTGCAAGCGGATAGTTCGACGTCCGTTCTGTCGCATCTATTCAGACTACCACCGCAATTTGTTCAGAACCGTCTGGTCGGCGATTTGTTGTCGCGGCTTGAATCCCTAAACCCGATCAGGGTTGCGATATCTGAACAAAGCGTCAATGTGATCGCGCAGCTCGGCATACTGGCGGTGACGTTGACGGTGATGAGTTTGTATAGCGTCACACTGAGTCTGTTGGCACTGGCCAGCGTATTTTTGAGTCTGCTCATAATTGCACTGTTTTTGCCTGCCAATCGCCGCCTGGTTGCTGAGCAGTTGATACACACGGCTAAACAGAATACCTCGCTGGTCGAATCATTGCGTGCAGCGCAGACAGTGTTTTCGTTGGGCATCGGTCAGTCGCGTCTAACGCAATGGCAATCGCACTTTCATGAGTACCTTGACGCACGATTTTCACAGCAACGATTGAAAATCGTGCAAGAGACTTTGGGCGCAATTATCGTTGCAGCGGATCAGGCACTATTTCTCGGTATCGGTATCAACGGGGTGTTGAGCCAGTCAATCACGCTCGGCGTGCTTTTTGCTTTTGTATCGTTGCGGGGCCGGCTTACAGCATCAGCAATCGCGCTCTATTCCAATGTACAGTCCTTGTTGATGGTGCAAGTGCATACAGAACGACTCGCCGATATTGTATTGGCGAAACCTGTTCCCGCTGCTAGCGCGGCAGCGATTCGGAAACCCGTCGATGGCCGGCTATCGGCGCAGGGCTTGTACTTTCGATATGAAAAGAGTGAATGGGTGATTGCCGATTTCGACTGTAACGTCGCGCCAGGAGAGAAAATCGCCGTCATCGGTCCATCCGGTGGCGGCAAGACCACGCTATTGAAGCTACTGTCCGGCCAATTGACACCCGCGAGTGGCACACTAATGTACGCGAACTATGAGCGGTCTTTGTGGGACGCTGGCGTATTACGAGCGCAGTTTGGCATTGTCTCCCAGCAAGACGCCTTGTTCCAAGGCAGCATCGCGGAAAATATCTGCGGCTTTGATGCGTTACCAGATCTTGCCGCCGCGCAAACGGTGGCGCAGCGCGTCCACCTTTGGGGGGATATTCAGTCTATGCCAATGCGCATGCACACATTGGTCGGCGATATGGGCAATAGCCTTTCGGGCGGTCAACAACAACGCCTTATGCTGGCGCGTGCGTTGTACCGAAAGCCGAAAATCCTCTTTCTGGACGAGGCCACCAGTAACCTCGATGCCGAATCCGAATCCAAGATATTGGACGAACTTCAATCGCTGGGTATTACGATGATCAGTGTCGCGCATCGTTCTGCGGCAATTCAACGCGCCGATAGGGTCATAACGATAAGCTGATTGACTGGCATTCCTTACACGGCCATCTCATAATCGAAGCAGGCGCGAAGGTTTTCGCAAAGGCATCGACAATATGGCACGGCAAGAAATACTGATCACCAACGCACGATTGGTTAACGAGAACCGGACCGTCGATTGTGACGTCTTGATCCGTGACGAGCGCATCGAGAAAATTGCTGCAAAGATTTCTACTACAGACGCAGCACGCGTGATTGATGCGGCCGGAAAATACCTGATACCTGGAATGATTGATGACCAGGTTCACTTTCGGGAGCCAGGTCTAACGAATAAGGGTAATCTGGCGACCGAGTCAGCTGCTGCAGTGGCAGGCGGCATTACAAGTTTCATGGATATGCCGAATGTTAATCCACAAACTACAACTCGCGAAGCGCTTGCCGCAAAATACGAGCTGGCAGAGGGTCGTTGCAGCGCGAACTACGGTTTTTATCTTGGCGCGACCAACAAAAACATTGAAGAGATTAAGGCGCTTAAGGTCAACGAAGCCTGTGGAATTAAAGCCTTCATGGGCGCGTCAACTGGCGACATGCTGGTAGATGACCCTCAGGTACTTGACCGCTTATTCGAATTTGCGCCGGTAATGGTGGTTACCCACTGCGAGCATTCACCGACCATTTGGGAGAATGAAGCCAAAGCCAAGGCTGAATTTGGCGAGCAGGTACCGATGTCCGAGCATCCTCGAATACGGTCCGCACAAGCCTGTCTCGTATCTTCGAGTATCGCAACGGATCTAGCGCGACGTCACGATGCCCTGCTTCACGTGTTGCATTTGACTACAGCTATCGAAATGGGTCTGTTTTCGAACGCGCACCACAACAGCAAACGCATTACAGCCGAGGTATGCGTGCATCATTTGTGGTTCGATGAAAGTCGATACCGTGACCTTGATGCGCGTATCAAGTGTAATCCGGCAATTAAGACTGCGAAGGACAGAGAGGCGCTAATCGCTGCCGTTAATGACGGCCGAATCGATATTATCGCCACAGACCATGCGCCACACCTCGCCGGCGAAAAGAAGCGCAGTTATTTCAAGGCGCCGGCTGGATTGCCAGTGGTGCAGCACGCAATACAAGTACTTTTCGACCTGGCTGCGAAGGGGGAGCTGACATTGGAAACGATCGTTGCGAAGAATAGTCACGCAGTGGCAGATCTTTTCGGCGTGCAGGAACGTGGCTACGTTCGCGAAGGGTATTACGCAGATCTTGTGCTGGTTGACGCAGGGAAGCCATATACGGTGACGTCGTCAAACCTTCTGGCAAAGTGTCATTGGTCGCCGTTTGAGGGTCACACATTTAGCGCATCCATCGACACGACGATCATAAACGGGGCGGTCGTATTTGAAAATGGCATGTTGACGGGTGACATTGTTGGAAAGCGGTTGCAGTTCGATAGAAGTCGATGAAAAATGCTTACGTCGACACAGGCAATGATATTTCGTTGCCTTAATATATAAGTATAGAAAAACTGTTTACTTTCCGTGTGATCCCGCTATGCTAGCGAAAAATTTCACTGCTACCGGCAAGTCTCGCCATGACACCTCAGTCGGATGTTAGCTGGCTGTTTTGCGAATGAAGCCAACAGACACTTCCAAGCCAGATTATTTCCATAAGGTCGTAGACTGCCAGTGGGCATGTCCCGCGCACACTGACGTTCCAAATTACATTCGACTCATCGCCCAAGGTGAGTTTTCCGACGCCTACATGCTGAATCGGGAATCCAACGTTTTTCCCGGTATTCTCGGGCGGGTCTGCGATAGACCTTGTGAACCGGCATGTCGTCGCGGCCGTGTAGAAGATAAACCAGTGGCTATTTGCCGACTTAAGCGCGTGGCGGCTGATCATCGCGATGATATCTCTGATCGATTGCCGAGTGCCCCGGAAACGAGTAATGGCCACAAAGTGGCATTAGTTGGTGCCGGTTGCGCATCGCTCGCCGTTGCCAATGACCTTTTGCCGATGGGTTACGAGGTAACGATTTTCGAGGCATTGGACGTCACGGGCGGACTAATGCGTACCAATATTCCACAGTTTCGCCTCCCGCCGGCCGTGCTCGACGAAGAAATCGGCTACGTCGTCAATATGGGGGCAACACTGAAACTGGGCCATCGCATCGAAAGTATGAGGGATTTGCTGGACGACGGCGGCTTTGACGCGGTGTTCGTGGGCACGGGAGCGCCGAAAGGTAAAGAGCTGAAGCTGCCTGGCAGATACGACACGAAGAACATCCACATTGGTATCGAGTGGCTTGAGTCAGTAGCTTTTGAGCATATCGAGTCGATTGGCAAAAACGTGTTGATTATCGGTGTCGGCAATACTGCGATGGATTGCTGCCGGAGCGCGCTGCGACTCGGAGCCAACAGCGTGAAAGTAATGGCGCGAAAGCCGCGTGAGTTTTTCAAAGCTTCCGATTGGGAGCTTGAAGATGCGGAGGAAGAAAACGTTGACATCCTCATTAATCATTCTCCGAAAGAATTTGTTGTAGAAGATGGCAAGCTGATCGGCATGAAATTCGATCAGATGGAATACAAGATCGATGACAAGGGCAACATAGATCGTGGCACGGCAACCGGCGAGGTCATGATTCCTTGCGACGATGTCATTCTAGCGATAGGTCAGGACAACGCGTTTCCGTGGGTTGAGCGGGATATTGGTATCGACTTTGATGAATGGGACTGCCCGGTTGTCGATGAGACGACAATGATGTGTTCGCGTGACGGCGTATTTTTCGGTGGCGATTCGGCATTTGGCCCGAAAAATATTATCTGGGCGGTGGCGCATGGACACGAAGCGGCAACTTCTATCCACAAGTATTGCAGCGGTGAGTCGTTGCTGGATCGTTTGCCTCACGGAATGAATCTGACGAGCCAGAAAATGGGTATGCACGAGTGGAGTTTTTCGAACGCTTATGACCCGGCGGAGCGTAGATTGATGCCTCACGTAGAGCTTAAGGAGAGATTCAAGAAAATCGACATCGAAGTTGAGCTTGGTTTCACCGCCGAGCAAGCAATCGAAGAGGTTGAGCGCTGCCTGAATTGTGATATTCAGACTGTATTTACTGCGAGCCTATGCATTGAGTGTGATGCCTGCATAGATGTGTGTCCTGTGAATTGCCTAACAATTACCGACAACGGTGAGGAAGCGGATCTGCGCACTAGGTTATCGGCGCCAGCCGAAAATCTTGAACAGGATCTTTACGTTTCGAGCGATTTGCCACAAACCGGTCGAGTGATGGTGAAGGATGAAGATTTGTGCGTGCACTGCAGCTTGTGCGCGGAGCGTTGCCCAACGGGTGCCTGGGATATGCAAAAGTCCTCGTTGCTAATCCCATACGCCAAAGATGAGATCGACCCAGGCGACAAGCAAGCTGCCGAGGTGGCAGGGTAATGGAGAGCGAGTCTCCGATGAGCTACGCGTGACTAAAGTTAACGACGTCATCGTAAAAATCGCAACCGTCAACGGAACGGGATCGGCGAGTGCGAATGGCCTGTTGATGAAGTCCATATTTCGTATGGGTATTCCGGTGGTTGGTAAAAACTACTTTCCATCAAATATTCAGGGCTTGCCGACTTGGTATGAAATAAGAGTTACCGGCGAGGGTTACCAGGCGCGCGCCGACCATGTCGACATCATGGTTGCTATGAACGCGCAGACTTACGCGAGAGACATGGCGGAAGTGGCGTCCGGCGGGTGGCTAATATATGACTCGACTTGGCCGCGTAGCAGGCTGCTCGACCGTGAAGACATAACCGTTCTTGGAATCCCGCTATCGCGCATGTGCAACGAAATGTTCGACGGTGCGCGCGCGCGAATACTAATGAAGAATATCGCCTACGTCGGTGCGATTGCGGCGTTGTTACAAATCGACCTCAAGGTCATTGGTCAGCTGCTCGAAGAAACGTTTGCCGCCAAGAAGCATTTGGCGAAGTCAAATTTTGAGGCGATCTCGTTGGGGTACAACTATGCAATGGAAAATTTTGTGTGCCCATTGCCGCATACCGTCGAACCAATGAACAAAACTGAAGGGCATATTATTATCGACGGTAATACTGCTGCCGGGCTTGGATGTGTTTACGCCGGAGCGACGGTTGGTGCGTGGTACCCGATCACGCCGTCAACTTCGTTAATGGATGCTTATAAATCTTTCGCAAAAGAATATCGAATCGACGCCGAATCTGGTGGTAAGAAGTTTTGTATTGTTCAAGCGGAAGATGAATTGGCTGCAATCGGCGTAGTTCTAGGAGCGACCTGGAATGGTGCACGGGCGTTTACGCCGACAAGCGGGCCAGGTATATCGCTCATGAGCGAATTCATCGGCTATGCGTACTATGCCGAATTGCCTGCGGTTGTTTTCGATGTACAACGAACCGGCCCGTCCACTGGGATGCCGACGCGTACCCAGCAATGCGATATTCTGAGTTGCGCGTACGCCTCTCATGGCGACACGCGACATGTATTGCTGTTCCCGGCAAATCCAGAAGAGTGCTTTTATTCGGCTATCCAGGCATTTGATTTAGCCGATAGATTGCAAACGCCCGTATTTGTAATGTCGGATCTGGATATCGGTATGAACGACTGGGTTTGCCCGGACTTGAAAATTGACGATGACTATCAACCTGACCGCGGTAAGGTTCTGACTGCAGAACAGTTGGAAGGGATGGATAAGTTCTATCGTTATCTTGACGTTGACGGTGACGGTATACCTTACCGTACGTTCCCTGGGGAGCATCCAACGGGGTCGTATTTCACTCGTGGGTCGGGGCACACGCGGTACGGTGCGTATACCGAGGATTCGGCAGCCTACAAGGACGTTGTCGATCGCTTGTTAGTCAAGTGGGAGACCGCAAGGTCGTTAGTGCCAGAACCGGAAATCGAGTATTCGAAATTCAACAGTACGGCAATATTGTGTGTTGGAAGCAGCGATGGCGCGGTACGCGAAGCGGCATCGCGCCTCAACGATGAAAATATTGGCGTTAACTATTGCCGCATCAAGGCATTTCCGTTTGGCGATGCGGTAAGCGATTTCGTCGATTCGCATGACCAAATTTATGTTGTCGAGCAAAATCGCGACGCGCAACTACGGTCGCTACTCATAATGGACCTCGAAATAAATCCGGCAAAACTAAATTCTATCTTGCACTATGACGGCATGCCAATTAGTGCCGGGTTTATCGTGGAACATGTGCTTCGTGAATTAAAAAAAGGGCGAGCTGCATAGTTTCGGTGCACTGAGGTTTCGAATATGAGCTATATAACAAAACCGAAGGTATCGCACCCTAAGCTGCCAAGAAATCAACTTGGCTTAACCGCTCGGGACTACGAGGGAACCGTGTCTACACTTTGTGCAGGCTGTGGTCACGACTCTGTTACCAGTGCCTTGATTCAGGCCATATTTGAATTGGATATCGAGCCGCATATGTTGGCGAAGATGAGCGGAATCGGCTGCTCTTCCAAAACACCAGCCTATTTTGTAAGTCAATCGCACGGTTTTAACTCCGTGCATGGCCGTATGCCGTCTGTCACGACAGGCGCGAATGCAGCACGGGCGGATCTGACCTACGTCGGTGTATCGGGCGACGGCGATTCGCTATCGATAGGGATGGGACAGTTTGCACACGTGATTCGCCGCAACCTGAATATGTGCTACATCATCGAGAACAATGGCGTATATGGTTTGACGAAGGGTCAGTATTCAGCTTCTGCCGATGTCGGCAGCGTCGCGAAAAAGGGGCCACCTAACAAACAAATGCCGATTGATCCGGTGAGTACAGCGATTGGTCTGGGCGCGACCTACATTGCACGCAGTTTTTCAGGTGACAAACAGCAGTTGATTCCGCTCATTAAGGGTGCGATTTCGCATCAGGGCTTCGCATTAATTGATGTCATTAGCCCTTGCGTAACTTTCAACGATCACGAGGGTTCAACCAAGAGCTACTCGTATACGCGGCAAAATTATCATCACGTCATCGATGCGGACTTCGTTCCGCCGGCCGAAGAAATCAAAGCGGAGTACGACGAAGGGTCAGCGATGCCTGTCGAACTGCATGACGGTAGCAAAATCGTCTTTCGAAAGGTTGACAAAGACTATGACCCAACGAGCAGGGCGGCAGCATTTTCGTATCTTCGTAGCAGTGAAAATGCGGGTGAGATTATTACCGGCTTATTGTATATCGACAATGAAACAGGCGATATGCACGACCTTTCCGGTAGCGTCGATCAACCGCTGGCCAAACTACCCTTTGAAGAATTGAATCCTGGTTCTGAGAAACTCGCCAGTTTGATGGGCCGCTATCGCTAACTTAGCAATTTCGATCTGTTTAACAAACGGTTGGCAGAACGCCGAGTGGAACTATTCGAATTTTCGTACTGTCTATTACATCGCCACAGCTCACGCTGCTTCCATTTACCCATAGGCGCATCTGACGAGTCATGAAGAAAAGCAGACGGAAATTTATTCAAGCGGGTGTGTTGGGTGGAGCGGGAATTGCCACTGGTGGCTTCGGACTGGCCGCAAACGCAGAATCGACAGCAAATAAAAGCAAGCAGGTGGGTGATCAAGCCGGCAAAGGCCGGTATCTCAATATTCTGATTTTGGGTGGAACGGGGTTTATCGGACCGCACATGGTGCGAGAAGCCTTGCGCCGCGGCCATAGGGTAAGCCTATTCAATCGAGGCCAGACAAACGACAGTTTGTTTCCTGATTTACCGCACTTCGTCGGCGACCGCGATAACGGACTTGATTCACTCAAAGGCCATCGATGGGATGCGGTAATTGACAACTCAGGTTACGTGCCACGACACGTTGCCGATTCTGCTGCATTATTGGCGTCCGCGGTTTCGCACTACTTATACGTTTCCACGATTTCGGTATATGCATCGTTTCTACAACCCAATTCCGAAGATTCACCGCTCGGTACGATGGCGAACGAGAACAATGAGGAGGTGACCGGCGAAACCTACGGTCCGCTGAAAGCGTTATGCGAAAAACGCGTTGCCGAGCAAATTGCGGCAGAAGATTTGACTATTCTTCGTCCAACCTACATATGCGGTCCTGGCGATAGAACTGATCGATTTTCGTACTGGCCGATTCGGACGGCAAGCGGTGGCGATATGCTGTGGCCCGGTACACGAAACGACCCGGTGCAAATCATCGATGTGCGAGATTTGGCGACATTTACGATAGATTGTATTGAGCGGAAAACTGCCGGGATTTACAACACAGTAACGCCCGCCGGCATGTACGACATGGGCCAATTGCATGATGATTGTCTCGCGGTTAGCGCCGCTGACATGAAAGCGATCTGGGTCGACAATCAATTCGTAGCGCAGCAAAACCTGGGCGAAGGTCGTGATTTACCAATCTGGGCCGCGCCGGACGGTGAAGCACGCGCTGTGGCTTTGGTAGACGGTGCTCGCGCAGTGGCGGCAGGCCTAAACAACCGTCCGGTTAGAGAGACCGCGCGCGACACCCTGACGTGGTGGAGCACGTTGCCGGCCGAGCGTACCGCAAGTCTGCGAGCTGGCTTGTCGGCTGCTCGCGAGGCCGAGGCGCTTGCTGCTTGGGAATCACAAAAAGGCTGATGATATTGCCGCAGATAAGCTGCGGCTGTATCAGCTATTGACGATATCCCGGAGGGGTTTGGCGGCTCGGCTGCCGGGAAACACATCGTTCTCCAACATGTTGTCGGGTAGCTGCAGGTGCTCGGAAAGTATGCCCTTGAATAGACTGCGTAAATCGGTTGTCGGCAGCAAATCGCGCCCTTCATAGAGGTCTCGTTTAGCCAGTCCAGGCCAGTCACTCAATATTTTTCCGCCGCGTACCGGTCCACCCATCAGCAATGCCGCAGTCGCGGTTCCGTGATCCGTTCCCCGCGTCCCGTTGACCTTCACAGTCCTGCCAAATTCGGTTACAACGGTTACAACGGTCTTACTCCATGCGTCCCCAAGCGATGTACGCAGCAGAGCGATATCTTTGTCGAGCGCTGAGAGCTTGCTTGCCAAGCTGCCTCTGTCGGCACCCTGATTAGCATGCGTGTCCCAACCACCCGATTCGATTACCGCTATTCGCGGCCCGTCGGTCTTGTTGAGGAATCTTCCAGCGGCTTGCATAAGCGTTTTGCTTTGAGCGCGCGCATTTCGACGTCCTCGAATTTCATTATTTGTACTCGCGCCAGCAATCCTCTGGGAATCCAAAGCCTGTGCCAACCGGGTCGCAAAAAATTCATCGCTCGAATACATCGCAGCAATACGTCGCAACGTATCATCGCTGGCATCTGGCAACTGGGATGGCGCCCAACTGGTCACAGAATTTGCGCCGCGCAAAACCATAGGCGTGTTCTGTGACAATGCTATGGCAGCTTCGCTGCCTAACCGACTATCGAAAAAGGCCACTGCACGATTTAACCAGCCATCACGCCGGTCGCTGGACCGGGTCGCACCGTTCTCTAAGATATCTTGCCCGTCAAAATGTGAACGTTCTCGATACGGGCTTGCGATTGCGTGAATCGGCAGCAGCTCTTTCTTCCGATATAGATCGAACAGCGATGTCATGGAAGGGTGTAGTCCAAACATGGCGTCTAGTTTGAGTAATTCGGTCGTGGTTTTGCCAGCCGTCAAAGACAATTCGCCGCGCAAAGTGCTATATCGGTTTTCGCCATATGGTGGGACCATCGCCAGCCCATCGACCGCACCGCGCAGGATAATCAGTACGAGGCGGGCGTCGCCGCCGGTATTCGCGTAGCTTATTGACGGTAGGCTTGCAGCAATTGAGCCGGCGCCAAGCGATTTCAGTATGTCGCGACGATTTAGCATTGATTATCTCCGCTGAAATTCAGGGCAGGTCAGAAAAAGAGTCAGTCCCTGCACACTGGATTCTGCTCGTGAAATTGCCGTTCTGGAGTGCTGCCCAAGCGCCGGGCCGAGTACCGCATCGCCAACCAACAACGGGTTGGATTTGGGTCCGGCGAGTTTTGCCACCGCATTGGCCCATTCGATGCGCTTGTAAAGTGCGTCTGCGCCACCCCAATGCTCAGCGGTATCAGGCCAACCGGCCGGCGACCCGGGACGGAAAGGCGTCTGGCCCATCAGGTCGAGTGCGCCGACGACGTAGCGGCCATTATCGGGAACTCGATCAAACGCACGAAAGGCAGATACTACGAAGTCCTCTGGAGATTTGTATTTGCAATGAGCGTCCGTCCAAGCTTCATGCGCTTCAACAATGGCTCGATGCATGGTTGGTAGGTCGCCGCCGGATTCCAGGTATTGTCGTGCGACCGAATTGACCACGTCATCGGATGGATTATCCGCCACAAAGTGACGCACCAACTTAAAACTAATGTGTTGCGCGGTCGCGGGATTAAGTGCGAGGTCCTGAAGTACCGCTTCGCCCTGCTTCAATCCTTTTTGCCGATAAGTATTGCCCAGTATCGTACGTGCACCGGGTTCATGAATATTCTCTCTAAATTCGAACTTACCCGGCGTGCCTTCGGCGAATCTGCCACGCTCGCCAGCGCCGCCGATTGACCAGCCCGTAATGACTCTTGCAAGCGCGGTTACGTCGTCTTGGTTGTAACCGGCATTCACGCCGAGCGTGTGCAATTCTAAAATTTCGCGGCCGAGGTTTTCATTCAAGCCGACCTCTTGCTGTCTATTTCGGCGTTTCGCTGCACGTCTTCCGAGAACAGATGACGGGCCTACGGAACGTTGATTATCCAGATAAATTATCATTGCTGGATGTTGTTCAACGGATTTCAGCAGTTGGTAGAAACTACCGGATAGATTGGGCCGGATCGCTTCATTTTCGAACGCCCCGGCCAATGCCGAAACCGGCTGTTTATCCACCGATATAGCAAAATGATTGGACCAAAAGTGCACCAGTCTGTCGTGAAATGGAAACTGAGTGGCGGCCGCGTTTTGAAATCTAGCTTCCGTTTGTTGTAGGTAATGTTTGCGGGCAACGGAGCGAAATTGTTTGACGACGTCCGGCGCGACTTCCTCTGTTTCTGCCTTTTTGGCGTCGCGGCGCATCTGTCGAAGTCGCTGAACTTCGACAAGAATTTTCGCGGTTGGCGGTATGTCAGCGATTGCCTGCGTAACCCTGGACGGGCCAGCAAGCTGATCAAGCAGCCAGTGCCTGGGATTCTTGCCGATTGTCGACAGCTCGCCGGGTTTGGCGCCTAGTCCAAATCGATTAGCCGCGATCACGCTATCAAATTTCAATATCCAACCCCTTGCTGCCGCATATGTTAACCAAGCTAACTGCGATATATAACGCTATTGGAGACTGTTAGTTGACTGTGGGTTGCTCCTGCCTGACCATTGTTACCCATTGGGCGATAGCTCGTAATTCGTTAAGTAATTGATAATTAAGATACTAATAGATGATGCGGCTTTTATGTCAGTACCTGGCATCCAATTCCACGACAGCATGCATCTACTGATCAGAAGGCGGCAATAGCCGCGCAATACAACGTACGGAGTTAGAAATGGCTGACGAGTTTATTCCCATAGTGATGTTTATCGTGATCGGCGTCGTCGTCGGATTGGTTTTCTATTTCAAATCGAAAGCACGCGCCGATATGCAACAGACCGTGAGACTTGCTTTGGAAAAAGGTACCGAGCTTAGCCCGGCATTAATTGATCGACTTGGCGACGCGGAGCCAGAGCCCGATAGAGATCTGCGACGTGGCTTGATCTGGTTGTCTTTAGCGGTTGGCTTACTGCTGTGTGGCATAGCGGTACCAGATAATTCCGGTGAGGCATTGCGGGGAATTTTGGCCGGTGCTGCTTTTCCCTTCGCGATTGGTTCAGCCTACATGATTATGTGGCGATACGGTCAGAGCAAGAAATAGCGATACTGAATTGAATGTGCAGGCTACATTCGATAACGAGCTTGTCTCACGTGCGGTTGTCCAGCACGATGCGGCAGCATTCGGAGAGCTTGTTCGTCGCCATCAATCGCAGGTGCGAAATTTTCTTCGCAAACTCACGCGTGATTTCGTACTTGCGGACGACCTTGCGCAAGACAGTTTTGTTCATGCTTGGGATAAATTGCACACATTCTCTGGTCAAGGCAGTTTCATCGGTTGGTTATTGAAAGTTGCGTACACCACATTTTTGCAGTCAAAACGAAAGTCGAAACGCTACGATGAAATCCTGCAGCAAGTTGGTAAAGAAGCGGTGACAAGCGAATCCAGTTACGGCGATTCTTCCGATGAAATAACGGATCTAGATAAGTTCTTAGTTGTGCTCAATGAAGAAGAGAGAGCGGTAATGATTCTTTCGTATGGTTGCGGCTTGTCGCACCGGGAAATTAGCGACGCTACGGAGATCGCTTTGGGCACGGTAAAGTCAATAATTTTTCGTGGCAAAGAAAAGATTAGGAAACGATTTGAAATCAGTGATCATCAATATGGTTGAAAGGCAAAAGGATGCGACAGATATTCGACTGGAGGCGTTGTTTGCCTCCGAGATCTTATCTGATGATGGTTTTAGCGTTGTCATAGAAAAGCGTGTACGTCGGTCGATGTGGATACGCAGAATGGCGTTACCGGTTGCGACGATTGTCGGTGGTGCTATCGCGGTCAAGCCGCTCGCCGGGTTGGTGGTTTCGGCGTTGAACATCGTAAGCAAGCTGCCGACAAACGTCAGCGATAAGATGAATATGCCATTCGTTGATAGTCTGCCTGCTTTGTCGACTATTATGATTGGCAGTGTCGTCGTTGCCGGCGTAATCTTGGCAACTAGACTTCTGGAAGAATATTAGCGCCTGCGGCTAAAGCTTCGCAAAGACTAAACCGATCAGCGTTACGACAATTCCCAGCCAACGCAGTGGGCGAATTTTCTCGCCCATAACGCCCCATCCAATAAGTGCCGCAAATAGAATGCTCGTTTCGCGTGTGGCGGCGACCAGCGCGGTCGGTGCTTTGGTCATTGCCCACAAAATTAGCCAGTAACTTACAACGGATAGCAGGCCTGCGGGAATGCCCAGTCGTGCACGTGATGTAATTTCGACGACTGTATTTGCTCGATAGCGGCGATAGGCGAGCGCCACCAGCACGATACCGGTCAACACAAAAAGCCAAGAGACGTACGCATGTGGTGAACTCCCGGCGCGTGCACCTTCGGCATCAACAATTGTATAAGCGGCGATCAAAATACCGGTCAACAAGGACAAAACGACCGCGCGTCGCCCTCCTAGACTGCGATTACCGCGGAATATTCCAATCATGAGTATGCCAACAACCAAAAGTGTCACGGCAAATTGGCTCGGACCTTCGAGATGTTCTGCCAGTAGTAATGGCGCAACCAGTGTCACGATGAGTGGGCTACTGCCGCGCGCTATGGGATAGGCGAAGCTGAAGTCGGCGATTTGGTATGCGCGCACAAGTACCAGGGCATAGAGCGTGTGAATAACGACAGTCGCCAGTAAATACGGCCAGCTGGACCATTCCGGGAAGCCGCTAAAGACGGCCCCAACGCCACCACCGATAATCCAGCCAACAGCAAGCGTTGCGAATCCGGCTAAGTCGGCGCTGCGATCTTTCAGCCATGCATTCCAGCCCGCATGAGCAAGCGCGGCGAGCAGGACAACGGCCAAGACATAAAGATCCATTGCTGCACGCTACCGCGTCGAATCAGACAATGCCATAGATTGAATTGGGTCGTTGTTTCGTGTCTCACGGTCATATACATTGCAACGATGAATCTTCGCGAAGAAGTAGAGCATTTGCTGCCCAACTGGGAACGCTGGTATCCGAGTCTGTTCGATGCCGCGAGTGACCTTGGTATCATCAAACCTGAGGTTTGCGATCCTAATTCGTTGCTGCTTACAAGACGGCATGCGAAAGTTCGGCAGCGCGCAGAAGATGCGCACCGCGAGAAGTGGGGTGGAAATGTACAAGACAAGTAAATTGGCATTTGGGATCAGACTTTGACATATGACGTAGAAAAAATTCGTGAGGAATTTCCGGCGCTGTCCATTGAAGATCGTGGCAGACGGCGTATTTATCTGGATAATCCTGCCGGTACTCAAGTACCCAGAATTGTTGTTGAGCGGATGACGCATTGTCTCATCGAGGCGAATGCCAATGTAGGTGGATATTTTGCGAGTTCGGCAAACGTCGATGCGGTCATGGCCGATGCACATTCGGCTGCCGCAGATCTTTTGAATGCACCATCGAGCGATGACGTCATATTCGGCCAGAATATGACCACAATGACATTGCACCTTTCTCGATCCATTGGCCGCGAGCTATCTGCTGGCGACGAAATAATCCTCACGCGCATGGATCACGATGCGAACGTGACGCCGTGGATGCTACTTGCGGAAGACCTTGGATTAATTATCAAGTGGCTACCATTCAATTTGCAGACATTCGAATTCGATCTGTCTGCTCTGGATGACATATTAAGCGAGAAAACTCGCTTGGTGTGTGTCGGTGGTGCGAGCAATTTGACGGGCACGCTGCACGACGTAAAAGCAATTTGCGCTCGTGCCAAAAGTGCTGGAGCGTGGACATTTGTGGACGGCGTGCAGTCGGTACCGCATGTTTCTACCGATGTGCAGGATATAGACTGTGATTTCCTGGCGTGTTCGGCATACAAATTTTTCGGCCCACACCAGGGAATCTTGTACGGTCGCCGCGAAGTGATGGAAAGTCTGACGCCTTACAAGGTTCGTCCTGCACCAGACAGCATGCCTGGTGCTTACGAAACTGGGACGCAAAGCCACGAGGGTGCAGCGGGCGCTGCCGGTGCAATCGACTATTTTGCGTGGATAGGAGAGACCATGGCGCAAGATTACTATGCCCGAAATAGTCACCTATCTGGCCGCGCACAAGCTGTACACGCAGCGATGGATTGTTTGTTCGACTATGAGGCGGGACTGGCAACGCACCTAATTAAGGGTTTGCAGCAAATGCCTGGTCTACGAATCCAAGGTATTTCGGACCTGCGGGCGATTGATCGGCGTGTGCCGACCATTTCTTTTACGGTTGATGGCGATTCTCCTGATCGAATTGCACGCGCGCTTGGCAGCGAAAATATTTTCACTTGGAATGGCCACAACTACGCGCTCGAAGCGGCTAGGGAGCTCGGCATACTGGAAAGCGGCGGCGTGGTCCGTGTTGGACCGGTACACTACAACACGCTTGCCGAGATTGACGAATTGTTGAATGCCCTCGACAAGATTCTGGCGAGGCGCGACGCGGCGTAAGCAATTCCCAAGTTTTATAGTTGTTCAAGTTTCGCTACCGCAATAGCGCTCTCACAAACTCTCTTTCAACCAAAATTCAATGACCTACGTTAGCCCGATGTCGGCTCAGCGATTCAACTATACTGTCCACCTGGACTGTTTTCGAGGTTCGTTGACGTGATTCGACTGACGAACGGTTCTACATGAGACGGGTCGCTACGGTGGCGCGAAAACTGGGGAAATTTGAGGAACAAAAACAATGAAAAACAAGATATTTGTTCTACTCGCTAGCGGATTGACGTTTATGTTGACTGCTGGCAGCGCTTACGCGCAGGACGGTACGGTGTATGTGCCGGTTGACATATTCGCTTGTGAATACAAAGAAGGGAAGGGGCCGTCCGACCTGGATGCGGCGGTTGAGACGTGGAACGCATACATGGATAAAAACGATAGCGACAGCTACGCTGCGTGGACGCTAACAAAACATTATGCAAGTCCAGATCAGGAGTTTGACTTCCTTTGGTTAGGGGCAAATCGCAACGGCACAACGATGGGTGAGGGAACGGACGAGTACTACGCCAACGGCGGTGACGTTGCCGCTGAATTTGCCTCTGTTGCCGATTGTCCAATGGCGGGCAACTATGCATCACGAATGTTCAAGGCGCCGGCGAGCGGTAATGTTCCAGAAAATGGTGTATTGAGTTTTTCAAATTGCACCGTGAAAGATGATGCGAATTATCAGGATGTAATTGCGGCAGTAGATGCTTGGAGTAAAGTCCTTGGTGACGCGGGTTCAACAGGCGCGATGTACCATTGGTATCCGGTGTTCGGTACCGGCGAAAACGATATTGACTACAAAGCGATCACTTCGTACCCAAGTTTCACAGAATTTGGTAAAGACTACGATCGCATGGGCAATGGCGGGCTCTTTATGAAACAGCAGGAACTGCTCGGCGATCTTGTCGAATGTGATGTTGATCGGGTCTATGCAGCTCAAAAGCGTCGCGACGGAAGGATTCGAGAGTAGGAACTCTAGAATAGCAAGGATAAGGGACTAGCCAAACTTTTCGAACGAAAACGTTAGACAATACGTCAAAGGGGTGGCGGTAACGTCGCCCCCCTTTTTGGCGATACAGCGTAGGAGGTGCCGCCATGCGGTTAATGAAGAAAAATGACAGGCGGAGTTGCCGAACTCTGGTAGCAATCATTTTCGGTTTCATGCTGTTGACGGGCTGCGCCTATTCTACCAATGTTCAACAAATCGATCGCCTGGAGGCGGTCAACGCAGATCCGCGAATCATTTTGATGCCACCCGATATTCGCTACTATTTGATATCTGCGGGTGGCATACCTGAACCGCATGCGGAGTGGACAACGGCCGCCAAGAATAATTTCGTCGATGCGACCCAACAATTTGCCGATTCGATCGGTACGAATCTCAAGGTCATCAGTGAGACGAATCTCAGTCAGACTGAGATTGCCTATGAGGAACTTCATTCCGCGGTGGGTTCGACCGTCATCATCAATCATTTTGGCGCTAGCAAGCTGCCGGCAAAAAAGGATGTTTTCGATTGGTCGCTCGGACCGGGAGTAAGCTCTATTGCAAAAGATCACGATGCTGACTATGCATTGTTTGTGCATTACCGCGATCGGCAGGCATCCGGCGGTAGGGTCGCCATGGGGATTCTGGCAGCTGCTCTTGGTGGTGCCGCAGACTTTGGATCTGAGTCCGGCTTTGCGTCTCTGGTGGATTTGCGTACGGGTGATATCGTTTGGTTCAACGTCGTAAATGCAGGGAGCGGCGAACTGCGGGATGAGAGCGGTGCAGCGAGTGCCGTAACAGCGCTGTTCAAAGATATGCCGACTAATCCGGAAGGCTAACGTGAAATACCCCCGGTTGCTTGTGTGCCTGTTGCTCGGTGGCGCCGGCAACGCAATTGCCGCATCCACCGATGATGAAATCCAGCACAAAATCCCACCCGGTTATGAGGCGAGTGAGGCGCGCGACGAGCAAGGCTTATGGATGGAGCTTCGAGACTACGAATTGGCATTGAACAAGTCGGCGCTGTTGGTCAAGGACCCCGAACTCAATAACTACATTAATGGAATCGTTTGTCGAGTGGCAGGCGACTACTGTAATGATTTTCGTGTTTACCTCGTCCGTAATTCGGGCTTCAACGCGTCAATGACTGCGACCGGAATGATGCAAATCTGGACGGGTCTGATTGTTAGGTCAAAATCAAGCGACGAAATAGCGGCTGTCATCGGTCATGAAATAGCACACTACACGCGAATGCACACACTAGAGCGTTTTCGCAAAATCAAGTCTGGTTCTGCCGCAGGATCGATCATTGATATCGGTATCGGCATACTGACTGGTGTCCCTTCGCCGTTAGCACAAAGTATGGTTGCGCTAAACGCGCTGGCATTTAACCGTGAACAGGAACAAGAAGCGGATTTACTGGGTGCGCAATTACTCGCCGAGGCAAGTTTGGATCCCCACGCGACCTACCGCGTATGGGAAAATATCATTGCCGAAGAATCGGCGGCGGCTGTAAAGCGGCGGAAGCCTGGCATGTTTTCGCAGACACATCCCAACGCGCAGACCAGAGTCGACGTTGCCAAGGATTGGGTCAATGATCGCTATGGGCCACCCGATCAAAATATCATTGCAGACGATGCCTTCGTAGCCATTCTTAACAAACATTATCAGACACTCATGGAAGACCAGATCGATACAAATCGTTACGGTCGAACGGAGGAGTTACTGCAACGTCACTTGGAGATCGGTGTGGAGCCGGGCGTTGTATACTATTTTTACGGTGAGATGTTTAGACAGCGTGGCGGTACCGGGGATCGACAACTTGCGATTTCAGCCTATCGCCATTCAATCGAAACGGGTGCCGCGCCACCGGACGCATTCCGAAACCTCGGCTATCTGCATTTGAAAGATAAGGATATTCAGGCAGCGCGCACTAATTTCAAAAAATTTCTCGATCTAGAGCCAAATGCATCCGATAAGGCGATGATCGAATTCTATCTTGAGGATTAGTTGATGAAGAAAACCGTTTGGTTTGTAGCACCGTTGTTCGTGCTTTCACTGAGTGGGTGTGAGACTTACTCTTTAGTGCAACCAGGCTCAAACCAAGTGGGTGCGGTGACCGTTACTCCGCAGAAATCCTGGAATAGCGCATCGGCCATGCTTACGCCATCCGCCCGTCGCGACTCAAAAACATGGACGCAAGATGGGCTGCTCTTGGATCGACTTATGATTATTCCTGATGTTCCCGATGGAGAGGCAATTTTCAAGTCCAGGGACAAATCAGCAGCGTTGCCGGTTTTTCGGGCAGATATGCTTCCCAATGAAATCGAAGAACTGGTGGAGTCGTCCATGGCGAAAATGTACGGGGAAGGTAACGCCGTATTGAGCACTGAGAACCTTCGGCCCCAGAAATTTGGTCAACATCAGGGGTTTATGTTTGAAATTGACGCTGCGGTATCTGACAGCCCGGACTACCGTGGCATCGTTGGTGCAATCGTTATTGCAGACAGACTAAATCTTGTAGCATTTATTGCGGCGCTACCGCACTACTTCGATAAACATCGCGAAGCCGTGGAACGTTTGATCAAGACAACTGTCGTTCGGGAATAGATAGCTCGCAGGTTGCTATTAGCCCCGCGCGCTTGTGCCGTGGCAGACAGCTATGGCAAGGTGTGCTGTACAGGGGAATGCCGGAGTATCGTCATGCAGCCATCACACGAATGGTTTGACGAACTGGTCAACGCAACGCGAACTTCATTGACTAGCTATGTGCGAAAGTTTGTGACGTCGAACGAAGACGCACAGGAAATCGCACAAGAAGCTTATTTACGTGTGTTCTGTGCGCTGAGAAATGAGCGCGTCAGCGATCATCAACCGGCTGCTTTGGCGTTTACCGCAGCGCGAAACATCGCAATTTCGCGGCTTCGCCACCATCAAGTGGTTGCGCGTAAAGCGATAGCCGTTGGTGTGGCAGAAGAGTTGCGGGTCGATACCCAATCGGTCGAGCAACAGGCTGGGCAACAGCAAAAAATGCAATCCTTGCTGCTGGCCGTGAATCAGCTTCCGCCAAAATGTCGCAGCGTCTTCGTACTGAGAATGATAGATGGCCTGAGTCAAAACGCTATCGCCGAAAAACTCGGCATCAGCGTTAGTACGGTTGAGAAACACTTGTCGCGAGGTCTGCGAAAATGCAGGGAAAATCTGCGATGCCAGGCGACCATCGTGAGCGGCAACGTGGAGTGTGCAGATGTGGCAAAGAGGACTGGCACATGACCTCGCTAGATACTTGGATTTCTCAGAATATCCCGGATGCAGTTATGGATGATGCCGCATCCTGGCTCGCGCGGTTAGACTCTGAATATTGCAACGCCAGCGATAGCCTCGCTTTCGCACGATGGTTAAACGAAGATCCAACACACCGTTGGGCGTTCGAGGAGTTGTCAGAAGTCTGGGCGCGCTTGCATACGCTCACTGATGTTGGTGAGCAAATAGAAAGTAGCAATGTTACTCGCCTACCAGTGCCTAACGGCAATAACAGCGGTGTGGGAGCCGCAACATCCGTTGAACAACGTAGTGACTGGTCGGTCCTTATTGCGGCTACATTGATTGGTATTGGAGTATTCGCAAATTTCATATTTTCGAATCCTATGCTCGAGTGGTCAACAAATGTCGCGGTGACACGGACAGTGACGTTGCCGGATGGTACGATTGTCGAGCTAAATTCCAAGTCGCATTTACAGGCGAAATTTGATGAGCGACGCCGCGACGTTGTGCTGTTGGATGGCGAAGCGTTGTTTCATGTCGCGAAGGATTCTCGCCCATTTGTCGTGAAAACATCGATGGGTTCGGTTGCCGCGTTGGGTACTACGTTTGCCATCGACTCGCGGCCAGATTGGGTTGAGGTCACTGTTGTATCAGGCAAAGTGTCAGTAAGTAGTGCTGCCGCAGGTGTACCGCTGACCGAATACGATCAAAATTCGGTCGGCAGGAGCAACGAACAAAGGGCTGTGCTGTTTGGCGGGGATGGCGTTGAAATGGTCTCCGACCGCTTGCACCAGCAGGTACTCGCGTCGAGCGAGATACGTCAGAAGCTGGCTTGGCGGGAGGGCAACGTTACTTTCAATCAACAGCCGTTGGGCCGGGTAATTGTCGAAATGCAACGATATTCTGAAACAAAGCTACATATCGCAGATGACGAGCTGAATAATCTCCGAATCAGCGGCCAGTATTCGACGGCAGGTATCGAGGAATTCCTCACTCAACTTACTGATGTTTATGGAGTTTCAGTAGAGGCGCCCGGCCAGCGCTGGGTGGTCCTTCGTCAAGCCAATGGCGATCGCTAAATTTTCAATATCAATAGCGGATTTTCCTCTCCTCACGCGTTACACCCCATGACTAGAAACAATTAGCTGCACCGGACGACAGATTCGGAGCGGTCGTCAGAGCCACTAGGGGGACAACAATGCGTCACTTTCGGAACACTTTTTTCATGGGTCGTGGAATTGCCAGCTTGCTGGCGACGCTACTCGGATTCGGCTTGGTGATAGGTAGTGCATCTGCTCAAGATGCCGATTCAGATGATGGCGAAGAAGTCATCGAGGAAATCATCGCGGTCGGTTCGCAGATTCGTGGTGCCAAAATTAGTGAGGCACTTGCGGTATCGGTTATCGATCAGTCGGATATCGAAGTTCTTGGCATCGACTCCGGTGATGAGTTGTTGGAGTACATGGCCGAACAGGGCTCCAACTTCTTTTCCGAGGCGGAGAATATTAGTGGTGGCGTTAACGCCGCTCGCGGCGATATTGGCGCTTATAACCTACGAAACCTTGGCACCGGAAATACGTTGGTTCTCTTGAATGGGCGCCGTCTCGTCAATGCCGCGAGTTACCAAACTGAACTCGTTGGCGGCAGCTTTGTTCCGGTAAATACAGTCAATTCGCAATCATTGCCGGTTTTCGGTTTGGAGCGTGTTGAAGTATTGCGAGATGGTGCATCGGCGATCTACGGTGCTGACGCGGTGGCCGGTGTTGTCAACTACGTGATGAAAAACGACTTCGAAGGATTCAGCATAAGAACGAAATTTAGCGACTACGGTGATCTACCGCGAAACGATCAGCGAATAACGCTTGAATACGGCCACAACTTCAACAATGAAAAAACCAATCTAAGCCTCTTCGCTGATTACTATCATCGCGACCGAGTCAATTCACAGGACGATGCACGATGGACCGATGCCGACTTCAGGCGACGCATACCGGAAACGTCGCCGTGGGCTGGTAGCACTCGATTCCGCAATAATAGTGTGAATTCGGAGTTCGGGCAGTTCGATGTCATCTCAAGCGTCGCTTCGCTTGGTTTGACTGGCGATATCTGGGACAGCAACGGTGAGTTCGAGGTCTTTCCAATTGGCCACGAAAATTGTGAATTCGATCTAAGTCCAACGGTTTGCGGCGCAGTCGACGGTGCTGGAATATTCAGGCATAACCTGAATGAAAATCGTGATCTGTTTTCCGATTTGGATCGTATGAATTTCATGGCGTTTTTGAATCACGAATTCGACAACGGCATGGAGAGCTTCACGGAGGTGTCTGCCTACATTTCGCGAACCAATACGATTCGTCATGCATCTGCGAAGCTGGGTGCGGTTGCAAACTACATTATTCCGGCGGAAAACTACTACAACCCGTTCGGTGTTTGTGGAAACCCAAATCGTCTGCCGGATTCGGTTATTGGCGCAGCGTTCCCGTGTGAAGGTGTTGACCTTCGCATCGATAATTATCGCTGGGTTGAGGCGCCGCGTATCGTCGACAATGATGGTGAAACATTCCGTGTCTTGACGGGACTCCGTGGACAATTGGGTGATTGGGATTGGGACACAGCAATTTCATGGTCTCGAGCGGAAAAGGAAGATATCACCAACAATAGAATCTCTAACGTGCTGTTGACAGAGGCACTAAACGATCCAACGCCGGCGGCATACAACGCGTTTTCTGGCAGGGTTGATACCAATATTGAGCGCGCGTTGATAGCCGTTCGTCGTGACAATCAAACTGAGCTCAAATCGTTTGATTTTAAGATTTCAAAGTACGACTTATTCGAATTTCCAGCTGGTCCGGTTGGCTTCCTCGCCGGTGTCGAATTTCGAGAAGAGTCATTTGACGATGACAGAGATCCGCGCCTCGACGGCACGATCAACTTCGTCGACAATGCCGGAACGACATTTCCGTTTGTTTCCGACGTCGTAAATTCTAGCCCCTCCGCCGACAGCAGCGGCGAGCGAGACGTTACGTCTGTGTTTACGGAATTGCAGATACCGGTACTGGAAAACCTAGACGTTCAGGCAGCACTTCGTTACGAAGATTTCTCTGACGTGGGCGATACGACTGTTGGAAAATTGGCCTTCGGTTATCGGCCTTTCGAAATGCTCTTGATTCGTGGTTCTTGGTCGGAAGCATTTCGTGTGCCGAATCTCGTCACCGTCAACGAAACCGGTGTCGCGCGATCAAATAATATTGACGATCAAACCTGTCTTGCGGTTGATCCTGCTCAAGACGTCCTGGACTGTGAAACCAGCGTACAAAGGACTGCCGGCGGCAGTTCGGAATTAGTGCCGGAAGAATCTACGAACACCTCATTTGGTATTGTCTTCGATCCGTTCGAAAGCGTCACCGTTACGCTTGACTACTGGGAAATCGAAAAAGACAACACGATTGGCCTGTTCGGTGAAGAGAATCACTCCGTACTGGATTTCCTGATCCGAACGCAGGAAGGCACTGCGAATTGCGCGACAATCGTCGGCAATCCGTCAGTTGTGAGGGCCGATCCGGGACTTCTGTCGCCAGAGGATGCTCAGCTATACATGGATGCAGGCCTTTGTCCGGTTGGCGAGTTACAACGTGTTAATGATCAATACGCCAACCTGGATACACGAACTGTACGAGGCCATGATCTCGGCGTCTATATGGACTTCGAAACCAAAGCGGGTGACTTCAACATTCGCTACGTTGCTTCGTTTCTGGACGAATACACGCAAGAGGCAGGCGGCGACGCACTGGTGTTGTTGGATGCACAATCAGCAGGCATCATCCCTGACAATATTCCGATCGAAGGTTTTGCTGATCTGGTTCGCCAAGACGGTAATCCACGGGAAAAACACACAATTCGACTGGGATGGCGAAAGCAGGGTCTTGGGGCGACCATTACCGGGGTTAGAACAACTGGATTCGTACAGACGAATCTTTCCGCATTCGCACCAGAAGTAGATGGCGAGCCGGTATTGTGGGTATTGCCCGCGCACACGACATTTAACGGCAGCGTAGATTATCGATTCGATACTTGGCGCGACGGCAGGGCGCGGATTAGATTCGGCATAAACAACTTGACCGACGAAAGAGCGCCACTTGCTGACGTACGATTCGGTTACTTTTCGGACGTACATCGCGATATCGGCAGAAATTTCTACCTGGATCTGAAGCTCGACTTCTAGCATTTGGCAATACTTGGAAAGGGGCGCAACGCGCCCCTTTTTTCTCTACGCTGGCGAAAAATAAATAAAAAATGCGAGCCTGATCTTGATTACAACACCAAAGCCCGCTGAAACCTCGGTCAACGCGCCGCTTGAGACCTATCAAATCGCCGGTCGGATATTGGGACCGTTAGTGTTCGCCGCGATGATTGCGACGGATCAGTGGCAGGACGTCATGCCGCAGGCGGCTTGGCGCGTGGCGGCCGTTGGTTTGTGGATGGCGATTTGGTGGGCGACGGAAGCGCTGCCCGTTGCTGCAACAGCATTCTTACCAATTATCGTATTTGACCCTCTCGGCATAGCGTCGTTGAAGGAAGCTGCGGCGCCGTATGCGGCTCCGATCATCTATCTTTTTCTCGGCGGCTTTATGATGGCCTTGGCGGTTGAACGCTGGAATCTTCATCGAAGAATTTCCTTAGCAATTCTAGACAAGACAGGCACAGACGGGCGCCGCCTTATCGGCGGTTTCATGTTGGTTTGTGCGGTTCTCAGCATGTGGATGACCAATACGTCCACAACCATGATGTTGTTGCCAATAGTCCTTTCTGTAATCGGCGTAATGAGCGATAACATGAAGGATGCAAGTGACGAATCTCGAAGTAATTTTAAAATCGCAATGCTGCTTGGCATCGCCTATGCCGCAAGCATTGGTGGATTAGCGACGTTAATAGGAACACCGCCTAACGCGCTTTTGGTCGGTTACCTTTCTGCAAACTACGATATCGAAATTAGTTTCGCTCGTTGGATGGCGGTCGGCATACCAGTGACCTTTGTAATGTTGCCGATTGCGTGGTATTTGCTGACACGGATACTTTTCCCTGTGGATATTCCGGCAAACGAAGCCGTCAACGAGCATCTGCGAAAGTTGCGTCTTGAAATGGGGCCGATGACAATCCCCGAAAAGCGTGTCGCTATCATTTTCCTAACGGTGATAGTTTGCTGGATTCTGCGGCGGCCGCTGACCGAGTTTTTTGGTTTGGTGGGGGTGTCCGACGCTAGTATTGTGATGACCGCTGCGCTGCTGCTTTTCATGATTCCGAGCGGAAATTCGGCCCAGCCTCAACTGATGACTTGGCATGATGCAACAAGACTGCCGTGGGGCGTATTGATTCTCTTCGGTGGTGGTTTAAGTTTGGCTGCTGCAGTGTCAAGTAGCGGACTCGCACTTTGGCTTGGTGAAAGTCTGTCACCGCTTAATGCATTCGGCACCGCTGTGCTAGTTCTAGCGGCTGTCGCACTTATCATTTTCCTAACGGAGTTGACGAGTAATTTGGCGACAACAGCGACTTTGTTACCGGTAATGGGGGCGATCGCCGTTCAGGCCGGTCTGCCACCGATCGTGCTGACAGTGCCCATCACTATTGCCGCAAGTTGTGCGTTTATGTTGCCAGTAGCAACGCCACCGAATGCAATCATCTTTGCGACGGGGAGTATCAGTATTCCACAAATGGCTAAAGCGGGATTTTGGCTGAATGTAATAGGCGTGATTATTGTGACGATTGTGTCGCTGACAATTGCGCCTGAGTTTTTGCAGTAATCCGGAGTGACAAAATTCGATTCGAGCATTGATCAAGCAACTGCGTTATGTGCTGCGCTTCCTCTAGGCCACATTTCGCCTCGATTATCCAGTGCCGAATTCCGTGTTATCGCGCCTGGAAGGCGCTCTTACGGCGGCCGATTTCACGACAATTCTAGAAACATACCTGGTGCAATTCGTAGGAGCGGCATCTTGCCGCGATTGGTTACCACTAAGAGACGACTAACCGCTTCTACGGCAATTCAAGAAGTGTACGCATCATTTCTTCAGCAAAAATCGGTGTTGTTTGATCGATAATATGACGCTCGGTTTCGTCACCTAACTCGTAGGTAATGGCAGGAATACCGTAAGTGTCATAAAAATAGTTTTTCGTGTTTGCTTGCCCGGAGTGTGGGCGTGCATCGTGTTTGAATTCGAATTTAGGAACCCGGGAACTCGCACGCTGCAGCCAAACCGTTGCAAAATCGAATGGCAAATTCGACTCTTCGGGCATCTGAGTATAAAACGTATTAATACGCGTGGAGTGAAAGTCGAGCATTAGATGAAGTGTGTCACCCAATCCGTCGGGCCCTGCCAGGTAGTTGGCGACGCCGCGTGTTTCGGGTTGCGTGAAGGGTCCCCAGTCGCGATTGAGGTCCACGCCGTTGACGTTGTGTCGCCAATGGCCGAGAACGACACCGTCCGGGTTAATTAGCGGAATAACGATGACTGAAAATCTATCTCGGAACTTAATGGCTAGGTCTGTTTCGCCAAGCACAGTGTCAACAAAACGACGCATCGCCAGCCCGCCGGTGATTTCTGGCGGGTGCTGTCTGCCAACTAGGAGAATCGACTCAGGTTTCGGGTCGGTTGCCGCAACGAAAATGGGGCGGCCTTGAACGCTTCGACCAAGCATTTTGGTGCTGACGTCGTTGCGATCTGCCAACGTTTGTATCCATGAATAGTAATAGTCAGCTAGCACCAGCTCCTGACCGGAAACGTAGATGGCTCGATCATCAATTCTTAGCGAAAGTGTCATCGTTTTGCCATCGGTCGATCTTGCAACGTCGGTTTCTGGCATGGGCTCCCAATTTTCTTTATCAATGCTGGTTTTTGGCCAGTAACGGGCATAAGCATCGTGAAAGTTGATCGTAATTCTTACATCCGCCTGCTGGCGAGGACTTATCCGAAACGAATACCATGGACTGGGGTTGATCGGTGGCTCGTCCTCAGGATAAATGTCCATGCGCACCGTGTTGTCAGGCGATGCAGAGCATCGATAAAAATTTCCGCCGTCGTACAGTGCGTCGATCAAATAGGCGTCGCTTTCGCAGAATTTTGCAACAATTATCGGTGCGGTAGTACAGGAAGAAATAGCAACTAGGGAGCCCGCGATGGTAATGAACGACAGTGCACGTAATTTACTGATCATTTGAATCTCAATTGGGAATCGAGCTATGCGAATGAAACGACATTATATAAGAATATGCTGGGCCATTATGCTGTTGCTGGGTGGCGTAGCCGCGAGCTGGTCGGCAGACCCGCCTAAGAGAACTGATATTGCACCACCAAAGGACATTTTGTTCATCGGTAACAGTTTTACGTACTACAACAATAGTGTGCACAACCGTGTTCGCAATCTCATGAAGGCCGGAGGCAAAGAGGACGGGATAATTCGCGCGATGACGATATCGGGCGCAAAATTGGTCGAGCACGCGCCGGCAATTATGCCAATCGTTAAGTCTGAGAAATGGGATGTCGTGGTGTTACAAGGACACAGCCTCGAGACGTTCCGCAAGAACGATAAGAAACTATTTCAGCGTGCATCTCGAAAATTCCACGAAGTTATTGGTAGGAGTGGCGCTGAAACGGTGTTTTTCATGACTTGGGCATACGAGGATGAACCTGGCTACACCGAAGCGTTGAATCGCGGGTACACGAATATTGGCAACGAGCTTGACGCATTAGTTGTACCGGTTGGACTCGCGTTTGCTCTAGCTACCGAACGACATGCAGACATTCGCCTCCGAACGACCGACAAAAAACATCCAACACTTGCGGGAACCTACCTTGCGGCATGTACGTTTTATGCGGCGTTCTTTAAGGAGTCGCCAGAAGGCTTGAGTTATGAAGCTGGGCTTAGGGATGGCAAGGCGGAAAAACTGCAGGCAATCGCCTGGGCGACCGTAGAGGCTTACTATGGCAGCGCCGAATAGTCATCGATCGACCACGACTACTGTGGAGTTCTGTTCGCAGCCCAAAAAAGTCGGCAGACGTTTCTACGCGCGGTCGTCTGTCGTGGACGTGGCGAAAGATCTTTTAGGCAAGATTCTTTGCTCAAACATAGATGGCAACCTCGCCAAAGTGATGATAACGGAAACAGAGGCATATGCGGGCACAGGTGATAAGGCAAGTCATGCATATGGAGGTAAAAGAACCAAAAGAACCGAGCCTATGTATTCGGCGGGTGGCGTGGCATACGTCTATCTTTGCTACGGAATTCATCACCTTTTCAATGTTGTTACAAGCGTGAAAGACATTCCGCATGCAGTGCTGATCAGGGCGGGAAGTATTGTCGAAGGCGAGTCTGCGATGCTGGCCCGGCGCGGGAAACTTGTCAGCGATAAATCATTGCTTGCCGGGCCCGGATCGTTAGCAAAAGCGCTTGGGATAACGACGGCATTCACAGGCGCTAGCCTGTCCGGGAAAAAATTGTGGATCGAGGATATCGGTATGTCCCCGACGCCCGCAAACATTCAGGCGGGACCGAGAATTGGCATCGATTATGCTCAAGAGGATGCCGCGCTGCCTTACCGATTTGTGTTGCGTTCCAAGACTACGCAGGAGTCAAAATGAGTAATTTGAAAACGCTAGTTGTATTGTTGTTGATCCCGGCTTTCGGTGCTTGCGAGTCGACTCCATCAAATGAGGGCCTCATTGATAGTCGTGTCGCGAAAATTCACCACGATTACGTGTTTGCGGATATGCACGCACACCCAAGCCGTTTTCACCGCGAAAACGTCGAGACAATTCTGCCGGCAGAGATTGACGTCTACAAAAGGAGCAATATTGATTTGGTTGTCGCCAATATAAGCAGCGATATGGCGTACGACGGAGAGTACGTAAACCGTGACGGTAGTGAGGTCAAAAAGGGTAAGTACAAGCCAGCGGCCGGAGAGGTTTACGCATTGGCGGCAGACCGTCTCGCAAGACTCGCTAAAACAATTGAACTTGGATACGCGGTGCACGCCGATAAGCCTGAAGATGTTTTGGCGGCCCGCGCACAGAATGCGGTGGCGATTATGCCGGCCCTTGAGGGCGCTGACGCGCTTGAAGGAAAAATCGAAAATCTGCACAAAATGCACGCAAACGGTTTGCGGCTAATTCAACTGATTCATTTTCGCAATAATGAATTGGGACATATGCAGACCTGGCCATACTCACCCGGCGGGCTCACCGAATTCGGTCGCGAGGTGGTGCGAGAGGCGAACCGCCTGGGAATCGTCATCGACATGGCCCACGCAAACAATGAAACGATGAGGGATATATTGGCGGAATCGAAGCATCCGGTCATTTTTAGCCATGGTGGTGTTCGCCAGTTCACGGCGCATGACCGAGCGGTTACCGACGAGGAGATACACGCGATTGCGGAAAACGGGGGCGTTATTGGCATCTGGCCACACGGCCGGCATATTTCCGACGTCACGGAAATGGTGGACTATATCGAGCACGTTATAAAGATCGGTGGTGTGGAGCACGTTGGTATCGGTTCCGATTTACGTGGAATCTCGAGGTACGTTGTCGGCTTTGACGAGGTGGCAAACTTTCACGCAATTGGGCGCGAGTTATTGCGACGTAATTACAGCGATGCAGATGTTGGTAAAGTGATGGGCGGAAATTTTTTCAGAGTTTGGCAGGCGACTTCGCATACCAAATAAAGCGCGAGATCTCCCGCAAAAAAAGGCTGCTACGAAGACTGCCGATACTGAGTCTCGCCGAATTCCGTGGAACTGTGAAGCTTGAAATTGGCTAGCGCGGCGCTCCCGCAAGTATCCACTGACGGATTTCCGCGATAACTGCGGGATCTAATGCTGGTCTTCCGCCTGCTGGCATTCTTTCGCCGGTCAATGGCATTGCCTGTTCCAACTTTTGAATCAGGTAGCTGTTGTCCGGGTCGTTAATCGCAACCCGCATGATCGTTGGTTGCTGAATGCTCGGTACGCCGACAAGGGCAGCGAGGCTCGCGTCAGCGTTGGTGAGGTCCATGCCAGACGGCAGTACGGTACTGGTTGGTCCTGTGTGGCAACCAACACTTGCGCAGGTCGGCGTGAACACGACCGCTTGAATTTGATCCAAGGTTGGGCCGATGACGATAGGTGTTGCAACCGTGAACGTTGCCCGAAAATCGCCGCCTGCGGCACCATTCCCTGACGGGAAAGCGGCTACAAATTCACCGTCCAACGCATTCGCATCGAGATCCATGATGACAGAAGCACCTGCACCACGGAGGGTGACTCTGTAGGTGTCGTCAGCGAGTACTATGCCGGTAAGATCGAAAATAGCGCTCTGCGGAACAGCGCCGGCTGTGTTGATCGCGGCAGCGGCGATTTGAACTTCATTGCCGTTGTTAAAGTTAGCATCTCCACCGCTGGCTTCCAGAATGTAGGTGTTGGCATTTACTGTTGACGTATCCAATTCGCGGTCGAACCCAGCAACAATCTGCACTGGCGAATTAGTCAGCGTGGTGCCTGGCATCGGCGAGAGTGACGTCACACGAATAGGGGCAAGCACCACTACCCTGTCGTCGATAGCACCGTCGAGAACCCACTGCCGAACAATGTTAATCACAGATTGGTCCAGCATGCCGCTTGGCGGCATTATGTCGCCTGTTGGCACGGGGTCTTCCATTTTCTGAATCAGGTAGCTGTTATCGGCATCGCCTGCGAGCACTCTAAGAATACCGGCGTCTTGATCGCTCGCTATGCCTACTAGCGCAGCGTAACTATTCGCCTCCTCCAGGTTAAGTGATGCAGGCGGATTCGCACCCGCGTGACAGGTCGACGTTGCACACGTCGGCGTGAAAACGTTCGTCTGTATCTCGGAAAAAACTGGATTGAATGACGGAGGCGGAGGAGGTGGCGGCGGTGGGGGAGGAGGAGGCGGTGGTGGAGGCGGTGGTGGTGGGTTCGGGTTGCTACCACCCACTGTTCCGGCCGCATCATCGAATGTTTCAACATCACATGCGGTAATAGACAATGCGATAAGTGCAATTGCTGCTGCGCTACGAATAAAAGTTGTAATTGATTTTTTCATGATGCTGCTCGCCAGCCGACGCATAATAAATTGGGTGTACATAGACTCCATCGATGGTATCGCTTTGCATCGGGCAAAACGAGACCACCGTCACACAACAGCGCAAAAATAAGAGTTTGTCGGAGTTTGGCGACAGGCATTTCCGTCGCAAACTTGAAACAGCGTGCGTTACATATTGACACTGAGAATTGTCGGGTACGAAGGTGAAGCGCTCGAATCACTTGACTGTAGGCTAATCCACACCGTGCAGCGTAAGGAACATTGCCTTGTCGAGCGCGGCGAAAAAATCCTGATAGGCGCGCGGATCATCGATTAGCTTTTCGTTGAAACGTGCGTTGGCGCGGACAGACAGCCGCTCGGTGTCGCGTTCTCTTACCGTCACTGTCATGCGGATTTCGTAGTCTTGAAGTTTTGTTGCGGTGATCGTTGCCAAATCGTAGTCGGCTTTGTCGATGACAAACCCGAGGTCTTGCAAAGTTGATAACACCGAGCGCAGCGTGTCGCGCTTATTGAGCGTGTCGTAGTCGCGTGTTTGAATTTGTCGGATCTGAACCTGACTTCCACCATTCGTAATGGCGGCGTTCGGCGCTGCACATGCGGAGAGCGTTGCTAAAACTATGCAAAGCGAGGCTATTTGCTTCATATGCCCTCCTGCTCAAGAAAAACCGCCTTTGACAGCTTGGCGAAAAACGATTGGTAGACTTCCTGATCGGTGATGGTTTGTTGCTTCGATAGCCGACCTCGTTTGTCCCATATCGCTCGCTGAATGGTAATACGTACTGAGACGGTTCGTTGGTCTTCTACCTGTGGTCGGGCAATTAGCGTGAGGCGGATATCTTGAACGTCGTCGATTTTTCCGTAGCGTTTACCGTTACAACCCAAGAGGAAAGTAGCAACGCATTGCATTGCATCAACGGTTAGCGTCCCAATTGCCTCCATCCTGTCTGTCGCGTTTTCGCGTTTTGAAGCCGAGAGTACACCGAGCGGCTTTTCAATTTCATCAACGGTGTACCCCATGTCCTGCACGACTGCTATGGACGCAGACAGTATTGCGGCGTCCGAAGCGGATTCGTATTCACGTGTTTGTAGCTCGCGAATTCTTAGCGAGGATTCGGAAAGACGAAAGGCGTCACGTGGCATCGTTTCGCACGCTGCCAAAGTACTGCCTACGACCAGAAAGATTAGATAAAGATTTGTGCGCCGTATGTTCATGGCTTAGATGAAACTGCAAATCATCCGAATATCAAAAGCGTGACGTGTGATAGGAGTAGTCACGAACTTTGTCTAATTCGTCGAATTTGATAATGACGGTCAGAGTTTTTTGGACGCTGGAGTTTCTTTGATGGCGACCCGATACCGCAATCGGTCCCAAGACCTCTACGAGCCTGAGTGTGCCCGTTGCGCCGCGTGTCACGGACTCAACTGAATGGGATGAGAGTTTGTCGTATATCCATACTTCATTACGATCGTCATCAGTGGACACGATGTTGGGCGAGCCCAGCGCCTCGGCCACTGCGGCACCGGACATGCCGATCTTAATGTCACGCTGAACGGTGCCAACAGTCAGGTTGCGATCTCCGCTGTTGCCGGGAATTGTGGCGCATCCCGACAATGATGAGATGACGAGTACAATTAGGAGTAAGCGCATGATTCGATCCTCGGCAACGGCGAAGTAACGTCTAAACTGCAAATATTCAATATAAGCCTTTGTTTCTACAGGGTTGCGGAAGCGAGTAAAGGTACAAGATCACCCTTTCGAGTCATCAAAGACAGTCATGCCCGAGCAGAACGGACAACTGTGAACGAGTCCCCCTTTTTCGACATTACCGGGTACAATACTGGCCGCTTTCGACTCGATCATCGGTGTTTGGAATGTCGATAACGAAAAACGACTAACAACGCGGCCGTAGCTCTCCCAGTCTGCAGGTGATGATAGAAAGGGCGGAATTGGTTGGAGCAGACTGACCTTTAGTAAGTAAGCTAGGTTGTGCGAGAATGCCAACCGCATTGATGAAAGAACAAACATTGAATAAACATAGCGCCCGTAGCTCTCCCAGTCTGCAGGTGATGATAGAAAGGGCGGAATTGGTTGGAGCAGACTGACTTTTAGTAAGTAAGCTAGGTTGAGCGAGAATGCCAACCGCATTGATGAAAGAACAAACATTGAATAAACATAGCGCCCGTAGCTCAGCTGGATAGAGTCCCTGGCTTCGAACCAGGTGGTCGGGAGTTCGAATCTCTCCGGGCGCGCCACTAAAGACAAAGGGTCCCCGCCGGGGCCCTTTTTCTTTTTCAGGTCCGAAGAGTTCGAACTATGCAGTCCGCAGGGCTGCGTTCGCACCGATGAGCGCGAAGCGCGACGACAGACGCCGAAGGTGCCCGCAGGGTGACGAGCGTAGCGAGGAATCAATCTCTCCGGGCGCGCCACTAAATAAAAAGGGGTCACCAAAGGTGGCCCTTTTTTATGGAACGTGCACTAGATCTGTTTGATTGCCTATTTCACATCGCAAATCTCAACTTTCTGCATCGCGGTACGGCGTTTTGAACTTTATGGTTCAATGTGCTTTGTGTTGAAGCGAAGCAAACTTACTCTTCCATTGCTCCTGCTATTTATTGGAAGCGGATCAGCTGCGCTCATCTATGAGGTCGTGTGGTTTCACCTGCTGAGGTTCACGATCGGGTCCTCACAACTTTCGATCGGAATTCTGCTGATCAGCTTTATGGGCGGCATGTGCCTCGGCAGTTTGCTATTTCACCGTTTTGTATCGCGAAGGCACCATCCGCTTAAGGTTTACGCATTCATCGAACTCGCGATAGGCGTTTGCGGAGTCTTGATTCTGCTGTTGCTACCAACAGTCACCAAAGTTTATGTGTCAATTGCCGGCTACGGCGTTTTGAATATAATTGGGCGCAGCATGATTTGTTTGGTGATTTTACTACCTCCCACAATGTTAATGGGCGCGACCTTGCCGGCTATCGCAAGATGGTTGACTGCAGATACAAACGGTGCGGCTCAACTGGGCCTGTTCTATGGAGGAAACATTCTTGGTGCGGTTCTGGGAACCGTGCTTGCCGGGTTCTATCTTCTGCGAGAGTTCGACGTATACATTGCGTCAGGCGTCGCAATAGTGATCAATCTAGCTGTCGCTACGGTTGGATTGCTGCTGGGGTTGCGGTCGGAGTATTCGGTCGCGAAAGATTCGATCTCGTCCGGTAAACACCAACCGGTAGCAAGCAAACCGGTCATGGTTGCAATCGCTCTTTCCGGATTTACGGCATTGGGCGCGCAGGTGATATGGACCCGGCTTTTGTCGGTACTGTTAGGATCCACCGTGTACACGTTTTCGATCATCCTTGCCGTTTTCCTTGCGGGACTCGGTATCGGTAGTGTTGTGGGTGCCAAACAGGCTTCGAGGCTTAGACGCCCCGTTGTGGCATTCGGATTGTGCCAATTGCTGTTATTACTGGCGATCGCATTCGCAGGCTATATGATCGTAAGCGTACGTCCACATTTTCCTGCCCCGGTCACGATGACAGCATGGCTTGATCGTACCGCTTGGGATGTATTGCGTGTGGCCATCGCTATCCTGCCGGCAACCATCCTCTGGGGAGCGAGTTTTCCTTTCGCCGTTGTCGCTGCGGGTTTTGGCGGGCGCGACCCTAGCCAAGTCGTTGGTAAGCTTTATGCTCTGAATACGATAGGGGCCATTGCGGCGGTCTTGATGGTAATTGCGGTCCTTATTCCATTAACCGGCACAAGGGTCGCCCAACAAGTGCTGATCGGAGTTGCCGGTATTTCGGCAATCGCGCTCTTAGTGCATCCGACAAGCGCATGGCTTCAGAGAAATCCGCAGCGATTGCCAATACCTGCGGCCACCCTGGTTAGCGTTCTCACGGTAATCGCAATTGTTTCTCTATCGTCAATCGCCGTACCGAAGTTAAGTGCCGGGCTGGTCGCTTATGGGCGCGAAGAGCATCGATGGAATGAGCCGGAAGAATACATGCACGTCGCGGAGGGTGTGAGCGCCTACGTTGCCGTGTCACGACAAAAAGAGACAGGATATCGAAACTTTCATATCGGTGGAAAGGTTGTCGCCTCTACATTTCCTGAAGATATGCGTTTGCAACGAATGTTGGGGCATGCGCCGGCGCTTTTTCACCCGAACCCAAAATCAGTTCTGATAATTGGGTTCGGCGCAGGTGTTACCGCGGGTAGCTTCGTTCTACATGACAGTATTGAGCGCATCGTTATCGTGGAAATAGAACCGCAAGTTGTTTCAGCAGCAGCACGCTATTTTCGTGAGGAAAATTACAATGTTTTAGACGACCAACGAACAGAGATCATCTTCGACGATGGGCGACACTATCTTGCGACGACTAAGGATAAATTCGACATCATTACAGCGGACCCCGTTAATCCATGGGTGAAGGGCGCAGCGGCACTCTATACCAAGGAGTATTACGAACTCAGCAAGAAGCGGTTGAATCAAGGTGGGCTACTGACTCAATGGGTACCGTTGTACGAAACCAATGAAAGCGCAGTCAAAAGCGAAGTCGGTACTTTCTTCGAATCTTTTCCGTACGGCAGCGTTTGGAACAGCCAAAAAGGTAATCGTGGCTACGATGTTTTTCTGCTTGCCGGCAATGAGCGTACGATCATTGATGCATCATCAATTCGAGAGAAACTAAACAATAACCAGGCACTAATGAAATCGCTTAATGATGTCGAAATCCACACTGAAATCGACTTACTCAAATCCTTTTCGGGTCAGCGGTTTCATTTGTCCGGCTGGTTAGAAAATTTCGAGCGAAACCTTGATCGCAACCTTCGTTTAGAATATTTAGCCGGCCAGGCGCTGGACCATCGAGCCGAGCAAAACATTTATCAAGCAATGACAGCGAATACCGCGTTCACTGATCAGACCTTCAAGTTAAGCGAAAACGAGGAAGAAGAACTTCGGTCTTGGTTCAAACGAACCTACGGTAATTGAACAGTCAGTTCGTGTAGTGATTGCGTGGTGGTAAGCAGCAACTGCTGCGTTGTTAGGCAACATTAAAAATCGAACATCAGTAGATTGCGCAACAACCTAATCTCGCAAGTTTGCGTTGCTTCATCTTCTTACGCTTTTTACATGGCGTTTTTATCGACTATATATGTCGTAAACAAATCAATGAGCCTACAAATAGATTCGATTTCCTGAAATGCGAATCTTCCTCATCCAACCAATCAACATATACCCTCAAGCGATCGATGCCAATCGAATTTCGACCTAACTACTCAGCACGACTGCAAATCAACAACCTATCAGCGCAAAGTCCGGCTCCGTCTGTTGTTGTTTTAAATCTAGTGCGCCGGAAAGACTATTTGAATATTCAAGCGATATAACTGTGGGTTATTTAGCGGTACTTGACCATATCTATTCTAATTGGTAACTGTATTCCACATTATGGGTGAGACATAGCGGCGTTCCGTGACACTGATTGGTCAGGCGCGGTTAGTAAATTAGGTCGAAGATTGTTGATCAAGCATCGGCACGAATTAGGTGCTGCCCCGACTCTATATGCCGTTGTGTCCACAAACAATTTCGCAATCGAATGGGCGTATAAGTCATGTCAAATGGTCTCCGATTTTCTTACGTTTTCACAGCCTTCTTGTTGCTGTGCTTCTTTTCTTCTGCTGCCCACGCTCAACGCGGTGGAGGCGGCGGTGGCGGAGGCAATGAGGTACTCAATGCCGCAATTGAATGGGATAAGCGAGCCGAGATTGGGGACCGACTAACGGCGCACGGGCTTGATTTGCTGGGCGACAGCATTGACCCTCACACGGGAACCATTTCCTTTCGGCAGACGGATATTTCGCTGCCAGGCAATTCAGAGTTACCTGTTGCACTCACACGTGAGCTGACGCCAGGTTATTTCCACAGTTTTTCTGTTGACGTTGAGTTCGGTGATTGGAGTTACAGCGTTCCCCGATTGCATCTCGTAACCGCCGCTTCCTCAAATTGGTCGGGCGCGCGCTGCTCAGACCCACAATCCGTTTTCGCGCCGCAGCAATACTCGGGGGCAACCGGTGCCAACGCCTTTGCATACCCGGTTGAGTATTCGAATGGGCTGATTTTGGACGCGCCGGGGCACGGATCGCAGCAAGTGCTCAAGAAATCGCCCACGGTAACGGTGCCGTTTCCGAGCACCGCTAAATACATCACGGCGCAGAACTGGTATCTCATCTGCGGCAGCGCAATTGGTGGCGGCGAAGGATTCATCGCGATCGCACCCAACGGCGATCGCTATCGGTTTGACCGCTACATTCAAGTTACACATCGAAACTTAGGTTCGGTAGCCGAAGACGGCCTTAACTCCGGTGGCACCAGACACATCGGACGGATCAGGGCAATGCTGATGGCGACCGAAGTCACGGACGTGCACGGTAATTGGGTGCGGTATGTGTACGACACTTCCGATCGGTTAACGCAAATTCACGCCAACGATGGGCGTTCGATCACGCTGGGATATACCGGTAGCTCAAAAGTGGTGTCATCAGCCACAGCAAACGGGCGTGTATGGAATTACAGCTATGCAACTGAAACCGTTGCGGACGCACTTATTGGAGACTATGGAAACAACAAACAAGTACTCTCGTCCGTAACGCGGCCAGACGGGCTTTCGTGGTCATTTAGTCTGCTCAACATGCATCACCGCGCGCGCACCGGGACACGATGTCATAACATCGGTGGGACGATGAGCCTAATGCACCCGAATGGCGTTACCGGCAGCTATACGGTTTCCGAAACGCTTCATCGAAGAGGATTTGCTGAGTGGATGACGGAAACAACCCTCCGATGCTCTGGCGGGTTCGTCAATACAACGCCGCCGACATACTACGACGTTTATCATGCGCCGATCGAGGTCATGTCGGTGTCTCAGAAAACGCTCAGCGGGCCATCGATGCCGACGTCTCAATGGGTTTACACCTATGAGAGCGATGTCGATGAGGTGCGCTACCCGGTAGGTCATCAGTTTGAAGGTCATCCGATTGCCACTTCTGAAACTGATCCCACCAATTGGACCAAGGTTTTAAACCCGGACGGTTCGGAGACAACCTACTATCATTTCTGGAATATTCTCCTTTTACCGGGCGGCGGTGTCGATGCCGTTTTTGCTGGAAAGCTCGATCGTCAGGAAACTCGAGTATCGGCCGGCGGTACTGTTTTACAGACGGTAGAAAACCACTACGTGCAAACCGGTATTTTCGGAAGCACGTACCTACCGAATGCCTACGGCGGCGCTCCGATATCGAATGTGATCACGCCAGAATCGAGCGGAACACCGATCAATGTCTCCAAAACGGTGACTCTTGTAGACGGCGACACTTATACAACGGAGTTTAGTTACAACACCACGCAAACATCAGCTGCATACTCTTATGGCAGCCCTATTCAGACCAAAGTCTTTTCCAACGTGTCGACCAACCCTCGCATAATCGATGTTGTCTATGAACACAACTCGACCAACTGGGTTTTGGCGCTTCCGAAGTCGACCACCATCAACGGAAGGCTGATTGATGAATACAACTACTATAGTTCCGGAGCACTACATGAGCATCGGAAGTACGCCGTTCTTGTAACTACAATTGATCGATACACGACTGGTGATGCGGCTGGGCAGCCCAGTGCAGTGTATGACGCATTAAACCGCAAGACAGAATTGCTCGACTGGAAGCGCGGTACCTCGCAGCGTATTAAGCGCGCGGATAATCTCTCGGTCTATCAATACGTTGACAACAATGGTTGGATGACGAGTTCAAAAGACGCACGAGGTTTTACCACCAGCTATACCCGCGACAACATGGGTCGTTTGACACTGATCAATCCGCCCGGTAGCTGGGCGAACACGTCGATCAGCTACGATTTTTCAGGTGGCGGCGCTGTACAAACGATCACACAGGGACAATCAAAAACCACAATCACCTATGACGCGATGTTCAGGCCCATGCTTGAACGTTCGCAGGCGCTTGATACCGGTTGGTCATCCTATGTAAATAGGGAATACGACACACTAGGAAGAGTGTCATTCGAATCGCAGCCGTCCAGCAGTGCAACAACCACCGCGGGAATCGACTTTACCTATGACGGTCTTGGCCGAATAAAGACGGAAGCAGAAACGGTATCGCCTTTTGTAACGCAAACACATAACTACTACAACGAGCATCGACATCAGATTACTGATCCATCTGGACAAAATACGACTTACTTTCAAACTGGATACGAGGGCCCAGGTAGTGGCCCGTTGAGAAAGATCTATCAGCCGATGGGCGTGAATACCTATTTGCACCGGAATGTTTGGGGACAATTGTATCGCGTTCAACAAGTGGGTACCCACAATGGTTTTCCGATGGACCAAAGCCGGTACTACTATTTCGACAACCAGCAAAGAGTCTGCCGGCACTACGTACCGGAACAAGGTGCAACGAAATACGAATACGACGCGGCTGGCCAATTGGTGGCGTACGCGAAAGGCCAGGGCAATAGCGGTTGCACAGTGCCGAACAGCGGAACGCGTGTAAGCCTCAATTACGATTCTCTCGGTCGATTGACGACGACAGACTATCTCAGCGTAATCGCACCCGATATCACACGTAGCTACGACGCAGACGGAAATTTACTCACCGTTAATCGTGGCGGCGTCAACTGGACATACGCCTACAATGAACTCGGCTTGCCGACGTCGGAAACGTTGGCGCTGGATTCACGTAGTTATCCAATTTCGTATTTGTACAATACGTCCGGCCATATGACCCGCAAAACACTGCCAACGGCGCGTCAAATCAATTACACACCGGACGGTCTCGGTCGCCACAAAACCATTAAAGATGGTACGGCGACGTTGGCATCGAACACCAGTTATCATCCTTCGGGTGATGTATCGAGCATAACGTACGGTAACGGGCAAGTCCTGTCCCAAACATTAAATGCACGTTTATTGCCTTTGCGTCTACTATCCAGCAACGGCAGCCAGACAGCGATTGATCAGACGTTCAGCTACGATGCACGAGCTAACTTAACGGGAATCGTTGACGGTGCTGTCAGTGGTAATAATCGTACCCATGGATACGACGCGCTCAATCGGCTGACCAGCGCGAGCGGCCCGTGGGGCTCTGGGAATTACACCTACGATGCCTTGGGCAACTTGCGTCAGAAAGTCCTAGGTTCGCGTACCGTCAATTTATCTTACGACGTGTTTAATCGGCTGTCGCAAAGCGTCGATACAGGACCGAGTGGCACCCGCAGCGTTGGTCACGACGCGCGCGGCAATGTGACCACATTGGGCGGTCTCACATTTGGCTATGATGTGTCTGACCAACCCGTAAATGTATCGGGGGCTGCAACCGGTACGTACCGCTACGACGGCAACTTCAAGCGTGTGAAAGCGGTGGTCAACGGCAAGACAATCTACAGCGTCTACGATGCGTCCGGTGCGTTAGTGCATATAGACGCTATCACCGACGGCAACAAGACAGACTACGTTACCGGACCGAGTGGTAGTCTCGCACGAATCAAAAACAATGTGGTGACGTATTTGCACCCGGACTATTTGGGTAGCGCGCAAAGCGGTACGAACAGTGCCGGCTCCGTATTGTGGCGCGAGCAGTACACGCCGTTTGGCGAGGAGCTACAAGGGCCGGCCGCGAATAATGATCAAGCCGGATACACCGGTCATATCAGAGACTCCGCAACCGGGCTTAACTACATGCAGGCGCGGTACTACGATCCGACGATTGGGCGATTCCTGAGTGTTGATCCGGTTGGATTTACAATCGACAGTCCGATGTCCTTCGGCCGCTACACGTACGCGAATAACAACCCATACTTGTACGTCGATCCGGACGGTGAATTTGCAATTACCTTATCTATCACCATCGCAATTGGTGTTCGGGTTGGATTCGCCGCATATAGAGTGTACAGGGCGCATCGCGCTGCAGCTGCAGCAGCTGCAGCAGCTACAGTGATTGTGTCCACGCCGGGCGATAGTGCAAGACGCGCATCAAATAGTAATGGCCGCAATAGTTCCGCTGTTTCACATTCGTCGCCAGCGGACCCCGGCAACGATGGGGATAACGATAACAATAATGTTGATCGCACTAAGAAGCTGCCGGTGCGACTGCGAAACAAGCTAAAACGAGTTGAAAACCAGACTGCAGCGGGAGGCAATAGGGGGGTCTCAGGGTCGGTAACTCCTACCGAGGCGAGAGCTCTTGGAGAGCGGTTTGTTGGCCCAGGGTTTCGAACTTCAAAAACGCAACCCAATACAATTATTTCACAGAATGGCCTCAGGCAGTTTCGCGGCCCATCAGCAAAAAAGGGTATTAATCCGGTGACGGGGAAACGCTACTCCAACACAGGAGTTCAGGCGAATTTTCAATCTAGAACCGCGCCATCTGGAAGGTTTACTACTAATGTTCATCTGGATGTGAAACCATAAGCTATGAGTTGTCAGCCAATAATTAAGAGCTATCATTCACCAGACATTGATGATCTCAAGAACTGGGTGCCTGGTGATGACGAACCCGTTTTACTACTTCTTCAACTTGAGATTGGAACGGCTGACGAAGACGGTGCTGACATTTTTGAATTATTAGTTGGTTCACCACAGGGACTTCAGACACTAGCAAAAAGTGACACGAATATAGTTTCTGATCGGGGGTTGCTTGTGATCAAGAGTTTCATATGGCCGGATATCGCCGCCCACCTCTCAAGTATCGTTGCTTCGTGCGGGGGCGATAATTGGATAACTGTGTCGCAAAATCTCCAGCGGTATTTTCATTGGGAGTATGAAGACTATATGGAAGAAGTTGTTAGATAGTGAGGATGCTGTGTAAGTGGTGACTCGACAACGCTCACGTGCTAATCCCAAAACTCATCTAGAGTTAAATAAGTGTCTGCAGGAAAAGGTGTCAGATTTATTTTTCGCATTTAAACGAAAAAGGGGTCGAACCGATTAATTCGACTGCAATGTAAGCGCGGTAGCGCTTTGAAGGCGAATGCGTCACCGCTGTGGGATATTTGTGTGATCGAGTACTGCTCTGTTGTGCGATGTGATGCAAGTCGTGCAACGGACGCCCCACGGTATTCTTCGTGATTACAATGAGTTACGATCAAGCGATCTAACTTCGAACCAGGTGGTCGGGAGTTCGAATCTCTCCGGGCGCGCCAAACGACAAAGGGTGTTAACCGGTCACATGGTTTACACCTTGTTCCGGACACATGGTTAACACTTTGTCCGGCATGAACGGTTAGGGACCGGGTTCTACCCGGACCCTTTCTATATCAAAGTATCCCAGATCATACTCTAAGAAGCTGACCTGCCAGATGTCGTTATCGATCTATCGCAGGCCAATGGATTGGCCTGCGAACAGAGGCTTCGAATCGACAAGTCCTCCAACCAATTATCTATTAAGAGCTACGCGTCGTTCCGCCGCGTTGGGCTGCCAAACGCTGGATCGCGACTGATCCGTGCCGCAACGGTACCTTTAGGCGCGTCGTACCAACCCGGATCGCTGTAGTCGCCGCGTCTGAGATCGTCGCGGACTTTTACTATCGTGAACATACCGCCCATCTCGATGTTTCCATAGAGGCCCTTGCCAGTCATCATGGCGAGCGTGTTCTCGGGGCCAGTGTGATGACCCATGTCGACGTGCTCCTGATGTTCAGCCATGCCGTACTCGCCCATCGCGATAAAACCCGGAAGGATTTTTTGAATTTCTTCTTCAATACCACTTTGATCCACACCGAGGGTATTTGGAATTTCATGCCCCATTGCATTCATGGTGTGATGCGACATATGGCAATGAAACGCCCAATCACCAGGCTCGGAGACGAATTCGATGTCACGTGTCTGGCCAACACCAATAATCTCAGTCGTCTCAGGGCGCCACAGCGATCGGCGCCAGCGGCCGCCGTCAGATCCGGTGACCAGGAACTGCACGCCGTGCATATGGATCGGGTGATTCCACATGGACAAATTACCGATGCGAACGCGCACGCGTTCGCCAGTGCGAGCAACAACCGGGTCGATAGCCGGAAACACCTTGCTGTTAAAGGTCCATAAATCGAAGTCCACCATCACGGATGGGTCCGGTCGATACGTGCCAGGATGCAGCGCCCAGTTGTGGGTAATGAAGCAATAGTCTCGATCGACCGGTAGCGCTTCAGGCTGTTTCGGATGAATGATAAACATGCCCATCATTCCGACTGCCATTTGCGTCATCTCATCGGCGTGCGGGTGATACATGTGCGTGCCGTGTTGCCGAAGCGTGAACTCATAGACAAAAGTTTCACCGGGGCCGATTTGGGGCTGGCTCAGACCACCCACGCCGTCCATGCCGCTCGGCAACAGGATGCCGTGCCAGTGAATTGTGGTGTGTTCCTTGAGGCCATTCGTGACCAGGAATCGAACCCGATCTCCTTCGACTGCTTCGATCGTTGGGCCCGGTGTTGACCCGTTGTAGCCCCAGCACTTGGCAACGCTGCCCGGCGCAAATTCATGATCGATCTCTTCGGCGACCAGGTGAAATTCCTTTACACCGCCTTTCATTGTGTACGGCAAGGTCCAGCCGTTAAGGGTTCTCACGGGTACGTAGCTTTCTCCACCGCTGGCGGCAGGTTGCCTTGGGGCTTCCTGCGCATTGACTTCGGTGCTCACCGAACTTACCGCGGCGGACACCACTCCCGCGCTTGAATAGCCTAAAAATTCGCGTCGTGTTGTCATTTTGAGTCTCCGTCCGGTTTGTGGTCGCCGTGCATGTTGTGTTGCGCATGTGCGCCGCCTTTTTTCGGCTGGATGAGTTTTTCGACATCGAGGCGTTCTTTGCCGATGTTCTGGCTTCCCGGCAGCGTGTTGCCGATTGCACGAGTTAGTTCGGTGCGCGCCAGCCAGTAGTCGCGCACAACCTCAAGGTAGCCTTGATAGGCATCGTATTCCTGCTGCTTGGTTTCCAAAAGTTCAAAAATGCCAATTAGCATGAAGGCCTCTTCTTCTTTGGCGCGCGCGCTTATAGCAACTCGGGCGGGCACAAGCCTGTCGCGATACAACGTCACGCGCGCCCTGGCGTCGGCTGTTTCGGCGAACGCCAAATGCACTTCGTTACCTACCGCGAGCGTCAGTCGCCTCACTTCGGCGATTGCCATCTGCAAGTCAGCATCGAGACGCAATAATGCATCCTTGTTCTGAGTGAAAATGGGTAGCTCCCAGTCAACGGACGAGCCTTTTAGCCGCGCACCATCGGTTTCGCGCTCTCGTTCAATGCCGACCTCAAGATCGCCCAGCCAGCGTGTCCAGCCGGTAACGCCACGTTGATCCGCGACCATGTCCGCGTGAGCATGAGCTGCTGCCAGATCAAGTCGGCTTTGGGCTGCGAGCTCTAGCAATTCGTCCAACGGCTCATCGCTGGCCAATGGTACGGGCAACTGCGCCGGAGCGTCCCAGTGGCCGTTAACGCGTAGGCCCATAACGGTTCCGAGGGCAATACGCATCGCGTACGCTTTAGCATCAGCGTCGAAAGCCTCCAGCTGAGCCTCTGCAGCGGCCGCGCGCTCCATCGCCAACTCACGTGGCGTCAGGTTACCCGCGTCGTGATAACGCTCGGCCAAAGCCGCGGATAAGCCTGCGGTCTTGGCGATCTGCGTACGAAGAACGGCAACCTGCTTGGCGCCCACAAACTGGTAATACGCAGACTCCGCATCGGCCGCCGTTTCCAAAACCGCAGCGCCGATCTGCTGCTGCACTGCAGCGTACTCAGCTGCGGCCAATCGTTTGCGTGCAGGCAGAGTGATCAAGTCAGTGAAGGAGCCCACCAGCCCAAGCGACACCTGATCACGCTCGCCAGCGCGATTGGGAGTGAGGACCGAACCCGACAGAAACGGGTTGCGGATACGTCCGGCCTCGTACACGTCAGCGACCGCGAAACCAAGTTTGGCATACGTGGCTTGTAGTTCCGGGTTGTTGATCAGCGCAATGCGAACAGCGTCGTCTGCACTCAGCGATGGCGTTATGAGGCTCGCAAGCAATGCAGCGGTATCGCCGGTATCCACTGTTTGGCCCCGCTCGGTAATCAGGCTGTCTACCTCGCTGCGGCCCAGATCCGCCGGTACGACTGCGCATCCACTTGCGCCAAGGGCGAGCGCTATTGCCGCGATGCGCCACGACCAGCGAGGGCTAGTGCTGATGTGTGCTGTGGTCATGTTCTGGTTCATTATTTGTGGGTTCCTCCAAGACTTCCTCAACGTGCTCAATTGCGGGCTCGCCATCTTCATGTGGCGGCGCGCTGCGCTGGGCACTGTCGGTCGCGTGATGCCCGTGCCCTGCGGCGCCAGCCAACAGCTCGCCATAGGAATTCACGTCGAGCTCCGGCAACGCCACCATCAACGCAACCACCGGCCACAAAGACGCATCTTCGTGGGTCGCGCCCCAGGCCGGCATGCCGGTCATCCTGATGCCATGTTTCGTCACCCAAAATAGCTCGGCGGGCGTTCGTTGTTGCGCGACTTCCCTGAGGTCCGGCGCCTGCGGGTTGAGTCCTTTGCCTGCCGGTCCACGCGCCTTGCCAGGCGCCCCGTGACAGCCGACACACATTGCTTCAAAATCGTTAACGCCCGCGCGTACCAGCGCATCGTCGTTCAAATCGGGGACAAGAATGTCTTTGGCCCGTCGCTTTATTGATGCGCGCATCGTCGTGGACGTAGCCCAATTCGACAAATCGCTGTGCGGTGCCGATGCGCTTACGTCGTGCAGTCCGGAATACACATACGCAACCGCGCCAACTGCAATCAGCAACGCGCTTACCACTATTGTCTTTATGATCGTTTTCATCCTGTCATCTCCTCACTGCCAAACAGAATCCAGTCGGATCGCCTGACTAAGTGAATCAGTATCGTCAAACCCCGGTTTCGAGGGCTTTTGCCTAGGTCACCACCGCATATATCTTTGCGACATGCACGGTGCTTGCCCATTTCCCATGCACGCCCTTTGGCACCAGAAAGGTCTCACCAACCGAGTAGTGCGCTTCATGACCATCGCTGTCGGAAAACGTAACCTCACCCTGTGTGATGTGCATTAGCTCGTGCTCTTGTTGTTCGATGAACACGCGCTCATAAGGCGTTGAGTCCCAGAGCCCAGCACGAACCTTTATGTCATCGCGGACATGCATTCGATGATTGCGGCAGGTTGGTGCAGCGCTTACTAGTATGTCGTCACCCAACGATGGCGACGAAAATAACCCGGCATCTCGGTCGAACAGTGTTAGAACGGCTGGCTCTGGGTTGCTATCCAACGAAGTGGTAACCGAGAGGAATACCCATTTGGCCGATTGGTCGGCCTGCACCGTGACGTGTGCCCCTTTGTTAATCACCAGGGTACCTCCGGCGGACACTACGGTACGGGTTGTGTCAAAAGAAAACGTCAATGAACCCTCGATTAGTATCGCCATCTCCCAGTGAGGGTAGCTGTCGATCGCCTCGGACCCAGTGAAGTTGACAGTGCCTGCGCGTGTCCTGCCATCGTCATATGCAATTTGACGACCCTTCGAAAAAGGGTCATTTTCGCTGACGCTGCCAGCAACAAAATTTGTCGTCGAGGCTTTGTCGTCTTGGCTGTTTAGTGTAATGAAAGAGCTCATAGCATTCCTTCTTGTTGTATGTATTGAGAATCGTGTCGCCTCTTGCTGCTGAGCCAATTCAGCGGACCGCTCACCGCAAGCAAGAATAAGATCAGTGCGTTCGTGACAACTAGCGCCGTTCCAGTCTTGCCGAGAAACTCGCCAGTGTGCAACGGCAACCAGGTGACCCATGCAGCGTCGTTCGCTTCAGCTTTTGCGACGATTGCAACTGTCAATGTGGTCAAGTCGACGCCGACTTGATGCATTGCGCGTGGGCTGTGCTCCGGCGCCTGAAAAAAAACGTCAGCGCGCGTATCGTTGCGAAACCGAATATCACGAATGTCGTGCTGCGGGAACTCCGCTCGGGCCAGCCGCAACGCCGCGTCAATATCGACGGTCGCACGCGACGATAGTCCGGTTCCTGGACCTGACGTCGAAACGAGTCCGCTAACTGAGTAGTTGATCGCAAGGACCGTTCCGGTGACTAAGCTGTAGCTGAGAAAAATCGACATTACGATACCGCTGCTGCGGTGTAGTTGGCGTAGTTGAGCCTTGCGAGGCGAGCGCATACGAACTGCAAGACTTGGGGCACGTTTACCCTTCTTTGGCCACCAATATAGAATCCCTGTAGTCAACATGACGAGACCGGTCAGGCCGATAACGGCAACGATAAGAATGCCTGGCAATCCAATCGTGAGGTTGTAGTGAATTCTTGCTGCAGCCTCAACGGGAAAGGTCCAAAGAGTCCCGGAGCGAAGCAACACAGCGTTGCCAGGATCGATCGCCGCATACTGCATCTCGCCAGCGCTTGGCATACGGTGTGCGAAATAGACACCACCCGAGTCCTTTGGATAGACAATACGTTCTACCGCTAGTCCCGCGTCTTCATGTCTTAGCGACCGCAACACATCATTCATTGCAGCATCAGTCTCGGGTGACTGCCGCATCATTCCTGTTGGGTCGAAAAATTGCCCTGCTTCGTATCGAAATGCGTTGCTGACGCCTGTCACTGCCTGCACAGCGATCAGCAGCGAGGCGCACAAACCGCACCATCGGTGCACACGCAAGACTTGGTATTTTGGGATCACAGCATCGAGCTCTAAGCCACGCTTGCCTGGTCGGTGAAGTTGAGAATGCGAATCTCGAGAATGGCGATTGGTTCAATAGCCTCGGCACATTCGAACTGTTTGGCGATAGTAAGTAAGAGGCGCAACAAGTATCTGTTGCGCCTCAAATTCAAAAAAGTATGTGGCTAGAACGAATAGGCTGCCGAGAGTCGGTAACGGCGTGGCGCGCCGACCCCAACCCATACGTCCGCGAACGAATTGGTGTAGTACACCTCGTCAAGAGCATTGTCGATATCGACGCGAAGCTGGAGCCGTTCTGTAGGTTCATACTGGCCAAACAAGCGCACCGTTGTGTAGCTCGGCAGAGTGAAATTGAAACCGGTGAACCCGTCTCGCTCGCCGGTATAGAGAAGGCCGCCGCCCAATTGCATCGGCTTACCGCCAATCTCAAAAGTCTTACTGGCTTGAATATTCAGCTGATGCTCTGGCGAGTTGATGAGCGGATCCCCTACTTCAACCACCGCTCCGAAGCCTGACTGTTCCAGGTTGCTGGTTGTGTATTCCGCGTCGGTGTAAGCATACGACAGCCACAGACGAGTGCCTTTGTCGGTTTCAAGCGAGGTATCGAACTCAAGCCCGCGGCTACGTGCCTCGCCTGCTGCAAAAAGGAAGAAACCAGCCGCAGTGGCCTCGGGCCGGTCGTCGTTAACCAGTATGTTGCTCTGGTCTACCTGAAACAGCGTAAGTGTGACCATGCCGGTGGCGCCATCTACAAAGTTCTGTACGTCCACCTTGAAGCCAATTTCAGCGGATTCGGTGATGTTGGGCTCAAACTGATTGCCTTGAAAATCGGACCCTGTTTGTTGGCGGAACCCTTCGCCGTAGGAGGCGTACAGGCTGAACCCGTCGTTGACCCGGTAAACGGCCCCGATCTGCGGTGACACGCGCGTGTCCGATGTACTCAGCGTAGATACAGGATTGGCCCGCAGGTTTGTCAAATCCTGGCTAAAGTCATCCCAGCGCAATCCCAGCCGGACTTGCAATTTTTCGGTCACGTCAATTTGGTCCTGAATATAGACGCCAGTTCCGTTCAGCTCTTCTTTCCGGTCCGTGTTTGGACCCGGCACCGGTTGCGCGTACTGCCCATACACAGGGTTGAAGACGTCGAGAAGCAAGTAGGCAGCGGGGTCCAGGCTAGTGATATCGAAGTTCGGGTCCGACCCAAAAAATCCTGCGCGAAATCGCAAGATGTTGAGATTTTGTTCGAAACGGTCATGATCCACGCCGAAAAGCAAGCGGTGCCGGAGCGAGCCTGTATTGAACGCACCCGCAAGTTCGGCGCGCACCACAGAGTAATCCGTATCAAAATCTCGTTCGCGGTAGAATCGCGACAAGGTTCGCCCATCGACGATTAACGTTTGCCGTCCGAGGAAGTTTGTTTCAGTCATCTTGCCTTTAAAAGTTGTATCCCGGAAGCCAAGCCCTGCCAGCAAGCTCCAGTCATCTGAGAAATTGTGCTGGACTTCAAGCTGGTGACCAAAGACTTCGGTATCAACGGGCCCATCGCCGGGCTCGCCAGTAAAGGTCTTGCGTGGCGTAAAGCCGAACTCTTGTGTAAAGGCCACACCGCGGTCGAACGGAACATCTTGCTGGGTGTATTCCAGTTCATAGGTCGTTTTAGTTTTGTCGGAGATGTTCCACGTGACCGATGGATAAAAACCCACGCGCTTCGTCTCGACAGTTTCGCGAAAGCTCTCTGCATCTTCGTAGAATCCAACGATGCGAAACCCCACGTTTTCACTTGATCCAAGAACAGATTGAACGTCCCCTTCGATACGGGCTTGCGACCAGCTCCCCAAGGTCAAACGCACATCTCCCCCTGTCTGAAATTGGGGGCGCTTGGTAACCAAGTTGATTGTGCCGCCTGGCTCGCCGCGACCGTACACAGCCGCCCGCGGACCCTTGAGAACTTCGACCGACTCAATGCCGGCGAGGTCTCTTGGACCAGCAAAACCGCGACCCGCATCAAATCCGTTGACAAGAAACCCGCTGGGCAGATTAATATCGCCGGAAAAGCCCCTGATTGAAAAGGAGTTCCAAAGGCCGCCGAAATTGTTTTGGCGTGAAACGGATGCTGACAGGTCAAGCGCTTGATCCAAATTCAGCGCGCCAACATCGCGAAGCAATTCCAGATTTAGCGATTGCGACGCCGACGGCTTTTCGAATTCATCGAAAGCACCCTGGTAGGCGCGGCGGTCTCCTAAGACGAAAATTTCTTCAAGCGTCTTGTCGTCTTCGCTTTGTGCAAATGCCGGCATGCTCACGAAAGCCAAACAACTGGTCGGCACCAACACGCAGGCCACTCTTATTCTTTTCTTCCAATTCGCTTTCACTATAACTCCCCTCGATACCGTAGGTTTGGACACCGCGTCGCGGCAATTACCGTCATAGGAACTTTATTCTAAGTGTACGTATGACCCTTTCATTAAATCAGGAGGTCGCAGCTATTGATCCTGTATTCACCTGATTCTGCGCAACTAATGACATCGACTGCCGGCAAATACAGCAGCATGTTGCCGGCTCCATATGCAAACCTAGCAGCATGCATCCAGATCGTTACCCGAGCATTATCATGATTACAAAGACGGACGTATGTAAAGAACTGGAGCGGTATTGTCGATGGACACTCATTCGAAGCAACAATTGAGGTAGATATGTTGGTTAGCAAGAAATACCTGGGAGTTGTTCTGGCAATTATCCTGCTTGGCACAACCTCAGCGTATGCGCATGGCATCTGGTTTGCCGAACGCAACGACCAACTGGCACTGATATTCGGTGTCGGGGCTGATGATCTTAATATGGTTGAGCGCCTACCCCGCGTTTCGGCTGTCGCTGCTTTCGATGTGCTGCAAAACCCCGTTAATACCTCACTGCAAGCTGGTGAATTTCTCGTCGTCGCCGATCTTGCGGAGCATCCGGCGATAGTAGCGGCAGTATTTGATAATGGTGTCTGGAGTCAGAAGGAAGATGGATCCTGGGCCCGAGGTCGACGCGACGAAGTGCCGGGTACTGTTTTGAGCGCGTCTATCATGAAGTATACGGTGCACCTGCGAAGCGCGCTGGCCGAGCCCCTTGGCCATCTCCCGGGACAGGAATTACAGATCGTTCCGGACGACGCAATATTGCCCGACACCATGGGTAGTGAAATAGGCTTTCGCGTGCTGTATCGCGGCGAACCTGTTGCGGGTGCGGAGGTGGTTCGAGAGTTTGTATCCGACCCTGACGCAGACACTATTACTAGTGACAAGGACGGCCGCCTGCGACTGAGGATTCGCAACCAGGGATTGAATGTCATCCGAGCCTACTACGAGACCATGAACGAAGACCGCAACGTCGCGGACAAGACGCAGATCGTAGCGACATTGTCGTTCGTTTTGCCACATGAGCCGGAATAGCCGAAGGAACCACCATGAAGAGACAATTGGTTGCATTTGTCATAGCGACGCTCTTGTTTTCCGCAACCGCGCAAGCGGGTGAGCTAAAAGAAAGCATCAAGCAAGACTACGATGCGCATCTTGGCGAACTCTGGGATCACTTCCATCGCAACCCGGAGCTCTCCACCGTTGAGCACAAGACGGCCGCACGAATGGCGAAGGAATTGCGTGATGCGGGTTTCGAAGTGACGGAGGGTGTCGGAGGCACGGGTGTCGTCGCAATTCTCAAGAACGGTGAAGGACCGATGGCCATGATGCGCGCCGACATGGATGGACTGCCGCTTGAAGAAAATACCGGCCTGAAAAATGCATCGGTTGCGACCCAGCTTCATCCGCAGACCGGGGAGCTCGTGCCGGTCATGCATGCCTGCGGCCACGACGTGCATATAACCAGCCTTGTTGGCACCGCACGACAAATGGCCGCTCGCAAAGATGAGTGGTCCGGTACCTTGATGCTGATTGTTCAGCCGGCGGAGGAAGTCGGCCAGGGCGCACGGTTAATGCGTGCGGACAATCTCTGGCAAAGATTTGGGGAGCCCGACTATGCCTTCGCATTCCACGTCGCTACAGGCAATCCGGCAGGCAGAATCAAAGTATCGGAAGGATCAACTTACGCTGGTGCTTCTTCGGTCGATATCATCGTGCATGGCATGCCCGGACATGGGGCAAGTCCACATCACGCTAAGGACCCGGTGCTCATTGGCAGTCAGATCGTGGTCGGGCTGCAAACGCTCGTTTCACGTGAGCTTGCGCCGCGTTCGTCCGGTGTTGTTTCGATAGGCTCGTTTCACTCAGGCGAAGCACGCAACATTATTCCCGACAAGGCGGTGCTCAAATTGACGGTTCGATACCTGGATGATGCGTCTCGAGATCTCCTGCTGGGTGGTATCGAGCGAATTGCAGTGAACATCGGTCGAGCGGCCGGTCTGCCAGAGGATAAACTTCCGGAAGTTATCGTCCTCGATCGAAGCGTGCCACCGACCTACAACGATATTGAGATGACACGACGGCTGAAATCGGCGTGGGTAGACGAGCTGGGTGAACAAGCAGTCTTTGTGAAACCGGCCACGGGTATGGGGGCGGAAGACTACCCGCATCTCATCGTTGGTACAGATATCGTTAGCGTGTACTGGTCCATCGGCGGTACCCCACAATCCGTACTTGATGCGGCCGCAGCAGGCGGCCCGCGTGCTCCTGGTCATCACTCGCCATTCTTCGAGATTCAGCCCGAACTGTCGGTTAGAGGGGGCGTTGAGGCGACCGTGGTCGCGATGCTGGAAGTTCTCGGAAATTAGCCCGGGCAGGTGGCGTCGTGAAGGCGGTTTTTCTTTGCAAATCGGGCCAGGAGCGGGCGCACCTGTGGCGTGAACACTTCGGCCGTGCCGCGCCGGAAATTGAATTTCGGATCTGGCCGGACGTAGGCGATACAGGTAGCATCCGCTACCTCGTGCTGTGGGAACCCATCGATGACATCGCGACAGAGTTCCCCAACCTCGAAGTGCTTTTTTCAACGGGAGCCGGTGTCGATCAGTTCGACTTGACTAAGATTCCGGACGACGTCCGAGTCGTGCGTTTGCTGGACCCTATGATAATCGCCGGCATGCGTGAGTATGTGTGTCACGCGGTATTAACCCTGCATCGTGACTTTCTCGGCTATCGACAGTCGCAGGCTGTGGCTGACTGGCGTCCCGTGGAAACCAGACCCGCGAACGAGACTCGCGTCGGCGTAATGGGCCTTGGCACTCTTGGTCGGGCTGTACTAGACGCGCTGCAGCCATTTGCTTATTCGCTTCGAGCGTGGAGCCAATCGCCGCACGACGTCGACGGTGTCCAGTGTTTCTCAGGCAGCGAGCAGCTGCAGTCGTTCGTGTCGGACTGCGACATACTCATATGTCTGTTGCCGCTGACGGCGGCGACCCGCGGTATTTTGAATCGAGATTTGTTCGATGCGATGCCGCGCGGTTCTGGACTAATCAATGTTGGGCGAGGGGCGCATCTTGTCGAGGATGCCCTTCTCGCGGCGCTGTCCGACGGTCAAATTTCAGGTGCGGTTCTGGATGTTGCAGGTGACGAGCCGCTGGCGCCTGAGCACCCATTCTGGCGACATCCCCGGATCCAGTTAACACCGCATATCGCCAGTGTGACCGGTACCGAGAGCGCGGCGGCGGTATTGCTCGACAATGTACTGCGTCACGAGCGCGGCGAGCGCATGCTCGGAGTCATCGACCGTGGTCTGGGTTATTGAGCGTCGACCAGCTGCCCGAGTCGAACCACGGTGACGCCGGGCTTAAGTTGGCGTAACGACGGCATGACCAATACGCAATTATCATAAGGTGTGACTACGGGTTCATCGTCGTTCCAGGCGATGACTTGGCCCGCCTTTTTGAACGTTTCAAGGCCGGTGAAATTGGCGGCGAACCTGAAATTCATGCTTTGCGCGACGACTGCCTGTGTGACCGACACGACGCGGGTCGCCGCTGCACTTGCTTGAATCCAGTCGCTCGGTAAATCCTGTTCAGTGCAACAACCTGACGCAACCAGAAAACGAGCGCTACAGTCTCGTGCGACGACAGGAGCCAGCGCTTCCCAGTGTTGGCCGCATTCCACCAGAAGGGCATTTTTCTCGCTGTTAAGATCGCCGAAGCCATCGTAGTCGCGCATGCGCCGACCATCCGAGTGACCCGCGTCACGAATAATCGTCGCGGGAGCGCCGACCTTACGGCCCAGCTCGACGCCCTTGTCGAGCGGCCCGGCGACGATGAGCGGATCGCTGCGTTCGTGCATCGAGTGCAGGTCCAGCAACAGGTCCACCGAGTCGATCACTGGACGCAACACACGAGCACGACGCAGCTCGGATGAGTCTTGCGACAAGTCGCCAAGCAGTTCGCTCGTCCAGACACGATTCAAATCCTGATCGACAAAGCGCGAGTTGTCAGGTGAAGATGCATCAAAGCTATGAAATGCATCGACGTTTGCAAAAGCCAGAGTCAAACGACCAACGCTTGGTCGAAGACCAATCTCGAGTAACTGCTTAACGATGATGGCGCCACAAATTTCGTTGCCGTGCGTAATAGCGCTGATCATGACGTGTGGTCCAGACTTTCCGCTATCGAATGTGTGTACGTAGGGAATGCCGTCAGTTCCGTCGGCGAAGCGGCGGATATTGGGAAGCTCAACTTCGATCGGGTAGTCGGGTACTTGCGTCATGACGTGGCAGCCACGCTAATCAATCTCGCCGTGGCACAGGTATTTGAGATGCATATATTCATCCAGTCCGAATCGCGAACCTTCGCGTCCGTAGCCGGATTCCTTAATGCCGCCAAACGGCATGACTTCGCTGGCGACGGCACCTTGATTGATGCCTACTACGCCACTCTCAAGGGCACTGGATACCCGCCAGATACGCTTTGCATTCGACGTATAAAAATACGATGCCAGTCCGAACGGTGTGTCATTCGCCGCAGCAACAACTTGTTCTTCGTCGTCGAAAGGAAAGAGTGGCACAATTGGCCCGAATGTCTCTTCGCAGCAAATCGCCATTGACGTCGTCATGTTGCCCAGAACCGTCGGCTGGAAATAATTCGGGCCGTCGGCTAGTTCATTTCGAATTCGATCGCCGCCCGTTAATAATGTGGCGCCATTTTTCAGCGCATCTTTGGCGTGGCGGTGAATTTTTTCCACTGCTCGCTCATTGACCATTGGTCCGATATTGGTTGCTTCTTCGATTGCGGGGCCAACTCGCATCGCTGCAACGCGTGCGGTGATCTTGCTGGCAAATTCATCGTACACGTCCACGTGCACATAGACGCGATTGGGGCTAACGCAGGTCTGCCCGCCATTTCGAAATTTAGCCTTCATCAGCCCTTCAATAGCGGCGTCAATATCGGCGTCTTCAAATACGATAAAGGGCGCGTTGCCACCCAGTTCCATGGTTAACTTCTTTAGCGTAGCTGACGACTCACGCGCTAGGTGTTTGCCGACGACGGTCGACCCGGTAAACGTAATCTTGCGGACACGCGGGTCCTGCAGCCACACATCAACAGTGTCAGCAACATTGTCGCGTGACGTTGAGACAATATTAACGACACCGGGCGGAAATCCGGCTTCTTCGATCAGCTTGACCAGCGCGAGTGCCGTTAGCGGTGTGTCTTCAGCTGGTTTTGCCACGACCGTGCAGCCGGCGGCCAGTGCAGGAGCGATCTTGCGCGCTATCATCGCGAGCGGAAAATTCCAGGGCGATATAGCGGCCACGACACCGACTGGCTCTTTCACGACCATCTGCTTGTTGCCCGGCATGATCAGCGGCGCAATGTCGCCTGCAGCACGCACAGCCTCCTCGGCAAACCACTCAACGTACGATGCGCCGTAGGCGACTTCGCCACGGGCCTCCACAATGGGCTTGCCCATTTCGAGCACCATCAGCATTGCGAGGTCTTCCTGATTGGCTTCCAGCAGCGACCGCCATTTCTTCAGCAACTGCGCTCTGGCTCGAGCGGATGTCGCTCGCCAAGCGGGAAAGACCGCGCTGGCAGCGTCTACCGCAGCCCTGGCATCATCCGCATTGCTGTCGGTAACCTCAATAAGGTGATGTCCCGTAGACGGATTAACAATGTCGAAGCTGTTGCCGCTAAGCGATGGTTTCCACTCGCCAGCAATGAAATTGTTCGTGAGCACCAAGTCGGCTCTGTGTATTCGGTTCAAAATTTCATTTGGCATCAGGTCGTCCGGGAGGCATTTGCGATGGATGCGGCAATCGCTTTGCCGACATCGGTTGTTGATGCGGTGCCGCCCATATCAGGTGTGTGCGGCCCCACGCTAAGAACAGATTCAATGGATGCGACAATCTCATTGTGTGCATCGTGTGCAGGACCTTCGTGGCCGCCAAGGAAATCGAGCATCATCGCGCCGGACCAGATCATCGCGACAGGGTTAGCAATGTTCTTGCCGTAAATGTCGGGCGCTGAGCCGTGTACGGGTTCAAACAGCGAAGGGAAGCGGCGCTCCGGGTTCAGATTGGCCGACGCAGCCAGCCCGATGGTGCCCGTGCATGCCGGCCCGAGATCGGAAAGAATGTCACCGAACAGGTTTGATGCAACGACGACATCGAAGTCCTGTGGCTGCAGGACGAATCGAGCGCACAAAATGTCGATGTGCTGCTTGTCCCAGGTCACATCCGGATAGGCTTTAGCGGCCGCCGCCGCTCGCTCATCCCACCATGGCATGCTAATCGAGATGCCATTGCTCTTGGTTGCTACGGTCAGTTTCTTGCGTGTGCGACTTCGTGCGAGATTGAAGGCGTAGTCAAGTACCCGTTCGGCGCCGTGGCGCGTGAAGACGGACTCTTGTATGACAACTTCCCGAGGCGTGCCCTCAAACATGATGCCGCCCACCGACGAGTACTCGCCCTCAGTGTTTTCGCGGACGATGATCATATCGATATCACCCGGACCCACCCCTGCCAGCGGACAGGCAACACCGTCAAATGTGCGTGCCGGGCGCAGGTTGATGTATTGATCGAAGCCACGTCGAATCTGTAGCAGTGAGCCCCACAACGACACGTGATCGGGCACTGTATCCGGCCAACCAACTGCGCCATACAGGATAGCGTCGAACTCGCTGAGCTGTTGCGCCCAGTCGTCCGGCATCATCGTGCCGTGCGACTGGTAGTAGTCGCAGCCACCCCATTCGATGATCGTAAATTCCAACGACAGATCAAAACGAGCGGCGGCCGCTTCAAGTACGCGCAAGCCTTCAGGCATGACTTCCTTGCCAATGCCGTCGCCCGCAATAACCGCTATCTTGAAAGAGGTCAGGTGCTTAGGCAACACATTCACGGACATCAATATCCTCTAAGACCGCATCCAGAGATTTTTGCACGCGTTCGAAGAGTAATGCCATTTCGTCTTCGCTGTAACAGAGCGCTGGCGCAAACCCCAGAATATTGTCAGGAAAGGCACGAAAGATAATGCGGTTCTCGAAAGAAGCCTTTTGGATGCGCACGTTGAGCTGCAACGATGTATCGAAGGGTCGCTTGGTATCTTTGTCGGCAACTAGCTCGAGCGCTCCCAATAATCCCCGTTGTCGCGCATCGCCTACGAGCGGATGTTGCAACAGTGCTTGCAGGCCATCTTCAAAGATCGGTGCGATCCGCTCAGCATTAGCGAGCAAACCGCCTTCTTCGTATAGGCGCAGGACCTCAAGACCCACCGCAGCGCTGACCGGATGAGCCGAATAGGTCGTGCCGTGACCAACGACCGCGCCGTTGGTGTCAGCATCGGCGATCGCGTTGTAGATTGCGTCTGACATCAAGGTGGCGCCCATGGGGGCATACCCGGCGGTCAGGCCCTTCGCCGCAGTGATGATGTCGGGCTCGACATCCTCTGCGGAACTCGCAAACAGGGGGCCGGTACGACCGAATGCTGTAATGACCTCATCGGCGACCAGCAGGATGCCCAGATCGTTGCAGGTTTTTCGAATTGCCTTAAGCCAGCCGACAGGCGGCACAATAACGCCACCGGAGCCTTGAATCGGCTCGCAGAAAAACGCAGCAACATTGTCGGCGCCGAGTTCGTTGACCTTGTTACGCAAATCCAGAACGGACGACGCGATCAGGGCGGCCGGATCATCACCGCACTCATGGCGGTACGGGTACGGCGACGGTATGTGATGCTGGTTCTCAAGCGGCAGATCGAATTTTGCGTGGAATGCAGGCAGTCCGGTCAAACCGGCGCCTACGGACGAAGTGCCGTGGTAGCCGCGCTCGAGAGCGATGAATTGTTTCTTCCGCGGCTTACTGATCGCGTTGTAGTAGTGCGTGACATAACGAATGGCGGAATCAACAGCGTCGGAACCCCCTTGCGTAAAGAATACGTGATTGAGCGAACCCGGTGCACGTTCAGCTAGCTTCGCGGCTAGTCGTATCGCGGGTTCGGAGCCGTAGTCGAAGTAGGTGGTAGCGTACGGCAACCGGCTCATTTGCTCAGCGGCGGCGTCAACGATGCTCTGCTGCCCGTAACCCGTGTTCACACACCATAGGCCGGAGAATGCATCGAGCATCTTGTTGCCATCGGCATCGAATAGATACGCACCCTCACCCTTTTCGAGGATAGAAACGCCGTTTTGCTCATGCGTGCGAAAATTCGTCACGGAGTGAATCAAATGATTGCGATCGAGTACTTTCAAGTTATCTATTGACATTAATTCATCCAGTTTAAGGTGGTGAGGCGACAACCGGCCCATGATGAATTCTAGCCGTGAGCCGGCGGTTGATGGGTCTGGAGATCGCAACCAAACGCTAGCTAAATATGGTTCTGTGATCAGAACTTGGCATTTTGTGCTGCAATTGATTCGTCGGAATGTCTCTGCAGCGTTGCGGCCCGTACCCGGCCAGCAAACAATGCTGAATAAGAAGACTATTCGGTGTTTTGTTGTCGCACGGAACCAATAATTGGCGCGACGTTCGGGACACGTCGTGGTGAAATGCGAAGGAAAGGTTATTCAGGGACCATTTCCATGACCAAGCTAAGACCCAAGTACATTACGTTCGACTGCTACGGCACTCTAACCAGTTTCCAGATGGCGAGTATGACGCGCCAGCTGTTTGCTGATCGATTCGACACCAAGGAGGAGCTGGAGCAATACGTGTTCGATTTCGCCTGGCTTCGATTCGACGAAGTGCTTGGCCCATGGCAGCCCTACATAGACGTCATCCGATCGTCCATGCAGCGTGCATGTAAACGCTGCAAGATCGAATATAGAGAGTCGGACTTGCTGGCGATTTACAATGCCATTCCAACCTGGGGGCCGAATGCCGATGTGCCAGAGCCGCTGGCCAAGCTTGCTGAACATTATCCTCTCGTGATTTATTCGAATGCTTCTGACGATCAAATTGATCAGAATGTCGAGAAACTCGGCGCACCCTTTCACAAAGTCTTTACTGCGGATTCGGCGAATGTCTACAAGCCGCGACAGGCCGCTTTCGAATACATGCTCGACAACCTGGGTTGCGGACCAGACGATGTGCTGCATGTATCCTCGAGTCTGCGTTACGACCTGATGACGGCCCACGACATCGGCATCAAGAATAAGATCTTCATTGCTCGCGGTCATGAGCCCTCGACGCCACACTACAATTACCACGAAATACAGGATCTCAGCGGGCTACCAGCACTGGTGGGACTATAAGGAACCGGACCGATGAAGCTCGACTCCTATTGGCTCGATACCTTACCGCGCGTCGATGGTCTTTCGACCGAGGACGTTGAGGGCAGGGCTGATGTGGTCGTTGTAGGTGGTGGGTTGACAGGTTTGTCGGCGGCACTGGCGTTGTGTCGATTAGGTGCAAATGTGGTCGTATTTGAGGCGGGCCGCATGATCGGCGAAGCCTCGGGCAGGAACGGCGGACAGTGCAATACAGGCTTGTTGCAGGATTACCTCGAGGCAACTAAGCAGTACGGCGAAGACGCGGCGCAGGGCTTCTACAGAACCTTCAGTGCGGCCGTCGATTCAGTCGAAAGAGTCGTTCGAGAAGAACGGATCGACTGTGACTTCGCGCGAGTCGGCAAGCTTAAAGTTGCGGCGAAACCTGAGCATTTCGACAAACTCTCGCAAACCTTCGAAGTGTTGCGCAGCAGCGTCGACCCCGGTGTAAAACTCTTCAGTCGTTCGGAGTTGCGAGACGAAATCGGCTCGGATATTTTTCATGGCGGCTTGCTGCAACCGGGTAGCGCGTCATTGCATGTCGGGCGTTTTGGGGTCGGACTCGCAGCAGCCTCTATCAAGCGTGGCGCGCGCCTGTTCGAAGCAACGCCGGTAACAGGGATTGCACGCGAGGCTGATGGCAGGTTCCGCGTGACGACCCACCGTGGTTCGATTAGTGCCAAGCATGTCCTGACTGCAACGGGATGCACGATGCAGGGTGGTCCGTTTGGCTGGATTCGCCGTCGCATCGTGCCTGTTGGTAGCTTCATCATCGTTACTGAACCGCTCGGGAAGGAGGCGATCAAGGGCCTGGTCCCATCGCGACGTAACTACGTTACAACCATGAATATAGGTAACTACTTTCGTCCAACGTCTGATGACCGACTGTTGTTCGGCGGGCGTGCGCGCTTTGCGATGTCGAGTAAAAGGTCGGATGTAAAGAGCGGGGAGATTCTTGCGGGCATGCTGGCGCAGGTATTCCCACAGCTACGCAATGTGAAAGTTGATTATTGCTGGGGTGGTATGGTCGACATGACCCGTGATCGTTTTCCGCGAGCAGGCGAGCGCCACGGCATCCACTATTCAATGGGCTATAGCGGGCACGGCGTGCAAATGGCCGTGCATATGGGGCAAGCGATGGCCGATACGATAAACGGTCGGCCGGAACGCAACCCTTGGGGTGGATTGCCGTGGCCCGCGATTCCGGGGCACTTCGGACCGCCGTGGTTCCTGCCGTTCGTTGGCGCATACTATCGCGTCAAAGACCACCTGACGTAAGTGAGACTTCGCCAATGAGCAAGTACTCCAACGATCCGGATATGGAACGTCGCCGAATTCTACAGGCGGTTGCCGTGACGGGTTTGACTGCGACCCTGGGTGGCGTGCTTGTGCATCCGGGCGCTGTACAGGCAGCAACGCCGAGGCAAGGTGGTCGGATTCGGGTTGCCAGTCTTTCAAGCTCAATCGCCGACACGCTCGATCCCGCTAAAGGTTCGCTGTCGACTGACTACGCCAGGCACTACATGCTCTATAGCGGGCTGACGCAGTACGATACGGACCTCGCAGCTCAGCCGGCCCTGGCAACGTCGCTGGAATCCGATGACCAGATTCACTGGACGATAAAGATCCGGGCGGACGTGCAATTCCACAACGGTAAGTCGCTGACATCCGCTGACGTTGTTTACTCGCTGCTGCGCCACAAAGATCCCGCTGTCGCATCCAAGATGGCAGCGATCGCTGAACAGTTTTCAGAGATCAAGGTGACGGGACCGCTTGAGCTGACAATGCGCTTGTCGGGACCGAATGCAGACCTCCCCGTGATTCTTGCCGACTCGCATTTCCTCGTCGTCCCGGATGGCACGACAGAATTTCGAACAGCGAATGGCACGGGGCCCTACCGGCTTAAGAGTTTTCAACCGGGTATTCGCACCGTCGTAATACGCAACGAGAACTATTGGAAGCCGGGTCGGCCCTATATCGATGAGATCGAGCTGATCGGCATTCCCGACGAAACATCTCGCGTGAACGCGCTCCTGTCAGGCGATGTACAACTAATCAGCGCTGTAAATCCGCGCCAAACACGTCGTATCCACGCGACAGATACGCACAAGGTCGTCGAGACAAAGTCAGGTTTGTATACGGACTTGATCATGCGCGCGGATTCGCACCCAACGTCAAATCCGGACTTCGTATTGGCGATGAAGTATCTGCTCAACCGTAACTTGATCAAGAAGGCGCTGTTTCGTGGCTACGCGGAGATTGGCAACGATCATCCGATCGCACCCAGTGACAGATACTTCTCGCCCGATCTTCCGCAGCGGGAGTACGACCCGGACCTTGCGAAGTATCACTTGCAGAAGTCCGGGTTGGCAGGCGTTCGCATACCCATGTACGCATCGCCGGCGGCGCCCGGATCGGTTGATACAGCGTCGTTGCTGCAGGAAGCAGCGTCGCGAATCGGATTGAAGCTGGCAGTCAATCGCGTGCCTGCCGACGGTTACTGGTCGAATCACTGGATGAAGCACCCGCTTGGTTTCGGCAATATCAATCCACGTCCAACGGCGGACCTTAAGTTCAGTCTGTTCTTTAAGTCCGACGCGCCCTGGAACGTGTCGGGTTGGGTTAACCATCAGTTTGATGAACTTGTTGTCGCGGCTCGGGCCGAGAGTGATGAGCAGAAGCGACGACAAATGTACGCGGATATGCAGGAAATCGTGCACACAAAATGTGGCGTCGGTATTCCCGTTTTCATCAGTCTGCTGGACGCCCATGATGCGCGCATAAAAGGGCTCGGCTCTATTCCTATCGGTGGACTCATGGGCTACTCATTCGCCGACCACATCTGGCTGGTGGACTGACTCTGTGCTGATGATTCTGGTCGCCAAGCGCATATTGATTGCGGCATTTACGCTGCTGCTGGTTTCGTTCGTTATTTTCGCGATTACGTCGTTGTTGCCGGGCGACGCTGCACAAGAGTTACTCGGTCAGAGCGCGACGCCGGAGATCGTTGCTGAGCTGAGAGAGCAGCTCGGTCTGAATCAGCCAGCGCACATACGCTATCTGAATTGGCTCGGTGGGCTATTGACCGGTGACCCGGGCACATCGATGGTTAGCAACATGCCTGTCAAAGACATTATCGGTGAGCGCTTGCCGAAGTCCCTGATTCTCGCCGGACTGACAGCGGCGGTATCGGTACCGCTTGCCCTGTTGATTGGCATCTTGTCGGCCATGTACAGAGACTCCAGGCTGGACCGTGCACTGAACGTCGTGACCTTGTCGATGATCGCGGTCCCCGAGTTTCTGGTTGCAACGATTGCTGTGATTGTTTTTGCGGTCCAGTTGCGTTGGTTGCCCTCGATTACGATTGTCTCCCCGGACGCGAGCTTCGGCGAGTTGGCGCGCGCGTATGCTCTGCCGGTCATGACACTGTGTTTTGTGGTGGTTGCACAAATGGCACGAATGACTCGAGCCGCGGTTATCAATCAGCTCGATTCATCTTACGTAGAGATGGCGATCCTGAAGGGTGCCAGGCCGACGCGTATCGCATTGCAACACGCGTTGCCGAATGCGATCGGCCCTATCGTCAACGCGATCGCGCTCAGCTTGTCGTATTTGCTGGGCGGCGCAATTATTGTCGAAACGATCTTTAACTACCCAGGCGTTGCGAGCCTGATGGTGAATGCAGTCACCAGTCGAGACATGCCGCTGCTGCAGGCATGCGCGATGATCTTCAGCGGTGCCTACCTGCTGATGGTGCTCATCGCCGACATCGTGGCGATCATTTCCAATCCGAAGTTGAGACACCAATGACCCGCATCCAAGGGTCCGGTTGGGTTGGCTTGCTACTAGTGCTGATGTGGCTGTTGGTCGCGTTGTTCGGTCCCATGCTGGCGCATTATGAGGTTGGCGCGATTGTGGCACCCGATGTCTTTGAGCGTATGGGCGGCGCACACTTCCTCGGCAGCGACTATCTTGGCCGAGACGTATTGAGCCGCCTAATGAACGGAGCACGCTTCACGGTTGGGTTGTCATTCGGAGCGGCGTTACTGGCCAGCGCATCGGGTGCGTCGTTGGCGCTGTTTTCAGCTATCAGCGGACGTTGGATCGACGAGACCGTGAGTCGCCTAATGGACGCCCTGATCTCGATACCGGGGAAAATCCTGGCGCTGGTTATCGTGGCGGCATTTGGTTCCTCGATGCTTCTGTTATTGCTAATCGCGGCTATCAGCTATATGCCAGGCGCTTTTCGGATCGCCCGTTCACTCGCCGTAAACCTCAATCAGATGGACTATGTGCAAGTGGCGCGCGCACGTGGGGAAGGGCGTGTGCACATCGCAATCTTCGAGATCCTGCCCAACATGATTCACCCACTTCTGGCAGATTTTGGTTTGCGTTTTGTGTTTGTGGTCTTGCTGCTCAGCGGCTTGAGCTTTCTCGGCCTCGGCGTGCAGCCGCCTGATGCCGACCTTGGATCGCTTGTGCGTGAAAATATCTCAGGCCTGTCTGAAGCAGCGCCGGCCATCATCGCACCGGCCATGGCAATCGCTACGCTGACGATTGGAGTCAATCTACTCATCGATAGTCTGGCTAGTGGCGGCCGCTCGGTTACCGACGAGGCACAACGATGAGCGCCGTCTTGCAGGTCAACGGCCTTGAGGTTTCCGTCCGTGGTGAGCGCGGTGAACGTATCAAGATCGTCGACAACGTCAGCTTCGCAGCCAGCAAGGGCGAAGTGTTGGCGCTGATAGGTGAATCAGGGTCCGGTAAAACAACGATTGCACTCGCACTCATGGGGTACGCGCGGCGCGGCTGCACAGTGAGTGGCGGCGAGATTCTAATCGGTGACACAGACGTACTGGCGCTGAGCCGGGCTGAGCTATTTGGCTTCCGTGGCAACCGTGTGTCCTACGTATCGCAAAGCGCAGCGGCCGCATTCAATCCGTCCAAGACCATCATGGATCAGGTGATTGAGTCTGCAGTGTTGCACCGGCTGTCGTCCAAAACCGAGGCGCGTGCGAAAGCGATCAAAATCTTTGAGTCTCTCGCGCTGCCGAACCCGGAGACGATTGGCAATCAGTACCCGCATCAGGTGTCGGGCGGCCAGCTACAGCGCCTGATGGCCGCGATGGCGCTGATGAGCGACCCCGAAGTCTTGGTACTGGATGAGCCGACAACGGCATTGGATGTCACGACTCAAATTGAGGTACTCAGATCATTCAAGAAGGTCGTTGCAGACAGCGGTATCACGGCCGTATATGTTTCCCATGATTTGTCGGTGGTCGCACAAATGGCCGACCAGATTGTCGTCTTGAAGAATGGTACGGTCAGAGAGGCCGGCGCAACGATGCAGGTGCTGGACGCACCGAGCGATGAATACACACGTTCGCTAATGGCCGCCGCGAAGTCGATTGTCCGCGTGCAGCCGCAATCGCTGGATGCAAGTGACGTCTCACCCGCAAAACCCTTGCTGGAGCTCCGTGGTGTAACCGCGGGGTTCGGAAAAACTGATCGCGATGGCATGCCGAGATTCCGCGTCTTGCACGCTGTCGAACTGTCGCTAGAGCGCGGTTCTACGCTCGGTATCATCGGCGAGTCCGGATGTGGCAAGTCGACGCTTGCGCGGACTATTGCAGGTTTGCACCCGGCGGCGGCTGGCAGTGTATGTCTGGACGGCGAGACTCTCGCGCCACATTTGTCGAGGCGTACGCGTGAACAATTGCGGCGTGTTCAAATCGTCTTTCAGAATGCTGATACGGCGTTGAATCCGGCGCAAACGGTTGAGCAGGTTCTCGGGCGACCGTTGGCCTTCTATCACGGCTTGTCTGCCGACGCGGCTCGCAAACGAATTGCGCGCCTTTTGGAGCAGGTGAAGTTGCCCGCAAATATCGCGCCGCGTCGTTGCGCCGAGCTTTCCGGCGGACAAAAGCAAAGGATAAATCTCGCGCGTGCTTTGGCAGCTGACCCTGACATTATCCTATGCGATGAAGTGACCTCTGCACTGGATACCGTCGTCGGTGCAGCGATACTTGACCTGATCGCCGAACTTCGTCGTGAACTGGATGTTGCGTTCGTCTTTATCAGTCACGATATTTCGGCCGTGCGTTCTGTTTGTGACGACATACTGGTCTTGTATGCGGGCAGAACTGTCGAAATAGGCAAGCGTGATAATTTCACAGGCGGTCCTGGTCATCCCTACACGGATTTGTTGATTTCTTCCGTGCCTGAATTGAGGCAGGGCTGGCTCGAGGAAACGCATGCAAAAACCGTCGCGGAGCCGAATAGTAGCCTGCCGGGCAATGGAGACTTGTGTGCGTTTCTGGATCGCTGTCCCGTCCGTCAGGTGGGAACCTGTGACAAGACGCCGCCGCCACGACTAACGCACGGGAATGGCAATGAGGTGCTCTGCCACCTCGGCCAGACCAAAGCATGAACGGAGCTCGCTTCACTCGCCTTGCGGAGCAAGACCGGCAGACCGTCACTTTCTTTGTCAACGGCCAGGCGATAGAGGCGCTCGAAGGTGACACCTTGCTGGTTGCCATCCTGGCAGCGAAGGATCATGTGCGCCAATCGGAGTTTGGTGATGGCAATCGTGCCGGCTTTTGTTTGATGGGAAGTTGTCAGGACTGCTGGGTTACAAGCGAAAGTGGCGAGCGCATCAAGGCTTGCTCAACGCGCATTGTTGCTGAGATGCGTATCGTTACAGAAACAGTGAATCTGAAATGAATGCGCCAAAAGTCGTCGTGGTCGGCAGTGGTCCGGCCGGAACACGCTGCGCTGAGACGCTGGCGTTGGCGGGGTTGCGACCGATCGTAATCGATGAGAATAGTAACAATGGTGGCCAGATCTACCGCCGCCAACCCGAGAACTTCGTCCGAACCTATTCGCAGCTGTATGGATCAGAGTCGGACAAGGCCGCCGCTGTGCACTCAGATTTCGATTCGATTCGGGACAAGATTGACTATCGGTCCGACACGCTCGCCTGGGCGGTTTCAGAGAATACGCTGTTTGCAGCTGAGCGCGGCCGCTCCGTCGAGATACCGTTCGACGCACTGGTGCTGTGCACGGGCGCATCAGAGCGCGTCATGCCCACGCTCGGTTGGAACTACGCAGGCAACTATAGCCTGGGTGGCGCACAGATCGCGTTGAAATCACAGGGCTGTGCCATTGGTAGCAACATCGTGTTCATGGGCACCGGACCGTTGCTGTATCTGGTTGCATCGCAGTATATAAAGGCAGGCGCCAATGTCGCCGCGGTGCTAGATACTTCGACTGTCTGGGATAGTCTCGCAGCGCTGCCCAAGTTGCTCGCTATGCCGTCAATGCTGTGGACCGGACTGGGGTTGATAAAGACGATTCGTGCGGCGCGCGTACCGATTGTGCACGGTGTGCAGCCGCTTGAAATCACCGGGAGCGGCGATGCAGGCGTGAACGCGGTGACGTACCGCGATAAACGCGGACATGCGCATACACTGGAGTGCGATGCCGTCGCGCTTGGCTATCATCTTCGTTCTGAGACGCAGCTTGCAGATCTTGCTGGATGCGCATTTTCGTTTGATCGGCGCAGCCGCCAGTGGATCGCAGATATTGATGACAAATCTCGCGGCGCTGCGAACGTTTATATGGCGGGCGATGGGGCCCGGATTAGAGGCGCGGACGCCGCTGAAGTCAGTGGACGCCTTACAGCGCTAACGCTGCTGTTGGATCTCGGCTACGCGGTGGATGAAAAGGAGATCAAACGCCTGCGCAGCTTGCACGCACGCTACGAACGCTTTGCTAACGGGGTGACCCGAGCTTTTCCCTGGCCTATCGAGCATGTTCGTAATTTGCCGAACGACGCGATCGTTTGCCGATGCGAAGCAGTCAGCGTTGGTGAGTTACGTGACGCTAGTCGTGGCAAGCAAGCCGATGAAATCAATCGCGCGAAGGCCTTCAGCAGGGTCGGCATGGGCCGCTGCCAGGGGCGATTTTGCGGTATCGCCGCCGCGGAGATCATCGCAGACGCAACCCAAACGCCGCTGGCTGAGGTCGGCAGGATCCGTAGTCAGGCCCCCGTAAGACCGCTGCCTATAGCTGTCGAGCAATAGAGTCAATGAAGACGCAAAGCAGCGACGTGATTGTTATCGGTGGCGGCATCATGGGCGCGTGTACGACGCTCTTTCTGCGCCAGCGTGGCATCTCAGTGACGCTTCTGGAACGTGACCGAATCGGGCAAAAGGCAAGCGGCAGTAGCTTCGGTAATTTGCGACGTCAGGGCCGGCCAATTTCTCAGCTGCCACTTGCCAATCGTTCCAGTGCGTTATGGGCGCAGTTATCGGAATCGCTTGGCGCTGAGATCGAGGTCGAGCTCTCAGGCCATGTCCGTGTGGGCTACAGCGATCGGCCGGAGCTTGTCGAAGATTTTACTCACTACGCTAGCCAGGCCGCCGAGACTGGGCTGAACCTGGAGGTATTTACTGGCAAGGAACTCCACGAACGATTTCCATTCTTCGGACCGGAAGTTCTCGTAGGTTCTTACTCGCCAAATGACGGACACTCGAATCCTCGAGTAGTCGCATCGGCCTGCGCGCGCGCTGCCAGTGCGAATGGCGCGCATGTCCACGAGAACATGGCGGTCACAAGCGCGAATAAAGTTGGTGAAGACTTTGTGGTCGTGACAGATGCGGGCCTTGGTTTTACTGCGCCGTCGTTGGTGATTGCAGCCGGCGCATGGTCGAACTCATTAGCCGAGGCATTCGGAGAGAAGATTGGCATCGTCAGCCGTGGCCCGACGATGCTTGTGACTGAGCCGGCCCCTTATTTTATTCACCCATGTCTCGGCGTCGTCACGCCCGTTGAGGAAGAATCGATTTACCTGCGCCAGATTGCGCGCGGCAACGTGATCGTTGGCGGCAGTACCCGCAGTCCTGCGAGTACTAGCACCGGCCGCGCGATCGTCGATCCCAAGAACACACTGAGCCAGCTGCGGCAACTGCGGCGGTTAGTGCCGGCGCTTGCGCAGCTGAATGTGATACGCGTTTGGAGCGGTGTTGAGGGGTACACGCCCGATGGCATGCCCGTCATTGGGCGCAGCGAACGAGAAGCCGGCCTTTACTACGCCTGCGGCTTTTCGGGAGGCGGACACCAATTGGGTCCGGGTGTCGGGGAAGTGATTGCAGAGTTGATCGATACGGGCGAAACAGACACACCCATCGAAGACTTCGGAATCCGGCGGTTCAACGCAAGTACAGGGTAATCGGTGGCGCCTAGGAGCGCTCTTCGCTGACTAGCTTCTTCAGTGGCAAGTAGGGTTTTTCGACCGGCGTCTTGATGACAATGTAGCTGAAGTACTTGGCGACACCCATGTCGCTAGCCAAAATTTCTTCCATTACGCGTTGATAATGGGACACGCCCGTCGTTAGAAACTTTAATAGGTAATCGTAGCCGCCGCTGATCAAATGACACTCCATCAATTCGTCAATCGACGCAATTCTTTGCTCGAAGCGGGCGAAATCGGATTGCTGTTGTTTCTCGAGCGTGACTTCCGTGAAAATTGTTCGCGTCTCAAGCAGTTTCGACACGTTTATTCGAGCGTTATAGCTCGTTAGGTAGCCTTCTTTCTCAAGGCGCTTGACGCGCACCAGACAGGGACTGGCTGAGAGCGAAACGGCATCGGCTAACTCGATATTAGTAATGCGACCAAACTGCTGCAAGTGCGCCAGAATGTTGATGTCGATGCGGTCTAGCTTTGCTGATGACATGAGATACGAGGCCCGATCGTCTCGCTATGAGGTGGGCTGGATAGTACCTTAGGAGCTAATTCCTAGGTGACAAATATTTTTATCCATGCGAGCGGGTCGCTAGAAATACTTGACCCATGCTTTGTCCGTCGTCCGCTTATATCGGCCGAACGCGCGCGTTGGGAAATACAACACAAGCGCAAGAACCGCCATTATTGCCCATATCTGCCAGACGTGGTCGATGCGATACAGATCGCCTTCGTTCGGACCGACCGTGGCAAGCACCAGACGGTAGCAAAAGAGCAATACGTAAAGGTGCAGTGCATAAATGAACATGGGTGCCTGCCCAAAGGTCTGCAGCACACGTGTGGCTGCGTTGTCCTTGGTGTCGAGCCAGGACATCAGCAGGAAGCTAGTTCCGAGTGTCAGTAACAGGAAGTCGAGCGAGGGTGGATACTTCGTAAAGTTAAGCATCGACATAATCGTGTCGAGCATCGTCTTGCCCGCACTCCACGGCAATGTCTCACCGTATATATTGAATCCGCGCAAAATTGCCAGCAATAGCAGGCAAGCCAATCCGAGCAGCAATAGTTTTCGCGTCCGTTCCTCCGAGGCGACCGTCGAGGCGTACAACGGACCCAGCGAATAGCCCAATAGGATGACTCCGATCCATGGCAGGGTCGGGTAGGAGATCTTGATAGTAAGTGAGTCGCCAGCGTACAACGCACCACGATCATGCAAGATTGTCCAAAGCGAATAGCCCCATTCGCCAGGAGAGAAATTGATGGGCACCAGCGCGTTGTGGCCAAACACGATAAGAAAACCGATGGTGGCGATGGCCCAGTAGGGGAGGTGCACCAGCACCGATAACGCGATCATGCTGAGACCAATCGCCCAGATCACCTGCAAGTAGATGGTTTCCGGCGGAATGGTTCCAAACCACGACTGGTTGATCAGTACAATCTCGAGGACCAGCAAGAACAAGCCGCGGGTGAACAGAAAGTGGGTTGGTGAGCGTTTGATGCCGGACTTGGGGTTTGCATATAACCAGGCGCCGAGCCCGGCTAAGAATACAAATACCGGTGCACATAGATGTGCGGACAGTCGAGTGAAGAACAGGCTGGCAGATGCGATCTCAAGATTGATCGGGTCGCCAATGAGGATGTGATAGAAGAATCGTTCGCGAACGTGGTCGACCATCATAAGGATGATGACCAGGCCGCGCATCACATCGATTGATGTAATGCGAACTCGACGTACCGGTGCTACCGGCACCGCTTCAGCAGCTATCTCCATTTACCCTCCCCTGTGGCAAGAATATAACCACGTAACAAACCTTACATTCATATTGTAAGAACGTGCTGCTGTATTCTACTGCTCACAGTGCAAATAGTTTCGTGAAGGCCTGTCCATACGGGATCAATAGCTGCGCCATCCTGCTGTAATTGAGCTATTCCTTACCATTGAGGGGTTCGCTATGCGCGCACTAGTAATAACAACAATCGCTCTGATCGCTGCTGCCGTAATGTCCGTAGGTACTGTCAATGCACACGGGATTTGGTTTGCGGAAAGGTCCGATCAACTAGCCGTCATATACGGTGTTGGCGCCGATGACCTCGACATGGTCAAAAGGCTGGATAAGATCACAGAAATCAAGGCGTATGACGTTTTGCAACAACCCGTCGATACGTCCTTGCGCGCATCCGAGTTTCTCGTGGTCGTTGATACCGAAGAGCACCCGGCCGTCGTCGCCGCTGTCCTGGACAACGGGTACTGGAGCAAGACACCGGACGGTGAGTGGATCGCGGCGGGACGAGATGAGGTGCCGAATGCGGTGATTGCCGAGAGAACCGTCAAGTATGCCGTGCACCTGAGAAGTGCGCTGGCTGAGCCGCTAGGTCCATTGCCAGGCCAGAGGCTTCAAATCGTGCCGGACGTCGCTATCTTGCCGGACATGCTGGGCGACGAGCTGGGGATTCGTGTGCTCTATGACGGCAAACCCGCGGCCGGTGCGCGAATCATCGTCGACTTCGTCAACGACCCGGATGCGGAACGTATCATTACAGGAGAGGACGGTCGCGCGACGATCAATATACGCAACCAGGGTCTTAATGTCGTCGGTGCTTTGTATGATGCGCCGTCCAATGAGCCAGAAAAGATCGATAAGATCGAGAATATGGCGACCTTGTCTTTTGTGCTGGCGCACGAACCCGAATAAGAGGGCAGAACAAATCATGAAGTCAGTCAAAAATCTTTTTCTGGTGTCGATCGTCGCGGTCTTCGGCGCGAGTCTGGCGTGGGCACACGGAGACGCGGTCGCGCAGCGTGGTGGCGTCCTGCAAGTTATCGGCGAGCTGGACTTTGAGCTTGTCGTCAAAGCGGACAAGATCGATCTTTACACCTCTGACGATGAGCAGCCCGTCCCGAGTGAGCAGATGTCGGGCACGCTGACCATCATGGGCGACGCCGGATCGTCCAAGGTTGAACTAGCAGCGGCTGGCATCAATCGCTTGCGTGCAACGGATGTGACGGCCGAAAGCGGCAGTCGCGTGATTGCCATTGTGACTATGCCGAATGGCAAATCGCTTGCTGTGCAGTTCGCGATTCCTTGAGCAAACAGAATCCCGAGTATTCATAAAGTGGCTGGCACGATAACTGACATTCAAATGGACGGCATCCAACCGTTCTGTGGCCATTATATCGACGGGCGATACGTCGAAGACGAGCCTGCGTTCGATGTTCGCCGCCCGTCAGACGGTGTTGTCTATGCGTCGGCGCCGAATGCTGATGCGGATGTCGTTGACCGGGCTGTTCGCGCGGCGCAAGCAGCCCTGGCTTCCAGCGGTTGGGGCACGTGTGCACCTCGCGATCGCGCGCGCACCCTGCGGCGTTGGGCAGACCTCATTGAAGCCGACAAGGAAGAGCTTGGCCGACTGGAGGCGATCGGTTCTACCCGCCCCGTAAGCGAGGCGGTGGCTTGGGATGTCCCGTTTACCGCCGAGGGTATTCGTTTCTTTGCCGAGTTTGCCGACAAGCACGGCGGTGACGTGGCCGCAACGCAGCACGACCAGCTTGGGTTGATCATCAGTGAGCCTATCGGCGTTGTCGGTGCCATTGTGCCCTGGAATTTCCCGTTGGTGATGGGTTCGTGGAAGTGCGCGCCCGCGATGGCGGCTGGCAATGCAGTAGTGCTAAAGCCGTCGGAGATGACACCGTTTTCGATCATGCGAATGGCGGAACTCGCGGTAGAGGCCGGTGTACCAGCGGGCATTTTCAATGTTGTGAACGGCGAAGGTCACAGCACTGGAGATGCTCTCGTACGTCATGAAGGCATTGGCAAAGTGACATTCACAGGCTCAACACGGACAGGTGCGGCGATCATGGCGGCCTGCGCTGAGTCTGGGATTAAGCCAGTGACTTTGGAGCTGGGCGGCAAGAGCCCACAGGTAGTCTTTGCGGATGTTAAGGATCTCGACCGCGTTGCTGATACTGTGTCGCGCGCGATTCTTGCGAACGCTGGTCAAGTTTGCAACGCAGGCTCGCGCTTGTTACTGCATCGAGACGTTGCTGAGCCAATGATCGAACGACTGGTCCGACTGGTCGCTCAATCGGATGCTGGGCCGACATGGTTAGCGAATACCAACTTCTCGCCGATCATTTCTCACAAGCAGCGCGATTCGATTGAGCGGGTAGTGACAGGTGCGACACAAGCAGGCGCGAAAGTGCTGGTGCGCGGTGATCTGCAAAATGCATCAGACGGCGGCTCGTATTATGCGCCGACTATACTCGACAAAGCCGGGTCCGATATGAGCGTGGTCCGCGATGAGGTTTTCGGACCCGTCATGACCGTGCAGCGTTTCGATGACAATGACGAAGGCATCGCGCTCGCCAACGATACGCACTACGGACTTGCAGCGGGCGTCTATACCAGCGATATGAGCCTCGGTCTGCGTGCTATGCGTGAGATTCAGGCGGGTACTGTCTGGATTAATCGCTATGGCAGGACCGCAGACTTCATCATTCCAACTGGAGGCTACAAACAGTCTGGAATTGGCAAGGACCTCGGTCGATACGCGTTCGAAAGTAACCTTCGTTACAAGAGCGCGCTTATTGCGATTGATTGATGAGCGTCGCGAAGGTGTCGATACGTGTTTTGCTCTCGCTGGCTGGACTATTTACGGCCCTGTTGATCGTTTCAGACTATGCGTTGGCGCACAACGTGTCGGACGAAGATGCGGCGTTGATCGCGGGGCGCACGGGCGTGCACTTTTTCTTGTACGCGTGGCTTGGCGCGAAACATATGGTTACGGGCTACGACCATCTTTTGTTCCTTATCGGCGTAATTTTCTACTTGCGCGATATCAGAAGCATCGCCACGTTCGTCAGCCTATTCGCAGTGGGTCACTCGATTACGCTTATCGCTGGAGTCCTGCTGCAGCTCGATGTGAACGCCTATCTGGTCGACGCCATCATTGGTCTGTCCGTTGCCTACAAGGGATTCGATAATCTCGGTGGGTTCAACACGGTGTTCGGCGACAGCCCCAACGAAAAGCTTGCAGTGCTCATCTTCGGTCTGTTCCATGGCTTGGGACTGGCAACAAAGCTTCAGGACCTCGGACTGGCAGATGACGGTCTCGTTCCAAACTTGATCTCTTTCAATATTGGCGTTGAGCTGGGGCAGCTTGCCGCGCTGATCGCCATTGTATTCGTTCTGCGAATCATGCCGAGTCACGCGAAAGGCTCGACAGCCAGCAACATTGTAAACGTCGGATTGATTGCCGCTGGCGCAATCCTGATTAGCTATCAACTCACCCTGTACGCGACGACTTGAAGGAAAGTTTATTGTGACAAAAGCAACGCTTGTTCTCGTGACGATGGCCGCACTCGCATTCGGTCTGCTCGTCGGCTACAGCCTCGTTGACGATGAAAAAGGGGGTGCAATTGTCGCTGCGACTGATGCCTCCGAGTTGGTCGCCACAGGCGGCGCGCCAGCGTTCCGATACTTCTTGCCGGAAGATGCCAGCGTGCAGAACCACAACGCAGGGTCGGGCGATCCATTTGCCGACGGCGAAAACTTCATTGGCTACGACGGTGCATGGAAATCAGACGTAATCGAGATCGCACTGCCGGCCGACGGCAGGGTTGAGTACAAGGCGTTCATGTCAAAAGGCGACTCGTTCGTCTTCAACTGGCAAGTTGAGGGCGAGGATATTTACTACGACTTTCATGCTCACGATGAAGCCTTCGGCGACGAATTCTTCACGCGCTACGACGATGGCAGGGGGACCCGTGGCGCAGGTGTGATCGTTGCGGCGTACGACGGCCAGCACGGATGGTACTGGCAAAACCTCGAACCGGATAACGTAACGCTGACGCTGGAGATCGTTGGCTACTACGACAAGATCATTGAGGTAGAGATTGCGGATGAATAGCCAGCCGCCTGGACACCAACTTATTCAAACTATTAAAGGCAGCTTATCGACGACAACTATCAGATCGCAACAAACCGAGAGACTTGCAGTTTCAGCGCTGCGACAGAGCCTTGCGTGCGGCGTCTGTTTGCTTGCTCTGGTTTCGACGGCCGCTGTCGCTGAGGAATCGCAGTTTGGATTGGCGATTGAGAAGCTCGAACACCTGTTTGGGTACTGACAAATTAACTGCCGCTGACCGATAATGCCGTGATGAACACCTACAAGCGTCACCGATTCCCTCCCGATATCATTAGTTACGCGGTTTGGCTCTATCATCGATTCAACTTAAGCTGTCGTGATGTCGAAGACTTGCTCGCAGAACGAGGTATCACTGTCAGCGGTGAAGCCATCAGACTCTGGTGCATCAAGTTCGGTGCTCGATACGCGCGTCGTCTGAAACGGCGACACCGTGGTTATGGCGATACGTTCTACATTGATGAGGTCTTCGTTAAGATCAATGATACACAGCACTATCTGTGGCGTGCTGTGGATCAGGATGGAGAAGTGGTCGATGTCTATCTACAGGCTCGACGAGACGGCGAGGCAGCGAAACGCTTCTTCAAGCGGCTCATTCGGAGTTCTGGTAGTGAGCCCAGAAAAATCGTGACGGACAAATTGAGAAGCTACGGCGTGGCGCATCGAGAGCTGATGCCTGATGTAATTCACAGTACAGAGCAGTACGCGAATAACCGTGCAGAGCAGTCTCATGAATCGACTAGGGTGCGAGAACGAGGTATGCGAAGGTTTAAATCACCGAAGCAGGCACAGCGATTTCTGAGCACACATGCTGCCGTTTACAATCTATTCAATCTTGGCAGGCATCTTGTCAGGGCAGAGCATTACAGAAGTCTTAGGATGAGTGCGTTCAAGGAATGGAACGCAGTGGCGGCCTGACCAATGGCTGCGAGATTGTGTTTATCCGCCGAAGTTAATTTGTCAGTACCTTTCCAACACCTCCATCTCTATAGTGAGAGTTTAGGTGTTGCATCGACCCTTTGAGTCCGCAATCCAAAGCAGGCGATTGGTTGAGCGCGTTCTTCACTCCACTATTGACTGATGCGAGGTTCGTTTGAATTCCAGACTAGGCTTCTTGAACCTGCTTTTCTTGGTGGCGATTTCAACCGCCTGCGCTACCGATAATACAATCGAGATAACTGGTCCTGGTGTCGAGCATTCAGGGGAGAGTCCGCCAGTATCAATTGTAGAAAGTCGGTCGTGTTTCACCGGTGCATTTGAAAACTACGAGTCATGGTTGACCCGACTCGCCGAATCGAGCGCTGGCTTTAATCGCAGTAAATTCGAGAAACGCATTTCAAAGAAACAATTTGAAAGCGCCAAGTCGGAACTGAATTGTCAGCGATTCTTGTACGAAGTCGACGGAGTGACGGTTGTTGGATACTCGGTCCATCCAGCGGCGCAAATCGGCCCGTTTCCCGTAGTCCTATATAACCGCGGTGGAAATGGACCGCATGCTCGTATCAACCGAGCTTCGCTTTTCAATCACATATTTCCACTGGCAGACAGCGGTTATTTCGTTATCGCGAGTCAGTACCGTGGCAGTGGCTTTAGACGCGAAGGACTGGACACAGGAGAAGACGAGTTCGGCGGAAAGGACGTCGACGATGTATTGGCGCTCATAGACTTGATCGACCATTCGCCCGTTGCCGACGCGAGTCGGATCGGAATGTTTGGATGGAGTCGGGGCGCGATAATGAGCTTTCTGGCAGCGACCCGGACAGATAGATTGGCTGCAATCGTGGTTGGCGGTGCTCCCACCGATATCTTGCGGGAACTTGAAGTGCGCCCAGAAATGGAACGAGTATTTGAGGCTCGCATACCAAATTACTCGGACGACAAAGTAGTGTCACTAGAAGAGAGATCCGTTCTGTACTGGGCGGAGAAATTGCCGGCCTCGACACCGATCTTGATTCTCCATGGTCAGTCGGACTCAAATGTTACTGTGAATAGCGCATTGGACCTTGCCGCAGAACTGCAACTTCAGGGAATTCCCTCTCGGCTTGTGATTTACGAAAATGGCACCCATGCTTTATTGGAGTACAAGCGACAGGTCAATGCTGAAGTCTTCAACTGGTTTGAGGAAAAACTAGATTGACTTGCGAGCGTCTGCTTCTGGCCGGAAGCTGACGGACATAAGAATCGCACCAATACAGAATTTTGCCAAATTGTGTTTATCCACCGAAGTTAATTTGTCAGTACCGGAAATTGTCCTACCCAGCATGCATCAACCAAAAACTGTAACGACTCGAATTCGGCCCTCAAGATGAATTCGTCATCCGCGAATACACCGGCTGTAGAGATCATGAGAATAGTCGCGATCGCATTTTGTTTCATTATCAAGTTCCTAAATTAGCCCAAAAACCAAGCCGTACACAGTGTACTGCGTGATGTGATAACCGCCGTTAATGAGATACAAGCCGCTTGCGCGGCCTTCAAATAGATAGCTTATCCAAAGTGATCCTGCCGCCCAGGCAATGCCTGCCGCGACGCCAACGCCAGTCGCGAATGCGAAGTCGGGGTTGGGGCCCAGGAACGCATGGAATACGCCAGCACTCAAGATAAGGAGCGCGAAGGCTCCGCCGTAAATGACCACTGGATTCCCAGGCTCTTGATCGTCGGGCGTAGCAATGAGTTGTCGCCAGCGTTTTTCGAAAAGTAGCGGCGAATACCAAAGGCCTCCCAATAACATCGCCGCGACCGAAGCGGCGAGAACGGCTATCACATTAAATTCCGAATCCATTGCCTGTCTCCATAATCATTTGCGTCAAGTGATTAGGGAAGCGTACCGGGCAGCCGCAGGCTGCGGATTGGAAAAATGTTACCGTCTCAGGCGCGTATTAGTTTGGCAGATCAGCATAGTTGACGCTTTCCCCATCAGGGCCCCGGCTTTTTAGGAAAGCACTCGGCGTTTCACCGGCGAATTGCCTGAAATCGCGTATCAGATGCGCCTGATCGAAATAGCCTTTGTCTGCGGCGATGCTCACCCACGGTTCAGCAGGTCCTCGAATGCGATCCACCACTGATCTGAAGCGGGTTAGTCGTGCAAACCTTTTGGGGGATAATCCGGTCGCGACCTTATAAATATTGTTCAAATGTTTGCGACTGATACCCAGTTCATTACAAAGGTCATCAACGCGCAAGTTCCCTTGCATAGTGAGCGTGCGCCCCATAGCCCATACTGCTGCGAAAGGCGCCGGCCGCGCACGGGTTAAGCGCTGCAATCGAAGAAAGTCAGCCAGCGCGGAAAATCGAATTTCTGATCTGGTTGCCTCACCTAAGCGGTCGCGAAGTGATCGAATTCCGGGTCCTACCATATCTTCGGCGTCTACAACGCGTCCGGCGGTGTCGATTGCATCCGAGCCGAAAAGCTCACAAACGCCTTCCGGCTTGAGACTGGCACTGACAAAATGCGTGTTGAAAGTGTCGCTCCCGTGCGCCGGTGCTGTTAAAAGGGGAGCGTCTTGAATTCCGGACAGCCAAGCATGTCGATACATCGCGGGTTTCTTGTCGGCTGGCCGCTGCAGGATGATCTGAGGTGGCCCGAGATTGACCATGAACTCGGCAGTACCACTTGGGAGCAGTTTTTCATAGCCATAGCCAACAGCGCCTCGCGTTTCCCAAAATGATTCAATGAATGGCGCGAGATCGAGCGGTGGCATGCAAGTTGTTATTCGCCATTCTCCAAATGGCGACTGAAATACGACTTCACTCATCGCAGCAGTATATCGCGAAATCGCGCTGCCATATTTTTGCGCAACTACATTGGATAGGGCCTATCGACGTACCCAGATGACGACAGCGACCACTTGTGACCGATCACATCAAATATTGGGGAACTACGGATACGCAAATCCGCCGCATTCATTAGTTGAGTGGTGCAGCATTGTTCATTAAACGGCCGGGTTAGTAACCAGATAGATTGCAGTGCGGGCTAGGTACTCGGCGCGCTCAATTCCAACTCGACTTCCGTCATCAATTCTGAGGCAGACATTTCCAGTGTCATCGCAAGAATCAATGCAACAGTCTCGCGTGTAACGCGGATGACAAACCTGGCGTCATCGGTGTGGTCGGTGTCGATCATTCTGCAATTCCCGGCCCGAGGCGGTTACGATACTCGCCACATTGTCACAGAGATGGTGTGACAATTGAGATAATTCCAGGCGCCAACGCCAGTTATTGCTGGGAGTGCCGGGCGTGTTTATACGCGACTCAGAACCGAGACCGAGGTAATCCTGCATCGGCGCGATCGCGATACGGGCGTCCGTTGCGAGCGCGGATACCACGAGATCCATCGCCACGGTCTCCGGCTTGCCACCTGTCAGCTCAAGCACGGCTTTCTGGGTTGCCTCGATCTCGTCTGCCGATCGGATATCATCAAGACTGCCGCGAAACCAGCCGAGCGTCGTGTCGTTGTCATGCGTTCCTGTATAGCAAACACAATTTTCCGGGACGTCGCCGAGACTAAAATCCGCGTCGCAGACATCAAACTGCAGCACCACCATACCGGGAATCTGATGTCGGTCGCGCAGCGCTTCAACTTCTGGCGTGATGACGCCGAGATCTTCGGCGACAATTGGCAAGGTGCCGAGCGCGTTACGCATTGCATCGAAGATTGCATCGCCCGGTCCCGGCTCCCACGCGCCATTCCGGGCGGTATCAGAACCTGCCGGCACAGACCAAAAGGACTCAAAGCCTCGAAAATGGTCGATGCGAACAAGGTCTGCCAGTTCAGCGGTGGCTCGCAGGCGCGCAACCCACCATTCGTATCCGTTTGTGGCGTGATTATCCCAGTCGTACAGCGGATTGCCCCAAAGCTGTCCGTCTTTGCTGAAATAGTCAGGTGGTACACCAGCGACGCTGTCGGGCTTGCCGTCTTTGTCGATTCGCAGAATTTCCCGGTTAGCCCACGCATCGGAACTATCCAGCGCGATGCAAATCGGCATATCGCCAAACAACGAAATACGATTCGCGTGCGCATAGTCGCGAAGCATCCACCATTGTCTGAAGAACAGAAACTGGATGATCTTGATGTATTCTATTTGCTCGGCTGCTGTTTCTTCGAGATCATGCAGAGCCGCTGGTTCGCAGTGTACATACTCCGGCTTCCACTCTGACCAGGGTCTTTCCCCGTGGCGAGTCTTCAGAATGCGAAACACCGCATAGTCGTGCAACCACTTGGCATTGTTGCGCGATAGGAAGCCGTCAAAATCGGTTTTTAATGCGTCATCGGCGGCGTCTTTAAAACGGCTGGCGGCCAGACTGAGCAAGCGGTTTTTGATCGGAATCAGCGCCCCATAGTCGACGTAGCGCTCGGGCAGAGTTGTCAGTTCGGTGACTTCGTCGGTTGCCAGAAGTCGCATGTTGATCAAGTCGCCAATGTCGATCAACATTTCGTTGCCAGCAAACGTCGACAAGGGCTGATACGGAGAGTCGCCGTAAGCGGTTGGTCCAATTGGCAAAAATTGCCAGACGCTGAGCTGCATTTCGACCATTTTGTCGACAAAATTGCGCGCGCCGCTGCCCAACTCGCCGATCCCGTACGGGCTCGGCAGGGACGTTAGGTGAAGGCAGACGCCTGCTTGTCGCTGTGTCGGCAGAATATGCATTTTGAAACCGTGGCTCTTAGACAATCGATTGGGATGCATCCTGATCAGATGCACGAAGTTAACAGTCCGGGTGCAAATCGAAAGGCCATGTATACGTATTCATGTTCTGAATACGTATACATGGCCTTGCTCACCATCCGACACGTTCCTATCATGATTCTAAATCGATGATCTTCAATGCCAAATCACCAATCTATCCTGCTGTTTGGTGATCTGCTCGGCAGATAAGCGTATTAGCCAATACCTGCGGCTGCACCACAACGCTTACGTTCGCAACACTTGAATGAAGGAGAATCAAATTGAAATTTCAGTGGCTTTCCAGGGCGGTACTTTTTTCGCTCCTAATTTCTTCCGCATGGGTGACAAACGCGCACGCGCAAACATCGCTTGGGCCCGTCACAGGCAGAGATGTGGTTTATCAGATTTTGACCGATCGATTTGTTGATGGTGACGCCACCAACAACGTCCCGTCAGGTTCGCCGCCAGCGATCTTTGACGGCACTGGCGCCGATCTAAAACTTTACCAGGGCGGCGACTGGCAAGGGATTACCGATAAGATTACCTATCTAAAGAATATGGGCATAACCACTGTGTGGATTTCCGCGCCATACGCCAATCGCGACGAAGCCATCATTGATTATAATGGCGGCGGTAATCTTACCTGGTCCAGCTATCACGGCTATCACGCCAGCAATTATTTCCGCACTAATTCCCATTTCGGCGATATGAAAGATTTCACCGACATGGTCACTGCGCTGCACGATGAGGATATTAAAGTTGTTATTGACTTTGTCTCAAACCACACCAGCCGCTGGCAGAATCCAACAGACAACTTTTCGGACGAAAACGGGAGATTGTATGAACCCGACCGTAACGGCAGCGGCGATTTTGAATTTGACATCGATGGCAACCCGAAGGACCTGAACTCGGACGGCAGCTCTGACAATCTGCTCGCCGACCCAAACGGCACACAAAACCCCGGATGGTTTCATAATCTTGGCGACCGTGGCAGCGACTCAAGTCGCTACGGTTTTCGATACAAAGACCTTGGCTCTCTGGCTGACTTTACACACGAACTGCCCGACGTCGCGGAATACCTGGAAGAAGCGGCGGTATTCTGGAAGGGTAAAGGCATCGACGGTTTTCGGCATGATGCCACCTTGCATATGAACCCCGCCTTCGCAAAATCTTTCCGAGACGCCATTGACTCCAGCACTGGCGGCGCGGTGACACATTTCGGCGAATTTTTTATTGGAAAACCCGATCCTAAATATGGGGAGTACATTACTTTTCCAGATCGCACAGGCATTAACAATTTGGATTTTGAATATTTCCGATCGCTGACCAATGTCATTGGTAACGGCACGGACGATATGATTGAACACGCTAATTTCTATGACTACACAGATGACGATTATCTCTACGAAAATCAGGCCGTAACCTTCATCGACAACCATGACGTCTCACGTTTTCTGCGCGTCAACAGCGACACGCGCAGCCTGGACGTCGCCTTGGCAATCACGCTGGTCTCAAGAGGCATTCCCAATATCTATTACGGCACCGAGCAATATGTCGACGGCGACGACGCCACCGAGAATGGCGGACGCGTCTTTATGGAAACCGACACTACTTTCGATGAGACGAAGCGAGCCTTCAAGATTATCAAGAAATTGTCAGATGTGCGCCAATCGAATGATGCTGTCGCCTTCGGTCTGACAAATGTTCTTTACTCGACCGCCGATGTGATGGTGATGTCGCGTAAATTCTACGACAAGGAAGTGATTATCGCTGTTAACCGTAGCCCTTTTAACTCCTACGTAGTGCCTGCGATATCGACGACGCTTCCTGGTGGAACTTATACTGACGAGCTCGATGGAGAGCTTGACGGCGCCAGTACCACAGTTGCGTCTGGGGAAATCCCCACTTTCACATTGTCCCAACAGGAAGTCGCGGTCTGGAGCTACAACCCCAGTCTTGGCAGCAATCCGAAACTCGGCGATATGCAGTCGGTCGTCGGGCGCGACGGTGATGATGTCACCATCTTCGGTACCGGATTGGACGGCGCGATCACCGTGAAATTCGGCACCACGTCCGCCACTGTTGTCTCAAATAGCGCTAATGCCGCGACAGTGACCGTTCCTAACGTCAGTGCCGGAGAGACGAGCGTCACCGTCGTGAAGGGCGGCAACACCAGCAATGGCTTTACGACTAACGTTATCTCCGATGATCAAAACATGATGATCTTCCATGTGGTGGCGTACACCTCCGTCGGTCAAAAAGTTTATGTGGTGGGGAACATTCCCGAACTTGGCGACTGGGATCCGGATAAAGCCATTGACGCCTTCCATAACCCCAACGCCAGCGAGTGGTGGAAATGGTTTCTGCCGGTGAGTGTGCCAGCGAGCACAAGCCTTGAGTACAAGTTTATCTTGAAAGATAGCTTGGGGAATGTGACCTGGGAATCCGGCTCCAATCGCTCCGCTACGACGTCGTCTGACGCGACTGGCGGCGTTGTGGACTTGGCGGAGGTCACGCCGACGTTCTAGTCAGCTTGTCCTGCATCACTTATAACTATTGAGCATGTCTCTTCTTTGATTTTCGGGTCAAAGAAGGGACTATAGTCTTGCTAAGTTAAGTGTTTTCGTTTCATCGTAGCGCTTGAAGGAATTGACGATCGGACAAAGACGATCCGCAACCAACTTCCTCAGTCCGTAGTTCTTAATCACGAGTTGCTTCAATCGACGAAGCTCTCAAACACTCGCGTAATCTATCAGAATGCATCCTAATCAGATGCATGAAGTGAACAGTCAGACTGCAAACCGTAGCGCTATGTATACGTATTCAATTCATGAATACGTATACATAGCATTGCTCATCATACGACACGTTCTTACTATGATTCTCAGTCGATGATCTTCAATACTTAGTCACTAATGTATCCGTGGGGGAAACGCCAGATGGCCAAAAAACAGCGAAATCGCGCTCATTCTGTTTCAATTCAAAACAAGCCATTCTCAATGAACATTCGGCGTACTGCCGTTTCATTGGCAGTCGCTGCGGCGTTGCCGGGGGCGATGATTTTGCCGTCGACTGTGTACGCACAGGACGCGGATGAGGGAGTAGTGGAAGAGATCGTGACCTACGGCAAGTACCGCAAAAGCCTGGTCGAATCAATTTCCTCAAAACGCAATTCTGCTACGATTGTTGAGGCCATTTCAGCGGAAGACATTGGTAAGTTACCCGATTCAAGCATCGCAGAGTCGCTGGCGCGTCTGCCTGGTTTGGCCGGTGAGCGTCGCAATGGCCGGACCAGTGGTTTGTCGGTGCGAGGATTCAGAGAAGAATATGTCGGCGTATCGATGAATGGCCGGGAATTGCTGGGCATGGGCGACAACCGAGGCGTCGAGTTTGATCTGTATCCGTCGGAGATCATCAGCGGAGTGCTTGTCTACAAGACACCCGATGCGACAATGACAACTCAGGGCATTGGCGGCATTGTTGATTTGCGAACAACCAGACCTTTGGACGCCAACCCGTATTTTGTAGTCAATGCAAACTTCGAGTCGAACGATCTGGATTCGGCGAATCCGGATTTCGATGACGATGGTCATCGTTTTGCGATTAGTTATTCAGACACCTTCGCCGACGAAACTATCGGCCTTGCATTGGCAGTGGCGAGTTCCGAGTCGCCGAGTCAGGAGCAGCAGTTCCGTGGCTGGGGTTATCCGACGGCCAACCCGTCGAACGCGGGTCCAGGCATTACGCTGACCGGTAATGAGGCTATTCTCGGCGGTCACGATTCATTCGCTCGATCAGCCATGCTGGAACGGGACACTGTTACCGGTGTATTACAGTTCGCGCCAAACGAGGATCTGACGGTCACGTTCGATGCGCTCTACATTGATTTTAACGAAGATAAGGCATTCCGTGGCGTTGAAGAGGGTGGCGCCGAGTGGGGTACCGGTGCCTACACGGTCACGGGTGTTGACAATGGCCTAGTCACGTCTGGTTTTATCGACGGCTTTCTGTCGGTCATACGTAATGACGGCGAGCGCAAAGAAGCTGAATTGACCACCTTCGGAGTGAACCTGAAATATAACTTGGGCGAAGAATGGAATTTGGCATTCGATGTTGCTCACAGCGAAGTCGACAAGACAATTACCAATATCGAAAGCTATGCCGGCGTTGGTCGGGCCGGTTCCACGACTCAGGGCGCGGCGTCACCACGTTCCTGGGAGACGACCTCAACCGGCGTCTTCTACACTGACCACCCGACCGCTCCAGGCGTAGACCTCGGTGACTTTAATACGATCAGGCTTGCCGGGCCGCAGGCATGGGGCGGCGGCATGAGCAATGTTGCCCAATTTCAGCCGCAAGCCGGATTTCCCAATATCGGTCCGGCGCAGTCGCAAGACGGCTTTGTGAATCAACCGATATTTGACGAGGAGTTGACGACGGTCAAAATCGAGGCTGAGCGCAGTCTGGACCTGGGCATCTTGAGCAACGTCGAATTTGGCGTGTATTACTCGGATCGCAGCAAGTCAAAGATCAATAACGGGTTTTTCCTGACAGCTTCGTCCTGGCCGGATGACGGTGTCATCCCGGAACAGTTTAGGGTTGGTACAGCGGACCTGAGCTTCGTTGGCATTGGCGACGTCGTGGCATACGACGGACTTGCGTTGTTCGATTCCGGTTTTTATATCGCCACCGATGGAGGTCTGCTGGAGCCGAGCCGGGCCGGCGACACTTACGAGATCGAAGAGGAACTCATCACGGCTTACGCAAAATTTGATTTCGATACGCAGATTGGTGATGTTCCCGTCAACGGTAATTTCGGGCTGCAGGTTGTCAATGCTGATCAACAGGGAAATGGATTTGACTCGAGAGTCGACGCGAGCCTGTTTAACCTCGCTACACCGATTACTGATGGCGATGATTACACCGATGTCTTGCCTAGCCTGAACATCAATTTCGAAGTCTCGGAAAATCAGGTCGTTCGTGCTGCGCTGTCGAAGACGATCAGTCGGCCGCGTTTGGACGATATGAAGCCGAATAATCAAGTGAGTTTCAACTTCAATTTTGGTAACGTTTCTTCGACTGAGCCCGCGGGCGGGCCATGGAGCGCGAGTGCCGGCAATGCGAAGCTCAAGCCGCTGGAGGCGGATCAATTCGATCTGGCCTATGATTGGTACTTTGCGGACGACGGATTTGTGTCGCTTGCCTTTTTCTACAAGGATCTGGTCAATTGGCACAAAAATAACAATTTCATCGCAGATTTCACCCAGTTTTACATCCCGGGCTTTCACCAGGGTGTAGATCCAGCTGACAACACTAACATCATTGCACCACAGACCTTCCTGGGCGTGGTTTCGAGCAAGGATGACGGTCTCACAGGCTTCGTCAGAGGCTGGGAGGCCCAGGCGAACATACCGTTCCACAAATTCTCGGGCGCACTGGACGGTCTTGGCGTGATCGCCTCAGCGGCACTCTACGATGGTTCGCTGGACGATGGCTCACGTGTACCAGGCCTGTCTGAAGAGAGCTTCCAGGGGACGATTTATTACGAACGAAATGGTTTTCAGGCTCGAGTGTCGTGGACCAAGCGTGACAAGTTCGCGACGCAGGTTCAGGGTTTGAGTTTGGCATTGGAAGACACCATCGACCAAGGTGCAGAACTAATCGATGCGCAAATAGGCTATGACTTCGGGCAAGGCGGCTTCGACAAACTGGACGGATTGTATATCTCTCTGCAAGGGCAGAACCTGACGGACGAGGACACAGTGCAGTCCAATGACGATTTGCGGCAGATTACAAAGTTCCAGACGTTCGGTGCTAACTACATATTGAATGTCAATTACAGATTCAGGTAGCTTCTTTTTGTAGTCTTGAAAAAAACCCCACCAGCTGTGCTGGTGGGGTTTTTTTTCGACGTTTTTGGCGCGATACGGATCTTGTGAAGCTCAGGGGGCTGATATTATCGGTGCTTTAGCCCGGCATCGGCGGGCATTTTCGGTGATGGTCAAATGAAAGACAAAATCAAGAAAGTGGTTGTCGTTGGTGGCGGCACAGCGGGTTGGATGTCAGCGGCGCTGTTGAAGCGAGTGTTAGCCGCCGAGATCGATGTTGAACTCGTTGAGTCCGATGACATCGGTATTATTGGCGTCGGCGAGGCGACGATTCCACCCATTCAGCTCTTCAACAGCGTGCTTGGCCTCGACGAAGCCGAGTTTCTTCGTGAGACCAAAGCATCGATAAAACTCGCGATCCGCTTTGATAACTGGCGCGCAGAGGGCGATAGCTACTATCACACATTCGGCGCACCCGGTAGAAGTCAGGCGTTCTGTCATTTTCATCATTTCTGGACGCGTGCTCAACTGGCGGGTCACAAAACCAACCTCTGGGAATATGACCTGAATTACCTGTGCGCCGAAGCTAACAAGTTTGCCAAGTTGCAGGTCAATGACCAGGTTTGGGAAATGCCCTACGCGTATCATTTCGACGCGTCGTTGTACGGCCGATATTTGCGCCGCTACAGTGAGAAATTGGGCGTTGTCCGAACCGAGGGACTTGTCGAACAAGTCAATGTCGATTCCGAAAGTGGATTTGTGACGAGCCTGGTCCTAAAAAACGGTGGCGAACTGTCCGGCGACTTTTTCATTGATTGCTCCGGGGCCAGGGGATTGCTCATCAACCAGAAACTAGAGACAGGCTTTGAAGACTGGGGGCACTGGTTGCCCTGTGATCGCGCGATGGCAGTACCGTCGGAGCGTTTTGAGAAAACACTGCCGTACACGCGCTCCATCGCCCATTCGGCGGGCTGGCAATGGCGAATTCCGTTGCAGCATCGTAATGGCAACGGCCTTGTGTACAGCAGCAACTTCTACAGTGATGATGAGGCGGAAAAGATTCTGCTGGGGAATCTCGAATCGAACGCCATTGCCGAGCCGAAGATAATTCCGTTCAGAACAGGTCGGGTAAGCAAGCAGTGGAACCGCAATGTCGTCGCGGTTGGCCTATCGAGTGGGTTTCTCGAACCGTTGGAGTCGACCAGTATTCACTTAATTCAGTCTGCGATCGTGCGCTTGCTGACCTTGTTCCCGCATGCCGGTGTCACCCCGCAATTGACCGATGAATACAACCGGCAATCGCAGTTTGAGTACGAACTGATTCGCGATTTCATCATCCTGCATTACCACCTGAATGAACGAGATGATAGCCAGTTCTGGCGAGATGTGCGCCACATGGATGTGCCCGAACGCATCACGCAAAAGATCGAGCTGTTCAAGGCGAACGGCACCTTGACCAAGGACAATCTCGACATTTTCCTTGAGCCCTCGTGGCTACAGGTAATGCTGGGTCAGGGCGTTGTTCCGGAGGACTACCATCCGTTGGCTGATACTTTGAGCGATGAGCAGCTGAAGGAGAAATTGGCAAATACCAAGAAAACCAAGATGCAACCTATGCCTGAGATACCGAGCCATGATGAGTTCCTGGCGATGTTCGGCAAGGCCAGTTGACGCAGGAGAGACCCGTTCGGACGCACACCGGCAGACTAAAGACCAAAATAGCCAGCGCCACACTTGTCGTCATCGCAGGTCTACATTCGGTCGGCTGTTCACCTGAGTTTGGCGATGAACCGAAATCGAGTGCGGAGGTGTTCAGCAACCCGATCATTCCGGGTTTCGCACCAGACCCGTCAATCGTCAGAGTCGAAGGTGACTTCTACCTGATCAATTCGACCTTTGAGTATTTTCCGGGAATCCCGATCTATCACAGCAACGACCTTGTTAACTGGGAGTTGATCGGCCACGCCTTGCATGAACCGGACGAGATTGAATTGCAGCGCGTGCAGTCAGGAAGTGGCATACACGCGTCGACGATTCGCTATCACGATGGCACTTTTTACATTATTACGACGAACAACGTAGACGGTCGTATGGTGAATTTCATCGTGACAGCTACGGACCCGGCGGGTCCCTGGTCGGCACCTCACGTTCTCGACGGTGCGCCCGGTATCGATCCGTCCTTGTTGTTCGACGATGATGGCCGCGCCTGGTACGTCGGCAATCATATGCCGCCCGATCCGGAGTTCCCCGGACAAGCCGAGATATGGCTGCAGGAGTTGGATATTGAGCAGATGCGCCTCGTCGGGGAGCGGCATTACCTGTGGCGCGGCTGTTGCCAGGGTGTGTGGGCAGAAGGACCTCACATCTACAAGAAAGACGGCTACTACTATTTGTTGATTTCTGAAGGTGGCACCGCGTATGAACATGCGATGGCCGTCGCGATCAGCAAAGACATTAGAGGTCCGTATCTGAATAATCCGCGCAACCCGGTGCTCTCGCATCGGCAATTCAGTTACGACTATCCGATTACCGGCGTTGGACATGCGGATCTCGTGGAGCTTGCTGATGGACGTTGGTATTCGGTGGCGCTGGGATGGCGACTCGTCGATGGCGTACACGGGTTGTTGGGCCGCGAGACATTTCTGTTGCCCGTGACCTGGGAAACCGAACCTTATGCCTGGAAAGCTGAAAAGCTGACGTTTCCGGTGTTCGCGCCTTTGACCGGCAAAATTGAACTGCACACACCGCTACCATTCGCCGGTATCCGCCAGAATGACGAACTGGCTTTTCACGATGATTTCGACGGCTCGACGCTGCGGCACGAATGGAATTTTAGGCGCGCACCGGAGACGAAGTTTCACGACCTGCAACAATCGCCGGGTACGCTGCGGCTTTTTTTTCAGGCAGCCGCGATCGGCGAGGGCGAGCAATACTCTTTCGTTGGCATTCGCCAGCGTCACTTTCAGTTTGAGGCTGTCACGAAAATGCATTTTTCCCCAGCAGCAAAAGGTGAGGAAGCTGGCATTTGCGCCTTGCTGAATGATCGCTCGGCGTTCTTGCTTACAGTAGGAAGAAACGACGAGGGCGACGTCTTGCGACTAGCGCATAACGTAAACGGTGAGCGTACCGATATTGCCGCGGTCGATATTAACGCGGTTGATCTATTCCTCAAAGTGACCGGCGACTATCTGAGCTACCGGTTTTACTATTCAGAAGATGGCAGTCGCTGGACTCGTCTGGGTGGCGAAATTGATGGTACAGCGCTTTCGCCAGCGGTTGTTGGTGGCTACAACTACACCGGCGTGTACATAGGGCTGTACGCGTCTGCCAACAAGAGAGCGTCCGATAACCACGCGGACTTTGGTTTCTTCAACTACAAACCGACCGCGATCTCGCGAGACGACTGGTTTCACAGGCAGATGCTCAATGAAAAAGACCACTAAATTATCTACCCTCGTTGGACTTGCGCTGCTGGCGCCCAGCTTCGCGAAAAGTGCCGAGCCAACGGCGTACAAGCTTTACTACCTCGGCGGCCAATCGAATATGGAGGGTTTCGGTTTTGCAGGCGAGCTGGCAGACGGCGCCGCAATCGTGTCCCGAAACGTAATGATTTTCACGGGGCAGGTGGCGCTCGACAATGAAACGCACGGTGGCGTTGGTATTTGGGAATTTCTGCAACCCGGACATGGAACAGGCTTCAAGACGGATGGCATTAAGAATCAGTTGTCTGACCGTTTCGGTCCCGAATTACTTTTTGGCCAAACGATGGCGATACGTTTGCCTGGCAAAAAGATCGCGATAATCAAATATGCACTCGGTGGATCGGGCCTCGCCGACGGTGTTGGATTTGGTAATTGGCACCCGGACTTTTCGAAGGGCGCTGGCAACAATCAATACGATCACTTTCTTACAACGCTACGTAATGCTTCCGCCCAGTCTGACGTCGATGGCGATGGTGTTGCCGATCGTCTGGTGCCATCTGGAATTGTATGGATGCAGGGCGAGGCTGACGCTTACCATAGTCAGGCGGCGGCGGATGAGTACCGTACGAATATTCAACGCTTAATGGGTCTGGTAAGGGCAGCTCTGCGGGTTGACGACTTGCCGTTGGTTGTCGGCAAAATTACCGATTCGGGAATGTCGGACGATGGCACTGTCATGGATTACATTGAAACGGTGCAACAGGCCCAGCAGGACTTTGTGAACAATGATGTCTGCGCGACTTATGTGACAGTGACAGAAGATTTCGATTATCTGGACGATGGCTGGCACTACAATACGGATGGGTTTGTGCGTCTCGGTACGGCGTTTGCTGTCGCGATGCACGAGCTTGAGCAGAGATGCGCGAGTGTGCACAACACTACGCCATAGGTTTGTCAATCACTCGCTGAGCAGCCAGGTGAGTTGATCATCGATCCTTCAACGACAACAGTGTGTTGGGCGCTGGTCGGCCAGAAGGCATCATTCGAATTTTCATGACGTGCGGTAATGAATACGAATGCATCGCGCTGTTGGTCCGGCCGCCCGCTGCTAAACTGCCGTGATGATAAAAACATTCCGATTGTTACTATTATTGCTGACGATATCGCTTGCTGGCTGCGGGAACGACGCGCCGCCGCCTTCAACGAAACCCAGCGTTGGTAACGTTGATCCGTTTTGGAGAAACGCTGTCGTCTATTTCATCATGACCGACCGCTTCCACAATGGCGATCCCAGCAACGATACTAGTGTGGGGCGAACGCAGGATGGCGGAGTTCTCAGGGGTTTCTCTGGCGGAGATATCAAAGGAATAACACAGAAAATCGACTCAGGTTACTTTTCCGCACTCGGTGTGGACGCCATCTGGACAACACCATTGATCGAGAATATTCATGGCGCCGTCGAGGATGAGTATGGCAAGACTTACGCCTATCACGGTTACTGGCCAAAAGACTGGACTGCCGTGGACCCAAATTTCGGTACGGAGAACGACCTTCGTGAGCTAATCGAAACGGCGCACGGGAAGGGCATTCGCGTGCTGGCGGATGTGATCATAAACCATACCGGTCCTGCAACGTCGAACGATGTCGCTTGGCCGGAAGATTGGGTCCGAGGCGGTCCGCCGTGCGAGTGGGATAGTTATGAACACATCGCCGATTGCACCATTGTGGAGACGTTGCCGGACATCGTTACGGAGCGGAATGATGAGGTCGAGCTGCCTCAATTTCTTGTCGAGAAGTGGCGAAAAGAAGGACGCCTGGAACAAGAAGTCACAGAGCTGGATGAGTTCTTCGCACGCACTGAATATCCGCGGGCACCGAAGTACTACATTATCAAGTGGCTGACGGATTGGGTGCGTGACTACGGTATAGACGGATTTCGCGTCGATACGGCTAAACACGTTGATGCGGCAGTGTGGCAGGAGCTACGAATCGAGGCGGAGAAGGCGCTGGCCGAATGGCGACGCGACAACCCGCACAAGAAAATCGATGATCGGCCATTCTTTATGGTTGGCGAAGTGATGAACTGGGGAATGCAGGGTTTCGAAAACGCATCCACCGACGGCCGCGCATTCGACTATGGCGATCGCCAGGTCGATTTCTACAGCCATGGCTTCGATGCCCTTATCAATATGGGCTTCCCCACGCACGCTGCGTGGCCATACGAACGTTTGTTCGGCAAGTATTCGCAAGCGCTAAACGGAGGGCCACTAAACGGATTCGGCACACTGAATTACGTCACCTCGCACGATGATCAAAACCCTTTTGACGCGGACCGGTCCAGAGCATGGGAATCTGCTACGAAGTTGATGTTGGCGCCCGGAGCGGTTCAGGTTTCCTACGGCGATGAAGTCGCCAGAGACATGACCGGTGAGGGCTCTACCGGCGATGCGTGGCTTCGAACAGAGATGAACTGGGTAACTGCAAAAACAGACGACGCAAAAACGCTGCTAGCTCACTGGCGCAAACTCGGCAAATATCGCCAGGCGCATCGTGCCGTCGGAGCCGGTGTGCATCGGAGGCTGCAGGAGGCACCTTACCTGTTTAGCCGCGTACTTGATGAAGGCGACATCGATGATACGGTGCTAATTGGACTTGATTTGCCTACCGGCAAGAAGAAGATTTTTGTGCACGGCGTATTCGCCAACGGTACGAAACTGACGGACTACTATTCAGACCAGGTCGTGGTCGTCAAAAACGGTTACGTTAATCTGGATTCCACGTACCCGATTATGCTGCTTGGCGAATAGAAGCGACGTGCAAGACACACTACAACACGGATGGGTTTGTGCGTTTTGGCACGGCGTTTGCGGTTGCAATGAACGAGCTTGAGCAGAGATGCGCGAGTGTGCATGACGCTACGCGATAAGTTTGTCGATCACTCGCCGAGCAACCAGGCGAGTTGATCATCGGGCCTTGCGCGCCATGCAGCTTCATTGTGTGCGGCTCCCGCGTACTCCTGAATTTGGAAGCCTTTTCCTTCAACCCGGTCCTGGGCCAGCAAGCAGTCACGGATGGCAATGTGCGTCAGTCGGTAATCCGCGTCAAAGGTTTCCGTGCCGTAGTCTTTGTCGACTATTGTCCCTGCATGATGGCTCTCATCGCTTCATAGAAGCCGACGTTGTCGTACAGGCTTTTCGTCACGACAGCATACTGCCTAGTCGATTATTTCAAGCAAAAGAACCGAGCGCGGCCTGAGCATCAGTGGCTTGCTGACGTCGTGGCGGTCGCCACTGATGATGTCGATTGCTTGATGCTTACCCGCCAACCGCTCCGCGAATTGTTCGACTGGCAAGTCAACGCTGTCTTCGCCGCGATTCATGACGACCATGACGGTGTCATTATTATTGTAACGAAAGTAGGTATAGACCTCGCCTCGAGGTGCATAGTGCATGAGCATGCCGTTGTGAATAACTTTACTGCGCTTGCGCCAGTTTAAAAGATCCTTCACTAATTGTTGTGCCGAAAGTTCCTTGTCGGTTAGTCCATCGCCCGTGAATGCGTTGCGTTGATCGCCCTCCCAGCCTCCGGGGAAATCGCTGCGAATTACACCGTGGCTTTCAGTTCCAGGATTGGCCATCAGGACTTCGGTCCCGTAGTAAATTTGTGGAATACCACGCATGGTCAGATTAAAGACAATCGCCATGCGAAAAAGGTCATCATCCTCATTGACCTGAGAGTAGATTCGACTCATGTCATGATTGTCTGGAAATATCACCAAATTTTGCGGTTCTGGATACAGGAAATCTGTAGCGAGCAATTCATAAAGTGGTGTCCATGCACTACCCCACTGCGGAGTTTCGGCATTCAACACGTTTGTGAGCACGATCTGTGTCGGGAAATCCATGAGGCTCGGCAGCCAAGACTGATAGCCGTCGTGATTTTTCTTGCCTGCCTGCCAGTAGGAAACGATATTCGGATTGGCGCTCCATTCTTCGCCTACAATATTGAAATCTGGATATTCATCCATAATGCGACGCGACCACTCGCTCATGAAATGCTTGTCGGGATAAGGGTATGTGTCTTGGCGAATCCCTGCGAGACCGAGATACTCGACCCACCAAATCGAGTTTTGGATCAAGTAATCGGCGAGCAACGGGTTGCGTTGGTTAAGGTCCGGCATATCGTCTGAAAACCAGCCGTCTGCGTGGGCACGCTTGTCAAACCCCGATGCATACGGGTCCTGATGGGTCGTGCGTGCATGGGTAGTGATGCTGGGCGCGTCCTGAAAGTTCAACCAGTCGTCAGTTGGCAGGTCGTCCATCCACCAGTGTTCGCGACCAATGTGGTTGACGATGACATCCATAATTACGCCGATGCCCTTTCGTTTCGCGTCGGCGACCAGTTGCAGATAGAGCTCGTTACTACCAAAGCGCGGATCGACAGTGTAGTAGTCGGTCGTTGCGTAGCCATGATACGACCAGCGCGGCATCGCGTTTTCCAGCACGGGATTGATCCAAATTGCCGTAAATCCCATTTCACCGATGTAGTCGAGACTAGATGAGATACCTGCGATATCCCCACCGTGGCGGCCGTATTCTGCGCTACGATTCAGAGGGTCTCGATAGCCGTCAACAGAATCGTTAGTCGGGTCGCCATTAACAAATCGATCCGGCGTAATCAGGTAGATCGAATCAGCGGCGGTAAATCCTGTGGCGTGCGTCGGATCAGAAATCTTTGAACGCAGTTCGTACCTGTATACCAGCACGTCGCCCGCTCCGTTGAACTGAATGTCCAGTTCCCCCACCGGTGCCTCTGCATTAATTTGCAGGTAGATGAACAGGTAGTTGTCGCTCTTGACGCGTTCGACGCGAGCCACCTTAACGCCGGGGTAGTCAACGGACGGTGTCAGATTGCTGATGTTGTCGCCGTGGATCAGGAGCTGAAGTTCCTGATGTTTGAAACCCTGCCACCAAAAAGGTGGCTCCACCCGATCGATTGACGCGGTCTGGGCTGAGCACGCCGAAATTATGGCCAGGTTGAGTAGAATAGCGCTAACAAATGTGGACAGAATTCTCGTCACGATTGCTCCTCACGTTCGAGCTATAAATAGTGTCACTTGCCGGATTCCTAGGGGATGAATACGTTTGCAATTGGGCGTTGTGAAAAAAGCGATTTGCCGATACCCAGTCAACCCCTACTTGTGGGATCAACAGGCTAGCTTTCCTGTTCTTGTATCAGCGGCCAAAATCGCGCCCGACTTGGCAGGAAGTGTGAGGGTGACGGTACTGTCGAGAATTGGGTAGTCGATGTCGTTCAGTATGTCTTTCACCATCTTCGTCCTCTTTCCGCAAAGCGGTACTCCGACCAATTGTGAATCCGCGCTGTTGTTCAATACCACGACGACAGTTTGTTCATCATTTTCTCGCTTATAACCATAAATACTCTGTTCATCGTCGATGATAATGCTCTCGAACGAGCCCGAGCGCAGCGCGGAATTATCTTTTCTGATTAAGATCAACTTGCTGTAATGAGAGAAAAGATCGGCGTTGACATCAACGACATCGGGTGAGCGAGTTTCACCATTCGGAAGGTAGACCTCATCTTGATACTGAATATCAGACCAAATCATTGGTTTTCGATTGTCGGGATCGTTCGCTCCCCACATGCCAACCTCATCACCGTAGTAGACCATGGGCGCACCCACATATGTCATTTGAAAAACGACAAACAGTTTTTGTAATTGGATGTCCTCCGCCGAGGGTTTGCTCACGTCATACGCGGAATTACCGGCGGCTTGAGAGGTGTTGAAATACGAACCCCAGTCCCTGTAGTTACCGATGCCGCGGTTAACGATGTGGGAACCAATACGGTTTGAGTCGTGACTGCCAAACAGGTTTTGAGTTACGTAAGCCACGCCCTGAGGGTACAAATTTCTCATTTCTGCGAGCTTGGCGTCAAACTTCGTCGCATTGATGTTCATCTCCTTTGGATTGAAGAAAAATTCTGCCGCGGTAAATGCAAAGTTGTAATTCATTTCTCCGTCGAATTCATCTCCCTGCAGGTACGGTTTCGCGCCGTCTATCGTGCCAACTATTTCCGCTGTAATGTAAGCGTTCGAGTTTATGGACTTCACCAGTTTGCGCCAGGCTTTCCAGAAGTTATGGTGAACATTGAACGCGACATCCAACCGCCAGCCATCAATACCGTGTTCAATACCCTGACCTTTGGGGTTCATCCAACGTCTTGTCGCGTTAAAAATGTAATCGCGCGGCCCGGCGACGATTCCCATTTCGTCCTCCTTAAACTCTGGCAGTGACTTCACGCCAAACCAGCCTTCATAGTCAAACTCGGTGCCGTTTTCCGGATCGTCAAAGGAAAGTACGGTGAACCAGTCCTTGTACGGTGATTGTTGCTGGTTTTCTTTTAGATCTCTGAACGCGAAACTCTTGATACCCATATGATTGAATACGCCGTCAAATATCACTCGTATATTTCGCTTATGGGCCTCCTTAATAAGAGTTAATGCAAGTTCATCTGCGCTGGTCCATACCCATGAGGTCGGATCCAGAGGATTTTCGCCCGCAATCAGAGCTCGGTCGCCGTCGGGGTTCGGGCCGAAATTCGGGTCGATATGATGGTAGCTGGCGGCGTCGTACTTATGCAACGACGGTGAATCAAACACAGGATTCAGGTAAATGGCCGTAAAACCGAGCGCCTGAATATAGTCAAGTTTATCAATGACGCCTTGCAGGTCGCCGCCATAACGACGACGCAACATGTGCTTCCACAGCTCAGGATCACCATTGGCCTTCTCATAGTGCTGTAGTTCGTACCAGTCGCTGCCCCATGGGTGTATCTGCCACTGATCAGGTGGTTCACTCGGATCGGCCCCGACGATGTCCTTTATCATGGGGTCGTTACTGGGGTCGCCGTTACGAAAACGCTCTGGAAAGATTTGATACCAGATGGTTGACTCTGCCCACTGCGGGACAAAAGTTGTGCTCGGCTCGTCGTCAGTCGACTGAGAACAAGACGCCATAACAAGAATTACCGTTATTACCGCAGCCATTTGTCGCTTGGTTAATTTTTTCATTGCTGATCCGGTTTACCTATAGTCTTCCAACAAAATTCACGGCCTTGAATTCGATGCGTTTTCGCTGCTCTGGGTCTGGACTCATTCGAGTTCATTCTGGCGATTCATCACGATTACGCCGACGCGAAACACAACAGACTCCAGCGCGTCGAGCTGAAGTTGGAAATTCCCCTTGCCACCGTCGACGATGACATCACCCTGGAGGGCGTTATAGAGTTTTTCTTCGAGCGAGTAGCGGCCGTCTGACAACTGCCACTCACTGATGATCTGCTGCGGGATCTCCAAGTTCAGAACATCAGTCCCGACATCATCGAAGTTGCTGACGACGATCAATCGTTCCTCATCCTTCCACCTGGCAAAAGAGAACAGTTGTTCGCCGTAACCAGAGTTCAAGTTCCGATTGTGGCTATGGATCTCGGCATACTCTCCCTGCATGGCAGAGTTATCAGCGCTGAAGGACAACAGCCGTGCATAGAACTCGCGTAATGCTTGCTCGTCGGCCGTCAATTTTCGACCGTCAAACTTGCCGCCGTTCATCCAGCGCTGTTGCGATGGTACGCCCCAATAGTCAAATATGGTGGTGCGGGTCGGATCTCCGAATCCCGCGTCACCATCTCCGCGTTCGCCGAGCTCCTGCGCGAAATACAGCATTGTCGGTGAACTCCCGATAAGCGCCGATACAACCATTCCGGGTTTGCCCGCAGCACCACTGCCCGCAAAAACGTCGCTCGCGATTCGTTGCTCATCGTGGTTCTCAAGAAAATGCAGCATGTGACTTTCGATGTCGGCGACGTCACTTTGTGCGGTGACAATTGCGCTGGACTCAAGTTCACCACGTGTGACCTGTCTTATCGTGTCGTACATGCCGACCTTGTCGTAGAGGTAATCCATCAGACCAAACTGTATGTAGTCGCGATAGATTGTCGGGTTATAGATTTCGGCCAGTAAGAAAGCGTTGGGGTTTACTGCCTTGATGGCAGAATTCATGTAGCTCCAAAATTCGACCGGTACCATCTCAGCCATGTCATAACGGAAACCGTCAACGCCGATACGGCTCCAATACAACGCGATGTCCCGAAATTTCTTCCAACTATCCGGCACGTTTTTATTGCGCCAGAAGTTGGCGTGCTCAGTCGGCGACCAGCGCCTGGCATCGTCGGGAAGGCGATCATACGCATAAGAGCCGTCAGGCCGAACGCCAAAGTTGATTTTGACTGTCTCGAACCAGTCATCGATTCTCGGTTGTGCAACTCGCGATCCGTTGCCCGTCCACTTGGCGGGTGACTCAATGAACTTGCCGTCAGCGAGAGCGTGCTGTTCGCGATTGAGAGGTACGTAATCGCTGGGGACGAGAAAATCTTCGCCGACAACGTAGTAGAAGTTGTTGTCGCGGGCCCATTCGACGGACGTGTCATCGCTGGTGCCGAAATCCTCGACTCCGCTTGGCTTTGAAATCGAGTTGTACCCTCGAGCGACATGATTTGGCACAATATCGATGATGACTTTCATGCCATTGTTGTGTGTTCGCCGAATCAGATCCTTGAATTCCTCAAGTCGATTCGCGGGATCGACGGCGAGGTCTGGGTTGACGTTGTAGTAGTCCTTTACGGCATACGGTGAGCCAGCGCGACCTTTGACGACGTCCGGGTCGTCATTGCTGATGCCATACTTGCTGTAATCATGCACGAGAGTGTGGTGTGGAACACCGGTGTACCAAATATGTGAAACGCCGAGGCCGCGAATACCCTGCAGTGCCGCATCGTTGAAATCGTTGAACTTGCCGACACCGTTTTCTTCGAGCTTCCCCCACGACTTGTTGGCTGCAACTTTGTTGCCGAACAGGCGGGTGAATACCTGGTAGATCACTGGCTTGCCCATTTTTTCGGGTTGTGGATTGATCGCCAGCCGGGTCGCTGTGTGATCCCACTTAATGCGAATGGTGAGTTGCTGCTTCTTGCGATCATAGAAGGCGCGGTGCGCTTGCCTGGGTGCACGTCGCCCAAGTTTGATCAGGTCGTCACCAAATCGAATCTCATTTACATCAGAGGACCAATTGTGCACGACGATGGTCAGGTCGCGAACAGCCGGCATCCCTTGATAGTGGCCGCCGCTACGCTGCATGCTGATCGTCAAAGCTTCGCGATCTTGCTCTGACTCGAACTGCAGCAGTTCATAATTGCCGTTGTCAAGACTGTTGCGACTCGTGCCGTCATCATCGTACATCGTGCCTGACGATTGCCTGACGGACGGATCGGAGTAGTAATGTACTTGCAGTTTATCGCTTGAGTAATCGCGTGTGGTTTGTACTACATCGACCATCGGCACGAACGAGCCCGCGCGCACGAGTACCGGGATTGTCTCCAGCGTTACCGGTATTTTGACCTTGCGGCTGCCTTCATGTCGCGTGCCGTCCCAATAGTCAAACCATGTACCAGCCGGGAGGTCGACAGACACACTGTCCAATGCAGGGGCCATCACGGGTGCGACGAGAAACGCATCGCCCCAAAGATAGGCTTTCTTTTCGTCGATCAGAGCAGGATTGTTATCATCCTCGAAGAACAACGGCCGCATGAGTGGTATGCCTGTCGTGCTGTTCTCGTATGCAAGCGTATAGTTGTATGGCAGCAGTCGATAGCGTAGCTCAACAAAATCACGGACGATGTTGCGTGTTCTGCGGTCGTGGAAAATGGGTTCGGGCGCGATGTGTTCCTGTGCGTGCGGTCTGTATACGGGTTGGAACACACCGTATTGCAGCCAGCGAATGTACATTTCCCGGTCGAATTCCTTGCCGTCAGCGAAGCCACCGAGGTCAGAGTGGGTGTAGGCAAGCCCGAACAGACTCATTTGCAGGCTTAACTCAATCTGTGGTTTCAGCCCATCCCAGGAACGCTTTACGTCGCCTGTCCACGGCACAATGCCATAGCGTTGGGTGCCGACGAACCCCGAGCGCATCATGATCAGTGGCCGCATGTTCGGGTACGCATCTATCTGCTTTTCGTAAACCATCTTCGTCCAAACATGGCCATAGACGTTATGGATTTCGTCCCCGTTTGCCTGGATACCGACGTCGCTTAGCCAGTGCTGAGTGTCGCCTGGGTGGACTTCCGGCTCGCCGAGATCGCCCCAGGTGGCAGCCATTCCTTGCGTAAATAACATCTCATAGGGTTTCCAGAACCACTCCCGTGCCTTTTCATCGAAGACATCAACGAGTCCGGTGTTACCGAAATAGAAATCAAAACGGCGAGGTTGACCGTCTTCGGTCTTCGCGAGTGCCCCACTTTCCACGGCGTCCTGCCATCGCTTGGACGTACTGAGGATGAAAGGTTCAGTGACCGCTATCGTATTGATACCTTGTTGTTTGAAGTCGGCGATCATGTCGTCCGGAGTTGGAAATGCGTTTCTGTCCCAGTCGAGGTTGCCCATGTGCCCTTTGATGTCAGGGCCGAACCAATAGATATCGAGAATTACCGTGTCGAGAGGAATTTTCTGACGTTGAAATCGTTTGACGACGTCGCGCACTTCCTTTTCACTGTGGTAACCAAACCGCGACGCGAAATTGCCGAAGGCCCAACGCGGCGGAAGCGGCTGCTTGCCGGTCACATCGGTATAGTTTCTTATAAGGGCAGGGTAGTCGTCTCCGGCGACGACGATGTAGGCAGTTCGCCCACCCATTGCCTCAAACGTCAGCACGTTGCTTTCCGTGTGACCGATGTCGAGCCAGCCGCTCGCGGAGTTATCAAAGACGATCATGTACTTGTCAGATGACATGACGGCTGGTAATCCGTAGTACATCTGATCCGTTTCCGCCTCGTAACCGTACGACGCTTTGTTGTACAGCGGCATTCGCCTGCCACGTCGATCCATTCCGAGTACTCGCTGTCCGCCGCCCAGGATCTTCTCATCGTCGTTCAGTCGAAAACGAAAACCGCGGGATTCGCCGGTGGCGAAGTAACCTTCGTCTTCAGTAACAAGTGACTTGCCATCGCGTAAATAAGCAATGGTCACAGGTGACTTGTTTACGATTGCGATTAGTCCATCGATCGCGAATGTAAGATTGGTGTCGGTTTCCGCAAGTGATATTTCGGACTTGACTCGGCTGTCAGCCAGTGCAAACGATGGAAGTTGTTCGACGTCGTCTTCCAGATAGTGAAGTTCAAAAGCGGCATCATCGATCGCCGTGATTCTCAGTTCTCCCATATCGGTCCGCACGATAAGCGTTTGTTCGGCAATTGAGTGCTCTATGTAGTTGCCGAAGTCGGCAAACGCCGCGGGTGCCAAACACACACAAAGTACCACGTTGATAACTAGTCGCCGCATAGAGGTCTGATTCCTGATACGAGTACGGAAGGTGTCATAATTTTAGTCTTTTCAATGCTTTGCCGGGAATGAATACGTTTGCACGCGGCCGATGGTAGTCCCTGGCTTGATACAATGCCGGCAATCGGGGAGGAGAACAAAATGCGAAAAAAGCCGCAGCTTAATTTTTGGCAAATCTGGAATATGTGTTTTGGATTCCTCGGAATTCAGATGGGCTTCGCTCTGCAAAACGCCAATGTTAGTCGCATCTTTCAAACACTCGGAGCGCCGATCGACGATATTCCGATCCTCTGGATCGCTGCGCCACTGACCGGTCTGATCGTACAACCGATCATCGGTTACATGAGTGACCGCACCTGGAACCGTTTGGGTCGCCGGCGCCCATATTTCCTGGTAGGCGCGATCCTTGCGTCGCTTGCATTGTTCGTAATGCCCAATTCGCCGTACCTGTGGGTAGCGGCGGGCATGCTCTGGATAATGGATGCGAGCATCAACGTTTCTATGGAGCCATTTCGCGCATTTGTTGGTGACAATTTGCCAGAAAAACAACGGACCAGCGGCTTCGCGATGCAGACCTTTTTCATTGGCGTCGGTGCCGTGATTGCTTCGGCGCTGCCGTGGATGATGGCGAACTGGCTAGGGATCAGCAATGAAGCGCCGGCCGGTGAGATTCCGGTCTCAGTTCGATATTCATTCTACATCGGCGGCGCAGCTTTCCTACTGGCCGTTTCGTGGACCGTTTTTCGATCCAATGAATACTCGCCGGAAGAGCTGGCTGCCTTCGATGCTGCGCGTCCGGCAGACACTGGCGCTGAAAGTACGGCCACGCGGCCAGCGTCGAAATATCGCAAAGGCGGCATAGCCAGCCTTGTCATTGGCGCTGGGTTTTGGTTTTGGATACTCAAGGCTGGCCTCGACAAGGAGCTCTACGTGCTGGCAGGCGGCTTTATCGTATTCGGAGTCCTACAGTTGCTGATGTCGCAGATGCAAAGCGCCAACAAAGTTGATAACGGTTTCGCTGAAATCACACATGATCTGTTTCATATGCCCAAGGTGATGAAGCAGCTCGCCGTCGTTCAATTTTTTTCGTGGTTTGCACTCTTCGCGATGTGGATTTACGGCACCGCGGCAGTTACCGCATATCACTACGGGGCAACGGAGGCAGCCGGAGCCAACTATAATGACGGTGCCGACTGGATTGGTGTGCTGTTCGCGACCTACAACGGCTTTGCGGCAATTGCCGCTATTGCGATCCCCTTCGTTGCCAACCGGCTAGGCTGTCGTATGTGTCACCTGTTCAACCTGACGCTCGGTGGAATTGGCCTAATCAGCTTTTATTTTATCAGCGATCCCAAGATGCTTATCTTCTCAATGATCGGTGTCGGTTTTGCGTGGGCTTCGATCTTGTCATTGCCGTACGCTTTGCTGTCGAATAACTTACCGGCTCACAAGATGGGTGTCTATATGGGCATATTCAATTTCTTCATCGTTATTCCGCAGCTAGTGGCTGCCAGCTTGTTGGGCCTGTTGCTGCGCGAGTTTTTTGATCTTCAGGCCATCTATGCGCTGATCATCGGAGGCTGCATGATGATCGTTGCAGGATTGGCGACATTGCTGGTCGACAAGTCGGCGGAACCTGTGTGATCAGGAGCTACCTGTTTTTGGCCGCAACAATATGCTTTGCGGCATGCTCCCCGTCGAGTGATTCAGCGAGGCAGCCTGAAGAGTACTACGGCACGTTGGAGCCATTTGCGTCCGAGGCGGTTTACTTCATCGTGACTGACCGGTTCGTCGACGGTGATCCTTCCAACAATTACCTAGATCAAGGCGGCGAGGAATTCGGCACTTTTGATCGTGCCATACATTTGCCCGATTCGCTGCCAGCCAATATCGGTTACCTCGGTGGTGATTTTAAGGGGGTCCTCAACAACGCGAACTACATCGCCGACATGGGCTTTACCGCCATTTGGTTGACACCCATCGTCGACAACCCTGACGAAGCATTCACCGGTGGTGCCGCGCCAGGTGAGGGTGGGTCTAACGACAAAGGCAAAACGGGTTATCACGGATACTGGGGTGTGAATTTTTTCGAGTTGGACGAGCACTTGCCGTCGGAGGGTCTCGACTTCCGAGAGCTGGCACAACGTTTGCGAAGTGACTATCAAATTAAGTTAGTTCTTGACGTCGTCTGTAATCATGGTTCTCCGTCTTTTTCGATGCCGATTGACCAACCAAAATACGGCGAACTCTATGATGTCGACGGTACGCTCATCGCCGATCATGGAAATTTTCATCCAACCGAACTCGATGCCGACAACCCGCTGCATGCCATGTATAGAAACGAGCCTGACCTGGCCGAATTATCGGATTTGAATTTCGATAATCCAGCGGTTCTCGAATATTGCATCGCAGCTCATTCCAAATGGGTAGATCAGGGCGCCGAAGCGATTCGAATCGATACGATTAAGCACATGCCACACTCATTCTGGAAAGCGTTCTCCGACGGCATTCGCGAGGAACGACCGGACTTCTTTATGTTTGCCGAGGCCTGGACTTTCGACGCAGAGTTGTTGGCGGAATACACCTATCCTCAAAACGGTGGCATCAGCGTTCTGGATTTTCCGGGCAGAGAAGCGATGGTCGAAGTTTTCGGAATTAGCGGTGGTTCGTACGCCGACTTGCTTGACTACTTGCAGGTCGATAGTGGCATTTATCAGAATCCGTATGAACTCATGACTTTCTATGACAATCATGACATGAGCAGGATCGATGCTGATGAGTCAGGCTTCATCGACGCGAACAACTGGTTGTTCACGAGCCGTGGTATACCTGTTGTCTACTACGGGTCGGAGATCGCTTTTCGAGCAGGTGCCGATCAACACGGCGGTAATCGCGACTATTTCGGCCAGGAAAATATAGACTTTGCACAGACTCATCCGATTCGAAGTGCGCTCACCGATATTGCGACCATTCGCAAGAATTCAGTTGCTCTGCAGCGAGGGTTGCAACTGAATGTTGATCTGTCAGACGACACCGCGGTGTTCTACAGAGTATTCCAGCTCGATAGTGTCAATCAGACTGCACTAGTCATGCTGAATAAGTCTGGCAATGCAGTGACGATGGACGCGGTGGACTGGCTATTTGGCACTGTTTGGCGTGATGCGGCGACCGGAGAAGCGTTGGCTGGCAATCTCATATTGGTTCCGGCTCACGGTGTGCGCGTTTTGACTACTGACGCCGCATTCTCGCACGCCGAACGGCAGGCAGTATTGGCTGATTTGCAGCTAAAGGCACGCCGCGACTAGCGAGGCTTCCCGCCGCAAGAATCGCGCACGATCAGTTTTGGGGCCATCAACTTCGATTCGACGGGTCGGTCCTCTATGAGAGCGACGATTCCTTCGACCAGACCTTCGCCGCCTAGTCGCGCATTTTGCTGAACGGTGGTCAAGGCCGGCGAAACATGTGCTGCCAATGGCATGTCGTCGAACCCGACGACGCTAACATCTTCCGGCACTGATATGCCGTTGTCAGCTAACGCCCGCATTGCGCCGATCGCGATCAAGTCGGTGACGGCAAAAATCGCGTCGAACGAAACACCTTTTGATAGCAACTGCTGCACGGCGTCGTAGCCTAGTTCTTCGGAGTTATCGGCCGGCACGTGGAGTTCGTCGCCCGGTGTCACACCTGCGCCGCGCAAGGCTCTGACATAGCCCGCGTATCGCGCGGCATGCTCAGGACTCCGACGTGCCCGTCGGCCAACATAGGCAATATTCTTTCGACCGAGATCGAGCAAATGTTGCGTTGCCTGCCGACCGCCACTCTCGTTGTCGCAGCCGAACGAATGCCCGGGTTGGTCGTTGACAATGGGTCCCCAAATCATGAAGCGCGTATGGGCAGTGGCCAGTGCGTCCAGTTTTTCCCTGTACTCGGCGTAGTCGCCGTAGCCGAGCAATATCAGACCGTCCGCCCGATGACTTGCTTGGTATTCGATATGCCAGTCGTCGGTGAGTTGCTGCAGAGAAACGAGAACGTCATAACCGCGTCGAGCGGCCGCGCGCGTTATGTTGTCGAGCATTGACCAGAAAAACAAGTTCATCTTCTTGTCGGTGCCGTCGGTTTCATCGAATAACAATAATGCGAGCGTACTGCTCTGGTGCGTACGCAGTCCGGCCGCGTTGCGGTTGACGAAGTAGTTAAGTTCTCGAGCTATTTTCTGGATGCGGTCGCGCGTCTCCGGTCGGACCAAAGGACTATTGCGAAGCGCGCGGGAAACCGTTGCCTGAGACACGCCGGCTATATCGGCAATATCACGTGATGTCGGGTTCTCCATCTTCATCGACGCAATACTAGTCGATTAACGGACTGTTACTAGAAATTTTTTGGGGTTCTTGGCCCAAACCGCCGAAAATTTGCACTAGTGAGCCCGGGCTTTCGGGAGCGTAGAGAGCCTGTGTGTGGCGAATTACGACTCAGGCTGCAATAGGTAGCTGAGATAGGCTTCGGCGGTGACTCTGCCAACAGTAGAAATGCAGATCCACAACCTTCGACTGTGTCTTCAGGGCTTTTGCTGTCGGTGTTTCGCCGTCCAAGGCATAATGGCAGCGCTGATGATTGTAGCGTTCTGTGAAGTGATGCAATTTTCGCCGCAGGTCACTAGCGCTCCAGAAAGGCACACGGTCGAGATACTCTCGCCGAACTGTGCCGATGAGTCGCTCCACGAAACAGGGAGAGAGCGGTACATGGGGCGCAGTCTTAACTTCGGTAACTTCGAGTATTCGAAGATTAGCCTTCCACCGATGGAAACGGAATAGCGGATCATTGTCACTACTGCTGTATATCGGCGGTTCTGTGCCGCGGATTGCCCGGTTGAACATTCGACACAGTGTGGGTCTATCGACAGTTCCTGCGTGTATACCAAAGCCAATAATTCGCCACATACAGGTTGAAAAATAAGAAAACAAAGAGGTGATACAAATCCACCTTTCGATTTTGAATCAATTAGTGGCTGCGGGAGTTTTGCGTGATTCGGTAGTGCTACGTTATGCATAGTCGGGCAAAACGTGCAACGAACGCCCCTACGACTCTTCAATTATTACAATAACTTACGAATCAGTGATCTAACTTCGAACCTAGTACCCGATGAGGAGTGCCAATCGGTTGGTGCATAGTTTCTATTGAGACGGTCGGGAGTTCGAATCTCTCCGGGTGCGCCATCAATTCGAAATTAGATCAAGCGGTTATCGCATCGCGCGCTAGCTACTTTTTCTTCAGCACGACCAATGTGGGAAAATTGTGCGACTCCCGTCCGGCAACCTTAAGCGCAGACATCTTCCACAAAACCATAATTCAAGAGTGATCCAGGTCCGCCAAACTTCCGCGATTCACCAGCAAACACGTTTGTTCTTTTGATAGAAAATCTTGTTGACGAGCTAGGTTGTCTCGAACAGTGGAAAAGGCCGCTTTGTATTTGAAGGCGGCCGTTCGAATGGCCAATTCATTGTACTATTCAGCGACTGCTGCTGACCCAAATAGGACATTCGTTCTCACTCCAAATCTGAACATAAATAGTACTTTAGTGGACGAATTACGACGAGCTATAGGAGGCTGTTTTTCTCGATGTAAGGCTAATCTCGGAGGGCGCGTATTCATCGTATTGAGGTAAATCACCGCCAATAGTTTCACAAAGCGATTTTGAGCTTACGAAAATGTGCATTTCACTTTCCTTAGGATGTCCCGGTGTGGCGTCACCCTCAAGCGTGGCTGGCATATACCAGACAGCCTCGGGATTGTGATCATGCTCTGCGAATAAGTGACATCCACAAACCTTGCAAAAGCGCCAATGGGCCAGGGGGCTATCGTAAAGCGTCAGACTCTCTTCTCCCTGCTCGATCGTTAGTTGATCACGCTTGATGTACGCATAGGTAGCGAAGAGCGCTCCATGTAAGCGTCGACATCTCGAGCAGTGACAGTGGTACATCTCAGCTGCCTCCGCAGTTACCGTGTAACGGATGCTGCCGCACTCGCATGTGCCGTAGATTGGTTTGAATTGACCCATAACTTTGCCAATTGATAACTGTTGCTTTGGCAGACAGTTTACCCGAAAGTTGGCTTCGTCTTGTTGGTCAGACATTCTTTGGAAAAGGGCCGCTTGCGGCCGATACCGAACTACAGGCGAACTACAGGCACTACAGGGACATCCATAATAAATCCTAGATTTGGGGCTAGAGTTTAATTTGCTGTATTGGCGTTATGATGGATGTCCTAGTGGCGCCGCAATCTAATATCGTTAGGTCTCCGGCTGCGCGGCCGTCCAGGAGACTCGAAAAATAATGAACGACAAAAGCTAATTACGAGGAGTAGCCAAAGTGTTCTTTTGCATGAGCAACTAATTGGCGAACGCTGACGGGTTTCTCCATAAATCGCAGGTTCGGAATATCTCGAGTCCAGACCCTATGATCCAATGCGGTATGAGACGTGAGTACAACGATCGGAAATTGGCGGTCCGGAAACTGACTTTCTATGGTTAGGCATAACTCTTTTCCGCTCATACGCGGCATTTCAATATCCGTAACCAGCATGTCTGGCGCTTCGTCACTGAGTCTTTGCAGAAACTCCGAACCGTCAGTTGCTGACTCGACTTGAAAACCGGCGAGTTCCAGCCCCATTCGTATCACGCGAATTACAATCGGGTCATCGTCTATGATAAATATTTTTTTCATTTTTTACTCAATTACTCACTTCGGTTATCGGTCTGTTGACGCATTTCTTTAGGGTCTGCACAGCCAACTGAACTAAGCAATTTCAATTTCATTCACGGTCAGGCATTTTCGCGACAAAAAATAGTACGTAACTTTTCGTTCGCTATGTCTGATTCCTGTTTTAGTTTGGCGAGCGCCTCCGCCAATCTGTCCCAGCCCGCATGTGTTGCGTCTTCGTTTAACTCAAAGCAGATACTTGCGACATTGTGAGCTCCAACCTGGCCACAACCGCCTTTAAGTTTGTGCGCGAGCGCTTTGAGGGCCTCTCGGTCCTGCGACTGGATTGCCGTCGTCATTCCAGCGATGCTTGCAGCGCTGCCCTCAACATAACAGGTCACAATTTCTTTAAGATCTGCGATGCTCGCGCCAAGCTCTCTTAGCTCGTCAAGCTCGGGAATGCCAGTGGCCGGTGTATCCGCGCCGGAAACAAGGGTAACCGTTGACCGATTTTCCGGTAACCATCGCTCGATGCCTTGTTTGAGATCTATGAGCCTATATGGCTTACTGATGTAGTCGCTCATGCCGGCGGCCAGGCAACGTTCACGATCAGAAATAAGTGCATTCGCGGTTACCGCGATTATTGGAATGGGATTTGCAATTTGTTGTCGCTTTTCCCAATCTCGAATTTCGGCCGTGGCGGCGAAACCGTCCATGTTTGGCATTTGGCAATCCATCAGTATCATGTCATAGGATTGCTCAATCGATTTTGAAAGGGCTTTCTGACCGTCCTCGGCAAGATCGACCTGGCAACCAAGCATGCGCAGCATAGTGATCGCGACCTTCTGATTTGCGGCGTTATCTTCGGCCAGAAGAATGCTTGGCGAACTCCGAAGAGGCTCGACACTTCTTGCGGACAGAGACATAGGCAATTCGCCGTTTACTAACAATGCGCTCGAACCCGCAGTGCTTTGATCTTGTAGCGAATGACGGTCGGAAACCTTGCTCAATACGACCTGAAACCAGAATGTAGATCCTGCCCCTAACTCGCTAATGGCACCTATCTGGCCACCCATTAATTCCACCAACTCCTTGCTGATCGGCAGTCCCAGTCCGGTTCCGCCAAAACGCCGATTGTCGGAACCATCCACTTGTGTGAAGGAGTCGAAAATGTGCGCTAAGTCTCCCGTTCGGATGCCGATGCCCGTATCAGTAACCTCTATTTTCAATGTCGCGTCATCTTCGGTTTCGTCGACTAGAGCGGTCCGAATCCGAATTTGCCCGTCTTGCGTGAATTTGACGGCGTTGCCGACAAGGTTCATCAGGACCTGTTTGAAGCGTAATTTGTCCCCACAGACCCATAAATCCTTATCTGGCTGCGGTGGAAGGGTCAGTTGCAAGCCCTTGGCTTCAGCCTGATGACTGAGCATTGCAGCTATCTCCGCAACTGCTTCAAAGGCACTAAATTGCGAAAGATTAAGTTCGAGTTTTCCTGCCTCGATTTTCGAAAAGTCGAGCACGTCGTTGATGATGGTCATCAACCCATCACTGGAGTCGAGGATGGTCAACGCGTATTCACGCTGCTTTTCGCTGATACCTGATGTAAGTAGTAGCTCCGCCATGCCCAGCACGCTGTTCATCGGTGTTCGGATTTCATGACTCATGCGCGCCAAAAACTCGCTCTTCGCGAGATTCGCAGCCTCCGCCGCATCCAAACTGCTTAAGAGCTTTCGACGTTGCTCAACGATTTCTTCCGCCATTGCGTTGAACGCCTTGGTCAAGGAGCCTATTTCATCTGTTGATGCCGGCTCAAGTCGAATGTCAAAATTCCCTTGCCCAAAGTCGGTAGTAACCTTCGTGAGCTGAACAATCGGGCGACTGATTCGGGATGCGATCCGGAAACACAAGCCCATGCCGAGTAGGATGACGATCGCACTGCAAATCAAAACGAACCTTCGGACTGCGGCAACGCCGGAAGCTGCCAGATCCAGTTCCTGATGAAAAACTAAATCAGCGGGCAAATTCGGGTAGGTGATCGTAGCCTCAAAAAAGAGACTGCCGTTGGCCGTGAGTCTCTCCAGTGGAACTCCTTCGATCCGACGAATAACCTCTCCAGCATGGGCAATCGTGCGAGCGGTCTCAACGTCGGAAACCAACAAATGATCTCCATGAGATATTTTGCTCGAAGACTGTTCTGTTAGTTCGTGTGACCACGCGACGTTTGTACCTGTAACATCTTCCGCCAGTCTAATTGCGGCGTCGCCGTCGATCCTCTGACCTGCCGCGACCAAACCAAGTACTTGATAGTTGCTGATTACCGGAACTATGGCCATTTGGTACAAGCCATTATCGTTACTTGAACGTCCGAAATAGATTTCGCCAGCCAGCGCCTGCTGAACGCCAGATCCGAAGTCGATTCCGTTTTCGGTCACATCGAAGTCGCTGACGTCGGCCATTAACTCACCGGAATCACTGAAAATTAGTAGCAATTCCAGGTTTGAAACTCCCTCCAGGTATTGACCGGCAACGCGCACCGTTGCGGAATCAACGTTGGGAATTGCAAGGGTTGCAATCAGGTGGGCGGTTTGCGCAACTGACAGCGCTCGGGTTACCAATAACTCCTGGCGTTGTTCGTCGAATCGACGATACGCAACCACGGCGCTTTCTAATTCGATCAGAATCTCTCGTTCTGCGATGTCGTGCAGTAAAGTTTGAACAATTAGGTTAACGGCAACGACAAAGACGATTACTACGCTCAGCAAGCCAAAGAACATTCTTCGCTGAACGGTCATTTTCACGGTTAGTACTTCTCACGATATCGCTTGCCGAATTTATTCCTGTGTTGGATAAACCGCTTGGTCTCGTGAACCTCGAACGATTCGTCGAATCGGTCACCACCGCTGTGCGTGATCGTGCGACTTTGTTCATCGCTAAATTCGCTCCAAACACGGAGTGTTACTTGGCCATCCGGCGCGCCTTCAATTTGGAACTTTCCATCCGGCCCGGTGGTTGCGAACAGGTTGTTATTCAACACCAATATGGTACTGGTCATTCTTGGGTGAATGTTGCAATGTATTTTTATCAAACCTGGATCAGAGAACGTAACGAGCTTGGATGTCCCCTCTGGATAGATACCTAAATCAAATGTTTTCGACTCAGATAACGAAAATACATTGTGATAGATATTGTCGTCGTTAAGAAAGTCGACAGTGGTTCCCCGAACCAACGGCAAAACTCTGGGTGAGAATTGACGATCTTTGTGAGATACCTGAGGTGGTTTGGGTAGCGTCCGATAAACTGGCGAATCGGGCAAGCCATCGATAAAGACGACGACACCCGAGCGGTCCACCAATTCATCGCCGTTAAGATCGAAAATCCGAACGGTGCCACTGATTGAACTCGTTGCCGTATTATCGGATTGCGCGGCTGTGCTTAACGTTGCGAATCCAGCAAGGAGGGTTGTAAAGCAAATTCGGCGCAGAGCGCCTGACGCCCTTATGTGGATGAATGCAGGCATTCTTAGAAACCTACTGCAATCTCGAAACCCACAAAGCCTCGGTCCCCGTTATTCGGGTTAAGTGGCGATACTTCAATTAGCTCAAACCAATCTTTGGCGATTTCCAGCTTGGCTTTTACATGCGGGTTAGGTGTCCACCCGAGTCCCAATGAGAGGCGTTGGAATCGTTTTGTGTCATAGCCGAACGCAGAATTTCCGCCGGCGAAAGTTTTACCGTCGAAATGGTAGCCCTCGTCGTTCTCATAGGTGCCAATCTCGCTATACCGGAGAATCGCATACCAGTTCTGGTTGATGCGAATCGATGGCTCTATGAAGAACCACCTAAAATTGCGGTCAAATGCCGGTTCGTTGTCGTCAATGTCGGCGGCTCCAAACGACAGCGCCAGGTACGCGTCGTAAGTCAAAAACGAAAGCTCGTACTTGAGGTCAATCTCCGCCAAGTTGGCGTCAATCTCGCTGCTGGGACTGACGCCAAGCGTAGATTGATGGCCGAATCCGCCAATGGGTTGAAGAAAGCTGCCGGCGAATTGCATTGCACTCACCGAAGTGCTTCCATTGCTCATCACGCTGAAGCTTAAATACAGTGGCTCAAGTAGCTGACCGTAAATTTTCAGATTGATAGCCTTGTCGGAGTTTTGTTCTCGACCGCGAAAAAGGAGTCCGTCCGTAGCGGACAAGATCCATCCGATATCCTTGAACTTGCCATAAAATTCAATTCCTTCGTCTGTAGCGTACGGCCAACCAGCTGAGTTCGTTATCAATGGGTTATCGAAAGCGTCTTGCCACAAGTATTCCTCCCCGAACGGGATGTCGAGACGGCCAAATTTCATTCCAATAGATGTGTTAGCAGATATCGCAATGTCATGAAAATGAACATAGACTTCGCCAGTTCGAGTGAATTGATCGCCGTCCCTTCCGAGCCGATTCGTCTGAAACTCCACAAAAAATTCAACATCGTCCCAGACATCTGCGGATATGAATAACGATGCTTCCTTAATCTCGAAACCACCTTTGTCTCGTGTACCTGCAGAGCCTGTGTCGTAAAAGCCAACGGCGCCAAATCCGGAGAAGTCGATATTTCTCCACCATGGATTGCTTAGGGTGTTCGAATCACCTGCGTCTTCAATTGCGGGTTTCTGTTGCGGAGTAAGATTGACAAAAGATGTTGTTTCAGTCGCTGCTTCAGAGTTTTCGAGTGCCGTCTCTTCATGCAGATTTTTGTCCGCCTGCTCCCGGTGAATTTTCTCCCCTAATTCCTGCAGCTGTCGACTCAACTGATCGAACTGTTCCTGCAGCGACCTATCGTCCTCTGCGGCGAGAGCAATCGGTGCCAGCAAGAGGAATCCAAACGTTATGCAAATTGATCGAACCATTTATCTTTCCAAGTCGAACCTACAAATAAAGGCATGAATGGATACCCATCCATGCATTTTCGCCAGAAGTCCTATTCAAATAGCGGCCTGGCAGGGTTTAACTTGAGAGGGTCGTGGAGAACTGCTCGGATTATGTGATGAGGCTCACATCGCTGTAGCGGCGATACGCACTCGGCTATATGTCGTAGCAATTCTTAGGCTGATTCCACATACCGCCGCCCGATGTCACCCGAATAATCGAAATACAGCCATTCCCAGGGAGAGCGCCAAGGGCACGTGGACTGGCCGGCGACAATTCTTATCATGTGGGAATTGTGTCGCCGGGGGGGCGAGCGTATTGACGGGGACTGACTAGGACGACGCCGTTGAAACTGTTGTGATCTGTTAATCCTGCGGGGCAAACACGTGATTCGGTCACATGTGGCTATGCAAAGTCAGGTTGCAGATGCAATAAAGGCTCGGCGACTTGTCCGGCCGTTCCGGTCCCCCGGTTTCCTCACAGTAACCTGCGGATTGCTGCTACGGGTATATCCTATATTCGTAATCTGGTGGGATCACTTTGTAGTAAGGCTGCAGAAACATGACGATATCGACTAGTTCCTGAACCGTCATAAGCCTGTTGTAATTGTACATGTTGGATTCACCATTCTTAGAAACCAATTCTTCCGCGTAGCCATCGGCTAACTTGTGCGAAGGATTGATGATCGACGTCACCAGCTCGCCATAGGTTTTCACCCTGGTCACTTTGCCGCCGAGCTCGACGTATGGCGGATCGTCTATCGGAAGATCCGGCGATTCGTCGCCGGCTATGGAGTGACATTGAGTGCATTGCATATAGAGATATGTCTCGCGGCCAGCGACTGCATCGCCCTCTGGCAAGCGGAATCCCTTCTCTGACATCCTGTCTCGATCACAACCGCTGACAAGAACAAGTGATGCGACCAGTATCGCGATTGCAATTTGTTTTTTCATGTTGACGCTCCAAGGCAGTTAGAAAAGACTAAGCAGACTGCAAGCGATATGGCTCCTCGGTAGCACACATGCTACCGAGGAAAGTTCGTAAGAAGTTGATTGACGCCTGCCTTAATAAGCGATGTTGGATCGCGACGATCATCGCTGGTAATCGTTTTCTCCGCCCAGCCGTGCCATACCGGCTCATCGGTTCTCCTGTCAAAAACGTCGACGCCCAGTGTGCCCCGTGTATAGATGTGGCTCGTCGTATTGCGACCGTAGTAACTGCCACCGTTGACGTGCCAGGCCCAGCTGCCAAGGTAGTAGTTAGGGTAGCTGTCAAGAACCAATTTTTCCCGAGTGCCAACCGTATAACTAATCAAGAAGTCTGATTGACTTCGGTCTTCCTCGAATGCATAACCTTTGTTTCGCAACTCTGCTTCAATAGCATCTTCAATTTTTTTTTGTGTTAGTGCGCTGATCGAGATATCGGATTCCATCGTGCCACCTACGAATGGCGTCTCCGAAATCCAAGAATAAGTCTGATAGCCCTCGACGTTGACGGATTCGTTGAAGTGAGATCCTGTCTTTATCGTTGCGCAGCCAGAAGCGACTACCACCAGGACGCTCACTAGTATGATCCAAAGTTTTGAGATGAGTTGCATACGACAATTAGTATTCATCGCGCGGGCGCCTGTTCGTTAGAATGCAGTAACCTATTGTGCGCTCATTGATGAATGGGCCAATCCGTAGCTATGCGAATTTCGCTACGGGCTCTACCTACAGTGCCATTCGTCTGGGCAAACTGTAGTGCACTGCGGCGATCCTCGACGCAGTAGTTACAAATACGGATTCATAAGCGCCGTAAATACGACGATGATCAATGTGTCCCGCAGCCGACACGTGTCGCAAGCGAGAATTCAAAACCAGTGATTACATTGAGGAGACGCTGATGAACATCGTAGGTTGGAGTCCATTTCGGGAAATGGACGATCTATTTAGTCGATATCGACAGATGGCGGGTCCGTTGACGTCCAACGGTGATCGCTCAACGTCTATCGATGGTCATTTAGATTGGCGCCCGGTAGCGGATATATCCGAGTCGAAAACGGAATACGTTATCAAGGCGGAACTTCCTGAGGTCGAGAAGGACGACCTCAGTGTTACCGTCGAAAACGGTCGCGTCACGATTTGTGGCGACCGAAAGATGGAAAAAAAAGACGAGGAGGCGACCCAGCACCGTATTGAGAGTTTCTACGGAACGTTTTCAAGAACGTTTGCGCTGCCGGAAGATGTTGACGAAAACGCAATTTCTGCCGCCGTGCGCAACGGAGTACTAAAAGTACACCTACCGAAATCGGAAGTGGTTGAATCAAAGCCGGTACAGATAGTCGTCGAGTAGTCGCTTTGCTGATCGGGGCTAGGCCGGTATTAGGCACTCGGTCTGGCCTTGATTGGGAGACCAAGGTGATAAGTCACGTAAGCGATAGGGTTGATAGCGTGGCCGGGAAATATCTGTGCTTTCGCGTAATGCAATAGCCAGATTTTCTGAGCGACTATTTTATCGCGTGTTCAACCACCGCATCTAGGGATTTGTACGGATTTCGAACCCCTTTTTGGCGCGCTTAAATGAACGTTGTGTTTGGATGTCAAGAAGGCAGCAGAAAACGAAATGGGAACTCAATCCTCTAAAGAACTACGTGAAAGACTCCTTTCAAAGAAAGCCGAATTGTCCGGGCGTCTCGAACGTATCAACGCCAATCTACGCCGGCCGCTTAACTCCGACTCCAAAGAAAGAGCAATGGAGTTGGAGAGTAGCGAAGTTGTTGACGCGCTCGGCAACGAAGCGCGCGGAGAGCTGGCCAAAATTTCCGACGCTTTGGCGCGAATGATGTCCGGGGAATTCGGAAAGTGTGTCACTTGCAGCAAAGCGATTGACAACCAGCGTTTGTCGGTCTACCCCTATGCCACGGAATGCATTGAGTGTGCTAAGACGAACGAACAGCAAAGAATTAGGCGTTGAAAGCAGTAGTCTTGTAGTTCTCTCACGACCGTTACGTAGGGGCTGTAGTGGTGAGATTCACACCGCGATCGGCTCTTGTTGCGCTTTACGCTACAGCGCCATGTGCTGGCGAACCAGTTCGGCAAGCGAGTGTGCCTGCATTTTTTCCATCACCCGGCTCCGGTGAATCTCCACTGTTCGCTGACTAACACTTAGGTCGTAAGCGATAATTTTGTTTGGTTTTCCAGTGACTACCAGATCCAGCACTTCACGTTCGCGATTGGTCAGCAATTCGGCGCGCTGCCGAACGCCAGACGATGCCTCCAGCTTTGAGCGATTCGTTCGGTCGGCTTTTAGCGCCGCGCTGATACGGTCGAGCAATTCCTGATCGCGAAATGGCTTTTGAATGAAATCGACAGCGCCATTCTGCATGGCCTCGACCGCCATAGGAATATCACCGTGGCCAGTAATAAAAATGATTGGCAATGCGCTGTCACGTTTCGCCAAATGTTCTTGCAATTCGAGTCCGCTCATTCCTGGCATACGGATGTCAAGCACCAGGCAGCCGGGCCGATCCTCCGGGATCCGTGTCAAGAAATCGTTGGCAGTTTCGAAGGTTTCGCAATCCAGGCCAATTGACTCCATCAGTAGTCCCATAGCGTCACGGATAGCATAGTCGTCATCGACAATGAAAACTGTTTGTTTGAGCGACATTGATTGTGTCATAGAAAATACCGTCCGTCGTTTTGGTGAAAACGTGCGGCTAGCATTGCCGCCGTTCTATAGTGTTGCAGGTTCCAGCTAGCCGACCATTGGCTATAATTTTGCTGAGTACAGGGCGTATATGGATGGTCGAACGATACAGTTAATTACAATAATTTTAGCGGATGAAGCCACCCTCTCGAATACGTAGATTCCGCAATATTGTTGTTAGGCTTGTTCAGTAAGCTCGAACCCCGTGATTTCAATACTCCAAATATGCTGCTGTGACTATTTCGGCGGGGCACGCAGATTTACACCGTCTATACGATCAACAACGTATTGCCACCCGCTGAACGCGCTTCTGCAGATACGAGAAACTTGGCCTACCGAGCGCAGTGCTTGGATAACGGATAATAGTGGATTTACCGATTAAACAATTGCTCGATGCAGCACCCGACGCAATGGTCATCGTGGATGGATCGGGCGCCATTGTCCTAGTCAATTTGCAAGCCGAGTCGGTGTTTGGCTACCCGCGCGACGAATTGTTGGGCCGCCAAGTTGAAATCTTACTCCCAACGCGATTTCGTAAACGTCACACTATGCATCGTCGAACGTTCCATGACGGTCCGCGACCTCGAGCGATGGGTGAGCGCCTTGACTTGTACGGTCTGCACAAGAACGGTACCGAATTTCCTGTTGAAGTCAGTTTAAGTCCCGTAGAGTCCCCGCAAGGATGGTTTGTCGCGAGCGCGATTCGTGACGTAACCGCGCGCAAGGCGGCGGAGCAATCATTTCGTGAGAGTGAGGCGCGCTTTGCGCTGGCGGTGTCCGGCTCGCATACCGGATTATGGTATTGGCCGGACATTAATCAGGATGCGGAGTGGTGGTCGCCGGTTTTTTACGAGTTGCTCGGCTACGCGGAAGGCGAAATAGAAGCGAGTTACTCGAATTTCCTGGCCGCACTGCACCCGGATGACATTGAGCGTATGGCCACTGCGGTTGGAACCCACTTCGAGCAACGGGCGCCGTTCGATCTTATTTACCGTCTGAATGTTAAATCTGGCGATTATCGTTGGTTTCGCGGTCGTGGTCAGGCTGCCTGGGACGTTAGCGGAAAGGCCTACCGAATGGCGGGTTCAATTCACGACATCAGCGACCAAATCGCGAGTGCAGATGCGTTAAAAGCGTCCAAGACTGAAGCTGATCGGGCGAACGCTGGAAAGTCACGATTCTTAGCGGCTGCGAGTCACGACCTGCGGCAGCCGTTGCAGTCGTTGGGTCTGTACTTGTCAGTGATGAAGCGCAAACTCGAACCGCTTCAGTTACCGAATCTCGAGGATATCGGTAATAAAATGCGATCATCGCTGGATACGATGGGCGAACTTCTGGATGCGCTGCTGGATATCTCGAAATTGGATGGTGGTGCAATCAAACCGGAGATGAGCAGTGTTCGAGCTAAGTCGCTATTGGAGCGGATCGTTTCGGACAATATTCAGCTCGCGGAAGAGAAAGGGTTACGGCTTGAATGTGTAGCAGATGACTTAGACGTACACACGGACCCGGTTTTGCTTCAGCGGGTGATTGACAATTTCGTCAGCAACGCGATTCGCTACACGGAGCGTGGTGGTATCACGATTGCTTGCCGACAACACGAGGACATTGCTCAGATTTCGGTCGCGGATACCGGAGTTGGGATTGCCGCGAGTGATTTAGAAAACGTCTTTGAAGAATACTATCAACTCGACAATTCTGTGCGCGACCGGCGTAAGGGTTTGGGATTGGGCCTCGCGATTGTGAAGTACATTGCACGGTTGCTCGATCATCCGTTGAGCGTAACTTCGACACCGGGTCGAGGGTCCGTTTTCACTGTTTCCGTTCCACTTGGATGCCGTGAGATCGAGCGTGCTGATCAGCGGGCCACGGTGGACGTGATCTCTGAAGGTAACGACCGGTCTGTCGTACTGTTCATTGAGGACGATGCGGCCATCGTCGATGCGACGACAATGCTGCTGGAAGTATCAGGCTTCGAAGTCCACGCCGCATTGAGCGGCGAGGACGCGCTCGCCCTTGTTGCCGATGGCATACGCCCGGATATTGTGATCTCCGATTATCGCTTGCCAGGATACGATGGCGTGGAGGTCATTCGTCGTGTACGCCAAGCAACCGACGAGGACCTCCCGACGGTGCTAATTACAGGGGATACAGCGACAATTGCAATTGACAAAGGCAACCTCGCGAACTGCGCAATCCTGCATAAACCGGTTGATACCGACCAACTCATTTCTCTGATCGAACAACTAACTGCCTAGTTATCGCCCCAGTGCGCGCCGCCTCTGCTTCTAGGTACAAACCGTGATTTCACCCAGTTAGCGGCACCTTTACTATGATGCAATGGATACGCTCGTACATCATTGCCGGGTCGCAGTGGTCGACGACGACGAAGCCATTCTGGACGCAATCCACTTGGTGCTACAGTCACACGGCTGGTGTGTTCGGACGTACACAAGCGGCCAAGCCTTTCTTGCTGACCTCAACCGTCATAGACCAGACTGCCTTCTTCTTGAGCCGCACGTCACAGGTGTCCGCGCTGTGGCGATCGCCCGATCAATAGCCCACGGCAGCGGCCGCATTCCCATTATTGGCTTAACGGCGCGGCCGGCCAGTGCACAAACAATGGACCTCGTAGATGTTGGGCTACACGCGATGCTGACGAAACCCGTCACTGCCGAATCTCTCTTCGCTCACATTCATGCTGCGACCGGCCAGTTAGGACGTTGATCTGAGCGTAACCTTGTATCCAAACTATCAACGGTCTATGCGACAAGATGCTCCAGGAGTTCGGTTTTGGCTTCACACCGCCTCGTCGATCAGGAGGCAGGGTGACCAAGTAGGTTTATTCCACAATGGATTCGATCTGCACTTCCGTGGCACCTTAAGAGCCATGAATTCTCGAAGTGAGCGGCGAAAAAGGGATATGCGGATGAGCAAGTTTCTAAGATTCGCAGGGTCGATGATTGTGTTGCTGTTCGCTTCTGCTTGTGAATACGGAGTTGAATCGTCAAAGACGATTGTTCTTCCCGACGGAAATGCTGAGCATGGGCAAGCGCTATTCGTTAATCTGCAATGCACCGCTTGCCACACCATTAGAGGCCTTGATCTTCCACAGTCGGAAGTCGAACGCCCGTTCGAATTCGCGCTCGGCGGCAGTGTAACGCGCGTTAAGTCCTACGCAGAACTTGTAACTTCCGTTATTAATCCGTCGCACACGTTAGCAAGGGGCTTTCGCGGAGACAATTCTTACCAAGACGGTAAGTCACCGATGACCATCTATAATGATGTGATGACGGTGACAGAACTCGTTGATCTCGTCGCCTTTCTTCAAACTCGTTACGAAAAAGTGCGACGGCCTGGGTACCGCTATGTACCGTACCCCAGCACTGAATGACGGCTTCGAACCGATGTTGGCGTTACGAAGTGGGAGTTACAATTTCTAACAGATGACGGGCCCGTTGCGACGTAGTTTGCGAATGTCATCGTGAACGGAGATTGCAATGCATGAACTTATCAACAGTTTGCAGCAGTACCACCACGAGAAAGCGCATGTTTTGTCGCAAATAGACTCGCTGGTGCTTGAAATCGGAAAGCGCGAGCAGTCCGCGCGTACCGAATTGCGAGCACTGCTTGAGTCTTTCCATAGCGGAGCGGAATCTGCTCATCATCACAATGAAGAGCTCATTCTGCTTGAACTTAGAAAAACGGCGGTGCCGATTCATCGTCTAATCGAAAATATCTCCGAAGAACATGCGGCGTTTCATCGAATTTTGGGGCGACTTAACGCTCGCGTTGTCGATTCGTCAATATCTTGTGAGGTCGTGTCCTCGGATATTATTTGGTTCGCACGTCAATACGATGAACATGCTACCGCTGAGGAAACAATATTTTTTCCAGCCGCTGACAATGCCTTATCTTCTGACGCGTGGTCTCGCGTGGAAAAAGCGTGGCGGCGATGACAATGGAATGCTGTTCTACTAGGTATCTTTCTTTGGTTTGCAGGTACAGTTAGGGAAGTGTGCGACACGCGCACTCTACCCATAGCTTTATTGGTTCGCGCATTTTGACAGCTGAACGAAGATGAGAGTGGCACTCATTCAACATGAACTTCTGAAAAGTGTTGCCGCGACTAAGGCGTTATCGCGATTTTTAACACGCCGTCTCGTTGGTTTGCGAAAAGCTCGTACGCGTCCTCTATTTGCTCTAGTTTGAATCGGTGCGTGACTAAGGGTTTTAGATCAACTCGCCCAGATGCAACGACATTTAACAAGCGGCGCATTCGCTCTTTCCCTCCGGGACAAAGTGTCGTCATAACTTTGATGTCGCCCAAACCGGCTGCGATCGCATCCAACGGCAGAGTCAGCTTGCCAGAGTATACACCCAGGCTCGAAAGCACGCCGGCCGGTTTAAGTACCCGAAGGCAATTTTCAAAGGTTTCCTGAGTACCAAGAGCCTCGATGGCGACATCGACTCCGCGTCCTTCTGTGATACGCATGATTTCCTCGATGGGGTCAACCTTTCTGTAGTCAATCACTATGTCAGCACCCAAACTTCGAGCGACCTTCAGCCGTTCCGGCACGGTATCCACAACGATAATCTTGGTCGCGCCCTTTAATTTGGCGCCCGCGGTTGCACACAATCCGATCGGTCCCTGAGCAAATACGACGACAGTGTCGCCAATACCGATTTGGCCCGATTCGGCCCCGCCGAAGCCGGTACTCATAATGTCCGGACACATCAACACTTGCTCGTCTGTCAGGTCATCGGGAATGGGCGACAAGTTCGCCTGCGCGTTCGGTACCAGCAAGTATTCGGCTTGGCAGCCGTCGATTGAATTACCAAACCGCCATCCGCCGATCGACCTACCACCGCACTGCGCCTGGTGGCCATCAAGGCAGTGATAGCATTGTCCGCAGGGGGTTATCGCGCCAACAATGACACGCTGTCCGAGCGCATAACCCGTAACGCCATCACCAACTGCCTCAACAATACCGACGGGCTCATGGCCGACCGTTAGGCCGGGCTTGACAGGGTATTCTCCTTTGAGAATGTGTACGTCTGTGCCGCAAATCGTTGTCGTTGTTATTCGAATGAGCGCATCCCCGGCTCCAACGACTGGCACAGGCTTGTCCTCCAAAACGATACTGCCCGGTTTAACAAACACCGCTGCCTTCATCATTCTCATCGAATCATCTCCCAATCACTTATCATGTTTATTGGCCGTCCCAGCTCGTCCACAATCTACGTCAGGACACGAGGCGAACGTCAGTTTCAAGGTGGACGTCAGCATTTAGCGAGTTCGTGATCAGGCAGGATCGCTCCGATTTTTCGAGCAGTCGCTGTGCAGTTTGTTGGTCGATACTTTGCGGCGCGTCTAGGGTCACGCGCAGTCGAAATTCAGTGAATCGGGAGACCTTGTTGGGGCGGTCAAGGACGCCCTCAATATTGCAGCTGATCGATATCCAGTCCATTTTCGATGCTCGGGCAATCGCCCTAAATGTGAGTATGAAGCAGTCGGCGATCGCAGCAACGAGTAGCGTTTCCGGGGACCACTGGTCGCCTGGCCCATCGAACTCGGCGGGCGGGGCAGATTCGATGTGAGGCAGCCCCGGGCTTCGTAGGTTAACAATTCCCTCGCGGTTGCCCGTCGCGGTTACCGAATAGTGGTGTGGAAACTCTTCCATTAGCGTTCCTTATCGCTCGCCGAAAAAAATCGCTGTGGTTGCGATCTCGATTGAAATGCGAAGGACAAAATAGGATTTCTCAAACGCAAATCACTCACTCAATTCTGCGCGTCAATTGGGGAACGTCCAATCCGTGCGTACCCAGATCATATTGCGGGCAATACATACAGAATTCGCTACGATGCCGATTTCGCTTCAGAGAAAGGTGGCGCGACAAGTTGGCCGAAAGGTAGCTGATGAATACGAGGGTGGGGTTGCTATTATGATGACGCAGTTTGACGATCCGAGAATGTGCCTGGCGGCGCCCAACACCTGAAGCTGTAAGGCCATCGATGGAACTCTCGACAAAGCAGAATACCAAGCACTAATTCGCATCTGCTGCAGTTCAATTCAATACGTACATTTACGCGTTGCGCACGCTGCGCAGCAAGGCGATGGTTGTTGCTGGTACAAGTCCGTGAGGTTTGGGTTTGATAGCTGCGGTCAGCAAAAATGGTGAAAAACTTCACTGGATAGTGGTTGCAGACCGGTCGCGTGCCATATTCTATGTGCGAGAATTTAGGCGCAGCCCACTGAGGAAGCTATTTTCGATGGATAATTCCTTAGCCCGTGAAAAGATGTCGAATCTCATCAGTGGCAGAGGCGGGCGGAGCTTTGACAGCCATGGCCATGGACGCCACACGATGCTACGAGAAAACACGGGACCGAAGAGGCGTGCATCAAAGGCTTTTGCAAAAGAAATTGCGCGGTGCATCATCAGCGCTACGAGCGACGGCAGCTGCAGGGATTTCGCCCTTATCGCGGCACCACACTTCCTGGGCGAATTGAGAGACGCTTTGTCGATACAGTCCAGCAGCGTTCCAATTTTTTCCATTGACAAAGAAGTGGTTGGCAAGGACATTGGTTTTATTGAAAAACTGATTACCGACGTATAGCCGGATAGATTGCTTGTCGCGTTCGCGCTCGACCTCTTACACGTTGGAAATGTAGTGGCGAATGCCTCCTCTATCCTGTCGTCGCGTTGCTTGGTTCGTATTGTTTATCGTCGACGGGTGCTCGAATGTCCGCAAGCTTACCGATCCAGGTTGTGACGACGAATCCTGGAACGTAGCGTATCGACTTCATCTAGTAGCTCGAGGACCAGTGCAACACCGGCCAGATTGATACCAAGATCGTGCTCCAATCGCTGCGCAGCGTGTGCTCGCGAAACACAGCTGCCAACAAACACCCAGTCGCCGGGACTATTTCCCAATGGATCTAGAATGCCCTCGTTAACCAGAGCGACGACCCATTCGTTGCCTGCGGAACAAAATTGGCTGAGCTCTTCTAACGAAAGGCGTACTTGCTCATCAAGTAATGTGCCGCTCAGGGGTTGTGTGGACATAATGGTCTATACCTCTATATGTGCACGTGGATCGTAGTTCATGTCTTGTTGCATTTTTTGATAGAAATCTTTATCGGTTGCAGTATTTGCCGGCGGCAGTGTGAGTTCTGCAGTAACGAAAAAATCGCCGGCGGGTCGACTCGGTATTCCACGCCCCTTGAGTCGTAGCTTTCGCCCATTGTGGGTATCTGGCGGAATCTTCAAATCGACTGCTCCTGCCGGTGTCGGTATTTTCACCGTCGTTCCCAAGACCGCCTCCCACGGTGTCAGTGGTAACGTCAAGTGCACGTCACGGTCATCAATCGTATACAGGCGATGCGGTTGAATCTCAATTTCGAGATACAAATCGCCGGCAGCACCCCCGCCAAGGCCGGGTGAGCCTTGCCCCGCCAAGCGGATGCGCTGACCTGGACGCACACCCTTGGGTATTCTGACGTTCAGCGTCCGGTCTTTGGTCGTCACATGCCCGGTATCATCGATTTCGGGTGCACGCAAACTGATCGCGCGCGTTGCGCCGCGGTATGCGTCTTCGAGTTCGACCTGAATTTTTGCATGGTGATCACTGCCTAATGTCTGAAACCCCGATCTGGAGTGGGGAGCACCGCTGCGTTGACCAAAGAGTGACTCAAAGAGCTCGCTGTAGGCGTGGACACCATCGCCACGACCGTCGCCGCTGAACTCGAAGCCAGCTGCCCAATCCGTTGGCCGGTGAAAATCCTCCCCGGATTTCCAATTGGCACCCAGTTCATCGTAGCTTGCGCGTTTTTCCGGATCCTTTAATACTGCGTACGCCTCACCGAGTGTCTTGAAGCGCGCTTCCGCGTCGGGTTCTTTGCTGACATCTGGATGATATTTACGCGCCAGTTTTCTGTATGAACGCTTGATGTCATCCTGACTGGCGTTTCGCTCGACACCCATCACGGCGTAATAGTCTTGGAATTCCACGCTTGCCTCAAATGTTAGGACCAACCAACTGTGACGCCGATCTACAACTATTCTCGCGCAGCACCAAGCGAAAGTACCTAGGTGTAAATACCGATATCAACCTGCCCATTGGGACGTAGCATAGTGATTCCTCCAAGCCATTCGCGACGATGATCAATGGGTCATGTAATACGAATTGCGGGCGTGTTCTTATTTGCTATCGCGATAATGTCGCTTGGCTGCGCTCGGCAAACACATATCGTGAAAATGTACAGCGACCCGGCGCGACTAACAGCATCGTTTGAACGTTTGCTGGTAATCAGTATCACCAGCAGTAAAGATCAGCAACTTGCATTCGAAGACCAAATCGTCACGAACATTGTAGGCGCGGAGGCCGAAGCAGTTGCCAGCCATACGATGATCGATGCACAAGACGGAATTCTTCAGGAAGACATAGATCGGGCAGCCAACGAAATGTCAGCGGATGGAATTTTGATTTCCCATGTCGTCAGTGTAGATACCACTGTCGAACTGAAGGATGGTCGGGAACACATGCTTTCGGAATGTCGGGGCGGCGATCTGCTCGACTATTTTCTGTATGACCGCGAGATCCTAAAAGAACCGGATTCCGTTAGTCTGGCAACCACAATCATCGTCATTACAAACCTTTACGAAGTTCAAAGTCAGAAGCGAGTATGGACGATTCAGTCTACCTGCTTCGATAAGGCCAGTTTGGCCCAGGCCATTCAGGCAGAGGCGGACGCAATCGTTCGTCAGTTGCTCATCGATCATCTGATATAACCTTCCCGGAACTTCTTGGCCGCCGCCCCGTTTGGTCTCGCAACAATTGTCGTTGACTGAGCGCGCCCACTAAATGTCCGGTTTTCCGCGCATGTTGAACGCGGGTCAGTCAGCGTGCGAAGCAAGCAGGAAATTCACCGCGAGTGCGGCTGAATAAGCCACTCGGTGATCACCTGTTCTAGCAATGATCCCGGTAAGTAATATCCCCTAAATTATTGCTTGTATCCAGCATGGCGGCTGGCTACGCGTATCCGTAATGTGTCATTGCACGCGATGACGTTTCGTTCGGAATCTGACCTAACCGAGTATGAAAGCCGCGTCTCCAATCGAACGACAGCATTTAGAAATATAAATCGGAGAGCAATGATGGTAGATCACAATGTACAGGCATATCGGAATGCCCTGCAGGGAGCCAAAGATGACTTTCTAAAATCGGCGAAGAAGGCCAAGCAACGTCTGACAAAGGAGAGAGATCGGCTGACGTCGGAAATCAAACGTGCCAATACACGCATCAAGCGCGCGGAAAGAGAATCAAAAATCAAGTTAGAGCGGCTGGCAAAGTCGTCACGCTCACACGCGAACAAAACTAGCAAAGACCTGAAAGGGGCAGTATCCAAGCTCAAAGATTCGATAGCTGAACTGAAAAGGGAAGCCAAACGCATGCGGGTTGAACTCAAAATAGTGCGCGAGGATCTTGCGGACGCTGGCCATCACTTGTCTCATGCGCTGCATATTGATCGCGCAGCGAAGTCTATAGAAAGCAAACTTAAGATAGTGAAGGAGAAACGTCGCCAGCGAAATGCCGATGCAAAAAAAACCGTTGCGTGATTTTCGCCACATCGACCGGCGTAACATGCCGTCTTGGAGGTTAATGCGTTCGAAACGCGGGCCCGAGCGACAGTGTTCAACCGTTGCAGCTTGCTAGACGAAGTATGGATGTTCTGACTATTGTTGTTGGTGTTGCGGGTCTTTGGTTTGGAACGGAACTGACCATCCGCGGCGCGGTTTCCGTTGCTCAACGCTTTCATCTATCCGAATTCGTAATCGGTGCGGTGATATTGTCGGTAGGGAGTGACATACCAGAACTCGCGGTCGCGATTGACGCTGGGATAAGAAACGCAAGATTTGGCGATGCGTCTGACGTGGTCGTTGGTACAGCGGTCGGCAGCGCGCTTGCGCAAATCGGCTTCGTACTTGGTTTCGTCGGTCTGTTCGGTTACCTAACAGCACCCAGGCGTGTCATTTTCGGCCATGGAGGCATGCTGTTAGGGTCGATTGTGCTGCTTGCGTTCGCTGGCGCGGACGGCTCTGTTACCCGAACTGAAGGCATCTCGCTGCTGATCGTTTACTTCGTCTATTTCGCCTACGTTCTGGTAGACCGCAGCGGTTCCCAGGCGACTATTGCTAACCAATCGCGCGTCTCTACCAGCAGGGAGATGTTTTATCTCATCGCAGGCGTCGCATTGGTTATTTTGTCCTCGGAGTTCACGGTCGCGGCGGCGATTCGCATGGCGGAATCGTTGCAAGTTCAGCCCATTTTAATTTCGATATTTCTCATCGGTCTTGGCTCAAGTCTGCCGGAACTTTCTATTTCCCTCGTAGCCGTGCTGAAGGGAAGGAATCAATTGTCCGTAGGCAATCTCATAGGCAGCAATATCTTCGATACGTTAGTTCCGGTCGGGGCCGCCGCTATTATCTCCAGCATTGAATTTAGTCGTACACTTTTGTTTTTCGAATTACCTGTCTTGCTTTTTCTATCATTGGTCGTGTTGTTTCTGCTAAACCGCGTCAAAGGCTTGCAGAAGCACGAAGCGGCTATCGTTCTGACGATTTTTTTGGTCTACGCGTTCTTCCGCGTGACAACAATTGCGTAGTTTCTTTGCCGGCTTGTGGGGCGAATAATCGCAAAGCGAAGCATGACTAATCGGCACCATATCGCCCTGTTGGGAAGCTGGTGCGGTGACCTTTGCTCGCGCCTCAACAGGCGTCTGGCGATGACCGTTTTGCTGCCCATGTCTACTCTATACTGTCATGCTTGATCTGGACTGGTGTTTCGAATGACGGGGGTTTTACCACCAACAGATCACAGGGTAGTCTGCCCAATGTGAATTCCGCCGTTGCACCTATGAAGATACGCTTTAATTGACTTCGAGCGACTGCACCCATGACCACTAAGCCTGCAGAGATTTCGGTAGCTAAAACTGGCAAGGTTTCGTGCGTTGCTCCTTCGACAAGGTGTGTCCGGTCGTCGGTAATTTCGTTTTGCCGGGCGATCTCGTCGAAGCGACTCCTGTGGTGTTGGAGCATCGCCGTCCTGAGCTCGGTCGAATCAAAGAAGGTTGGAACGTAGATGCCAGGAGACCTCGGCACGTTTGCAAACCGGGTATCCACCGAATGGAATGCGTGAACCTCTCCGTCGAGCGCCTTGGCGACGATATTCGAAAGGTGCAAGATAGTGTTATCCAGTTCAGCGGGCTTATCGTGCTCATTTGTCGGGTCGATCGCCGCTATTATTCGTGCCGGTTCAGGTAACTTACCTGGCTTTACGAGCCATAGCGGCACTGGACATGTTCTGATCAAACTCCAATCGGAGTTGGAGAGTGCGCTAAGCCCAAAGCCGGCATGCTGATGTGTATCTTTGAATACCATGTCAGCACCCGTTGCTGATGCATGGCGTACAATTCCCTCGTGCAAGGGGTGGTCCCAAATCGCGCTGACGGAAATTATCAAGTCCGTAACACTATTCTCATCCGCCAGTTCCTGCAGTCGCTTCTCGTGTTGCCCGATTATTTCTATGCGAGCTTCTTTCATCGATCGCGAGTCGAACAAACGATTGCTAGCCAGCACCTGGTTGTAGTCGCAGATCAACAAATCTAACTTGGCGCCGAATTGAACCGACAGCCGCACCGCACGCAGGAGCGCGGGCTGCTCTAACGCCGTCGGATCAACGACACAAAGAATGTTTTCGATTTTCCGCATTTTGGGCCCCAAATGTCCGAAAGATAGGTGGCTTGATTTCCTTTCACCATCCTAGGCCCCGACGCGCGTCTCTCCCATTAGGATTAATGACTAACAACTCGTGGGTATTACGGATGCCGGCAATCAAATTCCGCCGGCCATGGAAAGTTTGCTGTTGCGGAATCGGACGAATCGAACTGTGATCATCCCAAAGCAATGGACGAATACCGTGTGTGCTAGGTGCATGCCGCAAACCGTGACGGCAACTACGACTTCGAAGTGTCCTTCGATTGCCACACAATTCGAATTGCTGAATGTTCAAATGGTGTTTGAAAGCATTGAACACCGCCGACGAGCAACGCCCGGATATGCTGGACACCGGCATTGATCTGGCCAAGTTCGCTATGTAGATCTGAGCAATGGCGTGTAACAGACAGGCAAGAATAATGTGTATACCGCGACCGGCACCGTCGCGCCGGATACCTGCGATGTTATTGGCAATCTTTTGTGTAGTTTGGCTTTTACTAGCTATCAATCCGTTGTACCGGCAGGACTGGTTACTTGAAAACGTGATCGTTCTTGTTGCGGTCGCCGCTCTGCTGCTCACGCACCGGTCAAGGCCGCTGTCAACGGCATCATATGCAGTCATTTTCGTCTATCTGTTGCTTCACGAGATCGGCGCGCACTATACCTACGCTGAAGTACCGTACGACGACTGGTGGAAAAGTATTAGCGGTTTTTCCCTCAACGCGACTTTCGGTTGGGAGCGGAATCATTTTGATCGCCTACTACACCTACTCTACGGCGTGCTCATAAGCTATCCGGTGTATGAGTGCGTCGTTCGCGCGGCAAACGCGCGCGCCGCATGGACATACGCGGCACCCGTTCTTGTTATCGTGTCGACGTCGACGACGTTTGAGCTCTTTGAATGGGGCGCGGCTACGGTATTTGGCGGCGACCTCGGTATGGCATACCTCGGTACTCAAGGTGATGTCTGGGACGCTCACAAGGATATGTCCCTTGCGGCTGTTGGTGCCGTCGCGACGATGGCCGTTGTTTCAATAACCTCAAGAAACACATCCGTTACGCAAAACTGGGTAGCTGATTAAGCGCGGCTGCCTCATATTCGTCTAGGCAATACTCCTGGAGCGCGAGCACTAATGCCGAATTGGAATTGAGTATCTCACGGTTGACATTTAGAAGTGACGAAATTTCATAGTCGGCCAGCGTGCCATGAGTGATGTCTGAGTAGATTTCGCGATGCAGTTGGTCCTGCCACTCGTGAACACGCTTAATTAGACTGGCGAAATCCTGAAACATGGCTTGATCTTCTCCAACGCTACGAAGGCGGAAGATTTCACTGTAGAACTCGGTCATTACACTTCTGAAGTGATCCAAATAAGCATTGACTTCGGTGCGCGGCGAATCGGCGAACTCCTCGAGATTATGATGGATATCGCGCAATGACTTGGCCGAATTCACCGCGTGACGAATTGCCGAGAGCAGTCGATTGAGGCGTTTTGATTCGCTTTGTTCAAGCGGTTCAGCCTGCACCTTTAGCGCGAAACTGACTATCTCTCCTTCAAGCCGTTTGTTTTTTCGATATAGCTCATCAAACGAGCGCGACTCAATTCCAAATTCAATCGGTGTGCTTATCGGCGGTCGCCCTGGCGGTATGGGCAAGGCCGGCGAAAACACATGCATATTCTGATCGATTACGCGGCCAATGATGTGAGCGGTTTCCTCCGTAATCGCCATGATGGCAGCATCAGAGACGGCAGGCGTTGTTTCGCTGACGTAGAGACTCTCGTGCTGCATCTTGGTCATGAACCGTCGTTGCAGAAAACGGGCGAACGGCTTTGTGATGGGAAGAAAAATTACGATGCCTAGAAAATTGAAAAGCGAGTGAAACGTTACCAAGCTAAACAGAGGGTCACTGATGCCGGCGGCTCGAACGAGTTTCAGAAGCGGTGTCAGGAGAGAGAACGCGAGTACTGCTGTTGTGACGTTAAAGATGAAATGTGCTATTGCAACTCGTTTTTTGCCGGCTGCTCCTTGAACGGCCCCGATTAGTACGGTGCCGGTGGTTCCTAGGTCCGCGCCGATGGCTACCGCGGCGGCGGCCGGCAATTCTACGACTCCGGAATGCAATGCCGCGAGGATCACCAGCATCACTGCTGAGCTTGACTGCACTATCGCGGCGAAGACAACACCGAATAACAAGTATTGCCAACTGGCTAGGTCTGCCAGGCGCTCTAACTCGAATGTGTTCCCAAGCGATCCGACACTACTTTTCATTAGCGAAAGACCCATGAGTAGAAAGCCGATCGCGGCCGCCATTCGTCCAATGTTGGCGATACGACCCTTTAGCCCGACCAGCATCAGTGAGCCGATGCCAATCAGCGGAAGCGCAGCGTCTTCAAGGTTTAGTTTAAAGCCGAGTGTTGTTACTACCCACCCTGTCAGGGTCGTACCAAGATTTGCTCCAAAGATGACACCTAAGGCATTTTCCAAAGACATGATGCTTGCGCCGACAAATGCGAGCACCATTAGGCTTACGAGTGAGCTGCTTTGGAGAAATGCGGTCGCAATCGTACCGGTGGCGACTGCCTTTAGTGGCTTGTCGGTGTGGTTTTGTAAGAAGCGCTTTAACGATCGTCCGGCAAAACTCTTCAGTGCGGATTCCAACTGCGACATTGCAAATAGAAACAAGCCGATGCCCCCGACAAACTGCCAAATGTCGATTTGGGTATTCATTCGCTGCGTTGCTCTAAATTTGCCAGGCGCCAGTAACCTGTTCTTGCGTTGCCGCAGCCAGAAACACTAATGAGTAGTGGGGTACGACTTCTCAGTTCGATGTTTGCTGCGCTCAAATCGGTGCTCGTGATCCGAATAAGGAACATGTCGTCCGACGCTATCTGTTATCACGTGACGACATTGAACAATTTACCGACGCTCGCGGTGAGAGCCATTGCGAGGGCTCCCCAAAACGTAACCCGGCCTATTCCAATCAACGCGTTTGCGCCACCCGCACGCGCCGCCATCAGTCCCAAGACTGCGAGCGATATCAGCGAACCGATAGCAACAGAAATCAGTATCCGTGCAGGTGGCGTCGACAGCAGCACCAGTAGTGGCAGAGCCGCACCGGTAGCGAATGTAATTGCTGAGGTAACTGCCGCTTGGATTGGGCGCGCAGCGTTATCCGCGGATATGCCGAGTTCGTCACGGGCATGGGCAGCGAGCGCGTCGTGATTCATTAGTTGCTCGGCAACTTGTGCCGCTAGGGATGAATCCAGTCCACGATTCACATAAATCTGTGCCAATTCACGGTGTTCAAATACAGGGTTTGTATCAAGCTCCAGCCGCTCGCGCTGCAAGTCCGCTTTTTCAGTGTCGGCTTGAGAGCTGACCGACACATACTCACCTGCTGCCATCGACATGGCACCGGCGACCAAAGCGGCGACACCAGCGACGAGTACTTCGCTTCGTGCAACGTTAGCGGCCGCTACGCCGATAACCAGGCTTGCTGTGGAAACAATACCGTCATTCGCACCAAGCACGGCGGCCCTTAGCCAGCCAACGCGTTTCGAAAAATGTTTTTCGGCGTGCGATTTCATTTACAATTTCAGCGTATGAGTAAGCTGCTGCGCGCGTTCAGAATCGCATCTCGGTGTTGTGCCAAAGTCTTTTGCCAATTCATACATAGCGCGCTTGTCTAAATGTCATTGACGGATTGTGGATAATGCCGCCGGATCGGGGCTGTGATCCATAGTGGTTGTCCGCAAACCAGCGCGGCATCTACGAATTTCGATCATCACTATCGCGTGTGACAGTGCACTCCTAGTCATATTGAAGGAAATTCTTACTGTTGCACCAGCTGGCGTGTGCGCAGAAATAACAACGGAGGAATTCCAATGTTCCAGGTTTTGCCGAATGGTCCCAACCGAATTGACATCAATTTTGGTGGAAAGCTCGACAGCAATGATATGAAAACTGCGTTGGATGATCTGATTCAGAAATCGGATGGTATCGAGCACGGTCGAATGTTATATCGGATTGACGATTTCAAACTTCCTACATTGGGAGCGATCGCGGTTGAGTTCTCACGCTTACCAAAAATGCTTGGATTGATTGGAAAATTCGATCGTGCCGCAGTGCTGGCGGACAAAGAGTGGGTGCAAAAGGCCAGCGAAATTGAAGGCGCACTCATTCCCGGACTTGAGATAAAGGCGTTCGATCTTGATGAGACAGACGAAGCAGAGCGATGGCTGAATAGCTGATGGCGAAACGTTTCGGATCGGTGAGCTGGCGGTACAGGCGATCCATACGCCTGGGCATACACCCGCGTGCGTGACCTACATCGTTGGCGAGACGGCTATTGTGGGTGCTACCCTGTTTATGCCTGACTACAGTACCGCAGTTGCAGATTTTCCAGGTCGCGATGCCAACACTTTCTTATCGATCTATTCATAAAGTGCTAGTGCTGCCTGACTATGCACGTTTATTTATGTGCCACGATCATCTTGTCCCGGGGCGGGATGAATATGCTTGGGAAACGACGGTTATTGAAGGACGAAATTCCCGTCAATGCATTTCGACCGACGGTTGCAGAATAGCGAGGCCGGAATTCGAGGACGCACCACAGGAAGTCATGAATACCGTAGCATTCCTAGAGCTGCCGACCTGACGCCCGTTTTCGAATCTCGTGGTACCCACAGTAAATGAAAGCTTGCCGACAATCCTGGAAACGATTGATGAATTTGACCAGCATGAACGAACCCAGACGGTCGAAATAGGCAATGTCGACGCGCACCGCCTATTCCGTCTGGGATCGCACCACCCGTTTGTTTCACTGGCTGAATGTACTGTGCATCTTTGGATTAGCTGTACTCGGCATAGCTATTCTAAATGAGAAAGCGTTTGGTGTCAGTGCCGAGGGCAAATTGCTGCTCAAGACGCTACACACATACGTCGGCTACGTCTTTGCCCTGAATTTATTTTGGCGATTGGTCTGGGCTTTCATCGGCGGTTATTATTCTCGCTGGAAACGTATCCTGCCATTCGGCCGTGGATTTGCAGCGTCGCTGCGTGCCTACGTGCGCGGCCTAATCAGCGGCAATCCGCCGACCTACGCAGGCCACAACCCTCTGGCGCGCCTAATGGTGACGCTCATGCTGATGTTGATGCTGATCCAGGCCGGCACCGGGTTAGTGCTGGCAGGCACCGATCTTTACAAGCCCCCGTTGGGTAGCGTGTTCGCAATGTGGGTTACCGAGGGCGATCCAGAAAAACTCAGCCGACTCCAAGCGGGATCGAAAGAACATGTTGATCCGGCCGCGTACGATGACATGCGCGCATTCCGCAGCCCGATTGTGACCACGCATAAAACAACGTTTTATGTCCTTATGGTGACTATATTACTGCATATTATTGGCGTGGTCGTGACTGAGCTGCGAGAGAAAAACAGCTTGGTGTCGGCGATGATCACTGGAGAAAAAGTGCTTTCCGATTCACCGGTCGATACAACAGGAAAGATCGAATAGATGATTGAATTTACCCCGGTGTCAGCGCTGCTCGGTGGGGCGATGATTGGCCTCGCAGCAGTACTGCTACTCAAGTTCAACGGCCGTATCGCCGGGATTAGCGGCATCGTCAATGGTGCTATCTCGATACAGTCTGGCGACCGGCTTTGGCGCGTACTGTTCCTAATTGGACTGGTGATTGGCGGCTACGGCTACCAGGTCATTACGGGTCAATCTCTTATAACGCGAGAGGGCTTTCCGATCGTGCAGTTGGCCGTCGCCGGACTGCTGGTTGGGTTTGGTACCCGGCTGGGCAGTGGTTGTACCAGCGGGCATGGTGTATGCGGCGTTGCACGTCTGTCACCTCGATCCATCGCGGCAACCGTAGCGTTTCTGATCACCGCTATGATTACGGCCAGCGCCATTTACTGGGTATTTGGGAGTGACGGGTGATCGTCCGCCGGTCCATCGCGGGATTGTTTGTTGGTGTACTGTTCGGCGTGGGACTTGCCGTTTCGCAGATGGCGAATCCGGAGAAAGTGTTAGCGTTTTTGAATGTTGTCGTCAATTGGGACCCCAGTTTGCTGCTGGTCATGGGTGCGGCATCCGGCGTGGCTTTTGTCGGTTTTCGCTGGGCCACAAACAATGCGCCACTGTTTGAGTCGCACCATTATTTGCCGGCCGCAAGTGATATCGGCTACCGACTCATTGTCGGCGCGGTGATTTTCGGACTTGGCTGGGGACTTGCCGGTTATTGTCCGGGGCCGGTCATCACCGGATTAACCAGCGGTTCGAGCGAGCCGTATATTTTCATCGCTGCAATGCTAGTCGGTAGCCAGCTCACGCGGTTACTCCCGTCATCACAATGATGCGAAAGCCGTGTATCAGCGCGATTTGATGTCTGATCTGTGTCTTCGTCCGCGCCGCACTATGCTTGGCATGACCGCGAAGAATACCAACGCGATGACGTAGGCAGCGCCCGATATCGGATCGCGTGCAGCGATATACTCTCCGACCGATAGACCGCGCACCCAAAATACGACAGCGAGTTCTGCGACCAATAGTAAGCACAACCCTACGACACCGACAAGTTGTCGCGAAAGCGGTGTACCGGGAATATCAAAACGTCGAACGATCCAACACGCCGCGAGATAGGCCGTGATGAGCATAAAAGGCATTTCCAGCAGTTCCACAATGCACTCACCGAAGCGTGGTACGGCCCACAATTCGCGAATCGACGCCAGCCCGAAACCAATCGCGAACACAACGATGAAATAAAGCGTGCCAGCTTTGATGATTCGCGACGGCTGTCCGATCGATCTAGGCGTGTCGATTCAAGATACATTTTTTGCTCCGGGCGGCAATATTCAGGATGATTTTTGTTCATATGGAGCCATCTGGACAGCATAAAAATCCACCAACGCGACGTAAATTGAGGTTTGTACTTAGCTGCGGATAGTGGCACGGCAGGCGAGGTTAATATCTGATTGGTCGACTGTTAGCGATGTATTCTTGTGCCGGCGCATCTACGCCTGCCAAATAGTCCAAACCCCGACCGCAATAAACACGAGACCTGCAATATTAGAGAGAATTCTTTGATCCAGATAATTGGATACGATGGCGCCGGCCAGCACACCGATCGCGGTGGTGGCGATCAGGGCAGATGATGCTGCGACAAAAACCGTTAACAAGCTTGATCGGTCTTGTGATGCAAACAACAACGTAGCAAGTTGAGTTTTATCTCCTAACTCGGCAAGAAAGATCGTGCCGAAAATTGTTGCGAATAGTTTCATATCCATAGCTGTAGATCGTTCTCAATGGGCAGGTGCGGAATCAAAATCGGTTGGGCAAAACTTTTAAACGTGGCGCTGGCCATAATCGCGATGTTTGCGTGCACTCCACTCAGAAACATTCGGTGACTTTGGATTTTTCTGCAACGGAACAAAAAAAGCGGCGATGTCGCCGCTTTCTTCGATAAGAGGACGCAAGGGCAGGTCTGCTGGTCCCATTTTCTTAGCTCACTTCCGAGTCACTCTCCTTTCGTCGAGTTCTCCGTGCGCGAGCCCGAACCTGATCTTAATATCGGGCTACCCTCAGGTATAGCGTTCTAATTCTTCCGAGGAGTCAAAACGTTCCGTAAGTTCCGTTGGTTAGCTTTCGCTCAACAACTTCCCTTTTGGTTCTACCTTCCGCATCCACCGTCCCCGATACTGGCAGAGGCTCGGACCTCTTTCAGCAGGGCGGCGCTAACAACCGAGGCGATTAGCACTTGAGGCCGAAGCCTCAGGATTAATGCTAGCCAAACAGCTGTTCGACCGCAATCGTGATAAATACTTATTACCCGATAAATCTTTGTCCAGATGTTGACTAGTGTCTCATTGGGCAAGTGACCCTGTAGGGGTAATCAAGATTCTGTGACAGCGTCGGGTGACGGAGTCGTTCAAGGATCGATCGCCCGGTACAATGAGCAATGCCGATTCGCTAATAGATCGTAAAGTTCTTGAGTACTCGATACGTTATCTGCTGATTGGTTGCAGTATCGACCTGCAAGCGAGCGCCCTTGTAATTGATGATGTCGCCCTCGTTTAGGTCCATCGTGAAATCTTGCGTCACCGGAAAGGCTATTTGTCCACCGGTTGTCTCGCGATAAGTAAAATTTAGAGTGCTACCTGATTTTCCGTTGTATTCGATCGCTTGTTGTAAAGTATTGGGTCGGGAACAAACCGATCCGGTGTGGAACTCAAATTGCGCTTCGGAAGCGTCGAAACAACCGGACCAGAAGTCGTCAATGCATAATTCGCCAGTGTCTTGCTTGTAGCTCACGTCGTTGGCGTAGCCACGTGCACCGCCAATGAAATTCAGGAACATCACGGCCCGATTATCGAAACTAAAAAACTCCCTGGAGCCCGGCGCCCGCCTGCAAAATGTCGCATTCGAGATCACAGCAAATTTTCCGCGAACGGAACTGACGCGCAGCGTGTCGGCGTGAATCCCGTGGCCCTGGTTGAGCAGTGGCTCGCCGAGGTATGCGTCTGACGTTACGTTAAGCGCTGGATAGGAAATTTCTTGCCACAAAATTGACGGCGCGCTCGCGCACCCAGCAAGTAACAATATGATCAGAAGTAGACCGGATGTTTCTACCAAACGGTCACAGCGAGCATGGGTATCTCCATTTGTATTGGGTTTACAGATTGAATTGATGAGCATCGTAGACTCCTCATGTTGTGCCAGTGGTCAGGCTCTATTTGCTGGTTTCCCTATCTTGTTAAGCTGCAACGGTCCTGAAATTTGCCCAAGAAATTTGCTGGCTCCGATGTGCAAGTAACAGGAGCCAATATCGGTCGAAATCAGCAGCACCGTTTGCGAGTATTTGCGGGTTGCAATGTTTTGCTGGCAAAGACGGGTATTTGAAAGACGTGGGGTCGGTTTTCTCTACTCCAAAGATGGAAATCTCTGATATCCGCCTTCACGAGGCACGGATCGAAATGCTGACCTTGTCGTCGCCATCTCGCAGAATCTAAAGAATGACGGGTTTCGCCCGCAAAAATTGAAAGTTACTTTTGGCAGAATCTTGCGCGCGACGGACAATATCGGCTGCAAATAACGGCGCGCGCTGCCGAGTGCCAATCGCGAACTAATTGCCAAACCATGGCCTTGTAGCGGCGCCCCAATCTAACGGGCATTGCAAGCACCGCCGGTCAACGGCGACTGAAAAGGAAGATCCTGCTGTAAGACTTGAATAGATCTATATGAATTTAAACGATAGTTTAATTGCCACCTCAACAACTACTCGGTATTCGAAACACTGAAAGAATTTTTATTGCTACAACAAACGCAGGCGAAGACGTGTGCATAGAAAATTGGAGATATTGCAGGGAAAGTGGCCGCTGAGATTGTTAGAAAAAAACTTCAGCGGAAGTGCAAGTGAAGCGTTACAGTGACGCGGTAGTTGAAGTATCATATCTGGGACAAAAAGCCAAAAAGCGGTCCAACCGCAAAAATAAGATCGACGCTTGAGCGTTGTACTCGAAGCCGATCAACACAAACAGTTAAAGAGTTGCCTTTGTTGCCTATTGAAACGAGCGTAGGAACTTCGGGATGACGGCGGATGCTGGTCAACCAATATCTGCGGTCGCTGTTGACACAGGGTTAACCAGCATCGTCATGCTAGCCAGGCTTCAGGGTGTCTCTGCCGATCCGCAGCAGCTACAACATCAGTTTGTCGAATCTGGCGAGCAATTTAATGAGGCGCTCATGCTGCGCGCTGCAAAATTCCTTGGGCTGCGCGCTAAAGCATTTGACTCCGACTGGGAGAAGTTGAAGAAATCGGCCATGCCGGCAATTGCCGAATTCGTCAACGACCGGTTTGTGGTAGTTGGCCGAATGGTTGGCGAAGAAGTTCTGATTCAAGATCCGGCGGAACGCGAACCACGCAAGCTCAGCAAGGCGCAATTTTCTGAGCTCTGGACAGGCCGGTTGATACTGGTCACAAAACGGTCCGTGTTGCCCGGGATGACGGGTAAGTTCGACTTTAGTTGGTTCATACCCTCGATACTTAAATATAGAAAGTTGTTGACGCAAGTCTTAATCGCCTCGTTTTTCATACAACTTTTTGCACTCATCACGCCGCTTTTCTTTCAGATTGTCATCGACAAAGTGCTTGTGCATCGTGGCCTAACGACGCTCGATGTTCTGGCAATCGGTCTGATTGCCGTATCGTTTTTCGAGGTCATTCTCAGCGGCCTGCGAACGTATTTGTTCAGTCATACAACAAATAGAGTGGATGTTGCACTCGGCGCTAATCTCTACCGCCATTTACAAGGGCTGCCCGTCGGCTTTTTCTCGTCCAGACCCATTGGGTCGATTGTCGCCAGAGTTCGCGAACTAGATTCGATTCGCAATTTCATTACCGGATCTACCCTCACCGTCGTCATTGATCTGTTTTTTACGGTCGTATTTTTTGCGGTTATGTATCTATATAGCAGTACCTTGTTTTGGGTTGTCGTGGCGGCGATTCCTTTTTATGTGCTGCTATCGATTTTCGTAACTCCGGTGTTACGCCGTCGCCTCGAAGAGAAATTTATGCGCGGGGCCGCCAATCAGTCGTTTCTGGTCGAGAGTGTGGGCGGTATAGAGACGGTCAAGTCGATGGCGATCGAGCCGCAGATGCAACGTCGCTGGGAAGATCAATTAGCGGCATATGTTAGTGCAGCTTTCAAGACAGCTAATCTGGGCAACATCGCGAGTCAGATCGCTGCATTTGTGAACAAAGTAACAACGGTGATGATTTTGTGGATTGGTGCTCGTTTGGTCATTACCGGACAGATCACAGTGGGTCAGCTGATCGCTTTCAATATGTTGGCCGGTCGTGTTAGCGGTCCGATACTTCGCTTGGTTCAGTTGTGGCAGGAATTACAACAAGCGGGAATATCAATGGATAAACTTGGCGATATTTTGAACACGCCAACCGAACCCGGGCACAATCCAAACAAACCCGCATTGCCGACGATACACGGCAGGGTCACATTTGATCATGTCACATTTCGCTATGGGCCAGATAAGCCAGAAGTGCTGTTTGACGTAACCGCATCGATAGAGCCGGGCGAGATTATTGGTGTTGTTGGCCGATCCGGTTCGGGAAAGAGTACGTTGTCCAAACTGGTGCAACGATTGTATGTGCCGGGCTCAGGGCGCGTGTTGATTGATGGCGTCGATATCGCAATGGTCGATCCGACATGGTTACGTCGACAGATTGGTGTTGTGTTACAGGAGAATTACTTATTCAACTGCAGCGTGCGTGACAACATCGCGCTTGCCGACAAAGGAATGCCTATCGAACCCATTATGGAGGCCGCAAAGCTGTCCGGTGCTCACGAGTTCATCCTTGAGTTGTCAGAAGGCTACGATACCGTTATCGAAGAGCAAGGTCGCAATTTATCCGGCGGACAGCGACAACGAATTGCGATCGCACGAGCGTTGGTCATGAATCCCAGAATTTTAATTTTTGACGAAGCAACCAGTGCGCTCGATTACGAATCTGAGCGCATCATTCAGGAAAACATGCGCGCTATTTGTGCCAACCGAACGGTGTTCGTGATCGCACACCGTTTGTCGGCGCTTCGCGAAGCGCAGCGTATGTTAGTTCTCGATAATGGGCGACTGGTTGAACACGGTACTCAGGCCGAACTGCTTGCGTTGCAGGGCCATTATGCGGCGCTATTTGCGGCGCAGGCAGCGTAGGGGAGGCGTCGATGGCTGGCAACGAAAGCGAAAATGCATTTCTACCGGCCGCCCTTGAAATTCAAGAGCAGCCACCATCGCCGATCGGCCGAGCCATTATTTGGGCAATCGTTGCGTTTTTTACGGTTGCCGTGATTTGGGCATTCGTGGGCCAGCTCGACATCGTCGCAGTCGCCCAAGGTAAAGTGATTCCGAAAGGCCGCAGCAAAATAATTCAACCGTTCGAGACCTCGGTCGTGCGCGCGATTCATGTTGAAGACGGCCAGCGTGTCTCACAGGGAGATTTGCTGTTAGAACTTGATGCGACGGACGTTGAGGCCAGCCTGGAACAAGTTCGCGACGAATTACGCGCTACATTGAATGAGCAACGACGGTCCAATGCACTCTTGCAAGCGCTGGTCCGTGGACAATTGGATACTGCAACGAGTGCAGAGTTGTTCGACCCAGTCGACTGGCCGCTACAGGAGCAACTGCTCCGAGCTGCATACGATGAGATATCGGCAAGTGCCAGCGAGGTCGAAAACGCAATAGAGCGCGCCAAGTCATCAAGAACATCTGCCGAAGAACAAGTGATGAAACTTGAGTCCGTCCTGCCGCTAATACAAGAACGTACAGATGGATTGGAAGGGCTGGCAGATAAGAATCTCGTTTCGCGCAGCCAATACTTAGAGCTGAAACAGCAACTCATCGAAGCGGAACAGGACCTCAAATCACAGCGCGCATCACGCCAGTCAGCCGCCTCGCAGGTTAGCGAACTGTCGAGTCGTTTGTCAGCAATGGTTGCGCGCGAGCGCAGCAAGATTCTAGTCGAACTTGAAGAGCTGGAAAGACGTGTAGATAGCCTGCATCAGGAGCTTACAAAAGCATCGCAGGCGACCGCTCATCGCACACTTTCGGCGCCGGTCGACGGTGTCATACAGCAGCTGTCCGTTAATACGATCGGTGGTGTTGTAACGCCAGCCGAACAACTCATGGTCATCGTGCCCGGAGATCAGCACTTGGAAGTGGAAGCGATGGTGTTGAATAAGGACATCGGTTTTGTGCATGAGAATCAAGAGGCGGTCGTCAAACTCGATGCATTTCCTTATACCCGTTACGGGCACATCATGGCTTCGGTTGTCACCCTAAGCGATGACGCCGTTCCCATTGAAGACCTCGGTCTGGCGTACACCGCAAAGATCGAACTGGATAAAACCTGGCTACTGGTCGAAGGACGGCAGGTGAGTCTGTCTCCCGGTATGTCGGTGACAGTAGAAATAAAAACCGGTAAACGGCGTGTGATTGAATTCTTATTAGCGCCGTTACTTAGATATAAATCGGAAAGCGCGAGAGAGCGCTAGTGCCAATTTTTTGGAGGTAAGTTAGATGCCACAGTCAGTTACAGCAACCACAGCGCACGATGCGCTCGATGCAGCTCTTCTTGCCAGAGCGGCGTATATCGACTTTCACCCGGCCGACGGGGCGACACCGACGTCACTTCGGGTCGCGCTCACATTCAAGGGCGGATTTACTGAAGCGGAAGCTGATTACATTGTTGAGCGCTACGAACTCTTATCAGTTACGTCGGATCCGGTAGACCCTTTGAGTTTCGCTGTTGGATTCAAAGGTACGTTGTGGCGAAGGCTTGACGTTGGGGCGAGTCTATTCGATGAATACGTCGTAGCATTTGGAGGTACAGATCTAGATTCTTTGGGGGCGGCGACGCAAGACATTATCGCTGACGGTCTGCTCGGAGTTACCGGTGAGGCGCTTGGTCAGACGCAAGCGCTTAAGGTTTGGGTGGAGAGGCTCTACACAGGCACCTCGGCAACAGTATTCGGCTTACCAGGCCTCGGCCTCCTAGATAGATTCGACGTTGTTGATGTCACGGGTCACTCGCTTGGAGGTCACCTAGTCCAATATGCAGTGGGCCAATTCAACGCCGGTAATCCTGATCGCAATTTATGGCTGCCAGATCAAGCTTTCACCGATGGCTATACTTTCAACGGTGCTGGCATCGGACGATTTTTTGGGCTTGGCATACCCGGCAACCCGAAGAAACTACTGGGTCAGTTAGGTTACTTGACCTCTGCCAACACAGCAATACGTGGAAACTATCTGTGGAACGAAGGTAATTTTGGCATCGAAAATTTCATTAGCGAGGCGGGCATCAGTGTTGTGCCGACGTGGATCAGCGGTATGCGTCCCGGCGAAGACGCGAGCTTATTCATCGAGGATCAGGGCTCGCATCCCGATGCCATCCGGAGTGTTATCGGCAATCACGGGGTTATCTACCAGGTTGATAGCCTTTTTGTTTACAACATATTCGAAGGTTTCGTTGGCTCAGATCAAGCGCCGCTCGAAAGAGTGGCATTCATGCAGGACATGCTGTCGATACTGCGCGCCAGCTCGAACGATGCATTTGAAAGCCTCGAACGCGTTGTCAATCATCTTCGTGAGTTTTTCCCGAATATCGTAGCAGACCCCAATCTCGGTCCGGCCGCTCGTGAAGATCGGAATGCGTTAATCGCGCTTTCAATTGCTATCTCTGATGAGCTGGAGGCTAATCCTCGCCCGGCGACCATTACAAATCTGGTAACCGATGGTGAGTTGTTCAATAGCATAATTGCTCGTATGGATACGCCGGAGGGATTGGCCCGCCGCGTTGCGTTGATTCTCGGACAGCCGTTTGTGTTGGACGGTCTGGATTATCAGGCGGCGTTTAATCAGAACGGCGACTACGATCTCGAAAACTTTACTGATAAATTTCTCAAAGATCGCGCGGCCTATGCCGCCGCATTATTCGAAGCCAACGCCGAAGATGTTGAGGCGGGCGGGCGAGTATCGCTTTTCCCACACTATTTCGAGAATCGTCTTGGTGAATTTGAAAGTATCGTCGCGTATGACAATGCACGCGGCGAGCCGCCACCAATTAACGAATTGAAGCAGACGCTCTTCGGCGGGGATGATGCCGACACGCTTGCCGGAGGTGACGAAGACGATGCGATCTACGGTCTGGACGGGGCCGATATACTCGAGGGTGGTGAGGGCAACGACTACATCGAGGGCGGCGACGGTAACGATGAGCTAACAGGCGGCGCCGGTAACAACGTATTGCTCGGTGGCGACGGCTTCGATACGTACCGTGTTGGCGTGAACGAGCGGGTCGACATTACAGACTCGGACGGATTCGGTGCGATAGTCGTCGAACTTTCAGACGGCACATTCTTTACGTTGGGATCGCAAACAGTCAGCGCCGTAGCGGATCAGGCCGATGTGTACCGGGACGATGCGGGTTTTACCTATGTTGTCAATGGCCCTGATGTCATCGTCAGTACGCCTGACGGCGGACAAATCGCAATTCGTGAGTTCGATTTCCTGCTCGACTCACTCGGAATAAACTTAGGCGGCTTCCAAGGCATCGATCCACCCGGACAGGCGCTGACTTTTGATGTGGACTTCACCATCCAGCCACCTCCTGGCGATCCCAACTCAATCAACCAGCTCGGGAATTTTAGCAACGGAACGCAACAGTGGCTAAGCCCGGGATTCTGGTTTCTGCGGCAGGACGTTGAGGTGATTAATGCAGTCGCCGTGCCGGATGGGGCGTTGAATGGGTCAATAACTGAATTTGTCACGATTATCGGTGGCTTCGGAGATTCGTTTATGACCGGAGACGATGGATTCAATATATTTCGTGATGATGGCGGCCTTTTTCCGTCGACACCGTATCTAGGTGGTTACGGAATGGGCCCTGTTATGGGCAACGACGTGTTGGATGGTCGCGGCGGAGATGATTGGCTGTTCTCCTCTGGCGGTGACGATTTCGTAATGGGTGGGGCTGGCAACGACATCATTGTCGACAGTCATTCTGGCTTTGATATCACGCAAGCATTGAACGGCGATCCGCTGCCGCTCGAATTTACGAGTTACGGCGACGTGGAATGGATCACGCTACCCGGTAATAGCAGCAACGATACATTGTTGGGTGGTACCGGCGATGACTACATTGCGGCGCATGGCGGTAACCAGGTTATGGATGGCGGTGATGGCGCCGACGAATTATTTGCCGGAGCAGGCGATGATGTTCTGATCGGCGGTGCTGGTGATGACGTTCTTTTGGGAGATACGCGCCTATCAGACAGCCCGATCGAAATGGCGCCCGGAACGGTGCCAGCCGACTTCGAATTTGTATTCAACGGCGACAACCTCACGTTTGATGCATCGAGTAGCGACCAATGGGGTAACGACACCCTCGATGGCGGTGAAGGCAACGACACACTTTACGGCGGTGCGGGCAACGACTCTCTTTCAGGTGGTGCCGGGAACGACAGGCTGCAGGGAGATTTTGTTTTCGCGTATGCAGACTTGAGAGCAGGCTTGCTGAATCGCCCCACCGACCCAACCAGCATCCATGGCGACGATATTTTGCTGGGTGGTGCTGGGAATGACGAATTACTTGGCTACGGCGGCGATGATCTCATCGAGGGCGGTGACGATGATGACGTTGCTGCCGGTGGTGAGGGCAGTGACATCGTTCGCGGCGACGGCGGTAATGATGAATTGCAAGGCAATGAGGGCGATGACTTTTTATTCGGCGGCGATGGCGACGATACGTTGTTTGGTCAGGAAGACAATGACGAATTGCATGGCGAAGAGGGCGCGGATCAGTTGGTAGGTGGAGATGGTGACGATTTCCTGAGCGGCGGCAATGGGGACGACGCGTTATTCGGGGAGGCCGGCCAGGATACGCTACTAGGTGGTGCCGGAATCGATGATCTGCAAGGCGGTGATGATGACGACTTTCTCATCGGTGGGGTTGGCAATGACTTACTGTTCGGAGGCGCTGGCGATGACACCTACATTATAACGGGCTCCGATGGGCAGGATCAGCTCACCGACACGCAAGGCAGCAACAGATTAGTGTTCAATTTTGTGCCGACAGAATTGAGTGTCTCAATAGAGAACGGTGTCTATTTCGTCGATTATGCGCCGGGTAACTATTTGTTTATGGACGCAGAGACGTTCAATTCGATAGACGAAATCGAGTTTCTGGGTGGCATAACCGTAGATCGGGATGTCTTCGTCGATCAATACCAGCCAGGTAATTCGAACGGCGGTTTGATTACTTTGGCAAATGGGGCGCTAGCCGGAGATCTTACGATATTCGCGCGGAATGACGATCTAATTATTTCTTACAACGGCCCGGTTGTGGACTGGATCGATGTCGCGGCGTTATCCGACAGAGATATCCTAGCGATCGAAGGCGATGCTCTGGATTTCGGTGCTGCAACTAGTGCTCCGGCCATAGCGTTAAAAAATTGGTATCTCGCTGGTCCACTAGGCTACGTAAGATTTATCACCGATGGCGTCGGCGGCAACATTAACTTGGACAATGATGCTCCCGTTGCGCGGATATTCGATGGTGGACCAGATGAGTCGTTGCTTACCGGGTCGGACGAGGCCGATACATTTAGCGGCGGGGCTGGCCATGACATTTTCATTGCGGGTGACGGAGATGATCAGATCACGGGTGGGGAAGATGCCGATACGCTAATCGGCGGACCTGGAAATGATGCCTATTTCTATAATATTGCCGATGGTAACGACATCATCGCAGATGAGTCTGGTGTTGACTCGCTGACATTCGGGCCTGGGATCAGTGCGGCAGACCTCACCATCACCATGAATAGTGGCGCGCTGGTCATTCAGATCGGCCCCGAAGAGAATTTCGATAAAATTACCGTATCAGATTGGTTAGCGGACACTGATCGACCCATCGATTCGATTGTTTTTGACGACGGGAGTTCTCTGACTGTTGCCGAAATAGAAGCCCTGGTTACTGGCAATCGCGCTCCAACACTTGTTACTCCGTTCACAGATCTGGAGTTGAGCTTTGAGCAGCCATTTTCATTCGATATACCCGCCGGCTCATTTACCGATCCAAACGGTGACGCACTGACATACGATGCACAGCTATCTGATGGTTCGCCGCTGCCGAGTTGGTTGTCATTTGATCCGCTGACACAAACTTTCAGTGGTATCACGCCGCCGCAACTCGAGTCGGGTACATTCAGTATCATAGTCACCGCGCGTGACCCATTAGGTCTGCCTGTATCCGATACGTTTACATTCAGCGTGGGGCTTAACCGAATTCTCGGCACTGCCGGTAACGATACGCTCGCTGGGGACGCGCTCGACAATACGATTCTTGGATTTACCGGTGACGACAGGCTCTCCGGTGGAGACGGCAACGATTTCATTCGTGGCGATGAGGGTCGGGACTTTTTATTCGGCGATGCTGGTGACGACACTCTTTTCAGCAATCTTGGCTTCGACGATCTAAGAGGTGGTGCCGGTAATGACTTGCTGATATCCGGGCCGGATGCGGACGGTTCCAGACAGTTTGGCGAAGACGGGGACGATCGGCTGATCGGCGGTCCCGGCAGGGACGCATTCGACGGCGGCGATGGAAATAACACCTACGAAATTGGTTTGGGTGGCGGCGTCGACACCCTTAATTATCAGTCTTTGGGCACGCACACGGTGCGATTCGGTGCTGGCATTCAATTGTCAGATCTCACCGCATCATTCGAAGGGCTCGGCAATCAGTTTGACCTAACAATTTTTTATAATCCATCTGACGCGACCGACAACATTACGTTAGATGAGGTGTTCATCCGCACTATCAGTAATGGCGGGCAGCAGGCATCTCCACCGTTCACTATCGACCCGCTTAACTATGTTTTTGAGTTCGAGGATGGTTCGAGCGTGACGGTTATCGAATTGGGAGATCTTGCGGTGATCCCAACGGATGGCGCCGACTTCATATTCCCAAATAGTCAGAACGACATCGTATTCGGCGGTGATGGTGACGACGTAATTCTTGGGCGTACCTATCAATTCAACTCGGATCTCAATGCGAATACGCTGTTTGGCGAGGGCGGTAATGACGATATCGAAGGCGGCGTTGGCGACGACTTTCTTTCAGGTGGCGATGGCGATGATGAATTAGGCGGTGGTGACGGCGACGATACGATGGAGGGCGGTCTGGGTGATGACTTCCTCAGCGCCGGTGACGGAAACGATAATCTGGACGGCGGAGATGGCGCTGACAGTCTTCACGGTGGCCGCGGCGATGACATCATCATGGGCGGTGCTGGTGATGACGTCATTACCGGCGATCCTCAAGCATTCAATTTCGATGGCTTCGATCAACTTTTCGGTGAAAGCGGCAACGACAATATTTTTGGTGGGGCACGGGCCGACCTTATTGAGGGCGGTTCCGGAGACGATATCATCGACGGCGGCAGCAGTAGCGTCGATTTACGTGACACGCTGCGCGGTGGCACGGGCGACGATCAATTTGTGGAAGCAAGAGACAGTGGTGCGACACACTATCTTTATGATGCGGGCGATGGCCACGACACCATTTCAGATACCGGACACGTCGACCTAATAGGCACTGGCGGCGAAGTCTTCTTGCTTGAAGATAGATTCGAATTTGTCGATGGATCGGGAATTCAATTAAACGATTTGCAGGTCACACGCGTCGACGACAACCTCGTTCTCACGGTTTCGCCAACGGATAGCATTACATTCCAGAACTGGTTCCTGTCGATCGACAATCAAATTGAAGAGTTCATCACCTATGACATCGCGGGCAATCCGATCGTCAATACAGCGGCGGACATCGAAGCACTAATTGATACCGTGAACGCGGCACCAGTTCTTGATAATCCGCTCGCCGACAACGCTGCGACTGAGGGTCAGGTCGTTAGCATTGCGGTTCCCGCCAACACCTTTAGCGATCCGGACGCTGGCGATGTCTTAAGTTATTCCGCACGTCTCGTCGGTGGTGCAGCGTTGCCGGCCTGGTTGAGTTTCGATGCCGCCACACAGACGTTCACGGGTACACCACCAAACAACAGCAACGGAAACCTCGATATCGAAGTGACCGTGACCGACGCGGGTGGTCTTTCGGTGAGTGATGAGTTTTCGCTGGCGATTGCGGACGCTAATTTCGCGCCGCAGCTGGACAATGCAATTGCGGATACTAGTGTTGCTGAGGACTCGGCACTAAATTACACAGTACCTGCAGACGCGTTTTCAGATTCGGATATTGGCGACTTGCTCAGTTACTCGGCACAGTTGAGCGGCGGCGGGGCGCTGCCGCTGTGGTTGAACTTCGATGCCATAACGCGCACGTTTACGGGAACACCGCCGAATAACACCAACGGTGACATCGATATTGAAGTAATCGCGACGGATGGTGACGGACTGTCCGCAAGTGACATATTCACGTTGGCGGTAACAGATACGAATTTTGTGCCGACGTTGGACAACGCAATTACTGACGCCGCGGCAACCGAAGGTGAAGTGCTGAACTTGGTGCTTCCGGCCAACACGTTCAGCGATCCGGATACTGGCGATACGCTAACCTATTCCGCGCAATTGAGTGGTGGAGGTGCGTTACCCACTTGGCTGAGTTTTGATGCTGCAACTCGAACGTTCACGGGCATACCGCCGAATAATTCCAACGGTAATGTCGATGTAGAAGTCACCGCAACGGACAACGGTGGTTTATCAGCCAGCGACGTCTTTACGATCGGCATTGCTGACGCGAACTTTGCGCCGTCGCTGGACAATGCAATTGCCGATGCAAGCGCGACAGAGGGACAGGTGCTCAGCTTTACGGTTCCTGTAGATGCGTTTAGCGACGCAGATGCTGGCGATACATTGAGCTATTCCGCGCAATTGAGTGGCGGCGGTGCATTACCCGCCTGGCTGAGTTTTAACGCCGCAACACGAACGTTTGCAGGGATACCGCCAAATAATTCTAATGGCACGATCGACGTTGAGGTCGTTGCAACGGACAGTGGTGGTTTATCGGCCAGTGATGTCTTTACCATTGACGTTGCAGACGCAAACTTTGTCCCGTCGCTGGATAACGCAATTGCGGACGCTGTCGCGACCGAGGGCGAAGCGCTGAACTTGGTGGTTCCGGCCAACACGTTCAGCGATCCGGATACGGGCGATACGCTAACCTATTCTGCGCAAGTGAGCGGCGGTGGTGCGTTGCCCGCTTGGCTGAGTTTTGACGTCGCAACTCGAACGTTCACGGGCATACCGCCAAACAATTCCAATGGCACGATCGACATTGAGGTCGTTGCAACGGACAGTGGTGGTTTATCGGCCAGTGATGTCTTTACCATTGACATTGCTGACGCAAACTTCGTACCGACGCTGGACAACGCAATTGCGGCTGCCGCGGCGACCGAAGGTGAAGCGCTGAATTTAGTACTTCCGGCTAACACGTTCAGCGATCCAGATGCTGGCGATACATTGAGCTATTCGGCGCAAGTAAGTGGCGGTGGCGCGTTACCCGCTTGGCTGAGTTTTGACGCCGCAACTCGAACGTTCACGGGCATACCGCCAAACAACTCGAACGGCAGTGTGGACATCGAGGTGATCGCCACTGACGGTAGTGGTTTGTCCGTCAGCGACGTCTTTACCATAGACATTGCTGACGCAAACTTCGTAGCGACGCTGGACAACGCAATTGCGGATGCCGCGGCGACCGAAGGTGAAGCGCTGAATTTAGTACTTCCGGCGAACACATTCAGTGATCCGGATGCTGGCGATACGCTAACCTATTCCGCGCAATTGAGTGGCGGTGGTGCACTACCCGCTTGGCTGAATTTTGACGGCGCAACACGGACGTTCAATGGGATACCGCCAAATAATTCTAATGGCACGGTCGATATCGAAGTCATTGCCACAGACAGCGGCGGGTTGTCCGTGAGCGATACGTTTACACTCGATATTGTTGACGCAAACTTTGCGCCAAGGCTCGACAATGCGCTTGCCGACGCTGCTGCGACTGAAGGTCAGGTGTTCAGTCTGACGTTGCCGGCAGATGCGTTTAGCGATCCAGATGTTGGTGATGTTCTAACGTTCAGTGCGCAACTCAGCGGCGGTGGCGTGCTACCGGGTTGGCTGAGTTTTGATGCGCTCACGCGAACGTTTTCTGGAATCCCGCCAAATGACGCGAGTGGAACGATAGACGTTGAGGTGGTAGCAACGGACAGTGGTGGATTATCAATCAGTGATACGTTCACGCTAAATGTTCTAGACGAAAATTTTGCACCGACGCTGGACAATGCAATTGCCGACACCGCTGCGACCGAGGGCGAAGCGCTGAACTTGGTGGTTCCGGCCAGCACGTTCAGCGATCCGGATACGGGCGATACGCTAACCTATTCTGCGCAAGTAAGCGGCGGTGGTGCGTTGCCCGCTTGGCTGAGTTTTGATGCTGCAACTCGAACGTTCACGGGTATACCGCCAAACAATTCCAACGGCCCGATCGATATTGAGGTCGTTGCAACGGACGGTGGTGGTTTGTCGGCCAGTGACGTCTTTACCATTGACATTGCTGACGAAAACTTTGTGCCGATGCTGGACAACGCAATTGCCGATGCCGCTGCGACTGAGGGGGAATCGCTGAACTTCGCGCTTTCGGCCGACACTTTCAGTGACTCAGATAGCGGAGACGTGCTTACTTACACTGCGCAGCTTAGTGGCGGCGGTGCATTGCCCGTTTGGTTGAGTTTTGATGCCGCAACGCTGACCTTTTCCGGCATACCACCAAACAACTCGAACGGCAGTGTGGATATCGAGGTGATCGCCACTGACGACGGTGGTTTATTTGCCAGTGACACGTTTACGCTGGATATTGCGGACACGAATTTTGCACCGACGCTGAACAATGCGGTTGCTGATGTCAACGCAACTGAGGGACAGCTGTTCAGCGTGACGGTGCCAGCAGACGCATTTGGCGATCCTGATGCTGGCGATACGCTGAGTTATTCAGCTCAACTCAGCGGTGGTGGCGGATTGCCGGCATGGCTGAGTTTTGATGCTGCAACTCGAACGTTCACGGGTATACCGCCAAACAATTCCAACGGCACGGTCGATATCGAAGTCATCGCCACAGATAGCGGTGGGTTAACCGCTAGCGATGTGTTCTCACTTGATATTGCGGACGTGAATTTTGCGCCGTTGCTGGACAATCCGCTCCTTGACGCTGGGATCATCGAGGGACAGGCATTTAGTTTTGCCATCGCGGCCGACGCCTTCAGCGATTCGGACGTTGGAGACGTATTGGCATTCACGGCACAGATCAGCGGCGGCGGAGCACTGCCGGCTTGGCTGAATTTTGACCCCGTTACGCAGACGTTTTCCGGTACTCCGCCTAACTCAAGTGCCGGCGATGTCAGCATCGAGGTCATCGCAACCGATTCTGGTGGGCTTTCTGTGAGCGACGTTTTCATCCTAACCATCAGCGATACGAATGTTGCGCCAATCTTGGACAATCCTATCGCCGATGCGAACGCCAACGAAGGCCAGGCGCTGAGTATTACGGTTGCGCCTGACGCGTTCAGCGATCCGGACGCTGGCGATACGCTTACCTACTCTGCGAGGTTGGCGGGTGGCGGCGCGCTACCGGCATGGCTGGCATTTGATGCGGTGTCCCGAACGTTCACAGGAACGCCACCCAACAATTCGAACGGCAGTATTGAGATTGAAGTCGTTGCAACAGATAGCGGCGGACTATCTGCAAGCGATTCGTTTACGCTGGATATCGGCGATGTGAACTTCGCGCCAATGCTCGACAACGCGGTTGCCGATGCCGCTGTGACCGAAGGAGAAGTGCTGAACGTGGTGCTTCCGGCTAACACCTTTAGTGACCCGGATGTCGGCGATACGCTGAGCTATTCGGCGCAATTAAGTGGCGGTGGTACGTTACCTCTTTGGCTGAGTTTTGACGCTGAAACTCGAACGTTTACCGGAATACCGCCGAACAATTCCAACGGTTCTATCGACATTGAAGTTATTGCAACGGACAGTGGCGGGTTATCTGCCAGTGACGTCTTTACGCTGGACATTGCTGACGCAAATTTTGCACCGACGCTGGACAACGCAATTGCTGACGCCGCTGCGGGCGAAGGCGAAGCGCTGAACTTAGTGCTTCCGGCCAATACTTTTAGTGATCCGGATACTGGCGACACGTTGACATATTCTGCTCAGTCCGCGGGCGGCGGCGCACTACCCGCATGGCTCGACTTTGATACCGTAACAAGGACGTTCTCAGGCACCCCACCTAACAATTCGAATGGCAGTGTCGACGTTGAAGTTACCGCAACGGATACAGGCGGCCTTTCGGTTAGCGACACGTTCACTATAAGTATCGCCGACGCAAACTTTGTTCCTAACCTCGATAACGCAATCACCGATGTGAACGCCACAGAGGGTGAGATCTTCAGTTTTGCCGTACCGGCCAATACATTTAGTGATCCCGACAACGGCGACACGCTCGTATATTCTGCTCAGTCCACGGGCGGTGGCGCGTTACCCGCATGGCTCGCCTTTGATGCCGTAACCAGGACATTCTCTGGCACGCCACCTAACAATTCCAATGGCAGTGTCGACGTTGAAGTCATTGCAACGGATTCGGGTGGCCTTTCGGCTACTGATATATTCACGCTCGATATTGCTGATGCAAATTTTGCACCGACACTCGACAACCCCATCGCGGATACGGGTGCTACGGAAGGGCAGCTATTTAGCCTGACAGTAGCTACGGATGCGTTTAGCGATCCAGATGTTGGCGATGTGCTGACCTACTCGGCGCAGCTTGGTGGAGGCGGGGCGCTACCCGCTTGGCTCAGTTTCGATTCTGTCAGCCGGACCTTATCCGGAACGCCACCAAATGGCAGCAGTGGCGCTTTCGATGTAGAGATCACGGCGACGGACATCGATGGACTCATGGTGAGCGATACGTTCACAGTTGATGTATCGGCGACAAACTTTGCACCAACTCTGGATAATCCCATTGCAGATGCCGGTGCAACCGAGGGTGATGCGCTTACGTTGACGGTGCCGAGCAACACGTTTAGCGACCCGGATACGGGAGATTCCTTGACGTATTCCGCACAGCTTGAGGGTGGTGGTGTGCTGCCCGGTTGGTTGAATTTCGATGTCGCGACACGGACGTTCACGGGGACACCGCCAAATAATTCGAACGGGAGTGTCAGTCTTCAGGTTACCGTGACCGACAACGGGGGTCTATCGGTCAGTGACACGTTCGTATTGTCGATTGACGACAGCAACTTTGCGCCAAACCTCGACAATGTGCTTATCGATGCGAATGCAATGGAAGGCGCGGCCTTTAGTCTCGTCGTGCCAGCCAATTCATTTAGTGATCCGGACGACGGCGATACACTCACCTATGCAGCGCGGCAAAGTGATGGCAACCCGTTACCGGTGTGGCTTAACTTTGATTCCACAACCCGCACATTCACTGGAACGCCGCCAAATAATTCAAACGGGAATATCGATATAGAGGTCGTCACAACAGATTCTGGCGGCTTGACGGCAGCGGATACATTCGTCTTGACCATCGCCGATGCCAATTTTGCTCCTAGTCTCGACAACGCGATTGTGGATACCAACACTGCGGAGGGCGCTACTTTCAGCTATACAATTCCAGCCAATACATTTAGCGATCCCGATATCGGAGATACGTTAACGTATTCGGCACAGTTGAACGGCGGCGGCGCGCTGCCAGCATGGCTCACCTTCGATCCTGCGACGCGAACGTTCACAGGGATACCGCCAAATAACTCAAACGGCAATATCGAAGTTGACGTTGTCGTGACGGACACGGGAGGTTTATCCGTTAGCGACTCATTTACCCTGAACATCGCTGATACGAATTTCGCACCGTCTTTGGATAATGCACTCGTCGACGCAAATGCAGCCGAGGGTCAAGCCTTCAACTTAGCGGTGCCAGTGGATACATTTAGCGATTCTGATATCGGCGACACGCTGACCCTATCTGCCCGGCTTGTTGGCGGTGCAGCGCTGCCATCCTGGCTAAATTTCGATGCTGTTGCGGGTGCATTTAGCGGTACGCCGCCCATCGGTACTGAGGGAGTTATTGATGTTGAAATTATCGCCACGGACAGCGGTGGATTGACGATTGCGGATGCATTTAATATTTCAATTGGCAGCGGCAGCAACGTGATTACCGGTACCGCAGGTGACGATGTGTTGGTTGGTACGTCGGCAATGGATCAGATCTTCGGTCTCGGTGGAGACGATACCCTGCGCGGCGGTGCCGGTGATGACAGTCTCATTGGCGGCGCTGGCAATGACGATCTTCGCGGCGGCAGCGGAAATGACATGCTGCGCGGCGGCGCAGGTAGTGACAGCATCCGTGGACATGGCGGCAACGATGATATTTCCGGTGGCGCGGCGAACGACTTTATCAGGGGTGGTGGTGGCGCAGATACCATTCGGGGCGATCGCGGAGATGATGAAATATTCGGAAATGGTGGCGCGGACCTAATTTTTGGTGGCGCTGGAAACGACACAATAAGTGGCGGCAATGGTGCTGACGAGATTCATGGAAATGGTGGAAGCGATATAATTTTCGGTGGGGGCAGCGCAGATACGATCAGCGGAAACGGCGGTGCTGATACGATTCTCGGCGAAAACGGCAACGACAGCCTGAGTGGCAATGGAGGCCGCGACGTGATCGAGGGTGGCGCCGGCGGAGATACGATTATCGGCGGCGCCGGTAGGGATACGCTTTCTGGCGGTGACGGATCGGATGCATACATATATGAAATTGGTGATGGTTCGGACACGATAAATAATGCAAGTATCGATGCGGCGACCGATACGTTACGGTTTGGCACTGGAGTTGCGAGTGGCGAGCTTGCTTTCACGCAATCAGGTAACGATTTGCTGATAGATGTTGGAGCGAGCGGTGGTTCCATTCGGGTCGAGGGCTGGTTTGCCAGCGCCGTACAGGAAATTGACTTCGTAGAAACCATTGACGACGGCGTGGTTTTGACTGCGGCGGACATCAACACGATCGTTGCCACGGCTGGCATTTCACAAACCAGTATTTCTCGAACAGTGTCGGACACCACGGAACCGTTTGTTGCGGCAAAGGGCGTTAACGACATGTTAGTCCCGATAGATCGAGAAATAGAATTTGTCGAGCCTACTGTCGTCGCGAAGGGAGGTCGCAGCGTACCCGTGCCGATAGAGCGAGTAGTTGACGTTGCCGATACGTCTGTTGCCGAAAAGGGCGGTAGTGAAAAGCGCATACCGATGGAACGACAAACCGACTTGCGCATCGGGCGTTTGCAAAGGTGGTTCGGCTTACGTGGTTCCAATCGGATTAAGCAACCAAGGGACTCGATTTCGGCGGCTTCAGACAGTTCGACTGTGATTGCGTCAATGAAGGGCCCACAGGTTTCCGTGCCAATGACTAGATCGATGCCCGATGACGAGGTTGACGATAACGTAACCGCAGGTGACAGAACGCACGTGTTGAATAGCGGTGCCGTAGTACCGGTTATGACGGACTTGGCAGCGTTGGCTGACGCTGGCTTATCAACCGTTCCGCCAGCGCTGTCAACGGTGCCGGTTGCGCGCATCTCCGTACCAATGACGAGAACGCTACCCAGCAATGAGGTTAACGATAGCGTCTCTGCTGACGAGAGAATGCACGTAATAAACGCTGGTGCAGTTGCGCCGATCATGACGGATCTTGCGACGCTAGCCGACGAAGGTCTATCAACCGTTTCACAGTCAGTATCAACAATTTCAGATACGCAGCCACTAATAGCGACACTGCCAGCAACGGACGGACAGCATCGCGCATTCGCTGATCCAGAATTTGAAACGTTTCGTTCAGCGATTGACGCGCTCGATGCAACGACGGTGGCAGGAGTTTCCCGGCGTCAGGAGTTAGTGAAAATCGGCGAGCTGACTGAAGCAAATTTCGACGCGGCAGCGACGAGTACCACCGATGCCGAATCTGAGGTGACCATGGCTGGCTCCGCTACTGATGAAATTGATCGATCCTTAAATCAGTTTGTGGCCTCAATTGCCGGCTTCGGCGATGCCAGGGACCACGTTGGGGACGGTTTTTCCTCTGTGGAGGACTACGATTCAGTTCCGCAGATTACGGTTCCGTCGGTCAACTAGTTCCGCTTGGGAATGTGACTGGCCGCGTTCGACGTATTGAAAAGCGACGCGGCGATCTCGTGGATGCGGTCCTTCGGCTTCTCAAGATTGCTTTGCGTCGCTAGCAAATAGAGACATTTTTTCGATAGGCGCACTCCGGATCTAAGGGTTTCGCAGTTCCTGCCGTTAACCCATATAGGAGCCTCATCCATGGGCGATGCAACCGCGGAAGATTGACCGCAAGTAGAACTGAGAATGGCAGACGACATTACGCAGAAGATCGGGCGCTACGAATTGATTCGATCCGTTGGTCGAGGCTCTCAAGGTACCGTGTATTTGGCGCGCGACCCAACTTTGGACCGGCACGTAGCGGTCAAAGTATTGACAGATGCAGATGCCGGCCTGAACCGGATGACCGAAGACGGCGCGCCGCTGGAAGCACGTATTGCCGGCAAGCTAAAACATCCGGGTATCATTCCCATTTTCGATGCTGGCGAGTGTGACGTCGGACCGTATTTAGTCTTCGAATACGTCGAAGGGAAAACCCTCGCTCAGCGTTTAAAAAGCAGCGGGGGAATGTCGATTGAAGCGGCGGTCCCACTTGTATCTGCAATTCTTAAAGCACTTGCTGTTGCCCATACGTCTGAAATTTTACATCTCGACTTGAGTCCGCGAAATATACTGATTGATGATAATCAACTGCCAAAAGTGATGGATTTCGGCTTAGCACAGTACGTCAGTAATGCGCGCGAACCGAAGGAGTTTGCAACCGGCACGTTGCGCTACATGGCGCCCGAACATTTCTTGGGCGAGCCGCTTGGGCCGTGGACCGATGTATTTGCCCTCGGCAGCACGTTTTATGAGGTGGTCTCGGGTGAACGGGCAATGCAAGGTATGGAGCTGCTAGAAATTCAAAATAGAATTATTGCTGGTGACGTCGATTTTTCGCTATTGAAAAATGATCCGCATGGTGATGCGTTCGCACGGTTTCTTGCTGGCGCTTTAGAGGTTGGTCGCGAAGGTCGTTACGCTGATTGCTCTGTAATGAGCGAAGCATTTGAACTGTTTCTTAACGAAACGGACTTGGTCAGTGAGGCGAATGCCGATGGATCCAACCACAGCACCATCGAGTTTCTGCTTCGGCGTATGCAGCGAACAGGCGATTTTCCGACTATTTCTCGAACGTTGTCTGATATCAATCGTCTGACCGGCGACGACAGTGGCGCGAGCGCAGACAAACTTGCCAGTGTCATCCTGCGCGATTTTGCGCTGACCGGAAAGCTCCTCAAAATTGTCAACTCAGCATTCTATGGCGCGCACGCGACGGAAATTACGAGCATCTCCCAAGCAGTTGTTTTTCTAGGTGTGGACAAGGTGCGAATGACCGCTAATAGTCTGAGTTTTTTCGGCCATATGAAGGGTGACTCGGCTATCCTCAAGGATTCGATGACGAAATCGTTTCTGAGCGGCCTGATTTCCAGACATCTGGCGCAACGCCAAAAAATTCCGGGTGTGGAAGAGGCGTTTATCTGTGGTATGTGCCAAAACCTTGGCGAGACACTGGTAATTTACTATTTTCCCGAGGAATTCGAAGGCATCAGCAAGTTGCAGCTTGACAAAGACCTAGATAAGTTTGCCGCGGCACGCGGTGTGCTTGGCGTGAGCTACTCTGATCTGGGTGCGGCCGTCGCAAAATCTTGGAATTTGCCGCGGTCGATCATCGAGTCCATTCGAGGTGTGCCTCCAGGGCCACTAAAGACTCCAGAGTCCGATTTAGACAGTCTCCGTGATATTGCTGCATTTTCAAATCAACTATGCGATTTGTTTCAGCAATGTGCCCAAGAAGATATTGAGCGCAACATGTCGGAATTGCTCGAGCGTTACAAAATGAGCGTGCCGCTCGAAGCGGACTTTTGCGTTAGCCTGGTCAACGCGGGGCTGGAGAAGTTGAAACAATATGCGCCGATATTCGAAATAAGCGTAGCATCCAGCGGATATTGCCAGGCGGTGCAGTCGTGGGCCGACATGCAAAGCAAAGCTCTGGGCCAAGATGGTGCTACCAGCGGGACGCAGAGTGATACTGACCGACCCAGGCCGAAGTCTTCTAAGGCAGTAAGCGCCTAACTCGCGCTAGGTGCGAAACTGTCTGGCGCGTGAAACGCAACGCTTATCCGGTCCATATTAGAAGCGGGCTGACCACTCCCTCAGATTCGAACTAAATACCTGCCGGGTGAGTCAGATCCATACCTAGGTAGGGTGGCGCCGACGGGTGAGGTATCTGGTGTGCGAAACGATTTGCGATGTTTGGTCAGCACCGAGCGGCACGAATCCGCTAAGGCGCGATGCCTCCGTACTTGCAGCGGTGAGCGCTGGATGTTGAAGATTTCGCTACTTCAAGCAAACTAAATATTTGTTAAATCGAAGATTATCGCGAATCCGATAGCGGAAACCCCTAGGTCGCTCGTCTTATGCAGTGATTCTGCAAAAGGTTCGTCTGGTTTGAGAGGAACGGGCACATGGCTGATGACCAAAAAATTGCGAAAATTTTCCTGTCCATACGTTCGGGGCTTGCACGTGCGGTAATGGGAATTGTGCCACCCAGGGATGTCGAAGATGTTGTGCAGGAGTCGTATGTACGGGTCTGCCAGGCAGAGAAAAAAGGTGCCATTCGCGACCCCAGGTCGTTTCTATATAGGACGGTCCGTAATTTGGCGCTCGATCAAGTAAAAAGTGCCCAATCACGCTTAGTAATTAGTGTTGAAGACGATCGAGCGGCGGGTTACGAAGATGAGCAGCGAAATGCAGATGAAACAGTGCAGCAGGTTTCATCTCACGAGGAGTTCGCAATTTTTTGCGAGGCAGTGAGATGCCTGCCTGTTCAATGTCGACGGGCGTTTGTACTAAAGAAAGTTTACGGCTATACGCAGAAGGAGATTGCGTGCGAATTAGGACTAAGTGAGAGCACGGTGGAAAAACATATCGCACAAGGCGTTAAGCGTTGCACGCTGTTCATAATGGACCATGACAAGAGCGGCGCTGATATCGGGCGCCGGTCAACGTTGACCAACGCACGACAAGGAAGTCGCTCATGAGTAATGTTCACGAATTGCCAGTGTCTTCAACGGTATTTGATGAAGCAAGCGCTTGGATAGCGAGGCTTGACAACGGATTATCCACTGCACAGGCGGAAGCGTTACGACAATGGTTGATAGCGAGTCCGAAGCACAAAGAGGTTCTATTCGAGATGGCTGCGCTATGGGACAGAATGGAGGGCTTATCGCGCCTTTCGGATATCTGTCCACACTCCGTAAACCAGTCAAACAGGTATCGCTGGTTTCTGCCAGCTGCGAGTCTGCTGATAGTCATATTGGGGGGAATGTGGGGCACTTATCACGCGTACTACTCAGATTCGCAGATCGAACGCCCCGTTGCCGAAGTAAGGAATCCAGTAGATTTTTACGAAACGGCCATCGGAGAGCAATCGACGATCCATCTGCCAGACGGCTCGCAGCTTGTACTCAATACGAATACGCGAGTGCAGGTCAAATTCACTGATCGATACCGTTTATTGAAGCTGGACCGCGGGGAACTGCATGTTGTGGTTGCCCCGGATGAATTCCGACCACTGAGCGTTATTGCTGGCGATAGGATAATTCAGGCCATTGGAACCGCATTTAATATCGAAATCAGGGAAGATCATGAGATTGAATTGGTCGTAACAGACGGAAAAGTGCTGATTGGGATATATGAGGGACATCAACCAGGTGGTGGTCATTCAGTTCCCGTGATTTTGCCGCCGTCTTCGATGACTGTTTCGGCGGGTGAGGAGACTGTGCTTACCTCCGCAGAATACGAGTTGGATACGATCGAGACAGACGAAATTGCCGTCAAATTGTCGTGGCGCGAAGGAAATCTAATTTTTCGCGGCGAGACATTAGAAGATGCGGTCGCGGAGATAGGGCGATATACCGCAGTCGAGTTTGTCATCCTCGACGAGGAGTCAAAAAATGTTCGAGTCGCAGGTATGTTCAAGGCTGGAGACGTCAATGGGTTGCTTGTCGCGCTAGAGAAGAATTTCAATGTGACTAATCGGCGTATCGGCGACAAACAAATTTTGTTGAGAGGCCGATAGTAATAGAAAAGAATTAGTTCTATATAATCAAAAAGTATTTCCCGATGTCGTTGTCTATATGGCGGAAAAAAATTACTGGATCGTCTAGTACTCAAGCGACTCATGTAGTCGTTGCCGAGAAAAAAGATTCGGTGTTTTTCCGATGTTTTCTTATTGGCTGCCTGTTTGTCGTGCCAGGTTACTTACTGGCGGACAGCCGAACAGATAACGGCGTGCATCAATTCGATATTCCCCGGCAACGAGCGGATCTGTCGCTCACACAATTTGCAGAACAGGCAGACCTAACTCTAATTTTTCCGTTTGAAAACACGCGAGATAGGACCGCCAACCGGCTAGTCGGTGAGTATTCCCTTGCAGAGGCAATTGACAAGCTTCTTGCAGGGACTGGCCTAAAGCCGGAGTTCAGCGTCGAGAAAGTTTTGACGATAACTACAGACGTTAAGTCGATGTCCGGGGGGAGAACGATGAACAAAGCCAAGAAAGCGGGATTCGCGGCGCTATTGTCAGCCGTATTTGTTAGTTCAGGTGCTGGTGCCCAAGAGGAAGCTGAAAACGATGGGGCCGATGTACTCGAGGAAGTCGTGGTTACAGGTTCGAGAATTCGCAGGGCCGGATTCGATACCTTGCAGCCAGCAGTGCAAATCGACTCCGATTTTCTGGAAACGCGCGGGTTCATAAATGTCGCCGATGCGCTAAATGAAGTGCCGACGTTTGGTCCACCGGGCGCTGGCCCTGTTGGCCAAGGCAACGGTACGGCTGTCGGCCAGAATTTTGTTAATGCGTTTAGTTTGGGTTCGCAGCGCACATTGGTTCTGATAAATGGCCGGCGAGTTGTATCGCAAAATTCACCGGGAACAACCGGAATCACGTCCGGCCAGCAAGTTGACCTCAATATCGTTCCGACGGCTCTGATTGAGAGAGTCGAAACAATATTCAATGGAGGTGCGCCGATCTACGGTGCCGACGCGGTAGCGGCAACTGTCAATATTATTCTCAAAGACAATTTCGAAGGGGCGCAATTCGATGCTCAATACGGAATTGCTGACGAGGGTGATGCAGATAACTATCTCTTTCGCGGCCTCTTCGGTGGAAATTTCGACTCCGGCCGTGGCAATGCCGTTCTGTCTGTCGAATATGCCAGGCAAGAAGGCGTGTTGCCCGGTGATCGGACCATTGGCCGCCGCGACATCAATTTTCAGGACAATCCGGACCCCAACGGTCCCAATCAGATCATTGCCGATAACTCAGAGATGGTTTGGCAAGTTCCACTGACGGGTGTCCCCTTGCTGAATCCTGGCTTTTGGGACGTGCCCGTCGGCGGGACAAACGGGTTTGTGGATGCAAATGGCAACGGGCTGATTTTCGAGACCGATGGCCAGTCTTTGATTTCCGCAACATCCGACATAATCGGCACCCCGTGGAACATCGTGTTTGGCACGGACCCCGGCGGATTTGATAATCCATATGTTATCGCGCTCGGCCGCACCAATACGCTATTGACGCCAAGTGAACGTTGGGCCGCAACGGCAATTGGTCACTATGACATCACAGACAATGTTCAGGCCTTCTCCGAATTCCTGTTCTCACGCACCGAGTCGGTAGACCGCGTCAATCAGCCGCCCTGGGGTGGTGGATTTTTCGCTCCCGGTGCATCATCGGCAATCATGGTGCCGCTCACTAACCCGTACGTTAGTGCGAACGTTGCTGGAACCATTCGAACGCAACTTGAGGCGAGAGACCTAGACGGCGATGGATTGCCAGACGGTGACGCAAATCTTCTCGATCTTGATCGGGACGGCATTGCAGAAACGCCCGGCTTTTTCCTCACGCGTCAAAATGGGGATATCGTCGGAGACAATCCCAATTTCCGAGATCAGAACGTTTTTCGGGTCGTTGCGGGCCTAAAAGGCGACTTCGAGTTAGCCGGTAGGTCCTGGGAGTGGGAAGCTTCCTACAATTTCGGACAAACTGATGCAGATTCGCGAGTAACTACGTTGAATCCAACCCGCTATCCGCTTGCGCTCGACGCGGTAATCGATCCGGCGAACGGCGAGATTGTCTGTCGGTCAACGCGTGACGGAATCGTTCAACCTGGTGGCACCATCCTTTCGCAACCGACTATTATTGACGATGTCGCCAATTGCGTGCCGATTAATCCACTAGGGTTTGGCAATTTTAGCGAGGAAGTCCGGGACTATTTAGTGCAGGAGCAATTTCGTAGAACAAAGATTCGTCAGCAGGTATTCGAGCTAACCGCGAGTGGTGATCTGTTCGATTTGCCGAGCGGAACTGTGCAAATTGCCGGTGGTGTGACGCACCGAAAAGAGGAGGCGGGTTTCTTCTCAGATCTGGCGAGTGAAACCGGTATCGAGCCACTTTTTGAGCAGGCTGTGCTGACGACTGAAGGTGAGTACGATACAAATGAATACTACGTTGAAGCACTTATTCCGGTATTTCAAGACGGCAGTCGTTGGGACATCCCAGGCGTGTCGTCGCTAACTTTGGACGGTGCGGTACGCTTTGTTGATAACAGCGTGGCTGGATCGGATACCACATGGACAGCTGGCGCCAGGTTGCGCTTCGACTTACCCTGGTTTGAAGACGGTCTAATGATCCGCGGAAACGTGACGCAGGCAATTCGATCACCCTCGATCACCGAATTTTTCTTACCGGAATCTCCGGCAACAGATCGCGGTAACGACCCTTGTGACGAGGAATTCGTCGATACCGGAATCAACCCAGCGGCTCGTCGGGCCAACTGTCAGGCGGAACTCACTGCCGCACAAGCTGCTGCCGATCCGACAGCGCCAATTCAGACTGTGACTCTGGATAACTTCATGTCGACTGTCGTGAACGCATCGGGACCTGGTATTGTTTCAGGAAGCACAGCACTCGACAATGAAATCAGTGATTCATGGACTGTGGGAATTGTATTTACGCCGCCGCAAATACAAGGGCTGAGACTATCGGCGGACTGGACGCAGATCGAAATCGACGATGCGATCGTAAATGTGAGTTTGAACACGATATTCGCCGCCTGCTATGACGATCCGAGTTCTCCGGCTGATGTTTGTGGGCGGGTTGCGCGCGATCCGAATACATTCCAGGTGGCGAATTTTCAGGGAGGATTCTTGAATGCCGCTGAGCGGGACTTTGAGGGATTGGTCGTCAACATTGACTACAGCACGGATGCTGCTGACTTACCGTTCTTGTCAAATATTCCGGGCACAGTGTCGTTTGCCTCCTCATACTTGCACACGAGCTTTCAGGGAAGTGCAGTAACAGGTGTGACGCCGCAGGACGAAACGGGCGAACGTGGATTCGAGCAAAACATGTGGCAGGGCAACCTTGGATATCAACGTGAACGTCTGGGTTTCTTCTGGCAAACACGTTGGTTGGGAGAGGGCAACGCCGACAATGCGGGCGGACCGAACCAATTTAGTACTCGAACTTACGACAATCTGGTTATCAATAACTTCACGACCACATACCAGCTATCTGAGAAAATCAGTTTACGTCTCGTCGTCAACAACGTATTCGACGAATTTCCCAGTGATTCGCGGATCGCGTTCTCTGGCGACACTTCGACAACTGGTGGTGGTAACGCCAATTTCTTTGACGACCCTGTCGGACGCCGGTATCTGTTTGCGGTAAGCGCTAAGTTCTGAAGTTGAGATTTCGTTGTAGCTTCGGCCTGCCCGAGATGTTCTCGGGCAGGCTTTTTCTTGCAAAACGTCTGATCTGCACATAGCGTTGCAGGTCAATTTTCAAGATTGTCGTAAATTATGTTGGGACGCGCATTGTGACATTCATTTTTGGCAGATCCGCGGAGCATAATAAGGGCTATCAGGTCTGTGCTGTGCTGGCCTGCGCGACGATAAGCACCGGGTTGCACGCTTGCTCTCAGCGAGAAGCGGTCGAAACGAATATCTCGCGCTACGACCCGCTAATGTCCACTGTTGCGTCAATTCAAAGTGGGCTGAAAGACGATTCATTTACTTGCCATCAGGTCATAGCAAAGCACCTCGCACGCATCGAGAAGTACGACAAAAGCTCTGGGCTTAACGCAATATCCGTCATAAATTCGCACGCGCTGGAGCGAGCCGCAGAGATTGACTCAAAAATTGCCATCGGCGAACAAATTGGACCATTGGCTTGTGTGCCAATCGTCGTCAAGGATAATTTCGATACTCATGACTTACCAACGACGGCCGGGTCGCTCGCATTACGCGACAGTTATCCGCCGGACGACGCTTTTCAAGTTAGCCAGTTACGGCAAGCTGGTGCGATCGTCATCGCAAAGTCCAATATGGCCGAGTGGGCGTTTAGCCCTAGACAAACAGTAAGTTCCACGCATGGTACGACAGCGAATGCATACCAGTTAGACCGCACACCGGCGGGCTCTTCCGGTGGTTCTGCATCGGCGGTTGCAGCCGGATTCGCGGTTGCGGCCTTAGGTTCGGACACCGGTAATTCGATACGTGGTCCATCTTCACATTTGTCACTCTTCGGAATTCGTTCAACGCTTGGATTGACAAGTCGTGACGGGGTGATTCCGTTGGCGCTGGATCGAGACATTGCCGGTCCGATGGCGCGTAATGTGGAGGATGCCGCAATACTATTTTCGGTTGTCGCCGGATACGATGCTGCGGATCCGGTTACCGAGTTAGGTCGCGATTTTGGGGAGCGAGACTACACAGACTACTTACATAAAGATGGCCTGAGCGGTGCTAGAGTAGGCGTGCTCCGATATCTTGCTAAGGCCGACGAGGCTGATGCTGAGGTGCTGATGCTCTTTGGAAACGCCATTACCGATCTCAAACTCGCTGGTGCAACAGTTGTCGATCCGTTAACAGTCGGCAACATCGACCGACACGTCAAGGATGGATACTACTGTCCTACATTCCGCGCTGATATGGCCGAGTATTTCGGAAGCTTGGGCGAAGCTGCGCCCTACAACGATGTACTGAATCTGCTTGAAGATGACCTGGTACCCAAAGAACTAGAAGATACATTCAGGTATTTTGCGCGTGGCCCGTTAGATCGCTCTTACGAAGCAGAGTGCCCGTTTTATCTCGACCATCCGGGCAGACGTGCGTTCCTTGACGACGTTGTCGCTGCTATGAACAGTGAGAACATAGACGTAATAATTTACCCAACGTGGGCGTACCCGCCGGCTTCGTTGGACAACGCGCGCGAAGATTATAGGGGCGACAATTCACAACTTATTGCACCGACAACGGGTATGCCCGCGGCGACAGTACCCATGGGGTTTACGAAATCCGGACTCCCCATCGGTTTACAGATACTCGCTCGGCCATATGGGGAAGATGTCATTTTTCGTATGGCGTACGCGTACGAACAAAAGACCGGCCACCGCCGGCAACCGAAGCTATTTCCTAATCTTTAGACACGGTTTAATCGATAATCTCAATTGTTTTACGGGCCTATAGCGGGCTGAAATTCGAAATTTCGTCGACGGTAGACGAAATATCCTTTCCGAGCGGAAATTCTGCGTTGGGACAAAGCGCAGGCAAACGGCAGTGACACGCTAGTTACACCAGAAATCGCATAAACGGTTTCAAGTGCGTCAACCTGTCAAATCTGGCGCGACAACCCACGTTCGTTCACCGTAACCATTAACGCCAGCGATGTCGTGTCCCCGTCTCGACTATCGTTGGGTGACTTTTCCCCATCCTCCTGTATTCGTTGAGAAATAGCCGGTTTACTCAACTAGATCAGATAATCCTAAGCAATTAATCAACAATCCCTCAAGCGGCGCTCTGCCGATCTGCCGAAACTTTGTCCTGCGGTAAAGAAAACAACAAGGGGCGGATTATGCATATCAGATCTTTAGTGGCAGTTCTATTTGGTCTTCTAATTAGTGGCACTTCAATCGCCGGCGAGAATGTGAACTTTTCGATTTCTCCTCGTGCTTATTTTACCTATATCGACAGCAGCGACTTTGCCGAAGTAACGCCGGTAACGTTGGGTGGTTTGTCGATAACGATAGGTCCTGCAGCTGGAAGTTGGGATCTCACCGTGAGCGGTCTTGTCGGCAGCGGCGACAGCGGGTTTACCGAACTCGCGGAGGATGCCTTCGGTGGGCAAGAAGGGCAATTTGAAATAGACCGCGTCGACTATGAAGCGCTCTGGCGTTATCGGTTCAAGGATAGTCCGGTATACATCGGCTTTGGCGCACGATTCATTGATATTGAAGAAGAGTTTATCGGTGAGTTCAGTGGCCCAGTTGAGTTTCAGACGACGGAGATTGTTCTGGGCGAGTTTGCCGTTGGCCTATCGGGGCAAGTTTCGGAAGGTAGTCGACATTCGCTGTTCAGCAATTTAGTCGTCGGAATCGGCTCATTCGAATCTGATCTGATGGAAGTTGGTGAGCCCGACGATTCAGATGACGGCGCTACGTTCTTGTTCGATGCAAATCTTGGCTACCAATACGTCATGAATCAGACATCGAGTATCAGCGCCAGATATCGCGTCATCGCGGTGCAGACGGCCGGATTTGAGGACGAACTGACCGTCGTCCATGGCCCTGAAATAGCCCTGACTTTTCGATTCTAGTCACACGCTTACCAATGCAAACATATGAGGATAGCGAAGCCATGAGAACACACGGCACGCAAAATTGGACGGCTCGGAAACTCGTTCCTGTACTCGCTGGCGCTTTGATGAGTGCGCCGCTGATGAGTGAAGCGGCAGATCGCGTTGCAATTGTCCTGGGCAATGGCAACTACGTAAACACATCAACATTACCGAATCCTGCCAACGACGCAGCGAGGATTTCCGCGAAACTGAAGAAACTAGGGTTCCAAGTGGAAACTTTGATTGATGCTTCAAGGGAAGACCTTGAGCAGCTTCAAATGAATGCTGGTCGACTATTGGCTAAAGCTGATGTCGGTTTGTTTTTCTATGCAGGTCATGGGCTACAAATTGACGGCGAAAATTACATGGTGCCAGTCGATGCAACATTTGCAGATCCCGACAATGTTGCGCAGCAGCTAGTGAGTATGACCCGTTTCCTGTCGGAAATGGAGAAGCACGCAGACACCAATATCATTTTCCTCGACGCCTGCCGAAACAACCCATTTGCTGATGCTATAGAAACGCAACTTTCAATTGGGCGGTCGATGTCCGCAGATGGCCAAACGGAGATTCGCGATATAGGCAAGGGATTGGCTGAAATGAAGGCGAGTGCCGGCACCTTGATTGCCTATGCGACGCAACCGGGAAATGTGGCCGAAGATGGCACTGGCAGCAATAGCCCATTCACTAGCGGAATTCTGCAGAACATTAGCAAACCAGGTGTGGAGATTCGGGAAATTCTGACACAAGTACGTGTGTCAGTTCTGAACCAGACAAATCAGCGGCAAATTCCTTGGGATCACTCATCGCTTACCGAAGAGTTCTATTTTATCGAGCCCGTGCGTTCGCGCGACATTCCGATTCCACCGCCATAAAGATTCGAGAACCGTCATGAAAAGAAAATCTAGTTATTCAACGTATACAACCAGCCGAATGCCTGCGACGGTCCGTCCATTGGCCGGTGTATTCGCTGTGTCTCTGTGTGCGATTACACTGTCGTTGGACTTCGCCAGCGCACAGGATGTGACGCCGGCAGACGAACTGGTACGGCAATTGGAGGTGAAGGAAGAGTCGAAACCGACGCAGGAGGCACAGACGCAAAGTGCTACACGCGGCATTGTTACGCGGGGCATAACGATCAACTCTGCGCTTGCGGCAAGCAAGACTGATGGCAGGGTAAGCTTTAACTCGATTCAGTTCGAACATGATTCCGCAAGGCTTACCGAAGAGTCGACCGCTCAATTGGTTGAGCTTGGCAAGGCGCTTTCCAACGAGCGCCTCCTGAAAGAGACTTTTGCCATTGAAGGTCATGCCGATGCGCATGGTGATGACCAATACAACAAAGAACTTTCGCTACGGCGTGCCGCGGCCGTGAAGGGATTTTTGTCTGCGAATGCGGGTATTGCCGACGCGCGATTACAGGCTATCGGTAAAGGCGAAGAGGAACCAAAAACAGATGACCCCTACGACTCGGAAAATCGCCGCGTCGACGTGGTCAATACAAGGGTATATGAGTAGGTGTGGTCGGACTCCTGACACGTGTAGTGCAAGTTTTAGCAATTGCATATATCGACAATTCTACAACGCCGCTAATTGTAGTTAACGAAGTAGTTATGGAGAAAATGGCATGAACAGAAAACTGAAAATTCTATTCTTATCATCGTGTTTGGGTGCGTCGTTTGGTGGCGTAGTGTTCGCAGACGAGCACCAGGAACAAGCATCAGGTCTTCCGCCTCTGGCAGAAGATGGAGAGGTTGCAGCTGCGGGAACGGACGTCATGGAACCGCTCCGAGACGAAGAAATGTTCGGTGTGGAAGTTCCAGAAGACCTTATCGAACCGGAACTGGAAGAAGGTGAGGTCGTCGAGCGTGCAACCAGAAGTCGTCTGAGTGGATATGCTGCGTATTCTGCAAAGCGGCTTCCGGCTCGCGCCGTACGCGTGCCAATGGCGCGCCAAATTCAATGTAACGATAGGGTTGTCAATCGAAGTGTGTCTGCTTATCCGTTAGCAAGAAAGCTGCACGGCAACAACGAAATGCAGGGTCCGGTCGATATTCTTATTGAGGGCGAAACTGAGCACACAAACGGCAGAGTCTTCGTACGCGGCTACGTGAAGATGTCGGATAAAGGCTATGGTTCGATCTATCAGCACACGTTCGATCAGGCCATATTTGATGTATCGCGCGAAGCGCCGGGGTGTCGAATTACCGGCGTCAGTTTTCATAACTACGATAAGACATACATTAAGCCGGAAGAGGGCGGCCGAATCCTCGCTAAAAGCACGAAAGGCAATCACGGATTCGAGAATTTTTTGCCATCGCCCGGGGGGACCGGACGCGGGCAGAACAAGTGGCAATTATTTTCCTCGGCGAGTTGCCGAGGCGATGCTAAGGGCGCCGACGCCGGGAAAATCGGCTGCAATAGAATCAGTGTGCGGCCGCTTAAAGTTCATCTCGCCCCTATGCAAAATGGGAAGGCATGCCAACGGGTCCAATTCAGCCTACCGGGACAGGCGATGAAGTCGATGTATAACCGCGGATTTCGCGATGTATATCCTGTACGTAGAATTCGTGGCGACGCCAACGTCAAGGGCAAAGTTTCAACAACCGCGATTGCCAGAATTGCCTGGGACGCAAATAGAGTTCGCCTCTACCATCGCGTAAGAATGCAAGAGAACGGCGGTGATCGAACGACCTACGACTCAGCGTCGACTTCCAACCTAATCGTGGCAGCGCTAGACGCTCCGGGATGCAAAATCAAGAACGTAAGCGGTGGAGCACTTGCCGGGCAGCTGAGATTTGTCGGTGACAACCAGCGTTGGCAAGGCAATGGTTACTCTGTAGGTAGTGGTGGGGCAGATACCGGCACTGGATTGTTGCGATACGTCAGGTGCCGAACGAATGCCGGTGGTAACGACGATCAGAAAATTGGCTGCACAAATTTTGGCTATCGAACTCGATTTCTAAATATTGATTTTGAGTAGCCACCAATAGGCCGGTTGTCTAAATCCGAATTTCAAAAGGAGCAATTCAATGAACGATGCAAATGCCTACCGTGGGAGCGCCATCCCGCTGGTTGTCAGCGCTGTATTATTTCTCGTCGGTGCATGCAGCCCGAAACAGGACACTGAAACCGTAATTGAAGCTGAGCCGATTGTAGAGAGCGAAGACATCACAAAAGACACTGACGCCGTTGCGGAATTAAACGACATCATTTCGCGATTGGAGGCCCTGCAGCCTGACACGGAGGAACTAGCAGAATTGCGCGACATCGTCTCTGAATTCGAATCGACGTCAATACAAGTCGCAGCGATCGAGTCTGGCGTGCAACTTAGAGGGCCGGCGCTTACTGCGCCGCAGATCAACGAGAGAATCGTTGTTCAAGGGTCTAGAACGCGCTCGCTGCAACAGCGAATAAGAACAAGAATGCTAGAGCGTCAAGAAGCGCAAGAAGATGAGAGCGTTGAGAGCTCCAAAGCGGCGTACGACGAAGCACGCGAGCAATACAGGCGTGCCGTGCAAATACTACAGAAGCATAGCGAAAGACAATCGCAAGTCATTCGCAAAATTGGTTGATCTGCGATGTAGCTGCAAATCGACGATAAGCGAACGCAAATCTTTATCGCTGGTTGTCTACTATGGCTGAATTCGGTTTCAGTGAAGGAGAGTTGTAATGAATATCAAAATTTCCACACTGCTATTCGCAGTGATTTCTATTCCAAGTTTGGCGCAAGGGGCGGTGGACGAAATTGAATTCAATTTTGAATCTGCAGCAATGTTCCCGGTCCCAACTGGCGAGATGAAGATTATCGAGTCAGGCGTATACGGGGTCGAAGTTACGCGCGAGATGTATATGACGTTAACTGGCGAAGACGGTGATACGACGACTATCACGACCTTGGTTGGTAATCACGAGCTTGAGTTAGATGCGCCTGAAGGTCTGGCAACCGTTGGCGACGACGGTGTCCGTTTGGTAATGCTGCTGCCTGGGTCGCTGTTGATTGAGGCAATCGGATCTCCTGCAGACGTAACGACCCGCGGACTACGGCGGGCAAGACTAAAACCGGGCTCGCCTAATGTTCTGCAGGGCGCTCGGGCCCAACGGGTACCGTCTACGGTATTGCAGAGTGCACAGGCACGCCCCAAACAGACGTCATATGCTGTTTTGCAGAGAATGCGTGCAGCGCAGTTACGACAACAGAGAAGACGGGTCAATGTGCAGGGTCGACCGCAATTGCAACGTGTGCGACGAACAAATTCGAATGTCAAAATGGCAGTGCAACGCCCGGATCTCGTTGGTACTTTCGATGGCAAGCATACTGTGACAATCAAAAATATTGGTCGTGGGGACGCGGTTTTTCCGAACGGCGGTCGCTTGACAAACCTTGGTGCCAACAACGCATTGGATATTCCGATGGGGGGAGTAATGAAGGCGGGAGGGCAGGTATCAAGACGCTACGTGTTTAGTAGCAATTTCAATTGTCCAGACTCTCCGTCGGCACAGCAGGTGGAATACAAGCCCGTCACGATCGACCCGGCGAACGTTCTCACGGAGGTGAACGAAAAAAATAACGAAGTGCGAGTCACAAAACCCTTTAACATTCGTCTAACGGAGACCGAGGCTGCAGCATGGCAACGAAATCCGAGCGACGTTTCGGTGCGTGTCGAAACACGCGAAATTGTTCGTGGCAGCGCTCGCCATATCGAAATTACCGGAATCTGGAAAAACGTAGGTGCGAACTACGTATACTCTTGTACCAACGCCGGCGTGATTTTGTCGATCGAAGCCGTGCATGAGATCTCTGGGGAAAAGATCCCTATGTCTTATACTATGTGGGACTTCGTGAAATTAGCGCCGGGTAGGGAAGGGCGCAAAAAGCAAGATTTTGAATACGCGAGAGATACAGGGTTTGGTCCTGAGCATATCATGGAGCCGGGATGTTACTCCATTAGCGTTACATACGACACGCGCCAGACAGTTCGCGAGACTAACAAGAATAACAATACTGCAACGAAGAGACTGCCTTTGAACGGTGGATCTTGTAGCTAAAAACCGGTGTATGAATGCTGATTTCTACTCGGAGCCGACGGAAAGAGTCAACGCAGACGCCGCCCAGTCAGAACCTTGTTGGCTCTGACTGGGCGTTATCCCGGTAACACCCCTCGCGGCAACGTTCAACAGTGGTTCACTCAAGGGACCACCGAGTTGCAGCTTGATCAACTGCGAACGTAAGCGTTCGGCTTCTGCCAAGTCACCCAGGCAAATCGCGATAACCTTATCGACACCACCGGGGGGCGCGTAGTCGAAATGAAATCCGGCCAGATTGTCTTCCTCGAGCGAATCGGGAATTAGCACTGGCCTGCTTGCCGGAATCTTTCCGTGCGGTAAGAATCCGGTCAATTCCTGACCGCTATTCGGCAACAATACATACACTTCGCCGAACGAATTCACAGAGGCGATAGTGAGGTAACAGCTGGCACTGCTGAGCACTTCTATCTGTAGGCTATTGCTGCGAGTTCGCGGGGCGCCGTCTTCGTAGTATCTCAGCCTGTGATTTCGTGTATTGACGCTGACTTTTACGGTTCGCTCTGAACGACGTTCCGACCGGGTTTCCGGCACGCCGGCAGCTTTTATACGTAGGTGTGATGTTGAGCCCGAGCTGCCCGAAGCAATAAGACTGGCGAGAGCTGGTGCGTTTTGCACCACCCGGGCGAGGTTGCCGAATTCTGAGCCGCTCGCGCCAATACGCCTGGCGACCTGAACAACGCCGGACGGGCCATAAATGTCGAACGTGTTTTGCCCGACGATTTCGATAACCGCGTCTGCCTCAGCTATCGACGGTGCGATCTTTACGTTGGCGCCGATCAGGCTCGCGATTTTCTTCGCGAATAATGGTTGCGGTGCGGCGCTGGTTGTTGCGTATATGGAATCAATCGAGGTCTGTTGTGAACCATTTTCGAGCCTCGTCCTACTCGGTGGAATTTTTGATTCTACGGCAGCCGCAGCGCCGTCAAAAACGAGCATCGGCCGGCTTTGTTTTTCGAGTGGTGCTTCTAAGTTGGGTTCAGGAATTGGCATACCTGCTGCGTTTGCTTTGAGCGTTTCAACTTCTGCGTGCACGCCGGCAATGACTTGCTCGGGAGTTATCGTCCGTGGCGCATCGTTGAGAACGCCGAGTAGCGCTGCCGTAAACAGGCCTAGACGTATGTTGTTGGGACCAAAAGGTCCATCGAGTTCGCTTTCAAAATCTTGGGCAGCAGCGAACAGGATGTGATTCTCTGAGATCGGCAAAGTGAGCAGTTGTCGCGTTGCGACGGACTCATACAAGTCCTTGCGCGTATCTGGCGCTATCCAGCGCTGCGTGACGCGGCTGGGGCCGCTGCGGGTTCCCGTTCCGGAGTGGCAGGAGTCCAGTACTACAATCACAGATCTGGCGCGAAACCCGGCGATTAGAGCATTTAACTCATCATCGGTGATATCTGCGACGCCCTCTGTTCGCGCATCGTGCGGAACAATCGTTTCGTCGTAGCCATCTTCTTCGTCACCGTTCGTATCCGGTGCTTGTGAACCGTGGCCGGAATAGTGAATAAACACGATATCATCTTCGTCTGCGCTGTCGCTCAGCGCCCTTATTGCGGCAAAGATTTTTTCCCGTGTTGCGTTTTCGTCGACAATGGTTTGTACGTTCGCCGGGTCGAATCCGAATCGGTTTGTTAGCAATTCGCCGATGAGGCGCACGTCATTTATAGAGCCTGCCAATGGTACGAAGTCAGCTTGGTACTTCGATATACCAATTAGGAGTGCACGTTGTTCACCTGCATTGGCGGTGGCGGAGACTAAGCAGAGGAGCGCAAGAAAACAATTTCGAATAGTCAAAACGATCCGCTCATTCGTGAACAAACCAGCGGGAGAATGCCAATTCGCTAGCTTTCGGTTTCGTAAAGTATCTATCCAATCGCAAAGGCTGTCCCTGGCCAGTCGAATTGGCGACTTGGTTTGGCATGTATTGACTCTGTCCTGCGCCGGGCACGATTCCAAGCAGGCCGCGTTGTCCGACGTACGGCACACTAACACGGGCTGCCATGCCGCGTGCCCCGATCGACGCGCTGCGTTCTCGCCCGCGCAACGGTGCTAGTGCCCGTTCCAGATCATGATTAGGCGTGCGAGATGCCAGGACAAACACGGTCTCGATTCCTCGTGCGCTATCCAGGCCGTAGAGTTGGTTGTTGGGCAGAAAAATTTCGCGATTGGGCTCGACCGGATTATTGAAACCAGCGATGCCAGGATAGGGAAATAACGTTTGCGCCCAACCTGTCGCGTCGATATTGACGATATAAACATACAACGGCTCTCGTGAAGAAAATGCTATGCCAAAACGGTCACCGATTTCAGCTCTAGAAACGCCGTCGCGCAGTCTGTCGCCATCTGACATTTCCGTGTAGCGTCCTCTTTGAGATTTGATCAGCGCGAAATCGAAAGCCAGGGCATTTTGCGGCGCGGCAGCCTGCGAAGCGCCTGGAAACGGATTGCCCCATTGCTGCTCTTGCGGCGCATAGCCAGGCGTGGAATTCGGATACTCATAGTCGGCAGGATTGCCAGTGTCTGCCGGATACTGCGAATCAACCGGATATTCAGTATCGGCGGGGTACTGTCCATCCGCTGGGTACTGGCCGTCCGTTGAGTATTGGCCGTCTGCCGGGTACTGACCGTCGGCTGGGTACTGACCGTCCGATGGGTATTGGCCGTCTGCCGGGTATTGGCCGTCTGCCGGGTATTGGCCATCAGCTGGGTATTCGCCATCGACGGGATACTCCGAGTCAAACGGTCGTTGTATTTCTTGGCCGGTGAAGCCGGCGTAAAGCGCATCTACCGTATTGACATAAGCGCCGTTGTAGTTTTTCGCCGCCACTCCCAGCGCCGTCCCCGCAAAGGATGAAACTTTACCCCAATCAATGCCGCCGGTTGCCGTACAACCTAGTGGCAACGTGAGCATTGCGCATAGCAGTAACGAGTACTTGGCCGTTCTTAGATTGGTCATAGCGCGACTCCCGATGGAAAAAGCGGTTTTTAAACCGGCTAGATGCAAAAGTCGTCCACTGGTGCTTATTGGTATTGAATCGTCAGTTTTTGGACGCGAAATCTGCCGTATCGAACACCGTTAGTATTGACCAACGACTGCCTATAGGGAACCGTAATCAAGTATTCCTAAGCTAAAGATCAGAATTCGTGCGGGTCGCATTTGCGCTGCCAAGCGGGGCCGGTCACGGCCCCTATAAGGAACGTGACTGACCAGGCTCAGTTCGTCGATCACGACTAAGGTTCTATTTTCCTTAATCAGCGATCAAAGGGTGCTACCGGTTGTCGATGCTCCATATTCCAGCGCCCCGGGCCGAAATAAACAGAAAGACAAAACTATAGAGAATTGCGGCATCCCCTCCGTTCATTATCGGCAGAAATTTTTCCGTGGAGAAGTGCGCCATCCAGTACGCGACAGCCATCAAGCCACTGGCGAGAAACGCAACTGGCCGTGTTAGCAGGCCAATCATGATAAGCGCACCGCCAACGAGTTCAATGCCACCCGCAATATACTGAATGTGCCACGGCATTTCCCAAGCGGCAGGAGGAAATCCCAAGAGTTTCTGTGAGCCGTGCCAAATAAACAAAAACCCGGAAACGATTCGTAACAATGCGTAGGTCTGCTCTTTGTACGACCCCATAAAATTCATCATTCTGATTTCCCCATTTAGAGTTATTATCACGGGCGAGTATAGTGTCCAGGCCACGCAATTGGAATCGACGTTCCGAGCAAATTCAGGCCGCGAAAAGCGAATTCCATATTCGCAGTTACCATCTCGGCTTAGACGACATGCCCCCGTCAACAACTATATTCACGCCGCTGATCCATTTAGATGCTGCACTGAGCAAGAATAAAACCGCATTCGCTATGTCATCGGCGCTGCCCATTTTTTTTAATGGGGCCTGCTGTAACCACCGCCGCACGCCGTCAGGCCATACATTTTCTATGTTGTCTCTCCAAATCAGTCCAGGCGATACAGTGTTGATGCGGATATTCCAATGCGCGTACTCGGTCGTGAGCGATTTTGCGAGCATGATTAACGCTGCTTTGCTTGCGGAGTAGTGGCTGTGATCCATTGCAGGGTCCAGACCTTCGATTGACGCAATGTTGACGATTGCGCCTGGCCGCACTTCCTCGTGCAGACGACGAATTGCCTCCTGACAAACAAAAGCAGCGCTGCTGAGATTCTCAGTTATGACTTGCTGCCAGTCGTTAGCGGACATGTCCACGAATTTAGCCGTCGGATAGCTTCCGGCGTTATTCACAATGCAAGTTGGTGTGGTACCGGAAGCGCCGATCTCTTCAAACATTTTCGCAACACACTCTGGACGTGTCAGATCCGCTTGCAATATTGTGGCGTTTGATCCGGTCGCGCAAATAGCTTCAGCGGTCTCGTTCGCGCCAGCGGAATTTCCCGCGAAGTGAACAATTACGTCAGCGCCAGCCTCGGCGAGTCGAATCGCAATGCCACGACCGATGTTGCCGCTGGCGCCCGTGACCAATGCGCGCTGTCCATTGAGATTCATTAGATTGTTGACGGACGTCATGTCGATTTTATTCCAGTATTTCAATCGCCAATTGATTTGCAGTATTGTCGCTTTGTTACCTATAAATTGACATTCAAATGGCAAAAACTGTATTTACTGCTGGCTCAGCCCGGGAATTTTTGACGGGCGAAAGATGCTTTGTCCGAGAGCTCATCAATACTCCGGGTATTGCTGACTTTTCCCTCGCTGATGTTCGTGTCGAGCCCGGTGTCACCACCGAGCTTCACGTGCTGTCCGTTCGCGAATGGTATTTTATTACCCAGGGCTCGGGTCTGGTTGAAATCGATGGCAAGCCGAGAATAGCGGTAAGCCCCGGCGACACCGTTGAGATTCCGGCGGGTGTGTCGCAACGAATTTCGAACAATGGCACGCTGGATTTAGTGTTCCAGTGTATTTGTCTACCGAGATTTACGCCTGAGTGCTATCAATCGTTGCCTCCAGACAAATGTTAGCGCACATTGCTCACTGCCTATTGTTCAGTGTCTGGCGGCAAGGCATCGAGTGTGGCAAGGGCGTTCAGATTGGCGGTAAATTGTGGTAACCGATTGTTCAAAAAGGGGCCTCGCCGTTGCGCTCAATGCGCAGCTGAAATCTGTCGATTAAGTGGAGAACTATCGCCGCTGGTGCTGGTCCAAGCGCCAATCTGATCTGCACAATCGCTCTCGGGGGAGCGCAATTATGAAATCACTTCTGCACAGCGCGTTTTTCGCGTTTTTGTTGGGGGCGGCTGCCAATGCAGCAGACGTACCTGACGTATCCATCGAATACGATAAGTTCATTTTGAAAAATGGTCTTACGGTTGTCGTTCATGAAGACCGGAAAGCGCCCATCGTCGCCGTAAGCGTCTGGTATAAGGTGGGTTCCAAGGATGAACCGACCGGCAAGACTGGATTTGCGCACTTGTTTGAGCACCTAATGTTTAACGGGTCCGAAAATTACAACGATGAGTACTTCAGACCCTTCGAAGAAGTAGGTGCCACGGCGCAGAACGGCACAACGTGGTTTGATCGTACCAATTACTTTCAGAACGTACCGACGCCAGCATTGGATATGGCGTTGTGGATGGAGTCGGATCGAATGGGACACCTCTTGGGTGTCGTAACGGAAGAAAAGCTCACCAATCAACGCGGCGTCGTGCAAAACGAAAAGCGCCAGGGCGACAATCAACCGTATGGTCTGGTTTATTATCGGGTTCTTGAGGGGCTTTTCCCGGCGGGCCATCCATATCGTCACAGTACGATAGGTTCCATGGAGGATCTGGACAGTGCATCACTTGAGGATGTCCATCAATGGTTCAAAGACTACTATGGTGCGGCAAATGCTGTCGTCGTATTGGCGGGCGACGTTGACGCAACAAGTGCCCGGCCGTTGGTAGAGAAATATTTCGGTGACATTCCCGCAGGTCCTCCGGTACGCCGCATGGACGCGTGGATACCGGAACGCACTCAGGACACGTTCGAAACCATGTACGATCGAGTGCCGCAAGTTCGCACCTATCGTTATTGGGCTGTGCCAGGCCGCATCACAGCGGAACGCCGAGAATTGGATTTGGCTGCCAGTATTCTAGGAGACGGTAAGAATTCGCGCCTCTATCAGGCACTGATATATGAGCGACAACTCGCCGTTTCGGTGAATGTTGATGTTGAGGTCCACCAACTGGCCAGCCTGTTCTCCATTGACGTGACGCTCAAATCCGGCTCCTCACTGGATGAGGTAAACAGCATCATTGACGAGGAAATGGCGCGCTTTCTAGAATCGGGGCCGACAAAAGATGAGTTGGCGCGCGCCAAGATAAAATATAACGCAAGCGTCATTCGGGGTCTCGAGCAAATTGGCGGTTTCGGTGGCAAGGCGACGGCGTTAGCTGAAGGGGAAATTTACGCTGGCGATCCAGATTTCTATCGCACCAGTTTGCAGCGCATCAATGCGGCAACCACGAAGTCTGTGCAAGCGACATCTGCCAATTGGCTGAACGACGGCAAGTATCAATTGGACGTCCTGCCATTTGGTGACTATTCAGAATCTCAATCCGCGGTTGATCGCAGCGCCGGACTTCCAGCCGTCGGTTCACTGCCGGATCTCAGGTTTCCCGCGATCGAACGCGCTGAGTTAGCAAACGGGCTTGAAGTCGTTGTTGCGACGCGAACAACGGTGCCAATCGTGAACATCTCCGTACAATTTGATGCAGGTTACGCGGCCGATTCATTTGGCAAGTTGGGTGCATCGAGTTTTACGATGGCGATGCTGGATGAGGGAACGATATCGAGGTCGTCTTTGGAGATAAGCTCGCAAGCGGAAGCGCTAGGCGCAAACATTTCCACCAACTCTAATTTGGATATGTCTGTTGCATCACTGTCATCTCTCAAAACTACCTTACAACCGTCAATCGAGTTGTTTGCCGATGTCGTCTTGAATCCAGCATTTAGCCAAGCGGAAATTGACCGGCTCAGACCGCGTTGGATTGCCGGTATCGAGCAAGAAAAAACTCAGCCAGTGTCCATAGCGCTTAGAAATCTCCCGCCACTGGTTTACGGTGAGGGCCACGCCTACGGTATTCCGTTAACGGGTTCCGGGACCATCGAGTCAATTGAGAGCCTGAACAAACAAGACCTCGTTGAGTTTCATCAAACGTGGATTCGACCGAGCAACGGCACCGTCTACGTGGTCGGTGATACAACGATGGATGAGGTACTACCGGCGATCGACAAAGCATTTGGAAAGTGGCGTGAGAATAGTCGCGCCTTGCCAAAGAAAAACCTTGGCCAAGTCGATCTCGCCGATAGTGGCCGGTTGATTATTGTCGACAAGCCCGGATCACCACAATCGCTGATTCTGGCCGGTCACATTGCTCCGCCCACCGGGACGCCGGACAATATTGCCATCTCGTCAATGAATGACATCATCGGCGGTCAATTTACGGCGCGGGTCAACATGAACCTTCGGGAGGACAAAGGATGGGCGTACGGTGCGTACACTTTTATGCCAGACTCGCGCGGACAGCGAATGTGGATGGTCTACGCTCCAGTACAAACAGATCGGACTCGCGATTCTATTCAAGAATTACTAAGCGAATTTGATGACTATTTGTCTGCTGCGCAGGCCACCGATGATGAGCTGGAAAAAACCGTGCAAAACAATGTTAATAGTTTGCCGGGGCAGTTCGAAACGGGTGGCGCAGTGCTCGCATCGATGCTGGCAAACCAGAGGTTTGAACGTGACGATGACTACGTCGAGTCGCTTACGGGGCTTTACGGAGATTTAGATGTTGGCGACGTTCGCGACGCAGCGAAGAAGGTCATCAAGGCGGACAAGCTAACGTGGATGATTGTCGGAGATCGCGAAAAAATCGAAGCCGAATTACGCGGCCTCGAACTTGGTCCGGTTAGCATTATGGATGCCGATGGCCACGTTATTGAATAACCGTCGTCGGCGACTTCGTGCGGCGTTTGACTAGGCGCTTACGCGATTGTTGCTGTGGATCGCAGCGTTCACATCAAAAGGGGCCTAGCTGGCCCCTTTTTCATTGTGGCGGTTAACGCTGCTTGCGTTCGCGGCGCCGTTTCAAACAAAACTTCGACACCAAATCTTGCGGATATTGTAAGTTCAATAGTCTCCTGACATGCGATTGAAAGTAAGCATTAGACGTGGAATCCATTTTGAGTAGCGATATTTTGGAGTGCTGCATGCCAAGTTAGTGAATAGTCGGCGGGTCTGCGATAGTCTGGTCGGCGCGGCAATGTCTGCAAGCAGGCAACATATGTCACTGCTATGACCAAGAAACTCAAGCAGAATAAGCAATCTCGTTCTCCCCTGTCTGCGGTATCAGCTGCATTCGTGGAAAACAGCACGTTTCTGAAGCGATTTCTGGCGCGATTTTTCTCTGATAGACAAGATAGCGCAAGAAGCTTACTGGAGGGCATATGTAGCGTAACAGCAGAAGGAGATTGAACAGCCAAGGGCCTATTTGTTCCGCATTGCGAAGAACGTTGCGCTCACAACGCTGACAAAGAAATCGAAAAAATGTTGACGGTGACACGCTGGCTCGCACTGTATTTGCCGTAAGCGGCGAGTTTAGAATATGGATATAACAAAAAGAAAGAGTGAGGCGAAATAGTAAATAAAGATTTATTGCGGGTTTGCCTGTTTGATTGGTTATCTAACTGACAAGGTCACTATGAGCGAAGCGTATTCGTCTCAGATTAGTGGGCAAGTTGTCGGGGGAATGCAACGCCGGATGATCCGCGCGATATTATTGCTGTCCGTGTAGTTTTCATTAGCCATGAGCAGCGCTGTGTCTATCGCAAGCGAAGAATCCGATGATCAACAGAAGCTGTATGACATCGATATTCCATCGTTGAATGCTGCCGAAGCGCTGAATCGTCTCGCTGAGCAGACCGGCGCAATCATGCTTTTCCCTTGCGACCTTGCCGAGGCTCGCCAATCCAATGCGATTAGTGGGCGGTATATGCTGTTGGATGCTTTGAGCAAAATGCTCAAAGACTCTGGACTTTCAAGTGGCCTTTCCGACAAACGAGTGATTCAAATCGGTCTTGATGAATCGGCTGAACACCAAGAAGAGGAAGTGGAAATGGCCAATGCAACCGACCGATCAGGACGAAACTGCCAATAGCAAAACAAGTGGGGACATTTTTTGCATCGTTATTTATCGCAACAGGTGTCAGCGCACAAGAGGCGGCAAACGCTGAAGATGGAAGCGACTCGATGGAAGAGGATGTCGCTACCGGTTCGCGATTTCGCCGCGATAGCTTTAACGTTTCCACGCCCCTCGTTTCAATAAGTGCGGCAGCCATACAGGATACTGGGTTGGGATCGTTAGCAGAGATTCTCATTGACGAAGTACCATCGCTTTACGAATCCTCAAGCAATACGAATTACCAATCGCACATCGGCAACACGGGCGTGACATCGGTCAACCTACGAGAGCTGGGGAACAATCGGACGCTGACACTAATCGACGGTCGCCGAACCGTGCAGAACGCATATGGTGGAAAGTTCATTAGCCTAAACACCATTCCAACCGGAATGGTCGATCGTGTGGAAGTAGTGACTGGCGGATCTTCTGCAACCTATGGGTCGGATGCGATTGCCGGCGTAATCAATATCATTACCCAACAGGACAAGGTGGGGTTTGGTTTCGAAACGCGCGCCGGTGTCACTACCGAAGGTGGCGGTGAAGAATTCACCTTCAACGCGAACTATGGCGCCAACTTTCGCAGAGAATTTGAAGAGCGCCGTCTGATCTCGCCCCCTTGAGCCGGCCTAATTTGGCTTCCGCTGGCAATATTTGTGAAAATTCGGGAACCTCTGACACTCCCTCCGCGTCTCTCGAGTATGAGTGTGACGATCCAATCGCCAAAACAACCTGCAACCGATAGAAAATGGGCGAGTACCGAGCTGTCGGATGCCGAAATCATTGCCAAGGTGCTAGCCGGTGATGACGCCGCGTATGAAGGAATCATGCGGCGATACAATCGGATGTTATTTCGTATTGCGCGTGGAATTGTGCGAAATGATGACGATGCGATGGATGTGCTGCAAGAAAGCTACGTCAAGGCGTATCGCGCGCTATCGCAATTCAACGGCCCAAGCGGTTTTCCAAGCTGGATTGCGCGCATCGTCGTAAATCAGGCCTTATCACAAGCTCGCAAATTCTCATTGCCTGAGGACAAATCCATTGATGCCGATGAAACACCGACCGAAATTCTGGATCGACCAGAGCAGCTTGCAATGCGTAACGATACGCTGCATTTGATCGAGGCGGCAATCGATGAGCTACCGGCAGATTTTCGCCTAGTATTCATGTTGCGTGGCGTTGAACAGCTAACTGTTCGGGAAACTGCCGAGCTTCTGAATATCAAACAAGCGACCGTCAAAACGAGATTCCATCGTGCGCGTCGCATCATGCGTAATTCTCTGCAGAAAAAGTTGAGCGACACAGTACCATCAACGTTTTCGTTCGCTGGAGCGCGATGCGACGGAATTGTTGCGAATGTCTTCGAAAAAGTGGCAGGAATACAACCTAGAGAGCACTAAAAAGCGACAAATCAGATCGGGGGAGCAGATGACTAATACAAAAAGAATTTGGACGGTTTTGATTGCCGCTACAATCGTAGTAGCGGGTCCGACACAAGGGGGCAATTCCAAGTCTCACCGGCCCGTGAATCCATTCGTGAACGCCGTGCGCATGGTGCGTGAGGGTAAGGATACGTTTCGCCATGACACTTTTGGCAATGAGGATTTTTGGGGCGGTAGACTCCGCTTGCACGAGGCGATAGCGGGTGAGGCAAACGGCGGCGTTGGCCCCGGTGTGAGTCCGGCGACGGCGCTCGCCGTTGGCCTGAAGGTAGACAAGAGTGCTTTGCCGCGTAGCCTGCGGCGATCAATCAAAAAAGGCCGTGTAGATCTCAACGACCCCGCTACGACGATTGCCCTATTGTCACTTGACGCTGTAATCGGTGTTAGGGGGCAATTTGATCAGGCCGGCACGTTGCAGTCAGTGGGAATTACTTGTGCGTTGTGTCACAGCACAGTAGATGATTCGTTCGCGCCAGGAATCGGCAATCGACTGGATGGATGGGCTGCACGCGACTTGAATGTTGGCGCGATCATTGCCTTGTCTCCCAGTGTCGAACCATTCGCCGGATTGCTGGGTGTTGATGAGGAAACGGTACGTACAGTACTGAACAGTTGGGGACCCGGCAAATTTGATGCCGCGCTGTTTCTTGACGGTCAGGCATTTACACCGGACGGAAACTCCGCGGCAACGCTAATTCCGCCGGCGTTTGGTTTGGCGGGAATAAACTTGCACACCTGGTCCGGCTGGGGATCTGTCACACATTGGAACGCATTCGTGGCCGTCCTTGAGATGCAGGGCAAGGGTACGTTCTACGATCCAAGACTAAATGACGCGTCAAAGTTTCCGGTAGCGGCCGCAAATGGTTTTGGTAATGTTCGAAACGACCCCGACTTGGTAACTCCAAAATTGGCTGCCTTGCAGTTCTATCAGCTGTCAATTCCTGCGCCCAAAGCGCGACGTGGCAGTTTTAATCGCTACGCTGCGAAACGCGGTCAGAAACTGTTTGCGGCCGACGGTCAAGCGGCTTGCGGCACTTGCCACGTTCCACCCTTGTTCACCGAGCCGGGTTGGAATATGCATACTCCTGAGGAAATTGGAATTGATGGATTTCAAGCACAGCGCGGACCAGAGAACGCCTACCGCACAGCGCCGCTAAAGGGGTTATGGACTCACGGTACAGGCGGTTATTACCACGATGGCCGTTTTGGAACGTTGTTGGATGTTATTGAGCACTACAACGACCATCAAAACCTCGGCCTCAATACCCAGCAAAAAAACGATCTCGTTGAGTATCTGAAATCACTCTGATCTTAGACGATAAAACAAAACGCACTCCACTTCGAAAAAAATAGAAAAAAAGGAAGGTCAATATGCTTGCTTACGCGATTATTATTTTTGTAGTTGCCGCTTTGGGCGGCGCGGTAATGGCACTGGGATTGATGAAGGGAAAATTGGCACCTTGGGCGCTTTCACTATTGCATGCGGCACTGGGTGCATCGGGCCTCGTGTTGGTTCTGCTAACCGTGATGGAAGGCAGCTACGGCCAACGCGCCACAGTGGCGCTTGTTGTATTGGTTGTGGCCGCGCTTGGCGGATTCTATTTGGCCTCGATTCATGCGAAGAAGGTCGTTGCGCCAAAACTGGTGATAGCCGTTCATGCGCTTGCTGCGGCTGTCGGCCTAGGGATTCTAGTTTCTTTGGTTGTTTAAGCGAAATGGAGGTCCAATAATCTTGCCCGGTAGTGATCGCCGACGGTTTCATGCAGCATTGGTTCACTTTCCTATTGCCTGTTGGAGTTTCGTTACGCTCTTAAAGTGCGCCGAGTTAATCGACTTACAGAGACACCTGCCAGGTATTGATCTTGTATTGTTATCCATTCTTCTGGTGTGGGTTGGGATTGCGTTCGCTGGCGCGGCCGCAATTTTTGGACTCATAGAATACTCGGCGCTGCCAGACAATTCGCGCGTACTTTACCGGGCGAATTCGCACATCATGGCGGTCAGTGGCAGCGCATTGTGTTTCGCTGTAGTAGCGCTAATCGATCAGAAAACCATATTTATCGTTGGCCCGGAAATCGCCAGTCGTGTCGCCGCTGTTGTTGGGTTTATATTACTGGTGATCGCCGGTCACAACGGCGGAAAATTGGTATTACGTTAGCGGTACGTCGATATTACCAAGCGGCTGTAAGTTTTCACGAAAATTTTGCAACAGCAAGAGGCGTGCTTACGCTCGATGCTCAACTGCCGATGTGAAGCGCTCGAACAAGTACTGCCCAGCGGCGACTGGCCGATACAAGGGCTGTTCGCCTGGCGAAACGCAATTTGGCAAGCAGCTAATTTGCGTATCGAAATTCGTGTTTTGAAAGTAGGCGAGCGACTGCCTGCGAGGAGTCGTTTCATTTTCAGCTGGAGGTCGCGTAACTACCCGATGTAAAGTTGAAACCCAGCGGTCGTTGGTCCAACGAGCCATCATGTCGCCAATATTAACTATGTAAGCGTTTTCAACTAGCGGGGCGGCCACCCAGATGCCCTCCGGAAGGCGAATTTCCAAGCCATGGACCTCCCTATCAGGCATGAGCAGCGTTACGGTTCCGTAATCCGAGTGTTCCCCCGCGGCTTTTTGGTCGGGCAATAGGGGCCCGGTGTTCTCTGGATAGTTTATACAACGAAGCGCGCTGACATGATGATCGTGAAATGCGTGAAAGTAATCCAATGGTAAACCGAGTGCTGCAGCAAATAGCTTCATTATGTTCGCACCAAGGACTTCCATTTCATGGTAGTAATCTATCCAAGCGCGAGAAAATCTTTGCGGGTCCTCGGGCCAAACATTCTCTCCATAATGAAAATCAAACTCATCGATTGCTAAATTAGTGGTTGGTGCGTTTAGCGGGCCACAGCCGAAACTTTCCTTAACATCTGGTGGTGTATCGGTGCCCAATGATCTAGCCAATGCCTCTGACTGGATTGGAAAATATCCGCGCGGGCAATTCAGATTGTCCGATCGGCACCTGAGTTTTTGCTCAATCGGCAGGTCGAAAAATGCCCGACTCAAATCCCAAATATCGTCGATTATCGACTGCGGAACGCCGTGATTCTCAATGATCAGAAATCCGCTGGAGCGACACGTGTTGTCTACTTGCGTCGCGATTTCTCGTTGAACGCTTGCGGATTCATGTAAAAACGTGCCCAAGTCGAATGCCGGAATTGGCGATCGCAGATGCGTGTTCATTATGTTTGTCAGTTGATTGAGCCGCGTGATAAGTGATTGTGCGCCCTAGGGCGACATCAAAAATATGGCGTCACCGTGAGTGCTATGTTTCGTTGATCGCGAATTCTATAGTTATCAGTATCGCCGATATCGATGCTGATAGTCGTATCCAATTCATCAGTGACATTAATGTCCATGACGCGATTCAGCGTCGCATTTAGTCCGTTATTGCCGTCACCGACATCAATATTTTCGCTTCCCAGAGTCACTAAGCCGCTACCGCTTGGTAAATCCGTATTTCCGGCCACTAGATGTATCGTGCCAAACTCATCGATCATACGTATTCGGTGATTATCAGCGTCGACAAAGAATATTCGATCATCCAACACCCGTGGCGCAAACGGCCAGTCGAGGATTGCGGAACGAGCATGCTGTCGGTCGCCGCGAAAGCCAACTACTTCATTGTCGAAATTGCCCGTTGCCAACGAGGTTGGACCGGTTCCCGCCAAAGTGTCGATCTGACCGGGCAGTAACGTAATGCCAGCAACGCTTAGCGTGTCCGACGCAGTTAAATTGGCAACCCGCAGACGATTGTTGTGGCCGTCAGCAATGACCATTAATCCGCTGTTGGTGACGTCTATATCAATAGGAAAGCTCAGTTGTGCAGACGCTGCAGCATTACCGTCACCGGAAAACCCTTGTATACCCATTCCCGCGACCCGTTCTGCAGCTCCAGACGCTAAATTGAGCCTAAGTACTTCGTGGTTTCCGCTGTTGCTCACATAAATGAGTCCATCCGCTCCCACGCGTGCGGCGGTCGGCGAATCTATCGTGAAACCAGGAAAGCTAAGCGTTTGGATGTTGCTGTAGTTACTTGCAGATGTTGCCAAAAGTACCTGATCACTGCCGTAATCCGCGATTACCACGTCGTCATTGCTGAGAAAATCGAAAACCATTGGTCGATCAAGTCCTACAATGACTTTGCTCGACGTGCCGTCGCCATTGTCTTTGCACAAAGACCCATCGTCCCAAAGCGTATAGAAGAGCTCAGCAAGTGAGTTTCGTGCGACACCCCAGCTTCGCTCGATGCCAAAATTGTTATTGAAATTTGTCGGAAGACCTGCGAGTGCCGCGCCATTACCGATCGTCGTACTGACAATGCCGGTTTCCACCGTCAACTCACCACTACGAATAATTGGCCCGGTTATTGTTACTTCGCGCTGCGTGCCGATACTCGAAATACTTATAGGCACCGCACCGGAATTATTTGCACGCGCGAAATCAGGTTCAAAATCGTAGATATTGGATGCATCAAACTCTAATTCGTAGAAATAGTCGCCGTCCGGCACTAAAGACACATCTCCAATCTGCAACGGCGTGTCAAGATTGTTGTTTGTTGAGGCTCGATAAAAATCGATGCAACCGGGACTGGTTAGACTTGCCACCCCCAGAGTTCCTGCTATGTGTGGGCTTCCGGCGGCCAGCCATTGGTTGAATATGTCAGGGCGCACATCGCACCCGCCATTGTCGGTGAAGAAAATGGGCCCTTTGGTGCCGCTGGCAACAACGGCGCCATTGACATCCAGCAGGCGGAAGATGGCGGTACCGTTTCCAATCGAATCGCCCGGCGCGGGGGCGGTTCCCACATTGAGAAGCCGGCTTGCAAGCGCAACTGTTTGCGAATTACCCGAGCCGAATACAGTTGCCTGTTCAAGATCTTGCACCATTATGTCACCAAACAACTCACCCTCCGCCGAGGTCGTCGTCGGTACTGCAGTAATAGAAAGCGTGTAATCATTAGTGATGCCACCTACCCCAAACACTCTTACGACATAGTCACCAGCTGCTAATGAGAAGACCGTCAATTCTTCATTATCAGTGGAGCTGTCTCCAGTAGCGACTTGTGTACCGAAACTGTCGAGAAGTCGGATGTTCAGGTCGCCGCTGGCGTGTGCAAATATGCCGTTTATTTGTACGTCAGAATCGCTGGCAATCGTAAAGCTAAAGAAGTCTTCGTCGCTTGCGGAGCTTATCGATAGATCGACTTGTTGGGCCGGTAGATTCAGCGGTGTCGCCGATGCTGGATCGTCATTTGGCTCGAAGCGATCACCGCCTGATGGCGGGGGAGGTGGAGGGTTTGTGATCGGGGTGGGTGATCCACTTCCGCCACACGCGCCAAGCGTTATGACAAGCAGGCTGATGAAAACTCTAACGTTCATGTGGAAGTCGCCTCTCGACTATTTTCATGCGCGATAAGCTTCGCTACGGAATTGTTTGAGATTATTTTGAGCATTGTCGTGTCCGTCCGGTGACGTTGCGAAAACCTCATCGCGCTCGCGGCCAATATTGCCGTCACGCAACACAACGAATGTATCAGAGATGAAGGTTGTAACACTTTTTCTAGTAATTTTCCTTGCCGCTTGTTCCAATTCTGATCCGGAAATACGGGAATTGTTGCGCGCGATGAGCGGCGACGATTACTTTGCGACGTCCGATGAAGAGCGTAAAGTCATTACCGCGCGCTCGATAGAATTTTTCAAAATAGCCGCGAACTTCTAAGGAATGTGGCAGTGTGTGACTACGCATAGGACGAAAAAGTTCGCGCGAACCTATATAGGGAATCGGCAATTGAGGCGGGCGAAGAATCGCTCGCATTTCATCTGAGCTTGAATGCGGCTAAGGAGCGCGCTGGAAAATTGAGTCGCCAGCCTTGCTGTATATCCCGCGTACCACGTACTCAACTACTCAAATAATTTCGCGTTTGGTAGATAATTCTAGTAAAAGGCTTGAGCGAGTGACGGTGACGCATAACACAGACAGATAATGTGCTGCGAAGAAACGTTGGAAGGCGTGCCAATTCACGTACTGTCGAACAAATCGAGCGTTATGCGTCGGCTGGTTTCAGTCGCTAAAAGCAGACACATTACCGCACTAGTCGAGCCTTATTCGATCTCCCTATTGGCAAAATCAATAGTTCTTCGAAACTAAATAGTCGCTTTTAGGCGACGTACAAATAGGCGAACACGCGGATATCCGCTGTCTGCACTATTTTCCCTGACTATTCCGAAAATATGTCTCTGATTCGAAAATAGAATTTCTTCAGTGGCATAGCATTTGCAACGAAACGTGCAGAGCTCTGGATGGAGCTCTCAGGCAATTGTGCCTTAGCCAAATCGACATGGAGAAGCCAAATGAAGACATTGAGCGCAATAGTATTTGTACTGCTGCTGTTAGGCGTCGCGAATTCACAAGCACGTGAGGAAGCGCCAACGTTTAACAAACTCGACAGCGATGCCGATGGCAAGATTAGCGTTAATGAGGCGGAAGCTGATATGCGAGTGCTTGAGCAATTCCGAAGACTCGATGCGAATGGCGATGGGCTGCTAACTCGCGAAGAGTTCGCAAGTCTAGACAGCCACCAATAGTGCACGGTAATTTTTAAACAAACCCTTATGGGTTTGCCGGCGGGCCATAGGATGTGGCTCGCCGGATTTCAATTTAGCCGCCGAATCTATGCCGGTAGTCACGCGGTGTCACACCAAGTTCGGCGAGAGATGCATAGCGCATATTTTCGACCAAATCAACGCTACTAGATGACCGTTGTTAAACGAGTGGTTGCATTTCCTGAAGAACGGTTGGAATCAATTCAGAAACGGTTGGATGAATGTGTACCGCGCGTGAGATGACCTTGTAGGATTGCTTGGCGTACATAACATCCAACAAGCCGTGAATTGCCTCGTCTCCGTTGAGACCAAGAATTGCGGCGCCCAATATTTCTTCACTATCGGCATCAACAACTATTTTGATAAAGCCTCGTGTTTCGCCGAATTCACGCGCGCGTCCAACACGCGTCATCATTCGTTTACCAACCAGTGCATTGCGACCAGATTCGCGGACTTGTTGCTCTGTCATCCCCACACGGCCGAGCGGTGGATCGGTAAATAGGCCGTAGCAAAGTATTCGATCCGACACTCGCCTTGCGCCATTGTCAAACAGATTCGCTGCGACGATTTCGTAGTCGTTATATGCAGTGTGAGTAAATGCACCGCGTCCGTTGACATCACCTACCGCCCATATGCCGGGTACGTTTGTTTGTAGTTGATCGTCGACGGTTAGAAACCCAAAACCGTTGGTCGCAAGCCCCGCAGCTTCAATGCCAAGGTCGTCCGTATTGGGGATACGGCCGACGGCGATCAGTAGATGCGAGCCTAAGACCTCACTCGGATTTTCGCTGCAATTGACCCGCACAGCGATACCGGACTCCGTATTTCGCGCTTCGATACAGTCGGCATTCAAGCGAAATCGGACGCCCTCACTTTCTAGCATCTCGCGAACTGCATCCGATACGTCCTCGTCATCGCGTGCGATGATACGGTCCGCCATTTCTACCACGGTGACCTCGCTACCGAAGCGGCGATACATTTGGGCAAATTCAAGGCCGATGTAACTACCGCCTATGATAATTAGATGTTCAGGTAGATAGTCGACATCCATGATTCCCGAGTTCGTCATAAACGGTACGTCTTCAATGCCCGGCCAATCCGGTACTCGAGCGCGCGCGCCAGCATTCACGAATATTTTTGGCGCTGTCAGGTTTCTGCCGTTGACTTCGACGGCGTCAGCACCAACAAAACGGGCGTGACCCATAATGAGTTCAACATTGTCCATGCCGCCAATCCAATTCGTCACACCTTGATTAGATGCGCCAGAAATATCATCTTTGCGTGCTTTCACCTTGCACATATCGACGGATATATCGCCGTCGATAGCTACACCAAAGTTATCGGCCTGACGCGCTGCGTACGCAATGCGAGCGCTACCCACAAGCGTTTTCGTTGGGATGCAGCCGACGTTCACACAGGTACCGCCGACAAGATTGCGTTCAATGATCGCTGTCTTCAGTCCTTCACTATTCAAACGACCAGCTAACGCAGGACCCGCTTGTCCCGTACCGATGATAATCGCGTCGTATTGTTCTGACATCGATGACGTCTCCAAGGTAAGGCCTTAACTTTCGCGCACTGTCGCCAGTTGGGCGCAAGGCATGTCTCGCTCGAAGAGCGATAATACAGGATAACTAGAAGATCACGCCAAACTGCAGGGCGGCCCCGCGGGAATCGGCACCCTCCGCATAGGCGAAATCGACGGCGAGACGTCTCCAGGTGGTTCCGACGCCAACCGACACAGTTGCATCTCGATTGCTTTGCGCATCAGTCCGAAAACCACCACGGAGTGATATGTTTGGAATTGGACGCCACTCTGCACCGATTGCGAGTTCCTGTGTTGTGCGTTCACCGCTGAGTGATTCGTTCGGCATTAAATCAAGATCGGCGGCAAGTTGAATCTGACCGATAGAATAGGCAACGCCGAATCTTGGGCGCGGCCGAAATCGCAGCGAGCTGCCATCTGTCAGATCGTAATCGGCGGGTATTGCATCTTTTATGGCCAGTCCTAGCCGCCAATGGTCGCCTATATCCTTTGCAAAACCGATATCTACATTGAACGCAAAATCCGTTTCCGAATTTCGGTCTACATCGATTCGATCATCAATCGTTCGCTCGACGTCATTAAATGTTTCGAAGCGCTGAACTTTGAAGCTGATCCCTGCCGCAAGCGGCAGCCCGAATATTTGGATGTGGCGAGACATCGCGACGCCCGCTTCGGTGATCGCGGCGCCCGCGGCGGTGACTGTCGAGTCAAAATTGTTATCAGGGTCTATTAGTGCGCCGTTAACATCGAAGAGCTCGGGGTGTGCTGCGCCCTGAGCACCGTTTGTTGCGACAAAAGTCAGGGCTTCCTGGTAGTCGGAAAGCAGTTGGCGATCGGCTGGTGAAATAGTGGTTTGCCCTGCCGCAATCAATCTCGTACCTAAGAAAAAGCCCGCACCTTGGAACTTGCCCGGTTCGCTAACGGCCATGCCAACGTATATATCGCCGAATAAGTCGTCTTCGTCCAGGCTCGCTAAAGTTGCGTCGAACGCAGCGCTCGCGTCGACAACAGATTGAGCATTCTGCGAATCGGCCAATTCATTAAACGTCTCTACTGCGTCTGAAATCGCGAGAATGGGATCGTCATCGACGACCTCAACCAGGTCGATTGCGGACTTCGAACCTTGTGGAATGAGGATTGGTAGCAGAAACCGGCCATCTTGCGTTCTCTCTTCAATGTCCCGATTAAATGCGAGTAATGACGAGTTGTAAAATTGTGCATTGTCATTATTTGCGGACGCGACGGATGCTCCGCCCATTGCCATCGTGCGCGCGTCGAATATGCCAAAGGTGGTATCCGCAAGCGACGGCGTTGCGAATGCGCACGACACGCTGCCGAAAGCCGAGATAGCGAATTGGCGCAGTGGATATTTCATACTAGGGTCACGCAGTAGATCGGCAACATAATCACGCTACGGTACCTCGCTATTAACGGAAAATAGACGCGGAGTATTGAGCTAGTCTAGCACTTAGGGGGATCTGTCATAAGTCGACAAATTGCGACAGGCTTGGTTGCTGTAGCACAGTAGGGCTCCCGCTGCGAACAACTCAGATTCGCTGCCAAAAGCTGCCAGCTCCGTATACATCATTCAAATGTTCTATCGTATGATGTAAAAGCCGGCGCCAGAGCAACGTGGGCGGCGAACATGATTTTCAATATGGAGTGCTAGCTGCATGAATAATCTCAGACCGCATTTTTCGTTGACGCGCCGCGCGGGGGGATTCGTATTTGTCTCCGGTCAGTTGCCGTTTGACGAGAGCATGCGGATAGTTGAAGGTGGCATCGAAACGCAAACGCGCCAGTGCCTAGATAACCTTCAGGCCGCACTTATAACAGAGGGTGTCGGGCTGACGGATATTGTGAAGATGATGGTTTGGCTGGCAAATACCGATGATTTTTGGGTGTTTAATGGGGCTTATGCGGAGTACTTTCCCGACACCCCGCCGGTCCGATCCACTGTAGGTGCCACATTGGCGGTTCCGGGGGCAAAAATAGAAATGGAGGCCATGGCGTGGCTCGGTGAGGATCGGAATTAGGATTGCGATATTTGCGTCTACTCATCAACAAGTTAATGTCGCGCCTAACACTGACGTTGTGCATGCAGAAACGATATCTATTGGCACGCTCCTGATACCATTAACATAAATCTGCCCTGTTCCAATGGTCATTCCATAACAGTTTCAACGTGATTATTTTCCTAATTCTGCTATTTTCCGGCTTGCTGGCCGGGGCCTATTTCGCATTAAAGCGTCCCGCTGAAGATGCGCAGGAAAAACCTGCGGCACAAATTGATCCGCCAATTGAACCGGCGGTCAATCTCGAACGGTTGGCAGACAAGATTGAGACGGTAATGGACAGAGCCGCCCATCCTGCTGATATTTTGCCCAACAAACGATTCGAACGTGCGGTGGTGGCGCTTACCGGCGAGACTTATACCGTAGAACAGGTACGAAATTATGCGCTAGGTGCAAATTGGGTATTAAATTGCGTGGGCTATGAAGCGCTATTGCGAAGAGATGATTCGGGTGACGCGATCGAACGTGCGTTAATCGCTATCAAAAATTCTTACGCCTGGCCGCTATTCTTCTTAATACGCTTCGTCGATGCCAAATCCGCCGAGCCGATTGCGATGCGCATACTATTGTCGGCGCAGTATTGGTGGCCGAACAATCCCGCAATCGTGGAAACCGTTGGTAAATTGCTAGAGCGGCGCATCGCCGGCGGTGAAGCTATCGATTTCGGTCAGAAATTCTCTGACCTTGATTCGAAGAGTCAGAAAGCTGTCCGCGATCTAATCGACGTACTCAGCAGTGATGTCAAAAATGATCTAAGGGCGCGCCTAACAGAGCACGAAAGTCTGGCATTTGACCGCGGTTTTCTGCGAACAGTTGGTGAATTCGTCACTACCGATACGATAGGAGAGGTGGTATTTGAAACGCAACAAATAGCTAGAATAAAGGACGACATGTTGCGGGAGTTTGAGTTGCCAACTCCGCGATCAATTCTCATTGTTGGCCAATCTGGTGTCGGTAAGACCGCGATTCGGCGCGCTTTCGCAAGCGATCTATTGATTCAAGGTTGGCATGTATTCAAAACGTCTGCGGCGAAACTAATTGCGGACAAGAAATACGTCGGTGAAATTGAAGGGCAGGTGCGCAAGTTAGCACTCAATGCATCCCGAGCCAAACAGGTAGCGTTGTACGTTGAACAAATGACGGAACTTGGTGAATTCGGCCACACTTCAAATAAGAATAATTCTGTATTGGATCAGTTATGGCCTGAAATTGAAGGCGGTGGCCTATTTCTTGTGAGTGAGACGACATCGAGTGGTCTGCAGTCGCTCGTCAGAATGTTCCCAACATTAGCTACCGTCATGAAGGTCATAATTATGCAGCCGGTGCACGAATCGGAAGCCGGTGAGATGGCTGTCAACCTACTTGATGATACAGATTACGAAATGACTGATCGAGATAAAGCGACTGTTGTGTCCGAGACTTTGCAACTGTCACAGCAGTATTTGTCGCATAAGAGTTTGCCGGGAAGCGTGCTGTCATTGCTCAAACTTGCCTTGATTCGGGCGAGTCAGGACAAAGTCGACGCGGTAATCAATCGAAGTCATATTCTCGGCGCTCTTAGTCAAGTTTCCGGCTTGCCAAATGAGTTGCTGGATGATCGGCAGCGTTTGGATATTGACGGAGTTAGGGCGGCGTTCGAGAGTCGAGTGATTGGTCAGGACGAGGCTGTCAGTTGTTTGGTTGAACGTATCGCGATGCTGAAGGCAGGGTTGACGGATCCTACGCGCCCAGTCGGCGTGTTTCTTTTTGCGGGGCCAACGGGGACTGGCAAGACTGAAATTGCAAAAACGCTATCGGACCTCCTTTTTGGCTCTCCGGAACAAATGATCCGTTTAGATATGAGTGAATATCAAGACGCAGATTCGGTATGGCGCCTGCTGGGGCAGAATACGCAGGAAATCGCAGCGGGTTCGCTGGTTAATCGAATTCGCGAACAACCGTTCTCTGTCGTTCTGCTTGACGAATTTGAGAAGGCACATGCGAAAGTTTGGGATGTATTCTTGCAGGTGTTCGACGATGGTCGGCTCTCGGACTCCAAAGGCAGGCTCGCGGATTTCCGTCACTCAATCATCATTCTCACGTCAAATCTTGGCGCTACGATCAATAACGAAGCCGGCGTTGGCTTTACGAGTACTAGTGGGAATTTTTCTTCCGGGGACGTTTTAAGGGTCGTAAATAAGACGTTCCGAAGGGAATTCGTTAACCGTCTTGACCAGGTGGTTGTATTCCGACCATTAGGTCGAGAGGTGATGCGCGCCATATTGCATAAGGAATTGCAAAAGGCGCTTGGGCGTCGCGGATTTCGGACAAAGGAGTGGGCAGTTGAATGGGAAGATTCTGCGATCGAGTTTCTGCTTACCGAAGGATTTACACCGGACCTAGGTGCGCGCCCGCTAAGGCGGGCGATCGAACGACACCTATTGGCACCGTTGTCTATGACAATTGTGCAGAATCGTACGCCTGATGGCGAGCAGTTCTTATTCGTGCGCAGCAATGGCGAGGCCTTACAGGTCGAATTTATCGACCCAGATGCTGACGCTGATCACTTTGTGGCGAGTGACGATAATGATAATCCGGCATCCGTAGCTAAGCTAGATCTCCCCTCTATTATTCTCGGAACTGGCAACGATATTGGTGCGGCTGAGTATCTGAATCGGAAGCTAGATGAAGTTATCAATCGGTTGCACGGACAAGAGTGGATAAGTGGCAAATCTGCTTACCTATCTGAATTAAATGATAGTGGATTTTGGGATAGGCAAGACCGTTCGACCGTTTTAGATCGAATCGAACTGATAGACCGAATAGATTCAGCGGCTTCCGTACTGACTTCTCTTACAAGTCGGCTCCGCCAGCATCCAAGTAATAGCAAACTTATCCTAAGTGTGGCCAACAGGCTTTTGGTGTTGGAAGAAGGGCTAAAAGATGTCGACCTGGAGCGCCCAACCCAGGCATATCTTGGCCTCAGGCTAGTTACCGCGGATGAGAATCTTGACGGTGCGCAGGATTATTTGGAATCAATGGCGTCGATGTATCGAAATTGGGCCAAATTGCGGGGAATGCGCCTTCGTGGACTCGATGCGGCGTCCGGTCGTTACCAAATAGTATTCTCGGTATCAGGATTCGGCAGTCACGGAGTGCTTAACCCCGAGTCCGGGCTTCACGTATACGAAATACCAACTGAGGACAATCGTTTCAGCCGAATTCGCGTGCGAGTGCAGGTTGCGCCGGTACCAATTGGGGAAATAGACAAACAATCAATCCGTAGCAATTCACCCAGCAATGCGCTGGACATTGCTGCGCCATACAAGGTCGAAATTGTGCGGCGCTACCGTCAGCGGCCATCGCCCCTCGTGCGGGACAGTGTACGGGGCTGGCGCACCGGCCGACTTGAGCTTGTAATCGCAGGGAATTTTGACATTTTGTAATCCGCCGGACTCGATTTGATAATTTCTACCACGATGCCGATAACCAGTCTTTCATCGATCAAGCATTTCTCGCAAATAGTGGCTGGCGTTATGCGGTGCAAATACGGTCACCGGGAATCGGCGCATATCCACCTCCCGATCGTTATACCAGTGCACCCCGTTCCGATCTCGGCCTCTCTCTTTCTGGGGATATGCAGTTACTCCCCCGAACTCCAAATCTCATTTCTAGTGAGAGAGAGGCCGTTTTTTTGGAAGCGGTAAGCTGCTTCAATAATCAATTTCCAATGATTGCAACTTGCTTTCACCGCTGTCATCGGTTGGTCCGCGGCTGGAATACTTTGTGTAGTTCTTCCCAAACGAATGGATGACATACATGTTGAAGAAGTGTGCGATTCCCAATATGAGCAGAACAAATCCGAGTCCAGAGGCCAAGTAAACAATCATTTCTTCGAAGGAAGCGACGAACTGATCTGTTTTCATGCGCAACAGTACAAATCCAAGATTGACAAGATAGAAACCTACAACTAACAAATGGTTGATCGAGTCGGCAAGAGCTTCATCGCCATCCAAACCATTTATCAGGAAAATCCGCCCGTTCTTGCTAAGCGTGCGGGAAACGAAGACGGTGATAAAGATACTGAACAAAATGTAGGTGATATAGGTGTAGGTGGCATACATAATTTTTCTCCCTCGTTCGTGAATGGCATTGCACTGAATACGCCTTGCTAGATGTGCGTGAGAGAGATTAGTTGCCTGAACTACCGCTGGCTTCCTGAATGATAATAGACGAATAGAAAACTATTCTTATTTTTGTTATCAATTACTTATGGGCCTCCTGGATGATAATAGAGGATCGGCGCAATTGACCTATGTTGTTTTTCTGTAGGCACCGGGCGCCTCGCCGGTAATTTCGCGAAAGGCCGCATAGAAGTTGGATTGAGACTTGAATCCGATCATTAGGCCAATAGCAAGAACCGAAGTCTGCGGCTCGGCAGCAAGAAGTTTTTTGGCTTCCGCGACGCGAAGTTCTCGAACATATCGAGAAAATCCTATTGAAAAGGTTGTGTTGATCAGCTCCGATAACTGGTGTGCACTAATCTCTAAAACCGTAGCGAGTGTCGACAAATTCAAATCTTCATTTTGATAAAGCTTGTCTTCCGTCATGACGTGCTCAAGCTGAATGAGCTTTTCTTCAATATCAATGCCACCCAATGTGCTCGACGCATACGTCATTCTGGCCGCTTCAGTAATGTCGCTGAGCAACTCCGGAAAAATTATCAGCGCTGACGCAATTAGAAACATCGCGATTCCGGTTGAGTTTGCATACGTTATATAAAACACTTTGTTATCGATATATGGAATAGAAAGGCCAAGAATTAGAACGATCAACGCGACCAGAGCGAACAAACCGAAGAAGAATAGCTCTATTTTGAATCGGCTTCGCTGTCGACGCATTCCAAAAACGATATGGGTGAACCAAAATGCGTATCCAGTTCCAATCAAAAATGAAAAAGGTGCGGCAATATTACTGGCGACAAAAACACCAAGCAATAACGGCAAAAAATGAATAAGTTGTAGGATTGAATATTTTCCGCCGGGTAAGAGTACTTCTCGGCTGAAAAAATAGAATGTCGGCGGTATGCTCAATAGGAGCAGCACATATGCCTTCGATTCGAGGAGGTCCTTGCCAGTTTGTAGATGTTCGAAATGAAAGCATTGCAACGCTGACAAGAAAATTAACAAAGCCGCGCATGAGGTGCGTGAGATTACCGTCTTTCGCATATCTTTGAGGAAAAATATGTATGCGAATAGCAGACTTGCAGAGCTAAATATGGAGAACCCGATTAACAGCAGAGTGAAACTAGTCAACATCTGCAACTTGGATCGCTGAGAGTACAAATAACAACTGGCGCCCTATGCTCGTTCTGCCAGCGAATATCATCGCAGTTGACTGTCTTTGCTGCCGCGCCGATTGTAGCCGCTAACGTTTACCGACTCTTTGTCCAACTCGGTTTGACAGGTGATACAGAGGCGCACACCAGGGACTGCTTCGCGACGGGCTGCTGGGATCGGTGCCGCGCATTCCTCGCACTTTTCCAAACCCTCGCCGCGTGGTAGCTGGTCGCGTACGCGCGTGACCGCGTCCTCGATCGTCGCATCGATTTGATCTTGTACTGCGCCATCTTTAGCGAACCCGCCTGCCATAAATGTCGTCCAACACGTTGCCAGTGTAGTATTTTATAATGGAATGCACCAAGAAAGCAGTGGCGCTGAATGGTTGCTTCTGCTGGATTCCAAGAAGACGCGGCCAAACGTCAGTCTAATAGGACCGTGACAATTGGAGCAAACTCGATTGCCGTGGATTGGGTGTTGCCCATCAATGTTCGGCCTCTGCGACGCCAAATTCACGCTTTCTAGCTTCCTCGACGATTTTTCGCCAAGCGAGCTTAGGTTCACCGGCCCACGATTTCAGTCCGAGGCTGCCAAGAAAGGCGCGGAAGTGTTCGCTGTCAAAACCGTAGTAGTCCACATATTCGTCCAGTCCACGTTGTGGAGCTTCGTGTAGCCACTGAAAGTTGAGCATAAGAATACTCTTCGCATTGTCGTCCCACGCGGAAAAAGCTTCACGAATAAATTCGGACTGCATTGCTTGTGAGCTGCCAAGCTTTTCACTTGACGGGTAGCCAATCTGATAGAAAATTATGGGTTTGTCAGGAAATGCGCCTGCCACAGTGGCGAAATCTTCGTGAACTACAGCGGGAGGTTTGACGCCACTAAGCGCTTCTCGCATTGGATAGTAAGAAACGCCAATTGCATCGCTGTATTTATGTAGATCGCGCACGCGACGTGCATCTGCACCGCCTATCGCCGAAAACGTGGTCTCACTCGATATTCTCGTTTCGGGAAAGTTTTTCCGGGCATGCGCGGAAACACTGGCGTAAAAACCAATCCATTCGTCCCAGCGTTGTGCATTTCCCCACACGTAAATGTCAACTTCGGAGCCGATTACGAGTGACGTCAATTCTACGTCCGGAATTTGCAGCGCGATCCAGTCCAACAACAACTCAAATCGCCTAATAGTTTCCGGATCATTGAGTGGCTTATTGATTAGGTCGGTTGGAACGACCTTGAGGTTGGTGTGCACAGGCCGAATGGAGAGGTGAATTGGTGTTCTAGTGGCGGCATAATAGAAGTTGGCGATCGCGAGAAAATTGGTTGCCGGTTCGTAGCCTCGTGGCGTGGTCTCAAGCGTATTCCAATCGATCGGGATAACCTGTGTCTCGCTGCCCGCAGCAACGGTCGCGGCAAACGCTTTGTCGAAGCTACTGTCCTTTCCGACATTCGCCTTGATAGCAAGTATTCGCTTTGGCGAACTTTCGCCAGTGGATATTCGGGCCGATTTGTCATCGGCTAACAATGGAGCGCTGAGGATTGAGCCGCTGCAGGCAAGCATAGTGAATATCGTGCGCATTACGCTCAATAGGCGGTGTTGTGATACGACCATAATCATACGCGCGGGTTATGGAGTTCGAGTATCGGGTTTTTGGTGAAACATGATTAACACATCGAAGTCTCCCTTCAGGGTATGAAATAGATGTGGGGTCCCTTCGCGGACCCAGATTATCGATCCAGGCTTTACCGCTATGTCTCCGCCATCGATTCTAAATAGCGCCTCACCTTTAGTGACTATGTTTATTTCGTCGACGCGATGCGTTAGGGCGCTGTCGCCATTGAGCATCTCAGGTAGCATATATAAACCGAGGTGCAATGACTTGAAATCAAAAAACCGTTCCCAAACATTCTCATTCCGACGCGCATTTTTGCGTATTTGGTCCAGCGACGTGTGACTCCAAAGAGGGTCTCTTTCGCCGCCCTTTGACCCGGAGAATAAGACTATCGCCTGCAATTCATCCAGTATGTCGACGAAGTGATGTTTCGCAAACGCTCGCACGAAAATCACGCTGCCAGGTTCGATGGGTATGCGTTCGTCTTCGACAATTAGCGTCGCTGTGCCGTTCGTAATGATGTACACCTCGTCATCATCGTGCGCCGGCTGTGTATCGTCTGCACCTATTTGTAAGACATAAAGTCCGCCCTGAATAGAAGGCTCGTCTAGAAACTCGAAATAGCGGCGGTCTTCAGACATTCGTCGAGCGTTAATCACATCCTGTTCAAATGCCTGATATGACTTTTCGTCGGCAGTGGCCGGCCCCACCAGTGATGCTGATGAAAACAACAGTAGAGACAGGGCCGCAGTGTGTTTAGTTGTCATCGTATTTCCCATAGTCATCGCGCCACAAACGCTGCGCAGATTTGCTTGACGGGTTCGATGGTCGTAAGCCTACCTGGTTCCCAGGGAATTCGGACGCATTTCGCGGTGAGTTCGTAACATCAGCAATTCCCCATATTTGTTACTCGCAAGCGTTTTTCATGCCACTTTGCTGTTGTTTCATCTGCCTGAACGATTCCAATGGTTACACTAAGCGCATGTTAATCGCAGGTTTCGAGGAGAGCGCGTCGTGCACAGAGCTAATTTAGGTTTGAATTTCCTGTTGTTGCTGGTTGCCAGCGTGGCAGCTAATGCCGGAAACAATCCAGATTTTCAATATCTCGAACCTGAAGGCGTGGAACTGCCCAAGGCATCGTTTGGTTTGGGGATTGTTATAGAACCGGGTTTTCGATTGGCTTTCTTATCCGGGAGAACGGGTGAAAATCCGGACGGTTCATTCCCAACAGACTTCGAAAAGCAGGCGAGAAACACACTTGCCGCAGTAACCGCTCTATTAAAAGAGGCCGGTATGGATTGGTCCGACGTCGTTAAAATAAATGTCTACCTAACCGAACCTACGGATGTGCGCACCTGGGGCAAAGTGCGCGATGAAATTGTTGCCGACGCGCGACCGGCGGGCACCGGCGTAATCGTAAAGGCGTTGGCAAACCCGCAGGCGCGTGTTGAGGTGACGGTCATAGCGGCACAGAAAGTTGAATAGAAATAAGAAAATCTAGCGAGAATTCGCAAATACTCTATCGGTGAAAAAAATGAATCGCTTAAGCTTGGCAGGATTTATCGGTGCGACAGTTTTCGGCTTCGCATGTTCTACGGCACCCGCACAAGAGCCCGTAAATAATCCTAATATTGAAATGGACCTAAAATGGGAGGTTGGCTCCTGGTTGCCGTTGTGGAGCACCGAAAAATTCAGCAGTGAAGCAGTAGCTGACGATGTTGGCTACTACATCTATTTGCCGCCAGGTTACGATGATAGTGATACGCGACGTTATCCCGTTGTCTTTTGGTTACACGGTGCTTTTGGCAGGCCGCACGAGGCTAGCCCGATCATCGGACGATTGGATGCCGCTATTCGCACTGGAGACGCGCCGCCGATGATTGTGGTCAGTTGCCTCGACCCGACGGGCTTGGGAATGTGGACAAACTCCAAAGATGGTCGTTTGCCGATGGAAACCATCATCATCAAAGAACTGATTCCACATATCGACAAAACCTATCGTACTCTTGGTACGCGAAATGGCCGAGCGATCGAGGGATTCTCGATGGGCGGTTACGGTGCCGCCTACCTTGGATTTAAATACGACGACAAGTTTTCATCGGTGTCGATGCTCGCAGCCGCGCTGCATACTCCGGATACATTCAAGAATCGGCGCAAAGCGATTTTCGATAACGTTTTTGGCGGAGATACGACTTATGCTGAAGAACGATCTCCATGGCGATTGATCGGTGAGAAGAGCGATGCGATCAAGCGTGATACGCATGTCAGGATATTTGTCGGTGCAGACGACGGTTTGCTTACGTGGAATAGAAATTTTCATGATGAATTAGAGAAGATGAAAATTGACCACGAATGGGGCGTTGTGCCAAACAGCCCGCATGACGTTGGCATCCTAATGCAAAATTGGCAAGGCGATTTTTTCGCTTACTACAGTGAACTATTCGCCGACTGAGCGTTTGACATCAATCGGACGCAAATCTCAAACCGCAATCGTAGCGCGTAGACAGATAACTAAAGTTTCTGCCATTTTGGCCGACAGAGTTCACATTGATTCTGTGAATGTTGTATGCCGATATGACGCTAACCCAAGACAGCCGCCAACTCTCGACGCTCGAAAAAGCGTTGGAAATCAATCTGAATTCTGGACGCTACGGAACCTTCGCCGAAATCGGTGCCGGCCAAGAAGTCGTTCGTTGGTTTTTCCAGGCGGGCGGCGCGGCCGGTACGATTTCGAAGAGTATCTCCGCGTATGACATGCAGGTTAGCGACGCAATCTACGGTGATTGTGATCGCTATGTGAGCCGCGTTAGGCTGGAGGCTATGCTCGCGCATGAGCAGAAACTGACTCGCGAGAGGCTCTCGGCAAAACGCGGCGCTGATTCAAGTTTTTTCAGTTTTGCTGATACCGTATCGGCCAGAAACTTTCACGGAACGAACGAATGTCACGCGTGGATGGGAATACGCTTCCAGCCGGAGCCGCAAGCGGAAGATAGCGTCATTATCGTCCACGCGCGGATGCTAGATGACAACAATGCGGCACAGCAGGACTGCCTGGGAATCGTCGGTGTCAATCTTATTCATGCAGCGTATACCTATTACGAGCATCCGGAAAGTTTGATCAATTCCCTAGTAGATGGTCTGAGTAACGAACGTATTGAAATTGACCTTATTGATTTCAGCGGGCCGGCGTTCGAAAATGTGGACAATCGCGTGCAGATGCTGCGGCTCGTTCAACTGGGGCTAACCGGCGCTGCAATATTCGCGTCTGATGGTCGGGTGTTACAGCCATCCGAGGCATTGCGCAAAAAGCCGTTGCTTATCCAGCGCGGACGCTTCAGGCCGATCACGCACGTGAACATGGACATGTTGCAATCTTCGCTCGATCAATTCTGCATAACTTGCGGTTTGGCGCCGGCCGATGTCGTATCGATCATGGAAATTTCGATGCACAATTTGCAGGAAGACTCGAATGTATGTCTGGAGGACTTCGTTAGCCGCACGGAGGTGATATCGACGACCGGTTGTGCAGTTATGGTGTCGGACTTTCCCGAGTATCATCGATTGGTTGACTACCTCGCCCGGTACACCAATAAACAGATCGGGCTCGCAATGGGGTTGACAACACTTAGGGCTCTTTTTCAGGAAAAGTATTATACCAATCTGGATGGCGGCCTATTGGAGAGTTTTGGACGATTGTTCAAGGATCAACTCAAGTTGTTGGTCTATCCATTGAAGAATTCAGAAACGGGAAAAATCGAAAGTGTCGACGATGTCGTGCTGGATCAATCTCTCGGTCATCTATTCAATTACATTTCGGAGCGCGGATTCATCATCCCGCTGGAGAATGTCGCCCAAGAGCATTTGGATATTCACTCCCCCAACGTCTTAAGTCTCATTGCTCGGGGCAGTACGAAGTGGAAAGCAATGGTACCGGCAAGTGTCGCGTCTATAATTGAGGAGCGAAAATTATTCGGGTATGCCGGTCGCCCATCGCGGTAGATCTATTCCTCGAATGGGCGTATCCGCGCCGTGCCCGCAAGAATGGTCGAATTGTTCAAATAGCGTGGCTACAAGGTCGCCGGGCAAGCTGAATTTGCGGGATCGGTGACCGCGATCACATGGCGCCACTATCCGCTACGGTATTCTGCACATCCCATTCGTTACTACGTCTCAACTGCTGAAGATTCAGCAATTGATCAGCTGGGCAATATTTTGAAATTGACGTCGCCAGGTAACCGTCTCGGATTGCAAGGGTCGCTAGATGTGTAGCAATAAGGTCGTAAAGATCGTAGCCGCATTCGTCTGCGCTTTGGTTGTAACATCGGCCGTTGCTCTGGATCCCGAACGTACCTACTTCCAATATGAATTCGTTGAAATACCCGACGACATCGAACTGCCGTTTGAAATATTCGATATTACGCAGGATCGGAAAGGATTCATTTGGCTGGCCACCGCGCGCGGACTCATACGCTATAACGGCCTCGAATACGATTTATTCCGCGTGTCAGAATATCCGGAGCTACTGTCCAATAAGCCCACTGATCTGTTCATCGATTCTACCGGTCTCCTGTATGTGGCATCGCGGAGCGGATTGAGTGCGTTCGACGGCGACAAATTCAAGGCCTTGATCAAGGATGAGCCATGGGCGACACACATTCATGCAATAGCGGAAGATAGTTCTGGGTCCATTTGGTTGGGCAGCGACGACGGTTTATGGATATTGGATCAAAGCGGGCTATCGCAGCAATTTTACGCATCGCCATTCGATCAAATTCGCTCGCTACTTTGGCACGGGGACAAGTTGTATGTCGGTGCCGTTGGTGTGCTACATATAATTGAAAACAATGTGCAATCGAGCATCGAGCTGCCAACGGGTTTCGAGCGGGCTAGGGTTCGCGATATTGAATCTCACCAGGGCCATATTTGGATGGCGACACGTTCGGGATTGCTGAGAGTTGCTGGCGATTCGGCGATAGAGGTGGAAGATAAATCATTAAAGGGTTTGTCGTTTGATGTGTTGCTTTCAGACTCGGACGCTAATCTGTGGTTCGCGGGGAGGAGGCATCTAGGTCGAAAATTTCCGGATGGCCGTGTCGAGCTACCAAATGTTGCCAATGACGAGTTCGGTTACTCGCCTGAGATTTCCCAGTTGTTCGAGGATTCCAGCGGCCGTCATTGGCAGACGAGCCGCTTCTTCGGATTGATTCTATTGCGCGATTCAATGGTCAACCGTTTGTCTTATTCAGAGGGATTGTTGTCTCCCAACATTTCGGCCATTACGGCGAATAAACGTGGTGCAATAATCGTCGCTACCGAGTCGGGGATATCTTCGATCTCTGAAAATATTATTCGTAATTTGACTACCGGAGACTTCACAGGCGCTGCGACTATACAATCGATGGTCGTGCTGCCAGACATGCAACTGCTGGTCGGTACGAGAGACGGATTACGGAAATTTGACTTGCAAGAGAGCCGATTCTTGCCATCATTTTTCGGTAATACGTTGCGGGCTAGCATCAACGACCTGGTTGTAGATGCGAACAAAACGGTGTGGGTAGCGACGGACCAGGGGCTCTATCAGATTGGCGAAAATGATGTGCGCCTTGAACGGCAAACGCATGGGCACTCAATTGAGAGCCTACATTTGGATTCAAAGGGCACATTGTGGTTAGGCACCGAAAACGGTATCGCCAGTTATGCAAACAGCAAATTCGAAGAACACGCTGTTGAACTGTCAGCAGACTCACATGCAGTAATTTCCATTGTTGAACTACCATCTGGCGGGATTGTTGCTGCAACCGCGGATCATGGACTGCTGGTTCGAGTTGAAAACCGTTGGACGAGTTATTCGGAGCAGCAGGGACTGCCGCAGGAACAGATATTTGACATCGAGGTTCGAGGCCAAAATTTGTGGATGCTAACAGGAGCTGGAATTTTCCGGACCTCTCTAGCCACATTGCAAAATCCAGACGCCGAAGAAATTCTCGTGCATGCGGTCGTTGCGGCCGAGCGTTACCGTAGCCCATTCTTGACAAATTGCTGTCGCGGTGAAAATCACGCCGATGCGATGATGTTGCAAGACACGCTGGTTGCCAGTTCAGACGATGGTGTTGTTTTTTTCGATACGAATGCGGCTTTCCTTGGTCCCATGGCGCCGCAGCCATATATAAAGCACGTGTCTCATTCCGGTGCGTCATTCGCTGTTGATGAGCCTTCTGCGGTAACACTCGTAGCGCAACACAACGACATAACGATTGACTACTCCGCAATGCAATTGGCGCGCGGTGACCGCGTCGAGTTTAGATACCGCCTGCGCGGCCAAAGCGAAGAGTGGGTTAACGCTGGAAGAGGGCGCACCGCGCAGTTTAACAATTTGCTGCCAGGTGACTACATATTCGAATTGCAGGCATCTGCTGCGCCAAATGTATGGTCGGCCGAAACGGCTTCATTCGCCTTTAAACGACCACCGAACTTTGTTGAGTCCGATGCGTTCAGTGCGCTGACTTGGGCGACGCTGACGGCAGTTGGAGTCCTGATCGTCTGGTTAAACCTTGTTTTTACGCGGCGTAGGCGAAAGCTTTTAGAGACCGAAATTTCTGAAAGAACGCTTGTGTTAAGTGAACTCAATGCGGAGTTGAGGACGGCGAACCGGGAATTGGAGCAATCGAGCTACACCGACCCGCTCACCGGCTTGGTCAATCGGCGGGTATTCGATACGGCGAAGTCTCAATATCAATTGACCGACAAGGTTGCAGCTAATGGTGTACTAATGATGATTGATATCGACTTTTTCAAGCGCATTAACGATTCGTATGGTCATCCGGTAGGAGACGAGGTTTTATGCCAATTTGCTGCGGTTCTCCGTTCGGTTACCAGACAGTCAGATTTGGTTGCTCGTTGGGGCGGAGAGGAATTCGTGTTGATCTGCCAGTGTTCTGACGATGATGCGGCCACATTGTTAGAACGGATTTGTTCCGCAGTACGAGATCATGAGTTTGGCTTACCTGACGGACGTGGTGCACGGATAAGTTGCTCGATCGGTAGCATTCGTTATCCGCTGTGGGCGAATCATACGTTGGAAGATCGACTGCCAGCAATGTTGGAGTTGGCCGATGCAGCGTTGTATATCGTTAAGATGAACGGTCGCGACGGTTGGGTTTTGCTCGAAGGAGCCAAGAGTCCGGACGTTGACGCTGCTTCGGGCAACGTTGGTGCGAAGCTGCGAGAGTTCGTTGAGTCTGATTTTCTTTCGTGGGCTGCCAGCCGGGCCGAAATCAATATTACCTTCGACGATACAATGTCGAGACTACGGGCAATAAAGCGCGCGAAGTGAAAGAGTATTACGCGTATCGCGTGATTCTCTCGATGCCGCAAAATCAAGAAACGAAAATCAAGTGCTTCGAAATTAATTGTGATTTCAATCGGCGGAAAATTCGTGGTATCAGTGCTCTTTCGAACAGCATATAGGCTTGATCATGTCTCAAATGCCATCACTTCCTGACGATGCAACACTCTTTAATCTATTCAAGAAATATCCGGACTTCGCCAAACAACAGCTCCCACTTAGCGAACTCATAATGCGTGGTCCATCTCCGCTAGACGCTAAAGAAAGAGAATTGATTGCAACGCACGTTTCGATATTGAATTCTTGTAGCTACTGCGCTGGTGGTCATGGCGAGGCAGCGCAAGTGCTTGGATTGAATCCCGACGTTGTTGAGAGTCTGAAAGGTGGAATAAATTCGTCCAACGTTGACGAAAATCTGAAGCCACTGTTGCGCTATGTCGAAAAATTGACATTGACACCTTCGCGAATAACATCGAAAGATGCGCAAGATGTTTACGCTGCTGGTTGGGGCGAGGACGGCCTTATGAGTGCAGTATTGGTGTGTTGCCAGTTCAGCTTCTTTAACAGGCTCGTTGAGGGCACCGGGATGGTATCCAGTCCGGAACAGGCGCAAAAGACGGCAGCGACCATTAGCGGTAAAGGCTATCTCGGTATTCTTGATCTGCTTGGCATCGATTAATATCGCAGCCGCTATTCTATTGTCGAGTTGAATCTTCAGACAACAGCGACTCTGGTGTATACACGACGCCTTTGCTGATAACCTGCACGATAGTTCGAGAATTCGCGATGTCTTCGAGTGGGTTCGCTTCAAGCAAAAGCAGATCTGCTCGTTTTCCAACTGTAATTGTTCCCATCTCATTCTCAAGAGAGAAAAATTCAGCAGGCCTAACGGTCGCGGACTTCAGCGCCTCTAGTGCTGTCAATCCGCTGGCGACCAGTAGCTCCAATTCAGTATGTAAACTGTAACCAGGTAACGCTCTGCCAATCGGTGTGTCTGTTCCAGCGCCAATCGGTACGCCGGCCATGTGCATTTGGCCGATCAAGAACTGACTCCATTTCGCGAAATCGGTATTTCGATTCTGGTCACTGTCGAGCCAATGAGCAGCATCGTCTGCCCACTCTTCACGTGCGGCACTAGGCACGTTTCGAAGCACAGATGGCCAGTCGTCTCGAGCAAAAACGGGTGTAAGCGAAAACATATTGAGTCGTAGTGTCGGTACTTGAATGGTTGAGCGCAGGCTCTCAATTGTTCGCTCGCACCGCTGCTCGTTGTAGTTCCCAATAGCCTCGAGTCTTTGCAGTTGGTGTAGTTCGCCGCGCAATTGGTAGCCGCTCTTGTCTGTCGGGTTTCTTAGCGCCGTAATACGTGCCTCGTAGAGCGTCGGCGATTGACTAGCGCAATCTAGTTCGATATTACGAAGGTGTTCCATTGAGCCGACATTTGGGCCGGCAGAGCTCGCATACATTGAGAGTGGGATATGTGCGGCGATGGGTAAATGATTTTGCTGTGCGGCTCCTACAAGGGCCGCAAACACATCAGGATTGACCATCTCGTAAATCTTTATGAAGTCCACGCCGGCGTCCCGAAGCTTAACGACGTTTTGAATTGCGGCGCGCGTGTCTGCATTCTGTATACCGATTTCAGGTCGTGACTTGCCATCGTAAACGACAGCCGAACCGTCAAGTAACGGGCCACTGTAAAATACCCGCGGTGCGACTGCGTTAGCAGCACGCATTTTTGCAACGATGGGCTGCAATTTGCCTAGCAGTCCGCCCGTATCGCGCACGCTGGTGATACCGTGTGCCAAAAACAAGGCAGGCATTGCTGCCGTGAAACGGTCGTCATAGGTGAGGTGAACATGCATATCCCAGAGTCCTGGGATTAGGTACTTTCCGCGGCCGTCGATATTGTGCGCAGTATTGAGTTTGGATTCGCTCGCGGCCGTTACCGCGATGATTTCGTCGCCGTGAAAGATAACAGTCTGATGTTCGCGAACCCCACCGACGGCATCGACAGTCGTCACATTGCGAATCGCCGTACCCCTAGGTACGGCCCCTTCGGGCGCTGTGTTTTCGGCGCAGCCGGAGAAAATCACGGTGCAGAAAAGTGCAATTCGTACTCGGGCGGTAAATCTCATAATTATGGTCAATTGGAATTGAGCGAGACAGCTTCCCGCAGTTTACCTAGATAGCGGCCGCATATGGCGACTCTTTACATCGAACGATTCGCTTCGAACATGTTCGAGTATGAGCAAGGTTCGCGCGAAGTGAATGTTGTTCGATTCAGCGTTACATGCGACGATAGGCAGGTCGAAAAAGACAGGCCGGTGTCGGTTAGTCCGGTCATCCCTAAAGTCGGGACTCTGACTGGTGTCATGCCAGTCCCACGACCTTGACCGAGCGTAGCTTGCTCGCGATCTGAGGTTGTGTTGATTCTACGTAATCAATGCGCGGAAAATATCTGCTATTGCTATATAGATGAGGGCCGAATGATGAAACCACGAATTAGTATGATCACTTTAGGTGTTGCCGACCTGGAAAAGTCGGTCGATTTTTACGAGAAGGGATTGAGCTTTCCACGACTTGAATCGCCGCCAACAGTCGCCTTTTTTACGCTAAACGGAACCTGGCTTGGACTGTATCCGCGAGCCGCACTTGCTGAAGACGCGAATGTGCCAGTGGAGGGCAGCGGATTTGACGGCTTCGCGCTCGCTCATAATGTCGAGTCTGAAGAGGAAGTTGGGACGGTAATTCAGACCGCACTGGCTGCGGGTGCGACGTTAGCAAAGCCAGCGCATAAAGTGTTTTGGGGCGGCTATTCGGGATACTTTAAAGATCCAGATGGACATCTCTGGGAGGTTGCGCATAACCCTTTTGCGTGGATCGGACCGCAGGAAGACTAGCTAGGTTTGGCTGCTTCGCGACGGCTATAATTGGCTACGTTTTGCGTTTGTCCAGCGCCGCCGCACCTGCATTTTTCGAAGGCTATCCTCGCACCATTCGCCGGTTGCCCCGAGTCTCTTAATACCGAGGGCCAGCGTCAAGTGCGGGTAAAATTCCTCATCCGCCAAATCGTTGGGGTAGCGCGTGTCATTGCTGCGCCAATTGGACTCGATAATTTCAAGCGCAGCAACTTTTTTGGTTATCTCATCTCGCAATGACTTCATGTAGCTAATGGCTTTATCTATATCGTCGAGATCGGCCAGAAAATATACTTGTGCTAGGTAACTGATGCGATCCTTACCAATGATCGGGCCTTCTTCCAGCCAGCGGTGGAGCTCTTTCGTTCCTTTTTGAGCGCGTTTATAAATGCGCTTAGTAGGTCCGATGTCGGATGCCCCGTGCCTACTCCTAACCAAACCCTCGGCTTCCATTTTTTGAAGTAACGGGTAAATCTGCGAAAGTTCTGCTTGCCAAAAATTCCGCAGAGACTGTTCGAAGTGCTTTTTGATGTCGTAGCCACTGTGCGGCTCTCGCAATAGACCCAACATAATATGTTTGAGGCTCAAGTGATTTCCCGGTACTTACGTCGGTAGTAATTGGTCCATATCGAAATTGCAGGAATTCCCAACGCCGCAGGTAGTATCCACGGAATGACCGCCACCCACCCGCTAAGACCGATATCGAACAAACGCGTTGCACCGAAAACCGCGAATGCGGTGTGAAAGGCGATACCCGCACCAATCATTGCTCCAAGGTGTTCGTACAACCATGCCCGCTGCGAGGCGTGCGTGCCACCCATATACTTTATATTGCCGAAGCCCACGCCCAGGCCAATGGGACTCAGTGCGAAGAGCAGTATCCTGTTGGGTGGTGCTAAGACTATCGCATATACAATGAGGCCAACACTGGCTGCTATTGCCGCGAGTGCGAGTACACGGTTGAAGTTGGTCGCAAGCAAGGTGGGATGCCGCTTATGACGAAGAACGGCCATCCCTTGACGTAGCGTTACGTAGGTAACAAACGTCAGATATGCGAGAAATACTAGAAACGCAAATTGTACGGGTGCTTCAGTCGGGCCAATACCGTTTTGGGCAAGACTCACGAATCTGCTTGCCAAAGCAATTGCTGCTGCGCTCAAAACGACATACGCGGACCACACGAATACCTTCCCGAACCTCACGTGATTTACGGCGCCCTTTCGAGCAAAAATTGGGATCCAAAATGCGGCTAACCCGATGGCCCCAAACAACACATGTATGAATCGCGCCGACTCTGCAAGAGCTGCCATGACGTTCTCCTCAATTTGATATTTTACTATATAACTATATATATAGCCGATGACTAGCAACTATGTCAATACTTATATAGTTGGATGTGGGCGGTTATTCGCGATGGCTGGCAGGGTCGTCTGTAATCCTAGCTCACGATTAGAGTGCGCAGCCCGCCAATCGGCGACTTCTGCGTGTGCCGATTATCCAAGGTCGCTATAATTGAAAACAGGCGCCGTGCGGCGGCCGTAGATTAGGGTGACCTCCAATGAAATCTATCGTGCGAATTCAGTCGGTACTGATTGCGTCGGTGCCAATTCTGACGGCGGCCTGCAGTACTATCGGCGAACGTGGCGAATCCATCCGGCCAATTGTTGCTGAAGATATTAGCGTCGCCGAAGTCTGGGGTGTTGAGACCAGAGTCGTAAGCGTTCGGCATTTGTACCTTACAAGTGCACTCAATGAGGCGTCGATTGAGGAGGCGACGCAAAATGGAGTGACCACAATTGTCGATTTACGCTCACCGCAAGAAGCAAAATGGGACGAGCGAGCGGCCGCAGAAGCGAGGAGCATCGCTTACCACAACGTACCCGTTAGCCGGAACGGCGGTTCCTTCGACAGTGTTACGTTCAACAACATTAGTGACATTATCGATAAGCACCGCAGCGGCAAGATTCTAATCCATTGCAGCAGTGGACAACGCGCAGCAGCCTGGTTTGCCGCACACTTGGCGGACGATCACGGGATGAGTACGGAGCAGTCCATTGCATTAGCAAAGAAGGTCGGCCTAGAAAGCGAGCGAATCGAATCGCGAGTGCGTAATTATTTGGCGGAATAGTGCGATCAAATAGTTTCTGGTTTACGCACCACGCGACTCAAGAATCGCCGTGATCAGATCTTCCGGGACGTCGGCCGGCAGCGGGTCGTCTGGTGACGGCAGTACGGCACGGCCAATTTCCATTGAACGCCGATATGCTGCCAAATACTCTCGGCACTCACGACACAATCTAAGGTGCAATTCGAATATCGACTTTTGCTTGCCGGTGAGTTCGTTATCCAGATAACTCAAAACAAAATCTTCAAATTCCCGACAAGTGATCATGCGATGCATGTGCGTTAGCATGAGTCCTTTCATCTTTCGCATCATATTCGGTTTGTTCCGATCAGTCATACTGCTAACTCCCCGCGAAGAATGGGTTCGAGCAACTTTTTCAGCGCCGAGCGTGCGCGATGTAAACGTACCTTGACGTTTGCTTCAGTTATCTCCAGCATTGATGCGACCTCCGCCGTCGAATAGCCCTCAATATCGCGCAATTGAATGACCACGCGATAAGATTCCGGTAGCTCGTCAATTGCTCGGCGTACACGTGTCTGCTGTTCATCGCTTTCCAGTATCTCGTTCAGCGAGACCAGGTATGGCCAGTGCGCTTCGACACGACAATCGAGTTGGTCAAATTCAGGCAGCAGATCGTCAATAGAATGTTCGGCAAGTCGCTTGAGTTGTCGCAATTTGCTAAGGCACGCATTCACGGTGATTCTATGCAGCCAGGTCCTAATTTGCGCGCGACCCTCAAAATCGGCGAAGCCGCGAAACGCAGATATAAAAGCTTCCTGCACCGCATCCTCTGCGAGTTCCGGGTCTCTCAGCAATCGTCTCGCGAGCGCCAGCATCCAGCCGATATGCGCGCGCACAAGTTTTTCCTTGTCAGCGTCATTCGCAAAGTCGTTACTCGACGGCTTCGGGTTCTTGTTCTGCATGTTGGAATGGTGGCCTTAGCGCTTCCCTGACGGAAATATTATCGTTTGTTTTCCGGACCTAATACGTTTGCTCATACGGGTACCGACTATAGTGTAACCGATAGCTCGATTTGAGCGTCTAACCGTCACGACTCTGCTATTGTAAGTCAACCAGTAGGTCGCTCATTGTGCCAATCGGTCGGAAATCGACAATGTTGAATGCGCGTTTATCAAAACAAGAATAATACAAGACTGGGGAAAGCAATGATTGATAATCGTCAATGCGAAAGTCTGCAGCCGTCGATCGAACAAATGAGCCAAAATAGTGAGATGGCGGTGCCATCATGGACCTGACAACACTCGCAATTGTCACCGCAGCACTTTTGGCCTACGCGCTGGTATCAGGCAAGTTGGACGGTAGCATGTTGACAGGTCCACTTTTGTTCGTGCTTTTCGGCTTTGCCATGGGGGGCGGTTGGCTAAATATTGCCAATATCAATGCGGACCATTCGATTATTCATTTCATTGCCGAATTTACGTTGATTTTGGTCTTGTTCACTGACGCTGCGCGTATCGACTTTGATCGCGTCAGGCGCGACCACAATTTGCCGAGCAGAATGCTCATCTTCGGTCTGCCATTGGCCATAGGAGGCGGTGCTATTCTCGCGGCACTCATTTTTCCGCAATTCTCGATGTGGGAAGCCGCACTGCTGGCAGCACTATTGGCGCCAACGGACGCTGCACTCGGTCAGGCGGTGGTGTCTGCGCAGATTGTTCCGGTGAGAATACGGCAGGCAATCAACATTGAGAGCGGACTTAACGACGGTATCGCGTTGCCGGCTGTGCTGCTTTTTGCTGCGCTGGCTGGAGCTGCCGCGGAGTCAATGCCAACAAGCGATTGGGTCAAGTTCGGATTGTTGCAAGTAACTCTCGGTCCGATAGTTGGAATCGCCCTTGGCTTTTTGGGCGCGCGACTCATCGACGCGGCTGCTGAAAAGGGTTGGGCAAATACATCGTTTCAGGGTATCGGAATACTGGCGCTGGCAATATTTACTTATGTATCGGCTGAACTTGTCGGCGGCAACGGCTTTATCGCGTCGTTCGTTGGCGGCATGGTGTTTGGTAACAGCATCCGCCATCCGTGCACCTTTCTATTCGAATTCATGGAAACGGAAGGCCAGCTGCTGATGTTAATCACGTTTCTCATATTTGGCGCCGCATTGCTGCCAGAGGGCATAGCACACATCAATGGCCAGTACGTCTTATATGCAGTTTTGAGTTTGACCGTTATTCGCATGTTGCCAATCGCGATATCGCTACTGGGTAGCGGTTTACGATTGCCAACGTACTTGTTCCTAGGCTGGTTTGGTCCGCGCGGCCTCGCATCAATATTGTTCGTGCTATTGATCCTTGAAGAGTCAGTTGTGCCGCATCGCGAAGAATTATTGGCCGTTACAGTAATTACGGTTGGCTTGAGCGTATTGCTGCATGGCATTACGGCGGCGCCTTTTGCCAACGCCTACGGCCGCCGCGCGGCAAAAATGGGCGAGTGCGAAGAGACGCAGGAAGTAACGGAGTTGCCGCTACGAATAGGTGAAATTGGTGACAAACAGCGAAACGATGGAGTGAATGTCTAGTGGAAAAGATTGCAATTGCGAAGTGGCATGACCTGGCAGATAGGGTTCCGGTGTACGGTCTGGTGGGCGAGGTAGATCTGGTCATAGTTCGATTCGACGACTCGGTGAGCGTGTTGTACGGTCGTTGCGCGCACCGCGGTGCTTTGATGTCCGACGGGCATATCGACGGCGACAATATTATTTGTGGCGTACACGGTTGGGACTATAGGCTGGACACCGGCGTAAGCGAGTATAGCCACAACGAAACCTTGCCAAAATTTGCTGCTTGGATTGAGGGCGATAGTGTTTATGTCGATGCAAATGAGATTGCAGAATGGACTAAGAAACATCCGCAGCCCTTCAATCGGAACGCCTACCAAGGCGTCTATCAAGATCCCACGGGTACCGTTGACGAACCGCATGTGAAGCTTATCCGAAAATTAGCGGACGAGGGGCTAAGCAAAGTAGGACACCATGGCCCCGCTGCGGCGATGGGAGTGCCGCGCGATAGCTTGCCAAAATGGGATGACTTGCAGTTTGTTGTCGGCCAGTTACACAAATTGCCATTGCTTGATGAAGAGTCCGTTGCAACCGATTTGGTAATCGGAGCGGGTGCAGAAAAACCGCTGCGTCTGTCGATTCCTTTGTTCGTTTCCGACATGAGTTTTGGCGCGTTGTCAGAAGAAGCGAAAGTCGCGCTGTCTAAGGGCGCTGAACTTGCGGGCACCGGAATATGCTCTGGCGAAGGCGGGATGCTGCCAGAAGAGCAGTCGGCGAATTCGCGCTATTTCTACGAACTGGCTTCGGCGCGCTTCGGTTTTTCCTGGGACAAAGTACAGCGAACGCAGGCCTTTCATTTCAAAGGTGGGCAGGGCGCAAAAACGGGCACTGGAGGTCATCTTCCAGGTAATAAAGTGCAAGGCAAGATTGCCACTGTCAGAGGCCTACCGGCCGGTGAGTCTGCAATTTCACCCGCACGCTTCCCGGAATGGACGGAACTCGGCCAATACAAAGATTTTGCAGCAGAAGTTCGCGAGAAAACCGGCGGCATACCGGTCGGCTTCAAGTTGTCAGCTCAACATATCGAAAAAGATATCGATGCTGCGCTTGAGATTGGTGTTGATTACATCATTTTGGATGGCAGAGGTGGTGGAACTGGGGCGGCACCGCTGATCTTTCGCGACAACATATCCGTACCAACTATTCCAGCATTGGCGCGGGCGCGTCGGCACCTGGACAAACGTGAAGCGGCGAACGTTACTCTGATTACGACAGGCGGCTTGCGACACCCGGCTGATTTTGCAAAAGCGCTGGCGTTAGGCGCCGACGGAGTCGCAGTGTCTAATGCTGCTCTGCAGGCTATTGGGTGTCTTGGAATGCGTGCTTGTCACACGAACAATTGTCCCGTCGGAATTGCGACACAGAAACGTCACTTGCGCGACCGGCTGCCAGTGGATATTGCTGCTGAGAGATTGGCGCGGTTCTTTGAAGCGTCAGTCGAATTGATGACGGTCCTTGCGCGGGCAGCGGGGCATCGCAGTCTCAGTGAGTTTTCGATTGATGACTTAACAACGTTTGACAGCGACATGGCAAAACTGACAGGCGTTGCCTATGGCGGCGTTTCCTGCGGCTAGGCGAGATTAGACTATGCAAGTACTACCGAATCTGGACTCCAGGGAAATTGCTGGGACAAAAAACGCTTTGCACGCGTATGCGCGTGTGTTGGGCGATTGGTTGAAGGCCTGCAGGCCAAAGCGAAAGCACTGGTGGCATGCCAGCTTACGGCCTTCTTTGACTGGACTTACCACAGGGGTCATACATGCTGAGATTGACTTTGAGATTTCGCTAAATCTTTACGAAAATATCGTTAGCGTGCGGACGTCTGACGGTGCAGAACTAACTGAAGTATTTTACGGGCAATCTGTTTCGGCGTTCGCGCAGAGTATCGAAGTTTTCTTGATGAATAACGGAATTTCCAATCAGTCGCTACCTAATCGTGACAATTATGCGGACGATGATTTTCCCGAGTTCGCTGCGGAACACGTTTATAGCATGGGCAGTGCGATCAACTTCGTAGTTGCCGCGATGCGAGAGTTTCGGGCAGGATTTCGGGAGGAGAGCAGTCCAATTCAGCTATGGCCACACCATTTCGACCTTTCGCTGCTGTGGCTTCCCGGTGAATTGATTGCAGGTCAAGACCCAACTAATGAAGAGTTTGCCGACAAACAGATGAATTTCGGATTTACCTTTGGTGATGAAGGAATTGAAGAGGCCTACTTTTACGTTACTGCTTATCCATCGCCAGATGACTTGACGCAGATTCAATTGCCAGAAAACGTTTCGTGGCATACGGACGGGTTTAACGGTGCCTTGCTAAAATATCACGATCTTTCTGGTGTTAGTGATTCGTATAAATTACTGATGGACTTTTGGTCGCGCATGGTACAAGGCGGTCGTCAAACCATGCTTGAAAACTCGAAATAGCAGGCTGTCTAATGACTAATAGGTCAAAAAACATAGAGTGGCACCGCGTCGCGAATATTGACGAACTTCCCGAAGGCCGCGTGAAGACGGTGACCGCAGGAACTCGATCAATGGCCTTGACGCACATTGATGGCGAATATAGCGCGATGGAAAATCGCTGCCCACATCAAGGTGGGCCACTCGGCGAAGGATCTATCGAAAGAGGCGCGGATGGCCAGTGTTGGCTACGTTGTCCTTGGCATGGCTGGGATTTCGATCCAAAAACCGGTCGCCCACCTGGTGGACACGAAGATTCAGGGCAAACGCTTTTTCCTGTTGAGGTGCGCGATGACGGCATCTACGTCGGTCTCCTTGCGGAAGCGGAGCATACGCGCACGGTCACCGATGTCATGGCGGAGACAATGACAAATTGGGGCGTGACGACAGTATTTGGCATGGTAGGCCATTCGAATCTCGGACTGTCCGATGCATTGCGTCTACAGGAAAAAGCGAGTCGCCTAAATTACTACGGTATTCGGCACGAGGGGGCAGCGGCATTCGCATGCTCCGGTTATGCGAAGTTGACGGGCAAGCCAGCGGCTTGTTTGACGATTGCCGGACCTGGAGCAACCAATCTGATGACAGGCCTTTGGGATGCCAAAGTGGATCGTGCGCCGGTATTAGCGTTAACCGGTCAGGTTGATGCGCAGGTGCTTGGACCGGGCGCATTTCAAGAAATCGATCTTGCCGCGGCGTTCGCACCAGTCGCACGATTCAGCCAGACGGTGCTGCACACATCGAAACATGCTGAGCTGATGTCTTTGGCGTGCAAGAACGCTATTGTGGAGCGCGATGTTGCACACTTAATTTTTCCAGATGATGTTCAAACGCTGACCGCAAAAGAGTCGGCCCAAGCGGCGACTCCCGACGGGCGGCTCGCGCTCGCGGAAATATCGCCAGCCGAAACGATTGTTGGCGACGCTCTAAACCTGCTTGGCGATTCGAAACGACCGATTATCGTAGTTGGATATGGTGCGAGAGAGTCCATGTCGCAGGTGATCGAGCTGGCGGAAAAGCTCCAGGCACCTGTACTCACTACATTTAAAGCGAAGGGCCAAATTTCCGATCATCACCCATTGGCCGCGGGCGTGCTTGGCCGCTCCGGCACGCCTATTGCCAGCTGGTTTATGAATGAGTGCGATTTGATTCTCGCGTTTGGCTCGTCGTTCTCAAACCACACTGGCATCACGCCCAAGCGACCTATCATACAAGTTGATTTCGACCGGATGATGCTGGGTAAATTCCATAGTGTGACCATACCAATATGGGGTGAAATTGGTATCACGGCAAAAGCACTGCTGGAGCGAATGCCAGATACAGTTGATACTGCCGATCAGAGACCGGAACTCGCAGAGCGTTGGGCAATTTGGCGTGAGGAAAAGCGCAGCCGTGTGGCGGACGATCAAGGTCACGGACTGAATTCATCGGTCTTGTTCGATGCGCTTAGTACCGCGATACCGGCAGACGCGGTTATCGCCGTCGATGTTGGCAATAACACTTATTCGTTCGGGCGCTACTTTGAATGCAAAGATCAGCGGATATTGATGTCAGGCTATCTTGGTTCAATCGGCTTTTCGTTTTCAGCCGCCATGGGGGCCTGGGCGGCGACACAGGATCAACCGAACTACAAGGACCGCAAAGTGGTGTCGGTTAGTGGTGATGGCGGTTTCGGCCAGTACATGGGCGATTTCAATACTGCAGTGAAATACAACATGAATATCACCCACGTTTTATTGAACAACTCACAACTCGGAAAAATATCGAAAGAGCAACGTGCTGGCGAATGGCCAGTGTGGGAAACGAATTTGCACAACCCAAGTTTTGCCGCATACGCAAATCTTTGCGGCGGAAAAGGCATCAAAGTGACCACGCCGGATAAGTTGACGGGCGCACTTGATGAAGCGCTGTTGCACAATGGTCCGGTCATCGTGGAAGTCATTACCGATCCTGATCTCATTTAATTGGAGGTGTTTGCGAATCATGGGTGCAGCCGTCTCGATACTCGTATTACTCAGCATTTCTGTCTTGTTCATTCGAATTGCATCGGTCGCTTTACGTGCAACAGGTCTCGCTGACACGAGCGCTCGGTTTCAAGCGCTGTCTGCATTCACCGGCACTGGCTTCACGACATCAGAAGCGGAAACTGTTGTCAATTACCCCATCCGGCGGAAGATAGTCAGCACCCTGATGGTGCTCGGGAACCTCGGCTTGGTGTCGGTATTTGCTACGCTCGCCGCTTCGTTCGTACATACCGATGCAGAAGTTTCGGCTGTGCTGAGACAGCTTGCGTGGCTGTTAGGTGGGCTGGGGATTCTGTGGTTTTTGATGCTGAACAAAACGGCGGACCGAATACTATGCGTTCTGATTGAACGACTGCTGTCACAGGTCACATTTCTTGGCAAACGCAATTTTCACCGTCTGCTGCAGGTGGGAAACGGGTATAGCATATGTGAGCATACTATCAAGTCAGAAATGTTGGATAACGACGGTAAGATTTCAAATGCATTCTTTGATCGGCTTGAGCTCACGCCGCTGTCAGTGCACACAGCTGCTGGCGAACACCACGTATACGCGGAATTTGGAGATTCGTTAGTGGTTGGGGATGCGATCGTCGCGTATGGCGCTGATCATAGTCACGAGCTGTTTGCTGAAAAGGAATAGTAGCTGATGCTTAAGGCGTCAATGTTGCTAGGAATGTCTCAACGGGATAAGCAAACGTACCGTGCGACGATACATAGTGCGTCGACTCGATCTACTGCAAGCGACTCGGAATTACTTCAGTCCGAAGCTAAGACGATCGTCGGAGCGCAGCGGGCGTTGAGCGAATTCGTTGCTGGGCGAATCTCTATAATGGAGCGCGTTCTCAAGATGGGTCGTGATTCTATGTGGAGCCTTCCACGCCTGGACAGCAAGCGAATAACCGGTACCGTCTGTTACTTGCAGGTTTGCAGTAATCGAACCGAAACAGATATAGAGGTGTCGATACTGCAAGCGACCGCGATCGATCTACTATTGGCGGATTGTGGTGCCGAGCTCGCAATGTATGAGGAGTTTTGCGAGTTGCGATTGAAGAACAGCGGTGACCAAGAATTCGATATCAACACACGAGCAGATTGGCTAGCATTCAAACGGCGAACTACACAGGTCAATAGTAAGAGGCGTATATTCGGCTTCCGGCGCAGTCGGATCCGATAGCACACGAACTGCAATGCGTGATTCGGCGGTGTAAACTGTAGCCGTGATCGACACTCCGTATTCGATGCCCGCCAGGTCAGTCGCGCAATCCAGATGCGCTATCGTGGCGCTAATGATTGTGCAAGCCGCTTTGCTTCGCATCGCCGCGGCTGCCGAGCCGCCGGTCGCCGCGAGTTTTGCTCACTTGCCGACCTACACTGATATTGCGATTGCTCCTGGTGGGTCCCGTTTCGCAGTTCGCTTCAATATAGATAACGTTTATAGACTAATCGTCTATGACGTCACAGGAGATCAGGTCAAAGCGGTATCTGCGTTCAAAGAAAGTGAGCTCATGTCCGTATCCTGGTTTCGCTGGGTATCGGCGACACGATTGCTAGTGAGCATCGCCTTCAATGCGCAAAGGGAACAAGGGTTCGGGTTTATCGACACTGAGGAGCGTCGACTCGTTGCGTTCGACGCCAAGACGTCAACTGTAATCGGACTCTTCAAAGAACGTCGGGGGCAGATTCCTATACAAATTCAAGACCGCATTGTATCGTTTTTGCCAAATGATCCAGAGCATATAATGGTTCAATACTCGCGCGGCGACCCGTCCAAACCGAATGTTTATAAAGTAAATGTTACGAAGACCTCTGGGCATAAGCGCGTGCATACGGGTAAGAAAGGCGTGCTTCGCTGGTCAGCAGACGATGATGGCGAGATTCGAGTTGGCACTGGAATGCGAAATGACCGTCACCCGCTACTGACGATACGGCAAAAGGGTGAGAAGAAATGGCGGGATTTCTCGCACCGTCTGACTACTCCAGGAGTTTCGTTCGATGTGATGTCATTCGCACCAGGCGTCAACAAGCTCTACGTTAGGTCGAACCACGAGGGCGATCCCAGCGGTTTGTACGTATTCGATTTAATGCATGACCGCTTCGAAGAGCTGATCTACAAGCACCCTATCGTCGATATTGCGAATATCGATGTCGATGATAAGACGTCGGAATTGCGCAGTATCAATTTCGTAGTGGACGAAGTCGATACAAAATACATATCGATGAGTGCGATTGAAACGGCGATCTCGAAATTACATGCGCAATTTCCGGGAAAACGAATTTCGATATCTTCTATCTCAAGTGATGGAGAGCGAGCGGTATTGCTGATCAGGGGGTCAAAGGAAGCGGGCACATATTATCTGTACGACAATGTTGCGCGGGGTCTAACATTGTTGCAGGAACAGTATCCAGATTTGTCCGGTGATGCTCTGGGCGAAACCATTGCTACCCATTACAGCGCACGAGATGGATTAGAGATTCCGGCTTTCGTCACAGCGCCGCCAGGAATCGATAGTATTCAGCAAATTAATCGATTGCCGTTCGTAATCATGCCGCACGGTGGTCCGGCGGCGCGCGATTTCTTGCGCTTCGATTACTGGGTACAGTTTCTGGTGTCACGCGGTTATGGCGTCTTACAAATGAATTTTCGGGGGTCGGCTGGTTATGGCGAGGCTTTTAAGCAAGCCGGCAACCGGGAGTGGGGCCAGGCGATGCAGGACGACGTGACGGACGGCGTGCGTTGGCTAGTAGCCGGGGAGCATGCTGATCCGGATCGCATCGTCATTCTTGGCGGCTCGTATGGTGGCTACGCTGCATTAATCGGAGCAGCAAAGACGCCGGAGTTGTATCGGTGCGCTGTTAGTTTCGCCGGCGTGTCGGATCTGCCTCTGTTGATCCGGCACGCGCGCCGATATATTGGCGGAAGATTTGCGACGCGCTTTATTGGCGATTTGTGGAAAGACCGCAAAATGTTGGTCGAGAATTCCGCAGCCAGGCGAGCTAGTGACATAACGATACCGGTTTTGCTATTTCACGGCACGGCCGATACGGTGGTCGAAATTGAGCAGTCAGATCGCATGGCTGCGGCACTAAAAAAGCACGACAAGGAGCACCGCTATATTCGCTTAGAGGACGGAGACCACTATTTGAGTATCTATGCAAACCGATTGCGGTTTCTCAATGAAACTGAACAATTCTTAGTTGCCTGTCTGAATTAGAAAAGCGGATTCAAGGGAAGTGGGAAAAGGGGTCAAAGCACAGTTGTGAGGCAGTAAGGGAGCTCCGCCAAATCCAGGTCAAATGTGCTCCGACCCCGGTTAGGTCACCCCTGACTAATGCACCGCGTACCGGATGGTGGAATCAATCGGCAGAAGATCTGCACGAAGTCCGGCCTAAATTCCGTTTAACAATAAGATTGTTCGTACACGTTTTCGAAGTCAGGTTTCTGTATTCTTTGCTGAAAAGGCCGGATAGTGCGGTAACGGCTATATCGAAATAGCCTAGCGTTCTATCGACGCGATTGTTCTTGGTCGACTTATTTCCCATAATGGGTCCTACGAGTTCCGTTTCTTTAGTTCGAGATTGATTGACGACGTGACCACGTAACGAATGGTCAAGATTGGCTACTTGGGTTCTAAGAGTCCTGTGACAGAGCTTAGATTTGTCTGATATAGGTCGGATATTTATCTGAATCGTGCTGTCTGAGTCTCTTATGGATTTAGGCCCGGTGGTTGCAATGTCGAAGCTAGCTAAACGGGATAAACAAAAACATGTCTACTGAGAATCCTGAGCGATTTCAGCTTGGCCCATGGTTGATCGAGCCAACCCTGGGACGGGCGGCAATGGGCGAAACAGAAGTAAGCCTGCGCCCAAAAGAAATGGATTTACTGCTGTACCTGGCCAAAAACCAGGGACGCGTGGTGAGCGTGGATGACATTTTTGCCAACGTTTGGGAAGGCGTTGAGGTCAGTAACGATGCGCTCTATTTTTCCATTAGCCAGTTGCGCAAATCGCTGGATCTGGCGGACGATAGCGCCAGCATTGTCGAAACCATTCCGAAGCGCGGTTATCGACTAACCCAGGTCGTCGACTTCTTTGACGAGGCCGAAACATCAGGACTCACGGACAGCTCCGAAGAATCTCACAATCTAGCGACCGCCGCGCCCAAGTCACGGCGATTCAAAATCGCTCCGCTGGTTGCGGGGGCGGTCGTATTGCTGGTTGCGGCAATGTGGTTTGCTTATGTTCAGATGCCATACCAAGATTCCGACGCGCTGGTGAACGTAAATTCGATTGCGGTGTTGCCGTTTGTCGACCTTTCACCCGGACGAGATCATGCTTATTTTTCTGACGGAATTACTGAAGAAATACTGAGCCGATTGACTCACGTACAAGGACTGTACGTTGCCGCCCGGACGTCCTCTTTTTCGTTCAAAGGCAGCGAACTAGATATTGTCGACATTGGAAAAGCACTCGGCGTCGCATCGATTTTGGAAGGCAGCATCCGAAAAGATGGCGATCTGGTAAAAATTTCGGTACAGCTGGTTGACGCCACTACTGGGTTTCAGTTGTGGTCCAACACCTATGAGCGGGAGTTGAGCAGTGTGTTCGCAATTCAAATCGACATCAGTCAACGAATTATCGATGCGCTGCACGTTACCCTGGATGCGCCGCTGAAATTCAGTGGTGATCCAAAGGACAGGGTTATGAACCCATTGGTGCTCGAGGAGTACCTATTGGGGTTGGAGTCTTTGCGCAACAATAGTTTCCAATCGCTGAACGCTGCTGCGGACCATTTTAATACTGCGCTTGCACTCAACCCATCGTTCCACAAAGCTGGCGTTCGACTTGCGGAGACGAAACTTGCGCAACTGGCTACTGGTGCAACCACGGACATGTCTTTGGTCGTCGAGGCGGAGGCATTGCTCCTTGATGCGTTGCGCGACAACCCTGACGACGCGGGCGCTCATCGTATTCTGGCAAAAACCTACAATTGGCAATCGAAGAGGGATGAAAGTGAGAGGGAGTTGCAGGCGGCATTAGCGCTAGCGCCTAGTGATTCGGATGTGTTGGTGCAGCTGGCTCAGGTAAGAATGAGTCGTGGCGATGTACAAGAATCCCTGAACTTGGTGCGCCGGGCGATTCGGCTCGACCCCTTCGGCTCCGAACCGCTGACTTTTTATGGCCGTACACAGGCTCGCCTCGGACAGCCAAAGGACGCGAGTGAGTCCTATTTGAAGGCAATTGACTTGCATCCGGGAAATCCGAATTTTCCATGGTTGCGCGGCAAGTTGCAGGTGGGCGAACTCGGGGAAATATCCGATGGCTTAGTTAGCTTTCTGAAGGCCGCAGAAATAGATCAGAATGATTACGAAATAGCCGCTTACGTTGCGATGACCTATTTATCTCTGGAAATGTTCGATGCTGCAGAACCGTGGATAAAGAGAGCCAATACGGACGGACGGGGCACAATTACAACGAGTGCCCTAAACGCCATCTTTTACGCTCTTACAGGTCAGGGAGAACGTGCCGCCGAACTTTCCGTCGCGGCAGTGCGAAGTCGAAAAGAACGATTTGGCGCACATGCAATGCTTACCAAGTCATTGCTGATCTTGGCGGGCGGTCATTTGATCGAGAACGGAATGGCCGACGAAGCAGTGACTCTGTTCGAAGAAGCTTCGCCCTTGCAATCGTATATACGCAACAAGACATTACATGGCAACGTAGCTGAGGCGCGCCTTGCACTTAACGATATCCCCAAGCGTTGGTTGGTTGCTAAGGCTTGTGCATACGATGCGGCTGGGTTACCGGGTAAGGCATCGCAGATGCTCGCCTACATGAAGATGGCGCGAATTGGAACGGTAGATAAATTTAGGGCGCAACTTCGCACTGACGACTACCTAGTCGAAGCTGAGGCCCTTACCCTTGAGGGAGACACCGATGCGGCGCTTGCGACACTTGAAAAAGCACTTGCTGGCAACTTGTATTTCAATTGGCAGATCGAAATACAGAATAATCACGCGTTTACCGACTTGCGTGAAGAACCAAGATTCTTGGCGTTAGTGGAATCGATCAAGCAGAAAATTCACCGTGAACGAGAATTTGTATTGGAAAGGGAAAAGTACGCTTCCGTGTCAACACCAAGCTTGGGCGGCTTTGATCTGAACTAGTTCCATTCGAGTATTGTCAAAAACACATTGCGATCCAATGCCGCATCACATGTGCGGTGAATTTCGATAATTCAGACATTTTTTGTCGCGATTGTGACAAAATAGTGCGCCTTATCAGGGTAAAAAACCCTGGCAATCCAACTGATCAAATGGCTGTTGCCGATGACAAATTCGCAATCAGTGGCGCATCCCAGACGTTGGGCTGCGCAGCATAAAAGACACGGGAAAAAATATGAAACTGAGAAATTCAATTATTTGCGCACTATTGCTATCTCTTGGCGCTTGCCAGGACAGCGGTGACAGTGACTTAGGCGCTGATGCAGTCACACTTCCGCAAGGCATTACATTCATCGAAGAAATTCAAAAAAACCCTGGCGATGAGTTAGTTATCCCGTATAAGAAATATGCATTGGACAATGGCTTAACGGTCATCCTGCACGAAGATCACTCTGATCCATTGGTCCACGTTGACGTCACTTATCACGTGGGCTCAGGCCGGGAAGAAGTCGGTAAATCCGGATTTGCACACTTCTTCGAACATATGATGTTCCAAGGCTCCGAGCATGTTGCTGACGAGCAGCACATCAAGATCATCTCTGAATCTGGCGGTACGATGAATGGCACGACGAACACGGATCGAACGAATTACTTCGAGACGGTGCCGGCCAATCAGTTGGAAAAAATGCTTTGGCTGGAGGCGGACCGAATGGGATTTCTACTGGATGCAGTCACCCAGGAAAAATTCGAAGTGCAGCGCGAGACAGTTAAGAATGAACGCGGGCAGCGTCTTGACAATCAGCCATATGGTCTTTTGCAAGAGCGAGTAAATGAAGCGTTGTATCCTGAAGGTCATCCGTATTCGTGGATGACCATTGGTTACATCGAGGATCTGAATAGAGTTGATGTCAACGACCTAAAAAAGTTTTTTCTTCGTTGGTACGGACCAAACAATGCGGTATTGACCATTGGCGGTGATATCGATGTTGTGCAAACGTTAATTTGGGTCGAGCGTTACTACGGTTCTATTCCGCGCGGCCCAGCGGTTAATAGCCCTGAGAAACCAGCCGTGACGCTGGAAAACGATCGCTATACTTCGATGGAGGATAATGTTGCATTGCCGCTTTTGTACATGGCGTACCCAACGGTGTCTTTGCACCATGCAGACGAGGCCCCGTTGGATGTATTGATGTTCGTTCTTGGTCAAGGCGAAACATCGTTATTATACAAGAATATGGTAAAGAATGGCCTCGCTGTGCAGGCGGGCGCTGGGCATGGATGCCAAGAAATTTCTTGTCGCTTCACGATGTTTGCACTGCCGAATCCAGCGTCTGGAAAATCGCTTGGTGACCTTGAAGCGATCATGCGCGATTCACTTATTGAATTTGAAGGCCGCGGCGTCACGGATGATGACGTGTTGCGTGTAAAAATGAATATCGTCTCAGGCATGATCTTCGGATTGGAGAGCGTCGCGGGCAAGGTTGGTCAACTTGCTGCGTATGAAACGTATGACGGCAATCCGAACTACACAGCAACGGATATCGCCCGCTACGAGAACGTGACGAAAGAAGACGTTATGCGGGTTTACCGAAAATACATTGTTGACAAGGCTGCGGTAATAATGAGCATTGTTCCTCATGGCCAGCGGGACGCTGTGGCGCACGAGGATACTTGGCAACGATTTGAGCGCGAGCTACCCGAATACACCGCCGTGTCTGACGGCGAGTTGGACTATCGTCGGGCGGAAGACGAATTCGATCGCAGCATAATACCGCCCGCAGGGTTGAATCCGAGCATCACGTTGCCGGCGATATGGCGGGATGAACTTGAGAACGGTGTGAAGATTCTTGGCGCGCTGAATGACGAAACGCCGACCACCGCTATCAGCCTCAGAATCGAAGCGGGTCAGCAGAATGAAGCGCTGGAAAAATTGGGACTGGCGTCGATGACAGCTGCAATGATGAACGAAGCAACGCAGAAATCGACCAATGAGGAGATCAGCGACCGGCTGCAGAAGTTAGGCTCGACAGTGCAGTTTGCGGCGGGGAACGAGAGTACGACGCTTAGCATTCGCAGTCTGAGCAAAAACCTCGATGCGACTTTGGACATTGCGGCAGAAATGCTATTCGAACCGAAGTTCGACATCGCGGACTTCGATCGCGTCAAGGCGCAGACCATTCAGGCTATCGAACTCAGCAATAAGAATGCAGCGAATACGGCGACCGTAGTGTATCAACAGCTGCTGCTAGGCAAGCAGAACAGTATCGCCTATCTCAATATCGGTACAGCGTTGACAGTTAGCGCGCTAACCTTAGATGACGTGAAATCTTTTTATGCTGAGTACTACTCACCGAAAATCGCCAGTTTCATAGGCGTGAGCGATTTTCCAAGAGCGGAGTTTCTGCAAAAATTGGCACGCTTCAAAGATTGGGATGGGGCTGAGGTCGCTCTGACTGAACTGGAGCCGCTTCCGAAACTAGGCGCGACAAAATTGTTTCTGGTGGACAAGCCAGACGCCGCACAATCGGAAATTCGGATAGGTAAGCTATCGCTGAAATACGATGCGACGGGCGATTATTACCGGGCAAATCTGATGAATTATGCTCTCGGCGGGGCGTTTAATAGCCGAATTAATTTGAATCTGCGAGAGGATAAAGGCTATTCCTACGGTGCGAGATCAGGCTTTAGCGGTCAGGCGGAATATGGAACATTTACCGCGAGTGCAGCCGTCCGTAGCGATGTGACTGCGGCATCGATAATCGAATTTGAACGTGAGATTCGAGGGTATGCAGAAAAGGGAATTACGGAGCCGGAACTTACCTTTACTCGAAGCGCAATTGGCCAAAGAGACGCGCGAAGTTTCGAAACGCCAAGTCAGAAGCTTGGATTTCTGGCACAAGTACTTACTTACGATTTACCCGATGATTTCATAGACCAGCAAAACGATATTCTGAGTCGAGTATCGCAATCAGAAATGAGCGATCTAGCCGCAACGCATCTGGATGTCGACCAAATGCAGATTGTCGTTGTGGGCGACAAGCAATCTATATTACCGAGCCTGCAAGAGTTGGGTTACGAAATCGTTGAGCTGGATGCAAACGGCAATGTGGTCGTTTTGTAACTCTGCATTGCGCAACGCTTAGACTATTCCCATTAGTCGATAATCAAGCCTCGGGAAATCACGTGTCGCAAATCACGCAGACAGGTCAAATCGATCACTGGGTTGCATGGAAGCACGATGAGATCGGCTCGTTTGCCTACAGCAACCGTGCCTATCTCATCGGCGAGCATGAGGAGTTCGGCACCACCTAAAGTCGCCATTCTAAGGACATCTTCGTTCGGAATTCCGGCATCCGCAATAGCTTCGATTTCATCGTAAATTGCGTTGGCCGGCAAGTCGTCACCAGCATCAGAATCTGTTCCGATGGCTAGCAAGGCACCGCTGTCAAACAATCTTTTGACTACTTTCCGTCGATTCTTAGCGCCCTGATCACGCAGTCTTGAATTCGCCCAGGCTGCTTCAGCAAGTGACGTCGGAAGATTTTTGTCAAACCATACAAGTGTCGGAACATTCCAAATGTTCGCGTCGACCGTTTGTTCGATCAGCCAATCAATTTTCTGCCAATCAACATCGCCAGCACCAAACAACGATCGGAAATCAGATGCGTCAAGGTTTTGAGATGCTGGAGTTAGGGAACTGCCGATATACTCGGTCAGATGTTCAATTGATCTGACAGAGGTACTAAGCATGTTTGTTAACCCGACATCGACTGGTGTGTGTCCACCGACTGGAAGCCCTAGCTTTTTCGATTGGGCGACTACACCGAGAAAACCAGGTTCTTTTAGAAACGTATATATTTTGATCCAGTCAAAACCGGCGCGATGAAAATCCAAAATCGCTTTCGCACCGTCATCTACCGTCGTCGGCGTAGCAAATCCCTCCCGCGGCGAACTCCAATTGCCGATGGTTGGAGCCGCGACCTTCAGACATGGGCCCACTTTCGTTCCCGATTCGATTTCGTCGCGCCATTTAAGGAGAAATGCTCGACCATTCATCTCCCTGACGCACGTAATACCAGCGCGCAAGTAATCCTTCAGTGCGGCCGGCTCGGCGTGCCGCAAGTGTATGTGTGCGTCGACGAGACCAGGCATCAAGACGTGGCCGCCGGCATCTATTAGTTGCGAAGATTCGGGAATTCGAGTTTTTTGCCGATCGCCCATGGAAGAGATTCGGTCACCCCTGATGAGAATGGTCTGATCCAGAATCAGCCCACGCTCATCCATTGTGATTACGTCGACGCCAACGATGGCGAGTTCGGTACCGGACGATATTTCAGTCGAATCAATCGTAGAGCAGGAACACAATGCTGTCGCAAAGCAAAAAAGCAACCATTTGAAAGTCGGCAATACGCCCGCAATTACTGATTTGTCCATGTCCCGAATATGCTTGACCTATGAACTCTAGTCTTGTCGAATCTTAACAATATCTTCGATTGTGACCCGAAATGTCCCTATATTCAGTGGCAGTTAATCCAACAGTTGCGCGGAATGTTCGACTGAAGCTACTTTGGTCCGAAAATCCGACCATCAGAGCTATATTGATAAACTCGTGTTCTCCATTCTCGATTAGTTTGCACGCAGCGCCGATCCTTCGTTGTCTAATATACTCTCCGATAGTAAGCCCGAAGCATTGGCGAAATGTTCGTACCAAATGTCCCGGGTGTACACCAGCCTCCACCGCCAAATTGTCAAGGCGCTGTGTGCTCGCGTAGTTTCTGTACAAGAGTTCGCGTATTCTTAATAACCACTGTGGTGCTTTCGGGTGCCGTCGAACTAGGGAGTTACTAAGCACCGAAAAAAATGATAGCAATAATTCGTCAACTACCAGAGAGGACGTTGTGTGCGCATTGCGAAATTCGAAAAGCAGATTGCGTGCGTCTATTTCGTGGCATCTCGGCGTGACGTAGGCCGGGCGATACAGGTTTGCAAGATCAGACATACCGCAGAGCCATGACTCGCCAATCTCAATATTCAAGCAACTACCACCATTCGACGTGAACCGATTTGCGTGTTGGTGACCTGGAGGGTGAAAGACAACATCGTTGTTCTTCACTTGTATTTCCGATCGACCGGAAATCTCCGTGAAAGCGGCCCCGATGTTCAGGCAAAAGTAACTGCGACCGTGTTCATGGGGTGGAATGATCGCGTCAGAGCAATAGGTGGTATGGCTTGCCTGAAAATGCTTCCTAGATATTGCTGAATCATACCTGCCATAGTACGTATTATTCACTTTTCGTTGGCCGAAACTGTTGTGCGAATAAAAACGCTGTGCGGCGTGTCATAAATTGCTGGTGGAAAAAGTATCGCATCGATCAGGGTTTCCGGTGCTAAGCCCGGTTCTGAACCATCGTTGACGCTGTGCCGACGTGCCGTGTGTAAATGACTCTGGTACGACGGTACCGCGGCTCTGTTTTTGCAACCGGTCATCACCAATTGCGCTAGCCGCATTCATTGCTTCTTCGACGTCACCTTCTTCAAGAATGCTACGGGCCTTGTCCGCACGATTTGCCCATACGCCTGCTAGGCAGTCGGCTTGCAGTTCCAGCCGCACAGACAGCCTGTTTCCTTCGGTCTGACTAACGCGTTGTTTTTGCTGATGTACTTTTCCGGAAATGCCGAGCAGGTTCTGCACGTGATGGGCTATTTCATGAGCGACAACATACGCCTGTGCGAAATCACCCGGTGCCTGAAATTTCGTGCGCATGTCGTGATAGAAACTTAGGTCGATATACGCTTTTTGGTCGGCCGGGCAATAAAACGGGCCCATGGCCGCCTGCCCACGACCACATGCGGATTGTGTGCTGCCCGAAAACATTACCAATGTTGGTTCGCGGTATTGTTGACCTTGCTCCGAGAAAATTTCGCGCCAAACGTCTTCGGTATCGGCGACAACCACTGCAACCATGTCCGCGAGTGGGTCGTCTTTGAGGTCTCCGGGTTGTGCCGGTGGTGTGTTTGACACGCTTGACGATTGCATTCCTTCAATTAGAAATGAAGGGTCTACGCCGAAATACATGGCGACCAAGACCAGTACAATGCTGCCGATCCCGCCGCCCAAAATTCCCTTTCGGCCACCCGAGCGGCGCCGGTCCTCAATGTTCCTGCTTCGTCGTCCGTCGCGCCAACGCATAAAATACCCGCCATTTCATCAACTATTGGATCGTCTGTATTGTAGTTTAGGGCGATTTACTCGGCCAATCATTTATCGCAACCTGGCAAAGATTCGGCGGTTCGCCGTGAGATTCAACCCGATATTCGAAGCAGAAGGCGTTCGACAAGCGCAGTCAGCACATGCGATAGTCGTAGGCTCTATAGCATTCGCGTAGTTTGACGACGAACAATATCGACATAAAGAGAAATAGAGCAATTATGACCTGGACAATATACTTATCTGGCGAAATTCATTCCGATTGGCGCCAACAAATCATGCATGGCGTGGAAGTGGCCGGACTGCCCGTTACATTCACGTCGCCAATCACAAATCACGAAGCAAGCGATGCAGCGGGTGACGTGCTTGGTGAAGAAACGAGTAACTTCTGGCGTGACCACAAATCATCAAAAGTTAACGGTATTCGGACCAAGACGATGCTGGAAGCTTGCGACCTAGCCATCGTTCGTTTTGGTGAGAAGTTCAAACAGTGGAATGCCGCGTTCGATGCAGGCTATTGTGCGGCCATTGGCAAGCCGTACATCACGTTACACGATGCAAATATTGTTCATCCACTTAAAGAGGTAGACGCTGCCGCAATGGCGTGGGCGCAAACACCAGAGCAGGTAGTCGAAATACTAAAATACGTTACCGGCGATGCATCTGCCAAGTAAGGACAATACTGAGAATCAACGAACGTTACTCGCTGTATCCTTCGGGCAGCTGGAATTGTAAGTTTCGCAATAGAAATGCCCATCGATCCGCATATTCCGCTATGACTTTTTCCGTTGGGACGCCCGCACCATGACCAGCGCGCGTTTCGATGCGAATTAACACCGGTGCGTTGCTTCCCTGTGCGGCTTGAATGGCAGCCGCATACTTAAAACTGTGTCCTGGTACAACGCGATCGTCGGTATCGGCGGTAGTCACGAGTACAGCGGGGTAATTCTCGCCCTGCTTAATATTGTGGTACGGCGAATACGCGTAAAGTGCCTTGAATTCGTCCGGCTCAGCCGATGAACCGTAGTCGTCAACCCAAAAACGCCCGGCGGTAAATTCTTGAAAACGCAGCATATCCATGACGCCAACAGCCGGGATAGCAGCCGCAAATAGCTCTGGTCGTTGATTTACAACCGCGCCGACTAATAAGCCACCATTGCTGCCACCGAAGATCGCGAGCTTGCTTTCGTTGGTGTAGTTGTTCTTAACTAAATACTCACCAGCAGCAATAAAATCGTCAAAAACATTTTGCTTGTTAAGTTTTGTGCCGGCCTTATGCCACTCTTCTCCGTACTCACCGCCCCCACGCAAATTGGCAACTGCGTAGATGCCGCCCATCTCCATCCAAGCGAGTCTAGTAGTCGCAAACTTCGGCGTCAGCGAAATGTCAAATCCGCCGTAGCCGTAGAGTAATGTTGGTCGGTTACCATCGACGACGACATCCTTGCGGTGCGAAATGAACATTGGCACCTTCGTACCATCTTTCGAATGGTAAAAGACTTGCTTGACCGTATATTCGTCGCTATCAAAATCCATTCTTGCGCGTTTGAATTCGCTTGTGTTGCCACTTACAACATCCAATCGGCTAATGGTCGGCGGCGTATCGTAGCTTTCATAAGTGAAAAACGTTTCAGGATTATCCGCGGTGCCGTCAAATCCTGTTGCCGTACCGATGCCCGGCAGATCCACAGTACCAAGCTGCTCGCCGTCGGTGCCATAAACCTTAACTAGGGACCAGGCATCTTGCATGTATTCGCCAATGATGCGACCACCGATTAGACTGGCCTCCGCAAGTACATCTTCTGCTTGCCCAATGACTTCGCGTAATGCGCCGTCCTTCGTAACATCGATAGCTACAAGTCGACCGCGAGGTGCGGAGTTGTTTGTTCTGAAAAATAATTCATTGCCGGTGCTGCCAACCAATGTGTAATCGAAATCGAAGCCGCTTACTAGCATGACGGGTTCGGCGCCTTCGTCATGCAAATCTTGGTACACAATTTGGTACCGGCTGTCCGTTCCCTTCCATATAGTGATAACCAGGAATCGACCGTCGTCGGTGACTTGGCCAAAGTAACCCCACTCCGGATTTTCGGGATGCGTATAGATAAGCTTGTCGGCGTCTTGCGGCGTTCCAACTACATGAAAATACACCGCTTGATTCTTGTTTAACGATTGAAATTTCTCGTCGTCGTCAGTCGCTGGGTACCGACTATAGTAAAACCCGGAACCATCTGCAGCCCACGCGAGGAGGGTAAACTTCAACCACTCCAGTTTGTCAGGCAATATTTCGCCCGTTTTAAGATTCAGAATTCGTGCGGTCCTCCAATCCGACCCACCGTCTTGAACCAGGTAGGCGAAATAATTGCCGGTCGGACTTGGATAATAGGCGGCGAGCGCTACGGTACCGTCGTCGGACCACGAGTTTGGATCAACCAGCAATTGCGGATCGTCGTCTAACGTATTCTGAACGTAGACTACATCCTGATTTTGCAACCCATCGTTGTAGCTGTAGAAGTATCGTCCGCCACGCTTAACCGGAAGTTCGAACCGCTCGTAGTTCCATAATTCAGTCAGTCGTTTTGATATCGGTTCGCGTTCGTCAATACTGTTTAAGTAGGCAAACGTTACTTCATTCTGGCTGCTCACCCAACGGCTGACGTCGTCGCTTTCTCTCACATCGTCTTCGAGCCAGCGATAGGGATCTGCGACGACAGTGCCGTGATAAGTGTCAGTGTGTTCGACCGTAGTCGTATTTGGATACTGAATTTCGATTGCCTCTTGCGTGGAGTCTTTGTCGCCACAGGCGACGAGTGTCAGAGTGAATAGAGCACTCACAGTTGCTTGCCAATTCATGACGATTCCTTCGCGCCGAACGATTCCGATGGAGCCGTATTGTTGGCAAACGAACGTCGCAGGTCAATGGCTATGCCCAGGCAATTGATGATATGGCGACAAAACTTGCTATCGGGGCCCGTCACGGATACACGGGCTGCGGAAGTGTTAGAATTGCTGCGAGAGAGCGCCAATTTAAGGAATCAATATGAGCGTCGGTAGTTCGCAGTCCGTAATCCTAAGTAACACAGAGAGCATTCCAGGAAGACAAATTGTCGAATTTTATGGTGTTGTTACCGGCAATACGGTTCGCGCGAAACACGTTGGCCGGGACATCATGGCGGGCCTCAAGAACATCGTGGGCGGTGAATTGAAGGGCTATACCGAGCTATTGCAGGATTCTCGCAAGGAAGCGACCGATCGTATGATTGAGCAGGCACATTCCATGGGTGCGAATGCGGTTGTAAACGTCCGATTTGCGACAAGCTCGATATCACAAGGGGCAGCAGAACTTTTTGCCTATGGCACCGCAGTACGCATTGCCTAGCGCGCAGCGACGATTTCGATGATTGAAATACTTCTAAACTTCGGACTACCGATTCTCATAATGCTCATCGCGTTTTTCGTGGGCAGTCGAATTGAAAAGCGGCACTTCGAGGACATCCAAAATAGGGAAGAAGCGCTGCACGGATTTCCTGCCGTATCATTCGAAAAGTTACCGGCGGATTGGAAGGTGGGTTCTGTCGACTTGGTGAGCGGTAGCGTCGTCATTTCGCTTGACTATTTTAAGAGAATTATTGCCGGTCTTCGCGGTCTCATTGGCGGCCGTATCAAGACGTATGAGCCGCTACTGGAAAGAGCCCGCAGAGAGGCATTACTACGCATGACCGAAAGTGCGAAGTCCCAAGGGTTTGACGCAGTTGTCAACGTTCGCCTTGAAACATCGCGGCTTGCCAATTCTGCTCGTAATGGCAAAGGTACGGCAGGAATTGAAATATTGGCATTCGGAACTGCTTTAAGCTTAAGTTGAATTCTCAAGCGTATTACCGATGAAATTCATACCGCGCAAACCCCGCGAAGGTATAAATGTCAGTGATGTCCATCCACTCGCGGAGGCAGGCGCGCTGGTAGCTGGGCTTTCTATCATATTCACGGTCGTTGCGGTGGCACTTTTCTATGCCGTGGAACTTGCACTCCTATCCATATCTGTTGAGACGGAGGTGCAATTGTTCGAAAATTGGGCACCTGATGATTTGCTTTCCGTCAGCGCTGACGACGAGCGAAAAACACAGGCGCAGGAAATTCTCCGACGGTTAGTGGCGCATTGGGGAGATGCGCCATATCAGTTTAGATTAGAAATTGTCGAATCAGACGTACCCAATGCAATGGCATATCCGGGGGGACTGATTGTTGTAACAACCGAGCTGCTCGATGGTGTGGCGTCCGAAAACGAGCTGGCGTTTGTGTTGGGACACGAGTTGGGCCATTTCCGAAACCGAGATCACTTACGGATGTTGGGGCGTGTTGCGGTCATTGGTTTGGTATTTGTCGCGGCGACCGGCACTGATGGCGGCGCAGCACTGGGTGTGAGAATTGCGGACATCGCCCAACGCAGTTTCAGTCGCGGGCAGGAATCAGCGGCAGACGAATTCGGCTTACAGGTTGTCAATGCAGAATACGGGCATGTTGATCATTCGTGGAATTTCTTCGATCGACTGAACGATGGCGACTTACGCTCATCCAAATTTATTGCCTACTTGTCGACGCATCCTTCTGCGGCGGATCGATCCGATCGACTGAAGGTACTTGCTCATGATCAGGGTTGGCCGTTGTCGGGACCTACGATTCAGCTCAACTGGATAAATATTTCCTCTCCAGCGGATCCGTAAATCAGCAATGGCACGCACGGCCGAGCAACGCACGGGCGTTAGAGTAAAGCGGCCCGCAGAAATGCCACGAGTTCCTGTCGTGCGCGCTCCTGATTACTCCAAAGATGATATTCCTTAGACGGCGTGGCGGTGGTCAGCAGCCGAATGCTCTGTGCCTCCGCTAGAAGTCGTATCTGATCTATAGTTACCTCGTAGTAGGCATCCGCCGCAGAAGCAACCGGTTTTAGATATACCGCTTTGCTGGCGCCGATCGCGTTTGGCGTCCAACCGGATAGCTGCAGATTTAGCGGCTCGCCATCGGCAAAAACGGTGACCGTGTCGAACCCGCCGCGTTGGTTTGTCGAATCAGGGTCTTGCACTGTACTCCACACGCCAACCCACAGAAAATACCGGAACTGCCCGCTCCGATTGACCTCAATTGGTCCGAGCTGCACGTAGTCGCGAGCGTAAGCGGCGTACGCTGAATTGTCCCGGTATAAAAGTATGGGAGTGATATTGCTGGTGACGGTGTTGCCGGTTCGCGGATCTAGGTAAATGCTAGTTAACTTCGATGTCGACGCGCAGGCGGTAATAGTGACGACGAGGACTGTCGCTAGCGCCGGCAGCCCGACTCGCTTATGAGCGTTTAGAAATCGCATGCTACTAAAAGAAAACCTGATATCCGAGATTAACGAAATAAGATTCTCGATCAAGATTGACCACCTCCGTCTCTCTCTGAACGAATTGTTTGCCTGCCTCTAACTCGACACGAAATCGCTGGCTGCGTCGATACTGTAGGCGAATACCTGGCGTATAAATCCACTCGTAGTCCGTGTCGCCTATTCGCTCACGTCTATCGATGCGCAGCCGCGGATTCAGGCGCCATGTTCGGTTGAACGGGTAGCGGCTGTCGAGTGTCACGGACGATACTGTCGAGGTCTCTGTGGCAGACTGCCGAAAGCCAATTATGCTGACATCTCCTTCACGCAACAGACTGCTGGCGACTATGTTGGCGGCAATGTAACGAATACGAGATCCCAGTGTCGCGAGCACACCGCCAGACGCTGGAGTAGCGTCGATTGAAGTTTGATTCGCGTCAGCGCTGATTTGGATTCTAGGCGACAGTGTGTAGGAGATACCAAGTGTGTAACTGGTGGATAGCGGGCTGCGATCCAGTCCAAGTTGTCGAATCTCGTCCATACTAAAAATTTGCGACAATTCAGCAAAGTCGAATACCGGTTGACCAATGATCGCATTGCCCGCAGTAAGAAATGGGCTGCGTCGCTTGTCGAACGAACCATTGATGTTCAGTCTGGAACTGATCCGCCAGCTTGCTTGCAAGAAAGCGCTGCTAAGCTCGCTATATAATGTGTCGTAGTCGATGAGGCCCCAGAAGCTTCGATCGGCGCTGAAGTAACGAAATTCACCGCCGATCGCTTGTCGGTCTGTAAGACCGTCGATGTCTTGTTGTACAAAGAACACGCCCAGCTCTAGCTCATCCCATAACGGGCCATAGTCCATACTGATGCCGTAGAACGTTCTTTCTGAATCGATGCCATCGCTGCTTGTATAGGCCGGCTTTCCCACCACCGCGCTTAGCAAAGTGCGCTCATTCCATTGATAGCCGAGATTGAGGCCGTCAAATCGTCCAAGGATACCGCCGGAATTTCTGGATTGTCGGCCTATGCGCCCACGAAGTCCGGATGCGGCGTGCGACAGGTCGGCATACGCGTAGGATACTCGAGTGTCGTTTCCTGATGCGGATTCCTCACTAAGAAAGTCACTTCGATAACCGGCTGTGAGGCGACTACTGAAATCAAACCGCTCGCCACGACGTCGTGCATCAAAATTGACATCCGAATAGAGCGCAGACTGGCTTACAATTTCGTCGTCATCGTTTTGCTGGTTAACATCACGCCGGTAATACTGCGAGAAAAAAGTTTGTACACGCCAGTCACCGTCTTGGCGAGGCTGGCGCCGTGTAACCGCGGTTTGAGTTGCGTTGTCGACTAGTTGATTTCCGGCAAGCAGGGCGGCCAATCGCTGACTCACTCGGCCAGCACCGGCGCTTTCAGGGTATAGCGACAAATAGCGTCGGTATTCCGCCTTTGCGTGAGCTATCTGACCGTTTTTCTCCCGTGCGAGTGCCAAGAACTCTTGCGCTTCCATTTGACGCGGTTGCTCGGGAAACTGTAGAACTTTGGTGTAGATCTGAATCGCTCGTGCTCGATCACCTGATACCATCGTGGCGCGAGCTTCGTCCATCAACCGGTCAATTTTCGATAATGCTGTTGTTGCTGCGTCCGTTGTCGGGCGGACAGTAGCGATGTCTGCGGCACTTTTCGCCGCGATCGTGAGGTCAACCGAAGACTCCGTATCCTCAAGCTGGTCGATCCAGGCTTCGTCAAAAATATCGGCGACAGAGTGCAGGGCGCTGCGTGCGTCGTCGGCGGAATTGAAGTCGCCTAACCTCAAGCGGTACCAAGTAGCATCTTCCACGTTGAGCTCGGAATAAAAAACCCGCTGCTGCGGCGCAAGCGTCAATCCTTTGAGGTCAGCTGCCGTAGGGATACGGCGATACGATGCTAAGTTGATGACAAAAAGCGGGCGATTCGACTCTGGCTGCGGCACTTGCCGGTGTTGAATCGCCAGTGCATCGTCGTCGGATTCCACAGCGGTAATGGAGTCCCGCTGTACGTCGAGCTGTAATATAAATGTCAGCCCTTGCGACGCAATCACAAAAGAAACCGGTTCGCTAAACTGCAGCGTTAGTTCTGGGCCGCCGGCACCACCACCTTCATACTCAATATCGATTAATGCCGCGAGATCAGCGTTTGTTGGCCTGTATCGACCGCGCGATTGGGCCGAGGTGGGCGATACGCCATTGCAAATTGTTGTCGGATCGACCTGGATGCGAATACTATCTCCGCGAGTTGACGGTTGGTGTTGCAAGTACGTTACTTGGCAATTGAAGCGAATTTCAATCGTCGCATTTTCGGCATCGCCAGCGACACGTGTTCCGGCGATAAAACTGGGTGCAGCAATTGCCGCTTGATTCGTTAAGGCAAGAAGCGCGCTGGCGAGCCAAGAAAATCGCCGCGTTGCTACCATTCTCTGTCACTGATGCGGTGGCAACCACTATTGGCACAGTTTTGATCTCGACTTATGCCGTTATGTCTGTCAACGCCTGCTTTGTAGTCTCTCGCATGACAACCGGCACAGGTCGGTTGATAGCCAGGTGACGACCAGTTCACCACTTCTGTGTTGGAACGGTGGCAATCCGTACACTGAAAATTACCACGGTGATCAAGTGGCTCGTACGTCAGGCCGGTGTGGTTGTAATCCGTTGGCGACCACGCATTCGGTGTATGACAGCCGCCGCAGTCCTGAACCGTATTGAAGTGATTTGGGTTCTGCCCCGTAGCCTGTATGCCGTTGTGGCATGACGCGCATGAGCCGAGTACTTGAGTGTGGTCAACATTCAATACAGGCGTAAACGCGTTCGGGTTATGGCAGTCCTCACATACGTTTGTTGTCTGAACGTGCGTCGGTCCTTTTCCGGTGGCGTCGGTGCCATTGTGGCAGGCGAAGCAATTGCCCGTGATGTTGGCGTGGTCGAAATTTGCAGGCAACCAGGCGACTGTCGTATGGCAGTCATCGCAGTTACTGCCGCTCGCAATGTGCGTCGGGTGTTTGCCAGTCGCAATAACGCCGTCGTGACAGGTGCTGCAGCTTCCCAGTACTTGCGTATGGTCGACAGTGAATGTCGGCAACCACGTTGTCGGATTGTGGCAATCTTCACAGATATTGGTTGTTAGAACGTGAGTCGGGTTCTTGCCGCCGGCAATCGTACCGTTGTGACAATCCGAGCAATTGCCAGTGATATTGACGTGATCGAAATTCGCCGGCGACCACGCGGATGAAGTGTGGCAGTCCTCACAATTGTTGCTACTTGCGATATGAGCCGGGTGTTTCCCAGTTGCTGTTACGCCATTGTGGCAACTGTTGCAGGTCCCTATCACCTGAGTGTGGTCTACAGTGTACGTGGGTATCCAAGTTGTCGGGTTGTGACAGTCTTCGCAAATATTCGCAGTCAGTATGTGGGCTGGGTGCTTGCCGGCCGCGTCCACGCCGTTATGGCAGCTGGCGCAATTGCCTGTGATGTTGACGTGATCGAAATTCGCGGGCAGCCAAGCAACTGACGTATGGCAGTCGTCGCAGTTGTTGCCGCTGGTGATATGTGTTGGCTGCTTTCCTGTTGCTAACACGCCATTGTGGCAACTGCCACAGGTCCCAAGAACCTGCGTGTGGTCAACGGTGAAAGCTGGGGCAAATACGTTAGTTGTGTGACAGTCTTCGCACACATTGGTCGTCTGGACGTGGGTAGCATGCTTGCCGGTTGCGTCCATACCATTGTGGCAGTTTGAGCAGTTGCCGGTGATGCTGGCATGATCGAAATTAGCCGGCACCCAAGCAATGGTGGTGTGGCAGTCTTCACAATTATTGCCGCTGGCAATATGCGTGGGGATTTTACCGGTCGCTGTCATTCCATCATGGCAGCTACCGCACGTTCCAAGGACCTGCGTATGGTCGATGGCAAATGTTGGTGAAAATACGTTGGTCGTGTGACAGTCTTCGCACACATTGGTGGTTAGAACGTGTGCTGTATTTTTCCCGATTGCTTCTGTGCCATTATGACAATTAGAACAATTGCCCGTGATGTTAACGTGATCGAAATTCGCAGGCGTCCAGGCAATCGTGGTATGGCAGTCCTCGCAATTGTTGCCACTCGTAATGTGGGTCGGGTTTTTGCCGGTCGCCGTTGCTCCATTATGGCAGCTGCCGCATGTACCGATGACCTGAGTGTGATCAACCGACAATACCGGCTCGAACATTGTCGTACTGTGGCAGTCTTCGCAGACATTGGACGTTTGTACGTGCATCGGACTCTTGCCGGTCGCTATAGATCCGTTGTGGCAACCGATGCAATTGCCGACGACACCCGCGTGGTCGAATACGGCCGGAAGCCAGCCCGTCGTACTGTGACAATCATCGCATTGATCACTTGATGAAATGTGCGTCGGCGTTTTACCGACGGTCTGCACGCCATTGTGGCAGCTGGCGCAGCTGCCCGTCAGCGACGTGTGATCGACGAATGTAACGATATTCCAATCTGCAGTGATGTGACAGTCGGAGCAATCGCCAATGGTCGCAACGTGATTGGCTGATTTCGATGAGGCTCGAACCAAGCTGCTTTGCGAATGGCAATTGGAACAATTGGATGCCGTCGGGCCAAATGTGCCACTGACGTGACAACCTTCGCACGTAACGTTGGAGTGTGCGCCATCAAGTTGAAAGCCGGTGCTAAAGTGATCGAACGTCTGCTGAGATTGGCCTCTTTGTGCTGCAAACATAAGTGCTGCGATCAAAGTTAGCGTAAGCAACCATCGCAACCCCACGGTGCGATTATCCTGTAAATCAATGCGGCTCAATCGGGTGCTATTCATTGCAATGACCTCACCTGTCTAAATGAATCGGCCGAATGGCAGCGACCGCAGTCGAAACCAAATTCGCCGTCGTGCACGTCGTCCGTACGATGACAGCTACGGCAAGTAGCACCCGCCGACAGCATTTTGTTGAGAGGGCTCCGATGGCAGTCGGCGCAGGCGACGACCGCATGGGCGCCGGTTAATGGGAATTCCGTCTGTTGATCGTGATCGAACGTCCAGATGTCCCATGCAACTGGGTTATGACAATCCTCACAGCTTTCGGAAAAATTGCCCTTGTGCGGATCATCTTCAATATGACAAGCGCTACAGGTCGTCTCGACATCCGTGAACGCTTTCGTCTCGTGACAGTCTTCGCATTCGTTGTCGTCGTGTTTCCCTAACAACGGGAATGCGGCTAGATCATGATCGAAGAACACCGGATCCTGCCAGTTGACTTCGCTGTGACAGGATTCGCATTGTGTTCCGAGCGTGCCGCGATGTGGTTGATCATCTAAATGGCACGTGTCACACGTTGTTAACAATGCGACTTCAAAAATTGGTTCAATGTGACAATCGTTGCACACGACCTCACGGTGGCTGCCGCGAAGTTGGTATTCTGTATCTCGGTCGTGGTCGAAGCGCGTCTGACCCCAGTCGTCGTTGCTGTGACAGTCGGTGCACTCTACTCCGTTGTGACCATCGTGTTCATCGTCATCCAAGTGGCACGCAATGCAGGTGGTTTTCATTTCATCCTGGAACGGATCATCGGAATGGCAGTTGTTACATGCCAACTGCGCGTGCTTTCCTTCGAGAAGAAATTCGGTATCACGTTCATGGCTGAAACTCGAGTCGTTCCAATCGCTCGGATTGTGGCAGGATTCACATTCGTTGCCGCTGCGCCCATCGTGTGCATCGTCTTCTGAGTGACACCCAAAACACGTAGCGGGTGCGTTCTGATAGGTTTCGTCCTCGTGGCAATCGAGGCAGGCAGCATCTAAATGCTTGCCAAGCAGCGCATATCCAGTGGTATCGTGATCAAAAGTTGCGTCTACCCACTCCGTGGATTCATGACAGCTGCCGCACTCTTCACCTAGTGTTGTCTTGTGCACATCGTCGTCCCGGTGGCAGTCGATACACAGGCCCGACGTTCCGCGACGCTTTTCATCGGTAGCATGGCAGTCACCGCACTCTGCTTCACGATGCGCTCCAAGCAGTTCGAAGTTGGTAAAATCGTGATTGAACGTCGTCTCATCCAATGTCACGATGTCCGCATCTCGGCCCTTATGATCTGTGTGGCATGAAGCACAGGTCACGTCGCCGACATCTACGGACAGGCCGTGGAAGCCGCGTTGGCTTTGCAAATCACTTGCAATATCCTCGTGACAGTCCTTGCACAGCGCATCCTGGCCTTTCTTGTTGAAGCGCTTATGGCAAGAGGAGCACTCTGTTTCCAGTTCTTGGTGCCCAGAGATGACCTGACCAGGCATGACTAGCGACTCTAGATCTTGAGCGTTTGCGTTTCCAAAAAATGTCAGAGCCGCTATCATAATAATTACGCTTCCAATTCGCTGCCAATAAGCCATTCGTCCAGATCTGCGCATTCAGTACATGTGAACGGCGAGGACGTGGGCTAGTGCTGAAATTACCAACACAATAAATAACGGCATATGAAATACATGCCATAAAGAGAACAGGCGTTCGTAAAACGTTAGTTGTGCCACCTGCCTCATCAAATTAACTTGCGTTTTCGCGTACTGATTCGCCGCACGGCGAAGCTCATCCGTGTTATTACGAATTGTGGCCGAGGCGGTCGCGAGCGCGCGCAGTTCTTGCTTTATCTTGAGCGATAACTTTGCCCGTACATACAGGTGCTTCACTGTCCATGCGAGGCTGCTACGAATGCCAATTCGATTGGTATACTGATCACCGAGTAGCTCGGCGGAGATTGTGTGCAGCTCTGAAATAAATTTTGGAAGAATTACGGCGATACCACTTCTATTTTCGACGGCCGTCGAAATTTCGCTCCGAAGCTCCTCAATGGTCGTGCGCTTACCATAGAGACCACGATGGATTCTGGCATAAAAGTATCGACCAACAATGCCGCTCCCGGCGACCGCCAACATACTGTACAAGGCGATCTTGCTGTTAAACGCGTCCACACTGAAGTTACAGTGATACAACACAAGTAACGGCCCAACGAGGCCTAAAATCATGTGAATCCGAAACCAGTGCGGTACTAGCCCAAGTCGTCGCATTATTTGTGACTTTTTGCTCGCGGGATAGAAAAGTAGCAACAACATAAACGAGCCACCCACGATGCCAAGCCAATACCCAAGGCCCTCGCTTGGATTGACCAACTCAGTGCTGCGCAGATACCATCCCACGCCAAGTGCAATGAGCAGAAAACTGTACCCAGTAAGTGGCCAATTGATGGACTGCGGGAACGACGCCGGCGCCGCACTCTGTCGATCCATCGCGTCCATTCTATTCGCTGCCATTTCGTTCATTTCTGCTTAAGACTCTCTGTTTATCGTTATTCTATTGTTAGACGTATCTGTGCGTTGTCTGCGACAGTTACTGGTTCGCTTTTTACCTGAAGATTTTGCAGCGCTTCAGCTGCGTTTCCGCTTCGCGATATCCTCGCCGTAATTACGACTTCCTCAAAATCGGAAAGCTTGACGCCCTCAACCATCGAAAGTGCGTCATCTAGCTTGAAATGGATAGGGAATGTCGCCGCCGGTCGGCGCAGTACCGCAGCCGGGATGCCAGAGGCGCCACTAGCGCGTGCAAAAATGAAAACTGTATCCGTCGACTGTACGATGCCTGCAACTCGATCGGACAGCAGCAGTGTTCCGGATATCGTTGCCGACCTAGGCGCTGTCGCGTGCTGAAGCGGTTTGTTGTCGGCTAGTGCTGCTAGGTTGGGATCATATTCGCCCAAATCGGCCGCTTTTTCGTAGGCGCTGATCGATTGGTCGATTCGACCTAGATGTTCGTAGGATCGTGCAAGCAGCAACCATCCTTTGCCATCGTTCGGGTTTTTCTGTAGTCGAGATTCGAGGCCAATCAACATGTTGGCTACAGAGCCAACTTTTTGCTGCGTCGATGCGGTCATGGTATTGCTGGTTAACGCGGATGTCGGGGGAAGAGCAGCATGTGCTTTGTCGTGCGCCGGTGAGCCGAGAAAAAAATAGACGCTCAAAGAGAAGATTGGCAAACTGATTGCCACAGCGGTAACCGTGCCGCGATTACTCGTGCCAACCAGCGGGCGGGCGACAATCGCCACCGCAGCGCCGCAAAGTAACAAAATTGCAATTAAGAAATACCAATTCATTTCGTGTTAAACCTCGTTGGTCGCTACTCTTTTTATTACACGTCGCTAGAGTGCATTTGGTTCCACATTTAGTGAGAAAATATGAAAGTTCTTTGCTGGCTACGTTATCGCGGTGCAACAACAGAGAACTTGTTACTATCGCGCTCCAATAGAGTTATAAAATGTCGCATAGTAGAGACACTTAGTGACACAGCTCAATCGCAAGATGTGGTTTGTTAAGCTACTCGAATTGCCGTAAAAAAGTAGTTGGAGATTACCTGCAGTTTTGCGTTGCGGAAATGCGGATCGTGTTGACGATGGGATGCTTGAACTCGACTGCGGAGTGAGTAACGGGCGGGTCTATGACGTCAACGACCCTAAACTTCCAACTCAGCTATGTTTGGCGTTTGAGCGGCGCTGGCAATATGAGTCTAAGACGCAGCTTCGTTTCTGAGACTTAGGTCACGTTATGCTGTCCATCTGCAGTTAGTCTTTGCGGTGAATCGCGCCTAAGAAACTGGAGGAACGCACTATTTCTTTCAACATAATTGTCTATTTGGTCCCGGTTGCCATCATTGTCATTTGGTACTGGCGTCGTCATACGGTGGCGGAGCGCGCCGGCCTTACAACACTAATTGAGTCGACTGAAGAGGGATTGATCGAGCCGCCAACATTGCACCCTGAGATTGACCATAATCTTTGCATAGGTTGCACGAATTGCGTCGCTGCGTGTCCAGAACAGGGCTCGCATTCGGTGCTCGGTATGATCAAAAAAAAAGCGCATCTCATAGGGCCGACCAATTGCATTGGACACGGTGCGTGCAAGGCGGTGTGTCCGGTTGATGCGATTACGCTGGTGTTCGGAACGGCGCGGCGTGGTATTGACATCCCGCTAGTAAATCCGGATTTTGAGACTAACGTACCGGGCATATTCATTGCCGGTGAACTTGGCGGTATGGGTCTGATTCGAAACGCTGTCGAACAAGGTAAGCAGGCAATACAATCAATCAAGAAGCTTGTTTCGAAATCGCATTCAAATAGTCTGGATGTCGTGATCATTGGCGCAGGGCCTGCGGGGTTTGCGGCTTCGTTGGCCGCTACAGATTCGGGCATTCGCTACTCAACGGTGGAGCAGGAAGAACTGGGTGGTACTGTCGCACATTTTCCGCGTCGTAAAATGGTCATGACGCAGCCAGCCGAGTTGCCGATTGTCGGCAAAATGCGCTTCAAGGAAGTTCAGAAAGAAGCGCTGATCGATTTCTGGCGGAATGTCGAAGCGAAGACAGGTATCGAGATTAATTATGGGGAGTCGGTGCAGACGATCGATGCTAGTCCCAATGGAGGCTACCGCGTAAAGACGAACAAGCAGACCTACGATACCCGATCCGTGCTACTCGCGATCGGACGGCGCGGCACGCCACGAAAATTGGAAGTGCCGGGCGAAGAGCTTGATAAAGTCGTCTATCGCGTCATCGACGCAACGCAGTACGCCAATCAGCACGTACTCGTCGTTGGCGGCGGTGATAGTGCTTTGGAAGCAGCGACAACGATTGCTGCCGAATCCGGCACAACGGTGACTCTATCGTATCGCTCAGGTTCATTCTCACGTGCCAAACCCAAAAATCGGGATTTGGTTCAGCAGATGTCAGAAGATGGTTTGTTACGTGTGATATTTGGCTCTAACGTTAAGTCGATCAGCGACTCACACGTCGAAGTCGATATCGAAGGTGTGACGGAATCTATCTTAAACGATGCGGTGGTTGTTTCAGCGGGTGGAATATTGCCGAGTGGTTTTCTGCGCGCAATAGGAATCAATGTCGAAACGAAATGGGGGACGCAATAGATATGAAAGGTCGTTGCGAATTTCTAGTTAGCGCGTCGCCGAAGCCAATTGTCAAACGAATATCGGTCGCTGCCGGCCGGTGCGAGCAGCAATAGGAATATCAAAGCCAGTCTCGTAAACGTGTGCCCGTCAATATTGAATAGCGGTTCCTGTAGCGCGTGTCCGTAGGTCGTAACGATTAATAGGAGGCCAACTGCGATCAGCGCTTCTCTGCTGCGCAGCCCTAAACAGATCAACGCCCCTGCGGTTAGCTCAAGTACCGGGATGCTGTAGCCGAGCAGGTTGAGCAGCCACACCGGAATCCAGGTATCTGCAAATCCTGCAACAAAAAATTGTTGTGCGTGAACCGCTGGCGTCAATACAAAAACTTTCCAGTAACCGGCCATCAGGAATAGCAAACCAAGAATCCAGCGTGCAACGAAATTTACAATTGGCCAATTGTCGTGCATGTCGCTGCCTGCAATATAGGTTATCGAGGCCTAATAATACCAGCTCAGTCTCAGTTGTATGTAATCGTCATTCGCGAATGCAGTAAGGTCCCCAGAAATATCGCTATTGCTTATCGCGCGTAACCGTAACTCAGCGCTTAGATTGTCGCCAAATCGTCGCTCCGCTTCTACACTGAGAAAGACCTCTTGGGAATCAACGTCCATAATGACGCCCGCAAGCAGGCTAGTATCGTTCGCATCATTGAGTGCGAGCCGTGCGCCAACAAAAACGTCATCATCGGATGAAGTTGGCGCAGAAAACGTGTTTCGGCCGTCGTATAGATACTCGACAATGATGCCGATATCCGCAGCACTCTCGCGCACGCCATAGAAAGTGTATTCGACGCCGCCGACGGTGGCGACGAAGGAATCAGTGCGGGTGTCTCTGCTAATTGCTTCGAGCTTCCAGAGCCAGGCATCACGAGTATATTGAACGTCGATGCCAAATTGCGTCATTTGATCGTATATCGGTCGGAGTTCTGTACCGTCAGAGTTCACCGCAAATCTTGGCTCGCGAGACGTACCATCGAAATAGTGCGCGCCAACATCGACATCGCCAATGTAGTGGCTATAGCGCAATGCGTAGTCAAGGTGACTGTCTTCGTCCGAAGATTCATAAATCGGGTTATCCATATCTACCGTTAACCCCGGACGGAATCGACCCTCTTCGCCGCCAAAGGTGCGCTCGCGAAACCAGGGCATTATGTAGACGCCAAACTGCCCAAAGTCCCGTTGGAGATTCACGTTGAGCATTGGCTGCCCCAATTTGTCTTCTTGGTCGACATCCTCAACCTGATCGGTTTGGTTTATAACGTCAACGAGATGGCGAGACTCCGCCACACCCCAAAACACCTTGTTCAGACCTATGTTCAAATCCCATTCATCGCCCTCAATCCCCCAGTAAAACTCCCGTAGATCCGCGTGGCTGCGTTCGCTATCTTCCGCGTCTCCGCGAGCAAACCCCACAGCACTGAATCTTTGTCGCCCACTGTCGCTACGCCAGTAAAGTTCGGGCTGTAGAAGCAATGAACCATTCATGCCGCCTTGCTGAGCGGGAAATTGAGACCCTTGCCAAAACACCTGCGCTTCAACGCCAACGAAACCTGTAAAGTCCCATTCGCCGGCGCTGCTTGTTGATAGCCACAGTGTTGAAATCAATATGGTTACTAATTTGAATAAGTTCTTCATGAAATTCTCGGTAAATTTGGTCGCCTGCCCACACTGGGGAGAAGGGGAGATAGCAGGCAGACGACCCACGAAGTTCGCACTAGCGAAGTCGTGATAACCGTCCTTTGACAAAGTCAGCGTCTGACAAACCAACGCCAAAATCATAGTCACGGTAGATCAAGTCGGTGCTTTTTCCAGTTCTGTGGTTGACCATCTCGAATCGATGGCTTCTCCAGAAGCCGTCATATTCGCGGTAGTCTTTCAATTCAAGCGTCTTCAACAAGTCACCGCGGCGGTTGTAGAATTCCACTCTCCGCACTTGGTAGATGTCACGATCAACCCAACTCACTTGACGGGAGTAGCCAGAATTTTCGTATCTTGGTGTGCGTTCAATGACATCCGCAGCGATACCGTCGATAGTCTCCTCACGTAACCAATTGTAGTCGTATTTGTTTAGCTCGAGCGCGGTGAAGTCCTCAAACGCGAATTCGGATCCAACGAATGGTCCAGACTTGTTGGAGGATGAAATTCGCTTGACGCGTTTCAGTGCTGGTAGAAAAAGCCATTGGTTGTCCGGATCGAGAATGTTGGCATGTGACAATAGCGCAGTGCCTTTTATGTCGTTCGGATTGTCGAAGAAAACAAGGGACTTGTCACCGACGCTTTCGTCGGCGACCTCAAGTGTTGTTATCTTAAGTGACCGATGGGATTCCTTGCCGGCAGCATTTCGTAACACCATTTCGAGTTCAACAGCGCTGTCACCAAAGCCACGATCCGATCTATCAGCTCTTGCTGCAACCTCGAAGCCTAGTCGCTCGGTTTGTGTCGCGCCACGTACGGGTGTCAACTCGGTAGCCGCTAATGTTTCAGATGCCATTAACGCCAGCGATAATGAAGCAAGCAGCATCATTCCGACGTAATTACCAGCAGGCCGTGGCAATGTGAGTTTGTTAATCATTTTCTTTCCTCCTTCGGAAACTCTTTGATCTTTCTTTCGGTCTAGCATGAGTAATAGCGCAGGCAAGAACAGGAAGTCGAGAACCAGTGCAAATACAATGGCTAGCGCTGTGAGCAGGCCCATGTCAACGTTAACTTTGAAGCTCGAATAGAGAAGTACGAAAAAACCTGCAGCGAGAATTGCTGTATTGACCATAATTGCCACGCCAACATTTTTAAACGCATAGCGGATAGCGTCTGCAGCACTGAGATCTCGGTCGCTTCGCGCACGAACGTACTTGGATAACAGGTGAACCGTATCATCGACGATTATTCCGAGTGAAATTGACGCGACCGTCGCGACTGAAAACCCGACCTCGCCGACAATGAGTGCCCAGGCACCAAATGTTGCAAGTATTGGCAACCCGTTTGGTATCAAACTCAATAACCCTAGGCGCACACTTCGGAGCGCTAACATCAGTATAAGCGCAATAGCCAAAATCGCGATGATTGTGCCCGCAATCATGTTCTGAACATTTCGCTCCGAAATATACGTGAACATCACCGAGGCGCTGGTTGGATCTGCTTGCATCCAAGATGGCAGATTCGTGGCCATCCAATTCTCGGTTCTATTCAAGAAGTCCTTGGTTTCAATTGATCCAATGTCGTTGAGTGTGACAGTGACGCGTGTTGCGGATTTGTCGATGTTGATTCGATCATTTAGATCTAGACCGAGTGGAAGCGACAATTCGTACAGCAATAGATACTGCGCCGCTTCGTCACGATTGCCTGGTGAACGATAATAGCTATCGTCGTCACCATGCAGATTCATATTCAGCCGCTTCATAATGTCCGTAAAAGCATAGACGTGAGCAACTTGTTTCTGGTCGCGTAGAAATTCTGCAAACTTTTCCAAGTTCGACAGATATTCTGGTTCGCTGACGCCTCCGCTTGATTGTGCGGGAACAGAGTATTCGACGGGATACATTCCGAAGTGCTGCATAGCCTGGTCAGAATCACGCCGAAACTCAACGCGTTCGTCGAAGTATTGAATCCATTGATCGTTGAATTCTATTTTCGGGATGAAAAGAATGAGCAGAAACGTGGCGCCACCTACTGTAATCAGCAAACGACGTGGGTAGGTCACGACGAAGTCGGCCAGCTTCTCCATCAGCAGTTCGCTGCGGGAAAGCTGCTTTTTGACGCGTGGCGCATACGGCAGCAGGCTAATTAGCGCGGGTAGCAGGGTAATGGAGAACGCCCATGCTGCGACGATTCCAACAGCGGTGATATTTCCCAGGTGCCAAAACGGTGGAGAATCAGAGAAGTTCAGTGCTAGAAAACCGATGATGGTCGTAATCGAAGTAATTGACACAGGTAGGAAGTTAAGTCGCAGTGCTTCAATGATTGCGGCATCCTTTTGCATGCCATCGCGCATCGCATTGCGTAGTGAAATCAATATATGTATCGAGTCGGCAATTGCCAACGTCAAAATGATAATTGGGGCTGACGCGGAAATTGGCGTTAGCTTAATGCCGACGAATCCTGCCCAGCCCATACCGACCATCGTTGATAGCGCAATGACCATTAGCGTCCCGAACGTTGCGGTCGGTGAACGAAGTATCAGTAACGTGAGCAACAGAATAACGCCAAACATCATCGGGACTAGCGTTCCTAAGTCTGCAGTGCCAACCTCCGCGAAAGCGTTGTTCAGCATGGAAACTCCGCTGAGATAGATTTCGATGTCTGGATATTGGGCTTCGATTTGATCGCGAAGGTCACGCGCGAATGCCACAGCCTCGGGCACCTCTGTCAGACTTTGTTCCGGGTACTGCAGCACAATATTGACTGCCGTCGCGAGTCCATCGGGCGTAATGAGTTGACTCCGGAGCAACGGTTCTGCCAGCGTGATGTCAGCGCGTCGTTCTCGTTCCGCTGCGTCCATTTGCGCAGAGTCTTTGAACAAATCCTCTACTATCAAGTCATCTTCGATTCCATAGCTGTGCTGAAAGTTGCTTATCGAATCGACCCGAATCGCGTACGGCGTTTTCCACGCTTCCTCGGTTAGCGTCTCGACAGCGGCGAGCGTGCTGCTCGAAAAGGCATCGCCACTGGCCGGACGTAATACGAATATGAAATTGTCGTTCTTGGTATACGTTGCCTGCAAATTTTCGAAGGCAACCAACTCCGGGTTTTCGTCCGAAAAGAACACACGATAGTTACTGGCAAACTCAAGAAAGCGCCCGCCCGATCCAATGGCGACAGCACTAACCAATGCCGCCGCTATAACGAACCAACGCCAGCGGATGACAAACCTACCGAGTTGTTCCGCAATGTGGTCAATTGTTTGATATGAATTACCCATGTTAAAACCTTTAATTACCGTTTGGTCAAGAATAATGTATAAAAAAAGACTGTTCGGTCAATAATAGATGTAAAAAAAAAGCTCGCCATCGCCCTGGTAATTACAGCAAAGCCTCGAACTGTGCGTCCAACAATTGGTGTGCTTGGTCTTTTGTCACCGAGCTTTTCAAGCTGGCGGCCAAGCCTGCCAAAAATGTCATCATCAGCGACGTCGTCACCTCAGGCGAACGCGATTTACTTAGTTGTCCCATTTCTTGTGCCGCCGAAATTGCTTGTTCCATCGACGCGCGCATTCGATTGATGTGATCTTCCATGATCCGCTCAACCTCTTCGTCATGCGGCGCCAACTCGACCAACGCATTGACTGCCATGCACCCTTTCGGGCAGTTACTGTCGCCGTCGGCCATCTCAACCATGGCGTGTCCAACTGCGTGTATGCCTTCAAGTGGTGTAGCCGCATTCTTCAAAATGCCGTTCTTTTGCCGACGCATATCATCGAGATAACGCTTTAAGGCTTGGACAAACAATTCGTGTTTGTCGCCGAACGCCTGGTACAAGCTGCCCTTATGCAAACCAGTCGCCGACATTAAGTCTGTCAGTGAAGTCGCCTCATAGCCCTTGGTCCAGAACGCATGCATAGCCGCGTCCAGTACTTTCTCGGGATCAAATTCTCGGGGTCTTCCTACCATGGGCGGCAATTTACCCAATTATGACCGATCAGTCAAGAACAAAATTTACCGACCCTATATTTAAGTGTTGACTTAATTAAGTGATTGCTTATCATGTGCCAATGGATGGATTCATTGCACTCGCCGATCCCACGCGTCGCCAGATTGTAGAATCGTTGTTGCACGGTGAACTGTCATTTGGCGACATCGCCGATCGATTTGAAATAAGCCGGCCGGGCGTGTCGCAACACTTGAAAGTGCTCAAGGAAGCTGGCCTGGTTATCGTGCGTAAGGACGCGCAGCGAAGAATTTACAGGTTGCAGCTAGAGGGCATGGACGAGATGAATGCTTGGATTGCCAAAGTGCGGTCCTTTTGGCCGCCGCAACTTGACAGGTTGGAACATGAGTTACGAGGTAAATCGTCGATCTCGGGAATGAAATGACAACCATGACAGAGGACAATAGATGAGTAACTTTGGAGAACAAATCGCGCCAAACGCCATTCGCTTCACTCGAACGTTGCCGGGCCCAATAGATCGCGTTTGGGCTTATTTAATCGATGCCGATAAACGCGCAACTTGGTTGGCGGGTGGCGCAACCGAGCTGCACGTTGGTGGCCACACCGAAATGCATTTTCACAATGCGAGCCTATCGTCGCTACCAGACGATCCACCGCCGAAAAAGTATGCAGATTTTCCAACGAAAATTTCCTTCAGCGGTAAGGTGACGAAATGTAACCCTCCAAAACTTCTTTGTTATACGTGGATTGACGGCGATGATTTTTCAGAAGTATGTTACGAGCTCGAGCCTAACGGTGACGAAGTAAATCTGACGCTAACCCATACACGACTGACAACACGTGATATGCGCTTAAGCGTAGCTGGCGGCTGGCACACTCACTTAGACATTCTTGAAGATGTGCTCGCCGGCCGGGAACCAAAACCCTTCTGGCGGAGCCATAGCAAAATCGACCCGGTGTACGAAAGTCGGTTACCAAAGGCGGACTGATCAGGATCGGGAATGAATTCGCGGCGTCAATCTAGAACTTCCTCATTTGCCTCGCTCCCGGCCGACATTCCGCTTAACTAACTATGCCGTTATTCGGGTAATCGTAATCTCAGCGCCACCACGCAGAGATTGGACGACAATGCAGCTGGTTTCTGCGGCCTTCAACAACTTATCAAGAAGCTTGCCGGGCACTAAGCCACTGGCCTTCATGAGGACTTCTACCTCAAACTTTTGAAAACCGACGGGTACCTTTCTGTCGACCCTTAACGTGCCCCTAACATCAACCGTACCGCGCACAGCGACTTCAAGCCGCTTCAATCGCACACCAACTCGATTGCTGACGATTCGCAAAGTGCTGTCTAGGCATGATGCAATCGCACCGCAAAGGATATCACCGGGCGTCGGAAAATCGCCATCTCCGCCGACAGACTTATGCACGCCGATCGGCAAAGCGGTCGGATCCCGATCACAGAACGCAACTTGGGTGTTTAATGGCAACGTCGCACCGATTTCGGATGATGACGTTTTGGCAAAATCAACGATTCGCGCAGCGTCGGCATTCTCTACGTAAGTGGCGCACAGCGGTAGTTGTCGGTCTTTCATCTTGATCGGCGGCTTGCTTTGAATAGATTCCAGTTCTTTCGCATATCGATCTAACATGTCTTACTCCCAAAAATTAAGTGCTAGAGACATGCTACTGATGACTGTATTGTCGAAATAGTGCGCCGGCCGTAGCAGACAGCGCGCCAAATCGATAGTATTTAGCTACCGATTGAGTAGTGATCTGAGATCAGGCAATGACGTTGAATACACCAGGCAGCCTATGCCCCGCGATCAAAGCGGCCGATATCATCGGCGACAAGTGGGTGCTGCTCATTCTTCGAGAATTACACATGGGTGTATGCCGATACAATGATTTCCAGCGGGCGCTACCGCGTATTTCACCGACGATCTTAAGTAAGCGACTTAAACACTTGGAGCTGCATGGGCTGGTTGTCAGAAAGTCTGCGACAGGTAGGAAGGCCAAGGAGTATAAGCTGACAGCGTGCGGCAGAGAAATTGCACCAATTCTCCATCACATGTCGAGGTGGGGACTGAAATGGGCCCGCCGACAACTAGAGGATGAGGACCTCGATGTCAGCACATTCATGTGGGATTTTCATCGGACGCTGAACACAAAAGAATTACCGGACGGCGAAACCGTCTTTCAAGTGACATTCAGTGATTTGGCGTCACATCAGGACTGGTGGTTGATTGCAACTCAAGACAAGGTCGATATCTGTACAGACGATCCAGGCAAAGAGGTCGATATTTACATCACATGCAAGCTCCCCGCTCTTGTATCGGTATGGATGGGCGATGCCACTCCAAAGGCGGCAACTCAAACCTCGGACTTAGCGGTCACTGGACTCGCTCATCTAGTTAGAACGGCAGATCGATGGTTTCCGCGTTCTATGTATGCGGATATTCGACCGGCAGGAAAACAGATCTCTTGAACAGTGAGGCGTCGTATTGTTACCCCAATTTCCGACTCGCTATTCAAATCACTCAGCAATAGTGGTTAGTAAAAAATGCTCAACAAAGTAGTATCAGGAATGACGTTAGTCGCTACTCTGGCGCTCAGCGCAAATGCGGCGCGGGCAGGCTTGGTCGAAGACTACTGCAGCAAGGTATCGTCATCAAAACTAGAAAAGTCAGAGTGTATGCGCGAGAGCGCAACGGCAGCTATTCTAGATACTGATCCTGCTGTTCGATGGGCTTTATTCGAGTCGATTAATGCCGAACACAACAATGCCGGAAAGTCGCGCAAAAAGAAGAAATCCGGCGTGCCTAAATGTGACGAAGTGGCGGACGTCGGATTTATCGGGCGGACATCAAGCATGTGGATTGTTCGTTGCAAAAACGAAGTGATGTACGTGATTCAGTTTTTTGGCGACAAGTTTACGAAACCCATGACTTGCGAATCGATGGCAACTTTTATTGGCGCCTGTAGCAATGCCAATTGGGTGAATAAAGCAGATGACTAGGCGCGACTCGTCCGTCGACGCTGTCATTAGCGGCATCGCCCGGACGCTACGCGTCGACTAAATTCGTCCGAACTTTGACTTCACCGTGCAGTGTTCTATGGACCGGACACATATCCGCAATTTCCAACAACCTCTGTCGCTGCTCGTCTGTGAGTTCGCCTTCCAAAGTGAGCTCGCGCTGAAACTCGTCAATACGGCCACTGCTGCTTTCGCAATCGCCACAGTCCGTCGCATGAATTTTGGCATGCGTCACACTGACTGAAACGGACTTCAAATCCAACTTCTTGCGATCCGCATACATTCGCAACGTCATAGTTGTACAACTGGCCAGCGCCGATGCAAGCAAGCCATACGGCGTTGGGCCAAGATTGCTGCCACCTACACTGGCTGGCTCGTCTGCCAGCATACGGTGCCCCGCTGAAATTACCTCCGTGCGGTAGCCAATTGCGCCTGTTTTAGCGACGGTCTCGATGCCATCGCTAAGGATGACCTCTGTCGCCGGAATCGGTATCTGCACATACTGCGATGCCCATTCAGCGATTACCCTGCCGGCGTACAAAGAGTCCTCTCTGCGGGATAGCAGATGATCGGCTTTGTCTAGGCTCACGAAACTTTTCGGGTGCTTTGCATGGGCAAACAATTCACCGGCATTCTCAATTTCCACGATGTTGTCGAGCGGGGCGTGCATTATCAATAATGCTTTTCTTAATGTCGCAATACTCTCCGGCAAATTTTGTTGCTCAATATCGTCGAGAAACTGTTGCTTAACGGTAAACGGCCGACCACCAAGTTCCACCGTGGCTTCCCCGATACGCTCGATTTCGGCTCGACTTGATGCCAACATTGCGGAAACGTGAGAGGCTCGAGCTGGCGAGCCGATTGTAACCACAGCTTTTGCATCTTTAATGTCCGCTGCGGCGCGCAAAATCGCGGTACCGCCTAGCGAGTGCCCGATTAGTAAAACGGGGGCACTGTAATTTGTTGCGAGATACTCCGAGGCGGCAAGCAGGTCATTGACGTTGCTCGAAAAATTCGTATCGGCAAAGTCACCTTCGCTTTCGCCGAGACCAGCGAAGTCAAACCGAAGCACTGCAATACCAACTTGGGTCAACGCCCGGGCAATATGCTCTGCTGCACGAATATTCTTTGAACAGGTAAAACAGTGGGCGAATAGGGCAAAGGGTGTAAACGAGTTGGCGCTATCCGGAATATCGAGTAGGCCTTTAAGCTGATGGCCATCCGAATTCCTAAAGGTGACGTTCAATCGTGCCATGCTGATTTCCTCGTTGCTGCCGTACGTTTGTGACAGTGGTTTCGTTTGCTCAATTCGTCCGACAGGGACTGCTCAAAATTCGCTAGCCCTAATTAGCATTGAAACCGTCGAATCGGTAAGAAAAGTTAATGCCAAGCATATCCAAACCTGGATTTACGTCATCTAAGCCGCCGTTTGACGTATGTTGCCAGCGCGCTGCGAGACTCATTTGTTCTGATCTTCCGAACGTCAAGCCTATCGTAGCGGATGATGTAAAGTGAAATTTTCCACCGAGCTCGCGCCCGTTGAACGTTGAGCCGCTTAGCAGGGTTGGGCTGAAACCATACTCACCAAAAAATCGGCCATCACCCAACTGAAAACGCCAAACGGGTCCGAACGATGCAAATGCTTCAGTCTCATCCGACGTAGTTAGGGTGCCTACTGCAAACTCCATACGATCTGCACGCAGCCACGCCGGAGCGGAACTACGGTAGCCAAACGCGTATTGGGCGGTATCTTCGAATTTGCCGTATCCAGCAAGCGCACGATAGTCAGAAGGAATCAAACCATCTGCTTGCGCTGTGCCAACGCCCAGCATAAGTAGCAGGATGGCAAATTTTAGTGTGATTGGCGTTCGGGTGTTTATTCGTCTTCTCATTGTCTTATCCTCATGGCCCTGCAATCAAGATTGCGTTTGCGCGCCACTTTCAAGTCGTTATTCTGCAGGCCGTGCTTTCATTGCAAAGATGCTCGGTAGGCAGATTTCTCCGCTCATCCCGCGATCCGAAAATTCCGTTGCAGGTCGTTTATGTCTTCAAGCTGTCAGGTGTTGCCATCGCCGATATTCGCCGCCAGCGCTGCGACATCAACTTGGCCTCAATTTCGATATGCCTAGATTAAGACCGGAGAATTCGCTTTTCTATGACAAAGACTCTTGAAAATGTTATCGATCGTCCATGTTGATGGACGTATGAGCATGCCAGCCTGAGTATTATTGGGTCATGGGGGCAATGGGCAAGGACCTCAAGCGTATCTATTTCGTGCCACCGAGGTGCATTTGGGTTTAAGTGCAATTTGTCGGGTGGTGTTGGAAAATGAGCGCGGGATTTAGATAAAAGTACCGGAGGAAATGGTGAATATAGGTCGTTTTACGCTTTACATCGTGGCGCTGATTGTCGTTTGCACGCCACCCGAAATTGCGGCGTCTGAGAGGGATGACGACGCCATGACCGTTACGTTGCTGTTCACGAATGACATCGAAAGTGCCTACGATCCCGTGCCCGCATTTTGGATCGGCGATCTAGATCATATCGGTGGTATTGCCCAGATGGCGACACTGATCGAGCAAATACGCTCGCGCGAGCCCAATGTGTTCTTGTTCGATTCTGGTGACATTTTCACTGGGGCGTTGTCGCGGCAAACCGAAGGCGCGCTCATGTTCGAATTCATGATCACGATGGGTTACGACGCCATGGCAATTGGCAACCATGAATTCGACTACGGACACGAAGTCCTGACCTGGCAGAAGAACCGAGCGCCGTTTCCCGTGCTCGGTGCCAATCTGTTCTACAAAAATACCGATCATCCGTACTCGCAAGCACATACGATTATAGAACGCGACGGTGTCCGAATTGGGGTAATCGGAATACTGGGACAGGATGCGGCGAGCTCGGCAATCGCGCCTGCGCATATAGCGGCGCTCGATGTCTTAGATCCCGCGGAATCTGTACGGCAGTCGATTAGAGCGCTTGATGGTGCTGTCGATCTGATCGTTTTGCTCACGCACCAAGGGCACACAGCACCGATGCAAACCGACGCAGAAATCGATCCACGTTTGCAACGTGACATAGATAAAGATATCGCGCTCGCGGGCGCGGTAGATGGCATCGACGTACTGTTCGGTGGTCATGCCGATGCCGGCACACCGGAGCCAGTGGTCAATCCAGACAGCGGAACGTTGATTATGCAAACCTACGGTCAAGCAACGTATCTTGGATACTTACAGCTCACATTGAACCGTAAAACCAAGGTCATTGAATCGTACACTGGAAAATTGATTCCAGTAGACTCGGATGCGCTGACGCCGCATCCGATAATTGAAGAGAAATTCAATCACTATCGCGCTCAGTATCCAGAACTCACCGAAATTGTTGGCTCTACGGACGCGCGACTAAACCGAAAGTACTTTGACGAATCGGATCTGGGGAACCTAATAGCAGATGTGCTCGCGGAACAAACAGGAAGTGATATCGGCATGATGCATCCTGGTGGAATTCGTAAAGACTTTCCAAAAGGAGACATTACAATCGCTGACATTCTCGATACCAATCCATTTGTCGACCTTTCGCAGGTGGTCGAAGTGAACGGTGCTGTATTGAGAAAAATTCTTGAACAGTCTCTGACGTTGGATCGTGGGCTTATGCAGATTTCGGGAATTGAGATTACATTCGATTTATCTAAGCCAGAGCGCGACCGTCTGGTATCGTTAAATCGCAATGGAAAATCGATCAAGGATGGCGAAAAATTTACAGTAGCTGCAGCGGGAATAATTGCTAGGGGTGGCGATCACTACGACGAATTCCTAGAGGGTAGGATATTACGTGACGCTCAGCCCGTGTCGGACTTGCTAATCGCCTACTTCAAAAAACATGGCAGAGTTCCACTGCCGCAGGCCGGGCGTCAGGTGGAAATTTCGAATGCCGACTAACGTAGGCGAATGCTCTTTGGCTGCTTAATGTTTTCGGATTGAATCGCTACTACGGTGACTATTCGTTCGACCGACTGTCAAGGCGATAGCCGACTTTTCGAACGGTGATAATTATTGACGGGTTGGCAGAATCGTCCTCTAGCTTGCGCCGAAGTTCCCCGATATGTGTGTCGACCGTTCGACTTACGACCGTAGACGAATGCCCCCAAACGGACTTCATCAAATCAATTCTAGAAACTACAGCCCCCTGGCGATTGACCAGTTCAACGAGTAACTCGAATTCTTTAGGCGCAAGATCGACGGAATTGCCCGACTTAAATACGGTACGGGTTTTTTGGCAGATTTTGATGTCACGAAACTGGATTGGCGCATGGTCCGTCAAATGATCATATGAACGCCCACGCCGATTTCGGCGAATTATTGCTTCAACGCGAGCCAACAGCTCCATTAAACCGAACGGCTTGGTAACGTAGTCGTCAGCACCCATGCGCAATCCGCGCACTTTGTCGACTTCTTCGCCGCGGGCAGTAAGAAAAAGCACCGGCATATCTGCATCAAAACTACGCAAATTCTTCAGGACGGCAAAGCCGTCCATTTGCGGCAACATCAAGTCAAGAATCAACAAGTCTGGCCGCCAGGATCTTGCCAGTTTCAGGCCTTCCGGTCCATTTGTGGCGCACCGCACGCCGTAGCCTTCGATTTCCAGGTTGCTTTGCAACCCGAATGCCAGGTCCTTATTGTCTTCCACAATCAATATACGCTTCATACAGATTCAGCTTTTGTGTCAGTTTGCTCAGGTTGCACAACTTCACCGGCGCCACGTGCAACCGAACTAGCGTCAGGCAGTTCGATACCGAACGTCGCACCGCCGGCTACCGCATCTTCAACCCAAGTGCTTCCACCGTGTGCGCTGACGAGCTGACGAACAACCGCCAAACCGATTCCGGTGCCAGCAATCGCGGATTCGCGTTCTCTTTCCAATCGATAGTAGTCTCCCCAAATTCGTTCTCGGTCGCGACCAGGAACACCTAGCCCTTGGTCGGATACGGTAATGAGGGCTCGGCTTCCATCATTTATCAGGGTTACGCTGATTGTCTGTGGTTCTGGACCGTATTTCACGGCATTGTCTAACAAATTGAGAATGATCTGGCTAATTGCATCCTTATCGATGTTCGCCGAAATGCTTCTGTCGAGATCAGTTTGAATGACGGTGCCGGACGACTCCGCGAGTACCCGAAATTCATCGCAAACGCTTTCGACGATCGGTGCAAGCTTCATTAGCTGTAGCTGAATTTTTCTTTGTCGTTCTCCGCCATTGGCGAAGCGCAAGATATTTTCGACCAAGTGAATTAGGCGCTGCGACTCTCGATTGATAATCTCCAATGCCCGGACGCGATCGGACTGTTCGCGGAATCTCTCAAACAATAGCGTTTCGGTAAACATTTTGATCTGAGTGAGCGGAGTACGCAATTCATGTGAAACTTCAGCAACAAAATCTGCTCTCGTTTTCATCAGGGCGTGTTCGCGTCGAAGTTGGCGAATTGCGGCAAGCAGCAAGGCAACGGTCAGCAACAATACGACGATCAGAACGGGTAGACGAGACTCCGGTAGTCCGCCTATGACCAGTGATCCTGCAATCATTGGGTCAATGGCTACGGCAACTTCGTGGTTTTCGAAGATACCGTTGTAGTCGTCGCCAATTTTAGTGACCACCAGTAGGGCTTCTTCGAATGCGTCTTTTGATTTGAATAGGACGTGTCCGTCGTTGTCAGAAAATTTCAGATAGACATGCGGATTGGTGACAACGCCTTTCGCAAGCGTTTTTGGTAACAGCTCCTTTTTCTCGAACACATCTACTAACCAAGAAGAAAGTTTCTGCTGATTAACTTTGAAGCCGAAAATATCACTACTTTCTCTTAGGGCTGCTACGACAAACGTTTGAGTGTCACCATTCTGGGTAACATGCTCGATAGCGAATCCCGTCTGCGGTATTTCGGAATTAGAAATTTCACGTAATAGTGCTTTTACTTTTTCTGGGTCTGACGGGGTGTAATTTCGGTCACCGTAAATAGAGAGCAAACCGCTGTCACTCTTGACAAGAAATGCGAATTCAGCCAGCGATCCGCCGGGACCGAAGTGCCCGTCGTCGTAACTTATCGACGGGGGAAGAACGTCGGAATCCGACATTGCGGAGCGCAACTCCCCCAAGTGAGTGTAGTAACCGTTATAGCCGATACTTGACATAGCGCGGCGGGAAAACTCGCCTGCGACGAGTTGGCCATAGTCTCGAAGTACCTGCGTAGCAGTTTCGTTATTGGTTCGTACCGATCGCTCTGCATGCCAGGCAAGCACCAGCACCAGAAGTAGAATCAACAGCAACAAGCCGATAATCCAGCCAGTACGCGAAGCGCCTGAATACGAGTAGGTTGAGCGCGTCAAATTCGACATCTTTACAGAATAGCTCGATTTTCGGTTGAATGGTCTGAGTTGGTGGGTGTTGTCGGTTTTTCTGACAATTTCCTGACAGTTTGCTTTCGATATGCAGATCACTCTTGATTTGGCCTCGCGTAGGATCCAGAGATCCCCACATATTGAGGTGTCGAAATGCTTCTTAAGCGCATACTGGTATTCGTATTCTTGCTAACAAGTTCGCTATTTGCGCTGGCACAGGACCAAAGGCGCGATATCTTTGCAAACCCAGAGAACTTGCAGGTTTTGCCAGAGGACATCAGTTCAGACGAGCTCAAGGCGACAATGCGCGGTTTTGCGCTTGGGCTAGGAGCGCGATGCGAAAACTGTCACGTGGGTGAAGCGGGGGCGCCACTAGATACTTTCGATTTTGCTTCTGACGAAAAGGCGATGAAGAAAAAAGCTCGCCAGATGTTAACAATGGTGGGCGACATCAACGATACATACGTGCCGAAGCTAAGCGAGATTGAGAAATCGGATCATGTAGCGGTTCGCTGTGTAACATGTCACCGGGGTCGGCCGCAGCCGAAGTTGATTCAAGATGTACTGGATGAGGAATTGGCGGAAAATGGTCTGGATGCCACTGTTGCGAAGTACGCCGAATTGCGAGATGGTTTTTTTGGTAGTCATAGCTACGACTTTAGCGAGAATGTGCTGCCAATGTATGCGCAGGAACTCGCAAAGCGTGATCAAGCGGGCGACGCCCTCGCGCTGATCAATATCAACGCAGTCAATTACCCGGAATCATATTTCACCTTCTTCGTTAAAGGAGAATTGCATAACTCATTGGGTGAATCAGACGGTGCACTACAAGCCTACAAACGGGCGTTGGAACTGAATCCGCGGGCACAACGTTTTTTGGAAGCAAAAATTACTGAGCTGGAAAAATAGAGCAACGATGTAGCAGTACAATCAGGCAAATCGATCGAAGGCAACGCTGCCCCATACGAGCAGAAGCAGTGTGAGGCCGACGAAAACAGCGGCGGATCCGAGATCTTTTGCGCGTCCCGAGAGTTCGTGATGTTCACTTCCGTGTCGATCAATGGCCGCCTCGATAGCGGAGTTTAGTAACTCAACAAGTAGTACCAGTAGACAGCACGCGATCAACAAAGCGCGTTCAATCGGGCCGCGACCCAACCAGAGAGCGACCGGTAGGAGCAACACGGTTAAAACCAATTCCTGTCGGAATGCAGCTTCGTGTCGCCAGGCATGCTGGAATCCTTGTGCTGAGAACTTTACTGCCCGAACAATTCGCATTAATCCAGTGTTGTCAGGCTTGCCCACATCCGTCTCCTGATTTTGCGATAGTAATGCCAATTCTAATGCAAATTGCTGCGATCTTGCTGATGTCGGTGCCCAGGAACCAATATTCTTCGCGGCTGTCATACCGCTACGATGCGAAGCGATACAAAATTGATCCATATTCTGAGGATTACACTATTAGTTTGTAGCGTTAGTGTGCTACTGGATGTGCGTGCTGAATCCAAGAACGGATTCATTTTGGATGGCGCGTTGGTACCGCCGCGTGACATCCATTCTGGCGGTCCGCCAAGGGATGGCATTCCGTCATTAGATAATCCGAAGTTCGTTAGCAGCGATCGAGCGACTTTCTTAAAGAACAAAGATCGCGTCCTCGGAGTCACTCACAATAGGGTATCGCGCGCGTACCCCATTCGCATTTTGAATTATCACGAGATTGTCAACGATCAGCTCGGCGGGCAGGCTATTGTTGTGAGCTATTGCCCGCTGTGTGGAAGCGGAATGGCGTTTATCGCAGAGGTGGGTGGCCTACCAACTCCGTTCGGCGTATCTGGGCTTTTGTACAACAGCGATGTGTTGATGTATGACCGACGCACAAATTCACTTTGGTCGCAGCTCATGAGTCAGGCAATTTCGGGAGAGAGAAAAGGCGACAAGCTCGAATCACTTTCGATATCACATACATCGTGGATAGACTGGCGAGCGCGCCATCCGTCGACAGAAGTGCTGACAACCGAGACCGGCTATCGTCGAAATTATCGAGTGAATCCCTATCCAAATTACAGCGCAAATGGCCACCTGTTGTTTCCAGTCTCACAAACGAGCTCACTCTATCGGCGCAAGGAAGTTGTCATGGGCATTGAGGTCGACGGAAAATTCAAGGCTTATCCTTTCAAGGAACTCAAACGCGCCCCGGCGCAATTTGAGGATGAGTATGAAGGCTTGAAGTATACGGTCTTATTCGATCGGAAAAACAAAACTGCAAGAATCGACGATGCGGTCGGCAAGGAGTTACCAACAGTTATGGCGTTCTGGTTCGCATGGTATGCGTTTCACCCTGATACAGCGGTATACGTAGCGAATTAGTGAGTTGCTCCTGAAAAAGCCTGTCCGCAGGCGTAGTTGCGCTGCGACTTCCGATACTCAAATACTCGACTGCAAACCCCGCTTTGCACGCGCCCGCGCCTGCAACCAAGAATGCTGTTTTTCAGAAAAATCTGAGGAAAAGTGTCACGAACAATTGCCAGTTCGTCCCGCCATTTGGTCTTCAATTCGGGCTAGTAACTATGCTTCTCAATTCCTCAAACGCTGATCTGGACCTATGAGTCAGGCGTATTCCTCGATCAACAATGCCGGATCGCGCCGCGATACTGCGACTCTGAACCAGATAAACGGCAACAGTGGATTTGGCAACCAATACATCCATGCGATATTTCGGGCAACGCAATCCTCATCAAGCTGAAGGTCCATCCAGACATAGAGGAATTTGTAAATACAAAGACCGGGCAAAAAATTAACGCGGAACCGGTCGGTCTTCAAATATTTTCGGGATATATAGAAGTTTCCCTCGAATGGTGTAATGCCCCAACCGAGCGGTCCATCGGCCAACACCTGACCGCTATCTGCGTGAGTAATGCGAACCTTAGTCATAGTCGGCTCGTTGGCAATGCTATTAGAAAACCAGCTAATTTAGGCTGTCGAGCGCTTTTCGCAATTCTGCCGCCCAATACGGCGCTAGCCGACGGGCGGCCTGACTGTGCGAGAGCTTCTTTCCGTCTGCGCTAAGCGCCAGATCGGCAAGATCGCGTCGGTCAAAACGAATCTGGCCTGTCGTGTCAATCAGTATGAGTCCCGGCGTCCCTTCTATACCATACAGTTCCGCGACGCTATCGCCTGCCAATATTAGGGTGAAATCGAAGCTGGCAGATTCCACATACTTGACCGGGTCGCCATCTTCTCGATAACTCAGAGCGAGCACGTCAAATTCGCCGGCGTGTTCCAAAAGAATGCTTTGAAGATGTGGCATCAATGCCTTGCAGTACGGGCACCAGGTCGCCCAAAACAGCAATATTTGCGGCCTTTCTTTCGCGATCTCATATAATTGAATGTCATTACCGGCAAGCGTTTTCGCGGTCCAATCGGGAGACTGTGGATAGATATCGGTCGTTGACGGAGCTCTATCGCAGCTTGAAATGACGAGGAACAACAAAACAATTACGCCGGCGCGGCTAAATATCGATGTCATACAAATTTGGCCTTTGCTGTTGATGGGAATGACTGACCACTATATAGACCGAATTCCAACATAGAATGTTTCATTGAATCGATGCGATCCGGCGTAGATTTCTTCACCTGATCGTACCGCTCGCAAGATGCTGAGAATTTGCCGATAATACTGGCTTATCCCGCGTGCACCGACTAATCCCGAGAAGAGGAATCAATGGCTGATACCAGCATCTTAAAGAAACTATTTGGCGGCAATCTGATTTTGAGGATCGGCATTGGCATCGCCGCGGGCGTGATGCTGAACTGGATTTCCCCGCGTGCAGCTGGATCGGTGATGCTGTTCGGGGAGCTATTCAAAGCGGCGCTAATGGCAGTTGCGCCAATACTTGTCCTCGTCCTAGTCGCATCGGCGCTGGCGAAGCAACGCAGTCGCAGTCAGGCGAGGCTTCGACCAATTGTGTTGCTGTACTTCGTGGGCACGCTTAGCGCAGCTTTCGTGGCGGTTCTGCTCAGCAATGTTTTCCCAACGACGTTACTACTGAATGTCACAGACATTAGCCTAGTGCCGCCACAAGGGATTACCGAGGTGCTGCGAAACCTGTTGGATAAACTGGTCGACAATCCAATTAATGCCTTACTTACCGGAAACTTCATCGGGATTCTGGTTTGGGGTATAGCGCTGGGTCTCGGATTGCGGCACGCATCAGAAACGTCTAAGACGATGCTAAATGATTTTGCACAGGTGATTACCAGCATAGTGAAAGTTGTCATTCGCCTTGCCCCAATCGGCATATTCGGGTTGGTGGCTGGTAGCCTTGCGGAATTTGGTACCGATGTGCTGGTAACGTACGTCGGCGTACTGCAGGTGCTAATCGGCGCGATGTTGATTATGGCGTTGTTAGTAAATCCGCTGATTGTCTGGCTGATGACGCGTGTTAATCCCTATCCGTTAGTATTCACGGCCCTTAGAGAAAGCGGAATAACGGCGTTTTTCACCCGCAGTTCGGCCGCAAATATACCCGTCAATATGGCACTGTGCGAAAAGCTTGATTTGGACGAGAATACGTATTCAGTTTCAATTCCACTCGGTGCAACCATCAATATGGGTGGTGCTGCGATAACGATTACAATACTGACTTTGGCGGCCGCACATACACTGGATATTTCCGTTGATTTCGCAACAGCTTTGTTGCTGTCCATTGTTGCAGCGCTGTCGGCGGCCGGCGCTTCCGGGGTCGCCGGCGGTTCGCTGCTGTTAATTCCGTTGGCCTGTGGGTTATTCGGCATACCATTTGACGTTGCGATGCAAGTTGTTGGCGTTGGATTCGTCATCAGTGTTTTGCAAGATTCTGCGGAGACCGCACTAAATAGCTCTACGGACGTCGTTTTTACGGCGGCAGTTTGTCAATTGCACGATTCGAAGGGCGAGATGTAGCCCCGTGTTCGACTGGTTGCGAAGAATATTGGGTGTGCGTTCGACAACGGAAGTACATCGCGAGAATCCGCTGCTGCGCAAAGCCGTCAAAAAATCAGCGATATTTCTCCGGGACAGTCCGCTACGCTCTTTGATTGGTGACGCTGATTGCGAATCGCTTGCACGGGACTATTACCTGGAGCTAAATCGCGTTTGCAACGCGCGGGACCCGAAGGAGACTTGCCGAGAGAAATTTGCGACCACCATGTTGCGGTTCGCGTTATACCAAGTGCTGATCCTGGAGCCACCGCCTAGCGAGGATAAAAGTGGCATGCTCGGCCTTCCGGGGATTACCGGAGAGCTAGCGGAATACGCGCGTTCACTTTCGCTCAAAAGCATAGCGCTACGATCTGATTTATACGATGTCGCCGGCTATGACGGGAAACAAGATTTGGCAAGCGTCATACGAGTTGAGTATTGGAAATGCTATTGGCTATTGGAATCGCTGAACGAAATCCGCAAACAGCTCTCTGACACCACGTCGCCTGACGATTGGTTTGTGCCGTTTATGCATGCAGTTTGTGCGAGCCAAGAGAATTTATATCGCATCGATCTTGAGCTGCCATCTGCATTTTCCGAGATCCATGCAAATACTGCGCCGATTGCGTACTCTATATTTACCGACATCGTGATTTCAGGTGCAGCAGATCCGCTTGGCGAGTGGCTCGATTACCACGCCGGTACGTCGCTGTCGCCGCCTGGGACTAAAGCTCAATTACAATCTATGACGGCTGCGTAAGCCGGTTATTCTCACTGGCGACAGAGCCGAGCGTGGGTGCGCTGGCAAGACCCGCAACTGGTAGACGATTGCGTACGATTTCATGGAAGCTGCCAATAAAGGTTTCCTGGTTAGACAACGGACCCGGTTGATACGCGTAGGTTTTCAACCCCTGTTGCACGCGTGCGCATAGCAACTCATCTTCGGCGTTTACTGAGTCATTGATTGCCAAATTCAGGCGGCGGAGTTCCAGTTCCTCAGGACTCGCGTCACGGTGGCCCAAAAAAGTCGTTCTTAGTAACGTCTTCTCTTGCGCTAGCGGCACCAATTGAAAAACGTCCATCATTTCGGGGTACAGGTCAATTCCATGTCCTGGACCGAAGCTAAACTGCACCCATTTGCCTCTCAGATTCTCGGGGACACGGTGATTCGAATGGTGCGCGCATTCCTGATATTGACGTTCCACTTCGTTATTCGACGGTTTCTCCCGCAACTCGAATGTGCCGTAGGTTGTGCCGCTCGGCAACTCTTCCCATTCATCATTCTCACGCAGCAGCCGATGCAGGCCGGGGTGACCAATCGGTATGTGGTAATTCTCTAGATAGTTGTCCCAGGCTACCTTCCAATTGACGTCCCAAACTTGCTCGCTTTGCTCCATGATTTGCACATAGTCGTGAATGCCGTAGGCCTCAAAGAAACTCCCCGTGTGAGCAAAGTCTTCGGCGACAGAGGGTCCGTCGCCTTTTACTCTGACAAAGAGCAAGCCGTGAAAATTCTCGAGAGTAATTTCGAAAAGACCAAATTCGTCGCGATCCAAATTGGGAAAATTCTCATCCTGCGGGACGGCCATCAGTGTGCCGTCCAAGCGGTATGTCCACCCATGATAGGGGCAACGGACAACGCCGCGGCACTCGCCACTGCCCTGCAAGATGCGCGACGCTCGATGTCGGCAAACATTCAGGAAGGCGCGTAGTTTCTTGTCTTTGCCACGCAATACGAACACGCCGGTACGACCAACATTTGCGGTAATAAAACTGCCTTCGTCTGCAAGCTCATTGATGTGGCCGACGAATTGCCAACGGCTAAGGAAAAAGGATTCGTATTCGAGCTCGAACAGTTCGGCGTTCAAATAGGTCCAAGGCGCCAACGGTATGCCGACTTCATGTTTCTGGGGTTGCAAGGCTGTCTCACAGGGTTATTGCGACTACCAGAATAATGTCTCGACCCATCGATAGACAAGGCCTGGCTGCGGCAGCAACTATCGTATGGCGGACGCGTTAGTACTAGGGGCTATCTAATTGTCTATATTCGCGGCGCATCTTCGCAGACCCTGTGCCAAATGCTTTTCGACAGTGCTCTCGGCGATTCCAAGTCGCGTCGCTATCGCCCTTTGACCTAGGCCTTCCTCGATTCTTAGCTCGATAACTTGCCGGCATCGCGGTGGCAGCGAGGCCAAGACACGCCTCAATCTAGCCAGCTTCTCCTGGGTGCTAACTTCCTGTTCGGTATCGGCAATCGCGCAGCGTAGCTCTTCGGCGACCGAAATGAAGCACTCTTTTTGTTTGACTACCTGTAGGTGCCTGGATCGGCTAATTGCAATGTTGCGACTGGTTGTATAGAGCAGCGCCTTTGGCTGATGATCGTTTTTCTGGGAGTTCTGCACAACGCAAAACACGCGCAGATAGGCCTCCTGCATAATTTCCTGTACGTCGTCCGGGCAAGGAGCAAACCTGCGGGTGTGGCGAGCCAAAGGTGCTTGTGTTTCCTCGAAGAGCTTGTCAAACCAGTCCGCAGGCAGCGGTTTCGACCGGCATTGCGCTTCTGTTCTGGCTGCCAGCATTACATTCCCCCGAGTGCATGTGTGTCGTTATTGTTGGTCTAACGCTAACAAGCGCGAATTCCATTCGCCAATAGCAAGAGTTGGCTAATACATAACCTAAAGTTATGTGTTTTTCCGATTTTTCTCATAAATTCGGGGCATAATTCGTTGTAGTATAACTATAAGCTATGTACCTGTGTTGGAGTGCGGCATGAGGCTTCGTCAAATTGAGGTTTTTCACGCGATATACAGCAGCGGTTCGATGACCAATGCGGCGCGGCTTTTGAATGTCTCCCAGCCGTCGGTGAGCAAGGTATTGGCACATGCCGAACAACAGCTCGGCTACTCTTTATTCGATCGCGTGAAAGGTAAGTTGATCGCAACGCCCGAAGCCCATCGGTTATTTGGCCTTGTTTCCAACGTATTTGAGCACGTTGATCGGCTACGGCACGTCGCAGAAAATCTTCGTGCATCAGATATCGGCAAGGTCCGGATTGCTGCGACTCCGGCGTTCGGCGTAGACGTGCTGCCAACCGCAATTGCTTCTTACTTGGAGCATCACGACGAAACACGGTTCGAAATCGAAACGTTACATCATGATGAGATCGCAGGGGCGCTGCTCGAGTCAAGAGTCGACATTGGTCTGCTGTTTGACCCGGTGGCGACGCCCGGGTTGTCGGAGGAAGTCCTCGCGACCGGAGAATTCGTCGTTATCGCTGCGCCTGAAACGGAATTTGCTGGAAAACACAGAATTGGTATTGCGGATCTCGAGCATTTGCCGTTTGTACGACTCAGTAGTCGCGGGCCGCTGGGGCGTCTTTTATCGAGCAGGCTGGAGAGCAGTTCAACTACGTTAAAAAATATCGTATTTACGGAGACTTATCACGTCGCAAAGGCGTTGGTTGCTAAAGGGGCTGGCGTAACTATCGTAGATCAGATTACGGCACGTTCTTCAGGACACGATGAAGTACGGGTTTGGCCTTTAGATCCGGCGTTGTCGTTTTCAGTATCTGCAATTCACTTCGACAAAGTTCCTCTTTCAATCCTTTCGAGGCGATTCTTAGAACACTTGAAAATCACCATCGTTGATTTCCTGGCCTAACGGAATGCGCACTTGGACCCAACCACTGTGAATTCTATCCCTTTTCGGTCTTGCTGTTTGCCGGGAACTGTCGCCTTGCGTAAACCCTTGGCCGGCGGGACTACACCGTGAAAATTGCGGTATTAGGAGCAGGCGTTGTCGGCGTCACAACTGCTTATTATTTGACCGAATTGGGCCATCGCGTTGTTTTGGTAGATCGCGCGACAGAAGTTGCGAGCGGCACGAGCTATGCGAATGGTGCGCAGCTTTGTTATAGCTTCGTCGATGCGATGGCAAGCCCAGCATTTGCGACCAAGTTGCCTTCGATTGTTGCTGGTTCGGATAAGGCAATTCGAGTGCGACCACCGATTGATTCCAATTTGATCCGCTGGGGCATGTCGTTCCTTACACAATGCACGGCGAAAAAGGCACGCGGGAACACCGTCGCTTTGATCAATTTGGCGAATCGGTCTGCAAGGCTGCTGCAGAATTTGGTAGCGAAAACGCAGGTCGATTTTTCCTTTCGGCGAGCAGGCAAGCTGGTTCTCCTAACGACCAAAGCGGAATTGGATTCGGCACGCAAAAGTGTGGCATTGAAAACGGCGCATGGTAGTACGCTGTCCATTGTCGATATGGATGCTGCGATGGAGATAGAGCCGGCCATTGAGAGAATGAAGGGGGCATATATCGGCGCCATCTACTCGCCAAACGATGAAGTGGGTGATGCGCGCGCATTTAGCGCCGGTCTGACACGACATATGGTTGCAAACGGAAGCTGCGAGCTGATGCTGAATACCCAAGTCAGGCGATTGGCGGCAAAAGCCAACCATGTCTACGGAGTGTTGTCGAATCACGGGTTGCTTGAGGCTGATGCGGCGGTTGTATGCATGGGTGCGGCTAGCCATGAAGTCTTAACCCCGCTCGGAGTCGACCCGGGAATTTATCCAGTACGGGGTTATAGTTTTACGTTCGCGAAAGGCCCTGCAACGCCAGCGGTGAGTGTTACGGACCTGAACAAGCGATTCGTCATCAGCACATTGGATCGAGCAACACGCCTGGCTGGTTTTGCGGATTTTGTTGGTTTTAATGCAAAGTCCGATGGGTACAGGCAAACCGAGTTGCTACAAGTTGTCAAAGAATGCGCGCCCGAAGTCGCTGACTATTCGGCAGAGAATAATGCCTGGGCCGGATTGCGGCCGGTAACGGCCAGTGGCCGACCGTTAGTCGGCCCCACGTCGATTCGCAACCTCTATCTAAATATTGGGCATGGCAGCCTGGGCTGGACGTTGGCTTGTGCAACCGGACATGACCTGGGGAAATCGATACTTTAGTTCCTGTAAGTAACACTTTTTCCTGCCTAAGAGCCGACTACGGTAGAATCGAAGTAGGGCATGGGCGATACCATTCAATCGCGGTAGTTAGTCACAACAAAAAAAGAGGCGCTAACGATGGATCGAAGAAAATTTCTGGCCAGTTCAGGCGCAGCATTAACGTCAGCAGTTTGTTCCACGCACGTGAGCGCGGCATCGTTGCAGGGTCTTCTGCAAGTTTCATCAGATGTTTTGGGTCGTACAGGTGATGGTCGTGAGGTTGCGCTCACGGCGGGCGCCATTAAAGAACTAAGTGAAGTATTGCGCGGTCCATTGCTGCTTTCCGGAAGCGAGGCGTATGAAAGTGCGAGGCACGTTCTCAATGCATCTATAGACAAACACCCGGCGTTAATTGTGCAACCGACAGGCGTCGCCGATATTGGAACGGCGATACAATTTGCTAAAGACTATGACTTATTGGTTGCTGTCAAATGTGGCGGACATAGTTTTTCGGGGAAGTCGACCTGCGATAAAGGGATGCTCATCGATCTGTCGTTACATCGAGATGTCCGAGTGGACCCGAAGAATCGAATTGCGCATGTAACAGGCGGAAGTCACTTGGGCCCGATTGATCACGAGTGTGCGGCGCACGGACTGGTTACTACTGCGGGAACGGTGTCGCATACCGGAGTCGGCGGCTTGACCACAGGCGGCGGATATGGCCGCGTCGCGCGGCGTTACGGCCTGGCCCTGGATAATGTGCTTGCGGTCGATGTTGTTTCCGCAGATGGCAAACTTCGTCATGCCGATAATAATGAAAACGCCGATCTATATTGGGGTGTACGTGGTGCCGGTGGAAATTTCGGCATCGTTACGTCTTTTCAGTTTCAGCTTCATGAGATGAATCGTCAGGTTTATGGCGGAGATATCGTTTTTCCTTTCAAGCATGCGAGAGATGTATTAAATCTCTATGCAGAGATGGCGGAAACAGTGTCTGATGAAATGTATATTGATATCGTCATAAGAAAAGCAGCAGAAGGCAAGCCCGGATTCGCGTTTATGCACGCTTGTTACTCTGGAGATCCCAAAAAGGCAGAGGACCTTGTAAAACCAATTCGCGGTATAGGGAGACCTTTGGTGGACCAGATCAAATGGAGGGACTACGTGGAAATCCAACGAAGTTGGGACGATACAGACCCAAGAGCAAAAGCGACGTATTTGAAGGCGGGACTTATTCCGCAATTGAGTGGCGAATTGATAAACGCGATACTAGATGGGCTCGAAGAGGACGTGCGGCGAGATACATCCGTTTACTTTCAGCATGCCGGCGGTGCCATTGCGGAAATTGCGGAGGATGCGACGGCGCTTTCGAATAGATCACCGATAGCCAACATGCTCGCAACGACTAGTTGGAAAGCCGGCGGCGATATGGCACCGCATCGAGCTTATATCAAAGAGTACTGGGCGAAGCTTGAGCCATTCACGGAGGGCTTTTACATCAACGAAGTCGATGATCAGTCTTCGCGAACAGTGAGCCAAAATTTCGGCGCAAATTACCAGCGTCTTGTAAAAATTAAGAATCGCTACGACCCGACAAATCTATTTCGACTAAACGCGAACGTTGTCCCGACCGCATAAGCTCGTAGGGTATTTAGCCGAATAGACGCTGAATTCGGTCCATAGCGCGACTTATCGGTACCGCGATGCTGACGCCGAGATGACGGAACGCGTAGCTGGGCATTCGGCGAAAATTCCGCATCGGAACGGGCGGAGGTTCGACACTGGCATCAACCAGCAATTTTGCCAGCAGTTGCCCCATGCTTGTCGAGAGCGCAACGCCGCGACCATTGCAACCTATAACAGAGTACACGTCCGGTCCGTGCCTATAGATAACAGGTAGGTGGTCAGGCGTGAGTGCGAGATGACCGCTCCAGCCAAATTGCCAGTCGATGGAACCTAGAGGTGGAAATCGAAGGGAAGCGGCGCGGTGTAAGTGATGGAATAGACCAATTCTTTCATCGCCCGCCGTTGCGCTAGCTCCGCCCATGATCAAACGATTGTCCGCTGTAATACGAAATGAAGTCAGGAGACGTTGAGTGTCCGACGCTGATTCCTTCCCAGGAAGAATACGCTCGCGTTGTCGGGTGTTTAGTGGCTCCGAAGCAACTTGTGCGGTTCGAAGCGGAATGACGCCGCCGACATTGTTGGACAGCGTGCTATAAGCGTTAGTACAGAGTAATACCTTGTCGCAATAAATATTGCCGCGGGCTGTATGCAACGAATTGTGGGTTCCATCGAAATGCAGACCCGCAACAGGCGTACCACAGAAGATTCGCGCGCCCGACGAGCTTGCTGCATGCGCCAGTCCGCGGGTCAACGCCAGCGGGTTTAGCGAGCCGCCGCGCTTATCGACCCAGGCGCCACGATAAAACTCGGACCCCAGGCGTTCGACTAGCTCGTTGGTCTGGATCTGTGCAACCTCCGCACCGCGATCCTCCCATTGCGACAACCTTTCGAGTGCCACGCGCAATGCGTGTGAAGAGTGCGCAGCTTGAATCCAGCCATTATTGACTGCATCGCACGAAATACGATGTTTCGCGATGAGCGAGAACAAACTGGCCGGTGCGTTGCCGGAAAATGAGTTAAGGCGCTCGCCCAAATCGCTGCCAAGCAATTTCACTACCTCGGCAGGGTCACGCTTCAATCCCGGGGCGATAAGTCCGTTGTTTCGGCCGGATGCGCCCCAGCCAATATCCGCGGCCTCTAAAACAATGACGTCTTCGCCGGCTTCGGCGAGCGCCAATGCTGCCGACAGGCCCAGCAATCCACCGCCGACGATGCCAATGCTACAGCGCTGATCCTGATCGAGCGGCGCATGCTGTGGGCCAGCTGGTGTGATCGCCTGCCACAATGACTTAGGCGGATTGCTGGGCCGGCCGTTTACGGATGGAGATTCCATAGGTTCTGTCGACGAAGTTGGTTATTCAACAAAATCCAGAATGACGCCACACGTTTGGCCGCTATCAACACGAATTACGTTTGCCGCTTTGTCGTTGTAGATAACGTCGTTGCGCGTTAACAAGTCTCTGGCCCTGTCGAGGTCAGCAACGCATATTTCCATCGCTCCGAGTTGTGCTCGACCATCGAAAGATGGGTTGTCACCGAAGTGTTCTGCATATTTCTCGGGTATTAGTAGCGATATCGTTTGCTGTTGGGAAATACTCAGAACAACGCCTCGCTCCGAGACGGCAACGTTGTCAGCTCCAACCAGACGCGACATCTTCGCTGCAGTAGTGTCGATATCGTGAATGATGCCTGTCACGCTGGTAACAGCTTTGGCTGTGTTGGCGTGCTGTAAAAACTGCGGAGTGCGGATGAGTTCCGGCGTAAGGTGTTGCAGTACAACGACGTGCATAAGACCGTCGATCGCATCAGGCGTCGGCACGCACAATTCAAATGAAGGTTGCGTCCATCCTTCCGGGTGTTCGAAATTCCGCGTGAGTTTTCGTGGCTCGCTTGTTTCCACGCCGCTGGCCAATAACTGTCGATAGCTGTCAGCTACGTCATCAGTTCGGAATGCAACACCCATGAGGCCCTCACCCCATTCCTGCAAGTGCTGATCCAAATTCATCGTAAAGCGCGCCGGGTCGATAATTCCGCGCATTTCCAAATAATCGCTTGGAAACATAATGCATAGATTGCCGGTACCCCATTCAACGTGACTACCCCGTGGCGGAACGGTAAAGCCGAGCCGCTCGTAGACAACTCTTGCGGCATCCAGGCTGTTTACGGCTATGACCGGGTGGTCGATAGACATTATTCCGTTTGCATTGATCAGCATCTGTCGTTCCGCAAATTATCCAATGCGCATAGTGCGCGGTGTTGGCGGCAAAAAAAAGCCCCTGTAACGGTGGTTACAGGGGCTTTAGCTTAGTCTTATGAATCGTCTACCAGTTATAAACGCCTTTCAAGTACCAAGAACCGCCTTCATAGTTCGCGGCGCTGCGGCGCGGATACTGCAACCCGACGCTGACGCGGTTCGCCGATTGATCCGTAGAAGTGCCTGGGCTGACTGGAATCTCTTCAATGAAGTCATCGAAGATATTCACAGCACCGAGTGCGAGCCGCAAATTGTCGTTAACTTGGTAGCCCAATTCAACGTCAAAATAGATCGTCGAGCCGATTTCCTCGGAGATATCGACAGTCCGGCCGGTAAGCACGTCCATATCATCAACTTCCAATACGCCGCCAATCCTGCCGCGTTCGTCCCAATGCTCGCCGTAGAAATTTGCACGCGCCAACAAGTTGAACTTGTCGCCGAAGAACGTATTGGTGGTGAGGACGAAGCGATGTTCGGGATAATTATTCTCGATATCCTCGACTAATCCGGCACTCACTGGATTAACACCGTTGATTTGCTGCTGATCGGTAACTTCAACCTTGTTGTAGCCATAGGCAAAGGTAATATCAGTATTAGAACTGCTTCCCCAGTCTATGCCAGAAGTAAGGACGAGATCGACGCCGGAGTGCTCGACATCCAATGCATTGGTGTAAAACGAAATCGTCGCACCTGGATTGATCGGGTCGGCGATATCGCCGGTACGATAAATACGATCGTCAACTTCGATCTGATAGGCATCGATCGTCAACGTGGTCGCGTCACCGAGGTCCGTCGTAAAGCCCAGGCTGATATTCACCGAAGTTTCGTCGGTTAGTGTCGTGCCACCTGCCGCTACTACGCGAGGATCGGTTGTCGGTATTAGGCCTTCTTCGATCTGCAGACCGGTCATGCCGTCAAACGTAGTAATCGTTGTACGAACATTCGATTGACCCGGCGTCGGAGCATGGAAGCCGGTTGAAACGGCACCACGAAACGCTAGACGGTCATTGACGCGATAACGCGCGGCGAGTTTGCCGTTGGTGGTACTACCGAAATCGGAAAAATCTTCAAAACGGACCGCGTACTGGACCAGCAACGAATCGGTGACGTCATGCTCGAGATCGACATATACCGCAAAGTTATCCCGTGAAAATTTACCTGAATCTTCTTCTGTAATTCCCTTGAAACCACTTGAGCCGCCACCGACAGAAGCGTTGGGCTCACCGGCGACGACGGTGTACTCTTCGTCGCGCCATTCTCCGCCAAAGCCAACATTTAGGGAGTCACTTAGTGGCATAGAAAAATCGGCGTTAAGATTGAGCTCTTCCTGCTCATAACCACCAACATCAAAGTCCATTTGTGGGATCTGCAAATTGGCGTCTAACCCAAGGTCTGAGTTAACAGTGTTGTTCAGGAAGTAGTCCAGCTCGTTCTTGCCTAGACCTACGCTAAAGTCGTAGAGGATCTCATTCGAGAATTCACCTTTGATGCCGGCAACAATTGACGTGTCGGTCTGATCGCCGTCGAGGAATGGCGTAAATCCGCCTGGTAGGCCGGTAAACCCAAGTGCCTGCAATGCGGCAATTGATGAGTGAGTATCACCGCCGCCTGGTGTATTGGTTTCATTGTTGCCGCGATAGAAGAAGCGATAACGTCCTTCAGTGTCGGCAAATCCTACGCGGCCATACAAACTCGCTGTGTCGCTAACGTCAAAGCCTGAATTGAGGAATAACCGCAATCCCTCTGTTTCGGGTCGGCCCCAGGTTTGTGCAAAAGGCGCGTCACCAAATACCGCATCTTGCCCAACTGCTGTAACGCCATTGGCAATCAGTGCGGCTGCGTCGGGTCGTTGAATTCCACGTGAAAGCGCGTCGTTATCGGTGTACTCAAAACTGACATTAACGAAGCCGTTACTGCCGTCACCGAATCCGGCGTTGCCAGATACTTTCAGGCTGTCTTCGCCTTCGTAGAACTGCCCAAACTGTGCCTGAACTTCGCCGCCAGAACCTGCGTCTTTCGTGACAAAGTTGATGACACCCGCGATGGCATCCGAGCCGTACTGCGCAGCTGCACCGTCTCTCAATACTTCAACTCTCTTGAGTGCGATACCGGGAATCATGCCGACGTCGACACCATGTGCGCCATTACCCGCCGCGGGTGCGAAAAACTGTACAAGGGCAGAGCGATGACGACGCTTGCCATCGACTAAAACCAGCGTCTGATCTGGCGCGGTGCCACGAAGCGATGTTGGTCGTACGAATGCGCTGCCGTCACCGGTCGCTGGTGTTGCTGTGTACGACGGAACGAGCGCTCGAATATTGTCGGTCAGGTCCGCTGAGTTTCCGAAAGCAGTAAATTCTTCACCACCGATGACATCAATCGGCACGGTGGAGTCAGATGCGGTGCGCGGCTTTGCGCTGCGCGAACCGAGCGTTATGACCTCTTCGATGACTTCATCAGAGCCCTCGTTTGATTGTGCAAACGCACTTTGAAAAGACAATCCTGTAGAAACAGCTACCGTAACTGCCACTCCAATATGTCGCCATGTAAGTTTCATTTGGCTTCCCCTGTTCTCTAAATTAATCAATTTAATGCAACATAAGCTCTGGTCGTTGCTGGCTAATCCACGATGCATGACGATTTCAAACACTTGCCCAAGTGCATCGTATGTTGCGATTCTGCGACTATAAACCCCATGCCCCGGATTGGCCAGTCTATCGGCGACGACCGTTTAGTACACCTGCTATCGCACGGCAAACGCGGCAAAATAGATAACAAAAACAGTATTTTATGACTCCGCATTCACTTCTATTAATTGCGCACGATGTGACGTCGTTTATCATCGTTTGGAATAAGCGCGCAGTTATCTGTGGTAAAATACCAACAACTTGCTTTTGCCAATTACTGCGCAACACCTGTTGTGTTGGACCATCCACCGGTCGCCGCCTGGCCAACTCAGTCGTGATTCATGCGTCAACAATTTTGCTTGCCGCGTCGCCCAATTAGGTTTAGAAACACAGTCGTTGCTTTCTTTGATCGATAATGCGGGCGCGGAGGAGCGTCCGCCACAATTAATAGATGACGCGAACTGTACAAGGGAGGGCAGATAATGATTGATTGTGTAACGGCTTCGGATATCGACGACTACAACAACGACGGTGCGGTAGCGTTACGCGGGATAGTGAATGCCGGTGATCTCCAACGTCTCGCCGCTGCAATAGAAGATGACATCAAAAACCCGGGCCCGTTCTATCATGGTTACGAATCAGACGATAGTCGTTTCCATGGCAACCTACGGCTGTGGGAAACGCACGATACGTTTCGCGACATTTGCGTAAATTCAGAGTTTCCAAGAATTGCACGAACTTTTTTCGATTCGCAAAAGGTCAATTTATTGTATGACCAATTATTTGTGAAGGAAGCCGCAATGGGGCAGCGCACGCGATGGCACAATGACCAGCCCTATTGGCCCATACGCGGTTGGCAGGTGCTTTCAATTTGGATCGCATTGGACCACACAACAACTGAAAACGGCCGTGTGGAATTCGTGCGCGGGTCGCACAAATGGGGCCGTTGGTTTCAACCAGAGGTGTTCGGCAAAACGGCAGATATAGCAGACTACGAACGCAATCCCGAGTTTGAAGATATTCCGGATATTGAGGCCGATCGCGATAAGTACGACGTTATTTCGTGGGACCTGGAGCCGGGCGACGTATATGTTTTTCACGCTATGACCGTGCACGGCGCAGGTGGCAACAATAGCGGCAGCCGGCGTCGTAGAGGTTACACAGTTCGTTATACGGGTGACGATGTCGTATACGATTTAAGAAAAGGCCTGAGCAAGCCGCTGATTTGCGATGATCTTGAGCCGGGAATGCCGCTCGACTCGGAGCGCTATCCGGTCGTGGAGAGAGCTTAATTCGTGTGTGCCAATTTGCTGGACCGACGATCGACTTGATCACGAATTTTTCGCGAAAAATGGCTACAGAATTACTTTAGAGAGGTCAACGAATGATAGTGGTGCAAAAGAGCGTCGCACACCCGTGGATGTGCGACGTATTGGGTCACATGACCACTCGGTTTTATCTGAATATGTTTGATGATGCTTCTTATCATCTGCTCTACGAAGTTTTCGGTTGGAGCGGTGCGAGCGACGATGCAATGGAACGGGGCTGGGCCGACGTCAAGCATGTTATTGAATATGTAGCCGAAGTGAAGGCGGGCGACGTGCTGGAGACCTGTGCAGGCATCAAAAACATCGGCAGCAAATCAATCACCATTCGCTACGAGATGCAAAATCTCCACGAAAATGAACTGGCCGCGACACTTGAATGTACTTGCGTCCTATTTGATTTGACCGAACGTAAAGCGATGGTAATAACGGATGACTTGCGAGCCTCAGCGCAAAAACATCTAATCACCCCGAAATGAAACGGTCCTGATAGCGTTCGGGCAGTAGAGACGTCCGCGCCGTCGTTCGCCAGCAATAAACAAGCGCATTTACGTCGATGGCAGGCTTTGCTTCACAGTCGGTCCCACCCTAGTGGAACATTTGTACGGAGACACCTCAATTATTCCTGCGCTAACAAATCAGACGGTAGAATCGGATTCGACAACATGTATTCAAACCGTTGCCAACGTTCGCTGTCGTTAGCAGTATCTCTTTCAATATATTCACGAACCATATCCATACCAAAATTATAATTAATAATATAGCTACGGTAAGTATCGAAAAAAGCGACCCGCTGTGTGGATCGTTCTTCGGAAGATAGCGTGTAAGCAATCAGCCATTCGATAGTCTGCTTGCGACTCTTTGTTCCATTCAGGTAATCTCGCGCTGCTTCGTTTTCCGCATACTTCAGCTGCTGTAGCAATGACTGCAACTTGTAGTAGGTTTCGACGTTGTTGGCTTCGAGTCCCGCGAGTGGAAATAGCACATCTCGTTCGAATTCGAGGCGTTCACGGCCTGGAAACGCGAGTTCGATTCCATGATTGCCGCTTCCCTCTGCAATTAGCGATGCTGGGCTGAACAGTGGGTAGATCGTAAATTCACTCCAACCAGCTTTCTGTACTAGATTTTTTTCCAGCAGAACGTTGAAAGTGTGGTGCCCGGGATAACCCTCATGGCAGCCGAGGTCGACAGCGCGATGAATAAAAATTGGTAGATCTGTATTTACCTGAATCAAGCTGTTGGCATCGCCCTGATACCAATTGTATCCGGACCAAGGCTTGTCATTGACGTATTCAATACTGAATGACTCATGGTCGGGAAGTGCAACTCGTCCTAAAGTGCGAGCGCGACATTCCGCAATCGCAGCTTCGAAAACCACAGGTAGTCGGTCAACGGATACTACGAAATCATTTTGAAACTGCACAACGCGGTCCGCAAGAGCGGCGTCGCTTGGCGGCAATAGCGCACCAATTTCATGCAGAATTTCGTCGAAATGCTGGTCATCGAAATCTGGCGCTGTAACACCGAATAGCAATTGAGATTCTTCGTCAAACGGCAGCGCTTCCGACGAATTTATGGAAACGCGCGCAAGTAACGCGGTCAGACGGGCAATTAGGCCGTCAATGCGTGTAGAGGACTCCGTCTGAGCCCGCCTTGCTTGTAATTGCCCGCGCAGGGATGTCGCTTTGGAACGAATTTCTTCGAGCGATAAGCCTGCTTGTGTCGCTCGATCGCGTATCGATTGCGGGCCGAAATAGGCGTCTACATGGGCGCTGTCATGTACGCCCATGCTGAGCTCGATAAACAAATACTCCTCGACAAGGTCGTCCAAGGGTTCGTCGTTAGGAAGTGTCGAATGCTTGCCATCACAGGATATGCACATTACGGCCACAACCAGGCCAACAATTGGGTGTTTCATTTATTTTTTCCGGAGCTACACTGAGCTCAAGGATAACAGCAAGCTCGTCGTGCCTCACATAGGTGGCGGCTTTGTCGAGCGGGATCCGAAACGATATGAATGATAGAAATTCAAGTGGTTGGGTAATTCCTTTGGTACTCGCGGGCTTGGTCTGTGCCGGGCTTTGGTACTACTGGTCAACGATTCAGGCGCCGCAAACTGCAGCGCCGGTGTCTGTCGAAAGTCCCGAGGCTATCGTTGGTGAGCAACCGAGCAGCCCCAAATTCCCGCTGGCGCCGCTGACCGATGTCGGTGAAGTGCCAAAGTTGCGTCCATTGCCGCCGCTTGATCAGAGCGATGAATATTTACTGCTGGAACTATCAGATCTATTCGGCGATCCACTTACGAATATCATTAGTAATGCGAGAATCATCGAGAAACTGGTCGCGACCGTTGACAACTTGCCGCGATTACATTTGGCCGAACAAATTCGCCCGGTAGGCAGACTCAGCGGTGTTTTCGCGGCCGATACGGCTGGCGATGATCGCTACGCCATGACTAGCGAGAGCTTTCGCCGCTTCGAGCCGTTGGTGGCCATCCTTAGCAATGCGGACACGGACGACCTCACGGATTTGTATCGACGGTACTATCCGCTGTTGCAAACCGCTTATGTCGAACTGGGCTACCCAAATGGCTATTTCAATGATCGGATGATCGAGACCATCGACGATTTGTTGTCTGCGCCAGTCATTCAATCCGAGTTGGAACTCATTCGTCCCCACGTCCTTTACGAATTTGTAGACCCAGATCTAGAGTCTCGTTCGAGCGGTCAGAAGATGATGTTAAGAATGGGCCCAGATAATGCTGCAAGAGTTAAGGTAAAACTCCGTGCGATCCGCCGCATAATCGCAGTGGCCGAGTCGGTTAGCGACTGAGGTCAATCCATTAGCGCTATAATTTCGAGTTTTGGCGCCGCCTAAATCTGCGAGCGATTGATGCAGCTCCGCCGGCTGTAAACGCTCTGATGTAGCGACCTGAAAGTACGCTACCCACCTCGCGGTGAACGATGAACAGTCCGCTGGCAATAATGATAGTCCCACCCAGGATGACCCAGCGATCCGGCACTTCGCCCCATATCCAAAAGTCGGCAGCAGCGGCACCGATCAACGCTGTGTACTCAAAGGGTGCGAGGATTGACGGCGACGCTCTTCGGTAACCGCCGATGATACCGATCCACGCGCAGGCTGAGGCAAACCCTGCGAGAGCGAACAGTGCCCAGCCAGAGCTTGTCGGCGGTTCGAAGTTGCCTGGCAACATGAAACCGGAAATGAGTAGTGGGCCAGCCATTACATAAACGGCCAGCGATAAAGTGCTCTCGGTGTCGGATAATTTGCGGGCGGAAACGGCAAGCCCAGCATAGCAAGCGGCCGCAACAAGCACCGCAAGCGACGCGGCGCTCAATACGCCTGCACCAGGCCGCAAAACCACCAGGACACCAATAAATCCTGCGACAACAGCAAGCCAACGCCGCCAGCCGACACGCTCGCCCAGGAGCGGAACCGACAATGCTGTCACGATTAAAGGGGCCGTAAACGCCAAAGTAAGCGCGCTAACGAGCGGCATAGACTTCAGGCCATAGAAGAAACCAAACATAGCCCCGCTAGCCAGGATCGTTCTCAGAAAGTGGGCGAGCCAACGACTGGTTCGCAGGTTGCCGAGTCCACCGTACCAGCGAGAAATCGACAGAAATATGAGCAGTCCAAAAATGCTGCGCAGAAATACGAATTGCTGCAACGAGTAGTCCGCAAGCAGCCACTTTGCACAAATGTCTAGGCCCAAGCCCCCAGTTACGCCAAATAACAAAAAGGCGATTGCGGTGCCCATGGATTCTTGATTGCTGGGTGTAGTCATGCGGATTGCAGCCCTGGCCGCCGAGGCCGTTCAGCCAAGGTTCATATTTTCAAGGAATAGTTCAGCTTCGATTCATCCGTGGTGCGCTTTAATCACCACAAGTTTGATCATTGTGCGTTAGAGGTTTATGAGATGTCTACAACTAAGGAATTGACCAATTCTTCACCCGCCAAGCGCTTCACCGTACTGCTTGTTTCGGCGCTGCTGGGTATGTCTGGTATCACGCTTGCTGATTCGTCAGATTCCGCAGCACAGGCTGATGGCAGAGTATCGAAAACGCTACGCTACGCTACGGGTGGACGCGATAACAATCGGGATCCGTCGAAAGGAAGCGAGTCCCTGGATGCCTATGCTGCGCTCGATGGTAACGGAGCAAAGGTTCGATCGAGCGAGAAATCGCTAATCGGCGATACGCAAGGAGCAACTAGCCGTTCCTTAGGCGTAGATTTCTGGATTTTCGATGCAGACGTCGTATTGTTTAATGACGATGACGCAGACGGCTTTTTTCATGGGATTGATTTGCTATTCGATGCCGACACCGTATTTGATGCTGTTGACGTGTATGCGGCAGTGTTTCTGAGCCTGAATGGTGGCTCGTGGAACGAATATGCTGTCACCGAAGATTTCACAATATTTGGCGCATCGTCGGACGACGAATTTGTATTAGTAACTGAGCTGTTGTCTGGATATCCGACGGGTGAATACGATCTTCTAATAGAACTTTATGATGCGGTAGACGGATCGTTTCTCGCGGAATTTGGGCCTGCGGACACGTCGGCACTGTCATTACTTCCGCTTGAAGACTTTGATCGCGATGCACCGTTCGTCGACGACGTGGTCGTCATAGTAGATGGCGGCGGCGGCGCGACAGGTTTGGTTGTACTGCTATTGTTGATGCTGGCAATCGCCGCGATCCGCGTTCGAGAGCAATCACGCGCCAGTCAGAAAAAGACGCTGACACAGTGAGCTGATGCGCGAATTTCCGTAGCGGTAGTAGCGGGCTCTTTCAATAGCCGTCATTGCTTGATAGCGTCAATGGGTGAAAAAACACCTCAGCAAGAACGATTCTACTGACGCCGATCTCGTAGAAATATGCAATATTGGCGATGCGAGATCGGCCGCTGAGTCATTTGAGATCTTATATCGCAGGCACCGCGAATTTGTATTACGCACGGCGCAGCATATTACCAATGACGCAGATATCGCGAATGATGTTCTGCAAGAAACATTTATTTATTTGTTGCGGAAATTCCCACCTGCCGGTGCTGGCCTAACGTTAACGGCCAAGCTATCAACATTACTTTATCCGGCGGCCAAAAACATTGCCATCAGCACGCTACGCAAAGCGCAGAAATTTCCGCAATCGACGCAGACCCCAGATGAATTGCCTGCGCGGGGCCGGCCGCGTGACAATTCGGTTGTCGCTGCACTGCTCAGCGAGTTACCGCCGAAACATCAAGAGGTATTGCGTCTGCGTTTCGTCGAAGATATGTCATTGCAAGAGATCGCTGTTTCGTTAGCCCTGCCGATTGGTACCGTCAAATCTCGACTGCATTTAGCCATCAAACAGCTAAAAAATAGCGAAGCTGCAAAAAATATTCGCGATTTGTGAACCTTTTGCCCTGTTCGTGCGCTTAACCCTCACGAACGAGGGAATTTTTGATGACTGCTACACCGCCGGACGTTAACGACGACAGCCAAGACGAGTTGCCCAGCAATATATTGCGGGCATTGCGCGAGTCGGAGCGTGGCATCACTACGATAACGCCACAGGTGGACCGAGCGATACTTGACCTTGCCGGTGAACATTTCAAAGGCCGTGAGGCCGGCCTGCGCAAAATAGCGAATTCACCATGGTGGTTGGCCGCTGCCGCGAGTGTTGTCGTTGCGCTCGTATTGTTTACCGCGCAAAAGCCGGAGCCGGTCCGTGCCGAAAGCGTTTACGCCGATGCTGACGGGTCTGGGAAAATAGATATCGCGGACGTGCTTTATCTCGCAAGAAAAAATGACAATCGGCGGCCGAGCCAGGCGCAATTGGACGCATTTGCATTTCGTTTGGTTGCGCTAAGCCAGCGAGTTGATGCGTCATGACTAGGCTAGTGTCCCCACTCGTGATTTTGTTGTGCATCAGTACGAGCGTGCTCGCGACGGACGATCGTACGGTCGAGTTTCGAACCATTGAAATATACCTGCACAGTCAAGATCCCGTCGCCGCGTGGCAGTTTGAATTGGTGGACCTAAGTCAAACGATGACGATTGTCGGCGTAGAAAACGGTGATGCATCCGCATTTTCAGACGCGCCATACTTTGATCGCAATGCAATTCAGGCGGGTGATGCAGAACGAATAGTCGTCGCTGATTACAGCATTCAACCAAGCTCTGAGCTGCCGATTGGGCAAACTCGAATTACGACGATTCACGTCCAGTTGAGCGGCATCAGGCCGCCCGATATCAAGGCAAATCTCATAACCGCAGTAACCAATGATGGTGCAAACGCGAATGCGACATTGACCATCGGTTTTGGCGAAGGGAGCAGGTAACAGTGGCAGTCCGAAATATTCATAAACTAGCGATTATAGGCGTTTGTTTGGGGGCAACGGTCAGTCTACTGACGTCTTGCGCGGACCTTGCGTCACTAGAGCAGACCAGCGAGCCAGCAAAAACGCAAACCAGTCAACAGTGGCCAGCATCCGCTACGCCACAAGCACCTGTCACGGAAGACAGCCAGATCGAAGAAATTATTGTTAGTTCACGCCAAGCCAAACACCGTAATAGATCCCTTGACCGAAACGATCGACATAAGAAGCGGCGCGCTGAGTCGAGTTCTACGACCCAGGCATTAGCGTCCATTCAACCAGACGAAGAGGTCTGGATAATTTCGAAATCAGCAGCGACCGCGGAGTCTGATTCTGCAAGCCCTGGAACGGGCTCATTGATGGCGAACGTCGGCGAGGCTGGCAGTGTGCGTCAAATTTCACTTCCACTAAAACATACATCCGTTAATGCACTTGTTAATGGTTATATCGGTACGGTTGATGTAGTCCAGCAATTTGAAAATCCTTACAGCGAGAAGATAGAAGCGATTTATGTCTTTCCGTTGCCTGAAAAAGCTGCGGTCAGCGAATTCGTAATGACGATCGGTGAGCGAAGAATTCGCGGTATATTGCGCGAAAAAACCGAGGCCGAAGAGATCTATCGGCACGCGCGCGACCAAGGCTACCGTGCGAGTCTGCTTACGCAACACCGACCGAATATTTTTAGACAAAAAGTGGCAAACATTGAATCCGGCGCATCCATAGATATTGAAATCAAATATTTTCATACGCTGCGCTATGACGACGGGTGGTATACATTTGTGTTTCCAACTGTTGTCGGGCCACGTTATAACCCGCCCGGCGCGGCCGATGGGATTGCCGCTAAGCAAAGCGGAAGCCGTCCATCAGGTAAGCAACCAGTAACAGTGAGTTACCTGCGGCCGAATGAGCGCTCGGCGCATGACATTGACATCGATGTAACGGTAAACGCGGGGATTGCCATTGAGGAATTGCAGGCGTCGCATCCCATTACCGCGACGCAATCTTCGCCGGACGTTGCCAGGGTTGAGTTAAGCGCGCAGGGAATGATACCGAACAAGGACTTCGTGCTTCGGTTTCGTGTTGCCGGTGACACGCTAAAGTCGGGTCTGCTTAGCTGGGTAGATCCGCAGACGCAGCAAGGCTATTTCACAATGATGCTGTATCCGCCAAATCGGCTTGAGGTGATGCAACGCAGCCCGATGGAGCTTGTGTTCGTGCTGGATTGTTCCGGATCGATGGATGGTGTGCCACTAGCGCAAGCGAAACAGGCCGTACTTGCAGCGCTGGACGACCTGCGGCCGGAAGACACGTTTCAAATTATTCGCTTCTCCGATGTAGCAAGTCAGTTCGGCAATCGCCCGATTCCTGCGACCCACAGAAACATAGCCGAAGCGCGAAAACATATTTCCAGACTTCGGGGAACGGGTGGTACGCGAATGATTGAGGGCATCAAAGCTGCGCTCGATTTTCCGCAAGATGCAGAACGGCTCCGTTTCGTATCATTCATGACTGACGGATTCATCGGTAACGAAGCGGACATTCTTCGCGCGGTCAATGAAAGAATCGGGGCCGCAAGAGTATTCAGTTTTGGGGTTGGTTCAAGCGTCAATCGATATCTACTTGAGAGAATGGCCCAAGCAGGAAGGGGAGCTGTTGCTTATCTGGGTCCGAACGATTCGGGTGCCAACGTTATGCATCGGTTCTTTGAGAGAATCACTAGACCGGTCCTTACGGATATTGAGTTTGATTGGGGCGGGATGTTGGTATCGGATGTTTATCCTTCGACGACGCCGGATTTGTTCGTCGGCCGGCCCGTCTTTCTGACGGGAAAATTTCTTGGCGCAGCAGGTGATGTGTTCGTTAGCGGTCGCACAGCAGGCAAGACGCATACGCTAAGTGTGTCTGGCGACGATGACGACCAGTCGAATGAGTCGCTAGCCAAGACTTGGGCGCGGCGAAAAATCGCCGAATTAGTCAATCGTCAATCTTGGGAAGGCGATCCGCATGCGGGTCTGCAAGGAGAAATTCTGGTAACGGCGCTGGAATACGGTTTGATGTCAGCGTACACCGCTTTTGTCGCTGTTGACGCGTCGCAAGTCACTGAGGGCGAATACGGGGTGACGGTGCAGCAGGCGGTGCCTGTTCCCGAGGGTGTCCGATACGAAACGACAGTTAACGACCACGGAACGAGGTAATTCAATGCAAAGGAAGATATTGCTGATCGCGCTAATTTTCGTTTTACCAGGCTGCGCGGCACGCTATGTAACTCCTGGCGGCGGTGTGTCGCTCGCCAGAATCGATGACACGCAAATTCGCGAGTACTACGAACGAATGCCGGCAAGTCCACTGCCGGCAAATTTGGCGATTGTCCGTGTACAAGGGTCGGGTTACGTGTCACTAACAAACCGTGGATACGGTACTGGCCGATATAGCGTGATCACGACGCGTGATATTGAGACCGAAGCGTATATCGATACTATTCGCAAACAACCGCTTATCGCAGGTGTGACGCCGCTAGGTCGAATGCTTTTGCCATCGAAGTTGGATTCAATTAAGGATTTGCGTCTGCCGGCTGCGCAGCTGAAGGCGGATATGCTGCTTATTTATAGTGTGGATACGCAATTTTCCGTCGAAGGAAAATCTTTCGGTCCGTTGTCCGTCATTTCCTTGGGTCTACTTCGCAATAAAAAGGCGAATGTGACCGCAACTGTAGCCGCCATTCTCGTTGACGTACGCAGTGGATTTGTCTATGGCGCCTTTGAGGCCAGTGCAACAGAGGCACAACGTGCAAGCATTTGGTCCACGAGAGACGCAATCGACAATTCGCGCATCCATGCGGAGAAATTGGCTTTTGACGATTTCGTGAACGAATTTCCTGCCTTTTGGAAGGGCGTCGCCGATGCTCGGGTGGTAGCTATCAATACGATCCCCAGCGATGTCGAGGCTATACGACCTGAACAAAATACTGCTGCACCAGGTGAGAGATACTACTCCGTAAAATTCTAGCTGGTCGGCGCCACCATTCTAGTTTGGCCAGACAACGCTGGCCGATGTAACCTATGAAGAGATGTTGAGCTAGGTGGTGGAATGGGCATGCGAATCAACAAGCGGGACTTTATTAAGCTTTCCGGTGCCGGAATGGGCACAGTAATGATAGGTGGGTGCGAATCAGCCGAGTCAAGCCTCAAGTCGATGCTGGGCGATGTCGTGCCTATTTCTGTCAACGAGCGTCTACTCCGTATAGAAAAGGCGCAACGCCTAATGGCGGAGAACAACATCGATGCGATCTTGCTTGAGCCAGGCTCCGCTATGTTGTACTTCGCCGGAATTAGCTGGTGGAGAAGCGAGCGGCTGACTGCCGTTTTGATTCCGCGAGATGGCGACATCGGTATTGTCACACCATTTTTCGAGGAGCCCAGTGTGCGGGAATCGATGACATTCGGTGATGATGTCCGCGCATGGCATGAGCACGATAGCCCATATCAGAAACTTGCCGGTTTGCTTGCCGATCGAAGTTTGCGCAGCGGCAGGATCGGTCTTGAAGGCACCGTCAGGCACTTCGTCGCAGAAGGTATTTTGAGCGCCATTCCAAATTTCAAAGTTGTCAGTGCGGAGCCAATTACGCGGGGCTGCCGCATGTTCAAGTCCGCCAACGAAATTAACCTGATGAGAAAGGCAAATGCGATTACGCTTGCAGCTTACGAGCATACGTATTCGAAGTTGCAGGTTGGCATGCAGCCTTCTGATGTGAACGAATTAATGCAAAAAGCGCAGACTTCCCTGGGCGGCAGCGATGTATGGAGTATGGCATTGTTTGGTGTGGCGAGCGCCTATCCTCACGGTACTCAGCAGCCTCAGAAAATTAGCGATGGACAGATCGTACTGATGGATTGCGGCTGTGCCGTTGAAGGCTACCAATCGGATATCTCACGAACATTTGTTTTCGGCGATGCAAGCGTGCGCCAACGGGAGGTTTGGGAAACCGTGCGGCTAGGCCAGGATATTGCCTTTGGTGCAGCGCAAGTTGGAGCGACTGCCGGTTCAGTTGATGACAAAGTTCGCGAATACTACGAATCTCTTGGTTGGGGTCCAGGGTATGCGTTGCCCGGATTGAGTCATCGCACAGGCCACGGAATCGGCATGGACGGACACGAAAGTATTAATTTCGTCCACGGGGAGCAAACGAAACTTGCGCCGGGAATGTGTTTTTCAAACGAACCCGGACTCTACGATTTCGCCAGTTTCGGGGTACGCCTGGAAGACTGCCTTTATATAACCGAAGACGGACCTGAGTGGTTCACTGTGCCGCCGGACAATATCGACGAGCCAATCAGCGGGCGCCTTGGTTGAGCGTTGGAACTCGGTCATTTGCGTTCGAAGAATTCCAATTGGCGCGTGAAATTCTCATAACCTTCTTGCCCCAGGCAGCCATCGAGTCGAATGCAGCATATAACGCGGGTACAAGCAGCAATGAAACAATGGTTGAAAACGCGAGCCCGCCGATTATGGCTCTTGCCATAGGGAAATAGGGTGGGCCGTCGCCGCCCACTTGGGTGGTGCTCACGGCGAGAGGCGCCAACCCTACAATTGTTGTTGCAACAGTCATCAAAATCGGTCGAAGCCTGTCTCTCCCACCTTCAACGATCGCCTGATTGCGCGCCATTCCTGCCTGCCGCAAGTGGTTGATTCTGTCGACCAACACAATTCCATTGTTAACGACCACCCCGATCAAGATCATGATGCCGATCATCGCCATAAACGAAAACGTAGTTCCCGTGGCTGCAAAGAAAAGAAATACGCCGAGGATCGAAAATGCGATCGAACCGAGAATAATTGAAAATGGCAATATCATGGACTCAAAAAGCGCCGCCATCACCAGAAATATACATGCGATGCCAAGCATAATGTTGGTAAGCATCATCTGCTGTGTTTCGTCTTGTCGCTCGAAGCCGCGTCCAAACTTCCATGCGTAGCCGGGCGGCAGGTCATATTGGTCCATCAAGGCCTCAGCTTTTGGTTTGACACCATTCAGGGCGAAATCGTCATCGAGGTTTGCCGAGATAATAACCGCGGTTTGGCGATCTGTTCGGCGAATAGTGTCAGGCGCATAAGTCGTCTCAAAATTCGCGACATTGCCCAGCGTAATGCGTGTGCCGTCGCTAGTGTACAAAGGCAGATTAGCCAGCTGGTCCAGCGACTGCTTGTCCGACGGCCGAAATGCCAGGCGCACGTCCACTTCACCTGTGCTCGTGCGAAATTCTCTCAAGTTCTGTCCGCGCAATGCGACGGCGATTGCCTGAGCGACCTGATCACTCGTAAGACCTGCCGCTGCTGATCGAACGCGATCAACAGAGACACGCACTTCGCGATCGCCAAGTTCCGCGTCGCTGCGCACGTCCTCAAGTCCTTCGAGGCTGCTCAACGCTCGCGCAACGTCCGTACCTATATCATTTAAGCGCGAAGTTGAGTCGCCGGATATCTGAATGCTAAACGACTCACCTCCACCACCTTGTTGTTCGCGCTCGAAACTAGGCTTCGCAACAGCCAGTACGGGCATATTTTCGGTAATGCGATCAATAATGTCTGTAGTGGAAAGCGTCGCATCCGCTTCATCGGTCAATAGTAGGGTGGACTGTGCTTCTTCCTGAGTGTAGTAGCTGTAGACCGAGTCAATGTTGAACTCTTCCCGATTATCGAACAGATATTTTTCTATCGTATTGACCGTTGCTTCCATCCTTTCGAGAGAGTGTTGCCCTTCGACGTGATAGGGCATGTGGAGTCGCCGACCACTATCCTGAGGAAACATGTCAACTTTGACCAGCTTGAAAATCATCAATGGCGCAACGCAAATCGCGGTCGTTAGTATAACGATTATCGATGTACTAAACGGGTGACCCAACATCCAGCCAAGACTTCGAGCATAACGACTGGTCAAACGTGACATTAGAGCGGTTGCTTTGGGTTCGGGCGGCGGTTTTATTCTTGCAGCCAACATTGGCACGAGAGTTTGCGCAATAATCAGCGAGGCCAGTAACGCGACGATAATCGTGATCGCTACATGTGTCATAAACACGCTGATATCGGTTTTGGTGCCAAACATGATCGGGACAAACACAATAATTGTCGTGAAGGTGCCTGCGATTACCGCAAGCCCCACTTCTTTGACGCCGGCTAGCGTGGCTTTGTAGGGTTCATCTGGATTCTCATGTCGATGCCTAAAAACACTCTCAGTCACTACTACAGCATTATCAACGAGCATACCGACCGCGAGCATTAGGCCCATCATTGTTAACATGTTGAGACTTAGGCCCGCGAAGTAAAGTGCGCCGAGTGTGATCGTCAACGAAAACGGCACAGTCGCTGTAACAATTAGCGTCGTGGTTGTTTGGCGTAAGAACAGATAAAGAACAACTATGGCGAGCAGCGCGCCGACCATTCCCGCGTTCAACAAGTCCGAAAGCGATTCTTTTACTGCCTTACCCTGATTGTCCATGCCGAATATACTAATGCCACGCATTTGTGGCAGTTTGCCAATTTCCTCGACCTCGGCCATTACACGGTCGGTAACTTCGACCATGTTAGCGCCGGTTGATTTGCTGACCGACAGCGCAACCGCGTATTTACCATCCAAGTGACGCCCGTAGTCCCGTTCAGGCGTGCGTAGTTCAATCGCAGCGACGTCCGATAGTTTTAGACCAGAATCGTCAATGACGAAATTGGAAATTTCATCGATGGATTGATATTCCCCTTGAGGCCGGACGCTAAACCGTTGGCCCGCGTCGGTGATTTGCCCTGCGCTTACGGAAAAATTGCTGCGCGTGAGCAATGCCAGCAGTTGGTTAATGTCAACGCCGTGCGACGCGATCTTTCCGGTATCGAGTAGAATTCTAATTTCTCGTTTATCGACACCGTGAAGCGATACTTGTGATACACCTTCGATTCGCTCAATCCGCTTCTTCAAAAGCCGGTCCAGCAAATCGTAACTATTGCCCAAATTCCGTTCGCTGGAAATTCTCAATTGTAAAACGGGTTGGTCGGCGAGAGATCCAGTGAATACGAATATTCGTCTTACGTCTTCCGGAAATTCGTGGCGTATGGAATCGATTTTCGCGCGTGCTTCGATACCCTTCGCCCCCATTGGCTGGTCCCAGCCGAACTGCACAAATATTTGTGCCTGACTGTCGCTGGACGAAGAAAACATCTGCTCGACACCACTCAATGTTGCTAGCGCCTCTTCGGCAGGCCGTGTGATGCGGCGCTCGATCTCTTCGGGTGTGGAGCCGTCGTAAGGGATTTGGATGAAAATGCCCGGAAATTCGATATCCGGAAATTTTTCCAACGGCAGTAAGCGAGATGCAAGTAACCCGATAAAACCGAGCGCCACAAATACAACGACTGTGGTCACAGGTCGATTCAATGATACTTCGGTGTGTTTCATAGCTGATCCAGTTTGATCGTTTGGTCAGGCCAGTGTGCCTGTCGATTCCGTAGCGATTTCGGGCCACTTTTTGCGATCAAGCAAAGAGTAGACTACTGGTATGACCACTAAAGTCAGTAAAGTTGAGACAATTAGACCGCCTATCACGGTAATTGCCATTGGCGTACGCATTTCGGACCCTTCGCCGAATCCAATCGCCATTGGCAGTAGGCCGAGCGCGGTCGTCAATGTCGTCATCAATATTGGCCTCAAGCGGGCTTGTCCTGCTTCAAGGATAGCCGCCATTTTCTCAACGCCTTGCGATCGCAACTGATTGATCAGATCGACAAGAACAATCGCGTTATTCACTACAATGCCGGCGAGCATTATGATGCCAATAAAGGCAACGACGTTCAGAGTAGTGCCAGTAACGAAGAGCGCCAATACGGCGCCGACTAACGCCAATGGAATTGTGAAAAGAATAACCAATGGGTGAATGAGTGACTCGAACTGAGATGCCATAACCAAGTACACCAAAAAAACTGCAAGTAGCAGCGCAAACTGCATTGAGCGAAACGACTGTTCCATTTCTTTGTTTTGACCGGAAAGAATGGCGCCGACTCCGCTCGGCATTGGCGTGCTGTCGATAATCGATTGCGCTGCGATGGCGGCTGTGCCGAGGTCGCCGTAGGCAATATTCGCCGAAATGATCGCAACTCGTTGCTGCGCTACACGCCGAATCTCGGCCGGTCCACGCGCTATATTTATCTGGGCAACGGCATCTAGCGTGACTGGACGGGACGACGCGGGATTGACTACAAGGTTTCTTATTTCAGCAATACTGGTCTGGCGTGTATCGACACTGCGTACCAATACATCGATCTTCTTATCACGCCATGTATAGCGCGTGGCTAGTTCGCCTCTTATGTTTGCAACCACTCGATCAGCTATATCACGAACAGCGAGCCCAAGTGCGGCGGCTCGCTCTTGGTCAAACACGATTTGAATTTCTGGGCTGCCGAGCTCGATCGTAGTTTTGATGTCTGTGAAGCGACCCGAATCGACCATCTTCTGCAAAACCGACTCATTGACCACGTTGAGCTGATCAAGATCGAAGCCAGAGATTTCTATTTGGATTGGGCTAGAGAAACTCATGAGTGCAGGGCGGTCAAATTCGTACTGTACGCCGGGAATAACGGCGAGCGACTTGCGCAGCGAATTCATTGCCGCAGTCTCTTGCTCTCGCCCGGCACTACCTTCTAGCCTTATATTTAATGTCCCGGTGTTCTCTCCAGAATCTACTGGATTTGCATCCAGCCTATTGCCAGTGCCAGCAACGGAGTAACTGATCCCCAAATTCGGTAATTCATTGGCACTGCGTTGTAGTGTTTGAATGACCCGATCTGTCTCCGTGATCGGTGCACCAGGTGCGAGGCGAAGATCCACGCTAAATTCGCCTTGTGAGATTTGCGGTATTAGCTCGCTCCCGAGACTGGGTACTAATGCCATTGTTCCGAAAAAAGCGGCTGCTGCGGAAACAATGACAGTAGTGCGGTGTGAGAGCGACCATCTCAAAAGAGGATGATAAACTCGGGCGCTCGCGTTGCTAAACCAATGGAAGAATTTTCGAGCCGGCCACAACAAATAGAAGAAGATCCAGCGAACGCCGAAAAACGCTAATCTCACTGCGACTACGAGCCAGGCGATAAAATTCGTGAGCAGCGCGAAAAGCCACCGGAACCCCCGTACCAAAATGTTTCTTCTCGGCTGCTCACGAAAATCTTTTTCCTCGTCCGCATAACGCGAACCTGACCCCGATGCCGCAAGCATCGGAATAAGTGTTAATGCAACGACTAGCGAAAATATCAAAGCGAAGGTGACTGTCAATGCTTGATCGCGGAATAGTTCCCCCGCAATACCGCTCACAAAAACCATCGGAAAGAATACGGCCACGGTGGTGAGGGTTGCTGCGACGACGGCGGACCCAACCTCAGTAGCACCATTGCGCGCGCTATCGAGCAAGTTTTCTCCCTGCTCTCGCTTACGCACTATGTTTTCGAGTACCACAATTGCGTTGTCGACGAGCATGCCGACCGCCAGGGCAATGCCGCCTAAAGACATGATGTTCAGCGAAACGCTGTTGCCGTACATTAGTAGGAATGTGCCAATAACAGATACCGGAATGGCACCCGCAATGATCCAGGTTGAGCGGGCGTCGCCAAGAAAGCCGTAAAGTATTAGTACAGCAAATACGCCGCCAATTACGGCCGCCGTTGACACCTGATTTATTGCCGATGAGATGAACTTGGATTGATCGTAGATTTGAATCAATTCCATTTCGTCGGGAAGCGTCTCGAGAATTTTGTCGACTCGATTTAGTGCGCGTTTCGCGACCTGCACTGTATTCGCATCACCCTCTTTGTAAACTGCCAACTCCACCGACTCTCTACCGTTGACTCTGGTTATTGCCTCCCTCTCCTTAAATCCACGGGTTACCGTTGCGACGTCGCGAAGATAGACCGGGCGGTTGGCAACGTTAGCGACAATGGCATTCCGGAATTCTTCAACGTTTTGAAATTCGTTCAAGGTTCGCACCAAGAATCGTTGGTCGCCTTCTTCCAGCCGGCCGCCGGATAGGTTGACATTCTCAGCCCGAATTCGGTCCGCTATGACTTGAATGCTGATATCCAGCTGGGATAGCTTTTGCTGATCGACTTGAATTTGTATTTCGTCTTCAAGGCCGCCGCTAACTTTGACCGCCGCTGTTCCTTCTTCCGCCTCTAAATCGTTTTTGATTCGGTCTTCGGCGAGTCGCCGCAAGGCCTTCAAATCTGCGTCGCTAACCGCGGTTGCGTTGCCATCTTCACCTGCTTTGTACATCAACCCGAGCCGAAGAATTGGTTCCGATGACGGATCGAATCGCAACAACAATGGCCGCTGGGCGGTCAGCGGGAGCTGGATAATATCCACCTTCTCTCGCACATCGACGCCGGCAATATCCATGTCCGTTCCCCAAAGGAACTCCAGTGTTACGTCCGACTGGCCGGTCCGCGACACGGAACGTACTACTCTTACGTTTCGAATGACGCCAACAGCCTCTTCAATTGGCTTCGTAATGAGATTTTCGACTTCCAACGGCGCAGCGCCGGTGAATTCTGTCCGGACGGTAATAGTTGGGTAAGAAATATCCGGAAGAAGATTTACGCTCAGCCTATCTAATGAAACCATGCCGAAAAGCACGACGGCAACGGTAAACATCCAAATGGTTACCCGGCGTTCGGTAGCGATTTCGATAAGGCGGCGCATATTCTATTTTCCTGAGTTACGCGAACCGGGCCGGTCCAAAATTAGTCATTGGCAGATGCTGTGCCGGTTGCTACGTTTTCGTCATTGATGACCACGACCTTAGAGCCGTCGCGCAAGCCGGATTGGCCTATAAGGACAAATTTTTCTGCGTCGCCCAGCCCGTCCGTTATCTCAATTTGGCCGTCGTTCGAGAAGCCGGTTGTCACGGTCCGTCGGCTCGCGATATCGCCATCTACTACAAATATGGACGTGGAACCAGCCTCGTCGATAAGCGCGCCGCGCGGAACTTGTAACACATTGCTGTGCAGGTCATAGACAATACCGATACGCGCAAACATGCCTGGTTTTAGTCGGCGGCTATCGTCGAACACTTCTATGGTTGTTTTAAATGTGCCAGTCTCTGAATCGACGACAGGGCTAATACGTGCAACAGTGGCTGCAAAAATCGCGCCGCCCAGTGCGTCGATTGCCATCGTCACATTCTGTCCGGCCTGAAGTTTTCGGTACTCCCTTTCAGGTACATGCAGATATGAAACCAACGGCTCGAGGCTGGTGACCTGAAACAACTGAGCATCAATTTCAACCGTATTGCCAATATTGATGAAGCGTTGAGAAATGACCCCGTCGATCGGTGCACGTATGCTGGCATAGCTCAATTGCAGCTTTGCTAGATCGTTCGAGGCACCTAACGCTTCCATTTCAAACTGGATCTTGTCGAAGTCGCCGTCACTCAATAAACCTCGTTGCTTGAGATCTACGTTTCGCTGATATTCTCGCTCGAGTTTCCGGAGGTTCGCCTCGGTTTGCCGCTGTTCCAATCGCAGTCGATCGCCGTCTAGACGGGCCAGAATTTTCCCAGCAGTGACAGTATCGCCTTCTTCGACGAGTAACTCCCTGACTTCCCCGCCGACTTTGGCGACGACAAGCGCATCTTGAAGTGCCTCAATAGCCGCGGTGCCAGAATAAGAAGCGGCGATATCACCGCGCGTCGCTGTAGAGGTTTCTACCGGTATTGCCGGTGTTTCTTCCTCGTCTGCGTCGGTTGATGTGTCCTCAGATACTTCTTCGGCGTCATCATTTGTCTTGTTTTCGCCGTCCGAAGCTTCACCCGCGTCGTCACTTTGTTGACATGCGGCAAATAGGATTACTATTGCGATCAAACCGTGCCATTTTTGCCATGGCTTCATACTGATCTCCCCGGGGTTCCTGTTCCCGCCTGCATTGACGAGCCTTCCACTGCATTCTTATTTCGGTTTATCCGCTCTTGTGCTCGTTCTTAGCGTTGTTTGCTAGAACTCGGCTGCCGTTGCGTAAGCTTGTCTGTCCAAGTGTTACTATCTTTTCGTCAAAGGCGAGACCGCTAATGACCTCCACCATCCCGTCCGTTTCGATGCCGGTTTCAATGATCCGACGCACGGCTTCTCCGTTGTCGACGACATAGACGACAGATATGTTGTCTTCACGGATAAGTGCCAACGTGGGTATCAGCATCACATCTTCGTGTTTTTCGTAGGCGACGGAAAAGCGTGCAAACATGCCCGGGGCGAGATGTCCGTGACGATTATCGATAAACGCTGTGGCGCGAAACGTCCCGGTCTGTACGTCAATGGTCGGGCTGATACGATCAATTATCGCCTTAAACGTTGTTTCGGGCACTGCGTCGACTGAGAGTCTTATGGATTGGCCTGCGGCAAATCGGACGAGCTCCGATTGCGGTATTTTTAAGTGCGCAATTAGCTCCGAGCCATCCGTTACACGAAATGCCTCCGAATTTATTCGTAACTGCTGTCCAATTTTGATGTTCCTAACTGAAATCACTCCGGCGAACGGTGCCCGAATAGTGGTGTATCCCGAGTTCAGTTTCATAAGGTCATATGACGCGCTCAATGCCTCCACATCAAAGCGCAAATCTTCGAAACTTGCGGTGCTGATCAAACTTCGCTTGTGCAGGTCTCGCATCCGCTCATACTCAGATTTCTTCATATCCAAATTTGCTTTTGCCTGACGCAATTGCAATCTGAGTCGTTTGCCGTCCAGTTTCGCGAGCGCTTGCCCTTCTGCAATTTGATCGCCCTCTTCAACGAGAATTTCCAGCACTTCGCCGGCAGCTCTCGTCAGAACCGGTGCATCAACATCCGATCGCAGATTTGCAGTGGCATGATAGGTCGCAAATATGTCGTCGCGTATCGGCAGACTGACCTCTACTGGTAACGGTGCGCTAGTGTCGCTGGCCGACAGATCGGCGTCATCAGCTTGGCCTACGCCACAGCCACTAAGGGTGATTAGCGAAATCGCGAATAGAAGCGCGGTCGTCTTACTCATATTTGCTACCTGTGGTCTTAAAGATCAATTGACCCATTTGGTGTTGTAGTGGAGTATAACACTAGATAACTATAACGCAATAGCCCACCGATGTTTCGACTGAACGGATGATTATCGCTTTATTTCAAACACTTAAGAGGAGATGGCTGGCCTAAACGCTGCCGTAACCTGCACCAAATCACTGCTGCAAAGCATGCAAATACAGTTTTGTCTGCAATTGCTGTTGCGAGTTTTCCGTTCTAGTGATTGTTAGATGCGCGAAAAGCGAAAATGGATTTGCTGCCGAACGACTGAGCAAATCAGAGAAAGTATTGAGATAAAAACGGATTCATCATCCGATCGTCGGGGTCCAACTGTCGGCGTATTTTCCGAAACGCGGTTGCTCGCTGGGCCAGTGCCGAGTGTGCGTGAGCGGGCGAAAGCCCGCGCGTTTGATTAAACATCGGGTAGCCGCCCCAATGCTCCGCGAATTCCGCGAAATCAATAGCAAAATCCTCCCACCCTTCGGTCTGCGTGGAAACCGCTCGTAAAGCAAACATCTGTTCATCGAAGGACGGAGACAGGAGCGCACTTGCGTCGTGTGACAGCCGATAGCCCACAGTAGGCATATCGCATCGAAATCCACTCTGACGTTGTATATCGCGGCAAAACTCACAATACGTTTGAACGACAATTGAAAAATCCGCGGCTGGAAAAAGCCAAGTCGAGTATTGCAACGGCGTCTTCTCCCCACGCCCTTTGCCACCGAGCGCCGTGGAATTGTCGCCACTGCGAACCAGACGGTTGTTTACGATTCCTTGCGTGGCTTTACTGATTTCATCAATTATTCGGTATCGCATGCCGGATACCGGCACGATTCGATTTATGGAATTGAAAATTTGCGGAAGCACTGTACTTTCACCCCAGTCCTTTAATTTCCAGGGGATCTTTCTTGTGGCTCTGGCATCCGGGCTATGCCGACGCAAATCGAGATATACACGGTCGCGAAACGGCATCAAAAAGAATTTGATGCCGACATTCGCTTGCGCTAGAGATTCTGAAGCTGCGGCGAATTGCTTTACAGTGCAACGCCGATGCGTCGCGACAAATCCACGAATCGGCCGGACCTTTAGCGTTGCCTCGAAAATAATTCCGAGCATACCGTAGCTCACGCGAAACGCTCGAAGTAGATTTTTATTCGATGACTCGATGTTGGAAATTTTGCCGCCTGCGGTGACTACGCGCATCGACAAAACCTGGGCGGAAAAAAGAGTACCCTCGTCGGCTATCGCTGGCCCTAGACAACCGCCTGCGATCGCGCCACCTACGGTGCGGTCGGCCAAATCGTAATTGCCTGCGAGTTCAAGTCCGTGCTCCGCCAGCTGCTCGCTCAGCACACTGAGTCGAACGCCCGCTTGTACAACCACCGTATCGTTGTAGGCGTCCACATTAAGCACGTTGTTCATGCCTGTCATGTCGACGATTGTACCGACCGACGAGCTATTGCAGTCCGTCGACGAACTATTCGCGCCCATCGGTCGAAAAGGCGGCGGCAGGCGTGACATCGGGTCCAGAATGCCTAAAAGTTCTTTGAGAGTTTTTGGTTTTGTTGTGGTCGGGCCGGTCTTGCCGGATACACGATATCTTCCGGTTTTACGAAGACTTGCTACAGTTGCCGCCATTCTGACATCTCCTTGTCGATGGATTTTCCTATCGTGCACAACTGGGTATACGCGGTGCGTAATCGACTAGAGGGTGTACGGAAGCGGCTTGCCAGCAATTGGGAAGGGTGTTGACCCGCATCCAACTGCGCCCGACTCATGAGACTCGTTTTGGCAACCCCGCTGTCGTAGGAATCCCCTTAGACCGGTAGCTTTGCGACCCTTTCTTTCAAAAGGTGTGCCCTTATCATGCGACCATGATCGTTGCATAGGGGGGCTAACGAGTCAAACCTCAAATGAACTTAATAACAGATGATGTTAAATCGACGAGTATTTGCCCTAGCGCTTGACCCAAAAACCCCAAAACGGTCTACCTATCGCTTATGAAAATCTATTTCACGTAAGTTGTGGTTACGCCGGTGAGATCAGTGGTGGCCTACTGGCCGCTCATGCGCGGTGGCTCATATAGTTCGCTGAAACGGCGAAGACGTTGCATGTAGAATGCCGTCAATCTCTTCAAACACGAGCGGCGAAATATGCGGGACGAGTTTTCAGCGACAATGCCGGCGGATTCGGTAGTGCTTGTAACGGCCGGCGGTGCGGGTATCGGTCGTTGTATTGCAGAGGCGTTTCTCTCCCAGGGGGCGAATGTCCACGTCTGTGATGTCGACGAGAAAGCATTGGTTGATATCGCGAATTGTCATCCCGGTGTCACAACGACCGTCGCCGATGTGTCGGTTGCAAGTGAAGTAGACCGAGTATTCGAAGACTTGGCGCGCCAGTTTGGTCGATTGGATGTGTTGGTCAATAATGCCGGGATCGCGGGACCAACAGCGCTGGTAGAGAATGTCGCTCGCGACGACTGGGAGAAAACCATTAATGTTTGTCTGACCGCAAATTTTCTTTTCTCCCAAAGAGCGGTTGTGTATTTGAAGCAAAGTAGCGGTTCGATAATCAACATTGCATCCAATGCCGCTTTTACTGGCTGTCCCGGACGTGCGCCATATACTGCGGCGAAATGGGCGGTTGTCGGCTTGACCAAAACTTTAGCCATGGAACTCGGAAAATTCGGCGTACGAGTGAATGCAATCTGTCCCTGTAGCGTTGACGGCGACCGAATCGACTCGGTGCTTTCTCGTGATGCTAAACGACTGGGTCGACCGAAAGCTGAAATACGTGAGGTCTATCAACGTCAAAGTTCATTGCGAAAATTCATAAAGGCTGACGATGTCGCGAATATGGCAGTGTTTCTTGCGTCCGAATTGGGTCGTAGCATATCCGGTCAAGCAATTGGTATCGATGGAAATACAGAAACGTTAGCAAACTGGCTTGAGGACTAGATCTTCTAGCGCCGTTTTCTCACCAGTCCAATGAAAGGTGCACTATGAAAGCAGTATGGTTCGATGAATTCGGCGCGGCTGCAGACGTTCTTCAATATGGTGAGCAACCGACGCCGGAATTAAGCGCAAACGATGTGCTGGTAAGAATCGTAACGAGCGGTGTGAATCCGTCAGATGTCAAGAAACGTGCTGGCGCTTTTGCCGATTTGCTGGACGGTGGTTTGGTTATTCCACATAGCGACGGAGCCGGCGTTATCGAAGCCGTTGGTAGCAATGTGTCGAATCGTCAGCCAGGTGACCGCGTCTGGATCTACCAAGCGCAATACGCTAGAAGATTTGGCACCGCGGCTCAATACGTCGTTGTGAATGAAGAACGTGCACCGTTGCTACCGAGTAACGCGGAATACGGGGTTGGCGCATGCCTCGGCATTCCCGCAATGACTGCCCACAGGTGTGTGTTTTCCAACGGCAACGTTGACGGACAGACCATTCTTGTCACCGGCGGTGCGGGTCGCGTTGGCTACTACGCTATTCAATGGGCATCAGAAGCTGGCGCTACGGTTGTGGCGACCGCGAGCAACGACGCGGACGAAAAGGTCTGCAGAGAAGCCGGTGCTATAGCGCTCGTCAATCATCGGGACCCTAACTGGTCGGTTGATGCTGTTTCCGCGAGCAATGGCAAGAAGTTTTCTCGAGTTATCGATGTAGAGTTCGGCGCCAACTTGCCGCAGGTACTTGATTTGATTCAAACCAGCGGCCGAATTATTTCTTACGCGTCAATGACCGAGCCGCAGCCCCAGTTACCCTTTCTTCGCATGATGTATCTTGATCTAACCGTCCAACTTGTCATTGTTTATGCAATGCCCGAAGAAGCAAAGCGACAGGCGGTTGCCGATATCGAACAGTTTCTCCACCAAGGGCGACTTCAGCATCGAATTGCTGCACGGTATCCGCTCGCTGATGCAGTGAAAGCGCATGAAAAAATTGAACAAGGCAAGTGTCGTGGTTGCGTAATTTTGGATATCGACTAGCCGCTTGATGAAACGCGCTGGAACGCCACAATGTGGTGCTGAAAAAAGCTCAAACATCGCTTGTGGTTGAGAGACTCGATAGCGATTCGCCCCTTGACAATAATGATCGGGATTACTAGGTCATTCTGGCCAATACTCTGCGACCTGCGCGATGATGGCTGATCACTGCGGCCCCGTGTGCCGCGATCATCAAAAACAGCGTCGCACAGGCCATCCGGTGTGCGATATAGAATCGGCCATTCCACGTTGTGTCGCGAATTGGATTGGGTATTTCAAATAATCCGAATACTGCGATGGGCTGATCCATCATTAACACGCCTGATACCAATACCACAGAGGTCAGCGCGTACAGTAGAGCATGTGCGGCCGCGGCTGCCTGCTGTTGCCAGGCGGGTACGGATAGTTTTTCAGGCTTCTTGCTCGCAATAGCGTATCCGAGACGAAACAAAAAGATAGGCAAAAATGCAGTGGTCAGGGAGATGTTAAACGAAGATAGGAATCCGCGTATCGGCGATTCAGCCGTAAGGGTTGCCAGAAAAAACCCGGATAGCGTCGCCCAAATAATTACAGCAGCAGATATCCAATGCAATATTCGTGATAGCGGACTGTATTTGCGGGTTTTCATTGTTTGTACCTTCCCGGTGGTCTCTGGCCATTGCTGATGTATCCAGTAGCTGAGTAGCTGAGGTGTGTTGAGCTGATCGGTTCTGCTGTGAATTGGTGATTGAAATGTTGACGCTTCCACGCTAGAACGTCTTGACCGAGTGATGACTTGTTTCTGACCATAAGCTGACGGCGCCTCCAACGCGGCAAAGTTGAGAGAAAAACACATGAGAGAAGACTTACTACCAGCACACGCCGTTTTGGCTAGCAATCGAATTGGCGAATACATCCGCGAAACGCCGCTGGACGAATCTGCCTACTTTGGGGAGCTCAGCGGAGCGCGTATATGGTTGAAAATGGAGAACTTGCAGCTTACCGGCTCGTTCAAGTTGCGCGGTGCGTTCAACAAACTATTGTGCCTGGAGCCGGCCGAGCTTGAGGCGGGCTGTGTAGCTGCCTCGAGCGGAAATCACGGTGCCGCCATCGCGCGGGCAATGAATGTGTTGGGCGTGGCCGGTGTGATTTTCGTTCCGGAAATTGCATCGCCTGTCAAAATCGAGGCAATTCGCCGTGCAGGGGGGGAGGTACGACTGTTCGGCATCGATGGTCTGGATACCGAGCAACATGCTCGGCAGTATGCCTTGGATAATGGGATGACCTATTTATCACCTTATAACGATCTAGATGTTATCGCGGGCCAGGGAAGTTGCGGCGTGGAAATTTCGCGACAATTGCCAAACATCGACGCAATCTTTATTGCCGTCGGTGGTGGCGGACTCATCAGCGGTGTTGGCTCCTTTCTAAAATCAGTTCATCCCGATATTGATGTGATCGGTTGTCAGCCCGCTGCATCTGCCGTCATGGCCAAGTCCATCGAGGCGGGCAAGATTCTCGATATGCCAAGCAGCAGCACTTTGTCTGATGGCACTGCAGGCGGAATTGAGGCAGGCGCCATAACATTCGAGCTTTGCCAACGATTCGTTTCCGAATACGTCCTGGTTTCCGAGTCCGAAATCGCGGCAGCTATGTGTGAATTTATCGATTCCCATCACATGCTTCTAGAAGGGGCCGCTGGCGTGGCTTTGGCAGGATTCAAAAAAATCGCTACGCGATATGTCGGTAAGGACGTTGTGATTGTGATCTGTGGCGGAAACATCAGTCGTGAAACGTTGAAAACAATCATCTAGACAGCCCTCTGTCAGAGCGTTATTCGCGCAATTTGCGCGAGCGTTGCGTAGCGATACCACCCCAGATCAACCCTTATTACGCCGGTTGGCCAAATCGCTATTTTTCTAAATAGTTGATAAATAAAAGAAAAATGGAAGTCACAGAATAGTCACGAAAGGGTCAGTCTGCGGTCAAGCGCTTGCTTATGCCGACCCGCAGTATTCGCTCCGAGTTCAGGCCAAAGCGGCGGATTCGCGAAACAAAAACGCTTATCCAGTCAGTGCAGCGGCCATACACGACATTAACAGGAGAAATAAAATGACCTACGTAAGCAAAAACTTGAAAGCAGTAACCAGCATCCTACTGGGTGCAACCCTCGCTGCCAGCATGACCTGTGCACGCGCAGATGATGTACAAGGCGGCGGCAACAAAGAAAGTAGTGTTTCTATCGATCTCGCGTTTATCACACACTTGGACGCCAACCTTCCGGAGCAGGACGTTTACATTGAGCGCGTTGCCGGTTCAGGCGACGTATTTCGTGTAACTAGCGGCGATAACAACATGGGTGCAACGTTGTTCAAAACGGCGGTGCCTGTAAAACACGATCCATTTAATCCAGCAGCAGTAGGGCCATACGCAAAAGGTGAAGCGCTTGGCATGAACTTGGGTGAATGGCTCAAGCACCAGGGCACTGGAACTTACACCTGCGAAAACGGCGAGGGCAATTTGAAGACGTCATTCAGCGGGCTTGTGCCAAACGGTGTCTACACGATGTGGCACGCGTTCATGGCGATTCCGGCTACAACGCCATTTTCAGGCGCATTGGAACTTCCATTAGGCGCACGCGACGGCTCTACAAGCGCTTTCAGCGCGGATGCAGACGGCAATGCGGCGTTTGATCACAAATTTCAACCGTGTCTGCAAATGTCCGACGTTTGGACGACGGCAATGCTTGCGATCAACTACCACAGCGACGGCAACACATACGCGGCGCTGCCGGGAGACTTCGGATTGAACGCACACATTCCGCTGTTTCTGATGTTGCCGCCAAGAGACGGTATCTAACTTCGGTCAATTACTATCGATCCATTATTACTAGAGGTGTTCCAATGAATATCAAGGCGATAATTCTGCCAATGATAGGCACCCTGGGTTTGGTTACGGGAGTCGCACATGCTGTGACTCCCGCTTTCCAAACGCCGGTTACAGATCACGACTACTATGAAAATGCTAAGCCGTCATCAGAGACATTCGAGCTGGGACGCATGCTCTTTTTCGACAAAATTTTGAGCGGCAATAAAAATATATCGTGTGCAACATGTCACCATCCATCGTTCGCTTCGGCCGACGGCGTGGCGCTGCCACTCGGTGAGGGCGCGAAGGGCCTAGGCACTGACAGACGCACAGGGTCTACAATCTATGAATCCGTAGCCGGTCGCGTACCCAGAAATTCACCAGCGCTATTTAACGTTGGTGCGAGAGAATTCGAAAGACTCTTCCACGATGGTCGTGTCGAAACTGATCCGAACGGCTATTTCGAAGGTGGATTCGTGACCCCGGCCAAGTGGAAACTTCCAAAGGGTCTTGAAAACACGCTAGCCGCGCAGGCGATGTTTCCGGTGACATCGGCAGGCGAAATGGCAGGTCAAAAGGGCGAAAACCCGATCGCCGATGCGGTTTCTCTAAACAACGCCGCCGGAAAAAATGGTGTTTGGGAATTGCTCGCCAAAAGATTGCAGGATGTTCCCGCATATGTAGAGATGTTTGAGAACGCGTTTCCAGAACAAGTTGCGGCTGCCGATGACATCAGTTATGTGCTGGCAGCGAATGCAATTGCAGCGTTTGAGACCGTTGCTTTTCGTTCCGATAACAGCAAGTTTGACGAGTACTTACGAGGTGCTGAGCAGGTGTTGGATAGCACTCAAAGACGCGGTATGGCGCTTTTCTACGGCGAGGCAGGTTGTGGAACTTGTCACAGCGGCAAGTTTCAAACCGACCACGAGTTTCACGCGATTTCAATGCCGCAAATCGGGCCGGGAAAAAATGACGGCAACGATGCGAGCTATGCAACTGCGTCCGGAATTAGCGCCGTGGTTGAGGACTTTGGTCGCGGCCGGGTTACTGCTCGTGAACATGACAATTACAAATTTCGTACACCGTCATTACGTAATGTGGCTGACACAGGCCCTTGGGGCCATGCCGGCGCCTACGACAACCTGGAGGCAGTTATCCGACATCACCTCGATCCTGTCGTGGCGCTCAATCGTTATGATCCGGCATCGGCGAACCTTGTCGACCTAGGCGAGGTGGTTGAATTAACGGCATCTGGTTCACGGTTTTCTCAGGGCTGGCTCAGCGACAGTCGAAGTGACGGCTTTGCGCTTCGAGATACCTGGGTACAAGCAACGCCGCATCTGCGCGAGAATATTGCCAGAGCGAATGAACTTCAGCCGTTAAACCTATCGGACCAAGACGTCGCAGATTTGCAATCGTTTCTACACGCATTGAGTGACAATAGCGCCAAACGAATGCGGACATTCATACCGGCACAGGTGCCCAGCGGGCTGCCCGTCGACGACTGATATCGAACACTCACCGGGAGGTGCGCCTACGCAGTTAGCGACGATACGGCGTAGGGGCCCATTCCTGGGGGTGGCCGAGAGGGGGTTTGGTTTTCATTGGGCCAAACCCCCTCACTTTTTTTCTCTGCATCGATTACGGTTACGCGTCTACCGATACAAGTCGAAAAACTGAAGCGACCAAGCCGAACCAAATAGGCGCTATCGAGTCCGATTGACCAATCATGTAAATTTGGTTTCCAGGATCTGACAAACTTTTTTTTGACATCAAGTTCGGAGTAGCCGTCCCAATGAATAAAAAGATTGTTGTTGTAGCCGTTTTGGCACTGTCGTCATGGTCGTCGCTGGCCTTTGGCGAAAGAATCGCGTTTATCAATGTCAATGTCGTGCCAATGACGTCGGAAACGCTGATTGAGGCGCAAACGGTCATCGTCGACAACGGCTTAATCGCGAATATTGGTGATGTCGATGACATACCGATCAGCGACGATCTGCTGATAGTGGACGGTACGGACCGATTCCTGATGCCCGGATTAGCTGAAATGCATGGTCACGTGCCGTCGGCGGGATCGCGGACCGTCAATCAGGTGCTGGAATTGTACGTTGTGAATGGAATTACACTCACGCGGGGAATGTTAGGTGGGCCGTCACACTTGCGATTACGCCAACAGATTCTTGATCATGAGGTTCTGGGGCCAACACTCTACACGTCAGGGCCCTCACTGAATGGGCGTAGTATTACCAGTCCTGACCAAGCGGCCGAGTTGGTTCGAAAACAATTTGCCGCAGGTTACGATTTCCTAAAAATCCACCCTGGATTAACGAGGCGGGAATTTGCGATCGTTGCTGAAACTGCCAACGAATTAGGCATGCCGTTCGCCGGACACGTGCCGGCCGACGTAGGCGTTTTTGATGCGGTAGCGGCAGGTATTGCAACCATCGACCATCTGGATGGCTATATGCAGACGCTTATGTCGCCGAATATCGATCCATCCGGCGGCTTCGACAGCTTTTTTGGAATCTTACTGGCCCCGCATGCAGATCGGGCAAAGATAATCGACGTTGTTGACGCAACACGCTTGGCCGGAACCTGGAATGTTCCGACCCAGTCATTGTTTGAGCATCGAGTTTCCAGCGTGAGCGCTGAAGAAATGAGTCAGTGGCCGGAAGTACGCTACATGCCGGCAGCAACGGTGCGACGTTGGAAGCAAGCGAAGCTGGACATGGTGAATGATCGGAATTTTAATCGAGAGTTGGCGGATACTGCCGTCAGCATACGCCGGCAAATCATAAAAACGCTACATGAGAGAGGCGCAGGATTGTTGCTGGGCTCCGATGCACCACAAGTATTCAATGTCCCTGGTTTTGCGATACATCGCGAATTGGAGTTTTTAGTCGAATCTGGACTGACGCCTTTTCAGGCGTTGCAAACCGGGACGGTAAATCCTGCGGAGTTTCTCAAGCGCAGCGACAGATCCGGTCGCATTAAGATTGGCTACGTGGCTGACCTGGTATTGCTTGATGAGAATCCGTTGCAGAACATATCGGCGACTCGACGCGTGCATGGTGTCGCGTTGCGCGGCAAATGGATATCCCAACCAGACATACGCAAGATGTTAAAACGCCTACAGCGTTAGTTTACGACCTCGTCGCTCAACGTTGTTTTGTCGCTATTGCTTGAGTGTTTTTCTCGGCGCGCGCAATTTCGGCTTCAATATGTTCTGCCTGACCAACCGGTGGGTAGCGGCAAGGGTTTTCGCGCGAAACGAATTTCGATAGCGGCGAAATCATCTGCCCGCTGTCTGCGGCGACAAACATGACGACGCTGAAGCGTTGTTCCGGCGTATTGCGGACGCGGTGGCCAGTCGCCTTTAGCATACCGTTCGTCCATCGTTGCAGCATGTCGCCCAAAATCACAATTATCCTGCCATCATGTGAGGGCGCATCAAACCACTCTCCTCGAGGATTCGTGAGCTCAAGTCCCGGTGCGGTCTGGTAGATAAATGTGATGCACTCGAAATCAGTGTGCGCGGCAATTCCGACGTCGTGTGGCGTTGGAGGAAGGTCAGTTTTTGGATAGTGGAGCAAGCGTAGCGTATTGAGTTCGGCGGACTGACATCGCGATGGCAGAAAGTCGTTGTCCAAGCCGATGGCCGCAGAGATCAATGCAAGCGTCGTCTGGCCTAAGCTTTCAAATTGATGCCAGCAGTCGCTGACGTCGCCGCGCATCCCGGCTAAATCCGGCCATTTACTGTCGCCGTGTGTACCGACTACACTTTCCAAGCCGCAATCAAATGCCTCAAGATGCGAAATTGTGTCTGGTTGATATGCGGGTTCGTGATTCTGGGGAATCCAGCCGAGGCCGTCAGCACCGCGCATTGCATTCGTTTTTATGGCGTTGTCGTCCGACAAATCGAAAAAGATTTGCATTTGCCGCAATACTGGCGCGAGAGCAATGGCGTGCTCTTCGATCTTGCTAATATAAAAAAAACCGGTTTCTCTACAAGCCTTGCCGATTTTCATTACGACCTGGGCACGGATTCTCGCATCCGTGCTTAGCAAGTCACGGGCGTTAACGGATAGTGTTGAATCATCGACTATTCCAATGGTTGCATCAGACTGACGCAGTTGCTGTGTTGCGGGCATGATTTACTCCTGCAGGTACGGATTATGGTCCAAATTGATCTGTATCCACACTTTGCCTATCTCCCCGCCGCCGATCTTGACCTTTGCACGACGATATTGCGACCATAACGCGACGCTTATTCGAGTGACACATCGGTCATGCCGCAGCACGCCAATTCAGTTTCCGAATACCGCTTCGAAGATTGCCGGGTCCTCATTCAAGTGCGCGAAATCTATCGTGCGGGAATGCTAGTTTCTGCGGAACCCAAAGTATTTGATCTTCTCACCTATTTGATCCTGCATCGTGATCGGGCAGTCGATAAAAACGAGTTGCAGGATGAGATTTGGCCAGGCGCAATCGTCACAGAAGCGTCGCTGACCCGTTGTGTAATGAAAGCGCGCCGCGTTATTGGTGACAAGCCTAAGGCCCCTACCGGGATAAAAACGATTCGAGGGCACGGCTACCGATTTTCGTTGGACGTCGAAGAAATCGGTTTGGAGCCAGCGGGAAGACCAAAATTACCGTTGCCGAGTAAGCCTTCGGTTGCCGTATTGCCGTTTGCGAACCTCAGCGGCGATCCTGAGCAAGACTACTTCTCGGAAGGAATAAGTGAGGACATCATCACCGAGCTCTCGAGAATTCGTTCGATTTTCGTCATTGCGCGCCATTCTTCGTTCATTTTCAAAAAAGCCGACGACAACATCAAGAATATTGCCGAGGATCTAGGCGTCGCGTACATCGTGGATGGTAGTGTTCGTAAATCGGCCGGCAAGGTCCGGGTCAACGTGCGACTCGCTGATGCCCAAAGAGATGTGCAGATCTGGTCGGAGCGATACGACAGGGAATTGGAAGATTTGCTGTTGCTGCAGGATGACGTGACGGCAGCGATTGCCGCCACAATCGGCGGGCGGGTCGAAGCGACCCGAGCCCGAAAACGCCTGGATGGAAGCGGTGTAGAGGCTTATGACTTGCTAATGCAGGCGCAGGCACTCTACTACGTTGTTAGTAGGGACGCTGCCGAACAAGCACGCGCATTACTCGAACGCGCAATTGAAATTGATCCGCACAATGCGCGAGCTTTGGGATTGCTCGCTGCGGTCTACTCGATGATGAGCTGGTCGTTTTGGGCCGCGGACAATGAGGCTGCGCGCAAGCGATCATCGGAGTTGGGGCGGCGCTCGCTTGAATTAGACGACTCGGACAGTCTTACCCAGGCCTTAGTTGCAGAGATCTTGTTTGATTGTGGATCACCGGAACTTGCAGAACATCACTTTCGTCGCGCGCTTGCGTTGAATCCTAACGACATTGCCGCACGCGCGCTGTTCGCGTCAAAACTTGCGGCGTCGGGCCGCGCCGATGAAGGCCTAGAACATTTGGCCGTTGGCGAGCGGCTCGATCCATTTGGCCTATCTTGGATACCTTGGGTTAAGGGCTTTGTCATGTTCTCTGCCCGGCGTTTCGATGAATCCGCGTCCGCACTAATGTCGATGGCTAATCCACCCAATGAGGCGCGCTTTCTGCTTGCCGCGTCACTGGGTCGTCTGAACCGGCGATCTGAGGCCAAAGCGCCGATTTTGGAATTTCTGCATTGCGCCCGACAGGAAATGCCGAATTACCCGGGCGATACGTTAGATGAATGGACGCCCTATTTAGCGCGGATGGTCGACTACGGCGATATTGAGGATTTTGAGTTTCTGATCGAAAGTCTGCGTTTGGCGGGCTGGGACTAGGGCTATGAGGGGCCGCGTTGTTGCATAAGGCCTGCTGATTAACTATTGCAACCGATACGGCTTGACCGGCATCTAAACATTACAAGGGCGGAATTTGTCCGCATCATTTAGGAATTCAATCATGCGCGCTGCGATCATTCTATTCATGTTTACTGTCAGTTTGGCCCACGCCAGCTGGAGCGACTATCGGGAAAAAAGAGAGCTTGAATTAAGTTCGACAGGCGTCAATGAACTAGTTGTAGAGTCCGGGGCGGGAAGCCTAGAAATCCACGGTCACGCCAACGGCGATGAAATTCGTGTTGAGGCTGTCATCGACGTTCCGGGCAAAAGTGACGATAAGGCACAGGCATTGATTGCCGAGAAGTTGGTGCTGACACTCGATAAGAAGGGCGGCAGTGCCCGGTTGGTGGGTGACTTTAAAGGCTTGCACCTATGGGGAGACAGCCCGGCCGTTCATCTCACCGTTTCTATGCCCGAAAGACTCGGCTTAGGGGTCAATGACTCATCGGGATCGATTGAAATTGGTGGCGTCAGGGGCAATATTTCCGTCAAGGATTCATCGGGATCGATTCGTATGCGTGAGGTCGGGGGGTCGATCAAGATTGACGATAGTTCGGGATCAATCGAGGTCTCCGGGGTGGGCGAAAGCATAGTCGTCGAAGATGGCTCGGGTAGCATCAAAATTCGCGACGTTGAGGGCAGCGTAACCGTAGACGACGGCTCCGGTAGCGTCGACGTCAAGCGCGTCGGTCAAGATTTGATTATTGTTGATGATGGCAGCGGTTCGCTGCGTTACTCCGATATCAAGGGCAATGTCGAAGACAATAGTTGAACGGCCAATTAAATCGGGAAAAAGGGCCATTTTGGCCCTTTTTTTTTGTGGTAGTGGACACGAAAGCGGTATATTGGGTGACCGGCTTTTGTGCTGTTTGGCATGACATGACATAACCGTCGGCCAAGCAGCCTAAGAAGGCCATAAAATTCGAGAACGCGGAGGAGGCAGGCGTATGTCTAATCGGCTAGCTCACGCAAATCATTCATCGAATTCTCACAGTCGCCTCATTGCGGCCTTATTGATTGCGGCGTTTGTTGTGCCGGTAATGTCGATGGCTCAGGAGAAGCAACGCAACGAGGCGGGCAGCAAAATGGTCGTCGGTGTTCGTAACATGGAACTCAAAGACGGCGCGGACGCTCTTTTGATGGGTGAGTACGAACGGGGCGTTCGGCTTACGCATATTGGTCTGGAGCAGGCGTTTGGTGTCCGCGAAGAAGAAGCGGCGCTTTCAAATTTGTGTGCCGGCTATTTGCAGTTGAGAAAATATGCCGATGCATTGCAGTATTGTGAAATCTTGCTGACCCGCAATGACCAGCATTGGCGTGCTTACAACAATCGTGCGCTAATTTACATTAAGACGGAACAGTGGGACAAAGCTGAGTCCGACCTGAAGAAAGGCGAGGAACTCAATGCTGGTGCGCACACAATGAAACTCGCGCGCGCGATGTATATGGATGCGGTACACCCGGTCGCACCTGAGATCGAAATTGACGACAGAGACAAGAGTGAAAGCGTCAACAATTAGCGCAACATTTATCCTGTTATTGTTTATCGCTGCTCAGGCAGAAGAGGATCCGGGCAGTCCGCGTGTGAGTTACATTACGGACTCGTCGACAGACCGCCAACCCGCACTCACCGCATTTCCGAATTATCCCGCGATTGCCAGGCGGGATAGGATTGAGGGGGAGGCGACAGTGTGCTTCCGGATCGATCAACGTGGCAAAGTAAAGCGTGCATCAATCTCTGAATACACACACAAGATATTTCGCAGAGCGGCGTTAAGAGCGATGCGGAAGTCTACATTTGAGGCACTGCGGCCGGGCCAACTGGCTGCCAAAGAAAAGGCTTGTAGAACATACCGGTTTCGACTCGAACCTATTCCGCAAGACCAGCCACAGCTCGTGGACTAGCTGCCGAGACGACTGTGAATATTTTTATAGTCTCGGCTCACCAACGACCTGTGTGAGAAATTTGTTCCGCTGCCGCTAGGCAAGGCACATTAGTGCACCTTGGCGCGACCGACATAATTGGAATCTGCGCCGAACCAAACTTCGCCGCTTGCTTCGTGGTAGTACATATGACGCACGGAATCTCCGCCGCTTGGAATATTCGTTTCGTTAATGAACGACTCTGATGCAATATCGAAGCCGACTATTCTATTCGGTCTCTCACCCGTTTCTACAACCCATATTCGATCATTCTTATCGATGGCCATACCAATCGGTTCGCTTTTCTTGCCGCCCGGAAGGGACCATTGGGTGAAGTCGTTGGTTAGCACATGATAACGACCGAGCTCGCCCAACTCGTAATCGACATACCAAACGTCGCCGCCTGTACTGGTAACCACAGAGCGTGGGCGAGCGTCTTTGTTCGGTAAATCGATTTCGGCGATCGTCATACTGGATGGAAAGACTTGCAGCAATTTGTTGCTACCGGACGCTGCCGCCCACGGGTTGTTTTGGCCGTCGACGACGATACCGTCCGGCCGTGCCTTTTTCGTGGCAATTTGAATTAGCTCGATTCGATTGTCTGCCATTCTAAGTTTGCCGATGAAGTTGCCCTTGTGAACCGTGAACCAGATATTTCCGAGCGTATCGAACGTCAAATTGTGCGGGTCTTTAGCTTTTTTGCTGGGCATTGCAATGATTATCGATTGACCGCTGGAAGGCGACAATTTTCCGATGTGGCCATCGCGGCTTGCGGAATACCAAATCGTCCGCTCTGCGTCGACAATGAGACTCTGAAGACCGCTGCTCGACAGCAGGTCGTAGCGATTGAAGTCACCTTGGGCAGGTGACAAGTTTCCGATGTAACTTCCTTTTTGCCCGATGAACCAAACGCGGCCATTCTTATCGACATACGGGGCGTGTGGTTGGGACTTTTTCCAGGGTACGAGCCATTCCCGTATGTCCAGGTTATCTGCATGAGCCGCATTGGCGGGCCAGCCAATACAGGTCACCAGAAATATCAGCAGAACCCTGAATCCCATAGCAGTGCCTCCGTTGGACTACGGCAGCCGCGTTACCACCAATCATTTCAAGAGCAAGGCCTCGCGCGGCACAATATTGTTGGCGTTTATCCTACCGCTATAACGGCCAGGGGAAAACGAACCAATGTCCAATTTCGCAATTCCGCTGGCTTTTCGGATTCATGCCACGCACCTAGCCGCGCCGCTGCAATTATGTGAGGCCATTGGCCCGCCTGGCCGCGCGCAGCGTATTGGACATCAGCATAATGATGGTCATCGGGCCGACGCCGCCGGGCACTGGCGTTACTGCAGCAGCTACCTCGGTCGCCGCTGCGAAATCGACGTCGCCGGTCAATTTGGACTTTCCGCCCTCTTCGACGCGATTGATGCCGACATCGATCACGACGGCACCGGGCTTTATCCAATCGCCTTTCACCATGGCGGGCCGGCCAACGGCTGCAACCAATATGTCGGCTTCGCGACACACCGCAGGCAGGTCTTTGGTGCGGCTATGACAAATGGTAACGGTTGCGTTGGCTTGTAGCAGCAGACTCGCCATCGGCTTGCCAACAATGTTGGATCGCCCAACGACCACTGCGTTTAGGCCCGATAAGTCTCTACCCAACTGATCTTCAATCATCAACATGCATCCAGCCGGCGTACAAGGTACAAACGCTTTGTCAGTGTCGCCTGCGGTCAACTTGCCAATATTTTCGTAGTGGAATCCATCGACGTCCTTCTCCGGCGTTATCGACTGTGTGACGAGATTTTCATTTAGCTGCTCAGGTAGCGGCAGCTGCACCAAAATACCGTGGATCTCACTATTCGTATTGAGTTCGTCAATCAAGCCTAATACGTCTTTCATGCTCGCGTCTGCCGACAACGTGTGCTGCACAGAGTGAAAACCGCAGGTTTCTGCCGTACGTTTCTTATTTCGAACATAGACTTCGCTTGCCGGGTCTTCGCCAACAATGACTACTGCCAAACCGGGTTTCAAGTCGTGTTCGCTAGATAATTCGGCGGTTTCCTGTGCGATGATTTTTGACAATTCGGCAGCTTTCGCTTTTCCGTCGATACGATTGGCGTTTGGCATGAATATGATCCTGAATGGAGGGGCCGATACAGCAAGCACAACATAGCCCCGCTCCTGCACGCTGAAAGGCCGCAGATGGTACATTCACAGGCAGCGCTCGTAAATGCATCCCTGCGACCGCCTGTTGATCCGGCATGCCGGGAAGCGCGGGTTACGAACATTCCGGCGAACATCTCAACGACGTGCCAATTGGAGAAATTTACATGGGGGAAGACTGGTTAGCTCGCTGGAGAGAGGGTCGAATTGGCTGGCATGAGGCTAGTGGGAGTGACTTGTTAAGGCGTTACTGGCCGAATATTGATGCGGGTAGCCGCGTGCTGGTGCCGCTTTGCGGCAAATCTCTGGATCTGCTGTGGTTAGCAGAGCAGGGTCATTCAGTGACCGGTATCGAGTTATCTGAAATCGCGATAGTGACTTTTTTCCGAGAGCTCGAGCTGGAACATCAAACGCGAACTGTCGGCCAACTACAATACTTTCGTTGCACGAGTTTGGATATTACGCTGGTTTCCGGCGACTATTTTGAATATCAAGACGGCGGTTTTGACGCATTATATGATCGAGGGTCGCTCGTTGCATTGCCGCCCGACATGCGGCAAAAGTATGTCGCACATACGAAATCACTACTTAAAAACTCAGCGCTACAATTGCTCATCACGCTTGAGTACGATCAAGCAAGTGTGTCTGGTCCACCTTTTGCTGTACAGGCTGAGGAGATATTTTCTTACTGGCCGGATTTGCGCAGATGTTCTCAGCAAAACGTTATCAATGAAAGCCCGCCTAAATTTCGTCAAGCTGGAATGCGCGAGCTGATTGAATCGGTTTGGTTAACTAACACTACGCCTGATCGGTAATGATGGCGGGTGTCCATCGTTGCTCCCTACGAGCGATGCGGGATTGCGTATTTTCGTTATCGTAGTCCATTGGCGATTGAGCGCTAAGATGCTTGAGTTTGGCTACCAGTGTGCGCGTATTGATGATGCCCCATGCGCCAGAGTCGGTCGCAATATATGCTCCGATGTATACGCCGCATTCCTTGCACAGCAAAAAGTCCGCCGTCCCCAAGCCAAATCGATAACGCTGCAAGTTTTCGTTACACAGCGCCGTAAATCTTAGTGCGCCGCGCGGATCTGAAGTACTTAATGCGCAGTGTGCCAGGCAAAAACTGCATTGGCACGCACGTATCGACCAGTCATCCGGCGCAAGCTCAGTATTGAACGAATAAGCGATGGCACCGCAATGGCAGCTTCCCTTGTAGTTACGCACTTTGATGTAATCCGTGGTTGTGTGTCCTGCGTCTTAGGTAAGCAAGATAAACAAGCGGCGCAATACCAGCGAAAATGTGCTTTAGCGTATGCCCACTTAGCAACGCATGAAAATCGAAAATTGATGCATCGAGCTGTTCGAAAATCTTCGACGCTGCATACAAGACCAGCATGCTCCAATACACACGTCCGGAACCAATTTTCGGTTCGTAAAGCACCAGAATCATTGGTATCAACAGGAGTGGCAAAAATTGCACCAGTGCATACGGCCTTAGATCACCTGCCCCCTGCGTTTCTGTATATTGCCAGTAAAAAACCGACGCAGCGCCAACCGCAAGTAGAGGTATCAGCATTCTTCGTGCGCCTCGGTCGCATACGTGCTCCCCCATAACAATTGCGAATAGCGCCATAAATGCGATCGTCATTGGCAAGCGATCCCAGACCAGCGTCTCGTTTGCGGGTACCAGATGGTACCAAGCCGAGCCAATGCCTGTTGCGGTAACCCCCATGAAAAAAACTAAGTAAGCCGGATACAGAGAATCTATTAGTCCGGCGCGCGTTCTCCTGCGTAAGAAATACAGTCCTGCCAGGCCACCAACCAAAAACGGCAGATTGCTAATCGTATTCCAAAAGTTATCGACAGCCAGTAAGCGACGGCCATCGGCGAACAGATGATAGGTTGGATCCTGCGAAATCGGGTCAACCAGGAAGGCGGACAGCACAATGAGGACAGCGAAAAAAATGAGCAATTTCGTTTTCATATTGAGATGCAGTTAGCGGTATTCGCTATTACAGATTATTCGTCGCGTCGCTATTGGTCAAAACAGTGCACGAACCAGTAACAAAAATCCAAATGCGATCAGCGGTATTCCAAGCGGTGCGCCGACAATGCTGATAGCGATGGTCGAACCGACAAGCATTAGTAGCAATCCGAGGATGGCGCAGACGATTCGACCCGTTAGCCCCAATACGAAAGAGAGTAGTCGCCATATTGCGTAGACAGGCCACAGTAGCAACGGAATCGATTTCTGGCGGGCGTCATTCATCGGTTGCTGACACAGACCCTCGTCTAGCTGCCGCAGTCGCACGCACCGCCAGCCACGGCGCTGAGACAATTAACGCAATGCCGAGCAAGGCGACCCAAAACGGATGTGGGATCTCCAGTAGCGTAGTGATTGCGGCGATCAAAATGAATGCAGAAACGATGGAGGCAACGATAAAATCGTGCTCCCGTGCAATGAGTGCAGCGACGATGCCGCCGCCAAATGCACCAACGAACCATGAAAGCGGTGGGAATATAAGCGCGCCAATCGGTAGCGAATCGATGGCAGCCTTTATTTGCTCAGGATCGGTGCTCGCCGTCATGGGGACAGTGGGAAATATTTTGTGTCCAATGATAATCACCGCGAACACTAACGCCACTGCGATGACAACTCCGGAAACAATTGCAATGATAAATCGCGCCATTTGGACATCTCACTACAGCATAGTTGTCGGCTATTTGACGGTGTATTCTACGCAAAGTTGCGTAGGAATGGCCGCAATTGGCCACCGCTGACCTATCTGGCATCGAAAATCTATGTCGAGTCTTGCTGCTGCCCGGCCAGATTTCGCGCCGCCGCCGAGCCTGCATGTGAAAAACGTCAGTTAATATAGCGAAAATCGGCGATAATGCGCCCCTTCTATTGCAACGGAGCAAATGATGGCAACAGCAAATGCGAGGCACATATTGGTAGATTCCGAGGATCAATGTCAGGCGCTAAAGGACGAAATTGAAGGTGGTGCGGATTTTGCCGCGTTAGCGAAACAACATTCATCCTGTCCGTCTGGCCAATCGGGCGGCGATCTCGGAGAATTCGGACCCGGCATGATGGTACCGGAATTTGACAAGGTGGTATTCAGCGCCGACGTCAATACAGTTCAGGGACCTGTGCAAACTCAGTTCGGCTATCATTTGCTTGAGGTCACAAGTAGAACCGACTAGTTGGCGAACGCAGCTCCGTTCGGTGTCTCCTATCTCAATGTCAGTGCGCTAAGTTTTTGAAAAACTTCTTGCTAAACGCGCAGGCGGTAATCGTCTTCGCTGGGTGCACCGTCAATACCATTGTTGGCGTGGTACCCATCGTCATATTGGCTATAGTGAAGCTGCTGCTGCCAATAAACAGTGTGCAGACCGTAATCGCGCGATGGATCATGCGTATTGGCGAGTGGTGGATATCCGGAAATGCGATCATATTTGGTATCGTAAATTCAACAGTCTGGGACGTTCGAGGGCTGGCGGGTCTGTCGAATGAGCGTTGGTATCTGGTGATCGCAAATCATCAGACATGGGTCGATATCATCGCTCTGCAAACGATATTGAATCGCCGCATACCGTTTCTAAAGTTTTTTATCAAACATGAATTAATTTGGTTTCCTTTTCTTGGTGTGGCGTGGTGGGCGATGGACATGCCGTTCATGAAGCGCTACTCGAAGTCCTATCTTGCCAAGCACCCAGATAAGAAAGGCCAAGATCTGAAAGCGACACGTGCTGCTTGCCAAAAATTTCGTGCGACACCGACGACGGTAATCAACTTCATCGAGGGAACACGCTTTTCAGAGCAGAAGCGACTTCGTCGCGCGTCGAAGTTCAAATACCTACTGCCGCCACGTGCGGGGGGTATCGCGCTGTCGTTGTCCTCGATGGGCGATATGTTTGATGCAATTCTCGATATCACCATCGCCTATCCGGGCGGCAATCCACCGAAATTCTGGCAGATGTGTCGAGGAGAGTTTCGCCGTGTGGTTATCGACGTTAGACAACGTCCGATTGAAGAGTGGATGCTGGCAGGAGATTATGCCGGCGACCGAGAATTTCGCGCGCACTTCCATCAATGGCTTACCTCAATTTGGGTGGAAAAGGACGCGCACATCGGGAGCCTGCTAGCAGATTCGGCTGACTAGTTGAGCGGAAGCGATTTTTGATCGAGAAACCGGCAATGGGATCGCGTACACTGCAACTGGACTCACTATTTATTAATGACGATGCTTGCAAGTAGACACTACGATACGGTTGCATTCGATGTTCGAGATGACACGAGCATGCTATTTTTTGCTCGAACGACAGCCTCGGGAGATATCGAAGAGTATTTGCTGATCATGCGGGCGGAAGGCGACGATGTAGATACTGGCGTTTATCTGGAGATAAACGAACAGCTACTGGCAGGTCACGACTTAATGCACGAGGTGCGCCTGACCGGAAATATCGTCACCTTAGTATTGCACGAGGCGTCCGAAGCTCTTGGTGGCGCTGCAGAAGTCGTCCTAACGTTCGATGACTCCGAAGAAAACAGAACAAGTATGGAGGCCGGCGCGTTTCGAGTGCTTGGCGATCTGCTTGCTGGCGGAAATGCTTGAACTGCGGCCAAACTGCGAGCATTGCGATCAAGACTTGCCGGCAGATTCTTCGCTGGCAATGATTTGCACGTTCGAGTGCACTTTCTGTCAAAATTGCGTGGACGTGCACTATCAAGGCGTCTGTCCCAACTGCGGCGGCAATTTTGAGAAACGACCGATACGCCCGCCATCCTTATTGTCGAAATACCCAGCGTCTAGCGAACGTCGACTTCGTGACTGAGATTTGCGCTTGACGTCTTGGAGTGTCTACATAGTTCGTTGCAGTGACGACAGCTTGTACACCGGAATTTCAACGGATGTCGTTAGGCGATTTGTTCAACACGACGGCCACGCAGCTGGCGCAAAATATTTCCGAGGTAGAACGCCGACCGAGCTTGTTTTGAATCGCGAAATTGGCAGCCGAAGCCTGGCAACGAAAGTAGAACTCAAAATCAAAAAGTTGCGCCGCGAGAAAAAAATGCAGCTTTGTAGCAATCCGGACGCGTTGCAACAGCTTGTCGACGAGTGCACGAATGCCTGAGTTTATGCGCTTCGCCATCTTTTGTCGTATTGGCCCACGCCGGTAAATTAGAACTTCGGCTGTACCATTAGTCGCCGTTTAGCGTACCTAGTAAATGGTGACGCGCTGACCGAATGGGAGTCGTTGAATTTGCACCTGCGGCTCCGCGAACACGGCAATTTCATTGAGCCAGTCCGCAGTTTTTACGACATCGTCTATGATGGCCGGAAATGTCTCAATTTCGCCAAACGGTGCCGTAAAATCGTCGTAATGAATGGGAAACACACGCGTCGCTGCGGTGGCGGTGACGGTTTCGGCCCAATACTGCCTGGCGTATTCTTCACCGAGGCCCGACAGGCCGCCAACGCCAAGTAGGACGACGTCCGCGGATACGCCGTCTAGTCGTTTCGGGATGAATCCGGCGCTTCCCTGAATCAGTGCTGTTCCTCGTGGGTGGGTAATCAATATTGAATAGGTCTCACCTTCTTTCCAGTCGCTTACCCTTGCCGGTTGCAACAGCGGTCGTCGAATTTCGCCGGGAAACCATGGCCGAGTGCCATCTGCGACAGGTGCGTGTTCGGATACCAGTAGGGTGATTGTAAAATTGCCGAATGTTCTAGATTCGCCGTCGGCCAGTATTTGATACTGATTAACCGGAAGGTTGGCGCCTCGCGCAATATTTGCAGTCGATTCTGAGCCAAGTACGACGGCGCTAGATCGATTGGCAACTATGCCGACGTCCATTGCGTGATCAAAATGCGAATGTACCGGCACGACTGCAGCGAGGCGGTTGATGCGAAACTCCGCCATCGCATAATTTACATTTGCGATATCGGTGCGAACTTCGTTAACTAAAAAGTCGACGGGCCCAAATCGGGTGAAGAAACCGTCGATCAGAACTTGCGTCTCGCTGTCGTCAAAAAGCAAGGTTGTAACGCCCAGCCATGTAACAGTGACGCCTTCAATAGTCTCCGTAGAAGCGCTCGCTATCGGCCAATCCAACGCCGCCAGATCGGGTCGATCACGCCACATCCAATAGATTATTGCGATTGCAACAGTGCAAAGAACAATACTGGCAACGGCGGAGATCTTTAGCCATCGCCATGCACCTCTGAGTGCGCTGCCAATGGTGATCGCCATTTATTGGCCGGCCGCGAACCGAGCGAGATAGCCCGCGATAGGTGCGAGGTAATTGCCCATCGCATAGCCCAGGAGTGCCATTAGTACCGATACCGGAACCAGACTGGGTCTATGAAACGCCGCAACAATCGGTGCGGAAGCGGCAGCGCCAATGTTGGCCGCGGAGGCGATAGCAGCGCTATGCACATCTACCTTAAATATTTTGGCGCCAAGAACACAGAACGCACCATGAATAAATATCCAGATGAAGGCCCCAAGCAAAAAAGCCGGCGCCTGAGCGAATCCGGACAGCGAGGCACGCGCTCCCATTCCTGCTACAAAAATGTAAATCAGCGAGGTTCCCAATGCGGTTGCATTCGGCAACTTGCCGACGCGTGTAACTGACAATATGAGCGCGACGGTCGTAATTAGCAGTATTCGGATAGTCGACTGGGAAAACACTTCGTTGATCCAATTTGGTGCGTTAGTCATGGCTGCGTGTATATTCTCTGCCGCCGCAGTGCCGGCCCAGGTCACGAATACCGCAACGCCGATTAAATAGATGTAGTCACGCATTTCTGGAATACGCTCTTTCTCGACAGAAACCTCAGCCGCAGCGTCCATCAGCGCCAATCGATCTTCTGACACGCCCGTCCATTTATTGAATTTCGCCGAAAAATTCTTGGAGGTAAGAAGAATGGGCAACCAGATCAAATAGATGACATTGTCAGCAATGACCGCGAGTCCGAACATGTCGGGTGGCGTGTCCAGTATTTCGGCGGTCGCAGCCATATTGCCTGTGCCGCCGATCCAGCTGCCAGCCAAAGTCCCGAATCCTTTCCATGCATCCGGCGAGAGCCACCGATGAACCACAACATAGGCGACTACAGCACCTGCAATTACGCCGGCGGTTCCCATCAACATAACGAGAACGCCTTTGCCCATGACTTTAACTGCGGCTGGTACATTGACCTTGATTAGCATCAATACGATGAACGCAGGCAATACGTAGGCGCTCAGTCCGCCATAAATTGGTGGCGAATAGGTCTCCGTCGCGGCTGGAATGACCCCGGTGTTACTGAGAATTAGCGGTGTTGCGTATATGAAGAGCAAGGGCGGAACATAGTCAAACAGCCGCCACTCAGTTAGCTGTTGCACACAGAACCAAAACGCTGCGACGGCACAAAGGACAGCGAGAATTCCAACTTGCGAGCTGATAATGGCATCCGGCATAAGTTTGCTACCGCGTATTAAGAATTGCGGGCCATTATATCGAACGGAGCAAAAGAGTCAGGAAAAACTGAGTTGGGCGCCGAAGTCCTTACGCGATGCATCATCGGTCAGCACCGCGGCCCGCACGCTCATCCAGATTGCGTCCCAATCGGTGATTTTGCACGGTCCGAATACGAACTTCGCGATATAGCTGTCGAGATCACGTACATGGATGACGTTCTTATCCAGCTGCGACGTGAACTGCACGTCACCCGTGAATACCACTAAATTGGCCACCGGGGCTTCCGGAATCAATTTGCTCAGCGCGCGGGTTCGGCCTTCGTTTTGAATTAGCGGATTAAGGAATTTTTGTCTCCGAATGCCATCCACATTGGTCCATTGCGGGTCGTCGGCGCCACCAAATACGATGCCATTGTAGTGCTTTGTCTGAACGCAGAGAATTCCGCCGGCCGTCAATATGGCGTGATCTATGCGCGTCAGACCACCATAAACGCCAGGAATAATGATGTCGTCAAGCACGTCTTTGCTGCGACGGGAGAGTATCTTCTTAATGCGCCGCGTTCCGATTTTCACCGTCAGCAGGCGCACCATGTGTGCAATGGTCGATCGAAAGACAAGCGCAAATAGCAAGGTGCCGGCAATAGCAAAAATAGCAGCGGCGAATCCGCTAATACTGAGACTGGAAACGACAGCAGTCGATTGTTCGTCTACCGCAGTTGCGCGGCTCGCGGCGCAAAGGGTGCAAAGTGAAACGGTTAGGAGCTTTAGGCGACGCAACATAATTGCAGCGTAAGCGAAGCTCACGATTGCGCGTTGAAATGCGTCACGGTTTGGCCGCCCCCGCAAATTCCGGCTTCGGAAATGTGAATTAGCGCATAAATTTGAACCTGCGTTTAAGCGTGGGCCGGCGATACGAGGTAATGTCCGTCAACTTCAGTCAGGCGAACATTAGTGGCATAGGTATGCGAGAGGTTTTGCTCGGTCAGAACATCGCTTTTATTACCATCGGCGACAATTTCTCCTGCACGGATCAAGATGACACGCTGAATTTCCGGAGGAATGTCGCCTAGCTGATGGGTCACCATGACCACTGTTTTGCCCGAATCTATCAACCTTCGTAGTCGTGACAGAAGATCGAAACTCGAGGTTAGGTCCAGGCCCGCAGTTGGCTCGTCCAGAATCAGTGTATCTGGCTCGTGCGCGAGTGCTCTGGCGATGAGGCAACGGCGTTGTTGTCCAGTGGACATATCACCGAGTCGCCGATCTGCTAGATGAGTTATCGACAATTCGTGCATTGCGCGCAATGCCGCTTTTCGGTGCGATGTTTCGATCAGCCGCGAGATTCGCCCATGGATGCCGACACTGCTGAAAAATCCAGAGAGAACAACCTCGATTCCGGTATTGTGCTTGGCATAGCGCATTTGCAATTCGTTAGAAACGATACCGATTTTGCGCCGTAAGTCCCAAACATTCCAATTATCTCTCCCGAGGATTTTCACCCACGTGCGATCTTTTACAACAGGATATATTTCGCGGTTTAGTACGCGTAACAGCGTCGTTTTTCCGCATCCATTGGGGCCTAGAATCGCAACTTGCTGCCGTTGCGATATTTGCAAAGACAAGTTGAGAAATACGCGCGTGTCACCGCGATAAATCGTCGCGTCTCGAATATCGACAAGTGGGTGGTCAGTCATCGTCGCGCTCAATAGCTACTAGATATCATCTTGCGGATTCATCGGTTTCCAGTCTTTTTCAGATACATAGGCGGGCTCCGAATTTGCATCGTGATGTTCATGCAAGCGCTCAGCCAACCATTGAAACCATTCAAAAGCGGACGGCTCATTTAATTCCGCTCGTAATGCCTCTGCCCAAGGACATAACTTTCGCCACAGTATGATTGTGCTCCGACCGACAAGGTTGTTGACGATCTTGAATGGCACGATACGTTGATAGGTCATCACGCCGATATCTTCCATTGTGGTACTCACCAACATTGCAGCTGCCTCAAGATCGTTCGCGCCGGCCTTGATCTCCGCGGCGCTCAAGTTATCCGGAAGGTGCAAAATCGTCCGATAAGCGTGCGCAAATTGCGGATTGCCAAAGAATCGAAAAAGTTCAATAGCCGCGAGTTCCCGCCGTTGCTGGCGAATTTGTCGCATCTGCAACACCGCAAAAAACAAACCGCCTACAACGATGATTACGCCGATCACTTCTGCAATATTTGCGAGGGTAGATAATTGTGTCATCCTAAATATCCAAATGGTCAAAATTACGTATGTAGTTAAACTACTTGCAGCTTCCACCTGCCGCTGCGAAAAATTTTCAAGGCAAAAATTGACAAAGCAAGTTCTGCGATAATGATCGCCCAAAACACACCAATAGGACCGTGGCCCAAAGGTTCCGCAAGCCACCATGCTAACGGTATTTCAATTAGCCAGAAACAAACGAAATTCAGTGCGGTTGGCGTTCGTGTATCGCCAGCACCGTTGAACGCCTGCACTATTATCATGCCAACCGCCCATAACGGGTAGCCTAGACCCATGATTTTTAGGCACGCCGTGCCGTAGTAAAGTATCTCTGAATCGTCTGAAAAGAGCGCAACCAATGTTGTAGCCATCGTAATTAGGATGGCGCCACTGGCGACCATGAATACTAAGTTATAGCGGGTGGCCCTCCACACAAATGCTTCCGCTCGCTCTGGCTTGCCCGCGCCTAAGCTCTGTCCAACCAAAGTGGCTGCTGCATTACCCAATCCCCACGCCGGCAATATGGCAAACTCGATCATTCTAAGCGCGATAGTAAATGCGGCGACCGGGGCGCTGCCGTAACGCGCCACAATACGCATTAGAATGATCCAACTTGCCGTACCGATCAAAAATTGACCGACTCCGCCAATAGAAACGTAAAGCATACGGCGGATTAGGGCGGGTACAAGTTTGCAATGTTTAAACTCGAAACGCAGCCTGCCTCTGGACGTTGTCAAATACCAAAATAAATAGACGACACCAATACTGCGGCCAATGGTGGTAGCAACAGCAGCGCCGGTTACGCCCAATTCCGGAAACGGTCCTAGTCCGAAAATAAAGCAGGGGTCAAGCGCGATATTCAGTCCGTTGGCAATAACCAGCGACCGCAAAGCGATGGGCGCATCGCCGGCACCGCGAAGCGCTGCGTTGAGCAAAAATAAGTATACGATGCTCGCTGACCCACCTAGCAGGATCGCGGTGAATCCCTTACCCTCGGCAATAACGCCTGGTTGTGCGCCCATTAATAAAAGGAGGTCTGCTGCATAAATAGCGCCAAATATTCCGATGGCGATGGAGATTACTAGACCGATCCAGATAGCCTGCCCAGTGACCTGTGCCGCTGCCTCAACATTCTTTTCGCCAATACGCCTGGACACCATTGCGGTAACGCCCATGCCTAAGCCAATGGCGATCGCATACAATATAGTGATCAGCGCCTCGGTGATGCCAACGGCAGCAACCGCATTAGTACCAAGTCTTGAGACAAAAATGATGTCGACCAGAGCAAAAACAGCCTCCATCGACATTTCAAGCACCATCGGTATTGCAAGTAGTCCAAGTGATCGGCCAATCGGACCGATGGTGAAATCAGTCTCGTTCTCATGCAACGATTCTCTTAGAAACGCGCTAGTACGTTGTAATAAATTTCGATTTTCAGTTTCGTAAGTCATTTCGATTTCTACAGTGTGGCCATTCAATGCTGCAAGCAAAGGACGGCGAGTGATTCCGGTTAGAAGACACCGGAACGAATAGTAGAAAACGAAACGGTGCTGCTTAGGCGGGTGGTGGCTGTAGTGCCTTGATGCCCAGGTATGCTTGGGCGAGCTTGAGCCTGACCACGTCGGCTGGAAGAGGGGTGGAATAAGTGGTCTTCATAAATGACTCTTTCGAAATAACTAAAAAGATTATAGCTACGCGGTCCGAAAACCGCTTTGATTGACGCGCTATGCTAGCGGATCGCTATTGCATGTCAAGTTTATTTAGGCGGTACATGTAGTCGTTGCTTACTGCTGGCGCTTTTGCACTAGTGATCAAAATCGCACATCGGTATGCTACAGCTGATAATTACTTCGTTCACAAATCATCGTGGAATCGCCCGCTTATTGGGTGCGATTAAAATCGAGCGAGCACTTTCTATTGTCTAACGGCGCACTCATCGCACTTCTCATCGTCTTGGTGGTGGTTTGCTATGTTGCCGCAAAGGTCCTCTACTACATGCGGCGAAGTAATGAGCAGTGGTCGCGCGTCGACAAGTCCAAGCTCAAAACATGGGAAGATGACGACTAATACGGCGACTTGCATTGTTGATTGTGACAAAAAGTGGCTAGAAGCGACGGGCGTCGCTAGGAACATTGACAATCCAGTTTCCTGATGATGGTAATTTTCGCTACTCGGGAGACTATGTTGCCGTTGAAATGCTCAGATAACGAATAGTCTGTGCAGCGCTTGATTTCCAGGTTTTTCGTGCCTGATGTACAAAATTCCGTCTGTCTTTTCGCATACTGGACGCATTGCCGCGAATTTTATGCGATACCTGTCTGAAAATGAGAATTATCACCGTATTGGCTGGAGGCAAATTCGATTACAATTATCCACTCTCCGCAGGTGATTGCTGGTAATCAGATCCAGGGGCAGGAATGATTAGGCACCGAAATTTACGTTATGTATTTGTTGTGCTCGTGTTGACGGCACTGAGTATATTGTCGAGCTGCGGACAATCTGACGACGCACCAACGACCCCAGCGACGGGACCTGCCAGTGCCCAACGACCGTCAAATACGCAGACAGATTTGCCGCCCGCCGCTCGCGCTGTGGTTGCGGAAACGCTCGCCTATGCGGAAGTTGACGAACGACTCGTCAAGGGTCATTTTGTTTTTCCAGAAGACATGGTCGATCCGTTGCCTGCGATTATTTTGATTCATGAATGGTGGGGGCTCAACAATGAAATGCGGGCTATTGCCGATCGAATTGCGGCAGAAGGCTACATCGTGCTGGCAATAGATTTGTTTTCCGGCAAAGTTGCGACGCTGCCGACTGACGCGCGCAATCTGATGGTTGAGGTAGTTGAGAACCCTGATTTGGCGGCAATCAATATTGAAAGTGCATATCAATGGATCCTCGCGACCACAGGTGCCAAGCAGGTAGCAGCCGTGGGTTATGGATTTGGCGGAGGCTGGTCGCTGAAAGCAGCGCTGAATCTACCTGAGAAATTGGATGCGGCCGTTATTTATTACGGGCAGGTCGCAGGAAACGAAGATGCCCTTGCGGCACTGAAAACACCCGTACTTGGCATGTTTGGCGGCGCAGACAAGATCATACCGATTGATTCTGTGCGTCAATTCGAAACACAAATGGAAGGTTTGGATAAAGCCTGCGAAATTGAGATTTATCCGGGAGCGAAAAGCGGTTTCGCGAGTCCCGGTAGTCGAAATTTTAATTCCAGGACTGCAAATGAGTCTTGGAATAAAATGCTCAGTTTCTTGCAGCAGTATCTGGCATAGATGCATCGCTATTAGGGTCGCTTGATTCGCCATCAGCCAGATCCTCACAGCGAATTTCAATATCCAGGGACTTCGAAGCATAAGCAATTACTTCGTCCTCCTCCCCCATACATGACAAAGCCCCTTGAGCCGACAATACGCCGCGAATTGTCAGTGTTCGGTCAGTGGGATAATTGTTATCTCCCGTGCAATAGCCCGCGACTGGTAGCGGTGCAATTTGTCGAGCCGGGACCTTCAATACTAATTCGGACACGGTGTTGTCGCTAGTTGGTTCGAGCAACACGCGTTTCTTAGTATCCGCGATGCTCAGCAATACAGATTTTGCGACGCGACTGGAAGCACATTGCGTCTTAATTTGAAATACAAACTCTATGGCTGGAACGCTCAGCTGTGTGCGACTATTCGAATCTCTTATCAGAGTAATGATCGGTTTACTCGCCGCGATCTCGAACCGAGTAGCGTCAGACAATGCAATATTTGGTACTGCAGTCACCACTACTATAATCGATAACCATTGTGAAAGTTGAATTTGCATTAATCTAAGCTGTCCACTCAATTGGCTTTTGTAACCAGTTCGTAATACTACATAAAGTGAAAATATTATTGGCGAACCGCGTTTATTGATGGATTTTTGGACCGCCGCGTAACTGCCACGTGCAGTCTGAATACAGCTGATATTCTACAGTATCCGTAGATTCACTGGCATGCTGCGGACGACCGCGAATTGCGTGATAGGCTATAGGATCCAGATGATGGTGCAGAATGCGATATGAATTCCGCTCTACAAATTACTTACCGATTCGCGAGGCGTATCGTCATTGCGGTCGTGGGGACGTCTATCCTGCTTATCGGCGTCGCCATGCTGGTCACGCCGGGACCCGCTATCGTTGTTATTCCGATTGGGCTGGCGATTCTTGGGATAGAGTTCGCATGGGCGAGAATATGGCTACGCAAAGTGCGCCGGCAAATCAGTCGACGATTGGCAAGGGGCCGTGCGAAGCAGGCCGATTCTATCCGCGCACAAAAAATTCAATAGAAAAAGATCGGAGCCGGAGAAGCTGAATTCGAAAAACTCAGCGGGCCGTTCCGTAACGGAACAGTCTCCGGCTCCCAACAGTACGGCAACAAAATAGGGGGAAGTTGCCGTCGGGCCCTATGGCCCATGCGCCGGCCTATGACCGGCAATTGGCGTAGGTGCAGTAGACGGATTTTCGGGGGGAGAGAATTCCGTCTGGTAACCTACAGCCAAGACTTTTTCATCTGGTCTAACGAGCAGCTATCAGGAGTTCAGATTTGCTGCTAGAAAGCCGTATTTCAAGGTCTGCTTTATTCGCGCTGTTCAAAGAGTTAATTGCCTCAGCGACCGCCGTATCGGATTTGCCGCTTTCGTCGACAGCCTTGTCGGTAACTGAGCTTTTCGGGTCCGCTTTTGCTAAAACAATGGCCGTGGCTTTTGCGGGTGCCGCAGCACCGTCAGTTTCATCCGCATACGCGATGTTGAGAGTAAATGCCATCGTCAGCAGTGCCAGCAGTGATCGATGTACTAGAGTGGTCTTGGTGTTCATTCGTAAATTCCTTTTTGGCGGCCGCTACGGCTAATCCGTCGAGGCTAAATATAGTGTCTTCGGATTGTGATATTGCACAACTCGTGCCAACTTCAGAAAGCGTATAAAAACAATGGGTTATACGTAAATGATCTGTCACGGTATTCCGTAAATTACGAAATACCGTGACTAAAATTACGAAATACCGTATAAGCCCTCGGGTGACGAATTTTGACGATTATCTTTGGTTATTTCGCAAAGCCCCTACGATGGCGACATCCATCGGCGAGGACGGGCTTTACTTAGATGTGAACGATGCGTTTGTCGACCGTATGGGCTACGCGCGGGACGAGATGATCGGCCGGCGACCGGCAGAATTTGTAACGGACGAAAGCGCACAGCGTATAGAGGGAGAGTTTTTGCCGACACTTCGGCGTACCGGCAAATTGGAAAACAAGCCGATCGCATTCGTCACCAGAGGGGAAGAAGTTGTCAATTGTTTGACTAATTCACTGGTTGAGCACGATCCGGATGGTGCATTTATCCGTACCATCGCCATGTATACAGAATTGGCTGATCAGGCCCGCGCCAACTTTAAGTATCGGCAATTGTACCGCTCAACACCTGCGATGCTGCATACCCTTGACGCGAGCGGATTGCTAGTGACCGCCACTGATCATTGGCTGGGCAAAATGGGTTATGCGCGCAATGAGGTTGTTGGTCGGCCCATATCAGACTTCTATAGCAATGCTTATCGGAAAAAGTTGGCGCGCGGTCAAGCAGAGAGGAAATTCGTAATCCGCGAATACCAAAATGAAGAAAGCCAAATGGTCACTAACGCTGGCAACGTACTCGATCTGGTTACATCTGCTATCTGCGAGCAGGATGCGGCTGGCAACGTCCATCGGATGCTCGTTGCATCCAAAGACATCACTGAAAGAAATCGCGCTGAGCGCGCGCTGCGCGTGACGTTGGCGGAGAACGCAAGCTTGCGCGAGGAGCTGGAGCGGGAGCGCGACTACTTGCGCGAAGAGGTCAACGTTTCAATGAATTTCGGTCGCATAGTTGGCGAGAGTCCAGCTTTGCTGCACATGTTTTCAAAGGTTGAAGCGGTCGCACAGACGCCATCAAGCGTCCTAATCCTCGGTGAGTCCGGCGTCGGTAAGGAATTGGTGGCGCGAGCGATTCATGCCAAAAGCCCTCGAACAGACGCGCCATTGGTAAAAGTCAATTGCGCGTCGATACCCAAAGAACTATTCGAGAGTGAGTTCTTTGGGCATGTCAAAGGTGCATTTACTGGTGCGCACAAGGATCGTGTGGGCCGATTTCAGCTGGCTGACGGAGGCACAATATTTTTGGATGAGGTCGGTGAGATACCGATGGAGTTGCAAGGCAAGCTGTTGCGTGTCTTGCAAGAAAGTGAATTTGAGCGGGTTGGCGATGACATTACTCGCTCAGTCGATGTTCGGATTATCGCCGCCACCAACAGAGACCTGGAGAAACTTATTGTCGAAAGCGAATTTCGTGAAGACTTGTTTTATCGCTTAAGCGTGTTTCCGATTGAGGTGCCCCCGTTACGTGACCGAGAGGAAGACGTAATTCAGCTTGCACAACATTTTCTAGAGACAGTTTGTAGAGACTTTGGTCGGCCAGCAATGAAACTTACCCGAGTTCAAGCCGAACAAATTCGCCAGTACGACTGGCCCGGAAATGTACGAGAACTAAAAAACGTGATCGAACGTGCTGTTATTTTGTCGAAAGGAAAAGTATTACGCCTAGACTTATCGCTGCCGGACACTACACGCACCGTAGTTCAGGTACATTCTACCGACAGCCTGCGCTCCGATGATCACATTCTTACCGAAAAAGAAATGAAGGACCTGCAAAAGGAAAACGTTCTGAGAGCGTTGCAGTTGTCTAATTGGCGAGTATCGGGAAGCCATGGTGCAGCTGAATTGCTTGGAATTAAGTCCACGACTCTGACAGATCGGATTAAGGCATTCGGATTGAAGAAACCAACAAAATGAATTTACGCATTGCGCAGTTAACCGCAGCATTCTTTCTGCTTCTTTTGGCATGGCAAGTTACTTTGCCGAGCGAGCTGCCGAAGCAAGTAAGAACAGTGCTGGCCCATCGTGGCTTGCCCGATGACAGCCTAAGTGTCTACATCGAAAAGCTCGACGCTGCAGATGCGTTGCTGAGTTGGAAGCCCGACACACCGAAAAATCCCGCGTCGGTAATGAAAATGCTTACAACACTCGCGGCATTGGACATCCTAGGCCCGGCTTACCAGTGGGATACAGAAATCTATTTGCTGGGTGACTTGGCCGATGGAGTGCTAGACGGCGACCTGTTGATACGCGGTACGGGTGATCCGTATTTGGTCACGGAAAGGTTTTGGAAATTGCTTCGCCGATTACGGCAGGAAGGTGTACGGGAAATTCGCGGCGATTTGCTGATTGATGACAGCTACTTCAATGTTGCGGCGCACGATCCTGCTGCCTTCGACAACGAGCCGTTACGCGCTTACAACGTTGGACCAAATGCTTTGCTCGTCAATTACAAAGTCGTACGCTACTTTTTTTCGCCAAACAGCAACAATGCTAGCGTCAATATTCAACTCGATCCAATGCTGGATGAGCTGCGGATTGTAAATAAATTGAGCGTGTCAGCAGGTAGTTGCAGGGGCTATCAGCGCGGTATAACGGTGACGATGAACGAAACACTCGATCAAGTAACGTTCTCGGGTCGATTTCCCGCGGGTTGTGCTCGCTACGCAATGGATCGTTCTGCATTGAGCCACAACCACTACGTGTACGCATTATTCACATCTCTGTGGCAAGAGTCTGGCGGCAAAATCAGTGGTGGCTGGCGAAACGCGGAAGTCCCGTATGAAGTAGAGCCGGACATTGTGTTCGAGTCTGTTTTGCTATCGGACGTGATTCGCAAAATCAACAAGCACAGCAACAATGTTATGGCTCGTCAGCTCTTGCTGACGCTTGCGGCGGAGTCGACAGGTGAAGCGGCAACCGAGGCTGCCGGACGAGATGTTGTTATGCGTTGGCTGTTGCAACGTGGAATGGCTGCTGATAGCACAAGGTTCGAAAATGGCGCTGGCCTTTCGCGAGACGTGCGCTTAACCACGAAAAATCTTGTTGGATTGCTAAGGTACGGCTACGAAAGCCGCTACATGCCGGAGTACCTATCCTCGTTGTCGCTATCCGGTCTGGACGGTACCTTATCGCGGAGGTTTCTCGGCAACTCTCTCAAAGGCCGCGCGCACATGAAAACGGGTTCGATTGACGATGTCAGCGCGATCGCTGGTTATTTCCAAGCCCGTTCCGGCAATCGCTATTTGGTGGCGGTCTTGCAAAACCATAAAGACATTCACCGGGGTCCAGGAGAAGAAGTCCAAGCGGCACTACTTGCCTGGTTGAATCGGCAATAGGCGGCATCTCGGCATTTCTGCGATAGCGCAGGCATGCAAACGGACTGCGCTGTAGTAAACTCCGCCCTGCCTGATTGATCGCGCAACACCCGCAACCGCGCAAAGGGGAAATCGCAATGCGTCATACAGCCCTATTTTTGGTAGTGCTCGCCATTAGCGGACATGCTGCGGCCGAGACCGTATATGTCACTGACAATCTCCGGTTAGGACTGCATCAGCAGCCCGATACCAGCGACCGAGCCTTTAGGACCTTGGAGAGCGGGCAGGCGCTTGAGATTCTCAACCGAGATCGAAATTACGCCAATGTGCAATTGCCTGATGGCGTTGTCGGCTATGTCAAAGCGGCATATCTTGTTGACGAAAAACCGGCAAAACTGATCGTTAACGAGACTCTGGCAGAGGTCGATCGACTGAAAGCCGAGTTGGCAGATCTAAAAAATGCTTTCGCTGCTCCTTCCGCCACGATCGCTGGTCTGGAGCAACAACTACTTAAACACAATGCTGATTTAAAGGCGTCGAATGCGACGCTGGCAGAGTTGCAACAGGAAAACGACAAATACAAATCGCGCCACGATCAATTTAAATTTAGTCTGCCGATCACATGGGTTGCTGGCGCAATGGCGCTTTGCCTGATTTTCGGTGTGCTATTCGGATTCTGGTGGGTAGATCAGCGCAACAGAAAAAAGCACGGTGGCATCCGCGTTTATTGATTTTGGTTAAATGTTGAGATATTGCACAGTATTCAATGGCTAGGCGATACGTGCCGCTCGCTGAGTAGGCTGTTGTCCGATGCCATCTTTATCGGATGGTAGCTCTACTTGCGAAAAAACTGCGTCGACTTCGTGCTGGCTTTGTGCGCCAAATGCAGCGCGTAAATGCGAATTCTGAATATGCGGCGCGAACAAAGAAATGAAGTCGCTGATATAACGCCTCATTGGTAGGCTTCGTCGCATGGCAACCCACGTAGTACTGCAGGGAAAAATTTTGGTGGCATTGAGCGCGACTAAGTCAACGTCTTCCTGCTGCTCGTATGCCAAACCAGCGATAATGCCAACGCCCATACCCATTTTTACGTAAGTCTTGACGACATCCGCGTCGCGAGCGGTAAAGGCAACATTGGCCTCCATGCCTTTTTCATCAAACAAGGCTTTAAGCTGTCTCTCGCATTCCGAACTGATGACATAGCTAACGAGTGGCATGTTTTCCAAATCTTCAAGCTCCAAATCGCGAGCAAGCTTAGCCAATGGGTGATCCTCCGGTACAAGGATTTTCTTGTCACAGCGGTACGCCGGAATTAACAGCAGGTTATTTATCTCGGCGTATGGCCCGGTTGTTATGGCGATGTCCACATCGCTAATCGAAATCAATTCCTCGATTTGTTCAGTTGTACCTTGATGCAAGTTGACGCTAATCTTCGGATAGAGATCGCGAAAACGCTTGAGGATTTCCGGTAGGACGTATCTCGCTTGCGTATGTGTAGCAGCAATACTCAAGGTGCCGGTGCCGTCTTGATAATAAGCGTTGGCGACGCCACGGATATTATCAACCTCCTGCAAGACAATTCGTGCATGTTCTACAACTTTTTCACCGGCACTGGTTACGCACTCGAGGCTCTTGCCCTTTCTCGTAAACAATTGCAATCCAAGCTCTTCCTCAAGCAGCTTGAGTTGCTTGCTAACGCCCGGCTGCGATGTATATAAACGCGACGCTGCTGCTGTGACATTTAGTCCATTATCGACAATTGCCAGCAGATACTTTAGTTGCTGAAGCTTCATTGTAGTTTTACGTCAGGATCCCCTCGTTAAAGCGTAGACAGCTGATTCGCAAGTTCGTTTCAGGAAATTTGAAAATCTTTTGCCACCGGCGCGCGTTGCTTTCCAGGGCCTCCGCAGTGGCTGAGAAATCGTGCATATAACAAGCGGTAATAAAACCGACGAAGCGAGGCTTGCGAGCTATAATATGCAACACAAGAGAGCCAGTCCCGGTGCCGATTCAAGTACCGGGGTTGCGACTATACATTTTTGATATTGACCCATAAGTCCTTGATTGTTGACATGGAATGCATCCGAGGCGCAAATTGTGGCCGGTCGAACTCCGACAACCCGCTCAGACGATAAGGAAGCATTATCATGATCTACGACAGCATTCTGGACACTATCGGAAACACGCCGGTCGTGCGTCTTCACCGAACCGGCCCCGCACACGTCCATATGTACGTAAAAATAGAGTCATTTAATCCGCTTGCTTCAGTAAAAGATCGGCTGGCTTACGCCATCGTGTCCGACGCTGAAAAACGCGGGGTTTTGAGCCCAGGGCAAACAATTGTTGAGGCAACATCGGGTAATACTGGTATTGCGTTGGCGATGGTATGTGCTGCAAAGGGCTATAAATTCGTCGCAACGATGGCCGAGTCGTTTTCCATAGAGCGTCGCAAAATCATGCGTGGTTTGGGGGCTAAAGTGATCTTGACGCCGGCGGCGGAGCGCGGCACAGGCATGGTTCGCAAAGCTGAAGAGCTTGCGGAGAAACACGGTTGGTTCCTGGCGCGGCAATTTGAGAATCCAGCAAACCCGGAGTTTCATCGAAACACCACGGGGCCGGAAATTCTCAAGGATTTTGCGGGCAGGCGATTGGATTATTGGGTAACTGGATATGGTACTGGTGGAACAATGACTGGCGCAGGAGAGGTCATAAAGTTGGCGCGGCCGGATACAAAGGTGATTGCTACCGAGCCTGCTGGCGCATCGCTGCTCGCAGGTGACGAATGGAACCCGCATAAGATACAAGGTTGGACGCCGGACTTTATTCCTGACGTTTTGAATAGGGAAATTTTTGACGAATTGGTGCCGGTAACCGATGAAAGGGCGATCGAAGTTAGTCAATCTCTTGCAGCAACCGAAGGAATTTTCGCGGGCATATCGTCGGGTGCTACCTTGGCCGCAGCGATCGATATCGCTGAGAACGCCGCTGACGGCTCGGTGTTGCTGGCTATGTTGCCCGATACCGGGGAGCGTTATTTGAGTACGCCACTATTTGCAGACGTGAATGAAGGCTCGGACGACGACTGGCTCGCGACACTTTAGCGACTATAGGAAATAGCTACTTTCAAACCAGATCAGTGAGCCTCCAAGGAATCTAATCATTTGATCTACCAACAGAAAAAGGTTAACGGCGGTTAGGCCATTCGAGACCTGAGTCACAGCGATCAAATGGTTGAAATGGCATTGTTCTAAGCAGAAACTTCACTCCGGGAATGAACCCGGAATGCGTGGAACTCGTCTACGATGTCGGCTGACCTGCACGATTTTATAATCAGGAAAAATATTGGGCCGGCAAAGAGTTTGCTGCAGTCTCTAGTACCCCGCGCGCAATGTTTTTGTTTCTACGATCTGTCGCGCAGTTGCGTATGGAGCAGCGACGGCGTTGAAGACTATGAAATCGACAACTACGTTGCCGATTTACCCAGCGATATCGTTTCCGGTCGTGATGAGGATACCGACACGTTGCGACGTACATTAACGTCGGGGCGTACGCTTCTTGCGCTGCCAGTTTATGGCGACCGTAATGATGGACTCGGGCTCCTGGTCGCTGTGTTTTCAAAAAATGCCGGAAAGTCTTCCTGGTTCAATCCAAGCTTGTTGAAAAGCATATTGCTGCCAGCCGTTGAATTAATTGGCGAAAATCTAAGCCTGCACGGCAAGCTCGATACGGCGAATGATATTCATAAAGGCGTCGAAAGTGAGCTCGCGCTGGTTTACCAAGTCGATGAGAAAATTCACGGTACGTCGCGAAGTCATTCTGGACTTGCGCAGCTGATCGGCCAGAGCGGCCGATTTCTCGGCATTGCATACAGTGTATTGCTACTTCCTTCCAAGCGGATCCGCATCAGCGCGACGCACTCAACCTGGAAGTCAGTTGATCGCAAGGCGGTCGACAAATATTTGATTGAAACGTTATACCCGCAGCTTGAAGGTAAGCGGGCACCGATCGTTTATCAAGTTCCGGGCATCGAGGGTTCTGAACAAATTGTCGAACAAGGTTACGAGGCGATGTTGTGCCCGCTCATCGATCGCAATGGCAATTTGGAGGGGCTTGTTGCGCAGCTCAACAGAATCAATGGTGAAAAGTTTGATCAGTCGCAAATGCGCTTCATGTCACACATTGTTCGCAAGATCGAGTACGTCATCGAGCAATCATTTGATTCGATGACCGGCTTGATGAACAGAGCTGGCTTCGAAGATCAGCTGCAGGAATCAATGCAGGCGTTGAAGGGGCCGGAGGACGAACATCAACTTATCTATTTCGATTTGGATAACTTGCAATTGGTCAATGATTCATTTGGTCGGGATGCTGGCGATGACGTGATCATTCGCTTTTCGCAAATGCTTGAAGACTCATTGCCACAAAATGCAGTTGCCTCAAGGCTCACCGGTGACGAGTTCGCGATTTTGCTCACTCACAGTGGTGCGGACGTTGCCCTGAAGCTTACAGATCAGATCCGTAAAGATGGGCAGCGACTACGCTATCTTGAGGGTGACAAAACGCTGCAGGTTACGGTGAGTATCGGCATTGCGCCTTTTACGACGAGTGCACCAAGCAGCTCAGACGTGGTTACCGCTGCGCGCATCGCTTGCGATGCCGCGAAGGATCACGGGCGAGATCGTGTCGAGGTATATGACAACAATAATCAGAGCATTATTCGTCGTTATGACGATATGCACATGATTTCACAAATCCAAAAAACGTTGGATTCCGATGGCTTCGTGTTGATGGCGCAACCAATTGTTGCCCTCAGTGAAGCGGATAATCTGCCGCGTTTTGAAATTCTCCTGAGAATGCAGGACAGTGACGGGCACGATGTGCCTACCGAGACTTTGTTCTCAGCAGCGGAACGCTATCAGATCATGCCGCAAATTGATCGCTGGGTTGTGTCGGCAACATTTGCCCGACTTGCCGTACATGCAGAATATCTTCGCAACAGCAATGCCGTTTTTTCGATTAACCTGTCAGGGCAGTCTCTCGGTGATGACGAGATTCTTAAATTTGTCGAAGACGAAATCGAGTCTTGCGATCTGCCGCCCACATCGCTATGTTTCGAAGTCACCGAGTCGGCCGCCGTGTCAAATCGTAGGAAGGCGCAAGCATTCATAAGCACGCTGCGTCAGAGAGGTTGCAAGTTTTCCTTAGACGATTTTGGCGCCGGATTGAGCTCGTTCGCGTACCTCAAGAACTTCCAAGTCGATACGCTCAAAATAGATGGCGGATTTATTCGCGACATCACCGAAAACCAAATATCTGAGTCAATGGTGGTTGCGATCACTCAAGTAGCGAAAGTGATGAAGCTGGAAACCGTCGCGGAATACGTTGAATCGGAGGAGACGCGTAAACTAATTGCCGATATCGGTGTTACCTACGCTCAGGGTCACGCCGTCGGACGACCAATCCCGCTTGAAAGCGTCTTGTCCGAATTAGTCGCTAAGGCACAAATTGCCTAACGCAAATTACTTAAGAGTGGTATAGCCGTCCTAGTAGATCCCGGCCTCCAAGCCGGCAGCTATGATCATGCCGAGCGCTTCACATTCTGCCAGGCTCGATTCGTCAAATTCACCTACAATCAGCACGGGTTCCTGCACTTGCTTAACGGCAAGTCCGGTGAGAATTCGATGAATACTGGAGACCGCTCCACTGCCGTCATTGCCGGCGCGCACGAATAGCGCGTAAGCCTTTCCCGAAACTTTGCCTTCGCATGGATAATACGCCCGATCCAAGAAATATTTCATGGCGCCACTCATGTATCCGAAATTTTCGGGCGTTCCCAATATAAAGGCATCAGCCCAAAGCAGGTCATCCGCTGTCGCACCTAATGCATCTCTAACCCTAACGTCGACATCTTCGATATCGCTATGCCTCGCGCCACGCACGACAGCGTCTGCCATGCTCTGTGTACTGCCGGACTGCGAATGAAACACAATAAGCAGATTTCGCCGTGCTGCCATCCAACGAGCCGTTAGCAGTGACGCTCGTCGCGTCCGTTTTCGGACGTTGGCGGAATTGCTGCCGTGTCGTGCTCTGCCATTCGTTGTCCTGCCAGCGACGCTATCAAGTTACGTGGGAGCATCATGGTACAAGAGATTGACGCCGATCGGGTCGAAAGCTCGTGTAGTTCTACCCCAAGAAACCGCTTATCGCTCATATTGGCGCTCCGGCCGCTGATAACACGCTAAACTTGCGACAGATGGCTTCTGCACCGCGCAAAAATATCATTCACGGGCTCGAACGCCTGCCGGCGGATTTGCGTGAGCCAGCCAAAAACGCGTTCGTCCGAATCGACAAATGCCTAGCTGACCCATCGAGCTGGCCGCAGCCGTCAGCAGATGATGTGACGACATTCTGTCGCCTGCTGGCAACGAGTGAATTTTTTACTTCAATCTGTGTACAGCAGACTGCTTGGTTTATTGCAGCGTTTAAGGACGGATTGCTCAACGAAGAGCCGCAAGCAGACTTCAAGTTGCCCGATGGGTCTGCAGATCACGCAACAATTGCAAAGGAGATGCGAAGACATAGAAACCGCAAGCTGCTAAACATATTGTGGCGCGAATACAGTGGCCAGGTAGCGCTCGAACATACTCTTGGTTCATTGTCACAACTTGCGGACGAAATGATTGAGGCGAGCAAGCTTGCCGCCAATGAAATTCTTTCACTAAAATTTGGCGCGCCAAGAAACCAGCACGAAGTGCAGATACCCATGTTAGTTCTCGCAATGGGAAAACTTGGCGGAAATGAGCTCAATGTTTCCTCCGATATTGACATTGTATTTCTCTATTCAGAGGACGGTCAGACCGATGGTGCGCGAAAGTTAACCGCACAGGAATATTTCGTTCGCCTCGCCAGGCTGACCACGCGGCTATTGGATGAAGTCACAGAGGATGGCTTCGTATTTCGCGTGGATACGAGGTTGCGCCCATTTGGCGATAGTGGCCCTCCCGTAGCAAGCTTTGCCGCACTTGAGTCGTATCTACTTCGACATGGCAGGGATTGGGAACGCTATGCATACGTGAAGGCCCGGGTTGTCGGCAACGATTGCGATAGTGACGATGCCAACGAATTGATGTCCGAAGTCGTGCGACCGTTCGTCTACAGACGATATTTGGATTACGGCGTGTTTTCATCGCTGCGAGAAATGAAAGGCTTGATCGAAACAGAGGGCAAGCGGCGCGAGCTGTCGTCAAATATCAAAATAGGTCCCGGCGGCATACGAGAAATTGAATTTATCGTGCAGTCATTGCAACTCGTTCGCGGTGGATCCAACAACGTGTTGCAAAGCAGAAGTCTGGGAACAGCACTGCATGCGACTGTCAGGGCAGGCTTGCTGACAGTACAGGCCGGTGAAGAATTGCTGGCCGCTTATCGATTTCTGCGCAGGCTTGAGAATTTCATTCAGGCGCTTAGAGACCGCCAAACGCACGATTTGCCCGACAATCCTCTGGATCGGGAGCGAATCTCCTTTGCAATGCATCAGCCAACATGGGAGTCCCTGGTTGAGGCGCTCGATCAACATAGAAATTGCGTCGCTCATCATTTTCGAGAGATTGTATTCCGCGCGGACGGTGATACGAAATCTCGCAATACGGATAACGATTTAGCAATAGCCTGGCAGGCAGCGGCAGATGTCGTCTCGTGGACGGCATTGCTAGTCGACAAAGGCTTCGCCGAGCCAGAGAAACTGGCGCAAGAGATTAGTGGGTTCGCCGGCAGTCAGGGTGTGCAGCAAATTGGCGCGACGTCTCGCAGCCGGCTAGATAAGTTCGTTCCGTCTTTACTGCGAATTGTACGGGGTCAGGAAAATCCCGTTGTGGCGCTTAAGCGAGTACTCGGAGTGGTGGACCGCGTGTTGCGTCGCAGCGCGTACATTGCGCTGCTTAACGAAAACAATATGGTGCTGCAGCGGCTCGTCGATTTGTGCTCGCAAAGTGCCTATCTCGCAGATGAAATCAGCCGCTATCCGATGCTGCTAGACGAAATGTTGGACTCGCGTTTTTATGCGGCGGACTTTTCGGCCGAGCGGATGCGTCACGAATTCGTAGAGCGATCTGCCCGTATCGACTTTGCTGATAGCGAGCGCGAAATCGAGGCACTTGCGCAATTTCAAAGAGCGGCTCTATTTCGCATTGCCATTGCAGACTTCAACGGCAACATGCCGATTATGGAAGTTAGTGACGCGTTGACCGCACTTGCAGAAATCGTTTTGGTACAGGCGCTGAAAATCGCCTGGAGCGACATGACTGATAAAAACGGCGAACCCGAATTCACCGTCGGCGACATTCGTGAGCGCGCCGGTTTTGCGGTAATTGCGTACGGAAAACTCGGCGGCATGGAGTTGTCATACGGTTCCGACCTAGACCTCGTATTTCTGCACAATTCGGCGGGCAGCGATCAGTATACGAATGGTGAAGTTTCGCTCGATAATTCAATGTTTTTCGCACGCTTGGTGCGCCGCCTTACTCATTTCTTGACGACGCAAACGCCGTCCGGTGCGCTTTACGATGTCGATACCAGGCTACGGCCCAGCGGCCGCTCAGGAATGTTGGTGACCAGCCTTGACGGATTTGAACGCTATCAAACGGAAAATGCCTGGACTTGGGAGCATCAGGCGTTGTTGCGCAGTCGTGTTGTTGCTGGAAGTCAAAAGATTGCGCGAGACTTCGAGCGCATTCGGCGACGCATACTGCAGCGTCAAGGTGGCAAGCAAGATTTGGCATCACAAGTTGCCAAGATGCGTGCTCGAATGCGCGCGACGCTGGACAAGAGTAATGATGAATATTTCGATCTTAAGCAAGGCTGCGGCGGCATTACGGATATTGAGTTTCTTGTTCAGTATCTCGCTCTAAAGTTCGCCAACTTGTACCCATCCGTCATCTTCTATCCAGACAATGTTAGGCAGCTTGGTACTTTGTCTGCAACCGGATGTCTTCACGATGCCATGGCATCGCAACTGCAAACCGTTTATCAGATATTTCGTGCGCGTCTGCATCGATTGGCGATGAACAGCGAGCCGCCACTTGTATCTAACATCGAATTTGCAGATGAGCGGGCATTCGTTCGTGGTCTGTGGGAGCAAGCGCTAGCGCCCGAAGATTCAAATTGAATGGTGCGCTTTCTGCATGGGTTGCGAGGTATAATTTCGCGAATTTCATGGCCATCGCCGCAGGAGAATCAGGTGAGACAAAAAGCAGGCAGCGTAGAAGAGCATCTCATCGCGGCAAATTCACAACACCGGTACGAGGTCCAGGCTTCAGAATTGCCGCTGTCTTGCCCGATGCCAGGCATGTATCTATGGAACTCTCATCCGAAGGTATTTCTACCGATTGAAGAGACTGGAGAGGCTAAGTGTCCGTATTGCGGTGCCGAGTACTTTATAAAGTCTACCGATACTTAGAGAGCAAACCGAGTCAATGATCTTCCGAGAAAGTCCGCGAAAATTTCCTTAAAATCTTAAAAAATTAGAGATCTCGCAAATGTGGAGATCTTCTACAATATTATTGAATAATTAATTTGAAAAAAAATGTAGCGCGAATATCGGCAAAAAGAGGCATATTTATCCCGAAATCCTTGAAAAGTCTAAAAAATGGTGTATTCGAGCAATTATCGAGATTAAGCGAATTTCGCCAAGATCGTTCCGGCATCGAGTTGGCATCGTTTGTATCACCAAGTGTTGGGTAATTTCGTCAAAATTCTTCTAAAATGGGGCGATATCGTCGAAAAATGTACTAAAGTGGTAAATTCGACTGCAACGGCCGCAATATGACTGAGCTGACCCAAAATACCCCCAAGGGCGCCGTAATATTCGATTCTGAGTTATTCGAACGGCCATCGGACGCGATTTTTCAGGTGCAACACTGGGCATCTGTCACGCCAGTCATTGGCGCGCTGCGTGCTGCTGGTCGTGGCAATACATTGATCGTGTCTGATGGCGAGCACGAATTCGTGCTGCGAAAATTCGTACGCGGCGGCTTAATAGGCAAGCTCATATCAGATACCTACTTTTGGAATGGCGAAGACAAAACTCGATGCTTTGCGGAATGGCGGCTGCTGCACAAATTGTCGACTCTGGGTTTCAATGTGCCCCAGCCAGCGGCAGCCCGTTATCGCCGCACCGCGATGTTCTATACTGCCGAATTACTCACGGTTCGAGTGCCCGGGATCCAGTCTCTTGTGGATCGACTGAAAAGTGCGCCGCTGTCCAGCGATTTTTGGCCGCAGCTCGGAGCGGCACTTTACGCATTTCATGAAGCGGGCGTGTTTCATGCGGACTTGAACGCTTACAACGTCCAGGTTGATGAGGCTGATCGGTTGTGGTTGTTGGATTTCGATCGCGGCAAGATTTTGGAGAACGGCCCCTGGAAGCAAAAAACGTTAGGTCGACTGCATCGGTCATTACGAAAAGTCAGCAGTCTCGCGCCAGAAGTACGGTTTTCTGATAAAGCGTGGGAAGCGTTGCTTGATGGTTACTTCAACGCATCGAGGTCCGAATAAACAGCATCGTCTGGGGGTGGGCAATTCTTGAACTTCTTGTGAACCCAATAATATTGCTCCGGACACAGTCTGATCTGCTTTTCTAACTGGTCCGTGTATTTCTCTGTATCGCGCACTGCATCCTTATCCGGAAAATCGGTAAGCGCTGGTAAAATACTGACGACATAGGTGCCGTCATCGAGACGACGCGGAAAAAAGGGTACGGCGACCGCATTGCCTAATCTTCCAAGCGTTCCGGTGGCGGTATTGGTCATCGCAGGTACGCCAAAAAATGGCAGCAAAGCTGATTGTTTTCCCCTATAGCTCTGGTCGGGCGCGTACCAAACCGGTGTGCCCGAACGCAGGCTTCGAACCATCGACTTAATGTCGTTTTTTTCTATGGTGCCGCGTGCCGAGACCTCGCGACTGGTTCGCAGAATCTCCGTAAAAAGCGGGTTGCGGTTCTTTCTATAGACAGCATCAAACGGCGGAATATTCATGCTAAGCACTCTGCCGCTCATTTCCAGTGTGGTGAAATGGGCGCTCAGAATAATGACCCCGACGCCTTTGCTGGCTGGCTCATTAATGTGTTCAAGACCCTCAATTCTCGTCAGTTGCTGCAACTCCTCATCGCTGCTCCACCGACCGATGCCCATTTCGATAACTGACGCACCCAGTGCTTCAAAATGTGCCAACGCCAATTCATCGCGCTTATCTGCGGATAATTCTGGAAAGCACAGTGCGATATTTTTTCGCGTAACCGCCCGTCGAGACGCGAGCATACGGTGTCCTAAGCGACCAATAGCAAAGCCAACCTTCAAGCGCATCCTGTGTGGCAGATGTACGATCAGACGCAACATGCCAATTGCAGTCCAGGTTAGCCAGTAGCGGGGAGTCCAGTAGTGGGCAAGCGAGGGGCGGTCAGTTGATTTCATTGTCCGAGGGGACGACGGTCGCCGGTCTATTCAGACATTCCGTCAACGTAATCGTCATTTTGATTTTGTTCGTGGTGCCCTAATCCGTCATCAGTTACCGAGGTAAGTGGTGCATCGTCCGATTGAATGCCCAGGTGAAACGCGGCAAACCCGGGCATCACGACTTGATTTCTAGCCATCCCAATAATACGCCCAGAATACGGTGCGTATAGATTTGTGCTGGCATTGTTCATGGGGTCAGTAATCGTCCCCAGCAACTCGCCCTTTCTAACGGTAGATCCTAGATTAACCTCGGCCAGCAGTATGCCCCCTCTATCGGCCCGGACCCAGGTGGATCGATAGTAGACGGGTTCGGCGTCGCCCCATAGGCGCATTTTCTTAAGCATCCCAAGTGTATTGAGCAACGTCTCTATACCTTTGACGCCGTGTTTGACTTCCTTTAGTTCGAGGACGGACGGGCCGCCGGCCTCAAGCGTCACGGTCGGTATTCCTGCTTTCGTCGCGGCGCCGCGCAGTGTTCCAGAAGCCGGCGCACTATGTAGAATTACTGTTGCGCCGAATCCCATCGTCAGTGTTTTGACATCCGGGTCCGAAAGGTCGGCGCGCAATTGCGGCAAATTTGCACGTTCAAAGGATCCTGTATGCAAATCAACCAATGCGTCACAATGGCTAACGATTTGCGTAAAAAATGAGTGTGCGATGCGTGACGCAGCGCTGCCGTTCGGGTTGCCTGGAAAATGCCGGTTCAGGTCACGTCGATCGGGAAGATAACGTGAACCGCGACGAAATCCTTGCAAGTTGACGATAGGCACGCCAATGACGGCTCCCGATAGTTTGGCGGGGTCGAGGTGGTGCATCACCCGCCGAACCATTTCGACGCCGTTGAGTTCGTCGCCGTGTAGCGCGGCAGTCAAGCAAAGGGTTGGTCCCGGCGAGCGGCCGTTAACAACCAATACCGGTGTCGTAACAGGCACGCCTTCGAATAGTTCCGTTGCCGACCAGGACAGCCGTTGATAGGTCCCTGGCGGTATTAGCGCTTTAAGCAGTAGCATGGATTCCGATTCGTCATGCATCGCCTCTGCCATGGTAACGGCATCTGCCAAAGGCACGTCCGCACCCGCCTCTGCGGTATCTCGTTCACCGTTTACCGCACCCTCATTGCCAGCGGAACGCGGTGCGGCCTCCAGTGTCGAATCGGCAGGTGTTGATTCAGTTGTTGTCTCGGCTTCAGTTTCGTCGGCAAGTACGCTCGGCACCTGCAGGCATAGCAGTAACAGTAGAATTTGGTGGGGGATATTCATCGTGTTGCGGTGGCGAGTTTCCGTCAGGTTTATCCAGTATTGCAGGAATGGCTTCCAGCCAGCTCCAAAATACCTTATAAGGGGATTAGTTTTCTGTGAACTATTCAAGCATTTAGCGCTCTTTTCTCGATTGAAACCGTATTCTCTGCAAATGACAAGCCTAATTCGCATTTTCTTGACCATATTATTGCTGACGACCTCGGTTGCCCGAGCCGATTCGGAGGACTTTCCGATCCCTGCGGAGTTGCAACGGGACGTTCAGTTTTGGACAAATATATTCACGATCTATTCGACCTCTGAAGGGGCTCTGCACGATAATCGCAATTTGGCCGTCGTCTATGAGCGCATGGATATGCCGGCTGGTGTTAGCCGGAGAGAGCGCAATCGCCGCGCGCAAAAGAGGCGACAGATTTACCAGTCAATTCTTCGCACGCTCGCCGCAGGCAAACGATCTGGCCTAAGTGAAGAGGAGCAACGAGTCCTGGCGCTATGGCCGAGTGGCGTTAGCAATAACGAGTTAAAGGCCGCGCTAGGCCGGATTCGCTATCAGCAAGGTTTGTCGGACCGCTTTAGACAGGGACTGGTTAGGGCGGGACGTTGGCGAAACCACGTTCACGAGCAATTTGAAAAACTTGGCGTGCCAATAGAATTGTCTGCACTGCCACACGTTGAGTCCTCGTACAATCCAGATGCGCGATCACACGTCGGCGCGTCGGGTATTTGGCAATTTACACGGGGCACCGGGCGCCGCTTCATGCAGGTCGATCACGTGCTCGACGAACGCAACGACCCTTTCCTCGCCAGCGAAGCCGCCGCCAAGTTGCTGGCCTACAATTATTCGATAACCGGCAACTGGCCGATGGCAATTACCGCATACAATCACGGTCTATCAGGCGCACGACGCGCAATGCGCCAGTTCGGCGATCATGCTTACGCCAAAATTATGCGTGAGTACCGTGGTCGGACATTCGGATTTGCATCTAGAAATTTCTATGTCGCATTTTTGGCCGCCAAACACGTAGATCAGAACGCCGAAAAGTATTTTCCAGGCGTCAAGCCGGAAGCTCCGATTGAATATCAGACGTACACGCTGGACAAATACGTTCCGGTGGCAGCGATGGCGAAGGCCCTAGGGATTCGCGAGCGTGACTTACGTAGCCACAACCCCGCATTGCAGGCGACCGTGTTTCAAGGCAGCAAACACTTGCCCAAGGGATTTACCATTCGTGTACCGCAACGAGCCATTTCCGGTTCTATTGAAGAATTGGTGGGGCAATTGCCAGCAACACAATTATTCAACGAACAACTACCGGATCTTTTTCATCGCGTTGTGAGAGGAGATACGCTTTCCGAAATCGCCGACGCGTACAGAACGCGCGTGTCCACGTTGGTTGCGCTAAATAGTCTGGGCAGTCGTCATCGCATTCGAATTGGCCAACAGATTCGGTTGCCAGCTGCAGGGCCAGCGCCAAAAGCCAAGCCCGAAGTGACGCCTCCCGCGTCCGTTGAGGTGGCTGCCGGCAAGCAACCGACGGTTAGCAGCGACGATACGGAAGCAATAGCGGCAGCCATCGAAGATGAGCCGGCGGAGTCCGTTGCCGGCGAGCCGGCCGAGGTTACTGAAATTGGCGCAATCGCTGATGACATTACCTCAACGGTAAGAGGTGTAATTCAGTCGTCTTTGCTGTCGGATCCAAGTGACTACGATGTTGCCGCAGACTTGACCATCGAAGTTCACCCATTGGAAACCCTTGGCCATTACGCTGATTGGCTCGGTATTCGTACGCAGCGACTCCGCGATATCAATGGCCTCTCGTTTCGTACGCCGGTAGAAGTCGGTCAGCGGATAAAACTTGACCTGAGTAAAATTGACGTCGCAGTATTTGAACAGCTACGCAGTGAGTACCATCGCGAACAACAGGATGAGTTCTTCAGGGCACACACCATCACCGGTATACGCGAACACAAAATTCGTCGTGGGGAGTCCGTTTGGATTTTGTCGTTACGCAAGTACGGCGTACCGATATGGTTGTTTCGTCAATACAACCCAGAACTGGATCTTCACAGTGTGCGCCCTGGCAGAATCATAAAGTTTCCGATGTTGGACGGTGAAGCTTAGCCTTGGGCCGCACGCGCCTCATTGCCGTCAGATTGCTTCCCGTGTTGTTTATCGCCGCTGGCGCAATGGTCTATGCCGCGTCTGTCGAACAAAATGGGGGTTATGTTGCTCGTAATATGATACCCATGAGTTTGGTGGTCATACTGGCGGCGACCACGTTGTACCGAGGTAATGGTCGCTGGTCTGGTAGTGGCTGGCGATGGCCTCTCGGTACACTCGGGTTCGCGATTCCAGCGATAGGCTTGTCGCTTTATTTGCACTATGGTTATTCAGTGGATATGGATGGCATGTTCAGCGCCTCCGTTTATCCGCAAGAAGTGTTCAAGTATTTGCCTTTGTACACCGTTGTTGCTGGTGCGATCGGCTTTCTCATCGGCTGGATAGCAGGCAAGAACGTTTGATAGGTGGGACAATGATCACTAGAGTCGCTTTACTCCTAATGAGACAAGAGATCGACAGGTTGAATTTCCCCACTGTCAGACCATTGACTAATCGATGCGTAACGTTGGCGTTGGTCGCGTTCTTTTTGAGCATATCGCCACCTGCTGTAGAAGCTTCAGACGATTTTCCGGTTGCTGATAAAGTTATTGTCAAGAAGGCCGAGCGCAAATTGTACTTGATGAAAAACGGCAAACCGATTCGTACATTCAATGTGGCGCTGGGCTTGGCACCAGTCGGTGACAAACAGCAAGAGGGTGATCAGAAGACACCTGAGGGAAAATACATGCTGGATGTCAGAAATCCGGATAGTGATTTCTTTCTTTCGGTCAGGGTGTCGTACCCAAATAATGAGGACCGAAGCGCAGCACGTAATATAGGCGTTAATCCCGGTGGACAGATCATGATACATGGACAGCCAAACAAGCCTACTTACTCAGCCGCTTACTACGCAAAAGAAGACTGGACGAACGGCTGCATAGCATTATCGAACTCCGATATGATCGACGTTTGGTTAATGACGCCGAACAATGTGCCGATAGAAATTCTCCCGTAGGCGCCGGTGCGTGATCGTCCGGCCAGAAGACCAAACGCAATGGATAACAAATGAGCGCACAATTACACGCTGAGTCGAGCATTCGTCGAGACAACAATGTCGCAGTGGACGCGGAGGTATGGCCTGAAGGCAGTCTCGAAGTGCTGTCACAACTGGAATCCGACCAATTGCGCAACGAGGGCGAGGGGGAGCTGCATCAGCTATTGCGACGTTGCATGCTGGCCGTCTTGAATTCCGGCGGCAATACAGACGATGCACGTGCAGTACTCAGCAAACATCGCGGCTTTAAGATCGGTTTTGCACAACAGGATCGTGGTCTCAAGGTCATTCTCAAGGGCGCACCTTCGTCCGCATTCGTGGATGGCGTAATGATTCGTGGAATTCGCGAACTCCTGTTTGCTGTGCTTCGCGATGTCGTATACACAAATAATGAAATTCGTAAGAGCGACCTGTTCGACTTCAAGTCTTCGGAAAGTATCACCAATGCAGTCTTTCATATCTTGCGGAATGCAAGGGTTCTCGCGACGCCGGCTGCACCCGACCTAGTGGTCTGTTGGGGTGGTCATGCTATCAGCCGATATGAATACGATTATTCAAAAAAAGTCGGCTATGAATTGGGTCTAAGAAATCTTGACGTTTGTACCGGCTGCGGCCCTGGCGCGATGAAGGGGCCCATGAAGGGTGCAACCATTGGTCACGCGAAGCAGCGCATTCGTGACGGCCGATACATCGGCATCACTGAGCCTGGAATTATCGCCGCCGAGTCGCCAAATCCAATCGTCAATTCGCTCATCATCATGCCTGACATGGAAAAGCGTCTCGAGGCCTTCGTTAGAACCGGTCACGGGATCGTTGCCTTTCCTGGTGGCGTTGGCACCGCCGAGGAGATTCTATACTTGTTGGGGATTTTGTTACACCCGGACAATACGGACCTACCGATGCCGGTGATCTTCACTGGACCAGCAAAGAGCGCGGCATACTTTCAACAGATCGATAATTTTGTCGCGGCAACTTTAGGATCGCAGGCGCAAGATCGTTACAAAATAATTATTGATGATCCTGAACACGTTGCAAGAGAAATGAAAGATGGCCTGGAAACAGTGCGTCTGTTTCGCAAAGAACATGCCGATGCTTACTACTTTAATTGGCGTTTACGCATTGACCATGATTTTCAGCTACCTTTTGTAGCTAATCATGAATCGATGCAGTCGCTGGAAATAAGAGAGGATATGCCGCCGCATCTTTTGGCGGCAAATTTGCGCCGCGCATTTTCCGGTATCGTCTCTGGAAACGTGCGCGAAGATACGATCGCGCTGATCGAAGAAAAGGGACCGTTCGAGATATCTGCGTCCACGGCGTTCATGGATATCTTGGACGAACTGCTGGCGTCTTTTGTCGCGGATGGACGTATGAAGCTCAATCGCGAGGCGTATGAGCCATGCTACGTAGTCCGCGGCCACTGATGCGAAATGGCCGGTAATTGGCAATCCCCATACCGGTTCTATGTTGATAGTCTCGAATTAAGTAAAAACGGGTTGTAACTTGTTGTTTTTAACCAAGAAATTTGAGGCAGTCTCTGTGATGTAGTTCCTGGGTTTTTCACATCGGCGTCGGTAGTCTTTGTTCAAAGGAATTCATGAGCAAACTCAGATGCAGGATAGCAAAGAGACTAGCTGGGCCGCCAACCGCGATGGCGAATCCGCAACGGATTCGGCGACCGTCGACTCGAATGACGAAACGAATCGTAATGCTGCTGGAGAAGTCGACGGATGGCAGCAGTATCGGAAATGGATATCGACAGCACCTGCTCCCCGCAAAAGACGCTCTGGCGTTGATCCCTCGCTGTACACCTGGAAGGGCTATCGAAGTTGGAGCGAACAGATCAAACGTAATTGGTCCGACAGCTAATCAAGCGAAATATTTAACGGCCGTTAGCGGTACATCGCTGTACCCGAGTTTTCCTATATTATTCGATGCTTAGGTTCCTCACACTCGTATTCGAATTTGTTATATAAAAATCCACTGCTGCACGTTCGTGCTACATAATCGTCCGTCGAGAATAAATTGAGCAATGCAGTTTATTGTCAAGTAAAGTGTGCCGTCGTGCTCGCCAATTTGTGGTACCGGTTCAATGTTTTACAACAATTTGGCGATCTGTCGAGACTTCTAAATCAAGCTGTGATGTGCCTCACGGTGGCACCGATTGTGGGCGTTTATAGTTCGATCAAATGGACATCATGAGCAGGCGAACAGGGAAGTATGTCAAACAAGTGTTCACCAAATGACTCGCCAACCAGCGGTCTCAAAAATGAATCTGCAAGGCAGCGATGGGAGTTGTTTCACCGCGCTATCGCGCACGCTAAACAATCTAACAACAACGCATTGGAAGAATCAGAGACTGGGAGCGACGAGGCGAGGCACTCTGGCCCGGCTCTCACAATCGTCAGGTGATGGTCAGCTAATGGAGAGACTAGCCCAATATCTGGACAATCTCGAAGACATGTTCTTCGCGCTAGGTCTTGTCGGTGAGAGAATTCGCCGCGCCCTACAGCTCGTAGTTATCGTTATCGCGTCATTCCTGGCGCAATTTGTCGGTATTCTCCTTGCGTTAAGTCGGCCCCCTTTGGCGCTTGCGGTGATCAGTTTACTGGTCGTTGGCATGTTGTATCGAAGTGCGACAAACGGAAGGTTCGGCTACCATCCAGGCACCGGCTAGGCGATCGACGGCGACTCGACGGGCCGCGGATTTAGCGCCAGTTCTGGCGCACCCACAAATAATCCTTGATTTGACGGAATTTGGCACTATCGTGTGTCTCCGTTGCGCCGATCTGCTGTAGAGAGAAACGGTTGCGCGCCGCATTTGTATATTATTTGGTATGGGAGATACGCTTGTGAGCGAGACCGCGACCCCCGAAACAATGGGGTTTCAAACCGAAGTTCGTCAGCTACTGCAGCTGATGATTCATTCTTTGTATAGCAATAAAGAGATTTTTCTCCGCGAACTCATTTCTAACGCGTCCGACGCAGCAGACAAGCTTCGCTTTGAATCCTTAGAAAATGCTGAACTGCTGGAGGACCAGCCGGAATTGGCAATTCGTGTTGAGTTTGACGCCAAAAAAGGTGTCTTGACCGTTGTTGACAACGGCATCGGCATGTCACGAGATGAACTGATTGACAACCTTGGCACCATCGCGAAGTCGGGCACCTCCGAGTTTCTGCAGCAGATGACCGGCGACGAAAAGCAAGATACACAGCTAATTGGTCAATTTGGCGTCGGTTTTTACTCCGCATTTATCGTTGCTGACAAGGTCGTGGTCGAATCGCGTCGCGCCGGATTGCAGGCGAGTGAAGGTGTTCGATGGGAATCCGCTGGGGAAGGTGAATTTACAGTTTCACCGCTGGACAAGAGCGACCGTGGTACCACGGTTTCGCTCCATTTAAAGGATAGCGAAAGCGAATTCGCCGACAGCTACAGACTTGAGGCGCTCATCAAAAAATACTCGGACCATATTGGCTTCCCTGTCATGCTGCTGGATCGTGCCGAAGCGGACGCGGAAGCAAAAAACGTTAATTCCGCAACCGCTCTCTGGACTAGGCCGCGAGCTGACGTAACGGGCGACGAATACAAAGAATTTTACAAGCATTTGTCGCACGACTTTGCGGACCCGATGAGCTGGAGCCACAATCGTGTGGAAGGTAAGCGCGAATACACCAGTTTATTGTACATTCCTGCCAACGCACCTTTCGACCTGTGGAACCGAGACGTTCCGCGGGGCCTAAAGCTATACGTCCAACGCGTGTTCATAATGGATGATGCGGAGCAATTTCTGCCTCTCTACCTGCGCTTTGTCAAAGGCGTCGTCGATTCGTCGGACTTGCCGCTAAATGTTTCGCGAGAACTGTTGCAGCGTAATTCGGATTTGGATGCGATGCGCGGGGCACTCACGCGTCGGGTGCTGGATATGCTGCACAAATTGGCGAGCGGCGACGAATATCAGAAATTTTGGGATCAGTTTGGACAGGTTCTGAAAGAGGGTTTTGTTGAAGATTCTAGCAATGCCGAAAAGCTCGCGAAGCTCATGCGCTTCTCAACCACCCAGGGCGATAGTGGCGCACAAGATCAGTCACTTGCCGCATACGTTTCGCGAGCAGCGGATGACCAGGACAAGATCTACTACTTGCTCGCTGACAGCTATGCGGCCGCCAAATCGAGTCCACATTTGGAGCAACTACACCAGCGCAACATCGAGGTCATTCTCATGTATGACCACATCGACGCGTGGATGATGGAGCACCTAAAAGAATTCGATGGTAAGGAATTACTGGATGTCAGCCGCGGCCAGTTATCGTTGCCCGACGCCGACGGTGAGATTACGCAGTCTGCGATGAACGATGAGAACAAACCGCTACTGAAGAAAATGCACAGGACGCTCAATGAACGAGTTGAGGCCGTGAACGTTAGCCAACGCCTGGTGGATTCCGCCGCTTGTGTCGTTGCTGCAGAACAAGATCTTACGCCGCAGCTGCGAAAAATGCTGGAAGCGGCGGGTCAGGATATTCCCGCGAGTAAACCAATATTGGAAATAAACATAGAGCATCCTCTTGTAAAGCGTCTATCCGGCGAAACCGAGGATCAACGTTTCGAAGCGTTATCGAACATAATTATGGATCACGCATTGCTCGCAGAGGGCACGGCGCTTGCCGATCCCGCAAGTTACGTGCAACGTATGAATAACCTGTTGCTGGAAATTGACGCGAGCTAATTTCAGACCGATTATTGCCTTAACCACCGCTACTCTCGCGCCACACAATCGGAAACAATGATGACCAATTCAAGCAAAGACGATATCAATTCACGTTTGACGGAAGAGCAATATCGGGTTACTCAAACGAAGGGCACTGAGCGACCATTTAGTGGAGAATACGTCGACCATAAGGCAGACGGCACATACAACTGCGTATGTTGCGGTGTGAATTTATTTAGTTCTGAACACAAGTACAATTCAGGGTCCGGGTGGCCGAGTTTCTGGTTGCCGCTTGCCGGGGATAATGTGCGTAAAATTAGTGATACCAGTCATGGCATGATTCGCGAAGAGGTTGTGTGTAACAATTGCGAGGCGCATTTAGGGCATGTGTTTGACGACGGGCCAGCACCAACAGGACAGCGATATTGCATAAATTCGGCATCGCTCAATTTTAAAGATAACGATCGTGAGGAATGAATAAATGAATAATTATCGGCATTTTATTGCCATCTCTGCTGTTCTACTGCTGGCTTCGTGCAGTAAAGAAGAATCGACTACGCCGAGCGCGAATGTGCCTGACGAATCTGTAGCGCAATCAGAGCCGGCCGCCGCAGCAATCTGTGCGTCTAGCAAGGTTGATGAGGTAGTTAGTGTAGAAATCGTGCCTGGATTGAACAGTAAGACATTGGCGGTAGGCTGCGAGCCAGCGATTGCGCTTGGACAGGTTGCGGTGGTTCACTATACCGGCTGGTTGTATGACGAAAGCGTGGAAAACAAACGCGGCACAAAGTTCGATAGTTCTAGAGATCGCGATCAGCATTTTCCATTTCCGTTGGGCGCGGGTCGAGTCATCCAGGGCTGGGACAAAGGTGTTGTCGGCATGCAAATCGGCGAGATACGTGAATTGACTATTGCACCGGCTTTGGCGTACGGAGAAAGCGGTCGCAGCGTCATACCGCCGAATTCGACGCTCGTGTTCGAAGTGGAACTGGCGGGCATCGAATAGCGTGTGTTCGGGGTCAGCGTTACGTCTGACCCCCCGCGCGAAACCGAAGCGGAGACTACAGTCAACTAGTTGAGCACCGGAAGTCAACGCGCAACAACGCGTGCGGACAATTGGGACTTTTTCCGCGGCGACTAGTTGCGGCCAGCCATTACTCCGCCATCAATATTCCAAACGGCGCCGGTGACCCATGCGCTTTTATTTGAGAGCAAATGTGCGATCGTGTGTGCCACGTCAGAGGCTGTACCAGTGCGTCCGATAGGATGAAATGCATCAAAGGTCGCAAGTACGTTATGCAAGTCTTCTCGTGGGATAAATTCTTCGTAAATTGGCGTTTTGACAACCGCGGGCGCCACCGCATTCACCCGAATATTGTGATCTGCCAATTCCATTGCCAGATGTTGAGTGAGCGCGTGTAAAGCCGCCTTTGCCATCGAATAGGCCGATGAGGGCGTGGCTTTGACTGCCTGGTGCGCCCACATCGAACCGATATTGACGATTGAACCGCCACCGTTCGCGAGCATATTGTTTGCAATTGTCTGCGATATGAAAAACAAGCCGCGATTTATTTTCATGTAAACATCATAGTCGTCGTCGGCGTGTTCGAGAAATGGTTTCGGGTTGAAGTAACCAGCCGCATTGACGAGGTATTTATAATGATCGGTCGACTGCTTCAACGAGGCAATAAGCTTGCCAAGCGCTTCTGCATCCGAGATATCAGCTGGTAACCCGTGCGCGTTTCCGAGTTCACTTAGGGCATCAACTGCCGCATCGAGTTTGTGCGTATTCTTGCCGACTATGTCTACGTCGATATCTTTTTTAAGTAATGTTTCGGCTACCGCGTAGCCGATTCCCGACGAGCCGCCAACAATTAGCGCTTTGCTTTGTTGAGTCATCTTCGTTGCTCTCCGTATAGTAAAGTGGGTGTACACGGGTTACTCTAGAGCGCAATTAACTCCTTGAAAACTAAGTACAATACGGTGATGTAGGTACTTTTTGGTACATCTTGTTGAAAACAGAGACAAAGAAAATAATGAAAAAGTCCGCTCCGGCTCAGTCCGCGCGGATGGTAGAGGCAATCTACGGTTGTAAATGGTCGCTGACGGTCTACCAGCTACTGAGTACCGGTATTGTTCGTCCTGGTGAAATGGTACGAAGTGTTGAGGGCCTGACAACCAAGGTGCTGAACGATTGCCTGCGCAGAAATATCGAATTTGGTATCTTGGAGCGAATCTCGTATCCCGAACTGCCGCCGCGTGTTGAATATCGTGTGACGCCGTTTGGCGATAAGTTCATGCGCGTGTTAGATGGCTTGGAAGTTTTGCAGGAAGAAATTGATCAGGCTAGTTGAAGCTATGATAGGGCAGGTCCTATCGCTGGCGTTATCGGCGTTAGGTAATTCTCGCCGTTCGTAGTGCGTCGCGCTTTCGTACCTACAATGGCGCCTTCTCTTGCACGTTTAGCGATATTTGAAATTCGCCCGCAGCAGCCGATCCGCGTCTTACCACTCGGCGGTTTTCGCTTAAGCCTATTCTTGACAGGTATGCAGCGATGGATTGTCCGCGTTGCCGCACGAGATCTTGTGCCGCCGTGTTACCGCGGTCACTGACGCTGATCCAGATTGTCGTCGATGGGCAATCCGTAGTTAGTTCGGCAAGCTCGTCCAGCACGTGATAAGCAGTCGTGCGTAGGGTTGGGCTATTGCCGACGAATTCAATCTTTTGTTCTCGCAGTGCCGCATTCGCTAGCTGAATGCACAACTCACCGAGTGATGCATCGACATTGATCAGTCTGACGTGCGATTTGAGACGCATAGTGTCAGCAATACTGGTTTTCAATCTGGCTAGGGATGACACCCAGGCCAACGAATCCCGTGCATAGCCGGTAACCTCCAATTCACTTGCGCTTACCGTTACTGTCCCGCTATGCACGTTGGCCATTGTCCGTAACGCCATCTCGGTAATCAGTGACCATCGCGCTGGCAGCCCGTTTCCAATCTGCAAATCAAGCGTATGAGTCTCTCCAGGAAATAGTCGAGACGTGGTTGCGCTGATAATTTCGATATGAGCGACGGAACTAGCGCTACCGCTCACCGTAAGCGTTGCCGATTCGCGTTGTATGGTCATCAACGGCGCCGCTAAAGGTGATTCATCGGCTAACGCATATCGATTTGCGGCCACCAACTGAGATAGCGCCAAGAACAATAACAAGCGCATGATTAGGCGAGATAGTTCTGGCACTGGTTTACTGAAATTCTAAGTCTTAGATTTTTCGTACTGTAAGGTTTTCGCTTGGCCAATCCAATCTTCACGATAGATTCGACTTCGAAATCCCTTCAGTTCCTGAGCGACTCTGTCGATGTCATATTCGCTCATCTCCGCGATTTGGTTGTAGCGAAAAATTCCCAGGTCGTTGAGGGTCTTTTCTATTGCCGGCCCAACACCCTTTATTTTTCGTAGATCGTCCTGGGAGTAAATACCGGTCGCATAATCGCCGGTCAGCAGGTTTGGAAAATCTTCCGTGCCCTCTGCGGAGATAACATCATCAGAAACAGTTTCTCCGTCGGTTGTTGGCCCAGCTGTATCATCTTGAATTTCAGCAAAGGCATTCTCGAAATCGGTATCATCGATTGTTGCTTCGATTTCGTTTGGTTCATCGTTGCTTGCCGCAGATGCATCCATCGACACTACATGACCCTCGTCGTCTGCCGCGGCGTCTCGCTCGGAATTCAGTTCGGCGGCCTCATCGTCAACCGCATCTGCTGACTCCGAGCTGATATCGTGATCAAGATCCCCGGCAGGCTGGTCATCGTTTTTGGCGGCCGGTTTGTCGGGCGAGCCCGTCGCCGTGCTGTCGCCAGACGCCTCTTGGATCTGATCGTCCAATCCGCTGATGATGCCCGTGGTTGTTTCAATGTGTGGCTCGTTAGACGCATCTAATCCGTCCGGCAATGAATTCGAATCGACGGGTTCAATACGTGTGTTGTCGCTCTTTGCAACATTTTCAATCTCGGCAAGCTGATCATTCGCCTTCTGCAGCTCAATCTCCAACTGCTGTGCTTCGAGGTCACGCTGTCGATATCGCTCTACCAACGGCGGTACACGATCACGCCACTTTGAAAGCTCTATTGTCAGTTTTTCGATTCTGTTGTCTCTATCGAGTAATGTCTTACCCGTCGCTTCACCGCGGGCCGATGCAGTCTCGGCGCTTGTTTTGAGTTTGTCGCGCTGCGTTACCGCCACCTCAAGGTTGCCGCGGATGTCTTTCAATTGTCGTTGCAGCTCGTCACGCCTTTCAAATGCGTCTTTCAATGAGTCGGCGAGCTCACGGGCGCGCATTTTGGAATCCTTGTTGGACGCCTGATACTGGGCTATTTGCTCCATGAGGCTCTTATTTTGCTCCGCGAGCCGGTCATGCTCAGACTGCTGTGAATCGATCTGTGCTTGCCAGCCGGCGCTAATGGCCTTTTTTTCACGCGTGCTTCTGCTGCTGCGGAGAATCCACCCAAGGACAATGCCCAATAACAGCGCGGCGGCAACGATTGCAATATGGGTTATCGTCAATTCAGGCATATGGCGATACTCGAACTAAGATGCCAGTCGGGTCTTGTGATGAGAAATCAAAACATCCTTGATCTGTGTTATCGCCCAATCGATTTGTTCACGGGTGATGATCAGTGGTGGTGCGAGACGCACAACGGTTTCGTGTGTCTCCTTGCTGAGTATACCTTTCACCATCAGTGACTCGACTATTTCCCGAGCGCTGGCAATTGCGGGATTGATCTCAATACCGACAAACAATCCGATGCCCCGGACTTCGCCGATAATTGGATTATCGATCGCACGTAATTGTTCGACAAGATAATTGCCAAAGCTCGCGCTGCGGCTTGCCAAATCCTCGTCGACTAGAATATTAATCGCTTCCAGTCCGACCGCCGCAGCCAGTGGGTTACCACCGAATGTGCTGCCATGATCACCGGGTGTAAACAATTCCATAATCTCTCGCTTTGCGAGAAACATCGAGACCGGCAAAATGCCACCGCCTAATGCTTTACCCAGAATCAGGCCGTCCGGGACAACATTTTCGTGTTCGCATGCGAGAAGCTTACCGGTGCGCCCCAGACCCGTTTGAATCTCATCGGCGATGAACAAAACATTGTGTTTTTCACAAACAGCCTTGCATGCTTTGAGGTAACCCGCAGGCGGCATCACAATTCCGCCTTCCCCCTGAATAGGTTCGACTAAAAACGCCGCTGTGTTCGCAGTAATTTGCGCTTCCAGGTCATCCACGTCGCCATATTTCGCAAGCTTGAAACCGGCGGGATAGGGACCAAAGCCGCGCTGATACTGCGGTTCATCGGACATCGCAACGATCGCAATCGTACGACCGTGAAAATTACCGGTGCAAGCAATAATTTCCGCTTTATTGTCTTCTACACCTTTAACATCGTAGGCCCATTTGCGAGCCGCTTTTATCGCTGTTTCCACTGCCTCAGCGCCGGTATTCATCGGTAGTGCCATGTCCTGCCCGGTCACCTCGCAAACGCGCTTTAGAAATGGTCCCAACTGATCGGAGTAATATGCCCGCGATACAATATTGAGCTTCGCCGCTTGGTGTTTCACGACGTTGACCAGCCGCGGATGTGCATGCCCGTGACTCACGGCCGAATAAGCGCTCATCATGTCCAAATACTTGTTTCCAGAATCGTCCCAAACGTAGACGCCTTCACCACGGGTCAAAACAACGGGCAGTGGGTGGTAGTTGTGTGCACAATATCGGTCTTCGACATCAATCACGGAATTCATAGCGCTTTACTCTCATACAGATACGCCTGCGGGCGCAGGCGAGCTTCATAAGGCCATAATTTTACAGCAATAATGGGGCGACAAGCTAGCAGGCCATGCAATCATCGGCCCTGTATACTGCGGCATTTATAACGAGTGGGGAACAACTTTAGGTATGGGCGCGCCACCGATTAGCCAACTTGTCACTGTTGACGGCTCTGACGCGTCGTTGGAGGGTTTGCTGGAAACGCCGTCTGCAGGTGAGTTGAGCGGCATTGCGGTGGTTTGCCATCCACATCCGCTACACGGCGGAACAATGACAAATAAGGTTGCGCACACGGTAGCAAGGGCGTTTGTAGCGGAGCAAGCGTGTGTATTGCGCTTCAATTTTCGCGGCGTTGGTAACAGCGCTGGCGAATTCGACCATGGGAACGGTGAACTGAGGGATGCGCTGGCGGCGCTGGCGTATGTTTCGGCTCGACACCCCGGGCAACCTGTCTGGCTGGCGGGTTTTTCTTTTGGCGGCGCGGTCGCCATTCGCGCAGCGTTGCAATGCGATGTGGCGGGTCTCGTGAGTGTCGCACCGGCTGTCAGTGGATACGCGGACAGCCTAACGGCGGAGCCTACATGTCCCTGGTTGATTGTGCAGGGCGACCAGGATGAACTCGTCGATATTGATGAAACGATCAAGTTTGTCAATCACCTGCAAGCGCGGCCAAGTTTGGCAGTCATCCAGGGGGGTGAACACTTTTTTCACGGCCGCCTGGTCGAATTGCGAAATCTGGTTCAGGATTTCTATAGAGAGAATTCTACTTCAGCGTAACGGCCAACGATCTGTTTGCGCCTTTATACAACTTCCCCGATACATTCAACCGTGAGTGTCGCAGCAATTAGGCTATGCGCTTCATCGACGTTCGGTAGGTCGACACGTTGAAGTTTGAAGGTCGAGCGCACGTTCATCGCGCCCATGTCGATGGCCCTTTCTTGCGCGAGGTCCTCGGCAAATTCACGCGCGACCCGGATCGCCAAATCCACGGTGGGCGCTCGCCTCGGTTCTCCCGGCAGGTGAATGACATAGCCGCCGTCATCGACGGCAGCAATTTCTATTGTGACCAGCGTTTTGATCATCCCGGTTGCTGCGCCCACAGCATTGGCAACGGCGCTGTGCGGCGGAATCACCGTCTGGCTGCCCAATCGCCGACCAACCTCTGGATAATAAACTGCGGCTGGTCCGCCAACCGCGACAATCGGAATATTGGTCGTCCCATTGAGCATAAATTCACCGACCTTCGAGTTACCAGAAATGGTTGCGGCGACAAGTGGATGGTCGGCGCTCAACTCGTGGCCACATAGACGCGAAAGCAATAAGTGACAGCTTTTTCTCGTAACTTCTTCGATTATGCGGTCAGCGAATTGCATCAACTCCTCGGTATTCATCTTGCTATTGGCCGAAACAATTCCGCTCGATTGGCCAACAAGCTGGCATGCAAGTTGTGCAGTCTTCTCGCACCATTGTGATTGTTTACCCAGGGCGTGCGCCGCATCGCTGGGTGTTAGGCCGGTTACTTGCACCAGGCCGCGTGACAACAAGTGTTGAACGGCGCGTTCGTCGGACGTGCGATGTATCAATGTTGCCCATGGTTGTGGTGTTTCGGTGATTTGTCCGAATATTTTTCTTTCGTGATCGCCAAGGTCAACAGGTATACGATCAGACCGTGGCCCGATCGGCCGTAGCAGAAATTTGCATGCTGTTCGCAAGCCCTGTGCATTGTGCAACACCTCTTCCAAGTGCAGACTTATGTGCGGCCAACGACTACCTAGGGAACAGACGGGGATCACCCGGTGACTTGCGAGTCGAACATTTCCCCGATAATCGGTTATCACTTCGCTATCGCCGCCGAGACCACTTGTGTGCATGTCCACTGCTTGGACCAGCGTTTGATAGCCTCCAATGGTTGATCCGGCGTCGGTGATTTTCGGCCAACCGTTATGTGCAATGGCAATGTCTGTTGTTGTCCCACCAATATCGGAAACGATAAAGTCGCTTTCGCCGCTCAAGTATCGGGCACCGATTACACTGGCCGCGGGCCCAGACAGGATGGTTTCTATGGGTCGCTCGACAACGGCGTCAGCGCTGACTAAAGATCCATCGCCTTTGACGATCATGAGTTTGGCAGCAATATCGTAGTTCGACAATGAAGTGCGCACTGCCTCTAAAAGGGCGACAATTTTCGATACGATTCGCGCGTTGAGCGTTGCTGTCAATGCACGTCTTGGTGCATCTAACGCGTCGGATAGATCCGAGGATCTTGTAACCGAGGTGGACGTAATCTCTCGTATAACTTTTTCAGCTCTCAATTCGTGGCTTGAATTTCGTACTGAATAATGCGCAGCGACGGCAAAAGCCGCGACATTGCTGGCTGCATTTCTAACAGCAGCACGCAGCGCCTGTTCATCAAGGGGGCATACCTCTTCGCCGTTATGCGTGTGGCCGCCCGCAACGCGGATGATGTGGGTATCGGCAATGGTGCTGGCAATTCGGCTGCGGCCAACCATGGCGTCGTCGAACCCTATTAGTACGACGGCTACCGCGGCACCGTGCCCCTCAACCAATGCATTCGTTGCGAGCGTCGTGGAAACAGATACCAGACCAATTTCATCACGCGGAAAATCTTTGGCGACTTGCGCCAACACTGCATCCAACGCAGCAGATACACCGATTGAAAGATCGCCATGTGTTGTTATTGCCTTGGAAGCGGCGATGACTTCGCGCGCCGACATGTCGATGACGACAGCATCGGTATAGGTTCCGCCAGTGTCGATTCCGATATTGTATCTGGACATGGTCAGAATATTCTGGCGTTGTTGGCGCAGTCTCCCGGCTCGATATTCATTATGCCCGTCAATATTCGACTAGCAGAAGTTGCCGCACGTTCGCGGCATTCTGCGATTATAGTCTTAATGAAGTATGCGGCTAACGGCTAGCCATCTGCAGCTTGTTTGGCGTCGACCAGTTTTCGTGCCGTTTCAACTGCCATTGCGGCGTCTCGACAATATGCATCGGCACCAATTGCCTCGCCAAATTCTTCATTCAACGGCGCGCCGCCCACCAGCACAATATAGTTGTCTCGAATGCCCTGTTCTTTCATCGTATCGATGACCACTTTCATATAGGGCATGGTTGTCGTCAGCAATGCGGACATGCCAACAATATCAGGTCGATGTTCTTCGATGGCTTCTAGATAGTTTTCTACAGGATTATTAATGCCAAGATCCACAACCTCAAAGCCTGCACCTTCCATCATCATGCTGACGAGGTTTTTGCCGATATCGTGAATGTCGCCTTTCACCGTGCCAATGATCATCTTGCCAACTGGTTTAGCGCCAGTCTCTACAAGCAAAGGGCGAAGTATTCCCATGCCGCCTTTCATTGCATTGGCTGACAAAAGTACTTCCGGGACAAATAAAATGCCATCGCGAAAATCGATTCCGACAATGCGCATGCCTTCGACTAAGGCGTCGGCTAACACTTTTTCTGGCGACCAGCCGCGCTCCAAGAGAATATTCGTACCTTCTACGATTTCCTCTCTCAGCCCGTCATAAAGATCATCATGCATCTGCTCGACCAATTCGTCATCGGGCAGGGCGCTAAGATCAATATCTTCGTCGTCAACTTCTACTTCTTGGTTTTCAGCCATCGCCAACTCTTACACCTAGGAACTACTTACGATTCAACAGACTAATCGGATATTATCGACGGCCCATAGCCTCAGGCGACAGAAAAATGGGAAATTCGGCCCTCACCTTTTTGTCGATTTCGTCACTAATGTGTTTGGGAAAATGGTTTTTGAGAATTTCGTTTCTGCGTTTTATCGCCTTTTCTAGAATGAGCGGTTTACCATTTTCTTCCCAAACATTTGGACTATCGCGATCGCTCAATTCTGGGTAGATATATTCGCTTTGCATAACACTGAGTGTTTGGTCGGAACCAAGATAATGCCCTTCGCCGCCGATGCAAACGCTCCTAATATTCTCGAAGCTCAGCGTCTCGTCATTGACTTCTATGCCGCGGGTCATGCGTAAAGTAGCGCCCAGTACGTCGTTATCCATTAGAAAGCTCTCCGGACTGGTTCCGAGCAAACTTGCGTACATCCCGGCAGACTCGTAAATGATATTGGCACCCGCCAACGCCGCCGCCGACAGCGTATAGGCGCGTTCGGCGCCCGCTTGATAGTCGGGAAATTTAGCGTCCGTCATGCCACAGGCAGTGCCAAATGGCAGGTTCAAATCATTACCAATTTGTGCGCAGGCTGCTGACAGCAGGCCCTGCTCTGGAGAGCCGCCACTCATTGCCCCCGTACGCAGATCAGAGACAAAGGGCCAGGTACCCAGTATGGCAGGTGCGCCGGCTTTGATCGCGTTCAGGTACACCAAGCCACCAAGACACTCCGCCCACGCCTGTGAAACCGCACCGGCTAGGCAGGCGGGCGTGGTCGCGCCGGCCTGGCCGGCCGACAACAGCAAGACTGGCATGCCGCCCTCGACCGCGACACGCAGGCACTCAAGGGCGTCTTCTGTAAATTTCATTGGCGGCACAACAAAACAATTGGATTGGCTGACGAATGGTCGTGCGCGCCACGCTGCATCGCTGCCGGCGACCGCATGTAGTAACTCCAGCGATTTTTCCAGATGCGTGTAGTGGGTCCAACTGCAACCGACGTGTTTCGCCGTACCGGAAATAGCACCGTAGAGGGTGTTGAGGTCCATCTCATAGTTGTCCGCCACGTCGCGCAAAACACAAGTGCGTTGATACATATGTATGTGCTCGCACTGATCTACGATGCGTGCCATATCGTAAAGATCCTGTGCTGTGGAGTCGCGATAGGCGTTGCTCTCGTAGTCGGCAATCATCACCGCCGCGCCCGCAGTTGAGAAGTGTACTTTCTGCCCCTGTATTTGCAGATCGAATTGCGGATCCTGCCCATGCAACACTAGGTTGCGATCGCACAGGTCAAGTGCATTTTCTACAACATGGCCCGGCATACGAAGTCGTCCATCGTTACCCATAATCGCACCGACCGCGGTGCAGGTCTCGATGCAATGCGCCGTCGCGTCGCCGAAGCCAATTTCTTCGAGAATTCGAAAAATGTTCGATCTTATCGCAAGGACGTCGGCATCCGAGAGGGGTCGATATTGACCGCCGGTCTCGCCGGGATGTACAGGTTTAATAGCTTCTGACAAAGGCGCACTGCGCAGCGCCTTGCGTGCCTCACGTCCTCCGGATCTTCGGGCCATAGTCGCTTTGCCTCATGTTCGTTTCAGGCCAGTAGTCGGCGTTAGCAGATCTTCTGATTGCGGAAGTTTGCCAGTGTTTTCAATGGCTGAATTGGCAAAATTCTAATATCATGCATTAGAAAAATTCATCTATAGAATGCCAGCATGCCGAACCGTCAGTTGCCGCCACTCACAGGTCTAAAAGCTTTCGAAGCTGCTGGTCGTCACCTTAGTTTTACCCAAGCTGCTGACGAGCTCGGGGTTACGCAGGCTGCGGTAAGTCATCAAATAAAAACCCTTGAGGCGCACTTGAATCTCCGTCTGTTCCACCGCCAAACGCGCAAACTCCGTTTGACGAACGCGGGTGAGCGGTTGCTGGAGACGACGACTGCTGCACTCGACCGCATTCAGAAAACGGTCAACGATATCAAGAATGTCGCCAAGGTCGCTAGTTTAGCGATTCGCGTGCCGCCAACATTCGCGGCGAAGTGGCTATTACCTCGGCTGCACCAGTTTCGCGAACGTAATCCTGATATTGAATTGGCAATTAATCATTCTAACGAAGTGGTGAAATTTGCCGATGAACCATTGGACCTGGCGGTAACATACGGTAACGGTCATTGGCCCGGTGTTAATTCGCACAAAGTATTTAACTTGGATTTTTTTCCGGTTTGTGCAGCGGATTTGATAACGCCTGCGACGCCGCTGAATGATTTGTCAGACTTACGAAATTTTGATTTGCTGCACGACGCAAACTTTGATAACTGGACTGCATGGATTCGGCAGGCGAATTTACAGAATTTCAATGCACGTACCGGAACAATTCTAGATGACACCAATGTGCTAATTCAAGCAGCAATTGATGGCCAGGGCATAGCCATGTGTTCCAGCATTTTTGTGTCAGAGCACCTTGCAGATGGACGTTTGGTCAAGCCGTTTGATTTGGTTTTGGAAATTGACTCGGCGTATTACCTGGTGTATCCGGAAGCACACTTGCAACGCGATCGAGTAGTTGCATTTCGCGACTGGATACTCAGCTACTAAGACGTCAACCTTAGAACAACTCTAGTTGTGGCCTTGGCAATCCGGGATCCGCACAGGCGATTGTTTCCGCCATCACGGAAATCGGTCTGCCGGCATTATGCACAACGCCAATCTGCGCAGTTTCTCCACTGTTTCTCCTAATTTCGGCGTCATCCGGCAATACCCCGACCCGTTAATTAGTAGATGCGCCTCATGATTCGATGCGCGTCGCGATGTTGTTGGAAAAAGGAGACCAACTATGAATTATCTACGACAATTGATGATGGTTACGCTGGCTTGTTTCGTGGCCGCCTGTGGCAGCAGTGGTGAGGGGGACTTTGCTGACGATCAGGAGGTTCCTGCGCCCGGCCCGAATGTGGACCCAGACCCCTTGGATCAGACCGATCCGCTAGACGTCGAATTGCGCGAGCTTATCGCGACACGGGCTCTAACAGGTGACCCTGTTGGAGCCCGGCAGGTTCCTGATTTGGATGATCCGCTTGCACGGCTTGGTATGCTGTTGTTTTTCTCTAAGTCTTTGGGCGGGCAGTTCGATGCGGCTTGTGCAAGCTGCCATCATCCGTCATTGGCGGGTGCCGACGAGCTATCGCTACCTGTCGGTGTAAATGCCGTTGATCCAGATCTGCTCGGTCAGGGACGGTTCAATTCGCAAGGCATACCCATCGTACCCAGAAATTCGCCAACGTCATTTAATGTTGCGCTATGGGATTCTGGGCTTTTCTGGGATTCTCGAGTTGAGAGTCTGGGCAAGGAACTCGGGCAGAACGGCGCGGCTTCAGGCATTAGCACCCCGGATAGTGGCACGCTGATTATCGATACGTCCGCGGGAGCTAATCTGGCGATCGCGCAGGCGCGATTTCCGGTGACATCGGACGCTGAGATGCGTGGTGATCTGGACCTGGGCGCGGATAACGATTCGCTACGTGGGCACCTGGCGGCGAGAATAGGGAATTACGGCGCAGGTCTTGGCGAAATCCGAAATGGCCGCTGGCTGGCTGAATTTCGAAGCGCATTTTCAAGCAGTGCATCGGCCGAACAGTTAGTAACATTCGAAAATATCGTCGCGGCTATTGGTCGATACGAGCGATCTCAAACGTTTGTTCAAAATCCCTGGCGGGATTACGTTGCTGGCGACAATGACGCGATTGGCGATCAGGCGAAACGTGGTGCCCTATTGTTTCTTACGAGCGACAATAATGGCGGCGCGTCCTGTTTTGAGTGTCACTCAGGCGACAAGTTTAGCGACGAACGGCACCACGCAGTTGGTACGCCGCAATTTGGACCGGGTAAAGGTAATACAAACAACAACGACTTTGGCCGCGAGAACATCACCGAAAACGCAAACGATCGATTCCGCTTTCGAACTCCTTCGCTATTGAATGTCGCAACCACTGCGCCTTACACGCATACTGGCGCCTACGAAACGCTCGGCGAAATAGTGGCGCACTACAATAATCCGCGAGGTCGCGTAGATGATTTTTTTGACAATGGTGGCTGGTGTCAGCTCGCACAATACGAGTTTGTAGTGAACTGTGCCAGTCTATATCCAAATGCTGAGAGCAATAGCAATTTGGCGCTAAATAAAGTTACCGCCGAGCAAAATCAAAACGACCCAGACGCATTGCCAAATATCGGCATCAATAATCAGGAGCAAGGCCAGATCGTTGCGTTTCTCAACGCGCTGACAGATCCCTGCGTCGAAGATGCAAACTGCGTAAGCGCTTGGATTCCCGGACCGCAGGATGCGCCTGACGCGCATCAACTAGACGCGATAGACGAAAGTGGCAATCCTTTATAGATTGCTCTGACTAGGCCTCTGACTGTGTCGCATTCGGTTTTTCTTGGGATCGTGGCAGGCTAACGAGAATTATGCCTGCCGCGACTGCCATTACAGCAAACAAATAGTCGGGACCAAGTTGTTCATCAAGTATCAGATAGCCCATCGCCGCGCCGGCGAGCGGGGTGACGAATGATATAGCGGAAAGTTTGGTGGCCGAATAACGCGATATCAGCGCAAACCAGATCCCGAAGGTTATTGCTGCGACCCAAATCGTTTGATAGAGGATGGAGGCCACGGTGAGTGCCGTCATCGGTACGATCGGGCTATCGTCAAACCAGAGCCCTGCGATAAAAAACATGCCAGCAGATACGGCAAGTTGATACCAAAGTACCTGTGCAGGCGGACAAACGCGTAATTTGCTGGCGCGGATTACCAGCGTGGTGAGACCCCAGCCGATACCGCCTGCCAGCGCAAGCAAATCTCCCTTCAACGTCTCTAAATCAGTGCTGCTCGCGGGGTTCAGGGCAACTGCAACGCCAACAAAAGCCAGCACAATACCGAACGTTGATTTTACGTCCAATTTTTCTCCCGGAATGAGAAAGTGGCTCCCCAGTGCGACGACAAAAGGTGCTGTATATACCAGGGTTACTGCGCGGGATGCATCGGTATACACGAGTGCAACAAACAGCATAATAAATTCTGCGCCGAATAAGGTTCCAACGCATATGCCCAGCCAATTCATACCGTAGGCCCACGGTGTTTTTCGCAAGCCCCAAAGCACGTAGGCGCCAACGAGAATTGCTGCGCCCGTAGATCGAATCGTGCCCTGCCCAAGCGGGCCGATGTCTGGCAATGCGAATTTGACTGTGAGCTGTTGGAATGCCCATGAAAAGCACAGCATCAGCATTACGGCGACCGCGGCTAAGTCGAGCGACTTGGGTTGGCTCATCGGCTGCTAGCTATCCAGCAGCAAATTTACACGCCGGTTGTGTTTGCCTTTGTTTTCGATCTTGCTGATACGAACCGCACCAACTTCCGAAGTTTGTCGGAGGTGGGTTCCGCCGCACGGCTGAAGATCCACGCCTTCGATCTCGAGTAGTCGTACTTGCCCCGAACCCACCGGCGGTTTCACTGACATCGTACGCACCAACTCCGGTTGCGCGGCAAGTTCTGCATCCGTTATCCAGCGGCAAGAAATTGAATGATCCTCCGCAACCAGCGCCAGCAATCGCTCAGTGACGTCTACCTTATCTATTGCTTCGTGTGTGTCGAAATCGAGCCTGCTCTTGGCGGCCGAGATATTTCCGCCAGTGACGCCGTACGGCAGCAAAGACCCGAGCAAGTGCATCGCCGTGTGCATGCGCATGTGAATATAGCGACGGTCCCACTCTAGTTGCAGCTGAACAGGCGTCCCTACTGGTGGCAGAGAAGATCCCTCGGGGAGATGATGATTTATGTTTTTATCGGTCGCATATCGCGTGTCGACAACGTTGATTTGATGGCCTTCCCAGGAAACTCGACCTGTATCGCCCGGCTGGCCACCACTGAGTGGATAAAAGACTGTCCGGTCAACCTGGATGGCGCCGTCTTCGTGCCCGGTAACCACAGTCGCGCAATCTCTAAGATAGGCGTCATCGCGAAACAGCATCTCTACCATGATCTAATCGACCGTAGACTTGGAATACTGGAATGTACCTGCACTACTGGTGGAGCCGCAATAAATTTCGTTGCTCCTGTCCGGATTAATCGCAGGATAAATTGCTAAACTACGCAGATGTTGAGTTCCGAAAAATGTTCAGGCCGTCGCTTCGTCAAAATGCACGGCCTAAGAAACCACTTCGCCATTGTCGATGCTCGGCAAGAATCATTCGCGCCATCTCAGGCCGCCATCGCCAAAATTTGTGACGGCAGTGTCGGCGTCGGTGCCGATGAACTTATTGTCATTGAGCATAGTGCCGGCCCCGCAAATGTGTTTATGCGGATATACAATGTCGACGGCAAGGAAGTTGAAGCCTGTGGAAATGCAACCCGGTGTGTCGCCTGGCTATTAATGGAAGAGGCCGACAGCGACGCCGAGGACATCGAGACTCTGGCAGGCATCTTGTCGTGCAAACGCGCGGGTGAAAAACGGGTTGCCGTTGATATGGGCAATGCCGAATTGCGCTGGCAAAAAATTCCCATCGCGAAAGCGCTGGATACGCTGAACCTTGGTACGATCCATGGAAAGTTGTCGAATCCGGTTGCTGTCAATATTGGAAACCCGCATGTGGTCTATTTCGTAGACGACTTGGATGCCGTCGATATAGAGCACGATGCGCAGCTCGTTCAAGCTGATCCGCTGTTTCCAAATGGTGTCAACGTCGGCGTTGCACAAATAATGGATGAAAACACAATGCGGCTAATTGTCTACGAGCGAGGTGCCGGCATGACAATGGCTTGTGGCAGCGGCGCGTGTGCCGCAGCCGTTGCGGCACGGCTACGTAGGTTGATTAGCAGAGAGCGCGTTGATATTTTACTGCCCGGTGGCGAGCTCAGTATTTTGCTTGACGATGCTCAAAGTATCACCATGCTGGGCCCCGCCGAATATTGCTTTAATGGCTATTTACCATTGGAAATCTAAAAGCTGCCTTTAGCATCGACCAGGATTTGTAACTTATCGATATCGTCCTCGCCGTCAAGCGGGAATGCCAGATCAAGGTGTAGTACGCGGCCATTGCCAGAACGGGTATTTCCAAGCCGTAATCCGACCCCAACGTTCTTCAATAAGCCAAGGTTGGGTGCGCCGACCGGGCTGTCGCCCCAAACTCTACCGGCATCGAAAAATATTGCAGCACCTACATGCGCGAGCCGAAACGGATACCATTCCGTATACAGTCTATGTTCTACCGTGAGCAGCGCTTTGCTGTCCCCATTTTGATAGCGCAGCGGATAGCCGCGCAGACCACGCTCTCCGCCTAGGAGCAGGGGGTTGTCGATATCGAGGTTGCGACCGGCAGAGCCGGAGAGGCTTGCATAGAAAAGTTGGTTTTCACCGATGCGCCGATGAAAACGCAGGGCGCCGGAAATCAATCCGTTCTGTACGCCATTACTGTCGTGTCGGCCGTCGATTCGAGCACCAATGGTCAACGAAGTCCTCTTGGTCGTTACAGGCGAACTCGAAAATCGAGCGTTGTAGTGCCAGGCGTTTGCGCTTGAGCCTGTTCCGCGATCGGAATAGCCGATACGAAAACTAAAAAACGTGCCAAGAAATCGGTCTTCCGTTCTATGAATCTGATCGAAGTTGGTGGCCGTTTCGAAACGATCTTGCACCAACTCATATTCAAAAAACGGGTAGGTAAACTCGCGGTCATCCGGTAACACTGTTACTGGCAGTGTCGGATCGAAATTAGGCGAAAATTCATCGCGGTCGTAACCGAGTCCGAGTGAATAGCGCCGTACCCAGCCATCGCGCAGTCCACGTGATACACCGAACTTCAATTGGTTGAAATCGAATCGGTGATTGAATTCGGCCACCACGTCGCCACGATCGTAAAGCTGGTCGATTTGCTCGCCCGCTGAATACAGTATGCCTCCGGCCTGCCTGCTATCCAGGGCATAGAAGGGTTTTGAGAAATCGAATGCCCGAAAAAACCCATCGCTATTATCCGAATAATTCAAGGCAAAGCGATAGCGATCCCGCAAAAAGTTATTATCAGTGTATTCGAGAAACAGGATATCCCGATCTACGGTCGACTTGAATTGGCCGCCAACCGTAATGCCGCGACCGAAGAGATTTTGTTCCAAGAGTCCAAAACCGTATCGATTTTCGCCGCCGCCTCGTGACGCTGACAGCTCCGGCGTCAGCGTCCATACGTCGTGAGTCTCCACTTCCAGGTCGACGACACCATCTGCATATTTGATCGGCGTAATTTTGGCATCGAGGAGATAGTTGTTGCGGCGTAAGATCCGTTCACTTTCATCGGCAATACGTTTCGAGTACGTGTCGCCTTCGAGAAACAAGAGTTGCGATTCAATTTCATCTTTCCGCGTGACAGTGTGCAAGCGGTTAGCCCAACGGAAAAGCCACTTGTCCTCTAGTGGGTTGGTTAGGTCAAAAATATTGCGATTGACCACCCGAATTTCGCCAACGACGGCACCGGCCGACTCGATTTTTTCTGCGCTAGGGACTCGAGATTCTGCTTTCTTAACGGCTGGGGACTCTGCGGCCCAAAGGTCGCCACAGCCAACGAATGCGCTCAGGCAAACGCTTGTGAACAGGGCTTTATAGACATAATCCAGCATGCGCAAATGCTACAGGTAGAATCCCCAAGCTAACAATGACTAGTTCGCAAAATGGGTCGAAACGCCGGGTTTGGTTATGGCTGTCGCGCGTTACCGCCAGGTAAGTGAATTGATACGCGCGCGGCAGCGCGACATACTGTGTCGGCATTTGGATACAGATTGTGGCGGCATGCAAGTTTGCGAAAAAACTTTCGGCAGTCTGTCTGACGGCGCACCGATCCGGCCATGGTCCTTGGAAAGCTCGGCGGGAGCCAGTATATCGCTGTCTGAATTGGGAGCGACCCTTGTGTAGGCCGTTTTTCCGGACCGGCAAGGAGATTTCGACGACGTTGTTCTCGGCTACGATAATCCATTGGCTTATCTGCAGGGCGACGCATACGTGGGTGCGGTTGTAGGCCGTTACGCTAATCGTATTCTCGATGGTAAGTTTGTTTTGGACGGTAAAGACGTCGTCATCACAACATTGCGTAGCCGACATGCTCTTCATGGTGGTAGCGATGGTTTTGATAAGCGCATCTGGCGTGCCGCGGTGGTTAGCGGAAAAATCATGCGGCGGTCGACTTTACGCTGGAGAGCCCGTTCTTGGATCAAGGTTTTCCCGGCACGAAAAAGGTTTCGGTGCGTTATGCGCTAGATCAGCAGAATCGTGTGACAGTTACGTATCACGCAGAATCCGATGCAACGACTGTCATCAATCTGTCACAGCACAGTTACTTTAATTTGGGCGGCCACGCCGCTGGCCACATTTGCGGGCATCGTCGGAAGATCATGGCAGACAGCTATACAAAAATTGACCACACGATGATTCCGACCGGTAAATTTGCGAGTGTGGTCGGAACGCCGCTGGATTCTCGCGACTTCAAATCGATTTGAGCCGATATTGACGATCAGCTTCAGGAGATGAGTTTTGCGGATGGCTTTGATCACAATTGGATTTTGCGCGATGGTCACCACAGCGAAACCACTCTGGCTGCGATAGCGACATCGCCGCTATCCGGTCGAACACTGAGTATCTACACGGACCAGCCTGGACTTCAATTTTACTCTGGCAATTTTTTGCGACCATCGGGCGCTGACAAGTCTGGTGCAAGCTACGCCAAGCACAGCGCTTTTTGCCTGGAAACCCAACACTTTCCAGATAGCCCAAATCACCCGCATTTTCCATCCACCATTCTGCGCCCCGGTGAGCGATTCGAATCGCAATCAGTTTTCGAATTTGGATCGCAGCCGAGCTAACGATAAGTGCCGTATCGAGCCTAGATAAAATAGGCAAGAAAAAAAGCGGCCATGGCGATTGCCCCCGCCAGCAGTGCATACGGTAGCTGCGTTCTGACATGATCGATGTGATCGGTGCCCGCTGCCATCGAGGCAACCACCGTGGTGTCGCTGATTGGCGAGGCGTGATCGCCAAATATTGCGCCGGATATTGCGGCGCCCAGCAAGAGCGGTACCGGCAGCCCGAGAGTCGTGGCTATGGGCACGGCGATAGGAATCATGATTGCAAACGTACCCCAACTCGAGCCTACCGAGAATGCAATAAAGCCCGAAACGAGAAAAACCAGCGGCGCCAATAATGCGGCGGGCACGGTTTCGCTCACAGTGCGTGCAACGTAAACGCCAGTTCCCAGTAATTTAGCGACATCGCCCAAAGCCAATGCGAGCAGCAAGATGATTGCAATCGGTAGCAACGCTCCAGCGCCTTGCATGAACACCTTAATCAGTTCTGAAAAACTGCTTTGTCGTGTAGCCAAAATCATTATCCACAGGATCATTTGCGCGCTACAGATCGCCCACAATATTGCGGTTGATCCGGATCCGCTCGCTATCCGGCCGTCACCTGTAGCGTAAAGTCCGATTGGCATGGCAACGATCATTGCAATGATCGGAATTGCCATGAATGCGGCGGACTTTGCGGACACGTCAGCGCCTAATTTTTTGCCTTCGTCGAATGAGACGATTGCATTTGGGGAAAGCAGCTCACCCGATTGGGTACGCGCTTCCGCCAATTTCATAGGTCCCATATTCCAATTTCGCCAAATTACGACTGCAACTAAGAAGATCGCAGCGATTGCATAGAAATTGTATGCAATCGAGGCGACGAATACTTCTAACGGATTGTCGACACCGGCGGATGCGATGAGCCCGATGATGACGGCGCCCCACGCGTTTAAAGGAATCATGACGCAAATAGGCGCTGATGTAGAGTCGATGATGTATGCAAGTTTTTCACGAGATACCCGGTAGCGGTCAAACAAGGGTCGACTTACCGATCCGGCGACCAGCAACGTAATGTTGCTTTCCACAAAAATTATGACACCGCTAGTCCACGCCAAGAATTGTGCACGTTTTGCATTGTGAACCCAGCGGCGAGATTCGAGGAACTCGACGAAACCACGTATTCCACCGGAGTGCTCGATGGTGGCGATCAAGGCGCCAATCAATAGAGTGAAGATTAGAACCCGGGCATCCCCGGCATCGGCGAAAACGGCGACAATGCCGTCGAGCGCAGCGGCGCTGCCGGCAAGAGGGTCGAAACCATGCAGTATGGTAAATCCCAGCCAGATGCCTGCGGCGAGAGAAGGGACGACCTGCCGTGTTCCAATCGCCAGCACAATGGCAAGAACTGGTGGTAACAAGGAATACCAAATCGGGTCCGTCATTCGATCACGCTCGCAAATCTGTCGTGTGGGGCGCCACCTTAAAGCCGATCAAGGGTCAGCGCAATTTGGAATTGAACTTGCAACATACTGCATGCTGAGAAAATGTTGGCATAATCGAGGTGATAATGACGAGTCGAATCATGAAAAATCGATCGCTGCTTTTGTTGGACGGCGGCTTGGCGACACAAATCGAGGCGCAAGGCGTCAAATTACACGAGAGTCTGTGGTCTGCCGGGTTGCTTTTGGATAATCCAAGCGAAATCGTCGCAGCACATCGGGCGTATTTGGATGCGGGCGCCGAATGTATTATTGCGGCAAGCTATCAAGCCAGTCGTAGAGGATTTGCGTTGCTTGGCTTGGGCGTCACAGAGGCGGACGAACTCATTGTTAGTGCGGTGGCGCTGGCGGCACGGGCGAGAGACGAATTCTTGCATGACAATCCCAACACCAAAACCAGACCGTTGATCGCAGCCAGCATTGGGCCGCTGGGTGCGGCGAATCATGATGGCTCCGAGTATACGGGCAAATACGACGCTGATGAATTGGCACTACGTGAGTTCCATCAACAGCGGACCGAACTGCTTGACGATGCTGGTGCAGACATCCTCGCTTGTGAAACGATTCCGAATGCGATTGAAGCAACGGTTCTTGCGTCGTTATTGCAGAAAACAAAAACGCCCGCGTGGGTGAGTTTTTCCTGTCGAGATGGAACGGCAATTAATGACGGCAGTCCCGTCAGAGATGTTGCGGCGATTTTTGCAGCGCATCCCACGGTGTTCGCAGTCGGCATAAATTGCACGGCGCCGGAATATGTGTTGTCGCTCATTGCGGAATTACAGCAGGCTGTTCCTGACAAAGCCGTTGTGGTCTATCCGAATTCGGGCGAGTGCTATCACTCGGTTGACAACAGTTGGAGCGGAGAAAATTCCGCTGTAATCGCTGCAGACGCGGCGCTAACTTGGCACGCTGCAGGAGCTACAATCATCGGCGGTTGCTGTAGAATGGGGCCTCAGCATACGCGTGCAATGCACGAAAAAACAAGAAGAATAATGTGAAGTACAACATTCGCTGGGTCATTCTATCGCTGATAATCGTTGCCAGTTTCGTGGCATATGTTTTACGTACCAACATGAGTATTGTCGCGGCCACGATGGCCGAAGATCTTCAACTCACAGAAACGCACCTTGGTTGGATAGCTGCCGCGTTTGCATTCGGTTACGCACTATTTCAGTTTCCCGGCGGACTCCTTGGCAGTAAATACGGTCCGCGGTTAGTAATCGCAATCATGGCGCTAATCTGGGGCGTACTGACCGTGGCGACAGCATTGGTACCGGACACCGACACATTGTCAATTGGTTGGACTATTGGCAGCCTTTTGGTTGTCCGATTTCTTGTCGGTATGACACATGCACCCTTCTTTCCCTGTGTTTCGGGCGCGGCGATCGCGAATTGGTTTCCTCAGGGCGGGTGGGGTGTTCCAAACGGCTTATCCAGCACCGGTCTTACCCTCGGTGCCGCGGCAACAGCGCCGATTATTGTGCTGTTAATGGAAAGCTTCGGTTGGCGTGGTGCAATTCTTGCGACCGCACCAACCGCGTTCGTCGTTGCTGTTGTTTGGTGGTGGTACATGCGCGATCACCCGCGCGAGCACAAAAGTATTACAGAAAAAGAGCTGGCGATTATTAATCGGAATCGTTCGACAGGTAACGCGCAAGATGGTGAAGAGAAGGGTGCGGCATTACTCGTAGTTCGAAATAAGAACATACTTTTGTTGATGATCAGCTACTTTTGTATGAACTACATTTTCTACCTGTTTTTCAGCTGGTTCTTTTACTATCTGACAGAGATTAAAGGCATAGGCGCCACGGAAGCGAGCTTTCTCAATGCTGCATTGTGGGTTTTGGGAGCTGTTGGTGCCACTGTCGGCGGCATAGCCTGCGATCAGGCGATCAAACGATTCGGTTTTCGTCGCGGACCAGCGGCGATATGCGTGACAGGTTTAGCATTGTGCGGCGTTTGTCTGTTTGCTGGGGCTATGGCCACTGACGCCTACGTTGCGGTCGCATTGTTCTGCCTGAGTTTCGCCGCTACGCAAATAACTGAGGCATCTTTTTGGTCCACATCGATTTCCGTTGCCGGTAAGCATGCGGCGGCGGCAGGCGGAGTAATGAACACCGGCGGGAATGTCGCTGGTATTGTTGGCGGGTTTCTTGTTCCGCTGGCTTCGCATCATTTCGGTTGGACTGCTGCGATTGCCAGTGGAGCATTGTTCGCGATCGTTGGCGCTATTCTTTGGCTATTCATACGAGGGGACGAACCGATGAGCGGGCTCGCCGATGCTATAGGTTAACGGTAATAACTAATTCGAACTATGCTGCGGCAACAACCTGCGGGCTAACGCGCCTTAAATACGAATACATAAATACGTAGATCAGCATGCCGGAAAATGCTGCGATCGCGCACACAACGAATACTGTTTTATAGCCCATGCCAGCGCCAAGAATAGATCCGGCAATGTTGGGTCCGACGATCTGCCCCAGCCCTTGTGCGCCGGGCATCAAAGCAGCGTAAGACCCTTTCGGATCGACGACAGCCACCGTCGACATTTGATATACGTCGATGAAGATCCACAGAAAATTGAACATGAAAACGCTAACAATAATATTGTAGTTCGATATTCCGGAGGCCAACATACCGACAATAATTGTCATTGCAATAAGTGCGGTCGCGAGCGGCCTAGCCAACCCAAATCGATTGCTTACTACCGTTGCAAAAGCGCAGCCGACAATACTCAAAAATGATGCCCAAACTAAAACATCGCCGATCCATTTTTCGGGGACGCCCGCGTCAAGGCTCGCTAGTTCAATGTACGTCCAGTAGGCCCCAATATTAATATACGTTACGAATATGGCACCGAGGCAAAGCCACGGTATATAGCTTGGAACGCTGGGCTGCAACACATCCGCAGGCGCATCAAGACTGTTTTGTTTAGTATGGGCATAAGACGGAGCCCACGCGACAAACAGTAAACTGAACGCAAAGCAGCCGATAAAAAACCAGTAAATACCATTCATCGTGAATTGCGGCAATAAATGCATTTCAAGTGCCTGTGAAAACGCGAATGCGAATAACATCCAATTAAATGCCCGTGTTGGCTTAATCGTGGCTCCAAGCGCGGCAACGGCAACGGCCGTATAAATTCCGCTTCCAACGCCGGACATTGTGCGCAACCAAAATACCGTTTCGTAATCCTGAAAAAGCGTGCACAAGTAGTTGGCTAGGATTGCGATGCTCGCACTTAGTAATATCAAAAATTTTCGATTGCTGCGCGAAATGATGACAGCGGTAATAATCGCACCAAGAGACAATCCGCCAAGATCCGCGCCTGCGACGCGGCCGACCTGCTCCTCGGTAAAGCCCAAGAGGTTGACCCACGCGGTACTGATGACTGGAATTCCGACCAGCACGCCGTAACCGACAAGCGTCATGTACAAAGACAATGTCATGGAGCGCCACCCATCGAATTCCGAACGTTGCCTGGCGGGTTGTGACGCGGCGTCTGTCATAAAATATCTCTTATTATTATTGCTGCACGCCAATTAACACTATAATCCGTACAAACGCGAGTGACTTTTGAGGATGTGAAATGACGATTATCGAAGAAGCTTCAGGTCGCTGCTTATGCGGCGGCGTAACCTTTGTTGCCCAAGGTGTTCAGCCCAAGCATCATGCCTGTCATTGCGATATGTGCCGCCGTTGGTCTGGATCGCCGTTTTTCGGCATTGAGGTTAGTAGTGTAGAGTTTTCGGGGGCGGAGAACATTGTCCGATATACGTCGTCAGAATGGGCCGAAAGAGGTTCATGCGGCGTCTGTGGTTCCGGCTTGTTCTATTTCTTGAAGCCGGCCGACAGCTATTCGATCAGCGCAGGAGTCTTCGACGACCAGAGTGGTTTTCAGCTCGACAATGAAATATTTATTGATCACAAACCGCCGGGCTATGCGTTCGCCGGGAACTTGCCAGCAATGACCGAGGCGGAAGTATTTGCCAAGTATGCTCCTTCAGAATAACGAGTGATGTTTGACAATCGCCCGGCTGACAAGAGGGTGAGCGCGGCAAGAAATTTAGAGTGTGATTCGAAACAGCCGAATACCGCTTGTTGATTTTTAGATAGATACATGGCCGATTTCGAGTGCGTTCGATGCGGTCGTGAACGTCGCTTACGTCCCTGCGCTATTCCAGTTGCTTCGCGGACGACGTATATTCGCGAGGATGATAGAGACGTCGGCGTTAATTAAAACCAAGGTGTTGGCACCGTTTAGCCGCCCCGGCATGGTACGACGCACTAGTTTGTTAGACACGCTGAATTCTGCGAAAAGCAAAAAGCTGGTGTCTATAACCGCTCCTGCCGGATTCGGAAAAACAACATTGCTTGGGCAGTGGTATTCGTCATTGCAGGATGCCGGCGATACCACTTGTTGGTTGTCGCTGGACGCGAGCGACAATGATCCAGAGAGTTTCATTCACTATTTGATCGCGGCGTTTCAGCAGTCGATCGAAAAATTCGGATTGCAGGCACTCCGCTATATGGACAACGCGCCACTTCCCGATATTTCCAAATCGCTGGTTTTCCTGGCGAACGAGCTGGTCGAATTTGAGAAAGACGTATTTCTATTTGTGGACGACTATCATCTTATTACATCGTCTGAAGTAAATCAGTTCGTCGAATTGCTCTTGAACGTTTCGCCTGAAAATCTACACATTGTATTGTCTGGCAGGTCGACACCGATGCTGCCGCTGGCAAGTTTTCGGGCGCGAAATGATTTTCTGCAAATATTATCCGACAATCTTCGGTTTGACTTCGATGAGTCCAAGAGTTTTATGCTTGACTGTCAGAAGGTTGAGATTAGTAGCGAACAGGTCAAAACGCTGTTTTCCAGATGCGACGGTTGGGCTGCTGGCCTGCAACTGGCTTCCGTCTCACTGCGCGACGCAGAAAACCACGACGAGTTCATTCAGCAATTCTCGGGTAGTGATCGAGACATTACAGACTATCTGGCAGCAACGGTGCTGGCACGGCAACCCGAGCACGTACAGTCGTTTCTTATCGGCACGGCCATTCTCGACCGATTTAGCCGTGAGTTGTGTAATGAGTTGCTCGACCGTCGTGATGCCGATGAAATTCTTCGCGGTTTGGAAGCAAACAATCTCTTTATCGTTCCATTGGATCACGAACGGCAATGGTATCGATACCATCCGTTATTTCAGGAATTTCTGATCGCTCAGCTGAGTCTCGAACAGAAAGATTCGCTCAGCCGTTGCAATCGAATTGCTAGCGAGTGGTTTCGGCGGGAAGGTCATCTGCACGAGGCGGTGACTTACGCATTGCGGGCAAATGACATGTCTCTTGCTGCAGACCTGATCGAAATTCGGGCGCTTGAGGAGTTTCTTGACGGCCGAATGCCGAGAGTTGCTTCGTGGATAAAACGCATCCCGGTAGACGTTCAGCAACAGCGACCAAAATTGATGTTGTTGCTCGGCACGGCGTTGTATCACATGAATCAAGCGGACAAGGCGGTATACGTCTGCGACCGGCTCGAAGAATGTGTTGCAAGACTGGTTGATCAAGGTGATATGTCTTTTCGTGAACATCAGGATCTCGCCGGTGATATGGCGATTTTGCGGGCAGGCGTCAGCATGTCACTGGATAACGCGTCGGACGCGATTGAAGATGCGCCGCAGGAGGATTACTCGCATCCTGAATTTGTTGACGGTGTGATCAACAATATCAAGGGGTACTGTTTTTACGTTCTTGGGGAATTTGATTCGGCAAGAAAACATCTCGCGCTGGCACGCCGAGTGCACCGGCTCGCGGCTTCGGATTTTGGTGTCATGTATTCCGATTGTTTCTTATGTTTGCTGGAACTTGCTCAGGGAAATCTCAAGCGTGCACAGCAGATTGTCGACAATTTTCAGCATGCTCCAGATGACCTCGAGCAAAATCTCAGCGTTGCGTCGGCTGCAGATGTTGTCCGCGGAGCAGTTGCATATGAACTGAACGAGCACCACTCGATCGTCGAGTTACTGCAACCAAGATTGGTGGCGCTGGAGCAAGTTGGGCACATAAGTCTAATTCAACTCGGCTACGTGACGCTGGCAAAATATTTCGCTGCCAAGGGCGATTATGACGGCGCACTGCGGTTATTAGAAAGGCTCAACGTCTTATATCCACTCCCCGACAGCAATCTAAACCACAAACTTTTTGTGGGCTACCATCGAATTAAGATTCTGTTGCATGGCGGTAGGCGTTCAGAAGCGTTGAAAACCGCGTCAATGCTCGATATCGGATTGGATGACGCGCTGCCGGTTTTCACCAGTAAGTGGAGCCGAGAAGGCTTCCAACAACAGCTCATTCAGATGCGGCTTTGGCTGGCAGCCGGTCAGCAGGAGCCATTGATTTCCGTTGGAACACGTCTCTACCAGCAAGCACAGGAAATCGGTATGGGCTTTCGGGCGATAGAATGTCTTCTTGTGTTGTCGCAGGCGCACTACAAGTCGGACAATAGGGACAATGCGGCCAATGCAATGCAGCTTGCGCTGAGTCACGCCTCAATGAATGATGTAATCCGCCTATTTGTAGACGAAGGTGCCGCATTAGTTCCGATTATCAAATTGGTGCAACGAAATCTCGCGGCGACCGATGACATTGTGCTAAGTCAATTCGTCACCAATGTGCTAGGCGCATTTGAAGGCGAATTGCGTGAGTCCGCAGAACATAATCACTCAATGTCTGCCGCCGGACTGATCGAAACGCTTAGCCAAAGAGAAATGGACGTATTGCATCTTATGGGACAAGGACATACCAACGGCTCAATTGCAGAAGCGCTTGGGATTAGCGAAAACACGGTCAAATGGCATGGCAGAAATGTATTTGGCAAACTCCGCGTGAGCAACCGTACGGCGGCGGTCATCACCGCCCAAGAATTGGGTCTTATAGATTCCCTGTGAAACCCAAAAATCGGCTGCCAACAATACGAAAGGATGGGTTCAAATAGAACGAAAGCTCATATAGTCACTCAGTGGTGAACACCACGCCGAATCGGTCATCTAGTTGAGTTTGAGCCGATCCGAACAGCGCAATCTACTGTGTATTGGGGGGACTAAGTCATGAGTGCAGCGCTTGCCAGCAGAAAAGTACGCATCGGAAAGCGAATTCTCGGTGTATCGTTATATTCCGCCGCGACTTTGGCGATCGGTATTTGTTTGCCATTCTACGCGCACGCCCAGGAGGGCGCCAAAAGATATCAACTCGAAGAGATTGTTGTAACCGCTCGCAAGCGCGAAGAGAGTTTGCAGGACGTACCGTCTTCGATAACTGCTATCACTGAATCTCAGCTGGACGAGCGCGGAAATGTCGAATTAGTCGACCTAGCGCGCAGCGTACCCAATCTCACGTTCAACGGTAATGGCAGCACGTTATCTGCAATCGGCATCAGGGGAATTGTCGCGGCGACGCGAAATATCGGATTTGAGAGCGGAATTGGTGTTTATGTCGATCAGGTTTATGTCGGGCGGCCAGCCGGCTTTAATCAGAATTTGGATGATATTCAACAGGTCGAAGTATTACGTGGCCCACAGGGCACGCTGTTTGGACGCAACACGATCGGTGGTGCAATTAATATTACAACAAAGACGCCGGGCGATGAGATTGAAGGCAAGATTAAGCTAACGGCGGGAGACTTTAGCCGATTCAACGCAAGCGGCTACATATCCGGACCGATTGCCAAAGATAAGGTATATGGAAAGCTAAGCGTGTATTCGATTACTCGTGACGGATTCGTCGACAATATCGTCGACGGCTCAACGCTGAGTGACGAAGATCGGCAGGGCTACCGGGCGAGCCTAAGATTTACACCAACGGATAATTTGGAAATAGCAATTAGTGCGGATGATATGGAAGAACGTACTAATCGCATGTTTACGCAATTTACGTCATTTGACGTGACATCGCCGTTAGCGGGACTTTACCTTGGCCCTCTCGGTGGCAACCCCGCATTGGCGGCAACGCCAAATTTGACTGGGCAGGATTTCACGCCAGTAGAAGACCGGGATGTCAGCGGTCAAAGCTTGCGGGCAACGTTGGAGTTGGAGTCCGGTGCAAACCTCGTTTCTATATCGTCAATTCGAGAAACGGACTTTCTGCTACTCGCTGACGATGATACGACGCCAATTTTCTTGTCCCACACCACATTTGACGACCGATCCGAGCTATTCACTCAAGAGTTGCGTTGGGAGTCTCCCGTCGGTGATACATTCGACTATCTATTCGGCTTTTACTACCAGGACTCTGATGCATCCGCCAGTCGATCGACCCTAATTACGACACCACCCGGTCTGCCATTTACGGTTAACGGTGCGGGATTTACGTTTGGGCCAGTCGGTTGTATCTGCAGCGAGTCCAGCGTCGAATCTGAATCATGGGCAGTGTTTGGAAGTCTTAATTACCGCTTCACGGAACGTGTTTCGCTGGCGGTCGGTCTCCGCTTCACCGACGAGGACAAGTCACTCAACTTCAACCAGGAGAACACAGCTTTCACGGGCCATCCAAACATTAACACTCAGCCGAGCATTAGCGACAGCGGTTTGTCAGGGAATGTAAGCCTGAGTTACGCGACGGATAATGTTACCTACTATGGCTCGATTGGTCGAGGGTTCAAGAGCGGTGGATTTAATCCCGATATCGTTCCCAATAGTGACATCACGTTTAGCGAAGAATTAGTCTGGACTTACGAATTGGGGCTAAAATCCATATTAGCCGACGGCGCCGTCCGCATAAATGGCGCCGTGTTTTTCACGGATTACCAAGATCAACAGGTACAGCGTCTCGGGTCCAGTCCAATCGGTGGAACTGGATTTCAAATCAGCAATGCCGATTCAGAAATTACCGGGGCCGAGGTCGAGTTAAGCGCTTTGCCTACAGAAAACTTGGAGCTCGGACTTGGTATAGGTTTGCTCGACCACGAATATACGAGTTTCGCCGATTGCAGCACGACAGCTGACAACGCTATTGATCCGGTCACCGGGCAGTTGGTTCAGCTTGATTGCACCGGCAATAAGCTCTCTTATGTCCCTGACGTTTCATACAGTGCCTCAGTGAAATACGTCGTACCGTTAGGTTTTGCCGACCTAGTCAGTCGAGTAGAGTTTAGTTACAAGGACGAAGTATTTAGCGAGCCTGGAAATTTCGATAGAACATTCGTGCCGGACCAAGACAATATCGATCTGCGTATTGGTTTAGTGGCGGAAGACGGCTCATGGGAGTTGTCAGCGTGGGGCAAGAACTTGGGCGATAACGAGGATGAGCAGTTTTCCTGGTATATCCCGGCATTTCAAACGTCGTATTCCAGTTATTCGATTGGTCGTCAGTACGGCGTTGATTTCATCTACGGCTTTTAGTGCGATCCGAGTCCAACAATGGCGACTCGATGACCATACCTAAGCAGAGTGCTTGAATGAAAACCGGCATCGTATTTCACGAAATTTACATGTGGCATAACACCGGAAATTACGCTGGCGTGCTGCCTTACGGAAACCCAGTTCAGCCTGGTGAGCACTTCGAAAGTCCTGAGTCAAAGCGCCGCCTTCGAAATTTGCTAGAGGTGAGCGGTTTGCTCAGTGACTTGCAGGGGATCGAGGCGCACTCGGCGACCGAAGAACAGATTCTTCAGTTTCATTCCAAAGAACATCTAGAGCGAATCAAGTCGATGAGCGCAGGTTTTGGCGGAGACGGCGGTGGACTATCGCCGATTGGGCACGGCTCCTACGAGATTGCGTTGCTGTCGACGGGCGGTGTCATTGCTGCTGTCGATGCCGTACTTGCTGGAACGGTAAGAAACGCCTATGCGTTGGTGCGTCCGCCAGGGCACCATGCGATGCCCGACACATCGATGGGCTTTTGCACGTTCGGCAATGCTGTCATTGCTGGAATGCACGCGTTAAACGAGCATGGACTTGAACGTATTGCTTTTGTTGATTGGGATGTACATCACGGCAACGGTACCGAAGCCGGTTTTTGGGACAATCCAAATGCATTGACGATTTCTGTTCATCAGGATAATTGTTTTCCACCGAATTCCGGATACTTGTCGGATATAGGGGCGGGTCCCGGAGAGGGGTACAATATTAACGTTCCGCTGCCGCCGGGAAGCGGTGTCGGTGCGTACGAAGCAGTATACGAACGCGTTGTGCTGCCGGCGCTGTTGTCTTATCGACCGCAACTCATTGTCGTGCCGAGCGGTTTCGATGCAGGCGCGCACGACCCGCTCGGACGCATGATGATGCATAGCCAAGGCTACAAAGTACTTACTCAAAAGCTAATGCAGGTAGCCGACCAAATCTGCAATGGACGAATCGTCATGTGCCATGAGGGAGGATACAATCCGGCGACCGTTCCCTTTTGTGGGCTAGCGGTGCTAGAGGCTTTGTCAGGAATAGACACTGGCGTGGTCGATCCATTTCAGGAACTGTTCAACGGACTGGGCGGCCAGGAATTGCAGCCACACCAAGACGCTGCCATTAAGAAAGCCGAGAGGTTGCTGAGCAAGCTGCGCTAAACATGGGCCGAGGCGCTGCCTACGACGTCAACCATCCGGCGAACGTATTTGCACTCGTTTGGCTTGGTTCAGTTGCGGCTTGTGTTCTATTGCTGGCGCCCGCATTTGTAGGTGCATTCATTGTCGAGTTATCAATGACTGCACAGCAAGCTGGATACATCATTTCTGTGGATATGGCCGGAATGGGTTTGGCGACGATTCCAGCTCTGTTTTGGCTGCACAGACTTAATTGGCGTCGGGTTGTAGTGACAGCGCTGATCGCAAATGCGTTTTGTCATTTCTTGAGCGCTGGCGCGAACTCATTCGAGTTGCTCGTTACGCTCCGCTTTGCCGCGGGATTGTTCGCCGGCACCGCGATGGCGGTCTGCCTGGCGTCACTTGGGTTGACGGAGCAGAGGGAGAGAAACTTCGGCTTGTGGGTAGTCGGTCAACTCGTGGTCGGGGCAGTCGGATTAGCGTTAATTCCGCACATGATTCGCGCATTTGGATTGATGAGTGTCTTTATCGTTACCGCGTTAGCAAACTTAATCACAGTGGCGGTGGCGCAGAAATTGCCCGATGGCAGTCAGTCTCGTGTTCAATATCCGAGTTCCGGCGCGCGTGCTGAGTCTGCGGGCAATGCGTCGAAAATCGTGAGCGGCGTCGGTGGAATATTTTTGTTCTACATTTCTTTGAGCGCGGTTTGGTCCTACCTCGAACGAATTGGTACCGCAGTGGGACTTAGCGCTGAGTCGATTGGCTACTTTCTAAGTATCGCATCTGTCGCGGGAATTGGCGGCGCGATCACGGCGACAGTTTTGGGCGTAAGGGCTGGAAGAATCTGGCCTATCACTTTCGGAATGGTGACAATTCTAATATCGCTTGGCATGCTGCTTAGCCAGAACGCTGTGTTGGTCTATGCTATTTCGGCAAGCTTATTCAAATATGCATGGACGTTCGTAGTTCCTTATGCGCTGGCTGCGATAGCAAGCCTTGATCCAACGGGCCGGGCGATTGTGGTCAGTAATATTTTCATCGGTGGCGGATTGGCCGTCGGCCCTGCCATCGCGGGAAACCTGATTTTCGGTGCCGATTATTCGCCGGTTATTTGGCTGGGTATTATTGGTATGATCTGTGCCTATTTACTAATTGTGCCTATGGCACTCTCATCAGTGAAGTGAGCGGCAGATAACTTCCCGGTCCGTTGAAATGATCGCTAGGGGATGTATGCAAAATAGTAGTCACAATTTGCCTCAATTGACAGCACGGCCATACGCGCATCTATTTGGCATCATTTTCCTGATCGTTGCGCTTGGGTCCTGTGAGGCAAAAAAACCGATACCCGCGGACGCCGCGGATCTTGTGTTGCACAGCGGGAAAATCTATACGGTCAACGACGCTAAACCATGGGCGCAGTCTGTTGCGGTTCGAGGTGGGAAAATTATCGCCATCGGATCTGACAATGAAGTTGCAGAATTGATCAGTGATGCAACGGAGCTCGTGAACCTGGGTGGCCGCATGGCAATGCCGGGCATAGTTGATATTCACTTGCACCCGACAACCGGCGCGATGGCAGAGTTGTTCGATTGCAGCTTTCCGTTTACGTCGAGTGTCGACGAAATTCTTCAGAAAGTAGCTACTTGTGCGCAGGATGCGCCAGCCGGACAGTGGGTGCGCGGCGGCCAGTGGCCGGTGAGTTTGCTCGCAGACAAAACAGCAATTACCGCCGCGATGCTCGATGCCGTTACGCCGGACAATCCAGTGTTATTGATGGATTCGACGGTGCACAACGCCTGGGTAAATTCTGCAGCGCTATTAATTCTGGGTATTGATGAGAATTCAGCAGACCCGCCCGGCGGCAGAGTCGTTCGCTTCGCTGATGGGCAGCCAACGGGTGTTCTCGTCGATGATGCCGCTTATGACGCGATGCCAGTACTACCGGATTACACGCTGCAACAATATCAATCTGCAATTCGATGGACGGTCGAAAACCTGCACGAATTCGGCGTTACAGCATTTATGGATGCGATCGCGGAGGCAGGTTCTCTCGAGGCATACGCTGAATTGGATCGCGCGGGACAATTGAATATGCGGGTGGCTGCGGCGCTGATATGGAAACGCTCGTGGAGCCAGCCGGAAAAGCAACATCGCGAGAACATTGAACAGCGGGATAAATATCGTACCGAGCATGTTAATCCGGACTTCATCAAGATTTTTCTCGATGGGATTCCACTAACCCGCACGGCCTATTTGCTTGAATCGTACGCAACGGCGATGGACGGCGTGCCGCCACATCGCGGCAGTCCCTTACACAGTGACGACGAGTTAAACAATGACATCGTGGATTTCGATCGCCGTGGTATGACGGTCAAGATGCATGCTGTTGGCGACGCCGCGCTGCGACAAGGCCTGAATGCCATTGCTGCTGCGAGGATGCACAACGGCGAATCCGGTTTACCACATCAAATCGGTCACGCAGGGCTAATACACTCAGCTGATATTCCAAGGTTTTCTCGGCTTAGTGCAATTCCCGAGATGTCGCCGATCATGTGGTATCCGATTCCTGGAGTATTCGCCGGGCAAATAGCAGCCGTGGGCGAGGAACGTGCGATGCATGCGTATCCGATCAAATCACTAGTCGAGTCAGGCGCGGAGCCCGCGTACGGTTCTGACTGGCCTGCGATCGTTCCGGACCCAAACCCGTGGCCAGGTCTTGAAGCGATGGTTACGCGTCGCAACCCCTATCTGGATGCGCCACAGCAGGCACGTTGGGAGGATGAGGCAGTCGATCTCGCAACCGCGATCAAGATATTTACACTGAATGGAGCCAAGGCCCTGAATTTGTCGGAAGATACTGGCTCGCTCGAGGTTGGTAAGTCGGCGGACATCATTGTGTTGAGTCAAAACGTATTCGAAATTCCTGCTGTAAACATCGCAGAAACAAAAGTTGCATTGACGTTTTTTCAAGGTCAGTTGGTGCATGAGGACAATCGGTGACTGGTTCGAACATAGCAGTTCGCTCAAAAGCGATTCCAGTTATCGATGATGTGACATTCGAAGCGTTGTATTCGAATCCGTATCCAACTTACGCAAGGTTACGACGAGACGCACCCATCGCATGGCTAAGTGCCGCCAATATCAATCTGGTCACACGTTTTGACACGATAAAACACATTGATGCTCATGCAGATGCTTTCCCGGCGTTTGACCAGAAATCGCTGATGATCCGCGCAATGGGGCATGGCTTTCTTCGCATGGATGGCGCCGAGCATCGCGCAGAGCGTATGGTCGCGCAAAAATCTGTGACGGCCGATTTGATTCGCAATCACTGGTTTCCGCGCTTTCAAAGCATCGTGGATGACTTGATCGCGGGTTTCGAACACAGAGGCGAGGCTGATCTATTTACCGATTTCGCGGCGCCGATGGCGTCCCGTTGTCTTATGGAGCTGCTGGGCCTGACGAATGTTCGTTGGCAGGATCTCTGTACGTGGTCGCAGTCATTGATGGATGCGGTCGGCAATTATTCCGACGATCCGACAATCTGGTCGAGGGGAGAGGAGGCATCCCGCGGGATCGACGACGCGCTTGACGAAGTATTAGGCGACAAGCGCAGCACGCCGGACCCAACTCTAGTGTCGCAGATGGCGAATTCCTCGGCTATGTCGCGAGAGAAAATTCGCGCCAATGTAAAGTTCATAATTGGTGGAGGTCTGAATGAACCGCGAGATGCGACGTTGACTGCAATGTATTGTTTGTTATCCAACGTCTCTCAGTTGGCGAAAGTTCGCGCCAATCCATCACTTTGGTCTAACGTTTTCGAAGAAGCTGTTCGCTATTGCGCGCCAATCGGCGTTTACCCGAGGACTGTGGCGAACGATATTGAGTTGGACGGCGTCGATTTGAAGAAAGGCGATAGACTAGGGCTATGTATTGCATCGGCTTGCCACGACGAGGCGCACTGGCGCAATGCTCAAGCGTTCGATATCGAGCGACCGAAAAGAAATCACTTGGCATTCGGCTCCGGACCGCACCTGTGCTTAGGCGCTAAGACGGCGAGAATGCAGGTCGGTCAATTATCGGTGCCGGCACTGGTCGAGCGCTTACCCGGACTTAGCTTAAATTCAGAACTGAAAACTGAATTCGCCGGTTGGGTATTTCGTGGTCCGACAAGGTTGCCGGTGATCTGGGACTCCGGAAACGGATCAGCGAAGGGACTTTCGCGGCAGCCGTAAATGGTAGATCGCTAACCGAATAGCGGGCGTAAACGGGCAACGCCTTCCGTGATTTCCTCCTCGCTATAGTGCGCGAAACTCAATCGAAGGAAGCTGTTCAGCTCACCGCAACTGGAAAAGACCGCACCGGGTTGAAACCCGGTTTGATGTTCATTCGCAAGTTCCTTAATGGCAGCTGTGTCGGTCGATCTGGCCAGGGAGAGCCAGAAAAAGTAGCCGCCGTCGGGTCTGTTCCATTGTGCGATGTCGCCAAAGTGCTCCAGAAGTGCCGTTTCCATGGCTTCTACTCTAGACCGATACGCATTTTTCAAAAGTGAAACGTGCGCGGTAAGCAAACCGTCGTCAATCGCATGGCGTACGATGTGTGAGGTGTAGTGATTGATGCTGCCGCCGCTATTGATGAAGCCGTTTGAAAGCAGCAACTGGCGCAGATTTTCCGATGTCTGAATCCAACCGAGACGCAATCCAGGCGCAAGAATCTTAGAAAACGACCCAAGCGACAGCACGGGTCCAGAATTGCAGTAGGTGCCGAAAGCCGGCGGCGGTGATTCGTAATACGATAGCAGTTGGTAGACTTCGTCGGCGACGATCAAGAAATCGTGCTGCCTACTAAGTTCTAGAATTCGTCGCCGACGTTCTTCGCTGAGACACTGCCCACCCGGATTGTGATAGCTGGGAACGGTATAGAGAAACGCCGGTTTGTGTTTTCGTAATTCTTCCTCAAGGCAGTCGATTCGTATTCCTTGGTCATCAATCGGGATACCGACAATATTCAGTCCACGATCGCGAAAAATTTGGAAGGCAAGAAAATAACTAGGTTCTTCGACGAATACGGTATCGCAGGGCTTCGCGAAAATCGACGATACCAGATCAAGTGCTTGCGAATTTCCGCCGGTGACAAAAAGAGACTCCGCATTGACGGGTGCGCGATAGCCAGTGCTCAAATACCCAGCAAGTGAGTGCAAGAACCGTTCGTCGCCTGCTGTGACACCGTAATTCAATTCAATGGGTGTTGCTTTACGATAAAATGCTTCGCTCGCTTTGCGCATTAGCTCGACAGGCAACAAGTCGGCAGAAGGCTGACCAACCCCTAAGTTAATGGTGCCAGGCGGCGGTGCGCCATCGAAAGTGACAGTGCTACTCATTTTATTAATCTGCTCGATTGCAGGACGTAGTGCGTAACGTCGTCGAAATTTCCATGGAAATGGTTGAGGATATTTTTGGCCGACGTTGTCCGCGCCTGCATAATTGATTCATCAGAATAGAAGGCGGCATGCGGTGTCAGCAGCACGTTGTTTCGATTAACCAAGCCGCTAATGCCGAGATCGGGCGACTCGCTAGCCAGAACGTCGAGCCCAGCGCCCGCCACCTTACCGGTATCCAGCGCATGAACTAACGCATCCTCGTCCACTAATCCGCCTCGGGCAACGTTGATGAAAAAAGGCGTTTTTGTCATTTGATCGAACGCCGCAGCATTGACAAAATTTGCATTCTCCGCGGTCAGGTTACAGTGTAACGAGATAATATCCGAGCGAGCGTAAATGTGCTTCAGCTCGCAAAGTTCGACAATTATTTGGTCGGCGTCAGTTTGTTTGACGCATGGATCATTGGCAATGATCCGCAGACCGAAAGCCTGAGCTCGTTTTGCGACTGCCTGGCCGATCCGGCCAAGGCCAATCAATCCAAGCGTTCGCCCCTGTAGCCGCTTTAGTCCCGCAATGGCATCGAATCTCCACAAATGTTGTTCTTGTACGAGCTGATGATATTCAGGAAGCCGTCGACACAACGCTAAGATCAGGGCCAAAGTGTGGTCGGCAACCTCTTGCGTACAATATTCATCAACCGCCGAAACATTAACGTCGTTCTCCTGTGCTGCGGCAATGTCAATGGCGTTGTAACCTGTCGCCGCTAGCGATATCAGTTGACAGTTTTTTAACTTTTGAATAACCGATTGTGAGAACGGCGCGAAGTCGGTAAGGATAAAGTCGGCACCGCAGCAAGCGTTGGCAAGCCCAGCGGAATTGCCGTCATAAACGTAGCGCCTAACGTTGAATGAATTGCCCCAAATACCCTGTTCGACGGACAGGTCCCGCCCGGCATTTTCGGGCATATCAACGACAACGAGATCATTCACGATGCTGGTTTATCGGTGAGATTCAATACCGTAAATACGCTAAATGATACGGCGAGTCCTGGCCATACCGGGTCAAAGTCGTATGGTGCGCCTGCAGCGGTTTGCCCTAATAAATACCACCCAACAACTGTCGTTAGCGACAGGGCAATACTCCAAAATGCGGCTCGCTTGTTCGCTTTTGCGAAATAGACGGCTGCGATGCTAGGCAAGAACAGCGCGGCGGAGTTCACGGTAAAGCCGACCAGCAATATGTCGATAACGTCCTGCATCCGCCATGCCATCACCGCCGCAACGATGCCAATGACTACCGACAAACCAATGCTTAGACGAAATAAATTGTTTGGGCCAATATCGGGATTGACGTATCGTTGATATACGTCTTTGCTGAGATTGGCGGACGCAGTAAGAATGCAAATGTCCGCCGTGGACATGAGTGCAGCAAGAATGCCGACCAACACCAGTCCTTTCAGTCCAACAGGAAATGTACTGAGCACAAAGTTAGACAATACGTCGCTACTGTCTTCTAGACCGGGAAATAGCATTGCGGACGTCATACCAAGCCAGCTGGCGCCTATGGCAAGTGGAATTAACAGGATCACCGCAAGCAGCGTGCCGCGTTTCGCCGTTGCAGCATTACGCGCGGCAAATGTCCTCGTGTAACTGTCCATCGCCGTAAAAAAACTTAGTGTGATCGAGACGATCAATGCCAGGATAGTTCCCCATCCCCAACCACCAGGGTCGAAAAATGTCTCAGGAAGCTCGCGATTGAGCGCTGCCCAAGTGCCACCCTGACTGATTGCGACAGGAATACCAACGATAACCACACCGATAAACAATAAGGTGAATTGTACCCAGTCGGTGTAGGTAATCGCGAGAAACCCACCGGTTGCCGTATAGACGATTATGATGGCGCTGGCGATTAGCAACGCCGTGCCAAAATCCCACCCCAAAAGTGTGTGCAGAATCGCGGCGGCGGCCGCCAGTTGCCCCGCCGCATACGCGATAAATGCCGCGACAGTCGTTATCGTCGCAACAATTCTTGTTCTACCGTCGTAGCGAAGCTCCATGAGTTCGGGGTAGGTCAGCAAACTGTGCTGGTTACCCAGTTGCTTCACACGGACCGCAAAAAACAAGCCAAACAGCAAACAACCAATGGCCATCGCGATCGTGTACCAGCTTGCAGATATTCCGACCTCGTAAGCCTTCGATGCTGACCCGACAATTGCGGCGCCACCGACCCAGGAGGCCATCCACAGGCAAGCTATAGAGAGCGTGCCGATCTTGCCGCTCGCAACGAAATAATCTTCAACGTTATTTTGCTTGCGGCTGGCGTACAGGCCGACCAAAATCATCGCAATCAGATACGCGATAATAATTGCTGTATCAATGGTCGCCATGATTTTCTCTAAATTGCGCTGCCAACTTCGAGGTCTTCGGCGTTAACCAAGTCATACTCGCTCTTGTCTTCAATTTTTCGGCAGCATGCTACCAGGTGTCCAAGGAGCGCCAGCGTCATGCAGTCGTCGCTCGAATTCCGGAAGTTTTTCCCTAACCAGATCGTCCAGTTGCCGACGCACCGTCGAATATTCCTCATTGGCAATTTCAAGGCTGCGTTTTTGCGTTGCAGTAGGTCCGTAAGTGGAATATGCCGAGCCAAATCCTGCGACCTGAATTCGTTCTGCAATTGTATGCGGCTCCAGGCCACCGATTTCGCCTTTGGCTTTGTTGCCGCTTAAAGCGGCGTCGACATCGTAAAGAACTTGTTTGATGTTATGCAGTTCGATATCCAATGCGTTAGGGTCGCCTGTTGACAACTCCAGCGCCTGTTCGAGGTAATCGATGCGTTCGAAGGTGTTGGTGACAATCTCGTCAGCGCCGAATATGGAGCGCTCCAACGAAGCCACGCGCTGCCAATGCGCGACTGCTTCCTCGGGCGATGAACCGGGTAGTGCGCCGCCACGCATTTTCGCAACATCGAAGCTTACCGGCCCGCTGAGTGTTGTGCTTTGACCATCCACCCGTTTCATCAGCGTTGCGGTGTACTGTCCCGGTTCCGCGAGATAGCCGGTGGGCGGTCCGAAATACGACTCTTCCGTTGGCAGAGCCTCGTTTTGGGGGTAACGAAGATCCCAGGCGACACGATGGATGCCCTGCGTTTTTTCCCCGCTGATTCGGCGGATAATCTCGCCGTCGCCATTCTTAATCAGAACGAAAACAGTGGGGTCGGTCTCCCTCCTTTCCGCCTCAACAGCATCCCAACCCGGAAATGGCGTATCCGCGTTATCCTCCAACTGCGCTTTTTCTTTGGTTTGGCGTTTTTCCTCACGGCTTTGCAATTCTTCTGCAAGATAATAGGTGAGCACCGCACCAAACGGCGGGTTCTCGGCAACGAAATACCCGGCACCCTGGTCACTTTGTCCGGCTCCGCCTAGCCGACTACCCTGTTGATACCAGCGCGCCGTGCGAGCCGGAAATAACATCGCATTGTTTTCCAGCAATGCTCTTTTGGTGATTGAACGCAAAGGCGTGTAATCATCCAATACGTAAAACCCGCGACCGAACGAGGCGCCAACCAAGTCATTTTCCCGTCGTTGTATAGCGAGATCCCTAAATGAAATCGTCGGCACGTCGCCAGTAAGTTTTAGCCAACTTCCACCGCCGTCCACGGTGAAAAAGAGGCCGAATTCGGTGCCGGCAAATAACAGATCAGGCTGCACGTGATCTTGCACAACGCGCCAAACGATATGACGGTCCGGTATATCGCCTGTCACCGACGACCAGGACCGGCCGCGATTCGTACTCTTCACTAGATAGGCGCTGAAGTCGCCATACTTGTGATTGTCGAGTGCAACATAAACGGTATTGGAATCGAATAGATCGGCTTTGATGTCGTTTACAAATGCTGTGTCGGGAACGCCAGGCAACGTGCCCACTTCAATCTTGCGCCAGGATTCGCCGCCGTTCTCAGTAACTTGAATGAGTCCGTCATCTGTACCGATGTAAATTAGACCTTCCTCAAGCGGCGATTCGCCAATTGACGTGATCGTGTTGTAGGCGGACATTGCGTAGATGTCCCACGGTGCATCCCACGACCATTTTCGGTCCATGAATTCAAACTGCATACGATTTTGGTCGCGCGTCAGATCGCCGGACAGTGCTCGCCAAGTGTCGCCTCTATCATCTGAACGCCACAATCGATATGAAGCAAAGTAAAGGCGCGCGGGATTGTGCGGACTTACTAAGATAGGCGCGTCCCAATTGAATCGCTCTGCCGGTTCGCCCTTTTCCGGTTGCGGTTTGATGTATACGAACTCGCCATTGGTGCGGTCAACGCGCACGAGGTTACCCTGCTGCCACTCGGCGTACATGATGTCCGGGTTGCCTGGTTCGGTTGCCGGTTGATGTCCGTCGCCAAATAGCACGACAAACCAATCTGCGTTGCGGATGCCATTATCGTTGTCCGTGCGAGACGGGCCGCCCTGCGTATTGTTGTCCTGCGTGCCGCCAAATATATTGTAGAACGGCTCCGCGTCGTCCAATGCAACTTTGTAAAACTGTGTTACCGGGAGGTTGGCAACAAAACGCCAGTTCTCGGCCAGATCAAAACTTTCGTAGAGACCGCCATCTGTGCCGATTAGTAAGTAGTCTTCATCGTCGGGTCTAAACGTCAGGGAATGATTGTCCGAGTGTTTGGCGACCTCAGTCATAGTGCGAAATGTTTTGCCACCGTCATCGGATACGTTCATGCGAACGTTTGCGAGATATATTCGATCAAACGCATGCGGACTTGCATATAGTTCTTGATAGTAGTGTGGACCGGTACCGCCCGATACAGTCTCCGACATTTCTTCCCATGATGCGCCACGATTACTGGAGCGGAAGACTTTGCCTTTACGGCGGTCTAACTCAATTGCGGCATAGATGACGTCCGGCTCCTGCGGCGATATCGCGAGGCCGATCTTGCCCATGTTGCCTTCAGGCAAGCCTTCTGTCAGTTCGACCCAAGAACCGCCGCCGTCTTCAGAGCGGTAGATGGCGGTTTCAGGACCGCCGCCCATGTAGCCGGCAACCGTTCTGTGATGTTGCCACGTCGCGGCGTATAGCCGTTGCGAGTTTCGCGGGTCAATTAACAAATCGGTCGCGCCAGTCCACTCTTCATCGCCTAGGGTTTTCGTCCAGCTATTGCCGCCGTTGGTCGTTTTATATACACCTCGCTCCCCACCTTTGGACCACAACGGCCCCTGCGCCGCAACCCATACAGTATTGGAATCTTCCGGTGAAACGACAATTTCAGATATATGTTGCGAGTCCTTCAGCCCAAGGTTCTCCCAGGTATTGCCATCGTCGGTGCTCCGGTACACGCCGTCGCCAAAGCCAACATGTCGACCGCCTACATTTTCGCCCGTGCCAACCCACAGCGTATGCGGATTAGTTGGATCAATAGTGATTGCACCGATTGAATAGACATCTTGATCGTCAAATACGGGCGTCCAAGTGGTCCCTGCGTTGACCGTTTTCCAAACCCCGCCAGAGCCGACCGCGACGTACCATATGTTCGGGTCATCGGGATGCAGCGCGACATCGGCGATTCGACCAGACATCAATGCAGGACCGATACTGCGCAATTTCATTCCTTCAAATGTCTTGCTGCTGAATCGCTCCTCAGCTTCCTGCGCGAACCCTGTTAGTGTGAAGAATGAAACTGAAAATAGGGCGATCACTTTGATGAGTCGAAAATGCATGGCTTTCCCCCGCATATTATTTTTTTCGTGAGGTCGTGAGTGACCGACCTTGATGAATGGCGTCGATTATAACGCCCCACGGTTGCGGCGGGTAACCGAAATTAGGGGATGGCCATGGTATTGGCTGGCGCCATACTGGGCGCAGATTGGGCATCCTCGTCGCTGTTGCTACCCACAACGGCTGACGTGGTGAGTTAACGATCATTTCGTTGTTGCTACGGGTTACAGCAACTGACAAACTCAATATCATGAATTTAATTGCACTGCCTTCCTCCAAGGAAGCGAAAAGTATAGCCGCTGTCTTCGTTGATTGCGGCTATTCAGAAGCTGCGTTAATAGAGCGTCTTGGTCGCTCGGCGCCCCCAACCGGCGATGACCTGCAGATAATGTTGCATCTCACTGCCGAGGCGACCACAACAAATACACTAATTCGGCTTTTTCTAATGGGCCAAGAGCTTGCCGCCGATATTGTCCAGTCCGCTTTGCCGGAATCATTTCGCACGCTTTGCGAGCGTTTTGGTTTACTGCAACAGTCGGGCAATCAATATCGAGCAAGCATCGCCATCGTACCGGTCGGTGAATTCTTGATCGCTTCCGACGCTTTTCAGCTGCTTGCAACAGAGCAGGCAAGCGAATTTGTTTTGCCGGCCAGTACACATTCAGCGAATTTCTTGCGGAAGCTAATTTTGCCAGGCGATGCAGTCGATGCGTTGGATCTGGGTGCCGGCTGCGGGATTCACGCGCTGTTTCTGTCTAAGCAGAGCGAACAGGTTGTTGCCAGCGACATAAGCGAGCGTGCAATTCGGTATATCGAGTTTAATGCTTTGTTAAATGATCGAGATAACATCACCGCGGTACGCAGCGATCGATTTGCAGGCCTCGACGGGAAGAAATTTGACCACATTGTTAGTAACCCCCCGTTTGTTCCTGGTCCGGGCGGCGAGTACACCTATCGTGATTCGCAATTAGAGTTGGACGAATTCTGCAGCAAACTGGCAGCGGAAGCGGCCGACCATTTGAAACCCGGCGGACTTTTTCAGATGTTGTGTGAGTGGGTGGAAATTCAGGGTGAGCAGTGGAGCGAGCGTCTTGCGGGATGGTTCGAGGATGCGGGATGCGATAGTTGGATTCTACACAGCTTGCCGGTAATCCCTGCAAATTATGTCGCAAAGCGCCTCACGGATATTGGCAACTCGGATAACGATATCGGACAAGCATTCGACAAATGGGTTAAATACTTGACCGATCGACACGTCGTAGCGATTCATCCAGGAATGGTCGTCATAAGAAAGCGCCAGGGCAATAACTGGTTTCACGTGCATGATTTCGCGAGCGACGTAGAAGACGGAGCTGGCGCTGCAGTTGCAAGCGCGATTTCCGCCTGTGACTGCATTTATGAGTTTACGGATCAACAATTATTGGACAGTGTTGTGATTTTGTCGCCACAACTCAGATTGGAGCAGTCATTTGAGCGCGCCGAAAATGCTTGGGCGCCTGGGCAGTCTGTGTTGAGTTTGAGCGGAGGCCTACCGCTGGTCGCCGAAGTCGATATGGCGGTGTTGGCGTTTCTCAATCAACTCGACGGCAATCGAACAATTCGTGACTGTGCAGCAAAATTTTCCGATGCCGCGAACGCCGAAGCTTCAAAGGTGGAGGCGGATTTTCTGCCGATCATTCGTATGTTCATGGGCCGAGGATTTATTATTCAGCCTGCCGCATAGTTGTCGTGCAAATATTGATGACCGAGTAAGAATTTGAGACAAAAAAAGAGCGGCAATCGCCGCTCTTTTTTATGCTGCTCGAGCTAGTCTTAGTCACCCCAGTCAACACGCAAGCGTAATCCGTACTCTCGTGGACGGTTAACGTTGACGCGATTCCTGCCGAAGAATGTGTCATGGAAGAACACGTCGTTATAAAGCTCGGCGCGTTCGTCAGTAATGTTATTCACGAATGCCTGCAGTTCCCACTTATCCCCGGTTAACCCAATCTTTAGATCACCGATGGCATATGAGGATTGGACTCGAGTCGGTGTGGACGCTGTTAACGGCGCGGCCTCAGGGAAAAATTCCAGCTGAGAAATAGAGTCGCTTTGGTAGGTGTATTGCAGTCGTGCGTACATTTGACCGTCGGAAACGAAATTGACCGGCCAGTTGTATTGTGCGAAACCGTTAACTTTCCATTCCGGCGTATTCGGCAGACGCGTGCCCTCCGGCACAACGGTGGTGACCGTGAATTCCTCGGCTGTTTCTGCCTGAACGTAGGTTCCATTCAAACCAAGATCGAGGTTTTCGCCAGCGATTGCACGTAAGTCAAATTCAACACCAACCTGCTCAGCATCTCCGACATTGGCAACGACAACCTGAAAATTCTGGTTGCACGGATCTGTTTCACGCGATTCGCCGGGTCCGCAAGGTTGGAAGCTTGGGTCGATTGTCTCGATTTGATAATTTTCCCACTGCATGAAAAACGCGGTGACATTCAATTGAACACGCCCTTCGTTCCAGCGTGTTTTGGCACCTATCTCGAAGTTCTTTAGCTTGTCTGGCTGGAACGCAAGCGGGAATATCGTTAATTCCTCGGCGACTCGATTGCGGTTTGCACCTCCTGAGCGGAAGCCTTCAGAGTAAAGACCGTAGAGCATGCGCTCGTCGTCAATTCGGTAGGTAACAGACACTTTTGGCACGACGTCGCTGTTGCCGCCTTCCACATCCGCAAAACTCGGATGTGCAGCGGTGCCGGTAAGGAAAGGTTTGTCCACAAAGTAGATTCGATCCTGATTCTGATCGAAGTATCGCAGGCCAACTTCGGCAGACCATTGATCGTTAAAATCCATGCTGAAGTTGCCGAATACCGCCCATTGGTCCCATTGAGTGTCGTCAACCGATAACCACCATGACGGGTCTACACCCGATGGTGTGTATCCATAGCCCACCGTCCAAGTGTAATAGGAGAGTGTATCCAGGAATTCCGGGGTGACCGCGCGATATTGCCAGAATTCAGTTTTGTCCTCGTAAAATGCGCCAAAGACCGCACGATAATTCTCACCGGTTTTCGACAGGCGGAATTCCTGGGTAAAGCGCGTGTTTTCCTGAATCTGCGAGTTGAAACCAACCGTGTCCTGATTTGCCCGCGAGTCTCCAGACCAGCAATAGGTCGCATACGCCGGGCAGAAGTTGTAATTGAAATAGGCGGAATAGGTTGTTCGATCAAATATGTAATCGATATCGCGCTCGAAGTAGCTTGTGGCTGACAGAAAATCGAAACCATCGCCAAAACTGCCTTCTATCGTTAGTGCGCCTTGATACCAACTATCATCTCGAGTGTCTTTGAAGAATTTGATGGTTTGCAGGTCGCCAACGCCAGGGTCGTAGTCGTTACGACCTTCGGCCTGCGAGTCTTGGTAAATGACCGCAGCGGTGGCAGACCATTCCTCATTCATGAACCACTTGGCAGAAACACGACCTCCCACGTGATCCACTTCGTTGATATCGTCCTGGACGATTGCACTGTTATCTTTAAGACCAAGCTGCGGAGAGACACCAAATACGTTGTCGACAAATCCGCCATCGGTCGCCGAGAAGCCGACAATACGAATCGCAAATTTGTCTTCAACCAGCGGCATATTGAGCATGCCACTGATCTCGTAACTTTCGCTGGATTCTGAACCTGTGCGAATCATCACGTCGCCAAATGCAGAGAAGCCCGTAGGGTCTGGTTTGTTGGTGATAATTCTTAGCGTGCCGGATTGCGAACTATCGCCATACAGCGTGCCCTGAGGACCAGCAAGTGATTCCACGCGCTCGATGTCGACCATGCGTGGCTCTGGATTAATGGAGAACTGCGTCAGCGGTTGCTCATCGATATAAAGGGCTGCTGACGAAGCTGCGATAAATGCACCGGGATTATCCGAAACGCCGCGGAAAATAATCTTGTTAGCGCCTGCAGTACCGCCAACGAAGTTTACGCTCGGCAGAAAGCGCACTACGTCTTCGAGATTCGCTAGTCCCTGGCGTTTTAGGTCATCGCCTGTTATTGCCTGCACGCTCGCGGAAACGTCTTGCAAGCTCTCCGCGCGCTTGCGTGCGGTTACGGTGATTTCTTCAATGCCGACGGATTCTTTATCCTGTGCTTGCGCGTTACCTGTTTGGCCGCTAAGTGCCATGGATACGGCGACGGCGATTGTGCTCTTGACGGGGATTGTTGCTTTGCTCTGAAAATCCGATGTGGCCATTGACTAATTCCCGATGCGGTTTATAGATAATTACTCGTGAATACTAATTCAAGAATTAGCTATCGCCAAGCGCCGCCCGCGCTTGATTTGTAACAATCTACGATGATTTGTTGCGAAAAAGCAACAAATGGGAATCGCAGGCAAAGCCCTATTCCCTATAGATAGTATAAAAGCACCGGATCGCTGCCAATGATCCCATATGCACAGATACCACAGTGGGCGTCGACCCCACTATGTGACATATAGGGAGTCGCAAAAAGGCCAGAATACGTCGCCTTGCAAAGCACGAAAGATTTGCTACCTTGCGTTTCCGTACCGCTGATCGTCAAACAACATCTATGAATATTGAGCAAGCAATGAAGCAACTGGGCGATGTCGATATCGAGTCGTTGCAGCGGGCAGTCGTCGCATTGGATGACGAAGCGTGGGCTTCGAATAGTCTGCGGCAGGACGAATATGAGGTTCATCGGCAAACACAGTCGGTTGTGCTCGTTTTCTGTGACGGCACGATTGAGGATCTCGAAGTGCGACAGTCTGACGGCTGGGGATCATTGGCAGATGTTGCAGTGCCGGTCATGCATGACATCATTGCGCGGTTTTACTCTCCTGGCGGCACGATTATTCGAGCGATGGCGGCGAAGCTACCAGCCGGTGGCAGGATAAATCCACATTTTGATGCCGACCAGACATTTCACCGAAGCCATCGCATTCATGTGCCAATCACGACCAATGCGCGCGTTCGATTCATGATTGACGGCAAGCCGCATCAGATGCGAGTCGGCAACGCCTACGAGATTAATAACCAGAAAACGCACAGTGTAATGAACAGTGGCAGTGACGATCGCATTACATTTATTTTTGACTACATGCCAAAAGATTTTATTGCTGCGAACCGGTAAGTTCATATTTGGGGGCTGCGTCAAACGTCAAAAAGACTCTGGTTGCCATTCTTTCGGCAACTCGCGGAGCAACGGTTCGAGCACCTCAATCAACGGTCCGAGGTGATTTTCGTATTTTCGCCACAATTGGACTGAGCTGGCATAGATTGGCTTTCTAACCTGTTCCGAGCTTGCTGTTTTCACCGCGCGATCGGTTTCCCAAAATCTCAGGCAAGCCTCTTCGAACGGCAAATCGCAATGCTCCAACATCCGCCGAATTTGCGTATCGGTATCGCCGACAACCTCTTCATATTGAACCTGCAACACTTTTCCGGGCAGTACGTCATGCCAATGATCCATCAGCCGAACATACTGCAAGTAAAATTCACCAAGTTCATAGAGATCGTAGGTAAACGGCTGTCCACGAGCGAATAACTGCTTGAAGCTGCCCAAGCAACTGTCCAGCGGATGACGGCGTGCGTCGATAAACTTGGCTTGCGGAAGAATCAAATGCACGAAACCTACGTGAACAAAATTATTCGGCATCTTGTCGGTAAAGTTTGCTACACCGCCAAGCCGGTGGCGCTCAACCCTGCGCAAATAATCGGCGCCGTGTTCGGCAAATTTGTCAGGCTGACAGTTTTCGATAGCCAGAGGATAAGCCGCCAACTGTCCTTCCGCATTGCCAACCTGACGGGCTACCCGCCCTAAATCAGGCAGTTCATGCGTCCCCTCCACCAACGAGTGGCTGGCGAGTATTTGTTCTATCAAGGTGGAGCCGGAGCGTGGCAAACCAACGATAAAAATCGGCGTGTCGCCGACGTGCCCCAGGCCTTGCCACTGATTAAGAAATGCTTTGCTAAATACGCGAATGAAAGTATCGTGTTGATCGATTGTGCGCACCGGGTCGTAGGACTCATGTTGGCGGCGGGTCTGATTGCCTAGCGCGTAGTATTCAAAAGCCTTGTCGTAGTCACCTTTGTCTTCGAATGCTTTGCCTAGAGAGAACAGAAAGTTAGCGCGCGGTTCGTCGCCTAGCGCTTCATTGGCGGCGTGCGTCTTCATGACGTCGATTTCATCGTCTGCGAAGCGAAATGTCTTCAAATTGGCCAAGCTGAAATAGGCTTCGCCATGCTCCGGATTGTGCTCAATGCAAGTGCGGTAAGCAGCGATCGCGTTCGGTTGATTACCGACAGTTTTCAATACATGTCCCAATCCGGCGAGTGCGCCAGGACTTCCGGGGTCTCTCTTAACCGCTTGATTGAACAATTTGGTGGCTTCTTCATGGCGGCCCGCCATCGCCGCGCTGGTACCTGCTGCCGCAAACGGGTTTGCTTTATCAGGTTCGATCTGGCGCGCTTGCTTGTAGGCTTCAAGCGCCTCGTCCGTGCGATCCTGCTCTTGTAGAGCCAGGCCTAAATCCATCCATCCCTGGAAGAAAGCTGGCGCTAATTCAAGCGCCTTGTTTAGCAGTACTTCAGCATCGCCCCATTGTTTGGCGCGCATAGCGATGCCGGCGAGCAGGCGCAGTGCATCGACGTTTTGCGGATCTTGGCGCAATACGTCACGATAAATTTTTTCGGCGTCGACGACATCGCCCATGCGCTGCAATTGGAGCCCTTTGATTAGCTCCTCGCGATGCGGTGTCAGCTTGAACGATTCTTCAAAAGCCTTGCTCGCGTCATTGTCGCGACCCAGACCCGCGAGCACCTTGCCTCTCTTTGCGCGAATACTCGCACTGTCAGGCTCTAGAGTCGCCGCCGTATTGAGTGATTCCAGCGCTTCAAAGAGCTTGCCCTGCAATACATACGCCTCAGCCAACCCCTCGTGGGCGCGAGAAAAGCGCGGATACATTTTTGCCGCGCGCCAGAGCGTGTGTTCTGCATCTTCCCCACGTTTTTGTTTGATCAGCGATGCGCCGAGCAGACAGAGTAAATTGGCGTCGCGCGGGAACTCGCTGAGTGAGTTACGGCAAATTTGTTCCGCCATTGAGAAGTCGCCAGCATGCATAAAAACAACGGCTCGTTCGAACGATGCCTTGGGTGAGTTTTGCGGTTGATCTTGCAAGATTTGAATTCGCCGAGTGAGGAGCTATATGGCGAAGTTTGACAAGGATATCGGCGCGAGCCAAGTTTTGCCCTATGCGGTTCCCGCCCGTTCCTGTCGTTGGCGCTCCACCTGGGCTTTGACGGAATCGAACAAGTCCCCGCGCAGGCCGATCAGATGAAAAATCTCAACGACTGTGAAGAAGGGCGCCGCCAAATTCGCCTGAATAGGGTGATGTACCAGTACCGGCATGGACTTTTCGACTGCATGACCGACGAACTGCGCTAAATAGCCGCCGAAAAAGCACGCTGCCGCAATGATTGTCGATGTGCTGCCGAAGCCTGAAAGTTTTAGCGCCAGCGCGGCGAGGCCGAAGCCAAAAATAAGAAATACGAGCGCGAAGGTCTTGTCGAGCGTCATATAAAACAAAAAAGTGGCGAACAAGACGAGATGCGCAAGCGTCGCGGTGAATGGTCCGATCTCGATCGCAAACCATGACAACGGGATGAAAACGCCAAGCATGATCGTGGGTATGCCAATCAAATGCACTGCGACATTGAACGGATGCTGGTGCGCAGCGGCGTAGCCGGTGAGCATTTTCATCAACTTTGAGTCTTCACCCATGTCGGCTAGCCTAGCAAAAAGCGCCGAAATGCGCCCGTCAATCGACGATATGTGACCGAGTGGTCACTGTCGGCGCGTGGCAATCAACTATACTGCATAGCCTTATTTTTCGTGTCACGACGACCTATGTCTATTGCACTGACTTCAACCTTGCGGGCGTTAATGGAAGCCGCTGAGCAACTCGAGCGCGAAGCGCCCGACGAGGCTGCGCGCCAGTTGATCATTGAACGCGGCGACTTTCGGCCAAACGAAGATGAAGCGATTGGTTATTGGTTTGCACAATTCTTGAGCGTTCGCGAGAGTTTGTGGAGCGTTATCGAGGACGTGCTTGACGCTTTGAACAAACCCGTGAGTAAGATTCGCAGCCACCAAGATTGGAAATATTTCCTCGTCGGCTATGTTGCGATGTGCGTGCTTATCCGAATCGATCGGCTGTTGCTGTTTGAGGTCGGCCATCACAGCGTTATTCAACGCAAACTCAACGAGGCTTTTCCGGAGTACCGGATACCGCGCAAACAATACACGACGATATTTTCTGCGTTCGTCGATCATGGCAATATAACTGCAATTCGCGATGCCATACGGCTTGCCGAAGATAATCGTGAAGCACTAAACAAGCTAGCTGACGACAACGACGTTGGCTTCTTGGTGGCTCAACTCGACGCTCTGCAAAGCGCCGTGAATCCGAGTAAATTGAGCTATATCCGACGAGCCTGGCAGTACATTAGCCACAAATGGCGCCGACGCGGCGTTGTTAGCGCGACCAATACACTTGCGAGCGTGCTTGAAGGTTTTGGCCGCACGGCGTCAGAACTCTACGACCCAAATAATAAGAGGGTTACTGAAGATAAACTGCAACAGGTGGCGGAATTATTGCAGCCGGGCGACGTTGTGGTTACGCGGCACGCGAAGGCTCTAACTAACCTGTTCTTACCCGGTTTCTGGCCGCATGCTGCGCTTTATATCGGCACACCAAAGGAACGAGAAGCAGTTGGCATCAACGCGGACTGGGCCAAAGAGCGGACTTGGGTCGGCGACATCTGCATGCTGGAAGCGCGCAAAGACGGCGTGCGGTTTCGACCGCTGACCGACACTTTTTCCGTTGATGTTTTTGCATTGCTAAGACCGGCGATGAGTCAGGAAAATATCTGTCGGGGGATAGAGCGGGCGGTGCTCCACGAGGGTAAGTTGTATAACTTCGACTTCGACTTCTTTAATTCCGACAAATTGGTGTGTACAGAGGTAATTTACCGCGCATACGACGGTTTGGAGCCCATCCAATTTCCATTGCACGAGCGCGCAAGCCGCAAAACCCTATCTGCAGAAGATCTCCTAGATTATGCGTTGGATTCGGGACATTTCGAGCCGTATGCGATATTCGGCGTTGCGGGCTGCAAGGACGACATAGTAACGGGCGATGCGGCAAAACAGTTGTTGATTAATAGCTACCGCAAGACATAATTGCAACGCAGCATTAAGTCGAACTATTCCGCTTAGCGGGATCAAATAACAAGCGAAGCTTGCTCATCGTTTTGTATTGCGTTCGCAAATTAACCGAGGCGGGTCGATGGGAATGGAATTTATGAGTCAAGTGCATTCTAAAGCGGTGGCTTTGTTAGTCACGATCATGCTGATACCCGCAGCCAGCGCAGAGGAGTTAGTGCGGGAATTTATCGGCGACGGCAATCGAATTACCAGCGAGTTTGAAGTCGATGGTCCGTGGCTTCTCGACTGGCGCGTTAACAGCGATTACGCGACATTTATGTCGGTCGACATCGTCTTGCTCGACGGTCGAACTGGATTCGAAGTAGGTCGAATCAAACACAAGAAGGAAGCGTCGGACGGCGTGCGTCTGTTTCAAACGGGCGGCAGCTACAAATTACGTGTCGATGCAATTCACACGCGCTGGCAACTCAAGGTAATCGAATTAACGCCGGCAGACGCAGCGCGCTACAAACCGAATCAAAAATAATCAGCCCAGCGGAGGGCGATGTACGTGCTTGATCGTTGGGTCGATAGTGCGGCACCGTCCGGACAAATCGTGGCACGGCGGGCGAGTCGATTGCCCTAGTTCTAACAACGACATGGCGATTCACGCCAACAATGTGACGCGCGCGGTCAAGCTGGGCGTTGCCGCTCACCGCAGAATGCCGGAACGACGCAGCCTGACGTTGCGACGAATTTCTGCTGGCTCTGCCACGTGGCGGGTCATGGGAGCACTAGATGGAGAGTCACGCACAAACAGTCATCGTCGGCGGCGGGATCATGGGCGCAGGGCTGCTCTATCATCTGGCTGAGGAAGGCTGTGACGATCTGTTGCTGATAGAAAAAGGCGAGCTAACGTCTGGCTCGACCTGGCACGCAGCGGGCCAATGTCCAAGTTTGGTCGGCAATTACAACCTTGCCAAAATTCACGCATACAGCAACGAACTCTATCCAAAGCTCGAAGGCTTGACCGGTCAATACGTCAGCTGGCACGCCTCGGGCGGGATTCGACTCGCTTTGACGCAACACGACTTGGATTGGTTTGCCTACATGAAAGGCATCGCTGACAACGTCGGCTTCCATATGGAAATAATCGATTTGGCCAAAATCAGCGAGCTCAACCCGTACATGAACACAGATGGCGTGCTCGCGGGCGCGTGGACCAACGATGACGGTCACGCTGACCCCGCGGGCTTGTGCAACGCCATGGCGCGTGGTGCAACCAACATGGGCGCGAAGATTCAACGCCACACTTTGGTTACCGATATCAACTTGCTGCCGTCGGGAGAATGGCAAGTTGTTACCGACAAAGGCACGGTCGTTGCGGAAACGGTGGTGAATGCGGCGGGTTGCTTTGCGCGCCAAGTAGCGAAGATGGTGGGTGCCGATTTACCTATCGCAAATATTCAACACCACTATCTGGTTACCGGTGCCGTGCCGGAGTTCGTCGAGCGGCCGGATTGGGAGATGCCCGTGATCCGAGACCCGCGAGCATCGGCCTATTTACGGCAGGAACAAAAATCTGGACTGATTGGTATCTATGAGAATGTGCAGATAACTGAAGCGTGGCCGCCCAATGGCTATCCGCCCTGGGAATCGGACAGCGAATTATTTCCGGATGATCTCGAGCGCCTCATGCCGTGGCTCGGCTATGCGATGGAGCGAATGCCGATCCTCGAAAATGCCGGAATCAAGCGAATTGTGAATGGCGCGATTCCGCATTCCGCAGACGGGCCGCCAATGCTGGGGCCAGTTGCTGGCTTGCGTAATTATTGGATGTGCTGCGGTTCGTCGTTCGGTATTGCGCAAGGGGCAGGATGCGGAAAATACCTCGCGCAGTGGATGGTACACGGCGACTCAGAAATCAATATGACCGGTTTCGACCCGCGCCGCTTTGGCCGCTACGCAAACGACACATACATGCATGCAAAGGGAATCCAAGATTACGGGATGACCTATGCGACGCCGGTTCCTGGCGAAGAGTTGCCTGCCGGGCGTCCCAGCCGTACTAGCCCACTGTACGAAGCGCTGAGAGCGCAAGGCGGCGTGTTTACGGAGACGTTCGGCTGGGAGCGGCCAAAATGGTTTTCGTTGGACGGTAGCGTTGAGGAATACAGTTACCGGCGCAGTAACGTGTTCGAAGTCGTGCGCGATGAATGTCTCGCGGTGCGCGAGCGGGTGGGTCTGTTGGATCTATCGGGATTCGCCAAGTTTGAAGTGAGTGGTGCGGATGCAGAACTTTATCTAAATCGCATTTGCGCGAATCGGATGCCCACGAAGCCGGGCGGCATTACGCTGACGCATATTTTGTCAGAGAATGGCCGTATTGGCGCGGAAATGACTATCACACGTTTGTCTGCAGATCTTTGGTATGTGTTATCAGCCGCCGGTGCAGAGCTTCGCGATCTCGATTATTTGCAACAGAGCAAACGCTTAAACGAAGATGTATCGGTGCGCAACGTTACGGATGATCGGGGAAATTTGGTGCTTGCGGGTCCGCATGCGCGCGATGTGCTGTCACAACTCACGACAGCCGATCTTACAAGCGCTGCATTTCGTTGGCTCAGCGCTGCTGAAATTGATATCCAAGGAATGCAAGTGCGTGCGTTACGCGTCAATTATGTCGGCGAACTTGGGTGGGAATTGCATGCACAAATGAAAGATTTGCCGGCGTTGTACGAATACTTGATGGACGCTGGACGATCCTACGGCATCGCCAATTTTGGTTTGTATGCGGTCAATAGTTTGCGCATTGAAAAAGCGTATCGCGGCTGGGGTGCGGAGTTAACCAACGAAGTCACGATGCGTGACGCTGCGATGGAAAGATTCATCCGGCTGGAAAAAGAAGATTTTGTCGGCAAACAAGCAAGTCTCGATCAAAACGAAAGCAATCTGCGGTTGATCTATTTTTCAGTTGATGCAAATGATGCCGATGTGCGCGGCGGTGAACCTATTTTCAACGGTGACGACTGCATTGGCGTGACGACCTCCGGCGGCTATGGGCATAGTGTCGGGAGGAGTCTTGGTTTCGGTTACGTCGACCCTGTCAGCGCAATGCCCGGCACACGGCTCGCCGTTGATATTGTTGGCAGCCGTTGTCCAGTTGAGGTGCTGGCGGACGCAGTCTACGATCCGCAAAACGATCGTTTGCGGGCCTGAGATGGCAGCAAGAGAGTTACCTAGTCAAGCACGCGTCGTCATTATTGGTGGCGGCGTGATCGGTTGTTCTATTGCCTATCATCTCGGCAAACTTGGCTGGTCCGATACAATTATGTTGGAGCGCCAACAGCTCACCAGTGGTACGACTTGGCACGCCGCCGGGTTGGTTGGCCAGCTTCGCAATTCAATCAACATGACCAAGTTGGCTCGCTATACCAGTGAATTGTATGGCGGACTTGAGGCGGAGACGGGTCAGGCGACCGGCTATCGAAAAAGCGGCTCGATTTCGATAGCGACTACAGATGGGCGGCTCGAGGAGCTGAAGCGTAGTGCATCCATGGCAAAAGTATTCGGCTTGCAGGTTGATGTCCTGTCGACTAATGAAATCGCCGAGCGCTACCCGCTGATAACCATCGAAGACGTTCTCGGCGGCATACACATTCCGTCTGACGGTTACGCAAATGCTGTCGATATCACGCAAGCGTTGGCGAAAGGCGCAAGAAATTCCGGCGTCCAAATATTTCAGGACACCAAGGTTGAGTCAATTTTGCAGGACGGCGGCAAAATTACCGGGGTCAGTACGGCGAGTGGGAGCGTATCGGCCGACTATGTCGTCATCTGCGGCGGTATGTGGAGTCGGGATCTTGCGGCGAGCGTCGGTGTAAATATTCCTCTACACGCCTGCGAACACTACTACGTCTTATTTGAATCCGTTGCCGGCTTGCATCCAGAGCTCCCGGTGTTGCGCGACTATGATTCTTGCGCGTACTACAAGTACGACGCAGGAAAATTGCTGGTTGGCGCGTTTGAGCCCAATTCAAAACCGTGGGGTATGGACGGTATTGCGGAAGACTTTTGCTTCGACGAAATTGCTGGCGACTTCGAGCATTTCGAACCGGTGCTGGCTGATGCGATGCATCGGCTGCCCGCATTGGAAGACGCTGGAATTCAAAAGTTTTTTTGCGGTCCTGAGAGTTTCACGCCGGATGTTCGGTACCACCTCGGTGAAACCCCGGAACTCGAGAACTGTTTTGTCGCCGCGGGTCTCAATTCCATTGGCTTGCAGTCTGCTGGCGGTATCGGAAAAGTCGTCGCGGAATGGATGCGCGACGGCGTACCGCCTGCTGATCTGTGGGAGGTCGATGTCAGGCGAAATATGCCGTTTCAGGGCAATCGGCGCTACCTTCGTGAGCGCGTCAGCGAAACGCTCGGTTTGTTGTATGCGACGCACTGGCCCTACCGGCAGTACGAAACTGCTCGCGGCGTGCGCAAATCCGCCATGCATGACCGCTTAGTCACAGCAGGGGCGTGTCACGGTGAGGCATTCGGTTGGGAGCGGCCGAATTGGTTCGCTCCCCAAGGTGTGGAAGCGAAATACGATTATAGCTACGCAAGACAGAATTGGTTTGAGCACTCTGCCGCGGAGCATCGGGCTGTACGTGACAATGTCGGATTGTTCGATCAGTCGTCATTCGCCAAATTTAGACTTGAGGGGCGCGATGCAGCGCGCGAATTAAATCGTGTGTGCGCTAACGATATCGATGTCCGCGTAGGCCGCTTGGTCTACACGCAATGGTTGAATGACAAAGGCGGTATCGAAGCGGATCTTACGGTAACGCGAATTGCCGAAGATTGTTTTCTGATTGTGACGGCGGCAGAAACAGAAGTCCGCGATTTTCACTGGCTGAAGTCGCATCTGGCAGCGGGGGCGAATTGCTTACTGACGAATGTTTCCTCTGCGATGAACGTGATATCGATCATGGGCCCGAAATCGCGAGAATTGTTACAGTCCTTAACGCCGTTCGATATGTCCCACAAGGCGTTTCCTTTTGCCAGCAGTCAAGAAATAGAACTCGGATATGGGCTGGTGAGAGCGTCAAGAATTACGTTTGTCGGTGAGCTGGGTTGGGAGCTGTATATCCCGACAGAATTCACGCTCGATATTTACGATCACCTTGTACGCGAGGGCGAGAACTTCGGTTTGCTGCATGCCGGCTACCACGCTTTGAATTCACTGCGCATTGAGAAAGCCTATCGACACTGGAGTCACGACATCACGGACGAAGACACGCCGCTGGAGGCGGGTCTGGATTTCACGTTGAAGTTTGACAAAGCCGGTGGCTTCATTGGCCGAGACGCGTTGCTACGCCAGCGAGAGCAGGGTATCTCACGGAAGTTGTTGCAGTTCCGCCTTATAGATCCAGAGCCTCTGCTTTACCACAATGAGCCGATTTGGCGAGACGACAATATTGTGGGTCATGTGACCTCCGCGGCCTACGGACATACGCTCGGGAGTTGTGTCGGTCTGGGATATGTGAGCGATGCGGCCGGTGAATTTCCTGTGGGTGATCACTACGAGATTGAGGTTGCGGGTCAGCGATATGCGACGCTAGCCTCCGCGGAGCCGATGTACGATCCACAGAACGAGAAAATCCGCTCCTAATCAACGTTGAACGGCATAGCCGGTTCAATAAGCGCCCACAAAAAAGCCGGGGCTGGCCCCGGCTTTTCGCATAATCAGATTGTCTCTGATCTAGACCATATCTTTCAGGCCTTTCAGCGCTGCAACCTTTACGGTTTTTGATGCAGGCTTGGCTTTGAACATCATTTCTTCGCCGGTGAAAGGGTTTACACCTTTTCTGGCCTTGGTAGCCGGCTTCTTCACGACACGCATTTTCAGCAAGCCGGGAATGGTGAACAGACCAGGTCCGCCGCGTCCGCCAAGATTTTTCTTGATTTGACCGGACAACGAGTCGAAAACTGCTGCGACGTCTTTCTTAGTCAGGCCGGTATCGTCGGCGATCGTTGCATAAATTTCTGATTTGGTGGGCGGCTTCTTGCCCGCCGATTTGCTAGCTGCCATGAAACAATGACTCCTCAATTAAACGAAAAATCGGGCGGCGGTCCATACCGGACCACGCCCGAATGCGGCGCGACGATAACACATGAGTCATCACGAGGTAAATCGAAAAAAGCATCAATGCGGACGATTTAGCCTAATTTTATAGGGTTTTCTCAATTCGTTGCTATTCGCGAAGCCTAGAATGTACTTATGCGACCGATTGATAGCAAAAGTCGACGCTAACGGCTGAAATTTGCCCGGGATTTAGTCGGAGAAAAATTGCCGTTGAAATCGCAATTGAGACGCTTCTGTTTCCCCGATCGGAGTCACCGAAATGTCAAACACGAGAACTTCTCGATTCGCAACTGCAGTTTCGCCAATATAATAGATCGCCTCCTGCTCTTGGACTTTTCGCATGATGACATTCTTGAGCTGACCGGTCAGATTGACTGTTTTGACGGTAACCTCACCTTCTACAGCTTTGTTGCCCTCTTGTTCCAGGATTGACACATTCAACATCGCGCGGTTTTTGCTACGCACGATGTTGTAGGCACGCGCGACCTCGGGCGGTAACTGATCTGTCGACTGTGCGCTGAAGTGAACGACATGATTGCCGATATCGGCAAACGTCTCGCCAGCGGGTTGCGCTTCAGGCACTGTTTGCTCGCCACCACCACCGCAGGCGCTCAGCATGCTAATCAGTGCAACGAGGGCTGCGGAATTTATTGGTTTCATTGTCTATTTCCCCTGGGTCAGGCCTCAGCTTATGCGGGAACTATAGCTGATTGCCAAAACGAGTCCCAATTTCACAGTTGCCGCGTGCCGGTTGCAAGCTAAATTATTGTGGAAGCGATATGCTCGCTGGCTACCTAGACGATATTCACCATCAGGCCAGCGAGAAATTTATTCAGTGCTATCAGTAGTATGAGTACGATAAACATCGACAAATCGACAACGCCCATTGGCGGAAGTCGGCGCCGAATCGGCCGCACCAGCGGTTCCGTGAGATCAGCGAGAATGTCCGAAATCGGTCCCATATAGCGGCCAATCCAACTCAGAATCACGCGAACAAATATAGCGACGATGAACAGCGTTACGCTGAGCATGACGAGTTCGAGCAGAGCGCGCAAAGCAAATGACAGCAACGGCATGGACATCGCAAATGCCGGCAGGCCGAGACCAACGCCCTGCAGGCTCATAATGATCAGCAAAACGACGAACTGGAGCAGAAATGCAACGATTACAGTCGCTGTATCGATGCGGCCAATTGCCGGTACAAACCGTCTGACGGGAGAGATCAACGGTGACGTATATCGTAGTACACCCTGGGCAACCGGGTTTTGAAAATTGGCGCGTAACAACGGCAACCAAAACCGCAACAACAAAATGAGTAAATACAATTTCGAGAAGGTGTCGATCAAAAATATCGGAGCATCGATCATAGTTTATTCGTCATTCTTGGTTTGCTTGGTGGGCGAGTTCAATCGATCTTTCTTTTGCGGCCTGAATTGCCGAATCAAAGATAGCATGGATATTCGCCGCGTCGAGTTTTTCGAAAGCTGCGGTCGTTGTGCCGCCTGGCGAGCGGACACGCTCTATTAACGCCGACATCGATTCAGCTTCGGCGGCGGCCAATGTTGCGGCACCACGAGCGGTCTCAACGCACAACGTGCGTGCAACGGCGGGGTCGATGCCGAGCTTCACAGCCGACTTAATCATTGCGTCAATCAGCAAATAGAAATAGGCCGGACCGGTACCGGAGATTGCGGTTACCGCATCAAGCAGAGATTCACTTTCTACCCAAACCGCCTGGCCAACGGCGGTCATTACTTTTTCCGCCAGTATCCGGCCGAGTTCGTCAGTCCGTCGATTGGCAAACAATGCGGATATTCCCTGGTCGACCAGTGCGGGCTGATTCGGCATCACGCGGACGATTTCTAGCTCGCCGCCAAGCCAACGCTCAATGTCGTCGACCCGCGGTCCTGCTGCAATGGAAATGACCAGTGGTTTTTGTTCCTGAGCCGCGTCGCGTAGATTGATACATACAGCCCTTAATATTTGCGGTTTCACAGCAAGCACCATGGTGCCCACTTGTGAGGCGACGGCGGAATTGTCGTCAACAATGGTGGACGATCCAAACTCACCGCTGAGGAGGGAGCGCTGTTCCGCGTTCGGCTCCGCAATGAATATGTGTGCCGGGTCGAAACCGCTGCGAATTAGGCCGCCGGCAATGGCGCGTGCCATGTTGCCGCCGCCGATAAATGCGATGTTGCTTCTACTCATAATCTGCCTGTCATGTAGTGCTAAAAGGTCGTCCGCTAATTCCCGCGCGGCCCAAACAACGCCGTGCCAATCCTCACCATCGTCGCGCCTTCGCGTATTGCTGCGGCGTAATCTCCGGTCATGCCCATGGACAACGTATCGATCGGTAGATTGGCGGCACTGAGCTGCTCCGACAATAATCGCAAATTTCGGAATGGAACACGCTGTTTATCGAAGGTGTCGCTGGCCGCAGGGATACACATGAGTCCACGAAGCCTGAGTTTCGGCAACTCATTGATCGCCTGCGCCAGTTCCATCGTTGCGTCGGGCGCTATGCCGGATTTGGCCGGGTCTGCGTCAATATTGACCTGCACGCACACATTGAGGTCATCAGCATAGTAGGGGCGCTGGGCACTAAGCCGTTCGGCGATTTTGAGTCGGTCAACGGTATGCACCCAAGCAAAATGCTCGGCAACCGCGCGTGTTTTGTTGCTCTGGAGGTGGCCGATAAAGTGCCAAATTAGGGCCTTGGTCTCGGTCGCCTTGATCTTCGCAATACCCTCGGCAACGAAATTCTCGCCGAAATCGAAATGGCCGCATTTGACTGCCTCCAGGACCGTTTCGGCGCTTTGAGTCTTGCTGGCCGCGAGCAAACTTACACTCTCTGGTGGGCGATCAGCATCCATCGCAGCTTTTGCCAGCAAATCTTGGATTTTTCGAAAGTTTTCCGTGACTCTAATCACGTTTTGCTCCGGGTGCTCCGCTATACTAGGCTTCGATCAGTGCCAAGTTATGGTAAGTCAGATTAATCTTCGAGAGGGAGAAACATGGCCGTAGACGTTGCGCAATTACTGTCGTTCTCGGTAAAGAACAACGCATCCGACCTGCACTTGTCGGGCGGCGTACCGCCAATGATTCGAGTTGATGGAGACATCAAACGAATCAACATGCCGGCGCTTACCCACAAAGATGTCAATAGCATGGTGTACGACATCATGAATGACAAGCAGCGCAAGGACTATGAAGAGTTTCTCGAAACCGATTTCTCTTTCGAAATTCCAAAGCTTGCCCGCTTTCGAGTCAACGCATTCAATCAAAATCGCGGCTCGGCTGCGGTATTTAGAACCATTCCGTCAGAAATCCTGACGTTGGACGATCTCGGCGCACCCGCTATATTCAAAGATTTGTCGATGCATCCACGAGGCATCGTTTTGGTTACTGGACCAACTGGCTCGGGCAAATCGACGACCCTTGCGGCGATGGTCGACTACATCAACGACAATAAGCCGGACCATATTCTCACCATTGAAGATCCGATCGAATTTGTACATGAAAGTAAAAAGTCGCTGATCAATCAGCGCGAAGTGCATCGCGACACTCTGGGGTTTAACGAAGCATTGCGCTCAGCATTGCGCGAGGATCCCGATGTGGTGCTGGTTGGCGAGCTGCGTGACTTGGAAACTATTCGACTGGCGCTGACAGCGGCAGAGACCGGTCACCTGGTGTTCGGCACGTTGCACACCAGTTCGGCCGCAAAAACAATCGATCGTATTGTTGACGTATTCCCCGCGGCCGAAAAGGAAATGGTGCGCGCGATGTTGTCCGAATCGCTGCGTGCTGTTATATCGCAAACGCTGCTGAAGAAAATTGGCGGCGGCAGAATTGCCGCGCACGAGATTATGGTGGGCACACCGGCCATTAGGAATTTGATTCGTGAAGGCAAGATCGCGCAAATGTATTCAGCTATTCAAACAGGCCAGGGTTCCGGCATGCATACGCTGGATCAAAATCTTGCCGATCTGATGGCAAAAGGTTTGATCAACAAGGAAGAGGCTCGCTTTAGGGCGGTCGCCAAGGAGAATTTCTAGTCGGCGATTATGTGCGTACTAGATAGTGGGGCAATACCCCCAATTCGTGAAGCAGGAGGCAGGTAATGGAACGTGAACAAGCGGTACGGTTGACTCAAAATCTTCTCAAAAAGATGGTTGAGAAAGAGGGTTCGGATCTCTTTCTGACCACGGGTTTTCCCCCTGCAATAAAGGTCGACGGCTCGATTCATAAAGCGACCGACACACCGCTGACGTCTGAGCAATCGGCGATGATGGTGCGATCCATCATGAATGATAAACAAATCAAGGAATTCGATTCCACCAAAGAGTGTAACTTCGCGATCAGTCCACAAGGCATTGGTCGTTTTCGCGTTAGCGCATTCATTCAGCAGGGCCTAATTGGCGCGGTTCTACGAACGATTACGACTGAGATTCCAACACTGGGTGACCTCGATTTACCACCGATTTTGAAAGATGTTGTGATGAACAAGCGCGGTCTGGTCATTATCGTCGGTGGTACAGGATCAGGTAAATCAACAACGCTGGCTGCGATGATCGGTCACAGAAACGAAAATTCAAAGGGCCACATCATTTCCATCGAAGACCCGGTGGAATATGTGCATCCGCACAAAGGTTGCGTCATTACGCAGCGTGAGGTGGGTGTGGATACGGATTCCTGGCATGCGGCACTAAAGAATACTTTGCGCCAAGCCCCCGATGTTATTTTGATTGGTGAGATTCGCGACAAGGCAACGATGGAATACGGCATTCAGTTTGCGGAGACTGGTCACCTTTGCTTAGCGACACTGCATGCGAACAGTGCAAACCAGGCGCTCGATAGAATCATTAACTTTTTCTCGGAGGAACGCCGGCAACAATTGTTAATGGATTTGTCCTTGAACACGAAAGCATTCGTATCGCAGCGTTTGATTCCGCGAGAAAGTGGCGTGGGGCGTATTGCAGCGATGGAGATCATGCTCAATTCGCCATTAATCGCTGACCTGATATTCAAAGGCGAAGTTGCCCACATCAAGGAAATCATGGCGAAGTCAACGCGACTTGGCATGCAGACATTCGATCAGGCGCTGTTTTCCTTGTATGAAGATGCGGTTATTTCATACGAAGAGGCACTGCGAAACGCGGATTCCAAGAACGAGCTTCGTCTTCGGATCAAACTGGAAAGTAAACGAGATTCGTCACTTGCCGATCAGCAATCGGAGAGTTTGAGAATCATGGAAGAAGATACGGCCCGGACTTTCTAAGCTCGGGAATGAATGGAATTCACTAGACGATGAACGTAAAACCCCTATTTAAGTTGATGGTCGAGAAAAAGGCGTCTGACCTTTTCTTCGCGCCGTTTGCACCGGCTAAAATCAAGATCGACGGTAAGATCATGCCGGTCAACAAACTCGAAATGACGCCAAAAATGGTCAAGCAGGCAGCAATCGAGTTGATGGACGAGACCTTGTTGGATTCTTTTACACGCGAGCTGGAAGTAGATTTCGCGATCTCGGAACCCGGTCTAGGTCGCTTTCGCGTAAACGTATTTCACCAACGTGGAAATGTCGCGATGGTGCTGCGTTATATCACCGCTGAAATGCCAACGCTTGACGAGCTTGGCATGCCCGTGCAACTCAAAGAGTTGGTGATGTTGAAGCGCGGACTCGTGTTGATGGTAGGCGCTAGCGGCAACGGTAAATCGACAACGCTTGCGGCGATGATCAATCACCGCAACGAGAAAACCTCGTCGCACATTATTACGGTTGAGGACCCAATTGAATTCCTGCATCCAAATAAGCAGTCTATTGTTAATCAACGAGAAGTCGGACTTGATACTAAATCGTACGCGCGCGCACTAAAAAGTGCGATGCGGGCGGCACCGGATGTGATTCAGATTGGTGAGATTCGTGATCGAGAATCTATGCAGTCTGCGATCGATATGGCCGGCACGGGACATCTTTGCCTGGCGACGCTGCATTCGAACAATGCACCAGAAACACTAGATAGAATTATCAACATGTTTCCGACTGAACAGCATTCGCAGGTGTTTATGGATCTGGCGCATTACCTGCGCGCGATTATTTCGCAACGTTTGGTTCGTTCAAGAACCGGCAAGCGAGTAGCGGCGGTTGAGCTTATGCTGAATACGCCTCACATCAAGGATCTGATCCTTAAGGGCGATATTTCCGAAGTGAAGGAAGCCCTGAAAGACAGTGGCGAAAAGGGCGTACAGAACTTCGACGATGCGTTATTAAACTTGTACAAAGCAGGCACGATCTCGCTTGAAGAGGCGATGACACACGCGGACTCTCGCTCGAATCTGGAAGCGAAGGTCAACTTCGGCAGCTAATTGGTATTCGAGCAGTCGTTGCAACGGCGGGCATTTGTAGGAGCGCATGAAGGACAGGAGTCCGAATGTCGCGCAGGCCAGAAAGGAATCATTGTCGGATTCAATGCTGGCAAGGCGGACAGGAAACTCAAGATTGCCTAGAGCGATCTGGCTGCGATACTGCAAACCTGTAAACGTATCCTTCACTCCGTCTTTTCGAGATGCGAAGCTTCGAAGCAATCTCCCAACCGCTTTGAGGCTCTTACAAACCTCGGTTTTGGAGGTTCGCCCGTTCCGTCTTTGCGATACGTGAATCGTCGAAGCAGTCTCCGTCAGTCACGGGACGGAATGTCGTAACCTTTTGTAAAATTGCCACGGTCGCTGTGCGGCCTCGCAATGACGTGCGTGTTTGACGATGCGGCGCAGCCTTACCCAATTTTTCGAGACGTGAATGAGCTTCATAAGTAAAAAGAAAAACACTATATGGAATTCGCTGTGTTAAAGGCGAGCAGGGCGGCTTAAGCATAAGCCGCCCTGCAACTTCTGCCGATTAACTTGTCGAAAGATCACTTGCCATCTCGGCCATAGCTGTACTATCCGGAAATTGCCCTAATAGGGTATCTACAGCTTCCGATATCAGCTCGCTGCCATTTTCCTTGCGAGATATACGTTTCGATGCCGCGCCGTGCCACAGTGCTTCTTTTTCCATATTATCGAACACGTCAACTACCAGCGTTCCTTCAGTAAATGTTCTTATCGTCGTCGTCGGACCGAAATTTCCGTAGCCACCAAACCGGCTAAATCTGTTGAAGCGACCGATTCTTCGGTAGCTGGAGCCGAAACGGCTAAAGCCGCTATTGAATCCGTAATACCGATAGCCAAAATCGTCGTAGCTGTTGCGTACTACAACCCGGTCACGAGCCCCTAAGCTAAACGCGACTGCCAGATCGGCATCTTCAATAGAAACCTTTCGGTAACCTTTTCGACCAAGTTCTTCGTCGATGCTGGAGCGAATTCGATCTTCGTTAACGGGATTCAAAAGTTGGGCATGACTAGTGCCACTACTAATGAGTGGTCGATCGGTGATCCATGCATACGTCTTAAAAGTTCCGAGGTCAGCGTGTTGGGCTGTATCGACAGAACTTGTGATTGGCGTTGCACATGCGCTGATACCGAGCACGATAAACGCTACAAGGAGTAGTTTGATTCTTACAGTGTTAGTTTTCATGATTTAACTCCGATTACAAAATTACTAGTGCTTCACCAAGCGCGTACTTGCCCAGGTTGCGGCGTCTAAGAGTGCGCTACTACCACACGCTGCTGTCAGTCTTTAGTTACAAGCGGGTGTTCGTAAATAGAAAGACCGGCAAGCTAACTTTCTTATTTCAGAAATTGTTTCGCGAGTTCGACGGTGGCTACCTTGCCGCGGTTCATAGCTCGCTGACGTGAAGCAGCGTGATGAATTTGTTTCACTCGTGTGAGAATTGCGTGACAATTTCGCGGCGAAAGTAATTTCGGTCTTTGTCACCTGGGTATGGGGCACTGCCGCCCATAAATAGCGCTGTCGAAGTTGCGGTCATATGTACGCCATACAATAAAGGGTTCGAACCACACTTTCTCCTCAACTCTGAAGAGTAGAAGACTCTCCAGAATAAACGTTAGATGAAATCGAAGAGCATCTGTAGGAGCCGCTTTCCTTCCAAAATCACTAGTGCCACTCCCCAGTGTCTTAACAATATCCACCGTTAAGCTGGCATTAAGTTTTCCCTCGTTATTCTCTCTGCAATCTCATGCATCGGCATGGGGAAATTAGATGAGAGGAATCAAACATGAGAACTTTGCTTGTGGCAGCAGTAGTATCCTTTAGTCTGGTTGGCACGTTTGCCTACGCCGATCCAGGCTTTTCAGTCGGTGGATCTGTAGGGTCCGCCAACATCAAAGATGACGACGACGAAATCGCGTTTGACGATGAGGACTTCGCGTACAAGCTCTTCGCGAATTACACATCGCAAAGCGGCATCGGCCTTGAAGGTGGCTATGTCGACTTTGGAGAACCTAACGCGAATATTTTTGGAACCGATGTTGGTATCGATGCCAGCGGTTGGAACTTGTATGCGGTTGGTAATCTACCGCTATCGGGTAACCTCGATCTCTTCGCTAAGGCAGGCATCATCGATTGGGATGCCGATGCGGTCGTCGATGGATTCGAACTCGGTGAGGATGACGGTACCGATCTGGCGTTGTCGATTGGCGCACGCTGGAACGTTTCTGACAGCTTCGGTTTTCGTACTGAATTCGATTGGTATGACGTTGCCGACGTCGATGAGTTGTGGATGCTTAGCGTCGGATTGGAACTTAGATTTAATTGAGAATATGGGGCCAGAGAATGGTCTTTGGCCCCGTGCTTGTAAGAACCGGCTCAGCAAATACACGCATCGTTAAAATACGACGCGGCTCGCCTCGAAAACTGGCCCGTCTACACAGACTCTTTGCATCGTTGGACCATCATCGGATTGAATTTCGACCGTGCAACCGGCACAGCCGCCGACCGCGCACGCCATGTATTCCTCTAGCGATACCTGAGCAGGTATCGAATAGCCCTCTGCCAGTTTTGCAACGGCCTGCAACATGATCGTTGGGCCGCAGGCATACAATTCTGTCTGTTGCCGTTGTTCCTCGGTCAAGCTTTCCAAATACATTTTGCTGAGATCGGTTACATAACCGTTGAAGCAACCATCAAATCCTGCAAGGCTGGCGAGCCGGGCGGGCACATTCCAGCGGTCGAGTAACGGCATCGTGTGGTTAATGTCGGCATTCAGCCAGTCGCAGGGGATTTTCGATTCCGCAGCGTCAAACGGAAACGGAATTTCGGATCCCATCAACACGATAGGGTTCCAGTCGAAGTCTTCCGATTGCATAGACTCCGCGAGAAAAACCATTGGTGGAATGCCGACGCCGCCACCAATTAACACCGTATTCGGACGTTGCTGGTCTGGCACAAAGCCTTTGCCAATTGGACCAATGATGCTGAATACGTCGCCAATTTCAGCGCTACCCAGCGCGCGCAATCCTTCGCCAAGTGATTTGAATAAAACCTCAATCCAGCCGTCGTTTTTGCTCGCGCGCATAATCGACAGCGGCCGGCGCATTGGAATTTGCTCGCTGCACTGAATGTGAACAAAACTGCCTGGGCTGGCGCGCTCGGCACAGCGGGGTGCCCGCAGCCGCATAATAAATTGTTCCGCTGGAAATTTTTCAACGCTGACGAGTTCGGCATCCTCTAGAAAAATGGATGACCTGTGCCGCTGCGCGTGCGCTATTCGATCCTCGATATCGGCAACCGCCATCGTGTCGCTCACGAATTCGATAATGTGCTTGCGACTGTCGCTAACACAGCCATGCGCACGGCGACGCCGTTGGTTACTTGCTCGGTGATAACCGATTGCTTGCTGTCAGCAAGTGCTGACTCGATCTCAATGCCGCGATTCATCGGGCCGGGATGCATGACGATGGCATCAGGTGCCGCGATTTTCATGCGCTCTCGACTGATACCGAAATTTGCGAAGTATTCATCGATGGCCGGAATACCGTCGAGACTGCCAATTCGCTCGCGCTGGATTCTCAATGCCATGACAACGTCCGCGCCGCGCAACCCGGCTTCGAGGTCATGCAATATCTGACAGCCCGGAACGCTTGCCGGATCCGGTGCAAGCGGTTGCGGAGAAATCAGTCTTAATTCCGCAACATTCATCGCCCGTAACCCTTCGGCCGCCGATCTCGCAACGCGTGAGTGGGCGATGTCGCCAACAATTGCCACCGTCAGGTTTTCGAATTTGCCCTTGTGCCGCCGAATAGTCAGGAGGTCGAGCAATCCTTGAGTAGGGTGCGATAAGTTTGATTCGCCAGCGTTGAGAATGCTGATGTGATCGCCAACGTGTCGTGCGATATAGGCAGGAACGCCGGAACTTGCGTCGCGCACGACGAAGATATCAACCTGCATTGCCTGTAACGTGTACAAGGTGTCGAGAATGCTCTCACCCTTTTTGCGCGATGAGGTGTTGACGTCAAGATTGAGTACATCAGCGCCCATTCGTCGAGCCGCTAAATCGAATGAGGCGCGCGTTCTGGTGCTTGGCTCGAAAAACAAGTTCGCTACGGTCATTCCTTGCAGCTCATTGGAACGAACGGCCTGCTCGCCCAGCGGGCTCAGATACCCCTCAGCGTGATCCAACAACGCCTCAATTCGTTGCTTGCCGATGCCATTGAGGGTGATTAGATGCTTCAGCTCGCCGTTCGGCGTTAGCTGAAGATCGCGGTCATCGGCGACCCCGTCGGGGCGAAACAATTCGGTAACAGACATGGCGCCGAATTCTACCCGATATGCTGCAGCCAACGCTCGGCAATTAACACCGCCGCCGCCGCATCAATACGTTTTTTGCTAATTTTTCGGCTAGAGCCTCTGGCGCGTGCAGCCTTTAGCATCTCTTCGGCCTCAATCGACGTATATCGCTCGTCCACCGAATCGATGCGCAGGTCGAAACGCTTCAGGCTGTCCATAAAAGCGCGCACATGCTGCGCGACTTCGGCGTCGGATCCGTCAGCATGCGCTGGCATGCCAACAACCAAGCAACTCGGTTGCCAGTCTTTGATCATCGATTCGATGGTTGCCCAGTCGATTCCCGAGTGGTCATTGTTGACCGTGCCGACGGGCGTTGCGGATGCCGTAATTGCCTGACCGACAGCAACACCTATTCGGCGGCGCCCATAATCAAAAGCGAGAATGGTGTCAGGCATGTCCAGCGTGTGGCGAAATTTGGCTTATATCGACGCCAACACTCCGCGCTGCACCGGACCAGCGATCTTCGAATGGCAAATCAAAAATGAGATCGGCCGTTGCTGGAACGCTGAGCCACGTGTTGTGCAGCATCTCTACTTCAAGCTGACCGGGCTGCCAGCCTGCATAACCCAGTGCAACCAGAGTTCGATCGGGTCCCTCTCCAGCCGCCATGGAATCGAGCACGTCGCGGGAGATCGTCAGGCAGACGTCGTCTGAAACGGCAACGGTGCTCTCGAACGTCTCGCCACAGTTGTGTAGAACAAAGCCGCGTTCCGGGGCCACCGGTCCGCCATTTAGCACTGGATTTACGGCGACATGCTCATCGATTTGATCGAGCTCCAATTGTTGCAATAGACCGCCCAACCGCATCTCGCTAGGCCGGTTAATGACGATACCCAAAGCACCGTCTGCATTGTGCTCGCAGATCAGCGTCACGGTGCTGTTGAAATTGGGGTCTTGCATCCCAGGCATCGCGATGAGCAGTTGACTGTTTAGGCTACTTTCTAGGCTGTTTTCTGTGTCCATGCTGCAAGTATAGAGGCAGCATGATTTCGCACAATAGTTAGTTGCCCTTGATTATTGCCCTAGAAAAAGTCCTTTTTGCTCGCAGGCGTCGTTGCGCTTCGGCTTCTCACACATCAACTGGAGAAACAGCCGGACTAGCCTGCAAGCAAAAATGCCGCTTTTCTGAAGCAACTTGAGAGTACGACGTCAACTATTGCCAGTATTTCCCGCTACCCAGGACCGACCAGTTAGACGGAATTTAGCGGGCGCTTGCGGTGGTCGTTAGGCCTGGGTCGTTAAACTGCCACTTATAAGTAAATACCAGTTGGTCGTAGTCGGCACGCACAACTTCCGGGAACGGATCAAAGGGCGATGCTCGCCGCAGAATGTTGATGGCTGCCTGATCCACTAGTTTCGAACCGGAGGACTGTCGAATGATAGCTTCGTCCAAGAGGCCGGAAGAATTGATGGTCACTTGCAGTGTCGGCGATCCGACCAGATCTTCGCTGATGCCAAGTTCCGGGAAGTAGTCAACACCGACAGTCTCGATCTTGCGTTTCCAGCGATCGAGGTAAACGGCGATTTTCGATTCCTTGGTGTCGACACTAGTGATGAGCTGCCGCGGATTCTTGTCTTTTATGGCGAGTGTCGCATCCTGGTCCTGCGGCAGCGGCAATGTGGTTTCAATGCCGGCCTCCATTGCAATTGCCGTGGATACGTTGGGGTTGGGTTCTTCGCGAGGACTGTCAGCAACGCGGGAATCGCGTTCACTGGTCGTCGTCAGTAACTGATCGGCTGATTCAGTTTGCGCGGTGGATTCCTGCAACGCATTGCCGTCTTCCCTGCCGACATTGTCGACGGGAACCGTGCTTTGCGCAGGCGCGCTTGGCCGAATACTTTCGCGGGTGTTGCCGTCGCCTTGCTGACTCGCCTGCGCGAGAAACTCCGCCTCACGAACATCGACGTAGGATTTGTCTGGATCGGCGACTATAGTCACTTCCAGCGAAATGGCTTCGGCAAAGTCGTCACCCAATACCGCGTTAAAGGTAACGCCGATGATGAGAATGCCATGCACCAGCGCCGCCAGGAATAACATGGGCGGCAACCTATCTGGCGGCGGCGGAGCCTCTAACGTGAAAGCGTCTAGAGGCACATCCGTAAGGTTGTTTGATGCGTTTTTTTCCAATGCAAACCCGCTGCTTTGAATTTACGAAAATCGCCTACAAGCCGGGAGCCGAAGCAGGCTTGATTAAAGCCCGCATTGTTGCACAAATTCCATGCTCAATCAGTAGCTTGGCGGTTCTTGTTGCCAGTTTACTCGTTCACGCATCGCAGAAGTGAGACGCATGTCACCCGCAGCGTCGACGAGCAGCGCTTCGGTTATACCTAACTGATTACATAATTCGTCAAACTCGGCGATACCGCCTACCACCAGCGCCGTTGCCGCCGCGTCCGCCAAAATCGCATCATTATTGACGACCGTCACGGCGGACGTATGACCTACCGGGTAACCGGTACGCGGATCGATGATATGCGAAAACCGCTGGCCATCGATTCGCACAAAGCGTTCGTAGTCACCCGATGTCACCACAGTCTCACCGTCGTGAACCTCCAGCCATCCCAAAACCGTGCTTCCTGTTGGCGATCGGATGCCGATTCTTGCTGGCTGGCCGCCGACGTCACCGACCACCCGAATGTCACCACCGAGATTGATGATGGCATTGTCGACGCCGTACAGCGCCAATATTCGCGCAGAATCCTCCAAAATTGCGCCTTTCGCGATACCACCCAAGTCCAAAGTGACGCCGCTATGATTGCTGCGCAATATGTCGCCGTCCCATGCCAGCAGCGGTTGCGTGCGCAGCGCGCTAAGTACCGCATCGATGCTTGGCCGGCTGGGCTGGATGAGTGGACGATTGGTTGCGTCCGTGAGTCCCCAAAGTTCCGATAGCTTGCCGGTCGCCACAGCAAAGCGTCGTTCGGTCTTTGTTTCGAGCGCTATCGCTTGCCGAATCAGCTTTGCTAGGATCGGCTGCACCCTAATCGATTGTCCTGCCGCAATGGCCTGATTGATCCTGGCTAATTCGCCCGCTTTGCCACCGGGCGTTTTGGGCCACGCATACCAATCGACATCCAGTGTCGCAAAACGCCGGTCCAGTGCCGCAAGAGCTGCCGCGCCTTGATCTCTTTTAGCCGCACTAATTTGTACCGTAACCAGCGTACCGAATACGTAAGATTGCTGCGAGATCTCGTAATCCGGCGTACAGGCCGCAACGGCGACCAAACTGATCGACAAGAAGCGACAAAATGTCGCCAGTAAACGAGTGTTGCCGCATTGCCGAGGCATCGTCGTGAATCACCGCGGAAGTTTGGCTTCGACGGCGTCCATGAGTTGTGCGGCAATATTCAAATCGAAGGCGTGGTCAAGTTCACGAATGCCGGTAGGACTTGTAACGTTAACTTCGGTTAGGTAATCGCCAATCACATCGATTCCAGCAAATAGGACGCCATGTTCGCGAATGACACCGCCAACTTGTTCGGCAATTTCCCGATCGCGCGGGCTGAGCTCAATTGCTTTCCCGGTCGCGCCCATCACCAGATTGCCGCGATTGTCGCTGTCAGTAGGAATGCGAGCCAGTGCATATGGAATTGGATTGCCATCTACCAACAGAATGCGCTTGTCGCCAGCTTTGATCTCGGGAATAAACACCTGTGCCATCGCAAATCGAGAACCGTAGTCAGTTAGTGTTTCGAAAATGACATTGGCATTGTTGTCGTCTGCGCTGACGACGAAAATTGATTTGCCGCCCATGCCGTCCAGCGGCTTGACCACGATTTTACGATGCATCTTCATGAAGTCGCGCATTTCATCCATTGAGCGCGTGATCAGCGTTAGCGGCGCGCAATTCGCAAACCAGGCGGTGTAGGCTTTTTCGTTCATGTCGCGAAGTGCCTGCGGCCCGTTGACGACCAACGCGCCGGCCAATTCGGCACGTTCAAGAATATAAGTGGTGTAGATGTACTCCATGTCAAATGGAGGATCTTTGCGCATCAGAATTGCGTCGAGTTCGCCCAAGCGGATTTCCTGCATCGTGCCTAGCGAAAACCAATGCTCGTCGTCGTCCGTAACCGTCAATATTTGTGAATGGCCGATGGCATCTCCGGCAATTAGCTTCAGATCCTGCTGCAGCATGTAGTGAATTTCGTATTCGCGGCGCTGACATTCCAATAACATTGCGAACGAGCTGTCTTTCTTGGGTGTGATGCTGTCGATCGGGTCCATGACCATACCGATGCGAATTGCTGTACCTGGCATTTGTGAATTTCCTGATAAAAGGTGGTCAGTCAAGGTTGTGCTGGCGGTCAGCCACTATACAGCGGATATTGCCGCATTGTCGCCGGCTGTTACGGTGTGCTTGGCCGCCGATACTTTACGAATTGTGCGCGCAACCTAGCGACAATCTTCGGCGACAAAGTTGGATTGCCGGCTATTTCCATTGGACCGCCGTCAAAGCTCCGAATTCGCCGTGGAAAATCACCTAAGACCTCAAAATCGCAGCAATTTTGCCACTTGTGTGCAGCTTCGTGGCGGCACTTATGTCAATATGGTACAAGTCGTTTTGCCTTGCGGATGAATGTTCAATTTTTGGCGGATTCTCAGAATTCTCGTGGGTTGAATTGGGCAAATCGTATGGGGAATGGGCGCGGGCTCGGCGGAGTTCGCAATTGGGCGAGGAAATCTGGTGTCAAACAATGCATCTCGTGGATTAAACGGGTTGAAAATTCTTGTGGTGGACGATAGCAAAACCATCCGCAGGACAGCTGAAACGCTCTTGTCGAAAGAGGGGTGTCAGGTATTTACTGCGATCGACGGTTTCGATGCGCTTTCGAAAATTGCGGACCATCAACCGGACCTCATCTTCGTGGACATCATGATGCCGCGTCTGGACGGCTATCAAACCTGTTCACTGATTAAACACAACAAAGTTTTCAAAACGACTCCGGTCATCATGTTGTCCAGCAAAGACGGACTGTTTGATCGTGCGCGGGGCCGCATAGTCGGATCGGAACAATACTTGACCAAGCCGTTCACCAAGGATGAATTGCTCGGCGCTATTTCGACGCAGATTAACTAAGGAATAACGAGGACCAACCAATGGCAGTAATTCTCATCATCGATGATTCGCCAACCGAGTTGCATTTGTTTCAGAATATGCTGGAAAAAAGCGGCTTCGATACATTGCTGGCGGATAGTGGGGAGGATGGTATCCGACAGGCGCAAAACGCTCACCCCGACTGTATTTTGATGGATGTCGTCATGCCGGGTATGAATGGTTTTCAGGCGACCAGGAAACTCACCCAGGATCCAGGTACACGCGATATTCCCGTTATTATGATCACCACCAAAGATCAGGAGACGGACAAAATATGGGGTATGCGCCAGGGTGCCGTCGAATATCTGGTGAAACCGCTGGCGCCGAAAGATCTGGTGTCCAAAATAAACGCGGTCATGGCGGCGTAACGCGATCTCAATGTCAGACATAACTTCTTACGTCGAAAAGCCTTTTGACCTGTTGCTTGAGCTCGAGAGACGCAGCCGCGAGGCAGTGGCGGGACAGGGCGCCGGCGGCCTCGCCGAAGAATGGGTCGGCATAGGCTTCAGAATCGGTCAGGAACAATTCGTCGCAAATCGCGATGAGGTTCGCGAAGTCCTCATGCTACCTGACGCAATGACCCGGGTGCCCGGCGCGAAACGCTGGATGTTGGGTATTGCCAATTTGCGCGGTCACCTGTTGCCGCTGGTCGATTTAAAAATGATGTTGGGCAGCGGGCGCACATCATTGCGTCGAGTGACCCGAATCATTTCAGTCAATCACCGCGAAATCCCGGCTGGACTGGTGGTCGATGAGGTTTTGGGTTTTCGCCGCTTTAACGACAGCGAGCTCGCCGACAAATGGCCACCAACGGTCGTCAGGTGCGAGCGCTATCTCAGTGGAGCCTATCAACGTGGACACGATACCTGGCCCATTTTTGGCTTGTATAGCCTAATTGAAAGTAATGCCTATTTGCAGGCTGCCGCAGAGTAGATGTTCTCTCTAGCAGACGCTTATTTAAAAGTCACAATCAATTGGTGTGACGCAACTAACCAGTGATGTATGAATCGTTATGGCTCAGACAACTAGCAAGACATTCACAATTCTCTCGATCGTAATGGCGCTTCTGCTGCTGGGCAGCGCTGGGGTCGTCTATTTGCAATCGCAATCGGCTGGTGGCGGACATGCTGCACTAGCTGCGTTGTCGCAGGCGCTACCACGTCACGCCGCGGATGCTGCCGCGGGCAAGCCAAACGGCTTCGAGCAACTCGACAACGATACGAAGCGTCTCGCCCAGTTGACCTCGGCTGCAGGCACACCTGGCCGCCAGGCTCAGTGGCGTGCGCTTGAGCAAAGCGCAGCAGCGCTGTTGGCGCAGCGAGCGTACGCAGACAGCGTCGCAGGCGCGATCACGTCGTTGCAGGATCGGGTGCCGAAGATGGTGGAGGCGTCGAATGCGCTTTTGGATCAATCAGGCGCAACCGCATCGATTCAAGAATTTCAAACTCGTGCACAGCAATTGCAGCAATCGGTGCAGCAGATAGCCGATGCAACCGACCCCGCTGCTCTCGCGAGCAGTATTTCGGAAGACCTAACATTTTTGCGTCAAGTCACTGACGGCCTGGCAGGAAATGCATCGGACCTGGATTTGGTGGCGCTCGACGAAGCAACACGCGACACGGTACTGACACCCATCGTCAGCGAGCTGACCGAAATCGAACAGCAAGTCGGCGGCGCGCTGGCGGCAACTGAAAATCTCGGAGACCTGGACTCGTTGGTTGCGGCTGTCGCGGCGGCGGGCGATGACCTGTTTGCCGATGCCTTCCCAGAGTCTTCTACGACGAGTGGTTTGCTGGCACTTCCATGGATACCGATAGCGTTGGTTCTTGGTGCGTTGCTTTTACTAGCGGCTTTGTACTCGATATATGCCAAGTCTGCGGTGTTTGAGCGAACGTCAATTGTTCAATCACAGCAGAATGAGCGAAACCAGCAGGCGATCTTGCGTCTGCTGGACGAGTTGGGCAGCCTCGCAGACGGTGACTTGACGGTTGAAGCGACGGTTACCGAAGATATTACCGGTGCAATAGCCGATTCAATTAACTACGCCATTGAAAAATTACGCGAGCTAGTCGCCACAATTAATGAGACCGCGATCATGGTCGATTCAGCGGCGAAACAAACCGAAAATACCGCAACGCATATGGCGCGAGCCGCAGATAATCAGGGGCTTGAGATCAATGCGGCAACCGAATCAATCGTATCGATGGCGGCATCCATTGAGGAAGTGTCGGGCAATGCTGAACGCTCCTCGGACGTCGCGAGGCATTCGGTAGAGGTTGCGCACAAGGGTGGCGAAGCGGTACGTCGCACTATCGATGGTATGAATACGATTCGCGAAACCATTCAAGACACCTCTAAACGCATCAAGCGACTAGGTGAAAGCTCGCAGGAAATTGGCAATATCGTCGAGCTGATTAACGACATCGCCGAGCAAACCAATATTTTGGCACTGAATGCTTCGATCCAGGCGTCGATGGCGGGTGAAGCCGGTCGAGGCTTCGCAGTGGTTGCAGACGAGGTGCAACGGCTCGCAGAACGGTCAACCAATGCCACCAAACAAATTGAGGTATTGGTCAGAACGATTCAGGCAGATACAAACGAGGCGGTGGTCTCGATGGAGCGTAGTACTACCGATGTCGTCGGCGGCGCATTGTTGGCTGAAAACGCAGGTGCCGCGCTCGACGAAATCGAGCAAGTGTCAAATCAGATCGCGAACCTCGTGCAAAATATTTCTGGATCGGCAAGACAGCAGGCAAGCTCAGCCGCGGACGTGACACGGCGAACAACAAAACTCAAGGAAATCAGTGGGCAGACGGGCAAAGCAACCACAGCAACTGCCGCGGCTATTTCGAAATTGTCGGAGTTAGCCTCTCAATTGCGCCAGACCGTAGCTGGCTTCACGCTACCGAGCGCGGCATTGAAAGCAAGTCCACTTTCCAGCGTGTCGGCGGCACCACCAGCTGCACCACCTGTAGCGACAAAGGATCAGGCCGCAGGCTGAATCCGAGCTGTGACCAGGCGGTGATCAAGCATTAACGATGAGTAGCGAGACGGGCATACAGGAATCGATGGCGCAAGTCGGCGCCGAAGAACTTGCGGCAAACGCACTTGCAGTTGTCAGCCAGGAACTAATGGAGACAATTCGCAGCGCACATCTGGCGCTGGAAGATTGTGTCGATGGCCGTGGCGGATCGGCGGCATTGGTTCGCAGCGGACAGTTGCTGCATCAAGTTGGTGGCGCACTAAAACTCACAGAAACCTATGGCGCGGCACTCCTTGCAGAAGAAATGGAGGCGGTCTGTACCTATCTTGCGAAGCTGCGGGCCGGTAAGGGGCGAGAGGATGGACTTGAGGCGCTGACGCGCGCGATGGTTCAGATGCCAATTTACATAGAACGACTTTTAGGCGGCGGACGCGATATTGCTTTGGTGCTGTTGCCCATGCTCAACGATTTACGCGCTGCACGTGGTCAACCGCTCTTGTCCGAGGGTACGCTGTTATTGCTCAACCTGTCACCGTCGTCGAAACCGGCGGCCAAATCGAAACGTGAACCTTCCGGCGACGATCCCATACTCGTTGCCAACAAATTGCGGCCTAAATTTCAGCTCGCATTGCTCGGTTGGATCAAGGGCGCCAATGCTGAAAGACATCTCAAGACACTGACAACGGTGATGGACGCGTTGGAGCGCTCAGCGACACGTGACGATATGCATCAATTGTGGTGGGTTGTCGGCGGTGTACTGGAGTCATTGCAAAACGGTGGGCTGGAAACGTCGGTCGCTCTAAAAAGATTGCTAGGACAGACAGATCGTCAGATTAAGTTTTTGATTGATGAAGGTCTGGAAGCATTTGACACGCGGCCGATAACCGACCTGCTCAATAACTTGTTGTACTACGTCGCCCGTTCCAAAAATGCCGGTGAACGCATTAGCGAAATTCGCGCTGCATTTAATCTTTCAGAATTATTGCCTGGCGACGAACAGGTAGAACATGCACGCGAGGCATTGTCGGCGCCAAGCGTGAAGCTGATGAAAACAGTTGCCGCTGCTATCAAGGAAGACCTTGCACGCGTCAAAGATGTTCTGGACATCTTCGTGCGCACGGGTATGAATAAGGCAGCAGAACTCGTTCCGCAGCTCGATCTGCTGAAGAAAATTAGCGATACCCTTGGCGTTTTGGGACTCGGTGCGCTACGCGGCGACATCAATGCAGAGATCGGCCGGCTCAAAGACGTCGTGGAGCTCGGTGGCGCCGCCAAGGAAACGACGATCATCGACATTGCGTCAACACTGTTGCGGGTCGAAGATCGACTGGACCAGCAATTACTCAAACTCATCGTACCGCGAGATCCGCTCGCAGCTGATCAGGATCCGGACCTATCCGAAGACGAAAATTCGGATTACAAGCAGGTCGCGGAGGCGGTCATGCGAGAGAGCATTATCAATCTCGCACGCATCAAAGAAACCTTTAGCCAGAGCATGGACGCGAAAGGCGATTCGCACGGCCTCGACAGCATTCCAAGCCTTATTCGCGGCATCAAAGCTGGCCTGCTGATGCTGGACAAAACACGCGCCATGGAAGTTGTGGAACGCATTGGCAATTTGATCACGCTCGCGTTACGTGGAGGTGGCCCGTCTCGACTCACACAAAAAGAGACGGATCGACTTGCGGACGCCATCGTCAGTATTGAGTACTACATGGAGACCGTTAAGGCGGGACGCAGCGAGCCTTGGTACATGCTTGATAACGCTGAGGCGTGTTTGGCGGTGTTGCGCGACCTCGAAGCACGTCTCATCAAAGATGAGCAGGAAGCAGAGCCTGTTGAGCGCACCATGAAGGTCAAGCGAGTAGAACTCGATAAGATTGCCGTTGCTGCCACGCCGCCGGCCGGCAAATTGCAATCGACAGAAGTCATGCAGATGCCGGTTGTCTCCAGCGATGCGCGTGAACTCGACCCAGAATTGCTCGAGCTTTTCATTGAAGAAGCGAAAGAGGAAGTCGTTTCGATTAAGCGCAACCTCCCGAGGTGGGCTGATACGCCAGACGACGCAGAGACGCTAATTACGGTGCGCCGGTCATTTCACACCCTCAAGGGAAGTGGCAGGATGGTGGGTGCGGAGCGTATTGGTGAATATTGCTGGAGCGTCGAAAATCTTCTCAACAAGCTCATTAATGGCACCCTAGTCCGCACACCACCAATGGTTAGCTTCATCACCGATGCTGCTGCGATCGTTCCGGAACTTGTTGAGGAACTGGAGGTGGGGACGAAGCCGCCATCGGACGTATCGCTGTTTATCGCTCGTGCGAATGCGTTTGCAGATGGCGACCCTAATGCAGCTGTATTGACCGTAGAGACGCCCGAAACGCAGGCAGAATTGGAGCAGGCTCCAGCGTTGGAGATGGATCCTGTTCTGCTTGATATTTTCTCCAAAGAGACAGAGGGTCACCTAAAAGTCATCGCAGACTATCTTGCGGCATGCGACGGCCATACACCGCCATTCCATGTGACTGACAAACTCTATCGTGCGTGCCATACATTGCACGGCAGTGCGAATATGGCAAACGTCGAACGTGGCGTCGCCGTTGCCGGCGCGCTGAATAGATTCGTTCGTAGAGTCTACGACTATAAGGTTGGCTTTCAAAAATCAGGAACCGATGTGTTACGGGCTGCGGCCAAGGCACTCTCGACCATTGTTGCGGATATCAACCAGCCCGACAAAGAGCGCTCAGACTTTGGTGTTCTCATTGAACATATAAATAATCTCGCGCTTGCAGTACAACCGAGGGAAGAGGATGTCGAGCATGAGGCGACTGTAGAAGTTGCAGTGCTAAGCGCCGAAACTGAAGAGCCGGTAGACGCCGAATACGATGCAGAGATTGCGGCGATATTTTCCGAGGAAGCCTCCGAGTTGCTTGAGGCGGCAGATCAATCACTCGGTGGCTGGAGTAAAGATCGCAACGCTCGCGAGCATATAGAAGCGCTAAAACGTCACCTGCACACTTTGAAGGGCGGCGCTCGTATGTCTGGGATTACCGCAATGGGCAATCTCAGTCATGAGATCGAAGCACTACTGATCAATATCGATGACGGCAGGATAGAGCCAAGCAAGCAGATTGATGAAGTGCTGCAACAGAGTATTGATGAACTGCATCGCATGCGCGATACCGTTACCGCTGGCAAGAAAGTCGCTGCGGCAGAGGAATTGGAAAAGCGCATTCAGAATATCAATGCGGGCGGTTCCGTCGAAGCTGCCACGCCGATTGATGACGCAGCAGCGGCGATTGATAGTGAAGACCTCGATACTGGAGATTCAGTTTCGGTCGAATTTACGATTGAGCCTGAGGATACCGTCAGCATGGTAATCCTGGACACGCCAATCAACAGCGAGATGGACGAAGTTCGCCGAAGAGCGGAGGCGAAAAGAAAAGCACAGCGCGAGGCAGAAGAAACGGCATTGCGTGCGGCAGAAAAAAATGCCCGCAAGGATGCTGCCGAAGCCGCCGCGCGAGCCGCTGAAGAGCAAGCGCAAACAGCAGCAGAGGCAGAGCGCGATGCGGCGGCTAGCAAGAAAGACGAAGTGGCTAAACCGGCAGCAGCAGAATCGGCTAAGGCGCCACCGCCAGCACCGGTGGCGGATATTCGCCAGGGTCAAAATCGCGAGTCGCGGCAGGAGTTTGCCCGGATCGATGCAGAGTTGCTGGAAGATCTACTCAACGCTGCAGGCGAAATCAGCATTTACCATTCGCGACTTAATCAACAGGTAGGCTCATTCGAATTTCATGTGGACGAGCTTGAACAGACTATCAGCCGTTTGCGCGAACAATTACGCAAATTGGAAATTGAAACTGAAAAACAAATCATGCACGGCCATCAGGACACGCTGGTCGCGCAGGATTTCGATCCGTTAGAGCTGGATCGATACTCAAATATTCAGCAACTATCGCGTGCGCTGGCCGAGTCTGCGAGCGACTTGAATAGCCTGAAAGATCTTCTGCAAAACGTGACCTCGGAAGCGGAAACATTGCTGGTGCAGCAGTCACGCGTAACGGCCGAGCTGCAAGACGGATTGATGCGAACTCGAATGGTGCCATTCGAGCGCCACGTGCCACGACTGACTCGGTTGGTACGTCAGGCTGCAAGCGAAGCAGGTAAGCGCGCGGAACTCGCGGTTGAAGGTGCATCCGGTGAACTTGATCGACAGGTACTGGACAAAATGTTGCCGCCTTTCGAGCACATGATGAGAAATGCAGTCGTGCACGGATTGGAAATGCCGGATGAGCGCCAAGCGGCAGGCAAACCTGCGGCTGGCCGAATCACTATCCGTTTGCATCGCGAAGGCGCAGAGATGGTTATCGACGTCTCGGACGATGGTGCCGGATTGGATGTCGAGTCGATACGCCGCAAGGCCTACGAGCAGGGTCTGCTGAATCCGGAAAGTAAGGCTAGCGACGAAGAAATAATGCAGCTAATTCTAACGCCTGGATTCTCAACGGCAGGCGAGGTTACCCAAGCGGCCGGTCGCGGCGTTGGCATGGACGTCGTTGCCAACGAAGTGAAGCAACTTGGCGGCTCGTTACAAATATCCTCAGTGACCGGGCAAGGTACAAACTTTACCGTACGTTTGCCGTTCACTTTGGCAATTACCCAGGCGCTCGTCGTTCGCACCGGCGATGAAGTTTACGCGCTGCCGTTGCCGACGGTTGAGGGCGTCGTACGAATCGGTCGGGCTGAGCTGGAAGGATTATTGAGTCACAGCGAGCCGAGCTACGAATATGGAGAAGAGACATACCGCTTCCGTCACCTTGGTATGTATCTTGGCGGCCAATCCGCCAAATTGCCGGACGAGGAGACGTTCGTGCCTATTATTTTAGTACGCGCGGGTGAGCATTCTGCGGCGTTGCTGATGGACGAGATGCTCGCCAGCCAAGAAATCGTCGTCAAGTCCGTTGGTCCACAGCTGGCTAGCGTGCGTGGAATATCGGGTGCCACCATTTTGGGTGATGGCCGTATCGTGTTGATCTTGGACGTCAACGCGTTGGTACGAACCGGCGCGCCAGTGGTTGAACTCAAGAGTGCCGCGCCGACGCCGTCAGACAGTCGGCCGTTAGCTATGGTCGTGGATGACTCGATCACAGTACGGCGAGTCACGGAGCGGCTCTTGCAACGTAATGGGATGCGAGTTGTAACTGCTAAAGACGGCCTGGATGCAATTAGTGTGTTGCAAGACAATAAGCCCAACGTCATTTTGTTGGATATCGAAATGCCGCGGATGGATGGCTACGAATTTGCCACGCATGTGCGCAACGATCCTCGATTTTCCGATGTACCTATTATCATGATCACTTCGCGTGTCGGCGACAAACATCGTGCGCGCGCTATCGAAATTGGTGTAAACGATTATTTGGGTAAGCCTTATCAGGATGCAAAATTGCTGGAAGCGATTAGCCGCATGCTTGACGAGCAGGGAGTGAAATTGTTGTGAGCGCGGCAGAGGAGGAACTGTACAGTTTGTTAGTACCGTTGGCCGACGAACGGCTAATAATTCCTCGCGCTTGCGTCGCCGAAGTCGTGCGCTTTACCGCACCAGAACATCGTGAAGGTAGCCAAAATTGGATGTTAGGCACGATAAACTGGAATGGGCGCGCGCTACCTATTGTCGCCTATGAAGGTGCCATAGGGAAAGACATTCCAGCGACTACCGGGCGAACACGAGTTGTCGTTTTTTATTCGAGTACCGGATCGATTCAAGCGGGTTACTTTGGCATTGTCACGCAGGGATTTCCCCAGCTCGTCAGGGTAAATCGCGAAGTATTGAAGCTCGAATCAACCGATGGCTGGCCCGAAGGTGCGCCGGTACTTTGCCGCGTAAAAATGATTAACGAGTATCCACTTGTCCCGCACCTCGAAGCCTTGGAAAGAATGATTGCGCAAGAGACCGTAGAGAACTAGTGTCGACGGTCGCGGCACAACAGCTGCATTTATCCTCCGCAAAGTAGTCACATGCCAGAATTGGATCTCGAATTTTTTCGTGCCAAGCTCCTTCAACTCAAGGAGCAGCTGCACGGTTTGACCGAGCAGCTTGAGGAGTCGTCACAAGTCGTTGAGCTCGACCAAACGCGTGTTGGCAGGCTGTCGCGAATGGATGCGATGCAAGCACAGGCAATGGCACAAGCGTCGCGTAGTCGGCAAGCGGCAACATTGCGGCAGGTCGACGCCGCACTAGTGCGTATCGAGGCCTGCGAATATGGCAGTTGCACAGACTGCGACGAAACAATTGACCCGCGCCGCCTAACGTTCGATCCGACCGCAATACGTTGTATTCAATGCGCAGAAATTGCAGAGGAATAGGCGACCAGACTATACAAACTGGCCTTCCGTCGGCGAAAGGTCGCCCCAGCATGCTTGTGCGACGGCAATGGCTGTCGGCCCGGCGGTTTCAGTGCGCAGCACGCGCGGTCCCAGCGTAGCGAGAGAAATGCCCGCGGCTTGTGCGCGCTCATATTCGCCGCTGCTAAAGCCACCCTCAGGGCCAATGAGAAAAGTCAGCTTGGCGTCCCGTGCGACGTACGCTGTCAGCGGCTTAGTCGCATTCGGTGCCAGCATGATGGATGTGCGATCGCCACCAAAATTAGCGCCAAGCCAATTCAACAGCGTATCAGGCGGCTGAAATTCCGGCAGTCGATTACGGCCACACTGTTCACAGGCGCTGATGGCAATCTTTTTCCAGTGATCGAGGCGCGAAGCCGCTCTAGAATCGTCGAGCTTAACCACCGAATGATCGGAAATTACCGGTACAATACGCTGAACGCCGAGTTCTGTTGCCTTCTGTACAATTGTGTCCATCCGATCGCCTTTCGAAAGACTTTGTACGAGACAAATATCTAACGGCGACTCAATATCTCTGTCGACAAAATGGCCGGTCTCAATTTCGACTGCCCGCTTACCAACAGCCACAATCGTTGCCGGGTACTCACCGCCTCGTCCATCAAACACCGTGAATTCGTCATTTAGTCTCAAGCGCAAAGCGCGTGTTAGGTAGCGGGCTTGCCGATCATCCACTGAATAGCGCTTCGCGCTGCTTAGTGGGCTATTGTGATAAATACGTGTTGGCGACATCGTTGCCGATTGCGATAGATTTCAACGTTGACATTAAGCATCGAACGGACGGAACATGTCAAAGCACACAATTATGGAAAAACAGATTGAGTGGTAAGCGACAAACCGAGTTCTCCGTCGATCTTGATAGCGGGCTGGTTCAACCGGCACGGCAGTGCTTGTCGCCTAACCGCGATGACCGACCGGCCCAAATTGATGTCAACCTGCTAATCGTCCATGGCATCAGCTTGCCGCCAGGCGAATTTGGTGGCAAACAAATTGAGGCATTCTTTACAAATCAACTGGATTGCGATGCACATCCATATTTTGACCAGCTGCGCGAGCTGCGCGTAAGTACGCATCTGTTGATTCGGCGTGATGGTGAAGTGGTGCAATTCGTGCCATTAACGGAGCGTGCATGGCACGCTGGAGAATCCCGATTTCGCGGTGTTCATCAGTGCAACGATAATTCTATTGGTATCGAGCTTGAGGGCGAAGATCTCGTGGCCTATGACGACACGCAATATGTGACGCTTGCCGCTGTGGCGAGCGCACTGTTTGACGCCTTTCCGAAATTGGATGTGCGACGCATTGCGGGCCACAGCGACGTATCGCCAGGGCGAAAAACGGACCCGGGTCCTGTTTTCGACTGGCTACGATTGTATGATGACCTCGCATTTCAACGCCTGGGAAAACCATGAATTTACTTGCTCTACTCGTCGGTTTGGTCATCGAAAGGTTAGCGACGCAGATGTTTCATCTGCGGGAATTACGCTGGCTGGACAGTATTATCGACGCGGGATTTCGCTTTGTTTCACGCATCGGAAATTGGCCGGCAATAATTCCGGTTGCGGCGCTTGTGGTGCTGCTCGCACTACCGATATTCGTTATTCGCTATAGTTTAGGTGATGCGCTATTTGGCTTCCCATATTTGTTGCTTGCCGTCGTAGTTTTGTTTTTCTCGTTAGGACCCAACGATATTGGCGAGGATGTGGATGTTTACTGCAAAGCATTGGAAGAGGATGACCCGGAAAAGGTTCAAGCGACTGCGAAAGCCTTGACCGAGACAGATCTTGAGGAAGATATTTTAAGTCGCTCCAAACAGGTGGAGGCGGCAGTTTGCGTGCAGGCCAACAATCGTCTGTTCGCGGTGATTTTTTGGTTTGTGGTCCTGGGACCCGTCGGTGCGTGGGCGTTTCGCGTATCCGACCTAATACGGCGGCGTGCTGTGTTTAATGCCGCGCGAACGGAAACGACGGTTGACGATCAGGAAGCGATAGCCGGCGACAATGTGCTAATCGCTGCCGCCAATTTGCACGGTTGGCTGGCTTGGATTCCCGCCCGGCTAACTGCGTTTGGATATGCGTTGGCCGGCAGTTTCGATGGTGCTACGGCTGCTTGGCGTGCACCGGTGGAAGTCAAAGTCCTGCCGCATCGTGAACAAAGTGAGCAACTCTTAGCGCGTGTCGGCAACGGCGCGTTGGCGTTGCAGTCGAATGTCGGCGAATCAGATTGTGATAGAGCGATTCGCGGCGCCATGGCTGCGAATGGACTGGTTTTTAGACTGTTGTTTATCTGGGCTGCGGTCATCGCAGCAATGACACTGTATGGATGGTCCGTATGATTGCCGCCAATCGATCCTGCAATTCGCTTGGATCTCGGGTTCACTGCAACACGATCAGCGTGCGCGCTGACCGCTAAAGCGGTGGTCTATCGCGCGAATTGGCAAGTGCGGGCGGCCGCAGCCGCTGATTCCACGCGGATTGTTTCACTACTTGCCCTAGCGGGCTTACCCGTTGCCGACCTGAGCGAAAAAATATTCCAGCGCTTTCTAGTTGCGCAAGCGGGTGGCGTTCGTTCCACAGAGATCGTCGGCGCGATCGGACTTGAAAGTTTTTCAGCGACTGGCTTGTTACGTTCTCTAGTTGTGGATGAGTCCGTTCGTGGTTGCGGAGTGGGTCAACTACTGGTCAATGCGCTTGAGAAGCGCTCGTTGGATGAAGGAATTCAGAACTTGTGGCTGTTAACAATAGATGCCGGCGGGTTTTTTGCATCACTCGGCTTTATTGAGCGAGCGCGCACGGAGGCACCCACCGCAATTGCGTCAACGGCCGAATTCAGCGATCTCTGCCCAGGTGATGCCGTATTGATGAGTAAGACTATTCTGGCAACCTCGCAGGTCTGAAACGACGTCGGATTGGCCCGCAGCGACCGCCATCACCTCAAGTGCAAATTCCGCGCGACAAGTTCGCCGATATATATCAACATTGCATGTCCACCAGATACGGTCGCGGCGGATCGTGCGTCGCGTCAACTATTAGGAGTCGATCTTGGCAGGTCCGCTGAATGGATATCGGGTCATTGACCTGACGACTATGATCTCTGGTCCGCTGGCAACGATGATCTTGGCCGATCAGGGTGCGGATGTCATCAAAATAGAAACACCTACCGGTGGTGACTTTTCGCGCCATGTGGCAACGCGGCGAGGGGGATTCTCTGCATCATTTCTCAACAACAATCGCAATAAGCGGTCCGTTGTTATCGATCTGAAAAAGGAATCAGGATTACGGATTTTGCACGAGCTTGCCGGATCAGCAGACGTTGTCATTCAAAACTTCCGCCCTGGCGTCGCTGATCGTATTGGAATTGGCTACGCCGAGTTATCGCAACGGAATTCACAACTCGTCTACATGTCAATCGCGGGTTTCGGATTCGCAGGGCCTTATGCCAATCGACGTGTGTTCGATCCGCTAATACAATCGTTGTCTGGGTTAACCACCGTACAGGCCGGCTCGGATAATGATCGACCGCGACTGGTTCGTACAATATTGCCAGATAAACTTACCGGTTTTGCTGCTGCCCAAGCGATTTGCGCGGCGCTTCTCGCGCGTCACAAAACGGGCAGCGGCCAGCACGTAAAGCTTTCCATGATGGATACAATCATTTCGTTTCTCTGGAGTTCCGACATGGGCGGACATACTTTCGTCGGTGATGAAATGGAACAAGAAGTTGCGCAGAGCTTCATAGACCTCATTTACGAAACGCAAGACGGCTTCATGAGTGTCGCAGTAATGCGGCATACGGAATGGGTGGGCCTGTCACGTGCCGTCGAACGACCAGAGTGGTTGGAGGACGAACGGTTTCAGGATACGGCAGGTCTGGAGGAGCATAAAAACGCGCGTCTTGAACTTACGCAATCGGCGTTGCGAGAGCGGACAACCGCGGATTGGATTGAAAGACTGGAAGCGCAGGATGTGCCTTGTGCTCCGGTCTTATCGCGGAAGGAGGTGATTCGTCACGCGCAAGTCCAGGCGAATAAAATACTGGTCGAGGTCGATCACCCAAAGGCGGGAAAACTACGCCAGGCGCGTAACGCGCCAGACTTCTCGGCAACACCCTCGGAGTATCGATTTGGTGCGCCTGTCTACGGCATTGACACCCAACAGGTATTGGTGGATTTAGGCTATGACGAAAAACAAATTGCGGCGCTTGTCGCTGATGGTTCTGTTAAGCGCTCGGAGACCGAAACATGATTGATTTTTACTATGCACCGACGCCGAATGGCTGGAAGATCGCCATTATGCTTGAGGAGAGTGGTCTGGAGTATCGTACCCACTTGTTGAGTCTAGGCAAAGGCGACCAATTCAAGCCAGAATTTCTGGCGATCAGCCCAAACGCAAAAATGCCGGCAATTGTCGATAACGATGTAAAGGGCGATCCGATTTCAGTTTTTGAAAGCGGTGCGATACTGACCTATCTGGCAGACAAGACAGGTCAGTTTGGCGTAACAGATGCCAGGCAACGCATCGAGTTGCTGCAGTGGTTGTTCTGGCAGGTTGGGAATCAAGGGCCCATGGCTGGTCAGTTGAGTCATTTCGTGAATTATGCGCCGGAAGGCCAGGATTACGGCCACAAACGCTATCGAGGCGAGTACGAGCGTAATCTCGCGGTATTGGAAAACCGCCTTGCCAGGCAAAATTTCATTATGGGTGACTACGGTATCGCCGACATGATTGCGTTTCCATGGGTCTTTATCGCCAAACGCCTGGGCGTGCCGCTTGACGAATTTCCACGTGTTTCCGAATGGCGCGAGCAGATCAAGGGGCGGCCCGCCGTGGTTCGCGCAATTGAATTGCACAAAGACAGCCAGAACCGCGGCAAAGATAATGCGCAGAATAATCCGTTGCTGTTTAACCAGGGCGCAGCGCATTTGAAAGGGAAATGAAATGACCAACAAATATGTGTTGTACGGTGGTGGTGTCGCGAGGGATGTTGTTGTCCGCATGGTGTTGGACGAAGCGGGTTTGCCGCACGACATTATTTTTGTCGATGGTGTTAGCGGCGCGCATCGCACGGTCGAATTTCGCAAATTGAACCCTGCAGGCTACATTCCAGCGCTGGTGACCCCAGATGGGCAGGCGCTATTCGAAACGGCGGCGATTATGCTGTATCTCGTGGAAAAACACGACATGACCGATTTGGCTCCGCTGCCTGGTGATCCAGATCGAGGGCCGTTCTTGTCTCGGCTGTTTTTTCATACGAGTGAAATTCAACCGTCGTTTAAGCGTTGGTTCTACCCGCACAGATTTTCCACTGACGGTGCTTCAGGGCGCGAAAAGGTAATGAATTCGGCGTACGAAATGTTAATGGATCGATGGGCGGTGATGGATAAGATGTTGGCGGACGATGGTCCGTATCATCTCGGTGATAGATTTAGCGTCTTGGATATGCACATCGCGATGTGGGCGACATACGGACTCAAGAATACCGACGACATCATTGAAAAATTTCCGCATGTTCGCAGCGTCGTCGAGGATGTCGTAGCCAGGCCAAAATCGGGCTACCATCTTGTGGCGTTGCGAAAGGAGATTACGCACTGGCGCGAGCGTACTGACCACCTCGCCACAAAAACGGGAACCTATTGAGCAGTGACTGGATGTAGCGCAATGGATACTCAACATAGCAATGTAGAATCCGCACTGCGAATGGGCGTTTATTTGTTGTTTGTGTTCGCACTCAGCGCGTGTAACAAAGCCAGCGATCAGCAGCAAGAATTTCATGCGCCAAATATGGAGTCGGCGTCACCCTGGCAGCACACGCAATTTGATGAAGGTGCTGATAAATTTACGTTCGCCATTTTTTCCGATCTCACTGGCGGCGAGCGCGATGGTGTTTTTAGGGTTGCAATAGAGCAGCTCAATCTTTTGCGTCCCGAATTCGTTATGAGTGTCGGCGATCTAATTGAAGGCGGTTCGACGGATCGCGAGATTTTGATCGCGGAGTGGACGTCATTTCGCGAACGCGCCAATCAATCGTTGGCCCCGGTTTTTCGCGTCGGTGGGAATCATGATCTGACGAATTCCATTATGCGCGAGGTCTGGGAAGAACGATTCGGCAAGCGTTTTTACCACTTTCGATATAAAGACGTCCTATTTTTGGCGCTGGACTCGGAGGACTACAATAGCGATCGCCTGCAAATTATTTATGAGGCACGTTCGCAAGCGATAAAGATCGCCGAAGCAGACGGTTGGGACGCATTTGGCAAGACCGAATACGCGAAAATGCCGGAACAACGACACGGAGAGATCAGTGCCGATCAAGCCGCGTATTTCACTCAGGTTATCGCTGAAAATAGCGATGTGCGATGGACGTTCTTGTTCGTCCACAAGCCAGTATGGGAGCGCAATGAACAAAATCCTTTTTTTGAAGTCGAGGCCGCTCTCGCGACACAACCGTACACCGTATTTCATGGACACATACACGCTTACAAGCATATTGAGCGCCATGGTCGGGATTACATCCGTCTGGCGACGACAGGCGGAGTGCAGTTTGCGCACAAAGCGTTGTCCATCGATCACATTGCGATGGTGACAGTAGACGATGCGGGTGTTGATATTGCGAACATTCGTCTATCGGGAATTTTCGACAAAACGGGAAAGATTCCACTGAACGGCGAGTCGCTTTGTTTCGATATCAGAAATTGCGCTAACTAATTGGGCCTTAGTCGTGTTTACGGAATGGGGAAACACGACGAAAAACCGGCATTTTGGATTAGGACTTTTCCAGGAGCAACTAGTTAGATTCGGCTTCGATCCCAAATGACTTCTCGGCCATTTTCGTCGCGCGAAAGTTGCCGCGCGATGACAAATAATAGATCCGATAAGCGATTCAGGTATCGAATGACCTCTTCTCTGACGGTTTCGTTTTTGCGCAACGAATTCACGCGACGCTCCGCGCGCCGCACAATTGTTCGCGCAAGGTGACAGGCGGCCGTTGCGCGACCGCCGCCGGGCAAGATGAAATCTTTAAGTGCGGGCAATTCCGCATTGAAGCCGTCCAACGAGCTTTCAAGTCTGTCAATAAATTCCGCTTGAACTGCGCTATGCCCCGGAATGCAAAGTTCGCCACCGAGTTCGAAAAGATCGTGTTGGATCTCGGTCAAACATTGGCCTATGTCCTCGGACACTGTTTCACAAGCCAAAATCATGCCGATGGCACTATTAGCCTCGTCGACGGTGCCATACGCCTCGACCCTTAGGCTGTCTTTATCGACTCGGCTTCCGTCGCCGAGACCGGTGGTGCCGTCGTCGCCCGTGCGGGTATAGATTTTGCTCAGGCGATTGCCCATATATGCTTTCCTCAAAACTGCCGTCTGCTAAATACGCCGAACCTGGTTGCAAATAGTGTAGCAGCTGGCGTTACCGCGGTGCCGCGCAATTCAGCGGTGCGACGTTGAGCGACGCCAAGCCGCCACGATAACTGCGATGTTGTTGGCGAGCGGAATCGTCGCTTGCGGGATATGACTGAGCTGATTTTGCCCAAGATTACGCCTTCTATCTAAATGGTCGGATAAAACGACCGCATAAAAAGAACAACGACACTTGGAGAAGTCATGATCAGGGCGAAGTTCGCAATACTGTTTTGGGTTGCTGTCTCATCTGTTTTATTCGTCGATAAACATTCCCTTGCAAGCGCCGATGATCTTGCGGTCGTTGATCATCACTACGTTTCGCGGGCCCGAGTTGGCCGAAGTTTCTATAATTACACATACACCATCAGCGTGAACAACTCGGCAGAAGCGCTCGCGAACGTCGTAGCGACAGCGACGAGTACCACTTCGAATACGCAAATAATTCAAGGGGTTGTAGCAGTAGGAAGCATCAATGCGGGCGCGACCGTACAAAGCACGGAGACCTTAATATTTCGCCAAAACCGGCGTGTATTGTTCAACCCGGACAGTATTGTCTGGACATTTACCGCTGACCCAGCGGATCCAACCAACACCGCTCCCGTCGCTAACGCAGGAGCTGATCAAAGCGTCGTATCCGGTGCCCTGGTGCAACTTGACGGGACAGCGTCCACCGATGGCGATGGAGATGCGATCACCTATGCTTGGATTTTGACGGCTGCTCCCAGCGGCAGCAGCGCCTCACTGTCCGGCCCGTTCTCGGCGATGCCGCAATTCACCGCCGATTTGCCAGGCGATTACGTAGCGCAATTGGTGGTTAATGACGGTGCAGAGGATAGTGCGCCGGATACCATCACGATATCGACGTCCAATTCGCCACCAGTGGCGGATGCTGGTCTGGATCAAACGGCACCTGTTGGTGCAACGATTTTCGTATTTGGCGGCGCCTCGAACGATGCCAATGGTGACCCGTTAACTTTCTCATGGTCGCTGGCCAGCGCTCCGACGGGTAGCGCGGCAGCCTTGAGCTCGCTTGCCGATGTTCAGACGAGTTTCGTCGTTGATGTTGCTGGTGAGTATGTCGTTGAACTCGTTGTAAACGACGGATTTGACAATAGTGCACCAGACACCGCAATCGTAACTACCGAAAACACGCCGCCTGTAGCCGACGCGGGTCTCGATCAGGCTGTTGAAGTAGGTGACCCCGTGGCACTGGACGGCACATTTTCGTTTGATATTGACGACGATCCACTCACCTACCTTTGGTCGCTTATATCAATTCCTGAAGGTAGTCAGGCGTTTATCGCCGATGCGATGGCAGCGACGGCCGATTTTGTTGCCGACCTCGAAGGAATGTACATCGCGCAACTCATCGTTAACGACGGCATGGTTGACAGCGATCCTGATACTGGCGTCGTTACCGCGACGGTCGGCAACCAGGCGCCGACTGCAGTCGCTGCCGCCGACAACACCAGCGTATCTCCTGGTGCGATCGTACAGTTAGATGGCAGTGCATCCAACGACCCGGAAGACAATCCACTTACCTATTTGTGGTCACTAGCGATACCGAATGGCAGTTCCGCGGCACTAAGTTCGCTGACCGACATATCTCCCAATTTTACGACCGATGTTGCCGGTACTTACGTCGCCACATTGGTCGTCAACGATGGCGAACTTGATAGCGAAGTTGCAGCTGTCGTCGTCAGCGCGGGCTCTCAAAGTAACACCGCGCCACAACTTGTGCCGATTGGCAATCGCGTAATGAATCTTGGCGCGACTTTGGAGTTTCGTCTATTCGCAATCGATCCTGACGTTGGTGACACGCTCACCTTTTCACTTCCGTCGCCGATTGACGGTATCAGCATCAACGGCGCAACCGGTGACGTAGCATTTACGCCGACTGCAGCGCAACTTGGTACGAATGACGTAACTGCACGAGTAGAAGACAGCGCGGGTTTGTTCGATATGCTGGCCTTTTCGATTGAGGTCAGGGATGCGATAACTGTTGTCCCACAGAACGATCCGCCATCGCTAGATTCATTCGGTAACCAAACCGTTATTGTCGGCGAAACTCTGTCTGTGCAAGCTGTCGGTACGGATACCGATGGGACAGCGCAGTTCTTGTTACCACTTTCACCGGCTGGCATGACGATCAGCGCATCCGGCCTCATTGAATTTACTCCCACGGCGGATCAGGTTGGATTGCACGACGTAACAGTGCAGGTGAGCGACGATGTTGGCGCCTCCGTATTCCAGCGCTTTGTCGTTACGGTCAACGACGTAGACAGCCCGCCCGTAGCATTCGACGACATCTATACAGCTCGAATTGGCGACACGCTCAATGTTGCCGCGCCAGGTATTTTGGCGAACGACAACGACCCCAACGGTGACCCATTGATAGCAACGTTGCTTAGTAATTCCACCGAAGGTGAGCTAAACGTGAACGTCGACGGATCATTTAGCTACCGACCGCCTACGCCTATTAATTTGATAGTGCCGACTCCGGTTAGCGGCAACCTGGCACAACTTGTGGAGCCGGTGCGATTCGAAACTAGCAGTTATCGAAATGACGATTCACCGGGTTTGGCAATCGACGGCGACCCACTGACGTCCTGGTTTAGCGAAGATGGCGATGCCGCGAATTTGGGTAGTGCGCCGTTTTATGAACTGGTATTTCCTAGCGATGTGACGGTTACCGATCTGGAAATGGACGGTAATCGCGATCCCGCCGATGGCTTCGATTTCCTCGAGGGTGTATTCCAATTATTCGACAGCAATGGTAACGAACTATTTTCCAGCGGTAACGTGGCTCTCGCTGCACCGGATAGGGATATTTCGTTCTCGGTTGGTTCTGTGGATGGCGTAAAGCGCGTCAGATTCACGGGCACGCAAGACGAATCTTTGTCGTCCGGGTTTTCTGAACTAAGAGTCCTTGGTTCGGCCGTGGTGGAGGCATATAAATTTGTAGAGGGTATTGAGTTGACGAAATTCGGGCCGATCGATTTTCGTTCGAGCCCGCCAAGAGCAACGAGCCTGTTAGGCGGCACAGAATTTGCCGTCGATCAATCAGAGATATCATTTTGGTGGGACGAATTCGCCGATGACGTAGACCCCTTCTATGAAATCACCCTTCCCGCTGCAGAAGCGACAGTAAGTGAAGTACAGGTGATCGTGCGGCGTAATCGAGCAAATGGACTCCCAATTACTTTTGCGGCACCGACGTCGGCAAGAATCTCGATGCTCGACAGCGCCGGCGCGACCGTCTTCGATAGTGGCCTGATGGAAGGACTGGTTGAGGGCGAAGATGTAATTCTTGCGGTTCCCGACGTTGAAAATGTCAGAACCGTCCGTTTCGACTTCGTAGGAGGCGATTTTGGTGTCATCGTCGGCGAATTCAGAATCATCGGCGATGGCTTTGTTTGGCCGATACGACCGCAGCTTGAATGGTCGTGGGACGGGTCAGAATCTGCAACGGCTCCTGGTGGCGCCAATTTCGGCCAGGTTTCGGTAACGCCGACATCAGCCGATCTGGATGGCGATGGTTTCATGGAAATTATTTTTGTCGCTTCAGCGAGCCCTGACGGTGGTTGCTGCTGGCCGGGCTATTTGGTTGTGCTCGATGGGCGAACCGGCGATGAAGTGGCGATCATTGATGACCCGGCGTTGCAGCTGGACGGACCCTCTTCATTGGCGGTCGGTGACATCGACGATGACGGTCTACCGGAAATCATTGCTACGGGCGTATCCATCCGGGAATTGATTGCCTTCGAGCACGATCTGTCGGTGAAATGGCGTAGCGAGGCGATAACGGGAACGATCTGGGGTTCGATAGCAATTGCCAATATTGACGGCGAGGGTTTGCCGGAAATAATTGCAGGTCGCCAGGTCCTCAACGCAGACGGACAGGTGTTGTGGTCGGGGAATCAGGCCCCGGGTTCGCATAGCATCGCAGCGGATTTGGACTTGGACGGCCAGATGGAAGTCCTGGCCGGTGCCGGGGTTTATAGCTCGGATGGCACTTTCCTTTGGCGAAACCTGCTGAGCAGTCCGGGTGTCGGGGTCGGCAATTTCGACGACGATCCGTTCGCCGAAGTCGTTGTGACTGGCCGCAACACCGTGCAGGTATTCGAGCACGACGGAACCATGAAATGGTCGAAGTTAAGTGGCGACACCGGCGGCGGACCGCCATCGATTGCGGACTACGATGGCGATGGTAAGCCCGAAATTGGCCAGATAGCGTTCCGAACCTACACAGTTTATGACACAGACGGTCGGATTATGTGGCAAATGCCGGTGTTGGACGGGTCTGCGTCAACAACGTCGACGGTGTTTGACTTAGATGGCAACGGCAGTGCGGAAGTCATCATGCGCGACGAAGACTTCTTTAGAATTTATCGGGGTACAGATGGTGAATTGTTATTCCAAATGCAAATTTCCTCCTCGACAGGAGGCGAAGGGCCGATGGTTGCCGACATTGATTCAGACGGACAGGCAGAGATCGTCGTTGGCTCAACCGAATCGTCTCGGTTCCTGGGACGGACCAAAGGACTATTTGTATTCGGCGGTTTTGACGGCGATTGGGTTCGTACGCGGGAGATTTGGAATCAACATACTTACCATGTAACCAACGTCAACACCGATCTAACGATACCGGTAGTTGAGCGCAACAATTGGTTAACGCCCGGCCTTAATAACTTTCGTCAGCAGGGCTATTCGCCGGACGATCTGGACCGGCTGGAATCGTTTACTTACAGAGCCGTGGCGGCAGGGCAGGAATCCAATACCGCCGCCGTGATGATCGATTCGCAGGCGCCGAATGCGCCACCGGAAATCACCTCAACGCCTAATACCGCAGCGACAATTGGTTTCGAATATCTTTACGCCGTTAGCGCATCCGATACGGATTTCGATCCACTGACGTTCTCATTGCCGGAAGGTCCAGGCGGAATGTCAATCGATCCGCCAACAGGATTGATACGCTGGACACCAGCTGACTCGGATGCGGGCGATCGTTTCGTTACGGTGAGTGTTACCGATCCAGGTGGTCAGTTTACGTCGCAGCGCTTTAGTCTTTCGGCGAGCGGTGGTGTGATCGTGCCCGATGTCGTGGGACAAACTCGAACATCTGCAGAAAGTGAGATCGTGGCAGCGAATTTACGTGTTGGTAACGTACGTTTCTCAGATCACCCGAGCATCCCGGCCGGCTCCGTTGCGTCGCAGACGCCACCGTCAGGATCGATTGCACGTTTTCAGGGCAGTGTCGATCTGTTGGTGTCCACGGGTGCAGGCCCGGCTGACATTGACGACGATGGCGACGGCTTCACAGAAAACCTCGGCGATTGCAGCGATACAGATCCCTCTATTTTCCCTGGCGCCACCGACATTGCGGGCGATGGCATAGATCAGGATTGCGACGGCAATGACGCCGCAATACCGCCGGCAGAAATATTGGTAACGCCGGCAATCTCGACGGTACTGACCGGCCAGACAGTCGCCCTAAATGCGCTCGGTATTTACGACGACGGAACCAGTCAGAATTTATCCGGCATCGTTACCTGGACAAACGGCCCGTTGTTCAGTTCGCCAACTGCTGGATCGTTTTCTGTTGGCGCGTCGTTTGCTGGCGTGAGCGGATCGGCAACGGTCGATGTGGTTGCAAGCGTGAGTGACGATGTAACAGCACCGGCGGCGGAGATCACGTCGCCTTCGGACGATGCGGAAGTCACAGAGCCAGTCAATATCATCGGCACCGCTAGCGACGAGAATTTCCTACGATACGAACTTGCTTATGCGGTAGTCGGTGAAAACGAATCCACAGTGTTGGCGACCGGAGCTGCTCCCGTCGTTGACGGCGTGCTGGGGCGTTTTGATCCTTCAATGTTAATGAACGACCTTTACACGCTTCGCTTGACAGTTTTCGATACTGGTGGCAATGCGCTGGTTTCGGTGATTACGGTTCAAGTGAATGGCAATCTGAAAGTCGGCAATTTTTCGCTGGGTTTCAATGACCTTCAAGTTCCGGTGTCTGGTATTCCGATTACGGTGACAAGAACGTACGACAGTCGAGATAAGCGGTCGGGTGATTTCGGTGTGGGATGGCGGATTGGTATCAGCAGTATCTCTGTAAATTGTACCGATCCACTTGGTGAGGGCTGGTTCGTTGCGAAAGCAGGATTTTCATTCGGGTTGTTCCCAACGCGATCACATCGTTGCGCCGTAAATATTCCCGGCAGACGATCTGAAGTATTCGAGTTTGTGCCCAGTACTACGATATCGCCGATTGTGCCCTTCTTCTTCTTGCGCGGTAGCTTTCAAGCGCAACCAGGAACTCTTGGAACCTTGGAAACGGCGTTGCCGATATTCCTCGCAATTGCCGACCCGCAGCCAGGTGCAGTGAACCTGGTCAACGATTCTGACTTTCTGACGTTTGCACCCAGCGATTTCGTCTATACAAGCGAAGACGGTGCGCGCCTGACATTCAACGCTAACGGTTTGCAGAGCATTGAGGACAAAAACGGTAATCGTTTGACCTTTAGCCCAGATGGGATTTCACATTCGTCTGGCAAAAGCATAGCGACTCTTCGCGACGCTGCGGGCAGGATATCGTCGCTAACGGACCCTGAGGGCGTCGTGCAAACTTATCGGTATTCAGCGGCTGGTGATTTGACTGCTCACGTTGATCAACTTGGAAACGAAACGAGATATTTCTACGATCGAAGTCACGGGCTGTTGAGAATTGAAGATCCCCTTGGTCGCTCCGTAGTTCGTAACGAATACGATGCGGATGGTCGATTGAGAGCGATTACCGACGCTGCGGGTAATCGTACCGAATTTGATCACGACTTGGCGGCAATGCGTACTACGGAAACGGATGCGCTTGGCGAGAGTCAAACGATGGTTTTCGATGACCGTGGCAATGTCCTCACCAGACAGAGATCCGCGACCATCGAAGGCGTTCTAACTCCCATTGTTGAGCAATTTGAATATGACGAAAACGATAACGAAGTCGTAACGATTGACGCTGCGGGAGTTCGGTCAGAATTTACCTACGACGAGAGCGGGAACGAGACAGATGTTGTAATTGACGCCGGCGGTCTGAATCAGCTAAGCAGGTTCACCTACGGACGAAACTCTACCTTGACTTCGGTTATTGGACCTGGGGGCACTACTACGACCGTTGGCTACGATGCTGCTGGAAACTTCAATTCCATTACTAATCCATCTGGTGATCAAACAGAAGTAGTTCGCAACTCCCGCGGGCTGGTTACAAACTTTATTGAGGCGACGGGCACGAACGTACAATATCAGCACGATGCCGACGGAAACGTAATCGCTATTCGAACTATGGACAGCGCCGGCACGATAGTTGAGGAAGCGCTTTCAACCTACGATGCGCTGGGGCGGCAAACCAGCCGAACAACTTTAGTCGTCATCGATGGCGTAAGCGAGTCTGCAACAGAACAATCTGTATACGATGCTGCAGGAAACGTGATTCGTGAAATTGATGCTACTGGAAATGAGACTCAGTTCGAGTACAACGTCGTAGGTCAACTTACCGTAGCAATCGACGCATTGGGCAACAGAACTGAATTTACCTACGACGAAGTAGGAAATCAGACCGAAGTTCGGCGGGCGGATGGCTCTGTTCTAACTGCGGAGTACGATGTCGTAGGACGTCGGACTAGCGAAACTGATCCACTAGGTAGAACAACTCGATTCAGATACGACGAAATTGGCCGGCTGGTTGAGACTGAATTTCCTGATGGTTCGTCAATGCGGCAGATTTTCTCCGTAACCGGCGAGTTGGTCGCGACGGTAGACGCACGCGGCAACAGAACGGACTACGAATTCGACTCATTGGGACGGAGGACTCGTACAATTGACGCGCAGGGAGCAACCAGATCATTCGAATACGGGACTTCCGGCAGGCTTGAAGCCACCATCGACGCGCTCGGCCGTCGAACTGAACTAGATCTTAATGACGTCGGACATCTCGTAGGAATCACCCATCCGGACGGTACTACCGCTTCGTTCGAATACGACGTATTTGGTCGGCCAACTTCGTCTGTTGATGAATTGGGAAGACTGACGACGATTGACTATGACGGCGCCGGTCGACCAACTCAAGTAACGGACCCGATGTCCGGAGTTTCAACGTTTTCGTACGATAGTGCCGGTCGCATAATGTCAAGGACCGACGCAAACGGCCGAACAACACGAATGGAATACGACCTCGCAGGCCGTCCTGCTGGCGTCGTACATCCAGGTGGCATAATTCAGCGGCAGACGTGGGATGCTGCGGGCCGAACAATCGGCATTACGAATGGGAGATCGGAACAGATCGGGTTCGAGTTAGATGCCCTAGGTCGCCGTACCGCGAAAATATTACCGGACGGTGAACGTGTTACGTTCGAGTACGATGCTGCAGATCGACTGCTCAGCACATCAAACGATGAAGGTACAATTACCCATGCATACGACGACCTCGATCGTCTGATTCGGTCAACACAGCCATCCGGTGGCCAGATCGAATATGCGTATGACTTAGCTGGAAATATCGAACTCATTAGATCGACAGTTGACGGTGACGTCCGAGAAATTACGTATAGCTGGGATACGCTCAATCGACTAGCAAGTGTAAGTGAGCCAGGAGTTGGCCTTACGCAGTTTACCTATGACGCCAATGGCGGTTTGACGCTCGCAGAGTATCCCAACGGAATGGTTACAGAAGGGACCTACGACGCGAGGAATCGCCCAATTAGCATCACGCATAGAAACTCTGCAGGTGTTATTGCCGCGTATACCGCGACAAGAGACGCAGTTGGCGACATTCTCGAAATTTCGGAAACCGGCGGCGCTGTTTCTCAATTCGGCTACGACGAAAACCGGCGACTAATTGCCGAGACTCAACTAGGAGCAGGAAATTCAACGCTATTGGATCGCAGATACGGTTACGACGCTGTTGGTAATCGCACGCTCACCCAGGATCTGGTAAGCGGATTGACTGACATTGCGACCTACGATGTCGCCAATCGACTATTGGCTTCGCAGGGCGTGGCCTATACGTATGACGAAAGCGGAAATTTGCTGACAAAAAGTAATCCTTCAGGTAATACGACCTTCGGATGGAGCTCCGAAAATCGATTGTTGAGCGCAACGGGGCCCGCTGGGCTAACAGAGTATTCTTACGATGCCCTCGGGCGTCGAATTCGCAGGAGCAATGCATCTGGTGAAGAACTCTATCTGGTAGATGAAGGAAATCCGACCGGTCTACAGCAAGTTCTAGATGTAATTGATTCAGATGCGGGGACCCGCAGCGCCGGAAATACATTTGCATTCGGGCCGCTAGCGACAACGAACACAGAAGGTACAAGCTACTATCACAACGATTTAAGCTCGTCCGTACGGTTACGCTCGAACGGCGCAGCAGAAGTGATTGGCACAGATCGCCGCAGCGTGTTCGGTGAAGATTTATCGTCCACCGGGGATAGTGGGCCTTACAAATTCAAGAGCGAACAATTGGATCCGTCCACGGGTTTATATTTCGTCCGCGCCCGATACTATGATCCGGAGACAGCTAGATTTATTTCGCGAGATCCATTTCCTGGTAACCCGGGAAAACCGCAGACTTATCATCCGTATCAATTTTCGTTTAACAATCCGAATTCATTTTCTGACCCTACGGGTCTGACCACTGTTGCTGAATTCAGTGTCACCAACGCGATTCAAGGCGTCGTACTTGGTATTCGCAACGCAGTATCCTTTGGTAGAACGGTCTGTTCAGCTAAAGGAGTTGCGGATGGTGTCGAATTGCTGATTATCGCGGGCCAATTGGGGGCTGGCCTTCTTGTGCCCAGCGACGCTTCGACTACAAGCGTGTCGATTCCCATTCTGTCTACCGATCCGACGAGGAATGCGTTGGAAAGAAAAATAAAGAGAAAGATTGGCGATGACAATGTCGGAATATCGTATACGCCAATACAGAATGAATTGGGCTTCGCCGCGTCCATAAAGGGTGTGACACGCAGTATTACAATAAACAAAGAAGGATTGTCATTCGGTAGAAAGTCAACCGTGTTCCAGAACAAAGGTGAAGACAATAAGGGCATTCCACTTATCGATTTTCGCGCTTGCGGTGTGACTGTCGCAACGCTGTCTGCGAAGGTCGAAACTGGAACAACTCGAGGGACAACAGGATTTTTCGATAAAACTGCGCCGATCGGACTTCAGTTTGGGTTCAAAGCTGATGCTTTTGCCTCGGTCAAGTCCGCGAGAGTGGGCTATGAGCGAAAATTCTTTCTTGCGCGCGCGAGTCTGAGCACTAACAAGGGGTTGAAATTCGAGATTGCCGGTTTCGGCATTTTTCCGAGGTAGGTATTAGACGCATGGCTTGCCACGATCTTGCAGCAAAAATTATCGGCTTGGCACGGACCGAGTTAATATGTATGACGGTCACATAGCCGGCTGCGGACGTGGATTTAGCGCTCGAATTGGGTGTTATCGTTGGCAATTGATTGAGCCGTCGGAACTTTACATAAGCCGCAAAAGAATTATCCAATTTGATCCGAAGTTAGTCTTGTTTTCGCCTATAAGATATGCGGCTTTTTTTTGAGTCGCAATGAGAATAATAATGTTCCAAAAGGGGCAACCAATGCGTTTAATCAAATTCACTGCCATAATTTCCCTGTTGTGGGGAAGTCACGCTGCATTAGCCGATCCGATTTTTTACGAGGTCGAAAATATCGATGGCGACACCTGGCAATACACTTACACGGTCGGTAACGATACTGGCGACATCATTGACTGGTTTACGATCTTCTTCGATCCTGCACTATACGTGTTCGATTTGATAACCGATCCGGACGGGTTTGAGGAAGTAGATCCCGATATATCTGCGAGTCCTGATGGCTGGGACGTATTTGTCGCCCCACCCGATTTTTTCTTCCCGGGCTCCGCCGACAATTCGGAAGGTTTTTTCGATGCATGTGGTTTCATGGATGATTTCTTACCGTGTTTCGGCGACGCGTTTGTTGACACAGGCGAATTGATCGGTGGATTTACAATAATATTCGATTGGCTAGGTGGACCGGGTACCACACCGGGAGCGCAACCTTTTACTTTGTTCGGCGACGATTTGCCGGCTAATCCAACTCTGTTCACACAACTGCGGCCAACGGAATCAGTGCCGGAGCCGGGAAGCTTCGCGTTATTCGGCGGTGGGTTGTTGCTTCTTATTGGGATGCGCCGACGTAGCAGGTCGCAAAGCCTTGTAATGAACGACGCCGCATCGATGCATTAGCGCTCCGCGCCAGATTGCGCTGCGTGGCGCCTGCTTCTCATTTACGTGTGACGGAGGCACTGTACAATATCGATCGGATTTGTTTGACTTTAGGTCAGTCGTGGAGGACGTATGACGGATCCAAGCTCATCCAAGCGCGTGCTGGACATTTGCGATGGTGCGGTATTGCTATCGGGCGATGCGCGCGAGCATTATCTGATCAAGGCCTGTGAAGGTGACCGCGAGGTGCGCAAGCAGGTTGATAACCTGCTGCAAGCCATCGAGGACTCTGGAAGTTTCATGCAGATCGATGAGGTTCCGGATCCGGAAAGTAGCTAGGCGACTGACGTCATTTGCACGCCTGTTTGTGTTTCTCCTTGACCTCCGGCAGCAGCGTGTTCTCGTCAAATCCAGTAATCGTTTCGTTTTTCTGCGAAGCATGTAGCAGATCGACTGCCCGCGTTAGCCATTCGCAAGCTTCTCCGTTTCTTCCTGCCGTAAAATAGACCCGGCCTACATTCCATGTATCGATCATAATGCCCCGGTTGGACATGGCATCGTCCGAGGATCTTTCGCTCATCATTACCGAGAAGTTATAAGATTCTTTGGCCTGAGTGATTGCTTCATCGAACCTGCCAAGTTCCGAGAGAATCGTCGCCCGTTGTTCGACGACTGCGGATATCAGCTGCAACGCACCTGTATCGTTTGGATTTGCGGTGAACAAGGAATTGGCGATGGCGACCGCCTCGTCAATTGAGACCAGCGATTCTTCTTTCCAGCCACCATCAACTTGGGTGCCGGAGAGTTCGAATAACGTAATTGCGAGGCCACGCTCGATGACGGGTCGATTGTCCGTATGTCGCAATATCTCGCGAATGAGATCGCGAGAATCCTGTAGGTGGGCGAGCGAGGACTCGAAATCGTCCAGGTAGTATTCGACACTGCCGAGATCCCGTAGCACTTTTGCCTTCGTCGAGGCCGCACGTGCGTTGATTGCCGGATTCGTGTCGATCTGTGCAATGAGATCTATTGCCGCTCGCAATACTTCTGCGGATGCGGCAGGATCACCCTCCCAGTCGTAGGTATCGGCCAACTCGGTCATTGCGCTGACATGACCGATGATCACCGCATCTGTCCTCGGTTGTGTTGCCGAATAGGTACGAATGCTCAATTCAGCAAGCTCGCGCGCCTGCGGAATATCGTTGTCGCTATACAACGCATGCGCTGCAAGATCCTGCTGCAACTCGGCTAGTGCCATCGCATAGTCGAAATTCTCTGGGTACTCCTCGTGCAATGCCGTCAGCATATCTCTGGCGCGTTGATAATTTTGCGTCGCCGTATTTCGATTCCCAAGCGACAGATGATCAATACCGCCCTGCGCACGTGCAAGACGTATGTAGCCCTTCCCCGCATCAAAACGAATATCCTGAGTGACCTGCGTGGAAGTGGCGAGGGAATTTAAGTATGACTGCGCGCTCTCAGCAAGTAATTCTCGCGCTTTGGTTGCACCATCGAGCTTCGTGACTTCGTCGAAGACGTCAAACATCATAACGTTAGCGATAGATCGCACCTGATCGAAGCGCTGAGTTGCTTCCGCTCTTGCCGTCTCGGCACGGAAATACGCCCACGAGGAAATCGCAAGTGCAGCAACCACTGTGAATGCCAGCGCGACAGATGCCGAAACCGCCACCTTGTTGCGGGAGATGAAACGATGCGTGCGATATCCGATTGAATCCGGGCGTGCCTCCACCGGCAATCCCTTCAGATAGCGGTCAAGATCGGCGCTGAATGCGGCAACGGAAACATAGCGGCGTTCCGCATCTTTGTGCAAAGCCTTTAGCAAAATGTTGTCGATATCGCCTGCCAACAATTTCTTTAGGCGTTGCGGCGTGGTGCCACGACTCGCCGCGATCTTCGCCACTTCGGGGGCTGATTTAACTGCTTCGAGACGTGTGCTTGCTCGTGGGACTGTCAGTTCCTCGACTGATCGAATCATGTCGCGCCGAGAGGTTGACGAGAGTCGATAAGGCCGTTCACCGGCAAGCAGCGAATAGGTGAGTATGCCTAGCGAGTAGACGTCGCTCGCGGTAGTCACCTTATTCTCGAGTATCTGCTCAGGACTCGCGAAGTCCGGTGTCATGGCCTGCCGGCCGTACATCGCGGTGCTACCACTGTCGTCGCCTTCTTCGTCAGGGTCTGCCTGGATTAGCTTGGCAATTCCAAAGTCGAGTAGCTTCGGAATTCCATCCGCAGTGATGAGAACATTGGACGGTTTTAGGTCGCGATGCACGACAAGGTTCTGATGCGCGGATTGCGCAGCCATGGCGATTTTCTGGATTAGCTTAACGCGCTCCTTTACGCCTAGCGAGTGCTTGTCGCAGTAAGCGTCAAGTGGCAGGCCTTCGATGTATTCCATGACCAGGTAGGGCATGCCGTCGGGCGTCGTGCCACCGTCAATCAACGCCGCAATATATGGATGGTTCAACCCAGCGAGTATTTTTCGTTCCGCATTGAAACGTTCGACCAATTCGTTCGCCAGAAAACGGCCACGAATCATTTTCAGCGCCACACGTTGCGTATAGTCCTCTTGTTCGCGTTCGGCGAGAAACACCGCGCCCATACCGCCTTCGCCCAGCTTGTCGACAATGCGATAACTGCCAATTACGGAACCGACGATGTCCTGCTCGGGGAGCACAAGATCGTCGTCCGGCGTTAGGAAATGTCCCGCCGCAGTTATCGCGCGAAGGACAGATTCGACCGAATCACGAAGTTGCGTGTTATCGCCGCAGGCGCGTGAAATAAACGCTTCACGTTCCCCGCTGGTTCGTGCCATCGCTTCGTCGCAAATGCTGAGTATGTTCTTCGTTATCGGTGTGTCACTCAAAATTACACCCTATTTTGACGTTGGCTTATTGATCGCGCGATATAGCCAACCGCGAGCAACTTCCCAGCTTCGTTTGACGGTTGCCGGCGAGACCTCCAGGATTTCTGCGCACTCATCAATCGTGAGGCCGCCAAAAAATCTCAGCTCAACCAGCCAAGCTCTGTCCGGGTCTGCCTCGGCCAGCCGTTCCAACGCCTCGTGAATCATCAGCGCATTGGTCGTCGGGCTATCGACTGCGGCGAATATTCCGCTTAACGTGACTTGAATGCCGCCATCTCGTTTAGCGGCATTTCGTTTGCGCGACTCATCGATGAGTATTTCACGCATAATTCGCGCAGCCATCGCCATGAAGTGCGCGCGGCTTTGCCACTCGATACGATTCATGTCGATCAGGCGCAAATAAGCCTCGTTAACGAGCGCGCTGGGTTGTAATTCCCCTTGATTTCGTTCGCCAGCCAAATGTCGCGCGGCAATGCCGCGCAGCTCAGAATAGATTTCCTGCATCAGCTCCGCGCGTGCGATTTCATCTCCAGAATTCCACTGGAGCAATAACTCAGTTACATCTGCCACGCGCTTATCCGTCGATTATTATTCATGCGTGTTCCGGCCCCAACCGGAATTCACTAATAGTAACAAATACTTGGTGCTTTATTCTCGCCGAAGCTCGTTTCGTCGGGCGAACTGAGCGCCCTCGCAAATATCTGCCAAGGCATATGTATTTTTTTGATATGCAGACCATCTTGTTTATTTTGCCACCTGCAGCCATAGTCTCGTCCATAATTGGAATCTTAGTATCTCAGTATCGGGACTGAAGTCGATCCATGTCACCAGAATTGGAAATCGCTCTAGAGGCAGCACACAGGGCGGCTGAGATCAGTCGCCGGTTTTACCGCGGGAATTTCACTGTAACCACGAAAGCGGACAGAACGCCGGTGACGCAAGCTGACGTCGAATGTGAGCATGCGATTCGCGAAACCATACTCAGGGCATTTCCTGATCACGGCTTTTTCGGCGAAGAGACCGGCAAAACACGCTCGGACGCAGAATATCTTTGGTTGGTTGATCCCATCGACGGTACCAAAGGCTTCGTTCGTCAATATCCCTTTTTTTCAACCCAGATAGCGTTGATGTCTCGAGGCGACATCATTCTCGGCGTATCGAGTGGCACGATGTTTGATGAAATCGCCTGGGCGGAGCGCGGCAAGGGCGCGTGGCTCAACGATGAAAGGCTGAGCGTCAGTAAGACCGAAGATCTTGGCGACGCCGCGCTCTCCACCGGTAATCTAAAATCTTTGGCCGCAGGCGATGGCTGGGCGAAGCTCGGCGAATGCGTTGCCGAGGTTGACAGGATTCGTGGCTACGGTGACTTTTATCACTACCACTTGCTCGCGGCTGGAAAGGTAGACGCTGTCGTTGAATCGGACGTGAATATTCTCGACATTGCCGCGCTGTCCATCATCGTGACTGAGGCCGGTGGAATATTTACCGATCTGAATGGGGAGAAACCGGGCATCGATACACGCTCAGTGCTGGCGACGAATGCAGCGCTTCATGACGATTTATTGACGCGATTGCGCGGCTACGTAGTCTGATGCGGCTACAAGTTTTTCATATTGACGCTTTTACTGATCGCCGGTTTGCCGGCAATCCGGCAGCGGTAATTTTGCTCGATGGCTGGCTAGACGAATCGCTAATGCAGTCTATCGCCGCCGAGATCAATTTGTCTGAGACAACATTTGTGGTGCGCGATCAAAATGACTCAAGGAGATTTTCGATTCGATGGTTTACGCCGAAAATTGAGGTGCCGCTTTGCGGTCACGCAACGTTGGCGGCGGCATTCGTAATTGACGATATGGCAGAGCAGCGTAACTGGCCAATCACGTTCGAATCCGCAAGCGGCGCGCTGAAAGTTGACCATCACGCCGATAGCTACGTGCTCGACTTTCCCGCGATTTTTTCTGAGACTTCAGAAACTCCCGATGGTCTGCCCGATATTCTGGGTTGTGAGATTGCCGAATGCCTGCACGGCAATGATTTTTGTCTTGCAGTCATCGATAGCGAAGAAACTCTCGCGAATCTAAAGCCAGATTTTAGCAAGATGCAGCGAGCAATTCCTTACGGCGTTATCGTGACGGCGCCCGGTCGCGACGTGGATTTCGTTTCGCGATTTTTTGCACCTGCGTTAGGTTTGGATGAAGATCCGGTGACCGGTTCGGCACACTGCCTATTGATGACGTATTGGTCAAAGCGTATTGGACGATTGGCGTTGTCCGCACGTCAGCTGTCTCAACGTGGTGGCGATCTACACTGTGAGCTGGTTGACGACCGTGTGCTACTAAAGGGCACCGCTGTTGCTTTTAGTAGTGGCACGATTGAAATCTAGCGAACATTCGAAAGACGGGAATCAAGATGCGTATTGATGCGATACAAATTGGCTACAATCCACCCGATGACGTCAACGTCATCATTGAGGTGCCGCTCGGTGGCCAGCCGATCAAATATGAGTTAGATAAGGAATCTGGAACGCTGGTCGTCGATCGTTTCCTGTACACACCAATGTCCTATCCCGGTAACTATGGATTTGTGCCGCATACGCTTTCGGAGGACGGCGACCCGATCGACGTACTTGTATGCAATACACGCCAATTGGTGCCTGGCTGCGTCATAAATGTGCGACCGATCGGCGTATTGGTGATGGAGGACAATGCTGGTCAGGACGAAAAAATCATTGCCGTTCCATCGCACAAGCTTACTCGTCGATATGACGACATTCATAACTATGCTGATATGCCGGAAATTACGCTGCAGCAGATTGAACACTTTTTTGAACATTACAAAGATCTCGAACCTGGAAAATGGGTGAAGATTGGTGATTGGCGAGATACCGCTGAGGCAGCGCGGTTGATTCAGGAAGCTATCGCGCGAGCAGGCGATAAGTAAACGATGAAAGTCGTCATCGCATCGCGAAATCCGGTGAAAATTCGCGCGGTGGAAGAGGCGTTCTCCATCCAGTTTCCTAACGACCGTCTGCAGACTGTTGGCTGTGACGTAGCCTCCGGCGTCAGTGATCAGCCGATGTCTGATAAGGAGACTCGCCAAGGCGCGCGAAATCGCGCACAGCAAGCTTGCAACAATCACCCAGACGCGGATTACTGGGTGGGCCTGGAAGGCGGGCTTGATGTCTTCGATGATCAGCTGATGGCTTATGCATGGATGTCAATCAAATGTGCCGACGGCAGGAGTAGTGATGCGCGGAGCGTGACGTTGCCGCTGCCACCTGCCGTTAAGGTGTTGGTCGATCAGGGCCTGGAATTGGGCGACGCAAACGACCGAGTTTTTTCTACCGAGAACAGCAAACAAAAAGGCGGTGCATATGGTTTGCTAACGGATGGAATGTACACGCGTGAAAGCGTCTACAACCAGACGTTGGTTATCGCTTTGGTTCCATTCGTCAATGCGCTTTATGCTGACTGATATGTCGACGTATGGTGTCGTACTTCGTGCCTGGGCGGGAGTTAACGCAAGTTGATTTCTTGTGCTGTGGTGTCGCCGATAATCACATACTTGAGGTTCTTTGGGATGTGCGCTTGTTTTTCACTCTCGGGAATTCTACCGCCCATTATCTCAGCATACTTTTGCGGATATAGCGGCGAACGATCTGGCTCGGCGTAGCCCAGCGGAAATTCAGGAAACCCGTCCGCTGGATGGTACTTATCGCTGGCCCCTAACGTGTGCAAAAATTCGTGAGCGATCACAACATTGTTGATGCCCGCGAGTTGACGACTCGCAAATGCATTGACGACTCCCACCATGCCTTTTTGTAAGCCGACGGAATTTTCTAGCGTTATTTCGTTGCTTGGCGTGTGGTACCGCACAAAAATTCGGACGTCAGGTGCCGGATGGTCCTGGCTACTTGCGACGTCGCTGGCCCACCAACGCATTTGCATGCTCCACCACATGACTTTGAATACCGAGGGCGAACTTCCCAGCGTTGGTGGTTGTTCGTCGATTTCCGTTCCCAACTCCATGCGAACGGGTTTCGCCAGCCCGTGACCATAACGGCTGGCTTCGCGCTCCAAGAAATCCTCAATCCCGTGAAAATGTCGCAGCTCTAGAGATTGGATATAGTTGCTGGACGTCGTGCTGCTATCTGCGTTGATCGGGTAGATCTTTACGTAGACGCTGTCGTTCCAGTCAGTGCTGCGCGACTGGGTTAGCCACGTATTCAGCGAAACAATAACCAGGACCAGCAATAAAATCGCGATGCGAATTTTCTTGAACATAGGGCCGAGCCGACGAATTAATCAACAATCGGGCAATTTATCGCCGATCAGTCCGGCTTCGCCAGTGACTAGGTCCCAAATTGCTCGTTCGGACGCCTTCTATTGTAACGAATCGTAGTTGGGCGCTCGCCGTATCTTGCTTGCCTGCTCGAACGCATACGCCATTTCGATAAGCTGTTTTTCGCTAAAATTGCCGGCAAAAAATGACACGCCGACCGGCAATCCTTGAACGAAGCCCGCAGGTACCGTGATGCTGGCATAACCGGATACCGCCGCGAACGACGAACTGCTAAGACCGAATGAATCGCCGTTGATATGGTCAGTCAACCAGGCGGGGCCATTCGTTGGGGCAAGCATTGCATCCAAATCGTGGGCGTCGATGGCCGTGTTAATCGCGTTTTGAGATATTCGTTTGCTGTCTGCGAGCGCCGTCAAATAAGCAGGATCGATCAGATCACCTTTTGGTATGGCACTCTCCATCCTGTCCTGACCGAAAAACGGCATTACCCGTTCGGCATTTTGCTGATTGAAATCGATGACATCTTGCAGCGTTCGTAGACCTGTATCGGTCTCCTGGAGATATACGCCCAGTTCTGCTTTGAATTCGTAAATCAATACTTCCCGTTCCGCTTCTCCCATTCCTTCTGTCGCCAATTCAATCGGGTCGACGATGATGGCGCCCTGGGACTCAAGAATTTCAATTGCGGCACTCAGTACCGCTTCGACTTTGGGGATTTCACCAGCCCCATAATGGGTCCGTACAATACCTATACGTTTACCCTTTAAGCCGTCAGTCGAGAGCGCGGCTGCGTAGTCTGGAATGCTTGCTGGGCGACCCGGCGACGCCACGTCACGGTGATCTTCTGCGGCCATTGCGGTGAGCATAATCGCCGCATCCTTAACTGTACGAGCCATCGGACCGGCGGTGTCCTGGCTGTGTCCTATTGGAATGATGCCGTCCCTGCTGACCAGGCCCAGGCTCGGTTTGATGCCAACAACACCATTGATTCCAGCAGGACACACGACTGACCCGTCTGTCTCAGTGCCGACTGCCAAGACCGTCAGGTTTGCCGAAACAGCAACCGCCGAGCCACTCGAAGATCCACACGGATTGCGCCGCGGATCGTAAGCGTTTCGCGTCTGACCACCGATGCTGCTCCAACCGCTTGACGAATGCCGTGATCGAAAGTTGGCCCATTCGCTGAGATTTGCCTTGCCAAGGATAATCGCTCCCGCTTCTCGCAAACGTGCAACCAGAAAAGCATCGTCCTTCGCAATATGATCGGCGAGAGCGAGCGAACCGGCGGTCGTGTGCATTCGATCTCCCGTATCGATGTTCGCTTTCAAAACTACCGGAATGCCGTGCAAGTCGCTGCGCGGTCCACTTTTCGCGCGCTCTTCATCTAGCGCTAGCGCAATATCCAAGGCATCTGGATTGAGTTCGATGATCGCGTTCAATTGCGGGCCGGCATCGTCGATGCGTTGTATTTCGGCGAGGTAAAATTCGACGATCTTCGATGCACTTAGCTCGCCACCTTGCATTGCTTGTTGTAGTGCGGAAATATCGTATTCGCTCAAGTCAACCGAATGGGTTTCTGCATCCGCGGTATCTTGGCCTTTGCAGGCGCCCTGTGTCAGCAGAAACAGGGACAAGAGGACCAGTCGTTTCATCTAAATATCTCCAGCTCCAACGTGGTTGGACAGTCTGATGAGATGACGACACTAGGCCGCCTCTACGCTAAATGCAATTGTGATCCGCTATGCCGCAAAGAGCAGCGGCTAATCCAAAAAAAATCTGGCAATAAATTCGGCAACCAATTCGGCGAACTATTCGGCGACTACATTAGGCTTGACAAAGCGCAGTACGAATCGATCCGTCTTTCCGCGCACCGCAGGGTCCGCCATATGTTTGCTGTAATCGTCGCTCAAATTTCTCAAAGTATCGCTTTTTTCTTCGAGCACGAATCCCGCGGCCTCCAAGTCGGCGATAACGATCGCTGGATCGATTCGATGCAGGGTTCCCCCGGTTTCTCGCGACGAACCAGCGTCGGCAAAATGGTCAACCACGCCCAATATCCCGCCGGGCTTCAATCCTCGATAAAGCTCTGCCAATAGCTTGGGGCCGTCAATCTTTGGCCAGCCATTTTTTACGTCAACATAAAATATGTCATGAAATGCGAGAATCATTAAGGCGGCATCGTATGCATCGGCATCCAACTTCATTTCATTGTTTTCGGCCATTAGGATTTGCACATTCTGCAATCGGTCGCCGCCGTAGCGGGTGATCACTTCGTCGCCGACAAACTCTGCGTAAGTTTCGTTACTGTGCGCTGTAACCCGACCCGTGTCGCCCACGACATAGGAGACCAACTCGCTGTAGTAGCCGCCACCGGAAAAAAGGTCGAGTACCTGCATTCCGGGGTCGATGTTGAAAAACTCAAGGACCTTGTCCGGCTTGCGATTCGGATCGCGTTCTCGGTCGGCCTGGGAACGTGCGGTATTTGCAACTGCGCTGGCGTAAATTGATTCCTTACTGTCGACAGATTCGGCCTGGGCAACTTTGGACGCCTCTTTTTCGTTTTGATCGCAGCCTGCCGTCAACAAAACTGCGGCAAGAAGCGCGACTGCTGTTTTCATAAGAATTCCAGTGTGTATTTCGATGGGTTCTATAGACTCAAGAATGCGCCCAAAGTGCCGTAGCTCGCTAGACAAGATGTTCATAACGCTCCTAATCACCATTGGCGGCTTTCAAATTTTCGGGAAAGCTGCAATTCGCGCGTATATTCGCGGCAATAAAAAGCCCCGCGGAGAGCGGGGCTAATGACTCTTTTTATTATAAAGAGGTAACTGTTTGTTCGGTGACCAGATACAGACATTATTATTATTGTTGGATCTGGATCTAGTAATTTTTTTAATTACTTTCTTCTGGCGTCTAAATCCTGTTTGTATCGATTTTCCGGTTTCCGAGTCCAGTTACACTTCGCTTGGGCAGGGTATAAAAAGCAATTCCTATGCCAGGACCCCAAATTGGTAATGTTTTCATGGGTATAGGGTATAGAGTTGCAGGTCACTGAGAGAATTAGCATTCAACCTGTAAAAAATTCCGACAATTTGTGCGTTTGCACATCAAGCGAGTTAAAAACAATACTCTATAAGTGGTTGAACTTAATCAATTTTAGGAAAAATGGCTGATGACCTCAAGGAAAGTGCACCGCGCGTCGGCCAAATTTGAAGTCTAATTATCGGTGCGCACGTTTGCAGTCCAAAATATTGCTCAATATGTCAAATTATTCGACATCTGCCGGTGAGCGGCCTCGTTCGAGCAGACTTAACAGACTGAACAACCGGCCATTCCTTACGACGGCAACGATTTCCAACGTGTCAGCGACGTTTGCGACAGGGTCGCCCGCGACAATCACAAGATCGGCCAAGGCGCCTGTTGAAATTACGCCAATTTGCCGCTCAACGCCGAGCACATTCGCCGCATTTCGTCCCGCCGCCAGTAGCACGCTCTTGCCATCCAAACCGGCCGCTGCTAATGCGCGGAGCTCTGCGTGTAGTGCCATGCCCGCCGGCAAGCCATTGGGTTTGCTGCCGACAACCACTGAGTTGGCGCCATTAAGGACGGACGGTGTGGCGTTGTAACGTCGCATGCGTTCAGCGTTGTGTCCAAATGCCTTTGCCTGTCGCGAATTTACCAGCGCCATAACGCCTGGTGTACCGGCGTCTGCAAGTGCGGAAACCAGTGTTATCGGTCCGCTTCTGGAAATGGTAACGAGGTCCTGATATTTCACACCAAGCGGTGAAGCTGGGAGCGATTCGGTGCCTAGCAATAACTCGGCACCTAGATTGAGTCCGACCGTCCAGTCGCTGGCCAAAATGGGCACGCCCAGCTCACGCCAACGTGCCGCATCGCGTCTTCCAGTCTGCATGCCTCCCGCTGGAACGACGGCAATAAAGGGCCGCTCCTCAGGCACATAGTCTTGTTCGCTATCCGCTATGCCAGCCGCACGAATTATGCGAGGGCCAGGGAATTCTTCACCGCTCCAGATGGCAGGATCCAGCGACCCTACCGATTCCTCTGATACTAGGGTGGTGACCCCGTACGCCAACAACTTTGCACCGGATGTAGCTTCTGGATGCTTAGGGAGAGTAGAAAAAACGTCTACCAGCCCTGGAAGTACGGTGACGTCCCCAAGATCCAGCACATTCGCGGAGGTCCACTCCTTTCGCGGCCCCACGCTCACGATCCGCCCTTTGTAGATCTCGATGTCGACACGTTCGCGATAGTTGCCGCCCAGGCCGTCAAATATTCTTGACGCGCGAATGACGAATCTCTCGTCTGGAGCCTGCACGACAGAAAGTTCTCGCTTCGAAGTTTCGCGATTGGCAGTCGCGTCGCTATATCGCAGAGTTGCTCGGAAGAGTATCGGCTGGGCCCGGCGATCATCAAAGCGTCTGGTCAGGAGCTTGCCATCGGCTGTGTAAACCATGCGTTGACGATCGATCCAGGTAACCGGTGACAAAAAGAAGTCCCGTTCGCGCTGACTGTAGATTCGTACGACCGGCGGATCGGAAAGAATTGCAATTTTTAATTCGAAACCTTGCTGGTTCTTGGAAAGATAGGTTAGTAAGCTGCCGTCTGGCCGCCAGGCCGGCACTCGTAGCTCCGCTGAATTTTGATCCAGAATAATTTCTGCCTGGCCGTGCTGCCGTAATATCAGTGACCAACCGTGGTCGTCTTGGCGTACGTAGGCGAGATTTTTTCCGTTGGGTGACCATGCCGCGTCGATTTCATTGCCCTGTGCGTGGCTAAGTCGCCATCGAAGGTCGGTCTGCAAATCGATTTCCCAAAGATCGACGCTACTCGTGGGTCTGGGCGCGGAATACACGACTCTTTCTTCACTCGGATGCCAGGCTGCGTATTGTCGTGACGCGCTTGATCGAACCAATGCACGCTGCTGTTGTGATTCGATATCGAATAACCAAGTTGTCGATCCGTATGCGTCGGCAGATTCGTAAAGCAGGTAACTGCCCGACGGCGACCAACGTGGCGATCTGGCGGGTTTCACGACGTTAGTTAATTCGCGTGCGTGCCCGCCGTCAACGGGCAGCAGCCAAATAGCGCCTAGCAAATCGAACGCAATGTCGCCGTTCTGCGGAGACACGTCGGCACTCAGATTGGTGCCTTCGGCAATAAATGTTTGCGCGAACGCGCTTGTTGCCGCCGTCAAACTAACGAATGTTGCTGCAACGAAAACTAGTTTGCGCCTAGCTCCCACAGCTAATCTGTATTCCATCGATACTCTGACCATCGGTCTGATAGCAAATTTGAATCGGCTGGCAACAGACTTGGCAGTCTTCGATATACTCCTGATCGCCCGCGGATAAGTCGAGCAAAATACTGACATTCTCTGCGCAAAAAGGGCAGGCAATACGGCGTTCCAAGATACTATCGTGCATCAATTTGCTATGGCTGAAGTCGGTTGCCGATCCACGGTGAAACCGAAAAATCATGATCTGACGTTTGCTGAATATCCCGCGTCCACAATGCGCGGTCGTGAATCCGGTCTTTGCCATCCTTCCAAAGTTCTACTGAATAGGCCCACACGCGAAAACCGCCCCAGTGTTGCGGGCGTTGAATACTTGGCGTGTCGTTGGACGCCAGGGTCTGTGTATTTTCGCCCAACGCGATCCCCAATGCAGACGCCCGATCACGTATTTGTGTGATCAACGCGTCCCGAGAATCAAGATTGGCGCTCTGATCGCTGCCCAAGGCACCAAGCTGTGCGCCCCAATGGCGCGTCGCAAAATAGTGGTCGCTCTCAAGGTCTGGCGACTTCACCGCCTTTCCTTGTAGACGAATTTGCCGGCCGCGCTTGTCCCAGTGAAATACAATCGCAACGTCCGCGTTTTCTTCTATTTCGCGTGCTTTAAGCGACCGATAGTTTGTGTAAAAAACCAAGTAGCCAGGATTCGCAACAAATTGCTTGCAAAGTACTACCCTGGCAGAAGGCCGTCCTTCGTTGTTCACAGTCACTAACGTCATTGAATTCGGATTGGGCTGATCATTCTCCGCCTGGGCATCGTCCAGCCACACATCTGCCCAATGCATTGGGTCGTCCGGCAGCTGATCCGGCAGGCGGGTCGCGGTTCGCGGGTCGCTCAATTTATTCTCCATAATTCCTGTTTAGCGCGGTTGGCACTGACCGCCGATGCCCAAAGGGTAACAAAGGAAACAAATTGCAGCACTTCTCAATTTCTCTGCAAAGATTGCTGGCCAATTCAGCGGCTGACAAACGTCGCACCTTCGCGGCGTGGATCGGCGGCCACAGAGAAACCATCGCGCGTGCTGTAGTTAACCGCGCCGATGCCGCCGAAGTACATGCCAAGCTTATCGAATGGGTGAACGTCAAAAGGGGTGGCGGCGAACTTCATGCCGGGTTCACACACGATGCGTGGCGGCGTCGCCCGAATTTCAAAGTGCAGTCGAGGATGTTGCACCGCTTGTTGCAGCGACATGTTCATTTGCAGAAAACCGATCAAGAACTGATGAATTGCCGTTGTGATGCGATCAGCACCCGGTGAGCCTACCGCCAATGTTTGTTCCCGAGACCGTGCGACCGTTGGCGCCATGTTGGACGGCAGCCGGGCGCCAACGGGACCAGCGTCTAGCCCTTTGCTGTTCAATTCCAATTCACCGACACAATTATTCAACCAGATTCCCGTCTGCGCCGGCATTTCGCCGGACCCATATCCAGACGATGCTGTGATGGAACAAGCAAGGCCATCGTTGTCGACTGCAGACGTGTGGACCGTCGACGCCGATGCATAACGGCTGATAAGCTGACCATCGGCAGCCACAGCTAGCAGTGCGCGGGTTGCATTTTCTATGTCGGCAGAGGTGTCCAGCTTCGCCGCTCGATAGTTCAGCGTCGCATGTTGGACGTCGATTAAATGCTGCAACGCCGCTTCGCTCCATTGGGAAAAGTTGCAGTCCCTGAACGCCAACAACATCGCGGACAACACAGTTCCGCCGACAGCCGGGGGCGGGTTGGTGGCGATCCGCCAGTCTGCCAGATCTGTACAAAGTGCCGGACGAATTATCGGTGTATATGCTTCGAGATCCGCTCTACTCAACAGTCCATTTCTATCGGCAACGTGCTGAACGATTTTTCGTGCAATATCGCCGCGGTAAAAAATTTGTGCGCCCTCGTCGGCAATCGCCTGCAAAGAATCTGCAAGATGTGGAACGACGATGTTACAGCCTGGATTTTTGAGAGTGCCATCGGAATTGTGCAATGCGTCGAAACCGTCCTCGCTGCGAGAAAAAATGGCCTTGCCAGAATACTGCAGATAGTGATGACAGGCGGACGACAGTGGGAAGCCGCGTCCGGCTGCCCGGATTGAGGGGGCAACCAGCGATCGCCAACTACTAGCCCCGAATTGTTTGCTCGCGAGTTCAAGCGCGGCAAGTGAGCCTGGGACCGCAATCGTTGCCGCGCCTATCAGCGTCTCGACGCCGCCGCCGTAATCCATCCATAAGCTCTGGACGCCGTCATTGACGTCAACATTTTGCCGTCCGGCTCCAGGAACTGCGACATTTCCGTCAATCGTCAATGGGTCGCCGTCTTCGGCCCATATGGTGATAAACGCGCTGCCAGCCAAGGCACAGACACCGGGCTCTGTGTTCATTGTTAGCAGCGCAGCAGCGATAGCGCAATCGACAGCATTACCACCCGCATCGGCAATTTCCGCTGCGGCGTCGGCGGCAAGTTGAGAGGTCGTAGCGACAGCGACTTTACGCATTTTTGTAGTCAAACGGCGTTACGCCGTTCGACATGCCGGGTGATATTAAAAATGTATAACCGAACGAATGCTCTTGCCTTCGTGCATCAAATCAAATGCTCGGTTGATTTCTTCGAGCGGCATCGTATAGGTGATAAATTCGTCAACTTTTATGTCGCCGCTTAGGTACTGCTCCACCATTCCGGGAAGTTGCGAGCGTCCTTTCGTTCCACCAAATGCGGTGCCACGCCAAACGCGCCCCGTTACCAGTTGAAATGGCCGCGTCGAAATTTCCTGGCCAGCCCCGGCAACACCTACGATAACCGATTCACCCCACCCCTTGTGACAACATTCAAGCGCTGCGCGCATAAGACCAGTGTTGCCAACACACTCGAAAGAGTAGTCGACACCGCCGTTGGTAAGATCGACGATGACTTCTTGAATAGGTGCGGCGTAATCTTTCGGATTGACACAATCTGTGGCGCCGAATTGTTTCGCCAATTCGAATTTACTCTCATTGATGTCGACCGCAATGATACGGCCGGCGTTTGCGATTGCCGCTCCTTGAATGGCACTCAAGCCGACTCCGCCAAGACCAAATACGGCGACCGTTGCTCCGGCTTCAACTTTGGCGGTGTTAATAACGGCGCCAATGCCAGTAGTAATGCCGCAGCCCAATAGACAAACTTTCTCCAGCGGTGCTTTGTCGCTAATTTTAGCCACCGCGATTTCGGGAAGTACGGTGTATTCGCTAAACGTAGAGGTACCCATGTAATGAAAAATTTGTTTGCCGTTGTGCGAAAAGCGGGAAGTACCGTCTGGCATAAGGCCCTGGCCCTGGGTCACGCGAATTTTTTGGCACAGATTGGTTTTGCCCGATGTGCAGAAATTACATTCTCCACACTCTGGGGTGTATAGCGGGATCACGTGATCACCGACCTTTAGGCTGCTTACGCCGGCACCAATATCCTCAACAATGGCACCACCCTCATGCCCCAAAACGGCCGGAAAAATGCCCTCCGGATCTTCGCCAGACAAGGTAAACGCGTCGGTGTGGCAAACGCCTGTTGCCACATTGCGTAACAGTACTTCGCCCTCTTTTGGCCCCTCGATGTCGATCTCTTCAATTTCAAGTGGTTTGCCTGCTTCCCAGGCGACTGCAGCGCGCGTTTTCATTTTGCTTGGACCCCAACAGCTATTGTTATTCGAAAATCGAACGAATATTCGCACGATTGATGTGGTCTTGGTAGGGCGGCCGCCTGGCAGCCACGTGGGGTTGCCGCGCCACAACGCCTCACGATCTCTCGGCGACGTTCAGGTTTTGTTCATAAAACATTAAAAAACAAATGCTTATATTCAGTATTCGTTCATCGCCATTGGCGTAATCTGAGTCCGCAAAGTCAGGAAAGGAGAAGCAAATGATTATGGCAATGGCAATATCAACAAGCGATTTTACCAAGCGGCTCATGTGGTTGCTTATTCTGGTTTCTGGATTGAGTCTAGGATTTACCGCACCGGCAAATGCCCACGGTAGTTCGCAACATCGCTCAGTCAGTCAGCACTACTACCAACCAAGATACCATCGTGGCTACGTGAATACGTTCCCGCGTTGGTTAAGGAAGAATCACTCCTTTCAACGTTGGTATTGGAGTGGCGACTATCGCTACGATCGCGGCTACGGGTGGAATAATTTGTACAGTATGTACAAGAAAGACCGCTACTATCGCAAACACGGTCGGCATGCTCGTCATAAGCGCTATGCATACTCTGGCTACAACGACTATCGCAGTTATGACCGCCGCAGCAGCCGTCGTCATTCCAAAAAACACAAGCGGCATCACTAGAGTGGGTGGCACGATCCAGTTGGACATGGTGGGATTGTTTGCTTGAAGGCAATTTCGTTAGCCGACCGAGGTCCGTGTCAGGTTTCACCTGAAAGTAATCTCGCAAAGCTCCGCCTCGTATTGAGGCGGAGCTTTTCTTTGCTTGTAGTTTATCGTCCATGTCCTGTAAAAGAGTCGAGGGTAAATCTGAGACCGTACAATGAAACTCGACGAACTAAGAAGCCGATTGTCGGACGTAGATCGACAACTTATTAATTTAATTGCCGAACGCCAAGGAATCGTCAGCGAAATCGGCAAGAGCAAGCAGTCGAGTGGTAAAGCGACACGCGACTACCGGCGCGAAAAAGAAGTCTTGGATATGGCGCGGCAGCAAGCCGAGGGCTTGGATTTAGATCCCAACTTAGCGGAAAGTATTGTCGCGACATTGATTCGCTCATCGTTAGCGAATCAGGAGCGTGATCGAGTAGTTGCCGAAGGTCGTGGTGACGGACGCAATGCTCTGGTCATTGGCGGTGCAGGTAAAATGGGCGGCTGGTTCGCTGACTTTTTTCGTTCGCAAGGATTCGCAACCGACATCGCAGACACGCGCCTCGACGACAACGAAGGCGTATTCCAAGACTGGCGGCAAGCTGGGGTCGATTACGACGTGATCGCGGTCGCAACGCCGATGGCCATTTCTAACGATATTCTCAACACGTTGTCCAGTATGCAGCCGCGAGGACTCGTCTTCGATATTGGATCATTGAAGACGCCGTTACGCGATGGACTACAGGCATTGCTAGAGAGTGGCTGCGAGGTGACGTCGTTGCATCCCATGTATGGACCAGATACGCGATTGTTGTCGGGTCGCCACCTAATTTTTGTGGATGTCGGCTGCGACGCTGCCACACAAAAAGCGAAGGAGCTTTTTTCATCGACTATGGTGGAACAATTAGATATGGGCCTGGACGATCATGATCGACTGATCGCTTACGTTTTGGGTCTTTCGCATGCGTTGAATATTGTCTTTTTTACCGCGCTCGCTGAAAGTGGCGAAGCCGCACCCAAACTGGCGACGATGTCTTCCACGACTTTCGATGCGCAGCTCCTAGTTTCTGCAGCGGTGGCTCGGGACAACCCGCACATGTACTTCGAAATTCAGAATCGAAACGAATATGGTATGCAACCGCTGGAGGCATTGTGTGAGGCCGCGGATCGACTCAAGCAGCTAGTCGCGAGCGGTGATGAATCGGGCTTTGTTGATTTGATGGAAGCCGGCCACCGGTACATGGAACTGCGCAAGTAGGGGCGAATTAGCCGAATCAGGCGACAAGACAGCGACTAACGCTCACAAATTTGTTAAAAGGCAGGATCATTGGGGAAACAATTATGAGTGCAACGCCGCAAATGGAAACGCACCAGGATTTGCAGCGCGAGCTGGCGCTGACGCAGGAACGACTGGCAACGCTGACGGATAAGGTCGAGCTGAATACGCGCATTCTCAAACAATCACAGCACCGAGAGCTGAGGCTTCTGCAAGCGGATAATCTAGCAGGTCTATTCATTGAGCTAACCTCGGGGTTGGCGGCAAGCTATCACTTGGAAACAGCGAGTGTTGTGCTGGCCGATGCCGATCACGATATTCGTCATTTGCTGCTATCGACCGGCAGCAGGCCGCAGGACATTCCCGGGCTTAAGTTGGTGGAGTCGCTTACAGGGCTCGCTCCGCAGTACGTAGGCTTGCCACGCCCTTGGTTGGGTCCGTTCAGCAGTTGCGATCATCAGTTGATATTCGACGGCCGCAATACGCTCGGGAGTATCGCGATGGTGCCGTTGATACATCGCGAGAGGTTGCTCGGCAGCGTAAATTTTGGCAGCAGCGATGCGGCGCGATTTACCAAGCATCATGCGACAGATTTCTTTAGCCATCTGGGTGTGATTGCGTCTTTCGCATTGGAAAATGCGGTTAACCGTGCGCGAATGCTGCGCAGCGGCTTTACCGATGTTTTGACAGGCTGGAACAATCGACGCTACCTTCAAGTCAGACTCAATGAGGAGTTGGCGCGTTCACGGCGTGACAGCAGTGCATTGACCTGTTTGATGATCGACGTAGATTATTTCAAACATGTCAACGATAACCACGGACATGCTGCAGGCGACGAAGTACTGCGCGAATTGGCCCAACGCATCGAAGCGCAGGTTAGAGTGAGCGATGTCGCGGCGCGTTACGGTGGCGAAGAATTCGTCGTACTTTTGCCAAACACCAGTGCGCAAGATGGACTGAATCTCGCCGAAAGAATCCGCACAGCGGTATCGCACAACGAATATGATTTGCGCAACGGCGTGCAAGCTGCCGTTACGGTTTCGATTGGCGTCGCCAGTGCGATGCCACAGCGCGAAGACGATGATCTCAAAACCATAGGCGATTCATTGTTGGCGAGAGCTGATGTAGCGCTGTACCGAGCAAAATCTGGCGGCCGGAATCGGGTTGAGCTCGAAGGTTCTTAATTCGGCTTTGGCCCGACAAATCGCTTTCTAACATAATATTGGAGCTGACCGCACCGACGACAGTCAGCCTAGCCGCTACTTGGCGTTATCGGATTGCCTATGTGATAATGAGAAGCATTATCATTAAGTGTTCAGTTGATTGTTATGAGCGCCCCAAAGTCAGAATCGAGGAATTTGATTGCAATGAATACCAAGCTGATCGTAGTAGCGTGCTTACTTTTCCTATGTGCCGCTTGTGGCAAGAACGAAGATGACTCCGAAAGCGCAAACGTCGCAACGCCAGTGGTCGTTTATTCTGCGCGCGCAGAGCAGTTGATCAAACCAATATTCGATGCCTATACCGCAGCAACCGGTGTACCCATTCGTTATGTCACAGATAGTGAACAACCGCTCATTCAAAAATTGAAAGCCGAAGGAGCGACGACGTCAGCGGACTTACTTTTGACGGTCGATGCCGGCAATCTTTGGTACGCCGCAGATCAGGATGTATTGCGACCAACGTACTCTGAGATCCTGGACGCCAACATTCCACTCCATCTGCGTGATCCAGATAACGCATGGTTTGCCATGTCAGTGCGGGCGCGAACAATTGTCTATGATACCCGGCTACTCAAAGCAGATGATTTGCTCGGCTATGCTGATCTGGCCGACGAAAAGTGGCGCGGCAAATTGTGTTTGCGTACTTCTGCAAAAGTGTATAACCAGTCCTTGGTTGCGATGCTCATTTCTGAGCTCGGTGAAAGAGAAACCGAAATTATTGTGCGTGGTTGGGTTGCCAACCTGGCAACTGAGGTTTTTTCCAACGATACGAAACTGATTCAGGCGATTGAAGCAGGCCAGTGTCAGGTCGGTATCGTCAATACCTATTATTTCGGCCGTCTTCAAAAAGAAAATGCTGATATACCGGTGGCTATTTACTGGCCGTCGGCGAAAACCGGTGGTGTACACGTAAATGTGTCTGGTGCCGGCGTAACACGTCACGCTAAGAACCCGGACGGCGCTAAGGCATTGCTCGAATGGATGTCGCAAGAAGCTGCGCAAAAATTGTTAGGCGGTGACAACATGGAGTATCCGGCGAATCCAGCCATTACACCGCATCCGATGGTAGAGGGTTGGGGTACGTTCGAGGCAAGTGCGATGAATGTTGCACAAGCCGGATTCTATCAAGCGGATGCAGTAAAACTGATGGATAGGGCAGGCTATCGATAAGCAACAGTTTCCGGGCAGGTCTCAAGTTCCTTATTAGGTGAGTACGGGCAGTAGTCGAATCGACATGGTGAGCACAGCAATTCGAAGGCCAAGTTCCCGCCGTTCATCAACGACCCGCATCAGTAGCTTCTTTTATCGTTCAATTATCGCGCTTATTGCGATTGTTGCCGGCGCGCCGATAATCGTCGCTACTCTAGCGTTGTTCGTTGATACGGGCGACATATGGCAGCATCTGTTGGTCCATGTGTTGCCAGAGGCGCTCAAAAATACGGCATGGCTTGTCGCGATGGTCGCCATTCTGACAGCGATTCTCGGCGTATCGCTTGCCTGGCTGGTATCGGTCTATGAATTTGGTGGTCGCCGCTTTTTTAATTGGGCGTTGTTACTACCGATGGCAATGCCGGCTTACGTCATGGCTTTTGCGTATTCTTCATTATTCGAGTTCACAGGGCCCGTACAAACATTTTGGCGTGACATTCTAGGAAATCCATTCGACTTTCCCGATATTGGCGCAAGGTGGGCTTCGATTGCTACATTGAGTTTGGTGTTGTACCCCTACGTGTTTCTAATCGTAAGAGGCGCGTTTGCTTCGCAAGGTTTGCGCAGTCTGGAAGTTGCACAAAGTTGCGGTCTATCGCCAATTCGCGGCTTTGTAAGGGTCTCTTTGCCCATGGCGCGGCCCTTCATTATCGCAGGTGTCGCGCTCGCGGTGATGGAGAGCCTTGCAGATTTTGGGACTGTCAAAACGTTTAATTACACGACGTTTACCACCGCGATATACCAAGCGTGGTATGGATTGTTTTCGTTGAATGCTGCGTTGCAATTGTCGTTGGTCTTGATCGCCATCATATTTGTCGCTCTTGTTCTCGAACGCTATTTACGCGGTGAAGCAATGTACACCTCATCTGGCACGCATGCAGTCCGTGGGCGAATTCGACTCAGCCGACGGTACGCTTGGTTCGCGAGCGGCTTTTGTGGTGCGGTTCTGCTTGTTGCATTTCTGGTGCCGGCAGCCCTGATAGTTCAATGGAGTGCGGCGACTTTTACTGGCGAATTCGATCAACGATATTGGCAGTTTGCGGCAAATTCCCTAATGCTCGCGACGCTTGCGGCGACCCTGATCACCGTGGTCGCATTGATACTTGCTTATGCGGTAAGGCGCGACGACGGGCGTTTTGCGGCGTTGCAGGCGAGAATAGCGACGCTTGGCTACGCGATACCGGGCACTGTGCTGGCCGTCGGATTTTTTGTTCCTGTCGCGGCGCTAAGCCGGGCAATGAATGACTATTTCGGATGGCACGGCGGAGAAACGATCGCCTTGCAGGGTGGTCTGTTGGTAATTCTATTGGCATATTTGTCGCGTTATCTCGCCGTTGCCCACAGCCCGGTAGAAAGTGCGCTGTCAAGAATCAAACCCGGAATCGAGGAAGCATCTCGAGGTTTAGGCGTGTCCGGACTCGGCATGCTGCGCAAAGTACACATGCCGATACTTAGTCCAGCTCTAATAACCGCTGCGCTCTTGGTATTTGTCGATATCATGAAAGAGTTGCCGATAACATTGATGACGCGGCCCTTTGGCTGGGACACGCTTGCGGTACGAATTTTTCAGCTCACCACTGAGGGCGAATGGCAACGTGCGGCGTTGCCCGCTGTGGCCATTGTACTGGTCGGTTTGTTGCCCATTTACCTGCTCAATAGGCAAAATGAAAATGCTTGAGTTGCGGTCCGTTAGTCACCGTTACGGTCAGACCGATACGCTAACCAAAGTTTCGTTGAAACTGAATTCGGGCGGCATCGGCTGCGTACTCGGGCCGAGTGGTTGTGGCAAGACAACCCTGCTGCGCTGTGTCGCGGGCTTCGAGTCGCTCAGCGAGGGCGAGGTGAGCGTTGGTGGACGCACGATGGCGTCACGCCATATTCATGTCCCTGCGGAGGCCAGACATATCGGCATGGTATTTCAGGATTATGCGTTATTGCCGCATCTGACCTGTCTTGAAAACGTCCTGTTTGGACTGCACAAACTACCGCGAGAAATCGCCATGTCGACCGCTGAGGATGTATTGGAGAAGGTCGAACTTTCCGCGTATAGAAGTCGCTATCCACACGAGCTGTCCGGCGGCCAGCAGCAACGTGTCGCGATAGCGCGTGCGCTTGCGCCAAAACCTGCGTTGCTGCTAATGGATGAACCCTTTTCGAATATCGACGCCAGCATGCGCTCAGAATTAGGCGGGCAATTAAAAGAACTGTTGTCGGCACTCGGCACGACCGCGCTGGTCGCGACGCATGATCACCAAGACGCATTCGCGTTGGCTGACTCGGTCGGTGTTATGCGAGAGGGTTACGTTGTGCAATGGGACACGGCCTACAATATCTACCATCGTCCTGTTGATCGTTTTGTTGCCGGATTTGTTGGCCGTGGCGTATGGTTGCCCGGGCGTATGTTGTCCGAAACGGAGGTGGAAATCGAAATTGGCGTTGCGACAGGCATCGTCACGAGTGAGTTTTCCATCGATACTGAAGTAGATCTTTTCCTTAGGCCGGATGATGTCGTGCACGATGATGCCAGTTCATTGCAAGCGAAGGTGCTGAAACGGCGCTTTAGTGGTTCCGAATTCTTATACGAACTTGAATTACCTAGCGGTGCTCGACTGTTGTCGTCGGTGCCCAGTCATCACAACCACGCAATTGGCGAGTCAATCGGTATAAAGCTCGAGACCGATCATATGGTGTTGTTTGCTCGTGAGCCGACAAACGGGCCTTCAGGCTAACGGAGCAAATCTGACAAACGCCGCATAAATGGCGCGACAATCTAGATCGTTACAGCAACGACGTCACATCTCCTCAGCAATTTGGCACTAAGGAGTAGCGTCAACAGAGCCAGCAACGCCAGGTCCGTCTGCCCGCCGCCGCCGTGGCCTGCTTTCCAGGTTACCTCGGCGCGTTGCCCCTCTTGGACCTCGGTTCTAAAATTCTCCAGCGCGTCATCTAAGTTGACAATCATGTCATCGGTTGAGCGACTGAAGCCTTCGAAATTTAATTGGCGGAGTGTCTGCGCGTTGTCGATCAAGTTGGAGTTTCTGGATTGCTTGCTCACTCCCGGAGCACGCATCAGCAATTTGCTACTGTTGGCATCAAAAACAGCAGTGTCGATCATTGTGTGGACTTCGTTCGAGTTTCCTTTGATAAATAGCGCCCCTACAACAGTCCAATAGAGAATCGCGCTATCCCGCTCAGCGCTGATGGAAAGTTGGTCGTATGAAACCAACGCCATCACGTCGACATTGTGCAAATGTGCGATCTGGCGCAACCCCAGCGTTCCGCGTCGTGAGCGCAGATAAACGTCCGGAATGACCTCGATATTTTCTACGAACGGCCGATCGGCAAACGACACCGCGACGCGGTCTAGTAACTCATGCTTTTCCTTTGCCGATGGACCCGAACCGATTCTGGTCGGCACAAAGGCAATGCCAACGCGAATGGGCAAATCAAGGTGAGGCAGAGCATTATCGGGCACCGGCGGTTCACCATGCGGGTATAAATATTCAACGAGACTGCTGGACTGTCCCTGCCGAATTTTTTCGTTATTTCCTGCAAACCAAAAGGTTTCGCAGCCGCCTAATAGAAGGCCCGCGACGCTTAGTGCCACAACAATTAATTTGGTCACGTCTGTTGCCTTGTGTCTAATGTGAGGGCTGTCAGATGACCATGCGGTAGAGTAAAGAGCAACGAATATTGAAAAAGTGCTCAAATACGTACTCATTAGTATCGCATGATGATACTTTATATGCGAAAGGGGTAGTACGGACGAAATTTGGGCGGAGAATCATGCAACAATCCAAAGCGCTAATTGGCGAATTAAAAAGAGCACTTCGTGAGCATCAGATCACCTATCGGGATGTTGCTAGTCACCTCGGCTTGAGCGAGGCCAGCATCAAAAGAATGTTTGCCAGCGCGCAAATGTCGTTAGGGCGTGCGGAGAAAATACTAGCGCTTGTGCAATTGCAATTTTCTGATTTGGTCGAGCGATTGCAGGCGCGACAGGCATACGTGAGTGAACTGACGCCGGAACAAGAGGAAGCGTTGGCTGGCGATACCGACGTTTTGATTGTTACGTTTCTCATCGTCAACCGCTGGAGCTACGAAACCATCCTTGAGACGTACGATATCTCCGAGCGACAATTACAGAGCACCTTGATCAAACTAGATCGCTTGAAAATTATCGAATTGCTTCCCTTCAACAAGTATCGATTGCTTACGACGCGAAATTTTACCTGGAGGAAAAATGGCCCAGTGCAAAAATTGTTTTCAGGTCAGATTCAGCCGGAGTTTTTTGCAAGCGACTTTTCGGGACCCGGAGAGGAATTACGCTTTGTCGGTGGGCGCTTGTCCCCAGATGGCGTGATGCAAATGCGGCGGGCGCTCGAACGGGTAGCAGCCGAATTTGATGAGCTTGCCGAGCGGGACTCTCGGTTGCCAATTGAAGATTGCTACGGTTGTGGCGCGGTCTTCGCTATTCGGCCGATTGAATTCTCAATGTTTGCGAAGCTTCGCAGAAAGCAGGCGGTAAAGACACTAGCCTTACCGAAGTAATATCCCACAATTCTGGTGCTATCTAACTATCTGTGTGTCCTGGACTATTCCGGGCACGGCGGATCGGGCAGAATGCAACGCTTATGGAAAATGACCATATTGACGCAGATGGTTTCCGAGCCAATGTCGGCATCATTCTCTCGAATGATGCGGGCAAGTTGCTATTGGCCGGGCGAGTTGGCAGCAAAGGATGGCAGTTCCCGCAAGGCGGCGTGTTGCAGGGTGAAGATATCAAAGATGCTATGTATCGGGAGCTGCGCGAAGAAGTCGGTCTCAGCGATGAAGACGTTCAAGTGCTGGGTTCAACGGATGACTGGATCAAATACCGATTACCGGAAAAATTTCTCAGACGAGGCAGCGTACCGTTATGCGTCGGGCAGAAACAACGTTGGTTTATCCTCAAGTTGAAATCGTCGGAGGAGCAACTGCGGTTTGATTTGAGCGATACGCCGGAGTTTGACCGTTGGCGTTGGGTAGACTATTGGCGCCCAGTTAACGAAGTGATCTACTTTAAGCGGCGGGTTTACGCACGAGCATTGCATGAGCTAGGTCCTCACCTGTTTCCTGAAGGCGTACCACCTCGTCCGCGCTGGTGGCCAAAACGGTGGCGGGTCGTATTCGATAAAGACATTCAGCGGTTTAACGATCAAGGACATTGCACGTCCCCCGAGTAGTCGATGTCGGATTAGCCGAACAACGGTGGTTTTACGACGGCTAGAAATATAGTCAGAAATAGAAAAAGGGTGGGGATTTCGTTGAACCCAATCCGCCCGTTTTGCCAAATCAAACCCTGTTGGCCGGTGCGGATTGATCTTCAGTGATACGCTAGGATCTGCTATCCGAGGTCAAACTAGCCGAACATCTGTGGCTTGAGCACGGCTAGAAATATAATCAGAAATAGAAAAAGCGTGGGGATTTCGTGGAACCCAATCCGCCCGTTTTGCCAAATCAAGCCATGTTGACCGGTGCGGATTGATCTTCAGTGATACGCTAGGATCTGCTATCCGAGGTCAAACTAGCCGAACATCTGTGGCTTGAGCACGGCTAGAAATATAATCAGAAATAGAAAAAGCGTGGGGATTTCGTTGAACCACCTTAACCACTTAGTATCCGCGGGCATGTTCCCCGATCTCAGCCGCTTGATCCAACTCAAGCAGCGTAGGTGGTAAATCGCCATCAATAGCAGCAATGCAAGCTTGATCTGAAACCATCCGGCAGCCAAAAGGTCTTGCCTAATCGACAGTAGCCAAATCCCAAAAATCGCCGTAAGGGCGGCGCCGATTGTCATAATGATGAATAGTCGCCGCTCCATAACGACAAATCGATCGAGACTTATTTGATCGCTGGTTGTTGCGTGGTAGATGAACAGCCGCGGTAGATAGAATAGTCCGGCGAACCAGGTCACCATAAATGCGATGTGCAAGGCCTTTAGCGTCAATATCAGGTTCGCGCTCTGCATAGCGTGCCAATCCTTCTAGGCTACCTGTGAAATAGCATGTAAAAGTCCGATCTTATGTACAATTTCGTGATCTGATCCACTTCTGTTTGCGCGGGTCACGGCGTACCATACCGACTTCCGAGGGTTATGAGAATGTCGTGGCTTCAAGAAGCGCCAGCACAAAAAGGGCAGGATCCGGTCGCAGCTGGTTCCTGAGCGTTGCTTTCCTCGCCGCACTACTGGTGGCGGCATACCTCAGTTTTGAGTTTGGCCGAATTCAGGCGGATTTCAACGTGGTGGATGCGAGCGAGGAGCGCAAAGACTATAAGAAGCAGATTCAGGCCTTAGACAAAGAAATTGTCACGCTCAAGCAAGAAATCGAACTCCACGAAACTCATCGGGAGATTGATCGAGCCGCGTACAAAGAAATAGAAAATGGCCTGGGTACGCTTGAGGTCAAGATTCAGGAACAACGAGACGCAATCGCTTTTTACCGCGGTATTGTGTCACCAGCAGACGGTGGCCGCGGATTGCGCGTGCAGGACCTTAAGCTTGCCAAAGGTAAGGAAGAAGGCGAGTACCAGCTGCGCTTAGTTCTTGTGCAAGTTATGCAGCATGATCGCCGCGTTAAAGGGGAGGTGCAATTTTCCTTAGAGGGCGAGCAAAACGGTGTCGAGACAACCTATTCGCTGGAGCAGCTCCTGCCGCCGGATGTCGATAGTAATTGGCCGTTCGCATTTCGATATTTTCAAGATTTTGATCGGCAATTGGTTTTGCCGACTGGATTTTCGCCGGAACGCATCAATATAGAGGTGCGGTCCAAAACAAAGTCGGTTGCCAGCGTCAAGCAGACGTTCTTGTGGCAAACTGGCAATAGTTAGGAGAGAACATGTTTGGTCGAAGACATCCCATGGACGGACGCGTAAAAACGTTAATTGACGAAGATACTCGCGTCGACGGTGACCTTGCGTTCTCGGACGGCTGTAGAATTGTCGGCACTGTGAAAGGCAACGTTTCTGCCGATAGCGACAGCAATGCAGCTTTGCAAATAGCGGAAGACGCCACCATCGAGGGTAGCGTCAATGTGCCATTTGTTGAGTTACACGGTGTTGTGCGCGGGGATGTGATTGCCAGCCAGCGCGTGGAGCTTGGACCGACAGCGAGAGTTATTGGCAATGTGTACTACAATCTAATTGAAATGAAGGTGGGCGCGGAAATCAATGGTAAATTGGTTCACCAACCCGAGGGCAAGGTACCGTTGCTGGAACAAACCAGCGACAAGGTTGGTTCACCGCCGAGTGCTGTACCCGCCAATAGTTAGCCACAATATAGCGAAGCGAAATTATGCAATCTGAAACTCCCGTCATTGGATCCACTGCAGCGCCAACGCCATTGGTGTTTACCGATGCCGCCGCACGCAAGGTTGGCGAATTAATAGAAGAAGAAGACAATTCAGAGCTAATGCTGCGAGTCTTCGTTTCTGGCGGGGGCTGTTCCGGGTTCCAGTATGGCTTCACGTTCGACGAGAAAATAGAGGACGGCGACAGCAGTATTGAAAACCAGGGTGTGACCTTGGTTGTCGACCCAATGAGCGTGCAATATCTTATGGGCGCGGAAATTGACTACAAAGAGGATCTACAGGGCGCGCAGTTCGTAATTCGTAACCCAAATGCGACGACGACGTGCGGCTGTGGGCAATCGTTTACTCCTTGATCCTGAAATGGGCAATCAAAGCCCGCAAGTCATTGCTGCAGTAGACCTCGGTTCCAATAGTTTTCACATGATTGTCGGTGAGCTGCGCCACGGCCAGTTGACGATCATTGACCGTTTGCGAGAAACGGTCCGGTTGTCGGAAGGATTACAAAAAAAAGGTGCTCTCGATGCCGCCGCCCGAAACCGGGCGCTTGCTTGTCTTTCGCGATTTGGCGAGCGCCTAAAGGACATGCAAGCGGCCAACGTACGTGCCGCCGGGACTAGCGCGCTTCGTCGTGCGCGTGACAGCCGCACTTTTTTACAGCAGGCCGAAGAAGCCCTTGGTCACCCAATCGATGTGATCGCAGGCATCGAGGAAGCACGGCTGATTTACAGCGGTGTTGTTCACAGTATGCCGCCGAACGATGGGCTACGACTGGTTCTGGATATCGGCGGTGGCAGCACGGAACTGATCTTGGGTCAGGGCGATAAGCCCGAAGCCCTCGAGAGTCTGACGATGGGTTGCGTCGTGATGACGGAAACCCATTTTCCAGCCGGCAAAATATCCCGGCAGGCGTTTGAAGCGGCCAAAGTTGCGGTGCGACTGAAGTTGCGGCCGATCAAAGCTTATTTCAGAGATGGCAGCAACATCGAAGCGATTGGTGCGTCTGGCACGATACGCGCAACCGAAGCCGTCGCGCGCGAACTGGGGCTGCTTGACGACAATCAGTTGACCATTTCTGTCGTCGAAAACCTCATTGATCGTGTTTGTGGATTTGCCAATGCAAGCGACATTGACCTCGCCGGATTATCCCATCGGCGTGCGCAGGTCTGGCCCGGTGGATTGGCGATTCTTGTCGAAGTGATGCTGGCGCTGCGAATTGATGGTTTAAGCGTGTCCGACGGTGCACTGCGAGAGGGTCTACTATATGAATATTCGGGTCGACTGCTTCACAAAGATGCCCGGGACCGCAGCGTTGCCGCGATGGCGCGCAGATATCATGTTGATCTCGTGCAGGCCGCCAGGGTCGCGGAGACTGCCGCAGACTTGTTCGAGGAGTTGGCCGACGAGTGGAATATCAGGACGCCAGCCGCCACCAATTTACTCGGTTGGGCAGCGCAGCTGCACGAGATAGGGCTTGATATCGCTCATGACGCATTCCAAAAACACGGTGCCTACGTTGTTGGAAACGCGGATATGCCGGGCTTTCCGCGCGACGAGCAAGCAATACTTGCCTACATGATTCATAACCAGCGTGGGACGCTGAAAGTCGAGCTAGGTGACGAGCAACCCGCGTTTCGCCGAATTGCCGTGTTGCGCTTGACCATCGTCTTGCGCCTGGCTGTACTTCTTAACAGAAGTCGTAGCCCGCAAAAGCTACCCGCAATTCGTGGCTCTGCAAGCGATGCAGTGCTTGTATTACGTTTTCCGGCTGATTGGTTGCAGAGCAATCCACTAAGCGTGGCGGACCTGGAACGGGAAAATTATTACTTACGCAAGGTCGACTATGAACTTCGTATCGAATTAACCGATTAGCTAGACAGCAGTGGCAAGTTCGTGCAACAGCCGGTTCTGTGCGGACAATGGCTCACAAGCGATCGGCACGCGCTTAATGTAATTTCCATCGCCTTGCAGTTCCCAGGCCTGGCAATTGTCTTTCAAAAACAATTCCAATTCATTCATTATTTGATTTTTCAATGGTCGCTGACGAATTGGAAAGCATGTCTCGCTCCTGCGGAAAAAGTTACGGTCCATCCAATCCGCGCTTGCGCAAAAAAATTCCTCTTTGCCATTGTTGAGAAAAAAGAAAACTCTTGAATGCTCCAAAAAACGGCCAACAATGGAGATGACGCGAATATTTTCTGAGAGTCCCGCCACGCCGGGCCTTAACGAGCAAATTCCTCGTACAATCAGATCGATTTTCACGCCAGCGGCGGATGCGGCATATAGCGCCTCGATTATTCCGGGTTCAATAAGCGCATTTACTTTGGCGATAATCCGCGCGTCCCCACCAGCTTGTACGTGTTCAATTTCTCTCTGAATTTTGCCAATCAACGCGTCGAACAATGTAAAGGGCGCGGTAAGAACCCGATCCAGATCCCTTGCCTCGGTGAGACTGGTAAGTTGCATGAAAACCTTGTGTACGTCTTCGCCAAGTTTCTGGCTATTGCTGAGATATCCGTAGTCGGTGTAGGCGCGTGCAGTTCCTGGATGGTAGTTTCCTGTTCCCATATGCACGTAGCGACGAATCTCGCCATGTTCGCGCCTTACCACCATCGCCATTTTTGCGTGCGTTTTGTAACCGACAAGGCCGTAGACAACGTGCGCCCCAGCTTCCTGTAACCGATTCGCCAGAGAGATATTTGCAGCTTCATCGAAGCGTGCCATAAGCTCGACGACGACCGTGACTTCCTTGCCGGCCCGCGCCGCTTTCACCAGGTGATCAACGAACGGCGAGTTAGCGCCTGTTCTATAAAGTGTCTGCTTGATCGCTAAGACGTGCGGATCGCGCGCCGCCTCGGCAATGAAATCGACGACCGGAGAGAAAGACTGGTACGGGTGATGCAGCAATATATTTCTGTCTTGCAGAACTTCGAAGATACTTCGATCGGTCGTCAAACCCTCCGGCAAACCGGGAGTGAACGGCAGGTAGAGGAGGTCCGGTCTTTCGGCAAGGTCGCATACCGTGGCTAATCGGTTCAGGTTAACCGGTCCATCCACCTGGTACATGTCTTCAGCTTGTAAGCTGAAGTGATCGAGCAGAAATTCGCACAGATCGTCTGGGCACTCCTCTGATATTTCCAGCCGGACTGCAGCACCGTAGCGACTTGCGGCGAGTTGACCCTCCAACGAACGAACCAGGTCTTCGACTTCTTCTTCGTCTACATAGAGATTACTGTTGCGGGTCACACGAAACTGGTAACAACCTTGCACCTCCATGCCTGGGAACAGCAGCGCAACGTGCGCATGGATAATCGAAGACAAATAGATGTAATTGTCATGACCGTTACCGTCCAATTCCCTTGGAAGCCGTACGATCCGTGCGAGCGACCTCGGTGCTTGAACAATAGCGCGGTGTCGGCGTCGTCCGAATGCATCCTTGCCCTTCAATCGAACGATGAAGTTCAAACTCTTGTTGAGTATGCGTGGAAACGGCCGTGATGGGTCGAGTGTCAGGGGCGTCAAAACGGGCACAACCTGTGACTCGAAAAATTCCGCGAGCCACGCGCGCTGTTTGTCGTTCCAATCCGCGATTCCCGGGAGACGAATGCGCTCTTTTTCGAGTTCCGGCAAAATTCGCTCATTCAGCATTGTGTACTGGTGGTTGACGATGGACCGGGTGCGTTCGCGAATCTCATTTAGCAGATCGATTGGTGCGTAGTCGTCCTGAGCGGTTGCCGTAGAGCCAATTTCAACGCGTTGTTTCAGTGATGCTACACGTACCTCAATAAACTCATCCAAATTCGTACACGCGATGCAAAGAAACCGTAGGCGCTCCAATATTGGTAACGACTCATCGTCCGCCTGACTGAGGACGCGTCGATTGAATTCAAGCAAGCTAAGTTCGCGGTTGATATATCGCGATTCATGCTTTGACGAAATGACTTCCACGGCTGGATCAATACCTTCAGTTGCTATCTGGCGTCTGCGAAACGCAATAAATGATTTATTGCGTTCGGCCGGCCAGTATATCAACTGCAGTGTTGCAAAATGTTTATGTAGTTGGCGAAAATATACTGCCGAGCGCGACTTTCTTGGTTGCGCCGGTAACAGATGGCAGGTTTCCAGAATTGCCATTTAAGGTCTGACGCGCGAGCCAGGCAAATGCGGCGGCTTCAACCCAGTCGGCATCGATGCCGAATTCTGTCGTCTCATCTATTCGAAGGCTTTGGCAATTAGACGCAAGTCGATCCATCAAAAAATTGTTGTGTACCCCACCGCCGCACGCGAGCAATCGATCCGCTGCGGGCGCCGCACCGGTAACCGCAGTTGATATCGATATTGCCGTGAGTTCGACGAGCGTGGCCTGAACATCGGCCGCCGAATGCTCCGACGCTGCAGTATCCGCGATACATCGCTGCAGCCAGGCCAAATTGAAATATTCAAAACCTGTACTCTTCGGTGGTTCCAATACGAAATACGCGTCGTCTAGCATACATTTTAAAAGTGGCTGCAAGACCTCGCCACTTGCTGCCCAAGACCCAGCATCGTCAAACGGCAGTCCCTTTGAGTGTCTAATCCAAGCATCGAGCAGTGTGTTGCCCGGTCCCGTGTCAAAGCCCACTACCTCGTCCGAATTTGGCGTCAGCGTCGTGATGTTTGCAAATCCGCCAATATTGAGCACCACCGAGTTTGGCACTGCGGTGCCGAATAACCAATGATGAAATGCTGGTGCCAACGGTGCGCCTTGGCCACCGGCAGCCATATCGGCGCGGCGGAAATCCGCAACTGTGATCAGTTTTGTTCTCGCGGCAATGACATTGGGATCACCGATTTGTATAGAGAAGGGAGTCTCGTCGTCTGGGCAGTGGCGGATAGTTTGTCCATGACTACCGATTGCACGCACGCGTGCTGGATATTCATCTGCAGATTCTAAGACCGCCATCGCCGCATCGGCAAAACTTTGGGCGACTCGGTGGTCGACTCGCCCAAGTTGGTCGATACTGATTCGTTGAGGATCATTTACGATTGCACCGAGTTCCTGGCGCAACGAGCGCGGATATTCCTGCTTGTGCGTGCGAACAATTTCGCCACTGTGATCGCCGAAACATACTAGCGCCGCATCGATACCGTCCATGCTGGTACCAGACATCAGGCCGACGTAGTAATGGTCTATATTGTCGTCGCTCGACACTGTCCTAGTTAAGCGACAATACGGCGATCTGAGTTCGTTTGTATTGCGATAGCTCGGCAAGTATCGCTTCCGCTTGCGCTAGAAATCTCTGTTTATACTCGGACCTTATCGGATCAGCTTGTGGCAGCTTCACTGTTCGCGGATTGCGGTGTACGCCGTTTAATCGATATTCGTAATGCAGATGCGCGGCAGTTACCAGACCCGTTGCACCAACGTAGCCGATCGTCTGCCCTTGACGCACTCGTTTTCCGACGCGTGAGGTTCCGGCGAACTTGGACATGTGTGCATAAAGCGTTGTGATGTTGCCACCATGTTGCAAAATCACCGAGTTGCCATAGCCACCTTTGCGCCCACGAAAAATTACCTTGCCATCGCCTGCGGCCTTGATGGGTGTGCCTCTGGGTGCCGCATAGTCAACGCCTCGATGTGCGCGGATGGTATTCAGCACCGGGTGCCGGCGTCGCGGATTAAAACTCGAACTGATTCGGGAAAAGTCCACTGGCGCGCGAATGAATGCCTTACGTACGCTATTGCCATCTGGTGTGAAGTATTCGCTTCTACCTTCGTCGTCGACAAATCTGAGTGCCTGATAAGTTCGACCGTCGTTATTGAACTCGGCAGCAATAATTTCCCCATCCGTTACGAACTCGCCATCCTGATAGATTTCCTCGTAAAGGACGTAGTAGTCGTCGCCAATTCGAATATCCAAAACAAAATCAACATCCCAGGCGTAGATGCCAGCCAGATTCATTATGAGTTTATCGGATAGGCCGGCTGCGGCACCGCTCTCGAACAAAGATGAATCGATGCGGCCGTACGCTCTGCGCTTGCGAATCTCAATTGGGCGTTCGACGAGGTCTGCGGTGAAGCCCGCGTCTTCGCGGGAAATCATCAAAGCACTGGTAAGATCAAGCTCGCGGTAGAGGCTAATCAAATTACCGTCGTCGTGCTTTATTTCTAATTCGTCACCCGGCCGTAACATGCTCAGGTACTTCGATGCACTGGGCATGCGCGAAATTACCGCCAAGTGCCCAATATTTAACTTGTGACGTCGAAACAGATTGTCCAACGTATCTCCGCGCTGGATCGTAAGATTGACTGTTTCGTAAACCCGCTCAGCCAGAGCGAGCGGCGGGTGAAATCCAACCGGCGTCAGAGCGGTTGGCTTGCCTGGAATTACGGATGATGGGGAGAACGGTTCTTCGAGGTCGAGCGACACCAGTTGGATGTTAGGCTTGCTGCGTTGCGTCGCGAAAGATTCAATATCATTCGTGGCTAGCGAGTTTTCGCCGCTCGCCTGCGTCCGCTCGTCCGAGCCGCTAAAGGCGAGGAGCAAAGAGACGGCGATGAGCGGGATGCCGAGACCTAGGCTAAACCATCTTCCGGCCCTAGCTTTCCTGGCGGGTTTGTCGTTGTAAGACTTGTAATCGTGAAGAAGAGGGCTGACCGGCCGATTCAACTCGGTAACTCCAATATCGCTCGAAGGCGCTACTCTACAGCGGCGCTACCGATTCGTCAAAGAAAACCTATAAAACTCATAACGTTAACCGACTGTCGTAAGCGCAATTCTGAGGCATCGAATTGCTTATGATTGCGCCGGTCAGCGTTTCGTCAAAGTGCTCAACCGATTATTCAATTCTCGGATCAGTAGCAATTGTTGTGCGGCGTCACGCAACGCCGAAAAAGCGCTTTTCTGGTGCCCCGAGGATGCTAAAGTTTCGCCCTCGAAAAGGAAGGGAATTCATGACTGAACTGGCAACTCAACTGGCGGAACTCGAGCGCGGCACCGAAGAAGTCATTCCAGAGCAAGATCTCGTGGACAAACTTAAGGAAGGCAGGCCATTAGTTGTCAAAGTGGGATTCGATCCTACAGCGCCTGATTTACATTTCGGTCACACCGTGCTCGTCAACAAGATGCGTCAGTTTCAAGAGTTCGGCCATGAGGTTGTGTTCCTGATCGGTGATTTCACCGGCATGATCGGTGATCCCAGCGGAAAGAATGCCACTCGTCCGGCCTTGACCCAAGAACAAATCGCTGCCAATGCGCGTACCTATGAAGAGCAGATTTTCAAAATTCTGGACCCTGACAGTACGCGTATCGAGTTCAATTCAACATGGGTAAATAAACTGGGGTCGGTCGGTCTTGCGCGTCTGGCTTCGCAATATTCCGTTGCGCGTATGTTGGAGCGCGACGACTTCAAGAAACGCTTTAAGGCCGGTCAGAGCATTGCGATTCACGAATTCCTGTACCCGCTGGTACAAGGTTACGATTCGGTTGCCCTGAAAGCAGATGTGGAATTAGGCGGAACTGATCAAAAATTCAATCTTCTTGTTGGTCGAGACCTGCAGAAAAATCAGGGGCAGGCGCCTCAGGTCATCATTACCATGCCGCTTCTTGAGGGCTTGGACGGCGTCCAAAAAATGTCTAAGTCCCTCGATAACTACATAGGCATAACGGACGCTCCGAGCGAAATGTTCGGCAAGATCATGTCGATATCCGATGATCTAATGTGGCGGTACTTTGAGTTGCTCAGCTTCAGGCCTTTGAGGGACATAGAAAATCTGAGAACTGCGGTCATAGCGGGCCAAAATCCACGTGACGTTAAATTCGAGTTGGCATCCGAGTTAGTTGCACGTTTTCATGATGGCTCGGCCGCTCGGGACGCTAAAAGCGAGTTCATCGCGCGCTTCCAAAAAGGCGCGATGCCAGAGGAAATCGAGGACGTTTCGATTGTGGCTACCGGCGGTGCGATGGGGGTGGCCCACATTCTCAAAGCGGCGGAGCTGGTCACAAGCACGTCCGAAGCTTTTCGGATGATCAAACAGGGCGCAGTCAAAATCGATGGCCAGAAGTTGGTTGACCGAGAGCTGCACATCAATGCCGGAACCACGGCTATTTTCCAGGTTGGAAAACGGCGTTTTGCAAGGGTGACCGTTGTCTGACGACTGAGGGTTGCGAAAATGGCAATATTTGCTTGCGCAATTTATGGGAAGGGCTAGCAGTTGATGAAAATTTCCGGCCATTCGGGCTGAGCTTTCACATTTCACTCCGGCCAGTTAACGACCGCATCGCGGATGCGCCGCGCAATGCACCCCTGGTCATTCATTTCGGCCGCCGGACAAGCTTCAATATCGCCCTTGGCTGAATATTCCAACTTCGGAGTAAATGATTGTTTTTCTGCGGTTTTAGCGAGTTTTTACGCATATTCGAAGGATCCGGCCGGCGCCAAGTATCAGGCCGACGACAAAACTGAAAAATAAATGCCAATTGCAGTTGACGGCGGAGCTTTCGCCGCTATAATGCCCCGCTCGCTGAGGGAACGGTGTCCCTTGGCCAGACCCCAAATAAAGACATACAGGCGCGCGGGCTGTCATTAGGTCGCGGTTCGTCTGTATACTTGCGGGTCCGGTCGAAAAACTGGGTTTCGGCTCAAATAAGTAGGATACGCCGGGTATCAGCGATTGGGAATTTTGGGTCCGCCCTTAATTTCGTACAGCTCTTTAACAATGTAATCAGATAATTTGTGTGGGTGCTTGCGTTGGAATTTGCCAAAGGCAAAATCAACGTAAGAACCAAGTTTAATTTTTAGTAATTGAGGTTGGGGATTACGTCTTTAGATAAAGCTCAACGCTTTAAACTGAAGAGTTTGATCCTGGCTCAGATTGAACGCTGGCGGCATGCCTAACACATGCAAGTCGAACGGAAACGATGGAAGCTTGCTTCCAGGCGTCGAGTGGCGGACGGGTGAGTAATACTTAGGAATCTGCCCATTAGTGG
>JAJFKW010000002.1 GCA_021773015.1 Woeseia sp.
CTCGATGTCGGCTCATCACATCCTGGGGCTGTAGCAGGTCCCAAGGGTATGGCTGTTCGCCATTTAAAGTGGTACGCGAGCTGGGTTTAGAACGTCGTGAGACAGTTCGGTCCCTATCTGCCGTGGGCGTTGGAAATTTGAGAAGAGCTGCTCCTAGTACGAGAGGACCGGAGTGGACGTATCTCTGGTGTTCCGGTTGTCACGCCAGTGGCATTGCCGGGTAGCTACATACGGACGGGATAACCGCTGAAAGCATCTAAGCGGGAAGCCCCCTTCAAGATTAGATTTCCCTGGACCCTTGAGGTCCCTGAAGAGCCCTCGAAGACTACGAGGTTGATAGGCTGGGTGTGGAAGCGTAGTAATGCGTGAAGCTAACCAGTACTAATTGCTCGTGCGGCTTGGCCATATAACGCCAAAAAACTTGTACGACATGTAATGCGACACAAAGATGAACTCAGGATTGTCAGAAATTTCCAAATTGTTAAGCGCAATAGAGAGGGCGTAGTCCTTTCGATTGTTAGTGCAATACAGAATTGCCTGGCGGCAATAGCGAGTAGGAACCACCCGATCCCATTTCGAACTCGGAAGTGAAAATGCTCTGCGCCGATGGTAGTGTGGGGTCTCCCCATGTGAGAGTAGGACATCGCCAGGCTTTTATTTCGAAGGCCCCGTTCCGTTTGGAGCGGGGCTTTTTTCGTTTCGGGCGTTGCGTGTCCTACGCCAATCAATGCGGCTGGTCCATCGCGCCTGAACGAACCTCAACACTAAAGATCAATCCGCACCGACCTACGGCGTTATTTCGGCACCGCGGGCGGATTCTCGACATCGAGTCTATCGACGTTGTACAACAAGCCTTGCGAGCGCTTAATTCGAATTGAGTATGACGTTCGTTTTGCTTTCTAAGCTACATTCAGGTTTCCTTACTCATATGAGCTGTATTCATCAGCGGTTCCGCAAATACGACAACAAAAACTGAAACACCGGAGTCAGACAAAAATGCGCACTGAACATCGCCGAGGCCACCGTATATGCGTTCTTGGTCTTATGATCGCCTGGGGGTCGCCCCAGCTAAGCCAGGCTCAACCACTGAGCGTCGAAGAAATCGTCTCATTGAAGCGTGTAACGGAAGCCCAAATGAGCCCGGCCGGAGACAAGATTGCCTACCTGCTTTCTGTACCGCGAACGTTGTACGAAGATGACGATGGCGAGGCCTACCGAGAATTGCATGTCGTCGATCTGGACGGAAACTCCCGTCCATATGTGAGTGGCAAAATTGAGATCAAGTCTGCTGCATGGTCTGCCGATGGAGAAGCAATCTATTTCGTCGCTAAGCGCGAACCCGAGGAGGCATTCACGTCGTTATTTCGCATTTCGGCGTTTGGCGGGGAGGCAGTTCGAATTCTAAGTCACGAAGAATCCATTAAAGCTATTTATCCGTCGCCTGACGGCACGCGCATTGCTTTCCTTGCTGATGAGGCGCCGATTGAGAAAAAGGAAATGCTGGAAGCCAAAGGCTTTAAGGCAAAAGTCTATGAAGAATCTGTACCGATACGGCTGGTTTGGATGCTGGATCTGAGTACTGAAGAAGTGTCGGTTCACCAATTGGAAGGGTCAGCATCTGATCTTAGCTGGGCAAGTGACGGAAAACGCTATGCGGTTGCCTTGGCGCCAACGCCGCTTATCGATGATTCCTACACGTCGCGGGATATTTTCGTAATCGACGCGACATCCGCAAAAATGCAAAACCGAATGCAGTCTGTAGGCAAACTTGGCCACTTCGATTGGTCGCCAGACGGTAAGCGCATTGCTTATGTCGGTAGTGTTGATATCAATGACCCAAGTGCAGGCCGGCTATACGTTGCTTCGTCAGCAGGCGGCGAGCGTAGAGAACTGGTGCCGGAATATCAGGGTCACGTTGCAGACCTCATCTGGATGGGTGACGACGATATCCGCTATCTGGGAATTCGCGGTTTATGGGCTGACTATGCGGTCGCGTCTGTGATTAATTCACAAGCTGCTGGAAAAGCACCTGTTTCCGGGCCAATCATTCGTAAGATACATGCGAAAGCAGGGCAAACTGTCGTCGCTGCGGTGGCAGACACGCCAGCGCATCCGCCAGAAGTGTTCGTGCTGCGTGATGGCGCTAAACCCAAACGCCTAACGCATTCAAATCCGATCATAAATGATCGCATCTTGGGTCGGCAGGAGGCGATAAGTTACCAAGCACGCGATGGTTTACCAATAGATGCGGTGTTGATTCACCCGACTAGCAATGTCCGCCAGCGTAACAGCGGGCCGCTGATTCTATTTATTCATGGCGGCCCGGAGGGTAATCACTCAAACGGCTGGATGTCGACATACTCACAACCGGCACATGCGCTTGCGGGTCAAGGCTACACTGTAGCGTATCCGAATTATCGGGGCAGTACCGGCCGTGGCGTGGAGTTCTCCAAATTAGGTCAGCATGATTATGCGGAAGAAGAATTCAACGATATCGTTGACCTGAAAAAGCATCTGATCAACGAAGGGCTGGCTGGTGCTGATCACGTCGGTATCTCTGGCGGTTCGTACGGCGGTTATGCAACGATGTGGGCGGCAAGTGCTTTGAGCGATGAGTTCGCAGCGGCTGTCGCTTTCGTCGGCATTTCTAATCAACTATCGAAGTTCGGCACCGGCGATATTCCGTACGAGATGTATCACGTCCATTCGCGCGCGTGGCCCTGGGAAGATTGGATGTGGATGTTGCGCCGCAGTCCTGTTTATCACGCGGGTAAGACCCGGACACCGTTGCTCATCATGGGTGGCGACAAGGATCCGCGGGTTCATCCGAGTCAGTCGCTGGAAATGTACCGGCATGTCAAGTTGCGCACGGATACACCGGTGCGGCTGGTTATTTATCCGGGTGAAGAACATGGTAATAAACACACTGCTGCCCAATACGATTATGCATTACGTTTCGAACGCTGGATGAACCACTATCTTCGGGGACCGGGGGGTGAACCGCCGGCCTACGAGTTGGATCATTTGACGCGACTGGAAAGCGCGGGAAGCGAATGAACCCGGGAGGTTCGTCTGTGCGCTGGATTTCTTAAGACTCGAATGTTATTCCATTCCTGTCATAGTCGGCAATCAACGGAGGTCTGCGCAGCAGCGCATGCTGCGATAAAACAATCATGAATAGATTAGTCAAGAATTGTGTGTTGCTGAGTTTTGCTTGGCTGTCGGCTTGTGCGACAGATGGCCCAACCTATCCCGTATTGAAAAAAACCACGACGATGGATGTAGACATGTCCTGTCAATTCTTAAACGGAGAGTTTTACTCGGCCAGTAGTTTGCGCTCCGAGATCATCGCGGCGCATGGGGACGCTATCAACAAGGCGGTCAAAGATTCGGTAATTGGGGCGGTTATGAATCCAGCGGATGCTGTGTTTTCTGGCGTCATGAAGTCAGTGAGCGTGACTGGAAAGGCCAAGCAATACGCTAAAGCGTCGGCCGCCGCAGGGGACCGCATGGAACAGGTCCTCAGATACAAACGGGAGAAAGACTGTCCCGAAGTTCCGTCTCGGGACCCCAGTTTGACCGACGACAATATACTGACGTTGCTCGACGAGGTCCTGTCGCGTTATGAAGCCGGTGAAATCGATGAGAAAGAGTACTTCAGACAACGCAGCAACTTGCTAAACAAAATGCGAGATCTGAAGTACTAATCGAGAAATTACGATACATATGAAATATCAATTGGTGTAGAGGAATTGAAAGCTCCGTAAAGCTACGTAAGGTTCGAGTTCGTCTGTATCTAAGTTGCGTGTCACCGTTCCCAGATAGTACGGCGGCGAGTCCTGCAGTAGGATTTGACTGATTTTGGGGTTTGACATACTGAAAAACCCGTTCGTTTCTAATACCAATGCCTTGTAATTATTGCCTGCGTGATCTTGGACAGTCCTACTGTCGGTGACGATACCGTAATTGCTTGCAGACAATGGATTCGCGGTTGGACTGTAATATGGACTAAGCCGAATCTTCTGCCCTGTCGTTTTTGCTAGCGATGCCATGACCCAATTGCCAGGACCGAAACCTGGCGCATCAATTGGCTGAAGTTGCGGTGTGACCTCGGCCTTGCCGGTATCGATCATGTGCAGCGACATACGGTCATCGAATACTCGACCGATGTAATAGTTTTTCGCGCTGCCGGGTATCGGGCCGATCTCAAAAAGTACCTGCATGTCTTGTTGACCCACCAGCATGTTGAGAACCCGTGCATTGGTATCGCTTCTTTCGGGGTCTGCCGAGTCGATCAGGGATATAGATATGGCGTCGTCCCCGTTCCAGCCAACAGATTCGGCAGTAATGATTACTCGGTCCCTTCGTAACGCGCCAGCATCCGGGCCCGATGCCTGCCGGTATTGGCGATCATAGACCGCCCTGAACGGCCGGAAGCCTTTCAATTTCGCTTCACCTGGAGATGTCGAAGGCCAATTGTCTATATCGGTAAACACTCGTTTCTTCGGGTGAACGTTCTCGTCCGCGGAATAGGCAACCTCGGTCGGTATTGCGAACAACGCTACAAGCGAAAATGCAGCAACGGCGAATCTGGAAAACAAGTTCATAGTAGATATCTCTTTTTGAATGAATGATGGATGAGGTGGCGACCTAGTGGTTTTCCCGCACCGGCGTCCGCTGAAGTAACATTGAAAACCACGGCAGTACTTCGGTGCGTATGCGACCGGACCTGCCCCATAGACGATCTCGGTGGCCGCCGTTGTATTCTTCAAAAATATGGTGAACGTTCAGCTCCCGTAGTCGTTCTGACAGCCGCCTTGACCCAAGCGGGATATGGGTGAATTCGTCGTCAGTACCTGCATCGAATTTGAAGCCGCGCAATGACCGGAGATTGTCACGGTATCGTGTGACTTGATTCACGATGAGGCGTCCAGTCCAGTTGCTAAATGCGGGTTCGGACGGTTCCATCTGACCGTTTTTGCCTATACGAAATGGCATGTCAGCGTAAAACGGAGGGCTGTCTGGAGCTGGCGAAAAAGCCTGGGCGGCGATCATTATCCCCATTTCGTACACCTCATCGACCTCGTCCCAGTCAGGAATCGAAAGAATGGATCGAAAAGTCGGATTGTCGGCGGCAAGATCGGCGCCCCAATCGATCGCCGCAGAGCTCATGCCGTAAACGGCGCTGAATACATCCTGATATTTCATGCCAATACTCATTGCGCCGTAGCCACCCATCGAATGACCGGCTATACCACGACTATCCGCAGCGTTAAGCGTCCGAAAAGTGCTATCAACCCAGGACACCAACTCCCGTGCCAGGAAGTCCTCCCAGTTTCCAGTTGCTGATGAGTTCACGTAGAAGCTGCCGCCCGCGCGGGATCGCATGTCGGGCATGACGATAATCATCTCTTCGAGGCGGCCGGATGCAACTCCCTCGTCCATGATCCGATCAACGGTCCCCCACGGGTCGTTTGCGTCAAACCATGGGTTGATCCAGACTTGCTGGGTGTCGCCGAGGCCGTGCAGCAAGTAAAGCGTCGGATAACGGCGCTGCGGTTTTGTCGCGTATGACGGTGGCAGATAAACTGAAACTTGCCGCTCAGGGTTTTCCGACGTAGCGGTATTACCAAGAGTGCTCGCGTGCACTGGCTGGGTGTTTACGCCAGGGGATTGCGCTTGGCCCATTGCATGCAGACCAAGGAAAACACAAGCCAAAATCGCTAGCTTTGAGAATATCTGCATTCTTTGCGCTCCAAAAGATAGCCAATAGAATGGCTTCTTGAGGACCGGACGTCGTCCGCTTGGGTCGAGTGAGACCTAAAGAGTAGAAAATATTTTGGCAAGGCGAGCTGCGGATGGTTCCTTCTAGAGCTTAGTCAGAATGTATCGAGGCCAGAAAATCTTTGGGCGTCATCTTGAAGGTCTCGCGAAAGAGTCGATAAAACGACGCTTTGCTATTGAATCCAGATTCGTAGGCAAGATCTAGAATGGGTCGGCCGTTATTTGCGGGATCCCGCAGCAGTCCATCGATATGTGCCAGACGATATTGCGTCATTAACTGATAATACGTGCAACGTAAACCCTGATTGATCACTTCGGAAAGCGCATTTTCGTTCATATCAATGGATTCTGCGAGCTGACGCAAAGACAGATCCGGATCCAAAAAGGTTTTTTCGGACTCTAATTGATTCGTCAATTGCTCAATTTGGGCGTCGTATTTGGTGTGCGCAACGACCCGCGGTTTTGCCGCCAGTACCCACGGTCGCAACATAAACATTAACGACACCAAATAGATCATTGCGGTCAACACGATAATTCCGAAGCGGTCCGAATTTATCGGAATCGCCCATCCGGTATGTTCAAGCCAATACATCAGGTAAATTAACGAAGCCGTTACCCCTGTTGCCAGTATCCAATGCCCCAACCAACGCATCGGAAATCGTTTACGATCGAAAGAAAAATCGCCGTATCGATTGATACCCTCGGATAGGCTTCGATAAGCAACAATTAAGTATGCCCAGATAAACAGCGCCTTTATGGCGACGAAGAAGCTAACCACGGTACCGATTGCTTGCGTCGTTATCCCCAACCAACCCTGTGTTTGACCGGTTGCAATATACAACCAAAAGATCAGACCGACGCCTAGCGGCAAAAAATGTAAAAGCGCCGCAGGCAATTGTTTTGTGTCCGGACGCAAGATGGCTCGGACAAACATCAACACGACCGGCGCTATCAGAAATTCTCCATTGATGCCCAGGGCGGTGGCGTACAGCGCCTGAGATGGGTTTGAGTTATCCCGAACCAGCGCTATTAAAACATTAAAAGTGAAGACGCCAACCAACAGAGCGAGATATCGTGCAGCCTGACGATTCGGTGTCGTTTTCACCAATAGCGCGAATGATATGAACGCCCCTTGTACTAAGGCAATAGAGTAAAGAATGGGCCAGAACATAGCGCAATTGTCTCGCAATTTTCGCCACGAATATACTGCTTACAAAGCACCCTCCATTGCTGAATGGGGGTTCCTCGCATCTTGTTGCTAAGACGATGTTCGCCGAAGTTCAATTCATAGCGTGCTGAACGAGTTGTCTATCGTTGAGTGCTATCCTCACCCGTAATTCAGCACAGGTATTGCTCTTGGCCGTTTACCCACGAAATTTTTGGTACATCGCAGCGATGTCCGATGAAATCGGTAGTACACCGTTTGCGCGTAAGATCTGCGATCAACGTATCGTGTTTTATAGAAAGCCCGACGGGCAGCCGGTTGCGTTACAAGACTATTGTCCACATCGTGGATTGCCACTTTCGAAAGGTAAATGCGAAGGGCGTTCGATTCGCTGCGGATATCACGGCATGTTGGTGAATGAATACGGCGAGTGTGAATCGATGCCGCAGCAGCCGAATGTCGGGAGATTGGCAGGAATTCATTGTTATCCGTGCAAGGACAATTGTGGGTACATCTGGGTATGGGTGGGCGACGAGAGTGGCGTTGATGAGTCCAGTCTGCCGAACATGCCCTGGAAAAATTCAAACTCAATATCGACGTCCAATAGCAATCCTCAATGGACATTCGCCGGTGGTGTGTTCCATTTGAATTGCGACTATCGGCTGCTGGTCGACAACTTGATGGATTTATCGCATGAGACCTATGTACATCCCGAAAGTATCGGGCAGACGGAGATCGACGAAGCGAAACCAGATGTCGCTTTTGACGGCGATAACGTAATAGTAGAAAGATGGATGAATAATATTACCCCTCCGCCTTTTTGGGCCGGACTCTACGGGTCAAATGAAGCTGTTGATCGATGGCAAATTTGCCGGTTCTATCCGCCGTCAAATGTGCACATCGATGTTGGCGTCGCAAAGGCCGGCAGCGGGGCACAAAGCGGCAATCGGTCGCTGGGCATATCCGGCATGGTCGTGGGTTTCATAACACCCGAATCGGCAACCAGCTGCTGGTATTTCTGGGGAATGGCGCGCGACTTCGACGTTGACGATGAGGCGTTGACAGAACGAATTTACGACGGTCAGAAAAAAATATTTTATCAAGACGTCGGAATACTCGAGGCGCAACAAGAAAATATTTTACAAAACCCTGACCGTAGACTTGCCAATCTGGATATCGACTCCGGTGGAAATCACAGCCGCCGAATCATCGAGAAGCTCTGTTCTAGCGAATAGCCGGCCGGCAGACTAGATGCATCGTCGACACTGCAACTTGACGAGCGGCCCAGTGGCTGAGCAACTGGCAGGCGATTGGCATTGTCATGCTGAAAGTTGGCTGCCGCTCAATAGGCTTTCCATGAAGTCGAACACATATTCGGCTTGCGTGAGCGTTGATTGATATCCAACCACGAGATCGGGTCTAATCAAAATAAGTCGTGCGACGCCGGTCGACGCGTACGCCGCATCAAATTGCCGAAGTTCGTCGTTAATTGTCAGCTCGGCGCTGCTTGCGGCCATACTACTGGGCACAATTATTACGGACTCAACATGCGTAGCGAAATTGCTTTGCAGGCGCCGTTTGAGGTCATCGCATGCCGGCAAATCGCCACTGCTAGCAGGCAACAATAGCGCTGTAAAGTTCGGATGCCTGAGTAGGTCGTGCAGCCATAATTCGGGTGGTCCCGCAGTCAGCATCGCATTAGCTGCCCGATCGCCAGGCTGAATCGGACTATCGAGTATGCTGACGGCTGCGGGGGTGTCTGTAAATGCACGGTAGGAATGAGCAAGACCCGATATGGAGTAAATACTGCTGCTATGCCAATCGTCGTTTTGCGTGAGCTTGAAGCGTTCCTGCACCGGAATTTCGTGGTTAATTACAATTTGATGAATGCGATTGGCACCCTCGGTTACTTGCTCAGCAATCGGTTTTCGCTCTTTTTGATATGTTTCAAGCAGGCCTTCAGATGCATCGCCATTGACGACCGCAGACAACTTCCATCCCAAGTTAAACGCATCTTGCAAACAGGCATTCATGCCCTGCCCGCCGGAGGGTGAATGTACGTGCGTAGCGTCACCGCATAGGATGATTCTGTCTTGTCGATATACGTCACCAATAATTTTGTGTATTTGCCAGGTTGATGACCACACGACTTCATCAATTTTCGCGCCCGTGTCATAAAAGTCCAAGCCCCACTGGTAGGCTGCTGGGATTTCCATTTCCGTCAATTTCTTTTGCATTTCACCGGTCAGGTAAACTCGGTGCACGTTTCCCGGTAGGTGCGTGATTAGCAGAAACCCTTGATCCGACGTGTAGTAGTTGACCCACGCGTCGTCACCGTTGTAGCAGCGCAATTTGATATCAGCCATCGACATCGTTGTCAGATAAGATTCGTTGTGTTCGAAAGAGCCTCCGAGTGCACTACGAACGATGGACCTGACGCCGTCCGCGCCGACAAGCCACGATGCCGTCGCGATTTCCTGGCGGTCGTCAGCGTGGTGGGTGATTGATGCATGCGCGTTTTCTAAGTCGTTATTTACTCCCATGCACTCGACATTCCACTCCGGCACATGATCGTAGGTGGCCAATAGGTGGTCGCGCAGTACTTCTTCGAGGTCATTCTGGTTTATTTTGCCGTAATAGTTAAAGCGTGTACTTTTGAGTTGACGAAAGTCCGTTGCCGGAACATCCTGATGCGGAATATCCAATCCCTTGAAGTGGAAGCGGTTACCCGGGCAGATTTCCTGCAGTTCCTGCAGCTTTGGCGCGACACCGATATGTTCGAACATTTCCATCGTACGCGCGTGGATGGTAAATGCGCGTGTTGATCCAGAGGGTGTCGGCCTTTTGTCTACCTGCCTAACCGAAATGCCACGACGTAGAAGTTCGTTGGCGAGAATTAAGCCGGTCGGCCCAGCGCCTATGATCAATACTGGGTGGTCCACCATATAATTTTTTCCTGTCGGTCCAGAGAACGCGGTATTGCTTTACGTTCAAACATTCGTAGGCCGTCAATGACAGCTGCAAACAACGCGCTAGCGTACGGTTTACGGTTTGTAGTCGACCGGGCAGGTCCCGCCAACCAGTTGCATGCTTTCATCGGTGTATTGCTGCAATTCAATAAATATCCCGTTGGGGTCATGACAGCTGATCATCCATTCCCGATCACTCGCATATTCTTTCTTCGCGACATCGACGTTGTTCATTTTCAGGAGGTCGTATGCTTCGTCCACGCTATCAACCTCGATCGCGAAATGCCGAATGTTGCCGGGCGCTTCGCTCTGACTGACTTTGATGACTTCTATGTAGGTTCGATTATCAAACGCCAAGTAGAAGCCAACTAATTCGTCGTCGTTATTCCTAAATTCGAATTGCCGTTTCAGACCGAGAATATTGTAAAAGCGCTCCGTTGCCTCCAAGTCGATCGTCTCGATACAGACGTGTGCAAGTTTCGCTTTCATTTTGCATCCCCCGACTCGGCATCTGGTCCTGACTCGCCACTACTCCACCAATCCGAACCGGCAACGCTGCGTAGAAACCTGTCACGACCCGCGTCGTCTTGCGCCAACATCGTCTCTAGTACCTTCTCTGACAGCGGATCGGCGGGCCAACGTAGCCTGAAGTATTCGTCATCGGCGTTTGCAATAGCAACGAAAAGTGCGGCGACGTGCGCCGGATCGAGCGCCTCTGGCATTCGACTACGCAAATTGGAAAGCTGCCATTCAATCAGTTTTTTGTAAGGCGAGTTGTCCGGGTAATCGCTCGGCAACGCGGACGGCGAATTCAAATTACGCGACATGATCTCGGTCTCGTACAACCCTGCCTGTACCAAAGCGACCTTTATTCCCCAGCGATCAACCTCATGACGCAGCGCCTCTGTTGCACCTTCCAACGCGAATTTGCTGGCAGCGTACGGCAAGTCTCCGGGCAGCCCGGCGAGCCCGGACAGCGAACTCATCATGATGATCAAGCCCGAACCTTGGTTTCGCATGACGGGCAAAATAGCTCGAGATAATAATAAAGGCCCGATGCAATTCGTCTCCATAACCAGGCGCAGCGCATTTTCATCCACATCTTCCAACGCACCTGCACGATGGATACCCGCGTTGTTGATTAGCACATCGATTCGGCCGTGGTCGGCAACGATGTCGTCGGCAAATTTGCTAAAAGTTGCGCTATTTAGGACGTCCAACTGTCGCACATCCAGCTCGAGATGCTCGGCTCGAGCGCGACCCTGTAGTCTGTTTGCCCCGCTGACATCCCGCATCGTGGCAATCACAGTATCCCCATTTCGAGCAAATGCCAGCGCGCTTTCCAGTCCAAATCCACTCGCACTGCCGGTGATGATTATTACAGCCATACGTTTTATTCCTGACGCCGTTCGCGGGAACGACGATTACCCTACAATACCGATTCGCGAACTGTGAGGTGAGCTTAATGCCAAAGCGAATAGTATTTCCATCAAAAGGACAGGTCGAATTGCAATCGTTCGATCTACCCGAATTGGCACCGGAAGACGTTCTTGTTCGCACCTTGTATAGCGTCATTAGTATTGGCACGGAAACGACGATATTGCATCAGAATTATGCGCGTGGAACGCATTTCGACAATATTTTCTCTTTTCCGCAGCTAAAAACAGGTATGCAAGCAGTTGGCGTGGTCGACCGAGTTGGAGAAACGGCCTCGCGGTTTCAGAAAGGTGAAACTGTTTTTATGCGCATGGCTCATGGCTCGCATCAAGTATTGCCGGAGCATTCCTGTTCACCCGTTCCGCCCAATATCGACCTGAAAGCCGCTTGCTGGTGTGGCTTGGCAAAAACGGCCTTTCGAGCGGCCTGGGCGGGTAATTTTGCAGCGCAAAATGCAGTTCTGATAGTTGGCACTGGCCCAGTAGGGCAGTTGACGGTTCGTTGGGCGAGCGCGATGGGCGTCGCCGAAGTTGTGGCCGTCGATATGTCGGAGTATCGCCTGCAGCTTGCGTTGCGTGGTGGCGCTACTCGAACTATAGCGGGTGCGCTTGAATCAGCGTCGGCATCTATTGCGCAAATGAATGGCGGAGATGGGCCGTCACTCGTCGTCGATACAACCGGAAATGCAGCCGTGTTCGCACAGTGCCTCGCGGTCGCAGCAAAGTTCGGTAAATTGATCCTATTGGGCGATAGCGGGCATCCACAGCAGCAGTGTCTGACTTCCGATGCCATGACGAAAGGCCTGACCATTCAAGTAACACATGACAGCCACGATCTCGACGGCTGGACCCAGGATAAGGTTGATCAGCAGTTTCTTGAGCTTGTGGGCGCGGGAAAAATCAACTTGGACGGTCTGATTACGCATGAGTTTTCACCCGCTGAATGCGCGCATGCCTATGCGCTGGCGAGCGAAAATCGCCACCAGGCGGTGGGTATTCTCTACGACTGGAAAGGCCATGGATAACGCGAATAACAAGCAAACTGTGTAAAAGCTCAGCTCGCCGATATTTACTCGCGGCGCCAATTAGTTTATATATAAACGAAGTTGCGCCGGCATAAAAATACCGTTTTGTCGCAGCGTCACCAATGACGCAAGCCGGGCAGAAGCGTAGGGGGATATCGTGACCGTCATCGAATCGAACGATCTATTTTCGTTGGGCGCAATACTGATGGGCTTGGCCTGGCTCGGTTTCTTTATCGATACGCATCCAATCGGTCGTAAAACATCCGGCGTGATCTGGGTATTGGGCGGTGCAATGTTGCTGTCTAATTTCAAAGTGATTCCTTTTGAAGCGCCAGCGTACGGATTTGTTGGCGGCTCGCTGGTTCCGTTGGCCATACCATTGTTGCTATTCAAAGCGGATCTGAAACGGATTTTCCGCGAAAGCGGGATGGTGATGGTTACTTTCCTGATTGCCAGTGCGGCGACGGTTATCGGTGCGGTCGCTGGTTTTTATCTACTCGACTTGGGCGAAATCGGCCCAAAGGTTGCCGGCGTGTACACGGGTGGATACATCGGTGGCGCGGTCAATTTTCTTGCAGTGTCCGAAGCGGTCCAAATGACGGACACGCAATTCAGTGTGGCTATTAGCGCAAGTAGTGTTGTTAGCATTATTGCGCTGATGATGCTCATTGCTATTCCCGCTATCGGCTGGGTGACCAAGCGCATTCCCTCAACATTTCTGGACGAAATGAGCGCGCAAGAAAAGGGCGATTTAGGAGAAACCGTCGCTCCAAAACTGTTGTTGACGCATGTTGCTGGCGCAATTGCGTTGAGTTTCGCGATTTGTTCAGCGGCCAAGTTGCTTGGCGAACTTGTCGAACGGCCTCAGTACAACATTCTATTTATCACGTTGATAACGCTGGTCGTCGCGAACTTGATTCCGAAAATATTGCGGAACATACAGGGCGACTTTGAACTGGGTATGCTGTTCATGTATATCTTTTTCGCTGTCGTTGGTGCCGGAACCGATGCGCTGCAGTTTCTCGGCTCAGCATTCATTCTCTTCGTCTACGGCATGATCATTATTGTTATTCATTTGGCAATCGTCCTAATCGCCGCAAGATTACTGAAGATTGACCTGGCGGAGGCTGTTGTCGCGTCAGGTGCGGCCCTCGTCGGACCAAGTGTAACTGCGGCGATCGCGATCTCGCGAGGTTGGCGATCGTTGGTGACGCCCGCAATCATGTGCGGAATTTTTGGCTACGCGATCGCGACCTTCATCGGTTTTGCATTGACCGAGTGGCTATCCGGAGGCGCGCTGTGAAAAGAGCCGATATCGAAAAACGCATAGACGGCAATCCGAGTTTTGACCCGTTTGCAGCTCATGGCGTGACAAATAGTGAAAAACTCGCAGCAATTTTTCCGTATCGATGTGCCTTTCTGCCAGTAAACAGGCGGGCCGACGGAACGATGTGGAATCAGTGATATGAGCGATTTCGATATCGTAATCGCCGGTGGCGGCCACAACGCGCTCATATGTGCCTGCGTGCTGGCCAAAAATGGCCTCAAAGTTGCGGTGATTGAGCGAAATGATTGGGTTGGCGGCGGCGTACTTACGCGTGAAGTCACTTTACCCGGCTTTAAGCACGATTTATTCGGTTCATCGCATGTTTGGATTCATCTCAATCCGGATTTCAAACACATACGCCCCGAGCTTGAAAAGCACGGTTTAAAGTACATTTGGTCCGAGGACCATATCACCGGGCATCCGAATAAGTACGAGGGTGATGGCATCGTTGTCTACAAGGATATCGACAAAACCTGCGACACGATTGCTGCATATTCCAAGTCTGACGCGAAACGCTATCGTGAAATTTACGAGGAATTCGGCGAGATACAAGATGGCGTTACCAAATCCATGTTCTCGCCGCCGGCGCCGCCGAGCTACATGTACCAGGGCTTGGAGAATAACCCGGAGGGCATGAATCGACTGCGCGATTTTCAGTTGAGCTCGCGTCAGTTCACGTTGGAGAATTTTGAAAACGATCACGTGCGCGCATTTATTCTTGGCTGGGCCATGGCGCCGCAAACGCTGCCGGACCAGTTAGGCACCGCGGCTGGTTTTTACGTCATGATCCCGAGTATTCACTATTATGGTCAATCCATTCCCGAGGGTGGCAGCGGCATGTTGTCGGAGTCCATGCGTGCTTATTTGGAATCGATGGGCGGTGTAGTTCAAACCGGAGCAACGGTCTCGAAATTTATTGTCGATGGCGGTGAGTGTCGCGGATTACGGCTAGCCGATGGTACGGATATTTTGGCGCGCCAAGGCGTTATTAGTGCGCTCGACCCCTTTCAGACATATCTCTCTGGATTCGAAGAGGGTGTTTTGCCCAGCGAATTTACGCAGATGGTTCGCAATTTCAAATTCGGTGATGTCACGATTGCGCGGGTTCACTATGCCCTTAACGAAGCACCCAAGTTCAAGAATGGCACGGACATGGATAAAACCGCGTTTCAACGAATTTTTGGTAGCGTTGCCGACATCGATAGGCAATACAGCGAAATGGCCCGCGGCCTTGCGCCATCGGATCCGTTTTTGTGGACCGCCGCATGGACGACGATGGATCCGACTCGCGCACCGGACGGCAAACATACCCTCATCATGGATACGTTCGTACCAGTGGACCTCGCCAATGGTGCGGACTGGGAAGAAATCGCGCCAGGCTACATTCGCGATAAATTGCTGGGTCAGTTGCGCAACTTCACAACGAACATGACGGATGACAACATTCTCGCCGAATACGTCGAATCCGGGCCGAGCCTTGCCCGCGCCAACCTGTGTTTTTATAAGGGCGTTACCACCGGTGGCGAGAGAACACTTGCGCAATTAGGCGCATTTCGACCGTTTCCGAATTACGCAGATTATCGCGGGCCCGTAAAGAAGTTTTATATGACCGGACCGTCATGTCACCCCGGTGGAGGGATCTCGGGTATGGGCACCATCACCGCGAACGAGATCTTAAGAGACCTCGGCGTAACTGAAGAAGACGACGATTTTGATTTTTAACGCTCCAAATAGTTGGGGTAGAGGCAATACATCATGAAGCGCGAAAAGATAGATACATACACGGCTCTTGTCGTACAGCCTGAAGTGACGGTTGTCGAAGACCGGGAAGGCATCAAGAAAAACCTTGACCGTGTCTGCAACCTTATTCACTTCGGCGTTGGTTACTACTGGGAGATTCCGGTCAAGCTCGTCATCCTGCCTGAGTATTTCATGCAAGGCGTCGGCACTCCTGGCAAAGGCGAATCTGGCATCAAAGATCAAATGAAAAAGGCCGTCACGATTCCGGGGCCCGAAATTGATCAACTTGGGGCGATAGCGAAAGAATATGGCTTGTACATATGTGGCGGTGGTGTCGTTGAGGAAGTACCGGAGTTTCCCGGGCGATGGTTTAACACCAACTTTATCGTCGGGCCAAGTGGTGAGGTTGTCCTGAAGTATCATAAGTGGCACATCCCAGCCTACATCGGTTTGGGCACCAGCCCGCACGATATGTTCGACGAATACAAAGAGGTTTTCGGCGGTAGCATCAAAGATCTGTTTCCTGTAATCGACACGGAAATCGGCAAGTTGGGGACGATGACTTGCCATGACGGTTGCACGCCGGAAGTTTCGCGAGCGCTCGGTTACAACGGTGCCGAAATTATCTGTCATCCGGGAGCAATTCAGGAATTCGAAGGCGTGTCGCAGCCGTGGGATTTTTGGATGTTTACGCGACGCGCTCGCGCGCATGACAACATGGCTTATGTGTTGGGATCGAATTGGGGCAAGGTCAACTATGACTACTACCCCAAAGCGTTTTGCCCCGGACACTCCTTTGCAATCGACTACACGGGGCTTGTGCTGCGTGAAGCCCCATATCCGGAAGAACAAGTCCTGTCAGTACCTATCGATATAGAGGCGCTGCGCCAGTATCGCACTCGGACAGGACACAATTGTTGGATAGATGTTCGAACCGAGGGCTTTCAAGAGATGTATACGAACCCGATTTATCCCGCGAATCGTTTTCCATCCGGCAAGCCGCCGCGCACGCTTTCTGAGAAAGTTTCCATTTGTAAGGAAGTCTTCGACGAGCTGCATCGGCGCGGCACTTTTACACCACCGGCCGGCTATGGGCCAGAAGATATATCGGACCTTTTGCAGGAACGCATTGACTACGCGCAAAAAACCGGTCGACTGCGCAAGAGTTGAGGTGACAGCATGAAAGTCAGAAGCAAGTTGGCGGACATCGATTTTCGATTCGGAAGATTTGAATATAAGAAGGATCACTTGTTGATTCACAGTCATCCCGATCAGTCGATGCAAAGCAAAGTATACGTCAGTCCGAACGACATACTTTCCGCGTTTGGCCGCGCTTTGGCAAACCCAATGGTCTGGGTTTACTTCTTGGGCTTCCCATTCTTTTTAATTCGCTACCGTCGCCGGCATGCAAAAAAACGTGCGCTTGAAAACGGTTAATTTTACACATGTATATTATTAATAGAGATTCTTTATGGCCCAGTTGAGCGGCGCGCAGGCGATTATCAAATCGCTGCTTGTTAACGATGTCGATACTATTTTTGCTTTGCCAGGTGGCCAGCTGGATCACCTGTTCGATGCGATATATGGCGAAGGTGATCGCATACGCCTCATTAGTTCGCGGCACGAACAAGGTGTTGCGTATATGGCCTACGGCTATGCGAAGTCAACTGGCAAAGTTGGCACTTATGCGGTCGTTCCGGGCCCAGGCTTGCTGAATTCCACCGGGGCACTCTGTACTGCATGGGCGAACCATGCTCGCGTACTGTGCATATCGGGTCAGGTGCCGTCTACCTCGCTCGGCAAGGGTTACGGCGATCTACACGAAATTAAAGACCAGCTCGGACTCATTAGACATCTTACAAAATGGGCGGAGCGTATTGATCGGCCGCAGGATGCGCCTGCAATCGTCGGCGAGGCGTTTCGACAATTGAGATCCGGTCGTCCGCGGCCGGTGGAAATCGAGATGCCCATGGACGTAATGGGGCAAAAACTCGAAGTCGAGTTGCAAGACTTTACTGTGGCGGATGAGAAGCCGAGCGTTGATCTCGATCTAATCAAAGATGCTGCAACCATTCTAGGGTCGGCAAAGCGGCCAATGATCGTTGTCGGCTCGGGAGCTCAGGATGCCTGTGAAGAAGTACTGGCGATCGCCGAAGCTCTGCAGGCGCCGGTCATGGCGAAACGTAATGGCAAAGGCATTGTCGCCTCCGATCATTACTTAAGTGCAAACCTGCCGATGGGGCACCGGCTTTGGGCAGACGCCGACGCGGTGTTGGCCGTCGGCACACGTTTACGAATGCCATTGTGCATGTGGGGTAAGGACGATGATCTGAAGCTGGTGCGCGTCGACATCGATCCAACCGAGGTCAGCAAGATTTGCGAGCCTGAGGCTGGAATTGTGGGCGATGCAGCTGATGTTCTGACGGCACTATCGCGTGAACTCGATGCAACAAACGTTGCTCGAAGTTCTCGCAAGGACGAGTTGCAAACGTTAAAAGCCGAGATAGATGCAGATATACGGGCGACCGTCGCGCCGCAGATGGCCTATCTTGAGGTGATTCGCGAGGCACTACCCGACGACGGCATTTTCGTGGACGAGGTAACGCAAGTTGGCTTTACATCGTGGTACGGATTTCCCGTGAGTAAGCCGCGGCAACACATTACTGCGGGTTATCAGGGTACGTTGGGATATGGGTTTGCTACTGCCTTAGGTGTCGTTGCCGCGCACCCGGACAAAAAGGTAATTCAGATAAGCGGCGACGGTGGATTCATGTTCAATGTGCAGGAATTGGCTTCCGCCGTACAGTATCGCCTGCCCGTCACCACTATTATCTTTAACGACAAGCGCTTTACCAACGTTCAACGCCAACAGAAAGAGTGGTTCGGCGGACGGGTCATCGCATCTGATTTACACAATCCGGATTTCGTCAAGCTGGCAGAGAGCTTCGGTGCGTTGGGATTGCGCGTTGCTGATCCCAGCAGCTTGAAATCTGCAATTGCGACAGCGTTCGCACAAAATGGTCCGGCGATTATTGAGGTTACTGTCGATGAATTTTTCCCTGCCCCTTGGAAATTCATCATGATGCCGCAGACACGCGGTGGAGTGTGTAGTTGATATGAACGATCAAGCCGTTAAGAAACCGCTACCGCATGCTGGCGTCTTGAAGATCCAGCCGTATACGCAAGGCGCGAGCGAAGTACCGGGCATACAGGACCCGATCAAGCTGTCGTCCAACGAATCATCGTTCGGCCCCAGTCCGCAGGCGCTGGAAGCGTACGCTGCGGCCGCTGGTATGCTGCATCGCTATCCCGACGGCGCGCAGACGGCACTGCGCAATGCCATCGCAGAAACGTACGCACTGCAAGCTTCAAATATCGTCTGTGGCAACGGCTCTGATGAGCTTATTCAATTGGTCACACGAGCATTTGTCAGCGCAGGCGACGAAGTGCTGATGAGTGAAAATTGTTTCCTCATGTGCCGTATACATGCACTGGCGCAGGACGCAACAGTGGTGGTTGCACCGGAACAAGACGATCTCGTTGATGTTGACGCTTTGCTTGCAAGGGTGACCGATAAAACTCGGCTGTTGACCCTCGCAAACCCTAATAATCCAACCGGCACGTATATCGATGGCGATGCTATTCGGCGCTTGCATGCGGCATTGCCGAATCATGTCATTCTGTTATTGGATGGGGCATATGCAGAATATGTGACAGCTGATGACTATGATGCTGGCGCGGACTATGTGCTAAACAGCGACAATGTCGTAATGACGCGCACGTTCTCAAAAATCTATGGCTTGTCATCGCTGCGCATAGGTTGGGCATATATGCCTGATGCAATACTCGATGCCGTACAGAGAATTCGCACCCCATTTAATGCCAATGGGCCGGCAATGGATACCGCCACTGCTGCCGTCGCGGACACCGTCTACATTGAAAAAATACGCGACAATAACGCGTATTGGTTACAGGAAATTCGTCAACGCCTCACAGCGCTCGGTCTGTATGTCATTCCAAGTGTGACCAATTTCTATCTGATCCGATTTCCAGACAAGTGTGGTACAACGGCGCTACGCGCTGCGAAATACTTGGAGGGTGCGGGAATTATTCCGCGACCCGTCGGTGGCGAAGACGACGCCGAGTTGCGCATAACGGTTGGATCAGATGATGAGAACGCCGCAGTATTGTCCGCGTTCGAAGGGCTAATGAAACAGCAGGTTTCTAAGACCGGCTAGGATTGCATTGATGGCAAACACATACAGACCAAGCGAGTCCGTTGCATCTCGGCTGGCAAAGCCGCAGCCGCTATTGGTCGACGGTATTTTTCGCCATGCCGGGGATTCTGCTACAAGTGATGTGTTCGATCCTTCCTCCGGAAATGTCATAACGACAGCCGCTTCGGCGACCGAAGCGGACACGCTCGAAGCAATTGCGGCTGCCCGTCGCACATTCGACGCTGGCGACTGGACCGGTTTAACGCCAGCACAGCGCGGCAAAATTCTCTGGCGAGTCGGCGATCTGATCGAAGACAATGCAGACGAAATCGCAGAACTGGAAATGTTAGATGCCGGTAAATCCTTCGCGTCGGCACGACAAGGTGAAATTCCATTTGCGGCGGATTGTTTTCGCTATTACGCGGGTTGGTGCACCAAGATTGAGGGGGCAACGAAGGACCTTTCGATAGTGCCCGACCAGGATTTTCATATCTACACGCGACGCGAGCCTGTCGGCGTCGCGGCACTGATCGTGCCTTGGAATGGTCCGTTGGTGCAGGCGTCTTGGAAACTCGCACCCGCCCTTGCCGCGGGTTGTAGCTGTATTTTGAAACCGGCTAGCCAAACGCCGCTGTCTGCAATACGCCTAGGCGAGCTTTGCATCGAAGCCGGGGTGCCGAAAGGCGTTGTGAATATCGTGCTGGGCGGTGGCGCATCGGTGGGAAACTTGTTGGCGCGACACGATGATGTCGACAAACTCTCGTTCACGGGATCGACGCAAACGGGTCGCAGTATCATCGATGCGGCCAAGGGCAACCTGAAGAAGTTAACGTTGGAGCTTGGCGGTAAATCTCCTGTCATCGTTTTCGCGGACGCCGATATCGATGCTGCTATCGAGGGTGCGGCGCAGGCGATTTTTTCGAATGCGGGTCAAGTTTGCGTCGCGGGTTCCAGGCTGTATGTAGAGGCTGCGGTCTACGAAAAAGTTGTCAGTGGCGTCGCGGCAATCGCCAGCAAGATGAACGTAGGCGCGGCAACAGAAGAAGGTCACGATATGGGGCCGTTAATTTCCAGTGAACACCTGGACTCGGTTTGCAAGCTCATCGACGCGGGAAAGCAAGAAGGCGCGAGAATCGTCGCCGGCGGAGAAAAAACGGGATCGTCGAATGGCTACTTTCTGCAGCCAACTGTTTTTGCCGATACTGATCATACGATGCAGATCGTTCGCGAGGAGATATTCGGGCCCGTTTTGGTCGCAATGAAGTTTGCCGGGGATGCCGATATTTCCGCGTTAGCCAATGATAGCGATTTCGGGCTCGCAGCCAGCATTTGGACTCGCGATGTCGGCAAAGCACATCGTACGGCAGCCGCGATTCGCGCAGGTCTCGTGTGGGTGAATTGCCACGGCATTCCGGATATGGCGATCCCGTTCGGTGGTTACAAACAGTCCGGTTGGGGCAGAGAGAATGGGCAGGAAGCGTTACTGCAATATACGGAGTTGAAATCGGTGGTCGTAAAACTATGAACAGAAAACGCAGGCTCAATCAAACGATTCAATTCCTGATTTTTATCACTCTGCTGGCCTGGCTCGCGTCGACCGCTCACGCGCAACGCGAAGATGTCACATTTTTGGTGATCGGTAAGCATGCGAACTTCGCGCAGCAAGCAGATGGCGAGCTACAGCCGGTCGATTATTCGTTTTTCTCTGAAATTTTCTTTACCGATAATGGCGACGCAGAGAATGCGTTCTTGAGCATGCCAACCGGAGAACGTCTTAAATTTCGCGACCAGCGCGTGGCGCCAGCACCGGACACGGATAATTTGCTGCTGATTTCTGGTGCAAAGCGATTCGTAAGCTACGAGGAGTTGCTGTCGTGGTATCCGGATGGTGCTTACAACATCACATTCGACTCACCCAGCGGATCGGTAGACAGTGGCGCGTTGAGTTTTCCGCAGAACGGGTTGCCAAATGCACCTCTTATCACTTTACGGCAAGCCGGCAAGATGCTGTGCGGCATCGTTGATCCCGCTAAAGACGTACAGGTGTCCTGGAGCGAATTCGAACAAGGGAGTGCCGACCAAAACGGCATACTAGACGACTTAATTTTCGTAATTTTGGAGGACGCGTCTGGCGAGCGCGTCTCACACAGTGGCAGGCCGTTCGAAGGCAAGCCGTTTCTCACGTATGCCGATAAAAAACACGACATAGCGGCTGCCGCTATGAGTGACGGGCAGGAATATACACTGAGTGTTGAGCACGCAATTCTCACCGACACCAAAAGATTGGATGGTGTTCCTGCGATGACGACGTACGCGGTTACATCAAAACTCAAATTCGAAACACGTACGGATTCGAACACCAATTGCGGCACACGCGAAGATTCGAAAGGCACCAGTATGAGCCCCAGCACCGATGCACAAGTTGTTATGTTCTATTACAAAGATTTGGCCGACGTCGATCGTTTCTATGGCGAGGCGCTTGGCCTGAACAAAACACTGGACGACGACTGGGTAAAATTCTATGCGACAAGCCCGACGAGTACGGTCGGATTGGTGAAGGAGAGTGAGGGTGCCTGGCACGATGTTCGAGAGAAAAATTCAGTAATGTTGAGCATCGTTACAGCCGAGGTAGACGCTTGGTATAACAAACTAAAGAGAGATAAATCAATCGTATTCCTCAAGGAAATAGGAGACGGCGGTCCAATTCGTAGTTTCCTGATCGAAGATCCCGGCGGTTACACCGTCGAATTCTTTCAGTGGCTGTGAGGTTGCGATAACGCAAGACAGATTTAGTGGGCGCAAATAATTCCAATAACAAGCTTGTTGACTAAAGATTGAGACATATGGCGGATAAAAATCTTTTTGAAGCAGCAGCCAACGAACTGCCGACCGAAGATTACCGGATGCGAGCCTGGCTTGCGCTGGTTGGCTGTTTTACCAATATTGAGCGGTTGCTGCGACGAAGATTCAGCAAGGCCTTCAGGGCAGGGCTGCCGCGCTACGATACGTTGACTGCGCTTGGGCAGAACCCGGACGGACTTACCATGAGTGAGTTGGCCTCGATGTTGATGGTGTCGAAAGGCAATATCACCGGTGTGGTCCGCCGGCTGCAAGAAAAGCGTTGCGTACGTCAGGTTAAGTCGCGAAAAGACGGTCGCGTGCAAGTGGTGACCCTAACGCGCAAGGGAAAAGAGCTTTGGCAGCAAATGCACCAGGAATATCGTGACGTGGTAGGCGAGGTGTTGCTCGGCTTGACGAAATCCGAATCGAGTTCGCTGACCAAAAGTTTGCTAACTGTACAAGAGAAAATTGAGATGGCTGGGCAACCCAAAGGGTGAATTTGGGTGGCCGTCGCATTATCGGCACCACGCCTGTTTTACAGGAAGCACATGATAATTAAGAAGATTTTTACTGCCTGGAACATTGGAACGAATGTTCTGTAACGTTTCGCAAAGAACAATTGACGCATATATTGTTTATATATAAACTAAAACAGTCAGAAAACTCTGGGGGAAGGAAATGAAACGAATACTCATTGCTGCAATTGCCTTGGCTACGATGGCTTCAACGCCGTTGCTCGCGCAGGAATTGGAAGAAATTATTGTAACGGCACAGCGTCGTGAACAAAGTCTACAAGACGTCCCTGTTGCCGTTACCGCATTTAGCGGTCAAGCAATCGAACGTCAAAATATCAAAAGTGCAACGGATTACCTGATGCTGACGCCAAACGTTAGCTATACGGAAGACGGGCAATTTGGTAAGCGAAGTGCGGGTATCGCAGTTCGCGGCGTCAATAACCTGGTGTCCGGCGAGAATGCCGCGGTTCCTTCCATTGGCGTTTATCTCGATGAATTTAGTGTTGCATCGGTTCCCAATCAATTTGCGAATCCGCAATTGCCGGATATGCAGCGAATTGAAGTGCTGCGTGGTCCACAGGGTACGTTCTTCGGACGCAATGCAGTGGGCGGCGCGCTGAACCTAACCAGCAGAAATCCTACGGATGAATTGTCAGGCAAGATAACTGTTGGCGCAGAAACCTATGATGATGCGGGTGACCAGTTCAGCATTACAGGCGTGCTAAACGCGCCAGCTTCGGATGTTTTCAAATTTCGCGGTGTCGTGCACTACGAAGATAACAGTGGCCAAGTTGAAAATATTTGTGCTGAAGGTGCCACCGCTGCAACCTGTCCGGTGGCGTTCGCCAACGGCTTTACGCCCAACGGCGCCGCAGACAGCGGGCACGAATACATCAGTGTGCGTTTGAAAGGACTTTGGGACATATCTGACGATACGACTTTGTTGACAACGGTTGTGTACGGCAAGGAAGAGCAAGGCCATGACGAAAACGTACCGTCCGGTATTACAGATCTTGACACTGTTGATACGTTGGGAATTTCAGGCCCCATCGATCCAGGTACAGGGTTCTGGCCAAACAATCGCAATCAAGTAAGTCATGATCTTCCGGAACGCAACGATACCGACACCATCATTGGTATCGTCAATCTGACGCATTCGTTTAGCGATAGTCTTACCTTGAAATGGATTACCGGCGTCATCGATTCGGAGTTTGAAAGATTGTTCGAACAAGACTTGATCGGCGGTCTGGATGCATTGGGGCGCTCTAACACTTATTCGGGTACGTCGGCGAGCACGGAACTTCGGCTTGAGAGTAGCAGTGACAGTCTCGATTGGATTGCGGGCGTCATGATTTCAAACGACGATCAAGATCAAGAAAACAAAGTCTTCGTATCCAGCTCACCGACGGATTCCATTGGTGGCGTCGGCTTCCTGCCGCCATTTCCGGAAGGTCTCGGGCTTGCTTTCAACACCAAGAGTTTTGAAATTGAGGGTATCGCAGTCTTCGGAGATCTGACATTTCATGTCAACGATCAGCTCGATCTAATTGTTGGCGGCCGTTATAGCCATGACGAGGTAACAACAGATTTGCAGGGCTTCGGTACAGCGCCGACTTGTGTATGCCCTAATGGCCCAGGCGACGCGGAGTTTTTCCCAAGCTTTGTGAATGTTCCGAGAACTGCCGCCAGCGGCAAAGAGTCTTTCGATGACATTTCGCCACGCTTGGGTTTCCGTTATCAAGTCAACGATGATGTGGGTATCTACGGTATGGCTTCGAAGGGCTACAAGGCGGGCGGAACAAGTACAGGCAACTTCAATGCGGATCCGATTGAGATAGCCTACGGCGACGAAACGCTGTTGAATTATGAATTTGGTGTCAAGTCAGAGTTGATGGATAATCGATTGCGCATCAACGCGGCCGTTTTTCACCTGATTTGGGATGACATGCAATTCGAATCGTTCAGGTTTCTCATTCCGGGTGATCTGACATCAAATTTTGAACAAACTATCAACATTGCGGAAGCGACCGCGACGGGGGCAGAGGTTGAATTTCAGGCGGTGCTGACGGATAACTTTATTTTGAGCGGCGCCATTGGTGTTTTGGATACAGAGATCGATGACCCACAGTTGATCGAAATTACGGGCGGCTTCAACGTGTCGCTTGACGGTTTGGATATTCCGAAAGCGCCCGATCTATCTTGGAATCTGGCGGGCGAATATCATTGGCCAGCGGGCGACAACGATGCCTGGATACGAATTGAGTTCGTGCATCGCGATGGCCAATACTCTGACATCGAAGGGCTGACTAATTTGCAGACGCGTGAACGATTGCCGAATACGATAGACCCAAATGTACCGGATTCCGGTTTGGAGCGCCCTGTCGGACCGAATGAGTTTCCGTTCCTAAGCCCGGATTTTGACGTCGTCAATCTTCGCGGTGGCTGGGAAGCCGACAAATGGGGCTTCCAGGTTTATGTTCAGAATCTGGCGGATGAGGAATATTACACCGGTACGCAAGAGAACTTTGGTGCGAGTGGTATTCGCCTACGGCCGCACCCGAGAATCATCGGTGCAAACGTAAATTTCAACTTCGGCGAATAAGTCTAGCTAAGAACGAAAACGCCGCCAGAAATGGCGGCGTTTTTTTGTTCTGCGTTAATTCTCATCATCGACACGTATTCGTAGGAGCGGCTTTCAGCCGCGATTACGCCATCGGTTCAAAACATCAGTTTGTATCAGACTACTCGATCCAAAACTCCCGTTCCTGGTCTTTCCAAAACTCGACCTTCATGCGATGGTGAATAAACACACCCTTGTAGTAGGGGTCGTTTTCTTTGTACTCCTTATACGGTCCTTCGTAATCCTTGCGGCGGGTTTTGTACGCCTCATAGGCCGCGAGATTCTCGTATTCCCACATGATCAAATGCCGCCCAGACTCTTCTCCGGCGACGTATTTGTTGAAGTACCGCAAGCTCTTCCACTCTTTAAACAGGTCGCGATGGTCGTGTACCCATTTGATCCAGCGCCGCAATTCTTCGTCGTGCTCTTTTTGCTTGCCCTCGGCAACCAACCAAGTTTCAACTTCAAATACAGACATTATAACGTCCCCCTATCATTCGCCGGTTTCGATAGCTCGCCCGCATGACGTATTAATCGTTCCGCTTCCGAGTCGATACCCACTTTACCGCTGCCATTACCACTATCAATTGGCGCGGTTCGCACTTCTGCTTGAGCGCCAATCGCAACAGCAGTCGTACCGGCAACAGTCGCCTGTAGAAATCGACGTCGCGTTTGCATGTTTTGCGGCGAGTCATTTGCGGCATCGATGTCCGAGTTCATAGTTCGCTTATTCATGAAATCTATTCCATTACAAAGACATTGCCGATTTTATCATTCGCCGCTACATCAACCAACAATCGGGCGAGTGAATCGCAAAGAATGTGCTGGCAAGTGGACGCTATGAAATTTACACTGCGATAAACGAACTTGTGGTTGAATTGTTATGCGCTTTTCGGAAGTACTGCTGCGCCTCGGTTGTGCGCTCGTCGCCTGGATGGTGATTTATGCTTACTTCGTTTGGCTTGCTGCGCTGCGATCCATCGGTTGTGGTCCGGATAATGATGAAATGCACCTTCTGCTGCTTGGTATGGCACCGTTCGCTGTCGCTTGTGCAGTCATGCTCCGGCTAACCAGGCCCTATCGTGAAATCCACCAGATCCTGCGGTGGTTGAGTGTGCCAATCGCACTGCTGTTTCCACTCGCTTTACAAACCACTTGGAAGGTATTTTCTACGGTCAATATTGGCGGCGGCGGGATCTGCGGCGACAGCCGGTCGACGTCCTGGGAGGCCTGGTGGGCCCCGCTGCAACTTGCCGCGCTCGCGATCAGCGCCTGGTTGATCGTGAGAGTCTGGAGGTCAGTTGCCAGCGACCGCAGCGCATCAGCAAACGGCGCGTAAGACAACGCTGGAGTCGCGCCATCGTTTGTCATGATGTGCCATAGGTGGTAAAAACGTTTACAGCTAAACTAGCTGCATATTGGGGTTCGCAAAATCAACTAAAAAATCGCGAACAAACAACAAAAAGTACTATTGAAATTGGGGAAATGAAATGTCCATGATGTCGGAATTTAAAGATTTCGCGATGCGCGGAAATGTGGTCGATATGGCTGTCGGTATTGTTATTGGTGGTGCATTTGGCAAAATCGTATCGTCGTTTGTTGCCGATGTACTGATGCCACCGATCGGAATTCTACTGGGTGGAGTCGACTTCTCTGATTTGTCGGTGACGCTAAAAGCGGCAGTGGAGGGTGCGGATGCCGTGCTATTGAAATACGGAGCTTTCATCCAAACTGTTGTTGACTTTCTGATTATTGCTTTTGCGATTTTCCTTGTCGTCAAAGCAATGAATTCTGTCACGGCCAAGGAAGAAGAAGCGCCCGCACCTGCAGCACCGCCAGAGCCAAGCAAAGAAGAAGTGTTGTTAACGGAGATTCGTGACGCGCTGCGATCTGGTAATTAGTTCGTAATCACATCGAGCGAAGCAACAAAAAAGCCCGGCTGGAGCAAGCTCCAGCCGGGCTTTTCTTTTTGCGGGTTTTTTTCTTAGAAAAATTTCTTGGCAAGGCTCATGACATCATCCAGACCGAAGTCGCCGTCGCCACCACCCATTAGTCCACCAAGTAGGCCCGGTAGGCCGCTGGATTCGGTGCTGCTCTTTTTGCCAACAGCGCCCATTGCAAGGCCCGCAATCATCGGCAATGCCTTTTTGATTAGACTAGCGTCAATTCCCGTTTTCTCAGCGGCCTGAGCCGCGACATTTCGACTTACATCTTTGCTGCCGAACAAATGGCCAAGAATATTGTTGCCATCGGTTCGAGCTTCTGTCGCCGACATCAAATCTGGGTTGTCGAGATATTTTTGATGTCCACCGCCGGTCAGCGCTTTCTGCAACGCAGCCAGGCCTCCGCTCGATTCCGTTTGTTTCTGCATGCCTTTCATCAATGCCGGCGCCAGCGCACTAACCAAGTTGCCAGTATCAGAACCGCTAAGCCCCAAATTGCCGGCAAGGCTTGCCAAGCTCTTTTGTCCGCCCGATTGATCGAGCAAATCCATTAAATTCATTTTATTGCCTCAAGTTGTCTAGTCCATCGGGATCTTAATTTTCTGTCCCGGGTAGATTTTGTTTGGATCTGGGATGAGCTCTTTATTTGCTGCGTGAATTCTTGTGTACTTTGATGCACTACCGTAGAAACGTTTTGCAATGCCTCCCAGCGTATCGCCGCTTACGATTTCGTAGTACTCAACCTTTTCCTTCGGCTCTTCTGGCTTGGGTTCTGGATAAGTTAGGTCGTCGACCACGACTTTTTCGACGCCTTTTACGTTGCCGGCAATCAATACCGCAGTATCGCGGGTCGCTTCGTTAGTACACTCGCCACAAATTGTTGCAATTCCGTCGTCAAACTTGACCGTGACGTTTTTCAGCCCGGAAAGCTTATTATCTAAGTGTTCTTTTATATTCTCGGCAGCTTGTGCATCAGTTTCGAAGATTTGTTGTCCGAGTTCTTTGGCAAAGTCAAAAAGGCCCATTGTGATTTCCCCTAATCAGTTTTGTCGCGCGAAATAGAACGAGCCCGCGTGTTGGCGCGGGCTCGGTACTTGGCTTACGATTGGTCGTCTAGCGTAGCGTCTGCCGCACAGTTAGCGACGCTTTTAATTCCGCCGCTGCAACCGGAATCAGATTCGTAATTCTGGCTGGTGCCGATGACTTGACCGTTTGAGGCGGTAAGATTAAATCGGTACTTGCCACTGTCGGTTTGCTTTTTGACAAACCGATCTGGATTCGCGCTATTTTTGCGAACCGATTCAATACCGTTCGTGCAGCCAGCTTTGGACGTATATCCTTCACTCGCCAAAATATTTTCGCCGTTGCCCGCTTTCAGTCGAAAACGAAATTCACCGGCTTTATCTTTATAACATTCAAACTTTCCTGCCATGTTCTGTCCCCTTATTGGATGTGTTTTGTTGCTTAGTCTTTGAGTACGAAACTTACTTTCATCGTTACGCGAAACTCGGAAATGTCGTTGCCTTTGATAATGACTTTCTGTTCTTTGACCCAAGCGCTTTCAACGCCACTGATCGTTTTGGTGTATCGCTTGATGCCTTTTTCCATTGCGTCTTCAAAACTCTTCTTAGACGACGCGGTTATTTCGGTGGTTCTTGCAATTGACATGGTTTTCTCCCGGTAATAGCGAAAGACAGCCGCAGTGACCAGGGTTAAGCCTGGCTGAGGTGAATTCCGAAAATAATTGCCGGCGATTTTCCGGCGGACGCTTATGCGATCTTGTTATCTGTGATCGATTTTACACACAGTCGCATACAGATTCGAAATTTCTTGTGATTTATTGAGCAACCAGTCAATTTAGGTGTTTGGCATTATTGAGATGCCGGGTAAAGCAGGCTAGAAGAGAGCAAAACTCAGCGGGCAATCTTATTCAGCATGGCCAGTTTCCATTTGACTCGGCCGGCGCTCCTCGCTCTGTGGGTGGCTCGACAGCCAACCGGGTATCTCTCCGGCTTCACCCTGATCCTCTTCCAGCCGCGTCAGCAGGTCTGCCAGCACGTTGGTGTCCACACCGATGGAACGCAGGTAAGCGAACGAAAACTCGTCTGCTTCGCGTTCGAAGTCCCTCGAGTATTTTGATTGCATCAAAAATGTCGGAATCGCCGCTGAGAGCGCCGTGATGTTGGTTAAGTCGCCAGTGAGTCCTGCGATAATGATGGCGCTCGAGGAATTTTGCAGAATGATACGCAGCGAATGTCGTTGTGCGAGATGGCCAACTTCATGGGCAAGTACGCCAATAATCTCCGCGTCCGAATCGGCCAAGTCAACCATCTGGTCGGTCATGATAACTAGTCCGCCAGGCACGGCAAACGCGTTGGCGCCGATAATATCTGACGCGCGAAATTCAAGCCGGTACGTATCGTAGTCAGCGTGTTGGCTGGTGATGTCCGAAAATAATTTTTGAATATGCGCCTGCTCGGATTCGTCGAGTTTGCTGGTCGCAAATAGAAAGCTATCCATAATCTCGATACTCTCATCGCTGATGGTCTGATCAACGTCTGCGGGTATCGAAAACGCCACATACTTAGCGCCAATCGGTACGCCAAAGGTCAGTAGTAGCCAAGCGCCAACTATGGCAACAACCAGTGCACCCAATGCCGCGCGCCAGGATTTTTCGAGCAGACCTGCAATGCTGCGTTCTTTGCCCGCACACTGCTCAACGTATTGTCCAAACGACTCGTCCGCAAACTCAATACTGGCATTGTCCACCAAGATAATTCGCCAGCGGCCACTCCCGACTGGTGCTTCGATTCGTAAGTCGTGTGGCACGATGTCCACCGAAATGCCTTCGGCAGAAAATTGAATATGGGCAGGTGACGCTTGCAACGTTCCTTGTTTGGAGCCAGCGTTTTGACCGTCGAAATAGTGGGCGCGGGTTTGCATTAAATGCCAATATCCACTTCGATATCGAACGCGTTACCAATTTCGTCGCCAAGCGCGGATCCTTGCGCGCTTTTGTCCGCCGTAAATGAGGACCATTCGTCCGCGATGACGACTTCCATTACGCTCGCGCGATACTTGGCGAGGCGAATTTGTGCCCAAGGGATTAGTAGCCCGAACGATGCGACGATGGCGACCAGATTCGTGAGGTATATCAGCGTCATTTTGCGAACCGAAAGCAGTGAGATAAATCGACTATTGGAAATGCAGGTGCCGTTCCAAACGCAATTGTACAGTCGAACACGGTAGTAAACGCCCGCGACAACATAAACCAGAACGATTGGCAATATCGTGACATAACCAACTAATTGCGTCAGAAAGAGTGAGCTGCTGCCGGAATCACCCAACATTTCGTCGGCCAGCGCGGCGATGAGACCACCCGCAATTGCAACGACGATAACACTCAACAGGGAAAGGCCGACCATCTTCCAGAATATTGCGATGAACGTGTTGTGATCGGCATCGAATTTGAACAATGTTTGCCCGTACCCGGAATTGTTGACGAAGAATTGACTGCGCCAGAAAGCTGCGGTCGGGGTCATTACGCCAAAAGTGAAAACCGTCACCAATATTCCCAAGAAAAACGCTTTTGCGGCACCCTTGTAGTTGCGTTGAAAATTAAATCGAATACCGCGATACGAGGTATTGCGCATGTTAAATACTCGCGAACGCACCATCAGCCACGGCACTAGAAAAAATACGACCACTAGTAAGGCAAGCGGCGCAAATAGGTGGATACGGTCTGACAATAAATATGCACCGAACAGTGCGGCAGCAATGAGCCTGCCGATTAATATTGCCTTCGGACTTGCATGGAAATCGAAGCTGCCCTCGTCAATTGCCGTGTGGCTGTAAAAGTATCGGCGCTTCCTGACGGTTGCCCATGCGGAATAGACGCCGAGGGTCAGGATTGTCAGTGCAATGTTGACGATCCAGATGCGAAAGTATTCACCGGCCTCTCCGGAGAATTGGACTGTGACGGTCTTGCTGGCAACGGGTGCGGTGTCGTCCATGGCTTATCCTTCATTATTATTATGCTTGCCAAAGTGTTCTGATAGCCGTGAATTGCGAGTCCACAGCTGGTCTGACACTACCACAGGAAATGCGGAATTTAACCCCAGTTGTTAGGCTGCAAAACACCCATTAAGCCCAGATTTGGCGATTCGTATTCGGCTATGGGACGTTATGCAAATTCGATATAGATCGCACAGCGGATATGGAGGTTACAAGGACTAGGCGTCAGTCGGGGTAATTTGCCGCTGGCTAACGCTCGCGGTGATGGTCCAGATCGGGCCGTTTCGATGGCCAAAAGTGTGCGAGACCCAAGCGAATGAAATGCGTTGGAAATGTGGTCTTTTTTCTTCGTGCGCGGTGTCTTTGCGTGAGTTGCTGCGTTACCCTACACGGCTGCTGTCATCGTTATTGGCCATATTACTAGATTCGGAATTACGCATTGAAATCCAGGACAGAAGCATTCGATCGTTGGATCAGGGGTACGTTTGTCGAGCTCAATACAGAGCTTGAGGAAACCTATTTCGCCCAGGACGACAAAGCTGCGGTAACCGGCGTTGGAGCGGATCTGAAAGCTGCACTGGTCGAATCGGGCCGCGAGTATATTGAAGCACTTCTGGAGGAAGGCAATACCGACCAGGGCTTCGAAAAAGGCTTTGATCTGCTTGGAAATGTGGGCTTGTATATGGCCTCTTGCCGAAGACATGACATCACGGAGCCCTCACGCGAGAAAACTTCACCACTAATTGAGGCATCAGCGTTGGCGATGCAATTGGGCGCGTCGCTGGGTGTCACACCTAGATTCGCGACCAGTCACCTCTCCACGCATAACCGCGCAATTAACGGCTCGTACAAGTGCTTCACTTCGCTGGAAGCGGAGCGAATTTTTCTCGAATACAACACCCGCGGCATATTGGCATACAAACGGGCTGCGGATGCATTGGTTAGGATTTTGCCCCTTGGCGTAACCCATCCCGTTGCCTATGACTTGCTCGCGGCCGCCAAGGACGCCTTGCAAGAAGTGTTGCGGCACAACGCCGATTTGTTCCAGTTGCTCGATGTTGATCGGTTTTTTTACTGTGTCAGACCCTATTACAAGCCGTTTCGCGTCGGCAAGGACGAGTATCGCGGTGCTAATGCGGGCGATTTCGCCGGGATCAATGAGATCGATTTATTGCTCGGGCTCTGCAAAGCGGACAACCCATCGTATTCGCAATTACTGGTCGACAAATTTTTATACATGATGCCGGCAGATCAGGAGCGTCTGCGCGATAGCATGCGACGTCGCAGTCTGTTGCGAGAATTCATTGAGCTGCTTGATTCGAACGCCGACAGTAGTTGTTTTAGAAACAATGTAGCAATGTTCTTGGAAGTTTGCGACGCCCACGGCGAAACGGCGAAGCAACACCATGATCAATTGGTCAGCCGGTTTATCGAAGCGCCATCAAGTAATCTTGCCGATCAGCATTTGCAAAATATTACGGCGAGCGGACCGCCACTAAATATTCTGTTGCAGTCGCTCGAAAAATTACGCGATCTGCGGATGGCAGCGGTACGAGACGACATCCCGAGCAGTTATCGTGAAATTCAACGACTTCGCGACAGCGCCAGGAATTAGTGCCTCAAGTTAACGTTGGCGATTTTCGTACTTCCTATGACACGCAGAATTAAGTTGTGATTCTGCCGATCTTAAACGGCAACAAGCGAGTAAATGGAACATCAAACAAAACTAAACGAGCTGCAGCGCATTGCATCTGCACTCGAATCAGATGCTGAATCACGGGCGGCTGGCTTGCAAACGGCAGCAGTGCATGCAGAAAATTTCCTCAAGGCACTGCCGGACCGACCGGTATACGTCGCCCCTGGCGATCGCAACGAGGCACTGAACGCATTCGCACTAAGCGAAGAACCGGGTGAACTTGATGATGCAATGGAGATCTTGGACAAGTACGTCGAAGGCGTCGGTCACAACTTAGGTTCGGGTCGTTTTTTTGCGTATATCCCAAGTGGCGGACTCTATGAGGCGGCGCTTGCGGACTACCTGGCTGCAGTCAGTAATCGTTATGCGGGTGTCGGCTACGCGGCGCCGGGCGCCACCAGGATGGAAGAGTCGTTGTTGCGATGGTTGTCTGACGTCGTTGGTTACCCCAAGACTTCTGAAGGCGATTTAACCTCCGGTGGCAGCATGGCGGCACTGTCGGCAATCGTTGCCGCGCGCGAGGCATTTCAAATCCGTAGTCGCGATGTTGAAAAGGCAGTCGTCTACTTAACCTCTCAGACGCATCATACGTTTAGCAAAGCATTGCATATCACAGGATTGGGCGAATGTGTTATGCGTTACGTGTCGGTCGACGATGGGCACCGTATGCGTGCCGACGCGTTAAGCGAGCAAATCGAAAGCGATTTGCAAGACGGGCTAAAGCCGTGGTTTGTTGCAGCGTCTGCTGGCACAACAGATCTCGGGGCTGTAGATCCGTTAAACGATATTGCCGATGTTGCCGAATCGTTCAAGCTATGGTTTCACGTAGATGCGGCATACGGTGGCGCATTTGCGTTATGCGACGAGGGCAAGAAACGCTTGAGTGGCCTGGAGCGCTCAGACTCGCTGATTCTCGATCCGCACAAGGGGTTCTTTTTGCCTTGTGGTACCGGTGTGGTGCTGGTGCGGGACGGCAAAAAACTATTCGATGCATATCATGCGCGAGGCAGCTACATGCAGGATATGGCACATGACACAGAGCGTTCGCCATGCGATCTGTCGCCCGAATTGACGCGTCCTTTTCGTGCGCTTCGTTTTTGGTTGCCATTCAAGAAACTCGGAACGCGTCCATTCGTGGCAGCATTAGAGGAAAAGCTGCTGCTCGCGGATTATTTTTACCAGCAGATTGTGCGAATCCCCGGCGTTGAAGTCGGGCCGCCACCGGATTTATCGATCGTCACTTTTCGTTATGTCCCGCAAAATGGTGCAGTCGACGAGTTTAACCGGCGGCTCGTCGATGCCATTCGCGACGATGGACGGGTGTTTCTTACATCGACGACAATGTCCGGAAAATTCGTTATTCGGATGGCAGTGCTAAACTATAGATCGCACCTTGCGGATATCGACATGGCGTTGCAGGTAATCAACGAAAAAATTAGCGAAATTAACGGTTCATAACACGTTGCCAAAGAAAACTAAAAACTTCGAACCAATGTCTGAGTTCACGGACTGCTTTCCGGAGATATCGGGCAATACGGTCAATGGTCTCGGCGAATCGAACCCCCGCAAGCCTAGCCCGTTTTTCTGGCACCCGCCACATCGGCAAACACACGGTAAATTGCAAAAGAAAGTTACCGACTATCATCGACAGTCACCCGCCATACGCGAAGAATTTTCACCGACTCCACCCGGTGGCAGAGGACCGAAAACGATAGAGCAGTCACCGGAGGTTGTCGATAAAGATGCGGCAGAATGGTCAGATATCGTCAAGCATTTTGCATTGAGTAACGAAAGCGATCTCGTTGGTATCACTGCAATGGATCCGCTGTACGTGTACGAGGGTTATGAAGTGAACGAGCCCTGGGTCATAACTATTGGCGTGACCATGGATTACGAGGAACTTTCACAAGCGCCTCCGAGCTTCGACAATCCCGCCACCGCAGTGGTCGTCGCCAAAGAATATAATCGTGCAGCACGTGCCTGCCGCTATCTCGCGAATTACATTTTGTCGCAAGGTTACTACGCGAAGGCTTACCAGGGTCCATACGCGAGTGCGCTGAATATGCTTCCCGCAGCGCTGGCGTCCGGTTTCGGTGAACTCGGTAAACACGGTTCGATTATCAATCGTACTTACGGTTCGAGCATTCGCCTGTCCGCCGTCACCACGGATATGCCGCTCATCGCAGACCAGCAGGACGAATTTGGTGCAGACGATTACTGCACTCGCTGCAAAGCGTGCAGCAATGCCTGTCCGCCCGGCGCAATTGCGGATGAAAAACAGCTCGTTCGGGGTGAGATGAAATGGTACGTCGATTTCGACAAGTGCATTCCTTACTTTGGCGAGGCATTGGGCTGCGCGATTTGTTTATCGCGATGTCCATGGTCCAGGCCGGGCAATGCCACGAATATTCTCAAGAGTTTGGCCAAACGGAACGCAAAAAAGCACGATTGAGGACGTCAGCTGATACAGCGCGGTAATGCAATCATGAGTGACAATTAGCGACAACGAAGCGGATCAGCTATGGTTAGCAGCGTCAATGCTGGTTATCCATTGCGGCCGAGAATAAATGGCGAAGGATAGAGCCGACAATACTGCACTTAATCACAAGCTCACGTAGCCGCGCTCCCCAAGGTAACAACAAAAACAAGAACTATTGGAGATAAGTACATGGCAGGGTCACAAAACGCAGAATTTAAACACGAGAAGTGGTCTTCGGAATCGGTGTTTTTACTTGCTGCGATTGGCGGCGCTGTCGGTCTTGGCAATCTCTGGCGCTTTCCGTTTCTTGCTGGCGAGAACGGTGGAGGTGCATTCGTACTTCTGTATATCGCATTCGTGGTTATCATATGTTTGCCGCTGGTTATGGCGGAACTTGCGATGGGTCGACGCGGCGGCGGCAGCGCTATCGCCACAATGCGCAATCTTATTTCTGAATCCAGCGCATCCTCGAAATGGCGCGTTGTCGGCTGGCTAAGCATTCTGGTGCCTTTGGTGGCGCTGGGCTACTACAGCGTCGTCGCTGGATGGTCAATTGACTATATTCGTATGGCCGCGATGGGCGAATTCTCCGGCCAATCCGGCCAGGACGCTGCGCAGGCATTCGGCTTGCTTGCAGAGTCACCCATGCGAGTTTTGTCGTTGCACGCATTATTCATAGTTGGCGCCATCGTTGTTGTCGCGCGAGGGTTGGGCAAAGGCATAGAAGTCATCATGCGAATCATGATGCCGGCACTGTTCTTGTTGATGATTGTCCTTGCGCTGTATTCCATATTTCAGACGGATATTGCGGCTGGAATGAGGTTCATGTTCGAACCGGACTTCAGCAAGATCACGTTCGAAGTTGTTTTGGCCGCGCTGGGGCAGGCTTTTTTCTCAATCGCTGTAGGCGTTGGAATGTTGATGACTTACGGGGCGTATCTTCCTAAAGATATCTCAATTGGACGTGCTGCAGTTTGGATCATTGGTGCCGATACGTTCGTTGCAATACTGGCCGGCATCGTCATTTTTCCTATCGTGTTCGCCAACAACTTAGATCCAGGCGAAGGGCCTGGCTTGATCTTCGTTACTTTGCCAATTGCGTTCGGTCAAATGACCGGTGGCTATGTCATCGGAATACTGTTCTTCGTAATGCTGTTTTTTGCTGCATTTTCTACTGTGATCGGCATGCTTGAACCGGTCGTTTGCTGGCTGACCGAGCGTAAAGGCGCGTCGCGAACAAAAGTGACCTTCATTGCTGCAGGCGCAGGCTGGTTGATCGGACTGTCGGCGGCGTTGTCCTTTAACGTGTGGAGCGATGTGCGCTTATTTGAGTCCGTAAAACTTCTGGCTGACAAGAGTATTTTTGACATCATTGACTTTTTTGTTGCAAGTCTAGCAATTCCGTTCAACGCGGCTTTGTTGTCATTGTTTGCTGGATGGAAAATGTCGCGAAGTGCATTACTCGATGAGATCGGCATAGAAAACCAATCGATTGCGAGCTACATTCGATTCATTCTGCGGTTTGTCGCCCCGGCGGTCATTCTTATCATATTTGTGAGTGCGTTTTTTAGCTAACGACATTTTGCGCACCAAGTTTATGTCGTTTGTTCGTAACGGGAAATAGTCCGCGGCGAAAGGGCATTCTGGTATATGCAGGGATTGAGCGGTTTTGAGAATTACCTTACTCGGTTAGCCAGCTGTCTGATTGTCCTAGCCAGTCCGGTGTTGCCTGGGTGTGCTGGGGGTCCTATTGACTACCCCAGGGCATATACTGAGGCAATGACGGATACGGCAATGACCCCGCTCGGCAAGGAAGTATCGAAGTGGCAGGAAAATAACCCTGGGCGCTCAGGGTTCTTCCCGGTCATTCGCGGCATCGACGCACTCGGCGCGCGAATTGAATTGATCGACCAGGCCGAGCGCACGATCGACGCGCAGTATTTCCTGATGAAGAATGATCGAGCCGGCTTGATCTTTGCCGGCAAGCTGCTGCAGGCAGCAGACAGAGGCGTCCGAGTACGCTTTTTGTTGGACGATATTTTCACCAGCGTCAAAGACGATGGTCTGGTGTTTCTCGACTCGCATCCGAATATTGAGATACGCCTGTTCAACCCGGTCAATCGACGCGGTTTTTACTATCTAAATTACGTTAGCAACTTCAGACGTGCGAATCGACGCATGCACAACAAGTCGTTCATAGTGGATAACCAAGCCGGCATTGTTGGTGGACGCAATATCGCCGCTGAGTATTTCGAGCTGACGAAGGATGAGATCTTTGTCGACTTCGACATGGTGGTCGTAGGTAAAGTTGCCGCTGACGTATCGGCAACATTTGATCAATTCTGGAACCACGAGCTGTCGGTTCCGGTTAAGGCGTTCGAGAAAAGCAACGTCAAACCGGATCGTCCTGCGCTTCGCGAGCAGATGTACAAAACCGTCCAGGACATCGGTAATTCGACATACGCTAAAGCGCTGGAATCTTCGCTGTTAGAAGATATGCATCGTGAGGAATTCTTGCTGATACCCGCTAACGCGGAGGTCATCACTGACGACCCGGAGAAGTTGCTTCGAGCGACAACGGGAAAAGGCGAGGCGCTGGCGGACGCGCTTTCCGCTGTTTTGGATCAGGCGACGTCTGAGGTTGTTATTGTTACGCCCTATTTTATTCCGAACCAGCATAACTTTCGGCAGTTAACCACCCTCGCCAAACAGGGCGTGCGAGTAGTCGTCTTTACCAACTCTCTAGCGTCGACAAATCATGTGCCAGTGCATGGCGCATACTCGCGATACCGAAAACGCCTATTGCGGGCAGGCGTAGAAATGCATGAAGCGCGGGCGAATGTTGGAACGGACGATGAACTGTTGACACTGCATACAAAGGCAATCGTTGTCGATCGAAAAATCACCTTTATCGGCTCGCTGAATATCGATCCACGGTCAATCGATATCAATACGGAAATGGGCATTCTCATTCATTCCGCAGCATTGGGCGGCGCGCTTGCTGAGGCTATCGACACCCGTCTAAGTGGCATTTCCTATCAGCTACGACTGGATGCCAAGCAACGCATTCGCTGGCAGAGCGAAATCGATGGGGCACTGACCGAAGTGACGTCCGAGCCGCTGGCGGGCCGATGGCGGCGGTTTTTGGCTGTATTGTCGAAAATTATCCCGGAAAGGCAGCTCTAGCTCGCCGCTTCGCTGCCTTGCACAGTGCGGTTTAGCTGCATAGACTGACCTGCTCGCGGTACCACACACCTACGGAGTTTCCATCGATGCGTATTTTGCGCATAGGGCTTTATTCGCTCGCAGTAATTGCAATTCTAATCGTTATCTCAGTCGTAACGGTATTTACGCTCGACTTTGGAATATTCAAAAATCGCATCGAGACGCTCGCATCCGAGCAGACCGGACGTGACGTGGCAATTGCGGGCGATTTGCACATCAATATCGGCGAGAAGATTGAAATCAGCGCCGAAAAACTGACGCTCGGAAATGCTGAGTGGGGAACGGACGATTCACTTGCCGCTATCGGTGCATCAACCCTTTCATTCGATACCTGGGCGCTGTGGGACAACCGGGTGGCGTTGCTTGACGCTGAATTCTCAGGGCTGCACATTAACATTGAGAGCGATGCCGACGGCATTGGCAACTGGGAAATAACCACAGCCGGTGGCGAACAAATTGCGAGCGATTCTAGCGATTCTATCGAACCCGCAGAGTCGGCGATGCAATTTACACTCGGCAAGATCACTATTACCGATGCATTGCTGTCACTGCGAACGGCGGGTGAAGAGAAAGCCCTACTACTGCCACTGGCTAGCGTCAAAATATCGGTGCAGGATAACCAACTGGATATCCCAAGATATGAGATCGACATAACGGCGGACAAACTTGATCTCACCGAATACTTGGCGACCAACGATGACGGCAATTTGGCCGAAGATGGCGCAGAGCTGGACATAGAGAATAGCAGCGACGCCGATACTGAAACAGCCGCTGCGTCCAGTGAACGCCTGATACCAGATGATCCTTTGCCGCTTTCGTCGCTGCAGGGCTTGCACATTGACCTTCATGCTGCGCTCGCCTTGCTGAAAACACCGTCGGTTGTGTTTGAAACGCTGGAGCTGGCACTCACGATTCAAGACGGGTCGCTCGCGATCACACAGCTTACGGCGCAGGACTTGGACGGGGGGCGACTGTCTTTGTCGTCCAGTTTGATTCCAGATGCCAGCGCAGGTGCAGATTTGACGTTTAGTTTCGCAGGCGATGGCACCTCTTTCGGCTTGCTAAGCGAGGACAACGAAAAAATTGTCAAGAAATTGACCTACGATGCGAACGCAGAACTCAAGGCATCTGGCACAACGCTTCGCGAGTTGGCCAGCGAACTTACGGGTACCGTGCGAGTGATTGGCGGTGAAGGACAAACGGACTCGTCATTACATACATTTATCGCCAAAGATTTCGTTGCGCAACTGGTCGGCGCACTCAACCCATTTAAGGAATCGGATCCAGTAACCAACGTACAGTGTTCCGCGCTGACGTTGAACATTCAGGATGGTGTGGTTTCGGGTGACCCCGCGTTTATCCAGAAGTCCGATAAATTACAGATTGCGGGCGACGTTGATATAGACCTGACAACGGAAAAACTCAGCGCAGAATTCAACATTGTACCGAAAGAGGGTTTAGGTATCGGGGTGACGAGCTTGGTCAACCCCTACGTCAAGGTGACGGGGACGTTGGCAAATCCTTCGCTGGGTCTCGATGCAGGTGGCGTGTTGCTGGAAGGCGGTGCGGCAGTCGTCACCGGCGGAATTTCGATCCTTGCGAAGGGTCTCAAGGACAGGTTTATCTCAGTCGAAGACCCGTGTGGCAAGGCGGTAGAGGATGCTGACAAAGCGCTCGAAAAGCAGGAGTCGAAACAAGCGGACGATGCAAGCGAAGGCTGAATGGATTCTGCGACTCGCAGTCTGGGTTGTAGCGCTTGGCCTGGGAGGACTAGCTCAAGCGCAACAAAACAGCGAAGAAGAAATTCAAGAAATTGTTGTATCAGCGGCAAGACTTGAACAAACGCTGCAAGAAGCGGCTCGTTCAGTGTCAATTGTCGACGCAAAGCAGATTCAACAGGCAAAGCAGCAGCTAAGCCTTGCCGAAGTTCTGCAGGCTGTGCCCGGCCTTTACTTGCAGGGCCGCGATAATTTTTCGCAGGATCTCAGAGTTTCACTGCGTGGCTTCGGCGCACGTTCGAGCTTCGGAATTCGTGGAATTCGAATTTTTGTTGACGACATTCCCGAAACACTTCCGGATGGGCAAGCGCAGGTTGACAATATTGACCTTGGCTCGGCGAAGAGAATTGAAGTGTTGCGTGGTCCCGCAGCGGCGTTGTACGGCAACGCCTCGGGCGGCGTAATTTCCGTATTCAGCGAACTTGGCGAGTCGCAACCGTATATTGAGTCTCGCGTCTCAGCCGGCGAGTTCGGCTTCCGTAAGGTTCAACTGAAAGCGACTGGAAAATTCCAGGGACTGGACGTTCTATTCAATGCCGTGGATCATAAAGTCGACGGATTTCGCGATCACTCTCGGGCAGAAGGTACGCTCGTCAGCGGCAAGCTCGGCTTCGACGTAAACGATACCGGTCGCGTGCTTGTATCGCTGAATCACAATGATCAGCCGGTGGCTGAAGATCCGGGCGGCATCGATTTACAGCAGGCCTCAAACCAACCGTCATCCGCTCGCGATAGAAACGTTCAATTCGATGCTGGAGAGGCGCTGCAACAAACTCGGCTGGGGATTGTGTACAAAAAACAGGCGAATACTAGCCAGCTGCTGCTGCGCAACTACTTTGTATGGCGAGACTTCACCAATCTTTTGCCTTTTACCGGCGGCGGTGCGGTCGATCTGGAGCGGTTTTTCTACGGCGGCGGCATTCAGTACGTGCGCGATAATTTTCTCACCGATTCGTTTCAACTAACTGCCGGTGTTGACCTGGATCGGCAGCAAGATCGCCGCCAACGTTTTGACAATGATTCTGGCGAATTAGGCCAATTGTCGTTCGATCAGGATGAGGATGTCAGCAGTACCGGTGTGTATCTGCAGGGAATATTCCGCATAGGCGAAAACATTCGGCTATCAACAGGCCTCAGACATGACCACCTTAGTTATGATATTGGTGATCGCTTCTTACTTGACGGTGACGATTCCGGCGATGCGGACTTCGATGAGACCAGCGTTTCGGCGGGCGCAAGTATCGATTTGCCGTTCGCGACGCTCTTCTTCAACTACGCAAGCTCGTTCGAGACGCCGACCACGACTGAATTCGCGAATCCGGATGGCAGCGGAGGATTCAATCAGCAACTGAACGCGCAATCGGCGGACAGCTTCGAGGTCGGATTGCGAGGCGCAGGTAAGTCTTATTTCTACGAGTTGGCGATGTTTCATATCGATCTTGACGACGAATTGACACCGTTCGAACTTGCAGCATTTCCAGGCCGCACGTTTTTCTCAAATTCCGGGACGTCCTCGCGATTTGGCATTGAAGCAAACCTGCAATTGAAACTTACGCGAGGCTGGAGCGCGGAATTTTCGTATACCTACTCCGACTTCGATTTTGATGCATTCCTCGATGCTAACAACAACGATTTTTCCGGTAATAGGCTACCTGGGGTGCCCGAGCACTTCGCGTACGGCCAACTCAGTTATGCCGCTGACAGTGGTCTCTTCGCAACGTTAGAGGCCAGTTACTCTGGCAAACGATTCGCAGACAATGGCAATCTTGTTGAAGCGTCTTCGTACACGCTGACAAATTTCCGTGCGGCGTACCGCAAGCAGCTAAACAAAGTGTTGCTGGAACCGTTTATCGGCATAAACAACTTGTTTGACCAACGCTATAGCCACAATATTCGAATAAATGCATTCGGCGGGCGATTCTTTGAGCCGGCGTCTCCACGGCACGTGTATGCCGGTTTACTGGTTCGCTTTCAATAGTGATCCAAAGACCCTAACTGCACGTGCGTCGTCGCGAGGAGCGTAGCGACGCGGCGATCTCATAGCCATTGGCATTTTGCCAGCGTTCTGAGATCGCCGCGTTTTGCTCGCAACGACGGTTCTTGTGACAGACTTGTCGATTTCGGCATTGATGGGACGGCGCTGGATCCAGCCCAAAATTTGCATCAGTATAGGTTTGCACCCCTTAGTTCAGGGCAAACTACTAATCCACTCGATTAGGTCGCGCGTAAATTCGTCGCGATTCGTTTCATTGAACATCTCATGGCGGCCTTCTTCGTAAAGTTTCAGAGTCACTGCGCTGTGGCCGCTTTTCAGGTATGCATTGTTGAGTTTGGTTAACCCTGCCTGCCCGCCGACAGGATCATGAGTGCCACCGGTAATCAGGATCGGCAGATCCGCGCGTATTTTCTGCAATGCGCGCTTAGCGCCTATCTCCAACAATCCGCCAGTCAGGTCATGCCACAATTGACAGCTCGAATCCTGGCCGCAGAGCGGATCGGCCACATATTTGTCGACTTCTCTCTCGTCCCGGCTAAGCCAGTCGAATGGCGATCGATTCGGCGCAAACCGTTTGTTGAAGTCGCCGAATCCGAGCTTGTTCAAGAGTGCGCTTTTCTCACGGCCGCCCAACCGCCAGCATTCGAACGCGGCAAGCCAGTGACCGACTTGCAACTGTATTCTCGGCGCAAAGGTGCTGGCCGATAAAATCATATTTGCGATGTCCGGTTGCCTTCGTATGACATAGCTCTGCGCAATGTACGAACCCATGCTATGGCCCAGTAACGTGATTGGCACGCCTGCAAACTGTTGACGCACAGATTGTTGCACCGTATCGACGTCGTCGATGATCTTTTCCCATCCTCGTTCGTCAGCGTAATGTCCCAAATCGCCACTCGGGCAATTCTCACCGTGACCACGATGATTGTGGGCAATTACGGCGATACCGTTGTTGTTGCAGGCTGCCGCAAAGCGTTCATAGCGCGCAGCATGTTCGCCCAGACCATGTAGCAGGTGGATGACGCAGCGCGGCTGCTCTGGCGCCCAGACTTCAACCAGGATTCTATGTCCATCTTCGGCCTGTAGGCTCAAACGCTCGGCGGTTGCTTCATCCATATCAAGATCGGTCATTTGATGTGCTGTGTAATTTCATCATTTGAATGAATGTAAAAGAAGCGGACCAGGTGATCAACGTCAACCCGGCAACGGACTGCATTCCTGTCATGAAGCGGATTGGACCCAACGGCACGATGTCGCCAAACCCCAAAGTCGTGAATACGGCGGCGGAATAATAGACGCAGTCAAACAAATTGATCGTAAGCATGCCGTTCATCTGCCCAAATAGCTCGCTCTGCAGCAGCAAGAAATAGCTGACGCCAAATATCCATATTTCGACGATGTGCAGAAAGAGAATGCACAAAATCATAATGATCATCCGTCGCCGCCCGTGAACCACGCCAAATCGGGTATAGCCAAGCAAACGTAATCCTTCATAGTGCAGTACGACGCAGATGCCGACGGCAAATGCCGTTACCGCGAAAGTAAGCCAAACGTAGATTGAGGGCATTTTGCGTTTCCTGGTGTGATCGTATGATTCTATGTCAAAGTAACTGCACAGCAAAAAATACAGGCAGATTTATGAAGTTTTACGACTGTTCGACAGCGCCCAGCCCACGCAGGGTGCGGATTTTTATTGCCGAAAAGGGGCTTGATATCCCAGTGCAGCAAGTCGATCTTCGAAATGGCGAACAGCTCAGCGCGACGTTTCGCGCCCTAAATGCCGATTGTGCGGTGCCGGTACTGCAACTTGACGACGGTCGTATGCTCAGTGAAGTGGTCGCAATTTGCCAGTACCTAGAGGAGGTGAGCCCGGATCCAAGACTGATGGGCGTAGACGCTGCGGAGCGTGCGACCGTGCTTATGTGGAACGCGAAAATCGAACAGCAGGGTTTGTCTGCGACCGCGGATGCCTTTCGAAACAGTGCAAAAGGGTTCAAAGATCGCGCGCTGACCGGCCCGCATAACTATGCACAAATTCCCCAGCTTGCTGAGCGTGGGATGCAACGTGCTGTGCATTTTTCGCAGCGCCTGGATGAATTGTTCGCGAGCAACGCTTATGTGATAGGTAAAGCCATCTCAATTGCTGATATTTCGGCGTTTTTGTTTGTTGAGTTTGCGAGCCGCCTAAAAGCGATCGATTTGGATGATTTCGAGAATCTGCGTCGATGGCATGAAAGCGTCGGCGAGCGGCCGGCTTTTCAACGATAGCGGCTAATCGCGCAGTCGCCGCACTCCCTCTTTCGCAGCATTGATCCACTCTTTCTGCGACTTGCGAAAATGCCGTGGGGCAAGCTCTGCAGCATCAACAACTTGCTCGAATACTTTCTGCGCCTGTGCCTGACGGTCGCTGCGTTCCAATAACTGTGCGTAGCGCACGCTGGCTTCCGGGCCCGGATAGGTTCCCGCGGCCGATTCGTACTCATGCAAGGCGTTCTCGATGTCGCCGCAGGCCTCAACGATTCTGGCGTAGAGCAAGTGCCCGTCGGGTGATTTGAATTCCGGATTGTGTTCGATCAACAACTCCAGCGTTTCTTTCGCCTGCGGATAAGCGGCTTGACCAAATTGCGCCGTGGCAAGGCCAAGCATTAGATCCGGGTCATGTTGATAGATTCCCGTCAAGGCATTCCGGTAATGGTCAACTGCCTCGTCGTACCGTTCGGCGTTGACGAGTTCTGCGGCCAGGTGCCGTTTGGCATCGACGCTGTCTGAAATTCGGTTTTGTTTCTCGTGGTGGCGTAGGTCAGCGCCTGGGTCGAGCTTTCTGCGAATTCCCTTCATTGCACGTTTCGCACGGTAGTCGCCGAGAAACTCAGGCAACAACTCCACCAGAATGTAGCTGATAGGCCCGATGACCGGCGTCATAATAATGAAGATCCAGTAATAGGGCCGGCCCGTGCGCAATGCATGCACGATGAGCATGATATTGAGTATGTAAGAAAGACCTACGCCAGCCATCTGCGCCTCACCTAAAAGTCTTGGGCCGACTTGAGTGTGCGAAAACCCAGGAATAGAAGCAATCCCAACTTAACTAATTCCAGCACTGCATAAGCGGCGTGAGCGGGTGACGCAGCCGGCTCCGTGCCCGAGGCGATCATAAGCGCGCGTTGCGAAAGCTCAGGTAACAACCAGAAGGACTGTGCAAGTACAATCAGTGTGAGAATGGCTGTTGCTACAAGCAGTTTTCGATACTGCGCAGAAATGCGCACAAGGATCAGCAAAATGACGAGCAACGCCAACTCGGCTTTATTGAGCGCTGCAAAAACTACCCGGCCAACATCCAGAGCTACCGGGCGCGTCAGCAGCGGCGCAGTAAATTTGACCGGCGCTTCAAGCAGCGAAATACCGGCAGTCAGGCCAAACCAGGTAAAGCAGATCCAGGCCGGGTTGCGAAGGGCGCTCACGAACGCTTTCGGTAATAGTTTTTTCAACGCATAATTCCCTACGATTGCCACGGATACCCGTAATTGACGTTTCTAACGATATGACTACACAAAAAGAATCGCAACTGGCGACCGCCGTACTAATGATTAGGCCGGCAAGGTTCGAATCGAATCCGCTGACGGCCGCGTCCAATCGTTTTCAGCATGCCCAGGATATATCGGTCGAGGCACAACAAGAAGCCGCTGTTTCCCAATTTGACGATTTGCGCCGACTCCTGCAGGACAATGGAATCCAGGTGGTCTGCATTGAGGATACATTTGAGCCGCATACACCGGACTCGATATTCCCCAATAACTGGATCAGCTTTCACGCAGATGGCACGGTCGTGCTGTACCCGATGGAAGCTACAAACCGTCGCCCTGAACGGCGTGACGACATTATTGACGACCTGGGTTCCAAATACGGTTTTCACGTTACCCGAACAATCGACCTGTCCGCACATGAGCTGGATGGCCGTTATCTTGAAGGTACAGGCAGCATGGTATTGGATCGCGCGAATAGAATCGCCTATGCGTGCTTATCCTCAAGGACGCATCTCGATGTGCTTGGCGATTTCGCACAGCAATTGGACTATGAAGTCCTCGCGTTCGATGCGACTGACAGGACTGGGGTGCCTATTTATCACACCAACGTATTGATGAATATTGGCGAGACGCTGGCAATTATTTGCGCCGATGCGTTGCCTCGCGATGAACAAAAAATGGCCGTCTTAACGAGTTTGCAGAAAACGGGACATACCGTGCTGAGTATTAGCCCGGCGCAAATGGAAGCATTCGCAGGAAACATGCTTGAGTTGCGAAACGCGCATGGCGAGCGCTTGCTTGCTATGTCCGAACAAGTCAGCGATTCATTGACAAAAAAACAGCGCGAGACCGTTGAAGCGCACAGTAAGGTCATCAGCGTGCCAATTGATGATATCGAAAATTCTGCAGGCGGCAGCGTGCGCTGCATGTTAGCTGAAATTCATCTACCTAAGATGTAGTATGCGACGCAGAATGCGCGTGATTGACCTTTAAATTCCAGATTTTGCCCGCACATCTACACCTTATTTTAACTCTCACCTGACCGGAGAAAACTATGGCAGGATCATCTGCGCAAAAGAACTTTGTATTCATCATTATCGGTGTTGGATTGTTACTTCTCATTGGAATGAACTTCTACAAAACGATTCCGCCGGGCCGCGTTGGCGTCGCGACGATATTCGGTAACGTAGTTCCAGAAGGGTACTCGCAGGGCATACATATTCCAGTTAACCCGCTTTATCGCTGGACGATGTTTGACGCACGTGAGCGTACACATCTTGAATCTGCCTCAGTGCCAAGTCAAGATCAGCTGCAAACGAAGCTCGATGTGAGTGTTCAATATCGTATCAATGGCACGATGGCACCAATCATTCTTGAACAAACGGGTGATGCCGAAACCGCCGTAAGGGTGCATCTTATTCCGAAGTTGCGATCACTGTTGCGCGAGCAGGGTAAGAGCATTAAACGCGCGGAAGATTTTTTTAAAGAAGAGACTCAAGAGACGCTGCAGATCGCACTGACGGAAGGACTAAAAGAATACTTGTTGCCGAAGGGAATCGACGTATCGGCAGTTCTTATTCGTGATATCTCGTTGCCGCCATTTATTGTCGAAGCGATTGAGAAAAAGAAAGAACGCGAGCAGGCTGTTGAACAGGAAAGAGCGGAGTTGGAGCGAGTAAGAACAGAGCTTCAGCAGCATGTGGCAAGAGCGGCGGCAGGTCGTGAGGCTGCGGAAGAAGAAGCGGCGCGTAAGCGGATATTGGCGGACGCTCAAGCTTACGAAATTACGCAGATCAACAAAGCAACGGCGCAGAATCCGGCCTATATTCAGTTGCAGTCATTAGAGGCGCTCAAGGCGATATCAAAAGACCCAGCGAGCAAGATCTATTTTATGGACGGGTCAAGCCCGAGTCCGTTGCCGCTGATGCATTTGGGTGACAAGCAATAAGAAAACGCGGTAATTTGCCAGAAAAACAAGGGAGCCATGAGTCATGGCTCCTTTTTTTTGGCAATCCGCCTACGGATTTCGAAGTGTCGCTAACGCTCGGTGCGGATTGATCTTGAGTGCGTGGCTCGCCAAAATTACGATGCCGTAAAAGCGACATGAAGGACGGGAGCCCGAATGTTGCGAAGGCCCAGTCAGGAATCATCGCTGGGTGCATAGCTGGCAGCGTGGATAGACGGTTGAAGATGGCCGAGACAACCCTGTAGCGATATGATGCTTTTCCGCCGAAAACCTCGCTTTCAGGCTTATCCCCAAGCAGTTAGACTACTGCGATGACTGCCCCGATCAGCTACACAGTATTCCCAAAGAATCCTGGCGCCCATATTCTTGAGGTGACACTCACGATTGAGAAACCGGATCCGGCAGGGCAACAACTGTCGTTGCCAGCTTGGATACCAGGCAGCTATATGATTCGCGATTTTGCTCGTCATATTGTCGCGATTAATGCGCAAACCGATGGCGTAGAACTCGGCATCGAAAAAACTGACAAGAGCACCTGGCTGGTCGCTCCTTGCGAGTCCAGCCTGACTGTGACCGCACAAATTTACGCCTACGATCAAAGTGTGCGCGGCGCTCACTTCGACACTACGCACGCGTACTTCAATGGCACTTGCGTGTTTTTGCAAGTACACGGCCTGGAAAATGCACCTTGCGAGGTACACATTAAACGACCAGCACGGCCGGTCGGCCAAGATTGGCGTGTTGCGACATCAATGGATCCAAAGGATGCCGAACGCTACGGCTTTGGGCTATACGGTGCGGCAAACTACGACGAACTCATCGATCATCCGGTTGAAATAGGTAATCTCGCGATTGGCGAGTTCGAAGCGCGCGGCGTACCGCATTCAATTGCGATTCACGGGCAGTGTAACGTTGATATGGGCCGTATTTGTCACGACCTTGCCACCGTCTGCGAAACCCACATAAAATTTCTTAGCAAGCCGAAGGATCTTGATCGCTACGTTTTTCTACTGACGGTTCTGGGAGAGGGCTACGGCGGTCTTGAACATCGTTGGTCTTCGAGCCTCGTTTGTAAACGTAGCCACTTGCCGTTGCGCGGCGACGAAAAAGTATCCGATGGATACCGAACATTCTTGGGTTTATGCAGCCACGAGTACTTCCACTTGTGGAATGTTAAGCGCATGAAGCCGGAACGGTTTACACCTTACGATCTCAGCACCGAATCGCATACCGGATTGTTGTGGGTGTTTGAGGGCATCACCTCGTACTATGATGACCTGGCACTCGTTCGTTCCGGTCTAATCAGCGCCGAGGGTTATTTGGAACTACTGGCAAAGACCATTACGCGCGTGATTCGTGGCAGTGGAAGGACCATTCAAAGCGTCGAGGAGTCGAGTTTCGACGCGTGGACAAAGTTTTACAAGCAGGAAGCAAACGCAAGCAACGCAATTGTCAGCTACTACGCGAAGGGCGCGTTGATTGCGCTGGCGCTCGACATGACATTACGCGAGAAAACAGAAGATCGTATTTCTCTCGACGATGTGATGCGGGAGTGCTGGCAGCGCTACGGCGAAACTGGAGCAGGTATGCCTGAGCGTGGGTTGGAGTCGATTGCGAGTAAGTTGTCGGGAATTGACCTCAGTGATTTCTTCAATCGATTCGTGCGCGGAACCGATGAGCTACCACTTGGCCCGTTGCTGTCGGCAATGGGCCTGCAATATCATCTTCGGTCAGCGAATGGACAAACGGATGCAGGTGGCAAACGTAGCAATCCATCTCGTCAAATGGACGCTTGGCTGGGAGCGCGTTTAATTAGTCGAAGTGGATCGTCAGTTTTTGCAGCCGTGCAAGCGGATAGCCCGGCAGAGAAAGCAGGGCTTGCAGCGCACGACGTAGCTATTGCTTGGGACAATCTAAAACTGTCGTCTGCAAATATTGATAAACACCTCCGCCATCATCGCGCGGGCGACATTGTTACGCTCACTGTTTTTCGCGGTGATGAATTAATGCGCTTTAAAGCAACCTTGGTCGCACCACCGGCAGATACATGTTACTTGCTGGTGAGCGACGATTGCACGCCGGAACAAGAGAAACGGCGCGAAGACTGGTTGGCAACGACGACTTAGAAGTAACGAGATGCCATTGTGAGATTGCCACGCTTTGCGGGCTCGCATGAACGGCACAAAATCAACGTCGTGTCGTAGGAGCGGCATCCTGCCGCGATAAGGCGCTCGCAATGAAAAAAGCCCGTCTTTGCGAGGAGCGCAGCGACGAAGCAATCTCCAGCAGTCTAACTCGGGCTAGTTAAGCCTCGCGGTTTCCGCCGCAACGATAGACAACGCCGATGCACGCGCTTCCGGATCTTGAATTCGCCGAGCGGTCATCGTCGCTGAATTCAAGTCCCCATCAATCGCATACTCCTTCGCGAGTGCAATATCGTAGTAACCGGGCAAATAAGGGTGACTCGAGAAGCGCGAACGCAAGTTGTTCGCGTCCGAGATTTTCCCCTCCTCAAGCAAGATCAGCGCTAGCTCGTAAATTCCCTGTGTGGAGTTTTTGCTGTCCTTCAATTCTTGGGTGAGCTTGGCAATCGTGCTGTGCGTGTCGCTGCCGTAATACTCAGCGACATATAGATTCATGTTGAATTGTTCATGCACGCCACGACGATATTCGCGTGCCTGCTCTATGGCTTCCGCATAGGCCTGCATATTTCCCGCTTTTGCGAATGCGATTGCGGCTTTTGTCGATGCGGCAGATCGACTGGAGAATTCCCTGTAGTATTTTGCCAGACTTAGCGATTTTTCAACTTCGCCTATCGTTGCGTATCCTTCGACCACACGATCTCGCGCGAGTCCGCGCGTCATTGGATCGGAAATCTGATCATTTAGCGATTTGGCAAGATCCATTGTTGCCGCCGCGCTGCCGGATCCATTCGAATGCTCCGCTACGCCGATACGCACCAATGCGGTAACGTGTCCGAGTCCCGAGCTCATCGCAGCGGTTTGTAGTGCGGCGCTGTAATCCCCGACTTTCGCTTGCTGCTCGGCAATATGCTCAATCGCCAATGTCCGTGCACCCGGGTCTGCAATACTGTTTGCGTAAGATTGCGCTGCACTGAAATTCCCTGCAACTGCGTGCGCGCGCGCAATTTCGCTTTGGGCGTAGCCGTGTTGACGGCGGTCGGCGCTGGTTTCCGCAACCAACGCCAGTGCGCCGTCTATGTCGCCAGCATAACCTTTGGTGCCAACGATTCGCGCGATAACTCTGGGTCTCGCATAGGACGGTACCTGTTGTGCGAGTGAGTAGGCTTCGTCAAACAGTGCCTCGATCTGTTCACTAGATGCTGCCGCATTGGCAGCCGGCGCGGTGTCGACGGTGGAAACATCGGCGGCAACCAAGGTACCGTTGAACCCCTCGGTATCGAATTCACCACGCGTCGCGTCTTGGTCTAAAACAAATGTAAATGGAAAGTTCGCGCCGCCGGCGGAAAACGTACCGTCAACGCCGTCGCCGCTTACCTCAGCAACTACTGGGTAACTTTGCTTAGTCGACGTATAGAATAGTGTTCCCTCAAGTTTTCCGGCGTTTTTTCGTAACTCAAGTTTGACCATTGCCGAAGAAAACTTACCGACGTATTTATCCGTCGCGGAGGTAGCGAAAGGGTTTTGCGGTGCATTCTTGGCGAACGGATTGTCTTGTGCGTGAATCGTGGGACTGGTCGTCAAAGCCAGCACGCCAAGCACGACAATCAAGTGCCGAATTGTTAATCGTTGTCCTAATGTCTGCATGCTGATTTCCACCTAGTCACAGCGCGATCGGTCATATTCCAAAAAGATATATGTCCGATTCGCAATCGCGCGATCACGATTTGCATAGATACTAATGAATACATCAGCACCGGAGCAGCGAAGAGCGTCACGGATTTCGAGAGGCGCGCTGATGAGCTTTGTGAATTGTGACCACGATCCTCCCGCCAAAGCCTTGGCCGGTCTATGTTTGCATGACGATGATGGTCGATTTGGCCGCTAGGGTACGCTCAGGACTTAGATATGACTCGTTTCGCATTGATCGCTATCTCAGCCGTTTTCTTATTTGTAACACCGGCGATGGATACAATTGCACAAGAATCCTCTGCAAATCCGTTTTTGTCTGCACCAATCGTGAAATTCGTCGGTGATTTTTCGTCGTCGGAAGTTAGTTTGTCGACGACTAAAAGTGGTGGCGGAATTTCCGGCACCATGCAGTTCGGTGGACAGTCGTTTACGCTAAATGGTTCTCTCGATGGCAAGACTGTCGCCGGAAAGTTCTCCGCTGATGGCAATCTATTCGACTATCAATTGACGTCTTCGCCGGACGGCGGCATAGAGTTTTCAACCGACGGCTATGTCAGCACCTTGCAGCGTACGGAGGCCGGTGGCGCAGCTTCGGCCGCTGTAAATCCGATGAGTCGGCGCACGGCACGCAACGTCAAGACTGATCCAAGGGTCACGGCTGCGAACGAGGCTCTGGCCATTGTTAAGCAAATGCCACCAGGTCCGCGCATTAATACCGTCATATCTCTAATTCCCGCATTTTATGCACAAGGTGACTCGGAAATGGCACGCGAGCTTGCCGAAGATCATGCCAGGGAATCTGAGTACGTCGATCTACATGAGATCGTCAAATTTGCCGCGCTACAAACCGACCTTCGCAACGGAGATTTGGACGCGGCGAACAGCAAACTGGACGGCTTATCTTCTAAAACATACGTTGGGATAGCGCTTGGCGAACTCGCGATGGATGCCGCTCTGCGTGGCGATAGAGAATTGGCGAAATCGCTCATTCAAAGAATGCCGTCGCCTTATGGCCAAGTATTGAACATCAATAACGTCATCGAACGATTACAGCGGAAAGATAGAGCGGCCGATGTGAACTGGCTGGCGGATTTCGCTGTGTCTATCGCTGAGACGCCGGACCCAATATCTCGCTTACAGTTTACGATGCCTGCCGTGGCGCGAATAATCGCGCTCGCCGGTGATGTTGACGCGGCACTCGCCTACGCGCGTTCGATCCCTGACCATATTGGCGACGTGCCTAGAGAGGAACGAAAGGCGCGGAAAGCGGCTGCGATAAGCGGACAAGTCATCGCGTTGTTCGCGGTAAGCGGCGTCTATTATAAAGACATTCCACGTACCGGGCCGCGCGAGATCATTGAGGAAGCTTTCAAAATTTCCAAACGTAAACTGAAAGATCAATCACTTCATCATCTCGTGGCACTAAAGTTGTTGGAGGTCCACGGTGAAATGGGGGACATCGACAAGGGTATCGAGTACATGCGGATGTATGCATCGATGATCGGTGAACCTTCGGCGGGGCGTGTTTTGGCAATGGGTATGGCGCGAGGTGGACAATTTTCAGAAATGAGAAGAGTGGCGCGCATCGTATCGGATGATAAAACACGAGGGTATATACAATCGCAAGTACTGTTATGGAAAATTGCAAACGAATATCCAAATGTATCGGAGATGCTGGCCGATGCGCGGTTAATCAGGGATGACGAGTCACGTGCGTCGGCGCTTGCCTATGTCGCGATGGCGCTGCCTGACGATTGAACTGGCGGGACAATTCGACGAAGTAATCTCTCAGAAAAGTTAGGTCGTATCGTAGGAGCGGCATCTTGGCGCGATAAGACGTTCGCAACAATAAAAAAGCCGTCTTTGCGAGAAGCGAAGCGACGAAGCAATCCCCAACCGCCTACCTCAAAGCAACCTCAGCCGGCTCTCCAAAACCTGAATCGAAAATTCCGAATACATCGGCTGAATCTCACCATCAAGATGCGACGGCAGCGGCGCTGTGGCAACAATCTCACAGCGCTTTATCGGCGCGTGCACGATCTCCGGTTGCCCGATGTGTGTTCCCTGCAGCAACCGTGGCAACAAGCTAAGCATTCGCATTGCGCTAACGGGCTTGGCAAAAACCAAATTCAATTCGCCGTCGTCGTTTCTTGCCATCGGTGCGATTTGAAACATGCCGCCAACCCAATCGCCATTGCTGATATTCGCAAGCGTTAGCGAACCGCTGTACGAATCGCTGCCATAATCAATTCGCAGTTCAGGTGTCGTAACGCCTTCCCACATTCCTTTAAAGACAGCGATGAGATAAACCAAGTCGCCAATAGGCAACCGAATCTTTTCGGCAATCTTGGTGACCTTGGCGTCGAAGCCGATTCCCGCGCCATTCGCGAAGTAGCGCTCGTTCATCTGGCCAACATCGAGTTGGCGATTCGGCGCATCACTACGGATCCTGTCGGCGAGCAATATCGCTGCGTCCTCCCAGTGTATTGGGATAGTGCAGGCCTTGGCGAAGTCATTGCCGGTGCCAACGGGAATTACCCCCAGTGCTGCTGATTTGCTGGCCGTCAGCACGCCATTCACCGCCTCGTGAATCGAGCCGTCGCCACCGGCCACGATGACCTTGTCAGCACCTTCGCTAACGCGTTGGCAAATCTGTTTTTCAATATCGCCACGCTCGCGGCTTACGATGATTTCGTGATCAATTTCGTTCGCGTGCAGCAGGTTGCGCAACGACGTGACGTTGCGCCCGGCGCGGCCGCGCCCGGCGGTAGGATTGACGAACAGTGGAATAGGGGATTTGCTCATAGGTTACGGCAACCGATGCTACAATGCCGCCTCTTCATTTGACAGCGCATTCGTATGGCCGCTCTGACGCTATGCTAGAACTTGGCATCAAATTTCTCATCAGTTACCTGATCGGCTCCTTGATGGGCTCGATGATCATGGGTCGATTGAAGGGCGGTGTCGATATTCGCACGATGGGCAGCGGCAATGCCGGTGGCACCAACGCATTGCGAACGCAGGGTGCAATGTTCGCGGTGGGTGTAATGATTGTCGACATTGGCAAGGGCATTTTGGCGCCTGCGCTGATTCCCGGTTTGGAAATACCCGGCGTTGCGGCGGACCCGGAACTCCCCAGAATCTGCATCACATTGGCCTGTGCTGCTGGCGTGGTCGTGGGACACGTTTGGCCAATTTGGCACAAGTTCCGCGGCGGCAAAGGCGCGGCAACCTTGGTGGGTACCATCATCGTGTTGATGCCCGAAATGGTATTGCCCATTCTACTGATCTGGGCCTGGATGTTGGTGATCTTGGGTTACGTAGGCCTTGCCACAATGACGGCTGCGGCCGCGGCACCGCTTTACGTTGCTTTGATGCGCTTGCCGCACGATCAAGCGCTCTTTTATTACTGCGTCGCGATGGCGCTGTTCATGATTTTCTCGCACCGTTCGAACATACACAGAATGTGGCGCCGCGAAGAACCGCGAAACGATTCGCTAATGGTGTTCAGAAAGAAAAAACAAGATGCCGGTGATGGACCCAGTTGAAGACGTCGCGATTCTCGACTCGCTTGCCGAATTCGTACGGTCACGCGTAGCGAAGGTTGAAGTCTTTGAAGAAATTGAATCCACCAATAGTTATCTGATGCAACAGCCGGCGCCCACCGCCGGTACCAGCCGCATCGCGATCGCAGACCAGCAAACCGCAGGGCGCGGCCGGTTGGAAAAAACCTGGCAATCGCCAGCGGGATCCGGCTTGTACCTTTCGACGTCTTACACGTTCGATAACAAACCGGACAACATCGCCTGTTTGACACTCGCCATCGGCGTTGCCGTTGCCAAGGCCTTGCGTAACTTAGGCGTTCACGATATCAAATTGAAGTGGCCGAACGATCTCATCGTCAACGATGGCAAATTGGGCGGCATTCTCACGGAACTGCAATCCGATACGAATCACGGCATCTGCGTTGTTGTCGGTATCGGTCTAAATATCAATATGCGTTCGAAGATTGATGACAGTGTCGCAACTGTCGGTAGGGTTGCGGATCTGCACGAAGTGTTATCGAGTGTGCCGAACCGGGATGCACTGGCAACATTTGTTATCGAAAGCATCGTTGATGCGTTAACTGAATTTGATAGCTACGGATTCAAGAGTTTTCATGCTGCATGGCACGAGTTTGATTGGTTCAAAGACAAATCCGTCAGCGTTGCCAATACGTCAGAGAAAATCACCGGCGTCGTCAGTGGCATCGATAAAGACGGTGCACTGTTGGTTAAGCGTGGTGACGAGATAGAAAGAGTTGTCTCTGGCGTCGTCAGTATTGAGAACGCTTGATGGCATTGACGAAAAGAAATGCTAAGGCATTATTGATCGATGTTGGCAACACAAGTTTGAAGTGGGGCGTGCTTGCAGACAATCACATTGGTAAAACCGGTTCGATTACCCACGAACGACTAAAAGAAACGGGCTTTGCGGCGCTGACGTCGAAGGCACCACGCAGCATTGATTGTGCAATGGTCTGCAATGTTGCGGGGGCGGGCATTGCCAGCAAGCTCACCGGTATTATTTCTGTGCATTGCAAAGTGTCAACGCGATTTGCTGCCTGCGAGAAATCAGCCTACGGGGTCACGAATGGATACAAACAAACCCGACGATTAGGTGTCGATCGCTGGGTAGCGATGGTTGGCGCTTTCAATGAATTCAAATCGGCGTTGTGTATTGTGGATGCAGGAACTGCGGTAACGATCGATGCAATAGACAAAACTGGCTCGCATCTCGGCGGTCAGATCATCCCGGGACTGCAACTGATGGGACAGGCTTTGAGCAACCGTACCAGCGACATCGTTGCCACCGGCCAGCGAGCGAAAGATCCTGGCGATGGGTTGGGCATCTTTGGGCGCAGTACCAACGAAGCGGTGGCAAATGGCTCGCTGACGGCGATTTGTGGGGCCATCGAGCAGGCTGCGAAACGTATGCGGGCCGCGAGCCTGCGACCGAAAATCGTCTTGACCGGAGGAGATGCCTCCCGCATCCTTAAACAGCTGAATAACAACGCAATTCATCGCCCGCATCTCGTGTTGCAAGGGCTTTCGATAATGGTACAGAGCGACAAATGAGAAACCTGCTGTTATTGCTGGTGCTTGCCAATATTTTGTATTTCGTTTGGAGCTGGTTCACCGAAACCCCGCCAGCGGCCGGTGTCGTGGTGGTGAATGAAAACGAACTGGGCCCGCCGCTCGAAGTTGCCGCGGCAACCAGCACAGACGCGGCCAACAGCGTTGGTGCGGTGTTGGGTTCTGGTAATTCATCCGATTTGGCTGCCGTGGTCGGCAGATCGTGCGTCACCATTGGTCCTTTCAAGAGCAACGCGGAAGCGGATGGCGCTGTTGCAGCCTACGAAGGAGAGGGCATGCGAACGGGCGTTCGATCAACGCAAGGCCAAGTGTTCGTGGGCCATTGGGTACAGATTCGCGGCATCCCCGATCAGGCGCAGGTTAATGAGATCCTCGAAACACTCCGCGCGGGCGGCCTGGGCGAATCCTATCCGGTACCGGATGACGATGGCGGCTACAAGATATCGCTGGGCTTGTTCGGCGAAATGACGGGCGCGGAAAGAGTGGAATTACAGGCAAAGTCGCTGGATTTGGCAGCAGATATCACGCCGAGAATGCGCGAAGCGACGGTATTTTTCGTGGATTTAGCGCTGCCGCCAGGCGCGGGCGCCAAGGCAATCACGGAAAAATACGGGGAAGAGAAAGTAGCGCTCAGAGGGGCGGCAACCTGCCCCAGTTCGAGATAGCGGAAAAACGCAGGCAAACGAGACAAGAACACTTGCCGAAAACGCGGGAAAAGCGAATAATGCGGCCCGCCTGAGCATCCTCAGGCCAGAACTAAGCCGGTATAGCTCAGTTGGTAGAGCAACTGATTTGTAATCAGTAGGTCCCGTGTTCGATTCATGGTGCCGGCACCATAAAATCAATGACTTAGCCCCTCCACCGTGAAGGGCTTTTTCGTATGTAGACACTATGTAGACAACACTATACTGGTTAGCGGAAGTCCTCAGGCCCTCCATTCTTGGCCCGCCGATATAGGCTAAGTTCATCAGTCGCGCTTTGCTAAGGCCGCAGATACTCCCTGCGGACCTTAGAAACGGCATCGGCAGATCTCTTTAGTTGCGACAAAGCGCTGATTGCTACCATTGAAAACCTTAACTACCGACCCAACAAAAAGACCTCATTTTCCTATCGACATCATTACAGATCGCGCCCGTGCGGGACGAAGTTAAGTCGACTTAGAGCTTTGTGTTCTATGTAACACCGACCGGCACTAGGTGCTTGGCTACCTGATATCCCGCATACTCCCGCAGAATTTGATCTAAATTGATATGGTGAACTCAGATGACATCAAAAGATGACAAACATGCTCATTACATCGAAATTTGGGCAAAAGCTGTAGATACGCAAATGCATTTTAACGAAATGTCGGTAAAGTCTCGCCAGATTGGCCTTACTTTCGTTGCTGCAGTACTGGGCGTTGCAGTTGTGTTGATTAGCAAAAGTGAAGACTTTACATTCTATGTCGGTGAAGGCCCCTATTTTGAAGTTCACGTTGCGGTCTTACTAATACTTGGGGCGCTCATAGCGCTTTACGCCGTACGAGAACTGGATCTAAACGTCTATCATAAAATGCTTCGTGGTGCGGTAACGTTCGGAGAGGATTTTGAACAGAACTACATGAAAGAGATATTCGACTTAGAGAAAGGGATGACTCAAGCCATTTCACATTTCAGTAGGTTTGAAGACGCTGGGAAGGCTATGGCGAGTGAGTCAACGAAATTCAAATATTCCGGAAAAAAACAGGTTACGGCTGAAGATAAGATTCGAAAATTTTATCGAAATACGTTTATCACGCTTGGAGCTGCTGCAATAGCTATGTTTATTGCTACAAATGTAAATACGTGGTGGCCGTCGGATTCTGAAGATGAGACTCCAAGTGTCGAAGAGGAAATAGTGCGTCCAACCAAATAAATCCTTCTAGAAGATCAGATATGCCCAATACAACTAAACTGCTGGTGTGCGATCTTGATAACACGCTGTACGATTGGCTCGGCTACTTTGTTCCTTCTTTCTACGCCATGGTCGAAGAGGTCGTGCGCATTGCCGATTGCGATCGGGACTTATTGCTGGACGATTTTCGAGCGATTCATCAGCATCACCACGATGCGGAGCATCCGTTCGCCCTACTGGAAACTGACACAATTAGGCGCATATTCGCGAACCAGACTGTCAAAGAGACTGCGACGATACTTGCGCCCGCTTTTCGTGCTTTTAACTCCACACGAGAAGAAACACTCCGCCTACATCAAGGGGTTGCCGATACTTTGAGCTTGCTAAAGCAAGCGAACATAGTTCTTGTAGCTCACACAGAGAGTAATCTTTATGCGGTTATTGATCGTTTAACGAGGCTTGGCCTGACGGACTTTTTTTCGAAGATCTATTGTAGAGAAAGGACGGTGACGTTACACCCCGATCCTACAAGGCAACTAACGCAAGTTCGTGAATTTCCGATGAGAAAAGTGATTGAACTCAGTCGCCAAAGTCGAAAGCCGAACAAAACTGTACTTTTAGAAATTTGTAATAGCGAGGGTGTCTTGCCGAGTCAATCCGCATACGTGGGAGATAGCATTGCGAGGGACGTCATGATGGCAAAGGATGCCGGGGTTCGATCGATTTGGGCGAAGTACGGAACGAAGCACACACAAGAAGACTGGTTGAGACTTGTTCGGATTTCACACTGGACGCAAGAAGATGTTGTGTGGGAGAAACGAGCGGAATCAGCGGCGGCAACGATTGAGCCTGACTACGTTGCGGAACGGTCTTTTCAAGATGTGCTTTTAGCAATCGGAGAAGTTAACGATCAATTTGATACTCGGATGCTCAAGAAAGAGAATGCAAGCTAAATTCAAAAAACTGATTCTGATATATCGATGATCGGTATCCTAGTCGAGCAACGATATAAGAAAATGTAGCTTGACTGAGTAGTACTATTGCGGAGTCTCATGGCGTGTACTTAGAGTTGCTTTAGCCCGTTCACGACAACCCACATGAGCGAAGAAAATTTCGTTTTTATGCGGCGCACAACGCATTGATCATTCGAATTATGTACGGCGCCTATGCGTTGCGGGTTAACGGCACTAAGCGCTTTAGTTAGTTGAATATCTTCCGAAGTTGGTTGTACAAGTCGTTCGTATGTATTTGCGAGGCTACCGAGCGTCATTTTCGAAATTCTCGCTAAAGTCACCTGTTTTCCGACCAAGGCCGCATGCCCATTTGCGGTTCGACGTCTAAGCCTTTCTCGTGCGCCATCCTCCAGTAGCTGGCACGCGTCTTTGAATCCATCAATCCAATCTCCTCGGTTGATCTTCGCGTACGCATCAGTCATTTGCCGCTTTATAGGTCTGTCTATGCCCGAGAGGCTAGGGAGGCTAACTACGACCGACAGATCCCGCTCGCGAATCAATTCAGTTATGCCCTCGGGCCCTGATTGATAAACGCCGATGCCAAGTTGTCGAATTTGAGCCAAATGCAGGCCACTAATCGTCGTTGCTACGGGGACCAGGAGCGCAACGTATGATTCTTTCTGTCTGCATTTTCCATAAGAAGCCCAGTCTTTGAGAACTTGCATTGGGCACGATGAGTTCACTTCGACGAAGTACCTTGCAACTCCTCTGCTTCCTCGCAGTGTAGGTGTACCCGGGTATTCAATATCTGAGGGCTCGATACCTACGCTAAAATTTCTGTCGCGTAAATATGCTGTGAAACTTACCGCGTGTTCCACGAGGTCGAGATCTAGTGTTAAATATTTCGCCACGCTGACCTAGGTTTTGAGAAGTTTCGAAATCAACCGTCTGAGGTTTACAAGGCGTTCTCGAAGGGCTTCGCTGACCTCGAATTCCCTTTCGACAATTTCCGTAACGCGGCCTTCCACGCGATCTACCAAAACTTCTACCGAATGTTGGAAGTCGAATTCTTCAACCGTGTCTTCAAAGAGTTCTCTGATGGAATAAGTTTTGTTTTTGACGAATTTCTTCGTAACTCTTACAGCTTCTTCCAGCGAGATTTCGTCACGGTCTACCGCCCGCGCCAACCTCGAGAATTTCCGTGGGTCAACCGTACTTGTAATAACCCCAGTCCGAAATTTCGCGATAATCGCTTGGCGAAATTTCTCTTCGAAACTTGTTGTCACGATGATGTCGCGATTAACCAAGGCTCGGCCAGCAGCGGTAGCCTCGAGTACATGATCAACTGTGATCTGCTGCTGAGAGCGGGGCTTTTCCAGCTCTTTCATAAGCATATCTTTGTAGTGATTGGGTAGCGCAAGGAGCTTTTTGTATCTGCGTACTTCACCTCTCGTAAGCGAAGCCAATTCTGCCAGTTGTTTTTCCGTTGGCTTCTTATCATTCTGTTTGAAAAAAAGTGATTCGAGGACCTCCAACTTTAATGCGGTCGGCAGCGGGTCCCATTCGTTCCTACGATGATGAATGGCGAACATCATCATCAGATTCTGCAGTTTCCCCGGTTTGGCCTGTAGATTGACTGGGATTTTTTGCAGTCCTATTTTTATCGCGCATCGCCACCGTCGCTCACCATCCAAAATTGTGTATGACGATCCGTCTTTATATACCGTAAGGGGCACCAGAATTCCTTGCTGCTGGATGCTATCCCGCAATGCATCGAGTTCTTCCTGATGGAAAATCAAACGAGGATTTTCAGGATTCGGCGTAAGTTTCTTAACTGGAATGAGTTCTACGGTTTCTGTCATTTGATCAAATCTCGGCTTCGAAATTACTGATAAATACTTCTACTGCTTTTCTTCTATGCTCGGCAAATCCTGCTACGTTTCGTTGGGCCATTTTTCTCTTAACGAACCACCCCTGCGCCACTTTCTTAGTCTCTGGGCTCTGTGCGTAGCTAACCACAAAGTAAGCACCTCGATTGTTTATGAGCTCGAGAACTTCAGTTAAACGATCAACATCGTAAATCCCGAACGTGTTTGCAGAATATTGCCTAAAAATTCGCCGATTGCTAACTGCGTAGGGAGGATCCAAATAAACGAAATCACCATTGCGCACATACTGATTCACTAGATCCGAGAAATCCTTCGACTCCAAGTTAGCGTTTCGAAGTAATTTGGATGCAGACTTGAATCGCTCATATTGCGGTATTCCACCCGTCCGAGCACCGCCATAGGGAACGTTAAATACGCCCTGTTGGTTTGTGCGGTAAATTCCGTTGAAGCAGTTTCGATTCAAGTACAAAAATCGGACCGAACGATCGAAAACGTTCATTTGTGTTGGGTCGAGCGACCGAATGTTGTAGTACTCGGTTTCCGACTTTGGAATTGAAACTACTGCGTCGTAGAGTTTCTTCGGCGTCCTGCGCAGTGCTCGATACGCGCTAATTAGTTCGCGGTTTACGTCGTTCAGAACAGCTTGCTCTGGCTCAATCGCAAAAAACAATGCCGCGGACCCCGCGAACGGCTCAACGTATCGCGTTGCTTCGCAAGTATGCCAATAGTCAGCAAGGCTCGGCAGCAACTTTCGCTTACTGCCGGCCCAGCGAAGGATGGTATCCATTTACCTAACCAGTCATCTTGTCTGTTGCAACGAATTGTAGTTCGTTTGGGTTGACGTGTCCGTACTTTATCCGTACCGGCGTAGATTCTAATCTCACACGGGACTGACGTGCGGGCTGCACAACCGTATAATTCTCGATGGATGGTGTCTTCTTTGATGAACTAAGGCCATTAACTTGGCATAGGTATGCTGAAATCATGAGCATTTTTGTACTCACTTCGTCTTGATCGCTAGTTCCGCAAACTTTATGGCCTCATTGAGCGGCGTCAATGAGGGATATGCCATTTCTAGTCTCTCGTACTTATCAGGCCTGAAGGATTTGGCCGAGACCGTGTATAGGCCCTCTTGATATTGGCTGTCGCTCGGAATCGAAATTTCCACGACACGAGGTCGCCGATTTTTTTCGACAGTTTCCGCCTCCTGGAATCGTATCGCGAAATCGGTTCCGTCTTTCTTAGTGATCTTGCGTTGGTGAACTGGTTCGAACACTTTTAAAATTAGCATCGAAAATACCTCTATTAATTTGTACAAATTTCAGACGTACTCTGCCCGTCAAGCAACGAAGGGCACAGTGCGTCGTACAGTTATTGACAGGACTCCAAGGGTCCCCGACTTAGCGGGCCTTGACCCGGGGACCCCTGCCGACTGTGGTCTTCGCAGCTTGTCCCGGCCCCCGCTACGCACAAGGCCCGGGCTGCGCGGCTTCGCCTACCACAGCCGGCCTCCCCGCGATCAAGCCCCGCATAGTCGGTGAGCTGTCAAATTCGATCGTCCATTCCTTGTAACGAGTTTGAACACCGTAGCCGTCGTGATCCACGCCGATTACAAGGTCGCCAATTGGCTCGCCATACATGCCTTCTCGATCGCTCCATGCTTTCATAAGTCTCACTGGGCATTCGCTAGTTCGTAAGGATGGACCTCCCTGAGCCATCATGTATCCGGCCCAGTCTCCTTTGTCCGCAGATTCCCGCGCGGCCTCAACAATCTGATCTCCAGAAACTGATTCTGCGAGGCGACGTAACTCACGATAAACAGATACAGGAGGGCCGCCGATCTGCTGGAACTGCCTTATCCGCCATGTTGAGGCCCAGGCTTCAACTCGCTCGGCCGCCTCTTTAGCAGTTTCCCCTTCCGGCAAATGTGCCGCGTCAATGTTCTTGCTGACGTACTTAGCAATGTATCCGGTAGCGGTTCCTTTCGAGGGATCTATCTTTACCGCGTCAAACCGATATTTCGACGCACCAGGCTCGTCACCGTCAATCTGTAGTGCGTAGTGCCGCAGAACGTCAGTCACCTTTCTCGCGTCTTCGGATGGACAGAATAGGAGAATGTGCCAATGTGGTGTGCCGTCATGCTGTGGCTCAGCAATCCGAAATCCATAAGGCTGAACATCAAGGCGTTGCAGTTTTGCTCTGGCTCTAGCCCATTGTCTACGGAGATAAGCCTGAGCTTGTCTCGGAGTTGTGCCGTCAAAGCGTGGATTCTTCCGATTGCCGCGGAAGAGGGTGCAATGCATGCGACTCGGACACGTAATAGTGTAAAACGTCGCAACATGTTCAAATCGCCCGGCGATTTCCTCCATCCCGGCAAGCCTTGCCATGAGTTCGGCGCGCCTGATGGCGGGGTCGGCCAATCTATTGGGACACCCATAATAAGGCCAACGATTGCTTGTACGCGAAATTAGATCTAACAGAAAGTTTTGGGCTTTGGATCATTACAGGACTATGTTGTCGTGGCCTCATTAGGGCCCGGTTGTTTTGGATGTCCCCATAGCTTGTAAATAGTGAATGGTTCAAGCCACTTGGTTTGCAGCAGCGATTGCTTGAGTTCGCGGCAATTGCTTTATGATGATTTTAATTCGGTCGTTCAAACCCACCGTCGCATCCAACCAGTCTTTCTCGGTTGTGTTTCCGTCGGATAGAACCGAAACACTCCTCACGGAGAATTCGAAATCTGGCTTATAAGCGTTCCACGTCAGTTCGGCTCCCAATTGGTCATGGCCCTCTAGGTACGCTGCCACTGGGGAATCTGAATTGACTTGAATCCAATAATACAACTCTGGACAGGTAACTTTTGGTGTTGCCACACGATCGATCGATACATGATCGCCACTCAGGGACGCCAAGCGCGACATTCTCGACTCGATTTTACTTTCCGTTTCGCGTCGATCTGGAATTGAGAACTGATTACTCCCAGTCAAACGGAATTCGACGACTTGGTCGGCGGCTATCTGTCGTCTCGCCCAGGTCAAGTACTCACTTTCCGTTTTGTCCGCGCTGCCAACTCCAGAAACGTTTAGCCACTGTACACCCTTTTCGCTACTGCAGAGTGATGCAGAGAGAAGCGTCATATTCTCTTCGCCCGCCACCGCGATTATGTCATCGTCGACAAATATTGAAATTGACGGCATTACCTAACACTTCCCTCTGAAAAAAGTCGCCAGGTCTATTTTCTGCATATTTCATTGTTGTCGTGGTGACAGAAACCAAACTCTGATGTCACTTGACTAAATAGCGCTAGGCGTAGTTATGTTCTTTACTCTAACAGAGAATGTTAACTAGCTAGGCGGATAATAGACTAGCAAGGAAAGGAAAATGGGAGACGACAAAATGTCTTTTGATATTTCAAAAATACCACAGTGGGCCTTCGCATTTGCCGCAATGATCATTGCGATTTCAGTTGCTTACGGAATGTTTTTCGCAAGCTGTACAACTCACCTTTTTGGACTGTCCTTTGGACAGGATAGAGCTTGCACAAGAGCTGATTCAATGTTGGTATCAGAAATTGAGCAAGTAAAACTCGAAAACGCCGAGCTTGCGAAATTGATTCAGGAACTAGGAACGCGAGAGCGAGGCCAGATACAGCTGACAATAACTAACCGTGGCGGTGGTGATGCGGATGGATGCCCGGATGGCACGTACGTTTCTGGAATTCAGGCTCCCGGAGGGGTTGGTGGAAAGTATGCGACAGACGGGATAAATAAGATCACCTACAAATGCTCACCAATTTCAGTTAGGTAATGCGGCGTAGAATGTGTCGGACACCTAGTCAGGGCGTTCCGCGCCTGTTTCCAGTTCGCATGAGATTGTCGGTCACACAAACAGGGGTCAGACCGAAGTTTTAAGCAAAGTGCGGTCCAATCTCAATATCGCGATTTCGAATTTTTCGGTTGATGCCCTTTTCCGACACATTGATTCAGGAGTTTGCGCAAAACGCCGACAATCTGGATGAAGAACGTAGTGATATCCCTGCATATCCCATCTTTTTGACGCAATTATTTCTGCATTTGGTCTTTTAGTTTTAAACAGTGAATGGAATCAGGCAACCAAGTACCGTACAACACCAAATGCCGTTTGTTGAAGGTTGATTTCGACTCTGGCCTTCATATTATTGATTATCAGCGTAATGAACAAAGAGGTCGGACAATTTTTGTTGCGATATATGATCAAGCTGCGCAATTGACTATGCACCGTGAGGTCCCGCGCTTGATCTGAACGGCTTGACAACGACGCATGTTCGCCTTATTCATTGATCGCCTCTGACCATAAAAATTTTCGTCAAGCATTGAACAGCATGTAAGTATTCCAAAAGTATGTTGGCATGTAGGCAATTTATTGAATCGGAGCTTAGACATGGCTTTCTCAATAAAAAATGCAGCGTTACTCGTATTCCTTTTTGTTTTCGCAATTTTGGTTTACGTCCAGCTCGTCGGTAATTCTACCGACAAGAGCGACGTCGCGTTTCAAGAGTCGGGCGCCGATGCTCAAGCTTTGAAAGCAGATCGTTCGTCTGGCGATGCACTTTCCCATACTGAGCGTGCTGGTGAAACAGATTCTGAGCGGTCACCAGCCGGCAATCTATTATTTGGTTTGAGTCCCCCGAGTTCGGTCCGCTTCATCAAACGATTGGCGAGACCCGACGGCCCGCTTTCGCTCAGTTTCGATTCGTTGGTTGAGCGCGCAAATCACGGCGACGGCGAAGCCGCTCTGCAACTCGGGCGAAGTCTGGCGACGTGTCAGAAGTTACCGAGATCGCACGCTGAATTTTCGGAACGGGTCGAGCGAGCGCAAGGCCGAAATTCGTCCGGAGAAGCAGAATCAAGTTTGCTTATGAATAAGGCCGATATATTTGAATTGCAGCAGGATTACGAATTCTGTAAGGGCATTACGGATGAACAGATCAGTCAATATGCATATTGGCAAATGCACTCCGCTGAGTTGGGAGTTCTAGAGGCGCAAGCGGAATTCATGCACCAACCTGTTGATCTAGAAGTTAGGCGAAAAGCTTCTCAGATGATTTGGGAATCCGATGACGGCTACATCGTCGATGCCGCTCGATTTTACCAACTCGCGGCTAACAGGGGCAGCCCGGAAAGTATGATATCGGTCGCTCAATGGGCGCTAAGAGGCCTTATTCCAGAAATATCGGTGAATGAGGTCAGCGCTTATTTCATCTCAGGCCTTGTCGCTAGGGATGCTGCGGGCCTTCCGACCGCTATGTTCTTAGACCGAGCCAATCAACTTATGAGTAACCGTTCGGACGCGGATATAAGGGAAATTGAGGCAATCAGCCGTCGATTGCTAGACGACAAAAACTGCTGCATCTATTTCGAATAAAAGATCTTGGAGAATTCATATGAATTTCATTCCAAGACGAGCATTCATGAAGATCGGTAAAACATTCATTTTCAGTGCGGTATTAACACTCGGTTTCTCGTTTTCAGATGCCAATTTCGCGAACGCACAGTCAACTTTCGTTGTAAATTGTAATTCGTGTTCACCTTCCAGTATTCCGGAGGCGCAAGAAGCCGTTGACACGTTGCTTCTGCAGCCAGGATAGTTATTGGTCATAAACAATTTCCAGACGGGCGAATATGCCGGCTACCTGATATCTTCAGAGCAGCTGGCGTTTCCGTTTGGCGAAGGAGAACTCGAAACTCCGATATATATTCTAATGGATCCACAAGTAGTTGAAGAAACCGGCCTGTTGATTACCTCCGGTGGATTTGGAACTTGGGGAGCCTATCCAACCGGAGCTAATGCGAGCACTGGCTGTCTAAATAATCTCCCCTGCAACGTCAATGCGTCCATAGGATTCTGATGTCTTGCAATAGTTAATGGGTGCGAGCGAAAAAGGTGTCAGGAAAATAGGGGTCAGACCGGAGATTTCAGGAAAGTGCGGTCTGACCCCAATTCCTCCTCAAGATGCAGCTATCCCGAACCTTTCGCTGAAGGGCTTGCGGATGCTGCTGAACGATCTGAGCAATTCTGGTGACGAGGGACCGGTAGATTTAGATTGGACGATTAGCGCAGCAGTGAAGCACCGTCCTACCAGCTTGGAGCAGATCAAAGAGCTGTATGCTGATTTGCGACCTTTTGGATACGAAGAAGATGTCTTTGAAAGGCTGACCCCGGAAAGTTTGGCTTTGGATGCGAAGAAGAAGCAGTGGATAGACGAATATCGGATTTTCCGTAAAGGTGGTCGAATCGTCGTCGAAATGTTCTGTTCGCCGCCGAGCAAACTATAAGGACACCCATAATAAGTCTGTCCATTGCTTGCGCACGAATCTAAGTCCAACAGTGAGTTTCCAGCTTTGGAGCTTACTGGACTATGTCGTCGTGGCCTCACTAGGGCCCGTTGTTTTGGTGTCCCATAGGCTGCACGATCGTCTCATTACGGCCAGTTGAGGATATTGCGACAGGTGCGATCGGGGGCGGCGGTGCAACTCTCAAGCCTGGCTGTGTACCGAACGCGCAAAATTGTTCGCCCCAGTGTGACGTAGTTGATTGATTCGTCAACGCATTCTCCTCACTGTCTATCAATGATTAATGTCCGCCAATTTTTCATCGCCCTCCTGATCGGGTCCACTTTCTCGGTCTTGTGCAATAGTGCCTTCGCGGTCACTTTTCCCGACAAGCCACCACAGTCAAATTTCTTTGTCGATAGTGCGCGCCTGCTCGACGAGGATGCTAGAACAGCGATCAACAACACCGCACGCTCGTTACTGCAACAAGAAAAGATTCCACTATTTGTCGTCACCATACCGTCTCTGTCGTCCTACGAGGGCAGCGCGTTGGGTATTGAGGGCTATGCGACTCGATTGTTCGATCATTGGGGGATCGGCTGGCAGGAACGTAGTTACGGCATGCTGCTGCTCGTATCTGTCGGCGATAAAGAGGCGCGCATCGAATTGGGGGCGGACTTCGAGCAGAGCTACAACGGACAGGCAAACGATATTATGCAGTCCCTCATCATCCCGGCGTTCCAGCGTGGCGATTTCTCGACCGGGATTACCGACGGCGTGCGCGGTATGAATGCCATGGCGCGCGGGCTACAACTACCGAAGGCGACAGCGCCATGGTGGTATCTACCGGCCATGATCGGTGGCGCCATATTTTTAGCGTTTGTTATCTACAACCTGTTCAAAACCGGCCGCTCAGGATGGGCCTGGGCACTTATTGCGCTGATCGCTGTAGTGCTGTTCTTTCTTCTACGTGCATGCAGGTTGTCAGGCTTCGGCGGCGGCTCGTCTGGTGGCGGCGGCGCGACCGGGTCTTGGTAGGCAAACGATAATGAAAACTGCAAAGTCGCTATTTAGCGCCGAAGATAAGCAAGCCGTAGAAGCAGCGATCGCTGAGGCCGAGAAGATGACGGCCGGCGAAATTGTCACTGTCGTGGCCACAGTATCGGGCCGCTATGATCGTGCCGAAGATCTGTTCGGGCTGTTGTTCGCCCTGATCGCATTATCGGTTGCTTGGCTTTTGCTTCAAGGCACGACAACAGAAGCTTGGTCCGCAACACCGACCCATGTTCTCGGACTCCCGGCTATTGTCGGCATTCTCATTGGTGGATTTGTCGTCGGTGCCGCACTCGCAACCCATTTTCCAATGTTGCGACTACCATTTATTGCGCGCGCCGAAATGATCGAGGAAGTCGAACGGCGTGCGCGCGAAACCTTTCAACGGCAGAGCGTCCGAAACACGTCTAGCGGTACCGGGGTATTGATCTATGTCTCTCTATACGAACATATCGTCAAGGTGATCGGCGACGACGGCGTCGCGGCGCAGTTGTCGAGCGATTCACTGGAAAAAATATGCACGTTGGTGGTCGATGGACTCAGGCAGGGACGGCCCGCAGATGGACTCAGCCAAGCCGTGAAGAAGACGGGTGAGTTGCTCGCCCCGCATTTGCCACCGACAGTCGGCGATGTGAATGAGATCGCCAATCAGCTGATTCTGATCGATTGACGAGATCGAATTCCGTGTCAATAAACTATAAGAACAAACTATAAAAACTATAAGGACACCCACAATAGGTCTAACCGTTGCTTGCACGCGAAATTGGTCCAACGGGGAATATCGGGTTTCTGACCTTATCGGACTATGTCGCTGCGGCCTCTTTAGAGCCAGTTGTTTTGGGTGTCCTCATAGATTCCTTCCTCATAGGTTCCATCTCACACGGCTCATTAGTACAGCCTGCATCGTTCGTCTGTTCTAGAAAAAAATCGACCACAGCAACAGCTAGCATTGCCGCGTCTCCGTTCAGCTACCGTTTAGTTTACGTTCAGGGTTGGTTAATGGCGCTAATAGTAATCTGCTCGCAACGGACTAGGGAAGGTTCCATAGGTGTAGGGCGTCGGGCGAAAAGGATTTTGAAATGGATATCGTATACGCAGCAGAAAAAACCAGTATCGCGACATTGTTAAGTGACTTTGTTGAGGCCGAGATCAGTTGTGACGAGATTTTGGTCACTGAGAATCCTGACGAAACAGGGAGCTTTCGCATCAACTGGCAGTTGGACCACTTCATTCTCTCCCCGGATGGTCGTATTGAAAACCGGGGATAGTTTATTGCCGGGTCAACAAAAAAAGGGCCAGACCTACAGGTCCCGCCCTTTCATGCCTCAACTCGACGGAGTGTGAGGCTAGTCAGCAATCACTGCATTGCTGGCCAATTCGCAGTATTTAAACCGCTACGATGTTCTCTGCCTGCGGACCTTTCTGGCCCTGAGTAAGCGTGAACTCGACTTTTTGGCCCTCAGCCAACGATTTGTGTCCATCGCCCTGTATAGCGCTGAAATGCGCAAACACGTCGGGGCCAGATTCTTGCTCGATGAAGCCAAAGCCTTTGGCATCGTTGAACCATTTTACAGTTCCAGTAGTAGACATAGTGATAATCCTATTTATTCAAGAGTAATGGGAGCCTTCTTGTGAAGGCCAAATTGCTGAAAGCGTTGCGATTACTTATGAAAACGGGACGAGGTACTGAAAATGGAACTTCGAAGTGGTGGACATAAATATCAGACGTACATTCAAGCGAGGCGAAGTATAACAGCTTGACCCCTTAGCTAAAGCTAATTCCTCGCAAATGTATCGATAATCATAGGCCGAGCCATCATGCGGCATACCTGATTTCGTGAAGGACCCGTCGCTTTGCGCCACTGGCTCGAGTCAAGCGTGCCTTTTATCTATCGAAAAATATTGGGCAGATGGGGAAACTGTCAAATCTTGGTTGCACTTGGAATGGCTGTTTTGGGTCTTAAACGGCTACCCAATTGAGTCAACTTATCCGTCAAGATTGTTTTCGTAAAACTGCGTCGTCTTTAGACCCGTACCAGTTAGAACGACAACAGTTCGCTCGGATGAACTGATCGCTCCAGACTCAATCAGCTTGCCCACTGCCGCCGCCGCGTGGGCGGAGGTCGGCTCGGTATACAGGCCCTGCCGTGCCAATCTCAAGCTCGCCTCGATAATTTCGGCTTCATCGACTGCAACAGTTCCGCCACCGCTTTCCCTGAGAGCGTTGAGCATTTCAACCAACCGAATCGGGCGCTTTATGGCGGTGCCTTCCGCTACAGTGGGTAGAATATCGGTCTCAACTAGATCGTCAGCGCCAGCTTGAAAGCTCGCGTGAAGTGGAGCGCAGTTCGCAGGTTGAGAAGCAAACAGCTTAGGCAGCTTGTCGATTTCGCCCGAGGACTTCAGCTCAGTGAACGCAATGTTACAGCCCAATAGATTGCTGCCGGCAGACGTAGGGATGATGATGTTATCGGGCGCTTGATAACCACAGTCCTCCCAAAGTTCGTATCCTAGTGTTTTCGTACCTTGAAGGAAAAACGGATGCCAGTTGTGGCTCGCGTAGAAAACATTTGATGATTGCTCAATAGCAGCGGCTTCTGTCGCCTCGCGTGGCCCGGGGATCAATTCGACTTCAGCGCCATAAGCTCTAACTTGGACTATCTTGGCGGGTGATGTTGCGGTGGGAACCAATACTTTCACTTGCATACCGCCGGCGGCTCCGTATCCGGCAACTGACGATCCGCCGTTACCTGAACTGTCTTCCAATACTGACTGGACTCCTTGCTGCCTCAACAAAGACAGCATGACCGACGTCCCTCGGTCTTTGAAGGAACCCGTAGGGGAGAACCATTCAAGCTTGAATAGACATGGCACGCCACAGTAATTTGCACTAACCAGTGGCGAGCAGCCCTCTCCCAACGAGATTGGTTCGCTGACACCTAGTGGGAACGCCTCGCGATACCTCCATATCGAGCGAGTCGAGGCGACAATGTCCTTTCGCCGGATTCCCTGAAGCGACGAAATCATCAAGGGATTGCCATTCGGCGACCGCCAAATTAGTGTGTCTATCGAATACTCTTCATCGCTGCGTGGATCAACATAACAAGTCAAAATTGCCTCCCGTTTGATCGGGACCTGAAGGCCCAGTTTCTTTTTTTGCGAAGATTCGACGGCTGGTATGGGTCACAAGCGGACGTTTTCACCGATATTACAACAATGTCTGCTTCTGGGACTAAACCGGCCAATTGATAAGCATCATAAATCGGAATTTTTCCGCCAGGTCGACAAAAGTCCGCTTTACTCCAAAGCGGTCGTTTAGATGGATAGAAATTTGGAATAAAAAAGTCCGCTAACGGCCATAAGCAGACATTCGCTACTCGAGGATTTCTCTTTTGCGGGTCAGCGTGTCAGCACCATCGTCCCATTCAAGTTCGATAGTTTCGTGTTCCGAAATACTTCGCATAGCGCTTCGAATTCCATCGCATGACGTTTTCGTTGGCTGTCCGTTGATCGAGGTCACCCGTTGACCTACACGCAATCCGATGTCCGAGGCAGGTGAGTCATCCCAAACAAGGTCGACTGTAGGCGTCTCCTCGAAACTAAGGCCGAACCCGAATGATGGGCGGGCAAAGGGACCGTCGCGATATTTGTCGAAATATGCGGAGGCAGATTTCGAGTCTAGTGTCACAACAAAATGTTCAAGAATCGACGCACCAATCAGGCTGGGTGGCGACTCTCGCAAAAGAGCGCCGACACGGCCTAATTGAATGTCCCCGATCGACAACGTCTTCAACTCGCTTAGAAGTTGCTCCTCATCTGGCGCGCGTCCCCCCAACGATCCCCCGATCGATCCACGACCGGAGATGGTTTTGCCAACGCCGCCGTTACGCTTCGCGCCATCGAAGTCTGGCGGTGAAATCGCCAAATACGCCGGTGACCCGGTGTCGAACATGGCCTTGCTTCTTGCCTTCTTGGAGAACTGAATGTCCAATATCGGTGCGTGCGGGTAGCCGAAGTCGTAGAGGGTCTGCTTCGTTGCGTCGCTGAGATGATCAAGCCCTTCCAACGTGGAATTGCAGCGAAGCACCGACTCAGGTAAATCGATTTGCCAAGCACATAGAGGTAGTACTTCAGAGCCCAGTACTCCATCAAACAGGCATTGTGCCGTCCTTGGAAAATCAGCGATAAAGACCGGCACTTTGTGGAACGTCGTTCCGCCAAGCGTCAATTCTGACTGCGCTATGTCAGTCTCTACGATTGCGCCGTGCGAATCTCTTCCCTGTGTCTTATCGATGACTTCCAATTCTAACTCTGCGGCGAGTCCAGCGCTGATCATCGACGGCGATCCGGTGTCGAAAACGAAACGCCTCGGAGAACCGCCAACTTCGACCTCGACAAAAAGTTTGGTCGCGAGGACCTCCACCGGCAGTTCGAAAGAGAATGAGCGCTCTACGACGTACGGGCCTTCCGTGATCCACCTCGGCTTGTCCTCTGCGCCAAATGCGCCGCAATAGGCAAGGAAAGCAAATATGCCGAAGAGCACCTTGTTCATATTCATACTGTATGCCGTTTTGATGAGACCGGAAATTACTTCGCTACTGACTGCTTCGGGTCAGTAGCAGTCTCTCAGCAGTTTAGCAGTCCAGAGGCTGCTAACGGCCAGAAGCGGTCGTTCGCAGTTAACTGCCGTAAATTTCCTCAAGATGGACTGTCCGGTCCGTATCTGCGGTCCGAGTCTTGTGTCTTCCGCGTTTCGACGTTGAGGACCGTTTTCGGCCAGATTCTCTCGATGTCGCAGCTATACTGTAGATATCTTTGGTCTTGGAAGAGAGCATGAATCAAATCGAGAAAGCTAAGCATTTTGGAAGTCTCCACGTGAAGGGCAGTCCCCTTGTGCTGTTCAACATCTGGGACGCCGGTGGTGCCCAGGCAATCGAAAAGGTCGGAGCAAAGGCCGTCGCAACGGGAAGTTGGTCCGTCGCAGCAGCACACGGGTACCCGGACGGTGAGGCAATTCCGATCGACTTGGTTGAATTGATAGCTGGCCGGATCTGTGCAACAACCCAATTGCCGGTGACAATCGACTTCGAGGGAGGCTACGCTGAAGGGCCGGACGACGTTGCGCTCAATGTTAAGCGAATAATTCGGGCTGGCGCCGTGGGCATCAACTTCGAAGATCAGATTGTTAATGGCAATGGGCTTTATGAAGTATCCGCACAGAGCAGACGTATAAGTGCAGTTCGGGAGTCTGCAATTCAGCTGGATATCCCCTTGTTTATTAATGCTCGCACCGATTTGTTCCTCCAAGCGGGAACAAGTGCCAATCATGCGCATCTGATTGAAAGCGCGAAAGAGCGTGCGGATGAATATGAAAATGCCGGTGCGAGCGGGCTGTTTGTGCCGGGTCTTATCGATGACAATCTAATTGCCGAAGTCTGTGAACACACGAGTTTGCCAGTAAATGTAATGCTAATGGACGGCGCGCCGTCGATTGGAAAGCTTGCCGATGTCGGCGTGTCACGGGTGAGCTTCGGCCCTTCGCCTTACTTTCAATCAGTTAGTGCACTGACAGAACATGCCAAAGAATTTCTCGGCTAGGGCTATGTCTACAGCACCTATTGCCAATAGAATTTAGTTGCGGCCGGCCTTTGAAGAAGGCAGCACTTTCCAGTGTTGCTGCTCAAGCAGATCTTTAGTCAGACGGGAGTTGAGGGGAAAACCTGGACAAAAATGCTACTGGATCGACCGTCCGCTTTGGGTCAGCAGCCGACGTTCAGTAGTTTATCACTCGACGGGCTGCTTACGGCCAGAAGCAGCCGTTCGCGGACCTAACTTGACGTAGCCTTTTCCCAAGTTACGAACGTGCGATTTTCTGTGCAGTTCATTCCGTCGATCAGGTCATTACGCAACTTGCCCGTTACGTTCTCGACCCTCGCGAGTACATCGTCTTCGCCGGTAGCGCCAAGTGGAAAAGAAACCTTGTCCCGAGCGCCAACCAGCACAAACCATACATCCCAACCCCACGGACCTGAATCGTTAGTTTGAATCTCGAATCGAACCAGATCGCTCCACGATAGAGTGTGAGTTGCACCATCTGGGAACAGTGCCGATACGAAGTCGCCGTGGTCTTGAACGACAACCTGGGCCTCAGATTCAGTCACAGTCTGCCTCAATGTGAAGATTGGCGAGCGGCTGCAATGGGTCAATAGCGGACCTTTTCCCCGATACTACCGAATGTCTGCTTCCGAGAGCAAAGCAGTCGCCGGCTCAGGATATTTTTGCAGTCGTCTGCTGGAAATTTGAGGGCAGTTTACTTGTTTGTTTTGTTTTCTAAGTGTGATGACGCAAGAAATTAGTAAACTGTCCCCAAATTTCTGCGATTTACGCGATAGACGTTGGTTAATACAAGAAACCGTTATGTACCGATGGCCCTAACATCTGGAAACGAGTTGCGCTCGCCGCCGGCCAGAGCGTTGTCGTAATGTCTAAGAAGGTACACATTGCGTTGTCTGTCCTTCTATTTTGTGCGGTCATTCTGGGCTATGGCTATTGGCATGCACAAACGCACGGCGTACTTAATGTCTCGATATACGATTTCAGCGACGAGCAAGCATTCGTTTTGCTAAAAGAAGCTGAAATAGTATTAATGGATAAGCACGGTTCGAAATTGGCGGCAGGTAAGTCGGACTCACGCTTTGGTACAGTTTATCTGTCACACCCGGAGACGGGTTCCTGTTATGAAGCTGAACACCAAGCGACTCGTTCCAACGAAGGATTGAATACTTGGCAGATATGCTTTCGACAACACTCGGCTTGGATAATGCAGTGGGTACGCCAGGTTCGTTTCGTCGAGATAATAGTAAAAGACTGTAGCCTGGAAAAAATTCCTATTTCGATCGAAGAACGTTCTGCCGACTGGTGGATGTGGTGGGTACCGTTACCCCATGTCGGCGGTAAACCGTATACCTATTTCAATCTAACGATACGCCTCGATCCGATTGCGTGCCGGATGCTGGTGTGACTGGAATTGCGTTCAACTTCCGATCAGATTTGAAGACAGTATTTATCGCGGTGCTTATTTGTGTACTGGCTCTGCCGGCTGCTTTTGTTGTGACCATACTCACTTTTCCCATCTGGCGTTGGTTCGAAACAGCAACGGGGGTTGAATCCTTTGGTCATTCCGGACCGGCCGAATGGTGTTTTTGGTTTAGCTATGTCGTACTGCTGTTTTGCGCAATATACGTCGGGTGGCGGCTGCGACGCGTGTGGTAGCCATCTAGTGAATAACGACCACTGACCTGGGATGAGACGATGAGGGGAAAGTATTGGGTATTTGCACCGATACTCTGTGTCGGTTTAGTCAGTTGCGGCCTTGACGACAAGTTGGAGGGCTGCGGTCCTGAGGTGGATGCACTCGCAGCCGAAGGATTGGCGCCTTCGGCTGGGGCCAGCTTCGATCTCGCAGGCCTGACAGTGCCATTGCCGCAGGACTACATGTACCGAATTCGCGGCGACGAATTGGAGTTGTTCAAAGCTCCCGGCGTCTACTGTGATAGCGGCGATTGGGGCGTCTTTCAAAAAGGATTCATACGGCTACATGTACACGAGGGGACTGTACCCGTGGACCCGTTTTACAACTTTCCCGATACACATCGGGGCCACACGCGCGAACAAATAAACCTGGGCGTTGGCCCGTTCGAATATTCATTCGCTCATAACACGTCAAATTGGGATGCGCGCGCCTATTTTTCAAATGTGTACAGCCCTCGCGTCATCTTTATGTATCTCCGAACCGAGCTGCCAATTGGAGGTCAGCGAATCGGGCTGTCCGCACACTATTTCCCGAGTGATCCTGCAAACGGAATGGCGGAAATTGTTGCGACAATCGAAAACGCAGTACGTGAAGCGTCAAGAGCAGGCCAGTAGCTCAATCACAAATATTTAGGAGAATTGGGATCGAACCGCATTTTCCGGCTTATTAGTCTCATGGTTTGATCCCTTTTCTCATACCATTCCGTCAATTTCCGATTTCGCGCCGGGCCGAATCACGTTCACGGGAAATAGAATTCACGTATTGTTTGCGTAGTTGCCGTAGTTTGTTTCAATGCGCTTGACCACGACTCGACTGCGGTGCTCCACTATCTTATTTGGGGAATTTTATTAGGAAATCTAACTAGGAGGTTCAACTCAATGAGTCCGGAGATGACATCGGGCCTATTTGGCTTACTTGGTGTGTTGGTCGGCGGTCTGATGTCATGGTGGCTTCAGAAAGATCGCTCATCCACCGATTTGAGGATTGCTTTGGAGTCTGTGAAGACAGAGCATATGGCCGAAAAAACGGCGCAGTTTTATCTTACCCACAAAGGGTATACAGATCGCTCGTTTGAGCATTTGAGCAAACGGTTGGGCGGCTTTGAGGACAACGAGCTTCGCAAAATACTCGTTCGAGCTGGTGCGGTTCGATATATTCGAGCCGATGGAACTGAATGGTGGCGGTTACTCACTCGCACGACGGAGGCGGCGAAGAGGGTAAATGACGACACACTAGGGCCAGGCAATGAGGATCTTTAACGAGCTGCTTCGAATAGCACACATTTTCCGTTCGGCCTCTAGAAAATGGGGTCAAACCGGACTTTTTAGTAAAGTGCGGTCTGACCCCAAGTCCAATCTGACCCCAATGCCAGGCGCGGTATATTCGCTTTTACCAATAGCGGTCGTTCAAACTAGGCAAAAATTGGAAATATGAACGTCTGCTAACGGTCAGAAGCAGAAATCAAGATCTCTAATATACGTCCGCGTCCAAAGCCGAGTAGATCGTACCTTTGAATCCTGCAGCAACAATTTCGTTCACCAAGCCCAGGGCATCGTATTCTTCGCCGCTGTTGTAATTTTGCTCGTGGGAAAGGACGATGACTTTTACCTTGGCCTCGTTTGCGATCCTCGCCAAGACTGTCGGCGAGAAGTGAAAGCGGAAGATTTCTTTTTTCTTTTCTGCAACGGTATCGCCACCCCATGGTGCATAAAGGATATTTTCCTCTGTGGCGGCTTCGGCCACTAGCACATCCGCATTCATAGCCGCATCCACGATGCCCTGATGGTAAGGACCGCCATCGCCAGTAAATGCCACAATCCTGTCCTTTGTAGTAAATCGGTATGCAAACGTATCCTCGAGACGACCGTGAATGGTTCTGAATGCCTCTACCGTGACATTGTCATCCTTAAAGACGATGCCCGAATTTTCAAAGTCGATATCGTGCCCCGTCGCCTTGCCGCCTTCCGGGTCATAGCCGTCAGATATCTCTGAAGCTATATCGACTTTCCACGCGGCGACGATGTGACTGACCATATCGTGAATTCCTGTTGGGCCATAGATTTCTTTAGAGGTGGGAATATTTAGTTTGAACGGATTTAGGAGTAACGATGGAATTCCTACGGTATGGTCTTCGTGGAGATGGGTTACGAACAAGTATTGGAGTTTTTCGGGTGAAAGACCCAGCGTGAACTCATCGCCATTCACTAATGCTGCCCTCGCTATTGATCGCCAGATCCCTTCACCTGCATCGACCAGATAGGGGTAGCCATTAATGACCAGTGCATAGCCCGGGCCGGAACGATACGGGTTAGGCAACGGCATGCCTGTGCCCAAGACCACAAGCTTGGTAATAGTATCGTCAGGGCTGAGGTTATGTGGGTTGCGGTGGATATTGATAGGCCACGAATCGGGCAGCGTTAGCGGCGTGATAATCCCTGGCTTTGTGAATGGATCATTGTTGTATTTGCTTTGCTCTTGCGCCTCTGACGGTTTGCCAATGACAACATTTCCGCAGACAATCAATACCATCAGTAATGTCAGTTTCATGCAATTTGATCCTATTTGATTTGGCTCATATTTCGAACTGTGCCAGCGCACATGACAACGAGTTTCCAGTCTGCGCGGATAAAAGTCGATGCAGTGTGCTTTGTCGTGCGTCCGCTTTGCGTCGTCAGCGGCCCACTTCCCCGATAAAGAGAAAAAGGGGTCGAACCGAATTTTGTAGAGTATTAGAATTTCGGCTAGACCGCTTTTCTCTCACTATACGTGCTGGGTAAAGAGTTAGAGTAATCCCCCAACACTTGCCTGAAAAATAAGGCGATGCGGATGTCCGCTTCCGCAGTCGGTCGCATCGGGCAATGTCGAATTTCAAAGTGTCTCCATCCGTGCCGCGAGAAAGTCGACGAAGGCGCGAACCTTCGGTGCCAAATGTCGGTTGTGTGCGAAGACGGCATTGATTGGTGTGCTTGGAGGCGTCACAGGGAAATCCTCAAGTACTGGCACGAGATGCCCCTGTTTGAGTTCAACGTGCATCATCCAGGTCGGGATCATGATGATCCCTAGACCGTCTACCGCGGCGCTTCGCAAGAAAACAAGACCATTCACATTGAGTCGCCCCGATATCGGTATACCGATGACGCCTTCCGGTGACTCGAAAGTCCACTGATTCTTGCCCGGCTTAGTTCGGAAAGAGAGGCAGCTGTGTGATGAGAGTTCACTCGGATGCAATGGCGTGCCCTGACGCGCGAGATAAGCGGGACTGGCACAAACAATCGAGCGACTCATTGCGATTTTGCGCGCGACGAAACTGGAGTCCTCGAGATGGCCGACACGAATCGCAATATCGATACCTCCGTGCACAAGATCTAGCATGCCAGCACTCAGATGCAGTCGAACGTTCACCTCGGGGTAGCGACTTAGAAATTCCGGCAGGATCGGCTCAATGAAGGCAAGGGCAAAATCGGCTTCAACCGTGATCTGTAGAGTGCCGGACGGTGTATCCGTCAGCCGAGTTACCGCCAGTCGAGCCGCTTCAATATCCTCAACAATTCGATGCGCATGCTGAAAGTAGGTCTCGCCCGCTTCGGTGAGATTTTGCCGACGCGTGGTCCGCTGAAACAGGCGACCGCCAAGCTCCTTCTCTAGCTGAGATATCTGGCGAGACACAGCGGACGGCGTAACGCCCAGATACCGTGCCGCGGCCGAAAAGCTACCTTCCTCAACAACCCGCACAAACAGCTGCATATTGGATAGTCCGCTCATTCATGAATTATACGCACAAATCCTATGTTCAAAATGCTGTTTTTCGTCGAATGGGAATAAATCATGATTTGATCCTGACATTTAGCGACCAAACGGTTCGCTGTGAACAAGGAGATTAAAATCATGACAACCACGACTTTCAAAGCGGTAGCTGTGGGTGAGCACCAGGTGTTTTACCGCGAGGCAGGAGCGAAAGACGCCCCCGTGTTGTTGCTGCTGCACGGCTTCCCGAGCTCCAGCCACATGTTCCGGGAACTGATTCCGGTGCTCGCAGATGACTACAGAGTCATCGCGCCGGACTTACCCGGATTTGGATTTTCTGATTCGCCTGAACGTGCGGAATTCGACTACACGTTCGAAAACCTGACGAACGTCATTGACCGCTTCACCGAGACGTTAGGTCTTGACCGCTATGCGGTATACGTTTTCGATTACGGCGCACCCGTCGGTCTCCGACTTGCGCTTCGGCACCCGGAACGGATCACGGGGATCATTTCCCAGAACGGCAACGCCTACGTTGAAGGCTTGAGCGACGGCTGGAATCCGATTCGACAATACTGGCAAGCGCCGACCGGAGAAAACCGCGAGGCGCTGCGTGGCTTTCTGACTCCCGAGACCACCGAGTGGCAATACACGCACGGTGTCACCAACATAGAACGCGTAGCGCCGGAAACTCACACGTTAGACAACGCGCTCTTGGCTCGCCCCGGAAATGATGAGATTCAGCTTGACCTGTTTCTGGATTACGCAAGTAACGTAGCTCTTTATCCCGAGTTTCAAACCTATTTTCGTTCGCACCGACCGCCACTCTTAGCCGTCTGGGGCAAAAACGATCCGTTCTTTCTGCCACCGGGTGCAGATGCCTTTAAGCGTGATTTGCCAGACGCCGAAATTCATTTCTTTGACACCGGACACTTTGCGCTCGAAACACACCACGCCGAGATTGCGCTAGTCGTGTGCGAGTTTCTCAAACGCACGAAAACTACGGCGCAGTCGATCGCGGTTTAACGCAACCCACTGAGTCGGCGCGCCGATTCGGATCCTTTTTTTACAAACGAACGGAGGAATAACCATGCCACTAGTACAGATTCACGTTTTTGAAGATGAGCTGAATCAAGAGCAATCAAACGATCTCATCAACGAAATCACAAACGTTGTCACCAAAGTTACGAGCAAGAAATTGCGTGACGTGACTTGGGTGATGATTAACGAAGTAAAAAGCGGTCATTGGGGCGTGGGTGGCAACACTCTCGGACTTGATGACGTCAAGAAACTTATGGTGAGTGACTAAGCGTTGCCGCCGGCTCAACACACAAATGGAGTAGTTACAATGTCATCTTTGAAAATGAAATACGGCACCTGGGCGCTGGTTACCGGCGCGTCATCAGGTATTGGAAAAGCACTCGCGCGTCGGCTGGCGCAGCAGGGCTTCAATGTTGTGCTCGTTGCACGACGAGAGCAGGAACTTGGTGTTCTTGCGAAAGAGCTCGAAGCGCAATTTCAAGTAGACACACGCGTTGTCGCATCGGACCTATCTGAAGCAGGCGCGGTTTCCGAACTCTATGATGCCGTATCACAACTGGATATCGGCTTAGTGATTCCGGCGGCCGGTATCGATGAAATGGGCCGATTCTTGGACAAGGATTACGCCAGCCTTGAAAGAATGCTGACGCTGAATATTCAGGTGCCCACCGAGATCGCCCACGTATTTGGTCAGAAGTTGGCTACGCGCAAGCGCGCGGGAATCATTTTGGTGGCGAGCTTGTTTGGGTACCAGGGTATTCCCAATTTCGCAGGCTATGCAGCGAGCAAGGCGTACATCCTCACGTTGGGTGAAACACTGAACGTGGAATTAGCGAAGCAGGGCATTGATGTTTTGGTCTTGTCTCCGGGACTCACCGATACACCGTTCTCACAGACGATGGACATCGACTTCGGCAAAATACCGATGTTCGCACAACAACCAGAGACTGTGGCAAAAACCGCATTGGCCGCGATTGGCCACAAACCGACCGTCGTGTCCGGTTTGCTCAACAAAATTTATGCGTGGGAAAACCGCTTCATTCCGCGCTCATGGCCGGTGAATCTATTCGGTTTTCTGATCAATCGAGCGATCAAGGCCTTTCAATCCAAACAGAATGCCGTAGCGACAGTTGCGCCGTCGACACGCTAATAACAGGAGAACATCATGAACTTCCCTTTACTTGATGAAACGACCGCGCCGGAGGGCGCGCTCGAGGCACTCGCAACGACGAAAAAGAACTTCGGCATGATCCCCAACGTCGAGAAGGTGATGGCGTTAGCGCCGCAGCTGCTCTCGGGTTACGCAACGATGTGGGATGCCTTTGAAACCACGACGCTTACACCAATCGAACGCCAGGTCGTCTTCATGACCGCCAATTTTGAGAACGAGTGCAACTACTGCATTCCGTGGCACACGGTATTGGCAAAAAAGGCTGGTATCGCGAAGAAGGACATCGAGGCGTTGCGATCCGGTGCGCCACTTTCAGAATCGAAGTTTGAGGCCTTGCGTGGTTTTACCCGAACGCTGATCGCGAACCGCGGAAAAGCATCGGAGGCGGAACTCCAAGTCTTTTTTGATGCCGGGTATAACGACGTGCAGGCGCTCGAAGTCATTCTAGGTCTGGCAATAAAATTAATCAGCAATTACACCAACTCGATCGCTGGAACTCCACTCGATCCTGAAGTTGAACGTCTTCGTTGGCGAAAACCGGTAATTCACGAACGGCAGGAACAACAGTGCGCTGCATAATTCTGTGCGCATGAACTGGGGAATTCCCATGAAAAAGACACAACCAAACCAATATGTCGCGCTTGTCCTGCGGATAAGCCTTGGCACAGTGTTTATAGCACACGGCCTCTTGAAGTTTTTGGTGTTTACTCTACCCGGTACCGCGAAATTTTTTGAAGGTGCCGGATTTCCTGGTTGGCTAGCGTACCCGGTGGTCTACTTGGAAATTGGTGGCGGCGCGTTGCTCGTTGCCGGCATCGCGACACGCCAGCTGAGCCTCCTATTTCTGCCCATTTTGTTTGGTGCATTGTGGGTGCATGCCGGAAAAGGCTGGGTATTCAGCAATCCGAACGGCGGTTGGGAATTCGTCGCTTTCCTGATCGTTGCCACCGTTGTTCAAGCAATGATCGGAAGTGGCGCTTTTGCGCTTCGCTTAGGCAGCGAATAGGCTCAGGAGAAACTGGGTCAGACCGGGCTTTTAGGATAGTGCGGTCCGACCCCAATTCCCGCAAAGTATAACTTCTCTGATTCGACACAAGAGGACAACATTATTGAACAGCAAACCAATAGTGCGATTCCGCCTTTCATTGAAAATTTCCTTTCTAATTGTTGTCAGGTGGGCTGCACCTTATCTGAAACGTGAAGTCAGGCAATCCAACTGGACTTTTGCCCTGGGTCACAAGCGGACCCGCTACCCGAATGACTGCTATTGGAAGTAAAGCAGTCATCCGTATCAGTCTGGCAAATTTGATCGTATGAGTGCTGCTACCTCATGGAGTTTGTGTGCAGCAACTTTCACTCTGGCTCGTCGTGCGCCGTCAGATGAAGAATCATGCAGCGTTCCCTGAACGCGACCTGCGCCTTCAAACACGGCCAATTGAGGTGGCCCAATGCCCCAGTCGCTGCCTTGCTGTCGTGGAACTACATGAAAATGATAGTGGGGAACCTCCTGCCCGCTATACACCCCATTGTTTTGAAATGTGAGCACGCCTAACGGCTCAAAGGCATTGACCAGTGCGTTAGCTACTCTTTTTGCAGCCACAATGATCGCACTACATTCTTCGTCGGATAGATCAAGTAGCGTCCCAACGTGTCGCCGAGTGATTACACAACACTGTCCAATCTCATACTGCGACGGATTAATTACTGTCTGCGTGTGTTCACACTCACCAATCACTGCCCAAGTGTCGTCACGACCCGCCATTCCCTCGCAAAATTCACACGGATTCTGGTTCGGAAGTTCAATCATGAATTCTCACATCGATGGCGAACGTCGGCATTGGGTCAGTAGCAGTCATTCTAGCTCAATTCAGGTTACCGTCGCTTATCGGCCATTAGCGGACTTCAATAACGATTCAAGTTATTCGTTACGAATTCAACCCTTCAATTTGTACGTACCGATGGCTAATCGTTCTGAACGAGGCAGCGGCCTCATTGCGAGAAAAACTGCGGCAAAAACCGCTACAAACCAGAAAACCAGATCGACGAACGAAACGTAGGAAACCGACCATCCAGCGATCACCGAAAGTTCATTACTCCGGAAAACGTCAAGTGGTGAGATCGCATTTCCTCGGACCTGTTGCATTACGACTCCGAACACGTTGCCGAGGAGACAGCCTGCAATCGTGTATAACGAAGCCGCCACAGCGAATTTCATCTTGATTCCGCGTCCGAGATATTGCATTGATATTCCAACTGCGATCCCAATGCCCGCCGCCGCGAAACCGAACGAAAAATTCCATATAGCGGTTGTGATGCCGTAGATGGCAGTAGCGAGAAGTGTAGCAACACCTCCCACGATGACGGCCGCAGCAAAGTTCTGCTCCGAAATCAGATTTTCGGCCAATTCGTAATTCCGTTGTTTATCCTCTTGGTTCATTCGTGCCTGAATATCTAGCGAGTAGCTAGGAATGGTTTGCACAAGGTCACCGGTCGACCAACCTGGGACGGCCGGAAAGGGTGAGTAGCAGCAGTTCACAAGTTTATCACCCGATCGGCAAGTTTCGGCCATGAGCGGTCGAATAGATTAAGAAGTTAGACGGCATTCCTAATTTGACTGAGGTAGCTGTCAGGCAGTCCCAGTTTGGATGCGAGTGCCAGCAAGGTCGCCGCGTACTCCGGGTTTGTCCCAACCAGCTTTGTGGCCGGCAAGTTGTAGCAAACAGCCGACACTTGGATGTCCCTGGGCAATGTCACGACAACAGGTTCGGCGACATAGTCTGCAACACTCTGTTCAGAATACAACGCCGCAGCGTCCTCTAGCGCGATCTTCATCAACACACCATACGCGCGACTATTCGCCTCAGGAAGTAGTGTTGCGCGTTTCCCGATGCGTAGGCCATACCCATCAACATAGCCAATAGTCGGATCCGTTGGACGAATGCCTTTCGAAGCCAGTATCGACTCATCCATGAAAAGCCCATAGAAGAAAACCATTATTTCATTCGTGCTCATGCATTCACTCTGCCGGTGCCGACATCGGCTTTGGGTAATCTGCGGACCTTTTTCCGATATTACCCGAATGTCTGTTACCAGGGGCAAAGCAGCCACTTGCTCAGGATGCTCATACAGTCGCCTACGCGGAATCCGAGGACAGTTTACTTGATTGATTTGTAGCTTAAGTGTGATGAGACAAGAAGTTAACAATCTGTCCCCAATATTTGCGGCATTGGCTCACGTCCAAAAGCAAATGCCCAAGTGATAGACTCGTAAGAGATCGCAAATGACGCCTTGCAGAAGTTAATCTGACAATTCGAACTATCGATATGACCGAAGAATTGACGCAAGTTGCAACATTCGATAATGAGTTATCTGCGGAAGTTCCCGCAGGGTTGCTAAGGAGCGAAGGCGTGCCGACCAAAGTTCGGTGGATTTCGCCGTTGCTTGGCGTTGTTGATGATGTGCGAGTTTATGTGCCAGCATCTTTAGCACATCGTGCACGGTGGTTCATCAATTCCTCGAAGGTCACTGATGCTGAATTGGACTTCGCTGCGACCGGTCAGCTAAACAGCGATGACTCGTAAAGGTTGTGAACGCTGACACCAACGCAACGCAAAACTAAATAGGAAACAGCCAATGTGGAAAAAAATTGCTTTCGCGATTGTGGCGTCCACAATTCTCGCCGGCTGCGAGCTGCTTGCTGCAGATCGCGTAGCCAATCCGGCGCATCAGTCCTGTGCCGTATCTGCCGCCGATCGGGCATGGATTGACCGCGCAGTGGCAGCGTGGAGCATGGCCAAGCATCACATCACCAGCATGGGTGAGATCGACAATTTCCCGGCGGTTTTCTTTAGCGCGGATTGCGTGCTAAGCAGCAGCAATGCCCTAACCGGCGACGACAAGGCAGTCAATTGGAATGCCAATAGTCACGACGGCATTATCATGCTACCGGATGGCGACAAGATGCCAGCGGGCGTTACGTCATTCACTAGCGCAGATGAAGAAATGGCGTACTTCGTCATGTCCACGCCGAGCGTTTGGCGAAACGGTGGTGTTGATGGTGGACCGCTAGGTCTTGATACTCTGATGGTCGCAGTGATGCTGCATGAGGGCACACACGTAGCGCAATCGATGACGTACGGCAAGAGAGTAACGGCGCTTGAACAGCGCTATTCGCTGCCCGAGTCGTTTAACGATGATAGTTTGCAGGAGCGCTTCGAAAAGAACGAAGCCTTCTCCGCATCAATCGTCAAAGAGACCGACCTTTTTTTCCAGGCAGCGGTGGCGAGCGATGATGAAACTGCACGTCGGCTCGCACGTGAAGCACGAGACCTCATGCTGACGCGCGCGGACCGCTGGTACACAGGCGATGATAAATTTTGGCGCGAGGCCGAGGATATCTGGTTGACGTTTGAAGGGTCGGGTCAATGGGTGGCGTATAAATGGCTCATCAGTGACCACGGTGGCGCCGCAGCGGCGTCGAAGGCGGTGCCCGGGTTTGCGCGACGCAGCAGGTGGTGGTCGCAGAACGAAGGTCTCGGAATTGCGCTCACACTTGACCGTCTAGGTGATCCGAGTTGGAAACGCCATGCTTTTGGCGATGGAGAAAAAACTATTCTGGAAATGCTCGATCTTGAGCTAAATGAATGACGTCGCCTTATAGCCGAAAATGAGGATCCGTGGTCAGACCGGAGTTTTCAGGAATGTGCAGTCTGCCCCCAATGACGCGGTAGCGGACGTTTTGCCCAATGTTACCCGAATGTCTGGTTATTACGGCAAAGCAACCCTTAGGCAAAGTGCTATCTCGCGCAATAGTCATCGGCCGTCACCGGTCCGATACCGGTTGCCGCTATCTTGAGTTATTTCTTGTTCTTGTCGTCCCAGATCTTTGGCTCCCAAAGTTCGATTTTGTTGCCCTCGGGGTCCATGATCCAAGCGAACACCCCGTTTTCGTGATACTCCGGGCCTTGTTGTATGTCGATGCCCGCGGTCGTCAGTTGCTCGACCATCGCCTCCAGGTCGTCGACGCGGTAATTGATCATGAACGTCGACTCACTGGGACTAAACCAATCGCTGTCCCGTTCCGCGACGTGCCATACGGTAGTCCCCTTGTCCTCAGCAGTATCCTCTTTCCACTCGAGAATGGCGGCGCCAAACTCCTCCATCCGCATACCCAGGTGCTTCTCGTACCACGACGACAGTGCCTTTCCCTCTCCTTGCGACTTGAAGAACACGCCGCCGATTCCCGTTACTTTAGCCATGCTTTCTCATTCCTCTGCTGTTGCACGCCGGTTCACAACCGTGCAACCGAGTGTGATTACGACTGCGATAAACAACACCGCGTTGCTTTTTCTCATTGCCGATCTCCAGTCCTATTGATGCTAACTCTGAATTCCATCGACGTGATCGGATGACGGAATTGCCCCACACTGCCCGTCATAACCTTGGAGCTGCGGTATTGGTTAAAGGCAATGCAGCAGCTTTGGGTTGCGGACTCAAGCGGTTGATACACGTTTCGTCACGCATCATTCTATGTTTCCAAAATCGCGGTCAACGAAGGATCGAAAATCGTTATCGAAAACGTGATTCCATTCTGCCTATACTCTCCTAACTGATTTGTCAGATGCGGTCGCTGCCACATCCCGTTGGATCGGTATCCATTGAGATTCATCGAGTGTGCTATTCACATATTGAAAGAAGGTACTAGACCAATTGTGTACATGAGCAATTTCTCAGTGGTCATTCCCAATCAACGGGCACCCACGAATGCCATAGCATTTTCCACTCACCGCCCTCTTTGATCAGAACATCGAGGTATAGGTTTGTCGCAGATACTGGGTCAGGCTGGTCGGCTATTTTCAGGACCGCTGTGCCGATATACCTCCGTGTCGCCATGTCTCCGTTAACGACTATAACGGGATCGCGATAGATATTGCTTTCGATTACGATGTCTCGAAATGCGCCGTTGTAAAAGTCTTGTATAGCTTCCCGGCCCGTTAAAGCTGCTTGCCCAGCAGGCAAGAGCGTAGGATTAGCAGCAAAATAGCTAAGATAGCGATCCGTCATTTCGCCCGTTGGAAGGCCGGACAGAGATACCTCGGCAATCTCGATCAGCTGAGCCATAATTGCTTTAGATTCCGAGGGTGATGCAGCGTCCTTAGCGTAGGCTATCGTCTGAAAAGCAATAAAAAACAGAACTACTTGAAGAAGATGCTTTGTCATTGCCCTTTCCTTTGCCCGGTTAGTGGCCTGAATTCTAGAAAATGTCATGTCCCCACCAATCGCTGCCAATTTGAAGGCGCACATTTAATCCCGAAATCTTTTGCTGAGTGCTGCAACTTCAGCTTTGGGACATTAGCGGATTTTTTCCCAATAATACTCGAATGTCTGGTTTTGAGGGCAAGAACCATAAGGACGATCTATAAGGACACCCACGATAAGTCTGACGTCTCCAATCGCAATAGGCGAAAATTTGGGTCAATTTCGGATTCTCGTGTTTCATCCCCGACTCGTTTCTAATTCAGGCCGTCTGTATCAGCCATTATTGTGGGTGTCCTTATAGATTCGTGGGTGTCCTTATAGATTTCACTTTTAGATTTCTTATAGATTTTATAGATTGTTCTAGATTCTCATCTTCACCAATAGTAGTCATTCGAATGTGGTTCCGTGACGGTCCGTTTACGGCAAATAGCAGACACCCGACCGGTGCCGCCTGGCTGTCGGGGTCCTGTCTCGCCGGGTAGAAGTGGGGTAGGCTGTTCGGCGTCACCCCGACGGTCTCGCTTGCAGCAGACTGCAATACGTCGCTGGATAGATAACCATTCAAAACACAACGTCTCAATACAGTCTGATCGAGGAAATTGCCCACGCGGTCAGCCACGGCATCGGCCTGATCCTGAGCATTGCCGGTTTTTCGTGGATGCTTAATTTTTCGATCGACGCGTCGGATCCGTGGCGGATTGTCGCCAGCAGCATTTACGGATTCGGTATGATCTCTTTGTTTCTAACCTCGACCTTGTACCACGGCTTGCACTCATCACCGAATAAACATCTGTACAAGCTGCTCGATCACTGCGCGATCTATCTGCTGATTGCTGGCACCGCCACCCCTTTCCTGCTCGTAGCGATGCGAACCGATACCGGTTGGTGGATGTTCGGGGCCATGTGGGCATTGGCGGCAGCCGGAGTCCTGACCAAGCTTTGGCATGGGCATCGGTATCCCCGATTGTCGCTCGCGAGTTATCTCCTCATGGGCTGGCTTTTGTTACTCGTGGCGCGCCAAATGACGGAAGCGATCGGTGCTAACGGCATGATCTGGTTGATCGCCGGCGGCCTCTGCTACTCAGTGGGTGCGGCCTTTTATGTGGCGAAGAAAATGTACTTTCATCACGTCATCTGGCACTTATTTGTGCTCGCAGGAGCGGCCTGCCATTTCCTCGCCGTGATCTGGTATGTGCTGCCTGTACACCCGGTTCTCCCGAGCAGCGGCTAGGCATTCGAAATTATCGAAAGTCTTGATTGGGCCACAGGGAGGCCTATTTACCGATACTACCCGAATGCCTGCTTCCGTCGGTGAAGCAGTTATCTGCGCAGAATATTTTCACGACCGACTACTTGAGTGTCCGCTCTGAACGAAAGCAGCGGTTCATATTGATAACATTTCACAATTCCGAACGTCTGCTCACGGTCAAAAGCGACTGTTCCTCAACGCCAAGTTCTGAACCGAACGGCGCGACTTCTGTCGTTCTAGTCTACTGCACTCTCAGAGCCGAAGAGTTCGGCAACTCGTTCGCTTCTCGGTCTGGCTCTGACCTCGAGTGGCACAAAGAAGTGGTGGTAGATGCCGACAATCACCATCGTCAGGACGAAGAATAGAATTATCAATGTCGTGGCCCAGGCGAATCCAATCAGACTACGAATCTCCGCGCCGAAATAGCCTATAGAAACAACTGCTATCGTCACCGCAATAAACGTGGGGACTGAGTTCTTCCAGGCTACCGATATCTTCGAAGCACATCCAGGGCAATTAATTCTACGAGCTGGGCCAAGACACTGCTTCCGCAACCAACTAATTGTCGGATTATTGCAGTGTGGACAGTTAAGTCTCTTCACTTCGATCCTCCATCTCGTGTGGGGCACCTCGAAAGACGATACCTCACCGCAATCTCGATCGAGAGTTGCGCGGCCAGTTCCGACACGAGCTTGCCACTGGAAAGACTGTCGGCCTCGGGTCAGTAGTCGTCATTCTAACTCAATCTGTGAATTAGGCATCATACCGAAGTTTTCATGAGAAAAGCGTTAGCTCAATATCCTGGACGATGTGATCGACCGCCGTCGGCGACAATATTACTCCCAACGACGTATCTCGACAGCGGTGAGCAAAGAAATACGACGATATTGGCAATTTCATCTGGCTTTCCCATACGGCCCAGAGGAATCTCTCGCGTTTTTGTCTCTACATATTTTGAGTTTTCATTTTCTAACTTTTCCCAAATGCCGTTAATCGAGTAGACAGGGCCAGGTGAAACCATATTGACCCGTGTGCCATCGGCAATTAGTTCGTGTGACAATCCCTTCGTTGCATGGACCAAAGCAGCTTTCGTAGCGCCGTACGCGTCAAAGCGCTTGGCGCTGCTTGCGGACGTAGAACCGACAACGACCACAGCGGCATCACCTCGTTCTTTTACGGAATTTGAAAGTTTCGATCTTGCGACCGAAAGTATGGTCGACAAGCTAAGAATCTCCACTTCATAATTTCTGCGCCACGCCTGTTCCGACACTCCCGTTGCCATTGCACTGGCATTAGCAATGAAAATATCCAGTCCGCCGAGACGGTCAATGGCCGTTTTTGCCCAACTGAGCGTGGTACTTTGCTCTCCAAGGTCGATGACTGAGCCTCTCACTGCGCTGGCGGTAGACGGCAGATTGTTCTCAGCGATCCGAATCTGCGATTTGTTTCGAGCGCAAAATTCAACGTTGCAGCCCTCAGCGGCAAGGCGTTGAACGACTGCAAAGCCGATGCCGCGTGATCCGCCTGTTACAAGGGCTCGTGTTCCGGCAAGACCTGTGTCCATTCTGGCTATCCTCCTAAGCGCCGCCCGTAACTTGTCATTTCAGGTATCTACGGAGACCAGTGCTTGAAGTGCGGTGGTGATAAGTACTTTCTCGCTTTCGGCTTGCTGTTCTGCAGACATCTTATGCTTCGTTAAACTATTGACGCTGGACACACACAAGCTCCCAACTTTGCAATGCAAAACACCGCCAACCGTTATGAGCGCTGAGGTTTCCATGTCGACTGCCAGAACATTGTTGCTAATTAGACTCTCAAAATTGGCGGCGACGCGAGACTCTGATGCGCCGTCCAACGCGAACATGTCGCGATAGAATCCGTCGTAACTGGCGAAGGACCCTACATGGGTACGTACGGATTGCGACTCTGACGCGCTGCTCAGCGCGGCGACAATTTCTGTGTCCGCGCGGCAGTCATTGGCCTCTGGTGAGTAGGCTTTTGACGTTCCTTCGTGAATGATTGCGCTATCTGCAATGACCACATCACCGATCTCCACTGGAGGCAAGCCGATGCTTGTACCGATGCGCAGGAATATTGACGCGCCAAGGTCCGCGAGCTCGTGTAGAACGATCGCCGCAATCGGCGCCCCCATGCCAAATGCGGCGAGCGTAATTGGAATCCCGTTGTAACTGCCAGTGGCCGTGGCTAAGCCGCGATTGACCGGAAAATGTCGTACGTCGTCCAAATGGCCACTTAAGCGTTGCACTCGGCCCGGGTCACCCAACAAAATTACGCGATCGGCAATTTGGTCTCTACTGCAGCCCAAGTACCATGCTTTCTGGCTATTCAATTCCTAGTCCTCACTTGATCGACTCCGCAACAGTTCTGCCGCCGCATCGATGCCACTGCGCGCGATCGACTTGAGATCACTGTCGCCATCGGTGAGCGCCTTCAAACAACCGCCCGCCAAGGTGTCCCCAGCACCGGATGCATCGTTGAATGTTATCTGCGCAACCTGGACCGTCGCGCGTAGATCGCCTTGCTCAATGAGAATTGGGTTCTCGCCGTCGGTTTGAACGATAAGCGGTGCCGAACGCTCTCGGCGTGCCAGGGATTCATCGATCCAATCACGCTCAGCACTATTGCAAAAAATGAAGTCGGCACGAGCGCCGAGTTGCTTTCGAAAATCGACGGGATACGAAAGAGGATCGTTTTTTGCAACCCAGGCAACTTTGCAACGATCACTGGCCAGTGAAAGTGCGCGTTGCCCAATTTCAGGCGGCCCCACAGTCACGCAGAGAAGATCCGCCTCACGAATGAGGTTGGCTTGCGGCGTGCTCAATGTCTCGCGTCCGAGCATTCCGGGATCAAAGCAGCAACAGCAACTACCGTCTTCCTGATAGATCATAAAGCAAACCGGTGTTCTTCCAGATTCGACTGTTGCAACGCCGCTGGCATCGACTCTAGCATCAGATACGGATGTTCGAAAAAACGCTCCGAGGTCGTCGTCGCCGACCCAGCTGATGATCGATACCTTATTTGATTCTGACGGAAGAGGTCGTGCAGCATAAAGCGGACAACCGCCTGGACGCGGAAAGGCGTCGGCTGGCCGTTGTTTTATCATTACCGTCTGATCGCCCTTGAAATAACCGTCCAGGACAGCGGGGTAGTCAATGGAGGCGTAACCGATGACAACAACGTTCTTCATGAAAGGCGCTCTACCGCTTCCGAAACTGGAACTACCCAGCCCATGTATCGATCAATGTCCTCAAGCGATGCGTCTGCAAGGTTGCTCCGATTAGAATTGACGGCGTCTTTAGCCACATAACATTTGTATCCCAGCGAAAATGCGTCTTGAACTGTTGCACGGATACATACGTTCGCTTTGACACCGCCAATAACAAGGCGATCGATCTTAAGTTCTCTAAGCAGGAGATCGAGATCTGTCGCATTGAACGCGCTCATGCGACGCTTCGTTACCAAAAATTCCCGCTCGCCGCGTGGAGCAACACTGTCAATCAATTCAGAATCGAATTGTCCGTCGACACAATGCTCGGGTAGTTTGCGAGACTCGAAGTCGTCCACGTTCGGCCGATGTCGCTCGACGACAAATATAATGGGTCGCCCCGAAGTTCGGGCGGCATCGATCAATTGATTCACAGCGGGCAGAACATTCTCACTTTCAGAGTAGTAGTTACCGCCCTGTGGGTGAAAGAATGATTTCTGCAAATCGATCAGAAGAAGCGCGCTTCCATCGTCCTGTGTTGCGGGCACTATCACGCTTCCGATTGAGGAGTGGTCGCGGCATCATTGATTTCCGCAACACCTTGTGTACGAACGAGTCGTGTATCGTAGGTGTAACAACCTTCCAGGTAGACCGCTTCAATTAGTTCGAGAAGTTGGCCTTGCGAGTCAAAACTCTTTCGATGCACGAGCATGACGGCGGACGGTCTATCAATCATCAATAGGTTTGATTCATCTTCCGTCGCCAGGCGTACATTAATTGTTTCATCAGCATGATCAATGATCACACCGGCATCATCGAATACCTCATAAAGAGAAAAAGCCGCATCAGTAACGCGGCTTTCCGGCCCGTAGATCGATGGCAAGTTCTCCGCGACAGCCAATGGAATCAGCGCATTGTGAATAGCCCAAGGAACGTCGTCGACAAGACGAATGCGTTTAAATATGACGGCGGGCTCATCGCAACCAAATTGCAACGCCTCAGCGCGACTAAGCTCGGATTCGCTGACGACACGATGTGTCGGGCTGCGACCCTGGCGTCGTACCGTTTCTGAAAAACCGAGCAAATAACCGGGCATTCTATGAAGGGCAGGGCGGGCGACGAACGTGCCGACGCCTTGCCGGCGTTGCAACAGACCCTCGCTTAGCAGTACCTCAATGGCTCTTACTACCGTGCCGCGACTGACGCCGAATTGGGTGCACAACTGTGTTTCGCTCGGGAGCAGGTCTCCCGATACCCATTTACGACTCTTTATCCCGTCTCTGAGATTGTCGGCGACATTTAGGTAGCGTGGCTTATTGGCTTTACGGGCGAATTTCATAGGCTCTCCTAGTATAGCCAATTTAATCAAACAACTACTTGACTAGTCAACTAATTGAATATATGTTTTCCTCACCGTTGGCCAGATGATAGAGCGAAGTTCATTCGCTGGTCACAAACGTCCTGGGGGATGAAAATGACAAAATTCTTGTTTCTACACGTTCTTATCGCCGCTCTAATCTTTTGCATTTCGACTCCAGCGCATGCGCAGAGTGAAGGTCTGGTACTCGAAGAGATTATTGTCACCGCGCAGAAGCGTGAACAGCTAATTTCCGATATCGGAGTTGCCGTTGATGTCATTAGCGGGGAAATTCTGAGGGAGTCTGGTGCCAGTTCATTGATTGATGTCGCACGCTTTTCGCCTGGCCTGAATATCCAAACGCCTTTTGGCGAATACGGATACCCCCTAATTGCGTTGCGCGGCGTAAACACGGATGGATTCATCGAGACGTTGCCTCAATCGACCGGTGTTTATGCCGACGGCGTGTATCTATCGCAGCCCCCCATGCAGGCGTTTCGATTGCTGGATCTTGAGCGCATGGAAGTATTGAAGGGGCCGCAAGGCACAATCTACGGACGTAATACCATCGCCGGCGCAGTCAACTTTATCGCCAAACGTCCGACCTTCGAGCCCGAGGGTTACGCAACCTTGGGTGTTGGCAGGTACAGCAGAACTTCATTGGAGGCGGCATTTGGCGGCCCATTTTCAGATACCGTTGCTGGTCGCGCGGCAGTTAAGATTCTGCGTCAGACAGACAGTCCGCTAACGAATACCAACCCCGGTGTCGGTGATGGTGGTGAAGTCGATCAGTTTTTTGCTCGTGGCTCATTGTTGTTCAAACCGAATGATGATGTTGAACTCTTGATTCAATTCCACGGTGGTCGTGATGATTCCGACGTTTGGCCCTTCGCGTTGATACCTGCAGGCGCAGATACAGACAACGATGGGCTACCGGATCAACTCTGCGACGAATTCGTTCGAGGAGATATTGACGCAGCGGCGATCAATTGCCTCGCTGCCGATCCCTTCGTCAGCGGTACGTCGTTCAATGACACCGACGGCGACCCGTACACAATCAATCAGAACGCGATTGGTTCTCACAATTACCGGTCGACGGGCATCGCCGCGGAACTGAACTGGAGTTTTGATACCGTAACGTTGACTGCAGTTACCGGTTGGGACGATTTTGAGCGCGCCGATTTTCTTGACGAAGATGCGGGCCCGACTGTCGCCATCGATGATGTGCGACGCTCCGATGTGACACAGTTTTCTCAGGAAATCAGACTTGCATCCGACAACGAATCGGGACCACAGTGGTTGGCGGGCATTTACTTTTCAACCGACGAACTTGAGGGTTCGCCCTCGTTCGACTCCGGCGGTCGACAGGATAATTCGACACTGGAAACAGATACTTTAGCTGTTTTCGGGCAAGTCGAATTTCCTATTGCTGATGACTTGTCATTGACCGTTGGCGGTCGCTGGACCGACGTGGAACGGGACTTCTTTTACCAGACAAACGGTTTCGGTGCCGCTCCGGAATTGCTAGCAGGGATAACCAGTACTTTCTCGGACAACGACTACTCAGCGCGGCTAGCGCTTAACTGGAACGCAAGCAATGACACGTTGGTTTACGGCAGTATTTCACGTGGCTTCAACGCCGGAACATTTAACAGTCAGTTTCTGGGCAGTGTAGAAAACGCCATGCCGACGAAATCCGAATCGATGGTGGCATTCGAATTGGGAGTGAAATCGACCCTGGCCGGCGGTCGCGCGAATATCGAAGCGGCGGTGTACCACTACGATTTTAGCGACCCACAAGTCGTCGCCGTCGAACCGCTGAGTAATATTTCCGCTAACTTTTTGATCAATGCAGATGATGCGACGCTGACAGGTGCAGAGCTGCAACTTCGAGCGCTGCCGATCGACTGGTTGGAATTCAATCTTGGTATCGCCTATATCGACAGCGAATACGGCAGTTTGGCAACTTCCATCGCCGGAACTGGCACCGGAAGTCCGTCTCCAGACAATGCGCCGATCTTCGGCTCTACTCTTGTCAATCTGAACGGAAATTCATTCCCGAATCATCCAGAACTGAGTATCAATTCGTCAGCACGCGTAACGCTGCCAATCAACGAAAACTGGCGATTTGCCGGTAATATCGACTTTCTGTGGGAGGATGACATTCCGAGAGACCTTCGTGCGACACGAGCGTTGTTTACGGAGTCTCATATCGACGTTGATCTGCGGCTTGCCGTGCAATCCACCGATGAAAAATGGGATGCTGCGGTTTGGGTTCGTAATTTGACGGATGAAACGTATTTGACAGAGGCATACGAAGTACTCGGCTTTGGTTTTTTCATTGCGGCGGGTAATTACAATTACCCACGTACCTATGGAATCGATCTGACGCGCCGTTTCTGATTGACACTATGAAGCAAAATACCAACCGCACGTTCGCGGGTGCTTTGGCAATCTACACCGCGGGTGGATTGTTTTGGGCCTTTCTTCCATTCTTTATTGGTTTGCAAATCAGTACGGGTGGGCTCAGTCAGACGGAGGCGGGTTCTCTTGGCTCGGCCTATTTGATCGGCTTCTCGATTGCGTCATTGTCCGGCATCTGGTGGATTGGTCGCTTCAATTGGCGAAAACTAATCCCAACGGCGATCGCCGGCGTCGTTGCGGCATTGTTCGTACTTCAAGACGCTGAGTCCTATGTGTTGAGTGTCGTGTCCGTAATGGTCGTTGGTGTCATGATGGGATCGCTTTGGACTATTGCGTATCGAATCTTTAGTGCGTCACCGAATCCGGAGCGGAGCTTCGCCACCGGGATCGTGGTCTCCTATACAATATTGGCTGCCGTTTCGTACACGATAGGCCAATGGATCGTTCCCAACTACGGACTCAGCGGATCCGCCTACATGTTGAGTGCCATCATTCTCTTGTTGGGGCTGGGTACGTTTCTGATTGACGACAGATCGGCAGACTCTGCCGAACAATCCTCAACATTGACAACGTTCACTCCACCCCTGAACGTCTCGATGTCGCTCTTGGGTCTTTTGGCCACCGGATTGGTGTTTGCGGCCGTGTGGGCATTTGCCGAGAGATTGGGTGTCGCGTCAGGATTTAGTGTTTCACAGATCAGCCCAATTGTTGCTTCCAATTTATTGGGGTCAGCCGCTGGTTCTGTTCTCGCGGGAATTGTAGGCACTCGTTTTGGACGGAAAAGAACGCTTCTCGTCGGCCTGTTCTTCATGACCTTATCGGTAATTGCGTTGCTTTGGGCAGAAACCTATTTTCTGTATGGCCTATCTATCGTGGGGCTTGGTTTTACCATCGGATTTGTTATGCCGTACCAAATGGGCACAGTGGCGGCCCTCGATACAGACGGGAAATTCGTTGTTCTTATCGGTGCGGCGCAAGGTGTCGGATCCGCATTGGGCCCGACTCTTGGTGGCATCGGCTTCGGTCTTGGCGGCGCACCGGCCTTGGTCGGAATCGCGGTAATCATGATGGCTGTCAGCGCAATTCTGTTCGCGATCATCAAAGTACAAGGGACAGAGTAGGTTATTGACATGAGTATCGTTCAGGATTATCGAAAAACGCTTGATGAACGTCTCGCCGCTGTTTTTGATCACCAAGAAGGGTCAATCGAAGATGCAGCCGAGCACTGTGCAAACTCCATAGAAAAAGGAAAGCTCGTTTTTACATTTGGGACGGGGCATGGATCATTTGCTGCGATGGAGATGTACCCGCGTACCGGGACGGTGACGGGATTTCGGCCTATTGTTGAAAGCACAATGATTTCGTTTCATCGCGTATTGGGTGATATGGGCGCAAGGCAATACCGTTTCATTCACTCGCAGGAAGGCTACGGCAAAGCGATCCTTTCGTCGCATCAGACGGATCCAGCAGATACGATGCTCATCTTTTCACATTCTGGCATCAACGCGGTGACCATGGACATTGCAATTGGCGCACAGGAAATTGGAATGAAGTTGATAGGCGTGACCAGCATTCCACACTCGTCAGCCGTCCCATCGCGACATTCCAGTGGTAAGCGTTTGTTCGAAGCAGCTGACGTCACAATCGATACTGCGGCACCACTCGGCGATGCGGGTGTCAGTATTGATGGGTTGGATTCTCCGGTGGGCGCAACTTCCACGAGCGTTGCTATTGCCGTTGGACAAGCGATCAACGCGGTCACCGCCAGAAAACTCGTCGAACGCGGAGTCGAGCCTTTTGTCATGGTGAGTCCGAATACCAAAGACAAAGAATCGGCAAACCTTCAAAATGACAAAAATTACGCCGAACTTTGGCGTCGATTATCGAACCGATAGAAAGAAGTCGCGATGCTTGAATGCCCATTATTTTATGGCGGCAGCCACCATACTCCGAAAACTAACGAATGGTTCGACGTTAATGATCCAGCGGATGGTTCATTAGTCGGTCGAACCGCTCTGGCGAATGAGCTTGACGTTGATGCTGCGGTCGAGTCCGCCGAAAAAGTGCGTGATTCATGGGCACGAACACACGCCGACGAGCGAGCTGCCATATTGCATCGCGCGGCAGATTTGGTCGACAGTCGATTGGATGAAGTTGCAACCTTGCTAACACGGGAGCAAGGAAAACCGATTTGCGATAGCCGAAAGGAAATTCTCTTCGGTACCCAGGTACTGCGCTACTACGCCGAAGAGGGCAGACGGCAGGGAGGCTCTTTGCGACCCTCTGTTGCGCTCAACATTAAGAACATCGTTTCTTACCACCCTGTGGGTGTCGTTGGAGCCATCGTCCCTTGGAACTATCCTGTTGATTTGTATTGTTGGAAAGTCGCACCGGCGTTGGCTGCGGGTTGCCCAATCATTGTGAAGCCGCCGCACGAAACGCCTTTTGCGATTGCGAAAGTAGTTGAGTGTTTTGTAGAAGCAGGTTTACCGGACGGTGTTCTCGCAAACCTACCAGGGACAGGTCCGGTGGCAGGTCGAGCAATGTCCATGCACCCGGGAATCGCGTGCATATCAGCAACCGCATCCATTGCGGCTGGCCAAGACATTATGCGAAACGCTGCGGTTAATCTAAAGCGCATTAGCCTTGAGCTGGGAGGACACGCGCCGTTTATCGTTTTGCCTGACGCTGACATTCAAGCAGCGGCGAAAGCGGCGATGCGTCGGTCATTTTCCAACATGGGACAAATTTGTATTACTGTGAATCGTGTTCTGACACACGAGACTATTCATGACGAATTTTTGGAGGCGTTAGTTGCAGAAACAAAGAAAATCATCCTGGGTCCTGGCATAAGCCCGGATGTTGCTTACGGCCCTGTTACGACGCGGTCGGTAATTGATCGCTCCCAACGGCATATCGATGATGCTGTAGCAAAAGGCGCCAAAATCGTAACGGGCGGCAAACCGGCGACGACTGGCGCGTTGAGCGACGGACTGTTTTTCCATCCAACTATTCTCGACAACGCGTCACTTGATAGCCTGCCAATGAAGGAAGAAACCTATGGCCCGGTTGCAGCGATAAGGAGCATTGAATCAATCGGAGAGATTCTTCGAGTATCCAATAGCCTAGAATTCGGATTGGCCGCGTACCTGTACTCGGATGATTTAGAGGCCGCTTGGTCGTTAGCCGATCGGCTTGAGTTCGGCGCGGTTGGAATCAACGTCTCCGACACGTCGGAACTGCAAGCGCCATTTGGGGGCTGGAAATTGAGCGGAGTGGGTAGAGAACTCGGCCCCGAAGGACTGCGGACTTTTCTTGAGCAAAAGCATATTAAGATGCGAGTTGAACCTGCCAGATTTTAGATGCGAGAGTCGTGAAATTGACTTCACAAATTGATCCAGAGCTTCTTCCTTTTCTAAACGAATTTCCGATTCTTGATTTGTCCGACGACTCGCTGATTCAGATTCGCAAAGAACTGAACGCGATGTCCATAGCGGCGGCTGCCGAAGTCAGTGGATTCGAGCACATCCTAATAGAGGACAGACAACTGGCTGGGCCTGACAGGAACCAGTCATTGCGAGTACGAATATACTCAATCGAGTCAGACTCGAAGGTGAAGCCTGCCGTGCTGTGGATTCATGGTGGTGGTTACATACTCGGTTGTCCAGAGGTGGATGATCTGATGGCGTGCCAAATGGTTGATGACGTGGGTTGCGCCGTCATTTCCGTGGATTATCGCCTGGCGCCAGAAAACCCGTATCCAGCCGCATTGGACGATTGTAATTTCGTGCTTCGTTGGATTGTTGAGACCGCAGGCAGCCTGAAGATTGACCCGTGCAGAGTCGCGATCGGAGGAGCGAGTGCGGGAGCAGGCCTCGCCGCCGCATTGGCATTGCGTTGCCGTGATCGGGCGGATGCGTCGATTTGCTATCAATGCTTGATTTATCCAATGTTGGATCATCGGACTTGGAGGACATGTGTCCAAGACGGCGCAGAACTATATGTATGGAACGCCGAAAATAACGAGTTTGCGTGGAACGCATATTTGAACGGAAATACTGTGCGCAGAGAAACGACCGCTTACGAATCCGCAGCGCTCGCGAAATCGTTGTCTGAATTACCAGCGACGTACCTCTGCGTTGGTGATTGTGATCTTTTCTTTGATGAAAACATGGAGTATGCACAACGTCTTAAAAGCGCGGGTGTGCCTACGGAGTTGCACGCGATCCCTGGTGCACCTCATGGGTTTGATATGTTTCCATCGAGATTTGCGACGGACGAATACGCTCGTCGGAATGCCGCGTTGGCAAAGCATTTCGGCCGTAGTGACGGGGAATAGAGGCGGCGATTTACCGATTGCCGATCTTGCGACGAACCTAGAATTCTCCGGCGCGGCCTCTAATTCTTCGGCGCATTAACATTAAATCGAATAGTCTTAGCTGGCGGATCAGCCAGCGTGATTATCCAACCGCTTTCGGACTGGGTCGCCCCAGATTTGGGTCCTTACGTTCGTACCAATAAACTCAGTTGGAGACGGATTCTGAAATGTTATCCGACAAGTGAGAGGGACAAGAAAATGCCATCAAGCTATCCCAGGCTTCTCGACTTGTGACGAGTTGCCTCGGGCGGCACTGTAAATTAATTACGGATCGAGCGGAGACTTTGGAGACGAAACTCTTCGGCAGTAAGCGCTCGCCAGATGATTGGAAATGTCCACTATTGAGACAAAGGCGAATGCCAAGTTGTCGTACTGATTTCCCTCGCATTAGCCTAGAGGTGCAACCATACAGAGGTTTTTGATATGAAACGTTGTTCCTACTACATCACCTTGGCGATTGCATGCGCCATGGCCATCCCTTCGGCTCACGCCCAGCAGGACCCCGATTCTGGTTTTGCGGCGGGATTGGAAGAAATAATAGTGACGGCTCGAAAGCGCGATGAAAGTTTGATGGATGCCCCACTTGCAATCGCGTCATTCAATTCGGCGTCTCTAGATAAAATGGGTGCGGGAAGTCTTGAGGATCTCACACTATTTGCGGCGGGCGTCCAATTTCAGAATCAAGCTGTGGCGATACCCGGGCGCTACAACTCGGCAACGCGGTTTCGAGGAATGTCCACGAACCTGTCGCAGCCGTCGCAGCAAATAGGCACCGTTTTCGTGGACGGTATATGGGTATCCGGTAGCGTCTTTGGCCTCGGGTTCGACGATGTAGAGCGCGTAGAGATCATACGTGGCCCGCAATCGGCTCTGTTCGGTCGCAGTACATTCGGGGGTGCAATTAATTACGTTACACGAACGCCATCACCGGAACATAAAGGTCGTGCAAGTGCGGAAATCGGTGACTATGGAACGTACGACGTATCCCTTGGCCACGAGGGCGCTTTGTGGAGCGACAATGTTCTTTATCGGGTATCGGCTCGAGGATTCGGAACTGATGGTCAATACACTGCAACGAGCGATGGTGGTCCGCTTGGCAGAGAAGAGACCAAGAGTATTGCTGGGACGATTTACGCAACGCCATCCGATCGGCTGCAAGTCAAAGTTCGGCTAAGCTATAGCGAAGACAATGATGGTGCGCCAGACGGCTTTATGCTCGGTGGTCCGCTCTCCCGCCGCGGGATGGGTCCAGATATTTACAACTGCTTCGCAAGCGGTGGTCTGAATGCGATGACGGCAAACCGTGATTTCCATTGCGGTGAAGTCCCAATGGTAAATGTAGATACGTATACCGACTCAAATACGACGCTTGATCCGGGGTTGGCAGGATTGCTGGTATTCACGAACCCGACAGCACCGCCTGAAAGCGATATTCCGACACAAAATAGTGTTGGTCTACGGCGAGATACCACGCGCATCAATTTCCAAATTGATTATGAATTCGAGAACGGAATGAGTTTCAGTTCAAGTACTGGGTTTAACCAGATTGAGGCAAACTGGATTCGCGATTCCGATTCGACGGGTTTTTCGAATGCCTGGCAACGCGACCCGCAGGTTCACGAAGACTTTACACAGGAGTTTCGTCTGGAGTCGGCTGCCGATCAGAAATTGACCTGGCTCGTCGGCGTAAATTATTTTACGTCGGAGTACTTGACGAGTGGATCGGGTGGTGCGGTTGCGGTTGATCCGAACGGCGAAACAACGGGAATTTTGTCCGGTCCGGTGGCTTTCAATGATGCGTTTGCCGAAGAGACCGGTGATGCGCTCGGGATTTTTGGCTCCGTTGGTTTTCAACTGTCTGACAACTTTTCCATTGATCTTGAAGGTCGATTCCAAAATGACGAAGTTGGACTTAACACCGCAACCTCGACCTTCGACAACGATTTCTCGACTTTTTTGCCACGTCTCATTGCACGATACCAGCCGTCGGAGTCATCTACCTTTTACGGCACATACTCGGAAGGCAATATACCGGGACTCTTTAACGTAGTTCTCGCCGTTCGCAGCCAGAACGAAATTGACCAGATTCAAGCTGTTTGCGGTTGTACGGTTGAGGTAGATGAGGAAACACTGAAAAACATCGAGTTCGGTTGGAAGCAGCGTTTGCTTGACGGTCGACTGTTGCTGAACACCGCAATTTACGCGATGAAGTGGGAGGACCAAAAGAACCTGCAAAATGTTGCCTTTACCCGTGACGATGGAACGCCGTTCGCTCAAAATGTGATTGGCTCCGTGGGCGAAACGGATCTGTTTGGTATTGAAGTAGAAGGCCAGTTTGCTGCGACCGAGAATCTGGACGGCGCATTCAGCTTGAATTACGCGAAATCTGAGTATCAAACTTACAATTGCGCGGTTGGGCTTATTCTTACCGGAGATCAAGATTGCGCCGGAAATAGTTCCCCACGCTATCCGGAATGGAGCGGCTCACTCACAGCGACATACCATACCGCGGTTGGCGATGATTGGGAGTGGTTCGTACGCCCTGACGTCCTTTATCAGGGAAAGCAATACACCGACGAAACAAACCTCGCTTATATATCTAGCTATACACTGGTAAATCTTCGAACGGGGTTCGAGCGGGACAATCTGCGGCTGGAACTCTATGTGCGAAATCTGTTTGATGATGACAACTATCGCAGTGCTGCTACGAGAAACGACTTCTCGGGAGCCGACTTGCTCGCAAACCTGCAAAACCAGGCGTTGTTTATAACGCCAGCCGAAAAACGAACGATTGGATTTAAGGCCGTTGTAGAATTCTAGGTGGCGATGGCCAATGACAAGCCGAATTGGGCGCAATCTAACGACCCTGCTCGATTGATCAAAGAGGGTTAGCGTCTTGGTTCGTTCTGAGGTGATTGTTGCCGGTGCAGGTCCGGTTGGAACGGTTGTCGCCTATGCGCTGGCGCTGCGCGGTATCGATGTGCTCCTGCTTGAAGCTAGCGCGACGTGCGAAGATGACATGCGGGCGTCCACAATACATTCATCCACGCTGTCGTTGCTGAACGGAATAGGCATCACTGATCGACTGATCGACGTCGGACTAAAGGCGCCCCTATATCAATACCGTATCCGGTCGACCAATGAGGTGCTGGAATTCGATCTCGGAGAACTCAGCGACGTTCTGGAGTTTCCTTTTCGTCTGCAATGCGAGCAATTCAAGCTGGCGCGGCTGCTGGCGCACGAATTGGAGGCTAGCCCGAATGCGAATGTCTTGTTTAACCATGATATCAAATCGTTCAAACAGGACGCCGCCGGCGTTGTGGTTGAGGCTGAAACGCCAGCAGGTAGTCGGTCGTTTCAGTGTGACTATCTGATTGCGGCAGACGGTGCCAGGAGCACGATTCGACGCCAGTTAGATGTCAGTTTCGATGGCTTTACCTATCCTGAGAGTTTTCTCACGCTTAGCACTGGCGCCGATTTGGCTGCCTATTTTGACAATCTCAGCTTCGTCAACTACGTCTCGGACCCGGAGGAGTGGTACGTTTTGCTGAAGGTTCCGAGTGCCTGGCGAATTCTAATTCCTGTGGACGAGTCGGAGGACGACGCATACACGATTAGCGATCGGAAAACCGCTCGACTATTCCAGGGGTTACTTGGCGATGACACGCCGATTGAGACAAACCATCGTACGATTTACCGTGTTCATCAGCGCGTGGTAAGTAAGATGAATCATGGCCGCGTACTGCTCGCCGGTGATTCGGCGCACCTGAACAATCCGCTGGGTGGCTTTGGCATGAATGGCGGAATTCACGATGCAATGAATCTTGCTGCCAAGTTAGACGATATCTTGCGCAACAATCGTAACGCCGAGGAACTGCTGGGACTGTATGATCGGCAACGCCGGACGGTAATGCACCAGTTCGTGCAGGCACAAACTATTCGCAACAAAAAAATGATTGAAGAATCAGGAAAAGAAAGTCGTAGACAGCAGTGGGATGAAATGCGAGCAATACACAGTGACTCAGGCCGCCGGAGAGACTACATGATGAGACAATCTATGATGCAGAGCCTCAAGGCAGAGGCGGAAATTCGTTGACTGCAATCAGCAGAGCAGAATCAGGCCTTATGCATGGCTGATGTCCTAGGTTGGCGGGCCGTATTCGGCGTTCTTGGGCCATCGACAAACACCGTTGTGCAACCTGAATTCGATGATATGCGACCAGCGGGTGTCACTAATCACTACAGTCGAATTTACACACCGAATGCAAATGCCGTGAGTAATGAAACGTTCATGCAAGCCACGTCTGTTATCGGAGAGAACGTGCTGGATGCCGTCGATAGCGTGATGACATGTTCGCCCGATTACCTTGTAATGGGCATGTCTGCAATTACGTTTTACGATGGCCGGAAGGGTGCTGACGATTTTCAACGCAAAGTGGAGCGAAGATCTTCGGTGGGCGTCAGCATCGGTTCGCACGCAACGGCTGCAGCTTTGCGTGCGTATGACGGTATCAAACGAATCGCCTTTCTTTCGCCCTACTTTCCGGCCGCAAATGAGCAGGTCCGATTGTATTTCGAGGATTGCGGCTTCACCGTCAGTGCCGATTATTGTTTGCAGTGCCCAACTTGGACGGATATCGCGCAAGTTGTGCCCGAAAAATTAATGTCTGTTCTTGATTCGCTAGACAGCCCGGATGTTGATGCTCTGGTGCAGGTCGGAACCAACCTGCCAATGGCTGCTCTGGCGGCACAGGCTGAGAAGAAATATCAGAAACCCGTTATCGCCATCAATACTGCGACGTACTGGCATGCGCTACGCGCAAACGGAATTCTCGAAACGGTCTCGGGATTCGGTAGTTTGTTGCGGGAGCACTAGGCTGCGGTGAATTTCATGAGTGAATTTCGTGTTGGTGGTCGTGCGCTATTGGGCTCAATGGTCGGCGCGGGCTGTGGGTTGTCATCCGTTAGTTTCTACACGCATGGCGTATTCGCTGTTGCTATGTCGAGCGATACGGGCTGGAGTCGCGGCGATGTTCAGCTAGGCGTCACTATTATGATATTGATGGCAATTGTTACGGCGCCAGTTGCAGGTGTGTTGGTCGACCGATACGGTGCACGCCGAGTGGCTTTGATCTCAATGCCGCTCTATGGATTGGCGCTTGCATCGCTCGCGCTGACCGGCGATCACCTTGGTTTGTATTACGCCGGCTGGGCGGTCATGTCCGTGCTCGGCGCGGGCACGCTGCCAGTTACGTGGACACGAGTTGTGACCGGATGGTTTGACCAACATCGTGGAATCGCATTGGGTATCACGCTTGCGGGTACTGGTATTGCAGCGACCTTGGGCCCTAGCTATGTGACTTCGCTGATTGGTGCCTACGGATGGCGTGGTGCATACCTATTGCTTGCAGGAACGATTCTGCTCATCTCGATTCCAGCATTATTTCTATTGCTACGAGAGCGGCAGCTCGCGAGCGTATCTCGAGTGGAATCAAGGATTACGACTGAGTCGCCGGCCGCTGTTTTTTCGGGTTATCGCTTTTGGATGATTGGAGCGGCGCTGGTGTTGGCCGCAGCTGGAATTTCGGGGCTTATAACAAACTCGGTTTCACTCCTGACGGATCGCGGTTTGACTATTGTCGATGCAGCTCGCTACGCAGGACTAATTGGCATAAGCGTTATTGCCGGGCGCCTGCTCGTTGGCGCGCTCCTAGATCGAATTTGGGCCCCTTTGGTCGCAGCGATTTTTCTCGCTGCTCCGGCCATTGCGGCATTGATTCTGACGGGCTCGAACACGTCGCCGTCCTATGTCTCGGCCTCGATGATCATTATTGGACTTGCTGCGGGAGCTGAGCTGGATCTGCTTGCGTATCTCGTCAGTCGTTATTTCGGGTTGCGGCGCTACGGTACGTATTACGGCGCGCTCTACATTTTCTTTTCGATAGGCGCAGGACTTGCGCCTGTAAGTTTTGGCATGGTCTACGACTACTATGGTAGCTATGTGCCGATTTTAAACATCGTAGCCGGAATGTCCGTGGCGGGTGCCGCACTTATGCTGACACTCGGGAAATATCCGCAACTAGACAACGATTAGTGCATCGTCCATTGTGGCGAGCGGTTCCGCTCCGTCAGCGGTAATTCGGATCAGGTCTTCCAGGTGGCAAGACCCCCAACCGAGCTCCATGCTCGGAAAGTCAACGGTCATCGTCATGTTTTCACGAAGTACCAAATCGTCTTTGACTGTAAACGGAAGGCCGTCTCGATAGGGTTCATCGGTATGTTGCAGGCCGACGGAATGCGGCGTTATTCCGACCTTTGCTTCAGGTAGTCCGGTCTTTCTCATTGCCGATCGCGCGATTCTTTGAATATCGGAATAACGTGTGCCAGGTCGCATTGCTTCAAACGCCGCGCTCCAGCCCGCATTGATCAGTGCTGCCCGCTGTCGGAGTTTGGTTGACGGTTCCCCGAGACAAACAGTGCGGCCGAAATCACCGTGATAATTGTTGATTTGACACACAGCGTCGAAAAGTATGGGTTCTCCTTCAATGCACTGTGCATTGGGCAGGCCGCCGACGCCACCGGCAACTAACCACATTGGTGTTGCGCCCCTTTTGGCTACTTCGATCCCGAAAATCTGATTGATGTCAGCGTGAGTTGCACCCGGTTGAAGTTTTCGGATTGTTGCGATTGACGCCGCTTGATTCACACGGGCTATCGTTCGCATATGAGAAATTTCAGTCTCCGATTTCACAACGCGAATTTTTCGGAAGGTATTGTCGCCGTCAATGCACGTCACTCCGTCAAAGCCGATGCTTCGAAGCAAATCGGCAATACGCATATCGTCAACGGCGATGCGTCCTTTCTCAAGTCCGCATTCTCGCAATGCTCTCGCCAAGGCGTAGACCGGCGATGCTTCAAGAGAGTCGCGTGATTGTTCGCCCGCAGCGAGCCAGCGCCGTTCGCGATCAGATAGCGCAGCAGGTGTCGATGGCCAGATCGACCCAAACTCTCTGGTCGCCTCGGGCGCCTCATCCCATAGTTGCGATTCGGCGTAAGGTTCCCAGTCAATCGGTGCACTGTACGCAATGACCGGAGGGTAATCCCGCTCGGCATTGCTAATGGCCCATTGGTCTACGCTCGAAGTTACGAGAGCGGACGCGCGATTCTCGTCGCGTGGAAATACACCAAAGCTGGCGTATGGGAACTGCATCTTACTGAGGAAGCTCTGATAATTGGTCAGGTAAAAAACATTGACGCTACTCATTGCGACCAGGCCATCTATTCCGGCGTTTCGCATGACCTCGCGGGCCCACGGTTCATTCGTTAGTTTTCCGGGGTTAATGTTGGGTTGCGCGAATTTACCGGCATCTACGTTGTCGCTAACGGCATTGTCGCCAACGCAACCGGAGGCAGCGATCATTGAGCTGCCAGCGAGTGCCGTTTTCAGTAGGTCTCTTCGCTTCATCGCATGGTCCTCCGCTAAAAACTATACAAAACTCAAAGTCGTTTTCGTTAACCGGTCTGTCGCATGTATCAATAGTGGACATAGGCTACACTACGATTGCGGGCCAGGCCCGACGTTTGAGAGTCTTTGTTCGATGAGATACCCCTACATTCCGATTAGCCAACGAGGGCCACTATTTTGGCCCGACGGCCAGCGACTGGCCTTAATGTTGACCATCAATCTGGAGACCTGGGACCTGACCAAAGATACGGATCAGCCGTATTACGCTGGCGGACCACCGATACTTCCAGATCTGCTACCGGGCCGCATTCCCGATTTTCCGAACTTTATGTGGCGAGAGTACGGCCAGCGAGTTGGGGTATGGCGATTGTTTGAGGTTTTTGACTCTCTTGGTGTCGTCCCGGCCTGCACTGTCAATGCCGCAACGTGCGAGCGCCGCACGGCAATGGTCGACGCGGCACTAGAACGTGGTTGCGAAATCATTCCGCACAACTTTGAGCAGGGCGAGCTCTTGACGAATTACTACGACGACCCTGACCGTGAAGAGGAAGTCATCGTCAAGACGCTCGAAGTATATCGGCGCACAACCGGCCGTGAACCCAAAGGGTGGCTGTCATCGTCATTGCGCGGAACACAGAATACGGCAGGTATTTTGGCAAAGCACGGTCTGGAATTTTATTGTGACGCGATGAACGACGATCAACCGTACCTCATTGCAACCGACCATGGCGACATCGTTTCCGTGCCGTATAGCAATGAAATAAACGATTTTACTATTCTGACGCGACGTGGTCATACGACTAGCGAGTATCGCGACATTCTCGTCGAAGAAATGAGCGTTCTTTATCAAGAGAGCGAAACAAGCGCGCGGCTAATGAATGTAGGGCTACATCCGCATGTGTCGGGGAGAGCGTATCGGATTCGAGCGTTGCGTGATTTTTTAGCGGCAGCAAAAGAACGTGATGGTATTTGGTGGGCGACCCGCGAGGAGGTTGCCGCTTGTTACCGGAAGCAGCATATGCAACACATATCGGTTGAATCGGCATAGACGTCAGACGATTCCTCTAAACTTCACGTCCCTGCTGTCTTTCAATATGCAGCTTGATTCGATGCGATATGCGGCCTGCAGCGCCCTGTAGGTCGGGGAGAAATAAATTTACCGCTTCGGTTGATTTCATTACTGTTCGCGCATAGCGGATAGTGACGGCACCACGAACGATGTCCGGAGCGGTGAGTATTGGTACAGAAATTGCGGTTAGATCGGAAAGGCGCCGCGACCGGTGGTTGATTGAATAGCCGTCCGCGCAAATCTTCTTGAACGCTTTTTCCAGTGTGCCGCGCTGATCTATTATCTGTTGGTATTTTGAATCGCCCTTCGCAAGCATCTCCAATATTACTTTTCTACGTGTCTTGGGCATGTAGGCCAGAATGCATCTGCCTGATGCGGTACGTAGTAACGGCATCCGGTAACCGATAGTGAATCGCTCGTTTGCTAATGGACTTTCCTGATCGGTATTTTCACGAACGATAAGATCGATTCCGGAGATCGTTGCCAGCGTAACGGGCCAGCTAAATTTCTTGGTAATTCGGCTCAAATACGGATGGCTAACATTGGCCATATGGTCTTCATCGGTGAAACCATCGCTTAGTGTCCGTACTTTCAGAGTCATCCTGAAGCGACCGTCAGATGCATGTTGGTAGATGTACCCCTTATCCCGCAACGTATCCAGTATTCGATAGACAGTCGCACGCGGTGCTCCCACGTCTCGCGCCAGTTCAGCAGCGCTTGCGCTGTCGCGCTTGTTCAGCAGGGACAGTACGTCGAGTCCACGGCCAAGAGATCGAATCATCGTTACTCTCTAAATTGAGCCGCACTAGTGACCAGGCTAGGCAGCCGGTCGCTGAGCGTCGAGCTTGCAGTTGTTCAAATTCTTCTTTAAGGTCCTAATGTTCTAACAATAGATCAAAACATCAACTTTATACAAGTTTAGGCCGTTCGGGGGAAGAATATGAAACACAATTACTTGCCATATGCTGGCGTTGCATTGATCGGATTTGCTGCATCCGTACTATTCACATCAGGGGCCGCCTCCGCACAGGATGGGCGGATATCGGATGGTTTCTCTCTCGAAGAGATCATTGTCACGGCTCGACGCAGGTCTGAGAGCATTCGCGACGTTCCGGGTACCGTAACCGCCTTGACTGCGGATGTGCTTGAGAGTGCAGGCGTGCGGCGTGCAGAGGACTTTATTGCGCTGACACCTGGCGTCACGATGGTCAATGCCGCCGAAGTCGGCGATACCCAAGTCAATATTCGCGGCATCAACGGTGCGCGTGATGCTGAAAATAGTTTCGCGTTTTTAGTCGATGGAATTTTGTATACGAACCCAGCCGCATTCAATCGCGAATACAGTAACCTTAAGCAAATTGAAATATTTAAAGGACCGCAAGGCGCGATCTATGGTCGCAGTGCCGCGGCTGGCGCAATCATTGTTACAACGAACAAGCCGGGCAACGATGTTAACTTCGATGCCAAAGTGAGCATCGCACAAGATGATACGTTCAGTGGCCTGTTCTCCTTTTCGACACCCTTGATTGAGGACAAGTTGTATCTAAACTTGTCAGCCGACATTAGTGAGTCGGACGGATTCTACAAAAATTCGTTTCAGAACGATTCGCCCATAGTCGATACATTTGAAAGTCACAATATCAATGGGCGACTTATCTGGGCGGCAAGCGATGCTCTGGAGATCGATACCAAATTGCGCTACGGGGAGGTTGATGCATCGTCCATCGTTTTCAACTCCATATTTCACTTGCCGGTATTTGCCGGGGCCACTAATACACCCGCAGCTTTTCAAGATAGCAATGACGTCAATTTCGTTTTTAATCCTAATATCGTTTCAGACAACGATCAGGAAGCGCTTGAGTTCTCCACTAAGTTCGACTACTCGATGGAAAAAGCAACATTGACGGGTTGGCTGCTGTACAGCGACATTGATAATGATTTGATGTCCGATGGTACGTCGGCCGCCTTTGGCTTCTTCAATGGCGACCCAGCCTGCCAGCAGTCCGTGACAGACCTAAACGCCGCCGGCTTTCAGCTTCCATCACCGCAATTTATCGGCATGTCGCCAGTCGGGGTTATATTCGATCCGAATGGTTCGTTCCTTGGGGCCTATACACCGACTACCTGCGACGGTATTCAGGAGCAGCTCCGAAATCAGAAAGACTTGAGCGTCGAATTGCGACTGGCTTCGGCCGGTGACCAGAGACTCCGCTGGATGGCGGGTGTCTATTTTCTGGATATTGATCGGGAGGTTGGCGTATCACTGAATCGTGATAGCGGCCTTGCGCCGGTTCGCGGCTTGTTACAAGTGGGTGGTCCAAACAGCACTGCGTCGTTGACGCACGACCAGTTTGACACTCAGGTGCTCTCGGTATTCGGTCAGATCGAGTACGACATGACCGATACGACGGAATTATCGTTCGCCTTGCGCTATGACAACGAGGATCGTGACGTCTCGAGTCTGGTGCCAACGAACGTCACGCAATCCGTGATCGACCTCAATTTCGATACCGTATTTAACGATCCGCTAAATCCAGCTCTCAGCAGTCTCATAAATTCGACCGGTGTCATACCCGACAAGAGCGAAACGTTTTCTGAAGTGCAACCGAAATTGTCATTTGCGTGGGATGCGACCGAAAATACCAAGCTCTTCGCTAGCTGGGGTGTTGGTTTCAAGGCAGGCGGTTTCAACAATTCGGGCAGCGCGGCGACAGTTGACATCTTCATCAATGGGTTCATTAATGGCGGTGCTGGTGTACCGTTCGCAGACGACCTTGGTGTTCCGCTTCCCGTGATTACGGACGACTACAGAGAAGAAACCTCAAGCGCGTTTGAGGTAGGATTCAAATCTCGCCTGCTCAACGGACGACTCAACTTGGAAGGTGCCGCTTACCATACTGTGGTAGACGATATGCAGTTTTTTGAGTTTATGGTCGGTACATTCGGATTGTTGCGTGTTGTATCCAACATGGACGAAGTGGAAATTTCCGGGATTGAGTTGGGCGCGAATTTCCAGGCGACCGACAATTTTCGACTGTACGCAGGCGCGAACTTCGTCGACAGCGAAATTAAAGCGAACAGTTCGCGTCCAGATACCGTCGGTAATGAGTCACCCTATACGCCCGAATACACATTTAACGTCGGGGGCGATGTTGATTTTCCATTGTCGAATGGCATGAACATATTCGCGAGAGTTGACGCGCAGTTTATTGGTGAGACATGGTTTCACACCGTGCAAGCGGGACAGCGCCCAACGATATTTATGCCGCTGTTCGAATTGGGCTTTGGCGCAGGCGCTGGCGCCCTCGGTACGGCCGATTTTTCCAACGCTCAGCGAGATGCGTATTTCACGGTTGACCTTAGAGTCGGCCTCGAGGGTGAGCGTTGGTCGGTTACTGCGTTCGCTTCGAATCTGACCGACGAGAAGTACCTGGAGGAAGTTATTCCGGCACCTGAATTTGGCGGTTCGTTTGACCATCCTAATGCGCAGCGCCGTGTAGGCGTAGAAGTTGGCTACCGTTTTTGACGTCAATGGAAGATTCAGAGACTGACGTGGTAAGAAAGGGACCGCTGACCGACATCCGGCTGATCGAACTCGGGCAATTGATTGCCGGCCCGTTTTGCGGGCAGCTCATGGCGGATATGGGTGCCGATGTCATCAAGGTTGAACCGCCCGGGCAGGGTGATCCAATGCGCGAATGGGGTCGAGGTGATTACCCCCTCTGGTGGTCGGTTTGTGCGCGAAATAAGCGCTGCGTTACGGCCAATCTTAGGCTGCCCGAAGGTCAGGAGCTCGTCCGCAAACTGATTCGTCAGGCGGATATGGTGCTGGAGAATTTTCGGCCAGGCACACTCGAGCGCTGGGGCCTAAGCTATGAGGAATTATCGAAGGACAACCCGGGCCTCATCATGATTAGGGTATCCGGATACGGTCAAACCGGTCCCAATTCAAAGCGGGCGGGCTATGCGGCAATAGGTGAGGCGATGGGTGGAATGCGCTATCTGTGTGGTGAGCCTGATCGGCAACCGAGCCGGACTGGTTTGTCGATGGGCGATTCACTTGCCGCGACGTTCGCATGCAATGGCGCGCTTGCGGCTTTGCATCATCGCGACAAAACGGGAGAGGGACAGGTTATTGATGCCTCGATCTTTGAATCCGTATTGAACGTTATGGAAGCAACTATTCCGGAGTACACCGTCAGCAAGTACATTCGGGAGCGTTCGGGTGCGACGTTGCCCAACGTTGCACCGTCAAATATTTACGATTGTAAAGATGGGTCATTCTTGATAGCGGCGAATCAGGATACTGTCTTCCAGCGTTTGTGCGCCGCTATGGGTCAGCCCGAATTGGCAGACGATGAGCGATTTAAAACGCATACGGCCCGCGGACAACGAATGCAGGAACTGGACGGCTTGATAAGCGAGTGGACTATGACAAAGACTATCGCCGAAGTGGACCAGCTTATGCAGGATGCTGGTGTGCCCGCCGGTGGAATCTACCGCGCACCGGAAATGCTTGAGGATCCACATTTTGAAGCTCGCGACGCCATAATCGATATGCCGACGGACGAGTGGCCGAACCTAAAAATGCAAAACGTCTTCCCGAAGATGTCGAAGACTCAAGGTGAGGTTCGATGGCCGGGAGTTCGGACATTGGGTGTACACAATCAAAGTGTCTACAGCGAGTTACTGGACTTAAGCGACGAAGAACTCGCAGACTTACAGAAAAAATCAATAATCTAGGGGACAAGCATGACATTTCGTCTTGGGGTTGATGTCGGTGGTACGTTTACCGATCTATTGCTGGTGGACGAATCATCCGGGCAGACCTACATGGCAAAAGTGCCTTCGACACCGGAAGATTCATCGATCGGCGTGTTGCATGGTATCGACCGAATCTGCGACGAATCGGATATCGATACCGGCCAAGTGACGCAGGTAATGCACGGCACGACGGTTGCCACGAATGCGGTACTGACTCGAAAGGGCGCGAGTGTCGGGCTCGTTACGACAAAGGGTTATCGGCAGGTATTGCAGGTTGCACGGTCATTCTGCCCGGGCGGTCTTGGTGGTTGGGTGAGCTACATGAAGGCACCGTTGTTGGCGCCGCTGGAATTGACGATTGAGGCCGACGAACGTATGGGTGCGGATGGCAATTCTGTCAAGGCACTAGATGCGAAAGCGTTGCGAAGCGACCTAAAGATCCTGGCCGATACGGGTAAGGTTGAGGCGCTCACAATTTGCTTGATCAACTCCTACGTCAATGGCGAGCATGAAGCGCAAGTCCGTGATGTTGCGAGAGAAATATTCGGCGATATTCCTATCTCAATTAGTAGCGATGTGGTTCCCGAAATGCAGGAATACGAACGAACGGAAACAACCGTCGTCAATTCCTATGTCCGTCCGCAAGTGTCGAAGTATGTACAGAACCTGCAAACATCTTTGCAAGAGCGCCTGCGTGATGACGTTAACCTGGCGATATTGAGGTCCGACGGCGGATTGGCATCGGCACGCGCGTCAAGTGAATCACCTGTTAATCTGCTGCTGTCGGGACCGGCCGGTGGCGTCGCGGGCGCGGTGTATTTTTGCAGGCGCGGTGGATTCGACGACATATTGACGTTTGATATGGGCGGGACGTCGACCGATGTTGCGTTGATTCAAAATGGTCACGCGCGGATTCGTCGCGAAACGCGCGTCAGTGACATCATGGTTCGTGCGCCATCAGTTGATGTCAGGACGATCGGTGCCGGCGGTGGTTCGATCGCATTCGTACCTGAGCTGACGAAGGCGTTGCGCGTAGGGCCAGACAGCGCGGGTGCCGATCCAGGTCCGGCAGCCTATATGAAGGGTGGCGAGCAACCAACGGTTTGTGACGCCAACGTAGTGCTTGGGTATCTACCGTCCGACGTGAAACTCGGTGGCGCGATGGAAATCAATCGTGAGGCTGCGGAAACCGCCGTGCAGACACTGGCCGATGCGATGGGGATTGATCTCCTCACAGCAGCAGAAGGCATCATCAAGATCGTAAACGAATCAATGCTTGGTGCGCTTAGGTTGGTTTCGGTTGAGCAGGGATACGATCCGCGTGACTTTGCACTGGTCGGTTTTGGAGGCGCAGGCCCGCTGCACGCAAATGCCCTTGGTGTTCTTAGTGGTTCGTGGCCGGTTATCGTGCCGCCAGGTCCGGGCGTACTGTGCGCCTACGGCGATGCCACAACGCAAATTCGCGATGAAGCGTCGCGAACCTACGTAACCCGCGTCGATGCGATTTCGGCCGACGATCTGATCCGCGAGCTGGACGAACTGCGCGCTCGAGCTGCGGAATCGTTTAAAGCCGATGGCATTGGCGAAGATCAGCAGGAAGTCAGCTATCAGGCCGACTTTCGCTATGCCGGTCAGGCCTTCCAATTGTCGTTGCCGGTAACCAAGCAAGCATTGGAGAAAGACGGTCTTTCTGCTCTAACCGACGAATTCGATCGCCAGCACGAGCAGCTATTCACTTTTGCACATGGTCAGGATCATGAAATCGTAATGATTCGTGCGATTGTCAAGGCGACCAATACGCTAACGGCGGATCTCAAACAAGTGAGTGATAAAGCAAGCGATCTTAGGGATGCGAAGTTGCATGATACAAAGTTCTACTTTGGGCAGAACTGGCACGATGCAGAGATTTACGACCGCAGTAAGCTTGGGATGGGAACCGTGGTTCCGGGTCCCGCCATAGTTGTTGAGATGGATTCAACAACGCTGGTGTTGCCAGACCATACTGCAACTGTCGACAACGTCGGCAACCTCTTAATCAACCCGTTTAATTGAGGAGTTGGTCATGACAGCAAGAATTATTGAATCTAACTCCACACCGTTCAAGACAGTTGATGTTGATACGGTAACGGTCGATATTATTGAGAATGCACTGCGCAATGTTCGTGAGGAGATGGACGCGGTCCTGTTTCGTACGGCGATGAGTCCGGGAATTCGCGAGCAGGGAGACTGTTTTCCGATGGTCGCCAACCGTGACGGCAAAATGGTCGTGGGCCAGTTTGGTTCGTTTATTCACGGATTTATGGAAGCCTACGACGGTGAAATTTATGAAGGTGATATTATCCTGACTAACGATCCGTATATGTGCAACGCGGCCGTATCTCACTTGCCTGACTGGATCGTACTGGTGCCGATATTCAAAGACGGCCGACATTTGGCGTGGTCGGCGATGTTCGGGCATATGTCAGACAACGGCGGCATGGTGCCGGGCTCGATACCGATCAGTGCCGAAACCATATATCAGGAAGGCATTCGGATACCGCCAACGAAACTCTATAAGAAAGGCGAGCTGCAAGAGGGCGTGCTCGAATTGATTCTGCACAACGTTCGTACCTCGGACTGGAATCGTTTTGACCTCAACGCACTTGTCGCGGCCTGTCGAACGGCAAGCAAGCGCTGCGCTGAGATTGCAGAACGCTTTGGTGATGATGTCTTCCAAACGACCATGCAAATTATGCTTGACCGCAACCTCGAGGCTATGCGCGCAATTATCAATATGATTGTCCCGGAGGAACCTCAGTATTTCGAGGATTATGTTTGCGACGACGGTGTTGGCAAAGGTCCGTACAAAATTGCGTGTAAATTGTGGCGGGAAGGAGACGTCGCGATCTTTGATTTTGCAGGTACAGATCCGCAGGCTAAAAGTTCGATAAACTTCTATATGAGCGAGGATATGTTCAAGATGTTCTTTGGCTCATTCACGATTAACCTTTTCGATCCGCATATCTTGTTCAATGACGGCTTCTACGAGCTGGTCGACGTGCGCATTCCGGAGGGCAGCTTGTTAAAGCCGAAATTCCCGGCAGCGCTTTCAGGCCGTACACACGCCTTGGGACGAATTTTCGATGTCATGGGTGGCGTTCTGGGACAAGGTGCGCCGGACGCGATGAATGCGGCCGGGTTTTCCGACAGCCCGCACTTGTTTTACTCTGGGTACGATAAGCAAGGCGAGTGGTTCCAGTTATTCCAAATCGGCTTCGGTGGCATTCCCGGTCGCCCTGTCGGCGATGGCCCGGACGGGCATTCGTTATGGCCGGGTTTTACTAACGTACCCAACGAATTCATTGAGGCTTACTTTCCACTACGTATCGCTAAATACGAACCGATTGCGGACTCGGGTGGCGCCGGGTTGCACCGGGGTGGTAACGGTCTGTCGGTTGCCTACGAATTTCTCGTCGACGGACAAATCGGCGTCCACGATGATCGCTGGTTGACATACCCGTGGGGAGTACGTGGCGGCGATCCGGGCATGCGCTCGACCAAGCGATTGGTTCGAGTTGACGGTAGCGAGGAGTGGTTGCCTGCGAAATGCGACGGCGTAAATGTCTACGAGGGCGATGTTCTTTATTTCAATACGTGGGGTGGCGGCGGCTGGGGCGATCCAATGCAGCGCGATCCGGAACTTGTCAAAACCGATGTCAATCGTGGTCTCGTCTCACGTGATGGTGCGGTTCGATATGGTGTCGTAATTGACGACAGCGGCGCCGTCGACGATGTTGCAACAATCAAATTACGCAACAAGGCAATCGAAGATCGCGGGGCGACAGGATTGTTTAATTTCGGCGGGACCATTGAAGAGCTGGTCGCGCGCGCTCAGGAAGAAACGCACCTGCCGGCGCCACAACCGCCGAATCCTTGATAATCTAGACATTTCACGGTTTCGCGTTATGAGTGATCTATTAAATTCGCTGAAGTCTGAGCTGCAATTGGCGCAGCACGGTGCCATGGCGCGTGTGCCACTCTATCATCAGTTGTATACCGTGCTGAAGGCGGCCATTCTCGATGGCACAATCGCTTACAATGCGCAGATGCCAACGGAACACCAGTTAATCGGTGCGTTCGATGTGTCACGGGTGACGGCAAAGCGTGCGATGGATGAGCTTGCCGCCGAAAAACTGATTTCCCGATTCCGCGGTAAAGGTTCGCACGTTACGTATCAATACGTTCCTAAACCAGTAACAGGACCTCTCGTCGGCATGCTCGAGAGCCTAATCGAGATGGCGGAACACGACAAAGTTCGCGTGGTATCTATTGAGAAGATCATTCCGCCCGCCGATATTCGTGCGCTCCTGAATTTGCCCGATGGCGAAACCGTGCATAAGGTCGTTCGCGTCAACAGCAATGAGGAAGGGGAGCCGTACGCGCACTACGTAAGCTGGACGACAGGCGTAAGCAAGGCTTTCACAACGCGCAAACTCGAGACCACGGCGCGAATAAAACTGCTGCGGGAAAATGGCATCAAGCTGACGGAGATGAAACAGGTACTCAGCGCCGAACATGCTTCGGCTCGCGTCGCCATGGAACTTAAAGTGGAACCGGGTACCGCATTGCTATCGGTGCGCCGATTAGGGCACATCGCAGGCGGTGCCGTTGTCGATGTGCTTGACGGTCTGTACAACCCCGAGCGGTACCAATATGCGATGGTGATGAGCGTCGATTAGGCGTCGGGAGTCGGTTGATGGCAGATGACTTAACAGAAAATTACAGCGTCTATGATGGCACGCTGGGATTCGGTCAGCAGCCCGCATTGATTCTCGTCGACTTCGTGCAAGCATACTTCGATAAGAACTGCGATTTGTTCGCTGATGTGGAAGCGGAGTTGGCGTCCGCGTTGCGAATTCGTGATTCTGCCCGAGTGGCTACAATACCCGTCATTTACTCTAAGGTTGTATACAATGACGGCGGCGCTGACGGTGGAGTCTTCTTTCGAAAGGCCCCGGTATTAATTAATTTTCTTGCAGGAAGCCCGATGGGCAAATGGCCGACCGGTCTGCAGCCTGCAGATGATGAAATTGTCATTGCAAAGCAATATCCAAGTGCCTTTTTCGGAACCTCACTTGCGGCAGATCTCCATTCGCTCAATGTGGACACACTAATCATCACGGGCGTCACAACGAGTGGCTGCGTCCGCGCAACTTGCGTCGACGCGATGTCGCACGGATTTGTTCCAATAATCGTCGCTGATGCCTGCGGAGATCGCCACAAAGCGCCACACGAAGCCAATCTCTTTGACATGAATGCGAAGTACGCGGATGTCATCAGCGAGGCGGAAGTTCTCAAGCATTTGCAAGGAATGACTGCCTGATGGGTACCGGATAATGACGACTCGAAGGGTCAATATTAATGAGGTCGGTCCACGCGACGGTCTTCAAAGCGAACCGGAAATCTTGCCGACGGCGAGCAAACTGGAGTTTATTCAGCGCGCTATCGATGCCGGAATTAAACGTCTTGAAGTTGCCAGTTTTGTGCATCCGAAGAAGGTGCCGCAGATGGCGGATGCCGAGGCACTATTAGCCCAGCTACCGCTGATCGACGACGTGTCCTACGTTGGCCTGATCATGAACGAACGCGGCCTCGATCGTGCGCTTGATACCGCTGTTCAAGAAATCGGTATGGTGGTGGTCGCTACCGATACCTACAATCGTCGCAATCAAGGCGTTTCGACGAACGAATCCATTGACGCCTGGCTGAAGATTGCTGGTCGTGCGAAGTCGAACGGAAAAATTGCAAACATCATGATTTCTTCAGCGTTTGGCTGCCCGTTTGAGGGCGAATTGAGCGCTGATAAAATCATTGAGATCGCGAAGAGGGTGCTGGAAGCTGAGCCTGCCGAATTGGGCATTGCAGACAGCATTGGCGTTGCTGTCCCCAACCAGGTGAGCGACTTAGTGCATCGCCTGCGTGACGAGTTCGGGTCCATTCCGATTCGAATGCACCTGCATAATACGCGCAACACCGGTTTGGCGAATGCACAAGCCGCTATCGATGCGGGCGTGCAATCGTTGGATGCGAGTATTGGAGGTATCGGCGGATGTCCGTTCGCGCCGGCCGCGACTGGAAATATTCCGACTGACGACTTGCTCTACATGCTGAATCGTTCGGGTATCGAAACAGGCGTGTCACTCGAAAAAATTATCGACACGAGTTTATGGCTCGAACAAGAACTGGGTCGCGGTGTGCCTGCAATGTTACCTAAGGCCGGAATATTTCCATCGACACAATGACTGCACTGAAGAATATTCACCACCTCAATTTCATCGTCGTTGACCTCGACGCTGCGGTACTGGCGTATCAAAACAGATTGGGCCTGGGTCCGTTTCGACGCGACGAGTTGCCCGAGCGGGGCGTTGCCACTGCCAGGGTAAAAGTCGGGGAAACGTGGATCGTGTTGGTGTCTCCGCAATGTGGCGATTGTGATGTTGCCCGTTACCTCGCGTCGCACGGTGAAGGTTTTTTTCTAATGTCTTTTGGTGTCGACGATCTCGACCAGGCAATCGGTGAACTCGCAGAGCGCGGAACTGACGCTGGAGAACCGCGACAGGGACTTTCAAATTGGCGAGTAGCGGATTTGCATACAGACGCAGAACTTGGAGTCCAGTGCCATCTAACGCAAGAGGGATAGGGCGATAATCGGCGACCTTGAGTGTATTTGGAACCCAGTTCAACGCGAACTAGTTCTTCATTAGCAACATGGATGCTCGTCGCAAATAAATTAGGGAGTCGGGCTATAGTCTTCAGGAAAGTGCGGTCTGAAGCTAATATCCACACCGAAACATGATCGCGTAGCACGGAAAAGAATGGTACAAATTAGGGAACTTTGAACAAAGAGCCCAAGATTGGAAGCGCTAATCCTAATTGTCGGTGAGTTGATACTCGCTGTACTCGTGCCCCTGCTGGCAACGATCGTTAACGTCATCGGAGCCATGCTTGCCTCGATTTTTTCCATTGTGCCGCACGTCGGTGAAAAGCGACTGATAAGCCGTGGAGCAGCGAAGAAGATTTTCGTACTGTTGCTGACCACGGCTCTCATTATCCTAAGTGCCCTGTTCGTCATCGACAAATTCTTTTTCGCGGACTCAGTCAGAATGGTTTTTGGCACTCTTGAACGTAGAAGTGGCGTTGAAACGTCCTGTGTGGAGATCGATGGCAGTGTGTTCTCGGGGCGAATATCTCTTGGCAAGTGCACAGTGGTTCGTCGAGAACACGCGAATGTGGAATTCAATTTGGAGTTGAATACGCTCGATTTTCAACTCCAGCTCAGCTCTTTGCTCGGCACTGCAAATGTTCAAACGGCACACATCGGAGGACTTCGAGGGTCGGTGAATAGACACCAAGTTCAAGCAAACTCGGGCGGAAACGATGCTTTGGAAAAACCGCGCAGGCCTTTCGTAATTCAAGACCTGCGAATGGAGAACGTAGAGATAACGCTCTCCGGCGTAAATAGAGATGGCGATTCGTTTGAATTGCCTGTCCAGGTAATCAGTGCAACAAGTGCTCCATTGCGATCCCGATTCGCATTGTTCGATATTCTATTTCGGTCGAATGCCACAGGCGAGATCGCTGGCGCAGAATTTGAAATCAAAACGGACGGTGATTCCGATGGCCGCCACACTACTTGGAGAGCTTCTCAAGTACCCGTCGCGAATTTCGGTTCGATGGTTGGAGGGGCACTATCCTGGCTCCACGACGGTGTTGTGGACGTATATGTCGAAGATAGGTGGCGTCGAGATGGTCAATTAGAGGTTGATATGGATTGGCGATTAGACTTCTGGGATATCGAAGTTCAAGTGCCGGCTACAGCTGGAGTTGTAAAAAGATTAGCGAGTGGTCCGATAGTCGATTATGTGAACAGCCACAATGGAGAATTCCCTTTTGAATTCCAGATGACCGTAAATGAAAATCAGTTTGAGTACAGATCGTCTCTTGAAGCAGCCGGACTATGGTCGGCCGTCGGCGATTCAATAAACAACGTGTTAACGTACGTCGGCGTTGAAGTTGATGGTACTGCTTCGGAAACAGGAGAAAAGTTGAAAGAAGGTGCCAGGTCGGTAATTGACCGACTTCGCAAGCCGAAAGAAAAAGAGGAAGATGAATAACCGATCAGTCTGATTTTGAAACGGAGCATCTTGTGTCATACCGGAGTTTTTTGAGAAAGTTCGGTCTGGCCCCAATTCCCCGGTATCACAGCCATTCCTACATTATCCCTACCACTTTGTGGGACAGCAGTGGGGCAGATCCCGATTTTCCTTTTTGCCGACTCTTTTCGCTCGACATTGCCAAATATGGTAAACGCTTGAGATTAGGTATTCCTAAACAATAGATCAGGATTCGATAAGGCAGTTACGGCGCGACGCTCCATACTTGTGGTCGTACTCACCCAATTTAGGGTGACTGTGATGGAGGAATTGAATCATGATTACCACGCCTGAATACACGCGATTCTTGAAGGCGACTAAGCGTTTCGTACATGCAACAGTCATGGCAGTGTGCTTTTTCGGACCAGCGTCGGTACTAGCTGCGGATGAGGTTTACTTACAGCTTGAGGGAATTAGCGGCGATGCGACCACTAAAGGTTTTGGCGGAGCAGTAGAGATTCTCAATTGGGATTGGGGCATGACGCGTCGAGTTGGAAGGGCGGCCAAGGCCCGAACGACGGCCAAAATAAATTTTCAGCAATTGAACATTGTGCACCATTTGGACAGCGCAACCCCGGGTTTGATGCAGATGTGTGCAACTGGCAAGCGCATTGCAAATGCAAGGTTATCGCTGCGTAGGCAAGGCGCGCCATCTGCCTACCTAATCATTGATATGAAAAATATCCTGGTCAGTTCTGTTGAGGTATCTGGATCATCGTCAGATACCCGTCCATCGGAAACGGTGTCATTGCAGCCAGGCGAGGTCAGGCTAACTTACGCAACCGTTGACAGAAGCGGTAAAAAGCTCAGACCTCAGACATTCAATTGGTCTGTTACAGCGAACAGGCCGTTGTAGTTGGCAATAAACATAGTGGCAAAGAGTCACCAGTCCACCTGATATAATTCGCCGTATCTAATTCTAATCGACTCTGGCAAGCGAAGCAGTTTGTATGGCTGGCATTCCTATAGTTGTACGGCGCTAATAGGAGAAAACAACGATGTCTGTGGCAAAGCGAAAAACAATATTTTTAGCCCACGCAATTTTTTTGTTTGCACAGATTCAGCCGCAGACCTCGTTTGCACAGCGTGCACTGGATGACCCATGGGAGATAGTACAAGAAAGTCCTATAGGTCCCAACGCCGCTGAGGATTTTGGGTCACACCTGCATCTGACAGATCGCGCCAACGTTCCAGGATGGCCGCTCGTTCGCATTATTGACGAAAACATCGAAATGCCCTTGGATTTGATGGTGCGTCAGTTATCGCCCAGGCAAGAAGGCGCGCCGAGACTGTATGCACTGGTGTCATTCAGTGAAGACAAACCACAGGTTAGATTCTACATTCCAAAATCGCAGCGCGAGAACATCGAGCACTGCAAATTCAACGACGACGGAAAATTGGATGGGCTGCCTGGCGCCGCTGCGATGTTTGACAAAGATGGTCCGCTTTGCAAAGTTCACGTGTATTCCAAAACTGAAAGGATATCGCTGTCCGAGCCGTATTTGAATCGCGGCTACGGAATTCCGATGATGCTCGACGAATTAGGCGATTCGGACGACTTTATTCAACGTATCGTAGTCGATCTTTCATCTGGCGAGTCATTTACCTATGAATCATTTGGACGGCGACCGGATCGTTTGCCTGCTTTCGAATCGGCGTGGCAGCACGTTAATTTTAGCTACAACAATTCAATCAGATACAGTCGGCTGTTGCATTGGGGACGGCTAGTACCAGCACCGAAAAAATGGGCCACTGCCAATGCAATGGCGGCATCGGAAACCCTTGCTGTGGCATTTGCGGAAGTCGTTTCAACGAAGCAGGCATTCGACGGCCTAAAGAAAGCGGCGCTTACCTATTATCGATTTGCGAATCACGAGGTCTCCGGACACGCCGCAGAATTGGTTGCAAAAATCCTGGCTGCATCGCGTGAGGAGCCGGAGATAATTGTGTTTTGGTTGCAACGTGCGCTGGATGCGGGCAACAGCCGGTTTGCCGACTTGGAAAATTACAATCACTACGCGCATATCCACGAGAACAGAGATTTCGTCAGCCTTGTGGAGCGTGCGCGACAGGACACGAATGGGCCTAACGCTATTTGCGACCTGTCGGTCGCTCAGGACCGCGCGCTGGAGGAGTTTGTGGCAAAGTGCTCGCGTGCATTATCCGGAAAGAAGCCAGGTCACAGCAGCCCGAATCGCCTGCGGCAATCCTGGAGCCAGGCGTATTTGCAGCGCGGTATGGCGCTGGCGCAGTTGGGAAAGGATACGGAAGCGCTGCAAGATTTTCTCGAAGCAAAACGCCTCGAGTCAGATTTGCCAGGGCGCCCTGTGCCACAGCATATTCGCCTAGAGATTGCGAAGGTCAACTTTCGACAGGGCGATGTAGACGCTTCATTGGCAGCGCTTAATGACGCAATATCTCATTCGGCTAATCCAGTCGCGCTCAATATGCGAGCGGAAGTTTTCCAACGTCAGGGAAACTACGCCGGTGCGCATGATGACCTGGGTACAGTGCTATCTCTGCAACCAGAGATGCAACCAGCGCAACGTGCGATGCTCCACGGTCGACGAGCGGAAGCGGCGGCTAAACTTGGCAATTTACAAATCGGAATAGCTGATGTGACGGCGGCAATCGACCTCGCTCCCTCTGCGGCATTCTATTTTGCCCGCGCTCGTTTGTATGAGGCAAACGGAGATTTCGAGAGCGCTCTTGCAGACTGCCAAGCGGTTCTCGATGACAATAGCGCATCGCCTGACATCGAATTCGGCGCGAACTTTCGGCAAGCTATCATTTATCATCGTACCGGCGACGCCGAGAACGCGGTCGCAAGTTTCGACCGACTATTCGCGAACTCGGAAAGGGGTGGCGAAAGTGCACGACAAGTGTTGAAGCTAGTAAGAACATCGTTGGCGAAACAGGAGTACTACAAGAGCGATAGTTTAGATTACAATGCGGAGCTGCGCGCCGCGATTGAACGCTGCACCATCGATGCCGTTTGCTCACTACAGTAACTTAGAAGTACATTTCAGAAGATGTCGCTCCGGCGCTCAAAGTGGCTATTGCTCTGTCAACGTGAACAAGCCGTCAATAAGAACCCCTAAGTTCGGCGAATGACCTGTCGGTTATCCGTTAGAAGTAGGAATCTCGCCGTAACGCTGAAGAGTGTGAATCAAATGGTGAAAATCGCGTACCATTAGCAGTGCCCCCGCTTGGGCATTTTTCAAAACATGGGAGTACATCAATGAGTCCGATAATAATCGTCGGTATCGGCATATTGCTATTTGGCCTTGGCCTCGGCGCGGGTTACTGGCTTGCATTCGGTCAACGCAAGCGCGATTCGGCTAAAGCAAACAATATACAAATTGAGCTGGATGACTATCGACGGCAAGTCGCCGAACATTTCGGCGAGACGGCGCAACAATTCCAGGCGCTCGGGCAACAGTACCAGTCGCTGTACAAACATATGGCGCAAGGCGCCGATACTTTGTGTGATCCCGCTCAATCTGAGGCGTTGCTCGGCTTTTCCGCTGGCAATGCTGCCGCGATTACAACCAACCCGGCCGGCGATCTAGAGGTGCCGCCGGACGTGATTAGAGACTACGCCGCTGCCGAGGAAAACGAGCCACCAATAGTGGATCCAGAAATCGAGGTACCGCAGACGGCAGAGTTGCTAGCGGACTCTCCGGTGCCCGACGGCATAACGGCGGAACCGCCCGCGGAAGAAGTGACTGTGGAAAAAGTCGACGCACCGGCTGCCGTCGAAACAGAGCGCAGAGTACATTGAGTGTTCTGTATGAGAAATTGGAGTCAGACTGCACTTAATCGGCTAAACGTGGCAGTTGTTCGACTCCGGAATTCCGATTGATATTTACTGCTTCCTTTATTCGGGTCGAACCACAATTTGTTGGACGCTAATATTTCGGTCCGACCCTTTTTTCGTACGTTCAATTTCGTTCTTGTAGCTTCAGTGCACTACTGCGACCACAGGAATATGTTGTTAACATCCCCGCCGGCAGTCAACGGGCCCGAGATATTGATGTTGCTCAGGCCATCCGCTGAGGCCATATAGAGCTCGGAGACGCCGACGGTATCCTGTCGTGACACGTAGATGACGGCAGAACTATCCGCCGACCACTGAGAAAACGTATTCAGTCCTCCACCGGCGACGGCAGTACGGTTTACCTGGACACTGCTGCTGCCATCGGCCTGCGCAACAAACACCTCTATAACATCGTCTGTGAACTGATCGGCTGGGTAGGCGAATCGAGAACTGTCCGGTGACCACATATTGAATGGCAGGAAGCTGGAAAAGAACGCGGCGCCACCAGTGATCAACGGCCCGTTAACTTTCACGTTACCTGTGCCATCTGCCGCCGACACGAAGATCTCGGAAATTCCGGCAGTTTCCTGAATAGCGGAATAGGCGATCTGTGTGCTATCTGGAGACCACAAGAAAGATCCGGCGCTGCCGCCGGTGACCAGCGGGCCGTTTATTTTGGTGTTGTTGCCGCCATCGCCGTCGGACGCATATACCTCTGTAAAGAAATCGGTGTCCTGATCGGCTACATAAGCAATTCGTGAGGAATCCGGTGACCATGTAAAACTGAATACATTGCCGTCCGTGACCAGCGGTCCGTTAATCCTTGAGTTGTCGCTACCGTCCGGTAACACGGAATAAAGCTCAAAAATGCCGTCAAGGTCCTGATCCGCGCGATACGCCAGTCGTGAACCATCCGGTGCCCAGCTCATTTCCATCACACTGCCGTTATCAACCAGCGGACCACTGATTTTATTGTTGCCGCTACCGTCTGGCATCCCTACGTAAACTTCTCGTATGCCGGCAGTGTCCTGATCGGCGAGGTAGGCAATGAGCGAGGAGTCCGGAGACCAGATGTAGTCGTTTATCGAGCCCGGAGACGGTACCCGCGTTACGCTGACGCTGTTGGCGCTGCCGGTCGTTGTGTCATGTGTGTTGATACCGACTGCGCGGCCCGACGCCGAATCGATTACCCGTTGCGCTATGTAGCGGCCATCCGGCGACCATTCGATCAGATCCAGACGTACGCTGCCGTTCGCCGTGTTGCCGTTGATCTTGCGGTGATTAGTGCCGTCACGATCGGCCAGATATACCTCCGTTACCCCGTCTATGTCGGCATCGGCCAAATAAACGATTGCCGAGCTGTCGGGCGACCAGCGAAACGTGAACACATCGCCTGTTATATTCGCCATAGCAGCGTTAATTTTAGATATGCCGCTGCCATCGATCGCGGCAACATAGAGCTCCCGGTTGATAACGTTGTCCGCATTCGCTCGGTACACAACGTAATTCCCATCCGGAGAAATTGCGAAATCGCCGGTCACGTCAGCCCCACTGGGTAACGCCCCGGAAAGTTTTGTGACCGTAGTGGACTGCGTGTCGTATTTGTAGAGTTCTTGTACGTTGTCGGTGTCCTTGTCCGCCAAGAATAATACGTAGTCAGCGGACGCCACGGTAACTGTGATGTCATCCGACGCGCTCCCACCCTGCCCATCACTGACGGTCAGCCGTAACACGGCGTCTTCTTCCATACCGACTGGAACTAGCGGCGCCGTGACGGTCGCATTCGGGTCGGTTGGCGAACTGAAGCTGACAGTTGGTCCGCTGACCTGCGACCAGACATAGGTGAGCGTACCGCCGTCCGAATCGGAACCTTGTCCCGCCAGTTGCACGTCGATGTTTTCGTTAACGGACTGATCGGTGCCGGCATCCGCGGTCGGCGGGTTGTTGGCCGGTGCGGCGGGTCCGCCGCCGCCGCCGCCACAGGCTGTGAGCAGTCCAAATAGCAATAGGGCGGTGTAGAGTTTGTTGGGTAGTAGTCGCGAAATTCGCATGGGCATGATGGTTACTCCGTGAATTATCCGCTTGTCTATAGGGTTAAGCGGAGAAGCCGCGGAGATTTGCCCACGCGAGGCCATTATTCGCGATGTTGCAAGAAATTAGGCGTAGGTCTGCCAATTTTGGATGGCCAAACAGCCCATTCCAATATGCCGTGACCTAAATTGGCAGTGATCCCTTATCGCCTTTTTGCGCTCGAAAAGCGCTGATGTGCTGGGATCCTCAGATAACTTGCGGCCGGCTGCAACTACAGACAGAAGCCGATGTTCGAACGAGGTCCGTTACGTCGCTACCGCTAGGCACCATAAATGGCGCAAGAAACCGCGGCAGATAATGTCACAGTCAGGCAGTCTGTGATTGGTCGCGGGAATTAACGCCTTCAGGGTCATCGTCCACTTCATCATCATCTGGCGACGCCCAACCGGCTATGAATAGAGCGAACAACCCTAATATGAGCGCAGCGATGAGGATGCCCTTGACCATTCTACCCAGACTCGATTGACGCTTGAGCACATGCAGTACGCCTACCATTGCAGGGTCAGCGTTTGAGTACGCGATAGAAATAAGCGGCGAGACCAGAAATCGCTCACCTTTCTCGTTAACAGCAGAGTACTTCGACACGTAATCTCTATCATCGACGGTATACGTATAACTGAAATTGTATGTTGTCGATGTGTGACCCCGTTTAGTGCGGGATGTGGTGTTAACGAGTTTGATCGGAGCTTCAACGACCGTGTGGTCTTTAAGAATCGAGGACGCGTTGAGAAACGAATTGATGCCCGCATACGACAAGAAAGCAACGCCAGCGAGATATGCAGGCCAGACAAGTTTGGAGATAAGCGTCTTCATGTTTGAGGTGCCTCGTCTATCAACTCGATCGTCCAAGTCCTATTGGGACTGACGGTACGATAATTGGGCTAAGCGCCCAGGGATCTTCCGCTATGTGTGCATCAGATTATGGCAGTACGCGGCAAAATTCCGTGATGTAGTCTAAATATGTTCGGCATAAAGACAATGTTTCGGTTGAATTCGCAGCCGTTAGCCGACTGCCAATTTCATTGCTTTCCCGAATATCGGACGATCGCTTTCGACAAGAAAAAAGATGTTGAATCAGGTTTTGTACGATACGGGTATTTCAGTCCGACCCCTTTTTATTTTTTCAAGGTGTTAACTTACTTCTTTCAGATGTTGGCAAGGCTTATCGAATGATTCGCGCGCAGTACTACTTTAGACAATCCGCTCAGGGCTTATCGGCATGGGATGTTCGCCGGCTTGTCCGGTTGAGCCGCGACCTTCCAGTTGAGCAGGTTCAGCTTACCGATATTGCCGAGTTAGATGAGACACACTGGTACAAGCACGAGGGTGATTCACCGACCTGCCGCTCATTGCTGCAACACATGCAGATGATTGACGAGGTTGATCTAGACTATCCGATCATACTTGACGAAAATGGGCGGGTAATGGACGGTATGCACCGTGTGTGCCGTGCGCTTCGGGAAGATATTGACAGAATACCGGCAGTACGATTTACCGTGACTCCCGAACCCGACTTTGTAGACTGTAACCCCAGTGACCTGCCATACGACGATTAATCGTATGTCTTTCGAATTGGGGGCTTGATCCTTGTTCACCTTTCTTTCTAAGTTTCGAAAAACGGGATGTGTGTCCAGCATTCCAGATGTCTTACACACTACAGTACGGCTATCGTATTCTCTGATAGAGAATTGCAATGAAAATTCTAGCGCTTCCAATTTTGTTGCTCTTGCCGGGCCTTGCCATGTCCGACCCGGCTTCCTGCCGAATGCTGGAGATAGTCAAAGATAACCCCCACGTCGCACAGTCGTCGAAAGAAGCGTTCGCCAAAGACTGCAATTCAGTACCACAGACGATTACAGTGCAGCAAACTCGAACCGCGCCGCGGCAATTCAAAGCGCCGCCCTGTGAGCGGAACCCGAACATTCCTGATCCAGCGAACGATAGTTACCTAATCCATTGCAAAGAACAACAAAGACTAAAGCATTGGAGAAAACGAATTTCTGACGAGCGGCATTCACTGGTTGGAATACCGACACATACGATTACACATGTTAGAAATTGGTTACGCAGTTGCCAAAAATTTCGCGTCAATGTTCAGGCCTCAGAAGATAAAGGCATACTCTGGGCAAGCAGTCATGATCTCGAAAAGGGTCGAGTTGGTGTCAGGAGGGCGTACGCAGAGCACGAGCCGTTAAAAAACCTTTACAGCGAAGAGACAAACGCCTGTGCTGCAAGTGAAGAATATAGAGCGACCGCCGAATACTTAGCGCATAAGCAAGAAAAATTGGTAGCCGACGCCAAGCTGAGGCGGGACGAGCAATCAAAGATTCGTAGCGGCGTTGAGTCACGTGCAATCTCGGATGGCTATGAAGGCGTTTATTGGAAAGGACTCTCAGATTACCTGTCTGCGGTCCGTTCCGGATCAGCGACCTTGGATGGTGCAGGCGACCTAGTCTTTCCGTTGAAAGGGTCGGACAGGGAATACGTAATTAGCCAGATCTTGCCGGATGTCGTCGTTTACAGCGCCCCATCAGCACCGACTCTGTTTTTGCCAAGATCGGAAGGAAAAAGTTACCTTGAGGGAAACGCAATTACGAATCATTCATCGCGCGCGTATTTTGCGTTTCGCGGTACGACTAGCTACACGACCGTATTGGGGGCGACTGCCCAAGCGTTAGTGCTTGAGCCGGTATTTTAGAATTGCAGTGATGAATCTGCGTGAGAATCAGCCGTCAGACTGGAGTTTTCAGGAAAGCGCGGTCCGACCCCAATTATGCCGGTCGTTTTCATTGCTATGCCGCCTTATTGGGTAATAGAAAGTGTGTACGTGCGAAATCCGATTGCAACTGGTCACTGGAATACCACTTACTTAACGCGCTCTTCGACAGTAGGTCTTCGTTCTGCTCTAAGAACTCTTCAAAGCTGGACCAACTTGCTGTCACGTGTATTCGTTCGGCAATCAGGCTTAGAAATGCGAACGTGATCGTGACATTGAATTTCTCAGGCGCGCCCGCGTGGGTTGCAATTGTGTTAATCGCATTCGCGTACTTGGCACTGGCTTCCAGATATCCGTATTTGTGAAGCATTTCGTAGGCCACTTGAACGTGTTGTCGGTGTCCGAATTTGGAGGGATCAACCTCGAAAGCCTCGAATTGTGTGAGGAGTTCTGAATATTCTTCTGTCACAATTTATCTCCTTGCTCGTTAAGTTTGTGGCTGTCGGCAGCGCTAAGATCCAAGTCATACACTTGTTTGAGCTGTCCGATTTTCCTTAGTGTGTCTGCAGAAAACGGCGGCAGCTTGCCTTCAAAGCAATGGAGTGCCATGCCTTCCAGCAGGTCACCCAGTGACATGTCCAGTTGCTCAGCCAATCCTTTTAGAACTTTGAGAATCCGTTTTTCTATACGGACACCTGTCTGTACGCGTTCGATTGTTTTTGTCATCGTGGTACTATGGTACCACGGTACCTAGATGTCAAGATCTTGTGTTCAAAATTGCGCAAGGGGTGGCTAGTGGCCGTGAGTGGACGCGGGCTTTTCTGAATTCGGCAAAACTGGGCGTTGAACCGCACTTTGGAGAAAACTAAATAATCGGTCCGACCCTTCTTCACCGCGACCCAATTCGTCCTATTTTTTGATTTTGGCTACCATTGGATCCGATCCCATATTTTCACTTAGGCTCCGAAGGTCGATGCCAGATCGGCCATGAAACCCAATGCTGCCGATAGTGGCACAGAGCCCACCCGGCGAAATCACCGCTTTCGCATGAGTACCGATTGCGCCAGGCATGATAGATTTCGAATCTGCTGTATTGTCTGCCACATCTCAATCAGTGCGCGATTCGCAGGCCAGAAAAAAAATATCAAGGAGCATAGTTATGCAATTGGGGAATTTTTCTCTAAGTCTTAACGTCAAAGATCTGCAAGAATCAAAAAAATTCTACGGAGCACTCGGTTTCGTGCCGTTTCACGGCGATGAGGAGCACGGGTTCGTCATATTGAAAAATGGCGACTGCGTCCTTGGACTCTTTCAGGGTATGTTCGAGAAAAATATTCTCACGTTTAATCCGGGCTGGAATGCTAATGCTGAACAGCTCGAAACCTTCACCGATGTTCGCGACATACAGCGACAACTCAAGGGTCAGGGAGTTTCACTTGTCAGTGAGGCGGACGAGAGCACTAGTGGGCCGGCAAGCATCACAATGGTCGACCCGGACGGCAATCCAGTCTTGATAGATCAACATGTTTGAATGAAGTATCAAACAGGCTATCAGATCGCATTGTTAGAGCACCCAAGGTACACAGAAAAGGGCTGGAACCGCAGCAAAATAGCGGTCGACCCTAGTTTCTTAGAATACTCCGCTCCATTAAGTTACGCACGGCACTACTCCAGGATGAAGTGGCAATAGACGAGCTCCTTTGAGCGGTCCAATCGCCATTTTCCGTAGTACCTGTTTTGCTCTCTCTCTACGTACGGCGAGTTCGCCGACACATCAGAACTTGAACAACAAAAGCGGCTTGTACTAACACCGATAACCCATTCAATCCGCCGATGATGCTCAGTGAGATTTGACATAACAGACACACGATCTCGGCCGCCTTTGCCCGCGCGGATCGTCATCAAGTAATCATAAGATTCTCATCAGGCAGGGTGGGGCTGGTCAAGCTAAGTTGCACTCTCGGATTAACATTTCGCCACCGAGACGAGGAATTTATTTTGAGATTAGCCTACAACCGAAAAACCATCACTACTACGGTGCTTGCCGTCCTAGCATTTAGTAGCGCACTTGCCGATCCTATAGACCTCAACGGTACAGCGGCCATCGTGGATATTACGACGGAGGACACTTATGGCCTGCGAAATGGCGCATCGATCACAGTAACGGATGGTGCCGATATCGATCAGGGTGTGCAGCCTCCGGTTTCGCTATCTAGCGGTATCTCCGCGTCCAATTCAAACGTTGTTATTACGGGCGGATCTGTGACGGGTGGCAGTAATCCGTTCTTTGTCGGCGCGCACGGTATCGTGGTCGCCGATGGATCGACCGGGCGTGTTTCGGGTGGCCACGTAGAAGGCGGCTTAGGCAATGCGGCAGGCGGCGACGGCGTACGCGTCAATCCCGGCGGGCAATTGGAGGTAACAGGCGGCGAAATTCAAGGCGGAACTGCCAACGTGCAGTCATTCAATGGCGGAAACGGTGTCCGCGTAATTTCGGGAGGGTTTGCTACGCTAACCGGTGGCGAGATCATCGGTGGCCAGACAAATAGTAGCGGCCCGGGAGGGGCGGCAGTCCTGGTCGAATCGTCTGGTCATGTTGTTATCGACGGTGCAAATCTTACAGGCGGTAGCGCACGCAGGGGCGGTGATGCGCTGCGCGTCATCGTCGGTGGATCGGCGACGATTCGTAGCGGCGAGTTTTCGTCTGGCGATTTCGTCCCCAGCCCATTTACAGGGCCAGGTCGATCAATAAGCGCTTCGCAGGCATCGATTGATATCTTTGGCGGATCGTTTTTTGCCGATATTACTGCTAGCAATGAGTCGGAAATCAATATTTTCGGCGGAGACTTTCTAGGCAGGGTAATTGGTCTGGGGTCGAGTCCACTTAATGACGGGAGCATTTTTAATATTCGTGGCGGAAATTTTTTCGATGCCATTGGCGGAACCACCGACACAATTATCAACATCTTCGGCTCGGGATTAGCATTTGATGGCTCTAGATTTACCGGTTTCCTGGAGGATGGCGCGCTTTTTGATGTTGCCTTTCAGCCAGTTGGAATTGATGCGATGCCCACTTTTAATTTCTTTAACATGAGCGAACCGGGCCCGACAGACCCACCTATTTCGGTTGCCGAGCCGCCGTCGTTTTGGTTGCTTTTGCCGGCGCTCCTGCTTGTCGCGGCAGCGCGCAAGCGAAATTACCGGCCGTTGGCCAGCCGGCACCTTGTGAATGCGTAGCAATAATTAGACGTTGAACCACTTTGCGGCGGGATAGGGCGTGAGACACACCTTGATCCGGCGGTGCCGTGCTAATCCCGGCGTATTTCGGGCACACGGACGCTGCACGTTCATCGTTCTATCAGTTATACAGTAAACCAATAGCATGCTTCCAATATCGTCAGTTCAATCAATATTTACGCAATGATGTTTGGCGTCTCTATAGATGTTAGATGTCGGTGTGAAGTTATCGGGCACGTCAAGACTGCCGATTGGGATGTCGACAATATCTCGCTAGTGGGAGCTTACGTAGGTCAAGGACGATCCACATTCGCCGCAAAAATTACGGTGCGCGTGCGCTGAACAAGCCAGTCGTTTTGATTGGCTTTTTGAATACCTAAAACGGTCCAAAGGGACGATAAGCCAAGTAACGAATGGTGCGGTGCGACCGCGGCGACACATCGTGCAATGCCAATTCGCAACTTTGTACTCGCCATCATCGATTGTGTCTCAGACGTTTGCGCAAAAGCATTCGCCATCAATCATTATGATGTCCAGACTTGACTCAGATATGAAAAAACCCCCAGTCGGGGTCCAGTCCCAGTCTAATTTGGCCAACTGCTTCGAGACGGCTTTCGCAGACGAACGCATGCTGTGTGATAACGTGGATGTCGCGAAAGTGTCGTTGAAATGATTGGTCATTGCGAATAGCAGAAGCACCTGCAATGGAGTGGATCAAATCAACGGCTTCGGCAGAGGCCATAACAACATTGCTAGCGGCCTGTTGACAATCTGCTTTCTGTTGCATGCTCAGGAAACTCCCTCCGACTGCAATTTGCCAGACGGTATTGAATGTCTTATGCAGAAATGCTCTCGCGGCGCCAAGTTTTGCTTCGGCATGGGCGACCCGCAACTGAACCACCGACCGGTCTCGTAATGTTTTTGCTGTGTAGGCAGGCGTCTTAACGTTCGCGAGATCGATGTACGCGTCGATAGCGGCTTGTGCAATTCCGAGCGCTGAAACTGCATTGACAGCGACCGGCGGCCAAACGGTCAATCTGTGAAGTGGTCCGCTGTAAGCCGAACTTGGCGTTTCCATCGGTATGAACGGTACCGCGCGATTTTCGGGTACAAAGAGTTTTTCGACTTTGACATCGTGGCTACCTGTGCCTCGCATACCCAAAGTGTCCCAATTGTCGATAATTTCCGCTTCATTAATCGGGAAAAGTGTTATCAAAGTTTCTGGAATTCCGCCCTCACCAAGTCGCAACTCGTCGCCATCGCAAATGTTCGCGAGTCCCAGCACCCAATTCGCGGCATGGCAGTTGCTGTTGAACGTTGTCTGACCAGTCAAATGATAGCCGCCATCTACCGGCAGCGCTTTCCTCGGTGGGTTAAATGCACCGGACATCGTTGTTTCCGCGGAGCCGAATACCTCGGCAGTTGCGTCGTCGGAAAACCATGCGCCAAACGGTTCACTTGCGTTGGCGATGGCCACGTTCCAGCCGGCGGCGCTGTCGATTCTCGCGAGTTCCTCAATGACACGAAATGCCGAGACAGGGTCAAAATCCAGCCCGCCGCGTTCTCGTGGCCGGAGCATACGATAACAGCCGAGTCCGCGTAACGTGTCCGCCACCGGTTTCGATAGTCGTCGTTCTTTTTCGGTTGTGGGTGACTCTGATCTAATGGTCGGCTCAATCTCCCGAATCTGAGCGATCAGGTCATCTGCGGTAGTAACGGTCTGAGTATCCATGCTAAGCGTCCTTTCTGTCGCGCGCGTTGTTTCTCCGCAGGCGTCTTTTGTGTTTGTCGCATTGTCGTGCGCGAGTCGGTTTGGCACAATGACAATATTCCGAATTATCCTGCCAACGTGGGTAAATTTCAGCGACTGATAGGAGGAGACAATGCTTGAATTCTCGTTTCCGAAGATTGGGATGCTCTCATCGATCCCGAAATCGAGAGATCGGCGGCGAGTAGTATTTGTGACCATGCCAGATGGCGATCCGTTCGATCTTATCGGGCCGATGACCGTGCTACATGACGCGAACTGGCAACTCGAAAACTCGGGAAGGCCGGATCTCGGCTATGACTTGGAGGTCGTTACGAATAAACCCGGTACCGTTTATCAAGTTAACGGATTTCGTATGATCGTTGACAAGCCGTGCTACGACGTTCGAGGTGAGATCGATACGATTGTTTTTCAGGCGGTTGACTACGATGAAAAATATCTGAAGGATCGCCGCTTTATCGAGTGGGTAAAGGGCATTGCGCCTGGAACCCGTCGACTCGTCACTGCATGTGTTGGCACCTATGTGCTGGCCGAAGCAGGTTTGCTGGACGGTCGCCGCGCAACCACACACTGGTCGGCATGCGATAATTTTCAGCGTCGCTACCCGGATGTCCAGCTTGATGCCAATCCGATCTTCGTCAAAGACGGCAAATTCTATTCATCCGCGGGTGTTACTGCGATTCTCGATTTGATGCTCTCCCTTGTCGAGGAGGACTACGGTTCGGAACTCGCGTTGCGTGTTGCACAAAGCATGGTGATGTTCCTGCGTCGGCCGGCGAATCAAGCACAGTTCAGCACACAGCTAAATGGCAGCATATCGGACAACCAGAAAATTCGTACTGTAATGACCTACGTGGCGGAACATCCAGACCACGATCTGAGCATTGATGTTCTCGCAGCGATGGCAAAGATGAGCCCACGAAACTTCACTCGCGTATTTGCACAGGAAGTTGGCTTGACGCCGGGCAAGTTTGTCGAGCAGTCTCGACTTGAGTCCGCGCGAGGTCGGCTAGAGCAATCGAAATTGCCGATCAATCAAGTAGCCAGTGAGTGCGGTTACGGGACGGCGGACGGCATGCGCGTCGCATTCGATCGCAATCTCGGTGTTGCGCCGAGCGAGTACCGGCGGCGCTTTACTACTTCGCAGACTGTGCAACGTTGATGAATTAACCAACAAGTGCTTGAGCGTTGAGAAAAACCAAAACAAAGTTCGACAGTCGTTAGGTTTTTCAAAGAATAATTGATCGGACCCGGGTTGGCCGGAATTCGATTAGGTACCATCACGTTGTTAGATCTCTATCCCAGTAGTAGAAGTTTTGAAATGGGCGCGTGGTAGGTTGAACAAACTATGAGGGATGTGAATGTCATTAACAGGCGAGTGTTTTTGTGGTGCGATCAAGTATGAGATAGAAGGCAATCTCATCGATCCGATGTCGTGCCATTGTTCTCGATGTCGAAAGGCATTCAGTTCACAGTCTTCAAACTACGCGCGAGTTCAACCGGGTGACTTTCGGTGGTTAGCTGGTGAAGATCTACTAACTTCGTACGTTGGAAAACACGGGTTTGGGCTGCTTTTCTGTGGAACCTGTGGCTCGACGCTTTGCGGCACCTTTGATGATACGGTTCATGGAGTTTCACTGGGTTGCTTGAACGAGAAACCGGAGCTGGATGATATCCACCACATCTTCGTCGACTCCAAAGCATCGTGGGAAGTCATGCCAACAGGGGTCACTGCGTTTTCCGAGGGTCGGCGTGACGACGATCGAAGATGACGTTTTCCGACGCTTTCCAGCATGTATCGCTGCATCATTGACCGCCCGTGGGTAGATCGAACCTGTGGGCAATCAGCGATCTGACCCGAGTTTATAGCGACATCTATTCGTTGCCCACCTTTCCCTCGATAGCGGTCTTTCCGTCAATATTTTCAGAGCGGGCCGTTATGCAAATAGGTAATTAGGAGTCTGGCCCTTGATTTCAAGGGGTGCTTCGTTGCTACACAACTTGAACTTTTCCGTCATTTCACCGCACTAACTTTTGTAGCTGAGCACTGGCGAGGAATGAACGAAGTGCGGTACGCAGCAATGAACCACCGTTACTTGGGACCGCTATTGGGCCTCATGCTTCTGTATCAACCATATCGTGCGGAAGCCTGTAGTTGTGCGCCATATTCGGACGACATAGACACTGCCGTGGCGACGGCCTTTGTACAGGCGGATGTCATCTTTCTAGGTAAGACCACTGAGCTTCGCAGCGACCCACTTCACGCTCCGGCACAGCGTGTGGTTGTATTTTCAGTAAGTGATCACTGGAAGGGCGTCACCTCTGACACAGTGCAGGTGCGAACCAATGCCGGCGAGATTGCGTGTGGTTATGACTTCAAGATACGAAAAAACTATTTAGTCTTCGCCCATTGGGACCAAAAGCATCAACACCTAACGACGACTTATTGCGACCTCACGCGTACCGAATCCAAAGCGAAGGGCGCGATGACTGCGCTAGATCGATTAAGGAAGCAAGGCAGCATTAAGTCGTGGCATGAGCTTAGCGAATCCGCATTGGTCAGCCGCGAGTTCGCACTGTTTAACGATTTCTGGGCGATCGATATACCTGGCGGCAAGTCAATACGATTCAATGAGAATGGAACTGTCGATTTTCCCCAAAACCCACAATTTCACGGTACGACATGGACCTTACAGGAGAAAATTCTAAGGATTGCGGGCTACCGATTTACCTACGACGGGACACGCGACTGCTGGTTCTTGCCAGCCAGCGACGATTTTCCCGATATGGGGGCTTGCATCGTGCCAAGAGGTAAGGAGCCGAAACCTCGTTTTCCTAATAAGATGGATGACAACTAGATGTACCGCACAGGACGTAGCGTCATACCATTTCCACAACTTGCAGTTTCGTTGTTGTTGGCGTTAGTTGCCGCGGCCTGCGGACCGTCAGACCATTTTCGATCTATGGATGCGAATAATGACCGATCAGTTGATCTGCAGGAATGGATGGCTTACTACGGTCCGCACGAACATTCCTGGGACCGGTGTTCCGGCAGAGATTTCGAACCTGCCGATTGTGACGGTGACCGGGCACTGAGTTGGCCGGAGTATCATGCCGCTCGATTCAAATCCGATTATTGCGGTGACACTCTGTGGTATCTGATGCGTTACCAGAAACCCAAGCGCGATGCCAACAACGGGCGATACGCGATTTTGCCTTCCTGCAAATTGTCGCTGCCAATAATCGCTAATTTGCCCGCACAGGCACTCGCGACTGCAGGGGGAGGACTCCCGGCCTGCGAGCCGTCCGGCGATCCGAGCGCGGATCCGTAGTTTGTTGCTCTTTTTCACCGTGATCGGCGAAGGTTCCTATATGCCGTCCATTAGCAAGGAAATCCTGGTATTGGAAGGCCTGATACTGTTCCTCCCTACTTATGCTGCCGTAGCGTCGTTTGTTGTTTATCCCTGGTGGGAATTTCTCGTTGGGAACGATGGATTTCAGGCTAGTTTGATCGCGGTGCTCGTCATCGGTTTGTCGTTGCTCTCCGCCTGGCGGGTCTTCGCATGGGTAGTGACGGACGGGCCGCGCAAAGGCAAGTCGATTAGCGTCGTATGGTGGGGACTTGCATGGAGTGCATTTGCACTAACAGCTTATTCCCTTTTGATCGAAGTGATTGATATGTTCTGGGTCCGATGTTGGCGAATGCCCGCCCACGAGTTATGGTTGCTGGGTGGTTTTTATGTCCCACCCTTCATGCAAGCGTTGTATGAAATTCGTCGGCAGCGCAAACTTACTCTACGCCATAAACATACCGAGCTTTGATACAACCAACCAGCTTTTTTCTCCGCAAAATCACGAACCCGACTCTTACAACCGGCCAACAATGTCGAGAGGGTTTCGGAAAAGATGTCACGCATCTTCTTAATGAATCACTATTGGCTTACTCTCAGCGTGGCGGCAGCCTTGCCGCGATTATCGTGCTGACGAGTTTGTTGTAGGTACTGGTTCCAATCCTCGGTCCGCCGCGTTGATTGGTGTTCATGAGATGCACAATGATCGTATCAATACTCGGTATTACGGTGAGCCTCTGACCGCCTGAACCGCTGGCCGTATAACTTCCGACCGGTAGACCGTGGTCGCCTTCTGCAGTGACCCACCACATGAGCCCATAGCCACTTTTTGTTCCGGACTGACTTGCGAGCGAGTGTACGCTGGTGCTCGTAGTCACCCAACCTGGCGGTAATATTCGCTCGTCTCCCCACATTCCGTCGTGCAAAAATAATAGTCCGAATCGCGCGAGGTCGCGTGCTGAGATTCGGAATTTGTAAGCTGGGTGCCGCGAAACGGACTCTTCGTATTGGTATCTCATATCTTGTGCGGGGTCGAAGTCCACCATGCCAATAGGTCTGGCTATTTGACTGTGAAACGCATCGCCGATCTTTTTTCCCGTTTGAGTTGTGTAAATTGTGCCGAGCGCATTGAAATCCCAGTTGTTGTAATACCAGAACGTGCCCGGTGCGTGGCTTCCACGGCTGGGCCGGGCGGATTTCATTGAATGCAGCTGGTTCTGCGTTTATGAATGGTTGTGGCACTTCCTTCGAATTAGTCAGATATTCGGCATAGCTGTCGATCAACGCTACGGTGTCTGCCAGCTCGCCGTCAATGGGCAGTTGGCGTCAGTCCGCGAGAGTCGCCTGACGATGCTCTGTGTGTTCTTTTTCAGTAACGGTCGAATTACGGTACCGGGCAATAGGGTCTCGATAAAAAAGTTCTCTCCAGAACGAGTTTGTCCTCCTCCGATGAGCGTAGCGTAGCAATCGGCCATTAGCAGAGACATGTAGCTGATCGTCCAGTCTTTCTAATCTCCCATGTGGATTTTTACATCACCTGGATAAGGCCGCCCCTTTCCGTTTTCGATCAGATCGCGAAGGCTTAGCAGGTAACAGGTCCATTTTGTGCTGAAGTACAAGAAATCATCATCCGATGCGGCATCATTTTCGTGAATTAGACCCACCCAGACCTGATCAGCATCCTGTTTGAGGGAGAAAGTTAACTGGCAATCCTGCCACGGACCGGGTCCGCAAATGCAATTCAGGCGAACGAGTGAATTCTCTTCCAACGCGGCCACTCTGAACGACAGGGTCGCGAGATCCAAAAAGTGCAGATCGAGCACTTGCCCAATCTCGGCACTTCCGTGCGTTTTTGTAGGCCACCATCCATCGAGCCCCTCAGGTTCATGCATGGCACGATATATTTCGCTGATGTCGCCGACAACACCAACTTGATGTTTGACTACTGCCATACGACGTTTCTCCCTTGTCAATCGTTGAACGGAAAGGAGTCGGATCGACTATCCCGAAACCTTAACTGAGCGGAATGGGTGTAGGGTTTGTATTCTACGGAGAGGATAAATAGAGCGGATACATTTTCCAAACATTAATACACCTGTATTGCGTACATGGCTAGTTGCTGGTGGTTCATTCGTCCATATCCGTATTACATCACTATCCGCTGCGGCGCAGCCGCTGGCTGAATACATGCACTATCGCTTCAGTGCGTTAGCACGTCCCAGATCCTCTGCTGCGCCAGTTGTATCGCCAGACATCATCCTCAACACGCTGCGGTTGGCGAATGCTCTAGACTTGTACCGGCTTTTGGCGCGAAACGATATGTACCTCTTGAACCAATCGCCGTAGTTTCTCGATAGCGCCGCTTCATAAACGGCGTTATCGCATGCAGCGCGGGCAGAACTCAGTTGCCCGATCAAGGTGTACGCGACGCACAAATTGTTGGAGCGCAATATCTTGGTTTCTCCACCACCGCGGGAGTGCAACATTGTGTCGATAGCTTTGGCGTATTCTCGGGAAAGTATCTCGCTTGCCCCGGCGACACTCGCGTAGATTGTCATCGAGCCGGTTTCAGCTACCTCGCTTGCGGACAGCGGGGCGCAAAACGCTAGACCTACAAATAGGCTGGCAATGTTGTGCCGCGAAAATCGCTTTGTCGCTGTACTCATGATTCTTCTCCATAAAGATTTCCTTAACTTAGGAGATGATAGTTCTATATAATAGTGGGCTACAAACTACTAATTCTTAACAAACAGTATAGTTTTTCTTAGGTATATATGACGCGACGACTACCAGCGCTCAATAGTCTTCGGGCCTTTGAAGCGGCAGGCAGATGCCTGAGCTTCACCAAGGCTGCGGTAGAACTTAGCGTCACACCCGCTGCGGTGAGCCAGCAAATCAAGCAGCTGGAGGATTACTTCGGAGTGGCCCTCTTTCAGCGTATTTCGCGAGGCCTACTCTTAACCGACGCAGGCCAACGACTACTGCCAGGCATTGGCGACGGGCTCGACAGGTTATCGGACGCGGTAAGAAGTACGCACCTGCTTAGTGAAGCCAATATTTTGACGGTCAGTGTTTCGCCGTCGTTTGGTTCGAAGTGGCTGGTGCCGCGTCTTGAAACTTTCCGTCAAGCGCACCCGAAATTCGACGTACGGATTGATGCAACAGATAGACTGGTCGACTTTGAACGCGAAAATGTTGACGTTGCAATTCGCTATGGGTCCGGAGTGTATCCCGGCCTCTGCGCCGAAGCGCTACTCTCCAATTACTTGTTCCCTGTCTGTAGTCCGGAATTGATCAGTGGGCCGCATGCTATACGTACGCCGCAGGATCTTCAGCACCACACATTATTGCACTTAGAATGGAAATCGTTGAGTGAAACCGCACCGGTATGGGACAACTGGCTTCGGGCGGCAGGTGTCTCCGGCATCTCGGCCGAGCGAGGCCCGCGATTCACGACCGAAACAATGGGCGTTCAAGCGGCAATAGAAGGGCAGGGAGTATTACTCGCCTCAACGGCAGTCGTCTCCAATGACCTTGCCAGGGGAAATCTTGTTCGACCTTTTGGCTCCATGCAAGAGGCCGTTAATTTCACATACTTTTTGGTTTACTCTCCGGAGCGAATAGATGATCCACGCGTTCTGGCATTTCGTACATGGATTAAACATGAATCTCGCATTGTGGTTGATGAACTTGCGACTACGTCTGTCACCTAACAAACGTGGCCGCTACACTATGGCAGGGTCAGTCAGACCTTTTTTTCACTCGAATTTATCCGCTAGTATCGGCCATTAATTCATTCTGAGGTGATCTGTAGATGACGGAAGTAAGATTCACATACAAACCAAGAATCACCGTTTTTCTTTTTAGTGGCTTGTTTTTTGTTGGTTGCGCGCTTGTTTTGGCGCATATTGCGCGAACCAACGATCGAGGGCTTGTCCTAAATCGAATAATCGAGTTTTCTGAAGAAGGTGCGAGTATTTTTTACTGGTCCTTGGCTGCCGCATCCGGCGTGTTCGTCGTTCTCGCTACCATGGCGCTATATTCAAGCCTAACATTGAAGAGAGAAGTTATTCTCACTGAAGATAGAATTACCGCACCCAAGAGCGGCATGAGCAAGAAATTAGTAGCAATTAGGTTTGCTGAAATTACCGATGTGAACATACAGTCTGTACAGAGCCAGAAATTTCTAAACATAGTTCATGAAGGCGGTAAGCTGACTATTCCGCAAAGCATGCTACCGAATAAGGAGGTGTTTGAAGAACTCACTGGCCTAGTCACTGAAAAAGTTAATGGAGAATGAGAGTCGCTCCTCGGAGACTATCTCCATACACGCAATGAAAAGTGAACTAACGACTGTTCTCAGAAAAGCGGGCAGGCTCTTTTTTTCAGAATTCGCATTGAATCCGACGCCTTTAGTTCGTTAGTTTGGAGTCGGCATCCAAAATTTTGATATTGGTTCCACTCATTTTCCAAATGCAACAAAATTTTGCCACGCGCGACAATACAATCACCAAAATACTGCGTCGACACGTAGGAAAATGTGTTTGAATTGGCTGCAATGAATATTGATCGGAGTTTTCCAATGAAGTCGATTTTGGCTGCGGCAGCAGTTTTTGTAGTGATGACTGGGTTGATGAGCGTTTCCGTTGCGGAAGAGGGTGAAAGGCAAAAGGCGGTGTTGGTTACCGGGGCCAGCAGTGGTATAGGATTGAAAATTACTGAAGTGCTGGCTGCTAATGGTTTCTATGTTTACGCCGGTGCTCGCAAGGCGGACGATCTGAAGCGTCTAGACGGGATGGAGAACGTTAGTTCGGTAAGATTGGACGTCACGAAGCAGGACGAGATCGATGCTGCTGTTAAATTTGTCGAAGATGCCAATCGCGGCCTGTGGGGTGTAGTGAATAACGCTGGCGTAGCGCTTGTTTCATCGCTGGCAAGTGGTGCCGAAGATGAAATTCAATTCACGTTCGACGTCAATGTGTTCGGGCCGTTTCGTATCAATCGAGCGTTCCTGCCCATGTTGGAGGCGAGCAGCGGTCGTACGACGACAATCAGTTCAATTAGCGGCTATATCGCAAGCGATTCGAGCAGCTATAGCATGAGTAAATTTGCGGTAGAGGCTTATACCGATTCGCTGGCAGGCGAGATTGCCGAAACTGGTGTTCATGTCAGCGCTGTTCAACCGGGCGCCTACAAATCGAAGATTCGCGATGCCGTTCTCGCCCGTGCGATCGAATCGTCAGAAGCCGGCCGTCTTGAAATGGATGATGAGACGCGCAAAGGCCTTGAAGAGTTCGCAGCCAGCAATGAGGGCATGAAGGAACCCGACGAGGTTGCAGAAGCGGTGCTTGACTTGCTCACTTCAGAGACGCCAAAACGCCGTTACATGGTAACGCCGAATGAAGAGCAGGCAGCCGCAACCATCAAAGCGGCAATGAAACGGACGCTAGAACTCAACGAAGGACAGATCTACAGTTATGACCGTGATGAGTTGGTTGCGATTCTTGACGAGCTGTTGGGGGCTGAGGAATAGAAAAAGAGCCGGAACTAGATTCCTCGGATGGAAATTGGATCCGATCCCTTTTTACGCGATAACAAACTACGCGGCAATATCATAGGAAATTGATGGAGAGGGAAATTGGCAGATCCTAGAATCACGAGTTTTGTCGAAGGCGCGCTGACGCAAGGCGCAACGCGCGGCGAGATAGAATCTGCTCTCCAAGCTGCAGGTTGGTCTTCCGAGCAGGTATCCGACGCCCTTTCGGCCTTTGCCGACATAGAATTCATCGTGCCCGTACCAACTCGCAAGGCGCAATTTTCGGCGCGCGACGCCTTCCTTTATCTTGTCTTATTTAGCATGTTGTACCTCAGCGCCTTTTATTTAGGCGACTTACTGTTTCAATTTGTAAATCTTGCGTTTCCAGATGAAATTACGGATTCGGACCGGAGAATCGATCGGGATATCCGGTGGGCAACGGCTACGCTGATCGTCGCGTTCCCGGTGTATTTATATGTAAGCAATCGGATATCAAAAGAGCTTAAGACAGATCCCAGCCGCCGTTATTCTCCCATTCGAAAGTGGTTAACCTACCTGACCCTTTTTATCGGTGCTTGCGTGATCGTCGGTGATTTTATCTGGCTGCTTAACGATTTGTTATCCGGCGAAATTACCGTCCGATTTTTTCTTAAGACACTAATCGTTGGAGGTATTGCCGGTTCGGTATTCTGGTTTCATCTGACGTCACTGAAAACAGACGAAGAGTCGGTTGCCAAATGAGTACAGGAAAAGCAGCAGCGATCGCGAGCTCGGTCGTAGTGGTGTTGGCAATCGTCGCCGGACTGACTATATCGGGTTCTCCGTTCGAGCAAAGGTTGAAGAGACTCGATGATAGCCGAGTGCAGGATCTTCGGAAATTGTCCAGGTCGCTAGTGGAACACTGGAACAATAAGGGTATTTTGCCGACGGAGTTAGCACCGTTGCTCGATGGTCGTATTCTGTCTCGAATTCCTGTTGACCCAGAGACAACGTCGCAATACGAATACTTTATAGATGCGCCCAATGAATATCGGTTGTGCGCTCGGTTCGATCGTCCTTCGCGTCCCAAGGAGAAGAATAGCTTTTGGGAACACGAAGAAGGTCGCAAGTGCTACTCATTTGAGGTCAATGAACACGAAAATGGCAAACGTTGATTGATAAGACAAGGTGTCCGAGGAATGGGGGATTAGATACCGAATAATTTACGCCACACGTTGGCGTTGGGCCAGGACTCAAGCCAATAAGGAAGTTCTGCTTTCATTCCACTGCAGTTTCCGCGCATGCCGCCATTCGATTCTGACTAACGAAGTCATTTCCGGCGCGGCTATTGCCCGCATATAAATAGTTGAATTCTGCAGCCAACTTCGAGTTTGCGAGACGACGTTCTTCCGTTGTAACTATCAAAAACTGTGTTTTCAAATCAGCAAATTTGTTTGAGGTAATCGCCGCTACCGCATCCAGCTGAAAGCATCGCCACCGTCCGGTAAAACTCATCTGGCGAATATTTCACATAGTCGTCTGTTGGCTTTTGACTGTATCGTCGAATTTATTTACGCAATTTTGCATCTTCGCTTGCCACGTTCAGTATGTGCGAGCAAATTCAATCGCTTACAGTATCGGCATGATAATTGCAGAAGTATCTTGTTGTGTTTGCAAAACATAAGGGCATGGGGTTGCAAATTGTGAGGGGCTCCGAAACTTTTCGTTGTCAGATTCTTTATATCGGTGGCAATAGTTGTCGGTTGTGAATATCGGGGATCCGCGTTTGCCTATTAATTTTCCTTTCGGCCGCGAATTCGATTGTCAATGCGGCCAGATTCGTCGTTCCGACTGACGGTTTTAATAATTCGAATGACCTACTCACGCATAAACCGGCTTATTCTTGCCGTCGTTTTCCTGGTGGCGTCCACGCCGTCTATCGCCCAATCCTCTATCAGCAGTGCGTCCTGGAATTTCGAAGAAGGACTCGGCACGACAATATTGGATCAGTCGGGCAATGGTAACAATGGGCTTTTAAACGGCGGTGTTACGTGGACCAGCGGAATACAGGGTTTGGCGCTGCAATTTGCAGGCGGCAGCGACCAGGTACTGGTCGCGGATTCGCCGTCGCTGGATGTCGCGAGTGCAATGAGCATTGCGGTGTGGCTGCGTCCGGACACCCGTACCACCCAGTACGTAATTAAGAAGGCGCGCGCCAATCAGGCGGACGGCTATGAGTTGAGTTTATCCAGCAGCGGCGTGTTTTTTGTACGCTTTAATCAGGACTCGTCAAGCAACACTTTTAGACTGAACTCGGTGAGCCGCTACCCGACGGACGGTTCGACCTGGATGCACGTGGCCGCAATTTTTGATGGTACGCAGATTTTGCTCTACATCAATGGTGTACTGGAAAGTACCTTGCCGGCACAAGGTCTCGCCATCAACAACAACGATTTGCCACTTTCTATCGGCTCGCAAGATGACGGTGCCAGACCGTATCAGGGTGCAATGGACGAGCTATCGCTTTTCGATCACGCCATCGATGAGGCCACGATCCAGATATTGGCATTGATCGCACCACCTACTGATACCGACGGCGACGGTGTTCCTGACGCCAGCGACGCGTTCCCACTTGACCCGACGGAATGGCTGGATGCAGACGGTGATGGTATTGGAGACAATGCGGACCTTGACGATGATAATGATGGCATGCCGGACGATTGGGAAATGCAGTTTGGCTTTGACCCATTCGACCCATCCGATGCCGCCGAAGACGCCGACGGCGATGGCGTAACCAACCTAGAAGAGTTTCAGATGGGCACACCGCCGTTGCCCGTGGACACCGACGGCGATGGTTTTCCCGATGCTATTGACGCTTTTCCACTTGACCCGACGGAATGGCTGGATGCAGACGGTGATGGTATTGGTGACAATTCAGATCTTGACGATGATAACGACGGTATGCCGGACGATTGGGAAATGCAGTTTGGTTTTGACCCACTCGACCCGTCCGATGCCGCCGAAGACGCTGATGGTGACGGCGTTACCAATCTAGAAGAGTTTCAGATGGGCACTTCGCCGCTGCCGGCGGCGGTGGCCAGCGGAATCTGGGATTTCGAAGAGGGGTTTGGTACAGCGATATTGGATCAGTCGGGCAACGGTAACAATGGGATCTTGAGCGGCGGCGTGACCTGGACCGGAGGTATACAAGGGTTGGCGCTGCAATTTTCCGGCGGCAGCGATCGTGTGCTGGTTGCGGACTCGCCGTCGTTGGATGTCGCCGATGCGATGAGCATTGCAGTATGGCTTCGTCCGGACGTCCGCACCACCCAATACGCGATAAAGAAGGCCGTCGGTAGCCAGGTGAGTGGCTATGAGGTGAGTTTATCGAGCAGCGGCGTAATTTTTGTTCGCTTCAATCAGGACACGTCGGGCAATGCGTTTAGACTGAATTCGGTAAGCCGTTACCCGACAGATGGCACGACCTGGATGCACGTGGCTGCAGTTTTTGATGGTACGCAGATTTCGCTCTATATAAACGGTGTGCAGGAAAGTACCTTGCCGGCACAAGGTCTCGTAATCAACAACAACGATTTGCCACTCTCCATCGGTGCGCAAGATGATGGTGCCAGACCGTATCAGGGTGCAATGGACGAGTTGTCGATTTTCGATCACGCCATCGATGAGGCCACGATTCAGATATTGGCATTGATTGCGCCGCCCACCGATACCGACGGCGACGGGGTTCCTGACGCCAGCGACGCGTTTCCACTCGACCCGACGGAATGGCTGGACGCAGACGGTGATGGAATTGGCGACAATGCCGATCTTGACGATGACAATGACGGCATGCCAGACGATTGGGAAATACAGTTCGGTTTTAACCCATTCGACCCGTCCGACGCGGCAGAAGATGCCGACGGCGATGGCGTATCCAATGTGGAAGAGTTTCAGATGGGCACACCGCCGTTGCCCTTGGACACCGACGGCGATGGGTTTCCTGATGCAATTGACGCGTTTCCACTTGACCCGACCGAATGGCTAGACGCTGACGCTGACGGTATTGGGAACAATGCCGATCTTGACGATGACAACGACGGTATGCCGGACGCTTGGGAATTGCAGTTTGGCTTTGACCCATTTAATGCAGCTGACGCAGCGGAAGACGCTGACGGTGATGGATTTACTAATCTGGAAGAATTTCAGATGGGCACACCGCCTTTGCCGGCAGCGGTAGCCAGTGGTCTGTGGAGCTTCGAAGAAGGCTTTGGTACGGAAGCGTTGGATCAATCGGGCAATGGCAACGATGGGATCTTGAACGGCGGCGTGACCTGGTCCAGTGGGATACAGGGTTTGGCGCTACAATTTGCAGGCGGTAGCGATCAGGTGCTGGTCGCGGATTCGCCGTCGTTGGATGTTGCGGATGCAATGAGTATCGCGGTATGGCTACATCCGAATGTCCGCACCACCCAGTACGTCATAAAGAAAGCGCGTAATAGCCAAGTGAGTGGTTATGAGTTGAGTTTATCGAGTAGCGGGGTAGTTTTCGTTCGCTTTAACCAGGCCGATTCGGGCAACACATATAGACTGAATTCAGTGAGCAGTTATCCGACCGACAGCGCAACCTGGATGCATGCGGCCGCAGTTTTTGATGGAACACAGATATTCCTCTACATCAATGGTGTGCTGGAGAGCACGTTGCCGGCGCAAGGCCTCGTAATTAACAACAACGATTTGCCGCTTTCCATCGGCGCTCAAGATGATGGTGCCAGGCCGTATCAGGGTGCAATGGATGAGCTGGTGCTATTCGACCACGCCATCGATGCGGCCACGATAGCCAATCTGGTGAATATCGAACCGCAAATTCCAGTCGACGGGATTTCGACGTGGAATGCCGAAAACCTACAGCCATTTAGCAGTAGCTCGGGCGTGGGTGAGAAGCCTCAGAGCAAAGTTTGGAGTCACGATAATCAATGGTGGATGGTGATGCCGGATGACAGCGCGACTTATCTATGGCGCCTTGATAGCGACGTGTGGACGAGAGTTTTGTTAATTTACGATTTGTCGACCACTTCGCAGTCGGACGTCCTGGTCTCGCCGGCCGATCCGAATGTCGTGCATGTTCTGGTGTTTGATAACGATACCTCACAGTTGGTTTCGATGGAGTATATCGCAGGAGCGCCCGGTACTTATCAGCTCTGGAGCGCGCGGCCATTATCGGCCAACGTTGTGCTGCCCGCCGCCGCCGAAACGGCAACCATTGCAGTCGATTCTGTCGAACGCATGTGGCTCGCTTATGAAAGTAACGGATCGATTGAGGTCAGATATAGTAGTTCGCCATACAGCGACTGGACTGCTGCGCCGGTCATTCTCGCCTCAGGCGTTAATAGCGATGATATTGCGGCTGTTACGTCAATTGACAGCGACACTATCGGCGTAATGTGGTCGAATCAAAATACCGACTTGTTTGGTTTCAGGACACATGTGGCCAGTGATGGTCCGTCAATTTGGTCGATAGACGAAGTGCCTGCCTCACAATCGGCAGCCCCGGGAATGGCGGACGATCATATTAATATGGTCGTAGCGAGTGATGGAACGTTATACGCGGCGATTAAGACGAGTTTCAACAACAACAATCTCGCCGCTATTGCACTATTGGTACGCAGTCCCGCAGGAATTTGGGAAGATTTGCATTTCGTCGACAACATTGGAACACGACCAATCGTCTTACTCAATGAAGTTTCAAATGCACTGAGCATTATTTATTCAGATTCTGATTCTGGCACGGTTTTGTATCAGGAGACCGCACTGCCGACGATAAATTTCGCCGGTCGAAATGTTCTTTTTGCCAGCGGAAACTATTCGAACTTGTCGAGCTTAAAATCCACCTATTCGAATTCGTTGGTCGTACTTGCCAGTGGATCGTCGTCGTCAGTCGCATCAGTTCGGCTCAGTGACCCCTAGAAGATTTTCCAATACGGTGTAAAGCAGCATCCGCGCCAACTAGCGATTTAGAATTGTCGTACGAAGGGCTTTCAGACAATTCTGATCTATCCCGACAATTGAAACCAGCCTGCAGTGAGCCGTACGCCGAAAATACAGCGGCAAAAAGTAGCCGAGTCTAAATTGCAGAAACTGGTGTCTGACCCCAAGATTATTGCGCTGCTACAGATAATCAGATATTCCAATCCCGCTTAGAAGTGGTATCAGCACCGGTAATAAGCTGGCGCTACGGGCGGTCTCACTTAGGTATGACAGATGTAGCTAATCGCATGGGAATGGCTCGCAATGAATCGAACGTGTATCAATAAATCGCGAGTTGCCCTATTGATAACAAGTTTGCTACTCGTATGTAGCGGTTGCACCATCATTACAGGCAAGAACGTCGTCGTGATCGAGGCTGACGAACCCGTGGATTTTCCTGAGACGGGTTTCTCGCATGCTTTATTTGAAGATCTGTTGGAGACTTACGTCGATGTCGAGGGCAACGTTTCTTACGACGAATGGCATCAGTCGTCGGATGATATTGCAGCACTCAATTCCTACCTGGCCGCCGTTAGTCGTTATAGCCCCGATAATGCGCCAGGACGCTTCGAGTCAAGAAACGACGAACTGGCCTACTGGCTTTACAGCTACAACGCCTACGTCATCAAAAGTATTCTCCATCGGTGGCCGCTCGATAGCGTGAGAGACGTCAAGGCTCCACTGGAAATCGTAAAGGGCTTAGGGTTTTTCTATTCCCAGCGTTTCATATTTGGTGAACAGACCTACAGTCTCCATAATGTAGAAAACAAAAAAATTCGCGACCAATTTCAGGATGCGCGAATTCACTTCGTCCTCAATTGCGGTAGCTACAGTTGTCCAGTTCTGCGGCCCGAGCTTCCGACAGGTGCTGCGCTTGACCCGTTTCTCGCATCGGCCGCAGCGGAATTCGTGAGTGATGAGAAAAATGTTCAAATTAGCCACGAAGACAAGACCGTCACGCTCAACGAGATTTTTGACTGGTTCGAAAAAGACTTTCTTAACGATATGCGCCGGCGCGGTCTTCCGTCGAGCAATGGCCTAGTAGATTACGTCGCCAGTGTCGCGCCTGCAAAGCTGCGTGCCGAGCTAAGTCGCGCAAGCAATTACGAAGTCGCGTTCGCGGCGTACGACTGGTCGATCAACGATACACGCGAGCCTCACGAGTAACGGGTCGAATCCACGATTTCGTCATCTATGATCCCTTCGCGCGGCAAAATATTGCCGTAGAGTCTTCGCTCCGATGTGGCGACAACGACATACGCGCTTCGCTTTTAATCCTTTGAAAAAAGGAACGAAGTGGAAAACATTGGATGACGTAGATTTGGTGGTCGTTGCGGCATTCGACGATCGAAAAAACCCACAGCAGATTCAGGTGTACAAGTTTGACGCAGCGGTCGTTCGAGATCGTTTCAACGCTGCGTACGCCGCACGTACTAAGGCAAAACTACTACAGAAGGACAACTGTGGCATGTGGTTAAGCCTGGACACCATTAATCAGCATTCCCCTCGAAGTGTCGGAACCGGTCTTGCCGACGAATATCCGCCAATTGCGGTCTATTCAATCGACGAATTGATAGCCAAAAATGTTGACGCGCACGGGTTTCATGGAACTAGTGATTATGGTCGTTATCGAGCGCCATCATCGATCGCAGAGGTTGTGGATCGGGCACGGCAACAAATTTCAGCATTGGCCGGCGTGGATGCGAACGCGGTGAAGCTTGAATTGAAAATTGAATATTAAGTCGTCGACGATCGCTGCATAACAAGTCGTTCGATCAGCATCTAAAATCGGCGCTTGAACTCGAAACTTTACGCACAACGCTCTCGCCTTGGCGTATCATCATCGAAAGACCGATACTAGCAAACTTGGTATCATATACTAGTACGAACCAAGAGAGCTATCGGGGCGCACTATGAGCCAGACCCAGAACCTCCTGCAGTCATTAAAGAAATGTTTGCGCGCGCGCGGATTGACTTATCGCGATGTCGCTGTTGCGCTGGAAATTAGTGAGCCTAGCGTCAAACGTATTTTCTCCGAACAAACATTTTCCTTGCAACGGTTGGAGGATGTTTGTCGATTTCTCGACTTAAGTTTTTACGACCTCGCGCGGATGACTCGACACGATGGTGAAGAAGAGATTACGCAGCTTACGCTCCAGCAAGAGAGGGGCTTGGCGAACGACCCATTGGTGCTCACCTATTTCTACTTGCTGTTGACTGGTCGCACTCCCGCGAAAATTTCAAAAGAGTTCGGCCTAGATGCGCAACAACAAACATCAATGTTGGTTCGATTGAGCAAGTTGAAATTGGTGGAATTATTGTCGAACAACAATGGGCGATTATTAACAGGTCGTCGAATCGACTGGCGGCGTGACGGGCCAATTCGTAAGTTGTATCAACGCCAGGTTCAGAGCGCATTCATGGAATCGAAATTTGATGGCGGTGATGAAATGTTTCGGTTCGATACCGGTGAATTGTCTGCAGCTTCAGTGAGCGTATTGACAAAGAAGTTCGAAAAATTGTCGCAGGAGTTTGATGAGTTCGCCGAACTTGATATCAGCACACCTGCGGCCAAGAAAAAGGCCTATGGACTGATGCTGGGTTTTCGACCATGGACATTCTGGCAGATTCTCGAAAGCACAGCGAACGACATGGGCCTGAATGCTGAACGTAGTCAGGTGTACTAGTGGTGAAGGCCTTTTTCGTCGCGGCGTTTTTGCTTGTTTTGGCTGTCGCCTGCACACCGACGCACAATATCAAACCCTTGCCCAACTTCGTCAAGGTCGGACTGGCACCCGGCGACCGGGTAACTATAACGAAGCACGACGGCGCGACGTACGAATTTGTCGTTACTGAAGTTCGCGGGGACATATTGATCAGTGGTGATGAAGAGTTTTTATTGCACGATATCGCGGCAATTCAGAAGCATGCTTGGGAAAGGCCAGAGTCGCCGTGCGGAGGCGAGAAACCACTGGGTTGTTCTGTGCCTATTCTCGTCAGCTTGGCGAGCGATACCCATAGTCACTACGGCGACAAATTTTACGAGGCGTGCGCTCAACATGACTACTGCTATCGCCATGGGTTCGCCAGCTACGGGCTGGACAGGAACAGTTGTGATGACGCGTTCCTGAAAGACATGCAGAATAGTTGCCCGCACAAGGCACGAGGTACGCTTGGCGGTCTTTTCGAGGCTCTCGACAGCTCCATGGAATCACGCCAGAGTTGCCTCACAGCTGCGAATGATTTTTATGCGGCTGTGCGTCGATACGGCGAGGATAAGTTTGAGACAAACAACAGTACCTACTGTGAATTTGACGGGCCGCCAGTCCGCGGGGCCAAATCGGCAAACGGGACGTTTAAGATGAATTAGTCCTAAATAGTGTAATTCACTAGTATCGCATTTCGATACGAATGCTATTGATATTGAAAAGTGGAGAAATTGATTTACGCTGTGCTCTGAATCAGTTTTAGGAGCATTGTCCATGAATATTCGAATCCCGTTATTCTTGTTTATTCCAATATTAGTAATCAGCTGTGCGGCCGCACCATTGCAGGCGACTGGTGCCGGCAACGTTCTAGTCACGCGAAATGCACCAGCGCAAGGGTGTATGTTTGTCGGCGAAGTGCTCGGCAGTCAGGGGAATTTCTGGACTGCTGAATTTACCAGCGACGAGGATCTGATTCGTGGCGCAAGAAATCGTATGCGCGACAAAGCATTCGATCTTGGAGCAAATTTCGTACAGATCGAGCTAGAAAATCAAAGTCATAACACAACACATGATTCTTTAGGCGGCGTCTACAGCTCGGTCGTTGTCGGCAATGCCTACGAATGCCCCGAACTCTAGGGACGTGAGGCTCGTTTGCGTTCTTCGCTACTTTCCCTATGCACGCCAACGGAAGAGTGGAAGATGCTCGCAACTAACTTTCACAGTTCTCGGCTCAATCTCTATCGAACACGCTGCGTTTTTGATCATGCACTTTGGAAGTGCATTGCGCTAGTCGAATAATGTCGAGGGGCTTCGATAGTTGTAATATCGCAAAGGACTGGCGTCATTTTTTCGTTCGGACATCACATGCTTTACCAGGATGTTATTCTTAATCCTCTAAAACTAATAAAAGTCGGGCTCGCGAGCGTATGAGTGAATTCGTTGAACACCTCAAAGAAATTTTTAGTGGCTTTGGAGACATTCGTTCACGACGAATGTTCGGTGGTTTTGGATTGTTCCACAATGACTTGATGGTTGGTTTGATTGCCGACGACGTTTTGTATCTGAAGGCCGACGATGTATCAGCCAAATCATTTACCGACAAAGGTCTAACGGCATTTGAGTACGTCAAGAACGGAAAACCTATGCGAATGTCATACATCTTGGCGCCCGAGGAAATATTTGACGACCCAGAGGAGGCCGAACGGTGGGTTTCACTAGCGTATGAGGCTGCCATTCGTTCCAAGAAGCCAAAACGAACCAAGAAAACAAAATGATGGCTTGGCAAAACTCCGGGTAGCCGTCTAGGTATGGAGACTCCACAATTGCATAAATCTGCTAAGCAACCAAACGATCTTGAAGAGTTCTTCGTTGAACGGACCAACGCCGGCGATGTTGACGGGCTCGTTGCGCTTTATGAACCGAACGGCATCATAGCCTATGGCGACGGCAAGACTGCGGTCGGTAAAAAGCAAATACGAGAATTTTTCGTCAATTTTCTAGTAGACCGGCCACGACTCAACCCGAGCAACCAGGCGGCGCCACTGTGTAGCGGCGATCTCGCGCTTACATCGTCCCGGCTCAGCAATAAAGACATCACCGCAGAAGTCGCGAGACGTCAGCCAGACGGTACTTGGTTATGGGTCGTGGATCAGTTTGCACTCGGAAAGTACAAATAGCGAATAACGGTCAGGTTGGTTTCGACAAATTAATTGACTTGAATCTGAAACGCTGCTTGGTCGACCGTTGCAATCTTAGAACCCGCTATTGCCCTGCAACCACTCGAGTTCCTCGGTGCTGGAAGTGCGCCCAAGTATCGCATTGCGGTGCGGATAGCGGCCAAAGCGGTCTATAATTTCCTTGTGTTTTAGCTCATACGACAAATTCGATGTTCCCTCAAACAAAATAACCGCTTGTTCGTGGACCTTTGGTGATTCACTGTGCATGTAAGGCATATAGAGAAATCCGCAGCGCGAGTTTTCGATCCTTTTATCGTCGCCAACGCGCACAGCTTCTTGTGCTAGTGCAAGAGCAAGCGGGTCCGAGGCAAATGCGGCGGGCGTCCCTCGAAACATGTTTCGGCTAAACTGATCCAATACAATTATTTCAGCTAAGCGACCGTCCGGTACATCCCGCCAGTTCGCCGTCTCCCCAGCGGTGATCTGACGATGCGTATCTTCGAACTGATCCGTTATTTTGCGGTCAAGTTCATCAGACTTACGAAACCAATCTAAAGGATCGAGTTGCTTAAACCAAAAATCGAGAACGTGTTCCAAAATCTTTTCCCATTCAAATCAGTGCATATCATACGACATTGGCCTACGTGCTTGATGCCGCGCTGGCCATTTACCGCTCTGTCCGCAGGATTAACCTTGGTCTCAAAAGCGCCATTTCAACTCGTGCTGCCAACACTGGCGGTACCATACGGTAAACAACAATAATACGGAATGTGGCAACGTCTAAGCTGTTTTCGCGATCGTTTTTGCTGGACAATAGAAATGTCAGAGATGATAGTGCACGCATGATGCAATAATTGTGAGGCATCGGTTTGAGATCACGCGTTTCGTCATGCTCGCTGCTGAGATTGATGGATTGAGACCTAGTTAATGAGAAAAATATTAGCGATTGTTGGTGTATTCCTGATTCTCGCAGCCTGCGCAAAGCCATTGCCGGAAGACAAGCTCCGCTATGTTGGCTACTGGGAAAGCAAAGAAATGGGCCTACTGATCCTGGCCGATGGCTCTGTAGCCTATGAGCGAATCCAAAAAGGTGTATCGACCTCCATTACTGGCCCGCTAAAGGCGTTCGATGGTGACAATTTCGTGGTGGGTCTGTTGTTCATGACGACAACGTTTGAAGTATCTTCACCACCTGAAGAAGTTGACGGCGAATGGTATATGACCGTGGACGGCGTGAGGCTTACCAGAACCAAGGAATAGGCGATCGGAGCGAATAACCCGAAAGGCCATTGCGTTACGGCTGCACAAATGCGAGTGCAACACCGATTGAACCCGTTACCGCTAGTGTTGTAAGAACTGAGGAACGTAATCCAAAAATTAGCACCGCAGCGACTGCAGCGATCAGCAATGCTTGAACATTGATCGACATCGCGACCGGAACTTCAATTGCTGCGCCAGCAAATTCCGCTACGGTAATTTTGGAAAAAAGTGCATGCGTGGAAAACCACGCGGCCAAGCTTGCGATGACGCCGACGACTGCGGCTGTCACTCCCGAGAGTGCGCCGGCCAAAAGTCGATTACTTCGTAGGCGTTCGACGTACGGTGCACCGACAAAAATCCACAAAAAGCACGGCACAAACGTTACCCAAGTTGTTAGCACGGCACCGAGAAGTGCTGCCAAATTTGGTGATAAGATTCCGGGATCCCGATACGCGGCTACGAAACCGACAAACTGCGTCACCATGATTAGCGGTCCCGGTGTGGTCTCGGCCATCGCCAACCCGTCAATCATTTCGCCCGGGGCGAGCCATGCAAAGGTGCCTACCGCTTCCTGACTTACATAGGCCAAAACAGCGTATGCTCCGCCAAACGTAACGACTGCCATCTTGCTGAAGAAGACGCCAATATTCGCAAACACATTGTCCGGTCCGAGAAAAGCAACCAATAATGTCGTTGGTACCAGCCACAGAACGCCAACAACTACTATGCAGCGTAAAGCGTATGCAACACTGCCACCACTTTCGGTTGCGGCGTTTTCGGTAACTTGTTCAGTCGACTCCGCGGCCGACAAAAATGAAGCAATAGTGCCGAATAACGCCGCAACCAAGATGACATACGGAAATTGAATGTTCCAAACAAACATGGCTAGAAATGCCAACACGGCTAACAATAGCGGAATCGCCGAATTTAGCGTTCGCCGACCGATACGGCTTAGCGCCTGAATGACGATCACAATGACTGCTGACTTTAATCCTACAAACAGGCCTTGAACAATGACAGTTGAACCAGCGGTTACGTATAGATAGCTTAAGCCGAGAATGACAATGAAGCCCGGTACTATGAATAGGATACCCGCCACCAATCCACCTCGAATTCGATGCAGTAACCAGCCAACGTAAGTTGCGAGTTGTTGTGCTTCAGGACCGGGCAGCAACATGCAAAAATTGAGGGCGTGCAGAAATTGCTTCTCGCTTATCCAGGCTTTTTCGTCTACCAGAATTCGGTGCATCAGTGCGATCTGACCAGCCGGGCCGCCAAAACTGAGCAGGCCGATTTTTGCCCAAACCCATGCGGCTTCCCGAATAGAAACGTTCACCGCTGAGATATTTCAAAAAACCGGTACAAATTATCGAACAAGACGCCGGCGGAATTAATTCGCTCGTTGTCGTCATCGACACTGGCGAATAGTCCGGCAAGCATATTTTCCATGCCTATCGTTTCGGCGCGGTCAAACTTTTCGTCCTTAAGGTCTATATCGTGAACTATCTCGGCGATGGATTGCAACGCAACATCGTTCTCTCTTGCCAAACGTGCGAGCACCTCGAATGTGCAGCGGTCACCCTCGTGAGTGAACTCTGCTTCAAACATGTCGAAACGAATTTCGTCTTTCTCTGGCTCGTATCCCTTTCCTTCGACGAATTTGAATTTCGCGCGTGAATCGATCCAGCGGCGTATCAGCCAGGCGCTTGCAACCCGATCGACTTTAACACCGCGTCTGGTAACCCAAGTACATTCGCTGAGATTTTGTAAGGAGCCATCGAGTGTGGATTTTTCCGTCCGCTGATCATCACCACCAGCATCCGACAGCCGTTCAATTAGTGTGCGCAATTCATTCTCCGCGGCGTCATGGTTGTCCGCGCCAAAAAAGTCAATAGACTCGATTTCTGCAATTCTTTTTCTCACACGCTTTACTGCGTTACGCGTTTCGTTATATCTACTGTCGACGCCGTCGTCGGTGTTCCGGGGTAGAGACTCGATAAGCGCTTTGATGTCATCCCGTACTGCCAGATAGTCGCTTTCGCGCGAGTCGCGAAATAGGTTGCGAAGTTGCTGATCATTCATTCCATCGACGACTTGCGACTCAAATATCACACCGTCTGCTCCGCTTCCCTTGAGCTCGGCGAGCAGCCACTCAAAGTCCTCTTGCGACTGGTCATTTGCCGGTAATACATAAACAGAATTCTTAATCGCGACGGCTCCGATACGCTGCAACCGCCGCCACACTTTGACACGTCGTGAATCGGGTCCCTTCGGAAACTGGTAAACCAATACCAGCCAGAATGTTGATGTATCACTCACCGCTGCGCGTCCTAGTTGGTTTCGCTGGCTCTAGCATTCGCTTTATTTGCTCTTTGAGGCAATCGCATATTGAAGTTGTTACAAGCGTATTTTACATGTTACAGTTGTTTCAAATTCAACTCAAGCCACAATTCGGGAGTCGTTGGCGCAATGTCAGCCATGAAAACACTTGTTTTAGGAAAGGGCGATATCGAGAAAACGATGCAGCTTTCCGACTATATCGATTCGGTAGAGGACGCATTCTGGCGTTTGGGTGAAGGTCGTATGACAGTTCCAAACGTCGTGCACATGCCCGCGCCGGATGGTGCATTTCACGTCAAATCTGCCGCGTTCGATGACGACTCTCGTTACGTCGCGGTTAAGGTAAACGGAAACTTTCCGGGTAATGCCGCGAAGCACGGGCTGCCGACAATACAGGGAGCGATTGTTCTCTGTGACGGTAAAAACGGGGCGCTATTGGCAGTAATCGATTCTATAGAGGTTACGGCGATGCGGACTGCTGCTGCGTCAGCCGTGGCCGCGAAGTATCTCGCGAGTGGTGACGCCACGGTTGCGACAGTAATCGGCTGTGGAATTCAAGGGGTTGTTCAGCTGCGCGCGTTAAACGAAGTGCTGCCATTGCAAAGTGTATTTGCAGTTGATGTGGACAAACAACGGCGCGATCAATTTGTTAGCGCAATGCGTGCAGAACTTGGGCTGGAGGTGAAATTAACGGACAGCATCGCCGATGCGACCCTTTCCAGTCAGATCATCGTTACCTGCACTTCGTCGCGAGCGCCGTATTTGGGTCCTCAACATGTCAGCGCCGGGACATTTATTGCTGCAGTAGGTGCAGACAACGATGACAAGCAAGAGCTCTATCCGGAACTCCTCGCAAAATCGCGTGTGGTCGTCGACTTGCTCGATCAGTGCGCGGAAATTGGCGATCTGCATCACGCGCTGGACGCTGGGTTGATGAAACGCTCGGACGTAGTCGCTGAACTTGGCGATATTGTCTGCGGCAAACAGAAACCAGGAATCAATGCCAACGACATAGTTGTCTTCGATTCAACCGGCTCTGCTATTCAGGACGTTGCTGCGGCAGGAATAATCTATGAGCGAGCCAAAGAAAAAGATATTGGGTTGTCGATGGAGTTTGCACGGTGAGCGCTGCAAGAGGAGGTTGTGTTTCTACCAGAAGCGCGGTTGTAACACTTCTGATGCTATTTTTAGTAGTCAGTTGTGATCAAGCAACGCAATCAAAAAGACTGGATACTACATCAGCGTTGAAATCTATTGATCTCATGCGACTACGGTTACACATGCTGACGTTGGCAGCAGACGAAATGGAAGGCCGTGAGGCCGCTACGCCTGGACATCAACGTGCTGCCGAATACGTAGCAGGCAAATTTGCTGAAATGGGTCTGAAGCCATTGGGCGATCAGGACTCGTATTTTCAGAGTATTGATTTTCTTGAGTCTCGTATTGACCAAGGCTCTGCCTCGATGGTCCTCCGCGTGGGCGATCAAGAAATTGAGTTTGAGTCAGGCGAAGACTTCGTCCGATCCGGAGGATTTGGAAATTCTGCGGAGTTGATTACCGCGCCGCTGGTGTTTGCCGGTTTCGGAATAAACGCACCGAATTATGGTCACGATGATTACCTGGATATAGACGTTGCAGGCAAGATCGTTGTCATTTTCAGCGGTGCGCCGCCCAATTTTTCAGCGAATGAGCGAGCCTATTTCTCTTCAACATCTGGCAAATATGCTCTAGCCACACAGCACGGCGCGGTCGGTGTCGTGACAATTCGAACCCCAGCCGACCGTAAGCGCTCGCCGTGGCCGCGAATTCAGGCAGCCTCGTTGCGGCCCGCTATGCGTTGGCTGACTTTTGACGACACGCCGCGCGATGGCTATCCCACATTGATAGGTAACGCGCGGTTGAGCCAGAGCGGCGCAGAAAAGTTAGTCAGTTCTTCGAACAAAAATCTCAGCCAACTGATCGAGCGGCATCTAAGCGGTACGACCGGCAGCTTCGAACTTGGTATCTCCGCGACAATTACGCGAAAGTCGATACAACGACGAACGTCGTCGCCCAATGTTGTTGCATTATTACCGGGTAGCGATCGAAATATGCGGGATGAATACCTCCTAGTAACATCGCATCTCGATCATCTTGGTTATCGATTCGTTGATGGCGAAAAAGTCGTCTACAACGGCGCCTACGACAATGCTGCAGGCGTTGCGACAATGTTGGAAATTGCGCTCGCACTGTCGAGCCACACGACCAAACCGCGTCGGCCAGTCATATTCGCTGCAGTGACGGGCGAAGAAAAGGGGCTTCGTGGATCCGATTATCTCGCCAACAACCCGCCCGTGCCTATAGAGAACATAATTGCAAATCTCAATATCGACATGCCGTATCTTGGTTTCCCACTACAGGATGTCGAAGGCTACGGAGTGGAGCATTCTACACTTCGAGAATTGCTGGCGGATGCCGCATCGAAACTTGCACTTGAGTTGACGCCGGACTCACGCCCTGAGCTAGTTAGACTAATACGTTCCGATCAATTTTCGTTCGTAAAAAAAGGCGTTCCGGGGTTGAATCTAAAACCCGGCACAAAGACGAACTCTGCCAAATTTGATGGGCCTGCGTTGGTTGACAAATTTCTGAGTAGTCACTATCACGAGCCAAGCGACAATGGCACACTTCCATTCAATGAGATGGGGGCGCGACAATTTGCGGAGATTTCCTTGCTGCTCGCGATCCAAATTACTGAAGACGATGACAGACCACTTTGGTACGAAGGTGACTTTTTTGGCGATCTATTCGCACGTGATAAGGCGAAGGCGAAAAAATAATATGTACAGCCAGAAATACAGCAATAAGCTCTGACAGCCCAAAACGTCCAACTTGTGTCTGATAGCGACCGATTATGTATAATAGAAATACCGTACGGTTGCAGTAAGATTATCAACGAGTTACGTAGAGCGAGAGATATAACCGCGTGTTTTCCACTGCCGTTTTGACCGAGCCACTTGCTGATTCTACAATTGTTGAGGCGAGGCTCTTCAATGCGCAATAAAAACAAGAAAAATCAGAATGATCCAAAATCAAGCCCAACTCGGCCTGAGATTGCCGTAATTCAGGGTGACGACGATCAAAAGAAGTTTGACGATGCGTTGTCGAAATGGATCTACGGAAGAGTCACCTACCGTCACCTGTATAATTTGGTGCCTATGCAATCCGTGAGTCTTATTCAGAGCATTGTTGAACGCCTTACTACCCGGCAATCCCGAAAGAGTCGGCGAGCTGTTTAGTCACTCGGTGGATCGAATTTCAAGAGTTGAAATGCTGGTTCTGATTCAATAATTCAATTCGCAATAGATGCACGATTGGCATCAACTTCGGTAGCAAGCTCTTCCTAATGAAGTCCTTTGTACGAAAAGCATCTCTCAATGTGCTATCTATATTTAAGACACCAACTATATCCTGGTCCGGATTTTCCATTATCGGGATTGACAAGACCGTCGGATAATTTTTCTTTGCACCAAAAACACCATCCAACTGACTACTACTCTTGTCCTCAGAATAAGCGGGCTGTTTTTCAGTGAACGCTCGTGAGGCGCCAGCCATTGGGCCGTCTTCGCCGACAACAATATCAAAATCCTCGCGACCATCGAGCTTTGTGCCCCAATGGCTTGTTCGCAAAATATTGCTATTATCAAACGGAAGCATGATGTACGCACATATTGTAATGCCATCGGCCTCGGACTTTCCCAATACCACTTTTGAAATCGACTCGACGGTGTGTAGCAGGAACTCAGTTGAATTTGTTTGCTGTCCTAATACCGATGTACCGCCGTTTCCGGCCACACGTTTTACGGCGCCAGCCAAAGTTCCATAGATTATAATTTCGTTTTTCTGAACATCCTTCCAAGTGGATTTCTCATACATGTCTTTCGAGTAATCCAAAATGGCGATAATTACCGAAACAAAAAAGAATAATTTGAATGCATGAACTGCAGCGGCATTGGCCGGACTTGTGGATAGGAAATCCAGGAAGCCCTGTTTTTCAGAAACTACGTGGGCTATCCAAAAAAATAACAGTAGCACGAGAATGCGAATTACTAGAGCGAGTGCAATTTGCAAAAGCCCTAAATAGGAATACTCGCGCTTTTTGGAAAAAAAACTCTTCGGGTCGAAATCGTTATCCACTCTCCAAATACTCCTGCCGGTCGCGTTTACAGCGTATGATGTAGAATGTTTGGGGCAAAAAAAAACAAACACATCGGTAAACAGACATCCGCACCAATGATTCGTCATTGGTCATACCGCGGCCCCATTATTTCGAATAGTTTGCTTTGAAATTAACGTAGATTACGTTCCTACGTTTGTCAATACCGATATCGAGTATGCGCTAACCGGTGGGTTGGTATCACTAGGATGGGTGCTGCAGAATGTCACATTGTGGCGAATAAAATATCTAATCGAATGCCGCTGCTTTGATATTGCGAAAGGGTCGGACGAGCAAGTCTGTTAGATTTATTTGTCAGTCCATGAATAAAACTATTCGATCAATTTATATGGATAAGACGATGTTGATGTTGTGCTCAGCGTGACTATAACGATAGATTGGATATGCAGCGTTGCTAGAGTTCGTAGTCGCGCACGGTGTCGCATCGAAAAATTATGAGCAGCTTTTCGCAGCATGCATAGCGTCAGCCTAGACGCGTATTTCGTATGGAGAAAGAGCTGGGTCTTTTTTCGAAAAAAGTCCCTGGACACGAATATGAAAACTGAACTTTCAATTGCACCAGGTGCGATCGTATACAAACAAAATTTCGAAATTACAATAATGGATCGCCAACACCGATGATGTGTATCGCGATCAGGCCCATTATCCCGACAATGGCCAGATAATAGATTGTTGGCAGGAGCGTGCGTCTGAGCGTTCTGCCCTCCTGTCCCAACAGGCCCACAGTTGCCGAGGCTGCAACCACGTTATGAATGGCAATCATGTTGCCAGCGGCCGCGCCTACCGCCTGCAATGCAACAACGAAGGCCATCGAGATGTCCAAATTCTGAGCAACACCGTACTGAAACTGTACGAACATCAAATTGCTCACTGTATTGCTACCGGCAATAAACGCACCAAGAGCACCGATGGTCGGCGCAAACATTGGCCAGATTTGGCCGACGTTGGTCGATACCCACTGCGCCATCACGATCGGCATGCTTGCCAGTTCGGAGCCACTGCCGGAATTGATGTAGATGCGTACCATTGGAATAGTAAAGATTAGTACAAAGCCGGCCCCAACCAGCATTCGTGACGATTCACTCAGTGCGCGGGCAAACTTGGCGGCGCGCATCTGGTGTAGAAAAATCGTAACGACGGATACGACAATAAGAATCGTCGCGGGCAAATAAAGAGGTGTCGTTGCTGCAGAAATTCCAGTGCTGAATATACTCTGCCAATCTATCCGTACGGATTTCAACCACGTGCCTATTGGCAAATCGGGCAGCCTAGTTAATACGAGTAAGGCAGCTACCAATACATAGGGTAACCATGCACGCGTTAGTGGCATCGAATTACCACGGTTATCCAATTCAATTTTTAGGTTTCCCGACCAGCTTTTTGGCCAAGCGGACTGCTCGGCAAAATCCCAATGCGTTTTTGGCTGCAAGAACCCGCGTCGCACCGCGATTGTCACAATGGCCATGCCGATTAGTGCGCCGAAAATCGAAGGGAACTCGGGTCCGAGAAATATACCCGTTAAATAATACGGCACCGTGAACGCAACCCCACCAAATAATGCGAATGGCAGGATGGCGAAGCCTTCAGACCAGGATCGATTGCGGCCGAAAAAACGCGTCATCATGACAACCATGAACAAAGGCATGATGCTTCCTGCGATGGCGTGCAGCGCAACGACGTTAGCCGTTACGAGTTGCAGGTATTGACCAATCTCGAGGCCGACATTAGACATACTTTGCATGACTTCGGGACTGTCGAGGCCACCCCTGACGCCAACGAGAATCGGTGTACCGACGGCGCCGAATGTGACTGGCGTACTCTGTACCATCATCCCGAGCATGACGGCAGCCAACGCTGGGAATCCCAGCGCAACCAGCAGCGGTGCAACGATGGCGGCCGGAGTCCCAAAGCCTGACGCGCCTTCGATGAAAGAGCCAAATAACCAGGCGATGATAATGACCTGTACACGCCGGTCGGGGCTGATTTCGGAAAAGCCATGCCGAATTACGGCAAGACCACCCGAGTATTTGAGCGTATTCAAAAGCAAAATTGCGCCGAAGATGATCATCAGAATATCGAACGTGATGAACAAACCCTGGATGGTTGCCGCCGCCACCGCATTTCCAGGCATGCCCCAGACAAGTACCGCAATAGTTGCCGTCAATAAGTAGGTGACCGGCATTGCTGTTCGCGCTGCGACGCGAAATCCGACGATCAACACGCCGGCTACGAGAATCGGGGTAGCAGCAATTGTTGCAAGAAAACCTAAAGGCATGGCTTACCGGTTCTTTTCGTTTGGCCCTTCATAGCCTATATCCGCGGAAAAGCCAAGGTGGGGTGAAGATGAGTGCCTAAAAGGGCGGCGATTCGTTATTCCCAAAGATTCTTTGGACATTAATATGGATCCGCTCCGATTTCTGTCCGCCATCCAAGAAAAATAGTCTCCCTTATTATCATTGCGGATGTTTTGCAGGTTAGTAGTTGCAATTATCACATTCACTAGCAATTTGTCGTACTTCTCGTCGGATTCGTCTCTGTCACGATTCTTGAAACGAACAGCCTATTAGCCTGGATTTTCGGTTAACAATGAAACCCCGCATCAAATACATGGGTCTTGCTCTTTTACTGTCACCACTGGCAGCAACACTGCCTATCTTTGTCTTCGCTATTGCCGAAGCTTTTGTCTTTCCGCAACTCAAATATGGGTTCTATACTTGGCAGTTTATCGCGTTGGTTGCTACCGCCATTGCGTACACAACTACATTTCTGATTGGATTGCCGATTCATTTGATTTTGTGCCGCATCAACCGAGCCACAGTATCGAATCACGTGCTTGCTGGTGTCATTATCGCTCTCGTTCCAAGTGGGGCAGTTCTATCAGGTGGCACGATTGGCGACGATGCGATGTACCCTTTGCTATTCATTGTATGTTCGGCTGCCGTTTCATGGGTGTTTGGGCTAACTACAGCGACCTTCTATCGGAGAAGCTAGGCGATCGATCCCGTTCCGAGCAGTAAGGCGTTGTGATCGCGCCGACGGTTTCCGTATTGCAATTTATCAGTGGCCAGACGGCTTAATTCGACTAAATTTGGCGTGTGCACCGTACCGAGTGTTCGCGGTCAGAGGGGAGCACTTCATGGTAGTTTAGACCACTGCCCCTTTTAAGATCATTGATTGGCAAAACTTCGTTCGTTCGACGTGACGGCCATTTTCTCACGCTCTTGGTTGTGTAATCGAAGATCCATTATCGTTTTGAGCAATACAAGAATAAGCAGTGCCGGCAGGGGGCTGCCAAGCCGAAGTACGAATACGCCACCCGCAATAACTGTGATATGCAATATCAATATCCGTCCGTAAGGCCGAAACATCAATGCAAACAGTCCAATATTCTGGTATTCAGTTTTTTCTATAAAATTGTTGAAGTATGAATAAGTGTGGCTAAACGCAATTGCCGCAACTCCGATCCAGTACTCGGGTTTCCAAAATGTTTGAATTGATTGGGCAAGGGAGGGTTCGGCGGCGGAGTCCTGGAAAAAAACTAGAATAACAGCCAAATGACCTAGACAGAAAACGCCATAGTGCACGATGAAAAACGCAATCATGAACAACTTCACAACATTGAACGCTGCGGTAAAGTCGTTGGTATCACCCTGAATCGAAATTCCGGTATTTTTCGGGACCGGCGAAATACCAGAAAGGATGTTGCCGACCTCGCTTTTCATCATCCGTTTAACATTGATGACCCCAATGACAACGCTCTCGGTCCAGTACAAGGTGATGATATCGCGCACATTCCAATCAAGTTGAACCACTCCAAACAGCGGTATCAAATTGGCAAGAATTAGTATCAACGATGATCGCTTGGTATCGATTTTTCGAAATCCTCACTTGACGGTACAACTATGCAGAATGTCCCCAGTAGCTGCGGAATCGTAACCACAATTGACCATTGGTGCGTGTAGCGACTGCTCATATTTCTGCATCACAAGTAAAAGGGTGGATCCGAGTATTCGTAGTCGGGATTTCGCCTGATCTCAAAAATCGCGGTGATCTGCGGACTCGGAGTCACATACAGTACGCTGATCAGTAAACGCCTATCGTAGCGCTAGACTAATAGCGCCCAACCCATAACTTCTAGTAGGTTCTTGCTACAGGGTAACTACGGCATGAAGTGCAAAGAAATCAACCAAAAATTAGCGGCACTGCCCCTATTTAATCTCGGCATGACTAGCCATCAGTCGAACTCCCCATTGCACGCATCACGAATAACAATGTCTCGGTTGAAATCGACATTGTCGCTATTCTTCGGGTCGCAATAGAAGTCGCCACTATTACCGTACGGTCCGTAAGTGCGATCGCCACATCTACCATAGGGTCCCCATCCGCGGCACTGCACTTCCTCGGTACATCCTATTAAGTCGCAGTCGTCTATTTGGGTATAACATTCCACTATGCGTTTGTTGACTTCCGCATGGCATTGGACGAGTTTCGCCTCCTCGGTATCGTTTGTAGCTTTTTGAGTCTCACCGCCTGATAACTGGAAGCTCAACCATGTTAGGTCATCTGCATCAAATAGGTAACGTGTCTGCGGCGTGATGGCGGAGTTGATGTTCCACAATGCGATGCCGGAAGGTGCAGCACCCCGTTCCGCGGACACATGCGACCATTTGAGCGCTAATGGCACATTGCGAACTGCTGGATCGTCATATCCCATGTATAGGTGGGCCAAGATCGACTGGGCGTTGGTATCGCCTTGTTGCGCGGCGCGTTCGTACCAACCTATGGCCTTCTTTAAATCTATCGGAAATCCGTGGCCAAATCGATAGCCTCTGCCTAGCGTTGATTGCGCGCCGGCGTGCCCATCTTCTGCCCACTGGCGAACGAGACTCCGCCGCAACTCCGATTTCAATGCGTCATTTCCAAACTCCTTTAACTTGCTCGTCGCATCAACTACAGCGGGCTGTGTTTCCATAGTCCCGTTCGCAACAATTGGGGACTGGCTTGCAAGGTTGCTCCTTTTGACTGCCGAAGCTACTGTTTCGAGAGAGATCTCAAACACCAATGTCGATCCGGGTGGAACTTGTTCGCCGGACCCACGCTGTCCAAAGGCTAACTGCGGCGCCATTGTTAGCTCGCGAATTTCACCAACCTTCATGCCAACGATGCCGTTATCCCAACCAGGTAAGACGTGGCCCGCGCCGAGCGTAAATTCAAATTTCCGTCCTCGGTCAACAGAACTATCGATTTGGACTCCGCGACTATTTTTTGCGGAACCGTCATGCAGCCAGCCAGTATAGTGCACCGATATTTTGTCACCGACGTCTGCCACGGCGCCGGTTCCCTTTTGCAGAACGCGCATGGTTAATCCCGGTTCGATCTCGACATCCGTTTCTTCGGCGAGTGCAACAATCGGTATGGCGAGCGTGTCGCTAATACCGGCGTTAATATCCATCTTTCCTTCAGCGACGTCCTGACTGCAGGCGGCGATAAGCATCAAAAAAACCAGCAATATACCGAGACTAGTTGCTTTCATCGTTGTAATACACATTCGTGGATATCAATTTTCTATTTGGCGTGATTGTAGAGACAGTGACCATATCGAATAGATACGCTCGCTGTCCCGATAAAAAACTGTCGGAATGATTTACAAAACCTGTACAACGCCGGAGTCGTCTCCGGATAAAGCATTGATATAGTTTGCCTTTCAGGATTTGGTACGAATATTGCGTTAGATAAAGGGAGCCTGGATGAAGCTGGGCGAGATGCGGAGAGAATGAAAATGAAGAGTGGAGTCCTTTTTCTGAGTGTATTGGCTTTCGCCGTGTTCGGAAATATCGAAGCTAGAGCTATGCCGATTGACTTGTCAGACGGGTGGGTCGCGGAAGGCGACGATGGCGTCTGGGTAGTGCAGCCCGGTGACAACAGTGTCCTACAGACGGTCAACGGTTTTCCCACAGTGTTTCATAACAACACGAATAGTCAGGGAATGCAGCTTTCGGGAACCATCCAGGTGCAGCCATTCACGCTGTTCGATGACGACGACTATATTGGCTTTGTTTTGGGTTACAACGCCGGTGATTTATCTAACCCGAATCCGGACTATCTGGTCATCGATTGGAAGCAAGGTACTCAGACGTTCGGAAACTGTTCGTCGGATTCCCTGATGGGGCTGTCCGTAACGCGAGTAACCGGCCCGATCAATGATTTTGGCCAAAGCGCGTGCAGAGACGGTACTGGTGGTGTAACCGAATTGGCTCGCGGCGCTACACTCGGTGCGACCGGATGGGAAGATCTAGTTGTTTACAATTTCGATTTGATTTTTACGCCGACCCGTGTGCAAGTGCTTGTCAACGGCATCCTTGAGATCAATCTCTCCGGCTCGTTTTCAGACGGCTCATTTGGGTTCTATAACTCTTCCCAGGAACAAGTACTTTACGCTGGTATTACGGAAGACATCGCGTCGCCGGTTCCAGATCCTGGCACACTTGCGTTGCTCAGCATCGGCTTGTTCGGTATAGGACTAACAAGGCGCAGAAGAAAGACTTGAATTCAATTGGACATTGCAAAACCCCGCCGAGTGCGGGGTTTTTTTTTGGATGGATAATCGACGTGGAGATGATTCCGCGAATACAGGAGAACGACGAATCAAAGAGCAGCTACGTAAGCAGTGTTGGGAGTTTCAAACAAATTGGGCGAGTCAGCTATCGCCGGGATCTGTGAAGAGCTTACGTAACGCTGAGCAAAGGCTCCTCTTTGGCACGCTGCATTCGTTTGATTCTGGCGCAGGTCCGATTCGCGCTCGATCTAGCGTCAGTCCAACTGATCCGGCAAAAGGAATCGATCGCGGAAGCTGGTCCAATTCGTCAAATTAGGACCGGCGACGTATTCTTAGCACGCCAACTAACCCCAGAGGTGGCGGTCTTTTTCAATTACTAGCGATGAACTGCCGACGATGAGCGGGTCTGGACCGTGCACTACGGCGGCGTCTTTGTCGGGATAATCCAAATGCGATAGAAAGTGTTGCATGCAATTCAAGCGAGCACGCTTTTTGTCGTCGGACTTGATGATAGCCCAAGGTGCATCGGCTGTGTCGGTATAGAAAAACATGGCTTCTTTGGCTTCGGTATATTCCTGCCACTTGTCCCGCGACTGCTGGTCGATAGGGCTCAATTTCCATTGTTTCAAGGGATCGCCGATTCGCGAATCGAAGCGCCGCATTTGCTCTTCCTGAGTTACCGAGAACCAGTATTTGAACAAGCGAATTCCCGATCGCACTAACATCCGTTCAAGGTCGGGAACTTGGCGCATAAATTCCAGATACTCCAGTGAATCGCAAAACCCCATCACTCGTTCGACGCCGGCCCGGTTGTACCAAGATCGATCAAAAAATACCATCTCGCCCTCAGATGGCAAATGTTTGATGTACCGTTGAAAGTACCATTGTCCGCGCTCGTGATCGGTTGGCTTTTCTAGTGCAACCGTCCGTGCCGCACGCGGATTCAGATGTTCCATGAATCGTTTGATTGTGCCGCCTTTCCCAGCCGCATCTCGCCCCTCGAAAATGACGACAATTCGTTCGCCAGTGAGCTTGACCCAGTTTTGGACCTTGAGTAGCTCGACCTGCAACTCCTCTTTGTGTTTTTCGTAAGCGCTACCGCGAATCTTATTGCGATACGGATATTTACCCTCACGAAATAAATCGCGAATCTTCTCTGGATTGCTGCGCATATCGCTGAAATTATGTGCCGTCAGATTCGGCACCGCTTTATCATCGCTCATAGATTCTAGAGGCCTGGGATATTGACGAAACAAGTCCAAATTCTACGCAAATCGGCGGCGTTGAAAATACGCAAAAGTCCTTATGGCGCTGAACAGGCTGGTTGGATAACGAACGTGTCCCTGCTGTAATTGAATTCTAGAGTGTCGGTTGATAAAGCATCGGCTCGTATTGTTGCGGCGCGTTGTTGATCGCTCGACGGCAAGCAATCGTCGGATATATCAACGAGTTACTATGTGCATATTCGAGTCAAAGCGGATAGCTGGGATAACGACGATGCGCCACGAAACCACATACCCGACACCACTGTCCCGCGGAAAGTATCGAATGCTGTTTCGCTTGGTCGGAATATTTACCCGTATCATGCGGGCGCAGAAATTGACAACCAGCATTCGGTTGCACGAAAGGCCGAATTGTCGGAAATTGCAATGACCACCATCTCTGCCAGCGGCGGTGGTGATAAGCGATACTTGCGGACGTGCGCGGATACTTTCCAAATTATCATTATTCGCGGGGCTTGACCGGTATTTTCTACACACAATGTTCCGGCATGACTTCTCAAACTAGATTAAGATTCGAAGAGGTCGCGTACAGGCGACGAAGGGATGTTCGTGAATATGCTCAATAAAGAAGAAATAGTAAGGGACTGGCTGCCGCGCTATACGGGCACCGAGCTTTCGGAGTTTGGGCGGTACATATTGTTGACCAACTTTTCCAGCTATATGCAGAAATTTGCGGACCGTTTCGGTTGTGAGATTCGCGGTGTCGATTTTCCAATGCAAACGGCAACTGCGAACGACATAACGATAATCAATTTCGGCATGGGCAGCCCTCTTGCGGCGACAGTGATGGACTTGCTTAGTGCAATCGAGCCGAAAGCCGTGCTTTTTCTTGGCAAATGCGGCGGCTTGAAAAAAAGGATTAAGGTTGGCGAGTTCATACTTCCCATCGCCGCTATTCGAGGAGAAGGAACGAGCGATGACTATTTGCCGAACGAAATACCGGCATTGCCCTCGTTCCGTTTGCAAATGGCGGTATCTCATAGCATCAAGAAATACGAACAGGACTATTGGACTGGTACGGTATTTACGACCAATCGCCGAGTCTGGGAGCACGATGAAAGCTTCCGGACATATCTTAAAAAGGCGCGGGCGGCGGCGATAGACATGGAAACAGCGACGTTATTTACCGTCGGCTTTACTAATCGAATACCTCATGGCGCGTTATTGCTGGTTTCGGATCTTCCGATGGTTCCCGAGGGCATAAAAACGGCGCGTGGCGATCAATCAGTGACAGCGAATTACGCTGGGCTCCATCTAGATATTGGCATAGATGCTATTGCCGAACTGGTTGAATCGGGCGAGTCCGTCAAACACCTGCGTTTTTAAGAGCAGCCCCTGCCGCTAGTTCTACTGCATTTTGCGGATCCCGTTTTATTCAAGTAGACTGTTGATTAAACGTTTCACTTAAAGGCGCAGGATGAAGCAGCTTTCTGTTTTGATTGACACCGATTTCCACCGCTATGCGGACGATCATGAGGCTCTGAGAATGCTCGCGGTCCTGCAGCACCGCGGGGATCTCGATATCACCGGCGTCACCACGGTCACCGGAAACGCCTGGGCAAGCGTTTGCGCTGAGCATGCTAGAGCTGCAGTGGTTACTTCTGGTTTGGACAGAGAGATCGTGTTTCAGGGTGCCGGCCAACCCTTATTGCATCGTCAAAACGACTTTGCTCATAGATCGCGGCTTTATGGTGCGGCATTTGGCGGGGCGTGGGGAAATGCAGAGCTTCTTGAAAGCAGCCCGGTCAGCCAGCCTCAGCCAGTCAATAGTAACGGCGCCCACGCGGTGGACCATATCGTTAGGGTTCTTCGCGAAGCCGCTGAGCCACAATCGATACTGGCGATCGGTCCGATGACCAATCTTGCGCTGGCAATTCGGCTTGCACCGGATATCGTCAAAAATATTGGCCATCTTGTCGCGATGGGTGGCGCCTTTTACGTCAGGGGAAATGTTACGCCGTCGGCCGAGTTCAATTGGTGGTTTGATCCGGAAGCCGCGGCGATCGTGCTAGAGCAGGACATTGCGATGACAATTGTTCCGCTAGATGCAACAGACACAGTTGTATTGGATTATGAGCGTTTCGTCAGTTGGCAAAAAAGTTACGCAACACATCCGTTTTTTCAGGAATTTCACCAGCCGAAGTTTTCAAAGCTATTCGATTCAGACAAAGGTTTCTGCCTACCCGTGTGGGATGCACTAGCGGCAGCCTGTCTCATTGATGAAAATTTGATTACGAAAAGAGATGAGTTATGGGTGACTGTGGACTGCTCTGAAGGTGCCAGTTACGGCCGCGTCGTTGCGTACGATGACGCGAATGCGTTTAATCTTGCAACGCCAACGAGACCCAAGGCCAACGTGGTTCTCGAGGCGGATGCTGATCGATTCTGGAGTCTTTACGAAACACTGCTGTTTTCCGAAGCGGTGACAGATTGATGCATATTGTTCAGGCTTCGCTTGGGCTTTTGGTATTGCTTGGCGTAGCGACGTTGCTGTCCCGGGATCGAAAACGTATTCCGTGGAAGTACATTGCGATTGCAATCACCGGTCAAGTGATTACAGCAGCGCTTTTTCTGCACGTTCCGGCGGCTCGGCAAGTTCTTGTCGTCGTAACGTTTCTCGCAAAGGCGCTTGAACGAGCGACACAGCAATCAACGCAGTTCGTTCTCGGCTACGTTGGCAGCGGACCATTACCATTCGAAGTTATCCCAGGATCATCGACATTTGTTTTCGCGTTCCAGGTACTGCCGGTCATCATGGTGATAGGCGCATTGTCAGCCTTGCTTTGGCATTGGCGGATATTTGGTCTGGTTGTATCTGTTGGCGCGTGGTTCGCGAAAAAGACGCTGGGTGTCAGCGGGCCTGTAGGTTTTGCTAGTGTTGCAAACGCATTTCTGGGCATGATCGAGGCGCCGCTGCTTATCAAACCTTATCTGGCGCGTATGGCGCCAAATGATCTGTTCATAGTTATGGCTGTCGGTATGTCGACGATAGCCGGTGGCACGGCCGTAATTATTAGCGGTATCGTGTCTGAGGATCCGGCGGCATTTGGCAATGTTATTACCGCAACATTAATGAACGTGCCCGGTGCAATTGCGTTTTCACTCATTCTGTTCCCGCCGCTTGCAAAAACGGGTGACGAGCAAGTTGACGTTAGCTTAACCAGTCCTTATCGAAGTTCAATGGATGCCTTGGTCACAGGAACCGCCGACGGTGTCAAGATTTTTGTAAACGTCGTATCGCTACTGATTGTTTTTATTGCTTTGGTCGCCTTGATCGACGGATTATTGGATATGATCAACGACAACTTATCGCTAGCTACTATTTTTGGATACGTGCTCGCGCCAGTGACCTGGTTGCTGGGCATCGATTCAACGGAAGTTTTCAAGGCCGCCGAAATACTCGGCACCAAAATCGCGGTGAACGAGCTGGTTGCTTATACATACTTGGCCGAAAGTTACGGAACCCTCACGCCGCACACTCATCTAGTCTTAACCTTTGCCTTATGTGGATTCGGTAATTTTGGAAGCCTTGCGATCATGATCGGTGGGGTAAGTGCGATGGCACCCGAGCGTCGGGAAGAGATAATAAAGTTTGGACTATGGGCGTTACTCGCCGCTTTTCTGACGAACTGCGCGACTGCAGCAATTGCTTCTGTGGTCTGGTAACAGAAGTGATGGAACGGTAAAACAGTGGCAGCCAGAAACATTCCAGCGTATATCACTTTTACTGGCGCGGATGACGCGGCCTATTGCAAAGGAATGGCGGAGCTCAGCGCGCGATATCCGATCGAATGGGGCATCTTGGTAGATCCCGATAAGAACGGTGTACCGCTCTTTCCGACTGCGCAGCACATCGATCGAATCAGGAAGCTAGGCGTTCGTCTGTGTGCACATATATGCGGCTCATTGGCTGCAAACATAGCAGGAGGCTGCAAGCCGACTGCCCACCTTGCAGGCTTTTCCCGCATACAGGTTAACCATGGGCGAGATGGTGCGGACACGGATACGGTTGCTGCGGTTTCTGAATTTGCGAGCACGCACGGCGTTCGTGGAGTTCTGCAATGTAGGGGTCCGAAATTTCCAGAGAACCAGACGCAAGTCGACTGGTTGTACGACGTGTCATTTGGCGAGGGTGTTCGACCCACGACATTCCCAGCGATCACCACAAGTCACCCATTTTGTGGAATCTCGGGCGGCATTGGGCCGCAAAATGTGTTGGAGACTCTGGATCAAGTCATTTCCGTCGATCCACAAGGTCTATTCTGGATCGATATGGAATCGGGCGTTCGCCGTGACGGCGTATTTGATCTAAGTTTGTGTGAAATGGTTTGCACGCAAGTTTACGGACGGTAACGCGCAATACGACACATCGACTTAAACGTTTGCGGCCAAAATCAATCCCACCAGTAGTTCTACTGCCTGAGACTAACAACGACAGCCTCTCCTGCTATCAAATCCAATGTCGATTAACCCATTGTTTGTTAATAATTTGTTTGAAGGCAATTCTATTTTTTGACGACATTCACGGGAGCACCATACGAATTGCCTTGAGGATCATGATCGGCTATGATAAAAAGGAAGTGAAACGTTTAATCTCTATTTTGGGGGAGATGAGAAAATTATGACACTCCGCACGTGGTCCAAAGCAGTTTTCGTCCTTATTCCTTTTTTGTCGGCAGGTACGGTACTGGCACAGGAAGATGAGGAACTTGAAGAAATCGTTGTACTCGGATTAGCCGAGCGGTATGGCAGTGGTCTTAGCCGCGCTGAATTTGTGCTTGGTCGAGAGGACATAGAACTGCGTCCGGCGGGCGCGGAGATCACGCAGGCGCTTGCGAAAATTCCAGGTGTGCAAGTGTCAACAGGCGATTCGCGAGGCGGTAGCTTTTCGCTTGAGTTGTATATGCGAGGCTTGAACGATCAGCAAATTGGCCTGTCAGTAGACGGCATTCCGGCAGGTGACGCTCGTTTCAACGGTGGCTCGCCGCCCAATAGATATGTAGAGACGTCGAACGTTGGCCGCATTGCTGTTTCACAAAGCTCCGGCGAAATCGGGGCGCCATCGCGTTCTGCACTTGGTGGATTTATCGATTTTGAAACTCTTGACCCAACGTCAGATTTCGGCGTGGATTTTGGATTTGGCTCAGGCAATTTCGACTATCGTCGGATGTTTCTAAAAGTGAATACGGGAGAATTAGCCGATGGGCTGACCAGCTACTGGAGTTTTTCCGATCAATCGAACGATATTTACACTGGGCCAAACAATCGAGACAAGAGTCGCCAGCATTTCGACGGCAAGATTCTTAAATCATTTGCTTCCGGCTCGGAGTTAGCCTTTCGAGTGAGCTATAACGAACTAGACGACAACGATTTTGGTATCGTTTCTCTCGGGGACGTCAATAACGACCCTACCAGCGATACCGTGAATGATGTGTTTGCGGGCGATCCTGATGTCGATGCGGGCTTCACCGGTTTTGGTGGTGCGCTCGGTGGTACGCGAGAAGATGTACTTGTATACCTAAATGTCGATCTCGTTCTCAGCAATTCGGTTAACTTGACAATCAATCCGTACATTCACGATTTAGAAGGCGAGTCGTTTGCTTACCAAAGCGATTCAACAACGACAGTAACGGGTGACCCCAGAGACCAAAACACTGTCGAAGAGGACTTCGATGCGTCCGGCGTTCGCGTTGCGGACATGCGCATAACCCCGCGAAATCGCGAACGTAGTGGCGTAACTGCAGAAATTACGTTCGACAATGTGGCCGGATTTAACGACATACGCGCCGGACTGTGGGTAGAAAGCGATGACACAAACGAAGACCGTAATTTTTTTCGGGTAAATGACGTGAGAACGGGCATTGAATATGCGCAGAGCGCACTTGGATACATTGAATACGAGCGCGATCTTACGACGGATACTTTGTACTACTACATCCAGGACAAGATTTCATTGCTTGAAGATCGTCTGGTATTCGATGTTGGCGCTACTTTCCACGACGTTGAATATCAGTGGACTTCGCCCATTGAATTTTCCGGATCGAACAGATTGAAAGTCGAAACAGATGACCTTGATCTTAAATTGGGAGGCGTTTTCAGATTCACAGAGAACTTCGAGTTATTTGCCGGGTATTCGGAAAATTTTGGCGGTATTTTTGAAGATGCGTTTCTAGGTTCCAGTAATGCGATCAACACCAATACGCTGTTACCAGAAACCTCCGAGAATCTTGATATCGGTCTGCGCTATGTCGTCGATAACTTCGCTATTTCGGCGCAGTGGTACCAAATCGATTTTGAAAACCGTCTGACGACAGCGCCAACGTCATTCGTACCATGCGATCCGGTAACGCCAGCACCCGGTTGTGTAGACGTTGCCGACGTCATCAACGGCAATGCATCGACCGAAGTTGTTAACCAAGGTGGGATAGATAGTGAGGGTTTCGAGATTACTGCGTCGGCATTGTTGGGCGACTTCAGTTTGTATGCAACGTATGCGAATCAGGAAGCGGAGTTCAAGACGTCTGATCCATCAATTGGCATTTTCACTGAAACGAGTGTTCAGGATATTCCTGACGACAGTTTTTTTGCTGAAGTCCAATGGTCACCGAACGATAACTTTCGAGCATCGTTAAACGCGAAGTACGTGAGCGATCGGGTAGGCGGTTATCTGTTCGTGCCCGGGTTTTGTAACCCTTTCTTTTGTTTCGACGAAACAGGTGCTGGTGTTGACGGCGGGGATTTTCTTGGATCGCAGGAAATTGACGGCTACTGGTTGTGGAATCTTGCCGCCATCTACGACTTACCGGACGTTTCTGGACTGAAGAACGTTCGATTCCAGCTAAATGTCGATAACGTGTTTGATGAGACATTTATTAGCTCCGTAACTGGCGCCACTTCGTCTTTGCCAGAGTTTGGTGTCATTGGTGGCTTAACGGCCGAGTCTGCTCTCGATCGTTATTTCATCGGATTTCCAAGAACGGTAACAATGAGTGTGAGCGCTTCTTTCTAGTCGACACTCGTTCCTTGGGTAATGCGCCAAGGAGCACGACGAGTCCCCGCTGTTTGTTTTCGGATTACCGAATCGAATCGGTAACGAGTTGCCACTGGGCTCCAATACGCGCGAGTGTGTCCGCCGCGAGCTCGGCGCCGATTTCGGCAGATTCGACAATGCCCTGCCCACCGATCAACCCCGAAGCGAGGCCCGCGCGAAAAGAATCTCCACAACCAGTGGGATCAATAATTTCTACCGGTTTTGCTGCGCTTACGGCATGTTCAGCGCCGTTCGTGTATATACGCGACCCATTTTCGCCCTTCGTGACAATGAGTGCTTCGAGTTTTGTAGCGATAGAGGATGCTGATGCATTCAAGAGTCGCTCGACCATCGATAATTCAAAGTCGTTGACGATTAGCCAATGCGAAGAGGCTAGAGCAGTGGATAGGTCATTCGCTGTCAATGACGTTAGACACTGTCCAGGGTCAAGCATCGTGGGAATTCCGAAGCGTGCGAAATCTGCAACACGACCCATGAATGCATCGCGATCGTCAGGCCCGACAATAGCTAGATCTGCAGATAGGTTATCGTCTAGACGGATGTCTTTCGAAAAAGACATGGCGCCGGGATACATGGCGAGAACTTGATTTTCGGCAGCGTCCGTTAGAATGTAAACGTGAGCAGTGACGTCATTCTCAATTGTCGCGATAAGCGATCTATCAACACCGTTCAAATCCAACCACGCTGCATAAGGCGCGAAGTCGATGCCAACCGCAGCGATCGGCGCAGCGTGTAAACCGAGTTTTGTAAGGTGAAAGGCCATGTTTGCTGCGCAACCACCGTAAGTGTTATGTCGTGAACGGCAGTGGTAACCGACGCTGATGCTTCGGTCGTCCGTTCTCATCGTTTCGCGAATGTCATCGTCTACGAAAAGTAGGGTATCGAATGAGATGGAGCCGGATATGAGGATGCTTGCCATTACGTGACCTTGAATGCGCTGAATATTCGCCGATGGGCATACAACGAGTTATACGTTTAATCCACATTGTACCTCGGATATTATCGATAGGAAATTCGTATTCAGCTTAAAATTTCAGTAGGGTAGCGGCTTGAATTGTCGTCAGGAAAACAGCATATGGCTGGGCTGCACCGAAGAAAATCGCGGGTAACGTTGCACGATGTCGCGCACGATGCGGGTGTATCGATTGCGACAGTCTCATATGTTCTGAACAAGCGCGGTTCTGTATCTGAGGAGGTCAGAAAAAAGGTTCGGCGCTCCGCGAAAAACTTAGGCTACCAACAAAATCGTGCCGCACGGGCCATGAAGATGGGTCGATCGAGTATCATTGGTTTGGTCATTCCGAATATCGAAAATCCATTCTTCGCAACACTGGCGCAGTCGGTCCTTTTGGAAAGCCAACGGCGCAATTACCAGGTCTTTCTCGTCGACACCGAGGGTTCACACGAGAGTGAAGAAAAGGCCATGCAAGGATTGGTCGCCCAGGGCGTAGACGGGATAATTGTTTTTCCGATTGACGATAGCGCGCTTAAGTCGGCTAAGAGCGACCAACTGCCGGTGGTGGTTCTGGATCGCGATACACCGAACCTGGATCTCGTGCAGGCAGAGTATTATGCGGGGGGCCGCAAGCTTGCAGAGCATTTGCAAGCACTCGGGCACAAACGTTTCGGAATGTTGGAGGGCCCGCAAGTCGTTACCAGCGCTCGCGATCGTTCGCGAGGTTTTTTGGATGGCCTATCCAAAACATCGAAAATTGTTTGGCAGCAAGAACACCCGTTTTCGATGGAGCTTTCGAAATCCGCCGAGGCGCTGCTGAAAAAAAACAACGTGTCGGCCATTTTCTGTGGCAACGATTTAATCGCATTGGCCGCAATCGCATACCTAAAGAACAACGACATTCGCGTTCCGCAAGATGTCTCGGTGACCGGGTTCGACGATATTCAGTTTGCAAGAATGATGTCTCCAACACTCACGACAGTGCATATGCCGGTGGCTAAGATGGGTGTCGAAGCGGTCAACGTACTCATTCGTCGTCTTGAGGAAACAGAGGCAGAGCGGACCAGAAGCAGAATCGTTCTAGATGTCGAGTTGATTGTTAGGGAATCGACCGCGCCGATCTAGTGCCCTCCGATACGGTTGCCTCAAGCCGACGTGTCGCGTAAGGTTAAACCTTTAAGTTCGAGCAACGAATGTTCAGTCGCAGGCAACTGGTCACCTCTATTCTCGGCACACTCGCTACCCGTACGGTGGCGGCTAGCGTTGATCCGTTCCTGTCTTCTGCGGGTGACGACATTTTTCGAATCGCATTCGGCTCTTGCGTTAGCCAAAGGCGTTCGCAGCCTGTTTGGGCTTCCATCACCGCGAAAAAGCCGGATGTATTTCTGATGATGGGCGACGGCGTTTACCCAGAGCACGAAGGTGAGGATCTGCCGGTGCTCGAGTCGCTTGAAAGAGCTTACAAACACGCGCGTACCCGTTCTGAACTTCGGAAATTCCGAGATATCGTCAAGACTATCGCGATTTGGGACGACAACGATTACGGTGGCAGCGATATAGGCGCATCATTCGAGCACCGCTGTCGCTCGCGCGAGTTATTTCTGGAGTTTTGGGCAGATCCAAAAGAGGCAAAGATAAGACGCCGGGACAGCGGGATTTACGGTCTGTGGGAGTTTGGAGAGGCAGGCCGGCGCACCCAGGTGATCGTTCCAGATCTTCGTTTTTGCCGGTCGGAATGGGCACAGACGGAACATAGTGTTCGCGCGGCGCTTGGGGACAATGGTTTTGGCCCATACAAACCGACGCTGGATTCCGGTGCGACAATGTTGGGCGATGCTCAGTGGCGCTGGCTAGAGGCGTGTCTCAGACGTCCGGCGGAACTCCGTGTCTTTCTGTCTTCGATTCAATTCGTGCCTGAAGGTCGCGGATGGGAGTCCTGGTCAAATTTTCCACTTGAAAAACAACGACTCCTAAATTCACTGCGTGAGTACGATGTAGACGGATTTTTTATTCTCAGTGGTGACACCCACTATGCGGAGATTTCTTTACGGGAGAACAGTGGAGTCGGCTACCCGCTTTGGGAGGCTACCTCCAGCGGCTTAACGGAGTCTTGGCCAACTCCGGGACCGAATCCAAATCGTGTTGGGGACGCTTACCCTCGTACAAATTTCGGCATGCTGACCGTCAATTGGCTTAGCGATGAACCAATACTGGTCGCAGAGATATTTGCGGAAGATGGAGCGAGGCTGCGCCAGCAGGCGGTGCTGCTCTCATCCCTAAGATCGACTAACTAATTCTTTTTCGATCTGTTCGATATCGGCTATATGAGATGCTGTCGACGCGTCCGGCAAGAATGAACCGGTAAAGGAGTTCTTCGCTAATACGACAATATCTTTGTCACTTAGGTTTAGCGCGGTGGCAGCGTGTAAATAGTTTTCATTCACATAGCCACCAAAGTATGCCGGGTCGTCCGAATTCACTGTTGCGACGATTCCTGAATCGAGCATCTTTCGAAGCGGATGATCTCTGAGATCCGAAACGACACCGAGTTGCAAGTTCGAAAGCGGGCAGACGGTCAGCGGAATTTTCCTTTCGACAATGCGGTTCACCAAGAGACTGTCTTCCATCGCTCGATTGCCATGATCAATTCGATCAACTTTAAGCTGGTCGATCGCCTGCCAAATGTATTCCGGTGGACCTTCTTCTCCGGCATGGGCGACTGTTTTCAATCCGGCCGCTCTCGCTTGGTCGTATACTTCAACAAAGAGACTCGGCGGGCAGCCCTGTTCGCTTGAATCTAAACCGACACCGTGGATGTCCTCTAAGAACGGTTCCATAGCGACGAATGTCTGCACAGCGTCGATCGCTGGCAGATGCCGTAAAAAACATGGAATCAGGTAAACGGACATGCCTTTGTCGTTTGCCGCAGCAATGGCTTTTTTGAAGCCAGAGAATATTGCGCGAAGCGGAATGCCCCGGCTTGTGTGTGCCTGCGGATCGAAGAACGCCTCAACGTGCCGAACATTATCTTGCAATGCTTTTTGAAAATATGCCGCAGCCAAATCAAAAAAATCTTCCTCGGTCTGCAGCACATTCATTCCGATGTAGTAAATATCCAAGAATTCTTGAAGATTCGAAAACACGTAGGCCTTCCGAAGTTGCTCCACCGAGTCGTATTCAAGCGAAAACTTGTTACGGGTCGCCAGTTCAAATAGCAATTCAGGCTCCAGCGAGCCCTCGAGATGAATATGGAGTTCAGCTTTTGGCAGTTTTTCTATCAGCTCTGATGTGGACATTGTTGGCTTCATAAGTAGATCTTAAACGTTTAACTACCTTACGAAATAATGCAATTTAGGTCAATTGATTCGGCATAAGATTTCGTATTGGGCGGCGCTAATATTGATATCACGTATCAGGGTGACGTGTCAGCGAAAGAAGGCGAAATGAATTATTCACAATGTCAAAACGCAGCATCTCATGTCCACGGCTCGTCAATTGCGTTCCCTCGGGAAGTAATTATCTTGGCACAGCCGCAAAGCGACAGGCCTTCGTAATTCAATGTATAGTTCGAAAATCATAAAGACTTAGACAGTTAATGAAGCCCACAATCAAAGATGTCGCCAAGCTGGCAGGAGTGTCATTCAAGACCGTTTCCCGGGTCATCAACGACGAAGTCACTGTCAAGGAGGCGTCACGCTCAAAAGTCTGGAAGGCGATCAAGCAGCTAAACTACCATCCAAACTTGTCTGCGCGTCATCTACGTGGCGCACCGTCCTCTATTGCATTCATATACGATAATCCGAACAGCAACTACATCATCGAAATGCAAGAGGGTATTCTCACGCAGTGCCGCGAGAAAGGTTTTGAGCTTGTAATCCACCCATGTGATTCCAGTTTGCCGACCATTCTTGACGAATTGCTACAGGTTATATTTCGCAGCGGCGTTGGCGGTCTGATATTGACGCCGCCGCTGTCAGAAATGCCGCATATTATCGCGCGGCTTAACGACGAAGACATCAAACATGTGCGAATCGTTTCGGGTTCTTCGTCACCGGACGATTTATCGTTATGTGTCAACATCGATGACCGAGCCGCAGCCTTTCAAATCACCCAGCATTTGATTGACCAGGGACGTCGAACGATCAGTTTTTTTGGCGGAGATCCCGCACACGATTCGAGCAACAAACGGCTACAAGGATATAAAGAAGCGCTATTGGCTAACGATCTCAAGATTGACGAAGACCTTATTCTTCCCGGTCAATATTCTTTTGATTCAGGTGCTGAACGGGCTAGCCAGTTAATCAAGCAGGGCAAGTTGCCATCGGCAATCTTCGGTTGTAACGATGAAATAGCTGCCGGCGCAATGTTCTATGCGCAAAACCATGGAGTTGATGTACCTGTGCAGTTGGCGATTGCGGGATTCGAGGACAATCCATTTTCGCGACACACTTGGCCACGCTTGACGACCAGCAGGCAAGATAATGATGCGATTGCGCAACGTGCGGCAGAGTTGATGATCGCCGAAATTTGCCCGGGACGTTATGACATCGATACTACCTCGGGGAATGGTTTCGAGCCACAACTGGTTATTCGCGACTCAACCGCGCGAGGTCAGCCGGCAACAAATTAATTTGCATAGCTTCAACCTCCGGTTCATAATGACAACGTTGTCTTTACTGGAGTAGGTTGTGCAGCCTTCCGTCCGTGCCACGATATTTCCTGAAAACTCGCAGCAAACTACGATGTTCGTGGAGGCGCAGCAGTCCGCTGATGTCGTAAGCCGACAGATCGTGGCTAATCGTGACGATGTGCGTAGTCTCGCGACCAGGCTTATCCAGAACGAGCCGCGCGCCGTAGTTACCTGTGCGAGGGGCAGCTCTGATCATGCGGCGACGTACTTCAAATACCTTATTGAATCGGAACTTGGCGTACTCACGTCATCTGCGTCTCCGTCGATTCAGTCGGTGTACCGCGTACCTCAGCACCTTGCCGGTACGCTGTATGTTGCGATTACGCAATCCGGTTCCAGTCCGGACATCCTAGAGAATACGGAGCGGGCAAAGGCTGCCGGTGCGACGGTTTTGGTTATGGTCAACGATGTTCAGTCACCAATCGTTGCGCTGGCAGATTATTTGATTCCTCTGCAAGCAGGTACCGAAAAAAGTGTGGCCGCGACTAAGTCATTTATTTCAACTATAAGTGCAATGCTGCATATCGTCTCGGAATGGACCGGAAATCCACGCATGAAACACAGTTTGTCCGAATTACCGGAGACACTACAGCAAGCATGGAATCTGGACTGGTCTGCGGCACATGCCATGTTTGTTAACGCGACCAATATGTTTGTTGTGGCGCGTGGCATGGGTTTGGGTGTCGCGCAAGAAGCTGCGCTTAAACTGAAAGAAGTTTGCGGTTTGCATGCCGAAGCATTCAGTAGTGCTGAGATTCGTCACGGCCCAATGGCCTTAGTTCGCGAGCAATTTCCTGTTCTCGTCTTTGCTCAACAGGATGAAACCCGGGACGGGATTGACGAATTGGTGACGGACCTGCAAAACTTGGGGGCCGATGTATGCGTGGCCGCAGAGCGACCTGGATCGGCGCTGACGTTGCCGATCGTGCTGGGATCCCATCGTGCGACGCAGCCGTTGCTACAAATCCAATCGTTTTATCGGATGTGTAATGATCTTGCGCTCATGCGCGGATTCGATCCGGACAGACCGCCGCACCTGAGGAAAGTTACGCAGACGACATGACGCGAACGGTATTTGCAAACGGTCGCGTATTTACAGGTAGCGAAATACTCGTAAACCATGCCGTCGTTGTAGAAGGACAGGACGTCGTCGACGTCATATCGAAAAGTCAGGCGATAGCGTCCGACGATTATGTTGATCTTGGTGGTTTCACCCTTGTCCCTGGCCTAATCGACTTGCAGGTGAACGGGGGTGGTGGCGTTCTTTTCAACGATGAGCCAACCGCTGCTGCAATAGACAAAATATCGAGTGCCCATCGATCGTTTGGAACAACAGGGCTTCTACCTACGATAATCAGCGACACGCTTGCGACGACGCAAGCGGCCATTAACGCGGTGCATGAAGCGATCGTCGAATCGTCATCTGCGGTCCTCGGCATTCATCTCGAAGGCCCGCATCTGAATCCGTTGCGGAAAGGTGTACACAATGCAGATTTCTTTAGGTACATGGACGACGCGGCGATGCGCCTTGCGTGCTCGCTTAGTCGTGGCAAAACGCTCCTGACAATTGCGCCCGAGCGCGCTAGTCCTGAAATAATCAGTCAACTCGTCAACGCCGGCGTCGTTGTTTCTGCAGGTCACTCAGACGCACCATACGATGACGTACGACGTGCACTCGACGCGGGCGTGACTGGATTTACCCATTTGTTCAATGCGATGAGTCCACTCGGCAGCCGCGAGCCAGGTGTGGTCGGCGCCGCATTGGAAGACAGGCATAGTTGGTGTGGTGTAATTGCCGATGGTGTGCATGTGCATTGGGCTTCATTACGGGTCGCACTGTCCGCCAAACCGCGCGGCAAGATCTTTCTGGTAACAGATGCCATGCCGACGGTGGGAACGAGCGCACAGGAATTCGATTTGTTTGGCCAAAAAATAACGCTCGACGCCAATCGCCTAAGCACAGAAAACGGACAGATCGCTGGGTCGAATCTCGACATGATGACCGCAGTTCGAAACGTCATAGATTATCTTGATGTTCCGTGGGATGAAGCAATTCGAATGGCGAGTCAGTACCCGGCCGCTTTTCTTGGCGTGGAAAACGTCTATGGCAAGATTGCAAAGGGATTTAAAGCGAACATGCTGCTCTTAGATGGAGACTTCAAGGCTGTGAAATCCTGGGTGAATGGCGAGGAATAGTTTATCGATGTTGGCGCCATGCCGCTGTACGATCGGTCTAATTGCGGCTATACAGCTTATTGGTCGCGAATGCCGCGACGACGAAGACGAACAGCAGTGATCCAGCCATAAGATAGCGTCCGAACAATACCGCACCAATACCAAATAATGCTGCGTAAATTCCGGCAGTGGCTGCTAACGTCGCCATTGCGCCAGAACTGAGGCCAGCCCTACCGGATTTAGTTGTTTCGTCGAACGCATGTAGCGTCTCAGAATTCGCTGGCGGCGTCAGGAGTGTGACCACTATCCAACCAATTGTCGTGAACGCGACGGAGAACACCAGTTTTTGCCATCCGGCTAGATACGAAAATACGCCGAATTCGAAATACATACTAATGCCGAACGATAACGCCATAGCTGAGATTTCGCTCCAGACATTAATTCGGTGCCAAAACCAGCGTAGTAGAAAGAGTAATCCAGTCCCGGCGCCAATACTCATCATTAGGCGAAAGGCTTGCATGGCACTCTCGAGTTTCAGCGCGAGCAATCCCGCTAGCACCATGAGCAGGACGGTGACCAGGCGGCCGACCAAAACCGTTTGCTTGTCAGTTGCGTTTGGTGCTGCGAATCGTTTGTAGACGTCGTTAACCAAGTACGACGCACCCCAATTCAGGCTCGTAGAAATCGTGGAGACATATGCTGCTGCGAGTGAGGCAATTACAATTCCGAGCGCGCCTGAAGGTATGTGAGCGAGCATCGCAGAATAGGCCAAGTCATCGGCAATAATGTTTGCAGGCACGTCTGGTAATGCGGCTTTGAGGCTAGCGATGTCCGGATAAATGATCAGTGATGCCAGCGCGACGATAATCCAGGGCCACGGTCGAATGGCATAATGGCAAAGATTAAAAAATGCCGAAGCCGCAACTGAGTGATTTTCGTTTTTCGCCGCAAGCATGCGTTGAGCAATATAACCGCCGCCGCCGGGCTCCGATCCCGGATACCACACGCTCCACCACTGCACGAGGAGCGGGATCAACAGCAGCGGCACGTACTGATTGGGGTCGGACATATCCGGAAGAAACGATATTTTTCCCTGCAATAGGGGGTGTGCAACGAGCGCATCCAGCCCACCGATTGCCGGGTGATTGACTGCGAAATACGCGGCCAAGAATGATCCGACCATGGCTAGAAAAAACAACAGAAAGTCTGTAATCAGAACACCGACGAAGCCGCCAGCCGCACTGAATATTACAGTGACTAGTCCGGCAACTACAATGACGGTCGCAGGTTCAACTGCAAAAAGGACACTGCTGATCTTGACGGCCGCCAAGGTGACGTTCGCCATGATCATCACGTTGAAAAACAAGCCGAGGTACACCGCTCTGAAACCTCTTAGAAAGCCGGCAGGCTTGCCGCTGTAACGACGTTCGTAGAATTCAATGTCGGTCGCTACGCCAAGTCGCCGCCACAGACGCGCATAAACAAATGTCGTCAGCATGCCGGTCAACAAAAAACACCACCAGATCCAATTGCCGGATATGCCTTGCGTACGTACTATTTGCGTGACGAGATTCGGTGTGTCTGCCGCAAATGTCGTGGCAACCATTGAAAAACCTAAAAGCCACCAGGGCATGTGCCGGTTGCCGAGAAAAAACGAATCACTATTGCGACCGGCGCGCTTGCTGACCCAAAGCCCAACCACCATAGTAATTCCAAGTGTGCCAAATATGATGCTCCAGTCGAGCCAGGACAGTGTCATGAAAGACCTTTATTTGTGTTGTTTATGGAGAGAGAGCAACTGGTCCTTTGCGTAAAGAATCGCTCCATCCAGTGGTGTATACAGAGATGGCGAAAGCATTTCTTTCGTGTCTGCAGACAGCCAGGGTTCAATCGTCTCACTTAAACCGCCAACAAACGACATTCGCGTCGGGCCAAGCTGCCAGATGCTTTGGGCCATTGCCGAAATATGGTTTGCGCTATCGGCTATGATAACGCGCGCAACTTCATCGTCATCTTCGACGGCTGCAAATACCAGCGGCGCCAAGCGACCGAATTCGTAGGGTTGTGCTTTTGCAAGTTTTTCAACAATGCCGATTCCTTTCGCTTGGTAATGTCCGGCGATACGTTCTGTAAGCACGGTAGGCGGGCCCAGCTTGTCATACGCCAGAAATGCTGCTCTGATTGCAGCAAGACCGATCCATGCCGCGCCACCTTTGTCACCAAAGGGAAATCCGAACGCGCTGTGAACGCGGTTATCCCCACTTATGCTCGAATAACCGCTGCATCCGGTTCCAGAGATGATAACCGCGCCATCACTACAGCCGTGAGAACCGTAACAGGCGATTTGCATATCCGTCGTTAGGTACATCGAATGGTACGGGTGTTGCCAGTTGCTAATGACATCGTATGCGGCTGGAACGTTGACGCCAGCAAGACCGACGCCAACAATTGTATTGCCCATGAGCTTTTCATCAAGTCCGGCGTCTTCAAAGGCCAATTGGGTTGCCTGCAGTATTGAGCGAAACGAACGGTCTGGATTACGCAGTGGATTTGCTGGACCGGCCGTGCCGCGTCCGAGGACATCGTCGTTCGCGGACATAAGGAGCGCGCGGCAAGCCGTACCACCACCATCGATGCCAAGCAAAAAATTATCGCTGGCGTCCCTGTAATCCTTACTGGCCTTCAAGAAAGTGCTCCAGTGAAATCATTTTGACAACGTTGTCCTCACCCTATAGTAGGCGTGACGATTTGTAAAGTATAAGTACCGGTCCCTAATATCACTGTAAAAATAGCATTTTCTGATATTTGGCAGAGGGGATAGTGATTTCGGCGGCAATATTCAAATAAGTTCTTTACAACGTTGTCACAAACGATTACTATCTTCGAAAGACAACGTTGTCGTTTTGCGGCCGCTACATCTTGCGGGCAATGAATCACTGTTAAACAGATTTCCGGGGGGAAATTCTAATGCGCAACAAGAAGAAACTCGCAAAAAAGTCACTCCGATGTAATGCACCAACCCGTAAGCCGCACGAAAAGCTTTTTGCAGATGCCAAGATGTTGCCAGTGGCGTTGGCAGTGTCGAGCATTTGCGCCGGTGGCGCTTATGCACAGGACGCCGATAGTCGGCGACTCGACGAAATTATCGTCACCGCGCAAAAGCGCGAAGAAAATGTTCAAGATATTCCGATCACGATCAATCACGTGACTGGCCAGATGCTGCGCGATCAAGCTATAGAGACGTTAAAAGATGTTAAACAGCTGATACCAGGGATTACCATCCGCGAAAACAATGACCCCCGGAACATTGGCTTGTTTATCCGCGGCATTGGTTCCCTGCAAGCCTTCATTGGCGTCGAACCGGACGCGGCAGTCATCGTGGATGGTGAGGTGCTGGCAAGAAACTCGTCCCTGTTTGGCGATGTGCACGACATCGAAGGCGTCTCCGTTCTCAAGGGCCCTCAAGGAACGCTGTTCGGCAAAAATACCGTGGCAGGGGCATTGGTTGTTACGACGAGACGCCCATCCCTTGACGAGAATAGCGGCAACGTGCGACTCAGCATTGCAGAAAGCGGTGAAGAGGGCTTAGGCGAATACCACGTATCAGGCACCTACAATTGGGTTACTAGCGACAAGTCTGCCTTTCGACTAAACATTTTTACTACGGAGAATGACGGCTGGGTCGAAAACGTTCTCGACGGGCCGAACGGCGGAGAATCCGATGCGTCAGGAGCACGAATTCAGTTCCTGCATAAGCCGAATGACAAAACAACGATGGTGTTTCGGGCCGAAGCCTCTGAGCGCAATCTTGGTCCCGGCACGCGCGTTTTCCTTAAACGCGACGACTGGACGATCGGCACCAACTTCGGCCAAATACCGCAGGCAGTTGTGGATGGTCTTGGTCTCAGCGGTGAAGCGCTGGATAACTTGTTAATCACGAATTTGCATGAAATTTCACAAACGCCGACTGGACCGGAAAACAACAAGACATCCGCGCTGAATAACCGCGATTACGGTTTCATCGATTCGACCGCCGCATCTTTCGAGTTGAACTACGATTTTGATTCCGGGCATCAACTGACATTTACATCGCACTATCGCAACAGCGACCTCGAGACAAACGATTCGATACTGTCCACAGGTGTCGATGTGTTCCCTCTTGCTTTTGCTGGCCCGGTCCGGAGTGATACGTTTCAGAATGAGTTACGCATTGCATCTCCACTTGGTGAGAAAATCGATTTTGTCGCTGGGGCATTTTTCCTACACTCAAAGGTAACGCGAGAGCAACGCGCGCTTGCTTGCCAAGACCCTGGACTTGAGAACAGTGTCATCGACGCGAATTTCGAAGTCACCAGCTGTGGTGGTGAGCCGTTCGGCTTCGACGAGGCGACCAATACAGTGACCGGGTTCACAGGCGTAAGTGACCTGATATTCAATAGGGAGTTCAGAAACAACGATCTCGTGACGACCAACACCGCGCTGTTCGGCCAATTGAATTATCACCTCAACAACCAATGGACCGCAGTACTTGGTGGGCGACTTCTGTACGAGCATCAGGATTTTAGTCTGGATGTGCGCGACGACGGAGTGCCAAATGTCGATGTTAGGCCAACACTTATTTGGATTCTCGACGAGAATGGTCAACGTATAAACTTTCCCGGTGTCGGACGATTCAATGTGCCAAACCCTTTGCTTGGGTCGATCACCGACAATCCCGCAACCGATTTAGACGCGCGCGATCCCAGCAACCAATTTACGACTGCATCAGCCGAAAACCGCGACACCGCATTTATTTACAAAGCGGCCCTGCAGTACTCACCTACTGACGACGTCATGCTGTATACCAGTTACAGCACAGGTTACAAGGGCGTCGGTTGGTTCTCAGACAGCGACGTACGGCAAGCCGATCTGGACAACAATTACCCGATTCCACCGGAGGAATCGACAAATTTCGAAGTCGGTATTCGCTCTGAATGGTTTGACGGCGATCTGCGCCTGAACTTGACTTACTTCGACGCTGAGTTCGAGCACTATCAGGAACGGCTGAATAACCTCGATTTCGATCTGTTTCCCATCGTCAACGGGGGGCTGAAAAATATTCTCAATGATCCAAACGCGAGCGGCCAACCGATTCGAAAATTTGACATTATTGACGCGGGTACACTTGAATCAAGTGGCATCGATGCCGAGCTAATATGGAGTCCGGCTGAATGGTTGACGATTGGTGCGGCTTGGAATCATGTGACAGCAGAATTCGCAGATACCGACGTACTGATTACTTGTGGTGCTGCGCAGGCAAACGCGGGCGTAGATGTCGCAAGCTGCACTGCTCCAATCAACTATGGAGAGTTTTTTGACTACACTTTCGGTCGATTCGGGCAATTCTTCGAGCTTGACGGAGCACAGCTTGCAAATGCTCCTGAAGACACTCTAACTGCCGATGCGCGTGTTGATTTTCCAATAGGTAATTGGAATACATACATTCGTTGGAATTACCGGTATCAAACCGAGGAATTCACCAATCACGGTGGCACGGCCAATAACGATTCGGGCACAACAGTTCCGCAGTTCGGTATTCATAATTTGTTCGTAGGCACTTCGTCGCAAGACGGCAAGTACAACTTCACTGTCTACGTAAAAAACCTCTTCGACAAAAACTACTATGCTCGTAAGACGACATTCGGCGATGGATTGGCTGAGCGAGCTGTCGGTGCTTATCCGGTTGCTGTTCCAGAGCTCATCGGAATCGCGCAAGCCTATCCAACCTACGGTGCGGTGCCGGACGGCCGGTTTTTCCGGCAGCGTCCAGAGCATGGTCAAGTGCCGAGGGACTTCAATCGTTATGTTGGTGCATCATTCGAAATGCGCTTCTAATTTTGCAACCAGGCAGTTCCCGCCGTAGCATGCGGGAACCGCCTGAGCAAAATTGAATACGGTCGATTGTAAAACTATGACCGAAACCATGACCGAAGTCGCGCCGCCCAATCTAAGTGAAGCCAGAGCACAGCGCTACCAGCGACGTGCAAGAGCTGCGCTTGCGACAGACCCATTCTTGGCGTTGGCCAATATCCACAAACTGTTGGACGGCGGATTTCGCTCGAGTGAAATTTTGCAACTGCAAGCGAACGTTCTGCTGCAATTGGGATGTGGCACTAGCGCGGCACGCGCAGCGGAGGCAGCATTGGATGCCGGTGGTGATCGATCAGAGATATTGCTATTGCTGCTTAAGTGCTACCTGAGCGCATATCATCGCAAGCCCGCAGCTCGTTTGATTCCCAGAATTTTGGAACTGGAGCCGTTGTCAGCTGAGGCAAAGTCCGAGGTTGCGCATGCAGCGCAGGAAATTCACCAATACGACTTGGCGGAAAGGCTATATCAGGAGTTGCTGGATGACGACCCGTCGAATAGCAAACTTCTGGTTAACCTCGGCTATGCTTTTCAAAAGCAAGGTCTCATGGACCAGGCAACGGCGAGCTATCTGACTGCCATTTCTATCAATCCCAGCTCTGCAAACGCCTACAAATTGCTTTCTTCGGTACGAAAGCAAACCAAGAGTGATAATCATCTGGCGGTTATGCAAGATGCAGTTCCGCTATTCGAAAAAGACTCTGACGAGTTCGTGACGGCGATGTTTGCGCTAGGAAAAACTTTCGAAGATCTTGAAAAATACCAACAGGCTTTTCAATACTTCTCGGCTGGCGCGGATGCTATGCGACCCAAGTCACCATACGATTCAAAGACAACAAAACAGGCGTTTGATCTGACTAAGGGTTACTTTGAGCATCCGCAAAAATATTCGATTGCAGAGCCGTCGTCGGCGGCTTCTCACCAGTCGGTGCCGTTGTTTATTCTCGGCATGCCGCGCACCGGATCCACGCTCATAGATCGCATTCTCTCCAGCCATACTGATGTGCAGTCGATGGGCGAACTTGGTTGTTTTAAAGAATCGATGAAAGTGCTGACCGGATTTGCCGGTGGGGCAGGCTTTCATGAGCATTTTTATCAGCAACCTGAACGTCATATCGACCTGCATGCATTGGGAGAACTATACGTCAGCGCGGCTGCGCCCGAGGATCGCTCAGGTCGATATTTTATCGATAAGTATCCAATGAACTTTATGGACCTCGGGCTCATCGCCAAGGCGTTGCCGGATGCTCTTTTTGTGCACACACTGCGTGATCCTATGGACACCTGTTTTTCAAATTTCAAACAACTTTTTACACTAGGATTTTATCACTACTCGTATTCGATGCGAGAGTGTGCCGAGTATTATCTTTCATATCTCGATCTGATGCGCATTTGGAAAGCGCAATTGCCGGGTCGAATTATTGACGTTCAGTATGAAGATATGGTCTGCGACACCGAAGCACAAGTCCGACGGCTGTTGGGTTTTTTACAACTCGACTGGCAGGATCAGTGCTTGACGTTTCATAAGAATCAGGGTCCGGTCGATACGGCAAGTCTAAGCCAGGTACGACAACCCATCTACAGATCTGCTGTCCGACACTGGAAACACTATCGATCATTTGTTCAAGATGCCATCGATGTTTTTCAGGCGGCGGGCATCGACGTCGATGCAGAACAAGCGGCCAGCGACCAAACTGCTATAGGTGGATGTTCATGAATTTCCAAAGCGACGCCGTTCCGCTCGGGGACTTCGATATTTCCAGACTTGCCGCCTGGGTTGCGAGTTTTAATGAGGAGCGATGGCAGGATGACACAAGCCGCCAAGAGATTTTCGAAGCGCACACCGATACGCAAACGATCAAACTGCTATTCGACCCAGATTATCGACACACAAATCCGACCTCACATCCGACCTTGCGCGAGTGTGCCAGTCTTATTGAGCCGTTGCAGGCACATATTGTCTCGACGTACTCCAAAAGTCTTCGACAGAAAAAAGTCATCAAAAAACATGGGCCGGGCTACTTCATCCGTATCGTGCTGACGCGGTTGGCAGTGAACAGCAAAATCACGCCTCACGTGGATGACGGCGATTCGCTGAAACGATGCCATCGAATTCATATACCGATAATTACCAATAAAGAGTGCTTTTTTTATGCCGGTGAATCGAAAATACAAATGCGGGCGGGCGCAATGTGGGAGATCAACAATCGTCTTACCCACGCGGTCGAAAACGGCGGTAGTCGGCCCAGGGTTCACCTGATCATGGATTTTGTACAACCAGGAGAAGTGGTCTATGACCATGACGGACCACTTACTGCATAGGGGTGACAACTGATGTCTGAAAACGCGGGCGACCTAGAGCAATCATTCTCTACCAAGCGAATATTCGTCAAGGACTTTTCGTTTGAGGCGCCAGGAGGTGCAAATACATTTACGAGTCCTTGGGACCCCGATGTAACAGTCGATGTGGATGTCACCAAAGAGGCGTTGGGAAATGATCACCATGAAGTAACGCTGACATTAACCATTACCGTCTCTAACGCCGGTGCAACGGCATTTATGCTTGAAATATTTCAATGCGGCATATTTCAGTGCAGTGGCTTCCAGGGGGGCGAGCTGCACCGGGTGCTGCATACAATTTGTCCGAATTTGTTGTTTCCATATGCAGCGGAGGCTGTTGACGGTATGGCATTGAAGGGTAGTTTCCCAGCGTTGACATTGCAGCCGGTGAACTTTGATGCACTTTATCGTCAGAATGTTAGTGATGACGGGGATCGGGAAGATTAATTCACGTTCGCGACAATTCATTGGGCTGGTGCTGCTTTCGTTACTAATATGGCTAGCTGCATGTGAACGACGACCTGATATCAAAGCGACGCATTCAACTATTGATCAAAATCAATTGGATGAATTTGCTGAATCATTGCAAGTCAACTATACGGTTATTAACAATCTCGAAAAAGGTCGATGTGGATCGGCCGGGCGATGCTTTTCGGTCAGTATTGTCCTTGGCACAAAAAGGGCATTTGCGTTGTCCGGTTGGCAACTCTACTTTAGTCAGTATTTTCCCCTACACCATGTGCTTAGCGATGAATTCGCAGTGGAAACGATCAACGGCGACCTGAAGCGGATAATTCCTAATGACGATTATCGTGGCTTCAAACCAGGAGAGTCCAAGAATCTAACTATGTACATTGAGGGTACTCATGGCAATGAGTTCGAAGCAATGCCAAATTATTACGTGGTTGGCAACGGACTTGAGCCGCGATTAGTCCAAAGTACTGTACCAACGACTGACGTCGATTCGGGCCTTGAAGTTATGCCACATTTGTCTGCATTCACGGATGCGGAACGGCAGTTTCGCATTACTGAATCTGAGAACATTCAATGGGCAACCGCGGAGGTGCTTTACGATCGGAATCGAGAGTCGATTCATGATCCGAATGCAGGTATCGGCGAGATTATTCCGTCTCCTCGACATGTTGAGCTCGATTCCCAACGTCGCCAGTTGAATTTGGCCAGCGGAGTATCTATTCAGCTAAATGGGCTGGAGCGTCGAACGATGGCCGTGGCCCTGAACAGGTTGGCGACGCTTGGGGTTTCCGAGCGCGACGGCGGTATCCCGCTATCGGTGTCACTTGAAAGCGCTGATGACGGAATCGAAATCAGCGAGTCTTATTCGCTGAAAATCGATAGTGGAGGCATTGGTATTTGGGCTACCGATGAGCCGGGAGCATTCTACGCCTTACAGTCTCTCGTCGGGTTACTGCGGCCTGCTGACATGCATCTGCCATACGTGACGATTATGGATAGCCCACGGTATTCTTTTCGAGGTTTGCATATTGACGTCGCCCGAAATTTTCATTCGAAAGAGCTCATTCTGCGAATAATTGAGCAGATGGCAGCTTACAAACTGAACAAATTGCATTTTCATCTGGGTGACGATGAAGGCTGGAGAGTGCAAATACCGGGTTTACCGGAACTGACAGATATTGGCAGCAAGCGATGCCACGACCCAACAGAGTCGCGCTGCTTGTTGCCGCAATTGGGTTCCGGGCCGTTTGGCAATACCGGTGTCGATGGTTTTTACTCCGTAGCCGATTACCAGGAAATTCTCGCGACCGCAGCTGCTAACCAAATCCAGGTTATCCCATCCTTTGACATGCCTGGTCACTCACGTTCAGCGGTCAAGTCGATGGAGGCACGGTACAGAAAGTATGTCGCTGCAGGAGACGACACAAAGGCGACGCAATATCTGCTGACTGATCTAGAAGATTCCAGTCAATACAACAGCATTCAGAACTATACGGACAATACGATCAACGTATGTCTTGAATCGAGCTATGCGTTTGTCGAGAAAGTCATCACTGAAATGCAGAAGATTCATGATCGCGCTGGCCATCCGTTGACCCGCTATCACATTGGCGCGGACGAGACTGCGGGCGCGTGGAAAGACTCTCCAGAATGCGATCGATTTCTTAGTGAGCATTCGGGCCTTGTTACCGACGCAAATCAGCTCGGTTCGTACTTCATAGAACGCGTTGCCGAAATGCTAACAGCTAAAGGCATCGAACCAGCTGGATGGGGCGACGGTATGGGCCATACCAACGTCGACAACATGCCCGCCGTCGTTCAATCGAATGCTTGGGGTCGGCTTATCGATCCTGCGCACGTATCTGCTCACAGACAAGTCAACAATGGATGGGAAGTGGTAGTGTCAACACCAGATGTCACGTACTTCGACTTTCCCTATGAAGCCGATCCGAAAGAGCGTGGCTTTTACTGGGCATCGCGACAGACGAATACACGCAAGGTATTCGAATTCATGCCAGACAACCTGCCAGTACATGCGGAATTCTGGACCGATTCGGAAGGGCTGGACTTCGCACTGCATGATGCGCAGCCGATGCATGCCGGTCGCGGATTTGTTGGTATGCAAGGGCATGTTTGGTCCGAAACGATGCGTTCGGATGAACAAGTGGAGTACATGTTGTTCCCACGGCTGCTGGCGTTGGCGGAGCGCGCGTGGCACCGCGCGCCATGGGAGGTCCCTTATGACACTGACGGAGCAAGCTACGGAAGAGATAGTGGTCGTTTCACTGAAGAATTACGTAAAAAAAGAGATAGCGATTGGAATCGATTTGCAAACATTGTCGCGAGCAATGAACTCGCAAAACTCGATTTGGCAGGCATTGCTTATCGTATACCGACGGTGGGTGCGAGGCGGACCGCTGGCAGGCTGCACTGTAATTTAATATTTCCCGGGCTCAAAATCGAATTTCGCATAGATGAAGGCGATTGGGAGACCTACGACGGGCCGACCCACGTTGGCGATAACGCGGTTGAGGTACGTGCGGTTTCTGCGGATGGTCAGCGTCGAGGCCGTAGACTGCAGGTACATTAGTTGTGCAGTTTTCCGCCGCACGATTTACCATCTTATACATCGCGTTGTGTAGTCTATGCGCGAGCTGCGGTGGAGGCGGCACCGACGGGGCCAGCGCCAGTGCACCACCATTAATCGTAAACGGTGCGCCTGTTGCTGACGCTGGTCGCGGCGGCAATTTCCAAGCAAACGTGCTCATTGCTTTGGACTGCAGCGGCAGTTCGGATCCGCAAGGCGATGCACTGACTTACTTATGGCAGCAAACTGACGGCCCGATGGTGCAGTTGAGCGACGATCGTTCTTGCAATCCAACTTTCGTCGCACCTGATGCGACTGTGACGATCACGTTTCGCCTACAGGTCAGCGATACGCTGTCGGAAAGCGTGGATGCCGTGTCTTATCGGATTTCAGGGTCAGAGGCGCTTCCGCCTGTAACGTTTACCGAAGTAGGCGCTGCCGCAGGATTTTCACCTTACGTCATGGCAATCGGACCTCACGCCGGGATTGCCGTCGAAGACATCGATGGCAACGGCTTCCTGGATATCTTTGTCCCGAATGGCGAGGGCAATGCGGATCAGATTTACGTGAATCGGGGAGATGGCACCTTTCAGGATATTTCAGCGAGTGTCGGTTTGGACTCAATGCAGAATCATCGCAGTGCGCTGTGGGTTGACTATGACGGTGATCACGATCTCGATCTTGTCATTGGCGGTGATTGCCGAGACGATCCAGTCTCATTGGATGTCTGCAATGACCCACAGAATCTTTGGCTCTATCGACAAGATCCATCGGGCAGTTTTGAAGACGTTAGCGATGCCGCAGGTTTGAGTGTTGCATGGGGTGGTAGGGCTGATTGGCATCGTGGTGGAATTTCCGCCGGCGACATCAACAACGACGGTTACCTCGACTTGGTTGTGGTTGGTTGGCACGACAGGGCGTATCTTTTTCTCAATAACAGTGACGGCACGTTCACGGATATCGCGGTTTCGTCGAACGTGTCCGAAGACGTGTTTGCCTACCAGCAAGCGGTGTTTCACGATTTTGATCGTGACGGATGGATTGACCTATATTTCGCAATTGACGGTCAGGTATCGAATCGACTCTATATCAACCAAAGGGATAACACCTTTCTGGACATTGCCGAATCCGCAGGTGTCGCGTACGCGTCGACAGACATGGGAATCGCGTTGGGCGATGTGAATAATGACGGCTATGTTGATCTATATGTTACAGAGATAAGCCAGTTCGTAAACGATGAGTACGTCCATAATCAGCTGTACGTAAACAATGCGAGTGGGACGACACCATCTTTCACTGAGATATCCGAGACTGTGGGTGTACAGAACGGTTTTTGGGGTTGGGGAGCTACATTCATTGACTATGACAACGATGGATGGCAAGACCTCGCAACGACGAATGGAAAAAACCTAGCTGGCTGGACTGACGATCATTCGAGATTGTGGAGAAATAGCGGAATAACCGGTCGTGCATTTGACGACGTTTCTGCGGCCGCACATTTCGATGACGACTATATTGGCGCGGGCCTAATTGCCGCTGATTTAGACCGAGACGGTGACCTTGATTTGTTACAAACGACCAGCGAAAACGGCCCGTTACGATTTTTGCGCAACAATGCGGAAAGCATTAGTGCTACGGCCAACAACTTCGTATCCATCAAACCGCGAATGACTGGTACGAATCACTGGGCTATCGGTGCAGTTGTTACAATCGAAGTTGGTGCCAATCGCATGACACGCGTGATCACGGCGGGAACCAGTACCGATTCGCAAGAACCTGCTGAAGCTCATTTTGGACTTGAATTGGCCGACGCTGTGGACCGCGTGATTATCGATTGGCCGGGCGGGATTCAATCTGTTCATGTAGACCTGGCGGCAAATCAGGAGCACTTAGTCAGTTTTGATCAGTAAGTGGCTTGCCGATTGGCCGAAATTAGCAATACAGCCTAAAAGTATTGCTATTGCAAACTACGATCGAATCAATCACTCCTGCCGTCCAGCGCCATTTTGCCGTCTCTCCATCGCCGCGTAGCAACACTACGACTGTGCTTAGACAGTTGAATTCCGATACCGGCCAAAGCGAATAAAGTGCCGGCGAGCACACTCGACAATATTCGCGTCATTCCCGATGCTGGATTTACGCCGGCTTCTGGCACCGATCCAACTGCAAAAACAAGCCCTGCGAGCAATGGTACGACATATAACATAAGCGCCGAGAACACGACCCAAAACGTGACTTCCTCGGTGTCATCGCAAATAGAGTTCAACATTGTTCGAAGTGGCGTTGATAACGTGAACATCAGCGCCGTGCTGATAGATAGGCTAATGAGTATGGCGATTGGAAGCGCGAGAGAAGTCGTCATCAGTGTGTCCATTTGTATCCAATTCACCCCACATGCTAAACATGCGCCTCAACGGAGGCTTCCAGTTTGATATTCGAGGAATAGAATATCGACGCTGGCTCGCAAAGCAGGGGCTTGCAGCGTGACAATTGGCTGGTGGAGAGCCCTGTAGATCTTCGACCTAGGGATACTCGTAAATGTTGTAACGAGCACAAGTCTGTCGTGTAGACTTCACTACTGTTACTTTCCAATAGGGAAACATATGTCTTGCCATAGTGGAAAGGTATGATGTAGTATTGTCTTTCCATACAGGAAAGAGACTGCTGCTACGATGAGCAAAACAGACATTAGTACAGATGAGGCGCAAGTTGCGCTGGATCTTACGGAGAAAATGCAATCGGCCGGTTACCGGCATGCGTCGCCACCACGTTGGCTGGGTGCTGCAGTGGCCGCTTCTGTCGCGAGTCTTTTCGCCTTGTATGCTATGGCGGATCCTTATCCGTACATTGCTCTGCCAATCATTTTTGTAGCAATTATTGTGGCAACAGCCCGCAGCAACCAGTCCGCCTATGCGAAGCAATTTCCAGTAAGCAAAACGGGTTGGTACGCACTGGCCGGCATAGGCATATTTCTTGTACTACTCTTTTTTGGCGGCATCTACATAAAGAGGGCTTACGATCTCACCTGGGTACCATTGGTGACCGGACTCATTGCAGGCGGTGCGATATTTCTATTGAGTGAAAGCGAACGGCGGCACTACGCATCCAAGATCGATGAAGGCGCATAGAGATGATCACGGTGCGGTTCGACCCAGTTATCCATGCGCCCAATCGCCTGCAAATATGTGCGCTACTAACGCCGTTGGAAGAGGCGGAATTTCAGCTCTTGCGTGACGAACTTGGAGTAAGCGATTCCGTATTGTCCAAACATCTGAAGCAGCTCGAGGAAGCCGGCTATGTGAAGTTTCGAAAGAGCGCAGTAAACGGACGGCAGCGTTTGTGGGCAAGGCTGACGACCGCAGGGCGGCGAGCTTTCGCCGGCCATGTTGGCGAACTAAATCGTCTAATCGGCGCAGCCTCCGGTTCATCATGATGCCATACGATGAGAATTCGCAATCCATTTCCGTCTGCATCGACAGTTACGCGTATCTTATTTTTGTCGCTGTGCAATAATTGATCAGATTGTCTAATCGATTCGTGATCCAAACATCGACAATGGAGCAAGACAAGTTGAAATTATTTTTGTGTCGAATATCTGCGGAGTATCACTGTGAGAGCTATTCTCAAAATTTTCGTCATTTGGGCGGTTTTTTCTGCAGGACTGGCGATAGCTGATGAAGACTGGAAGCTTCGCAAAGATAAAGACGGCATTCAGGTATATACAAAGAACATCGAGGGTTCCGCGCATGCAGCCGTCCGCTCGACCACGATTATCAATGGTGTCACACTCGCTTCATTCGTGGCGCTGATTAACGACGCTGAGGCCTGTTCTGATTGGGCTGACAAATGCGCCGAGTCTTATGTTCACGAACGCGTTAGCGATACCGAGCTGTTTGTGTATACGCATAACGATCTGCCGTTCCCTGTGAAGGATAGGGACGTCTTGGCGCATATCAAGTGGACGCAGGACGACACCACTTTAGAAGTGGTCATGAACAGCGAAGCAACAACCGGAGTTGTCGATGAAGTAGAGGGCAGGTTACGCCTAACCGATGCGAAGGCGAGCTGGCGCTTCAGGCCATTAGCATCTGGCGACATCGAGGTTACGAGCGACGCACACATTAATCCCGGTTCGAGCTTACCAGGATGGATTACCAATAGGTTATTGGTGAAAACCCCATTCGAAACCATGAAGTCATTCGCAGCCGAAGTACTTAAGCCGAAATATCAGAATGCGGTGGTCTCTTTCGTGACAGAGCCAACTAACTCGAGCGGCTAGCCAAATGTTTCGTTGGTGGCAAGAAGCCGTTCTGACGCTACAACTGCCAGAAAAAGAATTGGAAAATTCGATAGCGGCCGAGAGGAATAGGCGATTTACTAATTTTACGCGGACGACGATGAGCCAACGTCAAGTAATATAGCTATGCGCGATCCGACCAAGCAGACAAAGCGTGATGACCCGGCAAACTTAATAGGGCGCCACCGCTCGCTGATTCATTCGGAGAATAAAAAGGTTAATTCGCACCGTCAGCGAGTAAGCGGCGAGTGGTTTTTGAATACCCTGATTCTCGAAGATGTCAGCGTGCCGTTTAAATACAAACGTAAGAAGCGCTACCGTGACTTGCAGGGTGCACGCGTAAATATAACTTACTACGCTGACACTGAAGAAGTGGCGGGAATTCAAATCGACGTGATGCGTGTCGTTCGATTATTGCGCGCTTGAAATTAGCACACGAATTGCTGCGCGAGGTGGATGTGAAAATACCAAGGGCAGTTGGCTGCAAGTAGAGAAAACCCTATGAGTGGCCCAAAAAAAATAGTTGTCTTGGGCGGAACGGGACACTTTGGCGGCAGAATCTGTCGTCGACTCGCGGGTGAGGCCAATACGACTATGGTTGTGACAAGCCGCCGTCTCGCAGACGCTGACGCGCTTGCCGCAAATTTACGGCAGTCGTCGCCGGGTGCGTCAGTCCGTGCCGCGGCACTCGATCAATCATCGGCTGGTTTTGCGCGCGATCTAACCGCGCTCTCCCCAAATATTGTGATTCACACAGCGGGGCCGTACCAGGGCCAGAACTACCGCGTCGCAGAAGCCTGTATTGATTGCGGTAGTCATTATATTGATCTCGCCGACGGTCGGGAATTTGTACACGGAATTGGCGGATTGGACGCAGCTGCGAAATCAAGCGGCGTTCTGCTGGTATCCGGTGCAAGTACGTTGCCAGGTCTGTCAACCGCAGTGATCGATATGTTGCGAAGCCGCTTCGATGAAATTCATGCGATTGAAATTTCGATTGCGCCTGGGCATCAGACACCGCGTGGTGCTGGCACAGTAGCGGCAGTACTAAGCTACTGTGGAGTGCCATTTAAGGTCTTGAAAGATGGTCACTGGATTACGATGCACGGTTGGCAAAATATGCAACGACAATCTTACCCGGCGCTGGGTTTCCGCCTGTCTGCCGCATGCGATGTGCCAGATCTTGGGTTATTGCCGGAATACGTAGCCGGGTCGAGAACGGTTACCTTTCACGCTGCACTCGAAGCCAAGTGGGAGCAAATCGCGCTCTGGATTATGGCGTGGCTCACGCGGGGTGGACTCGTCAGCAGTTGGCGCCGCAGTATCCCACTCTTTCGCTCAATCAGCGGTCGGTTGATCAGATTTGGGTCGGACGTTGGTGGTATGCACATACGTTTGTCTGGGGTCGCGCGCGATGGCGGTGAAAAATCAGTATCGTGGGATTTGACGGCGCGGCAGAATCACGGACCGGAAATCCCCTGTGTGCCAGCGTTGGTATTGGCGCGAAAGCTAGCTGATGATCAAATATCAAAAACGGGGGCAATTCCATGCCTAGGATTAATATCCGTGGAAGAGTTCGATGCGGAAGTAAAGGACCTCGATATCGATTGGGAAATATCCGGCTAGGCCTTACACGTTAGTGAATCACTCAGCCGCTGCGCAGTTGAGCCGACGCTTGGGGTGCAATGACCCGCTTATGAAGCGGCGTTACCGGATGCTCAACCAATCCAGTAGATGTTGCGACTGAAATGCAAAAAATGGATTGTATCGGGCGCGGAGAAAAAAGTCCGGCGTCAGCAGCAAAACACCGCTTTCTCCGCGAGGCGCTAGGGCACCGAGGAAAATTTGCGGCCCTGCAGCCGCACCACCTCGGCCGTTTCCATATATCACGTCGTCAGGTCTAAATGGCACGGCGATATGAGAAAGGGAATAAAATTCTGACGGCCATTGCATAGTTGTTGACTGGCTGGTCACGTCAGATTGACCCGCCGTCAGCACCTGCCGCTCAATAGCGTTTTCAGATCGCTCGCGGTTCTTTAATATTGTGACGTCGAATGTCATCGGTGCCATTGCGGTGAAATACTCGGTTGGATCTTGCGGTGGGTTCTTCAATAAGTGCGCTACAGTGCTATTGCGATTGATGTCATAGACGACGATGTCGCTCCCGTTGGTGGGCAACCGCTTGTACAGGGTGTCAATTATTGCAGTGGCACCCACCGTGTTGTCGACGATCGATTGAAACGTCAGTATCGGCGGCAACAACGCTGCCGAAGTCGCATCGGCGAGGCGTTTGTGAACACGATTGGAAATTTTGTGAACTTCCCACGCCGCTTGTTTTGGAAAAGACGTGAATTTAAATGGGTCGACTTCTGGCAATACCGTAAACCACTTAAATTTTTCAAAGTACGGCAGCCAAGAGATTGCCTTATGCCAGTTTGTCACGGCGGCCGCTTTGGATATCGCGATTCCGGGTGACATGAGTACGAGCGCATCAGGGCAGGTCATATCGTCTGACTCGGCGCAGCGCAGCGCATAGTCGACCGCAAGCAGACCACCGTTGGAGTAGCCGACGATCAGCAGTGACTGATCGGCACCAGGTCGTTCGACGGCTCTGCGTACAGCGATGCGAACCGCTGCGGTCCAATTTTCCCAGCGCGCTTGCACTAAACCAGAAACGGCGAAACCATGCCCCGGCATTCTTGGCGCAACGACGTTGTAGCCCGCACCTGCAAGAGTTTGTGCTGTCGCCAGCATCGAGTAGGGCGAATCCGTCAAGCCGTGCAATAACACCGCAACACCCTTCGGCGACGGTACGCTGGTCTCGTAAGAACGATTCCAATTGCTGTTGAATTTCTCAGGATGCGTCAAGCTATTCACAAAGTAACGATCTGCCGGACTACCAGCGCGTGATGCTGTCGGTATCTTTTCACGAAGTTCCGCGGCGAGTCGTGGTTCTATCGCGAGATATGCGTCCCAACCAGTCTGTTTTTCCATTGAGGCATCGAACTCGTGTTCGAACTCGATGTGATGTTCAAGCGCCAGTGTGGGCATATTCCGGGCATTAAACGCCCGTCCAAAATAGATCGTCAGCACTAGTACGGTAGCAATCATGACAAGCCATTTGCTGATTCGGATGACGGTAGGCATTTCTCGATTTAATGTCCCTGCTGTAGTGCCCTAAATTATGCACTGCTGGTATTGCGCGTGTCAGCATTGAGTGGCTGCCGGACGTCGAGAAATTGGAAACTGGCAACGCATATGACCGCCGATCGTGTTCGACAGATTGCCGATAGCGTTGTAGTCTATTTGTCGTAGGGCGTGCGGTGGAGGGCAAAATGTCGTTTAAAAACAGTCATTATGATCCAAAGACAAACTCAGTAATTACACTAGTAACTTCGCTGGTAGCAACGTTTTTGCTGACATTAACCACGGCAACGATGGCGGAGTCCGTCGAGCCGGATACTGCCACGGCAAATCAGGCGCTGGTGGCAGCTGTTGAAAGCGGAAATGCTGATCATGCTGCAGCATTACTGGAGCAGGGCGCCAGTGCGAATACGCGAGCCGGAAACGGATTACCGGTGCTGTTTATTGCCGCGCAAAACGGCAGACACCAAATACTTCGAGCGCTGATTGAGGCGGGTGCCGATGTCGAAGGAGGGCCGGCTTCAAGCCGTGGCGTCACTGCTATGGGCGTGGCGTCTCAACTTGGCGACTCGGAAACGGTGCGCATATTGGTTACGAAGGGTGCCAATGTTGATGTTAGCGGCCCGAACGGTTCAACACCGCTAATGCTGGCGGCGCAGTACGATAAAGGAGACGTTATCGATTTGTTGCTCGAAGGTGGCGCAAACGTTGATGCGTCACGCGACGACGGTATGACACCCCTTAGTCTTGCTGCCGAGCGGGAATTTGCGGAAAGCGTAGAGAAATTGGTAAGCAGTGGCGCCGACCTAGAGTTGGCTGACCGGCGCAAAATGACGGCGCTGCACCAGGCCGTGCGCAAGAGTAACATCGAAATTTCTCGTATTCTTTTGGCTGCCGGGGCAAACACGGAAGCGGCCGGGCCGAATCAAATGCGACCATTACATGTGGCGGCACATCGTCGAAACGCAAACCTAATCATACTATTATTAAAAGCAGGGGCCGATCCGAAAGCAACTGCCCGAGGTGGTGTTACGCCGATGCACATCGCTGTTGGAGGCGGGGCGCTCGAAGCGGCACGAGCTCTTCGTGATGTTTCAAACTTGGACGCCGTAGCGATGGGTGATACTCCGCTTGGCGTAGCGAAAAAACGCAATGATTCAGCAATGATCGCACTCCTGAATGCTACCGAATGAGAAATGCAAAATTCTTAGGCGCTGGTATTTCTGTTTGCTCAGCGTTGGTGGCGTGCTCCGACAGCAGGCAGATCGCACAGATACAATCTGCCTGCGACAGTGGTGGTAAATTTAGCAAAGAAGTTTGCCGTTGCATTGCAGAAGGAGCGGCAGATGCTGAGATGCCTGAATTGATATCAGAGTGGCTCGCAACGCAGTTGGAGGCAGAAGAAGGGACACCGACAAGTAATGGCGTGTCGCCAAAAATGAAGACACGTGATTTCTTGAGATTTATGGGTAGGGTGCAGGATCCAGAACGACTTTGTGAAAGCTAGCGGGTCTTGGGCCGTTTGCGGCCGCCGGGGAGCATTTTCAGATCTTTTCGTAGTCTTGATTGTTGCGGTCTTCGCGAAGCGAGCGCTACAAACTGTGACCCATATCGCATAGATTCACGTGCTAATCTGCCCAAATGATCGCTTATGACTTGCGACAGGAGATCGCAGTGCATCGAATGATCGCCACAATAATCTTACTGCTAGGTTCGACGACGGTACTGCATGCGCAAACAACGACGCTTTCGTTCTCTGATGCCGATTTTCAAGTAACGACAGTTTTTAATGACGTTGGTACATTCAGCTTTGAAATTGAAATCAATACTGCGTTAGCTCCCGGTGTATACATAAATCCTGATATTGTCAGCATATCGTACGCGGTCAGCGGAATATTGACTCAGAGTACGCCATCGGGGTTCGCTAGCTTTGCATTGCAGCGTGATATGGATGGTGCAGAATTCTACGCTCAAGGCAGCTCGTTGAGTTTCGAAGTAAGTCAGAATGCGGTTCTTACCGATGGTGTGCAAATTGTTGAGCTTGTTGGTAACGGATTGGTGTTTACATTTAATGGACGTGAGAATGGCAATGGTCGGTTCCACCCAGCGCTCGTCGAGCTTAATTCAGATGGAACCGGACAAATTCAAAATTCTGACAACATCATCGTGAATGTGCCGTTGGAACAAATAGATTTTGGTGACGAGTACGTGACGAGCCTGATGTTCGACACCGGCAATACAACCCTTCTAACTGAAACGCCAGTTGCGCCACCACCAGCTCCGCCCCCAGCTCCGCGCGGCGGCAGCGGTTCCAGCTCGATGTTTGACGTCGTCGTGCTTGCGCTAGCAACATTTTTCGTTTTTGTGGTCCGACAGCGCCGACGTCGCCTGGCGATACTGAGTCCAAGCGCTAGGACTCGTCAGTAACGATCAAATCAGCGATATCGCCGGAATCTTCCCACTTTATCTTCATTTTGGTTCTGGGACCCGGTTTTAGATCGCCGTTGCTATTGGTCAAGCTGATCCGAACAATACCGGAGCAAAAGTTTTTCGCACATCCGCAGGGTGTGCTGTCTTGGCCAAACTCCACGCCCTCTTGGGTGAAGGTATCGCCGGGTTCCATCAATCCTAGAGTGAAATTAAGCACCTTAATACATGCCTGCGGCTGAAATTCGGTATGGTAATTCGCCTCTAGCCGAACCTTCAGACTATTCGGCTGATACGTCTGGTTGCTCTTGTTTTCGACAACAAACGTTACTTTGAATTCTTGCGGGTCAGGCAGAACGTTGGGTAATGGTGGGATGTTGACGAATCGTACGTTAGAGCCGGTACACCCAAACGCCGCCATACATACGAGCAGCATCGCAATCCGGCCTGTCCTGCGAGTAATTCTGTCGCGCTTCAATTCTAATCTCATGACGATTGTTCCTTCACGTTATCGTTAATGGGCGGTCATACTGTAGAAAGCGAAAGGAGCGTTCAGATTCCCTCAAACGCGTATCAATTTATCGGTTTGTTGCCAGGGGAATCAGGCGCGATCGTTGACATTACCGCACGAAAAGGTCGATATGCTGAAGGTTGTTTGGATATGATTGAGAATTCACGCAGCCAGGGGCAAGTCTAATGTATCGGCTTTACGGTTTTTCGTCGCAGAATTCTCTAAAGGCGCTGTACGTAATTGAGGCTGTGGGTGTCGACTACGAATTCGTCTACGTTAATTTGATGAAGGGCGAACAGCGATCTGAGAGTTTTCTTGAGAAAACGCCAGTTGGCAAAGTCCCATTGCTAGAGTACGACGGAGAGTACTTGTTTGAGTCTGGAGCGATCTGCCGCTACCTTGCCAGCGTTGCGAAGTCGCCGCTCTATCCGACAGACAATATGCAACGCGGACGAATTGATCAATGGCTGGATTTTTTCAGCTGCCATCTCGGGCGTTGGCTTAGCAAGTTGTACTTTGAGCAGATTATTAAGCCAAAGGCCGGGCTCGGCGAACGGGACAAAGCCGGTTGCGAAGAGGCCGAAAAATTTGCATTGCAGCAACTCGCTCTGATTGATAGTCAACTCAGCGACGCCGATTGGATTGCCAATAACCAATATTCTATTGCAGATCTAGTCGCTTTCGCCTACATCGAACAAGTTCACGCTATTGAACTTCCGATGGAGAATTATCCAAACGTCAGTGAATGGCTCGAGAGAATGAGTAGTCAAGACAGCATTGCCAATGCGATAGCGCGGCTCCCGAAGTAGGCTTCGCTTTGTGTCAACTTTCTGCGTTGAGTAGTTCTTGCTGCTATACATCTCGCCAGTGCAACACGCTGGTGGTCGAGGAACTGAATGCACTCAACTAGTATTCGACCGTTTCGCGTTGCAAAGTTACTCTCGATTTCTCCCATTCATTAAGACTCCTCGGTGACGTCAATACCAAAATATTGCCTTGCAGGTCGAAATTCCAGTATCCACGTTTATCTCCCGCCCAAATGACGCCGTTTCTCCAGGTTTTATCTTCATCGTAATTATTCTGATATGGGGGGCGCCATTTTCCCTGCAGCGGAATTTGCCAGGTGTTATCTGCACCCGTTACATCACCCCATGGTTTCAGGTCAATCCACAGGCTTGGAACGTCGAGTCCGTAGTGACCGAGCTTCCTGTTGATCACTCGCCATCGTCCAGAAAATCTCCTATATGTAGTGCATCGGTTTTCTGAATATCGTTGCCAAAATGGCACGTATTCGACGTACATATCATTGTAGGAGTTTTTTCTTTTGTCGTGCTGAAACGACGCATAGCTGTACATCGAATCGAAGACGTAGAATGCTGTTAATATCGCTAGGCCGTTCAGGGCGATGACAGCCTGCGTTCCTTTCGACTTCTTCCAATCGGCTATGGCCAACGTTACATTCCAAACGAAGAGCAAATAGAAAACAAAAAGGAAAGCGCCGGCAGATGGCCGATTTCCATGTTGCGTCGTATACCAGATTTGGTCTACGCCAATGCAACTGGCAGTGAGTACTCCAAAAATTCCAACAAAGTGAAATAACAGAAGCAACGTAAGTATGGAAATTAGACAAAGCAGTGGAGCCACGGCTGATGCGGATGGTTGAATATCGAGCATTTGCCGAGTTGACTCGGAGATCCGGCTTATTTTGTGCACAAAATAATTATATGCTCTTCACGACAACGACCCGTGCCGAAGTCTCAAAATCTTCGGTGCCATACCACGAATAGCGTATTATGTTGGTGAATTTCCGACTAAATTGAGGCGCTTAAACGACTGTTTTGCAGTACGTATAGGCGCTTCAATTTCGCAGGTCCGGCTAGTTAGTTCTTAGCGGATTGTCCACAGGAAAGTCTAAACGCTTCCAGCTTAGAGCGCGGCGCCCATTCTCCATCTTCATTACGTTCTTCCTGAATGCGCGCCCAATGGCCATCTGCATATTCTTCAAAATATACGTTACGCGTGTCACCGGCAACTCGCCACAAATACAGCCGGCCATCGTCGCGTAATTCCGATTCAATTATGTGTACCTCAGGATCGGCGGTGTATTGCCACGCGACCTTCCAAATGTTGTCTTTTGTATCCCAAAGGCGAACGTTGACGCCACGTTGTGTGTTCGGAAACTCATTCGGATTGCGGTCAAACCACTCATCGAGGATGCCCATGCCGTCAAGAATATATCTTGCCCGCCAGAACGCTTCGCCTGAAACTGTATCTGACCATGTGTCGACGTTCTCCGGGTCCGGCCGGTGTACTTCAATCTTGTATTCGCCGATCATGAACGCGTATTGCTTAAACTCTTCGGGCATTGCGGGGTGGGGAGTACCGTAGTCGCAGCTTAGCTCGGCGAAGGCCGACGTCGCTAATGGCGCGCACGCCAATAGCGAGAGTGTCCAGGTAATTCGTTTAGTCATTTGGGTTACCTATATTTTTGTAATTGAAATGAATCCCTGGATGGTAGATTTGACCATCGTCTAAGCAAATGGTTTTAAAAAATGTGCCGCCGGCTTGAACACGCGGTTATGACTCAAACCGAACTTTGTGGATACAAAGACTTGTTTGTGCGATTTGGTTGGCTGTTCGTAGGCAGAAACCATCGTTACGTTGACACTTATGAACCGAGGCGTAGAATACAATTCATTATGAATATCCCAATCACAAGAATTCGCATGCGAGCGAGTGCGCTCAAGGCCGCTGTGGCCAACGGTGCGCGAAATAATGCTTGTGTGCCATTGCAGCAACAGCGGTTGCTGACCGAGGAATTCATGCGCTGACCTGCCAGATCTTTGCTACTGGTGAGTTCAATCGAACCAACCAGAGTATTCAAAACCCTGTTTGGTTTGCCAAACAGGGTTTTTTGTTGCCCGAACAAAAGATCGATGCGTTAGGAGGGCAAATTATGTCTGAACAATTGACAAATAGTCGACCAACCGTCCATGGTATTTGGAAGACGTACCAAATTAAGATCATAATAACGATGGGCCTATTGTCTATCGAACGCGCGCTCGGAATCATCGTCCCGTTTGTGCTCGGCGTTGCAATAAACGATCTAATCGCCAGCGAACTGCGAGGTATCTGGTATCTAGTTGTACTCGAACTGTCAAGGTTGGCTATTGGTACAGGACGTCGACTGTACGACACTCGCGTCTATGCACGTATTTACACGGACATTGCGGACAGAACCGCAAGAAATACGGAAACACCGATGAGCCGTCGCGCCGCGCGCCTCGGCTTGGCGCGTGAATTGGTCGACTTCTTTGAGTGGGAACTACCCGAGCTACTCGCTGCATTCATCGGCATGATTGGAGCATTCGGTATGCTCATCTATATGCTGCCAACGGTTGGTGGACTCAGCATTATCGTCGGTTCAGCGATCGGCATCGTGTTTATCATCAGTCGCAAGAGAATGTTCAGCCTCAATAAAGTCCTAAACAACGAACTAGAGCGACAAGTCACCATGCTTGAATCGGGTAGGGAGTTTGCGCGTAACCGGCATTTACGGCGCCTCGCAAAATGGAGAATACACTTATCGGATCTCGAAGCAACGAACTTCGCGATTGCCGAATTATTTCTCGGCTCACTCATTATTGGCTCCGTCATCATTACTGTCCGCGCGGGTTTATCTGTCGGCGAAATATTTGCGGTTATTACATACCTGATATCTCTGGCAGAGAGCTTGCTAGTTTTGCCTTGGACGTATCAGCAATCCATACGTGCGCAGGAAATCGGTGGGCGAATTGCAGGTACGCAATAGTAATCGATGAGGTTTGGCGAATTGAGGATTTAGTGATGTGCGCAATCGAATTAATACCCGTTGCGATTTTCCGGTATACAGAAGGTTTTAATATGTCAACGCTATGTTAGTTCGGCAATTCCGCCGTCAGTCCGTCCAGGTAACTCTCGAAACGATGAATATTATTGTGGCCAGCACCCTCAATAACCAGCATTTTTGAGGGCGAGCGGGTCAGTTTCGCTAGCTCGTAACTATGAGTAATTGGAATCAGGGTATCCCGATCGCCATGTACAAAAATTGTCGGCGACCGGACTTCACCCATTATCTCCTTCGTCCTAAGTGGGTACCGTACTAGCCACGCTGGAACAAACGGGTACTGATTTTGTGCCATAGCTACGACGCTCGTAAACGGCGATACTAAAACCAACAATTCCGGGCGGACGTTTTTAGCGAGCTCAACGGCGAGTGCTGTTCCAAGTGACCGACCGTAAACAACAATCGGTTTTCCGTCGTAGTGAGGTGTAATTACTTTCCACGCCCTGCTTACATCATCGTGGAGTTGCGCTTCAGTTCGAATTGTACCGGTACTTTTTCCATAGCCACGATAGTCAAACATGAACATGTCATAGTTAACACGTTGGTAGTAATCTGCCCCGGAGGTCCAAGACTCGAGATTGCCGCCATTGCCGTGTAGGAAAAAAATTAAGCCGCGAGGATCTGGCTGTTTGAAGTGCAAACCACTGAGTTCTGCTCCGTCAACCGGAATTGTCAATTCTTGAAATGGCACATCGAATTTGAATTGATGGTTACAGGGCAGAGTGGTGCCCGGGAATATCATGCTTTCTTGTTTGAAGAAAAGCGCAACGACAAACAGACCGTATATTGCAATCGGCGTCAAAATTACGGAACTGGAAAAAATGTACCAGGACTTCCTACGCATTTACTCACTTCGAAATAGTGTCGTCGAATTAAAATTGCGGTCTTCCGAAATGTCGATGCAGATCGGATTTATCTACGAAACATACCTAAGTTCTTAGAATCTGTCAGGATTTTTTTCGCGGTACCCAGAAATAAACATTGGGAGTATTTGCGTCCAGTCGTTAGCTCGTGAAAAAACGGGTCAGAGCGGTTACTTTGTAGTTCGAGGTATGCTATCGTATGCCTCGTAGTTAAAGGTATGTACCGCAACATTATAGCCACCCAAAGGCGGGATGCTGGAGGGCAGTGTTATGCGCAGAGTTACTGCGGCCGGAGAACTCAAAGAAGAGAAAAACGAAATTAACTTAACCCCGATGTTAGACGTCGTATTTATCATGTTGATTTTCTTCATTGTGACTGCTTCGTTCATCAAAGAGTCTGGAATCGCGATTAATGCGCCGAACGCCGACCGCCGGCCGACTCCCGATCGGAACAGTATCTTAGTTGCAATTACCGAAAGCGATGAAATTTGGATTGACCGGCGAATCATTGACCCTCGTGCAGTGCGAGCAAATATTCAACGCTTGCATGCCGAGAACCCAAAGTCCACTGTGGTAATACTGGCTCATAAAATTTCAACCAACGACGTGCTGGTACAAGTAATGGATGCGTCACGGGCGGCCGGCGTTTACGACATCGCATTGGCACGCTAGATAGCGCCCAAAATGCGGGCGGACCGAATAAACTAGAATATCAGTGCGCCACGATACGACCATTGATAACGCGCATATCGCAGCGCCCGCAATCGGCTTCGTTTAACGACAATTTGTCTAATGCGCATTCCCGTGATGAGCAATTCTATTAGTCCGGCAACACGTATAGGAGTCGTTTTTCTTACAGTCGGTTGTACGGCTGCACAACAATGGTTGTAATGAAAAGCGTCAATCGTCGGCGCGATACTGGGTGCGCTCATTAATCGCAGCATCAGTGGGGCCGCTGACGCTGCCGACTAGTCTTACGCCTGAAATTGGAGCCGAAACGCCATACGTGCGCGCGCTTCGGCTCCATTTGCTTGCTTGCCTACAGCACGCTGCTGCCAATCATCAATATCGCCGCCCAAGAAACTAAATAGATGGGTGTACGAAGATATGGTATTGCCAGTGTATAGACGACAGCATGGCTAACTCGGGCAATAAAAAAGATCTGTGCCCAAAGCGCGATACTTGTGTACGTGCTGGGATCAGCGATTTGGCCAGCGGCTATCACCACGGCTGCAAACGCGGGAAGAGTTTCTACCATATTTAAGTGAGCACGCTGGGATCTCAGGGCCCACAATGGCGGTTCCGGTTGCTCTTTTGGAAACCCATCAGGATAGTTGTTGATAAAAGTCGGGATGCCCCAGGTGATTGCTCGAGCGAGTATGTAGGGCGTCCAGAGTAGTACGGTCAAAAGACCTGATAGACCAAGATAATAATATGTGGAGTCCACGAATCTATTCCTTTCTTTGTGTGTGATCCAGACATTGTTGGATCGCATATGAGATGTGGCGACTGCGCGTTAGGGGGGGGTGCGCAGCCGCCACTCGCGTTGTGCTTTACAGCGACGCGGGGTCTTTGTCTTTAATTTTGCTCCACTGTGCATCAGCGGACTTAATGCGTCCTGGAACGTCTTTTAGCCACTGGTCCTGAATGCCGGCGTCAAGATTGAGGTACAACTTTCCGTCTACCACTCGCCAAACTTCTGGGTCACCGATAAATTTCTTCCCAACCGATGCACCGAACGCACAGTAGCCGTTGTAGGCTGGGGCGTACTTCGCTGGATTCGCTTCAAAAGAATTAAGGTTTGCTTTGCTGGAAAACTGATAAGTTGCGCCATCGAAATTTGCCGTGTAGTTGCCATTGCCACGTACCGGACGTTTGCCAGTTTGATAGGAAACGACGTCGTAGCCTTGTACTGCAGGCGTGCTGTGAGCGTAATCGGCTGCGGTGGCGGAATTGGCCACACCAATCATTGCGATGAGGCTCAAAAGTACTGCTTTCAATTTCATTATTACTTGCTCCAATTTATTGCTGTTTAAGTGGTGCTTTGAGGTGTTATACCGACCAAGTAAACCGATCTGTTTACTTAGTGAAATTGAATGTATACCGATCTGTTACGTTTGTCAACGAGATTCTCAGCATATTTGACGAGAGCTCTCAAAATTGACATTAATTCTCTGATCTGTAGGATAGGGTACATCGACAAGAAGGAAACTGATCGGTTTATCGAAATGTCCAAAAAACGCCAAGAACTCATCGATACAGCCATTAATCTGTTCACCCAGCATGGTTATCACGGCACCGGCATTGACCGGATTGCCGAAGAAGCCGGTGTGTCGAAAAAGACCATGTATCACCACTTCCGGTCCAAGGAAGAACTTATTCTGGCCGCGCTGAAACACCATGATGGTCTGTTCCGGAACTATTTTATGAAGTCGGTCAATCAAGTCTCGGACTCGCCGAGTGATCGGCTGCTTGGAATATTTGATGTCGCGCACGCTTGGTTCTCCGACAATGCGTTCTTTGGCTGCATGTTCATCAACGCGATTGGCGAGTACTCCAACCGGGATTCAGCCATTCGAAACGCCTGCCAAGATTTTAAGAGTCAAATGACGGCGTTCGTTGAAGAGCTGGCTATATCGGCAAAAGCAGCTGATCCACAGGGCCTCGCTGACACCCTTGCATTACTGCTTGAAGGTGCGATTGTTACGGCGCAGGTGGCAGGCAAGCCGGACAGTGCGGAAACCGCCAAAGTGGCGGCTCGAGTTCTTATCAACAACGCGGTGCAACGTGGCCACGCAGCCGCTTGAATCATTACTCGGTGATGTACGTACATGTACGTTGTGCGCGTCGGAACTTGAGCATGGCGTACGTCCGGTGGTGCAGGTTGGCTCGACAGCCCGGGTTCTAATAGCTGGCCAAGCGCCAGGTTCTCGGGTCCATGCAAGCGGAATTCCGTTCGACGATCCAAGTGGCGAGCGACTGCGTGATTGGATGGGCATAAACAGCGCGACTTTCTACGATGCCTCGAGAATTGCAATTCTTCCTATGGGGTTTTGTTATCCAGGTAAAGGTAAATCGGGCGACTTACCGCCTATTCCGCGATGTGCGGAAACATGGCGAAACAAACTAATGTTAGCAATGCCGAGATTGCAATTAACAATCGTCATTGGGCAATACGCTCAGGCATGGCATTTACCGCATGTAGAACGAAATCTAACGGAAACCGTTCGGGCGTGGGCGTCTTACGGCGAAAAGACGATGCCATTGCCGCATCCAAGTCCGCGAAACAACATCTGGCTGAAGAAAAACGCTTGGTTTGTGCACGAGGTATTGCCGAATTTGAAGTCCCGAGTGCAGCGGGCGTTAAAGTAGCTCAAGCTAACTGGCGTGTCACACGTGGCCGCCTTAACTTTGCGGCGTCAGTATTACTTTAAATTCTATGCGGAACGTTAATCCGGCCACCCTTTTCGTTCCAGCTAGTTAGAATGTCACAACTTACCCCCAATACCAAAGTGACAATCAATCATGCAATTTCTTAGCAATTATATACTCATTCTCCTCGCTGTTTTTGCGCTCGCCAGTGGCTGCGAAAATAAGACCGAGGCACCGGTCGCGACTGAGACTGAAAAAGCAGTGGAAGTCGAGGCATCGAACTCGGACTCGACAAACGACAATTCGACGAATACTAGCAACATAAATTTGCAAGCCCAACTCGAACAACGTCAGGCAGAATTCGCCAAAATGGCGCCGGCCGAACTCATTGCAGCTGCGAATAACTCTGTGGACGAATTGGCGGCTAGTGGCATCGTCGAGCAGGCCATTGGGCAGGGCGATAAGGCACCTGATTTCGTGTTGCCCGACGCCCTTGGCAACGAGGTAACCTTGTACGAGCAACTAAAAAATGGGCCCGTCATTCTCACTTGGTATCGTGGCAGTTGGTGCCCTTATTGCAATCTACAGTTGCATGACTACCAAAAATCTTTAGGCGACATTCACGCGGCAGGGGCACAATTGATTGCCGTTTCGCCAGAATTACCCGACAGCGCGCTGAGTTGGAAGGAAAAAAACGAAATGCAGTTCAAAGTGCTTAGCGATGTCGGCAACAATGTCGCACGTGATTATGGCGTCGTCTACAAAATTCCTGATGTCCTGGCAGATTTTTATGGCGAAGAAGGTCGAATTCACTTGGCAAAATTTAACGGTGATGAGTCGCTAGAGTTGCCGCTCGCTGTTACCTACGTAATCGACACCGATGGCACCGTCGAATATGCGTATGTGAATGCAGACTACAGAAAGCGTGCCGAAACCAGCGATATCGTAGACGTTGTGACGCAAATGGCGGCGAATCGCTAGCCTCAGCAAATTGGCGATTAGCGATAGATTGGGGTCGAACCGAAATCAGTTGGTTCGACCCTCTATATAGCTGCTACATCGGTTTGTCGTCGAATATATCTTCTATGGGTAAAGCGAAGAGACGGGCGGTTCTAAAGGCCAGAGGCAGGCTCGGGTCAAATTTGCCTTTTTCAATTGCATTAATCGTTTGCCTGGAGACGTCCAACTCGGCGGCGAGCTGAGCTTGCGTCCAGTTGTTCTCGGCGCGTAGTGCTTTTAGACGATTCTTCATCGGTATTTTCTGAGACCGAGAAAGACCGCTAGCCCATAGGTCAATCCCATTAATATGACGAGGTGAGAAATTTCCGCATCACTCGCGATCACATTCGTAACATCCAAGTTTGAGTAGCTCAAGCCGACGACGAGCCCGACCCCTAACGATAATCCCATCGCTTCTAACTGCACTTTCTGGTGCAACTCGTCCAATCCTTTCAAGTGACGCTTGTTGGCCAGTATCATCCCAAAGCCGATGGCTAAGTTGGCGATGATTGTCGTTACCGTGAGCCATCCAGTGGCGCCCCATATGAGTTTTGGGCCAAAATTAGCCAATGCCATTGTGACAAGCCAAGCGGCCGTCCAGTAGCCGACCCTGACTGTATTTTTTTGATTGTCCTGTTCCCACGCGCTCCGGTTGGTGTCTTTCGCTGTCATCAGTCGATTTCCTATTTGAAATGTAAAGTGTGCTTTACACGTAAGATATCGAGGGATTACCGATATGTCAAGTACACTTGACATGAAAATCTGCGTTGCTGAGTGTGTGGAGCACCGCTTTTCTGAACCGATAATCCGATTGTCAGGAAAAAATCAGGTAAAAAATAAGATTTCCGAAGGCTCTGCTGCAGTTACCTACGCATACTATTCTCAAGCCGGGTGGTTCAGAGCATCGAATCAACAATTGGACTCCCCGGTGAAAAGAACAATCAATCATTGCCCTAGCAGGAGAGAATAATGATGCGATACTCAGGAGTTGGTTTGATGGTAGTTTTCTGCTTTTCTTCAATTTCCGGTTGTGGAATATTTCGCGAGTGCGTTCGTTACGAATACCGCACTGTACAAAAGTGCCTAAGAATGGAGTCAAATGGACACTGCGCGCACTACGGCAGCGAATCGAAGCAAGTGTGTGTCGAACGGGCACCGAAGGCTAGCAAACTCTGGCTTGAGCCAACAACAGACGCTGAGCGGTCTGTTGCAACAGTGCAGTCGCAGCCCCAACTCGCGAAAACCGACGAGGTGGTCGACTCGGTCAGCAAGTGATTCGCCAGAATGGCGTACCTTAGAGTCAACCTTGGTCCATTATTGCTGGAGGTCCGCAATACTCTAGCGATAGTTGCCCGTTCAAACCTGTAAGAATCGCAATATGTACGATTTTATCCTATTGAATGATTGACGAAGGAAACCGATTCGGTAAGTTACAATTACCGCAGTTCTTGCCAATTCGTTCTAACATTGCTCTGAGGATAATGTGAAAGACTGTAACCAATGCGGAAAGTGCTGCACGATATATGGCAATGGCGGATTGTCGGCGTCGGCAAGCGAAATTGAGCGATGGGAATCGCATAGACCGGATATTTTTGAACACGTATCCAATGGCCAAATTTGGGCAAGCCCGATCACTGGAAAACCATTGGGCCAATGTCCTTGGTTACGCAAGCTGCCAAACCAGAACAAATACACGTGTGAAATCTACTACGATCGTCCTGACGATTGCAGATACTATCCGGTGAAAATCGACGAGATGATCCGTGACGGCTGTGAGATGTTAGAAGCTAAAGATTTGCTAAATCATAAACAGGCACAGAAGGCGTTGGATGTTCTGATGGCGGACAGCCGTCCGCCGCTGGACGAATAGGTGAGCTCATGGCGGATGACCTATCGGAGTCGACTGTGTCTGCCAAGATGACGAAAACCGCCATTCTCCGATCAAAAAGGTTATTGCTTCGGCGGTTGCTACAAGCAGATGCGGAAGTAGTGCAGCAGCTAGCTGGAAATCGCGCGATTGCCGACACGACACTCCGAATTCCTCATCCTTATGAAGACGGCATGGCTGAGCAGTGGATTGCAAATCTAGATAAGCAAATTGACGTGGGCAGAATGGCGGCGTTCGCGATTGAGAGCTTGTTCGATCAAAGATTTTTCGGTGTCGTTAGCCTGGATATTGATCCGAAATTTAATCGGGCTGCACTTGGCTACTGGATTGGTGAGCCGCATTGGGGTCAAGGTTATTGTACCGAAGCTGCATCCTTGCTGATTCAATACGGTTTTGAAGAACTACAATTGCATCGAATTTTCGCGACGCACCTAAAGCGTAACCCGGCGTCCGGTCGAGTAATGCAAAAAATCGGCATGCAGCGGGAAGGATTACAACGCGGGCATACGACGAAATGGGATGAGTACGAAGACTTGGTGCTTTATGGAGTGCTTCGAGACGATTGGTCGGTGTTAGCGAATTAGTGCACACGAATCAGCAATCTCGAAGCGACGAGATCCACCTGTAACCACCACCTAGCGTCGAAACTCGCTTCGCTTTGAAGCACTCGTCGACTAGGTCAAGTAGGTGATTGGTCTTACTGCGAGTGCATTGGGTCCATTGACCTGAATACACTGCGTAGTTGCTCATCGCTCAATTTGTCGAGTTGTGGCAGCAACGGTAGGTCGTTGTCAAGTTTCTCGATATCTGACCGATGCGCGTTAATCCAATTAACGATGCCCTTCATAATTCGGAGATTCGCGTCTCCGTGTGCAGAACCGTCGCCAATATTTGGCAACAGTATTCCGCCGCCGATGGCGAGCCAGGGCATTGAAGAAAATGCGACCTCGGAAAGTTTTGCTCGATATTCTTTTTTCGTGCCGTTGCGCATTTTATTGGCAAACGATTGGGCGTCGATTGCGTGGCGACCCTCATGTGCAATGATGCTCGATTCAAGTTCTATACGCTCAATCTCGCCGATAAATGCTAGTCTCAATTTGGGCCCGGAAAGCCCTTGTTTCCTCAATCCGTCAACAATGCGGTCATACGAGGAAAGTTCGATTTTTCGAGCTAGGCCAGGGAGGTAGGCAAAAGGGTCTTCTCGTGCGGCCGCGATATCGCTTGCGCTATACGCCTCAATTTTTTTCTCAACATCCCTGCGTGTCTTGGGATCGCTTACCGTCTTCCAGGCTTCAATACCACCGTCCGAATAGGATGATCTGACTTGAACAATGAGTCCTTTATCGGCCCATCCGCCCACTTGCGCTCGACCGTCCCAGAACCAGCTGTTGTATCCATTCGATATCATAAGGTCCAACGAAACGAATCGAATTAATGCGCTTTCACCGTATTGATCGACGGAAAAACTTTCATCAGCTACGCGGTGGCCGTAGTGCAATCCAAAAAAACCATTGACGTGCTTGAACTCCATATCGGCACCAAATCTGGAGCTGATTTCCACTGCAAACCCATCCCTACTGAATGGTGGCATATCATTAGACCAGAACATTTTCGACCATAGTGTTTCTGCGAGGCCGTTAATGGTTTTCTGGTAATTAGATTTGTCGGCAAGGTCTTGAGCCGTTCTTCGATAATAAGCATGGGTTTCTGCAAGCAAATCGGTGAGGAATCCCTCGTATGCAAGAATTTCGAGAATCTCTGCATTTGCTTCCGATTCGAAGTTTATCGCGGTCATTGCCAACAGTGCGGCAGGGCGATACATACGCGAATCAGCCAGCGCGAGAAACAGCTCGGTGTTTTCATCCGCAGTAGCATTTGAATTGTCCCAAATGGAAAACGCGCTTTCGAGTATTCGGCCTGGTTTGGCTAAGACACTATTTAGCTCGGTTCCTTCGTGAACATGAAAGTACGATTGCCATGCTTCGAGCGCTTTCTGACCGTCACCAACAATTATAGCGATTGCCAATGCAGTTGCGGAGGGATCTGCGGATCCTCGCTGTGCATCGAGCACGCCGCCAATGAGAATGTGCGCTTTGTTGAGTTCGTCATGATTCAGGTCTGACTTGCTGCCAAAGAGGATTTGGTTAGCCGCTTCGTCGAGCACGGCTGTCGCATACGCAGTGTCGGCATTCTGTCGTTCAATCTCGGTTTCTGCCTCGTTTGCAGCTTGCATTGCGGCGGCTCTCGCTAATTCGTAATTACCAGCTTCGCGTTCTATCCATGATAGTACGAGTGACGTGAGCGTTTTTTCGTCACCAAGCGAATGCGCCACGGAGAGTATCTCGCGCGCACGAGCAATATCCTGATGTACCAAAAAAGTCGCTCTGGCGAAGCGTCGGCCTGCCTTAGTTCGATCTTGGGTGTCGGCGTGCTCATTATTGAGTACTTCCAGGAAGAGACTCAGCGCGGTTTTCAATTCGAATTGAAAATAAGCTTCGTTTGCGGCGTCGATCGGTTTGCCTTGAAACGGAGGCTCTGCCCTTGTGCAGGCGGCGAATATCAGTAGGCAGCTAACGAGTACCAATAGGTAATTGGTCGAAGTAAGTTTGTATTTCACGTGGTTAAGTCCGTTTGATGAGAGAGTTAATGCGTTGCCCAGCCAAACTTCCGCGCGGAATCGGCGAGTTCTTCGGCGTCAAGCACATATCGGATTTCATGTAGCTGGGGGCTCTCTTTTTGTGCATCTGCTAACGCCCCCCAAATTCGAGGTGGCAGCAGGAACAATTCGTTTGCGTCGTTTTCTGAGAGTTCGCGTACGTCTTCAATGACCCGCTTGCCGATCGAGTATTTTCCTTTTGGCAGCATTGCCGACAGGTCGGCGATAACTGCCTCTGCAGTTGGCTTGTCGCGTTCGCATACGGTGAGCTTCTGCTTCTCGATATCTGTCATTTCGCGAATGAAGTCGGCGTGGGATTGATCTGGCGAGATCGCTATGAATGTAATTTCACTGAGTCGCCGGGGCCAACGCAGCCTTATTTCGTTGTAATGAAAATGCGTTGCAATTACGTTGCCATCGGGTAGGGTTTTCTGTTCGTCAAGGCATAACGGCATTACTTCGACATCCCAGATTTTCTTGATTTGGCGGCTCAGGTCCGCGCTTTGGTGATAGCTGCATTCCAAAATAGAAACTCTTGGCTGAGCTTGTTGCTCGTGACTGACAATCAAATCGACGAGATCTGCTTGAGAAAGTTGATGTTCGTTAGAGGCGCGACCTACGATCTCCGTAATAAACGCTTGCGCATTCTCAGACCGTCGATTTTGTCCTAGTGCTGCAGAGTCATTGCCGATGACCCGAGTTCCCATCGGCCCGCGCATTTCTACCAGGCCGTCGCGCGCGAGTTCGGCGTAAGCGTGGCGGACGGTATGAAAGTTGACCTTCCATTTTTCTGCGGCATCACGCAGAGGCTCTAGCGCGTCACCTACCGATAAATCTCCGCGCTCGATGCGTTTGCGTATGTGCTGCGCGATTTGGTGGTAAAGCGGGACCGGGCTATTAGTATCGATAGAGTTCATGATTCGATGATATAGATCAATAGATCATAAGTAAATGGCCAGCCTGCCGCTGCCAGTTGCCAACGGCGTGCTATGAGTAATGATAGCCAGGTATTTGCGCGCAAGACCGGACGCCTTACCGGGTTCGGTAGGTTGCTCTGCTGGCAGCGGCCGGCGAATTTTCTACCGGGCCAAGCCTTTTGTTTATGCAGAAGGCCAGCCATTCGGCGGTATGCTTTGCAGGCGACGCGCCATCCAAGCAATTAGGTCAGTAGTGTGCAGATTTAGAAATGATCTGTTGTTACTAGTTCGGCACGTCAAATGAACCGGCCGGTCCTGGAAACACAACAGGACTCTCAAAGCCGTCTGCAGAGACACTTGCGACGCCGAAAAAATAGTTGTCGATCACAATGTTTTGCAATGTGTATTTGTCGACGTCGCCCACGTCTCGATTATGAGTCCAAATGGGAGAAGTGGTTAGACGCCAATAGATTCGGTAGCGATGTGCACCCGTAACCGGTTGCCAGACTAACGTCGTATTTGCTTGTACCGCACCTTGAATGGTCACTGCTGACGGTGGTGCCGGTGCCCACGCCATCGATGCCAGCGACACGGCATTGAGTGCGGTTAGCTTCGCTGCATAATCGAAATCTACACCAGCGACGACATCACCATAGCGAATGTTGTCCTCGACACGAATGTCCTGATGTTGTCGGTCATAGTGCTCGTTCGTTTCCATTATTCGCACGCCCGGATAGCCGGCTGCGTTAAACGGTCTGTGGTGGCCGCCGCGGCCAAACCGGTCTAGCCGGTAGATCATCATCACGTCAAGATTGGAAATAAATCGATCTGCCATGGTGTCGATGTAACGCGCTAGATTACGTGATGCCGAGTCCACCTCGCCGCCACTAAATCGACGCTGCCGCGCTTCCGCCGCCGTTTCCACATCGCGGGTACCCTCAGAAAATACACGGGCCGTCGTATTATTCATTACTCCATTAATGCCCCGCGAGTTTCCGATCATATCGTTGTTAAGCACCGCTTCTATGTGCCAGCCTTCTTGTTTCGCGGCTGCGGCCATGATCTTGCCACCGAAGAGACCTTGCTCTTCGCCAGATAGGCCGACATACACGATCGTCGCGGGAAATTGGTACTTGGAAAGCACGCGCGCAGCCTCCAGCGCTCCAGCCATACCGGATGCATTATCATTGGCGCCGGGCGAATCATCCGTGAAATTCATTGGGTCGGAGATTCGCGAATCGATGTCACCACTCATTATTACGTAGCGATTCGGCTCGCTTGTGCCACGTTGTATCGCTAAAACATTGACCACCTCGGTCCGCTCGGGCACGCGCTCCTCACCCTCCACGAAGTCGGCTTGAAATCGGACTTCCAGACAGCCGTTGCAAGCTGCTGAAATTCGTTCGAACTCCATTTTAATCCAACGCCGCGCTGCACCAATTCCGCGAGTGTCAGATTTCGTGTCTGACAGCGTGTGGCGCGTGCCAAAGTCAGCCAGTTTGCGTATGTCGGCTTCGATGCGTTCCGCATTGGGAGCAGTGGCGATATCATACAAATCGCCAGATTCGGCAATCGCGAATGTTGAGACAAATACGAGCAATAGAGTCAAGTTACGCACAATCGGCAGCTCCCGGGTATAAATATCGCAAAATATCAGATTTGCTAATCAATCAACGCTGCCGCGCGGGTTAATTCTTGGAGAAACAACAATAAGGCAGGGGCCGCAACGACCCAATCGAAGCGACGGTTCGCTACTCTTGAAAACCGAAGTGCTCAATTACAGCCGACGCGAATAGAGCAGGCTCGAAGAAAAATTAAAGGGAAGATGTATGTCATCCAAGTTGTTCGAACTCACGATCGAACCTATGTTGCGGTCACTCAAGAATCTTGATGCCATCATCGGCAAGGCAGAAGTGCACGTTGAGGCCGATAAGGGAATTGACGCCGGAACTTTGGTCTTCGCTCGGCTGTACCCACATATGGCGCCTTTCATTTTTCAAATTCGAGTCGCAACTGATACGGCGAAAGGTGCGGTTGCGAGGCTCACCGGTAAAGATGTGCCGGCCTGGACAGACGAAGAAAAAACGTTCGGAGAATTACACGAGCGCATTGGTAACGCGGTTGACTACCTGTCTAGCTTCACAGCGCAAGACTTCGAGGGAGCGGAAGATCGACCGATAGAATTAAAGCTTGGACCGAGAACGGCAAATTTTGACGGCAAGACCTACGTCACCGAATTCGTTGTGCCGAATTTCTATTTTCATGTGACCACCGCATACAACATCTTACGTCATAACGGTGTGGCAGTTGGCAAACCGGACTTCCTTGGAAAGATCGGTTAATCGACTGAAGTGCAGTCGTTCTGTCTCCTGAACACTGCCGTTATTTCTCAGTACACTGATATCGATATTGCGAGGAAATTACCAAATCGCCGGTGGGTGAATCGTTGATGCATCACTGCCCGCCTTGCTCCCAACCTTCAGAGCTCTACACCGGCGATACGTAGTCGACTAGACGAATAGGCGACTATTTGGTTTCCGCGGGCTGCGATGGCGAGCGCATTTCGATCGATCCGTTGAAAGTAGCACCTTCCTCCAGTGCAACCTTCGGCGCAACGATGTTGCCTTTCACGTCACCGGAATTTCGTACGGTGACGCTTACGGTTGCATGCAAATCGCCCTTAACCTTGCCTTCAATAAATATCTTGGTGGCGTTGACGTTCGCCAAGATCTGACCGTTGGGCTTTAGTGTCAGGCAGCACTTGCCTTGATTGATCTTGCCTTCCACAATTCCTTCGATTATCAGGTCCTCGCCTGCGGACAACTCGCCTTTGAAATGCAGCGTTTCGCCAATAACCGATACCGTTGGATTTTCGGGATTGGTTGTCTGCTTAACTGAATCAGGAACGTCCTTAAAGGGAATTACTTGGGATTCCGTCAGCGATTCATCGTCCGCCCAATTTGGCGTTTTCATAATTTCTGTGTCATTCATATCGCACTCCTATCCTTAGTTCATGCGGCGTTAGCGGATCGCTTTTTGTCGGCAGACGGTTTTTTGTCTTCGGACTCGGATTTCTTACTACGTGGCGCCTCGTCGGATTTTTCGGCAGATGGTTTTTCATCGGCTTTAGACTGCACTTTTCCGGTCATGTCAATTTGACCATTGAATGTCGATCCTTCGCGCAGCGTGACGGTAGGACTGAAAATATTACCCGTGACGTTGGCGGTGTCTTTTATCACGACAGACTTACTACCAGTCAGGTCTCCAGAGACTTTCCCTTCAACCGTAATGAACTCTGCCTTAACGTTTGCCTTTAATTTGCCTTCCTCGCCGATGGTCAGGGTTGATGTGTGGGTGATCGAACCTTCAACTTGACCTTGGATGAGCAGGTCTTCATTGGCCGATAGCTCACCCTTGAATTTTAGCGTTGGTCCAAGAATTGATGCGTTCTTCAAGATGCGATTGTCATACGGATTGCTCATTGTTTGCTCCTTCAATCATGAGGCCCGACTCGTGTTGGCGGTCTGGAATAAATCGAAGACTGATAGTGGAACTAGGTCACAAAAATTGCAGTGAATTTGGTCACACAAATTCAATAACGGCGACATTCATTTCAAGTGTCGCTAAATGGGAACACAAACGATTCGATCGCTTGTGGTACTGCCGTTGGCGCATCACATACCAGACAAGCCCGGACTAGGAGCTTATTCGTTACGTGTCTAGTTCGCGGGCCCAACAAGTTATTGGCGGCGGCAGGTCGCATTGCCATGCGAATTAGCGAACGGCTTCCAGACGCCGAATCGCTAACTACTCAATTGTGGCCGTTGACCCTCGCGCCGACTGCGTCTGCGCGCGTTCTCCCGTAACCGAATGGATAGCTCCTGACTGCTCAGCAGTCCGTCACTATTTGCATCAATCGAATCGAAGCTCACAAGTTGACTGATCTTAGTCGCGGAATATTCCTCTAGCGACAAAAACCCGTCGCCATCCGTGTCAAATTGCATACTGCTTTCCGGTCGCTCATTCGGATGCGTCGCGCATCCTGCTGTACATAACAATGCCACATAGACCAACACGGCCATTCTAAACGTTTTCATTCATCGCTCCTTAGCAACATACGCTTTCATCGACAACCTAACGCCTTATTCAACGCCGAGCTCGATCAGGCGATGACAGACTAATGTCAGGAAGGATCAAGAATTGTTAATAGGCATATCGCGCTCGTGGTCAGCTTATTAGCCCCAGCCGCACCAAACCGTAAAAAAGCGTGCAAACGTGTAACGAATGTTGGAACGAGCCATCTAGTAATTCTTTTTTGACGATATCGAGTGGCATTAACTCGACCTCAATATCCTCTCCGACGTCTAAATCTTGTTGCTGAGTAATTTCGACGTCAATTGCGATTACGGAATGGTTGGTGTTGTTCTGCAGCGCCGGATCCGCTGCAACTTGCGCGAACTCTTCAAAGTGGTCGCCCGTATAGCCGGTTTCTTCGGCCAACTCGCGCCGTGCAACCGCTACAGCATCAGACTCGCCAGGATCGAAGCGACCTGCCGGCAGTTCGAGCTGGATTTCGCCTACGGCGTGTCTGTACTGACGGACCAGAACGACATCACCAGATGTGGTCACCGGGAAAACGGTGACCCACGGTAAGAACTCTAGTACGTAGTATGGTTCGATAATCTCCCCAGTGCCGGTTTGGCAACGGTCAACTCTTAGTCGAAGCCACTTATCGTTCACCAAATGTTTTGAACGAACAATTTTCCATTTTTCTAGTGTCACTATGGATACCTGTAAAAAGCACTGTCGCTTTGGACAAAGGCAATTGGTGCAGATGTTTTGACCAGCATCGCCGATCGCTTGGATACACGCCACACCTTGGCAGGGACCTGGAATTAGTCAAGTATCCCGGTTATATTGCGCAGCGTATTCCGGGTTAATTGGGGTAAGGCTACCTGGAACACCAAGAGACTGTGGTGGATATTGCAGCACGACACTAGATTAATAACTTGCGGCGAAGCGCTGCGCGCTTTTCTTGTCGTTGTTTGCGTCGAGGATTCCAACTGTCATTCTTGCTTGAGCGATGCTTCCGAAAGCCGTATCCCTGCGCAGACGCCATGATGGCAGACGGGGAACGAAGTGGGACTCAAGCACGTACAAAAGACTTACGAGGATTACGGAAAATCGGATCCGATGTATGCCGTTCTAAGCGGTGATAAGGACCTTCAAGGCAACAAATGGGACGTCGAGGCGTTTTTCGAAACGGGCGTAGCGGAAATCGCAGATGCGATCGGCTATTTGCAGCAGATCGATGCCATGCCCGAAGCTAACCGTGCGTTGGACTTCGGCTGTGGGGTGGGTCGACTGTCGCAAGCATTATGTACGCACTTTGCTACGGTCGTGGGCGTAGATATTTCGTATTCTATGGTCGAGTGCGCAACAGCTCACAACAAATTTGAAAAACGTTGCGACTACAAGGTCAATACGATGGATGACCTCTCGCAGTTTGAGGACGCTAGCTTTGACTTTGTCTACAGCAATATTTCTTTGCAACATTCCCCACCAGAAGCTGCGGCGAAGTACATTGCTGAATTTTTCAGAATCCTACGACCAGGCGGTATCGCATTGTTCCAGGTGCCGAGCGGAAAGCGTCACGAACCGGGCTCAATTGGCGCCAAAATATATTCTTTGAAACGCGGCCCGCTCAGACGATTTTGGAAGCGGATACGGGGCAAGCCACCAGTCGAGATTCACTACGTACATCAATCGTTGGTTGAAGAGATCATAGCCAATAGTGGCGGCAAGCTTCTGCACTCAAGGCAATTTGGTTCGCAACATCGTTCCCGGGTAAGTATGCAATATTGTGCTGTGGCACTATAACCGTTAGCCGACTACGCAATTTGAATAAATCCGTTTTGAACAATTTAGCGATCGACTACCGCTGAAAAATCTTCGACAGTTACATCGTATTCCTGCAACAATTCTGCATGCATGTTTTCAATTGCTATTTCTGACATGTATTCAGACCAAGATTCCCTGACGCCGTCTATAATGTCACTTAGCTCTGGAAGTCGGCCCGCAGTGCGGTTCCGCACGTATACGATGTGTATCCCGTGTTGCGACTTTATTGGGCCATGCCATTCGCCAATCGGTACCGCGGCAAGTTCTACCGTAAATTCTGTACCAAACGTTGCAGCGATATTGGATTCCGCGGTGTGCGGAAAGTTGGCAGGGATACTGACAGGGTCGCCGAGTTTGGATATGTCTTCTGGCATTTCTTGACTGCGAAGGCGGCCGAGCATAAATCTTGCAGTGGCATCGGCACCTATCGCATTGCCCAATGAATCGAAGAACACTTGCTGGAATGAAACCGTTCGATCAACCTCGAAGTCCTTTCGATTGGCGAGCAAGAATGCTTCCAATTGGTGCTCAGTTGGCGTTTCTTCCATGGCCGACTGCGTTGCTGACAATTCCAAGAGTTCTTGTAATCGGCGACTGATTACTACGTCATCAATATACAGGCCCTGGGCAAGGCTCTCTCTTTCAGCAATGACTTGGCGTACGGTTCGATCAAGCAAGCCGCGCATTTCTTCGTCATTTGGCGGGCGTTGCCAAGTGCTCGCGAATTTCTCCACCATGGCGCGTTGCTGCTCGGCGGAGACAACGATGTCGTTGGCGCGCCAAAATGCAAGATCTGCATGTATTATCAGTGCCGTCGCGCCGATGCTGGCAACGGCTACCGTAATGTATTGAATAATAGTTCGCATAAATTCAATTCCGCATTGCCGGGCCAATTTTCTAAATAACCGAGGACTAAAATGGATGTTTTGGCGCCGCTAACGATTGTCGCGAATGAACTCCCCAAGCATTCCAAATTCATTCGCGCGTGCGCTTCCCTTTCGCCATGCAATGCCGATTGAGCGGTGACTGCCGTCGTCCAGGTCGTAGGTTCTGACACGAGTATGCTTAAGTAGTGCCGAACCTAACGCCATTTCTGGCAAGAAAGTAATGCCGAGATCGGCGTCGACCATTTCGACGAGCGTTAGCAGGCTGCTAGCCGCGAAACGGCTTATTTTTTCGGTGTTTCGAATCTTGCATGCGGCAAGTGCGTGATCTCGCAGGCAATGCCCGTCTTCCAACAGCAGCACACTCTCCGCATCCAGACGCGTAAATCGATAGTGATGCGGGTCGACTCGCTGCGTGTCTGCTCTCGCCGCCAAACGGAAGGGATCGTCGAATAGATCGATGGTTTCCGTGCTCCGAAGATCGTACGGCAGCGCGAGCAACAAAAGGTCCAGCTCGCCATCCATCAACCGACGATGCAAACGAGCCGTTTGGTCCTCAATAAGATATAGCCGTAGATCGGGATAGGTTTTGCGAATTCGTGGCATCATTTTTGGCAAAAGAAACGGCGCAATTGTCGGTATCACGCCTAAGCGCAAGTCACCGGTAAGAGGCTGGCGATTTGCGCCAGCGATTTCCAACAGCGATTCCATGTCGCGCACGACCAAGCGCGCCTGCGTTGCAACTTCCTGGCCGACCGCCGTAATAGTGACGCGGCGGTTTGTTCTATCAACCAGCTGCGTATCCAGCTGCGTTTCCAAGTCTTGAATCGCTCCACTGAATGCCGATTGGGAAACGAAAGACGCGGCAGCTGCGCGGCCAAAGTGCTGATGGTCGCACAGTGCCAGGAAATAGTTGATCTGTCGTAGACTGGGGTTTCGCATATTCGGAAAAACAGCATATACCAAGAGGATTAAACGGTTTTACATGTATAACATAGGACCTTAACCTAATGCCATAGGTTTGTTGCGAGTGGCAAAACACCGATTTCGATAGTTATCTCAACTAGCTGTGTTGTTGGTTGTGCGTCGCCGAATGTTCGAGGTTAAGCGTCATAAGCGATACAACACAATTCTTTGCGGTTACGTAGAACGCTTGCGGCGTAACTTAGCCAAGCTTATAGCTATTACTTAGGAGTTCAAAATGTTCCAAAACAAGGAAGGTGAACGGGTCCCGTCGGTATCATTTAGAACACGCGTCGGTAGTGCATGGCACGACGTCTCCAGCGAAGATATTTTTGCGGGGAAAAGCGTCGTCGTATTTTCATTGCCAGGAGCGTTTACGCCAACCTGTTCGTCGTCACATGTTCCGAGATTCAACCAATTGGCTGGTGTATTTAGAAGTCATGGTGTCGATGAGATCGTTTGCATATCAGTAAACGACGCATTCGTAATGAATGAGTGGAAACAAAGTCAGGGTGCTGACCAGGTACGATTCATACCTGATGGCAATGGCGCGTTTACCGCCGGTATGGGCATGTTGGTCGGTAAAGAAGACCTTGGTTTCGGAGACCGGTCGTGGCGATATTCCATGCTGGTCCGGGACGGCATAATCGAAAAGATGTTTATCGAGCCGCAAGAAGCAGGCGATCCGTACGGCGTATCCGATGCCGACACGATGCTTGAATATGTGGCGCCAAACGCGACAAGGCCACACGACGTGACCGTGTTTTCACGCGGCGGTTGCCTATTTTGCGATAAAGCCAAAGCGCTATTGATGGATGCTGCAATCCCTTTTGAGGCACTTGAACTAAACCGGCAATATTCAGATCGCACATTGCGGGCAGTTACCGGTGCAACCAGTCTGCCGCAGGTGTTCGTCAACGGTGTCCACATTGGCGGTGCTGATGAGCTTGAAAGTTGGTTAGCACAAAGAGAAATTAAGGCAGCCTGATTCCTCTATCCCCCCGAATCAGGCAAATTCTGGGCCCCTCTGGGGGCCCTTTTTTATCGGGCAATCGCAAATATTGATGCAATTCACGTTACCGTCTATTCTGGCCGGCCCCAAGATCCATTGATGGCAGGAGCAATCAGCAGTGAGTGTAAATATCTCGGACCAAGCCTTATTGAAAACAAAGGCCTATATTGACGGCAAGTGGTGTGATTCGAATGATGGCAGCACGTTCGATGTGACAAATCCGGCCAATGGAGCAGTCATAGCGACTTGCGCATCTTGTGGTACGGATGAAACCAAGCAAGCCGTAGAAGCTGCGAGCCGAGCATTCAATACCTGGCGACAAACGACAGCCAAAGAACGGGCTGCGATACTCCGCAAGTGGTTCACGCTGATGATGGAAGCACAGGAAGACTTGGCACATATCTTAACGGCGGAACAGGGAAAGCCGCTTGCTGAGTCTCGCGCAGAGATAGGCTATGGCGCGAACTATATCGAGTGGTTCTCTGAAGAGTCCAAGCGCATCTACGGCGATACGATTCCGGAGCCGTCGAAAGATCGTCGCATCATCGTTATCAAACAACCGGTCGGCGTCGTTGCCTGTATTACGCCGTGGAACTTTCCAAATGCGATGCTGACACGAAAAATCGCTCCGGCGCTTGCTGCTGGGTGCACGGTTGTTTGTAAACCAGCCAACGCGACGCCTTTGTCCGCATTTGCTTTTGCAGAGCTCGCAGAACGAGCTGGAGTACCGCCGGGTGTCATTAATATTGTTGCTGGTCGAACGTCTGAAATCGGCAGCGAGCTGACCTCCAACCCGACTGTTCGAAAGCTGACATTTACGGGATCCACGCCGGTTGGTAAACGCTTGATGGCGGCGTGCTCAGCTACCGTGAAAAGAACTTCGATGGAATTGGGCGGTAACGCCCCGTTCATCGTGTTTGACGATGCGGATATTGATGCAGCGGTAGCCGGAGCAGTGATCTGCAAGTTTAGAAACGCCGGCCAAACGTGTGTTTGTGCTAATCGAATTCTCGTTCAGGAAAGTGTATACGACGAATTCAGCGAGAAATTGGCGGCCGCAACCGCCGGTTTGAAATTAGGTGACGGCACTGCGGATGGGGTCACGATGGGCCCGCTCATCAACGAAGGTGCCGCAAACGACGTCATTGAATTTATTGAAGATGCCGTCGCTAACGGTGCAAACTTGGTTGCAGGTGGAAGGCGATCTGATCTTGGTGCCTGTTACATCGAACCGACTATATTGACGGGTGTAAATGACGAGATGCGCGTTTTCCGTGAGGAAATATTCGGACCCGTTGCGCCGATTTTCAAATTCAAGACTGAGGACGAAGCCATTGCCATGGCCAACGATACCGAGTTCGGACTCGCGTGCTATTTTTATTCACGCGATATTGGCCGTATCTGGCGCGTCGGCGAAGGCCTGGAATACGGAATAGTTGGAATTAATGAGGGCATTATTTCGAATGAAATGGCGCCGTTCGGCGGAGTGAAAGAGTCCGGTCAGGGCCGAGAAGGATCCAAATACGGCTTGGACGATTATCTTGAGATAAAGTACATGTGTGTAGGCGGTATCGACAAATAGGCTTACCTGATTCTGATTTCTCTGCACTGAGATCTCCTCCTGTGGCAATCGAGTAAAACGCAGCGGCGTATTGCCAATGAGCCGCTGCCACGATCGATTCGCTTTGCAATGTTTGTGCCCCCGTTCGTTGGCCCGGGTGGTCACGCCATTAGCGCAAGATAACTGGCGAATTCCGGGTCAAAACGGCAACGCTCATACGGGTCCGATTGTGGCTAGTTTCAACGTTCTCTCGGCGTATACTCATACGCAGCTTAAAGAGAGACCGCGATGCAACAACAACGAGAAATTTACGAACGAGCCAGGCTTGCCCGCGATGTACGTTTCGATGGCCAATTCTATGTTGGCGTCGTAACGACCGGGATCTATTGTCGTCCAATTTGCCCGGCAAATGCTCCGAAGCGAGAAAACGTCGAGATTTTTCCTAGTGCGGCGTCTGCCGGTGAGGCTGGGTTTCGTCCGTGTCTGCGTTGCCGACCGGAAGCGGCCCCAGGAACGCCAGCGTGGAGTGGGACTTCAACGACAGTTCGCCGCGGCCTTCGATTGATCGCGGGCGGAGCGTTGGATTCTAGTAGCGTCGAAAGTTTGGCGGATCGGCTCGGCGTAACCAGCCGCCATCTGCGCCGGTTGTTTTCCAAGCATCTTGGCGCTTCGCCGTTAGCAGTGGCGCACACGCAGCGACTCCACTTCGCAAAAAAACTTATCGATGAAACGAGACTGTCCCTCAGCCATGTTTCGTCGGCCGCGGGCTACGGTAGTGTTCGGCGGTTTAATGATACTTTTAAGAAAACATACGGCAGGTCACCGCGGGATCTGCGAAAAGTTGGCGAAAAAATCGATCCATCTGCGCACGCGGCGACACTTTCGGTACGCTTGGCCTATCGCCAACCATTCAACTGGAATGCGCTACTAGATTTCTATCGAGTACGTGCAGTACCTGGAGTCGAGATGATCGCCGGCGATTGTTATCGCCGAGCGTTGCAAATCGACGATGCCGGCGTCGTTATCGAGATGCGACCCGACAATCGGACCGGCTATTTGTGTCTGACATTGTATGGTGTGGACACTTCTGCACTGTTTGAAACAGTTCAACGGGCGCGCGAAGTCTTCGATTTGGATGCGCCGATCGCCGACATCGAATCAGTACTCAAGAAGGATTCGCTACTCAAGCAGTACCTGGCAAAAAATCGCGGCATTCGCGTACCAGGTGCCTGGAGTGGTTTTGAAATCACTGTCAGGGCGATTTTAGGCCAACAAATCTCTGTGAAGGCTGCAACCACGTTAGCGGGAAGAATTGTTGCTAGGTATGGACAGCGAATCGGCCCTATCGAAGGTATCGAGAATGGTCCAAGCTTATTATTTCCAACCGCGCGGCGACTTGTCCGTGCCCGATTCAATGATATAGGCCTGGTGCGGAGCAGGGCGGATACTCTGCGCCGAGTTGCCGCCGCCGTAGTGAACGGTGAGCTGGACTTCGGGCCTGACAAAGATCCGGACGTTGTTTGCACCAAATTGAAGTCTATCAAGGGTATTGGTGAGTGGACTGCGCAGTACGTCGCGATGCGCGCGCTCAAGAACCCAGACGCTTTTCCGGCAAGCGATTTGGGATTATTGAAAGCCATCGACGCGCCGGTCCGGGTTACTCCAGCACAGTTGTTGGAACGCGCGGAGAGATGGCGTCCGTGGCGCGCCTATGCAGCGCTCATATTATGGAATTCTTTGGCAGATTCCGGGGGATAAACTTATGTACTACTGTTACCTAAATACGTCAATTGGCGATCTTCTACTCGCTGGCGACGAAAAAGTATTGCGGCTCATTGGATTTCCGGAAGGCTCGATGCGGCGTGAGCCTGATCCAGATTGGATCTATTCCGAGAAGCCATTTGCAAAAGCCACACAGCAGTTGACCGAGTATTTTGCCGGAAAAAGGCAGTCTTTTGATCTCGATCTTGCACCGGATGGAACGGCGTTTCAGCTGCAGGTGCTAGACGAATTGCAAAAGATACCCTACGGTTCGACACTCTCTTATGCCGAGGTTGCAGAGCGTATTGGCAATCCGAAAGCCGTTCGCGCCGTCGGCGCCGCAAATGGCAGAAATCCGATCCCAATCGTGATCCCATGTCACCGGGTAATTGGGAGCAATGGTAAGATGACCGGATTTGGCGGCGGCATACCGACTAAAAAAGCACTACTCCGTCTTGAGCTTGAAAATTCGCAGTTCCAGGCTTAACGAAGTTGCGCGATAGATGTTCTGGAGTTATTGCGTTTTAGGTGCAGCTAAGATAGCTCTCGATAGCGTTCACTAGCAGGGCCAGATCCTCATCGTCTATTATGTAGGGCGGCATAAGGTAAATCAGCCGACCGAACGGCCTGATCCATGCGCCGCGATCGACGAATGCGCGCTGCGCTAGCGCTACATCAACCGGCTCATGTAATTCAACGACGCCGATTGCGCCAAAGACGCGAACCGATCTAACGCGACTAAAGGCCGCAATGGGCGTAAACAATTTGCCGAGTACACTTTCTATGTGTGAAATTCGTTCGACCCATGGCGAGTTCATTAAGAGTTCAGTACTCGCTATCGCGATAGAACAGGCGAGGGGATTCGCCATATAAGTTGGGCCATGCATCATGATCCCGCCATTGTCTCTACCGTCTGCAATCGCGTCGCTCACTCGGTCGTTGGCGAGCGTTGCCGCCAGTGAAATGTATCCTCCAGTCAGCGCTTTTCCCAGGCATAAAATATCCGGCTGGACATCAGCATGTTCGCAAGCGAACATTTTTCCTGTGCGACCAAAGCCGGTCGCAATTTCATCCGCGATCAATAGAATATTGTGTTGGTCACAGAGTTGCCTTACGCCCTTTAGATAGTTCGGATGATAAAAGTGCATGCCACCGGCGCCTTGGACGATGGGTTCTAAAATTACAGCCGCAATCTCTTGATGGTGCGAGCGAATAATTTTTTCCATTGCAGCCAGATCGCTGTCGTTCCACTGCTCGTCAAAATTGCACTGTGGGGCCGGCGCAAAAAATTGTTTTGGCAGCGTATTGCTAAAAATTTCGTGCATTCCAGTAATTGGGTCACATACGGACATCGCTTGGAATGTGTCACCGTGATATCCGGAACGAATAGTCAGCAACTTTGATTTTGAAGGCTCACCGAGCGCATGCCAAAATTGTAGTGCCATTTTTATCGCGATTTCAACCGCAACTGATCCCGAATCGCTGAAGAAAACTTTTGTTAGGTTTGTCGGAGATATTTCTAATAACAACCTTGCGAGATCAATTGCCGGCTTGTGCGTAACGCCGCCAAACATGACATGCGACATCGCAGAAATTTGCTGGTTGGCAGCAGCATTAAGCTCGGGATGGTTATAGCCATGAATGGCGGCCCACCACGATGACATTCCATCGACCAATAGGCGCCCGTCGGCCAAGCGCAGCCGGACACCCTCCGCGGACACAATTGGATAAACCGGAAGTGGCTCGCGCATTGAAGAGTACGGATGCCATATGTGTTTGGCATCAAACACGAGATCCGCATTTGATATGGAGCTGGAGTCTTTTGTCATAAGCGCAATTCGCGAGCCCATGTTGCGACACTGCCTGGGGCTACTTTATTGACATGCGGAATTTCTAACAAGACCGGTAGCTTGGACGCGGAAATAATGGCAGATCGGCTACTCTCGACGGGTTCGCCGTTCAATATGAGTCCAGCTACTTCAATATTGCGTTGCTGAAGCAATTCTGTGGACAATAATGTGTGATTGATGCTGCCGAGATAATATTGGCTTACCAGCACAACCGGCAATTGCCACAACTGCAGCAAGTCAATATTAAAGGTCTTTGGACCAAGCGGGACCATCAAACCGCCGGCTATCTCCACGATAAGTGTGTTTGACGTTTTCGGCAGACGTAGACGCGTGGCGTCAATGGTCAGATCGTCGATCGCGGCCGCTGCGTGCGGCGACATAGCTACCGATAGTTTATAGGTTTCCGGATGAATTCGGCGATTGTGTCCGGGTGCGAGATCGGCAATGCGTTGCGAATCTGATCTGTCGAGATCGCCCGCTTGTATAGGCTTCCAATAGTCGGCGTCAAGCGCCTCGACCAATACGGCGGAAGCGATTGTCTTACCGATTTCCGTGCCTATGCCTGCAACGACGAATCCACCCACGGGGTGTTTTCCTGTTTCAGTACACTAAATAGTAAATCGATTTCCTGCTCTGTGTTGAACGCGTGAACGCTGAGTCGAATGCGCTCAGTTCCCTTCGGAACTGTTGGCGCTACAATGGGAACGACGCCCAACCCTGCCGATCGAAGTTTCGCTGCAATACTCCGTACCTCGTCATTCCCGGGAATTATCACCGACTGAATGGCCGTATTGCTGTCCAGCCAAGACCAGTTCGACGCTGCCACGCAATGCCGAAAATAGTCGATTCGACGATTCAATGTTTTGCGCAGGTCGTCAAGATCGGGTAACAAATCGTATACAGCTGCAATGCATTGCAATGAATGTGGCGAAGGGGCAGTTGAGTAAATGAATGATCGAGCATAATTAATTAGGTAACTCTTTAGCGTATGCGAGCCAACCACTGCGGCGCCGTGCAAGCCTAAAGCCTTTCCGAAAGTACATACGCGAGCAAATACTCTGTTTTCAAGCCCTAGAGCCTGCACAAGGCCGGCACCGTTTGGTCCGGCAATGCCAACGCTATGTGCTTCGTCAACAATAACTGCTGCACCAAATTGTTCGGCCAACTCAACTATGTCTTGCAGTGGCGCTTCATCTCCGTCCATCGAGTAGACGCTTTCAATACCAACAACAATTGAGCCATGGGCGCGCTGCAGTTTTTTCTTTAGATCATCGATATCGTTATGTTGGAAACGCATCCGACGGGCCTTGCTAAGTCGCACACCGTCAATGCTACTGGCGTGAATCAGCCGGTCCGTGATCAACGTGTCGCCATCGCCGACAATACATTCGAATAAGCCCGTGTTGGCGCCGTAGCCAGTGCTGAAAATAAGTGCCGCTTGCGCTAAATGAAAATCCGCGATTTGTGCTTCCAGATCTTCCACCATGCTGGAATTGCCCGATATCAGGCGTGAACCGGTAGAGCCGTTGCTGTTTACAGCGGCTGAACGATTGAGATGTGCATCAATCACCGCCGAAAGTCGGCGGTCGTTAGCCAATCCCAGGTAGTCGTTGGAGCAAAAATCGATCTTTTTGTCTACTAATTCCAATTTTCGCAGCGACTGGTTGTTGCGCCGCGCCAGAAGCTTCTTCGAGATCTCTTCTTCGAGGTTCGACACTTCAGAGACATTTTGAATTTCTATTTCTGTCATGCGTCGTCCAAGCGGACAATCTGTTTGCCGACGTTTTTTCCATTGAGCATATCGATAAATGCGGAAGCTGCATTTTCGATTCCTTCCGCGATAGTCTCGCGATAAATTAGTTTACCCTCGTCGATCCACTGAGTTGCCTGCCGCGTATACTCCGCACAGGCTTTCGGGTGGTCGGTAACGATGAAACCCTCAATACGGAGTCGCTTGCCAATGATGCTCATCATGCCGCGCGGCCCTGGCTGTAGCGTTTCGTCGTTGTAACTGGCGATCATTCCACACAACGCGATGCGTCCAAAATTTCGCATATGCCACAGTGCTGCTTCAAATATTTCACCGCCGACATTTTCGAAATTTACATCTATTCCATTGGGACAGACCTCAGCCATGCTTGCCGGCAACGACAGGCTGTTCTTATAGTTGAATACAGCGTCGAAGCCGAGCTCATTTTTCAAAAACTCAAGTTTATCGTCAGATCCTGCGCAACCCGCTACATGACAGCCATAAATTTTTGCGATTTGGCCAACAACGCTGCCTACCGCTCCAGAAGCTGCGGAAACAAATACGGACTCGCCTTCCTGTAGTTTGGCTATTTCAGTCAGTCCAACCCAAGCGGTCATACCCGGCATGCCCAAGATACCCAGATAGTACGAAAGCGGTACATTCGTATTTAGAAGTCGATACAGACCTTGACCGCTGGAAACTGAATAATTTTCCCAGCCGAGCATGCCCTGCACGATGGCGCCTTCAGAAAAGTCATCGTTATTGCTTGAAATTACTTCGCCAACGACTCCAGCTTGTAGTACTTCGCCAATTTGAAACGGTGGCACGTAAGATTTCCTGTCATTCATTCGGCCACGCATATAGGGATCCACCGACATGAAGATGTTGCGAATAACAAGCTCATTGTCCGCTGGTTCGGGTATGGCCTGCTCGGTCGTTTCAAAATTATCGAGTGTTACCCATCCAGTGGGACGACTGGCAAGGCGTATTTGCCGATTCATGTTGTGTGGCACGCGGATCTCCGAAATCAATTTGGCAAAAGCGTCTATTATATACACCCATTGCCACCGAGCCGCGGTAGACCGTGAGAATAAACGCAGATTTTACGCAACGCGCGTTCGCTGAACTGTCAGCGACAAGTTGGGTCGCTTCCCCGCAGACCGGTGTTGAGCGCATGATGCTTGATCGCATTGGCAACGAATTGGCGCGAGCCACTAGTGTGGTGCGCTACGCAGCCGGAAGTCACTTCTCTCGGCACATGCATGATCAAGGCGAAGAGTTCTTGGTGCTGAGCGGTACATTTTCCGACGAACACGGGCACTATCCTTGCGGCACGTATGTTCGTAACCCGCCGGGCACGGGGCATTCGCCTTATAGCGAAGCTGGCTGCGAGATCTTGGTGAAGCTGCGGCAGTTTGACGCTCACGATCTAGCGCCGATCGTAGTCGATACACGGCGGACCGAATTGTGGTGCGTGGATGACAAAATATTGGGCCATTATTTGCCTCTGCACCATTTCCAATCGGAGCGCGTGGCTATGCGAAAAATCGCAGGCGGTCAAACGGTCAGCGAGAACGTCCAAGCGGGAGGATTGGAATGGTTCCTGGTCAGTGGGGCGCTGATCTTGAATGGCGAAAGGATTGCAGCGCATTCTTGGATGAGATTTCCTGTTGGCGATAAGGTCTCGGTGACGACCGATGTGGCATGCGAAATCTGGCAGAAAACCGGACATCTGCAGCCATGAAAGAACGGGGTCAGAGTATTCCCCTGACCCCTAAGCTCCCTTACCTACTTGCAATTCGGCAAGGCCAAATCGCAAGTTATACGATTCTACCCTGTAATGATTTGGCTGTCGTCGATGGCTCGACCCCTGGCAGTAGTCGTGCATCGCCGATTAACTCGCCGAAAGCTGCTGTCAACGGCAATACGCCCGCCCAGATCGGAATATCATAGTCGTCATCCTCGTCATCCGGCATGCTCCGCGACTCTTTCGCCGATGCTGCGGTTATGCACAATTCAATGACGCCAGTCATTTTGACTTCGCGCTCGAATGGAGCCCGCAGCTCATCCCAGCGCCCTGGCATGCTGTGTTCGCTGATGATCCGCATTGCACGAATTTTTTCGTCCATCGATTTGACAAGTTTTGGCTTACCAAACACGGTGACAGAACGATAGCGCATGGACGAATTGAATGCTGACCTGGCGAGCACTAGACCGTCGACCAACGTTACGTTGAGGCAAACCTCGTTGTTTTGCTCGAGCATGCGAATGATTCGAGCCTTTCGAGCGCCATGCAGAAAAATCACGTCGTCTTTGCGGCCGTATATCATAGGAACGACGACAGTTGAAGCGTCGTCAATAAAGCCAACCTGGGCAACAAGCCCGCCATCTAAGATACGCTGCACTGCTTCACGGTCATAGTTGGCATAGTCCGATAGCTGGCGAATCTTGTTTTTCTTACTTACTGGGTAATGTTCGTCCACAGTTCGCTCCTCCGAGTTTCGGTCTGTAGGGTACTGCCCGGCATGGAAAAAAACAGCAGCATATTATTTGCGGCCATAAATGATCAAAAATTGGTGTCTTCGGGCGCGTAATCCACATCTTGTACCTGGTTCGCGTTCGGCCACAATATGTAGTAGCATGCGCGCGTACCTTATCGGTACGCACGGAGATAAGGTGTAACGTTTGGCAGTTACAGCAATCCGGCCCGCAAGGATGTAGGCATTGGTGATTCGGCAATACGCGATACCTCTCATCACGTAGCCAGTCAGTACCTTTAGGTACAAGCCAAGACGCCGATTGTTGTATGCGATTGTGTGAGTAGAAAGGACGGTGGACATCGATGTTTGCACCTTTTTATGAGCTCCACCGCCGCCGCCACTTGCGCCTTCTGCTTGTTGCGCCGCCCGGTTTCCGGGCGGCTTTTTTCGTTTCGGCTAGAACGACCCTGCGCCTTTCGGAATTGTCTACTGAGCCAGATTGTGTATTGTGGCGCTACCGAAGTCGCGGAATACCGTTGTGGTGAACAATTCGAATGAAAACGTCAAGAAGCCGGGCCTTTCGTCTCGCGCCTACGCAATTCTGAAACAGGGTGAAGAATATTCACCCTACGTTCCGGCGACGCAGAGTTATCCTGAATTTACCATCAAGGCGATATTCTTTGGCATCGTGTTTGGTATTTTGTTCGGCGCAGCAAATGCCTACCTTGGGTTGCGTGCTGGACTGACTATAAGTACGTCTATTCCGGTCGCCGTGATGACCGTGGCCGCGTTTAGGGCCCTGCAAGCTGCCGGCCAGAGCAGTAACATTTTGGAAGCTAATCTGTCACAAACCATTGGGTCCGCGTCAAGCTCGCTTGCAAGCGGCGTGATATTTACGTTACCCGCTTTATTTTTGTGGGGTGTGGCACCTGACCTATTGCAGATGACCTTGCTCGCGGCCTGCGGTGGACTCATCGGCGTCTTATTCATGATCCCGCTGCGCCGGTTTCTAATCAAAGGGGAACACGGCCGATTGCCTTATCCAGAGGGGACTGCTTGCGCGGAAGTGTTAGTTGCCAACGAAGTCGGAGGCAAGAATGCGCAATTCATATATTGGGGTTTGGCGATTGGTGCGTTCTTCAAGTTTTTGACGTCATGGATAAAACTGATTCCGGACGAAGTCACGACCCGCATTCCGTTTCTCAAAAAGGGCCAGCTGGGCATGGATTTGTCGCCCGCATTATTTGGTGTTGGCTTTATCTTAGGGCCGCGGATAGCTGCCGTGATGGTTGGTGGCGGTCTTTTGGCTTGGGTAGTCATCATACCCTCCATTGCATATTGGGGTGATAGCTTCGCTAGCCCCGTGTTTCCAGAAAGTGAGTCGCTGATTCGCGACATGTCGCCTGGTCAGTTGTGGACCCGCTACGTCCGCTATATTGGTGCGGGAGCGGTGGCGACGGCAGGAATAATCACGCTTATTAGAAGTGTTCCGGTCATGGTGCAAAGCTTCAAGATTGGTGCCGCACAATTGGCTACGAGAATTGGCGGGGACTCGAACGATGGCGGTATTGCTCGAACTGATCAAGACTTGCCTTTGAAGTTTGTTGGTATTGCACTTTTGGCGATAGCCGTGGTTCTCGCATTCGTTCCGCAGGTTTTCGGCAATGTCGGAGGCAGCATTGTTAGGGTTGTCGCGGCAATTTGTGTTGTCATTTTCTCATTCTTGTTTGTCACAGTTGCGTCGCGAATAGTCGGCTTAGTAGGCGTGACCAGCAATCCAACCAGTGGCATGACCATTGCGTCATTGCTTGGAACCTCCGGCGTGTTTTTGGTGATGGGTTGGACGGACTTGACCGGCAAGGCGGCCGCGCTGACGGTAGGTTGCGTGGTTGCGATCGCAGCTTCAATATCTGGAGACACATCACAGGATCTGAAAACCGGGTTCCTGCTTGGCGCCACGCCACGGCGACAGCAAATCGGCGAGTTGATCGGCGTCATGACATCAGCAGTATTCGTTTGTCTGTCAGTATTGTTGCTCGCGAAGACATTTGGTTTCGGTGGCGAGGAATTGCCAGCTCCTCAAGCAACGCTGATGAAGTTGGTTATCGAGGGCGTGCTCGACCAGCAGCTACCGTGGGGCTTCGTTGGTATTGGTGCCGGCATTGCTATTATTTGTGAATTATTGAAAATTCCATCATTGCCATTTGCGGTGGGGGTATATTTGCCGGTATCGACAATGACGCCGGTGTTTGTAGGCGGTTTGCTCCGCGGGCTATTCGAAAAACGATCGAATTCGGAAGCAGACGGGGCAACGAAACGCGAACGCGGTGTTCTGTTGGGTAGCGGGTTTGTCGGTGGTGAAGGTTTGCTCGGTGTCGGTATTGCCGCAGTGGCTTTTGTGCAGGGAAAAAAACCGAATGGCATAGGCATAGATTGGCTCGGCTCGCATTGGCTTGCTGAATTGGTCGGTTTTGCGGCTTTTGCACTGCTGATAACTGTTTTCATCAGGCTCGTTCGGCGACAGTTATCGTAGCCGTTAGCATGGCAACTGCCGATTGAGGATTTCTATGGCACAGATTCGAAGTTTCACGGTCTTCGTCCTTGTGGCGATCTGTGGACTTGGCTGCGCCGCCAAGGCGCCCGAGTTGCCTTACACAGTATTCGCCCGCTCGAACGATATTCCAGATTCATTTCTTGCCGGGCTTCCGGAGACGCGCTCGAAAATACTCTCCAGCAATCCGACATCTCGGCGTACAAGCCTACTGCTGCAAATTCCAGCGGAGTGGAGTTTCGGCACTGGCGCCGCATTGGACAAGACCTTGGAGTTGTATCTGCTTCGCGGGGATCTCACACTGGGAGAATTCGAATTGACGCCGGGTGGTTATGCGTACCTGCCATCGGGATCGCTAGGCGTGAAAATGTCATCGAACACCGGTGCATTTCTGCTTTACTTTTTAGATGAGCCAAAACCGAAAGCCGTCATCCAGACGCCGATTATCGCAGACAGTGATTTGTTGCCGTGGACGGAGCGAGATGACGGCGTTGCCAATTTTGGTATAGCGACAAAAGAGCTTCGCAATGACCCAGGAAGCGGTGCCCAAACTTGGATAATGAAGATCGAGCCTGGGGCTATTCAAGACTGGCAGAGCGCTACGACAGTTCAAGAGGGTTTTTTGATCTCTGGTCAGTACCGACATGCGGAGTGTATTGGCGGCGAATCGATAGTTGGTGACTACACGGATGGAGGATATTTCCTTCGGCCACCGGGCGCAGTAAACGGCGGGCCTGAAGCGGCCGCACTGTCCAGTACGATATGGTTCATGCGAGTGCCATCGCATTCAGATTCTGATGCCGCTGAATCGTGTGTCCCTTAAATCGACCGCGGAACTGCTGTTGGTGCTATTAGAGCGGAGATCGAAATGACAACACTTTCAGTCAATGTACTTGTTCTAACGCTGCTCGCCGTCAGCGCTGTGGGACTTTGTGCGGATCGAAAGCCATTCGCTGACGTTGCGACCGACAAGCTCACGACGGAAGGTCAGGTGATGAATAGCGCAAATCAGGAGCTGGACTTTGTCTGGTGGATACCGCTGGAGTTTTGGGAAGTTACGTTCGCGCAAAACGAAGCCGTGTCGGTGGCCCAGGTGGAGCAAATCATCGGAATATTGCGACCTTATTCGGTACTGGCTGCGGTCCAGGCGGATATATCGGCGATGGGTTCGTTCGGATTTTTTGATCGGGATGCGGTAATGCGCGGCATGCTCGTAGAATATATCGATGAGGATGGAACGAAATCTACCGTGTCGCATGTTGAGCCTTCGAACTCGGATCTTCGGCTGATGTTAGACCAAATGCGCCCTGTTCTCGCTGCTGCAATGGGTAACTTAGGCGAAAACTTCTACTTTTTTCCGTTACCAGATACTGACGACGACGGAAATCGGCTAGTTTCTCCTTATAAGGACGGAGTGCTCCGCATCACGCTCGGTGCTCGCGAGAATGCTGCGGCCACTGTCTTGGAAGTAGCGCTTCCGCTGGATTCTCTTCATATCCCTTACATTTGTCCAAACGGTAAACCGGCGCACATATCTTGGAACTATTGCCCGTGGAGTGGCAAGAATATCCACTAACCTAGAACGCAATTCGAGACCGTCGACATGCAAACCCACACAGTAGTTGTTATTCACAGGAGAATCGCGCTTCTAGCAATGTTTGGCATGTTGCTAGCCTATGGGTGTGAGCAGCGCTGCGGCGGCAACGCTCGCGAAATCTACATTTGTGAGATCGAGCAGAAGGTTGACTTGCTTATAGAGCGCATGGCGGATGCGCGAGGTATGACCACGACGAAAGCGACCGTACTTATTGGCGGACAATCGGTCGACGAAGACGTTGAGATCGCGAAGATTGTGCTTGTTGCGCCGGCAGCAATGTCGCTGAACGAACACTTCAGTCGTGTACCGATGTCTCTGGTGATGGAGCTGGGCAGCCAGAATACGGATGAGTGGACTAAAGCGCTTCGACAAACTGTGGAAAAGCAACGGGGGCGCCTTGCGGTGGCGCTCGATAAATTAGAGCACGATGTCAGGGCATCGCCCGACCATTTTTCGAGGTCCAACGTCGGGTTCTACGGGTCAGGTGATCCGTATACCGTTGGTGAATATTTTGGCTGGACGGATAGCGACGAATTTTTTCTGCGTGCACTTTATACTAGCGAACAAGTGTTCGTTGGTAGAGTCTTGGCGTTCGATGTCGATGAATGGCTCGCTTCTATTTCAAACATGGTCACTCCGGACGATGCACAAAACTAAACCCGATCGTAAATTTCGAATAAGAGCGGCCAGAACGACTCAAATACAATAATTGGTCGTTTCTACTGATAACGGTTGACCTAAATTGGCGCGAATCTAAAATCGATCGTTATCTTCGACTTGAAGATTGTTGATTTTTTTCTTGCCCAGTATCTTGAGTAGCAGATTTCTGCACGCGCGAAGTACGGGGTAAAGTATTTTCGACACCCGCTGAGATCGAAAACAGTAATATGACAATCGATTGAACCAACCACTCTTGGTAGAGATAAGTGCGAGCGCGTTAATAGCGTCAGAACCGTAGTATAAATTGTTACCGACTTTGAGCACCATACCCTGATCTATATCCAGGCCGGCATCGGTGATTTCTTGCACTACCTTCGAATCATTACGCGCGTCGATTAGTCGTAGTTCGCCCGCGGTTTCATCGATTCGGATTCGCCGACAGTAAAAATCGCATGCAGGACACTCGCCATCATAAACTAACTCGATGTCTTCGATTTCGACCATAATCAGATCGTCCGAATCACACTAGGCTCTTTTCAGGAACTTGGTGATGCTGGAGCCAAGCTTCATTAGTTTTTGCAGTGTCTTAGTTGGGACTGCTTGAATTTCGTCGTACCACTCGGTGGTGTTAGAGACGAATTTCAACATGTTGTGAATTCGGTCTTTCGTAACCTTGTCGGTATTGTCCTCTGAATCGACTTGCGCAGCGCATTTTTGCAACATTAATAACGTTGGATTGAGTTCGCGTTGTTTCCTTTGTTCCATGATGACGCGAAAGATGTCCCAAACATCGCATAGCGACTCGAAGTAGTCGCGCCGATCACCGAGTACATGCGTCATGCGTACGAGACCGTAACTCTGTAGCTCGCGAATACTTGTACTTACGTTTGATCGCGCGACCGACAATGCTTCCACAATCTCGTCAGCGCGTAACGGCTCCGGCGACAAATAGAGCAGGGCATGAATCTGTGCGACGGTTCGGTTGGTTCCCCAACGTGTGCCCATCTCACCCCAATGCAACACGTAGTTTTCGACGGCAGGAGATAGTTTCATCTGTGAGTTCTTTAATTTCTGTCAAAACAGAAATCTAAATAATTACAGCAGATTTGTCAATATTTCTGTGACTGGCGCCAAGCCGGGCTGCGCGTTAGCGTTCGGGCGTGTTTGCAATGGCAATTGCGCGCAGCGGCGCTGGCAGTCCTTCAATCGTCAGTCGAGGATCATCAGGGTCGAGCGCCTCGCGAAGTGATTCGAACGACATCCATTGAGTTGTACGTTGTTCATTAGTTGTCGTCGGTGTTTCGTCGACAATCCTGATATTTTCGAATCCTGTGTCATCCAACCAGCTACACAATTGTGAAGCTGTCGGTAAGTGCCAAACATTACGCATGCGAGCGTAGCGTTGCTCCGGGACGAGAATTTTTGTGTCGTTGCCCGGAATGATTAACGTCTCAACGATCAATTCGCCGCCTGGACGCAATGTTGTAAAAAGTTTCCCCAAATGCTCGGTCGGATTACGCTGATGATAAAGAACCCCCATGGAAAAAGATGAATCAAAAAGAGGCGGATTTGCGGGCATGTCGTCTAGGCGTATTGGCAAAACGTGTGCTTGTGGCGCTTCCAAAAATCGTGTGATGGCATGGAACTGCACAGCAAACAAGAGACTCGGGTCCACGCCTATCGCCAGTTTTGCTCCGTCGGCAAGCATTGCAAGCATGTAATAGCCGTTTCCGCAGCCGACATCGAGAACTCTGCGGCCGGATAGGGACGATACTGATCGCCTAATTCGCTCCCATTTCAGGTTGGATCGCCACTCACTATCGACAAAGATGTCGTCGATTTGGAACGGCCCTTTTCTCCAAGGTGCGAGTGTAAATAAAGCTTGCCGAACGTTTTCGCAGTCCTCGATTCCCAGGTTTGGTCGAACCGTTATTACACCATCGCAAAATCGCAGCGGTCCGTGGAAATTGCCCGGCAACTCGGACAGTGTTTTTTTCCATCGTGGAAGATCGCCATGAGCAGAATCCAAGATTCTTCTTGCACATTTGTTGAGCACAACGTCGACCCATTCCGTCGTGCCGTACGCCGATAGCTCGCGGTGTAGGCGCTCCAATTCAAGCATAGTTAACGAATCGCAAGTATGGATACGAAATTTAATTCGCGAAGCCACACAGCAGTATGACGAAAACCTGCTTTAAGTAGCCGCTTCGTATGCGCGTCAACGGTTTCTGGAACTAGCACGTTCTCAAGTGCATTTCGCTTGTTGCTAATTTCGAGATCGCTATATGCATTTGCCCGCTTGAAATCATGATGCAGGGCTACCAGTGTCTCTTCTATTCGTGAATCGTCATGAACTACTTTTTCCGACAAGACAAATACACCGCCTTCAATCATGCCGGCGGCAACTTTCTCAATCATTGCTTGCCGTTCGGCGAGCGGCAAAAATTGCAACGTATAGTTCATCACTATCATTGATGCGTTATCGATACCAATATCCTGAATGTTCCCGTCAACAAGCGCTGTATCGCATTGATTGGATGAGACTGTTTGTATGACATTTTTGCAGCGTCGTATCATCGCTGAAGAATTATCTACGGCAATAATCTGCACGCCTGCTACGGCGATACTTTGCAACATCGCCACAGTTGCGGCGCCAAGCGAGCAACCCAGGTCATAACAGCGCGAGTGAGGAACCACGTAACGGCTCGCGAGTGAACCGATTGCTTGAATAGTGGTCGCATATCCAGGGATTGATCGGCTTAGCATGTCGGGAAAAACATCCGCTACTTTGTCATCGAATCGGAACGAACCTGGGCCGGGTGAACCGGTCGTGTATATTTTGTCTTTTGGCATTGGGGACTGGCTGGCAAGTCGTTGACGGCTAATTGTAATCGGGCAACGCGCGACAACCTAATGCGCAAATATGGTGCTGCAGTGAAATACCCGCGAATCACACCGGTTTTTCGTTGCAACTTGGAGATGTGGGACAATAGGCAAGTATCCCGATTAGGTAACGGATGACGAATGAACAAGCTAAGCCGACAGTTCCATCAAGAATTAGGTATTCCGCACGATTATGCGCTTGAGCGAAATCTCCCAGAGTTTGCGGAGGCGATCGAACTCGTCGAAGTTGGCCCGAATCTCGTGGGCAAAATGCAGCGACTTAGCCCGCGAGCTGCTGCGAGTTGGCAAAAAATGTTGGAGGCGGCCGCAGGAGACGGCATTCGACTGTTGATCGTGTCCGGTTTTCGCAGCATTGAGTACCAGGCAGAATTGCTTCGCGCCAAGCTATCTGCGGGACTGAGCATCGAGAAAATTCTGCAGGTGAGTGCGGCGCCAGGCTACAGTCAGCACCACACAGGTGACGCTATAGATATAGCGACGCCAGGTTCACGGCCGTTGACCGAGGAATTCGAATCGTCCGAGGCCTTCGAGTGGCTACAGAAAGATGCAAATAACTATGGTTTTTCAATGAGTTACCCTAGGGACAATGTCCACGGCATTATCTACGAGCCTTGGCATTGGTCACTTTGACCGGTTTTGGGGGCGACGCAGACCCGCATTTTTTTGGCAACACAGAAAAACAATATTTCAATGGCTTATGTGTTGACAGCCGCCCAGGACGATTAGACAATAGCCGGCTTGTGTCCGCGGAGGGGTACTCAAGCGGTCAACGAGGGCAGACTGTAAATCTGCTGGCTATGCCTACGTAGGTTCGAATCCTACCCCCTCCACCAGATTTGAAATTAGACGGTGGCTGGTGGACCAGAGTATATCAGCAAACGCTGCTGGCTTTGATCTTCCACTTGAGGGCAGGATTAGATTCCGCGGAATGCAGTCTGATTTGCTGCAGGTTAGCCAGGTTGGGGCTGCCTGTTAGGGAAGACACACAACGAAATTTATTCAGACGGTTTGCAGCTTTGAGACTGTCAGAAATTTTTGCGCGCCAGGTAAAAGGGTATCGCAAACGTAAGAATTTTGAAAAGGCGGGTGTAGTTCAATGGGCAAGTCGTAACCGTTCTGCCCAAAGGCAGAACGCAGTGCGAGGCGCGGCTGGCCAGGATGGCCGGACAGGTTGATTTGAGGACGGGATGGCTGAGGCAGGACGCCGGTGAGGACATTCTGACGAGGCGGGTGTAGTTCAATGGTAGAACCTCAGCCTTCCAAGCTGATGATGTGGGTTCGATCCCCATCACCCGCTCCATTGTGAGGATGTGCGAACACCTGAGTAATTAGCGCCCACATAGCTCAGGGGCAGAGCACTTCCTTGGTAAGGAAGAGGTCCCCGGTTCAAATCCGGGTGTGGGCTCCAGTTGAGGGGCTGCCACAGGCACAGTAGGAAACGAAATTGTTTTTTGTTCAGGCACGAGTCACGAGAGATTAGGACATGTCCAAAGAGAAATTTGAGAGAACGAAGCCGCACGTAAATGTAGGCACGATTGGTCACGTAGATCATGGTAAGACGACGCTGACAGCAGCTCTGACGAAGGTAATGGCGGAGATGCATGGTGGTGAGGTATCGGCCTA
>JAJFKW010000003.1 GCA_021773015.1 Woeseia sp.
GCGTCATTTTCATTACTGGGGTCCTTTCTTTTTTTAGCGATTAGGGGTGGGCCTCCGAGGGTCTCGGAGATACGATCTAAATACCATTGTCGATCTCCGAGATTCCTCAACCTAAGAAACTCATCTAATAGTATGTTGAGACCAACGTCCATTACACCCGCTGATTTGAGATTTTAGTCTTGCCATTGACCGGCAACGAACGATCGGCGTTTTCTCGGATGGACGTGGCTTGCTTCGATCGTTGGCGTCGCGCACTCCCATGAGACACAAGTATACTCTGACAATCTTATCTGTGACGGTCGCTGCGCGGCATAGTAAACCCCCAGCATCCGTATTGGTTGCCGGTGTTGGTTACATGCGTCGGTGTCGTGAAGCCCAGATTGTCAGTCGGCTTAAAACAACCTGACGGGTACATGCCGCGAATGGGGATTGTCTAAATCGGCATCGACCCGGGAGGAAGTGCGTGGTCCGGCGATTTGAGCTCGACTCGCGTGCGCGGCAAGGCCTCTGGAAATTCGCGTTGGAGAAATCTGACGAGTTCTTCGCGGACGAAGACGCGCATGTTCCAAGCGGACGGAGAGTCCGCCGCACTCATGAGAGCGCGCACTTCCAGCGTTTGCGCGGTTGCATTGGTGACTTGGGTGTTGTTCACCTGGCCATCCCAGTGCGGACAGCGTTCAAGAATCTTGCCGACCTCCTCGCGAATGGCGGCCACGTCAACGGTGTAGTCGCAATAGATAAAGACAGTACCGAGAATTTCAGCCGACGTGCGCGTCCAATTTTGGAAAGGTTTTTCCAAGACGTAGGAGCTGGGAACGATCAATCGGCGCTTGTCCCAAATGCGGACGACGACATAGGTGAGTGTGATTTCTTCGATCCAACCCCATTCACCTTCCATGATGACGACGTCATCGAGACGAATCGGTTGGGCAATTGCCAGTTGAATGCCCGCCAAAACGTTACCGAGTACCTTCTGCGCAGCAAGACCAATGACGATTCCGGCGAGGCCTGCTGATGCCAAAAGACTCAAGCCAATGCGCTTAACGCCGTCGAAACTCATTAAAATCATCGCGCTGGCCACAATAATTACGACGATCACGAATATCCGATGGAGAACGCGCAGCTGCGTTGCCATTTTGCGACTATCGAGATTGTCTTTCTGAGTGACGTCGAAGTCGGTTAGTATCAGTTGTATCCCGACGCGACTGCCGCGAATACAGACCCAGGCGCCGGCGGCGATCAGAGCTACCACTGCAACGCGCCGCAACGGCTCCGAAGCCAGGTACTCGCCATTGGGGATGGATGAGGCAATTACCACCGTTGCCCACAACAGACAAGCAAGCAAGGGCGTGCGCAACTTGGTGAGACCTTCGCGAAGGACGGCCTCACCAGCTTCGTCGGCATAGCCGCGCAGGGTCCGAAGCAGTTTCCGCGTCAGCCAGATGCCGCTGACGACAACGGCAGAAACGGTAAGAACCTCGGGGAGAATCTGAATGAAATCAGTGGCCGTTATCATGGGTTGGGGTCCGGTACGAAGGGGAGGGCGACGTTGGCTTCTTCGTTGGCAGCGATGTGGTCGGTGTTAGTAAGCATCATCGCGATGTCAATCAACGCCAAATGACTGTAACCCTGTGGAAAATTCCCCAACAGTCGCTTCGTGCGAAAGTCGATGTCCTCGCTGAGCAATCCAAGGTGATTGGTGTGGCTCAATAAATTATTGAACATGGATATCGCAGTTTTTCGTTGACCAATTTGTGCAAGACTGCGAATCATCCAAAACGTACAGACGGTAAAAGAAGACGAAGGCAACCCAAAATCGTCCTCGTTGCGATAGCGATACATGAGACCGTCTACACAGAGATGTTCGTAGGTGAGTTCGACGGTGTTGCAGTAAATGGGGTCGTGGGCATCGATGAAGCCGTACTGTTCCATCAGTAGGTTGGCCGCGTCCATGTACTTGCTGCCATAGGACTGTGTAAAGGCCTGCAGTTCCGGATGAACGCCGCGCTCCATAACGTCGCAACGAATTTCCTCTCGTAATTGCGACCAAGCAAGAGCCTGCTGATGGCGGCCCAGCATGCCGGCGATTTTGGTTGCACGATCCATTGCTACCCAGCAGAGTACTTTGGAGAAGACAAAATGACGTTTTTCCGTCCGAAACTCCCAGATGCCCTTATCGGGACTGTCCCAGTTTTTTTCCACGTGTCGTGCCAAAGTCCGGACAACGGTCCACAAATCCTCGCGATAATCCAGCTTCTCGCGGAATAACAAAAAGTTTTGATGGATGACGTCAAGCAACACGCCGTAGACGTCGTTCTGCTTCTGGATGTAAGCGGCGTTGCCAATGCGGACCGGTTTGGAATCAAGATAGCCGTCCAGCCACTCCAGCTGTCCTTCCTCAAGATTCTTTTCGGCTTCAATGCCGTACATGATTTGAACTTCTTCATCCTTAAAGGGTACAACGTCGAGGATAAAGCGAAGAAAGCGGCGAACCGAGTTGTAGTGGCCGAGGTTGGTTAGCACGGAGACGATCATCGAGGCGTCGCGAATCCAACAAAAGCGGTAGTCCCAATTGCGAACTTCGCCGATGGTCTCGGGCAGACTGGTTGTAACGGCCGCGAGAATCGCGCCGGTCTTTTGATAGGTCAGCAACTTGAGCACCAACGCGCTACGCTCCACTACCGGCTCGTATCCCGGCACAACGGAGGTTTCGGCCACCCAGCCCATCCAGTAGACGCGAGTCCGTTCCAATTCAAGACGCACAAAGTCGGGATCGATTTTGACCAGCTTCTGGTTGTAACTCAGGAGCAAGTAGCTGCGATCCCGAAGCTCGACCGGATCGCCGGCAATGACGGCTTCCTTGTCGAGTTCCGTGTACAGATAGATCGACTCGTAGGAGCCGCCAACGCTGTAGCTCTTCACGTAGTTGTTTTCAACGGTGGATGCGGATGGGTGCCTGGCGTAGTTTGGGCGCGGCTCGTAAATGATTCGCACTTTTGGCTCTCCGCGAATAACCCGAAAATAGCGAACGATCTCCGCCGGGCAATGATAACCGCCGTCGTCATTGCAGTAGCGCGGCATGAAGTCGAGGATCTCAAACTCAGCGTCCGACGACGTGTAATTGGTTCTCAAGATGTTGGTGCGGCGCACGTAATCCTGTTTCACCTCCCAGTCGTCGCCTACTGGTTCGATGGCGCAGCGACCACCTTTCTTCTCGTCCAACAGGGCTGCAAAGAATGAGGCCGAGCCAAAGGTGGGCAAACAGCACCAATCAAGCGAACCGTATTTTGATACGAGTGCGGCTGACTGACAATTGCCAATCACTCCGTAGTCTAAATTTTCACGTTTGTCGATGAACTTCATTGGCCGATTTCTTTGGCTGCAAATACCGCACCGATAATGTTGCGAAAGGTACTTGGCGAATCGATTCGATACCGCGCTGCGGTGTCGCCGGCTCCGACCTTGATGGAAAAGAGATTGTCGATTTCCGCCTGGAACATGCTTTCATCGGTTTGATCGTCACCGGCGCAAATGACTAAGTCGTAATCGCCGTTTCCGCAGTAGTGACGGAGTGCATTGCCTTTGGTAACCACGACAGAGCTGACTTCGATGATCTTTTTTCCGTGATGAATCTCCACCGGCAGGTTTGAAACCGTTTCGTATAGCTCACCCATCATTTGATGTGCCTTCCATTGGCCATATTCCGGGTCGCTGCGACGATAGTGCCAAACCATGGCGGACCGCTTCTGCTCAATGGAACTACCAGGCGTCTGACCCTCGAAATAACGGAACACTTCCAATACTGAGTCTCGCCAGGAGAGATCCGCGTCTTCTGTGAGAACCGCCCAATTTTTGGTCCCTGCCGGGCGGCTGCGGTAGCCATGCTCGCTTACCAAGGTAAATGGGTAATGCCCCAGCCAGCGCTGGAGATCGGTCTCTTGACGGCCACTGACAATAAAGACGTCTACATTTGGTTTGGCCGACAGTTGGTCGAGCAAATCCCTGATCGCCTTCGTTGGCTCGGCATCGGACGGGTTCGGCACAAACTCGCGTAACGTGCCGTCGTAGTCGAGCACCACGGCTATACGCTCAGCCGCGTCAACAGCAGCTTGCAGAATACTTGGCTTGAGGGTTTCGCCAACTGGCTCTTCTTCCGTTTCAACATGCGTCTCGAGTGCATTTAGAAAGCTGCTGGCCCAATAACTGGCATCGTATTTACAGACCCGTTCCCGTAGCACACGGGTGCGTTCGCATCGCTCGGCGATCGGCATCGAAAGCGCTTGTCGAATGGAGTCCGCAATCTCGTGTGCTGAATATGGGTTGACGATTATAGCGCTGAACAATTCGTTGGCCGCTCCGGCAAATTCGCTGAGAATCAAGACGCCGTCGTCGTTCTTCTGGCAGGCAACGTATTCCTTCGCGACCAAGTTCATACCGTCAATGAGCGGTGTCACCATGCAAACTTCGGCGAGCTTGTAGAGGGCGCACAGCTCTGGAAAAGAGATGGTCCCGTGAATGAAGTGTATCGGTATGTTCTCAACCGTCGCATGCTGGCCGTTAATGCGGCCGACCATGCCTTCTACCTGCTCGCGCAGTACCTGGTATTCCTTCACCTCACCCCGCGACGGCACTGCGATAAACAGGAACGTAACATTGTTTGGCGTATCCTCGGCAGCAAGGAATTGCTCGATGGCATTCAGTCGATGAAGGATACCTTTGGTGTAGTCCAGGCGTTCAACGCCGATGACCACCCGCTTGCCTGCGTAGGCCTCGCGATATTTGGCCAAGTACTCTTGGCACTTGCGGCTGGTGACTTCGTTTGTGAATTTCTGCGCATCGATACCGATGGGATGAACCCCCATTTTTACCTGACGCCCGTTGTAGGGGATCCGGTCGATCTCCGAGTCTATTCCCAAGCAGCGCAGAACGGTACTGCGAAAATGCCTCAGGTAGCCATAGGCATGAAAACCAATATGATCTGCCCCCAATAAACCGCAGAGCAGTTTGTTGCGGTTTGGGTGGCAGCGAAACAACTCATAGGAAGGAAAGGGCGTATGCAAGAAGAAACCGATGCGCAGATCGGGATTGGCGTCGCGCAGCATGCCGGGGACCAACATGAGTTGGTAATCGTGCACCCACACCGTGTCGCCGGATTCCGCCGTCGCCAAAACCTGGTCGGCAAATTTTTGGTTTACCTTCTGATAGCAGTCCCACCACTCGGTCTCGTACTCCATCTTCGTCGCCATGTAATGCAACAGAGGCCACAGACTTTGATTCGAAAAACCTTGGTAAAACCCCTCAATTTCGGCCTCCGACAGAAATACCGGATCATAACGATATTGTGAATTGAGCGTTTGTCGGAGCTCTTGTTCGTGAGCTTCATTGTCGGCGGCGGCTCCTGGCCAGCCGACCCAACTAAGTTCGAGTCGATCGGTAAGTCCTTCCATGGCGGTAACGAGACCACCCGAGGATTTGCGAATGGTCTTGCCGATAGTAACCGGCAAGCGATTGGATACGTTTATGAGCTTAGCCATATATAGAGGCTCCGTTTTTTTGCTGCGTTTTGGTTCAAGCGGAACCGACGAGCAACGGAAGGCGGGTGCTGACGCTGGCGGCGGAGACGGGGCGGCACGAAGTACGCTCATTCCTCGTCAATTAGCAGGGCAAGCATGGGCGCAATAGTCACCGTGATCACGAAACTATACTGCCCACGATCTCTCCGCATAAGCGAGAGTCTCGGACATCCTGAATCGGAATTAAGAGAAAAGCAGTACAATTTTTGGTCCGTATGGACGGACTCCGCTCGTGCGGTCCGCATAAGCGGACTCCGAGAATACGGTCCGGATGACCGCGACTCCGCTTATGCGGAGAGAGACGACTTCGAATTTATCAACCAAGATCTATGTTGAGCCTAGCGAAATCCGCCGCGGCGGAAACAATATTTCGAAAACCTGAAGAAAACCTGAAGACGTTCGGTATATACTAGTGTATTTCCGCATATTAGCAAGGAATGAGCCCACTAGACACCTTTAAAGGGCGAAACCGACACAAAACGGATGAGTTTTGTGCGGCTCTGCCTTAAAGATGTTGATACTGGATGCCTGATTCTGGAGACTAGCTGGACGCTGCTTTCTTTATCCGGCATCTAGCAACCAGTATCCAGGATCGCGAAAACTTGTCGGTTTGAGGCGAAGCTTCGCTAGCCTGCATTATGCATAAACTTTCTATTACGAACACGTATCTTATTTCATCTAAACGAGTTACAGAGAACGTCGGATCTCAAAATATTTCAATATTTTTTCGCCCCGCCAACCTCCATAACTCTTTGATCTAAAGCAAGCTACGCATTCTCATGACGAAATTTGTGCATAATGCAGGCTAGCCTGATCTATGCATCAATTTCGTTATATATTAACAGACTCTGTAAAACGGGGTCGGCCGGTTGCTCCTACGAAACTTGGTCATTTCGACACACTAAAGTGTGAACTCCAACGAGCACTCCAGCATACCAGCGAAT
>JAJFKW010000004.1 GCA_021773015.1 Woeseia sp.
CTTTAGTGAAGTGAATACAGTCCCTCAATGGCGCTAATCCTCGTGACGGTTTGGATCAGGTACCGTCAGCAACCGCCTGAACATTTGGGTAGCCACAAAAAAGGGGTCCCACCGGGACCCCTAGTCTGTTTTATGGCGGAGTGGACGGGACTCGAACCCGCGACCCCCGGCGTGACAGGCCGGTATTCTAACCAGCTGAACTACCACTCCTAATCTTGGTGGGTGCTGACGGGATCGAACCGCCGACCCTCGCCTTGTAAGGGCGATGCTCTACCAGCTGAGCTAAGCACCCGGGTTCAGGAGTGCGCTAGTTCAGCAACGCACACCCTAAAACGACCCCACTACCGACGCCGAAAAATCTGCGCCGATACGGCCGATTCCCCGACCCCCAGCAGCGAGGGCGCGCTAGTTTACGGCATCCTTTAGGGCTTTGCCAGCCTTGAATCCTGGCACATTACTGGCCTTAATTTGAATGGCTTCACCGGTTCTAGGATTGCGTCCCATTCGGGCCGCACGTGCCTTCACAGAGAAAGTACCGAACCCGACCAACGACACTGATCCGCCGTCTTTCAGAGTACCCGTCACGCTATCCAGTACCGCGTCAACCGCTTTCGTTGCATCTGCCCGTGACAATCCAGCCGCGCCCGCAACTGCTTCAATAAGTTCACCCTTATTCATGCATTCACCTTCAAGTATTGATGTTGGAATTAATCAATGCGGACTCGCCGCATCCCCGTGACATTCCGAAGTATTTCGGAGGACCCTAGTTTGGTCTCGCCATGATTTTCACCAGGGATCGACCGCATCGAAGAAAGGCCACACTTTTCTTCTTTGTCGAGCTATTGATCTTTAGATTTACCCAGCCGGACCACAAATTAAAACCCCAATTGATCCAAGCACGCGTAGCTTATACAAGCGACGTCGATAAGGTCAACAATCCCTTTGTTTTCGCGGGTTTCAGATGCTAATGCGGTCGCGCGGCATCGGGCTCTTTTTGCTCAGATGTGGTCGATTTCGACTCCGCTTTTTTGTCGGCGGATTCGGCATCGGGCAGCGGCATATGTTGCAGTGCATGCTCGAATACCTGATCTATCCACTTTACCGGAAGAATATTCAGCTTGTCCTTGATGTTCTTCGGAATTTCGACGAGGTCTTTCTCATTCTCATGGGGAATTAGCACCGTCGCAATGCCCCCTCGATGGGCCGCAAGCAGCTTCTCTTTGAGGCCCCCAATCGGCAGTACTTCGCCACGCAGGGTGATCTCGCCCGTCATCGCAACTTCGCTTCTTACTGGCACGTTTGTTAGTGCGGACACCAGAGCCGTTACCATGCCAACTCCCGCACTTGGGCCATCTTTTGGCGTCGCCCCCTCGGGCACGTGAACGTGCACATCGAGCGTTTGATGGAAGTCCGGATCAATCGAAAGCACCTTCGCACGACTGCGAACCACCGTCATTGCAGCTTGGATCGATTCTGTCATGACCTCGCCCAACTGACCGGTATGGGTAAGTTTGCCCTTGCCCGGGACAACCGCCGCTTCAATGGTCAACAACTCGCCGCCAGCTTCCGTCCAGGCCAGTCCTGTGACTTGACCGACTTGATCGTTGTCCTCCGCCTTGCCATAGCGGAATTGGCGGACACCAAGGTATTTCTCCATGCTTTTTGGAGAGACCTTGATCGTTTTGTCACTAGGCTTCAGCAGCAATATTTTGACTATCTTGCGGCAAATTTTCGATATCTCGCGTTCGAGGTTACGCACGCCCGACTCTCGCGTGTAGTGCTGAATAATGTCCAATACAGCGGTACGCGTAATGTGTAGTTCGCTGTCCTCGAGACCGTTCTCTTTCATTTGCTTTGGAATTAAGTAGCGCTGTGCAATATTGAGCTTTTCATCTTCCGTATAGCCGGGAATTCGGATGACTTCCATGCGGTCCAGAAGTGGCGCTGGAATGTTCAAACTGTTGGCGGTACACACAAACATTACGTCGGACAGATCAAAATCAACTTCCAGGTAATGGTCGTTAAACGCAGAGTTCTGTTCTGGATCCAAAACCTCAAGCAACGCAGACGACGGATCGCCACGAAAATCCATTGCCATCTTGTCAACTTCGTCCAACAGGAACAGTGGATTGCGCACGGTGGTCTTCGCTAGATTCTGAATAATCTTGCCCGGCATAGACCCAATGTAGGTTCTGCGATGACCGCGAATCTCGGCCTCATCGCGCACGCCACCCAGGGACATACGTACAAATTTTCGATTGGTTGCACGGGCGATACTTTGCCCGAGCGAAGTCTTGCCAACACCCGGAGGTCCTACCAGGCAGAGAATTGGACCTTTCAAGCGCTTCACTCGTTGCTGTACGGCAAGGTACTCAAGAATTCTTTCTTTGACTTTGTCGAGACCGAAGTGATCTTCCTCAAGAACTTCCTCTGCACGCGTCAAATTGCGCAATATCTTGCTGCGCTTTTTCCATGGTGCCTTCAAAAGCCAATCAACGTAATTACGAACAACAGTGGCCTCCGCTGACATCGGTGACATTAGCTTGAGCTTGTTAAGTTCGGAGGTAGCTTTTTCCTTCGCCTCTGTCGGCATACCAGCTTTTTCGATTTTGTTTTCTAGATCGGCAAGCTCGTTAGGCGCGTCTTCCATTTCCCCGAGTTCTTTCTGAATCGCCTTCATTTGCTCGTTCAGATAGTACTCGCGCTGACTTTTCTCCATCTGTTGCTTAACGCGTCCGCGAATTCGTTTCTCGATTTGCAGAACGTCGATCTCGCCCTCGATGATGCCGAGAATTTGTTCCAATCGTTCTTTCACATCGCGAATTTCCAAAATTCGCTGCTTCTCGGACAGCTTCAATGCCATGTGAGCGGCAACGGTGTCAGCCAACCGACCGGCTTCATCAATGCCCGCAAGCGAGGTCAATATTTCCGGCGGCACTTTCTTGTTCAGCTTCACGTATTGTTCGAATTGCGCGATGATCGAGCGCAGCAAGACGTCCATCTCGCGCTCGTCGAATTGATCCTCTTCAGCAAGCGCCGTTGTCTCTGCCGAGAAATGGTCGCCCACATGCAACCGGTCAACTTGCGCTCGCTCGCCACCCTCAACCAACACTTTGACCGTGCCATCTGGCAATTTCAGGAGCTGCAAGATTGTTGCCAGCGTGCCGACTTCATAAAGATCTTCTGCGCCGGGATCATCAAGATCCGCTTTTTGCTGCGCGATCAACAAGATTTTTTTGTCGCCATTCATCGACCGATCTAAGGCGACAATTGATTTCTCCCTGCCAACAAATAAGGGTATTACCATGTGTGGATAGACGACCACATCGCGCAACGGCAGCACAGGAATGCCCGGTAATGACGGCGACTCTTCGCTTATTGTTTCGTTCTTGATGGTCGGATCTTCCTCAGACACAAATACATTCCTCACGTAGTCTTTATGCGGGTAGTGGCCGCACTATGCGCGCTATTTGCTGGTTTATGGGCGATTGAACGGACGTGAGATGTGTCCGCACCATCGAAAATCAAGCGGTCATTCAGTTCCACACGCAAAATTTTTGCATTAGCGCGTTTGACCACAATCGATCCCAGATTTCTAAGCAGCCGACCCCAAGCAAAAATCGGACTACCGGTCGATCGTCAATCTGTTATGTCCGCCCGAGCGCTGCGGTAATTCGTAAAACGTCTTGTGCTAACCGTCCGATCCCGCTTGTCGTGCCGGTTGTTCGATGTTAACGGTCGGCGGCTCTTCCGATTCATAGATGATATAAGGCTGTGTTTCGCCCGTAACCACCGCTTCGTCCAATACGACCTTTTTCGCATTGGTAGACGATGGGAGTTCGTACATCGTGTCCAGCAAAACGCTTTCCAAAATTGTTCGCAAACCACGTGCGCCGGTCTTGCGCTGCATAGCGCGTTTTGCGACTGCGCGTAGCGCATCGTCACGAAACTCCAATTCAACGCCTTCCATATCAAACAATTTCTTGTACTGTTTGGTAAGCGCGTTTTTTGGTTCGAGAAGAATACTAACGAGTGCATCCTCATCAAGTTCCTCAAGCGTCGCGACGACCGGCAGCCTGCCGACAAACTCGGGAATCAAGCCGTACTTGATTAAATCTTCCGGCTCGCAACCGTGCAGCAGTTCGCCGATACTTTGCTCCTGGTCAACCGTCTTCACATCTGCGACAAATCCAATGCCGCTCTTGGATGAACGATCCATGATGACTTTTTCCAGCCCGGCAAAAGCGCCACCGCAAATAAATAGGATATTGCCAGTGTCGACCTGCAGAAATTCCTGCTGCGGATGTTTCCGGCCACCTTGTGGCGGAACTGAGGCAACCGTGCCCTCGATCAATTTGAGCAATGCCTGCTGAACACCTTCGCCAGACACGTCACGGGTAATAGATGGGTTGTCGGACTTGCGTGATATCTTGTCGATCTCATCGATGTAGACGATACCGGTTTGTGCTTTTTCGACGTCGTAATCGCATTTCTGCAATAACTTTTGAATGATGTTCTCGACGTCCTCGCCGACATAGCCTGCTTCGGTCAAGGTTGTCGCATCCGCAATCGTAAATGGGACATTCAAAAGTCGTGCAAGGGTCTCGGCAAGCAAGGTCTTGCCGCAGCCAGTTGGGCCTATGAGCAAAATATTGCTCTTGGCCAATTCTATGTCTTCCTTGCCACGTTCGCCCGCTCGATCATCGAGCCGCTTGTAGTGGTTGTAAACTGCGACCGAAAGAACTTTCTTGGCGCGTTGCTGGCCAATCACATACTCGTCCAGAACCGCTTTGATTTCCTGCGGTTTCGGCAGTTTGTCGTGACCTGTCTCGCCAGCATCCTCAAGCTCTTCGCGGATGATGTCATTACAGAGCTCTACGCATTCGTCACAAATAAACACGGACGGGCCCGCGATTAACTTGCGTACCTCGTGCTGGCTTTTGCCGCAAAAAGAACAATAGAGGAGTTTGCCGTCCTCGTTCTTGCCGCGGGATTCATCGCTCATGTGGTCCGGCCTCTGTTGTGGAAAATCAGTCTGTTACGACTAAATGTGTATATAACACGCGACTATCGAGGGTGCAAAGCACGGCGTCTCATTAGCCGAGCATTATTCGTCAACCTGTTGATAGTTAAGAACTTATTTCTCGGCGTCGTCGCGTATTTCAGCGCGCTGTGCGAGCACCGTATCAATTAGCCCATATTCCACAGCCGCCTCAGCACTTAGGAAGTTGTCACGCTCAAGATCTTTCTCTACCTGTTCCACACTCTGACCCGTATGGCGGGACATAATTTCATTAAGTCGCCGTTTTAAATCAAGGACTTCCTGCGCATGAATACTAATATCCGTCGCCTGTCCAGAATAGCCCGCGCTCGGCTGGTGGACCATCACGCGAGAGTGCGGCAAGGCAAATCGCTTGCCTTTGGTGCCGCCTGCCAATAACAAAGCGCCCATGCTGGCCGCCTGGCCCATGCAAATCGTACTAATGTCGCAGTTGACGAACTGCATGGTGTCGTAAATGGATAGGCCGGCCGTCACCACACCGCCAGGCGAGTTGATATACAGGTGAATGTCTTTGTCTGGATTCTCTGATTCCAGGTACAACAATTGTGCGACCACTAGATTCGCCATGTAATCCTCAACTGGGCCGACAATAAACACCAATCGCTCTTTCAAGAGCCGTGAATATATGTCGTATGCCCGTTCGCCGCGCGCCGTCTGTTCGACAACCATCGGCACCAAATTCAATGCTGTTGCGCTCATATCGTTTCCTGTATTCCTGCCGCTTAAATCGTTATGGGTTCATATACTCTTTGAACGAAATCGACTCTGTGGTGCAGATACCATTTTCGGTAATCCAGTCGACAGCCTGCTCTTCCAGCACCATTGGCTCGAATTGCGCCATGATCTGGGGATTGCTCATGTAGTTTGCAACCATCTCGTCAGCATTTTCGTAACCGCTGCACAGCTCTTCGACTTTAGATCGCAGTTTTTCCTGATCTAGCACGATATTGTTGTCTTCAATCAGTTGGCGTATCAATAGACTCAGCTGAACCCTTCGATCCGCGCCCTCTGCAAAATTTTCAATGGGCGGCGCCTGATCATGATCCTCCGTGCCCATACGACGCATCGCTTCGTGCTGCATAGCATGCATTTCCTGCTGCTTCAGCGAATTTGGCACTTCAATGGAGTTGGTTTCCAAGAGGCCGGTTAGCGCTTGGTCTTTTATGTCGTTGACCGTTTTTTGATTTGCCTCGCGCCGCATGTTGTCCAATACATCGGAACGAAGCTGCTCGAGACCGCCCTCGGTTACGCCATAGAGCTCCGCGAGTGAATCGTCCAGCGGCGGCAATTCCTCTTCTTCAACCCGATGTACTTTGATTGAAAAATCGACCTTTTTCCCCTTTAGGTCTTCCGCTTGATAGTCCTTAGGAAACTTCACCTTGAACGACTTCTCTTGCTCCGCCTTGACGCCAAAGAGCGCCTTTTCAAAGTCGGGTAACATCGAACCCTGGCCAAGTATGACTGGCACTTCAGTTCCCTGTCCTCCAGAAATCGGTTCATCTTTGATGCGACCATCAAAATCTACGATTACTCGATCGCCTTTCGCACTCTCCCGAGCAACGGCATTCCAGGTGGCTCGCTGCTTACGCAAATTCATAATCATGTCTTCGCTGTCTTCGTCGCCGATCTCAACTTCAGGTTTCTTGACCTTAATTTTCTCGAGATTCTTGAGCTGCACCTCAGGTAAAACGTCGAAGGTCGCGACAAACGCAAAGTCGCTACCATTTTCGGCAACTTCGGGCTCGATCGTGGGCTGCGCCACCGGCTGCAAATTTTCTTGCGCGATGGCGTCGCTGTAGCTCTTGCTCATCAACTCGGACAACACTTCCTGGCGAACTTGAACGCCATAGTGCTTGCGGACCACCGTCGGTGGTACCTTGCCAGGCCGAAATCCCTTAATTTTGACCGTCCGGCCAACGGACTTCAGCCGAGTGTCGACTTCTTTTTCTACTCGTTCGGCCGGCAGTTCAACTCGCATCTTGCGCTCGAGTTTCCCGGTCGATTCCACTTTGACCAACATTCTATTGTTCCCCTCAGCGTCGACACACGCGATCACGGCCTATCGACAACGTCTAAATGCTTTTATATTTCAATCAATTATATGTCCAGTGAATACTGGTGCGAAAGGAGAGACTCGAACTCTCACGGGTTACCCCACTGGCACCTAAAGCCAGCGCGTCTACCAATTCCGCCACTTTCGCAATTGAGATCGACTCTTTGTTCAACCGGCAATTATAGCGCGATTTATACGCTTGCTAACAAGAAAAGATTTGCTAATGTTGGGCAGCAACGCTGATCGTTGGGAGGCAGGAATTGAACTAGTGAGCCCGTTAGATACGCAAATTTGTCATACAATCAAAGATAAATCCGCACCCAATTCGCCTCTGTTCTTAATTCTCAGCGTGCCAGTCTCATGCGAATTGATCTTTAGTAGGCTAGGTGGAAGTGCATATCTGCCAATCCACTAAAGATAAATCCGCACCCAATTCGCCCAAGTTCTTAGTTATCAATGTGCCAGCCCGATGCGTATTGATCTTTAGTGACTCAGGTGGAAGTGCAAATCTGCTAATCCACTAAAGATAAATCCGCACCCAATTCGCCCAAGTTCTTAGTTATCAATGTGCCAGCCCGATGCGAATTGATCTTTAGTGACTCAGGTGGAAGTGCAAATCTGCCAATCCACTAAAGATAAATCCGCACCTGACTATTGCAAGGTCTTCGTCGATGCGGGCGGATTTGGTGGGCCCTCGGGGGCTCGAACCCCGGACCAAGAGATTAAGAGTCTCCTGCTCTACCAACTGAGCTAAAGGCCCAATCCGTCATATTTAATTCCAATTCGCCTCTGCAATTAATAGATGCAGCGTCGGCATTTGCGCATCGATATTCATCGCACTAAAGATAAGTCCGCACCCAATTCGCCCAAGTTCTTAAATATCAACGTATCAGTCTGATGCGAATTGATCTTTAGTGGGCTAGGTGGAAGCGCATATCTGCCAATCCACTAAGGATAAATCCGCGTCCAATTTGCCCAAGTTCTCAACTATCAATGTGCCAGTCCGATGCGAATTGATCTTTAGTCGGCTAGGTGGAAGCGCTAACCAGCTAATCCACTAAAGATAAATCCGCTCCCACCCATGTCGCGATTACCAGCGATGCGGGCGGATTTGGGGTGGACGATGGGACTCGAACCCACGACGACCGGGATCACAACCCGGGGCTCTACCAACTGAGCTACGCCCACCATTTTATTCGATTTCTAGTTCTCAACCCGAGGCCTACCCTGTCGCTTCGCGACCCCGCTGCGCCCACCATTTTGTTCGATTTCTAGTTCACAACCCGGGACCTACCCTGTCGCTTCGCGACCCCGCTACGCCCACCATTTTGTTCGATTTCTAGTTCTCAACCCGAGGCCTACCCTGTCGCTTCGCGACCCCGCTACGCCCAACATTTTTTTACAATCTATTTCATATCCTGACGAACATTGGTTCATCAGGACCGCGTTCATCAACCACCGTGTAACCGCTACCGAATAATAACTAGAGCGCGTTGCGATGGCCTTTCCTGCCGTCAATACGGGACCCGATATTGGCGCGCCCGGCAGGACTCGAACCTGCAACCCCCTGCTTAGAAGGCAGGTGCTCTATCCGGTTGAGCTACGGGCGCACTGATTAAATCCTGCAAACCCCGAATTTGGTCGGGGCAGAGAGATTCGAACTCCCGACCCTCTGCTCCCAAAGCAGATGCGCTACCAGACTGCGCCATGCCCCGATTTCAAACCCTAAACTCACGCGACCCAGGTCCCGCGGGGGCACGATGATACGGGCCGCCCACAAGGCAGTCAATCAAGATTATCGCTTTCGCCGCTTTACTCCGCTGTCGGCTTTGGTATCGTCCCCAAACTACACACTTTCAATGAGGACTAAGCCAATCATGAAGGCCAATTTCTTTTTGTTGCTATGGGTATTCGCGACCTCAATTGCCTTAGCCGACGACAAGGTACCTGCTCACCCATATATCCTATTCGAGACCACCGAAGGCAACATCGTGCTTGAACTAGATGGTGCACGAGCACCAATTACGGTGAAAAACTTCCTCGAATTGGTCGATTCCGGATTTTACGATGGCACCGTTTTTCACCGTGTCATTCCGGATTTCATGATCCAAGGCGGTGGTCACACGCCGAATTTGAAAGGCAAGGAGACAGACGGCTCAATTATCAATGAATCGGGTAACGGTTTGGAAAATGTCCGGGGCAGCATCGCGATGGCGCGTGAAACTGACCCACATTCAGCCAATGCGCAATTCTTCATTAACGTGGTAGACAATATTGCGCTGGACCCGCGGCCTGACAGATGGGGCTACGCGGTATTCGGCAATGTCATTCAAGGCATGGAAGTGGTCGATATGATCGTTTCTGCACGCGCCGGTCCGGGCGGTCAATTCGAAAAGAATGTACCCATCGTTCCCATCGTTCTAAAGAAGGCGTCGCGACATAACTTTGAGTAGCGATCGACCGGTCGCCTGCTACCGCGGGACACCAGAGTGAAACCGAAAATCGTCATCGGTCTCGGAAATTAGATTCGCCTCACAGTGCGTCAGTTCAGTTAACCGCACCTCAAATTCGGTTTGTGTATCACCGCTTTGGGAACGTGCAAATTGCAGGTAGTGCTCGAAGTGTCGCGCTTCGGAGGCCAAAAGCCCTGCATAAAATTGCTGCAGGTCTTCCGGCAGGTTTGGCAGCAACGCCGCGAATCGTTCGCACGACCGTGCCTCGATGAGAGCACCAATAATCAAACTGTCCACGAGCCGCCCCGGTTCGGCGGAACGGACTGAATCATGCAAGCGTCCTGCGTAACGAGACGCCGATAGTCGTTTGAAGGGAATTGAACGGGCGCGCATGATCTTCCGAACTTGCTCAAAATGGCGCAGCTCTTCACGGGCTAATCTCGACATCTGGTGCACCAACTCGTCAATATGCGAGTAGCGATAAATCGTCGACAACGCGGTCGATGCCGCTTTTAGTTCGCAATTAGCGTGATCGAGCAGTAGCTCCGGTATCCTGCGGCAAGCCTCCACTACCCAGGCTTGCGGTGTCTTGACAGTAAGAAAATCATTGATCGACGAAGGCAATTGTCCTGCTAAAGCCATTCGAGGACCTCCTCGGCGGTTTGCAGCCGGTCATCCGGTTTTTTAGCCAGCAGCATATTCAGTAAAGCCTGATATTTCGCGTGCTTCGGTGGCAGTAGCGGCACCGGCGCTTTGCTGTGCTTAAATATTATCCCCATAGCATTGCTAGCGGTGTACGGCTTATCGCCGGTTAGCAACTCGTAAAAAATCACGCCTAGGCTGTATATGTCGCTTCGTGCGTCCACTTCATTCGCGTGACCTTGTTCAGGACTCATGTAATAGGGTGTGCCAAAAATTTGCCCGCTGTCCGTAATTTCCTGCTGCAGACGCATTCTCTTTGCAAGGCCGAAATCGATAAGCGCGACAGTATCGTCGGATCGCATCATCACGTTGCCTGGTTTCAGATCGCGATGCAGAATGCCGACAGAGTGTATGCAAGCCAGCGCGCTCGCAATTTCTTTCGTCAAGCGCACTGCCTCGGGCCCGCTTACCTTCTTCTCAAGCTTCCGTCGTAGTGTTCCACCCTCAAGATATTCCATAGCGATATGCGCGTGATTATCGCCGACGCCAAGGTCGTAAATCTTCACCACGTTAGGATGGTCCAGCTCGGCTATCATTTCGTATTCTTGAAGGAATCGATCGAACGCACCGATACCCTCGGACAAGTCTGGAGCTTGCCGCAATACCTTAAGGACAATCTTCATGTCAGCAGACGTTTTCTCCGCTAAATAAACGGCAGAATGCTCACTCATCGCCAGTTTGCTAATCAGTCGATAACCGCGAATGATTGGGTACACGCCGGTGCCGATATCGCCGACAAATAGTGATGCCGTGGACGCTAGCCGCCGCTGCGAAAGCAAAATTTCTCTGAGTCCTTCGATGAATGGTCCATGCGGCACCTTTTCACGAGCAAAATAACCATCGGCGCCGAAGCGTCTGGCACGATCATGGTCTTCCAGCTCGCTGCCAAAAAATACAACCGGCGGGAACCCGGCTACGCGGGTAAATTGGGCTAGTGTTTTCATTGGGTCCACCTGCCCCTGTTTGTCACCCAACAAGATGATGTCATTACCGGCGCCGGAGAACTCCTCAGGAAGACGACCGGCAACAATGGGATCATAGGCAGATATTATGGCGTCGGGCCAGTGCGCGGTGACGTGATGCATCAAAAGGCTGCGAAATTCAGCCTGCCCGTCGACGATCATCACCTTTATGCTCATGCTGCTAGTGTAATACTTACCGACAAAAACAATCGATTCAATTACATATCGCGAAACGACCCAGCGTAGTCACTCAAAGAAGCGCCGTTGGCATTCGCTACATATTGATTGCAGCATCCGCATCATCTTCAACCACAGAGGCAAATACGACACGATCAGCACTATCGTCATCATCGTTGTCGTCGCTTTGATCACGTTGACTCTTTGCTGCATCGCTGCGCTGTCGTTCAAGTGCCTGCAGGTATTCGGTCGACACATCTTCCGTGACGTATTCGCCGGAAAAACACGATGTGTCAAACTCACGAATCTCAGAATCATTGTGTCGAACGGATCTGATGAGGCCGCGAAGGTCCTGAAAAATCAGTCTATCGGCCCCAATAATTTCCCTAATTTCCTCAACGCTGCGTCCATTCGCGATCAACTCGGATGCCGCCGGCATGTCGATGCCGTAGACGTTTGGATAACGTACTGGAGGAGCTGCAGAAGCAAAATAGACTTTTCTCGCACCGGCCTCACGCGCAAGTCGTATGATTTGTTTGGACGTTGTTCCGCGCACAATTGAATCATCAACCAACAGTACATTCTTGCCGCGAAACTCAAGATCAATTGCATTCAGTTTTCGTCTCACTGAATGCGCCCGCTCTGCTTGCCCGGGCATAATAAAAGTACGCCCAATGTAACGGTTCTTAATAAAGCCTTCTCTGTATTTAGCGCCAAGATGATAGGCCACTTGCACCGCTGCCGTGCGGCTCGTATCCGGAATTGGAATAACCACATCGATGTCGTGATCAGGCCACTCGCGTACTATCTGTCCTGCAAGCTGTTCGCCCATACGCAGGCGAGATTTATAAACCGACAAACCATCAACAATCGAATCAGGTCGCGCAAAATAGACGAACTCAAATATGCACGGCGCGTAGCGGGTCTTACCCGAATATTCGCGGCTATGCATAGCGCCGCTGTTTTCAAAGAAAATCGCTTCACCGGGAAGCACATCGCGAAGTAGCTCGAATTGCAGCGCGTCCAGCGCAACGCTTTCCGACGCCACGGCGAACTCATCGCCGTCCTCAGCGTGACGACGGCCGATAACCAATGGACGAATACCGTTCGGATCACGAAATGCAACAATTCCGTAGCCGATGATCATCGCGACGACCGCGTAACCACCCTTACAGCGCCGGTGGACTGCCTCAATAGCATCGAATATTTGCTCAGGACTCGGTTGCCCATTGCAACGATGCTGTAACTCATGCGCAAAAACGTTCAGCAGCACTTCGGAATCCGATCCCGTACTTAAGTGTCGTCGGTCCTCGCGAATTAACAATCCAGCAAGCTCATCATGATTTGTCAGGTTACCGTTGTGCGCCAGACAAATACCATATGGGGAATTGACGTAAAACGGTTGCGCCTCGGCGGACTGTGCGCTACCTGCCGTCGGATACCGGATGTGGCCCATGCCGACATTGCCTTTTAGCCGCAGCATGTGACGTTGATGAAACACGTCTCGTACCAGACCATTGCTTTTACGTACGTGGAGCCCGTCATCACTCCAGGTGACGATACCCGCAGCGTCTTGCCCGCGATGCTGCAGCACAGTCAACGCATCGTAAAGCGCTTGATTGACCGGTCGTTGAGCAACAATTCCGACTATCCCACACATATTAGTCCGCACATCCCTTTGTCGTCCGTCCCGCTTTCGCGTCGCTCACCCGGTAACACTCTTGATCAAATCGCTTGGCGTGAATAGCTCGAGCCCTTTCGGCGCCATAACGCCAATCCACTGCGCAATTGCTTCGCCATAAGGAATAAGCACCGAATCCTGCCACCATTTATCATTATCGAAGCCGGCGAATTGCCCGCCGATCACCAGCACGCCGACCAGCAGAGCAGCCCGGCAAAAGCCGAACGCCATCCCAAGAACGCGGTCCATCCCGCTCAAAATTGAGAGTCTAACCAATTTGGAAACGCCCCAGCCGAGCAAGCCGCCGATCGCCAGCACTACGGCAAATACGAGGATGCGTCCAAACCATATTTGTAGCTCGGCTGAACTGACCCAGTCATCGGCAATAGTGCCAACGCGGGGTCCAAGAAACAGCGCCGCCCAAATGGCGATCAGTAGGGATGCGATTGATATTGCTTCTTTAACAAAACCGCGAGCGAAGCCAACAATCACAGATAGGACCACAATGACTGCGATAAGAATGTCTGCAAATGGCATCGTTATCAGTTTATGAGTTCGCGAGGAATTTCAGTACTGCGGATGGCGGCATTCTAGCAGATGCAATCGCCGCCGCGAACACAGATTGCAGAGCCGACGACGCTTTTTCAAGGATGTGGCACCACGCGACCCGTGTGACCAGATTTGACGAGGCTAGCGGCAACCGCCTCCGCGCTTTGCCGATCTTTCTGCGGGCCGATGCGCACGCGATGCAGCGCCGAACCACCGGCAGTGTGCCGACTCAGAAACGCAGCATAGCCGTCGGCTCGCAACTTGGCGGCCAATCTACGAGCATTGTCCTCGTTCGAGAAACTACCGAGCTGGACTGCCCACATTCCGCTGCTTGAAGCAACATCCGGTTGTGCGGCTGATGCCCGGCTCTCGGCCTCACCCGGTGTTGGACCTGCGCTCTCATCGACAGAAGGGAGGTCCACCGCGGCCTGTTCGGCCGGTTTCGTATTGGAGACGACAGGGGAATTCTCCAGTGACTCGCCGGCAGTGGCTAAAGCAGATGTGTCTGCCGACGGACTCGCTGCTTGAGGGACCGGTTGGGCAACGGGAACCGGCTCATTTCTATCTCGATTCAGAACGATCGTCTTATTTTGAGCCGACTCCGAGCTCTGTCCCGGCAGGGATATGCGCTCCTGTACAGTCGCCGGCTCTTGCGACGGACCGTCCAGAAATACTGGAACCACCAGCACCGCAAACAAAACCAAGACAATTGCACCAACAATCCGTTCTTTCAGCGCCCTATCCATAACTCCGACCACTCTAATTCAACTTGCGAATTATATCGCAATTAGCGATTTCCTAATTGGCGTTTTGTGCTAACCACTCAAGCGCTGGCCCGACGGTGAGAAATGAACCGGTAACCAGAATAGGGCTGACCAGATCCGCGTTTTGCGCGAGCTCAAGGGCATCAACAAATGATGGCGCTACCCGGCACGGACTGCCCGTCTGATTAGCAATTATCTGCGCAGCACTCAGCGACGGTATCGAACGAGGTCCGGCCGCTTCTACCGCAATCCACTGCCCAATATGTGGCACAAGTTTTTCGACCATGCCAACGACATCCTTATCCTGCAAAGCGCCGAAAACACAAGTGGCCTTGCTGCCTGGAAAATACGCTTGCAGGTTTGACGCGAGCACCTGAGCAGCGTGCGGGTTATGCGCCACATCGAGAATCCACATTCGCTTTCGCGAAATACGTTGAAATCGACCAGGCAACGACACACCAGCCAACGCGCTGTTAATTTCATCCGTACTCAAGTCAGTAAGGTCACCAACAGACTCCAACAACGCGAGGCAGGCTGCCGCATTCTGTAGCTGCTGGTCCCCGGCGAGCGCGGGGCGCGCGAGTGAATTGAGCGTTACGGCCGCACCGAAAAAATCCCAGGCCTGTGCACTGGACTGCTTAAACCGAAAATCGGTACCGATTACGTGCAATTCGGCAGACGTTGCCTGGGCTTGCGTAACCACGGACGCCGGCACGTCCTTTTCCGCAAAAATACACGGCTTTCCGCTGCGCATAATGCCGGCCTTTTCTCTCCCAATGGATTCCACGTCATCGCCTAGCCAATCACAATGATCCAATGCAATATTGGTAATCAGAGCACCGTCAGCCGCAACCGCATTGACCGCATCGAGCCGGCCCCCCAGACCAATCTCCAGAATGGAGTGCGAGACCGACGCCTCGTCAAAGACACATAACGCACCCAGCGTCCCAAACTCGAAATAGGTGAGCGGCACACCTTGCCGAACGGTCTCGACCCGCTCAAACGCACGCACAATTTGAGCGTCGCTCACGGCGCTACCGGACACGCGAACCCGTTCGTTGTAGCGAATGATATGCGGCGACGTGTAACAGCCAACAGACGTGGTCGACTGCAAATACATCGCTTCGAGCATGGCCGCGCATGAGCCCTTACCGTTGGTGCCAGCAATGTGCAGCACGCGCTGTGGCTGCTGCAAACTCAAGCGTTGCAATACCTCACTTACCCGCTCCAGCCCAAGGTCAATTTCATTCGGAGAAAGTGTTTCCAGCCAAGCGAGCCACTGTGCAAGCGAACTAGCCGAATCTGATGGACTAGTTGCACTCGTCGCACTAGGCGGGCGCATACCAACAAACCATAGATTTTAGTCGGTTGGCGGCGCTGGCATTGGAACCAATTTATCTAGCAGGCTCGCAATTTGCTCGCGCAACTGTCGGCGATCAATCAACATATCGATGGCCCCATGATCAAGTAGGAATTCGCTTCTTTGGAAACCGTCTGGCAGTTTCTGCCGCACGGTTTGTTCTATGACGCGAGGCCCGGCAAAGCCGATTAAGGCTTTCGGCTCCGCGATATTGACATCCCCCAGCATCGCAAGGCTCGCCGATACACCACCGGTGGTTGGATCTGTCAGTACCGATACGTAGGGAATTTTCAGCTCACCGAGATTTGCCAACGCCGCCGAGGTTTTCGCCATTTGCAGAAGTGAAAACAATGCTTCCTGCATGCGTGCCCCACCACTTGCCGAAAATGAGATGAGCGGCGCTGCGGTTTTCGCACTGTGCTCTGCCGCACGCGAGAACTTCTCACCGACTACCGAACCCATGGACCCCCCCATGAATGCGAATTCAAAAGCGCAAACCACGACGGGTCGGCCCATTAGATTGCCCGACACCGTGATCAATGCATCCTTTTCACCCGTCTTCTTTTGCGCTTGCACGATTCTGTCGCGGTATCGCTTGCTGTCACGAAACTTCAACGGATCTTCGGGCTCTAGCGACGCGTTTAATTCGGTTAGCGAATCTGCATCGAGAAAATACTCAATGCGGCGCCGTGCACCGATACGCATGTGATGATCGCATTTCGGGCAAACATACAAATTTCGTTCGAGTTCGGTTCGATACAGCTGCGCATCGCATTTAGGGCATTTTATCCAAACGCCTTGGGGCACCGATCTTGTGCGCTTCTCAGTGCTTATGCGCGAAGGCATTAATTTTTCGAACCAACTCATTGTTCAACAATCTCCTGTGACGAGCGCTCTAAGAATCCGCTCTCACGGCTGATTTGTCCAGGGCTGCAAGCCCGAATTTCTCCGGATACTCTACGTGTATCAATGTAAGCCCGTGCGCCGGTGCGGCAATGCCGCCGTTGCGTCGGTCACGGCTGTCCAACAGGTCCTTTAGCCATGTCGCAGGCCGTTCGCCAAATCCTATAGACGCCAGCGATCCGACAATATTGCGCACCATATGCTGAAGGAATGCGTTGGCGACGATAGTCACGTGCAACCACTCGTCATCGCGCACAATATTCAGTAACTGCATGTTTCTATTTGGCGTCGACGCATGACAGCCTGCAGCACGAAATGCGGAAAAGTCATGCTCACCTAATAAAGCGTTCGCCGCTACCTGCATTTCAGCCTCATCAAGCCACCGGCGAACCCACCAAGCGCGATCCCGATACAGCGATGATCTCGTGGACCGATTAAGAATCTTGTATTGATATCGCCTGCTAATTGCAGAAAAGCGCGCGTGAAAGTCGCTCGATACTTCTTGCGCCCAAACAGCGTTAACATCAATTGGCAGCAGGCTGTTGATACCCAATAGCCAACCGTGATCGGGGCGCCTGGCGGCAGTATCGAAGTGTACTACCTGCCCAATCGCATGCACTCCAGTATCCGTTCGTCCCGCACAGACGATCTCAATGCCCTCGTTCGCCACACCGCTAAGCGCGGCTTCAACTTTTTCTTGAACGCCGGTACCGTTACGTTGGCGCTGCCAGCCATTGTAGGCAGTACCATCGTATTCGATTCCGAGGGCTATACGCATGGCATTCGGTGGTTGCCGATACGTATGTCTAGTCGCGAATTATTGAACTAGGAGGGAAGCGAATCCAACAGCTGCTGGGCCTGCTGACGCTGGCCATCGTCGCCCTCATCAAGAACTTCCTCCAAGATACTACGTGCACCGCCCGGATCGCCCATATCGACATAGGCGCGCGCTAGATCGAGCTTCGTGCCAACCTCAGTCATCGTCCGTGCGTCATGCAAATCATCGGGGATTTGATCACCGGACAACGCTTGCGTCGGCTCGTTGTCTTCTTCTGCACTCAATCCAACGTCCAAGTCTAAGTTTTGATCTGGCCGGATTCGCGGTTGCTCAACAGTAGCCTCGTCACGCATCTGATTGACGGTATCGCCAACCTCGCTAACTTTAAGAGCTGCCGTTAGATCGTCGAGATCAAGGTCAACATCGGTGCTTCCCGCTATCCCAGGTAGCTCACCTGTTTCGTCTGTAGAAGCAACGCCAGTAAATACGTCCTTCGGTAGCGCCTCAGTTTTTGCGAAATCGAAATCGCCATCATCGTCGTCACTATCAAGTGGCGCTAGCAGCGTTTCCGCGTCGTCTGGCAGCGCCTGTGTCGGTTCATCAGCATAGTCCGACGCGAGCTGCGTCTGATCCGCGTCGCCAAGTAACGCGTCGACGTCACTTGCTGTCGCGACTGCCAAATCGTCGCTGAGAATTTGTGTTTGGCCCGTTGCGTCCAGCAAGCTGGTTTCGCCTGCTGCCGCTTCATCAAAAATATCGTCAAGTACCGGGTTCTTACCTGTCGCGTCTTCATCGACGGTGGGGTTTCTTCCGGTTGCCGCCAGCGATTCGGATGATTCATCCAGCGCCAAATTTTTACCGGTCGCAACCAGATCGTCCTCACCGATGGCCAGATTTTGGCCCGTCGCATCTAAGTCGTCTAGATTTATTGCCTCAAGCTCTCCAGTTGCGGCCAAATCATCAAGATCATGCGCGAGACCTGAATCGGACAGCCCATCCAAATCTAACCCGAGATCATCTAAATTGATCTCAGCGGTATGGTCTCCAGCCGATACGCCGCCACTTGCATCGTCTGCTGCAAATGCGTCATCTAGAGAAGTTGACTCGGTTTGATCATCGTCAAGCGATGCGAGTGTCGTTGCCTCATTGTCGGAAAGACCGACTGCAGCCACTTCGCCTGTTGCATCGAGATCGGCAAATTGTTCTTCGATCGTCGGTGTCTCAACCGTATTATCGTCCGGCCCAACTTCTAGCGTCGGTGATTCTAAGGTTTCCTCATCTCGAGGCGGCATTTCGCGCGTTATTGATGCGGACGTGTCGTCCTCTTCAAATGGAAAATCGATCGACGAAGCATCATTTGCGTCGTCACCGCCAAATTCGGCCCCGAGATCGATCACGTCGCTGACCGCACTGTCAGGTCCGCCCGCTAAATCCATATCCAAGACGCCGGAATCGCCCATTGCGCCGTCGAATGACAGGTCGACCGCTTTGGTCGCCTCACCGGTCGTTTTTCCGGAGAACAGCTGATGATCGGCCGCAATCTGTTGGCCCATGATGACAATCTTATCCCACTCGGCGCTGGAAGAATCGCCCACCACGCCGTTCATACGACTGGCGGCATCGACAAACGCGTCTCGATTGCCCCAGACGAAGTAAACCTCGCACAACTTGGCTAGCAAATCGCGCCTTTCCGGCTCCACTTCTAATGCGCCATTGATCAGGTCGGCCGCTTGATCGTGTAGACCATAAGCCATGTGGAAATCAGCTTCCGCGATAGGATCAGACTGATCCAAATTGATCGCCGTTTCGCTGCTAAACGTATCTTCAAGTGTCGGGCTCGCGCTTGTTTCGTCTAGCGACGCGGCCGTCTCACTGACATCTTGCGCCGCTGATATCTGATCACCGTCACTTCGGTCGGCTGCCATCTCTGCAGCCATCGCTGCCTTGGATTCCTGTTCAACGACAACGATCGCAGTGTCTTCGTCTCTGGCGAGCGCCCGCAGACGCTCGGTTGATGCCATCGACTCACTTTCTAAATTTTCGCCTGCGTCTAGCGTTTCCCAAACACCGCTCGCGTCGTCGTCGTCGCGGCCGGCTCTTCTTGCAAACCAAATCAATATACCCAAGACTAATAAAACGGCGCCGGCGATCATTCCCCAAATGCCGGTAACGTATCCGAGGATGGTGTCAACCAACGACTCCTTTGGCTTCGCGGCGGTTGTCACCGGTGTTTCGGCGGTTGCATCGTCAGCCGGGACGGCGGCATCGTCGACGGCCGTTTCTACGTCATCATCAACGCCAATTTCAGACGTATCGTCATCGACAAATAACTCATCGTCGTCGATAGCATTGTCATCGAGCAGAGTCTCGTCGTCCGCAAGCGTTTCGTCGTCAGCTAATTCATCGTCCAACGGGTCTGCGGGTGGCGTCTCATCGACTGGTGGTATGTATTCTTCGCCGCGCATGCGCGCAAGTTCGGTACGCAGTTGAGCAAGTTCGTTGTCGCGAATTTCCAGCAGCGACGATTGGTCGGGCACGTAGGCTTCGAGTTCAGAAATGCGATCTTCGATTTCTAGCTCTCGGCTATATCCGCCACCGGACGATGCATCTGTATCTTCGTAATCGCCGAAATCGTCGTCGGGTGGCACCAGCGTTAGGTCCGGACCAGATTCCACTGCCGCCGCCGCACCGCCCCATTCGGAATATTGTCGCTGCACTTCGCTCAGTGCGTCACCGCGACTAATGCGAAATACCTCATCTGCACTCGGCACGCGAAGTTCGGCGCCGGCCCTTAGCCTGTTGATGTTGCCGTCAAATGCGCCACGATTCGCCTCATAAATTGCGATCATCGTCTGATTCATGGTCAACCGACTGTCTGGGCGCATGCGTTGCGCTATGCCCCAAAGCGTATCGCCGCGTTGCACCACGACGTCGCCTCCAGGGACAGTCTCAAATGCGGCCTGAGAGCTGTTTTGTGGCTGCGACGATTGCGCCGCTGGCGCAGGTCGACTACGCGTACGCGCTGTTGGTGTCGGTGTTGGTGTCTCTGGACGACTCTGGGCAGGCGTTGCTGCTGATGACCTTTGAATTTGCCCGGCATCAGACTGTGTTGATCGAGTAGGTGCCGTTACCGCTTCGTTCGACTGCGAGGTCGGTGGTGGTGCAAAGGTCGGCGGATCGAGGAGTACCGTATATTCACGCAACAGGCGACCGCGCGACCAAATCGCTTCCACCAGCACGGTTACAAACGGCTCTGTGATCGGTAACGCTGATGTCACACGGATAAGATTGCCGTTTACCGTCCCGGTTTTGAAAATATCGAAATTGATTCGCGTCAAAAATAGCGGGCGATCAAGTCCATAGCGTTCGAATGTTTCCGCCGAAGCGAGCTGCACGCTAAGATTAGTAAGTTCTTCTGGCGTTGCCGCCAATAAATCGATTTCGGCTCTAAGTGGCTCATTCAGTGCCGAACTCAATCGTATTTCTCCTAGCCCGAGTGCCCAAGTTTGCCCTCCAATGAGGAGCAATGGCAGTAGCCATATACGAGTGAGTTTTCGCGACATAATATTCTTCTCCAGCACCCCAAAATGCGGACGGACACAGCGCCCGGAGACATTTTCCTGGTGGTTAATCGCCCGGTGCGTTTGGTGGTGAACTATAGCTTATAAATAGTTTTTCGCCAATATTTCAGCTATTTGGACACTATTTAGAGCAGCGCCCTTACGTATGTTATCGGACACAATCCACAAATTTATGCCACGCGGGTGACTAATGTCCTCGCGCACCCTGCCCACAAATACCGGGTCGTTACCGGAAGCGTCGCTGACGGCTGTCGGATAGGCCCCAGACTGTACGCCGTCGATGAGTTCAACTCCGACCGCATTACGCAGTAATTCGCAGGCTTTTTCCTGTGAAATCTTGTCGCGGGTCTCAATATGCACCGCCTCGGAGTGGCCAAAGAATACGGGTATTCGCACCGCGGTCGGGTTGACCGCAATCGTGTCGTCGGCAAATATTTTCTGTGTTTCCCACACCAGCTTCATTTCTTCTTTGGTGTAGCGGTTGTCTTGAAACGCATCGATGTGCGGCACCGCGTTAAAAGCGATTTGGCGCACATCCTCCTCGAGTTCCACCGCTCGGCCATTCAGCAGCAGGGCCGTCTGTCGGACCAGCTCCTCCACCGCCGAGCGCCCAGCACCGGACACGGATTGGTAGGTCGCCACGTTGATCCGCTCAATACCGACTGCGTCGTAAATCGGTTTTAGCGCAACCACCATTTGCATCGTTGAGCAATTTGGATTCGCAATTATGCCGCGATTTACGTGGTCCGAAATCTTTTCTGGATTGACCTCCGCAACGACCAGCGGTATGTCATCATCGAAGCGGAAACGCGATGTATTGTCTACAACGACGCAATCGGCTGCTGCCGCTTGCGGTGCATAAATCTCCGATACGGACGCACCAGCCGAAAACAGCCCGATTTGCACCGATGAAAAGTCAAAACCCTCAAGATTTTGAACTTTTAAAGTACGGTTGCCGAAACTGACGTCCTTTCCGACCGACCGTTCGCTCGCCAGCGCATGCACTTTGTTAATGGGGAATTTCCGCTCTGCGAGTAACTCAAGCATTGTCTCGCCAACAACGCCAGTCGCGCCTACTACGGCGACATCGAAAGAATCGGTCATGATGGTGGTGTAAGTCCTTGTCGGTATCCGTTAACGCATTGCTAGGGCAGCGATAGGTTGCAGATTGTAACTAACGAATATGCTTTCTGGCAGTAATCGATTGTCAATTCGTGAAGCTGTTCAAGCTTCACTGGCAGGCACAATCGGAGTCAATGACTCGACATCCGCATTCTGACCGCGATGGCGAAGGTAATGGTCCATAAGCACCAATGCAACCATGGCTTCGGCAATAGGTGTCGCCCTAAGCCCCACACAGGGGTCGTGCCGCCCTTTGGTGACAATTTCGGCAATCTGACCTTGTTTATCGATGGTGCTGCCGGCCACAGAAATGCTCGACGTCGGCTTCAATGCAATGCTCGCCAAAATATCCTGTCCCGAGGAGATGCCGCCCAATGTGCCGCCAGCATCATTCTTGCTAAAGCCGCTGGGCGATAATTCGTCGCGGTGCTCACTGCCGCGCTGCGATATGGCCGCGAAGCCAGCGCCAATTTCAACGCCTTTCACTGCATTGATGCTCATCAGGCCTTTGGCAATGTCCGCTTCGAGTTTGTCAAAGACCGGCTCGCCCAGCCCCGGGGGCACCGCACGCGCCAAGACACTGATTTTGGCACCGATTGAATCGCCCGCTTCGCGCAGCTCATCCATAAAGACTTCCAACTCATCAAGCTTGCCAGGTTCGGCACAAAAGAACGGGTTACTGTTGACGATCGTCAAGTCTTCCGCCGCAAGTTTCATGGGGCCAAGCTGCGAAACATAGCCGATGATTTGGACGTCTAGGCGTTCGCTGAGAAACTTGCGTGCAATTGCGCCAGCAGCGACGCGCATTGTTGTCTCGCGAGCGGATGACCGTCCGCCACCCCGATAATCGCGAATCCCGTATTTTTGCTGGTACGTATAGTCGGCGTGCCCCGGCCGAAACTTATCCTTAATATCCGAGTAGTCGCGAGAACGCTGATCCTGGTTCTCAATCACGAGACCAATCGGCGTTCCGGTCGTCACCCCCTCGAACACACCGGACAAAATTTGCACTTGGTCATCTTCCTGACGCTGCGTTGTGTGCCGGGACTTGCCGGGCCGTCGTCGCTCAAGATCGCCTTGAATATCCGCCTCAACGAGAGGCAGCCCCGGCGGACACCCATCAACAATACAACCCAGCGCACGACCGTGGCTCTCCCCAAATGTCGTTACCGTAAATAGACGTCCGAAACTGTTACCCGACATTTGATTGTTCCAGTCTTGTTGCCGCATCGGCAAATTTGTTCATATGACGGTGCAGTTGTTCGAAGGTCAGCAAAAAAATCCCACTTCCGCCATGTGTAAATTCTAACCAGAGAAAATCGATATCCGGATACAGTTTCTGCAATGCAGGCTGACTGTTGCCAACTTCAACGACCAATATGCCACCTTCATTGAGGAAGCGGGGTGCATCATGCAGGATCATCGTAACCGAATCCAGACCATCGTCGCCTGATGCCAGACCGATTTGCGGTTCGTGAAGAAACTCTGTCGCTAATTCGGACATATCGTCAGCATCGACATAGGGCGGATTGCTGACGATGAGATCGTATCGTCGATCCAGGGGCTCGAAGAAACTACCGCGGCAAAGACGAACTTGGTTCATGCAGCCATGCCGCACAATGTTGATGTCCGCGACCGCCAACGCATCCGCGGACAAATCTACAGCGTCTACGTGAGCCTTCGGAAATGCTTTGGCTAACGCGATTGCGATACAACCACTGCCGGTGCCTAAATCCAATATTTCACTGACATAAGCGTCGTCTAACCAGGGAGAAAACCCACCCTGGATGAGTTCGGCTAGCGGCGATCGCGGGACCAAAACACGCTCGTCAACAAAAAAGCTCAGTCCGGCAAACCATGCTTCGTTTATCAAATATGCCACCGGCAGACGATCTTCGATTCTGCGCGTGGCTAATTCATCGATGCGTTCGGCATCGCCGGCAGAAACGCGCCGCGCATATTCTTTCTGTGCCCGCGAGTGATCGAGATGCAAAACACCAAAAACCAGATATGCGGCTTCATCAACGGCATTGTCCGTCCCATGGCCGAATACCAGTTCAGCTTTTTCAAATCGATTCGCGATCGTCTGTATGATTTCGGCAACGCTGGTTGGCATGATGACAGTCACAAGGTTGAATTGGCCCGCAAATTCTACACTACGCCCTACTAACACAGGCAAGGTGCGGCTTGTTTCGCCTCAAACCCGTCTAACAGCCGCAAACGTGTTACTACGCCGCCAAGTCACAGGTAGAATGCCGCAACTATGATGCATCGAAAGACTCTAGTGACACTGGCTGTGTTTGCGCTTGCCATTGTGGGCGCGGGCATACTGTGGTTTAAACCGCAGAGTGGACATTCTCCGGCACACCTCCCAGCACATGCATTGGTCTTGCCGAGTTCGCTGGAATTACCTAACGTGAGTCTTTTGGACGACTACGGAAGACCCTTTACGCGCGACTGGTTTGTCGGCAAATCGACCTTGGTGTTTTTCGGATTTACGAATTGTCCAGATATTTGTCCAGCAACACTGCAAATCCTGGCGTCGGCCCGCAAGCAACTAATAGCCAGCAATCCTCAACAATCGGCGATCCACATATTGTTGGTTAGCGTCGATCCGCAGCGCGATACGCCAAACCAACTGCACCAATACATTGGTCATTTCGGAGACGGGATTACCGCGATTTCCGGACCACTCGACGAATTACAAAAATTAGCAGAACGATTCGGTATTTTCTTCGCACGAGAACCCGGTGATTCCGAGCACTACAATGTGAGCCATTCGGCGCACGTCTTGTACGTAAATCAGCAGGGGCGTTACAAAGCCGTTTTCAGCGCGCCACACAAGGCGGAATATTTCGTCATCGATTTGCCAGCTCTATTTGAACTGGCTAACTAAGACATAAAAACCAAGGAATCAATTTCTTGCGCAAAATTTTTGAAAAGGTGCTGGTGGGAGTTCAATTCGTCACACCCAAATACCTGCTGACAGCTTGTGTATTTAGGATTGCCAGAATTCGACAAAAGGCCGTCAAAGACTTGCTGATTCGCTGCTTCATAAAAGCATACAAAGTCAATGTCGATGAAATCGCAGCTAGCTCCCCTAGCGACTATGTGTCTTTTGATGATTTCTTCACGCGCGCACTTGCCGATAACGCGCGCCCGATTGACAGCAATCGGCGATCGATTGTTTCCCCAGTCGACGGTACGGTTAGCGCCGCAGGATCTATCGATGACAATATGCTTTTTCAGGCGAAGGGCTACCACTACAGCATCGAAGATTTGCTCGCTACCGATCTGCGCGATACCGATATTTATCGTGACGGCGAATTTGCCACGATATATCTTGCACCCTACAACTACCATCGGGTTCACGCGCCAATGGACGGCTATTTACGGGCTCTGCGCCACGTACCGGGAACACTGTTCAGTGTCAACGCTGCCACCGCCGGCAACGTACAAAATCTTTTTGCTCGCAATGAAAGACTCATATGCCACTTCGATTCAGACGTAGGCCCGTACTCGCTTATTTTTGTGGGCGCGCTGAATGTTGGTAGCATTAGCACGCCCTGGAGCGGAACAATTCGCCCGAGAAAAACCGGTGTCGTTAGCGAACTAGACTTAAGTGTTGCAACCGTTCCCAGAAACATTGAGAAAGGTGCAACGTTAGGTTGGTTCAATATGGGGTCGACGGTGATTATTCTACTGCCGAAGGGCAGCGCCGAAATGTCAACGCAGTTGACGCCAAATTCAATGGTCCGCATGGGTGCCGCGATCGGCCGGCTAATTGACAACAAGTGACATCCGAGAAACCTCACTGGCGCCCAAACGCTGATATCGAAATTGCCAAGCAAAGAGCTCAGATACTGGCTCGCGCACGAAACTATTTTGCAAAAACAAACTCGCTCGAAGTCGACACCCCGGCGTTGTCAACAAATGCGACGAGTGACCCACATATCGAATCAATCGAAGCCGTACTGCAACTAAGAAAAAAACAAAATTTCTATCTGCACACGTCACCCGAATTCTGCATGAAACGACTGCTCTGCGCTGGCTATCTGGACATCCACCAGATCTGCAAGGTCTTTCGTGACGGAGAATCGGGCCGCTACCACCAACCGGAATTCACGATGCTGGAGTGGTACCGAATAAGTTTCGACCTGCAACGAATAATCCAGGATACCAAAGCGCTTATCTCAACGTTGCTTGACGATCATAAATTGCTGGATAGTGCCAGCCATTACTCTTATCAGGATGTATTTCGTCTGCATACTGGTCTAGATCCACTCGACGCTAATTTATCAGAGCTACAGGAATGTGCAGGAGCAGATGCGAGCCTACGATCGGCGTTGGAAGACAATAGGGACGATTGGTTAGATCTATTGTTAGATCAGAAAGTTATTCCTAGTTTCGAAGCAGATCGGTTGACTATTATCAGTCACTATCCCATTTCGCAAGCGGCGCTTGCACGAGCATGTCCAAAGGACTCAAATGTTGCCGATCGATTCGAAGTGTTTCTTGGGACACATGAATTGGCAAACGGATTTGTCGAGCTCACCGAAGCGGCAACCCAGCGTAAACGATTTCAGGCCGAACAAATTATGCGAAAAAAACAGGCAAAAGCCACTCGCCCAGTTGACATGAATCTAATAGCCGCTCTCGAATCGGGCATGCCGCAGTGTGCAGGTGTCGCTGTTGGCATCGATCGTATACTCATGATTGCATGCGGCGTTGATAGCATAGAAGATGTACAGTCATTCGCGTTTAACTAGAATCGCCAATCAATCAATGGAAAATACAGATTACAAACTCCTCGACTCGCAATTAGAGTCGTTGACAGCGGGTGAGCCCGATGCATTGGCGAATAGTGCAAATTTTGTCGCACTATTATTCAATGCGATGCCAAAAACGAACTGGGTCGGAATATATGTTTTGCGTGGCGAAGAATTGGTCCTAGGCCCTTTTCAAGGACAGCCAGCATGCGTCCGCATTGCCGTTGGACAAGGTGTGTGCGGTACTGCCGTAGAGCAAGAAGCTACTTTACGTGTGAAGGATGTCTACGAATTTTCAGGACACATTGCTTGCGACCCAGAGTCGATGTCCGAAATCGTGATACCGCTTTATGTTGGTAAGCAGTTGTGCGGTGTACTTGATATAGACAGTCCGATTGTCGATCGTTTTTCGGAAGATGATCAAACTGCCCTCGAAAATTTGTGCGGCAGATTTTCTGCAATTATTTCTACGGACAATGGCGGATTTATTTAACTCTTGAGACGTACTCACCTGATCGTGTATCGGCCTTGATTATTTCGCCTTGCTCGATAAATAACGGTACCCGTACAACGGCACCGGTCGAAAGCGTCGCTGGCTTGACGCCACCGCTTGCCGTATCGCCGCGAACCCCTGGATCTGTCTCGACTATCTCCAGTTCTACAAAGTTTGGCGGCAGAACAATTAGTGGCGAATTGTTCCACAAGGTTATCTGACAAATATCCTGCTCTTTCAGCCATTGTTTTGCGTCAGCAACCGCCGCTTCATCCGCAGCATATTGTTCGAATGTATCGGCGACCATAAAATGCCAAAACTCCCCGTCCGTGTAGAGGTACTGCATATCGGTGTCGACGACGTCTGCCGCCTCAACGCTATCACCCGACTTAAAGGTCTTATCGACTGTCTTGCCAGTTTTTAGATTCTTGATGCGAACACGACTAAACGCCTGACCCTTACCCGGTTTTACGAATTCGTTTTCGACGATGATGCATGGATGGCCATCGATAATAATTCGCAGACCTGACCTAAATTCGTTTGTATTGTAGTTCGCCATCACCAACTTCCGATTATGTAAATTCAACCCTGCGCTGTACTTCCAATCGCCGAGTTCCAGAGGACCCTCGCTGAGGTCGGCCATCATACCCGTACGCGCCACGCATCGTAAGCCACAATGCCACTACGTCGCTGAATTTCACAGCTTTTTTGGCCACTGCAGATGGCATATTCAGCAGCCGCATGGGGTCATTAGTTTCCATAACTAGAGGCCCGTCACGGTATACAATCCACGCAAAGACTAGTCTGACTTCTTGGTGCACCCCGCGACGAATCAGGATGATTTGATCGTAGCCGTCGATTTCCTGCCAGGGATAGCAATTTGAATCACAATTCAGGCATCTCAATTGCCGTTTTGACGAGCGAGCAAGATGACGTTGAACTCGTTAATCGGTGTTTGCGCGAGGCCGGACACGCTGCCCATTGCCAGTGGATTCAAAGACCTGATCAGTTTGATGAAGCGATGAGCGATCAAACCTTAGAGATGGTTATTCTGGTACGCGACACCTACTCTGATTCTGTCCGGCAGGTAATCAAGCAAAAAGACATTTATCTGCCCGAAATTCCGGTTATCGCAATCCAACAAGATGTTGAAGAATCACACATACTCGAAGCGATGAAAGACGGCGCGTGCGACCTCGTCTCCACACGACAAATTGAGCGGCTACAAGCTGTAGCAACGCGCGAGTTGCGAGCGCTACGTGCCGAGCGGGCTCTGAACTCAACCTTAAGTTCAGCGACGGAGTATCGTCGGCAACTGCAAGATTATATGCAGAGTTCGAGCAATGCGATAGCCAGTGTTCAAGAAGGAATCATCACCGAGGCGAACAGCGCATGGCTGCAACTCTTCGGCATCAATTCTATGGACGATGTCGTTGGCTCTCCATTGATGGATAGCTTTGAATCGGAAAGTCAGGCCGCTGTTAAAGGTGCTCTGATTGCGACAACAAAAGGCAAGTGGCAGGCAAGCGAGAAATTATTCGCAAAATCAGCATCGAATCGGAACCAGGCGGTCGAATTGGAGTTGAGATTCAGCCTAAATGAATTCGAAGACGGTCCTTATGTGCAAATTCGCATTGCTCCACCCGAGAAAGCGCCGGAAGAACCAACCAAGCTCGTGCATGAGGCCCTGAAGCGCGATCCAACCACGTTGTTTTTTCACCGCGCGCAATATCTGGAGCGAATGACCAAGCGAATCTCTCGGAAACCGAAATCCGGTTTGCATGCCGTTGCGTTGTTAAAACCGGACGACTTCTCCGACGTGCGTAACAAGGTGGGTCACATAGCATCTGAAGAAGTCATTGCACAATTCGCTGAGGAAGTCAGGAAACGCATGCACCCGCGCGACGTTGCCGGGCGCTTTGAAGGCACTTCCCTGATGGTCTTGTTGGAGCGCGGTAACGAACGTGACGCAGAAGTCTGGGGCCAGCAATTGGTCGATCACATGCAAGCGCATGAATTTAGAGTTGGTGACCAGTCTGTTCGGCTGACTTGTACCGTCGGGGTATGCGCTGTTAGTGGCGTGTTTTCCAGCCTGGACGAACTCTTGGCAGCCGTCGCTGAAGCACACAAGAAGGGCAAGGATGGCGGCGGCAACAGCGTTTTCCTAAGCGAATCCACGGATGAGGACACCAGGCTCAAGAGATACGATGCCATGTGGGTTAAGCGAATTAAGGCAGCATTCGCAGAAAATCGTTTTCGGCTTGCACATCTCCCCATAGCTGGATTGCGCAGCGACTCCATACATATGTATGACATGCTCATTCGCATGATAGACGAGCAAGGCGAGGCTGTGCTGCCGTCGGAATTTTTGCCTGCGGCCGAACGCAATAATCTCATGAAGAGCATTGACCGTTGGATATTCTCGGCAGCTATCGACTATTGCGCAGAAAATTCGGTAGATGGCGCCTTCGTAAGACTATCCCGTCAATCGATGCAGGACACCTCTCTGCCACAGTGGATTGCAGAACAAATTGAGAAGCGAAACATTGATCCGTCGAAGTTATGTGTGCAAATTCCGGAGCAGGAGGCGGCGAAGTTCATAAAACAAACGAAAATCGCTGTTGACGCGCTACGCAAAATTGGCGTGATGTTTGCGTTGGAGCACTACGGAGTGGACAAGAATCGCTTCCAAATTTTGGATATTTTGAAACCAAACTTCATCAAAATCGACGGCGAGCTGATGCATACGTTGACGACCGACACGACGATGCAAGAAAGCGTACGTCAGGTAACTGCTGCCGCTGAGCAGCGAAACATCAAGACGATTGCAGAGCGCGTAGAAAATGCAAACGCGATGGCCGTACTATTTCAACTCGGCATTCATTTCATGCAAGGACATTATGTTCACGAGCCAGAGGTCGTATTGCAAGAGGCCTCAGACGTTGTCCAAACGACCCTTGAGGCGATTGCCAGCAATTAGGATTTCGCGCACGCCAAATAAGCGATACGTTAAGTCAAATTTAGGATAAACGAAACTGTGAGCATGGTCACAGTTATAAGGCCTAACCCGAACACAGAACAATTCGTTGATGAAACATAGAATAGCGACATAGTCAGAATCGTCTCGGAAATCTATTCTAGACCTCAGACATCGTGCACAACGATGCAAGAAGCGCACGGGGCCAAATGGATATTGCGCGCTCGAACTAACAATATGGAGAAGTTGCTAGTGATCGCATCAAGCAAAAATACAAATAAGTCCCGACCACAGCGCACTGTGGCGAAGCGCAAAACTATTAATCAGTTGTTGCCCGCCCTGGTCGCGGTTGGAAGCGCTGCAACGTTGGTGCCAGCACCGGCGGAAGCGCTAGAGCTTGGCGATATTCAGGTTAATTCGGCGCTTGGTCACCCGTTGCAGGCAAGTATTGCTTATGCGTTGAATCCCAATGAAGCGCTGTACGACTATTGCGTCTTCATCAACAAAGGCGCGGTAAATACGGGGCTTCCGGCAGTTACACGGGCCAGAGTGTCGATAATCAACAATCAAATCATCTTGTCTGGCGCGGTCCCGATTAAGGAACCTTTACTGTCGGTCCGCGTTACTGTCGATTGTCCATATACCGCAAACCTGGCGCGTGACTACATGCTCATGGTGAATCCGCCATCGGCGCTTGAAGCGAAAAGTCAGGTCGCCGTGGCTGAATCGATCTTACCTTCAGCTGCCAATCGGCCGACCGCAAGCAGTACGCCTGCAGCTACAAAACCGAGCGCAATACGGCAGCAAGCAGCAGCACCAATTCAGTCTGCCAAGCGTTATCGTGTGCGAACGGGTGACACGCTGTCGGGTATCGCCAGTCGGCTAATAGACCGGCCAATTGGATTATGGCCCGCCGCTGAAGCGATTTTTGCTGCCAATCCAGAAGCATTCTTGAATGGCGATATGAACCAGCTGAGAGCTGGCAGCCTGCTGACAATACCGTTTATGCAAAACGCGCAAGCCGACGTCGTCTCGCCGGTGACGGCGATTAGCGATACGCCAGCGAAATCCGCCTACGCGGACAACGAGGCGAGCAGCTATAGCGGCTATGAGTCAGCCTCGCTGGATAGTCAAGCGACACAGAATACGCTACAGCAGTCAGATGATCTCACGCAAATTGCTGACGCGCCCGTTACGACAGCACAGTTCGCCGCTGATGCTATCGATGACACCGGCGTCCTTGAGAGCGGTAACGCCGGTACGCTACGAAGTAGCGACACTGTAATTTCATCGAACGTAAACGACATCGAATCAGCGAAACCCGGTGATGTCTTCGTTGGTGGTACATTACCTGAGGACACAGCCGCCGCGGCTGCCTACGCTCCTAAAGATTTTCTCAGCACTGACGCAAGCGACGTTGACGATCAACCCGCTGATATCGGCAGTCAAACTTCCTCCTGGTCTTGGCTCGCCTGGCTTAGCGGCAGCGGTATCGCGCTAATTATTGGTCTCGCACTATTCGGGCGTCGCCTCAGAGACTATTTTGGTGGCGGAGCCGCCGCGAATGTTATGTCTGATTACAGTCGGCGTAGTTCCGATGCTGATATCACTCAAAAGTCAAAGGGCCTTGCCGAAATCGACGTTCAGATGGGCGACGATGCAAGTGTCGATCAGTCATTTGAGTTGGATGCTGATTTAGGTGCAGGTACTGGACTGAAAGACAACGCCGATGTCGATTTGGCACAAGATTTCGGTTTCACCGCAACTCACGTCGGCGATGAAGTCGGTAAGGCACTAGACCTCGAACTGCCCGAAGACAATGCGACCGGGACCTTTGAGTCACTCCCAACGGACATAATTGCCGCAACCCCGATTCCGCGTGAGACTATTCTGGACAGCGAAATTCCACCAAATGCCGACGACGATGGCGAATACGATCTATCAATGATCGTCGATGCAACAAAGCAAGCGCTTGGAGATATGGATGCGACCGCTAAGGATCTAATGGCGATTCAAGTGGACAAGGGCAAGAATGCCGACGACGAAAGCAGCTATACGTTGAGCAAAGAGGTCGACTATAAAATTCTTGAACAGGACTACGAGGAAGAATTGACGGCGACGCAAGCGTTGAACCACGAAATCGCCAGAGCAGCCTTGGAACTAGCTGAACGAATGGATGCTGAAGACATTACCGCAGAAATGCCGTCAGCGGACGAGACTGCAATTATCGATCCGACAAGCAAGTTAAGGAAGTCGCAGGATCCGGAGATTACGGCTGAGCTAACTGCGGAATTGCCTACAGATACGCTTGCGGAAAACGAAGAGTTTATTAGCGATCTAGACGACACTGGCGTCAACGAAGAACTCACAGCCGAAATGATTACCGGCTCCGACGAAACGGTTGAAATGATTGTCGAGTCCGGCACCGTGGATACTAAAAAAGCCGCTGGCTAGCCCGAACATAGGTTAGGCCGAATGAGCCGCTCGTTGAGCGGCTTTTTTTTGGTCTGCAAAATCCGCCAACCACAGAAGGCGCGTGCTAGCGTCACTCATTCGTATGGCGCGCAATATCGAGGCCATGATGGCCTTGTACATGTTTCCCAACACGCAGGGACGTGACGCGGACTGCGAGTTTTACGTCCGACGAACCAATTATTGCATGTGTAACCCGTACGCTGGAGGTGAAGAAACCGCAGGAGGAATTCCGCTAGCGGATGCCGATAACCCCGCCGACATACCACGAACGCAGGACATACGAGAACCTTGCCCGCGATAAGTGAAAAAGCAAACTGGGCAATTAGATCCTGCCCGGCAGGAGCTAAGTGGATGAACTACACTTCTTCCACTTCCCAATCGGCCGACAGTCGCACCACTTTGCGCCAGCCCTTGGGTAGCAGACTGCCGCGCAATGCGCGCTCGCCGTAGTAATCGTCTACATCGTCCCATTTGATAGTCATCGTTCGCGTCGCGGTACTAATGAGCAAGTTCCCACCTTCCGGTACAACTGCCGCTGCTATCAACTTTTCATCTCCCGCTTGATACTTTTTGCCTGGAATGTTGATCAGCTTGTTGCCCTTGCCCTTCGCCAACTCCGGCAATTCTTCCATTTCAAACAAGAGTAATCGGCCGATCGAACTAACCGCCGCAATTAGACACTCAACGTCACTGGGTACTGGCGCAGGGACCACCGCTCTACCCCCGGTTGGAATTCGCAATATAGATTTCCCAGCTTTGTTTCTGGACACGAGATCTTCGAGCGTTGCGACAAATCCGTAGCCTGCATCGCTGGCCAGCAACCAGCGATCCGTAGTCTCGCCAATCATCGTGCCACAAAATTCGGCTCCGTCGGGGGGCTTGAAGCGACCAGACAATGGCTCGCCCTGCCCCCTGGCCGACGGCAACGCTTGTGCAATGATGCTGTACACACGGCCACTGCTATCGATAAACATCGCCAGCTGATTGCTGCGCCCTCTGGCCGACGCCAAGTATTCGTCACCTGCTTTATAGCTCAGCGCGAATGGATCTATTTCATGTCCTTTGGCAGCTCGCGCATACCCGCGATGCGACAGGACGACGGTCACCGGTTCACTCGCAACCAACTGCGTCTCATCCATCGCCTGCGCAGCTTCCCGCTCAACAAGCAGCGTCCTCCGTGCATCGCCGTATGCTTCCGCATCTTCCAATAATTCGCTCTTGATTAGCGTCTTAAGGCGGACTGCGCTTTTCAGCGTCTTATCAAGGTCAGCGCGCTCCAAGCTCAATTCGTCTTGCTCACCGCGAATCTTGAACTCCTCCAATTTCGCAAGATTCCGCAAGCGCAAATTGAGAATCGACTCGGCTTGTATGTCGCTCAATTTAAAGCGCTTCATTAACACCGGCTTCGGCTCGTCTTCGGTACGAATGATCTTGATCACGGCATCAATACTGAGATAGGCGACCAGCAGACCATCAAGAATATGCAGACGATCAAGGACAATTTGCAGTCGATGATTGAGACGGCGTTTGACGGTTTGTTTGCGAAACGATATCCACTCGCTCAGCATTTCCACAAGACTAAAAGCGCGCGGCCTGCCATCAAGTCCAATGACATTCATATTGACCCGCACAGTTCGTTCCAACGACGTGGTGGAAAACAAGTGCGACATCAGCTCATCGGTATCCACCTTCTTTGATTTTGGTGTAATCACCAATCGGATCGGTTCTTCATGGTCCGACTCGTCCCGCAGGTCCTCGACCAGGGGTAGCTTTTTGTTACGCATCTGCGATGCAATTTGTTCGAGAACCTTGCTCCCGGATATCTGGTATGGCAGTGCACAAATAACGATGTCGTCGTTTTCGATCTTGTAGGAGGCACGCAGTCGCAGCGTGCCGTTGCCGCTCTTGTAAATATCCCGGATATCCGACGCCGGTGAAACCAGCTCGCCGCCCGTCGGAAAGTCTGGTCCCTTAATGTGCTTCATGATTTGCGCAATCGTCGCGCTGGGGTTGTCAATCATGTGAATGACAGCGCTAGTGACTTCGCGCAGATTGTTCGGTGGAACATCCGTCGACAAGCCAACTGCAATGCCAGTGGTGCCGTTCAATAGGATATTCGGAAGCCGTGCCGGAAGCACGACGGGCTCTTCCATCGTGCCGTCGAAATTAGCGGTCCAGTCAACCGTTCCATGACCGAGTTCTGCCAATAGCGATTTGGCATAGGCGCGCAATCGCGATTCGGTATAGCGCATCGCGGCGAACGATTTGGGATCATCGGTTGAACCCCAATTGCCTTGACCGTCAACAATTGCGTAGCGGTATGAGAACTCCTGCGCCATGAGGACCATCGCCTCGTAGCAGGCGGAATCGCCGTGCGGATGGTATTTACCGATGACGTCACCGACTGTTCTAGCCGACTTCTTGTGCTTTTGGCCAGCCGACAGTCCAAGTTCGCTCATCGCGTAAATAATTCGACGCTGCACTGGCTTGAGACCGTCACCAATCTGCGGCAATGCACGATCCATGATCACGTACATCGAATAATCTAGATACGCTTTCTCGGTGTAATCTTTGAGCGCAAGCTGCTCAACGCCTTCTAAGTTCAATTGATTTTGCATCGACTTATGCTCTGTTCATTCCGTGATGAAAATAACCTTCATACTTCCGCCAAGTTGCCCTTGGTTTCCAACCATTTACGCCTGTCCGCCGAGCGCTTTTTCGCCAACAACATATCCATCAGCTGATCTGTATCATCCTTCGCATCGATTGTCAGCTGGATCAGGCGCCGCGTGTCGCGATTCATCGTGGTCTCGCGTAGCTGCGGCGGGCTCATCTCTCCCAGTCCTTTAAATCGTGTTACGGAAACTTTACCTTTGATTTTCTCTGCCGCAATTCGATCTAATATTCCTTGTCTTTCTCCATCGTCCAATGCGTAGAAAACCTGCTTACCAACATCGATGCGGTAAAGCGGTGGCATCGCGACATACACGTGTCCTGCCAGCACCAATTCACGGAAATGCCGCAAGAATAAAGCGCAGATCAGCGTCGCTATATGTGCGCCGTCAGAATCGGCATCCGCAAGGATGCAAACTTTATGATATCGCAGGCCGCCGATATCTGGTGTTGCTGGGTCAACCCCAAGAGCCACAGATATGTCATGTACCTCTTGGGAGGCCAGAATTTCCCCTGTATCCACCTCCCAGGTATTTAAGATCTTGCCGCGCAATGGCATGATCGCCTGCGTATTACGGTCGCGCGCTTGTTTGGCGGAGCCCCCGGCGGAGTCCCCTTCGACCAAAAATATTTCGCACAGCTCAGGTTCTTGAGAGGTGCAATCCGCTAGTTTTCCCGGCAATGCGGGGCCAGACACAATTTTCTTACGAACAACCTTTTTTGCAGCTTTCATTCGCCGCTGCGCTTTTACTATTGCCAGTTGTGCGATCTGGTCACCCGTTTCGGGATGCTGATTTAGCCACAGCGCAAAGCTGTCTTTGATAACACCGGTGACGAAAGCCGCTGACTCGCGCGATGACAGTCTCTCTTTGGTCTGGCCGGAAAACTGTGGATCCTCCAATTTGGCGCTCAACACGAAATTGATGCCATCCCACACATCTTCTGGCGCAAGCGTCACGCCTCTGGGCAGCAGGCTGCGAAAATCGCAAAACTCCCGCAACCCGTTGGTCAGACCGGTCCGTAGACCATTTACATGTGTCCCGCCCTGCGGCGTTGGCACCAAGTTGACGTAACTCTCGGCAACCGTTTGACCGTCTCCAATGTCCCAAGCCAACGCCCAATCGACGGCCTCATGATTCCCAGCCATAGCGCCAAAAAATGGTTCGGCCGGCAATATCTCAGTCTTACCGATTGCTTCGAGCAGGTACTCTTCTAATCCACCGCTGTAACACCACTCGACTTTTTCTTTGGGTTTTTCGACTTTCAGTTTTACGGTAAGCCCTGGACACAGAACCGCTTTTGCGCGCAATGCGTGCTTCAGTCTTGATACGGAAATTTTTGCGGAGTCGAAATATTTTGGATCTGGCCAAAAGCGAATCGTTGTACCGGTATTTGCTTTTCCAACGGGCCCGACAACATCTAACTTGCCGCGTTTTTTGCCGCCAGCAAAGCTCAAATTATATTCTTTGCCGCCACGCCGAATCCAAACTTCGAGATTCTTGGACAATGCGTTGACAACCGATACGCCAACGCCATGCAGACCACCAGAATACTGATAGTTGTCCTTATTGAATTTGCCGCCGGCGTGAAGACGCGTAAGAATCAGCTCGACACCCGGAACTTTTTCCTTCGGGTGCTTATCGACCGGCATGCCGCGCCCATCGTCGCTGACTTCCAGTGAGCCATCCTTAAAAAGTGTGACTTCAATTTTCTTGCAATGACCGGCAAGTGCCTCGTCGACACTGTTATCCACGACTTCGTGCGCCAAATGATTTGGACGCGTGGTGTCTGTGTACATACCGGGTCTGCGGCGCACAGGCTCAAGGCCGCTCAAGACCTCGATGTCGGCCGCATCGTATCGTTTACTCATCTACTTGTGCCCCAAGCGAAAGCAGAAGATTCTGGTTGCTGCGAATTCTAGCGCAATCGAGAGTTTAGTCGAGGTCTTTAAGCAGCGAATTGCGAACTTTATTATCCACCGGGCGAATTTCTACCTGACAATTGGCGTGATCAATACCGCCGGCTAGTTCCGCGCCATCTTTTAGCGCCCCAATTTGCTGGGGTGACAACTCGAAGCGTAAGAAATGTACTGCGGAGGTTTTCTCGCCGTCTGAGCGCTCAAGATCTTCATCTGCGATCGGCCGCAACAACGGTAGATCACCGATTTGCATCCAAACATGGTTCTCGATATGTAAAAGTTGTTTCAGCATCGCGGCACGTTCTTCAGCGTCGGGAAATTCGATCATGAACGTGGCTTTCCAGTTTGTACCGTCCGGAATCAACGGATTATAGGCCGCGATTTCTTCGGCAATCCCTGCAGGCTCAAATATACGCTCGATGCGCAACATCTCCTGCACTTGGTACTGCATCGTCATGCTGTCCTCAAAGTACAGCGTCGCGTTCGTCCCTAAGGGAAGACGGCGGCTACGCTTGTGCCGCATCACGTCTGCACGAAATGTCTGCCGAATCTCAGCGTATTTTTCCAGCGTATATAGATTGTCACGGGTCAGTTTTTGCATGATTGTTATTGCCTTCGCGGCACGCTAGATACCGTAGGCTTTGCGCAGCAGAGCCATAGGATGTCCGGCGTCGTGGTTATCAAGACCTTGTGCGATTTGTTCTGCTGCCATCGGACAATCACTGACAAAATGTTCCGCGTCGCCCTTTTTGACTTTGTTAATCACTGGGCGCGCTATTTTTTTGGAGACAGCGTGAAACTCTTTTTTGACAGCATAGGTACCGTCGTGGCCAGAACAACGCTCGATAACATCAATCGCAGTGTTGGGAATCAGCTGCAATACGTCGCGCGTCTTCAAACCAATATTTTGCACCCTCAGGTGACAAGGCACCTGGTAGGCCACCTTGCCGAGTATTGTCTCGAATGTTGTGTTCAGCAAACCTGCTTTATGACGCAGCATCAGATACTCAAACGGATCGAACATCGCGTCGCGTACCTTTATCACGTCAGCATCGTCGGCAAATATCAGTGGCAGCTCTTGCTTAAACATCAACGAGCATGACGGAATGGGCGCAACAATATCCCAACCTCGATTTACCCAATCCACAAGCTCCGGGATATTTTTGTCCTTAGCCTTTTTGACGGATTCTAGGTCGCCCAATTCCAGTTTCGGCATACCACAGCACGCCTCCTTGGCAGCCAGCGCGACGGCAATACCGTTGTGCTCGAAAACAGAGACCAGATCTTCCGCTAGTGATGGTAAGTTCCGGTTGCCATAGCAAGTAGTAAACAAAACCACCTTGCCAGTCGTATTCGCTGTCGCTTTAGCGTCCGCACCATTCGCGTTGGTCAATCGACGTAGCCGCTTGCGTGCGGACTTCGAGTGGTAAGCGGGAACTGGCGCGTCGCGATGCACGCCTATTGTACGCTCCAGTAATTTTCGGCCAGCGACACTTCGGTTCGTCGCATTGACGGCTTTGACGACCACCGGAATTCCGGCTAATCGGCCGACCGTATCGGTTGAGCTCAGCAAACGATCACGTTTGCTCGCACCGTTTTCTTTGAATTTTGCCGCCTTTGCCCGCAACATCAGGTGTGGAAAGTCTACGTTCCATTCGTGAGGAGGCACATACGGACATTTGCTCATGTAGCACATATCACATAGGTAACAATGGTCGACGACGTCCCAATAGACCGTCTTCGGTACCGTATCGAGCTCCATACTTTCCGATCCGTCTACAGCATCGAATAGCGTCGGAAATGCGTTGCATAGATTGAAACACCTTCGACATCCATGACAGATGTCAAAGACCCGCTCCAATTCCGTGTCAAGCGCCCCTGCGTCATAGTACTCCGCAGATTGCCAGTCTATGGCGTGCCGGGTCGGGGCATCGAGGCTACCCTCCCGATTATTATCGGCTTCACTCATGGTGCGGTGTTATAAATATTGGAACAAAAAGAGCCGGGCAAAAGCCCGGCTCTTTTCTGTGCCCAAATACTAGTCATCCAGTGTATCAAGTGCTTTCTGGAAACGATTCGCGTGTGAGCGCTCAGCCTTTGCGAGCGTTTCGAACCAATCGGCAATTTCCTCAAAGTCTTCGTCGCGCGCTTCTTTCGCCATACCCGGATACATATCGGTGTATTCGTGTGTCTCACCGGCAATTGCGGCGGCTAGATTGGCCGACGTTGGCCCGATCGGTAGTCCGGTCGCAGGGTCACCAACCTCTTCCAGATACTCAAGATGACCGTGCGCATGACCTGTCTCACCTTCCGCTGTCGAGCGAAATACGGCAGCAACGTCGTTATAGCCTTCAACATCCGCCTTCGCAGCGAAATATAGATAGCGTCGGTTTGCCTGTGATTCGCCGGCGAACGCGTCTTTCAGATTTCCCTCGGTCTTGCTGCCTTTCAGTGACATGTCTTTTCCTCTCTAGTATGCAGGTTGCTGGTTTAGACTGAGTCTAATGGTAGCAGAACAGCAGTGCCAAAAGAATGGGTCTGCACATTTGCCCGCTGCCGAATTCGCGATCAAAATTGAACGACTTGCCAAGAGATCAGGCGCGGAGTGATACTCTGCCCCCACACGCGCATTGTGCGTTTAATCAGGGGGCATTTGCGAGTGCGAGCCCTATTTATCGGAGCGAAAATCCAATGCCAGACAAAAAACCGGTCAACCTGGAAAAATCTCTCGCCGACCTGGAGTCACTGGTTGAGGAATTGGAAAACGGCGATCTGCCGCTGGAAAAGGCAATGAAAAAGTTCGAAGAGGGCATAAAATTGACAAGAAGTTGTCAATCAGCACTAAAAGACGCCGAACAAAAAGTTGAAATCTTGCTGAAAAGTGCAGGCGGCGAGGAGAGTCTGCAAAATTTTGACGAGCCTTAGAAGCGCTAATATGACAACAATCACAAAGCTGAATTAGTCGGTATCTGATCAACCAAACAGTGTCGGCTGGACTCAGGACCAAAGACCGCCAAACAGGCACAAGCAGGATTTCAAATGCGATGATTTTGGAAATTGAAATATCGCCTTCTGACTCGAAGCTGACAATCGGGTAAAGCGAGGAATTACTCTATGTTTTTGCAAATCGCGATCGTAATTCTCGGACTGTTTCTCGTTGTAATGGGATTCCGGGAAGGTGATTTTTTGAACGTCGGACTAGGTGCTTTGGTTGGAGTGTTCGCAGCACATACACTCTACAAACTCAAAAACGGTTCGTAGACAAGACGAGTCGTATACCGTATCGATGTAAAACGGACGACGGCCGGGAAGCGACTGGCTCAATCGCAAGCTCGTCTGACGCTGTTAGTGCGGTCAAGTCCTAGCTGCCACTTCTAGCTCAATACGTAATTCACAATGCTAAGTTTGTGCGCTACCGTCGCCCTGCAGGCGCGTAATTAACGAACGAAGGAAGACCTTGTTGAAGCGAAGCTGACACGCTGACGAGACCTGCTCCATCAGAGTAGAACTGACGCGCAGAATTGTAACCGGCCCCTGGGCCTTGATCGACGCCGTTCGTTTCGCGCCTCGGACGTAACTGGTTTCCCCGAAACAGTCGCCATTTTCCAACACGCCCAACGCATTCCCGTTGGCTTCAACCGCTGCTTTTCCCGAAACGATAATATAGAAACGATCGTCCATCTCGCCCTCGCGAACGATATCTTCAGCATCCTTGTATTCGTGCCAATCGCTCGCACGCAAAACTTCCCAAATTTCCGCATGCGAAAATTCGTGGAAGAAAGTTAAATTGCGTAGCAGATCGAAGTGCTCCTGATTGTCCAGACTGTCGTATTTTGTTCGCAGATCTTGATAGACACGCGTGAGATCTGCCGCCATGGAGGTGCCACTTGGGCAACGTTTGGCCGGGTCCTTCTGCATAGCCATTGCAACAACTTCTTCAAGTTCTTCTGGCAAATCGCTACGATAGGTAAGAATGGGTGGTGGCGTCGCGTACACAATCTGGTGCAGCAATTTAGAAAGATTATCTGCGCGGAATGGTCGAAAACCCGTTAGCAATTCGTACAAGACTGCGCCGAGTGAGTACAAATCCGAGCGCGGCGTCAAGTCTTCAGACTGCACTTGCTCAGGCGACATATAGCTTGGGCTGCCGGCAATACCTTCGATACGAGACACTTCCGAGTCGTTCACTATCGCAATACCGAAGTCGATAATACGCACATCGTTGTCGACGGTGAGCATGACGTTGCTCGGCTTAATATCGCGGTGGATCACGCCGCGACCGTGAGCGTAGTGCAATGCCTTTGCACACTTGTAAATTATCTCTACGACATCGTCGACGCGAAGCAAATTGTCTGGCCTGCAGTAGGCACCTAAGGTTCGGGCACCTTGAACATGCTCAGTGACGACATAGTATTTGCCGTTTTCCTCGCCAGCGTCGTAAATCGGCATGATATTCGGATGTTGCAGCATGCCGACCATATGCGCTTCGTTAAAAAACATTTTGCGCGAGACTCGCGCTCGGTCGGCGTCAGAGTCTTCTTCGATATTGTAGACCTTGATGGCCACATCGCGACGGTAGTATGGGTCGTGAGAAAGGTACACGTTGCCGGTACTGCCCTTGCCCACTTTGTTGATAATTACATACTTACCAATTTTTGCTGGGACGTCGGCTGCACTCTGCAACTCACTGACGTTACTAGCCATTTTTAAAATCCGTTTAGACCATGAACCACCTGTAAAAACCTAGCAATAATGCGGCATACAGAGCGGCTACGAGGTCATCCAGCATAATTCCCGCGCCTCCGCCCAGTCTGTGATCCAGGTCCCGAATCGGCCACGGTTTCCAAATATCGAAAAGCCTGAAAAGCCCAAACGCCAAGGCCCACGCCCAAATTGTTGGGGGTGCAACGAGCAACACGAGATACATGGCTGCTATTTCGTCCCAAACGATGCCCGGGTGGTCGTGAACGCCGCTCCGTTTTGCTGCAATGCCGCATATTGGGAATCCAACGGCGACCAACAGCAGACCGATGGCAAGGCGCCACTCGAGGACCAACGGCAGCGTGAGCCAACTGATCACCAATGCCGGGAGGGTCCCAAAGGTGCCCGGTGCGACCGGAGCCAAACCACTGCCAAATCCAAATGCGAGGAACATTACTGGATCTCGAATGGTTTGCTTCGCCGTAATTTTAGACACGTCAACTAGACTGCGAAGTGCAGATACCCCGTATGTCGATAATCAAATTCTTTGCCGTTTCGCGTGCATTTCAAAGCGTTGCCTTCAGCAACGGTTCCTACACATGACACGGCAACGCGGCATTCGCTCGCTATTCGCTGTACCACGTCGTGATCTGCTGCGGCAGCCGTGAAACAGAGTTCATAATCGTCGCCGCCAGCAAGCGCCGATTCAATCGCCTCATCGTAGGTCATTACCGCCAGCAATTCCTCAGACAACGGTAGCTGCATAACCTCAATGACGCCACCGACACGGCTAGCCTGAAGCAATTTATGCAAATCTGCGAATAACCCGTCCGAAACATCAATCGCAGCGGTAGCTATGCCCGCCAAGCGCATGCCCAGCCCAACTCTTGCATCCGGTCGGCAAAACCGCCTGCGCAGATATTCCTGCTGGCCACTCATCAGCGGATACGGCTTGCCAGCGTCTGCTTGCAGCAGCGCAAGCCCGGCCACCGCATCTCCGATTGTGCCGCTAACGAATATCAAATCACCCGCCGATGCGCCGGCGCGTGTCGTGGCAGTGCCGGCAACTATATCGCCGATTATCTGGACTGTGACTGTCGTTGTTGGCCCACTTGTTGTATCGCCACCGATCAACCTAAGTCCGTATTTTTCTGCGGCATCGTATAAGCCGTTCGCAAAACCACCGACCCATTCTTCGTCAGCATTGGTCAGCGTCAAAGCCAACGTCATCCATCGGGGTGTTGCGGACATGGCGGCAATATCGGACAAATTAACCGCGACGCTTCGATAGCCAAGATCAGCTGGCGCCAATCCTGTGGGGAAATGTACCGCTGCAACCAGCGTATCCATGACGACGACAAGCTCACGTCCGTCTGCGGGCACCACCACCGCACCATCATCGCCGACGCCCACGGAGATACTGCTGTCATCGCTTGGACGGCTGAAGAATTTTCGGATCAACTCAAATTCGTGCACAGGGTTGCATTCCGCTATTTTCTCTCGGCGACCCGCAAAGTCTCGCTGGCGCGATCAAGGAGCGCATTGATATATTTATGCCCTTCCTCGGCACCAAATCGACGCGCCAAATTAACCGCCTCATTGATCACAACCCGATACGGAATTTCAGGCAACGACTGCAACTCATGATACCCAAGTAACAACACCGCCTTTTCGACAGGATCGAGGTGCCCAATCGGACGGTCCGCTATCTGGTCAAGCTTCTGCTCTATCTGCGCGACGTCCGCGAGAATTGCCTGCAACGCGCCATCAAAATATTCTTGATCAACGCTTTCGTATTCGCCGCGACTCTTGAATTGGGCAACCAGTTCGGCCGTTTCATGCCCGGTAATCTGGACCTGGTATAGTGCCTGCACTAACAACTCACGCGCGCGAATTCGGGCGCCTTTTGCGGCAGCTTTACTCATTTGGACAACTCCGTCTCGAAAATATGAGGGCCTAGATTGGTCGCGGCAGCCAGTGCATCTCTAGCTATCGACATATTCCGAAATTTCCAGATCAAAACCAGAAATCGCATGCAGTTGTTTTGGTGCGGACAAAACTCGCATTCGCCGAATACCAAGGTCGCTCAAAATCTGCGCACCGATGCCATATGTTCTGAGTACGGCGTCAGCAGATCGCCGCTCTTGTAGGTCATCGCGATTTCGGCCAAGTAATTCGATAGATTCCATCAAATCTCGCGACGATTCCTGCTCTCTGAGCACGACAACGACACCCGATTGTTCTGCAGATATACGTTCAATCGCCGTATCAACCGGCCAGCCCAAATTTGCATCCTGAACACCCAGGACATCGCCTAGCGTGTCCTGAATATGCACTCTCACCAAAGGGTCTTCATCGTCGTTCAGCTCACCTTTGACTAATGCGATGTGCACGGATTGGCTAACGCTGTCGTCGTAACAATACATCGTAAATTCACCATGCCGGGTCTGCACGGATCTCGTCGATATACGATCAACGGATCGTTCGTTTTGCATTCGGTATGCAATCAGATCAGCAATCGTGCCGATGCGAATTCCATGTTCTTTTGCAAACTTCTCGAGATCCGGTCGCCGTGCCATGCTGCCATCTTCATTCAGTACCTCGACGATAGTGGCCGCCGGCTCAAAACCGGCTAGACGCGCAAGATCGCAGCCTGCTTCAGTATGACCCGCGCGCGTCAACACTCCGCCCGGTTGCGCCATGATCGGAAAAATGTGGCCGGGCTGAATTAGATCGTCTGGCCGCGCACCTGCCGCCACCGCCACTTGGACGGTGCGCGCTCGATCGTGTGCCGAAATACCGGTGGTGACGCCTCTCGCAGCCTCGATAGTTAGCGTGAAGTTTGTCGCTTGCCGCTGGTCTGTATCGTCGACCATGAGGGGCAATCTTAGCTGCGCACATCGTTCACGTGTCATTGTCAAACAGATCAAGCCACGTCCGTAGCGCGCCATGTAGTTAATATCCGCGGGCCGCACTTTTTCGGCAGCCATCATCAAGTCGCCTTCGTTCTCGCGGTCTTCATCGTCGACCATAATCACCATCTTGCCGTCGCGAAAATCTTCAACGATGTCATTTATGTCGCTTGCGAATATGTCGCCGGAATCTGGGTGAATACTTGTGCTAGGCATAACCTCGTTCTCTAGGGAATTTTATAGATGTCGGTAGCAAGTCAATTGACAGTCTAACTGAGCAGGCGGCTATACCGTGAGCGGTTATTTGCAGCTCTTGCCAAGCAAGTCCGTAGTCACGATGCACCCGTTGTGGCCCTGTTACCGTTACTCGCCGCAATCTGGTGTCCTTTTGATTTAGCGGTGCTGGTAAATACTCTCGCGCTACCGACTTACGAAATAGGCGTTAACTCTTTTTATCAACGATTTCAGGTAACAGCGACATCTGTTCGCGGCTCGCAGCCGCCTGCGATATATCCTGCAAGCGTTTAATCTCATCCTGAAATTCCGTAACGTCTTGGAAGCTTCTATAGACAGAAGCAAAACGGACATACGCGACTTCGTCGAGTCCGCGCAATTCCTCCATGACAAATTCACCGATCAACCGCGATGGCAGTTCTCTTTCACCCATGGTCCTCAGTTTATGCAACAAGCGCCCCACCGCTTGTTCAAACGCATCCGACGGCACCGGCCGTTTTTCAAGCGCGCGTACCATCGAACTACGTAATTTGGATTCGTCGAACGGTTGCCTGGTATTGTCACTTTTGACCAATCTCGGCATCACCAACTCTGCGCTTTCGAATGTTGTGAAGCGTTCATTGCAATCTAGACATTGGCGCCGCCTACGAATTTGACGGCCTTCGCCGGCAAGCCGCGAATCAATGACTTTGGTTTCTTCATGACTGCAAAAAGGGCAATGCATATTTGCCTACCAGGACTCTAGTCCAGACATTGTAGCGCTCTGACCCGCTGCCGTGAATCAGCCATAGACCGGAAATCGGCTGCACAATTCGACAACTTGCGCGCGTACGCGGTCGCGAACATTTTTGTTGTCAAGATCGTCCAGAATGTCACATATCCAGTTTGTCAGCTCACGTGTTTCGTCGTCACCAAATCCTCGGGTCGTTATTGCCGGCGTTCCGAGTCGCAACCCGCTGGTCACAAACGGCGATCGCGGATCATTCGGCACCGTATTCTTGTTGACAGTAATATTCGCGTCGCCGAGCGCCGCATCTGCGTCTTTGCCCGTAATATCCTTATCAATGAGACTTAGCAATACCAGGTGATTGTCGGTGCCGCCGGAAACAATCTTATACTCCCGGCTGGCAAATACTTCAGCCATCGCGCGCGCGTTGTCGACGACCTTCTTTTGATAGTCCCTAAATTCCGGTGCCAACGCCTCCAAGAAAGCTACAGCCTTTGCGGCAATCACATGCATTAGAGGCCCACCTTGGGTTCCCGGAAACACCAAGGAATTAAACTTTTTCGCTAATTCGTCGTTCGTGCGCGCAAGGATCATACCGCCCCGCGGACCCCGTAGCGTTTTGTGTGTGGTTGTCGTGACAACATCTGCAAATGGCAATGGACTCGGGTAGTGACCAGCCGCTACCAGACCGGCGACGTGTGCCATATCGACCATAAGATAAGCCCCACAGCTATCCGCAATATCGCGAAACCGCTGCCAATCGAGCACGCGTGAGTGCGCAGAGAAACCGGCGATCAGCATTTTTGGTTGGTGCTCGTCACATAGTGCCTGCACCTCGTCGTAGTCCACCAACCCCGTTTCGGCTACCACGCCATATTGAAGTGCATTAAATAACTTGCCGGAAAAATTTACCGGTGAACCGTGCGTGAGGTGACCGCCATCGGTCAAACTCATACCCACAATTGTGTCGCCCGGTTGCAACAATGCAAAACAGGCAGCCGCATTCGCTTGCGACCCGGAGTGTGGTTGAACATTAACGTAGTCGGCCGCAAACAGCTGCTTGGCTCTGTCGATTGCCAATTGCTCAGCTATATCGACGTGTTCGCATCCGCCATAATAGCGCTTCCCTGGATAGCCCTCGGCGTACTTGTTCGTCAACACTGAGCCCTGTGCCTCCATTACACGGGGGCTTGCATAGTTTTCGGACGCGATTAGCTCAATATGCTCTTCCTGACGACGAGCTTCACTATCGATTGCGGCCTGTAACTCTGGATCGAACACGTCCAATGATGACGAATTGACAAACATTCTTGCGGTCTCCCGGCGGGCTAAAAATGGCGATTGTATAGAAGCACGCATGATGACACAGAATAATTTGCCAGCGCGCCGCAATTGAGGCGGTCTACGGGCCACGCGGCTCGATGGAGCTGACGGATCGCAGACTAGTCGGTCGTAGCTGCGGCTGCGAAGGACTCTACAACGCGCGTCCACGCCCGCGCCAAATTATCGCGATTGTAACCGCCGCCACCTGTGGCTACCACACGCCCATTGCAAAACTCGTCGGCTATTTTGCATAGCCTGGATGCGGCCTTCGCATGTGCTTCTTCGGAGTAGCTGAGGTGCGTAATGGGATCGCCGGCAAGACTGTCCGCACCACATTGAAAAATGATGAACTCCGGCCTCGCTGCCACTAAATAGGCTTCGACCCGCTCCCATGCAACGTCAAATTCGTCATCCCCGGCACCGGGCTGCATCGGAATGTTCAGCTTGGTACCTTTCGCCTTGCCACGCCCTGTTTCGTCTTCTGCGCCAGTACCGGGATACAAGTAGCGCCCATCTTCGTGAACGTCCGCAAAGATCAAGTTGGGATCGTTTTCGAAGCCGTAAAAGACGCCGTCGCCATGATGCGCGTCGATGTCCACATACGCGATTCTTTGTATGCCGTAATTTTTGCGCAAATATTCCACTGCAACGCCGCAGTCGTTGAAAACGCAAAAACCTGCTGCTGCATCGCGCGCCGCGTGGTGCAATCCTGCAATCGGAATGAATGCACGGTTTGTCTTGCCGCTCATTACCGCATCCACGGCCGCCAAAGTCGTTCCAACTACGTCAGAGGTCACTTCAAACACGCCTGGGAACGCCGGTGTATCACCGCCATCCAGAAAGCCACTCCCCTCGTGAGACAACTTCGAAACTTGATCGATGTAGTCAGGCGTGTGAAACAAAGCCAACTCATCGACTGTTGCGCGTCGTGTTCCCTGATATTCGACAAGACCGTTCAGGCCTGCTCGATCCAATTCCGCATAGAACACATCGTGTCTATCGGGACCAAACGGGTGGCCTTCGCCAAAGCCGTAATGCGCAATCGCGTCACCTCTATACACAAAAACCGGATTGCTCATGATCGAATTCCGTGAGTGGACTACCACTGGCGTTTTCTATTTCTCGCCGCTTACCGGATAATGCGCCCATCCTTTCAACACCGCAAAGAATTCGCATAGTTATGGCGCAATATATCTACACCATGAATCGCGTGGCCAAAATGGTTCCACCGAAGCGATTCATCATAAGAGATATCTCACTCAGTTTTTTTCCTGGCGCAAAAATCGGCGTTCTTGGATTGAATGGTTCGGGCAAATCGTCGCTGCTGCGAATAATGGCCGGACTTGATAACGAGTTCGAAGGTGAAGCGCGACCGCAGCCGGGAATTAATATCGGCTACCTGCCACAGGAACCCGAATTGAACGTTTCGAAAGACGTACGTGGCAATGTTGAAGAAGGCGTTGCGGAAACCAAGGCTTTGTTGGATCGCTTCAACGAAATCAGCGATCGCTTTGCCGAGCCAATGGACGACGAGGAAATGAACGCGCTGCTTGAAGAACAAGGCAAATTACAAGACGCGATCGACTCGGCGAGTGGCTGGGAATTGAATCGCAAGCTCGATGTTGCGGCTGACGCACTGCGCTTGCCCCCATGGGATGCCGATGTAAACAAACTATCGGGTGGTGAAAAGCGCCGAGTCGCGCTCTGTCGGCTCTTGCTGAGCGAACCAGACATGCTACTGCTGGACGAACCAACCAACCATCTTGATGCTGAATCCGTCGCTTGGTTGGAGAGATTTCTTGAGGAATATCCCGGCACCGTAATCGCGGTAACGCATGATCGATACTTTCTGGACAATGTAGCCGGATGGATTCTCGAGCTCGATCGCGGCCATGGCATTCCTTGGGAGGGTAATTATTCGTCGTGGTTGTCGCAGAAAGAACAACGTCTCGCGCAAGAGGAGTCTTCGGAAAAAGCGCGGCGCAAGGCGATGCAATCAGAGCTCGAATGGGTCCGAGCAAACCCGAAAGGCAGACAAGCGAAATCGAAGGCGCGCCTCCGACAATTCGAGGAAATCTCCTCGCCGAGTTACCAAAAGCGCAACGAAACAAATGAGATATACATTCCGCCCGGACCACGCCTCGGTGACCTCGTCATAGAAGCAACTGATATCAAGAAGGCGTTCGGTGAAAAAGTGCTACTCGACGGTTTGAGCTTCACATTGCCCGCCGGCGGCATCGTGGGCATCATCGGCCCCAACGGTGCGGGTAAGACCACCTTATTTAGGATGATCACAGGAAGCGAAAAACCAGATGCCGGAAAAATCCGCCTAGGTGAAAGTGTTGAAATCGCCAGTGTTGATCAATCGCGTGACAGTCTTGCCGACAGCAAGACTATTTGGGAAGAGATTTCCGGCGGCCAAGATCTAATTCAAGTAGGGAAATTTGAAACACCATCGCGTGCATACGTTGGTCGTTTTAATTTCCGCGGTAGCGAACAGCAAAAGAAAATAGGCCTTTTATCGGGCGGCGAACGGAATCGTGTTCATCTGGCAAAAATGCTTCGGTCCGGCGGCAACGTGTTGCTCCTCGATGAACCGACCAATGATCTTGACGTTGAGACACTGCGCGCCCTTGAAGAAGCGCTCCTCGAATTTCCAGGATCTGTGATTGTGATCTCCCATGATCGGTGGTTCCTCGATAGAATTGCGACGCACATTCTTGCGTTTGAAGGCGATAGCCAGGCAACGTGGTTCTCTGGAAACTATGCCGACTACGAAGAAGATCGAAAACGCAGACTTGGCAATGATGCCGCACAGCCGCACCGAATTAAGTACAAACGCATCGATGCTTGAGGCCAGAAAAACACTAAAGGCAGCCCAGATATGCAAATACTTATCGCTGCAGGAATAATATCTGCAATACTTACGCTGTTTTTTTTCGGTCGCAGCATTCGCTGCACTCGGCGCGGTAAATTGCTACGTGCATGCGGCTCCAGCTTTGGCGGAATTTCGTCGCTTGGCATAACGCTGTTGGCCGGCCTTTTGCTGTTCAACTATCTCACGTACAGCCGCTTGACCGCAGAGCAAGTCGTATCACGAGTCGAATTTCAACAAGTCGGCACGGAGCGTTTCGAAGCCAGGCTGATGATCGATGGCGAACGTGATCGTTTTTTCACGATCAGCGGCAACGAATGGCAGTTAGATGCCCGAGTTGTGAGTTGGAAGCCGCCAGCAACAATTTTGGGACTAGAACCGATTTACAAACTCGAGCGATTGAGCGGCCGCTATGCGGACATTGACCGCGAAAAAACCGCGGTTCGAACGGTATATGGATTGGCGGACACCAACACTGTTGACGTTTGGGAAATTGCGCGCCGATATCCGTTCTTGCTACCGGGCGTCGATGCGTACTACGGTACTGCGACGTATGTGCCGATGGCGGATGGCGCGAAATTTGATGTCAGCCTTAGCAGGGACGCGCTCATCGCGCGACCGAGCAACATGGCAGCCAAACAAGCTGTCGGAGCTTGGGACGCCAATTAGGCCACACGCGACGTCACTTCAATGTCGCTTGCGCCGATAATCTCGTGCACTACGTTGCTTCATTATGTTCAACCAATCTTAGTACGTAGCCCGCAAGCTATATACTGTAGCGGCACTGCGAATACTCATAACAATGCAGTGTGAGACCAACAAAAATATGCCAATTACGTTAGATCGACATCAGGGGCTATGCCAGGCAACGGACGAACAATTCGGCCTTGAATGTCCGTATTGCGGCGTTTACGCACATCTTTCTCCGCAATCAATCCCAGACGCCTCTACCCTGCTGAAAAGTAAACCGAAGCACATCGGATTGGTTTACCAATGCGATGCCTGCAACGCCCCTATATTTTTACGTTTCGCCGTAAAGCAATACACGGAGAATGCCATCGAGCTGTATCAAAATTTTATCGAATTAGAACGCCCGAAAGAACGTTTTCCGTTTTCCTATCTGCCAAAGCCGACGGAAGTTTTGTTTCGTGAGGCGTTGTCCTGCTATTCCAACAACAGTTTCAATGCTTTCGCATCAATGTGTCGTCGCTGTGCGAAAAGTGCGTTTTCTGCCATGGGCGAGGGAGGCAAATTGCGCGCATTTGACGATGTCATGGTGGCCCAGGGTATTGCTGAGATCGACGACGATAGTTTTGAACCCATTAAGAGAGTGCTGTTCGACACTGGCGAAGACGAATCATTAGCAATTCTGAACCGTGCCCAAGCCGGCGTTCTATTAGAGGTTCTCAAGGATATGTTTTACCAGTCCTTCGTCCGGCGTGGAAAACTTACGCGCGCAATCAAAGTTCGGCGCCTATTCGTGCAGGACGGCAATGGGAGTCTCCGTCCTTCCGCATAAATCTATACTGAGCGGCACTACCGCAATTAGAGTAATTCCATTCGCGCGTTGTGAAACATGCGCATCCACGGGCCCTCCTCGCCCCAGTCTTCTGGATGCCAGGAATTTTGCATGGTTAGCGCGACTCGTTCTGGGTGCGGCATCATTATCGTAACGCTCCCATCGTCGGTCGTCAGACCGCAGATGCCATCGCCAGAACCATTTGGATTTGCTGGATAGGTATTTGCAACGGCGCCGTAGTTATCAACATAGCGAAGCGCGACTGCCGCAGAATTCTGATCCGCAAGATTACGAAATACTGCACGACCCTCGCCATGCGATGTCGCGATTGGAATCCAGGAACCCTCCATACCGCGAAGCAAAATCGACGGGCTCCGGGCCACTTTGACCAAACCAAAACGCGCTTCGAATTGCTCCGATTCGTTACGCAAGAACGCCGGCCAATGTTCGGCCCCGGGAATTAGCGAACGTAGGTGCGACATCATCTGGCAACCGTTACACACACCCAGTGCAAAGCTATCGCTGCGCTCAAAAAATTTGGCAAATTCATCGCTCAATGCTGCGTTGTATAGAATAGATTTCGCCCAACCCCCTCCAGCGCCAAGTACATCTCCAAACGAAAAACCGCCGCAAGCAACTAGACCTTGATAATCGGCGAGAGATTCTCGCTTCTCAACAAGGTCGCTCATGTGCACGTCGTAAGTGTCAAAACCCGCCCGCATGAATGCCGCAGCCATTTCGTATTGACTGTTAACCCCCTGTTCTCTGAGAACAGCAATCTTCGGCTTGGTAGCGCCGATAGCCGGGCTAGCGACTTCATTAGTGTCGAACGTTAGCTTGACCTGAATCCCAGGGTCGTCAGCATCCAATATTGCATCAAATTGTTGCTTGGCTGTAGCCGGGTTATCGCGCAGCGATTGCAATTTCCAACTGGTCTCCGACCACGCACGTTGCATATCGATTCGATCAAGCCGCAATATGACTTCGTCATCATTGCAAATGCTCAGTTGTTCCGCAGCATCGACCTCACCTATGTCAATCCACGCGACTTCGCAATGTTCCAAAATTCGCTGCGCACTAACAAGGTTCTCTTGCTGAATTTGCAGCACTGCACCGAGCTCTTCATTAAATAACTGCGCCAATACATCTTTTTCCGATCCGGCAAGCCGCAAACGCGCGCCACAATGTCCGGCGAACATCATTTCGGCGATCGTTGCAAACAGGCCACCATCCGAGCGGTCGTGGTAAGCAGAAACGAAACCTTCGGCGCTCAATTTTTGAATCGCCGCAAAAAAGTTTTTCAAGAGGTTGGGATTGTCTAAGTCCGGCGTGGGCCCGCCGGACCGCGAGAAAACCTGCGCCAAAACAGATGCACCGAGCCTATTCGCGCCGTCTGAAAGATCGAGTAGCAATAGGTGTCCAACACCCGTCGCAGAAACAAGTTGCGGCGTCAGATGCTTTCTTACGTCGCTCACCGGTGCGAATGCCGAAACAATTAACGAAAGCGGTGCAACGACTTGGTACTCACTGTCGTCCTCTGTCCAGGTCGTTTTTAGCGACATCGAATCTTTACCAACTGGAATCGCAATTCCCAACGACCGGCACAATTCGGCACCGACCGCTCTCACCGTGTCGAACAGATTCGCATCTTCGCCAGGATGGCCCGCAGCAGCCATCCAATTGGCAGACAAACGAATTTGTTTGAGGTCGTTGACCGGCGCGGCCGCCATATTCGTGATGGCCTCGCCTACTGCCATGCGACCCGATGCGGGCGCATTGAGGGTCGCCAAAGGCGTTCGCTCGCCCATTGCCATTGCCTCGCCCGTCGTATTGGAAAATCCGCTCGCGGTTATTGCGACATCGCTAACCGGTACTTGCCACGGCCCAATGAGTTGGTCCCGTACCGTTAACCCGCCGACAGTCCGGTCGCCAATGTGAATAAGAAACGACTTGTCAGCAACTGCCGGCAGTTGCAGTACGCGCAGTGCAGCCTCTTCTAACTCGATATCGTCAAGGTCTAGCGAGGATTCGGCTACGCTAACCCGCTTGACGTCCCGAGTCAGTTGCGGCGTTTTACCAAGTAGCATATCCATTGGCATGTCGACAACGATATTGGAGAAATCTCGGTCATGAACAACCAGCCGCTGCGTTTCAGTCAACGTACCAATTACCGCCTGCGGACAGCGCTCGCGCGCACAAATAGCCGCAAATTCTTCCGTTCGATCCGCCGAAATAATTAGCACATAGCGCTCCTGCGCTTCGTTACACCAAATTCCCATCGGCGACATTGTGCTTTCGGCATTCGGAATATCGCGAAGTTCGATTTGGGCGCCAAGTTTGCTGTGATCGACTGCTTCAGGTACCGCATTAGACAATCCACCCGCGCCAACATCGTGAATTAGCAATATTGGGCTGGCGTCACCCATCGCACAGCAACGATCAATGACTTCTTGTGCACGGCGTTCAATTTCCGGATTTCCCCGTTGCACTGATGCGAAATCGAGATCTTCAGTACTGCTACCGCTACTCAGACTGGATGCAGCGCCACCGCCGAGACCGATCAACATCGCAGGCCCACCCAACACTACAATTTTATCGCCGGCTGCTACATCAATTTTCAGCGCGTGTTGCGCACGGATATTACCCATCCCGCCGGCAATCATAATTGGCTTGTGATAACCGCGTATTAGATTGTTTGGCCCGCGATCAGGCGCATATTCGTAGCTTCGAAAATAGCCAAGCAGGTTTGGCCGCCCAAACTCATTGTTAAACGCCGCACCGCCAACAGGCCCATCCAACATGATTTGCAGTGGCGTGGCGACGCGATCTGGATGCGGAAACGACGACTCCCAGGGTTGCTTGAGACCTGGAATACGCAGGTGCGAAACACTAAAACCCGTTAGCCCCGCCTTAGGCTTGCCACCCAATCCAGTCGCGCCCTCGTCGCGAATCTCGCCGCCAGAACCGGTCGCTGCACCGGCAAAGGGCGAAATTGCCGTTGGGTGATTGTGTGTCTCCACCTTCATCAAAATGTGAATCATTTCTTCAGAACAGGCGAATTTCCGATCATCGCTGGTGGCCATCAAACGATGACCCGACCACCCTTCGATGACAGCAGCATTGTCCGAGTAGGCCGAAATTACCCCTTCCGGCGAAGCGGCCGTTGTAATTTTGATCATCGGGAACAGCTTTTCGCTTTCCATGTTGCCGTCAATCACCCAATCCGCGTTAAAAATTTTGTGTCTGCAATGTTCGGAATTTGCCTGGGCGAACATCATGAGCTCGACATCCGTTGGATCGCGCGCCAATAATAAATAGTTTTTGTGCAGATAGCGCAATTCGTCGTTCGACAGCGCCAGACCGAGTTCTTCGTTGATTTTTGTCAGAGCAGTAATTCCATTCTTCAGCAGCGGCACCGATTGGAAAGTTTCCCCCTCGGCCGATGAGATTTCGAGCTGCGCCGCACCAAGAATTAGTGTTTCCGTCATTCTGTCATGAAGTTTTGCACCCAACTTCGATAATCGGCGCGTATCGCTTTGCGGGACACCACCGATGGCATAGGTAATGCCACGTTCAACTTTGAGTACGTCTTGCAGGCCGCACGCATGAAAAATATCCGTGGCTTTGCTCGACCATGGAGAAATGGTGCCGAATCTCGGTACCGCGGAGACCGCCGCCCATTCGTGATCGGTGTCCGTGGCAGAAATCTCGCCAACCAGCAGTTCGAGAATCTTTGATCGATCCGTAATCGAGAGCGTACTAGTTGATTCTATAAAGTATTCGAAACGTGCTGAAAGTCCGCATACTCTTGCATCGATAGCCCGCAGAATATTGACGAGCTGTGCCAGTCTAAATTCCGACAATGCAGGCTGTCCTGGCAGGCGAACGGTCTTACGCATGGGAGAATGCGGCAAATTTGTCATAAGCGACGACAAAAACGTAGGCCCTCTATAGTCGATTGCGTGACCGTGAAAAAAATGCTGCGGCGCGTTGGTACCGTGTAACAACAGCAAACGGGTCGCCGCTGATAACCGGCGAGTTTTGCACAATCACGAAAATTTTTGAGGCAATTATCCGAACTGCACTAGACCGTACGATGAATAACATTTGTATAAGTTTTGACTCTGATGAAAGCGCAAATTCTTCACTCAACTAATGGTCAATTCGCACCTTGAGGCCCCAGTATTAATTGTCCGTGCTGCAATAGTCCGTAAGATGAACGCCATCTATTTTTAATTTAATTCAGGTGGAAGCGCAATTTTTGCACTTCACTAAAGATCAATTCGCACCTGGCAATCGCTCTCATGTCTATTTTGAGGGCGAATTGGGGGTGTACATCGGGACAGGAAATTGCGTCACGTTGCCCTCAATTTTGGAGATTTTGCTGGTGCCCTCCTTATCGACCTCGTCGATTCGTAAAATTGAGTGCATCGGCAAATAGGTGCGTTTAACGCCTTCGAACTCTGATTTTATTTTTTCCTCCGAAGGATCTACAACGACTGATGTCCGCTCGCCGAAAACTAACTGTTCGACTTCCACAAAACCAAAAAGCGAGCCATGACCAACCGATCTAGCATAAATCTCGTAAATTTGGCCCTGATTCATAAAGGCCACTTTGTATAATTTCTTTGCGCTCATGCTGCGTTCCAAGAGTTTCAGTTGGGTCGCTCGAACAGAGGAGTCCGCCGAGCAGTCGGTCGCTAGTGTAACCAAAATTCGAGCGTCGAACCGTATAAATACTTGTGTTGATCTTATCCTTATATGGTCAATCTATCACGAAACTCGTAATGATAAGTTATCCAACAGTGGTGATTTATGTGAACTACTCGGCAGCGGAAAAACGCCCTAAATTCGACAATTTGCACTGGAAAATTCGACTGGAATCATCGAAAGGCTACGGGCGACTTAAGGTATGTCACTGCAATTACAGATAGTAAGCGATCACAGGGAAATTCTCGGTGATGACGACGTTCGATTATTCCGCGAAGACGGCGGAACGATCGGTCGATCTTTGGAGAATGACTGGATCTTGCCTGATCCTGATCGATTCATATCAGGCAGGCACGCGACCGTAGATTTTCAGAGCGGGGCGTACTATTTGGCCGACGTCAGCACCAACGGTGTTTACGTGAACGACGAGCACGAGCCGTTGGGCAAGGGAAATCCTCGAAGACTATTTGACGGCGACAAGCTTCGCATGGGCGACATCGAGTTTCAGGTAACGCTCGATGAAGGCGAAGGCCTGGAAATGCCACCACCGGCACCAATGAGCGTCGTACCGGATCACATTGAGCAGTTGGTAGCCGAAGAGCCGCTAAAAACCGGAATTCAGTTGCTCGACGAAGAAGCCCTGACCGGCGACGAGGAATTTCAGGCTGCGCTTTTCGGTGGTTCAGCCAAAGACTCGAGTACGAAACCGGCCAAGGCGAAGGTGTCTAATGCACGTAATCCGTTCGATGCTAGCGAAGCGGAAAGTGGCCCTGGCGTAGAGGAACTGATGGACGCATTCCTTGGCGGACTAGGGATTCAACGTTCGGAATTGCACCCGTCGACCGACCCGTTTGAGGTGATGGCGAATGCTGGCCACGTGCTCAAGGAATTTGTCGAAGGTATAAGCGATTTATTGTTGGCGAGATCGAGCGTCAAGAGCATGTTCCGACTGGATCAGACAACGGTCCTGCCACGCCACAATAACCCGCTAAAGTTGGCTGAGAACACACAAGACTCCATCAAGCAACTACTAGTCGGTCGAGAGGGCGAATATTTGGGACCGTTGGACAGCGTGCGTGAAGTTTGCCGTGACTTAAGATTTCATCATGACGCGGTCCTGCAAGGTATGACTCAAGCATTCTTGGAATTTAGTGATCGATTTGACCCAGACGAGTTAAAGGATAACTTTGATCGCACGCTTAACAAAAAACCCGTGTTCAGTGCGATGAATCAGCTCAAGTATTGGCAGTTGTATTGCGACCTGTATCCGATCATGACTCAACAGGGGTCCGGCCAGTTGCCGCACCATTTTGGCGAAGATTTTGTGCGTGCCTACGAGCGGCAAATAGCGGAGTACAAACGCCTTGACCGCGGTGACAGTACGTCGACGCAGCTAGCTGAACCCAACGTTGCAGCTCAAAATGACGAGGAATTAGCTGATCAGGTTGATCATAACAACGACTGGTAGTCGTCGTTAAGTGCAAATGACGCTAACGGTTCTTTCGGTTCGCCACTAAATCGTCAACTACGGATGGGTCGGCCAATGTCGACGTATCTCCCAAATTGGCGTAGTCATTTTCCGCAACTTTGCGCAGAATTCGCCGCATAATTTTTCCTGAGCGCGTTTTTGGCAGTCCGGGCGCCCATTGGATGAGATCCGGCGTCGCTATCGGCCCGATTTCTTTGCGCACCCATTGTTTCAGCTCTGTTAGCAATTCCTCGGAATGCTCTGCTCCACCCATGAGCGTCACATAGCAATAAATCCCTTGACCCTTGATTTCGTGCGGATAGCCAACCACGGCCGCCTCTGCCACCTTCGGATGCGATACCAGTGCGCTCTCAACCTCGGCGGTTCCCATACGATGACCGGAAATATTGAGCACATCATCCACCCGTCCGGTAATCCAATAATACCCATCCTCGTCTCGGCGCACACCGTCGCCCGTAAAATAGCAGCCCTCGAACGCGGTAAAGTAAGTATCAATAAAGCGTTGGTGGTCGCCGTAAACGGTACGCATTTGTCCAGGCCAGCTATCGGTAATCACGAGGACACCTTCTGCGGCGCCTTCAAGAACATTTCCATCAGTGTCGACGACGGCAGGTTGAATTCCGTACAGCGGTTTGCTGGCGGAGCCCGGCTTCAACGCGGTCGCACCAGGCAAAGGACTAATCAAAACACCGCCGGTTTCCGTTTGCCACCAGGTATCGACGATCGGGCAACGCCCTTCGCCCACGACATTGTAGTACCACTCCCAAGCTTCCGGGTTTATGGGTTCGCCCACCGACCCCAGTAGTCTTAAGCTTTTGCGGGAGGTACGCGTAACCGGCTCATCACCCTCGCGCATCAGCGCACGTATCGCGGTCGGTGCCGTATAACAAATATTAACTTCGTGCTTATCACAGACCTCCCAAAATCTAGAAGCAGTAGGGTAATTCGGCAGTCCCTCGAACATCAATGTAATGGCGCCATTCGATAACGGTCCATATACGATGTAACTATGTCCCGTCACCCAGCCAACGTCCGCTGTACACCAGTACACATCGTCGCTGTGATAGTCGAAGATCGACTTGAAGGTGGACGTAACATAGACGAGATAGCCACCGGTCGTGTGCAAAACGCCTTTCGGCTTACCTGTCGATCCTGACGTGTAAAGAATAAATAGAGGATCTTCCGCATTCATCTCCTCGCATGGGCAATCAGCTGCAACCCGGTCCTCAACTTCGTGCAGCCAACAGTCTCGTTCCGGAAACCAGGCAATGTCGTTGCCGGTATTTCGTACAACCAGTACTTTTTCCAGAGTTTGCACATCGGGATGTGCGGCGGCGGCATCAACGTTAGCCTTAAGCGGTATCGCTTTCGCGCCGCGCACACCCTCATCCGCCGTAATTACAATATTTGAACTGCAATCGATAATCCTTCCTGCAAGGGCCTCCGGTGAAAAACCGCCGAACACAACGGAATGGACCGCGCCAATGCGAGCACACGCAAGCATTGCAATTGCTGCCTCGGGGATCATCGGCATATACAGGGTAATTCGATCACCTTTTTTGGCGCCCAACGACTTTAGTGAATTAGCAAACTTACAGACTCTTGCGTGCAATTCGCCGTAGGTTATCTTCAAGTCGCGCGAAGGATCGTCACCCTCCCAAATTATCGCTGTTACATCACGTTTTGTTGCTAAGTGTCGATCTACACAGTTGTAGCAAACATTAAGCGAACCATCCGCGTACCAGCGAATATGTAGATTGTCTTTTGCGAACGATACATCTTTGACTTCGCTGAATTGCTTGATCCAGTCAACGCTCTGTGCTTGATCGCGCCAAAACCCTTCATTGTCGTCAATCGAAGTCTGGTAGGTCTTATCGTAGGATTCGCTGTCAATCCATGCGTGTTCGGCTATTGCCGCAGGTACGTCGTATATTTTGCTCATCAAGGTTTTCCGTAATTTCTTATTTCAGTCAGTCGATTTTAGTGCCGCTTTGTTCAGCAACATCATCTATCATGCTTAGGACCTTGCGGGCTTGCAATAAATGTGGTCGATCGAGCATTTTCCCATTCAGCGAGACAACACCAACGCCTGGTTGCTCGTCAAGTAACGCAATGATTTGCCGCGCATTTGCGACCTCCTCTGCGGTCGGTGTAAACGCACTATTTATGATCGCTATCTGATCTGGATGTATGGACAGCATTCCGGAAAAACCGTCGCGTCTAGCGCGCTCGGCATAAAGAGCAAGGCGCTTTGTATTTCTAAAATCCGCAAAAATTGTATCAATTGCCGGCACTTCCGCAGCGGCGGCGCCAAACAGGCACAGGGAACGTGCCAATTCGTAGGGCGCCAGCCAATTTCCGTCGACGTCTCGATTCTCGAGCGCACCGACCGCAGCACTTAAGTCTTCAGCTCCCCACGTTAGTGCGGCAATTCGAGCACTTGCTTGCGCATACTCATGCATACGAAACAATGCAGCCGGCACCTCCGTCGTTAGCGGGATAATTTTCGTGTGCCCCGTGTCAACGGCGTTTTCTTGTTCTAATACATCTAGCAGCTTGCCAAGTCGCAAAACATCGCTGGCGCCGTGCACTTTAGGCAAGACGATGCCGTCCGGCGCATCGCGCATGACCTCGCGCAGATCAAGCAGCGAGTCTTTGGTATACAAAGGATTGATTCTTACCCAGACATCGAATTCTGGCCGGTCTTGGAGGAACTCCCTGATCAGGCTGCGGGCGCGTGGTCGTTCGCCAGCAGATACGGAATCTTCCAAATCAAGGATCACTGCGTCAGCAGGCGACGCCAGGCACTTTTTCAATTTGCGCTCATTATCCGCCGGCACAAACAGATAACTTCTATTCACTTGGCACCCTGTGCATTAAAGCCGTTCGCTGGCACTCACCAACCAACTCGCTATTTTGATTGAACGCGCGATGCAAAAAAGTGACGATACCGTTTGTTGGGCGCGACTCACTCTCCCGTAGAGCAACTACTTCGCTTTGTACGCGCAGCGTATCGCCATGAAATAGCGGCTTCGGAAATCGCACCTTGTCCCAGCCTAGATTGGCAACGGTTGTTCCGACGGTGGTATCGCCAACCGAAATCCCAACCATCAATCCAAGCGTCAAACAACTGTTGACGATCGGCGCGCCATACTCGGTCTGCTTCATATATTCCGCATCCAGATGCAACGGTGCAGGATTATGCGTCAGCGCGCTAAACCAAACATTGTCTGCTTCCGTAATCGTTCTTCGCAGCGCATGGTCGAAAACCTGACCAACCGCAAATTCTTCAAAATAGAGTCCAGGCATTTCAGGGCTCACAATATCGACTTCGATACACAATTATAACAAGGCGACGCAATGCATATTTCCGTTTTGAGCAATTGCCACCGGATTCCTCGATTTTTGGGACCGCAGAGCTAACAAAGTCCGATCATGCGGATTCAAATTGCTATAATTTGCAGGTTCCGAACACAAGAGAATTCCAACGATGATATCAAGACGTGATTTTACTTCAGCCATTGGCGCAGGCGTGTTGGTCGCCATGGGACCGAAGTCAACCTACGCACAAGCCGACGCCTTGCTGCATAGATCAATCCCCTCGTCCGGCGAAAAGCTTCCGATTGTCGGCGTTGGCACAAATCGATACGGCGTTGGCACCGATTCACAGCTTCGCGCACCACTCAAAGCGGCACTCAGAAAGTTTCATGAATTGGGCGGAACAGTAATTGACACTGCCCCAGGTTACCGCACATCGGAGAATGTTTTAGGTGATCTGACGCATGAATTGGGAATCGGCGACGATTTGTTTATTGCGACGAAAGTCGACGTGCAGGGCCGCAATGCCAGTGAACAACGAATGGAGCAGTCGTTTTCGAAGCTCAACAAGTCGAAAATGGAGTTAATGCAAGTGCACAATCTGTTCGACTGGGAAAACAATTTGGCATTGATCAAAGAATGGCAGCAAGCCGGTCGAATTCGCTACATCGGTGTTACGACGTCACGCGAGCGCGACTATGAAACCGTCGAGAAAATAATGTGCAATTACGATTTGGATTTTATACAAATCAATTATTCACTTGCGAATCAACGAAAATCGGCTGAGCGCATTTTGCCAATGGCCACAGACCGCGGAATGGCCGTTTTGGTAAATCGGCCGTTTGGTGGCGGCGGCGTATTCAAGAAACTGTCGCAAGCATCGATGCCGGAGTGGGCAGCGGAGTTTGACGCAAATAGTTGGGCGCAGTTTCTTCTAAAGTACGTCCTATCGAATCCGGCAGTGACATGCGCAATTCCCGGCATGACAAAGGAAAGACATGTTGTGGATAATCTCGCGGCCGCCGCTGGCAGACTGCCTAACGAGGACATGCGTCGCCGCCAAGAAGCGTTTTTTGACGGCCTGTAATGGGTTTCGATCTTAGCCCGTCTGCGCTGTCGATTTTCTATACAACATAACCAATTCAACTTAATCGTCGAAGCTGCAATTGTGTGCAGCGTACGGTAGCCTATAGTTAAACATTTTGGCCGTCGCCGAATCCAACTGCTGCGAACTGTGCGACCCACTCGGTGTCTTAACAATCACAGGCATCGACAGAATGCGACAACTCTTTTAGCGGAGATATTTCAATGCGTTATTTGCTCTACGTTTCGGTAGCAGTTTTGGTGGGCACGTGCTCATCGGCGCCGCCGTTGGTAGATCAGATTCGTGATTTAGGCGAATTGCGTGTCGTTACGCGTACAACACCGAGCACCTACTTTGTCGGGCCAGACGGTCCTGCCGGACCGGAATACGATCTCGTAAAAGGTTTAGCAAAAAGGCTCGACGTTGAGCTAGTTATTGAAACCGTCGACAGCGTATCCGAAATTGTTCCGCGTGTTGTGTCAGGCGAAGTTCATATGGCGGCTGCGGGGCTGTCTATTACTGATTCTCGGCGACAGCAACTAGACTTTGGTCACCCCTACAACGCGGTTGACATGCACCTGATTTACAAGCTTGGCACCGGCCGACCGAGAAGTATCGCAGCGGCGGCTGGCCGCAGCATAGAGGTCGTTGCGGGCAGCAGTCATTCAGACATGATGGCAACACTTGACGAGCTGTATCCGGAGCTGGAGTGGTCAGAAAATGCGGACGTTGAGGTCGTCGATCTGCTTCGCAAAGTTGCGGAGGGCGAGCTGGATTTCACGGTTGCAGACAGTACTGAGTTCAATATTCAGCGACATTTCTATCCGGACCTTCGGGTCGCACTAGACCTGGAAATCGCTGACCCGATCGCTTGGGCGTTCAAAAAGGATGATGGTGACAGTCTTCTTGCACTGGCGGACGAGTATTTGATTTCGTCTGATCGCGGCGGTTTGCTTGCACAAATACATGACCGTTACTTTGGTCATACAGAGAAATTTGACTACGTCGGAACGCGCGCTTTTATTCGCCATTTCGATAGCCGCTTCCCACGTTATAGACAGGTATTCGAAGACGCCGGCAGCGCACAGTCTGTCGACTGGCGACTTCTTGCTGCGATTGGTTACCAAGAATCGCATTGGCGGTCCCATGCAGTCTCACCGACCGGCGTCCGTGGCATTATGATGTTGACTGAAGCGACCGCAGAATACCTGGATATTGAAGATCGGATGGATCCGCAAAGCAGTATTTATGGCGGTGCAGAGTTTTTTGCGCGGCAGCTCGAGCGCATTCCCGACAGCGTTAACTACCCAGACCGAACTTGGATGGCGCTTGCCGCGTATAACGTTGGTTTTTATCATGTCAAAGACGCACGGCAAATTGTTGAATGGCAAGGCGGTGACCCTGATGCGTGGATTGATATCAGCAAAGCACTTCCGTTACTTGCAAAACAAAAATGGTACTCAAGAGTTCCGTATGGATATGCAAGAGGCTGGGAACCAGTTCTGTATGTCAATAATGTTCGTAGCTACCTAAATATATTGAACTGGATCACCGGCAATGATGAAACGCTACCCGAGGCAGATGAATCGGCAGACGAAGATAGCGCGGTCGAGATTGCGACACTCTAGCTGTATTGGCCACTCAAGTTTGCGACCTTTGGATTGACATCAATATTCTCGCGTACACTTCCAATTCGTCGGTTTTCCGCCACCGGCCAACTACGCCTCGCCTGCCGGTCATAGACGACGCTTTGCTGCAAAAAACTCCTGCAGTTGTAGCGCGCACTCCGACTCCAGCAAGCCACCGTTTACTTCAAGTTTGTGGTTCAAGCCGCAATTGCCGCTAAGGTCAATTACGCTACCTAAGGCACCTGCCTTTCGGTCGTATGCACCGAACACTATGCGCGAAATTCGCCCATGCAATAATGCGCCGACGCACATTGCGCAGGGTTCAAGTGTCACGTACAGCGTTGTGTTCGGCAGTCTATAATTTTGTGCGTATGTGCCGGCTTCTCTGATTGCGATGATTTCCGCGTGAGCACTCGCGTCGTGTCGCTCAATCGCCTGATTTCTTCCCTGCCCAATGATTTCTCGTTCGCGTACGAGGACGGCACCAACCGGAACTTCACCAGCCTTTTCTGCCTGTTCCGCGAGTGTCATCGCGTCTCGCATAAACTGAACGTCCTGCGCGGCCCAGCGGTCAATCATGGGGAAGCCTCGGTTACTCCCATTCGATAGTCGCTGGTGGCTTACCCGATATATCGTACGTCACGCGAGAAATACCGTCGATTTCGTTGATAATGCGCAGTGACACGTGTTCGAGAAAATCGTACGGCAGTCTGGCCCATCGCGCCGTCATGAAGTCGACTGTCTCAACTGCTCGTAGGGCAATTACGTAATCGTATTTGCGGCCATCGCCCATCACACCCACCGAGCGCACAGGCAAGAAAACGGCGAATGCTTGGCTCGTCTTATCGTAAAGATCGTTACGATGTAATTCCTCAATAAATATCTCGTCAGCCAACTGCAGCAACGCCGCGTAATCTTCACGAACTGCACCCAATATTCTTACACCTAATCCAGGACCGGGAAAAGGATGCCGATAGACCATTTTCTTAGGCAAACCTAGTTCGATACCGATTTCCCTGACCTCATCCTTGAACAACTCACGCAATGGTTCAATTAATTTCATGCGCATATGCGCGGGCAGCCCGCCAACATTATGGTGAGACTTGATGACGTGCGCCTTGCCGGTAGCGGCGCCTGCAGACTCAATGACGTCTGGATAAATGGTGCCTTGCGCGAGGAAATCGATGTTTTGTAACTTATTCGCTTCCTCTTCGAATACTTCAATGAACAATCGTCCGATGACTTTTCGTTTCTCTTCCGGATCGCCGACATCGCGTAGCGCTTTAAAAAATCGAGTTGCCGCGTTTACGCGAATGACATTCACACCTAAGTGGTCGGCGAATGTCTGCATCACTTGATCGCCCTCATTGCGGCGTAGCAATCCGTGGTCGACAAAAACGCAAGTCAATTGATCGCCGATCGCTTCATGTAGTAGTGCTGCTACAACGGAAGAATCGACGCCGCCTGACAATCCCAACAAAACTTTGTTGCTACCAACATCGTCGCGTACCCGACTTATCGCATCGGCAACGATATTCCCTGGCGTCCAGTCGCCGCTACATGCACAAATCTCACGCACAAATCGTCTCAGTAAACGTGCACCTTGCAATGTGTGGGTAACTTCGGGGTGGAATTGCACACCGTAAAAACCCCGTTCGCAATCCTCCATCGCAGCCATCGGTGAGTTCTCACTGGTCCCCGCCAACACGAAACCCTTAGGTAATTCCGCGACTCGGTCACCGTGACTCATCCAGACTTTCAGCACGCGCTCGCTTTCGCCTGCTTCCGCATCATCCAGGCCTGCCAACAAGGTAGATTCCAGTGGGGTCACTTTTGCGTAGCCGAATTCTCGCTGCGCTGAGCTTTCGACCTTGCCACCAAGATGAGCTGCCATGGCCTGCATGCCATAACAAATGCCGAGTACCGGCACGCCGAGTTCGAATACCGCTGACGCCACCGTCGGCGGTTGCTGCAGATTCACTGATTCTGGGCTACCCGACAAAACGACTCCCGACGCTTCGAATGACTGTATAGCGTCGGCTTGCATATCCCACGGGTGAATTTCCGAGTAGACGCCGCATTCGCGAATTCTGCGCGCAATTAGTTGTGTGTACTGACTGCCAAAATCGAGAATGAGAATCTTCTGCCGATGAATATCGGCAACCGGCACCATTGATGCCTCTGCACTTGCCGCCATCTTATTATTGCTCGGAATTCATGAATTGCTACTACGGTAGTTTGGCGCTTCCTTGGTGATTGAGACATCGTGAACGTGACTTTCACGCATACCAGCACTGGTTATTTTCACAAATTGTGGCTTGGTACGCATTTCCGCAATATCGTGACTGCCCGTATAACCCATGGCCGCACGTACACCACCAACAAGTTGATGAACGATTGCAACCATGCTGCCTTTGTAGGCAACACGTCCTTCAATGCCTTCCGGAACCAATTTCTCGAGCTCTTCCGTCGCATCTTGGAAATAGCGATCCGAGGAACCATGTTTTTGGCCCATGGCCCCGACTGAACCCATTCCACGGTAGGACTTATACGACCTTCCCTGAAAAAGCTCTACTTCACCGGGTGATTCTTCGGTGCCGGCGAACAGACTCCCCACCATGACAGAGTGGGCACCTGCGACCAACGCTTTGGCAATATCGCCGGAATATCGAATACCGCCGTCGGCAATGAGCGGAATCCCGCTTTTCGCCAGTGCTTTGGCAACTTCCGCAACCGCGGTTACTTGCGGTACACCAACACCGGCGACTACACGCGTCGTACAAATGGATCCTGGACCTATGCCTACTTTTACGCCATCAGCGCCTGAATCAACCAGTGCTCGAGCCGCGTCGCCAGTGACGATATTGCCGCCAATCACCTGCAGATCGGGATATTGCTGCTTGGTACGTTTGATACGATCGAGTACGCCCTTGGAGAAACCGTGCGAGGTATCGACAATGACAACGTCGACCCCTGCGCGAACCAAAGCGGCAAGCCGTTCGTCGGTGTCATAACCGGTGCCGACCGCGGCACCGACCCGCAACGCACCACGTTCATCTTTACAGGCACGTGGGTAGTCGGTCGCTTTTTGAAAGTCTTTCGCGGTAATCATGCCGCGTAGTTCGAAATTGTCGGCAACAACCAAAACTTTCTCAATTCTGTGCCGATGCAGGAGTGAGAGAACTTCCTCGTCATCCGCACCCTCTCGCACCGTCACGAGCCTGTCCTGTGGCGTCATCACACTGGATACCGGAGCATCAAGCTGCGTTTCGAAACGCAGATCGCGATGCGTAACAATACCAATAGTTGCGGCGCCATCGACGACCGGCACGCCGGATATGCTCATTGCGCGGGTCAATTCTATGACCTCGCGAATCGTCATTTCGGGCGCTACGGTAATCGGGTCGCGGACCATTCCAGATTCATATTTCTTAACCTTCAGAACCTCAGAAGCTTGCTCGTCGGGCGTCATATTCTTGTGAATAATGCCAATACCGCCCTCTTGTGCGAGCGCGATTGCTAATCGCCCTTCCGTCACGGTATCCATCGCGGCGGATAACATCGGGATTTTGAGGTCAATCTCCGCTGTCAACCGTGTCGTCAAATCCACCTCACGCGGCAGCACGTCGGAATAATCGGGTTGTAGCAATACGTCGTCAAACGTCAATGCGTCTTTCGCTATGCGCATAAGCTCTCAAGCCATTCAATCGGGTTAAACGATCAATTGTACGCCCCACAGAATTGCGGGTAAACGGCGACATAGATTTGGCCGACCGAAATTGCCAGCGTGCCGGCAGCCAAGCTGATTTATACTGCGGCTATGCCAATTACCGAAATAACTGATCAGCCGCAGACGATTTCCGTAACGGAACTCAACCAGCAAGCTCGACAGTTGCTCGAACAAGGACTTAGCAGGTTGTGGGTAGAAGGAGAGGTATCAAACCTTTCCCGGCCAGCATCCGGTCACGTGTATTTCACGCTCAAGGACAAATCGGCGCAGCTTCGCTGTGCCTGGTTTCGCCAGCGCCAGCGCGGCCCAACGTTGCAGGTCAAGAACGGCGACCAGATGATGGCATTGGGAAAAGTCAGTATTTACGAGACACGCGGCGACTATCAAATGATCGTCGAGCGTATGCGTACAGCGGGAAAAGGTGACTTAAAGCAAATATTTGAGGCGCTAAAGACTAAGTTGAGTGCGGCAGGCCTGTTCGACACAGAGCGAAAAAAAGGCCTTCCCAAAACACCGCAGAAAATCGGCGTGATCACCTCGCCATCCGGCGCTGCCATACGCGATATTCTAAGCATACTCAAACGCCGCTTTCCGGCAGCCTCCGTCGTCATTTATCCGAGCTCGGTACAGGGGGACGCTGCAGCTGGCGAACTTGTCACAGCCCTAGAAACTGCATCAACTCGTGCCGAGTGTGACGTATTGCTGGTCACTCGCGGCGGCGGCTCGCTGGAAGATCTTTGGCCATTCAACGAAGAATTGGTTGCGCGCGCCATTGCCGATTGCCCGATACCCGTCGTTAGCGCGGTAGGCCACGAAATCGACTTTACAATTGCAGACTTCGTCGCGGACGTCAGAGCAGCAACGCCGTCGGCGGCTGCAGAATTGGTGGTGCCCGATGCGACTGATTGGATACGACAATTGGCGGCCACGGCGGATCGATTTAGACACCTGGCGCACAACATTCTGGAACGCCACTCGCAGACTGTCGATTGGTTAGGCAAGCGCCTCACCCAAAGTAGCCCCTCCGCAACGGTTGCTCGGCAGACGGCTTGGCTTGAAAACTTGAGTCAGATGATGGCAGCTGCAATGCGCCACAGTTTGGGCAACAAGGCTAATCGATATGAGCGAACGCGCGCGCACCTTCTACAGCAGTCACCTGCGTTAAAATTGCAAAGCAAAGTCGCAGAATTCAGCGCGCTAAAGCAAAGACTGAGAGCTGCTGTAAACGCGAAATTGCAGCGCACAGCTACGCAGTTGCAACTGGCAGCACGCGCTTTGCATTCCGTAAGTCCATTGGCAACATTGGATCGAGGTTATTCGATCATTAGCCTGCCGAATGATCGCGGTGTACTGACGAATGCCACAGATGCCGCCGTCGGCGACCTGATTGACGCGCAACTGGCGGACGGCCGTATTGAGGCGAGGGTAATGGGCGTATCGCCCGTTGTGGATAGCGATGAGTAGAATTTGGCTGGTCGCATACTGCCTGCTGGCTACGGCGCTGGCGCATGCGATGCCGCTACATTCGCCGAGGCCTGGTGGCATCGCAGTGCTCGAAATCGAGGCGCAGGCTGGGCAACCCGACGTAAAGCCGGAAGTAAGCTTTCACGGTACACCTGTCCTTACAGTGCAGTCTGCCGGGTCTTGGTTTGCAATTGTCGGTATACCGCTGACGCAGGACCCGGGCGACGCAGACATTTCGGTGGATTATGACGCGACAGTCAATTACGACGTCAATTTCACGGTGCTCGAACATGCGTACCGTGAGCAGCATCTCAAAGTGAAAAAAAATTACGTTGATCTCAGCGAACAACAATTGAATAGAGTCAAGTCGGATCGCGAAATCATAGACTCTGCCTTGCAGAATTTTCGCGATTCGCGAGAGGTAACGACGACCTTGGTCGCACCTGTTACCGGACCGCGAAGCTCAAGTTTTGGTTTGCGCCGATTTTTTAATGGCCAGCCTCGATCGCCACATAGCGGAATGGATATTGCAGCCACCACAGGAACAGCAGTGATAGCCCCTGCGGACGGCATTGTTGGAACGACCGGTGATTTCTATTTCAATGGCAATACGGTATTCATCGATCACGGCCAAGGATTTGTAACGATGTATTGCCATCTCAGCGAAATTATGGCGAGCGAGGGACAGGCTATTTCGCAAGGCCAGCCGATTGGAAAAGTTGGTGCCACGGGCCGCGTCACCGGTGCCCATTTGCATTTTGGAACTTACCTGAATGGCAACGCGGTTGATCCCGCACTATTTATTGGTAATTAGACAAGAAAGTCTCAGGGCGTGCCGAACGCTCGCTCAACTATTCGTGTACTACTGCGGAAGCCGGTCTGGTTCCCGCATATTTCACTCTGAGCAATAGATCGGAAAGCCCGTTTCGTGCCAATACCAATGCCAAACCAACGATGATTTGCACAGCGTAGGTGGCACGACTGACAATGACCGCAAATGAAACTGCCTCATTGGGCAGATTCGCATTTTGGGCGAATCGATGCAGCAGAAACTGCGCCGTCTCAATACGAAACATATCGACGATTCCGTAGACCAGAGCAAATAATCCGAGTAGCGAAATCCCGACCGTTAGCAACTGAGAAGCACTAATCGGCTCGGCAGCCTGCGCGTTCGATGGCTGAGCGCCGATAAGCTTTTCTGGATGCGACCAGAGCGTCAACGCGATACCGATAGGTAGTGCAACGCCGAAAGTCAGCGTCGATAAGATAAGTGTTGGTGTTGCCGATACACTAGCCAGCAAGCTGCTCACCGAAGACAAGCCTTGCAACGCACGTACGAAAAGCAATACGGCAACGAGTCGAACCAAAACGAAACTGATGGTTAAAGTATTCAATTCACCTAATCCTTGGCAATCGCCGTTCACTTTCGTCGCACCGCAAAGTGAACATAACGTATGGCTAACCCATCCATTACCAAGGTAGACAATTGTCGTGCTGGATGCTGTGACGTAAGTCAATCTCAGCACATCAAGTTGAAAGATATAAAATATCTAACCTGTTGTTTTTTAGCCTATTTATCCAAAACCGCGCGTGTTATACAAAGAATTCCACGGTGCCCGTCTCGACTGCATATTCCGCGCCAACCACCAGCAATGAGCCGTCTCTTACCTGTGCCTCCAGTATCGAAGATCCATGCTGTAAGTGGTCAACGGACATTTGGATGTTGGCTCGCACAGCCGCCGCCATCAGCAATCCTTTGTCATTACGAAGTTCGGTGTGCAGAAGCGGTTCAACGCACGGTCGCACGCGATCCACAATTGACCTAAGATTTATCGACTGCTCTTCCATTGGCTGCTGCATTTCACCGAGCGCCGCCATGACGGCTCCACATTGCGTGTGCCCCATTACGACGACTAGCTTGATACCAAACTGAGCCGCGGCGAATTCGACGCTGCCAATTTGCGATGGAGCGACCACGTTGCCCGCCACGCGAACAACAAATAGGTCACCTAATCCCTGATCAAAAACGATTTCTGCAGGCACTCTGGAATCAGAACAGCCCAAGATAACCGCAAACGGTTCTTGCTCATGCGGCATCGTCAACTGCGGCGAGCCTGCCACAGAATCTCCACCACCACTCATCTTCTCGACGAATCGTTCGTTACCTTGCCGAAGTCGAAGGATTGCTTCTTGCGGTTCGGTCATCTGTTTCATCTCCGAGTCCGGCGCTGCAATGCGAGCGTCGGAACGATCCATCACTATTGACAATAGAATTGTAAAACACTTCGAGTGTGCCAATTAACACAATTTGGCGATTTTTGCGGTATTGATACTTATCCGTGATCGCGTAATGCTCTTCACATGCAATATTCACTCATCAAATATGCGGTGCTCGGAAGTTGTGTTTTGTTGCTCAACTTGTTCTCAAGTACAGACAGCTATGCCCGCACTCGGTGTTGCGACGCCAAATGCGAAGAAACCAAACAGAAGATCGATCGAATCCAATCGAAAATGCGCCGCGGTTATAAAGTCGCGGAAGGCGAAAGATTGAAGGACGAACTACGCCGGCTGCGAAAACTGCGATCAAAGTACTGTCGCTAGTATTGTTTAGCGCGACGATGGGAAATTGGCTTCCAGGCCCTGCCAGCAATCCCGATAATCTTTCTGCAACGAGTCAGATTGCATCGCAAATAATGTTGGCTCGATCGTCTGCCGCGACTCGAACATAAACGCCATCGTATCGGCCAACTTTTGTGGTTTTAGATCAACGGACGATGCATTATTAAATGCATCGCTATCTGGGCCGTGAGGAGACATGCAGTTGTGCAGACTTGAGCCACCAGGCACAAAACCACCGCCCGTCTTGGCATCATAGTCACCGTAGATCAGGCCCATGTATTCTGACATGACATTTCTGTGATACCAGGGCGGCCGAAACGTTTCTTCCATGACCAACCAGCGCGGCGGGAATATAACGAAATCCAAATTGGCAACGCCGGCGGTATCGGATGGGGAAGTCAGCACGGTAAATATGCTGGGATCCGGATGGTCGTAGCTAATTGAGCCAATCGTGTTGAACAGCCGTAGGTCATACTTGTACGGTGCCAGGTTGCCGTGCCACGCCACGACATCCAACGGAGAATAGCGTTGACTACTGGCGAATAAGTTGCCTGAAAACTTGCACAATAATTCACACACTGCCTCATCGGTGTCGTAGGCAGCCGTTGGATACAAGAAATCGCGGGAATTGGCCAAACCGTCGCTACCAATCGGTCCTCTTTCTGGTAGCTGAAGAATTTTGCCGTAGTTTTCGCAGACATAGCCGCGAGCCTCCTGAGCGCTCAATACAACGCGAAATTTCACGCCACGCGGAACAACCGCGATCTCGCCTGGCGTAACTTCCAATACGCCGAATTCCGTGTGAAGAACGATGCCGCCAAGTTCCGGTACCAACAGCATTTCGCCGTCCGCATCATAAAAATAGCGACGCTGCATGGATGTATTTGCACGGTATATATGAATAGCAATACCACAATGCGCTCTGGCATCGCCGTTACTTGCTACTGTCGCTAGCCCATCAACAAAGTCAGTCTCTGACGAGGGCATCAAGAATGGATCCCAGCGCAATTGATCGGGCGTCGGTGGTAATTCTAACACCGGCGCGGTTCTGATTAGGCCACGGTCTATCTGATGATATTCTCCGTGGACCACCGACGGGCGAATTCGATACAGCCAACTTCGAAAATTTTGTGCGCGCGGCGCAGTGAACGCCGTCGCGCTGAACTTTTCTGCATATAGACCGTGCGCGACAACCTGCGGCGAATTGCGGCCGACCGGCAGAGAACCTTCTACCGCTTCGGTGGAAAATTCATTGCCAAAACCTGACAGGTAAGACACGGACTGTGGATTCTGACTCGTCATCGTCGCAATACACTATTTGCTCGGCAGCACTTTTTGATCAATCGCACCGAAGATGCTGATACCGTTGTCATCGAACATTTCAACGCGTACTTGGTCACCATATTTCATGAATGATGTCTTCGGCGATCCATGCTCTATGGTCTCGAGCATGCGAATCTCGGCAAGACAACTGGAGCCCTTCGAACGATCGTAATTTGACACTGTACCGGAACCGACGATAGTGCCCGCGCCAAGCCGACGCGACTTGCACACGTGTTCGATTAATTGGTGAAAGTTAAATGTCATATCGACATCACAATCTGGCGCACCAATTAACTTGTCATTCAAATGCGTGTGCAGCGGCAATTTAAAAACACCGTTTGCATAATTGTCGCCCAACTCATCGGGCGTCACGGCAACAGCAGAAAATGCAGTCGACGGCTTCCCTTGATAAAAGCCAAAGCCCTTCGCCAACTCGCCCGGAATCAAGTTTCTCAGCGAAACGTCATTAACAATCATCAGCAAGCGAATGTACTTGCCGGCAGTGTCCGCCGTCGTGCCCATTGGTACGTCATCGGTGATGACAGCGGTTTCAGATTCCATATCGATACCAAACTCTTCGCTTGGCACCAAGATATCGTCGTTAGGCCCGAGAAAATCGTCAGAACCGCCCTGGTACACCAAAGGGTCATGCCAGAAGCTTTCGGGCATCTCAGCGCCGCGCGCCTTACGAACGAGTTCAACATGATTTACGTACGCACTGCCATCCACCCAGTGATACGCACGCGGCAATGGAGACGCACAATCAGCAATATTGAAAGCGAATTCACCGTCCACCGCCCCTTGCTCCAAAGCGCGGGCTACTACCTCAAGCTGCGGGTTAATTGTCGCCCAATCATCCAGCGCAGCCTGCATCGTCGCCGCAATCTGCTCCACAACGACCGCTCTGGTCAGATCACGACTAACGACCAGCAACGTTCCGTCGCGCCCCCCACGCTTGAGACTTGCCAACTTCACCAATGCATTCCTTATCGTAAATAGTTGATATAGCTAAATTTTTTTAGTTTCGTTTGAAACCTTTGGCATTTTAGCATAACAATTGTGATTGTCTAGCCCGACCGGGTCGCAATACTGGAATTGCTATTGCAATACCGCGAAAAAAAACCACGTCGAAATAGTACCGGCGCGGCTTTGATTTTACAGCGATTGTTGGCTTTTAGGCTGGGAAAAAATCGATCGGCTTGGTTGTGGTGATGGCTTCAACATCTTTTGCCTGGAACTTGAACAATCGGACACGTTGCACCAACTTACGCTCAAGCTCGGCGTCGCCAAGTTCGCTAGACACCACCTCACAAAAGGTTACCAGTCCGTTTGGTGCGATGGTCAACCGCAGCACCAATTTTCCTTCCAGCGACGGATCCATCCGCAACGCACGATTGTAGAGCGCGAAAATCGCACCTTTGTTCTTGTCGAATACCAGTTCGATTTCCTCACGGCTACGGGAAGCCTTACCACTGCTTCCAGTGCGACGCGCGCCTCCTGCGGATTCTCCAATACCTTTGACAGGACTAGATACAGTGGTCGTCGAACGGGCAACTAGGCCGCTGCCGCCGGTATTGCGGCTCATGTCGGCCGTATTGATACCACCACTCGCAGTGCCTACTTTGGAGGTAATCATCGAGCGTTCATTGCGAGCCGCTTCGCCAACGGATGTCGTCAGCTCACGATTGTCTGCAATTTGCTCTACCAGGTCATTGTCCCGCAGATCTGTCAGATCATCGAATGGTAGCAATGCGGCCCGCGCTTGTTCCCGCGCAATTTGTTCAAGATCCGGCTCAGGCTCGGGCTCAGGAATCGGTTCTGGTTCTGGTTCCGGCTCATTCTCAACCACCTTCTCGGGTTCCGGATCGTCCAAAGCTTCCGGCTCGGGCTCTGGTTCCGGTGGAGGTGGTGGCGGTGGCTTTTGCTCAAGTAACAGCTTCGCTATGCGCGGCGGAATCTCTTCGATCTCATTGGGGTCGACTTCAGGCACAGGAATAAATGGCCAAACAACACTCAGTACGAAGAACACCCCGAAAATCTGCGCCAGCAGGCGGCGAAATGCTCGCTCTTGCCCAGAAGAAGTACTCCAAGGCAGGGTGTATTCTCTATAAAAGGGAATATCCAATCCGTTACTCCTAACCTGAATTCCTATTCATTGCACTTACCATGGTTTCGCTTACCGAGTCGCCGCAGATATCTGATCGATGTTGTCAGAACTTTTCTGCAAAACTGCCAAAGATATTCGCCCATAATCGGACTGCGTGCAGGTAGCCATCACCTTTTTCAGCAGGCGGTACGGAATATCCTTATCGCCCATGATAGTAACTTCTCGACCGGCGATATCGTCTTGCGCTTCTTTGCGCAGCACGCGATCATTTTGTGACAACAACGCCTGACGCAATTCAGGGATGTCGTTACCCTTGCGGCGCATGACGTCCTCGACGCGTGCAACCGGCGTACCTTGCACGATGATGTCCTCATCACCGATCAGAATCACAACCGTTTCCTTTGCCTTCTCTTCAGCGATGGACTCCGGTAATTGAATATCCTTGGCGTTCGGCAGCACCTCCACGTCAGATGAATTCACTAACAGGAAAAACACTAATATCGTAAATATATCCATCAGTGAAACCAGGTTTAGCGCCGCACCACGTTTTCCACGCTCGTGACGCTTTTCCATGCGAGTTGCTCGTTGCGACTTACGCATTACCTAGGCACCTCCTGTAGTAACAGGTGCATCACCTATCGAGATATCCGGAAACAAGTCCGTACGTATGATGCTTTCCTCTTCCACGGATTCCGCGACACGGACTCTGTCCATCACTTGGACCAACGTATCGTAAGGAATGTCTGATTCGAGCAAAATTGATGCATCGGTTTTCTCAGGGTAATTTTTTTTCAGTTCCGTTAGCTTTTCGCTCAAAGCATCGAAGTCGTAGCCATCGCCATCGGTATTCGGGTATACCCCAAGTAGGCCGACGGTTCGATCACCGACTTCGATTTGTGCCTCTCTTACGATGACTTCCAGTTGAAAAGTCAGTTCCTGCGGGTCCGCGGGCTCGTTTGAGGAGCCTGGCAGATTCAATTCCAGAATCGCCAGTCGCGAGAACACGGCTGTAATAAGCAGGAACGGAACCAGAATGACCATCAGGTTCATAAATGCCGTAATGTTGAGTTCAGCCGTCTCTGCGTTGTGACGGCCGCCTCTGCGGCTACGAATCATCTTAGGCTCCAGCTGGCTTTAGTTGGCGTTCAGTGATCGCATTCAGGAACTTGACGCTTGCCATTTCCAAACTGTCAACGATCTGATTCGTTTTTGTCTGCAATAGCGCATGAATAAGCAACAATGGAATAGCGACCATCAGTCCGAATGCGGTCGTGTTCATCGCCACTGAAATACTAGCGGACAACAAATCGGCTTTGTCGGCTGGATTGGCGTTCGATACAGCCGTAAATGCCCGAATCAAGCCGATAATTGTTCCCAGCAAACCCATCAACGTTGCAATGTTGGCCAAAGTCGCCAGGTAATGCGTTCGCTTTTCCAATCGTGGCAATACTTCCATCAAGCTTTCTTCCATTGCCTTTTCGACATCGTCCCGTCGACGAGCAGATTTCACCCGATACAGGCCGTAGGTAAGAATTGAACCAATGGCCGCTTTGGATTTGCTGGTGACAGCCGCCGCTTCCTGAAAATTACCGGCCTTCAGGAATGGCACGATCTTTTTCCACAACGCACGATTACTCGCACCGGACATGGTTAGATACATCCAACGCTCAACCGCTATTGCGAGGCCGAGGCAGAATACGATCAGGATCGGATACATAAACATACCGCCCTGTTGAAAAAAACTTACGATGGCGCCAAACATTTGATTACTCCTCTTTTGAATCAAACAGTTTTGTTATCTCTCGTCACTCTTCGTCTTTTTCGTGCAAGTCGCCGTAGTAATCGACCTGCCGAATAAATTCTGATCTATCAATCGGTGTTAAAATTTCATCAAGCAACGTATTGACAGGCCTACCCATCAAATCGCCGGGGTCCGATTTCTGCCAAGGTACGATATACAGTACTTTTGGTAGCTCTTGGTTTCCTGTAATTTCCGTTCGGCCCAAATCTAACTCGTCCATCACGCCATTTCTGGCTGAGGTCCGTCGCACATCCGCTGCCAGCACTTGGCTCGCCGGCGCCGGTTCGACTTCAATTCCAGCAGCGGCTAAATCCCCAGAAGAAACAGCGGGCTCGACTTCGTCTCGCTCCTCAATTACCTCCGACGTATTGACTGCTGGCTCCTCATCCGGAACGACCTCGTCAATCGGGTCCTGTGCCAACGAGGCGGCGCTGCCAAGCACGAGCAGCCAACATAATCTCGATAAATGCAAGTTCATGCACGTTACTCCGTCACATTTGCGGTTCTTTGATTAGCGCCGATGCGCCGTTTGAGATCTGCAATCCACTTTTCGACCTGTTTGTCGCTGCTATTGAGGGCCTGGTATCGTTCAAAGTGCTGCAGCGCAATATCTAAGCGCTGAAAATATAGCTCATTCAGTACGCCCAAATTGTAATGTGCCAAAGCGTAGTCAGGATGTGCAGCGACGGCCCTCAAGTAAGCAGCTTCTGCCTCAGTGAACTTTCCCTGACGTCGCAGCAATATGCCCAATTGATTGAGCGCTGGAGCATGTTCTGGATCGATAATCAGCGCATCGGTAATACTATTTTCTGCGCCGAGAAGATCACCGTTATTCGCGAAGATTATTGCCAGATTGACGTAGGCACCCGGGTAGTCCGGATGTTTGAGGATAAATTCCTGTAACTGAATTTGAGCATCTAAAAAATCGCCGGATGCCATTGCCGCGACGGCTTGTTCGTACATTGTTAACGCTTCCGGCGGCACCTCGCGCAGCTCGATAGGCTGCCCGTCAGGGCTTACAGCGGCATTGTCGTTTGCAGAAGACAATTGTTTTGGCGACGCTGATCCGCACGCGCCCAATGACACCAGCACGCATAGCAACGCCGCGAACCGCGCAGGTAGACGTAACATTGTCCGTGCTTCAATAAAGTGCTGTGACCACATCTTCACTACGCTCCAATTTCGCGTATCTTGCCGGCATCAAACTGGCCAACGCTGCAAAACTTTTTATTACCCACTCGTCGTATATACCGTCCGCCGCTCGTGCCGCGTTCGCCTCGTATAACTCGATCGCTTTTTCTTCGAATGGGAATACTTGCTCCTCAAGCAGCAAGTCGTATTGTTCGAGTGCGAGCTCGTCTAGATTCGGCGGACGTTCCGAGCCCATAAGGTCAGTGCCAAATTGTTGATAAGCCTCGCCAAGTCTAAATGTCGCTGCGGTAGTGACTTCCGCCACTCCATATGCAGCAGCTTTGCCGTAGGCATCCAAAACATCTTCCATCAACGACTTTTTGAGCTTCATGCTGTCTGCCAACGGCTGCTTGACCTTCATCACCATAAAGGTCTTGCGCGTCGGTTCGGCCAACTCAAGGGATGCCATGGCTGCCAAGTAACGAGTACGATCACTGCGTTGCGCGCCTGCCGTTGCGTCGACTCGAATCAATTCATTCAATCGACTTGTGCGCAGCGCCGAATCACCGCGTTCCTCTGCAATTTCGAGCAGCCTGAACCTGGCCTCGATCGACTCTGCCAGCGGATCCGAATATTGTTCTATTATCGTGCCGAGAACGCGCTCCTCCGAACTAATAACCGCGCTATCCTTATATAATCCTGCAGCTTTCCACAACGCTTCTCGGCGAATCTCGTCGCTGCTGGACGGTGTGGCCGCGATTTTCTCAAATTCGGCAGCTGCATCGGCACCGCGGCCGGTCTCCTGGTAGGAAACCGCTAGTTTTTGCGTAATGTCGTCAGAAAACTCGCTGTCTGGGTAGTCATTCCGAAATGTTTCCAGCACGCTGGTCGCGCGACCCCATTCGGACATCGTAATTAGCACCGCTGCAGCATCGTATTCGGCCGTTGCTCGAATATCCGAATCTGGAACTGCATCGCCCAGCCTGCTGAAGTGGTTGACCGCCGCCTCTAAATCACCACTCTCCCTAGCCAATTCACCTTGTTTGTAAATTGATGAGGCAATTCGGTCTTTGATTTCCTGTTCTGCTGTGTCGTCATCAGCGGGCGTGAACGGCCGCAATTGGTAGTACGCACGTTCGGCTTCGGCGAATTTCTCGGTATCAAATTGAGAGTGTGCGATAACTGTCCACGCAGTTCGCGCTAATGAACTTTCCACAGCCGGTTCCTTTCCTACAACCATCTGCGCTACTGCGATCGCCAAGTCGAATTGATTTTGTGAGAACAAATCCTCCGCGACAGTGGTCATCACCGCGCCCGACTCGGGGTGTTCTGGATGTGCGTCGGCAAATCGCAGGCCGCTATCGAGATATGCCTGGTGCCAACGGTCCCGGTCAGCGCCTCGCAGGTCCGTCTCGTGCTCGCGATACGAAAGAATCGCGGCGTAGCCTGCCTCTGCCGACTTTTCGTGCGCCGCGTACTCATAGGCTGTACGTTCGTATTCCGCCGTTGCCTGTGCGAAATCCTCGCTCTCAAACAATATTTCCGCCAACAAGAAGTTTGTATTTGCGCTATCGGCTTCGCCAGGGAAATAATTTAGGTATTTCCTGTACCACGTTGCGGCCTCTTGGTAGTCGCTCTTCTTGCCGCCCGATTGAGCTTCCGCGTGATAGTACTGAGCTAGATCAGTGAGATTATCCTTCAGATGAGATGCGACCGCGGCGTTAGACTCGCGAGGATTACGTACCCAAAATGGCGTGTCCATGCCATAGCGTTGCACAAAGGACTTCTTACCATCGAGAACCAAAGATGGAAAACCACCTTGCTTGTAGGCCTCAATGACCTCAACTTGCAGTAAAGGTGATTTCGGGTGATACGGATCCTGCTCGACAAACGCCTCATATGCTTCGGCGGCGTCTACGAATCGTTCTTTCTCAAGATACAAGTCACCGAGGTTCATATAAATGACATAGTCGTAGTCGGCGCCTTCACGACTGCTCAGAAAGCTTGTGATGCTCTCCGCGCCTTCCATGTAAGAGAAACTCAGGCTCAAAACTCGAAATGTATCTTCCACGAGCTCACGCTCGGCGCGACTCAGGTCTTCCAAACGGTTTTCGCCATCGCGAATTTCAACATCGCGAACTTTGCGGTCCAATAAGCCAAAAAATGGCACAAGGCTTTCTTCGTGCATTGCCAACTTGAATTGTGACCAGCCCAGCTTATACAGCGATTGCTCATAAAATCGCGAGCTGTCGCCGTAGTTGACCACAGATTGATATGCCGATTCGGCGTCGAAATAATTCTTGCGTAAAAACAGCATTTCGCCGCGGCGAAACTCAATTTCATCAATGAGCACTGTATCTGGATAGCGTCCAACGAGTTCATCAAGTGTACGTAGCGCGTCTTCGCCTTCGCCGGCAGTCTCATAGGCTCTTGCCAACTGATAAAGGACCGTGTCGTTGCGACGATAATCCGGGTATGCCTCAAGTAATTGATGAAATAGGGAAACCGCATTGTCGTAGCCCGCATGGTTCAACGAATCAACGTTTTCAACCAGCTGCTGCGCTTCGGTAGCCTCGAGTTCCAGATCACCAAGGCGTCGCATTGCCTCTGCACGCAACAAAGGATCATCCGACACTAAATCCAAAAACGCTCGGTAATTGTCACGTGCCTTGTTGTTGCTGCTGGCAATGACTTTACCTGGACGTACCTTGTAGGTCTTTTTCTCTAAGCTCTTAATCGTGTCTTTTTTCTTGACGTCTGCAGACACAGGAGATACCGCGAACAACGTCGCAGTACAGGCCGCAATCACGATAAGAGCTTTGCCGATCATCTAGACGCATCTCCCACCGTGGCAGATCGATCGTAGATTGCGGCCAGAGCAAATCTTGCTTGCACTGTGTAGGTCGCTAGACGTTGTTTCTGCGCCTGAAGTTCATCGACCGCTATGTCCTCAAGAAAACCGTGCTGCCGGGCCATTGCCTGTTCGACACGTATCTTCATTCCGTCTAGCTGCGGGCTTATGCCCTCCACACGTTGATCCAACTCGGCGAACAGGAGCGGCTCGGAGCGCATTTTTTCGTCAACTTGACGCCTTGATCTTTGCGTTTCAACTAGCGCTTCGCCTGCCTGTCGGAGATTTCTGCGAATCTTCCAGAGGCGTGCTTTGAATTCCTTATCCAACTGCCACTGAAGTACGCCCTTCAACAGCGCAACTTTCTTGCGAACCTCAGCAGCCTCGGGAATATCTGCATTCAACGCCGGGTGCCGCTCGATAGACGTGATTTCACCCCACAGCGCGAATTCGTCTTCCGTCGCCAGCCCCAGGGAATCGGTGTTTTGTTCGATATTGTTGAGCGTGGCGTCGAATTCCAATTTTCGATTGACCATGCCATTAAGATCGGCACCCGCCAAACTTTGTTCGATTCGCGGAAGTTTCTCGTTGTAAGCCAATTCTCGTGTGTCCACCATATTCCGATACACATCGACGCGCTGTTGCCACTCATCGAGGTTGCGAACAAGATAGGCAAGGTCTCGATAGTTTTTCAACCCTTCTTGAAATTCGTTAGTCGCCAAAAGGTGGAATAAATAACGCGACTCTGGACCTTCCGGCAGATTTTCCATCCGCCAAAACCATCCAGCACTCGAGTCTGTATCTTGTTTTAGAAAGTCTTCGAAGAGTGCACCCGACTGGATTTTCTCAATGGTTTCGTCAAGTCGGCTCGTTTCTTCGTAAAATGCCTCGATCGCATTTAGATAATGATCCGCCGCCTGACTGATCGACTCTAATTTTGCCATGGCATAGGGAATTGCCAGCATCGACTCCTGTACTGCGGGGTCAAGCAGGTCACGACCCTTGAGTTCGACCCACGGCACCAGGGCACGCTCATAGTCTTGGACTTCGGCATCGGCCCAGCCGACACCCAGCAGCGCCTTGTTTGAGAACGGCCCCTCAAGGCGAACTCTTTGTAACGGCGCTTTTGCAGCGGTTGGTTGCCCGTCCTGCAGATAGGCATATCCCAGTGCCAAATTCGCTTTGTCTCGGAGAGACGTCAACTCCTCGTTGTAAGGATCGAGACTGCCTAGCTCGTCCAAAATACCAACTGCCGAATTGACCCGACCGCTGCGCACCATCGCAACACCCAAATTAAATTTTGCGTAGCTAGCCCACTCTGATTTACCGCGCCAATCCTGCAACATACTGACGGCTTGATCGTGTTCGCCGCGCTTGATGAATAACTGCGCCTGCAGCATGTTTCTTTCCGCCTCCATGTTTTCTGGAAGCGCCTGCTGAATATTGTCTAGCGCGTTCTGCGATTCGGCGAGGTAACCACGCTGTTGCCAAATTTTTGCTAAGAAAAACCATGTACGATCACGAATTTCCGGATTGACATTATCCGCCAGCAACCGTTCAAAAATCTCCGCCGCTTTCAAGTGATGGCCGTAAGACAGATAAAGGCCACCAAGCAGTAATTCCGACTCATCTTCGTGATTCGACATCTGGCCTTGTTGCTGCGCAGCCAGCAGTCGCACGATTGCCGGAAAATATTCTTCCTGATAAAAATAGAAAAGCACTTCGCCATAGTGCGCATCTTGGATAGTCGTCGGCTTCTTGACCGATTGCGCGTTAGCGAAATTGCCCGATATCGCTACGGCAAGCAACAACAGTTGGATTACGAATTTGTAGCGGGATGCGATCAATGATCACTCCCATTCTTGGATTACGAATTCCGGCTGCTGCTTTTTCGCGCGATCGCTAATTTCCAGCTCCAGATATTTGGCACCAATTCCTTTATTGAAATTCATCGTCGCGCCGCGACGGTAGTCGCGAATATGCGGACCCTCACCGGTGAAAATCGCGACCAACTCATGTTCACCAACTTTCAAATTACCCATGTGTACACGATGTACTCCGCCGCGCAGCAGCGCCTTCGCCTCGCGGTCGGTGTATAAATAATTCGCGACATCTTTGCCGTCAATTTTCAAATTGACAGAATCGAGTTCAAAATATTCACCAACATCAAGCGATATGAAAAATGCAACTTGAGAATTTGCCGGGAACAACAATTCTTCCTCGAGCAAAAAGAGATCACGATTCAGGTCCAGCACCTCTTTTTTCAGAGATTGAACGTCTTCATCGAGACTTCGAAACTTTTGCCGCGATACAGCCTCATCAACTTCTACCGATTGTGCGTTCGCCAGGGCAGCATCGGCGTCCAGTGACGCTACCTCTTCCGCGGACACAATCGAAAATCCCGCGAAGTAGGTAAACGCTACCATCAGCAAACTCACCAGGTTTTTTCTTAGCACAACAAATCTCCTACTGCTACAGCTTGCGGGTCAAGGCCAGCGTTGTTCTATTACTCGCGGAGCAATGACCGAATTTGCGTTAAATATTTATCTTCGTAACCGGGTTTATAACCATGATGCACATGCCTCACGTTACCCTCTCTATCGACCAGCACCGTCACAGGCATCGCATCTACTTCATATAACTTGCTCACTGACTTCGAATCATCGAATAGCACTGGAAAACTAACGCCGAGATCCTCAATCATCTGCATTGCACGTCTGGAGTCGTCGTCAATATTGACACCGAGCAGACTGAAACCGACGCGTTGATACCGCGAATGCAATTCGTCAAGAAGCGGCATCTCCTGCCGGCATGGTCCACACCACGTTGCCCAAAAATTAATCATGACGACGTCGCCACGGTATTCGCTCAATCGAAGGTTTTCTCCGGTCGAGCTTTTCAGCACAAAGTCCGGCGCTTGCTGGCCGGTGAGGTCGGACGATGCGACTCCCGTTGCTGTCAATATCGTTAACAGTGCTCCTAGCACGATGCTTCTAAATCCGTTCATAATCTCTCTTCCTTGTTATGCAGCTTCTATAGCTGCCGCCCACGAAAGGAACTTCCGTTCCAGGCAGCCCGCAAACGGTCCCTTACCGACGCCACCGCACCGGTCTTACATCGGTCTCGGAGATCACGTTCAGCGCCTAAATGCCGGCATTGATGCCACCGGCAAGCCAGCGTTAATCGACGCCAATCTCCGCAGGACTATGTTGACAGCACGGCCCCATAAAGAGCCGTGATGATCGTCACAAATGGCTGTTCCCGTCTAAACATAAGTTCCACCATGTTTCCGTTACACCGGAGTCAAAGGCGCCAGCTGACGGCGGATACAACCGCCCACGCTATTTTACATAAGCCATTTTCCAGCCAGGACGTCAACTAGAAGCGTAAGACCGACAGATCACCAAGTAGTTGCTACCTCGTGACCCTATGATATCTGTATCGCTATGAATTTAAAGGGAAAAAGCGTCGCCTTTCAGCGACAGCACAGCCCCCAGGCAATTAGGAACGAAGCCTAATTGGCTGATTATTCTGGTGGTTCTGGGGTCGCGGCGTTGTTTTCAGGGGGTTGTAATCCGTCAGAATAAAACAACTGCCCGGACGCATCGATGACCATCCCCTCATAGTCCGGAAGCGTCGCGATCAAACGTAATCCACGGTCGACACCCATAACAAATACTGAAGTTGAAAGCGCATCTGTTATCACCGCGTCTGGCCCAACGATTGTCGCACTATGCACGCCGATGACGGGCCGACCGGTTGTCGGTTGAATGATGTGGTGATAGCGAATTCCGTCCTCGTCGAAAAATCGTTCGTAATCACCCGACGTAGAAATTGCCTCATTTTCCAGCGGTATTCTGATTGCGACTCTATTTTCGTCCCGCGGATCTTTTACGCCGACGATCCACGGTTTACCGCGACGATCGCCGAGTAATCTTGAATCACCACCGGCGGTCACGATCGCATTTTCAATGCCATGCTGGCGCAGGATTTCAACGCAACGTTCCACCGCATAACCCTTCGCGATCCCACCAAGGTTGATGCGGACACCCTTTTTTGCGAACGCTACCGTTTGATTAGTCTTGTCCAAAACAACTAGGCGATAACCGATGCTTGAGAGCTCACGTTCGATGACTGCCTCAAGTGGCTTCGCACGCTCCCGAAAGTCATAGTGCTGACCAACGCTGTCATAGCTAATATCGAATGCACCGAGCGTCAGGATCGATATATCGAGAGACCGCTCCAGCAATCCGAAAAGTTCGCCGCCGGCAGCAACGGGGCCGTCCGCAGCATCTTTATTGATTCTGGAAATAAGACTTGCCGGCTTGTAGGTACTCATCAGTTCATCTATGCGTTGAACCTCAGCAAATACCGCGTCCACGGCCTGTATGCCGGTGAGCTGGTCGTCACTCCACAGGTAAACGGCAATATCCGTACCCATCATTGAGCGATTCTCGCCCATCCACTCTGCGCGCGAAGGTCTTGAATTTGCAGCAATTGATACCAAAACTAACGCTAGAGTTAGCGCCAGCCACGGTTTATCCTTGCCGTTAGGCTTTGTCCCCCAGGAGGTGGAACGTGACGTCATTCTTAATATTCCTCGCAATAGTTGTTGCTCTGGTCGCATATTTAATTGGCATCTACAACAATCTGGTCAATCTGCGTAACCGAGTCAAGAACGCATTCGCCCAAATCGACGTCCAGCTGACTCGTCGTTACGATCTTATACCTAACCTGGTTGAAGCAGTGAAAGGTTATATGTCACACGAACGAGAAACGCTCGAAGCTGTCATCAACGCGCGCAACGCGGCTTCATCAAGCCTAAGTAAAGCGAAGCAAGACCCATCAAATGCAGACGCAATCAAACAACTTGGGGCATCGGAAGGAATGTTGGGCAATGCCCTAGGGCGATTATTCGCATTATCCGAAGCGTATCCAGACTTGAAAGCAAATCAAAACATGATGCAATTCCAAGAGGAATTGGCCAGCACCGAAAATAAAGTCGCCTTTTCAAGGCAAGCATTCAATGACACCGTGTTGGGCTACAACAATGCGGCAGAGAATTTTCCTAACAATATTATTGCCGGAATGTTCAAGTTCGAATCCGCTAGCTTTTTGGAAATTGACGCACCCGAAAAACGAGATGCGCCGGCCGTATCCTTTGGCTGAGTCCACTACCACGTCCGGCCATTTGTAACAGCAAAACAATACGCCGGCCATGAATTTCTTCGCAGCACAAAATCAGGCGCGCAAGGCGACGCGTTGGCTTGTAGTGATCTACCTACTAGCGACGGTATTGATCATCGTCGGCACAACCGCAACGGTCGGTGTTGCCTTTTTTGGACTTGGCAATTCTACTACACCACCGCCAATTTCCCTGCTGTTGATGACTGCTCTGCTTACTGGCGGCTTTATAGCCGCCGCGACACTCTATAAAACCAGCAGGTTGTCAGCGGGCGGCGGTCGCGTCGCACAGGACATGGGCGGCGTCCTTGTTGCACCCAATGTACAAGACCCGCTGCGGCGGCGCCTAAGAAATGTCGTCGAAGAAATGGCAATTGCGTCCGGCGTCCCGGTACCCGATATCTACGTATTAGAAGAAGAGAGCGGAATCAACGCATTTGCTGCAGGCTTTAGTCCGGAAGATGCAGTGGTTGCGGTGACACGGGGATGTTTGGAAACACTCAACAGAGACGAATTGCAGGGCGTCATTGCTCACGAATTTAGCCACATACTCAACGGCGATATGCGGCTGAACATTCGGATGATGGGAATTCTATTTGGTATCATGGCGCTGGGAATCATCGGCCGATTCATCCTGCGCGGCAGTCATTATGGATTAGGACTTTCCGGCCGCCGAAATAGAGGCGCCCCCGTGGTGCTTGTAGGTCTTGGGCTAGCGATCGTCGGTTGGGTTGGTGTGTTCATGGCGCGGCTAGTGAAAGCTGCAGTCTCACGGCAACGGGAATATCTCGCTGACGCGTCGGCGGTTCAATTCACCCGTCAGCCGACTGGCATAGCGAGCGCGTTAAAGAAAATCGGCGGCTTTGCAGAAAAGTCGTATATTAAGAGTGTCGACCCTGAAGAGGTCAGCCATATGCTCTTTGCTGGCGGTATCGCGAGGCTTACGTCACTATTTGCGACACACCCACCACTCGGTGATCGAATACGCGCCTTGGAGCCGGGCTTTACAGAGAACGACTATCCGTCAATCGACAACACCATGCAGGCCGAGCGGAATTTCGAAAATACGCAACAAGAGCGGGCAAGCGCATTCGCAGGCAGCAATGTGCGACGCCTCGCAGTCGGTACCGATGCGGGAAGCACGATATCGGCGTCTGTCGGCAATCCGAATGCTCAGCACGTTAACTACGCACAGGAACTTCGGCCATCGATTCCAGCGAATCTCTACGACGCTGCGCATTCTATCGACGGCTCGTTTTTGTTGGCGATTGCACTAGTTGTGAGCCGACAGGAATCACACGCGACCAAGCAACTCAGCTTGGTTACAGAGCAAATCGGCAACCGACGAACAGCCATCGTCAATCGATTGTACAAAGGCGTCATAGCCGCAGGACCGAGGTTTCGTTTACCGTTGCTGGAAGTCGCATTTCCGGCGCTAAAAAATCGTCCATCATCTGAGCTTGAGTACTTGACTGAACTTGTCGACAAGCTTGTGCAACTTGACGGCCAAATCGAGTTACGCGAATACTGCTATTCACGAGTATTACGAGGCCACCTGCTGCAATCGCAATTTCCCGCGGAGGCGGCGGCGCAGAGCCGCATAACAAAGCAAGCAGCGCAAAAGGCGGCGATTGAGCTGATACGGGTAGTCGCCGAAAATGGCGGCGATGCAGCTCAGAAGCAAGCCAGCGCGTTTGCCGCCGGAATTGAACCGTTCGGTAAATGGGCAGAATCGCATCCAGGATTCGCGGCCGGCGAAACTTCCGTTCAATTGCTAGATCGAAGCTTGGCTATTTTGGCGGGTTTAAATGCAGCGGGCAAAGAAAGCATGCTGCGCGCGGTAACGGCAGCTATTGCCGACGATGGTCAAGTTACCGTGGAAGAGGCAGAGTTGTTACGAACAATATGCGCCACCTTCGGCTGCCCGCTTCCGCCAATTATCGGCGATCTAAAAGCGACGGCCGATTAACTTCGCCGGTAGTCTATTTATAGTGCCAATTCTTAACTGGCCCGCCTTCAAGCTGAAGCTCAATTTGATGAGCAAAACGTCAAATTGTCGTATGATAACGATGGTTTGGGCACCATTCGTTCGGTACGCGGTCTGATTTGGCGACTGCGCCGTGCTCGCGTGGTTACCACTGGGCAATCAAATTCGACTTTATTTGGAAGAAAATCATGCGTATACGCACATATTCAGCGCTTATTCTGCTATCAATGCTGCTGGCATTGCCGGCGCAGGCCGCTACCAAGCAGGAACGACGAGTCGCCGATGCGACGGACGTATTAGATCAACTCTTGCGAATACCTGAACAGTCTATCCCGCCATCGCTACTTTCCAGGGCATACGCAATAGCGGTGATTCCTAATGTATTGAAGGTTGGCTTCGGCCTTGGCGCACGACGGGGAAAAGGCGTCTTAGTCGTTCGCCGTGACGACAATTCCTGGAGCAATCCGGCCTTCGTTACAATGACAGGGGGAAGCGTTGGATTACAGATCGGCGCCCAATCAACAGATATCATTCTCGTTTTCAAAACTCGCAACGGCGTTGAGGGAATTGCCAACGGCAAGCTCACGCTTGGCGCCGATGCCTCGATCGCAGCCGGCCCCGTTGGACGGCACACTGGTGCCGCAACAGACATCAAATTTCAGGCGGAGGTCTATTCCTATTCGCGCAGCCGTGGTCTATTTGCAGGAATCGCACTTGAGGGAGCCGGTGTAACAATGGACCGCAAATCAAATGCTGCATTTTATGGATCGCCGAGCATTAAACCTGAGCAGATTTTTGCCAGCACTGGAAATGCGGCACCCGCCGTCGCAAATACATTTGTGCAAATACTGACAGCACAGACACGTCGCCTACCGCGACAACCAGGGATGGGCAACGGCATCGCCTCTACAAATGCCACGCCTCGAAAAAAAGCTCGCACCTATGGAATCGGCGATCCGGATGCCCCGCAAGCTGATGACGCTGAGTACAGTCAAGACTTCTAATCAGACTAAGAACGCGGATCTTAAGAATTGTTGGAATATAGAGACCAGGTAATCGCGTGGGCGGCCGTACTCGGCCCGAACGTCTATTTGCAAGCTGCCGTCACGGTGCTGGGCTTCGTGTTGCTCGGCAAGATCGCGGAATTTATTCTCTCAAAAGTACTGACAAAAATAGCTGCCAAGTCTGACTCAAATATTGACGATGAGTTGATCGCTAACATACAGCGACCGATTTTTATATCGTTCACGCTCATCGGTCTAGCTGTCGCGACGCGCATCCTCGACCTCTCGGAGACGCCAGCGTTTATCACGTTGGGGGTAATTCGCACGATCGCGATCGCCGTTTGGTATGGGTTTTTGCGGCGAGCAATCGCCATCGTACTGCGCGCAATTGTGCGAAACAGTTCGAGCGGCAGCGTATTCGTCAAGATGCTGCCATTGGTGGAAACAATCATTCGCGTTGCGTTACTCGCGCTTGTTGTTTACTTCATATTTCTGGCTTGGAAAATCGATGTGACTGCTTGGCTCGCATCGGCGGGAATTATTGGTCTCGCGCTAAGTTTCGCGGCCAAAGACACCCTATCTAATTTGTTTGCAGGAGTGGCGATCGCGGCAGATGCACCCTACAAGAAAGGTGATTTTGTCATTCTAGAGTCCGGGGAACGCGGCATGGTGACGCAGATCGGGATGCGCAGCACCAGAATTCTAACTCGCGACGACGTCGAAATTACAATTCCAAACGGGATTATTGGCAACGGGAAAATTATCAATGAGGCGGGAGGACCGTCAGCGAAGCACCGAATTCGAGCTGCCGTCGGCGTTGCCTACGGCAGCGACATCGATCGTGTCATCGCTACTTTGGATTCCATTGCAGAGGAGAATGCAGAAGTCTGCTCGACTCCCGCGCCTCGCGTACGATTCAGACGCTTCGGCGACTCAAGTTTGGATTTTGAATTACTATGCTGGATAGAACAGCCGGTTGACCGCGGCCGAATTTCACATGAGCTGAATTGCACCATCTACAAACGGTTCGACACTGAGGATATTTCGATTCCGTTTCCGCAACGAGATTTACATGTTGTAAGCATGCCCGATAGTGGTTGATCCGCAGCGCACAAATGCGCTACTCGTTTTCACCTTCTTGGCGGCGCTTAAGTTCCTCGCGAATAGATTCAAGATCCGTTGGTTCAGCGGCTGTCTCAACAACATCATCGCCATTTGTACTCGGCTCAGGTTGCGAAACTACGACGCCGGGTAAATTGCCGGGCAATGGGTTGTCTGATGTTATTGGTAACTCTTGCTGGCCGGTTTGTTCGGTCGGGTCGAGAGTACCCTCCGCGCCGGGAACTTCGTGAAATACGCCTAAATACTCGGCCTCCTCCCTTTGCCGCCGCAGTTCTGCAGCTCGCCGCCGCGCCTCAGAAGCAGCTTGCTGGGTGCGGCGCAAAGCTCGCCGCTTGCGCGTGGACTGTTCTTCCAGGGTTTTACTTCTTGCCGCTTCCTCGACGGCGGCAAGCCGATTCGCGGCTTCCCGGGCGTTGACACACTCAGCATCATATTTGGTCTTGGATCTGTCTTGAGCGCAGCGAACCATAGTCGCTTCCAGCACAATCGGATCGTCCAGAAATTCGTCGACGGAGCGCGCCGGTGGCGCTTCATTTTCGCACGCAGTAAGGGACCCGATCATGGATACGAGTATTGCGACAGTTGATATTCTTGACCGATTCATGAATATTCGGGGTCCGAGTAATGTATCAACGCATTGGCTGCGATGCCGAGCATAATAGCATTCGCCAAATTTCCCAGTGTGCATGAGTTCGCATTTCCGAGCGTTAAATATCGACCCGCTCCCTGCAGATCGCCCGCAGTACCGCTAGACTGATGCGCTGGGTCCGTCAATACGCCATAAATGGGAATAATACCTATTTTTCTCAGTAACTTAGATCTCCTCTGGAATGCCGGTATTCATGCTATTGACTGCTGCCCACGCGGCCGCCGCTGACGGCATTGCCCGACCCGACTACGTTGGGTCGGCGCCTGACGATTGGCTTTGGAAACGTTCGGATCGTGGCACACAGACAACGTTGGCCAGTGAATCTTCGCCGCCATATTCGACCTAAAGATATCAGCCGTGTCTCATCATAATTGCTATTTGCTATAGTGCGTCGACCAGCTAGTCATGGGATCGTCGTAGGTGTCCGATAAAAGTCAGTTTGCGTTGCTTCGACAAAGGCGATTTTTGCCATTCTTCGTTACCCAATTTCTCGGTGCGTTTAACGACAACATTTTCCGAAATGGGCTGGTCATTCTCGTCACATTTCAAGGCGTTCTCGTTCTTGGGATGCAGCCTAGCGTACTTGCAAATGCCGCGGCTGCAATTTTCATATTGCCGTTCTTCTTGTTTTCCTCCACAGCAGGTCAACTCGCAGACAAATATGAAAAATCTCTGCTTTTTCGACGCATAAAACTGGTTGAAATTGCACTAATGATGCTTGCGGCTACAGCATTTTTGACACATTCCTACGGCGGACTGCTTGCTGTACTCTTTCTGATGGGTTGTCAATCGACGCTCTTTGGGCCAGTCAAGTACTCCTACTTACCACAGCAACTCGCGCCCGAAGAGTTAGTCGGAGGCAATGGCTTGGTCGAATCCGGGACATACGTTGCGATCATTCTTGGCCTGATTACTGGAATCATTGCTGTGAACACCGAGTCAGGCTCGCAGTCGCTTATTGCCGTACTTCTCATTGCTACTGCGACACTAGGTTATTTAGCCAGTCGCAAAATCCCGGCAACTCGTGCAGTAGACCCGCATTTGAAAATTAACTGGAATATTTTCAATGAAACCTGGCGAATGGTGGGCTTTGCACGCAAAGATCGAAGTGTATTTCTTTCTATCCTCGGCATTTCCTGGTTTTGGTTTTTCGGCTCTGCAATGACGCTGCAAATGCCGGCTTATACGAAACTGATTTTGATTGGCAGTAAGGATATCGCCACACTACTGCTTGTCGCATTCGCTATAGGCGTAGGTGTTGGCTCACTGTTATGCGAACGTATGTCTGGCCGACGAGTAGAACTTGGCCTCGTGCCATTCGGCTCAATCGGATTGAGTGTTTTCGCGCTGGACCTTTATTTTGCGCAGCCAAATATCAGCACAAATTCCGTCAGTAGCATCGGTGCATTCCTCTCGAATTCCGGCAGCTTGCGGATCTTAATGGACCTGACACTCATAGGCATTTTCGGCGGTTTCTACAGCGTTCCACTTTACGCGATGGTGCAAGAACGAGCGGAACGGCGCTACATGTCGCGAATAATAGCGGCAATGAATATTCTGAATTCGCTATTTATGGTTGGCGCAGCCGGATTGGCTATGGTTATTTTGTATGCCGGCATGACAATCCCGCAGTTGTTTGTAATTCTCGCGATTCTCAACGCGCTCGTTGCAATCTATATTTATTCGCTGCTGCCAGAATTCTTAATGCGCTTTGTCGTTTGGATTATGATAAACGTGTTTTACCGTATTCGAACCAGCGGAGCAGAAAACATACCAATTGAGGGGCCCGCCGTGGTTGTCTGCAATCACATCAGCTTTGTTGATGCTCTTTTGCTCGGCGGGTCAATACGTCGCCCAGTGCGTTTTGTAATGTATTATAAGATTTTCGAAACGCCATTGCTTCGGTCGATTTTCAAGACCGCCAAAGCCATTCCAATTGCATCTGCAAAGGAAAACGAAGAGTTGCTGAACGAGGCATTTGAAAAAATTGATGCAGAGTTGGCGGCCGGTAATGTGGTCGGCATATTTCCAGAAGGTGCAATAACGAACGATGGAGAAATCCAGCCATTTAGAAATGGCATAGAAAAGATCATTCAGAGGCGACCCGTTCCGGTAGTTCCAATTGCCATTGGCGGCATTTGGGGAAGCTGGTTTAGCCGTATTAAGGATGCGGGAATCCGACGAATTCCGGGGCGATTATTTGCAAAGGTAAATGTCAGGATAGGCGAGCAGGTTCCTGCGTCCCAAGTCACTGCGCAGGGTATGGAGATGTTAGTTCGAACGCTTCGCGGAAATCAGAAGTAGCGCAGCAATGCGTTCACCCATATTAGCGTCGACTATTTTCCGCAGCTAGCTTAGTTCTCCATTGCTGCAATAGTTCCTCGCGCGTACCAATGAGGCTTGCGCCCTTATCATGTTGAAAACTCAATTCCGCAACCTCTGCGGACCCTGTGTCCCTAGTCAAGACATACACACTACTGCCTAGCCCGTTTCCCGACTGGTCAGACCCAAATACCAATTCTGATCCATCGGCAATCTTTGGAATTCGAATGGCATCAAGCCAGCCGATACCAGAGGGAGAAACACTTGCTCGGTGCACCCAACGTGGAGTTCGAATAAGCAGCCGAGTTTCGTTCGCGCTGAACAAGATCTCACCAACAACGCTCGGGAGCGAAATAGTATTCGCCCCAACAATGCCTTCTTTGATGTTCAGTATTCGAATGGTATTTTCGGAATCCACCATCGCGACCATCTGTCGATTCGGAGCGATGGCTAGCCGCAATTGTGCTAAGTCGCTTTTCCAAACGCTTCTTAGGAGCCAATTACCTGTGCGATCTTCAGATAAACTGCTCAGACTTCCGAGCTGTCCAGACATGAAAATTTGCGAGTCGTTGCTAAAAACAATATCTGAGTGAATTTCTTCCAATTCGATGGCGCCTAACGCCTCCCCGCTTGTAGTTGCAATTATGCGAACCTTTTGCCCAGCTAGAATTGCAAGGCGCTGATTATTTGGAGAAAACGCCATTTCTTCGACAGCACTTGTAGAACTGGTCGAGCGAAATTTTCTAGGACGACCACTGTCCGCATCCCAGATTCGCACTTCACCATTCGTGTCAACACTCGCAATCAACGACTCGTCGTTGCTAAACATCAGCGCGGCAACTGGAGATTTATGGCCGATAAAATTCACATCCTCGCGCGCTAATTCTAATTCGGTATCACGCCCGCCGATACTTAATACATGAACATGTCCTTCAGAATCACCGACTGCGATACGGTGCCCGCTCGGAGAAAGTGTGGCAATCGAATCCCCAGATTTTTTCCACGCCTCGTGCCCCGAGACTATTTGCGCGTTTGCGGATTGAATAGACGGAGCACGCCAAAAACGCGAATTACTGTTTGTATTTGCCGTCAGCAACAATTCCTCGTCCTGGCTAAACGCCAACAGCGTAGTTTCCATTACGTTGCTCTCCGTACCCATAGGAGGGCCGACCGGTGAGCCATCGTCGCTTTGGTAGACTTGATAACCGTCTTCGCTATTACCTGCGACGACGAAGGTACCTGACGGCGAAAAGCTCAGGTTCCAATTGCTCCTGCCACCTCGCGAGAATAGAACAGTTTCGGGAGCATTTAGATTCCAAAATGATATGCCCTGCTCACCGTGAACGACACCCAATGACTTTGCATTTGGCGATATAGCAATGCGGCTAGGTTGAGACAGTAGCGCTACTTGCGCAACGAGATTCCCACTTTCAAATTCCCAAATGCGAATTGTACGATCATAGTCTGCTACACCGATCAACCGTCCGTCTCGACTTACGTTAACCAGTGCCGGAGCGCCTGCGATGCTCAGTTTATGTTTGCGCCTGTTATTCGTCAGGGACCAGACTTCGAAGGTGGTTTCAGTTTCGCTGTTGCGTTCAGTGAGTAGCGATTTCCCGCCTTCAATGAGCGATAGTTGCGTCGCATTCCCATTAATCTCAAATGTCGATTGTCTGCGGCCGTCAGCGATTCGCCACAGACTTATTGCTTGTTGCCGCGCTGTCACAAGAAACGTTCTGCTCTCACTCAAGCCAAGAACATTCTCACTGGCAGGTACCGCAATCGTACGTGCCGGCTGCGCATACAATAAATCCCATAGCCGCGCGCTATCACTATTTACTGCGCGCGCGACCGCATATCGGCCATCATCGCTAAACCACACATCGTTGGACTCTCGAGGAGCCGGGTCCGGAATATCGAGGTTGCGTTCCAACGAATCGACGTACTCACGGCCGTTAAGCACCATCGACCAGCCACTAAGACTTCCCGGTACGGCACTCGCTTCGTCTCGCAAACTCAAACTCCACACTCCGCTCATCGCTTCGTTCAGCAAGGCGTTTAAGCTGTCACCAGCGAAACGATAGTCTCCGGAAGCAGCGGCCGACGATTGCAGATCAAGGTCAACGGCCCGTCCAGACGGCGCTGTTAGGCGAATACGTAAATCATCAAGGCGAGAATGCGAAAGTCCTACTGCGAGCGTAATTTGCCTGACGTTTCCTGTGCGCTCAACATCCACTCTACGCACCAATGGCGTGACTTCCAGCGCCGATAGCGTCCATCGCGCGCGCTGCTGGGCCCGACCGTTTGACAATGACCATTGAGTTATCCTGGCCACAGAAGCAAACGTCAGCAGATTATTTTCTGGATCAAACAGAACTCTATCGGCTTGTTGGGACGGGATTGTTCCTATCAGTCTAGGGTAGTCGTCGCCAATAAGATTTGCGGCTACGCGACGGCGGGTTGCGGTGGGCACGACCAGCGATTCGAGCGCATTAGTGAGTGCTAAATCGCGATCTTCAAGTTGCAGGGCTGACTTCGATTGCCGATCCCAAAATTCCGCAGCCAGTTGTGCACCAAAAGCATCGCCATTCGAAAGCTTGTTGGCGAACAATCGGATGCGGTCGATATCTTCTCGAGTTGACGCGGACCGCGCACGATTTTTCAGGCTATTTTCGAAGAGCTTTTCGGCATCACCTGCGTGACCGGGAAAAGATCGGTAGCTCTCATAGGTGTCAGATACAACCGCAAGATCGTTTTCTTGTGCAGATATAATCTGACTATAGGATTCCGGAAGCATCTGGGTGTACCAAAATGGTACCGCAGTCGCAATAACGACGATCGCCGCAGCAATCGCTGGCCCTCGCCAATGTATCGGCAAATTCTCGTTTGCCCATTTAGCCGTGAATACGCTAGCGTAAATCTTGTTGCGAGGCTCCAATCTACCGTCTTTGCCGACAACGACGAGCCCAATAGCAATTAGTTCGCGTTGATGTCGCGCATCGGGTACGTACGGAACCGGCACTCCTTTGCGCAGTTTGCCGTAGAGATTCAGCAGTGCCTCGCTGTCTTTGCGGCCACTAGAGATAACTTTGTGAATATGATTCAAGTGCGGTTCGCTGCGAATTGCTGCCCGACCGGCGAGTTGCTGCTGAGCGAGCTTATCCACACGAAATTCGACGTCATTAGATGTCGAGTCTCTCGATAGTGCCCTTGCGAGCTTTTGCGTTAGATAAGGCTGGCCATTTGTCCATTCGTAAATGCGATCCAAGGCCCGATTGGACTGTTCAGCCGGCAAATTCAACTCGGTGCTAAAGATAGTCAATTCATCGCGTGAAAAATCCGTCAACCGAATCGCGACGGAATCAACGAACGGTGACAGTCCGTCATGTGATACCAGCGATGATGCGTCACATTCACCGAGCATTACGAAGTTGAGGCGCCGCAGTTCAGGGTCGGTCATTCTCGAGTTTTGTACTGCTCTGATGCTAGCTGGCAGATGCTCCGCAAATGATAGTCTGCCCACACACTCCATGGCATCAACGAATATGACGATGCGACCAGCAACATTCTTGAGAATTATATCGATATAAAATTCGACCAGACGCTGCCGATTGCTCAGCATCGATTTATCATGCCACCAAGCCTGCAAGTCATTCTTTAGCCTTAGCTGCCGCAATAAACGGTAGGCGACGTTGTAATACCAGCGACCGGCATCCGAGCCACCATCGCGCTCACCAATCTGCGCCAGGTCGATGACCGCAACGCTGACGTCGCTACTTTGGAGGCGTACAGAAGTCGCGGCAATTAGGCTGGACTTGCCGGACCGGTTTGGCGCAAGAACATGCGCATCACGACCACTATTTAGCGCATCGAATAATTGATCATCCGCAGCTCGGCGCACGTATCCGCTGCGTAAAGCGTGCAGCGGAGCTCCGACGCTAAAGAACTCACCTGTCGCATCAAGTTTCGCCGACGACCCGGATTTTCGATTTTCACTCAATACTATGCCCTGATTTCCAAGCAACGAATTCAGCACCCGCAGACGCTACCTTACACTTTGGCTTTGGTGAACGATACAGTCGTACTCGCAACAGTAACTTATTGAAAAACGGCCTCTTTTTCTGAGACGATACCTCACCATCACTTCCAAAATTGGCATTCCGAGGGAAATGCCCTGCTTCATGGTTCAACGCCGTAATCCAGCGGCGCTTGTCAGCAACTGTCTCGCACAATGTCACTAAAGCCTTATCGATCTCGCCACGCTACACAATCAATACAACCGTTTCCGCCGGCGAGGGATGTTTATTGCCCAAATCTAGAGGCAAATAATCTGGTCATCAATGCAATCGTCGCCGCGTGTGCTGTGTCGCCGCAATGGAATTGCGTTGTTACGTCCAATAATCAGACAATATATACTGTACAAAATATGAATTTCGCGACGAGGAATTGATTTGCAATTTTGTCATCGGCACAACTTGGTGGAACCAGAAAAGGCAGGAATCGAGCGGCGATTCGGCATCAAGGTGTCTTTGCCGGCAAACGATACCTTCTCTGCGATACTCGGTGAAACTTGGGAACGAATTCATTGGTATGCGACGGAACAACAGAGAGATGAAGCCTATCAGCAGATGGCACAACGTCACGGCTACTACCGAGATTCCGATACCCCATCGCAGACGCTCATCAAGATCGTAAAATAGCGCGTTTATCAATCAGGCGTATTGCCGATTGACAAGAATAGACTGGTTTCGCCGTTTTCGCCCAACCCTGCCGCGAGAAAAACCGGGCCAATAAATGTGTCTATTCCAGCAAAGAGACTACCACTCAATAGTGCGGAGTCGACGCTAATCGAAGACCGTGACTCCCAGACGTTGCCTATTTCAAGTGATGCGCCGATGTAAACCGGCGTATCTAAAGTACCTCTGATCTCTCCAGATCGTCGGTAGTAAATCAGTCTTGCAAGCGCTGCATGCGGGCCACTGATTTCGTCGCGTGCAAGACCTGACAGATTTAGAAACCCGCCCAAAGTAAAGAAGCCGCGCGGAATGTCGTCAGCGCCTTGTGAGGTTGAGTAACGTACGCCAGCATTGATCGTATGCCGCCCGTGAGTCCACGCATTGCTGACTGTCGCATCGAAACTATCGAATTTATCGTCAGCACCCAAGCCGCGTTGCGAGGACACCCATGCAAAACTTCCACGCATGCCATCGAGCGGTATTTGCGCATCGTCTTGAGTATCGATATTGAAACTGACGAAGGTGCCACCCGAGTCGAAGTTAATTCTTGGGAATGATGGATCACCGACTTTCAATCGAGCGTCACCAGTGCCGCGAAATGCACCAATACGAATCTCGCCCCAACGCCCAAGTTCTCGCCCAAAGTCCAAGCCCAGCACAGACTCGGTCACTCGGTATCTGGCGAGGTTGTCGTTGTCGAGAAATACGTTGAAGTTGTTCTGCCGTACACGAAGTCGCGGCGCGACAAAATAGCGGGAATCAAAACTCAACGGTTGATAGAACTCAGTAAATGCAAACGGATCAGTACCCAGTTGAATATCGGCCCGCCATTCTCCGCCTAACGAGTTGACGCCAGCCCTTGTGAGTCTCGATGCAACATTAAACGATGTATTGCCTTCCAGATCGTCTTGCAGCGACAACCCAAACTGCAGCAAATTGGGTCCCCAGCTCTTCGCCCTGGGCGTAAATTCAACACCTGCTTTGCCCGCGTCGCGGACAATCTTGTAGTCCACTTGCTCGTATAACTGCAGCCCGTAAATATGCGCCGCATCTTCAGCAAGTTTCTCTGGTTCAATTGAAGTTCCGGCTCTTGATTGCAGTCTTGACTTCAACACTTTCTCAGAAATCCGGCCATCGTTACGCACTCGCACAAAATCGAGTGTTTGCGGCAGCAAAGCGCGTTGACGGCGCTGCATGTGACGTTTGAATTCACTGTCCGACAACGAAAGAGAACTCAGTCTTTGCGATTGAGCTTGCGTTGCGGCCGCGCCAGGCTCGACGACGGTCGATATTTCTGCGAAATTTGCCGAACCGAATTCTCCCAATTCTGGCCGAATTAGAAAGTCTTGCGGCCCGAGAAGTTCAAGCTGTCGAGACGTTTCTTTGCGAATTAGGATCGTTAAAACCTGGGCCGAAATGCTTATGGCGGACTCCAGCTGTTCCGGTTGATAGAGTGGAAATTCGACATCGACGGCAATGATGATGTCCACGTCCATTGCCTTGATGGCGTGTACCGGTACGTTGCCAACCAAGCCACCGTCAACCAGCGTTCTACCGCCTATTTTTGCCGGCGCAAATATGCCGGGTGCAGACATACTTGCACGCATCGCGACAGCCAAATCGCCCTGATCGAGTACGACCGCATCTCCGGTAGCGATATCTGCGGCAACGGCACGAAACGGCGTAGGTAGATTATCGAATTCTTCGATATGCGAAACGTGGGTCGTCAGACTTCGTAAGATCAGACCAATTTGTTGCCCTTGGACGACACCACTCGGAATCAGCAACTCGCCGTCGCGTAGTCCCAACTCCAAATTGATCGGCAGCGATGCATCGTCCTGTTTTCTCCGATAACGCAGGTGTTTGCGATTTGGCTTATCAGTGAACGCTGCATCCCAGTCCAGCCTGGCAATTAGCGCTTCCAACTCTGTCACTGTCATACCGGACGCGTAGAGGCCACCGACGAGTGCGCCCATACTGGTGCCAGCTATGGCATCGATCGGTATATTTAGCCGCTCAAGTTCTCGCAGCACACCGATGTGAGCAGCGCCTCTCGCACCGCCCCCACCAAGCACTAGGCCAATTCTCGGTCGCTCTTCGCCAATTTCAACATCACTCGCGGTCACTCGCTGAGGCGCCGCGATCAATAACAGGCTCAGAATCGTTAGTTGCACGCTCGGTTTCATAGTTATCCACATCTATTTTGTCTTCTGACCTACCGGCCCGCTTCGCTGCAGTGACCCGGTGTCCGCTAACCTGGCGCTCCCGGATGAAACTTTTACGGAGGCGCGAATACTAAGTAAGTTGATTATAATGCGTAATTCATGCCGTGCGGATTCGTCGGCAAAACCAGGGAAAATTGAGAGCAACATGGCAGAACCCAAGTGTCCCGATTGCGGCGCGATCGGTATTGAAAAGGTAGTGTCGTCGCCGAGTAAGGAAACATCTCGCACAAATTCAGCATGGTTCTATATCGCCCATTGCGATGATTGTGGTCACGTATACGGGGTTTTTACCAAACACGTGTTTGGCACCAATGGGCCACAGTTGATTGTCGAAAAACGCTGACCGACGCCGATTCCGTATTTTATGGATTCAGATCGCTATGCAAGCCCTTCAATCTGGCGTTATATGTTGCCAAATCCTCAAGTTGCTGGCGGCGTTCTCTCAAACTCCAGCCAAATCGTTGGCCGGCGACCTCAGCGATAAACTCCGAATACTCAGCGCCCTGCGTTGAGCTCAAGCCGAGCATTGTTCTGCGATGAACGATGTCGACGAGTGTTTTCGCAAGCTCAGCATCGATAGTGTGCATGATCTCGGCAGCAAGAACCTGCCCGTCGTCGCTTATGGGTTTTGCCAATTCGCCGTCAGATCTTGCGATGGATGCAATATTCGCGGCTCTGCCACCATAAATCGAAAGCAATCGATCAATCGCGCTCGGCGGCAATAACGCCATGTTCTGCAACTCGTCACGGGCGTTTTCAACAGCCACAGCGCCAGGTAGTGGCAGGCTTCTTGTTGTGCACGGCCGCAGTTGCGTCGCAATTTTTCGGTTGACGTAATCGACGGTCTGTTCAGCGAGATTACGATAGGTTGTCAATTTGCCACCAATGATCGAAATTAATCCCCGTGCGAGCACCCTATGTTTTTTGATGATGTGCTTTCGGGTAATTGCCGATTCCGGGCCACTTTCTCTAAATGGCAAGGGTCGAACACCCGCATAGGCGAAGTTGATCGGCTTTTCGAGCAACCCTGAGTCGGGAAACAGGCGAGCAGTCTCGTTTCGCAAGTATTCAATTTCGTCAGCCGAAGCAGTGACTTCCGCCGGGTCGCCCGAAAATCGAATATCGGTCGTGCCGATTAACAATTGGCCATTCCACGGGATAATGAAAAAGGGTCTGCCGTCCGCTTTCGCCTCCGCGTAGAGCGCCTCGGTCGGCGCACCAGGAAAGGTCGGCACAATAATATGGCTGCCTTTGGTACCACCCATAAATCGTGGCATTTTGCGGTTTAATGTATCCAGAACCCGGTCCACCCATGGCCCAGCGGCGTTCACTACAATAGATGCGCTGACCTCCGTCTCGTTGCCAGTTTCATTGTCAACATAGTGAACGCTTTGGATTCGGCTGTCTTTGACATTCAATCCAATGACTGGGCTGTAATTCTTGACAACAGCGCCTGCTTCAGACGCCGATATTATGTTCTCGAGTACGAGTCGCTCGGCGTAAACGATCTGTGCATCGTAATACTGCGCGCCACCTTTCAAACCATCGCGACGGAGCGCGGGGACTGCGGCCAACACCTCGTCCCGGCTAAGCATTTTGTGGCGAGGGATAGATTTGGTAATTGACAACAAGTCGTACGCAATCATGCCCAGCCGCACCAACCATAAACTACGCCGACTACTTTCGAATACCGGAATGGTCAGACGCAGCCGCCTAACCAGATGCGGGGCGATTAGCTGTAACAATCGGCGCTCTCGTAGCGATTCGTAAACTAAGGGAATTTCGGCGTATTCGAGATACCGTAACCCGCCGTGAATGAGCCGGCTTGACCAGCTTGATGTGCCACTACCGAAATCGTTTTTCTCAAGCAATAAGACGCGCAAGCCGCGCAAGGCCGCATCCCTGGCAATGCCGGCACCATTGATGCCGCCGCCAATTACCACCAAGTCGTAATCTTTCGACATCACAAAGCCTACGGCCTAACTTGACCGTCGCCGCGGACAACATACTTATAACTGGTCAACTGCTCCGCGCCAACCGGACCTCGCGCGTGAATCCGATCTGTCGCAATACCGATTTCCGCACCCATGCCGAACTCACCGCCATCTGCGAATTGCGTCGACGCATTGTGCAAGAGAATTGCGCTATCAAGCTCATTTAAGAATCGACTTGCAGCGTGCGCGTCGGATGCGACAATGCTTTCTGTATGGCCCGATCCGTAGCGCTGAATATGCTCTATTGCCGCATCAACGCCTTCAACGATTCGAATTGAAATAATCGCATCCAGATATTCGGTCGACCAGTCTGCCTCTTCGGCAGGTTTGGCATCTGGTACCAGTCGTCGAATTTCCTCATCACCGCGAATTTCGCACCCTGCCTGAGTCAGCTTTCTGCCAATCTGCGGAAGCAGTGTACTGGCAATTTCTCTGTCGATTAAGAGCGTCTCCGCAGAGCCGCAAATTCCAGTTCGCCGCATCTTTGAATTCAATGTCACCGATGCGGCCATTTCAGCATCGGCAGATTCATGAAGATATACGTGACACAATCCTTCAAGGTGGCCGATGACCGGAACCCGTGCATCCTGACGAACCCTTTCGATCAATCCCTTGCCGCCCCTGGGCACCACAACGTCCAGGTAATCCGCCATTGACGAAAGCAAATAGCCGACGGCAGCACGATCCGTCGTCGGAATCATTTGTATGGCTTCGGTGCTGATCCCAGCCACCGTGAGGCCCGTTTGCAGGCACGAAAATATTGCCATACTTGAGTGGAAACTCTCCGAGCCGCCGCGCAGAATTACTGCATTCCCAGATTTTAGACATAGCGCTGCTGCATCTGAAGTTACATTGGGTCGGCTCTCGTAAATTATGCCGATGACCCCGAGAGGCACTGATACGCGTTGAATATTGAGCCCATTGGGCCGCAGCCATTCTGCCATGACCCTACCGACCGGGTCGTCCGCCGCTTCGATAGTTTCAAGGCCTAACGCCATAGCTTCTACTCGCGACTCATCGAGTCGCAATCGGTCAAGCATCGACTGAGTCAGACCCTTAGCATTTGCAGCCTCCATATCCAGCCGATTAGCGTCGAGAATTTCTCCCATCTGTGCACGAAGCGCGCGCGCCGAACTCGACAATGCACGATTTCGGGAGTCAATACTTGCCCGCGCTAGGGTGGCAGCAGCCGCTCGCGCCTGCTGACCAATTGTCTGCATTGTCTTTTCTAATTCGTCCATCTTGATTCAGCGCCAGCCGTTTATGACTATTGGGTTTCGGGAAATAGGACTAAATCGTCTCGGTGCACCATGACGGAACGCCCCGCGTAGCCCAACTTAGCCTCTATTTGATCACTTCGGCAGCCCAAGATCGCATTGGCCTCGTCGCTCGCGTAGGCGGCAAGTCCGCGTCCCAGCTCACTGCCACTGGCATCGACCAGAGTAACGGCGTCGCCGCGCCGAAATGTGCCAACTATTTGCACAATCCCAACCGGCAGCAAACTCTTCCCATTGCGCAGGGCGGCGGCGGCCCCAACGTCGAGGCGCAGCTCTCCGCGCACCTCAAGAATGCCGGCAAGCCACTGCTTGCGAGCAGCTGCTGGCGACGCCGAACTTTCGAAGACTGTACATTTTCCGTCATTCGCCAAAGCATTTAGCGGTCTTTCGCAATCGCCACTGGCGATGATTGTAGTGCAACCCGCATGCGTTGCTATTCCCGCTGCAAGCAATTTCGTGCGCATGCCACCGCTGCCGAACTCGCTATTGGGTTTGCCTGCCATCACAAACAGTTCATCCGTCAAGGTGTCAACTATCGGAATGTGTTTCGCGCTGGCATGAGCTTGCGGATCCGCCGTATAAAGGCCGTCAACGTCAGATAGCAAAATCAGGCCATCCGCCATCACGATTTGCGCGACGCGCGCAGCAAGTCGATCATTATCGCCATATTTCAATTCTTCGGTCGCAACCGTATCATTTTCATTGATGACAGGAACAACGCCATATTCGAGCAACTTCTCTAAGGTATTTCTGGCGTTGAGAAAGCGCCGCCTAACCTCCGTGTCATCCGGGGTCAGCAAGATCTGTGCGGCGTCAATTTTTTGCTTGCCGAGAGCTTCCTGGTAAGCGTGTACCAGACGAACCTGTCCCGCTGCAGCAGCCGCCTGTAACTCTTCTAAGCGGACCCGACGTGCGCTGAACCCAAGAATTCGCCCGCCGATGGCAACAGCACCTGATGAAACAACTAAAACCTGATGCCCGTCATTTCTCAGCAGTGCAATGTCTTCTGCAAGGTTCTCAAGCCAGGTCTTATCGACGTGTCCTGTTTCGTCGATGAGCAGCGCAGAACCGATCTTGATGACCAGCCGCCGCAGACCGTGCAACGCAGCTTGTGTCATCGTAGTAGTCAGCCAGTCAGCCGATGATTTTTCGCGTACGACGACAAAGTCACTTCGCCTTTTGAAACCGCAACACTGCCGCTACGGGCCACCGCCGATAATTTACCGATCTCTGACGCTTCGTTTATGAATTCGTCGATCTCCTGTAACTTGCCAGTCAATTGCATCGTGCAGCTATTCTGAGCCTCATCTAATATCTCGGCATCGAAAGCTTTGGCGACAGCCATGGCCTTCACCAAACCTCCCCTACCCAATTTCAATTTCACGATGACGAGTTCTCGTTCGAAGTGATCGCCGAGCGTCATATCGTGAATGTTGACAACGTCGACTAATTTGGCAAGCTGAGAATTGAGCTGCGCGATCGCCCAATCCGAACCAGACACTACGAGCGTTACTCGCGACACCGCGGCATCGTCCGTTGGCGCGACGTTTAGTGAGTCAATATTGTAACCACGCGTCGAGAAGAGCCCTGTCATTCGCGTCAAAGCGCCAACCTCATTTTGAAGCAGCACTGAAATAGCATGTCGCATCGATTCACTCCCGCGTTGATGCAGTTTCTAGTGTGACCATTTGCAGGCCTCGGACAGGCAGATGGTGGCCCAGTTATTCGAGTATTGCAATGCAATAAGATTTAGTAAACACTCGGCCAATACTTCGGAATTTAACGAGTTTTCAATATTTCAATGAATACGCATTCGACCGTCGAGCACGCCTCTGATCATCCACTGGCGGGAACCGCAATGAGCGGTGCCGATATGGTCATACAGGTATTAGCAGATGAGGGTGTCGACACTGTATTTGGCTACAGTGGCGGTGCCATCTTACCGACTTACGATGCTGTATTTCGTTATAACGAACAACATCGAAGTACAGCCGGTAAGTCCGCGATGCCGCTAGTTGTCCCAGCCAACGAGCAAGGCGCATGTTTCATGGCTGCCGGTTACGCGCGGGCAAGCGGTAAAGTTGGCGTCGTCATGGTGACGTCCGGTCCGGGTGCGACAAACACAGTAACGCCAGTGCGCGATTGCATGGCGGACTCAGTGCCGATCGTGGTCATTTGTGGTCAAGTTCCTACCAACGCCATTGGTAGTGACGCCTTTCAGGAGGCACCCGTATCAGCGATTATGGGCGCCGTCGCCAAACACGTATTTCTCGTCACGGATCCCAGCCGTCTCGAAGCGACCGTGCGTACCGCATTTGAATTAGCCAGAACCGGTAGGCCAGGCCCTGTTGTCATCGATATACCGAAGGATGTACAAAACTGGGACGGCAGGTATCAGGGCAAGGGTACCCTGGAACTGACCGGCTACAGCCACCGCCTGCAGACGGTAATGGACAATCGGCTCAGCGACGATGCTTGCGAACGGTTTTGTAAGATGTTGGCAGAAAGCGAACGCCCGTTAATTTATGCCGGTGGCGGCGTAATTGTCGGCAACGCGACGAAACCAATGCGTCGTTTCGCCAGCGCGCTGGGAATTCCCGTCACGACGACATTGATGGGCCTCGGCGCGAGCGATACGACACACCCGCTATCGATGCACATGTTGGGCATGCACGGACTGGCATCCGCCAACTATGCGGTCGAGGATTGCGACTTTCTTATCGCAATCGGCGCGAGATTTGATGATCGCGTTGCAGGCGATCCCGCTCGATTCGCGCCCAACGCAAAAAACATCGCGCATTTTGATGTTGATGTATCTGAGATTGGCAAAGTCAAGTCTGTCAATTGGCATCATGTTGGGGTGTTGCACCAAGACCTAAGTGACCTGGCGAATTTTGTCAGGCGAATCGATTTCAAAAAAGACTTCTCTGTTTGGCACGACGAAATTGCGAATCTCAAACAGAAACATTGTCTTAATTACGATCGTGACAGTGCGCTCATTCAGCCATACGCGGTTATTGAGGAGATAAATCGCCTGACCGGAGGTAACGCAATTATTTCGACAGGTGTTGGGCAACATCAGATGTGGGCCGCACAGTATTTCGATTTTAAAGAACCACGCCTTTGGCTTACGTCTGGAAGTATGGGAACGATGGGATTCGGATTACCCGCTGCCATCGGTGCGCAATTCGCAGAACCGCAGAGATTGGTCATCGACCTTGACGGTGACGCCAGTATTCGAATGAACATCGGAGAACTGGAGACAGCGACAACCTACAACGTACCGGTCAAGGTCATCGTTCTGAACAATTTCGGTGACGGCATGGTTCGACAATGGCAAAAACTTTATTACAAAGGCCGAATGAGCGGCAGTGATAAGTCTTTGCACCGTAAAGACTTCGTCAAGACCGCAGAAGCCGATGGATTTGAGTACAGCCGGCGCCTAGACAGTAAAGATGATCTACCCAAGGTTATAAAGGAATTTATTGAATTTCCGGGGCCAGCTTTTCTCGAAGTGATCATTGATCCAGACGCGGGGGTCTACCCGATGGTAGGACCGGGCTTGAGTTACGACAAAATGATAACCGGTGATTTCATCGTAAGTCGTGAAAAGCCGAGTGATGACGTGCCCGGGCCGAGCGAAATGTTTTAGTCGGCGAAAATATCACGCATAGAATCCGCATTCACATTGCTAGGCGCACACAAACAATGCCGATTGACCGGATAGAGATTCTAATCATTTGCGGCTGAAACTCGTTCTCTTGGCAGTATTTTCGATGCTGGCATTTGCCGGCAACTCAATCATCTGCCGCATCGCGTTACTTGACGGAACAATCGATCCTTACGCGTTCACCGCGATACGTCTATTGTCTGGATGCGCCGTGCTGCTAGCCATACTCGGCGCCAGAAAAGAAGTGGGCCTTTGCCGCGGACACGGAAGCTGGTTATCCGGCATGATGCTATTTGTCTACGCAATCATGTTTTCAGTTGCTTATGTCGAGATCGCGACCGGAACCGGCGCACTGATACTATTTGGTACGGTGCAGGGCACAATGATCTTGGCCGCATTATATGCCGGCAACTCGCCTAGAAAAGTGGAGGTTGCAGGTTGGTCTGTCGCTCTCGCAGGTCTCATTTACCTTCTGCTACCTGGCGCGCGGGCGCCAAGTCTAGTGGGCGCCCTTTCTATGAGTGTCGCTGGCATCGCTTGGGGAATCTACACAATTCGCGGCCGCGCAGAGACGAAGCCTATCGCAGCGACCGCTGGCAACTTCGCGCGTGCTTGTCTATTTGTCCCGATATTGTTGCCATTCATCTATGGCACCGATGCATGGACCACTGACGGTGTTGTACTCGCGATCTCGTCTGGAACCGTTACATCAGGTCTGGGCTACGTCGCCTGGTACGCAACGCTGCGACAGATAACAACTATTCGCGCTGCAACGTTACAACTATCGGTCCCAGCTCTCGCGGCAATTGGAGGCGTTGTATTTGTCGGCGAGCCCTTTTCGACTCAGCTAATCACGTCGTTGGCGCTCATCTTGGGGGGTATCTATGCAGCACTCCATAGCAAAACAACGAGATCAGCCTAGTCGCCACACGCTAAGCATCTGGCCGCACAACATTATCCGGCACGGTCCGGTATTATGTGAACTAGCGCAAAGAACTATGATCTATAATATTTGACAGTAAGATGGAATGTGATCCTTCGGCACTGCATCGATTTTGAGTTGCTGTTGACAGCCAAAAATCAAATGATCGAATTATGCTGATAACGCCCAATCGCGAAAATCTGAACCGCATCGTCGTACTCAACCCGAAAGGCGGCTGCGGCAAAACCACGCTTGCGACCAACATTGCGAGCTATTACGCGAACCGGGGTCCGGTCCCGGCAATGATGGATTGTGATCCGCAGGGGTCGACGATGAGCTGGCTGGAAAAACGCCCGCCCTCCAACGCGCCAATTCATGGAATTGCTGCATTCAAGAAATCAATGCAAGCGACGCGAAGCTGGCAGCTTCGCGTTCCGAATGAAACAGCCAATCTCATTGTCGACTCGCCCGCTAGTTTGACGCACGACGATTTGCGCGAGCTGACACGAGATGCCTCCAGCATTCTGGTACCGGTACTTCCGTCGTCGATTGATATTCACGCTGCGTCTCGATGCATCGCCGATCTATTGTTGGTCGCCAAAATTGATAGAAGGGATCGAAAACTTGCCGTGGTAGCTAACCGCACACGATCCAATACGAAAAGCTTCGACAAATTAATGCGCTTTCTGGATTCACTTGGTATACCCATTATTGCCGTGGTACGAGATAGCCAAAACTTCGTGCACGCCGCTGAATCCGGTATCGGTATATGCGAGATGCCGCCCTATCGGGTTCGCAAAGACATCGAATCGATTGAAAAATTAATTGAATGGCTTGACGGCTGGCAAGAGCGTAAACGCGATCCAGACGAAAAAAGACGAATTGAACAAGCCGCAAATGTAACGTTGCTAAGAAAGCCAGGTTTCGGCAACTCGCCATAAACACATCGTATCTTGTCGATGCGAAGCTAGTCACCGTCCGCCATAATTTCAGAAAACAGCTTATAGTCAACGTTTCCGCCGCTTAGCACCACCAATGTCGTTTTTCTCGCAGTCTCAACCTTTCCAGCCAGGATTGCGGCCAAAGCAACGGCCCCGCCAGGTTCCACTACAAGCTTCAAGTTTCTAAACGCAAAACGCATTGCCGACCTAACGTCGTCATCGCTCACCGTCAAGCCAGGTTCAAGTAATTTCTTATTGATCGGAAATGTGATTTCGCCAGGCGACTCGGTTTGCAAAGCGTCGCAGATCGAGCGCGCATTCTGGTGATTTTTTTCGCGCTGACCACTGCACAATGATCGCGCGGTATCGTCGAAACAAATAGGTTCAACCGGATAGATTTTTACATCGGAATTCAATGACTTCATTGCGATTGCCGAGCCTGCTATCAACCCCCCACCGCCACAGCACACAAGTGCCTGATCGACCTCTGTATCCTGCGCTTGTGCCTGCAGCATCATTTCAAGTCCGACCGTGCCCTGCCCTGCAATGATATGCGGATGGTCATACGACGGTACTATCGAAGCTCCGCGTTCGGCTGCAATACGCTTGGCAATCTTTTCCCGGTCGCCTTCGTACCGGTTGTAAAGAATTATCTCGCCGCCCAATCTCTGCGTGTTTTCGATTTTCGACTTTGGCGCATCTTCCGGCATCACGATTGCAGTACTAATACCTAGCATTCCACCAGCGGCCGCCACGCCTTGCGCGTGATTCCCGGAAGACCACGCGACCACACCGTTCTTAGCCTGCATCTCGCCAAGCTGACTCAGCAAATTATATGCGCCACGAATTTTGAATGATCCAGTGACTTGGAGACACTCGGGTTTGACGTAGATTCGACCACCAGCAACCTGGTCCAATTCTGCACAACGAATGAGTGGCGTCTCTACCGCAACACCTCGCAGGCGCGTTGCGGCAGAAGATATGTCATCAATGCTGATCAATTCTCTGCTCGATCGAATCAAATTTCCATCTTGGCGAGCAAGTCTACTTTTGCGGCGCAGATAAAGTCATTGTCAGACAGGCCGTCAATCGCGGTCGTCCGATACTGAATGTCGCAGCTTCCGTAATTAATTGTCATTTGTGGATGATGCCCCTCGACCGATGATAACCAGCCTATGGCGTTCGCAAAGCCCATGGTGCGAGCGAAGGTGGGAAACTCGAGGTGTCGGAAAATCAATGAGCGTGCCTCGTCATACTTCCAGTCAGCGTGCAATGCGGCCATGAGTTCTCGAACAGCATCTGTTGCCAAAGGTTCGACACCGCCTTCGCAGGGCTCACATTTTCGTTCCGTTAGTATCGCCGGCATCGATGATTCCATTTTTTCATCTAATCTGCAGTGTGGCTACTATAGATGCAGATCAACACAACCGCCACAAAAAGGCCGACCCTTACGGGCCGGCCAGGCGGAGACTCGAAACGAGCCTTTTGGGGAACGTATTCTCGCTTAGCGCACGAGCCTAGTTTGGTCGCTATGGATTGGCCGCGAATGAAGGTGTGTTTTGCACGTAGAGTGTGAGGCTCACGCGGCGCTCCAACGCAAAACTATCGATGTTTGGGTCCGCAGCTGGCGACTCACCATGGGCTGTTAACTTGATCCTATCAGGGCTTACGCCATGCTCGATTAACAGGTCGCGAACGTGCTCGGCTCGCCGTACCGACAGTTGTTGATTGTACTTTGCATTTCCACGTTCATCGGCAAAGCCGTCAAGCTGCACGTAAATATCTGACGTTGTTGCCAAGCTCGTTGCCAATTGCTGCAACCGCGTATTCGTATCTACAACCAACACATCCTCATCGGTACGAAACAGCAAATCCATCGCAATACCGGCCTGCATCAGCTCGATTAACTCTGGGTTCGCGACTTGTCGCAACTGCTGCAATTCGACACCCATTTGATCGATGTCTTGATTCAGTGATTCAACATTCGTCTGCAGAGCGCTTACACGCTGTTGCGACCCTGACAAATTTGCACTCAGCGCTTTTGCTTCGGCCTTTTTATCACCATACTTGTCGCCGATTTTTGCGCCAATGGCGGCACCAACGATAAATCCAACTGGACCTCCCGCGACAGCGCCAATAACAGCACCAGTTCCAACTCCGATGTTTTCCTCTTTGCTAGATTTGTTGCCAGCGGCCATCGCCGGTCCGGCGAACAAGCAAAGTGCACATCCAGCAATCGCGATTTTATTAAACATTTTTGTCTCCTTGAATTTGACGGCCAATGGTCTGGCCTCTCTCGGAGTCAATTAGGCGCCAGCTAGCTGCTGGGGATGAGACTTGGAAATGGCAGTCTTGAGATGAATTATGGCGAAATATGCTCGACCAATATTATGGAATTCGGAACTCTTTCTATAAATTGACAGAATCGCGGCCGCTGCTCAATCTAACCAACGTCGGTCCGCAAGGCGAAGTCGATGGGTACGATCCCCCGACTATCGGTCAGCGTTGGTCAGCGCGACGAATGTACCACCGTTGCGTTCACACAAGATGCGCATCAGGCCAGCAAACTTGGTGGAGCTGTTAGGAATTTGAGCACCGCCGAAAGAATATGGAAAACCGATCGCATGAATTCTTACCCGTCGATTGCCGTCCTTGTCTTCAACGTTGACTCTATCGATCTGACGTACAACGGCTGCGGCAGATGTACCTTGAAATTCATCACCCAATACGTAAATGCTGATCTTTTTCTCTGGTGACCAGAATGTCTCGATGGCATATTGAATGCCGTCTGACGGGTCGCTATCGCTAAACGGCGCCCACACGCGCATCTGATTTTTGATCGATTGACGCACCTGCGGCGTATCCTCTATCCAAACGCCATTGTGTTGCTGAAACATGTAAGTCCCATTGTCGTTCATGATTTGCAGGCCTTTGACACGAGGATAGACATTGAGAACTTCCGAGAGTTTTCTCTCTGCCCAACCCCACTTTGCCTGCATACTGCCGGATGTGTCGATTACGAAGATCACGTACTCGCTATCGACTGGAATGCCGCCGACGGCATCGTCAGGTGCGCGTTCGAATTTAGCCAAACGTTGCATTTCTTCCGTCAGCCGCTGTCTTGCAGCTCGGAGTTTGCCTTCGTCAACATTCAAGATTGGGTCGTCTTGATTCATCAGGTCGTATTGACCCTGTATTTTGTTCAGTTCTACTTGCAATTGTGCCAACGTTAATTTGGTTTCGGATGTTTCCAATTGAACGGCGGACAACATACGGGTCACTACCGTTGTCTGCCCGCGGATGTCGAACAATTCTTCTTGAAGTAACGCAATGAGTTGGTCGAGGTCCTCCTGCGATTTCTCCAGTATCACCGGTTCGTAGATTTTGCTGAGAACAAGCAACAATATGATCGCGCCAAAGCCACAACAAATGCAGTCGAGGAACGACAGACTGAACGCTTCGACATTTCTGCGGCGCTTCACGGCCAATCCTTGCTGATGCTCATGAACGACCCGCCAGTACGATACGCCAGCAACCAATAGCCAATGGTTGCATTATAGTCGCCCTCCATTGGATACAGCAGCACGTTCACCGGAATTCCGTTGGGTATCTCTTGTATCGCGTCGAAGTGTAATCGCTGCCGCTCGCCACCGGTTACGAACCCGCGGTCCGTTTCTGGCGCATCCATCGTAGGAAATCCGTCGACTAACAAAATGACGTTGTCGGGCGGTGGGTTCATCTTCTTAATAACGCTATAAGCGCCATGCATGTTGGTACCGTTTTCAGGAACGGTACGCCGCAACAGCCGCACCGCTTCATCCAGTTGCTTGCCGTCGCCTACTTCCAGCCAAACACCGTCACTGCCCTTCAGCACAGCTTTCGGTTCGTTATTGAACGTATAAATCTGGAATTTGCTGTCTTCGGGAAATTGCGCGGAAAGCCAGTCGACGCTTGCGACGGCCTGACGCCATTTTAGTGATCGCAATTTATTTGCGTCGGGCATCAAACGACGTCTGATAATGTTGATTATCTTACGATCTAACATGCTCGCGGAGGAGTCAACCAATACCAATATTCGTTCGCCACCAACTTTGAGACCAGTCAAGTATTGCCGATCGCCATCGCCAGTAAAAGTTCGTACTTTCGCACCCGCCTCTTTGCTTTGTTGCTCGAGTGCAAGCAGCCGTTTGCGCCTTTCTTCTAGAGACTCGATGTCGGACTTCAATTTCTCGACTCGTTCAACCTTGGCAAGAGATTCCGAATCGAATTCTTTTAGCTCTTCTTTTAGCTGTTCGATTAAGGCAATAATCGCGGCAATCTGCTGATCTGCAGAGATCTTCTCGTCTTCCAAGTCTTCCATCGTGTTCTTGGCAAGAACAAGATTTTTTCGCTGCTGCAGAATCTCAAATTCCAACTTAGTCGTTTCACCCATCAGTTGATCGGGCGGCTTATCCGTTGTTCGCACAACTTGAGAATTGATGATCATGAAAAACAGAATGACCGCACCAAACCCACAGCTCATGCAGTCGAGAAACGACATGCTGAACACTTCCATGGGCCGTCTTTTTCTAGCCACCGCTGGTATCCGTTGTTATCAATCGAAACTCGAAGCCTGGAGAGCCGATACGTATGGAATCACCTATATGTAATATCGACGAGCCGTCAATTTTGTGTCCGTTGAGGAACGTTCCGTATCGACTGTGATCCTCAACAATACATTGGCAGTCTTTCAGCACCACTGAACAGTGCCGGCGGGAAACGCCTGGCATTTCGGAGCCAAGCATTACCATTGCTCCACCGCTAACCTCTTCTGACCCGAAAACTAACGGCGAATTCCTTAATTCATATGCGATGTCGCCATATAGCAAATGCGTTGGGGAACCGATGCTGGGTTTTTCGACCACCTCAGTGGCCAATTCAATCGCCGCCTGATCCCACGGCAGTTGGCGAATCAAATTGACTGCTCCACTTTGAGCCTCAGAGCCCATACATCGTGCAAGCGCCCCGCGCGGCGTAGCGCCAGCCTCTAAACTAAATATCTCGCCGCCGACATGCGACGTCAACATGTCGGCCAATCCTGGGAGCCGAACCACACGATCTGTCACTTGCACTGCCGGCACGTCGTCGGCACGAAAAAGCGCGCGTAACTTGCTTGATATTTGCTGATAGACCGGTGCAACGGCACCGATCAACCTCAAAGATTCAATTTCTGCTTCGTACTTTGAGGCACCATATTCCACTTGCATCTGCACAGAATCGGTCCGCGAGGCCTCCGCCAGCCACCCTGCCAGATTGTTCAACAGCAATTGTTCTGTTGCGGCCGTATGCAGCGGATCAAACCTTGACTGATCAACGAATGCTTCCGCAACCACATTCAGCCAAATATCGAACAGTGCATAGGTACCACATTCAGCGACATTCTCAGTACGTTCAACTTGTGCGCGACCGGGCTGCGACATTCGAACAAGATTTGCCGAGTGCAGGCCGATATCGACATGAACAGGAACCGCGCCGCGAAACTGCCGCCGTGTTGCCGCTACCGCACTATCAATCATCGATATAACGTTTATGTCCTGCTCGTTCGCGATACCCAACAGCAAGCCAAGTTGCTGGGTCGTCATATGCGATGGCACGACAAAAACCCAATCACGCGACTCCGTTTGAGATTTCATCTGTTCCAGCTGCCGGCTTGCAAGGTCCGCCGCGGTGAGATGGGAAAATCGACTGTCCTGCAACGCTTCTGTCGATAATTCGGACCAGTAGCGATGTTGAATGAGACGCGGATTAATCCGTGCTTGCTTAAAAGCCTTACTGCCGGTCGTCAGATTTTCGTCTTCTAGAAGCGCGAATCCCGGCTCGCGATACAAGACCCGCGAATTATCTATCAACGTGACGACAGCATCATTTAAGTGAACCGCAACGCTACTCACAGTGCACTACCACCATTCGCGACCCGTCAATAGTACAAGAAGCATTGCTTCCGTTAGATATCAGCCATTCACTGTTCACGATCAATGCGGTCCAGCTGGATATGATGCTCAAGCTTTTAGTCCGACTTCATATGTCTAATCAATTTGTCGTCCAGGTAATTCTCACTGTCGAAAACAAGACGCTCCTGCAACAATTGAATCTGATACACCAAAAACATTAGAAAGATGCTGATCAGCAGCGCGATAAATGTTGAGTTGAATGCAACACCAAGGCTCTGGGTTACGCCAGCAATATCTCCCTGTACGGCTTTGTCAGCCTGCGCCAGCGCCTCACCGATGCCGCGAACGGTGCCAATAAATCCAATGGATGGAATAGCCCACGAAATATAGCGGATCATCGACAATTCAGACTCCAGTCGGTCAGCCTCCGATTCGAAAATCGTGTGCGTGCTGCTTGAGACATCCTGGATACTGCGCGTCGTACTAAAGCGGCGTAAAGCGTTCAGCAGCGCACGTGGCAGCACCATGGTGCGCTGCTCGTCAGGAAGTGCCTGGACCTGTCGTGAAAACTCTCGAGTATCTTCGGGAAGTATCCGCATACCCTCAGCAATTTGCACCAGGTCAACATCCAACAACTTGCGCTCACTTAAAATTGTCGCTGACTTGTAGCCCATTATTGCCAATGCCCAAAACATCAGAATAAAACAGGCCTCTTGTTCGAAGTCCTTGATAAGAACCCAGGTCGAGCGTTCGCGAATAAAATCCGAATTCTCCTTCGCCCGCTCATTTTGTTCTACGATCACTTCAGCGGCATTTGGCCGGACAACAGAAACGTATACAGCGTGCACCAAAATTACCGAAATAATCAGCGCAAATAGCTGATACACGAACTCGACTGGTATATTTTTTCTTTTCATGTATTTGACATCAACTCAGGATAATTCGCTAAAACGCGGAAATTACGCTCGCAAGATCGCGCTCAAATATTGGTCGGAAAAGCGATTGACTCATCAACCGAAATTTCCTCGGTTGGCGTGAAGTCATCTTCATTTTCCTCGTAGGTTTGCTCATCCAGATCCGCATCTTCGGCGTCATTCACTTCCTCCTCATCACCAGCAGCATCTTCCGCGGCGACTATGTTCTCCTCAGAAGTTGACCCGTCATTGTCCTGCGCTATTACAGCAAATGGCGCGGCTACCAGAAACAACAATACTATCAGTAGTCTATGCATCTCGATTCTCGATGTGTCGGTATTTATTGGACCTACAAACTAGCGAAAGGTCCCAGTAATTGTGCAGTGAATAGTTCAGATTGAACCTTGCTTGCGAAAGCAGCACAAATTGCCCCGCTAATTGGCGTTCTTCGCGACTCGAAAACCGAGATCCACTCTTCCACCCGTGCCAAAGTCGCGATACGACAGGCGCAGTTCCGTCACCCCAGCGTGTCGCCAACTGGAGCCCCTGATCACCTTGTTGGAACCACGATTGGGGCCCATTGGATCGACAGTCGGCTCCTGTTGTCCCGGATTTGGCACAGAGTAGTTATCCTGCACCCATTCAGCAACGTTTCCGCCGCCATCGTGTATCCCTAACACGTTCGCGGGAAAGGTACCGACCGGTGCGCTTGACGCGTAACCGTCATTAAAATTGGGCAGAATCGACGGTACCAGTGCGATTGCCGACTTATCGGCGTAGTTGCCGCTGTCTCGGCGCGGCGGAAGATTCTTGCCCCATGGAAAGTTTTGCGGCTGCGTGCGTCCCTGGTAACGAATGGCCCAAGACCATTCGGCCTCTGTCGGTAAGCGATAACCATTTGGCGTTGGTGTCACGGGCTGCCATTTTTCAAACTTTTTCTCATATGCCAGTGTCAAACCTTCCTGGGTACTCAGCCAATTGCAATATTCGACAGCTTCGACCCAACTAACGTTGACGACTGGATTTAGATCACCGGCCAAAGCCGCATGAACATTTTGTCCCGATATGTGATTCTTGCGGAATTTGAGAAAATCCCGATTGGACACTTCGTTCGCACCGATATAAAAAGCCTTCGTTAGTGTCACCGGCACCAGCACTTCGTTTGCCCGCCGACCTTGCCCACTCCGTGACGAACCCATGACGAACCCACCTGGCTCGACACGCCTCAATGTCTGGCCGCCTGCGCTGATTATCGAAGCGGAAGAACTCCTCGCCGCTACTTCAGCATCGGACAACAAACGGACTTGTATGGTTTGCGGATATCCTGGCCGCGGCGTAACACTCCTACTAAATGTTTGATAACCCGTGCGCTTAACTTCCAGTGTATGCGGCGCGGAAGAGAGGTTTAGATCTATCGAGCCAGAGCCACGTGCACTACCGTCGATATAGACCGTCGCATTCTTCGGCGTTGTCACTATTGATACTTTGCCAACGCGAGCACTTAAATCTACCGTAATCGCCTGCGATGCAGCCGCGCGTAACCGCACTTGGCGCACCGTAGATCCGTACCCGGCCTTTGACAAGCCAATCTGGTAATCGATATCCGGCGACAATGCCAAGTTGATCGGCGATTGCCCACGGTAGCGACCATTCACAGTGACGTTCGCGCCGCGCGGTACTGAGTTCACCTGCAGTTGTGCATTTGCCGGTTCCAGTTTGATTAACGGAAGCAGCTGATGCTCGTTTGGCATGGTCTCGATACTGCCATCCCACGCCTTGAAGCCATCGGCGACGACACTAATTGGGTGGCTACCTTCCAGCAATTCCAAACGCAACGGTGTTTTGCCGACCGACGATTGACCTTGATAGACCGTCGCACCACTTGGCTCAGAAGTAATATCAATGTTCGCCCATTGGGGTACTAATTGAATGTGGTAATCCACTTGTCGGCCGAGCCCCTCAACATTGAGACGATCGGCGAAGGGCAAATACCTTGGAGCCGAGACTGAAATGGAATGCGTGCCTGGCTCAACTTCAATCGGCCCATACGGAGCCTGTCCAACCTTGGCTTCGTCAACCGTCACCACCGCATCGACAACTGGGTCGGTACTAATCGTTAAACTTCCAGGAAGTTTCCGCATACTGATTAAAACCGTTCGGCTCGGCGTTTCGTCGACGACCAACGTTTGACTAACATCGTAGTAGCCAGCTTTCTTTACGTGTACCGTATAGTTGCCCTCGCGCATCAACGTTCTGTCACCCAATGGCAACTTAAACCAGCCACCGGAGATCGAAAATTCGTCCGCGCCAACAGGCTGCACATCAAATTGCAACGAGCGAGCAGAAAATAACATCCACGATGCGATGGCCAACACCGCTAATCCTGCGCCAACGAGCGCTTTCCAATGATGTGCTTTTTCAGTTGCTTCTGCGGCGCGCGCTTCCGCAGCACGTTTGAATGCCATGGGCGCGATCGCTTCATTTGCAGCGATTCCATCGCCAGCGGCGGCATCAGGGGGCTTAGTAATGTACGCGCTTTGCTCTAGCTGAACCTGCAAGAGTAACGCGCTGTCTTGGGCCGAAACAACGACGCGGGTACCGTAAAATTCGATCGCATCGCCGACAGCCAACCTCTTAGATGCTGCCAGTGGCACCCCATTGACTGACATCGTGCCCGCGCGATCAACTGGCTGAATAAATGGTTCCCCATCCAGATCGTCGAGCAAGGCAACCGGGGCATTTCCGGGACCTGGCAGGCGGATATCGCAATCAATACCCGTACCGATTTTTAATGGTAAACGATCGCGCGGATACTGCTTTTCTCCGCTGTTGTCCCTTACAACTATGGACTGCAAATTCAAATCGCTTCCTCACACTGAACGACTATGGGACGCATTTCTATCTCGGGCGCCACTCTAAATTCTATTCTGACATCTCGGTAGCCGGCCCGGCTTCCCACCGCGACATAAACGCCTGGTCGCAAACTCAGTTGGCGATTCTCGAACGAACCCAGTCTCGCCACCTTGAAAATATCCACGTTTGTGAGCGAGTCGGACACCAACAAAACGTCCAGCGGCGTCGCCGCGCGCTTCAATAATCGCGAAAGTGTATTTTTCTGGTTCTCCAGCCGCGGTCCGATTGGCGAAATGCGAGACATATCCAATAGCATGGTTGTTGCGCGCTGCATTTTACCAGGCGCGCTGAGCGAATCGGGATCATCGATATAGGCATTCAACTGGTTATGCAAATTCGTCCTTTGACGGGCGTTCGCGAGTCCCGCCTGGGCGAATTGCAAGTCACCATCTATCTCGAGGATTTTCTCATAAGTGTTGATCGCAGACTCCCACTCTTCGTTATGCTCCAAATTCACTGCCTCTTTCTCGAACGACCGTATTTTCTCCAGTCGGATTTCCTGATCGACTTGTAATAGACCATCAGTGGGTTGACGGGAATTCGCGTCGAGTTTCTTCGCCGCCTCAAACGCTGCGCGCGCCGACAGAAAATCGCGTGCGGCCAGCGCATCGAGTCCTTCCGTCATACGCCGCTCGAACGAAAATTGCCGAACCAAGCCGCGCACGCGATCAAGTGCATCCTTTGCGGGTTGCCAGGCTCCGTCCAATGAGACCGCTTGTTCTAACGCAATCTTGGCTGCTTCGTATTCTAGGTCATTTTCGAATTGCTGAGCTTGTTCAATTAGGTCAAGTACGGATTTTAGATTGAGCGCGCGCGCAAGGCCGGCTTCCGCCGGCACGTTGCCGGGCGTAATGGCAACCGCCAAATCGTAGAATTTGACCGCATCAATATGATCGGCACTGTCGAAAGCCGTTTTCGCCTGGTCCATTGCAGCATTGAATTCAGATTCGATCCGGTCAAAAAATGGGTCCAGTAGTTGTATAGCTTGTTGGTACCTACTCAGCGCTGAGCGGTGATCCTTTAGCAAGTAAGCACGATCTCCTTCTGCATACACATCTAATGCATCCAAATACGTTTGCCCGCCCCAGCGATCTATCGCGCGAAATTTGAGTCGTTCCAACCTCGACAATAGATCACCCAGCGCCTCGTCAGTCGCCGCTTTCAATTGCGCCGCGGAATCACCGGAAAATTGGCCGAGATTTTCGCTGAATCCTACCGGACCTTGATCATCGTCTGCCGCCTCCTGCGTATTCAATTGAAATCCCGGTTCGCTAGTATCGTCAGATGCAACCGCAGCCGAGTCAGACTCCTGCGCTGACACGGGATCGGGCTGGTCCGCTACTTCCTTTTGGATTTCGGGCTGCTGCTGATCAGTCACAGTGGCGGGCAGCACGAATAGGACGGCTAAAAGCACAAGCAGCAGTAGCGCAAGGCCACCGTAAAGTGCACTCGCCGGGACGCCTTTCGATGTGGCCGGCGTCGAAGCGGCAGGCGCAACTTTCGCCGGACGACGTTGCGGTCTGACAATTTCATTACCGTCGCGACGAATTTGCCGGTCAACTTTCACGGTACTGGAGACCTCGGCAGGGGCGGGCCCCGCCGGAAATCCCATTTGCGTTAAACGAGAAGCAATTTCTTCAGCAGACGGTCGATTCACATCGCGTTCACTGAGCATTTCCGCTAACAAGCCATTTAATTGGCTGGGCAACGCGGCACCGCTGGCATCACGGAGCGTATCTAACTGCGCAATCGTCCTGACTGGCGATCCACCGATCAATTCGCAAATAAGCACGCCAAGCGAATATACGTCGTCCGCTGGCGCCGCAGGTAAAGCCGCAAGTTGCTGGGGGCTGGCCGAAATATCGGATCCGCCACCAATTTGCTCGCCTACAGCAGAGGCGACGCCAAAATCTAGCAAATACGGTACGCCGCGCGCGTCCAACGCAACGTTGCTTGCCTTGATGTCGCGGTGCACGATACTTTTGCCGTGTGCATATCGCAACGCGTCAGCGAGCAAACCGATAGGGCGCAGCAGCACTTCAATCGGTTGCGTGCTCAACACGCTAATGTTTGGCCCGTCGATATATTGCATGGCGTAAAATACGCCATCTGGCAAATCGTGAAACTCGAATACTCGAATTATGTTGGCATGCATTAGTCGACTGTTAATGCGCCACTCTGATTGCAGTTGATCGGGTCGTGCGCCACCGCCCGGAACGTCGGCGAACTTCAACGCTACCTTAGATTGCGCACGTTTATCGGTAGCCAACCAAACAATGGCATTTCCCACAGGGCCAACCGGTTTGATAAGGGTATACCTACCGGCAAGCAGCACACCTTCTGTCAGCTCGCGCATCGTATGATTTAGGGGGCTAGCCGGTTGGTTCCGTCGACCGGGCTGGTGCGCTCAGATCCACGTCTTCAGTAAATCCCGTCTCCACCTGGTAGATTTCGTGAAGTAGCTTCCGCCAACTCTCATATTGAGCCTCGGCAGTGCCTGTCAAACGCCTCGACTGTCCTTCAACCTGAATGACAAGTGGCGCAGCTTCGGCAACAAACGATTCCGACAACTCTTTTATATCCTCTCGATGTGCTCGAGTGGAGCGGCGAAGCCGATAGGCATCGATAATTGTTCTAACACCACGGTTAACACCCACAGCGCGGGCCGCGTTGCGTATACGAGGGTTGGAACCGCCGGTATTGATTTGCACTGATCCCGCCAACACTGCAGCACCCAATAGAGCGCGCATTGTTGCCGCGCGTTTCGTCTGTCGGATAGCGATTGACTGCTCACGCGCTCTCTTACGCCAGCCTTCATAAGGCAGCGCGATACCGTAGTAAAAATTGGCGTAGTGCTCATTCAATGTATCGATCACCAATCTATCTCTTTCACGGATCTGGCGTAAACGCCCAACCATCGGATCATTCTGTGCCGGTAATCGCAGAATGGTTGTATTGCCTTTTTCGTTTGTGGAAATATGATCGCCGAATGCGGTTGGTGCCATGTCCGCAAAAAACTTGAGTTCTGACGATTGCCGGATCCGGGTAATTTGCTGAGGGTCGAGCTGTGACGCATAGGCGCGTAGATCGTTCGCAATGTCGTTGAAAACTTTTTGATATGGATCGTTTCGTCGATCACGATATTCTGCGAATGACGTAAGTCCGGTTTGCATTGAGTAGCTATTTTCGTACCAGCGACTGCCCAGCGAATCTACCGCCCAAACTTTTAATGTGACGTACTCCCCGTCCGATTGGACAATCGACCCATTGAGAACAACATCTGTAAACACGTATTCGTTTGGAATGACGCGAACAGCACCCCAATACCCTGTGCCTTGCAATGTCGTCTTGATGTGATAGGGCAAATAGCGCGCTTCTGCCATGCGAACTTCAGGATAAATACCGCTCTTGTCCGCATTGTTCTTTGCTGGTACGCCCGCATCGAAATTCATAATCCCCACATCGAGCAACAAGTTCTCTGAGATATCCAGCGATGCGACATCAAGTGTCGTCGACTCCGCCGTAATGACTTCCGAAACCGTACAACCCGTGGCACCCATCGCAATCAGGATAAAACCAAAAATTACATTGCCTGTTTTCTTCATGAGATAGCGGCGTTCTCCATTTTCACTGTCTTGTATTGCGTTGCACCGTCGGCACCTGCTGCGATTACCCTGCAAGCGCTATAACTGATTGTATTTTCTATATTCTTCCCAGAGACGTTCGCGCAAATCCGGATCATCTTCACTCAGCGCCGCCTCCTTCAGCTGCTTAGCGACGATATCTTCGCTGACCAAATCCGGAATGTCGTCCGGCGTACGGTCTTTAATAACGTCCTCTGACAGGCCATCCATCGACGGCGTAGCTCGCGACTCGTCTTGCGGCGTTGTGTTCGCAGCCTCTCCAGTACCCTGCACGCCACCCTGAGACCCTAGTCCTACGCCACCACCGCCTGACCCGCCGCCTTCGCCGCCAAATCCTTCGGTGTTGCGGCCAACCGTGGATATTTCACGTTGTTCGTCTGCCAGTACTCCGTCGAAATCACCAACCGACTTCTCAAGCGTACCTTCTAAACGGGCCTGTCGCTCGGCATCGGTTTCACCAGGAAATTGTCCCACACCGCCGGAACAGCCACCGTCCGCGCTGCCGCTGTCGCCGATGCCACCGATGCCTCCGGGATTGCCGCTACTACCGCCACAATTACCTTGGGTTGCACCGTTGCTGCCGCCTGATCCGCCGCCCGCACCACCACCGCCCACACCAGGCACCGCGCCGCCAAGGCCAGGAACTCCGCCACCGCCTGATGCGCCACCCGATGCACCTCCAGATGCACCTCCAGATGCGCCACCTGATGCGCCACCTGATGCACCGCCTGGCATACCGCCAGAAGAACCACCCGACGAACCGCCCGACGAACCGCCACCCGACATGCCGCCAGGCATACCGCCAGACGAGCCGCCCGATGAACCACCACCCGACATGCCGCCTGGCATTCCACCAGAAGAACCGCCAGACGAACCACCGGGCATACCACCGGATGAGCCGCCAGAAGAGCCGCCTGATGAGCCGCCGCCGGGAATGCTGACGCCGCCGCCGCCAGGCAACGATGTTCCAACACCACCACCTAAGCCGCCGGTACCAATGCCAATTGAACAACCTGCTGTCATTGCGGTGATCGATAGCGCCGCGATGCTAATTGCTGTCTTGCGCGTGAACTCAAACTGAAGCAAATTGCTGCCTGGATAATTCATTGCCCTACCGCCCTATTTAATCGAAGTGGTTGCTGCGTATTCCGCTCAATCGCCGGTCGTCGCCACCCATAGCGTTATGTCTCTTGGAGGGCCGCACTCGCTCCAAGTTCCCCGAAATACCTGAATTGCAGGTGCGAAAGCCAACCGGTCTGGCTTCAGACAATAATACGACCGGCATAGTGTCGCAACCGCCGACAATGAGTATCTTGACGGCTTCGTTAATGAAGCCGACCCAATCCGGCACGAGAACCGTATGTCGTTGTTTTGTTAGCGTGTTTGGGAAGGTTCTGAGCATCGCAGACAGCCCCGTCTGATGCTTTATACAACGCTAGTGAGCGCGATTCGTTGACCCGTTCGGGACATTGTCAAAGGGCGCAGAATATTTGCGCAAAAAAAACTCCCGAACACCGAGGTGTCCGGGAGCAACAAGCTGCCTTTCGGCGGGAGAATTGTGCTGATCTACAGCCGGGCATCGATTTCCAAATCGCCGCGTATTCAGTGTCGGCTAAGATTCCTGGTCGTCGCCACTATCGTCACCATGGCGGCGTCGACGATCTTTGAATTTCTGCCGCATTTGCGCTTTGGCCTCATCCAATTGTTGAATTTGCTCCGGCGTCAACTTCGCATGAATGTCGTTGCGTATTTGGCTTCTCAGCAACGTCATCTCGGTTGCTAATTCGCCCCTTTCAGCCGCCAGCGCCTGTATCGTTTGTTCGTAGTCGGGCGCATCCGTGTCGATCTCTTTGAGTGCCGTCCTGTTGGCGCGACCGCGCTCTCGAAGCGAATCCATCTGTGGCTTTGCGGCCAGCACGACATTGTGCAATTCCTGAGTCTGCGTCTCATCCAAACCCAAATGCTCACTCATTCGTTCCACCATCCGCTCTGGATTCCGCATATGTGCCATTTGGCGATGATGGTCGCCGGGCTTACCGTGATGTCGCCCGCGATCTCCTTCGCCAGCATTGGCAAATGTGCCGATTGCAAGTAGCGCTGCTGCCAACGCAATTGACCGTTTGATATTCATATTCGTAGCTCCGTGTCAGTCTTCATAACAGTGGCGATTAGTCTATCTGTCGAAGTGTTTACAAACGCAAACATTGCCGCAACATTCGCCAAGATTTGTCAAGTCGCTACGCAGTAGCGTTGAACCTGACCACAGAATGACACACGATGGACGACGAGCTATCCAGGATAATCAGTCACCGTGAACGGCAGAACGAAAAACGCTTCAATACTACTCATCGATGATGATCGAGAACTCGGCGGTATGCTACGCGATTTCTTACTCGCCGATCGGCTCGATTTGACGATCGCAATGGACGGGGAAACCGGTCTCGAAAGATTGTCAGACGATGTATTCGATCTCGCCATTCTCGACATCATGTTACCGGGGATGGGCGGACTGGATGTATTAAAGGAACTTCGCAAGATCAGCGACATGCCGGTCATCATGTTGACCGCCCGAGGTGACGACATTGATCGCATCATCGGCTTGGAATTTGGTGCTGATGACTATCTAAGCAAGCCGTTTAATCCACGGGAATTGCTCGCCCGAATTCGTGCAATTCTTCGCAGAACGCAAATCGCCGCCCAACAAGCCGAGCTATCGATTGGTTCGATCTCGATTGACCTTGGAAGTCGCACGGCGCTGGTAAACGAAAATGCACTCACGTTGACCGGAACGGAATTCGAAATTTTACGCTGTCTCGTCGCAACACCTGGGCAGGTAGTGAGCAAGGAACACCTTAGCGAAGTTGCACTGGGCAGAAGACTCTTGCCCTACGATCGCAGCATCGATACTCACATCAGTAATTTACGCAGCAAACTGGAAAAGGCCGGAAATCAAAGTGCAACCATCCAGAATCAGCGTGGCGTCGGCTATTTGCTCATTCCGGTTCGGCCAAAAACACCGTAAGTCATTTGCGATGGGCAAACATGAATAACTTTCTCGTTCGCATATTTATTTCATTTTGGATGATTATTGGTATCACCGTGGGCGTCGCGGCGCTTGGCGGCTATTGGTACGCCGAACGTCTACGTAACGCATACGATGAATTCGAGATTGGTGACGAGCTTCTGAATGCCAGCGCCGCACTCGAATCTGCCGGTCGCGACGGACTCAAGGTTTGGCTACAAAATTATCCGAAAACAGTTGGCGCCGAATTGATGGTACTGGATCAACACCGCCGCGACTTGTTGGGCAGACCGCTACCGATGACATTGCGGCGCATGGTGGAGCGCCATCGTCGAATTGTTCGGCCTGGCGAACGGCGATTTCGCGATCCAGCAAATCTCCGTCGTGCCAGACCACTGACGCAACTACTCGGACCGGACGGCGAGCGTTACACATTCGTACTCGTCCCCACGCGGACCGGCTCCGTTTTCGGTCGCGGCGCGCCGCCGGGTAGATTCGCGCTTGTCCTCGCGCTGGTTATCAGCGCCGCAATATCGTTAATGCTCGCGCGTACCATTAGTAACCCCATTCGCAAGCTTCGAGACGCGACAAACGCATTGTCGCAGGGAGATTTGAGCAGCCGCGTCGCGACGACGCTTGGCAGCCGCAACGATGAAATCGGACTTCTCGCCAAAGACTTCGACGAAATGGCAGGCAACCTGCAACGGGCGGCAGCCCAACAGATCGAGCTCACCAGAAATGTTTCGCATGAATTGCGGTCACCGCTCGCACGTTTGCGTATCGCGCTCGAACTCGCAAGGCAAAATTCGGCCGACGCTGACGAATTTGATCGCATGGATCTTGAGGTTGTACGTCTCGATGCGCTAATTGGGCAACTTCTGAGTTTCGCGAGATTGGATTCCATAGTCGATGGGGATAAGCAATCGATATTGCTCAATGAGCTAGTCGCAGACGTCGTTGAAGACGTCAATTTCGAAAATAATTCACATGGCGATTTGGCGGTCGACTTCGACACGCAGAAATATGCTGATTTTCATTGTAGCGTCCACGCTGAATCAGTACGCAGTGCGGTCGAAAACGTACTGCGAAATGCGGTACGTCACTCAACGAATCAGTTACCGGTTACCATCAGTTTATCGTCCAGTGACAGGAAATTTGTACAAGTAGAAGTCTGCGACAACGGCCCTGGCGTGGCCGACGACAAAATCGATGCCATATTTGAACCGTTTGTCAGAATCGACAATTCGCGCAACGACGGCGCAGGTTTAGGGTTAGCCATCGCTCAGCGCGCTATGCACATGCATGGCGGCCAGATTTTTGCTGAGAACAGGCCTAGTGGTGGCCTTAGAGTGGTACTCGAACTGCCATTGCCAACAGAATCATGATCGTAGTTGCGATTTCCGAAACAGAATAACGGATAAATCATCTGGTTTACTCGGTTGGTCCGGAATCTCCCCTGTCATCCGCGTCCGTGCAAGCGCCACCATTTTGTCCATCGCTTTTGCTAACGGGCCCTTACGCATCAGATCATTGATCTCGTGCAAATGGATGTTGTCGGTTAGTCCATCGCTTGCCAAGAGAACCGTGTCTCTTTGGCGCAATTCGACACTGGCGCCTATGTCAATGCGCATATCATTGGTACCAATAAAATTGGAAACCAAGTGGCGTTCCGCGTGATGCAGTGCTGCCTCCTCGTCAAGAAATCCAGCCTCTACTGCGAATCCAGTTGGCGAGTGGGCCATCGTTTGTGCGCGCACAACACCTCGCTGACCCGTAATCAGGGCTTCTGAATCGCCGATCTGATAGGTTCTCGCGAGGCGGCCCTCAACAGTGACCACGGTCATCGTGGTTGCCGACCCGTTCGCTAATTCGAGAACCGCATCATTGGCCGCCTCAATGCCATTGAGTATCGCCGTCCGTAGCAACATTGTTTTCGACGCGGCGACTTGCAATGAATCGTGCAACGTTGCGATCGCGGTTTGCGAAGCCCGGCGACCGGCCGGCAAACCGCCAGCACCATCGGCGACGGCTAAAACTGCAGCATCAGGTCCGTAGGGAATGATCGCGACTGCGTCTTGATTTTCCGATTCCCTGTCTGGTGCTGGGCTGGTGTAGGCGACAACTTGCCCCCCGCCAATACGCTCATCAAGCAAATGCGGGTCGGCGGCACCGTCTAGCAATATCATGTGATGATGAATGTTGGCAACCATGTATCCGATCCCTACGTTAGGTTATTTCCGACGAACCGGTTCTCGGCACCAGGCACAGAAATTCCAAAATTCGTTGGCAATTCCCCATTCGCAGGCACGGCACTTATGTTTGCTGCCCGTCAGCTTCCACGGCTTTTTGACTTTGACGCGGCACCACGGACAGTATTTCATAAAGGGCATTAACGACTGTCTGCAGCGCTTATTGGCACATCGGGCGGTATATCGCTTGTCGCTATAGCGCCGATTGGTTTCGCTCTCAAATCCGGGGCCGTAACACCACGCGCAATAATCCCAATCAAGTTTTACGCCTCTTTCACAACGTGGGCAGTGCGCCGGCATGCTGCTACTGACATCTCTGCTTGGATTGTCCAATCCACACCAGGGACATGATTGCATCGGCTCACTTACGGGACCTTCACAGCGCCGGCATTTCAGATTGGTCTGGAGTTGGCTGCGAAATTGCCGCTGAAATTCACGCCACTGCATTTTCCGCCATGTGGAACGACGTTTCGCGGTGCCGTTCTTACTACTCCGCCGTTGGCGACGTGCACTACTCTGCGCACGCTGCAACGCCGCGTACATGTGAATGGCGTCTTTGTAGCGATCCGCGGGATCAAGCTGGATCGCACGGCGTAGGATCTCCGCAATTTCCGGCCTTACCCGCGACTGTAACTTCTCGTGGCCAACCATAGGCCATCGGAACGGCCACTCTGGCAATTTGCCCGATAGCAATCGATATAAAACGAGGCCAACCGAAAATACATCCGACTGAAACTTTGGTCGCCCCATTGCCTGTTCGGGTGCAATGTAGTCGATCGTCCCCGATCCTGATGCCTTCAGTGTTCGCAAACTGATCTTTGCAAAGCCGAAATCCGCAAGCTTCAAGACGTTGCCAGGGAACAAAATGTAATTCTCCGGCTTGATATCGCAGTGAATTATCTTCTTGCCATGAGCATGCGCCAAAGCTGCGAGCGCCTGGTCTGCCAAACTCAATGCCAGCACGCTGGATGTGCGGTGAACGATTCGATCAGCAAGCGACTCGGTGCCGAGTTCCATTGCGATCACAAACTTGTCGTCTATGTAGCTCGCATTTTGTACCGACAATATATTGGGATGCCTAAGTTTAGTTGCGACTTGCACCTCGTGCAGAAAGTCATCGTTGCCAATGTGCTCGCCGGATTTGGGAATCTTTAATGCGACATTGGTCTTGTGAATGGTGTCATGTGCTTTGTATACGTCCGCAAGTGGGCCCGATGCAATGCGTCCGGTGATTTTGTATTTGCCGATTTTTTGGCGCGTTCTTAACACGGATTAATCTCTTCCGTTAGATAACTGGGTTTGGTTATTTTTTTGTCGGCTCATCTCGCTCAACTAGCGGAGCGAACTCTCGCCACTGCATCACGCCATCCACGATAGAGCTCAACGCGACGATCAGCGCCCATTGTACTTGCGAATTGCCGATCCAATTGCCAGATTTTGCCGATCTCATCTGTAGTATCGAAGACGCCGCTTTGTAAACCCGCAACGAAAGCCGCGCCAAGTGCGGTTGACTCAACGTTGACAGGGCGATCAACAATCACGTTCAACATGTCCGCCAGAAACTGCAAAAACCAATTATTGGTGACCATGCCGCCGTCAACGCGGATGAGTGATGCGCTAAGACCATCGTCAATCATCGCATTATTAAGATCGACGGTTTGATAGGCAATTGCTTGCAGCGTTGCAGTAACGATTTCGTCAATACCGGTATCACGCGACATGCCCATGATTGCAGCGCGCGCATTTGGATCCCAATACGGCGCCCCGAGACCTGCAAACGCAGGTACTAGGTGAACATGGTCGACAATACCGGTAGCTTCGGCGATTTTTTCCGACGATGCTGCATCGTCAATCACCTTCAATCGATCACGAAGCCACTGAATTGCCGATCCCGCCACGAATATACTGCCCTCGAGTGCATAGGTTGTTTCACCATCGAGGCGGTATGCAACAGTCGTTAGCAGTTTGTTTTTTGACCGGATCGGCGACTTGCCGGTATTGGCCATTACGAAACAGCCAGTACCGTAAGTACTCTTCGTCATGCCGTTTTCGAATCCAGCCTGCCCGATCAGTGCAGCGTGCTGGTCACCAGCAATCCCTGCTATAGGTATTTCGCTGCCAAACAGGCCTTTATCCGTACCCCCAAAATTTGCCGCACAATCTCGAACCTCTGGAAGAATCGATTGCGGAATGCTGAACATGCGCAACAAGTCTTCATCCCATTGCTGCGTATGAATATTAAACAGGAGCGTCCGTGCAGCGTTCGTCGCATCTGTTGCGTGCACCCTGCCGCCTGTCAAACGCCACAAAAGAAAGCAATCAACCGTGCCAAATGCCAGGCGCCCTGCCAACGCCAAGTCCTTCGCACCATCGACGTGATCCAGAATCCAGGCAATCTTCGTTGCCGAAAAATACGGATCGAGCCGTAGCCCGGTCTTCGCGATAACCGAATCTTCGAAGCCCTTTGCTTGCAGCTCGGCGCAATATGCTGCCGTGCGCCGGTCCTGCCAGACAATGGCGTGATGAATACAGTGGCCGCTATCTCTATCCCATACCAATGTCGTTTCACGCTGATTGGTGATGCCTATTGCAGCAACTTCGTTGCCACTAATCGCTGATCTTTTTAGCGCCGAGCGTGTGACCGCGACCACCGAATCCCAAATCTCTTCCGGATCGTGTTCCACCCACCCTGGCTGCGGGTACTCCTGCGTAAATTCCTGCTGCGCAGACCCAACAACTTGCGCGCGCGCATCGAAAACCACCGTTCGGCTGCTGCTCGTGCCTTGATCAATAGCGATTAGATAATTACTCATGGTTGCGCGGTATCTCCAGCCGAATTGCAATAACCATCAATAGCATACAGCGGATTTCTGACTTTCATAGTGGACCCCACTTCCAACGGCAGCGTCGCGTCACTTTGTCGCTCCGCGACGGCCAAGAATGCTGTAAGTACCTCGTCCGGCCAAGGACATACACGGCGCATAGCTAAGTCAACGTGAAGATTCAGCCATTCCGCCGTGGCAACGAGACTGTCGTTGTCCGTACGTAGCATGTATTGAAGTTGATGCAGCCGTTTCTCGTCTATCGCGAGTAATTTGGTCACGATACGAAAGCGCTCACCCAGTTTGAGTTCCTTTTGATATGTCACGTGCGACTCAACGGCAAAAGTGGACTGTTGCCGTGACTCAATGTATTCGTCAGTGATACCAACCTGACTCCACAGAGCATCGACACCTTGATCGAAAGCGAGCACATAATAAGCGACATTCATGTGGCCGTTAATATCGATCCACTCTTCTTTGACAACGCCGTTACTCACGAACAAGCCTGATGATAAATCGCTCTGCTGCTCGCTCACGTCTGAAGCTCCGGCAAGTCCCTGTAGTACTCTAACGCCTGAGGATTTGCCAGCGCGTCTGTGTTTTTTACTACTTCGCCGTGAATCACCGAGCGCACCGCCAATTCCACGATTTTTCCGCTAATGGTTCTGGGGATTTCGGCGACCTGAACGATTCGAGCTGGAACATGCCGCGGTGTCGTGTTGTCGCGTATGCTACTGCGGATTTTGGCCTGCAAATCGTCATCAAGATGCTTGCCGTCATGCAATACGACGAATAGCACAACTCGCACATCGTCATCCCAGGTTTGTCCAACCGCAATACTCTCAATAACCTCATCGAGTTTTTCGACCTGTCGATAGATCTCCGACGTGCCAATTCTTACGCCCCCCGGATTGAGCACAGCATCAGACCGGCCATGAATAATGACGCCTCCATTTTCACGAATCTCAGCATAGTCACCGTGCGCCCAAACTCCGGGAAAGCGATTGAAGTACGCTGCGTGGTACTTACGATTTTCCGGATCATTCCAGAAGCCGATCGGCATTGACGGGAACGGCTTCACACAGACTAACTCGCCATTTTCCGAAATCAACGGCTTACCAGCATCGTCGAAAATTTCGACAGCCATGCCTAGAGCCAAACATTGCAACTCGCCACGGTAAACGGGCAATAGCGGATTGCCGCCGACAAAACAGGAAATAATGTCCGTTCCCCCGGCAATCGACGATAGTTGGACGTCAACAGCAATCGCCTCGTAGACGAAATCAAAGCTTGCCGGTGACAACGGAGAACCTGTTGAAAGAATGGTCTTCAACGACGATAAATCATATTTTCCCGCCGGTCGTACATGCGCTTTTTCCAACGCTGCCAAATACTTCGCACTGGTTCCGAATACAGTAACTTCTTCGCATTCCGCAAGCTGCCACAATACATGCCCGTCGTCGTAAAACGGCGAGCCATCGTACAGTATCAGCGTTGCGCCGGCGGCGAGTCCGCTGGCCAACCAATTCCACATCATCCATCCGCAGGTTGTGAAATAGAACAAACGATCAGTTTCACCAATATCACAATGCAGCATCAACTCCTTTTGATGTTGCAGCAACGTGCCGCCGGCACCGTGAACGATACACTTCGGCACACCAGTCGTGCCGGACGAATACATAATATAAAGGGGATGATCGAACGGGAGCGACGCGAACTCGAGCTGGCTGTCGGGCTTCTGAAAGTCCGACCAAGAAACCGCACGATCGAGTTTATCGATATTTGGGGATTCATTAGCGAACGGGATAACGACAATTTTTTCGATCACCGAAATCTTGCGGGCAATCGCGGCAACCGGTTGCAGACAATCGAACTGTTTGCCGTTATAAAAGTAACCATCGGTACAAAAAAGTACTTTCGGCTCAATTTGACCGAAACGATCGACAACGCCGTTAATGCCAAAGTCCGGCGAACATGACGACCAAACCGCCCCGATTGATGAACTGGCCAACATTGCGATTACCGCTTGCGGACAATTGGGCAAAAAGGCAGCTACTCTATCGCCCGCAACGACACCAAGATTGCGCAGGCCCGCCGCCGTATCAGCAACCTGCTGGCGTAATTCATCGAAGCTGAACTCTTGTCTGGCACCGTTTTCGCCGCGAAATACTATTGCCGGACGATCACCGGAGTGCAGTAGCAAATTTTCCGCAAAATTTAACTTAGCATCGGAAAACCACTTAGCCGTGGTCATATCACCGGTTTGCTGCAGAACGTTTTCACCCAGGTTATCGAATCTGGCACCGCAAAATTGCCATAGCGCTTGCCAAAACGCAGCTAGATCGGTAATCGACCAACGGTAGAGTTCGTCATATGAGGTAAACCCCTGTTCAGTCATGAATCTGTACATTGCGGAGTTTTGTGCACGCAATTGCGACGGTTTCCAGCAAATTTTGTTACTCGTCATCGGACCCTCTAGAAATCTACCCATGCGGTTAGCATTTGCCATATTGACGGGTGACCCGCAATTATCGCAGCAAAATTAGCGCGGTACACGCCCAAACTCTGCTGATGAAAAAGTTGACGGCACCGAACTTTCACCGCTAGGGTTATTGTCGCCAACCATCGCCTCAACTTAGCGTAAACTTCCGTTCTGGGTTGAGATTCGAGCGTGATGCAGGAGTTATTGGAGTGGAATCTATTTTTGTCTGGGTCGGTGTTGGATGCCTTATCCTCATTGGCGTGATAGTAGTAGCCAAAAAAATGCCGCGCGGGCCAGTCCTTCCGGAGGCGCTGCGTAGCGGACAACCACTTCCGGAGTTTTCAGCGACGAATGAGAAAGGCCAGACTGTTCAGTCCAATGCACTTGTTGGCCGGCCATCGGTCATATTATTCGTTCGCGGAAATTGGTGCCCATTCTGCACTAAGCAAGTCAAACTCCTCACATCCCAATACAAGGAAATCACATCTGTCGGTGCGCGACTCATTTTCGTCACCCCAAAACCGTTGCAGACCACACGACGGGTCGCCGAGTTTTTCGAGGTCGAGTTTGAGTTCTGGCTCGATGACACGCTGTCAGCTGCCACAAAACTGGGCCTATTGCTTCCCGAGGGGGTCCCAAAAGATCATATCGAAGAGTATGGCAAAGATACCGTATGGCCAACGGCACTAATCACCGATAGCGACGGGACCATTCGCTACTCAAAAATTTCCAGGTATATTTTTGATCGTCCCGATCCAGAGGTCTTGCTCAAGCATCTCAAGGCAATCTAGTAGAGCGGCTATTTAGTCAAGTTAGAATGGAACCTCGACTGCTTTGCACAAAAAACGCATGTAGTCGTTCGCCGCCTTAAATGCGGTCTCTACTTTTTGCTGAAATTTCGGATGCAAAGCGTCACTGTGCTGCATATTCTTAACGGCAATGAAATCCTTACGTTTGATATCGTCAATTAGCGGGTGGTCTTTGGCATAACCTCGCGGCGGCCGCGTCAACGACTCCCCACCCAGCGAGAAATGCCGTTTGAATCGGGTATTGGTAGATGCTCCCAGCCACTCTTTTTGCCGTTCCGATATTCGTTCTCGTATTTTTCCAAGCGGCGCTGATTCCGGGCGCCACATGCCTACGCCGAGGAACACACCTTCGGGATCTATATGTACGTAATAACCTGGAGCGTGCACGTTTTTAGCCTGCTCGTGACGAAATTGAATTCCAATGTTCGTTTTATAGGGTGTCTTGTTTTTTGAAAACCGCGTATCTCTGTAGACGCGCATTAGCGAGCCGCCCATGCGTTTCGGCACCGCAGTAAAATACGGCGCAAATTCTTCCAATGGATCCTGCATGGATTGAATAAAGTTGAGCGAAACATCCAATACCTGCTCTTCGTAACGACTCTTGTTAGCGTGAAACCATTCTCGGTTGTTGTTTGCCGCCAGCTCATTCAAGAACTTGATCGCATCTGTGTTGAAACTCGCGTATCTCTTTTGACTCATACTCGCCTACTATTGCAGTCAGTTTCCATTAGCATTTGCCTTTTCCTTCAAGCGGATGTGGGAACATATCCGAATCGTCCTCGCCTTCACGTGGTGCCAGGCAGGCGAAGTCCTTTTCGACGACTATTCTTAGATAATTTCCATCTTCCAGCACTTGCTCGGACTGTATCGTCACAGTTTCCGAATTGACCCATTCATTGACGACGGATTGTGGCACCCGAATCAATAACTGACCTGCAGAAAATTGTGCGACCGTTTCAACACAAGCAGGAGAGCTCTCCACGCTGTAGACCAGCTGCTCGCCACCAGCAAACGGTACGCTGGCGGACACCAGACCCGTCGTCCCCATTGACTCCACTTCGGTTTGTGAAAGTCTTAGCCGTATTGAATTGTCGCGGATACGTAACTTCATGCTATTGATTCTTCCAACGGATTGCGCCATTAAGTCCGGCGGCATATTGTCGTGCTGCGGCCAGGACATTAGGTGACAGCACAGGATTCTTCTGTTTATATGTCCAATTTAAGCACGATTCGGCGGCGCTACGCATCAAAGAATGCATAAATGACGATAGCGACTCGCAGCATAATCAAAATCGACAAACCGTCGAAAATTTTCCCAACCGCACTGTATTACAAAGGCTCCCGGGCGCATTACGTGTTGCCGCTAGCTAGCGGTCGGCTCCGTGGCAATTGAGCAATTGAAGCGCTGAAGCAAAACAATGATCACTGACCCGCTGTTTTATTTGTTCGCGATCCCAGCCGTTTATCTTTTTGGCATCTCCAAGGGTGGGTTTGGCGGCGGCCTCGGTGTCTTGGCGGTGCCACTCATGGCATTGGCAGTTTCACCTCTACAGGCCGCGGCCATACTACTGCCCATTTTATGCCTCATGGATTTGTTTAGCTTGTGGGCATTTCGACATCGCTGGGATTGGCATGAACTCAAGATACTCGTACCGGCATCGATGCTCGGCATCGTCATGGGTACCTTGATGTTCGGATATATGAGCGCCGCAATAATCAAATTAATGTTGGGCACAGTCGCTATATCTTTTACTGCGCACTACTGGTTGCAACGGCGACTGAGCGAAAACGCAATCCCAACGCTGGCATCCCCTGCCTCCGGAATTTTCGCCGGTGCGGTATCCGGTTTTACCAGTTTTGTCGCCCATGCCGGCGGGCCGCCGATTAGTATGTATCTGCTGCGGCGCAATTTGGACAAAACGTCTTTTGCGGCGACCACCGTCGTCTTTTTCCTGGTGGCCAATTACGTCAAACTGATCCCATACACGTGGCTTGGGCAGTTCGATGCGAGCAACTTATACACGTCGTTGGCATTGTCGCCTCTGGCACCCATTGGAATATTCAGCGGTGTCTGGTTACATAAACGCGTATCCGACCGGACATTCTTCAGGATCGCCTACGTCCTGCTTTTTGGCGTCGGTCTGAAATTGATGTTCGATGGCTTGCGATCAATTTGACGAGTTGACGTATTCTAACGAATGGATCAGGGCGTCGACTGTCGAATTAGCAGGGAATGCACCCTTTAGATCGAGGGCAACGGCCAATGCCTCGTTACTGCGTCCATCGTCGTTCAGCAAATTTGCCAATAGAATGCCCAAATCGATTGCGGCCGGCATGCGTCGGCTTGCCGAAGCAATGAATGCAATGGCCTCCGATCGACGATCAACGGAATTTAACGCAACGGCGTACACATACGCAAAACGGCTATCATCCGGGCTTAGGTCGGTCGCGCGTTGTAGTTCTTTTAGAGCTGCGGCATTGTCGTTTTTCCGCACTAGAAGCAACCCTAATGCATGCCTCAGTGCTGCATTGTTTTGATCTAATTCCAATCCATCACGCAGAACCGCTTCGGCCTCGTTGTCGCGATCGCGTTGCCGATAATGATCGGCAAAGTTCGCGCGCACGACGCTGAGCCTGGGTTCTCTTTGTAAAGCGAGCCGAAAGTACGCTTCCGCTTTTTCGTCATCGCCGCGGGCGCGCAGTACTCCAGCAATGTTTGCCAATGCCTCTGGTCTGTCCGCGTTGGCTAACTGTGCTGCGACATACTCTTGTTCCGCACGTTGGAACTTTGCGGTATCCACAGGCTGCAACATCAATCGAAACGGCGAAATAACATCGAACGCGCGGAGCCGATTCGCACGTACGCTATCTTGCAAATGCGGGACAGCCAACTGCACTTGGACATCAGATGGCAGAGCACTGAGGCTACGCAGTGCACCGAGGCGAAGCAACGGATCAGAGCTGGAAAGTGCATTGCGTATACTCTCTATGCCGCTGGGGTTTATCGGATATTGCAAACGCGACAAAGCGCTGGCCCGCACAATTCCAGCATTCTGCGTATCTTCGGCAATCGCTAGCAGATCAGCGTTCGCGCCGGGTTCACGCGCCTGGGCAGCGACAAATGCACTTGAGAAATGTCCTTCGTTAGCGGTTTCGTACCAAGCGTAAACCTGCTCAGCCGCCCACTTATCGGAGCGGTCGTCATGACATTGCGTGCATACGTTTGGTGCAGAATTCCGTTCACTTAATTGCGGAAGTGGGACGCGGAAGCCGTGGTCGTGCCGCTCGTCGACCACCATATAAGTTTTTTGTGGCATATGGCAGTCCACGCAAGAAGCATCGTCGGCGTCATGCCTACTATGCGCGGTTACCGCAAAAACGTCGGCGGCGTGGCAACCCAAACAAATGTTGCTCGGCTCGCTGGCAACGCGCAGCTTGGCCGAATGCGGATCATGGCAGTCGGAACAGGTCACACCCGCCTCATACATCTTGCTTTGTAAGAACGATCCGTACACATAAACTTCTTCACGAATCTGTCCATCTGCGTAATAAAAGGGTTCGTCAAGCAGCGACATTTCGTGTGTGTCCAAGAGTTTTCGACCAAATTCGTAATCGGCAGATAACAGCGAGCGCCGCGAATGACAGCGTCCGCACAGTTCCGGCTCTACCGATGGACGGTCGCGACTGGGGACTCTATGTGCAATTCCATTGCCCGTATCGAATTGCCAATTTGCCGCCTGTCTGTCGTCAAAAACGATGTCGAATCCAGATCGGCTCTCTAGAAAATTACTCGCAGCCAGGTCAATATGACGAGATGCTGGGCCATGACACGCCTCGCATGACACATCAATTTCTTGCCAGCTCGACGCAAAACTATCATTGGCCAAGTCGTACTTTTTATCAAATCCGGTCGAGTGACATTCGGCGCACATGAAATTCCAATTTTGCTCGCGCCCGGTCCAATGTAGCCTGTCATCATGCGTAATCGATTCTTCAGCATAGAGATGTATCCATCGACGATTTTCAACGTCCCACGCTATGGGAAGCGCCTGAATACGACCATCAGGGAATTCGACCAAATATTGCTGCAGCGGATCAACACCAAACGCGTAAGCTATTTTGAATTGTTCAATGATGCCCACGCTATTGTCAGTGCTGACAAAATATCCATCTTCGCTGGAAGTAAATCGACTAATCGTGCCGAAGTACTCGAAACTCGAATTCTGAAAATCCCCCAGTACCGTCGCTGGCGTCGCATGCTGCATTGCCAAGTCGTGATGGGAACCTCGCCAAGCTTCGGTTTGGGCAACGTGACAATCGGCACAGACTTCGCGGCCAACAAAAGTTGCGGTTTCGTTTGTTGTAGATTTTGGCGTTGGCACACGCGCTACGTCACCATTGCCGTCACACCCGGCGGCGGCGGCCACCGCGAAGCAAAACAGCGGTAAGACCCATCGCTGAAGAATTCGCTGATACTGCCGTGCGCTAATGAGCATTCGAGTTTTGGCGTAAATCGCCGCCAAGGTCTTTGCGCCACTCACAATTCACTAAAGCCTATGGATTGGTGAATCAAAAACGGGATTCACGTGCATTGCAGACAGGGGGGATCGGTCGCAACGATCTAAGCAAACGTCGTGATATTCGGCTGGTGAAATGCGATTTTCACCTACCGCCAGCCTTTCTTCGAATCATTGAGCCGACTGCCGATTCGCGACGGTCATTGACCCTTTGCGGCAGGTAACCCACTGCCGCACCGACAATCAGTCGGCGATTACGTTCTCAGCCTGCGGACCTTTTTGCCCTTGGGTGACTTCCATGCTCACCTTTTGACCTTCCTTAAGCGTCTTGAAGCCTTCCATTTGAATCGCAGTGTGGTGGACAAATACATCCTGACCACCCTCACGTTCAATAAACCCAAAACCCTTGGAATCGTTGAACCACTTTACGGTTCCGCTAACTCTTTCGCCTGACATATCAACCTCATCATAAAACTCGCCGGCGTAAACCGGCAATTGCGCTCACCTGCACACTCAGCAGGATTGCGCCATATTACGCACAATTTCTGACCGAATCCCGTTTTTCAATAATGAATTATCGTCTATTTGGGACAAAATGGCGTCATTGGGCCATTTTTTCCGGGCAGTTTATGTTGCGGTCAAGCGCTGTCCACGCCCTTCAACACGCCGCGCCGAATTTGGTCCAGCTCCAGAGATTCGAAAAGGGCTTTAAAGTTTCCTTCGCCAAATCCTTCGTTGCCTTTGCGCTGAATAATCTCGAAAAAGATTGGGCCAATTACGTTTTTGGTAAAAATCTGCAGCAATATGCCCTCTTCACTCTGCGCCGAACCGTCAATAAGAATGCTACGGGCTCTCAGATCGTCAACAGACTCTTGATGACCTTTTACCCGTTCATCGACCAAGTCAAAATATGCGTCGTTGGTGTCTTGCAGCTCCACGCCGTTCTCTAACAACTGATCGACGGTTGTGTAGATATTGTCCGTACCAAGCGCAATATGTTGTATGCCCTCGCCTTTGTAGTCGCGTAGATACTCCTCGATTTGACTATTTTCATCCTGACTTTCGTTCAGCGGAATGCGAATTTTTCCGCAAGGACTGGTCATCGCTTTGGAAAATAACGCGGTGTGTTTTCCCTCAATGTCGAAATAACGGATCTCTCGAAAATCGAATAATTTCTCGTAAAAACCGGCCCAAACATCCATCTGCCCTTGATGCACATTGTGCGTCAAGTGATCGATATAAGTCAGCCCGGTGTCGATACTCGCCGCTTTCTCCTGCCACCGATCTTCATAAACGAAGTCGATGTCGTAAATCGATTGATCTCCATATCGGTCAACCAAATAGAGTCGGCTACCGCCAATACCTTCAATGGCAGGAATATTGAGTTCCATCGGACCCGGATTGCTGGGAACAGCAGTAGCACCGAGCTCAACGGCACGCTTAAGCGCGTGACTCGCATCTTTGACCCGAAAGGCCATCGCGCAAGCGCAGGGTCCGTGCTGGCGGGCGAATTCTTGCGCGAAGCTGTCCGGTTCGGCATTGATAATAAAATTGATATCTCGCTGTTTGTGCAACGTCACGTCTTTCGAACGGTGACGAGCAACGGCCGGCATTCCCATGCTTTTAAATAGACCGCGCAGCAGCTCCGGATCAGGTGCTGCATATTCAACAAACTCAAACCCATCCGTGCCCATCGGGTTTTCGTAACTCGTTTCACGCGCTGGATTCGCTGCGTTCATTTTCATATCCCTTATTGATCGTCGCCGCTACAGCGAAAATGGTAGCGCAGCAACCGTTCCGATACTTTGCAAAATCACCCGAATTTGGCGTAGTATTTGCAGGATTTTTCTCGCTTATTTGACTTTTTTGAGTGATTCCTGCACAAATGGATAAAATTGATTACAAAATCCTGCGCGTTCTCGAGATCGACGGCCGAATCTCATGGGTCGAACTCGCAGATCGCGTCAACTTGTCGGCATCAGCCTGCCAACGGCGTGTCCAAGCACTGCTGGATTCTGGCGTTATCGATCGCATCGGTGCACGCACCAACCCAGAAGCGATGGGCTATGAGGTCGAGGCGTTTGTATCGGTCTATGTCGATCGACAAGACGTGCAACTCAGCAAGAACTTCAGAGCAGCGATGAAATCTTATCCGGAAGTACAGGACTGCCACATGATGACCGGCCAAGTCGACTATTTGCTGAGAGTTGTCGCGAAGGACCTGAAGTCCTACGGCCGCTTTGTCGAAGAAAAAATTCTGGGCACACCGGGCGTCAAAGACGCGTCATCTTCGATCGTCCTGGATCGCATCAAAACGTCGTGAGCTACCGTTAATAACCTAATTTCACTGCAACCGATTAACTGCAGCACGAGATTATGCGAAAAGGCGCTCAAGCAAGCTTTCACCAAATAGACTAATTAGTAGCAAACTCACGCCGCCGACGACAACCGCCGCGAACAACCCAAGTGCGAATGGTTTTGCGCCAATTTTTCGAATGCCGGAAAACATCGACGTTAGTCCGACCGCCGCCATCGCAATGAGTAAGCAATACTCGGCACCGTGGCGTAAAAACTTCACGATATTGTCCCACTGATCCTGCTCCAACACAGCGAATGGACGGTCGCCGATTTCGCCTATCGTCCGCAGTGCCGACATCAATGCGAAACCGACGACAAACCATGGAATCATGGACAGCCATCCAGCTTGTTTCGACCCGTCGTCTTGATTGCGCCCGTAAATAATCCCCACCAGCGGAATCACTGCGATCATGCAGAGGTTGCGTACCAACTTCGTTACGGTCGCAATGTCCAGTGCTTCCGGTGCATTGTATTGCGCTTGGTACATAAGACCTGCACCTGCTACTTGCGCCGTTTCGTGAATGGACGTACCCAAAAACAAGCCGGCCAGAATCGGTTGATCTGCGAACAAATAGTGCCCAAGAAATGGGTAGAAAAACATCGCGGCGATACCGAATATCGTGATGCAGGCCACCGCGTAGCTGACTTCAGCTTCATTTGCACGAATGATCGGTGCTGTCGCAACGATAGCGGTGCAGCCGCAGATACTGGTACCAACAGCGATAAGGCCACTCAATTGTTTCGACAAACCCATTGCTCGACCGAGCAATCCCACTGTCGTCAACCCGACAACAATCGCAGCGATTACAAACGGTAAGGCGAGCAAAGTATTTATGCCTGCGCTTATCAGACTCAACCGGATGCCCAACAGCATAATGCCCACACGCAATATCGTTGATGCACAAAAACGTAGCCCGTCGACAACAGTCTCAGGCAGTCTTAGTGAATTGCCGATAAGCATGCCGAGGACAATCGCCATCATGATGGCGCTGATCGGACTTTTCGAAAACCCGAGTAGCGACACACCGATATAGTCAGCCGCATATCCTGCCGCAACGGAGACCACCACCGCAAGAACAATCCCCAGCCACCAGTGTGGGCTGCGTAAATAATCGATCATAAAATTTATGTCTCTGAGTTTTTGTTGCTTTTGTAAGACTTTCGAGTACTAATCTAGCGCCACGCCAACATCGACGGATTGATCTCCGCCGTGTTTGCGCACCCCATCAAACGCATATCGCGAATCAATTCGTCACGAATTAACGATATTGCGCGCGTTACACCGTCGGACCCGGCTGCCGCCAAAGCGTAGAGGTAAAATCGTCCGCCTGAACACGCGGTTGCGCCTGCTGCAAGTGCTTTTAGGACATGCGTTCCGCGACGTATTCCGCCATCGACGATTAATTCAATTTTCCCACCTACCGCGTCCGCGATTGCCGGCAATTGGTCAAAAGGTGATCGGGAACCGTCCAATTGCCTACCACCGTGATTCGAAATGATAATTGCCGTAGCACCAATGTCGACACAGCGCTTGGCATCGTCTACTGACATTACGCCCTTGACCGCGAACGGGCCAGCCCACTCTTCTATTAGCTTCGCCGCATCGTCCCAATTGATTGAAAGCTTCATTTGCTGGTTCAAGTAGTCGACAACAGATGAAGCGATGCTGGACCCCTGTTTTACGTATCGCGAAACATTCGGCAAGTCGAACTTCTCGCGCAACAGATAGTTCAAGGTCCAAGTCGGATGAGTTGCAAAACTCAGCAGACTGCGGGTCGTCAGTTTTGGTGGTGTCGTCATGCCGCTGTGGTAGTCACGTTCACGATTTCCGGCAACGATCGTGTCGACTGTCAGTGCCAGCGCATCGAATTTCGCGGCCTTGCAACGAGCAAGCAAGTCCGAAGTTAACGCTGCGTCGTTGTGAATATATATTTGAAACATTTTAGGAGAGTCGGTAAACGTGCCTAGCTCCTCAATGCTTCTAGTGCCAATCGTTGATAGCCCGTACATCGTGCCGAATGCTTTTGCCGCCGTAGCAATTGCATGCTCACCCTCGTGATGAAATAGACGCTGCATAGCCGTCGGTGAGAAAAACAATGGCAATTGCAACGTCTGCCCAAGAACTTTCGTTTGCAGATCAATATCGTCGACGCCTGCAAGAACATTGGGTACCAGGTCGCATCGGTCAAACGCGGACGTATTGCGCTCTAGTGTCACTTCGTCGTCGGCGCCACCGTCGATATAATTAAAGAGTGGTGCCGGAAGTCGCCGCTGCGCCAGGGTACGAAAATCCGCCGTTTTATAACAATCGCTGAGACGCACATTGATCCTTAAGACCACTCACTCGCCTGGAGACTTCCGATGGCTAGCCTGATGAGTGGATTAGGCCGGCTCCGGAAGGCTTGCAGATTCTGACGGCGAGGCAATTTCGCCGGTCAGACGAAAGGCATGCCACAGAACAATCCAAAGCCCAATCATCAATGTTACGCCAGATACGACAAATGTCAGCAAAAACGGACGAATCGAGAGCATCGTTTCCTGGAAAGTCGGACCAGGATATACACCCTTCACAACGCCGGCAATTACCAAGGCAGTAAAAAATACGGCCAACGAACCGTTCGCAAGCCAATAGCCGAAACGAACTTGCCCGGTACAGTTGCTGTGAATTTGCTGCGGCAATTCCTCACGGATAATAAAGAATATTGAGGACAGCAGAATCATTGTGTTAATGCCGATGGTGCTACCCATCGAATGTGCAACCGTGATGTGGGTGCCATGCGTATACATATTCCATGCCGGCACCGAAATGATTAGCGCCAAAATCAGGTTGACAAATATCCAGATGTCGGCTGCATACATGAAACGATACGCGTTGCAGTGCTTGTTAATTTGAAATTGCTGCAACGAACCCCGCCAATCCCACAGAATTTTTCCGAGAATCAATAACTCAGTCATGCTCACTGCATACGCGAACATCCGAATCCAGGTTGCGGACGGCACTAGATACGTGTGATGCGCCCAGCCGAACATCAGATTGAACAGACCAAGAAAATACAGACTGAACGCCAATTTCGATCTTGCCGCTGCCTCGTTGCCGCTGATTTTCGTGGCAACGTACAGCGCCGTTCCATAGACCAGCATATTCCACGACCCTGTCAGCGCACCGTATGATTTCCACTGCACGATGATCTCGCGCACCATCGACTCGCGGAAATAAGGGATTAACCACAAGTACGCCTCACAGAATGTAATGAAGAAAAAAACAATGCCGGTGCCCCACATCCAGTAGTAGACGGGCCACGGTTTTCGATCTTGCCGCACTGTTTGGAAGTAGTTAATGCCGAACATGATCCAGGAAACGAATATTGGAATACTCAGTGCTGCTGGAAACTCGAAGTATTCCCTGCCGCCGAATTTTCCGGCAAGATAGGCGGCCAGTATGGCGATGCCAGTCAGCAAGAAAATAACGAAATGCCAAGATGCGGCACGTACCGACTTCAACGGCAACTTGGCTTGTCGCGGCAAGTAGTAATAAATGCCGCCGATCGCTGCGAGAAATATCCACGCGACAACTAAGGACACGTGTAACGGTCGCGTCTTGGTAAAGAGTAATTCGCGCAAGAATTCGGGAAACAGAAACTGAAACCCGCCAATGACACCAAACAACATACCCGCCGCTAATGCGAGCATACCTAAGCGGAGAAATCGCAAGCCCACTTTGTGACCGTACTGAATACTCATTGCGGATCATCCGCCTGCGATACAGCGCCATACCATTTCACATCATAGTTTTCCGCTGGATAACGCCCGGTCTTGTCAACGAATTCGAGATACGCGACAAGCGCATCAATTTCCTCTTTCGCCAGATCGAAATTGGGCATGCTGCGGGTGCCGCTGGTAATGAATGCCCGCGCATAAGCCGATCCGTGTTTGGAGATAGTATTGGTGAGATCTGGGCCCATGTAACCGCCAAGCCCGTAAAACTGGTGACAGGCAATGCAATTGTGAGCCTGAAACAGCTGCTGCCCTTTGCGACTATCGTCGGACATTGGCTCGATATGCGGCGCCGCTGTTCCGGCGGTATAGACGTTTACCGAATAAACCACAAAGAGCACGAAAAGCGTGGCGATGATGGCGCGATTGTTCACGATCCAGAACTCCCAGTAAATTGAATTGGGCAACATTCGAATGCCCGCCAATTTCTGGACAATTCGGCCCCTCTGGGAAGAGCATGGTAGTCGAAAGACGGCAGTATAGGGTGCTCGATTAGTGCAGAAAAATTGCCATAATTCGCACGTTATCTCGATTCTAACCGATATTTCGAAATATTTTTCTTTTAATATATACTGTACTGAAATATTGACCCTCAGGAGCTACGATGGACAAGCGCGACAAATCCATACTTCAGGCATTACAAGAGGATGCCGACATTACCGTCGGTGAACTCGCAGACAAGATCGGCCTATCAAAATCGGCATGCTGGCGGCGGATACAGAATCTTGAAGAATCGGGCATCATTGGCGCGAAAGTCACTCTGCTCAATCAGCAGGCGTTGGGACTCAACCTTACGGTCTTTACTGTCATCCGTACGCACGAACACTCCCGCAGCTGGTTTGACCAATTTCACGATGTAACGGCGGAAATGCCGAACGTCATGGAAGTCCATCGAATGAGCGGCGACATGGATTATCTGATGCGCGCTGTTGTCCCGGACATGAAAAGCTATGACAACATGTACAAGGAACTCATCGGCAGCGTGAAGTTATTCGATGTCAGTTCCAGTTTTAGCATGGAGACCATCAAATACACGACGGCACTGCCGCTGGATTATTTGTAGACAACAACCATCGCGGATGTTGGTGATAGAATTCGCTACCTAACCAATTCAGCGAAATTAGCAGTGACTGAAACCAATAATAATATCGACGATCGCGCCGTTGCGAAATGGCTGTTGATTCTTTGCGCACTGGTTTTCGCAATGGTCGTTTTCGGCGGCGTTACACGGTTAACTGGCTCCGGCCTTTCGATGGTTGACTGGAAACCAGTGACCGGCGTGCTACCGCCGATGAGCGATGCCGCATGGCAAGACGCTTTTTCAGCCTATCAACAGTCGCCCGAGTTCAACAAAGTTAACTCACACATGGAAGTGGGCGATTTCAAGAGTATCTTCTGGTTGGAATACCTGCACAGATTGTTAGGCCGCATTATCGGCCTCGCGTTTCTAGTGCCGTTTATTTTCTTTGCCTGGCGCGGTTACATTCAAAAAAAGGACTCCCCTAAATATGTCGCCATGTTTGTCCTAGGCGGTCTCCAAGGGTTGCTGGGATGGTACATGGTCAAAAGCGGATTGGTAGACAACCCGCACGTCAGTCAATACCGACTTAGTGCGCACCTGGTAGCGGCAATACTAGTTTACGGCTACATGTTTTGGATTGCATTGTCGTTGTTATTCCCGGGCGAATCGAATCGTGAACGCGGCTACAAGAAAACACTCGCGTTGACGGGGCTGATTGGCCTCACAATATTTTCTGGCGCCTTTGTCGCGGGGCTTAAGGCAGGTCAAGTTTACAACACGTTTCCGAAAATGGGCGACCACTGGATTCCACCGGGACTCTACTCACTTGATCCGTGGTGGAAGAACGCGTTCGAGAACATCGCGACTGTACAATTCAATCATCGAATACTTGCGATCACTACTTTCGTACTGATCGTCGCTTACTGGCTCAAAATTGGCCGCGAGCGATTGCCACGAAAATCCGCGGCAGCCATAAACGCCCTATTGCATACCGCCGTATTGCAGGTCGCGCTCGGAATCACAACGTTGCTTACCGCCGTTCCGATATTTTGGGGGGCGGCACACCAGGCGATTGCGTTGGTCTTGTTCACGGTCGCCCTGTTTCTGTGTCACCGTATGCGTTACGGCGGCGAAGACTCGCCAGTGCACTGACACCGACTGGCCTACGCCACAGTCCGAGGTCGCCTGCGAAATCGGCAGCTCAGTTAAAAATATCCGCCGCGATTTTCCATTGACCGTCTTCCTTGACCCATACAACTAGATAATGGCCTTTTACAATCGATCCGTCCGCACGCTTCGTAGTGACAGTGCCGTAGTCATATGCCATGTCACCGCTCGGTGCCACAGAAGCAAAATCTGAAGCCCAGGACACCTCATCGTCGGACTCCAGCATCAATTCATTAACTGCACGAATTTTGCCCACCCCGACTATCGGCGAAGACCCGGGCATTATGAACACCGCATTCTCAGCCATTAGCGCTTCGATCGCATCCAAATCTCCGGCACCAAATAGGTCTGACCATTCGGCCTCGATCTGCACAATAGCTGCCTGCTCCGCTGTTGTATCAACAGGGGCAGATTGATGATCTGAACTACACGCGGCGATAGTTGTTATTATTATTGCCGCTGAACACGCACGGATAAAGGTCATATCGATATTTCCAATTATTTTTCAGAGATCGTGATTATACGACTATCGGCTTTGGTTCCGTAAAGGACGATCAGCCACTCAATCATTTCAGGTACGGATCGATCTGATTTTTTGAAATTTGCTCTTTTTATTGGTATTGCTTTGACACAAATTAAAGTCAACGAGAGAATGTAACCCATGCGTGAATCATGGCGGTGGTTCGGTCCGAACGATCCGGTCACCCTTGACGACATCAGACAAACCGGTGCTACCGATGTTGTGAGTGCCCTGCACGACGTGCCGACCGGTGATGTATGGACAGTCGATGAAATACGTCAATACAAATCCAACATTGAATCGGGAAACGACGAACATAGCCCGTTGACCTGGTCCGTTGTTGAAAGTATTCCGGTACACGAAGACGTAAAGCTCGGTCGTGACGGTTGCGAGACTTACATTGATAGCTGGATCACCTCAATGGAAAATCTTGCGAAGTGCGGAGTCAAAATTATCTGCTATAACTTTATGCCAGTTATCGATTGGACACGTACAGATCTGGGATATCGATTGAGCAGTGGTGCCTATGCCCTGCGCTTTGATCAAAAGAAGTTCGCGGCGTTTGACTTGTTTATCCTACGGCGAGCAAATGCCGAAGCGGATTACTCGAAAATCGAAATTGCAGAAGCCAAAAACATTTACTCAACGCTGTCGCTTGACGAACGCGACGAGCTCACTAACAACATCATTGCGGGCTTACCCGGCAAGATGACCGATAGCTACACGCTTGCCGACTTTAGAAAAGCCTTGGCGCAGTATGAAAATGTCGGCCACAAAGAACTGCGAGCGAACCTTTATCGATTTCTCGCGAAGGTATTGCCGCGAGCGGAAGCACTGGGTGTAAGACTGGCAATTCACCCAGACGACCCTCCGCGGGATATGCTGGGCTTGCCGAGAGTCATCTGCACCGCGGAAGATTTAGACAAACTATTTACAGATCAACCAAACCCAGCCAACGGCATTACGCTCTGCGTTGGTACTTACGGCAGTCGACCCGATAACGACTTACCTGCCATGGCGCGTCGGTTTGGCTCGCGGATTCACTTTGCGCATCTACGTGGTGTAAGCCGGGACGCCGACGAACAGCGATCGTTCTACGAAGCCAATCATTTGGACAGCGATATCGATATGGTGAGTGTTGTTCGCGAATTATTGGCAGAGGAACGACAACGCGCGCAAGCCAGTGACGGCACTGGAAATGAAATCTTTATTCGCCCCGATCACGGTCACCAAATGATGGATGACATTGGCAAGGCAGTGAATCCTGGCTATTCAGGAATCGGTCGACTGAAAGGACTAGCGGAAGTTCGCGGCGTCATCCGCGCTTTGTCAGCAACGATGTAATGTGGCATTCATAGCGAAAGCGTAGTACCTCAAGACCAACGACCCAAGAAGCACATGGTTCTTAGCCAGCAAGCCGAATATCACTTATCGGCAATAAATCATTCGCTTACATCGAAAACCCGTCCCGATAATTCGCTAATTCGTGCTCACACCACTTTGAATTGTCTAATTTCGCAGTATTTGAACGAGACAGTGGTTTTGGTCGATGCGATCGTGACTGATTACCGTCGATCAACCACTTGGCGGTGATCCTGGGGCCGTTTCTCATTCAAGTATCGCTTTCAAGTTTGCGTTTGCTTGCTCGTACGCATCCTCGACCCAAGCGGGATTCCAAAGAAGCATTCCAATGCCCCGAAACTCCTCATGCTGTATCACCCGAGTTCCTCCGTCGACGGCTTCCAGGGTCCACCTGTGATCGAACGTCATTACGCCGGGAATTCCGCCCAACATATTTAAATGCCGGTTCGGCGCTATTCTCTTAATACGAGGTTTGAGTTCGATGATGCTGCTATCCGGCGACTTCATTCCAATGACGAGCGCCTCCCCTACGTTGAACTCGCCATCCATTGAGACAAATATCGGGTTCCATTCCGGGTAGGAGGATGAATTCGTTAAGACTGCCCAAACATCTTCAGGCTTTGCCTGGATTGTTGTTTCCGCATGAACGGTCTTGCGAACCAGCAATCCAAGGAGCATTACGGCGACTAAGATGATCGCAAGGACAACCAGCCACTTTGCGATCATTGCGTCCGCTCCCGATAGGCATCGCCAAGTCCTACAATCTCTCGGTTTTCGAGCACCGCACCGTTCTGATATTGCTGGCTACGTGCACTGACCTCAAACATTGCGTGTCCGATCGACTCTGCGGCAACCGCCGACTTAATAGGAGCAAATATGGCGTACATGATTCGGTGACCCAAGTGCGCCTCCCCCTCTGTTGGAAGGATTAGGGCGGGACGATATGAAGCCAGACGTACACCGGTGGATTCTGCCACTTGCTCAAGCGCAGACTCCGCCTCCGCTTTTACCCGTGCCCACATCATGCGGGATTTCGCGCTCGCGCCACTGCCACTAACGTAGTGAAGGGAGCGGTCATTTTTGTCACTCGCTTCCAACCACTGAGAAAGAAGCTCGACCGGGAAGTCGACATGGATTTCGCGATACGTATTTTCGTCGAGACCAACCGCGCTCAGACCGATGGCCCAATACACCGTATCGACATCAGCGAGCACATCTCGAATGGACGAATAATCCAAATAGTTCTTGTGGATCGTCATCTCTACTTTTCCGGAGTGTACTCCCGCTTCGATTCGTGGCGACGGTCGCCGAGTGATGACGCGAACTCTGTCAACGTTTGGATCGCTGATCGCAGCTTTCAAAAGACCGCCACCTATTGTTCCTGTGGCGCCGAAAATCGCGACTGTGTTCTGGCGATCAGCGTTAACGTTTTGTCGTTGCATGGGAATTTCATCTCCAAAGTTTCTGAGCAACAGCGCGACGTAGAAAACTATGAGCGCGCCGATAAGACCACCGGCCACTTTCTTGATTGTGTGTCTGTTCACGCTGTTTGCGCTCCGTTTCGAGGGCAGAAAGGAAGTGGCACGACTACCCCACCATCACGTTGATGAGGCGGTCGAACGTGCGATCGCCGAACCATTTGCGAACGAACAACATGGGCCTCGCCAGCTTACCGGCGGCATAACGGGTTTTCGGCCGCTTCGCCGACAGCGAATTCAGGATCGTTTTTGCAATGAGTGACGGCGGCGAACTGCCATTGGGTCGGTTGTGATTCTTGCGAGAAAATTCAGCCATTCCCAACGCGATGTTGCGATAGGGCCCGTGACCGGAACGCTCAAGCATTGGGCCGACATAAACATCGTCGAACTCGGTGGCAATGGCACCGGGCTCGATGACGACAACGTCTATACCGAACTCTTTCACCTCGACACGCAAGCAGTCGCTCCAACCTTCCAGCGCGTGCTTGCTGGCGATGTACCAGGCTCCGAGCGGTGCGTAGATTTTGCCGCCAATCGACGTAATGTTGACGATCTTGCCGAATCGATTTTCACGCATATACGGCAGCACGAGTTGCGTGAGTCGTGCCAACCCAAACAGGTTAACGTCAAACTGGTAGCGCGCATCGTCGAGTGTTGTTTCCTCAACTGATCCCTGTGTGCCAAATCCCGCGTTGTTGATTAGGATATCGACGCCACCCTGCTCGGCTCGAATTGTCTCGACGACTCGGATGATGTCTTGGTCTTTAGAGATATCCATCTTGAGCGGAACGCACCCCAATTCTTTCAGGTCGTCCATGTTCTCGACACGACGCGCTGCCGCATAAACGGTGTAACCCTCCGCTATCAGCTGCGTTGCGGTCTCTTTGCCGATGCCAGACGAGGCGCCCGTGATCAGTACTGTCTTGTTGGTCATTTGTCATCTTCCTGCGTTATAAATAAACTATACGGTGTAGTTTACTTATAACAATGAAAAAGTAAACTCTTCAGTGTAATATTTATCATGAACAAACACAGTGACTCAGCATATCTATGAAAGATAAGGGAAAAACGCTCAGCGAGCGGAAACGCGAGGACATCGTCGGCGCAGCGAAACGCGCGTTTCAGACCTACGGTGTCCAGGGAACGAGCATGGACAAGCTTGCTGAAATGGCCGAGGTTTCCAAACGCACGGTCTACAACCATTTCGCAACCAAGGAGGATCTGGTCCTGCACCTTATGAGGGAGTTGTGGGATCAATCGATGGTGCAGGTCGATGTTGCCTATCAACCGGACGAGCCCCTTGGGCCACAACTCAACCAGCTTGTCGCCGCCGAAATCGAACTTGTATCGGGCTCCGAGTTTTTGGGATTAGCACGCGTCGCAACTGGCTATTTTCTGTATCAGCCAGAGAAACTGCGGAACGAGATTGAGAAGTTAGTTGCTGCGGAAACGGCGATGCATCGATGGATGAAGTCCGCCGTTAACGACGGCCGTTTGAAACCGATGGACGTATCGCTTGCGGTGAAACAACTGCACAACCTTGTAAAAGGCAGCTGCTACTGGCCACAGTTAATGGGATTCGAACCGGAGTGCAGTTCAGCTGAGAAGAAGCGTCTGGCCGATGAGTCTGTCGCGATGTTTCTAGACCATTACCAGAATCAGCCCTGACCGATACAAGAAACGTCCCTCGTTCGGCGGGACTGCTCAGGAAGTACTTGGTTCGTAGCCAGGGCATCTATTCCCGATCACTGTTTTTAGTCAGTTACTTGCCGATTCTCGCTGTCTCAAAGAATCAATCAGATGCAACCGCAAGGAGTTGTTTTGGTTGAGTACGCTCAGATTTAATGGGACATATTCGTCGTACTCAATTGTCTGGCTAGCGCGTCAGAACGACACCTAGCTTTGGCGTTTGCTCGTCCAGCTGTCAGTATCTTTAAATACTGACCGGCACGACGCCCATTGCATTTGCAGTACGTTGCACAACTGCGCGGAATTCAGTCACACAATTCTCACACAGCCGCTAACGAGGAGCATTCGTCCATTTCAATCAATCCCATCGGATTGCCTGCTGGATCGTTCTATCGGTCAAACCAACAATAAACCATTAGTCCTTAGCCAAAGCCTGTAACAGTCGACCCCGCTCTACCAAGGCTTCGATCTGGTGGTCAGTTAGGACATCACCAAGCTCCGTGCGCATTGTTCGAACATTGAGTGCAGTTAGAGTTTGCTGCCATTGGGTTCCGATGTTCAGTTCTTTCGGGACTTTTGTAGATAGTGACTCATAGCCAACGCCGAACGATTCATCGTGATCCGTCAGGATGAGATCCAAGTCGCCGCTTTGATACAACATCGATGATGGTGAGCGCGAATTGTTATTGATTAAGGCATCAAAAACATACATTGCACCATGTTGTAGATCGAGCTGGCAGTGCTCGCTCTCACCACTCTTACTCGTTATGCGCTCCATTTCGTTTAGCGCCTCATTCGGCACAAACTGAAGGCTACCGGACTCGCCCGCGATTTCGCGTCGAACCGTAACTGGTACCATTTCGAGGCCGAGCAGACGATCCAGTCGATAAGCTGCCACCTCGGGAAGAAAACCCTCGTCAGACGTTGACGCCCTAAAGCGGGCATACAAGGTCCGTCCACTATCGTCAATGCTGACTATCTTCCAGTTCGGGCCGACAGCAGACACCGATCCGATGCGTGCTCCTGCCAGGACGATTTCCAATTCTGCTTCACTTATCGAACTCGACCGGAAGCCCACCTGCGGTAGGTCACTGACTACTCCATTTGCTGTGTCGCCACTCTGACTCACGACCTCGAGTTTGCCGTCTTCGATAACCAGGGCATGTCCGAGCCCTTCGTAGTGAGACCTCAGCATTCCAGTGTCAATTTCGATCACTTTTCCATTAAGTCGTTGCCGCACGGCCCTTGCGATAGTCGGTGTATGTCCAAGCACTACTCGAGTTGCGCCGATTAAATTCAAGGCATCCTGCAACCTGTCCGCCTCTATGATTGGGGAGCAAAGAGCAGAACCGCGGTACCAGGTCGGTCCATCAGGGCCATGCAATGGTGATTCGGACAGATCGACTACGGCCCGTGCTGCAACCGCTATCTCTCCCGCATCGCTGTCACTCTCGAGCGTGTCGGCAAGCAAAGAAGGGCTTTGTTTGAACTGCCAGATCGGACTCAGGACCTGCTCGTCGACAAGGAATTCCCTTGCGCGCATGTACTCCGACAAATCACGCTTCAGGTCGACATTGACGCCATCCAGACCGTGCTGGGACACGAAGGGTGGAATGCCACCGTGAACGAACGCGGTGTCATTAATGACAATTGCGAACGGTTTTTCCAGCAGCCACCGGCCGTAGCGACCACCGCGCCTGAACGCATTTCGATGCCCGAAGTAACCCGGGGGAGCCAGTTCGTCGAATTCACTTCGAATTTTCGACTCTGCGATATCAACAGGACGACTCTGTCGATATTGTCGATACCAGAACTCTCGCTCCTCCGGCACCTCCACATCCAGAAACGCCGCGTACTCCTCATCGGCCACATAACGTAGATCGCCAATGAGGTTCATTACCTCGTGATTGCCGAGCAGCTGATGCACCCTGCCTCCCGCCTGTGGCGCCTCAACCTCCAGCCTCATGATGAGGTCCATAACGAGGCGTGAGTCCGGCCCTCTGTCGAGCAGGTCCCCCGTTATGACGAAATGGGTATTGCCGCCGCTCCAGGAGAGCTCGTCGTCGATAACGTCAGCAACCTGCAAGGTAGCCACCAGCGCGTTATACGCGCCGTGCACATCACTGACAGCGACTATCCGATCAACATTCGAGTAGTGCCAATCCTCTTGGGCCAACAGGGGCGCCGACATCAATAAACATAACGTCGCGAAAGCCAGGACAATGTACGCGATCAGATTAAGGCGGATGCGATTCCCCGCACCCGCCTTACCATGCGGGTACCTGTTAGTCACCAAATCGCAACTCTGCACCGAGGTAGTAGAAACGGCCAACGCCACCGTTGTACTTGCTATCGAAATTGCCAATGCCGCCCTCGAAAGCGTCGCCGGTACGCGGAATAAATGGATCCTTGTCGAACATGTTCCGCACACCCGCCGACACTCGAAGATCGGCGTCATTCCAGATCTCGGTGTCATAGGCGACCGATAGACTGTGTCGAATGTATGAACCATAGAACAGGAATCTGGGTGCCTCAGCGTCGGCTATGCAGGAAGGATCACCGGCTGCGCACGCGGCTTGATTGTCAAGAAACGGTTGATGTTGGTCTTCAATTCGGCTGTTGTGGTCGATAATCGGACCCTGCCATTTCGTGCTCCAACGAACACGCCAGTCTTCAGTTCTCCACGTTAACGACCCTTTGGCGACATCTTCGAAGATACCGAAGTCAAGTTGGTTGTTGAAATCTGTCGTCGTAAGTCCGTCGTTGCCCTCGAACACCGTCTCGTACTCACTGATGTGCGTGTAGTTGGCGGCGAACTCCAGCGTTCCGCGGCTACCCAATTCGAGGTCATACGCAATTGCGACATCAAAACCGTTTGTCGTCGTCTCGCTCAGATTGAATTCCTGTTGCAGGATTTCGTTGATCTGGCCATCGTCGTCGCGCGAAACTACATCACAAAACGGGTTAGGATCGCCGAACGTGACCGACGAATTGTAGCACTGCGCAAGAATCTCGCTATTTTCGACAACATCGATCGCATCATCGACAGTGATGTCGTAGTAGTCGACTGCCAGACGCAGACCTTCGAGGAACGATGGCGCGATGCTAAATCCAACAGTGTAGGTGTCGGCCGTTTCTTCAAACAAGTTCGGATTGCCACCATTTGGCGAATAGCCGCTGTTGTCGTCATCAAACACACCGTCCATGGCGATGACGGCAGCCACAGCGGGGTCCAGTCGGCAATTGTCATGACCATCGTCGGTCGATGTTGCGGTGGCGCCTTCACAAATGTCGTCAAAGTTATCGAAGTCACCCCGGGGCGGAGACACCAAATCCGAAATAGTCGGTGCGCGTTGCGCTCTCGCGAAATTCGCGCGCAGATTGTAGCCATCCACAGGCTCCCAAATAACGCCGGTCGAATAACTGAATACCGTGTTGATACTCGGCGGGCTGTAGTCCGCGACACGCAATCCGACTTCTACCGACAATCTGTCAGCTAGCGGAACGGCAAGCTCGGCAAACAGCTCGGAGACGTCAATATCGCCGGAAAATGCCGGAACCACGTTGAAGGTGATGCCACCCGTTTCGTGGCCGCCGCCGACTCTTAAATCGAGCTCCTCTTTGCGGTATTCGGCACCGAAAACCGCTGCAACCGCACCAGCCGGCATGTCAAACAAATCACCGCTGACGTAACCGACGACGGTAGTTTGATTGCGACTGTTGTCGATGATCGGATTCGCTCGAATCCAGTCCGCCATTTGCGGTGTGATCGAACCAATGCCGAACAGGTTCAGTGGTACACAGCCTTCCGCCCGAGCTGCAGCATCGGCACATTGAATCGTGACTCCGTCCGGCGCAAATTCGGCATCTAGCGCCTGTTGTACACGCACGATATTGAGTTCGTTGGAGCGCAACTGCTCCTGTTTGAAATCACCGTAGCCGACAGAAACGTCCCAGTCCCAGCCGTTGTCGAATGATCCCTGCAGCCCGGCCCAGGTGCGGACCGTGGTGCGCGTATTGTCGGTCGTAATGTTACCGACCTCGAAGAATCGACGATCCCAATCAAGCTCCCCACGCCCCTGAGCCACTGGATCGTTGGCAATCACCGCGGGTACGAAAGGATTATTGATATCGATGTGTCCAGGCCGAATTTCGCCCGGCTCGCCAGTCACCGGATCGAAAATGATGACATCAGAACTCTCGCTGTCGTCTTCCGGCGATTTGAAATTGAACGACGTTTCGCGGCTGTATTGAACCTGAAAGTAGCCATTCAGCGAATCAGAGAACTGGAAGTCAATCTTGCTCGCGATGGCGGTGGTCTCTGTTGGGATCTTAATGACGTCAAACTGGCGTGAGAAGTAGCCGTCACGCTCTTCAGTCCAATCGGTTTGCAGGCCACTCTCGTTGAACCACCAGTTTCCGCGACCTTCTTCAAATACGCCACCCGGTGTGCCGTCACTGCGATCGCGCCAGTCCGCCGGCGTGATATCACGCTCGCACTGGTCTCCGGTTGCTGTCTGAAACTCGTTACACAATAAAGCTGTGTTGTAGTCGAAGTCTGCTTCCAATTGAGCACGCTCTCGATCGAGATGATCGATGCCCTCCTGTTCGTCATACGAAACGGCCGCGAAAAAGTAGCCGCGGTTGTCAGCAAACTTCGTACCGAAATCCAGGTTTATTGAGTATTCCTCGCCACCGCCTTCCGAGGTAAATCCGCCACGGGTTTCAACGCCGAAGCCCGTCTTGTCTCTCTCGGTAATGATATTCACCACGCCCGCGACGGCGTCCGATCCGTAGGTGGCGGACGATCCGCCAGTGATGATTTCCACATTGCTGATCATCGACGATGGTATCGTGCTCAGGCTGACGGAATCGCTACTGTAAGCGTTTGGCACGACGCGCCGTCCGTCGATCAGTATTAGCGTTCGGTTGCTGCCGAGCTGTCGCAAGTTGACGCTCGACAGACCTGTCTGCGCGACACTCGATTGCGAGTTCGTATTGCTTTGAGATTCATAGAGTGATGGCACCTCGTCGATAAGTATTTCCGCTATCGAACCCAAGCCAGTGTCGATCAACGTTTCTGAGTCGACCTGTACGAGCGGCGTTGAAACGTTGAAACTGTCGCGCTTTAGTCGCGACCCCGTGATGACGATTTCGTCGACCTCGTCCGCTCCTGACGAATCCTGAGCTTTTGCCGCGAAAGACAGCGACGCTGCGAGTAAGAAAAGCGCTGAATTGCGCAACAGGATTGATCTCGTTGATCTCATTTTACTTCCCCCGAAAAATGGATAGTTCTACGAGGTCAATGAAGCCAAAGAGTGCCGAGTCAAACAACGACCAGGGCTTCCAATTTGTATCACTTCGACATCACATAGCAAGTGATACGCATAAGTTTGCAGAATTACCGCAAAATCTTAACGCATGCAGCCGATTTTTCAGTTTCTGCCCGCGAGAGGATCCGGCGCCATCAGAATGTCAATCTGTTGCGGCTCGCGGTGTGTGAAGAACAGCGCATCGTGCTGTTGTGAGTAGCCGAGCATGCCATAGCGGTGAATCGTGCGACCGGGATGCCGCAGCAACACTCGGGTCTCGCCGCTTGTCTCGTGCAGCTCAACTAACTCCGACAGATCGTTATACCGCCTTGCATATATGATGGAATCAGCACCGGCCCAGGTCCAGTTGCCGATGCCGCTCCAGACCATATCGGCGATTACCTGCGTTTCCGGTCCACCCTCAACCGGCATCTTGAACAGTCCTCTTTCCGATAGCTTGGTGTAGTAAAGGAGGCTGCCGTCAGGTGACACTCGACCGTACTCTGCGCCAACACTTGTCAATCGGGTCAACTGATTGCCGTCAAGCGTAACTCGCCACAGATCAACTTCCTGACCCTGCCAGATCGGAACAATGAGTGACATGCCATCCCTGGCCCAGTTAGGCGCACCGTGGTCGCCGAACCCGGTTGTTACCGTTCGAATTGAGCCTCCCTGAACGTCGAATACGTTAACCACCGTGGATTCGGTGTTGGCATCGAGTGCGATAAATGCGATTTGCCTGCCATCTGGCGACCAGCGCGGATCAACAGCGCTCGTTTGTAGGTTGGTTAGCTGTTTACGATTCGAACCATCCGGACTCGCCGTCCAAATCTCGTTGTGCCCGGAGACATTTGAGTAGTACGCCAGACGGTCCGCAATGCCGGAATAATCGGGGTTGCGCTCGGAGCCCGATGTTTGAATGATCGGTACCGGGAACATCGATGCCCCGCTACTTCGATCAAGCTCTATCGCCGAAATGTATGTGGTAACGCGGCGCCGATAAAAAAGTATGGATTCGTAACTGGGAAGGTAAACCGGGAAGCCGGCGCCTTGGTAGCCGATCTCCTGGCTTTCTCCGGTCTCTGAATCGATCGACCAGATGCGCCGATTGAGTGGGTGCTTGTTGGATACATACAGAATGTTCTTCCCGTTCTTGCTCCAGGTATGGCCCTTGATGCTGATTTCGCCGCGAGTCAACTGTTTGAAATTCCACAGATCGATATCGAATCGATAAACGTTCGTGGACATTCGATTCTTCAAGCGGGTTACTGCCAGATGTTTGCTGTCCGGGGACCAACTAACTTCCTGATCAAAGAGCGTGCAATCGAAACAGCTGATTCGCCGGTCGCTGAGCTCCGCCACCGGCTGAAACTTATGGTTCATCGCTTTGAGATACAGCCCGGGCCCGACATCAGGATCATCCTTCCGATACACAAGCCAGCGACCATCCGGCGACCAACTGAGCGTTGGATAGCCGATATCGACACACTGATCGATGACCTCCTCACTATCTTCGGCAAGATCTCGTACGACGACCTCACAAAGATCGGTTACATCGTCGACTCTAATGTAAGCGAGATGCTGGCTATCCGCCGCCCAGGTCGGCCCAAAATTGCTCGCGTCATCGGATGAAAACCGAATCGCTTCCGCACCCGCCTCTTCCAGGGACTGAACATAGAGGTCCTGTGTGCCGCGTTGACTAACGTGAAGAAAGGCGAACATCTTGCCGTTTGGCGAAGGTGCCGCGTACAGCTCACGACCCGGCAGGTTCGTAACCATTGCCAGTGACTCACCGGTCGACAGCGGCGACGGCTCCCGAGGGATGAACTGGTAAAGGGCCACAGCAAGAAGCACCACCGCCGCGACAAACCACAATCGGGTACTACTGCGCTTCCTGAATTGAGTATCTGTACCTTCAAAGACCGAAAAGCGAGGAACAACCGTCAGCTGATAGCCGGTCTTCGGCGTCGTCTTGACGTACTCGCTACCATCCGCATTTTTTCCGAGCACTTGTCGAATACGCCAGACGGCATTGTTCAGCGCTTTCTCGCCGACATAGCTATTGCCGTCCCAGACAACGTCTATGAGTTCCTCGCGCGTAACCAGTCTTTCATGATTTTGTGCCAGCACGACGAGCACGGCCATGACTTTTGCCGGAACCTGGTAATCCTCATCCCCATACGACAACGAATGCGCCAGAGAATCGATCGTCCAGCCATTCAATTCAAACACAATACGTTCTTGTACAGACACCGCTTGCTCGTGCACTCCGGACAACGTTTCGTGTTCGGAGCATCGCCCAATTCCAACACTGTGTCCACCGGCTTATCGACTCATGAATACGTGTGAGAAAAGCGCAAGCTTGCTAGCGACGACGCGGTAAAAGGTCCGCGGGTTATGCTGAGAAACGCAAAGCAAACTGGACGGAAAATAGCGTACGACGAAAAAGGCCCCATGAAGGGGCCCTTTGAGCTACTCGACACATAGCTTGCAGATTGTTCCGGATACATGGTTTACACATTACGGTATTTGACGCACCCGGACGGATTGATTCAATTCAACCCATGCCGACATTCACCCCTTCGACATCTGAAACGTTGACGCGTTTTTTTAACAGGGATTTTAGACCTTTCTCCATTTCTAATCGGAGACTGGGCAAGTATCCCCACTATTACCTTTGCACCCGCCCAGACGCGTCGCCGCCCATCAAATGATCTACCTCCGCTTTACTCACGCGATTGAAATCACCTTGAATGGAATGCTTCAAGCAACTCGCGGCTACCGCAAATTCCAGCGATAGCTGTCGCTCATCATAGAGATTCAATCCAGCTATCAATCCTGATGCGAAACTGTCGCCGCCACCCACGCGGTCGACAATATCGGTAATTTCGTATTGCTTAGATAGATAGAAACCGTTGCTTTCGCGCAAGCAAGCAGACCAGCCATTTCGATCCGCGCTGCGTGACTCGCGCAGCGTTACTGCGATTACTGACATGTCAGGAAACGCTTCCAACACCTTGGTCGTTAATTGCTCGTATTTTTTTGTATCCAACTCGCCGCTTTCGACATCAACATCGGCGTGTATGTCGAGACATTTTTGACAGTCCTCTTCGTTGGCAATGCCAACGTCAACGTATTTCACTAGTTCACGCATCACCTCGGGTGCCGACTTGCCATACTTCCAAAGCTTGCCGCGGAAATTGAAATCGCAAGATACGGTCACGCCGTTTTCTTTGGCCGCTTTGCAGGCCTCAATGGATAGGTCAGCCGCACTCTGACTTAGCGCAGGCGATATGCCCGTGATGTGAAACCACTTTGCACCTCTAAAAATAGTTGGCCAATCGAAGTCACCGGGTCCGGCTTCGCAGATTGACGAACCCGCCCGGTCATAAACTACTTTTGACGGTCGTTGATTCGAACCTGTTTCGAGAAAGTAAATGCCGATTCGGTTGCCGCAGCGGTGCACCTGTGATGTATCGACGCTGAAACTTCGCAACTCGCGCAACGCGGCTTCGCCAATATCGTTATCGGGAAGCGCAGTAACGAATCCCGCACTCAATCCGTAATTCGCCAGCGACACCGCGACATTGGCCTCACCGCCACCAAATGTTGCTTCGAGTGTTGGTGACTGGAAGTAGCGTTCATGGCCTGGCGATTTTAGTCGCAGCATGATTTCACCGAAACTAATGAAGTCGGTCATTTTTGTTCTCCTCGAACACTCGCTGCAATTTGCAACGCATCCTTCGCAAGCGTCGTGATTTTGTCGTAGTCGTCAGACGCGATAGCACTTTTCGGCGTCAACCAGCTGCCACCGCACGCAAGCACAGCAGGAACACCAAGAAAATCCGCAAGATTCGCAGCGGATACGCCACCCGTTGGCATAAAGCGCATTGTTCTAAAAACACTTGAAAGGGCTTTGAGCGCAGGTATGCCGCCTGCAATGGATGCTGGAAAAAACTTCACCGTACTTAGGCCAAGGTTGTAGGCATGCTGCAATTCACCGGGCGTCACAATTCCAGGATAAACCGGGAGCTCCCGTTCTTTTGCCACAGCGACTACGCCATCGTCCAATCCGGGCGACACAATAAACTGCGCACCGGCATCGGCTGCATCTTGCGCTTGAGCAGCGCTAAGAACAGTACCGGCACCAACAATGACTTCCGGCACTTCCGCGGCTACCGCCTTAAGACAGTCGAGCGCGCGGTCCGTACGAAAAACGACTTCGACGACACTTAGCCCGCCAACTGCGAGCGCCCGTGCTGTCTTTACCGCTATTGCCGGTTCATCCGCTTGCACGAGGGGCACTACTGGTGCCGATTCGAGTACTTGATTGATATCCGCTGCCATTTGTCTCTCCCATCTGGCGCTCAAGCCGACAACATACCGCTGCGTATTTGGACTTGACTTGTTCCACATTTGGAACTATGTTTCATTTATTTCATTATTAAACGTGTTTTACCCACATGATGTCAACCGCGAAGTGTTAATCAATCGCCTATGAGTGCACTGCAGAAAGGATTTAAGATCATCGAAGTCGTCGCTTCCGAAGGTGGCGATGGACTTCCATTCAGCCGCATCGTTGAAAAAACGAAGATTCCCAAGGCGACTGCGCATCGCCTACTGAATGAGCTAGTGGAGATGTCCGCTTTAATCCTCGACCCCGCAACACGCTGCTACCGCGGCGGTTTATTACTCGCGCGAATCGGTGCATCGGTTATTTCAAGTTACGACTTACGCAAGGTTGCGCGCCCATTCCTGCAAGCGCTTCACGACGAGCTTGGGCATGTCGCAACGTTGGGAATTCGCGATGACAATAACGGCGTCTACATCGACAAAATCGAATCGAAGGACTTCGGACTCCGCCTGCACTCCGAGATCGGCAAGACGTTTCCTCTGCACTGCACGGCAATGGGTAAGGTAATGCTCGGCCATGCGGAACCATCGGTTGTCCGACGGCTGCTCAATCGCAAGCTAGAGTCGTATACGTCGAATACCATTACCAATGCGAAGCAGTTACGTGAAGAGCTAAGGCAGGTACGTGAGAATGGTTACGCTATCGACAACGAAGAAATTACACGTGGCCTTGTCTGCGTAGCAGCACCCATATTCGGCGTCAATGACGAAGTCGCTGGCGCAATTAGTTGCACATCGCCCTGCCACGTTATCGACGACGAGGGCTTTGATTCCAGAATCGAATCTGTTTGCCGGTTCTCTAAGCTAGCATCGTCGGGCGCGCATTTCTAACGACAACAGATCGACGAAAAACTGCGTTTGCAGCGACAAATTAGTTGCCGAGTTGCTCAAGGTGTGAACGCAACCACGCTTTGGCGAATCGAATATCACGGTCGAGTGAGCTGGTGGAACGATCCAGCACCTCGGCCATCTCTTCATAAGTCAATCCGCCGAAGTAATGCAATTCCAGCATCTCAGCTTTCGCCGCATCCTTCGCGGCAAGCGCATTGAGCGCCTCGTGGAGATCGAGAATTTCGTCACCCGCTTGTGGCGATACGACGATGACATCATCAAGCGGCAGTTTAGCTGCATCACCGCCGCGTTTTTCCGCACCTTTTGCATTAGCGTGGTCTACGAGGATGCGGCGCATCATGCGGGCTGCGAGTGCAAAAAAATGACTGCGATCCTGCCAATCGATGTCGACATTAACGAGTTTCGCAAATGCTTCGTGAACCAACGCCGTTGTTTGCAAAGTGTGATCCGGTCGCTCACCACGAAACGCGCGCGCCGCGATGCGGTGCAGTTGGTCATAAACAAGCGGAGTCAGCTCGTCGAGACTTTGCTTGTCGCCCTCGACCCAGTCATGCAGCAGGCGTGTGATATTTGGATCAGACATTGTCGTGACGTGGCGAAAGACCTGACGGACAATATCTTAATCACGACGAATATCAAGGAATGGCGCTAGATAGATTCAGATGCAACAAAAAAACAGCCCGAGCATGCGAATGCCGCAGGTGGCGGTCAGCTTACTGGCCCGATACGGTGGTTTCGTGCAACTGTCGATAGTGTTCAACAGCGTCAGCGTCTCCTCTAATTTCGTAGTACTGAACAAGCCGTCGCAGAGCATTGATCGTAATTCCATCACGTGGTCTGGCAATTACAACGCCCGAGTAACCATCGAGCAATAGCGATTCGGCGTCATCCAGGTTGCCGAGGAGCATCAGCGACTCACCGCGTACGCTAGTAGCGCTCGCGGCAAGCCAGTGGCCGGCGGGCAATGCGACTTTACATATGGCAAGTGCGCGCTGACTGTGCGTCATACTTGCCAGCGGTTCGCCCATGTTATTCAAGAGCCCTGCGAAAACCACGCTGGCCGACGCGATGTACGGGTGATTCTCGTCTAGGTTTTGAGCATAAATTTCGAGTGCATTTTCAATCAGCACCTTCGCCTCGGCTGTCTCTCCTTTGATTGTGAGCAGCTTGGCAAGATTGACGGTGTCATACGCCGTGAATGTGTGCGTCGGTCCGCGCACGCGCGTGACGAGATCGACTGCGCCGCGAAGATAGGACTCTGCTTCATCCATGCGGCCCATGTCGACATACAAACGGCCGACGTTCGTCATTGTCACTTCCAAATCGGGATGGTCATTCCCGTACAGCTCTCGCTCAAGCCGCATCACTCTTAGATACAGTGACTCCGCCGTTTCATAGTCCTCCATTTCATGAACCAGCGCCGCAAGATCGTGAGTATAGGTTATCGTTATGGAGTTTAGCTCTCCATAATTATCGAGAGCTGCATCCAGTGCATTGCGGAGGTTTTCTTCCGCTGTTACCAGATCACCCTGCAACTGCTGCACCTGCCCAAGGTCGTGCAAGGTGTCTGGGTACCCCGGGTCCGAAAAATTTCCGAGTGCTTCGTACATTGCGATTGCGTCTCGGTAAATGCTGAGCGCAGCTTCGTAGTCACCCTGAGCGTAGGTGATCTGCCCCAGATCATTGAGATTCGTGGCAATATTGAGGTGATTCTCCGGCAATATGCTCCTGTTGACGTCGAGCGCTTGTTGGAACGATTCCTTGGCTGCGTCGAGATCACCTAGTTCGTACTGAACGGAACCGAGTTCACGCGAGCTTTCGGCAAGTCCCGGCAAATCACCGGACTCTTTGAGCAACTGGGACGCCCGGGTCAAATGTTGGAGGGCCTCCTCGTAGAGTCCAAGGCTCTCGTAGACCGTTCCAATTGTGATGCCCATTGCAGCCTTCGTCGCCGGCTGGCTATCCAGGTCATGGCCGAGCTTCTCGGCACCAATATCGAGAATCTCTTTGGCCGTAATCGTTGCACCGGCGTTTTCATCCGGGTCGGACACTTTGAAAATATCCACCAGAAACTTTGTCGTTGCTGCTGCCCGGTCCGCCTCGGCGCGCGCGTTGTCCCTCTCATCGGCGAGTTGAATCGTATAGTAGGCACTCATCGCGGCGAAGGCGACGACCACGCCGATAGTGCTAATCACTGCTGCCCGATGTCGCCTGTAGAATTTGCTGACACGGTAGCCTAACGAGTCTGGGCTGGCGAAGACTGGCAGACCTTGAAGGTGGCGTCGGATATCCGCTGCCATCTGATCGGCTGAGGGATAGCGATGATCCGGCTCGCGATGCATCGCCATCAGGCAAATCGTATCCAGATCACCAGCAAGGAGTTTCCGTAATCGTTCGATGCGGGTGCCACGCACTGCACTCAGTTCTTCAATCGTTCGTGTACTGACAAGACCGCGTGTGTCCGCCGGTATCTGCAACACAGCGGCGCTCGGTTTCATCGGATCACCGGTCAGCACCAGATCGCGAAGCTCGTCCGGCGTGCGGCGAATTTCGAATGGTTTTCGGCCCGTCAACAATTCGTACAGGACGATACCGAGCGCATAAACATCCGTTGCCGTCGTGATGTCGGAGTTCGTCAGTTGTTCCGGCGCAGCATACGCTGGTGTTAAAACCTGCATGCCGGTACGGGTCAGCCGATCATCAGCGTCACTTTCGTCGAGAAGTTTCGCGATACCAAAATCGAGCAACTTCAATTCGCCCTCCGATGTAACAATGATATTCGACGGTTTCAGGTCGCGATGTACAACCAGACTCTTGTGCGCGTAATGCACCGCATCGCAGGCTTTTTGAAACAGGGCGAGACGTTTCTCGAGCGGCAATCGATGCGCATCGCAATATTCGGTTATGGGAATACCTTCAACCAGCTCCATCGCAAAATACGGACGACCATCGGCGGTCATACCGCCATCGAGGAAGCTCGCAATATTCGGATGATGCAGCCGCGCAAGTATTTGCCGTTCCTGTCGGAATCGCCGTAGCACAACTTCCGAGTCCATGCCCTTCTTAACGATTTTTAGGGCAGCCCGCTGTTCGAATTCTCCATGCGCGCGCTCAGCGAGATAGACCTTGCCCATGCCGCCTGTGCCAATGCGCTCCAGAATGTGCCAGCCGTCGACTGCGACGCCAACCATTTGGCTATCCGAATTCGAAATATTTTCCAAAAACGACGGCCGCGTGACCTCGGTCCGGTTTTGCTGATCAGCCCGGAGCAACGCGGCGATATCGCGACGCAGCGATGCATCATCACCACACGCATCGTCCAGAAATGCGGTACGTTCTGATTCCGGCAAAGCCATAGCCTCACCGAATAACTTTTGCAGTCTGTCCCAATCCGAATCAGACACGGTTACAGTTGTAGTCGCTTTGCATGATCGAAATTCCTCATCACTACGTAGATCATCGGCGTTAACGTGCACTCGGCGTCTTATTCGCCAGCACTCCACCGAATCAGCAATTGCATTATCGCTGGTTGATCTACTATCTGCTGATGGTATCACCCGATTGCTGAGAATCTTTTGTCAAATTCCTCGGTCTGTATGTCAGTTGTCGCTAACGCAGCGGATACCTAACCCTGAGATTGACCGTCCGAACCTTCAAGCTACTCCCGGAAGAGAATTCCGGCAGTAGCCAGCTCTGCACCTCTTTAGACAAAATAAGACAATCCGGACGCTACTCATCGTAGGTAAAGTGCAGTGGTCCAGTGTCCATTGTGTTGTTGATTTGTAGACGCCCCGTACCATCCGGTTCTGCGACATATAGCTTGTCCGCGACCGGATCCAGTCCTTCCGGTCCTGTTGAGAAGGCAATGCGTTCCGCGTCCACAGCCCAGGCGAAGTCCACAACTTCTTCACCATTCAGCGCCAATGAAATACTAGTATTCGTCGCACCGGTCGCACTGCTAACGTAGAGATGCTGAAACGTATCGGTCGCCTGATCGGCCACGTAGGCAATGCTATCGCCGGCCGGTGACCATGCAAAATCAAACACGTCGCCGTTTGTCGCCAAAGCTCCGCTGACTCTCGTCGCAGCGCCGCTGCCATCGGCGTTGACGACGTACAACTCTATTGTATCCTGCGTTGTCTCGTCTGATGTGTAGGCGATCTGTTGTCCGTCCGGCGACCACGCATAATCCGTAACCGTACGGCCGTTTGGCGACAGGAACGCAAGTACTGTGTCCTGCGCACCCGCACTGCCGGCGCTCACGACGAGATCGGATGGGAAAGGTGCAGATGGATTATCAAGAAACGCGAGCGTTGAACCATCCGGTGACCAACGCGCATCGCTATTGAAATCTCCGAAATCCGTTACTTGCATGTTTGCTTCGCTCACAACATCAATCACAAAGACATTGAATTCGTTCGCAACGAGTTGATCTGCCATATAGCTGATACGCGTGCTATCAGGTGACCAACGTACGTTTCGAATCGTCGTACTTATCGCCGGCGCACGCGGTGTGAACAGTCGGCGACTGTTTGGTGTAGAGATTGCGGTGTCGTAAACGTTTAGACCGAAGACGGTTTGCTGCGTGAACCCCGCGTAATTCGAAACCTCCTGAACGACGAAACGACCGTCTGGCGACCATTGTGGCTTCGTGACCTCGACAACCGCCGGGTCACCAATGCTACCGTTGATTCTCTCTTCGCCCGTCCCGTCCCGATTAACGATGTAGATCTGATTGGCAAAGAAACCGTCCGAATTGCCCTCGGGCAGATTCGCCGAATACACCAGCCGCGTGCTATCGGGCGACCATTGGTAGCTCTGCACGGGACGATTTGAGGTCGAACCGTTGAAGCTGATTTGACGGCTTACGCGAATAGCGGCCGAACTGCCATCGATCGGTGCGACATACAGTGAATGCCAGCCCAGGCCAGTAAATTGGTCACTTAAGTAGGCAATCCATTGTTTGTCAGGCGAAACCTCGATACCTGCGATATCCGCTGATGCCCGAGTTGGCATTGGATCGCTGAGCATCACGCGGTTCTGGCCGTCGTCGTCGATTGAATACAGCTCGGTCCGACCATTCGTCGAGATGCCGTCACTCGCCGAATAGGCAAGTAGCTGCGGCGTACGAACAACGGGCGGTGGCGGGGGTGGTGGTGTAATGCCGCCACCTCCGCCGCCGCCGCACGCTGTAATTGTCAGAAGCGCGGTCGCCACCAGAAGAGCGATTTTCCCGTTTAATTTGTTCATAGCCGTCTACCCCATTTGTTTAGTCGTCAAGGCAGCCGTTATTAGTGCCTGTTACGAACTTAAGCTGGGGAACACGGCGAATTTGCCCAATTTTTCTACGCCGCCAAAAAAACAATTATTTATCAATATCTTATGTCAGTCTTAATCGACGGAATTTGCGTACAACAATGGCGCCTTTGTGCTCTTTGCCAATTAAAGTTAACAGAGGACAAACAGTAACCTAATGATATTCGGTGCCCACAAAACGACCAATTTCGTAATTAGAGTTGTCGGTTGCAACTGCCCTGTCTACTGAACGTTTAGCTCTTGGCACCAACTTGGGAGCCGTTTTTTCTTCCGGCCCCTCTTGTCCCGGCTTCAGTACGCACCCCCGGCAACCGCCTGGTTCGTAGTTTGCTCACTAGATCGTAAGCAATCGTAATCATTGACAAACCGCAAGGGCGCTCGTTGCACGATTTGCCTGACAATGCACAACGACGCACAACTGAAACACGCAAATCTCCCGCACGGATTCGGTCCGAGGTCGCAACTGCGTCGCTCCGTTGGCGGCACCGGCTTCGATTTAAGCATTTGCGTAGATCTTGGCCCCTACCCAACCTCGGCGGTAAAAAACGGCCAATACTTGGCCCTGGCGTGCGTCTGCTATGCGCTCGAAAGCAGCCGCTCAGGTGATATAGTCTGAGCGGCTGCTTATGACCCGAAGGCGATTTTCGCAAGACGACGCATCGACGAGATTGTTATTCACTATCCTTGCTAACCACTACGCGCGGAGAAGACAAATAGAAATGTTCGAATATTCCCTAGCACATTGGAGCACCTTCATCGTGGCCGCTGTTCTTTTGAGTCTTTCTCCGGGACCTGATATTGCCTATATTCTTGCGCAGACGGCGAAAAACGGCCAACGCTCAGGATTTGCCGCAATGCTCGGAATTTGGGGAGGTACGTTTGTACACGTTTTACTGGCGGCAGTCGGCCTTTCGGCAATCTTAGCCACTTCGGCTACGGCTTTCACCGTTGTTAAGTGGGTTGGTGCAGCGTATTTGATTTGGTTAGGTGTGCAAGCGCTTAGGTCTAGTGGTGCTTCCTTTTCTCCTGATACCAATGCAACACAAAGATCGAATTTGAAGATTTTTCACCAGGGTATTCTTGTTTCCGCGTTGAACCCGAAGGTTGCCATATTCTTTTTGGCGTTCTTACCCCAGTTTGTGGTTGTTGGAGCAGGGCCGCCGGGTGCCCAGTTGCTTTTGCACGGTTCGCTTCTCATTGTTGTCGCAGCATTTATTGAGCCACCGTTGGTTGTACTTGGCGCGAGATTGACCAGATACGTCACCATGAATCCTCAGGTAGCAGCTTGGATGGACCGCGGTTTGGGCGCTTTATTTATTGGACTTGGCGTTCGTCTTGGCTTAAGCGAACGAGCGTAGTGAAGGTCTGCTTGTGGGCGAAACTAGTCGGTGGGCTGTTAGAATGCTGAGAGGCTGCTACTGACCCGTTGCCGCCATTCAGTTTCCTATTGAGAAAACACCTTTTGCCACTTCACGCAGCGGTGAGCATCACGCTCTTCGTACTCTCGAATCGCAGCAGGCAGGTCCAATCTAAATTCTTCCTCGCTGTCACCGCCCAAAGCTGTCAGTCGCATCGTAAACCAAGCCGTTATCCCACCGGGAGGCGCCGAATCGAATCTCGGAAACTCAGGATCAATCCCTCCGTTGCTGGACCAAGACTCCACGATCCGAGGATCAAGTACCATTGCTCGTGCCATGCCCACCATATCGACAGCGCCACTTATTACGGCATCAATCGCTTGTTCCCGTTTCTTGAATCCGCCCGTTAGCATCAAGGGCACGCTCGATACACCTTTTGCGAGTCGGGCGAACTCTAGGAAGTATGGTCCATCACTGGAGCCATCGGAGCTTGCTTTTGCGCCAGGGAAATACGTCCCGCCACTAATATCAATCAAATCGATTGAGGTCTGATCAAGAAGGCGGACTACTTCCAATGCATCAATTTCGGTCAACCCGCCTTCCAGTTGATCCGTCGAATTGATCCTGATTCCGACCGGAAACAATGGACCAACGGCCCGTCGTACCTCATTTATTATCTCAAGAACTATGCGGGATCGCCCTTCGATTGAACCGCCGTAGCCGTCATCTCGATGGTTAAACAAGGGGGAAAGAAACTGGCTAAGCAAGAACCCATGCCCTGCGTGAATTTGAACACCGCTAAAACCTACAGTTTTCGCGTGTAGTGCGGTCCTAGCGTACATATCGGGCAATGCATGAATCTCGTCGACCGACATGCCCCCACATTGAAGTCCCTCAACGTTAAGAGGTGACGGTCCCATTGGTTGACTGATCGGCAAGTGCGAAAGCGCTCCGGCATGACCTATTTGCGGCCATAAGTGAGCGCCGTTTGCCGTCGCTCGGCTAGCGAGGTCCTGCAATAATCCTTGGTTTGAGTGCGTGCCGAGTACCAGATTTCCCGGCTTTTCAGGAAAACGAAAATCCCCTTGTACTTCACCGATTAAGGACAGAGCGGTTCCACCTTGCGCCCATCTTTCATAAAGCCGAATCTGTGCTTCTGTCGGATTTCCTTCGCCATTCCCAAGCGAATCAGACATAGGGGACTTTGCGATTCGATTCTTAAGAATCGTGCCGCAAGGAAGTTCCAACGTCCTCTGGAGGACTTGCTTAGAAGCTGATTCGTTGGTCAATGTAGACGCTCCAATTATCGGTACAGTTTCATCCTAACAAGCGGTCAATAATAGCCCGTCTAAGGATTGCGTTCGACGTCTGCTTGTGGCCGAGTGCAGCCTGTCGGATTTTTCCAAAGCAGACATTCGAACGGCAGGTTTCGGGAAAAGTAGACGTTCGACCTGAGTGAGAAGAAAGGGTCAGAACTTGCCACACGCCCTGCCCTAGAGGCCAATCCCAACTTTTGATTATTAGTTGGGAGTGCTGACTCCCCTACTCTTTACAATTAGCCGGGGGGGGAAGCTAAGACGAACGCCCAAAGTTCGTGCGACAGCTGAATCTGTGCGCTCACACATTTGACGAAAGACGCATTTTGTAAAGAGATTTTGGAGACACGCCAGTTTCACGAGCTCGATGGCCTCGTGAATCAAACACGTTCCGACGAATCGGCAGTGTTCCACAACTCGAATTCTGCGTGTCCGAAGTCCTGCCCATTGATTCGAATCGAGAGGGCATGAGCTCCGTCGTAGTATTTTCGAGTTGTAATCGCGCGTATAGCATGTGACCGTGTCATCGAGATTTCCTCGCCGGCACCCAGCGAGAATTTTTTCCATTTAAATACTTTAGCCGCCTGTTTGCCATTAGCCTTCATGAATCGAACAACATAATCGATCATAAGGGACTGCGAACTTTTGCTCTCAGAACGCAGATCGACCTTGAAGACCAAAGCACCACCCATCTTTACAACAGCGGTTTCAATCGAAAGTCTCATTAACTGAATCATCGGTTTTTCATATCCGAGCGCGTGCAGAGCACCTTTGTGACCATTTTTGATTAGAGTGCGGCAAGCATGTCGCACCACTTTCTTCCGGCGTTCGTTTGCTCCTTGTGTCCAGTCCTTCGCCAGATTCGCCACAAGGTCTGGATGATCTTTGGCAATGTCATTCATATGATTGGCAACGGAACGACGAACATATTCTTCCGCATCGTCGCGCAATGCCTCAAGAATAGGGATCACTGGAGAGGGATCAGCGATCAACGCAGGCAGCTGAAAGCCCCACGGTAAACGAGGTCGCGTGCCTTCAGATACCAGGCGACGGACATGAACGTTCGGGTCGCGTAGCCAACCACTCATGATATTCAACGCTCGTTCTTGATCGGCCAGTAAGAAATAGCGGACATCGAACTCCGAAGTTCCGCGCTTCGTCATCTCTTTCAACAGCAACAAAGAGCGCTCGAAATCCTCAAGGCCGTTCTGACCAACGACCGTGCCGAGCGGGAACATTCCCCAACCTTGGATACCGTTTTCGTCGCTGTGTCGATCGATGGTTGCATCCTCACAAGGATGTAACATGGCCTCAAGAATCGGGTACCGCAAAGAAAGATTATCTGGAAGCACATGATGCAGGTGATCAGCGATCAGCTGTGCCCGTTCCTTCAATTCCATTCGATTCAATGCCGCCAAGATCGGCCCCACAAATGCGGAGCGATCGAATCCCTTCAGGTATTTTTCAAGATGATCTGCAATACATCCCACAAGCTGTGGGGAAATATTGTTTTTGAATGGTTCCATGATCACGAACACCTATCGACACACATGGACCGCCTGAGGCGATTCATTCCGATCATACGGCGACACAAAGTAAGAGAGCCCACTGTCACCTCCCTCGCTTCTGAGCACTAGGAATACGTCGCTAAGGATGGATACATGCCGATTTCGGAGTCATCCTCGGCGTCCAAATCCATGACAGCAAAAAATTGGTGACAGGCGGGAGATTCCTTTTCCTTGGCCATGACATCCTCCACGTCTTCAGCGCTGCGAAATTGCACAATGTCGATATATTCACGGTCTGCTTTTCGAACCAATTCGCGACGCAGAATTCCGGGCTGTTTGCTCGCAAATTCCTTCTCAAAACGATCTGATGCCGCCAGTAGGTCGATTTCGGTTTTGCCGGCGGCAAGTTTGATGGGGGCAAGGACGGTTACAGGGTTTGTCATGTCGAATTCCTTTGAATAAATGGGTAACGGTCCTTAGATTATCGACAAATAGGACGTTGTACGGCATATTTGTTTTATGAAACGTTCGTCAACAACCGAGCGATTGCAGCGGCTGGAAATATTGAAAGCACAATTAGGGTCCGGTGAACCAACAACGGTCGGAGAGATTGCCGAAGATCTTCGCGTCAGCGTAAGAACGGTTAGTAGAGATATTCAGATCCTGAGAGATCAAGGGCTCCCCATAGATGCTGATCGAGGTCACGGTGGCGGTGTTCGGCTTCACCGAAATTGGGGTATAGGTCGCATCAACCTCAACTATTCTGAAGCGGTTGATTTGCTGGTCAGCCTGGCGGTGGCCGAACAGATGGATTCGCCGTTATTGATGGCTCATCTGAAAAGCGTACGACGCAAGCTTATGGCGTCATTTTCACCAGCGTTAAATTATAAGGTAAGACACCTGAAAAGCCGCATCCGCATCGGTCATTCAGTCTCTGCATCGCTCTTGGCGTCTGTCGCAACACCGGAACGAAATGTTGTCAAGCAACTGCACCAGGCATTTCTCCTACAACGCCGTATCTCCATCGGATATCGGTCCGCAAGCAACGCCGAGACAACACGCATTATCCAGCCACACTATCTTCTGCTCTGCTACCCAATTTGGTATGTCTTGGCCTGGGATGAGCTTAGAGATGACGTGCGTACGTTCCGATGTGATCGGATAACCGCCATCAAGATTCTCGATGCGGACAATTTTAAGCTGCTCCCGGTCGCTCGGTTCGACAGCGCTTTGGAGGGCATATACGCGATCTAAAGCCAAGCGTGGATTGGCCGAGCGACCCGTTACGGGATGCCAACGATATCTCCGATACGCAAGGTTCCCTGCACCGACCGTTTAACTACGATACTGTTGCAAACGACGACTCTGTCTGGCATTTTGTGGTTGTCGAAAAAGACGGGCCGGTGTTGGTTAGTCCGGCCATCCCTTTGAGGGACTCTGACTGGCGTTCCGCCTGCCCCACGACCTTGACCGTGCATGCGAGTGCCCGGGTTCTGAGGTTGTGTGGACCCTTTCTCTTGCGTGCACTAATTTTTGGCTTAATCGCATTAGACGAGGGTTAACAAATGAAACCAAGAATCAGCATGATCACGTTGGGCGTTACCGATCTGGCACGATCGATCGAATTCTATGAGCAGAAACTGCAATTCCCCAGGTTGAAATCACCACCGGAGGTCGCTTTCTTCACCTTGAATGGAACCTGGCTTGGTCTTTACGGCCGCGATGAGCTCGCTGAAGACGCGACCGTGTCCGCCAAAGGCTCTGGGTTCAATAGTTTCGCGCTTGCGTACAATGTTGCCTCAGAGGCGGAAGTCGATGAGACGCTGGAGGAGGTTGTGGCGGCCGGTGCGACGCTCGTGAAGCCAGCGCAAAAAGTATTTTGGGGCGGCTATTCTGGCTATTTCAAGGATCTGGATGGGCACCTGTGGGAAGTTGCTCACAATCCGTTTGAATGGATTGGACCGAAGGACTAAGATCGTTGGCACACAAGATAGGCGGCGCTCATCTTGCTTGGAGCGCCGCCCATCAATGTCCACACTAGACTCGGAAATGCCAGTTGATCGACATCGCGGAACAGAATTGTCAAGGTAACGAAACCCTACGAATCAACGTCTCTTGCCGTGTTCACTCAAGTACAGTTGCTCAATGACGGCAATCTGCTTGAGGCACTTGACGAATCTTACGATGAATCCGTATTGATGTATTAGAACGGGTCTCTGTTTGCTTCTGGTGCTGCTGAGGGTCGGGCCAAACAAGAGCCTTACATTGCTTCAGCAATTTCCATCGCCGGGCATATTACTGACCTCTGTGTGCTCGTAGAGAAGAACGTGTGCGTTTTTCGTAACTTCCGCACCTTCACCGATTCGAACGGCAAGTCCGGAGATAAGTAGCCGTTCAACCAATGTGGCAAGTAGGGGTCAAAAGCAGCCTCTCAGTATGTCTCGAATTCTACCAGCTGAGCGGCTGGTGTTGCGGGTATGCTGGCCGCTAAGCGTCCGTATTTGGCGTAGCCAGTAGTGCTGCCTTGGGAAACTACTTTTCGATCCAGGATGGGAATAGAATCAGGGACGGGTTGCTGGCATGAACTTGGACCATGGTTTTGGGCGGTGAGCGTCCGGTAAGGGCTGCAAACCTGTCGCTCAAAACCTGTATTTAAAGAAATATGAGCGGCTGCTATTGACCCAAAGCGGACGTAGAAAGTTATTTGGCTAAGCCACCGTAACGAGAAAATTTCTTCCGGGAAAAAAACAGGATATTTATGATCCAATACAAAGTTATTGTCAGTATCAACATTGTCGGTATACCCACAATATAAAACAGTTGATCTACTGGCATTTCTTTAACATCAGAACCTTGCGCCTTAATGATCTTATCGGTAAGTGCTAACGCAGTCCAAACCAAAGAGAATCCAATTCGCCATACGTGTCTGATGACGCGTTGAACTCCGGTTAAACCTGCTTTTCGCAAGTTACGGAGATCCCCAACAGCACAGAAAACTGCGAAGCCCGCCCAAAAGAGGTAAATACTTGGAGTTTCAGCCTCACTCCTGCCTGCGCTCAGAATAAATGCCGCTATCGCAACAGCTATTATCCACGCAATTGCCACCTTTTCCAGAATGCCGGTTTCGACAATTTTTCGTTTAGCCGTGAGCCATGCTGTAAACACGGTATACAAAACCACTACGCTCAATATCATATCCGCCGGGGATTCTTTTATTAGTGCAGCCACGAAACCGACTACCAGCATAATTAGCATTGAGACAGTAAAATAATTACCTGCTTTTCGATGAAGCGCAGATCCTTTTTTCGTGTACAAAGCAACAGCGGCAGCAATCAATCCAACAGTTCCCGCAGGTGTATGTACTAACCAGATTATTGTGTCTTTCATGGAAAAATAGACACCAATAACAAAATGCTCAGCGGGATCGCGATTACTGAAATTTGCGAATTCGTATTCACTTTGTACTTGCTAGATAACCGTATTGAGAATCCTTGTGCTGGTCGACAAGATATTGGTAAAGCGTACTGGCTACCTCCTGTTGTCCTAAGCTTTCATAAGTCTGCGCTTTCAAATAGGTTAGCTCGGCCTTCATTTCGGGCGTCGTTTCTTGTGCATTTTCCGCTCTGGTGATCAGTTCCAACGTCCGTTCAAATTCCTGACGCTCGTATTTTTTGTATGCCTCGGAGATGGATGTGCTTTGAATCAGGCTCGCACAAGCCCCCAAGGAAAGAGTTAAAGCGAGGAGAACTACTTTCTGAATTGTCATCTGGCAAGCGTCCGTTGCTTAGTTGAAGGTCATTTGCAATGCGCATACTATCAATGCATAAATCAACATCATAGAACGCAAAATGGACATCAGATATACGTATTTGCATGGATTGGAGATCACTAAAATTTGACTGGAATCGTGCAAGAGCCTTTTTGGTGACTGCCGAAGAGGGATCTCTTGCGGCTGCGGCTCGTGCTCTTGATATGAAGCAACCTACTTTAGGGCGTCAGGTTGCGGCTCTGGAAAAAGAACTTGGTGTCGATCTTTTCAGTCGCAGAGGCCGGGGGCTGGAGCTGACCCCAAACGGGATGAAACTGGTTGAACACGTACGTGCGATGGGAGATGCGGCGAACCGGTTTTCATTATCAGCAACAGGGCAATCGCATGTAGTTGAAGGAAATATTTGCATCACATCTACTGAACTCCTTGCGACATTTGTCTTACCGCCAATCATTCAGAAATTACGGCAAGCGGAACCCGGCATCGAAATTGAAATAATTTCGACGAACGATGAAAGCAATTTAAGCCGTAGAGAGGCTGATATTGCTATACGCAGCTTTCGACCATCGCAGTCAGAACTAATCGTTAAAAAACTCAGTGATGTAAGAGGTCACCTCTACGCTGCAACTACCTATCTCGAACGTCTGGGTAATCCCAAGTCTATTGCAGAGTTAAATAGTGCGAACTTTATTGATTTCGAGAAGTCTGGCCGTCTACTTTCATTGCTCAATTCTCGGGGTTTTGAATTAGGCACTCACAATTTTCCTGTTGTGACCAGAAACCATGTTGTCCAGTGGGAACTAGTCAAGTTGGGCGTTGCAATTAGCGGTTTGCCTGAGCTGGTCGGTGATCCCGAACCCCTCGTTGAACGGCTCGTTATTCCCGGGTTTGCTCCCATTGAAGCGGAACTCTGGATCGTGACACATCAGGAATTGAGAACTAACCGACGAGTTCGAACGGTATTCGACTTTTTCGTGTCTGAATTCGCCAATTACTTGCATCAATGAGGAATGACCGCATTTGGCCGAAACCAGCCTCTCACCTGGTGATAGACTCAGTGGCTGGTGTTGACCGAAAGCAGGCATTTACGACAATAGCTAAATGCGTCTTACCGATTCGGAACTGGACGCCGCTCAGTCCACGCAAGTGGTCGCTGAGCGTGCTCGATTCAAAAGGACTCATGTGTGCTCGTAGAGAAGAACGTGTGCGTTTTTCGTAACTTCAGCACCTTCACCGATTCGAACGGCAAGTCCGGGGATAAGCAGCCGTTCAACCTATGTGGCAAGTAGGGGTCAGAACTTGCCCCTCGCCCCCCCCCATTTGCCAATCTTTACTTCAGACAATTATTTCGGGATCTACGATCGGGTAACAATTGCGCAGTAGCCAAATCTCCGGAGGGCCTGGTTACTAACTATGCTATTCGTTAAGTAGCCCCGCACTAGTCAACTAATTGTTGCGGTTGATCTGCGTCGTAGGGATCACCTTATGCTCAACGTGTTCGGTCTACAGCGCGTAGTTGCAGCGACTGATTAGATACCATTGTGCTGCTTTCGCGTTCGGAACAATTCGTGAACATAACCTACAATTGCATTGTCCAATATCTTGGTTTCGCTGGTGCTCCATCCATCCCCATCGAATTTCGCGATTATTTGAGAGATTTGTCTAGCTAGACGATGAAGGCATCCAAACATTTCTCGAAACGCATCTGGTTCGGAAATGCTCAAACTCTTCCGAGCGTAGAAGAACTGATACGTATACGTGCGATCGATGGGTGTGAGATCAAACCAATCGCGTGCACGTGACAAAAATACTCACAATTGTTGCCATCATGCTCGTCACCGTCGGAATCCGGGTATCACTGGTCGGCATCATCCGCAGGCGCATGATGCGTTTGATGAAAGACATCGTCATTGGCAGCCTCAGCGACGCCCTCTAGGCTTGTGAAAAGCATAGCGGCGACAAACAGTTGCAAAATCCAGATTCTCATCCGTGAAGGATACACAGAGTTCTGCCACTGAGGCAAAACCGTGTCTCAGTTCCCTCCCAATGACCGGTCGCCTGATATTGATCTGACGGTTGCCGAATGGTCCGAAATATGTCGTCTCTTGAGTGGCGCACGCTGAAGGATTAATGAGCCGATGCGCTACCCCGCTTGTCGGCTTGCTAGCTCACCTCGGTGCGAATTCTGCCATACTTACTTCTTGATCCAACGCGACAACCAGTTGATGTAGCGTTCGTATAGATCCTTGTTATAGGACGGTACGGTAAAGCCGTGGCCTTGATCAGGGTACACGACCAGCTCTGTTGGCACGCCCTGCCGCTTCAACGCGATGTACAGCTGTTCCGAATTGTGAATCGGCACATTCCAGTCATCTTCGCCGCCAACAATTAAGGTCGGAGTTTTGACTTTGTCCAATTTGAAGAACGGTGAGATGCGATTCCACTTCTCACGATTTTCCTCCAGCCACGGTAAGCCCAATTCCTCTTCCCACCAACGTTGATACTGATCGTGACCATAGTTGGCCATATAGAGTGTCGCACTGGCACCGGTGATTGCAGCTTTGAATCGGTCCGTCTTTGTAATGACGTGATTCGTCATCATGCCGCCATACGACCAACCCAGGACACCCGTCTTGTCAGGATGCACCCAGCCTTCCGCTATCGCATGATCCACTGATGCAACGACGTCTTCGTAATCAATGCCCCCCCAGTCCTGGTAAATAGCCTGCACGAATTCCTGACCGTAGCCGGTTGAGCCGCGCGGATTTGGCATGACAACAATGTAGCCTTGCGCAGCCAGCAATTGCGCTTCGAAATCGAATCGATAGTCATATTGCGCCTGCGGCCCGCCGTGAATATTAAGCAGGCCCGGGTAACGTCTGCCCTTCTTGTGGTTAGGAGGAAACGTGATGAAACTTTCAAGGTCAGTACCGTCGCCACTCTTGAATGTGAATTTCTCAACATCACCGAGTTCGACGCCTTCGAGTACCGGCTGGTTAACGAAAGACAATTGTTCTATTTCGCTGCCGACGACTCTGAATATTTCCTCCGGCAAATGCGATCGTGTAATCAGTGCGTAGATATCGTTGTTTGCAGCGGCCGCATATTCGACGACGGTATCGCGCCCGGACAGCAACTTCGATACATCCCGTGATTCGACATCGACGCCTACCAGCTGTTGTTCGCCGCGATGTTCTGCAATTACCAAAATTGTTTTACCATCATGTGTAAATCGTGGCTCGGATACCTGCACTTCCTTGAGTCCTGGAATCACGGTCGCTTCACCGGATGCGAGATTCAAGACGGTTAGCTGCGTTAGCGCATAGATTGGCGGTACATTGGCGTCGGTAGATGTATACACAATGGAGCTGCCATCTGGGCTCCACGCCGGGCTATCGTCGGCGACGTCGTTCTCAGTGAGACGGCGTGGCTCGGCGTTCTCGTCATTGACATCGATACGCCACAGATCGGTATTGCGATTGCGGTCGGCATCATCAGTGCGATTGCTGACAAAGACTATTTGTTTGCCATCAGGCGACCAGGCTGCGGATTCATCGTCGAAGTCTCCGCTTGTTATTTGGCGGACCTTTCGTGTTTCAAGATCGACGATGTGAATATGCGAGCGGTGCCGGTCGAGATATCCAACGTAGTCTTCCTTGAACTGCAGCCTGTCGATAACCCAGGGCCGCGGGTTCGGTAGCTCCTCCTTGTCGAGGTCAGCAGGTGAAGGATCTTCTGCAATCAACAACAAACTTGTGCTGTCCGGAGACCAGGAAAACTTATCTACACCCTGCGGCATTTCGGTCAACGCCAGCGCGTCTCCGCCGCGACGATCAAGCAACCAGACCTGATCGGTTTCGTCTTTACGATCCGAAAGCACCGCCAAATAGCGACCGTCAGGGCTCCATAGTGGGCTGCTTGCTGCGCTTTCGATGGACGTCATTTGCACGGGCTCGCCGCCGCTGCTGGGTATCATCCATACCACGCTTTTTTGATCATCCTTTTCCAAATCGTTCGTTGTCAGCGTGTAGGCAATCATCCCGCCCTCGGGGCTAAGCGCAATTTCGGAAATATCCTTGAGCGCCAAATAGCGATCTACGTCGAATTTGTCGGCAGCGTCGGTTTTTGAAAGCAACGAAAGCAGGGAAAAAATACTCAAAAGCAAAATCCTTGAAACATGATGTGCCACTACCAATCCTCTATCCTAACGCCGATTCCAGGCGTCCGCGTTAAATGCATTAAGCCGTTTTGAATTTCGAAGCCACCGCTGGCAGGATCGGCTGCGAGATCCATGTGTCCATCCAGATCGGCATAGCGCAATCCAGGCATTGATTGTGCAAGATGGACGCCCGCCGCAACTGATACGCGAGACTCGTCATTGCAGCCAAGCATCAGGCTCATGCCCGCAGCCTGAGCATGGTTGTGAATCTGCCAGGCAACAGTCGGACCACCGCATTTCATGAGCTTTATATTGACGACATGTGCAGCACGCTTGTCTATTACTTCCATGCACTCGCGCCTGCCGCTCGCGACTTCATCGGCAACAATTGGGACCGTACTTTCTGACGTCAATGTAACAGCGTCTGCAAGTTCCTTCATCGGCATTGGCTGCTCAAACATTTCAACGTCCAAGCCCGCCGTTTGCCGCAGCAGCTCGCGCGCGCCGTCCAAGTCGTAACCTTGATTTGCATCTACTCGAATAGTGCCATCGGGACCCAGCAATTCCCGAACCTTGCGGATGCGCTCGATGTCGACCTGAAGATTTTCGCCGATCTTTATTTTTAAAACGCGATAACCTCTAGCTAGCCAAGCTTCAGATTCCGCCAGCGTTTGTTCAACGCTACAAATGCCGATAGTCACAGACGTTGGGACAGGCATTCCCGCCCCACCCCATAACTCGAACAGCGCCTTACCCTGTTTTTTGCCAATAAGATCCCATAGCGCCATATCGATCGCGGCAATCGCCGCTGGGTTTTGTGGCGCAATGGATAGTGCCTGCTCCGACCATTCTGTCGGGTCGTTCTCTATGTCGATTGAGCGCGTCAGCTCCGCCAATGGCCCTTTCAACGCAGCGGTGCAGCTCGCGTCATCTTCTCCGGTAATTTCCCCGGACGGCGATGCGCTGCCCAATCCCTGATAATTTCCGGAGGTCAGTCTTACCAAGTGATTTTGGCATGAGGTAATCGTCTTGCCGGTAATTCGATAGCCTTCCACCAACGGCAGGTCAACCGTACGAATTTCGTAACTGTCTATCTTCACGAGTCTGCGGAAGCCAAAGTTAGCGCTGCATCAACCAATTTTTGCGCACCTTCCGTCAGCGGATCGCAGCACGGAATTCCAAATCGATCCTCATGTGATGAGATCAGTTTGGGAATCTCCGCTTTATCGTAACCCTCTGCATTCAAACCTATTGCGATTACCTTTGAAGCAAACATCTGCTCAATCGTTTGAATATGAACTTCCGGCGGCGCCAGCGGAAAGTCGGGATAGCCATCGTACGTCTTCCTTATCGGCGCATGCTGCAAGATGACTCCATGCGGCTTTGCCGAACCGAGAATCTCAAAACCGCCCGACCCACCCGGGTGCGTTAAACATGCTTGACCTTCTATTAGCATGAATTCCGGCGCGACTTCGCGATCGGCGGTAACGATTGCATGCTCAAGCTCTCCGCCAACAAAATCGTTAATAATCGAGTCTAAGAGAATCCCGTAGCGCACCCCCTGCAACCACGATGTTTGTCCAGTGCCAATCAACTCTGTTTTGTGGCCGGCACTATTCAGCGCATTGACAAGTATGGTTGCTGTGGTGCGCTTACCCAATGCGCAATCCGTTCCCAGCGTCGCAATTCTTGTGGCCCGCACGTCTGCAATAGCGCCGGTGAAAAAATGCAGCTCATTGCGCGGCGGCGTTTTGCGCACGTCACGAATCGTGGTGCCCGCGGAACTCGCGATGGCCGCCAACTCCGCATCTTCCGACAAGAATTGATGTAGCCCGCTATCGACATTCAGTCCCGCCTTTAGCGCGTCAACGACTTGCGGCCTAAGGTCGGCCGGCAATACCCCACCATCAGTTGCCAACCCGAAAACCAGGTGACTCGGCGGCGCGGCTGCATGGCCTATTCCCTCGGCAAGCGACGCGAAAATCGGAATGCCGTTTACCTTGCCATCCAATACTTCCCCAGCATCCTGCCCTGCTAGCGTTGAATCGATAACGCCAACGATACGATAGCGCTCTGTGTGACGTACTAGGCCGTGTGCAGTTTTGCCGTGACTATTGGCAAAAAGCCCTTCGCAGAGAACTAATGCATTGCCATCCATAGGTGCCCCTCAAATTCACCGGACACGAAGCTACCACGCAACGTATGCGCCGTGCCATCGTGAAATACATGGCATGAAATCCGGCCCGCACGATAGTTGGCGATCAGACGCATAAGTCGCTGCTCCGGCAAAGCCGAAAGCGACATCTCACAGATTTCCAGATACTCTTTGCCGTCGACTGCATGACGAGAAATAGAACCTGTGAAAACTCGAATTCTTATTGCTGCCCTCACTTTGGTAACGATCGCCGTTGCCATCGTCGGCTGTAATCCGCAAGCACCTACCACGGTGCTGATACACAATGCGACGGTTATCGACGGTACTGGTCGGGCGTCTTTCATCGGTGCGGTGCGTATCGACGGGGATAGAATCATCGAGGTCGGCGAATTAGGCGCTCGGCCCGGTGAGATGACCGTAGATGCGCAAGGTAAGGTGTTGGCACCAGGATTTATCGATAGTCACAGCCATCACGATTCCAACATGTCCGAACACCGCGATATGCTGGCGGTGGTCAGCCAAGGGGTCACAACGATCGTCCGCGGGGCTGATGGTGCTTCCGGTCTCGATGAAGAGTACGAGTTTCTACCACTCGCTGAATTTAATGCGCGCTTCACTACGCAGCCTGCGGCCGTGAATATTGCCTCGTATTCCCCGCACGGCAGCATCCGGTACACCGCAATGGGCGATGACTATCGGCGCGCGGCGAATGACGCGGATATCTCCGCAATGAAAGTATTGTTGACTGACGATTTGCGCAACGGTGCGCTCGGTCTTTCAACTGGGCTTGAATACGAACCCGGTATTTACAGCGACACCGAAGAGGTCATCGCGTTGGCGCAGGTTGCATCTGCTTACGGTGGAAGGTATTCGAGTCATGTAAGAGACGAAGACGACCGCTTCGAGGAAGCGGTTGACGAGGTCATTCGTATTGGCAAAGAAGCGGCGATACCCGTGCACATTTCGCATATCAAGTTGGCCGACAAAAACTTCTGGGGAACAACTCGAGGCTTACTGAACAAACTCAACGTTGCACGCGAAAGCGGCATCGAAGTCAGCGCTGATATCTACCCCTATCTATATTGGAAAAGCGATCTTGCCGTGCTATTTCCAGATCGCGACTACACAAATCTCGATGCCGCACGATTCACGTTCGAACGCACGACGGATCCAGAAACGCTCATCCTCACCACTTTTCCACCGAATCCTAACTTTGCTGGTCTGTCGATTGCTGAAGTCGCGAAACTTTTGGAGACCGATGTACACCGCGCACTATTAGAGGTGTCGCAATTGTCTGACAAGTACCTACAGGAGAACGGCATCGCAGGCGATAGCATCGTCGCGAAAAGCATGAATGAGACTGACGTCGTCGAACTCATGCGCTGGAGATTTACCAACTTGTGCAGCGATGGCGAATTTGCCGGCGGACACCCGCGCGGTTTCGGGTCTTTCCCAAGATTCTTGAGTCGCTACGTCAGCGAAGAGACTGGTATCTCAATTGAATCGGCAGTCGAGAAGATGACCAGCCTTACAGCGACAAATGTTGGCATCGAAATGCGCGGAAAAATACGCGCGGGGTATTATGCTGACCTCGTTTTGTTTGATCCTGCCGACGTTACCGATAATGCAACTTTCGAGAACCCAACACTGATATCCAGCGGCATGGAAACTGTATGGGTTAACGGCGTTGTCGTATTTCGGAACGGCGAAACAACCGGGGAGTTTCCAGGGCGACTGCTATCGCGGCGAGGATTTGCGGCGACTGAATAATTTCGCTAGGTCGCTATTCCTGCATCCCGGACGATATCTGGAATCACAGCAAGATCACCGCCTGCATAAAAATTAACGCCGGCAATTCCCGGTATCGCCGCGACCTCTCGCAGGAGCTCCGTACAAATGTGCACGCTCTCCTGCGCCGGATCGCTTGCGTGGCGCAGTCTGTTGATAACCGAAGCTGGGATAACGGACTGCCGGTGATTTTCTCGCAGCCAAATTGCCAAGTCAGCGGACGGTAGTATGGCCGTGCTAACGATAAGACTAAATCGCTGCAGCAATTTCTTGCCAACAAGAAATTCCACATAACGGCGAATCATTCCAGCGTCGAAGCATAACTGGGTAAACATGAATTGCGCGCCAGCATCCAACTTGGCCAATAATTCCTCCGGATGCCAATCGCCTGTCGGCTCGTGGATCGTTGCCGACGTACCAATTAGAAAATTCTTTGCCGAACCAAGTTTCTCGTCATCATTAATGCGCTTTGTCGTTTCGATGAGCTCGCGCGTGTTTACGTCATTAACGGCTTTTGCCCGCGGCCAATAGCCCTCAGGCAGTTTTCCTGCTCGAACCAACATAACCGAATCCACGCCAAGCGCGCGCGCGCCAAAAAGATCACCGAGTAGCGCAATGCGATTCCGATTCCTACAACTTAGCTGCATGATTGGGGGAAATCCATGCTGACGAACAATGGCCGCAGCAGCAAGCGGGTTCATGTGTGGTTGGCCATACTGATTATCGGTAAATACAAACCCATCGACCGAATCATTCAGCAACTGGACGTCCTCCAGCACCGTTTGCGCATTGCTTTCAGGCGTCAGTGGCAACTCAGCGGTCACGACGAAATCTTTCGTGCGTAACGCGTGTTTAAATAGATCACTGTTAGCGTCAATCGTCATACGGCCAGATCTCTAAACCGTGTATTGCGTTGCGAATGTCCATGGAAATATTAACGGCGGCCAATCCCTTGCCGGCCTCATAATCATAAAGGCTGATCGTCGACGGTGACGATCCGCCGGCAATAAGTCGATCACCGGCCACACATAAGCCGCGGCCAAATCCCTGCCTGGCGATTTTCGAGTCGTCGATACCGGCGAAAGTGATCTCGTCTTCCGCGTATTGCCGAATCGGATACGCCCTCTCCGTGCCATTGCGGCCAACGAAACGTACCGCATTGTTTGCTGTATCGTTGAACAAGACGCCATCTTGAAATGGTCTGGCGTTATGCGTTCCTAGCGGCAAATTGCAAACTTCACTTACCTCCATCTTGCTATCGATATGCAACATCGCTGCCATGCGTAGGCCGGACAAATAGATGCCCGTATCATCGACAAACACGTTATTGATATGAAAATCGTTCGTCGGCGTTGGTCCGGTATCGTACTTCGGATCGAATGTCCGACCACTCCACTGACTTTGAAAGCGTACGAGCTGCAGCCCCCATGTGAAGAGTTTTTGGTCTAGATCGAAAGCCAAGATACTGTCAAATCCCGTGGATGTAATGAAAATCAGCCGGTCTTTGCGAACTATCTCGTGGCCGTGTTTCAAATACCGGTTTCGGTACGATGCTTGAATTTCAAAACTGCGGTCGTAGCAAAAAAGCTCGTCACTGGCGGCGATGTAGATATCGTCGCCGTCAAATGCAATGCCACGCAAGCCCCGGTCCGCGCCGCGCCCCGCAAAATCAATTTTGTTAGAATTCCAATCGAATAGCTGCTCAGCGGTTTGGCGTTCGAAATCAACTGTAAATATGCCGCCATGACTCTCGCCCTGTTGACTCCCGCGCACGACTGACGTCGCAATTAGCTTTGGTAATTCGTTACTCACAACCTAACAAATGCTCTAAATGGGTTACGGTTGCAACAGCGCGCGGCGCGAAAATTTTTAAATGGCATCATCGATGATCAACTCAGAAAACGGAATTCGATATTTACTCGTCAACGGCCTCGGGAAACTGCGGTAATTCGTCGAGAATGTTCACCCAGGGCGCTTTTGAGTCGACAAATTGATGATAGCCGTCCGGCAGCTCTGGATCGCCATCGATACATCCGAGTGCCAAGTATGCGACGTCTGGCTCCTCCGCGCTGACCACCATTATCTGCGAACCGCAGGAAGCGCAAAAATAACGGCGGTTCTTTGCCGAAGAGTCATACACCCTCAGTGCACCGGGACCACTCTTCCATGTCATATCCGCGAGCACCACACCGGCAAACGAAACGTAGGGCGCACCGTGCAAACGGCGGCATTGCGAACAATGACAATGACTGAAGTCTGTCACCTGCCCTGCTGTTTCGTAACGAATCGCGCCACATTCACAGCCACCTTCAATCACATGATTGCCTCTACGGTTGGTTATCGGATCGGAATGCGCATCATACCTAATGAGCATCGGAGTTTACGCAAATCGGATCGCTGTTGGCACCCCCGATAGAGGATCGATTAGCTCGCGCTACGCCATTCGTAAGCCACTGTTAATCTGCCAATTATTTTCCTTGCCGGACTGTCAAAACAGGTTCACAATCGCGCCGATTCAGCCCTCAATTGAGCTACGCCGTGAAGAACGCTCTGTCCCCTGTTGCCGCTTTATTGGTCGGCGTTGCGATCTTGCTCGCTGGCAGCGGCTTGCAAGGCACGTTGTTGCCGGTGCGCGCATCCATCGAAGCATTTTCCACCCTGTCGATCGGCTTTATCGGTGGCGCCTACTTTTTTGGCTTTACTGTTGGTTGCCTAAAGGGCGCCGAATTGGTTGGTCAGGTCGGTCACGTGCGGGTGTTTGCGGCGATGACGGCGCTGGCATCAGCGGCACCGCTGTTACACGGACTGGTCTTAGAACCTGTTGTTTGGGGCGCGTTGCGCTTCATCTCCGGATTCTGTTTTGCCGTACTTTTTATTGTGATCGAGAGTTGGCTTAACGAGCAATCGTCAAACGAAAACCGCGGTGTTGTGTTTTCGACCTACGTCATGATTACGCTAACGTTATTGGGCGCCGGTCAAATGATGTTGGTGCTGTACGATCCGAAGGACATGCACCTATTTGCGATCGCATCGGTACTAGTATCGATGGCTGCCATTCCGGTCGTGCTTTCCAGAGGACCGACGCCCGAGCAGCCTGCTGCGGTCGACGTCAACATCAAACGACTTTACCGGATCTCTCCCACAGGAACGATTGGTTGCTTCGCGACTGGTTTGGCTAACGGCAGTTTTTGGGCACTGGCACCCCTTTTTGTTGCCGGCTTCTCCGCAGACGTAAACCTGGCTGCGTGGTTTATGACCGCCGGCGTCATCGGCGGCGCACTGGCGCAGTGGCCAATGGGCTTTCTTTCGGATCGGCTTGGTCGGCGCAAAACGCTGATCCTGGCCGCGGCGGTGGGCGCCGCCACGTCGGTGATTATTATCTTGAAGGGATCCGATCTAAACACACAGTGGATCCTGGGCCTTGGCGTTGCATGGGGTGCGACATCATTTCCGCTTTACGCAATTTCGGTCGCACACGCAAACGATTACGCGGATCCGGAGGACTATGTCACCGTCTCCAGCGGCCTCCTTCTTATGTACGGCTGCGGCGCGATCGTCGGGCCGTTCGTCGCATCCAGTATTATGACCGCGACCGGTGCGACCGGCCTATTCGTCTTCACTGGTATCGCCCATTTTATGCTGGCCGTTTATGCCTCAATACGAATTGTGAAACGCAGCAGCGCACCTTCGGAGCAGCATATTGCATTTGGCGACGCCCTCGCGACAGCACATACCGCGTCGCAGGTGTATGACGAAGAAATACAGCAAATTGCGAGCGAAGACGAAGAGGATTTGTTACAGACGGAATCCAGCTAGCAAAATGTCAGGCAGAAGCGGCGCGAATCTGCCGTTCAGAACTTGGCGAGTGCCCGAAGAACTCTTTGTAGCTTTTGCTGAAATGAGATGTCGAGACGAAACCGCACAATGAGGATATTTCAACCAGGCTGAGATTAGTTTGCTGCAACAGCTCGCGCGCACGTTGTAACCGCAACTGCAAATAGTAACGAGAAGGCGCACATAGAAGGTGCCGTTGAAACAATCGCTGCAATTGGCGACGCGACAAACCGACGTACTCTGCCAGTTCCTCTTGGCTTATTGGCTCTTTGATATTGGCTTCCATGAGCTCAACCGCAATAACCAACTTGCCCGACCGATTGCCAATTAGATGTTTTAGCGGAATTCGTTGCTTGTCGTCGGAGCGGCGCACTCTTTCATAGATAAACTGCTCCGCAACGCCAGCACTCACTTCGGTGCCACATTGCGCACGAATGATATGTAGCATCATGTCTACTGGAGTCGTACCGCCGGAGCTCGTAAACCGGTTCCGGTCGATCGTAAAGACGCTTCTGCTCACGGCGATTTCGGAGTGTGCATCAGCAAGCGCCGCCAGGTTTTCCCAGTGGATGCTGCAACGGTAACCATCCAGTAGGCCGGCCTTCGCCAAGACGTAGCTGCCGGTGCATATGGCACCCAAAGCAATGCCCTTTTGGTTGGCAAATTTTAACCAGCGCTGCACCGGCTTCGTGTGACTGTTTTCAACGCGGCGACCCGTACAAACCACGACGAGATCCAGCTCATCAAGCAATCGATCGTCACGAATCGATCGATCTGCATTGATAGAAATCCCATCGCTTGCAGCTATCGACTCGCCGTCTTCTGTGATGATGGTCCAGCTGTATCTTTCTTCGCGGCAAATTCGATTCGCCATGCGCAACGGTTCTACCGCAGAAGATAGAGATATAAGTGTGAAGTCCTTAAGGAGTAAGAACCCAAAGCGTTTCGGTAGCGGCTGAGCTGGTCTTGAACCCGTCATTTCAAACTTACGATACGCATGTGCGTCCGTCTGCGCCAAGAATGCAGGCTAGTATGGCCTGCAATCGAGTACCACTCAACCACTTAATAATACGCCGGCATTCGACCGGGCTAGCTATCCGCAGTATGTTTTGCAACACCGGTGCCAAAGTCACGTCGCAGCCAACGGACAAGCGATATGACCATTAGGACTATGACCGGTAGGAGCGGTAGAGAGAACACAACGGTTGACGCCTGGACCGCCTCAAGACTGTCGGAAACGACCAGCCCAAACGTGAACAACGCCAACGCAAACGCCCAAACCAAACGACTGACGCGTGGCGGTTCCTGGTCATTGTGTAAGTCTTTCGTGCAAACGCTGGCGACGGTGTAGGCGGCGGAATCCAACGTTGTCGCGTAGAAAATAATACTCAGGACGATAAATACCGACAACGCGACTTTGCCAAACGGCAAACTGCTGATGACCTTGGCACCTAATACCGACATTCCGCTTTCGCGAAGTATTTCAGCCACGGGCAGCATGCCACTTGTTTCCAAGTACAGGCTATAGCCTCCAATGATGACGAGATAGGTGGTCGTCCCTAAGGTTCCCCAGCCAATTACACCTAGCACCAACTGTCGAATGGTCCTGCCGCGCGAAATTCGTCCGAAGAACAAACCAATGAAAGCTGCAAACGCGATCCACCACGCCCAATAGAAGATAGTCCACGCTTCTGGAAATCCAGATTTGCTGACAGGGTCCATCCACAGCGCCATGCGCACAAAATTGTCGGCAAGCAGACCAATACTATTGACCGTCATGGACAAAATAAACAGCGTCGGACCTGCGAGCAGGATGAACAAGATCGCGATTGCCGCCAGCACCATGTTGATATCGGCGAGAACTTTGATGCCCTTTTTGAGGCCGCGATAGGCACTAGCAGAAAACAGCGCCGTCCAAATAATCAAGACCACCAATTTGGTCGTGATCGTATCTGGAATGCCTAGCAATTCAGCCGACATAGCCGCAACCAGTGGCACCCCCAAGCCTAAAGACGTCGCAGTACCACCGACAATGCCAAGGGCGATGACAGTATCGATGACTTTGCCGATAGCCTTGCGACCAGTCACCGGTAGCGCGCTTTCGCACGCACCGCTGACTTTCAGCATAGGTACTTTTTTGACGTACAGCATATAAGCGATCGGTACTGCTGGAATCGCATAGAAGGCCCAGGGAATGATGCCCCAGTGAAAAATCGGATATGCGTGTGCCCACTCGACCGCAGTGCTCGAGAAGGGCTCAGCACCAAAAGGCGGCGTATTGAGATAGTAAACCGGCTCCGCCGCCGCCCACGCGATCAAGCTTGCGCCCACACCTGCCGTGAACATCATCGCTACCCAATGCAGGTCGGAATACTCCGGCTTTTCGCCAACTGTGCCAAGGACAACGTGCGCGTATGGTCCAAACGCAAGCCACGCGCAAAACACGAGCGCACCGCCACCAAGAGACAAATAGAGCCAACCTAAATTACCCGTGATGAATGCCTTCGCCGCTTTAGCGTAGGCCGCACCAGCCTCCGGAAAGGCGAGCATGCTGCCGCCGATTGCCAATATTAGCAGTAGTGCCGGTGTAGTAATTGTCCAGTCGATACTCGGCTGCAAGTTGTCGTTGGTACTTTGCGGCGTGTTCATAAACGGTTCTCTTTATTGTTATTGTTTTGAGCTCGTTTGCCGGTCGACGATCTATTGACGTGCTATTTCAATCGAAGCCTATACCAAACTCCGCGCCAGCGTGGCGCATCCAGATGGCAAGATATTCTGCAAACGTTCGCCGCACTATTACTTCATAGTGGTCGCCCTCGGCAATGTTTGCGATGATCGCTGCGGTTCGCGCGATACCGGTTTGTACGCAATCACCGACATTAAAGCTAGATAGGTGTAAGTCAAGCGTACAGCCTTTTGCCAACAGATCCAGAGCACTATCCCCGCTCAGACACAACACGATGTAGCCATGGCTCACGTCAACTGCCGTAGCATCGGTCGAATCAAGTTCTGTAGAGAATTTTTCGAAGCGGCCAGCCTCAAACGAAGGATAAACGACCAGCCATTCGTCTGGGCCTAACCAGCATGTCGTGCATTCTCTGTAACTCAGCGTATTCGCTTTATCCGGTATCGACTGTCCTGTAAACGACTTCACGGCATCCGTGAAGGCTGCGTCCGCAGGGTCTCCTCGCAAGTTGTAAAACTCTCGATGCCCATCGAATGTCACGCGAATGGCGGGTTCTGCCGAAGCCGATGAGCCAATCGTCGCACTGTCTTCCGAAAACGGTTCCAAACAATGGTGTCGTTTAAGCGAATCAGACATTTTGCCGCTCACTTTTCGGGTCATAAAACACCGGTGACACGACTTGCATATCGACATAGGTGCCATCCGACTGTGCAGCAACAACCTGTTCGCCGATTCGCGCGTGTCCCGACTGCAATAGTCCCAATGCAATGGGATGTCCAAGACAAGCGCTCGCATAACTCGACGTGATGTGGCCGCACATCGGCGTCGGCACGGGCAATAACGGATCGTTCACCAGTTGCGTGCCCTCTGCGACGACTGTCTTACCGTCTACGGGTACGAAGCCAACGAATTGCTTCCGGTCCGTTCGCACGAGGTCGGCGCGCTGCAGAGAACGCTTTCCTAGATAGTCCTTATTCTTGGAAAGCAGCCAGTTCATCTTCAGATCGACCGGTGACACCGAACCGTCGGTGTCTTGACCAACGATTACGAATCCTTTCTCTGCCCTGAGTACGTGTAGCGTTTCCGTACCGTACGGCGTGATCTGGAATTCCTGACCTGCATCGATCAGTAACTCCCACATCGCCATGGCGTAGTTGCTGCCGATATTAACTTCGAATGCCAATTCGCCACTGAAACTTACGCGAAATAACTGCACTGGAAATCCACCCAACTCCGCGTCCTTCACCGTCATGAAGGGGAAATTCTCGCGCTGCAGACTGACATTGCAGCCCACCTTCTGTAAGAGTTCGCGAGATTTTGGACCGACCACTGCTATGGTTGACCAATGATCGGTGGTCGATGTCAAATGCACATCCAACTCAGGCCACTCAGTCTGCAACCAGCGTTCCAACCATGTGAGCACGGCTGCCGCGCCTCCCGTGGTTGTCGTAAGATAAAACCGTTGTTCACCCAGACGCGCCATAACACCGTCGTCCATCAGCAAGCCGTCCTCGCCCAGCATGATGCCGTAGGCACAGCGCCCGACTGCCATCCTGCCGACGTCATGCGTATATATTCTTTCTAGGAGGGCGACGCTGTCCCGACCTTGGACATCGATCTTACCCAATGTCGATGCATCCATGATTGCAAGCGAGTTGCGCGCTGCCATGCATTCACGCGCCACTGCAGCATGTATATCCTCTCCGTACTGCGGAAAGTACCAAGGTCGCAGCCACTGGCCGACGACTTCCATCGGCGCACCTTGCATTTCATGCCACTCGTGCATCGCCGTCTTGCGTACTGGATCATAAATTTCACCGATATCTTCACCGGCACCAGCCCCAAATGTCACAGGCGTATAGGCGGGCCGAAAAGTGGTCGTACCTACTTGCGCAATGGGAACTTCCAAAGCCTCGGCCAGCACGCCCATACCATTGATATTTCCAAGCTTGCCCTGATCAGTGCCAAAGCCGAGAGCGGTGTACCGCTTGACGTGCTCAATACTGCGGTAGCCTTCTCGTACGGCCAGCCGTACGTCCGCAACGCTGGTGTCATTTTGAAAGTCCAGAAACTGCTTCGCGCAGCGATCCGGGCTACGACTGGCAGGAACGCGCCAAAGCGGTTCAATGGGATTCTCTTGGTCCTGTGGCGTTTCATAAGTTTGCCCGGCTTGGACCACAAAACCACACGCCTCGGCGGTTGTGCGGCCGGCATCACCACCACGCTGTAAGCATTCCATTAGCGACCACTGTCCCGCACCGGCGCCAACCGATCTATTTTGCTGCAAAGTTTCGCCCGGCACGAAGCAGTGATGTGTTTCGTCCCAAATGTTTTTGCCACCTGCTTGTGAGTGCAAATGCACTGCGGGACTCCAGCCTCCCGACATCATCAGCAAATCGCATTCAATACTGACGGTGTTTTTGATCGTCTGCGACGTATCTCCGGACCATTGGGCGACTTGTGCTTTACGGACCCGTTTTTTGCCAACCACGTCCGTCACTAAGTGGCCATTCATGATCGGGATGCCGTGGTCTACGGCATTAGTGACCGCAGTGACGCCCGCGCCGGATTGCCGGCTGTCGATAATTGCCGCCAATAACCCACCGGCTTTCTTGAACGCGACTGCAGCAAAATAAGCGCTGTCGTTATTGGTAAATAAGACTGCCCGCTCACCCGGTAATACAGCATATCTGTTAACGTAGGTTTGAACTGCAGACGCCATCATGACGCCAGGCCTGTCATTGTTGCAAAACGCCAACGGCCGTTCGAATGCGCCCTGAGCGAGAACAACTTCGCGTGCACAAATACGCCAAAGTCGCTCACGGACCGTTTGGCCGGGTGGTTTTCCGAGGTGATCAGCACAACGTTCAACAGCTGCGACAAAATTATCGTCGTAATAACCGAATGCGGTAGTGCGAGTGAGACACTGTACGGTCTCACAATTCGACAACTCAGCGACCGTTTTCTCAAGCCACTGCATTGCAGGAACCGAATCAATCGTCGTGTCTTCACTTAAGAGACTACCGCCGAACTCGTTTTGCTCATCGACCAAAATTACTCGAGCACCGGTACGCGAAGCCGCAACCGCGGCCGCCAGGCCCGACGGTCCTGCGCCAACCACCAGTACGTCACAGTGCGCATTTCGATGGGCGTACTCATCCGGGTCGTTTCCCGCTGGTGCACTTCCCCAACCAGCAGAGCTGCGAATGAAACGTTCGTAACAGCGCCATAAGCGTTTGGGGCGCATAAAAGTTTTGTAGTAAAATCCTGCGCTAAATACCCTACCGAACAAAGCGTTGATCGCAGAGACATCGAAGTTAACGCTCGGCCAGCCTTTCGTCGATCTAGCAACCATGTTGTTGTACAACTCAGTTTGCGTTGCACGCAGGTTCGGCAACGTCGCGTCATCCTTGCCGATTTGCATGATTGCATTGGGCTCATCGGCACCGGCTGAGACGATGCCCCTCGGCCGATGGTACTTGAAGCTCCTTGAGACGACGGCGACATCGTTCGCCAGCAAAGCTGATGCCAACGTATCGCCTGCGAAACCTTTCAATGTCCGCCCATCGAACTTGAATTCGAAAACCTTGCCGCGGTCGACAAAGCCGCCACTTTCAAGCCGCCGAGAAGTCACGAATCTACATCCCGAGTGCTTGAGGGCGCTTCACCAATACGCCATGTGCGGGTGAATCGGTAAGTCACGGTATCGCGCTCGGCATTGAACCATCGTCGGCACCCTTGCGCGTGATTCCATTGTTCCTGGTGCAGGCCTTTTGGGTTCTTGCGCATGAAAAGATAATCAGCCCATTCGGCGTCTGTGAGAGTATCTGGGTTTGCCGGGCGCGCTATTCCCGCCTCACCGCCGTAGTTGAATTCGGATTCCGCGCGGTTTCCACACCAAGGGCATTTGATAAGCAGCATGACCGATTCCTAGTGTGCGACGCCTGCAGCGCCATGTTCATCAATGAGCGCACCAGAGGTAAATCTCTGAAGGTCGAATGCTGCGTTTAATTCATGCGACCTGTCCTCAGCAATGGTATGGGCGAACGCCCAACCAGAACCCGGCGTCGCTTTGAAACCACCCGTTCCCCAACCGCAGTTGAAGTACAGCCCGCTAACCGGCGTCTTGCTGATGATTGGACACGCGTCCGGACAGGTGTCTACAATACCACCCCATTGTCTAAGCATTCTTACGCGACTGAATGCCGGAAACAGTTCGATGATCGCCTGCATCGTGTGCTCGATAGTATGAAAACTACCGCGTTGACCATATCCATTATATGAATCAATACCGGCACCGATGACCAATTCACCTTTATCGGACTGGCTAATATATCCGTGCACGCCGTTCGACATGACCACCGTATCCAGAACTGGTTTCAGTGGCTCAGAGACAAACGCCTGTAACGGGTGACTTTCAATCGGCAAGCGGATTCCGGCCATATCTGCCAAAACACTCGCGTGACCAGCAACGACAACACCGACTTTATCTGCCGCGATTGCACCGCGTGTGGTATCCACGCCGATCACTTTACCACCCTCTCGTCGAATGCCGGTGACTTCGCACTGTTGAATGATATCGACGCCTCTCTGGTCTGCCGCTCTGGCATAACCCCACGCGACTGCATCATGACGTGCTACACCGCCGCGGCGTTGAAGTGAAGCGCCCAGCACAGGATAACGCGAATTGGCGGTCACTCGCAGTCCCGGAATGTTCTTTTTCAGCTGCTCCGGCGCGACGAATTCCGCGTCGATACCGTTGAGGCGATTCGCGCTGACACGGCGTTCAATGTCCCGGACATCTTGCAGGCTGTGTGCAAGATTGTAGACGCCGCGCTGGCTGAACATGACGTTGTAGTTCAGATCCTGACTCAAGTCCTCCCATAGCTTTAACGATTTTTCGTACAACAATGCGGCTTCGGTCCACAGGTAATTGGAGCGGACTATGGTGGTATTTCTGCCCGTGTTACCGCCGCCGATCCAGCCTTTTTCCAGCACTGCAATATTTTGCACGCCATGTTCTTTTGCCAGGTAATAGGCAGTCGCTAAGCCGTGGCCACCGCCGCCGACGATTACTACGTCGTACTTGCGCTTAGGTTCGGGGCTGCGCCACGCCTCAGGCCATTTTTCGTTATAGCTAAGCGCATTACGTAGTAGACCGAATGCCGAATATTTTTTCATTGTAGCGACAGCCGTCTAGCGATCAAAGATCGGACTGCAAATGCTGTGGCAGTCCGTCGGCAATGTTGTGATAGTCGGATTTGTCCGCAACGAAAATGTGACTTTCGCTTACCAATTTGGTCGGTACATCCAAGGTCCCAGCAAACATGGAAATTCTCTCACCATGATCCGGTTTCCAAAATAGATTCCCGCCGCAGACACCGCAGAAGCCCCGTTCAGCAGCCTCAGACGCTCGATACCAGAGAAGTGACTCGGCATTCAGCAATTCGAAATTCTCTATCGCGCATCCGGTTGCTGCAACAAAGTGACCGCTGGTCTTTCTACATTGGCTGCAATGACAATAGATTACATTGCGTAACTCACCTGTCGTTCGATAACGCACGCCACCGCATAAGCAGCTGCCCGTCCTAACTTGTCCCTCAGCCATCGTTTGCCCCGTTGACGTCTCTAAGCCGCTCTTGACTGGTATCAAACGGACTCTCTGGTAGCACCGTCGCCCGATACAATTTGCCCAAAATTTCTATCTCAACTTCTGTACCAACCTGAGATAGCTCTGGATTCAGCATACCGAGCGCAATTGATTTGCCCAAACGGAATCCATAACCACCACCGGTCGCGCGTCCGACAACTTCGCCATCCTTAGTCAACGCATTGTTTCCTAACGCATCGGCATCAACAACGTCGTGAACTTCTAGCGTCACGAATGCGTTATCCGCGCCTCTCTTTTGCCACGCCAGCAACGCATCTCTGCCCAAGAAATCGCCTTTGGCCGGATGTACGAATCGATCCATGCCAGACTCATATGCGGAGTACTCGATCGACAGCTCGGTGCCTACCATTCGGTAGGATTTCTCGAGCCGCATTGAGTCCATTGCGCGAATGCCGAACGGCCGTATTCCCAGATCTTCACCTGCAGAAAAAAGTGCGTCAAATATATGATTTTGATATTCGATCGGATGATGTAGCTCCCAACCCAATTCACCTACATAGTTAACGCGCATTGCGTTTGCAGGGGCCATGCCGACGACAATATCCTTTGCCGTCAGCCAACGAAAAGCTTCATTGGAAAAGTCACTTTGTGATACGCGCTGCATGAGTGTTCGAGATCTTGGACCGGCAACGACCAGGACACCGGTAGCACCGGTCAATTGCGTAAATTGAACACTGCCATCGGTCGGCATATTCTTTTTCAAGTAATCGTGATCGAGCCGCTGCAACGCACCGGCGGACACCAAATAAAACGAATCTGCAGCGTCGCGCCTGATCGTAAATTCGGAATGCACACCGCCACGGCTATTGAGTGCGTGGCACAACCCTATGCCACCAATCTTCTTCGGCAGTTTATTCGCCACCAGATAGTCGAGAAATTTCTCTGCGCCGGGACCGCTAATTTGGCATTTCGCAAAGGCCGTCATATCGAGCACGCCAACGCTGGTGGTGACGTTGGCCACTTCCTCGCGAATCGCTTCGAACCAGCGCGAACGACGGAACGACCAATCGTCTTCCTGCGGCATACCATCCGTGGCAAAAAAGTTTGCTCGCTCCCAGCCAAATCGCTGACCGAAGACGGCGCCCATTTCTTTGAGCCGGTCGTAGCAAGGTGCGGTACGTAACGGCCGGCCGGCTTCACGTTCTTCATCCGGGAAGTGTGTAACGAAAACGTTGGCGTACGTTTCTTCGTTTTTCGCTTGCAAATATCCCTTGGTCGCGTAGTCGCCGAATCGCCGCGGCTCGACGCCCAGCATGTCGATGGTAGGCTCGCCCTCAACAATCCACTCCGCAAGTTGCCAACCCGCGCCGCCGGCTGCGGTTATGCCAAAACTATGACCTTCGTTCAGCCAAAAATTGTCAACATCCCATGCTGGTCCGATGATCGGATTTCCATCGGGCGTGTACGCAATTGCGCCGTTATACACTTGCTTCATGCCAACTTCGCCAAATGCGGGAACGCGCTCCATACAAGCCTCGATATGCGGCGCCAATCGATCGATGTCCTCCTGAAAGAGTTCGTACTCAGCCTTCGGGTCTGGGCCATCCACATAACAACAAGGCGCGCCCTTCTCATATGGCCCTAAGATAAAGCCGCCGTTTTCCTCACGTAAATACCAAGAGTTATCGGATTCGCGCAGCACAGCCATCTCTGGCTCACCCGCGGCACGACGTCGTTGTAGTTCTGGATGCGGTTCGGTAACGATGTATTGGTGCTCGACCGGAATTACTGGAATGTCGAGACCGACCATGGCGCCAGTTTGCCGTGCGTAATTACCGCTCGCCGATACAATGTGCTCACAACGGATCTCGCCCTTATCGGTCGAGACAATCCAATCACCCGATGCGTCACGATCGATCGCCAGCACGGAAGTGCCGCGCATAATCGTTGCGCCTCTGGCACGCGCACCTTTCGCGAGTGCTTGGGTTAAGTCTGCTGGTTGAATATAACCGTCGTCGGGATGATAAATACCGCCAACCAGTCCGTCCGTCACACACATTGGCCACAAGGCGGCAATTTGTGCGGGCGTTAGAAACTCGACGTTGATGCCAATCGTTCTTGCCGTCGCGGCGTACTGGTAGTATTCATCCATGCGATCTTCGTTCATTGCGAGCCGCAAGTTGCCCACTTGATGAAAGCCGACTGCCTGTCCGGTTTCTTCTTCCAACTGCCGGTAAAGATTGACCGAATACTTATGAATCTGGCCGACGCTGTAACTCATATTGAACAACGGTAGCAGTCCCGCCGCGTGCCAGGTTGAGCCGGATGTCAGCTCGCCTTTTTCCAACAAAATTACGTCGTCGCCCCAATCTTTTTTGGCAAGGTGATATAGGGTGCCAACGCCCACGACGCCACCACCGATGACGACTACCCGCGCCCGTGATTTCATTGCCGAATCCTTGAAACTATTGCGTTTTTCGCCAGTGCGCAGCGCTGCCGACGGTCATATTGTGGACCTCAGTCTAAATGAGCACTACAACGACCCGATGCCCAAAAACGACTGAGCAGGGGCTATATGCGTCACGAACTGAATTCGCTTCGGCACTTAAGCGGATCCCTGCCATTGCGTGTCATGCACAATTACCGCTCGCTTCTCTCCATCGGCGTCAACGGTTAATGTCGTCCCCACCGATGAGTAATCCGCATCGACAATGGCAAACGCGATATTGGCCGCAAACTTCGGCGAATACACTTGTGTCGTCACGATGCCAACCTCATCGTCGGATGCATCCAATACTTTCCAGGTGTTGCGCGGCGAATCGAGCTTGTCTCCGCCGATGATCAGATTGACCAGACGTTTCTTGGGGCCAGTCTTCGCAATTTTCGCGAGTGCGTCACGACTCATGTACTCAGCTGGCTTATCAAGGTTCATAAATTTTTCTAGACCAGCCTCGAACGGATCGCTCGAGATAGTCATATCACTGCCATACGACTTCAGCCCCGACTCCACTCGTTCAATAAAATTCGGTCCACCCGATCGAATATTGTATTTTTGTCCTGCTTCCCAAAACACATCCCAAAGGTCCAGGCCCTTGTTCGAGTCCTGCAAGTACACTTCGAAACCGCCCTGCCCACTCCACCCTGACCGCGCCAACAATACGTCTGTGCCGGCAATGGTCGTTTCGATAAAACGAAAGAACTTGATGTCTCTGGTGTGCTCCCCTACGACATCGGCAACCAAATTATCCGCTTTCGGCCCTTGCAGACCGAGTGGGCTGACATCCGGTTCAAAAACATCAACGTCAAACCCACGGCCGTAGGCTACGCCCTTCACCCACAACAATACATCGGAGTCAGCTATCGATAACCAAAAACGGTCCTTGGCTAAGCGCAGAACGATAGGGTCATTAATAACCCCGCCATTTTCGTCACATAGGGGCGCATACATACACTGTCCAATGTCGCAGCGGGAAACATCGCGAGGTGAAATTAACTCGACCAGCTGCAACGCATCACGACCGACAATTTCGACCTGACGCTCCGCCGCTACGTCCCAGATTTGTACATGCTCGCAGAGGTGCTCGCGGTCGGACTCCATATCGTCAAACACGATGGGTAATGTCATTTTATTGTACAGGGTAAATACTTGGACTCCCTGCTCTAGTACGCGTTGCTCGTATGGCGACGCACGAAGCCGCCGCGATAGCAACATTGGAACGATTGGCACGCTGTTCTCTCCTTCAAAAATAGGTGCGAGCACTGCTTGTGTGGATTGGACTAGGCTTGCTTGCGCCGCCGACGCGGCCTAGCTCTATCTCGTTCGATTGAGACAATTTTTGTCTCAGGTTTTTTGATTTCCGAAAACAAATTCGGAAATTCATCACGTTTGTTCGGAAACGCCATCGCATCAACGAAATATTCCTGAAACTTTGATTCAACTGCAGTTTCGATTTTCTCGATCTTTCGAACTATACCTTCTAGCTCGCGCCGTGAACCGACGTTCAACAGTGCAATTCTTGCGCCCGTCCCCGCTGCGTTACCGGCACTTGCGACATTAGCCAGCTTACAATCGGGCACAAGCCCCAAAACCATCGCATATTTGGTATCGATGTGGGACCCGAATGCCCCGGCAAGTCGAATGCGATCCACGCCTGCCAAGCCTGCCCGATCCAACAGGAGCTTTACGCCAGCGTAAAGCGCCGCTTTCGCAAGTTGGATTTGTCTGACGTCATTTTGCGTCACCACAATTGGACGTTCGCCGTCGAGCAAAACGTAGGAAAACGTTCGCTCTTGAGCAACTACTCGTGGTGATTTGCTCGCCATCGAACCATCAACGACGCCGTCTTCAGAAATAATCCCTGCGAGGTACATTTCTGCTACAACTTCGATTATTCCCGAGCCACAAATACCGGTTACACCAAATTTTTCGATTGATCCGGCAAATCCCGCTTCATCGGACCAGAGCTCCGAACCGATGACGCTAAAGCGGGCTTGCAGAGTATCTGGATCAATGCGGACCCTTTCAATCGCACCAGGCGCTGCGCGTTGGCCACAGCTAATTTGGGCGCCCTCAAACGCGGGACCCGTTGGACTGGAACAAGCAAGAAGCCGGTCACGATTACCAAGAACAATTTCTGCGTTTGTCCCAACGTCAACGACTAGCGAAATTTCGTCCATCAAGTGCGGCTCTTCCGCCAGCACCATCGCCGCGGCATCGGCACCAACATGTCCCGCTATGCATGGCAAAACGTAGACCACCGCAGCCGGGCTAATCGCGAGACCCACATTTGCGGCGGGTAGATTCAATGCCTCATCGGTCACCAGTGCAAATGGCGCCCCACCAAGTTCGACCGGGCTAAGGCCGAGAAATAAATGGTGCATAATTGGATTGCCCGCGATGGTTACTTCAAGAATATCGGTTTGTTCAATTTCTCCTTCTGCACAAACTTCGGCGATCAACTCATTTATGCCGCTGCGCACGACCGCTGTCATTTCCTCTGCGCCCTCGGGGTGCATAAGCACATAGGAAACGCGGCTCATCAAATCTTCGCCGAAACGAATTTGTGGATTCATGATGCCGCCGCTTGCGGCCACCGACCCGGTCGTCAAATTTACAAGCTGTGCGGCGATCGTTGTCGAGCCGATGTCAACGGCAAGCCCATATGCGTTGTCGCGAAATCCTGGCCAGACGGCGATGATTCTTGAGCCGTTGTGCACAGCGACCGTTACTTTCCACTCGCCTTGACGCAATGAAGACTGCAGGGTTGGCAACACATCATGCTCAATTTCGAGATCGGAAAGCTGCCATTCCCAAGCCAACGCGTCCTTCATTCTTTGCAGGTCGCCCTTGGCGTCATGAAGATTCGCCTCCTGAACTTCGACGTAGTAAAGGTGCACGGACGTATCGAGGGTGATATCACGATACTCCGCAGCTTTTCTCACGACCTGTCGATGCACCTGACTGCCAGGTGGCACGTCGATAACCAAATCGCCTTGAATCTTCGCCTGGCAACTGAGCCTTCGGCCTGCCTCTAAGGGTTTCTTGCGGCGTTCGCCATAGCGGGTCTCGGTCTCACTGAATGACGATAGATGATCCGCAGACGAGACGATCGCATGCTTGGAAAAATTGCCCTCAGAACAAACGATCTGACAGCGGCCGCACAATGCGCGACCGCCACAAACTGAATCGACGTCAACACCCAGGCTGCGAGCAGCATCTAGAACCGCAGTGCCGTAAGGAAACGTCCCGCGACGGCCCGAAGGAGTAAACACAATTTTTGCTTCTCGTTTGCTCAACAGCTACTCCATCAAGTCCGTAATTCTATGCAGACCTTCTGCGGCGCTTGCGGCCAGCACGTGCACCTCGTTCTTCGCCATCCGCGCTCGGCTCTCGATACTTTTTGATCCAGTTCGCGCAATTGGGATCATGGCCCATCATGACATTAGCACCCATTACCGCCTGCATGACCTCTGCATGCAACGGGCTGGTAATTGCCGAAGTCATTCCGGAACTGATCGCCATAGTCAAAAACGCTGCGTTAATACCATTGCGATTCGGTAATCCGAAACTAACGTTGGACGCACCGCACGTCGTATTAACGTGCAATTCTTCGCGAAGGCGTTTGACGATATGCATAACTTGCTTGCCCGCCGAATTAATGGCACCTATCGGCATAACAAGCGGATCAACGACGACATCCGAATGCGGTATTCCGTAGTCCGCCGCACGTTCAACGATTTTCTTTGCAACGGCGAACCGAACATCGGGATCTTCCGATATGCCGGTCTCGTCGTTCGAGATCGCAACGACAGCGGCATTGTACTTGGCGACCAACGGCAAAACGGTTTCCAGCCTGTCGTCTTCGCCTGTCACCGAATTCACCAACGCTTTACCCTGATACACCGCCAAACCGGACTCAAGCGCCGCGACGATAGAAGAGTCAATAGAAATTGGCACGTCGGTAACTGACTGCACCAATTGAATGGCTTTCGCCAATATCGCCGGTTCATCGGCGAGTGGTATGCCGGCGTTTACATCCAACATATGGGCACCGGCCAAAACCTGTGCTAGTGCGTCCGCCTCCACGCGACTGTAATCGCCGTTTTTCATCTCTTCTGCAAGAATCTTGCGTCCCGTAGGATTAATTCGTTCACCAATAATGACAAATGGCTGATCGAAGCCGATTCGAACTTCCTTTGTCGCTGATGAAACTACTGTTACCGTCATTCTTCCTATCTCCAACACCGTATAGTGGTGCAAATTACTCTACATGAATGTCCGCGAATAACCTGTGAAGTCAATCCGCTATTTGTTCAAGTCTGGTTTGCTGATACTTCGGCGGCGCCCATGGGGTTCTTTCGCCCAGCACACCTGACCGTTCTACAATTTCTGCTACGCGATGCTCCTGCCGAAACGCCATAACATGTACACCATGCACACCGGCGATTTCTTGCATCTGCTGCATTAACTCGACACAGATTTGTACACCCTCTTTCGCCTGCTCCTTAGCGCCTCTGAGCCGGGCAATAACTGCGTCGGGAATGTGTACGCCCGCTACGTTCGCACGAATCCACTCTGCCGACTTCGCCGACGCCAATGGACCAACACCTGCCAATATGAATACACGTTCATGTGAGCCGGCCTCGCGAACTGCGGCCATATACTTTTTGAATAATTCGACGTCAAAACAATATTGCGTTTGTACGAACTGCGCACCCGCCTCGATCTTTTTCGCCAGGCGCAGCGGACGATAATCACGCGGTGGTGCGAACGGATTTGCGGCACCACCTAGAAATACTTGCGGTGGACTCGCCAACTTTCTGCCACTTAAAAATTGACTATCGTCACGCATGCCGCGAATCATGTTAAGAGCCGACATGCAATCCAGATCAAATACCGGTTTCGCTTCGGGGTGATCTCCACATTGCACGCCATCGCCGGTCAAACACAGAATATTGGATACGCCCATTGCAGAGGCGCCGAGCACGTCGCCTTGAATCGCAATCCGATTGCGATCGCGACAGGAAACTTGCATGACCATTGCATAACCTTGGCGGGTCAATAACGAACACATGCCCACACTCGACATGTGACAATGCGCTCCCGAGCCATCGGTCGCGTTAATTGCGTCCACATAACCGTCAAACATCGCCGCTCTGGCGAACACCTCGTGCGGGTCGGCGGAATCTGGCGGTGCAATTTCGGCCGTGACGGCAAATACACCTGCCCGCAATACCCGCTCTAGTCGGCCGGGCGAATCATGCCCTGGCAGTATTGGTAGGTTCTCGCCCGGTGTGCTCGGCTCGTCAGCAAATCTCACGGCGCTATTCCGAAACAACTGCGTCGCGACTTGCCGCTGCCCTGCGAACTTCGCGCAGCCACGCGGACGTACCGTGTAACCGATTATCGATGGGTGGCTGAACAAACTGAATCGGATACTCTTTCTCCCGTAGTCGTTTGTTTCCTTCCCACGCATTGACCCAAACGCAGTCCATTGTGGCATCCACTTCGCACTTGCCGTCCATGCGCACACCGCCACACGGCCCGTTGCGCAGACTCTTTGGACAGTTCATTGGGCAGGAAAGCCCTGTCGATCCGACGACACATTGGCCGCAACTCTTGGAGTCGAGCAAAAACCCTTTAGTCAACTTCTCGACCATCAAGACGGGCTTGTCTATTTTGTCGTAGCCTATAGAACGGAAAATCGGGTGCGCCCTGACGAGGACATTTTCGAGTACGCCATATACCGATTTCAACCAGCGTGCATTACGCACAGAATACTTGCGCATCCTATACATCGGCCTGCCTATGGAGACTCCGCAACGCCGTGGTTGCGTATTAACGTCAATAATTGCTCGTCCGTAAACGCATTTTCCAATCGCGCAGCTTCGGCGCCAGCAATCTCGATAAGGTCAGCGCCATCGTTGCAAACTTCAGACACGCGCCGCCACTCTTCAATGTACGCGTCGCTACCGCCCTTACCGGCACGCATTGCCGCGCGGTCGATCGCCTCCTGGAAACGGTGGCTCAACTGAACTTTTTCACGAACACGACCACGCTGCACGATGACTTGTGCAGGAATGTCGCGCCAGTAAACGAATATCTTCTTCGCCATTTACGATCCGCCCGCGACCTTCCGCAAGCTGCTTTCGAGCTCACCGTAGCCACAAAACAAATATTCATAATCTAGCCGCAAATAGTCTGCTGCTTTTTTCGCTTGTGCAATTAGCGTTTCATCATGTGTCTGCGCCATATAGATGACTCGACGGTAATTGCCGAAGTAGGCATCTCTTAATTCAGGATGTTTATCGATACCCAGCGCAGCCACTACCAGGCTTTCGAAATGACGCACCAGGAAGTCGGTCAGATAGAAGGTACCCGGCTCTGCATCGGCCAGCTCATTGAAACGCTCTGCGCCTGCAAAAAACTGATAGCAGTGGGCACCCGGCAATCGTTCCAAACCTTCTTCATCAATAATTTTATCGATTTCACCCGCCGTTCCACATTCTGCGTAGCCAACATATATTTTTTCGTAGTCGTCGCGGTACCGGTTTATTCGGTCGCGTAACTCTGCGCCGATTTTTTCGGGGCGAAAGTGTAGCTTTGCATCTATGCACTTCATATGCAGATGCTCCCAGCCGTGGGTCTTTTTTAGCGCATTGATTTCTCTAGCTAAGGCGCCACACGCAATAACCAATACAGGTTTAACCATGCCCGCAAGCCTCGCGTGCGCAGAAAATAGTCGCGACCGACATTAGTAATCCCGATCAGCGAAATCGGCTTTTCTTGAATTGATGAACTGCATCAATGCTTCGTCGATTGCCGGGTCCAGCGGCGGAGCTTCGTAATCCGCCAACATAGCCTTCCAAATCTTATTCGCACGGGCGGCGGCATCAAGCGAACCATCTTGTTCCCATTGCTCGAAACTATTGTTATCAGCAATATCGGAGCGATAGAAAGCGGTCTCAAAATTGGCCTGTGTATGTGCGGCACCAAGAAAGTGCGCTCCCGGACCCACCTCGCGAATCGCATCCAGCGCCTGACCGTTGGCGGAGAGGTCGACGCCGCCGAGAAGTATTCCAATCATCGCTGCTTGGTCGGCATCCATAATGAATTTCTCATAACCCATTGCCAGACCGCCCTCCAACCAACCGGCGGTATGCAGCATGAAATTCACGCCTGCCAGAGCCGCGGTCTGCAATGTATTCGCGGACTCATAGGCCGCTTGCGCATCAGGAATTTTTGATCCGCACAGTCCGCCGCCACTGCGGAAAGGAACCCCAAGTCGGCGTGCTAACGCGGCAGCCACATACAGAACAATGCTCGGTTCCGGTGTACCGAATGTTGGTGCCCCGGACTGCATTGATATTGAGCTTGCGAAAGTCCCAAATACGACCGGCGCGCCGGGTCGAACCAGTTGTGTGTACGCTATTCCCGCCATCGCTTCGGCGAGTATTTGGGTAACCGTCCCAGCAACCGTCACTGGTGACATCGCACCTGCCAAAATAAACGGTGAAATCACGGTCGCCTGATTGTTGCGCGCATAAACGGTCGCAGCACCCAGCATCGTTGCATCAAAAGTCATTGGCGAATTGGCGTTGATCAAGCTTGTCATGACGGTATTCTGATCGACAAATTCATCGCCAAATACGATTTTTGCCATGTCTACGCTGTCTTGGGCGCGTTCGGCCGACGTCACAGACCCCATAAATGGTTTGTCACTGTATTTGATATGACTGTAGATCATGTCGAAATGCCGCTTGTTAACCGGCAGATCTACCGGTTCGCAAACTGTGCCGCCGGAGTGATGTAAACCTGGGCTCATGTAGGCGAGCTTTACGAAATTGCGAAAATCTTCAATCGTCGCGTAGCGTCGGCCATTGTCCAGGTCGCGCACAAACGGCGAGCCATAGGCCGGTACCATTACGGTCCGGTTACCGCCGATAATGACATTGCGCGACGAATTTCGGGCGTGCTGCGTGTACTCTTTCGGAGCGGACGCCTGGATAATCGACCGGCACATTCCTTTGGGAAATCGCACGCGTTCACCGTCAACATCCGCACCCGCATTTTTGAGCAGCGTGAGCGCTTCAGGGTATTCGCGAAATTCAATGCCAATCTCCTCGAGCAACACGTCGGCATTGTCTTCGATTAACTGCAGGCCAGATTCGTCTAGCAGTTCAAAATAGGGAATTTTCCGCTCGAAGAATGCCACGGATGCAGCGGCAGTTTGCTGCCGCGCCGCGCGCTTGGCGGTGCGTCCGCCTGCTTTTCTCCGCCTTGCCGTAACTGTCATCAGTTGTTGCCCCAAGTAATCACGCGGTCGCCTTGTTTAGCAAAATGCTCGAAGCCGCATGGCAAATCAGTGTGTTCCACTTAGTCCTATACTGCATTGACCGCAGCGACATTCGTCTGGCGAAACACGACAAATTGAGGTGTTGGAAAACGCCGCCGTGTGGCTCATAAGTTATTGCTTTGGCAATGAAAAAACCTCTTCTGGCTAGCAGAGACATAGCCGTGTCAAAGCGCGACATCGCGATACCGGGAAGTCGATGTCGCTGCTAGAATCGGCCCTCTTTCGCGCTGGGTACTGACTGACTAGCCCCATTTCAACGCACTAACAACCAAAAGAACCGATTGCCATGGCGAACGTACCGTCCGATCTTGAAATCGCACAAGCTGCAAATAAACACCCAATTACCGATGTCGCTGCAAAACTCGACATTCCGCCTGACATGCTCATACCTTACGGTCATGACAAAGCCAAAATAAATTACGAATTTCTGGCCAGCAATAATTCCAAGGATGACGGCAAGCTGATTTTAGTTACAGCAATATCGCCGACTCCGGCCGGCGAAGGTAAGACAACGACAACAGTCGGGTTAGGCGATGGACTAAATAAAATAGGTAAGCGCGCCATCATTTGCCTACGAGAACCGAGTCTCGGACCTTGCTTCGGCATGAAAGGTGGCGCGGCTGGCGGCGGCTACGCTCAAGTCGTTCCCATGACAGATATCAACCTGCATTTCACTGGAGACTTTCACGCTATCGGTGCCGCTCACAACTTATTGGCAGCGGTCATCGACAACCATATTCATTGGGAAAACCAGCTCAATCTAGATCCACGGCGCATTACCTGGCGCCGCGTCGTTGATATGAATGACCGTGCACTGAGAGACATTACGAGCGGATTGGGCGGTCCAGGCAATGGTATTCCGCGACAATCCGGTTTCGACATTACCGTTGCGTCAGAAGTCATGGCGGTGTTTTGCCTCGCGACAGACCTCGACGATCTGAAGAATCGCATCGGCAATATTGTTGTCGGCTACACCCGTAAGCGCGAACCAGTAAAAGTTAGTGCGCTGGGGGCAGAAGGCGCAATGACTGCATTGCTACGCGACGCATTCCAACCCAATTTAGTGCAAACATTGGAAAACAATCCTGCACTGATGCATGGCGGACCGTTTGCAAATATCGCGCACGGCTGTAACTCGGTCATGGCAACTAAAACTGCACTCAAATTGGCGGACTATGTTGTAACAGAAGCGGGATTCGGTGCCGACTTAGGCGCGGAGAAATTCTTCGATATCAAATGCCGAAAAGCGGGTCTGCATCCGGATGCGGTGGTTTTGGTCGCCACCACCAAGGCGTTAAAGATGCACGGTGGGGTTGCAAAAACTGACCTCAAGGGAGAAAACGTTGAGGCTATTGTTCGTGGCTGCGAGAACCTAGGCCAACATATTCGCAACATTGGCCAATTCGGTGTGCCGGTAACCGTCGCGATTAACGAATTCATTACCGACACCGATGCCGAGCACCAAGCGATTATGGACTATTGCGCCAGCTTCGACGTCATCTGCATCGTCTCATCGCATTGGGAGAATGGCGGCGAAGGCGCTCGCGCACTAGCGGCACAAGTCGTCGACATGATCGAACATCAACAATCACAATTTCGAACGTTGTACGATGACGATATGAAGCTACTCGCGAAAGTTCGCCACATTGCTCGAACAATTTATGGTGCGGACGATGTTATCGCTGATAAGAAAGTACGCGAACAATTCGAGCAATTTGAAAATGACGGCTACGGTCACTATCCGATCTGCATGGCTAAAACACAGTACAGCTTTTCAACCGACCCATTGTTGATGGGGGCACCAACCGGCCACACCGTACCCATTCGAGAAATTCGTCTCGCAACCGGCGCTGAATTTATCGTGGTTGTCTGTGGTGAAATTATGACGATGCCGGGCTTACCGCGAAAACCATCGTCAGAAAATATCAGTGTGGACGCCGATAAGAATATCACTGGTCTTTTTTGATAGGTGTTATTGTCGCCGCACAATCGCTAGCAAATCAGGCGAATCATATTGACGCGCCTTTTTTTGATTTAGGAACGCGAATGCCTCCCAAGATTCGGTCAATCGATTCGTATGACAGAGGAATAATTGTCAATTGGGACTCAGGTGAGTCAAACGAGTACCCATACATCTGGCTGCGCGACAATGATACGGCGGAGCTTCACCCGTCCACCCTCGAACGAATATTCGATCTCACAACCGTCGCAATCGATATTGTACCGGACGATGTTCGCTCGACGGACACGGAACTGATTATCCGTTGGCCCGACAGGACAGACGATTCGAGTTATATGAATGCATGGTTGTATCGTCACAGACCAGGGGTTTGCCGCCCCGATCCGGCGAAGATCGCTCAGAAGCTGTGGAATCGTCAGAACTTGCAATCGATTCCACGATTTAGCGCGGAAAAATGTATAGGGTCACGATCGATACTGAGCCGAGCATTGCTATCCGCAAAAGAAACCGGGCTCATTATATTTGACGGGCTCGGTGACAACCCCATTTCTGGAGAGTCCTTTGCGGACCTGATAGGTTTCAAACGGCAGACCAACTTTGGCGTGATGTTCGAAGTAGAAAGCAAGCGCGATCCCAACAATCTCGCCTATACCGCCGCGGCGTTGCCACTACATATTGACCTTACTAATCAGGAGCACGTACCAGGCTATCAGTTTTTGCACTGTGTCAATAACTCGGCGGTCGGCGGCGATTCAGTATTTGCTGATGGCTATCAGATTTGCGCGGACCTGCAACAACAACAACCCGCTATGTTCGAACGTCTTAAGGAAATCGATATACCGTGCCGCTTTCACGATAGAGAATGCGATATTAGGCAACGTAGGCCGGTGATTTCTCAGGACAAAAACGGTGAGTTCACTCAACTCGTATTCAACGCACACCTCGCGGACGTTCCAGATATGCCGAGCACTCAGTTATTCGCCTTTTACGAAGCGTATCAAGCTCTAATGGCGCTCGCGAGGCAAGAGCAATACAGCGTGCGCTACCAGCTACAGCCCGGCGAAATGGTTATGTTCGATAATCGACGTGTGATGCACGGCCGAAGCGAATTCGACCCGGCTACGGGCGACCGATTACTGCGCGGATACTACATCGATCGCGGTGAAGTCGATAGCAGGATTCGAGTTCTACGTCGCCAACCCGCTTAGTCAATTTCAATCGAGAGTATGGACATGCCGATTTACCCAGAGCAAATGCTGTTTATCGACGGCCAATACGTTGCGGCCGCCGACGGCGAGACTTTCAACAGCATAAACCCGGCAACCGGCGGGCTGCTCGCAAAATGTCACAAGGCAAAGGCTACTGACGTCGACTTGGCGATAGTAAGCGCGCGACGCGGGTTCGAAAAGTGGTCGGCAACCCCAGCGGCTGAACGCAGCCGTATCTTACGCAAAGCGGTGGATATGCTGCGCGAATGCAATGACGAACTTGCCATGTTGGAAGTACTGGACACGGGCAAACCGATTCGTGAGGCAATAGCCGTCGACATATTAAGTGGCGCAGATGTTATCGAGTTTTATGCGGGACTTGCACCGACGCTGCAAGGCGCACACCAACCACTTGATGAGAAGCGATTTTTCTACACACGGCGAGAGCCACTTGGTGTATGCGCAGGCATTGGCGCGTGGAACTATCCAATCCAAATTGCCTGTTGGAAATCAGCAATTGCATTGGCTTGTGGCAACGCAATGATATTCAAGCCGTCTGAAGAGACACCGCTAAGCGCGCTCAGGCTAGCGGAAATCTATTCGGAGGCCGGTGTACCGGATGGTGTGTTTAACGTGATAAACGGTGGCGCTGATACCGGGCGTCTGCTGGTGCAGCACCCAGATATTGCCAAGGTCTCCTTTACCGGATCCACTGCAACCGGGCAGAAAATCCTTGTCGACGCGGCGGAATCGATTAAGCAAGTCACATTGGAACTGGGTGGCAAGTCACCATTAATAATTTTTGATGACTGCGATTTGGGTAGTGCGGTTAATGGAGCGCTTCTCGCAAATTTCTACACACAGGGAGAGGTTTGCACGCATGGCACGCGTGTCTATGTACAGGCCAATATTTATGACAAATTCTTGGATAGTGCAGCAACGCAGACCCGACGGTTGATCGTCGATGACCCAACTAAAATGACGACACAGATTGGCGCATTAGTCTCCGAAGACCATTTGCGGAAAGTAATGCACTATATCGGTCTTGCGAAGTCCAGCGGTGCGCGACTGGTTTGCGGTGGCGAACGCGTAACCGATGGTGCGTTAGACAGCGGCTACTATGTCCAACCAACTATCTTTGCCGATTGCGATAATGAAATGGAACACACAAGAGAGGAAATTTTCGGTCCGGTAATGTCAGTAATCCGATTCGACACCGAAGACAAAGTCGTTGAGTTAGCGAACGACACCCGTTACGGCCTCGCGGCTGGGGTCTTTACGGAAAATCTTGCGCGTGCACATCGTATCGTTTCCCGATTGGCTGCGGGCATATGTTGGATAAATACATACGGCGACTCGCCTGCCGAAATGCCGGTCGGTGGATACAAGTGCTCCGGAATAGGCCGCGAAAACGGAATCGAATCGGTAGCGCACTACACGCAGATTAAGAGCGTATATGTGTCTCTAGAGGAACTGGCAAACCCGTTCGATTAAGTTATGCCGTTATGCAATGCGGCTGATATCGGGACTTGTATCGTAAACTTCATTGTTTGTGCCGCCAATGCCGCTCGGTGCAAGTATCGATTTTCGATATTGCGCGATCGCTGCATCGTCGAAGTCATTGCTAGGCCGCTCTTCGAGTGAAAATTTTCCGAAATTGTCCACGCCACGAACTAATGTCGCGAAATCACTGCCCTCGTTCATCGTTTGCGAAACATCTGTCGCCACGTAATTGATCGACAAGCCTACACGTGGCCTGGATGACTCGTTTCCGTAAGAACCGTGAATAAGTCGCGAATGATGCACAGAAAATTGCCCAGCGTTGAGCGCCACGGGTAGGACACTATCCTGTTCGGTTGGCGATAGTTGCATCTCCTGTGCGGCAAGCAACATATTCTCGCTGCCCGGTGCATGTATGTAGTCCTTTGTTGGACCGTTATGCGTTCCCGGTATGACACACATACACCCGTTATCCGGTTGTGCATCCGTCAACCCTAACCATGCGGTAACCACGCGCTCGGCAGGATCAAGGCCCCAATATGAAATATCCTGGTGCCAACCGACGTAGCCGGCGCTGTGCGGTTCTTTCGCGAAAAATGACGCAGTCCAACACAGAATGTCAGGCCCCAGAATTTCTTCCACAACGTCAAGGATTTCAGCATCTCGTATCAACTCCGCAACCCATGTCGACACTAAATGCGATTTGAGTATCTGCGCACCCGCCACCCAGTTTTGCGTTCGCGATTTTAGTTCGTAGTAGCGTGGCAACAAGGCCGATGCAGCTTCCGGCGATAGCGCGGTAGCGGGAAATACGACGCCCAACTGGTCGAATTGCTGCTTGTGAAAGCGAGTAGCCATCTGCGCACACCTAAGAATGGGCGAATTGTCAATTCGGGATTTTGCCGGACTATATTCCAAATTCCGTATTCATGGCAATAGCCGAGATTCTTTCATAATTTGCCGAATCTGTATTAGGATCGTCGCTGGCCAAAACAATAATTCGAAGAATCCAATGGCAAATGATGAACATCGTGCAAGTGAAAATGCTGAAGATAAACCGGCAATTGATTGGTTTATTTTTGCGGTGGGCACCGTGTTATTGCTCGCCGTCGTTTTTGCGATTGTCCTCGCACCGCAATGGAGTGAAGACGTAATCGATAGCACGTTTGCTTTTATCACTGGCGGATTTGGCGTTTGGTATGTTATTGCCGCAAGCATTTTTTTCATACTGTTGCTTTGGCTGGCATTGAGCGAAAAAGGACGCGTTGTACTCGGCCCGCCAGGGGTGCAACCTAGCTACTCAAAATTTAGCTGGGTCGCCATGTTGTTCTCCACGGGCATCGGTGCTTCGCTCGTGTACTGGGGTGCTACGGAGTGGACGTTTTATTATGACGCGCCGCCATTTTCTGTCGCCGCGCGGAGTGACGAAGCGATTCTATGGGCGACCTCATACGGCATTTTTCACTGGGGGCCGTTGGCATGGGCCTTGTACAGCGTACCCACAGTCGCTTTTTGTATCTCCTATCACTACAAAGGACGTTCGGCATTGCGCTTGAGTTCCGCTTGTTCGGGGGTACTCGGCAATCAGACCGATAAATGGCCGGGCCGCGTTGTCGACTTGCTATTTATCGTTGGGCTTCTTGGAACTGCTGCCACAGGACTTGCCTTTGGTGTCGAACTGGTTACCTCTGCAATCACGCGAATGTCCGAATTACCAGATGATTGGCGGACCCAACTCGCGGTGATGTTTGTTGTCACATTGCTGATTGCCTACAGCGTTTTTCGAGGTCTCGACAAAGGCATCAAAGTACTCAGTGTCATCAACGCCAATATGGCACTTGGGCTAATCGCATTTGTCATCGTTGTTGGGCCAACAAAATTCATTCTTGAGATGGGAACGGTTTCGATCGGTCATATCGCACAAAATTTTGTGAAAATGGCAACTTGGACTGACCCTCTCGAACGCGATCAATTCATCGAGAGCTGGACTGTATTTTACTGGGCTTGGTGGATTGCCCTGGGCCCGTTCGTTGGTATGTTTGTTGCAAAGATTTCCCGCGGACGGACGCTGCGCCAAGTTATATTCGGCATGCTGGGTTGGGGAAGTCTCGGTTGCGCTTTGTTTTTTGTCGTGCTCGGAAACTACGCTCTGCATCTGGAGTTGAACAATATCTATCCCGTCGTGCAGCACGTAAATGAATCGAGTCCGTCATCGGCGATTGCCGCCATCATTGAGCGCTTGCCATTCGGAAAGTTCTTTCTCGTCTATATCGCAGTTATCGGCATTATTTTTGCTGCTACAACTTATGATTCTGCGACTTACACGTTGGCGGCCGGTTCAACCCGTTATTTGAAGCCCAATCAACATCCTGCTCGCGCGCATCGAGTGTACTGGGCATTCGCGCTCGGTATGTTGCCTTCGGTTCTGTTGTACATCGGCGGATTGAAGCCATTGCAGCTCGCATCTATCGCCGCATCGTTTCCACTATTGGTGGTCTACGCTATGTTGATGTTATCGACGTTTCGTATGCTCAGAGATTAAAGCCTACCGGGACTGCCGGAATGTGCTACGACTTTGGTCAAATAGTTGGCGTAAAATGACAAGTGCGAATTTGCGACCTAGCCATAATCTTGACAGTTACTGCCCTCTTGGTCTCGCTTGAACTCCGTGTCGGGCGGCGCTAGAGAAATACCGAAGCAGATCGACGTCATCAACAATAAGGGGCCCCGGCATGCCATTGGAAATGAATCGCAACGTATTTATCACCTGCGCCGTAACTGGCTCTGGGGGTACCCAAGATAAATCGCCGCATGTTCCACGCACGCCTGAGCAAATTGCAGACAGCGCAATCGATGCAGCTAAAGCCGGAGCAGCCGTGGTCCACTGCCACGTCCGCGATCCGAAAACCGGCGTAGCATCTCGAAAAGTAGAGTACTACCGGGAAGTTACTGATCGGATTCGCGACTCCGAAACCGATGTCGTACTCAATTTGACTAGCGGCATGGGTGGCGACCTTGTCTTTGGTCCACCGGAATCGCCGCTACCATTGACAGACGGCACCGATATGGCAAGCGCGGCGGAACGCATGGCGCATGTTGCCGATTGCCTACCTGAAATATGTACACTTGACTGCGGCACGATGAATTTTGCTGAAGCCGATTATGTGATGACCAATACACCCGGCATGTTGAGGGCGATGGGTAAGATCTGCACCGAATTGGGCGTACGGCCGGAAATTGAAGCCTTTGACACGGGACACCTATGGCTCGCCAAGCAACTCGCAAAAGAGGGCTGTATCGACTCGCCAGTTCTTGTACAAATGTGTATGGGAATACCGTGGGGCGCACCGGACGACTTGACGACGTTTCTAGCAATGGTCAATGCTATGCCAGACGATTGGTTTTTTTCCGCTTTTTCAATTGGCAGAAATGAGATGCCGTTCGTCGCGGCTGCAGTTCTTGCAGGCGGCAACGTGCGGGTCGGTCTTGAAGATAATTTGTATTTGGACAAAGGCGTATTGGCAACCAATGCACAATTGGTTGAGAAGGCCGCGCGTATTGTCGGCGATCTCGGCGCCAACCTACTGGGCCCTGCGGAAGTGCGGGAAAAACTAGCGCTTCAGAAACGAGCTCCTCGCTAGTGAATAACGCGGCACTCATTGGTGGCGGCGTCATCGGCGGCGGCTGGGCAGCAAGGTTTCTGCTGCACGGCTGGAATGTCTCGATATTTGACCCTCACCCGGAAACTGAGCGACGAGTTGCGGAAGTTCTCGAAAATGCACGTCAGTCATTTCCGAAAATTTGCGAAGCAAATTTGCCCAACGAAGGACGCTTGACGTTTGCTGACTCGATTGAGGAAACGGTTTCGGAAGCGGCTTGGATACAAGAATCGGTCAGTGAACGAATTGAGTTAAAGCACAAAGTGCTCGCAGAAGTGCAAGCCCACAGCTCGACCAACGCAATTATCGGATCGTCTACCTCAGGGTTTACGCCAAGCGATTTACAAATAGGTGCTGCCAGACCTGAGCAAATAATTGTCGCACACCCGTTCAACCCTGTTTATCTGCTCCCGTTGGTGGAGTTGGTCGCGAGTGACAAGTCGCCAAACGAGTTTATCGACCGTGCTTACAACATTGTTCTCAGTATCGGGATGAAACCACTTCGCGTGCGCAAGGAAATCGATGCACACATTGCTGACCGATTCCTGGAAGCAGTTTGGCGTGAGGCGTTGTGGCTCGTTAAAGATGGCGTGGCGACAACGGAAGAAGTAGATGACGCTATTCGCTTCGGTTTTGGCTTGCGCTGGGCACAGATGGGTTTGTTTGAAACGTATCGCATCGCAGGCGGCGAAGCGGGTATGAAACATTTCCTGCAGCAGTTTGGGCCAACATTAAAATTCCCGTGGACAAAGCTTATGGATGTCCCAGATCTAGATGACGAATTGGTCAATACCATCGCCACACAATCCGATGAACAGTCCGGCAAACACTCGATTCGCGAGTTGGAAAGAATCCGCGACAAAAACCTTGTTGGTATCATGCGTGCGCTAAAGGAAAACGACTGGGGCGCCGGCCAATTACTTCGCCGGCATGATGTCAGACTGAGCGAAAATCATGGCAGCGAGGCATAAAGCATGTACTTCGGACTAACGGATGAGCAACAGCTCATTGTCGATACAGTACGTAGCTTTGTCGAAAACGAGATCTACCCGCATGAAGAGGTGGTCGAAAAAACTGGCGTAGTGCCATCCGAAATTGGCCAGGAAATAAAGCAAAAGTGCATTGATATTGGTTTCTATGCGGCAAACCTCCCAGCCGAACATGGCGGCGGCGGGCTAAATCACCTGGATTTCACGTTGCTGGAACGTGAGCTTGGCCGCGGTTCGCTAGGGTTGACCGTATTCTTCGGCCGACCATCTGGCATTCTCGCTGCCTGTGAGGGCGACCAAATTGAGCATTACTTGGCCCCTGCAATTCGCGGCGAGAAATTCGATGCCCTGGCAATGACGGAACCGGATGCCGGTTCCGACGTTCGCGGTATGAAGTGTTCGGCAAAGCAGGACGGTGATGATTGGGTAGTCAATGGCACGAAACATTTTATCAGTCATGCGGACATCGCGGATTTTGTTATCGTATTTGTTGCGACGGGTGAAGAGGAATCAGATCGCGGTTCAAGGAAAAAAATTACCTGCTTCCTCGCGGACCGTGGCACACCAGGCTTTGAGATATTACCGGGATACAACTCCGTTTCTCATCGCGGGTATCACAATTGTATTCTGCAATTCGATAACTGCCGTTTGCCAAAGGGCAATATTTTGGGTGAGCTACATCGAGGCTTTGAAGTTGCTAATGAATGGCTATACGCAACTCGCCTCACGGTTGCAACCATGGCTGTCGGTCGAGCACGGCGAGCCTTCGAGCTTGCGCTCCCGCACGCGGCGGAGCGAAGACAATTCGGCAAGCAAATCGGTAAATTTCAGGGCGTATCATTCAAGCTGGCCGATATGATCACAGAAATAGATGCGGCCGATCTGTTGACACTTTCCGCCGCATGGCGTTTGGATCAAGGCCTTCCTGCAAACCGCGAAATTGCCAGTGCGAAGGTTTACGCGACGGAAATGCTGGCGCGTGTATCTGACGAGGCAATACAAATCTTCGGCGGCATGGGGCTGATGGACGATCTCCCGTTGGCACGAATATGGCGCGACTCGCGGGTTGAAAGAATCTGGGATGGCACGTCGGAAATTCAACGGCACATTATCAGCCGGGAATTATTGAGGCCACTGGGTGGCTAGCGTGTCGTAGGCTACACCCATTGTGATGTAAGGCGGCCCAATCTATCGGTAGCGGCCGCGATAAAAAGGATGGCGCGAATGACTGACTCACCAATCAAGACTAGAACCGAAGGTGGAATTCTCGAAGTTCGCATTGACCGACCCAAGGCAAATGCGGTCGACCTTGCGACGAGCCGGATCATGGGAAATGTGTTTGAGGGGTTTCGTGATGACCCCAAATTGCGGGTAGCCATCATTACTGGAACTGGAGAAAAGTTTTTTTGCCCCGGGTGGGACTTGAAAGCGGCAGCAGATGGCGACGCTGTAGACGGCGATTACGGTGTCGGCGGATTTGGTGGCCTTCAGGAATTGCCGAATTTGAACAAACCGGTCATCGCCGCGGTCAACGGCATTTGTTGCGGCGGCGGACTCGAAATAGCGATTAGTGCCGATATTATCGTCGCTGCCGAACACGCAACTTTCGCTTTGCCAGAAATTCGCTCTGGGACGGTGGCTGATGCCGCATCAATTAAGATGCCGAAAAGAATTCCCTACCACATTGCGATGGAAATGCTTTTGACTGGACGTTGGCTGGATGCCGAGGAAGCCAATCGCTGGGGCTTTGTTAATGAGATTGTCAGTGCCGACCGCTTGATGGAGCGTGCTTGGGGAATTGCGAAGCTAATCGAAAGCGGGCCACCACTTGTCTACGCTGCAATTAAGGAAGTCGTGCGCGAGGCAGAAAATATGCAATTTCAAGACGCGCTTGCGAATATTACAGGGCGTAAGTTTGCCACGGTAGACGCCCTCTATAGCAGCGAAGATCAGTTGGAAGGCGCAAAAGCATTTGCAGAAAAACGCGAGCCAGTTTGGAAAGGAAAGTAGCTACATCTGTCGATCCACGCCCGCCCGTCGACGTTAGACTTGATATGAATCTGTGATGCTCCACGAATCGGGTGAATTGTTTCGATGAAACTGCACGTTCTTAGCGACATCCACATCGAATTTGAGCCATTTGTTGCCCCCACGACTGATGCGGATGTCGTGATCCTTGCAGGGGACATACACGTTGGAAAAAACGGCCTCGATTGGGCGCTCACAGAAACTGTTGCTAATCCAGATCATGCTATACCTTAGGGTCTCAATTGCCCAGGTCACGTCTCGCTCACCACAGCTACTGTGAATTGCTGCGCCCTGCACTGGGCGCATGACCAAACTTAGCTTTATAACTACGCGAAAAACTAGCGACAGATCCGAATCCGCAGTTGAGAGCCACCTCCGTTACGCTAGTGGTTGAGTGCAACAGCATAATTTTTGCCCTTTGCAAACGCAGGTCCCGATAGTAGCGCCCTGGCGTAACATCAAGCCAGCGTCGGAATAGTCGCTCCAACTCGCGTAAGGAAATTTCGACATTGGCTGCAATTTCTCGCGTACTCAATGGTTCCTCTAGATTTTTTTCCATCAGCTCGACCGCACTCACTACAATAGGGTTACTGACATCCAGTCTGTCGCGGAGATGCATGCGCTGTTGATCCGACCCCGAGCGAATACGGCTATAGACGAATTGATCTGAAACTGCGGTTGCCAAATCATAGCCATGTTGCTGGCGAATCATATTGAGCATCATATCGATACAAGCCGTTCCGCCCGCCGCTGTTAAGCGTTTACCGTCGACAACAAATACATCTCGCTGCAAATTAACCTTTGGAAAATCGTGCGCAAATATTTCGCGATGTTCCCAATGCGTGGTTGCGCGATTCGAATTCAACAATCCCGCCATCGCCATAACGTAACTGCCGGTATCGACGCCGCTCATCCAAATTCCACGACTGGACATCCGGCGCAACCAAATAAGCGTTTTTCGCGATACCGCGGCGGCAGGCTCGAAACTCGCCACGGTCATTAACATGTCCATTTCAACGTTGTCAGATGTATTGGTATCTACGATCGTTTCCAAGCCGCCGCTGCAGGCAACCGGCTGACCGTCAGTGGAGACCAATGACCATGCGTAAAGCGGCTTGCCGGCCATGCGATTGGCAACGCGAAGTGGATCGAATGCCGAGGCGAATGCCATCAATGAAAACCGCGGCAATAGCAGGTATGCGACCCTAAAGGTCTGCGAGGACGAGAGTTTCTGAAACATCGCGGGTTGCATCCGACTGCAGTCTTCGATGTCGAAATATATCAAATCTTTGACGACTGTTGACAATTGCTTCCGCTGACCAGTGCTATGTTTTCGACGCCTCTATGAATAAGAAAGAATCACTAAATCGTCTCTTCCGGCCCAAATCGATCGCCGTATTCGGTGGTGACGCGGCTGCAGAAGTCATCAGACAGTGCGACAAAATAGGCTTTGATGGGGAAATCTGGCCGGTCAATCCAAAACGAAAATCACTTGAGGGTCGCCAGTGCTACGCCGCAGTTAATCAGTTGCCGGACGTACCCGATGCGAGCTTTATCGCGACGAGTCCTGCCGTCAGCATCGATGTTCTCCGCCAGCTACAGGCTGGCGGGGCCGGCGGCGCCGTTTGCTACGCATCCGGTTTTGCGGAAACTGGCGAGGCGGGCGCCAAATTGCAGCAAAAACTGACCAACGCTGCGGGCGATATGGCATTCGTCGGTCCGAATTGCCACGGCTTCATCAATTACCTTGACCGGGTTGCGTTGTGGCCGGACGAGCATGGCGGAACAGTCGTCGAAAAAGGTGTGGCAATCATTCTGCAAAGCGGCAACGTAGGTATCAGTATTTCGATGCACGAACGAAGCTTGCCAATCAGCCACCTCATAACTGTCGGTAACATGGCCGATCTCGGTATGCATGACTACATTGACGCGCTAATAGGCGATGACCGGGTTACCGCGATTGGACTGCATATCGAAGGTCTCGACGATATTGAGAATTTTTCCGTGGCGGCAATTCGTGCACTTAGGAAAAAGATTCCGCTGGTTGCCATGAAGACTGGCACGTCCGCCCTCGGTGCGGTTACTGCGATGAGTCATACCAGTTCACTTGCCGGCGCGGACGAAATGTACACCGCCTTGTTCGAACGCTTGGGCATTGCGCGCACCGAGACCATCGTGGAATTCGTGGAAACGTTGAAGTTTCTATCCGTAAATGGCCCTTTGCACGGCTGTTCTATTGCATCGATGAGTTGCTCCGGTGGCGAGGCATCGATGATCGCGGATCAAGCTGAGAAACTCGACCTCAAGATGGTTGCGTTTTCAGACCATACGAAAAACAAATTGGTGAAGCTACTTGGTGAACGCGTGCAGATAGCGAATCCATTGGATTACCACACCTACATTTGGGGTGACTACGCGACGATGCTGCAATGTTTCAAGACGGTTCTTGAAGAAACATTCGACTGCAGTATCTTGGTGCTCGACTATCCCCGCGAAGGCGTTTGTTCTATGGCCGCATGGGAGATTGCAGAAAAGGCCCTGGTCGACGCAGTATCGGCCACCGGTCAACGCGCGGTAGTCATGTCGACAATGAGCGAAAACTTGCCGGCGATGGCGCGCGAGCGGCTTATTGACGCAGGCGTTTCACCAATGCAGGGACTGCGCGAATGCCTGCAGTCAATTCGCGCCGCAGCGTTCATTGGCGATGCACAGGCACGCGATACACAAAATTTGGCGGTACCGCACATCCCCACTATGCCGGCCGAAAGTAGCTTGCTGGACGAAGTGCACAGCAAATCGTTGATAGCAGAGTTTGGGATACCGGTACCTAATGGGGTTACCTGTATCACCCGCATTGCCGACGACGTTACCGACGACATCCACTATCCTGTTTGCCTAAAAATCGTCAGCAAAAAAATCGCGCACAAATCTGACGGTGGCGGTGTCGTTTTGAATATTGTCGATCGAAATGCATTGCATTCGGCGATGATGTCAATGCAATACCTGACGGGGACGTTTCTGATCGAAGAAATGATCACCGATGTAATCGCAGAAGTGATCGTCGGTGTAAAACGAGACGCTCAATTTGGCTTGGTAGTAGTCATCGGCAGCGGCGGCATTCTTGTCGAGCTAATTCGCGACTCGGTCACGCTTTTACTTCCACTGACTGAACAGTCAATTTCGGTTGCACTGGATAAACTGCGGGTATCGAAACTAATCAACGGCTTTCGGGGTAGACCGGCTGGAGATCGTGCAGCCACAATTGAAGCTATATTGAATGTCCAGAAATTTGCACTGAATCACCAAGAACGATTACTCGAATTGGATATCAACCCGCTCCTGATCCGACCTGCCGGAAAAGGCGTTATCGCGGTTGACGCACTGCTGCGGATGGCGGCTGCGTAACTATGCGGTCACGTGGCCACGAAAAAGGCCAAACCTTTCGGTTCGGCCTGTCTCACCTTCCCTGTTACCTCAGACCTTGCGGTCACCGGCAAGCCTGAACAATCGTACGGGGGCGACTGCTCAATGCGCAGGTACGGTACTAACGCAGTTATTTCGACCTGCAACGTATTACATCACCCGGAAAATTAGCTGCCTTGGCGCGACAGACCTAATGCATATTGCGACATCGCAGATTAAGACGCTAGCTATACACGTGCCGCCGTCAGATCATTTGCCAACCCGCTCGTCACGCTGGCGGCGACGAAAACACTGTTGGTCGTCAGTCGATGGGGTGCTATCTTTGCGGCGTAAGGACTTCAAATTCGGATCGCGGAAAACGCATGGCAACTAACGAACTCAATATTGGACCTGACAAAATTCTCGCGGCAGTCGCCGAACATTTGCACCAAGCAATATTCGCAAGTAGCAAGACGGAGTCGAAGCAGGTTTTCAATCATCTAAATGCTGGCAAGACGTTGCCGTTACTGGAGATATCCTCTTCCACTCGGGGCAGTGTCGTTGGCACGCTCGCGCTGGACAGCAGCGAATTCGTTGGCAAACTCAACTACAGTGCGTTTAGGGATGCGCTTGCGTCGCACCTGCAACAAGCGGTTGACAAGCTTGCAGGCGAAGAAAAATTAAACATACTGACGAGCGAAGAAACGGGTGCAATACTATTTCATATTCCCGGCGTCATCAATATCGAGGGCCAATTCAATATATTGGTCAGCGCAATCGAACAGCGTAAAGCCGGCGAGTTACTCATTAAGTTAATGTTTATCAATCCTGCCAACTATGAAACATTAACGGCAGCCTCAGATTAGCGTTTCGGTACGACTTCATAACCTGGTGCTTCCGGTTCGTCGTCCGTCATTTCGGCCGGAAATCCGGATGCGGTAACTTCAGTACCGCAGGCTTCTTCCAATCGTCGAATTATGTTGGGGGACCACTCTCTGGGGCCGTAACGACGTTGGCCGTCTTCAAATATCTCTGTGAGTTTGGGAGATATTTCGAGCGGTACACCCACCCTATCGGCGATATCTTGAAATAGACCAACATCTTTCAACACCAGGTCCATTGTGAAATTAATATCGCGACTGCCATTCAATATCACTTGGCTCTCTGTCTCGTGGACAAATGAGTTTCCCGATGAAATTCGAATAGCCTCATAAACTGTATTTAGGTCCAGTCCTGCCATTTTCGATGTAACAAGGGCTTCGCATAAAGTGACAAGATTTGCGGTTGCCAGATAATTCGTCATCACCTTCAATGTCGATGCACTACCCAATGGGCCAGCGTGCAATATTCGCCTGCCCATCGCTGTCAGGATCGGCAACATGCGCTCAAATACCTCTCTTTCGCAGCCAGCAAGAATCGCAATGTTGCCAGTCGCCGCACGGTGACAGCCACCTGACACCGGGCAATCGACCGCGCTAGCGCCCGATTTCTCAACGAGTTTTGCAAGCCGCTTGACCTCCTCAGCGTCGGTCGTACTCATTTCTGCCCAAACTTGGCCGGCGCTTAATGCACTAATCACTCCGCCCTCGTGCTCCATCACCTCGGCGCAGATTTTGGGACTCGGCAAACAAGTAATGACGACATCTACTTGTCTGGTCAACTCCGCGGGGGAATTCGCCCAGCGCGCCCCACGTTCGATAAGTTGTTTTGCGGCATCTTTGTCCAGATCGCGAACCGTAAGATCAAATCCGTTGCGCAGCACACTACCCGCAAGTTTCGCACCAACATTTCCAAGGCCAATAAATCCAATTTTTTGCATACCAATACCCGTATGAGTCAGTGTCGCCAAAGACGATACCGAAGTTACCCAAAAGCGGCATTTCGGTCCACGCAATGTCCGGAACAGCAATAGCAATGTCTTAACTCCGACACCTTTAGAACCCAGCACGCCTATCGAGCGTCGCCCTCACACGGTATGCTTGCTTCCCGGACAACTTTGAATTCGCTGTACGGTGCACCAATGAAAGCAGCAATCTGTCGCGAAGTGGCAAAAGAGTTAACGATTGAAGAGGTGCACTTAGCCGACCCGAATGCCGGCGAAGTTCGGGTGCGTCTTAAGGTAAGTGCTATTTGCCATAGCGACATCATGTTTATCGACGGCGGTTGGGACGATCATCTTCCCGCAGTTTACGGTCATGAAGCAGCCGGCATCATAGAAAACGTCGGCTCCGGGGTTTTGGACATAAGCGTCGGAGACCATGTCGTTGTAACCTTAGTGCGCTCTTGCGGAACCTGCCACTATTGCGCAAGTAATAGCCGCATCATGTGTGAATCCTCGACGTCATTGGACGAAACCTCGCCAATTCTCGACAAAAACAAATTGCCACTTACACACGGACTACGTACTGCTGCTTTTTCGGAGGAAGTTGTGGTCGATGCTAGCCAAGTCTGCCGCATTCCGCATGAAATAGAGTTCGAGTCCGCCTGTTTACTCGCCTGCGGTGTCTTAACCGGTTTTGGCGCGGTCACGAAAACGGCGCAAGTACCGAAAGGCGCCAGTGCCGTCATCATTGGTTGCGGCGGCGTTGGCCTAAACGCTATTCAAGGCGCTGTATATGTTGGCGCGGCGCCGATCATTGCATTGGATACGGTTGCAGAGAAATTGCTAGTCGCTGAAAAATTTGGCGCGACTCATCAGATTGATGCGAGCGCATCGAATGCAATTGATTTAGTCAAGGAAGTTACCGGTGGACGCGGCGCAGACTACGTATTCGTCACAGTCGGAGCAAAACGCGCAATCGACCAGAGCCTTGAAATGCTGGCGAAAAGTGGCAAAGTTGTCATCGTCGGTATGCCTGCCAGCAATGTGGTATGCGATTACGATCCGTCCACGCTCGCCTCTTTGGGCCAGAGTATCGTTGGTTCGAAAATGGGTTCGGCGGATATTCGTAACGATATTCCGTTTTTGATTTCGCTCTACCAACAAGACAAGTTAAAGCTCGATGAGCTAATTTCGGGGCGGTTTTCTTTGGATGATATTAACTTGGCAATCGATGGCGTCCGGCAGGGCACGGCGTTACGTAACGTCGTCGTCTTTCCATGAAGATCAAATACTACGAGACATTTGTTGTCGGCAATCCGCCGCCATCTTACGGCGGACGGTATTTTGTATTCGTAAAGCTAACCACTGACAGCGGTATCGTCGGCTACGGCGAAATCTATTGCGCAACATTTTCTGCTCAAACTGTTGCGGATATGCTGGCCGATACAGCGGAGCGATTTGTAATTGGGCACGACCCCTTCCACATAGAAAAATTATGGCGTCGTGTTTACGGTGCTGGATATACGTTGCGGCCCGACGTTTCTCTCATCAGCGTATTGTCCGGAATCGAAATGGCTTGCTGGGACATCATCGGTAAATCCTGCAATAAACCGGTCTTTGAATTACTCGGTGGCCAGGTTCACGAAGGTCTGCGAACGTATACCTACCTCTATCCTGAGGATGACGACGCTTACCCAAGCGTACCCGACGACAATCACGTTTATGTGAATCCCGATACCGCAGCTCAACGAGCACTTGACTACATTGAACAAGGATTTACAGCGGTTAAATTCGACCCCGCCGGCCCCTACACAGTCTATGATGGCGGCATGCCAACGTTGGACGAACTCGCGCGATCGGAAAACTTTATGGCAACGATTCGGGAAGCCGTCGAAGATTCTGCAGATTTACTATTTGGCACACATGGCCAATTTACCGCGGCGGGTGCGATCAGACTCGCCGAACGCCTGGAACCCTACGATCCTCTGTGGCTGGAAGAACCAGTGCCACCCGATAACCCTGCCGAAATGGCGCGCGTTGCACAACGAACATCAATACCTATCGCAACAGGCGAGCGACTATGCACCAAATACGAATTCGCTAGAATTCTCGAATCACAGGCCGCCGCAATCCTACAATTGAATTTGGGGCGTGTTGGTGGATTGCTGGAAGCCAAAAAAATTGCGGGTATGGCCGAAATCTCTCATGTACAAATCGCGCCGCATCTATACTGCGGACCCATTGTTGGCGCCGCAAATATTCAACTGGCGACATGTTCTCCGAACTTCCTTATTCTCGAAAGTATTGAACGTTGGGATGGGTTTCACGCCGACCTTCTCGATTCTCCGATTACCTGGGACGAAGGTTTTGTCATTCCACCGCGCGAACCCGGCCTTGGCATTTCGTTAAACGAAGATGTCGCTCTTGCGCACCCTTGGGAGGGTGACGAATTGCATCTGGAAATGGGCGGCGATCCAGTACGGTGACACCGCGCGAGCAACTAACGTTGAGTAGATCGCCAGTCAGCATGCTCAAATACCGGAACATTTGCGGCATCTAACAGCGGTAGCCCACGAATCATGTCCGCCGCCCGCTCGGCCAACATGATGGTTGGCGCGTTGAGGTTGCCATTGGTAATTTCCGGAAATACAGATGAATCGATGACACGCAAACCGGATATGCCGAGGACTCTGCATGCAGAGTCAACAACCGCCATCGGATCATCTTCGCGGCCCATTTTTGCAGTGCAAGAAACATGATAGGCGGTCTCCGCGTGTGCTCGAATCCACGCATCGATTTCATCGTCGCTGCTGACCGAGGCGCCAGGCTGAATCTCTGCGTCAGCGTATTCGGCAAATGGCGCTTGCTCAACAATTTCACGAGTTAATTTGACGCACGTTCTAAACGTCTCGATGTCGTAGTCGTCTTGCATATAATTGAACAAAATTTCTGGCGCGTGCAATTTGTCCCTGCCACTCAATCTCAGGCTGCCGCGACTCTTAGGTTTGTTGGGTCCAACATGAAATTGAAAACCATGCCCCGAAAATGCGGACTTTCCGTCGTAGCTGATCGCGCCGGGCACGAAATGATACTGAATATCCGGCCACTCTACGCCCGCTTTCGAGCGCACAAATGCACAGGACTCAAAATGATTTGTCGCGCCCAACCCCGAACGAAAAGCAAGCCATCTTGCACCAATCATGCCTTTGGCAAGCAAGCCCAACTTGTTATTCAGCGTTATTGGCTTTTTGCAACGAAACTGAATTACCGCTTCGAGGTGGTCTTGCATATTTTCGCCAACACCTGGCAGTTCATGTCGAATGTTTATTCCCGCATTCTGCAGCGCCGGTGCTGGCCCGATGCCTGAGGCTTGCAGCAACGCGGGTGAACCGATCGCCCCGGCAGCAAGAATGACCTCCTTCATCGCCATAATGGTGCTGCTTTGCCCGTCACGGACGACTTCAACGCCGCTGACGACACGGCCCTCCATCGACAATCCGACTACGAGACAGTCTTGCAGTACAGTGAGATTGCTGCGCTTGGCGGCAGGTTTTAGATATTGCCGCGCAGTCGACCCGCGCATACCGTTTGCCACGGTCATATGCATTGCGCCGAACCCTTCTTGTTGATAACCGTTGTAGTCTTCGGTCGTCGGATATCCCGCCGCGGCGCCGGCGCCAATGAATGCCCGATATAGCGGGTTTTTCATACCATTACCGTTGGATACGGCGAGCGGACCGTCGTCGCCACGATATTCGTTGGCACCGTCAATCCATGTTTCGGCTTTACGAAAATACGGCAAGCAATTTTGATAATTCCAACCTTCCGCGCCTGCCGCCTCCCAAGCATCGAAGTCCTTTGCGTGGCCACGCACGTATACCATTCCATTGATACTCGAAGAGCCACCGAGTCCCTTTCCCCGCGGGCAGTTAATGCGTCTGTTGTCGAGGTATGGTTCCGGTTGAGACTCGAACCCCCAATTGAATCGGGGCATGTTCATAGGATAAGACAGCGCGCTCGGCATCTGCACAAACACGCTGCGATCACTACCGCCAGCTTCAATCAACAACACGTTTTTGTCGGTGTCCTCGCTTAGACGGTTTGCAAGAACACAACCTGAGCTACCTGCGCCGACAATGATATAGTCAATTTTTGTGTTCTCAACATTCACCCGAGTACCCGCAACGATGTTTGGACTGACGACCTTCAACAGGAGTGATTCAGGTGAAGGTTTCCTTTACTAATATTAGCAAACGCTACGACGCAGGTCCGCCTGCTGTCGACGACGTCTCATTCGTTGCCGAATCGGGGGAGTTGGTCGTGTTGTTAGGTGAGTCTGGATGCGGCAAGACCACCACACTGAAGCTCATCAACCGGCTATTCGAGCCTACTAGCGGTCGGATTTTCTTCGACGGGGTCGCGACGGACTCGATCGACTCAGTTGAGTTGCGACGGTCAGTAGGTTATGTGTTTCAGGGCGTCGGTCTCTTTCCGCATTTGAGCATCGCCGAAAACATCGCCATCACTCCTCGCCTGCTTGGCTGGACACCGGAGAACATAGCTAATCGAGTCGACGCGCTGCTTGATATGGTGAAACTATCGCCGGAACAATTTCGCGGCCGGTATCCCCATGAGCTTTCCGGCGGGCAGCAGCAGCGTGTCGGCTTTGCCCGTGCGCTTGCCGCAAAGCCAAAAGTAATGCTGCTGGATGAGCCGTTTGGCGCCTTGGACCCTTTGACACGCGACAGCCTGCGCGACGATTTTCGGCTTATTCATAATCAGTTGGCACTCACATCTCTGCTGGTAACTCACGATGTGACTGAAGCACTGTTGCTTGCGGATCGCATCATCATTATGCACAAAGGAAAAATCGTACAGAACGATAATCCGAAGCAGCTACTGCGCCGCCCCTTCAACGAATATGTTGAGCAGCTTTTGGACACGCCCAAGCGGCAGAACGCACGGATGGACACGCTAATGTTGCAAGGGACCCGTCATGAGCCCTGAATTTCAGGAACAGTTTGCGCTACTGCCAGCATATTTGGCGGGGCACTTGCTGCTTACCATTCTCGCTTTGACTATCGGTATTCTGGTAAGCGTTCCGCTGGGCATATTAGCATCGCGCTCACCACGCATTAGCCGCATCGTCCTCGGTGCCGCAGGAATGATCCAGACCATTCCAAGTATCGCGTTGCTCGCCCTAATGGTACCGCTTCTCGGCGGCACTATAGGATTTCTGCCGGCACTCATTGCGCTGTCGCTCTACAGTATTCTTCCCATTATTAGAAATACCGTGGTCGGCCTACAAAGTATTGATCCGCGCTACCATGAGGCTGCGTTGGCCGTTGGAATGACGCACCGTCAAAAATTGCGCTTGGTGGAACTTCCGCTTGCATTCCCTGTAGTAATTGCGGGCATTCGAACATCTGCTGTTTGGGTTGTTGGAACGGCCACGCTGTCAACGCCGGTTGGCGCACAGAGTCTCGGCAACTATATTTTTGCAGGCCTACAAACGCGTAACGTAACTGCTGTTCTATTTGGCTGCGTATTCGCTGCAGGTCTCGCCATCATTCTGGATCAAATATTGGGCTCGATTGAACGTAGTGCAAAAAAACGCGACAAGCGTGGATTAACAATCGCCTCTACATTGTTCGTCGCGGTCTTCGCGCTAGGATTGTTGCCCGCGATCACGGATTCTCTGCAAAGTGAGGAACTGGCTGGCGCTTCTAATTCAGCCGGAGTCGTGCAATCCAGCAATGACAAAGTATCCGCGTTGCCGCTGGCAGGCAAGAAGATCACGGTCGGTTCAAAAGGCTTTACGGAGCAGTACATTCTTTCGAGTTTTTTGAAGCGTTATCTGGAATCGAAAGGTGCTGACGTCTCGGTCATTCAAAATATGGGCACAACGATCTTGTTCGACGCGTTGAGAAATGATTCCGTTCACATATATGTGGAATACACGGGGACCATTTGGTCGAGCATCATGAAGCGAGGAGATTTCCCAGCACGCAGACCCATGCAGATTGAAATCGAGAACCGGCTGTTGAGAGATTTCAATGTGCTTTCCGCTGGCGGGCTGGGATTTGAAAATGCGTATGCTCTGGCAATACCTCGGACGCAATCACAGTCACTGGGCATTTACAGCATTGACGACCTCGCCAAGCACGCCCCAAAACTGATTTTCGCGGGTGACCCGGAGTTTTTTAGCCGTGCGGAATGGCGTGCAGTACGAGACGCATACCAACTGAAGCCGAGCGCACTTAAGACGATGGATAGCACCTTCATGTACGGCGCAGCCCGCGACCAGCAAGTAGACGTAATTTCGGCTTATACGACCGATGGGCGCCTGGACGCGTATGGACTGGTGATACTACAAGACCCACGCCAAGCATTTCCGCCGTATGATGCGCTGATCTTGCTGTCGCCGGCAGCGCAGAACATTCCAAATTTGACCGTAACATTACGAGCCCTCATCAACCGAATCGATCAGTCTGCCATGCGAAATGCAAACCGCCTGGTCGACCTTGAAGGCGACTCACCTGACGCCGCAGCACAGACCCTGGAACGCCCGCTCATTGACATAATTCAATAGTAATATTGAATTATGTCTCCATAACTTATTGTTTTAATAATATAAAAAATTCGCACTTGCCTTTTTTCTATAGATCTATAGAATTCCTATCCAGTTTCGCAGAACCGACGCCGTTGCATGAATAGCATACAAGACAATAAGTACAGCCAGCAGCGACAAGCCGCGATTGGCGCCGCAGCCAGCGTATTTGCAGCGAAGGGCTTTCATGGTGCCAGTACCAAGGCCATCGCCGAAAAGCTTGGTATCAAACAGGGCAGTCTCTACTACTATTTTAAATCCAAAGAAGAGGCGCTAGGCGAAGTATGTTTGTTTGGTATTCAAAATTATGTGCAGAGAATGGACGCTATCGCAAACAGTTCGCAACCGTTCGAAGCAAAACTCGTCGCCGTTGTGACATCGCATCTCACTAGCTATCGAGAGCGAAATGAAGCGCTAAAAGTGTACAACGATGAACGACTGTATTTGCCCAAAGAAAAACGAACCAAACTGAAGGAATTGGGCAGTGGATACCGACAGTCGCTAGAGCGGATATTTGAAGACGCTTTGGCTGCTGCAATATTAAAGCCGTCTGTCGACTGCCATTTCGCAGCACAAGCCGTAATTGGCCTTTGTAACGCCTGGGGCGACCTGATCGTTCGTGACCCCAATATAGATATATACGAAATTATCGAAAAATGTACGGACCTGCTGATAAATGGTTTCGGCTACTCAGAACACAAATAGGAATAGGACATGGCAGAGCAAAAAGCAACAAATGTAACTTGGCACGATGGCGAAGTATCCCGCGAAGATCGTTTCATGATTCTACGTCAACGTGGCGCGACCGTCTGGTTTACTGGACTATCAGGTAGTGGCAAGAGCACCATTGCGGTCGCGTTAGAACGCGCGCTCTACGCGAACGGAAAACTAAGTTATCGATTGGATGGCGATAACGTAAGGCTTGGCATTAACAAAAACCTTGGCTTTTCTGAAACGGACAGAACAGAAAATATTCGCAGAATCGGCGAAGTTGCGAAACTATTCAGCGATGCGGGCACCATCTCACTTTCCAGTTTCATCAGTCCTTACCGCGCTGACCGAGATGAGGTTCGGCGTCTGCATGAGCAAGCTGGATTGTCGTTCGTTGAAGTGTTCGTTGATTGCTCTCTTGCAGAAGCAGAAAAACGCGACCCCAAGGGGCTGTACAAAAAAGCGCGCGCCGGCGAGATCAAGAACTTTACGGGAATCGACGATCCATACGAAGCACCACGAAACGCAGAAATTCACCTGAAAACCGACGAGATGACGTTACAACAGGAAGTCGACATCGTCGTCAAGTATCTGGAAAACCATGGTGTCATCACGACCGAGCAGTTCACTCGCGCGACCGATCTCCCGCAAGACAATAATTCAGCTTCTTTGTAAGGACAATATTCATGATCAAACCACACGGCGCCGAAACGCTAAATCCCCTGCTCATAACCAGCACCGACGAACTTTCGGCTGCGCAACACGAAGCGGAAACGTTGCCATCGCTATTACTAAATTCGGCGGCGGCCGCCAATGTCGTTATGCTAGGCGGCGGTTACTTCACACCGCTGACGGGCTTCATGAATCTAACCGATGCACTGAGCGTCGCGGAGAAGATGCATACCGTTGATGGCCTATTTTGGCCAGTGCCCATTCTCAATATGACCGATGATGTGAGCGAGATTGAAGGTGCCGCAAGAATAGCGCTTCGCGATCCCAATGTTGAAGGTCATCCTGTCATTGCTATTATGCAAGTTGAGCACATTGAAACGGCGACGTCAGAAGAACTCGATACTATAACGCAACAGGTGTTCGGGACTAAGGATACCGCTCACCCCGGTGTCGCCGTATTTGCCAATCTCGGTAACAAGATCGTTTCCGGTCCTATTCAGGTATTGAATCTGAGCTACTTTGAGCACGATTTTGACGGCACATTCAAGACTGCCGTCGAAATACGTGAAGAAATCGCCGCGATAGGCTGGGAGAAAGTCGTCGCATTTCAAACGAGAAACCCAATGCACCTGGCACACGAGGAGCTTTGCCGAATGGCGATGGAAAGACTCGATGCGGATGGCTGTGTGATTCACATGTTACTTGGCAAACTTAAGGCGGGTGACATACCCGCATCCGTAAGAGATGCCTGTATTCGCAAGATGGTGGATGTCTATTTTCCGCAAAATTCCGTAATGGTCAACGGATATGGCTTCGACATGCTTTACGCCGGACCCAGGGAGGCGGTGTTACATGCCATCTTCAGGCAGAACATGGGTGCAACGCATCTGATTGTTGGACGCGATCATGCCGGCGTCGGCGATTACTATGGTCCTTTTGACGCGCAGGCAATTTTTGAAAACGAGGTACCTGACGGGGCACTGGAAATCGAGATATTTGCTGCAGACCATACCGCATGGTCGAAGAAACTAAACAAGGTGGTCATGATGCGTGAGGCCCCTGACCATAGTCCTGACGATTACGTATTTCTTTCTGGCACCAAGGTTCGCGAATTGCTAAGCGAGGGAATCGCGCCACCAGCCGAATTCTCACGACCGGAAGTAGCGCATATTTTGATGGAACATTATCGCGCGAACCCGTGAATCTGGAGTTCAACGGCGACCAGAATTATTCTGGTCGCCGACACCATTCCGGCCCTTGGAACTGCTTAGCCCTTACAAAAATTACTCAGCGCAGTAGAACATCCAGCTACTTCTTCGCGCCATCCACACTTAGCGCGCCAGGGCCTGCTGCAGCCAGTATTAGCAAGCCACCAATCATTGACAGTTCTTTCATGAATATGACTGTCTTTCCACCAGCCCACGGCGCATGAAATATCAGGGCAGTAAGAACCGTAAAGACCATCAAACTCAATGCGGCCAACCGTGTTTGATATCCCACGATGACTGCGAGTCCTCCAACCAATTTCAGCACATACGCTGCGTACACCAGTGCCGAGGGAATGCCTTTTGATGCAGCGTATTCTATCGGTAATCCACTTTGGAACAGCGCGAAGCTGCCCAAGAAATAAATCGCTGCAAGCATTATCCTGCCAATTGCGAAGCTGTATTTGCTGTCGATAAAATCAAGCATCATTTCCTCCTGAGGTTTTTGAATTATTTTCGATTCGGTAGGAATATCTTGACCGAACGCCAGTCGATTCTCGATCTACCTGTCTGTCATTAGAATTACACCTGTCAGCACGGCAGATGCGCTAACTGCGTTGAATAATAACGCAGCTGAATTTGCAGAGCGCGGTAAATCGCACGATACTCTAATAACGAATAGTTCTAGGCCGAAAACGAATGACCCGTTGGCGTCATTCTATGCCGCAGCGTAAATCCCTACATAGGCGACAATCGACAAAGGGCGAGTGATGTGATTTTTAGATTAATTAAAGCAATATGCCTTACAGGTATTATTCTATTAGCTGCATGTTCAGATTCCGTGGACACCCACCCAGATGCGAGAATTATTCTCGTTACCGGCGCAACAGGTACCCAAGGCGGTGCAGCGGCTAGAGAATTGGTGTCACGTGGCTACCGCGTTCGAGGTCTTACGCGAAATACTGATTCTGAACGCGCAGCAGCACTTGCGGCCTTTGGCATAACCATGGTGCAGGGTGACTTTGATAATATCGAGTCGCTACGCGAAGCGATGAACGGCGCGCATGGTGTATTTGCCATGAGCGACTTTTGGGAGCATGGCTATGACTCGGAGGTTGCACACGGTGCAAACTTGATCAACGCCGCCAAAAGCGCCGGCATTTCTCATTTCGTCTTTTCATCCGTTGGCGGTGCAGATCGAAATTCCGGGGTTCCACATTTCGATAGCAAGTATGAGATTGAGCTACTTCTGCGGGACTCCGAATTGGAATTTACGATCATTCGGCCGGCAGAGTTTATGGACAACGTCCAATACATGCGAAAGGAAATTCTTTCTGGCACCTACTACGACCCGCGAGACTCTGGCAAGACACACCAATGGATTGCCGCGAGCGACATCGGATTTTTTGCAGGAGAAGCGTTCGACAATCCGCAGGAATGGCTCGGCAAAGCAATTGATATCGCGGGCGACGAACTATCGATTGCTGAGTTCACAGACATGTTGTCACGAACAACAGGCCTTGACGTGCATCACCAGCAAATTACCTGGCAGGCTTTAGAGGATGATGCCGGTCTCGAAATTACCGCCATGATACGGTGGTTCAACAATATCGGATACGATGCCGATGTCGTGCGGTTGCGCGAACGATACCCAAATTTGTTGACCTACGAGCAATATATGATGGCGCTTGGATGGAACGAATGACGTCAATGCATCGTTACCCACTGTGGTAAATCAGACTTGACCGTACAATTGTTGCCAGACAAAGTTCGAGTCATGTGACCGGGCTACCGCCACATCCGGTCACTCAAATGTTACGATTCGAGGCATCGAATACGACTGCGAATGATGCAAAACAGACAATCGGGGGAAAATGAACGTGAACAGAAGAACACTCCCTCTAGTGTCGCAACATGAGCTAACATCTTGGCCGACCAAGCGATTGCTGGGCCGTCTGAAAGCCCTCCGCAAGTTGGAAGAGAGTCCAGAATTTTCAGACGCCGAAGAGGGCGAGTGGGATGAGAGCAAGGGATTGTTTTTTAAGTCCGACCCGCGATGGAAGGACGCTTACAAAGAACTCAAGTCAATATTGGACAGCCGCGAAAACATCCCATCAGGGCGAGCTGATCGGATGGCCAATATAAAGGCAAGCAGACGATAGCGAACGTCCGCTTCTGGCCGATTGCGGAAGTTTACGTGAAGCGATACCGGCAGGCAGCTGTTCGGATAAGCAGACGTTGGCGGCACGAATTGATCTTACAGTTTCTGCAAGATCAACTGCGGACAATGACAACTAGCGTTCAAGTTGGCGAAACCCTTCGAAAAACCAGTTGCGAATCGCTAACACCATTGTCGTTCCTTGTCGTTGATTCGCAGGAATTTTACGTTCGTCATTTACCGCATCATCAAAATGGTCGCCAATCGATCGCAGTCGATCTGCCAATTGATGCTGGCTGGTTTTTGACAACATGCCATTTTTGACGACCCGCAGTGCACCATCGCCGCCAAAGTCGTCATCAAAAAATTCCGCTTGCACCTGACTGCGGAAGAATTTTTCGATGGCGCCATTCTTACGCCATCGAAAATTGCTGGATATCAACAGGCGAACTCTGTTGGCCGGGTATAGCTCTATTATCTTCAATTGATCGAGGCGCCGAAGAATTTTGAAGCCCTCTTGCGAGGATATTTCGTATCGCTCCAGTATCTCGTCGAAAGTCCAATAATTTATCAAACAATATACAAACAGCAGCAACCGAATGTCTGCAACCAGTTCGCGCTCCAGTTCGGCCGAGAGTTTCTCTAATCGCGCTTCATGTACCCCAGCAATGTTGACGAGTTCGCCAATATCCATTTCGAGCACGGCACACAAGTCGTCCAGTCGCTTTAGCGATAAGTTGCCGGTCGCAAACATGTGCTTGACGGCGGATTCCGATAGTCCCAATTTGAGGGCCAGCGCTTTATAAGTGATTCCGCGTTGCTTCAGCTGCTGCTTAATTGATTTAACAATGCTAACTGACGTTGCCATGAGCGCTCCATTAGTACAGTTTTTTTATACCATTAGTTCTCTTTTCTGTACTTCTCATTTTATAGTTGCATAAAATGGTCCTTCTTTCTACTGTTCGCTCTACGTTTATCTCGCTATGGAGCGGTCATGAGCCTGTTCAAGAGAATATCAACAAGCATTACATCCACAGTCGACAAAGCTGTCAGCAGAGTTGAGAACCACGATGCAATTATCAATGCTGCACTAAAAGACACGCAGCAAGCTGCTGCCAAGTCACGAGTGCGACTAGCTCGAGTTCAGAAAGACGGCAATAGCCTTAAGGGTCGCCACGAACAACTCCAGTCGGCCGTCGTTCAGTGGACAGAGCGTGCGAAGAACGTTGCTAAGACCGACGAAACAAAGGCACTCGAGTGCCTCCGTCGACGTAAGGAATGCGACGCTCAAATTGCCGGGTTGGTTGTGTCGATTGAAGAACATCGCAAACTGGAAAATAAGATTAGCGATAACTTGAAGAAAATCGAGTCTCGAATTGGCGAGGTTTCACACCAACGTAACCTTATGCGGTCCCGTCAATCTGTTGCGGAGGCAACGCGCATAATCAACAACATCGAAGGCGTTTCCTACGGTGAAGTAGAAGATACATTTGACCGTTGGGAAATCAATCTTGGCGAATCAGAAATAATGACGGGAAGCGCTGCGCCAGTGGACCAACTCGAATCTGCGTTTCTTGTTGAGGAAGATCAAGTTGCACTTCGCGCAGAACTTGCTGAATTACTGAACGAGCGAGACGAGGCATAACAATGAATGTTGAATATGACAACTACGCTGATCGACATAACGATCTAGCCGACGATCCTGAGCCGACCGCTCGCGGTCTGGAACGGATTAGACAAACAATGCAGAATTTTTCGAATGTGTCAGAAGCACTAAGGGTGCTCGGCGCAGCCGTGTTGGTAGCATCGATGTCAGTATTCTTGTTGCAAGGTTGGAACGACGGTAATGACATTCGCCGCTACTTGATGTTGCTTACACAGACTGGCTTATTGACACTTGCGGGTTTTGCACTGAGTCATGGCTTAAAAGAGACCAAAGGCGCACGACTGTTCTTTGGCCTGGCGCTAATTTCAATACCGGCAAACTTTACGATTCTCAGCGCATTGTTGTATTCAGTACTGCAGTGGGACGGTGCACTCACTAGTTATCCAGAGTACGCGACTTGGCAAATTGGTAGTGGCATGAGCACCTCATTGATTCTGATTGGTGCAATCGTTGCGCTCACGCCAATAACGATGTTCTGCAATGCGATTATGGCGAGAAAATCCGCCATTACGTTATCGGTACATTTTCTGTTGCTAAATATCCTGTTACTGCTACCCATCCGCAGCTCCGGATCTATCGGCGCCATAGCGCTGTTCGCTACGCTGTATGCTCTGTACGTTTCTGGAAAATTAATGCACAAAGACCCGGCGCTGAGCACGGCGGAAGGGAAATTTGCGCTTACCACTCTATTTATACCGGCAGGAATCATCCTCTTTCGAAGTTTGTACTTCTATCAGGTAGACAGCTTGCTAATTGCAATGTTATCGGTCGCGGTGTTCTTGACGTTTCGACAAATTTCGCTGTTTCGCGGCCGCAAGGCAGGCGTTGCATTGGCATTGGAGTTTTTGTCATTGCCCATCGCGCTGATAGCAGCGGTCTCCGCAACGGATGCGCTCGAACTACTGTTACCGCGAGCCTATCTGCCGCTAGTATTTAGTGGCGTATTCGCACTGTTTGCAATGGACGTTGTAAGACGTACGGACAGCATTGCCCTTGCGAAAATTTCCAGCGGCACAGTGGTCCTCCTAACGAGCTTTAGTTTCATACTCAATGTCATGTTTTACACCACCACACTCGCCGCGCTCTTTTGCGTCGTGGCTGGGCTTATACTGATATTTTTTGGATTTGGCCTCAGAGAACGTGCGGTTCTTATCGCCGGATGCGTGACAGCGGCGGCTGGCATTTTCTTCGGCATCGAAAGTTTTGTAGACGCCATCCTATCAAGCAGTTGGATCGATTTAGCCATTTTCGGCGCGAGCTCTATTGCGGTCGGTTCCGTTCTCGATCGACATGGTGCGACGATCAAGATCAAACTCGGTAAATGGTTTACAAGAGTCGGCGAGGCGCGCTACAGGAGCCACCGCGCCATGACCTCGGATTAGTCGTCACATCGATTACCGATATCTCGTTATCCCTGATGTTTACCGGCTTCCCAGCCGCTGGATCGTCCAATTGTCGATTGCGCTACCTGTGCCGGCAATTGTTCGATCTCAGTGGCCATCGTATCGTTCCAGCGGTTGAGATAGCCAAATAGGGCGACTGACGCGACGATTTCCACGATCTGGCCTTCGTCAAAATATTTTGCAGCCTCATCGAAGTCGGCTTGTGTTGCTTCTGCCGGCGCGATGGCCCCTTTGTAGGCTAAGCGCAGCGCGGCGCGCTCTGCATCGGAAAAAATGTCATTGGATTCAAATTCCCATACTTTCTCGATTTTTTCTTGTGATGCATTGTAGATTTTTGAGAGGTTCGCCATATGCGCCTGGCAATACCGGCAACCTGAAACTTGACTCGCAATTAGGCTGACTAGCATCTTTAGTTCTTCCGATACTGTTCCTTCGTACAGAACCGCTTTGTTTAACGCCATAAATGCACGAACGATGTTCGGTCGGCGCGCCATTGTTTGAATACTGTTGGGCGTAAATCCGCGAGTCTCCCGATAGTGCTCAAATTGTTTTTGGATGTCATCTGGCAACGACTCCGGCGGAAGCGGGTTCATGTGTGGCATTGGTTTCTCCCCTGCTGTATTCGCGAACGGACTATAAATAGCGTCAAAGATCAAATTTGGCGACGGTGCAGCCGACGGCAAATATTGGCAATTCAGCGGTATAGAATTGAAGCGTACCCGGTACGCCCGCGGCAGCTGCGGCAGCGATGAATGTACGAATTTCGAAGCCACCCTGCCCCGCGTCCGCATAGGTCTGTACGTCGTCGTAATCCAACAACGCAGCTTTATCGTGTCGCATCAGTCGATCAAGAAAATCGCGATCCCACGGCTCGTTTATTTTCCCGGAATCCGGCGTTGCAGGCCAGTGTGATATGCCACCGGTTGCAACGAGCGCAATTTTTTCATCGACACTGTCACAAGCTCGGCGCAACGCTTCACCGAATTTCCACGCTCTCGGTAATGGCGTCAGCGGCGGCCCTTGGCAATTGATATTGACCGGGACTATCGGCATGTCGTAGTTCGGCGTCAAGAAATTGAGCGGCACCATAATCCCATGGTCGAACTTCCACTCCTCCGCATAGGCAACGTCAATAGTATTCATTACTTCGATTGTCAATCGACGGGAAAGATCCGCGTTCCCAGGTATGTCGCGTTTTTCAATTCCGAGCCATTGCGGATCCTCGATCGGTCCGTAATATTTGTCGCTCATACCGATGCAGTATGCCGGCATATTGTTCATGAAAAAATTTGCGAAGTGTTCCGCTGCAATAACAACCAACGCCTCGGCTCCGGCATCAGCAATGTCTGTGCGCATTGCCTCCAGGTGCTCGTAGAACTCATCCCGCAAAGCCGTATTCTCTACGAGATTGGCGCGGCCTGTAATCCCGGGGGCGTGACTACAAACTCCAGCGTAGACGAGGCTCAACGATTTGTCTCCTCAGCGGTAAAGCTCTCGCCGCCGCCAGTCATCGCATAGATTCCGTCGCGTACCGCACCGTGTTTTTCAATACCTGTGCGCATCATCTGTAAATAGTCGAACCACTCAATACCGAGGAATGCCGCATAGTGCATCAGAATTTGGCCGTTGACGCCCAATACGTAGAGCAGGCCTACGTCGCCGTCGCGCAGTGCGCCGGCTTCCTCGTCGGACAAGTCGTATTCTTCGAGTAATTCTTCTAAATCGGCCTGATACCGCCGCTGGACGCCGCTATCGCGGTTGAGTTCGTACAAAAACTTTTGCAGCTGATATAGGCTCATCGAACACCCAATTGGGGCACCTTGTGGGTATCTAGTGCTATGCACACATTCTTGGTTTCCATATAAAACTCAAAACTATAGTCACCACCATCGCGGCCGATGCCACTTGCTTTCATGCCACCAAATGGTGCCGGCAAATGCCTGTTATTTTCTGAGTTCACCCAAATCATACCGGCGTCAAGTTGCTTGGCGAACCTGTGGCTTCTACCTACATCTTTAGTCCACAAATAGGCTGCGAGGCCGTAGTCGCTATCATTCGCAATCGACAACGCATCGACTTCGTTCGAAAATGAAATCGCCGTTAGCACCGGCCCAAAAATTTCTTCCCGCGCAATACGCATATCATTGGTGGCATTGCTAAGCAGCGTTGGCTGTACATAATTTCCTGGACCTTCGACGGCTTCGCCACCTGCGGCAATTGTGGCGCCGTCCTCTTTCGCCTTTGTGAAATAGCTGCACACTTTTTTAAAATGCCGATCATGAATAAGCGGTCCAATTTCGGTATTTGGGTCGAGCGGATGGCCAACTTCCAGATTGCCAACTCTCTGTGCCAGGCGGTCAATGAACTCTTCTCGAATCGATTCCTGTATTAGTAGGCGACTGGAAGACGTGCAACGCTCACCATTGAGGCTGTATATCATGAACACAACAGCATCGAGCGCACGTTCCAGATCGGCGTCGTCGAAAACAATCACCGGGTTCTTACCACCCAATTCGAAGTGCACCCGTTTTAGGGTGTCCGCACCTTGGCGCATTATGTGACTGCCCGTCGTCGATTCACCAACAAACGCAACTGCTTTGATCAATGGATGTTCAGTTAGCGCCTTTCCCGCAGTTTCTCCGTAGCCCTGCACGCAGTTCAAAACGCCCTTCGGCAATCCTGCATCGTGTGCAATTTCAGCTAGCATCATTGCGCTCAATGGCGACCACTCGGCAGGTTTCTGAACGACCGTGCAGCCAGCGGCCAATGCAGGCGCGATTTTCCAGGTCGAGAGCATGAACGGAGTATTCCACGGTGTAATAACACCCACGGGTCCAATCGGCTGACGCAAAGAGTAATTGAGATGCTGATCTGCAGGTAACGACTGACCGTCGTAGGCGCTAGGGGCCATATCGGCAAAAAATCGGAAGTTCGCTGCACCACGTATCGCGGCCTTGCTCATAAAGCGCAGCGCTTGCCCGGAATCGTAGCTTTCCACTAATGCAATTTCTCGGGCGTTATCTTCAATTGCGTCGGCAACTTTGTGCAATATTACCTTGCGTTCATTTCCTGACGTCTCTCGCCACAACTTAAACGCATCGTTTGCTGCGCGGCATGCCGCGTCAATATCTTCCTCACCGCCCTCTGCAACCTCGCCGATGACAGAATTATCGATCGGTGTGTGATTTTCGAATACTCTGCCCGTTCGGCCATTATCGCGACTGCCATCAATAAAATGCGGCAACGGTTCTCGTTGAACCTTTGCCAATATCCCGGATACCTCGGCCTGATTTTTATCTAGGTCACTAGACATTTCGAATCCTTGTTACGAGCTAAGCGTTAAAGACTATTTTCTACGCGCTATGAATTCGCGTAAGTTATTTTTCTTGTAGGTCAGTACAGGGTGAATTTCCTGTATTTCGAAAGAAATCGCCAAGGGTGACTCCGAGTAGACCGGTTCTAACACGTTACACAATTGTTCGAACATGAATTTTCCGGCGCTACTGCGGACTTCTTCACTGCGCCCACTGCCAAGCTTCCACGTCAAATGCACGAATGCATTATCCTGATGGCCATCTGCGATCTTGAAAATCTCCCTGCGAGCAGCGCGCGTTCTAAGACCGCCGAGCGGAAATATCTCGATTTCGGTCGCAATGGCATGCACCGAATCGACGAGCTGCTGTATGTCGAGTTTCGACTCGAGATTCGCTGAATATTCAATGATTTGATGTGGCAACAGAGCTCTCTTGTCAGCACTGACTGGTCGGATTGAATTAATTTAACATGTTAAGTATACTTCAAGTCGACGTCAGGTCAAGTAACGTGCAATCGGGAACAACACAATGTCTGATCTAGATAAAATCAGGGGATCCATTCCGCCAATCGTGACACCGATCAGAGGCGACGCTGTCGACTACGATGCCTACGCCGAATTGGTCGAATTCCAGGTGAACAACGGCTCCCATGGCGTTCTCGTCAATGGTACTACCGCGGAACCGTCGACATTAACCATCGCAGAGCGAAATCGGTTGGTCGATATCGCAGTCGAAGTTACGAATAGCAAAATACCCGTTGTGGCCGCAACCGGCTCGCAATCCCTTGCAGAAACAGAAAAACTAACTGCACATGCTGTCGCCGCGGGCGTAGCGGCATTACTCATCGTTACGCCCTATTACATTCGGCCGCCACAACGTGGATTGGTCCAATTCTACTTGCGGATCGCCGAACAACACGAAACTCCTTGGATGATTTATCACATTCCAGGGCGTACGGCGATCAATGTGACCCTAGACTCCATGCAAGAAATACGCGAAAAATCTCCCCATTTTGTTGGTATGAAACATGCGGTAAACGATTTGGGATTCGCAACTGAATGCCTTGAGCATCTTGGCGACGACTTCAAGATATTTGTCGGTCTCGAAGAGTTGTCTTTTCCGATGATGACAATCGGCGCATGTGGCCTGATGAACGCCGTCGGCAATTTGCGCCCAAATGTATTGGTTGAGATGTGCGAAGCCGTCTGGAATAGCGATCTTCCGACTGGCCGTTCATTGCATCAGAGATTACTCGAAATAAATCAATCTGTGTTTTTCGATACAAACCCCATTCCAATCAAATATATGATGAAAAAGCTCGGCATAATGCCGACTAATGAGCACCGGCTTCCGATGTTGTCCGCAACGCCTGAACTCGAACGAAGATTGGACGGCGTATTAGAACGAGCGGGTCTATTGGAGGACGCCGCAGCATGAAACTACTGAGCTTTTCCCGCCACGGACGTCGCAGTTACGGCGCGATCAAGGATGAGGGCGTCGTCGATCTGGGCCGTCATCACCCAGATATTCCGGATATCCGCGAGGCGTTGCGTCGCGAAGCATTAGGTAGGCTGGCTGAGTCGGTCGAGAAACACGCATCAGACTACGCCATCGGTGACATTGAATATGAACCGACAATTCCAAATCCAGAGAAGATCATTTGCATCGGCGTCAACTATGCAGATCGAAATGCCGAGTACAAAGATGGCTCGCAAGCGCCAACGTACCCCAGCGTATTCATGCGTACTCGCGAGTCTCTGGTTGGCCATAATCGCTCCATAAAGGACCCACCGGAATCGGACCAGCTAGATTACGAAGGCGAAATTGTCATCGTTGTCGGCAAGGAAGGTAGACGAATCAGCGAGGCGGAGTCACACCAATACGTTGCCGGTCTTACGATAATGAACGAAGGCTCAATTCGCGATTACTTGCGCCACGCAAAGTTTAACGTAACTCAGGGGAAGAACTTCGAGGCGTCAGGGAGTCTCGGTCCATGGATGGTCACCTCAGATGAGTTGAATCCAATGTCGGAATTGCAAGTCATTACCCGGGTGAACGGTGAGGAGCGGCAGAACGACGTCACTTCGAATTTGATGTTTCCGTTTCGCTACTTGCTAAGTTACTTATCAACGTTCTACCGGCTGAAACCTGGTGACATTATTGCGACCGGCACACCAAACGGCGCTGGCGCGCGTTTCGATCCTCCGAAATACCTCAGAGAAGGCGATCAAGTTGATGTTGAAGTGCCCGGTATTGGTGTACTGCAAAATCGGATAGAATCGGAGTCGACATAAGGGGTTGACGCGTGCCAATCGAACAAAAAGCGGCTGCAAAAGAAGAGCCGATAAGAGATTTTCAACATTCTTTGCCAATGGAATTGCTGAAGGCGCGGGAAGCGGCAATGTCGCGTTTTCGCCCGATGCTAAGAAGCCATGGCCTGACTGAACAACAGTGGCGGGTGATTCGCGCGCTCGCAGCGTTTGACAATATCGATGCTAGCGAACTGGCGAAACGTAGTTTTCTGCTGGCACCAAGCCTAACTCGTATTTTACAGTACCTTGAAAAGCTGCAGATCGTCGCCCGCGCCTCAGATTCGCAAGATCAGCGGCGATCTGTATTCGCTCTGACCAAAAAAGGTCGCTCAATATTCGAGAAAGTTGGACCTGATTCAGAAGCTCTGTACATACAAATTGAACAGGAGTTTGGACTCGCCAAGCTTGAAGCCCTTTACTCGTTGCTCGCGGAGTTTTACGCAGCAGTAAGGCCGTTAGCGGTCAACGAAAAGTCCTAGGCAATATTCTGGTAGCCGCCGCCAAAAAATAGTAACGGTGCGCCATCCGTTTTGCGATAGCTGATTACCTCTCCAACGATGATATGGTGATCGCCACAGTCGTGAACCTGATCCGTTCTACATTCCAAATGTGCTAACGCATTGGGAATCAGCGGCACCTTATCGTCGTTCACTCGATGTTCAACGTCAGCGAAAATATTTGTTTCCGATTTTGCAAAATGCTTCGATATGTCTTTCTGCTCAGCGGATAAGACGTTAATGGCGAAATGTTCCGCCCCCAAATAGGCCGACAGAGACCGCGTAACCTTGGCGATATTCCACAACACCAGTGGCGGTTCGAGAGACACTGAGCTAAAGCTATTCGCCGTAACACCGCAAGCCTGACCTGCTTCGTCTGTACACGTTACGACCGTCACACCGGTCGCGAACATTCCCAAACACTGGCGAAAGCCAACAGTATCCACGCAAAATATTCCCTGTGCTAGCGGCAGCTTGACACGGCCGATTATTTAATTAATATGTTAATTATTCACATATTAATTAAATAATCGGCCGTGTCAAATGGCAATGCAGATGTTCAGTCGTTCGCTTCCAATGATGCTCTACAGCACTCTAGATGCCGTTATGCCGAGATTCCGTAAGATATTCAATGAATTCGGTCTGACCGAACAGCAATGGCGCGTCCTCAGAGTCCTTTGGGAGGCCGAAAACGTCTCATTCCATGAATTGGCCTCGATCACCCTCATTCCAGCACCCAGTTTGGTCGGTGTAATTGACCGCCTGTCGCAAAGTGCCCTGGTGGAGCGCAGGCGCTCAGAAACTGACAGACGCAAGGTTTTTGTCCATGCGACAAAAAAAGGCAACGAACTGGAGAGTCGGGTTCGTCCGCGAGTCGTTCGCGTTTATGCCGAATTACAGGCCTCAATCGATACTGAGGTATGGGAACAATTGATGGCGGGATTTGATCAGGTGATCGCAACTTGTCAGCCGGCAGAATCGAATACTAACCAAAAGAATACAACAGACATATAGGTGACAATTATGAATAACGAGCTTTCCGGAAACGGCATTCGTAACGGCGAACAATATTTGGCCGGACTACGCGATGACCGTGATGTTTGGCTCCGCGGCGAAAAAGTCGACGACGTTACGAGCCACCCGGGATTGTCGCGCGGCGCAAGAACGCTTGCCGGTTTTCTCGATAAACAGTTCGATGCAACGCTGCAAGATGTCATCACCTACGAGGAAGACGGGACACGATACGCAACATCGTTTCTGGTACCAAAATCGAAAGCTGATATAGAGAAACGCGGTGCGGCATTTTACCAATGGGCAACCTGGTCAAACGGCATGTTCGGCCGTACCCCCGACTACAAGAATGCGTCTGTCATGGCGTTTGGTTCGGCTGCTGACTTTCTTGCTCAAGGCAAACCGGAATTCGCCGAAAATATGCGAAATTATTATCAGTATGTGCGCAACAACGACAAGGTATTGACACATACACTGGTTAACCCGACGTATAGCCACGAACAGGCCAAAGAGGGTAAGTACAGCGACAAAGTTGCATTACAGGTCGTCAAGGAAACCGACGCCGGTATCGTTGTCAACGGTGCCCGATTGTTAGCGACGCTCGGGCCACACGCGGACGAAATTGAGGTTTTCCCGTCGACATTGCTAAAGGCATCTGAAGAAAATCTGCCTTTCGCGTTTGCATTCGCCATTCCTATCAACACTCCGGGGTTACGGCTAATTTGCCGCGACAGCTACGATCATGAGAAATCCCATTTTGATGCACCACTATCGTCGCGATTTGAAGAAATGGACGCAGTGGTAACTTTTAAGAACGTCCTGGTACCGTGGGAACGCGTATTTATGTATCGCGAACCTCTGCTGTGCAACAAAGCGTTTGCAGATACCAATGCCGTTGTTCACATGATGCATCAGGTGGCGTGCGGTAAGCTTGCAAAGGCGGAATTCATGGTCGGACTCCTGTGTGCGATGGCAAAGGCTACCGGCAAAGATAAGGATATGAACGTCAAAGGACAGATTGCAGAAGCAATGTGGGCAACAGAGACGGTTAGAGCATTGCGTTTCAGCGCCGAGGCACACGCGGAAGCCGATTCACGTGGCATATTTGTGCCAGCACGACGCCCATTGGATACGTCCCGAAACCTCTTTCCGAAAATGTATCCGCGGTTAGTTGAGTTGGTACAACTTATCGGTTCCAGTTCATTGATGGCAACACCGTCTGAAGCGGATATCACGAGCGATATTGCCGACGACATCGGCCAGTATTTCCAAACGGTTAATTTGGCCAGCAAAGACCGCATTGCACTATTTCGCTTGGCGCACGACGTCGCAGTTTCTGGCTTTGGAAATCGCCAGGCGCTTTATGAGCGATTTTTCTTCGGTCCACAAAATGTCATGGCTTCGATATATTTCGACCTTTACGACAAAGATGAGATGATGGATCGAGTCGATTTGCTCCTAAAATAGATTTCTTTTTCGCTCCTCGGTAATGCAATGAAACACTGTTCCGAATGTGGTGCTAAAGTTACGCTGCAGCAAGTCGGAGGGGATGAAAAGTTACGATTCGTATGCGTTAGTTGCGGCATCACCCACTACCAAAACCCGACGATTCTGGTTGCAACCTACGTTTGCGCAGGTACTGAAATACTGTGGATAAAACGTGGTATTGCACCTGCGCAAGGACGTTGGGCCATGCCCGGTGGCTTCATGGAAAATGACGAGACGCCAGAAGAAGCTTCCAGCCGTGAACTATTCGAGGAAACCGGCATAGCGGTCGCTGCCGACGAGATGATACTGGTCAGTGTAAGTTCGATATTGCACATGGCACAAACGCATCTCGTATTTCGTTGCCACCTCGACGCGCCTGTTGAGACCAGTGCTACCGAAGAAGCCCCCGAATCGGCCTGGTTCGATGACGCGACATTGCCGTGGGGCGACATCGCATTTCCGTCTATAGAACCACAAATACGGCAGATGTATCGTTGGCTTACTTCCGGCCGATATGGAATTCGCGTTGGTGTTGTCGGGGAATCCGGCACACACTACAAAAACTATCCGCTAGCTGACTAAGCGATTACATTGCTAATCGGCACAGATCGTAAGGCCCGCAGGGATGTATTAATTGTACAAACCGTCGCTGGCTGGACAAGCAAGTTGAACTAACCACGTCTGCAGTGCTTGCGTGCTAATTCTCGAGGGAAATCCAAGCCGACTTTAACGCCGTATATTTGTCGAGCGCATGCAGCGATTTGTCGTAACCGTTTCCGGACTGCTTCAATCCACCCATTGGCATTGTTATATCCGCTCCGCCGTAGCAATTGACGTGCACGACACCGGATTGAACCTTTTGAATCATTCTATGTGCTCTGCTCAAATTGCTGGTCCAGACTCCGGCCGCCAAACCATAGTTTGTAGAGTTCGCAAGTTGCACTGCTTGTGTCTCATCGCTAAAAGACATGACGCTGAGCATCGGTCCAAACACTTCCTCTTGAGCAATACGGGAATCCTCAGCAACATTGTCAAAAATAGTGGGTGCCATGTAATAGCCGCCGCTGTCTTCGTTAATTCGAGCGCCACCAGTGACACGGTTTGCGCCCTCGTCCAATGCCGTCCGCACAAAGCTCAAGTTTTTCTGTAATTGCTGTTCGCTATTGATAGCGCCGATGTCCGTATCCACATCTAACGGATCGCCAACCTTGTAGTTTTCCGCGTGAGTCTTTATTTTCTCGACAAGTTCCTCGCGCACACCCTCTTCAACCAGCAGCCTCGATCCGGCAATACAAACTTGGCCGGAGTTTCTGAATATTCCATTGGCTGCTGCCTTGGCAGCGCGATCAAGATTCTCAGTGTCAGCAAATACGATATGCGGTGACTTGCCACCAAGTTCGAGGTAGATATGTTTTAGATTTGACGCTGCCGAATACTCCAGTAACTTTCGTCCAACGACACCGGACCCGGTAAATGCGACGACGTCAATGTCCGGATGCAGGCCCATTGCCTCACCCGTAACGCTTCCTTGGCCAGTTACTACGTTCAAAACGCCCTCCGGCAAGCCGGCCTCCAAAGCGAGTTCAGCAAGGCGTATCAATGACAACGACGCCGATTCTGCAGGTTTCAGTACGATTGAATTACCGACCGCAAGTGCGGGCGCGATCTTCCAGGCAGCGATCATGAGCGGAAAATTCCAAGGCACTATGACACCAACAACACCCACCGGCTGACGCAAAACCAGACCAAGACTTCCCTCGGCGCTTGGCGCCACCTCACCAGATACTTTGTCGATCGCTTCAGCATAAAAACGAATAGTCGACGCGGCGCTTGCGGGCTCAGCCTTCAAGGCCATCGCAATCTCTGTACCATTGTCACGGACACCGAGTACGGCCAATTCGTATTGATGTGCCATGACTAAGTCGGAAAAGCTCAGCAATATCTTTTTTCTTTGAGCTGGCGGCATGCGAGACCAAACGCCGCGCTCGAACGCGCTTTTTGCGGCAACTACCGCAGCATTGACGTCTGCTGCCGTACCATCGGCAATGGTCGTCAGTTTTTGGCCGTTTCCGGGGTTAATGACATCCAATGTGCCGCCGTCGGTTGCCCCGACGTGCTTGCCGTTGATCAAATGTTTTTGGGGGAGAACAACCTGCTTTGCCAGAGTTTCGATGCGCTGTCGATCAATCAAGGGAATTACCTGTATCTGTTGAAATGCCGTAATTGTTTCATTATTATCACCGACGTTTCATTTAATGACAACTATCTTTTCATGGATACCCTAGTACTATGCAAACTGTCGATAAAGCCTTTGAATTACTTAGCCTTTTTACAACTTGGCAGGTACAGCTCGGGCTCAGCGATATCGCGCGACAGTCGAAATTCGACAAAGCGACGGCGCGACGGCTTCTTCTGTCACTTGCCAAACATGGATTTATCGAGCAGGACATAAAAAGCCGTCGGTACCGCATCGGCCCTGGCGTCCTGCGACTAGCCAAACTGCGGGAGGCATCCGTACCCTTGGATGCGATTGTACAACCGATACTCAAGCAGTTGACTGACGACACCGGCGAAACGGCACACTTCGCATTACTCGCGGGTGGCACAGTATCTACGGTCGCGGTCAGTGAGTGCAGCAAGTCGAATCGGGTCAGCATGGCTTTGGGCGAGTCCCTACCGATGCATGCGACGGCGACAGGGCTAAGTATTCTTAGCTATTTTGACCAAGCTGCCCGAAATGCTATCGCGGCTAACTTCAGCAGCAAATTTACGCCGCACACACCGACAGACGACGCCGAAATTTCCGCCCTTTTGAAATACGGCAGGTCAAACGGATTTGTGGTTAATCGCGGCTTCTACGAAGCGGACGTATGCAGTATCGCCTCACCAATATTCAACCCATCATGCCAACCACTGGGGGCAATCGCGGTAGCAACACCGATTTCTCGGTTTACCGCCAGCCTAGAAGAAAATATTCGCGTTAGCGTCATTACAGCTGCGGCGGAGATAACGAGCCAAGTGGGCGGTCAATACCCTGAAAAGAGGATTGCGTAATGCAACGCGCACTCGTTTTGGACTTCGGCGGCGTTGTCACGCGAACATTATTTGAAACACATGATGCGACGGAAGATGCGTTGGGACTTTCACGTGGCACCCTTACTTGGAGAGGTCCTTTTGACCCCAATTCCGACGCGTTATGGCAACAGATGCTAAACGGCGATATTTCCGAACGAGACTACTACGCGTTGAGAACAAGCCAAGTGTCGGAACTCATCGGCGCAGATTGGCAACAAATGTCTGAATTTGTGCGCGCTGCCCGCGGTGCAGACCCCGCTGCAGTAATACGTCCGGAAGCGCTGGCCGCAATCGAGCAAGCGAAAGCCGACGGACACAAGTTGGCGATTCTCTCCAATGAATTGGATCTTTTTTACGGTCCGCAGTTTCGCCAACAGCTATCGTTTATGAATGACATCGATACGATCGTCGATGCCACATATACAAAAATACTCAAGCCCGACCGAAGAGCGTACGCAGAATGTTGCATGCAACTGGCTATGACTGCGGGTGACTGTGTTTTTGTTGACGACCAAATTCCAAATGTAAAAGGTGCAACTGAGTACGGCATGATTGCCGTTGCATTCGACGTCAGAAAGCCACGCGAAGGATTCGCGAACGCACTCACGCTACTGAATCAATAGACAGGAAATGACATGAAAAACGCCGATTTTTACGCTGAAAACAACGCGAAACATATGTGGCACCCAATGGCGCACCCGGCAGAAATGTTGAGCAAGCCACCTAAGGTGATAGCCAGCGCGGAGGGCGTACATGTAACAGACGTTAACGGGCACCGTGTCCTCGACGCAGTCGGCGGCCTTTGGAATGTCAATTTGGGTTACTCGAATCAGAAAATCAAGGATGCGATCCGCGATCAATTGAACAAGATGCCCTACTACTCATCGTTTCGTGGAACCTCAACCGCATCGGCAGTGGAACTATCGGTCGTTCTTAAGGAATGGTTCGAACCGGATGATCTAGTCCGTTCGTTTTTGTGTTCGGGTGGCTCGGACGCGGTTGAAACTGCGTTACGACTTGCGCGCCAATATCACCGAGTACGCGGTCAGCACGATCGAACGAAATTCATAAGTTTACGGCAGGGTTATCACGGCACGCATTTTGGCGGCGCCTCGGTTAACGGCAATGCCAAGTTTCGGCGCAACTATGAACCATTGCTTCCCGGATGCTTCCATATTCCGGCGCCATGGACATATCGTAATCCGTTTGACGAATCCGATCCGCAACGCCTCTCCGAACAGTGCGCAGCGATGTTGGAGGCCGAAATAAAGTTTCAAAGTGCAGACACTGTAGCGGCATTTATCATGGAACCGGTGCTCGGTGCCGGCGGCGTCATTCCGCCCCACGAAACGTTTATGCCGATGGTTCGCGACATTTGTGACCGTTATGGCGTACTCCTTATTGCAGATGAGGTGATCACAGCTTTTGGCCGTACCGGTGCCTGGACGGGCTCACGTCTATGGGGTGTTAAGCCCGATATGATGTGCGTCGCCAAGGGGATCACCAATGGATACTTTCCACTAGGCGCAACAATGATATCGGCCATCGTCGCGGACGCATTTGAAAATAACAAAGATGCGTTTGGCTCCATCGGTCACGGCTACACATATTCAGCACATCCAGTAGGCGCAGCGGCGGCGATCGCAAGCATAGAAGAAACGATGCGTCTGAACGTCGCCGATAACGCTGCGGTTCAGGGAGAAACGCTCATGCGGGGTTGCCGACAGCTCATGTCCGAGCATGACATCATAGGCGACGTTCGCGGCAAGGGACTCATGATTTGCCTGGAATTGGTAGCTGATCGCAAGGCTAAAACGCCTTTGGACAAACAACGAGTCGATGCGATTTTTAACGCCGCTTACGATGCCGGCGTCATGATACGAGTATCCGGCAATAACATCATTTTGTCGCCATCGCTCATTGTGGACGGCAACCACATAGCGACAATTTTATCGACTATAGATGTTGCGATCACATCCACGGGGGACCGCCGGTGAGCCACAATCCCAAACGCATCTTGGTGATTGGTACCGCCGATACCAAGTCCGATGAAATGTTGTATTTGCAGTCGTGTATTGAAAATTGCGGTGGCGAAGCGCAGATGATGGACGTCGGTGTACTCGGCGACCCACCCTTTACGCCATGCCATTCCAAACACGCCGTTGCGGCGGCAGTTGGTATGACAAACCAGCAAATTATTGATCTCGGTGACGAGAATCACGCAATGGTCAAGCACGCTGAAGGCGCGACGAAACTCGCTAAGCGACTGCATGAAGCCGGTGAAATCGACGGCATGTTAGCAATCGGCGGGTCAATGGCGACAGATTTGGCATTAGATGTTGCCGATATTTTGCCGTTAGGTTTTCCAAAATTTATCGTTTCGACAGTTGCATTTTCAGCCGTCCTGCCACCCGAGCGTATCGCGCCAGACGTCATGATGATTCTTTGGGCCGGCGGTCTCTACGGCCTAAATTCAATTTGTCGTGCCGTTTTGGGGCAAGCAGCAGGCGCGGTGGTCGGCGCATGCCAGCACAGCAGCGCCGAATTGTTCGACAAGCCGCTAATCGGTATGACGTCGTTAGGTAAATCTTCGTTGAAGTATATGGTGCACTTAAAGCCGGAATTGGAGCGTCGCGGCTTCGAGCTGGCAGTATTTCATACTACCGGCATGGGTGGTCGTGCACTTGAGTCGTTGGCCGCGCAAGGCCTTCTCGCGGCTGTCTTGGATTTCTCGCTGATCGAAGTGAGCAATCACGAACATGGATCGGTTGTGAGTGCCGGAGCAAATCGGCTTGAAGCCGCCGGTAGGGCCGGTATTCCACAAATTGTTGCGCCCGGTGGCGTAACATTGGTCGATCTTTGTAGTTGGGCAAGCATTCCAAAACAATTTTCAGATCGCGAAATTCATACGCACAATCGCCTAATTGCCTGCGCGAAGTTGAACGCGGACGAGCGCGAGGTGTCCGCTCGCGCTATCGTCAAGAAGCTTAACAGCGCTAGCGGCCCAACGACCTTCATCATGCCGTTGCTAGGTATTGACGAGTGGGACAAAGTCGGTGGACCGTTTCACGATGAAGAAGGACTCACCCGTTTCATCGATGTGATCCGGACAGGTCTGAAAGCGCCCGTTGAACTGTTGGAGGTTGACGCGCACATTAATGACAGCGCGTTTGGCGATGCGGTATTGGGCGTACTCGATGCCTGGGTCGAAAATGGAACAGTCAAAATCTAACACTGCGAATCAGAGATAGATTTGTATACTTTCCAAAATGCCATCGCAATTGACCAGTTCAACTTTCTTCATGCGAATGCGATAACTATCGGCCGCCTTGTCCAACACGTGAGTGTATGAACCACCATACGTATTGGTTGTCTCCCGGCGATGTTCCAGAACGACAAATTTTGAATGCGCAGTGACCGTGCCCGTATCCTGATCGAAAGCGTCCAGCAAAACGTTGGATACCAAATGTACACTTTGCGGCTCCGGCTGCAATGACATGGCATTCGGATGTCGATAGCGCTTCAACCGAACCGCACGCAGCAGTGACTTCTCGTACATGATAGAAACGTGGTGAAGAGGATCAGGCTGGCCTCGAGTTGCCGGTATCCAATACTCGCCGTCGTCTATAAATAATGCCTCCCACTCGTCCCAGCGTTTTTCATCGAGCAGGCGGGCCTCTAGAAACAGAAAATCTTCCAATTCGCGTATGTCGGGTGTGCTGTACACTACGCCGCCCCGTTTGCGGCAGTCATATATGCTTTCCACGCTTTAAATTGACTACGAAAGACCATGTCGCTGCTACCTGTTGCCGACAATCCGCCCTCTTCGTTCGGTTCTTCCGCGCCTATATGCCTGCCCATTGATACCCAGTCGCCTGCATCCGACCCTAGTCCATGCTGCAGGCGATGATAGGCTTCATGATCGTCAGGTCCTACCAAATTCCCAGACGAGTTAATCAAATTGCAGTACAAGATTGAACGTTGCAGCATCTCATCCGGCGCGCCCACCAAACGCAGGGTCCACGATTCAATCACCGTTTGATCTACGGAAATTGGTTTGACGACACGAATTGTCTGAATAGCACCTTTTAGGGTAAAGCTCGGATACACGACCGTGTTGTGTCGATTTAGAGAAAATATTTCCTCTACTTTCTCCTTGCCATAAGCATTAAGCATCGATTCTTCATACTCAGGTATGCCGGAATAACCTGCGTGAATGCTGGTTTTTCCACCAGAATAACTATGACCGTTCTCGAATGCATGAACGCCCATCTCCTCAAAGAAATCTGTGTTCTCCGCAAATGGCGACAATATCTGAATTTCAGATGGCACGTTTTTGTCATCTGGAAACAGCTGTTTACCCATCACTCGCGCAGTTTGCGCGGATGATTGGTGAGCAATCATTGCATGCATCATGTCGTTGAGATTTTCGACGAAAAATTTCCAGTTCGAATCGTGGCTGTAACGCAGCGTGCCACCGGTCACTTCGAGCCTACCAACTGGTGATCGATCCACCATGTTATCGATCGACGTTGCAGTTGCACCTAGCCAGGTTTTTATGTCGGGTGCATCGGGAGACAAGCTTGCAAATATGAAGCCCCGATAGTTTGCGACGCTTGGGACTTTGGTTAAACTCATGCAGGCGCTGGATTTGTCTACTCCAATCGCACGATAGGCTTCGTCCCCGCCGGTCACGTGTCGACAACGACCACTCATATCGTAGGACCAACCATGATAACCGCAGCGCAGCACCTTTGATTTGCCGGACTCCTGTTCTATCACCTTAGCGCCCTTGTGTGCGCATCGGTTAAAAAAGAGATTGATTGTCTCTTCATCTTCTCTGACCAGCAGCACGGGTTGCCGTGCAAGTGTGGTTGAGTAAAAACTACCTGCCTCTGGAACCTGACTTTCGTGCGCAACAAAAATCCACGCTCGACCCCATACTTTCTCCATTTCGAGGTCGAATATTTCGGGATCCGTATACACTGCTTTGTGCACACCGTCGTCGCGAATCATCGCCGCAATTTTCTCTGAGTTGTAACCCATACCTACCTCCACTAACGACGGCTACAATGACAAGGAACCGAGGCTTGCGCCCCCGCATACAAAAATACACTGACCGGTTATGAATCCATTGTCAGCCGACAATAAAAACATCACTGCTCTGGAAACATCATCCGGCCGGCCAAGTCTTTTTACTGGCAACGATTGCGCGATCATATCGGCTTTTTCGCTGTCCTCTGGCACAACCTCGGTGAACATATCCGTTACGATCGGGCCCGGGGCAATCGTGTTGACGGTAATACCATATTGACCCAACTCCATTGCCCAGGTGCGTACCATCGCTGCTTGTGCTGCCTTAGTTGCAGAGTAACCGGTGCGTGTCTCCAAGCCCAACATTGCACGTGATCCTACAACGACAAAGCGACCAAAATTTGCCTTCTTCATCGCCGGAAGCGTCGCCTGCATCAACTCAATATTCGTCAACACATGTAAGTTCGTTAGGTATTGAACATCAGCAATATCCACATCTTCAATCAGTGCCGCACGGATAACCCCAGCATTGTGCACGACATGCGTAATTTCGAATTCATCGGCCAATCCTGCCAATACCTGTTTCGTTGCGGCAATGTCTGCAAGATCGACCGTGACGTCACGACTATTGCTATGTGTATTTTCTGCACCCTGTCGGGACAGATTCAATACGTAATAGCCGCTATTTAGGAGTTCGCCGCGAATCGCTGCACCGATTCCGCGACTGCCTCCAGTGACCAACGCTACCGGCAAATGTGTGCTCACGACCCACTCCCGTCGATCATTGCCAATACCCGAAGCGGACTGCCCGAGCCGTTTTTGATTTTCAATGGTGGGCAAACCAAAACGGCGCCAGTAGGCGGCAGTTGATCCAGATTCGCGAGGCACTGCAAGCCATAGCGATTGGCGCCATGGAAAAGATAGTGCGCGGGATACGGTGGCGACAGCAAGTGAGCCTGACCCGCATCTGTACCTACGGTTTCAGTTCCAAAGCCGATGACATCGCGCTCCTCGATCAAGAACTTCACCGCGTCTCCAGATGGGCCGGGAGAGTGGGCACCGTCGTCGCGCATATTCAAGTATTCAGCGCCACTGCGCTTCGACCAATCAGATCGCATGAGCACCCAATTGCCCGCGGGAATCACTCCGTGCTGCTGCTCCCATTGCTGTATGAACTCTGGCGTAAGCAAGAAATCTTCGTCTTCGGCACACTCCTTCGAACAATTGATTACGCAAACGCTACGAACAAATGCGCTCGTCGGAATACTGTCCACCGCAGCGTTCGGATAGTCCTTGCCGGATATCCAGTGAATAGGCGCATCGAAATGCGTGCCCGTGTGTTCGCCGCAACTGAAGTTTCGCCAGTACCACCCCGGTCCACGATCGTCATAGCGGGAAATTTCTTCCACGCGAAATCGCGCACATTGACCGAATTCGGCCGGTAAAACGATTACCGGAAAGTCAGGGTCCAACGTATGCGTTAAATCAACGACTCGAATGTCCCCATTCGATAGTGCATCAGCTAAACCGGCGAGCGCATTAGCGGTCATCTGCTCGCACCCGCGGCAACTTGCGTCAACTCACGTTCAAGAACCGTTGGATCTTCGCGCCAACGTGCCAAAACGTCCTCGGCAACCGCACCGAGTGCCATTGTTTCTATACCCTGCTGCAGCGAGCGTACAATTGCTTTAGCAATGCCCTCCGCCGTCACTTTCGGCGCAGGCAGTGGTTGATGCCAGGCATCTTCCGTTGGGCCAGTCAGAATATTAATCACTTTTACGCCGCTACCTGCGAATTCTCCGCGCAGACATTGACTTAAAGAGAAGGCCGCTGCCTGACTTGCCGATGTTGTGCCGAACGTAGGCCAGTTGGATAACGCATAGACCGACAGCAAATTCACCCAAGCGCACGCGCTATTGTCTCCGTCGGCGCCGCGGGCACGCAACGCAGGGCCGAATGCTTGAATCAGTCGCATCAGACCGAAATAATTCGTCTCCATTTCCTCTCGAGCAATCAATACGTTGTTGCGCTCCATGCTGGCACCGGGTCGCACATGTTCTGTCGTATTGATAAGAATATCCGTTCGACCGCCGATCTCACCGACTAACTCGTTCACAGAGTCAGTATCGGTAACGTCCAAAGGTAGAATTTCAACTTTGGGCATTGCTGCCAGTTCCGCGGCTCCCTCGAACGGCCTCCATTGCTCTGCTACACCGACAAATATCTGGGTCGCCCCTGCTGCCGATAGAGCACGAACCGTCGCCTGACCAATGGCACTCCGACCGTCCGTCACCAATGCCCGGCGAAATTTCGGATCACATGTCAGCGCTCTCAGCTGTCGATCATCTGCCATATTCGGTGTCTCCATTTTGGGCAGTGCAAATAATACGCCCTGTCCTGATTTGTCGGTTCGTGCGATGATTTTTACTTGCGCGCCGTGCTCGACGTCGCCATGTAAGTGCATAAGGGCGGTTGGGCCGGCATCCATCTCGACCGTGCCCACTCGCCAGGGCATTCGTTCACGAAAATAGGTGTTGATGCTAGTACGCAATACTGTCTCTGCAATGAGCCGGCCGCCGTCGGCAATATCCGTCCAAATTAACGCCGAACACCAACACTTCGGACAAATTTCGCGCGCCGGATAAACGACAGTTTCGCACGACCCACAGACTTGCAGGCACAATCGTCCTTCGGCCGCTCGACTCGAAAAAGTCAGCGCCTGCCGGCTACGGGAAAATGGCGGCAATGTCGGCAACACTGCGCGCTTCTGCGGATTTCGTTTGGCAGGTTGAGCCATCGCTTCAGTCATTCAGGCAGCCCCCTGCAAGACAGCGGCACCGGAACACAAACCACGATCAAAATTAATCATGCCGAAGCCCGAAACGGCAGCAATGTTGGCGTCCTGCACTGCATTGTCAGTCGCTTGCCCGGTTACTTGGCGTAGCGCTTCAACCAATCCCAAATATCCCCCCGCCGCACCGGCTTGGCCAACGGAAAGCTGACCACCCGATGTATTGTGAGGAAACGAACCTTCGTTAGTAAAAGTATTTGCGGCAACGAAGTCACTGACCTGACCCTTTTCGCAGAAACCCAAGTCTTCAATTTGCATTAGACTAATAACAGGATAGTCATCATATGTTTGCAATAGATCGACGTCATTTGGCGCGATTCCCGCCATACGCCAAAACTCGTCCACATCCAACGCCCAGCCACCGCGAAATTGAACGGGGTCGTCCGGAAATGCGTTGTGACGTTCGATCGTCGACAGAATATTCGCATACGGCAAATTCAGCGCCACCGCTTCTGACTCACGCATTACCAGAAAACCTTCTCCGCCAGCACAAGGCATGACGCAGTCGTATAAACGAAGCGGGTCTGCGATCAATCGAGCATCCAAATACTGATCAAGCGACAGCGATGATTTCATTAGACCATTAGCGTACTGCAGCGCATTGTCGCGTTGTGCGACGCATATTTTTCCAAAGTCTTCGGCTTTGCTGCCGAATTGTTCCATGTGGTAAGCAGTTATCAACGCAAAACTTGCGTTAGGGCCTCCCGAGCCGTAGGGATACGCCGCATCTTGTGAGAACTGGCTAAAGCTCGATAGCATCGATCTAAACGAATCCACATGATTGGTATCGCCTGCAATACAAGCGACAATGTTTGCATCGCCACTTTGTACGGCACGTGCTGCCCGGCGGAGCGCAACGACCCCACAAGCTCCGCCTACCGGAATGTGATCCAACCAACTCAGCGTGAGACCAAAATGCTGAGTCAGTCCCACTGCTGTATCTGGAAAAAGGGTAAATGATGAGGCGCACAAACCATCGACATTGGATGGCTTAAGATTCGCCTTCAATCCGAGTTCACTGAGAACTTGGCCCAGCCACCAATGCGCGGGCTTCGGTGAATATCGCTGATACGGAATACTGACAGGCGCGGTGATAACAACGCCATCATACGAATACCGACCCTCAGAGCCTATTGTCATCTAGCCTTTGATCCCTTTTTTTGTGCACGCAGGTCTACACAATTACCACTCGCAACCGCTGTTGCAGCCAGCTTTTTGACATCGCCTCGGCTCACTTTCTGTGATGCCGTCAATGGCAGCGCGTCAACTACGGCAATGTATGCAGGTACCTTAAAGTAAACAAGCTGTTCCATACAATGCGCGAAGATTCTCGGCGCAATCGATCCGTTGGCTGATGCGCCGTCGCGCAACACGATGAAAGCGAATACTTCGTCGCCACGAATTTCATCGGCTACCGGACACACCGCACAATTGCTTACCAGGTCGTGTTGCAACAGCACGGCCTCTACCTCAACCGCTGCTATATTTTCGCCGCTGCGCCGAATGACGTTTTTTCGCCTATCTACAAAGAAGAAAGAACCGTCCGGCCCTTGGCGCACGACATCTCCAGTGTGCCACCATCCGCCTTTCCAGCCCTCGGCTGTTGCTGCTTCGTCTTTATGGTAACCACTAAAGAAGTGCTTTCGAGGATCATCGCCCCTCCAACGCACCAATAATTCTCCGGAAGTACCCGGCGCAACATCGTTGTCCTCTTCATCGACAATTCGGAACGCCATGGAGTCTGGAGCACGTCCAATGCACCGCTCTCCGACATGTCGCGGCGCTTTGTCTGCGATCGTCATGCCGCCTGCACCCGTCTCCGTCATCGCCCATGCTTCCACCAATGGAAATCCAAAGCGATCTTCGAACAATTTTTGGTGTCGCGGGTCAGAACCGGGACCAAAACAAAACTTAATCTGATCCGAAAAGTCATCGCTCGAAGTTTCTTCGAACGTCAACAGTATCGCCACCATAACCCCCAGACAATGAATAACTGTCGCACCCTCATCGCGGGCTGTTTGCCACCATTCTCGCGGATGAAACCTGTCAAGTTGTATAAGGCAGCCTCCGCACATCATCATTGCTGTGAACGATGTAGCGAGCGCGTTCATATGATTCGGCGGCAGAGGTGTCATCATTCTATCCGTTTTGTCGAGACTACAAATTCCACCTAAGCCGTTATACCAACTTCCAAGACTCAAGAAATAGTCGTTTGACAGCATGCAACCCTTAGGCTTCCCCGTTGTTCCAGAGGTGTACAGTAGTGCCGCTTCCGTTGCTAAGTTTCCAACACATGACTTGCCGACGCATTCAATTTTGCGGGCGGCCAGCGGGCCGGTAACGGCGCATTGGTCTATCGAATTGCAAATGCGTTGCAAGCGCCCGACATATTCTGTGGCTGCGACCAAGAGCCTGCTGTCGCTATGGCCAATTACGTAGTGCAATTCGCTGTCACTAGCGGCAGAATTCAATGGAACGATGCTGGCGCCAAAGTAATTCAGCGCCAGCAAATGCAAGTAAACATCCAGGCGACTATCAAAAGCCACAGCGATCCGGTCACCGCGTTGAATTTCCCTATCAGCGTAGGCACGGACAAGTGCCTGAACAGCCGTCATCGTTTCGCTATAGGAATATGAGACCGGGCCATTTGCGTACGCCTTTGTTGCAGAATGTGGCGCGTGCAAAAACAACCGATCAGCATGCTCCTCTGCAGACGCTTCGAATGCAGAGTAAACGCTGGTGAATTGGCACGTCATCTGGTCAGTCACCAGCAGGCGGTTCCCATGCGGGTGGTAGCAGCCTTCTTCGACCATCGTCAGACAAGGCGATGCCAGGCTCGTCCTTATTTTCCCTGTCCCAGAGTTCGCAAGTAACCTGCTTGTGTCGAGTATCCAGCGCTTCGCAATAATTTGAATAGATACAAACGCGCACTTGTTCTCCAAGACCTAAGCGGGTTTTGAGCATCCAGTCCGGATCGGCAATCGACTGCCGAGCCGATGCGACGATGTCGGCGATCCCATTTTCAAGTATGTGTTCGGCCTGTTGAAATCCATGCACGCCACCCGCTGCCACGATTGGAGTTTGGTAACCCGCGGCGCGAACCGCAGCACGTATGTTCGATGTCGACGGCAAGTTCCTGCCGAAGGGTCCTTTCGCATCTGAAATATACTGCGGCATACACTCGTAACCACTCTGGCCGGTGTAGGGATACGACGCTGCACCGACTTTGGGTTGCTTCGCATCCTCAAATTTCCCGCCCCTCGAGAGCGATAAGAAATCCATACCAGCCTTCGCAAATTGCACCCCAAAATAGCTCGCATCTTCATTTGTCATGCCATTATCAATACACTCGTTAGCCAAATAACGACAGCCCACGACATAGTCATTACCAACCGCTTGTCTGACGCTTGCCAAAACCTCCAGCGGAAGTTTCGCGCGCCCCTCAAGGCTGCCACCATAACCGTCGCTTCGCGAATTTCGTGCTGATAAGAACGAGGCCATGGTGTACGCATGCGCATAGTGCAGTTCGACACCGTCGAACCCCGCAGCGCGCGCACGCGCTCCGGCCGATGCAAATAAATCCGGTAGCGTCAGCGGCAATTCTTTGATATGTGGTAAATGTACATCGCTAACTCGTTCCCGGTAGCCGCGCGTCAGTGATTCATAGTCGCGCGTCGACAAAACTTCCCGCAACGATTCGTCATTCAGTTCCACTAACTTTTCGCGAACTTCTTCGTCAGATAATTCATTGTAGAAGTAGTGACGATGCACGTCGGTTAATTGCAAATACTGGCGAAAAAACTTCTCTGCCGGGGGGCGACGATTGATGCGCAAGAAATCAATTATCTGAATAAACAAACGTGTTTCGCCGTCGCTTGCATTGCGGACGGTATCCACCAATTTTTTCAACCCGGGGATAAAACGATCATGGCCGATGCGTAACAGTGGTCCGCTGGGAATATCCCGAATTCCCGTCGCTTCGACGACGATTACACCCGGCTTGCCGCGAGCAAATCGCTCATACCATGCCAGCAGATCGTCGGTAATCATGCCGTCTTCGGTAGCGCGCCATGGCACCATTGCGGGTACCCAAGTTCGCTGGTTGAGTGTCAAATTGCCGATTTCGATCGGGCTGAATAATTTTGCCCGCTCGGCCACATCACGGCTCGGCCATGCGCCCGGCTGTGGCTGATATTTTATTCTCTCGGGCGGCCGCCACATTATTTGCTACCAATCAAAAGCGTCACGATTTGCCCTCTAACGAGTCAGCCGCCACTTTATGTGTTGGCGGCTTCATCGCCACTTTCGTGTCATGCCATTCGACGCGCTGACGCTGCGCAAGCATATGCGCTTGAAACATTGCCGAGTGATATTGTCTGGCCCAGATATTGTCATCCTGTACGCCGTACCACGCGCCGGCTTGCAAGGTCAGATTTGGATTGCTGAGATGTGGTCGGGCTAAAGCGACCAGATCGGCGCGCCCTGCCATTAGGATCGTATTTACCTGATCGACATTGGAAATATTTCCGGCAACGATGGTTGGGATATTGACGCGATGCCTGATTTTGTCTGAAAAAGGCACTTGGAACATTCGCCCATAAACAGGTTTTTCAAAGCTTACTGTTTGGCCAGTGGATACATTGATTACATCGATTCCGGCATCTTTGATCATCTGGCAAACGACGATTAATTCATCTTCGTCCAATCCTCCTGGCGCCCAATCACAGGCCGAGATCCGGACGGACATCGGTTTTCCTTGCGGCCAAATATCGCGCATTCGGCTGATGACCGCCAAAGGAAACTTCATCCGGTTGCCAATTTCACCACCGTATTCGTCTTCTCGATTATTGGTCAACGGTGATATGAAGCTTGCCAACAAATAACCGTGAGCTGCGTGCGCTTCGATCATGTCAAAGCCAGCCCGATCCGCGAGTTCTGCGCTTCTCGCGAAGTCGTCTATGATTGAAGCCATTTGACGTTCGCTCAATTGCGCCGGTATTTGGCTGGCATCAATGTATCGAATTGGCGAAGCCGAGACGATCGGCCAGTTGTCATCGCCAAGCGGCTGGTCCATTCCGTCCCAGGCCAGTCTGGTGGACCCTTTGCGACCTGCATGGCCTATTTGCATACAAATCTTTGCTTGCGAGTGTCCATGCACAAAATCGGTAACACGCTGCCACGATTTAGCTTGATCGTCATTCCATATTCCGGCACAGCCGGGCGTAATGCGGGCATCCGCTGCGGGACAAGTCATTTCTGTATAAATCAATCCTGCACCGCCGGTTGCAAGATGCCCATAATGCACGAGATGCCAATCATCCGGATCGCCGTTCGCAGCGGAATACTGCGCCATCGGCGAGACGACGATTCGATTTACAATTTCCATGTCGCGAAGCTTCAACGTAGCGAACATCGGTGGTGCTTTGTCGGGGATGCGTAATCCGGACTCTGCAATATGCTGCGCGAATCGCTCGTCACATTGACGCACAAACGACGCATCGCGCAACATGAGATTGTCGTACGTTATTTGCTTTGAACGTGACATCACTCCGAACGCGAATTGTTCTGCCGGCTGCCCCCAGTGATCGAACATATTCTCAAACCAGGCCAGCGAAACCTCGGCCGCGTGCTGCGTTATTTCAACTTGTTCGCGTCGATTAGATTCAAATAGCGCCAGTGATTCTGCAACGCCATCGGCACTTTTGAATGCTTCATAAAGTGCAATCGAACTTTCCATCGCGAGTTTCGTACCGGAGCCAATTGAAAAGTGCGCGGTGTGCTGCGCGTCACCAATCAGCACGATATTGTCGCTAACCCAATGCGCGTTTCTGACTTCCGGAAATTGTCGCCACACTGAGCGGTTGGTGATGAACTCATGGCCGTCGAGCTCTTCCGAGAATACTTCCGCCAAAACCGCAACATAATCATCTTCCGATTGCTCAAGAAAACCTGTTTTATGCATTGTTTCCTGCGGCATTTCGCAAATCCACGTGCTGCGTCCCGGCTCGTATTGATAACAATGCATGACCATGGGCCCATGCTCAGTCATCTTAAAAAAGTACTTGAATGCATCGAACTCACGAGTAGAGCCCAGCCAACAGAAATAATTGTTGTGCATCTTGATATCAGTGCCAAATTCTTCCTGTCTTTCGTCGCGGATGATGCTTGCAATTCCATCGGACGCAATAATCAGGTCGCTATCGGCAAACCGGTCAAGGCTGGCAATCTCGGTTTCATAGTGAATTTTGACATCCAGCGATTCTGCTCGTTGTTGCAGCAGTTGTAGCAAGGTGAGCCTTGAGCAACCACAAAAGCCGTTGCCCGCGCTGCGCAATACCGAGCCGTCGTAGTAAATGTCGACATCGTCCCAATAGACAAAGCTGCGCCTAATTGCTTCGTAGCTCGGCGAATCGTAGTCATTGAGAAACCCTAGGGTTTCGTCCGAAAAAACGACACCAAATCCGAACGTATCATCTGGCCGATTGCGTTCGTAAACGGTGATATCCCAGTCAGGCCAGGTCTTTTTCGCAAGGATTCCGAAATACAGCCCGCCGGGCCCAGCACCAACAATCGTTGCTTTCATATTACCGTCGCGTCCATATATATTTTAAGTATAAAGTATCACTCATCAGATGTGCCGGCAAGACGCCTTCTGAGTGTGGCCCTAAGTGTTTCTGGTAACGCAGTTTTCGCGATCCGACCATCACGAAACCCAACGAAAACCACCACTTGATCGGTTCGTGCAAGTACTTCACCCGAGCGCACCAAAAAGGAAGTAAATTGCATTGCGCTGCTGCCCACTGACTTCGGCTGCACCCACATAGCAATTTCGTCGCGCTCTGCCGGCAGCACCAAACAGCTCGTTTTGAGTTCCACTGTCGGCATACCGCGAGTCCAGTCATCGTGCACATCGCTAAACAACATACCGAGTGACGACTCGAACCATTGCTCAATGGTGTTGCTGACCAGCTCGTAGTATCGAGACAGTTGCAGCAATCCGTCGGCACCGCACTGGTGATTCATTACAGCGAATGACGGTGCCCGGAATACGTCAGCCGGAGTGCTGGGGCCTTGTAGCGCCAGCCCGGCATCACGTCGGCGCAGTTCAATACTAAAATGCTCATCGACCAAGCCACCCGATATTCGCCACCCATCGTTGCCGACATTACAGGTCATCTGCACATCGTCACTTAAAACGTTCGGTTTGCGAAATTGCGTCAGCACGTCGAAGTCCGCAACATCGCGAACAACATCGGGAAATACTTCAGCAGCTATCTCGAAATAGCGCGGATAAAAAATGACCCTCGCACCGTCGACATGGGCGAAGCGCACCCGAATGCTGCCATTTATACGATTATCGACAAGCCCCATACGAATTATTGCCTGCACCGTGACTGGCCGCTATATTAGCGTGAATTTATTTTATATACAAAATATCTATAATGTTTCTTTTTATGTTGAAAGTTACCCGGTGACTCGTTAATCTGTGGCCTCTACAAGCCTGCTGTCTCGGATACCGGCATGTCACAAAGAAGCAAAGAATCCATTCGCACCTGGCTGCGGCTACTCAGTTGCGAGACGGTGATTGAACAGCACATCCGCTCACGATTTCGCGAGAATTTCGATGTAACGTTGCCGCAATTCGATGTATTGTCAGAGCTAGAGCATGCCTCAGAGCGACTCACTATGTCGCAACTATCCAAAGAATTAATGGTTTCGAATGGCAATATCACCGGCGTTGTTGACCGCCTAGAAAAAGGTGGGATGGTCAAACGTATTCGACCAGACCATGATCGACGTATTCAATTTATCGAATTGACGGATACTGGCACCCGCGAATTTAAGCGCATGGCCAAGCACCATGAGCAGTGGCTTCAAGAGCTGCTCGCCGGCATCTCTGAAGACGACATGTTAAAACTGCAAAAACTGCTACTCAAGACGCGAGAGTCCGTCGCGGAGGCAGTCCCTGCACCGTAAAGTCACAACTAGTGCGAATCGCAAAGACAACAATCCCATGTTGCATCCTTGATCTCCGCAGCTATTTTTTGCAATCCAGCGGCATCATCCAATCAAAATGCAAGTTAGGTTTCGACGACGGCAGTCGTTTCAATTTCGATTAGCGCCTGCACTTCAACTAGATCTGTTACACCGACGACAGCCATGACTGGATAATTCTTGCCGATAACATCGCGATAAACCTGACCAAATGCTTTCAAATTATCGCGATAGTCATCGAGATCTTTCACATACCAGGTCATGCGCACAATATTCGCCGGTGTTGCCCCACCCTCCTTGAGCACTGCAACGGTGTTCTCGAGAATTCTGCGAAATTGCGCGACCAAGCCATCTGCGAATTTTCCAGACTTGTCCCAACCGACCATACCCGCCACGTAAATTGTCTCGCCTTTCGCCAGTATTCCGTTTGAGTAGCCCGCCGGTCGTGGCCATCCGTCTGGCAGCAGATGTTTCATGGTCTAGCACCACTGTATGTCTGCCGCGCGATAATAACTTTTTGCACTTCACTTGCACCTTCATAAATTCGCAACGCGCGAATCTCCCTGTATAAACTCTCGGCAATATTGCCCTTAGTAACTCCGCTGCCGCCAAACAACTGCACCGCTTTGTCAATGACACGCTGTGCAGCCTCAGTCGCAAATAATTTCGCCATCGCTGCCTCGCGAGTCACACGTTCTTGATGGCAATCCTTTGCCCAGGCAGAGCGGTAGACGAGGAGCGCGCTCGCGTCGACATCAGTTGCCATCTCCGCAATGCTGGCTTCAGTCATTTGTAGCGCGCTCAGTGGCGCACCAAACAGTTGGCGATTATTCGTATGATGAATTGCCGCGTCTAACGCGCGTCTAGCAAATCCCAGCGCAGCGGCTGCCACGCTAGTGCGAAAAACGTCCAATGTCGCCATAGCAACCTTAAACCCGTCACCCGAATCGCCGATTCGCGAAGACAGCGGAATACAGCAGTCATCGAACGATATGGTTGCCAATGGGTGTGGCGCAATCGTGTCGATTCGACTCTTGATTTTCAATCCCGGATTTGCAGAATCGACGACAAATGCACTGAGTCCTCTGGCGCCCGGCGCGTCGCCGGTGCGTGCAAATACACAATAGAAATCCGCAATTCCGCCGTTGGAAATCCATGTCTTTTCGCCATTAATTACATATTCGTCGCCAATGACTTGGGCACTGGTGGCCATCGCCGCAACGTCCGAACCGGCTTCCGCTTCAGATAGTGCGAACGCGGAAATAAATTGTCCATTTGCAACTTTAGGCAAGTAATGTGCCCTTTGCTCGCCGGAACCGAAAAGTGAAATCGCGCCGCTACCAAGGCCCTGCATCGCAAAGGAAAAATCTGCAAGTCCTGAAAAATAGCCTAGTGATTCTCGGCACAGCGCAATGCTTCTAACGTCCAACTTAGCGGATGCACCTCCCCACTGTTGCGGCACGCAGTGCCGCAACCATCCAGCCGCCCCTAATGAGCTGACCAATGCCCGGCAATCTTCATCGACATTATCGGAATGCGGAAAGGCTTGTGCCTCGCACCAGGCAAACAGATCGCGCTGAAGATCACGATGACAATTGTCGAAAAATGGCCAGGCCAAATAGGATTTATCGGCCATCACGAATTCCTGTCAACATTGGTTCGATCGATTGCGCTGAATCAATCACCGTCAAACTCCGGTTTACGTTTCGCAATAAATGCGTTGTAAGCCCGTTTGAAATCGGCCGTTTGCATGCATATCGCCTGTGCCTGCGCCTCCGCCTCGATGGCGGTGTCTAGCGGCATATCCCACTCCATATTCAATTGGTTCTTGGTTATTCCATGCGCGAAGTTTGGCCCGGCAGCAATTCGCTCGGCAACCACCAAGACGTTTTCGACGATATCCTGCGGCTCGAATAATTCGTTGAAGAATCCCCAGCGTAAGCCGTCTTCCGCGCTCATTGATCGCCCGGTATACAACAGTTCGGCGGCGCGCCCCTGACCAATAATTCTGGGTAACATCGCACACGCGCCCATGTCAGCGCCGGCTAAACCTACCCTGGTAAATAAAAACGCGGTTTTTGCACTAGGCGTGCCATAGCGAAGATCGCTCGCCATCGCAATGGCGGCACCGGCGCCCGCACACACTCCGTCGATCGCACTGATGACGGGCTGCGGACATTGTCGAATCGCTTTAACGAGGTCACCCGTCATTCGGGTAAATGCCAGGAGTTCTTTCATATTCATTTTTGTCAGCGGACCGATGATCTCGTGAACATCGCCACCCGAACAAAAATTCTCACCGGCGCCGGTAAAAATTACCGTCTTGACCTCATCGTTGTATACAAGCGAGCGAAATGTATCGCGCAACTCAGCATAAGAATCAAACGTTAGAGGGTTTTTACGCTCGGGGCGATTCAGCGTGACAGTTGCTACACCATCATCACGAAGATGCCAGAGAAAATGCTGTGGATTGATGTCTGTCATTGGTACCTCAGAGTACTTCGCCACCGTCTATAGTGATGGCTTGGCCGTTGATCGACGGCTGTTCGCATAGCCAAAGAACTGCAGACGCGACTTCCTCCGGTTCGATCATCCTGCCTTGGGGATTCGCGGAGACTATCTCCGCTAACGCTTTGTCTGCGCTTCTGCCGGTCGCTGCCACTATTTGCCTTATCGCGTCGTCCATAATTCCCGTGTTGGTGAATCCCGGGCAAACCGCATTAACGGTTATACCCTTTTTAGCGAATTCAAGTGCTAACGATCGCGTGAGTCCGAGCACGCCGTGTTTGGCTGCGGCGTACGCAGAATTGTAAGCATATCCGGTTAGCGATGCGGTACTGGCAATATTGATGATTCGGCCTTGCTCTTGTTGCAGCATTGAAGCAATCGCTGTGCGCGTGCAATTAAACACACCGGTCAGATTTGTTTGCAGCATAGCGTCCCAATGTGCATCGTCCATTCTCTTGAACGGGACTGCCTCAGCAACACCAGCGTTGTTTACCAATACCGTGATCGGTCCAGAATCGGCAGACGCTGCAGCCATTGCGGCGGTCACCTGCTTACGATTTGTAACGTCCGCCGTTTGTTGAGACGCGCCGATTTTAGTGGCGACGGCCGAAAGTTTTTCAGCATTGCGGCCGACAATTGTTACCTTCGCGCCTGCATTGGCCATCGATTCGGCGATTGCAGCCCCAATACCGCTCCCACCGCCGGTCACGAGCGCATGTTTACCAGAAATAAAACTCAATGCACTGTCCCCAATTCCGCTTTTGCCTGCGCAAAAGCGATACCTTGTTCGTCATTTTCTGCCGCGGTTCGCAACTTTCGGACCAAGTCCGCTTTGTTGCCATCGGATGCTGCAGAAAGTACGACGATTTCTCGATATCGCCCCAGTCCACGCTCATACGTATCGCCATACCCTTTGACCATCTCAATGCAATTTGCAATCGACGTCGCATACTCGTAGTCATGGATCAGTGCTGCATATACTTGCGTAAGCCAATCTTCAATCAACGCAGATTGCACGCCAAACCGGTAGCTCCTGCGACGCCAACGTTTGAGTTTGGCAATAATTCGAAGCATTAAGAACCCGCTAATAGTGGATGTCTTAATGTGCCGACCTTTTCTGAACAACGGTGCGAGCAGCTTTCGAGCCGTTGTAGATGCCAAAACAAAACGGCCAAGTGGAGCCGGCAGTGTATCGCAGACCTCCTCAATTCTCGGGTGAAAGTATTCGACAATATGGACCGGTTGATCTTCCCGTGCACCCAGTTGCTGACGTATTCGATCCATTCTCGCCACGCGTGTTTTCAGATCCGCAACCCGAATTGTGTCCTCGTAGCACATTTGCAGTGCAAGCTGACGCGCCACTTCAGTCGTCAACGCAAAATCATGACCTTTCGTGCTGACTGTTGATTCGACTTCACAAGCTTTCTCAACTTGATCCAGATAGGAATTTGCATACGCGACATCCTGATAGTCCAGTGCGCGTAGAGCACCGTGCAATGCCATGGATTGTACTGAGTCCGGAAGGCTTTGCCGAACCCTGCCCTCCAACGCTTCGCCATTCACACCCGTGGGCTTAACGCTCGCAATCGCTTCATCAACGAGCGGCAAAACATTTTTTGCTGCACCTGCGAAGCCTGCCGAAAACCCCAATAGGTTTGCTTCTATCGCCCTGCCGCTTTCTTGAATGGTTCGTTCGAACTGCTGCTTCGAAAAAGGCAGCGCCCCGCTGGCAGAAATTGCCCCAAACATCACTGCGCTGATGACGCTGCCACTCTCTTCGGATGCGGCGTCCATATCAAATACTATAAAGTTTCGCGCCGCCTTTCGTGCAACTTCCACGACCGGCCCTTGATCCTTGATGCCGTCTCCAAGCGCTTCTTTCTCCAAAATGGAATAGACGCGATGACTGCTTGCGATCAAAGTCGTTGTGTTCGGCGTAACAAATCCTTTCTGAATTGCACGACCAGTCTCCGCTAACTCTCCTGCCACGACAAGATCAACATCGCCTGGAACCGGATAGGGCGTAAACACTGGGTCTCGACCGACACGATCGATCTCCGCTTGCGAAAACATTTCAACACAGTAGACGGTTGCGCCGGTGCGCTGCGCGACACCGGCAACATAGGTCGACTGCGCCCGATAGCCGTTGCTTTCTGCGAGATCGACCAACCATTTGGTAAGAACGCCACCGCCTTGGCCACCCAACGCCAACATAGCGATGGTAATCGGTCGTTGATGATCGCTCGAAATATTCATGCATTGCCTAAACGTCGATTTTCTGTGCGGCGTTGTAACCAGCCGATCAGCGCCTTGCGAATTCCAAAAAGTATTCGATCAAGAAAATTCGGGTTGAAAATTAGTTGCCCCTTATAAAAGGATGGGCACAAAACTGCCTCATGCGCGACTTCTCCGCAGTTGCCGCAGCCAACGCAACTATTGTCGACGTAGGAAACCGGTTGCCGCTTGAGCGGGTCGGGATTGGGTTTGATTGTAAGTGATGGACAACCGCTCAAGCGGATACAGGCGTGATCTCCGGTACAGGTGTCTTCATCCACGCCGAATCTATCTCTAATCATTCGCTTGCCGTCACCAACAGCTTTTTTGAATGCTGGTTTTTCCCGCCGCTGCTTGTTCAGCATGCACTCCGATTGCGCGACCAGCACCTTTGGGCCTTTGTTCTTTTTATCTACTGCTTCGCGCAATGCAGCACGCATTGCAGCGATATCGTAAGTGCGGACCGTTTTTGTCCATTCGACACCAACACCCCTCGCCGCCTTTTCGATGGCATGTTCGGTGCTGCGATTCTCGTTGTTGACTCTGCTTGAAAGCAAATCCTGGCCGCCAGTCGCTGCCGAATAATTATTGTCGACGACAATCGTCAATCCGTCACTCTTGTTAAATACGGCGTTACCGATACCGCTTGTAAGACCGTTGTGCCAAAATCCACCGTCCCCCATAATCGAAATTGCAGGTTTGCCGCTTTCAGTATTAAATGCGGCAGCACCGGCGGCGCCCAGACCGTAACCCATAGTCGTGTTGCCTATATTGAACGGTGGCAATATTGAAAACAGATGGCAGCCTATGTCGGCGCTGACATGAAAGTCACCGAGCTCCTGCTGCAGCATTTTAAGGCTTGCAAATACCGGCCGTTCGGGACATCCAGTGCACATTCCCGGCGGGCGTGCAGGCACATTATGCTCGATACGCTTTATGAATTCCGCGACTGTGCGCATAGGATCGTCAGGCGGCTGCCAGGCGCTAGCTGACTGTTTCATAAAGTCGACCAACCCAGCGCGCAATACCTGGCTGGTGTACTCGCCGGCAACCGGCAATACACCCTTGCCGACTAAGGTAGTGGTGACATCTGCCTGACGAAGAATAGTGCTTATTGACTGTTCAATGTAGTTAGGCTGGCCTTCTTCAACCAACAATACGGATTGCTTGAAATTGCAGAATTGGACTATCTCATCATCGACGATCGGATAAGTAACGTTCATGACATAGATCGGAATATCCGACTCGCCGAAAGCGTCGGCCAGGCCTAAGCGTTCCATCGTTCTCAGCAGCGTATTGTAGAGTCCGCCCTGCACAATGATGCCAAGCTCGCTACGCTTGCCTTCGAAAATCTCGTTTAGCTTATTTGACTTGATGTATTCAACGGCGGCAGGCCAACGACTTTCAACTTTTTCGCGCTCGTGCATGAATGACGCAGGCGGCAATACAATACGATCGATGTCGCGTACCGGATTCTCCATTGCGTCACGAAGCGCTAGCTTTGGCGCCTGGTTGTTACGCGTAGGAAACCGACCGTGGACGTGACAAGAACGAATTCTTAGCTGCAGAAACACGGGCGTATTACTGGCCTCTGACAACTCGAATGCATGCTCGGTAGCAGCAACAATGCTCGGAATGTTGGGGCGAGGATCCAGGAGCCACATCTGGCTCTTCATCGCGAACGCGTGTGTGCGTTCCTGCATAATGCTGGAGCCTTCGCCGTAATCTTCCCCAATAATTACGACGACGCCACCGGTGACACCACCTGAAGCAAGATTGGCCAGCGCGTCACTCGCGACATTTGTGCCTACAGTGGATTTAAACGTGACCGCACCGCGCAACGGATAGTTAACCGAAGCGGCGGCCATCGCGGCAGCGGTCGCTTCGCTCGCGCTGGATTCAAAATGTACGCCGAGTTCCTGCAAGATATCCTGCGCATCGGATAGTACGTCCATCAAATGGGATATTGGCGCGCCTTGATAGCCACCAACATACGCCACACCTGACTGCAGCAGCGCTTTGGTCACGGCGAGAATTGCCTCACCGGCAAATTCATCGCCTTCGCCAAGGCGTAATTTCTCGACTTCCTTTTTGAACGAACGCTCAACCATGCGTGATTATAATTCCTAAATTGCACATAGGTGTGCATTGTTCATTGCTAGGCTGAGATTATCATTTTATATATAAAATATATATACTTCATCTAATTGCCACCCAGCAAGGTTGCTTGCCGATTATGACCTGCAACGTTAGGCTCATTGCGGCAAGAAGTTAAACAAGAAAAACAAGAGGCATTACATTGAGCTCAAACATTCTGGGCATCGGTATTTTCGGACTCTACTTGGTGGTCATAGTGATCATCGGATTGGTCGCTTCTCGTTATCAAAAAAATGAAGCCGACTTTTGGGTTGCGGGCCGCCGCTTCGGGCTTGGCGTGATGGTCATCGCGAATATGGCCGCGATTATGCATGGCGGAGCCATTCTTAGCGGTGTCGCCTACGCGGGCAAATTCGGCGGCGTCGCGATTCTCCCTTACATTTCGTTTGTCGGCGGCTCAGCAGTCATCTTCTACTTGTTCGCAAAAAAACTCCGCCAGTCGGGCGGATTCACGATACCGGACTACATGGGAGACCGATTTAACAGCCGTGGCCTTCGCGCGTGGAGTGCGTTGGTCGTCGCAATCTCCAGCATTGTTTATTTGATAGCGCAGCTAAAAGGCATGGCTTTCATCTTAGAGCGCCTGCTCGACATCTCGTTCATGAGTGCATTGATTCTAGGTACCGTCATTTTCGTTGCGTATGTTGCAATGGGTGGACTGCTCGCGGTCGTTTGGACAAACATCGCACAATTTTTCTTCATGTGGATTGGTCTTTTTATTTTGGTGCCGTACGTATATGACGCGGTCGGTGGCTGGACATCAGTATTGACGCAAGTTGAAGCGGTTGCACCCGGTTGGACATCGCCAACGGGAGTGGCGTGGAGTACCAGCTACATGATTTCCTGGTATCTAATTTGGTTTGTCGCGTATAGCACACGCATCGAACTCGTGACCAAAATGTATGCGGCTCGCGATCATCGCGTCGCTAGGGTATCCGTCCCCATCGCAATTGGATTGATTCTCATTTTTCTTTTGTATGGCAATTTCTACCTCGGGGCGGCAGCGCGCGTTCTCGTATGGGATCAAATCAGTTCCCCCGATCAAGCGTTTCCGTTACTCGTGACTCAGCTGCTTACACCGGCACTCGCCGCATTGGCGCTAACCGGGATCGCAAGTGCTGCAATGTCGACAACAGATTCATTGTTGCTGATGTCGGGATCGGCGATTGCGCATGACTTAGTACGCCGTTGCTATGACGAACCGAACGGCATCGAGCGCGATGAGCGGCATTATCTGCTCATTTCGCGATTAGCGATCATCGTTGTCGGAGTGGTCGCTTTTGCGCTCAGCATCCCCGACTTCGACTTAATCTTGAAGATCGTGTCCTACGCCATTGCAATCGTTGGCTCGGCATTTTTCTTTCCGTTATTGGTTGGCATGACGTCGAAAAAAATCAGCCGCGAGGCCGCGTTGGCGTCGTCGATAAGTGGCACCATCGCATGCTGTATCTGGATAGCAGGAACGCTCGGCGGCGCCAGTTGGACTGGTAGTTTCCACCCTGGGCTAATCGGGCTTGCTGTAGCCGCGATCACTATGCTCGGCGTAGGCCTTGTTACCAAGCCCGCCGACCTCAGTGGCATTAACAAATTCTTCCCGGAGGCATCATGATTTTAGGCTTACCCACCCTGAGCTTTTGGTTACTCATTGGTATCCCTGCAATAATTCTTGTCTTCATGTTTTATGAAGGATGGAAAATCATGACGGGCCGCAAGGACTAACAAAATAGCGAGCGCTATTTGCAATGTTTACAGCCCCCACAATTTAGAGGAGTTTGACTCATGGCCAGCTTAATTAAAGCCTGTTTGTTGTTTGTTTCTGCGTTCCTTGCATTCGGCTGTCAGCAGGCTGCACCCGTCACTGAACAAAGTATGACAGCGGCGTCTGCCGCAAACGTTTCTACTGGGCCGTGGGCTGAAGGCGATCAACAAGGCATGGCGAATACGCTAGGCAATGGGACATGGGAACGCTGCGCTCATTACATGAGCCAACCAACAGCGCAAAGCTATGAACTATCGCACGTGCGCTCCAACGATATGACCCAGTCACCGTTCGGCGTCACGTTGGAATACAAATATCATGCGACGGTCGGCGTCCCTTACAGTAAACACGCATTCAACGGCGAAAGCATAATCAGTGGCGAGCCCTCCGCGCAGGGCACGCAAATGGACGCATTGGGCCATTTCGCGTACATCGACGAAGCATGGATACCCGGCAGCGATTTTCCAGCAGACAAAGCCAAATACTATGGCGGCTATACGCAAGCTGACGTCAAACCGTCTGGCGATTCACCGCTATTAAAACTTGGCATCGAACAAGTTCCGCCAATCATTACCAGCGCGATTTTGCTGGACGCGCGTGCACACTTGGGCGGCGGCGAGGCAATGACCGCCGGTCAGTTGATAACAGCGGAGGACATCGATGCAATGCTTGCGGCGCAAGGTCTCGGTTGGCGCGGTTTGATGCCTGGCGATGCGCTCTACATTTATACCGGTTGGAGCGACGTTTGGGAATCGGATGACTATTACACAAAGGGCCCGGGGCTTTCTTACGATGCCGCTAAGTACATCGAAGAAAAGAAGATTGTACTGGTTGCGCTGGATAATCCATTCACGGACCCAGTTAACGAGGGCCAATTAGTTGGCCAAGCAGGCGCTCCGGACGGTACACCGGAGGGGTTACCGTTTGTGATTCATCACCATAATTTAACGCAGGCTGGTATTCACCAGATTCAGAACATGAAACTCGACGAACTGGCGAAAGACAACGTATGGGCCTCTTGTACGATGATTCTGCCTTTGCGATCAGCAGGTGGATCCGGGTCTCCAGTACGCCCCGTCGCAATCGGCAGCGGAGCATAACGAAATGCCTACATACAAGTTTTTTGCGTTATACAAGAAACCAGAAGACGTTCCCGCATTTTTGGAGCACTACGAAAATGTACACGCTCCGTTAGCTCGCAAGATTCCTGGGCTACAGAAATTAGTCGTTAATCGCATCACCGCCAATGCTTTTGGCGGCGATGCGCCTTACTTTCTCATCGCTGAAATGCATTTCGAAAGTAAGGAAGACTTCGATGCCGCTATGGCATCAGATGAAAACAGAGCTACCGGCAAAGATGCCATGCAATTCGCAAAAGGGCTGATAACCGGATTAGTCGCTGAATCGGACTAACAACGTCACCTAGCAAGCAGACCTTCGTGGCCTAAGCGGCTGCAGGTGACGGTAGCGCATACGTCCCAGTAGCGGATAGAACCGGCTTATTATCCAGGCTACTGACAATATCCGAGCGCGCAAAAATTATTGTTTTTCCTTTGCGAATTATTCCACCGGTGATATGTAACTCGACATTCGTTGCCGGCTTTAGAAAACTGGTATTCATGTCAACTGTGGCACACGGCGTGAATTCTCCCAGCGCACAAAAAATCGCTAAGACCATTGCGGTGTCCGCGGCAGCCATAAGTGCCTGGCCCGACACAATATCGCCGTATCGATTGAGTCGTTCCTGCGGAATCATTTGAATCCGGACGTGTTGTTCGCCAGTTTCTACGACGGTCAAATTCAAGTCCAAAACCCAAGGCGAGAATGCCTTGCCAAGAATTCCGTTTAGGTCATTGATAGTCAGTTCCGCCATAGCTAGGCCGCGGCGGGCGGCAGTTCTGCCATTGTTTCAGCAGTAGCAATCATTGTTAGGACATCGTAAGCCGCAACAACCTCATCGTCCTGATTCGTCACCTCGGTATCCCAGCGAACTTCGCCGTAACCCATACCTTCACGAAACGTTTTTTGCTTGCAGGTCAGGCGGACCTTAAGCGAATCGCCGATATTCACCGGTGTCGCAAAACGTAAGTTATCTAGTCCGTAGTTCGCCAGAACCGGTCCAAGCGGGGGGTCGACGAACAGCCCGGCCGCGGCCGCTACTATGAAATAGCCATGTGCCACCTGACCTTCAAAGAACGGGTTGCGTGCGGCTTCCTTGGCATCCATATGGGCGTAGAAAATATCACCTGTCAGGTTGGCGAACGCTTCAACGTCCACCTTCGTCATGGTGCGCTCGTCGGTATGCAGAGTATCTCCAACGTTGAGCTCTTCAAATGTTTTACGAAACGGGTGCGCGGTCGATACATTTTCTTTGGCACCTCGAATCCAACAATTTGATACTGCCGCGATGGTTGTCGGGGACCCCTGCAGCGCCGTGCGCTGCATAAAGTGCTTAACTGCACGCACGCCACCCAGTTCTTCTCCCCCGCCGGCTCGCCCCGGACCACCGTGTACAAGGTGCGGCAACGGCGATCCATGGCCGGTCGATTCCGCCGCACAGTCACGATTGATCAGCACCAGCCGTCCATGATAAGTCGCCGTTTCTAATACGATATTTTTGACAAAGTCGTTGTCCGCGCTGAATACTGAGCCCGCCAGGCTGCCCTCGCCCATCCTCGCCAGCTCCGCGGCTTCGCCGATATTCTGATACGGCAATACTGTAGCGACAGGCCCAAATGCTTCAACACTATGTGGCGTTCTGCTTTTCAGTGGGTCGTCGCAGTGTAAAAGCACCGGCGCAAAGAATGCGCCCTTTTGCGCATCCGCATCGTGAACTTCAAAACCATCCATGGCCCCATAGACGATCGAGCTTTCGGTCTTCAATTCCTCTACACGGCCGATAACTTCCTGACGCTGGTCAATACTGGCCAGAGCGCCCATTTCTGTGTCTTTATTTGCAGGATTGCCAATGCGCACTTTCGCCAGGCGCTGCGACAAAGCTACCACCAAGTCTCCACTTACATTCGATGGCGCAATGATGCGCCGAATCGCGGTGCACTTCTGACCGGCCTTGCTGGACATCTCTTTGACAATTTCGTCGACGTATAGATCAAACTCTGGAGTACCGGGAACGGCATCGGGTCCAAGGATTGAACAATTCAGCGAGTCAGTTTCGGCGGTAAATCTCACGGCATTGTCGACAACGTTTTTGTGTTGTCGCAAAAAGTCCGCTGTCGATTTTGAGCCGGTAAACGCGACCACGTCCTGACAGTTTAGGTGATTAAACAAATCGCCTACACGACCGCAGATTAATTGCAATGATCCCGCTGGCAGAATCCCCGAATCGATGATGTGCTTTACCATCAATTCGGTTAGAAACGAGGTGCTGGTTGCAGGTTTTACGATTGCTGGCACGCCCGCGAGCAATGTCGGCGCAAGTTTTTCCAACATGCCCCAACAAGGAAAGTTGTACGCATTTATGTGCACTGCTACACCGCGCAACGGAAGGTAGATATGTTGCCCGGTAAACGTACCCTGACGTGATATTTGTTCCGGTGGACCATCCAGTAACACGTAGTCATTCGGCAGTTCGCGACGTCCTTTGCTTGAAAACACGAACATCGTCGAGATGCCACCATCGATATCGACCCAAGAGTCCGCCTTGGTCGCGCCAGTTTGTGTGGACAGAGCATAGAATGCTTTTTTTGACTCGTTCAAGTATTGCGCCAGTGCTTTCAACATGAACGCTCGATCATGGAAAGTCATACTTCGTAAATTTGCGCCGCCGACCCGTCTTGCGTACTGCACCATGCCAGCAAAGTCCACGCCATCGCTGGACGCGCTGGCGACCGGCTCGCCATTCACTGCGCTGCGAAGAATGACACCCTCTCCATCAGAGTTAACCCATCGTCCTTCGGCGTAACATCCAAGATTCATGCTAACTCCCACTATTTTCGATCATCAATTACGCGCACCGCTTTCCCTTCTGATCGCGGTACCTTGCCGGGTTCGCGGACCTCAATAGTCGTGCTCACACCGACATAATTTTTGATTTCACCTTTGAGTGAAGTGCCAATGGCGTCTAACTGTTCGAACGCGCCGATATTTTCAGCCTCAACAATGACAGTCAATGTGTCAAGGTTGCCGCTTCGCGACACACGTAATTGATAATGCGGAGCGAGCCCGCTTTGTTGTAGTACGCGTTCTTCGATTTGCGTTGGAAACACATTGACGCCTCGAATGATCAACATATCGTCGCTTCGTCCAGTAATCTTATCCATGCGTCTCATCGGTCTTGCCGTCCCAGGCAGCAGACGGGTTAGGTCCCGCGTCCGATAACGAATGATGGGCAACGCCTCTTTAGTCAATGAGGTAAACACAAGCTCACCCATTTCTCCGTCGGCCACGGGATCTCCCGAAGCGGGATCAACGATTTCCGGATAAAAGTGATCTTCCCAGATGGTTGGTCCATCCTTAGTTTCTATACACTCGTTTGCAACTCCTGGACCCATCACCTCGGACAATCCATAAATATCCACGGCGTCCAAGCCACAACGCGACTCGATTTCGTGTCGCATCTGCTCGCCCCAGGGCTCCGCGCCGAATATGCCAACCTTTAGCGATGATGTTGCAGTGTCAATTCCTTGACGTTCAAATTCATCGGCAATATTCAGCATGTACGAAGGTGTCACCATGATGATGTCGGGTTCGAAATCTTGGATAAGCTGAACTTGTTTTGGTGTCTGTCCGCCGGACATCGGGATCACCGTAGCGCCCAGTCGTTCCGCGCCGTAGTGTGCCCCCAAACCACCCGTAAACAAACCGTAGCCGTATGCCACATGGATAATATCGCCTGGCTGGCCACCGCCCGCGCGTATTGATCGCGCAACCACATTGGCCCAGGTATCAATATCATTTTGCGTGTAGCCAACCACCGTCGGCTTGCCGGTCGTGCCGCTAGACGCGTGAATTCTGACGACCCGTTCGCGCGGCACCGCGAAAAGACCGAAAGGATAGTGTGCCCGCAAGTCGCCTTTTTCGGTAAACGGAAACAACGCCAAATCCTGCAACGTCTTTAGATCTGAGGGCAGTACACTCTTGCTGTCACATTTCGCTCGAAACGCTGCGACGTTATCGTAAGTATGCTGCAACGTCTTTTGCATTCGCTCGAGCTGCAATGATCGGAGCTCATCAATACTTGCTCGTTCGATGGGATCCAGCGTGGCTGGATCTGCGTTGCGACAGACCATGGACTCCCCCTATTCGGTACTTTTATGAGACATTATTTGTAGCGTTATAGTATCATTAGTATCACGTCTTAGGGATACCTTCGTAAACGCTAAATGTCGGCAAGCATCGCAACCGAAATTCGATCCGGCAGTTTTCCGACTGCAACAGAGTCACTGATCAGGGAATTTCAGTCTAGAAGGCCATTACGAACAGGCTCACTCATCATCAGCGTTTTTGGTGATGCAATTGCTCCCCACGGTGGTGCCGTTTGGCTGGGCAGTCTGATCAATGCACTAGAACCATTTGGCATCAATCAACGACTTGTAAGAACCTCCGTTTTCAGGCTAGCAAAAGAAGGTTGGCTTGATAGCGAGCAGATTGGGCGGCGCAGCTACTATTCACTTTCCGCACAAGGGCGCACGCGTTTTAATGAAGCCAGTCGCCGCATCTACAGCGAACCGCGAAAAGCTTGGTCCGGTGATTGGTGCTTAGTGTTATTGGCCGGCGTTAGCGGTGAATATCGTGAAGACATTCGAAAAGCACTGGGATGGATTGGTTTCGCACCATTTTCCGCGAATGTCCTCGCTCATCCATCGCCAGATTTAAGTATGGTGGAAGAAGAGCTTGCACAGTTGCCGGGCAACGATCAGATCTTGGTTATGCGCGCGAACGCGTTTAGCGACCGCAAACGATACCTGAAGGAATTGGTTAAAGGGGCCTGGGCACTGGAGGATTTGGACGTTCGATATGCAGAGTTTCTGCAGCGATTTCGGCCGGTTTACCAGGCAGCGCGCAATTCTCGCCGTGCGTTGGACACCGAATTGGCGTTTCGCGTGCGGACACTTTTGATTCACGAATATCGAAAAATATTGCTGCGCGACCCGTTCCTACCCGACGAACTGCTTCCTGAACGATGGAACGGCATTGCTGCTTACCAGCTGTGCCGAAATATTTATGCGTTGGTTGCCGGTCCGACTGAGGCGTATTTGACAGCGTCCCTGGAAACTGCCGATGGGCCGTTGCCTCCTGCCGATCCCGCATTTCACTCTAGATTCAGCGGTCAATCGGAACATAGTACAAAAAACAATAAAGAACACAATAAAAGACAATGAGCAGCGAAGAAGCGATGCGCGTAGCTAGGGCCTGCGCTGACCAAATGTATGCAGAAGACGACGCGTCTAAGAGCCTCGGAATAACGGTGGAAATCAATGCCCCTGGCGTTGCTACTGCCAACATGACTATCCGTGCAGATATGGTTAACGGGCATAACATCTGCCATGGCGGTCTTATATTTACGCTCGCCGACAGTGCCTTCGCGTTCGCTTGCAATTGCTATGATGAGATAACGGTGGCAGCCGGTGCCGATATCAACTTTGCCAGGCCTGCGAAATTAGGTGACCAATTGACGGCCGTCGCGTCGGAGATTCATCGCGGAAAACGTGCCGGCGTCTATGACGTCGTGGTCAAGGACCAGGAAGGCCGGCTAATCGCTGTTTTTCGCGGCCGCTCGGCAGGTCTCGGGAAACCAATGATATCGACATAAGTGATACATTTTTTATTGAAATATTTTTATTTTCGTGACATATTATGCGACACCTTTGGCCGCTCACTCGCAGTCATCTGACGTAGGTACCGACGATGTATACACAAGGTTTAGATCAAAAAAGCGACGCTGTAGATCCGCAGCGCGATGATGAGGTACGGCTGCGCCAATTTCAGGCTCGAATAGACCAGGAAGAGAAAATCGAAGCCAAAGACTGGATGCCTGACGCGTATCGCAAAACGCTGATACGGCAGATTTCTCAGCACGCCCACTCTGAGATAGTCGGCATGTTACCGGAAGGTAACTGGATTACGCGCGCACCGACGCTTCGGCGCAAGGCCATACTGCTCGCAAAAGTTCAGGATGAAGCCGGTCATGGACTTTATTTGTATAGCGCAGCTGAGACTCTCGGTGTTTCGCGAGATGAACTCATCGATCAAATGCTCACCGGCAAAGCGAAGTACTCCAGCATATTTAATTATCCAACACTAACTTGGGCCGACATCGGTGCAATTGGTTGGCTGGTCGATGGCGCGGCCATCATGAATCAAATTCCACTTTGCCGGTGTTCTTACGGCCCATATGCCAGAGCAATGGTTCGAGTGTGCAAGGAAGAGAGCTTCCACCAACGACAGGGCTACGAAATCATGCTGACATTGAGTCGTGGCTCTGACGAACAAATACGCATGGCGCAGGACGCGTTGAATAGGTGGTGGTGGCCATCACTAATGATGTTTGGCCCTGGCGATGCGGATTCGAAGCACAGCGCACAATCAATGGCGTGGAAAATTAAGCGATTTAGCAATGACGAGCTGAGGCAAAAATTTGTCGACGTGACCGTTCCGCAAGCGGACTATATCGGCCTGAAAATGCCGGATCCAGACCTGCGCAAGAATGATGAAACTGGCCATTACAAATATGGCGAAATTGACTGGGAAGAATTCATGCAGGTACTTGCTGGGAATGGGCCATGCAACCGCGAGCGCCTCGAATCGAGACAACATGCGCACGCCGAAGGTCAGTGGGTAAGAGATGCGGCAACCGCATATGCGGAAAAACAAGCAGCACGCCAAGCGGCTGCTTAAGGAAATACAATGATTCGTCAGGACTGGCCACTATTTGAAATATTTATTCGGGCAAAATCCGGATTAAGTCACCGTCATGTTGGCAGCTTGCACGCCAGCGATTCAGCCATGGCCATCGATCACGCACGCGACCTTTACACCCGTCGCGGCGAAGGTGTCAGCATCTGGGCAGTGGAATCCAAGTCGATTGCAGCTTCCGATCCGGCCGAATCATCCGCCTTATTCGAACCTGCTGAAGACAAGATCTATCGCCATCCGACATTTTACGAAGTGCCGGATGGAGTCGAAAACCTATGACCACTCGCAATCAATCGAGTTGCGACGAGAGCGAGATGGAGTTATTCAGCTACTTGCTGCGGCTGGGCGACAACGCGCTTATCTTAGGGCAACAACTCGGCGCATCGGTAGGAAAAGGCCCGGAATTGGAAGAAGAGATGGCGCTGGCCAACTTTGCGCTGGATTACATTGGTCAGGCGCGGCTATTTTTCGGCCTCGCCGCTGAAATTGAAGGCAAAGGCCGCAACGAAGACGATTTGGCGTTCTTACGAGATGGTATCGATTTCACAAATGTTTTGCTCGTTGAACAGCCAAATGGCGATTTTGCCCAGACGATTGCACGACAGTTTTTCTTTGAAAGCTTCTATCTCCTGCAATTGCGAGCGCTTCGGCACTCTGAAAATTCGAAGCTCGCGGAAATTGCTGCGAAAGCCGGGAAAGAAATTCAGTATCACCTTCGACATACGCAACAGTGGCTGGTCCGCTTAGGTGACGGAACCGTCGAAAGTCATCGTCGCATGCAAGCTGGTGTCGACCGGCTATGGCAATACACTGGAGAATTATTTGAGATCGATGATCTCGATCGATGGGCGATCGATGCAGGTATTGGTGCGGATTTAGCTGAAATTCGCCAGACCTGGCTTGCCGAGATTAAAAGCGCATTTGTGGAAGCAACACTCGAAATGCCGGCAGGCGAATGGATGGCGGGCGGTGGCAAGCAAGGACGCCATAGCGAGCATCTCGGTTACCTGTTGGCAGATCTGCAGTTTTTGCAAAGGGCATACCCGGGCGCCGCCTGGTAATGACTGCGTATAAATCGTGACCGTTGAAACTCATGACCTTGCGGCGGAGACTATTGCGTTTGCGCTGGCGAGCAAATTGCCAGATCCGGAAATCCCCGTTCTTACGTTGGGCGACCTTGGTGTCATTCGCTGGGTTAAAGTGAGTAGTGAAAACAATGTAACAGTTGGCATTGCACCAACTTACAGTGGCTGTCCAGCTACCGAATTTATCGAATCAAGTGTGATTGAGGAGCTCAAGAATAACGGCTTCGGAGATGTGCAAGCGGAACGCGTGTTGAGTCCAACCTGGACGACCGACTGGATCAGCGATGAAGGTCGGTTAAAATTACACGACTACGGCATCGTACCACCGGACAAGGCCGCTGAGTCGAAACGTGCGTTATTTCACCGTGGGCTCGACATCGCCTGCCCACGATGCGGCAGTCAACAAACTTCCAAGGTAAGCGAATTCGGGTCTACGCCCTGCAAGTCGTCGTACAAATGCACTGCTTGTCTTGAGCCTTTCGAATACTTTAAGTGTTTATAAGGTAATCGGCTACTGCAAACTATGCGCAAATTTCATCCTCTTACTATCGAACACAAGGCCGCAGAAACGGCGGACTCAATCGTATTGACGCTTGCCGTTCCCGACGAATTGGAGCAAGAGTTTCAGTATGTACAGGGACAACACTTGCCTGTCCGGGCTGTGCTTGACGGCAGTAGCGTGCGCAGAACGTACTCGATATGTTCAAGTACAGGTGAGCAAAGACTACGCTTAGGTGTTCGTGTTCAGCCGCAAGGACAATTTTCCAATCATCTCGCAAACGACGTGAGCGTTGGCGATACATTGGAGGTTATGCCACCGTACGGCCGGTTCAGAACGGAGGTTTCAGCGAAGCAGTCACGCACCTACGCCGCTTTTGTCGCGGGTAGCGGTATCACCCCAGTACTTTCGATTTGCAAAACGATACTTGAAACGGAGCCTACTAGTCGCGTATTTCTATTTTATGGGAATCGCAAACGATCAACGACAATGTTCATAGAGGACTTGCAAGCCTTGAAGAACTCATATGGCGATCGTCTTGCTTTGCACTTTGTTATGAGCCAAGAGGCAACCGATATCGATCTATACGCAGGGCGACTACAGGGCGACAAAGTGAAATCGCTACACGACGCATTTATGCAGCACAGCCGCGCAGATGAGATCTTCATTTGTGGCCCGAACCCGATGATTGATGATGTCACCTCGGCATTGACAGATCTCGGCTACGATGCAGCGCACATTCATTCTGAACGGTTTCGAGCGGGACTTAAGGGCGAGAAGTCTGCAAAGCCTATTGCGACAAATGTTCCAAGCGGTGGCACCGATGTCAGCATCATTATTGATGGACATCGACAATCATTTCTAATGCAGGCAAGCGACTCCAATATTCTCGATGCAGCGCACAGCCATGGTCTTGATCTTCCCTACTCTTGTAAGGGTGGCGTCTGTTCAACTTGTCGATGTCGACTTACCAAGGGCGAGGTCGACATGCCGCTTAACTATGCACTCGAACCGTGGGAATTGGAGAAAGGCTTCATTCTAACCTGCCAAAGTAGCCCAAAGACGCCAGAGATCGAATTGGACTACGACCAAACCTAGTCAACACCTGCGGGACTATTATTCGTCCTTGTCCTGGATTTCGTTTTCGTTCTCAGGGTCCTCGCCATTGCCACCGACTTCTTCCGGCTCAGGAAGCGATACTTCTTTAGGCTCTGGCGATGCAGAGCTTCGTTCGATGAGTGCTTCGATTTCATCGGCTTCGACTGGATTAAAGTAACCCAATTGGCATGAGTTTCCCGATTCTATGCCGAACCCACCGCGTTCGATTATGCGAATAGAATCCAATCGGCATAACCTTCCCCCGCGCGCATTATACGAAAAGCCACCTTGTCGTTTCAGTCCCCGACAACGTCTTGCCAATGCAACGTGGTAAGTCCTTTTTCCGGACATCTTGAACAATATGTTCCTGTCATCCAAAATTTCCGTATTTCGGATGAAACTAACACTGATGCAAGTTTTTGAATCCTCAAAGCGCTTTTCTTCCGCACCAGCATCCGGGGTAACAAGGAAATTTGCAAGAACGAAGGGTACTCCGACGAAAGTTAATCGATTTTGCATGTGAGTGTCCTCATCGGCTGGATTGCAAAAAGTGTACATCAGCAAAGAGCAGTAAATATCACTATTACATAAACACCATCGATCGCCAAAACTATCGCGCCATGGTATTTTCCCGACTATTGTATGCAGCGAAATTTCCGTTCAATGTGAATAGGTTACGACATCCTCTGACGCGGCGTTGTCAGCAACGTCCGCAGCGTAAAACCAGATTCGCTTTTTGCCAAACGATTGGTATAGATCGAATTGGTCGCTGTAGTGCGGGTCCCTTTGTCCGCTAGAGCTGACAAAGCCGCTTTGTCCTGGCGGCGCCACTTCGTATGCAACGATTGCGCCTGGCTTCATCACAATCATGTTGTTTTCCGTGCCCCGGTTTTGTTCAATTGACGCAATCAGAGTCTCATCGTTCCCGCCTTGCGGTATGCCGAGAAAGTTCACCATTGAAAACGGCCGGCTGGCAACCGGCAGACGCAAACTTGCTACTTCCTGGCCTTTTTCTGTGGCTAATTCCATCAACGACGCTTTCAAGGCACTTGCAATAATCGTGCTCGCTGGTTCACCGTTAAAAATGTCATATTCCACACGACCGTTGAGCGCTTCAACTATCAATTTCACTGCTGGCGGAATATTGGTACCTGCACCCGTTGGTTTATCATGCGTTGGATAACCGGTTGCAGAAAAATATGTGTAAGCATCGCCCAAGTCGTCGGCCAATGTGCGATGAATTAGCTCGCCTATGAAGGTACGAAAAATTGCCGTTGCGGCCCCGTCATAAAATCCGTCAGTATCGGAATCCGTAGAGCGGCCATCCCATGCTTGCAATATATTGTTCGCTTCACGTAACCCGGCGTCTTCAGTATCTTGTGTTGCAAGTTCTAGAAACTCCAGGAAATACGGAGCGTAGACATCTGCAAAGGAACTCGATTCGATGACAGCCCAAGCTTCGTCCGCGGTAAATTTCTTTTTAGACGTCAGCTCCGCGTGCAAGAAGTCCACGCGATCCGCCGCTGACCAACTATAGAAGAAGAAATCTGGGTTCATCACGCCTTGGCCCGGTTTGTTGTTCCAATTTGCGAGATAGCCGGAGCTTGGATTTAGGACATGCGGATTGGCTGTTTCAATTGGCATTCGACCCAGCCACTCCATGTCGCCCGCACCGCTAATTGGAAGACGATTGTCGTGCCCAGCGGCACGTTGCGGAAATTTTCCACCGTGAAAATATCCTATATTTCCGTCGACATCCGCAAAATACATATTGACGTTTATCGCAGATTTTTCTGCATACGATTTCCACTCATCAAAGTCACCGGCCCACGTCGCCGATAGCCATGCCAATAGCGAATCTAACTCCCCACCGTCCCATGCTCTTTTCTTTGCAAATGCGACCTTGGCGGCCTCGTCGGCGTGAATTATCGGACCGTGGATCGATCGACGCACCTCGAATTGGAGATCGGTTGCACCTTTGATTTCGATCAATTCAACCCTACTCTCAAATTTTAGTAGCTTATTGTTATGCCAATATGTGCTTCGGTCATCCGGATTTACTTTCTCCGCATAAATATCCACGATATCGCTCGCACCCCAGGTGCTTCCCCAAGAAATATTTGCGTTGTGGCCGAACATAATCATCGGATAACCAAACGGCGTATTTCCAACAACGTCTATGCCCGCGCCGTGCATACCTACTGAATAAACGTAGGAAGGATTAAACCATCCGAACTGGGGTCCGTTCACAAGAATGGAGTTTGCGCCAGAAACTTTGCTTTTTCCCAAAATATAGCAATTACTCATGCCCGTGGTGACAGCGCTTTTAGGACTGAGACTGGTAGTTGCAATCGCAATGCTATTGCTGCTCCCACCTGAATTCAACGCAAGAGAATCGTAAGCAGATTCTGACCAGTCTTCACTAGGAATGGTCGTTGGCGCATTATCGGTAAACCTTGGATTGAGCGCGTCGAACAATAGCGAACCTTTCACGGCACCATGTTGTTGCTGAAGTGCACTGAGAATCTTGGCGTTGTCGATCTCAGTATTGAAGTCTCCGTAGCGATTATTCATCGTGCCAATGAATATCATCGCGACGTCATATTCGTCCCACGTTGCCGGTGCAAAATCGTGGTCGCCAAATTGCTTCGGCATTAACTCATCGGGAGACTCTTTGATCTTCTCCAGCCATGCGTTGATGCCGGCCGCGTAGCCCTCGAATACATCCAGATCCTTCGCCGCCAGCGACTTGATTTGTTTTCGAATTGACGCTGGGTCAAATAACGTTCGGGTACTTTTGTCGTAATCCACATAACTGGGTCCGAGCACTGCCGCAACCGTTCCTTGCGTGCTACGCCTTGCCATTTCCATCTGAAACAATCGATCTTGAGCGATGGAATATCCATAACCAAAATACAGTCCATAAATGTCGTCGGCATAAATATGCGGCATTCCAAACGTGTCTCTAACGATTCGTACAGAACCCGTTGTTTTTTCGTTCGCTGCCGAGCACGATGCGATAAAAACAAGTAATAACGAAAACACGATATTTCTCACGACGCCAGCCTCTGTAAAAGAAAAGGGCGCACATAGGCGCCCTTTTCGAAATTGACATTTATCATTAGTTGACATGGTAATTGAAGTTTACGCCAACGGTGCGAGGCGGCCCCCAAACACCGATACCACCTGGGCCAATGACGTACATATGCGCAATGTAATCTTCATCAGTAAGGTTTTTGGCCCACACGGCGATATCCCATTTTTGGCTTGGCGCCGTCCAGCCGACTCTAGCATCGAATAGATCGGAGTCATCTTGGATTATTCGATCATCCACGAAGTCAGTGCGCTGCTCGTCCGTATGACTAAACGTAAAGCGGAAATCAAACTCGCCGTATTCTGTGGGTAAATTATACACAGCAGATATGTTTGCAGAGTTTTCGGGCGCCCTGGTCAGCGTCTTACCGGATGCGTCAACAGTACCCGCAGCGACCTCAAACACCAGATCTTGAGTCTCGGTGTCCAGATAGGCGTAGTAGCCGTCAATGGAGAAGTTTTCGCCCATAAACCACTGAAATTCCAACTCCGCGCCCATTATGTCGGCAGATCCAACGTTGGTTGTAACAAATGTGCCAAACGCCGAATTCGCTACAGGTCCGAAGCGAACCACTTGCAAATCTTCATAGTCTGTGTAAAAAAGCGTCGCATTCATTCGGACAGTATTCTCTACAAAATCACCTTTAAGGCCAATCTCAAAATTTGTTGCAGTCTCCTGATCTACGGGTAGGGAGGCACTGGACTCGACGCCTTGAGAGCCGGCGAAACCGCCACTCTTAAATCCTCTTGAAATAGAGCCGAAGTACATTACGTCGTCGTTCGGGGTGTACTGAATCGCAACCTTTGGTGAAAAATCACTCCAGCTATCTGACGGAAAGACCTCGAAGACCTCGGCGATTATCGCCAGGCTGCCGCCCACTCCGCCGCACGGTCCAAAATTCTCCCACTTCGTGCCAATAACGGATGGATCGTTGGCTGCCACAAGCGCGCAATTCACTGACTCGGCATTGTAGTCTTTCTCATCATTCGTAAATCGGCCACCAAACGTTAGCTGCCACTGATCGCTAAATTGGTAAGTTCCGTGCGCATAGGCCGCGTAACTCGTCGTTTCGTTAGCTGTTCGTGCATACTCATTGCCAATAATTGCCTGGCTGCCTACATCGGTTATGCGGAAAGGCGATGCCATATCGTCAAACGATCCGGCCTGTGTAATTCTAAATATCTCAACCCGGTTCGTATCTTCAGTAAAGAAAAAGAGTCCAGCTGTGTACTCAAACTTGTCACCAAGAGTCGAGGTCCAGCGAAATTCCTGCGAAAACGTATCGATGTCTTCGACGATGTCATCCACAACTTCGTCAAATGGCAACCCGAGTCCGCCCAATGGGGCACCAACGGATAACATTTCCCAATCGGTTTCAGCCTGTCGGACTGCAGTAATACTCGTCAGTACGCCTTTCTCGAACTCAAACTCACCGGTGAGGCTAATGCCGCTCGCCTCACGTTTAGAGAAGCCGTCTGCAGATGCCGCATTTTGCCGGGCATCCGTAATACCGTTCTGCGCCAATATGGCCTGCAACGGCGCGTTGTCCACCACTGGGGTACGGCCCATATCCTCACGATCATCATCCATGAAATCCGCTGACAACAACCAACTCGATGAATCACGCTCCCAAAGCAACTGTGCCCGTACAGAAGACTGATTTTCATCCTGCTGATCTTTATTCAGAACCAGGTTTCGAACGTAGCCATCGTGCTCCCGATGCGTAGCCGATATTTTGCCACTCACGTTGTCGCCTATTGGCCCGCTGATAAGGCCGCGATAACGCAGTATCCCCTCATTACCGACCGTAGCACCTACTTTAGCTGCAAATTCCTGCGAAGGCTTGGACGTAACTACACTGATGGCTCCACCGATCGCATTGCGCCCAAACAAAGTACCTTGTGGACCACGCAGTACTTCGACTCGCTCTAAATCAAACATATCGAAATTGATTGCTGCGCCACGACCGATATACACGCCATCTAGAAACAGTGCGACTGAGTTATCCAAACCAGCGCCATCGTCTGCCGAGCCGATACCACGCATTGATATATTGGCTTGACCCGGCGCGAACTCTGCATAGGCTAGACCCGGCGTATATTGCGCGATACTCCCGGCGTCAAAAATATCGGCTTTCTCGATAATTTCGGAACCGAGCGCAGTAACGGAAACTGGCACCGATTGAATGTTTTCTTCGCGATGCTGCGCTGTGACGACGATTTCCTCTACGTGTTGAGCAACCGCTGACCCAACTACTCCAATGCAGCCAACTAGGGCCGCACATAAACTTGTGATTTGTTTCACTTCGAATTCCCCCTGAACCCTTGCACAAACGAACATCAATAAAATCGAATCAAAACACCGGTATTGTCGAGCCGATGCCATACCGTTGAGACTACCGTCAAAATGGTAGATTTAATTAACACGTTAATATACTACGATAATTCGCAGGAATTCTGCAAGTTTGTAATGCAATTTAACTAAAATTAGAAAAACTCCTTATTAAACAATAAGTTTAATTATTCAGAATCTAAACAAAATCACTATAAAGTGTTTTAAAAAGAGAGCAATTGCGAATATCGCAATTGTATCTAATACCTTTACCCGCCTCATTCAGCGTTTTCGAGAATTTCCTCTATGGCCAAAGCAACCGCGAGAATTATTGCATCAGCACCTGCCGGCCCTTCTAGGTCCAGCCCAACCGGCAAGCCACTAGCTGTCATACCAACCGGTATTGAGATCGATGGTAATCCTGCGATTGTTGCTTGTTCGGTGTTCTGAATGTACGCCGGAAATGTCGGAACGCGTTGACCGTTGAGTTCGACTGTTTCGTCGCTGCCTGATTTTGGCCTCGCAGGCAAAATCGTTGTCGGAAAAATCATGCCATCGAGATTGTTGCTGGCAAAATACTGTTGCATCAGTTGCTGCATAGTCTTTCGCGCTTCGAGTGCTGCGGCGTATGCCTCGTCGTCAATTGGACCGCCATCTGCAAGCATACCGAAAATACTCTTTACATCGGCACTTGCAGTCTTACTGGCCAGTTCTTCGTAACTAACGTTCGTACCCTGGGCATCCAGGTACTCTGGAAGCTCTCGCACGACTTCATGCAAAACGATTGGAAAGCCTGTTGCCAAGATTAGATCTGCGATGCCATGAATATCTGTTTCGACCAACGTGATGCCAGCATTCTGCAGTTCTGCTAAGGCGTTATCGACTACCTCGGCCAATTCGACATCGAGATTGTTGAAGAAATAATCGCGAGGTACACCCAACCTGATCTTCGTTACGATTTTGAATGCAGGGACTCTCTCCCCGACGATGATTTCGTGCAATAGAATAACGTCAGATACGTCTCTCGCCATGAGACCCACAGTGTCTCGCGTCGAGGAGATCGGGGTGACCGCGCTACTGTCGTAGAGACCGCTGCTTGGCCGGTAGCCGACTATTCCAGTAAGCGCCGCCGGAATTCTGACCGAACCGCCGGTATCCGTTCCCAGCCCAGCAGGTGCAAGACCGGCTGCAATCGCGGCGGCCGTACCTCCACTACTACCTCCCGCAAACATGGATTCATTATGCGGATTACCAACAGCACCAAAGTGTGCATTGTTGCTGGTTACACCGAATGCCAACTCATGCATATTTGTTTTTCCCAAAACGAATGCGCCGGCTGCCTGAAGTTTTTCGACAATTGGATTGCTGGTTTCAGGCACATAGTTCAACAGTGAAGGTGTGCCTGCGGTATTGGTCATTCCAGCGACATGGATGTTGTCTTTGACAACAATGGGTATGCCAAGCAATGGTGGGTAGTCTTTGTTGACACCAATTCTCGTATCAGCATCCTTGGCTGACTTTAGTGCCGATTCTTCGCCAACAGATATAAACGCGTTCAAGTCTCGGCTGCGGCTCGCGTTTTCAAGGTAACTTTGCATTAACGTCGCGCTGGTGATCTCTCCGTTCGACAACGCTCGCTGAATATCTCGCACTGTCATGCTCGAAACATCGAATTCTACTGTCGGGTGTTCGGCATCCTCAGTGCTACAACTCACCAAGCATAAGACTATTATTGCACTCGCGATAAATTGCTTCATTTTTCTATCCCAATTCACTTTTTATGAGCTGTGCCCGGTATGCACTGCGATCCAACGCAGCTCGTTTGCTCCGATCCATCTTCGAAACCACAATGGTGACCGCAAACGCTGCAGAAACTGAAAATAGCGTTGGGTAAGCATAAGGAAATATAGCTGTTTCATGCCCCAACACTTGCACCCAGAACGTCGGGCTCAAGATCGATAGCGTGATTACTACAATCAATCCGCTCACCCCGCCAGCGACCGCGCCGCGTGTCGTCAGGTTCTTCCAAAACAGCGCAAGAAATATCGCGGGAAAATTTACGCTGGCAGCAATGGCCAGCGCAAAAGTTGAAAGAACACCAACGTTGATGTCCTTAACCAACAGACTTAAGCCGATCGCCGTCGCGCCAATCACAACCGTCGCAATCCGCGATACCCGCACTTCTTCAGAGTCGCTTAGCGACCCTTTGCGAATGACTCGCGCGTAAATATCGTGAGCAACGCTCGCCGATGCTGACAAGAGGATGCCCGCTACGACCGCCAGTATCGTGGCGAACGCGACCGCCGACATAAAGCCGAAAAATGCTTCACCGCCAACCAATCGCGACAGGTGAACCGATACCATGTTTGCTCCACCGGAAATGTTTCCAGACTGATCGACATATTCAGTCTCACCGCTTAGGAGGGCAATGGCTCCGAATCCGACCAATACCAATGCTGCCTGGAAGTAGCCTATGAACACGACCGCGAATCCGATAGAACGGCGTGCTTGCTGGGCATCCGGTACGGTGAAAAATCGCATCAAGACATGCGGCAACCCAGCGGTGCCCAGTAAGAACGCCAAAGCCAGCGAGACAATACTGATTGGATCCTTGAACATCACGCCGTGCGAGAAAATCGCTTTACCTCGCGGATGAACCTCCGCCGCTTTCTCAAACATTGCGTTGAGATCAAAACCAAACTGAGAGAGCGTGATAATCAGTAGCACGCTGCCGCCGACAAGCAACAACACAGCCTTAATTACCTGCACCCATGTCGTTGCCAGCATCCCGCCGAATACGACGTATACCGTCATCAACGTGCCCACAATCAATACGGCAGAAAAATAGGGTAAGCCAAAGAGTGTTTCTATAAGGGAACCAGCACCAACCATTTGCGCAATCAAGTACGGTATTGCAACCGTCAATGTTCCCGCTGCGGCCAACAAACGTATTTTCTCAGGCTGCAGACGGTAGGCGACTACGTCTGCGAAAGTATAGCGACCCAAATTGCGCAATCTGTCTGCCAGTACAAACAAAATCAATGCCCAACCAACGCTAATGCCGACCGTAAATAGCATCGCGTCGACACCGCCAATAAATATCAAGCCGGTCAATCCAAGAAACGTTGCTGCCGACATGAAGTCTCCAGCCAACGCCAATCCATTCTGAAACCCTGTAATTTTTCCACCTGCGGTGTAAAACTCGCCGGTCGAACGGGTACGCCTCGCTGCCCACCAGGTAACCCACAGGCTGGCAATAACGAACAAAACGAATATCCCAATTGCAACGACGTTGAGATCTTGGTCCATGTGGATTCTTCTTATTTTGAGTTAGTGCTGAGCGGTCAGCTTACCCACCACCCGCACGTAGACCACGGACAAAATGATCGACATCAGTATGATTGTGTAACCGGCAACCATGCCCCACGGCATAGCGCTAGCGAAAAACGGTATTGCCAGGGCCCGCGGAAAATAATGTCCTGCCAGTGCATACGCAAGATAGCTGCCGCCAAGCAGAACAGTCAGCCCCCAGCGAAGCCGGCTGCGTTTTCGCAGCAATTGATGCAGCTCAGCGTTGTCCAATTCGGTGTTGGACGAAGCAGTAGCATCAGTATCCATCGTCAACTTTCAGCTGCTTCGCGAGGGCCGGCAATGTGCGCGCTATGTCGCTTAATATTTCGGCGCGCGTATTGTCTGGATCCTTTTCGAGGTGCGGTCGATACTCACTCACTTCGAGCTTCGTATACGGTTTGAAGTCAGCCGGCAACTCGTCTGCACTGTAGGCGGTAAGTAACCAATTCATCAATTCAGCAAGGTGCGCATCGGATAGGCTCGCCGTTGCAGCGCCAGGAACCTGCATAATAAATTTTCTACCTCGCTCCGAATGTTGGAAATAGCCAAGAAAACCGTGCATTCGCGGAACGTGACCGGGAACACCGGCAGCTTCTGGCAGGTGGCAACCCTGACAATGAATCAAATAATTAATGCGTGCTCGGTTTTCGTCGGCCGACGCACTAGAGAAAGCTGCCGCGAGCAAAAACCCAATGAAACATCCCGTCAGTCGGGCCATTTCGATCCGTGCATTTCCGCCAGGTTTTTTCGAAGCGCCGCAGCCGCGGCTGGCGACTTGTTCTCAATTTCGGCCATAAACGCCGTCACTTCATCTGTGCTAAATGGTGTCGAATCTTGTTTACTATCCGTAAGCTCAAACACTATGTAGTTCAACACAGATGCAATGTTATCTGCAGTGAATGAACTCCCATGTCCGGGCATCACACCAGCAAACTGCGTACCGTCAATATTGATAGGCCCCATCAAACCGTAGGCGACAACTGCGACTAAATACTTCCTGCCGCCATCGAGGTTGGCAATTTGTTGTGCTCTGTCTCGAATTCTTGGGAACGCACCGGGAATGCCATTGCCGTCGGGCAAGTGACAGGCACTGCAGGGCCCGTAGGCCGCCGCAGAATAGCCGGCAGGTGTTGCGGCAGCGTCGGACTGCGAGGTGGAGTCTTGCTCAGCGTTTGTGCATGCTGCGGCACCAACTGCGAAAATTAATACGTAAAAAAATCTCATTTATCTAATGCCGTCCCAATAACGATCGCTGTTGAACAATTGTAAACTGCGCTCTTGGTTCCCAAACACCAATTGATATCGTTGGAGACATTTGGACGGTATACCGGCCGATCCCGTTCCGATCTCATACACAAGCAGTTGCCACACGAACTTTTGCCACAGCAGTCGTTATACGAAATGATGTAATGTTTGCCGTCGTCCGGGTTTTCGCAAGTCCCTATCCATGTAATCGGTGACATCTCAGTACCCGGCGGACAGGTATTCATGCTACCTCCGCAACAGCCGCACAAAAAGCCGTCGATCGCACAATACCGCCAATACTCGCAAGAATTCGGATCGCCAGTCTCCGCGGGTGCCGGATTACTTCCGTCCGCAGCGCGGGCAACCGGTAACAACGGAACCACGGCTGCTCCACCGATCACCACGCCGGCCATTTTTCGCAAGAATCCGCGCCGCGACGTATTTTGCGCGACATTTCTGGTTTGTGCTTCTGTCAATCGATCAAGCCATTTCATATCGGTCAACCCTTGAATTAATTTGCGCCATGCAGCATGAATGGAGTTTCTTGCCCAAAATCGCTCAGCGTCCTAAGCAACGAACCGCTCGCCCTGTTGTATACGTCAATATTCATTTCAATTGTCGTACCGACTAGCAGTTCATCGTCGCGCGTTACCGCAATTGTCAGTACCGGCAACGCCATTTCGATTCGACGCCGCACCGAGCGATTCTCCGTATCTATTTGCCACACCTCGCTTGCCGGATACTTGTGCGTGCCCTCTGTGCCGTCGGGATGCATCATGACGTACAGGTCTCCTTCGCTGTCGGCGGTGATGACTGAAATTCCACCTGGCCGCCATCCTCCTTCAACGCCTTCGACAATGGACCAGTCTCCCACAGGCTTTGCCTCATCGCCGCTCAAATCAATCGCAACAATACGACCATGAAAGGTTGGAAAGTACGCGACGTTATCGTGAATTACGGCCTTCTCCATTATCGGATCTGTATCCGCATTAAAGAATTTTTCTGTCCGCGCACTGGATAACTGTCCGCCGTTACCGTCTAGCTGCACACTCATCATACTGCCGTCGGCACACAAAGACGCGAACGCCCTACCAGCCATCGGATATACCAATGCGCAACCTGGTGTAGGTATTTCTCCAACCACTTCCTGCTTTTGCATGTTGACGACGGTTACCGACTGCGCCGGCGTGAAGTTGTAGACGAGTGCGAACTTGTCATCTTCTACCATTTGCAGATGAAAGTTGGTCGGCATACTGCTGGCGCGCTTTGGCGGCAATATGACCTCACTAATCGGCTGCAGGTTGGCTTTGTCGTACGTAGTTAGTACATCCGTGCGTTCACCCCGATTTCCGCGCGAGTGATAAGTTTCGATAATGTACATTTTGGACTCGAACTTGCCTTGATAAAACTGCGGAATGAACGAACCATTGAACATTCCTTTGTACCGCGTAGCAGCATTGTCAGAGTTCGCATCAAGTACGATGACCTTGCCGTTGCTCATATGAAAGAAAGCAGCATCGACCGCAATAATCCAATGCGGCGGATACTTCTCCGGCAGATTCTCGATCCTCATCAAAGGTTCAGGCTTAAGCTCCGCGAGCGCAGCCGAAGCGAGGAATAAGAATCCATAGACGAATTTATTCATACTCATGCAGCCTTGTTGATTACCTTAATTGAAGTATAGGCGGCGAGACCCTCCTCACCAAACTCCACGCCAATTCCGGAACATTTTATGCCTCCCATGGGGATATGCGGTGCGATATCGGCATGCTTGTTCTCGTAAACGGTACCTGCCTCAAGCCTGTCGGCAATAGCGGCGGTAGCATCCCTGTCTTCACCCCATACCGATGCGTCGAGTCCAAATAGCGAGTTGTTGGCCCGCGCCACCGCATCATCGACATCATTATAGGCAATGATCGGCAATACGGGCCCAAATTGCTCCTCGTCGACCAATCTGTGCCCGTCGCTAACATTGGTAACGATGGTGACCGGGTAAAAATAATTTGGGCCACCCGGAGGATTGCCACCTACGATGACTTTTCCGCCATTGGCCCTCGCGTCTTCGACTAAATCAGAAACTTTTTTGAATTGCATTTCATTTTGAACAGGCCCCAGCATGCTGGCTTCATCCATGCCGTCGCCCATCGGTATATTCTTACTAAATTCGGCCAACACATTCGCGACATTATCGACATCGTCTTCATGCACGTAGAGGCGTTTGAGCGCACCGCAAGTCTGTCCCGAATTGATCATCGAACCGAAAAACAATCCCTCGACAAACTTCGCCGGATCGGTCCCGGGCAGCATGATGCCGGGGTCGTTGCCACCGAGTTCCAAAGTTACCGGTGTGACACGCTTTGCAGCGTTCGCCATTACCTTTTTGCCCGTCGCGATCGAACCGGTGAATATCAACTTATCTATTCCGTCGTGATCCGTCAGTTGAGCACCAAGTTCATTACCGCCCGCCACGACATTCAGCAAACCGGCAGGTAATGTTTCATTTGCAAGTTCGATTAGGCGAAGCGTGCTCAATGGCGTATAGGGCGAAGGCTTCAAAACGACTGCATTTCCGGCGCGTATTGCAGGTACAAAATGCCAAATCGCGATCATCACCGGCCAGTTCCACGGTGTTATCGATCCAACCACACCCAACGGTACACGCTTTTGGATGACCGTTTTCTCGTCGCTTTCTTCAAGCACTTTGTCGGGCAAACTTAAACTCGCGGTGTAACCTGCCCACCCAGCGCAGCCGCCCATCTCGAATCGCGAACCCAAACCATTTAGCGGCTTACCCTGTTCTTTCGTGAGCAGTGTCGCGAGTTCTTCTGCGTTGTCCGTTGCTACCTTAGCAATCGCCTGGCAAGCAGCAACTCTGTCTGCATCACTTGAAAATCGCCAGCTCTCATAGGCTTTGCGTGCCGCATTGACCGCTTGATCCAAATGCGCAGCGCTCGCTTTTGGAACTTGCCCGACGATTTCATCGGTATTGGCTGGGTTTCGAACGTCTGCGTAACTATCAGCGGTTACTGTTTTCCCGCCGATGGTCATCTCGTATTTTTTTGTCATCGCCTTATTCTCTCAATGCATCATTACCGATGCTTCAATTATCCAGGTCCGCGAACGCTGTTCGCACACGTCATAAAAATTTCAAGTGGAATGATTGGTCCAATAGTGCTCAGCGGTTTCCAGCGCCAATTCTAATATAAATGGCGTCATCTCTCTCGCCGTTTCAGTCTCCTGTCGGGTATGTACCCAACCAACATAAGTAAACGCCCGGGCCAGCAATAGCAACGGCAATTGCTCAAGTTGTGCTGTGCTGAGAGGTCGCTGACGCCGATACCCGTCCAATAGCGAGTTCATTGCTGTTTCGTAGAATTGCTCTCGCTGAAAGAAATACAAGGACGTCGCAATCTCGAACATATGCCAGCTAAACCCGGCATCATCAAAATCGATTAACCGCACGTCTTTGCCATTGACCATCAGGTTCTCTGGCACGAAGTCCGCGTGGATCATGCTATAGGTCTCGGGTGTCTTTGCCAGTCGGCTCAAACCGGCGAAAATAGTCTCACGCGCCTTAAACAAGAGCTTGCGCTCAGCATTTGTCGCACTGTCGAGCGCCCAGAATTTCCCCCAAAAAGGCTCATCGCCCGCCAGGCCCTCTGCGTCCCACGCATGTCTTACGAAGCCGCCGGGGAGCTCCCAAACGCTAGCCTGATCGTGTACCTTCGCCGCGATCTCACCGATGGTCGCAAAGACGTCGCTAACTTGCGATTCGTCCACCAGACCTTCCTCTATAGAGCCGAGCTGCTGACCGTCAACCCAGTCAAACAAGTCTATTTGGATATTTGCCGGAGTTCCTTCGCCAGTCCGGGTGATGAACAACTCACCATCATTCGTAGGAATAACATCGGGCACAGCGACACCGGACGTTTGCAACGCATTCATCCATTGCAGCTCTGATCGCAATTCATCATCCGAGTGATAGCCCACGCGATGCAGACGCAGCGCAAATTTTTTGCCATCGTTGTTCACTTCAAACACGGCGTTTTCGCGGTACTTAATCAACCGTAAAGTGTCTACGCTAATACCCCAGGCGTTTAGTGCATCGAGCCCGACGAGTTCGAGGCGCGCAGCCTGCGCATCCGGGTGCAAGTCAAAAAAGTCGGTCACACGCTGCTTCCTTCCAATACCTCATCAAGGACAGACAATAGCTGTTCAGCATTTTCTTTGGAAAAACACAGCGGTGGGCGTAGTTTCAGTATATTGCCATGCTCGCCGATCTTACTCATCAGCACGCCTCTGTCGCGCATTTTGTTCACAATGCGCTTGGCCTCAGCTGCATCTGGAGACTTTTTGTCACGGTCACTCACGAGATCGATACCGAAAAACAGCCCCTGACCGCGTACATCGCCTATGGAATCGTATTTTTGCTGCAACTCTCTAAAACCCTGCAAGATAAATTCACCGACGGCCGCGGCGTTCTCAATCAAGCGCTCTTCCTCAAGCACTTTTAAGACGGCAAGACCGACCGCGCTAGAAACCGGATTACCACCGAAGGTATTGAAATAGCCTTCTTTTTCAAGGAATTCATCAATCAACTCACCGCGTGCCACAAGCCCTGCGAGAGGGTGGCCGGCACCCATTGGTTTGCCGAGCGTGATGATGTCCGGAACGAGCCCACTACCTTCGTGGCCCCACCAGCGGCCTGCTCGCCCAAAGCCCGCTTGGACTTCGTCCGCGAGATACAAACCACCCGCGTCTCTAACGTAACCGATTGCTTCACGCAGATATGGATTGGGTTCGTCGGGTAATCCTTCGTTAGCAAACAATGGACACACCAGCATGCCCGCCAAACCCAAACCCTTGTCTTCAAGGTCGCGAATTGCGTCGTTTACGTACGCCGCGTAATGAGATGCGAGTGTGTCGCCGCGCAAATTATCTGGCGTCCGATAACTGTCCGGCCATGGCACCATGCGAACGTTTTCAGGAACACTCGCCTGCGGCCCGAAAATGCTGCTAAGCGCGACAACAGCCGTCGTATTGCCATGGTATGTTGCATTAGTACAGATTATGCCCTGCTTACCGGTATGCATTCGGGCGATGCGTAACGCTTGATCATTTGCCTCACTGCCGGTGCAAACAAGCATTGCTCTATCCAACGAGTTATCGAATCTTGCAAGCAATTGTTCAACGTAGTCGAGGATATTTTCATGCAAGTATCGTGTATGCAGGTTGAGTTTTTTCGCCTGCATACACAAGGCGTCAACGACCTGAGGATGACAATGTCCAACACACGGCACGTTGTTATAACAATCGAGATACTTTTCGCCGTCGTTATCGTATACCCAAACGCCCTCGCCGCGAACGAGGTGTAATGGGCTGTCATAAAATAATGGCGTGTTCGCACCTAACAACCTATTCCGCCGAGCGATGAGCGATTCGATATTCATCAATTTTTGTTAGAACCAGCCAATTCTTTAATCCCATCCAACTCTTGCAAGAACACCGGACTTTCCGGAAGTGTCGAGCCGCCGTCGACGCATATCGTCTGGCCGGTGATGTAACGAGCTTCATCACTCGCAAGATAAAGCATGCAATACGCAATATCTTCCGGCGCACCCATAAAATTTGCCGGTATGTATTTGGTCATCTCGGCGAGACCGTCAGAATCCGCAAGCAACTCCATTGCGGCTGTCCGAATGTACCCTGGCTCCACGCCGTTGACGGTTATGTTCTCACCCGCGAGTTCCAACGCAGCGGTCCGAATAAATGCATTCATGCCACCCTTCGACGCCGCGTAATACGAAGTATTTGGCATTGCAACACGTGGTCCGGTTACAGATGAGGTAAATAGCAACCTACCGCCGCCGCGCTGCCTAAAAAATGGAATGCACGCCTTCGAAAATCTGAAGCAGGACTTCAAATTGACCGATAGTACGGTTTCCAAATCGTCTTCGGAGTATGCCTCTACCGGTCCACCCAAAAATGAGGCAGCGTTGTGAACCATGATATCGACTCCGCCCCATTTTTTAGCGGTATCAGCTACCACCTGTTGAACCGTTTCGGCGTTCCCGATATCAACCGCAATCAAATCTGCGGTACCGCCAGCGTCGCCAATTTCGGCGCGCGTTTTCTCACCGTGCTCGGCTGTGCGGGTTGCGATCATTACCTTCGCGCCAGCAGCCGCAAACACACGTGCGATGCCCGCGCCGATCCCTTGCCCACCGCCCGTCACGATAGCCACTTTGTCACGCAAGTCTGCAAACACTAGAAAACTCCTCTCGACCGATATTGACGTGCCTGAACAATTACGGGCGGCAAAATCAAAAGACAACTCGCCGCAAATAATACGGCGCCCAGTTTGTTGACATTAACCAAGCTGCCTTCGGAAATCACCGATGCTGCCAACGCCGGTCCGACCGCCAGGCCGATCATCTGCATTGCAACTGCATAAACAACGACACGGCCATGTCTGTCGAAACTCGCCATCGCCGCCAATAAATATGGATGAACCATATTCCACGCGAAATTATAAATTCCTACCGCAACCGCAAACACCAAGAATTCCATAGCACCTGTTAGAAAGTAGAGGCACGCGGCGCCACCGAGAATTCCGATGGCCAATGGGCCAGCCCGACCCAATCGATTTGCAACCGTTGCGGCCAACAAGGCACCGGCAATGCCCGCAAATTGCGACAACATCAACCCATTGGCAACCTGCTGTTCTCCCAATCCGCCCTGCAGCCCGATCAGAAACAAGTAGGCCCAGATCACGCCCTGCGCCGAGAAGTAGGCCAACATGGCCACCAACGCAGCTGCCTTCAATGGCGCAGAAATATTGATAGCATCATCTTCGACTTGAACGCTGGTGGAACCGTTCGTCGGTAAGTGTTTGATGAATGGCACTGCAAGCAGTGGGAACAATGCAAAAAACCATAGTACGCCGCTCATGCCGATCATGCTGTACGCACTCGGCATCACCAATAACACGATCGCCCCGTAGGTAAGAACCCACATTATTAGCAAGCCGAAATTGCGATCGGGATTGCGCGTAAGCCCGATGATTGCGAAACCCAACGATACCAAGCCGCCCGCTCCGAGCCCGGCAATAACACGCAACGCAGTAAAAACCTGCAAATCGGTTGTCATTGCACACAACGCATTCGCGATAAACATAACAAGCACGGAAGAGAAAACAACGACGCGCCAATTTAGACGGTGAGCTGCAAACGTCATAACCACGGTTGTAACTGCCAAACCGACCATTTCCATCGACGTTACGTAACCCGCCTGTTTTTCGTCGAAACCGATATATTGGACGAGCCCCTGAACAAAACCCGGCTGCACGATGAATACTTCTGGCGCAATTACACCGATCAAGAATGCCGCATACAACGTCGCTCTTGAATTGACATCAACAACGTTGTCTTCGCCGACTATTTGTTTAAACACTGATTCGCTCCAAACTGCGTTCAGTAACCACTCACCCAATCCGGCAAAATCACATTATTCTCTTTTGCAAATTTGTCCCATTCTGCGATGAGCTCCTGTTTGATATCTGCGTGCTCCACTGACAGATCATTTGCTTCTGCGATGTCGTTGGAAAGATTGTACAACTGCCATTCATCAGTGCCATAAGGCGCTGGCATGTGGACGATTTTCCAATCTCCACGGCGAACCGAGCGCTTGCCGAATAATTCGAATGCCAGTACACGGTTCGGGTCAGCTTGCTCACCCTCACCGGTTAATGCCGCTAACTGTGAAATGCCCGATATAGGTTCAACAGCGCGGCCATCGTATGTACCGTCGTGCGGTTTTACGCCTGCTATGTCCAATAAAGTTGGCGTGATGTCCTTTACGGAAATCAGATCATCGATAATCGCGTTTTGCTTAAAACCCGCGTAGTAAGCGAACGCCGCAACTCTTGTGCCACCCTCTGTTGGGAAAGCTTTATAGAGGTTGAACGCGGGCGACGCGGCTCGCGCCCAGTTAGCGCCGTACAAAACGTAGGAACCGGGTTTGCCCATCGCTTCGTAACTAAAATCATGCCGGCTATCAATCGCCTTACGTATTTTTGGGAATGCCTCAGCGGGCCAAGTCTCGTCCAGATCGTGACCCTCGGCACCATTGTCCGACATAAAGATAATTACCGTATTTTCAAATTCACCCAATGCTTTAAGATGACTGATCAGCCGGCCCGAATGGCGGTCGACTTCGTCAACCATCGCCGCATAGATCTCCATCGCGCGGGATTCTGTATTTCGCTGCGTTGCTGTCAATTCGTTCCACGGTACGTATTTTGGCGGTGGCGGACCCACACGCGCGGCCTGCGGAATCACGCCAATCGCCTGCGCCTTTTTAAGCCGTTTAGTCAGCAATGCGTCGTAACCGCCATCGTAGCGGCCGCGATACTTCTCAACCGCACTATCGGGTGCCTGCAATGGCCAGTGTGGTGCGGTGAAAGGTAGGTAGGCAAAAATTGGCGCATCATCGTACGCGGCATCGCTCAAATACTCGATCAAGCGATCGACGTAGAATTGCGTGGAATATTCGAAAGTGTCTGGCAGGCTTTCAAGCATGACGCCCTCATCGCGATACGTTGCTTTCGCATCGGGATTCGGCGCGTAAGTCGGGCGCATATCGTCGAAGTGGCTCGCGCCGCCATGCATTGAGAACGCGCGTTGGAAGCCACGCTCTGTTGGTGCGTGCTCGTCGCCTTTTCCCAAGTGCCATTTTCCGGACATCAGTGTTTGGTACCCGGCATCTCGAAGCATCGTCGCGACGGTTACTACACGATCGTTCAAAACCCCCTCGTATCCAGGTTGCCCTTTTTGATTTGGGGACAGTTCTTCCAACATATTGCCAAGCCCGGCGCGATGTGTATCGACGCCGGTCATCAGCATCGATCGTGTAGGAGAACAAGTTGAAGCGGCTTGAAAATTGGTAAAACGAATACCCGCATTTGCAAGCCTGTCTAAATTGGGCGTCTCAATTTCACCGCCAAAACTGCCAAGGTCGTTGTAACCCATGTCATCGACGACAATGAGAAGGATATTCGGTCGATCATCTGGTTTACCTGCGGCGGCATTTTCCGCCGGCGAATCAGATGGACTACAGCCGCTAACAAGATAAATCGATAGAAAAATCGGGGCTAGTATCAACTTTGGCATGACATTCATCTCAAATAAAAAGGCCCGAACGAATCGTCGGGCCTTTGATTGTGTTGCTATTTGAATTGCATTGCTTACTGCAGAATTTAAGACCGGCTAAAATCCAAGTTTCGCCGTAACACCGTAGGTAATCGGCGGCGCGTAGTAAGACGTTGCGCCAAGGTCGCCAAGATCGAGTGTGTACAGTTTGAAGGTCTCATCCGTGAAGTTCTTCACCCAGCCACTGACACTGAATCGGTCGTTAGCGCTCGTGTAGGTAAGCCTTGCGTTTGAGACGTTATAGGCTTCTTGAATCGTGCCGCTACCGTTTGTCACTTCAAGGAATTGATCGTCGTACCATACGCCATCAACTTGAGCAGCAACGTTTCCTTGTCCTATATCCCAATTGTAACGCAGTAGGTAGTTAAAACTTAGGGAGGGCGCATTCGGAAATTCGGCATTGAGAATATCGGACGCAGAAGTTGTACCGCCCGGTCCAACGACTGAGTTGGCGCCTTGTACCCGCTCAACTTCTGAATCGATGAAGGCCGCGCCTAGTATTACGTCCCAATTGTCGGTCGGATACCAGAACAACTCTAACTCCGCGCCTGACGATGTCGCGTCCGAATTGCCGACAAAGGGTCCACCGCCCGCCAACGAAAACGCTTGATAGTCTTCATAGTCATAGTAGTAGATGGTGCCATTCAGACGGAAATTATCACGCGTTGTTTTAAAACCAGCTTCATAGGAATAGAGGACTTCCTCGCTGTGCTGGAAGTTAACCGCTGTCACGTTTGCGCCTACTCCAGTTGACCAGTTACCACCTTTGATACCGCGATTTATCGAGCCGAAGATGATGGTTGAATCTGACGCCGCGTAATTCAACGCCACCCGTCCAGCCCAATCACCATAATCGATTTCATCGACACCAGGATTCAACAGTGCTTTCGCGGCGCTGGAATCGACCACGATCGGTGTTGGATTGAAGTTATCGGTAAAAGTAACTGTCTGGTCGATTTCTTTGTCGTCCTGTGACCAACGGAAGCCGGCCGTTAACGTCAATTGGTCAGTTAGCGAATAATCGACTTGGCCGAACACTGACCAGTTGCGCGAATCCAAAACGTAAAGTTGCGGTGCAACTGCACCTTCAAATCCGTTGAACGGATTGGCTGTGGCCTGTCCGGAGTCGTCACCGCCGGCTGCGGCAAGCCGACCCGAGATACTGATATTGCCAAAGCCGGGAGCGCCGGATACAGAGGTTCCGCCATCGTTTTCCATGTCGAGGTAGAAGAAGCCGACCTGCCATTGCGTCTTGCCCGTTTCTCCAGAGAGGCGCAGTTCTTGCGAGAACTGTGTCCAATCAACAAATGTCTGGAACGTCAAAATCGGTATTGCGAGCGCATCGCCATCTTCGTCGTAAAATTTGTCCATCGTCATGAAGTTGGTAATCGACGCTAACTCCATGCCGTTGTCCATCTCGTAGTCGAAGCGTGCAATAAAGCTGGTTTGATCTCTATTCAATATGCCTGGATGCTCTGCATAGTGTTCATGCACGTCAGCGGGTTGCCCGAATAAGTCAATTACGCCGGGAGACGTTATTGCACGACCATTCGCGTCAACCTGGCACAGCGTGTCGTTTGGTGGTGCCTGAAATGGGCAATTTTCGAAAACGTAGCCACCGGTAGCCACATCGTTATCTTCCTGATACTTGATCCAAAAGTTGCCTTGCACGGCATCTGAAAAGTCGACTTGCAATGTCGCTCGAAGGGCAATCCCGTCTACGCCACCAATATCTTGGCCGCTACCGGAAAACAATAAGCCACCGCCACCAGGCAAAATCGTATCCACAGATTCGATATAACCGTCCGCTTCAGCCCAACGACCGGAGACGCGAGCGCGCACGTTGTCGCTCAAACCTCCGCCGACGGCGAATTCCAAACCAGTCCTGCTGAATTCTCCGACCTCGGCCTCGACGTAACCATTGGTTTCTGATTCAGAAGCATCTTTGCTGATGTAATGGATCAGGCCGCCGGTTGCGTTCCTTCCAAACAATGTTCCTTGTGGGCCGCGTAACACCTCCACGCGTTCCATATCAAACATCTGCCCGCTGATGCCGTTAATTGAGCCGATATAGGCGTCATCCATATACACCGCAACTGGCGCTTCAAGATTGTCGGTAAACGAATTCTGCGAAATACCGCGAAGGTTGAAAATGGTCAGGTTCGGCGACCACGCGTTCAGCTGCAAACCTGGAATTTGTTGGGTGATCTCAGTGAAATCCGTAACGCCTAACGCATCCAGTTGATCGCCGCTGTACGCAGTAACTGAGACCGGAATATCCTGCATGTTCTGCTCACGCTTCTGAGCCGTTACGACGATTTCTTCCAACAACTGCGCGCTTGCAAATAGCGGCGCAAACGCAAAAGTCACTATCGCGGCCGTAGAAATAGAGTATTTCTTGAAATTTTTCATGAATCTTCCCCCTCGCTTGATAGCACCCGAGTATCGAATCGGAATACCGAATGTCCGTTCAACGCGCGATCAATTGCGCCAAATCTCCAACATCAGCGTCAGCTAAACGCATGGATGCCGTCTACATATTTAACATGTTAATAGTAGTTGCTTAACATGTTAAATGTCAACTCAAGAGGCCGTAACATTTGGCTGCAAAACGCCGCAAAAATGGCTAAATGTGCCGCCAACGTCGCCAACACGACCGAGCGTCGGCGACAGCCGCAAGGAAATGATTTAGGTATCAACAATATATAGATAAAATGAATTGTGTCAATTGCCGGAATGGTGCCGGCGTTGCGCCAACAAGCCCGGTAGTAACAATACCGCAGCAACGATGAAAAGCACGGATGCTGTGAAATTCACAGCGTCGTATCCGCCGACACCCAGCAGTTGCGCCGCGGCGTACGGGCCAATGGCATAGCCCACGAATTGCATCGATACGCCGTGCACGACCATACGGCCACGACGATCGAAATCCGCGAGCGTCGCCAGCAGATACGGCATACTGAGATTCCAAAGAAAATTGAAAGCACACACTGCTATCCAAAATCGATCAGTTGTTAATTCTCCGACCAACGCATAGACACTTATTGCGCCGCCTATCACACCAATCGCGAGCGGCAATAGGCGGCCCAACCTCAATTCAAAAATGACGGCGAGAAATGCGCCGGCAATACCCAAGAACTGTGAAATCGTCAGCGCGTTGGCAACGCTTTGCTCGGTCATTCCGGTATCCAGCCCAACCAGAAATAAATATACCCAAACAATGCCAATGCCAATGTTGTAAACCAGAATTGCGAGTAGCGAGACAATTTTTATCGACGGATTGAACGTCGAATCCGTGCTCTCCGCCGTTTCCGTTGGTCCGCGTTCAGGCAAATAGCGCACAAAGAATACTCCTGCTGCGCAAAATGCTGCGAAAAATATCAGCACACCGTTCATGCTAACCGCCTCGTATGCGGCCGGCATTGCAAGCAACCCGAGCCCGCCGTAGGTTAGAACCCAAACAATAATGAAACCGAAGTTCCGGTCGGCGCGGTCAGTGAGGCCCATCATCGTGAACGTTAGAGAAATAATGCCGCCTGATCCTAAGCCGGTAATAAAGCGTATTACTGCAAGTGTCGTAAAGTCTGATTGTCCAATTGAAGCCAAATTACCCAGCGCGCACAATCCAATGCACAACGTAATGAATTTGCGCCAGGGAATTCTGGAGGAGATAAAGCTCAGCAAGACCGTAGTCGTCGCCAAGCCAAACATTTCGATCGCAGCAATATCCGCTGCATGCGCTTCGCTGAATCCTAGAATTTGCACCAAGCCCTGCACGAATCCCGGCTGCAGAATAAACACACAAGGTCCAATGACCGCGAGAAAGACAATCGCTACAATCGATTGCCGCGAGTTAATGTCGACCATGTTAGCTCCAGCTTTATTGTTTTATTTATGTGGTGCGTCGTCGGTGTTGAGATACTAACCTACTGCTGCAGGGCGCTGTCTATCGATGTCCGCCGTTTCCTGTTTGATTTTGGTCTTCAATACATTGCGAAAATGCGCCAACGCTACATCAGCTTCAAGGGCTCGCAAGCGAAAACCTGGATCGTTATCGAGCAATACCTGTTGCGCTTCGATGATCTCTTTGTCCTCATAGAAACCCTCGAACAAACTATCTTTTAGCGAGATTGCGACATTCGGGTTTTCCAAATCAAAGTTATGCAGGTAATTCCAGAAGAAATGCGTGGATCTGCGGGTCTCAGGCGTCATGTATTGGCAATTTCGATACTGCCGAACACCGTCGAGATTACCCTTTTCGGCACCCGTTCCTGCTGGCGCAAATAACGACTCAAGAAAAAATATTCCTGGCACTTGCATATGGCCAATATTCCGGCGGTCAATTTTTGCGTCCTTATCCGCAATCACCTTCTTGTGAAATGGCGGGGAATCCGCATTCATATGCCACCTTTCAACGCGAAACCCGTTTTCCAGCCGCTCGATCTCCACGGGCTTGGTAGTGTATGCGTACTCTTCGGATCCGCCGAGCGTATTCGTGTGAACAAACGCCAGATGAGCAAAGTCACTCAGGTTATCGACGATCAGCAGCCAGTTGGCGTCGTAATGTAAATAGGCGGGTAGTCCGCGCCAGCCTGGATCGCCCAATGGCTCGTAATCGATGATCAAGTCCGGATCTGCAAGTGCCGGATCGCCCATCCAGATCCATATCAGATGATCGCGTTCTTCGATGGGGTAACTACGAACACGCATTGTTTTAGGAATTCGATCTTGACCAGGAATCTGCACGCATATGCCATCACTGTCGAACTTCATTCCGTGGTACATACAGCGAATGCAATCTTGCTCCACCCTACCCATGGAGAGCGGCGCACCACGATGGCAGCAGCGGTCGTCAAGGGCGATGTATTTACCGCTCTCGCCTTGAAATACGACAACTGGTTTTTCGAGTATGGTTCGTGCCAGCTTCTTGCCGTCCAACAATTCGTGATCCCAGGCTGCAACGTACCAGCAGTTCCACAAAAAAAGTTTCTCTGTGTCCGACATGATTCGCTCCTTTCAGGTAGCCGAATTTGGATTTTCCACGCCGCGCCCGGTGCACGGCAATAAATTGATTACGCCATAGTAGACTACAATTTATCAAGGAGTTCCTACAACGGCTCTGCTACCATAGCGCCCGCCTAGCTATCACTTATGCGAAAATATTATGTCGTCGTACACACAAGAACTCACCGTAAACTGGGGTGAGTCGGATCCCTTCGGCCTTGTCTACTATGCGCGCGAGGTGGCGTGGTTTAACGAAATTGAACATGAATTATTTCGTCAGATAGGCTTTCCGATTGATCGCATGATAAAGCGCGATCGCAGCGCGTTCGTGATGGGTGAAATTCAATTTCGATTTGTCGGTCCTGCTGCCTATGGCGATCGCGTACGCTGCAGCATTGCGCTAAAAGAAATACGCGAACGAACCATTATCTGGGACTGCTCGGCGCTCAACCTACGTAGTGGCGACACAATTTGCGAGGGCGTTGCTACACGTGTCTACGCACAAATTCAAGAAGACGGAAATCTATCCTCACAAGTCATTCCAAGTGACATTCACGACGCATTGCTCGCGTTCACGCCCGACGATCCTAGTTAACGAACAAGAATTGCAGTCGCAAATAATTTCGGAATATGTGCGCCGGCGGCATTTCAGTCGGAGTAAAGTGGACGGCAGGGAGCCGTCCGATTGAAGGGCCGACAAAGCGCATCTTCAAGCTTCTAGCCAAATCATTGATTAGATATCCTGCTTCAATTATTTTGCCACGCGGGCGACTACCACGGATTGACTTTAATGATATCCAGCGGCTCAGCCGTATCCATGTCCATGATCATGCCGATATCCTCATCAAGTGTGCCAATAGGAACGAATCCTAAACGCGAATGAGACGAGCCGTATTCTTCCTTGGCCCTTTGGACGCGGCGCTTGTCTCGATCGCTTTGCGCTTTTAACTCAGACAGCGGCCTAATTTTTTCCACAATTCGGTCGAATCCGGCAGAGTACGGCTCCCAATATTCTGGACGTTGCTCCAAATCCGGTTTCCCTTCCTCGATTTGACTTGTAAGAAACTTCTGAAATTCGTCCGGATCCTCAGGCCTACGAGCGAATACCGGAATGATTTCGGCGAAAGGTTTGGATTTAAGTTCGTCGTATCGAATCAATTCTTCGTCGATGTATTTCTTGGGCATCATTTCGAATCGGTCAAACGCAAACACCATGTAGTAGGGGCGTTGTTGATACAAAGTTTGGGCGCCATATACAAGAGCACATAATTGAACGAGCGCAATTACAGCCAAGTCGAATTTCAGGCTTGGTTTATCGTGTTTGTAAACGATAAGCGTCAGTAATGGACCTAAGACCAGATCGACGCCGACCAAAATCACGATAATGCTAAACGCTCCGGCAATGTAAAAAGTCACCCCGGGATACCAAACGAAGAAAATCACCGCGAATATAGTGATTACAACGCCTGCACTTATTAGCATATGAATCGCGGATGCCTTCCACCTGCTCACGACACGCCTCCAAAAAACCGCTTTGATTCAACCAATTTTCGACAGCGAAATTATATTTCGCAATAGGCTAGTCTACAAAACGAATTTCACATTTTAGAGATATCGTGGGCGGATATGGGTAGCCTCTGGAAACATGAGGCAGTTAGCAATGGCGCAAGCCTGTTGCGTGCTAAGCGAGTGACCAACTCTGCTTCTTAGACGTTTATTTTTCCGATAGCTATTCCGAAGAGAATTGCACCTATGCTAATGGCAGCAGCAATACCGCCAATCTTGCAAATCAGAAGTATCAAATCCAGCATATAGCACCTCATTGAGTATTCGCCGACGACCGCTTTCAGCCGCGCCGTAGCTCATTGGATGCCAACCAGTCGCTTGAAGAAATGCGTAATTTTACCTATGGGCGAGATCTTTGATGCAAAAAAAAGCCCCTTGCGGGGCTTTTTCATGTAGCGATCTACTAAATTACTCGAAAGTCGCGCTGAATGTCACACCGTAGGTTCTCGGCTGATTGGGATAGCCACTAAAACTACCGTCTTGTGCCACTGACGGGAACGTGCTCAACAAAAACTCGTCGTCAGTCAGATTGCGGCCCCACAGCAGAATTTGATATCCGTTGTCCCATGAAACGCCGGCACTCGCATTGATGACGCTTTCTTCGCGTGAAGCAATGTCGAATGGAACGTTTTCAACGATTTGCACCTCGTCTTCAAATCGATATTCGGCGCGAATGAAACCGGTCTTGTCTGCGCCAATATCGAATTCGTATGTGCCCGAAGTCGAGATGCTCACCTCGTGCACGCCTGCCGGTGCGGTACCGCTCAGATCCTCGATTCCGTCCACACCATTGCCGTTAGGAAAGGAATCATATTCGGGATCCAGCAAAGTTGCCGCAAACGACCATTTAAAGGAATCGGTCGGCACCCACAATGCCTCGATTTCCAAACCCGTCGTTGACTGTTTGCCGGCATTCACTAACGCGAATCCCGTGCCCGTGAACACATTCGATTGGAAGCCTTCGATTTCTTGGTCGAAGATAGCGACGTTCACGTAATGTGGACCCCATCGACCTTTCATACCGATTTCGTAAACGGTCGAATCTTCGGGCCCTGCGAATCGAGTCCGATCAACGAGATTAGGAACACCTAAACCGGCCGCTATTAGGGCCGGAATATCGCCAGCGACAGGGCGCGTATCGCGGCTCAGATTCCAAGATGTCGCTTTAAAGCCCGTCGCGGCACTTGCGTAGACATTGATCGTGTCGGTTGCATCAAACGCGATTCGCGCAGTCCATGTCGTTTCCGAGTCGCTCGATTTGCCGTTTTCAACGGCATTCGGAAAACTAACAACCGGCGGTAGTAGCTGCAATTGGCCTTGCACGCTATCCGGCCCGAGCAGCGGATTGCAGGCAGGTCCCGTTGCTGCGGTACATATGACCGGGCTAAATGCTTGTGCAGCCCCCGCAGCAGCCGGATTGGCAGCAATATTCGCGGGTGTCGGCGGCAATCCACCGGTCAGTTGCCCGAATATCAAGCCAAAACCAACAGGCACCAAATCTACAGTCGAGAAAACGTCCGTGTTGGTTTGCCGTACGAACGCATCTTTTTCTACGTTGGTAAAGTTTGCGCCTAAGGTAATCGTCGCCCGATCAGAAACATGCCAGTCAATTTGCCCGAAAATCGAGTACGTCTGATCGTCCTGGCCCGAATCTTCAATCGTGCCCTGGCCTGATGCCAGGAATGTTCCAGCGGGCACTCCCAAGGATGACTCTATTAAGGTAACCGCCCCACCGGTCAACAAATCCCCGTAAGGTCTAAAGGCCGGCCCGAACGTGATTTCGTTGTCATAGTCCACCGTTTCATCAAAGTAGAAGCCGCCCACCATCCAATCGAGAGAATCCGTTGAATTGCTTAGGCGCAACTCCTGGGTGAACGTATCCAGTTCCGTATCACCGCTATTTCTTGATACCAGCGAAGCGCTCGTGAAATCGACATCGCCATTGTCAAATCTCGACTGGTTTCTATACGCTGTTACTGAAGTCAGCAGCATGCCATTTTCGAAGTCGATATCTGCTTGCAACGACAAGCCGCTATTTTCGATCACATTAGTGGGGTCAAAATCTAAGAACTGCTCCAGCGCAAAAACATCGTCGCCGACAAGATTGCCGCCAACGGCAGCGATCGCCCCGCCAACCAGCGGGTTGGCAACAATATTGCCTACGCCACAGCATGCTTCGTCTATTTCGTCATAGTCTGCGATCACGCGAAGGCTGACTGAGTCACTCGGCAAAATCAGCAATTGACCCCGAAGGCCGAATCGGTCACGTTCGTTGAGTTCATTGCCTGACACCAAATTTGTGAAATAGCCGTCACGTTGATTGCCTGTGGCAGATAAACTAAATGCGACATTTTCAGATATTGGACCTGTAATGTCGCCCTTCACGATGACTTGATCGAAATTGCCGATAACAACGCTCGCCCCGCCGCTATAGCTATCGATATTTGGGGCCGCGGTAACAACGTTGATTACGCCTGCAGACGCGTTCTTGCCGAACAAGGTGCTTTGCGGTCCGCGCAAAACTTCAATGCGCTCAACGTTAGCCAGATCTGATATTGAACCGGATGTTCGTGAACGGTAAACACCGTCTACGAATACGCCGACCGACGGCTCAATGCCTGGATTGTTTGCACCGTTGCCGAATCCGCGAATAACGAAGTTCGTGTTACCAGCCGTCTGCAATTGTGTGATTCGCAGCGATGGCACAACAGACTGCAAGTCGAGAATGTCGTTGATCTGCGCACGCTCCAAATCTTCGGAACCAACAACAGTCACAGCAACCGGCACTTCTTGAAGCGTTTGCGGCCGCTTTGTCGCCATAACGATAATTTCTTCAAACTCGCCTTCAGATTGCGCATTGGCAACAGGCAATAACGATGCTGCAGCCAATGTAATAATGCTGGCGAAAAAATACTTTTTAGACATTTGGAATATTCCCCACATTGTGAGACCGTGTCCCCGATGACACTGATCTTTCGTCTCCAGTCGGCATTGTACAACAGCCACTATTGGTAACGATATACCTTTGATTATATTGTCCATCCCGTTGAATTTGCTCAATTTGAGCAAATTCCAACACCCTGGTTAGAAACACATTATCGAAAAATGTTGCGATCGTGCAACATTATTTGATTTCACTCGCCGCCGCAGCTACGCGGGATCCGCGGCAAAGCTTGGGAATACAAAAATCAAGCGACATCTACGGAGTTCAAGCAATGCCGGTAGTTAGTTATGAAATGGTTGACGAGATTGGCGTTATTCGCGTCGATAATCCCCCTGTCAACGCGCTTTCGCATGCCGTTAGAGCGGGTCTTCTTAATGCCATAGAGAGTGCGCAGCTCGACGATTCGCAAGCGATATTAATTATTTGTACCGGCCGTACATTCTTCGCTGGTGCCGACATAAGCGAATTTGGCCAGCCAGCAAAAGAGCCATATTTGCCCGATCTGTTAAACGCGATCGAATCGTCAAATAAGGTTGTGATCGCGGCGTTGCATGGCACCGCCCTTGGCGGCGGCTTTGAAACCGCATTAGCCAGTCATTATCGATGTGCCCTCGATACTGCAAAAGTTGGCCTGCCGGAAGTGCACCTCGGTCTTTTGCCCGGTGCCGGCGGCACTCAACGGTTACCACGCCTTGCAGGTGCACAAGCATCATTGGATATCATGACCAGCGGCAAGCCGTTTGGGGCCGCGAAAGCGGCTGAGCTTGGAATTGTCGACCGTATCATCGATGGTGATCTGGAAAGTGGCGCGCTCGGTTACGCAAAGGAACTCATTGCTGAATCGGCACCAACCAGAAGAGTTGCCGAACTGACAGTAGATCCCAAAACGGCGTCGCGGGAAATGTTCGCGGCTTACCGAAAGAACATAGGCAAACGTGCCCGCGGTCAGATCGCGCCGTTTAAGATTGTCGATTGCGTACAAGCCGCGGTCGAGTTGCCGTTCGCTGACGGCATGAAGCTGGAACGGCAAAGTTTTGCAGACTGTATGGCGTCGCCACAATCTGCTGCGATGCGGCACATGTTTTTCGCCGAACGCGAAGCTGCCAAAGTTAAAGATGTATCCAAAGATACTCCATTAAGGCCGATTCAAACTGTGGGCATCATCGGCGGCGGCACGATGGGCGGCGGCATCGCGATGAATTTCGCGAACGTGGGCATCGGTGTAAAGCTCCTCGAAATAAACGATGAAGCGTTGGCTCGAGGAATGTCCATCGTTGAAAAAAATTACAGCATAACGATGAAGAAGGGCAAATTGAGCAGCGAACAAGTCGCCGAATGCCTGGCGCTAATCAGCGGCACAACGTCGTACGACGATCTCGCGGATGTCGACCTGATGATCGAAGCGGTCTTTGAGAATCTTGATATTAAAAAGGAAGTATTCAGCAAACTCGATGCGGTTTGCAAGAGCGGTGCAATTCTCGCGACGAATACTTCTTATCAAGACGTCAATCAGATCGCGAACGCCACAAAGCGGGCACAAGATGTGATTGGACTGCACTTTTTTAGTCCGGCGAATGTCATGAAGCTGCTAGAGATTGTGCGGGCCGACAAAACAGCAGACGATGTAATCGCAACGTGCATGAAAATGGCCAAAAGCATTCGTAAGGTACCGGTTCTATCGGGCGTTTGTTACGGGTTTATTGGCAATCGAATGCTGAATAAGTATTTTCGAGAAGCACAACTCTGTTTGCTTGAAGGTGCAAGTCCGGAACAAATCGACAACGCGATGCAGTCCTGGGGAATGGCGATGGGGCCGATGGCGGTAGGCGACTTGGCCGGACTCGATATCGGCTACAAAGCACGCCAGGGAATCCCCGCGGATCAACTTGGCGACCAAAAAATTTGGGCGGTGGCCGACGCGCTGGTCGAGCTGGGACGGCTCGGACAGAAATCCGGTTCCGGTTACTACCAATACGATGCGGAAACCCGGGCACGCAACAATGACCCGGCTGTAGTAAAAGTAGTTGAGGAAAAAGCCGCGGAGTTTGGTGTGGAGCGACGAAACATTAACGACGAAGAAATTGTCAATCGACTCATATTCGCATTGGTCAATGAAGGTGCGTTTATCCTAGAAGAAGGGATCGCGCAGCGCTCCGGCGACATCGATGTGGTTTATGTTTATGGCTACGGATTTCCGGCCGCACGCGGCGGCCCAATGCAATACGCGGATCAAATTGGAACGAAGACCGTTTATGACGCCGTGATTCAATTCGGCAAAGATCACAATCCTGATCATTGGACCGTTGCGCCACTGTTGGAGCGGCTCGCAAAAGACGAAGCAACATTTTCGGAATGGTCCGCGGCATAGATATGGTGGAGTTAATGAATATGCATCACTTTATCGTTGTTTTCGTTTTCGTCGGTTTGTCCGCTTACGCCGCAGAAAATATCGCACCGGGGGAGCGTGACGGACAGATTCAATCACGCGGTGACAATACGTTTTTGGTGTGGGACGCGGGGCAAAACACGTGGAGCGACCCGGAAACGTTTTGGATTGGCTTTGCCGAGCGAAACAGCGGCAAGTTCTGGGGCACCAGCCATCAATACCCACCGTATTCAGAAGTTCAAGAGCATGACACACTGCTTGTTGAGGTTGATAGCGGCAAATGCCTAATGTATTTTTTCCACACTCGCTGGAGGCGCGCAAACGATGTACGCCGTTGGGGTGATGAATTTAATCGTTATGGCGGATGTAAAAACGTATTTAACTAATTGGCTTACTGGTTGATTTTTTGGCACTGCAAGATCAATGACTAAGTATATCTGTTCTTGCCGGTTGCCAACCTAATTCACGCATTGCCTTTTGTCCGCTCATTTGTTGATCAATCGCATAGCCGTCGGCCCAACTCCCTAGCGTCTTTACTGCGGTTTCAACGTCAATTATTTCGGGCTGCCAACTAATGTCTAAATGGTCTGCAATTTTTCGCGCAATATTGCCGACCGTCATGCCCTCAACAGATGCCGCATTGTAGACATCACCCCTGCTGCCCTTTTCAATCATGAGCGCATAGAGCTCGGCGAGATCCTTTCTATGAATAAGCGGCCAGCGAACAGACTCGCTACCCACCATTCGAATTTTCCCGGTCTCCTTCGCATCCCTAAAAAAGGTTTCAAATACGCCGCCGGCATAATCGAAAACCATCGCGGGATGTATCACCATCCCAGCAACATTCTTATTTTCCAACACGAGACGCATGTTTTCGACTGACCAGTCGAAACTTAGCCGGGAATCGTGTGCTGAATCCTCCGTCGCAACGTTATCGCCGGTCGTACCGTATAACCAGCAACCGCCTGTATAGAGAAATGGTTTATTCGTTTTGCCGTTCTCATTTGCCTGCATTATCGACTCGACCACTTGCCGATCGATGTCTCCCATATCGGCATCCCAGGTTAGCGCGGCATGTATCACTGCGTCGACCCGCTGGATCACATCGCACCATTCGAGCGAAGATCGCAGATCGCCAGCTAGAGGTTCCGCACCGAGCGCCACCACCTTCTCTCGCGCCTCCACGGACCGGCAGAGCGCGACGACATCATGGCCGCGCTGCACCAGCACCTCGACGACTGTGCTACCTATCGATCCGCTGCCGCCAAGGACAAACACTTTCACCAGATTTCCCCAAGCTTGTAATCGTTTCGGTCCGCTTCGTGATCACTTAAGTACTGCACGAACTCCCAATCGTTGCCGTCTGGGTCATGAAAATAGGCGCGTTTCCGGTGCGGATGCGCATTAGGCACCGTCGAGTTTTCGTAGCCACCCGCTGTCATACGTTCAACCAGTTTTGCAACGTCGTCGACCTCATATCCCAGATGGTTGACTCCCGGCAGACCGCTGTAGGGTCGCCATGGTTCGCGTGGCTCCACTGTCGCTTCCTGCAGTGCCAGATAGGTATCGCTAGTACCAACGTGCAACCAGCGTTGGCCTTGACTGTTTTTGCCCTCGTGCCGCACGACGAATTCAGGAAATGCGTGCTGAAGAAAGCGTACGATGCCGTCGACATCTTTTACCACCAAATTAGCGTGTTCAAGTTTAACTGCCATGTTGCCTCTCCTCTATCTTCTTACTGGTACATTGTCGTTGGAGACTGCACGACGTCCTCTTTTTTATCAACATAATTGATATTTTACGAGCGGATTGATATTGTCGCAACCATCATGAAGGACGTTCGTTACAACCTCGCCAGCAATCTGCGACGACTCCGCGAAGCGCGAGAATTGTCGCAACAGAAAATGGCTGAACTTTCCGGAATCCCTCGGCCCACTTGGGCCAGCCTGGAATCTGGCAGTGCCAACCCAACCCTTAATGTCCTAATGCGTGCCGCTACCGCGCTGCAGGTCTCAATAGAGGAGTTGATTGGTCCGCCACGCACAGCGGTGCAGATCGTGCGTGCGGAAAACGTACGTTCACGCCGTCGACAGGGTGCGACGTTAACCCCGCTGGTACCCGAGAGCATTCCTGGTTTGGAGATCTCACGGCTAGAATTGATTGCAGGCGGGCACATGGTTGGAATACCGCATACCGCAGGCACCAGAGAGTATTTGACTTGCGAGCGGGGCCGAGTAGAACTGGTTCTGTCGGGCGAACATTGGGAGCTTGCTGCCGGCGACATGATTTCGTTTCGTGCGGATCAGAAACACACTTATAAGAATTTGGACAAGCGTAATGCGTCTATCGCGATGTCCGTTGTGTGCTTCGCGCCAAGCTGAAAATCACGAAAAGTTCCAAAACACCGATCGAGTTGTACTTATAGTGTTTTTTGCTGCCCCTAGTGGTTGACTGCAAAGCTCAACGATTTGCAGTGCCTAGAGTCCACGCAGAGTCAATTTGCCCACCGTCACGCTAGCAAGGCTAATGATGATTGGTGCGGTCGCGTAACAAGTCGCCCTTTGCTCCGGTCTTCTGAAGTGTGGCTTAACTCGTTAACCCAGGAGATATAGTTGAACAAATTCAGACGATCAGTTGCATTCCTCGCACTGGTGAGCGGTGTATTGCTTAACGCTGCCGCATACGCACAGAACAAAGTCGAAACGACCGCGGCCCCCTCCATCGGAGGCTACAGCCCTGTTTCGTATTTCACTGAGAACAAAGCCGAACGCGGTAGCGCCGAATTTGCGGTTGAGCACGAAGGACGTGTGTACTTTCTAACTTCGCAAGAACAGGTCGAAATATATTCGAAAAACCCAGAGAAATATCGGCCTCGACATAAATCGTGCCCGTTTAGCCTCGCCTACGGCATGGTGTTGCCACTGGATCCAACCAATTTCAAAATCGTTGGTGATAGCCTGTTACTGTTTCACCGATCTGAAGAAAAGAATGCGCTGCTGGAATGGAATTCTTCGAAATTGACGGATGAAGAATTATTACGACGCGCGGATGCGAATGTTTTTCTGATTGACTTTTGAGCGTTTTACGTCGGTTATTCAGGCGTAACTTAGTTTCTATTCACTTAGTCTGCTTTCGGCATAACTGGTCGAGCAACGAATCGGCAGTCATGGAGTTATGATGGGTGTCCCAATAATTCTGTTTAAGTGCGGTAATTGAGAGCTAAACCGTTGAATAAAGATTCGCCGACTCGAATGATAGTTCCGAGCATTGGCTACTTGTATGCATTTTTTTACGTTGTTTTGCTTGATCACTATTTGAAGCAAACCAAACATGGCGAACCCGAAAGCGACGCAACTTACTATGCTTGGGCTATATTGTCATATTTTGGAAATGTAACATTTGTATCTCTGGAAGCGTTGTTTGAAATATTAGGGATAATTCCTTCCTTTTGGCTTCACATAGCGGAAAACGTCCCAGAATTGATTCGATACGGTTGGATGCTTCCGGTGCTGCTAGTAGTCAATTACAGACTGCTTGTTCGAAACGGGATGGGGTTTCGCTACCAAGCTTACTATCGGGCTGTCGAGACTCCGAAGCTCAAAATCTGGCGTCATATAGTCCGGGGCGGATATTTCGTTCTGTTTTTCGGATCGCTATTCTTAGTGTATGTCGCACAATCGACTTAGGTACCGAACAGAGTAGGAGGCCATTTGTCAGTCCAGCGGGAATTACAGGAACACCCGCAATAGACTTGAGTCTTGACCTGAAGCTCGTGCTGCATACTTGTCACTAGCGCGATTAACTTCGTGGCATGACATTGCCACGCAGACTACTATTCGATCCCGAGCGAACGCCCTACTACCACTGCGTCAGTGGCTGTGTCCGCAGAGCTTTTCTATGTGGCAGAGACTCTATATCAGGTTACAACTTCGAACACTGTCGACAATGGATTGAGTCCCGGTTCAAGAATTAGCCGATACCCTTGCAGTTGGTCTTATCGCTTACGCAAACCACATAGACTTCGAAGCTACTTCGCCCTCAACGGCAGCATCCACATCTGATACAACGACGTCGTCAACATAATCGTCGATGCGATTGAATAGCCGACACCACCGATTATCGTAAACACCGCGAATCCCGGATACCACTTCGTTAGCCACCACGACAACACGTCAACCAACAAGAAGGCAAAGGGTGTGACGATCAACGCCGCTTGTAGCCAAGGCTGAAAACCAATCGCATGAATGAAAATATAGCCTACGAAAAAGAAGATAAACGCAATACCGAATAGGTGGATATGCGAAACACGCGCAAGCGCGTCGATAGTCTCGCCCGTATCGACCGCTGCCGAAGGCAATACGCCTTCATAGGTTTTAAACGATGGCAACGCTGGGATAACACTGTGGCACGCGACGCAGTACTGCTGAAAATGCGCGCCAATCTTTGTGTCCCACACCTCTTTTGATGCGCCCTGTTGTGCCCAGCGGATTATTTCTCGTTTCACTTCCATCGGCGCCTTGTCCCGCATCGACCCGTTCAGCTTGGTTTCGAGTTTGCTGTTACTGCGGTTTCCGTAATAGCTGTAAACGATATCGTCAATCGAAATACCAAACTTGCCGTCCGCCATGCCGTGCGTCAGCAAAATCTGTGCGCCTGACATGAGCAGGCCGATTCCGATCACCAGGATATAGCCGGTAAACAACGAACGTATAGGCAGCGATAGATCGGCCAGTCTGGTGCGATCAGAATTTGTGAATGTCACGAATGGTCTCCTCATGTTGGCTCAATCGATTCTAACAGCCCGCGCAAACATGGCAGCTATCCGATCATTTGCAAGCGCCTTTGAACCTTTTCCCACTCCGCGTGCACTGACCAGCAGCGAAACAACTCATCGGAGGAGCACCCCATGTCATTTCTCAGTTCACTGAGGCGCCATTTTCGTCTCATATTCTTGATTTCATTGTTCGCGCCGGGTTTTGCTGTTGCGGACACCGTATCCACCAGCTTCGAAACCCAAGTTGCTGGCGATTTCACGCTCGGAACGACACCACTGTCAGCCGATTTTAGCGGCGGCAACGTGATGGTCGTTGGTATTCCGGCGTATTACCGAACCGGCACCCACTCTTGGCATGTCGCACCGGGCGTAACTGCAACCGTCACTTTCGAAACGCCGGCCAGCTCGGTCGACCTGTGGTTTCGCGATACCGCAAACGCGGGTCCAAGTGAAGTTCGAATCATCGATACGGACGGCGCGGTCGTCGCATCATTGACTGGCTCACAGACCTTCCAAAATGTGGCTGCTCTTCGAGCAGCCGGCGAAACGCTCATCGCGAGCGTTGAGGTGCAGAATTCAGGTGCGGCGGAAGACGTCGTCGTTGATGATTTCGAATTCGTCGCCGACGTTGCGGCACCTGGACCAACGCCGCTAGATGATCCTATTCCCGAAAGTATCCCAATGGGCACGGAAATCCAACTAACGGGCGTTGCGAGTGGCCTCACCGCACCTGTCTGGGCAACCTACCCGCCTGGCGATACAACGCGGCTAATAATTGTCGATCAAGCCGGATTTCTGGTGGCGCTCGATCTTGCGACTGAGCAAACCAGTATCTTCCACGACGTAACCGGGCAGTTGGTACCGTTGGGTGCCTTCGGTCCAGGTACATTTGACGAGCGCGGATTATTAGGCGTCGCGTTTCACCCCGACTATGCCGCGAATGGGCTGTTGTACACCTATACGTCCGAACCGGTCGCAGGTGCCGCCGATTTCTCAACCATCCCGATCAACGAAACAGCAAATCACCAAACGGTAGTTAACGAATGGGCTGTTATCGCGCCGGCGGATCCAACGTCGGTAGTCGATACAACGAGCGCACGGGAACTGCTACGCATTGATCAACCGCAGTTTAATCACAATGCGGGCGCACTCGTGTTCGACGCCAACGGCTATCTTTATATCGCGCTTGGCGACGGTGGTGGCGCGGACGATGTCGACGGACAGAACTTTATTGGTTCACCGATCATCGGCCATGGCACCGGCAATGCCAAAGACAAATCGAATCCATTGGGCTCCATTTTACGCATCGATCCGCTTGGCACAGACTCCACGAACGGCTCGTACGGCATTCCCGCAACTAATCCATACTTTGGGCAAGCAGGCGTCGTACAGGAAATGTTCGCTAGTGGCCTACGCAACCCGTTCCGTATGTCTTTCGATAGTGTGACGTCTGATCTTTACGTCGCAGACGTTGGTCAAAACGACATTGAAGAAGTCAATATCGTTTCTGCCGGCGACAACCTCGGTTGGAACTACAAAGAGGGCACGTTCTTCTTTGATGCAAACGGCAATGAAGCGGGCTTTGTAACCGATGTCGATCCTGGCGTACCGGCGGGTCTCGTCGATCCGATCGCTCAATATGACCATGACGAAGGCGTGGCGATTATCGGCGGCTTCGTGTATCGCGATGGCGGCGCTTCGTCGCTGGATGGAAGTTACATCTTCGGCGACTTCGGCGGACCGAACGGTGATATCGGTCGACTCTTCTACCTAAACGGTGCAAACGACATTGTCGAATTCGATATTCGCGGCCGCGCCAATCTGGGCACACCGTTGCTCGGCTTCGGGCAGGACGCAACCGGAAATATCTATGTTCTGGCCAACACAACCGGCACTCCTAGTGGTACAACCGGAATTGTCTACCGAATCGACCCCGGTCCAGGCCGATTGAATGTCGATATGGCCGCTGTCGCAGTCGCTGAAGACGCGGGCATGGCGACAGTCACCGTTAACCGTAGCGGTGGCGATAACGGTGCCGCGTCAGTTGATTTTGCGACAGCAGGAGGCACGGCGACAGAAGACACGGACTACACCGCAGCGACAGGCACCTTGGATTGGGCAGATGGCGAGGTAGGTCCTAAGACCATCGATGTTGCAATTACCGACGATGCGGACCAAGAAGCTGACGAGACTTTCACGCTAACCCTTAGCAATGCAGTTGGCGCCGATCTAGGAACGATGACTGACGTTACCGTCACCATCTCGGCTAATGATGCACCACCGCCACCTCCTCCTCCGCCACCACCTCCACCCCGTCGCGGCGGTAGTGGTTCAACAGATGGCTGGATGTTGCAATTGATGCTGGTATCAGCGTTAGTCAGCGTAGTCGGCAGGCGGCGCAGGAAACGACTCTAGTTCACTTATCCCCAGAGTGAAGAGGCGAAAGCGGCTATCGCGCAAGCGGTCGCCGCTTTTTTTTGTCGCAGTCAACCGAGTTAGATACAGAATTAGGAGATTGCTTCGCTGCGCTCGCAATGACGAGACCTTTGCCGTGCTGCGCTCGCAAAGACGAGACGGTTACTGCGCCGCTTTCGCGTGCTCCACGATATCGTGCGTAATGTGCGGAAGAAGTTCGCCCGGCAAATCATGCCCCATGCCATCGAATGTACGCATCCTCGCTCCCGGAACCGCGTTTGCCGTTGCATAGCCGCAGGCAACCGGAACCAAAGGATCGGCCTTTCCGTGAATCACCAAAGTAGGCAGATCAACATCACAGAGTCTTTGCGTACGATCGCGCGCAGCCAGGATCGCCAGAATTTGTTGTACCGCACCGCGTTCCGTCCTTCCGCGACCGTTGACCCGCTGCAGAAACTCAAGCATATATTGTTCGGTGGCCGGGTAATCTGGGCTGCCAATTAGCCGCCATGTTTGCATTTGATGGGCCAATAAATCCTCTGGACTCCCGCCTTCAGGCCGCTGCAGCAATTGCCGGGTAATGCGGAAGTTTTGCTCGGGAAGATTTCTGGCGCTCGTCGACGACATGATCGATGTCAGGCTGTTCAGCCTGTGTCTTGCATGAATTGCCAACAATTGCGAAATCATGCCACCCATAGAGATGCCGACAACGTGCGCTTTCTCGATCTCCAATTCGTCCAGGAGTCCCAGCAAATCAAGCATCATGTCGTCCAACTGATACGGTGCTGTGACTTTTAGATTCAGCTTTCGTCGAATTGCCTGCAATACGAGGTTCGGTAATTTCGCGTCTTGCAGAAGTTGCGACTCTCCAATATCGCGATTGTCGACCGTCAACACACGAAAACCCGCATCAACAATCGATTCAATCATTTCCGGCGGCCATGCCGTCAGCGGCATCGCCAGACCCTGCACCAGCAGCATGGCCGGATCGCTTGCTCGGCCATGTTCCTCGTATGCGATGTCTACACTATTGACGTTAACTTTTGGCATTATTCGGACCATTTTGTACGGGCTGCTGTCATGGCCGAATAGTAATCGGAAATCGTACTCACGTCGTCCTTGCGATGACCCCTGCGGCCCTCAACCCTATCGTCTTTGCGAGGAGCGTAGCGTCGCGGCAATCTCATCTATAGGGCAATAAAGTCAGGAGATTGCTTCGCTGCGCTCGCAAAGACGAGACTGTGGCCGTGCTACGCTCGCAATGCCAACTCTTACACTCTATTCGGCACGTTCGCCGTCAATGTCAGTGTATTTCGGTCTCAGCTGCGTACTCGCTCGCCATCACCTGCTCTAATTCTTATTGATATGAATATCTCCGTTCAGCGATTTCAACTTCACGATTGGGCCGCCACCGTTCACGTTGGCGATGATGACACTTTCCACCAACACCTCGATGCCGCCGCGGTTTTCCTTACGCTGTACGATAGGCTTGTTGGGTTGAACCTCTACCTCAAAGTCGGAATATATTTCGCCGCGCGCCGTATCGATGTGTAATTGCGCGCCCTCGTCGGCAGCTAATCCGATCTTCAAGTCGCCATTGACCGAAGTGAAAGAGATCGTGTCACTATCATTCAACTCCGAGAAACTAACATCGATCGTTTGATTTATAGCTTCGGCAATAACGGAACCTCTGACATTAGTCGCCGTGATAGGTCCATTAACATTTTCGAGTTGCATATCACCCGTAATGTTGCGAACGATGATCTCCCCGTCGTTGACCGTACCAAGACGTAGGTCCGCACGCTTCGGTAAACGGACAACGATACTCGCTTTATTCATACGCCAATCGGTATCCACCGATATGTGATTATCGTCTTCATCAATTTCCAGCGCATAACTGCCTACGGAAAGCGATTTCGGGCCGGACGGCGTGATGATTCTTCTACTGCCTTCTACCACTGAAAACGAAACTTCTGCGTCGTCCCTGTCTTCACCGATCACCTCAATGCGAGCTGACATCAATTCAATATCCAAAGTCACGGGTTCACCAGGACGCGATAGCGGAATAGGGATTACCTGTTGATTCGCTTGCCCAAATACGGCGCTGCTGCCAAGCAACAACGTAACTGCAAAGGCGATTCGGGTTAGAAGTTTATTCATCATTGTCTCCACTACTGATTTTCTTTAATTTGGATATCGCCGTTAAGCGACGTCAAAGTGAACGTCGGGCCACCCGCACCTAAGCGAATGCCCGCTGGCTGCTCGATACGATACGTATAGCGCCCATCCTGCGTTGTCTGCTCCACCCGGGCAGGGATTGCCAGCGCGTCGACATCGAATTCTGATGTCGTGCGGCCATTAAACTGATCGAGCGCAACGTCCAAACCGGCCCCTGCCGGTAACCCAACGGTAATGTCACCATTGATTGTTTCAATGCCACAGTCCTCGTTGGGCGCGCGCGAAAATTGTAGTTCGACCGCGCCGTTAACGCTTTCGACTAGTGAGCAGTCATGTATCCCCGCTACGCTAACCGGCCCATTGACGTTGCTGGCAGCCACACGTCCGGTAATGCCCTCGACACTGACGCGACCGTCCATGACAGTGCTAACGTCAATCTCGCTTCCAGGCGGTACGAAAACATCGAATTGCAGATCAAGTCGACAGCCCCGGCATCGGTCCATGCGGCGCCAGTTACGGTCCGGTTCGCCAACAACCATAGATAGACTCGATGAATCTGCGTTGATGTGCAGGCGCAGTGTTTCCAACGACCGTTCGAGTGACTCTCGACTGGGCGCGGAACGGTTTTCGTCAACCGTAACCTTGATCTGGCCCGGCTCACCGGCGCGCACCCGGACGCTGCCCCAGATATTGCTGATTACGACGAGTGGATGATCGTCATTGACCGAATACGTTTCGGTCCACACATTACTCTCGCTGGCGTCTTCGCGGGCATATAACGATGAGCTCAGCAACAACAACATTACGATGATTGTTGTTGCTCTCACGGCCATTGCCATTTCGGTCGTAACCTTCATATTTTTTCCCCTTGCACAGACGATTCGACGTATTGCACCAAATCTTCATGCAACCGTCCTAAGTCGGCTAATTGAATAAGTCGTTGTAGCTGCGCTGTACTACCGTGACGCAAGACAAGGTCCACCAGTGCGAGCTGCACCAGAGGAGACTCGGCTGCCTCCAACGACGCCATGAGTTCTCCGCCCACTTCCGGCTCCCGTAGTTGCGGTCCCAGCGCATCTATTGCCGCTGATCTGACAGACGAAACGCTGTCCTCCGTTGCGCGAGTCAATAATGCCCTAGCCACTTCGACGTCGTATTCAGCGATACTGCTCGCGTCGAATACACCGCGCAGGCGTTTACTGGCGGACGCGTTTTCGAGCCGATCCAGAATAAGGCTCCGATTCAAGATCGTTACTTGTTGCTGCAATGCCGCTAGAGATTGCGAATCGCCCGCTGGCACACGATCTTGCAGCTGGCCAACAGTCAATCCGAGCGCAAGACAGACCGTTGCTGTCAACCACCCAAGGTTGCCGCTGAAGCCCAGAAAGTTACGTAGCCGGTCATGCCAGCGAAGCGAGCTCGTGCGATCCAATTCCTGGAAAAACGATCGTCGCAGATGCGCCGATGGCGACGCTTGCGGATAATCCTCAAGCGCATCCCAAAGTTGCTGTTCGCTGGCATCAGCCGCAGTGAATGGCACGCCCGTGTTATTTTTGTCAGACATCGATTGGTGCTCCGTTCAATGTTGCAAATGTCTCGTTGAGTAACTTCATTGCGCGATGCATGCGCACACGTGCGGCATCGCGTTTACAACCCAATGCTTGGCCGAGTTCTTCGTAATTTTGAAATTCAAACCGGCCCAGCCAGATCACTTCTCTCACCGCAGCAGGCATTTCTGCGAGCGCTTGCTGCAACAATTGCACGTTCTGTTTGCCGGCAGCGGCCTGTTCGGCCGAGCGAGAGTCGACTAACTGCTCTTCGAAGGACTCATCGACACGGCTCAGTGCTCCCTGGCGCTGCGTTTTGCGTAGATAGTCGAAGGTCTCATTTCTGGCGATGTTGAACATCCACGCTTTGAAACTGCCGTCACCGCGAAAACTCGCTGCTTTTCGTAGAATCTTCAGGAAGATGTCCTGCACCAAGTCCTCGCTCAACGCGTCGCGTCGCGTCATTTGCAGGCAATATTTGAATAGCGCGCGATGGTGGCGCTCAAACAGAGTCCCCAGGCAAGACGAATCGCCACCGGCGACCCACTGAATGAGTTGTTCGTCAGATACCGCTTGCATGGTCATTTCCATCAATCATGTAAGCAAAGACGCGGTAGCGTCAGAAACGTTACAAAATATTGGATCAACACTTGAACTGTGTAGATATTTCGTCGGCATCTGGTGCAGTTTACGCAAATTCGATCAGGTAACATGTCGCCCTATTGTTCTAAGCACAAGACGCACGTATTGGAGAATGGTCATGCATAGACGTGATTTTATGCTCATGCTGCCGGCCAGTTTACTGATGCCGAAATACGGCACTGCTGCCACCGCTGCGCCATTTAAGATTCGCACGATAACCGCTGGACTGAATCTCGGTGCGCGCGGCGGTATGCGGCAGCTCACAGACGCGCTGCGTTTTCTGCAAGCTGCCAAGTCGGCATATGAAGCGGAAGGCTACGCGGTGCAGACATTACGCATTGCGACGCAGCCGTTAGCGGATTACATGGATGACTGGCTGGGCGACGATGCGTTGCGTGAATTGGCCGACATGGACGCTTTCTGCCAGGAAAACAATCTCCGCCTAAGCGTGGGACCTGTCATCAACACGGATCGCTACTATCCGGAGTTGGCAGTCTGGGCGACAGAGCTAGTCAATACGACCAAGCGAATCAGCTTCGCAATCAATGTCGCTTCAAACGTTGGAATACACAAGCAGGCGATTCGTGCGGCCGCGGAAGCGATGTCAGAGGTCGCCAATGCCACCGCGGGTGGTGAGGGTAATTTCCGTTTTGCAGCGACGGCACATTGTCCGCCAGGAACGCCATTTTTCCCGGCGGCGTGGCACCAAGGCGAAGCCTCGTTTGCTATCGGCTTAGAGACCCCGCCACTGCTGTACGAAGCTGTTCGGTCTTGGACAAAAGATCGATCGGTAACCAATTACCTCCAAAAAATATTGAATAGTGCGTTGGCGCCGGTACAGGTCATTGCAAATCGCATATCGGCAGATACACAGCAAAACTACCTTGGCATTGACACTTCCCCTGCTCCTGGCCCAAATGCCAGTATCGGTGAAGTTATTGAAAAAATTTCTGGCAAACCGTTTGGCAGCTCCTCCACGCTTGGTGCTTGTGCCAGCATTACAGATGCGCTGAGAAGCCTGGATGTGCAGACTTGTGGCTATTCGGGACTCATGTTGCCTGTGCTTGAAGACAAGATTTTGGCCAAGCGTGCTGTGGAGCGGCGGTATCGGATTTCCGACCTGCTGCTATTTTCCAGCGTTTGTGGCACCGGCCTAGATGTGATTCCGCTGCCCGGCGACACATCTGCCGAATCATTGGCTTCAATTATCGGGGACGTTGCTGCTTTATCGCATAAATATCAGAAACCGCTATCTGCAAGACTATTGCCTGTTCCCGGAAAATCTGTTGGAGACGAGGTCTCTTTCGATAACCCGTTTTTGACAGATTCGGTGGTCATGAGCCCGCAATAACCCCGCGATTCTCTAAGATTTCGTAGTAGATTGATGCAACGCAGATCGCGAGTTGATGATCCAGTGATCTTTAGGTCACCGCTAAAAGAGAAAAATGCGGTCTGTAGCTAACCAATTATCGCATCCGGACATCAAACCCAAGATGGTGGCAGTAATCAAAAGCGCCGGGCAACCCACCCAAGCGGAATTTCACGATGCGATCGCGAATCGAGCAGATCGTTGGTACGCGGCGTGCCTGCGCATAACGCGCGACCGCCAGTTAGCGGAAGATGCGGTACAAGACGCATTGCTGAATGCCTGGGCCAAGCGGCATCAGTTTGAGCATGGTGCAAGACTCGATACCTGGATTCATCGCATCGCAGTGAACGCCGCATTGCAGTTGCTGCGCAAGCGACGGCCAGCCCAATGGGAATCGCTAGTGGACGACGTATTGGATGACTCATCGCCGCCCGAAGCTGCCAGATCACACGACGAACTCAATCGCGACCTCGGCCAGGCTTTGCAACAACTTACGGAAATAGAACGTGTGTGCTTCGTACTCAAACATCTTGAGCAATGGCGGCTTCGAGAAATCGCAGATGAACTGAAAACCAATGTCGGCACCGTCAAACAAGCCATTTTTCGGTCGGTTAAGAAACTACGCAATACGATGACACCAGAGCAGGTGACACAATGAATGATGAAAAAACCAGCGAAGACAAACTTACGCTTTACTACTACGGTGAGCTCGATCTCGCCCAGAAAAGTGAATTGGAAGAGATTCTTAGACACGACGCCGCATGTGCTCGCCGTTATCAACGACTGTGCGACGAATTGGAATCTTTGTCCGTGACTGAAGAGGAACAAGCACCTCCACAAGCCGTGGCCCGGTGGCACGCCGCGTTGGATACCGCAATTTCGCGAGAACAACGTACAACGACACAAAAAAAGCCGTGGTTTGATATTTCGTCATTTGTGTGGGGCACGGCGGTAACTGCGACGTTGGTTGTTGGATTCTCGATCGGTGTTTGGTATTCGGACACGACCGCTGTGAATACACTGTCCGAAACAGGCACCGCGCACGACGTTCCGGAAAATAGCACAACCGTCCCAATATCTTTCGCGCGTGGGCTGCATGCCCATTTGAAACAAAGTCACGCGGATATTCGTGATAACACAATCGACGACCAAACCAGTGTGCTACTTCTGGAAATCGTCCGGCAGAACAGACTATTTGAACGCGCAGCGGACGCCAATAACTCGCCGCAGCTAGCAAGAGTGTTGAGATCCTTCGAGCCTATTCTGCTGCAGCTGGCGAGTGATGAGCTTACGCAAGGTGATGCCGACGCACTACGCTCGCAGCTCGCATTCGAACTCAACGTCATGCTAACCAAATTGCAGCGCGATACATCTGAACAATCACATTCAACCTAATTTGAGGCACGCCAAATGCAACGTAATCGACTGTCCGCCTTGTTTCTATTTGCCATATTCGTTTGTGGCGACGCAATAGCGCAAGACTCAGAAAATGGCGCGACCGACGCGACGGAAGATTTGAAAATTGCCGCGATTGAAGCGCTAATCTCCGCACCGCCGCACCGCGCCCTACCAATTATCAAAAAAGTTCTGTCGGGAAACCATAGCAACGACTTAAAGGAGCGCGCGCTTTTCATACTCAGCCAACTTGATATTGCCGAAGCGCAACAGATTCTGCTGGATACAGCGAAAAACGGCAGTGGAGAATTGCGGAACGAGTCGATTCGAATGATCGGTATCGGTGGCGATACTGATGCACTCCGTGGCCTCGCAGAGATTTATGCTAGCGGCGATGCTGAGACGAAGGAAAGCGTGTTGGAAGCTTACTTAATTGCAGACGACGCGGAATCCGTTTACCAGATCGCCGCCAATTCGAGTAGCGATGGCGAGTTTGAAACTGCTGTCGACATTCTAGGTGCAATGGGTGCAACCGAGCAACTCAGAAAGCTGCGGGGACGCGGCGGAAGCTCAGAAAGCCTGGTCCAGGCGTACGCGATAGCTGGCGATTATGAATCGCTGAGTGAGATGGCACATGACATTAGCGATCCGGAAACACAAATGCACGCAATCAGCGGCCTCGGCATTGTCGGCGGCGAACAAGTGAACACCACTTTGATGTCTATCTACCACGGAACCGACAACGCTGACGTCAAAGAGGCTGCACTGGAAGGAATGATGATCTCGGGATACGACGCAGGTGTTCTTGAGCTGTTTCGCGCGAGCGACGACCCAGCCGAAAAGCGCGAGCTGTTGGAGATGTTGGTAATCATGGACAGCGATGAAGTCCTCGATTTGATTGATCAAATGCTCGACGGAAACTAGACATGAATACCCCAATTTCAAAACTAAAGATGAAATTGACTGCCGCGTTGATTCTGACAACCAGTCTGAGTACTACCGTGCACGGTCAGTCATTACAATTCGGCAATGACGGGTGGTACACATGGCGTGTCGAGGCCGCGGCTGATGCGCCTAGCTGGTGCTGCTTTACTTGGAACACTGGCGACGCCAAAGTTAAGGCGTGTAACCTCGACCGTCGGCACGGAAATTACAGCAGTACCGACCGATTGTCGTTCGACAATAGTGAGATGCAAGTCTACGCGCACTTCGATCGCGGTAAAGCTGACAAAATTCAGACACTCAGCCCGGAGTGCCCAATCGCGTCGCCAATGGAGATTCAAGATCTTGGCAGCGTCGACATAGATACGAGCATCGATTGGCTACAGAAACGAATCACTGCAAATCATCGCCTGAGTAGCGATGCGATGGCGGCTATCTCCGTACACGACGGCGACCGTGCGACGAACGCTCTGCTTAGGACGGCGAAAGGCGACCAACACTTCGAGAATCGCAAGGATGCACTATTCTGGCTGGCGATGGTTCGAGGTACGGAAGTGCATCGGGACATTGAGAGATTGATGCTCGCCGACAGAGATCCCGAGTTCCGGGAACATGCGGCATTTGCGATGGCGCAGTCGAAAGCCCCGCAACGCACCGAGTCACTGATCAAGCTAGGCAAAAACGACGCGAACGCGGATGTCCGCTCGCAAGCATGGTTTTGGCTCGCACAGACCGGTGCCAGCGAAAGCGAAGCGGCAATTTACACGGCAATTCAAAACGACAAAGATCATGACGTCAGAGAAGAAGCCGTTTTTGCATTATCGCAACTACCCGATCAGCGTGCTCTAAAGGCGCTCGTCGAGATCTTGGAAAATCGCGAATTCGGCCGTGACGAACGTAAGCAAGCGTTGTTTTGGCTTGCGCAAATTGATTCGGACGATGCCGCTAGCTATCTACAAAAGATACTGAGTGATACCTGACAAAGGGATCTCCAAGCATGTCCGTATTCGACGCGCATATAACGATGGGGCCTGGGGCATGTCACTCACATAAATAGCTTCGCCATCTACGGCCAACTAGCGCAAACTAGACGGGTCGTTTGGTCTGGGTGAGCGGAGTGTCGAAACAACAAATTGCTATAGTGACCGGTGGCGGTCGCGGAATTGGTGCCGCTACCGCAAAACTCCTCGCGCGTAACGGCTACGCGGTTTGCGTCAATTTTCGTGCCAACGGCGACGCCGCAAATAGGGTCGTTGAATCGGTTGTCTCAGACGGCGGCCACGCGATTCCTGTGCAGGCCGATATCTCGATTGAGTCTGACGTCGTGAGATTATTTGAATCGGTCGATAAGACGTTGGGCAAAATTACGGCGTTGGTCAACAACGCGGGAATTGTGCTTCCGCAGTCGCGTTTGGTCGATATGAGCGCTGACAGAGTTAATCGCATGCTTGCAACGAATGTCACCGGGGCGTTTATGTGCTGCCGCGAAGCAGTCAAGCGAATGCAGTCAAACCAAGGCGGAAATGGCGGCGCTATCGTCAATGTATCGTCAGCCGCAGCGCGGATCGGTTCGCCAGGCGAGTACATAGACTACGCGGCATCCAAAGGCGCCATCGACACACTGACGCGAGGTCTAGCACTGGAAGTCGCGGCTGACAGAATACGCGTTAATTGCGTACGTCCAGGGTTCATACGAACGGACATGCACGCCGATGGTGGCGAGCCCGATCGGGTTGATCGGTTGGTGGAATCTATTCCACTAAAACGTGGCGGTGAGGTCGATGATGTCGCGAACGCTATTCACTGGTTACTGTCTGACGACGCATCCTATTGCACCGGAGCGTTTATCGATGTCGCGGGTGGACGTTAGGTCGCAGCGTTGGTTAGCCGTTTATTCTATTTGCCTTGTTCAGCATGAGCCTCGAACCAAGCCATCTCAGTCGTAGTCTTAATCATTCTGTTGCTCAACTTGGCAAAACTGTGTTTTTCGCCCGGAGCTAAGTAAAACGCGACTGGTGTTCCGGATTCCCGAATGCCACGGTAAAGCATGAGCGACTGCGTTGGATGAACGCGCTTGTCTTTTTCGAACGCAAATAATCGCAGGGGTGCGAACTTTCCTCAAATGATGGTATAGCTTAGGATTTAACTACGCAGCAGATAATTCGAACAGTGTAATCTCACTCTTAGTACCAATCCGCAACACCGGACCCCACGTTCCTGACCCTTCGTTAACATACAAATGTGTGTTTTTGTAAGTGTATAGGCCACGTGTATATTCGAAAACTCGACCGACCGCCAAGTTGAACGGCACTATCTGCCCGTTGTGCGTGTGGCCAGACAGTTTAAGGTCCACACCATGTTCGTGCGCCGCCTCCAAGCCGCGCGGCCGGTGATAAAGGAGAATCGAGTACAGATCGTCACGAATATCCAGATCTGGCAATATTTTCGCCACCTGTTCTGAATCGGAACTGTCATCGATACCAATTATCTGCAGGCCATCGACCTCAACGGAGCGATTTCTAAGAACTTCCACGCCAAGCGACTGTAACCTGTCGATAATGTCGTCAAGGTCTTCGTAGTGTTCGTGATTACCAGTGCAATAGTAGATTGGACTCGAAAACGACGTAAGCGCCCGCAATTTATCGACCGACACACCAGGCTGATCGATGAAGTCGCCGGTAATGCACAAGAAGTCCGGATCCAAGTCAACAACTGTTTGCATGATGCTGTCGAGATAGCGAGACGTTCTCGACCCTATATGCACATCAGAGATTTGCACGAAACGCACCGGCTTAGACAGTCGGCGTGACGACAGCGGAACGGTGACAATTTTGGGCCGCCAGGCCTTGACGACGCCCAACACACTAAGCGCAACGGTCGCCGCGAGAATCGTAGTCGCAACATTCACACCTTGCCAACCAAAAATAAGCACACCGATTTCAGCGGCAAGCACCATCAACAGGACAATCGGCGACAAGCCCAATAGGAAATCCGCAATGTGGCGCAAGACAAAAGCAAAGTTACTGCGATTCTTGCGCAGTCCAAAGCGGGCAATAAACTGCGACAGGAATATTGGAATGGTAAACGCGAGGTTGGCCGACAGCGAAAGCTGTAACCAATCGCCCATCCGCCATACAGGGTACGCGAACAGGAGAATTGACAGGCTGAGGACAATCAGAAAAACACGAAGCATATTGTTTCGGGAAAATAGCGTGAGAACAATCCCACACTATAGACGTGTTTACTTCATGCGCAATGCGGATTGATTGATATAACCCTCAATATCCTGCTGGTATTTCGTTAGTAATGGCACCGGGTCTTCATCCAGAACCACGATCTGATGAGTCGTGACGTACTGATTATTTCTTCGGTGCAAGAAAATTGCGGTTCCGCCGCGCGGGTCGGGCAGGCCATAGCTAATCCACTCCGGATCGACGTTCAATATCGGTACTTCCGACACAACGCTCGTGTCCCAGCCCATTTCGACCAACCGATCAATCCTCAGCTCTATATAAGGATCCAAAGACTCGAAGTCTTGTCCGAACTCCTTGATCAAGAGGTCGATGTCAGTGACGATCGCGACTTGCTTTTTATCTTTCTTTGGCTCATTGCTGAACAGATACGGAGTGCCCGTTCTCGGTGTACGCCAGCCTTTCAACTTCGGCCGATCAAAGTCGAACAACGCAGATTGACGCTTAAGCAGTGCCTCTATAGATGGAAACGCCTGCGCATGCGGCGTGTTTTTGGCAATGGAATGTAGTCCATTGCGTCCATTGAGGCGCCAGTACAAACCAAATCCCAAGGCTCTAACGGCGGATGGATAGGTCTTTAAGAAAAACTCTGGCGAATCGAGTGCGGTGTCGATGTCATCAGTATGCGGGCCAATGCCCTGTATCTTCTCTTTGATTATTCGCTTTTTTGTTTTCGTATCGTAGAGGCGTAGTTTCAACGTGCTTTGTGCGACCAACGATCCCCAGCGAATATTGGGCGTTGACAGGCCGGCATACTCCTCAACAACCAATACATGCGAATTTCTCTTTGCGTCAAACCTGGCAAAGTTTGGTTTACCCTTACGTAGGTAATCGTTCGGTAAAAAGTCCAGTACCAAATGAGGCGTTTCCCTGGCGAATGCTTCCGCTAGACCCAATTGTAGTTCCAGGTCGCGGCTCGCACGTGAACCTACTGATGCACGCAGCCTTTCCTCCAACGACTTGTCCTTACTGGCGATACTTGCCCCGTGAATGAGTCCGCCGACTAAGCCGCCAAGCGCGGAAACCTGCACGTTCTTCTTAAATTTAGGACTGACGTATCTCACCTGCAGCGGTTCGCTGGTGTCCAAAATAACAGCCAATCTGATTGGCTCATCTTGAGCGAAACCGGACGTATTTGTCAGCACGAACAAGAGTACGAGTAGCATTTTTCTCATTTCAGTCCCCAAACTGAATTGTCGTACCTGGAACAATATCATCGAAATACGAAATAAAATGTGACTGAGATCTAGTGAATGTCACGTATTACTATCACTCGTGTCGACGTTGTAGGGGCACTGGTGTCCTTTTCAGCATCGCAATAACGGTCGGTCCGCGTTTTACGGTATCGACATATTTGTCCCGGTAGGCGGACTCGGGCAGTAACCTTGAGTCGTGATCGGCAGAACGAACAACTCTCACAATAATTCGGTCAGTGCATTTGTAGTGTAACCACACAAATAATCGACGCTACCCATCATTCGGGGAAACCGCCAATCCAACTAACGGCACCATCGGTAAAAAGTCCTCTCATCGGGATAACTCACTAAAGGTCAGTCCGCACCTACCACTAACGCTTTTGTCGACTGCGCAGGCGGACTGGATGGACTTGAAACGTGATCGGCAGAACGAATTACTCTCACAACACTTCAGCCAATATAGCTGTGGTGTAACCACACAAGTAATCGACACAACCCGTCACTCGGGGAAGCCCCCTCACCACCAATGGCACCATCGGTAAAAATCCCTCTCATCGGGATGAGTCACTAAAGGTCAGTCCGCACCTACCACTAACGCTTTTGTCGACTGCGCAGGCGGACTGGGTGGACTTGAAACGTGATCGGCAGAACGAACAACTCTCACAATAATTCGGTCAGTGCATTTGTAGTGTAACCACACAAATAATCGACGCCACCCATCATTCGGGGAAACCGCCAATCCAACTAACGGCACCATCGGAAACAAGTCCGCCCATATCGCAAACAAAAAAGGCCCCCTAAAAGGGGGCCGCTTTTGTTTGGTGGTGATGGGTGGACTTGAACCACCGACCTCAGCATTATGAATGCCGCGCTCTAACCAGCTGAGCTACATCACCTTTCGGCAGCCGTGCGGCTGCGGGGCGCAGATTCTCCTGATACGGCAGGCAATGTCAAGAGTCGCCTAAAAAACATTGAGTAGAAAACATCGAGATCGTGCCCCACCACCATGTCGAATGCCCTTCGCGCACCTTGGATTAAGCAGCACCTTCCGTCTAGCCCCAAAATAGCACGTGATAGAGGACAAGATGCCCCTGCTCCGCACGACTGACCAGCTCGCCAAGTTCGTCTGCTGAGCTGTGATTGCCGTTCGTAAACTTCCGTCAGACCTCACCGCGCCGCACGAACACCAAAATCTAGCGGACAGTATGAAACGGTACGCTTACCCGTTTCGCATGTCATTTAAGTGTAGTGTCCGGTAATTAGGTCCACAAAATGACAATGTGACGAAGCATAGCTGCCGTATAATGTGCCCATTCCAAAATTGAGAACAATGATGTTCCAGAATCCAGAGATTGCGATTGATGACTTACCGGACTGCGGCAACGTGAGTTGGCTGGCACTGCACGCGCGATACCGCAGCATGATTCAACTGGAAATCGGTGTTTTGTTTCTATTTTTCGCCATCGTGATGGGTGTCGCGCAGTTTTTCGCACGCCCGCCGCTAGCCGTGAGTGTCATTTTTTGGCTGCTGTGGGCCCTGTTAACTTCGACATTATTGTATTGGCCAAGACTTGCAATTCCGCGCCGCGGTTATGTCGCCCGCGACAAAGATATTTTGTTTCGCAAGGGCATCATCTGGCGCTCGGTAACGGCAGTCCCATTCAATCGCATTCAACACGTCGAAACCAGCAGCACACCGCTCGATCGAAAATTCGGTCTTGCAACACTGCAGTTGTTCACGGCTGGCGGATCCGGCGGCGACCTTAAGATCTATGGCCTGGGCGCCGACACCGCCGAACAATTGCGCGTATTCATTCTGCAACGAGCTGGCGCCAGCGTTGAAAACAACTGATACCGGCGCCTGGCACCGAACGTCGCCGTTCGCAATTCTGTTTTTTCTGGGCAGGATCATTCGGCTGATCACCCAGAACGCCTGGCAGTCTTTGGCACCGTTAGTCGTTTTCGCCGTCTCGTATAAGGGTGACATCGTCAGCATGGTGACACTGATCGGCGGCGGCGTAGTCACGTTGTTGCTCATCGGCTCTGTCTTAAGCTGGATGTTTTTTCGCTATCAGATACTCGAGCACTCAATCCTGATTCGCTCAGGCGTACTCAAAAAGAAGCAGCTGGACATCAAATTCGATCGCATCCAGGGCGTGAACACAGAGCAAAATCCGATCTATCGTTATCTTGGCCTGGTGACTGTGGCGTTCGACACCGCTGGATCGTCAGGCAGCGAGGGCAACCTTCCTGCCGTGACTCGGGAGTTTGCCGAAGCGCTACAGCGGCAAGTTGGCGGCAGCACGATGCAGATTGGCGGCGAGCAGCAAGCCGAGGCAACGCCGGCTCAGGCGCTCCTGCGCCTAGACTGGCGCGATATGCTACGGATCGCACTGGTAGATCGCCGCGCACTGATTGTTCTTGCGCTGCTTGGCCCGCTGCTCGAAAAAATGAAAGGCCGAGTCGGAGGGATCGTCGAAGATCTGATATCGCAGACGATTTTTGGTGCCTCACAAATCGGCTTTAGCGCGGGTTTCATCATCGTTGCCGCACTGCTACTTGGCGTCGCGCTCCTACTCCTGCTAATTTCCGTCGCTGCTGCGTTTCTTCGATTTCACAAATTCGAACTTTTTCTGGAGCGGCGAACATTGCGCTCGACTGGCGGCTTGTTGACGCACCACGTTCATAGCATGGATCTGGAAAAAATACAGACCCTGCGCTTGCAGCAGGGCGTCATCCAATCGTGGTTGCGTCGTTTCAGGCTGACCGCCCAGCAAGCTGTCAGCAGCGGCAGACAGCGCAACAAAAAGTTATTCGTTATACCCGTGGTCACGGCGGCACAGGCGGACGAGTTGCGATCGTTGTTGATGGCACCCGAGGGCGGTGCGCTCACGCAGGACCCTCGAGATAGGCGATTCCGCCCCGTGTCGCCTTACTACATGCGTTCGAAGATTCTGTTCGTCGGGCTGATTCCTGCACTAATAGTCGGTACCACACTGTATTTCACAAAGGGCGCCATCGGTCTTGCGGCGTTGCTTTGGCTGCCCATCACGGTCCTCGCCGCGTGGCGTCATTGGCGACGTGCAGGTTTTTTGTACGATGGCGAAGAAATCGTACGCCGCTCAGGAATGCTGGGCTACAGAACCGTGAGCCTGCTGTTTCGCAAGGTCCAGCGGGTCACCGTAACGCAGTCTCGATATCAGGGCCGCAAGCATCTCGCGAGTCTGCGTATGCACATGGCATCAGGCAGTGTGCATATTCCTTACATTGACCACGATGCAGCCAGGAAATTACGTGACTATATTCTCTATAAGGTGGAATCCAGCAAAAAAGCCTGGCACTGACGCCGGAACCGATCAGACATTGAACCGAAAATGCATTACGTCGCCTTCCTGCACAATATACTCCTTACCTTCCAGCCGAAGTCGGCCAACCTCCTTTGCCCCCTGCTCGCCATTTCCCGCGATAAAGTCGGCATAGGCAATGACCTCCGCGCGAATGAACCCCTTTTCAAAGTCCGTATGAATTTCCGCAGCCGCCTTTGGCGCCGTTGCGCCAACTTTCGTCGTCCATGCACGCACCTCTTTGACCCCAGCGGTGAAGTAGGTCTGCAGCCCGAGCAAGGTGTATCCGCAACGTATTACCCGATCCAGACCGGGTTCATCCAGGCCAAGATCTGCAAGAAAATCGGCCTTATCCACGTCATCTAGCAATGCGATTTCTGCCTCAATCGCCGCGCAGACAGCAACCACCTGCGAACCCTCATCGACGGCAAATTTTTCTACTGCCGCAAGATGTGGGTTGTCTGCAAAACCGCTTTCGTCGACATTAGCGACATACATCACTGGCTTGGCGGTTATCAAATGCAATTCTCGAATCGCAGCGTCTTCGTTTTCGTCCAGCGTCAGCGAGCGAATAGGAAGACCCTTGTCTAGGTGATCCTTAACTTTCTTCAATACGTCGCGCAGAAAGACTGCCGATTTCTCATTTGCCTTGGCATTTTTTTCCGCTTTGTAGAGTTGCTTTTCGACAGATTCCAGATCTGCCAACGCCAACTCCGTATTGATCGTTTCAATATCGTCAACGGGATTTATTGAGCCCGCGACATGTGTCACATCATCGTTTTCAAAACAACGAACGACGTGCGCAATTGCGTTGGTCTCGCGGATGTTTGCCAGAAATTGATTGCCAAGCCCTTCACCCTTCGATGCACCTGCCACAAGACCGGCGATATCGACAAATTCCATTGTCGTCGCAATTATTTTTTGCGGATTGACAATTCCCGCCAACGCCTCTAACCGCAGATCCGGTACTGGCACGACACCGACATTCGGTTCAATCGTGCAAAACGGGTAATTTTCGGCAGGAATTTCTGCTGCCGTGAGTGCATTGAACAAAGTCGACTTTCCAACATTCGGCAGACCGACGATGCCACATTTAATTGCCATAACGACTACTCACTACTTTTTGTATGCAGCTTTTTCATCGCAGCATTTAGGCCATTTTCTATCAACAGCGGTATGACATCTGCCGCTTCGTCAATATTGCTATTCAGTGACGCCTCGACGTCACTCGATGCTCGCTTTAACACGTAGCCAGTTACCATTTCTTTGTCGCCAGGATGACCTACACCAAGGCGAAGACGCACAAAATTGGCACCACAATGCTGAATTACGTCTCGAATGCCGTTGTGCCCACCATGACCACCAGCATTTTTTAGCTTCACGGTCCCCGCAGGCAGGTCGATCTCATCGTGCGCCACCAACAAATCGTTGACCGACAATCGGTAGTAGTCGAGTACGGCACGAACTGGCCCGCCGCTCAGATTCATGTAGCTTTGTGGCTTCACCAACCAAATGTCGCTGCCGGATAAGTCAACCTTGCAGACTTCCGCGTCAAATCGCTTTTCGTAGCGGAACCGCCCGTTCGCGCGCCTAGCCAATTCGTCGACAAACCAGAATCCAGCATTATGCGGCGTTCGCGCATAGCGATCTTCAGGATTGCCTAGACCGGCAATGATACTGAGATGAGTACTCATTTCGTTACTCTAAATAATTGCGATTGCAGTCACAGGCACAAAAAAGGCCGCCAATTGGCGACCCTTTTCTTGATAGAACGCGTCGCCCTAGTCTGCCGACGAATCGCCGGCGTCTCCGCCGTCGTCGCCATCTGCCGCAGGCTCTTCACCTTCGGCTTCAGCTGCATCGCCTTCCACAACCTCTTCTTCAATCTGTGCCGCCTTGATGATGTGAATCGCAACCATTGCATGATCGTGTTCCGGTCCCTGTGCCAACTGGGTTATTTCAACACCCTCCGGTACAGATATATCTGACAAGTGCATCATTGCGTCCACTTCCAGGTCCTGAATATCAACCTCGAAATACTCGGGCAGGTCCTTCGGCAAACAGGACACCTCCACATCGTTGATCAATTGTGAGACCGAACCGCCACCCACCTTCACACCAACTGAAGATTCAGCATTGAGAAAGTGAATCGGCACGTTCATCTTGATCTTTTCGTCCGCCACAATACGCTGCATATCCATATGCATAATTCGCGCTTTTGCAGGATGACGCTGAATGTCCTTAACGATCGCTGCCTGGCTTTTGTCGCCGACTTTGATCGTCAGAATACTCGAGTAAAAAGACTCGTTCTCAAGCTGCTTAATGACCTTATTGTGGTCAAATGACAACGCACGCGGCGCGCGACCGGCGCCATAAATGATTGCAGGTACCTTTCCGGCTCGACGCAGGCGGCGGCTCGCACCTTTGCCCTGATCTTCGCGGATTTCTGCAATCAGATCGAATTTTTCAGCCATAATAGCTCTCCGACATCTGATATCTTTCTTTGCCTTTTCAGGCAGTTATGGGGAACCTGATCGCGACCAATCAGGTAAGCTTGCTTCCCGCCGACGACACGTCACCAGCCTGGAAGGGCGCGCATGATAGCCGATCGCCCTTGCTGGGGCAATGCTCTGGCGCTGAGGATGCAGATTTTTTGATTCGGCGGCTTATCTGGGGCCTGTTCACACTGATCAGGTCGCATCGGCAACGTCAGCTAAGGCCGCACGCCGATTGTCCAGGATTGCTGATAGTTACTATGAATTCGTTCCGAATCCCATCCGGGCGCCGGACTGCATACAATCAGCAGCGGGTATTCGCTGTTCTAGAGCTGCGGCCGTAATTGGTCGCGACCACCCGATCCAAACGGCGGCGACACCAAAACCAAAACCGATACCAACGGAAAGCCATTCTGGAACGCGAGAATACAATGCAAATGCTTGGTGCAGCCACGCAGCGTCTGCGAACAGGTATATCCCGACGACCTCTATAGTTATCAAGAGTGCAGCCAGTAGAAATGGCAGCCCATATTCTCGATTTCGGAAATAAATCACCATCGCAGCAACGGCTGCGAGGATGTCTGGAATTACAATGGAGTCCAGCGCGCTTCGAAAATCACCGGATCCATCAAAACTCATAGAAGGTATGGTCTGCTGCAGTAATCTTCCAAATGCCGACTCAGCAAGTATGACAGCCGTAGCCAACATATAGAGTCCGTGCAGACGAACATTCATCCTGTGACGAAGCGCGAGGGTAAACAACAACAGATACGCAACAATCGCGGTTAACATCACGAAGCCAAGGATAGGGCCAGCTTGCTCGAAGAAAGGACTCTCTCCACTCACGAAACGAGCAGCAGATACGTTGATTATCAAAACGAAGCTGGCAATGATCGGCGGGAACAGCAAAAGGCTGAATCCTCCTACCCAACGGTGAAACGCAACTGCGCCCCGATGTATAGACCAACTTTGCAGCGCCACCAGACAGATCCAAATAGTGGTTGCCAATCCGTGTGCGTGAAATGCGAACGGGGCCATACGCATGCTGGAAAAGTAGCTTGGCCAAAAAGCGATGAATGTTAGTGCCAGTGCCAATAGAACGAAAAAATGCGCGTTCCTATATGGCAGCTTCACGCCCCAGTTCCCGTCAATTCGTCTCTAGCGTGCCGGCGCCGCGACCTCAATTGCCGATGCAGCTGCCATTGAGGTCGGCTGAATCTGACACTGCCTGTCAGATCAAGCACCGATGATCAGACCTAGTCTACGTACAACGAGCTGACCGATTCGTCATCCGAGATGCGGCGCATCGTTTCAGCTAGTAATTGAGCGATCGAAAGCTGGCGAATTTTGCCGCAGGCTGTGGCGGCCTCATTCAATGGAATCGTATCGGTCACCACAACTTCGTCCAGCTCGGATTCTGAAATCCTGGATACCGCAGGACCAGACAGAACCGCGTGAGTAATATAGGCCGCAACGCTCGCCGCACCGTGCGATTTTAACGCATTGGCTGCATGGCATAGTGTTCCCGCTGTATCCACCATGTCATCGATCATCACACACGGTCGTCCTGCTACCTCACCGATTATGTTCATGACCTCAGATTGGTTCGCCTTCGAACGCCGTTTGTCGATGATGACGAGGTCCGCGTCGTCCAAGCGCTTCGCCAAAGCCCGCGCGCGAACAACGCCACCTACATCGGGGGACACTACAACCATATCTTCATATTTTTGCCGCCAAACGTCGCCAAGCAAGACCGGCGATGCGTACACGTTGTCGACTGCAATATCGAAGAAGCCCTGAATCTGATCGGCGTGTAAATCCACGGTCAATACCCGGTCTACACCTGCTGTGCCGATTAGTTTGGCCACAAGTTTTGCAGTAATCGGCACGCGCGAGGAGCGCGGACGTCGATCCTGACGTGCGTAGCCAAAATAGGGAATCACCGCGGTAATTCTCGAAGCGGAAGCGCGTCTTGCCGCATCCACCATCGTCAACAATTCCATCAGATTTTCGGCCGCTGGCGGACACGTGGGCTGCACGATGAAGGTCTCGCGACCGCGGATATTCTCTAAGATCTCTACGTTGATTTCGCCGTCACTGAATCGGTCAACGTGTGCACGCGCCAACGGTACATGCAGTACCCGTGCTATATCCTGAGCAAGTTTCGGGTGCGCGTTCCCGGAAAAGATCGCCATTGTCGCCAGATCCACGGAATTTCCCTCCCTATATCCGTAGCTTCACGTTTCTTATCGTGATCATTGGATGGCTGGGGTGGCAGGATTCGAACCTGCGCATGACGGGATCAAAACCCGCTGCCTTACCACTTGGCTACACCCCATTTGATCAGGCCAACCCCGAATCCTGGCCTGCGTATATTGTGTCGCGCGCAATTGTGAGCTGCGCGTCCTGGGGTGTCAACGCCCGAAGTGAGACGGTCGAAATTCCCGCGGATTCAGCACTAATTTCTGCGGGACCGGTGGTTTTTTTCGCGCGCTAATAGAATAGCCAGCGGTCGATGACGAGGCGCACTTTCGACGATTCGTTTTCGGCCACCAGTCTGCGCGGCATAGTTTGGCCGCCACCTTCGCGATATTGCCGAACAACGACTTGCCAGCCAGCCTGCCGCAGCTTGCTGAGCGAGCCATCCGCCGCGAACTCGGTCACCGCAGGAATGCTGGGATCGGGAATCCCCAACGCCCAATATCGCAAACTCTTGACGGGAATGGTCCAACCGTAGCGGAGCTGCAAGTCTCTCTCCGCATCCTCAAGACGCGTAACGACGCCTTTACGATCTGTCAAATTTACGCTCTCGCCGACACCATCAAGCTTGACGGTGCCGATGCCTAAAGGCCCGCTAACGGATGCTTGAAATCTGTCGGCCTTCTGCACCCAATTCAGCTTGCCATTGAAGCCCTCGTCGCCAGCGCTTACGCCGACTCGACCTTTGAACTCCCAATGTTCAATACTCGTAAGTACGGCCTGGCGCGTCTTCCAATCCGTCAATTCGGGTAGCAACGCGCTGCGCTTTGTTGCGCAGGAGGTCAGTACCAGCACGGCTAGCGCAAATAGGATTAATCGATGAAACGAACGCGGGCTCACCGCTTATTCGGCAGAATCTTCAGGTGCGACCAAAGCGCGCACCTTCTCAAGAAGTTCATTCTCCGGCCACTGTTCTTCAGCATCAACCAGTCTTTCCATGGCGTCTGCGCTACGACCCAGTTTCCACAGCACTTCGACGATATGCGATGCAACTTCGGGGTCCTCAAAATTGCTGTAGGCCTCCTCGAGCTGCAGCAACGCGTTGGCATAATCGCCTTGTCGATAGAGAACCCAACCATAACTATCAATTATCGCTGCGCTGCCTGGATCTAACTTCAGTGCCTTTTTAATCAGTTTCGCTGCTTCATCAATCTGATCTGTCCTGTCGGCAAGCGTATAGCCCAACGCATTCAACGACATCGCGCTATCAGACCAACGCTTTGCCGCATCGCGGTAGACAGCGATCGAGTCCTCCAGACGCCCCATGCGCAGAAGCAACTCGGCTTTGCCCAGCAACGTCTCCTCTCTATCCGGGCGAATGGCGACGACTCGATCCATGTATTCCAATGCGTCGTCGTAGCGCTCGATCGAGGCATATAATCGCGCCTGCGCTTCGATCATATCCACCGCATACTGCGGATACTCGTCACCGAATCTTTCAAGGTGCGACTCGGCTTCATCGTATTTCTCTTGCTCAGCCAAAATACCGCCGACGCGCCGTTGAGATATTACGGCGTTATCGCCCTGTACCACTCGCGAATACAACGCAATGGCGCGGTCTGATTCGTCACGACGGTCGGCTATTCGTGCCAGGTAATAGTAGGCATCCATCGAGTATTGGCCGGTTGCCAAAAGGTCCTCAAAATCTTGCCAAGACGCGTCCAGATTACCCAGACGGAAATTCAAGATCGCCAGAAGTCGCAGCGCATCCGTACGCGACGGTTGCTCCAGGAGCACCTGGTTGACCTGGCTCAGGGCGTCGTCATTGCGACCTGCCGACAGATACATAATCGCAAGTTCCAAGCGCGCTTCAGGATCTGGATCGGCGTTATCGCCCACTAAACGAGCCGTGTAATCTATCGCGCCTTCGTCGTCGCCAGCGAGCAACAATGCACGCGCGTACAATAGATGCGGCCGCAACCAATCGGGTTTTAGTTTCACCGCAATTTGCGCGCGTTTGCGAGCTTCCTCGTCGTCGCCGGCGTAAAGGGCGATAACCGCCGCCGCATAGTGCGCATCGGCGGAATCCTTATACGGTTTGCTCAGCTGACGCATGAGCTTATCTGCCATCACCGGATCTTCATCTGCCAGCAACGGCACCATGCCGACAAGACGCTCTGCGGCAGGCTCATCGCCTAGATCAAGTACGATCTCAAAACTCCTGCGGGCCCGGCGCAGGTTGCCGTCTCGCAGTTCTGCCAGTCCGAGATACACCAGCGCACGCTGATTGTCCTTATCTAATTCAAGCCAGCGCTTCGCAGCGGCACGGGTGTCATCGTTGAATTCGTATCGAAAGGCGAAGCCCGCTGCACGCTCCGCCACTTTGGCACTGTTGCTCAATTCTGCGGCTTTGCGGTATTCAGCCGAGGCGGCCCGAAATTCCTGAGCACCAAATGCGGCTTCAGCCGCTGCTACATGTTCACTGATCTCTGCCTCATGCGAATCCGCCTGGAGCGGCGATGCAATTAGCAGCGACAAGGCCGACAAGCCGGCAAAATAGGCAGGTCGAAGCAGGGTTCGCCAATGTGCGAATTTATTCAAATTCATTCCAGTATTCAGTTTTCTTTCGGGGCTGAGAAACACAGACAAGCAACTTGACCATCAGTTCGATTATCATACGAACTGAAACTTACCAGATACGCCACTAACCCTTATGCCTCTTACGATTCTCGGGCTGAACCATACCACGGCACCTGTCGAAATTCGCGAACAGGTCGTCTATAGCAGCGACGAATTGCCGCGCGCGCTACGCGATCTTGTGGCGCACCCAGGCATCGATGAGGCAGTCATTATTTCTACTTGTAACCGGACGGAATTATTCCTGGAAGCATCACTAGAAAGCACCGATAGCGCGCTCGCTTGGCTCAAGGATGATCAGAAACTCTCGCCGGTGGCCGAAGATTCACTATTTCAATTGGCGGGAGACGCCGCACTTCAGCATTTGTTCCGGGTCGCCTGTGGCTTGGATTCAATGGTACTGGGAGAACCGCAGATCCTCGGCCAGTTGAAAGAGGCATATCGTCAGGCCGACGCTGTCGGTACCGTTGGACCGATATTCTCAAGACTGTTCGGCCACACGTTTTCCGTTGCGAAGAAAGTGCGCACGGACACCAAGATTGGCAGTAGCCCAGTTTCTGTCGCCTATGCGGCGGTCAATTTGGCCAACCAGTTTTTTGCAGGCTTCCAGCAGCACACAGCATTGCTTATCGGGGCCGGCAGCACGATGGAACTTGTGGCCAAACATCTGGCCCGGAAAAAAATCGGCCGCTTGTTTGTTGCCAATCGTGATTTTTCCCGTGCCCAGAGTCTCGCGGCACAATTTGACGGCTTCGCACTACCGCTGTCGGAACTCGCCGGCACGCTGCCGGATGCGGATATATTGATTAGCTCAACGGCGAGCCCCAATTTAATTGTTGATCTCGAGATGATGAATCAAGCCGTCAGATCGCGGAAACGAAAACCGGTTTTCGCTGTCGATATCGCCGTTCCACGAGACATCGATCCGCAAATATCGGCACTCAGCGACATTTATCTCTATTCCGTTGATGATCTCAAGCAAGTCATTTTGGACGGTCAATCGCAGCGTGAATCGGCGGCCACGGACGCCAAACGAATACTTGACGAAGAAACGGAGCGTTACCTCAATATGGAGCGCGCGCGCGACGTGGCACCGCTGATTACGGCGCTGCGCGATCAGGGCAATGAGGTCCGCCAAGCGGTGCTTGCGCAGGCTGAGCGGCGACTCGCAAAGGGTGCAGATAGCCGCGAAGTATTAGACTACGTCACTGCTGCATTGCTAAAGAAACTCTTGCATCAGCCTAGCGTCAGCCTACGGGCCGCGGGCGAAAAATCGGATGAGACTCTAATTGAAGCGGCACGCGTATTGTTTGGATTGAGTGACGCAAGCAAAGAAAACAAAAAATGAAGGCTTCAATTAGAACTAAACTTGAGAATAGTCGGGATCGATTCGAAGAGATCGCGGGTCTGCTTGCTGAACCGGAAATTATCGGTGATCAAAATAAATTTCGCGATCTGTCACGCGAGTATTCGCGCCTGGAGCCGGTGGTGCGCCTCTTTGAACGATTCGACAGTATGCGCAGCGATATTTCGGCAGCCAAGGAAATGGCCGACGACGACGATCCCGAAATCCGTGAGATGGGTGCGCAAGAACTTGAGTTGCTGCGCCAGCAAAGCGAGCAGGTCAATAGTGAATTGCAGAGATCGCTGATTCCTGCCGATCCACACGACGACAGCAATGTATATCTTGAGATTCGTGCCGGCACCGGCGGCGACGAAGCCGCCATATTTGCTGGGGACCTTTTTCGGATGTACTCGAAATACGCCGAAAATATGCGCTGGCCGGTCGAAGTTGTCAGTGCACGAGAAGGCGACCATGGTGGCTACAAGGAGATCGTCAGTCGCCTGACTGGCAATGGAATCTACGCCAAGTTGAAATTCGAATCGGGCGCTCATCGTGTGCAGCGCGTCCCTGCGACCGAGTCTCAAGGTAGAATCCATACCTCAGCTTGCACTGTCGCCGTACTGCCGGAGCCAGGCGAAGTGGAAGAAATAGACATTAACACTAATGATTTGCGAGTCGATACTTATCGCGCGTCAGGCGCTGGCGGCCAACACGTCAACAAGACCGACTCTGCCGTGCGATTAACGCATATACCCAGCGGTATTGTTGTCGAATGCCAGGACGAACGTTCGCAACACAAAAACAAAGCACGTGCGATGTCATTGTTGCAGGCCAAATTGCTGGACGCCGAGATTAGTGCAAGAGAATCGGCACAAGCAGCAGAGCGCAAATTACAAGTTGGCAGCGGCGACCGGTCTGAGCGAATTCGCACCTACAACTACCCACAAGGTCGCGTGACAGATCACCGAATCAACCTGACGCTCTATAAACTAGCCGAAGTCCTGGAAGGTGGAATGCACCAGGTCGTCGAACCACTGATCAGCGAGTACCAAGCCGACCAACTCGCTCAGATTGCGCGAGAATAATTTGGCTCGAACATTAGTATCAAAGCACTCCAAAGGTTGAGTTGGTACTGACGAGCTAAGCAACACTTAAGTGACAATGCGAGATGAACAATCGACCATCGCCAAATTTGTCATTACTCGGAACAATACCTAAGGAGCAAAACATGGCTATTCGATTTCTCATTGTACTTCTATCTGCAGTATTGCTGTCTGCGACAGCGCCCGTTCAAGCTGAGCAATGGCAACCGCTAGGTGCAACCACCGCATCGCTACGCACCGGAGGCGCGCATTTGGTATCCAGCGACGCACTGTTATTGAATGATAAGAAAACTGCACTCATCACTTATTGGGAAGCACCGCGTGGTACGAAGGATCAAGACGTCTATCGGTGCGTTGACGTCGTCGCCGAAGATTTCTCACCCATTAGCCAGTCGTGTTGGAAAGTACTCACCGCCGCGGGCCGGCGACCCATTATTAGTGACTAGTCGTCCGGTTATGGCCACTCATCGCAGCTTACCTGTCTCCTGGCACTAAACCTGTTTGCGGAGGTTATTCAAGACGTCGGAACGTGTCACTAAGCCGAGAAACTCGTCGCCATTCATTATGGCCGCATAGGGTTGCACGTGAAGCATTGCAACAAGATTGTTGATGCTTTCAGTATTTTGCAATCGAATAAACTCAGTCTGCATCGCATCCTTGACTGGAGAATTCAGTAATTCCGGCTTGCCAAATACGTAGCGAATAATCGTGTCCTCGGTAACGACGCCGACCAATTGACCGTCGTCCATCACCGGCAGTTGAGAAAAACCCGCATTGCGCAGTCTGTTGTGAGCCGTGGTTAATATATCGCTTGAGCCAACGGTAATCGTTGCACGTTCGCCATGCGGGCGGCCAACGAGATCACGCAGATCGCCATGTTGTTCGCGTTTGATAAACCCCTGGTCTTCCATCCAAAAATCATTGAACAACTTAGATAGGTATTTGTTGCCCGTATCGCAAGCTAGAGAGACCACTCGCTTCGGCGACGTTTGTTCGCGGCAATACTGTAGCGCCGCACTCAAGAGCGTGCCGCTGGACGAACCCGCTAGTAGGCCTTCTTTGAGCAGTAAATCCCGCGCCGCATCAAACGATTCCGCATCCGATACCGCGTACGCTTTTTTGACTTTGCTGAAATCGGCGATTGACGGTATGAAATCCTCTCCGATACCCTCTACTAACCAACTACTACTCTTGGTACTTAGGTGGCCGGTATTAATATATTCGGCAAGGATGGAGCCAACCGGATCAGCAAGAATCAGATCGACGTTTGGCGCGTGCTCAGTCAAGTACTTGCTCATACCGCTGACGGTACCGCTTGAACCGACGCCAATAACCACCGCGTCAACGTCGCCATTCATCTGCTCCATGATTTCCGGCATCGTTGTGTTCTCATGCGCGAGTGGATTGTCCGAGTTGCCGAATTGGTTGATGAAATACGCGCCTTTTTCGTCAGCGATGCTCTTTCCCAAGTCTTGGTAGTACTCCGGATGCCCCTTGGCAACATCTGATCGCGTTAGAACGATTTCAGCACCCATTGCCCGCAGATTAAAGATCTTTTCCTGCGACATTTTGTCCGGAATCACTAGTACTAGCTGATAGCCTTTTTGAGCTGCAACCAATGCCAACCCGATTCCGGTATTTCCAGCGGTTGCTTCAACGAGTGTGTCGCCAGGCTTGATATCGCCGCGTTTTTCCGCTTCCTCAATCATCGATATTCCGATACGGTCTTTGATTGAACCGCCGGGATTCATCAATTCCAGCTTTAGAAACAGCTGGCAAGACCCGGTGTCGATATTGGATACTTCGAGCATTGGCGTTTTGCCAACCATCTCGAGAATATTTGAATAAACTTGCATCACGCTCACCTGACTGTGGTTCGTGCGGCAATACTAAGCGATCCCCATTGGCTGGAGCCAGCGGCAATGAACGATGAGTTGCGAATTGACACGGCACTGACGCACGCGGCAAAACAACTTTCTGACGCCAGCGACAGCCCAAGACTTGACGCTGAGTTGCTGCTGTGTCGCACACTAGACGTTACGCGCAGCTATTTATTCGCACATCCAGATGACACGCTCGACGCACTTGCCACCGAGCGCTTTGAAAGTTTGCTTCAGCGACGCGCGAGTGGTTTGCCAATGGCGTACATCGAAGGGCGAAGGGAGTTCTGGTCGCTGCCCCTGATGGTCAGTCCAGCCACCCTCATTCCGCGCCCAGATACTGAAATCCTCGTTCAGCAAGCGCTAATGCTAATCCCCCGCGAATCTGCGTTCAGTGTCGTGGACTTAGGCACCGGCAGCGGCGCCATTGCCCTTGCGTTGGCCAACGAACGTCCACTGGCCAGCATTACCGCGACCGACTGCAGCAAAGACGCGCTTGCAATCGCGCAGGAAAATGCCCGCCAGTTAGGAATTAGCAATGTCGAATTCCGAGCTGGCAACTGGACCGCGGCTGTTACCGAAAACCAATACGATCTGATAGTCAGCAATCCACCGTACGTTGCTGAAAACGACCCTGCCCTCGCGGCACTATCGTTTGAGCCGCAGACGGCATTACGCTCCGGGGCTGATGGCCTAGCCGATATCCGACTTTTGAGTAGACAATGCCCCACAATTCTCAAACCTGGGGGCACGATGCTGCTTGAACATGGTGCGGATCAGCAATCTGCTGTCGAGAGAATTTTACTTGCTGACCACTGGACGAACATCGCTTGCGTCACCGATCTCGCCGGATTACCACGCGTTACGAGTGCAAGTTTCAACGCTGACATTGATGTCAGTAATCCAAGCAGTCCATAATCGCGAAACCGAATATCGCTCGGCCACTAATCTCTTTTAATCTGGAATTTCACAATGATCACAATTGTCACAAATCATGGCGACATCTCAGTCGAGTTGTTCGAAGACGCAGCGCCATTATCCTGCGAGAATTTCAAGCAATACGTTGCCGACAGCTTTTTCAATGACACCGTATTTCACCGCGTCATACCCAACTTTATGATTCAAGGTGGCGGCATGCCAGCAGATCTCAGCCGTAAGGAAACGCGGGCGCCGATTAAGAATGAGGCGGCCAATGGCGAGAAAAACCTCCGTGGAACCCTGGCGATGGCGCGCACGGGGGAAGTGGATAGCGCGACATCGCAGTTTTTCATCAACCTGAATGACAACGCATTTCTTGACCACAGCGGCAGAGACTATGGCTATGCGGTGTTCGCCAAGGTGGTTGGCGGAATGGATGTTGTAGACACCATTGCAGGAGTCGCAACCGGTGGTCATGCAGGACATCAGGACGTGCCGTTGGAAGCGGTCACTATCAAAGAAGTTCGCAGCGAAGACTAGGCACGTAGAAGCGATGATTGTATGTCTGCCGCAACGCTAGATCGCACCGCTCGCCATTTGGCGCTACCGAATGTTGGCAATGCCGGTGTTGCCAAGATTGCGGCGGGCAGTGTATTGGTTATAGGCGTTGGCGGAATCGGCTGCACGGTTGCAACCTACTTGGCAAGCGGTGGTATCGGCGATCTCGTCCTGGTCGATTTTGACACCGTCGATGCAAGCAATCTCGGTCGACAACCCCTTTACACACCACAGGATATCGGCAAGCTCAAAGTAGTATCTGCCGCCGAGCGCCTTCGAGAAATCAATCCCGATATCCAGATTACAACAATTGACACTCGCCTGCAGGGTGAATCGCTGAAAGATGCTGTCGCCGCGGCTGACGTCGTTGTCGACTGTTGCGACAACTTTGCGACACGATTTGCCGTCAACGAGGTCTGTGTCGCCGCGAATCGATGTTTGATCAGTACCGCAGCCATCCGATTTGAAGGGCAGCTCTCTGTATTCGGTCCAAATTACGACGACTCGGCCTGCTATCGCTGCGTTTATTCTGAGACTGACGAGTCGCTTGACGACTGCGCCGGTAACGGCGTTTTGGCTCCCGTACCCGCTGTGATTGGCGCGATGGGCGCCGTAGAGTGTCTAAAGGAAATCGTCGGGCTACGTGCCTCAGATTCAACACTTAGCTTGTACGATGGATTAACAACAGAGTGGCAAAAGATTGTTATCTCGAAGCAAAAAAATTGTCCGACTTGTGGCATTCCCAATATCTGAAATACCTACTCATTTGCGATAAAACTCGTCTCGATTGCGTTTTATCCAGCGCCAGCAGCAATCGACTAGTTATTTCAAGAAATCGATGAGACCTTCTACCCGTCATTGGACATAGTGACGGAATCGATCGTACACATCACGGATCACCGCCGATGACTGACGGCCTACTTCGCGAATTGGCAATTGTTTGGCCAATTATTTTTGCCAATGATTTTGTTCGCTACGCGCTCGCTGCGAGCATTCTGTTCGGCATTCTGACCCTCTTTCGTCGACAGCTCGCGCATCGACGAATCCAGCAACGCATCGCGACTCGCCCGGACATTCGCCGAGAGATGTCATATTCGTTGTCGACAATTTTCATATTCTCACTCGTTGGCCTGAGCGTTTATCTCGGCAATAAGGCGGGCGTTTTCCAAATTGACGATGCCCTGCCGTCGCTTTCCACCGGACTACTGCAGTTCGGCGCGTTTGTCCTCGCACATGATGCCTATTTCTATTGGATTCATCGGGCGATGCATCATCCACGCTTATTCCGCAAATTTCATCGCGTACATCATCTTTCACTTTCACCAACGCCGTGGGCAGCCTATTCGTTCGCGCCGCTGGAAGCCGTTGTTGAAGCTGCCTTTTTGCCGCTATTTTTGCTGGTATTCGACACCTCCGCAATCGTTGTCCTGGGCTTCACGACGCATATGATCATACGTAACGTGATGGGCCATGCCGGCATCGAAATTTACCCAAAACGATGGCTGAATTGGCCGCTTCTACGGCTCATTACTACGACGACCCACCACGACCTTCACCATGCAGAATTTCGTAGCAATTTTGGCTTGTACTTCACTTGGTGGGATCGACTCATGGGAACGGAACACCCGCAATATCGCCAGGAATTTGCAAAGTCGTGCATGCAGAATGTGAACGCCGATAGTCAAGTCTAGCGAGTTGCTGTCCAGAACAGTCATTACCTGGCAGTCAATTAGCTCGGCACAGGGAGGTGCCGACATTTCGGCGGCATTAGCCGTTGAAATGAAAGGCAATTGGAAATCGCATATTCAAATGCCGCGTCCGGATTGGCCAGGACGGCCAATTCCGGACGAGAACGAGCAGACTGGAGGATGCGGCTTTCGCCACTAGCCACCACACACTACCGCGGCGAAGGCGCCTAAGGATGACGGAAAGTCCACCTGGTGTGTCGTAATTTGACTTGCCACTACGTCAATATTGCGTGTATATGAACCGTATTCTCGTCATCTTGGCTTGGGCGCTGCCAACACTGTACTTACAAGAAATCTAATCAGGAGCACGTCATGCAGGTACCAATTACAGCGTTATACGCTGGTATTTTCGCTTTATTCGCATTCTTTCTTAGTTTCAAAGCCGGCAGTTATCGCGGCACGGCGGGCGTTTCAGTGCTGTACGGCGACCCAGCCAACATGGAATTGGCACAACGCGTTCGCCGGCACCAAAACTTCCTCGAATACGTGCCGATGATTGTCATATTAATGGCTGCGATCGAGCTCAACGGTGGTTCGGCAACGATGCTGCACAGCGTAGGCATCGCACTGATCATTACACGCATCGCACATGCAATTGGCTTGCGCCACGACAACATGGGGCACCCTGGCCGGCTTGTTGGTGCCGGTGGAACCGCGCTGATTACGGTGGTGGCGGCTGGCTACGCAATTTGGATTGGCGGCAACGCACTGCTGGGTTAGAGCGCAACGCGAATATTTCGATTGAAATGACAAAATATGCCGATGCATGGTCGCGAAATGCGGCCATGCATACAGCTACGCCGCGCTGGCCGCATCCCGATCGTAGCCTAAATTCGGCGCCAACCACTTTTCGACTTCGCCAACGGTCATTTGCTTTCGCTCCGCCAACGACTCAATCTGATCTCTGGATACTTGCCCCACCGAAAAGTATTTCGCTTCCGGATGTGAGAAATAAAAGCCGCTAACCGCCGCTGTCGGGAACATTGCGAACGATTCGGTTAGCTGCAGGCCGATCTGTTTTTCGACATTCAGTAATTCCCAAAGCTTCGCTTTCTCTGTGTGATCCGGACACGCCGGGTAGCCAGGTGCCGGTCGAATACCCTGATAGCTCTCTGCAATTAGCTCGTTATTGGCTAACGTCTCATCGCTTGCGTAAGCCCATAATTCCTTGCGCGCACGCTCGTGCATGTGCTCCGCAAGTGCCTCGGCCAATCGATCTGCCAGCGCCTTCAACAAAATACTGCTGTAATCATCATGATCGGCTTCGAACCTCTGCACGTGCTCGTCGATACCGATGCCCGCCGTAACTGCAAATCCCCCGACATAATCGGCAACACCGACCGGAGCAACAAAGTCTGCAATGCAGTTATGGAATTGCCCCGGAGGTTTGCTTCGCTGTTGCCGCAAATGGCACAAACGCTGGGCTTGCGTCTTTCTACTGTCATCGGCAAACACAATGATGTCATCGTCGTCGACTGAATTCGCTGGGTGAAAACCCACAACAGCACGCGCTTCAAGCCACCGCTGATTGATGATCTTATCCAGCATGATCGACGCATCGCTAAACAGCGAACGCGCCGCTTCGCCAACGACGGCGTCGCTTAGTATCTGAGGATATTTGCCATGAAATTCCCAGGCGTTAAAAAATGGCATCCAATCGATGTAGTCTCGCAGGACTTTGAGATCGACATTCCTGTATACACGATTGCCAATAAAACTTGGCTTTTGTGGTTGATATCCATCCCAATCGCAAATATGTTTGTTTGCTCGAGCACGCTGCAGAGAAAGTTGCGGCGCAAGTCTCGTTTTGCCAGCATGCCGCTCACGGCGCTTCGCGTTTTCTTTTCGTGTCTTATCGATCAGTTTGACGCGCGATTCTGAGCCAACCAATGCCTGCGCCACACCCACTGAACGCGACGCGTCCTTCACATAGATTACTGGCCCTTCGTAATTGGGCTCAATTTTGACCGCAGTGTGTGCCGGCGACGTGGTTGCGCCACCAATTAGCAATGGCAATTCAAGGTCAAGGCGTTGCATCTCTTGCGCGACGAACACCATTTCATCCAGAGATGGCGTAATTAACCCCGACAAGCCGACTATTTGTGCATTCTCGCGTTTGGCCGTTTCCAATATTTTTTGACACGGCACCATGACGCCGAGGTCGATGACTTCAAAGTTGTTACATTGCAATACTACGCCGACAATATTCTTGCCGATGTCGTGCACGTCGCCCTTGACGGTAGCCATTACAATTTTGCCGTTGGTCTGAATCACCCCACCTTTTTCTTTTTCGATAAAAGGCACCAAATGTCCAACCGCCTTCTTCATCACGCGCGCTGACTTTACGACTTGCGGAAGGAACATTTTGCCCTCGCCGAACAGATCACCAACAACGTTCATGCCGGCCATCAAAGGCCCTTCAATCACGTCCAACGGGCGACTTGTCGCGAGTCGTGCCTCCTCAGTATCCGCAACGACAAATTCGTCGATACCGTTGACGAGCGCATATTCTAGTCGATTCTCAACCTCTGCTTCGCGCCAGCTCATGTCCTGCGCCCTGGCTTTGGCGCCGCTGGCCTGGCCTTTGAAGTCTTCGGCGACCGTCAGTAAGCGCTCCGTCGCATCGTCCCGCCGATTGAGTACGACATCTTCAACAGCATCGCGAAGATTTGTTGGTAGATCTTCGTAAATCGCCAATTGACCTGCATTGACGATTCCCATATCCAATCCAGCCTTGATCGCGTGATACAAGAACACCGAGTGAATTGCTTCGCGAACAATATTATTGCCGCGAAAAGAAAATGAGACGTTGCTTACCCCACCGCTTACAATTACGTTCGGCAGCGATCGCTTTATTTCCCGCGTCGCCTCGATAAAATCCATACCATAGCTGTTGTGTTCCTCGATACCTGTCGCCACTGCGAATATGTTGGGGTCAAAAATAATGTCGGCGGGATCAAAGCCAACTTGATCGACCAAAATGCGATAGCAGCGCTTAGAGATCTCAATTTTGCGTTTCACATTGTCGGCCTGACCCTGCTCGTCAAATGCCATTACAACGACGGCAGCACCGTAGTCCAATATTCGCTGCGCCTGAGATTTGAATATGTCCTCGCCTTCCTTCAGGCTGATCGAGTTGACGATCGGCTTCCCTTGCACACAACGCAACCCGGCCTCAATGACCGACCATTTTGATGAGTCAATCATGACCGGTACGCGTGCAACGTCTGGCTCCGAAGCGATGAGATTTAAATATGTCACCATCGCCTTTTCCGAATCGAGCATGCCTTCATCCATGTTCACGTCGACTATCTGCGCACCATTTTCTACTTGTTGCCGCGCCACTTTGACGGCGTCGGCGTAGTTATCGGCTTCGATAAGTTTTCGGAAAACCGCAGACCCGGTAACGTTGCTACGCTCACCTACATTCACAAACAAATCGTCTGGACCGATATTGAATGGTTCGAGTCCCGACAATCGACAGCGTGCGGGCACTTGCACAATGGCTCGCGGTGGCAGCGAGCTTACCGCCGCAGCGATCGCTCGAATATGCTCGGGCGTTGTGCCACAGCATCCGCCAACAATATTGACCAGTCCATGTGCCGCAAACTCGCCGATGATCGAGGCAGTTTGCTCCGGCGTCTCATCGTATTCGCCGAATTCATTGGGCAGTCCGGCGTTCGGATGCGCACTAACTGCGGTATCTGCTATTCGCGCAAGCTCCGCAACGTAAGGTCGAAGCTCTGCAGCACCCAACGCGCAATTGAGCCCCACGGCAAACGGCTGAATGTGCCGCACAGAGTTCCAGAATGCTTCGGTCGTCTGACCCGAAAGCGTCCTACCTGACGCGTCTGTAATCGTGCCGGAAATCATAACCGGAATTTCCGAATCCAGTTTTTCGAACGCACGGCGTATGCCAAAAATTGCAGCTTTCGCATTTAGCGTATCGAAAATAGTTTCAACCATTAGAAAATCTGCGCCACCTTCGACCAGTGCAATTGCCGCAACTGAATAAGTCTCCGCCAGTGCCGCATAAGTGATATTACGAAATCCAGGGTCGTTGACGTCGGGTGATATGGATGCTGTTCTATTCGTCGGGCCCAAAACGCCCGCAACAAATTTTTGTACACCGTGTCGTTGCGAAAACGCATCGGCAGCCTCACGTGCGAGGCGCGCAGACGCCAAATTCAGTTCCTCAACGAGCGACTCCATTCCGTAGTCGCCCATTGACGGCGCATTGGCGTTAAACGTATTGGTTTCAACGATATCGGCGCCCGCTTCCAAGTAGGCATCGTGAATTTGTCGAATTACCTTTGGCTGTGTGAGTGACAACAGATCGTTGTTACCTTTGAGATCGGATACCCAGTCCGCGAAACGATCGCCGCGATAATCAGACTCGCCGAGCTTATAAGATTGGATCATCGTGCCCATTGCGCCGTCGAGCACAAGAATTCTCTTGGCAAGCGCCTGCTGTAGTGCGCTGGTATGCGCAGTGGTTTTTTTCATGATGTTCCTAAGCCGCGACGAGCTGCGAGCGAACACCAAGTGCATGGCAAATTGCGAATGTCAGCTCCGACCGATTCAGTGTGTAAAAGTGAAATTCGTCTATGCCCTCAGACTGCAGCAACTTAACCTGCTCGATAGCAACATTCGCGGAGATCAGTTGTCGCGTCTCAGCGTCATCGTTCAAGCCTTCAAAGCGCTCGTGAAGCCAGCTCGGTACCGAGGCACCGCACTGCGCAGCAAATCGCTCTAACTGAGGAAAGCGGGTGATCGGCAATATGCCAGGTACGATCTCTGTATCGATTCCCGCTGCCGCGCAGGCATCGCGAAACCGCAAATAGTCTGCGACATTAAAGAAGAATTGCGTTATGGCACGGGACGCACCGGCATTTAATTTGCGCTTCAAACTGTCGAGGTCCGATTGAGCGCTATTAGCTTCCGGATGAACTTCCGGATAGGCCGCAACTGAAATTTCGAAATCGCCCACTTTTTTGAGTCCCGCTACAAGGTCGGCCGCATAGGCATAACCGTCCTTGTGTGGCCGGTAGGTTGGTGCGTCCTTTTCTGGATCGCCTCGTAACGCAACGATATGACGAATCCCCATGTCCCAATATTCCCGAGCAATAGCATCGACTTGATCCCGACTAGCGCCGATACATGTAAGGTGCGGTGCGGCGGTCAGATCGGTTTCGCCGAGAATACGTCTTACCGCAGAATGCGTCCTTTCACGCGTCGAGCCGTCTGCACCGTAGGTAACGGAGACAAAACGTGGGCGCAATACCGATAGACGCTCAATGGAATCCCAGAGTTTGAGTTCCATTTCTGGTGATTGCGGCGGAAAGAACTCGAACGAGACCTGTGGACGGTGTGGTAACACGCTACTGGCGCTGGAATGCTTCATGCCGCGACCTCAATTTGTTCGACGCTGCTAGCGACCGCCAGCATCCAAACCGGATTCGTTCGTGTAGCTATTCGCGGCGGCGCGATGCGCAAATTTGCTGTGCGACACCACTCGGCAAGCAATAGCTGCAAATCGGCCGCCGGTTGCTGGCGCAGCGAAAGCAGCAACAACAATCTGCCGCCAGGCTTCAACAGTCTGCGCGCCTCTATGAGCGCCTTAACCGGGCTGGCAGCACTGCCAAGCACATCATCGAGAATAATCGTATCGAACTCAGCATCGTCAAACGGCAAACGATACATGTCGCCCTTGCGCAGGGTGCACCCCGGCACACCAGACAACATTAATTCCGCGCGGGCAATTTGCCGAGCCTCGGCATCGATGTCGACGCCGACAACGCGCTGTGCCCGACTCGCTAGTAATTTCAATAACTGGCCGCGCCCGCAGCCAATATCGAGCAACGCCCCGACCGGCGACGTCACCGTTAACTCAATCATTGAACGGTAAATTGCGCGGTCCGCCTCGCTCACTTGCTCTGTGTTGTCATCGGCTATTAATTCCGCGCCCCGTAATTCCCGCAAACGCTGGTAGTCGTCAATAAATTGGCGCTCGTGATTGGGCAGTAACTGTAGCAACTGGTCTCGGGTGTCGGCATCAGTGCCGCGGCGCGGAACTCGGTAGTAAATGCGTTTTCCATCCCGATGCTTGACGAGCATGCCGGATTCGCACAATGCCCGCAGATGCTGCGAAATTCGTGGCTGACTTTCACCCACCACCAATGTCAGCTCAGAAACGCTGCACTCTGTGGCCAGGCAGAGTGCGAGCAGACGCATGCGGGTCATGTCTGCGATGACCTTAAGCTGCTGAATGAGTTTTTCAGTTTGAATTGACATAAATAAATAAACAATTCTTTATATGATTGCCGAAGCTTACGTCTATCCAGCGCAAATTTCCAGCCAAAAGGCGCCAAAAGCCGCGCATGCAAGACCGCCTGCGAGCAATACCTCGGATTAGTCGATCGTTGGTTGCTTCAGTGGATGGCGTCGGAGTTATCGACAACATGTTCGGCAAATAGCCGCCGGATATCGACCGAATCGAATGATTCCCGTTGTCCGCAATACTCGCAGGTCACTACGACCGAGCCCGAATCGTCAAGCGAGGCCTGTGCTTCGACTTCGCCGAGGAGTTTTAGGATTTCGGCTGCGCGCTCGGGCGAACATCGACATTTAAAATTGACGGCTCGTGAGTCGAATATGCGCACATCGTCTTCCGCGAAAAGGCGACCAATTAAACCAGCACCTATGCCATCGGCAACATCGACAGTTCGCAGTGTGGCAGCAAGCAGACCGAGTCGCCCCCAATCGTCTGACTGTGGCATTCGCGCGTCCGGCATTTGTTGTAGCAGGATGCCGCCACAGACTGCCTGATCGGCCACCAAAATCACGTGGCTCTCGATCTGCGCCGACCGACTGAAATAGTTTTGCAAACTATGCGATAACGAATCGCCGACCATTTCGACAATTCCTTGATACGGCCTTTCCAGGTTCCCTTGATCGACTGTAATCGCACAATGTCCGCCCCGCACCAACGCTGCATACGGTTTGTTGGCATCCGCCGCGCCAATGCCTGCCATGCCGCGCATTTCAAGCGCCGAAGTACACTGCATCACCAACATTTCCAAGGCGCTGCCGCTAATTTGGAAAGTGATTTTCCCCTCAAACTTCAGCGATTGTGCAATTAACGCAGTTGCGGCCGCTGCTTGCCCAAGAATTTGCTCAACAGTTCCTTCGTAGGTCCGCGTTTGCCGCATGCCAGACCAGGCATCCTGTAATTGAACCAATGCGCCACGTACTGGCAAATTGTCGAACAAGAATGGGACGACGATGTCGGTATTGTTAGGTTGTTCTTTGTCGCTCACGAGCGGCGCGCTTCTTTTGGAAACTTAGCGAAGTTTTCGACGAACAGCGTCATTGACCTGAGCCGGGTTCGCCTGACCCTTGGAGGCCTTCATTACTTGGCCAACGAAAAATCCCAGTAGTTTGTCCTTGCCGGCACGGTATTCGCTCGCTTGTGACGGATTGTTAGCGATTACCTCGTCAACAATCGCATCGATCGCGCTGGAATCCGTAATTTGCCGCAATCCCTTGCTCTCGATAATTTCGTCGGCTGTTCCCTGCCCCGCCCACATTGCTTCAAATACGTCCTTGGCGATTTTTCCTGAAATCGTCGCGTCCGCAATACGCGTCAATAGTCCCGCCAAGGCCGCAGGTGCGATCTGACTTGCCGAAATATCGATGCTGTCGCGATTGAGTGCGGCCGAGAGTTCGCCGAGCATCCAATTTGCAATCACCTGCGCGCCGGCGTTTGTCGATTCGCTACACGCTTCGAAATAGTCAGCCATCGCGCGGCTCACGGTCAGAATCTCGGCATCCTCGGACTTGAGGTCATATTGCTGTACAAAACGCGCTTGTTTCGCCGCGGGTAACTCTGGTAGTGATGCACGCACCGCGTTTATGTAAGCGTCGTCGATCACTACAGGTAGTAAATCCGGGTCCGGGAAATATCGGTAATCGTTGGCCTCTTCCTTGCTGCGCATGGAACGTGTTTCATCTTTGTCTGAATCATAGAGCCGGGTCTCCTGAACGACTTCGCCGCCATCCTCGATTAGATTGACTTGCCGCTCAATTTCGAAATTTATCGCTTTTTCAACAAAGCGAAACGAATTCAGGTTTTTTAGCTCGGCGCGCGTACCCAATTCGGATTGTCCAACGGGTCGCACGGATACATTGGCATCGCAGCGAAACGATCCTTCTTGCATATTGCCATCCGAAATTTCCAGATAGCGAACGATAGCGTGGATCTTGCGCAAATAGGCGACTGCCTCTTTTGCCGAGCGCAGGTCGGGTTCGGAAACGATCTCGAGCAGCGGCGTACCCGCACGATTGAGATCGATGCCGGAATTTTCGGCAAAGCCTTCGTGAACGGATTTACCCGCATCCTCCTCCAAGTGCGCACGCGTGATAGCGATTCGTTTGGCTTTGCCAGTGGCGTCGGTAATGACCATTTCGCCACCTTCAACAATTGGCAGCTCATACTGACTAATCTGGTAACCCTTTGGTAAATCGGGATAAAAGTAGTTCTTTCTCGCAAAAACCGAGCGTCTGGAGATATTCGCACCGACCGCCAGACCGAATTTGCACGCCATACGAACGACTTCCTCGTTGAGCACCGGCAGCACACCCGGGTAACCCAAATCAACCAAGCAAGCTTGCGTGTTGGGCGTAGCACCATACGCAGTCGCCGCGCCCGAAAAAATCTTGCTGCGCGTCGCAAGTTGGGTGTGAATCTCCAGGCCGATAACGACTTCCCATGCGCTCATCGGAAATTCTCGGGGCACTGTCTATGCCAGTCGGTTATCGATTGGTATTGATGAGCGCAGCGCAAAACAACGTCTTCTGCGAAGTGTGGTCCGACGAGCTGCAAACCAACAGGCAACGAATCCGAAAAGCCACATGGTATTGAGATGCCGGGCAACCCGGCGAGATTAGCACCGATTGTGTAAATATCGTTGAGATACATCGTAATCGGATCGTCGGTTTTTTCACCTAACGCGAATGCCGGCGTCGGCGCGGTTGGCCCGGCAATTAGATCTACTTTATCGAACGCTTGCTTGAAATCTTGACTGATTAGCTGGCGGACTTTTTGTGCCTGCAAGTAATAAGCGTCGTAGTAACCCGCTGACAGCACGTAAGTTCCGGTCATTATTCTACGCTTGACCTCGGGCCCAAACCCTTCCGCACGTGAGCGGCAATACAGGTCGAGCAGATCCTTGGGGTCTTCAGCCCGATGCCCAAAACGGACGCCATCAAAGCGCGATAGATTTGACGAACATTCTGCCGGTGCCACTACATAGTAGGTTGGAACCGACAAATCGAGGTTTGGTAAATCAACCTCTACCAAGCTCGCACCCCGACCTTCTAGTGCGACAAGCGCTTCTTTCACCCTCGCGGCACACTGCGCGTCCAAACCGTCGTCAAAATGCTGTTTGACGATACCTATTCTTAAACCTTTTAGCGGGGCGTCCAGCAAGGATACGTAATCGGGCACCGGATGATCGACAGAGGTCGAGTCGCGTTCATCAAAGCCTGCCATCGCTCCGAGCATTAAGGCAGCATCTTCTGCGGAGCGCGTAATGACGCCGGCCTGATCAAGACTCGAGGCAAACGCAACCATCCCGTAGCGCGATACGCGACCGTAGGTTGGTTTTAGTCCGGTCGTTCCGGTTAGCGCCGCAGGTTGCCGAATCGAACCGCCCGTATCGGTCCCGGTTGCGGCGGGAATTAGCCGCGCTGCGACAGCCGCGGCAGACCCGCCCGAGGAACCGCCAGGCGATTTGCTTGCATCCCAGGGATTTTTTACGTCGCCAAAATAGCTGGTCTCATTGGACGAACCCATGGCAAATTCGTCCATGTTGGTTTTACCCAAGTAGACCGCCCCGGCATTCGCGAGATTTGCGACGACCGTCGCATCGTAAGGTGCGACAAAATTATCTAACATTCGCGACGCACAAGTGGTGCGCACGCCCGCCGTACAAAACAGATCTTTGTGCACAATCGGTAGTCCGCAAAGCGGACCCCCGCTGCCGGCTGCGCGTGCTTGATCGGCGGTATCTGCCGCAGCCAGAGCACCTTCAGCCGTAATGGTGATGAACGCGTTTAGCGACTTGTTGTCGTCGATGCGGCGCAAAAGCAGATCGACCAACTCACGTGAGGAAAAATCACCCGCCGCGAGTCCCGCCGATAACTCGCTGAGTGTCTGCAAATGCAGGGATTCCGGTCCATCGCTCATCACTCGATGACCTTGGGCACCAAATACACGCCATCGCTTACCGACGGCGCATTTTGCTGCACGCGATCACGCTCATTGGGTTCGGTAACGGCGTCAGCGCGCAGTCTCTGTACCTGGTTCATCGGGTGCGCCATAGGCGACACATCGTCCGTTGGAGCGGCCTGCAGTTGGTCGACAAATTCGACGATGCTGGATAGTTTTTCGACGACTTCGTCAATGTCGCGGTCATCCAGACTCAATCTGGCGAGCATCGCGATGTGCTGAACCTGTTGTTTACTTAGTGACACTTGGAAATCCGATAATCGATGGCGAAAGCGCGGCCCTGCGACCGGGGCGCAGCAATGATACACACCACCTTGCTCAATGTCGTCCGCATTGCTAGATTACCCCGTTGATTGCATTCGCAGGACCGCCCCCTTCATGTTTAAGAACATTTTCGGCTACTTCTCGAACGATCTTTCGATCGATCTCGGGACCGCCAACACGCTTATCTATTCCAGAGGCCATGGCATTGTGCTGGACGAACCATCCGTGGTTGCCATCCGCGAGGACTCCGGACGTGGCGGCCGTATGGTGGAGGCTGTCGGCATGGAAGCCAAGAATATGCTGGGCAGGACACCCGGAAACATTACCGCCATCCGGCCGCTGAAAGACGGGGTCATCGCCGATTTCACGGTTACCGAGAAAATGCTGCAGCATTTTATTCGTAAGGCGCATGGCAAACGGTATTTCAGCCCCAGCCCCAGAGTACTTATCTGCGTACCCTACGGATCCACACAGGTTGAGCGACGTGCGATTCGAGAGTCGGCGGAAGGCGCCGGTGCGCGCAAAGTACACTTAATTCCCGAACCAATGGCAGCGGCGATCGGCGCGGGTATGCCCGTTCACGAAGCGCGTGGCTCGATGGTTCTGGATATCGGGGGCGGCACTTCCGAAGTCGCCGTCATCTCGCTCAACGGTATTGTCTATGCCGCATCGGTACGGATCGGCGGTGATCGTTTTGATGAAGCAATTACCAACTACGTTCGACGCAACTATGGAATATTGATCGGTGAAGCGACTGCGGAGCGCATCAAGCACGAAATTGGCTCGGCGTTTCCCGGCCAGGAAGTTCGCGAAGCGTCAGTCAAAGGCCGCAATCTGTCTGAAGGGGTACCGCGCAGCTTCACACTGAATAGCAATGAGATTTTGGAAGCTTTGCAGGAACCGTTGCAAGGAATCGTCGGTGCGGTCAAAGAAGCACTAGAGCAAACTCCACCTGAGCTCGGTGCCGACGTTGCAGAACGCGGCATTGTACTTACTGGCGGCGGCGCAATGTTACGTGACCTCGACAAATTGCTAATGGAGGAAACCGGTCTTCCGGTGGTCATCGCCGATGACCCATTAACCTGTGTGGCGCGCGGCGGCGGCCGCGTCATCGAACTCATCGATGAACACGGACCTGCCGTGTTCGGCTTGGAATAATCGTCAAGGACAAATTCTTGGCACATCTACGGAGCCTGCGGCTTGACTGAAGCAAAAGACTGCAATGGTTGCCGCTAACTCCAATAGCACCCATCGTGCTGCACATTCGCAGGCGTTGGGATTGCGTTTCCTGTTGCTTGCCGCGCTCAGTATTGCGTTACTGGTTGTCGATCACCGCGACCGACACTTGGATACTGTTCGCAAAGCCATTGGCGCAGCTGTATTCCCGCTTAGAGTCATTGTTGACGCGCCCGTCTCGACCTGGAATTGGCTTGCCGAAACAACGGCGACGCGCAATGAATTGCAGTCAGAAAACGATCGCTTGCATGACGAACGCCTGCTAACGCATGCCCGGCTGCAGCGTTTCGCCGCTCTCGAAGCCGAGAATGCCCGGCTGCGAGCTATGCTTGAGGCAACAGAGGTCGTGCGCAATAGGGTGCGCGTTGCCGAGATCATGTCGGTTAGCGCAAATCCGTTTCGCCACATGTTGGTAATCGACAAAGGCTCAAGAGAGGGCGTCTTTAACGGCCAAGCGATGATCGATGCCGAGGGCGTTGTTGGGCAAGTCACACAAACCGGCCTTCTATCCTCGCAAGGCCTCCTGATAAGCGACCCGGATCACGCTCTTCCGGTTGAGGTCAATCGCAACGGCTTACGAACGATCGCTAGAGGCACCGGCGCTTTTGATCAATTGGATCTACCTTTTTTACCGAACAATGCTGATATTCAAGCCGGCGACCTGCTAGTGACATCAGGCCTTGGCGGCGCTTTTCCGGCCGGTTACCCAGTCGCCATCGTCGACACGGTTATTCGGGTGCCGCAAGAACCGTTCGCCGATGTTTCCGCTGTGCCCTCGGCGGCACTGAATCAGGTCAGGGAACTGATGTTGGTTTGGATCGAAAATACGGAGTATGCGGTGCCAGTCGATAATTCGGACACGCCGCAAGACACGTCGGCAGAGTCTGCCGAGCCTGTCGCGCAGCCCAATACCGAAAATCAGGGAGAAGCCGGTGGCTAGCGAACGCGCGGCTCGGCGCATGCCGGTCATATTGTGTATCGTCGCAGCGCTAATGCTGACGATGGCACCGCTTCCTGACTGGGCCGATTCGTTTAGACCCAACTGGGTCGTCATCACGATGATCTATTGGGCAATGCTCTTACCCAGAACCTACAGCGTCGGCACGGCCTGGGTTGTGGGCTTGGTGCTCGACGTTGCGCAGGGCACTCTATTTGGGCAACACGCACTTGCGCTGGCTTTAGTGGTCTACATTACGGTGAAATTCCACCTGCAAATTCGCGTGTTTCCGATATCGCAGATGACCGCCACAATTTTCGCGATGTTGGCGCTCTACCAATTCGTATTGTTTTGGATAAACGGCGTCGCTGGCATCAACTCACCGGCAGTTGCGTATTGGGGTCCTGTGTTGACCAGTACGGTGTTCTGGCCATTTGTCTCGGCAATATTCGGCAACATACGCTATAGGGTCCATTCTCGCAGCTGAGTGCAGATATGGATCTCTTCGCGCCTATTAAGGATCACCACCACGAAAAGCGAATATTCGTCTCGCGGATATTCCTGTCCGTTGTGATCTCGATTTTGCTGCTCGGCACCGTTGTCGCAAGACTCGTCCAATTGCAGGTAATCGAGCACGAGCAATTTTCGGAGCTTTCACAGGGAAATAGGGTACGCACCGAGGCCGTGCCACCCATTCGTGGTCTGATCTATGACCGAAAAGGCAGAATTCTGGCGGAGAACCTGCCCGCCTATCAATTGGAGTTAATTCCCGAGCAAATTTCCGATATCGATGACACGTTAGAACGTCTTGCAAGATTAAGATTAATTGCTGCGGATGAGATCGAACGTATTAAGAGCTTGGCGAAACAAGGACCGCGGTTTAAGCCCGTAACGCTGCGCTTTCGACTCAACGACGATGAAATATCCGATTTCGCGATTCATCGTCACCGTTTTCCGGGCGTTGATTTTCAACCGAGACTGGTACGCCATTACCCGAACGCGAAGTACACAGCGCATGCGATCGGCTATGTTGGCGCGCTGAGTAGCAACGACTTACAGCGCCTCGATGCTGCCGAATACGCTGGCACCGCACATACCGGCAAAACCGGCATTGAATATGCCAACGAAGCAAAGCTGCACGGCGACACAGGCTTTCGAAAACTCGTGACCAACGCGCGCGGTCGGCAGATTCCAACCGATCCGCGGGATCTACCGGACACGCTACCCGCCAACGAGTCGCCGGAACCCGGCGAAAACATTTATCTCAGTATTGACCTCGATTTGCAGAAAATCGCAACTGATGCCCTGGAAGGTCAGCGCGGATCCGCGGTCGCCATCGATCCGCGCAATGGCGAAATTCTTGCATTGGTCAGTGCGCCCTCATTTGACCCAAATCTATTTGCGCTGGGCATGACAAATGCCCAGTTCAGCAGCCTACAAAACGATCAGGATCGTCCTCTTTTTAATCGTGCGGTTCGCGGCAATTATCCACCAGGATCAACGATCAAACCAATGCTTGCACTGGCGGCGCTGGAAATCGGCGCTACCAATCTGACCAGGCGCACATTGTGTATCGGGCACTATAGCCTGCCTGGCAGTTCGCACCGCTATCGCGACTGGATACCGCAGGGCCACGGCGAAGTCGATTTACATGACGCAATCGAACAATCATGCGACGTCTACTTTTATGAAATCAGCCGTAAAATCGGCATCGATAACATACATGACTATCTGCTGGAGTTCGGGCTGGGACAATTCACAGGCGTCGACATCTCCGGTGAGAAAAAAGGCCTAATGCCATCGATCAAATGGAAGCGCAACGCATTTCGCGAGCGCGCAGATCAGACGTGGTTTCCTGGCGAAACGGTCATCGCATCGATTGGCCAGGGTTACATGTTGGCGACACCATTGCAGTTGGCAAACGCCGTCGCAGCACTAGCAACGCGCGGCAAACGATATAGACCACACATGGTCGCGGCAACCGAAGATCCAATGAGTGGCGAGCGCGACCTTATCTCACCTGAGGCGCTTCCAGACGTCAGCATAAATAATGAGTTTTACTGGGAAAGAGTCATCGGCGCGATGAATGGCGTCATGCAGGGGGCTCGCGGTACCGCACGTGCGGTCGGCGAAGGTGCCGACTACGATATGGCCGGGAAGAGCGGTACCGCCCAAATTTTTAGCGTCGCGCAGGACGATGAATACGATGAGGAAGAGGTCGCTTTGCGACTTCGTGATCACGCACTGTTTATTGCGTTCGCACCGCTTGACGATCCGCAAATTGCGGTAGCCATTGTCGTTGAGAATGGCGCGAGCGGGAGTCGCGTCGCTGCGCCGATCGCCCGCGCAATTATGGATCATCACCTGGGTTTTGCTGCCAGTGCGCTTTAGCGATACACAGCGCTTGATCATGCGCAAAGCCGAGCCATTGGGTGACGTAGGCCGGCTATTACGTAGGATACATATCGACAGCATCCTGCTCGGCGGATTACTGATGATTTGCGCATTCGGCTTAGTTGTGTTGTATAGCGCGGTCGGTGAAAATATGGATTTGTGGCTGTCGCAATGCATTCGATTGGGTGCAGCGGTGGTGGCACTGATTGTGGTCGCACAATTGCCGCCCGATTTGATGCGACGATGGACGCCCTGGGCCTACGTCTTTGGGCTGGGGTTGTTGCTGCTTGTCCTGTACCTTGGTGAAATCGGCCAAGGCGCACAGCGTTGGCTCGACCTCGGGATTCGCTTTCAACCATCTGAAATTATGAAACTGGCAGTGCCGATGGCGGCGGCTTGGTTTCTACATGAGCGGCAGTTGCCGCCGCGCCTCCCAGAGCTACTGGTCCTCGGCATCGTAATTGCGGTTCCCGCGGTACTAATTGCCATGCAGCCCGACCTAGGCACTGCGGTGCTTATTGCCTCATCGGGCATCCTGGTGGTCATCCTTGCCGGACTGCCAGTACGCGTCATGCTGATATTAGGTGTATTGGCAATCCCTGGTGCCTATTTGCTATGGCGCTTCATGGAGGATTACCAAAAACAGCGGGTATTGACGCTTTTGAATCCTGACTCGGATCCGCTGGGAGCGGGTTACAACATTATTCAGTCAAAAATCGCGATCGGCTCCGGAGGCCTATTTGGCAAAGGCTGGACCAACGGCAGCCAGGCACAACTCGAATTCCTTCCAGAGCGTGACACCGATTTTATTTTTGCAGTCATGAGCGAAGAGTTTGGGCTACTGGGCGTCCTGACATTGCTTGGTTTATATGTGTTTGTTGTAGGTCGCGGCCTGTACATCGCTATGCAGGCACGCGACTCCTACACACGGATGCTCGCCGGCAGCATCAGTTTGACATTTTTTGTATACGTGTTTGTTAATACTGCGATGGTCACCGGACTGGTTCCAGTGGTGGGAATCCCGCTACCGCTAGTCAGTTTTGGGGGCACATCTATGGTGACCCTAATGGCAGGATTCGGTATTCTCATGTCTATACATACACACAGGAAGTTGTTGCCCCATTAGATTTGGGCTGCAGCTAGGATCGGGACACGGGACTGACCGGAGCGAATTGACCGAGCAATGAAATTTAGAACAACGCTAGTCGCAATTTCACTATTACTGGGCAACACAACAGCCAACGCATTTGATGTTGATCGGCCCAGTGTCGCCAAATTTATTGACCGAATGGTCGTGGAGCATTCCTACGACCGCGATCGGCTGTGCGAAATTCTTGGCGACGCACAGTCGAAACAGTCGATTCTTGATGCAATCAGCAGACCTGCAGAGAAAACTTTGCAGTGGCACGAGTATCGCGCCATATTTTTGACGAAGGAACGCGTTGTTGCGGGTGCGGATTTTTGGCGGGAAAACGCTGCCGCGCTGCGCAGAATTAGCGATGAGACAGGCGTTACCATCGAAATGCTGGTCGGTATTATCGGTGTAGAAACTTACTTTGGCCGTATCACTGGCAGCTACCGAGTAATTGACGCACTGTCCACATTGGCATTCAATTATCCGAAACGCTCCAAGTTTTTTACTCGCGAGCTCGAACATTTTTTGTTGCTGGTGCGCGAGGAGCGCATGGATCCACGGGATGCGACCGGATCCTATGCAGGCGCTATGGGAAGACCGCAATTCATGCCGTCGAGTTTTCGTGCTTATGCAGTCGATTCCACCAACGACGGCAAACGCGATATTTGGGGAAACTGGGAAGATGTGATTGGCAGTGTCGCAAATTACTTTGTTCGGCACGGCTGGAAGTCGAGTAACGGTGTTGTGTCGCGTGCGACGCTAGGTCCAAATTGGGCCGGGCCATTGCCAAAAAATACGACGAAACCCAAAGCAACGATCGGCGCGCTAAGTGAAAAAGGCGTGCTATTTAGTACCGAGCTACCTGCCGAACAAAAAAGTCATTTGTTGACGCTCGAGGGCACAGAAGGTACAGAGCATTGGGTTGGATTCCATAATTTTTTCGTCATCACGCGATACAACACCAGCGTAATGTACGCCCTAGCCGCCCATCAATTAGGACAGGAAATTGCGATCGAGGTTGCACGTGAGCAGACTTGAGGTAATACGAAAGACACTCTGGATCGTCGTATCGATCGTATTTGTAGGCGCTTTTCTAGCAAGCTGCGGTAGCCAAATTAGAAAGGATGGCGCACCGAGCAAATCTGTTGCGACTGGCAATCAATTGCCAGTCGATGCGACACCTCGAAAAGAACCGAAAAGCCGCTACGGCAATCCGCCTGTTTATGAAGTATTCGGCGTTCGTTACAAGGTGATGAACAGCAGCTACGGTTACCAGGAGCGTGGTGTCGCGTCATGGTATGGCAAGAAATTTCACGGCCGGGCGACTTCCAGTCAAGAGACTTACGATATGTACGCCATGACGGCCGCGCATAAAACTTTGCCGCTGCCGACATACGCGCGAGTAAGAAATTTGCGCAACAACAAGAGCATTGTTGTGCGCATTAACGATCGCGGACCTTTTGTCGATAATCGAATTATCGATTTATCGTATTCAGCTGCAGCAAAGTTGGACATGATCGGCGCTGGCACCAGCTTAGTTGAAGTAACCGCGCTGAGCTTCGATCAACCACCAGCGACGCAGCCAGTGCGCGCAAAAACAGACGCGAAACCGATCACTGAGTTGGCTGTCGATGAACCGCGAGTGTTCGTTCAGGTAGGCGCATTTGGAGATCTCGACAACGCCAAGCGACGTTTCGCGCTTCTGCGTGACAGTGGTATCGGTAAGGCGACTGTGCACAAAGATACCAGCCGGGCCCCTGCCCTATATCGCATAAGAGTTGGCCCCGTTGAAAACGTCGACGATTATGATCGGATCGTCGCGAAGCTCAACCAGATCGGCATTACCGAATCGCACCTCGTGACCAACTAACTACGGAAACGCACGCGGCATGCTAGCTCAGAGGTGCAATCGCTGACCAAATCGAGGTAGTAGACAACATGAGATCCTTTCTGATCGTATGCACTTTGGCGATTTGCGGGCTAAGCCTGTTCTTCGAAAATGCCGATGCGAAGACGCGCGCCTACTATCAATACGAAAATAGTCATTTTATTGTCCTTAGCAATAGCTCCGAAGCACGAGTACGGAAGTTACTTAACGAGCTGGAATATTTTCGGGCCGCGGCAATCCAAGCGACTGACATAGCAACACGGTCTGACGCCGCGAAAGTTATCGTAGTGCTCACTGCGACAACCAAAGAATTTAAAGACATCCGCTACTCTAAGGATCTTGCGGGATTTGCCTGGTCATTTTTGGGATCGTACATCATGGTGCTTCCGGCGAGCGGCGATATGGAGGATCGCCTAATAGTACTGCGACATGAGTTCACGCATACCCTTATGCGCTTCCGTGAGCACCGTTATCCAATGTGGTATCTCGAAGGTCTTGCTGAGATGACGACATCGATTGAAATTAGCAAAGATCGAAAATTTTTTACGTATGGAAAACCCGTCAAACGTCTGTGGAATAAGTCTGCAATGACGGTTGATTGGAATGAGCTCATACAACCAGAGTTTGACGCACATGCATTGCGTTCCATCCGCTTGCGATCGTCTGCGTATTCACAAGCTTGGTTGTTGACACATTATTTAACGCTTGGTGAATCCCGCGGCAATACCGAAAAAATAGATCGTTATTTTCAGGCGGTGGAGGATGGCCGTGCGGCGACCGAAACGTTTATTCACATATTCGGAAAATCGCCGGCAGACTTGTGGAAAGAGACTCTGCGCCCGTACACCAAGCACCTGCTCAATGTCAGAAGGCCATTGATTGCGGATAATGTCGATCTCGAATTCTCAAAATCGGACCCGGGTAGCGCACGAATTGAGTGGGTTTTTAGGGTACTGCACGCGATTCGCGATACAGTATTTTTTGCGAATTCCGCCAATATTGAAATCGAATCGGCGACCGGAAGTTGGGGATCTCTCGATCTTGAGGGCGCTTGCCCAGCAACGCACGAATTCAGCGTGGACGGGATGAACAAGCAATTTCGAATCGCCGACTATTACGTGAGATCGGATGGCGAATCCATGGACGGTCATTTTGCATATGAGCCAAATGCGGATAATAGTTATCGTCTAACCGCAATACCGCAAGAATACGTCGTCACCGAGGATACAGATCTCAAGTTGAGTTTCGAAGATCTGGATACTATTTGCCTCAGCCAGTACGGCATTGGTGATGCCATTTGCTCTGGCACATTTCTTCGCTGTTACGAGTGACAGGCGCTACAATACGCGTTTTTGCCACTTCGCTTCGGGTTCCAATGTCTCCTAGATCATTTAAACGTCTGTTATTTCTTGCCTTTTTGGTTTTGCCGGGACTTCAGTCCTATGCCCAAAATATGCCGACCCCATCACCGCCCATTATCGGTGCTAAGAGCTATCTCGTGTTAGATGCGAACTCTGGGTACGAGATTGCGTCGCTAGAGGCAGATTCACGACTAGCGCCAGCCAGCTTGACCAAGCTGATGACCGCTTATGCAGTTTTTCGAGCGTTGGACGAAAATCAGATCGCGCTAGACGATCAAGTCACGGTCAGCGAAAAAGCCTGGCGTACACCGGGATCTAGAATGTTTATTGAGGTAGGTAGTCGCGTCAGTGTACAAGACTTGCTGCTAGGCATGATCGTCCAATCTGGCAACGATGCGAGCGTTGCGATGGCAGAGCACGTGGCAGGAACCGAAGCTGTGTTTGCTGAAGTCATGAACCAATACGCGGCCGCCCTCGGCATGCTTTCCAGCAATTTCAGAAACAGCACCGGCTTGCCCGCAGAGAATCACTATTCTACTGCTCGCGATTTGGCGATATTGGCTCGTGCGATCGTCACCGAATTCCCCGAGTACTACAAATGGTACTCGGTTAAGGAATTCACCTATGGCGATATCAAGCAAACAAACAGAAATGCGCTGTTGTGGCGCGACTCCAGTGTCGATGGTATGAAAACAGGCCATACCGACGATGCTGGTTATTGTCTCGTGTCGTCCGCCAAACGTGGCGACATGCGTATCGTTTCTGTCGTACTGGGTACCGCGAGCGCAAAATCGAGAATCGACGGCAGTCAGTCGCTGCTAAATTTCGGCTTTCGATTTTTCGAGACACGACTGCTGTATCGGGCGGGCGAAAAAATTACCGATGCGAGAATCTGGAAAGCGCAGTATGAAACGACCGCTCTCGGCTTGGCCGACGACCTGTATGTCACTTTTCCGCGCGGCAGCTACGAGCAGATTGAGTCGGCCGTCAATATGCCCGGCACCTTGTTGGCACCGGTCGCCGAAGGGCAACCCATTGCCGAACTGGTAGTCAACCTCAATGGCAATAACCTAATAATGCAACCACTGCGCGCACTTACTGGAAATCCCAGCGGCTCGCTATGGCAGCGCAGCCGAGACAGCGTGAAACTTTGGTTCGAATAAGTCGCAAACGATGACCGACATCCCGCAGAGCGACGGCAACAAGCTTCTAGAATTCCCATGTAGCTTTCCTATCAAAGCAATGGGCAATGCTGGCGCAGACTTCAGAGAAACCGTTATCGAAATTGTTGCCAGGCATGCGGGCCTCATTAACGATGATGCCATTCGCAGCATGCCCAGTCGTAACGGCAAATTCATATCAATTACCGTTACGATTGATGCAACTAGCCAAGATCAGTTAGACGCGATATATCAGGACTTATCAGCGCACCACAATGTCATCGTCAGCCTTTGAGCAGCATGCAATGATCGCGACAAACGAATCTGTAGTTTTGCGGCAACTGGGGCTGCAGGAATATATACCACTATGGAAGGCAATGCAGCGCTTCACAGAGGTGCGCGATTCACAATCAGCGGATGAGATTTGGTTTGCGGAACACCCACCGGTATTTACGCTTGGACTCAACGCGAGCAAAGAACACTTACTAGACCCTGGCAATATTCCGGTGGTGCAGATTGATCGTGGCGGTCAAGTAACCTATCACGGACCGGGCCAGCTGATGATTTACCCACTCATCGATCTCAAGCGAAGCGCTATCGGTGTTCGTTCCTTGGTGACTGCGCTGGAACAAACAATTGTCGACTTGCTTAAGCTGCATGACATAGCGGCGCTTGCACGATCAGATGCACCAGGTGTCTATGTAGAAGGGCAAAAAGTTGCGAGTGTTGGGCTACGTGTGCGGCGTGGCTGCAGCTTTCACGGAATGGCACTGAATATCTCCGTGGATGTTGCACCGTTCTTGAGAATTAATCCGTGTGGTTTTAGCAACCTGGTTGTGACTAATCTACGCGGTCTCGGTATCGATACAGATAATGAAGAAATTACAGCAACCGTAAGCAAACTTTTGCTCATTAACCTGGGCTTTAACAATAGACGCATTCGCGAGTCACAGTCACTGCCTGCTATTGCCGCGTAAACGTCTCAAGCGCTGCGCAAACATCGGCCAGTCGCTCTGGCGTGCCGACGTCTTCCCATACGCCGGGCAACAAGGATCCCGATAATTCTCCGTTATCAGCCGCGATCTTCAACAATGGCCCGAGCGCCGCGCGCCCAGGCTTCAGCGATGCAAAAAATTCCGGGCGATAATAAGCAAATCCGCTAAACGTGTACTGTGGGTCGGTGGCGTTACGCACCATGCCGGCCTCCAGATTGAAATCACCTGAAGATTTGAAGCTGGGCGTTGGTACGAGTAGAAGATGCGCGTTTAACGCACTTTTCAGAGCAGGTCTAGTCAATGGGAAATCAGTGAATACGTCCGCGTTGAGCACCCAAAACGGATCGCTGCCCAGCATCGGAAGTGCTCGCCGGATGCCGCCAGCAGTTTCAAGTACATCACCATATTCGGGACTGTAGGTAACTTGCAGTCCCCATCGCGATCCATCTGCAACATGTTCGACTATCTGCTCGCCGAGCCAATCTAGATTAATGACAACGCGCCGCACACCGACTGCCGCCAAACGTGCCAACTGATAATCGAGCAAACTACGTCCAGCAACCTCAACTAGGGCTTTCGGGATACTGTCGGTAATCGGTCGTAGCCGCTCACCTCGACCGGCCGCCAAAATCATTGCATTCACGGCATACTCGCGGAAAGTTGCGGAAGAACCTGTTGGCGAATTAGGTTTCCTAGGAACTGCAATTCCGAGTACTTCGGTACAACGTCCAGAATGTAATTTAGCGTCCGTGGAATGTCTTGCATATACTCGGGCTTGTTATCTCGACGATTGAGCCGCGCAAATATTCCCGCCGCCTTTAGCTCTCTTTGAACACCCGTCAATTCGAAATGCCGCAAGAACTCTGCCTCACTGATGCTGGTTTCCTCGCTACCGTTACGGGCGTTGTAGAAGTACATCGCCCACTTTCGAATTTCGTCCTCTGGCCACGAGATATAACAATCCTTAAGTAGCGACACGAGGTCATAGGTATACGGCCCTGCTACGGCATCCTGAAAATCCAGAATTCCCGGATTGTGAGATTTTGAGAACATGAGATTTCTAGAATGGTAGTCACGGTGAACATAAACGCGGGGCTGCTCAAGCGCGTTCTTGATCAGCACGTCACATAGCGTTTGCCAGGATGCCTGCTCAGTATCTGTAAATTGCACATCAAGATGCCGTCGACAAAGCCAGTCGCTGAACAAAGATAATTCGAATCTCAACAACTCTTCATCGTACTCGGGCAGCTTCTCCACGAATTTACTGCCATTAAATTGCAGCGTGACAAGCGCGTCAATCGCATCTAAATACAATTCATCTGCCCGTGCCGGCTGTTCTTGCAGCAAACTCAAGTATTGAACGTCTCCCAAGTCACTTAGTAGCAAAAATCCCTGTGTGGCTTCTTCTGCGAGGACTCGCGGTGCATTGAGCTGCAGTTCTTGGAGATGTCGCGCCACCCGTACGAACGGCGCCGTATTTTCTTTCTCCGGTGGCGCATCCATGACAATGAACGATTCCAACCCACGCTGGACTCTAAAATAACGCCGAAAGCTGGCGTCGTTGGAAGCCGGTGCCAATACAGCATCAGACAGATCCATTATTTCCTGCAGCCACTCACGAATAGCTTGAACTCGAGGGTCTGCGATGCGGTCTGAAGTCATAATTTAGTGAACGACCGAGGTTACTGCGCGTTGAAGGGATACTGGAACTGTGCGAAGGTAACAAATCCGAATAGCTGTTAACATCTTTTCCTCCTAACATCTTGTCCCAAATCACATTTATCAGATAGGTCCAGCCCGATTTTGCCCAAGAATCTCGCTATCGGCGCCGCCCTGGCGCTGACACTTTTGCCGCTACTGACTGCCGCGCAGGAAAAATTTGTGTGCGCTATCAGCGATGACGCCTCGCTTGTACCGGACGCGGCGCTGGTCTCAATTGGCAACGAGAATGATGAGATCGTGCGCTTTGAGGCGGGTGCGATCGACGCCAGAATGTCGCCAAGAATGAGCGCATCAATGACCGGCGGCGTCACCGTCAGGCGTGGCAATAACCTGGCCGGCGCAGACTCTGCGGTTTACGATCCAAACGGACAGTCCCTCAAGCTAGATGGAAATGTCCGTTACCAGGGGCCAAGCGCAGAAATCACCAGCAGCTCCGCGGAGTTCGCGTACGACACAGGACAAATACGCTTTGATGGTGCTGAATTTCTGTTGGGAAACAATCGATCTCGCGGCGCCGCTAAACAACTACATATCAGTCAAAGCGGTACGCTGACGCTTGACGATGTCAGTTACACGACGTGTCCGCCGGAATCGAACGATTGGTTGCTGGAAGCCAGCGACATCAATATCGATACCAACAAGGGCGTTGGCACGGCGAAGAACGTCAAACTGCGCTTTCAGGGCATTCCCATCTTGTACGCACCTTATTTGTCATTCCCGGTGGGTAACGCGAGAAAATCCGGCATTTTGACGCCGATCGTTGGCAGTGCCGGCCGCAGCGGTACCGAAGTTAGCGTGCCCTATTACTGGAATATTCGCGAAAATATTGACGCGACTGTTACACCACGCTGGCTATCCGACAGAGGCGTCCAGCTCGGCGGCGAGATGCGCTATCTAAGCCAGCGAAATTCAGGCGAGTTGTCATTTGAGGTTCTCGAGAACGATAGCCTGCTGGATACAAGTCGACATCTGATATCGCTGGACCACAGTACGCATTATGAAAATGGCTTGCGCAACATTATCGAATTTCGTGAAGTCTCCGATTCACAGTACTTCGAAGATCTCGGCGGAACATTAAGCCTTTCCAGCATCACGCACTTGGACCGCAAAGTACAAGTCGATTACTTTGGAGAAAACTGGACTTTTTTTGGTTTGATTCAAGATTTTCAAACGCTGGACGAAACAATCGCCCCGATCGACGAACCATATCAGCGAGTTCCGCAATTCCGCGCCAGCGTACGCTATCCCAAGCAGTGGTTGGGCTTGAGCCTCGGCGTTGACAGTGAGCTGGTCAATTTTGATCGCGATACTGGCGTTACTGGCTGGAGACTAGACCTTGCGCCTACCATTGAACTGCCGATCGAAAGAGCCGGCTGGTTCATAAAACCTGCTGCCGTACTTGAGCACACTCGTTACGACCTGTCGAACACGCAGGCAGGCGATGCTGATGATCCAACACGCACATTGCCTATCGCGAGCTTTGATGCCGGACTGTTTCTGGAACGAACGCTAAACAGTGAAAGACACCTGGTACAAACAATCGAGCCGCGAGTTCTTTATGTCCATGTACCGTTTCGAGAGCAAAATGATCTGCCGGTTTTCGACACGATCATGCCCGACCTGAATCTCGTTCAACTGTATCGTAAGAACCGCTTTTTAGGCGTTGATCGAGTCGGCGATACGGACCAACTCAGCGTCGGCATCACCTCGCGAATACTAGATATTGATACTGGCGAAGAACTTGTGTCTGCGACGATTGGCCAGTCCAGATACCTGAGCGACCAGCGAGTGGTCTTGCCAGGTCAACTAGCTGAAACCAACAATTCCTCCGACTACATCGCCGAGGTCAGCTTTCTGCTTTATGACCATCTCAACTTCGATGTCGGCCATCAATGGGGTGACTCGGGACGCGGCACGACGCAATCGGAAGCGCGGCTGCAGTACCGGCCGCAAAATAACAAGATCTTGAATCTCGCCTACCGATTTCGTAGTGATTCACTTGAACAAGGAGACGTATCCGTTTCCTGGCCGCTTGCAAAAAATTGGAATTTTGTTGGACGTTACAACTATTCATTCCGCGACGAATCATCGTTGGAACAATTCTTTGGATTGGAATACGAGAGTTGCTGCTGGGGCCTCCGATTAGTGTCGCGACGTTACCTTTCAACGCGCGATGGAACAAGAGACAGCTCGTTTGCCCTGCAGCTTGTATTGAAGGGCATGACGAGCCTCGGAACCGCTGCAGATAAGCTCCTAGAACGTGGTATTCTTGGCTATTCCCCGAACATCAACTAAGCGTTTGCGAACTGTATGCGGGCGCGCTCGATTAACAATATTATGAAAATATTCAAAGACTTACGAGTAATTATTCTGCTACTGGCAAGCGCACCTATCGCCGCCCAAGATGTCGGACCGCCCGATAGCGCCGCGGACGAGAAAAAAGGCGCATCCAGCGGCTCGTTATTGGACGGCATTGCTGCCATCGTCAATGAAGGCGTCGTACTAAGCAGCGAGTTTCGCCGTCAGCTCAAGATGATCAAACAACGTGCCGAAGAAGGAAAAATTCCGCTGCCGCCAGCTAACATTCTCAACGATCAAGTTCTCGAACGATTGGTTGTCGAAGAAGTTCAGCTGCAAAGAGCGCAACGAGTCGGCATCCAGATCTCCGATCAGATGCTCAATGACGCGATTGCCAATATCGCACAATCAAATGATATTGCATTTGAAGATCTTCCCGACATGCTGGCAAAGGACGGCATAAACTACGGTGACTATCGCTCAGAGATGCGCCGCCAATTGACGCTTGACCAACTCCGGCGCATTGACGTGATGGGACGCATTGCTGTTTCCGATCGCGAAATAACACAATGTCTGGCAGACATAGAAGACAATATGGTGGTGAATTCGGAATACAATTTATCGCATATATTTTTGTCCGCACCGGATTCTGCTCCTAGCGACGAAATTGCGGCAGCTGAGAAAGAGATCAACGATTTGTATGAACAACTGCAAGCTGGAGAGAGTTTTCCAGCGCTGGCGGCAAGGTATTCAAACGGCGAAACTGCGCTGCAGGGCGGCGCTCTCGGATGGTTAAAAGGCGAAGCGCTGCCGACACTGTTTTTCGACGTAATGGACCAACTGGAAATGGGCGATGTATCGAAACCTCTGCGAAATGTCAGCGGTTTTCATATTGTCCGCGTCAATGAATTGCGTAGCGCAGTGCAACGGAGCGAAATTGAGCAAATTAAGGTACGCCATATCCTCATCCAACCGAACCAAATCATAGACGACGCGACCGCCCAACAACGGCTGCAAGATGCCAAAGACCGAATTGAGGGCGGCGAAGAGTTTGGCGAAATCGCGAAGCTGCTTTCAGATGATCCAGGCTCCGCAAACGACGGCGGATCGATGGGTTGGACCGGCCCAGGAACGTTTGTGAAGGAATTCGAATCAGTCGCGAACCAGTCGGAAATTGGCGCAGTGTCGGATCCGTTTCGAAGCCAGTTTGGCTGGCACATTTTAGAGGTCGAGGAAAGACGTACATACGACAACACTGAGGACCTAAAGCAAAGCAATTGCGTTTTACGTATCCGCAACAGCAAGCTGGCGAGTGAAACGGAAATATGGAGCCGCAGGCTGCGCGATGAGGCGTACGTCGAGAAACGTATTTAGGCTGCGTAGTAGTACATGGCACGTGGTCACGCGTGCCGACCGCTGACCAGTGAATAATGCATCCAGCCAACCCTCCAAAATCGCTAGTCGTGAGCGCCGGCGAACCCGCCGGTATTGGGCCTGATATTTGTCTGCAGATTGCCCGCGAACCGCGCGAGTTTGCATTGATCGTTATCGCCGACCCAGAACAGTTACAACTACGTGCGCGACAACTCGCGCTGCCGCTGGACATCGAACTCTATGACCCGAATTTTGAAGCTGCAGCAGGCTCATTTCAAATATTGCCGATAACGCTGGCCGACAAAACAGTCTGTGGCGAACCGAGCCCGGCGAATGCCCAGTCGCTACTGGACGGTCTGGCACGCGCGGTCGACGGTTGCCGAAACGGAGAATTTTCTGCCTTGGTAACCGGCCCATTGCAAAAAAGCACCATCAATGACGCGGGAATATCCTTTAGCGGACACACCGAATTTATTGCCGAACAATGCAACATTGCCAAGCCGGTAATGATGCTCATTGCCGAACAGTTGCGCATCGCGCTTGTCAGCACACACATGCCTCTGCGCGAAGTCCCAGACTACATCACGGAAGATCGCGTTTACGAAACACTATCGGTTGTACATCACGATCTAACCAATAAGTTTGCAATAGCGAATCCCGAAATCATCGTTTGCGGCCTTAACCCGCATGCCGGCGAAGGTGGCCATCTCGGCACGGAAGACGACGCGATTATCCGTCCGGCAATTGAAAAAATGCGCGCCGATGGCTACAACGTTCGTGGTCCACTACCTGCGGATACCGCATTCACGCCAGCGGCTGGGCATGCGGATGCTGTTGTGGCGATGTATCACGACCAAGGTTTACCTGTGTTAAAACATGCGGGTTTTGGGCGCGCAATAAATGTCACCCTAGGGTTGCCGATTATCCGCACGTCAGTCGATCATGGCACCGCGCTCGATATCGCGGGCAGCGGCCACGCCGATGCTGGGAGCATGCGAGCCGCAATTGATCTCGCTGATCGGCTAGCTGCGCCGTGACCACATCGCATCGCCCGAGAAAACGCTTCGGACAAAATTTCCTGGTGTCAAACGATGTCATCGACGGAATTGTCAACGCCATCGCACCACATGCGGATGATACGCTGGTCGAAATCGGCCCCGGCCGAGGCGCCATTACAAAACCACTTGCTGATAGTGGTGCTGAGCTACATGCGGTCGAATTTGACCGAGATCTAGTCCCTCTGTTACGTGAGCAATTTGCCAATTATTCGAACGTTCACATTCATGAGGCCGACGCGCTGCAGTTTGACTATTCGTCATTTGGCGAAGACATTCGCATCGTCGGTAACCTTCCGTACAACATATCGACGCCGTTGCTTTTTCACTTGGTCAAGTACAAGGCAAACGTTCGCGATCTGTTTTTTATGCTGCAAAAAGAGGTTGTGCAGCGCATAGCAGCACAGCCAGGAAGCAAAAACTACGGAAGGCTCACGATTATGTTAGGTTGCCACATGCAGTCGTATTCGCTATTCGACGTACCTGCAGAGTCGTTTGATCCCGTGCCAAAGGTCACTTCTAGCGTCATTGCGCTTCGTCCGTTGGCCGCCGATACAGTCGCGATCAGCGACGAGGCGAAACTAACGGCGATCGTTGCCCAGGCTTTCAGCAAGCGACGAAAAACGCTGCGAAACGCACTTAAAGGACAGGTTAACGATGCCAGCTTTGCTGTTGCGGGAATAGATCCGTCCTCGCGACCGGAACAAATTTCGATCGAAAGTTGGATTGCGTTGTCCAATTTACAGTAAAAGGCGATACGGACACAATTTGGGTGTCTTTCAAGTTAGAATCAACACAACTAGGCAGTAATAGCGAAGGCCATGCAAAAAGCAGAATGTAGAATCAGCATCGAGGTCGCGACAGACTACGTGCGTGATCAGTCGGAACCCGACTCCAGCCGTTATGTATTCGCGTATACGATAACGATTGCTAACAAAGGCAATATTTCTGCTCGATTGGTCAGTCGCCACTGGGTTATTACCGACGCCAATGGCAAAGTTCAGGAAGTTTCCGGAGATGGCGTTGTTGGCGAGCAACCGCATATCAATCCGGGCGAAACGTTTCGTTATTCGAGTGGCGCCATACTCGAGACGCCAGTCGGCGCGATGCAGGGTCGCTATCGCATGGAAACAGAAAGCGGCGCAAACTTTGATGCACCGATACCGGCATTTACCTTGGCTGTACCTGGTGTACTCCACTGAGACCAGCCGTTTGCCGATTCGTATCGGACTACGACTCAGCAGGCGGAGCCAGTCCGCGTCGTGACCATCTATGCAATAGGAGATTTGCAAGGATGTCACGATCCATTCCAGCGGCTTCTCGACAAAATCAAGTTCGATCCTGCTAAGGACCAGCTCTGGCTAACTGGCGACCTCGTCAATCGCGGCCCAAAATCATTAAAGACATTACGCTTGGTCAAGTCGCTAGACGCGTCAGTAATTTCAGTAATGGGTAATCACGATTTGCATCTCCTTGCACTCGCACATGGCGCGAAATACTCCGATCAAAAATTTGACTCTATGTGGAAGATTCTCGACGCAGAAGACGGTGACAAATTGCTTGATTGGCTAAGACGGCGACCGCTCGCGCATTATGACGAACAACTAAACACGTTGCTCGTACATGCCGGTGTGCCGCCGCAATGGACCATCAAAAAAACACTAAGACGCGCTGCAGAAGTCGAGCAGGCGTTGCAGGGCAATGATCATGAAAAACTCTTGCGACGAATGTACGGGGGAAATCCCAACAAGTGGTCGGGTGAGTTACGCGGTTATCCGCGACTGCGGTTTATCATCAACGCTTTGACGCGGATGAGAATGATCTACGCGGATGGCCGACTCAACTTCACGCATAACGGGCCGCCGAAAAATGCCCGCAAAGGATTGCTGCCGTGGTTTGATGCGGAAAAACCGAAATGGCAAGGCACCCGTATCGTTTTTGGCCATTGGTCTGCGCTCGGCCTCTATGTGGACGAGCGATTGATCAGCGTTGATACCGGCTGCGTCTGGGGACGAAAACTAACTGCAGTTAGATTGAACAAGAAGCCGAAAGTTATTGACGTAGGATGCGAATAGATGGCGAATAATCAAACAGTCATGAACTACCAAATAGGCCGAGACTTCGCCCGGCACGCGGATGACGACGACGAATTGCGCGAGTTTAGACAAGCGTTCGTCTTTCCGCCGTCGCGTAATGAGCGCGATTGTGTATATCTGTGTGGCAATTCCTTAGGTCTACAACCGAAATTGGCCGTTCGTTACGTCGAAGAGGAGCTTGCAGAATGGGCACGACTGGGCGTGCGAGGCCATTTTCAAGCGAAACGCCCGTGGCTTTCTTATCACAGAAATACCCGACAAGGATTGGCGGAGCTGACCGGTGCCAAGAAACACGAGGTGGTTGCGATGAATTCGTTAACCGTCAATCTACATTTGATGATGAGCAGCTTTTACCGTCCGACATCCGGCCGTAGAAAAATCCTAATCGAATCTACTGCATTTCCATCAGACCGTTTTGCCGTTGAGTCGCAGCTGCGCATGCGCGGCTTCGACGCGACTTTGGATCTCATTGAGTGGTCGCCAAGATTAGGTGAAAATGATCTGTTAATTGATGATTTACAGTCTATTCTGCAGCAACAAGGCGATGAAATAGCGCTGATGTTGCTGCCCGGCGTGCAGTATTACAATGGCCAGCTGCTGGACATGCAAAAAATTTGTCAGCTTGCCCGCGAATACGGCTGCGCCGTCGGTCTCGACCTCGCACACGCAATTGGCAACGTGCCAATGCGCTTAAGTGAATGGGACCCAGACTTCGCGGCCTGGTGTTCTTACAAGTATCTCAATGCTGGTCCCGGCGCAATTGGCGGTGCGTTCGTCCCGGAACGGCACCACGTTGACGCTGCCCACACGCATTTACTCGGCTGGTGGGGACATGACGAAGAAACACGAATGAAAATGTCGTCAACGTTCAGTCCTGCGAAAGGCGTTGACCAGTGGCAGTTAAGCTGTCCGACGGTGCTGTCGTTGGCTCCACTACTCGCATCGTTGGAATTGTTCCAACAAGCCGATATTTCAAGGTTGCGCAGGAAATCTCTGAAACTCACCGGATACTTGGATTTCTTGCTGCGCGAAGAATTCTCGGGTCGCGCGACGTCAATTACGCCGGATGTTGCGCGCGGAGCACAAATTTCGATGACCATTGTCGACCCCGCAGCGAATCCGCGCGAAGTGTTTGAACGTTTGCAGTCACAAAATGTTGTGTTGGATTGGCGAGAACCCAATGTGATTCGTGTGGCGCCGGCGCCGTTATACAATAATTACACAGACATCTATGAATTCGCCAGACGATTACGGATAGCTCTTTCGTCGCAGCAAATATAGGCTTTGGGAATTATTGATTCAAATACGCTCGAGCGTCACGATCTCGAAGGCAATCTTGCGATCTTCATTCACGGGATAAGATTCTTGCTTGAGCGTATTCCACTCGTTTATATCTAGCGCAGGAAAAAACGTATCGCCATCGATTTCGCGCTCAACGCGTGTTAGGTAGATTCGATTCGCAACTGGCAGCGCTTCCAAATAAATCTGCCCGCCACCGATTATCATCACCTCATCGGCATCACCCGCGGCCTCGAGCGCGCCGCTTAGGTTAGTAACAACTTCGCAGCCCGGCGCCTGCAACGCTGGATTGCGCGACAGCACAATGTTTTTGCGGCCCGGCAATGCCCTGCCTATCGATTCCCAAGTCGCCCGGCCCATCACAATGGGCTTACCCATGGTTATCTTCTTAAAATTCTTCAGGTCTTCCGACAAATGCCAAGGCAACGTGCCATCTTTACCGATGACGTTATTTGTTGAAGCCGCGACAACGATGGAGAGATTCAACAGTGGCCTACTTACACCGCAACAGCCGCGCGTATATGCGGGTGTGCTTCATAGCTCAAAATTTCGAAATCGTCGAATTGGTAGTCGAATATGCTCGCAGGTCGACACTTGATCGCCAATTTAGGCAGTGCCATCGGCACCCGTTGTAGCTGCTCATCTGCTTGCTGGAGATGATTTGAATACAAATGACAATCACCGCCCGTCCAAATGAATTCGCCCACATTCAGGTTGCATTGTTGCGCGATCATGTGCGTCAGTAATGCGTAGGACGCAATGTTGAATGGCACACCGAGGAAAATGTCTGCGCTACGCTGATAGAGCTGACAAGATAACTTGCCCTCGGCAACGTAAAATTGAAACAGACAGTGACATGGCGGCAGCGCCATGTTGTCGATTTCGCCTGGGTTCCAGGCGCAAACGATAATTCGCCGCGAGTCCGGATTGTTTTTCAGATCAATGATAACCTGACTGATCTGATCGACACTCTCACCTGACGCGGTCGGCCAGCTACGCCATTGGACACCGTATACGGGGCCCAGTTCACCATTGTCGTCGGCCCATTCATTCCAGATTGAAACGCCGTTATCGCGTAAGTACTTGACGTTTGACTCACCATTTAAGAACCAGAGCAACTCGTACACGATCGAACGTATGTGCAATTTTTTGGTTGTCAGCAATGGAAATCCGGCGCCAAGGTCGAAACGCATTTGATGCCCGAAAACACTCAACGTACCGATGCCGGTACGGTCTTCCTTGCGAGTACCATGCGCCCGAACGTGCTCCATAAACGACAAGTACTGTTGCATATTAGTGCACCACCTCTGACTTTCGATATCCTAGGAAAAGCAACGTCATACCCAGCAAAACCATCGGCACACTTAAAACTTGCCCCATGGTTACCCAGCCTAACGCCAGATAATCTAGGTGGGCATCCGGTACGCGATAAAACTCAACAATAAATCGGAACATGCCATAGCAAACCAAAAATAGCCCAGACACGCTCATGTAACGTCGTTGTTTGGACGAATACCACCACAGGATGGCGAACAGCACGAAACCTTCCAGCAGTGCCTCATATAGCTGAGAGGGATGTAGCCCGACGCCGCCGATATTGAACGCCCATGGCACGTCGGTCGGCTTGCCCCACAACTCGCCGTTGATGAAATTTCCGATGCGCCCAAAACCTAATCCCAGCGGCACCAGAGGCGCGACGAAGTCAGTCACTTCCCACATGCGCTTGCCTATTCTGCGTCCGTAAATCCACATGGCAGCCATGACGCCGACCAGACCGCCGTGGAAGGACATTCCACCTTGGGTGATTTTGAAAATATACAATGGATCACTGGTCAGCTCCGCCCAACCATAGACCAAGGCGTAACCCAAGCGACCTCCCAAAATGACGCCAAGCATTGCATAAAATACCAGATCGTCGATCTGATGCGGCTTGATTGCCGACCAACTTTGTTGTGCGCGCCGTCGAGCGAGCCACCAGGCGAACACGAATCCTATGACGTACATCAGTCCATACCAGCGAACTTTAATGACGCCAACGGAAAAAATTACTGGATCGATTTCTGGATAGGTCAGCATTTAACGCTTCTTTGACGGCCGATTTGGCCGCTAGTTTATCATTGCGGCGGCGTTTGGCTAGCCGACCGTACATAGCCTGCCGTCTGCGTTATAGTTTCCGCTGTAAACTGACAAGCAATGATCATGAGCAGCAATTCCGCACATCAAAATCGCCTCGCCAGCGAAACCAGCCCGTATCTCCTACAACACGCTGATAATCCCGTTGATTGGTATCCGTGGGGCGAAGCTGCGTTTGACCTGGCAAGAAAGTCGAACAAGCCTATATTGTTATCCGTCGGCTATTCGGCATGCCATTGGTGCCATGTGATGGCACACGAGTCTTTCGAAAACGAACAGACCGGGAATTTGATGAACAAATTATTCGTCAATGTCAAAGTTGATCGCGAAGAAAGGCCCGACGTCGACAAACTTTATCAGTCCGCGCATCAGCTACTCACTCAAAGGGCGGGCGGCTGGCCACTAACAATGTTCATCAATCCAGATGATCAGCGGCCGTTTTTTGGTGGCACGTATTTTCCGGATGAAGCGCGCCATGGCATGCCACCATTTCGTGATCTGCTCACCCGAGTCGCTGAATATTACGCAAATAGCCGTGAAGAAATTACCGCGCAGGGCACCGAGCTATTGCAGGTGTTATCACGCATTGAGCCGCAGGCAACTGCGCCGGATGTTGTACTCAATGAATCCGCGCTAAATGATGCCCGCCAGAAAATTTCCGCTACCTTCGATCGGGAGTTCGGCGGCTTTGGCAATGCACCAAAATTCCCGCATCCAACGACTCTCGATCGATTGTTGCGTGATTGGAGGGCATCGGCCAATTCACCGGAACCCGATGTAGACGCGTTATTTATGGTGTCACTAACGCTGACGAGAATGGCCGAAGGTGGAATTTTTGACCATCTTGGCGGTGGCTTCTGTCGCTACACGGTTGATCGATTCTGGCAAATACCACATTTCGAAAAAATGTTATACGACAATGGTCCATTACTTGCGCTATACGCCCAACTGCACATTGCGACCGGCGACCCGACCTATGCAGCTGTCGCCAACGAAACGGCCGCGTGGATACTGGACGATATGCTGGCGCCAAACGGTGGTTTTTACTCGACCCGCGATGCTGATTCGGAGGGCGAGGAAGGACGCTATTATGTATGGACGCCAGACCAAGCAAAGGCGCTGCTAGAACCTGTGGAATTTGAATTGTTTGCAAAGCGCTATGGATTAGATGTCGACGCAAATTTTGAGGGCAATTGGCACCTCTCTGTTAGAAGACCACTGGACGAGATTGCAAGCGAAGCCGACGAAGGCCTCGAAACGGTCGAAAGAAGAATAAATGTGAGTAGACAGAAATTGCTCAAAAGGCGCCAGGATCGCATAGCACCGGCACGCGACGACAAGCAGTTGACGTCATGGAATGCGCTAGCGATTCGTGGCTTCGCGATTGCGGGTCGTGCGTTGGAAAACAGTGACTACGTAGATGCGGCGGTCGGCAGTATCGCGTTTATCGACAAAAACTTGATGCACAACGACAGACTATTTGTCAGCTTCAAGGACGAGCAATACAAGTTTCCTGCATATCTAGATGATCACGCTTTTTTGCTAGATGCGCTTATCGAAACGTTGCAAGCTCGATGGAATTCCGAGTCCTTGCATTTGGCGATCAAAATCGCTGATCTACTTATTGACCATTTTTTCGACGATAAAGACGGCGGCTTCTTTTTTACGGCCAACGATCACGAACAATTAATGCACAGAACCAAGTCTTACGCTGACGACGCCACTCCGTCGGGCAATGGGATTGCTGTTCTGGCAATGCAACGTCTTGGCTTTCTACTCGGTGAGCAGCGCTATCTTCAAGTTGCAGAAACGACGTTAAAAAATGCCTGGAGCGCGATGGCGGAGTACCCGCAAGCACATGTTTCGCTACTCTCGGCGCTCGAAGAATACATCGCACACCCGGAAATCATTATCCTACGCGGTGAGCCCGCAGAGATTGCTCGCTGGCAAGTCTCTGCCGCCAAAATATATGCACCCCGCAGGCTTTTGTTTGCCATCCCCGAGAATGCAGCTGAACTCCCGGGCGCGCTCGCACAAAGGCGGGCTGTAGCGAACAAGACCATCGCGTACCGCTGCGTCGGCCCGACTTGCTCGTTGCCGATGGACTCATGGGAAGCGCTGGCCACCAGCATGCAGGACTAGCAGCACGATAAATTACGCTCAGGCAATTCGGTACGTTGTTGATACGGCATTATATTTTGCAAGTTCAACCTTAACGGTGTACTTTTTTGCTGTTTACATCTAGTCCTGCGCTCGCCTTAGGCGCTATCAACCGTTCGCTAGCAAACTTTAAGTGACCAGCGAAAACGCTAACGATAGCCAGAGGCCCAAGAGACATAGCAAGCTGGTTCCAAATGCTAGAAAGCGGTGGGAAATATTATTTGTTCCTAAATGTATCGCCGTGTGCACATAGCGAGCAAAGACAAATGCCCAGGCAAATACTATGGCCACGATACTGACAGAGTTGGTCACGTAGACCAATGCAACCGCGAAATAAAAAAGTGGCGGAACTTCGAAGTGGTTTTGGATGTGGCGTCCGAATAAATGCAGTCGCGGTGTCTGTTCGCCTTCGTTATAGGTTCTATAAAACCGAAAATTCACCGCTCCAGCCTTGATTGCTCGGTAGCGCTGATACGCCAAGCTAATCAGCAAAGTTAGCGTAAGGGAAAACATCACAAACGCTGGATACAGTATCGCGTTCGGCGATTTCATCTCACTAAGAATCCGCTAGCTAAACGACAGCGAATCGCGCCTTTTTCGAATGCCAAGTGTCGAAAAAATCAATGCAACAATCCACAATGCCGGACCAATCGCGCCGGGCATCATTGGCGCATAACCCGGTAGCAACACAGTAACGATAAATCCAATATCGCCGACCCCAACGACGACAAAATTGAGCCAGTAACCGAGACGGCTATTGAACCAATTCCAACGAATGGCAACAACTATTCCGAATACCGCAAAAAACATTAGGTTCCAAGCATCTTGGAAAATGCGCGCTTGCACCATTCCGGGTTCGAGGGAAACACCCAGTACATAAACCATCCGTGCGGCCATGATATGCAAAAGACCCCACAATACGTAGACGATCGCACCAATTTTCGCGTAAATATTAGACACTGGAACTCCTGAGCTTAGAGGCCGTCGAAGGTGATTCAAGTATCCTTCGCGCCGCCGATAACTGCAACTAGTCAGCAACTTGCCGTCGTCTATGGCCAGCCAATTTCGTTGTTGAACATTCTCGAACCTGTCGCCGCCACTACTCTAGTTCTTCATCGACCCGTCGCTGCAACCAATCCGCGAAATAGTCCGCATAGTTTTTACAAGCATTCGTGTCGATGAACGGATTGAGTTGGCCCGCAACTTCAAGAGTGGCTATCTTGTCATGCATATCGAAAAACATAGGATGCGGCGACAATAGGATATCGCAGGGCAATTTACGCACTCTATCGATGCTTACCCGATACGAATCAGTTAAATCTCCTGAATCATTCGCACCGGTAAATCTAAAACCGGGCATTGAAACCGCGCTCAAACTATCGGCGTAGACAATTCTTAAACACGTTGCGTCATCGCAAGACTCCCAAATCCATGTCGTGCTGCCTTTTGTATGGCCTGGCGTGTAGTTTGCAGTCAGTCTCAATTCTCCAAGCAATATTGACTCATTGTCGCGAACCAATTGCACATTGCCGACGGCAGGAAAATTCCCGAAATCATCGTCGGCCACGAATTGAGGATCACCGCGTTGCAATCGCCCCTGCATGAGGCTATCAATCGAGTCAACGCTCGCATAGACGGTGGCATTCGAATGGCGCTGCAACGCCGAGATGCCACCGGCGTGGTCAAAGTGTGCGTGAGAGTTGACAATTACTTTAACATCCCGGCTATCGAATCCCAGCGTTCGAATATTCCGCTCAATCTGTGCTGCGCTTTGCGACAGTGCCCCGTCAAGTAACACGAGACCAGTTCCAGTATCGATTAGAATTGATGACAAACCAGCGGTACCGACATACCAAGTACTACCGAAAATGCGAAACGGCTTTTGCGGAGCATTCCATTCTTCGCAAGCATCACATTCGATTGCCGCATCTTCCTGCATGCCAGCAGAAAATGCGCTAACGTGAGGTGCGGTCGTTAGTAACAAGAATGCACAGAGCTGAACGAATACTATGTTTGAGGAAATACGCTTCAGATCGCATTGCTTATTTTTGAATTCGGCATTCATCAATAAGCGATCAATCGGTCCCCAGTTTCGACAACCACGTCTGTATTGTCTCTGCCAGCGAAAACAACCGGTACAGACTCGTGCCGCAGACCTCGATTACGAATCACCACGAAATGCAGATGCGGACCGCTGCTATATCCGGTATTGCCGGAATCGGCAATGTACTGCCCGCGCGCCACGCTATCACCCGGTTGGACGCGAATACTGTTCCAGTTAAGGTGCGCGTAAATGGCGTAGGTACCATCTTCATGCAATATGCTGACAATATTGGCGGCTTCTAAATCGCGGTCCGGATCGAGCCCGCCGCGAAAATTCTTACTTGCTATTTGAAACACGGTACCTGCCCTAGCCGCGTAAACATCCGTACCAATCGGCATATCAATGTCGACCGCATAGTAGCTGTCTGGCGTTACATGGGTTACGCCTAATGGAAAGGCTTGCGTAATTCGATAATCCCCAGCGACGGCGAACGGCGCTCGATAGGCTTGTTGAGGTGCGTGCACAGTCGTGGGATCGCCATGCAGCCAACTAAAACTATATTCGATGCCCGCTGCCAGTCCTTGTTCGGCGACGTCGAGGCGCAAGAGTTGTTGCCGATCACGCGCATCGATCGTCCACGTGAATTGTTGATCGGGCGCGGGAAGCTGCAGATTTTTCAGCGTAGCCAGGCCAATCGCAATCTCGACCGGTGCGTAGAACTCGTTATTGGCATACAGAACGATGCCGCCATTCTCGAAACGATGATAAACATCAACCTTGGGCTCTGTCTCGCCCTGCGGAAGCTGCCGAACCTCGGCATTTACCGTCTGCGCAGGCGCTCGATCTGTGTATATCCACTCTCCGTCCGGACCGCGGTATTTGTATAGGGACTGCGCACCGGCTGCGCCACACACTGACAAAAGCACTAGACCTAACCACTGTTGCCAACGAAAATACGCCACGATATTCATTTAAGGTGACTTGCTCCTAGCTAACCGCGAACCATCACATCGCGCATCACGACACAGCTCGAAGCCGAGGTAGCTTGTGGAGTTTGTATCAGCCAATGGGATATCGTTGCCAGCCCTGCGCAGTTCTCTTGATTTCGTAGGCAGGCCAATATTGATTGTCGAGCTTCAGCGTGATTACGTCAACCGCACCATTCCAAGTGACAGTTTTCAAACGCACGGACGCTTGATCTTCTTTGCCCGCAACAATCTTCATAAAGCTCGCGAGATCTGGCGTTTCCTGGTCGTCGACAGCGACAATGCGCCGGCCAGCCCACAGACCATAGCGAGTCGCTGGCGAGCCGTAATTGAAGAACGCAACATACACGCCTGTGGGTTCTATGCCACGTTGCGCAGCCATTTCCCGGTGTGGGTCCTGCAGCAACGCACCCGCCCAGGACGCTGCTTTATCAATGCCAGAGCCACTCAAAGCAACGGTTTCCAGCCGAAACTGCTTGACCTCCTTATCTCGCCAAACCGTCATTTTTACCGCCGGTTTTTGCACGGCAATTTCCAGCTCACGAAACGTCGTCACCACTTGCCCGTCGACCGCCAGAATCATGTCTCCATTGCGCAGCTTTTCGGCCGCCGGAGAACCAGCGACCAATCTTGATACGCGCAATACTCTACGTTGACTGGGGTTGTGCGCCTCCAATTTTTCTAGCCACTCTTCGTCGACACCCAATTTCCTGGCCGCAAATAATGGCGAGTAAACGAGTTCAGCTTCCAACGAATGAATTGGATCGCCTGCGATGGCGATGTCAACAAACTCCGCAATTAAATCTGCCCCGATACCGCGATTAATCTGCCCGCCTTCGTTGCCAGATTGGTAAGCGAAAGTAGACCAACTCGCCACGACGTTCGACTGCTCGTCTATCAATACACCATCAAAATCTGTCGGCCCGTTGACTAAATCGATTGATTCCAAATTCACATCGCGAAATCGCATCGTTCGCGACAGTGGCAGTACGATCGCGGCAACAGAAGACACAACGCTCTCTTGATGCGCGAGCTGATGATCGCTCTTGAGGCCAACCGCAATCACGCGATCGCCAATTGCCAACGGATTTTCCGAAAATTTTGCGGCTTTGACCGGCGTATCACCAATCAACTCCGGGTCGTAGGCAACAATGGCGAGATTGTGCAGTGGATGGATATAACTCACGCGAGCGTCAATTTGCAAACTGCCGGCAAACGTGACCGTTACGTCACCCATCGCGACAGGCACAGTATTGCGGTCCACCACAATCAAACCTCGCACGGTATCAACGATCAGGCCCGTTCCGTAATAGTGTTTTTCAGCAACTCCGGATACCGTATAGGGGAGATCGAATGTCACCATCGCCAGCGAAGCGGCAATAGCGCTCACCCGCGCATCGTCGAATTCAGCAAAACTCGTTTCGCCAATCTTTTGTGGTTTTGCCGCGGGCCCTTGGCTTAGGTCATCGCAGGGCCAAGTGCCGCTGCTGTCGTCGCGCCGACAGCGTCGCGATGGAAACCAGCTTCTATCCATCTGAATTGATCGAACGACGCTGTTCTGTGGATCTTCGATCGAATGGTAGCGCACAGTGGTGCGATCTCCGTTTGCCAGTTCATCGAATTCGTTGATTAAGTCCCGCAAATCATCAATTTTGTCGCCACCAATTTCAGTAATAACCGCTCCTCTGGGAATCGCTGATTTTGCAAGCATATACCCTGGGTTCGCTATGTATACACCAGTGACTGAGCGATTGTAGTGACGAGCTTGCTGGTAGGAGAGATCGTTAAATATCGCGTCACCGACTTCGACAAATTCGTCCGGTGATACGTCGTGCAAATCACTAACCTGAATCTTCTCCTCTATTTTTCGACCGCCGCGCTCCAACTCGATACTGACAAAGTCACCGACCGAATCATCCAGTATTGTTGCGAGCGGTACGAATTCAGTAACCAGATTGCCGTCAATGCGCAGCAAAATATCTCCGGGCTCGATCTTGCCAGACGCTGGCGACTCAGGAATCACCTGCTGAATCGTCAGCATACCCGTCTGATCTGGAAACGCGCTGCGCGCCAGCCGCTCACTTTCCGGTGTTAGACCGAGTCTACGCAATTCGTCGTATGCTCTTCTCACAAATTCCGTTTGCAGCGTACCGCGACCTACCACATCGCCATTTTGCAACAGCCGCAAAGCGCGCTCGATGCGATCTAACGGCAAAAAGAAGCTGCTGGCTGCGGTATTGGCTCCACCAGCATTCAGTGCAACAACTTCGCCATCGATGTTGACGACCGGTGAACCGGATGAGCCACCCGAGGTGCCGGATGCCGCCTGAAAATAGAACGTATTGAAGTCGTTATACTTTCCTCGCCCATAGTCGGGCGCCTTACGATCAAGGCGCGCTATTGTGCCAGCGAGAATCGACAGTTTTTCGCCAGCATCATTGCCAACAACCCTGATTTCCCGACCAACACCAGCCGCCCCCGGCACTAAAGGCAATTCCGCCGGCTCGATGTAAACAAGGTCGGCTGGGTCGTAACGGAAAAAACCGAAATCGTGGACAGGATCTCTATATATCGGTGTCAGACGCACCTCTTCGTTGTTCAGGAATACCGCTTCCGCTACCACCGGACCCGGCGTAACGACGTGCCGGTTGGTCAGAATAATTCCACGTTCGGCATCGACCACAAAGCCGGTCGCCTGACTCGATGAGTTCCACTCGGTATCGAAAGCACGCGTCGCGTCCACGCGTATGGAAACAACGCCGGTCGAAATCCGCTCCAATGTACCGACCCAGGCAGGCTCCTCGGAATAGCTCGCACTAGTAAAGAATATTACTGTTAGAAGTAGCGCCTTCAGTTGCAAATGCATATGATTTTTCACGTCCAATTCAATACCGTCATGATCTCTGGACTAGCCAGACGGTCGACGGTTCCCTCTGTATGTCGCATCAGCGGCGCCGGAACATCGGATAGTCGTTGGATTATGCCGCAATTTTGGGCATTGCAACGCTACTCGGTTGGCAAATGCAGATTTAGTTTCCGACTGGCGGCTGCCAAGCAAGATCCAATTGCCGCGCGGCCTTGACATCATCGAGCCGGCGCACTGGCATATTGTAGGGAGCGCCCTTTTGTCGTTCGCCGTCCGCTTCGGATTCAGACGCAATAGCGATCATCGCGTCAATAAAACCATCGAGCGTCTGCTTTGACTCGGTCTCAGTTGGCTCGATCAATAGGCATTCTGGGACCAGGAGCGGGAAATAAGTCGTTGGCGCATGGTAGCCCTTATCCAACAACGCTTTAGCAATGTCCATCGCTGAAACATTTAGGGTTTTGGCTTGCGATTTCATTGTAATGATGAATTCATGGCTGGCGCGACGTTTTGGGTAAGCCAGTTCGAACCCCGCCGCTTGCAAACGAACCTGCAAGTAGTTGGCGTTCAGGGTCGCATATTCAGCGATTCGTCGCATTCCATCGCGGCCGACCATACGCATGTAAACATAAGCGCGCAGCAAGACACCGGAATTCCCCATAAATCCTGACAGTTGACCAATCGACTGCGGAAGGTCTTTCTTGGTTAGCCAAACGTATTGGGTCGCGCCCTCAGTCTCTTTCGCCGACACGACCGGTATTGGCATGAAAGGCAACAATCGCTCGCCAACCCCGACTGCGCCGGACCCGGGCCCGCCGCCACCGTGTGGCGTCGAGAAAGTTTTGTGCAGATTCATGTGGATAACGTCAAAACCCATATCGCCCGGGCGAACTTTTCCGAGGATTGCGTTCAGATTCGCACCGTCGTAATACAACAGGCCGCCAGCATCGTGAACGATTTTGGCAACGTCCATGATGTTGCGTTCAAAAACACCCAAAGTGGACGGGTTAGTCAGCATGATTCCCGCTGTATTCGGGCCAACCGCGTTCCTCAGCGCCTCAACGTCAATATCACCGTCGGCACCTGTCGGCAGCTCGCGCACAACGCAGCCACACATGGTCGCTGTTGCAGGATTTGTTCCGTGTGCCGCATCTGGCACGATGATCTCGATACGATGATCATCACCGCGCGCCAGATGATATGCGCGAATCATCGCCACACCTGCCAACTCACCCTGCGCACCGGCCATTGGCGTTAGCGATACTTCCTGCATACCAGTAACGCCCTTCAACATTTCCTGCAACTCGAACATACAAGCCATGAATCCCTGGCCATGGCTGACAGGGCCCAGCGGATGTCGATTCATTAACCCTGGCAGCAGCGCGAGCGCGTTACAGGCACGCGGGTTGTACTTCATGGTGCAAGATCCGAGTGGATAGAAGTGCGTATCTATCGAAAAGTTTTGCTGTGATAAACGCGTAAAGTGACGTACGACCTGCAATTCCGAAACTTCGGGAAGTAGCGGCACGTTTGCGCGTGCAAATCTATTCGTGATTTTGCTCGCAGCCGGCTCTTGCGGAGCCTGCGCGAACGCGCGCCTGCCTGAACGCGATTTTTCGAAAATCAAAGCTTCACTCATTACTCAACTCCGATGTATCAACGTCAACGCCTAGCGCTTTAAAAGCCGCCGCATAATCTGGTTCTGTCGCAATATCGTCGACAAGTTGGCGATACACCACGGTATTGTTTTCGTCTAATACAACGACTGCCCGTGCGAACATACCGGCAAGTGGTCCGGCAACAATTTGCACGCCGTAATTTTCACCAAATCCCGCATGCCTAATGGCCGACAGTCCCTCAACGCGCTGTAATTCGTTCTGTTGTTGAAATCGTAAATGAGCGAATGGCAAATCGTAGGAAATCATCAGCATGACGACGTCTTCCACTTCCGCTGATAATTTGTCGAACGCGATCACTGATTTAGCACAAATTGGTGTGTCGATACTCGGAAAAATATTAAACAGTTTACGTTTGCCCATGTAATTGGCTAGCGAAACATCCTGCAAATCCGTGTTTACCAATGAGACGTCGGGCGCTCGGCCACCGATTTCCGGCAGCTCGCCATGCGTTTGATAGTTCGAACCATTGAACAGTACTTGATGCATTCGTATCCCACTTCCTATCGTTTCAGAATTCTCGCCAAGGCGGTCGCGTAGACTTGCAAGTCTTCATCAGTCTTGGTTTCAGTGGCGCAAATCAGCAACGCGTTACCCAACTCCGGTGCATCCGTGCGTAAGTCATAGCCGCCCAAAATATCAAGCTCTGCAAGCGCTTCAAGCACCCGATCTACGGGTTGCGGTAGCGAGATTACCGCCTCATGAAAGTGTTCGCTCGAAAACAACTTTTCGACGCCGTCAATTTCACAAAGCAAAGCAACCAGTTGTTTTGTTTGTTGCAATGATTGTAATGCGACTCGACGCAAACCCTCGTGACCAAGTAACGACAAATATACGGTCGCGGCGGTCACCATGAGTCCCTGATTTGTACAAATATTCGATGTCGCCTTCGACCGCCGAATGTGCTGCTCGCGCGCTTGTAGTGTCAGCGTGAAGCCCGGCTTGCCATCCAAATCCGTCGTTCTGCCAACGATACGTCCAGGCATTTGGCGAATGAGTTTTTGCGTGCAAGACATGAAGCCAAAATAAGGGCCACCAGATGACAACGGCACACCCAGTGGCTGGCCCTCCCCACACACAATATCGGCGCCGTTTTCACCCCAACTTCCTGGTTCCTTCAATACGGCCAATGCGGTTGGGTTTACCACAGCAATAACCAGCGCGCCGACCGAATGCGCCCAATCCGTTAGCCCGTCCATATCTTCCATCGTGCCAAAAAACGATGGTTGTTGAATAACGACTGCTACTGGCGGCTCGGCAACGTCGACCCGGCTTAGATCGCCACCGATCCCCGTTTGATGGTCGAGTAGCATGCGCTCGAAGGTCAAACCCTGGCTACCCGCAATTGCTTGCGCGACCTTCTGGTAGGTCGGATTAACACCGGCCGCCAGCAAAATACGTTTCGACGTATTTTTGCGATTGCCACGCACCGCCATAAGTGACGCTTCTGCGAGCGCCGAAGCGCCGTCGTACAACGACGCGTTGCTTGCGTACATACCGGTGAGACTAGTGATCATCGTCTGGTATTCGTAAATCGTCTGTAGCGTGCCCTGGCTTGCTTCGGCTTGATACGGCGTATAGGCGCTATAGAATTCGCCACGCGTCGCGATATCCCAAACGGCGGTCGGAATATGGTGCTCGTACGCACCAGCGCCGATAAAGCACAGAGGGGACCCATCTTGTGCGGCGCGCGATCTCATGAGACGCACAATTTCCATTTCACTCAGTGCGTCCGGTACTCCAGAGAGCTCAGATATTATGAGTTCTGCGGGAATTTCATCGAATAAGTCGTCGACACTGCTGGCGCCAATGGCAGCCAACATCGACTGCACGTCGTCATTTGTATGTGGAATAAATGGCATGGAGTTCCGTCGTCCTATTTGGTTATCCGTCTAGCTCATCAAGTAGCGTTTGATATTCGTCCGGCGTTAGCGTTTCATGTTCGCCGCCTTGCTCTGGCTGCAATCTTACAATCCAACCCTCTTCGTATGGATCTGTATTGATGCGTTCCGGGTCGTCGGCTAACTCATCGTTCACCGCCAAGACACTGCCCGAGACAGGCGCATACACATCGGAGGCGGCTTTGACCGATTCGACCACGGCCATCTCACCGCCGGCCTGCAAATCCTGTCCAACCTCCGGCAACTCGACGTAAACTAAATCGCCTAGTGCGCTTTGTGCATGATCGGTAATGCCGATGGTGACACTACCGTCTTCTTCTTGACGCAGCCATTCGTGGTCCTTTGTGTATTGCAAATCGCCCGGCAACTCACTCATATGTTTTCTCCCGTTTCTTGTATTCGATACACTATTCAACCAGTACGCTGCCGTTTCGGACAAACGGCAGTTTCACGATTCTAACGTCCAGCAAGCGTTTACGTACTTCGACTTGCGCGTGCGTAAAATTTCCCGCAGGTACGCGTGCCATTGCGATTGATCGCTGCATGGTGGGCGAGAAACCGCCACTAGTGATCTCGCCATCAGCTAGGCCCTCGACGACGACCCGCTGGTGATTTCGCAGTACGCCCTTACTTTCAAGCAACAAGCCGACGAATCGTTGCAATTCTTGCGTATCGCGGGCTGTTTGCACAGCAGCACGACCTATGAAATTTCTATCGGCGGGTTCCCAGGCCACGGTCCAGGCTAATCCCGCCTCTAGCGGTGACGTAGCCGCATCCATGTCGGTTCCGTACAAATTCATGCCAGCCTCAAGGCGCAAGGTATCTCTGGCACCGAGGCCGCACGGGGTAACGTCAGCCTCAACTAGGCGGTCCCATAGCGCGAGTATCGCTGGCGGCGCAGCAACAATCTCGAAACCGTCCTCACCGGTGTAGCCAGTTCTTGCGACAAACAAATTATCCTGCTCGATAGCGCTGAACGGCTTTAGAGCCAGCAGTGAGTTTCGATCGATATCGAGCAGATTCTCGGCCGTCAAGCGTCTTGCGTCTGGGCCCTGCACTGCCAACATGGCTAACTCACCGCGTTCTTCGACGGTGACCTGAAATCCCGCAGCATGTCGAACAATCCAGGCGAGATCATTGACGCGAGTCGCCGCATTGACAATCAATCGATAGCGATTTTCAGCGAGCAAATAGACGATTAGATCATCGATTACCCCACCTGCATCATTCAGCATGCAGGTATACAGTGCTTTGCCTGTCTGCTTAAGCCGCGCTACGTCGTTGGCCAATAGACGGCGCAGAAAATCTCGAGACGAGGCGCCAACAATGTCGACAACGGTCATATGGGAAACATCAAACAGACCGGCGCCTTGGCGAACCGCATGATGTTCGTCGAGCTGCGACCCATAGTGAAGCGGCATATCCCAGCCGCCAAAATCGACAATTTTGGCGCCTGCATCCAGATGCTTCTTATAAAGCGGTGTTTTTGAACCCATGGTTTGACTCCGCAGCCAGTAACGCAAACAAAAAAGGGCGACTGAAAAGAACCTCGCGAGCCTGCCGGCGTGCACGGGAACCTTCTCAGTCGCCCCTCTGTCCGCTATACCTGAGAGATCACACAGCATTCGCTGTATACCCCTTCGGTGGGTCATATCCGACCGCTCTCCAGAGCCAATCAGAATAAGCAGTCCGTGTGCCTGAGCGTTTCCGAGCGAGTTGCGCCTTCGGCGCCTCCTACGTGGGGAGGACTCTTCCGCTTACCCTATAGATTGGTGCGCGCAATGATAGCCAACTCTCCGTGTAGTTGCCAGCAGCAGCGCGTGGGCGAATAATGGTTGATCGATTATTCATGGAGCTTGCAATGCTACGGGCCCAAATTTGCGCCATTGCTGTTTTCGTATTCGTCAGTCATTCGGTAGCGGCCGAACCAGTCGACGACTTCCACTCTCTTCTCGACGAGAATTGGGAGTGGCAACTTGATGAAAGTCCTGAATTTGCATCTGCGCTTGGCGATCGACGTCACAATGACCAATGGGATGATCTGTCGCTGGACGCGATTGACCGGAGACACACGAAACGGCAAGAATTCTTGCAACGCTTGCGACGCATCGACGCGTCGTTGCTTAGCGTTGAAGACCAGTTGAACTACGCGCTATTCCAGCGAGAATTACAAAACGACATTGATGCGCATGTTTTTCGCTATTATTTGATGCCAATTGATCATCAAGGTGGCGTGCAGTCGTTAGAATCAATAACCAACTTGCTGCCGCTGAACACGGTCAATGACTACGAAGATTGGCTGGCACGTATGTCCGCCGTCGACAAAGTCGTCGAACAGACGATGACCTTGCAAGAAGTCGGTAGAAAAACCGGCTACATGTCACCGAAGATATTGATGCAGAGAGTGCCGCAGCAACTAGACTCCCAGTTAGTCGAGAATGCAGAGCAAAGTCCATTTTTCAGCGTTTTCGAAAACCTACCCGAGAAATTCAGCGACCAGGATAAAAAACGGCTAAGAGATTCCGCGCGCACCATCATCGATGAAAAGATCGTACCGGCATACCGCGAACTCAAGGACTATTTCGAAGATACCTATCTGCCAGCAAGTCGCGACAGTATTGGCGCATCGTCTTTACCCAATGGCGAAGCATTCTACGAGTTTCGTAGCCGCTACTACACCACGACGCCGATGACCCCAGATGAAATTCATCGCCTGGGGCTGAACGAGGTGCAACGAATTCGAGAAGATATGCAATTGGTCATCGATGAACTGGAATTCGATGGCAGCTTCGCGGAGTTCCTACAGTTCTTACGCACTGATCCTCAGTTTTACTTTACAGACGGTCAGGCCCTATTTGACGCTTACCTGGCAATTTGCAAACGAATTGACCCTGAATTGGTCAACCTATTCGGCAAGCTGCCACGAATCCCATACGGCTTACGCGAAATTCCCGCAAGCATCGCGCCAGACACGACAACGGCTTACTACAACGCTCCGGCGGCGGACGGTTCCAGGGCCGGGTACTATTACGTCAATTTGTATCGACCGGAGGTACGTCCAAAATACGAAATGGAAGTACTGTCGGTACATGAGGCGATGCCCGGGCACCACCTGCAAATTGCCTTGCAAATGGAATTACCGAATATGCCTGACTTTCGTCGATTTTCCGGTTTTACCGCATTTGTAGAAGGGTGGGGGCTCTACAGCGAAAGCCTCGGTTACGACCTCGGCCTCTACAAGGACCCGTATTCGAAATTTGGCGCACTGACATACGAAATGTGGCGCGCGGTGCGTTTAGTTGTCGATACTGGCATTCATTACAAAGGTTGGACGAGACAGCAGGCAATCGATTTTTTTAAAGACAATGCGGCTAAAACGGAGCTAGATATCGTCAACGAAATCGACCGTTATATCGCCTGGCCGGGACAAGCATTAGCCTACAAAATTGGTCAGCTAAAAATTCTGGAATTGAGGAAAAAGGCTGAACAAGCTCTCAGTGACGATTTTGACATACGCGCATTTCACGACACTCTACTCGGCGGCGGCGCGCTACCGTTGGAAGTCTTAGAAACTCGTATGAATAACTGGATTGCTGACGAGCTTCGTCAAGCCAGAGAACAATCAGAGTAGGTTTGTTACTTAATTGTCGAGCGGCAATTGCGATTGCCGCTCGGCTGCAAACTCACGGCGACTCGTGCGAGCTCGTGCAACTGGGTCGGCGTGCTCGTCAAAAATCTCTTCAATTCGCTCAACACGAGTTGCGATTCCGCAGTCATTCGCGATTTGTATATTGAGCCCGGGTCTGGCGTTCATTTCTAATATGAGCGGCCCGTGTTGTCGGTCGATAACAATATCGACACCCAAATAACCGAGCCCAGTCACCTCCAGCCCTTTTGCGGCGGACTCGAGAATAAAGTCCCATTCCGGGATACGTAAGCCTGAAATCAGTGCCCCGGTATCGGGATGATCGTCAATTATTGAATTTCCGAGTACGCCGCGCATTGTCTCGCCGCTGCTCAAATCAATCCCTGCGCCAACTGCACCTTGATGTAGATTGGCTTTGCCGCTTGATACCCGGGTCGGCAAGCGCACCATCGCCATGACCGGATAGCCGCGGTACACAATAACCCGAATGTCCGGAACGCCTAGGTAGCTGACTTCCGCAAACAACGGGTCAAACTCAACACAATATTCGATGATCGCCGTATCCGGATTTCCGCTGAGACTATATTGACCGCTTACTACGTTTGAAACGTGATAGCGTAATTCGGCACCACTCATGATGACGCCACTAATTGTGCGGTAACTCGCGCGGTGTCTCTTACTCCTACCGGCGATAACCATAATGCCGTTGCCACCACTTCCTCGTGCAGGTTTGATAACAAAACTTTCGCGCGCCTCTACAATCGCATCAAGATTGCGGACCTCGCCTTGGTTGCTAATCGAACCGTACATTTCCGGTACGGCCATACCGGCATCTATCGCTAGTTTTTTCGTAAGAACTTTATCGTCTACGCGTGGATACAATCGTCGTGCATTGAGACGCATAATGAAATCGGTATTGCGCTGATTGAGCCCGAGCACGCCAGCGGTTTTTAGTCTCTTTGCGGCAGAAAGCATCTTTGTTAGCTACCAGAGATCGCTCTAAAACGATTCAATTCAGTCAAACGATAGCCGGTGTAACGCCCCATCAAGATGACGATCGCCAGAACGACCAGCAGCAACTCAGGAAATGTGAAAATCAGATGTTCCAGCCAATGTAAACCCATTGCAAGATAGGCTATGCAAGCGACTAACATGCTGCCCGCACCTCCCTTAATGGCGTCGCTTGCGCCACGCTCTTCCCAGACAATTGACATCTTCTCGATGGTCATCGCGATAATCACCATTGGGAAAAGCGCAACGGACAGTCCCGTTTCCATTCCAAGCTTATGGGAAACAACACTGATGGTCATCATCAATAGCACAACGACAATTAGCACGGCAGCCAATCGCGGAACCAAAAGCAATCGCAGTCGTTCGAGCAAGAATCGAATACTCAGCCCCAGAGCCACCAGCATTGTGAACAAAGCAAGACCCCAGACTAGTTGAGTCTCCCGAAACGACAACGCGATTAACACAGGCATAAACGTGCCGAATGCGTCGATGCCAACCATATTTCGCATGAATACCATAATCAATGCGCCGATTGGGATCATCAATAACACGTTGTAAACCGCCTGCGTTTGAATGGGCAGACTAAAAAGTGAAAATTGAACGAGCGCAGAGCCGTCAAGGGCTCCGCGATTTTCAGCGATCGAAATAGAATCTCTATAATTCTTACGCACAGCGAAGTTGACTTCAACATTATTGCCACCCTCAACGGTAACGAGCGGCGCATTGCCCCGCCACCAGACCATGTATCGATCCGGTAGACCTTGTTCGCCAGTGTTGGGGTTAAAATAGAGCCAGCGATCCCCGTCGTGCACTTCCAACCAAGGCAATGGATCGACATGCCGCTGTTGATCGGCAAGAACCAGTCCGCGAATCATGCGCGCGGGTATTCGCGCGTATGCAAGTATCGTCGTCAGTGTCTCGACGAAGTCAGCGGACGAACCAGCATCGGCTAGTAATAATTCGACGTTCGAGCTTGCGGACGGATCGTTGACCGAGCGCAACAATTCCGTAGTAAACGAAGCTGTATCGGCAGAATGGTCACGAACGTCCGCAACGATGACCTCAACCGCTGTTCTTAACGGTTCACGAATGACCGGCTGCGGCGGAAACGGTGGCGTTGTATCGGCCTGTTCGCTGGTAGAGTCTTCGTAAACAACTCGACGGTAATAGATGGTTTGCGGTCCGTCGGTGCGGCGAACTGCCCACTGCGCCTCGCGGCCGCCGCTAACATAGTTAAGACTAAAGCCATAACCTTTGGAAACGTTATGCTCGCTGAGCATTTTGAAGCCCGGCGTCAACGTCGGAATTTGTAAGCTTGCTTTGATAGATCCAGGACCGCTATCAAACTTGATTGAGGTCTCAATTGTCCAAACTGGCGTCTGCTGTTTGCTCGCGACAGGAAATCCCAAATACTGCCACTTATAGAGGAAAACCCCGAGGCCGAGCGCGGTCAGACCAGCAACTAGTAAGTAGACGTATCGTTTTGTCATCGTTGATCTTGTTATGCGACATTTCGCTGCATACTACACTAACAGCTGTAAATCAGGCAGGTCGATCATCGATTCCAAGCGCCACGCGAATCGCCTTCGTACGCAATATTCCGCTGCGATTAAACATGCGCATGCCAGTTGTGCGCACAGTGCGGATAGCGGGCGACCGTACGCGGAATAAGCGATTCAAACCGTCGATAAACTGTAGCATTGTCAGGTTCGACCCCTTGCGCTGCCTTTCATAGCGTCGCAGAACGCGATAATCACCGATGTACTCACCGGCCGATATCGCGGCCAGAACAACTTCCGCCAGACTTGCAGCGTCCGCTATTCCTAAGTTTGCGCCCTGACCGGCGAGCGGGTGAACACTGTGCGCCGCGTCGCCAATGAGTGCAAGCTTAGGCAAGACATACTGTTTCGTATATTGCGCGGCTAGCGGAAAACTGCCGCGCGGACCGTCGGGTACTAGCTTGCCCAGTACCCCATCGGTCGCTGTGGTCAACACATCTGACAACGCGTCGACGGGCATGTCTATCGCCGCTTTAGCTTGTTGTTCCGTGGTCGTCCACACGAGGGAGACGCGACCGTCGTGCAGCGGCAATAGAGCCACAGGTCCTTCGACCAAAAACCGCTGCCAGGCAGTGTTGCGATGCGGGTTTTGTGTGCGTAAATGCGTCACAAATGCCGTTTGATTGTAGCGCCAGCGATGCGTACCAATTGCCGCCTGCTTGCGCACGAACGAAGCGGCGCCGTCCGCACCAACAATTAGATCTGGCTCGACAATCTGCCCACTAGATAACCGCACGACTTTCTTGTCGCCCTCCTCATCCAACGCTCGTATGTGGGTGGAGAATTCGACCTTTTGCCCATATCTATTCAACGAATCCAGCAGATTGAACTGTAGGAGTTTGTTTCCCACAATGAAGCCGAGCTGCGGCAATGCAAATTCGTCAGCAGAAAATCGCAATGTATCCGGACCTTCCACACCACGGCTAGCATCCCAAACACGCATTTCGGAGTACGCACAAACCCGATCAAGTATCGATTCAGTCCAGCCACCCGCAGAACGCAATATTCGCGTGGACCCGCTGGAGATTGCCGAAACTCGCAGACCGACGCCCTCATCAGCGCGGAAGTCGATGGCAGGTGAGCCATCAACCAGCAAAAGATTAATTGCGGATGCCTGCTTCGAGGAGGCCAACAGTGCAGCGAGTGTGAGGCCAACAACGCCTCCACCAGCAATCAATATAGTCGTTTTCCGCCGCATCTGTTTGTCCCTAGTTTGGCGTCAGAGGCACGCCGCGGGAAAGGCGTGGTAGCTTGCCCGCAAGACCCATCGTATGCCGCGCAAACAAACCGCGTACGCCGGGCAGCATATCGAAGCCAAGCATGCCAATATTGCGCAACAACTTGACAGATTTTTTCTGGCTTCCGAAGAGCTTCACAAGGTTGTCTGTAAAACCAACAAGATTACGATGATCATCTTGCCGCCAATCTGCGTAGCGTGTTAGTAGCGACGCATCACCGAGGTCAAACGCAGAGCGATGATAATCACCACCGCGAACGGTATCGAACAAGCAATCGCAAAGTGCGGCGACATCCCGCATGCCGAGATTAAACCCCTGTGCGGCAACCGGGTGAAGACCGTGCGCTGCATTACCAACCAAAACACCACGACCGGCGGTCAAACTGATTGCCTTGCTCAGCGCCAACGGATAAGCGGCACGTTCACCGACTCTGGAAAATTGTCCTAGCCTACCGCCAAATGCTTGGCGTAGTTCGCGCGTAAATTCGGCATCGCCCCATTGCAATACCTCTTCGGCATCGTTGGCTTGCACCGTCCAGATAAATGCGGCGCGCTTGTCCGCAATTGGCAACATGGCTATCGGGCCACTTTCGGTGAACCGTTCGTAGGCGATATTTCGCATTGGCTTTTCTGGCAGCAAATTGCCAATCACTGCAACTTGATTGTAGTCGCTGCGCACCACACCGATCCCCAACATCTCGCGCACCTGCGAATTCGAACCATCGGCAGCGATCAGCAATTCACAGGTTAACTGGCGACGACCACTTGCGTCTTCGATTACTACCGCACAGCGTTCTGCCTCTGAATTTGCGGCGACTATACGAGCTGGCGATAGCCAATCCAGACGCTCAGTCTTATCAATATGTGATCGCAGTACCTGGCCAAGCACGCGATTGATTACTACATAACCAAGCGCTTCGACTTTTTGTTGTTTGGCATCGATATGCGCAAAACCAAAGCGACCCTGGTCAGACACGTGTATTTTTTCGATAGGTGTTGAGGCTTCAACAACTTCACGCCATAAATCCATTGCCTCAAACATTCGTTGGGTGCTACGCGACAGCGCCGTTGACCGCTCATCAAAACTCGGCTGTACGCTTTCGCTGGCCTCTACCGGCTCAACGACGGCGACATTCAATTTCAAGGGCGCAAGCGCCAACGCGAGCGACGTCCCGATCATGCCGCCTCCGGCAATCACGATGTCGTAGTCAATTTCGTTTACGCTAGCCATTGGATCATTGTCCACATCGCGGTAACTAACCTGCCATTAACCGCTCAATATCGTCCGTATCTTTGACCAAACCTTTACTCAAGATATCTGGCCCGTCCGTAGTAACGACCACGTCATCTTCGATACGAATTCCAATATTCCGCCACCGCTTGGGTATATGACTGTCAGCCGTGATGTAAATGCCAGGTTCAACTGTTGTTGCCATTCCGGATTCCAGCATTCGCCATTCATCGCTCACTTTATAATCGCCTACATCGTGTACATCCATGCCAAGCCAATGTCCGGTACGAGTCATAAAAAATTCTTGGTATGCGCCATCACGGAGCAAACTGTTTACGCTACCCTCCAACAATCCAAGTTTCTTTAGGCCCTTCGTAATAATTCGCACTGCTGCATCATGCGGATCGTTCCAGTGATTGCCAACAACCGTTTTTTCGATGGCCGCGATTTGCGCCTCCAGGACGATTTCGTATATAGCTTTCTGCTCAGCAGAATAACGTCCGCTGACCGGTATGGTACGAGTGATGTCCGACGCATAGAAGTCATATTCGCAACCAGCATCAATTAATACCAGATCTCCGTCTTCGAGCCGTGAATTGTTGCGTGTGTAATGTAATGTACAAGCATTGACGCCAGAGCCTACGATTGGGTTGTAAGAAACCGCTGCCTGCCGCCTGCGAAATTCATAGACGTATTCAGCCTCAACCTCATATTCGTACATACCGGCTTCCACCCGTTGCATCGCCCGCTTGTGGGCCTCAACTGCAATCTTGGCTGACTTGCGCATCGTTGATATCTCGGCCCTGCTTTTGTAAAGGCGCATGTCATGCAACAAATGATCCAATGCAACGTATTCATGTGGTGTATGAGCACCGGAAATTTGTCGCGAACGAAGTGAGTTGATCCATTCGCCGATGTGTACATCAAACTCCTTATACGCGCCCATAGTGTAGAAAACACGGCTGCGTGATTCCATAATTCCCGGAAGAATATCGTCGATATCGTCAATTGGAAACGCATCGTCGGCCGCATACAGCTCGATCGCACGTTCCGGTCCGCAAATTGATCCATCCCATTGTTCCCGTAAAAGATCTCGTTCACGGCAAAACAGCAGAAATTCGCCGCTGCCCCTACCGGGTGCCAGAACTGCGACGGCATCTGCTTCCGCAAAACCGGTCAGATAATAAAAGTCGCTATCCGGTCGGTATTTATACTCGATGTCCCGACTGCGATTGCGAACGGGTGCGTTGGGGAGAATTGCGATTCCATCGTCACCCACCATACGCATTAGTTGCTTGCGACGTTTTGCAAACTCTTCAGGCTTCATTTTGCTTACGATTTACCGCGTTTGAGATTCGCTAGTGCAGCGTGCCAGAAGCAATATCATCGGTGTTTTTGTTACGCAAATCTGCCAGTTCCTCATACACCAATTGCGTTGCTACTCTGACGTACTCGATTATTTCCACCAGTGCCGCTTCATCTTCTTCGTCATCATCTCCTTCGGCGGCTGCGCGTGTCATTTCCAGCATGTCTTTGATGATGTCACTGATTGGCTCGGCAGCAAGCTTGCTACGCAATTCGTCCGGCGTGGGGCCAGATACCAATCCGTGCAAAAAACCTTCGCACCACTGGGCCAATGAGGTCGCAACGTCCAAAGAAGACTCGAAATCGCGGGACAATAACGGCTCAAATTCCGATTGTCGCTCCGAAAGCTGCCGATGTGTTGCTAGCGCCGCTTCATGGAGATATAGCGCAGCGTCACCGGGCCGCGTTGCGGCACCCATTACCGAGTCCGTTTCCGCGCCTGCGCTGGGCGTATCATTCATCAAAAATACAAGCCAATCGTCGATGCCTGCCCGGCCCAGCAGTGAAAGTCGACTGCACAGCAGACCATGCGCCTGCGGCGCTGTCCAGGAAGAGCCACTGGCGCTTAGCTCGGTCTCCATCAGATCGTAGTCGATCACCCTACTCATCGGCTCTCACTTCTCGAAAATTAGTCTATGTGGTGACGAGAATGATCCCACGTAATGACCAATCAGGCCATTAAATTGGTCCGGACGAGCATTGCCGATTGATTCTGCCACCGAGCAGAACTATATTGCGTCTATGGTTGAAAATGTAAACGCAAAGTTTGAGCACGAGTTGAAGCGCCTGGAGCAGCGCGTCGATGCTTTGGTCGATGTATGCGACCAGCTTCAGGACGAGAATCGCTCACTCAAACAGCGGCAGGATGTACTCACCGCCGAGCGTGCCACACTCTTGCAGAAAAATGAGCAGGTACGTGCCCGCGTCGAAGCGATGATTGGGCGCCTCAAGGCCATGGAGCAAGGCGGATAGTCCAGCTTGACGATGACCGCTGGTGTGACAAAGCACAAACCAAACTTAGTAACGGCATCGCGCGATTCAGCAGCGATCGACACGGAGTGATTTAGATGAACGACATGTACGCGCACGTCAGTGTTCGCATATTGGAAAAGGAATATCAAGTTTCGTGCCCTGCCAGCGAACGCACAGACTTATTGGATTCCGCTGAAGCGCTCAATGCGAAAATGCGCGAAATTCGTGACAGCGGAAAAGTCGTCGGTCTCGATCGCATCGCCGTTATGGCGGCACTCAATATGGCCAACGACTTGTTGCATGCGAAAGCGAAAGATGAGGCACTTGACGGCACTATTGGCGATCGTATTCGGAGTTTGTCGGATCGCGTGGAATCGGTACTAGGTAGCAGTCAGCAGCTTGAGTTATAGGATAGACTATGCCTCATTGTAAGTTGCAATATTAGTTTTGACGTCTCCTGCAGTGTTCGATACTGACCTGGAAACCTTTCGACCCTAACTATTTACCTCGGGGTCGTGCACTGTCGGCAACATGTGTGCAAGACCGCTTCGGTGGCAAGCCTGGTGTTGTCACGGCTGACCCCACCTGTTGCTCCGGTTCGAGAGCGACGGTTTGGTAACGGCACAGGCGGGAGGCGTCATTCAACTATCACATGCGCAATTCAATACCCCCCTCAGCTATCGATCAATCGCGTCTGCGAACTACCGCTATGGATTCGCGCAAACGCTTAAGCGTGTCCGATAGAGCTGAATTTTCAAAATCGATCACCGGAAAAATTGTCGAAAGCGACTGGTTTAGAAACACACGCTTCATTGCTTGTTACATTTCGACGCCGACCGAAGTTGATACAAAAATGCTCATCAAGTGCGCATTGGAAGAAAAAAAGCGCATTTTTGCCCCTGTCATAGGAAAAAACTTCACAATGCAGTTTCGTGAAGTAACACGATCATCCACCCTGAAAACAAATAAATGGGGGCTCCAAGAGCCTGTCGACGGTGAAGTCATCTGCTCGAAGCGACTTGAACTGGTTATCACACCTGTCGTCGCATTCGATGCAAAACGAAATCGAATTGGCATGGGTGGTGGATACTATGATCGCGAGTTTGCCTATCTGACATCGACTGATAGAACAGCTAATCCAAAGTTGATCGGAATCGCTTTCGGCTGCCAATATGTCGAGAAAATCGCGCCAAACCCTTGGGATATACGGCTTTTCCGCATTCTAACGGAATCCGGGGTTGTCTAGAATTCAATTGTGAAGGGAAATATTTTTCGCCTTTACCGCGCTCGAAATACGCCGAAAAATTTCTTGATCGCGACAGCTCTGACAAAATATAAATAGCTGCTGAGCGGCAAGAATTTGCCGCCCAATTATTTGCGCGGACCGAACAATCACGTAACGCAGCACAACAACCGACGACCAATTGTTTGGAAACTCGTTTTTGGTCACTTTTTGCTGCCATATTCGGGCTTTCCAAAATGTTAACCGGTTCACTTAACTTGCTGGATTTTTTGATCTTGTTGTATATACTCAGCCCCGGGTACCCGACACGGAGAAAATGAATGGCTACCAAAAAGAAGTCACGTAAAAAAGCTTCGAAGCGAAAAGTCGCGAAGAAGCGCAAAGTAGTACGCAAGAAAAAGGCAGCGCCTAAGAAACGCGCCGCCAAGAAAAAGACCGCTAAGAAAAAGAAGCGGACTGTAAAAAAGAAAGCTAAGAAGAAGACCAAAAAGAAAGCCAAGAAAAAGGCTAAGAAGAAAACGAAACGTAAAGTGAAGAAAAAGGCCAAGAAAAAGGCCAAAAAGAAAGCGAAGAAAAAGACTAGGAAGAAAGCCACAAAGCGAAAAGCGAAGAGAAAGGCTTCTCGCAAAAAGTAAGTAGGTTTTGCTGACTAGTCTAGGAGGAAAAGCGAGAGATATTGGGCAACTATGGTCGACCACCCACTACACACTCGCTATTAGGTCTTCTTCCTAAAAATAAGAAATATGCCCGCTTTATGCGGGCATATTTCGTTTACAAAGAGTTGGATCTGCTAAGCTCTGCTCAAACACAGAATTCTCAGTCAAATTCAATCGAACATATAGATTATGGATCAAGATGCGAAGAAACTGATTGCTGCACAGGCATCGCTGGAATTTATTCAGGATGGAATGATTGTAGGAATCGGTACTGGCTCCACCGTGAACCACCTAATCGATCTTCTGCCGAGTGTCGGCGACAAGATTCAAGCGGTTGTATCAAGCTCCGACGCATCGACAAAGCTGCTAACTGAACGCGGCTTCGAAGTATCCCGACTCAACGCAGTCAATGACCTCGATCTCTATATTGATGGCGCGGATGAGGCGACAAAGCACATGCATTTGATCAAGGGTGGCGGTGGCGCACTAACCCGCGAAAAAGTCCTCGCTGGCGCAGCACGCAAATTTGTCTGCATCATTGACGACAGCAAGCTGGTTGGCATGCTCGGCACTTTCCCGTTACCACTCGAGGTGATACCTATGGCACAGGCCTTTATTGCCAGACGGATGGTGAAAATGCGTGGGCAGCCGATTTGGCGGGAAAATTTTGTCACCGACAACGGAAATCACATTCTGGATGTTCACAACCTCAGTATGGCCAACCCGCTTGAAATGGAAACTCGTATTAACCACATCCCGGGCGTCGTTAGTGCCGGAATATTCGCGCATCGGGCTGCCGATGTCCTGCTGATCGCAGACGACAACGGCGTTAGGAAGATGGGGAACTAGTGGCAGCGCTGCGGAGAGTTTGGCTGGGGGACAAGGATTCGAACCTTGGTTGGCGGAGTCAGAGTCCGCAGTCCTACCGCTAGACGATCCCCCAATTTCAAACATTTACGACAGCACGAAGTCGATATTCATTCACTAAAGATTAATTCGCAACGGGCACATTCACCTGATTCGACTACTTGGGCGAATTGGAGTCTGCGGTCCTGCCGCTAGACGATCCTCCAAGTTCGCCCTCAATGCTACCCGAGGGCACATCTGAATGTCGCGAACTTCCCTTTAGTGCCAATGACAACAGGTCGCCCGACTGCTAACAACGACGAGCATGTAAATTAGCACCACACCAGTGCCGGCAGTGCCCAACTACCGTTTCGAGTATTGTGTCGCTCGCCGTGCTTTGCGCAGGCCTACTTTCTTGCGTTCCACTTCTCGTGCATCTCGAGTTACGAAACCCGCCTTGCGCAATGACGGCCTAAATGACTCGTCGTAATTCAAAAGCGCTCGCGTAAGCCCGTGCCGGATAGCACCGGCTTGCCCCGTTGTACCGCCGCCTGAAACCGTCACGTTGACATCGAATTTTTCGGTTAAATTCATCAACTCAAGTGGTTGTCGCACAATCATCTGTGCCGTTTTTCGTCCGAAAAACTGATCCAGTGGACGATTGTTGACCTTGATGCTGCCCGCCCCTTCTTTCATGAAGACGCGCGCCGTGGACGTTTTGCGTCGTCCAGTTCCATAAAATTGTGTTTGACTCATCTTTTGTGCCTCAATACTTTAGACCGCAGGCCTTAAGCGTTAATGTCCAGTGGTATCGGTTGCTGCGCTTCGTGACTATGTTCAGGACCCGCAAATACACGCAATTTGGAAAACATCTTACGGCCCAAAGGGTTGCGCGGCAGCATGCCTTTTACGGCAAACTGTAGTACCCGCTCGGGATGCTCGTCCAGCAGTTTCTCTAGCGGCATGGACTTTAGATTACCCACGTATCCTGTGTAGCGATGGTACATTTTGTCTTTGAGCTTGTTGCCGGTAACACGAATTTTTTCAGCGTTAACAACAACAATATAGTCGCCCGTATCCACATGCGGAGTGTATTCCGGCTTATGTTTGCCTCGCAGCCGACGCGCGATCTCGGTAGACAGGCGACCCAGCGTCTTACCGCTGGCATCGACCAGAAACCAGTCGCGGCGTACGTCTTGCGGCTTGGCAGAAAACGTCTTCATGATGCTTTATTCCACAGGAATTTTTCTTAAAGAGACTTCGGCCAGCTGCTACACAGCGGGTCGAATTCGCCGGTGCGGGCAGAACCCATAATGCCCCGGCGAGAAGGCGCGAAATTCTACTTGACGAGTGCCCGCATTGCAATCCTCCAGGGCGATATTTGCGGGTACTTGTCGCAGATTCTCTACGAATTTTTTTCTTTTATAATCAATTATTTATGATTAGACCTCAGAAGCCAGCCGCTCAGAACGAATATTCGACCGACAGCGCGGTGTAGGTATCTGTGTCCTCAGTCCCGACGGGCACGTCGCTATTGTTCTTGACTGTAAAAGACGCGACCAATGCCAATGCCCCGATAAGCCGTGCTCGGACAGCCGATACCGACTCCAAATAGGTGTTCTCTTCGCCGTGCTCGATCATCACCTCTTGCGTAAAGTCTGCAGTTTCGCTAAACGTCCATTTGTAACGGATGGCCCCACTGGCGATGAAATCATTCTGATCTTCGCCATCCGCGCGCTCTGATTGGCGTGCACCGGCACCAATTTCCGCGTTCAGGCTATGCGCCTCTGTGTCTATCAGCCGACGCCCATAACCGACGGATTGAGCAAATTGTTCGGGAAATCCACTAAATCGGTCCTTTCGATAGCTCAACTGGCCAAACAAGAAGTCATGATCAGTGAGATTGCGCTCGCTTTTCCAACCCAATCCGTATGCCTCCGCCGTAGTATCGTCGTCTTCACTCGCGTTGATTGCGTAGGCGTCCAGCAGGTGTTTCCACTTCGCGGCTGTATAGCTCACCTCGAAATTGGCATTAAGGTTGGAATTTTCCGTATTGCCGCTGGTGCCGAGAAATCCGAACGAAGCCTTGCCCGACCACGGGCTCGCCTCTTCCTCGGCCGCCGGTTCTCCCTGGGCCTGGGCCAACGCTGGCAGCAGCGCAACGGCGACGAGAGTCTTGAAAGTTCGCATTTGCGACCTCCTGAGATTAGGTGATTTTTGCTGGCAATCCGAGCGCTGCTCGATTGCGGGGCCGGCGAGTATAGCGACACTGAATCAATATTCCGAGTAATTATTCGCGCGAGTTTGTCGTTATCGATTCCGGTAGAAAGGCTATAATCGCGTGCATGGAAGACCGCAATCTCAGCCCCATCGACCACGTGTTGGCTAGCGTCAATAATGCAATGACGACCATACTGAGGCCCGGTCATCGGCAATCTCGGCGAAATCCGGCTACGGATATCGACGAGTCGCAGCTGTCGCGAGCCGAAAAACGCCGATCTGCGGGCCTGATGCGCGTGAATCACGCGGGCGAGGTAGCCGCACAAGGCCTCTATCAGGGGCACGCCGTAACCTCTCGAAACCCGAATACTGCGGCGCAGATGCGCGCCGCGGCGCAAGAAGAACTCGATCACCTGGGGTGGTGCGAGGAACGGTTGGTCGAGTTGGGGTCGCGACCGAGCGTGCTCAGCCCTATATGGTATGGCGGTGCATTGCTGATTGGCGCTGTGAGCGGTACTTTTGGCGATCGCTGGTCGCTGGGCTTTGTTGAGGAGACAGAACGGCAGGTCTCTGAACACTTGACCGGACACTTGAATAAGTTGCCTAACGACGATATGCGCAGTCGAGCAATTGTATCGAAAATGCGCGACGAGGAAGAGCAGCACGGCGCCAACGCCAAAGCGGCCGGTGCCGCAACGCTCCCCAAACCGATCAGAGCTGCCATGCGTGCGAGTGCGAAAGTTATGACCAACAGTGCTTATTGGATATGACATAACTGGTGCATATGCATACGATTAAATATACTCCCCTCCAAATGGGGATTCTCAGCGAGACCAAAGCGTTACAGTCGTGTCCAACAGCGCGGCGATTGCTTTCCTGATAGTCTAATTGAGCGAATGGGCGGCGAGCCGCCGAGGGATAAAAATGCAAACAACAGCCAAGACCTTAAGTGATGTGCCAGCAATCAATCGATTCTTGAGTTATTGCCGGGTACGGACCGTTCCATCTAAAACAGTCATGATTCACGCAGGAGATCTGCCCGACGTGCTCTACTATATTGTGGACGGCTCCGTCGAGGTCATGATTGAGGATGAAGACGGTAACGAAATGGTGTTGGCTTATCTCAATAAAGGACAATTTTTCGGCGAGATGGGCTTATTTTATGAGCAGCCTACTCGTAGCGCATGGGTACGCACTCGCAGTGAGTGTGAGATAGCTGAAATGACTTATCCGCGTTTTAGGCAAATTGCCAGTGAAAGCCCCGGCCTCGTTTTCGAGCTAGCGACACAACTCGCAACGCGCCTCGACCGAACCAATCGGAAACTGGGCGATCTCGCATTTGTTGATGTTACCGGCCGTGTTGCACACGCAATCATGGATTTATGTAATGAACCGGATGCTATGACACATCCCGACGGTATGCAGATCAAGGTCAGTCGGCAAGAGTTGAGCCGATTGGTCGGTTGCTCGCGGGAAATGGCCGGACGCGTGCTTAAAGTGCTCGAAGAACAGGGGCTCGTATCGGCAAGTGGCAAGACAATTGTCGTCTTCGGAGCCCGCCCGAACCGCAAGATTTAGTTTCTACGAAAAAGGGGTCAGGTCATGTCGATTGGTCGATATAACCTGACCCCTTTTTCATTTTGTTCCTGATCGCGCATTTGCACCAAACCACGGGCCTCTGAGCGTGACGCGAGATGTTGTGTGCTCAGCTCGCGTTGTCTACTTCGGCTTTCATTGCAGAAATTGTTGCAGCATAGTCCGGACTGCCAAATATTGCAGAACCCGCAACGAAGGTATCCGCGCCTGCGGCCGCTATGCGGCCGATATTGTCAACTTTTACGCCGCCATCAATTTCCAGCCGCACGTCTTTACCACTCGCCGCGATAATTTTTCGCGCCTGGCGTAGTTTGGCGAGTGATGACTCTATAAATCTCTGGCCTCCAAACCCGGGATTCACAGACATAATGAGCACGATATCCAGATCATCGATAACATGCTCAAGCCAAGTTAACGGGGTTGCTGGATTAAAAACCAGTCCTGCCTGACATCCCTGTTCTTTTATCAGCGCAATCGAACGATGAACGTGCCGGCTCGCCTCGGGGTGAAACGTAATGATGCTTGCCCCCGCTTTAGCAAAATCAGGAATGATCCGATCAACTGGTTCGACCATCAGATGTACGTCAATCGGTGCATCAATACCGAAGTCTCTTAGCGCACCGCAAATCATCGGCCCTATGGTCAGATTCGGCACGAAATGGTTATCCATAACGTCGAAATGAATGTATTCGGCGCCCGCCTCAAGAACGGACTGAACGTCTTCGCCCAGGCGTGCAAAATCAGCAGACAAAATCGAGGGGGCAATAACAGGATTCACAAATTATTCCTTGGATTATTTGGCCGTTACTCTAACATTTTCCAGGGCGGCATTTTTGCTACCGAATGGACCGCCGAGTTTTCAATAGTTCGTACGCCGTTCGAATATCGCGCGTCTGTCTTTCCGCTTCGTCGACTGCCGCTTCGTCTGGATTCCTAGACGCAATCTTGTCCGGATGGTGCTTATTCATTAGTCGGCGGTACGCCTTTTTTATTTCTGAATTGGTCGAGGACTTCTCTACACCAAGTGTCCGGTATGCATGCTGAACTCGCACGGCGTCCTTATCGCCCTGTGGCGATTTCCGAAATCCACGTTGCGCGCGCAGCATAGCTTCTACTTGAGCAAGCTCAACGCGGCTGATATCGAGGTCTTTGCAAATACTCCACAAAATCGTTCGCTCGACCTGCTGTAATCTGTTTTTGGATAAAGAAACTTCCATGAGCAATCGTACAAATAGTGAGCGAAGCTCTGGGCGGCGACCGTTGCGTCCCCGAAGGTCGCGAATAGTCGAATTAATCGGAAACCCGGCTTGCTTGCCTTCGGTGAACCAGGCTATAGCATTTTGAATTTGGGCCGGTCCCATATTGAGCCTGTGCATCAACGCTCTGGCGGCCCTGATCTCATCTTCCGATACTTGCCCGTCAGCCTTCGCCAAATAGCCCATCGCTTGAAAAAGGCACTTTGCGAAGCCCTCCGGAAGCGCAATATTTCGGTCTGCCTGGGTTTGAAACCGGGCTACCCGATCGCCTAGGCCGCGGTCAAATTGATGCCCAAAGAACACACCCAGCAAGAACAACCAGAATCGGCCGCTGGCCAGTCCAATGAGACCGCCAATGAGTTTGCCCCAGTACACCATCAATGCAATGCTAACGTTACCAAGCCACGATTCCTATCGTCATCGCTTGCGACGACAGGCAGACCACGCCATTATCCGCAACCAGTCCACTCTCAAACGACCGCTGACGCATGCCACATTCCGCATTATTCCAGTCCAATGTTCCGGGTTACGATTTAGTCGCCAGGGGTAAGGTACGCGACATTTACGAAATTGACAGTCAGCGGTTGCTCATAGTGACCACGGATCGACTATCCGCATTCGACGTCGTTCTACCGGATCCTATTCCTGGAAAGGGCGAGGTTCTCACGCAACTATCGAATTTCTGGTTCGATATGGTGGTCGACATCGTTCCAAATCACCTGACAAACGAAAGCATCGAATCGCTCAATTTGGACGCAACATTGTTGGAGACAATCGCGCGACAATGCATCATCGTAAAACGACTTCACCCACTGCCGATTGAGGCGGTAGTACGCGGCTACTTGATCGGCTCGGGCTGGCGCGACTACCTACAGTCCGGCAACGTCTGTGGAATCAACTTACCTGACGATCTGCGTCAAGGCGCAAAATTGCAGACGCCGATTTTCACTCCGGCATCGAAAGCGACCGCTGGCGAGCATGATGAGAACATTAGCATGTCGCAGACGGAAGACTTGGTGGGCGAGGAATTGGCGAGTCGAGTACGCGAAATTTCCCTGGAGATATATCAACGGGCGGCGGAGTACGCATTTAAGCGTGGAATCATCATCGCTGATTGCAAATTCGAATTCGGTCTCGACGATGAAGGGGACCTATATATAATCGACGAGATTTTGACGCCGGACTCGTCACGATTTTGGTCAGCCGCAAACTATAGAGTCGGTATTAGTCCACCCAGCTTCGACAAACAATTCGTACGTGATTATCTGGAGACCCTCGATTGGGACAAAACGAATCCAGGGCCCGCGTTACCCGCTGCAATACTAAAACAGACGGGCGATAAGTATCGTGATGCACTGAGAATCTTGACGAAGTAAAACCAGCACACGTTTCTGTTACTGCCAACGTATAATAATTTCTCGAAGTGATGACAATCCATCCGTCAACGCGGCGGGTCCTGGTTGCAAAATGAGCGGTGATTTTATTTCGTGTATTTGCCCTCTCCGGACCGCTGCCACATCACCCCAACCATGGCGTGCGGAAACCCTCTCTGGCCTGAACTTCTTGCCACACCAAGAACCAATAATGATGTCAGGGTTTCGCGCAACCACTTCGGCCGGATCAGCGATAATCCTATTCTTGCCTAATGACTCACGCGCCAATTCCGGAAAACAATCATCACCTCCGGCAATTTCGATCAGTTCCGATACCCAGCGTATGCCGCTAATCAACGGGTCGTCCCATTCTTCGAAATAGACGCTCGGTCGACGCAAGTCCTTGGCTGCATCTGTTAATACATTATCGACCGTTCGCTGAAGTTGACGAACGTATTGCTCGGTTTTCTGCTGTTCACCAATCAGTCCGCCAAGCTGCCGAATCATGGAATAAATTTCATCGACGGACCGATGATTGAATACATGTACGTTGATACCGTGCCTAATTAACTCGGCTGCGATGCCTGCTTGTAAATCGGAAAAACCGATGACGAGATCCGGCATCAATTGCAGTATTTTGTCTATTTTCGCGCTGGTGAACGCCGACACTTTCGGTTTTTCTTTGCGCGCAATTGCAGGCCTTACTGTGAAACCGGAGATGCCGACGATGCGCCAGTCCTCGCCCAGCGCATACAATACTTCCGTCGATTCTTCGGTCAGACAAATGATGCGTTCGGGATATTGACTCATGTGGCTTCTGTTCATGTTGTGACGTGGCAGATGCTCACCGATATGCCGCCTAATGTACAATGCGCCGGTCGATCCGCAAATAAGGTAGCAAAAAGCCTCCAAGGAGCCTGATTAAACAATGATCAACATCCAACAGAAGATCGAAGAGATTGTGTGGAGCGACTATTTCGAGAGTTTCGGAACTGCCGGCAAGATTCTTCGAAGAATTCTGCGTTACCTCTACGGATTGTTGCGGGACATTTTCTCCGGCGAATTAACGCTGCGCGCGATGAGTTTGGTATTTACGACGTTACTTTCCATCGTCCCGTTGTTGGCGTTCAGCTTTGCCATATTGAAGGGTTTCGACGTATTCGATGAGCTGGAACCCCATCTATCAGGTGTCTTGGCACCGCTCGGCGACGAAAGTGGCAAACTCACGGAGTTAATTCTAGGCTTTGTTAACAACGTTAGAGGCGGTGTGTTAGGCGGCGTCAGCAGCATCATCTTACTTTGGACCGTGTTATCTACCATTCAAAAAGTCGAGGCAAGTTTCAACTACGTTTGGTATGTTTCAAAACCGCGTAGCATCGCGCGGCGCTTCTCAGAATATTTAGTCGTGCTTGTTGTCGGCCCGGTCTTGATGGTCTCGGCCATAACGATCATTGGCTCGATGGGTAGCAACACCGTTGTTCAATATCTTAGCGACCTACCTGGCGTTGGAACACTTCTTGTGATCGCCGGAAAATTCGTGCCTTTCTTACTTATCAGCGGCTTTTTTACCTTCTTGTACATGTTTATGCCGAATACCAAGGTAAAACTCGGCTCCGCATTGGTTGGCGGCTTGGGCGGCGGTGTATTGTGGGCTGCGATGGCCATAATATTTACGACTTTTGTTGTAACGGCTACACGAATAAACAACATGTACGCGAATTTCGCAGTCGCTATATTTGCTTTGATATGGCTGTATCTGAATTGGCTTGTATTAATCATTGGCGCACAACTCGCGTTCTATCATCAGAACCCCGCATTTCTGCGCATTGGCCGTCAGGAGCCACGCCTTTCGAACTCAATGCGAGAACGCGTGGCGCTCAACATGATGGCGCTCATTGGCAGCGCATTTCGTAACGGAAAAACTGGCGTTAGCACTCGCGAAGTCAGCGTCGCGTTGAACATTCCGAGTATTGCGTTGACACCAATCAGTAACGCACTTGAGGAAGAAGGCCTGATCATCTCTACTGAAAGCGAGGAAATGGTTCCAGGCCGCGAAATGTCGAGAATAAAACTACGGAAAATACTTGAGGTTGTGAGGGTCGAAGGCGAGACCGGCTCGTACCGTGACCCAAGTTGGAGCAAAGAAGTTAAAGCGCTCGGCGACCAACTGAATGAAGCACTATCAAGTGTTGTCGGTGAGAAAACGCTTACAGATCTACTCGACGAACACGACCCCTAGATTGAGCGGAATTCGCGAATATCGCCTATGGCTTTATTTAAGCTCCGGCAATTGCCATTTCCTCGACGAGTAGCGACCCACAACGAATTCCGCCGCGCAAATCCTGGTCGTTGCCGATTGCAACAATCCGTGAATACAGATTCTTCAAATTTCCGGCGATGGTTATTTCATGTACCGGATACTGTATCTCTCCGTTCTCAACCCAAAAGCCGACCGCACCACGTGAGTAGTCGCCAGTAACCCCATTGATGCCTTGGCCGATTAGCTCGTGGACAAGCAATCCAGTGCCCATCTCGCGCAAAATCTCTGCCTGATCTTCGCGGTTGCCAGGTACTAACAGATTTTGCGCACCGCCGGCGTTCGCGGTCGATTCGAGGCCGAGGCGACGCGCCGAGTATGAACTGAGCACGTATCCATCGATGACTCCGTCAACGACTAAGTCTCGATCCTCAGTAGCCACTCCCTCGGAGTCGAACGCCGCACTGGCCATCCCCGATAAAATATGCGGGCGCTCTTGAATGTTGACGAAGCTCGGAAACACAGCCTCGCCCGCCGCGTCGAGCAGGAATGAGGCACGGCGATACTGTGCGCCTCCCGACAGCGCGGAAACCGCATGGCCGAGAAAGCCCTTTGCTAATTCCGGACAATACAACACGGGCGCGCGCATTGTTTTCAACTTTCGAGCACCCAAGCGACGAACGGTTCTGTCTGCAGCCTCCTTACCAACGCCGACGCCATCCTCCAAATCCTTGGCATTTCTGGACAGGGAATAATACTGGTCGCGCTGCATATCATCATCGCTTTCGCCCACCACTACGCAGCTTAAACTGTGGCTTGTCCGCGGGAAGCTGGCGAGAAACCCGTGGGTATTGCCATAGGCCCTAATGCCCGTGTTGGTGGCAACGGTTGCGCCTTCCGAATTGCAAATGCGCTTGTCATAATTTCGCGCCGCGTTCTCACACTCGATCGCTAAGCGAATCGCTTCTGTCGAATCAATCTCCCATGGATAGGCAAGTTGTAAATCAATGATCTCCGTCGCCATTCTCTCCGCGTCGGCAAGTCCTGCGTGCTCGTCTGCGGCCGTATACTTTGCGAATGTCATCGCCTTGGTCACCGCCTCGACCAGCGCGGCATCGCTCATATCGGAGGTGCTGGCGCTGCCCTTGCGTGAATCGACGTAAACAGTGATCCCAATACCACGGTCGTTCGTATACTCGAGATTTTCGACATCGCCGAGCCGCGCGGTAGCGCTCAGCCCGATGTCGTGATTTGCCGCTGCCTCGGCTTGACTGGCGCCTTGTTTTAGCGCTTCATCCAACAATCTCTGTACATAGATTTCCAAAGAGCTACCGTCGGCTACAGACGGACTATCGCTTACATTCATGCGCAGTGTTTCCTTGATTTTCGACGATCGCTTGTAAGCGATAATTAGCTGCGTGCTAACATCGCACATCCGATCACGCTGCGTAGCTTAGCCCGTGAATGACCCAAAACCTAGTAAGAGTTCGAGAAAGCGCGAGTACTTGGCGTTGCAGGAACTTGGCGAACAATTGCTCGCGCTGCGACCGCAGCAGCTTGCAGGCATCGAAACTGACGATGGGCTCATCGAGCAAGTCCTGGAAGCGCAAAAAATTCGCTCGCACAGCGCACTCCGACGGCAGAAACAGCTGATTGGTAAGACCATGCGGCAGTTAGATCCGGAGCCAATCAGGGCGGCACTCGCAAGAATAGGTAGCAGCGATCAGGCGTCAAAGGCTATTTTTCGTGAAGCTGAGCAGTGGCGCGACCGAATTTCCGAGGGCGGCTCTGCCGAATTGGAACGATTCAACCGCGAATTAGGCCAACACAATAGCTTAATGCAGGAACTTGTCGAAGAACTGAACAGTTGCATCAATATCGATCAGCAGCGCCTTGTACGTAGAAAGGTCTTTAAAGAGATACACAGGCTGTTGCTGGCAAAGATGCAGAAACCTGTCGCGTAAAGATACAATAGTCGATCTCTGATCGTTAACACATTAATGGCAACGACACCGTCGGTCTGGTTGGATAAATTCAATGATAAGCAAGATAGGCATCATCATGGGCTCTCAATCCGACTGGGCAACCATGCGACATGCAAGCGAAACTCTTGAGGCGCTTGATATAGCCCACGACGTTCGCGTGGTTTCCGCTCACCGCACGCCGGATCTACTATTCGATTTCGCGTCTTCCGCGCAAGATCGGGGATTGCAGGTCATAATTGCGGGCGCTGGTGGCGCCGCACATTTGCCTGGCATGACGGCAGCAAAAACGAACCTGCCGGTCTTGGGTGTCCCCGTGGAGTCCAAAGCGCTCAATGGTATGGATTCCCTATTGTCGATCGCGCAGATGCCAGGCGGCATTCCGGTTGGTTGCATGGCGATTGGCAAGGCAGGCGCGATCAACGCGGCACTGATGGCAGCAGCAATTTTGGCGATACACGATGCGGATGTTGCTGACAACCTCAGAAAATATCGTGCTGCACAGACTGATGGCGTCTTGCACAGCGGCGATCCGCGCGACAACCGCTAAGTGAAGCTAGCAACTTGAAGAAAATCGGCATTATCGGCGCCGGGCAGCTTGGACAGATGCTCGGCTTCGCTGCGCGTGACGTTAGCATCGAATGTATGTTTCTCGATCCTTCTGAAGATCCGCCGGCAGCTGCTGCCGGACCCGTCATTAGGGCTGAATTTGACGACCAGGCTGCTCTGCAAAAGTTAGCGCAAGCGTGCGATGTCATCAGTTACGAATTTGAGAATGTATCGGTCGACTGCCTACGGGCGATCGAAAGTATCTGCCCAGTCGTACCCTCGCCACATGCGCTGGAGAATGCTCAGGACCGGCTCGCCGAAAAGCGACTTTTCGACTCGCTACAGATTCCGGTCGCCCAGTACGGCAAAGTTGACGATAGCGATGATTTGAAAAAATGCGCCGATGTCCTGGGCCTACCACTGGTCGTCAAGACACGCCGATTCGGTTACGACGGCAAAGGCCAAGCAATTCTGCGACAAATAGCCGATGCCGATGCTGTTTTTGAGTCGCTCGGCGGCGCGCCCCTTATCGCCGAGACGATGGTTCCGTTTCAGTTTGAGGTTTCGGCCATTGGCGCGCGGACAGATGACGGAGAAATTGCGAGTTACGCATTGACCAAAAACGAACATATCGACGGCATTTTACGGGTCTCCAGAGCGCCATTAGACAACCCACACCTCGAACGCCTTGGCGTCGAATACTTGACGCGACTTCTAGAGCGCCTTGACTACGTCGGTGTTCTCGCTCTGGAAATGTTCGTCGTCGGCGATAAATTATTGGCGAATGAATTCGCGCCGCGGGTACACAATTCGGGCCACTGGACAATCGAAGGTTGCGCCGGCAGCCAGTTCGAAAACCACCTGCGCGCCGTCGCCGGAATGCCTCTGGCCAGTACGGCGACCAAGGGTTATCCAGGCATGGTCAACATTATCGGCAGCTTACCATCCGATGGGGCGAGCATTTCTGGAACGGGCAGTCAAACCCATATTTACGGCAAACAACCGCGGCCAGGTCGCAAATTGGGCCATATCACGATCATCGGCGAAACTGCCGAGGCCCGCGACCGCCGGATTCACGATATTAAGCTCACACTTTAGACTCAACATACTGCGCGCTTTCTATCAAATCGGTTAAACTAGGCGGCGCGGTGAAATTTGGAAAAAAATAAGCCCTCCCATCGTCTATGTCGTATCTGGATCACTTCAAACTCAACGATCAACCCTTCAGGCTCACACCAGATCCTGACTATGTCTATTGGAGCAAACAGCACGCTAGAGCCAAGGCATATATGGAGTCAACGATCTGGCTAGCCGACGGCTTCGTCGTCATTACTGGAGAAATCGGTTCTGGCAAGACCACGCTGCTGCAGAGTTTTTTGGGCGAACTTGATGAGGACGTGGTTTACGCGGTCGTTTCGCAAACACAGCTTACGCCGACACAGTTTCTGCAGGCAGTATTGACAGAATTCGGATTTAAGCCCTTCAACAAGCGCAAGGTCGAATTGCTGGATATGCTCAACATGTTTCTGATTGAGCAGTATTCAAATAATAGAAAAGTAGTGCTAATCGTTGATGAGTCACAAAACCTGAGCAAAAAGGTCCTTGAAGAGATTCGCATGCTGTCGGGCATCGAAACTCACAAAGAGAAAGTCCTGAGAATTATTTTGGCCGGCCAGCCCGAGCTAAAAGACACCTTAAACTCGCCAAGTCTGAAGCAGTTGATTCAACGGGTCCGGCTTCGCTTCCACATCGGCCCATTGAGTAAGAGGGAGCTTCAGCAGTATATTTCGCATCGACTGAAAGTGGCCGGTAGAGACGATGACGAGTTATTTTCGGAAGATGCGATTGAAGTTGTGTATCGATTTACAGGTGGCGTACCGCGGCTTATCAATACGCTATGCGACACTGCGCTATTGTGCGTATTTGCTGATCAGCGCGACGTCATTACGTCCGCTGATATCCTCACCGCTGCGGATGAATTGAGCTGGGAAGAGGATGTATCGCCATCTGGCCAATTCCAAAACGTCGCTGAGATCGCGAGTCGCCTGGGCGAACTCGAATACCTTAGCAAAATCGAAGTTCGGTCCAAAGGCAAAGCAATTCAAGAATATCAATTTCCAGCCGGTAGAATAATTGCCGGTAGATCGCCGGACAATGAGTTATTCATAAAGAGCAAATTTGTTAGTCGCCACCACGCACAAATAACCAGCGACGTGGATGGCTGCATCGTCGAAGATCTGAATAGCACTAACGGAATATTTATCGGTGATAAACGAATCAAGAAGCATCGACTAAGGAATGGCGACGTAATCTCTATGGGAGTTCATGAGTTGATTTACACTGATTTGCGAAATCAATATTCAGAGGAAAATGAATTGAGTCCTGACGAATTAGGCGACAGCGAATACGGACAATAACGTTGCATATCTAGTAGCTGTCAGCGTTGCCCGAGCGCCGATCCTGATCTCGGTGATCTCGCCTTTTTAACCACACCACCAAGCCTGCGACTAAACAAATAAGGCCGACGCCAAAGCACAGCTCCGGCCAATACCAATGATTCAGGTACAGCGACGCGGCAAGAATGATGGTTCCAACCAGCAAATAGAAATATGGCAAGCTTTCGTAAATCGGCTTGGACACCCACATATTTGTGCCCTCTATATTATTTTCTTCTATTGTCGTTTGGCGACGCGAAATAGTCCAGCCACTGTACAAAAAGTGCGCAGGTTGTCAAACCCTGCACGCTAGCTTTTATATATCTTGTTGAATTATAAAGACTATTTATTTGAGCTGAATAGGCGAATCAACCTCGCCAGCAGGGATTCTGACAAACCATCTACGTCAAGATCCGGTTCTCCCTGGCTGGATCCCTGGCGGAATCCCTGTACGAATTGGCGGCTTGCGGCATCCATGTCGTGTTCTGTTATTGTATTTTCCAAAGCCTTTTTCCTATGTCGTCCGTGCGATAACAGCAGCGTACTATGGACATAATGCGATTGCAGTGAAGCGAATCACAAAGGCTCAAAAATCTTTGGTGTTATGTTGCATGAAGCCAGCGATTTTCGCACAAATTGGTAGCACGCATATGCGTTTACATTTGCTGCGATTCACGCAAATGTGTGCGCATCTCAGAATCCACATCGCTCATGAACCCATACGCCAGCGACACACTGATGTTAGTTATTTGCCCCTGAAAAAGTCTTTCTTTATCCGCAAGCGTAGTTGCACTGGCAAATTCTTTGTGCCGATTTCAAGCTATTCATTATGTCTTTTAATTCCGAAAACTTGATTCAGGGCCGGCTAGTTGGTACCGCCCACAGTTAATTCATCGACTTTCAGCGTCGGTTGTCCGACACCAACCGGGACGCCCTGACCTTCTTTGCCGCAGGTGCCAACACCACGATCGAACGCTAAATCGTTACCCACCATCGATATCTTCGACAATGAATCTGGCCCGTCGCCAATTAGCATCGCACCCTTTACCGGGGTCGTTACTTTGCCATTTTCTATCAAGTACGCTTCGCTTGCCGAAAACACGAATTTTCCGGACGTAATATCAACCTGGCCGCCACCAAAATTGGGCGCGTAAAGTCCCTGCTTGACGGAGCTAATAATTTCGCCGGGATCATGCGGCCCAGGCAACATGTAGGTGTTGGTCATGCGCGGCAAAGGCATGTGCGCGTAAGATTCGCGCCGTCCGTTTCCAGTTGGCGCGACGCCCATAAGACGCGCATTGAGCTTGTCCTGCATGTAGCCGCGCAAAATGCCATTTTCGACCAACACGTTGTATTGACTGGGCGTGCCTTCGTCGTCGATCGAGAGCGAACCACGTCGATCAGGTAATGTGCCGTCGTCAACAATCGTACAGTGCTCTGAAGCGATTTTTTGGCCGACCATACCCGTAAATGCTGAGGTTCCCTTGCGATTAAAGTCACCTTCCAAACCGTGACCGATGGCTTCGTGCAATAGAATTCCTGGCCACCCGTTACCAAGCACAACAGGCATGGTGCCTGCTGGGGCCGGCACCGCTTCCAATTGAACACGCGCTTGACGAACCGCTTCCATTGCCAACTCGCCGGGCAAATCGCTGCCAACAAACAACTCTAATCCAGTTCGCGAACCGGCGCCCGCATAGCCCTGTTCGATGCGGCCATTTTCTTCCAAAATTACGCTAACATTCATGCGCACTAGCGGCCTTACGTCCGCCGCCAAGGTGCCGTCTGCTGCCGCGATCAAAATCATATCCTGCACGCTACTGAGGCTAATCATGACCTGCGATATTCGTTTGTCCAGGGCGCGTACTTTGCTGTCTACGTCGGCTAGTAATGCTGTTTTTTCCGCATCGGATATGCTGGTCGTTGGATCAACAGCGGCGTACAACGGTTTAACTTGCGTTGTCGCTGCTATTTTTACCGCTTGTGCGTCTCCCTGACGAGAAATTGCACGGGCCGCTGAGGCGGCGCGCTCGAGCGACGGCAGGAGCAATTCGTCTGAATACGCGAATCCGGTTTTCTCGCCACTGACCGCTCTGACACCGACGCCTTGATCCAGGCTAAAGCTACCCTCCTTTAACTTTCCGTCCTCAACAGACCAACTCTCCTGTCGGCTGACCTGAAAATACAAATCGGCCGCATCGACGTCACGAAGATTGATCGAGCCCAGTGCACTATTGAGATGACGTTCCTCGAGGCCGGCCGGTGCCAGGACCTCCGCCATTACGTTTTCAATCGAGCGATCGGAGCTAGTGTGCTGTGTCAACGTGGGTGGCCTATGTTATATGTCGAATTCGGCGACGATGTTGCCCGTCAGCAACGCAATTTGCCAGCAATTTCGGCATCGCCGGTTATTCACCCGGTTCGATGCAGCCCGCAGAAAGGCTATTTTGGTCAAACCGATCAAATTTAACGGTATCAATCGATGGGTCATCCCAGGATCCGTCAATTCCATAGTAAACTTGTCCAACGCCCTGTAGCGGCTTTTTAAAAATCTGCGAAAAAATCAGCAATGCGGCGGCCACTTGTGGGCCAGCGACCAGACCGCCCACAATCGGCAGTGTATTGCCAACATTTGCGCTTACTACCGCCGTTTGCTCGTAGTCACGAGTTGTAAGCCCCGCACGACCGACAATACCGATGTCCGCAGCGGGCCCCTCCAGAGACAGGTCACAGGTGTAGGCTTGTCCGTTTTCAATACGGAAACTGCCAGAGATTTGGTCGAAACCAAGGCCTTTGTCGAACACGTCACGAAAATCGAGTGACAAACGCCGCGGCAGAGCAACCACACTCATCAATCCAAATACTCGGCCCGCACCGGGTTTGACGTCATCGAGTTGACCCTTGCCGAGTCGCAATGCAATCTCGCCGTCAGCGGCCGCCAGGAAATCCTCGCGAGGACCGCCTGGCCAGACCAAGTCTAGATCAATTTGCAGATCATCGCCTTTGATTCCCGGCTCATATTTTAGTCGTGACATGGTTTTACGTATGTCCTTACTGACCAGTGACACATCCAAGTGTGTGCGTTGCCCCGTCTCTGACGAAGAATCGGCCAACCAGCTTGCAGAACCCACGACGGTGAATGTCGGGTCCGCAGTGGCAAGTAATGTCGAGCGCAACCCGGTCTCCGTTGTTTCAAATTCCGCTGTTAACGTCCCTAACGCTCGTTCGCCCAGCGAGAACTCTTCCGCGCGCACGGATATTGCGGGCGCTTTTCGCGGATCCGCAAATGTTGCCTCGGAATCGACATCGAGGTTTGGCTCCGAACTGCCAGGGAGCAACAGTGTTTCCATATCGGCAATCAACGTGCGCCCACTCGAAAAATCGTACGGCACCGTCAGCGAGCCGCTGATCAGCGCACCGCTTATGCTAACCAACCAATCTTCTGCGCTGCGATGCACGACGACGTCGTGATCTACAAGGTCCTGGCCTATGATACTGAGGCTCCCGATACTCACGTCAATAGACCGTATTCGATCAACAACACCGCTTTTTTCAGATTGCCCGCGTGAAAGGGCTAGCCAGTCTTCGAAACGAATTTCATCGATTGCCCCGATAATGTGTAGGCCGCGGGTCTCTGGTATCGAGGGCTCGTTACCGCCGATTGCTAATGTTCCACGATCGAAATCCCAACCCAAGTCGAGATCTTTGAGAATCGATGCGGACCAAGCGAATTGGTCGCCAAGTTTGCCTATGCCGTCAACTCGACCAACTTCTGGAAACTGCAATTCCAACAACAGTGGCTGTATGGTCTCCGCCGTTTTCAACAGCGGCGTTGGCAAACTGATATACATACCTTCGAGATTGGAATTAACAATCAATTGCAGTGTCGCGGGCTCAGCTTCGCCAGACCTCGGAAACTGCAAACTCGCGTTGTATTGACTGCTACCGCCTAGAATACCCTGTAACGCAGGGGCCAACTCCGCGATCAGCGCATCACTGGTGATGGTTCCCTGCGCATCCGCGACGACGTTGTAACCGGGCAATGCGTCTCCGGCAGTGTGCAAATCGATGTTAATTTGCTCGCCCAGGAAGGTAGCGAACAGCGACTCCGAATTGATTTCATCGCGTGACACCTCAACGATGCCGTTAAGCTCCGTGAGCGCGGGCGTAAAACCGTCCATCGTCAGTGTCCCGCCGTTGGTCTGAATTCTGGTGACAAAGTCGTACTGGTCTGGCTCCGCTATCGGAAAAGTCATTTCCAGATTGAACGATGCATCTCCACTCACGGTAATCAAGTCAAGATGTTCACCAAAAACGTTCGCAATGGGGCTACCGCGGACAAAATCCTGAATTGTCAGTAGGCTGCCCGTTGCAAACGCATCAATGGTCAGTATCGGCTTGCGCAAATCCGCAATTTCGATTTTCGCGTTTACGACACTATTTCCTGCATTGCCAGAAGTATTCCTGTTGGAATACAAGCGCGCACCATCAACAAAGACATCTAAAGTCATGTTGCGTACATCAGGCCATTGCGCGTTGTAGCGCAATGTTGTGTTCTCGAGCCTCGCCTGCGCCTTAAACACACCCTCCCCATTGTCGAACGGAAACTTGTCCAGCGGCCCGGTCAGCTGAAAACTACCTTTAGGCACGTCTCCCGACACCAAAGCCAAATCCAACCAGCGGTACAGGCGGGGTTTAACAACTTTGCTCGGCAAATATCGTTTGACTTGGGCAACGTCGTTTAGACTCCAGTCACTTCGCAGGTCAACGACTGGCGAGCCGTCATCGATAGGTAAACTTATTTGTAAGCTGCTTTCGCTGTCGAGATCGGCGTTGCGGATTCGTATACTGTCCGAAAGAATGATCGTCCCTGAGCTGTTGCGCCGCCAAATTACGGTGCCGATCGCGTCATCGAACGCTATCGGTTCGGGTAGCTGAGATTGCAGGTCAACAATCAATCCTGACGAATTCAACTCCAAGCGACCGCCCGAGTTATCCATTCTTATAATGCCGCTTAATTCGCGAAATCCCGGATAGTCGTCTACTGCAGCGAGGCCGGCACCGAGCATCTCCGCAGACACATCGTACTGCGGACTATCGGTCGTTAGGTCCAGCAAGCCCAACCGCAAATCCTGCAGTACACCAGAGGGCGAAAATTTGGCCAATTGGTCTCGAATGTTCTGCGGCATCCATTCTTGGAAATAACCAAAATCGTCGAGGTTAAGATACGACGCAGTTACGGAAAACGCCTGCACCTCGCCTTCGCCATCCTCACTAACCTGAACACCGAATGACGATGGTGGCCAATCACTTTCTACCGTCGACAATTCGAATTTTGACGCCGCGACCAACCAACCGCTGGTATCTCTTGAGTATTCGATTCTCCCCTGCACATCGACCGCAGAACGAACCAAGGGATCGCCACCCTGAAAATTGTTAATGACGAAGTCCGCCGTTGCATGGTCAAAACCGTTCGCGGAGTAGCGAACTGATCCGCTCAGATCCAGCATTCCAGTTTGCAGTTCGGGCACTGCAATCTGCTCTCCTGTCAACTCCCGCCAAGCTGGCAAATTCAAGCCATTCGCCTCGACGAATATTTGCCACGAGTCATCTGCATCGTTCAGATCGGTTTGACTAGCTCCTATCCGTATTCGCTGTCCCATGTCCAAGGGCAACTCCACAACGGCGTCCAGTTGCGACCGAGCGTCGCTACGTGTCATCTCGAGCTCGACAATCGAAAACGACAACATATCGCTGCTGTCCGGCAGCAAATAATTAACTGTAACGTCTTCAGCAACGACGATTACATTTTCGCTCTGATTGGAATCCATGCCTGGACGACTAATAATTTGATCTGCCGGAATTCCTTGAACTAACCAACCGTCATTTTCGCTATGCTGAATTGTAATCTCGGTACCGCTAAATTCTATGCGGTCGACCACGAATTCACGATCCCGTAGCAACCGCAGCAAACTGACACCGACACTCACTTCAGCCACAGATAGCAGACTCGGCGATTCGCTGCTCGCGGATAGATTGGCTTGGTCGAACGAAAGTTCAGGGCCGCTCAACCGCCACCGTGCCCGCATATCCGAAAATTCGACTTGCATACCAATCGCTGCATTGGCCCAGGCTTTTATCTCGTTCTGGTATTCCGGCAGTTGCGGCAACAGCAATCGAAATAGGCCCACCGCGACGGCCAGCAAAATAACAATCGCAGCACTGAAATAGACAAGTGCTTTTGCAATCTTTCTGATGATGTTGCGAATTGTCATCGGTCTATCATGCCCGCTCAGATCAATACGACGTCGAATTGATCTTGTAAATATAACGATTCCGGTTGCAGCCGGATCGGTTTACCCAACTGCTGCTCGAGTTCGACAAGGCCGTTCGACTCTTCGTCAAGCAGCAATTCGATGACATCCTGGTGGGCCAACACCAATAGCTCGTCAAATTCAAATTGCCGATGCTGTCGAATTACCTCACGAAAAATTTCGAAGCATACCGTTTCGACATTCATCAAAAATCCACGACCGTCACAGTTGCTGCAGTCGTCACACAAAATGTGTTGCAGGCTTTCGCGACTGCGCTTGCGGGTCATCTCAACCAGGCCCAAAGGCGATACTGGTGAAATATTGTGCTTCGCATGGTCGCGCGCCAATGATCGTTCCAACACTTGCATTACCTGCAGTCGATGATCTTCGACCTCCATATCAATAAAATCGATGATGATGATGCCGCCGAGATTGCGCAAGCGAAGCTGTCGCGCGATCGCCACTGCGGCTTCCAAATTTGTTTTGTAAATTGTTTCTTCCAGATTCCGATGACCGACGTATGCACCGGTATTAACGTCGATAGTCGTCATTGCCTCAGTCTGGTCAAAAATGACATAACCGCCCGACTTCAATGGAATCGATCGGTCCAGAGATTTCTTGATCTCGTCTTCGGTGCCATGCAAATCAAAAATCGGTCGCCGCTTTTGATAGAACTCGACCTTGGGCTCAAGGTCCGGCAAAAAGCTTGCCGCAAACGACTTCATCCGTTCGAAGTCCTGCTCGGAATCAACCAATATTTTCTCAACGTCGCTGGTCACCATATCTCGCATGATTCGAATCGGTAGAGACAAATCTTCATGGATTAGTGTTTTTACCTTACCGTTCCTGCACTGCACCTGAACAACAGACCACAATTTACGCAAAAAGGTCAGATCTGCCTGCAAGGCTTCCGGAGACGCACCCTCAGCAGCGGTCCGTACGATGACACCGTCCGCTTCGGTGGATCCTTCGAGCAGCACCTCAAGCGAGTTGCGTAACCGGTCACGCTCTTGTTCATTCTCAATTCGCGACGAAATTCCGACGCTGGAGCCAGACGGCAATAGCACCAAATAACGAGACGGCAGCGTAATGAAAGTCGATAACCGAGCACCCTTAGTCCCGAGCGGGTCCTTGACCACCTGCACCAGCACTTCGGCACCCTCTTGAACAAGCTCACGTATATCGCGATGAGTTTCGCTGGCGGTGTCGCTAACACGGCTATCGGCAATATCGGATGCATGCAAGAACGCCGTTCGCTCAAGTCCTATGTCCACAAATGCTGCTTGCATTCCCGGCAGGACGCGCGAAACCTTGCCTTTGTAAATATTGCTAGTCAGTCCGCGCCTTGCCGCGCGTTCTATATGGACCTCCTGCAAAATGCCATTTTCGAGCAGTGCTGCACGCACTTCCCGTGGCGTCACATTGACCAGTATTTCCTCACGCTGAGAGTCGTCGGTCATGTGCAATTGGACCCGTCAGCGGCAAATTCCGACAACACATTAATACCTGCCTTAGCAAGCAACTCAGACGTCTCGTAAATAGGCAAACCCATCACACCGCTATAACTGCCGGATATCGAATTCACAAACATGCCGCCTAGACCTTGGATCGCATAAGCTCCCGCCTTGTCATGCGGCTCTCCAGTTTGCCAGTAGCTGGCTACCTCGTCCCGACCGATGTCGCGAAATTGCACGCTAGTGATAGAAAGCGCGTGCCATATTGCCGCATTCTTTACGACAGACACCGCGGTCAAAACTTGATGGGAACGGCCCGAAAGCGCTGTCAGCATAGCGCGCGCGTGATCTGCATTTGTGGGCTTGCCCAGTATTTGACCCTCCATGCAGACCGTCGTGTCAGACCCAATCGTCACACAATCCGGGCTAGCCGCCCGCGCCCCAGTTTGTGCCTTTTCTGCCGCCAATCTTTGTACCATGGTCTCTGCCGACTCCCCGGCCCGCGGCGTTTCATCAATATCCACGCCAGCGGCTGTAAATGTCAGTCCAAGCCCTTTCAATAATGCGACGCGTCGTGGCGACGCAGACGCCAGATGAATCCTGCCCGCGTATTTTTTTGATAAATCAGTCACGATGATAAGGATGGCTTTGGCCAATGCTCCAGGCCCGATATAGCTGTTCAGCAAAAAACACCCTCGCCAATCCATGTGGCAACGTCATCGCTGACAACGACAAACAGAAATCGGCCCTGGCAAAGCATTCTTCACTAACACCGTCAGCGCCGCCCATAACGAAACAAAGATCTCGACCAAGCGCCAGCCAACCGTCAAGTTTGGCCGCAAATTGCCGACTAGATGCCGCGGTACCGCGCTCGTCGAGTAATACAAAGCACTCCGATGTGCTGACACTTGCAAGGATTTTGCCGGCCTCCGCCGCAACCGCTGTCGCCACGCCGTCTCGTTTGTTTCTTCGTGCAGCCGACAGGCAGTCGAGTCTAAACTTCCAATGTCTCGGTAGACGACCAATGTAATCGTCGAACGCACTATCGACCCAACTTGGCTGCCGCTCACCGATCGCCAACATCCGAATATGCATGCTAACAGCCCGTCAATTTTCGACGGAGACGTACCAGAGTCGTTACCAATGGCGTCACTGGTGATCTGTCGCGGCGATCTCGGTGACGGGCGACAACGACCAAAGCTTCTCCAAATTGTAGAATTCTCGAACTCTGGGCAACATGACATGCACCAGCACGTCTTGCAGATCCAAAAGAACCCACTCACTGCCGTCGGTGCCTTCAATTCCACTCGGTTTGTGGCCTGACTCCCGTGACTTATCGGCAACCGTATCGGCGAGCGCCTTAACATGGCGATTCGAGGTACCGCTGGCCACGATCATGTAGTCGGTCACGGATGTCAGTTTTCTGACGTCGAGGATCACTATATCGAGCGCTTTTACGTCTTCCAAGACATCAATCACAAGCTTACTAAGACTGTCACTATTCATTCATATACCTGATTTGTATAAATCCAATTCGCATCGTACCCATTTCGCCGGACTGCCGATTATTTGCGCGGCTTGTCAGTGCCAGCATAGCAACCGCTCTGATTGATAACCTCACGAACCGCGTTGGGCGTCAAAAACCTTGGGTCTCTGCCACCGGCAACAAGATCACGGATGTCGGTGGAAGATATTTCAAGTTGCGTTACATCGTGTATGACTATCTTGCCCGCCAGCGATTCATGAAGATCGTTAATTCGATGGGTGCCACGCTCAGTCAACAATTCGCCTAGCGGCCCCATATCTGGTGCTCGCCACCCGGGTCGATGCGCCACAACGACATGCGCGAGCTCAAGAATCTCACGCCATTGCCGCCAACGGGTTAAACCGAGAAACGCATCCATACCGACAATCAAACCAAGCGGGCGTTCCGGGTAATCTGCCCGCAATGTGCTCAGGGTGTCCACGGAGTAGGATGGGCCCTGGCGTTTGAGCTCACGGTCATCCACCACAAATCCTGCTTGCCCTGCTGTCGCAACTTGCACCATTTGCAGTCGTAATTCGGCGTCGGCGAAGGTCTGGCCACGATGCGGTGGGTCGCCGCACGGCATGAATCGAACTTCGTCGAATCGAAGCGCCTGAAGCAATTCAAATGCGGTTCGAAGATGGCCGTAGTGAATGGGGTCGAATGTGCCACCAAACACACCTATTGAATTCATCAAATGCCTCTCTTACTCATGATCGTGAATATCGACTACGCAGCACGCGCTGGCCCCAAAGCAAGCGCCAGCACGATTTCCACCAGCAATTGCCAAGGGTCGCCCGCACTCTGCCCTTTCGCAGTCGCGTCGGCCTGCCGAGTCAATTGCAACAAACTAAACAATTTCGCGGCACTATGACGGCCAATACAGGCACGGACGGTGCTTTGCCGATTGCTCCAGACCCGCGCCTGCTGCATTGCGCTACCGAGGTCCATTCCGTTTTGCACACTGTCAGCCAGCGCCGCCAACGTTCGCAACTCGCGCGTCAATGCCCAAACAACTATAACTGGCTCGGTCCCTTCCATACGAACACCGCTCAAAATGCGCGCCGCACGTTTTGCGTCGCCGGCAATCGCCGCGTCCACAAGTTTAAATACATCGAAGCGGCTGCTGTCGGCAACGGCCATATCGACATCGCTGGCGGTTACTGCGCCTTCGCCCAGAAGCAGACGTAACTTTTCAATTTCCTGTTGTGCGGCCAGAAGATTCCCCTCCACCCGATCTGCAATCATTTGCACGGCATCCCTGTCCGCTCGCAGACCCACATTGCGCATACGCGCGACGATCCAGCCTGGAAGCTCGCGTGGCCCAATCGGCCAAACCTGCACATGCGTGCCCGAAGACTCTAGCGCTTTCGCCCATTTTGATGCAGCAGTATTTCTGTCAAGCTTCGGTGTCGTGACCAGTAACACTAAGTCGTCGCCCAAGCGATCAAGCATTTCAACAATCGCCGCGCCGCCCTGACGGCCCGGCTTACCCGTCGGAAGTTGCAGTTCGAGCAATCGTCTCTCGGCAAACAAAGAAAGATTGCCCGCACTAGCCGAGAACTCTGCCCAATCGAACTTCGGCACGGCCACAAATAGTTCGCGCGATGCGAAACCGTCAGAGCGCGCGCGTGCGCGGACGGCGTCGACAGCTTCCTGCACGAGCAAAGGCTCGTCGCCAGAAATCAGGTAGCAAGATGACAGGGTTTTTCCGAGGGAATTCGGTAACTGATTCGCTGAAATTTTCACACAGAGTCGGGCATATCAAGAATTATCGGATGATACATGGGCTATGCGAAGGTGCACGCGTTCACACTCCAAATCGCCCTAGGGGCTGGCTGATTTTAACTGCGCCAACGTCACTGCTTCGCCAGCCATTAGCACCGGAATACCGTCATTCACAGGGTACAAGGTCTTGCCATCATCTGTCACCAGCGCCTCATGGAGCTCGCTGGATAGCGCATGGCCGTCATGATTCTGCAATTCGCCGGCGGAAATTGCTTTATTAACCTGACCGAGGGTCTCACGATCGGCGACGGATAAGCCCTTGTGACTGACTGGGCAGCACAATATCGATAGCAGTCGTTTATCCATTATCTAATGCGATCCCTTTTATTTTCAGGAGCTTGCACTCAAAACTGTTATGTTATACCATTTTATTTCAGGCGAACACCACCCGCCGTACAGCATAGCTACATAGCACCATGTATAGAAGCAATGATAATAAAACCGACCTATATGATAGAGCAGCGATAGCGCTCTCAGGCCTGTGTCTGCTGCACTGCCTGGCATTGCCGGTTGCCCTTTTGTTGTTGCCGGTGTTCGACCAGATTGTCGACGAACATTTTCATTTACAGATGCTGGTTATCGTCATACCCATTAGCAGCATCGCACTGTTCTTCGGTTTCCGGCGCCACCGCCGGACATCCATTCTTTTGGCCGGTGCGGCCGGAATTGCGATCCTTATTTTTGGTGCAACCTGGGCACATGCGGAGATTGGTACTGTGGCGGATCGTCTGGCGACGTTGACCGGTTCTTTGGTTCTTGCGGCAACCCACTTCCGCAATAGCCGTATTGCGCGTAGACATCGTATCGCTGTTGGTGCAGAGGCCAAAGCCACGATCTAGGCAGCCCACGCTTTGTCCGGCCTAGTCAAAGCTCAAGTCCGGCGAAAGACTAACGTAGTTGTCCTTGAAAAAGTCCTTATTGTTCGCAGGCGTCGTTGCGCTGCGCCTTCCGATGCTCAATTACCCGACTGTAAACTCAGCGTCGGCTTCTCACTCGTCTCGCTTGTAGGCAAAAATGCCGTTTTTCAAAAATGACGTAGGAAAAACGCCGTCAACTATTGTCAGTTTTTCCTGCTATTCGATTCTTGAGCTGGAAAATATTTTGTCCCAAACCCAAGCTTTTCATTATTTTTCAATTTCTCTGATGTTATTTAGGGCCGACTAACGTAGCAATTCCGCAAGGTCCACACGACTATGTCGGGACACTAATTCCTCAACCAACGGACGATCGCTGCTAGCGGGTCGAAATTGCGGATTCTCATAAAGGCAGCGCGATAAGAGCTTCATCGCTTTGAGATCCTTTTCTTCAAGCAGCAGTTGGTGCAGAAAATCTTGCGCAAAAAACAGCGCGGCATCGTTGCTATTCCCCGCTTTATCCCACTTCAGCATCTCGTTAAAAAACCAATCCTGAATTTCATCGCTACGGCCGTGGTCGTCGATGAACTGGCGGATGTGCTGCAACGCGCCTTCGCGGTTACCACGTGTTGCGAATCCATACGCGTGAGTCGCCGCGTTTTCACGTTCTTTGATTTCAACGATATTTGACTCGTCCTCAGTTGGGGCCGCTGGCAACGGAATACTGACATCGTCCTTCAAGCGGCTCGCAAATGTGATCGCGCCTACAACGCTGTAGGCGACATATAATTGGTAAAGCCCAAATAGTCGCAACGGTCCGTCCGATACACCGGCGCCGGCAAGTTCGATGTATGCCCATTGCAGCAATCCAATTAGCAGAATCATCACTATGTAATTGGCAAGCGTTTTTCGGATGAAATGGTACAGCGCAATCGGATTAATACTCTGCAGCGTCGATCGCGTGATGGCGAGTACACCGACACAAGCAGGGAATACAAGAGAGAATACCAAAGCCGTCGCTTGCGCCGTACCGGGTCCAAACTTCTGCTGCACCAGAATGGTAGACCAGGTGCCTATTGCAACCAGCACCAATGGAAACATCGTCCAGAAATTGCCGACGAACCCCATATGCTCAGCGTCGAAAACCGGCGCGTCATGGCCAGCAGCTCGTTCTTGCGTAATGGCCATCAAGTATCTTGTCAATGGTGTTATTGAGACAATGAGAATGCCGAGTCCAAATAACCCGAAAGCTAGCGCAAGCGTCAATAGTAGCCAGGTGATAATCATCGACAGCGCGACGCCCACATTTATCAACGGGAAAGCAAGTTCCCGTAACCAATCAGCTGGCTTAATCATCCTGTTTTGGCGCCGGGACTGGGTCGTAGCCGCTGCCTCCCCAAGGGTGACAACGGCCAATGCGCCTTGCTGCGTACCAGCTGCCGCGCAGTAACCCATAATTCTGCAATGCCTCCCTGGCATACGCCGAACAACTCGGTTCGAAGCGGCAATTCAATCCAAGAAAGGGCGAGATCGCTGTCTGGTAGATCCATATCAGACCCAAAAGTGGCGTCGCCAGCCATTGACTTAGCGTCCGGTGCGCGCCTTCTGTCACGCCGCCTCCACAGCTGCTCTTGCATGTTCGGAAATTGCCTTCAACATGGCGGATAACCCATTGGATCGAGTCGCGCTCAAATGTTGCTCGAGCTGCAACGCTGAAACAAAATTTGGCGTTGTCGATAAAATTTCTGCCGGCTTACGATTAGAATAGACTCTCATTAGTAGCGCGATGAGTCCGGAAACAATTGCAGCATCACTAATTGCCTGAAATCGAATTCGATCACCGCAATGCTCAGCCGTAAACCAAACCTGCGACTGGCAGCCACGAATCTTATTCGCATCAACCCGATCGCTCTCATCAAATTTCGGCAGCTGGCGTCCAAGATCAATGATGTATTGATAGCGGTCCATCCAATTATCAAAAAACTGGAATTCTTCTACCAATTCTTGTTGGGCTTGTTCGATTTCGTTCACTTTATTCCGTCACTAATTAGCGCGTCGCCAGGTTGTCCCGCTGGGACCGTCTTCGATTATGATTCCGGCAGATTGCAGTTCATCGCGCTTGGCATCCGCTATAGCAAAATCTTTCGCCGCTCGCGCTGCATTGCGTTCGTCAATCAATCGCCGAATATTGTCTGCTGACAAATCGCTGCCAGTATTGCCGCTAAACCAAACCTCCGCATCTCCTTGTGCAATGCCCATCAAAGCTGCGGAGGCGAGCAAGGTTGCAGCATGTGCCATTCGTTGGCCAGTCTCGTCCGTTTTGTTCAGTTGACGCACCAGGTTGAACAGCTCCGATAGCGCTTTGGGTGTATTGAGATCATCCTCCAGTGCCGCTAGCACCGCGCTCGCGGGTTCAGCAGATTCACGTACATCCGCAACAAGCTGAATATTGCGCAGCGCGCCATATATACGGTCCAACATCTTGCGCGAAGACTCAAGGAGATCATCAGACCAGTCCAACGGTTGCCGATAATGCGCGCTAAGGAGCGCAAGACGAATGACTTCCCCGGGAATCGTCTTAACCAAATCGTGCACCAGCAATACATTGCCCAACGACTTTGACATTTTCGTGCTATCCATGCTGAGAAAGCCATTGTGGAGCCAGTGGCGCGCGAATACTTCGCCACCGTGGGCACATGTACTCTGTGCCAATTCGTTTTCATGGTGAGGAAACACCAGGTCCTGACCACCAGCGTGAATATCGATCGTCCGGCCAAGATGTTTTTCAGACATCGCGGAGCATTCAATATGCCAGCCTGGCCGGCCCCTGCCCCACGGCGACGTCCATCCAGGAAGTTCCGGCGTAGACGGCTTCCACAATACAAAATCTTGTGGTGCACGCTTGTAGGGTGCGACCTCCACGCGCGCACCAGCAATTAATTCACGCACATCGCGTTTGGATAATTGGCCATAGCGGTCGAATGCTGCGACATCGAAGAGCACGTGGCCGTCGGCGGCGTAGGCAAAACCATCGGCGACTAGCTTTTCGATCATCTCGATCATTTCGGCGATGTGTTCGGTTGCCCGCGGCTGAATATCTGGCGGCAACACACCGAGCGCACCCATGTCGTCGTTGTACGCTTTGATGAAACGAGCCGTGATTTCATCAATGGGCTTACCGGTTTCGACAGACGCCGCGTTTATCTTATCGTCGACGTCGGTAATATTGCGCGCAAAGATCACCTCATAACGCCGTCGCAGCAAACCTGCCAATACATCGAAAACAACGGCAGGCCGCGCATTGCCGATGTGGGCATAGTTGTAGACGGTCGGGCCACATAGATACATTGTGACCCGGCCGGCCTGTAATGGCTCAAAAACCACCTTACGGCGCTGCAGAGTATCGTGAAGATAAATCGTCATTGTTGGCGAGCGCCGCGGCGCGAAGCCTCCCTATCGAAAGTCAATTGTTTAGCAACACGTAATCATAACAATATGTCGCCGCGATCTGCGCAACTGACATATAATCGGCCGCCAAAGTGATCGGCAAAACCTCAATTTCGGGAACCCTATGTCAAATCAGACGGTGCGATTTCAGGCACGAAAAAACATTGAGCAGGTGGAGGAAGGTATCGATCTTGCTCCGAAATTTGACGAAAGTGGACTCATCACCGTAGTCACAACAGATGCGTCGTCCGGAGAATTGCTGATGCAAGGCTATATGAATAAAGAGGCGCTGAGCAAAACCGTAACCAGTGGAGAAGCGCACTATTTCAGCCGCAGCCGCCAAGTTCTTTGGCATAAAGGGGCCACCAGCGGCCTAACTCAGAAAGTCTCGGAATTACTCATCGACGATGATCAGGACTGCGTCTGGCTAAAAGTTGAAGTCAGCGGTGGTGCCAGTTGTCACGTTGGATATCGTTCGTGTTTTTACCGTCGCGTACCGGTGGCCAATGAATTCACGTCGAAGCAAGAGAATGCCGCCATCGCGCTCGAATTTACGGACACCGAAAAGGTGTTTGATCCGAAAATGGTATACGGCGACGCTCCAAACCCAACGGTATTGTAACGTCGTTTGGATACTAAGCGATTAGAGCGGTGCCGGTCTTTTTCAATATCGCCCAGCAGATTTCGGGCGACGTCCCTGGCGTTGTTTTGCGACCGCTGGTTGCGGTTCTTTGAATGCCAGTGCACGCGCCTGATAGGTGTATTCGATAGTGCCTGCAAGCCATAAGTAGTAGCCAACCAATTCAATCAACTCTTCGGTGGCCAGCGTCACGACTCTCTGATATTGGTCACCGAGCAGCGCTTCCCAAAGCGGCTCGTGACCAATCATCCTCGCAAACGTGAATAACACTAAACAACCGGCAAACAGCAATGCAATGCCCGGTGATGGCCAGGTTCTAAGCCAAGCAATCTTAAAGCGTCGCCAATGACGGTAAATGTAAGCGATCAATAATGCGGCTGCGATCGCCACAATAACTTGCCATACATTGTCGGCGATGTTGTTGTCCAGAAAATAGTCTAATTCTCGCACGGCAAATATGCCTGCCAGGCCACCAAACAGAATAGAGATCGGTCGCTGCGAATAGCAATTGACGGTCACCCACGTAAAAAGCGCGGCACACACCGCGAGAATCGCTACCTGAGTCCATTCAATGACTGAATATTCGCTGGTACCCAAGGTATCGCTTGCATTGACGAACACGTGGAGCTTGAGTGAGCCGGGCGCGGCAATTTCAATTTGAGTCAGCATCCAGGTTAGCAATGCAAATCCCAAAAAATATAAGGCGTAACGAATCAGTGCCATGCCGTAAGGTCCGCATCGAACGGTCGATTACTATAATTCACGAGACACCGACACTGCCAGTAGCTGGAGCAAATTTGTAATGGAATTTGCTATTTGTTGGCGATATTTACGACTGATTTGGTCCGCTGACTCACGTTCTTAGCGCAAAAGTTGGCCTTGAATCGTGATCGATAATCGCAAAATCGATTAGCCACTCTCTAGCATCGTCCGCATCTTCTTTAAACCAACGCGTAGTGTTTCCTAATCGAAAGCTGTAGCTCCAGGCATCCATGTCCCGAATGACGCGCGAACTACTCGCACCTTGCAAGAATTCCGCGAGCAAAATCTGTAGATAACAGACTGCCGCCTCTTCCACATCGTCACTTCCGGCGTTTCCGTGAAGATTTCTACGCATACTTTCGGACATACATATTATGTGGCAAGTCTCATGCAGGAATGAATGGACCGGCGTGTCTTGTCGCACAAACACTGTGGTGCCGACAATTCCCGCTTCTGGTGCGCCCCAATAACTGCCGTTGATTTCAGCACCATCCTGTAACCAAAGAATGCTAAGTCCGTATTGAAGCAATAGCGCAACAACGGCGTCTGCTGGCAAATCTTGCATACGCAAAACATCGCCTTGATCGGTCGGCCCGGTTGCCAAAAAAATAATCTCGCTTACAGCGCCGTCAACTGAATCATCACTACCCTAACAAGATCCTCGACGATGGCATCGCGCAGCAATTGCTCTTCCCGTGACTTCCCGAGCACTTCAGTCTCATCCCATGTGTAGTCACGAACCTGGGTTTGAGTACGTGGTTCCATCAACATCACTTGACCGCTTTGTAGCGAGTAACTAACAATATAGTAGACCTCGTACTCTCGCGGCACGTTGCGAGCCGAAACCGCGAGCACCCGCTGATCTGTTTCGTCACTCAATATCGAAAACACCGCAGTAGCATCAGTTGGAGATTCGACCAAGTCGACACCAACAATCTGAAACTGATCTCGAAGACGCTGATAGAACGGGCTGTGACGATCATCGGCAGCCAAGTAAGTCTTTTGCATGGCGAGCGGGACGTCGGCCGCACCACGAATTTGAAAACCGCACGCAGCTACCGTTACCAACAGGAACACAACACCTAGCGAATTAGTTACTGATCTATATTGTTGCTTTGCCAATGTCTCGCTGCCCTTTTTATTCAAACAATTATTTGTTCAAACAACTATATTGACCAAACGACCTGGGACAACAATTGTTTTGCGAATTGCCTGTCCAGCGATGAATTTTTGCACGTTCTCGTCGGCTAAGGCTAATTCCGCAATTTCATCGTTGTCCGCATCGGCTTCCACCGCAATCCGACCGCGTAACTTGCCGTTTACCTGTACAACCAATTCCACGGTTGATTTCACAAGGGCACTCTCGTCAACACTTGGCCATTTTTCGAATACCAGTGCACTGTCATGGCCGAGAACTCGCCAGAGCTCCTGACAAATGTGTGGCACTATCGGCGATAGCAACAACACGACGGCCTGCAATGCCTCACCAACAACAGCTTGACCTTGATCACTGGCGTCTTCGAAGCGATTGACAGCATTGAGTAGCTCCATCGATGCGGCCACAGCAGTGTTAAATGTGTATCGCCGCCCTACATCGTCGCTGACTTTACTGATCGTCTGATGAGTTTTGCGTCGTAGTTGCTTTTGACCGTCGTCCAAAGCGCCAGTATTGAGGTTATGAATCACGCCGTTGCTCGCGTATTCTTGCACAGCGACCCAGAACCGTTTTAGGAACCTGAAGGCACCTTGTACACCATCGTCGGACCACTCAAGTGCCTGCTCTGGCGGCGCCGCGAACATCATGAATAACCTCACCGTGTCCGCGCCATATCTTTCGATCAATGCCTGTGGATCTACGGTGTTGCCCTTGGCCTTGGACATTTTTGCGCCATCCTTGAGCACCATGCCTTGCGTCAGCAAATTGGTGAATGGCTCGTTCGCAGATGACAGTCCTTCGTCACGCATCAACTTTTGGAAGAATCTCGCATACAACAAATGTAATATCGCGTGCTCGACGCCGCCTGTATATTGGTCGACCGGCAGCCAATAGGCTTCGCGTTCATCCAACATTGCCGTATCGCTATCCGGGCAGGCATAACGCGAAAAATACCAGGATGACTCAACAAACGTATCGAATGTGTCAGTTTCACGTTTTGCAGGCTTGCCGCACTGTGGACAATCCGTTTCGTAAAACTCTGGCATCTGTTTTAGCGGCGATCCTGCACCCGTTACGGATACATTTTCCGGCAATACTACTGGCAACTGATTTTCTGGAACTGCGACAGCCTCACAATCATCGCAATACACTATGGGAATTGGCGTTCCCCAATACCGTTGACGTGAAACACCCCAATCTCTAAGGCGATAGTTCACGCGCCGACGCCCGCGCCCTGAGGCCTCAAAGTGCTCTGCGATGGCGTCAAATGCCTGCTCAAAATTTAGATCATCGAATGCTGCAGAATTTACAAGAACACCGTGTTCAACGAACGCCGATTCATCAATATCGATCTCGCTACCGTCAGCGGGTCTAACGACCTGTCGAATTGGCAGACCGTACTTCTTGGCAAATTCGTGGTCCCGCTGATCATGCCCCGGCACCGCCATCACCGCACCTGTGCCATAAGTCATTAGCACAAAATTTGCCACCCACAACGGTACATCGTCGCCGGATATGGGGTGGACGGCCGAAATGCCCAATGCCATACCCTTTTTCTCCATAGTTTCAAGGGTAGCCTCTTGGGCGTCGGTTTTTTTGCACGCCTCAATAAATTCTGCAATCTCCGGGCTCTGCTGCGCAGCCTTTTTTGCCAACGGGTGTTCGGCAGCGACCGCCATGTAAGTTACGCCCATCAACGTGTCTGGCCGCGTGGTGAAAACACTCAGCGGTTGATCATGATCTTTGACGTCGAATGACAATTCGACGCCTTCGGAGCGACCAATCCAATTCCTCTGCATGGTTTTTACAGAATCCGGCCATCCTGGCAGCGCATCCAACTGCTCCAGTAATTCGTCCGCATACGATGTGATTTTCATAAACCACTGAGGAATTTCACGCCGTTCGACCAACGCGTCGGAACGCCAGCCGCGACCGTCAATAACCTGCTCGTTAGCCAATACCGTTTGATCGACTGGGTCCCAATTAACGATCGCATTTTTTCGGTAAACCAGGCCCTTTTCGAATAGACGCGTAAACAACCATTGTTCCCAACGATAATATTCTGGTTTACAGGTCGTTACCTCGCGCGTCCAGTCATAGCCAAAGCCAAGCCGCTTCAATTGCAGACGCATTTCAGCAATGTTTTTGTAGGTCCACTCCGCCGGTGGCACACCGCGTTGGATAGCAGCATTTTCCGCCGGCATGCCGAATGCATCCCAGCCCATCGGTTGCAGCACATGCTTACCCCGCATGCGTTGATAGCGCGCAATGACGTCGTTAATTGTAAATACACGAACATGTCCCATATGCAGCTTGCCACTGGGATAGGGAAACATGGTCAGACAGTAGAATTTGTCTTTTTCGGGATCCTCGTCAACTTCGAAGATGTGATTGTCATCCCAGAATTGCCGAGCCTTACGTTCAATTGACTCAGGGTTATATTTTTCGTCCATCAGGTACTTCTATTCCGTCATTACTGCGCCATAAAGCACGCTAGCTTAACTCATGCATCGACCGATGCAGAACACAAATTCTCTGCCAGATCGCCTGGCTGGACGCAATTTAGGTCTGCCGAGTGCGCCACGCATGGGTGATCAGGAGCAACAAACAGAACGAAATTACCGGCCAGTTGCCAAAGCGAGCGAACGGCGTAAGACCGCCTTGCGGCGTGACATTTCGCGTCATACTCACGAATTCGAATTGTGGGCCTGATTCTAAGATTTCGCCGGTTGGCCCGATGAACGCACTGATGCCGTCGTTTGTAGAGCGGACCACGGGCCTACTAACCTCTAAAGCACGCATGCGCGCTATTTCCAAATGCTGGTGTGGCGCTATGGAATCTCCGAACCAGGCATCGTTGCTCACATTGATAAGAATCCCGGCATCTGGCAAAGCGTGTAGCTGTAGCGCGGCGAAGGCATCCTCGTAGCAGATAGCAATTGCAAGCTTCGTGCCTTGCGTCGTTATCAATGGCGCTTGTCGAGCCTTTCCCGCTTGTAGATCTGAATTCGGCAAGCTCAGCATGCGCATCCAAGAGCGAACAAAATCGGGTACTGGGAAGTACTCGCCAAAAGGAACCAAGTGTTGCTTTCGATAGACTTGGCGACCGTTGCCGCCAAGTTTCAGCACGCTATTGAAAATTTCAAATTCGCCCGAGCCGCGTTCCAGGATGCCCAATAGTAGCGTTTGTTGTCGCGCGCTTACCGTAGATTCTATTTGCTGCAGATAACCTTCGACTTGGTCAATCACCGCTGGCAACGCGACTTCTGGCCAGACGATAAGGTCGCTCTCGGAGTTTGCCGATAACGAAGAACGATAGAGTTGCAATGTTTCAACTCGTTGCTGCGCCAGCCATTTCTGATCTTGCGGCACCCCGCCCTGCACGATAGTCGTAAGCAATGGCGTGCCTGCCTCATGGCTCCAACTAAGCTGCAACAGCAAGGCACCCACTATCCACGGCGCGAACGCTATAGATACTAACAATAGCCTTTTTTGCGTATCTCGCAGCAACGCGACGAACATCGCCGCTACGCTTACCAACAACGCCAACGACACGCCGTACACACCGAAAATCGGCGCAAAACCCGAAAGCGGTGAATCTATCTGAGCGTAACCCAAGGTCATCCAGGGAAAGCCGCTAAGCAGCCACCCGCGAAACCACTCTGCCGACACCCAAACTGCCGGCGCAACATACAGCAATCGATATGGCTGGCGAGCGACCAGTTTTGTTGCCGTCCACGCCCCCACCCCATAGTAGAGACTCATCAATATGACTAGGCAAACCATTACCAACAGGGCAACGGGGAGTGGTGCTTTGCCAATGACAAATACTGAATGGTACAGCCAATAGGTACCTGTCAAGAAAAGACCTGCGCCATACCAGAGGCCCTGCCAGATAGCTGTGCGAGGCGACATGGTCAGCCAGGACAACAACACTGGCATTAACACGATGGGTGTTAGCCAGAACCACGCTACGGGCGCGAAGGACAGTGTCGTTGCGCACCCCAGGAGAAAAAAAACCACGCCTGCGGCGCGCGGACGCCGCTCCAGAATCACTGCCAGCCGCTTATGCTCAATCAACACGGGTGCGGCGCTGGCTGATCATTCAGACGGTTCGGTGGAATCCCGCTGTACCAATAGTGTGTCAATTCTGCGTCGATCTGCCTTGGTAACGCTGAAGTCGAAGCCCTCAAAATTCACACGCTCGCCGCGCCGCGGCAACCGGCCAAGTTCATGCATGACCAAACCGCCGATGGTGTCATAGTCATCGTCCTGAAATTCGCAATCGAAATGGTCATTGAAGTCGTCAATTCGAGTTAGTGCACGTACCGCGTAAGTTTCTTTACCGTCGCGATCCGCTTCCATGCGAATAAAGGCGTCTTCTTCTTGATCGTGTTCATCGTCGATCTCGCCGACTATCTCTTCCAGAACATCCTCAATGGTCAATAAGCCTGCTACGCCACCATACTCGTCGACGACAATTGCCATGTGATTGTGCGAATCTCGAAACTCCTTCAGCAGTGTATTCAGGCGTTTGGACTCCGGAATGACCGCGGCGGGCCGCAAGAATTTTTTGATTTGCAACTCGTTGCCGTTTGCGTCACCGAAATGTCGCAGCAAATCCTTTGCAAGCAGAATGCCGAGCACTTCGTCCCGGTCTTCGCCGATAACGGGGAATCTTGAGTGACCCGACTCAACGATAACCTTTAGCATCGCTTCAACGCTTTGGTCGGATTCAATGACGACCATTTGAGAACGTGGAATCATGACTTCGCGCACCTGCGTCTCAGCCACTTCAAGCACACCGGTCAGCATGTCTTGTTCCTGCGGATCAAAGACGCTTTCTGCTTGTTGCAGCAGGTCCTGTATTTCTTCGCGGCTCCAGGGTTCGCCTTTGATGGCGCGCACGACGCGTTTGAATACGCCGGTCTGCCCGGAGCCGGAGGTACTTGGAGGTTTATCGTTCATTTGCGAGTTCTGTCATGTTCCTATATGCCCTATCGTCAAGACCTTTGGTTGCTCGAAAGCGTATTTTGTTCCGCATAGGGGTTGTTAATATTAAATGATTGTAGCGCTCTCAATTCTAATAATTCCATCGCTTCTGCATCGCTAGCGTACTCGTGATCATAGCCAAGCAAATGTAATGTGCCGTGTACGATCATGTGAGCCCAATGGTCGTACACCGATTTTCTCTGTTCTTTCGCTTCTCGTTCAATAACCTGCACGCAACACACGATGTCGCCAAGCGGTTGCGACTCGAATTCAGGCAAACCTGCAGGCCGCTCCGCCGGAAAACTCAATACGTTGGTCGGCTTATCGATGCCGCGGTATTGATTATTTAGCGCCCGGCTTTCACGATCATCGACAAATCTTACGGCGAGTTCGACGTCGTCTAGGCCGAACTCACCGGCTGCTTGCAGCGTATGCATGACCCAGTGCTGAACATCGTCGACATTCGGAATTCCATGTAATCCGCTAACGTTTTCCAAATCAATATTAAGATTCATTGGCCCATAGTCATGCGTTGCCGCGCAAATTGCGTGCAGGATAACTAACTATCGTCTTTCCCATCAGCTTCGTAGGCCTCGACAATTCGTTGCACAAGTTCGTGCCGAACGACGTCTTTGGGTTGAAAATAAGTGAACGATATTCCACGAACATTAGACAAAATTTGAATTGCATTCTTTAGGCCCGACTGTTGCCCAGAGGGCAAGTCAATTTGCGTTATGTCGCCGGTGACTACCGCCCGCGAACCGAAGCCAATTCGGGTAAGAAACATTTTCATCTGCGCAACACTGGTATTTTGTGCCTCATCAAGAATCACGAATGAATCGTTTAGCGATCGGCCACGCATGAACGCCAGCGGCGCAACCTCGATGACATTTCGCTCGATTAGTTTGGCAACTTGCTCCGCCCCCAACATGTCGTAAAGCGCGTCGTACATGGGACGTAGATAGGGATCCACTTTTTGCGACAAATCGCCAGGTAAAAAGCCTAGCCTTTCGCCAGCCTCGACAGCTGGCCGGACCAAGACAATACGTCTAACCTGCTCCGATTCGAGCGCATCAATCGCGCTAGCCACTGCCAGGTAGGTTTTACCCGTTCCCGCCGGCCCAATACCAAAAGACAGATCGTGCTCGCGAATACTCTTCAAATACAAGCGTTGATTGCTGCCACGCGGACGCACCAACTTTCGTCGCGTTTGGATTTCGACCAACTCCTCGTCGGTGGCCGCTGCGGCAGCCTCGTCCCGAGCGTCAGCTTCGTCCATCACAGATTCTTGCAGCGCGATGTGCACTCGCTCAGGATCAAGGCTCTCACGGCCAGCAAGCCTAAATAACGAGCGTAGGACATTGCTGCCAATTTGCGCAGCGCCCGGCATTCCAGTTACACGAAACTGGTTGCCGCGGCTGGCAATCTGAATATTCAGTCGGCGTTCAATTTGTCGCAAGTGTTCGTCGAACTGTCCGCACAGGTTGGCGAGACGGCTGTTATCGGCGGGCTCCAGGACGATATCCTGGGATATTTCTACGGCGTTCAAGGGTGGGTAGTCGAACCTCTCTAATTTGGCGTTAAACCTTGTGCGCTAGGGCTACATTGACAAGACTACATCGATATTTGACGAGTTGCGAGCGATTCGGCCGCGCAATGAGTTCGGCAACGCTTCCGTTATTTCGACCTCGACAAACTGGCCAATTAGCGAAGCATCTCCATCAAAATTTACCCAGCGCATATTCTCTGTTCGACCGGAGACCTGCCGAGCAGATTTTTTTGAGGTTTTTTCTACCAGTACTTGTTGGCGACTACCGACCATCGCCTCGCTAATCGCCATAGCTTGTTGGCTGATACGCGCCTGCAGAATCGCCAGGCGCCGCTTTTTCACATCCATTGGCGTGTCGTCGGCAAATGAGGCGGCAGGCGTGCCGGGCCGCGCGCTATAGACGAAACTGAAAGATTGGTCGAATCCGACATCCGCAATGAGTTTCATAGTGGCATCAAAATCGCTATCGGTTTCGCCGGGAAAGCCGACAATAAAATCCGACGAAAGTGAAATATCCGGTCGAACCACACGCAACTTGCGAATTTTTTGCTTGTACTCCAGCGCCGTGTGGCCGCGTTTCATTCTTGCGAGTATCCGATCAGAACCATTTTGCACCGGCAAGTGAAGGTAATTAGCCAATTGCGGAACTTCCGCATACGCTTGAATGAGGCTGTCAGTGAACTCCATCGGATGCGATGTGGTGAAGCGGATCCGTTCTACACCGTCGACCGCGGCTACATAGTAAATCAGCGTCGCCAGATCGGCGATTTGCCCGTCATGCATCGGACCCAAGTACGCATTCACGTTTTGGCCCAACAAATTAATTTCCCGCACGCCCTGCTGAGCGAGTCGCACAATTTCGGCAATGACGTCGTCCAACGGGCGGCTTATTTCCTCACCGCGCGTGTAAGGCACCACGCAAAACGTGCAATATTTGCTGCAGCCTTCCATGATCGACACAAATGCTGTTGGGCCGTCCGCTCTCGGCTCCGGCAGGCGATCGAATTTTTCGATCTCCGGGAACGAGATATCAACGACGGGCAGGCCTTTGGCACGCACTTCATCCACCATCTCTGGCAAACGATGTAGAGTCTGTGGACCGAAAACCATATCAACATAGGGCGCCCTTTTACTGATGCCGACGCCTTCCTGGCTCGCGACACAGCCACCCACGCCGATCATCACACCCGGCTTCTTGCTTTTCCACTGACGCCAACGACCAAGTTCGGAAAACACTTTCTCCTGAGCCTTTTCGCGAATGGAGCAAGTATTGACCAGTAGCAGATCGGCATCGCCAGGTTGGTCCGTCAATTCATAGCCGTGCGACGCGCGCAAAACGTCCGCCATCTTTTGCGAGTCGTACTCGTTCATTTGGCAGCCAAACGTTTTTATGTAGAGCTTGTTATCCATAGGTCTTTAGTCCACACCGTTACATTGGGTGGGCGCAGCGCAACTAGAACGGTATGTCGTCATCAAAATCGTCGCTCGAACCCTGCGGTGGCGGGCTCGGCGGTGGACCGTCATTGCGTGCTGGCGCACCTCCACCGCTACCACCGCGTCCGCCGAGCATCTGCATCTCGTCAGCGATGACTTCGGTTGTGTAGCGGTCGTGACCATCTTTGTCCTGCCACTTTCGAGTACGCAGTTTACCTTCTATATAAACCTGAGATCCCTTACGCAGATACTCGGCAGAAATTTCCGCCAACCGGCCGAACATCGCAACCTTGTGCCATTCTGTTCGATCCTTTTGCTCACCCGTCTGCTTGTCCTTCCAGGATTCGTTGGTCGCAACCGTCATATTGGTCACTGCAGAGCCGCTAGGCATGTAACGGGTATCCGGGTCTTGGCCCAGGTTCCCTACGATAATTACTTTATTTATTCCACGGGCCATTCGGCGGTCCCCTGTAACTAATTGATATTATTGACCTCTTGACAGACTGACCTGTTTAGAGGGGCACCTATTGTAGTGCCATAAATCGTTTTTACCAGTACGAATTTTAGTGCTTTTGAAGGATTATGAGCGCGCTGGGAAAAACACGTGCGCCGCAAGCCACAGACCGGCGCTTACTGCCGCAAAAACAAACACGTGTTGAGCGGCACCATCGGTCATCAGCAGCCCACTAATGATACCCCCAGCAAACGCACCGAGAAACTGCGCGCTCGAGAAAAGACCCATTGCCGCGCCCCGCTCGGTATGCTCCACCAGCATCGAAAGCCTGGCCGGCAAGCCCGCTTCCAGAAAATTAAATCCAGCAAAAAATAATGCTAGTGCGCTGGCAACAACCAGCGCCGACGGCGGCAGGAAAATGATCAGCAACATACCGGCCAACAGCAGCAACAGTGCGCCGCTAAACACCCATGGTTTGCCACGACGTTCGTCGGCAATGATCAACGGTACCGTACCTAAAAGCGAAACGCACAAAGCGGAAACGTAAACTTTCCAGTGCGAATTCAAGGGCATATTGAGTTCGTTTCTGAGCAGTAGCGGCAGTGCGACGAACAACGAAGTCATCATCGCATGCAGTACAAAAATATATGCGTCCAGCCTAAGCAGCGCCGGCTGAAAAGCTGGCCGCAGGCTCCGTTTTTCGCCTGCCGCTCGCGATACTGTCGTTTCCGGGACCCGTGTCAACAACAACCCGGCAACAATTGCGACCAATGCGGCGAGCCAAAAAAGCGCACGCACGCCGCTTGCCGCGGCAATCAGCGGTCCAAGTATTAACGCCAACAAGAAAGCGCTACCAATGCCAATGCCGAGGACCGCCATGGAGCGTGTCCGAACTTCCGGCCGCGTCGAATCTGCCAGCAAAGCCGATAGCGTAGCCGAAACGGCGCCTGCTCCTTGCAAGAATCGGCCGGCAATCATCCAGTAAATGCTGTCACTATATGCGGCAACGAGGCTCCCTGCGGCAAATATGCAGAGCCCAAGCCAGACCACATTACGTCGGCCAATACGATCCGATAGGGCGCCAAATGGTAGCTGTAATGCCGCCTGTGTTAGGCCGTAAGCACCGACCGCAAGGCCGATTAAATACGGCGTAGCACCATCCAGATCGGCCGCATAAATCGCCAGCACGGGCAGCAATGCAAACAATCCGAACATACGCAGCATCGCAACCAGCGCAATAATGGAGACTGCCCGTCGTTCCCTAGCCAGCATTGGCTCAAGTATTTTCTGTGGTTTGCTACGCATCGATAAAATTTCAAGTTTCCTGTCAACACCCATTATTGCCGTTGTCGAGTCACTTATTCGTCACAATGGCGAGCCAGGCGTCGCTGCAAGTCAGTCGATCAAATTGGGCTCTAAATCCGCTGGCTGATGGCGGCGCCGTATATTGACCCGTTGCGAAATATAATGCCATCTGAAAATGCAGTTGGTGGTATCGTAATGGGTTGCTCCTTCGGCCTCGTTCGCGACAAATTTGCACGAACAGGAAACGCGGGCGCCGCATATGAGTCACATCGAATGGGTGGGCTGTACGGCTGATCTGCCGTTGTAGCAAACTTCTGCGGCTATGCTGCCAATATTTGAAACGAATTTTGTAAAATTGAAAACCATCTCTATTGACCTACAGATAACAAGCAGAAGCCGTGCTCGTCAGATCCCGAATACCGACGTTGTGGGGAAATGCGCGACTCACCCTGACGTGCTGTTTCGTTCGATCATACGGTCGTTCAAGCGTTCAATTGGTTGCAACTACTTGTTCTCATTGCACGCTGAATATATTGCGATTACGCTGTGACTACGCCGTGATTACGTCCATCGAAATCCGCGGCGCGCGGACCCACAACCTGCGCGATGTCAACTTGACGCTGCCTCGCGACAAGTTGATCGTATTTACCGGACTTTCGGGGTCTGGTAAATCTTCGCTCGCCTTTGACACGATATATGCGGAGGGTCAGCGTCGCTACGTCGAGTCACTTTCTGCTTACGCGCGACAGTTTTTGTCGATGATGGAGAAGCCGGACGTTGACCATATCGACGGTCTGTCGCCTGCTATTTCGATTGAGCAAAAGTCAACATCGCATAATCCGCGATCAACGGTAGGCACGGTTACCGAGATTTATGATTATCTGCGACTCCTCTTCGCGCGCGCGGGAATACCGACGTGCCCAGACCACGGCACCACCCTGGAAGCGCAAACGGTAAGCCAAATGGTGGATCAGGTCGCGGCGATTGAAATGGGCTCTCGGCTTATGCTGCTGGCGCCGGTTATTGACAATCGCAAAGGCGAGCACGTGCAGCTTATGCAAGATTTGCAGGCGCAAGGTTTTATTCGCGCGCGCATTAACGGCGAGGTATATGAGCTTGACGATCCGCCGACGCTGGATCTTCGCAAGAAACACACAATCGAAGCTGTCGTTGATCGATTCAAGATCAAGCCAGACATGAAATTACGCCTTGCGGAATCCTTCGAGACCGCGTTGCGCCTCGCCGATGGGGTCGCGCGAATCGCATTCATGGAAGATCGGGACGCGAAGGAAATTGTTTTTTCCGATCGCTTTGCGTGCAATATTTGTGGCTATAGTTTGACCGAACTTGAACCGCGCCTGTTTTCCTTCAACAATCCCAGCGGCGCTTGCGCCGGATGCGACGGACTTGGCGTCAAACAGTTTTTCGATCCCGAGCGGGTCGTCGTCAATTCTGATCTTTCCCTTGCCGGCGGAGCGATTCGCGGCTGGGATCGTAAAACGACCTACTACTTCCAAATGATCCAAAGTCTAGCCGCGCACTACAAATTTGATATTGAGACACCATTCTGCGAATTGTCGGAAGAACAGCAGAATATTGTTTTGCAAGGTAGTGGCAAAGAGAAAATTGAATTTCGTTACGACAACTCTCGCGGTATGCAAGTTAAACAGAAGCACCGATTCGAGGGCGTCATACCCAATTTGCAACGACGTTACCGTGAGACAGAATCATCAGCAGTTCGCGAGGAACTGTCGCGCTTTCTGAACAGCCAGGTATGTCCAGAGTGCTCTGGGACGAGGCTCAATCGCTCTGCCAGAAATGTCTTCGTTGCAGATCACGCATTACCGCAAATCAGCGATATGTCGGTCGGCAATGCACGAGCGTTCTTTGCAGCGTTACACCTGGATGGTTGGCGTGCGACGATTGCAGACAAAATTGTTAAGGAAATTGGTGCTCGTCTAGGATTCCTAAGCGATGTCGGTCTCGACTATCTATCGCTTAACCGTAGCGCGGAAACATTATCCGGTGGTGAGGCGCAACGTATTCGCCTTGCCAGCCAGATCGGTTCCGGTCTGGTCGGCGTGATGTACATCTTGGATGAGCCATCAATCGGGTTACATCAACGCGACAACAAGCGGCTGCTCAATACACTGATTCATTTGCGGGATATTGGCAACACGGTGATCATTGTCGAGCACGACGAAGAGGCAATCCTTGCCGCTGATTACGTCGTCGATTTGGGACCGGGCGCTGGCGTACATGGTGGCGAGATCGTAGCCGAGGGCTCACCAGCGGCGATTCAGGCGAGTTCCAAATCGTTAACCGGACAATATTTATCTGGAAGGCGCGCCATTGCCGTGCCGGATAGCAGAACATCGCAGGACAAGAAGCGACAACTCGTCATCAAAGGCGCGCGCGGTAACAATCTGAAGGGCGTCAACGCATCAATCCCCGTTGGCTTGATGACCTGTATTACGGGCGTATCGGGCTCCGGAAAATCGACGCTAGTCAACGACACCTTATACAAAGCGGTCGCCGACAAGCTGAATCGGAGCAATCGAAATCCGGCGCCACATGACGATATCTCGGGCATGGATCTAGTCGATCGCGTTATCGACATCAGTCAGAGCCCGATAGGTCGCACGCCGCGATCCAATCCAGCAACCTATAGCGGCTTATTCACACCCATTCGTGAATTGTTCGCCGGCACCCAGGAAGCGCGTTCGCGCGGCTATATGCCTGGCCGCTTCAGCTTCAACGTCAAGGGTGGCAGATGTGAGGCCTGCCAAGGTGACGGCGTAATCAAAGTTGAAATGCATTTTTTGCCGGATGTATACGTCCCATGTGATGTTTGCCGTGGCAAGCGTTATAACCGTGAGACATTGGAAATACGCTACAAGGGTAAGAACATTACCGAAGTTCTTGAAATGACCGTCGAGGATGCGTTTGATTACTTCCGCAATGTCCCAGTCATAGCAAAGAAACTACAAACCCTGCTGGACGTCGGCCTCTCATACATTCGACTTGGCCAGAATGCGACAACACTATCCGGCGGTGAAGCGCAGCGCGTCAAACTTGCTAAAGAATTATCGAAAAGAGATACCGGCAGCACGTTATACATCCTTGACGAGCCGACCACCGGTTTGCATTTCCATGACATCCAGCAGTTATTGGTTGTTTTGCATCGGCTACGCGATAAAGGAAATACTGTCGTGGTCATCGAACACAATCTTGACGTCATCAAAACGGCAGATTGGCTTATCGACCTAGGTCCGGAGGGCGGCGATGGCGGTGGTGAAATTATTGCGACGGGCACTCCAGAAAACGTTGCGGCTAACGCAGCATCATTTACCGGTCAGTATCTGAAACCGCTGCTGAATGGCGTACGAGAAAAACGCAGCGCTTAGGTCGTTACAAATTCGTCAAATGCGGATGCAAAGCGGGCGGCCGATCCGGGCTGCATGCGCAAATAAAGCGATGGCTCGATTAATTCCAGCTCCATCACCATGATGACGCCATCGACGTCGCGCACGAAATCACAGCGCGCATAAAGCGGTGACGGCCGCACCAAATTCAACGTTTTTCGTGCTGCCGCTTTGAACGGCTCTGGTGGATCCAGCAATGAAAGTTGCGCCCCATGTTCTTCTTGAACTCGAAAATCTCCGCTCTTCGGAACTTTTCGAATCGCGTGACTGTATTCGCCGCCAATGTAAAACAATGATAACTCGCCGTCGCTAGTGATTGACGAAATATATCTCTGCACGATAAGCGGGCGATCTTCAAATACCTCACGCAATTCCTCGTGTACCGACGTGGAAGTGCCACGACTTAACAAGTACGTATTACTCGCATTCGTGCTGACTACGGGTTTGACGATAATTTGCTCACAGCCCAGCTGATCGCACAATTCGTCAATGTTTTGCTCATTAAAGTCTTCGAACCAGAAGCTTGGCACGATATCGACGCCGCCAGATTGCAAATCGCGCAGATAGGTCTTCGCAATATTCCAGCGAACGGTTTCCAAGGCATTGACTAGCTGTGCTCCAGATCGGTCAATTTGCTCGAGGATACTCAGGAAGAGATTTGCATCCTCCGGATAGTCCCAAGGTGTGCAGATGTACACAGCCTCAAAATGATTCCAATCAACATCGGCACGCCGCCATGGGATGGATTCCACGCTCCATCCCAACTCGCGCAGGTGCGGAATCGCAAGATCGGCATCGATATACCAGCCTTCTGTGCTTTCCATCGTTAGGAACGCACATCGTCGTTCGCTCAAGAACACTCCACCTATTGTCGCTTGGACACCACATATATCGTAACGCCCGACTGGGTCGTTCACGCATTAGGCCGATCATACGGTTAATCAGCGAAAGTGAGAAGCGAATAACCCAAACCGTCCTATGCAGCTATTTCGTAGCTCGGCACAAGCCTCGCAAAAACATGTTCGGCAAATATTGGGTCAATTACTCTTGCCATAGTTGTTGGGCCCATGTGGTCCGCACCTTCGATAACAACTTCTTCAACGTTCGGCAACACGCTCGAAAGCACCGAAATAACTTTTCTGGCGGTAGCTCTGGTTTCTGTCCCACAGATTAGGCGCACGGGAATACCCAAAGCGGCAAAGTCTTCTGCAACGACCTTCGCCGACAGGATCGCGTCAAACTCTGCAACAACCTTTGGCATTAGACGCGCAAAGCGACGCTTTCTCTTTAGCGGTAGACGCGCCCAAATGCCTTCGCCAGACCAATATTCGATAAATCGTTTTGCAGCAAACCATCGTCCGATAGGTGACGTGACGTTTTCATTGACGTAACGGCTAATCTGCAGAATCTCTTGCGCTTCCGGTGACGATAAACCATTGGCGAACAGCAACAGGAATTGTGCCGGTTCGTAAAGCGTCAGGCTGGCAACGCGTTCCGGGTACGCTAAAGCAAACTGCAACGCGGTGGCAGCACCATAAGAATGGCCGATGAGGTGCAAAGGGCCGCCAACTTTGCCGGTTTGCGATTGAATTTGGCGTACGACGTTATCTACCTCTTGGGTGAATCCGAAGCGCCCGTTTTTTTTGTAGGTGCCCGCCTCGCCATAGCCGACTAGATCCGGCGTTATCGTCCGTACACGACCGTCCAGCAACTTTCGAAGCGAATTCCACTGCCCTTTCGAGCTTGCGCTGGCGTGCAAGCAAACGGCGAGCGGCTGGTTGTTTTGGATGTCTGACGCGTTCATCGTGATACTCCTGATCGTTGGCCCGGGCAATGCCCTTGTTGTTGATGACGAGTATCCAGATGTGCCTGCAAGGTGTCCTGACGGACCGGTGACCGATGTCTGACGATTCAATGACCGTTGTATTTGATACCATCTGTGCTGGTATTTATAATACAAAAACAAATACTTACAGTTTTCCGAGCCATCAATGACCGGCGCGCAGAATGGCGAGTAAATACTGGCTGTCGGCGTGAATTCTGGCCACTTATGGCCAACGGTGTAGCGATGGCGCGCAGCCGAAGGCAGATAGCGGTGACGAATACCGCCTATTTGAGCGTTGGCAAGCCCACTTTTGCCAACAAAGCGCCAAACCGTGGGTCGTCGTAGATTGGCTCAAAACTAGCCGATGACAGCAGCTCTGCCAGACCTGGATCGCCCTTGGCAAATGCTCTATCGAGCCAATCGAATGCGGAATCTGGCTGTCGCCACTGAGCAAAAACCTCAGCAATCTGAAAGGTAGCACCGTCGGCGTCGATTGCGATCAACCGGTCCAGCGCCGTGCGCGCCTGCTCCGTTCGCCCAAGGTGATGGTATGCAATAGCGGATATGGACAGTCGAAGATACTCGTATTCCTCGTCGGCGATTCGACTCAGCACTTCCGCGTACGACTGATTGCGTAAATTCCATAACGACTCGAGCCAGGGTAGATCGCCGTTTTCTGGAAACTGCTCGTGCATCTGGTCCAGGACCTCGCGAGCAGCGGGTAGTGCATTCACTCTAATCAGGCGAATCGCAAGCGATGCGTTAGCACCGGCGGACAATGGGTCGAGGTCCCTCGCAATGGTCGCCTCCAGGACGGCATCTTCAAACTCGCCAATTTTGCTGAGGAAGCGCCCATACGCCGAATGCGCCTCCGCGTTTCCCGGATGTAGTGCCATGGCCTTCTCGAATGTCTTGCGCGCCTGCTCAAATTGCCAATAGTGGCGGTGCTGTATCTCGGCGAGTTGCACGTAGGCCTCCGAATACTCGCTGTCAATCGACAATGCCTGGCGAATGAGCGCAACAGCTTCGTTGAATGATAACTCTCGCGGGATCGAACCCATTGTGGCGCGCTGAAACTTGGTATTGGCAAGACCTAACAACGCTTCTTTGTAAAGCGGGTCGATCTGCAGGGCAGATTCGAATAAGGCGGATGCACGCGCCAGACTGTCGGCATTACGGAGCCCGCGTTGATGCACTGCTTTTAGAAAAAACTCGTACGCTCTTGGATCTTGCTGCCGTCGATGGACGTTGGCAAGCTGACTCGCGAATGCGGTCTCAAGCTGTTCCACGCAGGAGCGCGCTATATCGTCTTGAATTTCGAAAATATCGCCAAATTCTCGATTGTAGGTTTGCGACCAAAGGACTGATCCATCAACTGTACTGACCAGGCGCGCGGTAATTCGTAGCATCTCGGCCGAACGCTGAACGGAGCCCTCAACGACGTTGGCCACGTTCAGCTGTACGCCTATTTCCGAATGTGGTGTATTGGTACCGCGAAACTTCGACGCTGATGCACGACCGATTATTTTTAGCCCATTTACGCCTGCCAAAGCCTGCGACAGCGTCTCCGTCATGCCATCGGGAAACCAATCAAACGATTCATCGGCGGTTAGATTTTCGAATGGCAATACGACTATCGAATTCGCGTCAATGGACTGTTCGAGGGCAGGTACACTTTCGGCACGCCATAACCCCAAAGCCGCAAGCCCAACGCCGAAAATCATACTCCATACCAATGGTCGCCAGTGGAGCCGCTCGGCCATTGAGATATTGGTGCCGACTGACGTTGCTTGGCCGTCCCCAGCGACTTTTTCAACCTCTGCATCGAATCGATAGCCGTGTGAATGAACTGTCTTAATCAATTCGACACTAATACCGTTGTCACGAAAAATACTCCGCGCACGTTTCACGGACTGCGTTAGCGAACCCTCCGTCACTACAACGGATGGCCAAACTTTCTCAAACAACTCATCCTTGCCGACTGCCCGCCCGCGCTCCCGCACCAGGTATTCAACAAGATCGAATACCCGCGGTTGCATCTCCACTGGCCGACCTTCGAAACGAATTTCGCGACCAACTGGGTCAAGAACACAATTTTCAAACCGATAGACCTGCGTAGCGCTGTCATCAGCGGCAACGTTTGGAAACGGCCGGAACAGTGCGTAAGTCAGATATGCGGCCACTGGCAGCGCGGCCATGAACAGATTGTAGGGCCAGTTCGCAGTACTTGACGATGTCGCGAGTATGCCGCCGAGAATTAACGCTAATACTAGAATCGCGCCCGCAACGAATTGCGCCGCACTCCACGTCTTCAGGTCGCTAAGCAACTTCATCAGATCGCAAGACGACCGAAGTGCAAGAAATTCTTGACCATACCGATGACCTGTTCGTTTTTCATTATGAACGCGTGGCTGACCTTAACCAGCGCAAAATCGGACATGCCCGCTAGCTTGGTATCTTCGACCGATACTTTTCCGTCGTCCGGATTTGTCAAAATCGCAGAGGTTATCGGATCTATCGTCTGACTTCCCGCAATCACAGCGAATTCGAAATCTGGCGCCTTGAGTGACAGCGGTACGCTTTCCCGCCCTTTGCCTAACTGTTTGCCCGCAGGACCATTGATAATTTCAAATCCGGGCAGGATTCGCATCTTGTCTGCGGCGATGCTGCCTTTGTTCGGCGGGCCCAACATCACGACCCGACCCAGCCGTTCAATCGGCTGGTTTGCCAGATACTGGCGGACAAGAATTCCCCCTAGCGAGTGCGTGACGAAATGTACGCTGCCGGTGGCCCCCAACGTTGCACAATTCTGCAATCCTGCATCGATAGCCAGCGGCGCCAATGTTTCGATGGGATATTCCCTGGAAGGGTAAGACTCGTTGGCGACCCGATAGCCGTCGGACTCCAGCGCTAACTGCATTTTTTTCATAGAGGATGACGTGCGCGCCAACCCGTGCAACAAGATAACGCAATCCGGCGGGGACACGGGTGGCCAAGCGCGGAGTTCGCCCACCGGTAGCAGCGCAGACATCAGCACAAGCCATATTGCGAGTTTTGAAATCACTTAATTGCCAACGCCATCACCAACCGTTTCGTCATGTTCAGCCCGTCCTCTTTCTCTTCGGCAAGCATGCCGCGCAGTTCAACGCCAACTTCCTTGTCCGCGACCTCCGCGAAACCAAGTTTCGCATACAGTGGTGCATTCCAGCTCAAGTGTCGAAAGGTGACCAGCGTCAATTTGTCAAAGTCAGCGTTTTTGGCCCAATCGATCACTGCGGCGATCAACCTAACACCGTTTCCACGGCGAGCGTGATCCGGCAGCACGGCAACCTCGTCAAGATGCGCATTGCCGTCGACAACCGCCGCCATAGCATATCCAACCGGTTTCTGGTGTGGTCCCAAAGCGACCCACATCAATCCGCATTGTTGCGCTGCCTGAAGTCGTTCCCTATCCGTTACCAAGTAGCGAATCTCCGCTGGAAGGTCCTCTTCGGGAAATATGCTTGCAGCAGCCTGCTCGATTGCCGGAATTGCCGTAACGTGTGCGGGCTTGGCCAATGCTATCGAATATTCAGTCACCAAAGCCTACTCAATGATGCGCTGCACGCTAGTAATGCGGCGGCCGCTCATCTGCAGGATCACCGGCCGCGCTACTATCTGCTAGCGAACGCAGACGCGCAACCAAGGACTCGCACAGCGCTCCCAATCTGATTAGCTGAGATTGTTGATCAGAGAGTGCCGTATTTAGGTCGGCCAGCATTTGATCCTGATGCGCCAGCTTGCTTTCAATGTCTACGAGTCGATCTTCATCCACGCCGTTGTCCCACCAATGTTTACCAATGCGCAGACAGTAAGAGTAGCAACGTCATTGTGCAATACCAGAATAACTCCGTGTATGCTTGGCGCCGCCATGACACTACTGCGATTTGAAGCAATTTCTCTTGATTTCGGCGACCAGCGAATCCTCGTTGAAGCTGACCTCGCGATTGAACCGGGCGAGCGCATCTGTTTGATCGGTCGCAACGGCGCTGGCAAGTCCACGACACTGAAATTGATTACTGGAGAGATCGAGGCAGATCGCGGCGAAATTGTTCGCAAAACGGGCCTGGTCGTCAGCCAGCTGGCTCAAGCGATTCCAAATGCCATGGAACAGCATGTACACGAAGTTGTGCGTTCTGGCCTGGCTGGCGTCGAAAAACTGCTGCACGAATACCAACACTTATCTCAGCTCGATCTCGATGCTGGCGGCCTTCGTGAACTCGAGAAACTGCACAGGCAGATTGATGCGCATGGCGGTTGGCATATCGAGCAACGCGTTGAGGCGACGATTTCGGATCTTAATTTACCCGCCGACAAACTAATGAGTCAGCTATCGGGCGGTTGGCGCCGGCGAGTGGCGCTGGCCAAAGCGCTGGTAAGGAAACCAGACTTGCTACTGCTGGATGAACCGACCAACCATCTCGACATCGTAACTATCAAGTGGCTTGAGAGCGTCATTTACTCATACGCAGGGGCCGTTCTGTTCATCACGCATGATCGCGCGTTCTTACAAAATCTTGCGACACGAATTGTCGAAATTGATCGCGGCAAGATCACTAGTTGGCCTGGAGATTTCAAAAACTTTCTGCGCCGCAAAGAAAAAGCCTTGGAGGACGAAGCTTCCGAAAACTCACGTTTTGACAAGAAACTGGAGCAAGAGGAGATCTGGATTCGTCAAGGTATCAAAGCCAGGAGAACTCGTAACGAAGGTCGTGCCAGAGCGCTGGTCGCGATGCGCCAGGAGCGCGCGAAGCGGATTAATCACACACCGGGCGCGAGAATGCATATCGAAGAGGCCGAACAATCTGGCCGCAAAGTCATTCGCGCTCGCAACGTCAACTACCGCTTTGACGATGCACCGCTGATCGATGACTTTTCGATCAAAATCATGCGCGGCGACAGAATCGGCATCTTAGGTAACAACGGCGTTGGCAAAACAACGTTACTGCGCTTGCTGCTTGGCGATCTTGAACCCCAGTCAGGCACCATAAAGCATGGTACGAATTTGGAAGTCGGCTATTTCGATCAGATGCGCGAATCCCTGGATCTCGAAAAATCCGTTGCCGAAAACGTCGGTGATGGCCGTACCTACGTTAAGCTCAATGGCAAGGATCGGCACATTATCGGATATTTGAAAGGCTTCCTATTTAGCCCGAAACGGTCTCTGACCCCGGTGAAGTCGCTGTCCGGCGGCGAGCGCAATAGAATCATCCTGGCAAAACTCTTTACGAATGCCGCCAATCTTCTGGTGCTTGACGAACCGACCAACGATTTGGATATGGAAACGCTTGAAGTCCTGGAAGACAAACTGACGAATTACAACGGCACACTTATCGTTGTGAGTCATGATCGTGAGTTTTTGGACAACGTCGTAACCAGCACCGTGGTATTTGAAGATGGCGGCAAGATACGCGAATACGTTGGCGGCTATAGCGACTGGCTGCGGCAGGGTCATGCACTTACGGACGTAGATAATCCCAGTAGCACAAATGCGGAATCTGTAAACGCAGCGGATCGCAAAAACCCGAAACCCAAGAAACTTGGCTATAAAGAGGCGAAGGAACTCGAACAATTGCCGGCAGCGATTGAATCGATTGAGGCAGCCATAACGGCACTGCAGCAACGCATTGCGGCAACAGAGTTTTATGCTGGCGATGCCGAGGAGGTCCGCGGTGTATTGCAGCAGTTACAGGATCGAGAACAATCTCTGGAGAAGTCAGTAGAACGCTGGGCCGATTTAGAACAGCGACAACAGCAATACGAGGCACATCGAAAATAGCTGTGATAGCCGGGACCTGATCTGACAGGCGTTTTCGCTTTGAATAGAATCTAACGACCGGTTTGCGTTCTAAAGCAGACAATGAGTTGATAAGATCAAAACAGGCCGCGAATGACGCATTGTAGCCGACCATACACGCATCAGTAGAAACTCCAAGATATGGGCCTTCTCGCAGATCTATTCGTCGCTCGGCCCGCTGACGCAGTTGAGTACTAATGACTTGCTCACAATCGAACAGCTCTCGTCGAACGTTACCACCCTGCCGAATACCGAGATCTCAGGGCACTGGAGTTCGGATCCTTTTGGGCGCTACTGGCTAGTGAAGAATGGGAGTATGAGAAGCACAAACTAGCCGAGATACACTTCGGGAATGACCGGGAAACTTGGCTCATGGAGTTTCCAGTTCAATTCGTAGGACCCCTTGCTGCAATTGACGAAAGCAAGTTGTCTAGAATCGCCGCACAATGGGCGAGTACAGAAGAACTTCGTCTGCGCGGCGGAGACGATGTTTTGCAAATGCTGGTCGACGTTCGTCGTCTAGCGGTCCAATCGAGAAGTTCTAGCGAACCCATGTTTCTCCGGGGGTAACTATAGAATTGCACAACCGTCTCCTCGTAGCCGCTTGCCGCTCGAGAATTGGGCCAGACCGCACTTTCCTGAGAACTCCGGTCTGACCCCTGTTTCGCTGTTATGGAATCATTCCTACGTAGCCGAATTCACGAGATCTTGACCGTCACGCACCATGTAGTGACAAATCTCTCGCATCGGCGTGTCTTCTGGATATTCCACGCACTTGAAATTCAGCCGTTCGTATAATCGAAAGGCAGTTTCATTGTCTTTGCGGACGAACAGCGAAAATTCGTCTCGGTTCAATTTCTTTGCGCCTTCTTCACACAACGCTGCAATGAGCCGTTTGCCAATTCCCTGACCACGAAAATCCGGTCCGACCGCTAGGCGCGCCAAATGAACGCGGTCCAACCGTTCATAAAGCTGTCCGAAGGCCAACGTTTGTTCCTGATCATTGCGCAAAACGTAACTCGCCATTGACGGCCAGCAACAATCCGCAAAAAAACTTTTCTGAGTAAACGGAAATCGGAACGCCGGCCCACCCCATAGCGCGAGACTATCGGCATCGGGAAACCAGCTCATGATATGCGCTAAGTTCGTCTCAGTAGCAACATCAAGAAAGTTCGAAGACAAGTTTGCGTACCGCGATAACAAAAAAACCCGAAGCACGCACATTGGCACACTTCGGGTTCTTAGTCATAACTTACGCGACCATGCTAGGGAGCGCGCTCCCAGCAGCGGTCTACGCTAAGCTGGCAATACGTTTTCGGCTTGTGGGCCTTTTTCGCCTTGCGTGACGCTCATGCTGACCTTCTGGCCCTCATGTAGAGTTTTTCGACCGTCACCACTGATTGCACTGTAGTGAACAAAAACATCCTTGCCGCCGTCGCGCTCAATAAATCCGAATCCCTTCTCATCATTGAACCATTTAACGGTTCCTTCAACTTGCTCTGACATAATCTTTATTGCCTATATTACTGCCGGTCGTTCCGACATCGTGAATGCCGCATTTGCGGCGTAAAATTTTCTCTGTCGGATAAAAAAACCAACGCTAAGCGTTGCGTTTCGTGCCGGGCAGATCTAACGAGATCGCAATGGTACGCCAGTCGCAGCATACTGCAACCACTGACCACCAAAAAATACTAGAAAAAACACGTCAATTCCGGTCATATTTGACCCGAAAACACCACTATACGGGCGTTTCAGCGCATTAGACCATTTTCAGGTCTCGGCAGACTGTGCCTTAAGATAGTCTAACCAGGGCGCGAAATAACGCGATTCCCAGCCCCCACTGACGCCCTGAAAGTCGCTCTCTGGTACGTCCAAATGGACCAAATCGATGCGCCCCTCACCGGCATCGGCTTCTTCCGTGAACGAAATGATCAAAGTTGAGTCTGCATCGTCCTCAGCGAAATTTACCGAGCGCCAGGATTGGACAATCAGGCGTGGCCGCACGACCTGCAGCATAGTCCCCAACAATAGACCACCAAACGCTTCAAAAGACGAACCCGGTTCGTCGCTAACCTTCGCCGCAGCACCGGTGAAAGCGGCGTGAACCTCAGGATCCATATACATATCGAAAAGAGACGCCGCAGACGCCGGCAATACGACGGTCTTGTATATCGTGCTTCGCATGTGATCCCCCTAGCGGTTGCTGAATGCCCTGCGCTATTACATCACAGAAATCGCTCGATCACGCCTGTCGCTCATTGAAGTACCGATCAAAGGCGCTGTGCATCGATTCCGGTGAAATGTCGATTATGTCAGTCACGCTGGACAGCATGTCCATTTCTACAGCATCTTGACTGCCGTCCGCGGCCACAACCTTCAAAACCATGACCGCGACGTCCTCTTTGTCTGCAGACGTTAACACTGTACTGAGGTCTTTAAGCAAGCTCGATAAATCCGGGTTTTCCGCCAAATTCGTCATGGCACGCGTCAGAAGCTCCAATGACTCGGAACTCTTAAGTTGAAAATGTTGGCCGACAAGTTGCAACATCTTTTCTGTTTCCGCGTTTGAGATGTGACCATCGCATTTCGCGACCGAGACCAACAAAGCGGCCACTAGAAATTGCGAATCGTAGACCTCAGTCTCGTTGCTCGTCTCGATAATGAGCTGTGCGCCCTCAAATCGGGGTTCGATGATCTTATCTTCCATAGTGGTATCGCCCGCTAGTATTGATTTGTTCGTGCAAGTGATCAGTCGGTCGGATATTTCTTGCGCATCACTTTGACCGATTCTTCGATCAATTTGTGCAACGTTGCCCTATCAATATCGGCAATATGTTTGACGTACAAACATGACTTTCCTGTTTTGTGGGGGCCCAGTTTTTTCATCAACGGCTGAAACTTGCTAAAACCCGGCATTATATAAATGGTCAGATTTTTCGCTCGTGGCGAAAACCCACAGAGAAAGAACTGCCCATCCCTTCCACTTTCATATTTGTAGTCGTAAGTTCCGAAGCCGACAATACTGCTTCCCCACATACGCGCGTTCTTGCCTGTCGCCGCCCGCATCATTTTTGCCACCGTATTACAGTCCGCACGCATTGCTGGATCTTTGATGCTGCGCAAGAAACCGGTAACGCTTGCCCGTGTTTTCTTGGTTTTGTTTTCCGCCATGTCGCCGGTGTCTCCGTGCCTGTTGCTTAAGTCGCCTGTTCCGGTAGCACAGAACGCCAAGTAGCCTTAGCGCGTTCCGAACAACCTATCTCCCGCATCGCCGAGTCCCGGTACAATATATTTTCGCTCGTTCAACTTCTCATCAATGCTCGCGGTATAAATTTTGACGTCCGGATGAGCATCTTCAACAGTCTTAATACCCTCCGGGCAGGTCACAATACAGACGACCACAATATTTGCGGCACCATGCTCCTTTAAGAGCTCAATTGCGGCTGCCGTGGAGCCGCCGGTCGCCAGCATTGGGTCGATGACAATACAAAGACCGCCTTTCGTCTGCTCTGGTAATTTTTGGTAATAGGCGACAGGCTCTTTGGTTACCTCATCACGGTACATACCGACAAATCCCACCCGCGCTGTGGGTAGGAGGTCAAGAATACCTTCAAGCATGCCAACGCCCGCACGAAGGATAGGTACCACCACCAATTCCTCTGCGATTTTGTGGCAAGCGGCCTCTGCAACGGGCGTTTGCACCGTCACTTCTTTGACGCGCACAGATTTTAAGGCTTCATAGCAAACAAACATCGTAATTTCTGTGGCTAGTTCGCGAAACTTCTTGTATCCAGTGTCCTCATCACGAATGAGCGCAAGCTTGTGCTGAACGCAGGGGTGCCTTACTTCTTCATGCATTGTTTGTCCTTTGCGTGATGTCTCGCAACGCCGCCGGAATCAGCGCAGCGAGCTATAGAGTAATGGGTTGCCAATGATACCCCCAATAAGCGTAACCCTCACGGAAAGGCGAAACAACCTTGCACAACAGATCGGTGGCCCACTCTACGACTGAACCTCAGTGACGATTTCGCAGCTCACCGAATTTGCGATAAAGCACTGGTCGTGGGACTGATGGTGCATTTTCTCCACCTGCCGTTCCGTCGGCATTCGCGTTCCCGAATAAATTGCGCGTGGCCGCAGCGTAACCCGAATGACCGCAATTCGACCACGATCATTTTTCCCCATGACCGCACGCGCTTCATCAATGTATTCGTCGACCACATATCCGCGTTTGGCGGCAATTGCGAGAAAAAACAGCATATGACAACTAGAAAGTGACGCGACAAATGCCTCTTCCGGGTCGACGTTCTCGGCCACGGAATTTGGCAATGGCACAACCGCTGGAGACGCTGACGCGGCAACGACCGCGCCACCATCAAAATGCCAAAGATGCGCGCGACTATAATTGTTACCGGTGAAGTCCTGAGCGCCGCGCTGCCAGCTTACCGTCGCAGTATGTGTCGACATCAATGCGCTACCTCAATCAGTTAACCAATTATCTCGGCGATTCCGCGTTTTCCGTGTCTTGACCGGGCGTTACAAATATCATCTGCGTCTCGTAATGCACCCGGCCAGTGTGCCAGGTGCCTTTTGGCACAATCACAAATTCGCCAGGCTCGCTCAGCCGAAATGACTGATCACGCTTGTCCGTGCGCAAGATCATATCAATATCGCCGGATATCAATGTCACAATTTCATCGCCATGCGGGTGAATTTCCCAGCTAGGCCAATCTTCAGAAAATTGAAATGCGGCGACCAGCGTGTGCCCAACAAAATTATTGTAGTGCGCGTCTAAATCCAACCATATTGTGTCGGTCACCGGCAGTGCATCCGCCGTCAAATCCGGCTTTACAACAACGAATGTCGAATTCAGATTTGCAGTCATTTGTCGCTCCTCTGCGGCCGAGCCGCTTCAATGGAGATTTCAAGCAATGGCAAAAATCGGCCAGCAATGCTTTCCGATTCGCGCTGACCTACTCGGATTGCACCGAGCGCCGAATAGAATGCATCGGCATATGGGTCGCTTTGAATTAATATGCGCAGAACTCTTCGCGCCTGCACACGGTTCGTGGCATGCGCCATCAATGCCCTTCCGATGCCAGTACCAAAGTGCTCCGGGTCGACGAACAGTGCCTCCAACTCAGCGAAATCTGCCGCCCCAAATTCGAGGGCGTAGAACCCAAGAATTTCTTCTTTGTCGCGATATGCCCAGAACTCAAAGTCGGAAGATTCTATAGTGCTCGCCCGGTAGGTTAATTCATTGCGACAGGCCCTCATGAAATCATCCGAATATCCCCAAGATGCCTTGGACCGAAAGGCGATCTCAGATATCGACTGCGCATCAGTCGCGGTGACGGACTTGATACAATCCTCAGCCATCAGCATCCGGGTAAAAAAAGCTGGCAACTATCGTATCGGTTACTGGGCTGCACAGACCGCCCCCGCTTACGGAGCGTTTAAGTTGCCGATCGCGTGGCTCGAATTGAGACTGTCCCGAAAAAATCGCATATGCAAAATCCTGTAGCTCAGATTTCGAACACTCGACATCACGCAACGCCGATTCGACTTGGACTTTTGAATATTGAGACCTAATACCGAATTTTTCACGTAATTGTAGCCGCAACTCATCTCGAAAAAACGCCAGTGACTTCACGCTATTTGAAATCACTACAAAATGTCCTCATTTCGGCGCATAACTAAACATGCTCGTCAGTCTTGCCCATCACCAATTTTGTCGAGCTGTACATTTTCTTTGATTACAATTTTCTCCGCAGCTTTTAACTTTTTGAAGACCACTTCCTTCTCGTCTTCAGAAATGGTCTTGTAACCGCGTAAGTACGGCCAGCCGTAGCCCCACCGAAAACGCATCGGTAACCACGGCGTGCCACCAACGCGAACGCCCGCCAACATCAATTTAGCGATACTCGGTTCGCCAACTTGCGCAACACATAATTCAAGCGCTCTATCGACATTCTTCCGTTGCTCTGCGGTACCGCCTAACCAATACGCTAGATCATGTATTACACAACACTCGCGCCATAAGCGTTTTTGTTGAAATGTCCCATCGGGGAAGGAACTACAACCATCCGAGGTAAAATCCTTGAGTTCATCGGCAAAAGTCGGCTGCGAGCAGATAAACATCACCACGAGCATCAAGATTCGCCATTGGAGCAATTTCTTCATCTAATTATCCAACCACCCATACAAAAAAACCGACCCCATATATCGGCGCCCGTCTGCTTACATTGTTGTGTAAGGTCCATGCTGATAGTACTTCGGCTTAGAATCCAGCCGCACGTGTAGCCATGACACTCCCAATCCCGACGTACTTAACCATAGCGGCCGATCACAAATGTTGGTCAGTACAGTGCGGCCAAGCGTACGCCAAAAATCTTGTGCCCGCGCGGCAGTAGCATTGCGAACGAAGGTCGCTAGATGTGCACAACTTTGGGCATCGTCTCCAGCACAGGGTGTGACTAGCACGGCATTGCGCCCTAGGTTCTCGAATACCGCTGTTAGCGCCGGTGTCGCGCTACTAAATTGCTGCTCAAAGGTAATCGAATCTGCTCGCGTTTTCGCAAGTTCCGGCGCATCAATTGTTACAAATTGCGCCTGTTGGGAAATACTGGCGTTTGTGAGTGACGGGTGTTCCCAGAAAAATGCCGGGAATTCTGATGCGGCAAGCAGGTCTGTATACCAGTTGGCAAAGCTCAAATCGTCAGAAAGCGCGAGAAACAAGTCTTGGAATGAAATTGGCCCATTGTTGTCTTTCAGCACGTAACGCCGGCCGTTAGCGATCGATGTTGAATCCGCTTGCCACATAAGCAGCGCCTACTCTACGGGCCTAACCCAAGGTGTTCCAGCGTATCTTCCGACAGACCTTCACCAGATTCTAATGTCACGATACACTGATTTTGCCGGCATCGCGCACGTCGCGTCATTTCACCGGTTGGGCAATCGTAATACACGCGATATTCGCACTCGGCGTGATATCGGCGAAACTCGCGACGTAGATTCGAAATTTTCGAGCGCGCAACTGAAGTTAAACACTGAATGGGATAACCGTAATCGAAAATCGTGCAATCGTTATCCGTGCGGCACGATTGCGATGCTTGAACGATTTCAACCAGTTCCGACTCTACCGTCGCGCAGTCCGAGCCCGGCTGCTCCGGTAGCAGAGGAATTTCAGTGCTTGTGGACGTTGCAGCTGCATACTGGCTTTCGTTGACACCTTGACGAGCGCTGGGATCACTCCCAGCGACCGATACCTGCAGATAATGTGCTGCTGCCCAAAGCGCAAATGCCGCAACCGTAGCGAGCAGTGCTGTGGCTAGTGGCAGTTTGTTCATAAACTGATCTCACTACTTTCTGCCGATGGCCTGTGAATCGCCAGACTATCGGCAGGCGACTACGTCCGATTTCACTTGCCATGCCGGATAAGCCGCACAATTGGATAATAAATCAACGAGTACACCATCGTCAGCGACACCATAACAAATCCGCCCTCTGTTACGCTCAAGAACAGCACGCGACCATAGGCATGAATTTCGCCTTGTGCAACATGAAGCCAGTGCCAAATCAGCATGACGGGTACTGACAGCAAGAGCGCGGAACACCAAAAATACCGTTCTCCCTGCCGCGGCACCGGGGGCAACGGCGTCGCCACCGGCTGACGTTTGTACCAAAACCAAAAGAGCACGACCAGAAGTGGCAAGCCGATTAGTGAGCTTCCATGCTGCAGCACCGAGTAGCCACGAATTTCGATGCCAGCCACGGTCAGCCAAACCGACCTCAACGGTGCGATCATCTCCACACCCCACGCACCGCGGTGGGTAAATGCGTCCCAGACAATATGACTGAACGCGCCGCCCATAACTGCATTCGACATGCGCGAGATAACACGGAGCCCGAACAAGTCAGCGGGTGTGGTTCGAGTTGTCAGTCGCTCTCGCACACCCTTGGGCAATAGATCGTAAAGTGGCCGCCATAGAAACAGCCAAAATATTATTGTCAAAGCAAGGCCCAAAGGCAGGCAGGCGAGCACAACCCCCGAAAAAGAATGTGTCGTGGCATAGTTTGGCCCATACGAAAAGAACAACGGCCAATCGGGTACCATGCAACCAATAAGCAGCGCCGGCGTCACGCCGCGCGTCGACCAAACCCGTGCCACCGGAACGCCTGCCAACACGTGCGTCAGCGTAAATGGCATCCGACTAACTCACGAACTCTGTTCGCTATTCAATGCTGCGTCAGCAAAGGGTACATCTCGCATTACCGCAACGCATCGTCATCGAACGGCTTTATGTAACGCAATAACTCGCCGTCGTATCCTGCGCGCTCATAGATTGCGCGAGCACGCTCATTGCGTGCGAACACATGTAACGACATAGATCGCGCGCCGTGTTCACGTGCGCTTGACTCTGCTGCAGCGAGCAATGCACCGCCGACGCCGCAACCTTCGGCCTCTGCAGCTACCACAAGCACCTCCAGATGTGCGCTTGGCGAATGACTAAGTAGTTCTTCACGCAACGTCACCATGGTCATGCCGAGTACATTGCCGTCATCATCTTTTGCAACATTGACCAGGCAGTGTGGGCTGTCTCCACGCGTCCACTCAAGCAATAATTCGTAGTCGCCTTCCCAAAGGTGCTTTGGATTTCTCCTATCAGGCACCGAAAACGATGCCAGCCGCGGAAAAAGTGCCGCAAGGGAATCGATATCGGAATATTCTGCTAACGATATATACATAGAATTATTACTTAGCGTAGCGTTCGAATTCCGACCGCATGGCGAATCTCGTTCAAATAAGGAACGGAAATTTTCCGCGCTTTTTCGGCGCCTCGTAGTAATTCTGCTTCGACAATGGATGGGTCATCCATTAGGCGAAGATACTCCTCGCGAGCCGGTTTTATTTGTTCGTTTATGTACTCGAATAACAGCTGCTTCATCTCACCCCACGCTATTCCGTCTGCGTATTTTTTAGCGATCTCTGCAGATTCCTCGGTAGTTGCAAACGCCTGATAAATTTGAAAGAGCATAGAGCCGTCAGGATCTTTTGGTTCGCCGGGTTCCTGGCTATTTGTTTTGATTTTCATGATGAGCTTGCGCAAACGTTTTTCATCGGCGAAAAGCGGAATCGTGTTGTCGTAACTCTTGCTCATTTTCCGGCCATCAAGCCCAGGTAGAACTGCCGTGTTGTCGTCGATAACAGACTCGGGAATCGTCAGCAGATTCCCATAGTGATGATTAAAACGTTGCGCGATGTCGCGCGTCATTTCCACGTGCTGCTTTTGATCCCGGCCAACCGGTACCTTAGTTGACCGGAACATCAATATGTCCGCAGCCATCAATATTGGGTAACTGTAGAGCGCCATGTTGATGCCCTTGTCGGGGTCTTTACTACCGCTATCTTCATTAGCCTGCACAACGGCTTTATAGGAATGCGCTCGATTCATCAAGCCCTTCGCGGTCATGCTGGTCAGAATCCAGGTAAGTTGCGGAATTTCCGGTATGTCCGATTGCCGGTAAAAAACGGCGTTATCGGTGTCTAGACCCAACGCCATCCACGCGGCGGCAATTTCCAGAGTCGAACGGTTAATGCGATCGGGATCTTCAGCCTTAGCGAGCGCATGAAAATCCGCGAGGAAATAGAAATTTTCTTTGGCGGGATCGCGGCTAGCCTCGATGCCTGGTCGAATCGCGCCGACATAATTGCCGATATGTGGCGTGCCGGTGGTTGTGATTCCCGTCAGGAAAACATCCTTAGTCATAATATACTTGCCATTGTTGCCTGATTATCCTCTGCTAGTAGCCTGCAGCCTGACCGTCTTTACGCGACTCAGAGGCACCATAGTAAACGCCTTGCTGCGAATCCCAGCGAATTGCTTGATAGCCTCCATAGCCGCCATCCGTTTGCCCATAGTCCACTGCATGTCCCATTTTCTTCAACGCGTCTACTGTCGATTGGCTGAAGCCGCTCTCCAAATGTACGATCCCACCGTCTAACATCACCTCGTCAGTCGGTTGCGACGAACCGCTATGGCGAATCCGTGCCGCGTCGCCCGCTTCCTGCAAATTCAACTTAAAGTCGATCAGATTGACCACAATTTGTGCATGGCCCTGCGGCTGCATTGCGCCACCCATCAGCCCGAAACTGACCAATGGCTCACCGTCTTGCATGATAAATGCCGGAATAATCGTGTGGAACGGCCGCTTACCTGGCTCAACGACATTAGCGTGACCTTCCTGCAAACTAAATAGCTCGCCGCGGTCTTGTAAAATAAACCCGAGGTCGCCAGGCGTCATGCCAGACCCCATGCCGCGAAAATTGCTTTGAATTAGTGACACCATATTGCCATCGCTGTCGGCAACCGTCAGATATATGGTATCGCCGTCTTCGAGCAGCGTATTGCCAGCAGGATAATTCTTTGCCGCAGTTTTATCGTCGATCAACATCCTTCTTTTGGCGGCATAGCCCTTGGAAATTAGCGTATCGACTGGCACGTCAACAAACTCCATGTCGGCGTAAAACTTGGCGCGATCTTCAAAAGCGAGTTTCTTGGCCTCAACGAATGTGTGGACATACTGCGCGCTATCGGGTCCCATCGCCGCGATATCGTAACTTTCAAGAATGTTCAATATTTGCAGTGCGGCTATGCCCTGGCCATTTGGCGGTAGTTCGTAAATATCGTAGCCTCGGTAGTTCGTTGCAACAGGCTGTACCCACTCAGAACGATGCGCCGCAAGATCCGAGTATTCGAGCAGACCGCCGCGCTCTTGCATATACGAGTCAATTTTTTGGGCAATCGCACCGGAGTAGAACGCATCTCGACCGCCTTCTGCGATCGTCTCGTAAGTCGCCGCCAAGCGCGGATTCGAAAATACCTCACCCTTGCGCGGCGTCCGGCCGTTTGGCATGAAGGTCTCCGCAAACCCCGGGTACTCTGCCAGATTTTCGGCATTGCGCTCCCAAGCATCCGCGATCACCTCTGAAACGGGAAAACCTTTTTCAGCGTACGCGATAGCTGGCGCCAATATTTCGGACATCGGTAAGCGCCCGTAGCGATTGTGTAACTCGAACCAGCCATCTACAGCACCCGGTACGCTGACAGGTAACGGCCCGCGTGGCGGCAACTTGCTAACACCATTGTCGCGCAGATACTGCAAAGTGAGCCGTTGCGGTGAACGACCGGATGCGTTCAATCCCGTTAACTCTTTACCGTCAGCATCCCAGACTATGGCAAACAGATCGCCACCGATGCCACAGCCTGTCGGCTCCATCAACCCCAACGTCGCGTTCGCCGCAATAGCAGCATCTACCGCGCTGCCACCAGCCTTCAATATATCGAGCGCAACCTGGGTCGCCAGCGGTTGACTGGTTGCCGCCATACCGCTAGACGCGATCACCTCGGACCGTGACGCAAATGATTTGCCCGTGACTCGGTCAAATCCACCTGCGGTGACGCTCACGCTAGTCATGATCAAAATAGCGGAGTAGGCCGCTTTGCTTAGTCGATTCATGCATATCTCCGCGCCACTCTGCAAAACGTTAAATGATGCACAGTTTGCCACGGGATTGAAACTCCGTTGCGCCGCAATTAATTACTCAACAAGTCAATCTGCTAGCCAAGGAACATCCCATCTCGCGATTCACAGTCATACAGGGTTATCATGCGCTGCATGACTACAAGCATTTTTATCGATGATACGGCGCTAGCCACCCATTACGCCGCCCATATTACTGCGCTGCACAAGCGTCATGACTTGGCCTTGGAAGCTGCCGGGGCAGGCCATGCCATTATTTTTTCCGGCGCGCCAATACCGGTATTTCTTGACGACTATTATTACTCGTTCAAGGCAAACCCGCATTTCGTCAGCTGGTTACCGCTAATTAAGCTGCCATATAGTTATCTCATTTATACGCCAGGAGAAAAAACCGTATTGGTGTATTACCAGGAGCAAGACTATTGGCACAGCCCACCAGAGGACCCGCAAGGTTATTGGACGCCGTATTTCGACATACGTGTTATTCGCGAACCCGGGCAGGCGGCGCAATTTATTCCAGAGGCCCGAGAAAAATGTATTTTTATTGGCGAACTCCAAGATCCTTCGCCAGCAATGGGAATAGAGAGAGTCAACCCAAATACGGCCATGAACATTCTGCACTATGGGCGTGGCGTCAAAAGCGACTATGAGATCGAGTGCATGCGTCAAGCGTCAATGCGGGCTGCAGTCGGCCACGTGGCTGCTGAAAAAGCGTTTCGCGCAGGGAAATCCGAATTTGATATTCATATGTCATATTGCGCAACGGTTGGTCACGACGAGACGGAGTTGCCGTACGGCAGCATCGTTGGGGTCAACCAAAATGGCGCCGTGTTGCACTATCAGCATCGCGCGATTCAACCTGCGCCCAAGCCATTATCGTTGCTGATTGACGCCGGCGCACAGATTCACCGTTATGCATCGGACATCACAAGAACCTACGCATTTGCGGAAGGCGAATTTGCTGACCTTATTAGCGCGTTCGAAGCACTACAGCTTGGCCTAGTTGCGGAGGTCAGTGCCGGTGTTGACTACGCTGATCTGCACCTATTGACACACCGGAAGATTGCAAAGTTCTTGAAAGATCACGACATCGCGACTGGCAGCGAGGACGCGCTTGTCGATGAGGGCGTAACTGCCGCATTTTTCCCTCATGGACTTGGTCATTTGTTGGGCGTCCAAGTACACGACGTTGGTGGATTCATGGCAGACAGCACCGGCAAAATTATTGAGCGACCGAGTGACCACGCAACCCTGAGACTGACGAGACCGCTACAAACAAATATGGTCTTAACGATAGAGCCCGGTCTGTATATTATTGATTTGCTGCTTCAGAAAATGACGGGGTTAGCCGGCGATAAATTAATCAATCACAGTGTGGTGGACCACTTGCGGCCCTACGGCGGCATTCGAATCGAGGATAACGTGCGCATCACAGATAGTGGTTGCGAAAACCTTACCCGCGATGCGTTCGCCAAATTGCTGTGACGGCGCTGTAGTGGTCTAACGCTGCAACGCGTCCGACACAGCATCCATTTTCTTCGCGAGTAAGAAATCCAGCTCGGTGATGCCGTCGGCGCTGTGCGTAACGAGCTGAACTACGACCTTGCTGTAGACGTTGCACCATTCTGGGTGGTGATTCATCTTTTCAGCCTCGATTGCCGCACTTGCCATGAATCCGAACGCCTGCACAAAATTGGCAAACTTAAATTCCCGGCGTAATTTTCCTTCTTCAAAGTGCCAGTCTGGAATATCCGCCATGTTCTTGTGGATGTCCGCGTCGCTAAGTTTGTCCGGCATCATTTTTCCATATTGCTAGTGGTAATCCTCTTCTGCTCAGCAGCTATAGCGAGGCTACGACTTCATTGGCATGTCATAGGTCGAACGAAAGGTGAAGGCCTCCTCCGTCGGACCGGCTTCTGTAAGGCAATCCAGCCGGTGTTTCGCCTCGGCTACGGTTGGTATCTGACCTTCCCGTTGCCACCACAATACCATCGATGGTGACCCTTGTGGGATGAACCAATCTGCACGTTGCCGCAGTATATTCACGTGGTCACTTTGGTATACATAGTATTTCAGGTCCTCCAACGACGACCAAAGTGACATATTGAACAGCAACTTGTCATTTCCAAATGCGGCCCTCGCCTCGGCATCGTTGTCATCGCTGATGTAACGCCAAACAAATCCCTGCGCCGAATCAGCCAACGCGTTGATGCGGTCCAAGTTACCGACGAATTCGGAAAACCTTTCGTCATCCTCCCCGTATTTTGCAACCGCAATATTCACTTGCGCCAAATGAAAGCTCATCCGTTCTCCTCTCGCGCTATAGCGGCCATTTCGGCTTTCAGCTTCCGTTTGATGCTACGACCGCGTTTGTCCAACAGCGGCTGAAGTTTCCTGCCCAACCATGGAAACAGGTAGGACAAAGTTGTCAGTGCGCCACTAATCGGCGGCATCGATCTCTCACGTTTATCATTCGCACACAATTGCAGTATTTCATTGGCCACATCGTCGGCGGAACTCATCGGTTGCGAAAAGGTAATATCCGCGACCGCATCGATATTCGCCATAATGAAGCCAGTGTCAATCGGGCCCGGCGATACAGCCGCTAATTTGATATCGCTGCCGCGCAGTTCCTCTGCGAGAGCAAAAGTAAATGCGCGCAGGCCGAACTTGCTTGCAGAATAGGCGGCAGCTCCTTTGATCGGTGCGCGGCCTGCGAGCGACGCGACATTAATTATTGCAGCGCCATCTTTAGCGCGCCGCAAATATGGCAGCGCCAGCCGACACAGGACAATCGGCGCCTTGAGGTTTATGTCAATCATCCTGCCTAAATCGTCGGCAGATACGCTTTCTACCGAACCCCTTTCGTGAAATCCCGCATTGTTAACTAATACGTCGACGGCACCGTACTCGAATTCGGCCTTCTTGAATAAATTCAGACAAGCGTCTGTATCCGCAACGTCCATCGCGACAATTTGAACATCCGTTATCGATCGCAGCTCGTCGGCAAGTTTTTCGAGATTCTTTTTGGTACGAGCAGCTAATACTAGCTTCGCGCCAGCTTGCGCGAACTTTCTTGCGGCCGCCGCACCAACGCCCTCTGAGCCACCCGTTACAATGACAACTTTATCTTTGAAATTATTCATTGTCGAAGTCTAGCAGCACTTGTTCGAATTTCTCAGGAGAACAAAGCGTCAGCACGAAAAAGGCCCCTGATGGGGCCTGTTTCTTGCGTCATTTCGGCCTTCATAACCGCCAACCGGTATTAGAATCCGAGGTAGCCGCGCATTTTTCGCCACCAACTAGACTCCCAACCGTAGACTTCAAGTTGTTCTGGATCTAAGTCCGTCTCAGGCATGCTTGTCGACGCAACAATTTCTTCGTTAGCTGCATCCTCTGGCCGCAATTGCATTCCGGATTTCCTGCGCTCGCCAGCCGTGTTAAGACCATCGACCGCAAGGCTCAAGTATGGCAGTACTTTGTCATCGACAATGTCGTCGAGAAATACCGCGTCCGGGTCAAAGGAGTCCTTCGACAAAATAACGCATTCGCTGAATGATTGTTCTTTGCTAATGATACTGCCCCGATGTCACGGTAACGACACTTTAGAACGTTCGATCAAGTTTCGCTGTGAGAGGGCTCACAAGACTCGGAATCTGCAAAATTCCTCTGCAATTTCCGATAGTTAGGAGTGTTATCGGCAGGCGCAGGCCACGCGTCTGGGTGATCGATTGAAGCAAGTGATAGGCGTAGACGGATTTATGTAAAGCGGGATACTACTAAATACTGACGGCCATAACGCCATCGGGTTTTCCTTGCCGCCATTTTATCGCGTTTCTCGATGGAACGACCCCTAGTACTTCAAACCATTTTTATGTGTGAATTCCCAATGTCCGGTAACGACGAATTCTGCAGCAATATCATCGTTCGGATAATCGACCTTATCGTCAGGCGTGCGATCGCCGATTTCCAGGAATCGTAAAACTTCGTTGCTACGATTAACTAATTGATGTGCTATCCCATTGCCCGCTCGAAAGCCAATGCAGTCTCCACGCACCATAGTATATTCCGCATCGCCACAAATTACAGTGGCCTCTCCATCCACGACATAAATAAACTCGTCTTGTCGTGTGTGTCGATGTAACAAAGCTGAAGTTCCGCCAGGCTGTAACTCTGTCAAGTTGACTCCAAAATTGCGTAGATCAAAGTGATCGCCGAGCTTTCGCTTGGAACGGCCTTCCATTAGCCTCGCGAACGGCTCCGGGTAGGCCGAATTCTTCCCTTGCGGTGCAATTTCCGACGCAATAGTAGGCTTAATCACATTCCACATTGCTTTTTTTTCACTTACAGTACTCCAGAGTCAGGATCGTGAATATTCTGTTGGAAGTATTAAGTATCGTTCGTCGTACGTCGCAACAGAATTTCTGCCAGCCGGTCCATATCGTCGAATCCGGTTATTCGAATAGGCTGGCGGTTGTTGATCTTGATATCAATTTGCTGAATGCTTGACCAGCGCTTTATTGGCACGACCTCAACAATGTCGGCAAATTGTACATCGATAAGGCCGACTTCCGAATGCCACGTTAACATCTTGTCCTGCAGCGTCAACGAAACGCATTCGGCCTGTTCATTGCTTCTTTTTGACGCATACCAGCCGAGCGCCGAGACTATGCCCGCGCACGCAACGCCAATTCCGCTGGTTAAGATCAAGTGTAATGGTTGCGTCTTGCTCGGATCAAGGCCGATCGCCACCGAGAAAGGTACGATCACAACAACAGGCAAAATAGCCCCCGCGCGCCTCTGCCACACACTTACTTTCTTGAGAACAAAAACTTCGTCCGTAACCATTATCGATTCACCAGATAGCAGACGGATGGCTCAAGTATCAAATACATTCTCACAACACGCTAGCAAATCTAAACGCATATTCCCGTTGAAATGTGGTCTCTCGACGCTCTTGATTCGATTATTCAAACGGTGATGTATCAACGATTACTGTGAGATCACCAGATGTCCATACAATTTCGGCGCGTTCGCCGACTTTCTGTGTGAACGAAAGGATTGGAGTATTTAGCTGACGCCAGCGATTCGACGCTCGTTCGAAAATGCCGAGTTCCAGTATGTATTTATCCGCTAGCGATTCCATAACCCGAAGTTCAATTTTGTAGTCATCGAGATCGAATGGAATCAGCCGTGATTGCCCGATCTCCGAGCGGAAGTTCGCGTCGAAACGCTGCTCCGCCGACTTGAGCGTAACAGCGAAAGACACGGACTCAACCGCCAAAGACATGGGCGCTGACAAACACCACAGCGTAAACGCGCTAACATAATGCGTCCATTTGTGAATCAAAACGTTGCACCAGCAATTTTGCCCACTTTGATCATTGCATCAGCCTTAATTTAGTTGGTTTTCAAATCGCAAGTTTTCGGCGGCCCGCCACCGCAAACACACACGACGTCCGGCGGGCAATAGCAGCGCCCGGAACTATATTCGCATGCTGGGTCTGCATTACATTCCGTCGCACCATGCACAGCTTGCTTGAACCCTGTTTCGCACCGATTGCGCGCGCGCCGGCACTGATATTCGCCGCTGTCCTCGAACGCCACCAGCGTATGTGTTGCCGACTCCAGACATTCTTGCTCTAACAATGTAGTGCACGCCGACAGAAAGAAAGCCGTACTGAAACAGGTAAACATCGTCAACTTCACGAATATCATTCTCGCGTCTTGAATCTTTCGTCTAATCAACTACGCTTCCTAACACGAATATGGGTAGATAGCTGGCAAAGAACACTGCGCCCAACATAAGAAATGCCACGCCCAGTCCTGCGGTTACTGTCACTAAGCGTTGTTGATTGGCGGGACTCCATACCCGCCGATTTCTTAGAATCCCTATCCACGGTACGACCGCAATTAGCGACAAAACGCCGAAATATTGGTAGGTCGAGAATACGATCCGCGATAGTAACGGCAGCTCCGCGCCAAAACCCTTGAATAGATCCACAAATGCACTCGCTGCAAATATGATTGCAATGTATATCGCCGCCGTTGCCAACACCATCACGGTTGACCAAATTAATACAGATCGACTTACCTGTGCTGACAGGTTGTCGTTCATCCTACACTTGCGCTCATGAACATCCTTCGATCCACTGTATGTGCGGCTCAAGTCCCACTCTGTATCGTTCAACGGTTTCGCCATTTGTCTCGAAAATCATGTCTATGCCGCTACCGAATTCAACTGTTAAATAGTGCCCTTCCGGGCCAGTATACGGATGTTCTGTAACCACGACTCGATTCGAATACGCATCGGACACCTCGGACTCCGTGCTCCCTACACCAACACCGGCTGCAGTCAAAACCCCCTTACCATCGATGTCTAGCCGAACAATACGCGCCTCGTAGAGCATAAAAAACACCTGGCCAATTTCGCCATTTGACGTAACGAAATGACATTCAAATTCGTCATTCGAGTCCTCGCCAATGCGTTTTAGTTCAACTCCGAAGGCCGCTGATGCTTCTTGCAATGTCATGCCAAGCCGCACACCCGCGTATCCGTCGCTGGTTACACGATCTTCACCGCCCACAGACAGTGTGTTGAAAGTGGCAAAAGAAAATATTATCGTTAGAAAGTGTAACGGCATTTCGATTTGTTAATAGAATTCTATTGATATCGATGAGTATCTGGTTTGCCTATGGCGAAATCAAATTTCGATGCAGATAGTTGCTTTGAGCATCCGGGATGCATCACGCGGCTTCAGAATGTTCTTTTAGGAAACGCCACCTGCCCGTCGCCAACCAGCAGCCATCCTGGTGACGTTCCGTCTGCATAAAGGACGCGGACCCACCATTCGGTGACTGGGAATTCCTCTTGCGCTCCGAATGTCTCCACCTCAAATTCTAAGGGAACCAGACATACCTCCCCGTTGACTCTAGCAACACTAAGTCCCTCGCCCGAATACTGTAGATTTTCGACCTTTTCGCCTTCTTTGAATTGATACAAAGCCGCCGTATCGAAGAGACTTAAATTCGTCCTATCACATTGAATAGACAATTCTTTTGCTTGTTTTACAACGAGTATGACCGACTCGATTGTGCGGTATATCGACTCGTCAAATGGGACTTTCCAGCCATTCCGGTATGTAATGATCTTGCTCGGGGACGCCGACCTCGGCGATGTGTGAAGTCTCAACTCATCGGACTTTGCAACGAATGATGGCACGCCCTCACCCGGCCACATGTTCGTCTCGAATTCGTCTGCCGCCACACAATTCGAAACAGCCAGGACGCTTCCAAATATCAAGCAAACTATCGTGTTAGGCATTTTCTGTAAGATTGACGGCGGGGTAGAAATTCGCGTTGTGCCTTCGTGCCGAACCTCACCCTTCAGATGGGCGAAGATGGCCAAGCTCACTCACAATCCGCCAGTGGTGGTTGCGTGCGTGGAAAATCGGCTAAGTTCTCGGAATCGACAACCGGTTGTCCCAAATTCTCCGAACCGTCACCCTCGTATGCATTGCACACGAAGAAGTTCGATCGTCGGAAATAGAAATCCCAAGCCTCATCGCGGCCCTGCGCATACGGCACTAACATCAGCTCTGTCAGTGATTCAATATTTCGCGCGAATCGCAACGGTCCAGCGTCGACAGGATCCAGCCCCATCTCGGCAGCAAGTCGTGCGGTAACTTCTTTCGCAATGCGGTGATTTGATGCGATCGGCACGGAAACCGGCCCACTAGCAGTCGATGGATCGTCAATGACGTTCGAACCTAACGTCAAAAATGCTTTGACGACCATCGCATCAGGGTTCCAGCCTTGTATCATTTCGGCACTCGACGTTTCGATCGTAATTTGCTCGTAGCCGTCGGCTGCATATGTCGCGGGCGGCCATGACATATCAATGAGTATCTTTCCCCTCAGATCGCCAATGCTTTGCACCACTGTTTCCATTGCTGGCCATGGCAAGGCGAGGAACACGATGTCTCCTTGTTGTGCTGCGTTTTTCTGAGTGTTTGCGGAGGCGCCGTTGCCAGTTCTCGCCACCAGATCGATAACCTTTTTGCTTGCCGGATTTCGCGATCCATAGACGATTTTGTATCCAAGTCCAGCTAATCGCGGTCCGAAAGAATCACCCATATCGCCCGTACCGAGTATGGCGATAATTTCATCGCCATGTGATTTGACCGGTGCATCTGCAGCGGCAATTCCGGCGCCGACAGGCAACGACAACAGCATTAGCAAAAACGATCTGATTAGTATTCCCATTGTTTTCACCGACTAAGAATGGTGCATTAGCGTGCTTAACACAGCGCTAATAGTTTGGAACGTTAGGTTCAGTATCCTGTGAGTGCATTGTGAATGCAACAATCGGCGTTTACTGCGCGTCGTCCAACATAAACGGCTCAATCCAGGGGAATCGCCAACGACAAAAATATAGGCTCTGTGCCGGGGTTTCTATCGGAGAGTCCGCCATTCGACAAATGGAAAAGTTCCAGGCTGAAACGCCAATTACTTTTGAATAAAAAGCCAGCTTTGATACCGCTTCGAAACTCGGCCTTGCTGCCTAGGTCGATATTCTCACCATCGTCAAACAGCCCGATACCGAAACTCGGTGCTAACACCCAGTGCCGCCCAAAATAGAAGTCTTTCTCAAGCGCGGAAAACACGAAGCTCGCGTCAGACGCTGAACGTGCACCGCCGACTATCGGACTAAGCTGCCATTTGCTGAATGGCCGAAACCGATACTCGACTTTGATGACTCCCGGATCATCGAGATTTTGGTCGAATGCAGCGATGTGCCCAATCGCTACGCTGACATATCGAGGCTGGATATCCTGGGAGGCAACTTGCGCTGAAATCAATATACCGAAACCAAGAATCGCAATTATTCTAGGTATAGATGACATGATATTCGATAGCTACCTGGGATCTGACGCTGATATTTTTGAATCGTAGTATTTGTCGACGACGCTCTCAAACATTTTTTCCTCTGCATTTTGCGGCGCCGTTTCGTTTCTAGTTCTGGTTAGGATAATTGACAGCGCGGCACCAACAACCGGCATAAGCCAGATGACAACGTAGTAGAAGATGTATTGCGATGTTCTGGGGAAACGGAATTGAGCGACGCGATGTGTTGCCCAGATGTTGAGCACTAGCAACATTAATGAAAGGCTATAAGATTCCACGATTTTTTACTCCAGTAAGCAACTAGACGAACCCGGCATATATTTGACTTCATCAAGAATTACGATTCCAATTTCAATGTCTAAGCACGACAACCACAAGACCTCGTGAGACCACAATAATCATAATTTGTCACCGGACAAATCACCAGTCGCCAGATAGCCAAGCCCGGCATCGGACATTGGAAGCTGCGTTGCAATCCAACGGGCACGATGCGCAAGACTTGTCGGGACAACAATCATGAATTCGCCAACCAAACCGCCCTCAAGCCTCGTACCCTGAACCACTGCGGGAATACCGGGCACCCAGTTTTCGCCTGTACACCCCAGCCGATGCTTCATTCTCGAAGGACCGAAAGTACTCCCATTGAGCATGTGAATATGACGTCCTATGGAATCGTCGATAACGCTATCCTGCCATTCCTAGGAAAATCAATAGAAATTGCTTTCGCAGCAACGTGGATTCTCCAGCAACATTTTTTGCGCAAGATCCAGCACCTTGTCCATTTGATTCGGTTGCAGGCTACTCGTCAATTCGTCAAGGCGACCTTGGAAGACCGCCCTCAACAGGTCGCCATTAATGGGACCGTGCAGCTCAAGATCCTCCAGGTAAATGTGCGAATACAGATAAGTATACGCGGCAGACAACAGTTGATCGCTTGCTTCAAGTCCTTCACCGCTCTTGTATACGTTTGCTAGAACGCCAAGAGCTCCAAAACTGCCCAGCCGCCATGCGCGATCAAGACTTTGCGTAGCAGCTGCCGTTCCGCTTTGATAGCGATCGCCTAATACCACTAATGCGCCGACGTGGCTATTGGCCGCGGCTTTGCTTAGCCAGTCGAAATCGTTATCTCGTTCAGCCTCTGGAATATTCCAGCAGCCCTCCGCTTTCTGTCGCGCGCTTGCTTCCGCCTCCTCAAGATTCTCACCGTCCATCAGCACCCAAGCATATTCACCATTCCTGCCCGACGGCAGCCGTAGCGTTTCATACATCGTCGCAATCGATTCTTCCAGTTGTTCACGACTGGCGGGCGCACTCCACCTGCAGACCTCGAGTGCCCGCGCGATCAAATATTGCGCGTCAGCATCCCCAGCCTCCGCCAATGACTTGAAATGATTGTAGTTCAATAGCATTTCGTATGGGCTGATCAAATTCTGCACAGAAGATGCCCGAAAGTTGATCGCAACCGATCGTCCGTCACGAAAAAGGATTCGGGGGCTTTCCGCGGCCTGAACTTCGTCGGACGCCGGCATCGCCTCAGCAACCGGCACTCGTTTTGGCGCATCTTCCGTTTCTTCAGATATAGCAACAAGACGCTGACTTTCGCTTACTGGTATCGCCGGCTGACGTTCAATCAAGAGAGCAGCGACTGACGCGATTGCAATCGCAAACGCCGCGGCAATCACACGCAGATTTCGACGCACAACCCGGTAAATATTCTGCCCCCCCTTCGCGAAATATTCCACAGTCTTGTTACCGACTAGTGTAGACATGGATACTATCGATCAGCTTTCTATTCTCTCTTCGAAATCCGACAGCAGTTGGATAATGTCAGAATCGTCCTGGTACTTTTCTTTCAACTTACGTAACTGCTCGTCAGTACCAACGCATGCTTCAGATATGCTTTTTAACAAGAATTCTGCTCTTTCACTATCGTACGGATCTTCTCCGCGAAAATGATCGCAAAGTTCACGCTGAACAAGAAACTCCTGGACATCGCGCGGGCTATCGGTGTTCTGCGAAGCTGCTGGCGCGGACACAAATAATAGGTAGGCTGCCAAAAGGCGTAATATCTGGGTGTCCTTTGACATCAATCTAAACACCACTTCGTCCATAATTCTCTGAGCTTCCAAATATCACGAGAATTGATACTGCAAACGGTATCAGCGAGATAAGCGCGAATTTTGTATTGCCACCTAAGAAAATCGCTATGCTCGACACCAGAAGCGCAGCGCTGGCCAACACCGCGCCCGGCAATCGCGATTTCTTCCACAATAAAAGAACCCCACCTGTCGACTGAATAATACCGAGTGCTGAAACAGCGAGGGGCGAGAATCCGATACTGTTGAGAAAGTCCAATTCCTGTGGCATTTGCAGAATTTTCGGAACCCCGGCGGCCACACTAAGCGCCGCCAAAATGTATATCAGCACGATGACAACGATCTTAAATTTGTGATTCATTTAGATCCTCGGTGCGGTCAGTGGCGAAATTAGAGTTCGTCGCTCACCGGTATTTCCAGTTCTTAATTACAAAGAATTCTAGCGCATACATTGCCGAAGTCCTCGCAACTTATGGTGCGACAAAACATTCTATCAACGCGGCTCGCGGTGCCGTTCCAATCGATGTTGCCTTACGAACACGATAAGAAAAACTGGAGCCATCGAAACAAACATATTCCAGGGTTCCAGTTCAATTTCGTTACCACGGATCGCGTGTGTGACAACTGCAATCATGAGCAGAAATAGGTAGATTACAATATAGGTACGCACAGACGAATCTTCTTCGAAAAGCTCAACACTTGTTACTCTCTCGTTATCCAGTCCGCTCTTTAGACGTCCGGTTTGTCCGCTGAGAAAAACAACCAGACAAACCGCGTAAAGGAGTAGCTCCATAATAAGCAGCCATACATCGCCATCTTTCTCATAGCCTCTTTGGATATAAGTTGCGACCAATCCTACGACCAATAAAGTCAATGTCCTACTAATAAGACGACGATTGGCACTATTTACGCGATTCGGCATTGCGGTCAGATTGCGTGACACAAAGGAATTCTGCCAGATTTGCGAATATACATCAGTGAAACATCGACGTGACCATATTGGATGACTGGTTGCGGCGCCAACGTAATAATAGCTATGAAATCAAGGTGATAGGTACTATATTTTCGGGCAGCACGTATTTGACGAGAGCACTGATCAGGGGCACACAAGGATGTCTTGATTGGGTGACGGCTAACACGGCAGCCCTTCACTATGTAATCGGACACAAAAAAGCCGGGCAATGACCCGGCTCTCGTTGTTGCTTAATGCGTTGCGCGGCTAGCTTTCCGCAGCCTCAGCCTCGATCGGACCGTCAACTAACTGAACGATTGCCATCGGTGCCGCATCGCCTGGGCGTGGACCCATTTTCAAAATGCGAATATAACCACCCGGACGTTCCTTGAAACGAGGACCGAGATCCTTGAACAACTTACCAACCACTTCTTTGTCGCGTAGGCGGCTGAATGCGAGTCTTCGATTCGCAACGCCATCCTCTTTGGCCAACGTGATCAGCGGTTCAACGACGCGGCGAAGCTCTTTCGCTTTCGGCACTGTTGTGCGAATCGTTTCATGTCGGAATAGCGACGCAGCCATATTGCGAAACATCGCTTTACGGTGTGAACTATTACGTCCTAGTTTGCGGCCGGATTTTCTATGGCGCATGTCAAATCTTCCTTCAAATTAAATAGCGAGCTCGTGCTCTGGGCGCAAACTTGCAGGCGGCCAGTTGTCGAGGCGCATACCTAGTCCCAGGCCATGTCCTTCCAACACTTCCTTGATTTCAGTCAGAGACTTCTTGCCAAGGTTTGGTGTGCGAAGCAACTCAACTTCCGTACGCTGTACGAGATCGCCGATGTACATAATGTTTTCAGCTTTCAAACAGTTTGCCGATCGGACCGTCAGTTCAAGTTCATCAACCGGTCGCAACAGGATCGGGTCAATCTGGCTTTCTGCCATCTGGCCCGCACCTTCTTCCTGCCCCTGCAGATCGACGAATACCGACAGCTGATCCTTCAAAATGCTACCGGCGCGGCGGATGGCTTCTTCCGGATCGATAGTGCCATTGGTTTCAATATCAATAATTAGCTTATCGAGGTCAGTTCGTTGTTCAACACGTGCCGCTTCAACGTCATATGTCACCCGATTCACTGGGCTAAATGATGCATCCAGCTGCAACCTGCCAATCGGCCCAGATTGCTCATCAAATGCAGGGCGTTGCGTTGCCGGACGATATCCGCGTCCGCGCTCGACCTTAAGCACCAGATTCAGTTCGCCCGCTTTGGTCAGATTTGCAATAACAATCTCTGGGTTCATGACTTCGACGTCATGATCCAATTGAATGTCAGCACCCGTCACTGGACCTGGGCCTTTTTTCGAAATTCGAAGTTCGGCTGTGTCGCGCGTGTGCATACGAACCGCCACTTGCTTTAGGTTCAGCAAGATATCGACGACGTCTTCCTGCACACCTTCCATACTCGTGTACTCGTGCAATACGCCTTCAATTTCTGCCTCAACAATAGCCGCACCCGGCATTGAAGACAAAAGGATCCGACGCAAGGCGTTGCCTAGCGTGTGTCCATAACCACGTTCGAAAGGCTCGATCGTAACTTTGGCGTGCAAATCATTGACCGGTGCAACTTTTACGACACGCGGCTTCAGAAATTCGTTTACAGATTCCTGCATGGGTAAATACCCTCCTGACTATTTCGAGTACAGCTCAACGACGAGGTTTTCATTGATGTCGGGAAGAATGTCTTCTCGATCAGGCAATGCTTTCAAAACCCCAGCCATCTTCTTCGAATCAACATCAACCCACTCTGGCAAGCCAACCTGACCTGCAATTTCCAGCGCACTTTGAATACGAAGTTGTTTTTTTGCTTTTTCGCGAATGCCGACAGCGTCACCAGCACTCACCTGAACAGACGGAATGTTCACTACCTTGCCATTGACCTCGATGCCTTTGTGGCTAACGAGTTGGCGAGCTTCGGCGCGTGTTGACGCAAAGCCCATGCGGTAGACAACATTGTCCAAACGACCCTCAAGCAAGCGCAACAGGTTTTCACCCGTTGAGCCTTTGAGCTGAGCAGCCTTCTTGTAGTAGTTACGGAACTGCCGTTCGAGCACGCCGTACATACGACGTAATTTCTGTTTTTCACGAAGCTGCAGACCGTAGTCGGAAAGACGCGGTCGTCGCTGTCCGGCACCGCCAGGCGGTACGTCAAGCTTACACTTCGATTCGAGGGGCCGTACGCCACTCTTCAAAAACAGATCCGTGCCTTCGCGGCGGGACAGTTTACATTTTGGTCCTAGATATCTTGCCATCGTCTATTCTCTATACACGGCGTTTTTTCGGCGGACGACAACCGTTATGAGGAATGGGTGTGACATCCTCAATGTTCTGAATACGGAAACCGAGAGCATTCAAAGCGCGCACGGCAGATTCTCTGCCGGGGCCTGGCCCACGAACTCGTACGTCCACGTTTTTGACACCAAATTCCTGTGCTGCTTTGCCCGCTTTTTCCGAAGCGACCTGAGCGGCAAATGGAGTCGACTTACGAGAACCACGGAAACCGCAGCCACCGGCAGTCGCCCATGAAAGCGCGTTACCTTGACGATCGGTGATCGTGATAATCGTATTGTTAAAAGAAGCGTGTATGTGCGCAATTGCGTCAACTACGTGCTTCTTTACCTTTTTCTTTTTCGGTTCAGCCAAGATAGGCTCCTAAGTCTTTCATTTCGTTTGGCACGATGATCAAAACTGTCGTCACCGTGCGTTTCCTGCAAATTCTTCTCTGTCCGTTCGCGACCCGCAGTACATTATTACTATCGCATCAGGATCCTATGTCTTTCATTTCGTTTAGCACGCTGATCAAAATTGTCGTCACCGTACATTTCTAGCAAATACTTCTACGTTCGTTCGAGACCCGAAGTGCATTGCTGTTATCCAGTCCCGCTTCTGTGTGCCACCTACCGCTTAATCGGCCGGCGCGGTCCTTTTCGTGTTCGCGCGTTGGTTCGTGTTCTTTGTCCCCGAACCGGTAGCCCGCGTCGGTGCCGGATACCGCGATAACAACCGAGATCCATCAATCGCTTGATGTTCATCGATATTTCGCGTCGCAGATCGCCTTCGACTTCGAATTTAGCAACTGCTGATCGAAGATTAGCTACCTCCGGCTCTGCCAGATCTTTGACAACCGTTTCTGGTGCAACGCCGGCTTCACTACAAATCTGCCGTGCGCGAGTTCGTCCAACACCGTAGATCGACGTCAATGCAATCACGACGTGCTTAGCCAACGGAATATTTATGCCTGATATACGTGCCACTTTTTTTATCCTTACCTTTAACCCTGACGCTGTTTATGTCTTGCGTCAGTGCAAATCACGCGCACAACACCTTTGCGACGAATAATTTTGCAATTTCTGCACATTTTTCTTACTGATGCTCTAACTTTCATGAGCTGTTCTCCACTATGCGCCGAGTCTTAACTCAGCGAACTGAGCCTCCGCGCCCGTAATTACGCAGGTTGGCCTTTTGCATCATTCCCTCGTATTGATGGCTCATCGCATGAGCCTGCATTTGTGACATGAAATCCATCGTGACGACCACGAGGATTAACAGTGACGTGCCACCGAAATTGATCGGAATGCTCGGATAGAACATACGGAACAATTCGGGTAACAAACAAACGCCTGTAATGTACAGCGCGCCCCAAAATGTCAGTCGCGTCAATACCTTATCGATATAGTCAGCGGTCTGCACACCTGGACGAATACCGGGAACAAATGCCCCGGATCGCTTCAAATTATCGGCGGTATCCTTCGAATTGAACATTAACGCCGTGTAGAAGAAGCAAAAGAAGATAATCATTGCTGCATACAGCAATACATAAATCGGCTGGCCCGGCCCAAGGTTCGCACCTATGGTTTGCAACGCGCGTTGCACCATATTTGGATCCGTCGCCTGACCGCCGAAAAACTGCGCAACAGTCGCCGGGAATAACAAAATGCTAGATGCAAAAATTGGTGGAATCACACCGGACATATTAATTTTAAAAGGCAAATGCGTGCTTTGCGCGGCGTACATTTTGCGCCCCTGCTGACGTCTCGCATAGTTAACCGCGATTCTGCGTTGAGCACGCTCCATATAAACCACGAAGACTACCGCGGCAATCGATCCGAGCAGCATCATTATCGCGGTGATCGGCGACATTGCGCCGTCACGTACCAACGAAGCCGAGCCCGCAACCGCTGCTGGCAAACCTGCGACAATGCCGGCCAGGATGATCATCGAAATGCCGTTTCCGATGCCTCGCTCGGTAATTTGTTCGCCTAACCACATCAGAAACATGGTTCCGGTAACCAGCGTGACACACGCAGGAAACATGAAGTCCAAACCAGGATTTACGACGACGCCCGGCTGCGATTGTAACCATGACGCTGCGGCAACTGACTGCACCATTGATAACAAAACTGTGCCATAGCGTGTGTACTGGGTAATCTTGCGGCGACCAGACTCACCTTCTTTACGCAGTTGCTGCAGCGTTGGCACGATATGGCTCGCCATCTGCATGATAATGGACGACGAAATATAGGGCATGATGCCGAGAGCAAAAATACCGAAGCGCGACAGAGCGCCACCGGAAAACATGTTGAACAATGCCAACATATTTCCCGCTTGTTGTTCAAAAAATTGCGCCAACGCAGCCGGATCCACGCCCGGAACAGGAATAAACGTTCCGGCACGGAACACAATCAACGCACCTACCAGGAATGCAATGCGGAGTTTTAACTCGCGCAATTTGCCGCCCTGAGGAGCGTTACCTGCCAAATTGTTGTTGGGCTTCTTTGCCACTTTGATTCCTGTTAATAAACCGTATTCGACGACTAATTATTGTTCGATGCTTCCGCCGGCCGCTTCTATAGCGATGCGAGCGCCCTTGGTGACCGCAAGGCCTTTGATCTTGACCGACTTTTCCAATTTCCCTGATAAAATCACTTTGACCTTGCTAACGTTTGCGGGCACGAGGTGCGCTTTCTTCAAAACGTCCATATCAATGACATCTGCGGTCGGTAAGCTGAGTTCGTGCAAACGAAGTTCTGCCGTGTTTTTCGCCATTCGTGACCGGAAACCCACTTTTGGCAGCCGACGTTGCAACGGCATTTGGCCGCCTTCAAAGCCGACCTTGTGATATCCGCCGGATCGCGCGTGCTGACCCTTTTGTCCACGACCGCTCGTCTTACCTTGCCCAGCAGAATGTCCGCGGCCAAGACGCTTGCCGTCTTTTTTCGCGCCTTTACCGGGCGATATTGAATTTAATCGCATCTTAGACTTCCTCTACCGAAACCAAATAAGACACTTTGTTGATCATGCCGCGATTCTCAGGCGTGTCGGCGACCGTCACGCTCTGACGTATCTTGCGTAGGCCTAAGCCCGCGACGCAAGCGCGATGTGTTTTCAGTCGACCATAACGACTTTTCAACAATGTCACTTTCAACTTCTTTGGCTCAGCCATGCTCGTTACTCTTTGATGCCCTACCGCTTTCGTAGGGTCCAATCTGTGATTCCTGTCAGCGCCAGCACAGTGCTAGGCGAGTATTTCCTTGATCTTCTTGCCGCGCTTCGCGGCGATAGCGCGCGGCGAATGAATCTGCTCTAGTGCGCCGATTGTTGCTCTAACAACGTTAATCGGGTTACGTGAGCCATAACTCTTCGCAAGCACGTTGCGCACGCCTGCACATTCGAAAACAGCGCGCATTGCGCCGCCCGCGATGATGCCGGTACCTTCTGACGCCGGCTGCATATATACGTAAGTCGCGCCATGTCGGCCTTTCTTTGCATACTGCAGCGTCTCGTTGGTCAAATTCACTTTGATCATGTTTTTGCGTGCTGACTGCATAGCCTTTTGGATCGCAATCGGCACTTCACGCGCTTTGCCGTACCCGAAACCTACCCGGCCTTTGCCGTCGCCAACCACCGTCAGCGCGGTGAAACCGAATTGTCGGCCACCCTTTACAACTTTCGCTACGCGGTTAACTGTAACCAGCTTCTCCAACAGGTCATCAGCACTTTGTGATTGTTCGTTTCTTGCCATTTTCTAGGGTCCTATGTCGCTATTCGACGGTCGGCTAAAACTTTAGTCCAGCTTCACGTGCCGCATCGGCCAAAGCCTTGACGCGACCGTGATAGCGAAATCCCGCACGATCAAATGCAACCGTATTAATACCAGCCGCCTTTGCCTTCTCCGCAATTCGGGCACCAACGATAGCAGCGGCTTCGACGTTGCCCGTACTCTTGGTGTTTTTACGTACATCTTTTTCGACCGTTGAGGCGGCAGCCAATACCGTGCCACCATCCGCCGCAATCACCTGCGCATATATATGCTGTGGTGTACGGTGAATGCTCAAGCGATTAACCGCCAACTCGCGAATTTTCGCTCGCGTTTTACGCGCGCGACGTAGTCGATTTTGTTTTTTATCCAGCTTCATAACTGTCTCTGTCAATGTCTCGACGGGAATATCTAAGGCATTGCCTTAGGCCCGAAAACTATTTCTTCTTCGCTTCTTTCATGACAACACGCTCGTCCGCATAGCGAACACCCTTGCCTTTGTAGGGTTCTGGCGGACGGAACGCACGAATTTCAGCGGCAACCTGACCAACCTTTTGCTTATCCGACCCTTTAACCAACACTTCGGTCTGGCTCGGTGTTTCGACGGTAATTCCTTCTGGCACCACATAAACAACCGGGTGCGAAAAGCCGAGCGTCAGGTTTAACTTTTTACCCTGAGCTGCAGCGCGATAACCGACGCCAACGAGTTGCAACTTTTTCTCAAAACCTTCCGACACGCCCTGCGCCATATTCGCAAGTAGCGCCCGTGTTGTTCCCGAAATAGCCGTTGCGAACCTCGATCCGGATCGCGCCTTTACGGTCAACGTATTTTCTTCCTGCGCCAATTCGACTTCAGAATTCAATTCCAAAGATAACGCACCCTTATCGCCCTTCAGCGTTACAGTTGCGCCGCTTTGACTGAATTCAACGCCTTTCGGCAACTCAATCGGTTCTTTTGCAATTCTTGACATCGTTGTATCTCGTTATGCTGGGGTTCTACTGCATCAGGAAACGACGCAGAGCACCTCACCACCAATCCCTTTTTCTCTAGCTTGCCGATCGCTCATCACACCAGCAGATGTAGAAACGATCGCAACACCCAATCCGCCTAGTACTTTCGGCAGATCGTCATTGCCGCGATATACACGCAAGCCAGGTTTGCTGACTCGCTGAATACTCTCAATGACCGGCGTACCTTCGTAGTACTTCAATTCGACGCTTAGGTCAGCCTTGGCACCGCTCGCTTCGGTGCTGTATCCCGTAATGTAGCCTTCGTCTTTTAGTACTTTGGCAACCGCGACCTTTGCAGTCGAAGAAGGCATCGTAACGCTGACCTTGCGCGCGCTTTGTCCATTTCGAATACGCGTCAACATGTCGGCGATTGGATCCGTCATACTCATCGTTACTCTCCGTTTACCAACTGGCCTTCGTCAATCCAGGAATTTCGCCGTTCATAGCAGCTTCTCTGAGTTTATTTCGGCCCAGGCCAAACTTTCGATAAACACCGTGTGGCCGCCCCGTTATCGCACAACGATTCCGCTGCCGAACTGGACTCGCATCTCTTGGCATTGAGTTCAGCTTCGCCTGTGCGGCAAGTCGATCTTCGTCAGACGTATTAATGTTACGAATAATCACTTTTAACTCAGCACGTCTTACCGCGTATCTCTTTACCAGCTTAGCGCGCTTCTTTTCGCGCATTATCATCGATTTTTTGGCCATGTAAATATTTGCTCGTTAGTAATTCTTTTGAACTTTTGTTGAGAATTGTCGCTGCAAACCTCAATTCGAAAATGTGTTATTTCTTAAATGGAAAGTTGAACGCCTCTAACAGCGCCCGGCCCTCATCTGCATTCTTAGCAGTTGTCGAAATCGTTATATCCATGCCACGAATTGCATCAATCTGGTCATAGTTGATTTCAGGAAAAATTATCTGCTCCTGAACACCCATGCTGTAATTTCCCTGGCGATCAAATGACTTTGGATTGAGTCCGCGGAAATCGCGAATTCGCGGGATAGCAATATTAACCAGCCTATCCAAGAATTCGAACATACGCTCACGTCGCAGTGTGACCTTGCAGCCGATCGGATAACCGTCGCGAATCTTGAATCCTGCAACGGATTTTCGTGCCAATGTTTTCTGACACTTCTGACCGGCGATTTTTTCCATATCCGCTACTGCGTGATCCAGAACCTTTTTGTCGGCTACCGCTTCACCAACGCCCATATTGAGCGTGATTTTGGTGATTTTCGGCACTTCCATTGTGTTCTTTACGCCCAGCTTCTTCTGGATCTGCGCATGCAACTCACTTGTGTACAGTTCTTGTAGCCTTGCCATTGTCTAACCCTAGTTCTCCAGGCATAAGCCCGGACACCTATTTCTAAATTCAAATATCGACGACTTCGCCGCTCGGCCGGAAGACACGCTTTTTGCTGCCATCCTTCGCCACCTCAATCCCCACGCGCTCACCCTTTTTCGATTTAGGGTTGAACACCAAGACGTTAGAAATCGCGATTGGCATTGTCTTATCAATTATGCCGCCTGCAACACCCGCTTGTGGGTTCCCTTTTTGATGCTTCTTTGCGATGTTGACGCCCTCAACCAGTACCGCGTCTGAGAAAACGTTCAGCACGGTTCCGCGACGGCCTTTGTCTTTGCCCGTCGTCACAATCACTTCATCGCCTTTCTTAATCTTTTGCATTTCTATATACCTGTGACGCTTGCGCTATAGCACTTCCGGCGCCAGAGAAATAATCTTCATAAACTGGTTCGTTCGAAGTTCGCGTGTCACCGGGCCAAATATTCGAGTACCGATTGGCTCAAGTCTCGCATTCAATAAAACCGCCGCGTTACCATCAAATCTGATCAGCGACCCATCTTTACGGCGAACACCCTTACGAGTGCGGACGACGACGGCATTGTAGACCTCGCCTTTCTTGACCTTGCCGCGCGGAATGGCATCTTTGACACTTACTTTTATGACATCGCCTACCGCCGCGTAGCGACGCTTTGAGCCGCCGAGTACCTTGATACACTGGACACGTCGGGCACCCGAGTTGTCCGCCGCATCAAGAACTGTCTGCATTTGAATCATGATTTGTATCCGTCAATCAAAATCAATCGTCGTGGCGCTAGCTAGCGCCACGCTCGAGTACGTTAACTACCTGCCACGACTTATTTTTTGACATTGGCCGACATTCACTAATCGCAACACGATCACCGGTTTTGCAGCCGTTGTTTTCGTCGTGTGCCAACACTTTACTCGTGCGGCGAATATATTTGCCGTATGTCGGGTGTTTGATCTGGCGTTCAATCGCTACTGATACCGTCTTGTCCATTTTGTTACTGACAACACGTCCGATTACTGTGCGTTGAGTTTTTGTTTCTTTGCTCATTTGCTTTCTTCCGCAGCTGCCGCATTGTTCAGTTCTGACATTACTGTTTTCACTCGCGCAATATCCTTACGTACACGGCCATGTTCATGATGGCGATTCGATTCGCCGGTTGCCGACTGCATACGCAAATTGAATTGCTCACGACGCAGCTCCACCAAATCCTGCCTGAGTTCCTCTGCAGACTTACTTCGAAGGTCACTTGCTTTCATCACATCACCTGCCGAGTAACGAAGGTAGTTGGAAATGGCAGTTTGGCTGCCGCCAACTTAAACGCCTCTCGTGCAACCTCTTCCGTTACCCCTTCCATTTCATATAGAACACGGCCCGGTTGAATCTGACATACCCAGTACTCAACGTTGCCTTTACCCTTGCCCTGCCGAACTTCAAGCGGCTTCTTAGTGATTGGCTTATCAGGAAATACGCGAATCCAAATTTTGCCGCCGCGCTTAATGTGCCTGGTCATCGCACGACGAGCAGCCTCAATCTGCCGGGCCGTCAATCGTCCGCGCTCGGTTGCCTTCAGGCCAAATTCACCAAACGCCACCGTGCTACCGCGCAATGCCAAACCGCGATTGCGGCCTTTCATTTGCTTGCGAAATTTTGTTCTTTTTGGCTGTAACATTTTTCCTTACCTACTATGCGCTCTTGCGCGCGCCTGCCGATTCCGCCGATTCCGCTGCCGCCAACTCTGGCTTCTCGAATATCTCGCCCTTGAAAATCCAAACCTTGACGCCGATCACACCATACGTTGTATGCGCTTCTGCAAATCCATAATCGATGTCCGCACGAAACGTATGTAAGGGCACACGACCTTCCCGATACCACTCCGAACGCGCAATCTCCGCGCCATTCAAACGGCCACCGACTTTGACTTTGATGCCTTCCGCGCCGACACGCATTGTGTTCGTCACCGCGCGCTTCATAGCTCGTCGAAACATGACGCGTCGCTCTAGTTGCTGCGCAATTCCTTCCGCTACTAACTGCGCATCCAATTCCGGTTTACGCACTTCCGAAATATTAATTCGGACGTCGGACAATGCCATGTTCATCATTTTCGAAACTTCACCGCGAAGCTTTTCGATATCCTCGCCCTTCTTACCAATCACGATGCCGGGACGGGCTGTGAAAATTGTCACGTTGACTTTCTTCGCGGGCCGTTCAATGTGTATTCGACTAACCGACGCATCCTTCAGTTTCTTCTTTATGAAGACACGAAGCTGGTGGTCAAGACGCACATATTCCGCAAAAACGTCGGAGTCGGCGTACCATTTCGACGACCAATCCTTGACGATGCCTAAGCGAATTCCTATTGGATGTACTTTTTGTCCCATGCTTGTTTCTCTTTACCTAATTCGCTACCGCGAATATCGACTAGTAAAACGTACCTACTCGTTGTCTATTACTCATCCCCAACGCGAATCGTGATGTGGCTGTTACGCTTGATAATTCGCGTTCCACGCCCCTTCGCTCGCGCACGAAAACGTTTAAAAGTTGGTGCTTCGTTTACCTCAATCGTTGATACCTTCAACTCGTCGATATCAGCGCCGTGATTGTGTTCAGCATTTGCGATCGCTGACTCGAGCACCTTCTTAACAATCTGTGCACTTTTTCTCGGCGTAAAAGTCAAGGTCTTCAATGCTTCATCAACGTTCTTTCCGCGGATAGCATCAGCCATCAATCGGCATTTCTGCGGAGAGATTCGCGCGTAACGAAGTGTTGCTGCAACTTGCATGATCGACTAACTCCTAAAGCCTATTTGGTCTTACGGTCGCCAGTGTGACCTCTGTAGGTTCGCGTAACCGCAAACTCGCCAAGCTTGTGACCCACCATATTTTCTGAAATTAAGACTGGAACGTGCTGCCGACCGTTATGAATAGCAATCGTCAAACCCACCATGTCCGGCAAAACCATAGACCGACGTGACCATGTCTTAATCGGTCGACGATCATTCTTCTTTGCCGCTACTGCAACCTTGTTCGCCAAATGTGCGTCGACGAATGGGCCTTTTCTAACTGAACGTGGCACTGCTACCAGCTCCTCTTCAATTCGTAAGTGGAATCCACTTAATATCTATGTGCTGAAGTTCTGTATTTACAGATATTCAACACACCTACTTTTTCTTCCTGCGACGAACAATCATGCCGTCCGTCCGCTTGTTCGAACGAGTCTTGTATCCCTTCGTTGGCGTACCCCATGGACTAACAGGATGCCGGCCACCCGAGGTTCGACCTTCACCGCCACCATGCGGGTGATCAACGGGATTCATCGCCACACCGCGAACCGTCGGTCGAACGCCACGCCAGCGCTTAGCGCCCGCTTTACCGAGTTTGCGCAGATTATGCTCGCCGTGTCCCACCTCACCTACGGTAGCCCGGCAGTCGACGTGAATTTTTCGCGTCTCACCCGATCGCAGGCGAATGGTGGCATAAGCACCTTCGCGCGCTGCAACCTGGGCGGTACCACCAGCAGAGCGAACGAGTTGCCCGCCCTTGCCTGGCTTCATCTCGATGTTATGCACCAAAGTACCGACCGGAATACTCTTCAATGGAAGCGCATTGCCAGGCTTGATTGGCGAGTCTTCGCCGCTCACGATCGGTGCGCCTGCTGCAATGCCTTTTGGTGCCAATATGTATCGTCGTTCGCCGTCTGAATACCTCACTAGCGCAATATGTGCGCTTCGATTTGGATCGTATTCCAGACGCTCTACACTGCCCGGTATCCCATCTTTGTCGCGCTTAAAGTCGATAATCCGATAGCGTTGCTTATGCCCGCCGCCCTGGTGGCGAACAGTAATCCGACCATTGTTGTTGCGGCCGCCGTTCTTAGACTTTTTCTCAAGCAGCGCACTATGCGGTTTGCCCTTATGTAGCCCCGGCGTCTTGACTGCAACTTGGAATCGTCGTCCTGCTGAAGTCGGTTTTGATTTATGCAATGACATTTTTTTAACCTAAAACTGTGATCAGCCCTTACTCGGCACCCAGAAATTCAAGGCTGCTACCTTCCGCCAATCTGACGTAAGCCTTTTTCCATGCGGCTCGACGCCCAGAACTGCGTCCGTAGCGCTTAATCTTTCCGTGGTACTTGATGACATTGACATCATCGACCTTGACCTCGAACAGCAACTCAACTGCCTGCTTAATCTCAATCTTCGTTGCATCAGTTCTGACCTTGAAAACAACCTGATTACTTTCAGCCACCATATGACTCTTCTCAGAGATATGTGGACCGCGAATAATGGTCATCAATCGCTCTTGGTGCGTCGGTCCACTCATGACAGGCGCCCCTCAATCAATTTCAAGGCTGGCAAAGTCATTAAGACCTTCTCGAAGCGCATCAGCACCACCGGGTCCACTGACGCGGCATCACAAATACCGACATTCGCCAGATTGCGTGCCGACAAAAATACTTTCTCATCAAATGCTTCATTGACGATCAATACGTTGTCGAGACCCAATTTCTTCAATCGGCCAGCCAGCTCTTTCGTTTTCGGCGCGTCCATTTCTATGGATTCAGTAATTACAATGCGCTCTTGTCGAATCAATTCTGACATGATCGACCGCAGCGCCGCCGTGTACATCTTCCGGTTGACTTTCTGACTGTAGTCACGAGGTCTAGCCGCAAATGTGCGGCCACCGCCAACCCAAATAGGGCTGCGAATCGTGCCCGCGCGTGCTCGTCCCGTACCCTTTTGACGCCACGGCTTAATACCACCACCGCGAACGTCTGCGCGATTCTTTTGCTTTTTCGTGCCCGCGCGCGCGCCGGCTAAGAATGCAGTAACCACCTGGTGAACCAGTGGCTCATTAAAATCAACGCCAAACGCGGACTCAGCAACATCAACGGAGCCGCTTCCTTGCATCTTCAATTTCATGATGCAGCTCCTTTCTTAGATTTGATCGCCGGACGAACAACAACTCTGCCGCCCTTATGTCCCGGCACTGCGCCCTTAATCAAAAGTAAATTTCGATCGGCGTCTACCCTAACCACCTCTAGGTTTTGCGCGGTACGGCGCACATTTCCCATGTGGCCAGCCATCTTTTTGCCTTTGAACACTCGGCCAGGCGTCTGGTTTTGTCCGATAGATCCCGGCGCGCGATGCGCAAGTGAGTTACCGTGCGTTGCGTCCTGCATATGGAAATTGTGCCGCTTAATGGTGCCGGCAAAACCCTTACCAATTGTGGTGCCAATCACGTCGACCTTTTGTCCAGCCACGAACAAGTCAACCTTCAGCTCACCACCCAATTCAAAATCCCCCTCATCAGAATCACCAAGGCGGAATTCAGTCATTAGGTCGCCGGCTTCTACCTTCGCCGTTGCGAAGTGGCCGGCTTCAGGCTTAGACACACGTGAGGGCTTTCTGCTGCCTGCAGATACCTGCAAAGCGCGATAGCCGTCAACGTCAACGGTCTTTACCTGCGTAATTCGATTTGGCTGCGCCTCAATTACGGTTACGGGTATCGATACTCCGTCTTCCGTAAAGACACGTGTCATGCCGCACTTGCGGCCAACAAGACCCATTGTCATTTCAAAACCTCGCGCCGACTTCGATTGGCCGACGAACTTATCATTTGGTTTACAGTTCAATCTCAATTTTCACTGCACCAACTACGGTTGGCTGATGCTGTCTGAATGATGGGGATCGTGACCAAATCTCCACATTCACTCTTTTATCGCGGTCCACTTACTCGGGGATAAAGGTCACGATCCCAATCATGCAGACACACGAAAGGGCCAGCCACCGCGTGGAACATCATCCGTGTTCCAAATGCTTAAAGCTGACCCAAGTCCGGCCTCTAGACCGGTTTTCCGGGATTTGCCGAGTCGCCTTCGATTTCCCAGCGACCAAACATTAAGCGTCACAGAGCAATGCTTTGTGACGCTTGTAAGTGCTTAGCCAACTCCCGGTCCGGCTAGGCACTGTCGAGCCGGCCATTATACGACTGAAAACCGTGTAATCAAGCCCTTTCGCATACTTTTGGCATTAAACATTGCGGCAAACATTTAGCACGGGCGAGCCGCCACGGCGGGAACGATCAAATATGCCAGAATATCTATGTTATCAATAGCTTAACGGTACTGAGCAGGCACGATGCGCGTTCAATCAGATTTGTACCTCTGAGCACAATTTGCCCACCGACTCAATGAGCAAACCTAAAGGCTGACGCAAATTGATCTTTAGTGCAGTAAACGTCAGTCCGCAACAATCACATTTGGCTGATTCCAGGCTGCGGGCGGACTGGGCGCAAATTGATCTTTAGTGCGCTATCAGCAGAACCGATCAATTCAATTTGATTTGAACGTCCACTCCTGCCGGTAATTCCAACTTCATCAGCGCGTCCACTGTCTTATCCGTTGGATCGACAATGTCCATAAGACGCTTGTGAGTACGAATTTCGTACTGGTCACGGGCATCCTTGTTAACGTGCGGTGAGATCAGCACCGTGAAACGCTCCATTCTCATTGGCAGCGGAATCGGTCCTTTGACCGTTGCCCCAGTGCGCTTTGCAGTATCGACGATCTCGCGTGCAGAATTGTCGATCAACCGATGGTCGAACGCTTTCAAGCGAATTCGTATGTTTTGATTTGTAGCCATGTTAAAAAAACCCTATTCCAATCGTTTAGCACATAGATGAAAACCATCGTCATCGCACGTGCTTCAGTAGTTACTTCTATGTCAGACCGTGGCCCGACATGATATGTCACTATCGACTACCACTTCAGCCTCGATCGCGTTGGCAGTCCTTATGC
>JAJFKW010000005.1 GCA_021773015.1 Woeseia sp.
ATTCCAATCGTTTAGCACATAGATGAAAACCATCGTCATCGCACGTGCTTCAGTAGTTACTTCTATGTCAGACCGTGGCCCGACATGATATGTCACTATCGACTACCACTTCAGCCTCGATCGCGTTGGCAGTCCTTATGCAATCACCTTTGCAACAACACCGGCGCCCACCGTGCGACCACCTTCACGTATCGCAAAGCGAAGCCCATCTTCCATCGCAATCGGCGCTATCAGATCAACCACCATCTGCACGTTGTCACCCGGCATCACCATCTCAGTTCCCTCAGGTAACTCACAAGCACCCGTCACGTCCGTCGTCCGGAAGTAAAACTGCGGCCGATAACCCTTGAAAAATGGCGTATGTCGTCCACCCTCTTCCTTGGTCAATATGTAGACCTCAGCCTCAAATTTGGTGTGTGGCGTGATCGATCCCGGCTTGGCCAATACCTGACCGCGCTCAACTTCTTCGCGCTTCGTGCCACGCAGCAATACGCCTACGTTGTCGCCCGCCTGACCCTGGTCAAGCAGCTTCCTGAACATCTCTACACCCGTGCAAGTCGTCTTGCCCGTCTCTTTGATGCCCACAACTTCAATCTCATCACCCACTTTCACGATGCCACGCTCAATACGACCCGTTACCACCGTGCCTCGACCCGAGATAGAGAACACATCCTCTACCGGCATCAAAAAGTCACCGTCTATCGCACGCTCTGGCTCCGGTATGTAGCTATCCATCTCCGCTATCAGCTTCTCTATAGACGGCACACCAATGTCCGAGGTATCGCCCTCAAATGCCTTTAACGCTGAACCCGTTATGATCGGCGTGTCATCGCCTGGGAACTCATAGGTCGACAGAAGATCGCGTACTTCCATCTCAACCAACTCCAAAAGCTCTTCATCGTCAACCTGGTCGGCCTTGTTCAGGTAAACCACGATGTACGGTACACCCACCTGGCGTGCCAACAAGATGTGCTCGCGCGTCTGCGGCATCGGTCCATCGGCTGCCGAACATACCAAGATCGCTCCATCCATCTGCGCCGCACCCGTGATCATGTTCTTCACGTAATCCGCGTGCCCAGGACAATCCACGTGCGCGTAGTGACGATTGTCACTCTCATACTCCACGTGCGCCGTCGCTATCGTGATACCACGCTCTCGTTCTTCGGGCGCATTATCAATCTGATCGTAGCCGCGTACCTCACCACCGTGCTTCTCCGCCATTACCTTCGTCAATGCCGCCGTCAGCGTCGTCTTACCATGATCCACGTGTCCTATCGTGCCTACGTTCACGTGTGGCTTATTACGTTCAAATTTTTCTTTCGACATGTCCTTGCTCTCGTAGAGTTATTTCAATATTTTGCATTTCAGGTTAGAACAGAAATAATTCTGATCAGAACCCGTCTATTTAGCTATTGACCACGTTTGCCACACTTAGCGGCACGTCGTGATACTTCTCAAATTCCATCGTGTAGTTCGCACGACCCTGGCTCATTGAGCGCAGGTCGGTAGCGTACCCAAACATTTCGGCTAGTGGTACCTCTGCGCGGATAATCTTGCCCGAAGGCGAGTCATCCATACCCTGCGGCAGCCCTCTCCGACGATTGAGATCCCCCATCACATCGCCCATGTAATCTTCTGGGGTCACAACCTCCACCTTCATCACCGGCTCCAGCAACACCGGTTTCGCATTCAGCGCACCGTCCTTAAACGCGATAGAACCCGCAATCTTAAAAGCCATCTCACTAGAATCAACATCATGATACGACCCATCGTAGAGCGTCGCCTTAACATCGACGACCGGATACCCAGCAACTACCCCGTTTTCCATCTGCTCGCGAATGCCTTTATCGACCGCCGAAATGTACTCGCGCGGCACCACGCCACCGACGATCGCATTGACAAACTCATACCCCGAACCTGGCTCCGTCGGTTCCAATTTCAGGAAAACGTGACCATATTGACCTCGTCCACCCGTTTGGCGTACGAATTTTCCTTCTTGCTCGACGCTGCCGCGAATCGTTTCTCGATACGCAACCTGCGGCTTACCGACGTTTGCCTCGACATTAAACTCTCGCTTCATACGGTCAACGATAATATCGAGGTGCAATTCACCCATACCAGAGATTATCGTCTGGCTAGACTCTTCGTCCGTGTGTACTCGAAATGACGGATCTTCCCTGGCAAGCTTCTGCAGAGCGACGCCCATTTTTTCCTGGTCAACCTTTGTCCTAGGTTCAACCGCAACGGAAATAACAGGGTCTGGAAATTCCATCCGCTCCAGTGTAATCACGTTTTTGATATCGCAAATCGTATCGCCAGTGGTAACGTCTTTGATGCCAACCGCTGCAGCGATATCACCCGCCCGCACTTCTTTTATTTCCTTTCTGTCGTTCGAATGCATTTGCAATATTCGACCAATGCGATCTTTCTTGCTCTTAGTCGGATTGTATATCGTATCGCCCGAATTCAGGACCCCCGAATAAACACGGAAAAACGTTAGGTTGCCGACAAACGGATCCGTTGCGATCTTAAATGCGAGAGCCGCAAACGGCTGGGTATCGTCAGCTGGTCGTACTCCTTCTGAATCGTCGTCTAGCACGCCCTTGATCGCCGGCACATCAATTGGTGACGGCATATATTCAACCACCGCGTCCAGCATCGCTTGGACGCCCTTGTTTTTGAAAGCCGACCCACACATTGTGACGACGACTTCGCCCGACAACGTCCGCGCCCGCAGACCGCGCCGAATTTCATCGTCGGACAGCTCGCCGCTTTCCAGAAATTTATCCAGCAACTCTTCGTCAGCTTCCGCCGCCGCCTCAACCATTTTCTCGCGCCAAGCTGCAGCTTCTTCGCGCATATCCACAGCGATGTCGCGTAGCTCGAAACTCGTTCCCATGTTGGCGTCATCCCAGTAGATGGCTTTCATGCGAATAAGATCGATAACCCCTTCGAATTTTTCTTCCGCACCAATGGGTAATTGGATAGGAACCGGGTTTGCACCCAAACGCTCTTTCACTTGCTCGACGACACGAAGAAAGTCCGCTCCAGCGCGATCCATCTTATTGACGAATATCATACGCGGCACATTGTATTTGTTGCCTTGCCGCCATACTGTTTCGGTTTGCGGCTCCACACCGCCGACCGAACACAACACTGTCACCGCACCATCGAGGACACGAAGGCTGCGCTCAACTTCAATAGTAAAGTCGACATGACCCGGTGTATCAATGATATTGACTCGATGCTCGTCGAATTGTTGATCCATGCCGGACCAAAAACAGGTCGTCGCAGCGGAAGTGATCGTGATGCCGCGTTCTTGTTCCTGCTCCATCCAGTCCATAACAGCAGCGCCGTCGTGGACTTCACCTATTTTGTGGGAAACGCCGGTGTAGAACAGAACACGTTCAGTTGTCGTCGTCTTGCCCGCATCAATATGCGCCATGATACCGATATTCCGATACCGCTCGATGGGAGTAGTACGCGCCACAATGTTCGACCTATCATTCAGATTCGGAGGGCTTAACTACCAACGGTAATGGGAGAACGCCTTATTGGCTTCTGCCATACGGTGGGTGTCTTCCTTCTTCTTGACAGCGGTGCCACGATTGTCCGCAGCATCCATGAGTTCGTGAGCTAATCGATGTGCCATCGATTTTTCGCTGCGCTTGCGCGCTGCATCGATTATCCAACGCATTGCCAATGTTTGGCGTCGCGCAGGTCGAACTTCAATTGGCACCTGGTAGGTTGCACCACCAACGCGCCGCGATTTCACTTCAACCACAGGCTTCACGTTTTCCAACGCCTGTTCAAGAAGTTCCAGGGACTTGTCGCCTTCCTGTGCACCTTTTTCAGAAATACGATCCAACGCGCCGTATATAATACGTTCCGCGACAGATTTCTTACCGTCGTTCATGATCATGTTCATGAATTTTGCGAGCAATTCACTGCCGTACTTTGGATCTGGCAGAATTACGCGCTTAGGTGCCTGAGTTCTTCTTGACATGGTGGGTCTCTAAATTCTGTTAGTTATTCTAAAAAATATTGTATTTAAGTCGTCGCAACTGTCGGCAACAACAATTTCGTACGTTTAGTGCCGTAATTTCGAGTCGCTATTATTATCGCTACGATTTCGGACGCTTGGTACCGTACTTCGATCTTCCTTGTTTGCGATCGCCTACGCCAGCGCAATCCAGAGTGCCGCGAACCGTGTGGTAACGCACACCCGGCAAATCTTTTACACGACCGCCACGAATCAGGACCACGGAATGCTCTTGCAAGTTGTGGCCTTCACCGCCGATGTAACTGGTCACTTCAAATCCGTTGGTTAGCCTTACGCGCGCCACTTTACGCATGGCTGAGTTTGGCTTTTTCGGCGTGGTGGTATAGACGCGCGTGCATACGCCACGTTTTTGCGGGCTACCTTCCAGCGCAGGTACTGTGCTTTTGACAGCCTTTAAAGACCTAGGCTTACGTACTAACTGGTTTGTTGTGGCCATAGGCCTTTATCTCTCTTTTATTCGTTTTCAATCACTAAAATGGCAAAAAAGCGCCCAATTCGAGTCAATTATTCGAGTACGCGCGCGCCCGAACGCCGAACCCAATTCAGTTCAGCGGCCGGGTAAGACAGAAGCCTCCTTTATCCCCCTGAATTATCAGGTTTTTTTTGAGACGCTGTCTGCAAATTGTTGGGCCCGCAAATAGCGGGCCCAAGGATAAGGGCGGGCATTGTATGGATGCGGTCTACCCACTGTCAAGCGGACCGCAGCCGACGCCCTAGGCCTTTGATTTTTCTATGCGATCGGCGGGCTATCCTCGCTTACGACCTCAGCGTCGGCCGTAACCGTCAACTCCTCTGACGCCGTCTCCTCGGACGCCGCTTCAGCAGATTGTGCCGCTTCTGCCGCCAATTCCTCGGCAAGCGCTTCTTCCGCAGCCGCAGCCGCATTGCCCTCTTCGAGCTCCTTCAGCTGATCTGCCAGATCCTGTTCGCGAGTTCGGCGCCGTTCCGCGTGGTGTGCGAATCCGGTACCGGCTGGAATCAGTCTGCCAACAATCACATTTTCCTTCAGGCCACGTAAGTCATCGCGTAAACCACGAACGGCCGCTTCGGTTAGCACACGTGTTGTCTCTTGGAAGGATGCCGCCGAAATAAACGACTCCGTTGCAAGTGAAGCCTTCGTAATACCAAGCAGAATAGGATCAACCGTAATGGGCTCCTTGCCCACAGCCTCCAACTGCTCGCTAACCTCAAGCCCGCGTGCCTTGTCGATCTGCTCGCCACGGAGGAAGTTACTCTCTCCCGCGTTGGCGACTAGAACTTTACGCAGCATCTGGCGAATGATCACCTCAATGTGCTTGTCATTGATTTTCACACCCTGCAATCGGTAGACATCCTGAATTTCCCTAACCAGGTAGTCAGACAAGTTTTCAACGCCCTGCAATCGCAAGATGTCATGTGGATTTGGCTCGCCATCAGCGATTGTTTCGCCCCTGACAACCTGTTCACCCTCAAACACATTGAGATGGCGCCATTTCGGAATCAGCTCTTCGTGATTTTCGCCGGCCTCGTCGGTAATGACCAGCCGTTGCTTACCCTTAGTTTCCTTACCAAATGAAACCGTACCCGTAAACTCAGCCATGATGGCTGGCTCTTTCGGCTTCCTAGCCTCGAACAGATCAGCGACTCGCGGCAAACCACCGGTAATATCTCGCGTTTTCGAAGACGCCTGCGGAATACGTGCAATGACGTCACCCACCGAAACCGATGCACCATCACTCATATTGACGATTGCGCCGGCCGGCAGTGCATAGACAGCTGGAATATCAGTATTCGCGAAGCAAATATTACTGCCTTCGTCGTCGACCAGTCGTGCAACTGGACGTAGATCTTTACCGGCACTGCCTCGCTGTTTGGGATCAAGGATAACCGTGCTGGTCAGACCCGTGAACTCGTCAACTTGCTCAGTAACCGTTACGCCGTCGAGAAACTCCTCAAATTTGAGTTTGCCAGCAACTTCCGTAACCACTGGGTGAGTATGTGGATCCCAGTTAGCAACGACCTGCCCCTGCTTAACGGTGTTGCTGTCAGCAACAGTAATGGTCGCACCATACGGTACTTTGTAGCGTTCGCGTTCTCGACCATGCTCATTGATAATAGAAATTTCGCCCGAACGAGATACTGCGACCAAGTAACCTTTGTGATGAGCTACAGTCTTAATGTTGTTGAGTTTCGCAGTACCGTTGTTCTTGATTTCAATACTGTTCACTGCGGCTGACCGAGACGCCGCACCACCAATATGGAACGTGCGCATCGTAAGCTGCGTACCCGGTTCACCAATCGATTGTGCTGCAATGACACCGACCGCTTCACCAATATTAATTCGGTGACCGCGCGCCAGATCGCGACCGTAACATTGCGAACAAACGCCGTAGCGTATTTCACAGGTTATTGGCGAACGCACGAGGACGTGGTCAATTGACAACTCTTCAAGCCTGGCAACGCTCGCTTCATCGAGCATAGAGCCTGCATCGAACGCAATCTTGTCGGACCCCGGAATCAGAACAGGTTCTGCTAAGACCCGTCCAAGCACCCGTTCGCGCAAAGGTTCGACGACATCGCCCCCCTCTACGAGCGGCGTCATTGAAACACCGTTGCGTGTTTCGCAATCCACCTCTGTAACAACCAGGTCTTGCGCAACATCAACTAAACGTCGAGTCAAATAACCCGAGTTCGCCGTCTTCAATGCGGTGTCTGCGAGACCTTTTCGAGCACCGTGAGTCGAGATAAAGTACTGCAGAACGTCCAGACCCTCGCGAAAATTAGCGGTGATGGGTGTCTCGATGATCGAGCCGTCTGGCTTAGCCATCAAACCACGCATACCCGCGAGCTGCCTGATCTGCGCCGCAGAACCACGAGCACCGGAATCGGCCATCATATAAATGGAGTTGAACGATGGCTGATCGACCGACTTACCCTTCGCATCGGCCACTTTTTCTGTGCCCAATTTGTCCATCATCGCTTTGGCCACTTGATCGTTAGTGCGCGACCAGATGTCGACAACCTTGTTGTAACGCTCACCTTCGGTCACCAAACCCGATGAAAATTGATCTTGAATTTCTTTCACCTCAGCATCTGCCGCAGCCAAGATCTCCGGCTTGGACTCGGGCACGACCATATCGTTAACGCCAATCGATACACCCGCTACCGTCGCCATACGAAAACCGGTGTACATCAGTCTGTCGGCAAAAACGACGGTCTTTTTCAATCCGAGGTTTCGATAGCAGGCATTGATGACATTCGAAATCGCTTTTTTGCTCATATCGCGATTGATTAGGTCGAAGCTCAGGCCTGCAGGCAGCAACGAAGACAGCAATGATCGGCCCACCGTTGTTTCCACCAGTTTCACACTCGTGGCGGTTTCGCCATCGTCGTCAGTTTCATGCATCGGCACACGCACTCTGACCAGGGATTGTAGTTCAACAACACCATTGTCGTAGGCACGGCGCGCCTCATCGACATCACTGAAAATCATACCTTCATTTTTGCCATTAATTTTGCTTCGCGTCATGTAGTACAAACCAAGTACGACGTCCTGCGATGGCACAATAATCGGATCGCCATTGGCCGGCGACAGGATATTGTTCGACGCCATCATCAATGCCCGCGCTTCGAGCTGCGCTTCAATAGACAACGGCACGTGTACCGCCATTTGATCACCGTCAAAGTCGGCATTGAATGCGGTACAGACGAGCGGATGTAATTGAATGGCCTTGCCTTCAATCAACACCGGTTCGAACGCTTGAATACCAAGACGATGAAGTGTCGGCGCACGGTTTAACATCACTGGATGTTCGCGAATAACCTCTTCGAGGATATCCCACACCTCAGCGCCCTCGCGTTCTACCAAACGCTTGGCGGCCTTAATGGTCGTGGCCTCACCGCGTAACTGCAACTTCGAGAAAATAAACGGTTTGAATAACTCGAGTGCCATTTTCTTTGGCAATCCACATTGATGTAGACGCAATGTCGGGCCAACCACGATCACGGAACGACCAGAATAATCAACACGCTTACCGAGCAGGTTTTGGCGGAATCGACCTTGTTTGCCCTTGATCATGTCGGCCAAAGATTTCAGCGGCCGCTTGTTGGTACCAGTGATAGCCCGACCACGTCTACCGTTGTCGAGCAACGCATCTACTGATTCCTGCAACATACGTTTTTCATTGCGGACGATGATATCCGGTGCGTTGAGCTCCAGAAGTCTGCGCAAGCGGTTGTTTCGGTTAATGACGCGACGGTACAAGTCATTCAAATCAGACGTCGCAAAGCGACCACCGTCTAGTGGCACCAGCGGACGAAGATCGGGCGGCAACACGGGCAGCACCGTCATCACCATCCATTCCGGCTTGTTGCCAGATTCAATAAATGATTCCAGCAGCTTAAGGCGCTTGGAGAGTCGCTTGATCTTGGTTTCAGATCGGGTGGCACCGATGTCTTCGCGAACCTGTAGCACTTCGCGTTGCAAATCGATGGTCGAAAGCATTTCACGAACCGCCTCCGCGCCCATACGCGCGTCGAATTCGTCGCCGTATTGTTCGATGGCATCCAGGTACATTTCATCGGTCATAAGCTGGCCACGCTCCAACGGCGTCATGCCCGGCTCAACAACCACAAATGCTTCGAAATAGAGTACGCGTTCGATTTCCCGCAACGTCATATCGAGCATTAGCCCAATACGTGACGGCAGTGATTTCAAAAACCAGATGTGTGCGACCGGACTCGCCAGATCGATGTGCGCCATACGCTCGCGACGCACTTTCGTCTGCGTTACTTCAACGCCACATTTTTCGCATACAACACCGCGATGCTTCAGGCGCTTGTATTTTCCGCAAAGGCATTCGTAGTCTTTAATCGGCCCAAATATCTTGGCGCAGAAAAGCCCATCACGTTCCGGCTTAAAGGTCCGATAGTTAATCGTTTCTGGCTTTTTGACTTCTCCGAACGACCATGAGCGAACCATATCCGGCGAGGCGAGGCCGATACGAATAGCATCGAAATCGTCAACCGGATTTTGGTACTTGAATAATTTCAGCAAATCTTTCATTAGTCTGTCTCCAGCTCAATGTTGATGCCCAGAGAACGAATCTCCTTGACCAATACATTGAAAGATTCGGGCATTCCCGCATCCATTTCGTGTTCGCCGTCAACGATGTTTTTATACATCTTGGTTCGACCTTGAACATCGTCTGATTTGACGGTCAACATTTCCTGCAAGGTATAGGACGCGCCGTAGGCTTCTAATGCCCAGACCTCCATCTCACCGAATCGTTGGCCACCGAACTGCGCTTTACCACCCAGCGGTTGCTGCGTCACCAGGCTGTAAGGGCCGGTTGAACGCGCATGCATCTTATCGTCAACCAAGTGATTGAGTTTCAACATATACATGTAACCGACTGTAACGTCGCGATCGAATGAAACCCCAGTTCGTCCGTCATTCAATTTGGACTGACCGGTATCCGCGAGGTCAGCGAGAGCCAGAAGCGTCTTAATTTCCTCTTCCGTCGCGCCGTCAAACACCGGCGTCGCTGTCGGCACACCGTTGACAAGATTACCCGCGAGTTCCAACACCTCTGCATCGCTGAACGACTTGATGTCTTCAACGCGACCGCCCGTTTTGTTGTATACGGTTTCGAGGAATTGGCGGATTTTCGCGGTTGATTCCTGCGCCTTCAACATGCCGTTGATCTTATGGCCCAACCCTTTGGCGGCCCAGCCCAAATGTGTTTCAAGCACCTGGCCTACGTTCATACGCGACGGAACGCCCAATGGGTTGAGAACAATATCAACCGGTGTGCCATCATCCAGGTACGGCATATCTTCGACCGGAACGATCGTCGAAATCACACCCTTATTACCGTGACGCCCAGCCATCTTGTCGCCGGGTTGAATGCGCCGTTTAACGGCGAGATAAACCTTGACCATTTTGAGTACACCTGGCGCCAAATCGTCGCCGGCAGTGATCTTGGTTTTCTTCTCTTCGTAACGTCGATCGAATTCGTCGCGTTGCGTTTTCAGCCGCTCAAACGCTCTTTCGAGCTGTTCATTTGCTTCGTCATTCTTCAACCGAACTTCGAACCACTGCTCACGAGGAATTTCATCAAGATACTCCTGCGTAATCTTGCTGCCTGATTTCAGGCTATTAGGACCACCTTGCGCCATCTTGCCCGCTAACATGCGTTCAACGCGCTCGTAGATATCCTCTTCGAGAATTCGCAATGTGTCATCGAGATCCTTGCGTACGCTCTGCAACTCAGACTTCTCGATTGACAGTGCACGCGCATCTTTTTCAACACCATCGCGCGTAAATACGCGAACATCGATAACGGTTCCATCCATTCCCGGCGGGACTCGCAATGAGGTGTCTTTTACATCTGACGCTTTCTCGCCGAATATCGCCCGTAAGAGTTTTTCCTCCGGCGTCAGTTGCGTTTCGCCCTTCGGCGTCACCTTACCAACAAGAATATCGCCAGCACTCACTTCAGCGCCGATAAAGGCAATTCCGGATTCGTCGAGCTTGGCCAACGCGGCATCACCGACGTTTGGAATGTCAGATGTAATATCCTCAGATCCAAGTTTCGTGTCGCGTGCCGTACACTGCAATTCCTCAATATGAATTGTCGTGAAACGGTCCTCTTTGACGACGCGCTCTGAAATAAGAATCGAATCCTCGAAGTTGTAACCATTCCAAGGCATAAACGCGACCAGTAAATTCTGGCCTAGCGCCAATTCACCCATGTTTGTGGACGGTCCGTCGGCTAATACATCGCCGCGCGAAATCGTATCGCCACCCTTAACCAACGGGCGCTGATTAATACAGGTATTTTGATTCGATCGCGTGTACTTCGTAAGGTTGTAAATATCAACACCTGAGCCTGATGCGTCAGTCTCATCATCATGAACGCGCACAACGATTCGCGACGCATCAACTGAATCGACAAGACCGCCACGTTTCGCTACAACTGTCACACCGGAGTCGATGGCAACTGCTCTTTCCATACCGGTGCCAACTAGCGGCGCTTCTGACCGCAAAGTCGGTACCGCCTGGCGTTGCATGTTGGAGCCCATCAGCGCGCGGTTAGCATCATCATGCTCAAGAAACGGAATTAGCGACGCGGCAACGGACACGATTTGTCTCGGTGAAACGTCCATGTATTGGATATTTTCCGGGCTAGCAAGCGTAAATTCATTCTTGTGACGCACCGACACTAGATCGTCAGAAAATTTACCGTTCTTGTCCAATTCCGCATTTGCCTGCGCAATGATGTATTGGCTTTCTTCGATAGCGGACAAATACTCGATGTCGCCAGACGGTTTGGCATTGACGACCTTACGATACGGCGTTTCCAGAAAGCCGTACTCGTTAGTTCGCGCGTAAACCGCAAGCGAGTTAATCAAACCAATATTCGGCCCTTCAGGCGTTTCAATTGGACATACACGACCGTAGTGCGTTGGATGAACGTCACGCACTTCGAAGCCCGCGCGTTCGCGCGTCAAACCACCTGGCCCCAATGCCGATACCCGCCGCTTGTGCGTCACTTCCGACAATGGATTGTTTTGGTCCATAAATTGTGAAAGTTGGCTAGATCCAAAGAACTCTTTGACTGCGGCCGCCACTGGCTTCGCGTTGATCATTTCTTGTGGCATTAAGCCTTCAGTCTCTGCCTGTGTCAGTCTTTCCTTAACTGCACGCTCAACACGAACCAAGCCAACCCGAAACGCGTTTTCGGCCATCTCACCAACACTACGAACGCGCCGATTGCCAAGGTGATCGATATCATCAACCGTACCGTTGCCGTTTCGAATGTCGATTAACGTTGTCAAAACGTCGAGAATGTCGTCATTTTCGAGGACGCCACTTCCCTCTGATGTGTCGCGCCCGACGCGTCGGTTGAACTTCATGCGACCAACCGCTGATAAGTCATAGCGGTCACCGTTAAAGAACAGATTCTGGAATAAATTTTCTGCCGCTTCCTTGGTTGGTGGTTCTCCGGGACGCATCATTCGATAAATCTCGACCAATGCCTCTAGACGAGTCGTTGACGGATCGATATTCAGGGTGTTCGAGATGTACGGACCGCGATCCAAATCATTAACGTACAAGGTGCGCACATGTTCGATGCCCTTTTCAATCATCAGCTCGACAAGTTCTTCGGTCATTTCGGCGTTCGCAGCCGCCATTAATTCTCCGGTCTCCGTATCGATGACGTCGTGCGCAAGAATCTTGCCATGCAGATACTCAACGGGTACGACCAAGTCTTTGACTGTCGATTTGGACATGTCTCGAACGTGCTTCGCGGTAATTCTACGACCTTCTTCAACGATGACCTTGCGGCCTATTTTGATGTCGAAAATAGCCGTTTCGCCGCGCAAGCGTTCGGGAACCAGTCCCATGCGAATTTCTTTATCGGAAAGATAAAAGTCGTTGGTTTCAAAGAAGATGTCCAACATCTCCTCGTTGTTTAGACCTAGTGCGCGCAAAATGATCGTAACCGGCAGTTTGCGGCGACGATCAATACGTGCAAACACGCCGTCTTTGGCGTCGAATTCGAAATCGAGCCAAGACCCTCGATAAGGAATGATGCGTGCTGAGAAAAGCAATTTGCCGGATGAGTGCGTCTTGCCTTTGTCATGATCAAAAAATACCCCGGGTGATCGATGCAATTGAGAAACGATAACCCGCTCCGTCCCGTTAATGACGAAGGTGCCGTGGTCCGTCATCAACGGCATTTCACCGAGATAAACTTCTTGTTCCCGAATGTCCTTAACGGGCTTCGGCGTACCGCTTGCTTCCTTGTCATAAATAACAAGGCGTACATTTACACGAATAGGGGCCGCATAGGTAAGTCCGCGCATTTGGCACTCTTTCACGTCAAAAACTGGCTCTCCAAGACGATAACTAACGTATTCCAAGGCCGCATTGCCGGAGTAGCTGACAATCGGAAAGACCGTTTGGAATGCCGCGTGTAATCCAATGTCGTTTCGTTGTTCTATTTCCTTATCGACCTGCAAAAACTTGCGATAGGAATCGAGTTGAATTGACAGAAGGTAGGGAACGTCCAAGATTGTCTGACGTTTTCCAAAATTCTTCCGGATGCGCTTTTTCTCTGTGAATGAATATGCCATTCGAGATTTACCTCATTTGAGAAACCAGATCTGCAATCGCGCTCATCCTGCGAACGGTCGATCTAGCATCGTCACTTACGAATATTAAAGCTGCGGACAAACCCGCATACACGAAGACACAGCTGGCCGGATATCCGGCCAGCTGCTCTTCGACAACAGCAATTAAACTCGCTGTTGGAATTACTTCAGCTCAACAGTTGCGCCAGCTTCTTCAAGCTGCTTTTTAAATTCTTCTGCTTCTGCCTTAGCTGCTGCTTCCTTGATGGTTGAAGGTGCACCTTCAACAGCGTCTTTCGCTTCCTTAAGACCGAGACCGGTGATCGTACGAACCGCCTTAATGACGGATACCTTGTTTGCACCGAAGCTGGTTAAAACAACGTCGAATTCGTCTTTCTCGACAGCCGCTTCACCAGCATCAGCACCACCCGCAGCGGCTGCTACAGCAACCGGAGCAGCGGCAGATACGCCCCATTCTTCCTCGAGCATCTTAACGAGCTCAACAACTTCCATAATTGGCTTTGCGCTCAACTCTTTGAGCAGGTCTTCATTTGACAGTGCCATGTCTATTTTCCTCTATTCTTTCAGTCCTGAATCAGGCCAAAAACGATGTTTTCGGTACCCGATCAATTGTTTTACGAATACCGCAACTCTTATGCAGGTTCCTGCGCTCCACGCGCGGACAATGTCCGTGCGAGCATTGCCGGTGGCTCTGCCAGAGTTCTTGCCAGTTTGGTCATCGGTGCCATCATTAGGCCGAGCAACATCGCTCGTGCTTGATCCAGCGTTGGCAAATCGGCCAACTTGGACAAATCGCTCGCAGGCATAAGCTGCCCACCCGCAGATAGCGATACCGCCTTCAGAGCATCGTGCTCTTTGGCGAAATCTTTGATAACCCTGGCGGCGGCACCTGGATCTTCCTTTGCAAACGCTAGTAGTAACGGGCCCTTGAGTGTTTCTTTCATACACTCAAATTCTGTTCCTTCGATGGCGCGTTTTGCCAGCGTGTTCTTAACCACACGCAAGTAAACGCCGGCGCTACGCGCTTCTTTGCGTAACTCCGTCATCTGCGAAACAGTCAACCCTCTGTATTCCGCTGCAACAGCGGACAAAGAGTCACCCGCAACCGCGTTCACCTCTTTGACAAAAGTCTTTTTGTCTTCGAGTCTCAGTGCCATGAATATCTCCTGGCTTACGGTCACAAAAATAAGGCAATGTTTAACCACTATCCTTCCCAACGCCCGCAGGCGAATTTCAAATAGCGGGTATTCCCTGCCTACCCATGTCGTTGTAACGATAGTGACCGTCGCCAGATTGCTCTGATTCAGGTTTCACCATCTACGTAGGCATTCATTAAGACTGGCTGTCATACCAATCACCTACGGTCTTCGACGATCACAATTGATGTCCGATGTCCGCCCATGTGGGCATCTGTCAAAACCTTCAATCGCTATTACTGTGACGTCCCTTCAAAGCAACGCCACAACAAATTCGATACTTTGATTTCTTGCCTAATCGTCGACGCTTTGATGGTCCACGGTAATCCCGGGGCCCATCGTCGACGACACTGTCATCTTTTTCACGAAAGCACCCTTCGCCGATGCCGGTTTCGCCTTCTTGAGGTCCGCAACGAGCGCCGCTAAATTTTCCTTTAGCGCGAGAATCTCAAAGTCCGCACGACCAATCGGGCAATGAATGATGCCAGCCTTGTCGGTGCGATAACGCACTTGTCCAGCCTTTGCATTCTTGACGGCAAGCTCTACATCAGCAGTAACCGTACCAACTTTCGGATTAGGCATAAGGCCGCGTGGCCCTAATATTTGTCCCAGTTGGCCAACGACGCGCATTGCGTCCGGCGTCGCGATGACGACGTCGAAATTCATTTCGCCGCCCTTAACCGTTTCGGCCAAGTCATCGAAACCGACGATATCCGCACCAGCCGCTTTGGCTTTTTCTGCATTGTCGCCCTGTGCAAAAACGGCAACCCGAACCGTCTTTCCAGTTCCGTTCGGTAGCACTGTCGATCCGCGAACAACCTGATCGGATTTCCGCGAGTCGACTCCGAGGTTCACGGAAACATCGATACTCTCTGGGAATTTTGCACTTGCCAGATCCTTTACCAACGTCAAGGCCTCTTCAATCTGATAGGCCGTTGTCGCATCAACCTTTTCACGGGCGATTTTTTGGCGTTTGCTCAATCCAGCCATTAGTTCACTCCCTCAACGTCGATACCCATACTGCGTGCGGTACCGGCGATTGTACGAACCGCGGCATCCATGTCGGCAGCCGTGAGATCGGGCATTTTCGTTGTCGCGATTTCTTCCAATTGCCCACGATTAACTTTGCCGACTTTATCGGTATTTGGCGTACCGGAACCCTTGGGAATACCGGCGGCTTTTCGCAACAGCACTGCCGCAGGCGGCGTTTTGGTCACGAATGTAAAACTGCGGTCGCTATACACTGTGATCACTACCGGGATCGGCAAGCCCGCCTCAACACTTTGTGTTTCTGCGTTAAACGCCTTGCAAAATTCCATAATATTGACGCCGTGCTGACCCAAAGCGGGCCCAACTGGCGGACTTGGATTGGCTTGTCCCGCAGGAACCTGCAGCTTTATATAGCCATTTACTTTCTTAGCCACTCTATCTACCTCTCGAGTTCAAACGCCCTTATCGAGCTCCTCGTATAGTGTTCAATTAGTTGAGGTCGAACCGAGTTTTTCATTTGCCGGCTGATGTGCCAACTAGCAAAAAACTCGGTTCGACCCCATTTTTCTAGCCTTTTTCTACCTGGCCGAAGTCCAACTCAACGGGTGTGGATCGACCTAGAATCTGTACAGCAACCTGCAATCGACTTTTCTCATAATTGACTTGCTCAACGACGCCACTAAAGTCATTGAATGGACCATCAATTACACGTACAACCTCGCCCGGCTCGAAGAGAACCTTAGGACGCGGCTTATCGACTCCTTCTTGGACGCGATTCAAAATATGATCCGCCTCCTTTTCCGTGATGGGCGCCGGTCGATCGCTCGAACCGCCGATGAATCCCAGCACTTTCGGTACTTCTTTCACCAGGTGCCAAGTTTCATCGTCCATTTCCATTTGGACCAGGACATAGCCAGGGAAAAACTTGCGTTCACTGCGCCGTTTTTGCCCTTCTCGCATCTCAACGACCTCTTCCGTCGGAACGAGAATCTCGCCAAACTTGTCTTCCAATCCCATAAGCTCAATTCGCTCTTTCAGCGAGCTCTTCACCTTATGTTCGAAGTTCGAATAGGCGTGGACGATGTACCAACGTAAACCCACCGGGGATTTCCTCTCTAAAATCTATACTTGATGTATCGCGGTCTAGACCAACGATCTCGTTATCCAAAGCAACAACGAATCCAGACCCCAAAAAAACAACGCCATTATCAATGTGAATACGAATACGGCAATCGCGGTTTGTGTTGTCTCTTGTTTCGTCGGCCAAACAACCTTACGGATTTCTATACGCGAACCCTGCACAAACGCCCGGAGACGCAATCCCTGCGCACTCGTCAAAGCGATCGCTATGCCAACAGCCAAACCACCAAGTACCATCAACACACGCAGTGGTAGTTGAATTTGACCCTGATAGTAGTAAAAGCCGTAAAGGCCGCCCACCAGCACAAAAGCCGCAATCAGCAGCTTCAAAACGTCGAGCATTCCCGACTGGCTGGTTTCTGTATGTGCATTCATGTTTGTTCTATTAACCCTGCGACAACTTGTTCAACTGTTACCGCTAAAAATCGTTCTGTGGCCGGCAAATTTCTTTTCGGTTCATTAGCCTAGTTCGAACCAAGGTTCCATTTTGTAACGTCGCCCGTTGGCTATGTCCCTAGTCATCGCACGAACTTTCTATCTTGGCCCTACCTTTCAGCTTGGCAGGCCAGGAGGGAATCGAACCCCCAACCTGCGGTTTTGGAGACCGCCGCTCTGCCAATTGAGCTACTGGCCTAGTACTAATAAACCTCATTCCAATCGTTTAGCACATAGATGAAAACCATCGTCATCGCACGTGCTTCAGTAGTTACTTCTATGTCAGACCGTGGCCCGACATGATATGTCACTATCGACTACCACTTCAGCCTCGATCGCGTTGGCAGTCCTTATGC
>JAJFKW010000006.1 GCA_021773015.1 Woeseia sp.
CCGCCCAAAACGCCTTCGCGTTTTGTCGAACAATGTTCTTATCAGTAGATCGAACCACCAATCAATAAACGGGCCTCTGGCCCGTTAATCGATTGGCGCCCCGACCATGATTGGCTCAGATCGCCTGCTGGCGATCTTCGGGTCTGCGACCCGCGTCGCAAAGCGACGCCGCCCAAAATGCCTTCGCGTTTTGTCGAACAATGTTCTTATCAGTAGATCGAACCACCAATCAATAAACGGGCCTCTGGCCCGTTAATCGATTGGCGCCCCGACCATGATTCGAACATGGGACCTTCCGCTTAGGAGGCGGACGCTCTATCCAGCTGAGCTACCGGGGCATAAACTATGCAGTGGGCATTATCGCATTTTCGCCGCCGCTGACCAGGGGTCACGCATTATTCAGTCAATTGCTGAGCAACAAAGTCTGCAATACGATAGCCTTCGCCAATGAAGCAAAAAGAAGCAACGAATTTGCTAATCCGTGATGCCACTCTGCAGGACGCTGAGTGTATTGCAGCCTATAACATCGCAATGGCGGGGGAAACTGAGGGTCACTCTCTTGCACACGACATCATTCACGCTGGAGTTCAGCAGCTGATCGGAAACCCGCAACTTGGTCGATATTGGGTTGCCGAACGTAATCGGGAAATTGTTGGCCAAATCATGGTCACATATGAATTCAGCGATTGGCGCAACGGCGTATTTTGGTGGATTCAAAGTGTATATGTAGCGGAAGCGTCCAGACGATCAGGTGTTTTCAGCGCCCTTTATCGCCACGTAGAATCCATGGCCAATGCGAAGTCCGACGTGGTCGGCCTTCGACTCTACGTAGATCAAGAAAACGCCTCCGCGCAGAGAACGTATCAAGCCCTTGGCATGCATGATCGTCACTACAAAATTATGGAAGTCGAATTCAACAACACAGCGAAACATGAGGAGCAGCTGGATGCTTAAAACGGGGTCGAGCGCACCAGAATTTATTCTGGAAGACGAGAACGGTAGCGAAACTTCTTTAACGGACCTGTTGCAAGACGGCCCGTTAATACTCTATTTCTATCCGGCTGACTTTACACCAGGATGCACCAAAGAAGCGTGCGACTTTCGCGACATTCACAATGACATAGTCTCAGTTGGGCTGCAGGTAGTCGGCGTCAGTCCGCAAAACGCCAAGAGTCACAAAAAATTTCGTGACGAGCACAAATTGCCATTCAAGTTACTTTGCGACGAAGATAAAGTTGCAGTGAAAATGTACGATGCCGACGGGCCGCTGGGATTCGGCGTGCGTCGTATTACCTACCTCATCAATCAGGGCAAGAAAATTCAAGGCGCCATGCAAGCCGACTTGCTAATCGGCAAACATAAGGAATTCATTGAACGTGCAGTGGTGCTGCGTGAAACGGCCGGGATGAGGCCGCAAAAACCAAACTCATGACGAATACAAAATTACTTTTCGCCGGTTACGGTCAGAACAATTTCCCGTGAGTGCGCCTGCAATCTATGCTCCCACAGGAAAATTCCCTGCCATACACCCAATGCACAACGACCGTCAGTTACCGGAATATTGAGATCGGACTGGGTGAGGACGCTTCGCACGTGCGCCGGCATGTCGTCTGGGCCCTCCGATGTATGTGTGAACATCCCGTCGCCGTCGGGCACATATCGCTGCATAAACGTTTCCAGATCCTGCAAAACTGCAGGGTCCGCGTTCTCGCACAACATCAGAGAAGCGCTGGTATGGCGGACAAACAAATGACATATCCCCGTTGCTATGTCGGCTTCGCCAACAAACCCCTGCACACTAGAGGAAATATCGTAGATACCGCGACCAGCCGTCTCTACGACAATATTTTTTTGCGATATCACGTATTTTCGACGGGCGCCGGACCGGCGACATAGCGTTCGCCATAACGTAGCCGGATGGTTTTGGTTTTGCCAAACCACGGAATAGAAATAATGTAAATATTGTCGTACTCATCTTCGTGTATCGCCGGTACTTTCTTGCTCGCACCTAGATCCGCAATCAACGTCGGTACCGTATTGCTGTGAGCGGCAACCAAGATAATCTTGCCCTTGTAATTCTTCAAAATCTCTTCGAGCACGGCCTCGTTATCGTCGGGCGAGTAGTTGTGAATTGGCAAATCCAGAACATCCGACAGCGGTTGTACAGTCTCTCGCGTACGCCGAAACGGCGTCGAATAAATCGCGTCTATGCCCGCAACGACATCGGCGTCTACCAATTGCCGAGTCAATTCCGCTACACGGCGCTCCCCCGCTGCACTAAGTCCAGGATCATCAGCCTGTTGCGATGCTTTTTCGGCGTGCCGAACAAATATTATTGTTGTTGTGGCCTGCGATTCAAAAAACCAGGCCAGGCCAACGGCAATGGCGGTATAGATCACGACGGCTTGAAGACGCCGATAGCGCCGGCGCTTTTTTCGCGCCAAATCTGCGTTCCCACTATTCATGGGTTGCGACTTTACGGTTTTTTTTTCTCTCTGACTACGTTTGGTTGCTATCGTCAGCGGTGTTTGGCTTCTCGATGACCTGATATTCGCCCTCAATCACCGATTTATCTGCTGCCTCAGCGGATTGTGGCGAATTTTTTTTACCCGGTAGCTTGCGGCCCAACCACCATAGTCGCAACCCAACAATCACACCAAATACGAGTACAGCCGTCGCCAAACCGATAAACGCAACGATCCCGATCACTAGTGACAGAGCAATTGCCAAAGCGCCAATGACAATGACAAAAATATTTGCAAATGGTCCTGAGTAGGTCGCCTGCTTTGTCTTGAATTCTGGGCTCATAGCGATGCATCCACCTTATCGTCTTTTGTATAAAAACCCTCGAACCACGGCTGCCAAGATTTTCCTTGGTCATTCGATTGCTCGAAAAATTGTCTGACTCGCCCATCCTCAAGCAACGTCCAAAGACCGCGAAATGGCGCGGTCGTGCCATTGGAAACATAGTGGATCTGGCCGACCAGCAGCATGCCGTCGTCAGTCAAGCCACCGCGAATATTGATTTGGCTGCCGCCAGCTGCATTCCAAATCTGTACCCATTCATCGGTTGATTTGTCGAGATAATTAATGCTCATTCCGGTTCCGCCAGAGGCGCTACGCCAGTTTTCCAGCAATAAGCAGCCGCGTTCGGATGACTTGATCGAGTTGTGCCCCGCCAACTGGCCGTTGGCGGTATGCACTACCCAATCACCGCGCCAAAAGTCGAAGTCTTTGAATCCTTCCTGGTTTTCGCAAGGAAACGCTGCACGAGTCATCGTAGCAACTATAGAATCATAATTAGGTCTACCATCCAACTCATTGATAATAATATCATTTGTAAATAATTGAACTGCATTGAAGCCGAGATCCGAGAGCTTTTTCATTTCCGCTTCCGCAATCGCAGGTTTTTCCTCGCGTATCGCGATTCGCATCTTCTCCAAGCCGACGCGCACCGGCGAAAATTCCAACAGCTCTGCATGCTCGATAGCTTTTGCAGCAGTAATCAAGTCACCGGCATCTCGTGCATTTGATGCTAGCTGCAGCCAGGCACCACCATCCGCGCTGTTACTAGCTTCCAGAGCGGCAAGCTCCGCGGCAGAATCGGAGCGACCTTCAGCAGATGCCCATCCGTAGATATTGAGTAGCACGAGCAGCACGACCCATGTCGCTGTCCGAATTGTCTTATTGGTAGAGGTCATCATGTCTTCTTGCAATGCAGGATATTCGCGATAGCAGAGCATATCTCAGACCGATTTTCGGCGCTAAGGTTCTCTATTTGGGTGCCGAATGAAGGTATCTAACAGCGGACTCAAGTTACGCCCCCGTTGTCATTGTGGACGGGCCCTCGCCGCCGAGCTTCGTCGCCCCGTACCCAATCACCAGGCCCACTAACGCACCCTCTCCAGCGAACCAGTACGGCGACTTCAATATCCCCATATCGCCAAACAGATCCAACATCATTTGTGCGAGCAGATCATACGCGATCAAGGCAAGCACAAAATTCAGCCAGGCACCCAGAAAAGGCGCACGAAACCACCAGGGCAACGGCAGTTTTAGAATCGGGTGCCAATTCATGACCCCAAACACGCCGATAATTGCGCCCATCGTCGTATACCAAAAGAAGAAGCCCCAACGAAGTCGCCAGCTTACATCCGGAAAGAAGTAAGGCATCAGCATCAAGGCCAAGAAGCCAAATAGCATTCCGATCAGTTTGCCAACCGCGATCCGCGTTACTAACGAAGGTTTGCCAAACATCGCATCGTCCTCCATATCACCACTATCCCAATATACGAAGTAGACGCCGATACGCGGTTAATTCAATACGTAATTGCGCATAGATATTTAACGCGAAGTGCGTTACATTCGCGTTAAATTGTAACGCAATCTATTCATGTCAAAGCATAAGACCGCCACGCTGAACCTGCGCATCGACCCTGTCGTCAAGGAGGGTATTCGTATTGCAGCGAATCAGGATCATCGCAGCATTGCGAATATGATCGAGATGCTGATTCGGCGGCACTGTGCAGATGTAGGCATTGCCATCCCACCGCAGAAAAATCACTTCCGAGAGACCACTAATGAATGAAAAACTCTTGCGAGCTATGGTCGCAGCCGGCGCTGTAAAGAAGATCGATATCATCGCCAATGGCTCAAGGTTCCATGTAAAAGCGAAGACCCCCAATGGAGCAATCACTGCCGAAACGCAAAAGGGCAAGATTAAGACCTGGGTGACCCTCGATGCTGCAGCGAAATGGGTTCGATCACTGGGTATGGGTTCTGCCAGCGTTCGGCTCGCGCAGTGGCAACCAGAACAACGAGATATTCCAATGTGACAGTAGCGGCCGGCCAATTAGCGACCAGCAATTCTGAGCGCCAGACGCTCCAGCTCGCGCAATGATAGTATCAGCGCCCCATTTCGCGCGAGTAAGGTCAATTCGATGCCTAAACACATTTCGTATTTTGCGGCCTGCCTATTCCTGGGAATGCTGTTCGCTTGCTCAAACGAGCAGTCGAACGAGGCACAAACAGATGATGTAGTAGCCGAGCAGCCGTTAAAGCAAAGCCAGAATGATCTAAAACTGGCGCTACGTGTCATTACGATAGAACGCCTCCAGGAACACCTCAACTACCTGGCAGACGATGCGCTAAATGGCAGAATGACTGGTACAACAGCCTACGAAAAGGCAGCGACCTATGTAGCCGAGCAATTTGCAGCAATAGGCTTACGACCTGGAGGGGACGACGCCGGCTGGTTTCAGCAGGTACCGTTGCACGCAAACCGAATCGATATCGACAGCGCTACCTTCACTCTGCATAAGGACGGTGTTGCAAGCGCGCTGACGTGGAAAGAGCAATTTGTGATGTCTGGCGACGCGGTTCGCGCAAAGACGGCTGTAACCGCAGAAGTCATCTTCGCCGGATACGGCATTCACGCACCCGAGATGGGCTATTCCGATTTTGACGGCTTTGACCTAGAAGGGAAGATTGTGGCTATTTTCGGTGGCGCACCCGCGAGTTTTCCACACAATGAACGCGCTTATTATTCTTCTAGCCGAACTAAAGGCGCAGAAATAGCTAAGCGCGGTATTGTCGGCGTCATTGATATGAGGTCTAGGGTGGATCAAGGTCGCAGGCCGTGGGAGGTCCTGGTCATGAACGCAGGCGTAAGACCTGACATGTCATGGGTCGATGAATGGGGCAAAACGGCCCACCATCACGCCTCAATCGAGGGACGCGCAAAAATCAATGAAGCCGCATCATTCGACTTTTTCTCGGGCACGCCAATTAGCTTTGAAGACGCACTCGATGCCGCAGATGATGGACGACCGATGACCACGCCGTTAGGCATAGAAGCGACTCTGCAACGTCAAACAGCTCATGAATTGATCAGCAGCCCCAATGTTGTCGGAATTCTTGAGGGCAGCGATCCCAAGCTTGCGAAACAATACGTGATTTATTCAGCACACCTTGATCACTTGGGAACGGGTGTCGCTGAAAACGGTGATTCAATCTACAACGGTTACTACGATAACGCGATGGGCACTTCACTGCTGATCGAGACGGCGCGCGCTTTTGCAAAGCTGCATGATCGTCCTAGGCGCTCGATTCTGTTTATTGCCTTGACCGGCGAAGAACGCGGGCTCCTTGGGTCAGACTATTTTGCGAAATACCCCACCGTCGAGAAGGACGGATTGATTGCCAACGTCAATCTCGATATGCCGATGTTGTTGTTCCCGGTCGCCGATATCGTCGGTTTCGGTGCGGAACACTCGTCATTGCAGGAGGTAATCGAGGCCACAGTATCACAGGAAGGATTCGTGCTAACGCCCGACCCAGTGCCGGAAGAAGTGTTGTTTGTGAGAAGCGACCAGTTTTCATTCGTCCGTGAGGGCATTCCGGCCGTATTTCTTGTCCCCGGGTTTACCTCTACGGACCCCGATATTGATGGCCAAACGCTATTTCAAGATCACATTCAGAATCATTATCACCGACCCAGCGACGATAGTTCACGACCGGTTGACTGGCCGTCCGCACTTCGGTTTGCCCGCGCAAACGTGCGCATCGGTTATGCTGTTGCTTCCTCGAACGACGTTCCTACATGGAATGACGGCGATTTTTTTGGGGAAAAATTCGCACGCTGACAGCCACTCGGGAGTCTCGCAGATTCTCCTTTGGGCGAAAATAACCTCATCAATGTCAACGATATAGCGCGTCGCAGCATCTAATCGTATTAATACTAAGATTCTGCTCATGAAGCTGGGACATTTAGAACCTTTTATCATATAACCGTCTAACTACCCAGCAAGCGGAACTCCCTGACCTACTTGCAAAAGGCAGCACAATAAATGACTAAGAAAACTCTGTTGATCGGCGGTGGTCTCCTCGCGGTCGCAGTCGCCGTAGCCGTCATCAGCCTCGTACCTCGAGGCGAAGAACTTCAAGAAGTACAAACAGCGGTCGTCGAGCGGCAGAAAATCGTCCAGAAAGTGAATGCAACTGGGCGAATTCAACCCAAAACGCAGGTAAAGATCAGCGCGGATATTAGCGCCAAAATCATTACGCTCAGCGTCGAAGAAGGTGATTGGGTCGAAAAGGGACAGTTCTTGATCGAATTGGATCGCGAACGCTACCTGGCGGAAGTCGAAAGTGCCGAAGCGAATGTTCGGTCAGCCCAAGCGGACGCAAAACTGGTACACGAAAACACCATCAAGACCGGCAAGGAATTCGAACGTTCCTCTCAGCTGGTGCAGCGAAATTTGGAATCTCAAGCGACTCTCGATACACAGCAGGCCGCATACCAGGTGGAAATCGCCAGGCATGAGTCAGCCGTGGACAAAATTGAACAGGCAAGAGCGGCACTTAAGCAAGCCCTGGACGCGCTCTCAAAGACGACCATCTACGCACCGATGGCTGGGACGATCAGCGACCTGAGGAAAGAGCAGGGAGAAATTGCGATTGGGTCGCAATTTCAGGAGGACGTTATCCTAGTGATTTCGGACCTGACCGCGATGGAAGCTCAAGTCAACGTAGACGAAAACGATATTGTTTCAGTGCAAATCGGTCAGGAAGCTGAAATCGAAGTGGATGCGCTACTCAATCAGACGCTAAAAGGCATCGTTTACGAAATCGCCAATACCGCCAACGTCAACGCGGAAGGCACGACCGACCAAAAAACCGAATTCGAGGTAAAGATCTCAATCACTGATCTTGAATCGTCGCTAAGACCGGGCATGACCGCAAGCGCGGACCTGTTCACTAAGACTAACGACAATGCCGTTAGCGTGCCAATTCAAAGCGTCGCAGTTCGTACACTAGATCAGCTGACGTTGGAGGGTCAGAGCCGTGACGATGCTGCAGCGATCTACACACCTGACAGGGACGGTTTCGTCGAAATAGTATTTTGTGTCGATGACGGTGTAGTACAGGCTAAGCAAGTCACCACTGGCATCCAAAGTGACGATCTGATTGAAATTGTCGGCGGTGTCGAGGTCGATGAAGTGGTGGTCACTGGAAGTTACCGGGCAATATCGAAAGACCTGATCAACGGGGCGGAGGTCAATATCAACAATGACGCCGATAAAAACAGCGACGACGCATAGACGGTGAGGATCATTCAATGAACGATCTTACCGCTGCAAAAAATAAGTCACTCATTTTAAGCGATGTTGTGAAGACCTACGTCATGGGCACGGAAAAGGTACATGCTTTGCGTGGCGTTTCGATCAACATCACACGCAACGAATACGTTGCAATTATGGGGCCATCTGGATCCGGAAAATCGACGCTTATGAACGTCATTGGCTGTCTCGATGTGCCAACCAGTGGCGAGTACTTCCTTGCCGGCGAGCCGGTTGCCATGATGAGCGAATCACAGCTTGCAGAAACTCGAAATCGCATGATTGGCTTCGTATTTCAGACGTTTAACCTTATCCCCCGCGCGGATGTCTTTCACAATGTAGAAATGCCATTGATTTATGGTGGAATGTCTCGGCCAGAACGTCGGGCTAGAACGGAACATGCGATTGAACGCGTCGGCCTCACTGATCGAATGCATCATAAGCCAAACGAACTGTCGGGAGGTCAGCGACAACGCGTCGCCATCGCCCGCGCGTTGGTCTACGAACCTTCACTGATATTGGCCGATGAGCCAACCGGAAATCTAGACAGCAAAACCGGCGATGAAATCATGGCAATGTTTGACGAATTACATGCTGCCGGTCAGACAATCGTGGTCGTTACCCACGAAGACTACATTGCGGAGCATGCGCTGCGAACAATAAGATTGAAAGACGGTTTGATCGAGCAAGACGAACGGCACGATAAACGGCGCACGCAATTTACACTGCCGGGCGCTGAGCCATCCGAGGCGCATTCCGCCGCCGGACTAGAGTCCGCATAATGCGCGGACTCATGAGCATCACGGAGTCCTTTCGCATCGCCTTGAGCGCCATCATGGCGAACAAAGCGCGCGGCGCGCTGACGACACTCGGCATCATTATTGGCATTGTTGCCGTCATTACTACGATGACTGCATTTAATGGCATGCAGAATGCCTTTCGACAGGGATTCTCATCGGTCGGTAGCGATGTGATTTACGTGTCGCGTATGCCGTGGATCATTATGAACGATTTTTTCTTGTATCGAAATCGCCCGAACCTCGAGATGGCAGAAGCCGAGAAGCTGGAAGCCAATTTGCAAGGCAAGGCGATCGTCAATCCCTCAATGGACACACAGCGGGACGTCAAATACGAGTCCAAACGAATCGACGGTATTCGCATCGTCGGCACGACCGAAAAACAAACCGTCGTATCCACTGCAGTCCCGGATATTGGCCGGTTTTTGATGGCCTTCGATGTCAGTTATAAGAAAAAAGTAGCCGTCATCGGCAAGGAAGTCAGCGACGGTTTGTTCGATACAATAAATCCAATAAACAAAGAGATTTGGATCGGTCGCAACAAATTTCGTGTGGTTGGCGTCATGGAAAAACAGGGCGGATCGACATTCGGTGGCCCCAATTTCGATCGGCAAATCTACATTCCAATCAGCTCGTATGTGAAAGCGTTTGGTGGTCGGCGAAGCACCGACGTCGACATTGCAATAAAGGCGCCATCCATCGAGTCGATGGAGGCATTGGAATACCAGGTCATTGGAGAAATGCGTAAAGTTCGCAAGTTGCGGCCATCGGAAGACGACAATTTTTCAATTAATAAACTTGATACGCTGATGGGCGGATTCAATTCTGTGATGGGTGTTGTTCTCGGGCTTGGGCTCTTGGTCACGAGCGTTGCATTGTTCGTCGGTGGAATTGGCGTTATGAACGTAATGTTTGTATCCGTCACCGAACGAACACGTGAAATCGGCATTCGAAAAGCCATCGGTGCCAAGCGACACAGCATTTTGCTGCAATTTTTGTTTGAGTCAGCAATCATCTGCCTGCTAGGTGGACTAATTGGCATCTTGATCGCATCGCTGCTCACCGCGGTCATAAACGCAGTGTTAATGCCTGCCAGCATCTCAGTTCCCATCTTGATAGTCGCCGTGGTCGTGTCCGTCGTCGTTGGCGTATTTGCCGGCTTAGTTCCCGCCTGGAAAGGCGCCCGCCTCGATCCAATTGAAGCTTTGCGTTACGAGTAAATGATCAGGAACAACATGATATGAGAAACCTCGATACGATCATCATGTCCTTAGGCTCGATTCGCAGCAACAAACTGCGATCGACACTGACTTTAGTTGGCATAGTACTCGGCGTCGCTTCGATCATTGGCGTAATGACGGCAATTTCCGTTGTGCAAGGCACTATGGAAAAGGAGATGAGTGTCCTGGGGTCACAAACGTTTCAGGCACAAAAATGGCCGGCTGGCGGCTTCAATTCTGCAGAGGAGAGGCGTAAGGCGTTCCGACGCCCACCGTTAACACTTGCTGACGCGCAGGCGGTACGCGATCAAGTAGAGGGAGCCGACATCGTCGGCGCGGAAATATGGGACTTCGGATTCGTTGCGGAATACAACGGCGAGGAAACCAACGGTAATATCTCTATTGTCGGCGGCACACCAGAATACCCGGCCAACAATACGCACTACGTTGGGCTCGGCCGCAATATTTCACAGATGGATGTACGAAGCAGTCGCAAAGTTGCAGTAATCGGCTTCGCAATCGCACAGCAGTTGTACCCATTTGTCGACCCGATCGGCCGCGACATTCGGGTTGATGGTCGGAGGTACGAGGTCATTGGCGTATTTGATGAAAAGAAATCCGCTTTCGGATCGCAATACGACACCTATGTACTTACACCAGTTACGACGTTCCTGAATATCTACGGGCTCACCAACCGCGATGGCTTCGAGCGCTCGGTGAACATCACGATCCATGCGAAGACACCGGAACTCATATACGACGCGATGGAAGAATCTCGTCAAGTGCTGCGCCGCGTCCGTGGCGTAAAGTATAACGAGGAAGACAACTTCGACTTTTTTAGCAGTGAAACGCTGATCACAGAATTTAATCGCATGACACTCGGCGTCAAAATCGGTGCATTCGTCATCGGCATCATCGCACTAATCGTCGCAGGCATCGGCATCATGAATATCATGCTGGTTTCCGTTACAGAGAGAACCAAGGAAATCGGCATTCGTAAATCACTCGGAGCGAAGCCTAGATATATCCTAAATCAATTTCTCATAGAGGCAGTGGTGCTATGTAATGTCGGTGGGATAATTGGCGTTGTTTTGGGATTTGCACTTGGCAATGTCGTTACTTTTTTCGCGGACTTTGATAGCTCCGTGCCGATCGAATGGGCCATCATCGGCCTAGTATTCTGCTCCGCTGTTGGCATCGGCTTTGGTCTGCTGCCCGCAATCAAGGCGTCCAGGCTGCATCCGATTGACGCGTTAAGATACGAGTGACGGGTAGCACTTGACACCTCACAAAATTTCACAAAATCTGCTGCACCTACCCGATCAAATTCACAAATTCAATAGGCCCTGCGATACAAGAATAACGCATAGGCATAGCCGACGACTTCCGCTAGCACGTACGACAACAACACCATATTTGCAGTTACAATCGGCATGGCGGACAAACTGCGTGTGCCGACCTCCAGCAGCGAGAAATTAAGCATCGCGTGACCGACGGAAACGACACAACCAACTACCAAAATGATGTGGGCCGTTCGAGTTGATTTCGCAGCAATAATGAGATCCCGCTCATCTTCCTCGTCACTCGCCCGATTTGCCGAACCCAGCATGTGGTGGCCAATCTCAACCAATACCATCATCGCAATGACGCCGAATACGACGAAGGGCAGTTCTTTGATAGCACTTTCAGTTCCGATCACAAGTGCTTGAATAACCTTACTAAAATAGTATCCGAATAATGCCATCGAGATTAGCAGAGAGCCGGCGATACTTTTTTCTTTATACGATAAATCCATGTCTAATTCTCAGCACAGCAAAACTGCTACATGGTATCGAGAGGTTGTGCAGACGACAAATTCAGTGCCTTACCATTCCAACCACTGGCAGAAAACCAAGAAAGAAAAGGGGCCATCACTGACCCCGCTTCCTACCGGCAATGAGATTGCTACAACGCCGGTCCGCTTTCGTATTCGAAACCTGCATTCCCGGCTTGTTCTTTGACGGCTTCGTAAATCTGCATATCCAATGAGTCAGCCATACCACCGGCCTCCTCCACTTTTCTGGCCAGAAATTCGTCTCGACTGGTGGACAATCCAACGATCTGGCGCTGCAGTTCCGAACGTTCCTCAGCGAGACGGACTACATATTTTTTCTGTTCAGCTGGCGCCATAGGCTTGAGTACGGCAGGTAACTCATTTTCAGGCATATCCGTCATCTCTACGTCACCGCTCGCCACCGCATCGACCAACTCATTTTTGCCAAGTAGGTTAGTTCGTCCGCCAGCGGATGCGTTAAATGCTGCGCGCCGCGCACGCGATTCAACAGAAGCGCTTGCATGCAGTTTATCTGTTGCTCGCACCTTCGCGGCCATCTTATCCTTATCGTCTTCGCTACCGAAATACAGGCGCGTCTTATCAATTTTTGCCGATAGATCGGCAATTTTCGCGTCGTACGGCGTTGTAAATGCTACACCGTTTCCGGTTTGTTCAACTTGAAAAAAATGACCACTCCCAAGTCCGGCAATTTGCGTCCAAGGCTCTATGGTCGCATCCATGTCACCACTCTGAATAGTGTTTACGACGATACCCATCTCCTTTGCCGCGGCCAGTATTTCCGGATATTGTATTTCGTTGTAATTCCGATGCGGGGGCGCATCACCTACCAGAAATATCGCCTTATATGCTTGCCGGCCTTCAGTCCAGCTCATGCCGTTAACAGCATCATGCAAAGCCTGATTGACGCTCTCCGGCGTGTCCCCGCCACCATCGGCTCGAAAGTCCATCAAGGTTGCATATATTGAATCCAAATCGCTGGACAAATTTGTTAGCTTGGTTACGTATTGGTCGCCACGGTCGCGGTACGCTACCAATCCAATGCGTATTTCTGGAGTCGGTTGCGCAGACGCCATGGTCGTAGCAATTGACCAAATCTTTTCCTTCGCTGTCTGTATTAGGCCACTCATACTCCCAGTCGTGTCCAGTACAAACACAACGTCCACAACGGGGCTGTGTTCTACTGACGTTACCATTCCATCCGGAGGCAACACAGTAACTGTCTTCGCCATCAGTTTCGGATAGCCAATAATCGCAGAGACGGTAATCAACGCGAGCGCAATTCCAATAATCTTATTCTTCATGGCTTTGTTTTCCTTTTAAAAGTCAAATTCATTAATGTGTATAGAGTTGTCGTAATGCGGACTCCGCGTCACGTCTAGCACGAGCAAATGCGTCATCAACGACATTGCGGTCACACGACGCTTTACGTCGTTTGTTGATACTAGTCATCGATGCCGGAATACCTACGAATGCCGCCTGAACTAGAAAAAAACTCCAGGTTGCTAAAAACACACTTCCCGTGTGAGCGATAGCCCACGTTGTTGCGATCACGCTCAACGCGCTAAGGCCAAGATCCAGCAACGACGAAAACAATCCGGAGTAGAAATACAACGAACGAATAATCCATATTGAGGTTGCATGAATCAGGAAGACCAACGGCAAAGGCGGAGAAAACCACCAAGTTGCCACGGCAAGCAATGACCACGCAGTCAGCGTAATGACGCGTCCGATGCGTTCCGAACTATTGCTAAAAAGATACAGTAGATAAGCAAATGCCAATAGCGGAATGACTAATCTTAATACGCTGCCCAATCCGACAAACGGGATCAATGCGGCAAACAACGCGCTCGTAAGAAACGCAAGAGCAGCGGCGACGCCGACGCCGTGCACAAAACTTGGGCGTCTCATGACAATCTCCGGCGACTTATTTCTTGCAACAACGCAACTTCAACTTCATCATCACCAACCTGCAAATCTGCAGCGTTCCAAATAAAGTCGCAGTCGACAGGATTTACTTCCGATGACTCTTTACTGGTAACTAACTCTGCCTTCTGCCGCAATCCTTCGAGGATCGCCTGATTTTCGGTCACTGTTGCGCGACTATCCGCAAGAAAAGCATGTAACTCCGATCGCCGCACATGCATACGTTGACGAACGCGCTCGGCCTCAAGTTTTCTGCGTACGAGACCTTTGGCGAGATCGTCCTTTTCGGAATCGATACATAAGCTAAGCTGCTCATCGAGCTCGAGCAGTTTGACCTCAAGCTGCTCGCCATGCGTGATGAGTGCCCGCTCTTCTTGTTCATGTAGTGCTATGCGTTTTTCTCGTACCGCCAAATCGTCTTCCATTTCTCGGACGGCCTGTTTTAATAGCTGTTCAGGCTCCTCAATTTGATCAAGTACCGCATGAAAATCTGCCCTGAATAACCGGCCAATACGATTGATAAGTGCCATGTCGCGAACTCCTCACTTCAGTCAATGAAGATATGCATATTAGTTACCGAGATACGGCCAGATAAGGCGTCATTGCGTAAAAAGCGAAACCAGAAATTTACAAAAACGTTACATCAGACCAGCCAACGCAGCGGTTACACCTGATAGGCTACGTCACCTATGACGAGACAAATTACAATACTGGTGGTAGAAGACGAGGCAGCAATACGCGAGGGCCTCATCGATGTACTGATCTTCCATGGTTATGCCGTAGAGTCGGCCGACAACGGCAACGATGGACTGCGCATGAGTCTTTCAGGCACGTTCGATCTGGTCCTACTCGATATCATGCTACCCGGCATCGATGGCTACCAAATTTGTAACAAAATACGCGAACAAGACCGCGTGCAGCCCATTATCATGTTAACGGCGAAGACCTCGGATGATGAAATCGTCCACGGGTTAAGGCTCGGTGCAGATGACTATGTTGCAAAACCGTTTTCCGTCCAGCAGCTAATGCTGCGGATTGATGCCGTGTTACGACGCTCCAAGATAGGCATTGAGCGAGAGAAGACGTTAGTACTCGGCGGCTTAGCTGTTGATACAGATACGCTTCTTGGGAAGCGCGGCAGTCAAGAAATCGCCTTTACCAAACGCGAAGTTGAACTGCTGACCTATTTGGCGGCAAACCATGAACGGCCACTGTCACGGGAGGAATTGCTCGCGAAAGTTTGGGGCTACGGCAAGAATCTCGATATCGAAACCAGAACGGTTGACATTCACATCGCCAAGCTTCGCCGAAAAATCGAAGTCGATGCAAAACAGCCGAAGATATTAGTGACAGTCCGCGGCGCCGGCTATCAGCTTATTTCCGAACAGGTATCATAGCGTTGTTCGGCAATTTCTTAAGGAATCTCAATGAGCGGCGATTCAAGCAGTTACTCGGCCTCTTTTTCATCGCATTGCTTCTTCCCACAATCACTCTCGTTTCGCAAACCTATAGCCAGCTAAAGTGGGAGTCATTTCATCAATTTCGTATCCGTGCCGAAGAATTGACACAACAAATCGATCGGCAAATCTATGCTGATGTTAGGGCTGAAGATGCGCGCTCATTCGCCGATTTTAACTTTCTGGTAGTCAGCGGTGCCCCGAGTGCGAACTTTCTCCAGCGTTCTCCACTTGCAGAGTATCCGCCAGATAGCGGCATCGCGGGTTTAGTTGGATACTTTCAGGTAGATGCCAATGGACGATTTAGCTCCCCGATATTGCCACCGCCGGGCACGTCGGCTCAGCAATTCGGCATCAATGAAGATGAGTACTCTGAACGGCGGCGGATCGCGCAAAACATTCAAAATATTCTGTCTGATAATCAATTGGTCCGATCGAATTTGAGTTCGAACGACGAACGACGTTCTTTGAATGCCACTCCGGTCGCCGCTATGCCCGCCGGTGCGGCGACAAATAGCCATGGAACTGATCTGCAACGTACTGAAGAAGAGAATGTGCCCGCGGAAATCCCCGCCGATTCCCCGTTGACCGGCATGAGTACGATATCGCCCCCTTCCAGCGCTGCAGTCAGTCTATCGGTCGAACCACAAGAATCAACATCGTTGTCAGAAAGTGAGACGGAGGACCGTGACTATAGCCAACAAGTCTTCGATCAGCTTAGCGGTCGGCGGCAAGTGCAACTTTCAACGGCAGAAAATTCTGCCAATGTGGAAGCAGACAAAATCGGCGAGGACGCGTTCGATAGCGAGCTACAATCTCGGCCGGGCAATATCAGCGATATTGCCTACGACGGCGTGCTACAAAAAAAGAGTGAAGACTTTGAGGCAAGAAATGCAGCAGAACTGAACGAACTGCAATTGCAAAAGGACACGCCGTTACGCAGTAAAAAGCGAACAGAGAAGATTACGCTCCCGGAAACTACAGGGCCGCTGGATGAAATCGCCAGTGATTTTCAATCTATGCCAGGGGACCTACGCATACGCACTTTTGAAAGTGAAATTGACCCATTTGAATTTAGTCCGCTGAACAATACTCACTTTGTATTTTACCGCAAGGTTTGGCGGGGCGGTGACCGGCTGATTCAGGGTTTTTTGGTCGACCGCGGCAAATTCATAGAAGGCCGGATTGAAAGCAGCTATGCGGGAACCACGCTTTCCGAAATGTCACAGCTTGTCGTCGCGTATCAAGGAGAAATACTGCAAACCTATGTCGCAGACTATGAACGGAGTTCCATTGGCAAGGTGCAATCTCTTGACGGCAGTATGTTGTTGCGCGGTCAATTATCCGCACCGTTGGATGCTATTGAGCTTATTTACAGCATAAACCGTCTGCCTGCCGGTTCCGGCGCTAGCGCGCTTGGCTGGATCACGCTAGTCATTGGCGTCGTGTTTACGGTAGGTTTCTACTTAATGTATCGGATGGGTATAACGCAAATCTCGTTGGTTCGACAACAACAGGATTTTGTTTCGGCCGTCAGTCACGAGCTCAAGACACCGCTAACATCTATCCGAATGTATGGAGAAATACTACAAAAAGGCTGGGCGATAGAGGAAAAAAAGCAAACGTATTACGACTATATCTACGAAGAATCCGAAAGGTTGTCGCGCCTTATCTCAAATGTATTGCATCTTGCCAAGATCACTAGAAACGACCCACAGCTCAATCTTCAAATTGTAAGTGCCGCTAATGTTCTAGATGACATCAGCAGTAATTTTGAGCACCTGGCAGACAGAGCGGGTTTCGTTCTAGACGTCGGCAAGCACCAAAATATTCAAGGCGTCAACATCAACATTGACAACGACTACTTAAAACAGATCATTATTAATTTGGTCGACAATGCAATTAAGTTTTCGAAGAACGCTGAGAAAAAGGTAATTCAGATAAACTGCAGAAAGACGAAGCCGGACGAACTGTCATATTCTGTTCGTGATTTTGGACCGGGAGTTCCGAAGGACCAACTCAGAAGGATATTTGAGATGTTTTACCGAACTGAGACTGAACTAACTCGGGAAACGGTCGGAACCGGCATCGGACTCGCCATTGTGCAACAGCTGACAAATGCGATGAACGGCTCGGTAAATGTCATGAATCAACAGCCGGGCGCAGAGTTTTCGATATCGTTTCCAATTGTACAATCGCACGATGCCTCAACAGAAGCCTAATTGGCAACAGATAACCATCCGCGAAGACGCGATTTTTTGGTCTTTTATTTTCTTTGCTTATTGGTACGAAAACGACACACTCTTGCATATTGAGCTACGCTCATTGGTTAACAATAAAACTAACGATAGCTCCAGTACTGCACCTCCTGTTCATCAAGAAATGACTCCGCTCCGCTGCCCTGCAACATTGCGAGCGTTGCCAGCATGCCCGCCTGGGTACAAGTTTCGGCTGCGACCGTAATTGACCTCGGTGCGTCTTTGACGGGCCAGCCTGTTGTAGGGTCCAGAATATGACCATAACGCATGCCCTGGTGTAGAACGAAGCGATGTGCATCACCACTAGTTGCCAACGCGCCTCTTTGTAGCTTTATGCGCTTGCTATCCGCTAACTCCGAGGCGCCGAAAGCATCGACCCCCACCTGCCAGCCAGTCGATTGTTTCGGCAATTTATTCGCATAGATATCGCCACCGAAATTTACGAGAAACGCACAATCGCACTGCATTCCTAGAGTATCTGCAGTTTTATCAACAGCGTATTCTTTGCCAATCCCGCCCAGATCGATCTCCATGCCGGATTTCAACATCAATCTAGGACGTACCCACGCGGCCCTATCCCATCCCACGTTGCCTAATAGCTTTTGGATTACTGCATCGTCCGGAATTGTGTCGCTACCGTTGAAATTCCATGCGTGACGCAATATTCCGGAAGTGATATCGAATTTACCGTCGGTCAAATCGTATAGCGATTCGGCAAAATCCAACAGGTCAGCCATTTCGGCGTCCACCGTCACCGGCACGCCATTACTTGAATTGATTTCAGCCACGATGTTGTCTGCTAGATAACGGCTGAATTTATCTTCTATACGCCAGGCTTCCGCCGCGGCAATGTCAGCCAACGTGTTGGCAAGAAGCTTGTCGGTGGTGTCGACCAACAATTCGCAGGGGCTGCCCATAGCCTTGAATGCAATGAGAAAATGGGAGCCCCTTTTTCTAACCGATGATCGCCGCTCCGTTTTCGCTACACCACCGGTTTTCAGATCAGTGCTTCCTATTGGCTTCGAAAAACAGCCGTAGCATCGTTCGAAAATCCTTAAATCCTACAAACCCATTGCCGTCAAAGTCCGCGTCCGCATTATAACGTCGCTGCCCAATTCGGCTAAGGAATGCCCTGAAGAACACCCTCAGATCTTGCACATCAATATCGCCATCTTTATCAAGATCACCACGAATGTCGCTAACGAGGTCTAGACCTACGATCAACGGGTCGTGGTCTGCAACGCGAAACGGAATCGCCCCATCGAACAGCGCGGGGTTACGACCGAATTCGAGGTTATAGTCGAATGCGTCGGGCTCGTCGGCATTGATATGCCATTCAGTAACACCGGTAATTTGATCCGTTAAGCTCGGCGTTGAAAGTGCGTGATCGAGTGCGCTCGCTTCATCATTAAAGACAAACGAATACGCCTGCGCGCCAATGAATTGCGACAGTAAATTATCGAATCCAGCGGCTTCCAGTGTGGTCACCGGGTCTTCTGCAAGATTGGCGTTGAGGTCACCGACAATCAGATAGTCGTCGTCGTTGCTGGCTGTAGGATCTGCCGCCAGCCAATCAGCCATTGCAGCAGCCGCTTGTGTGCGAGTGATGTTGCAATTTCCCTGCCCATCATTGAGATCGGGATCACCCAGATCATCGCACGCCGCACCTTTGGATTTTAGATGCGTAACTGCAACAGTGAACACACCGCCTCCAGCGTTGTCAGTGAAGCTCTGAGCTAATACCGGTCGATTACGGAAGTCGATAAATCTTGGGTCCACCGTCGAATCGAGAATGGCAAAATCACCCAACGGGGTAACAATTGCGGTTCTGTAGAGCAGTCCAACACGAATTGCGTCGGTACCAATGGCTCCCGTATCGATAAACGAATAGGTATCACCACCCAGCGCGTTCAAGCCATCAACGAGACTCTGCAACGCCTCGGCATTGTTGTTTTCGATTTCAACCAGACCTACAACATCGGCATCTAACGCGCTTAGCGCGGTCACGGCTTTTTCTCGCTGCCGATCGAACTCGATTACGCTATCTGCACCTCGGCAACCGAGATTTACATTTGGTCCACAAATCTGACCGTTGCCGTCCAGTGTCGTAAAGAAATTCAATACATTCAAACTAGACACTCGTAGTTTGCCACCCACATCCGGCGGCGTAGCGTTTCGCTGGTTGTCGGGACTGAACGCCGGCTCCTGTGTTGGCATCAATCGGAATGTTTCCTTGCCGGAACCACCACTACTGCGACTAAACCGAATATTTCCAACCAATCCCGACACGGTGTCTCCGCTGCGTAATGTAACGCCGCTGTTATTTGGCAGTCCAGGTGCCGGAAAGCGAATGGGATCTGGATTCTGAATAGACAATCCGTCGTCAAGCATCACGCTGCGAAGTGCCGCTGCTTGCTGATGTGCAACCAAGCCAACCGGGTCCGGCGCATTATCATTTGTAAATTGAAACAGTCTGTCGCCTGACGACAGTAGCGCTTCACCAAAACGGTCAAGATTGTTCAACCCATTAACAGTCATCACTTGAGGAATACTTACCAACATTCCTTCGTACGCTTCCAGGTCCGCAATAAATAATCCGTTTGCATTAACTATGGTGCTTGCGACCGGAAATGAGATAACCGTTGGTGCGATTGAACCTGTACCAACAATTTCGACACTGCTGGAAGATATCTGCGTATCGCCAAAAAATTCTGCCACCGTTCCTCGGACACGAACGCGATCACCCACGACGACTTCAACGGTCGGCGTTGCGCCGTCAAATACAAATACACCTTCAGAAGTCTGTAAATCCGCGTCCGGCAACTCTTCCTGCACATAGAAACCACGAAGGTTACTCAGATTATCAGCATCCCCATCCTGGAAGTCGCCAGTAACAATACCCTCCAGTAGCACGGCGGCACCGTTGAATGGGCTAACATTTCCAGCCCCCTGAATATCGTGAATCGGGACAATCACGGGCTCACTGCAGCCACTAAACATGCTGCCGTCAACATTGGTACCGGGAGAAGACAATGCGCCACCTGCACCAGTTGCAGTCGAATGCAGTACAAACGCACCGGTAACGTCAGGGTCCCGCGTCAACGATTGATTGCCACCGCCTTCACTGCCATATATTTGCTGTGCCACGTCGACAGTTCCATCATTTAACGTCAGCGTATCGCCACCATTGTTAAAGCCCAAAAATCCCGCGGATGCCGTCTGCACGGCGGCAAATCCGAATTCCCCAGTGGGCGTACCGCCTCCAAAAACCAAAATCGCGCAATCTTGATCGATCATCGTTCCCGGCGAAAACTCATGCCGAATACCAACGGCATCGGAAAGCGTCCAACCGGTCAAATCCAGTGGACCGCCGGTGTTGTTGTAAATCTCGATAAACTCATCTTCAGATGTATTGACCGTACCGTCGCCATTTGCGTCGCCTAGTACTGCGTCAGGATCTGCACTGATTTCGTTGATAACAATATCGATCGGCAAAGCCGTAGAAAAATCAAATACGAAATCGGCCAACATATTATCCGGCGGATCTTCGTTGTCTACGTCAGTGACCTGATCGGCGATGATCGTCACTGTGCAGATTTCCCCGGCTGCCAAATCTGCATTCGGTACTAAGGTGAAGGATGTGTTATCCGCGGAGCTGTCTGTCGCCGCAACGCCACCACTAACACTGCAGTCAATGCCAAACCAAGTGCCCGCGTTGACGTTTACCTGCTCATTAAACGTCACCTGTATATCGGTATTTGGCGCGACGCCACTATCTCCGTCCGCCGGCGCCGTTGATATCACTCGCGGCGCAGCATCGCCGCCGAGCGTTGCAAACGTACCGATCGGGAATGGCGTCGCCGCCGTTGCATTAGTTGTTTCACCATCCAATGCATTGATTCCACTGAAGCTCCAATTGGCCAAAATAAACGTATTGCCGTCCGGCCCAGTGTTGTCGTTGCGATAAGTCCAGCCGTCTACATGGTCCCAAGCGGTACCACTTGCATCTACGTCAATGTCGCCAAAAATATCGACGACCAAACCGTTACAAAACAATTCGATTGCATCATCGCCATTGATATTCACGGCACCCGACGTAAAATCCGCATCAAAACCGAAAAAACTCAAGAATCCTTCCGCCTGCGATGTGACGTACAAGAATGAACCACCTGGCACTGAAATCGCAGGAAATGTAAACTCTTCCCCGTCCGTGCCGCCGCCGTTATTTGCCGAGCCAACGCCGCAAACCGACAAGTCGTCAATTTGATCCAGTACAAATAATTCGACTGCCTTCGGCACCCCTCCCGTCAATGGCCCATCGATGACTCCGGTAAGGATGATGTCTTGCGCGGTCGCCGCGCGGGCAAACGCCAAGAGTGTAAGAAGTACGGAAAAAGCAATCGTAAGCTTGCGCATCGAATTCCCTCTGATGATGACTCGGACGCAATGATATTGCGCCGCAATTATTATTGTTTCGTGATGTTAGGTGTGCAATTCAGCAACAAGACAAAAATTGAATTCGCCAAATCGCCATATAGTCGAAACACGATATCAGAAAAACTTCGAATTACTTCGCGACCGGTTCATTCGGCAATTGCAAGTGCATCATCGCTACGGACGAAACGCCGTTAAGTCAATGATCCTTGGATAAAAACATTATGCGTGTTTGACATCCGCATTATTGAATTGTCGGATTGAATAAGAACCGCACCGCAGCGTTTGCGCAAAGTGTTTGTATGACGGCTGATTGCAAACGAGTGCATCGTCTAATTATGCTCACAGTCAGCATATTTCAATACGCTACAATGTCATGCCGCCGTCCATTATTCGTTAGTCACGCTTACGCCATTGTTTTTCCGATTGGACAAGTGATCCATCAGGCAACGCGGTTACCCACTGATCGCGAACGTTAGTATCTGCGAATACAAATAATTTGTCGTCGACGATATGCCACGCATCCGGGCTCGGATCAGCTGTGAAGCCTTTACTAACGGCGAATGCACAAAACCCGCCAAATTGGGGGGCGTATCGATCCGGTGACTCAATAAATCGAGCTTTGTTTGCTTCGCTGGAGAACTGCCATGTGGCATCTTTCCATTGATATGAAATCTCCGGGTCACCAGCGGCCGCTTCACCCGCGCCAAAGTAACTAATCGGATCAAATCCATGTAGCGCAATACCAGACGCCGCGTTCGTTTCACCCCACCAGCCCCAACTAAGCGGTGACACTTTTTTCACGGTCGCAAATGCAATCACCACAATCAATATGATACCGACTACGATTCCAGCGTATTTCATTGTCTATTCCTCGCTTTTGATAACCAGGCCATTTACTCATCGGCTTTGAAAAGTTGTTGCAGGGCCGCCAGACACAGCTGCCAACCGTGGGAATGATTTGTACAAGTCTCCGGTGTTTCGAATTGTTCGTGAATCAATCTGATCTTCGTACGATCAGCGATTTTCTCAAAATGCACTGTGACTGTTGTCTCGGGATCTGGAAATGCATCGCATCTCCAGGTCATAGTAATCTTCCGGTTGTCCTCGATTTCGCGGAAAGTTCCTTTCGTCGTGAAAATCACACCGTGTTCCGGTTGCATTTCGACCGAGTATTCGCCGCCTACCTCAAAGCGCATGCTCACGATAGGCGGCTCTACCGACATCGGTGCGAACCATGTCGCGAATGCTTCCGCACTTGCCCACACCGCGAATACATCTTCAACGCAGCGATCAATCACTAGCTCCAAATCAATTCGTACGGGGCTCATTTATCGCTCTCCATTTTTGATTTGAGATTCTGCAAGTTTTGATTCCAAAACGGCGCGTAATAGGTCATCCATCGCATCGCGTCCTTCATGACTTGTCGTTCGAATGAGATGCGATGAAAACTACCATCAATCTGTCTGCGAATAAGCCCCGATTCTTCAAGCCTCTTGATGTGCTTGGAAATGGCGTTCAGTGACACTTTGTGTGGCTTTGCCAATTCCACAACAGTTTTTGCATCGGTGCGGATATCTTCGATAATCGCGCGACGCACCGGGTGCGCCAACGCACCGAAAATTCGATCTAGCTTTGCGTCTGTCGATTTCACGCGGCTAAGCATACGCAGTGAAACCGCCACATTCAACCTTTTGGTTGAATGTGGCGGTTTGGCAAACGTTGATAGCCTGTGCACGCGGTTCAATCGGTGAAGTCTACGCAAGGGAAATCGGGTCAACTGAAGCAAGACCAATGAGACAGATCAAAATTCACCGCTCGCAGGCAATGCTCGCGAGTCGCCCTTCAGTTGACGTTACGCTAACCGCCCAACTGGAACGGTCCACCCTTCGAAAGGGCCGTTTGGTAATTTGGCAACGCACGAATACGATCGAGAAACGCGCTTAGATAAGGATAATCCATAGCAAGATCGGTGCGTACTTCGGCAGCCTCTAAGACAAAGCTCATTTGTATGTCAGCAGCGGTCATCGCTGGTCCGCAAAACCATTCAGATTCACTCAATACAGATTCCATGAAATCGAGATTCCGTATGGTATTTTGACCCAAGTATCCTTCGCGCACTTTTTTAACTATCCCTTTCGCAATTGGCTTTGCAAAAAAGGGCATCGATGCAGACTCGATACGCCGGAGAATCAACGAAATTATCATCAACGGCATAAATGTGCCCTCCGCATAGTGCAACCAGTAGGTGTATTTCTTACCGGCTGGCGATTCTCTACGCGGTCGTAAATTTCCGTCACCATATTGCTCAACCAGATACTCGATTATCGCGCCGGATTCTGCAAACACTTCCTCACCGTCGCTGACAATCGGTGACTTTCCAAGTGGATGAATCTGCCGTAGCTCTGGAGGTCCCAAACCGCTCACCGAATCTCTTGAATAACGTTTTATTTCGTAGTCAACGCCTAATTCTTCCAAGAGCCATAGTATTCGTTGAGAACGAGAATTTTCTAAGTGGTGCAGTGTAATCATAGACTGACTATCCGCCAAAGCTAATTGAGATTTCGCATGTAGTCCAACATTCGATTGCGTGTTTTCTGATCTGGCAGCAACCCGACACCAGCACCTAGATTGTCGATAGCATGCTTTGGATTGGAAGTTTCGGTTAGCACACAGTTAACCGCAGGATTGGAAATAATATACTTCAGAGAAAATTGTGCCCAAGACTTGCAGTCAAAGTCTTCCGCCCATGCCGGCAACGATCTGTCCCTTACAATCGAAAAGAATCTGCCATTCAAAAATGGTCGATTGATTACGACGGCTACGCCTAAATCATGCGCCATCGGAATAATTCGATCGGCCGCCTCCGTTTCAAATAGCGAATAATTGACCTGAATAAAATCTAGCAATTTCGCCTGCATGAATTTCATCATGATTTCGTAGAAGCTCTTGTTCGGTCTGGCGACACCGATATACCGTGTCAGACCGCTTTCTTTCCAGCGCTGGTATTTACGCGGATTTGCATCGAAGTCTCTGACGTTTCGTGTCAAGACCAGGTCGAGCGAACCGCCGTTTTGCCCTTTTTGCACTGCGGTCAATTCACGCAGCCCCTCGTTCGCGTCAGTTGCGCCAACATAGGTGCCAAGAAACCAGTCATCGTGCGCACGTCGTTCCTGCATAATACGGCCCAATGTATAGCGCCCCGGACCTGAAGTATCGACGTATGCTCCGCCGAATTGCGAAAATATATCCAAGAGTTCCCGCGATAGGTCGAGGTTTCCCGATTGAAATGCTTCACCATTTCCTAGGCCGATAACCGGCAATAGTTCCTCCGTCCCCGGTATTCTCCGTTGAATCAATTGCTGATGCGTATCAGCCAGTACTATAGTCGATACAGGCAGAGTTGCGGCTGCCGCTGTCGACAAACCATACTGCAGAAAGTCTCTACGATTTTTCATATTGATTTCATTCCAAATAGATCGCTATACGGACGCAAACATCAATCGTGCCTGCCACGCTCACCTTCAGCCCAATAGTCCCACACTGCGAAGTCTCGCATTTGCGATTCCAGCGTCGTGCTTTCGATTAAGCTTACAATTTCTTCGTGAGTCTGACGCTGCAATTTCCTGTTTGAGTTTGCGAAACCCAATAGGACCGCAGCACTGATAGCCGAGTTCAATCTAAGCTGCTGCTGATCAACCTTATCGAAAGTATCCGACTCGGCATGATAATTTGACGCATAGTTTGCATCGTCTTGCACTGCGACAATGTTAGGTACTCCTTCAATAAGGAAATCAAAATTGTCGGTACCAACGATCGGCACATCGACCTGATGAAACGGACCCAAACCTGCAACTGGCGACAGGTATTGATCGACTAAACCAACCAACTCCGGTCGTCCACCAGTGAAAAATCCTGATGTTTTGCCACTACCAATGTCGAATGACGCAGCTAAGACATGGTTATCGAGTTCGGCTTCGTGCTGTTCTGCATATTTCCACGAACCAACAAGCCCCTGTTCTTCGCCGTTCCAAAGCGCAAATCGTATCGTTCTCTCCGGCCGTATGTTCAAGCGCACCATCTGGCGTGCAATATTGATCAACATTGCAACATTCACACCATTGTCGAGCGCCCCAGTGCCCAAGTCATGAGAGTCCAAATGCGCACCAAAAAGGACTATTTCATTTGGCCGTTGACTCCCTGATATCTCGGCAATGACGTTCTTAGCCTTATAACGACCACCGCTGTGAACGTTTATTGTCGCTGTGAATTGTAGTGAGCGATCAGATCGCAGTAGGCGCAATGCGCGCTTGGCCTGCTCGCGCTCGATAACCAACAGCGGGTAGCTATTCTTGAAGCCGCGACTCGCATTATGACGATATACGAGGTTTTTCGGCCGTGACGACATAAATACGACGCCCAAGGCGCCCGCGCCGAATGCCCGCGATTCGATTTTGGATGCGTCAGAATACTCCGCGAACAATCCAGCAAGTCCAACCTTGTCGTCGAGCACAGGGGTCTCTATCAGCAGCCAGGCGTCTTGCGCCGCGTCGCCAAGTTTCACGAAGTCATCCGCAGTTCCTTTCCCACCATCAATTAGTGGCGCTACGAGATTTTTGACTTCGATCGAAAACGGTTTTGCTACAGCGTCAACGGCAAATTCTATGTCACCCGAAATTTGCGCTGTCACTGATTCTTCCTGCCACTGTGCGGGCATTTCGAATTCTTCTGTTGTTACCGCAACCTCTGCAAGACGAAATTTCGAGGCCGCCCACTCCACCGCACGTTGATTCGCCTGCGAACCCGTAGGTCTACCTCCAATGGTGTCAGTTAATTCCTGCAGGTCTTCAACTACCGGGGTGTCACCCAGGAGCGCTGCTATCAGTTTTTGCACATCATCGGCGGCGTTGGCAGTCAGCGACAGCGGAATCGCCAACATCATCACCACGACGAAAACTCTTTTACCATTCAGCATGAAATACTCCTGGAAAGTGAATCTTATCGGTATAAAACACGACTTCCGAGCGTGCCAGCAGTATAAGAGATTCAACTGCAGCTCGTATGGATTTTGATTGTCACGCAATCGAAATTTGATGTAGGTTCCGGCGAATGCAGTAAATCGTCACCGCGCGGGGGAAACTTGCGGTATTCTTGCGGGTCGACATCCCATTGCCAATCAACCACGTGGAGCACCCGGTGAATACCAGAACCCTTATTAAGAGCACAAGCATTGTTGCGTTTCTTTCCCTTACGCTCGCAGGCTGCGGCGGCGGCTCGAACAGTAGTGGTGAAGAATATAGCGCTGCCGAACCAGAGGTTGCCGAACCGAGTCTCGCGGATCAACTCGCAGCTTCTTCGCGCACCGCTGGTGATAGCGACCGGGACGCGGGACGTAAACCCGTCGAGGTCGTCGCGGCACTGGGGATCGAGCCAGGAATGAAGGTTATCGACGTTATCGCGGCTGGCGGGTATTACACAGAAGTGTTGTCACTAGCGGTCGGAGCTGACGGCCACGTCGCTGCGCAAAATCCTGCGATGGTTTTGCAAATGCGCGAAGGCGCCAATGAGAAGGCGCTAAGTGCAAGATTGGCTGGCGACCGGCTGGCGAATGTCTCGCGACTGGATAAAGAGTTGAATGAGCTCGCTGCCAGCGATGGGCCTTTTGATGCAGCCATCACTGCCCTAAACCTGCACGACATCTACAACAATTACGGCGAGACAGGTGCGGTCGGCGCAATGAAAGCCATTTCGGGCGTGCTAAAACCCGGCGGTGTGTTCGGAGTGATCGACCACAGTGGTGCGGCGGGTAACGATAACAAAGCGTTGCACAGAATAACCGTGGAAGATGCCATTCGATTATCAGAATCCGCCGGCTTCGTCGTCGAGCAAAATAGCGGTATTTTGCACGTGCATAGCGATGACCTGTCGCAAAATGTGTTTGGCGATTCGATTAGAGGAAAAACGAATCGCTTCTTGTTGGTATTGAGAAAACCGGCAAACTAACAAGCAGAATCCGACCGCCTGCCGACAACGGTGACCGCTGTCGGCAGGCGGCAATTTCTGCGGGATCTCATCGATCTTCCAAGTAGTCTGATATCGCTGCCATTTCTCTTTGCCGAAGCCGCCAGCAATCTTCCACTGCCGCCTCGGCATCCCGCAATTCGTTGTCAATGCCGGGTACAGCCCGCTCCGGCGCACCGTAAAACCCGACAACCTTGATCAGGTCGTCTGGAGAACATCGTGTCAATAAGTCTGGCATGCGCGCCATCGCGCCCTGCGGAAGACGCTCGCGTAATTGCTCGTCATTTTCTATCATCCAATTGATGATTATTGACATATTCTCTTGCCCGTTGACCAATCCGCCAACGACAGCCCTGATGTCGTTGGCTTTAAGATCACCTGCAAGTGTGTATTTCAATGCTTGTCGAACAATCTCTGCCTTTCGAAATGCGCCGATCGTGTTTAGATAGCGGCGTCGTTCGCCGGGCGTGACAGAGGCTTCCAGGCGCCGCTGCATTTGTTCAAAAAATTCTTGATTCCCGCGCCCAGCAACCGACTGTAACGCGACATCGACGAGTCCGGAAGCTGCGATCTTGTCGGTCAGGAAGTCGGCAACCAGTTTGTCGGTTGCAGCGATAATCACCTCGTCGTTTGCCGTATCCGCGAGCCAAGCAATTATCCGGCGTCGCAGCGATGCTTGCGAAGGTGATTCGTCGGGAATGGGCGATGTCCCAATTCGCGCCATCGCCGGCTGCAGCAATGTGCTTACGTAACGCGCGAACGGTTCGCGCAATTCGGGCGTAATAAATGTCCGCCGAACATTAGTCAATTGATCGAGTAATGCCGCCAAGAAACTCGTATCGTTGTCACTAGATAATGCGCTGAGCGCTTCAAGTAATGTGTCGCCTTTTATTTCGTCGGCAGCCAACAGCGCCCACAGATTGGTCAAAACACCCATGCGCTCCCTCACGTTAAGATGAGCCGTCGAATCCTTACCAATAGCGGTAAGCATATCGGCAGGCACCTGCCAACGGTAGTAACCGAGCTGACCGGCATTCGGCATTACCCACGTGACCTCTTCACCAAGCTGCAAGCGCTGACTTTGCTCACTGAGGATGAAGTTTCCGGTTCTGACTTCGCCGTCGACTAAATATCGATACCCAATCGGGATTACCCAAGACTGGTTATCGCCTCCGGCATTCGGCTGTATTGAAAAACGACTTTGCGAAAACTCAAATGCGCCAGCGCCGAGCGGCGTGACTTTGACAATCGGAATTCCAGGTTGATCAATAAAACTCGCCAGGCCGGCGGCCAAATCGAAATCGGCGCCACTATCAAGTGCAGCCCAAAAATCATTAGCCGCTGCATTGCCGCGACTATATTTTCTTATGTAGCTGACGACCCCATTGCGAAATGTCTCAGCGCCAACCGCATTCTCAAACATACCAATAACTGATTTACCCTTAAAATATGAGAGGAATATGCCATCTGAAAAATCGTCAGTGGATTTGAAGTCGTGACGAATAGCTTTAGTTGTTGATCGTGCGTCGTTGTTCATTATTCGAAATATTGTGCGTAGCTCCTGCAGATCACGACCGTACTCTGGATAAACCTCTTCCACCGTACGATCTCCCATCCAGTCAGCAAATGACTCGTTTAGCCACAAATCGTCCCACCACTGCATGGTCACGAGGTTGCCAAACCATTGATGCGCCAGCTCGTGCGCGGTTATCTTAATCAGGGTGCCTTTTTGCGCCGCCGTGGCGCTACTGTCTAGGAGCAACAGGTAGTCTGAGTAAGTAATTGCCCCTGGGTGCTCCATCGCACCAGAAAATGCTTGATTTGTCGCGATCAGGTCTAGTTTCTTGAACGGGTATGGCTCTCCAAAATAGTCTTCGAGGCTGGTCAAAATCGGTGGCGTCGTCTCAACCGCTGCTGCAGCCAACGCAGTTTTCCCCATCGGCACGATCACCCGGCCCGGGATGGACAGACCCTCAATCTCGACGGCTTCAAACGGACCCACAGCGACAGCAATCAGATACGAAGACAAAGGTGGTGTTGGCGCAAAAACTGTCGTTTTGACATCACCGACGACAGTTTCCATTTCGACCGGAGTATTGGTTATCGCAAGGTGCTCGACTGGCGCAGATAGCGTCAATTGCCAAGGAAATTTGTAGGCTGGCTCGTCGAAACATGGAAATGCCTGCCTCGCATCGGTGGCCTCAAACTGACTGAAAATGTAGTGCCGCCCGTCCTGCTCTGTGCGATTGATTCCTACACCATCGGTATTGAAGTCGTTGTCAAATTCGATAGCGAGTTTGTATTGACCAGCGCCAAAGCCGGCGGCGGACTCGACTTCGATCAAGCCATGTTCCGCGAGTCTGTGACTCACTTCAACGGCGCTGTCTGCTCGCGTAACGCTGAGCGAGTTGATCTGCATGTCCTTTGCATGCAGACGAAAACTCGTCGTATCGCGATGCACACTCAGGGTAATTGTCGTGCTTCCGCTATAGCGTTCCAATCCTGGATCAATTTCAAGCGTTAGCTGTTGTGCGATCGGGGCAACATCAGTCCCAAGCCGAAATTCATCGATGATCTCCGCAGGCTGGTCAGATTTCGATAATTCAGTCGATGAAACGATTGACGGCTCTGTCGCCGACTTGTCCGATGACTGGCAAGCCGAAAGTAGGCCGATCCCTGCTAACACCACTACTAGCCAAAAACTATTCGCCCGCATCTTCATATGATTTCCCTCTGCACATTCTTTGCACTATGTCATTGGATGCCCAGTAACATCGTTTGGTTTAGTAGTGCAGCGACCGGTCGGCGTACCTTAGTACGACGACTATTTCGGATCACTTGCTGCAGCTCTCACTCTCTGAGATCGCCGGCGCACGCTCTCAGCCGGTACGAAGAGCTGCTGTAAAACATACACCTTGAAGTCGTCCGCGAATGGTTGCCGCGAAACTGCTTGCTGCATACAGCTCAACCATTGATCGCGCTCGATCTCACCGACGTTAAGATGGGCATGAACAGCTGGAATGCTAATAGGCCCGTATTTTTCTTGATAGCGCCGTGGGCCACCCAGCCAGCCGCACAAGAATCGCGCGAGTTTGTCCCGCGAAGTGTCGAGATCGGTAGGATGCATCTCGAGTATCGTGACGTATCGCGGATCTTCACTCATCAGGTCGAAAAAATCATCAACCAATGTGCGAAGTCCGAGTTCACTCCCAGCCGCAAGGTATGAGGCGTCTTTTTCACCGTATTGACGTTTACCGTTCATTTTCTACTCGTTTTTTGCTTGCTGTCGTTTCCGCAAATGAATCTAACTCGTGTGCGAAAGAGTCTTGGACGACGTGTAGCCGCCTAACCCCTGGGGATTGGGTCACTGCCCGATCAAACCCTCAACGCTCGATCAAACCAATAATCCACGGGTCATTCTGCCATTTTTTCACACGTCGCAGCCATTAGAAGAGCATTTTTCAATAACCTAGCAGTCGAGATCATGCTGTTGCAAAAATTGTCCATTTCCAACGCAATGCAACCTAATCGCTCGACAGCCGTTAAGATACGCACCACCAATTGAAATCGACTACGACTTCTTGCATAAGCGAGAATGACAGCGAGGACACTTGCAATGAGCCCATCTCTGTACACATGTTTACCGAATTAAGAGTTGCTGCTGGACGTAGGCGTCTAACCAAGGGAGAGGCAATCGCCTCCGCCATTCTAGGCACCTTATTTACACTTTTGATAATGGCCGAGTTGCTTGACGACTACACGCCCAGAAACCTCAGTGTACCGTTGTTTCTTCTATTTTGGATTCCTTTGCTCGCGATCCACGAACTCGGACATGCGCTGATGGCGAAGATGTTGGGGTGGAAAGTTCATGAAATTGTTATTGGATTCGGCCCGACCATTTGGCAAACACGTATTGGCGAAACAAAGCTTGTGGTTAAGCTTGCACCGGTGGAGGGATACGTATTGCCAACGCCGATTCAGATGCGCAATCTGCGGAGAAACAGCGCGATGATTTACGCGGCCGGTCCGGGCGCTGAACTAATGCTGCTCGGGATACTCATCGTCGTGTTTGGCTGGGACGGAATTTTTGGCAATTCGGAAGCGATTGGGCATATAGCGCTTAAAAGCTGTGCCGTCGCCATATTGCTCGGAGCCGGTTTCAATCTGGTCCCTTTTAAGACGCAAGGCGGGGTCAGCGATGGGCTCGGCATTATCTCAAGCCCATTTCTTTCGCAAGAGTCCATCGAGCTACGGTTACTTTCCGGCGAGTTGCAATCCATTCGGCGTCGGATAGACGACGGCGAGTCTCAGTTGGCTTTGACCGCTACTCAACGATTGAATGAACGATTTCCTAATAATGAGCCGCTGCAATTACTGCACGTACAGACATTAGCAGCAGCAGATCAACTTGAGGAAGCACGCCGCATATCGCAGGAAAAGATTCAGAGTGATGCCCAGCTTGATCATAACCGACAACGGTGGCTTCACCAGCAAGCGAAAATTGAACTCAACGCTGACAAGCCTTCATACTTAGTGCTTGATCTTGCGTTGCAGAAAGGACTAGCGGTATCACCTCGATCAGCGGAATTGTTGGCGACAAAGGGAGCATCATTGGTTCTACGTGGCAGAATCGAAGAAGGCGGAAATATGTTGGCAGATGCGTGGCGACGTCACAATGGAACTAATGACGACGCAAAAATGCTCGCGTACTTAACGATTGCTGCCTATCGCATAGGCGACCGCAGTGCCTTCAATCACTTTCAACACGTATTCACGCAGATCAATCGCTCGAACGCATTATTGAAACGCGTAAAATTACTTACAAATAGCTAGCCCTGCTCGAAACCGATATAGCTTTGTTGCACGACCTCAGCGCCATATTTTCTCTCCAGTCTTCGAATGGCGAAGTGTCCGCGCGCCATATCTTGAAAATGCGAAATAAATAACGTATTGACCAGTCCGCCACCGAGCGCACCAATGAGCGGTATTGATTGCGCCATTGCCTTTTGCGTGACAACAACGCCAAAACGACTCGCAAGCGCCGAAATTAGACGCACTAATGCCGGAGCGCTCACGCTGCCGGCACTATGCGATGCGACGTATTGAACCGCATCGGAAACTGCTTTGCTTAGCGCAACGCGTACCCCATAGTATGAGGTTTCTGCTGCGTCGTCTTTGTTCGACATCCCGCTACCCATCGCAAATACTTGCATGCAATTCAATATGGTTTCAGGATCAGACGGTGACTCTCCCTCAGCACGAGCAATATCTGCAATAGATCGGAATATGATTCCGGTAGTTAATGGCAATTCAATAACTAACGTTTCCAATCCGAAAAACCCTGCGACGGCACCGGTCGTCATTGCTGCAGCTTTATGCAGTCCGGGACGTGCCGCGACCTGATCGGATTCCTTCAATGTCCAAATAGAGGACTTGAGCGCGTATTCAATCGCTTTTTGCGTTGAATCACCGACCACCTTCACCACAACTTTCGGGGCGCGTTTACTGAGTTCCCTCGTTACAGTCTCAACAGGCATGCCGACTGTCGAACTTAGTCGGATAACCAGCGATGGATTCTCCAGGCGACTGCGCGCGTCAGCGAGAACTACAAGATCGTCATCGTCGATATCCATTCGTAACACTTGGTGAGCCCGCAACAACAGCATTCTAGCAGCTGGCGAATGGTCCATCATCATGCCGCACACTTATGTCAGCAACAGCCGACAACATTAAGCTTGCTTGCGACAGTCAGAGTGACCGTGCTAACTCGCCGGCCTTAAACAACCTTTGAAGAATTGTACATCGGAAGTCGCAGCGCAACACGTCCAGCGGAAAAAAGACGTTTTCACGGGCAATTAGCTAGCTCGACGTTTCCGCGGCTGGTTCCGAGATGATCTATTTTCGCCATTAGCGGCAGAGCTTTTTCTTCGGTTTCTTTGCGGGCCTGCACGCTTCTTGGCAGGCCTTCTGTTACTACGTGGGCTCAGTGGCTCGGCTTTGATTCGTGGATCCGGTTCATAACCCGAGATAGTGATTCTTTCAATTTTGGTTTTGGTCAGACTTTCGATATCCCGCAGAAGTTTGTGCTCATCGATGCAAACCAACGATATCGCGTGACCATCCAGCCCAGCTCTCGCAGTACGGCCGATTCGATGCACGTAGTCTTCCGCGACGTTTGGCAAATCGTAATTCACAACGTGCGGCAATCGATCGATGTCCAGACCGCGCGCCGCAATATCCGTTGCAACTAGAACTCTAATTTTTCCTGCCTTGAATTCAGCCAAAGCACGTGTTCGCGCAGCCTGCGATTTGTTGCCGTGAATTGCGAGCGTATCAATACCATCTTCAGACAGCTGTGACGCCAGACGATTAGCGCCGTGCTTCGTACGAGTAAAAACCAAAACCTGACGCCAGTTTTCTGCACCGATACGATATGACAGCAGCTCTCGTTTGCGACGCTTATCCACGAAGTGCACAACCTGCTTAACACGCTCGGCTGGCTTGTTGCGCGCCGCAACCTCAATTTCGGTAGGCGCATTGAGTAGGTCGGCGGCCAATCGCCGTATATCGGCGGAAAAAGTTGCGGAGAACAACAGAGTTTGACGTTGCTTCGGCAATTTTTTGAGAATCTTTTTGATGTCACGAATGAAACCCATGTCTAGCATGCGATCAGCTTCATCCAGGATCAGTGTTTCGACTGACGACAAGTCGATCGTATTTTGCTGGATATGATCTAGCAGTCTTCCTGGCGTCGCGACAACAATGTCGACACCCTTTCTCAGTTTGCTGATTTGCGTATTAATACTGACTCCACCGAAAATCATCATTGAACGGAAAGGCAGATAACGACCGTAACTCTCAACATTGTTCGTAACTTGTGCGGCGAGTTCGCGAGTCGGTGTCAAAATCAGCGTGCGAATTCGCCGCCTTCCCTGCGCGGACTGCTGCAGGCGTTGAAGCATCGGCAGTGTGAAGCCTGCCGTTTTTCCAGTTCCAGTCTGCGCGGCAGCAAGTAAGTCGCCGCCTTTCAAAATATACGGAATGGCTTGCTGTTGAATTGGCGTTGCTGACGCATAGCCCTGTTTGTCGATCGCACGCAGCAATTCGGCCGAAAGACCGAGTTCTTTAAATAACATTTGTTTCTTACTCCAAGGTCGCCTGACCCACTGACGAGGCTAGGCCACGCAGGGTTCGGCCCAGGCTGGATATTGTATGGGCTCCACGGGCTGCGAGATTGCAGGTTAGGAGCGAGTGGCGCAGACCGATGTGCGCCAAGATCCGGCGGACTATAACAGGTGATACAGCATTTGGAAGGATTATTTTGGCATTCCTGGCAAGTAGTCGTGCCAGTCAACGCGATTCGGCACCCCATACAACTGAGAATCGTCAGTTATTGCCTGTCAGTCCGATCCGAAACGACAGCGTTTAATCCCCGGCATGCAAAGTAATGACTCGCCACCTTTTTCAACGCCTCATCGTGTGCGGAAAATACGCGGAACCTATTCGCTGCCCATCGGGACAAACACGATGTCACCTATTTGTAAGTTATGAAATTTGTTGGCGGGTGTCCTTATCTCCCCCTGGGCAAGCCGTTTCGCAAAACCGGTACCCTGTCGGCCGCTTTCATGAATTGCCTGCATCACCGTCCACTCATCGCCCGACCTATAGAAAATCTTTGTGTCATATATGTAACGCGTAGTACTGGATATCAAAACAAACTCATCAATCTGATCGTCATTGAGATCAATTTGAATCATAGTGTAAATTGCCTCGGGTCCGATTCCGGTATTGACACGACTACTATCAATTTTTGCCTTCAGACTATCTGGCAAACTCATATCAGCGGGACGTAATATCGTTTGTTCCCAAATTTCGTCAGAGGAAAGCGCAACAGCAGGATGCCGCGAGCGCCGCGGTGAATCAATCTGTGCAAGCAGATCGGGGTCGCTGTCGCCTAAGTCACCCTTCAAACGTTGCATCGCCAAATAACCAGGACGCGCCAGCTGACGACTGACATACCAGAAATCAAAATCTTTGAGCTCTAACAGGCCTGATTCGACTCTCGCGAGCTGGCTAGCGATAGAGATTTTCCGAAAGTCGATTAGCGGACTGTTGACTGCTAAAAGCATTGCCAATACGACCAAGCCCATAGCCGTATTGACTCGTGCAAGTTCCGCTTGCCAGCGGTCGCGTAGCCGCACAATACCGACAGCGTAGCCAACCGCAATCAAAGTAAGCAGCAACCAAACAACAAATGCCCAACTTCGCGCGACCGTCCATCCATATTCTGACAACCGTAAATACAAGCCGTAGAGGCTTAGCGCTGAAATTACGGGTAGCGTCAAAAGTCCACAATATAGACCTCTGTGGATTAGTTTCGGGTACGGGTTGGACCCCTTGCCGTCCTGAAACACGGCATTACTGAAAAACAAGACGATCGCGAGCAGCCAAAGCAGCAAGCCAGTTCCATTCCCAGTTGACCACAGCGCATCCAATCCGACGAAAGGAAGCGCGGCCAAAAAGCCCACCGCCACTGCGACAACCAAAGGTAAGAGGATTTTTATCAACCCCTGAAGAAGGCGCGTAATGCTATCGATGATACGTACTAGGTTGCGGAAAATTACCACACCGAGTGCAAAGGCGAATCCGAGAATTGGAAAAATAAACCACTCTTTTCCAAACAACTCTCGAAAAAAGTCGATCTCAATTGCATGAAATAGTTGCGCCCAAAGCATCAGAATGAGCCAAAATATTCCTGCGAACAAGGATGCCAGTGAATAGGTGAGAAAGTTTCGCCACGAATAAACAAACAAAATGTCATACGAAAAAGGCCGGCCAGCAATACGTTGCTGCATATACATAAGTGCCTTAAAACTTGCGAGTGCAATGCTGAGAGCGAATATCCAATTCATACTGGAGAGCTGAAATTCGCCGTACGGCAGTGCTTGACTACCGGTATATAGAGCGACTAACGCAAGAACGACAGAGTAGCCAAGAATGTACTTCATCGTTTTCGATTGGTTTTCGTTTTCGAGAGTCAGCAGCAATAAAATCGGCGAGACCACAGCTACCGTCCATAATGGATAACTCCACAAGGGTGATTCGCTCGGCCACGCGTCTATCGAATACGCGTAGTAGAGAAAATACAGCATTATTCCTTGCACAACGCCGATTGTGATTAAGAGTATTCGAGGCAACTCACGTGATTCAGGCATCTTCATTCCTATTTTTTGACACGATGAAATCGCTACACCATCGTTCGCCTAACTAGAATTCATAGCGGGCGTTCACCACAAACTAGTGCTCGTTTGCGCTCAAATGATTCGACAACGAATTTTCGAAAGGTTCGCAGGCGAGCCGCATCGCGCGAATCCGGATGCGACAACAACCAAATATCCCAATTCGCATACGGCATTGCTCCAGGCAACCGCTCTAGTTCGGACATCGCATCGCCGATAAAACACGGCAGCGCTGCCAATCCGATGCCGTGACGCGCCGCTTCAGCTTGTAACATTCCGTTGTTAAACTTGCCAACCGCAGGGAAATTTGGGTACGGAGAATTTTTTACCCAATCGGGAAAGCGCGACTCATCGTTCCATCCGATCCATCGAGCGCCGCATGCGCTGTCCGAAATATCGTGTGATAGCAGATATTCTTTGCTTGCGTAGAAACAGCTGGACGCGCTAACCAATTTGCGACCAACCAAGTCTTCTGGCGGCATTCTGCCCGCACCGATAAAGCGAATGGCAATATCGGCTTCCCGTCGTCCGAGGTCGAATACGTCGTACGATATTAGGACGTTCAGGTCTATCCGCGGGTATTTTTCCGAAAAATCCTTTATGTCTTCCATCATAAGAAACATCGCAATAATGTCCGATGTTGTTAACCTGACCTCGCCTGAGAGATCCGCATCGCGACCCTGCAGCTGTCGCTCGGCCGTCAACAAGGCGTCTTCTGCCTTGGTTGCTGAGGCCAGCATCGCTTCACCCTCGCCCGTTAATCGATAGCCGTTGACGTCTCGATCAAACAAACGCGTACCGAGATCGGCCTCCAACTGTTCAGCACGCCTCGATATGGTGGTATGGCTGATACCCAGGGTCTCTGCCGCTTTTCGAGCAGAGCCATGGCGGGCTAACGCCAAAAAAAGCCGAATGTCGTCCCAATTCATGGTCGTATTTTGCACCGCAATGTATCTTTTTTAAGTCTAGTGGAGCGAATATTGTCCGGCTATCCTTATGCCCTCGTCAAGTACAGGAGCGATTACATTGATTGCAACATTAGGAACATCACCCGGTAGCTCACGTTATCCCGAACATGAGATTCGCATCGAGCAAAGCAATCTGCAGTGGGAAGTCCGCTATCGGGGACAGAATCTGGCCAGTGGCTCTGAAGTTCTAATGCTGCATGAATCCGGTTTCGAGCCTGTAGCGTATTTTCCACGAGACCAGGTGAACCAGGAACTGCTGCGCCGCAGTGATAGCCGTACGACGTGCCCATTTAAGGGTGAAGCTCACTATCTAGCGGTAGCTAACGAGGATTCAACGCAGGACATCGCGTGGTTTTACCCGAAAGTCTACAAGCAGGTTGCTGGCGTAAGAAACCGTATCGCTTTCTACACGAACCTAGTAACCATATCGTCTAAACCGATTTCGCAATAGGCAGTCGAAAACTGCGTACTGCCGATCCAAATTAGTTTTATTAGAAATACTCGAGGAGTCTGAAATGCCTACAATTGTTGTAAATCAAATTGTCCATGCCCCGATTGCAGAGGTCTGGAAGAGTTGGGACGATTTCGGAAATATTTACAAGTTTAATCCCGCTCTATCGGGTTCACATCTGCTCACAGACAAGCACGCTGCTACGGATGTCGGTACCCGCCGCGAATGCGAAATGAAAGATGGAAAGAATTTTATCAGAGAAGAAGTTCTGGCTTACGAACCGATGCGAAAATTGAAGATTGGCGTTTACGAGTCGAGTATGCCCATTAAGACCATGCACGCATCATTCGAATTGGAAAGTCTGGGTCAGCATAAGACGAATGTTACGATGACCGCAGAATTTGAACCTGGTTTGGGATTGTTGGGCAAATTGATTCTGCCTATGATGAAAATGCAGTTTCGAAAAATGTTGTCGGCGATGTTGCTTAGCAATGCCAAATTCGTAGAGGCTGGCACGGAAGTTCGCCAGGCTGCTTAACGGCAAAATCAGGCGTCAGCATGAATAGAGACCGTGGTCGATTGTCAATCCGTTGTGTGTATTAGCGTATTAGATCTGCAATACCCGGATGATCCGGTGCATATCGGTTCGCGCGAAACAGCATATGGGGCGCATCTATATCGTCTTCGTAGGCGTAGTCCCACACAATTTTTCCATCATGTGTTACTTCTCTGACTTTGGCGCCGGCGCCTTGGGTGACCAGTGTGTTGCCGTTTGCAAGGCGTTGCGCTCCAGAGATAAAAAACGAGAAAAACCGTTCCGACGGGTCAGGGTCATACTCCCAAACCAGCGTTTCGGGACCGTAGCGTCCGTCATTGTCGATAATGTATGACTCTGTCGAATCAACTGGCGGCAGAAATTCGACAACAGTGGAATATGGACGTAATTTGCTTTCGCCATTGTTAAATATGAGGATATTTCCCGCACCGTTAAGGCCCGCCCTGATCCATTGACTGTCATGCTGGTGATACAGTTTACGATCCTCGACAGTTCCGCGATCGTAATTTTCGGGATTTCCCCAACGATAAATAAAGTCCCCGCCTTTACCGTAAGTGCCACCGGTATGACCTATTGCCTCTGCGGCCGTTGTACTGTGATCAATTATCCAAATTTCACTTAGGTAGTTTGACGACAACAATATTTGATCACGCTCGGCGTTATAGTCCATCGCGTTTACGTGTGTCCAATCGGCATGGACTTCGCCGCTGCGCGACTTTTTCACCAAATTAACATTTAGCAATTCCGGATGATCTGCAACGACACCGTAATTGAAGCGTCCTCCATCGAAGTCTTGGATCAAGTGGTGTCTTGCGCTCCATTCCCAGACGATTTCTTGCGTAAATGGATTGACTTCAATTACACCGTCATACCAAAAATTTCCATCTTTAGCGACGAGCTCCGGATCTCTGCCTTGAGAAATAATTTCGTCGGTCGATACTCGCTCCCACACGACAGCCAGAATATTTCCGTTCTCCATCTTGATGACGTCATGGTGATGAATGTAGTTGTCCGTGCTCAAATTCAGCCGCCAAATTAATTTGCCGCTGGCTGAATATTCTTCTACGCAGCCCCGGTATCCACCACCATCTTTGAATACGTCCGTGTGTCGGTTGCTGGACACGAGTCTATTGCCGTTTGGCAGCAGCTGTGTAAATCCGCCGAAATATTCGGCTTCAAATTCGGCAACCACCTGCTTGTCATTATTGACGAGAAAAGACTTGCGAACAGATCCTGGTTCGATCAATACATATCCATCGGACACATGATCGTAGTCTATCTCTTGCAATTGACGATCCGCGCCCACGGACATGTTTTTTTGTATCGGCGGCGGCATTTTCTCGGCTTCCAAGCCGGGTGGCCGCGCAAATCCTGGCGGTGGATCTTGTATATTTCTGACACCACAATCCGTACTTACTCGTTTCGCCGAACGAAACGGCGGATCCATTGGCTTGGATCCACTTACTGTTTCCGTTTCCGCCGGTGAACAAGCAGACGCCGCGTACACACCGATTAGCATGACAAGTAGCGGTCGCAACAGCGAAACAAGATGGGCTGGATATTTCATTAAATCTCCGGTTTGTATCTATTTCTCGTTGGTAATGAAAATGAATCTAGCTGTCATCGCGCGCCCAAACAGGCAATAATCCACTGAATTGCTATGTTCGCGTCACTGTAACGAGAGAAAGATCCACGGACCTTTTTATGACCAACCCCTTGCTGCAACTTGCCATCATCTGGATTGGCGTCTTCATTGCCAATCTCGTCGCCGCAAAGACCAAGCTGACTTCCGTTCTTTACTTCCTCGCCTTTGGCGCACTGATGGTCAACGTCGGCATATTGCCAACAGCCCCTTCCGAATTTATCAAAGGCTTTGCCGAACTCGGCATCATCATCATTATGTTTGCGCTGGGTTTCGAAGAGAATACGCGAAACTTCGTGCGGAGTATCAAACGTAGCTGGGGAATTGCTCTTTTCGGCGCAATCGCGCCATTTCTTGCGGCGTTTTATCTCGCGGAATATTTTTGGGCCAATACCAATATTTCGATAATGTTCGGCCTGACGATGACAGCGACCGCAGTGTCCCTAACCATGGTGTCCCTGAAGGGCCTGGGCCTGCATTCTTCAAAGGCGGCGACAGGCATCATGACATCGGCCGTACTGGATGACATCGCATCGTTGGCGGCGGTAGCTGTCATGGTACCCATCGCGACCGGCCAGACGAGTCTCACAGTGTTGGCGGTTGCGGAAATGATATTCAAGGCCGTACTGTTTTTCGGCGGCGTCGCCATCGTCGGTGCCTATTTGCTACCGCAAAACTCCCGAGGATGGATGAGCAGGGTACCCATCATCGGCCGCCTCGGAGTGCGTGACTTGTTGCTCGTCGCTGGCAAGGAGCATTCGTCACTTACCGTGTTGCTACTCGCCTTGCTAGCGGGATTGGCCGCCCACCAATTCGGTTTTCACGCCGCAGTAGGTGCTTACATGGCCGGCTTGATTTTGCGTGAAGAGTACTTTCTTCTGGACACGGTCGGCGCGCGAAGTTCTTACAAACGCACGAAAGCAGTTGTCGATATCGCTGCCTTTTCATGGGTGGGACCGGTTTTTTTCGTGGATTTAGGTGCAAAAATCGTTTTCGATTGGGAGATCCTCGCTTCAGTAATCCCACATGCCATCGTTCTGTTTATCACCATTTTTTTCGTGCAGATTATTTCAGCCACTTTGGCAGCCCGATACACCGGCAACTTTACGTTTCATGAGAGCGTCATGATCGGCTTTGGCATGCTCGGTCGAGCCGAACTTGCATTCGTTGTCATGGGTATCGCCTATGTGGAAAACGCGATTCTCAACACCGCCGCATTCTACACTTTGATGTTCGCAATATTTTGGTTGAATGTCGCCGTACCGGTCTGTCTAACGCTATGGAAACCGTATTACGACAAGGCGAAGGGCTAGCCAATAACCCGTAAAAAATAGGCCTGCCAAGAACAAATCCCAATAAAATCGGTCACAATAGGCGTATCGGATCCCTACCGTTCCCCTGACAACTACAAAGGGTACAAAATAGTGAACAAAATCATTGCAATAGCGGCGATTCCGCTGCTGCTGGCTGGCTGTGGACAAAGCGGCAGCGACGCAACAATCGCAGCATCTGACTCAAGCAAGATCGAAAAACACTCAGGCTTGCTTGTCGACTACATGGATCACAACGTCAAACCTGGCGATGACTTCAATGCCTACGTCAACGGTGCGTGGATGGCTAGTGCGGAGATCCCCGCTGACCGCGCCAGCGATGGGGTTGGCCTTATGGTCCATGAGCGATCTCAAGAGCACGTCAAAACGATTATTGAAGAATCCGCAGCCGGCGACTTCGCTGCCGGCAGTGACGAACAAAAAGTTGGCGACCTTTATTCATCTTATATGGATATGGGAACGCGCAATAAACTTGGCATTACACCGCTGCGTAGCGAATTCTCGAAAATCGACGCATTGTCCGACTATGAAGAACTCGCAGTCTACTTTGCGGAAGTCAACAAGATTGGCGTGAATTTGCCGTTTGTGCTTGGGCAATACGTAGATTTCAAGAATCCCAACTCGTACATGATGTACACGTTCCAGGGAGGTTTAGGCCTACCCGACAGAGAATACTATTTCGAGGAAGATGAAAAATCCGAAGGTATTCGCGCGGCTTACGTCGCGCACATTGCCAAGATGTTTGATCTTGCTGGCATTGACGGCGGAGACAAAAGCGCCGACACCATTATGGCGTTGGAAACTCGTATGGCAGCGGAACATATGAAAAAGGAAAAAACTCGCGACATGGTCGCGTTGTACAACAAAATTCCTTTGACTGAGTTGCCCGATTTGATGCCTAACTTCTCGTGGGATGCTTATCTGACAGAAGCCGGTATTTCGGAAATCGACGGGCTTGTCGTTACCCAACTTGATCACATGCGAGCACTCGATAAAATCATAGCAGATACGGAATTGGCACAGTGGAAGACGTATTTAAAATGGACTGTGCTTAGCACGAATGCAAATCTACTCAGCGAAGACCTCGACAATCAGAACTTCGAGTTTAATTCCAAGAAACTTTTGGGCGTCGAAGAACAGCTCACACGCTGGAAACGTGCAGTCGCAAATGTCAACAATAACCTAGGCGAAGTCGTTGGCAAGGTCTATGTTGCACGTCACTTTCCACCTGAAGCTAAAAAACACATGCTTAACCTGGTTGGCAATCTGCTAAAAGCCTATGAATCTAGTATCAAGGAACTGGACTGGATGGGCGATGAAACGAAAGCACAAGCCCTCGACAAGCTCTCAAAATTCACGCCCAAAATAGGTTACCCAGATGTTTGGCGCGACTATTCCAAACTGGAAATAAGTGACGATGATTTGGTCGGCAATATGCACCGCTCCGCATTATTCGACTATCAACGGCAAATTGACAGACAGCAATCTGCAGTTGATCGAACAGAATGGGGAATGACGCCGCAAACGGTCAATGCATACTACAACCCACCGCTCAACGAAATCGTGTTCCCGGCCGCAATTTTGCAACCACCATTTTTTGACCTGAACGCTGAGGACGCCGTCAATTACGGAGCCATCGGTGCTGTTATCGGACATGAAATCGGTCACGGCTTCGATGATGCCGGCAGCACTTTCGACGGTGATGGCGTGCTACGCGACTGGTGGACGGCGCAGGACAAGGCGGAATTCGAAGCCAGAACGGCACAATTGGTAAATCAGTTTTCTGCATTCAAGCCGTTTGATGACATTAACGTTAACGGCGAATTCACCTTAGGTGAAAACATTGGCGATCTTGGCGGACTCAGTATTGCGTTACAAGCATACAAATTGTCATTGGACGGCAGTGAATCGCCGATGTTGGATGGTTACACTGGTGTGCAGCGTGTTTTCCTCGGTTATGCACAATCTTGGCGAAACAAAATGCGCGACGATACTATGCGCGTCTTGATCAAGACTGACCCACACTCTCCTGCGATGTATCGGGTTAATGGCATCGTCAGAAATGTCCCTGAGTTTTACGAAGCATTTGCGGTAGAGAAAAGCGAAGACCTTTACCTCGCCCCCGAAGAGCGCGTGAAAATCTGGTAATCCTGTGCTTTGGCACGCCCAAGCTCAAACTTGGCTTGTCTAAAACCTGGCTTAGGCAGATTTAGCGCAGCAGTCGCGAATTCAATGGGACAGCCCGTATTTGAGATCCGACCCTCAAATACGGGCCCTTTTACCGTCACGAAGGCTGCATTTAACGGATAATTCACCGGTTTGTGACATAACTCCCTGAATTTTATTGGCCCACTCGCCAAAATTGGCGGTCAGTGCGCTTTCTAACGAGTGCCCGACCTAATACCTGCCAACAGGGAAGTTATGTACGAAGAACGATTTGGCATGAAGTCAAACCCCTTTCGCGCTAATGCCGAGGGGCCGGCTGTATTCGTGGGGCCACAACAAGCTACCTTTATTTCACGCTTACAAAAAGCGTTAGCTGGCCAGCAAAACATCGTCACCGTAAGCGGCCCGGTCGGCGTCGGCAAGACGACTATCGTTACGCGCGCGCTCGAAACTAATAAGAAGCAACAACTCGTCGCCTGGATCAGCCGAATGCGGCTCGCACCAGACGAAGTTCTTGATTTACTGTTGGCCGGATTTGGCGTTGGCAAACAACCGTCGAGCACAATACAAAGGTTCGCCGCATTTCGCCGGATTCTGACTCAGAAGGCGGCTGAGGATTTCAAAATCATCGTCGTAGTGGAAGATGCGCTGCGCCTTGGGAATGATGCGCTATTGGAGCTTGAAGCATTGACTGCCGCTGAATCTGCGGCGTCAGGTGGCGCTAACATTATCCTGATGGGTCCTGCCGAAATAGACAAACGATTAAATTTTCCTGAACTCGCAAGACTAAAACAGCGAGCCAGACTGGGGCAGCAGGTCGCGGCGCTCAATGAGGCGGAAGTTCGTGGCTACCTGAAGCATTGCTTGAGGGTGGCATCGGTTGCAGACGAGAACCTATTTGACGACGCTGCAGCAACGATGCTTTATCGTTGTTCTGCGGGAATACCGCGTGTCATTAACAATATTTGCGACGCCACTATGGCCGCAGCAGACGAGCAGAATGTCACGAAGATTTCGGCGGAATTGGTTCGCAGCACAGCGGCAGATGTACTTGGACTCGAACCTGAAATACCGGAAAAGACGAGCGCCGAATCATCACTGACTCAATTGTCCAGCGACGATGACAAGTCGCCGATCGAGTCATTCAATCTAGCCGCATCAAAGCCTACGGTAGATGCGGCCAATACAAAAAATTCTGAACGCCCGACCGCCAACGATGAGAATGGAGAAAGTACGCTGCAATCTGCAGCTGAATTGATGACGGACGCGGAAGAATCTTCCGTGATTCAGGATGTCGAGCCGCACGATGAACACAATAAAGCGGAATCTTCGCCGCAAGCAGCGCCTAAAGCAGCTGTCAGCTCGAAGCTGCCACCGATCGTAGCCGATGTCTTGGCACAAGAGGGGGAAGACCTGCCGTTGGAAGAGTTGGATAGTGTGGCAGCCCCCAACATCGAAGATGTTGAATCTGACGCTGCTGACGATGAATATACTGATGGGCAACTGATCGGCGATACCGGAATGAACATCCCGCCACAATTTAAACCCGATCCAGCACTCTCGTTACCGACGTCGCAATTGGCCAACGATGAACGCTTCGACGCTGGAGCTGTCGGCGCCGAAGATGCGACAGACGAATTACCAACACTGTCAAGTTCGATGCGAGTCGCCGTACCTTCGCATGCAACGTCTCAAGGCACACCTGCTGCCGCGACCAGCGACAAGATCACCGCGAAAAGTGATCGGGAGCCTGTCGTTGATCTACAGCACGACTCCGAAGTAGATGCAAACCACTCTGCAGTAAACGAGACAAAGATATCAGTCAGTGAGAGTCAATCTCGCCTCAATCACGCAACGACGATTGGTGACGATGTGGCTACTCGCGATCAGCAACGAAGCGCGGATAGCGGCGAGATGCAACCTAGGAGTGAACCTGACGAGGCAACGACCGGGCTCGCAGCACAAGACATACAAACAACAGCCAGCGTTCACGAACCCGCGATATTAGCGGCGGAAAAAGCACCAAATTCGGATGCCGAGAAAGATACGAAAACGGCATCTGAAGTCTCGATGGAGAGCAGCAGTTCGACATCGGCAAAGAAGCCCGAGGGACCTCGAGCAAGTGTGTCGTCAATTGCGGACCAGAAACCAATTCCGGACCTCGACGCATTGGAGGCGGCGATATCAGCGGCGCGTGGATCTGACCCGATGCCGTTACAGTCGATACCGGAACCTGTCGAGTTGAGCCTTGCAGAGGAACCGACTTTGGACATTGATCCTGGTTTTGACGATGCTTTGTTGGCCGGCTGTGTCACGGAAACGACCGATTCAACAGCGGAGCCTGTAGAATCGGCAGTCAAAATCACGCTGGACGAAACGCTCGAAGATCGACGAAAGGAAGGCTTGAACTTGGACGAAATGGCAGCGGAATTGGCAGCGGCCAATTCGCTGGAAGACATCAGCGATGTAATGGCGGAAACGCTTTTCGGCCAAGAGTTCGAACAAATCGCTGCCGACGCGTTGGCCAATCCTCCCGCGGCAGGAACATTGCCCAGCGAAACCGACGCACTTGTTGCACCGGCAGTAGCACACAAAAGTTCCAAAGAACCGCCGGCCAACGATCCAATTAGCGAACCGTCACCTGTTTTGCTCGAACCTGAGGCTGCGATGGGCGCCGCAACTGATAAGAAAAATGATGTGGGCCAACAGACTGCGACGGATGTAAAACCGCAGCAAATAGAAATTGCGGCACCACAGGCAACTAGCGCTGCTTCCACGGTTTCCGAATCCAAACCTGTATCGACACCGGACAACCCCGATTCGATCGAAGAACAAATTCAAACTTCGATTACGCAGACGCTTAAGGCCCTTGATAGTGCTCGTCTGGCGGAAATCGAAAACCGCGTTGATGACGATGACGATGACGAAAAGTCGAAAGGACTTTTTGGCCGCCTAAAGAAGACCTTCAAAGGATAGTGAGGCCAGAGCGTACCTAAAGCGCTAAACCCCTGTCACAGTCAAGGGAATTAAGAAGCGGTCGCCAAACGGAGGCGTGTACGGCAGCATAAGCGTTTCCCACTCATAGGCACCTGTTGGTATGCCGATATCCGCAAGTAGCAGGTCCCCCGTAAGGTTGGGTAGTAAACCTGACTTTGGCAGCGCCAGAGTGAGCGTCCAGCGGGCCTTAATGTAATCACCTGGTGTATCGCCAGTCGTTGCATCAATCCCTGACGGGATGTCTAGCGCAAGAATCGGCGAGCCGCTATTATTTGCCCATTGAATATGCCGGAGTGTCTCGCCTCGTGCTGCTCCTTTTAGGCTGTAACCGATCAATGCATCGACAATGATATCGATCGGCTCATTCGACTCGTTGAGATCACGTAATTCGACTTCGCGACCGCGGGTGGCCTGATAAATGTGCCGTTGCCATTTAGCCGCCAGACCGAGACGATTGGGCGAGACCAAGCCAAGCCGCACATTGGCGCCACGATTCGCCAAGTGCCTTGCCGCGCAAATCCCACCGCCACCATTGCCGCCATTGCCTGCCAGAACCACAATTCCAGCCTTCTGCCAGTTGCTGCCCAGACTCGCTACGACTTGTAGCGCCAGATTCCTACCGGCATTTTCCATCATCTGCAACAGATTCGGCCCGGTGTCCTCAACGGCCACCCGATCAACCTCAATCATTTGTTGCTTTGTTACGGCAGGTATTTCGATGCCGGTGTCGGTGACGAATCGTAGGCCCATAAGTCGCATGTTGCGTCGATTCCAACGCACATGCAATTGCTAGCCGCCCGGCAACCACGATGTCACGCTTGAAGCGGGACTGCAGACGAAAAAAGCCCCTCATCAAGGGGCTTTTCGATAAATGGCGGAGAGGGTGGGATTTGAACCCACGAAGGGCTATTAACCCTTGCTGGTTTTCAAGACCAGTGCATTCAACCGCTCTGCCACCTCTCCTAAAGATGCTGTCGCGTGCTGGCGAGGGCGCATTTTGCTCGCAGACACTCTCGCTTTCAATAGCTTAGCGAAATTTAATTGGCCGGCGCAGCTTTTCCGGTCGCGTCCTTTTGGGTGCTGGCGCTTGAATTCCGGCAATTGCCCACCATTTCGACGAAAATGATAGAATCGCCCAAGGTTATTTGAGGAGTTAAAGCATGAATCAGAACGTCAATTACTTGGCGCCCGTGGCCGAAGCATCCGTCGCGGATCGCTCGGACTTCATTTGGAAGTGTTACGCACATGTGGTTGCTGCCATTCTGGCTTTCGCCGGTATTTCTGCATACTTTATTCAGTCTGGTCTGGCTGAACGCATCGCAATACCGATGCTTAACTCGTGGTTTCTGGTATTAGGCGCATTTATGCTTGTCGGCTGGGGCGCAACGCACGTCGCCCACCGAGTTGAATCAAAGAACGCTCAATATGCGGCACTAGGCCTATTTGTATTTGCGGAAGCGCTGATTTTCGCACCACTGTTTTATGTTGCTATTTACAAATTGCAGAGGCCCGAGATAATCGAAAGTGCGGCTGGCGTGACTTTGCTTGGCTGCGCGGGATTGGTTGCTACGGCGATGATCACTCGAAAAGATTTCTCGTTCTTGCGTGGCATGCTGGTCTGGGGTGGAATTCTCGCTCTGGTTGCAATCGTATCGTCGATGATTTTTGGATTTCATCTAGGGACCTGGTTCTCGGTTGCGATGGTTGGATTTGCCGGCGCCGCCGTTCTCTATGACACATCCAATATCATGCACCACTATCCGCAGGATCGATACGTCGCCGCATCGTTGGCACTATTTTCATCGATCGCACTGATGTTCTGGTATGTACTGCAGCTTTTCATGAGCAGAGACTAACCAGCAAAGATCCAAATTTGAATTGAAATTCAATACGGCCACCGGCAACGGTGGCCATTTTTTTTGCCGTATTCCTTTTTTCAATTTTTTGGCGACCCTGTATACTGCACGCACCTAATAAGCCACAAAGCATCAGCAACCAGTCAATGTCGTCAGGCAAATTATCCACGCTCTTTGTATCGATAGCTTTCTGCCTGGCCACCTTCGTGGCGATTGCCCAAGACGACACCAGCTTCGATCCACTCGCAACCGTCGGCGTACTCGAAGAAATTGAAGGGCAAATTGCCGCCGAAAGCGACGACGCGGCTTTTCTTGCCAAAACTCGAACAACCCTAATCTCAATACAGCTGCAGGCGGAAAACTGTGAGTCAGCTGCCAACGCCGAGCACGCGCGGCTTGAGCAGAGATTTGCACCTTACAAAGACATAGAAGGCGATTCAACTGGAAGTGATTTCGGTCAGTACCGCGAAATCAAACAATTGCTCGACGACTCAGCCCGCCGTCATTCGCAGTGTTTCGGCGTCAATGAAACTGCGCAGCGATTGGTCAGTAACATCACCAGTCTACAAAATTCCATATCACAACAATTCTTATCGCACCGTTCCGAAAGCATAATTGGTTCCCTACGAACGCTTCCTGAGCGTATCGCCGCCGTACCTGAAAAACTGCAAGAGTCTATGGTGTTGGAATTAGTGCCTGGCATCACCCTGCCCTTATTGTTTTGGGCATTGTTAGGGTCTGCCGCTTTGGCCGGTGTCATTGGTGTCTTCGTTCGCCGGCAGTTTTACAAATCGTACAATGCCGCAGGCGGCGACGATGGCCCCTCTAAATTCAAATTCCTATTTCCCAAGCCGTTGGCGGACCATGCACCGGTCTTGCTACAGGGTACGACATTGGTCGCTGTCTTGTGGCTTGCCACAAGCGCACCGACAACCGAATTGCTGGTTCTTCGGTTGGCGATCGGTATTGTATTATTCGGAATCGGAAGAGTCGTTATCGACTGGTCGACAGGGCCGCTGTCACCTTCGGCAGCCGTCAAAGGGCTGATTCCCGATCATGTTAAACCGCTTCGCCTGCGGCTCGTCGTATTTCTCATCGCGTTAGTCAGCAGTTTCGTCGTGCTTGGCACGCGATGGTTAGCGATTCGCATGGTCGCGCCGGATGTCGTCGGCAGAGCAACGATGATTTTTGTTGTCGCTATCGCACTACTTTATGCGATCGCTTATCTCGGCAAGATTCCCGGTTTGCGAGGTCGATTTCGGTTAATCCGTTATGCGGGTACCCTGGCACTCATCGCCGGCATATTCCTGCTAATGATTGGCTTTCACAATTTTGCCGGATACTTAGTACACGGTGTCACGCGAACTGCTCTGGCACTGCTGCTACTTTGGATTTTACTGTGGTGCGTTCTTACTTTGTTTGAATATTTGATTAAACAGGAAACGCCATCGGCCCACCAAATTCGTCGTAGCCTAGGTGTAACTGATCAAGCAACGCGCTCCGGCCTGGGGTTCATGCAACTGGTTGCGGACCTCGTCATTTGGCTCGGTTTTGTGTTTTTCGTTATTTATGTTTGGGACGACTCTGGCACAACGCTGGATAGTTTGTACGAAACAGCCATCGGCGGCATCACCATTGGTCAGCTAACACTCGTACCAATAAACATATTGGGCGGCATCTTAGTATTCGTCGGCTTAATCATCGTCATTGGCTGGATGAAACGCTGGATTGACCGGCGCTGGTTACAGCATATTGTTATTGAGCGTGGCGCGCGCGAAGCTGTTATTACGATTTTTGGCTACGTAGGCTTTGTCGTCGCGGTATTGACCGCATTAGCCTATGCCGACGTCGACCTCACCGGACTGGCTTTCGCTTCCGCGGCGCTCGCCCTCGGTATCGGTTTCGGTATGCAGGAAATTGCAAACAATTTTGTTTCCGGCCTTATATTGTTATTTGAGCGTCCGATTCGTACCGGAGATTTTGTGACAGTGGGAGAAATGGAAGGCTTTGTTCGGCGCATTCGCATACGCGCAACGGAAATCGAAACGCTCGACAACCAAAACGTCCTTGTGCCAAATTCCGAATTGATTTCTGGTCGCGTTACTAACTGGGTCTTACGCGATACAGCCGGCAGACTGCAGATTCCGATCGGCGTTGCCTACGGCTCAGATGTTGCGAAAGTCAAAGATATTCTCGAAGCGGTCTCGACGGAGCACTCCGAAGTCATCACCGATGGCAGCGCCGCTGCTCCCCGTGCATTATTTATGAGATTTGGAGACAGTTCCCTGGATTTCGAACTGCGAGTGAGAATTTATCGAATCGAAAGACGATTCTCGGTGCAGAGCGACATTAACTTTGCGATCGATGCGGCATTTCGTACTGCAGGTATATCTATTCCATTCCCGCAAAGAGACTTGCATGTCATTTCGTATCCTGATGATTCAGTCGACAAGATTGCCGAGAAAGACGTCGCTCCAGCAGAGAAGTCGGACGATGATTCGCAGCGCGCGCAAATTTCGGTCGATAATATTACCCGAAGCCACACTGAGGAGATTCAAACTTCCGCGAGCACCGCTGATTGCTGGAAGGCCGTCACCAACATCGACGATGTTCTCGATTGGCTAGCAAGCGAAGGAGAATTCAAAGCACGAATCGGTGGAAAATTCGACTTGGTTTTGCGCGATGGGAGTCAATTGGCCGGACGTGTAGACATCTATATTCCCAATTATCGAATGCGCCTGGCGCTAGCACCTGGCGACGGCGAAGATCCGCTGGCCAGTGGCCCAATCACTGTCACAATTCAATTGCGTAGTTTTGAAGGCGGCACACGAATTCTAGTGACCGTCGCTGGTATTCCGGCAAACGAGGATTGGGAAGAAGACTACAAGCGGTCTGAATCCCGGTGGCAGCAAGCGCTCGCCGATCTCGCCGAGCTAATTAATAGCCAATCATAGGTTCGATAGCAGTCAATCCACCCATGTAGGGCAACAGTGCAGCCGGTATTCTGATACTGCCATCGGACTGCTGGTAATTTTCCATGACCGCGACGAGTGCCCTACCCGCTGCAACCCCAGACCCGTTAAGCGTATGTAGCAATTCTGGCTTATTGGTCGTCGGATTTCTCCAACGCGCCTGCATTCGCCGTGCCTGAAAATCCGTAAAACAGCTACACGAGGATATCTCACGGTAGTTTTCCTGGCCTGGCAGCCATACCTCCAGATCGTAGGTAATCGCTGCCGAAAATCCCACATCCCCGGAACACAGGGTGACCACTCGATAAGGTAACTCCAAAATTTGCAAGATTCGTTCCGCATGCGAGGTGAGTTCCTCCAACGCTGCCTCCGAATCGCTTGGCCTGACCATTTGAACCAGTTCAACTTTTTCAAATTGATGCTGCCGAATCATACCGCGAGTATCTCGCCCGTAGGATCCTGCTTCAGACCGAAAGCACGGAGTATGCGCAACAAAACGCAGTGGCAACCTATCCGCATCGATGATGCTATCGCGAACGATATTTGTCACCGGAACTTCAGCTGTGGGAATTAGGTAGAACGGCACCTCACCATTCGTCTTGAATTGGTCATCTTCGAACTTTGGCAACTGACCGGTCCCATAGAGCGCGGCGCTATGCACAAGGTATGGGACATAAACTTCTTGATAACCGTGATCGGCCGTGTGTGTATCAAGCATCAATTGAATAAGGGCACGTTGCAAGCGCGCAAGCCCCGCATGCATAACCGTAAACCTTGAGCCAGATATTTTGTTGGCAGAATCGAAATCGAGCATACCGAGCCCGCTTCCGATGTCGACGTGATCTCTCGCGTCGAATTCAAATGTCGGAATTTCCCCCCAGCGGCGCTCTTCGCGGTTGTCAAACTCATCCAACCCGGTCGGTACTCGATCAGCAAGGATGTTCGGCAGGCCATATTCGATACTCTGAATTCCTTCGAGTACGGCAGATAGGTCTATCCCGGCCGCATCAAGTCGATCTCCGAGATCTTTTACGGCCGCCAACAGCGGTGCTACATCTTTGCCTTGTGCCTTCGCTTGACCAATGCTCTTGGCGCTACTGTTGCGCTCTGCGCGCAACGCCTCTGTTGCAACTTGCAGCTTCTTGCGCTGCTCTTCCAATTCGACATATGCGCCGGCGTCGAAGTCGAAACCGCGTCGGGCTAATTCCGTAGCGACTGCGGCCGCGTTTTGCCTCAAGTATTTTGGATCAATCATCGTTTTGTAATCATGTCATCGACTAGGACGCGTCATTATCCGAACGATTACGGCGCCTCAACTCTGCAAGCTTCTGCGAAATTTTCAATTCCAAACCTCGCGGCACGGGATCATAATACGTACGCTCCGGCATGTCCTCGGGAAAATACCGCTCACCCGCTGCAAATCCGTCATCTTCATCATGTGCATAACGATATTTCTCACCATAGCCTAGGCTCTGCATCAGTTTCGTTGGTGCATTTCGTAAATGCAATGGCACGTCTAGTGTTCCAAATTCCCGCACATCCGCTGCCGCTAGCTTGCTAGCCTTATAAACCGCATTACTTTTGGCAGCGCACGCCATGAACACCGCCGCCTGCGCCAATGCCAACTCACCTTCTGGACTACCGAGTCGTTCCAAGGTTTCCCAAGCGTCCAGGCAAATTCGCAGCGCGCGCGGATCCGCATTGCCAATGTCCTCGCTCGCGGTTCTAATCATCCGGCGCGCGACGTACAGTGGATCGCAGCCGCCATCCAACATTCTCATCAACCAATAAAGCGATGCATCGGGGTCCGAACCTCGAATCGATTTATGCAAAGCCGATATTTGGTCGTAGAAATACTCGCCCTGCTTATCAAAACGGCGCTGACTACCCTGCGCCACATCCTCAGCATGCGCGAGCGTAATCCTAGATTTATTCGCTGGCACTAAGTCCGATGCAAGCTGCAGCAAATTCAATGCGCGTCGTGCATCGCCATCCGCAGCCATGATGACGAGCTCCAATGCGTCATCGTCTATCTCGTATTGATGTTCGCCGAGACCGCTGTCTGCGTCGGCAAGTCCGCGCCTCAGGATTTTTTTTAGTGCGCCGTCATCCAACGACTTTAAAACATATACACGCGCTCTGGAAAGCAGCGCATTGTTAAGCTCAAACGACGGATTTTCGGTTGTTGCTCCAATAAACGTGAGCGTGCCATCTTCAACATAGGGCAAGAATGCGTCTTGTTGTGACTTGTTAAACCGATGAACTTCATCCAAAAACAAGACGGTTGAGACATTGTGTATCGCGCGGAAGTCCTGCGCCTTGGCAACCGCCGCTCGAATGTCTTTGACACCTGCCATTACCGCCGACAACGCGATAAAGTGCGCATCCGTAGAATTTGCAATCATACGTGCCAGCGTGGTTTTTCCGGTCCCTGGAGGGCCCCAAAAGATCATTGAGTGGGCCTTTCCCGAGTCAATGGCCCGTCGTAACGGTTTTCCATCTGCTAACAAATGTTCCTGACCAAAAAAGTATTGCAGCGAGTTGGGGCGCAATTTGTCGGCGAGTGGCCGCTCTCCGTGATCTTGCGAGGGCACGGTTTCCGGCCCAAATAAGTCACTCATCACGGCAAAACCATTTGCTTTCCACGCGTTTGCTCCAGCCGGCAAATCCAAGATTCGCGACTATGATACCAACGGCAATACCTGCGATATCTGCAAATAGATCAAGCACCTCACCGCTGCGGAAATTTGTAGCGGACTGCAAAACCTCAATCAGTAGACCATACAGCACCAATCCACCTGCAATTCGCCAGTATAGTGCGCGTCGATAGAGCCCAGCGAACCAAATAGCCAGCGCAGTAAATACAATAAAATGCACGAGTTTGTCGGAATTTTCGAACGTGTATTCAGACAAATTCGGCCAATCCGATGGCTCCGGTAACAACATCAATATAAGTAGCGACACCAGTAGTAACGCACTGGCCAAGCGCCAGCGACTGGCAAATCGGAGATCAAACATTCAGTCGTCCGTGTGACCGACACTTGCCGACGGAAATGCCGGGATACCGACGAGATCTACGCCGGCTGGCGGATTGAATTCGAAGTGTGTCGAATCGATAGCCTGATTGATTTCCAAATCGAAGAGCGCAATTAGCGTTGATTGCTGCAGATTGTCCGAAAAAATCATTCGTCGCAAATCGCCGGCATTAAAGCCGAGCTCCAACTTTGTAAAACCGTTGTCGCTCGACTTTGGCCGCAGTTCCACCCAAAACGTACCGCGGTCTTCCGAACTTCCGATATAGTCGAAATCGTCCAAAGCATTCTCGCCGCCACCGAGTAGCAGTGCCGGTGTACTGGCCAGCACATCGGCCTGTGGCTTTACGGTGACATGATCGAGATCGACATCGTAGCTCCACACGTTTAAGCCGTCCGCCACCATCAATTGCTCGTACGGTTGTTGCACGGACCAACGAAACCGACCAGGTCGCTGTAATTCGAATGTGCCATTGGTTTCTTCGACAATATTGCTGTCTGTGTCGACTAAAGATTGCTCGAATCGAGCACTCAGTGTCGATACATCGTTTAAGAAATTATCGAGTAAACCACGTCCCGGGTCTTCCGCAGATGCCGCCGTCGCGAAAACCGCCGTCGTAAACAAAATTGCTAGTTTGAAATGTTGCATAAAATCCAACTGCGCTTCGCCGCGCTTCAGGTTAGGTTCTCGTTGGCAATAGGTGATCAATCTTTTTCAATATTCGGTATTAGAATTTCTCTGGAGCCGTTGGACTGCAATGGACCGACCAGCCCTGCGGCTTCCATTGTCTCAACCATCCGCGCCGCGCGGTTGTAGCCAATCTTCAAGCGGCGCTGAACACCAGAGATCGACGCCTTGCGAGTATCCATCACGACTTGAATTGCTTGGTCATATAACGGGTCTTGTTCCGCATCTATGTCAGCGCCAGGCGCGGAATCAATACCCGCTAATCCTGGTGTTGGACCTGTCGGAGCCTCAAGAATTTCATCCAAATAACGAGGTTGCCCTGCCTTTTTCAAGTGCCGCACTACCGTGTGTACCTCATTGTCGGCAACAAATGCGCCGTGTACACGGGTTGGCAATGACGTCCCCGGCGGCAAATACAACATATCGCCGTGGCCGAGGAGATTCTCCGCGCCCATTTGATCAAGAATGGTCCTGGAATCAACTTTTGCCGATACTTGAAATGCAATTCGCGTAGGAATGTTGGCCTTGATCAAGCCGGTAATGACATCGACCGAGGGCCGCTGCGTTGCGAGCAACATATGAATGCCTGACGCGCGCGCTTTTTGTGCCAAGCGAGCAATCAACTCCTCAATCTTCTTGCCGACGATCATCATCATATCTGCAAGTTCGTCAATGATTATAACGACGAATGGCAACGGTGTTAGTGTTGGGTGCTCGATGATCTTATCTTCGTCTATCAAGGTCGGTGGCGTCCAAGTAGGATCTTTTATTGGCTCACCGGCGTCTATTGCCTCTTGCACTTTCCGATTGTAACCACCGATGTTCCGCACGCCCATGGCTGCCATTAATCGGTAGCGCCGGTCCATTTCACCGACCGCCCAGCGCAGCGCGTTAGCCGCCTCCTTCATATCGGTAACGACCGGGGTCAACAAATGCGGAATGCCTTCGTATACCGACAGCTCCAACATTTTCGGGTCAATCATGATGAGTCGGACGTGCTCCGGTTTCGCCTTGTAGAGCAAGCTAAGTACCATCGCGTTGATTGCCACTGACTTTCCGGAGCCAGTCGTGCCAGCAATTAGCAAATGCGGCATGCGTGCGAGATCGGCGACCACAGAATGACCGCCAATATCCTTGCCGAGCGCCAGAGTCAGCGGTGACGCTTGCTCGTCGTAAGCGCGACTTTTGAGAATCTCGCCCAAGGTAACCAGTTCGCGATTTTCGTTGGGGATCTCAAGACCCACAAATGACTTGCCTGGGATAACCTCAACTACTCTAACGCTAACAACCGACAACGAACGTGCTAGATCTTTCGCAAGATTCGAAATCTGGCTGACTTTGACGCCAGGCGCCGGGTCAAGTTCGAAACGTGTGATAATCGGGCCGGGCGAGACAGAGATGACTTCAACATCGATTCCGAAATCTTTGAGCTTTAATTCGACAAGCCGCGACATCGCCTCCAGCGATTCCTCGGAATAGCCGCCGATTTTCGGTGGCGGATCATCCAGCAGCGACAGCGGCGGCAACTCGCCTGCGGCCGGTGGGTCGAACAACGGTACTTGGCGTTCTTTTTCAGCACGGTCGCTTTGCTCCAACGCGGCGATCGTCGGTTCTATTTTTGGCGGTACTCTGCCTGCGGTACGCTTTTTCTCGGTAGCAAATACTTCCTGCCTGGCTGCCAGCTGACGCCGCCCTTCTGCTTTATCTTTCGCTTTATCCTTCAGTTCACCCATACGAACGCGTAGTTTTTCGTAACTTTGAAGGCACCATCTGCCAACTGCATCCATGGTCTTCAGCCAGGAAATACCCAGGAAAAGTGATAGCGCTGAAAGCCAAACAAAGAACAATAGAGTGCTGGCGCCCAATATTTTCATCATCGCTTCCAAGCTGCCGCCAAACACTTGGCCGATAATACCGCCGGCACTTTCGCGAAAGCCGACAGATGAAAAATGCAATGTTGCCAGTGCGCAACTACTGACTAATGTCGCGACGAACCCGGTGAATCTCAATACGAAGTCGGCGCGCGTCAGCTGTTGTTGATTCTTGTGATCTCGATATATCCGCCAGCCAATGTAAAAAACGATGATGGTGAAAAGATACGCCGGCCGTCCAAAAAAATTAAATAATACGTCGGCGATAAGCGCACCGATTCGTCCGATGCCGTTACTAATTTCTTCGCTCGCGCTTGCCTGCGTAAATCCGGGGTCTGCGGCATCATAAGTAAATAGCGCTACCCAAAGAATGATCGCTAGCGCACCAAAAACGTAAAGCGCGCCTTCGCGCAAAGCATCGACTACCTGAGAGGACAGCTTTGCTGCTTTTTTTTGCTGATTTCGCGTTCTTGCCATATTAATGTAAATTACTAGGTTTAGCAGATAAGATATTGATTAAAATACAGGTAATGATACAGGAGTTGTGCTTCACCCATACAAAATTTGACCCATTTTATTCGCCCAATAACGCCAGCAATTGGACTAGAGAGAAGTCACTTTAATTTTGCCCGCAGTGCGCGTTTTGCCTACACTACGCGCGATCATCGTCAGTAAACATGCACCGCCGAAATCTTGAAATTAGCAGCGCAGGACGCATCATTAGCGTCCACCGTCCATTTAGCAACGACCCTGCCCCAATCTGGCACTGAAGGTAACATACATGAGCGACTCGAAACATTGCCGGGTATTGATACTCGGATCTGGTCCCGCAGGCTATTCCGCGGCCGTTTATGCGGCGCGAGCCAATCTGAAACCCGTGATTATTACTGGCGTCGAACAGGGCGGTCAGCTCATGACAACAACTGACGTGGACAATTGGCCAGGCGACGTTGAGGGTCTGCAGGGACCGGAATTGATGAGCCGTATGTTAAAGCATGCTGAGCGCTTTCAGACCGAAATCGTTAACGACCATATCAATAAAGTGGATTTGTCTGTGCGCCCTTTTTTACTCACCGGCGACTATGCAACATACACCTGCGACGCTCTGATAATCGCGACCGGCGCGACCGCCATGTATCTCGGCCTGCCGTCTGAGGAAGCCTTTAAGGGCAAGGGTGTATCCGCGTGCGCGACTTGCGACGGTTTTTTCTACCGCGACAAACCAGTCGCCGTCATCGGTGGTGGCAATACTGCCGCCGAAGAAGCGCTGTATCTGAGCAATATCGCATCGAAAGTTACGCTGGTTCACCGGCGCGACGAGTTACGCTCTGAGAAAATACTGCAAGACCACCTATTCCAGAAGGAAAGGGATGGCAAGATTGAGATTCGTTGGGATCACGTGGTTGACGAAGTCCTGGGCGATGGCAGTGGTGTTACTGGCCTGCGAATTCGCAGCACCAAGATTGAATCTGAAACCGACGATATCGAGCTTGCTGGCGTCTTCATTGCTATCGGCCACAAGCCGAATACGAAGCTCTTTGATGGACAGCTCGATATGAACAATGGCTACATTACGATCAAGGCCGGTTTACGCGGCGATGCGACAGCGACCAGCGTGCCTGGCGTTTTTGCGGCGGGCGACGTCGCGGATCAGGTCTATCGCCAAGCAATTACGTCGGCGGGTGCCGGCTGCATGTCCGCGCTGGATGCGGAAAAGTACATCGACGCGTTAGACAAATCTTCATCTCAAAGTAACGCCGCATAACGGACATAGTTGCCGACTTGGCAATGCATACTGAGGTTCAGGAAAGCATACTCGATATACAAGCCGATCATTGGAATTCGTTGATCGGCAACCGCTACCCGTTTCTCAGTCACGAATTTCTGGCTGCCGCGGAAGAAACAGGGTGCGTTTGCCCAGAGACTGGCTGGACGGCCCGTCATATCGTCGCGCGCAACCAAGACGGGCGCCTACTCGGCGCGTTACCGTTGTATGAAAAGACGCATTCCTGGGGTGAATTTGTATTTGATTGGAGTTGGGCGCAGGCCTATCAGCAGGCCGGATATGAGTACTATCCCAAGCTAGTCTCCGCGACTCCGTTCACCCCCGCACCGAGCCCGCGTCTATTGATGGCAGAGTACGACGCAGAGCTAGCAGGGACGCTCATCGAGGCTGCGCTCGACTACGCCAAGCGTTCGGCATGTTCGTCACTGCATTTTCAATTTCCGACGGACGAAGAAATCGAACCCATGCGAGCGGCGGGACTCATGATTCGCAAAGACTGTCAGTTTCATTGGCACAACAACAATTACGAGAATTTTGACCAGTTTTTAGCAACATTCAGCGCTGCCAAACGTAAAAAGGCAAAGCGCGATCGCCGTCATGTAGCTGAGGAAGGGATTCAATTTCGATGGATGGACGGCCACCAACTGGACGACGAGACCTGGCGTAAGGTGTACGAATTAATCAGCATTACATTCATGCGACGCGGATCGTTACCGTATTTCAGTTTCGACTTTTTCAAAGAAGTCTCCCGGCGACTGCCGGACAGCATCTTGGTGGTACTGGCCGAGCGAGGAAGCAATCCAGTGGGCACGGCAGTATTTTACCGCGGCGCAAATACACTCTATGGTCGTTACTGGGGCTGCAACGAAGAAGTCAATGCGCTGCATTTCGAAACCTGCTACTACCAAGGCATTGGATATTGTATTGCTAATGGAATTCGAAAGTTCGAGCCCGGCACGCAAGGAGAACACAAAATCAGTCGCGGTTTCAGCCCAGTGCCGACCTGGTCGGCACATTGGCTCGAACATCCGCAGTTTTTCGCCGCGATCGAGCGATACGTCGACGAGGAAAAAAAGCACATCGATCATTACATCGAGGCCGTGGATTCCCACTCGCCCTACAAAAAACCGTCCGTAAAATGATGCTTAAATTGGCAGCCCTAACATTGATTGGCAGACGATAGCCATGACGTCGGCAGCACCAAGATTGCATTGGATAATGCACGACGACCCTGCTGACGCTTTTCCACCGTTGGACAACGCGTTTTTGGAGCCAGACGGGCTACTCGCGGCTGGCGGCGACTTAAGCGAAGCGCGACTCCTTAGCGCTTATCGCCGTGGCATTTTTCCATGGTATGACGATGGGCAGCCGATTCTCTGGTGGTCCCCTGACCCACGCTGCATCTTGCGGCCAGCCGAATTTCACTTGGGCCGCCGGTTTCGGCGGTCACTAAAACAGTGCGGATTTACGCTTTCATTCAACCAACAATTTAGCCAAGTGGTTGCTGCCTGCAGTAGACCTCGAGCGGGGCAATCTGGTACCTGGATCACGGCCGACATGAAATCTGCCTATTCGAGATTGCACCGTAGTGGATGGGCTCACTCCATAGAAGTATGGCGTAATCGAAAATTGGTCGGGGGAATGTACGGTCTATCTATAGGCAAAGTGTTTTTCGGCGAATCGATGTTCAGTCATGAAACAGATGCCTCAAAGGCAGCCATGTTCGCACTATGTGCCGAATTACAATTACGCCAGTTCGAACTTTTGGATTGTCAGGTGGAATCACCGCATTTGCGAAGCTTAGGCGCGACGCTGATACGTCGAGCGGATTTTGCATTATTGCTGCAAGATCATTGCACGCCTAACCTACAATTGGTGCTCGAAATGGGTGAAAAAAGAGAAATTACGCAATATCTCTCGAATTTATAGGGCAGATCGCGATTGTTGCGTTGCAATGAGGCAGTCGATTCTGCACAATTCGCCAGCCTTGGGCAGTAGAGAATTTAGGAAATTGGCGAAAGAAGAAGCATTACAGATGGAAGGCGTGGTCACGGAGACCTTGCCCAACACAACATTTCGGGTTGAGCTTGAAAATGGTCACGTCGTGACCGCGCACATATCAGGCAAGATGCGAAAGCACTATATACGTATATTGACGGGCGACAGCGTCACCGTGGAACTTACCCCTTACGACCTAAGCAAAGGTCGAATCATCTATCGCGGTCGTTAATCGATCGTTCGCTGAGCATCTGATCAGACTCTATCGAGCGGAATTCTTAAATAGCGTACGCCGTTGTCTTCCAGGTCAGGCAGAATTCCAGCGCGAATGTTGACCTGCAACGACGGCAGCATCAGTTTTGGTACCGCTAATGTCGCATCGCGTGCCTCACGAAATGACGCATAATCATCTCTACTCAGGCCATTTCGCAAATGTACGTTCGCTTCGCGCGCGTGGCTGACAGTCGTTTCCCACGCATACTCGTCGCGACCTGGCGCCTTATAGTCATGACACATAAATAGCCGGACATCAGCCGGAAGCGCAAATATCTTCTGAATTGAATCGTACAGCGTGCCCGCATCTCCGCCCGGAAAATCACAGCGAGCGGTTCCGTAGTCCGGCATGAACAGCGTATCGCCAACAAACGCGGCATCGCCAATAACATAGGTACAGCAGGCTTCAGTGTGGCCTGGCGTATACATCACTGTGCCTTTTAGCGTACCGATACGAAACTCGTCGCCATCCGCTAGCAGTTGGTCAAACTCGCTGCCATCCGAAGATAAATTACGCATATTAAATACGTCAGCAAAGGTCGCCTGCACGTTCGTAATATGGTTCCCAATCGCGATTTGCCCGCCGAGTTTTTCTTTGAGGTAGGGAGCAGCAGTAAGGTGGTCGGCGTGCACATGTGTCTCTAGTATGTAGACGCAATCGAGCTGCGACTCCGATACGTATCTGACGATACGGTCCGCTGACACTGTGTTGGTTCGTCCCGACGCCTGCTGATAGCCAAGAACTGAGTCGATGATCGCGCACTTCCGAGTCGCGCTATCGCTGACAACGTGACTTATTGTGTTGCTTTCGTCGTCAAAAAAACTCTCGATTTCAGGCGTTGGCATTAGGATTGATCAAGAATTTGGCTGGTGCTCTAGTTCTTTGACCAGCGGCTCCGCTATCAACTCGAGATTATCATCTGTATCGACAACAATGCGGACATGCCCTCCATCAGCGAGACTCCCAAATAGCAACTCCTCCGCTAAAGGTCGTTTGATGTGTTCCTGAATTATTCTTGCCATTGGTCGCGCACCCATTTTCGGGTCATATCCTCGATTTGCAATCCACTCTCGAGCGTTGTCGTCGAGTTCCAACGTCACATTGTTGTCGCTCAATTTCGCTTCCAGCTCAACAACGAGTTTGTCGACAACCCGCCTAATTGAATGACTGTCCAGCGGTGCAAACGGAATTATTGCATCCAGCCGATTGCGAAACTCTGGCGAGAATGACTTCTTGATGATGCCCAAACTGTCGGAGCTGTGATCCTGTTGTGTGAACCCGATGGACGCTCGACTCATCTCCTGCGCACCGGCATTCGTTGTCATTACGAGTACGACATTGCGGAAATCTGCCTTACGGCCGTTGTTGTCGGTCAATGTTCCATGGTCCATAACCTGCAGCAACAGATTGAATACCTCGGGGTGCGCTTTTTCGATCTCATCTAACAGTACGACGGCATGCGGGTTTTTCGTTACAGCCTCTGTCAATAAACCACCCTGATCAAAACCAACATACCCGGGCGGCGCACCAATCAATCGGGAAACAGTGTGTCGCTCCATATATTCCGACATATCGAAGCGAATGAGCTCAACACCCAACACCATTGCCAGTTGCCGGGTTACTTCAGTCTTGCCGACGCCAGTAGGTCCCGCAAAGAGAAAGGAGCCAATCGGTCGCGTGTCTTCGTTCAAACCTGATCGCGACATCTTTATCGCTGAGCCCAGTGCCCCTATCGCATCGTCCTGACCGAAAATGCTAAGTTTCAAGTCACGTTCTAAGGTTAGTAAAACATCCTTGTCAGATGCGGAAACACTTTTGGGCGGAATACGCGCCATTTTGGCGACGATATTTTCGACCACCTCAATAGTAACGCGCTGCTCGCGATCAGCGACCGGCCTCAAGCGCAAATTAGCGCCAGCCTCATCGATCACGTCTATTGCTTTATCTGGCAACCTACGATCATTAATGTGCTTCGCGGCAAGTTCGGCCGCTGCCTCAAGCGCCGCTGCATCGTAGATTACGCCGTGATGCTCCTCGAACCGAGATTTGAGGCCGCGTAATATTTCAACTGTTTCCTCAAGGCTTGGTTCCGGGACGTCAATCTTTTGAAATCGGCGTGCCAGCGCGTGATCCTTTTCGAATACGCCGCGAAACTCTGTGTACGTCGTCGAACCAATACACCGCATGTCACCGCTGGAAAGCACCGGCTTGATCAGGTTTGACGCATCCATGACACCGCCAGAAGCGGCACCCGCACCAATGACCGTATGAATTTCATCGATAAAAAGAATCGCGCCTGGATCTTTGCGGATTTCGGCAATAACCGCCTTCAGACGTTTCTCGAAATCGCCACGATATTTGGTGCCCGCAATTAGCGTACCCATGTCTAACGCATAAATCGTACAGTCTCGCAGCACCTCGGGGACACGCTCTTCGACAATCATGCGCGCGAGTCCCTCCGCCAGCGCGGTCTTGCCAACGCCCGCTTCGCCCACGTAAAGCGGATTGTTTTTCCGTCGGCGACACAAGATCTGCACGGTTCTTTCTATTTCAAGTTCGCGGCCAATAAGCGGATCGATTTTGCCATCGATCGCCATTTTATTCAGGTTGCTGGCATACTTTTCTAATGCGCTGCTCTCGGTTTCGTTTTCGCCGTCAAAAGTGCTTTCTTCGGATGAAACGTTTTCTTCGGCAGGCACCTGCGGCATACCGTGAGAAATGTAATTGACGACATCAAGACGCGTAATATCTTGCAAGCCGAGAAAGTAAACTGCTTGAGATTGTTTTTCGCTGAATATTGCGACAAGGACGTTGCTACCGGTCACTTCCTTTTTTCCGCTGGACTGCACGTGAAACACGGCGCGTTGCAGGACACGTTGGAAGCCGAGCGTCGGCTGCACATCGCCTTCGTCCTCTAACGCCATTAGCGGCGTTGCTTCCTCGACGAACTCAGACAGTTGGCGGCGTAACTTGCCAACATCGGAATCGCAAGCTTTAAGAATCTCATGGATCCTAGGAATATCGAGCAGTGCCAAAAGCAAATGCTCAACGGTCATAAATTCATGCCGTTTGTCGCGAGCATTCTGAAAAGCTTCGTTAAGACAAAATTCTAATTCACTACTGAGCATCGTTTTTCTCAAATTTGTCGCTAGGTTTCTTCCATCGTGCACATCAGCGGATGCTGTTGTTGCTGTGCAATGGTTGTAACTTGTGCGACCTTAGTTTCGGCAATCTCGTAAGTATAAACGCCGCATACTCCTTTGCCTTTAGTATGCACTTCCAACATGATCCGTGTCGCCTTGCTGCGATCCATGCCAAACACGGATTCGAGCACCTCAACGACGAACTCCATCGTCGTATAATCGTCGTTGATTAGTACAACGCGATACAATGGCGGCTTCTTCAGCTTCGGCTCAGCCTCCTTGGTGGCCAGATCGAGCCCTCCCTGGCCCTGGTCGTCAGGCATCTGATCGTCCGTATCGCTGTCACTCATGTGTGTTCTGGTCGTCATTTCAAGAGAATTGTAGGAATTTGGCCATTCAAGCGGTCATTATATATGGAGCCCAAATACGGTTCTCCAAGGTTGTTTCACATTTTTTTGCGGCGAACGTGAACGGATGCAGGCTCTAATTTAGAAAAAATGTTAATAAATAGCGATATATCGTTGCAAGATATAGGATTTCTAGCCGCTAATACTTGTTCATTGGGGTAGCGAAACCTTATTATCCGTCTGTTGCGTTTAATCAGTAGCGTACCATTTGGCGCGCTGCACCTAGCACACTTAGGCGAATCTCAATTTTGAATACTGTCAGTACCGCAAAATGGACCGATTTGAACGGCTGGGACGCTGAGCGGTTGATGGATACTGTCAATCGGCGGCTACCGCCGTGGATCGTCGTCATATTGGTGATTGCGATCGCCTGGCAGCTACCGCAGATACTCTGGCACCTTGCACCAATGATCGATGACGAGGTGCCGATGGTCGGGCAATTCGATGCAACCGCGCCCAGCAACGGCCCGTCACAAGCGGGTCTTGTGAATACCGACCTAATTGCGGAAGCGCATCTGTTTGGCGAAGTCGATGCGCAGGACGTCATTGAGGCGGTACCGAGCGGACCCGTACCGGACGACCTGCCCGATGCGCGCGTCAATTTTCACCTCAAAGGCACGATCGCCGCTAGCGAAGATGAAACGTCGGTAGCGATCATTGCCAATAGCAGCAAAGAAGAAAAAGTCTATCAAGTCGGAGATCCCATTCAGCCAGGTACGACGCTGCATGAAATCCATACTGATCTAGTCGTCCTCAATCAGAACGGCACCTATTCCAAATTGAAACTACCCAGAGAATTTGCGACCAGCCAGCCGACCGTCCGCCGGCCTACACCGACACCAAATCGCGCATCAAATAGAAATACCCAGAGTATTCAAAGTGTGGTTGCGCAAAACGTCAGCAAATTAGCCGATGTCATACGCCCGACGCCCTACTTTGTCGCCGGCCAGCAACAGGGCTATAGGGTATATCCTGGTAGAGATCGTAAGCAGTTTGCAGCTTTAGGGTTACGGCCCGGCGATCTCATTAAGGACATCGACGGTGCAGCGCTGACGGACCCGAAACAAGCGATGGAAATTTTTCAGAATCTTGGCACCTCCGACGAAGTATCGGTCACAGTCGAGCGAAATGGACAGCCCCAGGTGTTGGTTTTGAAGACCAACCAACTGGCGCTGGACCAAAATAAATAGGACATAGCAAAAATCGTGCGAAACGGAATCCGAACATTAGGCCGAACGGCAATGGCCATCGTTATGCTGTCATCGGTTGCGCCTGTCGTTGCGCAAGAACCAACGATCACGCCAAATTACAAAGATGCCGATATTCGTCAAATTGTCGAAGCGGTTGGCGCAGTCACCGGTAAGAACTTCATTATCGATCCTCGCGTCAATACAAAAGTCACGATGCTTTCGACGACGCCAATGTCGCCAGATGCGTTCTACGAAGCGTTTCTGGCCATACTCGAAGTCCACAATTACATAACGATTACTAGCGGCGACGTTATCAAAGTTCTCCCAAATGCGAGCGCACGACAATACCCGGGACCACTTAGTACCAACGGTGTTGCTGCCGACGAAATCGTCACCCAGGTGCTTCAGGTTGAAAATGTTTCTGCAGCACAACTCGTCCCCATACTGCGCCCATTGGTGCCGCAATACGGGCATCTGGTTGCGCACCAGGGCTCGAACATGCTCATCATTTCCGACCGGGCGAGCAACGTAAGGCGATTGATTACGATTATTCGCCGTATTGATCAGTCGACCGACGAGGACGTTGAGATTGTTTCGTTGCAACATGCGTCAGCCGCCGAGATCGTCAGAATGCTCACCGCGCTGACGCAGGCACCCAGACCCGATGGCGCGGCGGTATCAACAAGCCTGGTTGCCGACTCGCGCACGAATAGCGTGCTGATCGGCGGAGACAAAAGCGAACGGGTCCGGCTGCGTACATTAATCGCGATTCTCGATACACCATTGGAAGCTGGCGGAGATACGCAAGTACGTTATTTACGATACGCTGACGCCGAGAGCATGGCGACAAACCTGCAACAACATTTTAGCCAGCAGGGAGCTGCCGCTGGCGCAGGCGCTGCGGCAGCAGGCGGTCCCGGGAATGAGGTCAGCGTATGGTCCGACGCCCAAAACAATGCCCTGGTCGTAAATGCCCCGCCCAAGAAAATGCGTGAACTCATGCAGATCGTCGATAAATTGGATATACGGCGTGCGCAGGTGCTGGTCGAAGCAATGATTGTAGAGGTGATTGCCGACAATTCATCGAGCCTAGGTGTTACCTGGGCTATCGCTGACGAGTCAGGGAACACCCCAGTTGGCGTAACGGAGTTCGACTCCGTTAATCCGAGCATTTCACAGCTAGCAGGCGCAATTGCCGGCGATGGTGTTCCTACCAACTTAGGCCTGTCGAGCGGACTGACATTCGGAATTGGCCGCGTAGAAGACGGCGGTCTGAGTTTCGCGGCAATTATCAACGCATTGGAAGGCGTAGCTGATACCAATATTATTTCGACGCCGACACTGGTGACTACCGACAACGAAGAGGCAAGCATCAATGTTGGCCAAGAAGTGCCTTTCGTCACCGGCTCATTTTCGAATACTGGCGGCAACAATGGGTCAGTGAACCCATTCCAAACGATCCAGCGCGAGCAAGTCGGCGTCAAGTTGGTCATCACTCCGCAGATCAATGAGGGCGACTCGTTACTACTAAAGGTTTCGCAAGAGATCTCAAGTATCGCTCAATCATCTCAAGGTGCCGCCGACTTGATCACTAACGAACGAACTGTCGATACCACAGTAATTGTTGAGGACGGTGGCATCCTGGTACTCGGTGGCCTCATTGAAGATACAGTGCGGGATATCGACCAAAGAGTTCCGATATTGGGGCGTATTCCACTGCTCGGAGCGCTTTTTCGTAGCCGCACGCATTCGAATGTCAAAACAAACTTGATGATTTTTATTCGTCCAAGAATACTACGCGACAGCGTGCAAACGGCGTTTGAGACCAATCAAAAATACAACTTCATTCGCGATTTTCAACGAAAAAGTCGCGGTGGCGGCGAAATATCACTGCCATTCGATGACTCGGCAGACCTAACCTCGCCGGAATCGTCGCAGCGTCCGCCATTAGATCTGCGTAAACTTAAGGCTGACGAAAATAGCGACGAAGGATAGTTCGGTTTTCCTCAATTGAAAAACGGCTAGCAAAGCATGGAAGATTCAATCGAAATCGTTCTCGAGGTGGAAAGCGAGGAGACGCTGCCCACGCTGGCACCCGTTGAAGTTACACAAAGACCTCTGCCGTTTTCGTTTGCCAAACGGCACGGCGTCCTTATTCGCGATATCGTCGACGGAATAGCCAATGCCGTATATCGCACTGGCGCATCGCCATTGAGTCTCGCTGAAGCGCGACGATTTGTCGGCGTGCCAATGAAACTTAGCCGGGTGACCAGCGAAGCCTTTGACGGCCTCCTCCAGCAGGCCTACGAGCAAGGCAGTCATGCCGCGATGCAGATGGTTGGCGACCTGGACGACCATACTGACTTACTACAGGTTGCGCAGGAATTACCGGAGCCATCCGATCTCCTTGAGAGCGATGACGATGCGCCAATTATTCGTTTTATCAATGCGGTATTGACAGAAGCCGTGAAAGAAAATGCATCGGATGTTCATATTGAACCCTACGAAAATCGCCTCGGCGTGCGCTTTCGTATTGATGGCGTGTTACAGGAAATTCTACAGACGCGGCGCGCACTCGCACCGCTGGTGGTCTCCAGAATCAAGGTCATGTCTAAGTTAGACATCGCCGAAAAACGCCTGCCACAAGATGGACGAATATCGCTGAAAATCGCTGGGCGCGCGGTCGACGTGCGCGTTTCTACAATGCCTTCTGGCCATGGCGAACGGGTAGTGTTGCGGCTCTTGGATAAACAAGCCGGTCGCCTGGATCTCGCGTCGTTAGGCATGGATCCTGCGTCAATGGATGTAATGGACGAATTAATCCACAAACCGCATGGCATTATCCTGGTCACCGGCCCGACGGGTTCCGGCAAAACGACGACGCTCTACGCAGCCTTAGAACGTATCAATGACAATAGCCGCAACATAATGACAGTCGAAGACCCAATCGAGTATTTCATTGACGGCATTGGACAGTCACAGGTTAATACCAAAGTTGACATGACTTTTGCCAGAGGCTTACGCGCCATTTTGCGGCAAGATCCGGATGTCGTCATGGTTGGCGAAATTCGAGACCTGGAAACCGCGGAGATCGCCGTGCAGGCGAGCCTGACGGGCCACTTAGTCTTATCGACCCTGCATACCAATACCGCGGCTGGCGCCGTCACGCGCTTGCGCGACATGGGCGTTGAACCCTTTTTGCTCTCATCCAGTTTAATAGGCGTCCTTGCACAAAGGCTCGTACGCGTATTGGATAATGAATCAAAAGTCGCTTATCCGGCGAGAGACTACGAATGTCGAACACTAAAAATGGATGCCGAAGCCCCGCCTACCTTGTTTCGTGCTGGCCAAGGCGAAAGCAATGGTTTCCGCGGCCGTACCGGCATTTACGAACTAATCTCAATCGATGACACGATGCGAACTATGATCCACGATGGGGTCAGCGAGCAAAAACTGGAGCGGTACGCACGTAACCACAGCCCCAGCATCCGAGAAGACGGAAGACGCCGTGTTCTTGCCGGCGAAACCACGCTCGAAGAAGTACTTCGTGTAACGCGAGCCGATTAATGGGCGCATTTGAGTACGTTGCGCTCGACAAAGCGGGCAAACAGTCCAAGGGACTTCTGGAAGGCGATACTGCGAAACATGTCAGGCAAGTTTTACGCGAGCGCCAGCTGCTACCCGTCGCGGTCAACGAAGTTGCGCAAAAAGAGTCCAAACGGCAATCAACCATTAGTATACGGCGCGGGCTATCTTCTTCGGAACTCGCGATGGTAACGCGGCAGCTCGCGACGCTCTCTCAATCCGGTTTGCCTCTAGAAGAGGCCTTGCTTGCAGTCAGCCAGCAAAACGACGATCCGCGAGCGCAGAGCATTTTGTTAGGCGTGCGCTCCCGAGTTATGGAAGGCCACACGCTAGCGGATGGTCTCGCCGACTTCCCGCAAGCTTTTCCTGAGCTCTATCGTGCGACGGTTGCAGCGGGAGAGCAGTCCGGGCACTTAGACGCCGTGCTCGAAAGACTCGCGGAATTTACGGAGTCCCGTCAGGCGCTACAACAGCAAGTTCGAAATGCGCTCATTTATCCGATCGCATTGGTTGTCACAGCAGCTGGCATCATTAGCTTCATGGTGTCTTGGGTCGTCCCCAAAGTCGTGGGAATTTTTCGAAGTTACGACCAGGAACTGCCACTGCTGACGCGAATCGTCATTGCACTCAGTGATTTTCTAAGAGACTTTTGGCCTGCGCTCATTGTCGGTACCGTATTGCTCATTTGGGGACTCAAGCGTCTGCTAAGAAAGACTGGCCCCCGGCGTCGTTATCACCGGATGCTATTGCGGCTGCCCCTTGTTGGTACGCTCACACGTGGCATCAATACGGCAAGATTCACCCAAACCCTGAGCATACTCGCGGGCAGTAGCGTGCCGATTCTCGAAGCACTGCGAATAGCGTCACAAGTGATTGTCAATATTCCCATGCGAGAAGCGGTCGAAGAGGCGTCATTGCGAATACGCGAAGGTGCGATGATCAGCAAATCGCTCGCCGCCAGCAAACTCTTTCCGCCGATGACCACTCACCTGATCGCAAGTGGTGAGGCCGGTGGTCGTCTTGAGGAGATGTTAGACCGCGCGGCGCAAAATCAGGAGCGCGAGGTCGACGGCCTCATTAATACGTTACTGGGGATCATGCAGCCACTTCTGGTTATCGTCATGGCCGGCGTCGTGCTGCTAATCGTACTGGCCATTCTGCTGCCGATATTTGAGCTCAACAACCTATTTGCCTGATTTCGTCACGTGTAAACCCTTGATTTGGAGATTTTTATCGGTACTTTGCGAAAGTGTCGATAGGCTTCTTGCGCGTCGCCATTTTTCGCGGTATACAGATTTGCAGGTTTGGGATGAACTTCGATTTTGGAGCTTCTGGGAGAGGAAGTAGACCATGCAGGACACAACGAAAGAACTAGACAATGACGACGCGGTCGACAACGCCGAAGCCCCAGAAGATTTGGACCCGGTAGAAACGGTTGTCATGGCGAAAACAGATTTCACCGACAACGTTGGCGATGTATCGGTTGAAATAAACGTTGAAGAGTTGGTTGCCAAGGTCGAATCTGAACATGATGACGACGCGGCACGCAAAAAGGAAATTCGAAGAAAGCTCGAGGATGTGGCAGAAAACCAAAGTTTTGAAGACACCTACGCAGTCGAATTTGATAAGAAAAAATAGTAGCGCCAATCAACCTGGCTGCTGCCTTGAGAATTGTTTTCGCACCGCGCTCTAAGCGTTTTGTTTCGATTGCCGGTGCCCTTATCGGCGCGGCCGTTCTTATCCTGATTTTCTATCCGCCACCTACTGGCAAGCAGGTTGGCGACCCGCCTACCCAACCAGCTGAAGTTGAAACGAATTCCGGCGAATCCGCCGGATCCGCGCCAATAGCCGAATTTGCGTTAGACGCGGTGCAGGTCTTCACAGTCAAGGATCTTTGCGCCTACGGAGAACATAAGCAACATTTTGATTCAGAGGGTGCGTCTGATGAAAATTTGGACGAGGAGATTAAAAAGTTTGTTGCAAATATGGAAGATACAAGAGACACATTCGCGGAGATCGAAAACGCGGAGTTTGTCCTAGCAGCTGCACTACTAGACAAAAATGGCGAGCGACGATTCGACTTGTTCGGAGATGCGATTGCGATGAATCCGAGTAATCCATTTGTACTCTGGCATGCTGTAGCAACATGCAGCAACAAGCCGATTCAGTGCCCGTATGACGAGTGGTTACAGTCATTGATTGAATTTGACGGCCAAAATAGCGAGGTATGGGTACTGGCCGCAATCCGTCTGCGAGATAACGGCGATGCGGCGGGCGCTTTGAGGGCAATGCAACAAGCGGGCGTCGTGACTGACAGTCGTGTTTATTGGCCAGAAACAGTAGAACTATTTGAGCGATCATTGGCGGCAACCAGCGAACTTAACCACTACGAACGCGTGACATGGGCATTCGGACTTTCAGCGATGTCTGGACCAATTTATCGAGGTTATGTCGATATGTGTCGGGACGAATCTGTATATGACCGGCAATGGGCAAATGCCTGTCTAAGTTATGGCGTACATGCAGAACAATATGCGAAAGACATGCTCGCGCAGAGCATCGCACTGTCGATGCAAAAAATCGCACTTGAAAACCTAGACGACGAAAAGCGGCTAGCGGCTGTCATCGCCAAGCAAGAGGATTTTCGTTCCCGAGGCATGTTTCGCGCAACCCCCAGTGCGCTGCAGCAAACTATGCTGCGCGAATTCATCGTGGCATCAAATCCACACATCTACGAAGGTTTCCTGACTGAGTTTAAGCGATCTGGCGAATACAGCGCATTTGAGTATTCCACTCGCGAAACTCAGGCGTGGATCGAAGCGCACGAACACCTGCCCTGCATTCCTTAACGGTGATAGTCGATACTCAATCAGACAGTCACTGTCAGACATATTCGAGGTCGAACGACCGCTTTACCGCTCAATACCGAACTTCAGCTAATATTATCCAGAAGGCCTGCTAATGACCTAAAGTAGCCGGTCGCTGAATCACCAAAAGCAAGAACCAACTCTTCTTTGATGTGCGAGGAAACAGCCCATTGTTCATACTGGCAAGCGAACGCGACGACGACGTAGCGGCGTCATTTGAACGGTATCGAAAGTACCTCATGTCGGTCGGTGATCGTTTCCCGCCAAACGCTTTTGACCTAGCCAATTCAGATTGGTGGTTCAATTTTGAGAATCACAACTGCCCCCACGATGCGTGGTTGGAACAGGCTACGATTCATGAACCAAGTAGCGGTGATCGGCACGAGAGTAGGCGCACCGAGTTGCAGCTTACGCTTCTGGGCGCATACCACGACGTTCGGATATGTATTTCCTACAAAGGTGTCAGTGGTCTGAACATAGATGCACCGGGATTGGCAGAGGGTCACGGCGACTGGCGTTACGACGAGTTTCGCGTGTCTGATCAAGGGCTACTAATTCACGAAATAGAGTGGGCTAGATACGATAGGGAAACTAGGTGGGTTGTAACTGCCGAAGATATCGAATTTCGTACAGAATCAATCGAGGGCGAATAACCGGGCAGCTGCTTCTGGCCGTAAGCCAAACTTCGTATACCTGATACCCTTGTGATCTGAACGGCCACATTCGGAAACAGCGGTCGCCGACCTTGTAAGGCAAAAATCAATCTGTTTCTGTTGGCGTTACACAGACGCGATCAGCGCGTCTGACTATGCGAGGCAGTTTCCGTGTCCGTCCGGTTTTCACCGGGAAGCAGCTGTTGGGGTAATATTGGATAAAGGGTCAGCTGATGACCCATAGCGGCCGCTCGCTGGTTTGCTGGAAAAGGCGCCTTGATTTGGATATACCACTATACCTTTGGGCGATACTTGCCTATTCGATAGTCGGCAATGTCGTAGCCTACGTGCTTATGAATCGGCGAGACATCCCGATGAAGTTCGTGTGGTCTGGCACACCGGGCTATTTAATTAAGGTCTGTCGCAATAGCGATATTGAGCCTGGTGCCACCGCCAGATTTCTAGCACTGACTTCAAGCCTCGCATTTCTAGTTGGATTTCCGGCGATTGTAGTTATGTCGAGCTTGGTTCCCAAAACTTGATGGTCACGCACGACCGTCTGCTTCTGGCCGTTTGCGGACGGTCACCACTTCCCTAGAGCAGACACTGGAACGTCCGCTTTCGGGGAAACCCGCCGTTCGAATTAGATCAACTCTGACACTGTCTGTTCGATCGGGTCTGAGTTATTACACTTTGCCGGTAAGTGTCGATATCTTTTTTCTAATCCGTAGAGTTACCGGAAGTTTCGCTGGCGTACCTGTAGTTCTCCCAACAACGCGCTGTGATCATGTAATTTCCTGGCGATCACGTGTATCACTTTTCCTTCAATCTGCAATTCACCATCGATACCCATCAAACGTGCACTCAATAATGCATCGCGTTGTTCATCGGCGATCTTTTTCCACACGATAAGATTGATGTAGCCCGTTTCATCTTCTAATGTCACGAAAGTAACGCCACTGGCTGTGCCAGGTCGTTGTTTAGTAATCACCAGACCCGCCACTCGGACATGCCGGCCGGTCGTTAACCCTCTTAAATCGCTAGCCGTGACATAGGCATATTCATTCAAGTATTCACGTAATAATTCGATGGGATGCCGTTCCAGCGTTAGACCGATACTTTTGTAATCGGCAACAATATCTTGTCCTTCCGTTGGACGTTTCAACATTGGAATTGCTTCAAACTGATCCAGTGATGACAGCAAGGGTGTCGGTTGTTCCGTTCCAGCAACAGTCCATCGTGCTTTGTGCCGGTGTCCAGCAATACCCTTCAATGCGCCAGCCGCAGCCAATGCACTCAATTCTTGCCGGTTCAAGCGGCAGCGTTCCAGCAGTTGCTGAATGCTGCCATACCCCTCAGCGGGACGCTGTTCAGTAATTACGCCAGCAGCTTTTTCGGATAATCCCTTAATCTGTCGCAACCCCAGTCGTAATACTGGATTATCACCTTCGCCACGCTCCAAACTGTTGTCCCAATCGCTACGATTCACATCGACTGCCCGTACTAAGCCCCCATGCCGTCGTAGATCCTGTGTTAACTGTGATGCTGAATAAAAACCCATCGGCTGACTATTCAATAACGCACAAGTAAATGCTGCAGGGGTATGACATTTAAGCCAACATGACACATAGACCAATAACGCGAAACTCGCCGAATGGGATTCGGGAAATCCATATTCGCCAAACCCAAGAATTTGTTGAAAGATCCTGCATGCAAAATCTTCTTCATAACCACGGGCCCGCATACCAAGAATCAGCTTTTCTTCAAATGGATCAAGGCCACCGCGCCTTTTCCATGCGGCCATTGCCCGCCGCAATTGATCCGCTTCACCAGCAGTAAAACCTGCGGCTACAATAGCAAGCTGCATGACCTGTTCCTGGAAAATCGGTACGCCTAAAGTGCGCTGCAATACTTCTTTAACTTCGTCACTCGGATAGTCAACCTCCTCCTCGCCATTACGACGCCGCAAATACGGATGCACCATGTCACCTTGAATCGGTCCTGGTCTGACAATCGCCACCTCAATCACTAAATCGTAATAACAACGCGGTCTTAAACGCGGCAACATTGCCATCTGCGCGCGCGACTCGATCTGAAACACACCTATAGTGTCACCCTCACAAATCATGTCGTAAACAACCGGATCTTCTGCAGGAACGTTTGCTAACGTATATTCGCGGCCATCAAATGCCTTAATCAAATCAAAACTTCGGCGGATAGCTGTTAGCATCCCTAAACCAAGAACATCGACCTTAAGCAAACCCAAATCTTCTAGATCGTCTTTTTCCCACTGAATAACTGTGCGATCCACCATCGTTGCATTTTCGATTGGCACTAATTCCGACAGCGGGCCGTTGGAAATTACAAATCCACCCACGTGTTGTGAGAGATGGCGCGGAAATCCCATCAGTTCGCCGACCAAATATAACAAACGGCGAATCACCGGACTCTTCGGGTCGAGGCCCGCCTCAATGACACGGCTATCATCGACTTGTTTGCCATCCCACCATTGCATCGAGCGCGCCAACTTATCGACCTGTAGGCCACTCAAGCCTAATGCTTTGCCCACATCGCGTAGCGCACTGCGTGGCCGATAGGTAATAACCGTAGCCGCTAGTGCAGCTCGTTCCCTGCCATACTTTTCATAAATGTATTGAATAACCTCTTCGCGCCGTTCATGCTCGAAATCGACATCGATGTCCGGTGGCTCGTTGCGTTCCTTGGAAATAAAACGCTCAACCAATGTAGACATTCTTCCTGGGTCAACTTCAGTAATTCCCAAGCAAAAACAAACCGCTGAATTCGCTGCAGACCCCCTGCCCTGGCATAAAATCTGCTGACTCCGTGCAAACGCAACGATGTCATGAACAGTCAGAAAGTAGTGCTCGTATTCAAGTTCATGAATCAGATCAAGTTCGTGATTGACCAAAGTAAGCACTTTTTCAGGCACGCCGTTTGGCCAACGGAGACGCATACCTACCTCACTTAAATGACGCAGATGAGCCGCTGGTGTTTCCCCTGCTGGCACTAACTCATCAGGGTATTCGTAACGCAATTCATCCAGTGAAAAATCTATCAATGCGGCTATCGCAACGGACTGTTGTAACAATTTCTCACCATATACACGGCGTAATATCGATAATGGGCGCAAGTAACGCTCGCCATTCGAATACAAAGAGAAACCTGCTCTATCCAGAGTAACGCCTTCGCGAATGGCCGTAACTGTGTCTTGAATCGCACGCCGATGCCGGCCGTGCATATGCACATCGCCACAAGCAACTAATGGCAAATTTAATGTATCGCTCAATACATGTAATCGTTCTAGACGCTGCTTTTGCAAGCCGTCAGCAAGCAGCTCAACAGCGATCCACAAACGGTCTTGAAAGGCATCTAAGATCCAAGCATCTGCGGGCATTAGGGTAAGTTGTCGCCCGGGGACCCATAGCAGCAAACAATTCGTCATACCCTCCGAAAAATCATCTGCCGTTACTTTGTACCGACCTTTCTCGGCAGCCCGCCGGCCACGAGTAATTAATCGACAAAGGTTGCTATAACCGGCATGGTTTTGCGCCAACACGACAAGCTTTAAACCACTCTCCAGCCGAAACTCAGCACCAATAATAAGCTTCTTAAGGCCGTATTTTTTCGCTGCACTATGCGCTCTTACGACGCCAGAAACGGAACACTCATCGCTAATTGTCAGGGCTTCGTAACCAAGCTTCGCTGCTGTTTCCACCAGCTCTTCCGGGTGAGATGCCCCTCTAAGGAAAGTAAAATTACTTAACGCGTGGAGTTCAGCGTACTGGGACACGTCAACCGAAAATGCCATGCAAATACCAACCCTTTTGCCGATTGCGATTTTTATATATCCACAAGCGAATACCTTTAGGGTTTACTGCAACAAAATAGTCCCGCGCGATACCGGCTTTGTCCCACCAACCCGTTTCCAGGCGTTCAGGCCCTTCTGTTAACGTTAATACCCCTTGATACAGAGGTTTCTCTTCGCGCACTGCAAGAGGCTCTGGTTGCCGCAACATCCACAGTGGCCTTGCAGGAAGTGATGTCTCATAGGTTGCAGTGTTTTGCAGACATTCGTTTGCATTATGCAATAGGTATTGAGATTGCCACGCATGATCAGGGCGGTGTTCAGCAACAGTTGTTACTCCATGTACCGACTCGCTACCTATACGGGCACTAAGACGTTCCAGCAAATGTTCGATGGATATCGCATGTTGCTGTTTAGTTTGTTTACTGAATGGCAAACGACCGCTCGTAGCAACTAAAGGCTGCCCACCTCCTGTGCGCAGTCGAATAGATATTACTGGTGCCGCAAGCTGTACTTTTTCAAAATGAATGCTTAACAACTCAAACCAGCGCTCCGCACGTCTATCTGCCTGCATACAACCCAATGGCAAATGCATTGCTGGATGTTGTAGATAAAAAAAACTAAAAACAATACGTTGCACCGCTAATTGCCGCTGTAGTAAAAACTGCTCTAGATCCTGCAATAAACACATACAAACATTGAGAATTAGCTGGCTATCGCTAAGCTCTTCGTTTAACTCATAGTCCCGCGAAAAAACCTCAGGCGAGCGAAAACCCACTCGTGGATCTGGCAGACGTCCTAGCGCACGATCGAATTGCAATAAGAAGTGAGCGCCAAAACGCTTTACAAAACCTTGGCGCGGTAGACGCAAGCAATCACCAATGCTGGTAATGCCCATACCTTGCAATGATTCATAAATCGATATCGGGCAAGCTAAACAGCGCAGCGGTAATCCGCTTAAAACACCGACGAGGTTCGCCGCACTCCGAACACAAGCGCGCCGCCCGATTCGGGCTAACCATGTTGCTGCCAGTGGTGTTGGCGCAATCGCAAGAGATGCTGTAAAGCCTTGTTGCGTAAGTTCGATAGATATTCTTTGCCGCAATGCCAACAATCCACCAAACAATCGGACACTGCCTGCTAACTCGAGCAACAGAGTGGTCGCTGCCTCAATACTAACAAAGGAAGTAAACTGCTCCGCCCAGGCAGCAAGGTTCAACAAAGCCTGCCTTTCACAACCCAAATCACGTGGTTCGAGCTCGAGTGTCGGTAACAGCGCCAATGCTGCATTAACAGAAAAGCCAGGAACGATGCCTGCCGCCATCGCTAAGCTATTTGCCATCAGTACTTTTCGAATACCTTCCTGTTCTTCGAAGATCGCCCATGCCTTATCGTCGGTAGCCTGGCTGATGGCTTCTAACGGCAATGCTGGCAGATGAATACAAAGCCATAAACACTCAACAGCTACGGCTGTTTTTGCTTCTGGTAATTCAAGCGCTAAAGATTGCTGTGTTGCAGAGGGAGTGGTACTGCTTCGCCGCACAATTGTGGGCGATTTATTAGCGGAAGGCATGAACTAGCTTCCTGCGTAATCATGTATAACAACAGGCCTTCCACCCCGGCTTTTCAAAATACCAAGATCAGTACCCTGATTGCCTGTTGTTATTTTTATGCGTAACGCGGCAGCAGATGGTTGTGATAACGCCCGCAGAGAACGAAAAGCAATGGCCCAACTTTGGCCTTTTTCAGCCGCCAACTGTAATCGGCGGCTCGCTGCATCATCCAAAATTTCTGGCCATAAAAGAACCGCAGCACAATTACCCGATGACAGTGCCTGCTCTGCAGCCCACAGTGTTTCACCGGCTTCCTTCGGCCGTACAATGAGGACATGTGAAAGGTTAATGCCCCATTGCAGCAAGGCAGGCGGATAGGGTTCGAAAGGCGGCGCTATCCAAGCAATCCAACCAGCCTTTGCTGCATCAATAAACTCCCTGTCATTGCTGGCACTACCATTCTCGCGCTCAGCTTGACTTAAACGCGCCAAAGCCGGCATCAATAGCTTTAGTTCGCCAGTGCCATATTGCTCCAAGAGAATTTCTGTCAGCGCATGTTGCGGCCAGCCGCCACCGGGTAGGTGGCGGTCTAGCCTGGGGTACCCGCTGGCAATACCTTGCCAAGCGGAAGATTCATGCTGTACTTGCCCTCGCCAGATTCGCGGGTTTTTCAATAATTGATGAAGTGCCTCATTCACGGTCTGCTTTCACGGCTAGCCTTTACAAATTCACCTAGTGCAATGGCAAACCATCACGAATAACGCCAACCACAACCCCCTCAATGACCATCGTCTGCTCCGTCAGGTCAACCTTAATCGGTTCAAATTCTTCGTTCTCCGGCAACAGCCAAACCATCGAACCATCTTGGCGATAACGCTTAACAGTCACTTCATCTTCGACTCTCGCTACGACAATTTGCCGACTACGAACCTCTGGTGTGCGATGTACCGCAACAAGATCGCCATCAAGAATGCCCGCATTCTTCATACTCATGCCTTGTACTCGTAACAAATAATGTGGTTTCGGATTGAATAACGCCGCATCAATTTTGTAATGCGTCTCAATATGTTCTTCAGCCAAAATAGGACTGCCCGCAGCAACCCGCCCAACCAGTGGTAACCCGAGTTGATCGCGCAACGAATCCTTCAGTTGAATACCGCGCGATGCGCCTGGCATAAGCTCCAGCACACCTTTGCGCTGCAACGCGCGCAAATGATCCTCTGCGGCATTTGCCGACTTAAAACCCAGCTCTCTGGCAATCTCGGCACGCGTTGGCGGCATGCCAAATTCAGCGATAAAGTCCTGAATCATTTGGAGAATTTGAGATTGTCTTGGGGTCAGTTGGGCCATGGTATTGAACCTGTATAGATAAACAGTATGTGAATATATACAGTAGTTTTTTTTGACCGTCAACCGATACAAAAACACCGCAAGCATGACGACACGGTAAACATCAATCGGAAGCATGCGAAGCCGGATCTGCAAAGCATTCGGCTCCGCTTAAGGAAACCCTGGCAGCAGACCATTAAAACCTGCGGCAAGACAGAATATCGCCACAAAAATCGTAACCGCTTCACCGTCTTGTCGCTGAACTACGACAATGCCCAATAAAATCAACGTTTACATTGAAGATGGCAGCATATTAGGAAATAATGCGCCTGCAGTTTTATCCCAACAGAGGAAATTTGGATAATGATTAAGAATTTACTGAAAGTGAGTGCAATCGTGCTCGTCCTAGGCGCCGCCTCTGGTTGCGTCAGTCAGGCACAGCTCGATGCCGCCACCGAAACCGCTAACAATGCAGCACGTGATGCCGCAGCAGCAAAATCTGCCGCTGAAGCAGCACGCGCATCTGCGGATCGTGCGGGTCAGGCAGCATCAAGTGCGCAGAGCACAGCAGATCAAGCTTTGTCAGCAGCGACGGAATCACAAGCATGTTGTGATGCAAACCGCGATCGCATGGAAAGAATGTTCCAGAAAGCAACGTCTAAATAATCAGACCTGCTTGAAGGTTACTCGGACGCCGCGCTTGTCGCGGCGTTTTTTATGGCGCGTCCCACGAGTGCCGGTAATCCATTTGCCTTGGCAAGTTGCATCTCCGCAAGATCCCAATCGATCTCGCCCGCTCGCTGCTCGGTCACCGTAACAAACTGCTCCGTTAGCACCGTCAGTGGGTCACGTAGTGTCGCCTCGACGATCGATTGCACCGGCGTCGCATCACTACCCTCAACATCGACATCAACAATAATCGAATCATCCGTTTGTGTTGCAGTATCGATATCCGTATCGGCGTCGTTTTTCGCCACAACCTCAAGCGTCCGGTGAACTTCCATCACCAACAAATCGCCATCCCAACCCAACTTAATGGGTTCGTTGACTATGCGTACCGATGTATTGACAGCCACCTGTCCAAATAAATAATCAATATCTTCCGGGTACATGCGGACACAACCATGTGTCACACGCATGCCCACGCCAGCCGGTCGATTGGTGCCGTGAATCAAATACCCCGGCAAACCCAGTCGCATTGCATGTTTGCCGAGTGGATTTTTTGGCCCCGCTGGAACAATACGCGGCAGCGGGTTGCCATCGGCTGCATGCTCCGCTCGAATAGACGCAGTTGGGTACCAAGCGGGATTCGTTACCTTGGATATGACGGTGGTTTTGCCCAGCGGTGTCTCCCAATCCATGCGGCCAATGCTGATTGGATAGGTCATGACAACCGCGGCTTCGCCGGCTTTCGGTTCTGGAAAGTAATACAGACGATATTCTGCAAGATTTAATATAACACCACGTCGCGGCCCTGCTGGCAGCACAAACCGGGTTGGTAGCACGACATCAGTACCTTCACCAGGCAACCAAGTATCGACCGTTGGATTTGCGCGAACAATATCTTCGTAGCCCAATCCGTGACGTCTGGCAATATCCAATAATGTGTCCGCGCTGCGAGCCGGAACGACCATCGACGATCCAATGACATCGTTGCCGGGTGGCGGCAATTCGTAAACTTCCGCGCTAGCCAATGGCATGAAAACGGCACACATCGCCGCACAGGAAAATAGTGATTCAATTTTTCTCATCTGCCAACTTCATCGTGTTCGATAACTTCTAGTTCAGACTCCGCATCGGCGAGCCAGTTCTGCAGTTTTTCACTTTGCAACAATCGTTGCGGGTATCTACTTGCCGATTCCGGCAGGTTAATCCCGTAGGTTCTGAATCGTAAAACCACCGGCGCATACATCGTATCCACTATACCAAATCGACCAAATAGCCAATCACCGTCGGTCGATTGCGCTTTCTGACACGCCGACCAAATGTCAAATACCCGATCAATATCGTCCGTCAATGCCTGCGGCAATGCCACTTTACGTCCCATAGCGCGGCAGTTCATAGGCATTGCATCACGCAACGCAAAAAAACCAGAATGCATTTCTGCCGCCAAACTGCGAGCACGGGCGCGCAACTTGGCATCGGTGGGCCACAAATTTTTCTCTGGCCAGCGTTCGGCGACAGTTTCCGCAATCGCCAGCGAATCCCAGATTTTCTCGCCATCGAGTTCTAATACGGGCACACGACCGGCCGGGCTATGTTGGTCGATTTCGGCCGCGAAATCCTCGGTATCTAATGCCAGCCTGACTTCGTCGAAGTCGATTCCGGACTCAGCGAGCAATAACCAGGAGCGTAGCGACCAGGATGAATAGTTTTTGTTTCCGATGACGAGTTTAGGTCGCATATTCATGCAGATTCAATATTTAGCGAAACACCGGCAATGCCGGACAATTCAGCATTATTTCATAGATTAGGCGCTTTGGGTCGAGCACAGCTTCAGACGTCGTAAAGGGTCGCTACGTTGACCGGCTACATATGGGTCGGTAGCCTTGCACGTCTGGCGCCAACGGAACCATACAATGGGTATGAGATTTTCCTTAGAACTCACCGATCGTGACTTACGATTTTTTCGCAGTGCGCTACGAAAATCCCGTGAAACGGTACGCGATGCTGACGAAGCTGAAATTGTTGAAGCAATCGGCGACGTTTTGGCCGAAATTAAGAACCAGGGCCCGCTGCCCGATTTTGTTGCGCAGAGAATTCCGCAACTTGAATCAATGATTCGGATGCTCAAAGACGATGAGTGGCAGTTGCCAAACGGTGATCGCGAACGGTTACTGGCAACGTTTGTTTACTTTGGTGACCCGGAAGACATTGTCCCCGACCATATTCCGGTTATCGGTTATCTTGACGATGTGATCATGATCGAATTAGTCGTACGTGAGCTGCAACATGTCCGCGAAGCTTATGACGACTTTTGCGAATATCGCGAAGGCTACGATAGTCGATTCAGCACCGGTCACGATGCAGCGGTAAGAAGAGATCGAATTGACAGGAAGCGGCAAAAATTGCATCAGCGAATGAAACGGCGTACGAAGAGCCAGCGCAAAGCGAAGGGAAATCGTTCTATTCTTTAGCGTTCAGTAGCGCAGCAATACCGCGCCCCAGGTGAATCCACCGCCGAATGCTTCTAAGAGCAATAGTTGTCCACGTTTTATTCGGCCATCACGCACGCCGACATCCAGCGCCATCGGTACAGACGCAGCAGACGTATTACCGTGATCTTGTACAGTCAGAATTACTTTTTCCAGTGGCATGCCTAGGCGTTTTGCTGTCGCTTGAATGATACGTAAATTCGCTTGATGCGGAATCAACCAGTCCAATTCATCTTTGCTGATCCCATTCGCTTCCAGCGCTTCAGTAGCGACACCACCTAATGTTTTGACGGCAACTTTAAATACTTCATTGCCCTTCATTAGTATTTTCGCTTCTTCTACGATGCCCGCTTTTTCGAGTTGGCTGCCCGCACCGACAGGATAGTAAAGCAAATCTCGGTATTGGCCGTCTGCACCCAGATGGCAGGATATAATGCCCTGTTCTTCCGCTGGTTGCAGAATCACCGCGCCCGCCCCATCGCCGAATAAAACACAGGTCGTTCTATCCGACCAATCCACTAACTTCGTGATTACTTCCGCACCAATCACGAGCGCGCATTTTGAGGTACCCGTGGTGATAAATTTATCCGCCGTCGTTAGCGCATATATAAAACCAGTGCATGCCGCTTCGATACTGAATGCCGGGCAACCGTGGATACCCATCTTCTCCTGCACCAGCGTCGCAATATTTGGAAAAATCAGATCTGGCGTAGTCGTGCCAATGACGATCAGGTCGATGTCTTCCACTGACACTTGCGCCGCAGCCATCGCTTTTTTAGCGGCAGCGACACATAAATCGGATGTCGTGTCGTCTTCGCCGGCAACGTGTCGCCGCTCAACGCCGGTACGTGTTCGAATCCACTCATCGCTGGTTTCCACAATCTTTTCCAGATCCGCATTGGTCATGATGCGTTCCGGAAGATGGCGGCCTGTACCTACGATGCGCGAATATGTCATGCAGCTTCCTGTTGTAGCAAATTGCCGATTTGTTCCGGCACCTGATTTTCGACCTCAACGAGGGCAGTCTCTATGGCATGTTGAAACGCGTACGAGTCCGCTCCGCCGTGGCTTTTTATTACTATGCCATTCAATCCTACCAGCGACGCACCATTATAGTTGCGAGAATCCATTTGCAAAGCCAGATTTTTTAGCACCGGAGCTGTCAACATCGCTGCCAATTTTGCGTACCAATTGCGGGTAAACGCCTCGCGCAGATAATGGCGGGCCAAGCCGACCGTTCCCTCCATGGTCTTAAGCGCGACGTTTCCGGTAAAGCCGTCGGTTACAACAACGTCAGCCTTACCTGAGAAGATCTCGCTGCCCTCAATGAAGCCAATGTAATTTAGACCGCTAGCGTTGAGGAGAGCCGCTGCATCCCGCACCGTTTCATGCCCTTTCGTGTCCTCCACACCGATATTTAACAGCGCTAACCGCGGTCGGCCGATATTGCGCACATCGCCAGTCACTATTGAGCCCATGACAGCAAATTGAAATAACTGTGCAGCGCTACAATGCGTATTCGCACCCAGATCCAGCATGTGCACCGTGCCGCCAATCGACGGCAGCTCGGCAAGAATTGCTGGTCTGTCGATACCGGGCAGCATCTTCAGCACGAATTTGCTGGTTGCCATCAGCGCGCCGGTATTGCCGGCACTAATGCACGCCTGGGCTTCGCCGCTCTTGACCAAATCGATGGCGACGCGCATCGATGAATCTTTTTTCTTTCGTACCGCATCGGCCGGTGATTCCGACATGCCGACGACTTCGCTACTTGGTTTGATATGCAGGCGATTGCTGTCATCGACTATGCGTGTGACCAGTTCTTGCAATTCGACCTCATCACCAACCAACACCAATTCTAGCGACGGATACTTTTGTAATGACGCGAGCGCAGCACGCACGACAATCTCAGGGCCGAGATCGCCGCTCATAGCGTCAAGAGAAATTACCGAGTGTTTCCCCACAAACGAATCCGAACAACGGTGCGATCTTAGCCTCGCTAACCGTGTTGCGGCGCGAAGTTGTTACTCTTCGTCGATTTCTTCGGGCTGCGCGACAATCTGATTGCCACGATAGAAACCATCGGGTGTTACGCGATGCCGCAAGTGCGTTTCGCCTGTGGTCGGATCGACGGACAATGACGGACCACCGACTTTGTCATGCGAACGACGCATGCCACGTCGAGAAGGTGTCTTGCGACTTTTTTGAACAGCCATGTTTTTCTCCAAAACGATGACCGCCTGGTCATCATCAATTCACAAATTCAATATCAATCTTTAGCCTGCGCCATGAGGGACCTCAGGTCCGCAAAAGGCTTACTACGATCTCCCTCCGCTGGCAATTCAGTCAGCACAGGCCCACAGCCAACGCCGACATCGTGCATGGGCGATAATGGCATTGCCATGATCAACGCTTCTTCGGCGATTTCGGCTGGACTGACAGTATCCTGCTCAAACTCCCAAATTTCGTACCCATCGCATTCCGCAACAGAGCTGCCAGAATTTGGCAGCATCAGTTTCAACTGCGTTGTCAACGGTAATTCAAAAGGCTCAAGACAGCGCTGACAAACCGTAGAAACCTTTCCCGCTACCGCGCCCTCAACGGTCGGTATTCCTGGTCGTTCCTCATTCCAGCCAAAGCGAAGTCTAATGTTTACAATGGCCTGCCGCCATTGAACTGCGTAATTTGCAGTGTCAATTAGCGCAAGATCGCCCTCAATCATCTCAGAAAGTCGCTCAAAATCTCCAACTTTCCCTGTTAAATCAACCAATTGGCCGATTTTAGAAGATTCTCGCGGTAATACCCGTTGATGCATCGGAACGGCCATGGGGCGCGCATGATAAGGATGATTCTTTGCTCTGTCAAAGACTTATGGCTGGATTGGGCAGAGCACCTGGTAGCTTTGGCGAGCAATTCAAGACTGCTCCACAGCTAGAAAGCGGTTACACTACGCGGCCGGCTCCAAGACATTGATTCCATATGCAAAATCCGTCCAGCCCAGCGATAATTTTGGCGTCGTCTTCGCGTTACCGGCGCGATTTGCTGGATCGTTTTCTAAATGAATACCAAACCGTATCGCCGGCCGTCGACGAAAGCGTTGAGGATTCCGCAGATAGCAGCGATTTAGCGCGGCGTTTGGCCAGAAAAAAAGCGGAAACCGTCGCCGGTGGCAACAGACACGCGGTAATCATTGGTGCGGATCAAGTTGCAGTGGTCGATGGCCACGTCGTCGGCAAACCGGGCGACCATCAAAAAGCCGTTGAGCAATTGCTAGCGGCATCCGGCAAATCGATGACATTCCTGACGGCCGTTTGCGTGTTGGACCCTGTGGGCCGGCGTCGCTACGAACACATCGACAAAACCCTCGTCCGCTTCAGAAATTTCGACCGTCGTCTGGCCGACGCGTACCTCAAGCACGACAAACCCTACGATTGCGCCGGGAGTTTCAAAATAGAAGGCGCGGGATTTGTTCTATTTGATTCAGTTACTACGGATGACCCGACTGCTCTCATTGGACTTCCAATGATCTGGTTAGCCGCAACTTTGCGAGAACTGGACTGCCTGCTGCCCTAGCCCAACGCTGCTCGAAACGTAGTCCTCGCTATGTTATCTCACACGATCGAACACGCCGCCCTCGCCACGATTAGCGGATTTTCCGACAATTCCGGCTACGCACACAATTTCCGGCCTAGCCCTTACGTTTTCGAACGCGATCAATACCCTTTTCTAAGAATTTTTGTAAATCGCCGGCCAACTGCGAAGTGAAATGCAATTCGTTGCCATTGTCATCGGGGAATGCGATCGACTGTGCGTGCAAAAACATGCGTTTTAGACCCTGGGCGCGCGCCGTAGCATTGACCTGCGGGTCGCCGTAACGCTCATCACCAACGATCGGAAATTCCAACGACTGTAGATGCACCCGAATTTGGTGGGTGCGCCCGGTTTTGGGTTGGCATTGAAGCAAACTATAAATTCCAAATGTTCGCGACAATGTGACTTGCGTTTGTGCCGGTTTGCCATCTTTTCTTATAACTACGTGGCGCTCTCCACTCCTGCGATGCCCGACGTATAATGGCTGGTCGATTACGAATTCGCCAAACTGCCAATCACCTGCAGACAGCGCCAAATAATTTTTCTCCACTACGCCGTCACGAAATTTTTCATGCAGCATGCGTAATGCGCTGCGCTTTTTTGCAAGTACCAGGCAGCCCGATGTTCCCCGATCGAGCCGATGCACTAAGGTGAGATCGCGTATTTCGGGACGAGCGTGGCGTAGTAACTCGACCACGCCATGGCTCACACCGCTGCCGCCGTGCACCGCAATCCCGCTTGGTTTGTCGACCACGAGAATCGATTTATCTTCAAACAGTATCTTATCGGTGATATTGCGAACTGCAGCAGGCGCGGGCTCATCGCTGTCTGTGCGCACTCGCGCTGGCGGAACCCTAACTTCATCGCCAAGCTGCAATTTGTATTCGGCGCGCACCCGGCCACCGTTCACGCGAACCTCACCCTTGCGCAAAATTCGATAAATGCGGCTTCTCGGCACCCCCGGCAGCTGCCGGCGCAAGAAATTGTCGATACGCTGGCCAGCCTGCTCGTCGTCAATACTGACTTTTTGTACTTGACGATGATCGAGACCATCGGGCTGATTGGGGCTGGAGGACATGAGATTGACCAAAATGCTTAAATTTCAAGGAATTATGAGAACTATCAATATTTGACAATATGAATCAACTTCATATTGCTGAATCGTGGTGCTGTGTTATATTAGGTCCCCGTAGGGCTTATGGGACAACCGTTTGACCCTGCATGCGACGTTTCGCCGGATCCGGTATAGCAATTCTCCGCAATTCCTTCTGATTTCTGGCGCAAATTTAATTCATTTCTGGCCTCGATGCACGAGACCAGATACCACGGCAGCGAGCACGGACAACCGGCGAGCGCCAAAGCGGCAATGCCGCAGGGTAATAATGATCAGTTTTCTGTTGGCACAGCTCTGGATAATCATCTCAGAGTTGCGCCGTCCAAAAACATCGAATGTAAGCGACAGCGCCCGCCGCCAATCGCTTCAACATCTATTCCCCTGCCTTGTCCCTTCGGCCATTCAGCGCCATCCCAGTTTGCTGCCCCAAAAAAATAATCAAGTAGGGCAACATGAAAAGAATGTTAATCAACGCGACTCAAGAAGAAGAGTTGCGAGTGGCGATGGTCGATGGCCAGCGCCTATACGACCTCAATATAGAGCTACCGTCCGGCGAACGTAAAAAGGCCAACATATACAAAGGCAAAATCACTCGCATCGAGCCCAGCCTCGAGGCTGCCTTTGTCGACTATGGTGCTGAGCGCCACGGTTTTCTACCGTTAAAAGAAATTTCCGACGAATATTTCGTCAAAAATGTTAAGTCTGGCAAGCCAAGCATAAAAGAAGTCCTGAAAGAAGGTCAGGATATCGTCGTGCAAATTGACAAGGAAGAACGTGGCAACAAAGGTGCCGCGCTAACCACCTATGTCAGTCTCGCTGGTCGGTTCATCGTCTTAAAACCCAACAAAGCTCGGTCCGGCGGTGTGTCGCGCCGAATCGTCGGTGAAGATCGCGATCTGGCGAGAGATTCGTTGCGCGAAGTGGAGATTCCAGACGGCATGTCGGTGATATTGCGCACCGCCGGCATTGATCGCAGTGCCGAAGAGTTGGAATGGGACCTGAATAATTTGCTGGCGATTTGGCAAGCGATATTGAAAGTTGTCGTTGAACGACCTTCGCCGTTCCTAATTTATCGTGAAAGCAATGCTGTCGTTCGAGCACTACGCGACCATCTTACTAACGAGATAGGTGAGATACTTATCGATAGCAAAGACGCGCACAAAGAAGCCGTTGAGTTTATCGAGCAAGTGATGCCGCATAACCTCAAGAAACTAAAGCACTACACCGATTCCGTTCCGCTATTCACGCGCTATCAGATCGAATCGCAAATAGAGTCTGCATTTGCCCACAACGTAAATCTTCCATCCGGCGGCAGCTTGGTGATTGACCATACAGAAGCGTTGGTTTCCATTGATATCAACTCCGCGCGCGCAACCAAGGGCGGTGATATCGAGGCAACAGCTTTCAATACCAATCTTGAATCCGCGGACGAAATTGGGCGCCAATTGCGGCTACGCGATCTCGGCGGTTTGATTGTCATCGACTTTATCGACATGGGCCCGCAAAAGAATCAACGTGAAGTCGAGAATCGCCTACGTGAAGCCGTTCGACAGGATCGTGCACGCGTACAAATCGGCAAGATTTCCAGATTTGGACTGTTGGAGATGTCGCGGCAACGTCTGCGCCCTTCCCTTGGCGAATCCAGTTATCTTACCTGTCCGCGTTGCTCCGGCATTGGCAATATTAGAAGTGTAGAGTCTCTTGCGCTTGCGATACTGCGTATCATCGGCGAAGAGGCACGCAAGGAACGTACGGCGAAAGTCATCGCACAATTGCCCGTAGAAGTAGCGACCTATTTGCTCAACGAGAAGCGCGATTGGGTACAGAGCCTGGAAGACAAAAATGACACGCAGGTTATTCTCGTCGCAAATTCGACGCTGGAAACACCGCATTACCAAATTCGACGCGTTCGAGACGACCAGGTGGAACTTGCCGAAAACACTGGCAATAGCTACACGCTTATCGACGAAGAAGAACAAATCATTCCCGAAGTCGTACAAGGTAAGAAACCTACCGAAGTCGCCGCGATTGCAACGGTTAACCCGTCAACACAGGCACCGGCCCGGAAAAAACCCAGCGTCAAGAAAGGTCCAAGTTTTTGGGACCGAATTAAGGGGCTATTTTCAAGCAATCCGAAACCGCAACAACGCAACAAGCGCCGATCAAATAAGAAATCCGGCAGTCGAAACGACAGCAGACGGCGCGGCAGCCAGCGATCGAGGAGCCGCAGCGATTCGCAACGGCAAAACGAACAACGTGGCAGTGAAAATCGCGGCAACGCACGCAAAAAACAATCTGCAAAAAAACGTACCAAAAAACCGACATCGGAAAGAAAGGATAACAAGGCCGATAATAAATCGGCCACAGGCCAACAAGCCGCCGAGGCGGACAAAAGCAGCAAGTCGCCGGCAACAGAGCGGGACGACGGTCGTAATGAAGGGCGTAAGACGAGCAGTAAGCGTCGTAGTCGTGGCGGTCGACGGCGTCGACGTCCGAATGAGAATTCGGAAGCGAATGCCAATAACGCTCAAAATGCCGAAAGCAAGACCAACGATGAAACGCCGCAGAATGAGCAGATTGATAATAACGTCACCGACAGTGTGAAAACTACCGCAACACCGGTTACTGTCGCTGCAGTCGCAGAAGTCGCAAATGCAGAAAAAAGCAAGCCGAAAGAATCTGCACGCAAGCCTCGCCAACCGCAACAACGTCAAACTAAGAAGGGTGACGACAAGACTAGCAGCGAGAGCACATCAATCACGGCTAGTGAGGAAACGTCTACTTCGAAACCGCCACCCGTAATTGATAGCGCGGAAAAGAAAACGGAGGCAGTGCACGACAGCGCGCCTAGTCCCGCACCTGCTGAAGCGAACAAAACTGCGCCAGAATCGGTCGCGGAAAAACCAGCAGCAAAACCCAAAGTGAGAAGTGAAGCGAAGTCGAATAACGATTACGCCGACCGCGAAAATGCAAAAGCGCTTACGCGAAAAGCTTCTGCGGACAAAGCGCCGAGGAAACCCAAACCGGAATATGACGATACACAGCCCGAATTGCCACAGCTCAACATCGCCGAACCGCCCGCGGTAATTAAGGCAGAGTCATTAGCCGTTGTCGAAAAGCAACCAGCGGCGGCCGAATCAAAACAGCCACCGATCGATTCCTCCGATAATGGCAATGGCGCGACTAAGACCGAGGAAAGGCCGTCGCCAAGCAACGCCGACAAACAACCTGATGCTGCACCGAAAGCGCGACTACTTCCCTGGGAAGCGGACGATGCGCCAGTGAAGAAAACTGAAAGTGTAGATCAGGATAACAAACCTACGGAAGTGTAAAACAGCGCGGTGCGTCTATTGTTTAGGCGCACCGTTTCTATTGCAAAGCGTTATTTCGGCGAATAAATTCCAAGAGTCCGCGCGACGCATCTTCGACTAAATCGAGCACTCTTTCGAATCCTGCGGATCCACCGTAGTAAGGGTCCGGCACTTCGGTCTCGTGACTATCCGAAAACTCGAGAAACAATCGGATGTCGCTTGTTGCGTCATCCGCGGCTCGTTCCCGAAGTTGCATCAGATTGTGCTCGTCCATTGCAACGATATATTCGAACATTGTGTAGTCATCCTCTGCAACCCGACGTGCGCGAATCTCAGATAATGAGAAGCCTCGACGCTCTGCTGCTGATTGCGCGCGCCGGTCAGCAGGCTCACCACTGTGGTAGGCATGCGTGCCTGCAGAATCGATATGAATTAAGTCGGACAGCCCGGCATCAGCAACGTGCTTTCGAAACACACCCTCCGCCGTCGGCGACCTGCAGATGTTGCCCATACACACAAATAAAACACTGACCTTGTCATTACTACCGTACATTTACGCCATCATTCCCTATCACAGTTTGCTGCCAGACATAGCACATGGTACTTGATACTCTGGAATTCGGAAACGCGTAAAAGGAGAAGCTGCCGAGGTTCTAGCTAGTTGCATTTCCCCACTATATCGCCGCACTCTGAGTTTCGTTGTAGACTTCGACCTCCGGCCAGCTGAGGTTCTGTGATGCACTATTCTCGGTATAGATTCTACATCGCTCTCGTACTGTCGCTCGCCACAATATCTTGGAATACAGTTTCGCTGGCTCAAGCACCAACGCTCGGTAGCGTCGACTTCCCAAACTCTGGCGCAAAAGCAGCGCAAGCTGATTTCGTCAAGGGCATTTTGTATCTGCATAGTTTTGAGTACGCCCCAGCTAGAACGGCATTCAAGAAAGCACAAATGATCGACCCCAATTTTACCATGGCCTATTGGGGCGAGGCGATGACCTACCACCACTCGCTATGGCGAGTTCAAGATCAACCTGCGGCGCAAGATGTTCTTCGCAGGCTGGGACGCACGACTAGTGACGAGGCGGCAAAAATACCAACCCAGCGCGAAAAAGACTACGTGCATGCGTTGGAAATCCTATTCGGTATGACCGAGGCAACAGCCAACCTAGGAAAGCTCGAACGCGATGTCCACTATCGTGACGCAATGAAGCAGGTGCACTTGTCCTACCCTGATGACCTTGAAGCCAGAGCGTTCTACGGCCTTTCAATTCTCGGTGTCGGCAGCGCCAACCGTGAGTACGCCAGTTATATGCGAGCTGCGGCCGTAATCACGCCAGTATGGGATGCAAATCGAACGCACCCCGGGGCAGCGCATTACCTAATCCACTCATACGATGATCCCGTGCACGCAATTCTAGGGCTGCCTATGGCTCGAGCGTATGAGAAAATCGCCGTTGATGCAGCTCACGCTCAACACATGACGTCTCACATCTACGTGGCATTAGGATATTGGGATGACATGACAGCGGCAAATACCACCGCACTGAAAGTGGAATCTGCAAAGACCAGCGGTGAGGGAGCGAGAAGCCGTGAAGCCTGGCATCACCGCTATTGGCTTCACTACGGTCGTCTACAACAGGGCCGGCTAGACGACGCAAGAAAAATGCTGCTTTGGGCGCGAAATCGCATCGACAGCAATCCACTACCCCGCGAACCAGAATACTACGGTGCTATGTATGCGCGTTACTTGATCGACACGGAACTTTGGGCGGAAGCCGACGAATGGCTCACGCCCGATGGGGTTGACGTTACCGCGCCTCACTATGCCTTTGCACAGGCGTATGCCGCCGCAAAGTTGGGCAACACCGGCGAGGCGCGCTCCCACCTTGCAGAAATTAGCAAAGGGGGCACCAATGCGAACCCAGAAATCATACTATCTGAACAAGAAGTAGATATTCTCAAACTTCAAATTCGAAGCTTGATTGCGCTCAACGACGGCGATTCGGAAAACGCAATTGCCCTCGCTCGCAGAGCCGCAAGAATTCAATCGAGCACAGCTTTTCGATACGGTCCACCGCGAATATCCAAACCATCTAGTGAATTTCTTGCCGAACTCTTATTGAATCTCGGAAACGCGAAAGAAGCATCTGAAGTTTTTATCGATCAACTCTCTCGAAGTCAACTGCGCAGCAACGCGTTAATTGGCTTGCTGCGGTCCAGCACGGTAATTGGCGACGAAGCAAGTATCAAAGAAAGTACGGAGTCATTGAAAAACATTTGGCACGGCGCCGACCGCGATTTTCCGTTACTAGTCGACTTTACTGGTTCCGAAAGATAATCAGCAACCACAATATGTCCAATCGGTAATCGTTCGGAGGACCATTAGTCACTTGGCAAATCATAGCCTTACTCTTTCATTCTCCGAGCGTCGCACGCATCAGGTGCGGCCGTCTGCCGTCGCTCCCTCTCGTCGCCATCAGTTTCGTCGTTGCTCCATGCACGAGTGGACTCTGGGTCAGGATCATCCAAATACCAACCGCAACGAATCCTCCAAATCTCGTTGAAGGCTCCTCTGGTGCCCGTCAGAAAGCCAACTTGACCGCAAGCAGCCCAAACACACTCAACGCCAACACTACGACAACGCCCATGATCCACTGCACCTGTCGGTACTGACGTTTCAGTTCTTGCAACCCGTTGGCTTTAATTAGAATCCCGGAAATCGTTTTGGCTGACGAACTCGCATTACGAATTTTCTCGAAGTACTCCGCTTCAGCGGCCAACGGAGTCGTGACCAAAGCAACTACAATTAGCGCAACTATCGCCGATGAAAATGCAATGATCAGAGGCGTCGCGTATGCGGGCAGTGTGATATACGACAGACGTGTGAGTTCAGTAAACAAAACAAAAACCGAAACGCCCACAATCATGCTGGCCAACGCCGCTTTGTGATTCATACGTCGCCACTCGAGACCCGCGACAACCGTTGGTAGCCAGCCAACGCCAAAAATCGCCGCAGCATAAATCGAAATCCAATAAATACCTGCTGGCTGTGCGATAGCAATGATTGCGACAACCACCCCAATTACGATTTGAGCAATACGGCTAACACGCATCTTGTCGCGTTCAGAGAGGCTGTCTTTCTTCAGATTTTCGTACAAATCATGCGACAGGCCGAAGCCGGCTAACACAAACAACGTTGAGGCTGTCGACATAATCGCCGCCATCAGCGCCGCAAGACCGATACCGCCCATTACGCCGGGTACATGTTCAATAAAAGCGATGAGCATTACTCGGTCAGCCTGTTCAATGCCGGGCTCAATGACCTGCATCGCGCTCGCAGCGAGAAAAATTGGAATCTGCATGGCAGCGGCCAAAAAGACACCGATTCCGGCTGCCTTTAGAATGACGAAATCGTTCTTGGCGGGAAATACGCGCGACACCATGGCAGGCGAACAGGTCATGAAAATAACCCAAACAAGAAACTGCGATACCGTGAACGACATTGCCCGTCCCTGTGCTCCGGCCAAACTCCAATAACCTGGCATCGAATCGCCGAGCGCTTTCATGTCGGCGAAGCCTGCTTTTGAAATAATAAATGGTGCAATTACAGCCGCGACGGCAAGCATCGTAAAAAACATCAGCGTATCGGTGACGACAACGCCGTACATACCACCGAGCGCGGAAAACACCATTAGTGCAATGACGAATGCGACGATAATGATTGGAAACGAAATACCGGTGATTTCCTCCAATACCAGTCCTGCACCAATCAGTTGGATTACACCGTAGCCAAGCAGCCCAATAATCATTATCAGCGTCGCGAGGGTCGTCACCGCCTTACTTTGAAAGCGATTGCGGAAGAAGTCCGGCATTGTTCTGCAACCAAGACCCTTGAGCTTCCGACCAACGTACAAAACCGCAAGCATGATACCGATCCACGAACCAAACGATCCTGTCGCAGCGATTACCAGTGGCCCCTCGGTGTATGAGATGCCAGCAATTCCAAGTAATGTAACGGCGCTAAGATACGTAGCCGCCAATGTGCCAACGATCAAAATCGTTGGCGCACGCTCATCCATCACGAAAAAATCCGCGCTACTTCTAACTCTGCGTGCAACAAATGCACCGACGATAGCGTAGACCGTCAGCGCAACAATAAAAACAGTAATAGCCACATCTATTGCCCGTCGACTACATCAGATCCATCCTGCTCGTGTTTTTTAATGACGGGAAGATACTCCTTGCGCAAAATCCGCAGCACGATGCCAACAGCAACAAGAACGGTAATCGTCGCATTTAGAAATAGAAAAAATACATCAAAATTCATTGTGGCTGGGTCCGTTGAGATTGAATCCGTCACTTGGGCACATGTTCATTAGCGCTCGCGCTCACTAATTGTTCCTACCGATCGAGCGCTAGTATTTGCGTGATGCCAATTTCCGGCATGTCGGCGACCGCAGGTGACGATCTGCAGACAGGAATCGGACTAGCGAAAACAGTGAGTGCTTGGTGAGTTTTATTGTCGTTATTTGACTAATGTACCGTTGAGGTCAAATCGGCTGCAAATTTCATAAAGCGGCATTGTGCGATATGTGAACCATTACCCGAGTCATATGCTGGTCGATGTCTGCTAATGGCGACAGTTTCCAATAGAACTATATTGCCATAGCTGATTGTTTTTACGTGTTTTTTCACGCATCGACGTCGAACTAAGCGCGAATTAACCGGCGCGAGCGATATTTGAATTGCGAATCCCAGCGGCTAACGCTATGTTAGCCAACGTCCGCGCAGTCAATAGGCCAATCTACGGCTATATACGATAACTACAGGTTTGCGCGTGGCAACAGAATTTGGGGTAGAAATTACTGCAAAAGGGTCGTTCGCGTTCACCTCCGGCGAATTTAATCGTCCGCGGTCGCGTGTTCGCATAAATAACTGGGAGACAACACTAATGAGTAAATATTTTAAGTTTTTGCTGGCGGCAGTCATGCTTTCAGCGCTTGGCGCATGTAGCAAAAGCGAAGACACAATGTCCGATGCCAAGGACGCTGCCGCAGACACAATGGACGCGGTCGCCGACGAAGCTGGAAAAGTCGCTGACGACGTCGCGGCAGCTGGCAGCGATGCCTTGGAAGGGGCCGGAGAACTCGCTGACGATGCGATGGCGGCTGGCGAAGAAATGGTAGAAGATGCCAAGGAAGCAGGCTCCAATAAGATAGATGAAATGGTCGAAGATGCCGAAAAGACCAAAGAAGAACTTGAGGCCGAAGCTAAAGAGAAATTAAACATCGGCAACTAGTATTTGGCGGAACGTAATAATTGCGGCTGCACAATATTGTGCAGCCGCAATTTCAAAATCACTTGACTCTCCGAACGTGTCTGTGGCCATCTGCGGGTTACGCCGATAGCTAGACCTTTTACGGCGATGCTTTCGTCGATATCAACAACAACGAATAGCTGAACAAAATTACGGCATAGCCAGCCTGCAGCGTCCGCTGATCGCCTATGCGATGATCGTTTACTCCTACGAACCGAATTCTAGATCAAGCGACCTGGGACGTTCGGTAACCAAATGATAGGAGTGAACGCGATATGAATCGATCCCTGCCCTTCATTCTATTGGCACTCATAGCCACCGGAGCCTACGCCGACAATCACACTGTCGTGATTCCGGACAAGGCTGGCGACTTTAAAAATGGCATTTACCACATTGGGCTCTGGGTAGACGACGTCGATGAGATGATCTCGTTTTTATCGGCGGTTTCCTCGTTGAAAGTAATTTCACGGGTAGAATTGCCGAGCGGTGGCGAACGATTATTCTTGAGCGATGCTCGTGGTCAACGACTGGAGTTGTTATCAAGCCCCCGCACGATCAAACCACACACACAATATCCCCTGCATCCTCTTGGCGCGCATGCCGGAATTGCGCATATTTCGATTGAAGTCGATGATGTCATCGCCATTCAAACGCTCTTGCTTGAGCGGGGCTACGAAGTAATCAGCCAAGCGCCCAAAGATTTTGCGGACGGTTACGTCACATCGGAGGTTGACGCACATCGCATTCTTTTTGTGAAGGGCCCAAGTGCAATGTCCTTTGAATTTTTCGAGATCATCAAACGAAATAAGTAGGAATACTAAAAATGCAGAGGCGTCACTTTCTACAGGGATTTGCAAGCATCGTTTCTGCAAATATATTACAACCTGTTCTAGCCGTCGATTCGAATGAAACGGTTCTCGAGTTCCGCGAACGCGCGCGTCGAATTCTGGCATCCACACCTGCATTTGACTTACATACACACCCTGGCATGTTTGCGTTGAAAGACATCCCAAATTCCGTCAACCCGAGAAAATACTTTGGTGACGCCAAGGTCACATCCAGAGTTGCCGAAATGAACACGGGGCAACTAGCATGCGGCTTTGTTGCAACGGTATCGGATGCGCCGATTTTGCGACCACCGCGAAAAGCAGGCGAGTCGTTTGAGGGTCGAGAATGGAAGCCAGACGAATCCTGGCAGGAATACCGCCGACAAAAAGCCGTGTTGGACAGAATTGTTACGGAACACGATTTGGTAAAGGCTTTGAGCGCCAAGCATATCCGTAATGCGCATCGATCGAATAAACCGGCGATCGTCTACGACTGCGAGGGCGCCGATCACCTGGAAGGAAAACCGGAACGCTTGCAGGAACTCTATGCCGATGGCATTCGCGTTTTACAACCGCTGCACGTCGCTGAGAACGGATTGGGCGACATTGCTAACGGACCGGCCCGACACGGCGGACTTTCTGCTATTGGTAAAGAAGTTGTTCGGGAAATGAATCGATTACACATGCTGATTGATATGGCGCACGCATCTGAGGAAGCGACGGTACAGGCCGCTACCATTTCTACACAGCCGATCATCTCGTCGCACGACCTGCTTGAATGGCGCGAAAACCCCAAGCGCAACTGGATGGCGCCACGTCACGCAAGAGCAGTCATTGAGACAGGCGGCATCATCGGTGCGTTTCCCGGCGCGGTAAACGGTGATTTCGAAACCTATATCGACAACATTATCAACTTGATTGAATTTGCGGGTATCGATCATGTGGCCATCGGCACGGACATGGACGGCAACATCCATCCGGTGGTCGACGACTATAACGACTATCCCAAAATCGCCAGCCATTTGCTGGCCCGCGATCTCAATGACGACGAGGTGGCCAAAGTAATGGGTGGCAACGCACTTCGAGTTTTTGAGTTGGTTGTCGGCTGATCGCCGGCAAATTACCCGGCACGCCCGGTCTAAAAACGAGAATGTGACTCCAATGATGACTCTACAAACAGACTGCCAACAATCATGTTTCGTGAGTTGCGCAATAGTCGCAACGATGGCTTTGGCCGCTTGCAAACCAGTGCCATCGCAAGAAGCCAAAAATAGAAGCCAAACAACGAGATCTGTTGAACTGCCAGCAGCCAACATTCACTTGCCGCGCTCTGGCGATAGCTGTGCGGACGATCCTGCGTGCTTCAATCGCTTTCACCCCGATGTGCCGTTTGTCGCGTCTGCCGAATCCGGCGACGTTATATTATTCGGCACTCGAGATGCAGCCGACGGTCAGCTCGATCCAACGAGTACCGACACGAGAATCGATGCGAATCGTGTCCACCCTCTAACCGGACCCGTTGGATTGGCCGGCGCAAACGTCGGTGACGTCGTGGCTGTGACGATACTCGATATCGCACCTGAAGATACAGCATGGACGTCTGCCGGCGGCATCGGCTTTTTGCGAGACCTGTTTCCCGAAGACACGCGCATAAACTGGCGCCTGAATCGCGACTTTGCAGTGTCCGATGCACTACCGGGTGTGCGCATTCCCTACGCTGCCTTCCCCGGCGTCGTTGGCGTGCTGCCAGGGCCTGAGCAGGTTATCGCCATACGCGACCGCGAGATGGCTTTGCTGAAAGCAGGTGGCTTCGCGCCGCCGCCCAGCCCAGCCGGCGCTCTGCCCGAAGATATCTGCGGACCGAACGGCTACGCAAAGGATGCGTGTTTGCGAACTATTCCACCACGCGAGAACGGCGGTAATATGGATATCCAATACATGCGAATCGGTACAACAGTATTGCTGCCCTGCTTCGTCGATGGCTGCGGCCTTGCTATTGGCGATGTCCACTATGCGCAGGGGGACGGAGAAGTTGCAGGGTCCGCAATAGAGATGTCCGCCGACGTACTCGTTCGCATTGAATTGCGCAAGGGATTAGGGCAGTACATTCGTTCACCCCAATACGCTGGCGGCCCGCAGATCAGAGATGCCGCTCCCGCAAAAGCATTTTATGCAACAACGGGTATTCCGATAAAAGAGGCCGGCTGGGTCCCACCCAATATGCAATACCTAAGCTCACCTCACTTACCGGCGCTGACCAATCTTTCGCGTGATGTGACATTATCCGCACGCAACGCACTGATCGACATGATTGACTACATGGTTCGCGAACATGAATTAACGAGACTGCAGGCATACTACGTCGCCTCCGTAGCTGTCGATCTTCGAATTGGTCAAGTTGTCGACGGTGCCAACTATGGTGCAACGGCCATTTTGCCGCTAAGTATTTTCGAAACGAAACAGCAGTGAATATTAACGCAACACTAAATTCATCGACTAGTAAAGCCACTCATACGCACGCGTCAATTTCCGGCAATTCTTCCAACCGTTCGATGTCCAGCCACAGCCGCACACGTGCGGCACGCTCGCCATTGGCTGCCCAGTCCGCCATATAATCCGACAAAATGTGTTCGTCGCTATTCAAATACGCAGACTCAGCATTCCGGCGATCCGAATTACTGATGTTTCGCAGCCGATTTCCGATTTCTTCGCAAACCCATTGCTGGATGCGATGGCCGACTAATGAGGTCAATAGATGCTCTTCGCTTGATACCAAGCGCGCGCCGTAACCTAAACATGCGCTTTGCCAGTGACTGTCTAAACTTATCCGCTGCCGGCAAAATTTTAGTGGCATAAAATAACCTGCCGCTGAGCTAACTGCGAGGCCAAGCGCATTCACAATACGCTCAGAATAGCTCCAGCCGCCGATCACAGCGAAGCCGCGTTCATATGCTTCAATGTGAGCCAACCAGTACTCACGGTATTTCGCAACGGTTGAAATTATTTCTAGCACTCGTAACGCGCCCTTCTCATCCCCTCGATCATATCGATATCCAGCTATCGATGCCCAAAGCGCGGCATTATTACCATCCACAGAAATTGCGCGCTTTTCTGCGTTGGCATAGTTGAGTCCAACAGCGGTCGTACTATCTCAAGGCGTCTTTCCGCCGATATATTCTCGTCGAAGAGCGAGTCGGCAGCAATCGGCTGGCGTGGCTCAACACAATCACTACTGGCAATATCCAGTAATTGGCCATTGCTCGGAAACCTCTCAGAATGACGACTCTCGATACCGGCTTCAATTAGAACCTGGTTCGCTTGCGCGGGCTTTGAGCTACCCAGTCCAATATCCGCACCCGACGAAGGATCGGTGAAATGGCGCCAGGCAACAGTTGCGACCCAGACTAACAGCGCTGAAAAAATTACAAAAACATTTTTCCGCATGTCAATTGCGAAGCTTCATTTTCTAATTGTCATCCGACTAGTCATCAGCACAACACACTGACGTGATTCCGCAACTAACAATGTGTGATCCCGCAACAGATTAACGGTTTCCAATCAGCTGACTGAGAATGCCGCAAATAACCAAATGATGTAAGACCGTTCCTACTAATCGCAGCTTTTGATCAGCCAGCTGTGTACAATCTGCGCCAATTTGCCCGCACAGCCGTGCGCCAACTATTCCCGAGATCAACCAAATGCCGTCAAGATATCCGTTACAAAACCTGTTTGCTTCAATGCTCGCAATTGTTCTTCTCGCCAACACGTCGAATGTGGCGGCAACCATCGTTGAGATTCAGACTACAGAGGGCAGTTTTCAAATCAATTTGTTCGACAATGATACGCCAGCAACGGTGGCTAATTTCTTGAACTATGTAAACAACGGTGCTTATAGCAGCGCAATTGTTCATCGATCAGTTCCGGGATTTGTCGCGCAAGGTGGAGGTTTCGCATTCGATACCGTCGCCCCTCCCCTTACGATCCCAACGAATCCGCCGGTCGCGAACGAGCCGGTCTTCTCAAACGTTCGCGGCACGATCGCTATGGCCAAACTAGGCGGCAATCCGGACAGTGCAACGAATCAATGGTTTATCAATCTTGTTGACAACAGTAGCGACCTTGACGGACAAAATGGCGGCTTTACAGCATTCGGACAGGTAATCGGCAGTGGGATGGACGTCGTCGACGCTGTATCAGCACTGCCACGATTTAATTTCAGCGCGGCCTTTGGCGCAGCGTTCGGCGAATTACCGTTACAAAATTTTAGTCAAGCAGATGCGACAAACGGTGTGCAACCGGACGATACCAATTTCGTCATTATCAACGCGATCATAATATCCGACAGTACCGTAGACTCGGCCGCCGGCCTAAATCCGGCACCAAACAATGCCAACAACGGTGGTAATCCGCCACCACCTGACAATAGTGGCGGTGGTGGTGGCAGCCCTGCCGTAGGGACGCTACTAATACTCGCCGGAGCTGCGCTGTTACGCCGTCGAATATTGCTAAGATTTCGGAATTCAACGACGTAGAAATTCCGCTGCAGCGTCGCCGATTATCAGGCTGACTGAGCGTCCCGCAGATCTTTCTCAGTATCGATGCCCGGACCCGGGCGCTCGTTCGGGAGGCCGACCTTAATGCGCATACCTAACGACATGGCACGCAGCTGCTCCAGTTGTTCGCATCGCTCGATATCCGATTGCTCGGCGGCAACCAATCGCTTTAACGTTGCTACTCGATACGCGTAGATACCATGGTGGTGTCGGGCAGCCTGCAGCGCAGTATTCTGCATTTCTTCGCTGCGGCTGTATGGAATCATTGCGCGACTGAACAACAATGCGTAACCTTTTTCATCGGTGACCACTTTGACGACGTTCGGATTTCTAAAATCGTCTCTATTCGCCAAGGCGGAGGCAAGTGTCGCAAGATCCGCATTGTCATCAGCAAGCAGCCCGGCACATTGATCAATCAGCGACGATGGCATCGACGGTTCGTCGCCCTGAAGATTTACGACGATTGCGTTGTCCGGCCATTCGCGTAATACACAGACCTCAGCCAACCGATCCGTGCCAGATTTATGCTCCGCGGCAGTCAAGCAAACATCCGCACCAAATACTTGTGCGGCTTTTTCGATCCTTGCATCATCCGTCGCAATAATAACCTGCGTTGCGGAACTCGCCTGCGCTTTTTCGAAAACATGCTGCAGCATTGGCTTGCCGTTAATTTCGAGTAGCGGCTTGCCCGGCAGTCGGGCTGAGGCAAAGCGCGCAGGAATGACAACGAAAAACTCGGTCATTGCGACTGACCAGACTGCCCGCCATCAATCTTTGTAGTTAGCAACTTAAGCCACTGCATTTTTTCATCTTTACCAAATTCGACGGTGACGGGTAACGTCCAAAGACTCTCATGTGCAATTCCACGACATTTCACCGCATCTTTCTCGGTGACGATAACTTTCAATCCATCTTCGAACCGAATATCAGCTTGTGCAATTTGCGCATGGTCCGCCAAGGGGTGTCGAATAACTGTGAGGCCGAAGTGTTCCAGGTGTCTGAAGAATTTCTCAGGATTGCCAATTCCTGCAACAGCATGCACCGTTTCGCCAATCAAATCCAAGATCGGAAGTTCTTGTTGAGCATCGGCAACATTGACTAGCTTGTCCCCTGACAGCGAAAATCGTGAAATACGCCGGTCCAGAATCCGATTTCCGTAGCGAATTTTTTTGAGTCCGGGTTCTTGCTGCAACAAAACACGATCAACAAACTGCAAACGTTTTTCTGACTCTCGAAGTGGCCCGGCCGGCAACAATAATCCGTTGCCGAGTCCGCGCGAAGCGTCCATAACGACCAATTCTATGTCGCGTTGCAAGCGATAGTGCTGCAGCCCGTCATCGGAAATGATGACATTTGCCCCTGTACTCAACGCCGTGTTTGCAGCTCGTATGCGATTCTGGTCGACGATAACCGTGCAGTCGCAACGCTGCGCGATCAGCACAGGCTCGTCACCCACTTCTGATGGGTCCGATTCTCTAGTGACTAACACAGACTGTGCGTGTTTTTTGCCACCGTAGCCTCGGCTGATCACGGCTGGTTTTTGTCCAACTGACTCTAGAATATTTGCCAGCCATATAGTCACCGGCGTTTTGCCGACACCGCCAACATTGATATTGCCCACAACGATAACTGGAATTGGCAGTTTTTCGCTTTTTAATATGCCTTTTTGGTACAACGCTCGACGAGCTGCTGCGGCTGCCGCGAATACCCAACTCAGTGGCATCAGCGGATATCGCAGAAACGACTGCCCATACCAGACCTTTTCAGCGACACTGTGAGCAAATTTCTGGTTATCCGCCATTCTTAGCTACGCCGTCGACTCGGGCGACTCTGTTGCAAACTGCATTCTAAACAGCCCCGCATAAAGGCCATTCTGTAGCAACAGGTCTTCATGCGTGCCTGTTTCCGCAACAATGCCACGATCCAACACGATAATTTGATCTGCGTGCTCAACGGTTGACAGACGATGAGCGATGACCAAAGTTGTGCGGTTTTGCATTAATTTGTCGAGAGCCTCCTGAATTCGCCGCTCCGAGTGCGAATCGAGAGAAGATGTCGCTTCATCAAGAATCAATACTGGGGCATCTTTTAACAACGCGCGACCGATGGCAATGCGTTGACGCTGGCCGCCGGAAAGCAAAACGCCGCGATCACCAACAATTGTGTCGAGGCCATCCGGCATATCCTTGACAAAATCGAGAATATGCGCCGCCTCCGCCGCCTGCAACAATTCGGAACGCGAGCAGTTTCTAAGTTGCCCGTATGCCAGGTTGTTCGCAATGGTATCGTTAAACAATACGACGTCCTGCGTTACCAAACTAATGTTGGAGCGAAGGTTCGCAATTTCATAGTCGGTAATCGGTACCTCGTCTAAAAGAATTTCCCCATCGACAATATCGTGAAACCTTGGCAATAGACTAACCAATGTCGACTTACCGCTACCCGACTGGCCGACAATTGCCAAGGTTTTTCCTGCTTCGACAACGACTGAAACCCCGCTCAGAATCTGCAAATTTTCTTCGTCATAACGAAAACCCACATTCTTGAACTCGATCCGGCCATCGACTCGCTCACATGTCAACGTGCCGATGTTAACTTCGTCAGGTTCATCGATGACGGCAAATAAACTCTTGCCGCCTGCCAACCCTCGTTGCAAAGTTGCATTCACATTCATAATTCGACGTAGTGGTTGTAACAACAACATCATCGCCCCAAAAAAGGACATGAATTGTCCAGCACTTAAGGTGCTCTTGGTTGACATCTCGGTTGCAAAATAAATGACAAACGCCACACCAACGCCAAAAATGACCTGGGTCAACGCAGCACCGAAAGACTTAAAGTAAATCAGCTTGATATGTTGCTGCCGATTTCGTTGATCAACCTCCATGAGCCGCTCGTATTCGTAGTCGTGACCACCGAATATTTTCACTATGCGATTCGCATTCAATACCTCATTCGAGACCTGCGCCACTTCACCTACAGAATCCTGTATGCGACCGCTGTAGCGCCGGAACGCTTTGCCAAGCACCTGCACTAATGCAGCGATAATTGGCAACAGGACAGCCACGAACAAGAACAGACTTGGACTGTGATACAACATGAGTGATATCGCCGCCAGCACCGTGAGAAAGTCGCGTACCGCAATGACGACGACCGTGGTAATCGATTCCGCCACCATTTCAACGTTGTATATTAGGCGCGACATCAGTGGCGCTGTGGAGTTATTCTCAAAAAATGTCGCTGGAAGCGTCAAGAATTTACCGAATACCTCTTTGCGCAACGAACTGATGACGCTGCGACCAATCCACCCTAGCGAGGCCTCCGTCGCGAAACCGGTTACGCCACGCAAGAAAAAAATCAACGCAAAAGCAAAAGGTAGCCAGCGAGCGGTTTCTAGGTCGCGCGCGACAAATGAGTCATCGATTAATGGCTCAACTAACCAGACCATTCCGATTTCAGCAATTGCGGTTCCGATCATCGCTAAAACTGCTACGAGACCGACCAATTTGTGGGGCGCGACATAGGCCCACAAACGCCGATAAACTTCTCGCACGTCCGAGTTTTGCCGTTTGCTCACTGCTCGGCCGGATCGTTTATCGTTGCGATGCTAATTTGCACAAAGCCAAGTTTGCCCGCGACATCCATTGCAGTCACGACGAATTGATGGCGTGCGTTGGCATCCGCGCTGATGGTAAGCGGTAGCGCATTATTGCCACCCGAGATCTTTCTTAGTGCATTGCGAATAGTCTCAGGTTTGTTGTTGATCAGCTCGCGGCCATTCACCAAGTAGGTGCCCTGCTCGGTAATCATTACATCAATCGATTCGGCAACCTCTTCGACAATAGCACTGCTATCCGCTTGTGGCAGTCGAATCGAAATTTGCGATTCCTTCACAAAGCTCGTTGACACCATAAAGAAAATTAACAACAAGAGCACAACATCGATCAACGACGTAAGATTGACCTCTGGGTCGTCGCGTTCGCGAACACTCAGGTTCACGCGTCGTCGCCCGCTACACTTTGACGTCTATGCAGAGCCTCGACTAATTTGATGGCTTCCTTTTCCATTCCTACGACCAGTGTATCGACCCGATTTCGGTAATAGCGATAGCCAATGAGCGCGGGAATCGCAACGGTAAGACCTGCCGCAGTCGTTATCAGGGCCTCCGCAATTCCGCCTGCCAATACTGTAGGGTTACCGACGCCGTGCGTCGTGATGGCGGTAAAGACTTTCACCATACCTATAACGGTACCCAGCAAGCCCAGCAGCGGTGAGATCGCAGCAACCGTGCCCAGCGTATCAAGATACCGCTCCAGCTCATGGACCACATGCCGCCCAGTGTCCTGAATACTGTCTTTCATCACGATGCGCTCGCGATCTCTATTGATCAAGCCAGCGGCAAGAATCTGCCCCAATGCCGAACCCTGATGCAATGTTTGAATTTGCTGCTGATCGAGGGCATCTTTCTTAACCCAACCCCATACCTTGCTGGTCAAATCTTCTGGAATGACGCGCTTTTGCTGCAAAGTCCAAAATCGCTCCAATATGATACCCATCGCAATAATTGCGCAAAGGATGATCGGCGCCATCAACCAGCCGCCGGCTTTGACAATTTCAACCATAAACTAAAGACTCACCGGAAAATCGAGCAAGAAAAATCGAAATATACAGCGACACGGCCAAAAATTCCCCCACCACGTTGCAAAATGGCCATTTGATTAACGGCTAGGGATCGTGCCAATAACGCTTTGAGTCCACCCTTTCGAGTCTGGGAGTCGAAGGCGGCTGATCGGCACAATATCGAAAAGCAATTGCACCGTCTGTTGCGGTATTCAAGAAACGCGCACCGGCGCCAACCCATCGATTTACAACCGCGCTTTTAGGAAATCCCCATCGGTTGCCGAAACCGGTGGACACAACAGCCCAATTCGGTTGCAATCGATTCACCAATGCGAGACTCGATGACGTCCGGCTGCCATGATGCGGTACGACAACGAGATCAGCTTTGCGTAATACATTTCTGGCAACTAATTGTTCCTCTGCGCGCCGCTCAATATCCCCTAATATCAATAAGTTATAGTGACCGATCGTGATTCTCAGTACGCAAGATGCGTCATTCCCATGCCAAGTAATTGGGGCATTCGGATGGACGATCAGGAACTCGACGCCATCCCATTGCCAGCTTTGACCGGCAGCACAGGCAATGCTCTGAGCATGCTCTGGTTCGCCAGCAATGACAGAACCTATATGCCAATTTTCGCGCAACCATGGGTAACCACCGGCATGGTCGGTATCGGCATGACTGATAATCAACATATCGAGCTCGGCATCGCCTTGCGCCTTTAATGCTGGACCGACGACTCTTTCGGCACTGTTCACGCCGCTACGAAAGGCAGGCCCCGTGTCGTAAACCAAATTGTGACCATGCGTGCGCGCAATGACCGCCAGACCCTGCCCGACATCCAGAATCTGTAGGTCAACGCAGCCCTTGGGGGTTGGCACGGGTTTGAAGAATAAGGCAGCAAGCAGGCTCAGATAGGCCAATCCGCGGCCGGGCCACCCTAGCGGTGCCACCACGAAAACGATCGTGGGACCGGCAATCAACATGACCAGCCAGCCGAACAAAGGCGGCTCTAAACTGGCCGCCGGAATTCGATCGGCGACGCCGAGGATTGCCAGTACCAGTTGAATGCTTTTATCGGCCACGCTAAGCAACCAGCTGCCCAGAGGGGCCATTGGGCCGACCAATGCACTTCCAAGTAGAGCGCTTGGCACCGTCACGACGTTGAAAATCGGCAGGACAATCAGATTGGCGAGAGGAGCTAGCCATCCAATACGCCCAAACAGCGCGACGCTGAGGGGCAGCAATCCGAAAAACAATGCAATTTGCAGGCGCAACAGGAGACGCGACGCTGAAACGGCCTTGTTAGTCCACCCCATGGCAGCTTCAGGCGATTTACGCGACAGTGGGCCAGCGGTCCAGATGATCACAGCGACAGCCACAAATGACATGATGAAGCCTGGCGCAAGGATGGTTATTGGGTCGCGCAGAAAAACCAGCAGACAAACGCTGGCTAGCATGTGCCAACTCATAACCCGCCGCCTGGAGAAATAGCATACGGCGACAACCGCTGCCATTAGCACGGCCCGCAGTGCCGGAACCGCGAGACCGGCAATTTGTGCATAGACGATGGCAACCGCTAGGGAAACGACAACCGCCATATCTCGAATATTTAGACGTTTTACGAAGGGCGCTAACGTAAGCCAGGTGATGAGAAACGCGGCACTCGCTGCCAATCCGATGTGCAGGCCAGAAATGGCCATCAGATGGCTGGTACCGGTACGTGCGAAACGCTGCCACTGCGCCGGACGAATTTCATGCCGCGCGCCAATGGCGACCGCCTTGAGAATCGCACGTGATTCGCCGGCTTGCACACTGGCGTCAATTTGCCGGTCAATTCGCTGCCGCAAAGCGGTCCAAAAGGAAAGCGAATAGCCATTCTGTCTTCGATTTAGCTTATCCGCGATAACGTAACCGGTCGCGCCAATGCCTTCACGATATAACCAACCTTCGTAGTCAAATCCGTGCCGGTTCAACTGCCCGTGCGGCCGTCGTAGGCGCACCTGGAACTGCCAAACCTCACCCATTTCGGGGAATGCATCGGGCTCATACCACCGCAGGCGAACCAATTTTGGCAGCGAATGTTTCTGGAAAGGCGCAACGGTAAGGCGAATCGAGTGGTCGTCACGTATAGGAAAGTCGACGATGCCCGCCGTTATCGTCATCGACTCGTTTTGCTGCGATGAGTCTAAACGGTCTGCAAGCCGAACGTTCGCGGCGTGCCACATGAAACAAAATCCAAATAGTAGGATCGCAAGTGGACGCGATCGACGATAAATGCAGCATGCGACTGCGCAAGCCAATAATGCACCCACCATTATTGCAGACGGCAATCTGGGCAATAATTGCAACAAATAGGCGCCGCAGAGCACTAACAGACAAATACGCAACATTTTCCGCTTCCTTGCGGTTTGTCGTTATCATGTAAACCCCAGTTAGCCCATCAGAACGGATGCTGTACGTAATGCCAAGGCGGTTTTTTAGGAAGTTTGCGATCAAACGAGAACGATTTCGCGATGCATGGTACTTGGCGCCGTTTCGACACCTCCTGCATGACCCAAACTTATGGACAATTCGGCGACGCAACGTCGTGCCTGCGTTTGCGCTGGGCCTGTATATTGCATTCTTACCCATACCTGGGCACATCCTGGTCGCGGCACTGCTCGCACTGTTACTGCGCGTAAATATTCCAGTCGCAGCCGTGAGCACGCTGGTCAGCAACCCGCTCACGATGGGGCCACTCTATTACCTTTGCTACGAATTCGGATTACGCATACTCGGCGTCGACTCGCAGCCGTTCAGCTTCGAAATGTCATTTGAGTGGTTGGGCAGTCAATTGGTCAACATATGGCAGCCGTTGCTGTTGGGCTGTTTGTTGTTAGGTGCCATTGCTTCATTGCTGGGATATGTCGGGCTCGACATGTTGTGGCGCGCGTCGATTGCAGACTATCTGGCTAAGCGCAGGGCGCGCCGATCACGGCCGAATTTGCCGCCTTAGTTTCTATAGGCGGCTCCTGTCAGCTGCTGATATTGCCTTGTGGCTCCAACCGGCCATCCTGCAGCACCAAAACGCGATCCATCTGTCCCGCGATTGAGTGATCGTGGGTCACAACCACCAAGCTAGTCTTTAACTCGCGATTCAGTTCAAGCATCAAATTGAGCACATGCGCACCGTTACCGGCATCGAGATTGCCGGTTGGTTCATCTGCCAGCACTAATTGTGGCTGCGTAATCAATGCCCTTGCTACTGCCGCACGTTGACGCTCACCACCTGACAGTTCGCCTGGTTTGTGATCTAGACGCTGCCCCAGCCCTACACGACTCAACAATTTCTCGGCTTGCTCTAGCGCCTGGTCCTTTGCTACGCGCCGTATTAGCAACGGCATCGCGACGTTTTCTTGCGCGGAAAATTCTGGCAACAAATGATGGAACTGATAAACGAAACCAATATATCGATTACGCAACAGTCCCTTTTCTTTTTCATTGGTTTTAGCCATCGATTTGCCGCCCACCAACACTTCACCAGAGCTCGGATCGTCGAGCCCTCCCATGATCTGCAGCAATGTCGTTTTACCCGAACCTGAAGCGCCAATTATCGCTAGTCGTTCCGCTGGCCGCACTTGCAAATCAACACCGCTCAAGACTTCCAACGTCGATACACCTTCCTTGAAGCGGCGTACAATTGAACGGCAAACTAATACATCATCACTCATGATTACTTCCTGACTACTCATAGCGTAGCGCTTCAGCGGGCATTGTTTTCGCCGCTCGCCACGCTGGATAAAATGTGGAGGCAAGCGCCAATGATAGTGCTGTCACACTTATAGAAAGCACATCGGCTATCCTAAGTTCGGATGGCAAGTCGCTAATAAAATAGACTTCTGCGGCCAGGAATTTCATATTAAATAGCCCCTCAAAAAACCCAACAAGCGTCTCCAAATTTAATGCCAACACAATGCCGGCAATAACACCGATCAGTGTCCCGGATAGTCCGATTACGCTACCTTGGGTAATGAATATCCGCATGATAGTGGCTGGTGTCGCACCGGACGTTCGAAGAATGGCGATGTCAGACTGTTTGTCCTTGACCACCATAACCAGCGTCGAAACGATGTTGAATGCTGCCACGGCCACTACCATCAGCAAGATGACGAACAGTATTGATTTCGTAATCTGTATTGAGCGAAAGAAATTAACGTGACGTCGAGTCCAATCACTAATTGCAACCGGCTCACCAATTTCGATCGCTACATCGCGCACGATCTCGGCTGCCCGATATATGTCGTTCACTGCTAGGTTGATGCCGCTCACTCTGCCGCGCTTGCGAAACAGCCTTTGCGCATCCTCTAAATTGATGAACGCAAGCCTTCTGTCGAATTCGTACATACCGACGCGATACATCCCGCTCACCGTAAAGCGACGAGCTCTTGGCAAAATACCGGCAGGCGTTACCACGCCTTCAGCAAGCGTTGCGGTGACTTTGTCACCGACTGAGACAGCGAGATGATCTGCGAGTTCGACCCCCAGCACCATGTTGTATTCACCGCTAACCAAGCTATCCAACGACCCGGTCGTGAGCAGTTTCGCAACACCCGAGACGTTTTGCTCAATCTGCGGTGCGATTCCGCGCAGCGATGCACCTGTAAGGTGCCCTGCTGAAGTTAGTAGCGCCTGACCATCGATGTACGGAGCCGCTGCCAATACGCGATCATCCGACTCCACCTTCTGCACAATATCGGGCCAATCTTTGTACACGCTTTGCGAATCAATAATGCTTGCATGTGCAGTCATAGCCAAAAGGCGCTGCGTCAGTTCACGTTCGAAGCCGTTGACTACAGACATAACGATGATCAATACCGCCACGGCGATTGCGATACCGGCAATAGAAATGGCCGATATCATCGATACGAATCTGTTGCCACTACGGGAACGAACGTAGCGCAAACCAACCCATGATTCGAAACCGAGCGGCATTATTATTCGTACCGCAGTGCCAATGCCGGGTTAACTTTCGCTGCGCGTCGCGCTGGATAAAGTGTCGCCATTGACGTGAGGAGAAGTGCGGCGACTGCTATTACTGCAACATCGAATGCCTCGAGAACCGATGGGATTTTTGTCACGTAGTACACGTCACCCGGCATGATCTGAAAGCCAAATAGGCGTTCCAATACTGGCGCAATCGTTGGTACATTGATGGCTAGAAATACGCCGCTAATGACCCCAATCAGCACACCGAGCCAGCCAATAATTGCGCCTTGAATAAAAAATACACGTACCACGTCGCCCGGACCCATACCCAGCGTTCGTAAGATCGCGATATCTGTTGTTTTGTCTGTGACAACCATGACCAAGCTGGCGACTATGTTGAAAGCGGCGACACCAATGATGAGCGATAGAATCAGGGCCATCATCATCTTCTCGATTTTGATCGCGCGAAAATAGCTGGAATTCTCGACAGTCCAATCGCTGGTTCGAAATCCAGAACCGAGCGATTCGCCGATCGACTTTGCTATCGCCGGCGCAGACATTACGTCACTTCCAAGAAATCGAATTGCGCTCATCGCGTCGTCCAGACCCATCAATTGAGCTGCATCCTGCGCGTGAACCAGCGCAAGTGTCGCATCGTGATCCTGCACGCCTGCCTCAAAGACACCACGAAGTTCAAACCGCTCCAATACCGGCTCGACACCACCGGTGCCATCGGACCTTGGTATCAATAAGACGACACCATCGCCAATCGCGACGCCGAGATTCAAGGCAAGAATTCGCCCGAGCACGATGTGTTTATTGCCAGGCCGTAAATCATCGAGCGAACCTTCAACGAAATTTATCGTATTTCCCGATACGTCCTTTTCGAATTCCGGCAATACACCATTCACCAAGACAGCCGTCAGCGATCTGCCAGTGCGAATCATGCCCTCCATCTCGATGATCGGTGCAGCGGCGACGACGTTTTGCTGTTGTGAAATCTGCCGGCGAGTATTGCGCCAATCTGTAAGCTTCCCGTCAGCGTCCGCGCCCGTTACGTAGCCGTGTGCCGTCATACTTAGCAAACGATCACGCAACTCCGCCTCGAAGCCGTTCATGACGGACAAAATGACAATGAGTGCGGCGACGCCGAGCGCTATGCCTAAGAGCGAAATCAGCGTGATGAAAGAGACAAACTTGGTACGTCTCTTCGCTCGCAGATAGCGAAGCCCTACAAAAAATTCTACCGCGTTGCCCATCGACCGCATTAAACCACATCCATTTCGCTTGTATAACGAGGAATAACAAATGTGACGCGTGTCACGCTTTCGGACGCACCGTTTGGGCTGCCGGACGGAATCGGAATATGCTTATTTCGAGCTTGACGGGACAACACGAATAATGAGAACCAGATCAGCGAGCTAGCAGACTATTGGGTGTAAAAAACCTCGGTAAACAACGATAAATTAACTATTTTTTGACCCTGCGGCCAGTGCTATAGTCGGTAGGATATCGAATGGAGAGAGACACATGTCTAAGTTACGCGCCCTAATTCTCGCCGCAGCGGCCGCCAGCCTGGGCGGCTTCGCAGTCGCCGATACGCTGCAGATGGAAGGCACAAACAACGCTTCGCGATTTGAACAAGCGGGCAAGCCGTCGCGGGGTATGACCCAAGCACGTGTTGAGGCCGACTATGGTCAACCACAACAGCGTCACGGTGCCGTCGGAGATCCGCCGATTTCGCGTTGGGACTATCCAGGATTCGTCGTATTTTTTGAATATGACCGTGTTGTACATGCCGTAACGAAGCGCTGATTCCGAGCAACAAGACGCCCAAGGCGTGTCAGCAATCTGCTGGCACGCCTTTTTTGTTGGCTGCCGATCTACACGTTTAGATGCGTGCGTGCTGTGCGATAATCTCCAGCCATTCGAAATACCACCGAACAATTGCCACAACATCCACTCATACTTCCCACGGACTTACAACGCATCGAGCGCCTCCGGTCACTTGGCCGATTAACGGGCGCGAGTGCCGCCATGGCAATCGTGGAGCTGTGCCAGCAAGTCAACGAGCCAGTGGTCGTCGTCGCAACAGACCCTCGCCATGCCGACCTGTTGGAAGCAGAAATTCGCTTTTTTGCCGGTACAGACTTCCCCCTGCTGCATTTTCTCGAATGGGAGACTTTACCCTGGGACAGTTTCTCGCCTCACCAAGATATCGTGTCGCAGCGTCTCACTGTTCTGAGCAAGCTAGAGAAATTTTCTGCCGGCATCGTTCTCACCTCGGCAGCGGGACTGCTGCAACGACTTCCACCACAAGAATATGTCGCTGCGCGGAGCCTACAGCTTGACGTTGGTCAGAAAGTACAGCGCGAACAACTGACGCAGACGCTCACGTCATCTGGTTATTTGCGGGTTCCACAGGTAAGTGAGCACGGTGAATTCGCGGTTCGCGGTTCGATATTGGACATCTTTGCTATGGGGGCATTGCAACCCCTAAGAGTCGACTTTTTTGATGACGAGATCGAGAGCTTGCGATGGTTTGACGCAGGTACGCAGCTATCTGGCGAAAAGACCCACTCAGTGCGCATATTGCCCGGCCGCGAAGTGCCGCTGGACGACGAGGATATCAAACGCTTTCGCCACCAGTATCGTGAACGTTTTGAGGGCCAGCCCTCAAAGTCGAGCGTATACAGAGATATCTCTGAAGGTATCGCACACGGCGGTATCGAATACTATATGCCGCTATTTTTTGAACAAACCGCGTCATTTCTCGATTACCTGCCAACAACCAGCGTGTTACTGACGGACAGCGGCATCAACTCAGCACTCATACAGTCCTGGGCGGAGATCGAAGAACGCCATGAGATCTGCAGACTGGATCCAGAACGCCCAATACTGAATTCGGACGAATCGTTTTGGCGACCGCAGAAAATTGCTGAAAAGTGTGCCCAGTTGCACCAAGTTCACTACACCGGGCAATCCATCACTGAAACGGCTGAATCTTGGAACGCAGCCACCAAAATGGCACCTGCCATGCGCGTCGAGGCACGTTATGAAGATGCGGCGAAATCGCTCGGCGACTTTCTAGAGACTTTCTCCGGTCGTGTATTGTTCGCCGCAGATTCCGCCGGTCGCCGAGAACAAATTTATGATCTGGTTCGCGGACGCGGCCAGAGCATTCAAAAATTCGATAGCTGGCGATCTTTTGATCAAAGCGAGCATCGCTTAGGCGTCGCAATCGCGGCAATTGAAAACGGTGTGTTATTGCCGCATCACAACTTGGCCATAATCAGCGATCAACAACTCTTCGGCGAAAAGCCACGACAGCGCGAACGCCGGCGGCGTAGAGCCGAACGCGACCCTGAATCAATAATTCGAGAACTCAACGACTTGCAGCCGGGCTCGCCGGTTGTTCACGCCGAATACGGCGTTGGTCGCTACGTAGGCCTAATCACGCTGGAGACAGGCGGTAGCAAAGGCGAATTTCTGCATCTGCAATACGCCGACGGTGACAAACTCTATGTACCGGTGCACGCACTGGAGCTCATATCCAGGTATACCGGGGCATCTCCCGAATCCGCCCCGCTACATCGTCTCGGTAGCGACCAGTGGGCGAAAGCGAAAAAACGCGCTATCGCAAAGATTCGTGATGTCGCCGCAGAACTACTAGACGTTTATGCGCGTCGCGCAGCGCGAACCGGCCATCGATTTCACTGGCCTGAAGCGGACTATCGGGCGTTCGAGAACGGCTTCCCATTCGAGCCCACGGAAGATCAGCAAAGCACTATCGACGATGTGCTTGCCGACCTCGCCTCTTCCCAACCGATGGATCGCGTCGTGTGCGGTGATGTTGGCTTTGGCAAAACCGAAGTTGCATTGCGCGCAAGTTTCGCCGCTGTGCAAGACGGCAAACAAGTCGCAATATTGGTACCTACCACGCTACTTGCGGCACAACATGGGCAAACGTTTCAGGATCGATTTGCCGACTGGCCTGTACGTGTCGAAGTACTTTCACGATTTCGCTCGAAGCGGGAAGCCGACGACGTTGTGTCAGGCATGCGCAACGGAACCGTCGACATTGTAATCGGCACCCACCGATTGTTACAGCATACGAAAGATTTCAAAGACGTTGGGCTGGTGATCATTGACGAAGAACATCGCTTCGGCGTCAGACACAAGGAAGCAATTAAGAGTCTGCGGGCAGAGATCGATATTTTGACTCTCACCGCAACGCCCATTCCCCGCACCCTCAATATGGCGCTGGGCGGATTAAGAGAGATGTCGCTTATCACAACGCCACCGGCTGAACGACTCGCCGTAAAGACTTTCGTTAGCGAGTGGAATGATGTTGTCATCCGCGAAGCCTGCTTGCGTGAGATCAAGCGCGGCGGACAAGTTTATTTTATTCACAATCGGGTTGACGACATCGCGTCGATCCAAGACAAACTTGAAAAATTGGTACCCGAGGCGCGCATCAGAATTGGCCACGGCCAGATGCCCGAACGCGACTTGGAACAGGTTATGCTGGATTTTTATCACCGACGATTTAATGTACTGCTGTGCACAACAATCATTGAGAGCGGCATCGATGTGCCGACTGCAAACACTATCATTATTGATCGCGCGGACCGATTTGGGTTAGCGCAACTGCATCAATTACGTGGCCGCGTCGGCCGCTCCCATCATCGCGCGTACGCCTATCTTGTAGCGCCACCAAAGGCCGTCATGACCGCCGACGCAGTCAAGCGCCTCGAGGCGATAGATTCGCTAGAAGACCTCGGATCCGGCTTCACCCTCGCAACGCACGACCTCGAAATCCGTGGCGCTGGCGAATTACTGGGCGATACCCAAAGTGGACAGATACAGGAGATTGGTTTCGCATTGTATACCGAGCTTCTCGGTCGAGCTGTAGATTCGCTGCGCAAAGGGGAACACGCAAACCTTGACGCTCCGTTGCACTCCGGTCTGGAAATAAATCTGCATATACCGGCGCTTCTACCAGACGATTACCTGCCAGATGTGCATTTGAGATTAATGCTCTACAAGCGTATCGCCAGCGCGACGACGGCTGCCATGTTGCGTGACCTACAGCTCGAGCTTATCGACCGATTTGGCCTCCTGCCGTTACCGGCAAAATGTCTACTGCGCAACGCCGAAATCAAGTTGGTCGCCAACAACCTGGGAATTCAGAAAATTGATGCATCGGCGGCCAGTGGATTTATCGACTTTGGCAAAAACAGCAATATCGATCCGATCAAATTGGTCCGCCTGGTGCAAAATGAAGGCTCGATGTACAAATTGCAGGGCGCGCAACGTCTGCAATTTCGCAGACCGTTGGACGATATCGAAGCAAGATATCGTTTTATTGAAAAGTTGCTGAGTTCCTTTGCCCATGACAGCGCAAATGACCAACGAACCGCAATTGCCTAAATGGCCACGATCTCACGCTGCTTCGAAATGGGCCGGGAATTATTCAGCCTCTAAGGTTAAAATCGGTGCCAAAGGGAAATTCGGATTTAAGTGACCCAACTTATGAGTAAAACGATGAATGCGGTATCGACTCTAGCATTTGCAAGCCTCCTGGGGCTTGGCGCTGCAGCTGCTAATGCGCAGGCCGTTACGCCCACCGAACCGTTAATCCTTGTAGACCCTGAAGCACAAGTTGAAGAACTCCGTCGCTACAGCGTTGAAGTTATTATTTTTGAATATGCGAGCTCGGCGTCTGCTGGCAACGAGGTATTCGCGCCCGAAGAAGTACCCACGACTGAAGTCGACCCACTCGCAGCTTCTGCGCTTGCTGACGAGTCCGCCCCAGCTGCGGTGTTTGGAGACTTTATCGATTCTGAAATGAGTATTGACCCTACGGAAGACGAAGAGATAGAAGAAATTGTTTCCTTATCGAGCGTCGAATTTCGCAGACTACACGACGACGAAAAAACGATGGGTGACATTCATGAGCGGTTGCGCAACTTGGATGCGTACAAACCGGTCGCCTGGGGCGGATGGTCGCAAGTCGTTGCAGAACAAGCGACAACGCCGAACGTACACGTACGGCTTCTCGGTAATTTGCCGTTAGACTACGAGGGTCATTTGACACTCTACCTCAAGAACTATCTTCATTTAGTTGTCGACATTGACAAGCGCGAAGAAATTTCATCGCTGGTACCACGCTACCGGCAACAGCAAAAATCATTTAGGACTAGTCGATCGTCAAGCGATTTTGGTTTCGAAGCGGTCGATACGCAAAGCTTCGTTTACGAAATATCCGAAGATCGTATTTTTCGCAGCGGCCAGCTGCGTTATTTCGACCACCCTAAATTCGGCGTATTGGTTAGAGTCATTCGGGTTGAAGATCCGCTGGATAATCCAGAGCAGGAGCAACTGTCTGAGAGTGATGGCGCGGAACTGCTCAGCTCGGAGCAGCGTTAGTTACAGTACTTCCGCCAGAAATTCCCGAGCATCGCGCACGTCTGCACCAGCTTCACGAATAGATAATTTGTAACTCACGGTCACAAACTTAGCCACACTCGAGCGCGGATGATGTAGGCCCAGTTCGCGAACAGCCGTCGCTATGTTTTCAGCGAAGTCGGCGACGCGGTCTCGTTCTGAAGCATGTGACAAAACAACCATGCGATCACCGCTTTCCCCATCGATGCGCGCTGCGACGTCGCTTGCGCGCCTTAGGCATCGCCGAATCGCCTGTGCAACTCGACGCTGGCATGAATCGCTGGCATGACGTCCAAAAACGGCAATGTATTGATCGAATTCATCCAATGCGAAAGACACCAACGCCAAGCGGCTCTTTTCCCTCGCCGCAACCGCCCAATCGTGTTCGAGTATTTCAGCAAATGCATTGGAATTCAGTAATCCGCTGACTGGGTCGTCACGCGAAAGATCTCGAATGCGGCGCTTGGCTTTTATCAGTGCTTGTTGCGCCTCGTGTTCACCTGCTGCTGCGACGTTGTGTCCGCCGCTGCGCCAGTAAGTGACGAAGAATCTGGCATCTCGATCCGCTTCGAGTCGCAGTGGACGCAACACCACCAGGAATTCACGACCAGCCACTTCTACCGGCAATGTCGTTTCCTGTAACGAACGGACCGACTCGCTGACTTCCAACGCAATTTCTCTGCCGACTAATTCCTCAACGACATCGGCCAGCGGCCGTTTCAGCGGGTTTTCGCTGCTAACAAGTGCCTCAAACGCTGGATTACACAATACGACCGGCCAGTCCGGGCGATCGATGCCGGCGACCATCAGCGGCTCAGCACAGCCGGCTATCAGCTGCTCAAGAATTTTTCGCTGAAGTGGCTTCATGGGACCTCATAGACTATGCGATATAGCCGCCTAATTTCTGTGATGTCGCGCAAATGCAGAGGCGCAAATGCCGGTGCTCCGTCACACTTGCGAGCATTCTTCGCAAAAGTCGGCATTCAAACTAGGCGTTCAACTCCAATTGTGGCCTATCCAACCACTGTGCCAGCTTTGCCGAAGCTTGCTGCCAGCGTTCACTCACCAATAATGTCTCGCGAAGTTCGCCGCGCGCTCCATGCAGGCGCGCTAGCCGCACCAGCGATAGTGGGTTGGAATAGTCGTCCAACGCGCGAACTGCGGCAACCGCGGCAGGCCGATCATTGCAGATAAGGACCATATCGCAACCCGCGGCAAGTGCTGCCCGTGCGCGCTGTGGCATGGATCCATAATTTGCGGTTGCTTTCATACTGAGGTCGTCACAAAAAACGGCTCCGTCGAAACCGATCTGCCCGCGAAGCTGGTTATTTATCCAATACTCCGAGAAACCAGCCGGTGTCTTATCCAATGACTCGTAAACGATGTGCGCTAGCATAACCGCCGCTAGCTGCCGCCGGTTAACAAGCTTTTCATACGGGCGCATGTCATCTAACAATTGTCCATAGGTGCGCCGGTCGATGGGCAGACTTTCGTGCGAATCAGCGACCACTGCACCGTGTCCCGGAAAGTGCTTCGCTACCGCAGCCATGCCCGCATCCCTTAGGCCTCGACAAAAAGCGCCTGCCAGCACGTCGACGGCCTCGGGAGACGCGTGAAACGACCGGTTACCGATGATTTCGCTGACCCCCCAATCCAAATCAACACAGGGTGCAAAACACAGATCGATGTCCAAAGCGCGCAGTTCGGCGCCGATCAGCCATGCGCACAACTCGGCCATCTGCACTCCCGCACTGCTGTCCTCGTCATACAGGCGCCCAATATGGCGCATTGGTGGTACGGCACTGAAGCCTTCGCGAAAACGTTGTACTCGACCGCCTTCGTGATCGACCGCGACCAGCAACGGCGGGCTTCGAATTGCCCGGATCTCCGCGACAAGATCAGCCATCTGCGCGGGAGTCGCGTAGTTGCGAGAAAAAAGTACGACACCGCCAACCGCGGGCTCACGTAACAATGACCGATCGGCAGGGCTGAGCGCCAAGCCTTCCACATCTAGCATGACTGGACCCAATGCCATTCAGAAAGCCTCGATCGAACGCATCTTAGTAAATTGCAACATACTGCAGATTAGAGGCCGGTCGCCGATCTGCGGCAACTTACCGCGTCGCAAATACTCAAAGAATTCTAATATTCCGTCGTAACTGATTATTAATTAACCCTTTTTGAAAAAACTGCCATCGATTCTACGTGACTGGTATGCGGAAACATATCGATAATTCCCGCAGCCTCCAGCCGATATCCGTGCTGATTAACCAAGACCCCGGCATCTCGCGCAAGCGTTCCAGGATGGCACGATACATAGACGATTCTCGCTGCCCCAATGCGCAGCGCCTGCTCGACGACCTCCGCTGCACCGCTGCGCGCGGGATCCAGCAACAACCTGTCCCAATCGGCCGCCAGCCATGATTCTGTACCATCAACACCGCTTAGATCCGCTACCCTGAATTCGCAATTCGCAATATTGTTTTTGTGGGCATTCGTCGTCGCTCGTTGAACTTGGCGTTCGGCACCCTCCACGCCGAGTACCTGCGCGGCACGTCCGGCAATGGGCAGTGTGAAATTGCCAATTCCACAATATAGATCTAGCACCCTGTGACCCGGCTCGACTTGCAGCTGATCTAGCGCCTGCCTAATCATCAACTCGTTCACTCGCGCGTTGACCTGTACGAAATCGCTGGCGTCAAAGTCAATTTCGAGATCAAAATCTTGCAATCGATAATGCAGCGCCGGCATGGGACCATCTACGTTGAGTGGCTGAATCGAGTCCGGGCCGGCAAACTGCAACAAAATTTCGACGCCAAAGTCGCGTGCGAACTTGCAGAGCAGCTTACGGTCTGCCTCACTGGGCGGATCGAGGACGCGAAAAATCAATGCCGTCGCATTATCGGCAATTGCAACCTCTATTTGCGGCAATCGTGCCCGAATCGACAGTCCGCCGATTAAGCCGCTCAATGGTTCAATCATGCTGTCAACGGGCTGCGCAAGAACTTCACATCTCAGCATATTGGCAACATAAGGCGCATGGCGCTCCCTAAAGCCGACCAGCACCCGACCTTTAGCTGGCACATCCTTGACCGCAAGCCGCGCTCGGCGCCGATAGTGCCAAGCGCTATCGCCGGCGTCGCTGACGAGCGGCGCCAGCCACGTGTCCGCTTCGACCTGCCCAATACGCTGCAAGTTATCCATCAGTGTCTGTTGTTTAATCGAACGCTGATCGTCTACGGAGATATGTTGCATCGAGCAACCACCGCAAACGCCATAAGCTGCGCAACGAGCTTCCACGCGGCTATCTGACGCCATCAGAACCTCCAGAAGTTCCGCCTCATCGTAGTTTCGTCGACGTTTGCGGCGCAAGAAACGTACCTGCTCACCTTGCAGTGCGCCGGCAACAAAAACCTTCTTACCCTCGACATCCGCAATGCCGCGTCCATCATGTGTCACCGACACTATCGCCGCGATTTCCGGCTCGCGGCGCTTTTTATTTTTGGCCATTGGTATTACACGTCTGGCCAGGCAGCTACGAATTCGCTTAAATGCGGCTGATTCATTTCGCCGAGCGTTGTTCGTACCAACGAGAATTCTCGAGCCAAGTCGGTGTCGTCAATATTTCCGCGCATGTATTCGAACTTGAGGTATACGAGATAAGTATTTAAGACATCGGTTTCGCAGTAGTTGCGAATATCATCAATACCACCGGCACGCCAACAGTCCCACACCTTGTCGCCGCTCATGCCTAGCTTGCCCGGAAAGCCGAGAAGAACAGCCATCTGATCTAGGCTTGCCCGACCGCGCATTTGATAAGCAGCCAAAACATCCATCAGATCAATGTGGCGCCAATGGAAACGGCCGAGGTAGTTGTTGTAGCGATATTCTCGATTATTGTCACCCATCTCCCAATACGCGGGCGCCTGGATACCGTGCCGTAGCGCGCGATAGTGCAGCACCGGCAGGTCAAAGCCACTGCCATTCCAGGAAACCAGATCCGGCGAGTATCGTTCGATGCCATCAAAAAAGCGTTGGACAATTTCCGCTTCGTCCGCGTCTTTATCGCCCAAGCTCCAAATCCTAAAATTCTCACCGCTTCGTAGAGCCACCGAAATCGCGACAATGCGATGTTGGTGCAGCGGAAGGAATTCATTACCCGTCGCCTGCAGACGCTTAAACTGCATTGCCGTTCCGACGTCTTCATCGGACAGGTCATCGAGGTTCCACATGCGTCGCCCGAAATCTACATCCGGCACCGTTTCAATATCAAATGCAAAGCAATGCACGACGATTCACCTATGGTTTAATTGAAGATCGATCGGTCATACAGTGGCTTCGCGCTGCATCACAATCGCAAACGCCAATACCATGCCTGCATCGTCACTCAAACTGACATGTCCCTCGCCGATGCCTAATGACTCACAAACTTTGCTACCGCGGTCTGACCAAATAATAAGTGGCCGCCCCCACTCATTGTTTACGATGCCGACGTCTCGGATCCAAACACCGTGTGCAAAGCCTGTTCCCATCGCTTTGACTGTAGCTTCCTTTGCGGCAAATCGCATCGCAAGAAAGCGCTGCGGATTCTTCGCCTTTTCAAACAGGACGCGCTCCTCATCCATCAAAAGTCGATCGAGGAAGTGTGTGCCAAATCTTGCATACGTTTCGCTGATTCTCGACTGCTCAACAATATCCGTTCCAATGCCGAAGATCACACCCGCACCTGGCCGGTTCTGGCTGCCAACATCAGCGCTTTGATTTTAGAGACCGCATTGGCGAAGCCGTCGAACAATGCTTGGGCAACAATGGAGTGTCCGATGTTGAGTTCGACGATTTGCGGAATTTCGGCGATTGGCGTGACATTTTGACTGTGCAAACCATGTCCCGCATTAACTATTAGCCCAATATCACTGGCATGCTTCGCTGCAACTCGTATGCGCTGAAGTTCGCGGGACTGCAACTCGCCACTGGCATCGGCGTAGGCTCCGGTATGTAATTCAATCACTGGCGCGCCGGTTGCTACTGCAGCGTCCAATTGCTTGGGGTCCGGGTCGACAAAAATAGACATCCGAATGCCGGCTTCTGTCAGCGCTGCACACACCTCGGCAATGCGCTGTTGTTGACCGACAACGTTCAACCCGCCCTCGGTCGTCAGTTCCTCGCGCTTTTCCGGCACCAAACAACAGTCTTGTGGTCCGGTTTGAAGGGCAATCGCAACCATTTCATCCGTGACAGCCAATTCGAGATTCATATGCGTCGTCATGGAATCGTTTAATCTGCGCAGATCATCATCCTGAATATGGCGTCGATCCTCGCGCAAATGAAGCGTAATGCTGTCCGCTCCAGCCTGCTCTGCGATCAATGCGGCGTGAATCGGATCCGGATAACTTGTGCCACGCGCTTGCCGCACCGTTGCTACATGGTCGATATTAACTCCCAGCAATAGCTGGCCGATTTCGCTTGTTGTCACTTTCTCACCCATTCACTAACGACTGCGTTTTAGATCCACAAGTACCTTGCGACTTTTTAGCTCTTTACCGCCTAAGTGGAAAGCTATTATTTCACGTAGCAAGATGCTCGCGTCGCGCAAAACCTCATCGCGCTGAAATTGTTTTTGTCGTATCGACACTAATTGCGCCCCACTGAAAGTCATGCTGGATCTACGTTCGGTTACACGAACAGGTCCCCGCTCAACACGGTATTCGTACAATAAGTCTGATTGCAGCGGGCCATGCGACGTCGAGTCGTGATCCAGATTAAGCGCATAGCCAAGCAATCTCAACAATTCCATTTCAAATTCACGCAGCACCGGCGCAATATCTTGCACACCTGCCATGCCCCGAATCGTCTGCGCATACAGGCCGAAAACGTCCGGCTGCGAATCATGTTTGTGTAGGAAATTGAGCAACAATTCATTCGTGTAATAGCCCGCCATCAGCGCGTCACCGACTAATGCCATTGGCGATCCATTCATTTCGGCACCAGTCAGCGTACCCATATCTGTTTTGATCACCCACGAGAGGCTTAGTGGCATGAAGGGCCGCAGTATTCCTTGCAATTTTGACTTTGCTGATCGGCTACCTCTTGCGACCAACGACAGCCGGCCGTAATCCCGGCTGAAAATATCAAGAATCCGACTGGTATCTCTGAACGGTCTATGGTGCAAAAGCCAAGCGGGCTCTTGCAATATTCGCCTTTGAGTCGCCACGCTATTCGAGAGCTGCCCACATCCGGCTACGGTGCGTCGTAACCAAGACCGAGCAGGTCTTTCTCATTGTCCGCCCAATTGTCTTTGACCTTGACCCATAACTCTAGATGTACTGGAACACCAAGTTTTGCCTTCAGCTCGAGGCGCGCGGCACGGCCGATCTTCTTCAAATGCTTGCCACCTTTACCAACGACGATGCCCTTTTGACTGCCTCTTTCCACCCATATTATTGCGTGCACTGCCGCGCCTTCTGGCTCTTGTACGAAACGTTCGATCTGCACGGTCAAGCCATAAGGCACTTCTTGGCGCAGACTCAATGTCAATTTTTCGCGAATGAGCTCCGCCATGTGAAAATCGTCACTTCGGTCGGTTCGCATCTCGCTTGGAAACAACGGCGGGGACTCAGGCAAGAAGTCCGGTATCAATGACAATAGTCGGTCGACGTTGTCGCCGCCGGTCGCAGAGATCGGGATCACTGCGGCGAAACTCGCTCTGTCACTCATCTCCGAAATAGTCTGCAGCAGAACTTCGCGAGGGTGCACTTTGTCGATTTTGTTAAGAATAGCGAGCGCTGGGACTCCGCTGTCGACAACACGGCGCATTGCCGTCTCATCTTCGCGAGTCCAGCGGTTAGCTTCGCACAGAAACAAAATAAGATCCGCATCGCTCAATGCACTTGCGGCAGTTCGGTTCATCATACGGTTCATCGCTTTACTCGCGTTATGATGCAGACCGGGTGTGTCAATGAATAGAATTTGTGCACTTGCCGTATCGTGCACAGCAACAATGCGATGGCGAGTCGTTTGTGGCTTGGGCGTAACGATGCTGACCTTGTCCCCGACAATCGCGTTGATCAGGGTCGACTTGCCAACATTCGGCCTGCCGATAACGGCAACAAAGCCGCAACGAAAATTCTCAGTCCCGGTCAATCTTCAACACCCTTTAGCGATTCCATCATCTTAGTCGCTGCTTGCTGTTCCGCATTTCTTCGGCTACTGCCCGAGCCCGACGTTTGTAAGGAAAGCACCGGCACGCTGCAATTTACGGAAAATGTCTGCTGGTGCGCTTTTCCTTTTACGGTTGCAACCACGTATTCCGGCAACGCCAGTTTTCGCGACTGCAGATATTCCTGTAGTTTGGTTTTTGGGTCCCGCAAATCGTCTGGATCGGGCAATCGCTCCAGTCGTTCGCCAAATACATTGCCGATCACCTCAGCTGCCCTATCGTAGGAAGAATCCAGATATACGGCCCCAAAAATCGCTTCCAGCGCATCGGCCAAAATTGACGCACGGCGATGACCCCCTGCTTTTTTCTCACCTGCGCCAAGTATCAGGTGCTGACCAATGCCTAGCTCCACGGCCAATGCGGACAGCGACGTATCTTTGACCAACGATGCGCGAACCCGACTCAACTCACCTTCATCAGCATCCGGCAAGCGCTCGAATACCGCCTCAGATATGACACTATCAAGCACGGCGTCACCCAAGAATTCCAGGCGTTCGTTGTTTGCGCTGCTGGCGCTTCGGTGCGTGAGTGCCCTTATTAGGTAATCCTCATTGCGAAAGCCATAACGCAGCGTTTCTGATACCCAGTTTATTGCCTTATGCATGCACCAGCTCAACAATTGTCGGGCCGACACGATGCATATGGCAATCGAATTGTCGGCTCAAATGGTCGTTATAATTCGGGCGCCTACTGTAGCAAATACCGCACCAGGTATGGCCAGAGGAATTGCGAAAATGCTTGAGGAATGGCGAATCGCAGCATGTCGCATAACACGCTACAGGATGGTACGGGGGAAACTGCGCGACTGCTTGTCTAGCGCCTCACTAGGGCGCGCTTGTCGAACTTCACTGTAAAGTAGACATTGGCAATAAATGGGGCAGTATGGTCGTAAGTTGCAGCAACCTCAAAGCCTCCATCGACTTGGCTCACCACGACATCTCGGTAGCCGATAACATCGACGCTCTCAATGCCAAATCGCCGAGAAATTGATTTGCGAATGGTGCTGCGCGACGGATTCTGTCCGTCAAATTCTTCGAATACACCGTCGACGACGCCGGTCACTTTGAGATAGTTCAGATATATTGGTGTTAACCGCATGGCGGCAAATACAAATACGCCGACGAAACAGACCAAAATGATCAATCCCAGCGTGGTCATGCCGCGTTGCCTGTTGGCTGTGCGCAATCCACCTAGATTTTGCGAAATTGACCGATTCATGCCCAAACTCCATTCTGTTGTTTGCTGATCGTAGGTTAATTTTGGTGGTCAATTCAGTGACTTGCACCACACTATTGAATTTTGGTGCCTATTCTGCCCCAGTTGGGCCACTCAATGCCATCCATGTGCATCCATATCAGCACCGCCTCGCCCACCAAGTAGCGCTCAGGAACAGCGCCGATGTAACGGCTATCGCTACTGTGGTCGCGATTGTCCCCCATCATAAAGAACTCTCCCTGCGCAATGATCCAGCTGCCATCTCTTTCCCGATTCGCAGGCACGTCATACAATGTCCCGTGCTGCCGTTCGCCAAGCATCTCAACGAACCTCGGTACCCTTCCATGTAGTGGGGCATTGACATCACGACTTGTTTGCACCAACTCGCCATTGATAAATAGTTGTTGATTTCGGAATACGATTTCATCCCCTGGCAGCCCAACAACACGCTTAATGTAGTTGATTCTTGGATCGGATGGCAGGCGAAATACCACGACGTCCCCGCGTTTTGGGGACCCGGTTTCAATCACCTTTTTCTCCAATACCGGCAATCTAAGCCCGTAGCTGAATTTCTTAACGAAGATAAAGTCACCCTGCACCAACGTTGGCATCATTGAGCCAGAGGGAATGCGAAAGGGCTCAAAAATAAATGACCGAATGATCAACACGAATAATAGAACCGGAAAAAATGATCGTGAATAATCGATGATCGTCAGTATCACCCTAGATGGCTGAAGAGCGTTCTGTTCTACCAACCTTCCATAATAGAAACGGTTGAACGCGACGACGGCACCCGTAAACGCGGTCAACAAGGTTAAAGTCAAAGCCAAATTAAATTGCATCGATCACACTCACTTATCAACGCGTAATACGGCAAGAAATGCTTCTTGCGGTATTTCTACTGAACCAATTTGTTTCATCCGCTTCTTGCCTGCTTTTTGTTTCTCAAGCAGTTTTCTTTTGCGGCTCACATCGCCGCCATAACACTTCGCCGTCACATTTTTTCTAAGCGCCTTGACGTTAGCGCGCGAGATTATCTGACTTCCTACCGCCGCTTGAATCGCAACATCAAACATTTGCCGTGGAATCAGTTCACGCATTTTCTCTACCAGGTCACGTCCGCGGTGGGTCGATTTATCTCGATGTACAATGATCGATAAGGCATCAACCCGCTCCTTGTTGATTAACACATCGAGGCGTACAAGATTCGCTGGTTCGAATCTGTCTAACTGATAGTCGAACGATGCGAATCCGCGGCTTACCGATTTCAGTTTGTCGAAAAAATCCATAACCACTTCGGCCAGCGGCAATTCGTATTCAAGCGAGACTTGACTACCAAGATAACGAATGTGCTTTTGCACACCTCGTTTTTCAATGCACAATTTCATTACCGAGCCGACGTGTACCTCCGGAACCAGAATATTGGTTAGAATTATTGGCTCTCTTAGTTCGACAATTTCATTTACCGGCGGCAATTTCGAAGGATTATCCACGCCGAGGACGTTGCCGTCTGCTAGCTCAACTTCGTAGATAACCGTGGGTGCAGTGGTTATCAAATCCAAACTATATTCGCGTTCCAGCCTCTCCTGGACGATTTCCATGTGCAGCATACCCAGAAACCCACAGCGAAAGCCAAATCCAAGCGCGGCAGAAGTTTCTGGCTCAAAGTGCAGCGCAGCGTCATTGAGTCTTAACTTCTGTAGTGCTTCGCGGAAATTTTCATAGTCGTCCGAACGAATTGGAAACAGCCCAGCAAATACACGCGGCTGAATTTGCTTAAAACCCGGTAGCGGTTCGCCGCAAGGCTGCGCGGCCAAAGTAAGCGTGTCACCGACGGGTGCGCCGTAAATATCTTTGATGCCGGATATAACGAAACCTACTTCACCCGTCTGCAACGCGGCACGGTCCTCCATCTTCGGTGTAAAGGCGCCAACTCGATCGGCGTTGTAGGAACGCTCCGTGGACATCACCGTGAACTTGGCCTTTTTGGGCAGACTTCCGTTGACGACGCGAACGAGAGATACAACGCCGACATAGTTATCAAACCAGGAGTCAATAATAAGTGCCTGCAGCGGCCCATTCGGGTCACCCTCGGGCGCAGGCACCAGACTCACCAATTGGTCTAGCAGTTCTGGAATGCCCTCGCCGGTTTTTGCGCTGACTCTGATCGCATTTTGTGCGTCCACGCCGATAATATCTTCGATCTCCTGCACTACTCGATCCGGGTCAGCCGCGGGCAGATCGATCTTGTTAAGTACCGTCAGAACTTCAAGCCCTTGATCAATTGCCGTTGCGCAATTCGCGACACTTTGTGCCTCAACACCCTGCGCTGCGTCAACCACTAACAATGCACCTTCGCAGGCAGCCAGTGATCGCGAGACCTCATATGAGAAATCAACATGACCGGGCGTGTCAATAAAATTCAGCTGGTACTCCTGCTCATCGCTTGCGCGATAATTCAGTGAGACGCTCTGCGCTTTGATCGTGATGCCGCGCTCACGTTCCAAATCCATCGAATCTAATACCTGTTCCGACATTTCGCGATCTTGCAGCCCGCCGCAAATTTGTATAAAGCGGTCCGCTATCGTCGATTTGCCATGATCGATATGGGCAATTATGGAGAAATTTCGTATGTGCTTCATGCGGCGATGGGTGCGATACCGGTCAGAGCGGCAATTGCAGGCTGGGCGGGATTCTGCTCAATCGTTAGGAAGTAAGACAATCGGCGGAGTATATCTGTTTACGGCGCAGGCTTCGCAGTTTTAACGGTGCTCATGTCTCGATTTTCGACAATAATCGTCCAATTGCAGTCCGATCAAGGTGAAAATGGCAAACTTCGTGACCTGCATAAACAACCACGGGAATCTTCAGCTCGTAACGGTCTAGCCAATCATCCGAGGTATCTATATTCCGAATACGTAGAGGCAAGCGCCCACGAATCATTGGTTGTAACTCCTCAATTAGTTTCTCGCACAAATGGCATCCGGGACGGCTAAAAACCTCAATGCCGACTGTGCCTGAATCTTCCGCCATCGCAATGCTTTATGCCGGAGAGCGCCTAGCGGTCCGACGCTGACACAATCGACGGTACGAATTGCCGTAGACAGCGATTTTTCCGAAGATAACTTCGACCAATCCGATGACCACCCAGTAATCCAAAGACTGCAAGTGCGACTGCAATACCATCTGCGACTTGACCTTGCCAAAGCCAGGCAAGCGATAGCACAGCGAGCATTCCGACAAGTGGCAAGCCATAGGCTAGAAATGCTGCGTAAAGCAGTCGATCCGAACCCAAAGTGACTTCGACCTCCTCGCCAATGCGCAGCGAGCCGCCACTTGGCATCTCAATATCAATACTCGTCGCATTCGTCTTCGCCCCGAATAGCCCGGCACCACAGCCATTGCCTGCGGCACAGCGGCTGCAAATCAACTCACGATCAACTTGCAACGTGACAAAGCCATTGTTGATTGCGGAGATTTTGCCTCTAGATCTTTGCATCTTCGAAGAGTATCGCAGATTTCCATCAAGTTGCAGCCGACGATGGCGGCAATACTCAACGCAAGCATTCAGCGCAAGCGCATACCGGTGGCGATGGACTCGACGGTCGATGGCGGCACTTCCCCGACGGCCGTGATTTGAAACCCATTCCACTGCGTCGAATAGGAATTTGACGCACCACGCCGCGCTGCAGTTTGCAGTGCATCGTCAATTTGCTCGGAAATAAATACTGACACTGAGGCCAGGCCGTCGCTATAGAGAATATGTGTTACCGGCGTCTTAGACGCTGTGAGTACTTCAGATCCTGCAGACACCGCTTTGAAACCATGTGGCAATCCGTCAGATGTCCAGTCCGATTGCTGTGTTACGTCGGAATCAGCTGAATTTTTTCCAGGATTCGCGTACCAAGTGAAATTGTCAAGACTGACCGATGGTTCCAATTTGTGTTTGCTGATAGGCGAATCAATTTGCACGTCTGCAAATTTAAGCTGATTTACCACATCACCTTGCTGATCAATCAATTCCGTGCGTAATGGAAATCCGGTTGCCCGATCTAGCCAATAACGATGTTCGAATCGGTGCGAGTCCTTCGGTTTGATGGCAATTTTTACTGCTTTGCGGCCCGCTACGCGCTCTTCTCCATTGCCGACAATCAATATATCGTATTGTGCGCCCGGATCGACCTTGCTACTTGGCAACGTTGCAAATAATGAGCTAGCATTTTTCCACTGCTCGACCAAAACGGACTTCTTGTCCGGCAATATGCAATGAACCTCGTCGCCCACGCGGATTAACTCGAGGCCATTCCCTTCCTGCGTCACAATACGTTCGTTCACAATGCCATCGATTGTCTTGTGTACGACTTTCAGTGGCTGAGCACCATCCTTACCCTGACGAATAACGGTGCCCTCATAGTCCAATGTCAAAATGGCGTTGGACATTTTTTGCAGCCACGCATCCGGACTCATGTTATCGCGGGCAGCTACGTTCACGACGGCTATTAGCAGCGCGACAACCGCCAGCGCTAAAGCTGACTTTCTTCCAACTTGCTTAGTCATTTGCTGTCACTGTGGAATAAATCCTGGATGCTTACTCTGGACTAGAATTTACACTATCCTCGGCATTTGCCTCATCGTCAATCGTCGACTGAACTGCGGACTGAATTTCAGTTGCTGGAACCAATTGCGCGCGCGGCTCAACGACAACCAGCCCGCTTTCTTCGATATTGGCTATATTCCAATCAACCAGACTAACGCTGCCACCAGTACCCCACGAAGAATTTTCGTGACGACGATACATTTCGGCCAGCCGATCATCGGTTTGCGCCGTCGACTCAACATCGACACTATCGGGGGCACCCACCATCCGCAGGCCAACTAATGCCAAGATAGCAACCGATGCTGCAACCGCGAAGCCAGCAAGCGGTCGCGCGAAGCGATTTCTTGCTTGCGACGTCAACGCAGTTTCTGCTATCACCTCGTCGCCTAGCGACTCGGCAATACGCGTACGTAGCAAATTCATATTTGGAATATCAATATCGCGTCTAATCGCGCGTCCAATATCCAAGTAATCCGCAACCTGCTGCCGCATATCCGCATCTTGACTTAATCGACGAAGCAAAAGCTCTGATTCGTTTTCCGGCAATTCGCCATCCACAAACGCAGATATTTGCATTCTCAACGCTTCATTCATATCTCACCATCAACTAGCTCAAATTCCAAAATTATTTGTGTGCGTTCTTCATTCACGTAACGCACAATTTTTCCATCCGATATATTGCTTAATCGATCAACGTATTAATCGATCAACGTACCGATTTTCTTACTAATCGCATCGCGCGCTCTAAATATTCTTGAACGAACGGTGCCTACTGGGCATTCCATTGTTTGTGCGATCTCTTCGTAACTCATCCCTTCAAACTCTCGCAGTATTATTGCCGTCCGCAAGTCCTCAGGCAAAGCCGCTATCGCACGTTCCACAGTCGCGTGCAGTTCCCGACTCAGTGTTACACCCTCCGGCGTGTCGGTTTCCTTCAATTTCGCATGCAAATCGAATTGCGCCGGATCCTGCAGGTCCAACTCAACATCCATCGGCCGCCGTCGCTGTGCGGCCAAGTAATTCTTCGCGGTATTGACGGCTATTCTGTACATCCATGTATAAAAAGCGCTGTCGCCACGGAATCGCGGCAATGCCCGGTAAGCCTTGAGAAAAGCTTCCTGCGCAATATCCAATGATTGATCGGGATCCCGCACATAACGCATTACCAAATTGACGATCTTGTGCTGGTATTTCAACACCAGCAAATCAAATGCCCCTTTGTCGCCCTTCTGTACTCGCTTGACCAGTTGGGCATCTGTCGGTTCAACGGCCATATTGGCTGTCCCCGCCATTACCAGGGCGCACTTGCTCAACACCGGGATAGACCGGCGCCATCTGGGAAAGTTCGCCGATAGCCGCTTGAATCATCATTCTATTATTATCTTTTGTGATACAGGTCCACTCCGGCCGCACGTTTGCAACCCAATTGCGTCGTCGCGACAACAATCAGCAGCAAGTAACATACTGATTCCACAGATGATATCAGTTAGCACTGACACCACCAATAAGTTGGCGATTTTGCTGCCATATCAGCTGCAGGCGATGCCAATTGGCGTCTTCGACCGCACATCCACTCAACAATTCAGCGTGATGACTACCATTTTCCAAGTCAATTCGCAGCCACGCGAAACGCTGCAACACCAACGTTCCCCGTGCCAACAATCCGCGTCGGAATTGACCGTTTTTGGCGAATAGAACCACCTGGCCGTCGCTATTTACACGCAATAACGCAACTCGTTTTGCCGCTTGAACATGACGAAACCATTGATATCCGCAGACCACCATCCACCACAAGAATAGCGGCGCTTTGATAAAGGGTGTCATCGACATGCTGACGATGAGGCCGCAACCTGCAAGCCAGGCAAACAACAAGAAGCCGACAAGTTTCATGCGCAACCCAGCATCAGGTCGCAGATGCGCCCAAAATTTGTTCGACGAGGCTTTGTGTCGCTTTCTCGGCAGACTTTTCACCGCGTAAAAGATAGGCTGCAAGCTGTGGATCCGACAGGTTCAAAAATTGGCGAAATAACACTTTTTCTGCCTCTGAGCTCGTGATGTGCTTACGTTCAAGATATCGTTCTAGCAGAATGTCTAACTCACGCATACCACGCCGACACTGCCAGCGAAGTGCCGATTCTTCGCTCATGATTGCCGCCGTTTCGATGTTAGTGGGTAAGCAGACACTACTGTCCGCAACAAAATTGGCCGCCTAGTGGCGACGCTCAACTAGAAGCTTCTTCGTCTCCGCAATTGCCCGTGCGGGATTAAGTCCTTTTGGGCAAGTCTGCGTGCAATTCATAATTGTATGGCAGCGATACAAGCGGAATGGATCCTCTAAGTCATCTAGCCGCTCACCGGTCGCCTCGTCGCGACTGTCGACCAACCAACGATACGCAGCAAGCAACGCGGCAGGCCCCAAATAGCGATCGCTATTCCACCAATAACTTGGGCAGCTTGTCGAGCAGCAGGCACACAGTATGCAAGCCGCTGGTTCGTCGATTTTCTCTTGATCTTCCTTGCTTTGTAGGCGTTCGCGATCAGGAGGCGCGGGTGTTCGTGACTGAAGCCATGGTTTGATCGAAGCGTATTGTGCGTAAAAGTTGGTTAGATCTGGCACCAAATCTTTGACCACTGGCATATGCGGAAGCGGGTATATTTTCACATCACCGTTGATGTCAGACGACGCAACCGTGCAGGCCAAGGTATTGCCGCCATCAATGTTCATCGCACAGGAGCCGCAGATACCCTCGCGGCAGGACCGACGAAAAGTCAGGGTCGGATCAATTTCGTTCTTGATCTTAATAAGTGCATCAAGAACCATCGGGCCGCAGGTAGCCATGTCGACCTCGTAGGTATCGATCCTAGGGTTTTCACCGGAATCGGGGTCATAACGATAGACAGCGAAGCGCCGAACACTCGATGCAGATGCAGGTGCTGCATAGTGATTGCCCTTCTTGATGCGCGAATTTGGCGGCAGTCTAAACTCAGCCACATTTCACTCCTTTTGCTGTAACAAAACCGCACGTATTCGATACGGTATTTTCATCCGAGACGTTTCGGCTACGCCCAACTTCCAATGCCACGCCGCGATTCACGCTAGCCATGCTTCGCCTAGTACACACGCGCTTTCGGCGGAACCGCTTCCACCTCGTCTGTCATTGTATTTTCATGTACCGGCCGATAATCGATCGCGACGGCGCCAGCCGTATCGACCCACGACAGCGTGTGTTTCATCCAATTTTCGTCGTCACGATCTGGATAATCCTCGCGGGCATGTGCGCCTCGACTTTCCAATCGATTGACCGCAGAGTTAATCGTAGCGGTCGCGTTCAGCAGCAAGTTCTCCAGTTCCATGGTTTCGACCAAATCCGTATTCCAGATCATTGAGCGGTCCGTGACGGCAACATCGGCGAAACCATCAAATGTTTTAGCCAGCATTTCCGCACCCTCTGCAAGGGACTCGCCAGTGCGAAAAACAGCCGCGTGGTTTTGCATTATTTTCTGCATTTCCAAACGCAACTCAGCCGTAGACTTAGCACCATCGGCCGTGCGCAATTTCTCGATCCGTTGAACACTGTTGTTGCCCGCATCGTCCGGCAGCGAAGTATGGCGTGCTCCAGGCTGCATCGTTTCCGCACAGAAAGCTGCAGCCGCTCTACCAAATACCACCAAATCGAGCAGCGAGTTCGAGCCCAATCGATTCGCACCATGAACCGATACGCAGGCCGCTTCACCGACTGCCATCAACCCAGGGACGACCGCTTCCGGATCGCCGTCGCGCGCAGTGACAACTTCTCCGTTGTAATTTGCAGGAATTCCGCCCATGTTGTAGTGCACTGTGGGCAGCACCGGTATAGGGGCTTTGCGCACATCGACTGCCGCGAATATTCGTGCGGACTCCGCAATACCGGGCAATCGTTCTTCAATGACTTCGGGACCCAGATGCTCCAAATGTAGGTTAATGTGGTCTTTGTGTTCGCCCACACCGCGCCCCTCATTGATCTCTATCGTCATCGAGCGACTGACGACATCTCGCGATGCCAAGTCTTTCGCGTTTGGCGCGTACCGCTCCATGAACCGCTCACCTTCGGAGTTCGTCAAATAACCACCCTCGCCTCGTGAGCCTTCGGTGATCAGCATACCCGCGCCGTAAATACCCGTTGGATGAAATTGTACGAACTCCATATCCTGGACTGGCAATCCTGCACGTAAGACCATCGCACTTCCGTCGCCAGTACAGGTGTGCGCCGAGGTGCACGAGAAATACGCGCGGCCGTATCCACCAGTTGCCAAGATAATTTTATGGGCCCGAAAACGATGCAATTTGCCGGTCGCCAGATCAATCGCCACCACACCACGGCAAACGCCGTCGTCCATGATCAAATCAACCGCAAAATATTCTATATAAAATTCAGCATCGTGCTTCAGGGATTGCTGATAGAGCGTGTGCAACATCGCATGTCCGGTTCGATCCGCGGCAGCACAAGTTCTGTGGGCGGTACCTTCGCCGTAATGTGTTGTCATGCCGCCAAACGGACGCTGGTATATTCGCCCCTCTTCGGTGCGCGAAAACGGAACGCCATAGTGTTCCAACTCAATTACCGCGTCCGGCGCTTCCTTGCACATGTACTCAATTGCATCCTGATCACCTAACCAATCGGATCCTTTGATCGTGTCGTACATGTGCCAACGCCAATCGTCTTCACCCATGTTACCGAGCGACGCGCTAATCCCTCCCTGGGCCGCAACCGTGTGGCTTCGAGTCGGAAATACTTTAGTGATACAGGCGGTTTGAAACCCTTGTTGTGCCAAACCGAATGTCGCCCGAAGGCCAGCCCCTCCGGCACCAATGACCACAACATCGTAGCTATGCTCAACATATTCTTGCCCGCTCATTCCTGAGCTCCGAAGGCAATTTTGAGTATCGAGAACACGGCGGCCAATGCGACAAACAAATGCGCAAAATTACTTAGAATAATTGCCGTAACCTTAATAAAGGCACCGCCGACGTAGTCCTCAACGATGACTTGTATACCCAGTTTGGAATGGTAGGCCAATGTCAGGCAAAGAAAGATCAGCGACACGCTGTTGAATGGCAGGCGCAGCCAGTGAATGAGGTCGAGATACTGGAGACTTTCTATGCGCCAAAGCGCGATCACGAACCAAAGACCGAGCACCAGTAGCGCCAGTGCGGAAAGCCGTTGCCCCCAAAAATGCTCAGTTCCGTCTTTCGCAGATCCTGATCCGAGCACATGGCTCAACGGAGATCTTAAATTCATGATTTATATGGACCTTATATTCAAATCAGCCAGTATGCGGCAGTCAAACCGAACGTCAGCACCAGAACAAACCAGGCCGAGGTATTGGCCTGCGATTTTTCCAGACCAAGCCCGACATCCCAAAACAAATGGCGTACGCCATTGGCTAGATGGAAGAAAAACGAGAAACTCCAGCCAATTAACAGCACCTTGCCAAACAAATTATCCAACAAGTCGGTAAAGTCCGCGTATGCGGCGCTGCCCGACGCCGCGCTGATTAACCACAGCGCCATCGCCACAAAGCCGAGTGACAGTGCTGCCCCAGTTGCACGATGCAATATGGACAATGTCATGGTAATTGGCCAACGGTAAACCGTCAGGTGAGGCGAAATGGGTCTGGATTGGTTCGTCATTCGGAATGTTCTCAGCGGTCGTCCGTTAGTTGACCCCGCACAATGCACTATTTATTACAAAATTTAGATTACCGCCGTCAAAAGTCGATGCAGCGGCCATTTTTCTCCCAATCGCCATATCGAGTAGGATCGGGACCATCTCGTCCGCCGATCTCTTTCGCTGGCGTGGCTTGAACTTGCTCTTTATTTATGATTTTTTTTGGCGCAGCATCCTCCGCTAGAGGTGCATCTGATTTGTCCTCATCAATCACATTGGTTTCCGCATCTGGCATGACGGGAATTATGCCAGAGTGGACTACGAGATGCAGGTTGCGCACAAAACCTCATGTCAGGCGAAATAACTCGAATAAGGGCAATTATCATTGTATGAACTCGTAAAAGTTGCCGGCAATGACGCCGAATCGTTTTTGCAAGGCCAGCTTACGCAGGACCTGCGATTACTGGGTAGCGACGCATCGCTGCGGGCCGCGTGGTGTAATGCCAAGGGACGTGTGTTTTCAACACTGCGCTTGCTGAAATTGGACGCAGCGATAGGACTGATCGTTCCCGACGATCTAGCTGCGGAGATCGTTCAGCGACTTTCCATGTTCGTGCTTCGCGCCGACGTCAATGTTTCGCTAGTCGATAATTGGCGCTGCGCCGCCGTATCGATCAATTCCCCTGAAGATGCTGCGGCCAACCCAGGCTCGCTACCCGCAAAAGTGGTCGGCGCCCGGGCCGATATTGACGGTACAATACTCGTGTGTCTCAACGAATACCCTTACGTGATCGAAATTATGGGAGACAGGATCCACGATACACTGCGCGACCTAGATTTATCAGAAGACGAATTGCTAAGCCGAGATCAATGGCACGCAGCAATCGTAGATTCTGCCTTTGTGCGAATCGATAAAACTATCAGCGAGTCATTCACGCCGCACATGCTGGGTCTAAATTTTGCTGGCGCAATCAGTTTCGAAAAAGGCTGCTACAGCGGCCAGGAAATCGTCGCCAGAACAGAGCATCTCGGTAAAAGCCCGCGGCGACTCGCGAGGTTTTTATGCGCTGCAGACAATGCGATAGGCGACAGCCTCACACTTGACGGGGACATCGTTGGCACCGTGGTATGCGCATCTAGCTCTAGCGTGCTCGCTGTCGTGAAAGACTCAATTGGCGCAACGCCATTAACGCTTAATGGCGGCGTTGCTGTGCGTGCCGCACTCTCCTGGGAAACAACGTAGTCTGCTGCAGTTTGCCGTCCAATGGCTTGCAGCAATCTTCAATCAAACACCTCAGGGCGCATGTGTGGGAACAACAAGACGTCGCGAATTGATGGCGAATCCGTAAACAGCATGACCAAACGATCGATGCCGACGCCAAGTCCGGCGGTAGGCGGTAAGCCATATTCAAGGGCGCGAATATAATCCGCGTCGAACGCCATCGCCTCATCGTCTCCCGCGTCTTTATTTGCAACTTGTTGCTTGAATCGCTCCGCCTGATCCTCGGAATCATTGAGCTCCGAAAATCCGTTCGCTATTTCACGGCCAGCCACAAAAAACTCAAACCTGTCCGTAATAAACGGGTCATCGTCATTGCGCCGCGACAGTGGTGACACTTCGGTCGGGTACGCGGTAATAAAAGTTGGCTGGCGCAATTTAGACTCGCAAGTCTTCTCAAAAATCTCTATCTGAATTTTCCCGCTACCGTAGCCCGCTTCCACTTTGATTCCGAGATCATCAGCCATTTGATGAAGATACTCTCGATCACGTATTTTCGCCGTGTCAATCTGTGGGTTATTCGCAATGATCGCTTGCTCTATGGTCATTCTGTCGAACGCTTTCGCGAAATCAAACGTCTCATCCTGATAGCGTATCGTGGTTTCGCCGAGTATCGCTTGGGACATGCCGTGGAGTAGCGCCTCCACCATATCCATTAAGTCCTCATAATCGGCGTACGCGCGATACAACTCAAGCATGGTGAACTCGGGGTTGTGTTGTGTGGAAACTCCCTCATTGCGAAAATTCCGATTTATCTCGTACACTCGTTCGAAACCACCGACGGTCAGGCGCTTAAGGAATAATTCTGGCGCAATACGTAAATAAAGCGGCATGTCCAGTGCGTTGTGATGCGTCGTAAATGGTTTGGCGATCGCACCGCCCGGCGATGTCTGCATCATCGGCGTTTCAACTTCGAGGAAATCCTGCGACTCTAGAAACGACCTGATGTAGGTAACGATTCTCGAACGGCGCCGAAATACTCGCCGACTGTGATCATTCATGATCAAGTCAACATAACGGCGACGATAGCGCGTCTCCTGATCTGCCAAGCCGTGAAATTTCTCCGGCAGTGGCCGCAGCGACTTGGTCAGTAACCTTACTGAATCGCTCATCACAGTTAACTCGCCCGTTTGTGTTTTAAACAGGAACCCGCTCGAACCAACAATATCGCCGACATCCCACTTCTTAAACTCCTGGTAGACACCCTCTGGAAGCCGATCGCGTTCGAGACGCAGCTGAATTTGTCCTGTCCGATCCTGTAGCTTGACGAAACTGCTCTTACCCATCACTCGCTTGGCCATCATGCGACCCGCCACGCTGACTTCGATGTTCTCTTTTCGCAGATGATCGTCTTCGTGTTGCCCGTAAGTATTGTGCAACTCATCAGCAATCGCGTTACGGCGAAAATCGTTCGGATACGCGTTACCCCTACTCCGAAGCTCTGTGAGTTTACGACGGCGCTCTGTGATTAGCGCGTTTTCATCTGGTTTTTTTTGATCAGCCACTTACAATCCTTGCTTTAGGCTCGCCTCAATGAAGAGGTCGAGACCACCATCTAGTACTGCTTGAGTGTTACCGGTTTCAACGCTTGTACGCAAATCTTTTATACGACTTTGGTCAAGCACGTAAGAACGAATCTGATGCCCCCAACCGACATCTGCCTTGCTGTCTTCGACTTCTGACGCAACAGCGCGTCGATTTTGCAATTCCAACTCATACAGTTTCGCTTTGAGCTGTTTCATCGCAGTTGCCTTATTCTTGTGCTGCGATCGATCATTTTGACACTGCACAACGGTATTGGTTGGCAAATGCGTAATGCGTACCGCCGATTCGGTACGGTTGACATGCTGACCACCTGCTCCACTCGCACGATATACATCAATACGCAAATCGGACGGATCGACTTCAACATCGATATCGTCGTCAACTTCAGGAGACACAAATACGGACGCAAAAGATGTGTGTCGACGGTTGCCGGAATCGAAAGGCGACTTTCGTACCAACCTGTGCACGCCGGTTTCAGTACGCAGCCAACCGTAGGCATGCTCACCGTCGATTTTTATCGTGGCACTCTTGATACCCGCCACTTCTCCATCCGATGCCTCAATCAGCTCAGCCTTGAAGTCGTGCGTCTCCGCCCAACGCAGGTACATACGGAGTATCATTTCAGCCCAGTCTTGGGCCTCCGTTCCGCCGGCCCCCGATTGAATATCCACGAACGCATTACTCGCATCCATTTCACCAGCAAACATGCGGCGAAACTCCAGGCCAGCCACGACGCTTTCGAAACGAGTTAAATCCCCGTCTATTTCTGTAATTGTCGCTACATCGTCTTCGTCGATAGCGAGCACAAGTAGCTCGTCAGCATCGCGAATTCCGTCACGTAATTCCGCTAGCGAATCAACAATCTGCCCCAGCGTCGAACGTTCCCTGCCCAATGCTTGCGCTCGTTCGGGATCGCTCCAGATATCAGGCTGCTCGAGTTCACGTTGAACCTCAGTCAGTCGCTCAGCCTTGGCATCGAAGTCAAAGGTACCCCCTCAACGCTTCTGTGCGCTTTGCCAGATCGGCGATCTGCAGTTTGATTTGTGAAGTTTCCATGGATTAGCCGAGGGCGAAAATCGCGGCATATTAGCACGTGTAATCTTTGCTCACGAGACGTTTACTATTTGCTCTACGACAAGTTGCGGCGATTCAATTCCGCGGAACTCGTTTACATCCAGCCGGTACGCCAATTCGACAACACCGCGCGTTTCTGCAGCACTCTGATTGAACGCAATTGCCGCGAGACTTGCCCCTCCGGATTCAGGCTGAACCTGCAGTTTAAGGTGATTTTCGCCAACGACACGTCGATCACTTACCGTAAATCGACCACTAAACAGTGGCTCTGGAAAGCCTGCACCCCAGGGACCGGAATCACGCAAGAGTTTCGCGAACCGCAAAGTCAGCGACGTGTCGGGCAACGCCCCATCTGTATAAATCGCGCCACTAAAATCCGCAGCTGGATACATTTCGCGCAGCTTACCGGAAGCTGCGTCTTTGAAGATCCGCAAGTTCTTTTCTGGCAATGTGAGACCCGCGGCCATCGCATGGCCGCCAAATTTCTCAATCAAACTTGGATTACTTGTGGATATTGCCTCGAGCAGATCTCGAATGTGTACGCCCGCAATCGAGCGCGCTGACCCTTTCAATAGGCCGTCGCGTTCCTGCGCGAACGCGATTACCGGTCGATGGCAGCGATCTTTCACACGCGATGCAACCAGCCCGACGATACCTTGGTGCCAAGACGGATCATAAACACAGACGCATGGTGGTAATGACGTCGCATCCATTTTATCGACGACAGTGAACGCTTGATCGCGCATTGTCGTCTCTAGCGTTCGGCGTTCACGATTTATGCGATCAAGATCGGCGGCCAGTTTTTCGGCGGTTGCCAAATCATCTGTAAGCAGACATTCGATGCCAATCGACATGTCATCTAACCTGCCAGCGGCGTTAAGTCTAGGGCCTACTGCAAACCCCAGATCAGTGCTAGCTATTCGGGTGACATCTCGCTTGGCGATGCACAATAGCGCCTGTATACCCGCAATGGTATTACGGCTCCTAATGCGCTGCAGACCCTGATTCACCAAGATGCGATTGTTATGATCAAGCGCTACTACGTCCGCGACCGTCCCAAGCGCAACCAGATCAAGAAATTGCGCTGGAATTTTCGCAGCACCTGCTAATCCGTCTTCTTGCATGCGGCGCCCTAGCGCTGCCATTAAATAGAATGCAACGCCAACGCCCGCTAGATTGCCACTTTTGAAATGATTTTCCTTGAGGTTCGGATTCACGATTACTGCAGCACTCGGCAATAGCGGACCCGGCAAATGGTGATCTGTGACTAATACTTTTATCGCCAATTCATTAGCACGATCAACGCCGGCGATGCTGGAAACGCCATTATCAACCGTAACCAATAAGTCGGGATTTCGGGCCGCCGCAACATCGACGATTTCCGGAGTCAGCCCGTAACCGAATTCGAAGCGGTTAGGCACCAGGTAGCCCACATTTGAAAAACCGAAGCCCTTTAGACAACGCATGACCAATGCCGTACTTGTGGCACCATCCGCGTCGAAGTCGCCGATGATCATTACGTGCTTTTGCCGATGTTCCAGCAACAATTCGACTGCATCGGTGACCCGCTCCAACGAGCCTATCGGCAATAGTTTCGCCAAACTGTAGTCAAGCTCTCCCGCATGCGTGATATCACGATTAGCGTAAATACGAGAAATCACTGGATCTATTGAATCCAGCGAATCTACCGGCGCAGACGGCTGCCTCGGGAATACCGGCCGACTTACCTTATTCATTCATTATCTTCCCTAAAAAGAGTGTTCGGCTTGCGCCGCCAAAACCGCCACTGGTCACGTCGCGTAAGCTCGATTTGTAGGCCATCGCGAAATATCAGCGAGAGGCGGCCGATTGCTTTTCTGCGTAATAATTGTCGCGCATCGTCTAGCCATTCATCCAAACTTCGATCAGAGCAATGGTCCAGCAGATCGGGTGCGACCGCTACAAATCCACGCTTCGATATTTCCGCACATTCAGTTAGCGAATTCGGCCACGACCGAATCAGTCCTTTGCAGCTAAGCCAATATCCTCGGAAAAGCGGATCGTTGCTAAAAAGCGGAAATATCGGTTTTGCCTGTGCTTGTGGAGCACGACCTCCACCCCATATCCAAAGTGAATTGATAGCGGGTAGGCGTGCGTTTTCGCGCTCACAGTTGAACTCCGATTCATGCAACGTCATTTGAATCTCGCTCGACAAGCTTTGATAGATTTTGTCGCCCGCAGCGTTTGGCATGAACTCGTCCGGCGGCATACCGTTGAGAATTTCCGGCGATGCCGTTGCGCTGGAAATTGCGTCGGTACAACGAAGGTAAATATTGCCACCTATCCTCGCAAAGTCGATATGCTCCGAGGCAACGTTTTCCTGAAGTAATTTCAGGATCTGGCGTATTTCTGCAGAGTCCAGCTGCGGATTCGGCATAGCATACAGTCGCAAATGGTCCAAGTTGGCTTGCAAGTGAATTGGGTCAGCTGCTGCCATCCACGCGCCGGAGCGTTCCTCAGTTTGCCCCCAAAATCTGAGCGACGCCAAGCCATCCTTGCAGAGTTCATGGTCCATCAATGGCAAGATCATATTTAGGTATTCCACCGTCGGTCGCGCCAATTCCCATTGACCAAGCCCGAGCCAACGACGCAATCCATGATCCGCAATTCGGCCTCCTCTCGCCGCCGGAAGAATCATGATCGCATGCAAGTTCTTTTTCGATTGAGTCACAAGTACTTAATCAACAACAGCGCTGGGCTCAGCTAAAGGATTGCCGGACATTCGTTCAGTTCGTATGATAAGGAGATCGATTTTCGCTGCGCTCAATACTAACCACAATACCGATAGGAATATATTGGAAGTCCATTGAAATTTAGCCGAGAACAAATCAATTCCCTGTCAATTCGAAAAATTGAGCGCGGCGCCATCACGATTGGCGAGCATATCTATAGCGGAAATATCGGCCTGACTCCGGCGGAAATAATTGATGATTGGCCGCTCTGCAGATTAGACGAACTCACCGAAATCAACATCCAACCAATATTGGAATTGGCACCAGAGATGATCATTATTGGCACTGGCTGGAAAAATGCGTTCGCGCCGAGAGACTTAGTGTTCGCACTTGCGCGTCGTGGTATCGGCCTCGAAGTAATGGATACGCCGGCCGCGTGCCGTACCTTTAACATTGTTGCAGGCGAAGATAGAACGCCTGGCGCCATTTTATTTATTTGACACTTTTTCCCTCAGTGGGCCGATTGCTGAGGTCGCCATATTGCGCCCGATCTTCGCACGTCATTTTCTCGGCAGAAATTGCAGTGGATTGACGGGTTCACCATTTTTTCGAATTTCGAAGTGCAGTCGCGGTTTACGGCCCGGCCCTTCACCCATAGTCGCAATCCGCTGTCCCTGTCTTACGCTCGCACCCTCTTTGACCAGTAATTTCGAATTGTGTCCGTACGCACTTAAGTAGGTTTCGTTGTGTTTGATAATAATGAGCTGGCCGTAGCCAATCAGCCCGCCTCCGGAATAAACAACCCTTCCTGCTGCAGCCGCGATTACCGGCTGCCCAACGCGCCCCGCAAGCAGTATTCCGGTGCCCGGCCCGGGTCGCTTGCCAAATGAGACGGCCACTTTGCCCGCGCTTGGCCAGCGCCACTTCGGCGAAGGTTGCGTGGGAATCGGCGGCAGACTTTTCGCTGGTGGGCGCACCTGTTTCGCCGCTGAAGAATTGCGCTCTGCCGTACGTTGCATGTTAGCTGGCGCCGTGAGCCGCAACACCTGACCGGGATGAATGAGTGAGCCATTGCCCAAGCGATTCCAACGAGCGAGCGCGTTCGGGTTAAGTCCGTATCGCCAGGCAATCGCAAAAACCGTTTCCCCAGAACGAACAATATGCTGCTGTCGCGGTGTATGGTCCCAGCGCGTCTTCGGTCCGCATCCAGTGACCAGCAACAGCAGACATGTCGCTACAATGACCTGGCGCGAGCACTTCATTGTTATCGGATTACCTCCACGGCGCTGCCACATTTCATCGAAGCGTCAACCAGCTAATCACTGCGACGGACAATGCAACGACCGCCCAACCTATGCGCTCAATGTAGCGCGGCAACAATTCCTGCATCTTGTCGCCGCCGGCCACAATCAGTCCGGAGACAAGAAAGAATCGTGCGCCCCGACCGATCAGTGACGCGACGATAAACCCAGGCAAATTTAGCGCAACCGCGCCAGCGGTAATCGTGAATATTTTATACGGAATCGGCGAGAATCCAGCGACAAACACGGCCCATACTCCGTACTGGCTAAACCACTCACGACCAATCAAATAAGCTTCCCAATAGTGCGTGGTCTGCAACCACGGCTCGATGGCGTCGAATAAAAAATGGCCGATAAAGTAGCCCAGGATGCCACCAGCTAATGATGCAATGGTGGTAACCAGAGCAAACCGCCAAGCTTTAATACGGTCAGCGAGACACATCGGTGCCAACATCACGTCGGGCGGAATAGGAAAAAACGAAGACTCTGCAAAACTAAGCGCCGCAAGGTAGCGAATAGCGTGTCGATGCTGCGCCCAGCCGATAACGCGCCGATAAAGAGGTTCAAATAGTTTCACTGCCAGCACTCTTGCCGGTGGCTAGCGCCACCGTATGATAGTATTTCGAGTTAAGTATAATATCTGATTGAATTTAATTCAGTTTATATATTCTCTTAGCTCGATCTGAGCCTACAGTTCGGCTGCATCCACGCGATAAATTAAGTGGACAAAGCGAACGTCCGCGTGCCAATCAGGTGCCCTTTACCAGCGGCACAAAACTCACAGCACCAAGTGTATTACGCTCGAAATGATCCGCTTGATGGATGACAACATTGAGTTCTTGGCGCCCACTGGGTCCGACAGGAATCACCAAGCGGCCTCCCGGCGCGAGTTGCTCTAACAATGTTCGCGGCAGTTCATCCGCCGCAGCCGCTACGATGATGCCATCGTAGGGACCGTACTTTCGCCATCCTGCCCAGCCATCGCCAAGCCGGTACTGAACATTGTGGATTTCAAGCTGGCGCAGCCGCCGCTTCGTTTTCCGCAGCAAATCCGGTATTCGTTCGACCGTGAAAATCTTTTTGACTAATGGCGCCAATACCGCGGTTTGATAGCCACATCCGGTGCCAATCTCAAGAATATTTTCACCGTCAAAACCACTTAGCAGCGCCTCCGTCATGCGTGCAACGATAAACGGCTGGCTAATCGTTTGGCCCAATCCGATAGGTAACGCCGTATCCTCATACGCCCGGCTGGCCAGTGCCTCGTCGACGAATAAATGTCGCGGTACACGACGAATTTGCTGCAATACGTCGTTAGATTGAATGCCTTGTTCTCTCAACCGGCTAACCAATCGATCGCGCGTACGCGCGCTCGTCATACCAATGCCCTGGATCTGGTCCGGCTTCACAACGTCTCTAACCACGCTGCGACGTCCGGCAGCGCCTCGTGACGCGTCAGATCGACTTTTAGTGGCGTTACCGACACATAGCCTGCATCGACCGCCGCAAAGTCTGTGCCGGGGCCCGCATCCTGCCCCTCGCCAGCGGGGCCAATCCAATAAATGGAATGCCCTCGAGGATCTTGCTCACGAACCATCGGTTCGGAACGGTGGCGAAAGCCTAAGCGCGTGGATCGCACGCCGAGCAATTCAGTGAAGGGTAGATCCGGCACATTCACGTTAAGAACGACATCCGAGTCAAGTGGATTTGATTGCAAATGCCCGACAATATTCGCCGCAACTTTGGCTGCCGCGACATGATTTACGCCGTGCTCGCCACTAAGCGAAACGGCGACTGCGGGAAGACCCAGAAACCTCCCCTCCATCGCTGCAGCGACAGTACCGGAGTAGATAACATCATCTCCCAGATTCGCCCCATGGTTGACGCCAGACACCACGATATCTGGGTCAAATTCCAGAAACCCAGACAGCGCGAGGTGCACACAATCGGATGGCGTGCCATTCACGAAGTAGCGATCCGTTTCAACGGCGTGAATGCGCAACGGCGCATGCAATGTTAGCGAATTACTGGCTCCGCTATGATTTCGATCCGGTGCTACGACAACGACATCGGCAATCGTCGACAATTCGGCAGCGAGCGCGTTAATACCCTTCGCAAGATATCCGTCGTCATTACTTACTAGTATTTTCACTTCATCATTGCGACTGGTTTGGTTATTCTCAATCCCAGGCGGGTCGCCCACTTATTGGCTCTGTACAAGGCGCTCACTATACTGAATGTTCGACCGACACCATAGCCGGTGCGATCGATTACCGGGGCATATTGACGAATTTCAAATGGCAAAAAAATCCGATTCCGACGAAGCAGAGGTTCAGGCAGGCGACGATGCAGCACTTTTTCGCCAAGCCGTGGCCGGCGCACGCCCGATCCAGCATACGCCTCGTGCGATGCATAATAATCGTGTAGTGCCCAAAGCTCGATTTTCGCGAGCTGAGCAGCGCACCGTACTCGATGAAAGTCTGGCAGGCGACTATGACGAAAGGGAAATCGATAGCGCACAAGCATTACGATTTTGTCGCGCCGCTGTCGGCAAGAAGACCATGCGCAAATTATCGCGCGGCAGCTTTGCCGTGCAAGATGAGCTTGACCTGCACGGGATGAATGTTAGTGAGGCACAACTTGCATTGCAGGAGTTCATCAACGATGCCTACCGACGCGGATTTGGCTGCGTGCGAATCATCCATGGCAAGGGACTTGGGTCCGGTGAGCGCGGTCCGGTTCTAAAGCCGAAAGTCGCCAGCCTGCTGCGCCGCTGGCCGCCGGTCCTGGCGTTCGTGTCGGCGCGTCAAGTCGACGGTGGTACGGGTGCCGTTTACGTGCTTTTGGATAGTGACGTCGAATAGCTCGGTCGCTGAGAATTAGTAATCAACCAGTTCACGCAGAACGCTGGTGGCATAGCCGCCTCTGCTTAACTCGAATGACAACTCCAAAACGTCATCTGCATAATTCCATTTGAGGTTTCGTGCTGGCAATCTCAACGCTCGCCGAGATGCCGTTGCGTGGCGGCCCAAATCAACGGCCATTACCGCGTAGGCTTCATCCTCCGGCGTTTCCGTTGTGCCCTTTCCCCATAAGGGTCCGGACGGATGAATATCCATCTGCAAGCAGCGCCGCTCAAGATCGTCATCCATCGCGTCGACGGAGAAAACGCTACCGGAGCCGTCCAGCGCCGCAATGTCGCCGTCGTGCAGCGTGTTCCATGTCCTACCTACGACACGCACCGCCAAATAATCGTTAAACAGCAGCGAACGCGCCGCAGATATTGCAATCGAGCGTTTCTCTCGTGCCAATCGTTTTCCGGCGAAAAGGCTCGTGGCAAGCGCGATATTTCTGCCTTCGATACCGAACCGCTGCTCGCCAAAATAATTCGGTACGCCAATGTCTGCAAGGATAGAAAGGCGCTCATTCAATTGCCCACGGTCTGTTACAAGCTTTCGCAAGACTATCGAAAAGTGATTGCTGCTATGTGCGCCGCGCCTGAGCTTTCGAGAATTACGTGTCACTTGCAGTATGCGTACGCCATCAGGATCGAAGGTCTGCCAATCCGCTGTCGGTCCACCAGGACGCCTAACGCTAAACCACTGGCAAGTCACAGCATGCCGGTCCTTCAATCCAGAATAGCCAACATCACGCGCTGCAATGCCAGCGAATGCTGCTAGCTGCCGCGCGAGCCAAGCAGTATTGGTTTCGCGTTTCTCGATGAACAAGAAATCGTGTTCCCCGCAACCGTCCGGCTCGAACCCAAGCTGCTCAATGACAGCAAAGTCATCCGCTGTGTGGCGGATTACGGCGTGAGCTAGCGGCCCGCCATGCGCGCAGCCCCAGCGATTTCGCATCGTACTGAAATTCAAAAGAAGTCGGCCACGTACGCGGCGAAGGACGCCTCAGTCGGACAAGGCAGCGGCCGGCACAACTTGATAAAAAGTCTCATTCTTGCCAATCATGCCAAGATTGGTGCGTGCCCGCTCTTCGGCCGCTTCGCGTCGCTGTTTCAGGTTGATGACCTCCGCCTCCAACGCATGATTACGGTCAATCAGATCTTGGTTTTGCACTCGTTGCTGATTTACCGCAAGACGTAGCGCGCGCGTTTTGCCGTAGCCGTCCGCGGTAAACCAGAGTTGCAGCTGCATGCTGCCTCCGGCAATGATCAGTAAAGCGATGAGCCCGCGCATTGTCGTCAATTTGTTCCTTTGTGCCTAATCCGATGATGAGTCGATCGAAACCGAAAATGCCCCACGCCCGGCGTATGTTGCCCGTGCCCCGAGCTGCTCCTCGATACGCAGCAATTGGTTGTACTTAGCAATCCGGTCTGAGCGAGACAGTGACCCCGTCTTAATCTGTGTCGCGCGAGTTCCAACGGCAATATCTGCAATCGTAGAATCTGATGTTTCCCCTGATCGATGCGATATGACTGCCGAGTAGGACGCGTCAACCGCCATAGTAATTGCATCAAGTGTTTCAGATAAGGTACCGATTTGGTTAGGTTTTATCAATATGGAATTTGCAATATTTTCCTCAATTCCGCGAGCGAGTATGCGCGTATTGGTTACGAATAAGTCATCGCCCACCAATTGCACACGGTCGCCTAGTGCTGCGCTCAATTGTGCCCAACCGGCCCAATCGCCTTCATCCATGCCATCTTCTATCGTGATGATCGGATAATTGGCAACAAGATCCGCGAGAAAATCACAGAAGCCGCTAGCATCGAACTGGCGACCTTCGGAGACCAAATCGTATTTTCCCGAATCAAAAAACTCAGAACTGGCGACGTCAAGACCCAGAAAAATGTCGCCGCCCAGCTCAAATCCCGCAATTTTCACTGCTTCAGCGATAGTATCAAGGGCAGCTCTATTGGATGGCAGATCGGGCGCAAAGCCGCCCTCGTCTCCCACTGCTGTATTCAAACCTTGCTTTCGCAACACAGATTTAAGCGCGTGAAATATCTCCGCGCCATGGCGCAACGCCTCGGCGAAATTGCTAGCGCCGACCGGCAGCACCATGAACTCCTGAATATCAACGCTGTTGTCGGCGTGCGCGCCGCCATTGATAATATTCATCATCGGAACCGGCATTGTCGTGCTATCGCCGAGCGTTTCAAATAATGACTGTCCACTGGAAACGGCCGTCGCCTTAGCCGTGGCGAGCGACACCGCGAGCAACGCATTTGCGCCGAGGTTGGCTTTGTTGTCGCTACCGTCGAGCGAAATCATGCAATCGTCCAGTGCGCGTTGATCGGCGAATTCTCTAGACGTCAAGGTGTCATTTATTAACCCGTTGACGTGCGCAACGGCCTTTCGTACGCCTTTACCTAGATACCTTGATTTGTCGCCGTCTCGAAGCTCAACGGCTTCGCGTGTTCCGGTCGACGCGCCAGAAGGAACGCCCGCGCGCCCGCGGCTACCGTCCGCCAAAACAACCTCAGCTTCCACCGTCGGATTACCTCGAGAGTCGAGAATCTCTCGGCCGCGAATTTCACTTAATTTGATCATTTACTGTCTACTGCTCCGATAAATGCACTGCCCGAGGCCACGCGCGCGATGAAATGATGTTGGATACATTAGGTACAGCGCGTCAGAGGCCGAATTCCGCTTCCTGAAAACGCTTCCGTTTTACGACGGAGTCGAGCTCTTTGAGCGACTCAAGAAGGTCTTTCATTTTATCTAATGGCCATGCATTGGGGCCATCACTCAGTGCTTTAGCGGGGTCTTCGTGAGTTTCCATGAACAGCCCTGCGACACCTGCCGCCGTCGCAGCCCGCGCAAGCACAGGAATAAACTCGCGCTGCCCGCCGGAAGACGCCCCTTGCCCACCGGGTAACTGCACGGAGTGCGTGGCATCGAATACCACCGGACATCCTGTACCGCGCATGATGGCAAGGCTACGCATGTCCGATACCAGATTGTTGTAGCCAAACGAAAAGCCCCGCTCACAAACCATAATGTCCTGATTGCCAGACGACTTCGCCTTGTCGACCACATTTTGCATTTCCCAGGGAGACAGAAACTGGCCCTTTTTAATATTGACGGGCTTGCCCTGGCCGACGACATTCAAAATAAAATTGGTTTGCCTAGCTAGGAAAGCGGGTGTTTGCAATACATCAACCACCGACGCCACTTCGTGCATGGGCGTGTCCTCATGTACGTCCGTCAACACCGGCAAATTCAGTTGCCGTTTAACCTCGGACAGAATACGTAAGCCTTCCTCGATCCCTGGACCACGAAACCCATCCCGCGAGCTGCGGTTCGCTTTGTCAAAAGATGATTTGTAAATGAATGGGATGCCCAAATCGCTGGTAATTTCCTGCAACTTCCCCGCCGTGTGCAGCGTCATCGCTTCGCTTTCCACGACACAAGTGCCTGCGATTAAGAAAATCGGCTGATCGATGCCGACCTCAAATCCACAAAGCTTCATGCTAGGGCTGCCTTCGGCAATGCATCCGCGCTGTGCGCCCGGGTTGCACTTATGAAACTAGAAAACAGCGGATGACCGTCGCGCGGATTCGAGGTAAATTCTGGGTGGAATTGGCTGGCAACGAACCAGGGGTGATCGGGTAATTCCACCATTTCCACGAGATCGTCAACTGACAATCCGGAAAATCGAACGCCTGCTGCCGCTAAACGCTCGCGATAATTGTTATTCACCTCGTAACGATGTCGATGGCGCTCGAATACTTCTGACTCGCCGTAAGCAGCTGCTGCAAGCGAACCTTCCGCCAGGCTAATTGTCTGCGCGCCCAGCCGCATCGTACCACCCAGATCGGACTCCTCAGTTCGCTCTTCTAACGCACCCTCTCCGGTTTGCCACTCGGTGATAAGTGCAACTACCGGATGCGGTGTCTTTTTGTCGAATTCAGTACTCTGCGCGTCCTGCAGACCTGCCAGATTCCGTGCCGCCTCGATGACGGCAAGCTGCATACCCAAACAAATTCCGAGATAAGGAACAGCGTTTTCACGAGCATACTGAACTGCCATTATCTTGCCTTCGATGCCACGATCGCCGAAACCACCGGGAACGACAATTCCGTCCATTTTCGCAAGACATTCGACTCCGTTCTCCAAGATATTCTGCGATTCGAAATAGTGGATGTTGACCCGGGTACGAGTTTGAATACCGCCATGCAAGAGCGCCTCACTCAATGATATGTAGGAGTCGCGAAGATCAACATATTTCCCGACCATGGCGACGTTAACCTCTCCATCGGGATCCAATTTCGCGTCAACGATTGCCTGCCATTCACTTAGATCCGCAGTTGGCAAGTCGAGGTGCAATTGCTCGGCGACGATTTGATCCAAACCTTGCGCGTGCATCAATGCCGGAATTTTATAGAGGTCATCGACGTCGTTCGCGGAGATTACCGCCCTTTCTTGAACATTGGTGAATAAGGCAATTTTTCGGCGCTGTTCATCAGGTAGCACCTGTTCCGACCGGCAAACTAAGATATCCGGCTGGATGCCGATTGAGCGTAACTCTTTGACTGAGTGCTGGGTTGGCTTTGTCTTAATTTCGGCTGACGTCGCGATGTATGGAACTAACGTCAAATGTACGTAAACCACCTTGTCGTGCCCCATTTCAACGCCCATCTGCCTAATTGCCTCTAGGAATGGTAACGATTCAATATCGCCGACAGTGCCGCCGATCTCGACTAGGCAGACGTCGGCATCGCCTGCGCCGCGACGAACACTTTGCTTGATTTCGTCCGTAATATGGGGAATGACTTGAACCGTCGCGCCCAAATACTCGCCGCGTCGCTCTTTGCGAATGACGCTCTCGTATATTCGGCCAGTTGTGAAGTTGCTGTTGCGGCCGGTCGTCGTTCGCACGAATCGCTCGTAGTGGCCAAGATCGAGATCAGCCTCAGTGCCGTCCTCTGTTACGAATACTTCGCCATGCTGAAATGGGCTCATTGTTCCAGGATCGACGTTTATATAGGGATCCAATTTGATCATGCTGATGGTGAGACCGCGCGATTCCAATATCGCACCAAGGCAGGCTGACGTAATGCCCTTGCCCAAAGAAGACACAACGCCTCCCGTGATGAACACATAAGATGTCATTATCGCTGCCCTAGATTCCTATTAACTGACTGCAATCAAGTACTCGGCACAACTCGTACTGAGTCGCACTTGTCGCTTCTTCCAAATCAAATGAGTCTGCGATTTGTCACAGATTCGACGATTGCAGAGGAGAAAAATGCAGTTCCGTCATTTGAGTAAAGACGGTGTTGCAAGTTAACAGATCGGCGCTCGGCAGACAATCCGCATAGGCAGCGATTGCGCCCATCCCGCTAATACAATGACGGATGCCCCGACCAAACGATGGCTAAGCCATCTGCTTCGTAGGCATCAGCCGCAATGAATAGATCGGCAACCGCGACCAGGTCCTGCCCCGCATAGAGCAGCGGAATTTCATCCCGCATCCACGGCACTACAGCTTCCTGCTGCAGAAGTTTTTTCAGTTTAAAGGTGTGTGTATGGCCATGCGGTTGAATCGATTCCCCACCGCACCGAAATCGCACCTCCAGTCCGCTTTGCAAGAGCGCATTTCGCACCCCGCCAGAGGCATGTTTTGCGCATGCGATCCGGCCCAGATTGCCCAGCGACAAATCGCCACTGTCGCGCCGCAAAGTCATGGCGGCACTTGGCATTTCGCGAGATGCTGAGCTGAGCAAGTAAATACGCTCGCGATAACGACGCACCTCTGCGCCACGCCAGCGCACCAGTGGCTCTGCATCTTGCCGTGCCGGTACCAATTCCTGCAGTATTTGACTTAACCTGGTTGACGGCGCGGCGGGTAATCCGCCAAGGTAGATGGCCCGGCGCAGGACGTTACGCTGGCGTGGTTCGGACAATTGACGCAAACCAACAGTATCGATACTGCTTCCGTCACCGAGCTGCAGCAGGTCAAGATCTGCAAGCTCGCCCAGCAACTCGCGGGCTTCGCTCGCCAAAACGCTACTTCGCGCGAGTCGCTTGTTGGCGGCAGGCCAACGTTGGTAAATCAATGGCAAAATGGCGTGCCGCAAATAATTGCGATCAAAACGCAAGGCAGTATTGGTCGGGTCGTCCACATAGGCAATCTGCTCACCGTCAATGTAGGACATCAACTCGCTACGCGACAAGTCCAATAAGGGCCGCATTAACCAACCTTTTGCAAATCTTTGCGACGCGCCGATACCCGCCAGTCCGTCAACACCGCTGCCGCGCAACAAATTCAACAACACGGATTCTGCCTGGTCATCTTGATGGTGAGCGGTAAGCAGCCAGTCATCTGCCAATAGGTATTCTCGGAACGCCGCATAGCGCGCGTCTCTGGCCGCTGCCTCCAAGCCAAAGCCAGACTGCTTATCGACTGGCGCATGTAGGACGTGAAAGTCTGCGCCCAATGACGCTGCGACATTCTGACAATGCATTTGCCATTCATTAGCCGCATCCTGAAGACCATGATTAACATAGACGGCAACGCAGGTAACGTTGTCTTCGGCGATTGCCTTGGTCAGCGCATGCAGCAGTGCCGTCGAATCGGCGCCGCCACTAAATGCGACAACGTAGCGCGCAGGTAATCCTGCCCACCGCATGTTCTTGAGCTGCTCATGCAATTGTTTCGGCGTCAGGTTCTTCATCGACTATGCTGTTGATTGCTGCGTATGCCTACCGGCGCCCACGCCTAGCCCGTTCATCCGATGAATCCACAAACTGGGATTGCGACACGGCGGTCGAATCAGGACTCCTTAAATTGGCCGAAGCCAGATAATCTGCGCTGCCGTTCCACAAGTATTTGCTCAATATCCAGCTTGTCCAACTCGTCTAGACTGTTGAGCAGGGCATTCCGAACGACGTCTGCAGCGGCAGCTGGATTTCGGTGTGCGGCGCCCAAGGGTTCTGGCAAAACATCGTCTACCAACTCAAACTTGCTTAGGCTTTCTGCCGTGATGCGCATTGCGGCCGCCGCATCTTCGGCTTTTTCCGCACTTTTCCAGAGAATTGACGCGCAACCTTCCGGCGAGATAACCGAATAGATGCTGTACTGCAACATCATCAATCGATCACCTACACCAATCGCCAATGCGCCACCGGAACCGCCCTCGCCAATCACGACACTTACGATAGGCGTGCGCAAGCGCGCCATCAAGTACAAACTATAGGCAATTGCTTCACTCTGGCCACGCTCTTCTGCGCCGACGCCCGGATAGGCTCCTGGCGTATCAATGAAGGTAACGATCGGCAACGAAAATTTCGCCGCCATTCTCATCAAACGTTGGGCCTTGCGATAGCCTTCAGGTTTCGGCATACCGTAATTGCGCCGCACGCGCTCTTTGGTATCGCGACCTTTTTGATGGCCGATAAACATGATTCGGCGGCCATCAATATGACCGACGCCGCCAATGATCGCAGGATCGTCCGCGTACATTCGATCGCCATGCAATTCTTGAAAATCCGGCGCGATTGATTGCAAATAATCGGCAGTGTAGGGACGCATCGGATGGCGCGCGATTTGCGCGATTTGCCAAGCACTCAACTTCGAAAAAATGCTGCGTGTCAGCGACTCACTCTTTTCTTTGAGTCGCGCAACTTCCTCGTTGATATTGACCTCTGCATCATCGCCAACGAAGCGTAATTCTTCGATTTTCGCCTCGAGTTCAGCGATCGGCTGTTCGAAATCAAGAAACTTTAAATCCATAGACGTATTTGGAGCATAGTCAACGACAACTGACCGGCACCTTACCTCATTTCTCGGTCCATTGCGTACAGCAAGCGGACACTGTCCTGGCCTAATAACTCGCCCAGCTTGTCTCTCAATTCACGGCTAGGGCGGACGCTCCACTCTGGGCCGAGTTCAAAGCGCGCTGCCGCATCCGAGCCAATATACTGTACCGCGACACCACAGTGGCCTTCTCGATAGGGCAGTAGAACATCATGCAGGCGGGTCAATAATCGTTGGCCATGGCCATTCGGTATTACGCTGAGCAACATGCTTCGTGCTCGACGCTCGATCACGCGGTCGATTTGCACGATTTGCTTCGCGTTAACCTGCCATCCGCCCATAAAGTCATCATATCTAAGCGCACCGGACACCACGACAATTTCGTCCTTGGAAAGGAGGTGACGAAACTCCTGAAAGGCTTCGCTAAATAAGCTGACTTCTATACGGCCACTGTCGTCGTCTAATACGACAGTTATGCGATTGCCGCGTTTTTTTACGTCCATTACCAGCCCCGCAACCGTAACCTCCCTTTTTGCCTGCGCATAATTCCTTGAACCATTGCTTTGTGGAGCGGGCTCAGAAGCGATTTCCCCCAAAGTACCGTCAACAAAAAATCGCGCGTCGGCCCGCACTGCATCGAACGGATGACCCGAAAGATAAAGTCCTAACGCTTCTTTCTCGTTGAGTAGAAACTCGTGTTCCGCCCACTCTGCCAAGTCCAATGACTCGTCAGGCGTATCAACTTCTATCACTTCCGCAATGCCGAACATATCGTTCTGCCCGGCCGCTTTCGCGCGAGCTTGTTGATCTGCTCCTTTTAGCGCTTCTGGAAGTTCTTCCATCAGGCTCCGGCGGCTGCTATTAAAAACGTCAAGCGCACCCGACTTAATCATCGCTTCCAATGCGCGACGATTCATTTTGTCTTGATCTAAGCGTCGACAAAATTCCTTCAGGCTGGAAAAGGCCCCATTCGCTTCTCGCTCCTCGATTAGCGAATCAACCACCGCTCTTCCAACACCTTTTATGGCACCCAGGCCATACAGAATCCTGCGCTCGTCAGCAACGCTGAATTGATAGGCGGACTGGTTAATATTAGGCGGCAATAGAGACTGATCGACTTGGCGGCAATCATCTTTTAGCATCACCAGACGATCCGTATTATCAAGATCAGCGCTCATTGCCGCCGCCATAAAGGCAGCTGGATAATGCGCTTTTAGATACGCGGTCTGATAGGACAGCATCGCGTATGCGGCAGAATGCGATTTGTTGAATCCGTATCCGGAAAACTTCTCCATCAAATCGAAAATACGCGTAGCGGTGGCGGCAGCGACCCCACGATCCGTCGCGCCGGTTACGAATACTTCCCGTTGCTTCTCCATTTCCTCTGGCTTCTTCTTACCCATCGCGCGCCGCAGTAAATCCGCACCGCCCAAGGTGTAACCCGCCAATACCTGGGCAATTTGCATTACCTGTTCTTGATAAAGAATTACTCCGTACGTTGGCTGCAGCAATCCCGCCAAATCAGGATGCAAGTAGTCGATATCGGATTTATTGATATCGTGCCGTCGGTTAATAAAGTCATCGACCATCCCCGATTGCAGCGGGCCAGGTCGAAACAATGCGCCAAGTTGCATCAGGTCGTCGAATTTGTCTGGGCGCATGCGCTTGATCAAATCGCGCATGCCCCGTGATTCAAACTGAAATACCGCCGTCGTCTTGCAGGCGCGAAGCAATTCGAATGTCTTGTCGTCTTGCATCGGAATGTCTTCAATTTTGAACGGTTCGCCTGATCGTTCCGGCGCCGAATTGACGATTTGAATGGCCCAGTCGATTACCGTCAGTGTCTTTAAACCGAGAAAGTCGAACTTGACTAGGCCCGCCGCCTCAACATCGTCCTTATCGAGCTGCGTCACAATGTTTGTTGCGCCCTCTTCGCAGTACAGGGGCGTAAAATCTGTCAACTGATTGGGCGCAATAACGACGCCACCGGCATGTTTGCCAGCGTTCCGTGCAAGCCCTTCCAAAGACTTGGCAAGATCAACGACCGCGCGAACTTCATCGTCCTCGCTATAGAGCGCCGCCAATTCGTCCTCTTGCTCTAATGCCTTATCGAGCGTTATTCCGACTTCGAACGGCACCTGCTTCGCGATTCGGTCAACAAATCCGTATGGGTGACCTAACACCCGGCCCGCGTCACGAATAACGGCCTTGGCCGCCATCGTGCCATACGTGATGATTTGTGAGACACGCTCACGACCATAGCGTTGCGCGACGTAATCAATGACTCGATCACGACCTTCCATGCAGAAGTCGATATCGAAATCGGGCATGGAAACGCGTTCCGGATTTAGGAAACGCTCGAACAACAATCCATGCTCAATCGGATCGATATCTGTGATTCCAAGGACATAAGCAACCAGCGATCCGGCACCCGAGCCACGACCCGGTCCGACTGGAATTTTTTCGTTCTTGGCCCAGGCGATGAAGTCCGCCACGATTAGGAAGTAGCCGGAAAAACCCATGTCGCAAACGACGGCAAGCTCATCGGTCAAGCGGTTTGTGTAAACAGCAGTCTGTTGCGCATGATTGCCATCATTGGCCTCCCACACGGTTTTCTTCCGCTGCAGCAAATTCGCCAAGCCGTTTGCGGACTCTGATCGCAAAAAATCGTCGGTCGTCTGTCCATCGGGAACCGGAAATGCGGGCAGAACAGATTCGCCAAGTGTCAACTCTAGGTTGCAACGCTTGGCAATTTCAAGGCTGTTTTCTAATGCCTCCGGTAGGTCCGCAAACAGTGTTTGCATGTCATCGGTCGAACGCAAATATTGTTGGGCAGAATATGCCCGTGGTCGATCTGCATCAGCAAGTACCCGGCCCTGCTGAATACAGACGCGTGCCTCGTGCGACTCGAAATCACCAGTTGATAGAAACCGCACATCATTGCTTGCAACAACCGGTATTCCCTCTGCGCTCGCCAAATTGATTGCCGACTGAATGTGTTGAATTTCATCGGCGCGGCCTGTACGGGTCAATTCCAAGTAGTATCGATCACCAAACAACGCGCACCAGTCCGCCGCTCGACTTCGTGCAATATCATCTTGCCCAGCCGCTAGGGACCGACCGACATCACCGCGCAGTCCAGCGGACAACGCGATGAGCCCGCGACAATTATCTGTGTTCAGCCAATCTCGATGTGCCATCGCCACGCCGCGGCTCTGTCCCTCAAGATAGGTGCGGCTTACAAGGCGTGTCAGACGTCTGTAGCCGTCTACATCCTGACAAAGCAGCACCAGCCCATGGGGCCGCGCGGCGTCGTCGGGGTCGTAAATGTTCATATCGACACCGATGATCGGTTTAATGCCGTGTTTTAGTGCACTACGATAAAACTTTACCAAGCCAAACATATTGCATTGGTCGGTCATCGCTACCGCCGGCATGCCTTCCGCAACACAGCGCTGCATCAATGCAGGAATACGTACCGCACCATCGACAATCGAAAATTCGGTGTGCAGATGCAAATGTACAAATGGCTGGATCATGGGTGCTTTCTTGTTCGGGCGTAGATCACTGTGTTGGCGAGGAACGCCGCCGGCGTGCTCTCATTGTAGTCCGATTGTTACTCCGTTTGGCGAATCGATTGAAGCGATCGCCGCATCTCCGATATTGGTCGAAAACTCAAACGATGCTGCACACATGGCCCAAGACGCGCGATATTCGCTCGATGCATCGCGGTGCCATAGCCCTTGTGCTGCGCAAATCCATAGCCCGGATGAAGCCGTTCAAAGTTCTGCATTATGTTGTCGCGCCGAACTTTGGCAAGTATCGATGCCGCACTGATGGCATCAATCAGCGCATCTCCACCAACGGTGGCCTTACCCGGCAGCGATTGACCGTGAAAAATCAAATTCGGCAGTCGATTGCCGTCAATCTCGACCGCTTGTGGCCAAAGCGACAGCCCCATTATTGCTCGGCGCATCGCCAGGAACGTTGCCTGCAAAATATTAATCACGTCAATTTCTGCCGCATCCGCCCAGGCGACAGACCAGGCGGCCGCTTTTTGCTCAATCTCCGCCGCAAGCTCGTTCCTTACCGACGCGGACAACTGTTTCGAATCCGCTAATCCGACAATCGGCAGCTGCGGATTTAATATGACAGCGCCGGCGACAACCGGCCCGGCCAACGGACCTCGCCCTGCCTCGTCGACACCCGCCGTCATGAACTGACCAGTTGTAGTCATTCGCCAGCGGGCGTGACGAGATCTAGAACTGCGGCAGCGGCCAGCCGATCAGCGCCTCGCGCGAGCTTGCCGCGCAGTTGCGTGAACTCCGCCGTAATAGCCGCGCGGCGCGCATCGTCCTGCAGCAGGTCGAGAAGCGCCTGCTTCAGCGCCTCGGGCGATACCTGATTCTGTGTAAATTCCGGTACCAATGGTTCATCAGTCAGCATATTCGGCAAAGTTATGTGCGGCGCCTTCATTAGCCGCATCGCCTTAACAACTGCGAAGGTAAAGGTAGAAACACGGTACGCAGCGACCATCGGCGTCCCCAGCAACGCGGCCTCTAGCGCGGCCGTACCCGATGCTACCAGGGCAATATCTGCTGCCGTTATGACGGCCTCGGACTGCCGATCAAACAATGTAAATATGTCCGACGCACCAACTGCGGCAATTTGCGATTCAAACATATCGCGCAGTCTTGGGGTGGCCATCGGCGCGACAAAACGCACCTGTTTGTGCTTCAATTCTTCCGACAGCAGAAGACACGCTCTCGCGAATACCGGCCCCAGCCTCGATACCTCTGCCGCACGGCTACCAGGCAGTACCGCGACCACGCTTTTGGCCTCGATATTCAGCCGTTGTCGGGCGCCGGCCATGTCCGGTTCCGCTGATATGCGTTCAGCCATGGGATGACCAACAAATTCGGCTGCGACCGCGTGTTCGTCATAGAACTTTTTTTCAAAAGGGAGCAGACACAAAACTTTATCCGCTGCCGCCGCGATTTTTTTGACTCGATTTCGACGCCATGCCCAGACTTGCGGGCTTACATAGTGCACAGTCCGCACACCCCGTCGACGCAACTTAAGCTCGAGCCCTAAATTAAATTCTGGCGAGTCAATCCCAACCATTACATCTGGTGGTGACGCCAGCCACCGCGCGAGCAAGGACTTGCGTAACCGCCATAGTCGAGGAACTTCTCGAATTGGCTCTATGAGACCCATGACGGCCAACGCTTCAGAAGACTCGATCTTGACGCAGCCCTCTGCCTGCATGGCGGGTCCGGCGACACCCTCAAAAGTAGCTGTTGGAACCCGCTCGCGAATTGCACGGATTAGGCCCGCACCCAAAAGGTCGCCGGACGACTCGCCCGCTACTATCGCAATTCGCATAGATTGCTACACCGGCTTAACGGGCTCTAACGCAACAATCCGCGGCTTGTCGTGCGCAGCGAATCGACAAATATCTGTAGCTCCGGCTGTGCCGTCAATCGATCACCCAACTGATCAATGGCATCGGCCAACTTTAGACCATTACGATAAACAATCTTGTAGGCATCTTTTATGTTTCTGATTTGTTCTGCCGTAAATCCGCGGCGCCTTAGGCCTTCACTGTTGATGCCACGCGGTGAAGGCGGCTGACCCGCTATCATTGTATAAGCAGGGACATCCTGGCCCGAACCCGCGTACATGCCTAGAAAGGCATGCGCACCGATGTGGCAAAACTGGTGCGCACCGGAAAAGCCCGCAAATATAGCCCAATCACCAACATGCACATGGCCTGCAAGCGTCGTACCATTGGCGCAAATTATGTTGCTGCCTAAACAACAATCATGTGCAACGTGAACGTACGCCATTAGCCAATTGTCGTCGCCAATGACCGTCACGCCTTCCTCCTGCACGGTGCCGCGGCTTATCGTGCAATATTCACGAATCGTATTGCGATTGCCAATTTCGAGCCGCGTTGGTTCGTTGCGATATTTTTTGTCTTGTGGATCATCGCCGACAGACGCGAATTGATAGATATGATTGTCGCTACCAATCTTTGTCGGTCCGTTTATCACGACATGACTATCGACCTGCGTACCCGCACCGATCTCAACGTCATCACCAATAATAGTGAATGGGCCAACAGTCGCCGCGTCCGAGACAACCGCAGAGTCGGCTATGATCGCCGTAGGATGAATCATGCTTGGTCCCGGGCTGGTGCGCAGAGAATTTTTGCAGATACTGCTTTCACACCGTCCACGTGTGCGACACCGTTATAGCGCCACATTCCACGCGATACGCGATCCACTGTGACGGTAATCACCAACTGATCTCCTGCGGTGACGGCGCGCCGAAATCTCGCATCGTCAATGCCTGCAAGAAAGTACAATGGCTTAGGATCCATATCCGCATGCGTGACATGCGACAGCACGCCACCTGCCTGCGCCATAGCTTCAATGATGAGTACTCCAGGCATAACCGGGCGGCCTGGAAAGTGTCCTTGAAAAAAAGGCTCGTTGATCGACACGTTTTTTATCGCCGTAATAGATTCACCCGGTATACATTCCGCTATTTTGTCGATGAGCAAAAACGGATACCGATGTGGTAAGCGCTCCATGATCTCTTGCACGGTAAGTGTTACAGCCTTATCGGACATTTTTATTGCTTACCTTTTTCAAGCTTGCCAACCCTACGAAATAAGTCTGCCAAATTGCGAAATCTCACAACTTTCCGTTTCCAATCTTTGTCCTTCTCAGCGGGAAAACTTGCAACGTATATGCCTGGTTCTCGTATGTCTTTTGAGACGTACGATTGCGCACCAATAACCACATCGTCGCAGATCGTGATGTGCCCGACACTGCCCGTTTGGCCAGCGAACATGCAGCGCTTTCCAATGACGGTGCTTCCGGCAATTCCGGTCATTCCCGCCATCGCGGTATGCTCCCCGATGACGACGTTATGTGCGATTTGTATTAGATTGTCGAGCCGTACACCGTTGCCAACAATCGTATCGCCAATCGCACCGCGGTCTATCGTCGAATTGCAACCAATTTCAACATCGTCGCCAATACTAAGTCCACCTACTTGTGGGACTTTAACCCACCCAGAGTCACTCATCGCGTTGCCGAATCCATCAGATCCCAATACAGCGCCGGAATGAATGGTCGAACGTTTGCCAATCGATACGTCTTGTACCAATGTACAGTTAGCAAGAAGCCGCGATTGCGCATCAATGTTACAGCGCGGACCAACGACCACGCCGGGTCCTATGTAAACGTGCTCGCCAATCACGCAATGCTCATCTATGACAGCGTGGGCCGCAACATATGCAGATTGCGCAACCGATGCGCTTTTCGCGACGCTGGCGCTGCTATGGATTGCGCCTTCAAATAGGTCCTTCGGATAGAGAATTTCGGCGATTCGTGCGTAGGCTAGATACGGATTGCTGCTGATAACGGCGTTAGTCGGGCTCAGCGAAACATTTTCCTCGGCCAAAATAACGGCGCTGGCTTTCGTGTTTCGAAGTGCCTCGCTATAGGCTTGATTTGCAAAAAAACTAATAGCGCCGGGCTGGCCCAGCGCTAACGTCGCAACCGCGCTAATTGAAGCATCGGGATCACCCACGATTTCACAGCCGAGGGTGGATGCTAATTCCCCTAAACTCTTCGCCATATTTAGGTAGCCAAACGAAAAACGAACCGGCCATTAGGTGCGGCCGATTCGTCGTTAATGATCGTTCGCCAACTGAATTTAATTGCCAGCAGCCTGGAAATTCGCCTCTATCGCACGCAGTACGCTATCAGTGATGTTAACTGCGGGGCTCGCATAAAGTACGCCATCGCCAACCACCAAATCATACCCTGCTGTCTTCGCGTACGCTTGAACCTCAAGCAATAATGATCTCTGCAACTTCCCGAGTTCTTCGTTTCGGCGAAGATTTAAGTCTTCGCGAAACTCGTTTTGTAATCGAGTAACTTCACGCTGTAGGTTTCGCAAATCGTTTTCGGCGTTACGACGTTCAGTTTCGCCCATTACGGCAACATCGCGCTGGACCTTCTCCGCAAGTTCTTCGTATTCTTTTTGTTTGGCAACGATTTCCCGTTGGCGCGGTGCAAACTCTTCTTGCAATGCGTCCATCGCAACCTTTGCCTGCGGCGCACGATCCATTAGCGCAGGAACATTAACGACACCGGTCTTAAGCTGTTGTGCCATTGCAGGCAGGCTAGCCGCCGACATAAGCGCAATTCCACATACGATTCTAAAAACTTGCTGCTTTACAACACTCATATACTCATCCATTCACTAAAATGCGTTTCCGATGGAGAACTGAAACTGTTCTGTTTCATCCCCAAAAAATCTATCGTTGCCTTCAAATTCGTTAAGTGGCAACGCGTAGCTAAAGCGAAACAATCCCAAGGGCGCCAACCATTGCACGGCGACGCCTACAGATGTTCGCAATTCATTAAAATCTAGATCGTATTCTACCGGACTCCCTAACCTGTCCGTAAACGCCACCTCACCCGTATTAAAGACATTGCCAACATCGTAAAAAATGCTGGCCCGGGCCTGACTGGCGAACTTATCCGGCAACGGGATTATAAGCTCTACTTGACTGGCAACCAATACATTGCCGCCGTACGGGTTACCGAAGCTATCGCGAGGCCCTAAGAATGACTCACGGTAACCGCGCACTGAAGTAGGCCCACCACCAAAGAACTGTTTAAATGGCGGTAATGCGGTGGTCTCGCCAAACGCCTCGCCATAGGCCAATTCGGCATTCAGTCTCACCGTCCATGGCCCAAATAAGCGCTGATATCTGGTCAAATTATACCTTGCAGTAAAGTACTCAACGTCGCTGCCTGGCACCGTCACACCTAGAAATATTTGTTGGCGGGTTCCACGGGTCGCAAATAGGCTGCGGTTACGGCTATCGAACGACCAACCGGCCAACATTTCAGCCGAATCAAACTTGGTACCGAAAAAGCCGATTCCACTCGCGGGATCGGCAAAAAACTGATCGCCATTATTCAGCACCCAATCCTGCGCCTGTTGAGTGCTGCCGGTGGATGACAACAATTCGTTTCGATTGTAGCTGAGACCGAAGCTCACGCTTTGATACTCAGATATCGGATATCCATAATCTACCGTTGCGCCAAAACTGGTTGTCGAAAAGTCTGAAGATGACGAGGTAAATGCAGTGATGTCTCTGAAGTTTAAAGACACCGTACGACTAATACCGTTAATCGTGCGGTAGGGGTCGGTATGCGAAAGACGATAGAATTTTGAAAAGCGGCCCGAGTTCAGTTCTAGCGCAACCCTTTCACCGCTGCCAAGAAAGTTGGTATGGATAATGCTGCCATTCAGAATCAGTTTCTGCGATTCGGAGAATCCGACGCCGCCGCTGAACTGGCCAGGCATCCGATATTTTAGATCGAAATCAATATCGACGAGATCCGGACTGCCCGGTACTGGTACCGTATCAACGTTGGCTTCCTCCACATACGGTAATCGTTGCAGCCTCACTTTCGACCGGTCAACCAGTCGATTGGATAAATATGCACCCTCTGCTTGCCGCATCTCTCGTCGCAAAACTTCGTCGTCAACCTGATCGATATTCTTAAAGTTAATACGCCGAACGTAAACGCGGCTTTCGGGGCTAACAAAAAAAGTAACTTCAACCGTTTTGTTTTCGTGATCCAGCTCCGGTACGGGGTCAATCTCCGCATTCGCGTAACCTTCCTCACCGAGCCGAAAGCTCATTAATTCGCTGGATGAAGTTAGTAGCGCCAAGTTAAAGACTGAGCCCGGCCGGGCCAACACCAAACTTCGAAGATGTTCTTCCGGAACAACCATTTTGCCCACAAGCTTGACGTCGGAAATAGTGTACTTCTCACCTTCATGAATATTGATGGTGACGTAAATGTCTTTTTTGTTTGGCGAAATGGCAACCTGTGTGGACTCTACGCGAAAATCTGCAAAACCCTTATCCATATAAAAGGATCGCAACTTCTCAAGATCGCCGCTCAACGACTCTTTTGCGTAGCGATCGTCCTGCCGAAACCATGACAGCCAGTTAGCCGTATCCAATTCAAAGGAACCGCGGATATCCTTTTCAGCGAATGACTTATTACCAACAATATTAACCTGGCGAATTTTCGCACGGTCGCCTTCTTTGACATCGACGTGTATGCGAACGGTATTATTCGGCCGGTCAGTAACATCTGCTTTTACAGATACCGCATATTTTCCACGATCGTAGTACTGCTCCTTCATAAATTGCTGCACATTGTCCAGCACTGAGCGATCAAATGTTCGACCTCTTGCAAGGCCTACGCCGCGCAGAGACTCCATGAGATCTTCTGTCTTGATGTCTTTGTTGCCGTCGATGGTGAAGTCCTCGATAGAGGGACGCTCTTCAACCACGACGACCAACGTTTCGTCGTCTTGCCACATCTCAATATTGTCAAACAACGCCTGCGTGTAAAGCGCGCGAATCGCCTCGCGTATCCGTTCGCCATCAATGCTATCGCCAACGTTTATCGGTAGATAATTGAACACTGTGCCTTCGGAGATACGTTGCAACCCTTCAACACGCATGTCGCGAACCGTAAATGAATCTTGTGCAAACAACATAGCGGGTGCAAACGACAGAAGCATAACGGCGCTGATTATTTTCCAGCTCAACGGCCGATCAATATTTTGTTTTCCGCGCATGTCAATCATATATCTGCCGCCCAAAGCCCAACTCACGAAAATGGTCCAGTGAAATCATTATAAAAAGCGAAACTCATCAACATTAACAGCGCAAATATGCCGATTTGCTGGCCAATTATTTGCGCTCGATCCGATAGTGGACTGCCTTTAAGACGCTCTATTGATTGATAGAGAATTTGTCCGCCATCGAGTATTGGAATCGGCAATAAATTCAGGATGCCAAGACCAATACTAATCGTCGCCAAGAGCTTGACGAAAGACTCAAAACCACGTTCTGCGGATGCCCGAGCAAACCGGGCAATACTGATCGGTCCGCTGATATTACGTGCCGAAACGTCGCCCATGACCATTCCTGCCAGCAAGCGACCCGTTGACGTAATGGTTGACCAAGTTTTTTGAATCGCCTCATTGCCCGCGGAAAAAAATCCGTACTTACGCTTATAGCGTAATTCTTCAATATCGAGTCCCAGCGTGACACCCAGCACGCCATATTGCTCACCATTTGACTCGCTGCTCTTGACCGTTGTAACCGTTTGAAATTCTCGGCCGTCGCGAACATAACCGATAGATATGGTTTGCTCTGCAAGTGTTGTCAGTATTCTTTTGGGATCGTCGAGGTCGTAAACCGGTTGTCCGTCGATACTGGTAATTCGGTCGCCGATCTTGAGACCGCCGGCTGCGGCGGCACTATTTTCATTGACCTCCGCGAGAATTGGAGAACGCAGCAGCTGAAATCCAAGACCGTCGAATAAGTATCCCGGTTCCGTCAGACGTGCACTGGCATCACCGACCTGGATAATCACGTCGCGCTGCCGGCCGTCGTCGTTCTCTACGCGAAGTGGAATTTCGCCGTCCGACACCATTTCGCCAATCATCGCCAGAAGCACAGAATCCCAATCTGCGGCAGCCCGGTCGCCAACCGCCACAATTCGATCGCGATATTGAAGTCCTGCTGCCGACGCAAAACTATCTTGCTCGACCTCACCGACTGCTGCCCTATATGCCGTAACGCCGCTCGCGAACAACGCCCAGTAAATGACAATCGCCAGCAAAAAGTTAAACATCGGTCCGGCCAGCAATACTGCAATTCGCTGCCAAGTCGGTCGGTGGGTGAATGCACGACCTCGATCTGCAGCGTCAACGCGCTGCTCTCTCTCATCTAAAAATTTGACGTAACCGCCGAGCGGAATTGCGGAAACACAATACTGCGTGCGATCCGGATCTTTTCCGTACCACGACCAAATAGGCTTGCCGAATCCAATGGAAAAGCGCAACACCTTCATGCCACACCAGCGTCCGACAATATAATGGCCATACTCGTGGACCGCGACCAGTACACTGATTGCAACGATGAACCACAACGCACTGCCCAAAATTTCACCCATAAATCGCCTCCGCGCCGAATCGCCGGTGCCAATCCCCGCCTATCATCGTCGCAAGCCTACGATGGACAAAGCATTTTGACTGGCGCAGGCAAACGCAGTTCCCACAGATTCTGGCAGCAGCGGGATGAATGAACGCTGAACACGGCATTTCATTGCGGCAACCTCAGCACGCCTGGGCCAAACCAGCTCAAACCGAGAGCAAACAAAGGCGCCGCCGCTGCGATACTGTCAGCCCGGTCCAGAAAACCGCCGTGGCCTGGAAATAGCGTGCCACTGTCCTTCAGTCCCGCCTGCCGCTTGAATATGCTGACGGTTAAATCACCGATAATGGAGCCAATCGCGACCGCCAGACAAAGCGGAATTATGGTGATATATGAAAATCCCAGAAAGTAACTCTCGACTGCCACCACAAGGGCCACCGTCACCAAACCGCCAATTGCACCCTCCCATGTCTTTCCTGGGCTAATCTGCGAGGCAAGTTTCACCTTGCCGAATGCCTTGCCGGAAAAGTAAGCGCCGATATCGGCGGCCAACACGATTCCGAGCATAAATAGCAGCAACCATGGGCCTTGCAAAAACAACCAATCCAGGGCGACATACGCAGGCACGATCACTAACAGACCACAGAGCCAAGTCACAATACTCGGGACAGGCGTGGGGTAAAACCAGGTCCACAAGAGCGCCAACAGCCACCATACGAGCGCTACCTGAAACACCAGCACTCGACTGTCAAGACTATCCGCCAAGAAAAATGCGGGCACGATAACCGCAGCGACCGCCAACAAGTACGCGTAACGCACTACGTTGTTCGCTTTGAGGAATCCTGACCATTCCCAAGCTGCCAGCAATAACAACAGCAATATTACGACTCGAGCTGCGATTTGCGGCACCGCGAACAGCACGAGCAGGAGGATTAAACCTGCAATGATTGCAGTAATGATTCTGTCTTTTAGCATTAGGCCGCGCCGACTTGATCGCCAGTATGGCCGTAACGCCGTTGCCGACCCGAAAAGTGGTGCAATGCCGCGTCAAATTCAGCGGTGCCGAAATCTGGCCACAGCTCATCAGAGAAAAAAAGTTCTGCGTAAGCAATATTCCACAGAAGAAAATTGCTAATGCGTTGCTCTCCACCCGTTCGAATCAGCAAGTCGGGGTCTGGAACACCGCCTAGTTGCAATGCGTTCGCTAGAACAGTTTCATCGATTTCTTCCGGCATAAGATCACGTTCCTGAACGCGCGCCACAATATTTTTGGTCGCGTTTACAACATCCCAGCGACCACCGTAGGCAACCGCGATAAATAACTGCAGACCGTCATTCGCGGCGGTCTTCAATTCTGCCTCGGCAATTTTTTTGACCAAGCCGGCCTGAAGCTGTTCTCTAGCACCGATAAAACGGAGTCTCACATTATTACGATGCAGCTTCGTGACTTCTCGTTGCAAAGCCTCCAAAAATAATTTCATAAGGCTGCTGACTTCATCGCGTGGGCGGCTCCAGTTTTCGCTGCTGAAGGCGAATAACGTCAGGTGCGCGACGCCTTGTTCGGCTGCACGCTCGACCACAGCACGTACCGACTTCACGCCAGCACGATGACCAGCGTGACGCGGCATCGCCCGTTCGCTTGCCCAGCGACCGTTGCCATCCATTATGATGGCGACATGTTGCGGAATCCTTTGGTCTGTTTCGATCACATAAATCGCCGTATCTAATTTCAACGAGGCATTTGGAGCTCGCTAAACTTCCATTAAGTCACTTTCCTTTTCGGCCAGGATTGCATCGATTTTGGCAACGTGCTGGTCGGTAATTTTTTGTATTTCTTCTTGCGCACGATGCTCGTCGTCCTCGCCTATCATTTTTTCTTTTAATAGATCCTTGACGTCCCCTAGCGCGTCGCGACGAATATTTCGAATGGCGACGCGCCCACCCTCTGCTTCATTGCGAACAACGCGAATGAGGTCTTTTCGCCGTTCTTCCGTTAGCGGCGGCAACGGAACTCTGATAACCGTTCCTGCTGTTGCCGGGTTAAGACCCAGATCGGAACTCATGATGGCTTTCTCGATCACCTGAACCATGTCTTTTTCCCATGGCGACACGGCAAGCGTTCTCGAATCCTCGACATTAACGTTCGCAACCTGATTAAGCGGCACCTGACTACCGTAGTACTCCACCGTTATGTGATCGAGTAAACTCGTGTGCGCGCGCCCCGTACGAATTTTCGTGAGGTCCTGCTGTAACGAAGCGATACTCTTATCCATTCGGACACTCGCGTCTTTTTTTATCTCATCAAGCACATTTCTTCCTCTCGAATTGCGGCGTTGGCTACGCCGTAACCAAAGTGCCAACCTCTGAATCTGTCATGGCCTTAAGCAATGCATCTGGTTTTGTCATATTGAAAACACGTAACGGCAAGTTATTGTCCCGGCACATTACTACCGCCGTCGCGTCCATCACATTCAGTTTATCCACTAGAACCTGATCAAACGAAACCGTATCGAACATGGCCGCTTCAGAATTGAGCGCGGGATCAGAGTCGTAGACGCCGCTCACCTTGGTTGCCTTCATCAGCACATCGGCACCAATCTCAATTGCCCGCAAACTTGCCGCTGTATCGGTCGTAAAAAATGGGTTGCCGGTACCTGCAGCCAGTAAGACGACGCGACCTTTTTCGAGATGACGAACTGCGCGGCGGCGAATATAATCTTCGCAAACTTCGTGGATCTGCAGAGCAGACATCACACGCGCGTAAACTTCCTGCGATTCGAGAGCATCTTGAATCGCCAGCGCATTCATGACTGTTGCCAGCATGCCCATGTAGTCGCCGGTAACCCTATCCATACCGCTGCGTGCAAGGCCTGCACCGCGAAATATGTTACCGCCACCGATGACGATGGCTACCTCGATGCCCAACTTGCGAACGTCAGCAACCTCGGCCGCGATTCGCTGGATCACGTCTGGCTCGATGCCATAATCCAAATCACCCATCAATGCCTCACCGCTGAGCTTAAGCAGCACGCGGCGGTAGAGCGGTTTGGCTTCGGTCATTCCTTTCCCTTTTAGCGCATCGACTGCGCCTGTTTAGTCACCTGGATCGCGGCGGTCCTGTCTCTTTAGCAAATGCCAGTATTGGCGTAGATTCTAACGTATTCAATACATAAGGTCCGTTATTAAAGGCCATTTCTAACCGCAAAAATCTGGCAAACCCTAGCTTTTATCAGCGTCCTCGATTTGTTTCATCACTTCTTCGGCAAAATTCTCCACTTTCTTTTCGATGCCTTCGCCGACTTCAAAACGTACAAACTGAGTAACACTGGCGTTAGCGCCTTTTAATAGTTTGCCGACTGTCGTGTCCGGGTCTTTTACAAAAGGCTGGCCGACCAAGGTAATCTCCTTGAGGTACTTTGCCACTTTACCAGTGACCATTTTCTCGATTATTTCCGGTGGTTTGCCGGATTCAGCCGCCTGCTCGGAGAATATTCTGCGCTCGCGGTCAAGCGACTCGGCAGGCACTCCTGACTCGTCGACGCTGAGCGGATTGGTCGCAGCAATGTGCATAGCGATATCGCGAGCCATCGCCTCATCGCCACCCGATAACGCAACAACCGCGCCAATTCGAGCACCGTGCGTGTAGCTACCAAGCTGATCAGGGGACTCGACCTGCTCAATACGGCGCACCGATATGTTCTCGCCAACTTTTGCAACAAGATCTGTCCGCGCGGCTTCGACACTTCGACCGTCACTTAATGTTGCGTTATTCAGCGACTCGATGTCACCAATATTGTCGGCCAGAGCGAGCGTTGCAACAGCGTCGGCAAATGCATTGAAGTTGTCATCCTTGGCAACGAAATCGGTTTCGGAATTGATTTCAATAATCGCCGCTCGTGCGCCATTGCTAGCCACCACAATTTTCCCGTCCGCCGCAACGCGACCGGACTTCTTGTCGGCTTTTGCTTGCCCCGACTTGCGGAGTTGTTCCGCCGCTTGATCGAGGTCGCCGTCCGTTTCGACCAAGGCCTTCTTGCATTCCATCATGCCAGCGCCAGTGCGCTCACGAAGCTCTTTCACCATTGATGCACTAATAGACATCACTTCATTCCTCATTCTCGTAACACGACCGCTTTAATCCAAGAGGCGGTCGTAAATGTTGTTTAAAACCTTATGCGGACTCGCTATCTGCAGCCTTTTCGTCGCCATCCTTGGAAGCTGCGGCTTTGCTCGCGGTCTTTTTGGAGGCAGATTTCTTGCTGGCAGCTTTCTTTGCCGCAGGAACGGCAACTGCTTCGTCAGACGCAGCGGCCTCTTTGCCAGCCTCATCTTTTGCCGGCGCTTCCGCCACAGCCTCAGTGGCCTCTTTGTCAGCCGCATCCTTAGCCGGTGCTTTCGCCACAGGCGTAGCGGTCTCTTTGCCAGTCGCATCTTTTGCCGGCGCTTCCGCCACCGCTGCAGTGTCCGTTTCGGCTTTATCTTCTGCGCTTACTTTCGCTGCAACTTTCTTTACTGTCGCTTTGCGCGTGGTTTTTGCCGTTTTCTTCGGCGTCTTTTTGCGTCCAGAAGACTTCTTGGGCTTACCGTCTGCGTCAAGCTCTACAAATTCGTCTTCGCCGAGCGCGACTTCCGGCAACGATGTTTTGCCATCCAATACGGCATCGGATATCAAAGCGGCATACAAGTTGATCGCACGCATCGCGTCGTCATTACCAGGAATAACGTAGTCGACGCCGTCAGGTGAGCAATTCGTATCGACGACTGCAACCACCGGGATGCCAAGCTTACGCGCTTCGCGAACGGCGATGTCTTCGTGGTCCACATCAACAACGAACAACACATCTGGTAGCGAGTTCATATCCTTGATACCACCGAGACTACGCTCGAGCTTCTCTTGCTCGCGATTAAGACCGAGCACCTCTTTTTTAGTCAGCTTGTCAAAGCCACCGTCTTCGGCCATCTTCTCGAGTACTTTGAGGCGTTTCACCGATTGGCGAACGGTCTTGTAATTGGTCAACATGCCGCCGAGCCAGCGGTAGCTGACAAAGGGCATATCGCAACGACCGGCCTGCTCACGCACAGCCTCGCGTGCGGCCCGTTTGGTGCCAACGAAAAGTACTTTACCGCCGTCTGCGACTATGTTTTTCACGAACGCATACGCGTCGCGAGCCAACGGCAGGCTCTTTTCGAGGTTGATGATATGGATTTTGTTACGTTGGCCGAAAATGTAGGGTGCCATTTTCGGATTCCAATAACGGGTCTGATGACCAAAGTGCACGCCAGCCTCAAGCATTTGGCGCATAGTTACGTCTGCCATGATAATTCTCCGGGTTATGCCTCCGTACATCCCACCTCGCAACCCCTTTTTAGGTGGGGCACCCAGCGTGGTGTGTCGATGTACGTGTGGATTATTGCCTCAAGGGCGCGCGCTTTATACCATAGAGAATCGCGACCAACAACGCAGAATTGCTGGAAATGTCGCAGCCTCGCCAAATTGCGGTAAATTTCCCGAAATTGTGGCGTTGATAAGCCAATTTAAGGGGTTGAAGCGCATATTGTTTCTAGCTCGCTGTAGTATTGCGGACTGGGCAACGATAGGTGTTTCAGCCCTAATTTGTATCCGGACCACTTAGCCAGATGAGTTAAAACTGCATGAATGTAACGATTAAATCGCCCGAAGAGCAGGACAAGATGCGTACCGCCGGTCGGCTTGCCTCAAATGTTCTAGATATGATTGGCGAACACCTGCAACCGGGCGTCAGTACTGATCAACTCGATCAAATCTGTCATCAATATATTACCGAGGTACAGCGCGCCATTCCGGCGCCGCTGAATTATCGCGGATTCCCGAAATCAATATGCACGTCAGTCAACCATGTGGTTTGTCACGGCATTCCAAGTGATCGCATCCTAAAAAATGGCGACGCCATCAATATTGACATTACCGTGATCAAAGACGGCTTCCATGGTGATACCAGCAGAATGTTTTTCGTTGGCAAGCCGTCGGTACAGGCGCAGCGCGTCGCTGATATCGCCTACGAGGGCATGTGGCTCGGCATTGAGCAAATAGCGCCCGGTAAGAGGCTTGGCGATATTGGTTACGCGGTACAGCAACATGTTGAAAAAAATAGGTTTTCTGTGGTGCGCGAGTATTGTGGTCATGGAATAGGACGGACCTTTCACGAAGATCCTCAAGTGCTGCATTACGGCCGAAGAGGCACCGGTTTTGAGCTGCAAGAAGGAATGACGCTGACCGTTGAACCCATGGTCAATGTTGGCAAGCGCCACGTTAAGCTACTACCGGACGGTTGGACCGTAGTCACCAAGGATCACAAGCTAAGCGCCCAATGGGAACACACCGTATTGGTGACTGCAGACGGCTACGAGGTTCTGACCCTCGGTGCCGAACAACGGTGACTAGGCGGCGACTGAGGAAGTCTGCGAACGCGCAAGATCGAGCAAAGCACAAAAGTAGGCGTTGTCGGTGACTGAACTATCACCGCACAGCGATATTGCGCCGATGAATGACTTGTTGGAGCAGTTTTCAATTTCTCTGCCTACAGGTGACACTCGGGCCAGCGATGCACGCAGCGCCCTAGATTCCGCAAAACTACAGATAAAACAACGGTTTGAGGCTGAGGAGCCCGTCGATGGATTAGTCAGATTGAGCGCGCTGATCGTGGATGCAATTCTCAGCGCGCTTTGGCATAGCTCCGCGCCAGATCTGATTGACGTTGTCGCCTACGTTGCGGTTGGTGGCTATGGGCGAGGAGAATTACACCCGTCGTCAGACGTCGATATTCTTCTACTGGTGCCGGATGCGCTGTCCGTTGAAAGCGAAAGCGCATTATCGTCATTTGTTACCGATCTGTGGGATCTTGGCCTCGAAATTGGTCACAGTGTCAGGACCGTCGAACAATGTGCACAAGAGAGCGCCAGCGATATTTCGGTCGCAACGGCCTTAATGGAAGCGCGTCTGGTTAGCGGGCCCGAAGCATTGTTTGCCGCAATGGAAGCCGCAGTAGCGGCAGACAAAATATGGCCGTCAGCGGACTTCTTCCGCGCCAAACTAGTAGAGCAACGAGCGCGGCATCGTCGCTACGACGATACCGCCTATAAATTAGAGCCCAACGTGAAGGGTAGTCCCGGAGGACTACGAGACATCCAGATGATTGGCTGGGTGGCAAAACGGCAGTTTGGCGGGCGAACGCTGGACGAATTGGTCCAGCACAAATTTCTGACACCGGGACAACTGCGTATTCTGCTTGATGGACAGGCATTCCTGTGGCGAGTGAGGTTTGCCTTACATTTATTGACCGGACGCAAAGAAGATCGAATCTTGTTCGACCATCAAACTCGATTGGCAACCATTCTGGGCTACGAAGACGCAAGCTACACGCTCGGTGTAGAGCAAATGATGCAACGATATTACCGAACGGTAATGGAACTCAGCCGCTTGAATGAGATGTTGCTGCAGCTATTTGAGGAGGTCATTCTCCTCAATCCTGCGGCTAAACCAGAGACACTCAATGCGCGTTTTCAGGTCAAAAATGGATACTTGCAAACGACGAACTCGAACGTATTTCGCGACTCACCTTCTGCGCTGCTGGAACTATTCGTTCTACTGCAGGCGCATGACCTTAAAGGTGTCAGCGCGTATACCATCGGTCTGATCAAACGAAATCTCTATTTAATCGACGAAGAATTCCGTCAGAACCCGCGCAACCATCGGCTGTTTTTAGATATTTTGCGAGCACCTGAAGGTGTTACGCACGAACTGCGGCGGATGAATTTGTACGGTGTGTTGGGCCTCTATATTCCAGCATTCGGTAGAATTGTCGGGCGCATGCAGTACGATCTCTTCCACGCATATACGGTTGACGAACACACACTTTTTGTTGTGAGTAACCTACGTCGTTTCGCGCTAACGCGCTTCGATCACGAATTTCCACACTGCAGCCCGTTAATGCAATCGTTCGAGAAACCAGAAATCGTCTATCTCGCCGGTTTGTTTCACGATATCGCCAAAGGGCGCGGCGGCGATCACTCCAAACTTGGCGCGACCGATGCAGAATCTTTCTGCCTTGAACATGGATTGAGCCAATATGATGCACGCATTGTCGCATGGCTCGTGCGTCATCATCTTGCGCTATCGATGACCGCCCAGAAAAAGGATATTAGCGACCCTGATGTCATCAACGAATTCGCAGCCCTTGTTGGCGACAATACACACCTAGATTTCTTGTATGTGCTTACAATTGCCGACGTTCGCGGTACTAATCCCGAGCTTTGGAATTCTTGGAAAGCCACTCTTTTTCGCGATTTGTATGAGCTAACGTCACGCGCGTTGCGGCGCGGACTCGAAAACCCAATTGATCGTGAGCAACTCATCGCGGAGACTCAAGCAAGCGCGATGAAGGCACTGAATGTTAAAGGAGTCGAGCATAAGCAAATTGACAAAGTTTGGGGGCAAATAACCGAAGACTATTTTCTGCGATGCCGAGCGGAACAAATCGCATGGCACACCGAAGTCCTCGCGGATTCGGACATGAGGTCCGAACACGGTTTGGTCGAAGTTCGACGTCGGCCAAACGGCGACGGTCTGGAAATATTGCTATATACGCCGCGAAGCAAGCGAACGTTTGCTCATGCAACCGGCCTCCTGGATCAATTGGGCTTCACTATTGTGGACGCACGAATTGTGCCTTTGGACAATGCCTACAGCCTGGATTCATACGTTGTCCTCGAACTCGATCAGCGAATCGATACGGACGATGCACGTATTGCCAAAATAAGGCGTTCGTTGACGAAAGTGCTCACGACAACGGATGACAATGCGGTTAAAGTCACTCGAGCACAGTCGCGGCAAGCCAAAGTATTTCGCACCAAGCCGTCCGTGGTCTGCAGTCAAGAATCCGGCGGACGCCGAACCATCGTGGAATTGGTTGTCGGAGACCGACCTGGGCTGCTGGGACGGGTCGGCAATCTGTTTATCGAAAAACACATCGATATCGATACCGCGAAAATATTGACAGTCGGAGAACGTGCGGAAGACGTATTTTATGTTACTGACGAGGACGGCCAAGCTCTAAGCAATGCGAAAAGCGAAACCTTACGCAAACAATTGATGCAAACGCTTAGTGCCAGTAATTTAGAAAAAAAACAGGAATAACAATAAGATGTTGCAGTTGCAAACTACGATCAACGATGGCTTTGAACGGCGTGACACGTTAACCGGTAAAGAAGCCGATTTGATTCATGCCATAGACGAAGCTATCGGCCTGCTCGACAGTGGAGAAGCTCGCGTTGCAGAAAAAATCGATGGCGAATGGCAGGTTAACCAATGGTTGAAAAAGGCTGTGTTACTCAGTTTTCGCTTTGCGCCGAATAAACTGATGCCCGGCAATCCGAGCAATTTCTACGACAAAGTACCATTGAAATTTGCGGATTTCGACGAGCAACAATTCAAGAGTGCAGGAGTAAGAGTTGTGCCGGACGCAATCGTTCGTCGTGGGGCACACGTCTCGAAAGATGTCATTCTAATGCCTAGCTATGTCAATATTGGCGCGAATATAGATTCTGGAACGCTGGTCGACACTTGGGCCACGGTCGGAAGTTGTGCACAGATTGGAAAAAATGTGCATTTGTCAGGCGGAGTCGGCATCGGCGGGGTTCTCGAACCCGTTCAGGCAGGCCCAACCATCATTGAGGACAATTGCTTTATTGGCGCAAGGTCCGAAGTGGTTGAAGGGGTAATAGTCGAACAGGGCTGCGTCCTATCGATGGGCGTGTTTATTGGCCAGAGCACAAGAATTTATAATCGCGAAAGCAAAGAAATAAGCTACGGTCGTGTACCTGCAGGGTCGGTGGTCGTCGCCGGTAATTTGCCAGCGAAGGATGGCAGTCATTCTTTGTATTGTGCGGTGATAGTCAAACAAGTAGATGCTAAGACGCGCGCAAAAACCAGCTTGAACGAACTCCTTCGGCTCGCAGAATAAATAGTACGACCACCCGTCGTAGAGGAATCACGCCAGTGCCAACCATTTACGGAATCAAAAACTGCGACAGTTGCCGCAATGCCCGGAAATGGCTGAGCGACAACTCGATTGTGTATCGATTTCACGATCTGCGGGAGGACGGGCTAGAAATCCAGATGTTGGAGCGCTGGAGTGGTCGTATAGACTGGCAAAAACTCCTAAACACTCGAAGCACAACGTGGCGCCAACTCCCGCAATCGGTGAAAGACGATATTACGAAAAGCAAAGCGCTTTCCGTTATGCTGGAAAATCCCACACTCGTCAAACGACCGGTGGTCGAATCGCACAAATTTATCGCGGTCGGATTTACCGTCGAAAATTACGAAAAAATATTTGAGAAAATATCGAATCAGCAATGAAGTGGCTACCGCTAACCAAACCGGCCTGTGATGTAATTTTCCGTAAGCTTATGGGTCGGATTCGTAAATACTTTATTGGTGTGGTCAACTTCGACAAGCGATCCCAGGTGAAAGTATGCAACGCGCTGAGACACTCGCGCAGCTTGTTGCATAGAATGTGTCACGATGACTATTACGTAATTTTGTGACAGTTCGTCGATCAGATCTTCAATACGAGCTGTCGCAATAGGATCTAAGGCCGAGCATGGCTCATCCATCAAGATTACTTCAGGATCCACTGCAATGGTTCGTGCGATGCATAAACGTTGTTGCTGACCGCCGGATAGGCTGGTGCCCGGATCATCCAAGCGATCTCGCACTTCCTTAAGAAGGCCTGCACGTTCCAAACTCGTATGCACAATATCGTCTAGCTCGGAGCTATCGGCTGCCAGCCCATGAATTCTCGGGCCATATGCAACATTGTCGTAGATAGTCTTTGGAAACGGGTTCGGTTTTTGAAATACCATGCCGACGCGAGCACGTAAGAGTACCGGGTCAAGGTGTTTGCTGTATATATCTTGTCCATCAAGCAGAAACGTACCGGAAACCCTCGCGCTTTCGACAGAGTCATTCATCCTGTTTAGACAACGCAGAAATGTCGACTTCCCGCAGCCCGATGGACCAATGAGCGCTACGACTTCATTCTTGCCAATTTCAAGACTGACATCCTTGATCGCATGGTTGTCCCCGTAGTAAACATTCACGTTCTCAGTAATGAAATGCGGGTTAGCGCATTTCGGGTTGCCAACTGTTTCTCCAGTTTCCTCAAACATCTTATCCAAAACTCGCGATGCGTCTGCCGCTGCGCGCAATTCGGAACCGCGTTCGCCGGCCTCAGGAGTTTCACCTGGCACGGGCTGCAATTCATTTTCAGTGGACATCCTATTGCTCATTCCGATCATCCTCGTACCCACCCGCAAATTTGCCAAGCCCAATATTCATTTATCGTTACCACTTTCTCTCAATCCGCTTGCGCATGATCACGGCGCTAAGGTTCATTAGCAGCAAGAAGACCAGCAAAACGATGATTGCCGCAGACGTTCGTTCTGCGAATGCGCGCTCAGGGCTATCGGCCCATAGATAAACCTGAACGGGCAGCGCGGTGGATGGATCCGTAAAGCTACCCGGAACATCGACAATAAAAGCGACCATACCGATCATCAACAGCGGTGCGGACTCACCTAGCGCACGACTCATACCAATGATTGCACCCGTCAACATGCCTGGAAGTGCTAATGGTATAACATGATGAAAGACAACCTGCATTCGCGAAGCCCCTAGTGCCAAAGCCGCATCTCTTATCGACGGGGGTACCGATTTGATCGCGGCGCGCGAGGCAATAATAATCACCGGCAATGTCAGCAATGACAGCGCTAAACCGCCAACGAGAGGCGCCGACCTGGGGAGTCCCATCCAGTTGATAAATACTGCGAGCGCCAGCAGGCCAAACACAATCGAAGGGACGGCAGCGAGATTATTGATATTCACCTCAATCAAATCTGCCCAGCGATTTTTTGGGGCGAATTCTTCTAGATAAATAGCCGCAGCCGCACCGATTGGAAACGAAATCGCGATCGTTACAATAAGCATGTATATGGAACCCACAAGTGCGCCTCTGATTCCGGCGAGCTCCGGTTCTCGCGAGTCTCCGTTGGTGAACAACGCAGTATTGAATTTGGAGTGAATTTTGCCGCTTGCGACCAATTCATCGACCCAAGCGATCTGTTTGTCGGATAACGTCCGCTGTGCCGCATCGACAGTCCGGCTTATGTTGTCCTTCATCAGCATGTCGACATTTGAGGATGTCGGTACTGCCAACTGAATGTGAGAGCCGAGCAACGAATGATCCTTTCGCAGCAGATCGCGAAGATGGTATGCAGCACCAACACTGACGATTTTTGACAGCTCCCGGCGATCGCGGCGTGACGTGACTTCCGGAAATTCGCGGCGTATAGCGTTGCGAACCAGCCCATCGAAATCTGCGTATTCAAGATCTAGCTGACCGGACGGCGCTAGCGCGTCTTCCGAGAACTCAAATTCCAAAACCACGAACGTCTGCATAAAAGCGGACGAGCCGTTGGCAACGAGTGTGGTAAAGAATACCGCCAGAAAAATAATGCCAACAGCCGTTGCCATCAACCCAAACACGCGGAAGTTACGTTCACTACGCCGGCGCTTGCCAAGCCCCGCTAAAACTTTGTCGTGCGTCGACAAGCTTTTGATTGTGTCCGTCATTTGAGATTACTCATATTGTTCACGGTATTTTCGCACCACTTGAATTCCCAACACATTAAGCGCCAACGTTACGACGAAAAGCATCAAGCCCAGCGCAAAAGCTGCTAACGTCTTAGCACTGTCAAATTCCTGATCGCCAATCAACAGCGTAACGATTTGCACAGTGACGGTGGTTACCGCCTCGAATGGGTTTGCCGTCAGATTCGCTGCCAATCCGGCGGCCATCACGACGATCATCGTCTCACCGATGGCACGTGAAACGGCGAGCAGGATACCGCCGACAATACCTGGCAATGCCGCTGGCAAGATAACCATCTTTATCGTCTCTGACAGCGTCGACCCAAGACCAAGCGCGCCGTCACGCATTGCGGATGGCACTGCATTGATAGCATCATCAGAAAGTGATGAAACCAAGGGTATGATCATGATGCCCATCACCAACCCTGCCGCTAACGCACTTTCTGAGGCTACAGCGAACCCTAACGACTCACCCATCGTACGGATAGCTGGCGCGACAGTGAGGGCAGCAAAAAAACCGTAAACGACAGTTGGAATGCCGGCAAGGACTTCCAACAAGGGCTTGGCGACCGCGCGTATTCTGCTGCTCGAGTACTCCGACAGGTAGATTGCTGTCATTAAACCAACAGGTACTGCAACAATCATTGCGATTGCCGTGATCAACAGCGTACCCGTGAACAACGGTACCGCGCCAAAACTGCCGGACGATCCCACTTGATCGCTGCGAATCGCTGTTTGAGGGCTCCACTCTAGACCGAAGAGAAAATCGATTGCCGACACTTCCCGAAAAAATCTGATCGCCTCGAACAGTACGGACAATACAATGCCTATAGTTGTGAGGATGGCAATACTCGACGCAAGAATTAGCACTGCGCTGATAATTTGCTCTACTCGATTACGGGCACGAAAATCTGGCGTTATTCGTCGCCAGGACACGATAGCGCTTAAGGCGGCAACACTGATGGCAAATACAGCAAGAATTTTTCGACTGTCTATGGTGAGCTGATTAAATCGCTCGGCTGCAGCCTGCATGATGGCATCCGCGTTTCCGGAAATCGCGTCGCCGGTAGCGAGGTTGATAATATTACCCAGTAGCAGGTTCACCTCACCTTCAGATAGTGCCTGATGCGCCTGCGGCAGACCATCCATAACCAGGGCAACTATTACCCTTGGTTCTAAATAAACCCAGACCATGACTAACAATGATGCCGGCAACAGGCACCAAAGGGCGGTGAAATAGCCGTAATAACCAGGGAGCGAGTGCAGGCGAAGAATTTTTCTCGGTCCACCGACCAGACGCAGCGACCTTGCACGGCCCGCAAAAAAGCTTGCCAGCATCAGTGCGACTATCGCCAATATTATTGTGATCAGCTCCATTTACGTGAGTCGCTCCGTTTAGCGCCCGTGACAAAAACGCAACGACTCGATACTTTTCGCATTCGTTGCGAAAGCTCAAGTCGCCGCGCCCAATCGCCCAGCCAATTTATAGTTTTGAGACCTAAATCTGGACGACGAATTTCATATTGATTACATCCGCGAAAGGTTAGCGAGCAATCAACCGATTAATGGCTTGCCATAGTCAGTGGCTCCAGATCGCGAACTGACGCAGCGATTTCCATACGCTCTTCTGTTGGCATCGGAATCAATCCGCGGTCGGACAGGTAGCCTTCCTCTCCCCAAGCTCGTTCACTGGTGAATTCCCGAAGAAATTCCCGCAAACCAGGAATTACTCCAACATGTGCCTTTTTTACGTAAAAGTACAAAGGTCTCGATACTGGATAGCTTCCGTTAGCAATTGCGTCGAACGTAGGCGAATGGCCATCAACTAGTGCACCCCTAACTTTCTCGGCATTTTGATCCAGGAAGCTAAACCCAAATATTCCAAATGCCGACGGGTTTGCAACCAATTTCTGAACGATGAGATTGTCATTTTCCCCTGCTTCGACGAATGCACCGTCTTCGCGAACAGTGTGACAAATTATCTTATACCGGTTCTTGTCATGATCCTTTAGCGACTTTATCCACGAAAAAGTCTTGCAACCACCCTCCATCGCCAATTCGACGAATGCATCCCGCGTTCCGGAAGTCGGCGGCGGTCCTAAGATTTCGATCTTTACGGCCGGAAGATCGCTGTTTACTTCGTTCCAGCTTGTATATGGGTTGTCGATCAGCTCACCCTCGGCACCGCTCGGTACCTGTTTCGCAAGCGCCAAAAATATGTCGCGTCTGGATACGGACATTGTCGGTGCGTTGACGGAGTTCGCAAGGACAATTCCGTCATAACCGATCTTGACTTCAACAATCTCAGTTACACCGCTTTTTGCGCAGCCTGCCACCTCCGACGACTTAATCGCTCGCGATGCATTGGCAATATCTGGATGGCCAATGCCAACGCCGTCGCAAAATAGTTTTAGCCCGCCCCCAGAGCCGGTAGACTCGACCTTTGGCGTACGAAATTTGCTTGAACGGCCAAATCGTTCTGCCACAACGGTAGAAAATGGGTAAACCGTTGACGACCCGACAACATATATATAGTCCCGACTAGATTGTGCATTCGCACCGTTTGTCGCCAAAATTCCTATGAGCGCGCTCATGAGCAGTAAGATAATGTTAAATTTGCGTGCCGTTGCTGTCGTCACCAGATCAGTCTCCGTTAATGTCGTTGGCATGGTTGCACAGCATAATGGCGGATTGTTACCGAATTATTGCAGCACCGGTAGTAATTTAAGAGACTGAATATATTGAATTTTTTCAAAGCACACGCAGTTACACAGACAACTCGCAACAACTAATATGAGCGCATCTTCCGTGCAGCACCTAAACCAATCAACTGAAATAAAGCTGCTAAATGATCTGCTGCGAAAGCGGTCGGTGACACCGGATGACGCGGGGTGCCAGGACCTCATAATAGAGCGGCTAAAGCCCCTTGGTTTTCATTGTGAAACGCTGCAATTTGGCGACGTCAGAAATTTGTGGGCGCGCAGGGGCACCGTGGCGCCAGTCCTGGTATTTGCCGGCCACACCGATGTGGTACCAAGCGGTGATCGAAAAGACTGGCAATCCGATCCGTTCGAGCCAACTGAGCGCAACGGACACATTTACGGTCGCGGCAGCGCCGATATGAAAAGTGGGCTCTCCGCCATGATCGTTGCTGCCGAAAATTTTGTCTCAGAGTACCCAGATCACCTTGGTAGCATCGCTTTCTTAATCACCAGCGACGAAGAAGGCCGAGCTCGCGACGGCACACTAAAAGTCATCGAAACGCTGCAGTCGCGAAACGAAAAACTGGACTGGTGTATCGTCGGCGAACCTTCGAGCACCAATCGCCTGGGTGATAACGTTCGCGTTGGACGGCGCGGGTCGTTGAGCGGCCAATTGACGGTGCACGGAATACAGGGACATGTCGCCTATCCGCAGCTCGCCGATAATCCGATTACCCGCGCCGCGCCCTTGATCGCAGAACTAACATCTCGCCAATGGGATAAAGGCAATGCCCATTTTCCACCGACCAGTTTTCAAATCGTTGATATACGCAGCGGCGCTGGCGCACCAAATGTAACGCCGGCGGAATTTCACGCACGCTTCAACTTCCGTTACTCCACCGTGTGGAATCACGAGCAACTGAGAAGCGAAACCGAAGCAATACTTGATCGTCATAAACTGAACTATGAATTGAACTGGCACCTGTCTGGAGAGCCGTTCTTAACCAAGCCAGGTAAACTAATTGATGCAACGTCGGCTGCGATTGAGGCAGTGAAAGGCACCCGTCCTGAGCTTTCAACCGGTGGTGGTACATCCGATGGAAGATTCATCGCACCGGCGGGCGTCGATGTCGTTGAGGTTGGTCCGATAAATGCAACGATTCACAAAGTCAATGAGTGTGTCTGCATACAGGACGTCATCGACCTTCGAAAGATTTATGAAGCGCAAATGCACTTGATGCTAGTTAAAAACTAAAAACTCTCGCGGTGTGGTGCGCGTACATTATTCCAAATTCCGGCGACCCCTAGCACAACCACTGCAATCAACACCCAAGTCGGCATGGACAATCCGAGAAGGCTCCAATCTACGTCCGCGCATTCTCCAGATCCGGTAAAAATCAGGCGTAATGCTTCAGCGAACGGAAAGCTTTCGATGATGTGCTCCAACCCCGGTCCACACGTTGGCACTTGATCCTCAGGGATATTTTGTAACCAGACGTGCCGACCAGCAACGATCACCCCAGCGGTAGCGGAGAGCAGAATGAATCCCGCGTATACTTTGCGCCCCACTCCTCGCGCATTGTGCAGTGCTGCGACGAGAAAAACGCTACCAAGCGTGATAACCGCGATGCGCTGAAAAATACACAACGGGCACGGCATAAGATACAGAACGTGCTCGGCATACAGCGCGTACGCCATCATAGCAGCGCAGGCCACGAATCCGAGAAAATTGATTAGTCTGGGGTTTTGCAGGATCAATCGCCGACGTTTCCTTTGAAACACTCGATAACACCGACCATCATTTGATTAAGAAGTTTCCTTTCTGACGTCGGCAATTGCAGTATGCCTCACGTCTCTGCCCTCGACCATATAGATAGTATATTCACAAATGTTTTTTGCGTGATCGCCAATCCGTTCCAGTGCTCGTGCGGCCCACGTAACATTCATTACTCGCTTGATGCTGCGCGGGTCTTCCATCATAAAAGTAATCCCCTGGCGCGTAATCGCATCGTACTCGTCATCGACATGCTCATCCTCACGGACCACGTTCATACTGGCATCGACGTCAAGCCGTGCAAAAGCATTCATCGCATCGCGGACCATTTGCAGCACGTGATTACCCAGATTTTTGAGCTCTCGGTATGAGTCTGCTGGCCGATCCATTCGAGCAAGCTTCGACGCCAAAAAACCGATTTTCTCCGCTTCGTCACCGATGCGTTCAAGGTCGGTAATTGTCTTGATGATCGCAACGATAAGCCGCAAATCACCTGCCGCTGGCGCCCGTGTTGCAAGTATCCGACTACATTCTTCATCAATTGTGACTTCCATGTCGTTGACTTTGTAGTCGTCATTGGCAACTTTCAAACCAAGTTCGCTGTCTCCGGAAACAATTGCAGAAATCGCCTTCGACAGTTGCGATTCCACAAGTCCGCCCATTTTCAATACGCTATTACGCAGGTCTTCCAGATCGTCATTAAAGCGTCTTGAAATGTGATCAGTAATGTCCGTCATATGCATCGTGGCTGTTCCCATACCATACGATTGTAGTCAGTCACAGAACAGATTATGTTACTAGCAGATGAAACTAGGCAACAACCCATTTTGGCCTAAAATTTGAATTCGAAATCCAACATGAAACGGTCATAGTCAGTATCGCTGCCTGAAACACCACCAAACTCAGATAGTATCAACGTAAATCCAACGACAACATTGTCCCGCAATGCGTACTTGCCTTTCAAGAACTGACCGCTAGAGTTGGTGTTGCCCCCAGCAAAGTCGGAATCGGTAAACGTTCCAACTAGCGCGTCTGCTTCTGTATCGTGATACGTCCAGGATATTTGCTTCGAGCCTTTTTTCTTTGCCTTGCCGAGCTTGATACCGACCGCAAACGCCGTGTCGGCATCGTCAACAGCCGTATTTTGATACCAATCTCCAAAAACTGTGACTGGCCAGCCCGCAACTTCAGTGTCATACGCCGCAAAAACCTCAATCAATTCATAATCGAATTGGTAATTGCCGTTGGTGTCGACGCTGTTGCCCCTAGCCTGTGCGCGAAAAAACGGTTCAACACCAACCGTATTATCATAGGTAAAGAACCCTGAACCCAGTGTCAGTGCGTTGTCACGGCTAACATTGAGCTTCGTGCCGGCCTGCGCGTAGTACAAAATAGTATTTGAGTCCGAGGATCGTTCCTCAACGGAAAATCCGCCAGCAGACGCAAACCAAGCCCCCTGACTGAACTTGACTGCAGCACCCTCCGGGTTCAAATCACCATCCCATGCCAGTGATGTACCGCCTGCTTTGTACCAAGCCTGCTTCGTTTTACCTGCGACCAAAGACCATTGCTCATTAATGGTCCAATCCACATACAGCAAATCGACGCCAATATCTTTGGTCGAAAAACCGTCACCAAATGTCTGATTGGTTGAAACTGGGTCGTCGCCGCCGGTTGCCAGACGCAACAAAACCTTAATGTCGTCCGCGACCTTCGCACTTAACCCCAGGCGTCCCCTATAACGCGCCCGGCTCCGGTCATCTCGCTCATCCTGTTCAATGGACTCGTAACGCAATCGAAAATCGCCACTAAGTGTCACCGAATCCGCCCAACTTGGCGCATTTTCGCTAGCAAGCAGATGGCCTGGCAACAGCACAATCACCACACAGCAATAGACCAATAATTGTTTGTTTATTAACATTATGTTCTGTATTCCGTCGAATAAGTGATGCACTGATCAGCGGCAATGCTTGGCTGATAATTACTTTTTGCTACTGCATAGCGCGCAAGTTTAAGAGACATTTATTGCAGTTTCATGACAACTTCAAAACCGAAGCTAGGTCTGGGTCGAACTCGCAGAAATGTAATTCAAACCGTAGGTAGTGGTTGTCACGAGCCCGTCATTCGAATTCACCAATAAAACGCGACTCAGGAAATCTGCAAATGAATTCGCTGCCAACGTTCAGCGTACTATTGATTTCGAGCGTCGCATCATGCCGCACTAGCGCATGTTTGACGATCGCAAGGCCAAGGCCGACACCCCCATCGTCGCGACTACGTCCAGAGTCGACACGGAAAAATCGTTCTGTGAGGCGTGGTAAATGTTCTTCGGCGATACCGACGCCGGAATCGCTAACGGTAAGCGCGGCGCCAAATTCGTCTCGTTTCCAGCTCAAGCGTACGCTGCTGTCAGCAGGAGTATGTCGTATGGCGTTTGACAGTAAGTTTGCGATGACCGATTCGATTTCAGAACTATTTCCAGAGATGTTTACCTGGGTATCGATATGCACGGTGATATTCGCCGTATTCTCGATTCCAACGTAGTGCTTTTTTGCGGAAGCCACCAGCGCTGCAACATCCACAGGCGTATTCGAGCTCGCAGCTAGTGTATTTTCCAATCGAGATAGCTCAAGCAATTCGGCGACGATCGTGGTCATGCGATTCGCTTGGGAACGCATTTGCTCGATTGGACGCCGCCATTCGTCGCCAATTCCCGGATCTTCCGCGAGCGAATCCAAATATCCGGATATCACTGTCAGTGGCGAACGCAATTCATGCGATGCGTTCGCAATAAATTCTCGGCGCGTAGTCGTCAATTTGAAACGTTCCGTGATATCGCGAATTAACAACAAGTGCTGCTTTGCTCCATACGGTACTAAGCGGCAAAACAACCAATTGTCTTGCTTGATTGGCGAGCGAATTTCAACTCCTGACGCAAAGTCCATGCCGCTCAGATACTTAATGAATTTTGGGTCACGCAAAATATTGTCGACGCGCTGACCTCGGTCCTTTTTAGAATGTATACCTACCAGCGCATTCGCAGATTTGTTGGCAATGAACACTTCAAACGCCGCATTAAGAACGATTCCGCCATCTGGCAGCGCGTTGGTTGAATCCTGAATTTCTCTGAGCAATTTTCGATATCGCTGTTTATATTTTCGCGAGCGATTTTTTTGATGCCGAAATCTGGAATAGATCTGTTGCCAAATGCCTTCGCCAAATCGAAATTCTTCGAAATTTTTCGTACGCAGCGCACTCTCAAATGCTATGACCATGCGCAATTGCCAAGCCAGTGTGAGCAACGCTGCAATCAACAATCCCAATAGCGGATAGCCATAGAGCCAGCCGATTAGCGTTCCTGCTATGAGGAGTCCGCAGGTCTTGGCGAGATACGCTTGCCAGCCGGTCAACATTCTGAATTGGGTTTCGAAAAACGGTACCCCGCGCCGCGTACCGTTTGAATGTAATTTTCACACTCGAATGGGGTAAGCGACTTGCGTAAGCGACGCACGTGAACGTCGACCGTACGCTCCTCAACATACACATTTGCACCCCAGACTCGATCCAATAGCTGTGAACGACCATACACACGATCGAGATGCGTCATAAAAAATCGTAACAATCGGTATTCGGTTGGCCCCAATTTAACGTCCGTATCATCGACTAAAACGCGATGGGCGACTGCATCCAATGCGATCTTGCCGACTTCGATCATTTTATTATCTGCAACCTTGCTACGACGAAGCACAGCCTTGATTCGCGCCACAAGTTCGCGGGGAGAGAACGGCTTCGTTACGTAGTCGTCTGCGCCACCCTCCAACCCGGATACTTTATCGAACTCGTCGGCACGCGCGGTAAGCATGATGACTGCAAGATCGTTATTTTCATTGTCACGCTTAATTTGTCGTGTCAATTCAAGTCCGCTCATGTCAGGAAGCATCCAGTCAACCAGTGCTACGTCCGGTCGCTCATCTGCTAGTAGTGCGCGTGCTTGGCGGCAATCTGCCGCTTGCAATGTCGAGTATCCGGCACGTTCCAGATGAAACGCGATCATTTCGCGTATCGGGGCTTCATCCTCGACGATCAGAATTTTGGTCGCTGTCATATGCAGTTAATACCAGTTTTTCCAAAAATTCAGCAGGCTAGACATTAGAGCAGGCAAATATTACATTTGTGTGACGGACGAACAGCACAAAAATGTCTGCCGCTGACCGCAGACGTTTCTGCAGTCATCCACGCTTCGGTGTTGCGACCTGCATTCGCAAATAGGCCGGCTGCAGCTTATCCGGCGACACGAAATCGCCGGCCTCGGCCGCCCTTACTCCCAAGCGCAAAACAAATTCGGCCTTCGGCCAAAGAATATCTGGCGCAATATTGAGCGACTCGCTTGCTGCGACGTGCTGCGCCCTATACGCCCGCCATCCGGCTCCGACGCCAATGCCGTCTCCCAGCAGGTCCGCTAGGTCGCCGATCGGTACGATTTTTTCATTATCCGCAGGCGCAGGAAAGCCGCTGTGTCCGCGGTCAAATTGACCGAGATAGACCTCGCCCATGTGCGCATCCTGTGCGACGCAAATACGCCCTTCCTCAGTGGTCGCCAATGCTTCGGCCGCGACGGCCGCAAGTGAAGAGACCGGTAGAATTCTTAGCTTCGCGCCATAAGCTAAACCCTGTGCAACAGATGCTCCAATGCGCATACCAATAAAAGAACCTGGTCCGTTGCCGAGTACAATACCGTGCAGATCGGCGACTTCAATATTTGATTGTTTCAGCAAATCGGAAATAGCCGGCACCAATATTTTAGTGTGAATCTTGGCCTCGACGACGTGGCGTTGGGTTATCTTATCGTCAACCTGTAGAGCAACGGAACAGGCCTCGGTAGACGTTTCTATCGCTAGCAGGTTCATGCGCTTCGGTTTTTTCGCAATGTTGCTTTATTGTCTCTTGCAGTTAGAAAGCGTTGCACGTCGGTCAATTCACGCGTCGTTGGCATTGGCGCCAAACAGTCCAAAAACATCTGGCCGTACTTCTTACCGGTGATTCTAGGATCGCAAAGCACAACCACGCCATAGTCCGTCTGGTCGCGCAATAACCTTCCAGCACCCTGTTTTAACGATAATGCTGCCTGCGGCAACTGATGTTCCATGAAGCCATTACCACCTTGACGACGAATGAACTCCAGTCGTGCCATCATCAGTGGATCAGAGGGTGAAGCGAACGGAAGCTTGTCGATTGCGACGACCGTGAGCGCTTGACCGCGAACGTCAACGCCTTCCCAAAAGCTACCGGTACCAAAAAGCACGGCATTTTCGTGTTCGCGAAAGCGCCGCAACAAATCATCGCGTGGTGCATCGCCTTGCACCAGCAACTTGCGGCCCATAAGCGCGGATCGATGAGTTCGCACCCATTTTTTGGCAGCGTTGAGCGCTCGATGACTAGTGAACAGGCAAAACATGCCGCCTGATGTGACTTCTAGCAACGGCATTACTTTCGCTAGCATCTCGCTCGTATGCTGCGAGTCAGACGGCGGCGGCAAACCTGGCGGCAGATAGATTAGACCATTGTCCGCCAATGCATACGGGCTCGGAAACGTCAGCGACTGCGCGTCGCCGATACCGATTCGGTCAGTGAAATGACTGAAGTCCTCGCCGATCGCCAATGTCGCTGATGTGAACACCCATGACTGATTCGGTTGATTGATAAGACCATGTAGGGTGTCTGCGACATCGAGGGGCGTAAGGTTTAGTCGAATACTGCGCGGATTAACATCTAGCCACCGCAATCCGTCCCATGCGTCCTCACTCGAAAGGAGTGACAAGCGCTCGATAAAGCCGACCGATTGTTGATGGAGTTTTTCGATATCAGCCGAAATATCTGCGAAGTCCGCGAGACCATTTTGTAAATTCGACAGCGTCATGCGCAGACCATCTAATGCGTTTCGTATGTCCGGCATGACCACCGACATATCGTGACGCCCTTCGCTTCGCGGCGCGTCCGCACGGAGAACACGTAATGCCGTCGCCGTCTTGTCTATCCGCTTCTGCAACTCTGGCTGATTCATAGACATCGTTGCTGCACGAACTTCCTCTATGAAACGTTCAATTTCACGACTTCCCAGACCGACGCCGAAAAACTGTGCCGCAAGATCTGGAATTTGGTGTGCCTCATCGATAATGACCGCTTCCGTGCCCGGTAGGAACTCAACAAACCCTTCTTCCTTCATCGCAAGATCGGCCAACAAAAGGTGGTGATTAACGACGACCAGATCCGCCTCTTGGGCGGCGCGGCGTGCCTTCACCACATGGCATTTTTGATAGACCGGGCATTCACTGCCCAAACAATTGTCGGCCGTCGACGTGACCAGCGGCCATACCGGTGCGTCTTCTGCAACATCGATCAACTCTGCTTTATCGCCGCTTTTCGTCTTGTGCCGCCACATCTTCACCGTATTCAAATCGTCGATTTGCGAATTCCCGGCGAGCTGGTCGGCGACAGTGTCCAAACGATGCGAACACAAATAATTCGCCCGGCCTTTTAACAATGCGGTTGATACCGGCCGTCCCACGACTTTGCCGACCAGCGGCAGGTCACGATGATAAAGCTGATCCTGTAGCGCCTTGGTACCAGTTGAAATGATGGTTTTTCTGCCGCTTAACAAGGCGGGTAATAAATAGGCAAAAGTTTTGCCGGTACCGGTACCGGCTTCGACTACGAGTTGATTGTTGCCAGCAATTGCCTCGGCAACCGCCTCGGCCATCCAAGCCTGGCCCGCGCGCGGCTGGAAACCAGGCAAATGCGCGCAAAGCGGACTCTCTGGTCCAAAAAATTCTTCTAGGGAAATCACAACAGCGGAACTATACCGTGCGTCGAAGAAAAAGCATGCGCGAAATTGCTTGTATCGCCGAATTACGTAATCGAAGTAACGTTAACGGGCTATCAGTTGCGCTTGGACGTTGTGTCTGGAAGACCCCCCGACGCTATGAAACGGAAACCGGGCAAACGAAACCTGGACGGCGTAATCGAAATCTGGCGCAAGTATTTTGTCTTCCCGCAGGACCTGTTTGGCCCACTGCCTAGCGGCGATTGGCAATCTTTCGTAGCGTATGCTGATCCGCCTTGATTGCCAATTGTAAAAATGGACCTTTGGCTGTGTAGCGTGCATCGCGGAAATCGCTGTCGTCAAAGCCAAGCACGTTATAGCCGACCGTTATCCACATGTTGTCGCGCACATTAAAGCCGAGATCCAGTCCAAAGCCGTAATCAACGGTACGTGACTCATAAGAATGCAGAATGCTCGTGTGCACGCCAGCGTCCCAGCGTCGATTGAATCCGTGCCGATAGTCAACGCCAATCAAATCCGTATAGCCGGAGACCTGAAGGTCATCGAAGGTACTTCGCACATACTTGAATGCATATTGCAGCGACAACTGACTGCGTTCGCTAATCCGCCGATTAGCATTGAAGTTATTGATCAAGCGCTGATTTTCCTCTTGCCGTGTACCGGCGACGAGTTCTTCGACAATCAGATCGATACGATTGAGGAATGACCAACGACTGTCGGCTTTGCGCCAAGCCCAACCGTAGCGCAGTGTCGCAGACTGTGACTGGTCGCCGCTAATTTCCTGGCTGTCCAACAATGTTAGGCCAGCTGACATGCTATGTCCTAAGCTTGGTTCACGAATCCAGCCGGCCAGAAGTCCCAAGCGTTCCTGACTGTCAGTCTCGCGAATTTCCAGCCGACTATTGGCGCTCCATAGATTTGCGTTATATGTCGCGCCTAAATAGTACGCTTTGAAGTCGTCGTTTAACGAACCCGAAACGAATTCCCGGTCCGGATCGAGACGTCGAATACCTGGGTCCACAATTGTGTCTGTAGAATCTACGCCGAAGTCCAATACCCAGTTTTCGTTGAGCTTGAATCCCTGTACTAATCCAATATTCGAAAATACGCGTGGACCAAACTCCGTCGACTCATTGCTGATTGAACTATCGATTTGCGCCCTATGCCAGGGGCTGGCTCGAACGCCGAGTCGCGTCATTTGAGCATCAATGTCCGTACCGCTGGCATCTTCATACTCGGCGTAGACGTCTACGCCCGGAAGCACCTTATAATCTGCGCCAAACACTAAGCTTGTTGGAAAATCGACATTATCCGCGGAATCGCTCAGCGCGAAGCTATTGGTAGCCCGTAAAGTGATATCGCCAATTTTGTAGCTGATACCCAATTCAGCAAGGTCACTGCTTAGGCTTTCACCATCATCGAATTCATCTTCCGCATGCACGACACCGGCTGCAGCATTGAAACCACCATTTTCGTATCGCAGCCTGGCTCTAGCCGTTGCCCGGATGGTTTCAGTAGCTAGGTTTTGCTGCCAGGACGCTTCACCATCAAAACTAAAGTGTTCCTTTATCTTTGCCCTCCCATCGATTCCGACCTTGCGAATACCGGCTTCCGCAGCCGATTGCAGACCAAGTCCGAAATCGTCTTCAACTTCCTTAAAATACGCCCTGACGTCAACGCGCTCACCTTGATGCTCCACTGTCGCGGAGTGTGCAGATGCCTCCAAGTCACTGGTCAGACCGCTTCGGTTACTCTTGGCGATCTCCGCACGAAACTCGGTTTGATCATTGATCTGCCAACGCAAATCGACGCCCGTTAGATCGGCCTCAGTACCTTCTTGGCGATCGTCGATATGTGTTACACCCAATTCCACTCTGTTTTCTTTGAAATGCAGAGAAGCCCGGCCTCCGGCAACCACACCTTCATTGGCGTCGGCAATACTCTCGTATTCAGCGACAATAAAAACTGGATTGAAGTTTTCGTCGCGACTGGCGACCGGCTTCTTGAAAAACAATGTTCCGTCAAGGATATCGATGCTGTAGTCGAGAAAGCGGGTCAGAGGCGTCGTCGCCAGGACACGGCCGGTGTCGAATCGATCACGAACCTCTAATCTGATGTTGTCGGTATTACCAATAATCGGGGCGCTCGATAATTGGTACAAACCCGAGGTGCCGTCACCGCGAATTTCGTCGCGAACCAAAGATTGATCGGTTTCGCTCGCGAACACCGTATAGCCAACGTTCTCGCCACGGTATTCACTATGAAAGCCGTTCATTCGCCGTTGATAACGTGCGAGTTCGGTGTAAGTAAGCGCCGTATCAAAGTCACCAAACAATGCGAAAAACTGTTTCTTCTCAAGTTTCACGAATATCTTTCGCTGGCTTGCCGCTTCAAATCGCTGCTCGCTGCGGTCCGCGTACAGAGAATAAAATGCATTCGGATCGATAATCGAGTCGAATTGATTCCTGGTCTGGTCACGATCTCGTTTCGAATCGAATGCGAGGGTCAGCAAATACTCGCCTTTCACGCTGCCCTTGGCAAAAAATGCAACACGTCCATCGTCATAATAGCCGTCTTCCGAACCCGCATTGAATGCGGCGGTCTGATTATCGCTAAGCGTGTTATACCCTACGGTGCCCTCCGCGAATCCAACCAAAATCCACTCCCGTGGCTCCGCACTCAGCCACAAGCGCACTTCCTGCTCACGGTTGTTTTCGAACTTGAACGTCAGTACAGCTTCACCAGATTCCGTCGTTGGTTCAAGTTCGATTAGCGCTACGCCATCATCGTCGACTCGGTAAATGGGTTCACGATTTCCGATTTCCACGATCTTGTTTTTCCGGCCATCTTCTACTGACCACCAAGAACGGTAGGGGTTCGATACCGAAAAGGTTCCCGAAGAACCTTTGCGAGTTTTCTCTCCGCTCCGGTCAAAAAACCGCACCGCAATGACTGGCTTCGTTTTGCCGTCCGCGACTAGCACCGACATATCGTCGACCACTACCCCGCGCGAAGGCGCTCCGGTGTAAACGACCGTTCTTTTAACGGTCTTGGCAACACTACCGTCCGCGTTTCTAACGATGGCACGAATCGTGTTCGCACCGTCAGTCAGGGGTACGCCGGCCCACCGAGAAATGGCAAACGTTCGCTCGACGTCTGTGACAAGACCATCAAAATTGTATGCCGATACTGACTTGTCGTTAATCTCCACGGTTACCGACTGATCAAGATTATGCTTTACTGAAATTCGCGTTACGGGTAGTGGCGGCAAGTAATTCCTGGCAGGTAACAAGAGACCGATACCTGGCTTCAGCGTAGTAATTTCAGGTTCCTCTTGGCGCGCAAAATTTTCATATGACTCTGCGCGCTCCTGACGCCATTTTTCTGCAATTTTCTCCTCCTCGCTTCCCGGCACCGAGCCCTTCGTTTCGGCAAAACGGATTCCACTCGAAGCTTGTGTGACCTCCAGGAAAGAAGGCTGTTTCGGACGACGACCGCTAAGTACCATCTCAACACGTCGATTTTTCTGCTTACCGGCAGTGGTGGTATTATCGGCGACTGGGTCATCCGGACCCCGTCCTTGCACTTGCACGTTTTCGCGCGGAATGTTTAGCGCCGTCGCAATGTAATCTGCGGCTGCTCGCGCTCTAGACTCAGAAAGAATGTAATTGTTGGCAAAACGGTGCTGATTCGCTGCGGAAATTTTGTCGCTATCGCTGTGTCCGATAGCCTGAATGGATATATCGCGCACACCCTGCCAATTTTCGATCAATATTCCCAATGCCAACTGGTCCTTATCGGATAGTTCGGCCGATAAGACGGGAAAGTTTAGGTTAAGAACGTAGCCTTCGTTTTTGACGACCGCCGGCTCTCGAGACATTTTGGTTTCTACAACCGGCGTGCGCTGTGCCGCTTCTATTGGAGAGTCGAATTTGGCGGTTGCCTTGGAAACCAATTCACCGTCGACGGCGGCGTCTATAGTCGCTGTAAATTTCAACGTCGATGACCAGTCTTTTGTTTGGTCAGGCAGCTCGATGGTGATCGAAGGACCGGCGATTCGTGGTTCGCTCGTCGAAGCACCGTCAACAGTTAGCGAGTTGGTCAAGTAACTTACACCGTCAGGCAAGAATACCATCGTACTTATTTCGCTGACTTTGACGTTTCCCTTTCCGGTTAGCGTGACTGCATAGCCGACCAGGTCGCTGCTATCCAGGGCATAATTACGCATTTCAATATTGACCTGACCTTCAGGTGCCTTCTGGCGTCGCAAATAGAAGTCCGCACGCGCCATGCTACCGCGACGCAGTCGAACGTATTGCGATTCCGCACTACCCGCATACGACGTTGCAGAGTTGCAACCAACAATGTCGTAATAGTCCGGAACAGAGTCAGGATCCAATTGCGCAACGTGGGTTCCCGGAGTCAAGCCTTCGAAGTGGAATCGACCGCCGTCGTCAGATACAGCGTAACGTCCGTCCTCCAGATATACGCGTATATTCGCGACGCCAGCATCCTCGCTAAACGTCGCCGAATTGCATTCGCCGCTAACAACCCGGCCAATGAGTGTACTTGTTGAGCGAAACAAGTCTTCAGTAATTCTAATACTTGCGTCGGATTCGTTTGATATAAGTCCATTACCTGCAAATGCAGTTGCTGAATTGATCAATTCTTTATTCGCCTCTCCGGCGACGATCTCAACAACGTAGAACAGGCTCATTCTATCGCCGACCGCGAGGTCGCCGAGTTCAAAGCGCAGAGTTCCCGCTGCCATATTGATAGCTGGATCGGATATGCTCACGTTATCCAGCGTGCTTGTGCCGGGAACATAACGGACTCCAGCGGGCAATCTGTCCAAAATCGTTACGTCCGGGGCAACGCCCGATGCGGAAGCGTTTTCAACGATTAATTCGTAACGTACGAAATCTCCGGGCGCCGCGATTGTAGTCAGTGTACGTTTTTGCAGGAACAAGGCAGTCGATTGTGGATCGACCGGAATGTCGACGCCAAAAGACAGTTCACCATTCTTGACAAACGCCACGCCAAACGACGCAGGTCCTAGCGCAAAAGGCGCACCAGGCAAGACTTGCAGTTCGGCTATTGATCGTGATGACGGAGCAGCAAAATCGTTTTGTGGTGAAACCCGTATTCGATAGTTTCCATCCGGCACAACCGGAAATCTATATTGTCCCGGACCGAATACGTAAACAGTGCCAGAACTGTCAGTTTCCACCCCGCCACTTGTAATGGCTGACGGAAATACACTAACGCCATCATTGCCGAATACAATTGCAGGAAGCCCGGTCGTGGCATCCAGCAATTCGATCAGTGCGTTGCTAACGGCAGTTCCGGTACGAGACTCAAATACCCTTTGCAGCGGATCCAACTGTGCCGCAACAGAAGAAGTATCGTTGCTATTGTCTGGATCAATGTAAGTCGCAATCAGCCCACTATTGGGTACACCCTGAAGTGTACAATCGCCAGATACAGCACTTCCGGTCGATGTTGGAAGGTAACCGCTGAAAATTCCAGTATTGACGCCCGTCTCAGTCAAACGAACAACTTCGCTGTCACCACTGGTTGCACTCGTGATAGTTACTATGGCGAAGTCCAATACCTGGAAGTCTCTATTTTGATCCGCGTCAATCAAACGAATAAATATCGACTCACCCAGGTTGTAATTCGCCGTCTCGCTAATCTGCTGCGGTTGCAATGGATCGATCAGCACGCCGCCGACGAGAGTTGGGTTCGCCAGATTGATGAAGTTATTCGCTTGTAGGCAGGCGGATGGCCCGACGGTTTCTTGGAAAGACCCGGTTGTTGTAGGTTGTACGCGTGTGAGCTGAATGCTCGAAGTGCTTGGAGCCGGCGCCGTTACAATGTCGACGACGTTGCTCGTGAAGACTTGCGCTTGATTCGCCGAGTTAGTGAATTCTACGCTTGCCTGATTGCTGATAATTGCACCCGGCGGTGCGGCGAGAACCGAATTCGCGGCCAGAAATGACAACAAAACAGTCGCAATTGATCCTCTAATAACGCATTTCACGGTACTCAAGATGCACTTCGGGGGAAACAATTGTTTCCCCCGAAGTGTGTTTCGCACAAGGCGTCGCAGACCGTTCCCAGGGGGAGCGGCCCACGCAGCGCGCGCTCCTCCGCTCTTCTGAGCGGCGGAGTTCGCACCAACCGTGTGTGATTTACCTAGCACCGTGATTTATTGAACTAATCGCTTTCCGTGCGACTAGTCAATCGTGACCTGAAAACGAATGGTCAACGTTGTGTTAGCGACCACTGTAATCACCAAGTTTGCGTTGCCCACAGTCAATGTATTGGTACCAACAGCCGGCGTATCAAGATCTAACGCACAGCCATCTGTATCACCATCGCCACCATCCGCATCACAATCAAGGATTGCTGCAGCGCCGTTATTGATGATCTCAACGTCGTAACCAAGCGCAAACGGGTCTGCCACCAATGTCACATTTGTCAATTCATCGCTAATCGAAATCGCATCAGCATCAACAGTAAGCGAGTTATTGGTTACCGTAATGGTATATTCCACAGTCGCGCCGGGAATATGGAACGGGTTAACAGTGCCATTGATTGGGTCGTCAATCAGTAACGACGCCTTGGTGACTGTTAATGATGCAGAAGCTACCTGATACGTGTTTTGCGCCGAAGCGGAATCTTCGTCCAGCACGCCGCCAACAGCCACTACCACGTCCTCGGTGCCGACGGTATCGGATGCTGAGGTTGTGATTATGCCGCCTAACCCACCGCCTCCACCGGCACGAACCGTCGCAGAGAGCAATACATGCGCGAAGTCGCCATCAAGCAGTTCGTTCGGAATTGGTGTGTCTGCGTCGGCAACGATCCAAACGACACGAGTCGCGTCTGCAGTTAGCTCTTCAATGAAGTCTTCCGCATCATTCACGGTGTTGTCATCATTGTTATCGGCAACTACCGACAGGTTGTTCATCTGACCTGAGTCGGTGTTGCCATTGACGATCACGCCGTCGGCTTCATTGGTTGGCAAGAACGCGAAGTCCTGCGTCTGGTTGCCCGTATTCTGCAGCAAAAATCGCACAGCAACTTGAGTGTCGCCGACATTCACTTGCGTTGGCACAACAGGGTTAGGATCGGGAACCAGCGTAAAATTCACGCGGTTATCAACCCGGAACGTTGCGATATTGGATTGAACTGCGGTTTGCGGAACACTGCCAACAGAATAGGCTATCGATGCCTGGTTGTTGACATCTGTCCCCGCCGCGGTTCCGACGGCAAATGCCTGCTGAGAAAACAGCAGGACAGCTGCCACCGTCGCCAGTCTCGTTACAAGACCGTTGAGGTTAATTACAGATTTCATCACGGTACTCCTTAGTTAAAAAAACAATCTATCGGCAATCATTGCCGAGCAGGTTTCCTTAAGACGCGGCGTTACCTGCATACGCTGCGAATGGTCGAAAGCAATCGCTACCTGCGATTGCCCATCAAATCGTATTAGTTGAGTCGCGCTCTGAAGCGGGCAACACCCTGCGCACCGGCCGCCAGATCGTTTTGCATGATCCAACGAATGTGGGTGTAGTCATCAGCCGTGGCTGCGCGCACCTCACCGTTCTCGGTAACCGTCAATTCACTCGCGACCGAATAGTACTTGCCGCCATCGACGGAAAACTCGATGACCGTTCCTGGTCCGAACGCAGAACCCGATTCGTAAGTCAGATTGACCGGCACTGGGTTGGTAATCGTTACGTTCTCAGCAGATTCCTGGCTGACGTTTCTGAACGTAATTGTGTAGATAACGCTATCGCCTGGCAGCACTGTCGCTGCTTGCACTAATTCTTTTTGTTGCTTGCCATCGTCATCCACGCTGATCTGCTCTTTCTGCACCACGGTGGTTAATTCCAAATGCCCGCTGCCTTGCGCAAAAGCCATCGCCGCACATAAGTATGCGAACGCGAGAACAACAAATTTCATAAAGATTTTCATAACAGCCCCCTGTCAAGGATGTGTAAAAGTGTTTATTAGTCGATCGTGACCTGAAAAATAATCGTTTGAATTCCATCGGCTTGACTTAGGTCACCAAGCCGAACAACCACCGTTGGTGCGCCGCTGGTATCCAGTTCACCCAAATCCGCATCAACTGCATCCGACAAAGCCCCACCGTTCAGTAAGATGCTATTGGCTGAATATGTTGTACCCGTCGGAACTACATCGCGAAATGCTGCTCCTGTTGCAGCACCCGTCGTCACCTCTACGGTGGCCGTATAGGTTAGTGTCGCCCCGGGAATCGGATCTTGGTTGCCGAATTGATCATTGACTAGAACGGATTTGACGATACTCATTTGAACATCGGAAACCAGATACTCACCAAACTGTACAGCGAGCCCGCCGCTGCTACCGAGTACCGCATCCACGCCGCCATCACCTTGCCCTGCGAACGAGTCGCCCGGTGCTCCGGAACCCGTACCGGCTGCTACCGACAGTTCGCTGCGACCAATTTGGCCATTCAGCGCAGTTGACGGAATATCGTTAACCAAAAGGATGTCGACCGACTCATCTGCCGCCATATTCGGGTCATTTGTACCTGGATCATACGCAACGTCGCCAGCGCTAAAATCTCCGCTCAAATCGGTATCGAAATAGATTGCTGGCACCGCCGGCACAGGGTCGAAATCGTCACCCGCCAAAATGCTGTCGATTGCGAGCGAGAATGTCTCGCTGCCATTCCCCGTATTTGTCACGGAAAAAAGTAGGGATCTGTTGGCGTCGTTAGCTGCCACCAGTACCTGGCCACTTTGCAAAGTAACCACCACGTCAATGCGTTCCTCGACGGTTATGCTCGCGACGTTAGACTGCTGTGTTGCCGTTGTCCCGTTTAGGTCGAATGTTACTTCCGCAATGTTGTCGATGACCGTACCGGCGGGCGTTCCCGCGGCACTAGCCAAATTGCCAAGCAACAGCGAGGCGACAGCCAGGATAGGCACATAGATTTGAAACCGCGACCGGCAAATACCAGACGCGCGAGCAATTGTTGCCACAGTCAAGGTTCATTCCTAATAAATGGCTATCAATGGCGCTACAAGCGCCGCAAACAGCATCATTGCTGTCTGCCAACGAACTGTTGTCTATTGAATGCTGCAGCGCACTTAAAACGGCGGATTTGTCATTAATTCGTGATGCGGTTCACAGTTTGATAGTGAAGTCGCTCACAGTCGAAAGTCGTTTGCTGGCGCTGGGCAGCGCTGGAAATCGCAGTGTGAATTCGGCAAATTATGTCCAAATAACCGGCTTATGTGATCACCTGGCCCACCAAAGTTTACGGCCGAAAAATCTGCAGTTTTTTCATTTTCGAGCGCAGCGTGCTCGCCGGCAATCCCAGCTTCGTCGCGGCGCCCAACTTACCGGAGATTTTCCAACCCGTCTCTTCCAGCGTGCTGATAATATGATCCCGCTCGACGCTGTGTAAATTCGATACACTGGAACTAATCACTCTAGGTAGTTCGCTACGATTGCCGAATCGTGAGACATCCTGCGATGGGGATCTTGAAACAATCAACGGTTCGGCCAACTCAAGCACCGGGCCCGTTGTCGAGATTATTGCACGTTGAATGACGCCCTCCAGTTCTCGAATATTTCCTGGCCATGGATAGTCGTTAATCTGCTGCATCATGGACGCAGAAATCGCACCGATATCACGCCCCAGTCTTTGCGCATGAATGCGTGCAAAGTGCTCTGTCAACAATCGTATATCGTCGCCACGATCCCGTAACGCCGGCAGGTCGATAGGAAATGTACTAATACGGTAATACATATCTGAGCGAAACTCGCCTGCCTCAATTGCCTGTGAAAGGTCACGGTTAGTCGCTGCAATGATACGCACATCAACATGTGTCGTACGGTCACCGCCTAGCCTCTCAAATTGACCTTCCTGCAGCACACGTAACAATTTCGCCTGCACGCCTACAGGTAGTTCGCCTATTTCGTCGAGAAACAATGTGCCATTATCCGCAAGATCGAAGCGACCACGCTTTGCGACTTTCGCGTCAGTAAAAGCGCCAGCTTCATATCCAAAAAGCTCGCTTTCAATTAGATCACCCGGTAATGCCGCACAATTCACTTTTACCAGCGGTCTATCTCTGCGTCCGCTGCGCTCGTGGATCGCGCGGGCGATGAGTTCCTTGCCCGTTCCTGTTTCGCCGGATATAAGCACCGGGGTTGCCGTATCAGCAACCTGCTCAACCATTTGCAAGCATTGCATAAGAACCGCACTTTGACCGACGATTTCGTCAAATCCGTGCGACGATTCGATCTCCTGCCTGAGATATATATTTTCAGCTTCCAAGCGATCCGTCGCGTTACGCAGACCGTCAAGCGCCTGATCGAGATCACGATATGATTTCAGGCGCAATATAAAGTTGGCGAAAAGGTCCGAAAACACACGCAGTTCTAATATGTCTTGGTCTGTCCAGCGGCGACACTCGGAAAAGTTACTGAATGTTGCGGCGCCAACCACTTCGTCAGCAACCAAAAGAGGTAGAACCGTAAACGACTTTACGCCGATCTCCGATAATGATTGCCGGTCACGCGTATAGCTTCGAGGCAGTTCCCTTACGTCATCAATGCGAATGACTTCGCCATTTCTTGCGCATTCCGCCAACTTCGGAAATTTCTCCATGGAGACGACCCGAGAAGGTGCGACGTCGACTTCATTCCAGTAGTACTCCATAAGCGCCACATTGGTCTGAGGATCCAACCATATCAATGTGGATCTGTCTGCTGATACCGATTTACATATCATCTGCAGACAATTTCGCAACACAGAATCTACGTCTTCATTGGTCGACTTCAGAAGTTTGGCGGAGATGTCCGACACCAGTTGTTGGTAGCGCAGGCGACTGTTCAAAGCACTACGAGTTTGCCGAAGATCGAGAATGTTTGTTTCCGAACCCCACATTCTATAAAGACAGCCGTCCTTTATTTCACCCGATAAACTAACGCGCAGCGCGCACTCCTCCGCATTTCGATTTTTATAAATTAGCTCATAGTCAGAAATTCTGTAGTTATTTTCAACGAATGATCGGAAGTAACGCGAATGCGCTTCATCATCATTGTTGCTATCCAACAATGCCATTTTGTTGCCAACGACCTCAGCAGGCGAGATTGCTTCTAGCTCCCTCGCAAAGGCCTTGTTACACCATATGAGAATCGCGCCATGGCTGCGCTTGATTTGTTCATCGACAGATACCGATATCGGCATTGGGGGATCGAATTCGTAACAGTAAACTGCGTTTGTCGTCGTATCTAATACTGACTCGAAACGATCCTCCGATTGCGACAAATTGGACTCCGCAAGACGTACACGGGCAGCGGATGCCAGGTAGGCGCTCTCGAATTTCTTACGATGTAGAAGCGCGATCAGCGTGCCGAATGCAACCAATGCAAATGCGCTCCTCGATAGGAACCAGTGCACCCAATAAGGAACTAGGCTGTCGCCGCCATGCGGCATGCGCTGGTCCGAATTGCTCGTATCGAGCACGAGCAAAACCTGATCAACACCGACAACAATGACCGCAAGCAAGATGCCGACAAACAACATAGTCCGTCCGAGGGTTGGTGCCACACTTTGCGAAAGCGTACCGGTGCAAACAATCATACAAATTATGCAAAGTGACGATACAAATATGATCAGGTCAACGACCTGCATTAGAAATTCGGCGTTTAAATTCAGCACTTGCAGCTCAATTTGTGCAGCCATCTATCTGAGAATCGCAGTCTCAAGCAACCACACGCCAGCCTGCCAATTCTCCAAAATTGAGCAGACGAACAATTATAGTTGACGTTAGCAATGCGGCTCACGACTGTAAGCCTAAGATTCGCACATCGAAAAAAAGGCCTGCGCGCGGAGTGTCGAAAGCCGCCGGATATCGCGGTCAACATCACACGACTTCCAAATATGGCATTGCCCGACTAGCGTGCTACGCATTTCGATGCAGAAGCGTCCCAGATAAATTCCTTCGACACGTCTTTTTTATCACTGATTTGCGACAAAAGTCACGATATTTCGCGACCTTACGCGGAGTTTCGTCACTTTTGGTCGTCATCTCATTCATACAAATTTTAGCCTAATTTCATAAGCTATTGTTTTACATAATATTTTCGAGTTTTTTTCTGGTTTTTCAAAAACTGGCACGAGTTATGCAATAGATGGTCGTAAACGAGCAAAATTTTGGATTCCATATTTCGTGCGCTAAATGTAGTCCGAAAACGTACAACCGGATTGGGCAGACAAGTGGAGAATCATGTAATGAATATGCTTTTGATTGAAGATAATAGAAGCAAAGCGGCATGGATAAGCCAAGCGTTTAAGACCAGTAGACTAAAATGCGTAACTCGCAGAATTGATCAGTGCAAAGCCATCATGAAATTCGTCAGCGGCATGGCATTGTACGAAGCGACCCCCGCCCCAGATCTGACACTTTTTGATTTTTCGGAGCCTGACGCAAACAGCGTGAAACTCTTGCGTGGCTTATTGCGAGCGACCAAGAAGATCGACGAACCGATTGTCCTGTTTACCAGCGAAAAATCTGAACAACTCTTAAAGGAAATTTGTGCAATCGAAAAAATGCGTGAGCCGCACGCGGCGACAGCATTTTTTCCGTTTGTCAGACGGATGCGCGATTTACCCACGCAGAGATTTCTCGATTCGCTTAGCTTAGTTGCCAATTTGGGCACTGTTGTCGTAAGAGTTCCCGAGCAATTACTGGTAAATGGTGGTGACGAAGATTCATTGATCAGTGCATAGCGCGAATCAACCCTACTGTTTTTTTAGTTCGGCCATGCCGCTGATATCGCGGACAAGGAGCAAGCGATCATTTAGAATCACAAATCACACGCGCTATTCTTGCCGAGGCTAGGATGCACCCAGGAGTACTCCATGTCGGCTGAAGAACAAAGCCAGTTTTTAACTGAACTCGCACAAGATCTAAATTCCAAAAATATCGATTTACCCTCTTTTCCGGACGTGGTCATTAACATTCGAACGTCACTTGAGGACCCCGGATGTACTGCCGAAAGGCTTGGCGGCGTCGTAAAGGCCGACCCAGTTCTTGCGGCGCGTTTACTTATTGCGGCCAATTCGGCGTTTCACAATCGTGCTGGAATCGAAATTGTCGACTTAGACCTTGCGATCAGTCGACTCGGATTTGAAGTCGTTCGAAATACCGCCATTACGCTCGCTGTCGAGCAAATATTCAATGCGTCGCAACATGAAGAATTACGAGAATCGGTCAAGGGAATTTGGAATAATAGTCTGGCGCTCGCATCTATGTGCTTTGTTGTCGCACGCGGCTCCGGCTCGGTTAACCCAGACAATGCGTTTATTGGAGGCTTACTGCACGAAGTTGGTAAGCTCTACATTCTCACCAAGGTAAGAAATTTCCCTGCATTGATGGGAGATAGCGAATCACTAGAGCAAGTACTAAATCAGTGGTACAGCACGGTCGGAAAGTCGATTGTAGAGGCATGGGGCTTTTCTGACGAAATTGCCGACTCCATCGACGCCGACGAAAATTTCACTAATAATGCCAGCGGTCCGGCATCGTTAGTCGACGTGGTCTTTACCTCGCGAATATTACTCAGCGGCTCGGAGGAGGCGTTCATTGCTGATGCTGGGCCGGAAACTATGGGTAAATTGAGAATCAGTGAGGAATCACTGCCTTCGCTTCGAAATGCATATGATTTGCATTCGGAGTCGCTGCGCCAATCTGTTGGCCGCTAATTAAGAATGCCCTTTCGCACCAGTAGATGCGAAAGGGCCTGTACGAGCACTAATCATGACTTCCGTCACGATCTGCGAAACAAATGCCCGCACTGACGACCGTTGTTTGAATTCAACCGAATCTTATGTCGCTTTCTATTGGCGAAACCCGACGTCGTATCGAGAGTCGATATTGTAAGCAGTCTGCGTGTTGTCCGATTGAATACTGCCACTGCTTGGCACACCGTCATCGCCACGAGCCTCCAATATCTGCGCTATGTCACCTGGAATTTCGCCGAATACAACATTGTGGCCGCTTAGATTATAGAGCGCCAAGTCGATACCCACTAAGCCGCCAAATGAATTAGACGGCTGCTGATAGCTCGCGTTGGTGCTGTCAATCGGACCAGCGATCAGGCCCGCGCCGCGTAAGTGCTTCCAAATCTTGCGGGATTCGTTGCCGTTGTTGGTCGAATTCCATCGGCCATCGATATTGCCATTTCCGTTACCGTTATCCGCTGCCGCCCAGGTTCCTGAGAAGCGGGTAGACGCTGACGGGTCGTCGCCAGGCAGTGAACCATAGCGATCCTGGTACGCGTAAATTGCCGCCGACACACCAGAGAAGTCATTCTCGATTCGCTTGATTTTCGCGTTAGTAATCATCTCCCGGCCCTTCAACACGCCGCCGATCAACAGACCAATTATTACCAAGACAATAGCGATTTCAACCAGAGTAAAACCTGACTGTTTTCGCAGATTCGGCAGTTCCATTTTCACGATAGCATCCTCAATTAGTTGTGCGTGAAGCGGGTTAATTATCGTCCATTCGCGAGCAGAACGATTTCATCCTATGAGTATGTCATCGGCCTGAACGGCAAATTCTTTAGGTCATTAATATCATTAAATACAATAGATTAGCGAAAATGAGACGTAATTCCGCAACCGACTAGAACTACGGTAATTGACCCGCCTCGAGCATCAGTTTGTAGAGTAGGTTTGGCGAACTCCAGATGACCAAATCGTCGTACTCGGCCCCGCTCAATTCACTACGATCCCTAGTAACAAAGACGCCATCCAAATTCACCGTATAGCTTTGACCGGATGCACCACCGCCGATTGTTCCTCCAATATTCTCCATTTGGTCAGCTGATGTCGTGCCAGCCCAGTCCTCGCCGAGCGAATAGACAATGAACGGTGCCGTGTCGGTCAGCGTTGAATTAGCAGATCCGCATGCCGTTGCCGTCGTCCCGGTTGAGGTCGAGCAGACTACTAAATCCGGCATCAATGAACTAATCGTTACATTCTGCATCTCTCCGACGGTCGTTAAGTCCCATTGGCCGTTGCTATCGCTGTCCGATGCGGAAACGCTATAGCGAACGGGTGCGCCCCACTTGTCTAATAACAAGTTGTCGTTGTTTCTGGCACCGCTCAGCCCGAGCGTTGTCGCCGGTATGAAGCCATGTTGCGCAATGCAAGATCCAACATTGGCTGCTGCAGCGCCGTTGCTTGCTGGCGTCGCTGGACACGGCAGCCGTCCATTTGATATTGCGTAACCATGAATCGCGTCTTCAATTAGCTTCATCTGATCACGCGCTTCACGAATACGGGCGTTTTCCCGCTGCACGGAAAGCGGCATTGCTAGTCCGCCAAGTACCAGACCCATTATCAAAATGACGATCGCAAGTTCGACGAGACTAAACCCACTTTGCTTCATAGTATTCACGGTTACTTCAGCACTCGAAATTGTTTAGAGATTCATCGATACAGAACAATCGATCATTGAAAATACTGGTGCTCGGCATTGATTCAAAATTCGCAGCACCACCGATATAGGGCAACGCAGCGAGATTGCCGCCTTCCAAGTAATTATCCAGCGCCCCCTTGGTATCAACGTCTATCGGCGGCGCGTCGCGAACTTGTGAGAGGCTCCGAAGCCGGCTACCAGAGAAAATTATTAGTGCCGCGTACTGGCCCGAACCATTTACGGCGAGGCAGTTTGAGCAACTGTTAGGTACGGCGGAGTTTGGTTCGAATGACTCGGCGACGACGTAGAAAAAGTGATCCTTCCAATTTCGCCATGAAGCTAGCATCGTTGCGGTCCATTGAGGAACCGCCGTCGAATCACAATCGTTTAGAATTTGCGAAATAGTGTTACCGATTGCCGCATTGCTTTGCGCTACATTATCCGGCAAGCGACCGGATAAAACACCGAAATCTGCATCGGCATATGCGCCATCAAGACGATAATCAGACAGCGAAAGTGGGCTCGGCCACGGAAGCCGACGGTCGTTACTACCACCAACATTATTTTTCGCATAGTCCGCAACACACGCGGCAACGGCATTTCCGAGATCGCCAATACGGCTCGTATAGTCTTGGCGACCGTCGACTAGTCGGGCAAGGTCGCTACGAGAGATTGATGCGATTCTATCGTTGTGTGAAAACTCGTCCGATGAGCCAACGCGTGCTATCAGTTGATCTATGCTGTCAGGCGTCGACGAAAGGGTCGCATTTGAGATTCCCGTAATCGAGTCAGCCTCAAGAAAATTCGCCGCGTTAAAATTGCTGTCGCAGTGCTGTAGCGGATCTGTAGTAGCAACTCGCTGTTGTCCCGGATGCGCATCCATAGCCGCAATGACCAGTGCAACCGGACGCTCTCGCGGCAGTGCGCCTTCAAGCAACATGCCATCTTCCAATGCATATAATTGAAGTTGCCCGTTACTATCTGGATTTATCATCGAAGAAGTTGCAGAGGACCCGGCCTTATGCGAACCCGAAACGACATACCACAAGCACTCTTTCGCACCGTCGGTGGGGACATTCAATCCCAGCGTTCGCCATGGCAACCTGCCAATCACTGTGACGCCAGGAGCAGCACAGTTTGCCGTATGTGCGACACCTTCTATTGTCGCGCCCGTGTCGTCTATGTCTGGACAAGGTAGTTGAAGCATATTCCCAGGGGTGCGCTCAACGGTGGTTGCAGCGTATGCCAGCAAAGCGTCGCGAGCCGCCGAAAGCGAAGCTTGCGTGTGCTGCGCTTTACGAATTTTGAATGCGCCGGAACTAATTCTTGCTACCAATAATGCGGACGTCGCGAGCAACACCGCCAGCATCATCATCAACAGTGCCGCACCGCCTTGCCGCGGTGCCACGGACCTAGCCATTGTGTTTGCCGTCCCGGCTGGACACGCCACGATCTAACGGATTATCAGTATCACCGACAGATTCAATATTGGAGGTCTCTTCGCTCTCCGCGTCCCGCTTCCCGTCCGATTCTACGTCGCCTTTTCCCGATGGCAGAGATGTTTCCCGGTGGCGAATTATTGTTACTTCGCCAGGAAACAGGAAGTCCTCCGGCACAATTCGTCGCGAGCCTTCTATAAAGTCTCCGTTGCGCCAGCTACGTGCCTCACCGGTCGAATTTATTATGAAACCGGCAGCACCAGCCGGTTTTCTCATGCGGACAGGTTCTTCCGAGCTGCGTTCTCCTACAACGCCAAGATCTTGCGGGTCCATTCTCGCAGCATCCAATTGGCGCCGTTGATCCGGAGAAAAAAACACTCGATCAACGGATATGGTATCTAACGACTCGTACACCGTCTGGCCCTCCGCGAACGCAGAAACCGTAATTCCACTGCCTATCACTAGCATTGCGAACCTAGCATTCACGACTGAGCGTCCTTATCGATTACATCGGAGGTCACCACACTGAATATTTGCAGCGAACACGTCGCCTGCAAATTAACTTGGTTTGCCTTCAACACACTTCCGACGTTGTTTCGGATCAATGAACAGGCATCAATCTTAATCAGCCCGGGTGCCTGCTCTTGAATCTGATCGATGAATCTCAATAGATCGACTTCGTGTAGCAGTCCCATCTCAAGCCGCAAATGACTCAGTCTAATTTGAACTTGACCATCGGCCAGTATGGAATCGGTCGGCGCAATCACTTGCAGTTGCGGCTCAATCGCGTAGTTCACTCTTGGCAGCACTAGGTCTTCCGTGGTTACGCGAAGCGTCTCCAACCAATCCAATCGGCGCTCTTCGCCAACAAAACCTAAATCACGCAGTGCGTTGTATCGCCGATGATATCGATCGACTAGGCGACGTCGATACACCAACGCCGCGTAATCCTCATGCACTGCGCTCTGATTAGCGCTAAAACGCAGGTGTGAATTCTGTTGACTGTCATGGAACATCGACGTAGCTAGCAACGTAGCCAATGACATTATTGCCGATACCAACGGTAGCAACATGTTTCTGCGAAGGTAGGCCCAATCCATTTCAAATGTCATGGCCTTGCACCTCCGCCGAGCTAGCGCGCAGCTCATTGACTACAAATGCAATCTGCAAGCGAAACTTCGCCACCTCTGGCGCCCCGTCGGCTGCGATCTCACCAGAGATGGCGGCCTGCGGACTTGCATTTACCGGATGATCGACGGCAATCAAGCGATTGAATGCAGTCTTTTCTAGAAAGTCCGCGGCAAATGTATCGATGCGGTGAAATGCGTCACGAAGGTTGCCATCGTAATTACGAATATTGGCGGCAATATTTGCATTGACTGCAACAATCTCTGGAATTACGACGGGTAGCGGTTGATCGCCACGTTGCCGGCGATCTGGCTCGGGCTGTGGTGGTGTCTCTATCTGCCAGGAAATTTCCTCCAACTCAATGTCGGGGTAATCCGCCAGAACCATGCCCATTTGCTGCATCACCCACGGTACCGGCAGGCGATTTCTGAGAATGTAATCGCCCGTATCAACGGCTATTTTCATCTCATGCGAGGTTGCTTTGATCGGCTCGAATTGTGCGTTTTCCTTGCGAAAAATCTCTGACATTTGTACAACTTGCGATTCGATAGCCTCAGTGTGCTTTCTCAGTGTCCACGCCTTGCCAAAATTCAAACCGGCCATTACGGAGCAAACGATTGTGATCGCAACAGCGGTTGATATTGCGGTCTTACGCATGTATGACATCTTCGCGTATCGCGTTTCACCTGAAACCGCGTAGTTGGACGTGGAGCGTTTTTTGCAGGACAACGCAACATAAATCGACTCAAGCGAGTGCTCGTCACACGAACTTCGAAGCCCAACTTTTCGAGCGGCGGTTTCTGGCTCAACAAAATAAAAGTTCAATGCGCTATTGTCAGCGGCGAATCTCCGGACGTCATCTGCAACTTTCGTATTCGCTATGAGACAGACTTCTAGCGGCTCCATACCCTCCAGCATCCTCGTTCTTTCTAGATACCGTCTACTGCGCATGGATTCGGTCACAACAAATTCAGCGTAGCTGCTGTGCTCACTATCTGGCACTCTTGCCAAGCGTGCACTCTTGACCAAACCATCCCGAAGAAAAACCTGTCTCAGCTTGCTCTGCTGATGTTTCGAGAGTAGTAGGACGGGGCTATTGCCTTGATGCAGTCGGGCAATCAGCATACCCGCGAAATGCGGTACCGAATAGATACCCTTAAGTGGGAGTTTGCAGCGTTGAATTATTCGTATCCACGGGTCCAGCAACTCTGGGTTGGTTACTGCGCTATGAACGACTTGAGATTCGTTGTTGCCACGTCTATTTGCTCCGCCTACCACCGATAGCTTGTACTGGGTACGCGGATACTTTCTTCGTAGTTTCCTGTTAACCAGCGAAGTTCGATCCCGCAATCCCAATTTCGGTACGAACTCCGTGGAAAACTCCTCCTCAATTACGTCAACAAGGATATGCGCGCCCTCTACGCCGCTGTCGATCAAGTAATTTTCAAAGATCGAATACCCAGCCTCGCTGCTTTCGAACGCTTGTAGCTGTGATACACGCGCCTCGTGACGACGCCATAGTACTAGGCGTTCCTGTGTGATATAGAAAACGTATTGCGCTGCCATGCTAGATTCCGATATTGCTAATTGTGTCGTAGATTGGGCCAAGCACCGACAACATGATCCAAGCCATGATTCCTCCAAGAACAACGGTCATAGCAGGTTCAATCATCGATTGAAGACGATCTATGGATTCGGACACCTCGCGATCATAAAAATAGCCAATACTTTTTAGCGCGTGATCCAAGCGTCCGGAGGATTCCCCCATTTTTATCATTCTCACAACCAACGCTGGGAATAGTCCGGTTGATTCAACCGCGGCACTCAGCGTATTGCCATCCACGATAGAAGACTCAATCTTGCGAATACCCTCCTGAATGACCGAATTACCTGCGATGTTTCGGCTGATTTTAAGTGACTGCAACACGTCGAGGCCGGAGCTGTAACAAAGTGCGAAGTAACTCGCAAATCGGCTCAAAATGATCTTCGAAATGATTGGCCCAATGTACCAAGCATTCAATTTCCAACCGTCGACGAATAGGCGAAATCGTTTGTCATGATCTGCATATAGTTTTCCAGCGAACGCTAGAACAAACGGTAACGGCACGGCCCACCACCAATTTCCAACGACAAAATTTGACAAGCCAATGAGCGCACGAGTGTGGATAGGCAACTCATTTCCCATTTCCTTAATGAAGTCGACCATCTGCGGCACAACATAAACCATCATGAATAAAACAACTGCCATGACAACGATGCCGACAAACGCAGGGTACGTCACCACCGACCTTGCTTTCGCGATGAGTTCATCCTGCCACTTGAGCGACTCTGTTAGCTTTAAGAGCACATCGGGCAATTCGCCGGTTTCCTCACCAACCGCAACAAGACTTGTAAATACTTCGTCGAAGGTCCCTGGATACGCCGACATTGCTTGAGACAGTGTTTTTCCCGATTCCACGGAGGTGAGTATGTTTGCGACAATTTCCCGAAAATACGGCTGGGTAACGCTATCGCGAAGATCGACTAGCGCTTCCAGAATGGGCAGTCCAGCTCGCGTCATCTGCTCCATGTGAAAACAAAACCCGATAAGATCTTTTCGTCCGATTTTCCCAGTACGACGAAATCGACGGGTGGACTGATCGACGCAACGCAAAAGTTCGTTTCCGGATCGACGCAGTTGCGTTTCCAGTGCATGTTCGTTGATAGCATCTTGGCTGCCCTGAATGACGTTTCCGCTTGTGTCGACTGCTCTATAGATGTACGTCGGCATTTTCGTCACACCACTCTTGCAGTTAGGTCAACCACCCGCGATATTTCACTTAAACCGGTAACGCCGTTCAATACATGCCTTACAGCATCTTCGGCTAGATCACAGAAACCGCTTTCGACTGCCGCGTCGTGCATTTCCTTGCGAGTCGCGTTGCGCGCGATCATCTCGTCCATTGCATGATTCATTTTCAGCACTTCCAGTACTGCCACCCGGCCTCGATAGCCAAGGAAGTTACAGGTCTCGCAACCTTCTTCACGATAAAGCAGGACCGGCTTGGATTGCGATATACCGAGTAACCGACGTTCCGCCTCATCGGGAGCGTACGCTTGTTTGCATTGGCGACATAACCTACGTACCAGCCGCTGCGCCACAATCCCAATAATGTTTCCCGCCATTATTTGCGGTTTAACACCGATATCGATGAGCCGCGGTACCGCGCCTAGCGCAGAGTTAGTATGCAAAGTCGAGAAGACCTGGTGCCCTGTCATTGCTGCACGAAACGCCATCTCCGCGGTTTCTTCGTCTCTAATTTCGCCGACTAGAATAATATCGGGGTCCTGTCGCATCATCGATCGAATACCATTCGCGAAATCCAATTTGGCAGCCTCATTCATAGAGGTTTGTCTGATCATGCTCATCGGATATTCGACCGGATCTTCGAGTGTCATGATATTGACCGATTCGTCGTTTCGATAATTAAGCATCGAATATAGCGTCGTAGTCTTGCCACTACCGGTCGGTCCGGTGACCAATATGATCCCTTCGGGCCTCGCCATCATCACCTGCAGCATCGTGAGTGTTTCGCGCACCAGATTCAGTTTTTCCAGTGGCACAATGCCCTTTTGGCGATCGAGAATCCGCAAGACGAAATTTTCGCCATAGGTTGTTTGTTGAGACGCAACCCGAAAATCTATTGGCCGACCGGCGAGTGTCAACGAAATTCGGCCATCCTGTGGTGCACGGGTTTCTGCAATGTTCATCTTGGCCATCACTTTCAAGCGCACTACCATGCCCGGCCAGTAACTCCGATGAAGCGCCATTACCTGGCGCATTACACCGTCTATTCGATACCGCACGCGCAAAAACCCGGACTCCGGTTCCAAATGAATGTCGGAGGCGTCGCGTTTGACGGCATCTGCGAGAATTGCGTCGACTAGACGAATGAGTGGATGGCTGTATTCTTCATTCTCAATGGCCAGATTGAGTTGATCTACTTCGCCAGTATCTATCTCGCGTAATATTCCTTGAATCGATAGTTCGAACTGATAAAACTGCTCAATTGCTGCTTCGATTTCCGCCTCACCTGCAACCAACGTCGAAATGCCGATACCACTGCCCAGGAGAGCCGCCACCTGATCCATTGCGACGACGTTAAATGTATCGGCCATCGCAAGCGTAAGGACTTTTTCATTCTTATCGAAGTTGATCGGCAGCAGGCTATAGCGGCGGGCAATATTCTTCGGCACCATTTTAAGCGCGTCTGGATCTGGTATTGCCGTTGATAGATCAATGATTTCATGGCCGAGCGATTCACCGAGCGTATCGCGCAATACGCCCTCACTGATCAAACCAAGCTTCACAAGAATTCGGCCAAGTGGCTCGTCGTGCCGGCCTTGTTCGGTAAGTGCCACTTGCAGCTGATCTTGGGTAATAAGTCCGGCAGCAATTAAACGCTCACCAAGCGGCAAACTTGGTGTCGTCGTTTGTAACTTGCGAACCGTTACTGTACTCATCGCAGTTGGCCCATCTGCTGGGTGTCCTCAGACAGTCTTGCTAAGCTCCGAGACACCGCTTGTTCGCTTACGGCCGATTCCGGTGCCAACAATTGCATTGCCAGTTTGTAAGTCTTTTTTGCGCTGTCAAATTTCCCCAAATTTTCAAAACTAATTGCAAGATTGTACGCATAGTCAGCGTTATCGGCGTCAAGCGAAAGCGCTCTCTCATAGCCTACACGTGCCTCGGGCCACTTTTCGCTGTTTGCGTAGTGTGTAGCAATCGCGAACTGTAGCTGTGGCGAAGCCGGATATTTATGCACGAGAAATTTTAGCTCTAACTCTGCTTTCCCTGGAGATAGTCGTCGATTACCTGCCAGCACCGCAGCAGCCGCCACCGCATTGCTCGGTTCCAGTGAAAGCAATTCCTCGTATAGAACCAAAGAGTGTTCTAGTCTATTTGTCCGTTGCATTACCGCGGCATAGCCTTCCAGGGCCCTCGGGTGGCTGGGGGATATTTCCAATGCCGTGCGATAATTGGATTCCGCCTTGCCTAAGTCGCCGCGATTGAACGCGTCAAATGCGGCCGACACCGCTAGATAAGCTACATCGAGAATCGCGGTAGAGCCGTCCGCATTTCGTTCTGGCGTTTCTACTGAAGACCTAGTGTCAACTGATGAAGCAATAGCTGCCTCGCTGGCAGTCGTTCTCTGTATACCCTGAATATGTTTTTGCTCTTCGAATTGAAAAGGGCTGCTCACTGCGAACGCTTCGTCGTTCAGCTGGAGTGCCGTGCCCTGCTGATTCTGGCTACCTAATCCAGCAAGGTCCTGATTTAGATAGGCACCACTCACCTTTTGGTACAACATGTAGGATCCGCTCGCAGCCACCATCAATAGTATTCCAATGATCGGTGATGCCCAGGCAAGCCTGTCGTAGCGTGCTATCCGCGAACTGCCGGCAATATCTATAGTCGCTGTAACGCCAATTTCGGCAGACACGTTGTATTTTTGACTCTCTCTTTCATACGCAACGGTTTCGCCGCGAGTTGCATCCGACGAAGTGAGCGCAAGTGAGCGTTTGCCGCCATCGCCATCTAACACCCCATCAGCGGTGTCAAATACGCCCGTCGACACAAGCAACGCAAGTTCTTCTATTGCATCGTGAGCAGCAGGCTGCTCAAGTTGATGTTGAGCGGTCGAGTGCGCTACGTCAGCGGGACCCTCCGATAGCTCGGAAGATTCATCGTTAGTTCCGCCATGCGCTTCGCGAATTGCATCAACGAGAATGTTTTTCATGTGCTACGAACCTCACCGATACTCCACCTCTGCAGCGGGGCCTACCGCAGCCGCAGGCTGATAATAGTCGCTGACCGTTGGCGCGCCTGGTGCACCGGAAGCGTTGTTAATTACCGTAGGCTTCAAGAAAATAACAAGTTCAGTTTTCATCATGTCGTCACGTGTGTACGAAAATAGCTTGCCGATTTTCGGAATTCTCGAGAGGCCCGGAACACCATCTTTCTGACTGACCTGTTCGTTTTGCATTAGCCCGCCGAGCACGACCGTGCGACCGTCAAGAACTTGCAACAGCGATTCAATCTCCCTTACTTGAATTTCCGGAATCAGATTGTCGAAGTCGGCGTCCGCCAAGCGTGGCGCGGGATCTACAGCGAATCCGGTTATACGGCTTATCGTTGGCCGGATGTTCAAACTGACATAGCCATCGTTACTGATCTGCGGCGTCACGCTGAGGACCAAGCCTACAGGCACGGTGTGGATCTCACTGGTAAAAGTACGCCGTTCCGGTATGTCGGCAGTTGCGTCCCGAATGTCCAACTCGATAGTGAAGTAGACACGTTCATTTACTACTTTCAACAAAGCGGTCTGGTTATTCAGCGCCATAATCTTTGGACTGGATAGCACTTTTGTATCACCAAACTGCTGCAATAACCGAACAGTGGCTGCAACGTTACTACCGTTAGCGTCAGTGGTCGTGTAATCAAGCGCAACAAATGGTGCCACGCCAAGACCGGGGGCAGTCAAATCAGATGTCACCGATATACCGTTGCTCCCAAGGCCGGCATTGTCCGACAGTCGCTGCCAATCCACACCCGCTTGATACTTATCGCTGAGTTCGACCTCCACAATTGTCATTTCGATGAGCACTTGCCGCTGCGAGTTTTTGATTATCGTATCCAGGTATTTCTGGATACGCCGGTGTTGTCGCTGTGTCGCTGAGACTGTTGCAACTCCAGCCATCGCATTAACAATTACCGGGTTATTTGACTCCGGCGTATTGCTGGGTGCAGCCTCCTCAACGCTCAACAAAGATATCAACCCGTATTCAAGTGCAGTCCAGAAGTCGTTCTTCGATACGTTTTTGACGATGGTCTTAGACAGGTTACCTTGGTCACTGCCCTGCTGGTTTGATTCCTCTGAGACACTGCCTCCAGAGGTTGCAATCTCTGTTGCGACGCCAACTTCTCCGGTGCTATCTCTTGAAACATTCACGTAGTTGACCAAATAGTTGTGCCAATATGGCGAGTCATCTTGAATAAGCAGGTTTTTGCCGTTTATTTGGTAGCGCAGCAGCGCTTGATCGGAGATTCGACTCAAGATCTTCTGTAACGGCTGTTCAACCGCGTTGATCGTTATTGTCTTGTCCGGTTGGGCTTGAATATCTAGCTCGAGTCCTGCATCGCGAGCCAATGAGAACAACAGATCAACAACTGGGACATCCTTCACAACAACCGTATAAGTCTCAACCGGTGCCGCAGGTTTAGGCCTCGGCAATACCGGTGCCTGAGCAACAATCGGTGGGACATGCACCTGCTCCAACTCTGGATCCACGTTGTGTCCCACGGAAAGGTCGACAGTCGCCGGTCCGGCGCATGCCAATAACAATGACTGCGATACGATCATTAGAATCGCATGGCTACCCCGTCGCTTACCGTTGAACGTAGTTACCGCGCGCCGTGTTAGCGACATTGTACTGACCCTTTATCGAATGCGACATGTATCAATATGTTTGTCGCCTTTGTTGGCAAAAACTTTAGTGTTTTTGGCGCGTTAGTCGTTGCTACGTAAGGTGGCGTCGGGTTTGACTAAGGTTGAATCCGTGACCCGGCCGACGCTAAAGAAGACTGATGAAAAGCCGCTAACCATTCTAATAGAGAACTTCGGGATTGAACTTTGCCTCAAAGCTCGGCAACCACTTTGCCAACCAACCCCGCCGAACGAAGCGGATCGTTTCGCTATACGCTTTATCGACTGCTTGAGACAGCGGGCGACACCGATAAAGCCAGCCGCATAGTTGATGCAATACTGATTTGCTTCATTTTGGCAAGCGTGGTCTCGGTCATACTTGAGTCAATTCCGACGCTAGAAGCGCGCTACGGCACATTTTTCACTTGGTTTGAGGTCGTGACCATCTCGATATTTTCCGTCGAGTATTTCTTACGAATCTGGTCATCTGTCGAGCGATCGGACAAAGCGAAATCGAAGCCATTCACTTCACGACTCAAATTTGCGTTGTCCTTCGGCGCTATCGTAGATCTCCTGGCCATACTGCCCTACTACTTATTGATGTTCGGTCTGCTTGGCAACGTAGATACGCGTTTCCTCAGGTCCCTCAGGCTTCTTAGAACGCTGAAGTTAACGCGTTACTTCGCGGCACTCAATATGTTGGTGACAACAGTTATTGAAAATGGCCGAGCGCTTGCTGCTGCGTTCTTGATACTTGTCACTGTAATGTTGCTGGCGGCGTCGGGCATGTACTATTTTGAGCGCGAATCACAGCCGGTAGATTTCGGCAGCATTCCCGCGGCAATGTGGTGGGCATTCGCAACGTTAACCACTGTCGGATACGGTGACGTAACCCCCATTACAGTCGGCGGTAAAATTTTCGGCGCATTAATAACCGTGGTCGGAATTGGTATGGTTGCGCTACCTACAAGCATACTCGCGTCCGGCTACACGCAGCAGTTACGAGTTAGTACAAAGAAGTATCGACGCAAAGCCGACGAGGCTTTAGATGATGGAATTGTTACCGAAGATGAGCATCGTGATCTCGAGAAATATCGGCTCGACTTAGGAATCGGCAAAGCGGCTGCAAGCCAGATTCTCGATGAAGAAAAAGTGCGTTTTGCTTTGCAGTTCGAATCGAGCAAGAAACGATGTCCACATTGCCGCGAAGTCATCCCCTAGTTTTACTTCCACAGGCGAAATCCGGCGTAGATTGCCCTAATTAGTGTTTTCTTATTTCGTAACGGCGCATTTTCTCCACCAACGTGGTTCTCCCAATGCCGAGTAGATCAGCCGCACGCTGCGCGACTCCGTCCGTCTCAAGCATCGCGGATTCAATAAGCTTACGTTCGATATTCGCCAAGTATTGCTTAAGATCAACGCCATCCGCCGGCAGCATCGTAACACTTTGATCTACAATACTTTCTTTTTCCGGCGAATCACCGTCGATCAAATTATCTGCCGTCGAAATCGGCCGTGGCAAATCTCTTGCACGCACAATACCGTTCGGTCTTATCACCGCTAAACGCTCTAACAAGTTGACGAGCTCTCGCACATTTCCGGGCCAGGAATAGTCCTGCAACAGTCGAATTGTCTCGTCGTCCACCGCCACAGATACGCCCCTATCGCGCATCAAACGCAAATTAATTTCATCAATAAGCGCGGGAATATCTTCCGGCCGCTCCCGCAGTGGCTCCACATCAATCGGAAACACGCTCAAGCGGTAATAGAGATCTTCTCTGAATTCGTTTTTCTTGATACAAGCCGAGAGATCGCGATGGGTAGCGGCAATGACACGCACATCTACCGGAATAGGTATGCTTCCGCCGACACGCTCTACGATTCGTTCCTCTAGTACACGCAGCAATTTCACCTGCATCGCAGAAGGCATGTCGCCGATCTCATCAAGAAAGAAGGTGCCGCCATTCGCTAATTCAAAACGCCCTGCCCGAGCGACCACCGCTCCCGTAAATGCACCGCGTTCATGTCCAAACAACTCGCTCTCAAGGAGTTGGTCCGGAATCGCACCACAATTAATCGCAACAAACGGGCCTTTGCGCGCTGATGCCTCATGAATAAGTCGCGCAATAACCTCTTTCCCAGTTCCGGATTCACCTAGAATTAGCACCGAGGCAGTGGACGGTGCGACCTGTAATGCCAGCCTTTTAACGTTACACGTCCCATCACTATTACCGACCAAATTTACCGCTGCCGAATTACTGTGTTCTTCCCGGGAACGACAATGCGCAGCCCGAATGTCATCTAGAACTTCACCCAACGCATCCAATCGAATGGGGTATTCAAGGGAATGAAGCCGCGCCCAAGGATGGCGCCGTTGCAACGTTTCGGAATCAATCACTCTAAGTCCCTTCGCAACATGACAATGGGAATATTCGGATCAAAATTTTTGACAGCCTGGAAAAACATTTCTGTATCGGTTTGATCCATATCGGCCGCGACAAATATCGCCTCCAAACGACGGCCCTCAAGTTTTGCCTGCCAGTCGACCAACGATGCAGACTGAACCAACGGTGTATCCATAAATTCAATCAAACCCCGCAATTCCTCTGCTTCTGTCACCGCCGACTCTTCATTGTTAAGCACAAGAATCAGGTGCTGTACTGCGCCCGCCGATTCGCCAGTTTGTCCACGTAATTCGTTGCCAGCCACCGTCACCGAGACTGTAGAAGACAGATCAGAAACTGGCTTTTGAATTGTCATGGGCAACGGTTGAGTCTCCAAGTCCGGGGGAGCCTATTGGGGGCTGGGTTCCAATGAATGCAGGCAGCTTTGAATTTACAAAATATAGTACTAAACAACAGCATTTCCAGATCTTTATTGCTGAATTTCGGTTAATGGTCGATATATCCCATTTTTGTTAGAACTTTTTGTCGTAATTTTGTCGGTTTGGAAGGCGGCAGAACTTAAAGAAACAGCACTAAGCGCCGATAGCATGAATACGCGCAGATAGGCTGTGCGCGCCACTTTAACGCAGCATTGTTGGACTTTCTCACCTATGGGACTCGTCGAAAAAATTATTGGCTCTAAAGAAGAGGACGGCATCAGCGATGGACCCATGCATCAGCAATCGGAGTCCATGATTGATGGCGCGTTAGATACTCTGAGCACTATCTACCGAGTCTTTGGGGATGAATCATTTGCGATCGATGGCGAGATCGACCCAGCCGCATTTAACGATGCATGCATTAATTTTGTTCGTCATATCGAGAATGGCGCTGCTGTTACCAACCACGGCATACCAGCCTCCGAAAATGGCGCACGAGATTGGGCAAAACTGCGACGATTTTTTGGCGACAGGCGACGCCAAGAAAAGGCGTTTGTAACAGAACGACTGCATGACTACCGCGGCGTCGTTGATGACTTAATTGGTGGCTTGAAGCAGATCGGCGAGCGGGATGAAGATACTGCGATATCCGTCAAACACTCGTTATCAGAAATTGAAGCGGCAGTAACTAACGGCAAACTGCCTGAGATTCGCGATGCTCTCAACAAGACAGTAGAAACAGTCACGGGCACATTCGACAAACAAAAAGCGGAATACGAACAGCGTATTACCGAAATGAATAGTCGGATGAGCAACCTACGGCAAGACCTGGTCGCAGCTCATGAAGAAATGCAGCGGGACAGCCTAACGGATGTTTTCAATCGCGGTGCTTTTGACAAGGCGCTGGCACAGAGTCTCAATGCGCGATTCATATTGGGACAGCCAATAACCGTGATTTTTGTTGACCTCGATGACTTCAAATCCATCAATGATCAGTTTGGGCACGCCGCCGGTGACGATGTACTCAAATCTGTCAGCGATTGCCTTACACGATCGTTTATTCGGAAAAATGACTTGGTCTCTCGATTTGGCGGCGATGAATTCGCGGTGATTCTCAATGACACGACCGCTGATCATACTGCGATACTCCTCGACCGCCTGATGAACTACCTCAAACAGATTGTGGTTCCAAGTGCGCCGGCGGAGAGAAGAATCACATGTTCCTGTGGCTACACCGAGATATCGACGAATGACTCGACAGAGTCGCTCATCGATCGAGTAGATAAGGCCTTGTATCAGGCGAAGGCCAACGGACGTAATCAGGCAAGCTATTTTCCCATTCCTAACGACTAATGAATATCCGATATCGGCAAATAGGTGTCACCCTGATATCTAAAGAACGCGTTGCGATTGCCGATATTTAATATCAAGGCACGCTGCAATATTCCGAATGAGCGGAGGATCATAAGTTGGATTTGGCGACACTGATAGGACTGATCGGTGCATTCGGCATCGTGATGGCATCGATTATGCTTGGCGGATCCGCGGGCACGTTCGTAAACGGGCCTTCGTTGCTCGTCGTACTCGGCGGTACGGTGTTGGTTACGATGATGAAGTTCAGCCTCGGGCAGTTTCTGGGTGCCGCAACTATTGCCGTCAAAGCGTTCTTACACAAACCCACCGCACCTGAGGATTTGATTGACAAGGCGGTTGAGCTTGCGAAAACCGCACGACAAGGTGGTTTGTTGGCACTCGAAGATGCTGAAATTCCTGATCAGTTCATGGAGTCGGGCCTTGGACTCTTAATCGACGGCCATCCTGCCGACACGGTCAGGGCAATGCTAACCAAAGACCTTAACCAAACGCTGCAACGGCATAGCGACGGCCAAGACATTTTCAAGGCAATTGGTGACGTTGGTCCAGCCATGGGAATGATCGGAACACTGATTGGTCTGGTCCAGATGTTATCGAATATGGACGATCCAAAACAGATTGGACCGGCAATGGCTGTCGCGTTGTTGACAACATTGTATGGCGCGATTCTCGCCAACATGTTTGCACTGCCTATTGCCGACAAGCTTGCAGTGCGAAGCCGCGAAGAAAACACTAGAAAATCTTTGGTGATCGACGCCCTCTTAAGTATACAAGGCGGTCAAAATCCCCGGGTTATTGAGAATATGCTGCAGACGTACTTGCCGCGCTCACAACGCAAAGAGGAAGCAGACGCGGCCTAGCCGGCCACGTCAAACATGTCATGTCCGATGGGCCCCCGAAGAAGGCTGAAAGTGCGGGTGTACCGGCGTGGGTCATGACTTTTGCAGATTTGATGACGCTGCTAATGTGCTTTTTCGTCTTACTGTTGGCATTTTCGGAAATGGACGCCGCGAAATTCAAACAACTTTCAGGCTCAATGAAGGATGCCTTTGGCGTTCAAGCTGAAATAGAAGTGCGTACAATTCCGAAGGGTACCAGCGTCGTCGCTCAAGAATTTAGTCCTGGCAAACCGGAACCGACGTCGGTGAACGAGGTTCGCCAATTCACAATCGACTCCAACCGAAACACGCTCGACGCCCTAGACCGGGAATTGAAAGAGATAAAAGAGACGCGAGATCATGCGCGTAGAATTCGCGCCGCACTAAAGGAAGAAATCAAGAACGGCGACGTTTCAGTGCAAACCGAGGGCATGAAGGTCATCATTCACGTTATGGAGAATGCTTCGTTCGCCTCCGGAATGGCGGATATTCGACCACGCTTTCTGCCGGTACTGCACAAAATTGCATCGCTAATAGACAAAAACAGCGGCACTGTGACAATTTCCGGTCACACGGACAACGTACCCATCTCAAATAGCCGCTTTCGATCGAATTGGGACCTTTCCACATCGCGTGCTGTTTCTGTAACCCACGAACTCTTGAAAACAGCCGAATTGGATTCCAGTCGATTCGTCGTCTCGGGACATGCCGACACCAAGCCAAGAGCCGAAAATGACACGACCGACAACCGCGCAAAGAATCGGCGAGTCGATATCAGCATCGTGCGCGGCGCCGATATCGATAGAGTTAGTCATCTTAGCATCGACGAAGCACTTGCCAATGAGCAGTCAGCAGAGGAACAGGCGCCATGATTGACCCCAAAGAAAACCGACGTTCTTTCCGTGTGAGTGAGCCCGTTTACTTGATGTATGAGCGCATAACAGACAGAGAGTTTGCTCAGGGGTTGGAACACCGTAAGATTCGTCTAGGTCAAGACGACGGTGCTAAAGCCAAACTTCTCGACATTGATGCGAGGCTCAGCGAGGCAATGTTTCAGCTGAATGGCGAGTCCGAACACTTCGGTAAGTGCATTACGCTACTGAACGACAAGATAAACGCGATTGCTGGGCAACTTCCGGCATTCAAAAAAACAAAGTCTGAAATCGCTAGCCAGCCACCACAAACCTGCGACGTTGGCGCAGACGGCATGGCATTTCATACAAAAGAACGGCTCGAACCAGGGACGAAATTGTCGCTACGATTTTTGTTGGCCGCCGACAATCTTTATGTAGAGTCGTTCTGTGATGTAATTCGAGAGGAGGTTCTAGCTGAAAATGCCGACCCAAGTCTGCCGTATTCCGTCGCAGTTCGTTTTCATGCCATGAGTGTCTCGCAGAAAGAGGTGCTTATCCAACATATGTTTAGTCGCGAGTCGGAAACATTGCGAATGCGACGTCTGCAAATCGATGCTCAAGATAATTGACTGCGTGGCCTATACCAAGGATTGCTGCATCGTCGAGAGTTTCCCTCGATAATTGTCCATAACGTGCTTAATTGACGCCTCATCAATACCGAGCTTTTTGCACGAAGGTGAATCAAATAGCGATAGCGTCTCTTCCTCACTATTGTCGAGTAACAGCTTAGCAATGTAGATTGCGTCTGCTAGTTTCGGCTGCAAACTTTCGTCCGAATCGACATAGGATTCTGGATCTGTCGATTCCACCATATCGTACGAAAAACCCCACGCCTCAATTATGCTTTTACTGACTTGAGGATTCCACTCTTCAAGCACGCCTTGAAATGTATCTGGATCGCCAAGAAAATCGGGAAATCCTTCCGCCTTAGTGATGATGTATAGCTTCCCCACCTCATGCAAGAGACCACACATAAATGCTGACTCTTCATTTAACGCCGAATGCGCTTGGGCAACCGCATACGCCATGCTGGAGAGCTTCATACTTCTTGCCCAGACAGCTTTTAAGTGTTTTGCCGCCCTGCTATGTTTTTCAGAAACGTAAATTTGATTGATGGCAAGCGATACGGCTGTGCTTCGAACCACCTCAAAACCGAGGCGCCCGATTGCTGTATTCAGCGACTCGATTTTGACATTTGCGCGATTATGATATGCGGAGTTAGCGAATAGCATCAACCTAGACACTAATACCGGATCAACGCTGACCGCCTTACCTATCCGTTCGAAGTCGCAGTCTTCCTTTTCTAGCATGCCACGAATTTTCAAAACTACGTCCGGCAATGATGGCAGCGTAATGTCGCCATTCTCCAGTTCTAGAGCGAGCAAATTAACGAATCGAAATGCATCCGAGCCGCTCACGCTCTTCCTTGCGATGGTGTGGTCGACAAATCAGGCAAAACGTGAAGCTTTTTCAGTAATTGCGCCTCTCCGATATTCAACCCACAGGTGCGCGCAAGCTGTTCTGGGGTAGCGCCGCTCTTGACCATGTTAATTGCGTTCTCTATCAGCAATTCACGGCTGGATGTCGTACCTGCATTTGCCTTGGCATTGGTGAGGTGTTTTATTTCTTGCTGAAGCGCATCCATTTGGCGGTGGAGATCGGCGCTCTCAATATCATCGATGTTCGCTCCTGCCAGTTTCTTCCCGGAAATCAGGCTACCGGTCGGGCTCGCCCAAAACGATTCGGACTTCCTGACGCGCTGCTCAAATCTGAGTACCGCGATACAGGCAGCGGCGAGTAACAGTGCATTTGAAATTTGTAGTAGAAAAAAACTTGTAGACTCGAAAAGTATCATCACACGTGCTCATCTATGGTTGTATTTGATTCCTGCGGTTCGGCAGAATCTGAATTCGCTTTTTCATCGTCATGCTGCCGCTGTTTTTTCCGGTTTCCAACATCCGGATCTTTCTTAACAGGTTGCACGGGCGACACTGGATACGATGGTGTAATTCGATTGATTGGGTTAATAAAATCGGCCATGTGTCTTCCTCATTTAGCGATCTGAAATGGTGCCACGTAATCGTAGAAGCGCCTGACCGTGAATCTGACATACGCGTGATTCGCTGACCTCAAGAACCGCTCCTATTTCTTTCAAATTTAGTTCGCGCTCGTAATATAGGGATAGAACCATCCGCTCGCGTTCTGGCAATTGAGATATTGCTTTCGCTAGTAGTTCACGGAATTGACTATCGAAAAGCTCCTGATCGGGAATCGCCGTTTTGGAAGCTGGTACGGATGTATATGAAGACTGTTCGTCCAGAGTCTCCTCTAAACTGAAGAGCCTGCTACCCGCGCTATCGGCCAAAATCTTGTGATAATCGTTCATCGAAATGTTCAATTTGCTCGCAATGTCTGCTGCTGCAGCCGATTCTCCGGTTTCGCCCTCGATGGTCTTTATAGCCTCCATCACCTGTCGATATTTTTGATGGACTGAACGCGGTGTCCAATCATGCTTTCGAATATCGTCGAGCATTGCGCCACGGATACGGATGCCGGCATACGTTTCGAAACTCGCGCCTTTGGTCATGTCGAAGTTATTCGCCGCCTCGAGCAAGCCGACCATTCCAGACTGCAACAAGTCATCGAAATCTACAGAAGCAGGAAGTCGCGCAGCGAGATGGCGGGCGATACGATTTACAAGGCCAATATTCTGAAGTACGAGGTCATCGTCGGATGCATGATCTATCGCAGCAATGTTGCTATATCCAATCATGCAACTTGTCCCCGTAGGCATTGCTCGTTGGCCAGCAAGTGTTCAAAAAAGAACTCGATTCCACCTTTCGGTCGTTGCGCGGCGGGCAATTCGTCGATCTTTTTCGCGATCTTGTAAAACGCAATGCCACTCGGGCTGTCTGGGTATTTCTCGACCACGGCACACTGTTCCTGGACCGAACGACGAAGATGTCGGTCATTGGGCACGTCGCCTAAGTGATTGATGACGACGTCCAAATAGGTGTCCGTGACCCTGCGAAGCTTATTAAACAGGGCTGCACCGCCCGTGGCGCTGGCCGTTTGGTTGGTCACCACTTGAAAATGACTGATACCGTAATGTCGGCTGAATACCTTGATTAGCGCGTAAGCATCGGTGAGCGATGCCGGTTCGTCGCACACGACAACAATGGGATACTGTGCGGCCTGAACGAATCGTCCAACGGACGACGATAGGCCTGATGGGGTATCGACGACCAATGTATTTGGCGGATTCACGAGATCCGTGAATGCCTGAATAATGGCGACTTGGGCTGCCGCCGGCAAATCGCACATGTTGAAGTTTCCAGATGCAGCCGGAATGACTCTAATGCCGCCTGGTCCGTCAATTAGTGTCGCTTCAAGGTCTACGTCACCAGACACAATATGTGAAAGATTGAATTTCGGTTGTAGGCCTAGCAGTACGTCGACGTTGGCCAGACCCATATCGGCATCAAGCAGACAAACATTGCGGTGCATTTTTCCAAGTGCTACAGACAGATTTGCCGCGATATTGGTTTTGCCGACACCGCCTTTGCCGCTGCTGACCGCTATTACTTTTGGCGGATTACGGCGAATGGCTCGGGTCACCTGCTGTGATTGTGAGTGTCTACGCATGTGCTACGCTCGCTTGGGCGAAATTTTCCGCCAGAATTTGTTCATCAAGACGCGGTTTACTACTCTTCATGCACTCCAGCGCTTGATTGACCAGCCAGAGTTTCTTCTTATCGGCGGCATGCAGATCCTCCGGAATCCGCTGTCCGTCAGATAACCACGCCACCGGCAGGTCGTTTCTAATCAGTGTGCTAATGACACAGCCGAGCTGTGCTGCTTCGTCTACTTTTGTGACGACACAACCCTTAAGCGGTACATCATTAAATGCGCGAACGGTTTCGTCGATCCCTGCTTCTTGACTCGCGGCTGACAATGCAAGATAGAAGTTGACGCGCTCATCGTTATTTCCGTAGGCAGCGAGGCGTGAAGCTAAATCGCGGTCCCGCTGGCTTCGTCCCTCGGTGTCAATCAGCACCAGTTTTTTGCTTTTTAAACGATTAAGCACACTATTCAATTCAGCAGAATTGCCGACCGCATGTACGCCGACGCCGATGATGTTCGCAAAAGCCATAAGATGCTCTTTCGCACCGATTCGATAGGCATCGGCACAAACCAATGCGATGTCATCCGCACCATGTTGCATAGCGTAGCGGACGGCCATTTTCGCGATTGTCGTTGTCTTGCCGACACCGGTTGGCCCTACTAGAGCCGCTACCCCGCCTTCCTCAAGCAGCGTATCGTTGACCACTGGAATTGTTTTGGCGAGCGTCGTTAGAGATGCACGCCAAAGTTCGCGTTGATCCGTGGACGGTCCCAGTCGATTAACGATAATGTTTGCGACGTCCGCAGCGACACCCAATCTGGCCAAGCCCCTATGTACATTGGCCCGCATTGGGTAACGACGATTTGCGTCCTGCCAAAGCAAGCCGGACAACTGTGTTTCGAGTAAATTTCGCAATGACGAGAGTTCAGTTTGCACGTCCTGCGACGACGCCACGGGAACTTGCAATTCTGTATCGGCGAGTATCGCTGCTGAGTCATCCACTAATGCCGCAGCGGGCGTCAAACTGGCGTTGATTACCTCTGGTTTGTTCGACGCAACGGCAGACTCAACAGTATCGTCATCTTCCGCTACCTGGACGAGTGATTCTCTATCCAATTTTTCCGGTATTTTGGCTTCTGTGCCTAGCGCGTGCCTGACCAATGCCTCGTCGTAGTCGACGGCCGCGATGACTTCGATGCCATCGTCGATGCGACGGTTTGAGAGAATCACGGCCTCCGGACCTTGGTCCTCGCGAATGCGGCGCAGTACTTGCCGCATATCCTTGTCAATGTATCTTTTTATTTTCACAGCCCTTCCTCATTGAATTGCTCGCTCGTTTCATTTCTCATCGCTATGCGGACTCTTTGCGTCGTATTGACCTAGCTGACAGCCGCAATCATTTGAATGCGTTTGTCATCGGGTATTTCGTTGTAAGACAGGACATGAAGATTACGAATACTTCGCATCATGCGTGACATCCAAGGACGTACCTGCGGCGAAACCAACAACACCGCCGGCTCGCCGGCAACTTCTTGATTTTTCGCTTTGTCAGTCAGCGTTTCGTGTAGTCGTTCAACCATGCCCGGCTCAAGTCCCAATTTTCCATCCTCTGCAGCAGACTCATTCAAGATTCGTTCCAACTCTGGGTCCAATGTCAAAACTGGTAGCTCAGGCCGCATTCCTGCTACGGATTGCACGATTGAGCGCCCCAGAGCGATGCGCACAACAGCAGACAAAACGTCGGGATCCTGACTACGTACCGCATGCTCCGCCAATGTTTCGACGATTTTTCGAATGTTGCAGACAGAAATTTGCTCTTCCAATAAGTTCTGCAGGACTTTCGCGATCGTGCTCATCGGCAGTAATTTCGGCGTCAACTCTTCGACCAGTTTCGGCGCTGTAGTCGCAAGGCGATCGAGCAGTTGTTGCGTTTCCTCATGCCCCAATAGGTCCTGCGCGTTGGTTTGTAATACTTGGCTAATGTGAGTCGCGACGACAGTTGCCGGGTCGACGACGGTAAATCCGAGCATTTGCGCTTCCTCGCGTTGCGATACATCTATCCAGTAAGCCTGCAAACCGAAAGCCGGATCTTTTGTTTCAACGCCTTTGAGCTCACCAAAGACCTGTCCGGGATTAATGGCGAGTTCCTTGTCGACGTGAATTTCGCTTTCACCAATGGCAACGCCAGATAGCAAAATTCGATAGGCGTTCGGCGCCAACTCGAGGTTGTCGCGTATATGGACTGGCGATATCAAGAATCCCAGTTGTTCCGTCAGCTTTTTTCGCACGCCCTTGATCCTTGCCACCAACGCGCCGTTCCTTTGCCTGTCAACCAGCGGAATCAAGCGATAGCCAACTTCTAGACCAATCAGGTCAACCGGATCGACGTCTTGCCAGCTCAAGTCCGGAAGCGCGATCGCGTCATCGCTTTTCTGCGGTGCCGCTTGAACTACTTGTTTGGATCGATTTGCGACGCGAATCGCGAAGATGGCGCATAGTACGGCGAGACTTAAGAATGCGAAATTGGGCATGCCTGGAATCAAACCGAGAGAACCGATTACCAAGGCAGTAACCATTAGCGTTCGATAATCGCTGAACAGTTGATGAAATATTTGCGTCCGCATGTCCTGCGAACGAGAGACGCGGGTAACGATAATGGCGACAGCCGTTGAAAGCAGTAATGACGGTACTTGCGCAACCAATCCATCACCGATTGTCAATAAAGTGTAGTTATGTACCGCCGCAGAAAGCGTTAGATCGTGTTGCGCGGTACCAATAATGAGACCGCCAATAATATTGATAAACAAAATTAGAATGCCGGCAATAGCATCGCCTCTAACGAACTTGCTAGAACCGTCCATGGAACCGTAAAAGTCCGCTTCTTCGCCGATCTCCCGACGCCGTTTGCGAGCTTCGTCCTGATCGATTACGCCGGCATTCACATCTGCGTCGATTGCCATCTGTTTGCCCGGCATCGCGTCCAATGTAAATCGCGCGGACACTTCCGATACCCGGCCAGCGCCTTTGGTCACTACAACAAAGTTGATAATGACCAGAATTCCGAAAATGACGAGACCGACAGCGTAGTTGCCACCAACGACAAAATCACCGAATGCTTCAATCACTTTTCCTGCCGCCGACGTCCCGCTATGACCATTGAGTAACACGACGCGTGTCGATGCAATATTGAGTGCCAACCTTAGTAAGGTAACGACTAATAGGATGGTCGGAAACACGCCGAAATCGAGTGGGCGACTCACGTAAACGGTCGTCAGCAGAATCGCTACGGAGAGTGCGATGTTGAAGGTAAACAGAATATCCAAAGCCAACGGCGGCAGTGGTACCATCATCATTGCCAGAATCGCCAGGAGCAAAATCGGCATACCGAGCCCCCGCATAATGTCTGCAATCATTCCATTTTGTGATACGTCTGCCATTGATTGGTCTCAATTATCCTTATGGGCTAATCGGGTCAAAGTCTTCAGCTGAAAACGTCGGGCGTACCGGCTGTTTGCGTCCCGGTGAAAAGGCACTATTGAGTTGAAAGATGTATGCGAGAACTTGCGCTACCGCTGTATACAGTTTTCCAGGTATTTCTTGCCCTATGTCCGTCGTGCGGAACAGCGCTCGTGCAAGTGGCGGCGCAGAAAACAGCGGTATGCTGTGATTTGTGGCCAACTCTCTGATTCTTTGGGCAACAAGATCCTTGCCCTTTGCGATAACGCGCGGTGCGCCCATTGATTTTTCGTCATACTTCAGTGCAACGGCGAAATGGGTCGGGTTAGTGACCACCACGTCCGCCGTTGGCAAGTCTTCCATCATTCGACGCGTTGCGATTTGTTGCTGTAGTGCCCGAATTCGCGACTTGACCTCCGGTCGTCCCTCCGTATCTTTTAGCTCGTCCTTCACTTCACGGCGTGTCATTCGTAGCTTCTTTTTGTAGTTCCAGAGCTGAAAAGGCACATCTGCCGCGGCAATTAGGATCAGACCGGAACTTACGATAAGCAACGAAACCCCGCAGATTTTTAGCGACTGTCCGATTGCGATGCCGACCGGTTGACTGCCCAAGCTCAGTAAATCCTCCACAGACCACCAAAGCCAAATAACAGCGATTACACCGACCAATCCAAATTTGGCGATCGCCTTGACCAATTCATTCAGGCTATTTGCACTGAACACCTTTTTAATGCCTTTAGCGGGATTGATTCGTTCCACTTTGAACGCCACGGCTTTCATGCTGAACGACCACCCTCCAATTAGCGATGCGCCGAGAAATACCGCACCGATCAATACCAATGCAAATGGTGCGAACGCCAGCATTGATTCAACGGCGACCTCACCGAAAGTGAGCGCTATCGAATTAGGGTCATAAAGCTGACTACGCTCAACGACCAGACCGCTCGCAAAGGCATTCGTTAAGCGTTGGCCGATGGGTTCTGCAAGGATCAGTAATGTCGATGCGCCGGACAACATTACGCCGGCCATGGTCAGCTCGCGAGAGCGTGGTACATCACCTTTTTTTCGCGCATCTTCGATGCGCTTGGGTGTCGGCTGCTCTGTCTTATCTTGCTGTTGTTGTTCGTCGGCCATTACGAATTAGTCCTATGCTGCCATCTGCTTAAGCAATTGCGAAATCGCAATCATTGATTCGTTGATAAACAGTGCGACCGCTTGCTGCAGGTTCCCCATGCTAAGAAAAATGACCGCGAAGCCCAACAACATCGCTACTGGGAAGCCCACGGCAAAAAGATTTAGTGTTGGCGCTGCTCGGCTCATCACGCCAAACGACAAATTTACGATCAAGAGTCCGGTGATCGCCGGCAGTGCAATCTTCATCGCGAACACGAATAACTGCCCGGTCCATTGCACCAGTTCTTTCAATACTGTCGGCGTTATACCGACCTCTCCTATCGGAATCGTATGAAAGCTGCCTGCCAGCAACTTGATCAGCTGCAAGTGACCGTTCATCGTCAGGAAGATCAACATCCCCAGCATCATGAACAACTGACCAAGTACCGGGATATTGACGCCGCGCGCACGATCGAGAAACACTGCGAATCCCAGTCCCATGCTCATGCCTATGACCTGCCCGCCGAGTCCGATCGCGTCGAAGACAAGCTGCGCTAAGAATCCCATCGATACGCCGATCGCGATCTCCTGAATCATCGTGACCAGACCCTCCGCACTCAGTACGTCCAGTGTAGTCTTCGGGGATAACACCGGCGCTACTACCGCTGTCAGCGCAAGAATCAGTAGGAGTCGGATGCGCACTGGTACCGAATGTCCGCCGACCAACGGCATTACCATGACGAACGCGCCAATTCTCACAAACGGCCATATGTAGATTTGCAGACCTTCCAATAGCGCGTTCAAAGCAATTGTCAAATTCACTGTCAGTTCTCGCTTTCATGACCTGTTTCGTTCCTGTCGTTAGGAAATAATCGATGGAATGTTTTGCATCATTGATCGTGTGTAGTTAACGATCACACCTAGCATCCATGGGCCCGCGATGACGAGCGTCAAAGCCAACACCATCAGCTTCGGTATAAAACTAAGTGTCATTTCATTAATTTGTGTCGCGGCCTGAAACATGCCGACGAGTAGCCCTACCGCAAGCGCCGATAACAACATTGGCGCCGCCAGAAGGATGGTGACCCAAAGTGCCTGCTGCCCGATCGTGGTAACTGTTTCAGGTGTCATTCAAATATCCTTTACGTGTAAAAACTTGATGCCAACGTCCCCAACACCAATACCCAGCCGTCAACCAGTACAAACAACATGATTTTGAAAGGCAAAGAGATGAGCATTGGGGACAGCATCATCATGCCCATCGACATTAAGACGCTCGATACGACCAGATCGATGACCAAAAATGGAATGAATATCAAAAAGCCAATCTGAAACGCGGTTTTAAGTTCGCTGACCATGAAGCTTGGGATGACTATCGACATTGGTACATCATCGATTGATTCGATATCATTCCGCCCCGAAATACCCGCGAACAAGCTGATGTCGGATTCACGCGTTTGGTCAAGCATGAACGCGCGCAGCGGCTGAATTCCCGCGTCGAGTGCCTGTTGCACCGTGGCAGCCCCTTCCATGTACGGGACCGCTGCCTCCTGATAGATACTGTCAATCACAGGTGACATGATAAAAAACGTTAGAAATAGGGCCACACCTAGCAATACTTGGTTGGGTGGCGTTTGCGCCGTACCCAACGCTTGGCGAAGGATCGACAGAACAATAATGATTCGGACAAATGCGCTGCTAGACAGGATGATCGCAGGCAACAGCGTCAACAATGTCATCAGCACGAGTATTTGGATACTCAGTGTATAGGTACCGTCGTTCGTTGAGGACATTGCCAATTCAATAGCTTCTTGCTGGGCGCTCGCCGCTGTACAGAAAATTAGTGAAATAGCAATGGGCACAAGACGTTTCATTTCTTCGCCTCGCGCAGTATCTCGCGAAACCGTTGCCCGAATCCGCTGGATTGGCTGGCTTCTGAACGCGTAACAACAGGCTGCTCAAATAGGTGCAGTGTTTGTACATTTGAAGACGTGATGCCAACTAACAATTGCTTGTTCGCAATCTCAATGAGCAGTAGGCGTTCTTTCGGACCGATCGAGCGACTCGCCACGATATCGATAACATTATTGCCAACACCGCCGAGCCGACTGACTCTCGAATACAAAAAACCGACGATGAGGATTGCGGCGACGACCATAACCAAGCCTGTGGTTACGGAAAGAATGTCTTGCCCAAGCTCAGGCGTTGCTATCTTCGCCTCATCGATCGACAAAGCTGTGTCCGTGGCTTTCGCCAAGGCCGAATAGAATAGGCAGCAGAATGCTGCACCGCCTACCAGACATTTCGAATTCGCAATGCGCATTTAATTAAGCTTCTCAATACGTTCGGCAGGACCAATAACATCGGTCAAGCGAACGCCGTACTTGTCGTCGACCACTACTATTTCGCCGTGAGCGACCAATGTCCCGTTAACCAAGACATCCATGGGTTCTTCCGATTCGCGGTCCAACGCAACGACGGACCCTTCCACTAGTCTCACAAGATCGCGAATAGAGATGTCAGTTGAGCCGACTCGCAATGAGACGGTGACGGGCACATCGAGCACTAGGTCCAAATTAACGTCTGCTGCGACTTGCTGGCCGGCCGCATCTGCGTCGCCAAGTTGTTCTGGCGCATATTGTGCAGCCTGGTTAGCGTCGCTTGCGGCCTCGCCCGCCGCGGCAGAATCTTCGGGTGTCTCATTTGCCATTGATTGTTTTCCTTCCCACTAAACGTTTGAAATTGATTCTTCAGTGCTCGCAGCACTGATCCAGGTCCGGGTTTCGATCGCGTTGAAGCCGTCATGTATGCCGAATGAGCCTTCAATGATCGGCACTTCGCCGGCAAATATCCGTGCGGTTCGCGGGCTCTCAATGTCCACGATATCTCCAGCCGTTAGTGAAGCGACCTGACCAAGTGTTATGTTGGCATTGCCGACACGCGTCGAGATATTGACTTGCGCGTCCGTCACTCGTGATCGAATCGATCGCTCCCATCGTGCGTCCTCCGATGGATTTCGCTCGCGCTTTTGACCTTCAAATACCGGAACGATTGGTGCGACGGTACTAACCGGCCAAACCAGCGAAAACTTGCCCGGTTGTTCCGCAAGCGTGATTGAGAAGTCGGAGCAGATGACTGAGTCGGTATTCTCGACACCTTCAACGATGTCGGTACTTTGTTTCGTACTTACTTGCTCCGGCGTGATCTCGATTGTGGATTGCCAGGTTGACGCAAGGGTGTCCAAGAGGGCATTTACAAAATGCGACGCAACGCTAATTTCACCGGCGGTAAAGAACTGCTCGTTTTGGCGCAACGGCTCGTTTCCGACGCCGCCGTAAAACGATTCGACGAGGTAGCTCATCATGTCTGATTCGAGGTATATAAGACCGCAACCGTCCAACGGTGTACATGAAAATTCGATCACAAGTGCCAAACCGTTGAGACGATCAATGTATTCGCTCAACGAACACGAATATGTCGAACCAAACGCTACTTGCGTTTCAACACCGAGTAGCTGGTCGGTTTGCTTACTTAGGCGCGTTGCCATGTGCTCATTGAGCAGTTTAAGTCGTGGGTAACTGCGTGTGACAATACGTGAGCGCGGCCCAACAACGAAATCACGGACGCTCTCCATTGGCGAGGACGAATCACCGTCAACATCAACCTCCCCGGCCGATATTCCATCGATTAATGCACCTTTTTCTTCGTCGGTGAGTACTTGATCTGTCATTTCCGGTGTCCGCCAGACTATTGAATGATCAAGTTCGTGAAGTAAACTGCTTCGATTCCGGGAGAGCCGATTTGCTCAGTTAGAATCGTCTGAATTTCCGCCAAACCGTCGGCAAGCATTTTTTCTTTGCCCGGACGGGTGGTGACGAATTCATATTCAGCATTACCATAGAGCAATATCAAGCTGTTACGGATGACCGGCGTATGTTCGCGGACGGCGTTAATCACGTCCTGGTCGCGCGCCATGACCTCCATGGTAATTTGCATGAAATGCGCCGCGCCGCCGGCATCTTTGAAATTAATGACGAGCGGCGGATGCAGGCTGTTGTATATAGCCGGACCGTCGACGGTGACTTTGTCGACCGTCGATTCATCCGTCGCCTCAGCGTCTGGATCGCCCGAGATTTTATTCATGACGACCGGACCAGCAAATATTCCGCCGGCGACCAGGGCCAGACCGACCACGCCGAAGATGATTTTCTTCATCATGCCACCGCCTTTGGTCTCTTCGGCGTCGGCGTCGGCTTCTGTATCTTGCTCTGCTTCTGTATCTTCTGCCATTGCATACTCCATCAGTTCTTGCACTGAGTGATGCAAAGGTCATGCCAGAAATTTCGAGAATCTATTAGTTGTTATTTTTCAATATGTTATGAGTTTTCATCACACGCTTTGCGGAACTCAAAAGTCCGATTTTTGACAGCCGGGTCAAGCGAATAATGGCGATCGTCATTATTTTGACAATGTGGCGTCAAACGAACGTGTCCAGTAACGCACTAGATCTGCGACTTTGAGCGGACTGCGGGTCGGCTTGTTCAACATCGTGTTTCGAGCCATCGGGCGAAGCGATATTCGTCGCTGCTTCGTCTTCCGTCTCTGATCGGCCGTTCTGCAACGATTGGTCGCTAACGCTAGCGTTCTGCAACGCGAGTCCGTTTTCTTCCATCAATTCACGCAATCTAGGTAGCGCTTGTTCAATCGCCTCCCGTGTCACAGCGTGTTGCGCTTGGAAGTTGACGCTTGTGATGCCGTCGTCCATTGTGACCTGAACCTTGATGGGTCCCATCTCCGCTGGATGGAGGCGTAATTCCGCATTTTGAAGTTTGTTGCTGGCCATGAGCATCACGCGCTGACCAAACTGTTCACTCCATTGGGGACTCTTGAGCGACGCCTGAATTGATACGACGGTTGGTAGGCCGGTAGAAACAGTACCCTGCTGCAACTTGCTGTCAGTAAGTACCGCAGACGATGGTGATTCTGGTGTCGCTGTCGCGGCGATTCGGGAAGCGTCATCAGCCGACATTTTGGTAACCTGGCGGATCACCGGGACTAACCCTAGCTGGCTAGCCGGCAGATTCGATTGCCCTGAATTCAGTGCGTTAGCCGCAATATCCGCAATGGGCGGCGCTAGCGGACTGACTTCCAGGCGCGCGGTTGTCGCAACAGGTAGCAATGAACCCGTCGTCGGTCGCGCCAAGACGCGCTGATCGTTCGCCGGGGTCGACATCTTATCGATCAGCGTTTTACGATCGAGGCTCAACCCAGGTGAACGAATCTCTTGCCGCGCGGCATTATTCTCCGTCGCATCGGCAGTTGCTAATGCAGCATTTAGGTTTGTCGATTGCAGCGGTGCCGTAATTCTCAGCGGTGTAGGTAAATCGGCGACACGCGTTGCTCTGCCGGGAGCCTGTTGAAATTCAGTTGCTGTGGTTCCCACAGAAATAACCGGGCCGCGCAGGATCCTCAAGGACTCATCGATTCCAGCGCCAGTCATCGTCAATAGCGTGGCTGACGGTAGTTCGGCCAGTTCTTGTTCGCTGTAATGCGGCAACGAATTGCCGGTCAACGGCAAAACCTCGCCTGACTGAGCAACATCGTCCACGCCGTCTGTACTTTCTGCGTGCAGCGTGTGACTAAAGTCGGAGTGCTCGGTTGTCGGCTCCGGCGCCGCGGTTGAATTAACACCTATATTTCCATCAGCGCTGGATACGTCGTTCAATTGAATGTTTATCGTTTGCAGCATTCGCTATCTCTTAGTCAATGGGTGAAGATCATGACTAGTAAAAGCAAGAAGCGTGCCACTGCGCAAGAAGCTGACGGGCCGAGTCACGAATGCCCGGAAACATCCATGCTCACGACTTATGCATGAAACTATTTTGCATTTTTGGTAAATCGTCTTGCACTTTTTGCTCAAGCCGATCTCGACCCACCTGTTCTTCGCGCTGATAACGTTCAATAACACGTTCGAGCGACTCTAGTCGTTGACGTTTCGCCATCCATCGACGTTTGTGGGTCGCCAAATCTCGTTCGCCATCTTTCACAATCTGTTGCTGCGACTGAACTGCTAAATCGAGTCGGGCCAAAAACTGCTGATAATCCTGCCAATGCGCTGGCGCCACTGCGCCATTGCCGTGAGTTTTAGTTTTATACATCTGCCGATAGGAATTCAGTTCGCCGAGCCGGTCTGTTTGCTCGTCGAGTTTTTGTTTGGATGTGCCCATTGTTTGCATCAAGTGCTTTTCCTCTGCTGCCGCAAGCGATGCGACCTTTTGTATTTTTTCTGAGCGGCTAATCACAATGCTTCCGCGTTTTCGACAACTTCACTAGTGTTGCCAACGGTATCAAACAGAGCTCGAAGTTCCGCGAGGCTGGTGTCCGAATCAACACATTGATTATGATGCTGTCGTAGGAAATCGAGAATTGCAGGCCAAAGGGCGATCGCCTCGTCAATTCGCGCATTTGACCCGGCATGGTATGCGCCAACCGAAATCAGGTCGCGACTTTCCTGATATGTGGAGTAAACCTGCCTAAATCTGGATATCAATTGTTGTTGACTATCTGTGGAAATCTGCGCCAACGCTCGACTGATCGACGCTTCGACATCGATCGCCGGATACACACCAGCATCGGCCATGGACCGCGACAATACAATGTGCCCATCGAGTATGGCTCGCGAAGCATCGACAATCGGATCATTCTGGTCGTCACCTTCTGCAAGTACGGTATAGAACGCAGTAATAGAACCTTTGCCATCCGTTCCGTTGCCAGCACGCTCGACCAATTGCGGTAGCTTGGCAAATACTGACGGTGGATAGCCTTTCGTAGCGGGCGGTTCGCCGATCGCTAGCGCGATTTCACGTTGTGCTTGCGCAAATCGCGTTAACGAATCCATTAGCAACAAGACGTGCAAACCCTGGTCTCGAAAATGTTCGGCGATTGCCGCAGTCAACCACGCACCGTGCATGCGCATTAGCGGTGTTTCGTCAGCGGGTGTCGCAACAACAACCGAGTGCTGCATACCATCTTTGCCCAACGACTCATCGATGAATTCGCGAACCTCCCGGCCACGTTCGCCGACCAGCCCAACGACCACGACATCCGCATTAGTGTTGCGAGTCATCATGCCGAGCAACATGCTCTTACCGACGCCACTGCCAGCAAATAAACCCATCCTCTGCCCACGCCCGACCGCAAGCAGACCATTGATTGACCGCACGCCAACGTCCAATTGCGTCCGAATAGGAGAGCGATCCAAAGGATTTATTGACTTACCAAAAAGTGGTACGCGTTTCCCGGAAACGATAGGCGGTCCAGAATCTAATGGTTTGCCCCGTCCGTCCAATACTCTACCAAGCAAATCATTTCCGACCAATACTTCGGGGTTGCCGGACACTGGAATGACGCGTGTGTTGGGTAACACACCTCGCATGTCACCGACGGGCATAAGAAACAGTCGCTCGCCGGAAAATCCGACGACTTCTGTTTCAATTTTGCGTCCATCTGCTGCGACGACATCGCATCGCCCACCCAACGGTGCGTGGCATCCTTCGGCTTCCATCGCCAACCCAACGGTTCTTTTCAAAGTACCTTCAACCACCATTTTCGGGCCACCGTCCAATGCGCGATCAATGAACGAGCCTAATCGAATGGATCGCTCCAAGTTTCGGTCTGGGTTCGGACCCACAACAATTTTGCTATCTTCCGCGGTCATCCTCGGTCGTCACCCATTATTTTGTTGATAACCGCCGCCAACCTCGACTCGGCCGAAGCATCAATTTGCGAATTGTCCGTGGTCACACGACAGCCACCCCTACTCGATAGCGGATCCTCAACAATCGTCCATGCAGGTTCACCCTCTGCTGGAGAAAGCGTATCTCTGATAAGCGCCGCATCATCGGGGTGCAGGTGAACTTGAACGGTCCGGCTGGCAATTGGCAACATTTGAATGGCCTCGCGCACCACGCCAATTATGTGCGTGGGTTCCAAGCGCAATTCGCGTCGGAATAACTGCTTGACGACCACCATGGCGAGCTCCACCAATTGCGTTTCAACCGATTCATCCAATTCCTCAAATGGCTCGCACAAAGCATGCAAGAGCTGATTCAGACGTTCCGCGCGCAGCGCAATGATGTCTTCTCCCGCCTTTTCGCCGGCCGCTTTGCCTTTTTCAAAGGCTTCGTCGTATGCCTCTTTTTGTAGCTCCTGAAGTCTGCCCGCAGTCAGATAACTTGGTCCGTCCGAGCCATCAATTGATGGAACATTCCAACGCTGTGGATCTGCCGCACTCGGCGAATCAGACATACTCCTCACCGCCTTGGCCAAGGTTGATGTCGCCTGCTTCCGCCAAGCGCCTGGCGACATCGAGTATTTCTTTTTGCGCTTCCTCAACCTCGCTCAATTTGATAGGCCCTTTTGCTTCCATATCCTCTTTCAACAGTGTCGCGGCGCGTTTCGACATATTGCCTAGAATCTTGTCGCTGATTTCCGGATCGCAACCCTTCAGAGCAACAACCAAAAGATCATTCGATATTTCGCGTAGCAGCGATTGAATTCCGCGATCGTCAACTTTGAGGAGAGTATCGAATACAAACATCATCTCTTGTATGCGATCAGACAGTTCCTCGCTCTTGCTGCGAATTTCTTCGAGCAACTCTTCGCCACGCTGCGGCTTGAGGGCATTGATAATATTGGCCGCAACCTTATCGCCGCCGACCTTTCGCGAGCCACCGACTGTTTGCTCGGACGATTTGCTCGCGATTAAGTTTTCAATTTCGGCGAGCGCGCTTTGCTGCACGTCGCTTAATCGAGCCACACGCATGATGACTTCGGATCGCAGTTCATCTGACAACAATTCGATAACATCGGCGGCTTGCTCGGGTTCGAGATACGCCAAGACAATTGCGATAATCTGCGGATGCTCATCCTCTATTATGTTGGCAACTTCCCGCGACGACATCCATTTCAAGGCATCAAGCCCTTTTGCTTCATCGCCGGAAATTATTCTGTCGATAAATGCGTTCGCCTTTGCGGGCCCAAAGGCGTTGCCCAGCAAATTGCGCACATAGTTTTCGGTGTCAACGCCAAAGGCTGTTTGGTCTTCAACGTCGGTAATAAATACATCCAAGACTTGGCCCGCTTGTATTCGAGAAACATTTTTGAGGGATGCCATCGCCGTTCCAAGGCTCTGAACTTCCTTCGCGCCCATGTACTTTAGAACTTCGGCTGCCTCGCTCTCGCCCAGTGTCATCAACAGCAAAGCCGCGTTCTGCGTGCCGGTGAGCTCACCATTCACTTCATCCATCGACCGACACCCACTTCTTAACGACTTGCGCTACGCGCGCCGGATCGTGACCGGTAATGTTCTTGGCGGCAGCAACTTTTTCATCATAATTGGGCAACGGCACAGGCGCGCCTGAAGAGGAAATTTGCGGGGCGCCTCCCGGCGTAACAACATAATTTGGCATGCCGGTGACGAAATCCGCGGACACTCCAGCGCCGCTCGAGACAACGCTTCGCAGCATTGGTCGCACAACGCCGAAAGCGATAGCCAGAACCAGCACCGCACCGAGAATTTGTTTCAGCGAATCACGAACAATAGGTTTTTCCCAAATCGCCGGCGCTTCTGCTTCCTCCACCGGCGCCACACTCTTAAAGGCTGTGTTCATAAACACCACGGTATCGCCACGAGCCTCGTCGAAACCCACCGCCTCTTTCACAAGCGCTGTAAATCGGGCGACATCTTCAGGCGTTATAGATGATTGAGCCTCTGCGTCTGACGAAGCAGCACTACCTGCGTTAGCATCGGTGACACTATCGTCGACAAGAACGGCAACCGATAATTTGCTAATGTTGCCCGCATTCGGTCTTACATGGCTAATGGTACGATCCACCTCGAAATTCCGCACACTTGATCGTGTCGTATTGGATGGCGGAGTTGCTTCCGCACCTGTATCCGCGGCTGCCTGAGGATTTGCTGCACCCGATGATTCCGGCGGCTGGTTGCTTACGGCGCCCGGCACGCCGGATGCTGCGGAGGTGCCGCCCGAGCGCTGCTGTTCATTAATTTGCTCGCTTCTAACGACAGTTTTTGCTGGATCGAATGACTCGCGAGTCTCCTCCGTAATTGTAAAATCAACGTCTGCCGACACCTGAGCACGAACGCGCCCGGCACCAACAATCGGTGTCAACAGATCTTCGATCTTGCGTTTTAGCGTTTCCTCCAGGCGCTGTGAATATCTGAACTGACTCGCCGCCAGAATGTCTCCCGCTTTTTGGTCTCCAGAACTCAGCAAACGGCCTTGTTCGTCAATTACAGTTACGTTCTTGGTTGATAAATTCGGAACGCTGGACGCAACGAGGTTGACAATAGCTGACGCTTGATCCGGCTCCAAAGATCGTCCACGGCCAAGCTGCAGAAACACAGATGCGCTTGCTTGACGATCACTACGTATGAATGACGTTTGCTTTGGCAAAGCAAGATGAATCCTTGCATCGTTTACTGCACCGATGCTTGAAATCGTTCTCGCAAGCTCGGCTTCCAGTGCATGTTGATAACGAGCGCTCTCCATGAATTGACTGACACCAAAGCTTGATTGATCTTGCATATTGTCCATGCCGGCCGACACGCTTTGTGGTAATCCTTGCGATGCCAGGCGCAGCCGTGCAGTGTGCAGGCTGGCTACCGGCACCATTACACTGCCATTTGAATCGCTAATCTTAAATTCTATATTCGCGTTGCGTAATGCCTCCGCGACCTCCGATGCCTCTGCCGCATCCAGGCCGCCGTACAACTGTGTGTAACTTGGCGTCTGCGACCAAAGAACGATTGCAAAACCTGCGGCAACAGCCGCAGCCACGCCGATCAAAAGTATCAATTGACGCACCGCCGGTATGCGCTGCAAACCTGCAAGATTGATATTCGATGCCGGTATCACGTTTTGTTGTATGACTGTACTGTTATCCATCGCAGATTATTTTTCCTCAATATCTCAATGCGCTTTCTTAAACGGGCATATTCATAATGTCCTGATATGCCGTAACCAATTTGTTCCGCACTTCTGTTACTGCTCGAAATGACAGATTCGCCTTTTGGCCAGAGATCATTACCTCGGCTAGTGTTGCGCTGCCCTCGCCCGCGCTAAATGCTTTGGTCATGTCACCCGCATGCATCTGTGCCTCATTGACGGAGTCCAACGTCGACTTCAACATCTCGCCGAAGCCGCTGGTGCCATCTATGCTATTTTCCGGCGCCTGTAGATTTCCGCTGTACGAGCGGATTTGCTCCAACAATTGCTGAGAATTAATCGGGCTAATCTGATTCATCTTGGATCTCCGGTATGAGTCTGAGTCGTGTCATTCGCGCGAAAGTCGCCCGGAATATCAATGCCCTGCTCGCGCATCCGGGCAAGTTTGTATCGTAGCGTTCGCGCACTAATACCAAGGGATTTCGCCACGTCACTGCGTCTTGCAGTGCCGTTTCGGAGAGCGTCAAGAATTAAGCGATGTTCGTGAACACGCACGTCATCTTGGAGTTCACCAGGCAGCGTAGCGTGCTGATTTGCGACACCGCAGTGTTCGAATATCAGCTGGTCGGCATCGATGGTGTCGCTTTGGCTCAGAATAAGCGTCCGTTGCAATGTATTTTGCAGCTCACGAACGTTTCCCGGCCAACTATGCCCGAGGAGCTTTGATTCCGCATCGCGCGAAAGTACCGGCGGTCTCGCCGAGCTCGATGCGAATTTTGCAAGCGCCATTTCCGCTAACGGAATGATATCGGCAGGGCGCTCTCTGAGCGGGGCGATATGCAAAGGAAAAACGTTCAAGCGGTAGTAGAGGTCTTCGCGAAAATTCCCATCGGCTACGAATTGCCGTAGATCCCGGTTGGTTGTTGCCAAAACTCGAACGTCCAGCGCGATCGTGCGCTGCGAGCCAATCCGTTCGACCTCTCGCTCCTGTATGACTCGCAGTAGTTTCGCCTGCAGGCCGAGATCCATTTCAGATATCTCATCGAGGAGAATGGTGCCACCGTTGGCCTGCTCAAATTTTCCGGCGTGTGCCGAAATGGCTCCGGTGAATGCACCCTTTTCATGACCAAACAATACGGCCTCAAGCATGCTCTCCGGAATAGCCGCACAGTTGATTGCGACGAATGGTTGATTGGCGCGACTAGAATGTCGATGAATATACTTTGCGACCACTTCCTTGCCGCATCCACTATCTCCACTGATCGTTACCGTGGCATCTGTTTTCGCTACTCGACCAGCAACACGCAACAGATTCTGTGACTGAGGGTCTTCCGCGACCGGTCTGTCCGGATCTGTCGTCGGATTTAGATATTTGTCTGCCAAATGTTTTATTTGCTTTGCGTCAAATGGTTTCACCAAGAAATCGGATGCGCCGTTGCGCATGACAGACACCGCACTTTCAACGGATCCGTACGCGCTCATCAACACCGTCGGCAATGCCGGGTAGTCTTTGCGCAGCCGCCGAAGTAGTTGATTGCCGTCGATAGGCGCCATTTGAACATCACTGATTACGAGCCCAACCGCTTGCTCGCGCAGAACATCAAGCGCTTCTTGGCCGTTCTCGGCGGTGATTACCGGACGCTCTTCGCTATTTAGCGTTTCGTATAGCGCGTTGCGCAAATTCTCATCATCTTCGACGACCAGAATGGCTGGGCTAGTCATGATCCATGCTCCAGTAGGGAGTCGTTGGCATTCGGTAGCTGCAAACTGAATGTTGTGCCTGTACTGTCCGAGTCACAAACGACCGTTCCGCCATGTGCTTCCGCTACCGTTTTAACAACGGCGAGGCCAAGTCCGGTACCTTGTGGCCTCGTGGTGAAAAACGGTTCAAATATTTTAGATGACAGGTCGCTCGAAATTCCGGGGCCGTCATCGGCAACCATCAATGTCGTATGCTTATTGTCGCGGTGCGCTAGTAGCGCGATTTTCGCCGTTCCCGGTGCGGACTGCGCAGCGTTCGCAATTAGGTTGATCAACGCACCCTTCAATGACTCGGCGTTTGCAAATATGCGTAATTCGGTGGGTACTTCGCCGACGATGAGTTTTGCGCCGCCGGGTAGCTGACCGCTTATCAAAGCGTCAGTATCGGCAAATAATTCGGCAACTGAAACCGGCGCTTCTACGGCCCGTGCGCCGGCGGCGAAGCCAAGCATGTTACCGACCATGTTCTCAATGTCGTTTAATCGATCGGCGATTTTCCGAACAACGTTAGCGTTTTCATGATGCGCGGTGTCGATCTGCTCCAATCCAAGCATCGCGGTTGCTAATGGTGTCCGTACCTGATGGGCGAATTCTGCGGTCATTCTGCCTATTTCGGATAGGCGTTCTTGCTGTTGTCGCAATTGCGTCATTTGTTGACTTTTTGTGACGTCCGACAGAAGCAGTATTTCGCCGATGCCGTTTTGCAGCGGATTCCGCGACAGATTCAGCCAGCGGCCATCGCGCAATTTCAAGTGGCCGTTGTTGCTGGAATCTGCGCAGAATTCTCGACTGACAATTTCAGACCACGAACATTTTAGTAACGGTCTGTGCAACAGCTTCGCAGCATGACTGTTTAGATCTCTAACAACGCCGTTAGCATCCAACACCACTACGGCACCAGGCATCGCTTCCAGAAGTAGTTTCAACTGCTTGCCCAACCGCTCGTTCTTCATGTGCTGGGTGAGGCTTTCGGTTCGCGCAAGCCGCAATTCACGGCCTAGCGTATCGACCTTTTTCTGCAATGACTTGGACGTCTGATCAAGTACGCTGGAATGCTGATTGAACACGTCAAAAGCATTCTGTAGATCATGTGCTGTCGATGATGGCGTAGCCAATCCAATTCTCCGTCTCTAAAATGCACTTTAAATAGGACAAAGCAAATTGCGTGCCAAGATAGCTTATCGTTAATTATCAATAAGTTAGAATGTGCTCGCAGTGCTCCAATCGCGTCAATTTTCTGACACTAGACAATATTTCGCCGCATCGGCACTTACCAACTGATAGCGGCCAGGTGCGTCGCTGCGCTGAATTTCTCGGTCAGTAGGCGTATGGGAGCGTGGGGCACCATGCGATCTAACGGCCGGCGCTGAGCCAATCTATCGTTGAATATGGTTTGAATCGTCGGGAATAGTTGAAGCGATGGCTATCGCTGTTGAATGCCGTACTTGCCGAGTTTCTCAACTAACGTTGTCCTGCGCATCTTTAACATTCTCGCCGCCTTGGCAACGACAGCGTTCGATGCATCCATAGCTTGAACAATTAAGTCGCGCTCAACCGCTTGAATGTGACTCTTTAGATTTGCCGTACCCTGTTGCAATGTCTCGATAGACACTGATGTTTGATCAAGCGATTCAATTTGATTCTTACAGTACTTTTCGGGTAAATCAGTAACTTCGATGACGCCGTTAGGCTTCAGAATTGCCAAGCGCTCCACCAAATTACTTAGTTCTCGAATATTGCCCGGCCAATCGTACCTTGCCAAGACTTGTACAACACTCGGGCTGACGCGAAGTTCGGTAGTCGCATCGGCATTGTGGCGTAGCAGTAACTCGTCAAGGAGCTGCGGCAAGTCCGATGCTCTTTTGTACAATGGCGGCATTTCGATCGGAAATACGTTGAGGCGATAAAACAAATCTTCACGAAAATCACCACTTTTTACAGCTGCCGGCAAATCGCGATGCGTAGCGGCGATGATTCTAACGTCGCATTTTTTTATTTTGTTACTCCCGACGCGTTCGAAAGTACGTTCCTGTAAAACGCGGAGCAATTTGACTTGCATTGGCAGACTCATGTCGCCGATTTCATCTAAAAATAATGTGCCGCCTTCTGCAAGCTCGAAGCGGCCTATCCGCGCGCTGATGGCGCCGGTAAACGCGCCCTTGTCATGGCCAAAAAGCTCGCTTTCCAGCAATTCAGGGGGAATCGCACCACAGTTGATTGGCACAAATGGCTTGTCGGCGCGCTCTGATAGCTCATGAATCGTGCGTGCGACGAGTTCCTTTCCTGTGCCTGACTCGCCCGTAACCAGCACGGTCGTGTCAAAGTCTGCCACCTGCTCGATACTTCGTCTTACTGCACGAATCGGTCGCGAGGTGCCCGTAATGGTCTGCCGGCGGTTTCGACCGCGATAACGCTCGGCCCGACGCAACAGCCGAACGATTTGTGATCTCTTGAGTGGGCTATCAAGCGTCCAGATCGGTCCGTCACCCTCTAGCGCAAGCGCACCATCCACGGAATCGATTCGCAATACTGGAAGATTCGGTCGCGCTCGACGCAATATGGCAGCGGCGCTTCGCAAACCCGAACCACTCGGCATATCGCCTAATACTAAGGCGACGTCCGCGTCGTCCATCCAGTCTTTTGCAGTAGGGTCGGTATCGCTGGTCGCTGAGTAGTTTAAGAATTGCAGGCGGTGCGATAGCTCGGCTGCTCGAGCCAGATTGGCATCGATTATGTGTACTCGAGGCTGTTTGATCGCAGACTGCATACCGTTTTTCCCAACCCTGCTTATGTAAAAGCGCTACATCGAGGGTCGAGCATATCGGCTCAAAAGCGCCAGATTTGTGATTCACCTCACAAATATCGACATTCTTACGTAATACTGGCAAAGCGATTTACGGGAAAATCTGCCAGCCGAATGGCAAAATCAGTGTGACACTCGCTCAAATTCAGCCTGGTGATCCCGCCAAATCGGCGTTCTTATAGGCCTTTGTTGCCGTCTGTCCATTGCGAATCGCTGTCAGTTTCTCAACGACTTCACGCTTAGCATAGCTTGCCTGCGCGTTGACCTTGTCGGTACTACGGCGAACAGCAGTCACCAATTGACGCCGTTCACCCTCGGGTACCTGCAGCAAAACATCACACATTCGAGCTGCGATCGCCTGCACGCGAACCCATTCACCGTTCTCGGACAATTCTTCCATCTGCGCCGCCATATCCAACGCGATGTCCCTTGGACAACTTTCCCTTGGGCCATTTTCCTTTGGGCTACTTTGTATAACTTCTGCATTTGCGGCCATATCTCACCTCACTGCTGTCAGTTAGAAACTACTTCCATGTCTGCCACCTCGTCTGCAATAGCATCCCAGGCCTCTTTGACTTCGCGCATCAGTCCCGCCACCTCATCAATTAGAGCGATATCGTTTTGCATGTTCGCCTGCAACAGGCGTCGCGTCATGTAGTCATATAGGGCATCGAAGTTACCCGATAACCTAGCATTCGGCTTATGATTCAGACTCACTTGCAGGCCACTGATGATGCCAATTGCGGCACTTATGTTGCTGCCCTTTTCGGCAACCGCGTTGCGCTGCATGTAGCCGCGAGCTACGACCAGCTTCGTCAATACACGTTCCATCATTAACTGAATCAATCTGTGCGGCGACGCTTCTTCGACTTCGCTGCGAACATCAATCTGCTGATACGCTTTTGCGCCGGCGGTTGTCCCTGAATTGATCATTCCAAATTCCTAATTGTTATTGCCATTTGTTACGCCCGGCAAATTGTCGAGCTGCTGTGTCAGAAAATTACTCGTCGAAGACAATTGCGCTAGCAGTGAATCGAGCGCGTTAAATTGTCGTAGCAGCCTGGTTTCCAATGAAGCAAGGCGCTCGTTTAGTGCAACACGGTCGTCATTGATTCCATCTATCGTGGTTGACAAGCCCTGGGTTCGAGTTTCGATTATTCCATCACTACCCAAAAAGCTGTCCGCCAAATCAAATAGCCGCACTGCAAAGCCGTCAGTGTTCGCAAATAGTTGACCGAATTTCGCAAAGTCGTCTGCAAGAACAACTGATAGTTCATCGTCGTTCACCTTAAGTTTCCCATCAAGTTGCGCTTCAATACCAACATCTCGGAGGGTTGAGAACGAGGCTTCTATGCCGAATACCGCGGTACCCAATTCGCGTCTTATTTGATCTCGAATACTGCGGATGGTCGCGTCGCCAAGTAGCGGTGCCGCAAGCTCTGCATCGGCGTCGAAACTTGTCAAGGCGTCGAATGTTGAAATGAGCTCGTTGTAGCTTTCGACAAAGTCGTCGATCGTTTTCCTAGTAACTTCTTCGTCGTTTTCTACGCTGAGTTGATCAGCTGAACCACCCGATTCCTGCAAAATGCTTATCGTTACTCCTTGAATTGCACCCGCAAAAGTATTGCTGGAACTCGCAACGTCAAGACCATCGATACGAATAAGCGCATCTTGAGGTGCGATGGATTCCGTCAGCGATGCCAGACCGTTGCCTGGGTCATACTCCAAGGCCGAAAGACCGCCATCTCCGCCACTCTGCGTAATCGTTATCTGCTGCGCCGCCCCGCTATTCTCGCTTGTTAGAATCAAGTAACTGCCGCTGTCCGCGTTGATAATTGTTGCGGCGATGCCGGGATTGTCTTGCGCCGAATTGATCGCGTCACGTATTCCAGAGAGCGTATTGTTTTCGCTTGTTATGTCTATCGTTGACGTCAGTGCACCTACAGTGACTGATAGTTCGCCGGTACCAACGACGGCGGCGGAATCGGTAAATGCACCCGACGTAAGTTTCTGTGTTTGCGCCAGCTGAACAACTTCTAAAGAGTAACTCGCAGGCAGTGCCTGCGTATCGGCGACTGCCGTGAAAACGCCGCCGTTACCGGACACTGCCTTTCGCGCAAGGAACGTATCAAGCGATTTCATGACCTCGAGTTTGTCCCGCAGATCAGAAAGAGCGGATTTCAAACTGCCGAATGCCGACAGCTTAGATTGAGCGCGCACTTCTTGCAGCCCCAGTCTGGACTCCACAGGTTGAGCCTCCGCAGCCACCAATTGCTGGACGATTCCCGCAATATCCAGGCCAGATCCAATGCCGCTTGAAATGATCATATTTGTATCTCGGTGATAATCGTTGTCTGCCAAATTTCGGGTACACCGACATCACTACAAGAAACGTGCCACGTTCTCGGGTTTTGGGCCAATTGCACATCAAACTTGTTCATCAAATAGTCTCAGTAGGACCGCACCGCTCCCGTCCAAAAAGCGATCCGCTTGTTCTGGCGGTATTTGCCTAATGACTTCGCCCGTTTCCCGGTCCAATACCTGAATGACGGAGTGTCCGCTGTCGAGATCAACTTCGAAGCGCAATTTACGTCCTATGCTTTCAATCGCCTTGTTGAGCTTGGCAGCGATTTCACCGATATCCGCTTTTGCCGTCCTGGCGACCGGCACAAGTTCGCCGGTTTTAGGTCTGTCATTGCCGCCCGCAATCTCGTTTACACTCGATGGCGGTGACTGCAAAGATGGAAATGTCCCGGTACCACCGGAGATTGCTCTGGCGCTTTCGTCAGACATTTTCATTCTCCTATCACCCAAAGCGCGACGGCATCCCTGCCGCCGCCGCCCGGGTTTTTACGCTCGATTTCTTACTGCAACAAACTCAATGCCAGCTGCGGCTGGGCATTGGCCTGTGACAACACAGATACGCCTGCTTGCTGCAATATTTGTGCTTTTGTCAGCGCTGCCGTTTCAGCCGCGAAGTCAGCGTCCTGAATTCGTCCACGCGATGCTGCCAGGTTTTCACTAACCGTCTGCAAGTTGATAATAGTTGACTCAAAACGATTTTGAATGGCACCCAAGTTACCTCGCAGGCCGTTCACGTCACTCAGTGCAGAATCAACGCGTGCAATCGCAAAGTTTGCGCCAGCAACAGTGTCAACTCCAAGTCCAGCAAGCGTTGTTGCCGTCGCCGCAGTTTCTGCAACAGTTGCAACACCAGCCAGGCCAGTCGCGTTGCCGCCACCACCTGTGTCAGCTTCAGCTATCGTAACGCCCGCTTCGGCCGACAAAATCTGAATCGCACCAGTGTCATTCACGAATGCCGAAACACCCGTAATATTGGCACCATTGATTGCGTCAGCAGCCTGCTGTACAGAAGATCCACCAGCAACTTCAACCGTACCGATCGTAGCTGCTGCCGCATCGGCAAAGGTCAGTGTTAATAGGCCGGTAACCGGATCTGCATCAGCACCAAGTGCCGCAGCTGCACCAGTAATCGTATTCACGGTACCGATCGCTGCTGCGGTCACATCTGTAGTCAAGCTCACGGATATCGTTTCACCGACATTCGCACCAACCTGGAACACTGCTGTACCGAATGATCCGTCGAGAACTTTTACGCCGTTAAAACTTGTTTGCTTAGCGATTCGGTCAACTTCTGCAATACGCTCCGTTACTTCAGCGTTGAGTGCAGCACGATCAGAAGCCGAATTCGTTGCATTGACCGACTGTACGGCCAATTCACGAATTCGCTGCAAGTTGTTTGTCAGCTCGCCGAGTGCGCTTTCTGCTGTCTGCGCCAGTGATATACCATCACTTGCGTTTCGTGACGCTTGGTTCAAACCACGGATTTGAGTGGTAAAACGCTCGGAGATCGCGAGACCTGCCGCATCATCCTTTGCGCTATTAATTCGCAGGCCAGTAGACAGCCGTTCAAGTGACTGATTTAGCAAACCCTGCGAACGATTCAAATTACGTTGCGCATTTAGCGATGCAACGTTGGTATTAATCGTCTGTGCCATTTTTCTAACTCCTAGTTACAAGAAAATACCCGGTCTGCTAGAGCCGCCGGAAGTCGTAATGGCCGCGATATCCATTCAAGACCACCTTACGAAGTGGTTATCGGTCACGACCATCGAACCTTGAGAATATTTTTTTGACGGGGAGAATTTCGTCCGACAGGAAATTTGAAATCTTTAATTTGAAACTTCGGAAATGTGAACTGTTTCCGAAAAATATCCGTTTAAGCTAGAGAAAGTTAAACAGTGAGAGGCCTTGTGTTCTTACAAATGATTGTTGTGCAGCTTCTAGAACGCTGATTTGACTACTCAGGCGGGACAGCGCCTCCGCAAAATCAAGATCTTCCAGTTCGCCAATTGTCTCTTGCAGCGTCAATGAAAATGCTGAGTTGTTGTCCAACTGCGTTTCAATTGCGGCAAGGCGTGAGCCAACTTGCGTACGAATATCGAGGATATTTCCCAGTGCCTGGTCAACCGCGAGGAGGCCAGAATTCAGACTATTGTTCATGCGAGTGCGGGACGCGTCATCCGTTACAGGTTGCTCTATGGACGTTATAAGTTGGTCCAGGGTAGTAAACATATCCTGATTTACGCTTGGGGAAACGACAAACTGATCGCCAACTGCCGGTTGACCGTCAATTGAAAATTCGATTCCCCGAAATGATACTGTGTCACCATCCTGAAAAGTACTTACGCTAATGACTGTGCCGCCAGAATCCGCGACTTCGTAATTACCACCAGCAACGAATGTGACCGTATATTGATCTTGGTCGTAGGCGGTAGGGTCCACTACGCTTCCCGCACCGAATTTTCCGGTACCATTATTGGCCGCGCCGGCTTGAACCGAAAAAGTACCGTTACCGTTGCGAATCGCGAAAAACACGTCTGCCCCAGAATTATTGTCTGCTACGGTCCTACCCGGGCCGATTTGGATCTGTCTTTGCCCCTGGTCTCCGTTGTATACGAAGTTAGCACCACTCCTTGAGACCGGCTGTGTGTCGCCGAGATTACCCGCAAACAAGAATTGTCCGTTGCCATCTTGCTGATTAGCTATTTGCACGAGATGGTCAAGGTGTTGCCGCATTTCAATGGCGATTAAGCCTCTGGTCTCGTCGCTCTGGGTCGCGTTGTTGGCCTGCAATGTCAGTTCGCGAACTCGTTGCAGCAAATTATTTGCAGTCGTAAGCGCCGACTCCTCGAAATTCAGCCTGTTTTCCGCAATACCGGCATTCCTATCGAACTGCTGAAGCTTTGACAGCGACTCCCGAAACTCTATGGTGCGCGCAGCAGCGATAGGATCGTCCGACGGTGAGAGTATCCGCCGACCACTCGCAATTTGCTTTTGCGCGTGACCTACAGAAGATTGTAGTTGCTGCATTAATGATAGTCCCTGCAAATACGCACCCTGCGTTGATATTCTCATGACTAACGCCTCGTCGCGTTCAACAGGCTATCGAATAACGTATTTGCAACGCCAAGCACCTGCGCAGAAGCCTGGTAAGCCTGTTGAAGTCGAATAAGGTTCGCAGCTTCCTCATCGAGATTGACACCGGATGTCGAGAGATACGCGTCTTCGGCACTTGCCAGAACCGCATTTTGCGCATCCAGGTTAGCCTGAATCTGTCGTGTTGTGCCGCCAACACTGGATACCAGACGCCCGTAGTTTTCGTTAATGCTGATAGTGCCACCGTCCAGAATGCCAACAGACTGTATGCCTGCTAACAGCAATCCGTTGCCATTGTCACCAGACGCGCCAAAGTTCGCTTCAATAGTGAACTGATCGCCCACCGAAGGCGCACCGGATATGTTAACGCTTGAGCCACTAACGACTATCGGATCGCCAGCAATGTAAGCGAACGCTCCGGCGCCGTTTATGGAGTAAGTATTTGGGGTTGTAAATTCAATCACAGTTGACGTCAACAACGCTGGATCGCTGACATCGACAATAGTGCTGGCGGAAATACTTCCGCTGCCTATATTCGCCAGCGACGCCTGACTGCGCGTCGGAGCAGCCATAGCGATACTCTGCGGATCGGTAATTACGCTGCGCAGCGAATTAGCCGCATCCTGACCAGAGCGAATCAATAGGCTGTCACCTGCGGCGGGCGCACCGCTGACAGTAATACTAATCCCATCGGCGACGAACGGGTCAAGCGCCGTTCCAGTACCACTCATACCGATAACCTGGTTGGTATCGACACGACGCAATTCATACGCGGCACCATCAAATTCGAGAACATAATCTGCACCGGTAAACTGGGTCAGATCAGAAATATCCGCGCTGGCCGCTCCCGTTCCTGAGTTATTTGAAGAAAAGAGGATTGTCGGCGACGCGACGCTGAAAAAGTCTCCGCCGAGATTGCCACGCAGATCCATTCCAGCAGCATGCTGTTCGTTTAACTGCTGAGCGAAGGCGACTGCTGACTGACCCAAGGCCTGCCGCGACGGGTCAAGAATACTCGCACGAAACTCGAGAAGTCCGCCCATATTTCCACCCGTCAGCGAGGTATCTAGTCTGGTCGCCCCACCTGTCCCTTCATATGTGATCGTTGTCCGTGTCGGGTCAAACTCACTCCCAAGCACGGAAAGCCGCCGTGCATCGGTACCAATCACTAACGTTTGGCCACTACCGATGAAGACATTCATCGCGCCGTCATCTTGCAATGTGGTCGACACCGAAATCTGCTCTGATAATTGGCGAACCAAATGGTCTCGTTGATCCAACAAATCGTTGGGTTGCTGGCCGTTTCTGCCATTGGCGAGCGCAATACGGTCATTGACTTCCGCGATAGAACTTGCGAGTCGATTAATATCGTCCACAGACTGCGACAAACGCTGGCTTACCTCCGAGTCGAGATCGTCCAAGCGTTGATCCAATGCAGCAAAGCGGCTTGCGATGCCGGTCGCCTCACCCAGTAGGGCCTGTCTACCCGGGATCGACGCAGGATCGTTTGCAACGTCCTGCATCGAATTAAAGAACGACTGCATACTGGTGTTGAGACCTGTATCAGTATCGGCCAGCAATGAATCGATTCTACCTGCCATTGTATTTAGCGTACCGAACCTTGCCTGACCGGTCGTTGATGTGCGCAGTTGCTCGCCGAGCATTACGTCATAGATTCGTTTGATGTTGGATATTTGCGTACCGCTGCCAATGAACACATTATCCGCGCCAAAGCCAACGCGAGTAGAAAACGAGGCAACCTGCCGGTTGTAACCTGGTGTATTCGCGTTTGCGATATTGTGACTGGTCATTGCCAATGCACGCTGGAATGCCTGCATGCCGGAAAGACTCGTTGAAAGGATATCAACCATGACTCTGTTTACCTTTACATCAGCTCATGTTACAGCTGAAGATGACTTGGTTGCTTTGCAGCTTCGCGGTACTCCGCAACTGCATCGCGCATTGTTGGACTATTAAATACTGCTGTTATTTTCTGGGCATAGTTTGGATCCGTCGCGTAATTGGACGATTGGAGTGCATGCGCAAATCCGCTGACATCGTTGCCCTTGTTTTTCACGCTGTCGTAGCGTTGATTGCTGCTTAGAAACTGAAAATAGTCGTCGAATGTGGCAGCAAGACTGTCGTAAGAGCGAAATTGAGCGATCTCCTTCTTGGCAACGCCCGCGCTTACTTCCACAGTTGATTTGCTCACACTATCACCGCGCCACGCACTCCCAGTCTTTATCCCAAATAGATTATTGCTGCTTCTGCCATCCGCACGTAGCGCGACATGCGCGCCCCATCCCGTTTCCAGCGCCGCTTGCGCGATTACAGCCTCCGTTCTAACACCAAGTTCGCCAGCAACCTTTTCAGCATGTGGCCAAATTTCCATCACAAATTCTTTTGCACTGGTCCAAGCAGGTGATTCCTTTGCAACTTCACTGACGACTTGTAATTTTGCCGTTTCATTAATAGGCGGAGGGCTTGAGTTGACAGGTCCCGCTTTAGGGAGCTGCTCACTGGTCGATTCCAGCTTTGCAATTGGCGCATCGTTTGATGTTGGCAATTCGCTTGGCGTGTAATTGGCGTTACCACCCAGTTGCCGTACCAGCATTTCCGCCAGCCCAATGCCGCGCCCGCTGGACATTTCCAGCGATAGCTGTTTGTCCATCATGTCCTGATACATATCATGCTGATCGCTCTGCCCAAACAATGGGTCAGCCAATTCACTGTCACGCATATTTTTAAGGATCGATTGCACAAATAGCGCCTCAAATTGCCCCGCAACCTCGCGTAGAACTTCTGGATCATTGTTCTGCGTGTCGTGACGCAGAGCGCTGAACTGAGAAAAATCGGTAATGGACGCAGTCATCATTCGATCCCTATATGACTACGAGCTCCGCACGCAGCGCTCCGGCCTGTTTTAGCGCTTCAAGTATTGCAACGAGATCGCCCGGCGCCGCGCCAACACGATTCACCGCCTGCACTATCTCGTCCAAATTTGTTCCTGATTCAAACAAGAACATGCTGGCTTGTTGTTGAGTAACCTCGACGTTTGAGTCAGGAAGTACGACTGTTTCTCCTGCATCGCTGAACGGTGCGACGGGCTGACTGGCGAATGGTCGTTCGCTAATCGTCACAACCAGTGATCCGTGTGAGACTGCCGCCGGCGTAACCCGTACATTTGCGCCAATTACAACAGTACCGGTGCGAGAGTTAATAATGACCTTTGCAGATACTTGTCCGGGCTCAACCTGCAGATTTTCCAGCGCCGATATAAAGGCGGTTCTTTGCATTGGATCTGCCGGCGCGCGAACTGCCACGGATACCGCATCAAGTGCCTCAGCGCTTCCGGCACCCAATGCACCGTTAATCTGTGCACAAAGTCTGTTTGCAGTGGTGAAATCTGGAACGTGCAGATTCAGCACAATCGCCTCACTGGTGAGGAAGTCGTTCGGCACTGACCTTTCAACGATCGCGCCATTCGGAATTCTGCCCGCACTCGGAATGTTAACGGTAACACTCGAACCATCTGCGCCGGATGCACCGAATCCACCTACTATCAGGTTACCTTGAGCCAACGCATAGACGTTTCCGTCAGCACCGCGCAACGGCGCCATTAACAAGCTGCCACCACGAAGGCTCTTTGCGTTGCCAATAGACGCCACCGTGACATCGATGGTCTGTCCTGGTTTGCTAAACGGCGGCAGGTCGGCGTGGATAGTGACCGCCGCGACGTTTTTTAATTGCAAACTCACGCCCGGCGGAATAGTAATTCCAAACTGTGTCAGCATATTGATAATACTTTGCACAGTGAAGGGCGTTTGTGTTGTTTGATCGCCCGTTCCATTCAAGCCAACCACCAGACCATATCCAGCAAGCTGATTCTTTCTAACGCCGGCAACGGACGCGAGATCTTTGATTCGTTCCGCAGATGCATCGACAATGAATAGGCAACTGATCGCGCAATACAATGTCAGTCGCTTGACTTGTCTTTTTAACTTTCTACTATTCATGCAGCTATGACCTTCAATAGGGTGACAGAATCGAGTGGAAGAAACGCGAAATTAGGCCCATGCGGTTCGCTGCCGCAAGGACGCCGCGATTGCTATAGGTTATTTGCGCATCCGCAATGCGGGTTGAGTTAATTGAGTTGTCTGGCTCGATGTCATACGGACGAATAATCCCTGACAGACGAATAAATTCTTTTCCTTGATTCAAGTGAACCCACTTTTCGCCGCGAATTCGCAAGTTCCCGTTGTGCAGCCGTTCGGAGACCGTTACGGTAATATCGCCAACCAAGCTGTTGCTTTGACTGCTGGATCCGGAACCATCGAATCCTTGTTCGCCATTCAATGCCCCATCCAATAGTGGACTGCCATTGCGGGTGATCGGGCGACCGAGGACTGTCGGATTGCCAAGTGTGGCTTCCGTCGCTTTGCTGGTCGATGTTTGCGAATTTTTACTTGCGTCGGTTCGTTCGACCAAACGCACTGTCAGAATATCGCCAACACGCCCAGCTTTTAGGTCTTCAAAGAGCCTAACCTCGCCACCTGCATTGTAAATCGCGCCGTTGCTTGGTGGTGTGTACGTCGGCTCGACCGGTGTGGGCGATGAATAGCGGTCCTGAAAATTTTTGACCGTAGTGCAGCCGGAAGCACCGATAAAAGTCACAGCAATTATCGACAGCGCAAATAGTTGACGAATTCTCATTAGCTGCCTCACAAGTTGTTGTTGACGTATTGCATCATCTGATCGCTTGTAGAAATGGCTTTCGAGTTCATTTCGTAGGCACGCTGCGTTTCGATCATGTTGACGAGTTCAGAGACGACGTTAACGTTAGATCCTTCAAGCGCTCCTTGCACAAGCGCGCCGAATCCGTTGAGGCCCGGTGTTCCCGATTGCGCGCTACCGCTGGATGCTGTCTCAATAAACAGATTTTCACCGACGGCCTGTAAGCCGGTCGGATTGACAAAGTCGACGGTTTCCAAGGTGCCGACCTGTGTTGGCGTTGGTTGGCCGGCCAAGCGGACAGACACCACACCGTCGGTACCAATCGTAATACTCTGCGCACCATCTGGAATAGTTATTCCAGGTTGCACGACGTAACCACTGGCGGTGACCATTTCGCCCTGATCGTTCACTTGGAACGTTCCGTCTCTCGAGTATCCGAGATCTCCATCTGGCTTCAATATCTGGAAAAAACCGCGACCCTTAATCGCGACGTCTAAGGAGTTTCCCGTTTGTAACATGCTGCCTTGCGTAAACAATTTTTCCGTTGCAACGACACGCACGCCGGTGCCCACGTTCATGCCCGACGGCAACAAAGTATCCTGGGAACTTTGACCGCCCGACTGGCGAATATTTTGATACAACATGTCTTCGAACACCGCTCGATCTTGCTTGAATCCTGTTGTATTGACGTTGGCTAAGTTATTGGACACAACCGCCATGCGCGTTTGCTGCGCATCCAGTCCAGTTTTAGCAATCCATAACGCCTGACTCATTACTTTCTCCTATCCCTCATACAATTAACTAGCTCATCCGCATCAATTGCGCGGCCGCGTCGGCATTTTCTTTCGACGCTTTCATAAGATTTACGTGCATTTCGTAGTTGCGCGAAAGCTCGATCATGTTGACCATCGCTTTCGCCACATTGACGTTGCTTTGTTCCAGTACACCGGTGGTTAATGAGACGCTTGCGTCGGCGTCCAATGATTGTCCGTCTGCCATTCGGAACAGACCATCACCGCCTTTCTGCAGCAATGCGTTATCTGGATTAACGAGTTTGATGCGATCCACAATGGACAATGACTCTGGGCCCTGACCGAGCGGCTGTACAGAAATCGTGCCGTCTCTACCGATCAGCAAGCTGCTGTTGGGTGGAATCGCTACAGGACCGCCATCGCCGACGATTAGATGACCAGTGCCGGTCGTCAACAAACCGCCCGCATCGATCTTGAGATCACCTGCGCGAGTGTAGGCTTCCTCACCATCCGCAGTTTGTACCGCGATAAATCCACGGTCTTGTATCGCAACATCAAGATCCCTGCCCGTCTGCGATATTGGTCCACTCGTATAGTCCGTACCGGCGTTCGCGATAACAGCATTGACGCGAGTTTCCAGCCCGGGGCCCTCAACAGGCGCCGAAGTCAATGCGTGTAGGTCCGCTCGAAACCCGGTTGTCGACACATTCGCCAGGTTATTACTGTTGATCGCCTGTGCCATTTCGGCTTGCTTGGCACCGGTCATTGCGACATAGATCATCTCGTCCAAGGTCGGAACTCCTCTTTTATCTCAGCTTGCAAAGGGTGTAGAGCCAAGATCGAGTACGTGCACGCCTCCGCCACCGGATAATAGTTAGCATCGAACGCCATCGCGGTTCGTTGAAAAGGAAATGATTTTAGAATCGCCATCTGTTTTTCAGTTGATTAACGAATGTTGATCACGGTTTGGGTCACGGTATCCGCAGTGGAAATCATCTGCGCGTTCGCCTGGAAATTTCGTTGTGCGGTAATCATCTGCACAAGCTGGGCAGTCAAATCGACATTCGATGCTTCCAAGGCACCGGATTGAATATTGCCAAACGACGCGGTGCCCGCTTCACCCAGCAACGCGTCGCCGGATTGAAACGATTCACCCCATGTGGTGTCACCCAATTGCTGTAAGCCCTGCGGATTTACGAAATTTGCCAACGCTAATTTGCCTAGCGACGCTGACTGCCCGTTGGTAAAGCGCGCAAAGACGACGCCTTCTGCGTCCACGCTAACGCCTGTCAAGCGACCCGTGGTGAAGCCATCCTGAGACAACGAGTTGACACCAAAGTTTTCGCCAAATTGTGTGGCGTCCGCGAAATCCAATGAGAGAGTGATATCTGCCGCACCAGTAGGTGGAGTGTAAGCACCAAGCGGCATAAGACCGCCGGCTGGAAGCTGCAGGCTGCCGTCGGGATTGAATACGACTTGCGCTGCGCCCGCTATCGATGTTCCGTCGATTTCAACTTGCGTGTTCCAAGTATTGGGTACGGCATCTTTGATGAAATAAACTGTTGCTGTGTGTGCGGCACCAAGCGAGTCGTAGGTCGTTACTGACGTCGTATGATTAAAACTGCTTGGATCGTTCGCATCGAATACCGGATTAACCGGCGCTGGTGAATTCGCTGGCAAGTTGATACCGAACGATGCGCGCGTTGATGCAGACGGTGGACTGGCGCCCGTCGTCAATTGCAGGTCATTCGGGGTGCCGGTATTGAACAAACCATTTCCCGCAAACGGATAAGCCTGCAACCGCTGGCCCTGCGCATTTACCACATTACCTTGATTATCTACACCGAATGCGCCGGAACGCGTGTAGCTCCTCGCACCATTGTCGCTCAACACGAAAAAGCCCTCACCGCCGATCGCAAGATCGAGTGCATTGTCCGTAAAATCGATGTTACCTTGGGTAAATTGCTGCGAAATAGCGGATAAACGTACACCGCTACCTGCAGCACTTGAACTAACGCTCTGTGTGCCTACCGCAAAAACCTCGGCGAACTGTGCCCGCGACATCTTGAACCCAGTGGTATTCACGTTCGCGACATTGTTGGCGGTAACTCCAAGATCCGCCGATGCTGCATTCAATCCACTTAGTGCTATTGCAAATGGCATTTTTCCAACTCCTCATAAACTCTTAGTTGCTAAATAATTTGGTAAACCTGGTTGAGTGACAGTTCTTCGCCACCTTGAAGATTGAGCGTCATGTCCTGGCCGAGCAGCCCGAGTGTTACGCTTTCAATCTGTGCCTCGACGAACGGAAAAGTGCTTTCAACGTTCGCGCCGCGTACTACACGCGCTTCGATACGGTAGTGACCGGTGTCGGCTTGCTCGCCGGACGCATCATGTCCATCCCAGCTGAATCGAACGGTCCCCGGCGCGCGCTCACCAAGGTCTAGCCGCTGCACCAATTGTCCAGACTGATCAATAATGTCGACCTGCACATTGCTCGCCGAACTGTCGAGTTCAATGCCGCCGCGAAGCGTGCCGCCGTCTGCCAGGTAACCGGTATCGGTCGCCGCTAACACAGACTGTCCAACTAAATTAGCGGCCTGCAACGCTTGTTCGTTCTGCAATGCGCCCGACAATCCGGCAAACGAGGCATTCAACGAATCTATGCCGTTGACAGTGCTGAACTGCGCCAGCTGTCCAAGAAACGCACCGTTGTCCAGCGGCTCGAATGGATCCTGGTTTTGAAATTGGGTAATCATTAAAGTCAGGAAGTCCTCTTGGCCGAGGTCTTCTTGCGCATTTCTTACCGGTGGTGGCGCCAGGCCGGAAAAATCGTCGTTTGCCGAAACGGGTAGCATGTTTGTTCTCCAGTAATCCCTAGCGACCTAGTGAAAGCGTCTGCAGCAGTAAATCTTTGGTTGTATTAATCAGTTCGATATTGTTCCGGTACGAACGCGATGCCGACATCATATTCACCATCTCATCGATGGCATTGACGTTGGATACGTAGACATTGCCCGCTTCGTCCGCTTCCGGGTGGTCTGGCTGGAAACGCATTTGTAACGGTGCTTCGCTCTCTACAATTCGCTCGACCCGAACGCCATAGCCGCCACTTTCGTGTGAAAATGTATCCTGAAAGGTTTCAAACACCGGCTGTTTCGCGCGGTAAACCTTATCGGGATCGCCATTGACGCTGCCGGCGTTTGCCAAATTGCTGGCAGTGACGTTGAGGCGCACGGATTGTGCGTTCATCGCAGTTCCTGCGACGTCGAATACGTCAAGCAGAGTCATTAGTCTCCTCCTTTCAAGGCGTAACGCAGTGTTTTGATTTGGCCATCGATGAACGTAAGGCTCGCTCGGTACTGCAGAGCGTTCTCAGCGAATTGCGCTTGCTCGACATCCGTCTGCACGGTATTGCCGTCCATACTGGGCTGTGTCGGTACGCGATACTTCAGTTGCGCCCCACTGGTTGTTGTGGACCAGGCTTGTTGGTGCAAAGCACTGGTTCGTTGCAAATTAAAGCTGCTGGTTTGTACCGCCTTCATGGTGTCAGCAAAATCAATATCGCGCGCTTTGAAATTCGGCGTGTCTGCGTTGGCAATATTCGATGCCAAGACCCGGTTGCGCTGCGCGCGCACCTGAAGTGCTTGCTCGTGATATCCCAGCGATTGAAATTTCATTACTTGCGGGTCCTAAGTTCTGTTCCTGCAATCTCCTATGCAACTGGCGTGCCAAAAATCAATTCCACCGTATAACCTTGATATTTCGCACTGCTGGCAACGATTCCCCTCATTAGGTGGCAAACACTTGCCTCCTATCGGCAACGAATTGCATACGAATCGCCTTTGCCTTAAGCAGCACTGGCACGTCAATTGCATTGACCTGTGTAGAACCCGTGTTTCGCGTAGATGATTTGTCCCGAGTTCGAGCTCAAGACCCGCTGATCATCCAGCAAATACAGGCCACACATTGGGAAACAGGACTTTTGGACGACGAATAAATGACACATGAAACACCCACACACGTCGGAAATTTGACACTAAGTCAGACGATCTCGCGAAAATTTGGCACAAATTCACGTTTCGCACGACGACTACTATTGCTCGTTGTCTGTCTGCTGCTTGGCTTACCGGCGAAATACGCATCATCCGATGACCGCTGGCAGGCACACCAGGAAATCAGAGGTGCTGCGGAATCTTACTTAAGCGAATTAGTTGGCGACGGACAAACTAGTGTGGTTGCCGGGCAACTGGATCCAAGGCATAAAATGGCGAATTGCGATCAGGCCTTGCAACCATTCCTTCGCCGCGGCACCAAAATTGGTGCCCGAACTATTGTTGGCGTGCGTTGCAACGGAACAAAACCGTGGAAGGTCTATTTGCCAGTTGATGTCGTTTCGAATCGGCAAGTGATGATCGCAAGTAGGACACTGCCCCGAGGACATCTAATTGCCGCTACGGACCTTACTGCGGATATCCGTGATGTATCCGGCTTGACGGCGGGTTACCTGGAAAATGCACAGCAGTTGGTCGGCCAGCGCCTCAAGCATCAAATCATCTCGGGTCGCATCATTACGCCGTCCATGCTGCTCGCAAATAACATCGTTCATCGCGGTCAAAGCGTCACATTGCTAGCCAAAAGCGGCGGCCTACAGATAAAAATGAACGGTAAAGCGCTGACTGACGGCGCGCTTGGACAGAGGATTCGAGTAGAAAACGCCAGTTCTGGGCGGATTGTCGAGGGTCTTGTGCGCTCGGCCGAATTCGTAGAAATCGTGGTTTCCACGCCCCTAATTTCCCCCCACGCTACGGCTAAAGTATCGGCAAATGCCGCCGATACTAATAAGTAGCAACAATGATTGTTGAGGTTCAATATTATGACAAATAGGATCGGTCCAGTGGATCAGGCGTCAATCGGCAAGGTCGGCAACAAAATCGACGATACCAGCACGACGAAAAAGGTATCCGGCGATCAGGCGTCGGCAGCCAGTTCCGCGGCAGGAAAATCGTCGTCGAACGACACGGTTGAGTTAACCAGCAGCGCGAAACTGCTCGAGCGGCTGGAAAAAACCCTCGCAACCTTGCCAGAAATCGACGCGTCCCGCGTTTCAGAGGTCAAATCGGCCATAGCCAATGGCAACTTCGAAATTGATGCCGGTGCGATCGCCGATGCAATGATCAAATTTGAACGATCGCTGGGCGACTAGCTGAATTGGCCATCACGATGCAAACCTCAGAAAGTCAAACACGCAACCAAATCGTCGCTATCGTCAGCGATAGCGTGGACTGTGCCGTCGGCTTGAAAGAATGCCTTGGCGAAGAGCGAGCCGCTTTAACGAGCCGCAGCGCCGAAGCCTTGACCGAAGCCGTTCAGAGCAAACGCGCGCTTCTCGAGAAATTACAACAGCTGGAAAGCGAGCGTAATCGTATCAGTGAAGCTGCTGGATTCTCTGCAGGATCGACGCAGATGGACGACCTGGTTGTTTGGTGCGACGACGATTCCATCATCGCGAACCGTTGGCAGCACCTATTGCAAGTTGCAAGCGAATGCAACGATCTCAACGCCGCTAACGGCGCAATTATTCGTGTCACCAAACAACACGTTGAAACCAGTCTCGCAATATTGAGAAATGGCGACGCGGAATCCGAAAGCTACAACCCAGCAGGTAGTGAGTACCGGGAATTGGGCCAGCGAACGCTGGCCGAAGCTTGAAACGTAAACTATAGAGGTAACTGAATCATGTTGATTGTAAGTCGAAGAGACGCCGAATCCATTTTGATCAGACCAAGCGAAGATATTGATCCGAAAATGACGCTCGCGGACCTATTCAAAACCGGCCCTATTGAGATAACTATTTTTTCGTCGGCCGGAAACCGCGTGAAAATGGGCGTCCAGGCACCGGAACAGTTATCAATTTGGCGGAAAAATACCGCCGCCGCGTAAACACCTCTAAACACTCACCCCTTTCAACGGACAGACGGATCTGCCATGAAAATTGAACGCTATGGATTGGCCAGTAATTGCTACACCTGGCACATTGGATTCCCCGGATCATGAAGATGCGGCGGGCAATCAGCACATTCGTGCCACTGCTTATTCTGACAGCTGCTTGTGGCGGCTCCGCCGATATTGAGCAGGAAAAACCGTTTGAGGTCACGTCCAGTGCGCCAACATCGCGCCCAATGCCGGACGACACTAAAATCATGGGTATGGTGTACGACAATCTGTATAGAGTGCCAGACGGCTTCTTTGTTGACGATCGTGCATCTACTCCTCGTAGTTTTTCGCTCTATCACGTTAAAGATGCATCCAATTCATTCGAGCTTTGCAGCGATAATGTTGACGAGGCACGTGGCTGGGAAGATGCGGACAATGCTTCACGATCGGTGCAAGGCGTTTATGTCGGATCGATTGAAACAAACCGCTATTTCGAATTCGTTCGGGAATTGTCGTTCGACAATGACATTGGCAACATCGACGAACTAACGTCCCCTGGTTTTGCGCGCGTATTCAAATGCAACCACACCAGCCGGGATGGCGTCGATAGAAGTATTCTCAGCGGCTTTGCTGGGCAACTCAACAAACGACCGCTGACCGCAAACGACATTACTGTATTCGCGGAGTACTTGTGGCAATTCACGTTCTTCCCGCAAGCACGCAAGAAAGTGCTGGAGAGTTACAACACAGAAGATGCCGATAGCTTTAAACAAACTCTGTTATTGGCTTTCAGCACCAATCAGGGTACTGGTAGATGCGATCTCATCGAGGTTGTTGAATGGACGTTCTCTGCAGATAAGACAACGGGCAACGTCAGCAAATCATTCGAAACAATGCATACGTTTGAGGCCGAATTAGTTAGCGCTACGCCGCGGATCTGCGATTAGGCGGCCGTGTGATCCAACAATAACTAGGCTTAAATAAAGAGGGGTCGAACCGTGTTTTGGCGTCGAATCGAATAAGCCCCGAAATCGTCGGCCGGCAACGAGCGCAAAAGGGACACCCTCCTTCGCGATGCCGAAATCCTCAAAATTGCTGCCAACAACGCGATTTCGCTCGACCCTCCCTACAAGAGCGTCTCAATCTCGTCGAAACCGTTCGATCCATCAAGACCCGTGCGCTGTGCTAGCGCACTAACTTATTGTTTATAAAGGTCTTTCTTGGAATCTACTCAGGAACCAACAGTCTAATATTTCTCGCAAATACCTGTTGACATGTTACATCAGAGTGTTTATTGTGCACCGCAACAATGTTGCACTGCACAAAGGACAATATCAATGAACGCAAAAATTCAAGAAGCGATCTCTACGATCTCTAAGCGCGCGCGAGCACGATATGCAGATTTACTCGCAAACGCCCGCCAAACCACGCAAAAAGCGGCAGGCACAGTCAAAAAAGGCAAAGGACCGGTCAAATCGGTATCCAAATTGGGCCTCAAAGTGACTGCGATTACCCATCGCACAGCCGATAAGCTGCTCAAGCAGCAAACCAAATTGGTCGAAAAGCAGATTGACGCCTTCGCCGGTGGCCTGCGTGCCGCAGCGGATGCTGCCGACGTGCGTAGCTTGCTGCGCAGCCAGGTAGAAATGGTGCCAGCTGGCGCAGCTCGGCTTGTCGACAACGCGCGCGAGAGCCTCCGAATCATCGGTATTGGCGGTAGCGAAATTGGCTCCGTAGCTAAAGAAACCGTTGCTGAGCTTCGTGGCATACGATCTACCGCCAAAAAAGCCGCAGCGAAATCGACCACTGCCAAGAAAAAAGTGGCAGCAAAGAAAGCACCTGCAGCCAAAGTGGAAACATCCGCAGCAGCCTGAAGCTGATCGACGACTGGAATTTCCAAACGGAGCGATTCTCGGATCGGTTTGTGCGCCTTTCACAACACTCGCTGCGCGCGTAATCTGGTTGAACGATAGGTTTACGAAACAGGGTCAGCGCAACAGGCGTTGACAAAAAAAGCCTCAGACTTGCACCTGAGGCTTTTTTTTGGCAATTATTTGTAGCAGGTCTATCGTTTCAACGGCAACATTGAGTACAATGCCGCGGCCAATTTCAAGCGGGTCCCTGCCCGACCTATCCTCAAAACGGCGTGATCGCTCATTCGCGACTTTACGTAATATAAAAAAGTGAGTACTCGATGACTCCGACAAATTCGGTGCCGGCACCCGGTGGCCAAACCGCAAAAACGACATTAGCTGCCCTGCAACAATGGGTAAATGACAGCGCCAGTTTGTGCAAGGCCGATAGTGTCCATTGGTGCGACGGAAGTGAGGAGGAAAACCAACGACTTACTGAGATGATGTTGGAAACGGGTGACCTTTCGGAGCTCAATCAAAACAAATATCCAAATTGCTATTTGCACCTCTCGGACCCCAGCGACGTCGCAAGAGTCGAACACCTGACTTTCGTTTGCTGTGAAAACGAAGACGATGCCGGTCCAAATAATCATTGGATGGCTCCGACCGATGCCCACCAAAAAATCGACGCGCTTTTTGACGGCGCGATGCAGGGTCGGACGATGTACATTATTCCGTACTGCATGGGTCCCATCGACTCGCCCTATTCACGACTTGGTGTGGAAATTACCGATAGCCCGTACGTTGTGATCAATATGCGCTTGATGACACGCATGGGCAGTCAAGCCCTCGCACGAATCGAGCAAGAAAAGACGTTCGTTAAAGGCCTGCATTCCACTAGCGATCTGGATCCAAATAAAAGATTTATCATGCACTTCCCGGAAGAACTCAGCATTAAGAGCATCGGCTCTGGCTACGGTGGCAACGCGTTGCTTGGCAAGAAGTGCCATGCGTTACGCATTGCCAGTTGGCAGGCACGGCAAGAAGGCTGGCTCGCCGAGCATATGTTGATCGTCGGCCTGGAGAGTCCAGAAGGCGACACTCACTATGTAGCCTGCGCATTCCCATCGGCCTGCGGCAAGACGAATTTGGCAATGCTCATCCCGCCGGCGTCGCAACCCGGATGGAAAATCTGGACACTCGGTGACGATATCGCGTGGCTGCACTTGGATGACGAAGGTGTGTTGCGTGCCATCAATCCCGAAGCTGGATATTTTGGTGTCGTCCCAGGAACCAATGCAAAGACGAACAAGAATGCGTTCGACATGATCACGAGCGACACGATTTTTACTAACGTCGCTCTCACTGCTGACAATCAACCTTGGTGGGAAAACAAAGCGGAAGGCGAACCCGTTACCGATTGGCAGGGTCGAGAATACGATCCGGCCAACGGCAAAGCCGCCCACCCCAATTCGAGATTCACCGTAGCGGCAAGAAAAAATGCAAGTTACTCTTCATTAGCTGACGCGCCGGACGGCGTGCCAATTTCTGCAATCGTTTTTGGTGGCAGACGCAAGGAACTTGCTCCGCTGGTCTACGAGGCGAAGAGTTGGCGCCATGGTGTGCTTGTCGGCGCGGGCGTAGCGTCTGAAACGACGGCCGCCGCAACCGGTAGCGTTGGCGTTGTGCGACGCGATCCGATGGCCATGAAACCATTTTGCGGCTACAACTTTGCCGATTATTGGAACCACTGGCTATCTCTCGATAACGGCACGAATAAGCTGCCTAAGATTTTTCATGTGAACTGGTTTCGCCAGGACAAAGAAGGCAATTTCTTGTGGCCAGGCTTCGGTGAAAACCTGCGCGTACTCCGCTGGATCATTGATCGTTGCGACAGCAATGTTGCGGCAGTAGAAACACCCATCGGTTTGCTGCCGAATTCCAAAGATATCGATATAACGGACCTGGATCTTTTGGACGGTGCCATCGATGCGCTGACTTCAATTGATGTCGCGCAGTGGCAGGCGGAAATGGCTAGCGTTGCTGAATATCTGGAAAGTTACGGCGACCGACTGCCGAAAGCGTTGCAGGAAGAGCTGGAAACTGTAGTCAAAGCGCTGCGAGCTGCATAAGCAAGAAATGAGCATCCGCGGGTCATGGAGGACGCGCGCCGACGAAGGACGTCTACTCTTTGGTAACGTAGCGGATGGCAAGGGGCGCATCCGGCGTCGCTAGCTTGCCCAAACCAATAATGCCGGACCCGTGCAATTCAGTGCTGTCGCGCCGAACAAACGATTCTTCGCCCGCATCGCTGCGCAAAAAAGTGCCGTTGGTGCTTTGATCGACCAAAAAGAATTTGCCGCGGCGCATTTCGATCTTGGCATGAATACGCGAGATCAAATTGCCTTTGACGACTAAATCGTTATCATCTGCTCGGCCAATATTGGCGTTTTTCTTCTTGTCGTCAATGACGACGTTAGCTCCACGAAACGACAGCGTCATGCGCGTGGCGACTTTACCTTTGTTTTCCCATCCGATCGTCGGCAACATGCTGGTGACTTCGTCGGGCTGCCAAATCAACTCAAACAATGCAACTTCATCCAAGCGACCGCGAACTGTAGCGACATCGATTTGTCGCGTCTGACCGCGAATTTCGTCGCTCATCCGCTCAACAGTCGTGCCGGATATGATGATCTGCCGCGCTTTTGCCTGCGATGTCATACGATTCGCGGTATGTACGGCGGCGCCGAAAATATCGTTTTGTTCCTGCACAACGGGGCCGAAATGACAGCCGATCCGAATAGACACCGGAATCGTGTCCTCGCCGCGCGCCTCGTCGCTGCTAAGGCGTTTTTGCATCATCCCGGCAGCAAACATTGCTTCGTCCACGGTCGGAAATGTAGACATGACCTCGTCACCGATTGTCTTGATCACCGTACCGTTGAATTGATGAGTCGCGTCCTTCATAACATCGAGGCAGAGCGCAACCGTCTCGCTGGCTTTGGTATCGCCGAATTCGTCATATAGCTGTGTGCTGCCAACAACATCAGCAAACAGTATTGCGACTTCTAGATCCTTGACCATATCAACTCTATCGCGCCATGGCCGCCAGATGCCGCGACGTAGCGACAGGCGTGACCATGCCAATGTAAGTTCAGCGAATCCCCAATGATACTCGGAAACGCGCGGAATCTATGAGAATTAGGTATCAGCTACAGCCTAAAGGCGATATTCACCATGTGCGGCAACTATATAATTTTTAACTACTTTTCCGCGACAATATACGCTATCCAGGCAAGATCCGCCTCCCCTTTCTCCTCGGGCGTAAATTCGCCGTTACCGTCACCATCTTCGTCCGAACCCTCCCAGTAGATCGTCGCTTTCGAGAAACCAGCTTCTGTAAGCAACTCGAGTATCTCTGGCGCTGTCCACAACCTCCATTCATACGTAAAGGCCTTTTTCATTTTCGAGCCGTCGCGGAAATTGAAGTGTATGTGGCAGCGGATGAAGTGCGTTACCGGATGAAATGTCTCCTGGTGCCAAACATAACTAAAGCCATGTTTTTTGTGCTTGGTCTTTTCCCGGGTTTCCTCTTGCGCTTCTGGCCCACCGAACATATCGAGGAAGAACACACCGTCGTCAACCAGGGCAGCGTGCGCCTTTTCGAAGTAATTCCGTAGGCTATCGCGGGTGTCAAACGTGAAATAACTGAAATTGAATGCTGACAAGAGATCGACTTTTGGCGTCTCTGCCTCTAAAACATCCGACTCTATCAAGCTGACCCTGGTCCGCTCGGTAGTATCCAGCTTGGACAGCCGGTTGGTCCGTCCCCAATCCAGTACCGAGGCGTCGATATCGACGCCTATCGCCTGATAGTCATCGCCTTGCTTCACCCATTCGCAGCATGCACTCGCCGTACCGCAAAAATCCTCACGTAGCAGCTGCGCGTTTCTGCCGCGCAATTGCTTGAACGTATCCTGCAGAAATACGATCTCATTTTCGACGTTTTGCACCGACAACTCGTAGAGTTCGTGCCTGTCCGCCTGCTCTGCCATGGTTTGGCCGGTTTCTATCACCGCCGATTCGTTCGAACTCATATCTTGACTATACTCCTGCGCACGCGTTCATTGGGTCTGCAAGCGGATATTGTAACCACAGGGCCGCGACCAAGCTACGACAAAATCCTCTGCGCCTGGGTCGCCGAGTATCAAGCCTTATTGCTAAGCCGCTGCCGGGAATTTCAGCGCAACCTCGATAACCTCCGGACCCGCCCCGCTTCGATGCGCATTTTCGCTTAGGTGACGACGCCAAGCACGAGCACCAGGTTGGCCAGCGTACAGCCCCAACATGTGACGTGTGATTTGATGTAAGCGAACGCCGCTAAGCAATTCGCTCTCGACATAGGGGAGCATTCGGCGCACGACAGCATGTCGGTCAGTAACCAACGATTCAGATGGGACTACAAACGCCTGCTCCAGTTCCGCAAGCAGCCATGGATTTTGATAGGCCTGCCGTCCGATCATCACACCATCGACACGTTGCAAATTTTCCGCGGCCTGAGCAACCGAGTGAATACCGCCATTCAGCACAATTTCGAGTTGCGGAAACTCTTGTTTTAGTCGATACACCCGATCGTAATTCAATGGCGGCACTGTCCTGTTTTCCTTCGGGCTGAGTCCGGCAAGAAGCGCGATGCGTGCATGGATCATAAACGTCTTACATCCCGCCGCAGACACTATCTGTACAAAGTCACGCAGAAAATCATAGCGATCCAAATCGTCGATACCGATTCGTGTCTTGACAGTCACTGGGGCATTCGACACAGACTGCATGGCCGAAAAACACTCGGCGACAAGCGCCGGCCGCGACATTAAACACGCACCGAAAGCGCCGCTTTGAACCCTATCGCTTGGACAGCCCACATTAATATTGATTTCGTCATAGCCGACGTCACACCCCAACTTTGCGGCCGTTGCCATTTGTAGCGGATCGCTACCGCCAATTTGCAACGCTATCGGATGTTCGCTTGCGTGATATTTGAGCAACCGATCGGCATCCCCGTGCACTAGCGCGGCCGCTGTGACCATTTCTGTATATAAGCCTACACTCGGGCTCAAAATACGCATAAAGTATCGGCAATGTCTGTCGGTCCAATCCATCATTGGCGCGACTGAAAATTTATGGTTCATAGGTCGGTTGTGTAGATCACACGGCGATACTCGAATCCTATTTTAGCTTGCCTGGCAAAACAAGAACTAACCGTCGCCTGTATACTTCCACACTCTGTATCTTGCGAGGCTGGGCAATTGATTATCTCTGTGTCTTATTGGGGCAGTTCTACAGCAAGCTTGTTGCCGAATATTCGATGGCAGCAAGTGTTCGCACTGACTGGGCTGCTCGTGGCAATGCTTTATCTAGCGTCACCTAGCGATGCCGACTCTCGCAGAAAGCACCATAAACCGAACATTGTCGTCATTCTCGCCGATGACTTAGGTTTTGGCGACATCGGCGTCTACGGCGCCACAAGAATTAAAACGCCCAATATTGACGAACTCGCGGCGAACGGTATGCGTTTTGCCGAAGCATATGCCAGCGCAAACGTATGTTCGCCCTCACGCGCGGGTTTGTTGACGGGTCGCTACGCAATTCGGTCCGGGCTTGCTTGGAAAGTCGTTACCGCAAAATCAACCAACGGCCTGCCTGACAGCGAAGAAACGATCGCTGAATTGGTACAACGCGCAGACTATCGGACTATGCTGATCGGCAAGTGGCATCTCGGCAATCAACCACAGCACTTTCCGCTTCGGCATGGTTTCGAACAGTTTTACGGGGTTCTACATAGCAACGACATGCCCGACTTCGTGTTGTACAACAATAAATCTGAAATAGAGAAACCCGTCATACAGTCGACCTTGACCAAACGTTACACGGAAAAAGCAATTGACTTCATTTCAGCAAACGCCGAAGCGCCGTTTCTGTTATTCATGTCACACACATTTCCACACATTCCTTTGTTTGCATCCGAAGATTTTCATGGCAAGTCCGATGCTGGACTTTACGGCGACACGGTAGAGGAATTGGATTGGAGCGTAGGGCAAATCGTTGATGCCCTGGATAGTAGCGGGTTGCTCGAAAATACATTCATCGTTTTTACCAGCGACAACGGACCATTCTTTGAGGGCAGTACGGCTGGATTGCGTGGCGGCAAGGGCAATTCATGGGAAGGCGGTTACCGGGTTCCCTTTGTCGCGTCGTGGCCTGCGGCAATTCATTCTGGACAGGTCACAGATTCCGTTGTCAGCAACCTCGATCTGCTGCCCACTATTGCCAAAATAGTTAACCTAAAACCGGCGGCCAAAACACTCGACGGTGCAAGCCTACTGCCAGTTTTTCAGAATACAAGTGCAGCGGTACATGAGTACATTTACTACTTTAACAATGAGAACATTGTCGGTGTCCGCTCTCCCGACTGGAAGCTTGTTACCCATGCTTATTACACGGGAAGTCTCGGCGCATTCGAAAAATTCGATCAACTTCCCGGCTTCGATACAGACTATCCGCTGCTTTTCGACGCCAACGGAATTGACGGCGAAGCTTATAGTTACGCAGACCGTCACCCAATCATCGTAAAAGAATTGCAAGACGCGCTGGAAAACGCCAGAAATACGTTTTACCCGCTTAGAAAACGACCCTCCGAAACGACTTATCCTGAATGAATCCGCAAGGCAAGGACCGCGGAATCGTGGGCTCAACAATCGAATACGATTATGTCGTCATTGGCGGCGGCATCGCCGGCGCTTCAATAGGATACGAGTTGAGCGAATCAGCGCGTGTCTTACTGCTCGAACGCGAAGCGAGCTACGGATTTCACACAACGGGAAGCTCAGCGGCAACTTACATTGAGTTACTTCACAATCAGACTATTTTTTCACTAACTCGCGGCAGCCTGAGTTTTTTGCACAATCCACCTGCCGCTTTTACAGAAGCGCCTTTGGTAACCGACTGTGGATGCATCATAACCGGCAACGCATCAGAGCAAGCATCGTTGCAGTCGGCGTTTGAGCAAGCGATGTCATTTGGCATTGAGACCCGACTGCTGGTTGCCGAAGAGATTAAGCAATTAGTCCCTATTGTAAAAACCGGACCCGATACGATTGAAGGCGGGTTGTTTGAGCCGCAAGCGAAAAGAATCGACGTCGAACGTCTACTTCAAGGATACCTAAAAGGTTTACGGTCGCGCGGAGGTATGACCACGCTGAATTGCCAACTTGAAAGCATTCAGCGAATCGCTGGCGTGTGGCATATGCAAATCGGCGATAAAGAAATTCGAACACAAACAATCGTAAATGCGGCAGGTGCATGGGTTGACGAGATCGCAGAACTGGCCGGCATCCAAGCCATTGGATTCGAGCCTTTGAAACGGACGATGATCACATTCGATGGACCCGAAAATGAGGATACTTCTACTTGGCCCCTGCTAGGCAATATTGGCCGTGGCTTTTACTTCGTACCTGAAATCGACCAGTTTATTGGATCGCCTGCAGACGAGACACTTTCGCTTCCCGGCGATGCATTGCCGGACGATTTAGACGTCGCGACGGCAGCGTACAACATTGAACAGCACACCAATTTGCAGGTCAAGAAAATTAACCACCGATGGGCTGGGCTGCGAACGTTTGCTCCAGACCGTCTTCCGGTTATCGGTTTCAGCACTGATGCCAGCGGATTTTTTTGGTTTGCCGGTCAGGGCGGGTTCGGTATTCAGGCAGCGCCAGCTATGGCAAAACTCGGTGCCGCACTTGCACAGCAGAATGAAGGCGAGAATGTCGCGGCAGCGTTAGGCATTGATTTGGCAAACGTATTGCCGGGTCGCTTTTTCGACTGACACCTGTAATGCGACGTTAGCAACCATCCGAAGTAAACGCTCGTAACTCTCGAATTACCATCTGAATTTTCCGCTCGCGGAGCACCAGACGCTGAATCAAATCGGTAATTTGCGCAAGGTCACTATCGATGTTTTTATCTGGTAACGCATACGATGATAATTCCAAGCATCTTTCCACATCCATCACATTTGTTCGCGCACAGCGCGAATCCGTCTGCGCTAAGGTGTTGCGCCGAATCTACTCTCAATTGCTGATCTAGAGTTCAACTTGGCGGATTTCAAATATCTCATCGATTTTTCGCATAACCTCCGGAGTAAATTTATCGACAAATTCAGTCGCGCGCATATTGTCGTGAACTTGCTCCAACCGACTCGCACCCGTAATCACGGAGCTCACATAAGGGTTCTGCAAACACCATGCAAGCGCAAACTGCCCAAGCGTCGCACCCATGTCATCTGCAAGAGGCTGCAAAGCATTCACCTTGGCGATTTTGCTGGCGTTTTCGATATCTGCGTGCAGCCAAGTCATTTCCTCACGCGTTGCGCGGCTGTCCTTCGGGATACCGTCTTTGTACTTGCCGGTCAGAAAACCAGACGCCAATGGGCTCCAAGTCGTGGAGCCATAACCGTATTCCCGATACATACGCTGATATTCCTCAGAAAAACGATGTCTATCGAAAAGATTAAATACTGGCTGCTCAACGATTGGCTTATGTAGATGGTGACGTTCTGCAATCTCGATTGCAGAAATAATCTCCGCTGCCGACCATTCGGATGTACCCCAATACAGCGCTTTACCTTGTTCGATGATGTTGTGCATCGCCCAAACCGTTTCCTCGATAGGCGTTGTAGGATCGGACCGGTGACAATACAACAGGTCGACATAATCCAATTCCAGCCGCTTGAGCGAGCTGTTAATGCCTTCGATCAGATACTTTCGATTCAGCGTATTCTGTTGATTGGGCCCGTTGCCTAGACCCCAATACAGTTTTGTCGACACCAGATAGCTGCCGCGTGGCCAAGCTAACTGACTCAAGGCTGCGCCCATCACCTCCTCTGACTTACCTTGTGCATAAATCTCGGCATTATCGAAGAAATTTACGCCTGCATCGTAGGCAGCAGCCATCATCTCACGCGCGCTTTTGACCGGCGCCTGATTGTGAAACGTAACCCAGGAGCCGAACGATAACTCGCTGACCTGTAGGCCGGCTTTGCCCAAATGACGGTACTTCATGAGATGTCCTGTGGTTGTTTCGACCGATAGCGAAATCTATCAAGTTACTACCGAACGTGCTTGACCATTTCACTGTTGCAGACGATTTATTTGGTCGTCGCTGGCAGCGCCAGTGTCGTTAGATCCGCGGGGGCTGCCCCGCTATAATAGCTGATGACCTCGAATTCCAACTGTCACACAACAACACTCATTCTTGGCGGTGCGAGATCCGGCAAAAGCCGCCTCGCGCACGCACTAGCCGAGACGGCCAGGTCCCAAAGAGTTTTCGTAGCGACTGCGGAAGCCCTGGACGCGGAAATGACCGAGCGAATTCGCCGTCATCAGTGCGAGCGCAACGCATCATGGGAAACTGCCGAGTCGCCGTTGGAACTGTGTGCAGCTATCGAGCGATTTTGCGAGCGTGATTGCGCCATCGTTGTTGACTGCATGACACTTTGGCTCTCGAACCTCCTGCACGCGGGCCGAGATATTGACGCCGAGACGGGCCAATTCGTCACGACGATTACGACTTCAACCGCCCCATTATTTATTGTGTCCAACGAGGTTGGATTGGGTATCGTGCCGGAAACGAAGCTTGGCCGGGAATTTCGCGACCTGCAAGGCCGATTGAATCAAGAATTAGCACGAGCCTGCGACTGCGTTGAATTTATTGCCGCGGGACTGCCTCTGCGCCTAAAAGGCTAGCGAAAGTGAATCGGACATTGGGCGCCTAAAAGTATTGCAATGCGGCGATCGTGGCCAGTATTGCCACCGCAAGCCCAACGACACGGATATACAGGTGCAGCGCTTCTGCCAGCGAATTCGCATCCGGGTCGCGTGCTTGCGCATTGATCCATGGTTCGTTCAAATCGACATCACCATAACGTCGTGGCCCCGATAATCGCACGCCCAATGAAAAAGCCAGCGCACTTTCCGGCCAGCCGGCATTGGGCGAACGATGCGAGCGAGCGCCATTAATGAGCGCCACAACATTCGAACGCTTGCCGCTGACCAGCACAATCATCAATGCGGTAACACGCGCTGGAATTAAGTTAACCAAATCATCCAATCGAGCGCTGAATCTTCCAAACCAAAGGTAGCGCTCAGTTCTATGTCCGATCATTGAATCCAGTGTGTTGATGGCTTTGTAAGCAGCGATGCCGGGCAAGCCTAAGATCGCGCCCCAGAATAGCGGCGCGATAACGCCGTCAGACGCATTTTCCGCCAGACTTTCCAGACTTGCCCGGCCTACGGCGGGCGCATCGAGCAGAGAAGCGTCACGACCGACAATGTGTTTGACGGCAGCACGGGCAACCGAAACGTCTCCCTCGCCTAATGGCTTTTGAACGGCCGCGACATGGACATACAAACTACGTGCGGCAATCAGGCTAGCGGCAATCGCAATCTCTAACACAAAAGCCCACCTTACATTCGGTAGTGCTTTCGAGATCCAATGCGCTATTGTGGTGACAATTGTAACCACAATTATTCCCGTCAACATCCCAGAGCAATATTTGGCTGCGTTAGATGCGGATTTTCGATTGAGCGTACGCTCCAGCACGTTGATCAAAGCACCAATCCAAACGACAGGATGTCGGATACGCGTAAATAACCAGTGTGGCCATCCGACGGCAATTTCCGTCAGCAGTGCAAGCAACAATAATAGTGCGGCTGTCATTCGTCATCCGGGTGCCAACCGATGGGCCGCGACGATCCAAGTAGTAGATCGATATCCAACGCAGCCTCCAAACCATCGGCAAGTGAATCTAGGGCACGTTCCACCGCAGCTGAATAATTTACCGCGGTGTGGAATCCCTTGCCTTGTCGCCGCAGAAAGCGCTGCCGATATGCATCGCTGTTGAGCAATCCATGCACATACGTTCCTTCAACGCGCCCGTCTGCGCTACGCGCCCCTTCCGGATGCCCGGCAATTTCCAATAGCGGGCGCGCGCAGTCTGCTCCAGTCGTCTCACCGACATGAATTTCGTAACCATTGACCTCTGCGCCGGTACTTGCGCAAACGCCGGCAACCGGTCGAACCGATTTCGTTGAAGACATCACTGTCTCAACATCCAACAGACCTAGGCCTTCCGCCTCGCCAGCAGTGTCATCGATTCCCGCAATGTCAGTGATTTTCTTGCCTAACATCTGGTAGCCACCGCATATTCCCAATACACGGCCGTTGTTGCGGTTGTGCGCGATGATGTCATGATCCCAACCTTGCTCGCGCATAAACTGCAAATCTCCCAACGTCGATTTGCTACCGAATAGAATAATAAGGTCGACATCGGTGGGTAGCGCCTTTCCGGGAGGCACAAATTGAAAGTCAACTTCTGGCTCCATCTTAAGTGGGTCGGCATCGTCAAAATTCGCCATCCGTGACAACATGGGCGCGGCCACCCGTAGCGGGCGTCCAACGGATGCTGGCATAGACGTTACGTTGACGGCATCTTCGGCCGGTAGCTGCGATGTTGCCGTCAGCCACGGAATGACGCCGTAGTTCCGCCAGCCTGTCGCGCGTTCTATCGTTTTGACTCCGTCATCGAACAAAGACACGTCACCGCGAAATTTATTGATCGCGAAGCCACGAATCATGGCTGCATCGTCAGGATCGATAACAACATGCGTACCAACGACACTGGCAATAACGCCGCCACGTTCGATATCACCAATAAGACAGACTGGCACACCGGCTGCGCGTGCAAATCCCATATTCGCGATGTCCCGCTCGCGCAAGTTTGTTTCAGCTGGACTCCCGGCACCTTCGACAACGATCAAATCGTAACGGGTGGTCAACCTGTCGAAACTCTCCAAAACAGACGGCAAAAGTGAATCTCGGCTGCCCATATATTTTGCGGCGCTAAGCGCCGAACGAGCATGGCCGTGAACCACTACTTGGGCAATCTTATCGGTCTGCGGCTTAAGCAAAACTGGATTAAAGTCAACTTGCGGTGGCAAGCCCGCTGCCATCGCTTGCAACGCCTGCGCACGGCCAATCTCTCCGCCATCAGCGCAAGCAGCAGCGTTGTTCGACATGTTTTGCGGCTTAAATGGTGCGACGCTGATATTTCGCCGCTTCGCAATGCGGCATAGGCCCGCAACGATGACAGATTTTCCAACATCGGAGCCGGTGCCCTGAATCATGAGAGCACGTGCTGTCACAGTGCGCTCTTGATCCTCACGTCGAATCCCTCGTTGTCCAATTCGACCCGAGCATCGACACCGTAGATATCACGCATTCGTTCCGCCGTTAGCGTGTCTTTCGGTGAGCCATCAGCGACAATCCGCCCGTCGCGCATCCATAAAAGTCGATCAGCGAAACGCGCTGCCAAAGAAACCTCATGCAATACAACCAATGCGCCGCCACCGCCGTCAACGTAGCGCCGTATCAAGTCTGAAATACTCAACTGATGCCGTGGATCCAAAGCGGCAACGGGTTCATCGGCGACAAGCAGTGGCGTTTGCGCAGCGAGCGCGCGCGCAAAATGTACGCGCGCCAATTCACCACCAGAAAGATTGTCGGTACGTCTGTTCGCTAGAGCCACCAAATTACATGCTTCGATCGCATCATCTACCGCGTGAGCGTCAACGTTACCCAAGCGGCCCAGCGCTGCTCCATGTGCGAAGCGCCCAAGCGAGACAACATCTCTGACACTATTCGGCCAAGCCAGCGGACGTTGCTGTGGTAAATAGGAAATACGCCGAGCGCGCTGCATCGGCGACAAATCGGCTATGTTTTCACCATCAACAACGGATTTTCCGCTGACCATCGGTGTCAACCCCAGCAACGCGCGCAACAACGTTGTCTTGCCCGCGCCGTTCGGACCGAGGATTGCCACGAGCTCTCCACTGCCAAGCGACAAAGTTGCGCCCGACAGCAACGCCACATTGTCGACATTGACGGAGAGACCCGTAGCAGTCAGTTCAGTCATGAATTGCACGCCGTTGAATGGCAATCCAGACAAAAGCCGGCGCACCGATGAGTGCGGCCACGACGCCCAACTTCAACTCCGCATTGGTCGGCAACAAGCGGACACCAATGTCGGCTACAACCAATATAAGACCCGCCAGAAGCGCGGACGGGACCAGGCTGCGCGCCGGATCATGATTCACAAATGGCCGCACAATATGTGGCGCAACGATACCCACAAAACCAATCGCGCCGGCCAACGCCACTGCAGCGCCTGTCGCAAGACCGGCACCGAGTACAACAGCAATTCGTTGCCGGCGAAGATTGAGCCCGACGCCGCTGGCGGCTTCTTCACCCAGTGTCAGCGCGGATAGTCCTCGTCTCGATAAATAAAGTATGGCGATGCCAGCAGCAATAAACGGCGCTGTGATTTTTAGGTCTTCAAAACTGCGGTTGGCAACGGAACCGAGCAACCAATTGATCATATCCGACAAAGAAAATGGATTAGGCGCCAGGTTTAGCAATAAGGACATTGCCGCCGCAGCGAAACTCGACAATCCCACGCCGAGCAAGATCAAGGTAACCACAGATTGAATTCGCATGGCAGCAGCCGCCAATAATGCTGTGGCGGCTAAGGCACCTGCAATTGACGAGACCGGGAGGGTGTACGGCCAAGTAGATGCGACGCCATAGTACAGCGTAAAAGTCGCGGCAAGGGATGCCGTGGCAGTGACACCAAGCACGCCGGGTTCCGCCAACGGATTGCGCAACAAACCTTGCAAAGCTGCGCCGCTTGCGCCCAGCGCCGCGCCTACAACGAATGCAGCTAAGGCACGCGGCAGCCGGATCTCCCAAACGACAATCATGTCACCGGCGCTCGATCTACCGAATATTGCAGCAACTACACGCGAGAATTCCATGGGCGTCGACCCAAGGGTCGCCGCGGCAGCAAGCGCAATGATGCTAGCTACGACCAAAAAAAACGTCAGTCGACTCGCTGTCATTGATTTGCGGCCTTCGACAGTGCCTCAATGGCATCCATCAAGAACCAGGCACCGCAAGCAGTCCAGGCACCCTGAAGCAAGACAGTTGGTCGTTCGCTAAGCTGACGTTGAGCGACGGGATGACGCATCGCACTCCAGACCGATGGATGATTGGTCTTAAGGTCAAAAAATGCTGCTGCGACAACATCCGGCTGCTCGTAGGCCAGTCGCTCTAGGGGCAGAGAGCGCCAACCCGTGGATTTCTGAAAGTTTGTCAAGCCTGCGGCTAGCAACATTTCGTGTACCAAGGTGTCCGGCCCGCTAGTGACACCTGTCGGCGTCATGTACAAAACATTCTTGTTCTCATTACCTTGTTGAATTGCAGCCAAACGCCGATTCATTTCCTCGACAACAGCGTTGCCTTCGGCAGTCTTATCTAGACGAGCAGCGACCGTATTAATTGCATTGCGAATTCCCTGCAGATCGTTCGCGAATGGAACTTGTAACACCGGAACACCTGCACGTTCGAAAAACGCTGCAGCATGAGGCCCACCTCCATAAGAGCGGACGATAAGATCAGGTCCTATTACCAGCACATCTTCAGCGATTGGCCGTACTGACGGCACACCGGCCGCCTCGCGTCGCATGTACGAGAAATCTTTTTCAGCGTCTGGCGATACCGCGAGGATTTGCACGCGGTCGAGCAACTTCAATACGAATTGATCGGCGCAAAAATCCAAGCTAACAACTCGATTCGGGCTACTATTGAGCGGACCAGCAGCTGCACAAGACACGCAGAGCGCGAACAACGCTGCACTGGAGGTAACTCTTTTCATTGCGATACTAACGCTAGCTCAAAAACCGAGTCGAATACCTACTATCCCGGAGAGATCCGGCGTCCCGTAACCGAGGATTTGCTGATACTCCTCGTCAAACAGGTTCTCAATACGAGCATAGATTTCAACCGTATCGCTGAGTGCATAACGACCGGAAACGTCAATTCTCGTCCACGAATCGACTAGGCCATTCGGGTCTTGCTCCTCTCCATTATGCCGAATCAACACATTACCGGACCATGGTCCTTCAGGATCGACAAAAAATGTTACGTCCCCTGAATGTTCCGGGACACGCGACAGCTTCTCGCCAAAGCCATCTTCTGCGTCAATGTACGCGTAGCTCAAACCAACCTCGAGCCAATCGCTGAACTGGTATTCGCCATATAATTCGAATCCCGACGACAGTGCTCGCGAAATATTCTGATATCCGCCAATAGCGAATGAGAAATCAATTAGGTCGGTCGTGTCTTGGTCAAAATAGGTAACGCCAATCTCGGCCCGGCCACCGTTGCTACGCAGCACCAATCCTACGTCGAAAGCCTCAGAGGTTTCCGGTCGTAAATCTGCATTTGCAGTAGTTGCGCCGCAGCAAAAAAACGTCGTCTGGAAAATTGTCGGTGCCTTAAATCCCTCGCCCCAACTCGCACTCAACGTAATTTGCTCGTGCGGATTATATGCCATCGCCAGTCGACTCGTCGTTTCGCCACCATAGCGTTCATGGTCGTCACGCCGAACACCGGCAGTAACCGTCAAGACATCGCTTGGTTTGAACTCGTAGAGCGCAAATACACCATCGATTGAAGTTTCATCACCGTTCGCCTCACTGTCTTCACGCTCGGCACCAAACGCTAGGCGATTGCTTTCGTTGAATGACACGGTTCCTTGATAGCGAAACGTTTTCCGATCGCCCTCGCTCGAAAAACTCGGCTGCCCATTCGAAAAGTTATTGCGCTCAATGTCCGAATACCCGACGAGAAACATATTTTCAAATTTTCCGTCAAACAACGGCAAGTTGAGCGACAGATTCGCGGTCAATTCCTCTGTTGCACTTAGCTCATCGCCGTCCGCCAAATTGCCCTGATCACCGAATGAGAAGCTATCGAATTCCGCTTCAGCATCGGTCCACAACAATGACGCTTCGAGGCGCCCTTCAGCAGGTAGGTTTAGTGCGCCGCGCGCTGCTATAACGTTGGACTCGAATTCGTCCTGTTCGCTATTACCATTATCCTCATCGGCTTTTGAAATTCCGTCTGCAGAATGGAGCGTACCAGACAGTCGAAAATCATAACGATCAGTAGCGCCGCTCAGGTCGGCGCCCCCTCTAAATGAACCATACGACCCGCCCTGTGCGAAAACATTTCCCGCGACACCTTCCTCGGGTCGTTTCGTAATGATATTCACGACACCACCAATCGCATCGGTTCCCCACAGCGTTGACTGAGCGCCTTTAAGAACTTCGATGCGCTCTATGTTCGTCACGTCTAGGCGCGCAAAATTGAAGCCACCGCCGGGCGAGGTTGGATCGTTGGCAACCACGCCATCAATAATGACCAACGTCTGTTCACTCGACGCTCCTCGAATACGTACTGCGGCCGATCCGCCGAAAGCACCATTTTGATTGATCGTGACACCCGGCGCCGTCGCTATTGCGTCTACTGCATAATCGACACCGAACGATTCGATGACGTCGGCAGAAATGATACTTACGCTCGATCCTGTTTCGGTTAGTGGTTGATCTATGCGTACACCGTAAACCACAACATTGTCTCTTCCGTAGTGCACAGTAATCGACGTGCCATCGCTATCGTCCGCAAACGATTGCAGCGACAGCAAAGCGCTGCACAAAACGCACAATACTTTTTTGGGCATATTAGGACTCCCGAACGCACCGCAATTTATTGCAGGGTGCATGCTTAACAACAAAATTCGGCACGCAATAAATGTACGAATACGGGCCGACTATGTGTCGCTACACGGGAATATAGATTCCGGCCCTGAAGGTTAACCCGACCTTGGACGAACGACGCGATGGCAGGTTTCCTGGCTCGCTGATCTTCGTTAATGACCGCCTTCCCAGGACCCGATGTCCTAGTGGCACGACTGGCCAACAACTCCCAGCTTACAGTTGCGGGTACAACTCCGGATTTTCACCGGATTCCCTCTTAGCTCCAAAATGCGGAGCACCATCTAGCGCAGAACGTTAGACGACCCACTGCGATGTGTCAATTTCTGGATGCGACCTAAAAGTCGATTCCGCGCTGTGCTTTGATCCCTGATTGGTATGGATGTTTCTGTTCGACCATTTCACTTACAAGATCCGCATAATCCATCAGCTCCGGCTTGGCATCGCGACCTGTCAGAATTACACTTGTATGATCGGCACGGGCTTTCAGCCCATTAATTACGTCGTCGACATTCAAATAATCGTAGCGAAGCGCGATATTGATTTCATCCAAGACGACGAGATCGAAGTCGCCACTACACATCATTTCCGCCGCCTTCTCAAATGCGGCAACTGCCGCGAGGGTATCTTGATCGCGATCCTGCGTATCCCAGGTAAAGCCATCACCCATGGTAAGCCAAGTGACCGGCTCAGTCAGCTTAGTGAAAAACTGTCGCTCACCAGTGATCCATTTACCCTTAATAAACTGCACCACTGCCACTTTTTTTCCCCAGCCCAATGCCCTCGCTATAACGCCAAACGCGGAGCTCGACTTGCCCTTGCCATTTCCGGTGTGCACGAGCACCAATGCACGCTCAGGGTCCACAGCGTCGCGCACCTTCTTGCGGTGCTTAGTTTGCTGCGCTTGCATTTTTTTCTTATGAATTTCCGTGCTCGACATTGCCGATTCCCTTTTAAACAATCTGTTGCAAGTCACTCATCAATAGCGAACCAGGCCGCCAAAGTCCACTGAGTTGCTCCAGCCATCAGCAGTATCGTCGGTAGCCAAAGCCAATCGAATCACGCCTGCGTGCGTCACGATGACAGTATGTTGATCACTATCAGCATATTCCAGGAGCGCTTGATTTGCCCTTTTTTTCAGCATCGCAACACTCTCACCACCATGGGGTCGCCCATGTAAGAAATCATTCGCCCAAGCATCGAGTTCGCTGCGCGGAATTTCGGACCAAGGAATGCCTTCCCAAGAACCGAAATCCATCTCCCGAACGCGACTGTCGATATACACGTCAACACCGAAGGTGCCGCCGATTAAATCGGCAAGACGCCTGCATCTTGTCAAGGGGCTTGTGATCAGCTGCTGCGGTTGCCGAAGCTCAGCGATGAGATCCCGAGCATCCGATTCAAAGGAAGCGTCTAATCCAACATCGCTACTGCCATAACAAATGTCTGCTGCAATATTCGGTCGAGTGTGTCTTACGAGTGTAATTGTCAAAGCAGTAGAGCCAGGTAAATCGCCACCTCGGTAACTTGTTGCGTAGCACCGAGACAATCACCGGTATATCCGCCGATTCTGCGTTCGAATATGCCACGGCTCAGCAGGTGGCCCACAATCAGCGCGCCAAATATAAAAAATGCCGCAGCCGATGATATTCCAATGTATACGCCAAAAAGACAAGCTACGCCGGTTAACGCTGCAACGAACAAGCTGACGGAATCTACACCGTCTGCCGTGGCCTTGCCTGCCCCTGAGTCGCGAACATAGCGGCTAGTTGCAATAACAACAACGCTAGACACGCGGCTGAGGCAATGTGCCGCAACTAACGCAATTGCCGCGACTTCCGGCTGAAGTTTTGCGATTGCCGCTATCTTCAGCGACAGCATCATCATCAATGATGCCGCGCCGTAAACGCCAATCCGGCTGTCTTTCATGATTTCTAACGTACGTTGCCGATCTGTGGCGCCACCAACACCGTCGAAAGTATCGGCGAGTCCGTCCTCGTGAAACGCGCCTGTTAGCAACAGCGTACCTGCAGTGCTTAGCAATGCTGCTAACAACGCGCCGAAATACTGGGCAGCGAACCAAAATATGCTGGCAGCAACACCGCCGATCGCAAGCCCGACGACTGCGTAATACCGCGGGCCTGCCGCCGCTCGAGTTTCGGAATAGATATTGCTCGAATCGATCGGCAGCCGCGTTAGAAACTGAATCGCCAACAAAAAAGTATAAAGCTCTTCCTTTACTCTAAGAATCATGCGGGCCCACTCACCCCAGCACTTTCAAAACTGGCCATATCGCACAGCATAGCCGCCGCACACTGCAGCAACGGCCACGCGAGCAATGCACCGGTTCCTTCACCCAATCGGAGACCGAGATTCAGCAAAGGGCGGACGCCCAGCGCGTCAACGACATACCGGTGACCGGCCTCCGCAGAAAAATGAGCGAATACCATATTTGTTTTACTCGCCGGTTCGTATGCGATGGCTGCCGCCGCTGCCGCAGACGCAATGAAACCGTCGACGACAATCAGTTTTCCATCTGTCGCAGCTTGCAGCATCGCACCGACCATAATTACGATTTCGAAGCCCCCGTACTCCGTAAGTACTTCGTCAACGCTCAAGACTCCCGGTACCCTGTTGGCTGCTGTGTTTAACAAAGCAGATTTATTTGCCAATCCTGCATCATCCAAACCAGTGCCCCTACCAACAAGGTCTCTGATCGGTAGGCCCAGCAGCTTGTGCCCGATCATCGTCGCTGCAGACGTATTGCCAATACCCATTTCTCCGAAACAGACAGCGTCAAGGTTGTCCGAACTGGGCAATTCGCGGCCATAGTTCAGTGCTAGTTCACGCTGACTGCTGGACATCGCGGAAGTCTTAGCAAAATTCTCAGTACCGGCACCAATCCGTCGACTAATGAGGTCAGAGTGTTGAATGGCATCTCCAGCGACACCAGCGTCAACCACACGCACATCAACGCCTAAAGTATCAGCAAAACTATTTGCGGCAGCACCTCCTGCCAAGAAATTCAGCACCATCTGCGCAGTTACCTCCTGCGGGTAGGCCGACACACCAGACCTCGCCACCCCATGATCGGCAGCGATGATGGTGAGCTGACATTGCTGCATTCTTGGCGTTGTCGTTTCTTGCACCGCCCCAATTTGGAAGGCGAGCTCCTCGATACGTCCTAGCGACCCTACTGGCTTTGTTTTTCCATCTATAGCTCGCTGAAGATCAGACAGTGAGAATTCGCTATGGTCGTGGTTTTTGGAGTGCATCTTGCTTCCTCAAAATCGTCACTCGAGTGATGTCTGTGGCAGAGAGGGTGATTTATGACTACCTGGGCCGAATCGCGGAGAGTAACCAACACGATTAGCAATTCGCCAGACTTATTTTTGGAAATATTGAATTACGCTTGAAAATTCACGCCGCTGCGCGCTCGCTATGCCGCCGCACCAGGACTCACAAACGTCAGAATGCGCCCTTTAGACAACAAATCAACAACTGCAGCCGTCGACGGCAGCTTTGCAAACTCGGAGTTATGCGGCTAAATTCCTTAAATGATGAAGCGCATCGCAACGTTGGTCGTGGCAATATTCTGCTCCTCGCCAGATTTAGCCTGCTACGCAAAGGACCAGCCACTTTTTCTCGACGATACGATATTGCAGGCAACGCTAACGGCGCCGCTTTCCGTAGCGTATGGACAAAAAGAGCAGGAAGATAGGGACTTCTTGCGCGGTCGTTGGGAATACCTAGACGACGCTGGAAAGCCCCAACCGTTAGCGGTATCGATTCGCGCCCGTGGAAATTTTCGCCGGCTTAATTGCGATTTGCCGCCATTACAGTTGAATTTCAAGAAATCTGAAGTCGGCGACTCCGTCTTTGCTGGCCAGAATAAGCTGAAACTTGTTTCCCCCTGCGCCTATGGCAAGAATCATCAACAGCGACTGATACTCGAATATCTTGCTTATCGAACATTAGAAGTACTGACCGAGCACAGCCTGCGCACTCGACTACTAAAGCTGAACTACGTGGATGAGCGCCAATCCTTAAAGCTATGGTCACACCTAGCATTCCTAATCGAGGATACTGACGAGATGGCGCGCCGCCTGAGCATGCAGCGTGCTCGTTTGCCGAAAGTTAATTCGGTGCAGTTAGACAAATACTCGATGGCGCTTGTTGAGATTTTTCAGCTACTCATTGCCAACAATGATTATTCACTTCTCCGCGGGCAACCGGACGCACCGTGTTGTCACAACATTGACATCGTTGGATCCGACGACGCCAGCAACAACCTAATACCAATTCCTTACGATTTCGATTTCTCCGGGCTTGTCAACGCACCGTATGCGCGCCCGCAGCGCAATATGCGCATTCGTACCGTCCGCACCAGAAAATATCGCGGGCGTTGTGTACCGCCAGATGTATGGGATCAAGTAGTAAAGCACGTTCAATCGAAACAACTGGAAGTTAACGCCGTTTACGAGGACTCAGCCGAATTGAACGCAAGCATGAAGCGGAAAACATTAAGATATATCCGCGCCTTTTTCGAGACAATTGACAATCCACAAAGTTTGCAGCGCAAAGTGTTTTCGCAGTGCCGCGGCCAAAAATATGTTTCTCCCAATTAAACTGAAACCCTGTGTAGCCATCGCGCTTATTTGCCTGCCGTTTGTATGCATGCAGGCGGTAAATGCTGATCAATGGCGATGGGATGGCGTTGATAGAGTCGTTGCCATTGCTGATATTCATGGTGCCTATCCAGCCTTCGTCGAATTGCTACATGCGACGGATCTTATCGACGAAGACCTCAAATGGGCCGGCGGCACGAATCATCTGGTTAGTCTTGGTGACTTGTTGGATCGCGGCTCGCAATCTCGCGCAGTTATGGACATTTTGATCCGCTTGCAGCACGAAGCCGATGCAGCCGGTGGTCGTGTACACGTCGTTGCCGGCAATCACGAGTTGATGAATGTAATTGGTGATCTTCGTTACGTATCCGATGCCGAGTATTTAGCTTTTTCTACCGACGAAACCCACGCGATGCGAGATCAAGCTTACACGAATTTCGTAAATCTGCGATCGCACCTGGACATGGCTGAAAGCACGGATCGCGACAGCTTCGACAAACAATTTCCCGATGGTTTTTTCGCGCACCGTGCTGCCTTCTCTGCCAAAGGGCATTACGGTAAATGGATATTGTCGATGCCAGCCGTCGTTGTCGTCAATGATATCGCTTTTGTTCACGGTGGCTTACCGGAGATGGTGAGCAAACAAAGCCTTGAGGCGTTAAACGACGAATACCGAAGCACCGTTAGCGAATTCTTACAGCTTTGGTACGACCTGACCAAAGCGGCAGTACTGCCAAATAATTTACTTCACGATCCGAGCGACTTAGCTCGCGATGCAAGCAAATTATTGGAGCTGAGTGACTGCCGGCTACCGCACGCACAGCAAACTAATTGCTCCCCATCGGAACAGAACGTCTTCACGCACTCACAGAAGCTTGCGAGATTAATTGCGGTGAGCGACTCGCCAGTCCTTGGTTCAAATGGACCGCTGTGGTATCGAGGGGCAATCTATTGCCCGACAATCCTTGAAGGCCCGATACTTGATGCCGCACTAAAGCGAATTGGAGCAAATGAGGTCATTGTTGGACATACACCAACCACGGATTCTCGTGCGCACACGACGTACGGTGGCAAACTCACGACACTCGACACCGGTATGCTAGTAGAGTACTACGCTGGCCGACCCGCGGCATTGGTCATAGACGACGGCGAACGCTACGTTCAGTATTTGAGCCCGAACGAAAAACGACAAGTCGTCAAAAACGGAAAAATAGAGGCTTACGGTTTAACGGAGGATGAATTGCAGCAGGCGCTGATGTCAGGATCGATCGTTAGCGGACATGACATCAGGGGGGACTCTCCAAGAATGGTAGAGCTGACTTACAACGGCAAGAAACTCGTTGCCCGACATTATCCAGAAAACCGGCGGCAATGGGACAAGCAGGAGATAGCCGCCTATTCACTCAGTCAATCGTTGGGACTCGAATTGGTGCCATTGACCGTTCATCGCACGATTGATGGTTCGCCGGGCGCGCTGCAGCTAGTTAAACCAAAGACGATCAGCGAAAGAGAACGTATTCGCAACAATATTCACTTTGCTGGATGGTGCTCAATGCAAGCACAATTCAGTTTGATGCACGTCTGGGATTTGTTGATTGGCAATTCGAGACGAACTGCCGACAATCTCCTCTACGAAAAGCCGCTTTGGCGCCTCAAAGTCGTGCAGCATAGAGAAGCCTTTGGAAACGCAAAAAAACTCCCCAAAGGACTGCGTACAGAATCTATATCGCTTGACCATGCCGTACGCAACGTACTCACAAACCTCAACGAGGAAACGTTACAATCAATAATTGGCAAGTATGTGAGCAGGAAAAAGATACTCGCCCTGCTGAGCCGTCGCGACGCATTGTTAGAACAGCTAGACGAATAAGTAGGAATTCAATTAGGTATCTTCAGAGCCCTGCCGAATTGCTGCGCTACGGATTTTCTCTTGCTTACGCTGCCGTTTTTTTCTTTCGAGGTGCTGCGATTCAAGCCCGTCACCGAATGTACACACGGCGATAGTCGTATAGTTAAAGAACACAGTGAGCACCACGGCAACTTCAATCGAGTGTATGCCGGCGGCAATACCAACTCCAATGGCTGTCAGAATAAATAGAGTGTCGAATGTATCGCTCAATGTGCGGCGAAAACGGACACCGGCGACAATTCCGGCCAGACTGAAGGCAAGCGCAAGACTATGTTGTACGACTGTCACAATGCCCGCTACAACGGCTGGCAATACAAGTGCAGTTTCGTCCAGTGAATGGTCGTGCACAGTATCGTTATGGATTGATTTGTACACCCAAGAGACAGGTAGCATCAGCAGCAATGTTGAGAGCATTGCATAGAATAACGATAGCGCGTCACGCAACCAATCGACGTGCAGGCTATTCGCCAGCGGGTTTTGCGCTTCGAGACCTTGCTCTGCACCGACATTATTGGAATTGCGGATAATGTCTTGCAAACCGTCAATATGCCGATCCGCAGTCGGTCTAAACTCATTAAGTCCGCCCAGCGGCATGTCGCCGATGAGCTTTGGGAAAATCGTCAACAACAGCGTAAACGTAATTGCCAGCACGGCGTAATAAGCCGAGATCCGCCAAAACAGACGAAGCATCAAGCCCTTATCAATGGCGTGACCTCCAATGTCGTTACGGTTGGACATTTTCCAACCATAGATTTATTGCACAAAAATAGCAAAGCCGGCGGACGCAAGGCGACAAACGTCCTGGCAACAATAAGGTCAGATTCCTACCCCGAAGATGACAATACTGACGGCAACTAAGCGAAATGCCTGCGGGGTAAGAAAGTTCCGTTGAGAGCACCGCTCGGCCGCCGCAACTCACTAAGAAATAATGCCTTATCAAACAAAATATCTTTGCTTAGCAATTGAATGCCCGCATTTGCGACCTGTTTCGCCTGCGCGGCCGGTAAGCGGGTTGCCGACCAGAGAAAAATACGCGTAGTTGTTAAAGAGCTATTAGCTAATAACTCGTTTACAAGGCCGAGGCTGTCTATCCGCGCCACTAACGGACTGACGAACAGAATGTCGAGCGAATTTCCCACCAAAAATTCGGTGATCGCATCGCCAGAGAGAAACGAGTGAAATTCGGCTTGGGTTCCACGCAACAAACTTCGCAACAGGTCTACGGTCATCGGGTCATCATCGAAAGCCGCGACTACGCGTCCAGCGAAGTCGTCTGATGCAACCACCATCGTTACAAAAGCCCTAATCTGCAAGCGGAAGATCGGCTAAGGCGGGCCGCTTTATATGCAGCATATGGACTCGCTTTTATTCTTCTCATGCCGGCACCTCCCTATCGATATTTGCGTCACCAATTCGATCAACAGCAGCCACTGTTACTGTTGGCCGCAGTCGGCTCGGGTACAGGCGTTTAATAACGGCTACCCTTGGATAGATATCGGCAGAAATCCCGCGATCTTTAGTAGCGCCCGAGGACCTAAATCTCGTTTAGGTCCTCGTGATCTGGTTGTTTCTGACAAGCGGCGTTGTTAGTTGCAGGCTAGCCTAGAAGTGCCAACGAATTCCGGCATGAATTGACCGGCCCGGCAGCGGCACAGTGTCTTTCAATGGGGATGCGTGGTGGCGGGCGTCTTCATCCGTTAAATTACTCAGACGAGCAAATACGAAAACACCGTGGTCCTCCAATGCGTAGGAAGCATCGAGACTCAAAAGCGTGTAGCTATTCGTCGGTAACTCGCCAATTGCCAAGCGATCTTGTTCGCTAACATGGACAACATTTGCCGACAACTCGAAGCTATCTACAGAGTAGTGCAAATCCACGCCAAACCGATGCGCGGGAATGCGTGGCAAAGCGTCGCCATTGTCTCGCTCGGCACGTACGAAGTCAGTATGTACGCGACCATGAAGATGCCTACCGTCGATATCGAACAGCTCTATTCGCATCTCGGCTTCGATACCGGCAAATTCAGCGCCGAATTGACTGTATTCGAATATTTGGAATCCATCCGCCTCGCCAGCCGTCGGCAATAGTCCAACGTAGTCGTCAACGTCGTTGAGAAACGCCGTCACCGACCAATCTATGCGTTCAGAGTTGCCGCGCCACGTTACATCGACATTTGTCGACGTTTCCTTTCTCAATATACCGTTACCCAATACGATCGACCCACGCTCGAAACGCTGCACCGCGACATGCGGGCCATCGGCGTATAACTCTGTTGCGTTCGGATGGCGCTCTCCGATCGACAGGTGACCGGCAATGGACATGTCTCGCGGCAGCGAGACAATTGCGCCTAGCGACGCGCCAAACGCGTTGTCGCTATAGGACACCGATAACTCAGAACCTGAAATTTTCTGACGCTCGAGACGGGCGCTGCCCTGCAGTGTTAGCTGATCCGAGACGGCGTATTCTTGGTAGACGAAAGCGCTCAGACGTTCGGTATCGGAAGGAGGAACAAACGCCTCCTCCCCTATCGCGTCAAACGCGCTGTCGTTGAACTGCAGGCCAAAGACACCCTCCAATCCACGCCACGCTGTTTGTGTTAATTCCAACCGCAGATCGGTACCGTCTGTCGCCAAAACCGTGCCGATCTCGTCACCCTCCAATTCCACGTGATCGTAATCGCTGGCAACCAATCTAAAGCGCAGCTTGTCGACTATCCCAGAAAGTTCATATTCACCGGCGAGATCGACGCGAGTCTGCTCGACATCAATTCGTACTGCTTCCGGTTCCGCATTGGGATCATCGCTATGCGACCCCGGAACGCCGTAGTTACTGTCAAAAATGCTCGCCGAAATGCCGATATACCCCTTCTCGCCGCGTGCTGTCAGGCCGACAGCACCGCCGTCGGTCATGCTGTCGGTGTTTTCAATGATACCGAAAGCCTCGTCTTCTATATCGCCAGCGTCTGTTTCCTGTCGCCGAAGGAAGGCCGACTCCGCAAAACCGGGAATTTCTACATCTTTTGTCTCGCGGCGGAAAAAATCGAAGTGTGCCGATAGATTTCGATTCCCGAATTGGATCCAACCGGCTCCGGCACGCTCCTCGATCGCGCTGTCAGCATTGAGCGCGAGTGTGCCCTCAACTGCTTTCTCGGGAACTGATTCGACGATGCGCCGATCAGTTATGTTGACCAACCCACCGGATGCTCCGCTGCCATACAGCAGCGTAGCCGGGCCTCGCACGATCTCAATGCTCTCGGCGAGTATGCTTTCGACAGTAGCCTGATGATCTTCACTCAGTGCCGATGCGTCCAATGCGTCCAATCCATTCGATAGAACTTGAACTCGCGGACCAAATTGACCGCGGATCACCGGTCGTGATGCGACCGGGCCAAAATAGCTGGACGAAACGCCCAATTCTTGCGAGACCGTTTCGCCAATACTGGCAGCAGCCTTCTTCGCCAAATCGTCGCCGAAGAGTACAGATGTCGGTTGCGCAAGTTCTTCAACGGTGCGGCGCAACGGCGATGCCGTGACCGTCACTTCTTCTATATCGTGATGCAAATCAGTATCGTCGTCCGGAGTATCCGCCGCAAATAGCGTGTTATTCGTGGTTAGTTGCAGCGCGACTGCAGACATAGCCATTAAAATCTTGAACCAAGAATTCATTGGTCTCTCCATTCCAATTCAACAACCGCCGCGGCGTACAGCTACGCTGAACGCTTACAGATCCGAGGTGCGGAGCGCGGCGAATACAGTGCGGTGAATTAGCGGTGCGGAGGTGCCCTTGCGGAGAAATGGGAAACGTGGCCCGCTTTGTAATTGGGCGTCGTTGTCGCGAACACGAAATCGTGCGTGAGTTCTGCCAGCGACGACTGGCTGGGTTCGAGAACTAGCTCATCAAATCGATCCAACTGCGCGCAGGAGCCGCAGCTTTCACTGGCCGAATCAAGATCATGTTGGAATTGATGTGCCGCAATTGCGGCCTGCATCCAGGACAGCGCAATAATACAGACGAGAACGAGTTTCGAGCTATTTCGCATCACAGCCCTATGTAAAGACAATTCATAGTGTGAAGTCAAGCAATAACGGCGCTAATTAGCTCGTTGGTTACGACCGCTCATGGCCGCCACCCAAGTGCCCGAATTGGCTGTGCAACAGCGTCGACTTTGTTTACAGTCGCCAACCGTGACTATCCATAAGTGATTGTTTTTATGGGTTATTACTTTTTCGAATGAGATGGCATCGATCTTGCTTAGAAATAGGACAATCGTTCAACAAATTGATGAGTGCGTTGTAGATTTACTGAATGCACTACGGGGCAAGTAATGAACCTTAATTCACACAGTATTTGTATGTCAGTTATGACACTTGCGTTCGGTATTGGTATTAGCAAGCCAACATTTGCAATTGATGACCATCACGGCGCGGCCAATCAGCAAGCATCGAAGGAATCGCCGGTCCGCGGAATCAAAAGGCAGCGACCGCGCCGATCCGAAAAGCCGGAATTCTATTATCGGTCAATTGACGGTTCCAACAATAATTTTTACATCGCAGGCATGAATGCGGCACACGGCGAATTAAGGCGATACATGACTGTCGAGTATGCTGACTACGTCTCACAAATGGCGGGCATAGATCGTCCGAATGCGCGGCAAATAAGTAATATCGTCGCGAGCCAAATCACGTCAATCGAAAATCGACGCCGCGCAAGTGATTACCTGTGGCAGTGGGGACAATTTCTCGATCACGATATTGATTTGACCGATGGTTCAAATCCCGCCGAACTCGCAAACATCGCAATTCCAGCGGGCGACAATCATTTTGATCCTAGTGGATCGGGTAACGCTGAATTGAGCTTTAACCGGTCACTGTATTCGCCGTCATCAGGCACTGGCGTTGATAAACCTCGCCAACAAGTCAATGAAATTACTGGCTGGATTGATGCTTCGAACGTGTACGGTTCAGACATTGAACGCGCTAGCGCACTACGAATGAATGATGGTAGCGGCCGCCTACGCGTCAGTGAGGGAAATTTCCTGCCATTCAATCATGCGGGATTTCCAAACGCCGGCGGTAATAGCAATCTCTTGTTTCTCGCCGGCGACGTGCGCGCGAATGAACAAGTCGCCTTGACGGCGATGCACACATTATTTATGCGTGAACACAATCGCGTCGCAAAAAAGATACGACGCCGACATTCACGTCTTAGCGGTGACGAAGTATATCAACGCGCACGCCGTTTGGTTGCCGCGCAAATGCAAATAATCACTTACAACGAATTCATACCTACATTGCTCGGCAAGAAGGCTCTGAGTAGATACCGTGGCTACAAACCAAATGCGGATGCAAGGATCATGAATTCATTCTCTACCGCCGCATTTCGTCTCGGCCATAGTTTATTGAATTCGACAATTCTGCGCGTAGACAGAAAAGGCAGAGAGGTGGATGCAGGCCATTTACCATTGCGCAGTGCGTTCTTTGCACCACAGGAACTGCTCGATCACGGTATTGAACCCATTTTGCGTGGCCTGGCTAAACAAAAAAGCCAAAACCTGGATATTTACGTTGTCGATGATGTCCGGAATTTTCTGTTTGGCGAACCCGGTCGCGGCGGGTTTGACCTTGCTTCGCTGAACATACAACGCGGTCGAGATCACGGTCTGCCAAGTTACAATGCAGCACGCGCACAAATGGGGCTGGCTATGGTAACTAGCTTTGCCGAAATATCGGTCGACATCACGGTTCAATCTAGACTATCTCAAGCTTACGGGACGCCAGAATATGTTGATCTTTGGGTCGGCGGCTTGGCGGAAGACCACGTGTCTGGAGCGATGGTTGGCCCGTTATTTCTTGCCATTCTAAAACAACAGTTTGAAGCACTTAGAGATGGCGATAGATTTTGGTATCAGCGATCTCTGAGCAGAGCGGAAAAAGCTCAATTACGCGGTCTGCGACTCGCCCACATCATTCGGCGAAACACGTCAATCGGGCGGGAATTGAAAAACGACGTGTTTCACGTCAGGTAACTAAAGACCGTCAATCAACGGCAGCCGTCCTGCGATAAATATGCGGGACGGCCATGCGACAAGGCTGAATTGAGCTTTTAAATTACCTTACCCGGGTTCAAAATATTGTTTGGATCGACCGTCTGTTTTAGTGCCCGCATTAACGCGATTTCCGATGCACTGCGAGTTATGGCGAGAAAAGGCTTTTTTTCCAGGCCGATGCCGTGCTCAGCTGAAATTGCACCTTGATATGGTAGAAGCGAGTTGTAGATATGCGCTTCGACAGCCTTTCGATCCGAGTCCCCGTCGCCACCGGCCAAAACTGCAATGTGCAAATTGTTATCGCCAAGATGGCCGAAGGTCGCCACCAGTGCGGACGGAAGATCAGTGTGTATTGCAGTTTCAATGTCCCTTATGTACGTTTCGACATCTCCGGAGCGGAGGCTAACGTCAAAGTTTTGCGCATCTCTAACCAACCATTCCACCTCACCTCTAATGGCCCAAATTTCATCGCGCTCTCTGTCTGAATTCGCCATAACCCCGTCTACCACGAGTTCATTTTCCATCAGTATTTCAAGCAGTGACAAGAATTGCGTAGTGTCACTTTCAACTTGCGTACCCATTGCCTCGATAATGATATAAATCGCGTGTTGCCTGTCAAACGGTGATTTGTGGCGGCCCTCCGGCTGGGTTGCTTTGCAATAAAAGCTGTCCCACATGACTTCAAATCCACATAGCATGCTACCAAGATGGCGCCGCGATTCCGCCAAAACTTCCAACACCTGAGAGTAACTGTCTACAGCCAGCAATGCGACGTTGTGCGATAGTGGCTTCACGTCCAACTTGAATACGACTTTCGTGATAACGCCGAGCACGCCTTCGCTGCCAATGAATAAATGTTTTAGATCGAAGCCGGAGTTATTCTTGATATATCGGTTCATCGATGAAACGATCGTGCCGTCTGCCAATACTGCCTCCAAACCAAGCACCGCCTCGCGCGTCATGCCGTAGCGTATTACTTTCGTACCACCTGCATTGGTCGAGACGATGCCGCCCGCCTCGCAGCTATCTTTCGAGCCTATGTCCACTGGAAAGAAAAGCCCGGCAGATTCTGCAGCTTGTTGCAGCTCTTGCAACGTGGCGCCCGCCTCCACTGTCATCGTTAATTCGGTGGCGTTTACATCCTCAATTGCCTTCATGTTCTCGAACGACAACGCTATGTCGGACGGTGTGGTGACACAAGCTCTCACCAAATTTGTGAGGCCTCCGAAAGGTACGACGGATTGACCTTGTGCGTTACAGAGCTTCAGCAAGTCCGATACTTGTTGCGTATTTTCGGGCCTGACCAGCGCTTTTCCCAAGAATGGCTGGTGTGTATTCCACGGTCGCTCGCCGCGATCTCCAGCGCCAACGAGAACATTCTTGACCCCAACGAGTCGCTCAATTTGTTCGAGAAAATTTGTCATCTAAGCTTCAACAGAGCATTGATCACACCGCGTCGACATGCTGCGCGGGCTCAGCAGAGACATTATCAGAACCGTGTAGGTGCTTGGGGAAAATGCCTAATTATTTGTAATTCTGGCCCCACAAAGGCGTGATTGCGTTATCATCCCCGGCTGCTTCAAACGAGGGATATACCGTGCGAGAAATGCTGCAATTTTATATCGACGGCCAATGGATCGATCCTGAGTCACCAAATCCTGTGGACGTCATTAATCCTGCCACTGAGGAGCCCTGCGGCCGAATCACCTTAGGTGGTGTCGCGGATGTGAACAAGGCGGTCGCCGCAGCCAATCGTGCAGCAGCGGATTTTGCGACAAGCAGCGTGGAAGAACGTCTGGGATACTTACAGGCAATTCTTGAGGGGCTCTTGGAACGAAATGATGAGATTGCGACCGCCATAATGGACGAAATGGGGGCGCCCTGGAAACTAGCACAGGAGTCGCAGGCGCCAAGCGGACCGCAACATTTCAAATACGCCATACGCGCGCTGAAGCAATTTAAATTTGCGGAAGATAACCGCACCACAATGATTGTCAAAGAAGCCATTGGTCCTTGCGCACTCATTACACCATGGAACTGGCCGATTAATCAGGTTGCAGTGAAGGTTGCACCGGCACTAGCAGCTGGCTGCACGATGGTGCTAAAGCCAAGCGAGATCGCGCCGTTCGACGCCATGATTCTTGCAGATATCATTCACACCTCAGGGCTACCCAAAGGCGTATTCAATTTGGTTAATGGGGATGGCCCGGTTGTCGGCTCCGCGCTCAGCAGCCACCCCGATATAGCTATGGTTTCGTTTACCGGATCCACCAGAGCCGGCGTCGCGGTAGCACAAAATGCGGCACCGAGCGTAAAACGCGTTGCACAAGAACTGGGCGGCAAATCAGCAAATATCATTCTCGACGATGCCGATCTATCCAAGGCGGTGCGTAATGGTGCGTATGCGTGCTTCAATAATTCAGGGCAGTCCTGTAACGCCCCAACCCGGATGTTGGTTCCACGTGAGCAATTGGCGGAAGCAACTGAAATTGCGGCTGCGGCTGCGGCGGCAACGACCGTCGGAGACCCTAAGAGTGAGAATACCCGTATCGGTCCAGTGATATCACAGGCACAGTGGGACAAAGTACAGGATCTGATCCAAACAGGCATTGACGAAGGTGCAACTTTGGCCGCGGGTGGAACCGGCAGGCCAGATCACCTAGACAAAGGTTTCTACGTTCGGCCGACCGTTTTTTCCAACGTTTCCAACGATATGACGATCGCAAGGGAAGAGATATTCGGTCCGGTACTATCCATTTTGCCGTACGACGACGAGGATGAAGCAATTCGTATAGCGAACGACACTCCTTATGGCTTGTCTGGTTATGTCAGTTCCGGCGATCTCCAACGTGCACGAAATATTGCGGCACAAATGCGTACCGGCATGGTCCATATCAATGGTGCACCGCTGGATTCCATGGCGCCATTTGGCGGTTATAAGCAGTCAGGCAATGGCCGCGAGTGGGGCACCCACGGCATGGAAGAGTTTTTGGAAGTGAAGTCGGTGTACGGCTACGAAGCAATGAAAGCAGGTTAGGCTTCGTCTGTTTTATTACAACTGCTGCAAGAGATTTGATTGCACAAACTGAGCACAATATGAGAACAACGTTATCGATATCAATTGCATTTGTCGCACTGGCAGTTGCGGGCTGCTCCAGTAGCGAACGTGACGAGGCTACTGGCAAAGGGTCGATACGCGCCTTGAATGCCGCGGTCAATTCTCCAGAAATCGCTTTCTTGTTGGAAGAGAGGCCACTTAACAGCGTGCAGTTTAAGCAGGGCACGGCACCCACTGAGTTCGACGATTTAGCGTATATCGCAAATTTCGAATATCGAATTATTGGCGCCGACAGCCCGACCAGACTGGCGTCAGTGCCATTTGAGATTGAGGTAGATAATGATTACCTGTTCGTATTCACCGGCTCGATAAGCTCACCGAATGCATTTGTGTGGGATCGCCCACAGCGTGATTTTGATCCTGCTGAGACGGTATTCGAAATCGAGTTTGGCCACCTCTCACAACTAGGTGAATTCGATTTGTATTTCGCTGTATCGGGGACGCCGCCGGCCGCTGGGCAGGCGATAGCCACACTGACCAATGGCAACCGCTCAAGTATGTTTGAATTTGAGTCGGGCAATTACGTTTTGACGCTGACAGAACCTGGCATGCCGGCGACGGTTATCTTTGAGTCATCACCCTTCAATTATTTACCCCGCGTATCACATCTAGCGGCTTCGTTCGATGCCGACGCATCCAGCACATCACCCGTCAGCATGGGCATTATTACCGCGACCGGTCAATCTGTTGAGTTGGTTAACTCCGCTACAATGCCGACGCTTCGAACGTTCCACGCGGCGTTCGGAACCGGTAATGTTGATCTGTTCCGGGACAACGATTTCTCGGCACCGGTTATCCCTGACACTGCCTTCGGGGAAGTTTCCCAGCCGGTGAGCGTCAGCAGTGCAAACGCTAATCATTCGTTCACAGAAGCGGCGAATGTTGGCAATATCCTGTTGGAAGAAGAGTTTTCTGTGCCCACCCAACTACGAGTCACCAACTTTCTATTGGATCAACCGAGCGCATTACAGGCATTGCGGGTCATAGATGATTTTCGCGCTATCGATGTTTTTGCAAAATTTCGTATCATTCAAAGCTCAATCAATCAGGCTGGGGTTGATATCTACCTTGTTGAACAGGGCGTCGATATTGCAAATGAAAACCCGTTGTTTTCGAACCTGCCGAGCGTCGCGAACTCTAATTATTTGAGTGCGCGTGCTGACGTATACGAAATGTACCTAACTACGCCAGCGACGAAAGATATTCTTGCTGGTCCTCAAGTCGTCCAGCTAGCGAACGGTGACGTCGTCCATTTCGCGATCTTGGATACCGTTGACCCAAATGTTTTGTCCATCGTTGAATACGACCACACAAGTTTGCCGTAAGCCCCACAACCCTAACCTAGCGGTCGAAGCCGCGTTCATTGGGCTGAATTATTCGAGTCCCTAGCGTTTGGGGAATAGATACTGCGCAAACATCGTGGCAGCGACGGCGCCAATAATTTGCGCAAGAACAAATGCCGGGAAATCTGCTGGAGCAATGCCAGAAAAGCTATCAGTGAACGCCCTTCCGAGCGTAACAGACGGATTCGCAAAACTAGTCGATGCAGTAAACCAATATGCGGCTGAGATATAAAGCCCAACCGCGACAGCGACAACTTTCTCGCCCATACGTAAGCAACCCAATATCGTCATCACCAACCCGAATGTCGCAGTCGCCTCGGAAATCCATTGTGGGAAGCCATTTCTCGAATGCGCTGATATCTGTAGGACTGATAAATCGAACATCAAGTGCGCAAGCCATACGCCACAAATCGCACCTGTGCATTGCATGACCAAGTATGCCGCCGAATCGCGAAAATTAATCTCGCGACGCAACAAAAATGCTAGCGTCACAGCCGGATTAAAATGAGCGCCCGATAGCGGTGAAAAAATCCAGATCAGCACAGTGAGAATTGCGCCCGTCGCGAGCGTATTGGCGAGCAATGCGATTGCGACATTACCATCTGCAAGCGTCTCGGCCATGATTCCCGAGCCTACAACAGTGGCAAGCAAAAAGAGGCTGCCCAGATATTCAGCAAGCAACTTTGCAGCGAGCTTGTTTCTCCTCAATGCTCCTTACCTCTTTCTAACGCCGCGTTGTGAATATAGCCGATCTCCGACGCCAAGCCGCTACTTTTCATATCTAGCGCGCATAGCGCTACGATGCGCGCATTCAATGCGGCATAGGTCGCTTCGAATGCCGCGTCCACTTGATCCTCGGAGCCCGCCACACTTGCCGGGTCCGGTAGCCCCCAATGCGCGCGCAATGGGGCACCGGGCCAAATTGGGCACGATTCACCAGCTGCTGAATCACACACGGTAATGACAATATCCATAGGCGTGGCTTGCGCTCCACTAAATTTCTGCCACGACTTAGATTTCACTCCGGCAACAGAGTAGCCGTGCGCCATGAGTACTTTGCGAGCGGCTGAATTGACACGATGCACTGGTCTGCTCCCTGCACTGTAAGCCTGTATTTGCCCTTTTCCGAGCGCATTCAACAGGACTTCCGCAATAATGCTGCGCGCCGAATTACCGGTACAAAGAAACAATACATTTGTCATGTTAGAAGTTGAAATCCGCCGACTTGTCTGGCTTGTTTTTTGTCGGCTTTCGAATCGCTCATTGGGATTTTGTCAGGCGCCGAATCTGTCATCTGGTCCGGTTTCGCAAACACTCCGGCGCAACAGTCATCCGCCAAATATGCCGTCAAATCGGCGATTGGACCAAGGTTGGCGCTATACATCACGCTGCGGCCAGCCCGACGGCCTGTCACCAATCTCGCGGCTGCAAGCTGCTTTAGATGGCTGGACATCGTATTTTGACGCGAGCTCAAGGTATCAGCGATCTCTCCTGCCGAAAGGCCTTGCGGTCCCGCTTGAGCCAATATTCGAAATGCCCAGAGTCTGGTCTCATGCGAGAGCGCGCTGAGTAATACTGTTGCTTGTTTTTCATCCATCTATCGAGAATACCCGATATATGGATTCATTAAAAGCAATACTCTCTGAATAATGATTCTGCGGATACCGTTGCTGCCAGTTGAATTCCGACAATGCTGGCCGTGGACCTCGCTATGATGCGATCGCTGCCTCAACATACGCAGCTCTATCGTTAGCTGCCTCTTCTTTGCTAATGGACTTGGCGTTATACATAGCCTGATCTGCAATATTCACCAGCTGCCACAGTTCGTTGCCATGCTCCGGCATTAAGGCAATACCGACGCTGGCCGCACACTCAATTTCTTGCCCCTGAATGATGTAGGCCTCTGACGCGGTTTCGACGAGTCGCTCTGCAATATGCTTTGCATCTTCAATATCGACGCCAGGTAGCACAATCGAGAACTCGTCACCGCCTAGTCGGGCTAGTACGTCCTCTGGCCGTAAGCAGTATTCCAATCGATGACCAAATGCTTTTAGCAGAGCATCACCCGCTTTGTGGCCAAAACGATCATTGATCGTTTTGAAGTGATTCAGATCCAAGTACAGTACCGCGCCCTGCTCACAATTCTCGATCGCAGGAATAGCATTTTGCTCAAAACCGCGACGATTCAGCACGCCCGTCAGCGGATCGCGCAAGGCATCCGCTAGTATTTTGTCCTCATTGTGTTTCCGAGCCGTGACATCAATGAGCGTCACGGAAAAATCTTGACCGACCGGCTCACCAACTATTCGCAGCCAAGTTTCCTGCCCACCTACGGATACGGGCAATTCGTAGCTGATACTACCGGGCGTTGCATTTGTGAAGTTGTCGAGCAACTTATTTGGTTCCAGCAACCAAAGTTTTTCGATCGGCATACCGACCAATGTGCCGTTACCATCTTGTAGAAATCGTTCTGACGCTTTATTGGCAAATGTACACCGGTACTTTTCATCACCACTCGATGCTTTGGCGAAGCGTAGAATACCGTTTGACGAATGCTCTACTAAAGACCGAATGAGGTGTTCGCTGTCTGCCAACGCCTTCAATGCCTGTTTTCTCTCGGTAACGTCACGGCAAACGACAACCGTTCCCTGATCTTGCCCCGCCGGGCCAACTAGCGGAGCGCTGTTCAATTCGAAATATCGATTTGTCTGCATACGCACAGTTTCGGTCAGATCGCCATTCTTTGATTCATCCAACAGCGCCTTAGCTTCAGGGAAATTCTCCCATAGACATTGGCCAATAAGTTCCTGCTCCGGTGATTTCAATAATCCTTGAGCCGGAACGTTTGCGCTGATGATGCGCTGCGATTTATCCAATACGATAATCGGATCGCGTACATGGTCGAACATGGTCTGATATGCCAAGGGGCTAAAGTCGTAAACTCGCAGCGCAATGCTCGCCCACCAGTACAAAGGCAGCAGCAGCACCAACGTCGTCGCCGTAAAAGGAAACCCAATTGGTCCGATGTTCAATACATTGTTTGCCAAACTAACGCCGAATGGCAGCACCGCACAGACCAGTAATACCAAAACCTTTCGTCGGTGAGCAAAAGCAATAGTAGGTGTCCGACCCGCAAGCGCCACGACCGAATAACCGAAAAGTCCATAAGCGTAGGGATAGAAGACCTGGCGTATCCAAACGTGCTCATTGCCCGACGTAAATTGAAGTCCGGTGGACGTTTCGACTGACGTCCACAACAGGTGATGGAGTGGATTGCTTATGGCCAACGCGAGCGTCGCTAGCGGTACTACGGACAAGACGGCCAGTACCAAACCATGCGGTGGCCCAATCGTGTATTGGCGGTAAATGCTGTAAAACACAATAGGTAAAAAACCGCCGCTTAGAAGTACCAATACACGACCTATCCCAAACAAGTTCGAATCTGTCGCATTGTAAGAAAATGCGGTGCCAGCAATCATCGCGCCAATTAGGAATAAAAAGTAGCTGATTGCATTATTCGTAGACTGCGTCGACTCACGGGATACCTTCACAGCCAGCCACAAATAGAGCGTCGCACACAAAGCGAATGTCGTGGGCAAAATTTGATCGAACTGCTCTAGCACGCGTTGACTCCGTCGACGGCGCGTACCCAAGCGACGCACCCTCTACGATGCTACCGGCAGACTCTCCAGGGCGCTGCGACCTATGCCGCATTCCCGAATGCGCACTTCTGAGGCGCCGCGAATGCAGACATCGATGCGGGTCTCAATTGAGAAAATAACCCGTATATAGTCGCTTTTCTGTATTTATGTGCTGCTAGAGACCGTATGCGGTGTCCTCAACCAGCTGGTCGACAACCGCGATGCAACATTCGTGCGGATCTGCTCCGGCTGCTTCCGCGAGTTCATACGTCTTCAGCTGCCGGTGCGCACTCGTCCCAACTTGCATGATTCCTTGGACTGATGCTATTTCCTCCTCGCAGCCTAACGCTGCGGCATCATCTGCTGTCAGATACAAGATCTCTTCGAGTAAATCGGCAAATGGAACAACCTCGCCCTTGCCAAAGTCAATCATGCCCTCGTCAAAACTGTAGCGCATCGCGCGCCATCGATTTTCTCGAATTAGCATCGGCGTATAATTGCGCCAACGCTGATTCGATAATCGCAATCGATACATCATTCGTGACAAGCATTGCACTAGTGCCGTCAAGGCGATCGCATCGTCCAAGCGTGTGCAGACATCCATAATGCGAGTTTCTAGCGTGGGGAATCGGCTGCTGGGGCGCAGGTCCCACCATATCTTGCTTGAATCTTCGATCAGTCCGGCATTTATTAGGATCTGCACATGCCGCATGTACTCCGCATAACTTTGAAACCGTTCAGGCAATCCGGTTCTTGGCAGCGCGTCGAATATGGTTAGCCGATAGCTTTTCAAACCGGTATCGCGGCCACCCCAAAACGGTGAGGAACACGACAAGGCCAGTAGATGCGGTAAGAAGTATCCCAATTGACTCATCAAATCGATACGCAACGCGTCGTCGTTTAAACCGACGTGCACGTGCATACCGCAGATGACCATACGACGGGCGGCCGCCTGCATTTCCGTCGTTAGCGCGTCGTAGCGTTCTTTAGCGGTGTGCTTTTGCTCTGTCCAATGACTGAACGGATGCGTCGAAGCGGCGATCGGCGCTAAACCATGGCGCGCAGCGACCTCGATGACGCCACCACGAAGACGGACTAACTCCGCGCGGGCTTCCTTGACGTTATTACAGACCTTCGTACCAACCTCGATCTGTGACCGCAACAATTCCGAGGTCACTTGCTCGCCCAACAATTCCTCGCACTCTCCAATTAAGGTTTGCGGCGGCTCGATAACCAGCGCGCGGGTTTCCTTATCGACGAGTAGATACTCTTCTTCAACGCCAAGCGTGAACGGTGGTTCAGAGCGCTTCATATTCGATCTCCAAATTTCTTGTTTTTATGTCGCGGGGGCTTTTTTCCTATGACGCTGAATGTTTGTCGGAAACAATTGCAGCAATATTCGTTCGATGATTGGACCCAATACATCCGCTATCGCCGTGACGCCTTCGTTGTTTGCGATGAGATCTTGGCGAATTTCAATGCCAACATGCGGCAATTCATTTGCCTCCGCATGATGGTCTATTGTGAAGTCCTGCGGTGCTTTTCCAGAATAAGGTTCGTTGTCTCCAACGACGAAATCCATAGCCCTAAACGCCGCAATCATTGGCTGCGCAATGCGCCCATCGGTGTCCCACAGAATACCAACCTCCCACGGGCGAGCAAGACCATTCATCACTGGCGTAAAACTATGTATCGCAATTATCGCCGGTCTGATATCACGTTCAGCGAACCGACTAATTTGTGCCGATATCTGCCGGTGGTAGGGCCAATAAATTTCATCCGCACGCATTTGTTTATCGACGGCACTTAGATTTCGGTTACCAGCAACGACAACGCCGTCACCGAACTCCAAAAATGCGCCCGGGTCCAACAGTTCGCGATTACAGTCAATAACCATTCTAGAATAAGATTGCAGCACCGCCGTCGCGGCGAGCCGTTGCGCCAGTAATTCAGTTAGTGAGCCGGCACCAATATCGGACGCCAGGTGACAACGTCGCACAGCAGGATCTACGCCAAGTCCATCTAGGGCTGCAGGAATATATCGACTTGCATGATCACAGAGTAGTAACAGCGGTTTAACCGCGGAACCGTTTAGTGTTTGGAAGGGCGACGGCTCGTCTGAGCTCAGCAAGCGTTCTATGTTATTGCCTTCTTTGGGCATTCATTCGCGTAATAAGTAAATTTGTCGATCAAGTGTACCGCATCGTGCGGCTCGACCAAGAAATTTTTAGGCATGCAATGTCGAATAGGCCTCATCGGCCCAAGGTTCGAACGTTTGCACCGATGTTGGTCGTGCGATGTAATATCCCTGTGCGAATTCGACGCCAAGCTCGCTCAATTTCTCCAACACCACACGGGTCTCGACGCGCTCCGCTATGGTCTCGATTCCCATTGCCTTGCCGACATCGTTAATTGCCCGCACCATGCTTTCGTCAACTGGGTCATCTACAACATTGCGAATAAAGTGGCCATCGATCTTGAGGTAGTCCACCGGCAGATTCTTCAGATAGGTAAATGAGGATAGGCCGCTGCCAAAATCATCTAGAGAAAATTTGCATCCTAATTGTTTTAGCGTTTGCATAAAGTGGATAACTCTCGACAAATTGGATATTGCAGCCGTTTCCGTAATCTCAAAGCAGATTGCGCCGTCCGGCAACTTCTCCTTACGCAATTCATCAATTACAAAATCAAGAAACCGATCCTCGCTGAGTGACGTTCCGGAAAGGTTGATGGCCAACGTAAATCTCGCTTCGTCTGCTTCCGGGTTTCTGTCGGCAAGTTGAGAAAGCGCTTCGTGGATCACCCAGCGGTCGAGAACCGGCATCAAGTTGTAACGCTCTGCAGCCGGAATAAATGAGTTTGGCTGTACCAGGTCACCGTTTTCGTCGCGCATGCGCAGCAGCAGCTCGTAGTGACCACGAGACCTGACGTTTGTCTTTCCGATACCGATAATCGGCTGATAAAACAACTCCAGCCTGTTTTCCTCCACGGCACTGGTAATTCGGGAGACCCATTTCATCTCCTCATGACGTACAGATACGTCGCGCCTCTGATAGAGATGGGTCTTGTTACGGCCCATATCCTTCGCCGAGTAACATGCAACATCCGCGGAGCTCATCAACGCACCAACATCATCGGTATCTTGATTGACAAGCACTACGCCGATTGATGCCCGCACACTAAGGAATGCGTCCTTCCAATTAAATCGATAAGACTCAATTTCAGCTCGAATCGCCTCGGCGACTTCCATTGCGCGAGCCTCGTCACAATGTTTCAGCAAAATGCCGAATTCATCACCACCGAGCCGCGCCAAAATATCGGTAGACCGAATGTTTGCCTGTACTAAATTTGAGATCTGCCGCAACAACTCGTCGCCGGCGTTGTGCCCGAATGTATCGTTCACGACCTTGAACTGATCCAGGTCGAGATAAAGCAAAGCATGCTGTTGATCGGTTTTCTGGCGCGACGAGTCGACAACAGTAACGAGCTGCGTTTCAAATTCGCTGCGGTTTATCAATCCAGTCAGCGCGTCATGTGATGCTTGATAAGATAGTTGCCGAAAAAGCCGCGACTCCTTGCTGACATCATGAAAGACCATCACCGCACCGATGACATTGCCAATTCGATCTCGAATGGGTGCCGCAGAGTCCTGAATCGGGACCTCTCCTTCGCCTTGATTGATCAGAACCGAGTTCTCCGCAAGTGTGATAACACGACCTTCCTTTAAGGCTCTTGTTACCGGGTTTTCGACCGACGCGCGGGTATGCTCATTGATGATGGTCATGACTTCGGAAATCTGGCGACCGCGCGCACTACGTACATCCCAACCAGTCAATCCCTGTGCGACCGGATTGATGTAGTCGATGCATCCTTCTGCGTCGGTTGTAATAACACCGTCGCCGATTGATTGCAGCGTAATCTGCGCGCGTTCTTTTTCTTCAAATACCTTTGTTTCCGCAATTTTACGGTCCGTAATATCCGTTAACGTTCCCTCGTGCGCGACCAGCACCCCTTCATCGTCGTAAATCGCACGCGAGTTTTCCAGAACAACGATCTCCGCGCCGTCCTTGCGACGTAATCGGTATTCGAAGTTTTTGACGACCCCTTCGGCCTCCAGTCGTGCGAATACTCGCTCGCGGTCAATTGGATTTACGTAAAGTAACGTCGTCTTTCCAGCTTTCTTTAGGTCGTCAGCGCTCTCGTAGCCGAGCATATCGACCAACGCCGGATTTACAGTGATAATGTCGCCGTTTCGCGAGGATATATAGACGCCGTCGACAACATTCTCGAACAGACCACGGTAGCGTGACTCACTACTCCGCAGTTTTTGTTCGTCGACATGGCGTTTAATTGCAATACCGGTTAATCGCGCAATTCGCGACAATTTGTCTAGCTCATCAGTCGATGGTTTATGCGGCCGGGACAGATACACATCTAGTGTCCCAATGATGCGGCTTTGCGCACCATAAACCGGTAGCGACCAACAAGCAGAAATGCCGAATTCCGCCAGCGCCTTGCGATTCTTAGCCCATCCGGGAGCAGCTCGAAGATCGTCAACGAACTTGTCTCTCGTGGAATAGACGGCCTCGCCGCATGTCAATCCGACCTCGCTGACTCGCGCGAAATCAAGCAGCAACTTAAACTCATCTGGAAGATTCGGCGCCTGCTCGACATGCAACGTCTGAGATTTTACGTCCAGCTGCATAATGGCAGCCCGCATACCGCTATCCATTTGTTCAACACACCTGCAAATGGATCTCAGCGTTCGATCAAAAGGCGTGCTCGATGCGATCATCTCGAGTATCTTATTTTCCGCATACGTAAAATCATCGCGCCGTTTACGGTCGGTGATATCTGTGATGCTGACGCGCAATAGACTTCGGTTTCGGTCAGGTAACTGACTGAATCGAACTTCTGTCGGAAACTCATTTCCGCGCGAATCTTTGTGAACCCATTCAAATCTCGGATGTTCACCTCTAAGCGCGCGATCGATATAACCGCGTTTAACACCGAATGACGGTAACCCATCCGGCTGCATACGCGGGCTAATTGCTTGCGGACCAATACTGAGCAATCGACCCCGTGATAGGTTGAACAATTCGCAGGCGTTTTCATTCGCATCAACAAATCGGTTGCTTTTGACATCAAGCACAACAATGGATTCTGGCGCGTTTTCAACTAAGGCACGATAACGTTCTTCATTCTCACGCAGCGTACGTTCTGCTTCTTTTCGGCCGCTTACGTCTCGCAGACTAATGACGTAGATGCTACCGCCAACGGACTCCAGACAACTGGCGTTTATTTCCGCCGTAAATTCGTTACCGCTGATATCGACAGCCTTGATTTCACCGGCAGATATAGAGCTGGCCACATCGTCCAGATTCGACATGAATGGGGCAAGATAGTCGGCAATCGAATTCGATCCGATATCTGACAAGAACCGATTTATGCGACTGCCAACAAGCTCTTCTTTTGGCACACCGAAATAGCGCGCGCAGACTTTGTTGCAATTTCTGATCGATCCCGTTTCGCTAACTGATAGCAACGCATCGGTCACACTATCGAATATAACTTCAATCGGGGTTGTTGAGGTTAATGTGTGTGCCAGTGATTCGCTTAGCGTCGCCTCCATTTTGTCATAATGCTCGTCGATGAGCTTCAGCAAGGAGGAAAAGTCTAGTTGGCTATTCGCTGACTTTTCGGTCGCGCTTTTAATACGTTTTCTTAATTCCGGATGCATCGACGCCTGTCTGCCTGTCAATCGACCGATCCCTGTCAGAAGCTGAATTACGCAGCAGGCCTGGTCGACGATCCTCGAGACATCGCCCAACTGCTACCTAACGCAACCATTCGGACTCCAGAAGAAACAATAATTTCTTGCAGAACAAAGGTCTGTGAAGCATCTCTCGTAATCAACATGCGAGCAATAACAAACAGGCTTTTGGGTTTGCAACATTATGGAAAATGGAGCACGGAACGCATTGAATTTTTGGCAATACATCGGCTGTCGGCGAGGTCGCTGGGGCTTCCCCATTTCTGCCGGCCACGACGCGACAGTTAGCCGCCCACCGGCCTCGATTGGCAATTGTGTGCGACTAAGTCTGCTCCGCCGGCATCGATACGACTGTTTCGCCAGCATCCGTTTCCTTTAACTCTCCATTACTTTCAAGCTCTGGCGGCGCGCTGCCGACCTGGATCGGAATTGCGGCAGTTTTCATAAGCCGGCTATCGGAGCCATCCACAGTAAGCAACTCCGCAGATACGTTTAAATAAAGCCGGCCTTCCCGTTGTGGAATTACCGTGATCTGTTGGCTTCGAAGTGCATTTTCAGCACCCGCATCAAACTCAGTCAGTCTTACCTGTGATTCAGGAAACAACATGCTTGTCGCATCGTTGACACGATAGTGCACGGTGAGTGCTCGATTGTGCATGTTTGAAGAAACAAAAACGTTCACGGCGACAGGCTGTCCAACGATCGGTGTACCTTGTATTTCGTAACGAATCGAAATTGGCGCAGATGGTTTGACGGTACCCTGTACACCGTTCTTTACTGCAGCATCAACAGTCGCCACCGCGATAATGCTGTCATTATTCGGCGTTGTCGCGGTCGCCTCGGATTGTTCTTCGCTGCTGCATGCGAAAACCATTGCAAGAAGACTCACACCAAGAGTGATTCGGAATATTTTGAATTGGATCATACTAGGGTGCCCTTATGGTGCAGGTGTGACGGAAATGTCAAAACAGGTTCTCGGTGGATAATTGGCATCTGTATCCGTGTCTTGATATCGAAAATCGACCAGATCAATGATGTACAAACCGGCTGGAATCACGTTCGCGGAGGTGAAATTCTCCACATTGGCATCACCACTGAATCCTTCAGCGTTCCCACCCACGATAAGATTCTGTATTGCGCCTGAGCGATAATAAAATAAATCGGGGTCCGATTGATCAATATCGCTGTTCGGATCGTCCGGCGGCAAGGATGCGATGGTCGCTGCGTCGGCTTGCATGTTAAATGTATAACGAGATGCAGTGACAATATTCAAGGTAAGCAGCCGACGCTCACCGAGCTTGTTACCGTCTGCGTTTGCACCAATATTGTCGAATTGGCTATTGCTGCAGATATTAATTGGATTACTGTCGGGTGCAATCGGCGCATAAATAGGCAACACATCAGTGGCTCCTGGCAACGAGGCCGTTGCGTCATTGAGCTCATTGCTGCCGAAACGATCGATACCTGCGGCGGTAACAGACTCGGAGGCTAGAATTGAGTCGATAAGCGCTTGTTGCCCAGTTCCTGCGGCATTTAAGCCTTCAATAAAGGAGAAAATCGTCGTTGTTGCATCGGTGGTCGCTTGTGAACCTGTCAGAACGTTGAATATCGGCGCAAAACCGATACTGCCTGTATCGGCGCCATCGTCATCGGTATCCCACAGATCGTAGATTACTTTCCACATACTGGCTTCGTTATACCAGCCGGCAAAGTTGCCAGTTGCTTCGTCCTCGATTCGCAGTTGGAAGCCACGCTGCTCACCATTAAATCTAAACGTGTCGCAATAAATCGGATCGTTTAGCGCCATGCCAGATAAAGCGGTCGCAAATCCTTCGCCAAATGACAATCGTGGGTCTAGGCGATCGTTAATTGCATGCGAACCACCGATGCTATCGGATCGGGAAAACGTGTCTTCAAAATAGTGCCCCCATTCGTGCACGATGACATGGTCATCAAATTCGTCCGTATCGTCTGCGTCCAAGCCGCGCAAAAACAGCGAGTCGATTCCGCCATTGTAGAAGGCGCTGCCTAATTCCCCGACTGCGATATCACCAGACACGTTGCTGTTATTCACACTCCAGAAAACGTCTAGCGGAACGAAGTTTGCCTGCTGGGAAGCACTCAATACCAGCTGCATTGCGGAATAAATGGAATCCAGAATCGCGAAAGGCGCGGCAGAACGCATGCTGTTGTCAAAAGCATTACCTGTCCAGCCGGTTGTTGCCAACAGATTTCTGATTTCAGCACCGCCGGTCGGCACGCTGGCTGCGCCGTCAAGTACATAAAGTGGCCGCAAGTTCAGCGGTTGCCCGGTATCGGACGTATTGTCCCGTACCTCAACATCCCAAGCAGGTGCACCGAGTTGTTTCAGCTCGGCACGAGCCCGAACGAAAACCGAAGCTTGACCTGGGTTGGAGAATGCATAGCTGCCATCCTCACCTGACACAACGCTATTCAGCACGGCATTAGAATTCGCGTCGATTAGTTGTACCGTCACTTGTCGAATCGGTAACACACTGATGGCCGCAAAATCCGGCCGATTGCAATTGTCGCTTACGTTTGGCGTTTGAAATTCAATGACACCAGAAATCGAATCTGCAACTGGAACATCCATGACCGTCACCGATACGTCGTCGCTCGCACTGAGATTTCCTTGATCCGAAACCGTTAGACGAAATACCAGAACCTCATCCGCTGCGACATCCGGCGCAGTGAAATTGGCAACGGCCATATTGGCGTTGTTGATGGTGACGACGGTGCCAGAAACTTGCGTCCAAGCGAAGCCGAGCGTGTCGCCTACATTCGGATCGGTCCCGCTCCCCGCAAACTGGGCGACCGTGCTCTCGGCGACTGTCTGGTCCACGCCTGCGTTTGCTGTCGGCGGCATATTTACGACGACGGTAATTGATACATCGTCGCTGGAAGTGAGATTGGCCTGATCAGAAACCGTTAAACGAAACACCAGAACTTCATCAGCGGCCACACTCGGAGTGGTGAAATTCGCCCCCGCCATGTTAGCATTATTGATGGTAACTGCCGTTCCAGTGACCTGTGTCCAGGCGAAGCTGAGCGTGTCACCAGCATTAGCATCACTCCCAGTTCCCGCCAGCTGGGCGAGCGTATTCTCCGTGATCGTCTGATCGCCTCCTGCATTCGACGTTGGCGCAACATTCGTGTTGCCGCCATTATTGTTGCCGCTGCCGTTGCCGCTGCTGCCACCGCAAGATACCAGGACCGCCGATATCATGATCAGCAAGGCTCGATGGGAATTTCTGGGAAAAGCATTCATTGGTGGTCACACACTCCGGTGTCATTGGTGCATCTTTCGAATAGCATGTTATCTAGCATGAATCGGCAAAGACAGGCTATGAAGCGTATCCATTTCGCGACAATTGGTGCCTAATTAATCCGTAACTTGTACATTCGGATAAATTCAGCGTTCCTGGGGCTGGCAGATGCGCGCCGCCTCGCAAATTCGCAGTCCGCCCAGCGCTACGGTGGCCGCTTGAGGCCCAGGTCACAATCAATAGCCGCATAGTGTTGCTAGAATCAGATTTCGCACGGGCGCATCGGTTCAATTTGTTTGGCTCATTACTGTGCGCTCAATGAATTGCGGGTCGAACATTGAGTATTGATAACATTATGAATAACAAAAAAATATTGGTAACCGGTGGAGCAGGATATATCGGCAGTCATGTGGTGCAACAGCTGGGTGCCGCCGACGAGCAGGTGATCATTCTGGACAATTTGTCGACCGGCTTTAAGGCCGCGGTGACTAGCGGTGAGTTAGTGGTGGGCGATACCGGCGACGAAAATCTGCTGAACCGACTATTCTCCGAACACGAAATCGACACCGTCATGCATTTTGCGGCGCACACTATTGTTCCGGAATCTGTTGCAGATCCCCTAAAATACTATCGTAATAACACAGCCAACAGCCGTACTCTGCTGGATGCTGCGAACCGACATCACGTAAAACACGTCGTTTTTTCTTCGACGGCCGCCGTGTACGGCGTACTCAGCGAAGGCAAAGCATCGGAAAAATGTGCTACCAACCCGATAAACCCGTACGGCACGTCTAAATTGATGACTGAGTGGATGTTGCGTGATCTAAATATTGCCGGCGGTCCCAGTTACGTTGCCCTACGCTACTTTAATGTCGCTGGCTGCGATCCGTCCGGTTTAATTGGCCAATCAACGCCTAATGCGACGCTCCTTGTTAAGGTCGCTTGTGAGGTTGCGGTCGGCAGTCGCGAACAAGTAGCCGTTTTTGGGACTGACTATCCGACACCGGACGGCACCGGATTGCGCGATTATATTCACGTGGAAGATCTGGCTAGCGCACACCTCGCGGCGCTGCGATATTTACGTTCGGGCGGTGACTCGACCACGCTAAATTGTGGCTACGGGCATGGCTATAGCGTCCGCGAGGTACTCGCTGCGGTCGCTCGAGCAAATGGCAAGCCGCTCACCGTAGTCGAAGAACCCAGACGCGAAGGCGACCCCCCCGAACTCGTGGCAATTGCTGACCGAGTGAGATCAGTTTTGGACTGGCAGCCAAAATTTGACGACCTCGACAAGATCGTCTCAAGTAGTTTGGCCTGGGAACGGAAAATATCTGCGCGCGACCCGTCAGCCTACTGGCCAGACTAATGCAATTATCGGTGAGTGCTACAATCGTTCAATGAGATTTCCTCGTCCACAGTCGCTGAACGGACTTATTCTTGTCGGCTTTGGTCTGGTTGCACTGCCGCTGCTGATTGCAGTAATTTGGGCACTGTTTAACCTTGACCGCCTAGCAACACAGAGCGAGCAGCTGGTGGTTACTGGCGTTTCTGCCGCAGAAAACAACCAAATGCTTGCTGAGCAGGCTGCGACACTGGAACGGGTATCGCGGCAATATCTGGTTTTGAGAAATCCAGACAGCTTGGAATTGCTAAGAACGGATCTTGAACGATTCGAAGCGACCCTTAGCGACATGGCGCCGCTTGCAGAGCGCGCCGGCGCGACCGATTTGTCGACCGCGATCCTTAGGGTTACTAGAAAAGTCGTAAGCACGATGCGTCGCAACAACATGAGTGACGGGGAGGCTCAGGTTGCAATTGCAGAATTTTCGTCGCTGCGCCAAATGGTATCTGACCTTACAACTATCCTGACGAATTTCATCGACCAGGAGCTCAGCGCATTACAGGCCAGCACGCGGCATGCACAGCAGATATCGGCCTGGCAAACAGCTGCGCTAGTTCCGGGAACGATTGTCCTGGTGTTATTTTTTACATTGTTGGTGTCACGTCCGATTCGACAAATTGATAAGGCGATTTCTCAGCTCGGCAAGAGCGGCTTTTCACGATCGATCGAGATTACTGGGCCAAGCGATCTTGAGCGCCTGGGACGCCAGCTTGAATGGTTGCGTGTGCGGTTGCTCGACTTGGCGCAGGAAAAAAACAAGTTTCTGCGCCATATGTCTCATGAGCTAAAGACACCACTTGCCAATATTCGTGAGGGCACCGATTTGTTGTTGGACGGCACTGTTGGCGACCTCGATCAACCGCAGCGGGAAGTTACCGATATATTGCGTATGAACGGACTGAAGCTACAGCAACTTATCGAAAATTTGCTCAGCTTCAGCGCATGGCAAACCAAAAACGAAATTCTAACGCTGAGCGACTTCCCTTTGCGGGCACTGGTTATTAGTGTGGCCAAGACACAGCGATTGGTCTTAAAAAGTGCGCATATCCAATTGCGGCTCGACGTCGAGGATATCGTGGTAAATGCGGACCGCGACAAAATTCGCACCGTACTGGATAATTTGCTGTCAAATGCGGTCAAATTCACGCCAAAGGGCGGAGTTATTACCATTCGGGCAAGAAATACGGAAAACAGTTTTGTGCTGGAGTTCGCGGACACGGGACCCGGAATACCGGAGCATGAGAGCCCGAGGATATTCGAGGCGTTTTTTCAAGGCCAGCAAAAACAAGGCGGTCAGGTCGGCGGAACCGGAATCGGGCTATCCGTTGTCATTGAGTGCATACAGGCTCACGACGGATCGGTAGAATTGGTTAACTCGGAGGAGTTTTCCGGCGCGCATTTCCGTATCCATATTCCGCAGAAGAAAGCGCACAACGAATCTAGGATTGCAGCAAATGCTTAAAACGTGGTTGACAAGCAAAACAGGAGCCGGCGCCATAATGGTATTGCTGCTGGCCCTGACCGGCTGCGAATCGACCAGCAATTGGTTAAAAGGCCGCAAGACTTATGAGGCCGAACCGGTAGTTCTCGGTGCGCCGGAAACCAATCAGTACATTCGTGAACTGTTTGAACTGGTCAACGGAGATCCGGCTACCCAAGCGGAAATATTTGCCGATGCGCGGGCAGCAGCGCAATTGACCCCCGATCCGGCCACGAAATTACGTTACGCATTGGTGATGGCGGCGCCCGGGCATGCGGAAACCAACGAATTAGAGGCGCAAAGCCTGCTGCGCGAATTGCTTGCGAAGACCGAGCTAATGGCTCCTGCCGAAACATCGCTTGCGACGATACATTTACGCGAAGTAGAGGAGCGTCTTGTTTTGGGCGCCGAAACGCGGCGGCTGCGTTCAGAAAAATCGCGTGTCGCAAGCACCGAAGAAGCCGCAGTCGCGCAAAGAATTGCCACTGTGGAGGCCGAAAACAGGGCACTACGTCGGTCGCTGGAAGAAGCCGAGGATAAATTGCAGGCCATTACTTCCATTGAGCGATCCACCCGCGACTGATCTACGTAGCGTGAAACCCGCTGATCTCGTTTTGTCTCCAACAACAGACAGAGCTTGCCAACACATTGGCCGCAGATCGTTGTACCATTCTCGCTGCATTTAGCTTCCAAGACGACCGTTATGCCAAGCACCAATCAGAACCGAAAGGGCAAGATCCTTCTTGTTGACGACGACCCAGGCCTGTTGCGGCTGCTAAGCATCCGCTTGCGTGCCGAATCTTATGAGGTCGAAGCAGTCGAGAGCGCGGAAAAGGCACTCGCCGTTGTCAGTCAGTTTCGCCCAGACCTGGTCATTACAGATTTGCGGATGGACAAGATGGACGGCATCGGGCTGTTGAAGGAGCTGCAAACTCGATCACCGGGACTACGCGTACTTATCATGACGGCGCATGGGACCATTCCTGACGCTGTAATCGCGACTCAAAGCGGTGCCTTCGGCTTTTTGACCAAACCGATCGACAAAGATGAACTCATGAACACCGTGGAACGTGCACTCAGAGTATCCGGTTCTGTTGAGGTCGACGAAGATTGGTCAAAGGAAATCATCACACGCAACCAGCAGGTTAAGGAAATACTCGCACAAGCTAAAATGGTCGCCGCAACCGATGCCAGGGTACTCATCACCGGCGAGAGCGGTACAGGCAAAGAATTGCTGGCGCGCGCGATTCACAATGCCAGTCCTCGACATAACAAACCCTTCGTCGCAATAAACTGCAGCGCGATGGCAGAAAATCTGCTCGAGTCGGAGCTGTTCGGACATGAGAAAGGCGCTTTTACCGGCGCAACCCGCAGCCATAAGGGCCTGTTTCAGTCGGCTGAAGGCGGCACCCTGTTGATGGACGAGATCGGCGATATGCCAATGCGCCTGCAAGTCAAATTACTGCGCGTGTTGCAGGAGAATCAAGTTCGACCTGTCGGCAGCACGGAAGCGATTCATATCGACGTACGCGTTATATCCGCCACTCACAGAGACTTACGAGCGATGTTGGGCGACGGTACCTTTCGCGAAGATCTTTACTACCGGCTGAATGTAGTGCACATCGATATTCCGATATTGGATGAACGAAGAGAAGACATCCCATTATTGGTTTCGCACTTTTTGCAACAGATCGCGAGAGAAGCAGGGCAAGAACGCAAAGTTTACGCTCCGGAAGCCGTGGAGTTGCTCGTCACCGCCGAGTGGCCCGGAAATATCCGGCAGCTTTATAACATTGTCAGACAGAATGTTGCGTTGTCACGTTCGCCGGTGATTAGCGGCGAGTTGGTGCAGTCGTCGCTAGGTGAGCACGCCGGTAAACTTGCTTCATTCAGCGAGGCGCGTGACGAATTTACGCGCAATTATCTGTCGCAAATATTGCAGATAACTATGGGAAACGTCAGTCAGGCAGCGCGACTTGCGAAGCGCAATCGAACGGATTTCTACAAATTGCTAGCGCGTCACGACCTGAACCCTGACACTTTTAAATCGCGCTAAGTGGCAACTAAGAATATTGGGTTCTGACTCGAAAACTGAAGCCTACGACAACGCGCGTTGACGTTTCAACCAAAGATAGGCTGGCGCAGATAGCATGACGAGTCCGATGGCGGAAACAACGGATAGATGATTCGTGTACCCAACAAACGCCGCTATGCACGCCCAGACGACACCGACCGCGCCGCTTACATACGGGTAGCCCCACGCAAGATAGGGTCGATCTGCATCCGGCGCACTACGTCGCATACGGAAAATACCAACAATCACCGCTACGTAAGTCAGAATGATCAGGAATGTCGTCAGGCTCAAGAGCAACTCAAACCCACCGGCCAGCACTAAACTAGCCATCCCGACCCAGGTAAATATCACCGCGCCAGTCGGTGTGCCTTTGTCGCTAACGCTGGTTGCACGTTCCGTGCCTAAGCCATCGACAGACAAAGCGTAAATTGTCCGCGATGCATTCATGTACTGCAGATTCTGATGTGCAAGAAGAATGAACAACGCAGCAATAACAATGATCGTGCCACTGCCCTTTCCGTATGCGATATCGATGGCACCGGCCAACGCCAAGTCATGGCCAACCAATGAGCTCAATGGCACTGCCAGCACTAGTGCAAGATTGAGAAGGATATAAAACGCTATCACTATCAGGACGCCACGAATTGCACCTTCGGCGACTGCGCGCGGCCCGGATTTCATTTCCCCGCTGAAATAGGTCGGCGCAAACAACCCATCGTAAGTAAAAACTACCGCTGCTGCGACGATGCCATATTTTGCCAATGGAATAACATCGTCGGGCACTGCCGCAACGTTTTCACCAGCGGAACCATTCGTCAAATAAGCGATAAACAACGCCGCTGTTAGCCCGATCATAATGAAACCAAAACCTACGACCGCTGTTTGTTGAAATCGCGAACCAAGTCTGATGCCCGCCATTTGCAGCGACGCGAACGATGTTGTGATTATTAAGGCAATAATTGTCTTTTGCGGCGCGAGGTCCTCAAACAACAAGACAATATATTCTGCAGCGACCACTGCTTTGAATGCACCAGCTGCACAGCTCGCACTCCAGTCTGTCCAGCCAATCAAAAACCCCGGATAGGGACTGTATGCACGACGAACCAATGCATAGACACCGCCCGAGCGCGGCGTCATCGCGAACATTTCTGCCGCAGTCAATACTGTCAACAAAGTAAATAAGCCGCCGCCGACCCAAAGCATCATGTATATCTTCGGGTTCGAGATCGTCGCCGCAATTTCGCCTGGCGTGCGTAAAATACCCAGACCGACAATCAGACCTACACAGGTCGCGATTGAAAAGCCCTTGCCTAGCAAGCGCTGCAGTTGTTGTTGCGCCATACTTCCCCACCCGAATTCAAGATCGCGAATGTCGCAACCGTTTTGCTCACTACTGGAACTTTGACCGGCCCTAATCTTGTTATGTTTCGCCGCCGTTCACGCTTCTCTTAGAGTAAGCCTCTGCGGATAACCCGTACTTGTTCAACAGATCATACAAAGTTGGCCGCGTCACGCCGAGCTGTTCAGCAGTTCTCGATACATTGCCAAAGTTTTTCATTAAGGCAGCACGTATCGCTTTAGACTCTGCCCGTTGCCGGACCTCACGCAAATTCAATGACTCGGACTCATCATCCCCGGCAACTATACCGAGATCTGCGGCGGTCACCTGCTTGCCATCGGCCATGATGACTGCACCCTTTATTTTATTCTCGAGCTCTCGAACATTTCCTGGCCAACGGTAGGTCTCGATAGCCTTGTTTGCATCGGCACTAAACCCGACGATTGCGCGACTTTGTTGCTTTACATATTTTGACAACAACGTCCTTGCAAGGATTAGCCGACCTTCCTCGCGATCTCGAAATGGCGGAATATCAATCGTGATCTCGCTTACTCGATAATATAAATCTTCGCGGAATAGATCTTGTCCGATGAGCTCTAGTGGGTTTTGGTTGGTCGCACATACAACTCTTACATCGACAGATATTTCCTGTCGCCCGCCAACCCTTTCAATAACCCGTTCCTGCAAGAAACGTAACATCTTCGCCTGCAGCGACATCGGCATATCGCCGATCTCATCAAGAAACAGCGTGCCGCCACCTGCGACTTCCACTTTTCCGGGCGTCTGCTTAACCGCTCCAGTAAAGGCACCTTTTTCGTGCCCGAACAATTCCGATTCCAACAAGTTCTCTGGAATCGCTGCGCAGTTTATGGCGACAAACTTTTTGTCTGCACGCGGACTCAGTCGATGAAGCGCACGCGCAAGAAGTTCCTTTCCCGTGCCGCTTTCTCCAAGTAAAAGTGTCGTCACATTCGTTGGCGCCACCTTTTCGATCATGCGACAAACTTGCACCATGCCTTCGCTCGCAGCCACAATGCCGTCGAGTGGTGATTCTGAAGCCGCCGTCTGCAAGCGCAGATTTTCCAGCTCGAGTTCGCTCATGTTAAAAGCGCGCTCAACTAGCAGTTGAAGCGTGTCGGTATCCACCGGTTTCTGATAGAAGTCGTATGCGCCGAGCGCCACCGCTTTCAGTGCGTTCTCCTGGTCCCCGTGCCCAGTGACAACGATTACCTTGGTGTGCGGTGCGAGTTTTAGCGTTTCCTGAAGCGTCGCAAGCCCCTCTTCGACACCCTCGGGATTTGGTGGCAATCCCAGATCTTGCAGCACGACAGCAGGTTCGTGACGGCGCAATTCGTTAATCGCGGTGGGTCTGTCTTCGGCCGTCGCTACATCGAAGCCTTCAAAGCACCATTTGAGTTGTTTTTGGAGGCCTGGATCGTCTTCGACAATAAGAAGTTTTCTAGTATTTTCGCTCAATGTATTCCTGGCTAGCATTTGCGCTGAGATCTGCAGACGCGTCATGGTGCCATGAAGCTCCATATCATTGCAGGGCTTAATTCACAGCTACATTCGGACCTGGATCACCCTCCCGTCATAATCGCGATTATCCTGCCGCAATACCAATATCGTGACCTAATGCAGCGATTAAACGTAATGGTATTGACAATCATTCGCATTTGCGTTTAACTTCACCCAACACAAGTCAGGTAGTGAGCGCCAGAATGTACGTTTGTATTTGCAAAGCCATAACTGATAAGGAAATCCGCCGGGCGGCTGCGCGCGGCGCGAATAGTCTTTATGAGGTTAGACAGGCTCTGGGCGTGGCCTCGGGCTGCGGCAGTTGTGCCGATATGGCCGAGCAAATCATCTCAGAAGTCAACTCCTCCAAGCGGTCGGGACCGTCGTTGTACGTACCAAGTGCCGCTTAACTGGCTGGATTAAGCGCAATTTTGCTCCGCTAGTCACCACTGCACTCAGTCCAAAAAAAAGCCCCGATTTACGGGGCTTTTTTATGTCTTGCTAAAATGTAATTCTGATCAAACTTTCTTGCGGCGGCTCATGCCTATACCCAGTAAACCCAGTCCCATCAATAACAGAGTTCCTGGCTCCGGCACGGTGTTTACCTTGAAGAGCCAATCTGACGCGTACAAATGATTGTCGCAATCGCCACCGGGTGTAGAAACGTAACCATCGTCCGTTTCTGTTCCTGGAACTGACGGGCAATGATTCAACCAGCCCCAGCCACTAACACCAACATTACCCCGATGGTTGTAATCTAGTCTAAATGCGTAGTCGTGACTGCCTGTGTAAGCGACAAGATCGAAGCTACCTTGACTCGACGAAATGGTGCCCTCTCCCACCTGCCAACAAAGCCCTGTCGAACCACAACTTGTCTGGCCGGCATTCGAATACGTAAATTCTATCGTCCACACCACTGCATTACTGTAGCTGTCGCCGACATCACGGCCACCGTAGGCGGTGCCGTAGATACGCAATCCATCGTCCGTCCACACCATGTGCATTTCGGCGCCTTCGCCATCAAAATCGAACGTATAAATATGACCGCTGTTGCCGGTCAATAGTCCGTCAAGACGCAGACCGTAAAACGGCTCGGCGGCACCACCATCATCGTGGCTGCTCAGATCGTATTCAACATCCATTTCGATTGGATCAGCATTTGCGGTCATTGCGAATAATGCAGCAACAGCCGCCAACATAATCTTTTGAATTTTCATACCATGTCCCTGTTAGGTAATACTTTTTGTGTTCTTGCCCAGATATAAAGCAAATATCGGGCCAATATGTAACTGCTTGTTTTTCAAGATTTTTAATTTCTACAATTGAAAAACTGTATAGATTTTCGACAGTTCCGCGCGCCTCTTCATGACGAATCAAGGGTCGAGCGATATTCCACGAGCAACGATCGTTTGCACGCAAATACTGGGCTGTCGCCACATTGTCCAATGTGCATAGGGAAACCGAACACACCGGAAATTACTGTTTCTCGTTTTGACCCAATGAATGCAGGTACGCTGCGCTTAGCGCAAAAACATTGCATCATCGTCGCTCAACTTCGAGAAGCATTCGTATTCTTACTTGTATTTACACTACCTCAACACTCGCTTCGCGTTAGTGAAATTGTGATTAAATACATCTACACAAAATCAACAGAGTTCGGAGATATATCATGCAAGGCGATTCAACTGTTATCGAACACTTAAATCGAGTATTGAAAAACGAACTCACGGCGATTAACCAGTATTTTTTGCACTCGCGCATGTACAAAGACTGGGGTCTCGAAAAGCTCGGTCAACACGAGCACGATGAGTCAATCGACGAAATGAAACATGCTGACCAGGTGATCGAACGCGTACTCTTCCTCGAAGGGCTGCCCAATCTTCAAGATCTTGGAAAATTGAGAATTGGTGAGAACACTGCGGAAATGTTGCAATGTGACCTAGACCTTGAATTAGATGCGCTGCCCGACCTCAAGTCCGCAATTGTCTATTGTGAGTCCCAAAAGGATTTCGTAAGTCGAGACTTGTTTGACTCGATTTTGCGGTCGGAAGAGGATCACGTCGACTGGTTGGAGACTCAACTTGGTTTGATCGCAAAAATGGGGCTTGAAAATTACTTACAAAGTCAATCCTGACGTTGAGAAAATGGGTATTCTGAGCCAAATGATTATGGTCGCTGCCTAGCGCAACGAAAGCTAGTGCAAGTACGTGGAGCTAAAACAACGCTCGATTTACACCTATTTTAGATTTTGCATATGCGCTTCGATTTGCGGCAATAGCCAATTCGCAACCGCATCCTGCCCCTTCTTGTTCCAATGCGTACCAATCCAATAGGTGTCGAATTCGTCAGTGTAGGCCCCGCGAGATTCAAGATAGGGCACCTTTTGGTTGTGAAAAATCTGTTTAAAGCGCGTTTCTGAACTTCGCTGAGAATCGGCCATAAAGGCGATCAATCGTGCACCGTCATTTTGTACGATACTTTTCAAATCGCGAATTAATAGTTCCGTTGTGTGCCACGCTTCCTCCATGTCGGCTTCCTGTGTCACGGCGCGCTCTATATCTAGTCGCCGCAATACTGTCTCGACAGCCAATAGAAGGCTTGATTTGGTCAGTAAATCGTTGGTAAACAACCCCGTATTTCTAAAATTGGGTGTTGGCACTCCGCGTAACATCAAGACTTCACCATGCCTTTCAAACCACGGTTTGCGCCCCCTCCAATAAGCATCCAGGGTGTTAAACGCGACATCATTGTGTGTCACCTGCAAAACGACAATATCGGGAGAGAACTGCCGAGCGTAATAGAGATAAGCTAACAATTGTTGGTCCGTCGACCAACCGCCCACACCGAACGGTATTACCTCAATCGAATAATTCTCGCCAAGCCGATTTTCCAGCAACTCAAACCAGGTCTCTCTGTCATTGACCTCATAAGCCTCTGTATGTGAGTCACCTAGCACCACAATTCGAGTAACGCCTGCGGGCTTTTCAATCGAGAATTCCTTTGAGCGAAATCCTAGACTATTGGTAGATTCGACTGCCGATAGACTTCCATCGATTCTGCGTTCAATCGTCGCGTTCGGGCGCAGTTTCCAGCCGAGATTCGGCTCATGAATTACCGAAACGCTATCGTGCGATCCCTGCGGCAGCACAAAAACTCCAACGAGGACGTCAAGGATAATTAGAAATACAACGTTAATTCCGACGACGACACCGCGAAAGACCGCTTGACGTGCGTCGATTCGGCGAGCCTTTGAGACCGCAGCAATCGCAAGCAACAAGGACCAGAGGGAAACAACTAGTGCAAGTTCGCCGCCGTTCGCCGCTCGTGTGAAAAGTCCACAAACTGCAGCAATGACGAGGAAAATTGGAAACGACAGTCTTGACAACAAGGCGACGCCGACGGCGATCAGCGTTGGCCTCAACGGGCTTAAACATGCTGCAAATACGAACATACACCCCGCCACCGCGCCGAGGATAGTCGTGGGAGGCGCACCGACCTCGCTATCCACCGCAATTAATCGATTAATCACGAAAATCGCGACTGGTACAACGAAGGCCGCAAGCAAGACCCTGCGTTCGAACGTCGTTGGCTTATAGGTCTCGCTGTTGTTGTCGCTCATGTAGAAATCCTATTTCGGGTTTCTTTGCAGCAATTATTCCACTGAGAACAACTTAAAAGATACTATTATTCACAATCTCATTGTGACAGGTCAGTCGGAAAACTCGCTCCGCTACGGCGCGTTCCGCTTGAAAAGCAGCGCAAAACACGCACTGCATCCGCGCTTGATTACCGCATGAATTTTCCGCTCTTTAGTTTTGCAACTTCAGAGTGAACATCAGCGATTAAATTGCGAAAACTGCTTATGATGCAGGCTGTTTCAACGGAAATTGCCGCTCCAGCCATGTGCTCGAATTGCTGATCGCCGCATCCTGCCAGGTTAGGCGGCTAAATGTATGATTTGCGTTTTCAATTATTTCCACGCTGCAGCCGTCTGCCTCGTACGGGAGTCGCGGTTTGACCAATGCAAATTGGTCGCGAAAATCCGGCAGAAAAACGTCATTCGATCCAAACGAGAATAGGATTTCGCCATTACGGCCGAGAAGCGTTTCCATCGATCGAAAAACGGGTTCCTTGAATATTCGGTTGCGACCGATTCCAGCGGCGGCGGGCAACACTCGCTTGATCACCCCGTAGTCGCTCTTTCCCGTTAGAAATCGCGACCAAGACCGCATGTTAGACAGGCGTGCGATATAGCCAGATAAAACACTTCTTGCAACCGCTTTACCTACTGTCCCAGTTTCGGTTTCGTCGCCTCTTCCAATATCGGGAGTTGCATCGCTAAATGGCATCGCAAATGCCAATAAATGGCGTACACTTTGCGACGCGGCGGCAACGTAGAGGGCGTTTCGCGCACCCATACACAAACCCGCGATTACCATGTCAAGTCCACCAGATCGTTCCTGGAGAAAACTGACGGCAGCAAGCGCCGGTTTGATTGGGAAAGAATCCATGTGCGAGTACAACGCGTCTCCGTCGCTATCCCCATTTCCGGGATAGTCTAGGCGCAACACTAGAAAGCCCTGCTTGGCCCAATGTCTCGCCGCGTGAACGTAAAACCGGTGAGGCCCAACACGGTATTCAACGCGGCTGTTGACTATGAGAATAGCAGCCCTGGGCATGACGGTGTTCGGGTTGTGCAACATGCCGAACAGCTCGCCCTTTCCAAAGTTAATTCTGACTGGTTCCTCCATATCAAATCAGTATTCGTTAGCGAATTCTGAACGCTTAAGAAGCCACGTCCGTGTGAGATCCATCCATCTGCTTGGCGCTGCAGGCACACTACCTTCACGCGGAAACTGCCAAAATACCTGTACATTTGGCTCATGGTACCAAGCACCTACTTTGGTTGCAGACTGCTCTGCAGCTGACAACTTCTCATCGTGTATCACCAGTCCTGGAACGTGTGCGTTAGAAAGTCGGTCTAAAACGTCAAATTCAAGATACGCCTTATAGAACGACCCGGTTAGCGAATATCCGCCGATGTCGAACTCCGCGTCCGCCACAGCAGATGAATTCTGCAGTTCGTCAAGCATCGCCTTAGTTGATCGCCGCTCCTCACCGTACATAACATCCGACAATATCTGACGGCGCAATAGGTCGCGATAATAACGATCAGGGGAAAGAACAGGTGACCAAGCGACACAAAAACTGTCCGGCGAGCTCTCTGCCGCGGCAATCGCAGCGGCGCAACCCAAACGAATGCCCATAAAGCCAACGCGATTTGCACCAACTTGCTTACGTAGCACATCCGCGCCACTTTTTGCGATCACCGCCATTTGTCCGGGCGTAGAATTTGCCATCTCACCTTCACTATCGCCCTGACCCGGAGGATCGAAACGCAGCACCGCGATTCCGGCAGCAGCAAGGTCCACTGCAAACCGGTATACGATGCGATAGCTAGCGATATGCTCGTCAGCGAGCGCAGTACAAATCACCACACCGACCTTAGGTAACACTTCGCTATTCGGTCTATGTAGCATCGCAAAAAGCCGTTGATCATCGTGGTTGAGAAAAAACGGTTCCGCAGCTGCGCTTGGTAATTCGTTCATCTCATTGCAGGTACTTTCGCAATACTTTACCAAGTGGATTCCTTGGAATTTCGTCTCTAAATTCAATTATTCGCGGCAATTTGTAATCCGCAATCTTTCCGCGACAAAATTCTACGATTTCTGACGGTTCGCAGGCTTCTTTGGCTACCACTACCGCTTTCACTATTTCCTCCGTACCGCGCTGTGTAATACCCAGCACAACGCATTCGGTTACCTTTGGATGCGCCCCAATCAGTAATTCCAACTCTGCCGGGTCAACCTTATTTCCCGCAATATTGATAAATAGAGTATCGCGACCAGTAATGTACACTCGGCCCTCGGCATCCACTTTGCCGCGGTCCCCCGGAAAAAAACGCCCACCCTTGATAGCAGTTTGATTTAATTCCTCGTTGTCGTAGCCATCGAACATCGACGGACTCTTAATGCCAATTGCCCCCTCACGGCCAGGTGGCTGTAACCGCCCCTCCGCGTCAAACGCAGCTACATCATAGCCTTGCAAAGGAGCCCCAACAGAGCTCCAAGTTGCGTCGGTATCTTTTGCAAGGTTGATTGTCACTAGGCCGGTTTCAGTCGAACCGAATGCCTGGCGAATCGAAAGTTGATAGCGATCTTGGAACGCATCAAATGTTTGACGGGCAAGGGGTGCTCCACCCGTTAAGCACAATCGGATGGAACTCAAGTCTGGTTCATGCGCCATTTTGGTTTCCGCCAAAATCTGCATCATGAACGGACTCGCGGGAACAATCGTCACGCGCTCAGTTTCAACGGTTGCAAGGAACTGCCGTCGATCAAATTGTTTGTGCAAAACCAAGGTTGCACCAGCATACATCGCTGCAAACAATCCAACGCACATTCCGTAGGCATGAGAAAGTGGCACTGAGCACAGAAATATGTCATCAGCGCGCGTGGCAACCGTTGCATTGAACGCAACTGATTCAGCAAATAGCTGCCGCCGGGAGCGAGAAATTTTCTTGGCACCACCGGTTGAGCCAGATGAATACAGCCAGAGGATTGGTACTGATCCATCAGTATCCTGCAATGGTCTAATTTGCTCTGGTTCTCGAAGGTAGTCATCGAAAGACAACCAAGGTGCATCAGCCTTAGGCACGCCTACACGGACAAGATTATCGCCACCAACATTGCCGACTATTTTTTCAACAATGGGGATGTGAGTTACCGAGGCAAACAACGCTTTAGGGCGAGAGCTTCGAATTATGTGTTCGATCTCGCTCTCTCGGTAATGTGAGTTCATTGGAAGCGCGACGGCACCACATCTGAATGTCGCAAGCAGAACGGCGACCATTTCCCAAGAATTTGGCAGTAGCGTCGCAACAGCGTCACCAACGTTCACATTAGCAACCTGCAAGTTGTTCGATATCTGCGTAACGAATTTGTCTAGCTCGGCATAAGAAATTCGTGATTCGCCGTCGACAATCGCAACCTGATCCGGAGTGCTTCTAGCGTGTATCGCGACCCAATCTGCCGGCGTTTCCACAATCATCGTTTTCTTGTCGGTAATCAATCTGCCGACTCGCCTAAAAAGTTCGCGAGACTCCCAATATCGTCAAATACCTCGCGCGTTAATTTTGATTCGTCAATCATAATGTCAAGTTCGTATTCAAGACCTGTTACAAGTTCGAGGACAGCAACAGAATCCAGCGCTAACCCCTCTCCGATAAGCTGAGTGGCAGACGAGAGGGTTGACGAATCGAGCGCCGGGTTAATCCGTTCGGTGACAACCTGAATGATCGCATCGACACGTTGTTGCTGGGCCGCGGCCTTTTCGGTTGAGGAATCCATTAGGTAATTTCTTTTTCAGGGAATTTTTCTGTAATAAGCATAATCGGCTTTTCATTCACCAGAATTCGATATCGACGTGATATCAACTTCGCCGTGGGCCCAATCTGAAAGTAATGGGCGATATCGCCAGCGTCCTCGCGAACACATCCAAGAATCTCCCGGAAAGTCTCCAGGCGATTTTCCAGTATCAAATGGCCAATTGGTTTTTTGCTATTTAGCAAACCATCGCGAATCTCATCCGGCAGTCTATCGCGAACAATAAACGATTCAGCATAAACTCTTGCCAGATGACTTACGCGTCCGCGCAGCAATATTCTGCGATCAAGGACTGATTCGCCGGTTTCACAATCGAGATCATCAATGTCGTGCTCAAGCGGATAGTCTTCTTGGAACAACCGCTCAACAACCATTCGCTCCCAGTAATACGCCTCTAGAATTTCGGTTACCATTCCGTCTGTCGTCAATAGAATTCTCTGAAACGATGTCAACTGACTGGGATCAATCGGCCCGCCCTGCAGGGAACGCTGCAGATCCGTGCGCATCAGTCTGGCTTGATTGGATTCACTGGACAACGGGATATCTCGACGCGACGATTTACTGTGGCTACGGTAGTGTATTAGAACAATGCTGGAACTATCGGAATTCTATAGAATTTTAGAACGATGTTCCACAATCGATTTAAGTTCCACTAGTAACCATCGTATGCGTAGCAATTGAAACGGAAGCCAGATACAAAAGAACAAACGCACGGATTTCGCCTCGCTGATATCCGCGGCGACGCATAGCCAATACGCGCTGCTATTACCGCCGAAAACTCTGTCAACATGTCTATACAAATCGCCTCCAGTGTTTTTGCAGAAAATGATCCACCACATCGTCAATATCCGCGTCCGTTCGCACGATGGATATATTCCGCCGTTCCGCGAATGCTGCGTAAGCCTTTACTGCCCAGACCACCTCGTGCAGTGGATCTTCTTTCTTACGATTTGCTATGGCTACGGGGTCAGCTGAAAGGCATATTGTTAGATGTGGCCTAGGTGCAAGCGCCATCAGTACCCGGCGCAGGCGACGAGCATTGCGAATTTCTTTGTTTTTGTAACCAACTTCCAGGTCGTAGTAGTAACGATCCATCAACACCAATCTACCGCGTATTCGGTGCGGGAACACTAAGACAAAGTATCGTCCCCAGACTTCGAACAAACTATTGCCGTAGTATAGGTAACGCCTCGTGATTCCCTTCATCCACTTCATGACGCGGATCGGCAAGGGAACTGAGCGATCGGTGTTCGGAATATTGTCGAGAGGATTGGAACCCAGCCGTGACAGAAACTTTGTCGTCGGCAACAAATATCGGCCCCACGGCCCCATATAGGCTTCACGTGTTTCCGCACCCGCGCCTTTCAATGCACCGCGCAGCGTTGAGATAAACGTCGATTTACCCGCCCCGTCAACGCCGATGATCGCAATGGTGTATCCGGCCTTCAATCGTCGAATATTCACGGTCTTCTTGAGAAGCCATCTCCGCGTCGTTCTAATGCGGTTTGAAAACTGCGTCTGCAATAGCAACTGCCTGGCGCGAGAATTGAATGACGCCACTCCCTCCACGTCGCTCAGTATGTCGACAGGTGAGTCAATGATAGATGCTATCACGCCGTCTAACCGGTACTTTTTGGCCTGAGCTAGAACCAAGTCGCTGTCAAAACCCGACCGCGTGACACCAGACAAGCGCGTTATGTATTTTTCAGCTAGAAGCGATTTACCGAGAACAACATGATGAATAACGTGAAGCAGCCATGCTTCGACACTCGGCAGAACAAGGCCATCACGAAATGGACGCGACGATTCGAGCACCCATGCCGCGTCCATGTAGACCAAACCGTTCTGGACCATTTCATAATGCAGATCAATCCAGATGAATTGTCGATTGTAGTATCTGCAATAGACTTGCTTGCCGGGTCCAGGCCGATTTACCGTTCTAAGCGTCCAACCCTGGTTGACCAATGCCTCGGCAGTTTTAGCGCGCATCTCGACTGGAATCAGCACGTCAACTTCTGCAAGTTCATGCAACTTCAGTGGATCGTCGCGAAGCAGGCATACCCTCACTCCGGCCTTCTCTAATTCGCAAAACGTGTCACGAAAAGCGTTCCAGGTAGGATTATTGTGTGACGATTCCGACTTCATTTCCCATTCCACTTACGACTGTCGAAATACGCCAACGAGATCCGATACATCTTTTGTTTTGAAGCCACCAACTAACAGCAGTGTAAAAGGAAAACTTGCTACAGCAGCGATGCGAAGCCATACAGAGTCGTCGGCATATTTCTCCGCAACGAAGATCGTAACGAATACGCACAGCATGATTTTCGCCAGTTGCCCGAGCCGATACGGTACCCGCAAATATCGCGCCGAGAACAGCGTTGTTGCAAGCGCTTCCGTCGCCCAAGTTATACAGATACCCCAACCCGTACCAACCGCACCGTAGTCCCTGGCAAGAATATAGGTGATAGGAAATCCGACTACAACGCCAATACCCGACATTAACGGCAACAATCGCGTTTGCTTGGAAAGCGTCAAGCCGATACGAAGACTGGGACCCAGCGAGAAGAATAGCGAACCCAATGCAACCGGAAATATCACAGCTGCGGCCCCCGCAAATTCGCCTGAAGTCATGATTCGGATCACATCCTTGGCAAAAACAGACAATGCTACAACCACAAACGCGAGCACTAGTAACATATAGGTCAATACTCGTGCATAAACGACCGTTGCTTGCGACTCGTCAGAAATTTTGTACATGTAAGGGGTCCAGACCTTACTAAATGGCTGGAGTAAGATGCTGACCGCCGTGCCGAGCTTCCGGCCAACAGCAAATATGCCCACGGCGGCAAGGTTGCCCGTCAACGTCAGACAGATGACACCCATGTTGTGAATCAGGGCATCCAAGAATCCCTTTGGAATATACGGAGCGGAAAAACGAAACAGTTCCTTGGCCAACTCGAAATCTGGTCGCGCCAGACACCTCAGAATCAAAAACGGTATGAATATAAGAAATACAACTAACGCCGAAAGCAAACCCGAAATTACGAATCCCATCAAGCCAATTTGCAGCACAGCAATAAAGTAGATATTGAGTGATATACCAACAATCAATCGAATGAGACTCATCACAACATACGCGATCGGTCGCTCCTGCAGCCGTAATAGCGTTTGGCATGTACCATTTGCAATATCTACGACCACGCCAGTCATCGTAATTACCAGATACAAACCGTAAACGTCGGTGCTAAACATTTTTGAAGAAAGCCACCACGCGGCCGGTGCTCCAGCTACAAGCAACGAAATTCCAGAAATCCCGATGACGCTCAAGCACGTGGTGAATACGACGTTTTTGCTATTCGAATCTTCACCGTTCTTGTAGTAAAACCGCATCAACGCATTGTTGAAACCCGCGTTAACGGCAATTCCGAAATACATTCCGGCAACTTCGAGCAGCGCCAAAATCCCGTAATCCGCAGGAGTCAGAAAATGCGTATATAGAGGTAACAGCAAGAACGACGCCAGGCGTGCCATTATCATGCTGATTGCGTAAATGCCAGAGTGCGTCAGCAAGCGTTTTGAATCAGCCATTTTTGACCGTACTCTCGCACTTAGCGTTTTTATTCGTCTCAACGAACGTCAATGCTGCAGCGGCTGGACCTTCAGTCATGCGCTCTAGCCAGTTATCGTCGATTTCTTGCTGCTCACTATGCGCCAACCAAAGGTAGTTTAACCAAAGCACAATGCCGACCATTCCGATATCCGAAAACCCAATAGTCGTCTCGTTGTGCAGATAGGCCAGAAACTGCCGCTCACAACCTGTCGAACAATCAACCTCCCAAATCGTCGGCAATATCTCTCCGAAGTGGACACCGCGCCGCCGAGCCGTACTTGACACAAGCAAATGAAGTGCATCCAACAGAGCCAGTCCCTCTGGCCGGAATCTATCCCAATCAATAATGCCGGATACGGAACGCCCATCGGTTTCGAACAAAACATTGCCCAAGTGATAATCACCGTGAATCACCACCGCGGGCAACGATAACCGGCCCGCCCAATCAGACAATGCTGCTAACAGTCGACCGAGTGGTACATCGTATTGCGGATACAGTATTGGTAGCTGAGAAAGTTTTTCGGCAATCAATATATGATCGGGTCCGTCATTAAGTTGCTTGCCACTACTGCATTGGCGTAACAAGGGTTTCGCTGCTGCTTTCAACCGCTCCAAGAACTCCTGCTCGTCGACTGTAGCAAGCGAACTAAATTCGCCTTCCACATGAGATAGAGTCAGCATCCTTAACGTGCCGGATTGCTCTACACGTTTAACTGCCGGGTAGAGGGAGCGGAAGCCGGCCTCGTCGGGGCGCTGCTGCAACCACTGCAATGCCGCTTCTTCCTTAATCAAATGCGAACTCGCCCTTTCGTCGAATGCGCAACTTATATGCACAATGCCATCGTCGCTTCTACCAACGAAAGTCAAAACATCGGCGACGGCCAATTTGCACTCGAGTGCGTCTGCCTCGTGAAGACTTAGCTTACGAGTGAGTCCAGATAATGGATGTTTTGCATCACTTGACGCCACAACCACCGCAAATGGCTGCAGACGAATAAAATCGGTCATGACACCCTTAAAAGTGCGCCCAACCGATATCTGGAACCGTCCATGTCCGCGTTTGAAACACTCTCCGTGCAGAACCACGGTTCGATTCCAATGCCGGAGCGCTAACATGACCTGTACAAAACTCGCGCACATCTGCACGACCCTTTCGATCCGTGTGACACGTAATTTAGGCAGTGATTTAGAAAATCCGAAAAGTGGACGACCAATCAAAGTCGCTACTTCAAGAATAGGACTGATCTTGCGATCGCGATGTTTTTCCATCATCAAATCAGTTCCTATCACGTAAAATTACGTCAACAAAAAAAATGCTTGCGCGCAACGCGTCCAGTGCAAGTTTCTGCACTCATCGAGTGCGAACAATGGGTGCTTCAAACGTTCAAGCAGGAACATGATGTTCGCGTACCAAACGCTTCTGCGATCCGTTCCTTCAACCGAGCATACCGGAGGTGAATCTCAATCGAATTGGCAGGCCCAATGCAAATCATTGCGTCTGTTCTTGTACATCAGTTCCACAGCGCAGTCCCTCGTCGGTCAGCTCGCACCCGCTCGGATCACGCCATTTTCATCCTGGATAGTAGATCCGAAAAAAATAAATAGGAAACAACGCCTTGTCCGGCGGGGAAGTGAACCGCAGGCAAATTCGACGTAGTCTTGCGAGTTTTTCGCGTGGCCGATTCTGCTTTGCAGCCAATCCGAGTGCAAGCCCAAAAATGGAATTTATCGTCGAAACGTCTCCAATCAACACAGTTTTGCTCGTGCCTAAGCTAAATCCTGAAGAAACACCAAGCGTCGGTGAATTTTACAAAATCCAGTAGGCGTAACCGGCGGGCACACATAAGTCCCTGATTAAGCCATAATATATTTTTCTGGCAGAAAAATTGCGTATTTGGTAATTACCATTCGATTAGTAGGAGTGAATGATGGATGTTTTTCAGCTAAGAATACTGGCCATATCGATACTTCTGTTTCCGACATGGGCATTTGCAGACCCGATTCTCGATATCGAGGATGGTCAACTCGTCGGTGCGTCCGGCGTCGATGTTGAGGGCACCCTATACGATGTGCGCTTCGTCGACGGATCATGCATCGAATTATTTGATGGCTGCGACGAAGAAACCGATTTCGATTTCGATCTCGAAGTCGACGTCGAATTGGCGCTGCAGGCGCTATTGGACAGCGTATTCCTCGATGGCCCCCTTGGGCAATTTGACTCGCAACCGTCTCTTACTGCCGGGTGTACCTCGGAAGCCGTGTGCAATGTTGTGAGTCCGTTTGTCTTCGACCTAGAACTTAGCAGGTTTGAGTCGCTGCTGGCCGACAACGGCAGACCTGACCCGGGCGGCGCCGAGGATTCTCTCAATGCGTTTTCCGCCGGAGTGGATGTCGATTTTCGTGATGATGGCCGGTTTGTTTTTGCGTTGTGGTCTGAATCGAAACCTGTACCCGAACCGAACACCTTAGGATTGCTTGGCATAGGTCTTATGCTGTGTGGTCTTATGAGGCGACGAAGAGTCCTTTGAATTTCGCGATTAACGCTGAAATTGGCCGTCAGAATACTGGTTGCGCATCGCCAGAAACGCAGTAGTCTCGCGATGCGTTGCTCGGCTCGAATGCTGCGGCTCGAATATTCCTTGTAGCGATAACGCTAATAGGAAAACCCACCCTTGGTGCACTTTCTTTTAATGGCGTTCCCAAGGGGATTGATTCGGATCGCCTCTGGGCGATTCTCACTCCTAAAGGGGCGCGCGTTGCGCGTCCGAAACGCTCTCGCGTTTTGTCGAACGAGGTTCTCATCCTCCATTGGGATACGCCAAAAAAATGCCCGCTAAAGCGGGCTTTTTTAATGGCGTCCCCAAGGGGATTGATTCGGATCGCCTCTGGGCGATCCTCACTCCTAAAGGAGCGCGCGTTGCGCGTCCAAAACGCTCTCGCGTTTTGTCGAACGGGGTTCTCATCCTCCATTGGGATACGCCAAAAAAACGCCCGCTAAAGCGGGCTTTTTTAATGGCGTCCCCAAGGGGATTCGAACCCCTGTTGCCGCCGTGAAAGGGCAGTGTCCTAGGCCTCTAGACGATGGGGACGCAGATTTTCCAATAGTGAAACTTTGGTGGAGCTAGGCGGGATCGAACCGCCGACCTCTTGCATGCCATGCAAGCGCTCTCCCAGCTGAGCTATAGCCCCACTGAGCGGCGCACTTTACGTAGCCAGACTATGCCTGTCAAGGAGGCCGGGCGACGAAAATCGACGACGTATTCCACAACTTCCGGCAACGCGGACCCGGCGAATTGTATCGTGTTCTTGATTCGCTTGGGCACCCCTTAACAACCAATCGTAGCAAAATCGATGATTTTGAACGTACCTCTCTCTCTAGAGACATGATTATTCCAGGTTGATTTCTCGCCAACGAATGCCGAACATCATTTCCCTAGATCAAATTCGCAAATTTGTAGATACCACTATGAGTAATGTGGCAATAAGTGAATCTCTGCACGAGATAACCTCCGCTGACGGTTATCAATGCAACGTACGGTGCTGGCGACCCAAGAGCCCCGCAGTTTCCAAAGTGATCATCCTGCACGGCGTGGTTAGCCATTCCGATTGGCTGCGCCCTATCGCGGAACGATTGGCAAACCATCGTGTAGAAGTAATTTGCCCGGATCGTCGGGGCGCTGGACTTAATCATCAAGCGCGCGGGGACGCGCCGAATATCGAGACACTCATATCCGACGTCGACCTTATACGCAACGAATTCAGCGTGCCAGGCGTTCCGATGCACTTGGCCGGATTTTGCTGGGGCGCCACCTATGCCATTCGTTGCATCGAAAAAAGCCAGGCAGCCTACCGCTCATTAATTCTCCTAGCACCTTCACTGTTTCCTGCCGCAGATATAGGATCGCGGATCATCGAAATGGGGCCATCGGACGTCGCATCTGAAACACCGCTGGTCCCTACTGATCGATTCACATCAGGTCCAGCTTACGATGAATACATTGTTCCCGATACGCTACGGACGAAAGCAGTGTCCCCCAGGTTTAACGCCATCATGGCTCAGATGACCAGCATGATTCCTATTCGTTGGGCCAAGTTAACGGTCCCCTGCCTGATGGTTCTCGCCGAAAACGACCGCCTCGCGGACAATGACAAACACGTTCAGGCATTTGCTCGCTTGAAAACGCTGGAAAAAAAAATGACCACTTTGCATAGCGAGCATGGTTTACAGTTCGATGCACCTGAAGAAACCGCGCACGCGGTCATTAGTTGGCTTGAGTGCGCCAACTAGGTGCGAAAAGGCGACATACGTCACATCTTGAACGCTTATTCCAGATGATTATTAGTGGTTTGCGTGAGCACTTGGGGTGCATGCATGGCTATGGCATTAGAAACACGCGCCGCCTATACAACGTGGTGCCGCGACATACTATTTGAAGACGATATCGTCATCGCAGCAGGGTTGCTGCAAAAGGCGCTCAACCTACACTTAATCGCTATTTACGATCGCATCGGGCTCAAAGAATTATTGAAAACGCCGCAAACGGTCGAGCAACTTGCGGCAGCGTTGGGCTATATCGACAGCGCATCGATTACTCTCGAAGCGATGCTACAACGGCTTTCCTCACGTTACCCATTTGTCGAAAAGTGCGAGGCCGAAAATACGGTCAAATTTAAGCACAATGCTCGAATTCCGAAATATGCCAGCGAGCTGGAATTTGTAGAGCAAGAGCTGTCTGGGCTTGGCGAAAACTACAATGCCACGATCGAATTTCTCAAATTCGGCAATGACCGGTTTGAGTATGCGCTACGAGACGACCCGGAGTTTCTTGATCGAATTCTGTCCGGTCGTGAGTCCGAGTGGAAGGATTTGTGGTTTCGTGCGACGAACGTCGATCCATTACAGAACGTACACGGGATCATGGGCGCTATGGCTATTGACGGCCTGTTCGAAAGTGGCGACATTCTCGAGATCGGCGGCGGTACCGGTAACGGCATAAGAAACCTCTTGGAATTGCTAGATAAAAAGGGCGAACTAGATCGCGTTAACCGCTATACATTCACTGACATTAGCCAAAAATTTATCATGTCCACGCGGCATGAGATCTTGGCGAACTACCCGTCCCTAAAGACAGAATGGCGATTTGTAGACCTGAACGTACCTATCAATAAGCAGCAAATAGAAGATGAGAGTGTCGACTTGATCTACGCCGTCAATGCCGCGCATGTGGCCAAAGATATCGTTGCATTCCTGAAAAGCTGTAGAGAGACACTTCGACCCGGCGGCCGAGTCGTTTTTTCGGAGCGCATTCGCCTCGATCCGATGGACATGGCTCCACGCGAGCTGACGCTCAATCTATCGATCTACCACCGCACCGCCGCCTACAGAAATTCGACCTACCGACCCATGCACTGCTACCTTAGTACCGAAAACTGGATGCATGTCCTACACCTTGCCGGCTTTAGTGAGGCAGAATGCTGTCCGGAGTTGGAGGAACTGCAGGACAGTTTCCCCGATCAATATGCGGCGGTAGTCACGGCGGTCAAGTAATTGGTGAAAATAAGTCGGTATAAGACAGATGTATTGGTCATAGGCGGCGGTGGCGCAGCAACAGCGGCGACGATAGCCGCCCACGAAACAGGCGCAGAGACGATGTTGGCCGTCAAGGGTCAATTTGGCGTGCCTGGTGTACGCGGCGCAGGCGCAACGTCAAATCCCATAGGCGACTATTGGACAATAAGAACGGTCGGGCCGAAAGGAAGCTTCTTTAATCCGCCCGATGCCGTGCTCGCGGATATGATTCAGGCCGGGCTTGGCATGGCCGATCCCGAATTATGTGGCATTTTCGTCGATGAGGTGACTCCCGCCATCAAGCGTTTACAAACCATGGGTATGCAGTTCCAAAGCAAAATGCTCGCAACCATGGAAGGCCGCGCCAGCGAAGGTAAAACCAATCGAATTGTTGAGATCCAAAAAGCGATAATTGAGCAGACTAAAACGCAGGTGCTCGAACACGCAAATTTCACTGACTTGCTTGTTGACGGCGACAAGTGTGTCGGCGCAGTTGGCGTGGACGACGAGGGTGAACCGTACGTGGTTGAAGCCGGCGCGGTTATACTGGCGACGGGCGGTGTCGGCCAACTGTTTCAATACAGCTTTAACCCGCCAGGCAATACCGGTGACGGTTATGCGATGGCAATGCGCGCTGGCGCCGAACTTTTCAATATGGAATTCATGCAACAGGGTCTTGCCACCACCTGGCCTGAACAGGCGATGGTGATGTTGTATGAGATGGAGGAACCTTATCGCCTGCTCAATCGCAACGGCGAGGCATTCTTGAAGAACTACTACGAGAATCACGAGGACATGCTTGCTGGCTGCCAATCGAAAGCGGCACATTGGCCTATTTCAGCTAGAGATAACGCGCTCAATCTTGATCGAGCCATCAAGGCGGAGGCAATGGCTGGGCGAGCGACAGATAACGACGCGGTATTCCTAGATTTGTCTCACGCAAAGCGCGGCTTCGAACCGGAAATATTCGAAGAGTTTATGCTTTCTCGTGGCATGGACGTCAAGAACGATGTCATTCAGGTGCAAATCCATCACCACACGAGCAACGGTGGTGTACGGATAGATAGCAACGCGCAGTCCCGACTCGCTGGCCTGTACGCCATTGGGGAAACCGCAGGGTGGCAAGGTGCGGACCGCCTTGGCGGTACAATGCTCGGCGGCTCACAGGTATTCGGTTGGAGAGCAGGACGGCACGCCGGCGAGTATTGTGGCAATGTAAGTAGAATCACTGTGGATGACGCTGATGCCCACGATAAGTTTGCGACGCTACGAAGTATTCGAGCTGCAAAAGGTACGCTCGACATCGACACAATGCGCAGACAATTGCAGCGAAAAATGTGGCAACTATTAATCGTAGAAAAAGACGAAACCGACCTGCAAGACGCCCGCAAATATATCGAACATGACAGGCATCGCCTCGCCAATGAACTTGCCGTTCGAAATCCCCTGGATATTGCTATCGCACATGAACAAAAGAATTTGCTGGATGTTGCCGAAGCAATTGTTGAAGCTGCGGATATGCGAAAAGAGAGCCGCGGCTCACACGTCAGATCCGACTATCCAGATCGCGACGACAAAAATTGGATGACAAACATATTTTCCACATGGAAAAAAGGTGCGATCGATCTACAGCCTCGCTGGATCAACGACAAGCAAGGATGGACGAACCGTCCAGGTGATATCAGGATTACTCCGTGGGGTTAGACAAGCGGGTTTGTCTCGTTTTGGGAGGCGCGGGAGATATCGGCGCAGCAATTTGCAAAAGACTCGCCGAATCGGACGCGACTGTGATCCTAGCTGGTCGCAGCGAAGAGAAAGTACAAGCAGCGGTAGATGAACTCGCAGCTGCCGATATCGCGGTGCACTCGGCGATCGTCGATGTTACGGATGTAGCCAGCTGCAAAAACGCGATCAGCGAAATCGTCTCAAAATACGGCAAGCTTGACGTTCTCGTCAACAGCGCGGGGATAAGCGATATTGCTCCAGTTCTACTCGGAAAAATCGCCAATTGGAAATCAGTATTGGAGACCAACACGCTCGGTGCGTTTATTGCAAGTCAAGCAGCGTTGCGACCGATGATTAGCAAACGCTACGGCCGAATTATTCATATCGGATCTATTTCTGCAGAAGTTGGTGCACCTTACAACGCAATATATGCAGCATCGAAGGCCGGCGTAGCCGGTCTAGTCCGATCACTGGCGTTGGAGGTTGCTGGGCTCGGCATTACGGTTAATGGCGTGCAGCCGGGATACGTTCGAACCAAGTTATTTCATCAGACTCAGGGTGCACGGGCGAAACTGAAAGGCGTGACCCTCGAAAAACACGAGCAGAGTCTAGTTGACGACACGCCTACTGGTACGCTAGTGAGTCTGGAAGATGTCGCATCGCTGGTGGAGTATTTGGCCCGCGAGGAAAGTCAGTCAATTACCGGGCAATTGCTCAATGTTGACGGCGGAAGAACAGCCCGTTAACAATCCTAGACTGGCCTAGTAGCTTACCCGTACGGGACATAAGATCGGCTTCAGCTATACAATCGGCCAGCATTGCGTTTTTCAAGACCTCACCTTTCGACGATGCATCAATGACTATTTTTGACGTGACACAGCCCACCTCTGACAGACCCGCAGCAATCCCCGAAACAGCCTTCAATAGTAATAATCTCGCTGCAGGCAATCCGAGATGCCCTGTCGTCGGCTCACAGACATTAGGGACAGGAAGTATCGAATCAGTGCGAATGGATGGAGCTGCGCAGGTTCGACCCGCTAGTTAAGTGTGCCACTTCTAATGACGCGTGCCGGGTTCCAATTCGCTTGATTCTCAGGGTATGTCGCAAATTGTTGATAACGTGACCGGCATCATTCCCGCTTTTCCATAATCTGCCTAGGCTATGTGTAGCCATTGCTGATAGCGAAAATCAAGCATTGGATGGGGTCACCCGTACGGTGATTATTTTCACAAACGTCTTGTATCATGCTGATTATATTAAAATTACTAGCTCGGATGGCGAGCATCGACGGGCATCAAGATGCCTGTACGCAGGACGCACTGGCAGCCCCCTGTCCAAACAGTCCGGTATTTTTGCGTGGCAATTCACAATGACGGGCAAAGTCAGCGAATCCTATTATGTGCGACCTGCCGATATGCAAAAGGAACGCGACACCGTCTTAAGGCTATGGCGCCATATTTCCTCAGACAATCCTCCGCAGCCAGAAAAGTTGGATTGGTTCTATACCAGAAATCCGGCGGGATCTGGCACCATATATCTACTGATCTATAGACCTGACGAACAGCCGGTAGGAATCATCTGCGCAGGCCAGAGGGAATTTCTGGTCGAAGGCAAGACCTACAATGGTGTGGTCATCGGAGATTTCGTGATAGCCCCGACTCACCGGAGTCTTGGACCGGGTCTGCTTTTCCAGCGCGAATACGTAAAACAAGCGCTAGACCGTTACGATTTCTTATTCGGTTTCCCGAATCCACTATCCGCACAGCTATGGAAATTCGGCGGCAACGAAATCGGTGCCAATCTGAAGATTTTCGTTCTTCCGCTTCGGATGGATCACTATTTAAAAAAACACATGCCAAACGTAATCGCCAAACCGATCGGCGGTATGCTCACAAGCGTCTATAACGTATTACTCCGCAATCGCATCCGGGACGCCTCTAATGGCTACAATAAGGCTGACACTGACGCGAAATTTGTCGATAGTCTTTGGCAGCGGGCAAACAAGATAGGTTGTGCGATCGGCATAAGAAATTGGAAGTATTTCGACTGGCGCGCGAACAACGATCCAACAAAGTCCTACCAGTTTGTTGGCATTGCTGACCAAGATAACCAACCGGCCGGCTTTCTGGTTTCCAAATCGGACGTCGGTGGAAAGGAATGCATTGTCGATTATCTGGCTTTAAATGACGAGGCATTCGCGGCGCTGTTGGCGATTTTCACCGGAGACCACATTACGAAGCGGACACCGTCGGTATCAGTTGCGGCGCAAGATCACGACAAGAAAAAGCTTGCTGCCATAAGCAATCTCGGATTCAAACAACGGGAAGAGGATCCGTACTTGATTAGATTTAGAGATGAAGCAAGCAAAACGCTGACCGAAAAATCAATGGTCCTCAACATTCTCGACAAAGACACGTAAGAGATGGTCGTTGTACAAACTAGATTCATGAAGACCAACATGTCTAAAAAATGCGAACTTCGCGCACAGCGGCGAGAGTGGTCAGCTTGTAGCTGCGTGAGACAGACCTCATCGGCGATACACGGACTCGCTCATTGATGGCGTCTAAATATGTTGTTTCGTTAGTCCACTCTTTGGCTAGCGCTGAGGGCCACTCAGTGACCGGATAAATGTTCAATGTCGACGGCAAAGAGTATACGGGAGGAGGTTTAGCCGACAGAAATACGGTTAGCCTAGCCACTGCGCAAGATCAAAATTCTCAAGAACCTCTGACGGTAACGCGTTCCTAACCGTTTCTGTTTTCATCCTGGCATCAACGGCCATTTTTGACGTCATCCCCCCTTGCTCAGAAGGATCAATGCCGTTACCACAACAGTCGCCAATGATAACGATATCGCGATCGGGTTGAACATGACACGACAGGGCATTTTGTACGCTGCCTTGTTTTCGCAAATCGACGTCCGAATCAAAACAAATTATCTGTTTCAAGTACCGTTCCTGCTTGAGCATTTCTTGCATCAACTCGACCGGGTCGAATTGTTGACTTTTGGAACGATCGACAGCGAGAAATAGCGTCATTGCGGCAGGCAGCCAATAGTCTTTTATTGCAGGCTGCGAATTGAGATAGTCGCGCCCTAGGCGCGCCCGCAAAGTTACACTTGACATCATCAAGTGCTCAGAGTGACCGGCAATTATGTCTTGGAAAATCGCACCATTTCTGAAGCTCGCTGTCGTGAAGCGCACAACAGGTTTGGGGGAGCGCTCCGCAACGTAGCCTAGAAATTCGCCAAATGGACCCTCCTCGTGGCGTGCTGCTTGATCAATCATCCCTTCCAGAACAATTTCTCCGCGCGCTGGAATCAACAATTCCGGATCGTCAATTCCAGGCGTCAGCTGAATAGGCCCGCCGAGCACCGCGCTCATCACCTGGTAATCATCGTGATCCAAATCTCCACTCACCAAGCTTGCATAGCACCACAATGGATGTGTGCCGATGACGGCGGAAAGCGGCGTGGGTTTATTGCGTTGGCAATTTTTCTTCCATATACGATCGAGATGGCCACCCTGCGTCATGAAAATCGTTGCCGAATCATTGGCAATCAGCATCAGACGATGGAAGCTCGCATTGTGTGCCCCAGAATCCGGGTCTCTGGCGATGATGATAGCCGCGGTCAAATAGGGACTTGTCTGGGATTGCGTGTAATAGAGCTGTGGCAAACTTGCCAACGAAAACTGCTCGAAACTTCGGATGTTTTCCCTCACAGGTGCTTCACGTGAGGCGACGATTGATGGTGAAATTTGGCGACTCATTACAGCCCCAAAACGGCTGCTAAGATCTTCTCCCGACATATCACTACCATTCGCGACGCGTTCAAATGAAGAGCACACATTTGTAACCATAGTGAAGTCGCAATCAGCTATCGCTTTGAAATGCAGAACCGGGGTCCGCATCTTTCTCTCTAGTTCTGTAACGACTGCAGTAGTTTCCCAACGAGCGGCTATCGGTTTTTCAACTTCGATGTAGGCGTTCCTACCCTTGCCTTTCACGAATTCCAAGTAAGATCGCAGGTCTTCAATATTGCCGTTCGTCTCACTCATCTCGCCCGCCCATAGCGACCAGCTTCTGTCGATCGGGTTTACCGTTCGCTTTTCGAGGAAATTCGCTCCAGCATTTGTAGTCCTTTGGTGCACGGGCAAACGGTATTGAATTCAAAACATGATCGCGAATTTCGCTGACGGCCTGTTCAGTTTCTCCTGCAGCAACAACCGTTGACATCAACAAATGCGCCACCACTTTCTGACCTAGCAGCTTGTCGGCCACGCCCACCACTACAGCATCTTCGATGGAATCCAGTTGCAGCAATATATTCTCGAGTTCCTCAGGTACGATACGTTCGCCCGCTGACTTGATCATTGCCGACTTCCTGCCAACCAGATACAAATCGCCTTCCGCATCGAACTTGCCGAGATCACCCGTCAACAAACGACCTTCTGAATCAATCACTTCAGCAGTTCCTTTAGGATCGTTCCAATAGCCCACCATGACGCCGGGCCCGCCAATGGCGACCTCCCCCACTTCGCCCACCGCCACTGGTCGAGCGTCGTCATCTAGCAAGCGTACAGTGACACCGGGAATTGCAGAACCAACAGAATCAGGCTTGTCTCGCAATTTGTCAGGATCAAGCGCTGTTGCTCTCGGCGCACACTCCGTCTGCCCGTAAGCAACGTGAAACCGTAAACCAGCGAAATTATCCAGAATTTCTAAAATCCGATCGCTTGGCAGCTTGCCTCCCGTAACCGTCAACCATTTTAGCTGTGGTAAATCGGCATCAAGGAAACCACCAAAAGTGGTTAGCGCGTTGAAGTGAAACGGTACGCCGGAAAAGCCGCTGACGCCAGTGTCTCTTAACAGTCCGACAATTTTTCTTGGGAACGCGAAACTGCCATAACAATAGATCTTAGCGCCAGCTATGGCGTGCACCAGGAGCTGCATCAATCCATGTACATAGTGCATCGGCACAACCATCAAGTATGAGTCGTCGCTCGATATCGGCATGTGTTGTATTACCGCGCGAGCTACTGTCAGAAGATTCCGATGCGACAGACAAACACCCTTCGGTCGACCGCTACTTCCGGATGTATAGACGATTACGGCGATGGCATCGTCCGAAACGGCATGCGACGCGGCGCCACTGGAAATTGAATTCTCCTCAAGAGGCGCGATCTCCGACAATTGCAGCAGTTGACATCGATCTCCGGAGACTGTCTCAAGTAACGAATAGTGGCTCTTGGATTGCACAAATAGCACGCGCGGACTTGCGTCTTGTATAACCGCAGACCAACCGTCGACACCGGCATCTTCGTTCAGCCAGACCACTATTGCACCGATTTTGAGGAGCGCCCAAAACAAGACAACGGCGTCAGGGTCGTGGGGAGACAGGATGCCAACACGATCTGCGGATTGTATTCCTAATGTCCTTAGACCATGAGATAACGCTTCACTACGTCGAGCAAGGTCCACAAAACTTATAGATGATCCGCCACAAACCTCGAATGCCGTTTTATCGGCATGCTGCGCTGCGGCAGTCGCAAACGCATCGTAGAGATCATTGGCAGAAGCGCACACTAGCGCTCCAAATACGCCACCATAGCGTTTACCGATCCGAAGTTTTCGGGGGTTAGATCGTCGGGGTCGATGGTCATTTTGAAATTTTCCTCGAACCACACGATGAGATTCATCATTGCAACACTATCGACGATTTCATCTTCGAGCAGATTGGCATCAAATTCGATACCATCCTTCGCTGCTGGATTGAGTGTTCCGATAAACTGTTGAATTTCAATATGTTTTGACTTTTCCGTCATACTGTATTCACTGCCTGATTCAAGAAACCACGGTATTTTATCGTCATTTCAAGATTCAAAACTTGCGCTACTTGGCAATTTGACGCCCGACGATGTATTTATTCGATACCTCTGGGTTCCAGCGGAAATGACGATGCGCATCGTCATCTATCGGATCGATGGCTTGCGACTCAAGCAGCTTTTTTGCCTGATCGATGCCTTCGACGTAGGCAAGATCGTCACAATGCGCAAGCAAAATATTGCTGGCGCGAAGCATCACACTGGTTTCACCGACCATCGTGCCACAGACCACGGAATAGCCTGCTGCAATCGCCGCGCGTAGCGTGTTGATAGCACCACTTAGGCCACCACATTTACCGATCCTGATATTGACAATTTGGTAGGCATCCAATGGTTTGAATCGCGCCAAATCCACCTCGCTGCATATTGACTCGTCAGCCATAAGGTCGACACCGGTCGTAGCGTGTAATTTTCGCAATTGCGAACCGAGGTTCGAGGTTGATTTGTGCAACGGTTCTTCGACCGATTCAATGTTGCAAGTCGCGCAACGTTCGAGCAAGTCGAATATTTCCGCGAACACCATTTCTCCATTTGCGTCCAGCCGCAATGCAATGTCCGAACCGATCCACTGTCGTAAATCGCGTACCCGGCTCGCATCTTCCACGCATGAGACCTTGAGTTTGACGACGCGGTAACCGCCAAGGCGTGCAAACCTTGCCTGATTCTTCAATTCGGCGCCCGAATAGTCACCGCCTATGGTCAGACATTTCGTCGTAGCCGTCTTGCGCGCAGGACCGATTATTTCGGTCCAGCTCACACGACCGCCGAGTTCCAAACAATCAAGTAGCGCGAGATCGAAGCCACCGATGAGTGCCGGATAGCGAATATGATTGTCGCTTTCCCACAGTAAATTGTAGACGTCTTGCGAGCTCGCGACCTCACAACTCAGCAGCCGCCTTGCGAACTTCGGTGCATGGCTGTCCCAGATCTCATCGTTATTTTCACCAGTTACGTATGGCCGAGCCTGAATTTCGCCATAGCCAATGACACCAGTGTCAGTGGTAATTTCTACGATTATCGCGTCGTTGTGAAATCGTTCCGCAGCAGCATGCTTAAATGACCTTTTGAAAGGAATCTTTAGGCGATACAGCGCACATTGATCAATTCGCACAGTATTCCCTTGCCGACTTCAGATCGGCATCAAGATCATGCTGCCTCCAAAGGACGCCCGGCTTATACTGTTCATCACTCACGTGTGCTGCCCGATTGCTCTGGTGCAATTTTTTGAGATCGTCGTCAACCACCAGTATCAATCGTGGAGCGCCCAGTCGATGAGTAGCCCGCTTGTCCTTGTACTCGCCGTTACATTCGCCGAGTAGATGATCGAACTCATTCAGCCAAGCAGACAATTTTTCAGAGTCGACCTCAAATTCTAAGCAGGTGATCGGTAGCATGATGCCGTAGTGCGGTTGGTCTCCCGTTCGTGGAAAAAAAAGAAGTTGCGAAACATCGGTGACATATTCTCCACGCATTTTTTGCAACACCGCAAGAATTTGCTGCTCAGTTAATTTTTCGCCGGTAATACTTGATGTTTTTCCAAGTCGATATTGAAAAGAAATTCTTGGTACTTCTCCGACAAAACCATCAACCGCAATGCAGTCACTGGTGCGATACCGATATAGACCGCCGCCGGTTGTAACGACAACCTCGTACTTCTTTCCTGGTTCGACCTGCCATGCAGGAATCGCCTTTGGCGATATCTGACTGGCATCTTCCTCTGCAATAAATTCGAAATAATGTGAGTTATATGCCAGCAGTCCACCAGACGTATTATCGTTCATGGGTATAGCGATGATGCATTCACTTGACTGGGTGATGTAATCGCGAAACGCCACGCCATCACAGTGTCGCCGCAGTAACCGCAAATAGGGCTCGACTAAGTTCGACTGCCAACAAATGATCAACTCCAGACTTGGCCAAACATCGCGAAGTTGAAATTCATGTCGTGTGCTATTCAACGCTGCTTGCAGTCTGTTAGCGCTCACTTCATCTGCTGCCAGCGCAGCCGTCAGTTTCTCGGGTAACGACTCATTCGCATCTAAGCCCTCGTGACCCCAGTCACCGCGTCGCAAACCGACGATGAGATTTTCCGCCCGGGTTTCTAATACATTACAGAACTGCACAAGCGTGCTCGGATTAAGGCTCATCATGCAGTGCAGTGCACCCTGTAGCGAAAGTCGAACTGCCGCATAGTAGCGAAGGTCTGCAGAATCAATAGCGCCAAGATGCCTGCCTAACGGCCAGCGCGAAGCGCTTTGAAATCCTTGCATTCGTTGATTCCAAAAAGTCGTTTCAGCGACCTCAAGCACACCATTTGCGCTTCGAGCAGAATGTCCGGAGTCCGCAAAATTCGCGATAATTTTTCCAGACTTGAGGTTTGGATGATCCGTGTAGATTCTGTCCCAGTAAACGCCAAATGCATCCGCCTTTTGTTTGACGAGGCTTGCCGTTACCGGGATCTTTTTTGGATTCGACGACGACCCGCTGGTCAGGAAGTAAGCGAGCAACCGCTCGTCGCTAAAATTCTTCGACTCTGTCCAGTAATCGTCGAAACCGGCAACATCGTCGTAGGTCATGAACGGCAAGGCGGACCAATTTTCGATCACAGTCGAATTCTGTACGTCATGGTGATTCAGATAATGACAGTGCCGGTTCTTTTCAACGATGTCGCTCAGTAAGCGACGTTGCGCTGTCCGAATATCACTGCTGCCAGAAATAAACACCTGTGATTTTGTTTCCGGCTGCTGCCTGTCCGTCGATCTCGTCATACATTGAGCCTTAGCATCCGAAGCACCAGGACCCGCTGTGGGTTGCGGCGCGCCCTAAAGCAAAGGATTGATCTGCGTCTTTCGTTGGATCACGCATCCAAACCAGGCCATTCAACCGGCAGCCGCCCTGGCCCGAATCAACTCGATCGCATGATCGAGTCTTCGTAGCACACGATTGCGGCCAATAAGCTCAAGCGTAATGTCTATCGGCGGAGACACCGGACCACCGGTAGCTGCGACTCTAAGAGGTTGACCCAGCTTGCCCATATTGATCTCGTGCTCGGCTGCAACGCTTTCAATTGCTTTAGCGATTCCTGCGCACTGCCACACGCTCAGAGTCTCGAATTCAGACCGGACGTCGAGCATCGGTTGCAATATGACCGGACGCAAGTTTTTCTTAGCTGCTTTTTCGTCGATGGTTTTGAAGTCCTGGTAACAGTAGCGGCAGCTTTCCGCCATCTGCAGTAATGTTTCCGCTCGTTCCCTAAAGCCATCAGCAACCGCCGTTGGAGCAGGTCCATTTTCGATATCGAAGCCGAGACCCTCCAAAAAAGGACGTAGCGCCGCACCAAGATCCGTAGCGGGTTTCGCGATAATGTGCTGTTGATTCAGCCAAGAGAGCTTTTCGGGGTTGAACGCAGATGCCGATTGATTGACTTCAGCTATGTCGAACAACTCGATCATCTCGTCGATTGAAAACACCTCCTTATCCCCATGCGACCATCCCAAGCGCACCAGGTAATTCAGCAGCGCCTCGGGCAGGTAACCCAGAGCACGATAATCGCGAACATCCACGGCACCGTGGCGCTTGGACAATTTTGCCCCGTCAGTGCCGAGAATCATCGGCAAATGTGCATATCGAGGTGGAGCGACGCCTAGTGCAGCCAGCATATTCATTTGCCGCGGTGCATTATTTAGATGATCGTCGCCGCGGATAACATGCGAAATTTTCATGTCAGCGTCGTCTACTACGACCGTAAAATTATAGGTCGGTGTACCATCGGAGCGGGCGATAATGAGATCGTCTAACTCAGCATTCTGAAATACAACCTGTCCACGCACGTCATCTTGAACGAGAACCTCCCCATCTATAGGGTTTTTGAAACGCACCACCGGACTGACACCCTCTCGCGGCGCTGCTCCACCCCGGCAACGCCCGTCGTAACGCAAGTTCTTGCCGGCAAGTTTTTGCCGCTCGCGTCGCTCCGCGAGTTCCTCGATGGTGCAATAGCAGTAGTAAGCCTTGCCGGTTTCCAGCCAAGAATCAATGACCGACTGATATCGGTCACCGCGTTCGGATTGGTATACGGGTGTTTCATCAGACTCAATTCCGAGCCACGCCATTCCATCAAGAATAGCTTCGACATGTTCCTTAGTTGAACGCGCCCGATCGGTGTCCTCAATCCTCAACACGTACTGGCCGTCGTGACGTTTCGCAAACAGCCAGCAAAATAACGCCGTTCGCACGCTACCAATGTGAAGAACCCCAGTTGGGCTGGGAGCAAATCTTGTGCGGACAGTCATCTTCGTACTCAAATCAACGGCTCGTTGGGTCGCGCATATTAGCAGATCACTCCGCAAGGCGGCGCTTTTGCCACTTCAGTGCAGCAGCGTAAGCGGAGAGGTTTACCGCGCTGATTACGACATTCACGTGCCAAAAATTCGATACGACTTAATATGACAATACACTGTGATGATGTATACGAAGAGCGACACGGGATGACTTGATGTTATTCAAAGATTTAGGCGTGTTATGTGAATTTCGGCTCAAAATACTGTCTCCTTTTGGCGACATCGTTCAACTTCTAGGTCGGCAAGACCATTTATAACCACTTGAATAAAAACGGATAAATCCTTGTATTCGCTACCTGCGAAGAATATTGGCACGTAAATTGCTTTGTATTCCCTGTACATTTGATTTTACGCAGTACGCTTACTCGATAGCCGTCTTTTTGACAAAAGCTGGCTGATTAAGGGCAAACCCGTTGAAAAGCGGGGGCGCAAAGCAACCGGTCTTTCGGAATTAAAGACAGCGGGGCTGCCAGAAAGCGATATTAGCCGGCCAACGCCGGGTCTTAGCCAAACAGCAGCTCACGTCGACATTCCCAAATCACCGATGGCATTGGTAATTACGCCAAATTCGACGGCTCATTCGTCAATTTATTGATGATGCGGCAACGAATTCGGCAATAGGTGAGACGTTTGATTCAATACAAAGATTTTTGCCAACCTGTGGCGATGCCTAAAATGGCAGCCACACTTGTTGTTTTAGGGTGTTTAAGTGGTTGTACCTCTGGAATGGACGACGCCGTCGAAGTACGAGATCAAATTGCGCCAGTACCACCTCAGGGCGATTCAGGTGATCCGGCGACAAACAGCCCACCCAGTTTGGCTGGAACGCCGCGTACCTCGATTAGAACGGGCGAGAATTATGATTTTACCCCGCAGGCCTCGGATCCGGACGGTGATCGCCTTACTTTCTCGATAAACAACCGACCATCATGGGCTAATTTTGACACATCAAACGGGCGACTGACTGGGCTGCCACAGCAAGGAGATGAGGGCACTTACAGCAATATCTCCATCAGCGTGAGCGATGGCCAGCTATCGACTTCCTTGGGCCAATTTTCTGTCTCTGTTAGCCAGATCTCTCTAGGGTCAGCAACCTTGTCCTGGACGCCGCCGACACAAAATAATGATGGCTCTCCCCTGACTAATCTCGCTGGATTTACGATCTACTACGGTGTCGAAAGCGGTGACTATCGGGATTTTGTTCGCATCGACAACCCTGGGATTACGACATATGTTGTCGATAATCTTTCGCCCTCGACGTATTTTTTTGTGTCTACCGCATTTAACTCAAATGGCGTCGAAAGCGCGTTTTCAAATGAAGCGGTTAAAGTCGTAAATTAACGGCACAGTCTGTCCATCATTGAGCCGAAACGCGTACACGCCTGAGCCGAGTATTGCCTGTGATAGTATGTAGGCACTCCAACCTACATCCAAATCGACACAATCCCCAAAGTAGTACGCCATTAACATGCCTGTGCACAGTGTTACATTTACACAATCGCACCGCGATATTTTTCGAAGAGTTTCCAGCGACTGCAATCCGCTGCATTGTGACGCCGCGTATGCTAAGCACACACCTTTTGGAGAAGTAATTCTCCATGGCATGGCTGCGATAATCTATGCGTTGGGGTTGATCGCCGGGCATCCAAGTATTCGGCTCACTCGGATCCAGGGACAATTTCGAAAACCGATATTTCTCGACCGGCAACACGACATAGTATTGGATGACGCGCAAACAGGCAGCCATTCTGTTGAAGTAAGGTATGGTGCCGAAACCCTCGCGCGATTTCGAGCCGAATGGAGTTCGTGGGATCCATCCACCGTCGATCGTTCAGATGATGAGCGTGAAATTTTCATGCCGCTAGCAATCGGACTCGACCCCGAAACTCCGCCAGCGTCAGCGGAATACAAATTGTTTTCACTACAATCTCAGCACTTGGAAGACTTCGCCAGTATTTTTTCCATAGGCCCGCAGTTTATTCCGAAAGATCAACTGGCTGCCTTGATGTGGTCCAGCTACCAAATAGGCATGGTTTGGCCAGGAAGGCAGGCGCTGTATTCGAATTTCACGATGAAATTCTCAGACGATGTTTCAAATCAACCCAGCGTATCTTTTGATCAGATGGACATGTCCATTGACTCCAGATTCGGCTTGGCCGCTGTGACAGCGAATAAAGGGGAATCGCTCAGCGTCTCTCTGAAAGCGCTGTTACGTCCAAGGGCAGTCGCATACTCGCATGAAGAGATAGCCAGTTCTGCACAACAGCTTTCAGTTAACCTTGACGGAAAGCATGCGGTTGTTATTGGAGGTTCTCGCGGATTTGGCTTTGTACTTGCCCGTATTCTTGCCCATCTTGGCGCCGACGTCACCGTAGTATCGCGCTCTAATATTGAAGCCGTAGAAAATGATCTTGGAGAATCATTCGAATCTCGCGGCAGTATCCGGGTCCTCCAACTTGATGCATCAAAAATCGAATCTTTCACGTTGGGTAATTTCGGAGATACGGATGCTAAAACATCAGTCGATATATTAGTCTGTAATGCATCGCCGATCATCAAAGATTCGGCATTCAACAAAATGACGCAACAAGAATTCGATAAATATGTATCAAAATCATTGAGCCTATATCACGTACCGATCCTGGGTCTTGACAATGCGCTTGCCGACGACGCGACGGTCATCAATATATCTTCAGTATATGTCGAAAATATTAAAGCCGGATTTTCGCACTACATTGCTGCTAAATCCGCGATCGAAGGCATGACTCGCGTACTCGCCAAAGAATATCCAAACCGTAAGTTTGTGATCTTCCGTGCGCCCAGAATGCTAACGGATCAGACTAACGTCAACAACGACACAGAACACAAGGAATCCGCGGTCGATGTTGCCGCATTGCTCATTCAACATTCATTTGCAACCAACGACCCCGCTCTTGACACCGACCTAGCTCGGTATGAAAACTTGCTAATAGCACCGGCGACGAACTAAAAATGACGGTTTCGAATAATCTAAAATTACTTATCGCGAAAGACTGTTGCTTTGACTTTGTATCGGCGCCAATCTAGTACCACTTTATTTTGTCGCCTGAATAATGCGCACATGTTTCGGTGACGCGAATTCGACATCGCAGTCCCACCGGTACGAGAAATCCGAGTCGAATGATTGCATGCCGGAGCGGGCAAAAAAATCCATACAAGGTTTGTTTTTCTTTGTCGGCAATATTGTTGCATTGACTGCGACAAGTCCCGCGTCAATCGCATGCTGAATAGCAATAGACAACATCGTTTCCTCAATCTTCCGTCCCATAACGCGACAACTCAGCAAGAAATCAGCAATTTCCAACGTTTCCTCGTTCCGCTGCACGCTGCATATCCCAGTCAGGCCCTGAGAACCAAACTTATCGTCAACTTCTATCGCCCACACTAGCCTATTTGTACCGCCCGCCCACTCAGCGAACTCCGCCTGCGACAAACGTCGCGTCGCCAGATTCATTTGATTGGTTTTGTTCAACAATTGTGCGGCGCGAACGACATTTGCTTCACTTAACCGCGAAACGGTGACCGTAGTATTTAAACCTGCCAGCCAGTCGTCGATACTGCTCACATCGGCCTTAGCGGCTTCCCTAACCTTTTGTTCCTGATACATTTGCGCTCGTTGCAAGTCCTCGTCGCTAACAGCCGCACTGTCGAAACAAGATAGATTGGCTAGAGTAGATCGGTAGAGGAGAGGGTCAGTTGGCCACTCGGGCACGAAGACTTCTGAAAGTGATTCAGCCACACGATCGCGCTCAACTGGATTGTCGTCAATAAAAACAGTCGATTGAAGACCCAGATTGAGTTCGGCAGCAATATCCACAATATTCTGCGCTTTGTCGCTCCAATTGATTCGCCAGGCCGCGAAATCTTCAGGCTTGAGAATCATTTCCGGGTGATTCCTCATCGCGCCCAAGGCCACCGATTCCTCGTTCTTGCTCGCGGCAGCAAGAACTACGCCTCGTCGTTGCAGGGACTTCAAAGCGAGCTGAAAATCCACAAACGCCTCGCCAACAGCATCATGACCGCCTAGCGTTAGCTGTTCCCAACCCAGATCACCCACAACTCCGCCCCACAACGTATTATCGAGATCAAGGACGATGAGCTTTTTGGCGCCCCCATCCAGCGCGACAATAGCGGTCTTCAAATCCGCCGCTACTTTTTTGAATACGCTGTTGCTGAAAGGCATTTTCGCCATGTACCACAACTTGGGGCTAAATGCGTCCGCAGCAGAACCCTGCGTCCAGGGTTGCGCGTTAAGTAATTGGACACTCGCCACATCGTTCAATTGCTCTGCCAACCGGAGATTCATTCGCATCAAGGTATGCATCGCGCCGCTTGAATCCGTGCAGTCAAACAACCCGCGTCCCCTTTCTTGAGGTGGCATAGTCCAAGTTGGGACAAGAACGGACTTTGCCCTGCCAACGATCGATGAGATATGTGTCGCATATTCATCCACGTCTGCCAGAATTTGATCCTGAGTCACCGACTGAAAATCGAGCAACCGACGAAACCCGGCGATGACCGCTTGCGGCTGCGTCCACACAACTGCAACGTCGACCTGTTCCTGCCAGACCTCGGAATTACGATTAATTAGAACTTGATGCACCTGACCGAACGGGCAATCTACAATGTCTATCCGCGGTTCATCCGCACTATTCCTTAAGAATGAATTTAGGTTATCTAAATTGAAATCGGAAATCGTTATACATTTACGACGCATTGCTTACCCTTCTGAATTGCCAAATACGATCCGAACGTTTACCTGACATTAAACTCTGCTTTCCGAACTGGGAAGCTTTCGCCGCCAGCGAAAACCAACGCAACCGTTTCCCATCCCCAGATATACACTGACTCGGAATGTCCACAACCTCGCCAGGATCAACATCCCAATTTTCAGTGCAAAACACCATCCGCCATGGGCCCCACGCGAAATCCGATTCATGCACGCTCGATCGATCAATTCCAGAATGCTGTCCGTTTTTCGCTGTCCGACTTCGCATCGTCACTAGATTCTTGCCTAGTGCAGAATTGTAAACGACATCCAGGCGATTACATCCGTTCGGAAACGCAAATACCGGTCCGCGCTTCGCAAGATCGCTACTCCGAATGGTTTCGCTGCTGTCATCTTTCTTTACATAGTTCTCATTGACATTCAAATCTGTAGTCCGTCGACTAACCACCCGCGCCAGCACGACTGCGCTCGCTGATATGTAAGCGAATTTCGAATCTGTCGAATAGTTGTATGCAAAATCGTCGGACGCGCCAAGCATAATTCTTACCATAGTTCAGGAATGCACAATATCCAACACCTTCGTGAACCCAACTGCTCCATTGCCATGAGGAGCGGACAACGAAAGACTCCACCGATGTAGTCTTTTGGGCCGGGCTTAGGAGTTCTGGATCAACTTGCTAACTGCACTAGCATAAGATTCGATTGTTTGAAATACGACGGCTGAATCAGACATCAGAACCTGGCCATCCAGATTGACCGGGCGCGCAAGCGTTTCGGCTAATTGTTGCTCCGTTTCAACAATAAGATTGACCTTATCCATCGAATCGAGGTCTTGAAGCTCAGTATCAAGCGACTTTGCCAGTTTGTTCGATTCTGCACGCAAGAAATTGAGTTCATCGATAGCTGAGTAGATCGCATTCGTCACTGAGTCGTTACCGGCCATATTCGATGAAGCTGTGTCTACCTCCACCGGATCGCTTTCCCGAATGTCTCGCGTACCGCTCGCTTCAGCGGCTTTCGCAAGCGTCGATCCGCGTGACTGTCCGTTCTTATCAAAATAGATGAGCTTCTGATGAGCTACGACCACGGAGTCATCCGGTATGCTGTCGTGAAGGATAATTCCGGACCCTACGGTTGAGCCACTGCCAACTGACACGCCATCTAACACCGTGGCTGACATGTACAGAATCGCATTGTTTCCGATAGTGATCAGTCCTTTGCTGAATTTCTGTAGCGCACCACCAACCGCGTCGCTGTCAGACTCAGCATTGTCGCCCTCCATTTCCGCAACGCTGCCACCGATCTTGCAGTCTCCCGCGATTGCGACCCTCTCACCGATTTCGATACCCCCGGTTGATATGACCGACGCTCTAGAGCCAATATCGGAGTCTGCGCCTATGTTGATACCTGCAGACTTTGCGATTATTACGGCACCACGATTGACAATCACCCGATCGCCAATTGTTATTCCCTCGCCCGTTAGCCCATGAGCGTCAATCAACGACTGATCGTCAATTATGACGCCGTCGCCAATTTGAATATTGCCGGCATTTCGAATGACGACATGCCGGCCAAATACGACGCCGGACCCCACTCGTTTGAATAAACTTGGGTACGTCACTTTGCGGAGCGCCAACCCGATTGCCCCTGGTAGCGAGCCGAAGAGACCCGTAATCACTTCGTACTTAAACAAGCGCCAAACCGACGCCTCACCTATTACCAGCTTTGAGTAGCGACGCCAGCCACTCTCTTTTCCGCCGTAAAGTTTGCCACGAATGAATTCGTCTTTGCTCAGTTTTTCAGTACTATCCTGCGTCATGGCGATTCTCTTTCTTCAAGTCTATTCAATTGAGTATTCAAAGATTGTTGTCCAACTCAGGCTTTACTGTCTTCTTGTGCATCACGATGTATTGCACAGCGAACGGCACAAGCGTAACGAGAACAAGGACTCTAAATGCTAAACTTAGCAGTAGCGCCTCCGTTGCCGACACACCGATAAAGCCGAACATAACCACATACAATCCTTCTTGCACGCCAATGCCATCCATTGAAATTGGCAGCCGGCTGCCGAGAATAATAATAGGCACGATAGCGAATAGCTCCAACATCGACGCGTCGATTCCAAATGCAACAGCCAGTACCAAAGTCATAAATATCGGCACCGTCTGACGAACTAGGGTGTAAATACTGACTTTGAGCAAAGTAACGCCATCATTTCTGTAATCACGGCACTGCGCGTACACGCCGTGGAGCTTCGCCGCTAATTTGGAGCGCCCAGTGCCGCTAACAAATTTCTCAAGCTGCTCGTTTAGCGATTCGTGGCGAACCAAGAAAAACAAGAATACGCAACCAAACATCGCAGCTCCGAGAACCCAGAATATTTTAATGAGTTGCTCGTACCTTTCGCTAAGCAGGTACAGGCTAATACCAAGGCCAATGCCCGCTATCAGGAGCATCGAAACAAAGCCCAGTACGCGCTCCACCGTAATTGAAGCAATACTTACCCGCTTGCTTACGTTGAATTGACTTAAGCGAAAAATTCGAAATAGATCCCCACCAACCGTTGTTGGTAATACGAATCCCGAAATCGATGCCACCGAATAAATTGAAAACAATTTTGGAAAGCTGATCTGTACCTTTTTTGAAACCAGCAAAAGATTCCACTTATGAACGACTATTACTCTATCTATCATGACTAACGCAATGACGATCAACAGGTATAGAGGTTTTACGTTCGCTGCGGCTCTGACAAATTCCTTACTATCTACCAGTGTCAGGACGACGACAATCAACGCTGCGCTGATAAATAGCCTCAACGCGTTGGACAAACGCTTGTCGGAGCGCTTGCCTGTCTCCCCTTGCTCAGATTCGGTGACTTCTTCGTTCATTGATCGCGGTTCTCCGATATTGCTCCTGCTTTGTCGATAGCGCCGTCGAGGAATATTTTTGCCCACAATTCCGTGGCAATTGCCGTCCATAGTCGCATTGATATTTCATCGTTATATGGTCGGTCCGCGTCCCGCGAAAACAATGAGTTCAACTCCTGATAATCGAAAAACCCGCGACTAAGCGTTGCCTCCTTGGAAAACAAGTCATCTTTTAGCAGATCCAACATATCGCAAAATTCATTGTCACACCGTGCGCGCTGAGCAAATTTTGGGATTTCCAAAAACTCCGCCGGCACCGTCCCCGCGAATGCTTTGCGAAGAACGTACTTGTTTTGCCTAAAACGTATTTTTAGCGAATCGTCGATCGTATAGGCGAAACGCGTAAAATCCAGGTCAGAAAAAGGCAGGCGGTATTTTATTCCTGATGCCGCGAAACTCCTTTCGTATTTCATTGCATCTTGAGATTGTCCGTATTGGAAACCCTTCGCCATCATCCGATTGATGAAGTCAAAAGTGACCGGGGGAAACGGCGCCGGACTAACCGTATAACTCGAATTCTTAATCGAGGGCACCGCGGGCGGCGTACCACGATAATACATAGCATTGAGCAACTTCCCTACGAATGTCATAGGCGTAACACCGTATTGCGTACGGTTGTAAAATTCTTCCAATGCCCCTCTAAAAACCGGAACCGTTTTGATTAGCCAGAGCAAACGGTACCTTGGCATACCCGCAAATAAACTGTCCGCACCTTGACCAGAGAGCAATACGTCTACATGACCTTTAGCACGGCGGCCGATTTCGAAGAGTTGCGGCACTTCGCTGCGAGCGTACGGGTCCTCAAGATGCCAGACAACATCGCGAAAACAGTCGTTCACCATTTCTGGCGGCGTATGCACTTCGTGGTGAATCGACCCCATCGCATTTGCGACTAGCGCAGCCGTTCGTAGCTCGCCGTCCTCTTGATCGGAGCCCGCTGAAAACGTGTGAATCTGTCGATCTGGGTAAATTTTTCGCAGCAAAAAGGCCAAACCGATAGAATCTATCCCACCACTTAGTGCGAGACCAATATTGCCGCTTTCTTGCGTGTTTCGTCGCAACGCTTCGGTCAGCTCATGCCGTAGCATTTCCATCGTCCCCGCTTCCGATCGAGCCTCCACCTTCACGGAAAGTTCGCGAAAAGAGTGCGCGCTGACGGCCTCGCCAGACACGTTGATTTGTGAAATTGTGCCGGGTAGCGGTGATCGAATTGAGGCAAACAACGTTTTACCGATAGGCAATTTCTTCGAATGCTGAAGATACTGCAACATATCGACATCGACGTTCGGATTGAAGCCGTCAACTACCAGAAGCGCCTTGTATTCGGAAGCAAATATAGGCGTACCATCGTCCAGCATGGCGTAAAAGAGCGGCGCTATGCCGAAGAAATCACGGCCAAATATGACTTCTCCATTCTGTAAATTGACGACTACAAAAGCGAAATTTCCAACGATGCGCTCGATACCTTCGGCACCAAACTTTTTGTACACCGCCAATACCACTTCAGCGACGGAGTCGAATTTAGTCTCCGAACGCAGATCGGACACTGACCCGGATAACTCGGGTAGATTGAAAATATCGCCAGATATTGCGATCGCTAACGAGCCGCTGGTGCATACTGAGTTAGTCGGCACGCCAGCCACCGCACCAATGAAGCCGCCATTTGGCAGCGGAATCTCAGCCGCGTCTTTGCCGCGATGGCGGAGGCTTTGGCGCATATTTTCAATACAAGCGCCATCGGTCGGACCGAGTATGCCGAAAATTCCGCTCATACTCTCTGACTACTTGGGTAGCCATTTGAGCCAGGCGATGAATATCGGATCTGCACTGCTATTCTACAGAACTTGAGCATGTTCCTGTGCCCTCGACCAAACACTTTTCAATCCAGGCGTGCACTAGGTTCTTAGGTTGGGCGTCAATAAACAGTCGGTACCAAACTTCTATATTAAGGATATACCAGATTTTGAAATTGTGATCGATGCTTCCGTTTTGATGCTCTCGAATTATTCTTTCGACGTATTCTCTCTCGAAAATTCCTTCCTGAATTACCCGCGCCTCGTCGAATGCCATTGCAATGAACCCAGAGAGTGGTCCTTTGAACCAGCGTCCCATAGGAAACTTGAATCCCATTTTCTTTCGATCGATCAATTTTGCTGGAAAATATCGGCGCGCAACCTCCCTGAGGATAATTTTGAGACTACCAGGCTGAATTTTGAATTTGGACGGCAGAGATGCGGCAAACTCAGTCACCTTGCTATCGACCAGCGGCGAACGCATCTCCAAGCCATGCGCCATACTCATGCGATCGGCTATCTGCAAGAAGTACTCCGGCATACGGGTCATTTGTTCAGTGTATAGCACTCGATCAGTCTGCTCGCTGCATACTTCACTATCGTAGTGCTCTGCGACCCAACGACTGGTGTCGGCATTGGAGACTCCACGCTTGACCTTCGACGTCAGAAGCTGATCTCTACTCGAGTCGTTGAATCCGAAAAATGTCGCCATACAGTATTGCTGTTCCGCACCCTCTACCAGCGACATTGCATGTGCCCATTTGGCTTTATCGGCAATGCTGTAGAAACTAAAATTGTACGGCAATCGATTCAGCAACGGTGCGACCAGCTTAATTCTGATCCAACGCGGCAACAGCCGGTATGCTGAGACAATTCGCGACTTCGTAAACCGCATGTATCCGCCAAATGTCTCATCCGCACCATCACCGCCGACAACGACTTTCACGTGGGGCCGTGCCATTCTGCTCAACAAATAGAGCCCAACAGCATGCGAATCTGCGGGCTCCTCGAGATGCCATATAATTTCCGGGAGCAAAAGCATGAGATCCTGCTCAACCCGAAATTCATGATGATCGCTTCCTATCGTATCGGCGGCCGCCCGTGAATACTCCAATTCGCTGAAATCTGAATCTTTCACTGCCACTGTAAAGGTCGAAAACTCGCTTTCTTTTCCTTTGGCCGCCATTGCCGACACCAGACTGGAATCCACGCCCCCAGACAGAAAACTGCCGACCGGAACATCGCTCAGGAGATGATGCTGCACCGAATCCTGCAGCAATAGATCAAGTTTTTCCGTCGCTTCCTCGTAAGACAGGGACGACTTTTTTGTGTAATCAAGATTCCAATATCGGCTGATATTTTCTGACGAGTCGCCAATCTGCTTCAACATGTAGTGGCCTGGTCTCAGCTTGTGGACATTTTGGAAAAGCGTTGTTTCGCCTGGACAGAATCTTAGTCCTGTGTGATCCCATAAATGTTCGTAGTCAATTTTCGCAGGCACTACATCGGCTGCGAAAAGCGCCTTTATTTCAGATGCAAAAGCGAATTCCGTATCCGTTTGACAATAAAACAACGGTTTCTGCCCTAAATGATCTCTCGCTAACATTATCTGGCCAGCCTTTCGATCCAGCAACGCGAACGCAAACATCCCTCTCAGTCGTGCGACGAAACTTGGCCCTTCGACATCGTATAGGTGCAACAGGACTTCTGTGTCGCTTTGTGTTTCGAATTTACGGCCTTTTGCCTCAAGCTCGGCTCGTAGTTCCGGGTAGTTGTAAATCTCGCCATTAAACGTCACGACCAGACTGCCATCGGCCAACGACATTGGTTGATGTCCAGTGTTGAGATCGATAATGCTCAGACGTCGATGCAGAAATACGACACCATCGCCGCTCCACTGGCCTAGGTCATCCGGCCCCCGATGACTGATCGCAAGGGACATGTTGTCCAGGCGTTTTTGGGCTATGGCCTGATCCGAAATAAGGCCGGCAATTCCGCACACTATAGAGTCTCATTTTTGTTGGCTAAGCGGACGTAATATTAGGTAACTACGCCGCCTGTCGCATTGTCGGAAATCACAGTTCGAACTGTGATCTGCTCACGCAGAGGTTTGTTGAAAATTCAATCATTCCAGGAGGTTGGACACCAAGAGTACAACCCTTTAGGGCATCAAACATTGGTGATATCGCAATAATGAGAGCACCGTATCAGTGATGACCATGCATTTGTACTATCTTACACCGGTTGGCTACCGGGCCAGGCAAACTTCCGGTAACCTATCCGCCCATTTTACCGTTTATGGAGGATTCCGTGAGCAAGCCGTTCGAAGCTCCCAACCCGGGACAGGACCAGGGAGCACAAATTGAGGATCTTTCCTCTATACCAAAAATAAACTCGGATTCCCTGGCAGCCCGGCTGGAACCGTTCGATTCATATTGGCAAGCTCCCGAAAATATCGAAGCGGGCTACAGCAAGTTTTCGGCCTATTATCGGCACAATTATTTGCGACATCTCCCAGATGCGAAAGATTCGCATATTCTCGTTGTAAGCTGCGGCCCCGGATACCTGGTCAATCTACTCAAGCAGGAAGGGTACATCAATGTGACAGGTATCGATTCGGACGCTGAAAAAGTTCGATTTGCGACTGAAAGGAAATTGGATTGCGTGGCTGCAAGAGCGTTTGAATATCTGCAGGATAATCAAACCGAATTTTACGACGTGATAATCCCCGAGCAGGAACTCGGCCACCTAACCCATGCAGAGACCATTCAGTTTCTTAAGCTTTGCCGAAGTCGACTTAAAAAAGGCGGAACGCTCATTGCGTACACATTAAATGGCGCAAACCCGCTCGTTGCAGCGGAAAACTTGGCGCACAATATAGATCACTTCTATACGGTTACTGAGCACAGCATGCATCAGCTTATGATACTCGGTGGCTTTGAGAATGTTGCAGTGTTCCCACTTAAGCTCTACGTATTCTGGAAGAATCCACTCAATTATGTTGGACTGCTATCTACATCGCTTTTCGAATTCATGTTTCGTGCAATTTACATTCTATACGGCAAAAAGGTACGAATCTTAACGAAAAAAATAATGGCAACTGGTACTCGATGATAGAGCAGGATATCCGCGGCGATTCACCGACGTTGGCTTCAATGATTTATCCTCTTATTTGCCCAAGATGGGGATTTATTTCTTACGCATCCGCTACTAGGAATCGTTATGTCCAGTCGATATAGACACGCTACAGATCGCGACTTTGATATCGTCGTTGTAGGCGCGGGAATGTTCGGGGCATGTATTGCGCACAATGCAGCACAACGTGGCTATTCCGTAGCAATTGTTGACAAGGGCGATTTTGGTGCAGCGACCTCCTCAAATCACTACAAAATGATTCATGGTGGTATTCGGTATTTGCAGCACCTGGACTTACCGCGGCTACGCGAATCGAGCTTAGATAGAGCAACGTTGCTGAAGGTCGCCCCGCATCTAGCCCAACCATTACCGATTGTATTCCCTACGTACGGGCACGGGCGGCGGAGCAAAGCACTGATGCGTGCGGCTATGCTTGCTTATGACATTTTGACACTCGATCGAAACAGAAAAACGCAGATGGTTGACAGAAAAATTCCAAGCGGTAGCGTACTGAGTCGAGATGAGCTTTTGAACATGTTCCCTGGGGTCCGCAAGGATGGTCTTACAGGAGCTGCGGTGTTTTACGACGGTCAAATGTATAACCCGGCGCGCATGGTGCTTGCATTCATTCAGTCCGCGATGAAAAACGGGGCGGTGGCACTAAATTACGCGCGGGTAGACCAACTAATTAGTGAAGATGCCAGAGTCATTGGGTGTCGTGTAACGGATGTTCCAACTGGCGAGTCATTCAATATTCGCGGACGCATCGTAGTTAACGCAACAGGACCGTGGGGCGATTCCTTATTGAGCGAGGATATTGGTTTAGACGCCATGCCGGAATTCAGCTTCTCAAGAGACCTCGCATTCGTTGTCGATAAATCGCTATCGCCAACACACGCGATCGGTTGCCAAATCGATTCTGCAGACTCCGACGCGATATTGGATAGAGGCGGCCGACATTTGTTTCTCGTCCCGTGGCGTGACAAGACGCTCGTTGGCGTTTGGCATCGCCACTACGAATCCGGGCCGGAAGGCATTGCGGTTTCCGATGAAGAGCTGCAGGAATTTGTTGATGAGATCAATGCCGCTTACGAGGGACTTGATATATCCACAGCTGATATTCGCAGAGTCAATACTGGCCTAGTGCTATTCGGATCAAAGGACGATCAAAATGCCAGTGGCGAGCATAGTTTCGCCAAACGCTCGCTGGTAATTGATCACAGCAAAAACGGCGTTGATGGACTGGTCACGGTTGTCGGTGTTCGAGCCACCGTAGCAAGCAGCGTTGCCGAAGAAACCGTTGACCTGGTGGATCGCAAAATTGGCGCGGAGAACGTGCAGACTTCGGATAGATGGCAGCCAATTTTTGGTGGAGAATTTGAGAGTTTTGCGACGCTTACTGAGGAAATCCGCCAACAACTTCCGTCAAAAAGTAGGCAAGTGGCTACCGCGATAGCACACAACTATGGCTCAGAGTACGCGAACATGTTCTCGTGCGCATCAAACAGTGACTATTTAGAAACGCTAGGTGATACCAACGTTGTCGCGGCAGAAGTAATCAACGCCGTTCGAAACGAGATGGCGATCAATCTTGAAGACGTGATGCTGCGTCGAACAGAATTGGCTACCGCAGGCCATCCAGGTGCTAATGTAATCGAAAAAGTCGCTAGCCTCATTGGCCGCGAACTCGGCTGGAATGCAAGTGAAACCGACGCGCAAATACATTCTGTCCGGGAATTGATCGACAACCTTGGTCCATGGCAGATGGTTCAAGAGTCAAGTCAAATAGGAACAGGTCACGCGTGAAAATCTTAATAACCGGAGGCACTGGATTTATTGGCTCACAACTAGCGTTGCGGTGTCAGCAAGATGGGCATCGCGTTTGCGTGTTAGGGCGGGAAGACGCTAATCCTACTGAAATTGGGAATCAGAAGTTTCTAGCCGATAATGGAGTCGAGATTCTACTCGGTTCGGTCGTCGACCGGGACAGGATGTTCAGTGTCACGGAGTCGGTCGACATTGTTTTTCATCTGGCAGCAGCTCAGCATGAAATGAATATTTCAGATGATATATTTCGGCAAGTAAACGTCGAAGGCACGCGAAATATCCTGGATGCAAGTGTCAGTGCTGGCGTGAAACGATTCGTACACGGAAGCACAATCGGTGTCTATGACAAGGATTCCGTGGATGCAGTCGACGAATCCACTTTGTTGCGCCCGGATAACATCTATGGAGTGACAAAGCTCGAAGGCGAAGAAGTCGTAGCATCTTATTTTGAAAATATCCCGAGCGTGATAGTAAGAATCTCTGAGACATACGGACCCGGCGATCGACGCCTGCTTAAGCTGTTTCGAATGATCCAGAAAGGTCGATTTTTCATGATAGGTGGCGGCAAGAACATACATCAGCTGATCTACATTGACGATCTCGTTCAAGGATTATTGATGGCGTCTATCGAGACTGAAGCCATTGGAGAGGTGCTGCTATTGGCTGGCACCGAACGACTAACGTCAAATGAAATGGCGCAGTCTATTGCTGATGCGATTGACGTTCGAGGTCCATCTTTGCGTGTGCCCGTCTGGCCATTCTTGACATTGGCCATCATCCTTGAGACTTTGCTGCGACCGCTCGGTATTCAACCTCCGCTACATCGACGACGAATGGACTTTTTCACTAAGAGTTTTCAAATATCGACCGACAAAGCAGAAGCGGTTCTCGATTTCTACGCAGAGACCAATTTTCTTCGAGGAGCAAAACAAACGGCAAAATGGTACTCCGAGAACGGCTTGTTATAGTCCTATCGGTAGACCATCTCACGAATTTACGCCAAGGCTTCAGTCATAGGTAGCGCATTGCAGATGATTACTTGCAAATATCCGTCGCCGCCAATGGTAACGCATGTATCGTGATGCGTAAGTTTCGGCGGTTCAGTCATTTTTCTATATTAAAAACCAAGGGATTTTGCACTTGAAAATTCTGTTTTGTAATTATGAATACCCACCGATTGGTGGTGGAGGCGGCGTGATAAACGCCGCATTAGCCGAAGAGCTCGCCAAGCGTCATGAAGTAACGGTATTAACGTCACTCGGTCTCGACTTGCCTGAGCACGAAAGCGTCACGGGCGTGCGAATAATCCGCGTGCCACTGTTTGTCAAGCGACGGCAGGCGGCAGCTAACCTACCATCACTGCTGGCATATATTCCCTCAGGTAAAAAGCAAGGTAAGAAACTCCTTACAAAAGAGAGATTTGATGTAATAAATACTCACTTTGCTCTGCCATCCGGGCCGGTTGGCGACGCACTGTCTCGCTTCGCCGGTATCCCAAACGTATTGTCAGTTCACGGCGGCGACCTCTATGATCCGAGTAAGTGGACCTCGCCACATAAACATGGCGTATTACGACACTGGATTCGACGTATAATCCATAAAGCTGATTTTGTTGTTGCGCAGTCAAATAACACCATGGAAAATATGCGCAACTTTTATTCGCCGAAATCTGAATCGTCCATTATCCCGCTTGGCATTACGCGACCGATGGATGTTTCAGCGTCACGGAGTGAGTTCGGGTTTCCAGAAAACGTAACCTTGCTTATTACAGTGGGCCGACTAGTAGCGCGCAAAGCGGTACATCAGCTCATCGAAACTGTCAAATCGCTGAAGTCAGAAGATGCCCACCTTGTGGTCCTTGGATCAGGTCCGGAAGAACAAAATCTCAAAAATCAAGCGACAGCGCTAAACCTTCAAGATCGTATCCATTTTATGGGCCATGTCTCCGAAACCAACAAAATTAAATGCCTGAAGGTCGCGGATATTTTTGTATCAACGAGTCAACACGAAGGTTTCGGTCTTGTATTTATCGAGGCGATGGCACAGAGCCTGCCGGTCGTTTGCTATGACTTCGGCGGACAATCCGATTTCTTGCAAGACGGCGTAACTGGACATTTGATTGCTCTAAATGACAGGGACAAATTTGTTTCGGCGGTGCAGTCGCTGATTCTGGATGATCAAAAAAGAGGCGAAATCGGAAAGTCCAATCAGTTGCAGGCGAACGATTATTACATTGATACGTGTGCGGCGAAGTATGAGGAAGTGTTCAACCGCGTTATTGCCGCAGATGCTAGGAATTAGTGTCCGACGTAGTATCTCATTGACAACTAAATACGCCTACCATTCAACTGATACTCGGCAGTGCGCGCTAACACCTAGCTACATCAATTGTTTTCGAAACAGTAAATCGAACATATGCGAGCTTCTGTCTTCGACAGATACCACCCGTCAACCACAACTATCTGACCTACTGCAAAATCGTTACGAATATTTCGCGAAATTTGTGAAACTGATGTCATTCCTGCCCCGTCATAATCATTCGACAAAGGTCGCGGTGAATTCTGCAGAATCAGTCCGATGAGCGTGGCCACGTCGGCCTCATGCGGGTATTGATGGAGATATTGCTTGCCGATGACTCGCGCACATTCGGGCTGGACTACGAGGTCATCCAAAACAGAAAGCACATCGCGATGATTTTGGTCGAGATGCTGGTAATGTGAGTTTGCGTATTTTGAGGATACTGATACGAGCGCTACACCGCCGAATCCGCACAGGAACTTTCTTCGCGTCGGAGACATTTATCCGATCCTCAGATTATCGCTAACGAAATTTGCAAGGCGCAACGCCAGCGCAACAATAGAAAGCGTAGGACCTGAGCATCCGCTGGTCGGAAAGACAGAACTGCCTGCAACATATAGATTTGCAAGTCCATGCACCTTGCAATTCATATCGACAACGCCCTTTTTCGGGTCTCTAGACATTCGAGTAGTGCCCATTTGATGCCACGCCCCTCTAACTCCCGGCGGCCAGCCACTATCACCAGCATCCGGTACCTCCCACAGCCTTCCCAACGCCGCCTTACCAGCAGCCTTAGCAATTATTTCATTGGTCTTTCGTAGTGTATTTCGTTCTAATTCTCCGAATGCCCATTTCACCTCTGAGCGCCGCATCCCTAATGCATCCTTGTCAGCACCCAATGTGACACGGCTTTCAGGGTTTGGCGCCTGCTCCATCTGATATACCAGCTGGTATTGGCGATCACTGCTTCGAGCACGAAAAATCTGCCGGTATGAATGCAGCGCAACATCATCCAGATTGCTGGATATACGCTTTATGTGTTTTCCAAGATTCTTCCAAGACCTGTCGGTGCGCAGCTCGATTACTGAGGCTACTATGCCTGGTGCAACGGATTTTAGTCCTGCCGCGATTGAACTTGGAACAAGATTCGCGCAAATATTCAACGTCTCCTGCTCTTGCTGAATTTCTGCTGGAATTGTCAATGCCGCAATTCCATTATGGTTTTCGTTGTATGCGTATATATCTAGCGAATTCTCCGACTCCCAGGGCATAAACATTGCGCCCACCATACTGACGTGCTCCATGAAATTTCGACCGACGTGCCCGTAGTCGTTGCCAATCCCGTATTTCGCTGTTGTGTCAGATGTCAGCATTAGCCGGGCGTTCTCGATGGCACCAGTTGCTAAGATGAAAATCTTTGACCTAACTCCAAAACGACTGCCATGCAGCGTACCAACCTCAATCCTGGTTACACTGGAGCCTTCGACATTGGTTTCGAATTCCAATACGTTTGAATGCAAGTAAGCATGAATGTTTTTTGCTGACTTAATCTCCTCCTGATAAATCGCGCCAAATGGCGTTGTTGAACTGTGGCGAAATACGGTTGATTCTACCAATTGCGCGTCAAATGCGAGTCGACTAGACCCAGGCGTTTCTAATTCGTCTACAGAGTAGGCGTAGTCGCCGAGACGACAAACTTCGTGCGCTTTCGCGTAATACGGGTCAAGATCTGCACGATCAATCGGCCAGCCGCTGTCAGGAATCCAGTCGCGGTACGAAAAGTCGATTTCATCAAGAGGCCTGCATACGCCTCCCCAATGATTCCCGGAGCCTCCGAAATACCGTAATCGCAATACATCGAGATCGTAGTACGGATAACCGGTATTGGAACCTTTGTAGAGTGCCTGAGTTTCTGTGTCATGCTGCAATCCACCTGACTCAACCAAGCAGACGTTCTGTGATCCGCCAGACAGCTCACGTGCGATGGTCACACCGGCAACCCCTGCCCCAACAACGCAAATGTCACACTCGACCTCAGTGCCATCCGCAACTGACCTGCCATCTATGAACATGCGGCACCTACATCTGAATTTGGCACACGAATCGAGTGTCTATGCGCCATAACCGAACATTCTTTTAGAGATCTTGGCACCAACGTACGCAACGCCCACAGCTGCAGCCGCCTCCAAAGGTATAAACCACTCAGGACTACCCAGAATCAGTGAAACAGTGAATACATACACTAAGAAAAGCAGAATTCCGCTGCTCGCAATAAATGCAGAGAACAGAGTTGCTAGATCGGAAGTACGGGAATAAAGAAAACCGAGTAGAAGCAACAATGCGGCAGCAAGGAAATAAGAAAGCGGCGCGGTAAATCTAAGATACAACATCACGACAACAAACACCGCCCAGCAGAACAAAGAAGAAACGACTGCTGCGAATTTCGCAAAAATAGCTCTCTTGTTAGCCATATCTATCTCGATAGCACTGCATAATATCTACCCTAACCAACCGAGCCAATATGAAAATTTAGCTTTTCGAACGCCGCAATGCCGGTCAGTTTGTTATTTCCTCGATGCTGTATTCTTTAATCTCTTTCGCGTGAGTAAATATGATCAGTTCACCTAGCAATCCAATTGCGAAAAGCTGAATTCCCAGCACCAGCATGATCGCCCCCAGCAGGAATGCCGGACGCTCGGACAAAGTTGTTAATCCCAGCAACCTTTCTACAATGAGATACGACAAAACGAGTCCGCCAAATGCGGAAAAACCCGTTCCCAACAAGCCAAAAAAACGCAATGGCTTTTTGGTAAACTTGACCAGGAAGAGTACTGTCAAAAGGTCGAGCATTCTCCTGACATAAATACCCACCGAATATAATCGGCGTCTATGATCTTGGGAGCTTTGCTGCAACTCCATTTCTACTACGCCAAATCCCGCTCGTGACGCCAAAATGGGTAAAAATCGATGTAGGTCACCGTAAAGCTGAATGTGTTCCAATACATCTCGACGAATAGCACGAACACCGCAGCCCAAATCGCGAAATTTTTCACCAGTAAAAGCGGATACCAGCCCGTTAAAAACGCGTGCTTGGAGTTTGTTGAGCCAGCCATCTTGTCGTGGACTTCTGACGCCAATTGCCATCGGCTTATCAGGCAACGCGCTTAACAGCACTGGTAAAGAGTCGGCGGTCACCTGTTCATATGCCGGAAGCGTCATTACAATATCGCCCTTCGCAAGATCAAACCCAGCGCGCAATGCCGTTGCCTCGCCGAAATGCCGCGCCAATTGAACAATTTTGAGGTTGCCGCGTTCTTTCTGGATATCTTGCAATTCAGCTGACAGGGCTTTAAACGAACCGTCAAGAACACAAATTATTTCAACTTGCTTGCCGTCGCCTTCCAGGGCTTCTCTGTATCTGTGCACAAGTGACGGCAAATCTTCCACTCGCTCACTTACGGGAATCACTACACTGACGAGATTCGACGATGTCATCTTCTGGCTCCTGGTGACGAATACTCACCAACAGTTGTGGCAGTAAGGCTAAACAATGATTCAATTCGCATATCGCCGGTTTTGTAGACCAATTCCGCGAATACTCCAGCAAAAATCATAAAACCGCCTAATGCCGAAAACATCAGGCCGGTCCCGGCAATCACAGCCGAAAACGGATTGCCTAATACAATCACCTGATAAAGACTAAACCAGATAGCGGAGATCCCCGCCACCAGCGCCGGGGCCGCCAAAATAGCGAACCAAGTTAATGGCCGGGAGCTAAACGCAACCAGCGTCTTAATCACCAGCAGATCCAAAAGTACTTTATAGATACGGGAAAGCCCATATTTCGATACCCCAAAACGGCGAGCATGATGGGTGACTTTTATTTCTGCTACCTTGGCACCAGTAATCGATGCCATAGCCGGGATAAATCTATGCATCTCTGAATAAAGTGGCACGCTCTTAATGAGCGACGCTCGATACGCTTTCAAGGAGCAACCATTGTCTCGAATCGGCACACCGGTGACTTTACCGATCAGCCAATTGGCCATTCGTGACGGAATTTTTCGAGTGATGAGCTTGTCCTGCCGATTGTGTCGCCAACCTACGACGATGTCATACCCTTCTGCTATTTTTTCAATAAAATTTGGTATGTCTTTCGGATCGTTTTGTAAGTCGCCATCCATCGTCACAATGATTCTACCGGCAGAAAGATCGATACCCGCTGCCATGGCTGGTGTCTGACCGTAATTTCGGCGGAATTTTACCGCACGAACGGTACTGTCTTTTTTAGCAATTTCGCTGATCGTCTCGTAGGTCGAATCTGAGCTGCCATCATCGACAAATATGATTTCGTATGTCTCACCTAGCGACTCTAAAGCTTCTTTCAGCTGCTCATGCAAGACTGGCGCGCTTTCTTCTTCGTTAAAAAGCGGTATTGCGACTGAAACGCCGACTTCACTGTGTATCAAACGGTTATTCCTCGACTTTCTCCGGCGCCACTACAATACTCATTAAATCAGAGTGCTGGTGCTGGTTGTCTACAATTCATTAACTCTAGCGCTGACAGACACCGACACGAGCGTCGTGGCAACACCTGCCCAATCTTCGCTCGCTTGGCATATCGATCAAACTCAACCGACAGTGCTCTGTACCCAACATGGTGTGCGCAAGTTTGCCAGAAATACGGCCGACTAGCGATACTTATATGGCGCAAAAACGGCGTTTTGGCGGATCAGCGCACTCGCTTGTAATCATTGATAATGAGATGACCTGTTATTGTCTGCGACCGGGCTAGGATCAGGCATCCGCAGCCCGATTATGCACAAATATTGGACATAACTTTAAGGACCCCATGATCGGCTTCACAGCGACGCAAGCAACCGTAAACAGAGTTCGTCGCATTAAAATTACGCCATTTCACTCTATTTGAACTACCATTCAGAATTGACTGATGGACATTCAACGCCCAGCAATAAGGCGTTAAAAACTAGCGGAGTGCGTCAAAAATCGAAGCGGCGACTGAAACCAAACAAAACAACGTCGATCGCCATGCTCAGCATTCGATTGCTATGTTTATAGACTCGCTCGATCCCGGCGGCGCTGAAACCATGGTTCTTCAGTTGACGGACCAACTAGCGAAGCGTGGCACCCCAGTCAAATTGCTACACTTTGGAAATGAATGGATAGAAGCGCACGCGAAGAATTTCAGTGTTTCAATTGAACGGCTGCGATTTCATCGTGCATATCAATCTAAATGGCTGCTGCCATTCTTCTGCATTTATCTGGCATTCAAGCTTCGGCGCGATGGCGTCGAGATTCTCCATTCGCATTTAACGGGTGCGGTTTTCGCAGGTGCGCTAGCCGGTTGGTTAGCTAGAATTGGCGTGGTCGGCACACTGCACGACGCTTACAGTTTGCGTGAGAATCCAAATGCTAGACTGATGCTCCGAATCTGTCGAATGACGAATGCACAACTAGTCGCCGTTTCGAATGATATTGCGAGTATAGTGAGCACTCAAACAAATGAGCCAATACACGTCTCTACAATACTCAACGGCGTGGCAGTTAAAAATTATTCAATAGGCCAACGATACAATTCCTCGCTAACTTCGGACAGCGAACTACGCACTGTTAAACTGGTGACGGTAGCAAGACTGGTTGACGTCAAGAGGGTTGATCGCCTGCTACGCATTCTCAGCAATCTAAACTGCAATTCTGATTGGACTCTGGATGTTCTCGGCGACGGTCCGCTAAGAGGCGACCTTGAGAATCAGTCCAAAGATCTAAGTCTTGAGTCACGTGTGAAATTCCTCGGTTTTGTCGATCAGGTTACGGACAAGCTAGCTGACTACGACATATTCTTAGTAACCTCAGACTCAGAGGGTCTATCGATAAGCTTACTGGAAGCGATGAGCGCCGGACTATGTTGTGCGGCAACAGATGTCGGGGGAAATGCCGAGCTTGTTCAGAATAACGAAACCGGTATTCTGGTTGCGGTAGACAATGAGCATGAATTTACGCGGCAGTTGTCGAAATTGATAGAATCTGAGTCTGTGCGTGATCGCCTCGGCAGCGCGGCACACCGGAAAATTGTCGACAAATTTGGGTTGCAGCATATGACAGACCGATATCAACAACTATATTTAACGCTCCGTAGGTAAACGCCGCAGATTGCTAATGATTTGCGGTGCAACGATGACTGTAGCAAGCAAGCTCAATGACATAGGTCGGTATTCGGCATACCACTTGGACTAATTTGGGTACGTAAGCAAATACAAATTGAGAACCCATGGTTGACAATTCATCAATTCGACATATTCACAAAGATATCATCGGTCGAGCGCTTTTTTACTCGAGTATTTACCGACGCTTTTTGAACGAGAATGGATTCGTGCTCGCGTACCACTCAATTAGCGAGGAGGATTCCAATCTTACCTGTACACCGAGCGACTTTCGGCATCAATGCAAATTTCTCGCGAAATACTTTGACGTTGTAGATATCCGTGAACTACTCGACTTAATTGAAACCAATAGTTCGTTGGACGGCAAGGCAGCAATCACGTTTGACGACGGATACAAAGACAATAGCGACTTGGCTGCCGATATACTCGTTAATCATAATTTGCCAGCGACGTTTTTCGTGGCGACGAAATTTATCGAATCCGATCATCAGACATGGTGGGATAAACGTGATGGAATTGCCAGTCAATGGATGACTTGGGATGATGTTCGTGCACTGTCAAACGCGGGATTCACAATAGGCGGGCACACACAAAACCATGTGGATCTCGGCGCCGTCAACGCCGACGTAGCAAAAACTGAAATAAATGGCTGTCGGGATGACCTACGACGTGAATTGGAGCTCAATTGCGACGTTTTCGCTTTTCCTTACGGAGCGCAAAACAACATCTGTGATACGAACCTTGATATCGTGAAACGCGCAGGATTCGCCAGCTGTTTTTCCTGTCATGGCGGAATCGTCCGGCCGGGCGATAGTGTATTTGAGCTGGCACGATTTCCGATTAGTTCCTGGCATCTATCGGAATACCATCTCGGCGCACAATTGCTGCGTGATTTGATCGCCCGTTAATTATGCTGCATCGACAAAACGTCAATAGGGACATTGAAACACTGTATGCCAGACGCGTATGTCGACTCATAACACGCGATTGTCTGCCGCCGATATTTACGTCCGCTGAGGCAGCGCAGAGGATTGTTGCTACAACCTCTACCGTATGGCATTTTTCACTTATTATATTAATTCTGTTTTAATAACGCATAGAGATCTAGTCCTAGTCACATGTCAATTTTGGCACCAGTAGCTGTTCCGAATACATCAAGAGCATCGATATTTTGATTGCACTAAATAGTGGGATCTCATAGTGACGATCAATAGTCTACTTGACTACATTCTGTGCTCCGTGCTGCACGTGGCGTCCTGCTAGTGGAATTTAATTCCTGGCTTTATCTGTTTTTTTTGGTCGTGGTGGCGACATCATACTATTTTTTGAACAGACGCCACTCAAAGAACATTTTGCTGCTGGTCGCCAGTTATGGATTTTACGCCGCGTGGGATTGGCGCTTCTGCAGCCTAATTCTGTTATCGACAGTTGCAGATTTCTTTGTCGGCCAACGCATTCACGCATCGGAAAATGAAGTCATCCGTCGGCGTTTTTTAGTATTCAGCTTGACGCTGAATCTCGGACTGCTCGCGGTATTTAAGTATTTCAACTTTTTTAGCAGCAGCTTCCAAGCGACGCTGCACACACTTGGTATTCCGTTAGATCCTTTTTACGCCAACATAATTTTACCTATCGGGATTTCTTTCTACACCTTTCAAACACTGTCCTATACGATTGATATTTATCGTCGACAGCTTGAGCCGACGAAGTCCTTTTCAAGTTTTGCCTTGTTCGTCGCATTCTTCCCGCAGCTGATTGCGGGCCCCATTGAGCGCGCCAGAAATATTCTCCCGCAGCTGGCGGCTAATCACGAAATAACGAAATCTCATTTATGGATCGGGTTACAGCTAATCCTTTGGGGCCTTTTTAAGAAGGTTTTCATCGCTGATAACATCGCCATAGTTGTGGATAATCTATTTGAGCAGAGCGCCGTATTGACCTTCGATCTGGCCTATTTAGCTGTACTCGCTTTTGCAATTCAAATCTATGCGGACTTCTCAGCATACTCCGATATAGCACGCGGAAGCGCCAAGATTTTTGGCATAGATCTTATGCAGAATTTTCGTAATCCCTACATTGCAACCAGTCCACAGGACTTCTGGAGACGCTGGCACATAAGTCTTTCCACTTGGCTGCGCGACTACCTGTATATCCCACTCGGTGGCAATCGCGGTGGCGCATTGCTCTCGTATCGAAATCTCTTTGTTACGATGGTTTTGGGCGGGCTGTGGCACGGCGCGGCATGGAACTATGTGCTGTGGGGATTTTATCAGGGGTCGCTTCTCGCCGTACATCGATGGTTAACGTCGGTATTTCGAATTAGGATTCCACGAATTCTGGCGATGGTCATTATGTTTCACTTCACTCTGTTCGGCTGGATGCTTTTCCGAAGCACACGTACGGTCGTTGTCGGCGGTGTTCCAATGGATCAAAGCTTCTCCCAAATCGCAGAATTCATTAGCGCATGGAGTCGAGGTCTCGATCTCGAAGCCGATTTCTGGTCTGCTTTTGCGAAAATCATGCTGTTCGGTGCACCACTTTTCTTGTTCGAACTTCTTAATTCAAAGCATCGACTTTGGCATCCGCTGTACTTTCGATCTCGACCTGTCTCAATAGTGATCTGTGCGCTTATGCTGTTTCTGGTCGTCAGGTACGGCGTACAGAACGCAAATTCATTTATCTACTTTCAGTTTTGAGAATGAGAATGAAACTGATTTCTACAAAAACAATTATTTTTGACCTTATGCTGGTCCTTGTTATCTTCATGATCATCGGGGAGATCAGTTTCCGACTGCCGGGTTCAACGCAAACTATTCGCTATGCCTATGACGACGAACTCGGTGTGGCTTACAGACCGAGGCAGACTGCCGTTTCCTTTCTCGGCAACTTTTCGGTCCAGTCGCCACCAATTACGATCAATGAACAAGGTTATCGTGGAGCTACAGCAGATATAACACGCCCCAGTATTTTGATTTGTGGCAGTTCCGAGGTATTCGGTCCAGGTATTAGTGATAACGAGGTATTTTCGTCTCAGTTGGAATCGTTGCTGGACGCCAAAGGATATCGCCATCAGGTGCTTAATCTCGGTGTCGGTGGTTATGGGCCTTACCATCACGCCGTCACTGCCAATCGTTACGTTCGCGCACTGGCGCCCAGTCACGTCGTCGTCAGAGTTTCGAGTGGCGACAGGTTTTTCAAGCGTCCAACAGAATCCCAGCTCGACAACCTGAGGCGATTAAGAGAACGCAACGATAGAATAGGCAAGCGCACAGCGTTCGTGCCATTCTTGTATAACAAGATGAGGGCTCAATCGACAGCGATTAAGGCGACATACGATTCACTATTCGATTTTTCGGATGATGAGCTAAAGGAACAAACGAGCGTATTCGCCACATCAGAAGCTGCAGGCATCGCAATGTGGGACGCGAACAACGAATATTGGTTGAAGCTTATAGCAGACAGCGTGAATCACAATTTCGAACTAATATTTCTGGTTGTTAATCCCAGATCGTTAGCCGCTGACGAATACATCGCCCGCCAACTGGCCCTCACGGCAAAAGAGTATACGAATGTTACCGTCTTGGAATTGGATTCCAGACGTTATTCCTCAACCGCTGAAAACAAGACCTTATCTGCAGAATGGTATTCGCGAGAGTACACGCTGGGGTATGATCCTCACAGTAACGCTCGGCACCACGCTCTTATTGCGGAGAATATTTTCGATACTCTGCTGAAAACGCGAAAACTTAATTCTAACGACGACTCATGACTACAACGCAGTAAATCGATCCAAGTTTCATTCACTCATCAAGCAGACGTTTTCGAATCCATGATATACATTGCAAATTCTGCCGATACGATTAGCGACGAGACATACGCAAGTAATGCGCTCTCATAAGTGGCGAAATCGATTTAGAAGGCTTGAGAAAGGCGCCTATCATCGTCTGAAACGCTGGCCAACCAATGAATCAAAGTTGGTATTTGTATTCGGATGTCAGCGTTCAGGTACCAGCATGTTAATGGACGTTTTTGACGTAGACCTGAGAACTCGCGTTTATCGCGAACTAGACGATGTATTCGACAGCAAGCGACCACTTAGACTTAAGAACAGTCGCAAGCTTGGGCGGATATTTGCTGCAGATAGGGCCCCATTGGTTGTATCAAAGCCGCTACTTGATTCACAGATAGCATCGAGAATAATTGATTCTTTTGCCGACTCCCGTGGCATATGGATATTTCGGGAGTTTCACTCCGTCGCAAAGTCCAATTTGCGGCGTTTTGGCGATCGAAACGGTTTCAATGATCTTGAGCCAGTCGTTCAGAGCAACTTGAGTGATTGGAGGTACGAGGCGATGTCTGAAGAGACAGCGCAAACAATCCGCAAGTTCTTGAAGCGCGGAATTACCGAGCTCGACGCCGCTGCACTGTTTTGGTTTGCAAGAAATCAGTTCTTCTTTCAACAAAGATTGCAAAACAGAGATGACGTAATGCTATGCAACTACGAACACTTGGTCTCAGAGCCGAACTCGGTTATGCAACAAATATATAATTTCGTTGGCCTGAGTTATCCAGGAGCGAAAATTGTATCTGACATTCATCAAGGGTCAATGATGAGAGGTGCGGGAATTCAATTAGACGACGAAATTGAGGCGATGTGCAGTGACCTCAATCAGCGCCTTATCGCAACCGCACAAGAATCAGTTGACCGATGGTCGCTTGCAGACTAATCAGGGACCCGCACGCTCCACAATGACCGCGGAATTTCGTCCGAAGCCAGTTAAAAGATCGTGTAAATAAATGGGGCGATTACAGATCCTTGCGTAAATACGATCAATGCGCCGAGCAGCATCATGACGATGATAATTGGTGCCAACCAAAACTTTTTCCGGTGGCGCATGAATAGCCACAAATCTTTGACGAACTCAAGCATTAGAAGGGTTTCTCCAAGTCAGAGGGCTGTCTGATTTCACTGGGGATTCTGTAGGTCTCCGCATCGGAAATAAACTTTCGCCGGAGCGGATCCTTGCCCGCCAGGCGCATCCCAAAAGCCATTGGCGTGACCAAAAGATAATACAGGATTCCAAGAATAATCGGAGTCGTAATGCGGCTCAAAACCAATGCAAAACGCATCCAGCCATAGTAAACCGGACGGAGGATCGATGGCGCAACCAATGCGGTTCCGCCGAGCACACCCAATATCACCCATGGCCAGATAGGCATATCGAAATTCAACAACCATGGAAAAACCAAGCCAAATATTCCAGCGAACATAGCGCCAGTAACCAGCCCAAAATGCCGCAGCCCTTTGCGGTCCAGAACCGGAATTGAGTTTGCATCAATCAAGTTCAAACTCCTCTTTCCAAGCATCGTCGTCGTCCCACTGCGGCTGCTCCTCTTTTCTTAGGATGCAATTTTCCAACACCAGGCAATCCATCTCAGTTCGCATGAAACACCGATAGGCGTCTTCGGGTGTAGAGACTATCGGTTCACCGCGTACGTTAAATGAGGTGTTTACGACTACGCCGCAGCCGGTGAGTCGATCAAAGGCATCAATGAGCCGATAATAGCGAGGATTGGTGTGTTCGTGCACCGTCTGCACCCTGGCTGAGTAGTCCACGTGAGTAATCGCAGGCAGTTTTGAACGGGGAATATTTAACCTCTCGATTCCAAAAAGTGCATCTTGATCCGCAGTCATCGGGATGCGAATTGACTCCTGTACTGGCGCGACGATGAGCATATAAGGGCTATCTGCAACCTGCTCGAAGTAATCCCCGACTCTAGATGCAAGCACTGACGGGGCGAAAGGACGAAAGGACTCACGGTACTTGATCTTCAAATTCATTACCGATTGCATTGCGGCACTGCGTGGATCGCCAATTATGGACCGTCCACCGAGCGCCCTTGGGCCGAATTCCATGCGGCCCTGGAACCACCCAACAACGTTTTCAGTACTTAAAAGTTCTGCCGTCGCCGAATAGAGTTTATCGTCATCGAGTTTCTTATAGACGGCGTTGACTGAATCCAGATATTCGCAAATTTCTTCATTTGAATAGTTGGGACCAAGATAGGAGCCCGCCATACTGTCGTTTTCGGCGACTGATCGAGATTCGCCCAAGTATTCGTGCCAAACCACCTGCGCAGCGCCGAGAGCTCCTCCAGCGTCACCGGCCGCCGGCTGAATCCAAATCGACTCAAACGGCCCTTCTCTCTCTATGCGACCGTTTGCGACGCAGTTCAATGCTACCCCTCCAGCAAGGCACAATTGCTTTTGTCCGGTCTCCTTGTGCATGGTGTTGGCCAGACGCAGGACGATTTCTTCTGTAACCTTCTGAATTGACGCAGCCAGGTCCATTTCACGTACAGTAACTTCCGATTCTGGACTACGCGGCGGCCCGCCGAACAAAGCATCAAACTTGGCATTGGTCATGGTCAGCCCAGTGCAGAAGTTGAAATACTGCATGTCCAACCGAAAAGTACCATCGGCTTTTAGGTCAAGAAGATTGTCGAGAATCACGTCGACGTATTTGGGATCTCCATAGGGTGCTAACCCCATTAGCTTGTATTCGCCGGAATTGACGCGAAAACCCGTAAAGTACGTTAGTGCCGAGTACAGCAATCCTAGTGAATGCGGAAAATCTATCTCCCACAACGGATCTAATTTCTCTCCGTCACCTAGCCAGGCACTCGTCGTTGCCCATTCGCCGACGCCATCAAGACATAGTACGGCCGCGCTTTCGTATGGGCTTGGATAAAATGCGGATGCGGCATGTGATTTGTGATGATCCGAAAATAACAACTTTGGCAGCATGCTTTTCTTGCACCCCGCCAAATCTGCCAGCGCGCGCTTTAGCGTCTCCTTCAAGAACATCTTTTCCTTCATCCAAACCGGCATTGCCGTCATGAAAGATCGAAATCCAGAAGGCGCGTAACTTAGATAGGTTTCGATTAGACGCTCGAATTTCAGAAGCGGTTTATCGTAGAACACGACGGAATGAAGATCACCGAGAGAAATGTTCTCGTGGTTCAGGCAATAACGGATGGCAGACTCCGGAAACCGGGCGTCGTGTTTTTTTCGAGAAAAACGCTCTTCCTGGGCCGCAGCTACAATTACACCGTCTCGCAGAAGAACTGCCGCGCTATCGTGGTAATAGGCTGATAGCCCGAGTATATAACATGTTGATTTCAAATTACTTTCCGAAACTTTTGGGCCGACGAAACCGTAAATTTACAAGACTAGGGCAATATAGCTATTGCGCTGGAGTATGGGTGTAAGTGACACACGATAGCCCGATATTGTACATAATGGTTAGGTGAAATCTGTGACAATGTTCGCTAAATGCGCCTTGTTGATTCGCAACAATGGTCAGTACTTCCGTTGCTCGGGCGTTGTAATGGCGGCGCTGCTGGCTGTCAAGCATCCGGCGACCTCTGAGTTGATCGATTGCGTGGTCCCGATTTGCCCCGTAGTCCTTGCAGATTGAACCATGCAGTACCGACCATATCCCGTCTATCGAATACCGAATCGCGGGCGAATAGCAGATCTCGGAGGGATAGCGCAACATGCCGAATTCGGCCTGCCGCCGGGTAATCCAATGGTGTCAGGCGTCCAGCAGCAGCTTGAATCAAGTGTTTTAGCACTGCGCGCTTCGTGACCACCCGTTTTAGCGACGTAGCTGGCGTCGGCTCGGCCGATACGGAATGGCCATAGGCCTGAAGAATGAACCGTGGCTGATTGTACCCGAACGCCATAGCCTTATCGGTAATCCCCCCCATCCTGGCATTGACCTCAAGAAAATATGCCTGGTCTCTTTCCGGGAAGAACAGTAGATCGAAATGAAATCCGCCGGTCAGACCCGCGAGGTGTGCGAATTCTTCGCAGTATTTCCTAACCCCTGGCGGAAATGTTCCTCGTTTTAGCGTCAGAGTGACGCCTTCAAATTTTCGCTCGACAAAGAATGGCTCCATTGCCAATATTCGGCCATCCTCAGATCGAGAGCCGTGTACTTTTAGATCAGGGCAACTGAAAAACGGCTGCGCAATGACGGGTGACCGAAATTCTTCAATCGTGCTCAGGAATGCTTCCAAATCAGCGCGTCGTTGAAACACCTTAGCCTTAAAACTTGGCGACACCGTAGCGGGATTAGATGGTCGGAGGCATACTGGAAAATTGTCGTCCGATATCTTGCCAGCATCGATGACTTGTGAAATGTACGTTGTTGGAAGAACGTCAAATCCTGCCGCATTCGCGATCTCTATCTGGCGTATCTTCGACGCTACATCATCCAAGCACGCTGCCGTAGGCATAAGTAAACTCACACGGTTTTCCAGTCTCTGCCGATGCTCCGATAACCAACCCAGGTGGCTTTCATCAACTGCGATCAACGCATCCGCGCCGAAATCGCTGATAGTCTTTTCGACAAGCCGGATGCCGTCTTCCGTTCCAACCAGCGCTGAACGAATACTCTGGACCTCCCTGATCCACTTTGAATACTGCCGGGCGGTCGATTCTCCTCTTACCACCTCCAGCAGTCCCACAGAAACACCATCCTTTCCACAAGATCGCGCAAACGCCAGCATGATTGGCCCTGGGGAGCCCAGAAATACTATTTTCTTAAACATCTGCGCTCATCCGTACGGGCCCGAGTAAGGAGTTAACCAGCATCTTTCGCCGTACAGTCGAACAACGATAAGCACCCTTCGTCATTTCTCAGCCTGCGCTTCGCTTTGTCGGTTCCCAGGCTGCCATTTTTCGGCCGCTCAGTACCTGGACCGCAGCGTGTGCAATTGCCACGTTGACTGTTCCAATGTAGTACAGGATGCGAAGTGGCAGGAAATTCATCAGGCTCGGCACAACAGCAGGTGCAAATGCTAGGAAATACATTACTGCCTGCAACACTGCTATCGCGAAAAAAAATGCACTCGATTTCGACAGGACAATCGAAGTAACGAACACGATTAGTAGACACCACGGCATCAGCCACCGTGTCAATTTATGACCCCACATCTGAAGCGAGAAAAATCCGTACTGCAACGGATTCAGAACCTTGCGCTTGAAAATTAGCCCTCGCATGCCGCGGACCACAGTACGGACTTTGCGGCCATATTCTTCCGACGGATTTGCAACATCCGCGTAGACGCCATTGGCGCCGGGCACTGAAACCGCGAAAAGACCGTTTTCCGCGCACTCAATCGCTGTATTGAAGTCACTCGGTACCTCGGTATCCCAAGTCGTACAAACGGATCGTCGCGCGGCAAAATACGAACCACTCAACCCAACCAGTGTCGCCCGATTGGATTCCAGTCTTCGCAACCACATTTCATAGCGTACGTATATACCCTCGCCTTTCGGACGACCATCCTCATCCAAAAACTTATCTTCGCTAGATGTCGCACCAATTTGATCGTCACTGAAGGGTAGCACCAGTTTCTTTAGTGACTCCGGCGGCGTCGTAGTTCCAACATCCGTAAAGACGAATATTTCAGCATTGCACGCCTTAAGAGCAATTTTCTGTGCTTCCTCTTTGCCGCAGCGGTTCCCGGTGCGAACCAGTTGCACACCACGACTTGCATAACCCTCGACAATTTCTTCTGTGCGATCAGTGCTTCCATCAGAAACAACAACAATCTGCAGCGATTCCGTTGGATATTCCAAGTCAAGCGTAATATCCAATTTGCGCGCGATAATGTCCTCGCCATTATAAACAGGGACGATAATGCTGACGTCTGGCCACGCATTCATCGCCGTGCTCTCGCAATCAATTCGACGAAGTCTTCGACGTAGAAACAGTATCGCCGGGTACAGTAGGTAGCTAAATACAGAACCAACAGCACCAAACCAAAAAATGTAGTGAATGACTGTCACGATATATCCAAAGAGCGCCTAATTAATTTATTCGGTGTAGCCTTGTACTCAAACTTAATCCGAGCACTATTTCTGTATATCGACGCTATCGCTGTTTCGTTCACAGCAGTAATCAACAAACGACCCACACTGCCTAGTACAACAACCGGCGAAGCGCCTGCTCACCATGTCGACTAACAGTTCTGAAGTAATTGGACTGCGGTGCGTCTGCTGGTTGCAGATTACAATACTCGTCCGGACTACCGATATCGCTAAATCCAATAGTGCGATATTTGTCTGGGTGCTCGGACAAATACTTACATAGTTTTTCGAGCCGGCGGCACACTACTGCGTCCCGCCCACTACGGCGAGAATTGAGCGTTTCGAAACTATGAGATACCAATACACAGGACTTCCAGCCTCTCTCCGCATAGCTCTCTAATACGTATTTAATTTCAGCGAATGAGCATGCCTGCAAGTGCAGTGGGCGATAGTGTCCGGGAGTGTCGCGAAATACGGCTACCGGAAACTCATAGACATTGTTCCTCATTACTGGCTGCGATATACCCTTGTCCTCCTGCATTGCGCAACCCGCGTCAAAATAGCAGCAATTGTAACTTGTATCGAATTGAATTCCGTTATCCGCCAACGCCTGCAAGGTAACCCAATTTGCCCCAAAATTTCCGGCACGAAATGCACAAGGTTCAGCCACCCCCACAAGATGCAAATTTTTCACCGCCTGGGCAATAATGGTAGCTTGTTCTTGCCGAGAAAAATGTCGCATATGCTTACCTGGCGTGGCGGGCAGCGACTCATCAGCGAGAAAAGGTAACCACTCTGCATGAATATGTATTTCGATATCGTGGCCATGTTGTCGTACGTAGGAAACGAAATCCCTTGTTTTATCGCCACACAGCGTCGGCGCGCATAGCGCCTCCAAAAAATAACTTGCTTTGACACCAAAATGATTCATTACTTCCGCTTGATAATTTGCTCCCCAGTTCCTGCTTGAGCCGACGCCTAGAATGAATTCATCGAACGCGCCAGACAATTCGTCGGGCGTTGGATTCGCCGATCGGCACCAAAATTCAGTATCTATCGTTAAAAAGACATCAAGCATTTTCAGATGCTATCATCAAAGTGCTGGTGCAGAAATTCATAAGTCACGTTTTTGATAAACGGTTGACACGCTTATCAACGGCGGTAACAGGTACCACCATCAATTGACATGACCAAATCGATTCGAGTATTGCACATTGCCGCTGGCGACGATTGGGGAGGTGCCGAAAGTCAAATTACCGGCCTTCTTAAGAATTTTGGTCAGTTTGACAACGTCGACTGCCAGATTGTGACAATGAATGACGGCCTTTTGAGTGAGAGGCTGGCAGAGGCGGATGTCGATTGCGTAATCTTAGACGAAAAATCATACTCCATTCGCGAATTATGGCTGCAAATCCGCGACGTTATTCGCGAATACCAGCCCGACATTATTCATACGCATGGCTACAAGCAAAATATTCTAGGTACGCTTGCGGCAATAGGCTTCAAAGATATCAAGAGCGTGCGTACGCAGCACGGCGACTGGGAAATTTCCACGAAGTTTTTTTCGATCGCATTTTTGTATCGAACACTCGATTTACTATTTGCACGATTCTTGCAACACCGGACTATTGCGGTATCGCATGCACTTAAAGAAACGCTCAGCCGGCACGTAAATCGCAGAAAAATCGTGATTATTCAGAATGGACTAGATACGACACTATACAACGTCGGCAATGAGGTTCAATTATCAAACGCAGGCGATGATTTTGTAATTGCCTTTGTCGGTCGTCTGGTTCCTGTCAAACGCATAGACCTATTTCTCAACTCTGCTTTCATCGTTATTCAGCAGGCAAAACAGTCCGTACGGTGCAAAGTGTACGGTGACGGGCCGCAAAAAGAGAGTGCCACTATTCTGGCAGAACGGCTTGGAATTACAGACAAAGTCGACTTTTGCGGCTTTCTTCCTGAGTTGGCCACACACTTGGCTGCGTGCGACCTACTGCTAATGACGTCGGATCATGAGGGGCTTCCGATGGTATTACTTGAGTCGCTGTATATGAAAATTCCGGTTGTCGCTCCGGCGATTGGCGGCATACCAGAGATTCTTGACAAAGAGTTCGGCGCCCTGGTCAACTCACAGGACCCGGAAAACTACGCCGAGGCAATACTAAATTGCATGCACCGCGCACCGCAGCTATCGACCTCTATGCGACGGGCATCGAAACTCATTGAGCACAGCTACTCCGCAAAGCGGCAAGCGGGAAAATACAAAGATTTTTACCTGGGACTGATTAGTCGTTCTTAAACATCTCTTCGACATGATCTGCGATTCGCTGGGCCGACTTGCCATCCCCGTATGGATTTACAGCAGCCGCCATACTTGCATAGGCATCGTCGTCCTCAAGCAGCTTACTGGCCTCGGACACTATTTTTTGCTGATCTGATCCAACCAACTTGGCGGTCCCAGCATCAACGCCCTCCATGCGTTCTGTGACTTCGCGCATCACCAGTACCGGCTTGCCCAAACCTGGTGCTTCTTCTTGAATACCGCCAGAATCTGTAAGAACGATATAGCAGGACTTCAGAAGCCAAATTAGTGTTGGGTAATCCACCGGTTCAATCAATTCAATATTGGCATGGTCACTCAAGCGACCAAATACTACCTTTCGCACTTGCGGGTTCAAATGCACTGGAAAAATAATGCGTACGTCGGGAAACTTGAGCGCTAATTCTTCGATGCCGGCCACAATTCGCTCGAACGGCGCACCGAAGCTCTCTCGTCGATGACTAGTAACCAACACGACCTTGCTATTTATATCAATCTTCTTCACGACGGGCGATATTTCTGCAACGTCGTTATCTAAACGGTCCAATCCGATATGCAGGGCATCGATCGCCGTGTTTCCAGTTATCCACACATTATCGACGATTCCCTCATTGTGAAGATTGCTTTCAGCAGCCGCCGTTGGCGGAAAGTGTAAATCTGCAATATGGCCTACAACCTTTCGATTTATTTCCTCGGGAAACGGCGAATCCTTATGTCCGCTACGCAGGCCCGCTTCGACGTGAGCAACTTTTGCGCCTAAATGGAAGGCAGCCATTGCGCCAACCATTGCTGTAGTGGTATCGCCCTGTACGAAAACGAGATCGGGCTCGACTCCGCGAATAACTTCGTCTAGGCCGACAAACAGTCTCGAGGCCAGAGCATTCAACGTCTGGCCGGGTTTCATTACGTTGAGGTCATAGTCCGGCACTATTTCAAAAAAGTTTAGTACTTGGTCGAGCATTTCACGATGTTGACCAGTCACACAAACGCGTACCTCGAATTTGTCCGGCCGCCGACAAAACTCATGTACAACCGGGGCCAGTTTGATCGCTTCGGGTCTCGTTCCAAATATGACAAGTATTTTTTTCAAACTGTAGTCCTCACCCTGACTTTTCTCCCTGTTGCACTATCTTTGAGAGATCCTTCGCCCGCGCGTGCCAAGATTCACTTTCAATCTGTGTGCGCCGCTCTTGTCTCAATTCGGTTGAGTCGACGTCAAGCATCTTGCGTAACCACGAAACAATCTGAGCGGCGTCCGATGAAACAAAAATTTGCTCGCCGAGGTCACGCATTTCGGGCAACGGGGTGCTATGCGTTGGCAATCCAGCCGCCAGATACTCACGCACTTTCAAGGGATTTACTCCAACCGTTAAATCATTGATTTGAAAAGGAATCCAGGCCGCTGCCCAGTGCGAAATATTGTGCCATAATTCGCCGAATGGTACTGCTGGCAATATGCTGATGTTCTCCAAGTCACGCATACTTTGCGGAACATAGTCAGGATTACCCATGAATTCGAGGCGCCATTCAGGTGCCAGTCGAGCTACTGATTCAATAAGGTCAAAATCAAGCCACCGAGCGATTGAACCGAAAAAGCCCAGCACCGCTTGACGCGAAGGTTCGATTGGAATGCCGGCAAATGCTTCCGTCTGAACCCCTTGGGGCAGGTAGTGCGCTTTTTGTGTAAACGCTGCTGGCGGCATTAGCGTTCGAGCAGTAGCAAGAATAACGTCTGACCGCTCATATATTCTGCTTTCAGCATCTGCAACCAGTTCAGGATCACACCCAGGATACTCACTATAGTCATCCAGGCGGAGGTATACGAATTTGTCATGTGGGATCGCATCGCAGTAGTAAACCGCCACCGGGTTAGCTGACAAAAGCACGGTGTAATTCGTATTGTACTGCCGCACCGCGGACGCTACTGCATCTCCGAGCCATCGCTTATTTCGATCAACGGCGATCTTCGACTGATGCCAAGGAATCACGCGCGGCTTTATTCTTGTGACGCTACCGATGGTACCTTCATATAGTCTCCTAGACTCATTCGTTCGAGAATCGAAGAGCGACCCTGCTTTTGAGACAATTCTCCGTAAATCGACCAAATTTACTTTTGGCGCGCGCATTCCGATTGAATCGATCCAAACGGCGCAATCCGTGCTTGGCATATTGAGAATCAAATGTTGCGTTGTTGACGGATGTACACCCCAATCGTCACCGAATACAATCCACGCTGTATTTTTTTTCAATACTGGGTCCTTGGCAACGGTCTGGTTGCCCATGATAATCTATATTATTCGCCGATCATAAATCGACTACAACCAATATGTGCGGAATAGCAGGACTTCTAAATTTCCGGAATACTCGCGGCGATCATTCACCCATGAAAACCGTGGGCGACATGATATACGAATTAGCTCACCGTGGGCCCGACCGCTCTGGCACCTGGGCGAATTCCGATCATTCGGTAGTGTTTGGTCATCGTCGATTGTCGGTGCAGGACCTTTCGGAGCACGGCAATCAGCCGATGATCTCGGCATCGGGCCGTTATGTCATAACATTCAATGGCGAAATCTACAACTTCAAAGAATTACGCACAGAACTAATTGCCGCTGGCCAACAGTTTCGTGGTGGATCGGATACCGAAGTTATTCTTGCAGCTATTGAGACTTGGGGAATGCAAGAAATGCTGCAGAAAATATCCGGCATGTTTGCATTCGGAATCTGGGATCATCAAACCAACACACTGACACTCGCCCGAGACCGGCTGGGCGAGAAACCGCTTTACTGGGGAATTCTCAACGAGCGCCTGGTATTTGCATCTGAGTTGAAGGCGTTTAGGAAGGTACCCGTTTGGCAATGCGCGGTCGATCCGGACATGCTCGCTGCCTATTTTCGGTACGGCTACGTCCCGGCACCCTATTCAATTCTACGTTCGGTTTATAAGTTACCAGCCGGCAACCAGCTGACCGTCCCGTTAAACGCGTTGCGTGCACACAAGCCGCCGGAATCTACTGAGGATTTACGCGCAAGCAACTTCGAACCACAGCCGTTCTGGTCACTCGCTGACGAACTCGAAGCCGGTCGAGAGCATATGATCGCTGATTCGGCACAAGCTTTGTCGGGACTGAAATCCTGTATTAGCGACGCCGTAAGACGGCAGCAAATTGCAGACGTTCCGGTCGGTGCATTCTTGTCCGGCGGCATTGATTCATCGCTTGTCGTGGCAATTGCTCAGGAATTACGACACCAGCCCTTAAAGACATTCACTATATCTTTTCCGAATTCTAGTCACGATGAATCCTATTTTGCGGCACAGGTTGCAGAACACCTTGGAACCGAACATCACACTTTGCCGTTAACACCGCAAGATTTGCTTGATACCGTCCCTCTTTTGCCGAAAATTAGTGACGAGCCGTTCGGCAACCCATCGCAAATTCCAGTCTATTTGCTTTCAAAGTTTGCTAGAGAGCAGGTAACCGTATGTCTCGCTGGAGACGGTGGCGACGAGCTTTTTGGAGGTTACAACCGGTATATGCGCGCGAATCAACTCTGGGATTTTCGAAAACGTATGCCGGCATGGAGCAGTAAAACTATTGCGACAATCTTGTCGGCTATCCCATACGGCGCCACAGATGCTCTGAGCGACAAAATACATGATTGGTTTCCGAAACAGCGGGTCATACCGCCCGCGCTTGGGCTTAAGCTTCAAAAATTGACAACATCCCTTCGAAAATCCAGCCTCAGTGAGCTGTACCTGTTTTTGCGGTCGTTCTACGACCAGCCGCTGCAACTCGTACCGAATGCCAAACGCGACCTCAATATATTCGAACATCTGCGTACGCCAGAATGTCATCTTGAGTTTATTGAACGTGCAATGTACATCGATACCCTCACCTACCTGCCTGACGATGGACTAGCCAAAGTTGATCGCGCAGCAATGGCGGTGGGTTTGGAAACGCGCTTACCTCTGTTGGATCGCGATGTATTGTCGTACGCGTGGCGATTGGCGCTTCCAATCAAGATACGGAATAAGCAAACGAAATGGTGCCTCAAACAGCTGCTGCGATCCTACCTACCTGCAGAGCTGATCGACAGGCCAAAAATGGGCTTTACCGTACCTATCAGCGAATGGCTGAGGGGTCCGTTGCGTGACTGGGCACACGATATCTTGATGAAAGACGTGGAGTTTCATCATGACCTCCTCGACCCACAAGTTTTAAACGGCATCTGGAACGAGCACCAGAACAAAACCCGCGATCATGGCTTGATTCTCTGGGCAGTGATCAATTTCTTGACCTGGCACAAGCACTTCGAATCAGAATAGATCAATAGATTACGGTTTCGATATCTATTAGCGGTGCAGTAATTTCGGATTGACGTCGCTCGACTGTTTTTTATCTTCAATTTCTGTGGGACTCGCTATTTCCAATCCTGCGCCCATGCCAATGAGGTAAAAAAAGTGCGGATAGTTCAACACAGATAGAAATACACCGGCACTAAGAAATCCAATCATTGCACCCATGATTGCTAGCGCCAAATATGGCCTTGAAAGGTATCCCCACCCGCCTGCTTCGTCCGGTTCCGTGTATGACCTGCTCTTAGCAATTCGATTGAGGTTCCTGAAAAAACGTATCACCAAGAAACCGATAACAGATACACCCACAATGCCCTGTTCCGCCAGCAATTGAAAATAAAACGAATGTGCTGATTGCCTGGTTCGATCCCTCACAAAAAAAGCCGGCGGCCAGTTACCCTCGGTTGGCTGGTATTTGCCGACGGACCAAGAGTAGTTACCGGCGCCCACGCCCAAGATTGGATTATCCTTGAATGCGTTGATAGCCGCTGCCCACATGAAAAGACGAATTTGACCGGTGGAGTACGCAGAGTCCGATTCCAGTTCGCCACCGATCGATTGTAGTTCCGAAACATATTTTTGCGGTGCGAAACTTAATGTCAACGAGATCAATGCCATCACCAAGAATCCTTTCCGAATCTTATTCTCGGTCGAGACAAAATAGAATAGGCCGACGGCCCCCATTGCGATCATGCCGCCACGGGAAAATGAGATAACGCTTGATGTAATAAACAGGAATATCAGTACGGCTGAGACAACCTTAAACCACCCACTCTTGGTTCCAACACCAAATAAAGCAAAAGAAAGCCCCATTGCTGCAGTTAGCGCCATATCGTTCTCGTCTCCGGCATACCCTCCGGGTCCCCTACCGTTGTGCGTAATTGCATAAAAGGACACGTATGCCAGTGAGGCGAGCCAAACGAAAATCAACTGTTTAGAAGTTTTCGGCGCTGACATGATCCACGCGAACCCAATTGCAATTCCAACAAACGGCAAATATACAAGTGTCCAACGGTATGCCGCGAAATTGTTCTCAGCAAAAAGTATCGAAATTGCTGCTAAAGAAAGATACACCAACATCCCGGTGTGAGATTTTGTCCACTGCCAGTTTTTCTTTATTAATAGGGCTAAGATGACGGCAATAAGTGCGATGAAACCGATTTTGAGACTGATAAGAAAATTAATTCTTGCGAATGAAGAAAATAGAAATAAAAGCACAATTGATATCATCAACTGAGGGGCGGCCAGGTCTGCAACCTTTCTCGTTTCGATGGCACCTCGGCCGTTGTTCATCTTTTGCATGCCCTAATCCAACGCTCTAGTCAGCCTGTTCTTCAGTCCGATCTGTGCTTGGCAACATTCCATGTGTCGCTATGTACTCTGCAATAGTTTCGCCAACGATTTTTCGCCCTACCTTGTTTAAATGCATTGTGTCGTAGAAATATTTCTCTGGGTCGGAGAATTTTTGGAATATCTCGGCCAAGTCGACAATATCTATACCTTCATCAACTGCGACCTGTCTGATCACACTGTTATATGCATCAATCAATTCAAGGAAATCTCCAACGGCATAGGCTGATTGATAATATGGAAAGACTACTCCTGCATCCTTGAGCTGGTCCACCGTTATATCCGGGTGAACAACTGTCGGCAGGGTTATTAGCATTGCCCTAGCTCCGGACTCTTCGATATCTTTCAATATTTCGCGTAAATTTTGCTCGTAGACGTTTGGTACGAAATCGGCGAATGAGCCCCTAAAACTCTCTTTACCAGTTAGAGGCGGATTTAAGTTGGGTCGTAAATAAAAAAATACTAACTTTCGAGTTCCTTTCGTTAGCCACAAGTTATCCAGCCATCGCATTGCCGCTCCCATACCAGCATTGGATACCTGTCCGGATGGGTCGTATTTCATTAGGTCGTTCCATCCAATGTAGACAGTCACAATATCCGGTTTTAGCTGCAGAACTTTGTGGCGAAGTCTGCGCAAAGCCATAATCGAATCGTGCCCCTCAACACCTGCATTCACGACTTCGAGTCGAGAATGCAGTAATTTTCTATCCTGCAATGTTTGCTCCAACACAGCAGGATACGACGATTTGTGATCGCTCACGCCAAACGTGCACGAATCGCCTACCGACACTATTCGAAAAAGGTCGGGCCCAGCAGCTTGCAATTCCTCCCCAATAAACCCGTCCGAGTTAATCTTGATGCTCGAAAACCCCTGACGGTGCTCTCCCGGTACAAGCACAAACGTCTCCGATTCCGCATCGTACCGTTCATATTGCTCGCGAAAAAAGTACGCCCAACCACGTAATCCCAACTCAGCGATCAACAAGATGATGAATGTAATAATCAGGCTAAACGATATTGTTTTGCCGATGCCGAATTTAACCACTGCTTTGTTGTTCATATATTCTTTCAACTATTTTCTATGACGGTTCTTTAGAACAGACGTGTAAGTGAGCGGCATACCTACGGAAATCAAATCTAACTTTTTCGTACTTGTGAGCGATTTTGCAGTGATCCCAAAGCCAACGCTCGATGCTACCGCTAGGGTCGTTCAAAAATCCATACCGCCTATATGATGCGATTACCCAAATGGATTCGTGTGAATCGTACGACTGCTGTAACTGATCCGGCCGCATCGTTAGTTCGTGAAAGTCCAAATCCGGTGCGTAATATTTTGCCGCCGCCCGTGGTGTACCAAAGACTGGATCTTCATGACCGTGCTCCTGTATGTAATCATACGCGGGACGGTAGTCAAATCGTGTGCCGTCGCGTAGATTTGAAACTATACTTGGCGTAACGCTAGCAATCAGCAGTATGACAATCCCTGCCGCCACTATCCGCGATAATTCATTCTCAAGACGGTATAGTGCCGCCCCGATCAATAGAAACCACAATGGTAATAGCGCCGTAACGTAATACGCGTAAACGTCCCTGTAGACGCTGCCCACGAACAAGGCAACCAGAAAGACTACGCTTATGATGATTGCCGACGAGCCCCACCAGCGTAAGCCAATATTTGGGCTTGATCGAAGAAGTACGACGATACTCAATGTAACGGCAATGGCAATCACGGGACCAACCCACTGAATTACAGCGGGCATCAACCTAGTCGTCGTTAGCAGCTTGGCCGGCGAAAATTGGGAGCCATCCAACGCGGGCAGCCCGACGGCAAGCGACACGATTACACAAACAGAGATAAACCCAAACAAAAGCAAGTACATCCACTTTGATTGAGGCAGCTGCAATCGGTATCCGTTGTTCGTGGCCGAAACCATTGAAGCAATAACAAAGCCTGGCAATAGGAATACAAATGTCGGGTGAGTCAATACGCTGAAGATTGCAACGCCGGATCCGATTGCGAGGGGCCTAATGTGTTTCTGCCGATACGCGATCCCGAAGGCCCAGAATAATAAAGTTGCCTCCAAGAATACGAGTGACCAATAGCGTCCAACTTGGCTTATGTGAATATGCCACGGGGAGAACGCAACGAGTGCAGCAGTTGACACCGCTGCAAATCGGCCAAATAACTGGTTGCTGGCGGCCCAAATGGCCCAAATCCCGAGCACGCCAAATACCAGCGAAAGAATTCGCAGTGACACAGGTGAAACTGGGATAATCTGAAACAGCCCATTTTGCAGCAAGTAGTACACTGGCCGAACGCGAATATGTTCTGTGAGGTTTAGGGAATCACGCAGCGTATAGAAAGAATCCTCGACAAGCGGAAACTCTGCAATCCCGTGTAATCTAAGCGCAGCCCCGGCGCACAATACCAGGACAAATGAGACCAAATAGTCACGACCGCCCGTGCCAGACCTGTGCTTCAATTCCAGAATACCTAACTAGCTAACAACACGGCCTACGATACCAGATATCGCTGAAATCAGCGCCTCATAAGGGCAGTCTCGTAGACGGGTTACGCCTACTAGTCTTCGATCACTATCAATGGACTCGTGTCATCTGGTCGCACAACGTGCGGATCAATTGATCCAGCCTCGCCCTCCATCTCGTAGGCGCTGCCGATTCGAAATTTTGTATTGTCCCAGACGTCCGCACCGTAGACATCGAAACCGGTCGCATCCATTTCTTCCTGCGTCCATGCGGCGACTTGAACATATGCCCACCCTTTCCATTTTGGTACATCGGAGCTGGGTGATTCGTCGTTCGTCTGGCCGTAATTATTTTGAGTCCACTCAGCAAACTCTTCGCCTCGCCGGTACAAATCGGTAAACCCACCACAGGACCAATCGGTGTTATTTATCGATATTCCATTTGGATTAGTATTTGTCCAAGGATCTTCCGTCGTTCTGCTGAAACTGTCGATCCATAAGACTTCCGGTGTACCTGCCGTAACGTTTTTGTGATACCAGCGAATTCTCGTTCCATTGCCTTCACCCGGATCACTAGATCCGTCGGTGACTTGATCGACAACTATCTCTGTACGTATCCACACGCCTTGAAAATACTGGGCATCATACTCAACCCCGTTTTCTCGTGAATTCATTTTCAGCAAGCCCGCCTCACGCACCCCTCCAGAATCGCACGACCAATCATGCGGCGTATTATGGTGACTCATACTTGAGGGTCCGGAAGTCCAGTAAGACCCAATTAACGATTGCCATTTCTTACTATTCTGATCGCCGCCACTTGTGAATAAGAAATCCGGCGGATACCAGGTGTACCATCGATACGATCGACGTCCAGTGAACGAAGCGAATTCCGATGAAAAGCGATAATCATGGCCTGACCAATTAATACCTCGATACGCGCCGTTGTATGGTTGCCCTCGAAATCTGGGCGTAAACTCAGCAACTCGATTAGGCAAAGCATTGCCGCTGTATGCAGCCGCGTTAATACTTGATCCAGTTGGATTGTTTGGGGTGATTCTGTCGGACGGTGTTACATTCCAGTTATATGTCCTAATGTGTGACCCATCAGAATCCCAACTACATTCGTTTTCGGTAGTATCGTTCGGATTCCAGCTCCGCGGCCCTGAATCGCGCGACGTCGATGCGCTGCTCGCTTCGCCCGAATTATCAATATAATCAGTTGCGGTAAGCGGTTCAGAACAGACGCAATTCGATGAATTTAAGTCACACCAAGCCTCACCGTTGGACAGATTGCCATCTCCAGTTTGCGCGTTGGCGTATGAAATAGAAAAGACAGATAATAGCAGCGCAAAACGCATGTACATTGAAAACTCCTTGAGATTCACACCCGGAAACTGGTCGCGAACAGGTCTGCACGAATTCGAATTTATAATTTTCCGAATCTACGAATAGTTATTCGTACACATTTTCCCGGCGTTCATCTCACGATATTGCCACCTAGCAAGTGGCAGCCCAAAACAAGATCGTAAGATGATCCGAATATGCACTAACATTCATTTCCGTTCAAGGAACTGGCCAAGCCGAAGGCAATGAGACGCTTATTTAACTGTCGCCACATTGCGACGAATCTACGGATCGCTGCATTGAATAACGATTGAAGCACAGCCTATCTACGTAGCTCAGTCATACTCACGCTAGAACATAATGCTGGGGCACCCCCAAAATCACTCTCATTCGCGCTATCTGGAGAACCGTTTCTGGCAATTATGTTAGCCCGAAATTCGTGCAAGAAAGCTATGCGGCGAATCGGAGCCACCATTACTAAGGCACATTCTGGGTATCAAATATCGATCCGATTTAGGGGTAACCCAGCCCGGCGTAATTGTGCAAGCAGCAGAATAATACTGTCGGACCAGATCAACATTGTCTTGCGTGAACTCCCCATTTGGGTAGCAAAAAAGCGTCGGAAATTCGCCACTAATCTCTTTTATTGTTTCACGCGACCGCGTTAGTTCGTCGACTACCATGGCTCCGTCGACTTGACCTGAAAGTCGCGTATGCTCTGCAGTATGGGATCCCAATCTCACCAATCCTGAATCAGTCATTTCGCGTATCTGAGTCCAATTCAACATACTAATTGGCGCATCAGAATATTCGCCAAGTTTCTGTAGATGTTCATCTACTCGGTCAAGAGCATCGCAGATCGTTTTATCATTTTTCTGTTTAAGCGCTTCGATGATTTTATTCGTATCCAGTGAACGATCAACAATTGCACTCGCCTCAATGTTGATAAGAGATTCGATTTCATCAAGCACCACAGAACCGTATCGTTGCAATCGCCGGGTATCGTTCAGCAGTCGCTGAAGCCGTTCTGGCCAGAACTGACGAGTAGTTCCAATAAATCCGCTCGCAAGAAAAATTGTTGCCGGGCAATGGAACTCTTGGAGAACCGGAAATGCGTGTGCAAAATTATCTACCCAGCCGTCGTCAAAGGTGATCGCACACTGAGTCTTTGCCGCCGCTACTGGCCGCTCGGCTGCTGCGATAAGTTCGTCCAAATGGCAGAATTCCACGTACTCGCTGAGTATCTGCAGATGCATGCGCAATGTCGCCGGCGTTACAAACATCCCTGGCTGTATGGACAACTGCCTCGCCTCGCTGGCATGAAGCACGCGGTGGTAGCCCAAGATCAATGATTGTCCACCTGCATCAAGCTTCGCTCGCCCGCGAATCGCGCGTACGCGATCAACTGCGCTTCTTAAGCTACTTCGAATATTCACAACACCACATTCCAATCAGCTGTTCCAAATTATCCATGCTACCGGGTATCGATATGGAGTCGGACCAGATCGAGCATTTCACGATTTTTTACCTCCCGACTAAATTTCTCGATTCGATTCTCGTCCGGAACAAACGGATCGCCGTCTCGCACAAACCTGTCGTACAGTTTTTGCAAAGCTTCATTCAGACACGAATGATCGTTTGGCGGAACAATCAGGCCAGCTCCCGAGTCGTCAATTACATGCGCAGTTACGCTATCAACTTCAGTGATCACTAGAGACACTCGAGACGCACCAATACACTCAAATGTTTTGCCGGGTATCTGATACGGCTGCCCCTGTGCAAAACTAACCAGCACGTCGCTTTCTTTGGTCATAGACTTGAGCTCTGCCGTCGACACTGGCGAATTGATGTTGATCACGTCGTGCAGATTCTCCTGCATTATCCAATCTCGAGTGGACAAGCCGCGAAAGGACTCACAGTTGCCAACAAACGTGACTTGAATTTTGTCGCGATCGACTGCTGGCTTTGCTACTAATTCTGCAATCGCCGCAAAGAAAGGAAACGGGTTGCGATTCAAATACAAGGAGCCCGCATACAACATTCTCAATTTCCCGTTACCAGTTTTCGCCGGTAGTCGCCAATCGTAACCGTTTGTTATCACAGAGCATTTTGCCGCGTTTGAGGAGATTCCCTGCGTTACAAAATCGACAATACCCGGAGACGCACAAATAATCGCGTGACTTCGGTTTGCACACATTTTTTGTGCCGCCTGTTCGAAACTCAATCGCCACCTGGGCATAGCCAGTTCGATCCGATGCTTGCTCCCAATCCATGGGTCACGATAATCGGAAATCCAGGCCGCGCGATGTACCTTGGAAATCAACATCGCAGCTATGTGCGGCGACATGGGTGGTCCAGTCGACAACACAATATCGTAGCGACCCCAAAGTCTGTGAAGTATGCCTACAACAGTACTGAATGCGCTCCACAATTTGTTTCGATCAATTAGCAGTTCGATTGCCTGATAGTGTTTGCGCCAAAACGACAGCTGCTTCGGTGGCGCTTGCCGACTTGCAATAGAGTAGTCGACCACGCGATCTGGCTTGGCTTGTGCCTTATTTTTTTTGCGGGCCAGCGCGCTCAATAAGCGATCCCCTATCGGCTGCGGGGCCCAGATTTCGGTTCGATCGACTCTCGCAATTCTCAATGCCAGATCAGCATGCAGACTTTTGTCCTTAATCGAAGCGCACAGAACTTTCACATCGATTCCATTGTCTTGTAAGTGAAGCGCAAATTCTGACATCCGCTTGGCACCGATCGCGCCTGACGGGTAAAAATGATAGGACACGATTAAGACCCGAATTCTCTTAGCCACGATCGTCTCTTAATTTGAATCGCCTACGCAACGCGATCGCTACTTCAACCACACGACCAAGAGTTGGTGACAGTGGCAGATAATATTCCGCAAGAACGCTTTGAATATTGCTCGATAGCCCCATTTTGAATCTATTGATTGAATCGTGAGCACCATTATTCATCCAGAATCCGCCAAGATCATAGTATGAATAGCCTTGTTTTCTTGCCCAGCAAATCGCCTCCCAATGTAGCCTATGAGACAAAGGTAGGCGACGATCGTCAGGCTGGGTACCCGAAAATCCCCATTCGTAGATCAATCTGTTGCCAGCCGGAATGAGTCCGATTCCCGCGATGCAACGATGTTCAAGTCGCGACAAAAACACGATCGGCTTTGGCCTCGTTTTGCTAGCGGCGAGAAAAAATTTCAACGCACCTGCTCCACCGGGCAACCCGAAATGCCTGCTCTGCGCCGCATCCTGGCAATAAGAGAAAAACTCTTCCGCCGAATCACCATTTTCGTCACAGCTAATTTCAATTCCCAATCTTTCTGCTCGCCTAATTTGGCGTCTAACAGAAGAACGAAACTGCTGCCATATATCCGATTCCGACAGGCTCAGATTTATCGATATTGTCCCGTCATACTCCCCCGTTGTCCCGCGGGTCGGTAGAAAACCGGCTTGGCGCAAAATGACGTCTGCAGCGACTGCACCGTCGCCGCAAAAATACGGGTTTACGCGTAACCAGTGGGCCGATGGCTTTAGGTGCATTTTAAGTGCCGTCAAGTGGGGCCCCAAGAACTCTGCACCTAACAGGCATGGACCTCGATCGATAGAAAGCCGCGTTAGACCGTAGTTGTTCGTTAGAATTTTGCGAACCAGCGAACTGGCTGCAATCTCGCCGGAAGGTAACAGACTAATCACGAATCTCGGTTGAGATTCGATTGCTAACGCCGTTGAAAATCCGACGTGCTGGCGATAGTGACCGTATTCGGCATGTACTTGGAAATCAGCCAGACGCTCCGCCCAGTCGTTCCAATCAGAATCATGAAGATCGACAACTATCGAATTCGTTTGTTGCGCGGATGAGTTCACGAATGCCTCGAACGTAACTTTGTTAACTTAAGTCGATTCCGAATTACCTCCGCCATAACTCGAACTTCATCATCGGTAATGCGCTCATGAACAGGTAGCGTAATGAGCCGGGATGCAACGTCTCTTGCAACTGGAAAACTATCGCTTTCGCTTGAACGACCCTGAGACGCAATAATATCAGGGAGAATTCGTTTATACATCGCTGTAGCACTGATTCCTACAGCCAATAGGTCGTCAATCAATTCATCGCGAACGCAGCGAGACCTGACCAACAGCGGACAACGTAAATATGTCCTATCAGCGAATTTGCTATCCCTTGTGGAACCCGGGATACGGATTTCATTAGGGTACTGTTGAAGCAGCGGCGACAGCGCAGATACCAACGCTGCGCACTGATCATTGTGGTGAGTCCAGTGCAATTCAACTGCGGCGTCGATTTGCAATATGTCGTTTCGGCTTAGGCGACTCGCGGACTCCAGTGCAGAAAACCGTGTCTCACCGAGACGACGACCCATTATCATAGCGAGAATCGGGTAAACCCGCGGATTTATCAAGGCGTTGTAACCGAAGAGCTTCACGGTTGACGCACTGCCACGGTGTGTGGACAGGTTTTTGGTTGTGTCGTCGAGCCAATCAAGCAATTCGGACGGCAGATTCTCAGAAGCCAGCAATGCGCCGCCGCCTAGCCTGCAAACTGGTTTTCCTCGACCGAAACTGAAGACGGCTACGTCGCCGTGAAGATCGTCACCGATTGCCGATTTCGATTGTAGCGATTGCGCGCAGTCTTGAATGAACAGTGGCGGGTGGACTGTACATCCATCTCTTATGGTCTGCCAATTTTCCGCAATACCGAATAAATCGACTCCGATAACAGCGCAGACATCCGGGTCCGTCTGAATAGTGTGCATTAGCGCTGACGGCTTCATATTGAATCGATCAGATTCGAGATCTACATAGAGCGGTTCCGCGCCGGCGAATAAGATCGCTGCCACTAGATCTGGACAGCCATACGCCGCAAGTGCAACTTTTGGCCTGTCGCAATCAACCGTCAGGCACGCTGCTCGAACAGCCATCGCCAACGCCATTGTGCCAGACCCATACCAAAGCGATCTATGAGCTGATACCGAACTTAGTCCAATTTGTGGGCCGGGCTCCCTTCCCAACGTACCCAGTCGCGTCCGGTTTCCGACAGGCGACTGCAAGTAAAAGTATCTTCTGCCTGACATCAGTCAATAACTGTTGCAATTCATACTACGGCAGATTTTGGACGAGATACGGGCCAACAAGCGTAGATATCGGCAATGGCAATTTCTTCCACAACTTAATCGCCAGTGCGTATTTCTTGCTGTCGGGATTTAACTCAGGCATTGCGTGGCCATGGCGTAGCCAATAATTCCATACCAGCTGTACTGGCTCTGCACCCCATTGCTTTTTAAATCTATAAGGGCCGCTATCTACCGTTGATCGCCCAAAATCGAATACCTTTGTGCCCCGATCAATCGCGACTCTGAGTAATTCCCAATACAACAGCATGTTTAAACTTATGCCGTTGAAATCTCTGATTGTCGATGCCCACGGCACCTCAGTTGTTTTACGATAGTGCAACAGGAATGCCGCAGCAGCTGGACGTCCTTCGATTTCGATTACGACAATATTCATCTCGCCTGGAAATGTCCTAAATATTTCGGCAAACATTGACCGTGCGTAAACGGGTGTGCCGATATCTCGCATATTTCGGCTGAATACATCGTAAAATTGATCGACAAGTTCAATGCCGCCAATTTGAACCGTGGGATTTTCCCGTAGCGGCCGTCTTATTTGAGAGCGCCTTTTAGAGCCGATTGCGCGACCGATCTCGTCCAACGAATCTGGAAGTTGCAACCGCATCGAGACTTTCTCTGTACGACTCGGCATCGCAGCGATCTTGTCATATTGACGATACTCGATAAAAGACACGCCTAACGTCTCGGCAACATTATTTGCCGACTCCGTGATATGACGAGTGGCGTCGTCGCTATCCGAAAGCACGCCGCCATAATTAAAAAAAGGCAGCGAAATTAAGTAATCGCCGAAAATTCTGCTTTTCTGGCGTACAAGCGGTAGAACAGCGACAATTTTACCGCTTTGGTATGCGGCGAAATATATGGTTTGTTTGCCGAAATACTCAGCATAAAAATTACGCCACTCATATCGATGATAATGACTGGCAACGCTATGACCTTCAACATACGAATTCCATTCACCCATTGCGGAATCATCTATCTGCCGAACATCGAGATTCATGATTTTCAGCTCGCGCCTGCTGTAACAAGATTCTCTATGGTTACACACTCTCCGGACTCTAGTGGCAAATTGTTTAGCACCGCCTGCATCGTATCGAATTCGAAATCAATCAACAGTTTTTCAAGCCTAGATTGACAGCGTTCCAAATTATTGTAGTGCCTAAATGTTGAGCGGCGATCAGCAGAAAACCGTGGTTGCTCTGGATCAATCTCCCAAGGATGTAAGTAGAAAGCAAACGGTTTTTCCTGCTTACAATTGATGCTATTCAGCCCCCAACGTGTGAACCAATAGGGAAACAACCTAAAATAACCGCCTCCCCCAATAGGAATTCGTTTACCCAGAACTTCAATTGTAGATGGAGGAAATTCCGCGAGGACACCACCATCCGGCAACTGAATCCGATAAGGAAAAACCGGACTTCCCTTCATTCCATAGAGATCGTGGCTAACCGGTACTATACTGGAGTCGTACGTAAATCCTGCTTCAGCCAGAATCTCTATCGCCCAATGGGATTTCGCTGTAATCGAATAGGATGCGGCGCGGTAGCCTAAAACCGCGTCACCGGAAATATCTTCCAACAATTTCTTCGCGCGAACAGTTTCATCACGAAATACGGCCTTCTCCTGTTTGTATATTAGCCTATGACTGTAACCATGGCATGCCAGCTCATGACCCGAGTCGACGATTTCGCGGACCACTTCCGGGTATCGGTCGGCGACCCAGCCTAAGACGAAAAAAGTTGCCTTCGCCGACGCATCATCGAACATTTGCAGCAGCTTTCCAGTATTTCTACGCACGCGGGACTCGAGCGACGCCCAGTCTTTGCGATCGATGCTATTTGCGAGCGCCGTAACATGAAAATAATCTTCCACATCGACGGTCAATGCATTCTTCGCTTTCGGATTAGCGAGGTCTATCATTGTTTTGCTTCAATCTCGCGAGAGTCATTCGTCCAGGTATCCGTCAATGTTCGGTTCAGGATATCAAAATTTATTGATATAAATTCAGTCAGCACTGCTCTTTCGCTGTCACAATTGTCGTCGCAGTCAGTCCGCAACACGACAATTCCGGACCCAACCTTACCAAGCAGTTTTTGCTGAAGTTCGTACCATCGTAACTCGGTAGCCTCTGAAAATACTTTGTCTGCTATCGAATACCACGAAAAGATCAGCATCTTTCGACCCGACTCATTGCTCAACTCAACACCGGCAACCTCAACATCCGTTCGTCTCTGGGTCGAGAACGCAATAATTTCAGCCGGCGCCGCTTGCCATTCTCTCCGATCAAATAGTCGATTGTTTTGGTTCACCAATTCTGCACCCTGCCGCTGCTTCAAGTATAAATTTGCGTAAAAATCTAAAGCAAAATTCTCCGTAGAATATTGCGCCAAGACAGCGTCCTTTGTACCCTTGTAGCTCGGCTGCCAGGACATAACCCGATCTCGATTCAATCGCCATCCTTCCACGTTCTGCAACTGAATCTGATCCACAGATTGTGCGTCGTGAACGATATCCAGTGCGCGCGCGTACAGCGGAGCGATAGCGAGCAACCCAAGCGTTAAGAAAAACAGTCTAAATGACGGAAAGCCGTAAATCAGTCGCGGTTTTTCGCGACAATTCTCAGTCGCAATTTCGTCTTCTTGGCGGCAAAATTTATTACCAATAATGAACAGCGGAATCAACGCCAAGGCAAACACGACCCAACCAAAAACATAATGATCAATTCTGACCAGGTAGTGCTGCATGTCCGTCGTATAACCAGCAATAACGATTGTAACTACGCGCACCCAATTCACGATGATGGACAGAAACACCGAAATGCCGAAAAACAACACTCGACGCTTCATTGATATCAAGTTTTGATGTGCATATAGGGAACCCAGCGCCGATGCCACAATGAAAAAGTGTAAGCCTGAACAACCTGCTTCAATTTCGAAAGTACCGTTGGGCAGATACACCAATGATCCGACGATAAACGCCGGAATTCGCAACATGTCCAAAATTGCGCCATTGACAAAAATGGTCAGTTCCTGCAGGACCGTCGTGAACACGTTCCAAAATGGAATCGCGAAAAAAAAGAATGCGGTTGGAAACAGTAGCTGCACGATTATCGACCGACCGTAGACCACAACCAATGCAAAAAACATCAATATGGGAACCAGGCTGGCCTGAATAATTTGTACCACCGTCAGATATGCGGCCAGCCATAGAAATCCGGCTACAAAAAGCGCAATCGATGCGACGATAATAACCCCGGTAGACTTACGTTTTTCGGTAGGTTCCACTTGCAGAAGCAGGAACACATAGATAAGGACAATGAGCGGACCGTGAGAGTATGTATTGTCGCTGTGCCATGAGTAATACATGCCTGCCCAGGTATCCCAGTACAGCGGGACTCCAGCAGCAAATAACACCAATATAGTCAGTTTGCTCTTTAAATTGACCCAATCTAAATTGAACACGATTAGAGAACGGCGCGAATGCTGCGCGACTTAGCGTGCGTAACTTATTGACAGCGTTCCGACATTCTCCGAATAATCGAATTGCGGATCGCTACTGTCTCTTTTCGAATATGCATATTCAAGATTAATACGAATACTCCGGTACAGCTGCCTCGATAACGTTGCCCGAAATTCGAGATCGTCATCTTCCCTTGAAGAGGAAGCGAACTCTGCTCTCTCGAATCCGGCCCTGAGACTCGATCTCCATCCGGATCCAAATGAACTAGAAATGCCGACACTAACCCCCGTGCGATCCCGGTTTAGTTGATTCAAGTTTTCATAATCTTGTTCTGCACGAAATGCCGAAATGTTAAACCTGTTTCCTCTACGTTCCGTTTGGAATACCGCCGAGTACCTACGGTTTTCGAACGGATCCGCGACAGCCGGGTTGCTTGAAGTGTCACCAAAACTTGGGCCTGGCGTCTGGAAGCGCCTAAATGTATCTGCAACATCTGATAATCTCTGATCGTACCCAAGTGTTATTGACGATCGTGTCGTAAGGTTCCTCAGCCATCTGACGTCAAGCAAAACGCCCGTGTTGGTATCGGTAGAGTCGTCAATTTCATTTGCGCCGACACTTAAATTGATATTTCCGCGTGAGTTTTGGCTTGAGAACCCGACATACGCTGACCTTCGATCGAAGTCGATTCCGTTTACATTTGCGTCAAATTCAACATTATTGGTGTCGACGTTGAACGAGATGGATCTATTTTGCGAAAGCGCGCGTGCGAGCATAATCTGGCCGCTTATAACGTCGCTGCCGTTTTGGCTCTCCTCGAAATATCTGTCGGTGTATTTTCCGCTCAGTGTTAGCGTTGATCTGGACCCGAATCGGAAATCGAAAACCGGACCCGTCGAAAATACATTAATGTTTTCTCTATTTCCTGGCGTATTGGCCTGAAACTGATTGCGTTGCAAGGTTCCAAAGTTGTCCTCAAGGATCCAGCTAAATCGCTCCGGTATGATCTTCAAATCTACATTTACAACCGCCGATCCAGTATCTTCGTTGTCGAATACGTCATCAAGGTATTCCTTGTGTTGAAGATCTGCCACGATGTTAGCGACGAGGCGTCGTGACTCGTGGTCAGCTTGCAATTTCAGACCCACAAATGCAGATGTTTCCTCCTCCTGCAATATCTCGTCTCGACGAATGTTGTCGCTATAATCTGCACCGACCCGAACGTCAAATTGTGCGTCAGCAACCGCAACGTTGGCCGCCAACAGCATGAACGTAAAGCCGATTATTATAAAGTAGGTTTGATTACGCACTATTCAGTTCCTTCGTTAGCTAAACCAACTCAAATTTGACACTACGCCACGTGAGATTCCAGGCGTGCTATGCCTCGGACTCAGATCCGTATCCATATCCGTAAGCGTATTGACCGTACGATTCTGAGCCAAGGCCGGTCGCGGCTTGGTTGAATAGTAGGTTTACTGCCTTAGATTTATCGAAACTTTCGAGAGCCGAGATCACTGCCTTCTGCGGCGTCCGGCCTGCGCATACCACCAGCACGATCTGGCCCATCAATCCCGCCAAAACATGTGCTTCACTGGTCTCAAGCAACGGCGGCGAATCAAACACGACGACCCGATCTCGCGTTTGGCTAGACAACGCGGAAACCAGTCTTGCCATTCTCTTGCTCGCCAATAGCTCCGTAGCGTGATCGCTGCTATTCCCGGCCGGCATCATACTCAGGCCAGGAACATCCGTTCGAATTGTCACGTCATTAATATCGAGACTCGGATCATTGAGGATATCGATCAGCCCCTTTTCTTCGGCGACGTTGAACAACCTACTTATATGTGGTTTAGCAATGTCCGCATCTACCAACAAGACAGAATTGTCCTTCTCTTGAGCGATACTAAGGGCAAGATTTATGCAGTTAAATGTCTTGCCATCGCCTGCCAGCGCACTTGATATCATTATCAAATTCGCGTCGTCCGCATCGTGCGCATTTCGGCCCGCCGCATTGTCGAGCAATGGCCTTTTGATTAACCGATACTGATCCGCCACGCTGCGCTCCTGCCCCTCCGGAGCAAGTAGTCCAGCATCTCGAAGCGCTTGCCGATCAATGATGAGTTCACGTCCGTTTCCAACCTCTTCGGACGATGCCGAACCGGAATCACCATTTGTCACTATTCTCGCGAGCGGCACCGCGTCGGAGTAATCGTATTTGCTGCCAGATTGTCCCGGCAATCGACCATTCTCTCTAATCTTGCGGAGTGCATCTTGAATCTTACTCATAACCTGATATTCGCTATACCAATGATTGAATCAGGCGGCTGCCTGCGTTCTGAAACAGAAATACCGCAACAAACACACCAAATAATGCGAACAAAGCCACTCCAAACGTGGCCAGTTGAGTTGCGCGACGTTGTCGCGCATCCGCTGTTTGTAATTTTTGAACCGATCCAAGAATTGGCACGCCCGTCATTTGCCGCAGAAAATGCGCGTCGCTAAAAACTGGCAAGAGTTGATTGCGCAGAAATGCGGCTGCGCCACCTGCACCCAATCCAACCAATAGTACGACACCAATGAGTAAAGAGCGGTTTGGTGCGGTGGGAGAAATAGGCATTGTGGGTGGATCGATTATTCTAAACTTGACTTCATCACTTTGCTCAGCCGATTCGGAAAGTTCAGCGACCTCAAGCCTCTGTCGTAGCGTCTGATACTGGTTTTGCTTGACGTCGTAGTCTCGCGTCAAGCGAGCTAACTCGGCCTCAATGACGGGCAGAATATCAACAAGTTCCCGAAGGTCAGCGATCCTCTTATTGTGCATTCTCGACTTTTCACGCAAGGTCGCAATTTCGACATTCACATTGGTCAATTCTATTTGAATATTCTGGTAAACCGGATTATCCGACACTGCTCCTGAACCACCAACATTCATGAGCGCATCCAACTCCCTCTGCTTTTGAGCTTTCAGCTGCTCGATTGTCGCTTTAGATGCAACCACATCAGGGTGAAGATCTGTAAAACGCAGCTGAAGCTCTTCGAGCCTTCGCTGGTTTTCTGCAATTCGAATATCGATTTCCGACTGAGGCGAACTTACCGAGCCGCCTGCGGGACGCTCGCCGGAAAACTGACCCTTTAATGCATCAGCTCGTCGTTGCGCTAACCGCAAAGCAGATTCTGCCTCTTCAAGTTCGGTCATTTCGAACTGCAATCTAGTGTAATAGCCGCCGCCCTCACCCGGCATTTGACCCACGTTTTTCTTCTTGAATTCCGCGAGTTCATTTTCAGATGCGATCAACTCGGCCTCGAGCGCCTTAAGCTCATCACGAAGAAATTGCTGTGCCTTTTGAGTTCCTTGCCGATTAGCGCCAAGGGAATCCTCGACGAAGGTATTTAACAACGACTCTACGACATCGTGTGCAGTCTTTCTTTCAATATCCGTATAACTGATTACGAATAAATTTGGTTCTCTACGCGCATTGTTCGCAATATTAGTACTTTGACGCATTCTTGCGATCAGCGCGTCCATACCGCGACTACTAACCGCACGCAAATGCAGATCTGTATCGCGTGCAACTTTCTCTAACTGTGGGCGCCCCAGAAGGGCCGTACTCACCATTTCGACCCGGCTTAGCACATCTGAATCGACGGTCAGCTTAGCCAATATCGGCTTGAGCGCAGAATTTGTGTCTACGTAGACTGTTGCTCGCGATTCGTATGTATCTGGCAGGTTGTAAACAAACAGCCAGCCTAATACGCACACAACCCATGCCGCGATCGCCGCTGTCCATCGAAACCGCCACGAGCCTCTTAGTTCGGAAATTACAAGTTGTAGAATGTCGTGCATACGAGATTCAGGGCCTCAAAAAAATGTCTCTGGAATGATAATGACATCTCCTGGTTGAATGGCCACATTTTGCTCCATATCGCCGTCATTAATTAGGTCGTCCAGCCGGAGTCGATATTCGGCCGTTCCGCCCTCAGCTTTGCGTACTAGTTTGGCACGATTTCCTGCCGCAAACTCACCGAGTCCGCCGACCGAAATCATAATGTCCAATATTGTCATGCCCTCACGATAGGGAACAGTCTGCGGATTTGCGGCATGACCAACCACCCTTACCTGTTCCTCAGGCAGCCCCTGAAATCCTGACACAATCACGTTAACAGACGGTGACTTGATGTATCTCGACAACACTTGCTCCATATCGCGTGCAAGTACGGATGGCGTCTTGCCGACGGCAACCATGTCTTCAACTAACGGCGTCGAAATCTTTCCGTCTGGGCGTACTGGCACCGTCGTCGAAATTTCGGGATTTCGCCAAACGAAAATCTGCAGCGAGTCGCCTGGCCCGATACGATAGTTGGCTTGATCAACTTCAGACGCACCGCCACTCGAAACGGCTTCGCGCTGTGGCAAGGTCTGGCCCGACGAAACGCAACCACTGGTCAACATAACCAGCAGGGCGAACTGACACCACAATCGCGGTTTGCTATTACTATTTGCTATCAAGTTCACTAAATTTACCTTTCAAATTTCTCTAAATCGCTACACAACAATCTGACTGCTATAGCGATCTTGCGAGGGCCTCCGCCTCTTTCCGGCTGGGAAATGTGCGATCGGACTCAATCAGGCTATCAACAATCTCTTTTGCTTCCTTTGAATTGCCCAGGCCGGCAAGTACCGTTGCCAAATGATACTGTATCTCTCCATTATCAGGCGTCAGTTCCGCAGCTTTCTGCAAATATGGTAACGACTGCCGAAGGTCGTCTTGCAAGTACAATATCCAGCCGAGCGTATCCATTACTGAACTGTTATTAGGGAGCAATTGGTGCGCACGCTCCGCCAGTTCCACTGCGCCGGGTTTTCCAGCTTTCGCATATTCCCAGGCCAGATTGTTTAATGCGACGGGATTGTCCTGGTTTAACTTGAGAATTTCCTCATATTGCCGCACCGCCGTGTCGGTGCTTCCTTGCGACTGTAAAATTTGTCCGTACATCAAACGCACGCCACTGTCGCCAGGGTTTTCTTCCATCCAACGTTGCAGCGGCTCCGTCCCTTTTGGTGACCCAGATGCTTGATACGCGAGCGCGAGCCGAATTGCTACCGGTCGACTCCAATTTAGTGCCGCCGCACGCTCATATTGCTTTGCCGCCGCATCGGCGTCACTCCTGGCCAATTCAATGTCGCCGTTTAGTATCGGCACGATGACCTGGCCGGGTCGCGCCAATGCGAACTCCCGAACAGCAGCACTCGCGCGCTCTGGCGTATCGTTTGCAAGTTCCGCTTGTACCTGCAATGCCAAGCCCCGAGCATCGCCAGGCAAGAGGTCACGAAATCGTTTAATCGACTCTAACGAGCCGTAAGTATCCGAATTGTTTAATTGGGCAACCGCTAGGTCATATTGATAACGCGCGTTTTTTGGCTCATCGGCAGCTGCTTTCTCAAGGTTATTCAAAGCGGATTCCGCCTGACCTAGTTGTAACAAGGCCAACCCTTCCACGTGGAGCAACCCCAAATGACTTGGATTATCTTGCAGTGCCGCAGCGGCTATGTCACTCGCCTCCAGCGGCTGACCGTCCGCGAGCTGCGCTCTTGCATAAAGAACTTTCAACGGCACTGCATTCGGAGACTTCTCTACTGCTGCTGCAAATCTGTGCATTATCTGTTCTAGCGAATCTGTGCGTCCTGCGACCTCTGCCAGAAGGCCAAGTGCCGGCAAAAAATCCACCGTATTATCAAGTAGCCTTTCTAACAACGTCGATGTCTCATCGTAATTCGCGGCAGCATATGCCTGTCGTGCAAGACCATAAAGAGCGGCAACATTGTTCTTGTCAATCTCCAGTGCCTTCTGGTAATTTGCGGTCGCTGCAGCGGCATCGTCGAGTGCCTGAGCAATGCCGGCTGCTACTGAGAAGGCTGTTGGATCTGCCGGATGCGTACTTAGAAGTCGCGCGCTTTCCATTCTTGCCCCTTCCGGATTGCCATCGCGAATGTGCGCCAGCATCAGTAAGGTTTCGCGGCGATACCGGCCGTCATCGACGGACGGCAAGGATTCTAGAAACTCGACTGCGCGACGCTGGCCGCCTGATGCTAGGAGGCCCGCAGCGATCGCGAAATTTATTGCTGGATCATCGGATTGAGTCTCAGCGCCAATTTCGAAATACCGTCGTGCCGCATCCTCATTGCCAACGCCAGCTTCAGCACGGCCAAGCATTGCCATCAGCATCGGATCGTTCGCGCCGTCCGATTCTGCCTGCCGCAACGCAACCAATGCATCCTCTGGTTTGTTCAGGCGCAATTGTGTTTCGGCGAGCAACCGGCGAGTGGTTTCACCACCAACATTAGATCTGGCCGCTTGCGACAAATACATTTCCGCTTGTCGAAGATGATTTTGGGAAAAATTTATTGCGCCCATCAGGGCAGAACCGCGCAGATCGCCGGGCGCTTTCGACAAGTAGTGTTGTAATTCCGATTGCGCAAGTGGGTAGTCGCCACTGGCATAAGCCAACCGTCCGTTCATGAATCTCAACAGTGGATGCGGCGGGAAATCGCGGCGTAACGAATCGGTAACTGTCTTTGCCATATCGTGCTGCCCGGAATCTAGCAACACGGTTGCAAGATTTATGCGACAGTTAAATCGCTCATGTATTGGCGTACTATTTATCTCGTTGTCGATGGATGATTGATAAGCTTGTGACGCTCCTTCAAAGTCGCGTCGAATTCGCAAGTAGTTTCCTTTGGCCAACCATGCAGAGTTTGAATTGGGATTTTTCTCCACGACCATCTCGATCAAGCGCCGCGCAGCACCTTGATTGCCTTCGCCAGATGCGATGGCCGCCAAACCAACCAAGGCTCCGACCGACGACGAATTCAGTGATTGGGCTTTCTCATAATGACTACGTGCTGAGCTGATGTTGCCGAGGGAAGCCAAAATATCGCCCAACAGGACCGATGCAATTTCATTATCACCATCAAGATTTGGTGCCACGCTTTCAAATGCCCGGGACGGATCGCCCATCATCAGCAACGATCTACCAAGCCCTATCCAGGCAGCCGGGTCATTCGATCCTAGTTCCAGTGCCCTTGTATATTCACTTTCCGCTGTAGCGAAATCCGCAATCTGGAATGATGAGCGGGCCAGTAATAATCGTGCGGCGTCGCTATCTGGATTTGTGGACAAACTATTTTTTAGTTCAATTATTGCCGCCCGATACTCTGACTCTTCGTAAAAACGCTCGGCGCGACTCAGTCTTTCGTCGGCAGACGGTTGACATGCGACCAATATCGGGATTATTGCCCAAATCAAGGTCAGACGCCGACCCTGACGCATACGAATATTCATAGACACCATATTTCTCACACTTATCAATTAGCTGTTCTGGTGGCAAAGTTTGACATTTACACCGCAACGCCCACAGTCGCAATTCGCAAATTGTCGAGCCAACAACCGCAAGATTATACAGGTAATTGCCGAATCGAAATGGAACGTATGTCCCTTATAAAACGTGACGGTTGTCACTATCCTGCAGCTTTACAATAAATCGTGGCAAGACGATCAATTGGGCAAGTTCGTCCCTGCGCACGGCTGTAGGCTAATTTTCAGCCTATCTCATCGAATGCCAATATCACTGTGGTGCCCTGACCGGGCGTGCTTACGACTCTGACCTCGCCATTCGACCCACGCACGGTTTCGCGCAACTGGTAGGCACCAATACCCATTCCTTGCGTACCTTTAGTGCTCTCGAACGGTTTGAACAATCGTTCCCTTACAAATTGCTCGTCCATGCCACAGCCTGTATCCGTAATTCGTATCGCACAGCTGGATTCTTGCGAATGAAGATCGACAGTGACCGAGCCATCCGATGTTGTAGCATCCTGGGCGTTCCTTATGGCGTGGTAAACAGCCATTTGCAGCCGCTCCCGGTCTCCTAAAATCCAAATCGGACTATCGCCAACGATTGCCCTCGGAACTGGCTCACCGCTAGCGCACTGGGACACCGCCTGCATGATTAGTTTTCCGAGTTCAACCTTTTCCAAACGCGGGCCTTTCGGCGCTTGCTGTATATGTTCAATAACTCGCCGTATTCTCGCTACGCTGTTTTCGATGGTATCCATCGCATCGTCAAAAAAAGCCGGGTTGCCCTTGTGCTTCTGAGCATTTGCTACCACCAGCGATTGTTGTGCCACCACATTTTTTAGATCGTGCATTAGATACGCGGTCAATTTGTTGAACGCCTCGAATTGTCGCGCCTCCGCGAGTTGCTCGGTTGATATATCTTGCGCCAAGTAACTGGCAATCTGTTGACCCGCCGTTCTTAGCAAGTCGCGATCCTCATAGTTCAGCGTCACCGGCATGCTGGTAGCGGACAGGACGACAAATCCAACCAGTCTCCGGACATGTACCAGCGGAATTATGAAGGCGGGGTCTGCGACGCCCAGCTTTGCAGGGTCCAGCGCCAGATCCGCGTAGAGATCCGGATTATCCTTATACTCCCGCATCTCGATGACCCAGCCTGAGTCCGCTAGAAAATCAACCAGCGAGCTACCGGGAAGCAACACTTCTCCCGTATGCGGTGCGTTCCAACCGTCCGTACAACAATAGCCGTTTGACTGATTGTCAACTACCCACATGACCCCAGAAGGACACCCTAGTATTTGCCCAATTGCTTTAATTCCGCGTATTGCTAACGGCAGCTCTTCATCGTCAGAGGTGAGCGTATCGGTCAATCGTAACCATTCTTCGCGATAGTCATACTTATTGCGGAAAAAATGTTTATTGAGAAAAACCTTCGAGCGAGCTCGCAGCGTGGTCGAAAACAGCAATATCGAAAGGACGATGCCGGCACCCACGAAAAAAACGATTTGTGCCAAGCCACCCCAGGTTCCCCCATACAATACCAACGCGTAACCGCCGATGCTCATCAACAGCAGATACAACCCAACCGCAACAAGTGAAGTGGAATAGAAAACGACGTGGCGAGAGACGAAAATATTTATGTCCCAGTCCGGATTGCGACGCACGGCTATCGCGATCAGCGGCACGAACAACATATTCACGGCGCCGCGAGCCATCCACGTATTGGTATCGATCGCACCCAGCAGTACGGCCTGCGAAAACAGAAAGAGGTCATAGGCGAATATCCCACCAATACCAACCGCCAGAGGCTTCAAACCCCAACGCAGTTCTTCGGCAGAATTCCGGTACAGTTGCTCAATCAGAATTAGTCCAATCAACGCAATAAATAAGCCGCCCGGGAAAAAAACTTTTCCAAGATCGATTGGTGGGCCAAATGTCGGTTGTCCGAACCACATCACCAATCCAGCAGTCAAAGTTCCAATCCAAGCAAGATGCGTTAACACCAGATATTTTCGACCAATGCCAATTTGTGATGCCAGGAAAACCAAGAATGTCAGCCAAGCACCACTGCGGATCATCTCAACGATGAATACCAGGATTGGGGGAAATGAATGCCTGGCGGCATCAACCGCAAGCGCCGCAGCCCACACTGCGCTCAGCAGACAAGCTGCCGTCAAAATGCCACCCAGTCTCTTGCCACGCCAACTCGTCAACAACAGTAGGCTAAGTGCAAAGTAGGATATGGCCGCTAGCGTAAAACTAATCGCGCCTATATAGACCATGGACATTCCAATAATTAACGTGTATTCAGTGGATTGTATCGGTTCATGCTAAAGGATTCATTGTACCGGCTATGCCCATCATTGAAATTGATTAGTGCAAACGAATAATCACCTTAAAAGCCGCGCGACTGTATATACCTTGATCGGTATTAGTATTGGCCTTCTTTTGCTGATGCATTTTTTCCCCACACCACGAGGCGGCCTCTGGACCAGGACGTTTTACGATTCAACACACGCACCAGTGTTCGGGATCGTCGCATTTTGCATTTTTACCGCCGCCCAAGCACGGCGTGGCTGGTCAAACGTTAAGAGACTAGTCGTCACTGTAGTGATCGTTGTCCTGCTTAGTGTGCTGAGCGAGGCCGCGCAAATAATTGGCCCGAGAAACGCGTCAATTATTGACCTAATTGCGGATTGGCTCGGTGCTGCTTCAGCCCTATTTGCCGCACTAGCCTTGGGAATAGGAAATGCTCTTGGTCGACCCATTAGAATGCTAGTCGCCATTGTTGCGTTGACACTTGGTTTATTTTCAGTGTCATCCCTAATCAAAGTTTCGGCAGCATTCGTTGAACGCAACAGCATCTTCCCTACGCTTATTTCATTCGAAGCTAAATTCGGCAGGTCCTTTCGGCGAACGAATAATGCCAAACTGTTGGTGCTAGAAAAATCAGACAACTCACGTTCAGCAGCTCAACTCACGCTGAGAAAAGGTGCGTGGCCGGGTGTCATCTTTCACGACCTGGTTCCGAATTGGAGCGACTTTTCTCACATAGTGATCGTTTGGCGGTCGGCGGACGGTAGTCCCTTAAATGCGTACCTCCAAATTCATGATCATGCGCATAATCGTGGCAAGCGCTTATATAGTGATCGGTTCAACAGGGAGCATGTACTGATGCCGGATTTCAGTGAGTTGCGGATTTCATTAGCCGACGTTCAAAGCGCGCCACGCAATCGGCTGATGGATCTCACTAACATGGAGGGTGTTGTAATTTCGTTTTCATCAAACGACTTTGGACGCAAGGTCGAAATTGAGGAAATCCGTCTAGAGTGAATTATCGCCAGCCACGCTGGTTGGATTGTTCAAAACTGTCCAGTCTCTCTATCGAGCACCTTTACCCCAAAGCACAACTTCGACTGTCTGCAGAATGATCATTATGTCCAACACGATGTTTTGATTCTTGACGTAATATAAGTCGTATTGCAGTTTTTCGGCCGCATCGTCCTCTGACGCGCCATAAGAATATCGCAGCTGTGCCCAACCCGTGATGCCGGGCTTGACCGTATGTCTTTCTGCATAGTACGGCACGCTCTCACGTAGCCCCTCCACAAATTCGGGACGCTCTGGACGAGGGCCAACCAAACTCATTTGACCGCGAAGCACGTTTAATACCTGCGGAATTTCGTCCAGTCGACTTTTTCTCAAGCACGCACCTACGCGAGTAACCCGGCTATCATTTTTTTGCGCCCAAACAGCCTGACCGTCCGCTTCCGCGTCAACGCGCATGCTGCGAAATTTCACAACATTGAATGGTTTGTTGTTGCGGCCAACGCGTAGCTGCCGATATAAAATTGGCGCAGAAAACCCATCTTCGATTTTGATGGCAATGATGATCAAGAGCATGATCGGCAAGGCGAGCGACAATAACAATCCACTGACAAAGATATCGATCAGGCGTTTGTAGGACTTGCTGTATCGAGAGCTGCGAAATCCAGTGCCGAAAATAAGCCAGCCGGGATTCACGATGTCGATTCTGATCTTGCCGGTTTCACGCTCTAAAAATTCAAGAATATCAATCACCTGGATTCCGCGTAATTTGGCGTCCAAGAGATCTCGAATCGGTAAATTGCCTCTTCTGTTGTCCATTGCAACCACAATTTCGTCAGCTTCCGCCTCGGTGGCTACGTCCGCTATCGACCGTCCGTCCAGTTCGATCAATCCGCTTTTATCTAAAACCTTATCACCCGCCGCCGCGACCCTGCCAACGACTTTGAATCCCCGCCGATCGGCGCGTCGCCGCAGGTCAGATACACTTGCGGCACGCTCGCCCGCGCCGAAGACGACCGTCCGATGCCGAAACGCATTTTCGTCCACCGTACGCACAAAATACAGCCTCGCCAAAAGCAAGAATACCAACGAATAACCTAGCGAAATGCTCGCTACTTCCCTGGTCAACGCTAGAGATGGGAACGCATAAAAAATTATCGCGAGCGCGGCAGATCCCGCAAACAGTCCGACCATCAGCCGAACAACCGCCTCACGATAGTAAAAGCGTTGATGAAAATGATAGAGGCCCATCGATACCAGGCTAAGCATGATAGTTACCGCAACAAGTGAGGCACTCGGCAAAAGCGGCCCAAGTATCTTCTGACAATCTTCAATGCTTCCAAATACGACGATGCCCGCGACGTAAACTGACGACAGCAAGATGATGGTTTCCACCCCGGCCATCAGCAGCAATGGCGTTCGTATTCGACTATTTATTGACCAAGCGGGCATATTTATGGTTTTTCGGCAACCGATATCGGCAAACTATGGTACGACTTTTAGTCTGCCATTTCGCGAATAAAATTGAGATAAATTAGGTGCTTGTCTGACACAAGGCGACTTTGGATGGAGTATAAATTAATTTCGGAATTCTAATTGTGACGCCCCTCTCGGCTGTACAGCTCGATTTGGGCACATAATTGCGCCTGCATTATGTAAGTTTGATATTGTCACGGGCCCAAGCCGCACCCTGCGGCGTCCTTAGGCGCTTATGCTTGGCGGCATAAGGCACCGAACTGATACAAAGGAATTCGCTTGATAACCGTACATCTGATCGCCGCTGCCCGGCCAAACTTTATGAAGATTGCGCCGCTTTATCACGCCCTAAAGCGCACAGATTGGTGCAACCCGAAAATCGTGCATACGGGACAACATTACGACGTGAACATGTCGGACGTATTTTTCCGTGATTTGCGACTCCCCACCGCTGATTTTCACTTGGGCATCGGCAGCGGAACGCATGCCGAGCAAACAGGCAACGTAATGATCGCGTATGAAAACATCTGTACCGAACATCGGCCAGACTGGATTGTTGTCGTTGGAGATGTCAACTCAACCGCAGCCTGCGCAATGGTCGGAACGAAATTGTGGATCCCCGTGGTTCACCTGGAAGCTGGTTTGCGCAGCGGTGACCGCCGAATGCCAGAGGAAATAAACCGATTAGTAACAGACGCGATAGCAGACGTTCTTTGGACACCATCGATAGACGCCGACGCTAATCTGATCGCCGAGGGCAAGACTACCGATCAAATTGATCTGATCGGCAATATCATGATCGATTCCTTCGAAATGCTTCGAGGTAAGATTGAACAATCTACTGCTTATGAAGAGATAGGGCTGGTCGGCTCCGAATACGCATTGGTAACATTGCACCGTCCTTCTAACGTCGATAGCGCGGACACCTTAGCGCCTATCGTGCAGCAACTCGTTGACGTATCAGAGAACATCCCAATTGTATTTGTTGCCCATCCAAGAACAATTGATGGACTAAAGCGATTCGGTCTTACGGGTGAATTGCAGGCCGCGGAAGCCGTCATTCTGTTGGAGCCTTTACCCTATGTCGATTTCATGAGCGTTGTGACGCATGCAAAACTTGTCATCACTGATTCCGGAGGGCTACAAGAAGAAACGTCGTATCTTGGAATTCCCTGCTTGACCCTTCGCGAGAACACAGAACGGCCGATCACTATAACCGACGGAACCAACAGGCTAATTACAACGGCAAACTTAGGCGACATGGCAATGGAAGCGGCAGCCGGAAACTGGCCGACAGGCCGATCTCTAGAGTATTGGGATGGAAAGACGGCAGATCGAGCTGCCGAATGCCTACGCCGTCGGGCTGGCCGATAGGCCCTACCGCACTGTAGGAAGCCGAAGTTGCGACTGGGTATGAGTGGCTAAGGATTCTCGCTTGCCGACGGCGCTATCGCGTAGACCCTGACAAACGATCGTTCTATGTCGAGAAACCATACAATATCGAATTGAAATGGGCCTGGACTAAAATACTATCTTATATATTTCAATAAGTTATAAACCTGGCATGCCGATTGCATAGTTAGAACCATTAGTTCGTTTAACAGCAATAGTTTGGGCACCTAGGGAAGATTACAAAATGCGATTTATCACAAAACTGGCAGCGATTGCCGCATTTAGCACGCCGATGTTGGCATCGGCGGATCCAATTTCGGTAACTTATGAAATCGGGCCTTACAGTTCGGGCGGTTATTCCGCTAGCTGGATTCATACCGCAAGCAATTGTCGTGGTACTGGTCCAGATTCCGGATATTATTTGTACATGTGTGGCAGGTCAGCACCTGTTACCGGATATATTTCCGGCGATCTGGATGATGACGGAAAACTAACGATTTCTGGTGGTTCGTTGAATATTTTCGGTGACAGCTACGGCGTAAATCCGGGCGGCATGGTTGGCGTGTTTGATGGTTCGGAAATATGGTCCTTTGAAATTGAGGGATTTGGCCAATTCTATTTTGAAAATTTGAACCAAGGTGACGGCAGGCCAAACAGCTTTGACGGTTCAGAACTCATTCTTTGGGGCCAAAATTTAGCAGCGTACGTGTGCGGTCGGTATGACTACGAGTGTATGGAAAAGTACGGCAGACGTTGGGGCATCGACCTATACGGCCGTGCAAAAGTCCCCGAGCCGGCTACCCTCGCCCTGCTAGGCATTGGGCTAATTGGCATTGGCTTCGCCCGCAGGCGGCGTGTCAGCCAGTAAGCGCCTGATCGACCGCAAATAACAGCGGACAAAAGTATACAAAAAAGCCGAAGGATTTTCCTTCGGCTTTTTTCTTGGCCGCTGAGCACGAGACTTCGCTCCTAACCCGCGGCACCGCCCGGCCATTGGAGCCAATATCCTTCTGTTCATAGCATTTGCGATAGAGACGGTCAGAAGCCCGCTAAGAGGACGTTATCTGCGGCTCCATCAATGCCAGCACTTCTTTGGTTTTCGCCTCCATTAGCGACTGATCTCCGCGTGATTCAACGTTGAGTCGAACCACTGGTTCGGTATTAGACGTCCGAATATTGAAACGCCAATCGGAAAACTCAAATGAATAGCCGTCCGTGGTATCGACGCTGATCGCGTCTTTGCCATAGCGCTCGTTAAGTAGCTCCAAAGTTGCTTTGGGATCTGAAATTTCCCGGTTTATTTCACCGCTTGCCGGGTATTTTTGGATGCGCTCACCGACGAGTTCGGAAAGTGGTTTGCCAGTAGTACACAGCAATTCGGCAATCAGCAACCATGGAATCATGCCGCTATCAGCATACGAAAAATCTCGGAAATAGTGGTGAGCACTCATTTCACCACCGTAAATGCCGTCTACTTTGCGCATCGTTTCCTTAATGAACGAATGACCCGATTTGCTTTGAACTGCTTCGCCGCCAGCCTTGCCAACGATGTCCAAGGTATTCCAAGTCAGCCTCGGATCGTGAACGATCTTCGCACCGGCATTACCGCGTAGCAGACTCTCAGCCAGCAGACCGACAATGTAGTACCCCTCAATAAAGCCGCCGTTTTCGTCAAACAGAAAGCATCGGTCAAAATCTCCATCCCACGCAATGCCCAGGTCGGCATTGTGCTGCCGAACGGCATCGATCGTAGCCGCTCGATTTTCCGGCAGAAGCGGGTTTGGAATACCGTTTGGAAACGTCCCATCAGGCTCATGATGCAGCTTGATCAATTCGAACGGTAGATGTGGTTCCAGTCCGTCAATCGCAATTCCAGCCACGCCGTTACCTGCATTGACCACCAATTTGAGTGGTCTTAACTTGTTTATGTCGACGTAGCTCACCATGTGGGCAACGTATTCATTGAAAACGTCAGTGTCCTTGCGTGCGCCGGCGACTTCGCCCATCGTCCGCACGTCGCCCTCCGCCAACGCTCGAATGTCGGACAAGCCGCTATCACCGCTAATCGGCTTTGCATCTTCTCTAACGAGTTTCAAGCCATTGTAGTCAGCCGGATTGTGGCTGGCTGTAATCATGATTCCGCCGTCGGCGTTTAGATGCGTGGTCGCGAAATAAACCATTTCTGTACCGCAGAGTCCGACGTCCAGGACTTCGACCCCGGCATCGTTGAGTCCCTGTACGACCGCGTCTGTCAGCTCAGCACTCGATAGCCGCATGTCGCGGCCGACGACAATGCGTTTGGCGCCGAGATAGGCCGCTGTAGCGTTGCCAATTCGGTACGCGATTTCCGAATTGAGCTGATTAGGGAGCTGCCCCCGGATGTCGTAGGCTTTGAAGCAAGTAATTTTCATGGGCGAATTTCGGCAATTTACGAACTAGCCCAAAGCATACTTCAAGAACAGACAATTAGGTATTGGTACCCTCGCGACCGTAGTTGTCTTCGAGTCGAACGATATCGTCCTCGCCGAGGTAATCACCGCACTGCACCTCGATAATGTGCACGGGTTCGTCTGTTGTGTTGGCAATACGATGGACTGCACCGATCGCAATGTATGTCGATTCATTGACTGATAGATCAAATTCTTTGTCGTCCAAGGTAATTCTTGCCGTGCCGCGTACAACTGTCCAATGCTCAGCCCGCTGGGCGTGCTTTTGTAACGATAGTATTGCGCCAGGATTGACGATCAAACGTTTGACCTGAAAACCATCGTCTTCATCAAGGCTGTCGTAGCTGCCCCAGGGACGAAATACCTGACGATGTAGGTTCGTCTCGGGACGCTTGGCCGCCACTAGTTGCTCAACAACCGCTTTTACATCTTGTGATAGATCCTTGTGGCTCACCATCACCACATCTTTGTCTTCGACCACAATGATGTCCTCCAATCCGACGGCCGTAACCAATCTACTGGCAGCAGACACAAAGCTATTTCGACAAGCGTGCGTTACGACATCACCGGAAATATGGTTACCGTCGCTATCCTGTTCGCTCGCCGCATGCAACGCCGACCAGGAACCGATGTCGCTCCAGCCCGCGTCCAGCGGCACCACCATTGCCTGTTCAGTTTTCTCCATGACCGCATAGTCAATCGAGTCAGACGGGCATTGCGCAAACGCCTCGCCATCGGGTCGAGTGAAATCACTATCGACAACTGCTGAAGAAAGACTTTTGTTGCAGGCTTCAACGATTTCTGGCGCGTATTTTTCGAGTTCTTCAAGGTAGGTATCTGCTCGAAACAAGAAAATTCCGGCGTTCCAGTAGAATTTGCCGCTGTCGACAAACTCAGTAGCCTTGCCTAGTTGCGGTTTTTCGACGAAACGTACGACTTTCGCCAAGGATACGTCGCTCGAGTCTGCCTCGATGTAGCCATAGCCGGTATGCGGCGCAGTAGGGACCACGCCAAAGGTCACCATTTTTCCTTGCACGGCGGCGGTTTCACCGTGTTTGATTGCAGATGCAAACGCTGCAACATCCTGAATGACATGATCCGCAGGCATGACTAGCAATAGCGGGCACGCTTTCGAATCCTTGTCCTTTACCGCCATTAGTGCGGCCAGCGCCACGGCTGGTGCAGTATTTCTGCCAACTGGCTCCAGCACCAATCGTGCTTTCATTCCGACTGATTGCATTTGCTCGGCAACCAAAAATCGATGCACTTCATTGCAAACGACGATTGCTTGGTCTGCCAGGCTCGTATTTCCCGCCAGTCGCAGGGCAGTTTGTTGCAACATCGTTTGATCGCCGACTAACGGCAGTAACTGCTTCGGATACATTGCGCGCGAAGCAGGCCACAATCGTGTGCCAGCACCGCCCGAGAGGATTACAGGAACAATCTCCACTTAGGTCACCTATTCCGTAACATTATGCGTCTCGGGGTCCGGGTTTCTTACCGCGCCGGTCCGGACCATTGTATCCGACTGATTTAACGGATGCGCCGCGGCCAATCGCGTAGTAAGTAATGCCGAAGCTAGCGAGGAAATTCGGATCGTATAGATTCCGGCCGTCAAAAATCACCGGGTCCGACAGCGAGTCCTTTATTTTTTCGAAGTCTGGGCTGCGAAATTCCTGCCACTCGGTCAAGATCGCGAGCGCATCCGCTTCTTCAAGCGCATGTTCGGCCGAATCACATAACGTAAGTCGATTTTCGTTTGGATACAGTCGTCGAGTCTCGTCCATGGCCTCAGGGTCATAAGCACGAACAGTAGCACCCGCCTCCCACAACGCCTCCATCAATACACGACTAGATGCTTCTCGCATATCGTCCGTTTTCGGTTTGAACGATAAGCCCCAGATTGCGATTGTCTTGCCTTCGAGCTGCCCGCCAAAGTGGATCGACAATTTGCTAAACAGTCGATTCTTCTGACGGTTATTGACGGCCTCGACCGCTTCCATTAACTCGGCGTTGTAACCATCGTCTTCAGCTGCCTTTGCAAGGGCACGAACATCTTTAGGAAAACAAGAGCCACCATAGCCTGCGCCAGGATAGATGAAGTGATAACCAATTCGCGGATCGGAACCCATGCCAATTCGCACATTCTCTATATCGGCACCAAACCGTTCCGCAATATTGGCAAGTTCATTCATGAAACTAATTTTGGTCGCCAACATTGCGTTCGATGCATATTTAGTGAGTTCCGCCGAGCGGACGTCCATGCTGATCACGCGATCATGATTACGGTTGAAGGGTTCGTACATTGCCCGCAACAACTCTGTTGTGCGCGGATTATCCGTACCGATGATGATACGTTCAGGTTTCATGAAGTCGTTAATTGCCGCCCCTTCTTTCAAGAATTCGGGATTCGACACAACATCAAATTCGATGTTTTGCTTTCGTTTCTCAAGAGCGGAACGAATAGTCGCGGACACCTTATCGGCGGTTCCAACCGGCACCGTCGACTTATCAACGATGATACGGTAATCGTCCATGTGCGACCCGATCGAATCGGCAACTGCTAGAACGTGCTTGAGATCTGCGGATCCGTCTTCATCTGGAGGTGTGCCGACAGCGATGAACTGAAATAATCCGTGTGCCACGCCTTTGGCGACATCGGTCGTAAATTCAAGTCTGCCGGCCTCGCGATTCCTCGCAATATACTCATCGAGCCCGGGCTCGAAAATGGGTACCTCGCCACGATTTAGCCGGTCTATTTTCTCGGCGTCGATGTCCACGCAAACGACGTGGTTGCCGGTTTCCGCCATACAGGCGCCCGTTACGAGGCCGACATAGCCGGAGCCAAAAATTGTCAATCGCATGAATTTATTCGCCGTAGTGGGTCAGACGGAGCGAATTATACAGCTTTAGATGAGGTGAAATATGACCGGTTGCACAATTGCGAGATCAACCAATTCGAGCTGACCTCATATTTCGATTTTCAGGCACGTTTGGAATGAATATCTATGACCTTGTCGGTATCGGGATTGCTATGTTCGACCCGCTGTCTGGCCCAGACGAGATCTTCAATTCCATTTGTCGGATTATAGCCATGCACATGTTCGAGGAGAATCTCTCTACAGCGGTCTCTGTCGAGCGCAAGAGTCGCTCCTTCCAAATCTCGAACGACATCGTACAGCGTCTCATGATCAATGAAGTCTTCTTGAGCACGCATTATTCGAGGGTGTTGCGTACCGGATACGTTCGATCCAATTAACAGCTCCTCATATAGTTTTTCTGCCGGACGTAACCCAGTAAACTCAATTGAAATATCGCCATTAGGATTTTCTTCACTGCAAACAGATAGGCCCATAAGCTGAACCATGCGTAGTGCAAGATCAACAATCTTAACTGGCTTACCCATATCAAGAACAAATACATCGCCGCCCCTCGCCATCGCGGCCGCCTGTATCACTAACTGCGCGGCCTCTGGAATCGTCATAAAATAGCGAATAATTTCTCGATGTGTGACGGTTATAGGACCTCCTGCACGAATTTGCTTGCGAAACAGCGGCACAACCGAGCCCGAAGACTCTAATACATTTCCGAAACGGACCATGCAAAATACCATTTTTGAGTATTTCTGTTGCATCGCCTGCAAAACAAGTTCTGCAAATCGTTTGCTCGCTCCCATGACGTTTGTTGGGCTGACAGCTTTGTCGGTCGATATCAGAACGAATGTATCGACACCTGCAGACACCGCTGCTTGTGCGGTGTGTAGCGTACCGAAGACATTGTTGTGAATTCCTTCTAATACATTGTGTTCAACCACCGGTACGTGTTTGTAGGCAGCAGCGTGATAAAGAGTGTTCACTTTAAATGTCTTTAAAATTTCTTCAACTCTGTTTCTGTGATGTACGGAACCTAACAAAGGGACGATTTCACATTTTGTTCCGGTTTGGTTTGCAATATCCTGAAGCTCTTTCTCAATGTGGTAGAGCGCAATTTCGGACAGCTCTAGTATGACCAACACTCTTGGATCAAGGCGGATTATTTGACGACATAGCTCTGACCCGATCGACCCTCCTGCTCCAGTCACAAGCACACTCTTGCCAAAAATAGACGCCGACAAAAGATTCTCATTCGGCGGAACAGGGTCGCGACCCAAGAGATCCTCGACATCCACATCCTTGATGTCATCAATTCGCGCTTGTCCCGACACAAGGTCCGCCATATCCGGCATTGTCTGTACATACACGGGAAACTCGGCGAGCCGCTTAAGTACTTGGCTACGCTTATTTCTGGATGCCGTAGGCATTGCAAGCAGCACCCTGGATGCATTCGTCGACGAAATTACACCGCCGATCGAAGATGGCGGATAGACATCCAAGCCGTTAACCTTACTATTATAATAAGCTGGATCGTCATCGAGCATCGCAACCGGCAAAAACTGATCACCACCAAACAAACCGCGTGCAAGCTGGGAACCTGCCGAGCCGGCACCATAGATGATGATACGTTCTCTCTCCAATCTGGAGCGTCTGCGCACCAACAAAACTCTTGCAGAGTATCTGCTGCCACATATATAGATGAAAGAGATACACCAATACGCAACCGCCCATCTAAGCGGTGTTTCAGAAAGACTCGCAAAATATAGTATTGCAGATGTGATCGCAGCAGCGCCGGCCGACGTTTTGACCCCTGCCACAAACAGGTCGTAGCCCATGTAACGGACTACAGACTTGTACAGACCATATGACCACGCCAGTGGCAACGATATCAGCACGGTTATTGCACAAATTTTAGGCAACTGGTCGGTGTACGCATTCATACCGAATAACAACCAATAAACGCCTACCGCAGACAGGGTAAATCCGAATACATCAGCAGTTACCGCAACAAGTTGCTTTACAGCGCGTGATTGCGCCGTAAGTATGTCGCGAAATGAAGACATTGCATCTATCTTGTCTTGTTCGCTCATATTAGTCGTCCAACACTCATTTTGCGTGCCTCACTATATGGAAAATCAACATCATCCACAACCGCTACTGGTACTCAATTACTACATCCACCTAATCACCGGTTCCGACCCGAAAACGTAGCTATCAACCAACAACGCTTGATGGAGCAATCCGTTTACGCCGATATGCAATTACATCGTTGAGCCCCTAATGACAGGTCTTCCGTGATATCACATCAATCGACCGCACTGTCTCACGACCGCGTGATATCATCTGCCGCCGTCAATGCACTGTAAAAGGCTCAGCTTAATGGCGACCAAGGATTCCATTGCCAAGAGATTAGTACAATTCCTTGGCCTTCGCGAGTTTGGCGCGCGAGTGTTTATGTGGCTTCCGCTACCCCTCTCGGCAACAGTTTACAGATTCATGCGATCGGCAACATTTCGTGACAACGCAAAGAGAACCAATACTTTTGAAGCAGCGTTTGAGTCCGTAGATGGCACCAATGCAGACTACTTGGAATTTGGTGTCGCTCTAAGGCTGTTTGCGTTTGACTCGTTTCAGGAACTTCCAAACGCGGAAGGCGATATTGCGGTTGGTACGATGGCATACGAAGTTTCAGTGTTCCGACGATTCATTTGCAAGGCGGGCGTGAATCTCCAAGACTCACTACAATTCCAGGCTTTTTGACAAGTCGTTAACCACTAGCCCGGCAAAAGAACTCGGTTTGCACAAAGGACCGCTCATTGTCCATATTGGCTGCGATGTGTACGATAATCTGTATTATAACCGTTCATCCAATTAATCAGAGGTTCCCTAGTTAGTATTCGCCAATGCATCACAGACTTGCACGCCGCTGACTGTTTCTGGCGTGATCTAACTGCCGCCTACGCCGATGATTCGTGTTCGCGATAGAGATTCTCAATACTGTATGGCAAGACCAAATCTAATTCGCCGAATAGTCGCCAAATCGCCGCGTACTGTCGCATACCGGGGCGTTCAAGAATTACGACTCAAGTTGATGCAGGTACGCGGTGGCTGGCGAGCCCTTTCCTCCAAAATTCACCGCCGGGCAATTGCCGATCGCTGCGCAGGCTGGCTCGAAGACGGAAATTTTTCTGTGTTGGCCGATGACGGTGCGATCGCACTGCAGCAAGCAGTTAAGTCTGGCTGCGCTAGCTCCAGTAAGATCTTTTCAGCGGGTGATGACGCAATCGCTCGTCGGATTTCGATTTTCGGCTCTCCGATTACCCCATCGGAGCCTTGGCCATGGCATCAAGATTGGCGATTTGGACACACCTGGCAACCGACATACTTTCGCAACTATGACCACCATTCACCTCGACTCAATACATTCGATGTGAAATTTCCTTGGGAACTGTCGCGTATGGCCTACCTGATCAGCATGGTGCAGGCAGACGTCGTCGATGGCGGCTCCTTGCGTACAACTGAGGCGTTCAGCATCCTGAGCGACTGGACAGACGAGAATCCGCTGGCCCACTCGGTTAACTGGTACCCGATGGAGGCTGCTGTTCGCGGCATTAACCTGTGCGTTTTTTCTGACATGTCCCGTCAAAAGGGAATCGATCAACTTCAGGCGTGCCAACTATTTCAGACGCTAGCTGAACATGGTGAGTTCATTGAACGAACGCTAGAGTTTACTGACAATGCCGGCAATCATTTTGCGGCGGAATTGGTTGCACTTCTTCTGCTCGGACACACTTTGACCGGTTACTATGTCCGTGCCGAGGCATGGAAGAATCTGGCTGCAAATCGGCTCGAATATGAGATTGTTCATCAATTCCTACCGGACGGTGTTAATTTTGAAAAGTCGACTGCCTACCATCGGCTGGTACTGGAGTTGTACTTATTGGCAGCCACAGTGCTCAGACGGACAGGGCGCACACTCAGTGATGAGGCAGAAGGCCGACTTAGGCATGCTTCCTACTATATGGCATGGTTTCAGCGTCCGGACAACCGCTGCCCGCTAATAGGTGATACTGATGATGCGAGTGTATTCTCGTTCGATCACAACGACACTCGTGACCATAGGCCAGCTCTTGGTGTTGCGGCACTCTATTTTGAAGATGCGCAGTTACAAAACGCAGCAGGTCCGATGCCAAATGCGGCGAGCTGGCTTTTTGGTAGCAAAGCATTGCCGAAATGGAAAGAGCTCGACAATGATGATGATTCGTTTTCGGGGCACCGCTATTTTCGCGACGGCGGTGTATTCATTGCGAAAACTAGGCAGCACTATTTATTTGTAGACGTCGGCGAAGTAGGTCAAAATGGGCTTGGAGGGCACGGCCACAATGACATCTTGAGCTTTGAGCTGTTTTTGGGCGGGCATTCAGTAGTTGTCGATCCGGGGACGTATCTTTACAGCGGCGATCTGGAATTGCACTCGCGACTCAGAAGTACTCAGTCGCACAACGGTTTGCAGGTTGACGGTGAGGAGATTGCACCTTTGATTGGTAATTTTCGTATTGGCAATCGTGCAAAGCCGATAGCCGTGTGCAGTTCTAATTTTGCTGATGAAATCGTGTCGATAGAAGCTGGGCACACGGGGTATCAATGTCTCACTGATCCTGTCTTGCACCATCGACAAATCGTCTTTGACTTGGCAAGTGGTGCGCTTCGCTGCAATGATGAAATATCTTCAACTGGCCAACACACAACTTCAAGATTTCTGCATTTTTCGCCAAAACTTGATCCAGTGCTAGAAGGCAACGAAGTACACATAAAGTCACCAACTGATACGATTGTCGTGCGTTGGAGCGAAAGTTGTGACGCTTTTCTGCGTGACGATCACGTCTGCCCTGGCTTTGGACGCATTGAGCCGGCGAAAACGCTGGTGATTAATAAAGACACTTCTGGAAACTCGGTTCTCGGACTGGATTTATTCCGCCGGCAGTCAGGACCTATTGACAGAGAAACGACCAAATCATGAAGCAAGTTTTCCTCACCGGTAATGGTGGCATAGCGCTCCTCGACGCACCTGTCCCAGGCAAACTGAACAATTCAATACTCGTTCGCAATCACTACTCTCTAATAAGTAGCGGTACCGAAGGTGCAGCCATTACCAAGCATACCGGTTTGATGGGTTTGTATGAGAAAGCGCTTTCGTCACGCGACCGTATGGGTCAGGTTTGGGCTATGGCCGAGGCACATGGGATACGCCAAACGGTAAACGTTGTGCGAAACAAACTCTCAGATTTCACAGCGCTCGGCTACAGTTCCGTTGGCACAGTGGTCGATGTGTCGGACGCCGACATGCCGTTTCGAGTCGGAGATTCCGTGGCATGCATGGGCACCGGATTCGCATCTCACTCGGAGTTCGTGGTAGTGCCGCGAAATCTGGCAGCTCGCATACCTGAAGGCGCTCAGCTGGATCAGGCGGCGTTTGCAGCTCTGGCATGCATTGCCATGCAAGGAATCCGGCGTCTGGAGCTCACGGCCGGAGAGCGGGTTGGTGTCGTTGGACTCGGTTTGATCGGGCAAATCTCATTGCGTTTACTCGCATCGATGGGGTATCGCGCGTACGGGTTGGACCTCTCGGAGGAGAGGGCCGCAATTGCCCGAAAATTCGCCAACACAGAGGCTTGGGCGCTTGACAAACTCGATAGCGAGGCTCATGTGTTGGATCTAACGGACGGAATCGGGCTGGATGGAGTTATTGTTTGCGCTGCATCGGATAGTGACGAGCCCGTCAATCTCGCATTCGACATTTGTCGCAGAGCTGGTCGAGTGTCGATCGTCGGAGATGTTGGCCTTGCCTTGCAACGCAAGAAAATGTACGCGAAGGAGCTCGACGTTAGGATGTCGTGCTCCTACGGGAAAGGGCGTTATGACGTAGCCTATGAAATCGACGGTGTCGACTATGACCTTGACCACGTTCGCTGGAGTGAAGGCCGCAATCTGGAGCATTTTCTGTGGCTTCTAGGTACTGGGGCGCTGGATCTCAGTGACCTGATAAGCGATCGATTCCCAATCGATGACGTTGTTAATGCCTACGCCAAAATAAAGGGTGGTGATTCGCGAGTACTGGGAGTGCTACTCGACTACGGAGACCCGACAAACTGCACGAACTCGGTAAAGGCAGCGGCTGAAGGGACCCGTATCGATAGAAGTCTGACGAGCGCAGTAGCCATTGGCGAGCGGGGTAATGGGCCTGTGCGGCTTGGAATAATTGGGGCCGGCGGTTATGTGACCGGCATGCATCTTCCGTTGTTGAAGGATATGGGCGACGAATTCTTGGTTCGTGCGTTGGTTAGCAGATCTGGTGCTACGGCAGCGGCGGCTGCGAAACGGTTCGATGTGCCCACAACAGCCAGCGACTACCGTCGAATTCTCGACGATCCCGAGATTGATGCGGTCATGATCGCCACTCGTCATGCTACACACGCCAAGTTTGCGATAGAAGCTATTGAAGCGGGCAAACACGTGTTTGTCGAGAAACCTATGGCAACGACTGTTGCAGATGCAGAAGATATCGTTGCTGCTGCCGACCGCTCCGGACTCATAGTGCGAGTAGGTTTCAATCGCCGATTTTCGCCCTACATACATGCGCTTCGCGACGTCATTGGCCCGGAAGGCATTCGTGTATTGTTCGCGCGTGTCAACGTCGGAGCAATCAAGAACGACTGGAGTAATACGCCCGAAGAAGGCGGCCGGCTGCTAGGCGAAGGAGTTCATTTTTTTGATCTTGCGAACTGGTTCATGGGCGCAGAGCCCAAGAATGTTGCGGCTAACATGATTGGAACGATAAACAGTACAAACGCGAACGCTAGCGTTCTACTGCGCTACACGGACGGCTCCAATGCTAATGTGCTTTACACGTCACTTGGCGACAAACGAATGGGCAAGGAGTACTTCGAAGCGTTCGGAAACGGTAGGTCGGCGATTCTAAACGACTACAATAAGCTAGAGATCTGGGGTGGCAATCAAAAGTCAAAACCTCGACGTGGCGACAAAGGCCAGCGGGACTGCTTGCGTGAATTCTCGGCTGCTGTACGGGGAATCGAATTTCCAGTCAAAGGCGCCGATGCTCGGGCAGGGCTGGCTGCAACTCGCATCGCGCAGACAATTTTGAACGACTCAACTTAAGAACTAAGCTTATAGCATGTGTGGCATTGCGGGTATCATCAATCTGCAGAACAGCAGGCCTGTGGAGCCGGCAGTTCTTGAAAGTATGAGTGGTTCGATGGCTCACCGCGGCCCCGACGGCGCAGGATTCTGGATTCAGCAGGACGGACAATGCGGCCTCGCGCATCGTCGATTGTCAATTCTTGATCTCTCCGATGCAGGCCGTCAACCGATGGCAACTGAAGATCAAAGGGTTTGGATTACGTTCAACGGCGAAATCTACAACTACCCAAATTTGCGTCGCGACCTGGAGTCGAAAGGGTACAGGTTTCGCTCCAATACCGACACCGAAGCCATTCTGTATCTGTATCGAGAACACGGCGATCGATTCTTTGAGTTTCTCGACGGCGATTTCGGAATAGGACTGTGGGACTCTGATAAACAGCAGTTATTGGTGGTTCGTGACAGAGCTGGCGTTAAGCCTGTTTACTATTCGTACGTTGACGGGCGGTTCATCTTCGCGTCTGAAATAAAAGCATTGCTCAAGTATCCGGGCATAAACAAAAGTCTGGACAACGAATCTTTCTACCACTACTTGACCTTTTTGGTGGCTCCTCCGCCAACCACTCTGATTGAAGGCATTTATAAACTCCCTGCGGCAAGCAGCCTTACAATTAGCCGAGTTGAAATGCAACGGTCGGAGACTCAGAAATACTGGCTGCCGCTGCCAAATATTGAACAAGAACAAAGACAAAACTTTGGCGCATATGACGAAGAACTTGAGGCCATCTTTTCGAGGTCGGTGAAAAAGAGATTGATGGCAGACGTGCCAGTTGGCGTTCTGTTTTCAGGTGGCGTCGATTCAACGTTAAATCTCTGCGCATTCAGCAAGTTGATAGCACCGGAAAAAGTTAAGACTTTCACGGTCGGTATGTCTAACGCTGGGAAATTCCATGATGATGCCGGTTTCGCAAAAACCATGGCGAATCGAATTGGCAGCGAGCATCACGAAATTTACATAAGCGATGATGACCTTCTGCGTACGGCTCTGGACGTGGGGCACTACCAGGATGAGCCGATTTCTGACCCGGTTGCTGTACCGCTGTATTTCGTAACGAAATTGGCCAAGGAGCACGGCGTGACGGTACTGCACGCGGGCGAAGGAGCCGATGAACTATTTTGCGGTTACAAGAATTACAGAAGATTCATCCGGCACAACGAAACGCTATGGCAGCCGCTATCGAAACTGCCAAGATGGGTGAGTTCTTTCGCTGCCAGTTCGCTGGCGGTAAGTAGTTCTCCGAGACATCGCAAGATTCGGGACGTCCTGGCTCGTCGTGGCAAGGGACAACAGTTCTTCATGTCGTCGGCGGTAGCTTACTACGAATTGGAAAAACAGAAAATGCTGAGTCCGGAGCTTCGCCATGCGATGGCAAGCGCAGACTCATTCAATGCAGTTGCTCCGTATTATGAGCAAATTTTGAAGGATAGGCCCGACGCAAGTTTCTTGCAGGTGTTGACGTATATTGAGCTGCAGCTGAGATTGCCTGAATTGTTGCTAATGCGGGCCGACAAAATGTCCATGGCCAATTCAGTGGAAATTCGAGTGCCCTTCCTCGACAGGGATCTCATGGATTTTGCAATGCGTGTCCCCGATGCATACAAGCTTCGGGATGGAGTGTCGAAAGAACCTGTGAAACGCTTTGCGGCCAAACTGGTAGATGCGAGAGATGTTTACAAGCCGAAGACAGGTTTTGGTGTACCGATTCAGCAGTGGTTCAAGGGGCAGCTCGGCGACGCGCTTATGGATTTACTCGGCTCCAATCGTGGTACTGCTGATCAGCTGTTCGATCGGAAGGCGATTGAACATCACCTCCGGCACGGATTGCGTACGGGTAACGAGGCGTTTCAGCTTTGGGTCATTTATAATTTCCTTGCCTGGCAACAAGGACTGTAGCCAACATGGACGAATCGCCACGGCATCAGATCTCGGCCAACCTCGCCTTTACTTTGATAAAAAGTGCGTCGGTGCTCGTCAGCATCCGACTGGCGGATGCTGTGCTGACTGCGCAAGTCATGGGCCTGATACTGTTGCTACGTCGTCAAGGCGCGCTGTGGAGCAACTTGGTCCAATTGGGCCTCTCTCAGAGCCTGCAGAAATTTTATGTCGCTGACGAGCGACAAGCGGAACGACTTGAGCTATGGGGCGTCATGGTCCGCTGGGTGGCTGTCGCGAGCACGGTCTTCGTCACTCTGTGCCTTCTCATTGACGATTCACTAGCAAACCTGCTGTTCGGACGTCCGGAGAAATCTCTGGCATGGGGGTTTGGCATTTACGTCGCGGGCATCGCCCTGGGCTTTATGGCGACCTCTTCGTGGCAGGCTGAGTTTCGGTTTGTCCGCGCAAATCTGATCGACTGGATGAACGGAAGCCTTTTATTTATTGTGTGCCTGATTTGGGCGGGGCATCTGCCTGGCACTTCAATCGTATTCATACTTTCCGGTCTGACGCTTGCCGCTTCCCTCTTGGCCATATGGTCTTTCGCGTCGATGACCAATGGCCGCAACGCGCTGTTTGCCAACCGATGGCGTCTCGAACGCAGTATCACACGCTACGGATACACGAGGGCGCTTACGGCCTTTGCGGACCTTGCAACTATGGTTTTGGGACCATGGTTATTGAGAGGGCAGTCCGAACAAGCTGGTTACTTGATTGTTGCGCTAATTGTTGTACGAGTCGCTCAATCTCTGGTTTTACCCGTTGCGCGTGTGCTGGCATTAAGAGCCAATTCATACCGGTACAATCAGCATAGGGAAGAACAACTCATTTTGAAGTTTGCGGGCATAGTATTTGTCGTTTCCTGGCTTTTCGTTGCTCTATATTTTGGGGCCGGCGACATTGCACTAGCATGGTGGTTACCCAATTCATCCGCGCATATACTATCAATCGTCGACAAACTCGTCTTATTCCTGCCTGCAATTGGCGTATTTTATGCTTTGCGCAATCACATTGAGATCCGATATACGTTTCCTTTCAATCTAGTCTTTCTTGTTTGTGCTATCGCTACACTACTGATTAGTAGTCGTCTGCTGGGTCCCGTGACTCTTACCTCAATCACGAATGCTATGTCGCATATGTTTTTTGCCTACTACTTCTATTCTGCCGCGGTAGTTGTCGTGCTCGCGCGTCGCAAACCCGGCTAGACGTCAACGTGACTGTTTTACACTGGTTGTTCACTATTCCGGCGCTCATCCTGTCGGTCGTTTTGATGGTTGTCTATTTCAGGCTCCAGGAAGTATTTAGTCTGAATGTAATCCTGGTTATGTATGTGTGCCACATAATTCAGCAACTTGGTGCCTCAATTTTCCTTCTTTCCGATCCGAGCGCGATCGCGGCTCCTACCTATTTCGTAGCGTGTGCGCTCACCGCATTGTTGATACCGATCGGAGGAATGTTGGGTCATGCAGTACTGCCCGCACAAAATCGGCACCAACAACGATTTCATCGATCTGCTGTTGCGGACAATATCGAAACGCGACGTGCAATCTGGGTTTTTCTCTTGCTACTTTCAGGTTTCTGCCTGCTACTTTTTCTGTTTTATGTCAGTCAAGTTCCATCCAGCCCGTTGCTCAAGCTTGTAACCGGCAAGATTGGCGGTGGCGTCGATGCTCAACTTGCTCGCAGAGAGGGCGATGCCGGTGCGCTGGGTCGGATTTTTGGTATGGGAATTGTGTTTTTCATGCCGTTTTTGTTCCTGATTTCGATGATCGGTTTGGGGTATTTTCGTTCGACCGTAGCCAAGCTTGCTTGTATTCCCGCAATGACCATCGCAATTCTTTACAACGCGTGGGCGATGGACAAGACAACAGTAGCAATGCTGTTCCTTCTGGCCTCGATTATCCTGTTAATGAAAAAACAAGAGGTCGAAGGCTCTAGAATTCATAGGGTCCAGCAGATTGACAAAAAGGCGACAGCCAAAAAGAAGAGGCGAATCTGGCTACTTTTCGGGGTATTCAGTCTATTGATGGTTGGTTATCCGGTTCTTGTGTTTGTATTTACACTTTCGGAAGGCACAGGATTGGGCTACATGATTTCTCATGTATTCTTACGCTTGGTATACAAACCGGCAATTAACTCATACACCGCATTTGAAGCGTTCACTTACTATTGGAATTTTACTTTCTTCACCGACATCAAGCTCTTCACCAGTCTCTTTGGTTTGCCATATTTTGATATGAGCGAAGCAATTGCGGTCTACAAAGGGCAGGACCCTTTCAACAATGCTCCACCAACCGCTATTGGCAACTTTTATGGACAGGGCGGCTGGACTGTATTGGTCGTTGGCGTTCTGTTTGCGGCGGCGTTGTTTAAAGTAGTTGAAAACTGGTTTTATCATGTCAAAAACAAGTCCCCTGTACACATAGCCCTGTATGCGCTTTTGCTGTATGGTGCATTCCGTTTTAGCTGGGCGAATTACCACACGATTCTAATGACGGAGACCATTTTGCCTCTGATCCTGCTGCTGCTGCTGTGGAATCTGGTGTTCAGGGTTTCCAGCGCCAGGGGCACGAATCGTCAATAAATGATCTGCCCCGATTTCCACTCAAATCCTAACTGCCGACGGCATAGACAGTACTTACAAATATGACTGAGACAAATACGACCAAAAATCACCGTGGCATGGGGAAGCGAATCAAGTACGCTTTGCCAACTTCGGCATTCGACATGCTCAGAACCATCATGAACGGTGCGGTATCGTTGCTTCCATACGGCGTTAAGTACGGCGTCGGAAGTATGTTGCGGCGCAAGAAATTTCCTTACAGCGTAATTCGAAACGGAGATATTGTCGTTCAGGCAGGCGCACCAAGAGATTTGTTGTCAGCTGGCCGATCTCGCGCAATTCACTTCGCGAAACTTGTTGGAGACGGCAAGGCGGTGATTATCGAGCCCGACCCGGGCAACTGTGCGATGATTAAGGAGTTTATCGATCGCAACGGCCTTGGCGACACTGTAATTTTGGTGGAAAAGGGCCTTTGGTCCGAACCTGGCGAGTTGAATTTTCTTTCGAGTCCCAGTCACCCGGCGGCAAACGTATTGGTCGACGCCAAGGATATCGATCAGTCATTGATTGATGACCGAAATTACTCGTTACTGACGGTTCCTGTGGATACGTTGGACAAGATTCTCAGTGACTTGGGAATGTCGGTGCCGCGCCTTGTCAGCTTGACGACCAATGGTGCGGAGCCCCATATCATTGACGGGATGGCGGGTTTGATAGACCAGGGGCTCAAATATATCTCTCTGGCATCGACGAGCCTGGGGTATCCTGAGCTAATGGAACAAATTGGATTTGAAATGATTGCGATCGACGATCGCGGGTACACTTTTCGCAAGAAAGACGCCTAGGCAGTGAATGTTGGTTTCAATATCGAATCTCCCGGAACGCTTGACCTACGTTGTACGGTCGTACTCGTGGCTATTTGACCCCCGCACATTCTTGCCAGATTCAACGACGCCGATCGATCGCCCAATTTTCCTGCTCGGTACCCAAGGCGGTGGCCTTACTTTATTGTCACGCATGCTACGTCGCCATGATGATGTGGTCTCCGCTGCAGGCAATTCGAATTACTGGACGTCTGCAGATGAATTGCAAAACGTGTTCGGTCTCGTGCTTCCCGCAGAGTTGACGGGCCTTCGATTCAAAGCGCCACATCACCCTATCCTGACAGCTCCCCGCAGCTGGACGTTTGCCGCCAGAGATTTGTTTGGCGCCTATCGCAAAAATGCGGAGAATGCCTCACCCAAGTTGGCTCGAACATTAGAACGCATTGTCCGCAGCAACCTGCGGCGCCATGCGCGGAAAGTCGACCAGGCAAGATTTATTGACAAGAGTCAATCTTATTCAGTGCGCGCGGGTCTGATATGGGCGCTGTTGAAAGAATATGACCCCGTGTTTGTTCTCGTACCCAGAGACCCGTACGTCTCCGTATTTCGTGCTGCAAATGGCAAGGCGGCCGACATGAAACGGCTTGCTGAGGTACTTTCCTATGCAGACCGAATCGATATCTGCGCCGAGCATTACGCCAACACCATGCGAGCGGCAATGGCGGACGCTGCAAGACACAGTTTTCGATTTATGATAATGCGATTCGAGGATCTTATCGCCGACCCGGTAACGTCGCTGCGATCGGTTTGTGAGCATTGCGAACTGTCTTTCGACGAAGATATGCTGCCGGCCAGGCACCATCAGTTGCCTTTCGGCAGCCGTTTCCGAGATCGGTGGTATCCGATCAAGACAGACGTCAACGATGTGTATGAAGAGATGATCGACCAAATAACGATCGAGCGAGTCAATCGCCACGCCGCGGAACTCTTGCCAGATCTCGGCTATACCGTGCGAACACCTTAAAGGCCTATCATCGTGCACATCTGTTTTCTCTCTTCGCTACACCCACCACTGGACAAGCGAGTCCACTATAAAGAGGCGGTCTCTCTGGTCGGTGCCGGTTTCAACGTCACTCATATTGCCCCCGGTGACGTCGACGGTCAGATCATTGATGGGGTCAAATTTATTTGCTTCGAGGGCCAGAAAAATGTACTGGGGCGACTGGGACAACTTCGCGTTCTGTATCGACTAGGCAAGCGGGTTGATGCAGACGTCTACCACTGCAACGAGATCGAGTCATGGATAGTTGGAGTACTCTTGAAGTGGCGAAACCGGTGCCGGGTAGTGTTCGATGTGCATGAGGTATATTCGACCAACGTATCCGAACGGCTGTTTGCTCGACCAGTTCGGCCCGTTGTTGAAGGGCTGGTACGCATCTACTTTCGGATGCTATTGCCGTTCACCGATCGGCTCGTATTTGCGAAGCAATCAGTGCAAAAAGACTTTCCGCCTCTTCCATCCAAAGTTGTGTTGGCTCGAAATTACTCGGAGACTGAGGGCGCGAGTACGAGAGTTTGCGATCATCGAAACGATGGCCACGTTACAGCACTTCACCTCGGCGCAATAAACCGAGGCCGAGGCTGGCCGCAACTCCTTGAGGCACTGACGCACGTTGAGAATGAACGCGTCCGACTTTCCGTAGTTGGGCGTTTTGGCGATGGCACGGAAGAGCAATTTAAGGAGGAGCTCGTCCGGCGAGGCATCGCAGATCATGTTGAATTCACGCCCTGGATCCCTTACGAAGAGGTGCCAGACTACACGGCCACATGCCAGATTGGCCTCATTACGTTCCAACCCGTTCACGATAATTTTACGAATGCATTACCGCACAAATTATTCGACTATATGTTGGCCGGATTGCCGGTAATCGTTCCGGATTTTGCAGTAGAGGTGCGCGAAATCGTGCGAGAATCCGGTTGTGGCATTCTCGTCGATACTACTAAGCCCAACGCGATAGCAGCAGCAATAGACAAACTTGCGGACGATCCCGAGATGCGCATCGCTATGGGTAATCGTGGACGTGAAGCCGTGCTAGGCAGATACAACTGGGAAAGAGAAGCAGCGGCTCTAATCGAAATGTACCACGAGCTCGAATAAGAGTGACTCAAGGACATCAATCTATGAAACAAGTATTTCAGGATCTATCGTCGGGAGACACGCGCGTCGAGGATGTTCCTGTTCCGCATGCTGATCGCGGACGAGTGCTTATCCGCACAAACGTAAGCCTGATTTCTGCTGGAACTGAACGCATGCTAGTCGAATTTGCTCGTGCCGGCTGGGTTTCGCGTATACGCCAGCAGCCCGACCGAGTAAATATGGTACTAGAAAAAATTCGAGCGGACGGTTTACTCGCGACCTACGAAGCGGTGCACTCTAAGCTGGACGAACCATTGCCGATGGGCTATTGCAACGTCGGTGTAGTCAAAGAAGTCGGTGCAGGGGTGGTCGGTCTGGAGGTGGGAGACCGGGTATTGTCAAATGGTCCCCACGCGGAATGGGTTTCGGTGCCGAGAAATTTGTGCATCAAAGTCCCGGATGAAATCTCTGATGACGAAGCAGTATTTGGCGTTCTTGGTGCGATTGGGCTGCAGGGTCTTCGCCTGGCTAACCCGACCGTCGGGGAGTCGTTTGCGGTAATTGGCATGGGGCTTATCGGACTTGTTACTGCTCAGCTTCTTCAGGCAAACGGATGTAGAGTTCTTGGCATCGACAATGATGCCTCGCGAGTGGCGTTGGCTAAGCGTTTAGGAGCCGAAGTTGTGGACCTATCCTCGGGTGAAAATCCTGTCGGCAAGGCCATGGCGTTTTCGCGAAACAGAGGAATGGACGGTGTCTTGATTACCGCCAGTACTAGCAGCAATGACCCGGTGAGCCAGGCTGCGCAAATGAGCCGTAAGCGCGGCCGAATCATACTTGTTGGTGTCACCGGCTTGGAGCTGTCACGCGCCGACTTTTATGAAAAAGAGCTTAGCTTCCAGGTGTCCTGTTCATATGGACCAGGGCGCTATGATTCCGAATACGAAGAGAAAGGCCGGGACTATCCTTTCGGATTCGTCAGATGGACCGAGCAACGGAACATGGAGGCCGTACTAGATACGATGTCGGCCGGAGGGATCAAGACCGCTGAGTTATTGACTCATCGGTTTACTATCGAAAACGCTGCGGAAGCGTATGACTTGCTCGCGGACGATAAATCCGTACTTGGGATCGCGCTTACATACCCGAACCAAACTGTGGGCAAGGATAAAGCGCCTACACACTCCGTCGAATTCGCACGCCGAAACATCAAAAAGGAGTCTGTCGGCATTTCCTTCATTGGTGCGGGGGCGTACGCCGGCCGCATTCTAATTCCGGCCTTCAAGGAAGCCGGTTGCAATTTGCGGATGCTGGCGGCGTCAAGCGGTACGCGGTCCGTTCGCCAAGGTAGAAAGCATGGATTTAGCTCTGCGACGACCGAAACAGGGGATATTTTGAACGACCCGCATACGGATGCCGTTGTCATTGCGACACGCCATGACTCCCATGCGCACTACGTGTCAGATGCGCTATCGGCGGGTAAGAGCGTCTTCTGCGAAAAGCCATTGTGCCTGACGATGACTGAGCTAGACGAATTACAGCAAACGTGGGATGGGATTAGTGAGAAACCAGTGTTGATGATCGGATTTAATCGTAGATTCTCGCCACTAGTTACGGCTCTGAAATCGAATATCTCAGCTGCTAGTGGCGTCCCGACGTTCGTTATGACTGTCAATGCCGGTTCGATACCACAGGATCACTGGACGCAAGATGCGGATGTCGGCGGCCGCCGGATAATCGGCGAAGCGTGCCATTTTATCGATTTGCTCCGGTTTCTCGCAGATGCGCCGATTCTTAGTTCGACGGGCATAGCCCTGGCAGGATTCGGCGGCGCAGGAGACGATATTGCGAGCATTACTTTACGGTTTGAGAACGGGTCATTCGGTACGGTGCACTATCTTGCTAACGGCCACAAAAGCTTTCCAAAAGAGCGACTTGACGTATTTGTCGACGGCCAGATTTATCAGATAGACAATTTTCGACGTCTACGCACCTGGGGTGGCGGAAAAAACCTGTCGTTGTGGCGCCAAGACAAGGGTCAGACAGAATGCGCGCGGAAATTCGTGGACTGTGTTGCCGGAAAAGCCGCGCCTCCAATACCGGTTGACGAAGTTTGGGAAGTGGCTCGAAGTTCGATAGAGATCGCATCCAATTTGAATTGACGTGTTGCGATTTCTTCGAACAATCCAGTATTTGCGGCCAAAGCAAATCTGGTACCTGCTCTGGTACCGGCTAACGCCGCGACCAAGGGTATTAGCTCCGGACGCAGTGAAACTTCGTCCGGTATGCGCGCCAGTAGCAACGTTCATCCCGGCACCACGCTCAATGATCGCTCCCGAATCATTCCGTTTCCTCAATGTGGAACGCCCCCTTGATTGGCATAGCGCCGAATATCCAAGACTGTGGATGTACTATCTACACTATTTCGATGACCTCGTTGCCGTAGACGCGTTTGATCGCACCGAGTGGCATGAAACTCTCATTCGACGCTGGATCGTCGAGAATCCGGTAGCCGAGGGCGTTGGTTGGGAGCCGTATCCGACTTCAAGGCGGATCGCCAACTGGATAAAGTGGCTGCTGCTCGGGCATCAGCCAGTTGCCGGGATGCTAAGCAGTATTGCACAACAGGCTGAATTCGTGTCCCGGCGATTGGAATACCACTTGATGGCCAATCATCTGATTGCAAACATAAAGGCGTTGATTCTGGCCTCGTTGGTGCTCGATTGTGACAAAAGCCAAATATGGTTGGACAAAGCACGCAGATTGCTGACAGAACAGTTGCGTGAGCAGATCTTTAATGACGGCGGCCACTACGAGCGCAGCCCTATGTACCATGCCGTAGTCTTGGAAGACATCATGGATATCGTCAACATTGGCCAATCCTATCAAAGCGGCGTAGAAGACGATTTGCGAAATGTGGCTGCGATAATGGCCGGTTGGCTCCAGCAGCTTTCGCGTACGGACGGTACGCCATCCTACTTCAACGATTCAGTCGCCGGAATGGCGCCGTGCCTCGCTGAACTAAAGGATTATGGCATGCGCTTGCACATTGAGAGCGACCCGAGACCCTTGAGCGATTCACGATTTGCTGTGTTGGAAAATGATCGAATTCGAATCATAGTGGATACCGGATCACCCGAACCTTCATATCAGCCCGGCCATGCTCATGCGGAAGCGCTGGCAATCGAGCTGGAAGTGGGCGGTAGGTCGGTCCTTGTCAATCGCGGAATATCGACGTATGAAACCGGTGCAACCCGTCTAGCTGAACGGTCTACAATGGCTCACAACACCGTTACAATGGATGGTCATAATTCTTCCGACGTCTGGGGCGGGTTTCGAGTTGCGCGGCGCGCAAATATTATCAGCCATTCCAATGATAGTCAGTTGGGCATAGTTCGAGCTGCACATGATGGATTTTCCTGGCTGCCCGGTCCTGTGACTCACGATAGAGAGGTGCGATTGTTGCCGGACGGGATACGCGTAATTGACCGACTAAGCGGAGACGGTCGCCATCAGGCGCTGTCGTATTGGCATTTGCATCCGGACTGCCGAATTGAGTCGGACGAACATATCCATGCTGGCGAGTTGCTGATTTCGATGGCATCAGATTCGGAAGCCGTTCGAGTATTGTTGACATTCGATGGCCAGAAGGAGGTCCGATTGGAAGAATTCCTTTGGAACAGAACTTTCGGGGAATCGTTGGCTGCCCATGTACTCGTTTGTGAGGTCGAGGATGTTGTGCCGTTTCAAGTCACGTTTTCCGCAAGAACAGTGTGATGCGAATCGTCATTTATTCTCAATACTTTCCACCGGAAACTGGTGCACCTCAAGCCCGCCTTTATGAGCTTGCCGTCCGATTAATACAACAAGGACACGACGTCGTCGTTCTAACTGCCATGCCGAATTATCCCGATGGTGTCATCTTTCCGGGCTACAAATGGCGTTTATGGCGATTGGAATCAATTAACGGCATTAAAGTGATTCGTTCCACGTTGTTCCCGAGCCGGTCCGCCAAGATCATCCCAAGATTGTTTAGTTACCTGAGTTTCGGCGTCCTCAGCTTAGTGTTTGGTGGCTGGCGGATTGGCCGGTCCGATCTATTGCTTTTCGAGAGTCCTCCGCTGTTTTTGGCACCGTCCGCTTTGCTATTGGGGAAGATAATTCGAGCAAAAACCGTCATGAATGTCTCCGATATCTGGCCTGACATTTTAGTGAGGATGGGCTCCCTGGGCCCAGGGCTACCGCTGAAATTGATGCTTTGGCTCGAACAATTCAGCTACCGAAAGTCCGACGTGGTAGCGGTGACCAATCCAGGAGCTGCTGCCCAACTCACTGAGCGCTTTCCAGAGATTCGTACTACTGTTATCAGCAACGGAGTAGATACAGAACTGTTCAAGCCAGAGTTTCGAAGTCAAAGTACTCGCAAGCAGTTCGGAATTAATGATGGCGAGTTTTTCGTCGTTTATTGCGGGCTGTTGGGAGTCGCACAGGGACTTGATATCGTTGTACGCGCCGCGCACATCCTACGTCACCGGGATGATGTCAAAATATTCATTGTAGGTGATGGCCCGGAAAGGGAACGGATTCGCGACCTTATTGCCGAGCTAGGGACCGACAATATCAAGTTGCTAGGGCGTCTTCCAAAGGGCGACATTCCCGCCATACTGGCGTCCGCAGATGTTGGATTGGTTCCGCTTTCTACCCGGTTGCCAGGTACAATGCCATCAAAGATCTACGAAACGCTGGCCTCAGGGCTGCCCGTCGTCGTGGCGCGCGGATGCGAAGGCGAGCTTCTTGTGGAGCGAGACGACGTCGGTCGCGGATACGAGCCAACAGACGCCTCAGATTTGGCGAAGTCGATTGCATTCGTTTGCGACGAGACACTGAAATCCGACGACATTCGTGGTCGTTGTCGCAGTGTGTCAATGCATTTTTCGCGGGACGTGATTGCTGAACGCACTGAAAGTATCTTCCGTGCCGTGGTTTCCAATGCGCCGCTGCCAAAATACGATGTCTAGTAAAGCTATCGGGTTCATAAAATGAGTTTGCCGTTCTTACCTTTTGCGCTTCCTGACGTTGGTGAGGAAGAAGTCGATGAAGTAGCGGACACGCTTCGATCCGGGTGGTTGACGACCGGACCGAAAGTGAAGCGTTTCGAGAAGGCCTTCGGAGAGTTCTTGGGGGGCGGATTGGAGTGCCTTGCGGTCAATTCCGCGACGTCCGGCCTGCATCTCGCGCTGGAAGCGCTTGGTATCGGGTCAGATCATGAGGTCATTACGTCGACGCTTACGTTCACCGCATCTGCCGAAATCGCTAGATACCTTGGCGCAGACGTTCGACTCGTCGATATTGATCCCGCGACACTGAACCTTGATATTGATCAGGTTCGCAAAAAAATAACAAAGCGAACAGGCGCTATCATCCCGGTACATTACGGCGGCCTCGCGTGCGAAATGGATGATTTGTTGGATCTTGCGCAACAAAATGACATTAAGGTCGTCGAAGATGCCGCTCACGCGCTGCCAACCACCTGGCGAAAGTGTCTTGTGGGCACTCTCGATTCCGATGCCGCTGTATTCAGCTTCTACGCTAACAAGTCAATGACCACCGGTGAAGGAGGAATGGTGGTAACGCGCGACCCACAAGTTGCTCAGCGTATAAAAGTGATGCGTCTGCATGGTATCGACGTTGACGCTTTCGACAGATTCACAAGCGACAAGCCCTCCTGGTATTACGAAGTGGTTGCTCCTGGCTTCAAATACAATATGACTGACATTGCGGGGGCAATCGGTATTCAGCAGTTGGCGAAATTGCCCGGATTTCTTGAGCGACGTCGGCATTTGGCGGCCCGGTACATGGAGGGCCTGCGCAATTTGCCATTACGCTTGCCCGCGGACGCACCAGCCGGGGACACTCACGCATGGCATCTTTTCGTCGTGCGATTGCTGGACGAGGCGCCGACCGATCGTGACCAGGTCATTCAGCACCTGTCAGACTGCGGGATAGGCACGAGCGTGCACTACGTACCATTACATCGCCAACCGTATTGGCGAGATAGTTACGAATTGGTGCCGGAGATGTACCCGAACGCCGACTTCGCGTATCAACGAATGCTTACTTTGCCCTTGTACACTCGCATGACGGATCAGGATCAGGACAGGGTAATCAATGCGCTTCATTCGGTTCTGGGCTAGTGTTAAAGCGCAGTTTCGACGCCGTTGTGTCGCTCTCCGCTTTGATCGTCCTCGGGCCCCTGCTTCTGCTTATTGGGATTTGGGTGAAACTCGATTCGTCAGGTCCGATCTTGTTTCGACAGAAAAGAGTAGGGTATCGGGGCAAGAATTTTCAAATTTTGAAGTTTCGCTCGATGAGAGATCTTGCTGACACCAATGGTCCTCAGATAACTGTCGAATCGGACAATCGAATTACTCGAGCCGGGCACTTCCTCAGAAAGTACAAGTTAGATGAATTGCCACAATTGTATTGTGTTCTTGTCGGGCACATGAGCCTTGTCGGACCAAGACCGGAAGTCCCGAAATTCGTCAAACTCTATTCAGCGCAAGTCCGAAAGACTGTGCTCTCAGTCCGCCCCGGAATTACCGATCTTGCGTCAATTGAGTATCGGGATGAAAGCTCATTGCTTGCAGATTGCGACGATCCGGAGCGCACGTACGTTGACGAGATAATGCCGGCGAAGCTCGAATACTGCGTCGCGTACGCCAATGATCACAATTTTCTAATGGATCTGAGGATTATCCTAAGAACAATATTCAAGATTGTCACGTAAATCGGACGGCGGGGATGAAATTCTACCAATTGCTTAGCTCACATCTGACGATTCGGTCGAAAATTACGAATCAACAAAAACGCAAACGTTCCGAGCAGTAAACCGAGGAACGCTCCGAGGAGGACGATAACTGCTCTTTGCGGGCGCGCTTCGATCTCGGGAGCGATTGCTGGGTCGATAGTTCGAAGGAGATACTCTGCAGACACGGTCGCTAACATGACGGTTTTGGTTTGCTCCTCGATGAGGCGATAGAACACGTTCTGCAAGTCTGCTACTGACGTCTGTTCTATTTGATTGTTCAGGAACTGGATAGTCTGTTGTGCTTTTGAGACGTCCTGTTCCATCATCGCCTGATTGATGTCGGCTACAAGCCAATCTACCCATTGCTTCGCTAGATAAGGAGAATGATGCTCGACTGAAAGTGTTACTAGGCCGGAATCGCGATCCTCGCGAATTGAAATCAGACGATACAGCTCCTCGTACGCTTCTTGTTGCGACGGAGATGCGTGTCGAGGAGGGCTGACATTTCTTGTCCATATTCCTCGTTGGCTATCGTAAATTGAGGAATCGAGAAATAGCGCGCCAGAATTCAAATCTACGCCTTTGGATGCAAATAACGGCACAAGAATGCCATGTCTCTGGATGAATTCTGTAAGAAATTTTCTCGACTTTAGCGTCTCGATTCCCAGCGTCGTCTTCTGGATCGGTCGTTTGCCCAGGTCAATTCCCGTTAGAGATGCCAGGCCTCCGTACTGCGACGCCAAACTGGAAAGACCGCCTGCCCCTTCTTCTTGAGCTGGTGCGAGTAGAGCCTCTGATCGATAAACGTTTGGCAGCATTACTGCGATTGCTGTGGCAACCAAGATAGACACCAAGGTAGCGCCGCAAATCCACCATTTACCATCCCACAAGACTTCAAACAACTTTCTCAGATTGATCTCGTCTTCGTCGTCATTCGGTTCGTTAGTCGAACCGGGGTGTTTAACTGAGGAATTTCTATTGGTCAAACGATTCACCATGCCTGTAGCACAAATATTGTATAGTCCCGGTCCACTGAGGTCCGTTCGCTGCACCATTCGAATACTAGCAGACTGCCACAATTAATGGCATGCGTTGCGACGAGAGGATTTGGTGTAGTAAGAACAAGAGAAATTGTCACAAACGACTTACTACGTTAACTGATGATAAAATTAACTGATGATAAAAGTGCTCAGCTTCGCGCAGGTGTGTGAGTGTGATCTTCATCAATCCGAACGCCTAAAATTAGCGGAACCCAAAACAATGCCAACGCTGCACCGAACTTAACGCGGAACAATCCGCCGACCGCAATCAACAAAAAATCGATTTGGAAATATCCAGTTATCAAGATCAGGTGGAATAGCGGGATCTATAACGCAAAATGCGTACTCCTGACTGACATTTGCAATCATGATCTTGTCCAGTTGCGACTCAATCATCCCAAATAACATTTGCCGCAATTCTAATAAGGAAGCACCCGTAAGCTCGCCCTCCAGAAATTTGATACTACGGTTCGCTTCCTCGATTTTGCAAGATCGAACGCGGTCATTGAGTTTTCGCAATATAGAATTGGCCCAACTCGCCGCCGCGACCGGGCTACTCCAACTGATACGAGCGCCATTACACCCGTTCAGTTATCCTGTACAACGCTTCTAATATCTTCGTCGAACAGTTCATACGAATCCCTATATGTTGCCTCGCCTCGTATCTTTTCTGTAAGGTAAATGACAATAATCCTGCCAGAAATGCAATTCCGACTGATGCGGCCATAACGGGTATTTTGTAGCGCCAAAAAAAACCGTTGCAATATCTCTGAATCGCAAACCCATCTGATTAGAGAATGCATCAATTGCCACAACAAATCCTGCGGGCTTTGAACGGCTGAAGCCTTGCTGTTTGGGATCGACCGGCGACTTCAAATTATTCGTTTCCCTTTATCCTCGCATTAAGTCGAATTTTGCCTACGCATCTTTTTCTAGGGCTTTCTAGTTGTCAAAAGTTCTGACTGCGGCAACTGCAATAGCGCCTTGATACACTATTTGCGCGACGTTGGTCCAGAACGTCAACGGTCGGATTCGATCAGTTTCCAGAGGTATGACAATCGTGTCCCCTGGGCGTATTTCTTGTTTATGTCCCCTGCCAAACCACTTCGATCTTCTTGACGCAACTACGGCGCCACTCGCACGGACAATGTAAATTAGCTTCTTGTCCGCTCTACGCGTCAAACCACCGCTTAAATCGATATAATCGTTACGCGACAAACCGGAATTATAAAGATGTGATGTAGGTTGCTGCGCCTCACCAATTACGGTTACTTCCTGAGAGGCAGTAGGCACCATTAAGACGTCGCCGTCCCTTAAATTCACGTCAAATTTTGACATGTCTTTTTGGTCAGCATGAGCAATAGTCTCTACGTCAATAACCAGCCGACCCACTGCCTCCGTATTTCGTAACTGCTTCAGCAGAGCCTCCCCAGTTTTTAGCGTTTCCGCACCGGTCGTATCTAGGGACTCTAGTGACAATGATGTAAGGTCGGCCTCCATTCGCGCGGCCAATAACTCATTTTGGTCTTGCTCCCGTTTTTTTAGGCTATCGCGAAGAAATATTGCACCCTCCGGAAACGCGTGTTTGGATAGTCCACCCGCACGTGAAAGCAGTTGAGAAAGTGTTTCGCCCTGAAGAATCTGATACTCCCCTGGAAATTTGACTTCCCCCTCTAGGATCACGGACCAATTATCGTCCCATTCTGGAATTACATTGATTGATAAATGATCATGCGCGGTCAATTCGATGTCTGCCAGCAAATCCCCATTTAGCGCACTTGAAATATTCACCTGCATAATTTTCTTTTCTACGAACGTCCCGTCAATAACTTGCTGTCGAGTCAGTTCTGCTTCTATCGCGTATGCACCTTCCGCAAGTCCGGCACCGGCGCGCAACAAATCGCTCACTCTCATTCCCGGTTCAAGCGGGTACGCCCCGGGTGCGCGTACTAAACCTGATACTTCGACTTCCTGAACAGGCACGCCCTTCCGTGCTTGTAGCCGAATCTCCTCCAAAATGGGTTCTATAGACCGCTGTCGCCCTAGAGCTAGGTTGAATACATAGACGCGGTCTCGCGGCCGAATCCGTACGTTACTTTGACCCGTGGGATTTTGCCAAGCGTCACCAACATCGGCAGATATGGCACTAACAGATCTATCGGAGAGATTTTCCCTTCGTATCAACACATAGCCTGTGTCGGCGCCCGGTAGTAAATCATGACTCGATGTAAAAACGTCAACTAACCGCATGCCTGTACGATGCTGGCGCATGCCCGATCGCTGTACATGGCCATGCACCTCAATTGCATCGCTTACTTCCGGAAGTACTGACGGCACAAATAATGCGTCACCAGTTGACACGACGGTCTTTCTATCTACAGATAACCCAAGATTCAATGATAGAACTATCCTGCCTCTTCGCGGATCAATTCGTTCGAGTGTCGCGGAAACCGGAGACGCCGCTGCTTGAAAGCCACCAGCGAGTTGCACAGCTTCTTGCACAGTCGCCCCGCGATCCAATTCATAAATGGCAGGTCGCTTGACTGCGCCGTCAACGGACATGATGATGCCGATCGGCGGCACAAATATCACATCACCAGACTGCAGACGTCGGTCACCAGATGTGTCGCCTCGAAGTAGCAAATCATACAAATCCAATCTTGAAACTAATGTCCCTTGCCGCTTCAGCTCGATTGAGCGCATAGATCCAATTTCGCTCAATCCGCCGCTTCTATACAGCGCGCTACTAATGGTCGCTAAGCTGCTAACGACGTATGATCCTGGCCGTTTGGCGTCTCCGAGAACGAATACACGAATTGTCCGCACCTGACCAATCGTTGCACTGACCTGTGTGCCGATTAACGATTCCGTAACCCTGTTTTTAAGGTCGCCTCTGAATTCGCTAAATGTGATTCCAGTAACGTTCATTGGTCCCAACTCTGGCAAACTGACGATTCCGTCGCGCGAAACGTTGACCTCATAGACATTATTGACGTTTCCGAATAACTGTACTCGTAGGGAGTCGCCCGGCCCAAGTATATAATCGGGCGGCACAGGACCAGCCATCGGCGGGTCGAACCCAACTTCGTTCTGATCAAATAGATCGTAGCCAAATGGTTTGAGGCCATCGAAACCTGTCGGCTCGACAGCTAACAATACAACGGATATCTCGAATCCCGACAGTTCTGCTTCTGCAGTCAATCTACGCGCAATACCTTCATCTTCCAGACCTAACAATGAAACATCTACTACGCCTGGAAGCACCAATACGCCGCGGTCGTCCAATTCAAAAAAGTGACTGCCGATTAATCGGCTAAGCGCCGCATCTTGCTCAATCTCAGCTTTTTCAGCTTCAGTATGATCTTCAGAATACTCTAGGGTCACTACGAGACTGCTTCTAGGCCTCGCAATCAATTCAGGCAACAGATCTTGCACATTCTTTTCACTGGTATTTTGCCGAGTGACCGGGATCGTCAGTGATTCGTTCGAATTGAAATCTCGTGGCTCCGTCGGCGTTCGACTTTGCAACTGACGAATTGCATCTAGCGCTTGCTGCCGTTGCGCCGGCGGCAATTGATTGATCAAATGCATCTGCTCGGCGGTCGGAACAGATTGGGCGAACGCATTATTTTGAAAACATGCAATATGGAATGCAGTCATCACGATGAACGCGGCAAGGCTTCTAGATACAATCAACGCGAACTCCATTGTACGAACGCAGAAACGTCATTCTCTGATTCTGTCAGCGCGACATCTTCAGTTCGACTGTATCCGACGGCAATCTTGATTGTACCGAATGCGGACGTTCGATCATGGCTGATCTGAATGTCGGTAATTTCACTGGGCCCCGAAGATATCGAATGTCTCATATTATCTGGGCCAACCCTATTTATTTCCATATGACGCAAAAGCACATTCCAACTATGTCCAGACGATTGTACCAATGTTGAGCCCGCTGAAAAGGACCTCCCATCGCCATCAATTCCGTGCCCAATAACTCGTCCGTTGAAGCGATAGCCGCTCTGAAACACACCGTGATTGTAAGCGCAATTGACCTTGCTTTCAGAAAAACCGAATCCACCCAGCCGGCAAATGGTGTCCGATACCTCGAAATAGGAGCGCTGGCTCATACCGCCAATTTCTCCCCAAAATTCGGCGCCCGCTTGCCGTAGCCACGACCCAGGTAGCGGCTTGCCAGAACGAGTATCCTCGCCAATCCATTGCATGTATATCGCTATTGGTACCTTACGCGGCAGTCTCCACCTTATGTCGATGCCCGCCAACTGATTCCCGGGTTCGTCATCAATATCAATATTCAATCCGCGATTATCGTTGCCGACCAAGAAATTGTAAAACGACTCCAAATCGCAGATCCGGCCATCTCCACACAACTGGCCCACTCGAGAAACCCCCACTTCCAAACCGTCAAGCGGCTGGATAGAAAATCGCGCCCCAAAAAGAATCGCGTCGTCGACTTCCCTCTCATCGTCCAACAAATCGAAGAATGTCGTAAACGACCACGGACCGATCCAGCTCAACCATTTTGTCTCAAAAGGGGTACTGTTATTCCGCTGGAAAGTTATACCTGGCGATGGCCGCGCATTCGTTCCAAGGATCAAACTTCCACCGTTTCCGGGGCCCCACCAACGCTCTTGCCAACCCGCAGAAATCATCCAATTACCGAGCACCAGCCCAACATAGGTACCATCAAATCTGACTTCATCGTCGTCGAACGGGTCTGCAGCACCTGTCACCTGCAGATTCACGGCCAATCGTTCACCAAGCCAATTCAATCTGGCAAATAGTTCACCCGACTCTCTCGGCGTATTCTCGAATGAGCGAATAAATCGAGGGTTTTCTGCCGCACTTGCACCGAAATCGAACCTCAGCGAATCCGCGGCAGATTCCCAACTGATTCGCTCCCGAACTCGCTGCAAAGCTGCAACGACCGGCTCGCTGAGATCACCGAGATCGGACATAGAGATTGCACGATCAATATCGCTGTAGGATATCGGCCAAGCATTGATGGGGACATTTAGAACACCCGCATCATGTAGCAGCTGAATGTCCGTCCGCAACAACAACTCCCCGGGAGCGGCGTAAGGATCTGCCACAGCAATCCGTGAGCCAAGGTTGCACAAGAGAAGAGCGGCAAGAAGCAGATTTACGCGGCAATTTCGCATGACGCGGGATTCTACCTGTTTCCTGGCCGATTCAGGAGTCTTTTAGTTGCGACACTTTCCGCAGCAATGCATCGGTTGATCGGTTGCTGCCAGTGTAGGTAGCCTGCTTCGATGCGGCCGGAATAAGACCGTTTGCTAGACGCTTGCCCAATTCAACGCCCCACTGGTCGAATGAATTAACGCCCCATATCACCCCTTCTACGAACACTTTGTGTTCATAGAGTGCGACAAGCTGCCCCAACGTCGACGGAGAAAGCTCCGGCATTAGCAGCGTGCTGCTCGGCCGACTGCCTCTGTGAACGCGGTGCGGATCTCCGCCCGCCTCGTCAAGCGAAAAGCCATCCATCAGCGCCTCGCTTTGCGCCAGGCAATTCGCTATTGCGAGGTCTTGCTGCTTTTGCGTCGCACCGGAGGATTGGGCAGGAAGAATAAAATCAACAGGCACCGTTCGCGTGCCTTGATGAAGCAACTGGTAAAAAGAGTGTTGCGCATTAGACCCTGCTTCACCCCATATCACCATGCCAGTTTCCGTTTTTACCGGTTTGCCGTCCAGTCGCACCGACTTGCCATTGCTTTCCATCTGCATTTGCTGCAGGAAGGCGGGAAATCGCTCCAGGCGATTGTCGTAAGGCAAAATGGCATGGCTACTCGCGCCAGCAAAATTGTTGTACCAAACACCCATAAGCGCCATCAGCACCGGAATATTTTCAGCATGCGTGGACTGCCGGAAATGCTGATCCATGCGCCTTGCGCCGTCCAGCATCGAGCGGAAATTTTCCATGCCAATCATCAGGATCAACGCAAGTCCCACCGCTGACCAAATCGAATATCGTCCGCCCACCCACTCCCAAAATCCAAATCGAAATTCCGGGTGAACACCGAATTTGTCCATCGCCTCGTGATTTGTGGACGCGGCAACGAAATGGCTGGCGATTGCTGCTTCGCCGAGCTTTTCGCTCATCCATTCGCGCGCCGCCTGTGCATTGGTCATTGTCTCTAGGGTGGTGAAGGTCTTCGAACATACTACGAAGAGTGTAGCTTCGGGATCGAGCTGCTCCTGCAGATCTGCGAATTGCGTTCCGTCGACATTCGATACTTCGTAAAAACGCATTCCCGCGAGCCAATAGTGTCGCAGCGCGCGCGTCGCCATAACAAGCCCCAGATCCGAACCGCCGATCCCTATGTTCACGATATTGGTTAACTTCTTACCGGTGCTGCCGCGCAGTTCACCACCATGAATGCGGTCAGCGAATGACTCCATCGCCGTTAAGACTTTCCAGATATCCATTACGCCGTTGACATTCAAGGCGACCTGATCGGATATCTTCGCGCGCAGCGCCACATGCAACACAGAACGGTTTTCCGTCGAGTTGATTTTCTCGCCGGCAAACATGCCGTCAACTGCTTCCGTTACTTTCGCCTGTTTCGCCAGTGCCAACAGATGCTTGACTGTATTTGCCGAAAGCAAATTCTTGGAATAGTCGAGGTGGATATCCGCGCCCTGCGCGGAAAAGCGATCCGTACGGTTTTTATCGCGGCTAAACAGACCGCCGATAGGCTTACCGTGCATGTCTTCGCGATAGTGTTTCTTGAGTTTTTGCCACGCCGGCAAATCAGTGGGATAACGCGCAGAGTATTTTTTTTCAGGCACTTTGTTTCAGATCGACGTTGTAGTAGTCCAGATACCAATCAATAAAATTCTTGATGCCGACTTCAATTGAAGTGTCTGGTTTGTAACCCACATCTCGCTTGAGATCCTCAGCGTCGGCGTAAGTATCTGGAACATCACCATCCTGTAATGGCAGCAGGTTTTTCTCCGCCTTCTTACCCAAACACTCTTCAATCACTTCGATATAGCGCATCAATTCAACAGGCTGCTGATTACCGATATTGTAGATGCGATAGGGTGCGCGACTAGTTCCCGGATCCGGTGTCGCCGAATCCCATTCTTCGTTCGGTAGCGCGGTATGATCCATGGTGCGAACAACGCCCTCTACAATATCGTCGACGTAGGTAAAGTCTCGACGATGATTGCCGTAATTGAAAACATCGATTGGTTTGCCTTCAATGATATTGCGGGTAAACATAAACAAAGCCATGTCTGGACGACCATACGGTCCGTAGACGGTGAAAAACCGTAGGCCAGTCGTTGGCAATCCGTACAAATTTGAGTACGTGTGCGCCATGAGTTCATTCGCTTTTTTCGTCGCACCATATAATGCTAACGGATGATCCACGTTCTGATGAATAGAAAACGGCATTGTCGTGTTGGCACCATATACCGAACTCGACGATGCATACACGAGATGCTGGACCTCGTTGTGCCTGCATCCTTCTAGTATGTGCAAGGTGCCAACGATATTGCTTTCGATATAACTATGCGGATTTTCAATCGAATATCGCACGCCAGCTTGAGCGGCAAGATGGACGACTTTTTCGAACGACTCATCTGCAAATAATTGTTCCATCTTTTCGCGGTCTTGAAGATCAATTCTAACCATCTTGAAATTCTCGTACGCGTCTAGAATCGCCGCTCGAGAATTTTTGAGTGTCACGTCGTAGTAGTCGTTGAAGTTATCGAGCCCGACAACCTCCTCGCCGCGCTCGAGCAATTTCACCGAGGTGTGAAAGCCGATAAACCCAGCTGCTCCGGTAACGAGAATTTTCATTTTTTGACCACCGCCATGTTCTCACTACAATCGATCATCTGACGCTCCTGCCGGAAGTACATATTTGATGTCATACATCAGGCATCCTTCTTTCCCCAAGGCTCGCAAACCATCCGCTCCCTTTTCTACGAACTGATCGTGCGCGACCGCCAACACAACAACATCGTAACTGCCCGGCTCCGGATCCAACACTAAGCTAATTCCGTATTCCCTTAATGCATCATCTGCATCAACCCAAGGATCGCAGACGTCGCAGTCGGCACCAAATACTTGCAATTCATTTACAATGTCAACAACCTTGGTATTTCTTACGTCCGGGCAGTTTTCTTTGAACGCAAGCCCAAGAACCAGGACTTTCGCGTTCTTTGGGTGAATCGACTTTTCAAGCATCAATTTTACTATTCGCGAGACAATGTAGATTGACATGTTGTCGTTGATACGACGCCCCGCCAAAATCATTTCCGGATTGTAGCCCAACTGCTGCGCTTTATAGGTCAGATAGTACGGATCGATGCCGATACAATGGCCACCAACGAGCCCCGGCCTAAATGGCAAGAAGTTCCACTTGGTCCCCGCCGCTTCCAACACCTCTTCAGTGTCAATCCCTACACGCTCAAATATCATTGCCAATTCATTAACCAGCGCTATGTTGACATCCCGCTGTGTGTTTTCAATAACTTTTGCGGCTTCGGCAACTTTTATGCTCGACGCTTTGTGCGTTCCGGCTGTGATGATAGATGCATATACGGTATCGACATAGTCTGCTACTTCCTGTGTTGATCCCGAAGTCACTTTCATGATGCTCGGCAACCGGTGTTTTTTGTCACCGGGGTTGATACGTTCCGGGCTGTATCCAACGAAGAAGCCTTGATTCATCCTCAAGCCGGATTCCTGCTCCAGAAATGGCACACAGAATTCTTCTGTCGCACCCGGATAGACCGTCGATTCGTATACTACAATGTCGTTTTGACTCAGCACCTTACCGACCGTACGACTCGCTGACTTCAGCGGCGTTAGTAGCGGGCGGTTACCATCACCGATCGGCGTCGGTACTGTGACGATGTAGAAATTGCAGTCGGCAAGATCATTAGCATCTGATGCAAAACTTAGACGATCTACGCTCGCAAGTTCTTCGTCGGAAACCTCTAGAGTCAAATCCGTACCTGCTGCCAACTCCGCAATTCGCTCCGCGTTGATATCAAAGCCAACGGTTGGATATTTGCGGCTAAACTCGACGGCCAAAGGCAGACCGACATAGCCGAGCCCAACGACACCTATCTTAATATCCGTCAAATTAAATGGCACAAGACTCTACCAAGGAAAATACGTGTATTTTGGCTAGCTCAAAAGTCATGATATTCCGACACTCTATAGTCCAGCCGCCCTAAATAGCATACCGATCACCGGTAATCGCTGAACCAAAGCACACTTGTTACTGTTAAGTTGTACCGGCGGCCATGCGTCGTCGGCTATGACGGAACTATTCAGGTCAGGTACCAAAGCGCCAACATGCCTGCAATGCTCATGGTTATCGTATAAGGCAACGCCATGTAGACCATTCGTCCGTATGACAATCGAATGAGCGGCGCGACGGCGGAGGTCAAAAGGAACAAGAACGCTGCCTGGCCATTTGGTGTTGCGACACTGGGAATATTCGTTCCCGTGTTAATGGCCACCGCCAGCGCCTCAAATTGCTCGCGCGTGATAGCACCGCTCTCAAATATTTTCTCCACTTCGGTGATATACACGGTGGCCACAAAAACGTTGTCGCTGATCATCGAAAGCAAACCATTTGCAGCAAAGAACAGGGCAGTCTGGGTTTTTCCTTCATACGTCATTACCCAGTCGATGACCGGACTAAATAATCCTTGATGCTCGATGACCGCGACGATGGCAAAAAACACAACCAGCAATGCGGTAAACGGTAACGCTTCCTCAAATGCGTGACCCAGGCGGTGCTCCTCTGTCACACCATTAAACGCAGTCGCCAAAACAATGACGAGAAGACCAATAATTCCAGGTTCGGCCAAGTGATTGCCAAGTGCTACAACCAGCACAAGCGCAACAACACCCTGTACCGCAATGACCATACGTTCTTGTTTTGAGCGCTTCTCCGTCATCTCATTATCATATTCTTGCAACACGTCTCGAACTTTCGGCGAAAGTTGCGTGCCGTATCCAAATACCTTGAATACCTCGAGAAGTATGCATGTCGTGAGCCCAACGGCGAGCACCGGCATTGAGATCGGTGCCATTTTCAGGAAGAACGGTACAAATTCCCAGTCCATAATTTTGGCAATTAACAGGTTTTGTGGTTCACCCACTATTGTAGTCACACCACCAAGCGCCGTACCCACAGCTGCGTGCATCATCAGGTTGCGAAGAAAACTTCTGAATTGTTCCAAATCGTCACGGTGCAAATCAGTAACTTCTGAATCCGAACCCGCATCGTGGCTGTGATCGAAGTGTTTTCCTGACGCTACCTTGTGGTATACGCCGTAAAAACCTGCCGCTACGGTAATCACGACCGCCGTTACCGTTAACGCGTCCAAAAATGCCGAAAGAAATGCAGCCGTGAATGAAAACAGAAATGACAACAATACTTTCGAACGCACGCCCAAAAGAATTTTCGTAAACGAGTATAGAAGCATTTCCCGCAAGAAATATATGCCGGCGACCATGAACATCAACAGCAAAATGACAGGGAAATTGTCCTCGGTATGATGAAGCACGGATTCCGGCGAGGCCATCCCGATGACAATGGCTTCAACCGCCAGTAACCCACCGGGCTGCAACGGATAGCACTTCAGCGCCATTGCGAGCGTAAAGATGAATTCAAGAACCAAAATCCAACCCGCAATGAATGGTCCGACCGTTAAGTACAAAATCGGATTCGAGATCAGAAAACCGATTATTGTCATTTTGTACCAGGCCGGTGACTGACCGAGAAAGTTCTTGCGCAGCGCTTCCGCCATCGTATGGGTTGTCATAGTGTGTCCTGTAGCTTGTCGCCGAGTTTGGCCCAGCTTTTTATGATTATTAAAACGATATTTCTATTCAGTATTCCGCCAAAGGCACGTGCCTTCATTGCGCATTCGGTCCAGCAAAGCGTCATGTGCCTGCAATTCTTGATCATTCGCTTTGACAACGACAAGATGAGAATCGCCGCGCTGTAAGGTCTCGTGATCGCCAGCTTGACTGCTAGGGTCCGCAAGTTCTTCGGAATCCAACATTAACGCAGCTTGGCCGCCGGTCATAGCCAAATAGACGCGCGCTAGCAGCTCAGAATCAATCAGCGCTCCGTGCACATCGCGCCGCGACGCGTCGACCTCGTAGCGCTTACAAAGCGCATCCAAACTGTTGCGCTGGCCCGGGTGCAGTTTGCGGGCCATGCTCAGCGTATCCAATACATCCGCATGATCCGAAATCATCGGATTTGCGTGCGACATCAGCTGCAATTCATAATTGAGAAAGCCGACATCGAAATCAGCGTTGTGAATAACCAGTTGGCTGCCGCGTATAAATTCCAGAAACTCCTCGGCAATATTGGCAAATACCGGCTGTCCCTCGAGATCGCCACGACTAATGCCGTGAACCCGCTCCGCCCCTTCGTCAATGTCGCGCTCCGGATTGATGAATTGGTGGTATTCGCGGCCCGTCAAACGGCGATTGACAAGCTCAATGCACCCCACTTCGATAATGCGGTGGCCTTTAGTGGTAGAAAGGCCAGTGGTTTCGGTATCTAGAACAACTTGTCGCATATTTTATTGGTCGCCCGATGTCAGATTTCGCAGTCTATCAGCTTGCACCCGGATTATGGGCGGCTAAAGTTCGTCAATGCCTCGATTTGCCAAGGCATCCGCCGCCTCATTCCCGGGATTGCCGGCGTGCCCTTTGACCCACTTCCATTGAACGTCATGGCGTTCTCTGCCGGCATCGAGTAATTCCCATAAATCCTGGTTTTTTACCGGTTTTTTTGCGGCCGTCTTCCAACCGCGACGCTTCCAACCGTCAATCCAGGAATTAATTCCTTCCAATACATATTTGGAATCGGAATGGAGAATGACCTGTTGACGTCCGCTCAGCGCTTTCAACGCCTCAATCACGGCGGTCAACTCCATGCGATTATTGGTGGTCTCAACATCTCCGCCGTATAGCGATTTTCGTTTGTCGCCCGCGATAAGCAGCACGCCCCAGCCACCGGGGCCCGGATTGCCTCTACAGGCCCCGTCCGTATAAATCTCGATAGTTTTGCTCAAAGGGTATCTGTATTTCTGGCGGAAGGTTTAACCAAGCCACCGACCACTTTGGGTCGGGTGCGCCACGGCGCTTTCTTGATTGGCGTCATTGTCATCATGCGTTTTTGCGCTGTCAGCATATAACAGGCTGCTAATTCCGGCCACCAGCGTTGGCCTCGGTGTTCCCAAGCACTTGATACCGGCCTGCCGTTGCCTGGCAGCGGCCAGCGGAAGAAATATCGGGTCAGCCCATGGATTCTCAGGTCCAGCAGGCTGAGCCAATCTTTAAGGCGCCGATCGGAGATCAACGGCTCTGTCGCGGGCGGCATCGCTGCACCCGGAATCAATCGCCGAACACCCCACAAACCGCCCGGCTTGAAGCCCAAAAGCACGAGATGACCATCCGACCGCAAGACCCTGTGAACTTCACGCAGGATCGCGTGAGGTCGGGCGCTGTATTCGAGCGTATGCGGAAGAAACACCACGTCGACTGAGTCGCTTGCAATCGGCAAACGGTGCAATTCGCCGACTGCGTTTGGTTTGGCACCAGCATGGTCCCCGGGCAGCGCCAGCACGTTCGAGCGTTGCGTACGCGAATACTTCAAAAAGGTCCGCTGCTCCCCCCACACCCCGAGTTGCACGCATTCCTCGCCGAAAATGCCATCGAACGCATCCTCGACCAATTGGCGTTCCGTCTGCAATAGGGCCAAGCCCACCGGCGATTCCAGCCAACCGGCTATTCTTGTGCGTCGCTCAATTTCTGAAGGCATACGTCGGCCTTTGGTTTTGTCCGTGGCAAACAATCTGAGAGCGCTTGGTCGTCGCAAGCGATCGCAACACTGTGCTGTCGGCACTTGCAGAATCGTTTCTGCTGCGTAGGATAGCGCGATGCCTGACACAAAATCCAAGTACTCGTCACAACCCGCCCTGTTCGCAGCCGCAGTCTTTTGCCTTGGCATTGGCTATGCAGACGCCATGCCGCCGACCGATGCGAATAACCTTAGATTTGGCCCCCACCAGGCAGTCTCCAGTGATGCTGAGCCATTATCGATAAAATTGGAGGATTATCAATCATTTACGACTACAGCAGAGCAACGTAAAGATGATTTGCTAGGGCGACTCAGAGATAGTTTTTCGCTGCCGCCTGTCATGAATGCCAAAGTACAAGCGGAGCTGAATTGGTACGTCCGACACCCCGAATACCTCACCCGCGTACTTAATCGTGCGCAACGCTACCTTCCCTATATATTCGAACAAATTGAGGCGCGAGGCCTGCCAGCGGAGCTCGCGCTGCTACCTATTGTCGAGAGCGCCTACGACCCGTTTGCGTATTCTCATGGCCGTGCTGCCGGGCTGTGGCAAATCATTCCCGGTACCGCGCGACGTTTTGGCATTCGCCAGAATTGGTGGTACGACGGCAGACGTGACGTCGTCGATTCGACCGATGGAGCACTGAAGTATTTAGACTATTTGCACGAATTGATGGATGGCGATTGGCTGCATGCCATCGCGTCGTACAATTCGGGTGAGGGCAACGTACGCAAAGCGATTCGTCGCAATACGAAAGCTGCCAAACCGACAGACTTTTGGAATTTGAAATTGTCTCGCGAGACAAGCAGTTACGTCCCCAAGCTCATCGCACTCGTGGACATTGTAAGGAACCCCGCCAAACATGGCTTAACGTTGCCCGACTTAGCCTATGAGCAGCAGTTCGCGGTTGCTGACATCGGCGGCCAACTCGATCTGGCACTCGCCGCGGAATTGGCAGAATTAGATCTGGACCTGCTCTACGGTTACAACGCCGGGTTCAATCGTTGGGCTACCGATCCGAGCGGCCCGCATCGGCTACTCATTCCGATTGAATATGCAGAAGACTTCCAAGCGGCGTTAGCCGCCGTACCGATGGGCGAGCGAGTCCGATGGAAGCGTCATAAGGTCAAGAATGGCGAGGCCATTTCCCAAATAGCCGAGCAATACAATACGACGCTGGCATCTATTCGGGCGGCAAATAAACTGCGCGGAAATACGATTCGCGCAGGCGCTTACCTGATGATTCCGGTGGCAACCAAGCCGCTCACGGAATACGGTCAAAGCGCCGATGCTCGCCGCAGCAAGAAGCAGAATAGAAAACGTTCTGGCAGTCGGGTCGAACATGTCGTCGTGTCCGGGGAGAGCTTTTGGACAATAGGCCGACGCTACGACGTTGGAACGCGAAATTTGGCGGCGTGGAATGGCATGGCGCCACGCGACACGCTTTCTATTGGGCAAAAACTGATTGTCTGGACGAACAAGGCAGCACCGCCAACCACGGTTGGTAGCAATGGGACAACGCGTAAATTGCGCTACACCGTGCGTAATGGCGATTCGTTGTATCTGATCGCCAATCGGTTTCGAATTACCATTGGCGACCTAGTGCGCTGGAATAACATCGACAAGAATAAGATATTGCGGCCGGGCCAGAAGCTCACGATGTATGTGGACGTGACGTCACAATCTAGCTAGCGGCCGTCGCGACGATGCGTTGCGTGTTCTCGAGGAGCATTATAATGCGGCGATCATCAGAAACGTCTTCGCGAGGAGCGTAGCGCCGTGGCGATCTCTTAGGCGACAACCCAGTGTCCGGTTTTGGAGATTGCTTCGCTACGCTCGCAATGACGGCATGTCCGGTATCGGCCGCATATTCCGTCTTCCCAATGAGCGAAGCATCGACCGCAGCTTTTCGTCTTCGCGAGGAGCGTAGCGACGGGGCGATCTCATGACCTCAATCAGGTTAGGGCTTTTTCGCATTATCCGATACCTGTAAACTAGCGCATCAAAATAATTAGGGCTACGCCCCTCCACTAACCGGGAAGTCTAATGGGATTCATGTCTGGCAAACGCGCGCTGATCGTCGGGCTCGCGAGCAATCGTTCAATAGCGTATGGCATCGCGCATGCTTTCAGACGCGAAGGCGCTGATCTCGCCTTTACCTATCAGAATGAAAAATTACAGCCGCGTGTTGAAAAGATGGCGGCCGAGTTAGAATCTTCGCTGACCTATCCGCTGGACGTTGCACACGACTCGGAAATTGATGCGCTGATGGAATCAATTGGTAAGGACTGGGATGGCATCGACGTGCTCGTGCATTCCGTTGGCTTCGCGCCCCGTGATCAACTGGCGGGAACCTACATCGAGAGCGTAACTCGTGAGGGTTTTCAAATTGCCCACGACATTTCCAGCTATAGTCTTGCAGCTCTTGCAAAAGCTGCACTGCCCATGATGCAGGGCCGCGATTCGTCCATATTGACGCTATCGTATCTTGGCGCAGCAAAGGCCGTGCCAAACTACAATGTGATGGGTTTAGCGAAAGCAAGTTTGGAAGCGAATGTGCGATTTCTTGCGGCAGATCTCGGGCCGCGTGGTATCCGGGTCAACGGTATATCTGCAGGCCCAATTAAGACCCTGGCTGCTGCGGGAATAGCCGGATTCCGAAAGATGCTGACGCACGTTCAACAGGTTGCGCCCATTCGTCGAAACGTGACACCTGCAGACGTCGGTAATGCAGCTGCGTTCTTATGCTCAGATCTTGCCGCAGGTATTGCCGGTGAAATTCTCTACGTTGACGGCGGTTACAATACGATTGGTATGCACTTAGACGAAGGCTGATCGCTAAACAGCAACTTCGAATACAGTAGTAACTTGACTACATGGTGCCAATCATTACATCGGTGACCAGCAGTCTTCCGTTTGCGTCGCATGCGTTATCGACCACGCGCAACAAACTGCTACTAGCTGGCTATGGCGTTACAATAACGAACGGCCGAACATGGCCAACGGAGGTATCACCCCCATTCAAAAGCTGCCACTAGCAGCTTAATGTCTACTTCCAGACGCGACTAAAAATGGGGGGATTACATGACCACCTATTGCCATTTCTTGATTCACCGTCAAATCCTGAATTCAATGAATTCGGCAAAATAAACCTGACACCTTTTTCCCGCCGCGAGAAAATAAACCTGACACCTTTTTCCTGACACCTTTTTCCCGCTTATTCTCCTCTGCGTTTTCAACATTATCGCTCGTACAAAGTGCGGTCTGACCCCCAATTCGTTGCGACGCACGCAGGCTAATCACTATCGTTCTGCATCGACATCGGTCGGAAACGATAGAAGCGATGCGTAAAAGAACGGTCCTTACGAACCAACCGCTTAAGTGGACCGAACTGCTCATAGTAGATCAGGGATCCATCTTCAAGTGTCGTAAACCGACGAAATTGTTGCCCGTTTAACCACGTACCCTCCACCGTTTCGGTGGTCTCCTCCACCGGCAACTGAAAGAAGCCATCGACGCAGATCAGCCCGGCAGACTCAATAGAAAAATGCCAAGAAACTTCGTTAACGTTATCGGGGGCGACGGCTCGGAGCACCAGCGTGTCGTCGTCCGGCTGGTCGATTGACAGCATTCGACTCGAACCGCCCATTCGCACGTCGCCATCTTCTCCCCCAAGAGGCCCAACAAAAAGGTTGAAATAGATAGACGCTCGGCTTTTGAATTCCTGAACGCTGGTTTCTATGACTTCAACGACATCGGCCTCCATGCGGTACTCACCCGCAACAACTGGACAACCATTTTCGACTGGTTTGGGCATGGCATATGCTCCCCAGCTTGCCGGCAAGTCCGGTATTGCTTCTAAAGGAAGGCGGCTACCCAGTGTCGCGGTGGCCATGCCACAACCGGCTTGGGCAACGCAGCAGGCAACGAGCGTTGCAATTAACCTAGTCATTGTCGAAGATAGATTGTTCCGCATAAAGTCCGGTACAAGCAATGCAAGTCCTATCGGGGATACCGGCACCACGCTGGATCCATTGAGAACCGTACGGAATGCCTTAAGTGTTTTCATCGTCGCATTATTACTATCCCACTGTCTTTCGAGCAAACGTCTACAGACTTGGTGCCGATTACCATTCGAATCAGTCCACCGGCGTTCTCGCACTGCTGCCTCCAAACGCAGCCAATATCGCAGATTTTCCGATAGTCACCGGCTTAGTTTCCCTCCAGGTGATCATCTGATTGCTGTGGCGCAGCGTGAAGCAAACATCGATAGGCTCGTTTTCAAGGTCGTATTGCGCATAGAACTTCTGATTCGTTCTAGCGAAATCTCCACTCGGCACCTCGATATCTTTTTTCCGTTTCGGTGTGAGGAAAAAATACAATGAACCTGGCTTGCCACCTGGACTTATCTGTTCTGCTGAAAGCTCGCTTCCAGGTGCAGAAATTGCGAACAGATCTTCGCCCTTCGAGTAAATAGACGGTCCTCCAACCTGTGATAACGTCTTCGGCTCGTCGCAAAAGTAGACGTCAACACTGATGATTTTGCCAGTTCCGTGATCAATATTTTTTAGCAATTCATATTCGACCTCAATATCTACCTTGATCATCCCATCTTGTCCATAGGAGCGCGAAGCCCTTCCTAACCTGATTGCAGGAATAAACTCACCCAACCGCTGGCGCTCAACCAGTTCAATCGCCTTTACTGTGACCACTGTGTGATCCGTGAGCGCGCAGGCCGAGTTCAGCAATAGCGTAACCATCGACATCGCAACGAATTTGTATTTCATTTTAGTGGCAGTTTCGAACTATTGTCATCTACGTGTGCTCGCCGCAACGCCTTGTGATCATTCCCGCGGAAAGCGTGAGAAACATGACTCCGCGGGAGCATAAATCATGTTCTCATCGATGTTAGCAGGCCCGGACGATCAACCTCTCCTGTTGCTGCCGGTTGCCGCATTCAAGATCATTCCCTAATTGTTGACGAGTATGCAAGATTCGAACTTAGCTGGAGAAATCGGCGTAGTTCGCAATAAGATATGTTTCTTTGCAGTATATACGGGCAATGCAAATTTACAGTCAATGTCAGCACAGTCAACAGGATCTAATTGCGTCATCGGGTCGAACGCTTAGGGCATCAATATCACCCACCACTCAACGGACTGTAGAATTATCTCTTCGGTGATGCAGCAAGTTTTGTCTCCTCGCCAGACAATCTTGCAACGATGACCGCGCAACAGGAGTCGCCAAACACGTTGGTTGCCGTTCTTGCCATGTCCAATATGCGATCGAATACCATCAGATAGGCGATACCTTCGACGGGTAAGCCGATCGCGGCTAAGATCACAGCAATAGCAACCAGTGAAGCGGACGGTACTCCGGCAACACCGATAGATGTCACCAAAGCGGTGACTACGATAATGAATTGCACTGTAAACGGTAAATCGAGGCCGTAGGCCTGTGCCAAAAACATTGCGGCAGCGCACTCGTAAAGCGCAGTACCGTTCATATTCACGGTAGCGCCCAGTGGCAATACGAAGCTCGAAACTTCCTTGGAGACCCCGACGTTTTCTTCAACGCACTCCAACGTAACCGGCAAGGTCGCGGATGACGATGCAGTGGAAAACGCGGTCAACATGGCCGGCGCCATTGCCGGAAACATTTTGTAGGGGCTGATGCCGCCAACGAAACTCAATAACGCTGGCAGGGTTACCAGGATGTGAATTCCAAGTGCCGCTATGACTGTTATCGCAAATACGGCGAGTGGACCTGCAGCGCTTAGGCCTGTTTCCGCCACTACCGCCGCGACCAAACCAAACACACCGATTGGCGCAAACTTCATTATCCATTCGGTCATCATCATCATGACGTTGAACACGCCGTCCCAAAATCGAAATAAAGTTTCGGACAATTCGTGCCCGACTCTTGTCATAAAATAACCAAACAAGATTGCAAAAAATATCAAGCCTAGCATCTGCCCTTCGCTAGCAGCTTTTACTATGTTTGCCGGTACCATGCGGAGAAAAACTTCAGCAACATCGCCGGCGCCTTTTCCACCCACAACATTGTCGACTTCTTCGGCCGATGCAGAAAGAGACATCGCGTCACGGGCGGGAACACCGTCAACGATTCCCGGCTCAACGATGTTAATCAGAACGAGGCCTACCAAAATGGCAGCAAGGGTTGTGGCGCCATAAAAAAGCAAAGTTCGGCCACCGAGTTTGCCTAGATTACCACCGGACCCAATGCCTGCCATGCCGATGATGATGGACGAAGTGATCAACGGCACGATGATCATCTTCAGACCATTCAGAAAGATTGTGCCGATGAATTTGAACATGGTGATAAAACTCACATCACCAATGCCTAGCGACATCGGGTCATTGCCACCCTTCGCGTTGACAATGTATCCAACGAAGCCCGCGACAACGATCGCACCCAAGATTTGCCAGTGTAATGCGATCTTTTTCATCGTTATTATCCCCGCCGTTAGGCTGACTTACGTCATTCGAAGAGTCTGTTTATTATTTTGTCGAATCCTGTCGAGCTACTCGAACGCGTCTGTATCCAGATTGACGGCGTCGCTGGTCACGATTTCCGCATTATTCTCAAGCTGATTGATGAAAGCGGCAAAGTCTGCGCCACCCGATTGGTTTGCAAGTTGCGTCTTTCGTGCGTCACGTTCTGCCAATGGAATAGATTCGGGCCGGCCGGGTACAGATGCCAGCACGCTGAATACGGCATAGTTACCGCTTGATAAAATTGCCGTCCCGACCGTTGGTTTACCGGCCACCGGTTTCGTTGCCTGAAAAATTTCGCCAATCAAACGCGCATCCAGATTCTCATCCGACCGGTTTACGACAGTTGTGGGTGCTGCCGCCGCACCAACTTCGGCCGCCGCAGTTGCGACATCCTGGCCGTCCGCAATCAGCGAACGCAGCGTTTCTTGTTTTGCGCTGACCAACTCCTGACCGCGCGCGAGTTTCAACGCTCCGGAAATCTGCTCTTTCACATCCTCTAGCGGGCGCTGTTCTGCCGGGTGGTATTTCGCGACTCGCAATACCACAGATCTATTCGCATCCAGCTCGACGATGTCTGTGATCTGGCCGTCAGTCAAAACATTCGGATCGAACACGGCATTAATGGCGGCTTGGTTCGTGCCGAATGGCGCACCACCTGTCCTTGCAAATTCAGTTGCTGTTTTAAGTTCCAAACCGACCTTTTCCGCAATCGCTGAAAGTTCAAGAGACTCGAAAATTGCCTCGGAAACATCTGTAACCAAACCGAGAATCGCCGTATCGGCTTTACGATCGCGCAACTCGCGTTCCAACTCCGCGCGCACTTGTTCCAATGGCAACGGACCACCTTCCACAATGGAGTCTAATTGCACGACGTGAAATCCAAAATCACTTTTCACGGGACCGCGAATTTCGCCTTCACGCATTGAAAATACGGCATCACCCAGTGCATCCGGCATTTGTGATTGCGGCACGAGCCCGAGGTCGCCACCAATGTTAGAGGTGCCGCCATCTTTGGAATACTGCTTCGCAAGGTCTGCAAACGGTTCACCAGCTTTAACGCGTGCCACTAACGCCGTAGCTTGCTCGTTGGCTGCAGTTTCGTCGTCGCCAAACAAAATAAGAATATGTCGCGCCTGGCGTTCCTCATCTTGTAGATAACGATTGCCGGACTCTTCGTAATATTGCTGCAGTTCTTCCGCACTAATTTCGGCATTACTTGCGACTTCGTCACGGCGAATTTCAATGTATTCAAGGTCAGCGGTTTCGTCAGTCACGAACTCACCTTCACGCGATTCGTAAAAGTCGACGACATCCTGTTCGCTGATCTCAATCGACTCTTGCAGCGCCGCGAAGTCGAGTGTCGCAACGTCGACTTGACGTTGTTCCCCATACAAATTCAGGTAGCGCCGATATTCATAAGGTGTGACGAAAGCAGTCGCACCCACTGCTTGTTGCAGTTGGAATTGTCGCAGCGCCTGATTCACTTGCGCCTCGTAGTCTCTTGGCGAGCGGCCCTGGGCCGCCAAGGCATCCAAGTATTTCTGTTTTGAAAATACGCTGCCATCCTGAAACGTGGGATCTCGCTGAATCACGTCGGTAACCATCGTATCGCCTGCCCGCATGCCGCTTGATTCGATATAGTTGTTGACCAAGGTTTCGCGGACCATCTGGTCGAGAATTTGCCGGCGTGCCGAATTCAGGATACTTGCCGGATAGTCGAGCAGCTCCGGTGCCTGTTGAATCTGCTGCTGCCAAGCGTTCTCGAATGCCGGCAGCGATATTTCCTGACCATCGACCTTCGCGGCATAACCACTACCGATGTTGGGCGAGCTAACGCCTACAAATATGAACGGAATGGCGATTAGCCCTAATACGGCAATTGCGATAGGGCCCGTAAAGCTGTCTCTAATATTTTGTAACATCGATTCTTCAATTTTGAGGGAAAAGCGCTGGCGGCATTCCGCCACGCATTGATTGACGATCCTGTCAAATTAGCCTGCCCCTGCAGGCCGCACGACAAGGCCAATAAGTCTTTGAATTGTGGGCACGGATGATACGTGAGCGCGCCAACCCCGGCAATGGACTTGTGGCCGCGGCGGCGGGCTATGCGCCCGCCTACTCCAGTGGAGCCCACGCAATCGGCCCCAATCCGCCCCAATCGGCCCCAATCGGCCCCAATCGGCCCGCATTGTTAAACACGTCGAACCATCACGGTGCCGATTGATCTTTAGTGCGGCAAACGTCAGTTATCGCGGCAAGATGCCGCTCCTACGGATTACCTACCTAGTGGTCGGGAACGGTCGATGCGGATTGATCTTTAGTGCAATGAGTGCAGACCCTCAACGACGTCAATCCTAGTGCCAGATTGGATCAGGTGTTGTCGGTCACCACCAGAACATTCGGAACACCACAAAAAAAGGCCCCCAAAAGGGGGCCTTTCCTGGTCTCTATGGCGGAGCAATCCGCCAGCACAGTCGACAAGCACACGTCGGTCGGGGCGGATTGATCTTTAGTGAAGTGAATACAGTCCCTCAATGGCGCTAATCCTCGTGACGGTTTGGATCAGG